>NZ_CAXBET010000033.1:0-3379 GCF_963974835.1 uncultured Algoriphagus sp. | reverse complement strand
GCCATTTCCTGTACCTTTTCCGACAACACCCCCAGGTCCTCTCCATATAGTTTAACCGCAATATCTTCTCTAACCCCCTCTAATAATTCGTTGAACCTTAATTCTACAGGTTGCGTAAACACAAGGTTTACCCCAGTAAGTTCTTTATTGAGTTTTTCCTTGATTTGCGCTATAAGTCCTTCTTTAGTTTCAGCGGTTGTCCAATTATCCTTATCTTTTTCAAGAATCAGGTACATATCTGCGATATCCATCGGCATTGGATCTGTTGGGATGTCCGCTACTCCAATTCTTGCTGTTGCTGTTTTAATTTCAGGAAAATTTTCTAGAAGGATATTTTCTATTTTTTTGGAAACTTCAATAGACTCTGTTAATGAACTTCCTGGTCTGATTAAAGCCTGCATTGCAATATCCCCTTCATCCAGTTGAGGCACAAATTCTCCTCCCATTCTGGAAAAAAGGAAACCGGCTAATACAAGTAGAACAGCAGCAGCACCTACAACAATGAGCTTCAGTTTTAATGCCCCTTTCAGTAAAGGCATATATACCCTTTGTATTCCACCAATTATCTTATCACTTATCCTTTCCAGCCAGCGTTCAAACCTTCCAAACCAGTTCTTTTTATTCTGAATGGGTTTCATAAATAGGGCAGACATCATAGGGACATAGGTAAGGCATAAGAAAATAGCACCTATCATGGCAAAACCGAAAGTGTACGCCATCGGCTTAAACATTTTACCTTCTACCCCCGTAAGAAAAAGTATAGGCGTGAATACAATAAGAATTATAATCTGTCCAAAAAATGCGGAACTCATCATCGTGCTCCCAGCATCATAGGCTACTTCATCCATTTTAGCCTGATTGAATTTCACCTTGCCAGATCTTATCCGTTTTTGTATTTCATACACGGTTCCCTCGATGATAATCACTGCACCGTCTATAATGATTCCAAAGTCAATAGCGCCCAAACTCATTAGATTGGCCCAGACATTGAATTGTTTCATTAAAATAAAAGCAAAAAGCAGTGATAAGGGAATAGTGGTAGCAGTAATAAGTCCACCTCTTAGACTACCTAATAACAATACCAGGGCAAAAATCACTATCAATGCACCTTCCAGTAAATTTGTTTTAACAGTATCGGTTGTTCGTGCTATTAATTCACTCCGATCAATAATTGGCTCTATGGTCAAACCTTCAGGAAGTGACTTTTCAACTTCTGCCATCCTATCTTTAACATCCTGAATTACGGCATTGGGATTGGCGCCTTTTAACATCATTATTATCCCGCCTACGGCTTCCTCTCCGTCTTGAGTGAAAGCTCCGTAGCGTACCTGATTTCCAAACTGAACATCTTCCGCAACATCTCCAATAGTTATCGGAATAGAATTTTCGGTAGTAATAGCAATTTTCCTTATATCCTCCAGTGAACGGATTAAACCTTCACCTCTAATAAAATTTGACATTTTATTTTTCTCAATATAAGCTCCACCGGTATTCACATTGTTTCGGGCCAGCGCCTCATAAACCTCAGAGATACTTATACCCATACTGTTTAATTTCTCAGGATTGATTGCTACCTCATATTGTTTTATGGAGCCTCCAAAAGAATTTACTTCCACCACACCTTCCAGCAAGGTAAGTTGTCGCTTGATTATCCAGTCCTGAATAGTTCGTAGTTCCATGGGAGAATATTCAGTTTCGTATCCCTCCTTTGGCTTTATGGTATACTCATAAATTTGACCCAATCCGGTTGAAATAGGTCCCATAGCAGGACTTCCAAATTTATCGGGAATGGTTTCTCCCAATTCATTAAGTTTTTCCTGTACTAGTTGACGAGGGAGATAAGTTCCCATATCATCTTTAAAAACAATAGTAACTACCGAAAGTCCAAACCGTGAAATAGAGCGAATCTCTGTAACTCCAGGTAAATTACCCATCGAAAGTTCTACGGGATAGGTTACAAATTGTTCAATATCTTCTGTGGCAAGATTTGGCGACTGGGTGATCACCTGAACCTGATTGTTAGTAATATCTGGCACCGATCCCAGGTTGACGGTCATCATGGACCAAATACCCGTCCCTATCAGCGCTAAGGTAAGTAGTCCAATAATAAATTTATTATTAATGGAAAATGCGATTATCTTATTAATCATATAAATAAAAATTTAATTCAGTTAAAATTCTTGATAATAATTTTGTGCCTAACAAAATCTATCAATAGGACCAAGGATCTAGTATGAGAACCAGGATTTGGTCAAAAAAGGATATAATTATCCTTTAAAAAAACTGAATTAAACTTTTGGAGGATCTAAAAAGGAAAGAATAGGTTCTTCCACTGAGCTGTCAAAATGGACAAAGGCTTTTGATGGAATTTCAATAATCAAAGCCTTGAAATTTGAAGAACCGAAATCTACTGTATGCACATGGCAGCAATGGCAACTACAAAAAGGAGGGCATAAATCTGCTACTTTATCATGTGAATAGTCGATATCTAAATTCTGCGTAGCAACCACTGTTACTTCTGAATCAGAAATCACTTGTGAAGTGTCACTATCATTACAGGCTAATAAGTTAAGCCCGAATATATATAGAGATAATATGACAGCGATAATTTTCACACTACAAAGATAAAAAAAAATCAATGCACAGATTGTGCAAAAAGAATAGGAACAGATTTCAAAAGGTTTATCACATAATTTGATAATAATTTCAATTAAAAAATTACCAAGATCTTATACTGAAGAATTAGAACATTGTTTTTTAATAAGCTATTTAATGAAATAGAGAATTATACAAATCCTTCAAATTACTAAGTTACACTTCGAATGAGATAGGAAATATCCCCAAATAATGTTAATTAACATTATTTTCTATTCAAATTTGGCTTTCCAAAAATGTTGTACCTATGTTGTACCCAGTCCATAAAAAAAGGCCTTACATTTCTGTAAAGCCTTGTCATTGCTAGTAGCGGGAACTGGACTCGAACCAGTGACCTTCGGGTTATGAGATCTCTTAGTTTTAATTTAAATTTTTTATTAGCAAAGTTTTTATTACTCTTATTTGACTTAGGTACAATTTGATGTTTTCAGGAATTTAGCAAAATACCCCAAACAACCTTAAAGAAAATTATAGTCTAAGGAAATTATGAAATGTCGGGAAGATGTCGGGAAACTATCACGAATAAAACAAAAAAGCCTTGAAAATCAGATGATTAACAAGGCTTTAAGTACTCGGGACGGGACTTGAACCCGTACGGACACATTGTCCATTGGATTTTAAGTCCAACGTGTCTACCAATTCCACCACCCGAGCGTGGTAATTTTATGTATGAGCGAAAAACGGGATTCGAACCCGCGACCTCCACCTTGGCAAGGTGGCGCTC
>NZ_CAXBET010000032.1:0-9224 GCF_963974835.1 uncultured Algoriphagus sp. | reverse complement strand
TGGTTCTAAGTTAAGGGGGCTTAACTTACTGTCCAATCAAATGTAGCAGGTCCAGAGTGATCACCAAAGCATATGGTTTTGAATGATTAAGAAGTA
This sequence comes from uncultured Algoriphagus sp., assembly GCF_963974835.1. Lineage (GTDB taxonomy): Bacteria > Bacteroidota > Bacteroidia > Cytophagales > Cyclobacteriaceae > Algoriphagus. The sequence goes on along the minus strand of NZ_CAXBET010000032.1, from coordinate 9,128 downwards.
GTCTAACCTCTCAATAGCCCCGGGTTTCAACCCCGGGTTAAAGAGATAAACAAATGATTCACCTCCCGCCCAAAATCGTCTTATGGAAACGAGAATTCATTCGGGAGGATGGAAATGATTCCAATTATATTTTACCCAACCACCCGTGGCTATCAAACCTGATCTCGTTTCAAAAGCCGTTCAAAAGCCGTTCGTGAAGACACGAACGGCGGCAAAGCGCCTACACGAATAGCGATTGTGGTAAATGAAATCGATAGCTTGATTGGGTTAGTTAAAACAGCTCCGTAGGAGCGGTAGTTTTGTAGCCATGGGTTTCAACCCATGGTAAAAAGATTCCCATGTGAACCAACCTCCCGCCCGAAACCATATTTTAAAAATTAATGCCTATGCGGGAGGCTGAAAACGGATTTTATTTTTTTCTTCGTCCCTTTGGTTTAATCCAAAAACCAAAAGATAAAGTCGTGGCAAAGCTCCAACCGCACTTGCCGGGCGCTGGCCCGCTTCCTCCTTCGGCGGACAGAGCCACGACGTACCACCGCGCCTACACGAATAGCGATTGTATTGAATTAAAAACGATGGCTTGATTGGGTTAGTACAACAGCTCTGCAGGAGCGACATATCGGTAGCTACGGGTTTCAACCTGGGGTAAAGAGATAAACAAATGATTAACCTCCCACCCAATATCGTCTTATGGAAACGTATGTTCATGCGGGAGGATGGAAATGATTCCAATTATATTTAACCAAACAACCCGAGTCCATCCAACCTGACCCCGTTTCAAAAGCCATTCGTGAAGACACGAACGGCGGCAAAGTAAATGATATTATGATTACATGGAGTGATCACCAAAGCATATGGTTGTTAATGACTACGAAGTATTCTAACCTTTCAATAGCCCCGAGTTTCAACCCGGGGAAAAGAGATAAACCAATGATTCACCTCCCGCCCAATATTGTTTTATGGTGACGAGAATTCATGCGAGAGGATGGAAATGATTCCAATTAAATTTTACCCAACCACCCGTGTCCATCAACCTGACCCCGTTTCAAAAGCCGTTCGTGAAGACACGAACGGCGGCAAAGCGCCTACACGAATAGCGATTGTGGTAAATGAAATCGATAGCTTGATTGGGTTAGTTAAAACAGCTCCGTAGGAGCGGTAGTTTTGTAGCCATGGGTTTCAACCCATGGTAAAAAGATTCCCATGTGAACCAACCTCCCGCCCGAAACCATATTTTAAAAATTAATGCCTATGCGGGAGGCTGGAAACGGATTTTATTTTTTATTCGTCCTTTTGGCTTAACCCAAAAACCAAAAGATCAAGTCGTGGCAAAGCTCCAACCTTACTTGCCGGGCGCTGGCCCGCTTCCTCCTTCGGCGGACAGGGCCACGACGTCCCACCGCGCCTACACGAATAATGATTGTAGTAAATGAAATTGTGATTGTGCTAGTAAAAACAGCTCTGTAGGAGCAACATATCGGTAGCACCGGGTTTTACCCCGGGGAAAAGAGATAAACAAATGATTCACCTCCGGCCCAATATTGTTTTATGGTGACGAGAATTCATTCGGGAGGATGGAAATGATTCCAATTGTATTTAACCAAACCACCCGTGTATATCAAACCTGACCCCGTTTCAAAAGCCGTTCGTGAAGACACGAACGGCGGCTAAGGGAGTGATAACACGAACTGCAGATTAGGGAGCGATAAAATGAATCGCCGTTATGGGAGTGATGATATGAACGATGGTAAAGGAATGGGGGATATGGCCGTAAAAGGCATAAAAAAAACTTTCCGGATCACAGAAAGGCTTTCTTAACTTATAAATATTTTTATTTATCGAGCATCTTCTTTAGCAACTCCACTTTCTCCTTTTCAGATTCCAACAGCCGCTCATAAAGCTTCTTGTTTTCTTCCATTGACTCAATCAATTTATCGAGTGGATTAAAGGTGGGATTATGATTATAAATTAGACCAGTGGCATTATCGTGAGAGGTGAAAGAATTGGAGATAATATTTACTGCTTTTTCTTCATTGAAACTCTTTATGGCCTCAGCAGGAACCTTTAAAATCTCAGCCACCTGACGAAGCAAATCTTCTTCGACTTCTTCTTTTTGCTCGAGTAGGCTGATTTTCTTCTGAGACCAGTCAGCACCCAGTTCGAAAGCCAAGGCTTCCTGCTTGATGCCCAGCATTTCCCTGAATCTCTTGATATTTCTGCCGTGGTGGATTTTTTCGTTCATAGTATGATTTGTGATATGGGAAAGTTGGAAAAACCTCCCTGAAGTCCTTGAACTAAAGTATTCCATTTCTACGAATAGCACAAGGAAAAGCTGTAAAATAGACACGCTCTGTCAGAATATTTTATTCCTGTTTATAGGCTAAATCATCCTCATCTGGAATATAGTACCCCACTGAATTGCATGATATTAGATCAGAATCTAACAGTCAAAAGTTAGATTTTTATTCCTGATTATTTTACTACTCTACAACTCATCATGAATTTAAACTTTGATCATAGCGCGGAAGAACTATTTGAATACTACAGCGAAGAGGATATTTCTTTTTACCTATGGGAAATGTACCAGTGTTGGTTGCTTGAGCTTTCCCAAATGGACAAAACCCACCTAGAGGTAAACAATAGGCAGTATTTTTTTCAGCTTTTGGCTGCACAAGTCAGTAAGCAATTGAAGCAGTTCCAGGAGAAGGTGCCCCCGTCATCTGAATAGTTTCTCTACAGCAAAAGGTTAAAATTAGGTAATGTAATACAGAGTTTATTCAGGGATACTTCTGGGTTTATACAATGTTTATATTTTACAACATTAAATAAACGTAGTGAAAAGAGTGTAAATATTCTGACTATCAATTGGTTTAGAGTTTGATTTGAATGCACTTTTTACTACTTTGCTTATAGTTCAACTTTTAATCCCAGAAACTATGGCTACTATTTCGGATTTCAGCATTATCCAGCCTGAGGGAAAAGTAGGAGGGTTTACCTTCTACAAGCTCAATGGAAAAATAATTATGAGGAGTTTACCCACAGGCCCTCATAAAAACAAAACCAATCCTACCCCTCTTCAAAATATATCAAGAAGTAGATTGGCAGAGGTAAATGCTTATTTAAGTCCTCTTAAACTTGTGCTTAATTTTGGCTATCAGAACTTTCTGGATCAAAAGACTGGAGTAAGTTGGGCACATACCGATCTGTCCATCAAAGGGTATAATCATAAGGCAAACCCTAGAATCAATCCTGCTTACCTGCAAATCAGTAGGGGTAATTTGGTTGGAGCAGCAGAAGCTGTAGCAATTAGGGAAAGTAATGGGATCAGACTGGCATGGAATGACAATTCCAAAGAAGCCAATGCCAGCCCAAGTGATCGAGTGAGTGTACTGCTAAACCAACCCGAAATGGAAAAGCATCTCTGGCTGCAGGAAGTAGGGAGAAGAAGTGACTTAAGTATTGTGGTTCCGCTAACCAATGAGAATCTAGCTCATGAATGGGAAGTTTACCTGGTTCTGCATAGACCATTGAATAACAAGAAAATTCTTATTTCAGACTCCCAGTATTTGGGTAGGAGATAGTGGTGATTTTTTTTAGACTGTGAAAAAGAGGTTTACAGAAATTAGCCCCAGAGGATGTTAACGGATTTTATTTTTTATTCGTCCTTTTGACTTAACCCAAAAGGTCAAGTCGAGGCAAAGCTCCAACCTCACTTGCCTGGCGCTGGCCCGCTTCCTCCTTCGGCGGACAGGGCCAAGACATCCCACCACGCCTACACGAATAATGATTGTAGTAAATGAAATTGTGATTGTGCTAGTAAAAACAGCCCTGTAGGAGCAACATATCGGTAGCACCGGGTTTCAACCCGGGGTATAGAGATGGACAAATGATTAACCTCCCTCCCAAAATCTTTTTATGAAAACGTAATTTCATACGGGAGGATATAAACGATTCCAAATATATTCTACCAAACCACCTGTGTCCATCCAACCTGACCCTGATTCAAAACCCGTTCGTGAAGACACGAACGGCGGCAAAGCGCCTACACGAATAGCGATTGTGGTAAATGAAATCGATAGCTTGATTTGGTTAGTTAAAACAGCTCCGTAGGAGCGACATATCGGTAGCCCCGGGTTTCAACCCGGGGTATAGAGATACACGAATGATTCACCTCCCGCCCAATATTGTTTTTTGGAAACGAGAATTCATGCGGGAGGATGGAAACGATTCCAAATATATTCTACCAAACCACCTGTGTCCATCAAATTTGGGCCCGATTCAAAAGCCGTTCGTGAAGACACGAACGGTGGCAAAATTTCAAATTCCTGCCAACTTTTGTACCCCCATAGTTACCCTTTCTTGATAAGCCTTTTTAAGATCCTCATTTAGAAATGATTGTTCAATTAAGGTTAAAGCTTTGGGAATCCATTTTTGAAGCCTTTTATAAACGCTATTAATTTGCTTTTCATTGAGTTTCAAAACCATTCCAAGCCTATCAAAATACCCTTTGTTGAAATTCATTTTCTTTCCACCGAGTAACAAAGCAGTATCTTCCTTATCCTTGGGAAGAATGATTTTTACATTAAGCAAGTCATAAGCTGGAGACAAAGTCCAGCCGTGATCTGTTAACCACATCGAAAAGTTTTTCAAATGCATGTCATTATTACCAATGATGTAGTTGAAAATACTCAGTTCAAAAAAACGCATTTTATCCAGTAGCGTATTGGCAGACATTTCACCAATTGTTTTCCCCAAAGTTTCCATCGTGCCTTTGTATTTATCTTCCAGTTCCAAAATCTGCATGAAGTCAATCATGTGTACTTTGGATTTATCCTTCTTGCGGTCTATACGCTTAGTGAGATAGGACAATTCCCCTGAAGCCAATCTAATCATAGTACAAGGCACTACTTCAATCTTGAATAATTCTGCCAATTTCATCGAAAGATGCTCGTTTTCTGGCATTCTGGGATATTGTGCATTTTGAGGCTTCATAATATACATTCCCTCCAAGGCATCAAGTATTGTCAAGCGCCCCTGATGTCCGTCTTCCAATTCAGTCTTTATCCAACCCAATGATAATTTTGGCTGAACTCCAGGAACTGTAACTGAACTTTCTACAGCCTCTTTTGCCAAAACTTCCATTTCAGATAATCGATACGGCAGGAGAGGAGCATGGGTAGTTCCAAAGAATTCTTTTATACACCTAAGGTGATAATCTCCTTTAAGATTTTCATTTAGTGGTTCATAGCAGTGCAAGCATCTATTCATGTTCTTTATGGATAAAAGGATGGATACTTACTGCCCCAATGGCATTCTGACAACATGCCAAGAGTAATCCCATTCGATCATTTTTATTGATCTTCCAGCTTTCAGATGCGATATTCAATAGCCAACCTTCGGGAATCAAACCATCAAAAAAAGGAAATAAACGCTTACTACGGTAAGGTCGAGTTGTCACAGGCATATTGAAGGTGACAAATTGCTTTGGGTATTTTTGAACATACAATTCATCGTAAAGAAATATGTATTCACCATTGTCCTCCTCGGTCAAGGTTCCTGCTAATTCATTATTATACTTCACTATCCCTTGTCGCATCTTTTTCAGTGATTGGTGTCAATACATGGCCAAACATGCTTAAAACCTGGTTTACCTTTAGTAAGCTTAGATTTTCCTTGCCCTGTTCGATTTTCCGGATTACAGTAAGTGCAACTCCGGCTTTGTCAGCAAATTCTTCTTGAGTTATACCTAGTTGCTTTCTTCTGGCTTTTACAAATTCAGCTATGTGATTCATGTTGTATGCATTTACATATAAATATATGAAAATATTTATGATTATATGCTTTTGAGTATAAAATAAGGCGAAAAGTCTCTATTATATGCTTTTAGATATAGCTCTAAATTCTTTCTTCCTTTCGATTTGATCCTAGCCAGCACCACTTGAAATATCTGAGTTATTTTACATTCTGCCATAAAATGAGGTACAGAATCATAAGCATTATGCAAAATTTGCATAGTTCTTTTCAAGACAATTTCACACCTAACATGGGTAATTCGAATCTTGCTCAAAATGAAGTCAGCATCAATATTCTACCGACGTTTTCCCAGCCTTAAATGAAATTGACTCAAGGGAATATCTCCATCCCTAATCAACTTATACACCTAGAGGGGCCAGCGTTCTACACCTAGCGGGGGATTAAAATCCCAGGATAAAATTTCGAGATTATAAATATCGAACAGCATGGACGGTATGAGTATAAACTTTTCCAAGGCAAAGCGAAACTCAAACATTAAAACTTCAATCTTATTTCTTTTTTATCGTGTACTTTTAGTATTCATCAAATCCAAAAAGATCAATGAACCTAGCTGCCATCGATATCGGGACTAATTCCATACACATGATCATCGTCAAAGTCACCTCGAGACAAACTTATGAGGTGCTGGTGCAGGAGAAGGAAATGGTCAAACTGGGTGTCGGAGTTTTTGCAAATAAGGTAATCAGTCAGGAAGCATTTGACAATGGCTTGCAAACCATTTCCAGGTATGTGCAGCTTGCCGACCAATATGGAGTAGAACATATCATCACTGCTGCCACCTCCGCCACTCGTGAAGCCAAAAACGGCAGGGAATTTTTAGACCGATTGATCCAGGATGTGGGATTGTCTCCCCAGATGATTTCCGGAAAAGAGGAATCCAGACTGATTTTTTTGGCAGTGAATAAAACCATAGATCTAGGAAAAGAAAATGCGATGGTCCTAGATATCGGCGGTGGAAGTACTGAGGCTGTGGTAGGAAATCGGGAAGAAGTACTTTTCATGAGCAGTATGAAACTGGGTGTCTTGAGACTTTTGGATCTGGTAGGAAATCAGGACCCTCTGGACAAAAAACAGCAAAAAGACCTGAAAGAACATATCCGTTCAATTGCCGGTAAAATTATCCCAAAAGCTTCACATGTGGGTTTTTCCAAGGTAGTAGGCACCTCAGGTACCATCCGGACTTTGGGAGAGGCAGCTTTGGCACTAAATGATAAAACCATCATCAGTTCCGTCAATGCTGAGGTAGTCAAAATAAAGGATCTGGAAAAAATCGTCGATAAGCTCCTGGAACTTGACCCTGGGAAAAGAGCAGGTATTTCCGGCATCAGTGCCAACCGCGTGGATGCCATCCATCTGGGTGGACTTTTGCTTTTGGAATTGTTGAAAATGTCCAAGGTGGATGAAATCACCCTTTCGGATGCTTCCTTGAGAGACGGATTGATCATAGACTATTTGGAGAAAAACGGCCAGAAACTAGACCGTCTGGAGCAGGGTAAAGATGTCCGTGAAAGCAGTTCGCTGATGATGGCCTTGCGCTATGATACCGATATCGAGGAGAAAAAGCATATCTCGAAGTTAGCACTTCAGCTTTTTGACCAACTGAAAGACCTGCACGGCCTGGAGGATTCAAGCCGGGAGTTGCTGCACCATGCAAGTCTGATCTATGATATAGGTCAGTTTGTGAATTTTAAGGATTTCCATAAGCATTCCAGGTATTTGATTTTGAAGGGAAGGCTGAGGGGCTTCAACAATGATGAACTGACCATACTAGCCCATCTGTCCAGATACCACAGAAAATCCGGTCCAAAAAAACGTCACAAAAAGTTCAAAAAGCTGGATAAGAATTTACGAAGATTGGTCAAAGGACTTTCGGGAATTTTGAGGGTCGCGGTAGGATTGGATAAAACCAAAAATAAATGGGTGGAAAACGTCTATTGCATCCCTTCGGAGGATAAGCTGTGCATCAAGCTATTCGGGGAAGAGAGCCTGGATCTGGAGATCTGGGAAGCACAGCGTTTTTCGGATACCTTGGGAGAATTTTTAGGCTTGGAAGTAGAAATTGTCAAAGGTTGAGTCTGTTATTTGAGTGGAGGGGAAGGGGACTCCACTTCGTAGGGGTTCATTGGAATTACAAATTCCTGAAAATATAAAAGCGTAGTTACAAACTACGCTTAGGCTAGCGCTCTATGCCTAGCGGGGCGGAGTACATACTACGCTTAGGCAAACTCTCCACACCTAGCGTGGGCTTTTCACTTTCAAGTTGATCGAAAGTTGATGCGAGATGTTAACTTTCAAATAACACTTGAACCATTATTTGCTTACTATGTGTCGGGCGTAGTATTTTATTAAAAATCATCCTTAATTTGCTCTATACTAATAATCTTTGAGTTTAGCACCTTTAAATCATTCATGAAAAAATCACTTCCTTTAATATCCTCAATCATCCTTATCATTTCTAGTCTTTCAGATTCATTCTTGATAATTATATATTTAATGTCTGTAGGAGTAAACTTTAATTGATATTTCCTAAGCTGTTCGTTATAATCCTGCTTTACCCTGAAATCATTATGCTCTGCTTTATTAATAATTAATCTAGGATTAATCGACTCCAAGTCCTGTATGTTTGGAACATAACGCCATTCTCTTTCATCGTAAAAAGTAATCTTTTTTACAAGTTTATTATCACGCCACATGTCTCCCTTGTATATTTTACAATAGAATAAGAATTCCATGAAATCTAAACTAGATTGAAAAGTTTCATCTTTCTTTATTAATCGCTTCACCATATCTATTCTAGCACTGCTAATAAATAAGCTGTTTAACATTCTGTTAGTGCGGGAATCATTATAAAGATATAAAACTGGGGAAATTCCATTTTTGATAGCCCAGTCCTTACCTAAACCTATGGCATAGTCACCGTAAGTAATAACATGATTAATAATTTGGGATAATGGTATATCACAGAAACAAATCATCGGTATAGCTAAATCTAACTTACCATTTTGCGATAAAAAATCAATTCTTTCTAAGCAATATCTGGGGCTAAAGTTATTAGTTAAGATATTTTTAATGTTATCAAGAGTCTTTGTAAAATGAAATAATGTATTTGCACTAATCATATTCAAGGTGGTTTTTTTTTTTTTAATATTACGCCCAACTGTTGGCAGCTAAGAAAGGTGGGGCAATTTCGGAGCTATTAACTTTCCACCGCAACAAAAATTTGCTAAGGAGAACCATTCTTGTGAATAAAACTGACCGCTGGACCTGCTACATTTGATTGGACAGTAAGTTAAGCCCCCTTAACTTAGAACCAA
>NZ_CAXBET010000031.1:0-10813 GCF_963974835.1 uncultured Algoriphagus sp. | reverse complement strand
CTGCAGGTAATGAACTGAGTTTTTCCAGGATTCTTGATCTAGACCAATAGAATTCAGTTTCTTCATTGAATATAATGTAGATGCTGGAAAAGCCGAAAATAGACGAACTACGGATGGACTTTACTCCAGGAATTCCTAATAGATAGGTAGTAAGTGGGTAAGAAATTTGATCCTCGATATCCTGTGGTGATCTACCCGGCCATTGGGTGAAAACAATTTGTTGATTTTCACCAATGTCGGGAATGGCATCCACGGGTACAGGATCTGATGGAAGCGATCCTACTTTCCAGCCGAATGGAGCTGTTACAATTCCCCAAGCTATCAAAGCGATAAGCAGAAGAACGGTAACTAACTTGTTTTCAAGAAAATACTTGATAATTGAGTTAAGCATGAAATAATCCTAAGAAAATGGAATACTGGATAAACTTTGCTACAAGCAATTGGGCTCATAGAAAAAAGTTGGTCTTTATGACCTTGGTTTATCTATCCGGATTAAATCAAGAATGATTGGAAAAGAACTGTATAGTCCTTATCAATCGCGGGGGGAGATATAAATACGTTGGAATACTCAGTTGAAGTAACTGGGTCAATTCCGAAAATAAATACTTGGGTGAAAGCTGCTACAAAAATAAGTTGGGCAGCGTCAAGGTGTACTATTTTAAGATTCTGGTCACTATCGTTATGAACGAGTTCGAAACTATTTTGGCAGCATTCATCAGCATTGCTTAAACCTTCATGATCACTTGAAGGAGATTCCGATTGATGTTTCATTCCGCAATCCAAATTTTTTGCAGAAAGACCAATTGCATTTAACATCTCAGATCCCATGCAAATATGGCTGCTCTTCGCCAAACCGATGTTTGCGAAAAGAAGTAAGAATGCTAAAACTATGGAAAATGATTTCTTCACTGTTACAATTATAGGCTTTTCACATGAGAATGAAAATAAATCCAATTGAATTCTAAAACACGTAATAATCCAGATAAGGTTATTGTTAATAAAAAAAAGACATAAAAAATTCTACCCTTGCTCAGAATGGGGCGTAGCTATGCCTTTTCATTTGAATCTGGGTTTAGCGCTTTTCTGCAATAGCCTTGCACTACTTTATTTCATAGATTTGCAGAACATGAAAATGATAAGAAACAGATCTTTTATTGCTTTGCTCCTTTTGGGGATGCTATCGATGAATTTCGATCTATGTTGTCAGATTCAAAAAATCCCGTTTTTACTTTCACATTTTGGGGAGCATAAAGTTTTGCATGGCGACTCCGTATTTGAATTCGTAGTAGAAGATTATATTGATCATGGATCAAACAATACCAGCCATGATGAAGAAAGTCATGAAAATTTACCTTTTCATGGAAATCATACCTGTTCACACGCTCCCATCTATTTCTCTTTAATAAATGATTTTTCTGTAGTCCGGTCTTTTAATGAAAAAGTAGAGCCAGCGACTTACTATACCTTTCTTTTTACTTCACCGGTTTTAGGTGAACTCTTTCAGCCTCCTCGGAGCTAAATTTCCCGTTTCACACCAGATTTACCCTTTTCGATCAGCTCTTTTCAATTGACTGATCAAGTCTGTTGTGCTCAGTTTTTTCTAAGGGCACCTGTGCCCATTTCCATTTTATTTCATAAAAATTAATTCCTTATGCTGGATAATATAATCCGGTTTTCAGTTAATAATAAACTGATTATCGGCCTACTTACCATAGGATTAGTCATTGTGGGAGGGTATTCACTTACTCAGCTTCCCATTGATGCTGTTCCTGATATTACCAATAATCAAGTTCAGGTAATCACTACCTCTCCTTCTCTGGCTGCTGAGGAAGTTGAGCGGCTTATTACATTTCCCATTGAAATCACAATGGCAACTATTCCCGACATAGAAGAAATCCGAAGCTTTTCCCGTTTCGGACTTTCGGTAGTTACTATTGTCTTTGAGGAAAATGTGGATGTCTATTGGGCAAGACAACAGGTCAATGAACGGATGTCCGAAGTCAAAGAACAAATTCCTCCAGGTATTGGAGCTCCCGGAATGGCCCCGATCACCACAGGTCTTGGCGAGATTTATCAATATGTAGTCGGTGTCGAGCCAGGCTATGAAGATAAGTACGATGCGAGAGAACTGAGAACTATCCAAGATTGGATTGTAAGAAGACAACTACTTGGTACACCTGGTGTTGCAGATGTGAGCAGTTTCGGAGGTTACCTTAAGCAATACGAAATAGCAATTGAACCGGACAGATTGAAATCTTTAAATGTTTCGATCGCCGATATTTTTAAGGCGCTTGAAGATAACAACGAAAATACCGGTGGGGCATACATTGAGAAAAATCTAACCGCCCTATTCATACGGAGCGAAGGATTAGTGGGATCTTTTGATGATATCAATAATATCCCAGTTCGAGTTAATGAAAATGGCATTCCGGTATTGATAAAAGATGTAGCTAATGTCCAGCTGGGAAGTGCTGTACGGTATGGAGCAACTACCCGAAATGGCGAAGGAGAAGTTGTAAGCGCAATTGTGATGATGCTGAAAGGAGAAAATTCAGCAGAAGTTATCGATAATGTGAAAGCAAAAATTGCTGAAATAAAAAACACACTTCCAGAAGGAGTAACAATAGAACCGTTTCTAGATCGCTCAAAGTTGGTGGATAACGCAATAGGCACGGTTAGTAAGAACCTAATAGAAGGAGCACTGATTGTAATTTTTGTTCTTTTGCTGTTGCTGGGGAATTTACGAGCGGGTCTAATAGTGGCGTCAGTCATCCCGCTTGCGTTGTTATTTGCCTTCTCATTGATGAATTTATTTGGAGTGTCGGGGAATCTGATGAGCCTGGGAGCGATAGATTTTGGGTTGATTGTAGATGGGGCTGTGATTATCGTTGAGGCCACCTTGCATCATTTAGGATTGGTGAAAAAAGAAAGAAAGCTGACCCAGCTTGAAATGGACGAGGAAGTATTCCTGTCTGCAAGCAAAATCCGAAATTCAGCCGCTTTTGGTGAAATCATCATTCTTATAGTATACCTCCCGATTCTAGCATTGGTCGGCACAGAAGGCAAGATGTTCAGACCTATGGCTCAGACAGTTGCATTTGCAATTCTTGGCGCATTTATTCTTTCTCTTACCTATGTGCCAATGATTTCAGCTCTTTTTCTGAGTAAAAAACTGAGCAACAAGCCCAATATCTCTGACAAAATCATGAATTTTTTCCATGGTTTCTACGACCCGTCCATCCGGTGGGCTATGCATCATAGAGGTATAATAATGAGTATCGCCTTGTTATTATTACTGATTTCAGGATGGGTTTTTTCCAGGATGGGTGGAGAGTTTATCCCAACCCTTGAGGAAGGAGATTTTGCGGTGGAAACACGTGTAGTTACGGGGTCATCTCTTCAGAATACCATAAAGGCAACAACTCAGGCAGAAAAGATTCTTCTGGATCAATTCCCGGAAGTAGTTGAAGTAGTATCAAAAATTGGAGCAGGTGAAATTCCCACCGACCCGATGCCTGTGGAAGCAGCCGATTTGATGATTGTCTTAAAGGATAAAAGTGAATGGACTACAGCAACTAACAGGGAAGATTTAGCGAATAAAATGTCCGAAGCGTTGGCGGTCCTGCCAGGCGTCAACTTTGGTTTCCAGCAGCCCATTCAAATGCGTTTCAACGAATTGATGTCCGGCGTTCGCCAGGATGTGGCAATAAAAATATACGGAGAGGATTTAAACCGACTTTCTGAATATGCCAATCAGATAGGTCAGATAGCGAGAGGTGTAGAAGGGGCGGAGGATATCTATGTAGAAGAAGTGACGGGAGTTCCTCAAATTGTGATAGACTATAAGCGGGCACAATTGGCAAAATATGGCTTAAGCATCAAGGAAGTGAACCGTTCGATTCAGGCTGCTTTTGCCGGGGCTTCCGCTGGAAAAGTTTACGAAGGGGAAAAGAGATTTGATCTAGTGATCAGACTTGACCAGACCAAAAGAAATGAACTGGAAGATGTTCAAAATTTATTTATTGCCCGAGCAAATGGAGATCAGATTCCCCTGTACCAAGTAGCAGAAGTCTCCGTGAAAGAAGGACCTTATCAGATTCAGCGGGATGACACCCAACGGAGAATTGTGGTGGCTTTCAATGTGAGAAATAGGGATGTGGAAAGTATAGTCAATGAAATTGAAGCTAAAATTGACAAGGCTGTGAATTTCGACACGGGTTACTTTGTCACATTCGGTGGACAATTTGAGAATCTTATTGAGGCCAAAGCCAGACTGGGTATTGCCGTTCCTCTGGCGCTCTTACTCATCTTCGTTTTACTTTTCTTCACTTTCGGATCTATCAAACAAAGCGTATTGATATTTACTGCGATACCGCTTTCCGCCATTGGTGGGATCTTCGCTTTAACTATACGGGGAATGCCTTTTAGTATTTCTGCAGGGATAGGTTTTATCGCACTTTTCGGAGTAGCGGTGCTGAATGGAATTGTACTGATAGCTGAATTTAACCATCTGAAAAAAGAAGGGATCACGGATATATTTGAGCGAATCTATTCAGGTACACGTACCAGACTAAGGCCTGTGATTATGACAGCTTCTGTAGCATCCTTGGGCTTTTTGCCTATGGCACTCTCTTCTTCAAGTGGAGCAGAGGTTCAAAAACCATTGGCCACAGTAGTCATCGGTGGGCTAATCACTGCCACGATTCTGACTTTGGTGGTTCTGCCTGTTTTGTATTACTATTTTGAAAAAGGATTCAGGAAATCCACAGGCAAAGTAGGATTGCTGGTCATTACATTTTTGACTGTTATAAATATGTCAACTTTCGCTCAGGAACCTCAGCGAATTTCTTCAGTGGACCAGGCAATAGAACTGGCTCTGGAAAACAATCCCAATGTCAAAGCAGAAGCGCTGAGGCTGGAGCAGCAGCGGGCTTTAAAAGGGGCAAGCTGGAACATAGGCAAAACTGCTGTGGATATGGAGTACGGTCAGACCAACAGTTCATTTACCAATGATACCCGTTTTTCAGTTTCACAAACCTTTGAATTCCCGACTACTTATAGCAGACAAAATGGACTTGCTGAGTCCAAAGTAACTTCAGGTGAATTGGCCGTGGAAATGAGTAAAAATGAACTTACAAGAGCCGTAAAGTCAACCTGGTTTGCCTTATTGACGGCAAAGGAAAGGGGTAATCTACTAGTCAGACAGGATAGTATCTATTCCCGGTTCGCATCAGCTGCCACCCTCCGCTTTGAGGCAGGGGAAACCAATCTGCTTGAAAAGGCAACTGCCGAAGCAGAGGTAGCTGAAATCCAGGCACTACTGGCTCAGAACAAAGCAGATATTGAAATCTACTCTAAGAGGCTGAAAATGCTTTTAAACACTGAAGTAGAGATTGAATCTGAAATGGGAATACTGGAACAAAAGTCATCACCCCTCTCACTATCTTCTATAAGTGTGGATAGTAATCCAACGTTAGCCTGGGTTCAACAACAAATTGAAATAGCAGAAAAGGAAAAGTCAGTGGAGAAATCCAGGTTGATGCCTGACATTAAAGTTGGGTATTTTAATCAATCTCTAAATGGCCCAGGCGAAACCGTGGCAGGTGATCCCAAATTCTTCACCTCCAAAGATCGTTTCGATGGTTTTCAGGTAGGATTAGCTATTCCGGTTTTCAGCATAAAATCTCAGTCCGCAAATATAAAATCCAAAACCATTCGGATAGCCGAAGTGGAACAGGAAGAAGAGGCATTTACCAACGAGCTTGAAAATCAATTAACCACGTTACTTCTTGATTACGAAAAATTCCAGACCAGTTTGGATTTTTATGAAACCAATGCTTTACCTCAAGCTGAGCTGATTTTAAAACAGTCGCAGCGGGGCTTTCAAAGTGGTGAAATTGGGTATGTGGAATATATCCAAGGACTAAGCAGAAGCTTAACCGTGTCTTTTAATTACCTGGATCTACTTGATAAATCCAACCAGGCTCTTATTCAGATCGAATTCTTGTCGGGAATCAATTAACTCCAATTAAATAAATATGAAATCGAGTATGAGTGAAAAGTCATTCAGAAGAATGAGTCTAAACCCTTTGAGATTCCATAGTACCAATACTAAAAATCATTTAAAATGAAAAAATATATCATAAACAGCCTAATTACCTTGACGATCGCTGGTATTATAGTTTCCTGTAATTCCAAGATTGAAAGTGTTGAAATTCAGGGAGAGCACGAAGAAAATGAATCCAGAGTAGAACTGTCTCAAGCGCAATATGAGGTAACAGGGATTGAGCTGGGCAAATTGGAATTTAAAGAAATTGGAAGTGAACTTATGGTGAATGGGGTGATCGATGTCCCCCCGCAGAACAATATATCCATTACCATGCCCTATGGAGGTTTTGTGAAAAACACCACGCTTCTTCCCGGCGATGCTGTCAAAAAAGGACAGCTGCTTGTAACGATAGAAAATCCTGATTTCATTCAATTTCAACAGGACTATTTAGAGAGTCTGGCTAACAGCTCCTATTTAAAATCTGAGTACGAGCGTCAGGAGAAATTGTATGGTGAACAAGTGGCTTCCGGAAAAACCTTTGAAGAATCAAAAAGTAATTTTCTGGCCAATGAGGCAAGAATAAAAACTTCCAAAGCACGGTTAACAATGATTGGTTTTGATCCTGGGAAAGTGGAAACAGGAGAAATTAAATCTGTAGTAAATATCTATTCCCCTGTTGCCGGTTCGGTGCTGGACGTTTATACCAATATTGGCAAATATGTCAGTCCGCAGGATGTGATCATGGATTTAACCAATTCGGATGATTTGCATGTGGAACTTTCTGTCTATGAAAATGACATTACTAAAATTAAAAAGGATCAACGCATCAAATTCAATATTGCCAATACGGATGAAGAATGGAGAGAGGCGCATGTGTTTTTGGTAGGTAAGGGAGTCAGAAAAGATAGGTCAGTAACCGTTCATGGTCATTTTGACAGCAAGAATACTGATTTGCTCCCAGGAATGTATGTGACTGCCAAAATAGAAACTGCAAGTGAAAAAGCGCTAGTAGCGCCAAATGATGCAGTTGTACGGTTTGGAGAGAAACATTTTATTTTTTCCTATTTGGGACAGCGGGATGAAAACGGGAAACCCGCCTACGATTATGAGATGATAGAAGTGATAATGGGGAATAATGAAGACGGGTTTACTGAGGTGACATTATTGGATTCCGCCCGTGCCTATGAGGAAATCAAACTGGTAACTAAGGGAGCTTTCACACTACTTTCAAAAGCTAAAAACAGCGAAGAAGAAGGTGGACATCATTGAAAAACAAAGGAAAAATACGCTAACTGATTTATGAAATCATGGAAAAGGAAAAAGTAGAACATTCAGGGATATTCGGAAAAAATAGTGAATTGATTTTCTCAATTTGTTGTGGTGCTCTTTTGGGGATCGGGTTTGGTCTCAGTTTTATAGAGTCCGTACCTCAATGGGTTAGTCTTGGAATGTATATAGGGGCCTATTTTTTTGGAGGGTTCTATACTGCCAAGGAAGCAATTGAGACCATTCTTAAAGGTGGGTTTGAAATAGATTTTCTCATGTTGGTCGCAGCCATTGGTGCTGCGATCCTTGGGGAATGGGCCGAGGGTGCTTTGCTGCTATTTTTGTTTAGTCTCGGGCATTCACTGGAGCACTACGCTATGGGAAAAGCACATAAATCTATTGAGTCTTTAGCAACTCTAGCTCCTAAAACTGCCTTGAAAAAGGATGAGAATACTACCAAAGAAATCGGTATTGAAGAATTGGAAATTGGGGATATTATTTTAGTCAAGCCCAACACTCGTATAGCTGCTGATGGAGTAGTAATCAAAGGTAGTAGCGCCGTTGATCAGGCCCCCATCACAGGTGAGAGTATTCCAGTGGACAAAGTTGCTATGCAAAATGCAGATTCAAATGAATTATCTCTTAAAGATGTTCCTGAAGAAAGCCGTGCATTTTCAGGGACTATAAATGGAAATGGAACCTTGGAAATAAAGGTGTTGAAATTAGCCACGGACTCCACCGTATCAAGATTGATCACCTTAGTCAACGAAGCAAAGGCACAAAAGTCTCCTACTCAGTTACTCACTGATAAATTTGAGAAGTATTTTGTCCCTTCGGTATTGGTTTTGGTGGTGATACTATGCTTTGCTTTTTTAGTCATTGATGAGTCTTTTAGCCAAAGCTTTTATAGAGCGATGGCTGTTTTGGTAGCTGCGAGTCCTTGTGCATTGGCCATTGCTACACCCAGTGCTGTATTAAGCGGTATAGCCCGTGCTGCCAAAAAAGGAGTATTGATCAAAGGGGGGAGACCCTTGGAAGATTTAGGTGTTTTGACTGCAATCGCTTTTGATAAAACAGGAACACTCACTGAAGGGAAACCCAAAATCACAGAGGTGATTGCTCTGGAAGGAATTTCCACCGAAGAATTACTTGGAGATGCTATAGCAGTGGAAGAGCTGAGTGATCACCCACTTGCCAAAGCGGTAGTTAGAGACGGTAAAGAACGAATGGATGGCAAAGAAATTCCCAAAGCTGATTCATTGGAAGCAGTGTTGGGAAAAGGTATTAAGGCTAATGTGGGTTCGGATAAAATCTATATCGGAAACCTGGATTTATATGAAGCGCTGGATGATAAAAAACCTTCTAATGAGGTAGTCAAAAAAATTGAAGAATTGGAGTCCAATGGAAATACAACTATCCTCATCAGGAAAAATGACACCTATATGGGTATCATTGGACTGATGGACACTCCTAGGGAATCGGCCAAAGCTACCTTAAGGGAACTGAAGGAGATTGGAATTGAAAAGATGATCATGCTCAGTGGCGATAACCAGAAAGTCGCAGATGCAATTGCCAATGAGGTTGGACTGACTGGTGCAAGAGGAAGCCTACTGCCTGAAGAAAAAGTAGAAGCTATCAAGCAATTAAAGCAGTCAGAATCCAAAATCGCCATGGTCGGCGACGGGGTAAATGATGCTCCGGCTATGGCTGCAAGTACCGTAGGTATTGCCATGGGAGCAGCAGGTTCTGATGTAGCTATGGAAACTGCAGATATTGCATTGATGGCTGATAAACTTGAAGTATTGCCTTTTGCAATTGGGCTAAGTAGAAAAGCTAAGGGGATTATTAAACAAAACCTGTGGATCAGTTTAGGTGTAGTAGGTGTATTGATTCCTGCTACGATCTTTGGATTTGCCTCAATAGGAATTGCTGTACTTATCCATGAAGGATCTACGATAGTCGTTGTAGTAAATGCATTAAGGTTGCTGGGATACCAGAGAAAATGAATTAACCATAGGGAAGGAGTGTAATCAATCCCCACATAGGGTGGGGATATTTACTTAAAAACAATAGTATGCTGCAGATACTAGAACAGACTGAAAACAATATCATAGCAACGAAAGCCTCAGGAAAATTAACTGAAGTTGATTACAAAAAGCTATTGCCATTATTGAAGAACGCGCTCGACAAACATTCCAAAATTCGATGGTATTTTGAAATGGTTGATTTTGAGGGATGGGAACTGAAAGCCTTTTGGGAAGATGTGAAATTTGATGCAAAACATGCCAATGACTTTGATAAAGTGGCCATGGTAGGTGAAAAAATGTGGGAAGAAAAAATGTCTGACCTAATGGTTTTTTTTTCTTCTGCTAAAGTTAAATACTTTGATATTTCAGATAAAGAAGCTGCGTTAAAGTGGATTAAAAAATAACAGCTAGACAGTAGCAAAAAAAGATAACAATATTAGACAGCCTTTTTCCTGAATCTAGCCTTTACCGTGTTAGAAGTCACAGGAGGTTTGATTTCAGGCAGATTCATGCAATTTTAAGCGATATAGATACCGAACATACCAACATTGATCTGAAGAGTTCTGATTGATAATATATACTTAAATCTTAAAAATCTTTCATTCTAAAGATAAGCTAGTCAACATGCATAAAACAATCTTTGAGATAACCAAAATGGACTGCCCTTCGGAGGAGAATCTTATCAGGATGAATTTGGACGGTATTTCCAGTATTGAGAATTTGGAATTTGATATTGCTAACCGGAAACTGACAGTTTTTCATCAAGGGGAAATTGAAGCAATCGAAAAGTCTATTGTGGACTTAAATTTAGGTGGAAGGAAGATTTCCACCGAACAGACTGACCAAGAGGTCTTTAAAGAACACACTCACCAAAAAAAGTTACTATGGTCTGTCCTTGCAATAAACTTTGCATTTTTTCTAATCGAAATGACCACGGGAATTATTTCCAAATCTATGGGGCTGGTTGCCGATAGCTTGGATATGCTTGCGGACAGCTTTGTGTATGGGATTAGTTTATTTGCAGTGGGGGGAACAATATATAGGAAAAAGCGGATTGCTAAATGGGCTGGATATTTTCAAATTATACTTGCGATCATAGGATTTGTAGAGGTATTAAGAAGGTTTTTTGGAGTCGAGAAGCTTCCGGATTTTTCAACAATGATTATTGTCTCAATTCTTGCTCTTATGGCGAATGGAATTTGCCTTTACCTGTTGCAAAAATCGAAAAGCAGAGAAGAGGCTCATATGAAAGCAAGCATGATTTTTACATCAAATGATGTAATTATTAATTTAGGTGTAATTGCCGCCGGCCTATTAGTTTATTGGCTAGAATCAAGTACTCCTGATCTGGTTATAGGAACAATTGTTTTTGTCCTGGTTGTTCAAGGGGCATTTAGAATTTTAAAAGTGAGCAAGTAGAAAAACATGAAGTGATTTTATTCGAAATAACGGTAGGTAAGGATAATTTCAG
>NZ_CAXBET010000030.1:0-11995 GCF_963974835.1 uncultured Algoriphagus sp. | reverse complement strand
TTGGTTCTAAGTTAAGGGGGCTTAACTTACTGTCCAATCAAATGTAGCAGGTCCAAAGTTCTATTTATCAAGTTACTGGAACGAGAATCTTCAACCTTCCCATTCATTAAGTTGAGCTTTTATTAATGTATGGTCAACTGTAATATATAGCGCAGCCAAAGCACAGACATATTGGGGAAGCTAACTATGGGATAACTCAAATTTAATCTTACTAGACCATTGAGGTTTTAAATTCTTTTAAAAGTAACTTCTTCTTTAGTGCAGGTGAATTGAGGAGTTCATAGTTGAAAGCCAGTGTCTTTTTTGAATATTTTCTGAGAATCCTTCTTATGGAATTTTCAAATTCTAAGATGCGAAGTTTTGGAGGACAGATCACTCTAAGATAAATTGTTTTCCAGGACCCTTCCTGAAGATTTTCCCCGTAAAGATTTACTTTCAATATTGGATCCTTATCGTGAATTTGGCATATTGCCTCTTCCTCGCTTAGTAGATAGGTGTTTTGATCTAGAGATTTCATAACAATTTTACTATGTTGGGAGTTGAAACTTAGAGACAGTCAATTTACCATTATTAGAACGTACTTTCCACTTCTCTTCTTGCTTTTTTTAATTATTCATAATACCTAATGATGGAGGGTAATATTCTTATATGAGGGTAATATTATGAATCAGGCGATCAAGAGACCTTGACAGAAGGGGAATTTGGCCATTTTTCCAGTTATGTACTTGTTACCCAATATTAGATTCTCTACCGTAATACTTATCCTTCGTAAACGACTTTTGAAGCTTTGTAAATAACTTTTTTGTTCCTTTATTTTATCCTGATTGGTGTTTATCATATCAGAATATATGATGGTTTGAGTTTCTGGGTTGATGTTGTAAATCCTTTCAGCTTCTTTGTTTTTTCTTGATTTGTAATCCTAAGGTGTAAAATCTTCTAAGACAAAGACATCGGTTAGTTTTATGACCAAATTTGTAGTCTTGTCACATTCCTGCAACTTCATGAGAATACTTAAAATATTCAATAATTCTCTCTTTTCATCTCCGTATCTGCCAATACCTCTGAAGCAAGGCAACAGCCATTACTGGAATCTAATTGACTTATTCCTAACAGATTTCGATAACCCTTTGACAGGCTGGACAATTTAATTGGAGCATTTTTCCTCAATTGATCTTCCTGGGCGGCGCTTGCAATATTTTTGATTTTGAGCAGCGATTCTTTCAATGTAAAACACATCTGTTGTCACTTGATACCTTTGATACTAGCCTATAAAGATTGATTACGGGTCCTCAGTAATTGGCAAAGGATTTAATTGAGAAAGATTAATTGGGGAATATTTCGGACAAAAAATGGTTTTCGCTCCCAGATATTATTTTTTTTTCAACAGCCAGCCTTCTTGTTAACTCAATTTAGTAAAGATGAGTATAGTGGCAAGCTGGTTGTACGTTGATAGTCAATTAATTATTGCTAAATAAATCACTCACAATTATTCTTATGAACAAGCCAAATTTTGCGGGTCTTAAAGCTATTGTAATAAATTGTACTATAAAGAAATCTCCTCAAAAAAGCCATACAGAAAAACTAATTCACCTTGCCAAGGGAATTATGGAGCGGGAAAATGTGAGGTTGGATGAATTACGTCTAGTAGATTATACGGTACCTCCCGGCAATTCTCCTGATATGACCAAAGAGGGTTGGGAAAAAGATGATTGGCCAGATTTATTTGAGCGAATTATAACTTCAGATATTGTGATTATGGCAGGCCCTATTTGGCTGGGAGAGCTTTCCTCCGTAGCAAAAGTACTGATTGAAAGGCTTGATGCGATGAGTACCAAAACCAATAGTAAGGGGCAGTACATCTATTATGGAAAAACTGGAAGCTGTCTGATTACCGGTAATGAAGATGGATTGAAGCATTGCGCTATGGGAATTTTGTTTTCACTACAGCATCTGGGATTCACTATTCCTCCGCAGGCAGATTGTGGTTGGATAGGAGAAGTTGGGCCAGGTCCCAGTTATGGCGATACCGAGTGGAAAGGCAAGCAAATTGATCCCCCTATGGGTTTTGATTCGGAATTTACCCATCGAAATGTAACCTTCATGGTTTATAATTTGCTACATGTAGCAAATATTCTCAGAGAACTGGGGGGATTTCCTTCCTATGGTAATTCTGTTGGGCAGTGGGAGGCTGGTGAACGATGGGAGTTTAAATCTCATTAAAACTCGACCATATGTTTTTATAACGCTCTGCAAGTTAACCTGATTTCATATAATGAATTTAAAAATATGATTTTAGATTTTCACCAAACAACTTTAATATATATAAAAAACTTAAACTATATTCTGTAATCGATAAAAACAATGAAAAATTCTTCTTATACAAAATTTGTATTAATGCTTCTGTTTTCAGCAATCTTTATGTATATCACGATGTTTTTTAACACCTATGAATTCAGCCATGTTTATTTTAGTTGGACACGGATGTACATGACTTTCATAGGATTAGGAGGTATGGCAATAATCATGTTTTTCTTTATGAAAGGGATGTATAAGAATAAAATAAAAAATGCTGCAATTCTCAGTGGGAGCATACTCCTAATGGCTGTTTCTACTCTACTGGTAAGGCAGCAAATACCCATCGATGACCTTAAGTGGATGAAGGCAATGATACCACATCATTCAATCGCAATTCTGACGAGCAATCGAGCTGATATCCAAGATCCCGAAGTAAAGCAGTTGGCAAATGATATTATCGAGGCACAGGAAAGGGAAATTGATCAAATGAAAAAGATGATTGAAAGACTGGAAAGTAAACAGTAATCTCTTAGATGACACTTCAAATGGTATAGGCTTGGTAATAAGTTTTAATAATTGTGATTGGAGAATTGAATGTCTCTACAATATGAGTTTTGTTCTTCCGGGTGGATTTTACATGTTCTGGCATCCATTACTCACGCATAAATTTAAATATTTAACAATGGAGTTTTGGTACACTCTACCTGCGGGCTAATTATTGGATATCATTGAATAGATCAATTTACTCTAAACCTCCTTCGGCCATACGTTTTTGTTAAGTAAAATAGTTACTTATTTCCCCAAATATCTCATAATTGGCGTGGCAGATATTCCATGAACCAAGATTGATAAAGCTATAGTAAGTGTTGCAATTGACCATAATTGGTCTTCAGATTCAAATGATATTTCTTTGAATGCATAGGATAGGTAAAAGATAGACCCCAACCCCCTAATACCGAAAAAGCTGATCGCAAGTTTCTCTTTTATCTTAATTTTTGCCCCTATCAAGCTGATTAACGCCATCAGCGGTCGTACAATAAACAGGAATAATAATGCAAAAAGAACCGTCGTCCAGGTAATTTCAGAAATAATACCAAGATACAGTGCCCCACCAAACAAAATTAGAAGAACCGCCACGAAGAACTTTTCTATTTGTTCGGTAAACGAATGCATGGATTTATGGTAATCATGGTCTTTTTCGTAGCCTCTAAGTGTGATTGCGCTAATAAAAACCGCGATAAACCCATATCCATGCAACATTTCGGTAAATCCGTAAGCTACTAATGTCAATGAAATAGCAAGAAAGCCATCCAGGCTTTCCAAAAATCTAAATTTCTTTGAAAAATTGAATACTAGGTATCCAGTCACTTTACCGAGAATAATTCCCACGACGACTCCCAAAATAATCTGATATACAAGATGATAGGAGAACCAGTAAAGTAGCGATGTATCGTTCCCTTCGGCAAGGGCCGCAAAGGTTATGGCTAGCCAAGTGAATGGGAATGCCATTCCGTCATTTAAACCTGCCTCTGATGTAAGTGTGAACCTAGTTTCGGAATCTGATTTTTCATTTGGTGGGCTAACCTGAACATCCGAGGCCAACACTGGATCAGTAGGGGCCAATACAGCACCTAGCAAGAGGGCGGAAGCAAGAGTTAAATCCAGGAAAAAATACCCCAAAGCCGCTGCTGCGATAATACAAAGGAACATCGCAATGAATACCAAGCGCAGCGATAAACTCCAATTTTTTAATGAGAATGACTTATCGATCTTGATTCCCGCTCCCATCAGAGAGATGATAACAATTAATTCTGTTAGATGGAGTATAGCTGATTCATTTTCTTTTGGCAAAGGACTTGGAAGATATTCAGAAAATAGCCAATACAGTATAATCCCTGCGAGCAGATAAAAAACTGAATAAGAAATTCCAATTTTACTGGTTAGGGCAGGCATCCACACCATTGAAAATGAAATCAGGCCTATAATTAAAATTAGGATTATAAATGGCTCCATAAAATATAGCAAAAGATAATTGTGAGGTAGCAAAAAGGCTTCATTCTGCCATATTAGGTTCTGATTTCAATTTTTTTAAAATAAATCCTAAAATTTATTTTCTATGCTTTCCAATAAATAAGCCAAAACCAAGTTGAAGGTCTTAGAAATTGGCTGGAAAAAGTGTTTTGGAAAACTGCGAATTTGGTGAAGATGCAGCTTAAAAAGCTTACAAAGATGCCTCAAATGAGGAGGATTTGCCAGCAAATCTAAAGTCAATGATCCTTGAGCAAAAGGCTATTTTACGTCAATCACATGACAAAATTAAGCTACTTCGTGACCAGCAGACTTAAACCTGTTTTATATCCAAAAACATAGCATAAAAAATCCCAGCTAAATGCTGGGATTTTTTTATGTCCTTTATCTAGATACATATTTTTTCATTAAGGCATTAGCTGTTTATATGATGTGGTTCAGTCATACTATCTAGAATTTTCTCAGAAGCAACTTCGCAGAAATCCAGTCCGGAGTAATCAGGATTTAGCCCGGATATATAGGGTACTGCCATTACATATAATCTTTTATTTGCTACGCCATAGTGATTTAGTGGCTGAAAATAGTCGTTGATAGAAATTCCAGGCAAATGCAGAAGGTAAACTCCTGATATATCCCTGTGAACATCTTTATTTCCCTTTTCAAATTCTTTAATTGCATTTTCCTGATCCGAGAAATTAAGATAGGCTGGACTAAGAGTATGGGTATTTTTAAGTCCCTTAAAAGGTAGCTTTTTAAAATAAAAGGGCTTCTGACCGAGTGCATCGATGAACATTTTGAAACGTTCCTTCTTTTTGCGATTCTTTTTATCGCGGTAGATATATATGCATCCTTCATTATCAGAAGGTTTTACTATGCTATCCATATCTACATCCACCAAATTCAAAATTCCGGCATGATGCAACGCTAAGATCTCCCTAGCTGAACTTTGCGGTATAAAAGCAATAATGAGTGATATCAAGGGACTGAGAGATCTCTTATACCGAAGCATATCCTCTGCCGAAAAATGCTTAATGGAGTAATTGATCACATAGCTTAAATCGGCTAATGTTTCTTTCCATACGATGGATTCCTGGGTTTCTATGGACTGTTCTGCCTCTTCGTATTCCTCTTGAAATAACTTAAAGGGATCAGTTTTTCTTCGATTATCCATCATAAACTGCATGAATTCCTCCAAAGTCATTCCATCAGATTCCTTATATATATAGGGTTGCTTTTCTTGCAAAATTTTTCTGAAGTTCTGATCATACACAAAATCGAGGGGGATGAATCCCTGATTTTGATTTTTAATGATTTTGATTTCGTCTTCCGAAAGAAGGTGTGAAGGATCTGGTCTGGTATTTTCCAAGTGAATCCTTACTCCGGGTAATAATCCACCCAATGAAAAGATTTTCATTCGGAACCCCTTACTTTTCTTACGTAGATGATAAGTGTAAATCCCATCTGCTCCATGGGTGAATTTTCCATTTGCACGGGCCAAGGTGCGGACTGCATCTATTGCAGTAAGAGAAGAGCCACGGATGGCAACTTCAAAATTAACCTGTAAGTCTAATTTTTCAGGAGGATAAGGAGAGTCAAACCATCCATGCACCTTATTTTCCTTCTTCTTTGGAAAGGAGTGTCCTGTACAGATGATTGCTTTATCAAAGGATAATTTCTCTCCTGATTTCAAAATAACCTTTACTTTTTCCGCATTTTCATCATCTACTACATTGACAACTTCGGTTTTCAAATGTACAACTGTCTGGATGCCATTCTCTTTAGCTTCTTGCTGGAGAAGATTAAACTGAGCTGCGAGATATTCTCCAAATAGAAGACGAGGGAGTACCTTATATTCATTTAGGCTAATTTTTTCCATATCAAACTCCTTCAGCAAAGTCTTTGGCGCCTTAGCTATCCATTCTTTTACAGAGGTCTTGATAGTGGGAATTTCATTTGAGGACACATTTGTAATGTGTTCTTTGGAGGCTCCATATCTACTATAAGGAAAACCCGCTCCCAACTTTTCATGTTTTTCAAAAATGTGAATTTTGTAGCTACTGAGCTTAGCTTCAATTATTCTTTTATACATGAAGAGCGCAGCAGGACCACCGCCTAGTAAAGCAATTGATTGCATTTATATGCTAATTTGGGTTTATTATAAGGCTGAAAAGTTGAGCATAGCAGTGTCCAAAAACCTTCTCAGAAATAGTTGGGCAATAAAGATTAAAGGGAAAATAAATGTTTACTTTACCTCTTTGCTTTTCTCCCTATTAGGCTGATCTTCTGTAAATTCTTCTCTTGGTACCTGGTCTGGTACATCTCTTTTTTCTTTCTTAGTGCCAAAGGGAGTCACTTTAATATCCTTTTTGTCTTTTGGGATTCTTCGGTCTTTTTCTGAATCAGATTTCATAGTGATGGGGTTAATGATTGTTAGTTAAAAATATTATTGTAAAAGTATTTCTCCAATCAAAGGTAAAATCTGGCTATAAGTAATATAGCTGGACTATTCCTAGGTATATTTCCTCGAAGAATAGGCCGGGGTTTGCGCCATTCATACAAATCATCCTTCCGAAAACTGACAGAAATAAAAGGGAGGCAGAGTGGCCCAATAACTCCAAATTCGAAATTCATTTCTTTTTAAGATACATATTTCGAGATATTTTTAATTGATGCAATAAGTATAAACCAAAAATATGAGGGGATTACCCCTCATATCCTCGTTAATCTACTTCAGCTTCTTCATTTATTTCCGAAATAGCCAATTTAGTTAGCCCTGAATCAGTTGCTTTTTCCTCTTCAAGGGTTTTACTCAATAGCAAGGCGACATCTTTCAATCCCATTTTCTTTGCAAATGCAACGAGTGATCCATAGGAAGCAATTTCGTAATGTTCAACTTTTTGGCTGGCGATGATGATCCCAGCATCTCTCACCATTGTGTCGGAATCAGTGTCTTCCAAAATTGATTCTGCTTCCTTTACTAAGCCGGCCATTGCATCACATTTTTTTGCCTGTGGTTTCAATCCTAGGATTTCAAATACATCTTCCAGACGGCTTATATGATTTTTGGTTTCTTCTAAATGCTTGTCAATTGCAGATGCCAATTTGGAAGAGGTGGCTCCTTTACTCATTTTGGGTAGAGCTTTTGCTAAATGTTTTTCTGCCCAATAAATATCTTTAATTTCATCAATAAATAGTTTTTGGAATTTGGATTCCTTTTTCTTTGGTGCTTTTGTTTGAGTTGCCATAATAGTATGAATTAGTTGGTAAATGTTTATTTCACTATTTCCAATTAATAGGCCAACATTGATTTTGCCACCAGGTTCTTATTTTCGAGTATTATATACGATTTTATTTTAAGGTAAAACTTCAAGTTGGCGAATAATTTCTACAGGTTGAGAATTTTTCTTGCTGAATAAAATGATAATTTCTATAACTTATGACCACTAGTTTGCGCTGTGCATCTTACATTTTGACCTATGTGTGTTTTGCATGTCAGGTTTCTTTTAAAAAGATATTGCCAATTCTTTAATTAAAGCGAAAGGGAAGATTTTTTTTTACTATGACAGCTTACCCTGATTTAGCTATATATATTTGCCACACACATACAATTATTTCGTGAATAATCTTATTTATAGATGGTCTCATCTACCGACGGGAAGTAAAGTAAAAGAGCTTTTAACCACTGTGAAGTGGTCAAGCACAACTTTCGGGCATAAATCAGAGTGGCCGGACAATTTGTTAACCACCCTATCATTGATTTTGGACAATCCATTACCTATGTGCATTTTCTGGGGAAATGATTATATCCAATTTTTTAATGATCCTTATCATAAGTCTATCGGTGATTTATTGGCTAATCAAGCCTTTGCAAACTCTCCTCAAAATACATTTGGCGAAAAATGGCTTGCTGTTTCTTCAATACTTCAGCGGGTAATGGGGGGAGAAGGGGTGAAGGTTTCAGATTATTTTATAGTTATTAATGGGGTAGAGAATGAGCGGTTTTATGATTTCTCATTTAGCCCTATCAGGAATTTGAATGGGGATGTTTTAGGTGTGTTGATGGTTGCAGTGGAAATAGTTGAAAGGGAAAAAGTAGAGGAAAAACTACTTACCCATCAAATTCTAGATAGTAAAGGAAAAGAGGAAAGTGCACAGAGGCTTCTTTCAATTGTAGAAAATGCTCCTTTTCCGATCGGTGTATATGAGGGGGAAGATCTTATTATAACAGTGGCCAATCAATCTATTATGGATGTTTGGGGCAAGGGTAATAATGTGGTGGGAAAATCTTACCGAGCTATTTTGCCAGAACTTGAAAACCAGAAAATATTTGATCAAGTCTACCAGGTCTTTGCCACAGGTGTGCCCTTCCATGCGAAAAACCAGGAAGTAGATCTGGTAATCGATGGAAAACTTCAATCCTTTTATTTCAATTACAGTTTAACGCCATTGTATAATACCCAAGGTGAGATTTATGGTGTATTGAATACTGCTGGCGAGGTTACGGATATTCACAAGGCAAAACTTAAGGTGGAGGAGAGTGAAAAGCGGTTCAGGGACACCGTTCAGCAGGCTCCTCTTGGGATTACTATTTTGAGAGGGGATGACTATGTGGTGGAAATGGCAAACCATAATTATCTTCAGTTAGTTGGGAAAAGTGAGGAAGAGTTTGTAGGTAAACCCTTGTTTGAGTCACTTCCGGAAGTTAAATCCTTTATTGAGCATATTTTATTAGATATTAAAAAGACTGGAGAGCCCTATAACGGCATCGAATTTCCTGTCACCTTGAAAAGATCCGGGAAAAATGAACTTACCTATTTCAATTTTGTCTACCACCCTATTAAGGAAGAAAGTGAGAAATTAAGTGGGATTATGGTGATTGCTACTGAAGTATCTGAAACAGTAAAAGCAAAACACCAATTACAAAAGAGTGAAAAGCACTTTCGCAATATGGTAATGCAGTCACCTGTGCCTATGACTATTCTGAGGAGTGAAAAATTTGTAATAGAATCGGCAAATAGAGCTATGGTAGAAACCGTATGGCGTCGAAAGGCTTCGGATGTTTTGGGTATTTCTATTCTTGATGCTTTTCCGGAACTTAAAGATCAGAAGTATCCGGACCTATTTAGAAAAGTCTACACCTCCGGTATCACCCATAGAGAAAAGGAATCTGTTGCTTTAGTTTCAGGTGAGGATGGAGTGCGAAGATTTTACTTGGATTTTGAATTTGCTCCTCTGGTTGACTCGGGAAATGCGATATCCGGAATTATGATTACCATAAATGATGTAACTGACAAAGTTGAAGCCAGGTTGAAAATACAGGAAAATGAGGAACGTCTAAATATTGTAGTTTCAGCTAGTGATCTTGGTATATGGGAATATGATTTACTTGAAAATGGAAGTTTGATTTCCACCAGATGTAATGAGATTTTTGGCCTGCCGCATCAGCAGAAAATTTCAAAATATCAATTAGTGGAAAGATTTCATCCAAATGACCTTGGATTGATAAAGAAGGCTCATGAAAAGTCCTATATAACAGGCAATCTGAATTATGAGTGTAGAATCATATGGCCGAATAAATCTCTGCACTGGATAGAAGTTAAAGGGAAAGTTTTTTTTGGGGAAGTAGGTAACCCGGAGAGAATGGTAGGTACAATCCGCGACATCACAGAAGAGAAGAATTTTCATAAACAATTAGTGGAGCGAGAGGAGAAGTTTAGGCTATTGGCAGATTCTATGCCTCAGATGGTCTGGACTTCGGATTGCGATGGAACACTTAATTATTTTAATAATGCGGTTTTTGAGTTTTCGGGGTTGCCCTTGCAGAACTTGTATGGGGAGGGCTGGCTGCGGATGGTTCATCCAGATGACAGAAATATAAATGTTGAAAAGTGGGCCTACTCCATTTTGACAGGAGAAGATTTTCATCTGGAGCATAGATTCAGAAGGGCAGATGGAATGTACCGCTGGCAATTAAGTCGAGCCAAGCCCCAAAGGGACGATCAAGGTAATATTAAAATGTGGGTGGGTTCAAGTACAGATATTCAGGAACAGAAAGTATTTACCAATAAGCTTGAAAAACAGGTAAAGGAGCGCACAAAAGAGCTAAATCAGAAGAATATTGATTTGGAGAAAATGAACAAAGAACTGCAGTCATTTGCATACATCTCTAGTCATGACCTTCAGGAGCCACTTAGAAAGATTCAGGCATTTACAAGTTTTGTGATGGATGAGGAGTACGAGAACCTCACTGACAATGGTAAAGAAATTTTTAACCGCATACAAAATGCTGCAGGTCGTATGCAGACGCTAATACAGGATTTACTAACCTATTCTCGCACCAATACTCAGGATAGAGTTTTTGAGATTATCAATTTTGGTTCACTGGTCGAGGAAGTAAGATGTTATTTGAAGGAAGAACTGCAAAATCACGGGGCGATAGTTGAAATAAAATCTACTTGCGATGTTCAGGTTATCTCATTTCAATTTAAACAGGTTCTTTCCAATCTCATAAGCAACTCCTTAAAATTTGCTCATTCGGATAGAAAACCTGTAATTATCATTACCTGTGAAATTATTTCCGGAGTCGATCTGCAAATTGATGCTTTTCCAGTGGATCAACCTTACAATCATATTTCATTTTCTGATAATGGAATAGGTTTTGACCCTGCCTATGAGGAGAAAATATTTGAATTATTCCAACGGCTTCATGGCAAATCCCAGTATTCTGGTACCGGCATTGGCCTTGCCATTGTAAAAAAAATTGTGGATAATCATAATGGTATTATTAAAGCAACAGGGGATTCCGGGAATGGAGCGAGATTTGATATTTATTTCCCAAGAATGATTGGTTAAATATAACCTATTCATAGGGGTGAGGAGGTGATTGTGCAACATTTTGAGTATAGTTTTCCATTAGGATTAAATTCAAGATTCTACCTTTTTTTTGTGATTAGCGCTCATAGGTTTAAAAAAAAGCTTTTTAGTTTATTTTCAGAAAGTGGCGGGTTATTTGTTTTCCTGTAAATCTGATAACCCCCTTTACCATGAACCGTTTGACCCGATTGAAAAGCAATTGTATTCAGACACTGGAGGAATGTATTTACAGTTGTCAACAGCTAATTGCTGCGTATAAGTATTCAAAGGATATGGAACGATGTGTAGCATTGGCCCAACAGAGTTTGGATTTCTGTGTAGATTGTCTCGATGCTTGCGAATCGGCACAATTTGATAGAGGTATTAAAATGCGTAAGTGCTTGGAATTCTGTTTATCCTTGAAGAAAGAATGCGAAAAATACAGAGGAGAAAAATTCGAGGCATGCTCTGAAGCATGTTCCCTTTGTATAAAAGAACTTCAAATGGTGTTAGTATGATTTCTGCAGTCTTAAAATAAGTATTTCCCGTATCAGTTTATGGATAAATTACTGGCAAGGATCTGCTCTTCTTATTTACGGATTTTTGTGCATGATGTTGAGTTGTTTAACACTTGTCCATTTAGGTATTATCTAAACTCCATACTTGAATTACATCAGGGTAAGATTAGACTGAGTTTTATACCAAAATTCCGGGTCATCAATAATGATTCGGAAAACATAGACGCTAACGACGGCAAAAATAATGTGGGCTATAAACAACGCCGTAAAATAGTGTAACAGGTTGATTTGGGGAGGATGGG
>NZ_CAXBET010000029.1:0-13439 GCF_963974835.1 uncultured Algoriphagus sp. | reverse complement strand
CAAAATTCCTCCTTAGCTCAGTTGGTTAGAGCATCTGACTGTTAATCAGAGGGTCCAAGGTTCAAGTCCTTGAGGAGGAGCTTAATAATCAGCCACTTACAACTAAAATTTGTGAGTGGCTTTTTTTATTTGCACACGATTTGCACAATTTTTTTTTATTATTTAGCCTCTATCGATTCACGTTTTTATGGAGAGTAATTCGAGCAAAAATATCCAGGCTAATAGTTGATATAGTGTTGTTTCGAAAACTATCCCAAAGCGGGCACTAAATCAGTTGAAGGGGGAATCCTACTAAATAACTACACTAATTCACCCATGAAATGGTTATGGTAGTTCTTCCCGGTAGCAGACCATTGGAGGGCCTAAATCATGTATCTCTTAAACCTCCTACTTTGGGGCGGCTGCTACCACTAGATGCATTAATGGATCGCCATATTTACGGAATTGGTATTAAGTTATTCTGGAAGAATATCTCCTTAGGAAGCAGGAAGTAAATACCTATTACCAATTATTGAATTTACTAGTGTATTCTGGGCACTCTCTGAGATTTGTAATTGGTTATCTGATGATATAACAATGCTTCTATCTCTTTTTTACTCACATCCTCGATGTTTTGGCTTTCAAAAAATGCTAAAAACTGAGTTAGGGAAGATGCATAGTTTTAACCGTAGAAGGGCTATAGGATTTAAGAATTAATTACTGTTCCAGATCTGCCTATTCCTGAATAGATTGCACATGAAAGGTTTTACCACGCATTCTATTTTTTGTTGGGTATTGACTAAAATTGGTTTAGAATATCGCAAATCTTATAGATTGAGTTCCCAAGCTGAAATTACAATAGATGAAGTTCTCAGTCTGAATGCAAATCATTTGGGTAAAACTTCACTTGGATAAATTTAATATCTTATACAGGAATGTAGATTTACATGTCTGGTCAAGTTAAATTCCGACGATTTCTTTCGAGGAGAGTGATGAATTCCCAATTGCCACTCCAATCACAAAAGGAACCATTAAAAAGATGATCAATATAATCAAATACAAGAAGCGGCTCAGGAGAGAGACCGCCTTATTTGAATGGTTATTAATTCAGATCAACCTGATAATAAAGTATTATTTCAGATTCAATATCCATATACTTAATTACAGGAAATCTGCAGTGTCCTTGACGATTAGATCGATTTAATCATCCCAGAAATCTTCTCTTTTAATATACTCCTTGTATGCTTTTCCTCATTTTTTCCCACGCTTTCATACATGCTTCCAGGCATGAATGCTTGGATCAGGGAGAAAAATTGAAAATACCTTTCCTGGGAAGCAAGCGGGCCTTTTTTCTTTGACACCAACAACTGTTCTATAACAGGTTTAAGCCGTCTCAATGGGAATTCCTGTACCAGATAAGTGGAAAAACTACTGGTCAGTTCCACTCGAAGCATGACCTGAAACAACTCTTTGTTATTGCTCGCAAATTCCCAATAGGCCCAGCACATTGCCTCGAGCTGTTTCCTGGGTGCCCGGTGAGTATATTGTGCTATTTCCAACATTTCATCTAACTTCTCAAAGCCCAATCTGGTTAAGTGATTGAAAAATCTCGTCCTTGTTTCTGAAATATTCCATTATTAATGAAGTCGAAAATTCAGTCTGTTTGGCAAAGAGTCACATTGATCTCCAAAGTAGTCCCTATGTAAACTTCCTTGGTCACAAAGCCCACAAAGCTAAACAACAAGGTACTTGCGCTTTCTGAAACAGTGATGGAATACGAACCATCCAAATCGGTCATGGTCCCTTGAGAAGTCCCCTTCACCACTATACTGGCACCGGGTATGCCCAGTTGGTCATCGCCAGAAATAACCCGTCCAGAGATCGTTCTGGAATGGGCCATGGCTGTTCCTAAATAAAATACAACCAAGAAAAAGCTTAGTAAAATTTTCTTCATATTTATTCGCATTAATTTATTTAATTATAAACTCCTGGAATAAAATTAAGAGGTCATATAACAATTATGTAAAACCTTAATTAGTGACTATAAAATATAACAAGCCAAATTAAATTAGGGTAAACGTTGAAAAAATAAAGTAACTATATATTTGTTATGTAGTTTTTGAAAATTACTTAAAAGGAAACCAAATAGTATATTTCCGACATATATTTCATGAAACGAAAAAATCTATATTGAATAAACTATTATTAAAATTGTAAAAAATCGACATCTTATAACGATATAATTGAAAAGACTATTAAAGACAAATTATTTTCTTCTACAAATTTCAGCCGGTCTTAAAATCATATATGCTAAGCAATTAAACCAATCAAAAGATTATAAGTAAAAACAAAAAAAACCGAATTATATATCAGGCATTTTTGTTAAAAAGAAATAAAAAAATATTTTCAATTGACGCAATTACCCCCTTAAATTGTCGCATTCAAGCCCCATTTTACTTAACATTATTTTGATTTTTTTAATCATCAGAGCACAAACGGAACAGAATGGATATAGGCATTAATGTTGAATCCATGGGTCTTTAAGTAAAAAAATGAAAAATGCTGGATCAAAAAACAAACTTAAATCCAGAGCCATAAGCTGTTATTTCAGCATCAATGATTTACCCAATATACCAGCCTCCTACAAAATGCACATATTCCTAGACCCTGGAACCAATTCAATCAGGCATATCTTTTGGAAAGGCAGCTGACTTAAAGTTATTACCATTGGACAATTCAAAAAAATGCTATGGATTGTCTTACTAAAAGATCTCCTTTTCCAGTCACTTCAAAAACTCTCCAAAGACTGCTCTTTGTAGGTATTAATATTATTTCAATAATTAACGTTGTCCCTAAACGCCATTCTAGAAATGGTATTGTCTCGGCTATACGCTAACAAGCTGGCAGCAATTAACTTTTTAAGTACGGTTTTACTAAGACAAGCGTATCGAGCTTGCTCAAGGAAACCTGAAATGTTTTTTAGAAGTAATCGATACGTTATACTCATTTGCAAAAACTTTAAACCTTTCCAAGCCAATAGCCCTTCTTGTCGAATCAATTTCTAAAATATTATCTATGGAATAGATTTTTATAATTCCGTCATCTTCAATAATTGCCTGACCAATTTCGGTGTATTTACAAATACGGTCCTTTAATATATTTTTGGCATCTACCTAAAGTGCAATTGGATTAAATCTTCCTTCTTTCATTCCATAATAATCTTTTAGTCACGGAAAACTACACCGCATTTTCCTGTCCACATTGCTTCGGAGCAAAGGATTTTTAGTCCAAATTGCTTAGTGCATAATAGAAATATTATTTAGCTAATCTAGAATCAAAGTGGAATCCACTTTGGTCGATAATTTTGACCTTGTAATATGCTGGATGCCGGCAATTCAAAATGTAATTGTTAGAACTATGGATAATACAGCTTGGTACTTTAAGTGCAATTGATTTATTGGATTCTATCCAATTTTCTGCCAATTCAGCTAAAATCGCGGGAGCAGGATAATTTGTCCAATTATCAGGCAAGTCTTCAATTTTAATTTCTTGAATCGAATTGTCCGGTATCTCGATAGTTAATATATCCAATTCGGGAATGAATGAGGGGGGAGTGTGGACAATCGTTTCAAGCAGTGCAATTTCTTTACTCTCCCCAGTGTAAAGAACCGGGGAACCTTTCATGTTCCAACGGCCACCATACAATGCTGCTCCTATCCCAGAAATATCCCCTGCATATTTTTTTCCTATTATTCTGTACACATACATTGGTCAACTGTAAACTCCATGTTGGATACGACCCAATACATCTCTAACTTTTGAAATGCCACCAGGGATTTCAATTAATTCATCAGGTTCAATACCACCCATCGATATATTTGGTAATTTTAACCATTGGAAAAACTTATCTTTACTACCAAACACTTCGATTCCATATAGGAAAAGATCGGCAGCCTCTAGTAGCTGGACTGAATTATTAACTTTTAAGTCATCTTTGGATCGCAATAATCTGTAAAGCGTAGGCTCAGACAAATTCAATAGGTTAGCCGTATAATTTTTTGACAGATTGAAATAATCGATGAAATGAATAATTGCGTCGGAATTCAATCCCCGAATGGCAATTGTTATAAAATCAAAAGTGCTATCAACTCGGGACTTTATATTTTCTTTTCCCAAAACATCGGAAAGCTTATTATATCTATCAATCGTCTTATCCATAACCTATCATTTGATAATTATATTTATCATATGAACGAAAGTTAGATGTTTTCGTTTCAAATAAAAATATTCAATTGATAAATTTTCACTTCAACTTGGCTAATAAATGTTTAAAAGCTGCATTCGAAAAACGGTCTTCCAAATACAATTGATCTAGGGATAAATGGAATATAAAGAGGCCTATCCTATCCCTAAATGTAAATGTAATAAGATACTTAAAGGGTCTATTTCAAGGGAGAACTACCAAACAGTAAAGCCAGGAGACGGGTTTAGCCATACCAAGGTAAGATGAATACATTCTACTGCTTTCTGTGCCTTAAAAGCTGATTCAGGCAAGAGCTGCCTGTCATTTTTAAGCTGCGCAATTCAATTTTGGATGTATGTTGCTTGGCTTTCCCTGAGGCAATTATTTACTGGGCCCGTATATATGCAAGGTAATCCCATTTCTGCAATGAGTTCTTCGTTACAATATCTGCTAGACTCAAATAATCCAATGCTATAACACCCGCATGGTTCAGCCCTGATTCTATTCCCGTCGACTGCACCAATTCATGAAAAAGCATGGATTAGTAGCCTTCCGGCGGTTTTTAAACCTTCCTTTTGTTGGCATTGATCAGATCCAGTTACTGTAGTTTCCATTTTTCTACAGGGTTTAGTTAAAGATGGTCTGTTATAGCAGTTCCTGCGGGGAGGAGGCACTAAATGCAAGAGGAAACGGAATAAAATAGCAAAGACCTTAGCATAGGCTTTATGCCGTAGTCTCTTGCCTGGTTTGAAGACTCCCCGTTACGAGTCAAAGCCTGTTTAAATTCTATCCACGAGGATGGTGAACTCTGGTCTACCTTGATATGATGCGATTAGTCCTTACGGGGTATTTGTCTCATTGACTAGTGTCTATCTATGAATATATTCCCTACTTTCTACTGTTTTGGAGCTTACAAATGCAATCGCCAATCCAATCAAAATATGGATACCAATCATAGCAATTGTAGGAATCAGAGGAAAAGGAAGGATGGGTGCATTTGATAAGGGTATTACAAAAAAACTCATTGATGACCATAGTAAAAACCCATAGACAATTCCTGAAATCAAAATCCTTTTCCGAACAATTGAAAATTTTTTATACAGAACAAAAAACAAATTGGTCCAAATTGTAGCAATCAAAAAATGAAAGAGCACGCCAAAACCAATTAAATCATTACTGGCAAATGCCTCATTCCCAAACCATCCACTGGCAATGTATTGAAACACACCAGAAGGCCCTACTTTAGAAAAGTAATAGGCATGACCAACCGCAGCAATTGCATCCAATAAACCTATCAGAAATCCAGACACTAGACCTCTTACTATTAATTTTCCCATATTCTGAATTTTCAGGATACTTATAACTTTAATCAAACCGCTTCGCTTTTATGTTTACAATCAAAGCAAAACCCAAATATTTCAAACAATAAATAGTTAACATTGAAAAATGACCTTATTAAATGCTATCCTAACAGCTTTTCTATTTTGATGTAAATATCAAATACCATAATATCTGAAAATTGTATATTTCCGACTGAATCAACTTCCCTATTTTTAAAAATGGCCTGTATTATCCTATGGGCTTGGGGGATTTATTCTCCTCTGCTGCCAGGGCGCCATGATTATTATGGATATCACAGTCAGATGCCTTAAGTTGCCCTTGCCAATCAAGAAGATAAACCGGGATTTCCCAAATAAAAAAGTTGCTATGAAAGTCGATTTCACTTATTCTGGCTTCCTATAGGCCTTTAGGTTTGTGTATTATATAAGTAAGTACAGTCGGTCAGAAGTGGCTTCCTAGTCGGTCAATTTGAAACCAAAGCTTAAACAATAGGAGATCAGTTATTGATTTTCCGCCCCAGTGTCCATTCGCAAAAGGAATCTTTTTGTTTAAAGCGCTTCTTAAATCCATCACCTTAATGAAAAGTCGTTATCCTTTAAAATCAGGATTGACAACTATGCTATGCAGGTAAACAGCATTGTAGTTATCCTTTTATCCCCCGATATCGGGATCACTATACGGTACACCGAAAATGCAAGCTATTTCGATACCAATCCCATTTATGAATTGGAGCCCATTTTCCACTACAATCAAAGCAGTATTAGGAGTAAGTAAATTAGTTTCTTAATTCCCGATCAACATATTTCTTCTTTGATTTGAATTGGACTACATCCAAAAATAAGTCCTTGGTTCCTGCTTTAATCCATTCCTCAATTTCCTGTCTAAAAAAATATAGTTTTCCAGCCTTCTTGTGGTAAGGTATCTTTCTTTTGGATACATAGCTGTAAATAGTCTGTCTTTTTAGCTCTAACAAATCACAAATTCTGCTTAAAGTCAATATTTCTTCATTTTCAGCAAAAGAAGGAATAGTGTGTTGAATCCTGGTTAAAATCAAGTTGTTTTGGTCAATTAACTGAGATATGGCATCAGGTAAATCTTCAAATTTCAAGTCCATGGGTCAGAAGTCATTAAAGGTGGAAAAAAGTGCATGATATGGGTTTTAATTGGAAGTAGTTCACCAGTTAGTGTGTAGTATGGATAATAACCGCATCAATAAAGCTATTGTGAATATCCAGAAACTAACAAAGTCATATCAGAATTCAACCTTTTCTCTGAAACGATGATTGGTATTGAAGATTCCATTACCAGAGTCAAATATGAGACACCGCAAAGCACGGAAGCTATTATGAATTTCATCAGAAGGTTTTGATCTTTTGTCAAAAAAAATTCCAAAAAACTAAAAATAATTTCAATCCACAATAGAAATCATTTAACTCCCTTTTTTTTAGCTTCAGTTGCTAATTTAGCAGTATTGTCCAAGCTTTAATTGCCATGATATATAGGCGAAAAATTAATATCAAGTAGCGTAATTGAGGGGTTAGGCGTCTATTGGATAACTAAACCACGTGTAATTTTCAATTATTTCTTCCCTATCCAAGTTCCGCACTTTTGGTATTTCCCGGAATGACTTTTCCTCCGAAGCAATCTTCGCGTGGTCGTTGATGATTTCACAATGAAAAGCCTTCAATGCTATTTTTTGCTGAGGATCATCTGCCACCATCCCCACAAACTGCCCTGAGGAAAGCTGGGCAATGGTAGCTGGGGGAACGGCCATATCCAATTGCTTGGAATGACTGAAGGAAGTATCCCCGGCATTAATGGTCATGCTTCGCCTGTTTTGCATGATTTTACCTATTCTATCGGAGAGCTGCTTTGCCGTATCACCCAATACCTGTCCTGAAACAATATTTCCAACTGTGTTCATGATTACTTCCGCCTGCTCCCTGCCGTAATCCTTTTTCAGCTGGCTGTAGTCCTGCACCCCCAATGTCGTCGATACTTTATTGGACCTGGCAGTGGCTATTAGACTATCAATTCCATTGAAATAAATGGTTGGAAACTCATCAAACACCAAGCTTGATTTAAGTTGGTTCTTTCTGTTGACCAGCTTGGTAATCCTGGAAATGTACAGGGAAAGCACTGCACCATACACCTGCTGCTTCTGAGGGTTATTTCCCATACAGATGACCTTGGGCTCTTTGGGATTATTGAGATCCAGCGTAAACTCCGAATGGGAAAGCACAAAATATAACTGGGGGGAAGACAGTCTGGCCATAGTTATTTTGGCACTGGCGATCTGTCCTTCCAACTGTTCGGCTGCTCCATGCAGGTAGGCTGAGACAAAGGGATTGATCAATACCTCTATTTCCGCCTCCAGACGAAGAACTGAAAACAACTTGTCGTAATCCACCTGCATCATCTCTATCACATGGGGTAAGCTACAATATTTTCCATGCCTGTATTTCTTTAAAAACCAGATTACAGCTGTCACAAAGTTGATGGGAGACTCCACAAAAAAATCACCCTGCTTTCTAATCCATTCCCTGTTTAATCCCAGCATTATCGTACGACTGGATTCGGATGCATCGGTGATGTCGAACATGGTGGCAGGTTCCAAAGGATTGCAGCGATGACTTCGATCCAAGTCATCAAAGTTGATGGTAAAAAACTCGGGTTTTACTTTAAATTTAGCTCCATTCCCCAATAAGGAATTATAGGCAATTCGGGAGAGATCATCGTATTTGAAATCATAGATGAACATCGAAAAGCCTTTGGCTATATGTTGGGTGATGATATGTCTGATCACAAAATAACTCTTCCCGGAACCTGGTGTCCCTGTCACCAATATCGCCCGAAATGGATTGATGATGTTGAGCCAACCCGACTTTAACTTACTCCCCAACCGATACCTGGTCGGCAGGTTGATGGAGAACTCATTTTCAAGCAGGCGTTCTTCTTGTGGAAACGTTTCGTTCAGGTGGTTGAACACTCCTTTTTCCCAGCCTCTCCACAGGTAGCGGGACAGTCTCCCGCCTGCTACCAGAATGAAAATCCAGCCTAAAAAGAGTACAAGCAGATAGCCCGGAACCACCATTCCCAACCGCAGCAGGCGAACACAAATCCATTCAGCAAAAAAATAACATAAAAGCCCAATTACGCCAGGCAGAATAATCCATCCCAATTTCACATTAACTGACTTTTTCCCCTTGGCTCCAATCAAGGATATAAGTAACAAACCCAAAGAAAATAAAAGGGTCTTGAGTTTGTTATCAAACAGCCCGGTTCTAACTACCTGTTCCAACAGTGTGTCAATCCATTCATGAGTCCATCCAATCCCGGAAAAAAAGTCATAGGCTATCAGGTATCCATGAATAGACAGAATCAATATGGAGGCCAACCGTGTAAAGTCGAGAATCTTCCTAAGCCCTTCTAAATTCTCACCCGTACCCATTATCGGTTGCCTTCATTACTGCCATCTCGTTTTCTTTTTCGTTTCCCTTTAGGATAAACCGATCCCTGGATAGGAGAATCGGAAATATCCCCAACGTTTATTTCCAAGACATTTGCACCAAGCTCAATTACTGAGGGACTAGAATCCATAGCTTGGTCTTTTATTCTTGGTTTATTGACAGCAGGCGAAGGGAATGAAACCTTGGAAGCTGCTTTGGATTCTCCTGCCAAACCAAAGTGTTCTGCCAGTTGATTTGCTGCAAATTTCTTCCCGAATTCTGACCCTTTAAAAACATAGCCTGACCGGTGATCCACAAACCTTACCCCATACAGTCTACCTGATTCGTTAAAAACCAAGCATAGGGCAATCCCATCTTTGAGCAATTCCTTTTTGAATTGATCAATTGAGCCAGAACCTCTCGCTTTCAGATTCTCAAAAACCTGATGAACATGGGCAGAAACATCCGCCTGCTTAGCTTTCTTCCTCGCAATTGCACGTCCATAACGCTTTTCCAGGCGATTCAGCGTTGGCTTACTATATAATGAACTGGCTTTGATCGGCACTCCTTTCCTCCTGCCCTGAATATCCAAAAAATGGAATATCAGGCCCCTGTTTTTATATCTTAGCGAATCCTTTTCCCCTCGGTAGGCAGTGACTTGAAACAACCCCAAGACAGCATTGAATTCTGAAAATGATGCAAAGGAATAGTTTGCCAAAACATGATTGATCACGGAGGCCAATCCCGCTTTGGTAGGAAGTTCACCATAAGCAGGTTTGATCAAAGACTTCAGATCAGGACCTATGTAATCCTGCTTCTCTGCCGGAATTAACACATGTTTAACCTCCAGCATTTTTCTCACCTTTTCAGATGTAGTCCTACCCAGGTTATGCGTCTCTATCCTATTCCCTTTCCGATCTATGTTGGTCGTGACAATATGCACATGAGGGTGCCCGGCATCCCAATGTGCATAAACCAGGTAAGGTTGGTTCCCAAAGCCAATCCCATCCAAATATTCTTCTGCCAACACCTTCATTTTCTGCTTATCCAATTGATCCTGTGGTGAGAAGTTCAAAGAGATATGCACCGCATTCGTATGTGTTCTTGAATTGAGGTCAGTGATTGATTTAAACTGCCTGGCCAATTGAAACCTATTCAATTGCTCAGCTCCTGGGAGCATGCCGGACGTCATCATCAAGGTAGCCTTACCCTCCTCCCTTTTTAGCTCGTTGTACTGCAGTATTCCGGCAATACTTTTACCGGTATTTATTCGGACAACCATTGCTGCTGGAGTTGGGATAACAGCGGTTTCAGACCGTCAATTTCCCGTTGGATCTTCTGCTGCTGATCACTGAGCTTTTTACCCAGCAGAAACTTCCTGATGGGCTGATTCGACTGGTGGAACCCCTTGGTCAATTGATTTACATTTACTCCGATTCGATGTATTTCCCCATAGATCTGTGCCAGCTGATGCATCACCTGATCCAAGGCCACATTCTGATAGCGAAGTTTTACTGGCCTGTTTTCTAGGATATCCCGGATGACCTCACTCATGGTCAGCCCTTTGGATTGTGTCACCAAACCTGATAGATAGTTATACCTGGATTCGGAAATTCTGCTTTCTATGCGATGCGGATACTTTGATTTTCTCTTGGAATAATTTCTCATTGGAAAGTATGATTCAAATGAATAGTTCTCTAAAAAAAGCCACTTCGGAGCGACTTCAAACGGATTGGCGTAGACAATCCTACATCTTGCTGACTGCACCACTGCGCAGTCCCTTCCCTTGCGGGCTTTGATGCTGACGGATAAATAACAGCTCCATTGCATCCCTTGAAAACTAATGATCCAGATTATAAATCCAATCGCTTGCCGCGGCTCTCCAATCTCTCACGGGCATTCCATTTTCATTTCTCCAGTCCATTGCCTGGTAATAAAAAAAGAAAACCTCCCCTTCTTCGGCCGGAAAATCATTTGCAGTAAAAAACTTATTGACTTCCTCCAGGCCCGGGCCAAGTGGCCTGGTCATCAGCTGTTCTGATTGCACATGTATCATGGTCTTGAATGTTTGATAGAAACCAAACTTCAAAACTTTAAACCAGGCTTATTCAGTAGATAAGTGAGAGTTGGGTAAGAGTTGCCCACACATTGAACCATTTAAAGAGGCAGGGACCTATAGCATATCAACCTAACCCATCTCCGGGATTACGCTGTCTGTGTTCCATCCCAACTATCATTGTACAGGGTTTGGCTCTAAAAAAGGAATCCGCTTTTCTTCAAAAGTAGGGTTTAGGAACGTGACCAAAGCGGATTTATAGCAGCATTGGGTTGCCAGGTTTGCCAGTCTGAGCCAGACTTGGAATATATCATACAAGGCATATCCGCTGAATAGAACCAAAACTGGGAAGTACTAGATTACAAACAACAATAATACAGGCAGGACAGCTCTCGGCAGGCGGAAATGTCACCATGCCAATGGCAGACATGTCAGCTTTTAACTTGATTGCGCGCTCGATAAAACCCAAGTGTTTTTCAATGTTCCCATGGATATTCCCTTTTTCGGATTTCGTTTGTGCAATGCAAATTTTCATACTTAGAAAGCAGGTGGTAATTATTCTGACTTACGAACCATAAAACCCTTAAAAATCAGATGTTTTAAGGCCCAGGTCGTCTTCTGTGAGACCGAATTTATCGATTTGCTTCTTTATCCTTTTAACTAATCCCAACTTTCTTTTCTGATCTAAAAAGAGATAGCCTTCCGGGTTGATGTACGGAACTCCTTTGACCACCATATTCCAGATAATAACTGCCAACTTTCGGGCTGTGGCACTGATAGCCGAAACCCTTCCCTTTCGGAAGTTAATCCGGTGGAAAAAGTCTCGCAATGGAGTGGAATCTTTCAGGTTTCCGATTGCATTTGCTGCATTCCGAAGTGCTATCTTCAGACGGTTGCTTCCTTTGGGGACTTTGCTGGAGAGAACCTTTCCTCCGCTGACTTTATTGTTGGGTGCAAGCCGGAGCCAACTGGCAAATTGCTTGGCAGTTTTGAATTTTCTGATCCCTTCCAACCCAACTTCGCTCATCAGGGCCAAGACGGTCGAATAACTCATGCCTTCAATGGCCAAAAGATCTGTCCCTTCAAACATCTGATAGGATCTCAGATTCAGATCAATGTCTCTGGGCGTATTTTTATTCACCCTTTTGTGCGGCTTTGGGTCAAGGTGATGCTGCCTCTTATTATCATCCGAATTGATGATCTGTTCCAGCATTTTATCAATTTCCAGGTCACACTGTTCTATTTTATTTTGCAGATGGTCATACGTTTCCAACTCCTGCTGCAGGGCAAATAGGTAATCCCTACGTCCATTGCCCTGTAAAGCTCTGGCTATCTCTTCTTCACTTTTCCTGCAGTTCCCGTGCTGTAAAGAGGCGAGTTTTGCCGCATCCACCTCCCCTTCACAGATCGAACGGATGATCAGAAGGCCGGTCAGGCCACAGATATCTTTCACCACCACGTCAAGTCTGAAATTCATCAACCGCAGGTATTTCTGCATCTTCTTGGAAGTAGATGCTGCTAAATGAAGTAGATTCGAGCGATGGCGGCAGTAAGTCCGAAGTTCTTCAGTCTGCCCATCCGGAAGGAAGCTACCCGTCAAAAGTCCCAGGGTATGCAACTTTTGGATCCACTTACAGTCCTTGATATCAGTTTTCTTCCCCTTGATGTTTTTAGTGAACTTCCCATTGCATAGGATGACCTGAAAGTTTCTGGAGAGCAGTACTGCATACAGGTTTTGCCAATAGGTACCTGTACTTTCCATGGCAATAGTTTTCACACCCTTTTCATTCAGCCAGTCTGCCATGGCAAAAAGATCCTGGTTGAAAATCCCGTACTCCCGAATATCGTGTTCAGACTGGCCCACTGCCACCCAGTGGGAGCGACTGCCTACGTCAACACCCGCAGCATGCGGATTGAC
Source organism: uncultured Algoriphagus sp. (assembly GCF_963974835.1). Classification (GTDB taxonomy): domain Bacteria; phylum Bacteroidota; class Bacteroidia; order Cytophagales; family Cyclobacteriaceae; genus Algoriphagus. Next base: position 453 of record NZ_CAXBET010000029.1, on the reverse strand, counting down.
GACTTCCATAGCGATAGATTCCTGTTCCATAAAAATCAGGTTTTGAATACTCTCCGGGGATGTGCTTTTGGCAAGAAAATATTCTGAAAAGAGTTCCCGAAAAAATCGGGACCACTACTGAAGTAATCGCAAGCATCCCAACCAGGATTGCGCCCGTGCTTCCCGATCTCTCAGGAGCAACAGTTTAAAAATCGGCTTTTCAGAGAGTCAATGAATTTACTAAAAAAGCGAATTCGAAACCGTTAGCTACGGAAGTAAATGTTTCAATATATAGGGGATTACCGCCAACGGTTTCGTGTATGAGCAGTAGCGGATTTTAAGCCACTAAACTGTCAAAAAGCACCGATCTTTGATTAATCGTTTTATATTTCGAATAAGCACTTAACCCGCTATTGCTTATAGTTCCCATGATATAATCTGGTTCGTTTTAAGGACAGAACCAAAAAGAATATA
>NZ_CAXBET010000028.1:0-13901 GCF_963974835.1 uncultured Algoriphagus sp. | reverse complement strand
GGCTTTAATAAAACGTTCCTTTATATACCTGAAACGGTACACACCTGTACCGTCCTGGGGGAAATAAATGGCCCGCAATGCATAGCTTTCATCTGCTTTTAACGAAAAATCCTTTAGAAATAGAGAGTCCTTAACCGCCTGTTTTCGTTCATGGTCCAACCCCACTTTATTGCTTTTTCCATCAAAAACTTTCAGGGCTGTTTTGTAATAAGAATTATAAGTGAAATAAGAACCCGTAAAGGCCATGACAAGCAGTGGGATAAAAAAACAGATTCCAAGAACTTTGTGCAGATCAAGATCAAGCTTCCTTCTTTTGCCATTCCATTTTATTTTTAGGCCTTCCCGTAAGTTGTTGCCATAGGCCCTCCACCAAATATACGCCCCGGAGGTCAATAAGAAGAGGAAAAATATTATAGTGCTGGTTCCAATAATGTATTTACCGATTTTGGGTATTCCCAAAGTACGGTGAAGGTTCAATAGGTTTTCAAAAAAAGAGATGGAAGCCGATTTTTCTCCTAGGTTTTTAGTGGTTACGGGATGGTAGTAATTCGTTTGCCCATTTTTAAACCGGATGGAAATGGTTTGTTGCTCCCGGTACGGGAGAAAAATTTTACCGATGCTGTCCTGGTGGGTTGCAATTAACGTTTCGGCCGATCTTAGGATAACCGCCTCCTTTATGTTTTCTGTTTGTTCAACTTTTAACAATCCGGGATTAAGGATTCCCGTTATTTCGGGTTGCCAGACATATAATGCACCCGTAAGCCCGGAAAAGGATGCGATCAGGCCACAGCTAAGTCCCAACCAAAGATGGATTTTCCGTATTGTTTTATTAAATACTATCAATAGAGCGCTTAAAAGTTTAATAAAAACAGTGCCAGTGAATTCACTGGCACTGGTACTGCTAATTTAAAAATTATAATGAAGGCTTAATTTGGCATTCGCGCCTTCACCTGCCCCTGTAAAAGTCCTCAATGGAGCGGCCCATTGCGATCTTGCAGGCAGATAATATTCATTCAACAGGTTGTTGATGGCCAGGGAAACTGACATATTGGATTGCAATTGGTAGGTGGCAGACCAATTCAGCAAGGTGTATCCTTCCACAGGGAACTGTGTGTGCCTATAGGTATAATTGTCATTGGAATCCAAATAGGGGTCAAATCTTTTTCTGTCTCCCAGGTGGGTCATTCTTAAAGAAGTACTCAATTTGGTTATCGGGTTCCAGGTTATATAGGCTGTCCATTTTGGAGCGGCAATAACGTCACCTCCCAAATAGATTAAATTATTCTCGTTGCCCGCAGTATGGGTCACGCCTTCCACATACGAATAGGAGGTACCCAGCTGTATTTTGTTGTTATTGGAAATATAATCAATGGCAACCTCGCCACCATAGATGTCTTGTGGTTGTTTGGAAGGGACAAAGGAGTTGGCGTTTTCATCAAAAACTACGCCCGTCCCCAGGTTGGAGGTGCTGTAATATCCCACCGCTTCCAGTTTAAAATTATGGAACCTGGATAGAAACCCAAATTCATAGTTCTTTGTAACAGCGGGCTCCAATTGAATGTCGCTGATATTATCTGCCGTCGCAGAGCGCAGGACCGACCCTAGATCGGCAATGGAAAATCCCTGTGAATAACTTATATAAGGAATGAACTCCTGATGCTTTATGTAGCGTAACCCTGCATTGAATGCCAGGTTATTAAAACTTATTTTACCCCCCGTAACGGCTACTGAAGGGTTATAATTGCCATCCCCTAACGGAGAATAAGGCAGTGTGTTGTAATCATCAATGTTTAGGTTCATGTCATCGTACCTTAAACCTGCTTTTACCACCCATTCATTGTTAAATTTTAGGGTAGACTGAAGATAAGGTGCCCAACTGAACATCTTTATGTTCGGTACCCATAACCTGCCGTCTAAAAGGCCCTGATTGGTTTTGTCTTTAAGCAGATCCACGCCGTAAGTCAACGAAATATCAATGGAACCATTGGTGTTAATATTTGTATTGAAATTAGGCCTGAACCCATATTTTTCGGCATTGATAACAGATTGCCCGCCATTTTCGAACTTATCGGAATAAAAGAAAATGTTCTCCGTATTCTGGTAATAAAGATCGGTCGTAAAATCGGTGGTGCCTGAAAAAATATTGTTCAAATTATATTGTAATTGTCCGTTTATAAGGGTAGAGCCCGTTGGCTTTTCTCCCTCTATCGAACCTTCAACACCATAACCGGCCGTTAGCGAATAATCACCTTCTTCGTTATAAACCTCAAATTCTGCGGGAACGGGAATAAACGGTGTGTCCTGATCAGATTTATAAAAGTTACCGCCTATGGAGATCCTTTGGTTATCGGAAATTTGGTATTCCAATTTTGCCAGGGTACTGTAAATATTGGTATTGTCAAGTCCGTAGGTCGGAAGGACCACAACCCCATCCGCATCATATTTATTGCCCGTTTTTTCGTAGCTTCCACTGATGTAATAATTGAACCTGTTCAAATTGCCCTTTAAGGATTGGTACACCCCGAAACCAAGGGCATCCTTGGTCTTTGCCAGGTTAGAGGTACCCCAAACGTTTGTTGACCCTTCAATCTTTTTTGTAGCGTTTGGTTTATTGGTAATGTAGTTTATAAAGCCTCCATTCCCTCCATTACCGAAAATGGATGTCGCGCCTTTGATAACCTCGACCCTGCTGATATCGTTGGGACTAATTGACTTTATCCCGAGTTGTCCATTTCGTAAGGGGGTGGATTGTGGGATCCCATCCACCATGACCAGGAGCGAACGCCCGCGTAAAGTTTGTCCCCAGTTGGAGAATGTCCCGGTAGAAACCGCTAGGCCGGGTACCGTAAATTCCAATATTTCACTTATGTTCGAGGTGGAATTTGAGAATTCCTGTAATTTAACTTCATTGACAACCGTTACCGATGCCGGGATCTCTGAAAGATATTCAGAATTCCTGCTGGCCGAGACGACAACTTCGTCCAAACTGTTCAGGTCTTCCTTTAGCACTGCTGTAAATGAAACAGTTTCATCTTTCGTGAAAGTTAATTTCTTTGTTTGGGTTTGATAGCCCAACATTCGGATGGTAACTTCCCATGTACCTTCTTCAACATAGGCCAGTTCAAAATTTCCATCATAATCGGTCGTAGCGCCCTTTTGCAAAGCTGAAATGTAAATTGTGGCACCAAATATGGGTTGATTTTGTTCATCGGTTATTTTTCCCTTTAGACCGGATTGGGAGAATGCGTAAAATGATAATAAAAAAGTCGTGGCCAGTGTAATGATTTTCATTTATTTGGATTTAATTAAAATAAGGTGCAAATGTATATGTTATTACCCTGAAATCAAATACTATTTAGAATTATTGTAAATAATATTTAATTGTTAAGCTTGAAATCAAAAGACCGATGACTTGGCATGTATAAATAGTAAATTTTTAGAAGCTTTTGACCCTCTGTGAATCAATGGATTGCGAGGCTAAGGTTTTTGGTTCCCACGAATTTTCTTTCTTTGATTCAGTAATCAAATAAGATAAAGCTTAATCAATATTCTTCGAAAGTTAAGCCCGCAAAATGTTTGTCTATCGATTACTTGTCCCATGCTCAAATATTGTTTGATTAAAATTCATGTATCATGGAAACAATAGCAAGACAGAACTGGGCCAAAAGATGGTTGGAAGACAAAAAGCAACTGCGAAGGGATGTCAAGGACAAACTAACCAAGGAAACTACGGAGAATACCAATGTAACGGCTGAGATTAAAAAGGAAGATGCCGCCGCAATTATCCATGAAACGGGCCTTGACTTCAACCACTCAAATCTATGCGAATGTGATTAAACAAAAAGTAAAAGAGGACTGGCGGTTTTTAAAATCAATTATAGACAAAAAATATAAGCTAAAAAATGTTAAGCGATTCTTTTGGCCCTATAATTTCTTGGAGAAATGCCTGATTGTTTTTTAAAATATTTACCAAAAAATGACTGAGTAGTGCTCATTAATCTTCCCTTGGCATTGATTGGTGGTATTCTCATTGTGTACTTTACATCAGGAATCGTAAGCATCGCGGCGACCATAGGATTTATCAGTCTCTTTGGTATTGCCACAAGAAACGGTATCCTTTTGGTTTCCCGTTACGAAGATTTGCGAGAGGAAGGTAAGACAGGTATAGAACTGGTTAAAGCTGGTGCCTTGGATAGATTGAACCCAATTCTGATGACCGCCTTTACCACAGGATTGGCATTGATTCCGCTTGCGCTAAAAGGCGGGCAGCCGGGAAGTGAAATTCAAAGCCCGATGGCGGTGGTCATTTTGGGTGGATTATTGTCAGCCACTTTACTCAATTTGATAGTCATACCGTGTGTGTATGAGTTGGTAATTAAAAAATCCGAATAGCTTAAAATGTTTTGATTAACTAAAAATCCTGTCCGTACTAATAACTAAACGGACAGGATTTTTACGATGAAATAATTTCTAACCACACCTTGTTCATACTGCATGCTACTCTGTAGCTACAACCTTCCCTTGCTGGTCGAAGTAGATTTCCAGATGTTTATCGTCCGGGCTCTCCAGTTCTAATTCATATAAAGTTCCCTTGTCGGTTTCAACTTTTTCTACTTCTTCTATTTCCCAGTCCTTGTATTCTGAGCTCTCAAAGGCAGTCTGTACAGACGCCGGTAAGTCAGCATATTCAATTTCCTCTTCGCTGATTTCTTTAAAATTGTGGTTCTTGTTTTCGCAGCTTACTGTTACAGCCACGAATAACAAACAAGCTATTAAAAAGCATACATTTTTAAATCGCATAATAATCTTTTTTTTTATTTCTTACTAAAACCCATTACAATGATACAAGCTAATTCTGCAGAAATACGGGAACTAGTTTACAGGCATACCTTCGGCCATCTGCTTATTGGACATCAATTATGTTTTCAGATCCCATGTGTGCCGTTCATCGGAAACATATTTCGTCCAAATGTACAGCGCATCATATATTTTATTCCTATTTCGAGCATTTCAAAATCATTTTTGCAATTAGTAGTGAAACACACTTCCTCCCACTTGTCCTGAACTTGAACATGATTAGTCCACTTTCATATGAAGACTTACAAGGTTATCAGGGAGTGCTAATTTTGAGATATTCAAGCTAATCTCTCACCATACTTACATCCAACCTTTTCGGATTTTTGCCAACAGCAATTTTGGCTATACTTTTTCCTAAAGATAAATCAATAATGTCTGCATCATTGGAAGATGTATTGCTCACTACCGCAATTTTTCCATCAGGAGTAATGTCAATCCAGTTTGGATTTTTGCCAGCCTGAATGGTGTTCACTATCTCATTGGATTCGGCATCAATTACATATACTTTGTCGGTAAACTGGCTTGTCAGATAAACTGATTTTCCGTCTGGTGAAGCACAAAGTCCATGAGCAGCTTTGCCCTCATTATCAAATTTTTCTGTTACCGGAAGTTGTATCCAACTAACGATCTTATTTTGTTCCGTATCAATTTTAACCACACCATGCAACTACCTTCATTTCGTCAAGGTCGATTTTTACAATTTTGTTGTCCCCTTCGGAAGTGACCCAGACGGATTTACCGTCAGGCATGGGCAAAACAATGTGCGGGTTTCTGCCGACTGGAATGGATTGGCTTAATTTCCAGTCTGTTGTTGAAATCACATCTACCTTATGTTCACCATTAATGGCGGTTAATAGGTAGTTCCCGTCCATACTGAAACTTAATTGATGTGGTGTCTTACCAACGGCAATGGTCTGTTGTACTGTATTGTCGGACGCACTGATTATGGAAACTGTGTTATCACCTTCATTACTGACGGCAACAGTTTTTCCATCCGGAGAAACAGCAGCTCCATGTGGATTCTTTCCTGTCTTGATGTCCGCAATCTTTTCTTTACTCGCTACGTCAATTACTGAAATAAAGTCTTCCCCATAGTTTGTGATATATGCCCTGGGTGATTGAGCCATAAGGCTTAGTCCGAATGATAAGCCCGTTACCAATAAGCTGATTTTTCTTTTCATCTTGTTCATTTTATTAGGATTAATATTTTTCAATTTCAAAATCATCAAAGTACGTGACAGCATCCGCTTTCGTCCAAAAGCCTACTTTTCCGGCTTCCGTGAAGGTTTCGTCCTGCACTTTGAATAGCTCTTTCCCGTTGAGGAATACAGTAAAAAGATCACCTTTCACCACTAACTTCAAATTATTCCACCCATTGCCCAATGTCGGTACATCCACCCCATAGGTTCTGCCTTTGTCGACTATGGGTAAATCGGTACGTTTTCCATTTTCTACTTTATAAAGAACTACATTATCCTCCAGCGGATTGGCCCTTACCACGTAGTAATTGTTCTTATCCGTAAACCTCCACACAAAACCGCCTCCCTGGTCGTGGTTTCCATTAACACCCTTCAATCGGGCAGTGAGTACCATGTCTTTAGCTGTGACATTGTTATTGACAACTATATTAAAATGGCTATTGGGATTATCGCTATATAGTTGTGCCATAACTTTATTCCCGTTATCATCCATCACTTTCCAATCAGTGCCTCCGGAACCCGTATAGTATTGCGTCCAGTTGTCAGGCAATTGATTAGCAGAATAATCCTCAAAATCAAACCGGAGTGTTTCCGATGGTTTTATGGAATCAGGAAATTGTGCCTGTTCATTGATTTCCTTAATTTGTCCTTCTGAGAGTTTGGGTTTTGAATTGCCACAGGCAACCAACATCAAAACAGATGTGACTGCTGGCATGAAAATTTTTGATATTGTATTCATAATTATTCCATTTAAGATTTTAGAAATGATTTTACAAATTCTGATGATGAAAGACTGACTTCTTCCTTCGATCCGTCAGCCTCTATTCTTCCTGCATTCATGACCACAAGGCAATCACCTGTGTTCATGGCTTCTTTGTGGTCGTGTGTTACATACAGCATAGTGAATTGCTGTTGTCGCTGAATATCTTTTAAATGCAGAAGTAAGCGCTCTTTTAAATGTGTGTCAATATTGGCCAGTGGCTCATCCATTAAGAGTATTTTGGGTTGTAGTATCAGCGAGCGGGCTATGGCCACCATTTGTTTTTGCCCACCGGAAAGCTGGTGAGGGTATTTCTTAGCCTTATCGCTTATCCCGAATAACTCGAGCCATTCAAATACTTTATTCTTAATATTCGTGTCTTTCTTGTCTGCTAATGCAAACGCAATGTTTTTGTACACGGAAAAATGTGGCCAAAGCGCCAGATCCTGAAAGACAAATCCTACCTGGCGTTGATGTGGAGGAATAAGGATGCTCCCCTTTTCACTTACTTTAACTCGGTCTATTTTTATCACACCGCTGGAAGGTGTTTCCAAACCAGCAATTAATCGCAGCACGGTGGTTTTTCCACAGCCGGAAGGGCCTATTAAGCAGGTTGTCTTACCCTGCTCAAAAGAATAGGTGAAATCGTTTAACACTTCCTTATCTCCGTAGCAATGGGTGATATGTTCCAGGATGATCTCAGGCATATTGAAATTTTTTGAATAACCATTTTCCAGTCAGAAAGAACAACGTGATTAATACCAGGGTCACAGTCAAATTGATCAAAGTCATACTGCTGGTAAGGGCTTCAGCTGCGTTAGCGCTTATAGTGAAAGTTTTAACAGGCATCAGTTCTGTACCTGGAGGATATACCAGCATAGTAACGCCCAGTTCTCCCAGGCTCAAAATGAAGGATAGGACAAATGCGGCAAATAAAGAAGGTATCAATAAAGGCAAATTGATCCTCACAAATATTTTCCAGGATGGTATTCCCATAATAAGAGCTGCCTCCTCCAATGAAACAGGTATTTGCCTCATACCATTGCCGATAATTCGGCTAGCGATAAAACCAAACTTGCCGAGATAGGCGAGCAGCAGAATTAGGGCAGTACCATAAATAAAATTCAGGACAGGCAGATTATAATACCGTATAAGGGCAATACCCAGTACGGTAGACGGCACAATAAAAGTCAGTAAAAGCAATACGTTGGGTAACCGGTTGTTTAAGCGGACTTTAACGTAAGCCGACCAAAGGCCAACAATTGTAATTATTAGGGTGCCACATAGTGCAAGTTTTATCGATTGCAGAACAGCCGGGCCCATCAATATCCACGCTTCTCTGAAGAACAAGATTCTTCCTGTTAAAGACTGGGTTCCCAGCATAAAGACAGGCAGCACCAAAGCCATTATCAACAATAACCAAAGTAAAGCGTGAAATAAGGCTTGACGCTTCTGAATAGCGTATTTTTTGGACATGCTCCCTCTTACTGACACGGAAAAGAAAGGAGCATCAGAAAGGTAGCGTGTTTCTGCCAGCATGAGTAACAGGCATATTACCAGTAATAAAATTGATTGCCCTATGGCCAGTGGGAAATTGTATAGGGCGGAAAACTGCGTAAATATCTCGGTGGTAAATGTGCGAACGCCAAAGAAGGCAGGAACTGAAAAATCACTCAGGCTGAATATCAGAATGAGCAGGAAGGATATCGTTATTGCAGAACGAATCAGAGGAAGAACAATTTTTAAAAGCATTGTCCCGAAAGGAATCACCATTAATCCAGCTTCTTCGTAACTGGCATCAATTCGGGATAATGCGCTACCGATAATGAGCATCGCCAATGGAAAGAATACGAGGGTGTGCACCAGAATCACTCCTGAATCTGAATAAAAGGCAGCATTGTTTCCAAATATCCAGAAAAGACCATCTTTCCACGCCACGGCAAAAATGTAGGGGGAAATGAGCAGGGGCAGGAGAAGTGCCATTTTGTAAAAGCCGGTGAAAGCAAGCCGCATTTTGTATAGAATAAATCCGCATGCCGTTCCCATGAAGGTGGCAAACAATGCCACTATACCAGATATGAGCAGGCTTTTACCGATAAGAAATAGCGTTTCCCTACCAATGAAAGACAAAAGCGCTGACTTATCGTCACCATTAACTAGCCATTGCAAGAGCAACGCTATCATGGGCAATCCCAGAAGCAGAAACAGCAACAGAGAAGGAACCTTTGATATTATATGTCTGACTATTGCTCTGCCCATTGTTTTAGCCAGGGTTGGATGTCCCTCAGTTTTGCAGAAGTTTTGTCGTAATCTATGTTCATGGATTTGATATTGTCCAATGAAGGAACGTTATCGGGTAATTCCGTTCCTTTAATTAGTGGCATTTGTGCACAGGATTTGGCAAGTTTTGTCTCTGTTTCCTTACTTAGCAGGTAATTCATCAGTTTTTTGCCATTTTCTGTGTTCGGACAACCTTTAATTAAACTCAGTGCATTGGGCATAATTAGCGTCCCGATATCGCTTCCTTGTTGATCCAGAAAAACAAAATCTACTGCATCACTTTCTTTTTGAGCTTCAAAAGCATCATCCGTGTCGGTGAGGCCAAAAGCGAGCTCCCCGTTCATCACCCGTTTTTTAACATCCCCGTTGCTGGCGGCTATCACCACTCCATTTGCTTTCAAGTCATTCATCCACTGCTTGGCTTTTTCATCGCCCAAATTCACAAAGAGCGCAGCTATGTGAAACGTAGTGGTGCCGAACAATGGATTGGCAATAGCAAATTCCCCTTTGTAAGCAGGATCAGTGAAATCAAATACAGATTGAGGCAAAGAATCAGTAGCGATCAGGTTTTTGTTATAGATAAGTACTCTGGCCCGAGCTGAAAAGCCCGTCCAATTATTATCCTTTTCTTTGAAATACTCAGCAATGAGATTTGTTTGCTCCGATTGATATGAATCTGTAATTCCATTGGTTTGCAAAACACTATTGCGTACCGGATCACCACTCCAGAACACATCGCACTGCGGATTATCCTTCTCAGCAATCAATCGATTCATTACCCCGGTAGATTTGGTTTCTTCGGTATCATATACCGCCTTTACCTTGATGCCGGTCTCTTTCTCAAAATCCCTCAGGATAGGCTCTGAAAAGACCTGATCAACAGTACAATAAACGATTACTTCATTGGATGAATGACTACATGCGGTAAGTATAAGCATGAACAGTACAATCATTTTAATAAATAACAATCTCATAGTTTTTCCTTTTAAATTACAAATCTCCATATCAGTTTGCCTAAAACGGTGGTTCTTTCCAGTGTCCAACTGTTGCCCGAAGTATCGTAAGCATGGTTGACGATGAAAAAGAAATCAGCTCCGATAATTGGAATCCATTGCAAACGAAAATTTAGAAGTGCTTCTTCATCTTCACTGTTCCACTGGGAAAATAGGGAGCCGAATAGATTCGGGTTTACTGCATACTCTATGCGGTTACCGATCAGGTCTGTATCAAAGCTTCCTTCCGGTAAGTCAATCCAGTTTTTTTCGTAGTTAGCAGCGATCTTTAGATAACGGCTTGTTCTCCATGATAGCTCAAAAGCACTTTGGGTACTCTTTCCTTTAAAAAAGTTTCCCCAGTTAAAATACGTATCGAGTGCAAAGTTTCGACCGCTGAAAGTAGCGGCTTGTATTTCCATACGGTTGTACCAATACTCTCCTTCAGGAATGACAATTCCTTCCGTTATCTCAAATGGTTCTCGCAGACCTTCCGCTCTCCTTTGGAGGTTAAACTCAAAGGATTCCCCACTACGTGTTTCAAAGCCTAATGGTCTGATTTCGTAGAAAAATGATTGCAGTTCACCTGTGTCGTCAAAAATGAAGTAATTCATGTCCAACCCTTTAAAACTGAACTGTCGTATCCATTTGAAATGGTTTTTAGGTCGGGGTTTCCATTCAAGTTCAGTATAAAACTCCTGGAAATTTTCCCTGCGCAGAAAACCCACTTCCGGATTGAAGGGGGTAGCACTTCTTTGCCAAGCCATATCAAACTCAACTTTATCGTTGGGATAGCTCAGGTAAATACGGTGAGCATTGGCCCTTGCATCAAAATCATCAGAGTTAATGTTTTGTGTGAATGATGCACCAATATTCAGGTTTTTGCCACCAAATAATTCAGACGTACTGTAAAGCCCATATCCTCCGGTTGTGCTATGCCATCGTCCATTTTCGTATTTATTGGCAGATAAAATGCCTATGGAAGATTGTTTCAAAACATCCTGCCTCCAGCTTACAACTGTATAATTGGTTGAGGGTATGCTGTCCCTACTGGCTGTCTGCATGGACAAAGCACCCAACGTAGTATTTCCCATTTTACCCAAAACCCTGGCCCCTGCGATTATTGGAACCGTAGAGCGATCTTCGGCTAATCCGATCCGCCTGCTATAAAAAGGGATTATGCGGTTTCCCATACCCATATCAAAATAGTCTTGTCCTTCAAGGAAAAATTCCCGCTGTTCGGGGAAGAACAAAGGAAATCGAGTAAGATTGATCTGCTGCCTATCAGCTTCTACCTGAGCAAAATCTGTATTAATGGTCAGATTCATACGTAGGGTAGGTGTGATAAGGTAATTGATATCGCCACCAGCGTTAAGCTGTTCCTCAGACTTTTCTGGTGTTAATTCCGCACCCCCGATTGAATAAGGCTTGATTTCAATAAAAGTTTTACTTTTGATATTGTCGAGATCGGTCAAAGTACCAGCCCTGTTCACCAGCTCTAGTTCGGAATCACGAGACCAGCCCTGCCATAGTAATTGTTCCCTTTTTCTGCGAATATTGCGCTCAAAATTGATACCCCAGACCTGCTGATCTAAATTCGTTTTAAACTTCAGGGTAGAAAAAGGAATGGCTATTTCCGCGAACCAACCTTCGTTCGTTATCGCTGTTCTGGTATCCCATACACCATTCCAAAATTTGTTAAAAGACCTACCGTTGTTTAAAATCTGCGCATCGGCACGGGCACCATTAGGATTGATTACAAATAGAAATCCGTTTCTGTCGTCATCGTAAGTGTCTATGATGACCTCAAAATTGTCTTCTACACCCCAGTTGAAATCCCGTTTCATTTCGCGGGCTACAAGATTATCCGGCTCCCTATCGAAACCCCAAAATCCGATGTATAGGGTATTGGCCGTATAGACAATGGCCACTTCCGTTTTTTCTGTTGCCGGCTCCCCAACATTCAGTTCGCGTTGGGTAAAATTGCTTATGCGAACAGCATTTTCCCAAACAGGTTCATCTAATCTTCCATCAAGCTGAATTGCATCATCTGTATACTTTGCATAAATCGTGTTTGGTAAACTTATCTGGGCCATGCTGCATTCTACAATCATCAGTAAACCTATGACAAAGAATAGTCCTTTCATATTTTCCTAAAATAGAAACCGATTCTGTAGAAATGTGGGAACTAGTTTACAGGCAGACCTTCGGACATCTCCTCATTGGGCTGCAGAAGGATTTGATCCCCTTCATCAAGTGCGCCAAAAATCTCAACCATATCTTCATCTTTCATGCCTGTGCTGACTTCTACCCATTTTAGTTTGCCATCCGCTACTTTTCCCACAGCTTTTCTTCGGAGGGTGGTCAAGACCGCACTATGAGGTACCCACAGACTTCCATCCGGACGTTTGATGCTTAATTGAGCTTCCGCAAAAAGTCCAGCATTCAAATTACCCTTTTGATTATCCACAAGAAATTCCCACATCTCTGTACGGGTGTCCGGATCTATACTTTTGGCTCGCCTGTAATAATCTGCCTTAAATACTTTTCCGGGAAATGGTTCTACACTAAATGAAGTAGAATCCTCTGCTATGGAACTTCCGGTCAAGGCCTCAGGAACTGGTAGCTTCAAACGCAATTTTTGGTTGTTTTCGATTATCAGTAAAGGTTGGTTATCTATATCTCCCACAAGATTTCCGGGATCTGTATTTCTTTGCGTTACAACCCCAGTAAATGGCGCCCTAATTGTGAGATAATTAAGGAGTTGCCGTTTAGCTCTGGCGGTAAAATCCAATGCTTTTAGCCGAGTGCTGTCCGACATGGCTTTGTTCTTTGCTTTAATCAGTTCGGATTCTGAAACCGTGCCTTGTATTTCGGAAGCTTTTAGCAATCGGGTATACGTATCCTCACTACTCATATAGTCCGCTCTGGCTGACTCTACATCGCTCTGCGCTTCTGAATAGGCTGCCTGAATTTCTGGTGCTTCTATCCTGATCAGGACTGCTCCTTTCATTACTTTATCTCCAATGTCTACCCGCACTTCGGTAACATACCCCTGTACTTTGGCATTCAGACCAGCTTTTTCAAAAGCCAATAATTCCGCAGGAAGCATCAGGGTATGTCTGGAGTTATCAAAGCTTAACTTTATGGTTTCTACTTTTTTTGACGACTCGTTTTTGCTTTCCATCTTATTGTTTTCAACACTACTTGAACAGGCTGAAACGATGGCTGCATATAAAATCGGTATTATATATTTTCTCATTATTCTTAAATTTTACTCTTTTCAGGTTTGAAGTTATTGCTGTTCAAAGTATGTACTCTGCTCATCATCTGGATCAAGTGACGGGCTCTTATAAAGTCTTCTTCCGGAAACCTGCCAATAGACGGACGGCAAGATGAATACGGTTGCAAACACGGAGAACAACAATCCGCCTATCACTGCAATTCCAAGCGGGGCTGTTTGTTCGCCGCCTTCACCCAGCCCTAGCGCCATCGGTAGCATCCCTGCTATCATGGCTATGCTGGTCATGAGTATGGGCCTCAGGCGATCCTTTATCCCTTCCAGGTGAGGGTTTTGTTTTTGTTCTTTCCGATAATGCTCTGCTATGGTAACAAATAATATGGCATTGGCCACTGCCACACCTATAGCCATGATACTGCCCATAAAAGATTGAATGTTGAGCGTGTTCCCGCTTATCCAAATCAGAAGGAACGAACCAGCAACTACGGCAGGAATAGTGGATAGCACTGCGAAGGAAAGCCGGAATGACTGAAAGTTGGCTGCCAGCAGCAGAAATATCACGGCTACTGCCA
>NZ_CAXBET010000027.1:0-18289 GCF_963974835.1 uncultured Algoriphagus sp. | reverse complement strand
GTGATTCCTCCGGCAAGACCATTCATATCATCTGCGAAGTAACTGATAATGGCTCACCGAAATTAACCAGTTATAGGAGAATCGTTGTTCAGGTGAAGTGACCCGCTGGGGAGAAAATTTCAGAGATCAAATCGCCGAAAATTCTATATTTCATAATAGTGCAAACTCCACCCGGTCAGCACGAGAGATTTAACAATGACAAGGCGGGGGAAACCAAATGCCGGAAATTCCTATTTCTCAAAAGACTGGGACAGATAACTTAACCGAATTGCACACTGACCAATAATTCAAATATCCGGATTTTGGCGAAACTCAAAAAAGGTAAAGATTACTATCTTTTCGTTCATCGTACGGTAATAAATTCTGGTCTGACTGGTGAGCTGGAATGCACGGATTTTCTTTTCTCGATCCACATTTATACCTATCTCAGGGAAATCAGCCAATAGTTCTAAAAAACTTTTAGTCCTCTTCTCAAATTGGAAACCTACACTTGATCCCCAAGTTTCTATTATGTAATCTACAATCAGATGTTAGCTTTTAAGGGCAGTCTTGGATATTACTACCTGCATTAGAGCAGACGAAACAGCTGATCTTTCGCCACTAGATTATTCCCATCTTAAAATTCCTGATAGGCATCATGAATTTTTTGTTTTTGGTCTGTGGTGAGATCGCTCCAAATATCACCAGAAGCAGAATCCTTTCTTCTTAAAAGAAACTCCAATTACGATTCTAAGAGTTCATCATTTTGGATGTCTCCTACTAACTTGATGATATTGAATTTTAGTTCGACGGTTGACATGGATAGATGTTAGAGCAAATTTTTGTAATGTTAAGCTAATAATCGAACTGGCAGAATCAAAGTCCAATGCGAATTTTAGTTCTTTTTCCCCGATGATTGGGATTGGGCATATGCAATGCTGAACCATCATCCTGAAAAAGGCAATCTCAAAAAGGAAGTGAAGGATTATGGAATGGTAAGCTATCCTAATCTTAAAAGATTACAGAAATTCACACTGACTCATAATAAACCAATTGAATCAGACCCTCAGACAAAGTCATAACGCGCACTATACGGGCTAAACTTAGACTCCGTTTAATGTGGTGAAGGCTGTTTAACAATCATAAGAGTAAGAAATTGTTGGGGAAGAAGCGATTTATGGGTGCATAAGTATAAAAGTAAGATATAATATAAATCTTAAGCTTGATAAGATACCCAAAAGGCTTAGTCAGTCGGTTTCGGCTTCTCCAAAGGTTTTTAAAAAAATATAAGAAATGGTTGAATTATATTTGATTTTAATATTGTAATATTGCAATGAAATAAAATTACAATGGGAGTTACCAAGACAGATTTATTTACTCTGGAACAAAATGAGCTGGCTCAGGTAGCCAAGGTTTTTGCCCATCCGGCGAGGGTGGCAATCATCCAATACCTGCTCAAATCCAATACCTGCATTAATGGAGACTTGATTCAGGAATTGGGCCTTGCTCAAGCCACCATAAGTCAGCATTTAAGAGAACTCAAAGAGGTAGGGATTATTCAGGGCACCATAGAAGGTGTCTCGGTAAGCTACTGCATCAACCCGGTGAAATGGGCGCACATCCAACAGCTTTTCAATGCCCTGTTTGATCAGTTTAAGGTTCCGGAGAGCACTTGTTGTTAATTAAGAAGTAAAAAAATTTGTATCAATTAATCGTATTATCGCAATAAGCAAATCAAGTTATGCAACTATCAGATGTTAAAAAGGCACTAAGCCAATTAAATAAGATAGCCTTTCAATTGCCTGACGGATCATTGGTTCCAACACATTTTCATGTCACCGAAGTCGGGAAAATCTCCAAGCACTTTATTGATTGCGGGGGAACAGTAAGAACTGAAAACGTCGCCAATTTCCAACTTTGGAATGCAGATGATTACAACCACCGCTTACATCCGGAAAAACTGAACAACATCATAGAACTTTCCGAAAGAGTGCTAGGATTGGAAGATCTGGAAGATGAGGTGGAATATCAGGCTTAAACAATCGGCAAATTTGGATTGGAGTTTGACGGAATCAACTTCCTGTTGACTATCAAACAAACTGACTGCCTAGCCAAGGAAAACTGCGGTATTCCACAGGAAAAACAAAAGTTGAACCTGGCAGACATGCCTGCAAATACCTGCGCCCCAGGTCCAGGATGTTGTTAATCTAACCATGAAAGATACTATGAACCCTACACATATGGATTTATTACCAGGACTTGCCGTTAATGTTAAGAAAGCAAGATCATTGCCTATCCCTGAAGAGCGGAAAGAATCACTGCAGGTGCTGATAGCTTATATCCAGTGTAAAGTTGATTCCGGGGAAGAAATTAACTTAAACTTTATCTGTACCCACAATTCACGAAGGAGTCAATTCTCACAGATCTGGGCACAGACTGCTGCAGATTATTTTGATATTCCGGCAGACTGTTATTCCGGTGGAGTCGAAGTGACTGAATTCAACGAAAGAGCCGTGGAATCCATCAAGAGGAGTGGGTTTCGGGTGACCAAAAAAGGAAGTGAGAACCCGGTCTATTTTATCTTTCATTCCGATGAGGCAGAACCTATTTCAGCTTTTTCCAAGCTCTTCGATGATCCGATCAACAAGGCGCAGCGCTTTGCAGCAGTGATGACCTGTGCTCAAGCGGATGAAAACTGTCCTTTTATCCCCGGAACTGAACACCGGATTCCGGTGAGGTATGAGGATCCCAAAAAATATGACGGAACGCCAGAGGAAGCTACTCGCTATGATGAGCGATCATTACAGATTGCCGCTGAGATGTTCTTTGTATTCAGTAAAATCAAAAACCAGTAGGTATGGAATTATCTCAAAAAAAGCTGGGGTTTCTGGACAAGAATCTGACCTGGTGGATTTTTCTTGCAATGGGTATAGGAGTAGGGATAGGGTATCTATTCCCCTCCAGCGCTGATTTCATCAATTCCTTTAGCTCGGGGAGTACCAATATCGCCATTGCCATCGGCCTGATCCTGATGATGTATCCCCCCTTGGCGAAGGTAGATTATAAGCTATTGCCGAAGGTTTTTAAAAATGTCAGGATCCTAAGTATATCCCTGATCCTGAACTGGATCATTGGTCCGGTATTGATGTTTGCACTCGCCCTGATATTCCTACAGGATTATCCTGAATACATGGTGGGATTGATCCTGATCGGGTTGGCGCGATGTATTGCTATGGTATTGGTATGGAATGATCTAGCAGAGGGAAGCAGCGAATATGGAGCCGGGTTGGTAGCTCTGAATAGTATTTTTCAGGTTTTTATGTACAGCTTTTATGCCTGGTTGTTTATAACCGTGCTTCCTCCTTATTTCGGATTTGAAGGAGCCATAGTTGATATATCCATCGGTACCATCGCCGAAAGTGTGGCGATTTATCTCGGGATTCCATTTCTGGCAGGTATACTAAGCAGAGTGATTCTGGTCAGGGTTAAAGGAGAAAAGTGGTATAAAAATGTGTTTATTCCGGCAATTTCTCCTATAACGCTCATTGCCTTATTGTTCACAATTGTGGTGATGTTCTCACTCAAAGGTGACCTGATCGTAGAGATCCCAATGGATGTGGTCCGTATTGCCATCCCACTTCTGATCTATTTTACCTTGATGTTTATCATCGGGTTTTTCTTCAGCAAGGCCATTGGTGCCACGTATGACAAAAATGCCGCTATCTCGTTCACTGCCGCAGGCAACAATTTTGAACTGGCAATAGCAGTTGCCATAGCCGTTTTTGGACTGGACTCAGGACAGGCATTTACAGGTGTGATAGGACCATTGGTGGAAGTCCCGGCATTGATACTTTTGGTAAAGGTGAGCTTTTGGTTAAGGGATAAGTATTATGGTACTCCAAAATGGGTGAATTGATGGAAAAGCAAGTTGATATGATCGTTATAGGAGGTGGACAAAGTAGATTTTAGCCTGTTTTTTTATGTAATAACAGTCAAATGAAATACAGTCATTCTATAGCATAATATTCGGTTGCTCTATGTTCCGCCCTTGATCCTCCCTTACTTCTCCCTTGCTGTTCCCTTGATCCTCCCACTGTATAAGGGCGATTTATGGGAGCTGGAAGGGAGTAGGTAGGGAGCTAGTAGGGTGATCAATAGGCTTTGATAGTACGATTGCTGCTAAGTAAACACGATGTTTCTACGATGCTCCTACGATGCTTGTCCGATGTATTATCGTAGATGGATCGGAAATGCATAGAAGAAAGTACGGAAAAACAGCGTAGCAGAATTAATAAGTAATTTTAAGATCTGACTTGTGGATTCTGTTTAGGTATAGCTCATCTTCCAAATGATCTAAAGTAAAAAGATAGGAGGTTAAGAGAACGGGTGAGACAGAAAAACCAATTCTAAATTTGTATTGATTTAAGGCGGAATTACAAATTCCACCTAGTAACCACGAGTAATTTGTCTACGCAGAGTGGGGACTTTATGTAGAAGATTGATTACTCCAAGTCATTTCGATGATCCAAGAGAAGAAAAATTCTAGTTTAGCTTGGATAAAGGAGGGATTAAATAATTTCTGTTTCCTAGAAGGTCTAGAGATCAAAGCAGTTGAAATTTTGTGATTACATTTTTCGTTAATCAGCATACCATATTCATAATAGGCCTCCATGATGAACATGTTTAAAAGTTTATAACTAACAATTTTCCTTGTTTTTTTTCTTTTTTTTTGGGTTTTACTCATCGCATTTCCTTCTTGGATTCTGTGCAAAATTCAGTCTGCTAAATCATTAAATTGAACTTGTAGTAAACAATTATAAAGGACTTACTTCAGGGATTCTATCAAGAATTTAATATAGACATTGCCAAATTAAGCTGATCAACAGCTACAATCTCAAATGGAATTGCCTCCAATTGAATCCAGAACGACTTTAGCTAGATAGTATATCAAAATTATAGGAACCAGGATCTATGTTTTCCAATAAATTAAGGGTTGAATTAAAAGAAGAAAGGGCAACCCCGATTGAGGTTGCCCTGTACTTTTTTAAGAAATCTGGATAGTTTTTACCGGTTTCATTTTAGCCTCTTCACGCTTAGGAATAACGAGACGAAGAACGCCATCCTGGTAAGTTGCTTCAATCTTTTCATTATCTACCGTGTTAGGCAAATAAAACGATCTCCTAAAGGATTGATAGCTAAATTCTTTGCGTGTATATCTGCCTGGCTCATCGGAAGAATTTTCATTTTCATACGAAGCTTCAGCCTGTATACTCAAGGTATTATTATCGAGTTCTACCTTGAAATCATCTTTTTTCATTCCAGGGACAGCCATTTCAACTTTGAAATCGTTACCTGTTTCTAGGATGTTAACACTTGGAAGTGTGTGCTGACCTATATCTCTTCCAATACCGGCTGCATCCAACAAATCAAAAAGCCCTCTAGTAGGAAAATCATTAAATAAACCCGTAGCAGGACTATAACCGTTTCTTTTCATTAATGTGTTCATTGCTTTACAAGGTTAAAGGTTCAACAAATACACTCCCTTGATAAGAAGCTTACTATTCTTAATATAAGTCACCTAATCAAGGGATTAACAAAGTGAATCGCGATTCGTTTGGATAAAAATCAAGATAAATGCCAGTCTTCTTGAAGGATAAATTCTGTCACTTTTATCTGAAAAAATGACAGGATTAGAGAGATTTTAAATGTTTCCAAATGTCAGTTTTTCATTCTGTTTAAGTATGAGCTAAATGGTGAGATAGAAGAACTCAGTGGAAATTTCCATGATATTTAGCTGGAATTTCAAAATTCACCCAGGCTCGAATATCGAATTAACCACTTATACAGGAATCGGTCCAGTATAGAAGGAAGTATGTGAACAAACCACAGTATCCGTATCAAAGAACTGAAATAGCTGCCTTATGGATTTTGTTTAAGTAGGACTCATCCTCCAGACAAACTTGAGTAATAATATTGTAATATGAGAGTAGGGTAATGGGTACTTTTTTATGGTTCTGGTTTATCCAGTTATCCACTGGTATTTTTCTGCTAATAACGATATTGATTCACCCAACCTATATACTTCTTCTCCAGTGGAAGAACCAGTAAATAATGTTGAAGAAATCATCAAATTATACGGCCATGACTGGGATCGGGCATATGCAGTGCTGAACTATCAACTTGATAAAGGTAATCTCAAAAAGGAAGTGATGGATAATGGTCTGGTGATCTACCACAATCCTACCCCAGTCAAGAGCCATAATCTGATCCATGATAACCTATTCTTAGCTACAGTTGACGCCAAGGTGATGATGCGTCCTAGAAGGAATCGGATAATCAGGGGTGAGGTTGAATGGGTGATATAGTAGAATCATTTGCTCCCGACTATTTGAAGGGATTCCTATGATGATTGGTGTAGTACATGGCTTTGAGAAATCATTCAAACAAAATTTTAGTGCTCTAAATGAAATCGTTTTATTAATCCTGGTTGGGTGTGATAACCAATAGGATAAAAGGACCTATTCTAATTAATCATTCAGAAAGGTAATTCAACCGCATAATCTGAACCGATTCTTATTATTATATTAGTCTACAATGGATAAGGCTATCCCATTCAATAATTAATTATTCAATTATAATATTTAATTATTGTTTTACGATAATTTCTAATATACTTGTACGATCAAAATAACATAATATGACAATCACAACTAGACAAACTGACAAAGGATTGAAAGCCTTCAAAGCCATGTTCATCATTGGGGTTATTTTCGCTACCACCAAGTTGATTGACTATCTTCAATGGACTTTTCAATTAGCAAAAAACTGGACACTTCCCCAGGACCCATTTTTCTCTAAAGTAAATCTTTTGAATAGTGATGTTGAGATTTCCATAACGGCTTACCTTGTATTTGCGATTGCCTACATCGTTGTTTTTGGATTTATAATCTTAGGGCTATACCAACTTAACAGTGCAACTAAGCTTTTTAAAGAAAATATTGTGTTTCAACAAGAGGTTAGTTTGGCTTTTAGAAAGTCAGGAAAATCATTTCTTGTCTTCGCGTATGGAACGCTTATAATTGACATTGCTTTTTTGATGTGGGCTTTTACTTCCAATCGAGTAATTGATCTGTTATCGACTGAATTGTTGGTCTTTCTCATCTTAGGCTATTTTATGTTCTTTTTGGCTGATATATTCAGACAGGGAATAACACTTCAGGAGGAAAACGAATTGACTATTTAAAAATGGCTATAGTTATTAATTTAGATGTAATGCTTGCCAAAAGGAAAATGCAATCGAAAGAATTGGTCGAAATTCTGGGGATTACGCCAGCAAATCTTTCCATTTTAAAAACTGGCAAAGCAAAGGCGATTAGATTTGCGACCCTTGAAGCTATTTGTGAAGCGTTGGACTGTCAGCCAGGGGATATCTTGGAATATAAATGCGATATATAAACTGATGTCGAAACATACTTTAAAATTCTGCACTCTGACCCACCAACTTTTCTCCCATGAAAGAACCAGTACTAACTTTTGAAGAAATCATCAAATTAAACGACCACGACTGGGATCGGGCATATGCAGTACTGAACTATCATCTTGATAAAGGCAATTTTATAAAGGAAGTGATGGATAATAGTCTGGTGATCTACCACAATCCTACCCAAGTGCAGCCCCATAATCTGATCCATGACAACATATTCTTATCAAAAGCTAATACCAAGGTGGATATGCGTCCTAGGCGGAATCGAATAAACAGGGATGAAGGGATCAGCTAAGGTTAAGAAAGCCAAATGTAATCTGGTAAGGATAGAAGGGGGGGTAAGTCAACAGAAATCTATACCAATGTACTTTTAGTTTTAAATAAAAATATTCACAGCCCAGTAGATAGGATCGACGAAATTATTAATTTAGTCACAGCATCACCTGGAACCCATTGGACAATTGCGATATAGAGGCAATAGGGTAGTAGGAATGCTGTAACCACAAGTGTTACGTGCAAGGCGAAAAATCTACCGGTAAAAGTGAAGCTTATATTAATTAAAACTCTCCATTGACACTACCTCATATTTAGATTGCCATACTTTAATTGCTTCCAATATAGGCAGAAATGCCAATCCCTTTTCAGAAAGTTTATAGTCTACCCTTGGCGGTAATTCTTTATAAGCCATTCGTTCCAATAATCCATCTTCTTCCAATTCTTTTAGTTGTTCAGTTAGTACTTTCCGCGAAATATGGGGTATGATAGCATGTAACTGACCAAAACGTATGGTACGTATATCAATCACATTAATAATAATTGGCTTCCATTTATTGCCAATAGTCCCGATAGCACGTGTAAATGGGCAATTTGAATTACAAAATTTTTCGTCTCTCATACGTTATTTGAAATTAGTAGTTACCTATTGGTAACTAGAATAAACTATTATGGTTACAAATATAAACTATTGACAGTATCTTTGCGAAACTAATTTAAAAATAATACATAAAATGAGTAAATTAAAAAACAAAGTAGCAGTAGTTACTGGAGCAGCAAAAGGAATCGGGGCAGCAATAGCAACACACTTTGCCAAGGAAGGCGCAAAGGTTGTTGTAAATTATGCTTCAAGTAAAGATGAAGCAAATAACGTGGTGAAATCCATAATTGAAAATGGAGGTGAAGCCATTGCGATACAAGCAGATGTATCTAAAGAAGCTGATGTCATCAGGCTTTTTGATGAAACAAAAAATGCCTTCGGGAATGCGGATATTTTGGTAAACAATGCAGTCTATCAACAATACTTGCCCATTGAAGAGGCAACGGCAGAAGCTTTTCATAAGCATTACGATGTTAATGTATTGGGGGCTTTACTTACCATTCAGTCTGCCATAACCCACTTTGAGGATAAAGGAGGCAATGTCATCAATATAAGTTCTGGCGCAAGCAAAATGCCGATGGCAGGCGTATCCTTATATTCTTCAACTAAAGCAGCAATAGACGCCATTACCATTTCTTTATCTAAAGAACTTGGTGCAAAAAAAATCCGTGTCAATTCCATTCTGCCGGGCGCAACGGATACAGAAGGTGCCCATAATGCAGGTGTAACTACTGGTAGTGAGGCAGAAGAAATGTTTATCGCACATACACCGCTTGGTCGTAGAGGTCAACCCGAAGATATAGCAAAAGCTGCCGTATTTCTTGCCTCTGATGATGCAGCTTGGATTACGGGAGAACAAATTTCCGTATCAGGTGGTATGTATGGATTTTAAGTTTAAACAAGTTAAAATCAATTTGCAACTAATGGATATCATTGCACAAATAGAAACTTTAAAAACTCAAAGAAAAAACTTGCTATCGCAAGTCGAACCTTTGAGTTATGAAACTTTAGGGTTTATACCAAAAGGTAGTAACAATAATATACTTTGGAATCTTGGTCACATTTTAGTGGTACCACAATACCACTTTTACATCACTAATGGCCATGCTCCTAATGTTGAGCCCTATTATATTCAAAATTATATGTCAGGTTCTAAACCAAAAGCTACAGATATTGATAAAGAGTATAATGCCATAAAGGATGCATTGCTGCCAACTTTAGATGTATTGCAATCAGATTATAAAAAAGGAATATTTGAAGTCTTTAAAGCTTTTGGCGATTTAGATTTCGAAACTACGTTAGAATTATTGGCAAAACACGAAGCGGGTCACATAGTTAAAATCAATAACTTATTGAGTTTGTCTTAATAAACTTTTAAAAAAAGACCTTTTAATATTTTAAAAAATAAGGTCTTGTTAAACTTTAAAAAATTAATGTAATGAGTAAATTAAAAAATAAAGTAGTGGTAGTTACAGGTGGCAATAGCGGTATTGGATTGGGTATTGCCCAAGAATTTAAAAATGAAGGTGCTAAAGGAACTTTAGTAGGCAGAAATCAGGAAACTTTAGATAGCGCTCAGCAGCAACTTGGCGATAATTTTATAGCAATAAACACCGATGTAACAAACGTTTCAGAGCTAGGAAGCGTGTTTAAAGAAACATTTGAAAAATTCGGAAAAATAGATGTCGTTGTAGCCAATGCAGGTGCCGGATCTGTAGGAACCGTAGAAAATATTGATGAAGCCAATTATGACAAGTCAATGGATTTAAACCTAAAGAGTGTATACTTTACAGTAAATAAGGCACTTCCTTATATGAATGATGGTAGCTCGATTATTCTTATCGGGTCAAACGCAGCACATCGGGCATATCCATCATTTGGGCTATATGGTGCTGCAAAAGCAGCTGTAATCTTTTTAGCAAAAGCATTTTCAAACGACCTATTAAATAGAAAGATTAGAGCTAATGTAATCACACCAGGCACAACAGATACACCAGCATTTGAGAAGTTTGTTCCCACAGAACAACTTGAAGGTCTGAAAAAACACTTCGCGGAACAGATGCCGATAGGCAGAATAGGTCAGCCATCTGACATTGGCAAAACAGCAGTTTTCCTTGCATCTGATGACTCATCATTCATGCTTGGTGCCGAACTAATTGTTGATGGGGGTATGACTTATTTAGCAAAGTAATTAATAAGTTTAACCTTTATATAAATTTGTAACTTACACAAGTAATTGGTGCACCTACCTTTTACTTGTGTTTTTTTGCTTTGATGAAATAAAGCCCAGCAAATAACAATGTTCAAAAAAAAATATGCCAAACAGTAATAAAATCAAGGCTTTTGGCTCGTTTCAACCTTAATTCATATTCGGGAAAGTCTTTACCTGTCATCGGCGATATTATTTCACCCCAGGAATTGGTAGATACCTTTACAAAAGTCACAGAAAAAAAGGCTGAATATGCTTCTGCGTATACACGGGAAGAATTCATCAATCACTTTCCGGAACTTAGTTCAAATGACGGTTTGTAAGGGAAAATATAGGAATGGCAGAATATGCCGTTGAATATGGGTATTATAGCAAAGACCGAGACTTATTGTGGAGCAGGCAAATAAACCCAGAGTCACTTACTTGGGAACAATTTCTACGTCATACAAACTGGCAAGGAGAAAAACGCTCTTTTTGACAGGCGAACCACTAGCAATTGTATGGCACATTAGTAACAGCAATCCAGGTGTCTTTTTTGGATAATGGGTGTTTTTTTGCTGTAAAAAGTTTAAAACTTTTTTACGGTAAACTAACTGAAAATCAGATCCAAGTTTAATGTTTGGAGGATTATAGCTACTCCTTCCAATGGCTGCTTTACTCAGCGGCCACCAAACTTCCTTGAACGTAATCTTTGAGATTTATCTTACCGACTTCAACTTTACACCCATACTAATTAGCATCAGCAATATCACTGTTGCATCCTTTTCGTTCTCCTGCTCGATAAACTGTCTCAGTGCTCTTGATAAAGCCCCTATCTGTTTCCCCTTGGCGATTCTGTCATAGGGGATAGGATTGGGGTGTTCTATGTAAATACGACTTATTTTGGCATCCACACGCTTCTCCACATCTTTTAGTTCACTGCATATGCCCGCCCAGTTGTACATGGAGTAAGTAGATTAATGGGCTATAAAGATCAACTGTTTTTGACCAGCTTGTTCTTATCACAAATGGATTTGCGATAGCCTGTGTCAGAGATTCATTTTTGGTGATAACTTAATAGTATTCAAAATTGAAAATGCATCTTATTATAGATAGAATTGATTACTCTCAATTGGTACGTCTAACGGGTAATTCCAATATCTCTTCACTATAGATAAACCTAGGTTGGCTTTTGAGAATATTTTACAACTGAATATTGTTCAGTGGGAATGAAACTGGCATAATGAAGTACTAGTATAGATTTCTGTTTCTAAATCTTCTCATTGCTCAGCACCTGTCTGGTTCTATAAACCAATACCACCTGTCTGACCTCCTCATTAAGCTGTACCTCAACAGCGATCGTATTACCTATCTGATTCAGCAGCTTGATGGAGGTCATAAAGCCGGGACAGGTAGTGATACTATAAAAATCCAGAATATTCTTAGTCCATGACTTGCACGTAGAATAATCAAACCCGCCCACAGAATTTTCGCCGAGGGTCAGGAAAAAGTCCACCTTTAAATGTATCACGCCAGCAGCAGGGAAGCCGGGCACTTGGCAGTCCCAAATTATACTTTCGGATAAGTCTGTACTCAGGTATTGAGTAGTGTTTTTCCCGAACTCGCTGACTATGCCACTGTGCTCCAGCAGAAATCCCCCTGTCCATCTTCTGGCAAAATCCAGCACAGTCAACTCCTTTCGGCGCAAGTAGGTGGTAGCGTTTTTAAGGGCGAAATTATCCAGATAAATTCTCAGGATACTTTTGGAAATCAGCACATCCTGGGTAAAATCGGAAGGATCATACCCATGTACTTCTATAAGTTCAAACCCCGAGTCCATTTTGCTAATGCCAATGCGATAAAAATAAATATTATGTATATCCGCAATTGCACCAGTAAAATGTAAAAAGCGACTTAAAGTGAGATAAACACTAGCATTGCTGATACTTCGGTCACCTGTCATCGGTCTTCCAGCCTGATAAGCAAAGCAAAGAAGTCACTGGCATCATTAAGGATAATCTGATAAAAATTTTTGATACTGGCTTCCGGATCCAGATCCACCAGGTATTCACAGATTTTCTTCCCGGGTGACTCAAAAAGTCCCAGCCAGAACTTGCCTTCAGTCTTCCCATTGAGGTAGGTCAGCTCAGTCACTCCCTGCCCGTATACTTCAAGATATTCCGGATCCTTGATATTCATCTGTTCTCCATAGATGGCTAGCAGACTATCCCGTGCCGTGATACGTGGATCATATGGAAGACTGGGGATTTGCTCTTCAGAACAAGACCCTAAAGCAATAGAAACTATCAGAAAAATGGGGATTGCTTTATTAAAAAACTTCATAATACAAGATAATCAGAATATTTAGGGTAAAAATACCCTATACAGGGTATATATATGTCTGATTTTTCCACTTTCTTACCATAACCTTTTAGTAGAAAGCAAATAGCCAACTTTTATCATCCATCTGGGCATATATCCGGATACTTTTCCTAACCCAACCTAACCCAAATGTACAAACTGCTATACGGCTTCTTTTTCACGTTCTTCTTCCTGCTTGCTGCCCAGCTTCAGGCGCAGACGGTCTTTATCACGAAGACAGGAGCGAAATATCACAAAGAATCCTGTCGGTACGCCAAAACTGGCTGGGCTTCGGATCTTTCAGCAGCCAAAAAGAGAGGTCTAACCGCCTGCTTGGTTTGCAAGCCTTCCAGCAGGGAAGCGGGAAAAGCCCATCCTCTTTCTTTATCAGCAGGACCAAAAAATGTAGAACCAAGCAAAGAAACTAAGCCAGCACAAGCAACTTCCTCCCAATGCAAGGCAACCACAAAAGCTGGTTCCAGATGCTCAAGGAAATCGGCTTCAGGAAGTAGTTATTGTTGGCAGCATGAGGCGTAGATAGAGATTTAACCCATTTCAAATTGGAGAGATAGATGGTTAAGTTACACACTTCACCTGGTGCCACGAGCGATGTGACTACGCCAAGTGGGGGTATAAAACAAGGTATAACGCTTAGCCACTCTGTGAGATGGCTACGATATCCAAGGAGAAAACCGCTTTTGTGCCTAATACTGAAAAGACTACAGTTGACGTATAAACATTGACATATAAATCAGACAGAAAACTAATCAAACAATATAATTGGACGAAAAGAAATAGGTCTAGGAGCGGAAAATTTTGATTTCATTTTCGCCATGAAACACCTTGTTATGTTCGTTTCTACGCGCAACGAAGAGCTTGCTCTTTTCAATTAACTCAATTAAACTAACTGCAATGGCATTTGAACCAGACAAAATAACAAAAGAGCATGTACTTAATGCGGTACAGAAAATCCAAAGCAAAGAAATTGAACTAAGTCCTTCGACTGGATATGACGTAATTATTGAAGGGAATGCGTTTCCGCCAAAAGAGATTATGCGATATTCTCATGAACAAATGAATGGGGAGCATATTTGGAATAAAAGCGGTGGAGAACCAACAAATAAGTTTCTTTCTAATCTAGGGTTTGAAATAAGGTCTAAACCAAGTAAAGAGAATTTAAATATTGACCATACATCAGGACGAATTTGGAAATTAGGTTGCAATTGGGGAAGTGGTAAACCAAGTTTTTATAATTATATCAAAGAACTAAATATTGTAATTGGTGTAACCGATAAATCATACAGTATTGATGATTTGGTGGTGATAACAGAAGGATACCAAGTTAAATCTATAGCAAAGGTTTTGGAAAGTCCGCAACCGGTAACAACCAATACCGATTTACAATCGGATTTTGAAAAAAATGAGATTGAATATGGAGATTGGATAACTTATGCGGAAGTAGAATGGTATGAGCTGACGACAGAAGAACAGTTTAATTATAAACTACAACAAGGAATATGTAAAGTAAATGAATTCAAAACCCGGAATAAAACCTTACGACTCTGGGATGAACGAAATGCTTCATTTTGGATTTTTCAAGGCAACCCCAATGTTTTTGACTTTGAAAAAGCAATAAGAGAAAACTTACTTCACGACTGGACTGTATCTGCCCATAAGGACAAAATTAAAGTTGGCGATAAAGTAATTCTTTGGATTACTGGCAAAAATGCTGGATGCTACGCGCTAGGTCAAATATCAAACAGTCCAAGAGAAACAAAAAGCTCCCCAGATGATCATCTTTGGAAATTAAAAGGTAAAGACGATCTGAAAGCTGGGATTAAGATACAGGCCAACCTTATTGATAGTCCTTTACTTTGGAAGAATATCAAATCAGTAAAAGGCATTGAGAATCTAAAAGTTGGAAATCAAGGGACCAATTTTTCAGCCACACGACAGGAGTACAGAATTATAGAAGCCTTTGCCGAAAATGCAATGCAAAGTAAATACGAGCACAATAATATGAAGTCGAAAAATATTATCCTTTATGGACCTCCTGGAACCGGTAAAACCTTTACTAGTATTGATCATGCTATAGAGATCGCTTTAGGAAAATCGCTAGGAAGTCACAGCCAGAATAAAGCTGAATTTGACAGGTTACGATCGGAAGGCCAAATTGAGTTCGTTACATTCCATCAGAGTTACACCTATGAAGATTTTATGGTGGGAATTGCTCCTGACACCACATCCGGTATACTACGATTTGACAAAAAAGATGGGATCTTTAAACAACTGTGCGAAAGAGCTAAACAAAATTGGTCAACTGCTACAAAAAAACTAGATCAGACAATTGACTTTGATGACGTATTCTATAGTTTCTTCAGTAAGCTCATCGAAGAAGAAGTTAAAGAAGTTGAAATCCCAATGAGGAGCAAAGGTTACAACTTTAAAATAACTGCGATAGATGTTGAAAATGGACGAATTAAGTTTACTAAGCAAAGCGGAGGAACCGGCCATGATTTATTAGTAAAAAACACAAAAGGAATTTATGATGGAACCTTAGATTATAGTGAACAAGGATTGGGTGTTTACTATAATTCTTTAGTGGATAAGTTAAAACAGCATTCGAAAACGCTAGAACCAATTCAGGAAGAAATTTCACTCAAGAACTTTATTTTGGTCATTGACGAAATAAATAGAGCCAATATTTCAAGAGTATTTGGAGAGTTAATTACATTACTTGAAGACGACAAAAGATTAGGAGAGGAAAATGAACTTAAAATAACATTGCCTAATGGCGAAAAAGATTTTGGGATTCCGCCAAACCTGTTCATAATAGGGACAATGAATACTGCAGATAAATCTATTGCACTGATTGACATTGCTTTACGTAGGCGGTTTGAATTCATTGGATATTATCCCCAATACGAAGGTTACAATGAAAGCGCCATTCATCTACTTCAATCTATTAACAATTCAATTTTTGATAAGAAGAAATCTCCAGATTATTTAATTGGCCATGCTTATTTCATGAAACAACAACCAATAGAAGCTGTTTTAGAAAACAAGGTTATTCCATTACTTCTGGAGTATTTCTCAGGTAAGACGGATATAGTGAGCAACATTTTTGAAGGATCCGGGTGGATAGTAAGTTACGACTCCCAATCTTATTCTTGGAATATATCTAAGGTGGTAGAATGATTTCATTGTTTGAATACGGAAGGTGGTCATCAATATTGGACAGAGAATCTCTTGAAGGCATGTTGTTGTCTATATGGGACAGCCGCATTTTCACCCGTGACATTGAGCTTTTCGATTCTGAAAAGGATAAAAATTACCAACCTTTTCTACAATTTGACGGAAATCTCATACGGGCAAATAATTATGTGGGGTTTGTTCAAAATGGGTCGGAGTTAATTGAAATCTATCCAAAGGTTTTTAAGTCAGATACCTCTGCAATTCATTCTAAGGAATTAATGCTCAAGCACATATTTTATTGGTTCCGTTATTGTCGTAAGTGGCGCTTTCCTTTTAACCAAGCTAAGCTAAACACGATAGAAACCACTCAATTTCCTGAACTCATTATCAATTTAATTGCGAATCAGTTCTTAGATGCAGTTTCTAATCAACCATTTACCATGTATCAGGAGTTAGCGGATGCCATGCAAACCCCAAGAGGCTCTATTAACTTTAAAAGATATATCACCAACAGCATTTCATATGGAAATTATCAAAGGATTGAATGCGACTATGAACCTTTTCTGTTTGATAATAAAGTGAATCGGTCCATTAAGTACTGCTCCCGACTACTGTTAAACCAAACAAAGTTTTATGAGAACCAGAGAATACTTCAAGATGTAATTTTCATATTGGATGAAGTTGATGATTTGCCATGTTCAGTACATGATATTGAAAGAATAGCTATTAATTCATTTTTTGAAGATTATGAAATTATACTGGACAGTTGCAAGTTAATTCTTAACCAACAGTTGTACTCAAACAGTAGTTACGACTTGTCTCAATGGTGCTTGTTATTTCCGATGGAATACATATTTGAAGATTTTCTTGCAGGTTTCTTGGAATCATGGTTTTCGAATGACTGGAAAGTTCACTATCAAAAGTCAGATATGTACTTAGCAGAAACTTCTGAAGGGAAAAATGTATTTAATATGCAGCACGATATTTTTCTTACCGCTAAAGATGATTCCAAACGAAAAATCATCGTTGATACGAAATACAAATTACGTTCGACCAAATTCAAGGACGACCCTAAGAAAGGGATTTCACAAAATGATCTTTATCAAATGATTAGCTATGCATTTAAAAGAGGCTGTACTGACATCGTATTAGTTTATCCAAATATTTCTGAAAGTATTATGCCACCTGACCGTTTCATAGTATGTTCTGGATTTGATGAAAGTGAAAAAATCAATGTTACCGCAATGGAAATACCATTTTGGTCACTCAATAATTTTGATCAACTTGACATAAGATTAAAAGAAATAATTAATTGGACCATAAACAGAATATGAAATGGCCATTGTTGTTTTACCCATTGACTTACTCACGGCTTCGCTCGAAAAATACTAAAACCACCATCGAATAAGGAGAAAAAAATAAACTAAAATTTTGCCACCTATCGGACTTACTGATAAAACGACCATGGTGTGCTCCTCACTCTCCGTATACAAATTTTTGCTAAAAGGCTGCATTCAGCGATCTAATGAATATCAGGTTTTGACCTAGAGTAATCCAACATACTTATAAAGCCTTTTATTCTCCTGCTGAAGAGTAACAATGTCGTTCTCAGTATGAGACTTTGATATGCGTCGGCGGATAATCTACTTTTTTAGAACCTCTCCTTACTATAAATTACAACTGCAGATCTAATTTATGATCATGAGCACCATTCTCCATTTACATTTTCAAATGACACACCGGATACATGTAATTTAGTTCTTCAAAAACACTCCAATTCCATCACATTCCTTCCCATTTCCCCAAAAAATACCCTATATAGGGTATATATATATCTGATTTTTACACTTTCTTTCCTAAGCCTTTTAATTTTTGAGAACAACCTACTTCTTAGCCTTGATTTCCTTCTTGAGCAGAGCCGATCGCCCTCTCTTCAAGGAGAGAGCCTGTCCCGATAGCCAGCGTATCGGGAGAGGGGTGAGGCAGGAAAGCCAATTGCAAATTGATAAGAATATCAGGCTAGGACAAGGAGTAAAGAAATCTTGCAGAGCAAGATTTTAGCCTTGGACTAGCTTGTAGGGCAGGCAAACTTAACCCAGTGCCGACTAACGATTTGACTACGCTGAGTGGGGTTGTTGTAAATAAATGTGCTAGGTGGATTTGCAACAAAAAACTGGACAATAGATTAAGCTGCTTTTGATTGATATGA
>NZ_CAXBET010000026.1:0-20269 GCF_963974835.1 uncultured Algoriphagus sp. | reverse complement strand
TGGTTCTAAGTTAAGGGGGCTTAACTTACTGTCCAATCAAATGTAGCAGGTCCATATACTCTAACTACATACTTTACTCACACTATTGTTGCAAATAAAAAAGGTAACTAGATTGTGAATATAAATTGAATTGGTAGTAAGGTGTGATATACTGTTATTCATAACTCATGTCCAGAGTTAATTCTCTTTTGAGATTTTAATTTAATAGAAGAATTAAAATTAGGCTTATATAAACACATATACCATGACACCTGAAGAAGTTAAACTGAAGGAAAGGGAAATTAAAGTTGAGGAGGATAAACTTCAATTTGAAATTCATAGAGAATCAAATGAGAAAATCAAAATTTTCCAGAAATTTGGTATAAGCATAACATCGATTATATCAATTGCGGCAATTTTGGTTGCCTCAATTCAATATTTTGACTCCAAATCAGTTAAAAAAGCTGAAATAGAAATAGCTAAGACTCAAAAGGATAAGGAAATCGAACTTTCAGAACTTAACAACAGTAGAAATTTCGATTTAGGCATAGCTGATTTCTTAATGAAAAATGAAGCTACTTTGTTTTCTGAAACCAATGAGAGAAGAACTCAACTTCTTGATGTATTAACTTTAACTTTTGGTGATGTCAAAGTAAAACAGATTCTTTTGCGGCTAAAGTATACCGAAAATCTTGCAGAAGACTCTTTGGCTAAGGAATATCTTGAAAAATTAGACTCAAAAATTATTGATGATATTCAGAACACAATCTACAGGCTGAGCGATGAGAACCGTAACCTTAGAACTAGTGCGAGGGATGAGCTGTCAAATTTGTATAATAATTATCCTAGGGAAGTACAAAATGAAATGTTTGAATCCTTTAGAATGGGAAAT
Organism: uncultured Algoriphagus sp.; assembly: GCF_963974835.1. Taxonomy (GTDB): domain Bacteria; phylum Bacteroidota; class Bacteroidia; order Cytophagales; family Cyclobacteriaceae; genus Algoriphagus. The sequence continues at coordinate 19,398 of NZ_CAXBET010000026.1, read as the reverse complement.
CTAACATATAGAGAGGTTTTAGGAATCATGGTTGTACTTGCAAATGCCAAAAATGGCTGGGATGATCAAACTGGGATTTTAGAAAAAATAGAAAATTATAAGAGTTCTGATGCAACTTTAAATGAATGGAGAAAAAGGGCAATCTCGAATTACAGGAGTGATAATTAGGTTATTATTGTCGAAAGGATTTTCGTTTATGGGTCAAAATACGCTAACTAAGATGATTGAAGGTTAAATAATCTCAAGGAAATCATGCCCGGCCAACACATATCAAGGTTTTTCTACTTTTATATAGTAGTCTCAGTTTTTCCGGTTTAAAAGAGAAGCTTTACCAACTTAATTCTTAAACCGGCTATGGGTGATTGAAATCTTTGTCTGCATTTTGAATTTCTTGCTGATAGAGCTGCACAAGCTCAGCTGTTTCATTAATTTGGCTTCCCTAAGTCCGAAAACAAGCATTCCCCGATCCTTGTGTTCTATTCTCATCTTGAGATTTCATTTGAAGGCTTTGGCCTGTGGATGCGGTTTTTAATTGGGAAATTCACAATCTGATTCCCTAGGGCCTTTCTATCAGGTTTTGTCTTTAGCCGGGCATAATATTGGATTTCATAATAAACGGAAAACTTTATGCCTCCTCTCAACACCTAATTCCAATCTGCAGTCTTTCAAGAACCTTAATATTTGTGTTCGTTTCTGGAAAAGATGCTTATACAAATAATAAAATAGCTATAAAGCTTCTTAGCCGGTCAAAAATGATTGATTTTTAGATAATAATGTTTAATCCTGGATACTGCTTATAACAGTATTTAACCTCATTATAATTGTATTAATACAGGTGACTGTGGGACATATTAATCAATGTTTAATCATCCTGAAATTAACAGCAAAATAAAAGCTATAGTAACTTAAATCAGTAATATATGCTGGAATAGTAGGAGCAGGTTTTAAATTACTCTTTTATTTGGCTTATGATGTTGATTTAATTATGATTTGATGTTAAAAAAATGTAATTGCAAATTATCCTATTTGAATTTTTTTTTAGATAGATAAAGTGTGAATTGTTAAAAAGTAAATTTATGTTGTAATTAGTGGATACCTAATGCTTAATTAAATGTTTGGAAACTTTCATCTTGCGGATCGAGTAGCATCAATATTTTCGGAGATTGATTATGAGTGCCGGAGGGAATTTATAGCTGGAATAATTATAGATGAAAGAGATTATGTGTCAAATTTAACCTCAAAAATTAGACAAGCAATTAAAAACCAATTGGTTACAAAGTGCTTTGCCCAGACTTTGCCCTCAAATAATGAAAGGAAGTTTGGGGTGGATGGAATAATGATTTTTAAATCTTGTGATAAATTTAAAGTAGGTATTTTTGAAGCTAAGAGACCAAAGGTTAAGGTTAAAGACTCTAAATGGGACAAACTAAGTACGAGAAAAATATCTCATCTATCTGAACAGATTGTTAAGCAAAGAATTTGGAAAGATGAACTTGCTGTTTGGGAAATGTTTTTCAACGAAGCTGAAGATGGCTTTGAATCTCCACCATATGATTATTTTGGAAGCTCATGTGTTTGGCATGAATTTGCCTATTTTTTTATGCATAATGAAGATTTAATATTTCATCGGTGGACAACAGAGAAGCTTAAGAAACTGTTAAAGTATAATGGAATAAATTTATATTTTATCATATATGATATTATAAGTTGCCGTGCTGGAAAAATACTTAAAGTTGGTTCGAGAGAAAATTATTTAACTTTAGTTACTGATACCAATCCGCAGACTTTTTTGGAAATACCAATTTTACCTGATGCAAGTAGTGACAAAGATAAAAGGATTTCTGAATTTTTGTTGGAAACTGGCATTCAGAGTTATCTGTTTATAGATTTATCTAAATTTGAAAGAAGGAATCAATTTGGAATATGACTATAAATTAGCATAAAGAAATCTTATTATTTTATATAAACTCTCCTAAAGGTCATCATTTGGTATTCCTTAAAAATTGTGATAGAAAATTATATTAAATTAAATGTAAAATTCACTTTTTAATTTATTGTAACGATGATGAGAATATTTACATCCAACCTCAAGTCTAAGCTTTTTTTGGAATTGTTTCAAATAAACACTTCACTGGCGGAGCTGCCCAGAGACACGAACTGACACCTTAGTAGGAAACTGCTTGGAAGGGGAAACTTCTCAACGGGACGTAGATGTTTTAATATGAACAACAAAAATAAGAAAGATCCTGCCGATGAGGAAAAAAGCCCATTGCTAAAAATCACCTTCATGGTTAAAGTTGATAATGATTTTTAAAAGAAGCCTTTCGCTAGAACCTTTGGCAAAACCTCGCATTAAAGATTCGGATGGGTGATACCTAACTGTGCTGGAAAGGTCTATGTAGTATTCCCAATTTCCTTAGGTCCGGATCTGTTTCTGGCCGCAGGCGGAATCGGAACTGAATTTTGGCCTTATTGAAATTATGGAAGAACACTACCTCCATTGGTCCTACAGGGGACCATACAGGATGCACACCGGGCTGAAGGGGGTTTGGGGGTTAATGATCAGAGAAAAACCGGATGGAGTACTGTGCGACCGATACATGGGACTTCCGGCACGCATGCTTCCCAATTCAACATCGCCCATAAAGAATATATGTACCTGCCAAGCAATATGGAAATGGACCATCTTATCAGGTTTGTGTCAAAGATACTACCTACCTAAATAATGGATTTATCCACCTATTAGCGATCAATGAGCTGTACATCAGACACCTTTTCGGTTGGTATATCTTGATTAACACCATTATGGAATGGTGCAAAGAACTGTCTTAAGAGCTCATCATTCAGTACGGATGTCCAGGATTCTCCTTAAGGATTAGGGAAGAATTACCTCATAAATCTTAACCAATTCGGTATTCCACAATGGAATACGTATGAACATGGGTGGCAAAGGTGAGGCAATTGACAATGAATTTGTCAGGAGGTTTGGCGAAGGGTTAGCTATGAAAGGTCTATCCCAATGCACTACAGTATGGATTGGGTCTTTAGACGGATATGCCAGAATTCATTCATTATTACAACAATCGAGGAATGTACAGTAAAATGGATAATCAAATTACGGATTAAGTATATTGCTTTGTTGAAGAACCGTCTTCTTTACAATTGAAGTTATAGCAAATCTGTCCTAACGATTGCTGAATGATTATACTATTATTTAAATGCGTTAAATTTTCACTTGTACTTTGAATTCTAGCGTTAAATAATTTATATTTTGAATATTTATGTTGGCAATTTTTACTATGCGCAAATAAACTTACCTTCCTATTTCTACCACTATAAAATTTTCAAAAAGTCTTTGGTTTATATGTTTCTAATTGCAAATCTCGATTATAGATTTATAGGCTTCAGAATGCCCTAATTCTCCTGCTCTTGAAAAGTCTAAACACCCGCTTTCTTTTTGTTTTATCATGATTTTAGATAACCCTCTGATGTAATACGATTCTGAAGAATCAGGATTGTTCTCTATTTCCTTTGTGAAATCAGCTATCGCACCTCTATAATCCTCTAACTCAAGCTTTAATTTTCCTCTTGACAAGTAGATGAATGGTAGGGACGGAGCTAGTTCAATACCTCGAGTGTAGTCATATATAGCACCTTGGTAGTCCTTTATTTCTTCTTTTGACATTGCTCTGTTAAAAAATAATACGGCTTTATTAGGATCAAGACTTATTGCATTTGTGTAATCGGCTATTGCTCCTCTGTGGTCATTTAGAATACTTCTGATGTTGCCTCTTTGGTGATAGGCTTCTAAACAATTTATATCTAACTCAATTGCTTTGCTGTAATCACTATTTGCTCCATTGTAATCTGAAAGCCGATATTTTGTATTCGCACTTTCAAGTAACTTCTCTACCGATTGACCATAAGATACCCATACCAAAAAACATGAAAGAAAAAGTAAAATAGAGGTTTTCATTTTAATGATTGATACAAAGCTTAGTATATTCTCCGCTAGGCTCTAGAGGTTAAGAATTAACAGGGTAATACCCTTAGAACTAAGTTAGTAATTCGTTCCTAAAATCCTAGGTTTAACTTGCTTGAATTGATGAAGATGCCGTTTAAATCAGTACCGATCCTTGGGTTATCCAGCTAATTTAAGTCTAACTGATTCACTACCGTTTAGATTGTATAGAAGTGGAGCGAAGGACTTTCTGACCGCGGGGGTCTTACTTTAATTACAATTTTTTTAACCTGCTTATGGTTTCTGCTCCAAATATTCCTCACGTAACCAGGGCGAATTAAAAAAAAGGTTACTAACTGCTTTAACTTCTTTGAAATAAGATAATAGGGATACCTCCTTTTATTCTTGCAATTCATTATACACAAGTACCTAAGGACAAGGAGTTAAGTATGGATTTTTTTTCCTGGCTTGCTTCATCAATTCTTAAAAAAAAGAAGGTTTTAGCACAAAGGCCAATAGTACTGTCAGTTTAAAGATTGGTGCTGTTGGCAGAACTTCCTGAAAAATTTGGTTCCCTAGCTTTGGAGATTAAAAAAAGTCATAAATCATATTCAAAAAGATTTCCTTACCTAAGCCGCCTATTATTCCTTTTAATTTCATTCACAGTCTTGATCTTTTAAACCCATAAAAATTCAGAAAAACATTTTTTATTATTTTTTACTAAAAATTATTAGTTAAACTAAATCAATTTGGTATTGGCTTTTTCTTAGGAATGTACCCTACAATTTTGTTTAAATCCTAGAAATAGGACTAAACATATAAACGCATAATATTTATAAATTCTGCTGTTTATTGACGAAAATTTTTAGGGATTCATACAAGAAAATGATTTTTATAATTCTGTATTTATTCTTCAGATACAAATAAAATTTTGGATAGTAATAAATTTTCAAAATATAAATACCATATATAGGGTATTTTTTAAAATTTAAATTATTTAATCATTTGCGCTAAATATTTCAACTATTAAATATGGGTGCAAAAAATTTACTCGGATTATTCCTGTTTTTTTACTTGGTAAATATCTCTTCCATCTGGGCCCAATTACCCGGTAATATTCAGACACAGGTAAACAATAATTTCCCAAAACCAATCCAGAAGTCCCCTAATGCTTCAGCTATTGAGCGGTATGGAAATTACGATGTCAATCTGTATACGGGGGTTCCTAATATTTCAATCCCGCTATACTCGGTAGAGGCTGGACCGATTAAAATTCCTATCAACCTTAATTACCATTCCTCAGGGATAAAATACACAGATCAGGCAAGCTGGGCAGGGTTGGGATGGTCAATAATTGCAGGAGGGCAGATTACGCGTCAAATCCAGAAAATGGCTGACGATTCATATTTCCAAACAGGATCAAACAATTATTCCGTAGGAAATTATTGTATTGGTGTTACACAGACTGATAAAGATAACTGGCTTTATAAGAAAAACAGTGTGCAACCAGGTTATGATAGAGAGGCTGATATATTTTCCTATACTCTGCCAGGCAAGAGTGGGAAATTTTATCTCCGACAAAATGGATTAGCACCGTATCTTTTCCCAGAGGTTCCCATAAATTTAGTGGTTGGTTCCAGTCTTAACTACTTTGATATTACCGATGAAAATGGGATCAGATATAGATTTGGAAGAAACTCGGCCAATACAAACTATACTGAAAATACTACAACTAATGGCGCGGGAGGTAGTACAGTCAGTGGAAGAACTACCTGGTATCTGGTAGAAGTCTTTGCTCCCAACTCTGATGACAAGGTTGAGATTAGTTACCAAGATCTAGGTTTACAATCACTTGAGGATATAGAACATAACATTACGGTTATTGATCAGTGTAACACGACCAATCCTACAAGTCTTCCCTGTAGAAGTGGAACATATATCCAACAGGAAGTCAATACTAGCTCAGTGACTAATAGTTTGGGCATTCATGAAATCAAATATAAGACAGGCAAAGTTACATTTGTCAAAAGTACCGCGAAGCGTTCTGATCTTACCAATTTAAATTCATTGGATAGGATTGAGATATACAGTAAAACTGATACAAGCTATACGCTTATTAAATCCTACCAGCTTACAAAAAGTTATTTCACAGGTGTCTCACGTCTTAAACTTGATGAATTAATTGAAAAAGATGGGGCAAACACGGTAATTGACAAGCAATCTTTCAGCTATCATACTACCTCATTTTCGTGGAACCAAGCAACCAAAAGTAAGAGCAGGGACTGGTTTGGGTTTTATAACGGAAAACCAAATAGTAGTTTGATTCCACAGCAGACCATACAATATCAACCCAATACATCAACAGCGGTATCGAACATCAATATCGGTAATGCCAATAGGGAAAGTGATACTACCTATATCAAGGAAGGTATGCTAAAAAGGATCACCCATCCCACTAAAGGTTACACTGAGTTTTTTTACGAGCCTCACAAATATTTAGACGGTTCAGTGACCAAATATGGAGGGGGATTACGGATAAAGAGAATCACCAATACTACTGGATCATCTGTTTATTCCAAAGAATATAAATACGGGGAAGGGGAGGCTGGAACAGGGACCAAAAACTTCACCCAAAGCCTGTTCTTTTTTGTTACTGAGTCCCAGTCCAGATCAGGTTGTGAGGTGACGGGTTGTAGCAGGAGAGAGCGGATCAGGATGTTTTACTCCAATTCAGCCATAGCAGCAGGCTACGATGATAGTCCTGTAGTATACCTGAAAGTGAGCGAATATGAGAATATCAATGGTACAAACGGAAAAACTCTATATGAGTTTGATAACAATACTCATATCCCAGACTTGTTGATGATTGTACCTTTTTCCAATAAAACCCATCGGAACTCAATTGCATGGGAGAGAGGGAAACTGACAAAAAAAACAGTTAAGAATGCTGCGGGTACTGATGTGTCTCAGACTGTCATTACATATTCAAAATTGAAAGCTCAGAACATTGCTGTCAGTCAGGCTGCCATCCAGTTTATTGATGACGGATATATGCCTCCTTTTAGCTCTTCCTGCATAGATGAAATTGGTACTGCAGTCGATATCATGACCTACCAGATTAGAAATCTTGAACAGCAAACAGGGTCATATGTGGAAAGTTCAAGGACCGAGTCAATAATTTATCCAACAGGAACACTTACCACAACTACATTAAAGACTTATGATCCATCTTATCTCCAACTTACCCAAGAGGAAGTAAGAGTCAGTTCGAACCCGGAAGTGGTTGTGACAAGATATCGTTATCCATTTCATGTTATAAATACCGGTACAACCTATACCGGATACCCAAATATTCTTAAGCAACTGACCTTAAAAAACATACTTAAGCCAATAGAGCAGTATACCCTAATCCAAAACCTTAACGGTACAAATGCCCAGATTATAGGCAGTCAGTTAACCTATTTCAAGGCCTCAGGCAGTTATTATGTGCCTGATAACATGTGCTTTTTGGAGATTGCTTCGCCTCTAGCTATAGCGTCATTTACCCCATTGACAGTTTCTGGTACCTCAGCAGTCACCAGGGACACCCGCTATCAAGTGAGACTGACCTTTTCTACTTATGATACTAGAGGGAATCTGACCACATTCAATAAATCCGATGCAGCACCAAATTCATTTATTTGGGGATATGATGGGGCTTACCCCATTGCAGAAGTTAAAAATGCTACAGCTACACAGATAGCTTATACTTCTTTTGAAACCAAAGAAAAGGGTGGCTGGATTTACAGTGGGCCGGAGACTGTCCTTCGTTGGGATGAGGCGAGAACCGGCAGAAATGCTTACAGATTATCCGGAGGTGCAATTACACGGACAGTCACAGGGGCTTCGACCTCAAATAAGTACAAGCTAAGTTTTTGGGCCAAAGTACCCAGCGGGACGCAGTCATGGACCTTTTTGGGAGCAACTGAAAGCCTGAGTACCACCTGGAAACTTGTCGAGCGGGACATTACAACTACAGCATTATCAATTTCCGGTTCAAACATTCTTATCGATGAAATCAGGATTCAGCCACCGGGATCTGAAATGAATACCTATACCTATGTTCCTGGCGTGGGCCAGTGGTCACAATTGGATGCAAAGAACCAAGCTGTAGTGTATAAGTACGACCGGTTGGGCAGGCTGGAAACCATTCTCAACAATGACGGACATATTCTTTCACACTACGAATACAACTTTATCAAATAATAAATATGGGCACCTATAGATCATTATTTTTCACTAGCCTACTTTTTGGAATGTTTCAACTTGGTGTGTTGGCCCAGTCCAAGGATAGTGTAGCAATGGCCGCCATTTCAGGAGCGTGGCTCATGGATGCGGATATCCAGATGGAAAAATCCACTTCGGCTGGTAGAAACAGTAACAATAAATTGAAGCAGGAACATTTTGAAAGCCTGCTTGAAAGCATGCGCTCAAGAGTTTATGTATTCCAGGAAAATGGGCGGTTTGAGTCATCGTGGAATTCCCATGGAGACACTCAACTGGTTTACGGTAACTGGATAATTAGGAAAGACGGAATTTTGGAAATTGAACTGGAAGACAAGTCAATGTTGAGCTACACTATTACCTTGAACAAAAGTGACCTTATACTTGCCCCTGGCAACTCGGATGAAAGTGAAGCACTTATTCTTCACCTAAAAAGGTTTGAGCCATGAGGTCTATACTTCTATTTCTCCTGGTTTTTATTTCAGTAGGCTCTTACTGCTATTCCCAGGCTATTTCTTACATAGATATTGTAGGGCCAAGTTCAGTAACAGCTGGTCAGCAAACAACATACACCATTAATTTTTACAGTGGGTCAGGCCAGATAGCGCCTCCAACTTCAGGAAGCTATTATTGGGATACCAACGGAGCAACGGCCTCGGGAAATGCGATTAGTTACAACTATCTTACTTGGCCTTCCTCTGGAACATTCAGTATCTACTACGAATATTCGGATGTAACCGGGACATTCTATGATTACTTAACGGTAACTGTTACAGGAAGTACGACGGATTTATGCCCTTTAGTCATACCTTCAGCTCCTGGAGCTACATTGATCGCCAATGGACAAGTAACTTTGTCGGCAAACCCTGCACCTGTCGGATTTACTTATCAGTGGTATGACAGTAATCAAACAACCCTGCTTGCAAGTACACAAAATTATACTACCCCGATTCTTTCAGCAAGTAAAACATATTACGTTGCGTATCGATATACTTCCACGGGTTGCATTACCTCCAAAATGCCAGTTAGAATCAACCGCTATTCAGAAGACCAGAACTGGACACGTGAATATTCGGCAAGGGATACCTTGACAGGGGATTATACCCTGAGAAATTCCTCACAAAAATTATCCTATAAACAGACTTCCTACCACGATGGTCTGGGAAGGCCTAACCAACAGGTGACCATACAGGCTTCTGTTAACGGCTCTGACATAATCACTCCTGTTGGATACGATGCATTGGGAAGACAATACAGAGACTATCTTCCATTTCCCGATAATTCTACAAGCCAGGGGTTATACCGTAGCACAGCCACCACTTTACATAATTCCTATTACACAGCCCAGTACGCAGACTCCCGCGGATATTCCGATAAGTCTTTTGAGACTTCTCCACTCAACCGTGTACTAAAGCAGGGGGTTGTGGGCACCCCTTGGATTGGCCATGAAATAGAGTTTTTTGAAAATGTAAATACAGCAGCTGATTCAGTTAGGATTTGGACAGTAAATTCCTCGGGTTTACCAGTTAATGGAGGATTATTTGCCAATGGGGCATTATCCAAAGTGGAAAGCTATAACGAACAGGATCAAAGAACGATCGAATACAAGGATAAACTGGGCAGACTGATTTTAAAGAAAGTTCAGATTGATTTAGCCCCTACATCCCATCACGATGGATGGCTATGTAGCTATTATGTGTATGATTTGATGGGTAATCTAAGGGTAGTTATGCCACCAAAGGCCATCAGCACATTAAGAGCTTCAAATAATTGGGCCGGCTCTATAAGTGATTCCAACAAATTCGGGCTTTATTATCTCTATTCCTATGATGTCAAGGGCAGGCAGATCACAAAAAAGCTTCCAGGTAAAGCTCCGGAAGAAATGGTTTATGATCTACAGGACAGATTGGTTGCTTCTCATGACAGTCTTTTAATCTCACAGGGTAAATGGCTTTTTGCTAAATATGATGTGCTAGGTCGTGAGGTTATGACTGGTTTGGTTACCTATTCGGGAACCAGGGCGACTTTACAGACATTAGTTGATGGATTGGGCAATAACAATGCTGTAATCAATTCCACTTCGGGCAAGACAGGAACTACCAATGCAGGAGGATTTCCGAGAGCAACAGATGGCAATGGCGAAGGAGATGTACTGACAGTGAATTACTACGATAATTATTCCTTCAGAAAATCCACACTCACTTATGTAAAGCCTACGGGCTACCATGACAGCAGTACCAAAACTACAGGTATGTTGACCGGCACTTTGGTGAAGAACCTGGGGAACAACACCCGTTATGAAACAGCGATTTACTATGATTCTCAAGGCCGGGTAATTCAAACAATTTCTGATCATCATTTGGCTGGGACAGTGCGTATATCCAGTAAATATGATTTTGAAAACAAACCACTGGAAACGATTACCCAACACACTACGCCAGGTACCTATACCATTACAAAAGGTTATGTATATAACGCCGCCGGAGGATTAAGCCATATTAACCACAAGATCAATTCAGGTGGTGTAGTTACACTGGCCACTCATACCTATAATCAATTGGGAGAGCTTACTTCCAAAGCCTATCCAGTTGCAGGAGCTGCATTGACAAGTTTTACTTATAATATCAGGGGATGGCTTAAAAAAATCAATGATCCTCAGGTCAGTAATGCTACAACAGGAGTGTTTGCTCAGGAACTATTTTATGAAGCAGGAGGAGGCTTCAATCAGTTTGGAGGAAGTATCGCTAAAGCAGAATGGAAAGGAAAGGACAATTCTAAAAGAGTTTATAATTATTACTATGATATGAATAATAGACTGGCAGATGTACTGTATACGGTGCCAGGTTCTCCAAGTGAGGATGGGCGTTATAATATAGGGTATGTCAGCTATGATGCAAATGGAAATCTTATGAGTCTTTGGCGTTTGAATGAAAGAAGCTTAGGGAGTTTTGGAGTTGTAGACCAGCTTACATATACTTATGCGGTCAACAGTAACAAACTTTTGAATGTAGCTGATCCAGAACCAACAAATTTTGTTTCTAAAGACTTCAAGAATTTGGGAACTACCAACTATACGTATAATTCTAATGGAAATCTGACTTCGAATTCTGACAAAAGCATCACGTCCATTACCTACAATCATCTGAATCTTCCGGCCACAATTACTTTCTCAGGAACCAATAAAAAAATTGATTATTGGTATGATGCACAGGGAGTGAAACTCAGGCAGGTCAATACGGATGGGGCAACTGTTAAGACATTTGATTATCTAGGAGAAATTGTATTTGAAAATAATGCGATATCCTATATCATGCATGAGGAAGGTAGAGCTTCCTACGAGAATTCTGCCTTCCAATATGAGTTCTTTGTCAAAGACCATTTGGGAAATGTACGACAGGTGATCCGTGCTCCAGTGTCCGTTTTTCGTGTTGCCACCATGGAGCCTGAGAATACCCAGGAAGAGGAAAAGTATTTTGAAAACATCAGTGAATCCCGCCAGGGAGCAGGAGAGCATAACAAGACTCCGGGAGGATACGCTACCGCATGGCTCAATGCGGCAAGAAACCGAATCTTGGGACCATCCCGTTCTCAGGAAGTGCAACAAGGCGACAGCGTCACACTTGAGGTATTTGGAAAGTATGTTGATCCAAAAAAAATCAGGCTTTCTCCGGCCAGCTTTGTAAGGTCAGGAATGGACAAAAGGATGATCCGACACCTAACGGAATATGGTCAGAATCTTAGTGCAGGAGGAGTGAATGAAATCGCTATAGCCAATGTGGTTGCATTGGTGATTACTGAACTACAACAGAAGCCAGTTCCGGAGGCCTATATGGCCTATGCATTGTATGATTCTGACTCTACCCTGTATGATCAAGGAAAAGTAACTCTGTCCAGGAGAGCCAGAAATAAACACGAAGAACTGACTAAAAAAATTGCTGTATCTAAAGACGGCTATATAGAGACTTATCTGGTTAATGAAACCTCAGATGATGTTTGGTTTGACCAGTTTAGTGTCACTAGTACAGGACCCTTGATTGTTCAGGAGACTCATTATGATCCATGGGGAGTAGAACTCTCAGGACTTGGGTATCAGTATGGAGGAATCAAAGTCAATCCTTATCTTTATAATGGAAAAGAGGCAAACGGCCACTTGGGAGTGAATATGTACGACTTCGGAGCTAGGATGTATGACCCAGCTATAGGAAGATGGTTTGTGATGGATCCGATGGCAGAGCAGATGCACAGGCACTCACCCTATAATTATGCTTACAATAATCCAATGCGGTTTATTGATCCGGATGGGATGGCGCCGGTTACTATCAACCAAGGCACTGCCACTCATAGTGACAGTGAGGATAACACTCAAAATGAAGTGGCTACTGGGAAAGTGGGTGAAGAACAATATGACAAGAGGTTAAATAATATAGTAAGAAGGGCATTAATTCAGCGAAGTGATTTTCAATGGTCCGATGGATATGGGAATCAAAGTGCAAGATTTTCAACCACTTCAATGGGATCCCATTTTGGAGAGTATTCTGTATCTAAAAATAAAAATAGCCTAGCGGGTTATGATGGAAATGATCACCCAGGTGTATTAAATTTAAAAAATCAAGGAAGAGAAGCAATAGCAGTTCATTTACTAAAAGGAATTAAGTATCACATGACTAGTAAGACAGATATTGATCTTAATGGCTTATTTGAGTGCTTGAGTACTGAATGCTTAGGAATTGGAGGTACTCATTTGGAATCAAAAAAGCCTCAACATATGCTCAATTCCTTTTTGGGCCCAAGTGGCGACTCATTCGCTCCATTTCAAATGGGAAATAGAGAGGTTAATATGTTGTACCAAATACCATTTCACGGGCCTGAGAGGGGGCTCTCATTTAAATATTTTGATTATCAAGATGGTTATCATGAAAATGGAAATTGGTATATTAGATGGGGTGGAACATCAGGTCTTTATTTGAATTTTAAAAATAATCAAGAATTTATGAAAAACTGGATATTAGGCAAATGAAAAAGATCTTCATCGTAATATTATTAATTTGTAGTTATTGTACTCAGAATAGAAAATTGTCTAAACAAGAAGAGTTTATTTTGCACTCAATGGAAGTGTATTCAATACAATCAGAAAATAATGAAAGTATTAGTTTGTTAGATATTGCCATTGACTTTGAAGGGTTTTTACTAGAAAATAATTATCTAAAATCTACTTCCAAAGAAAACTATAAAGGTTTTTATGACAAATATTTACTAGGTGGTACTAAACTAAATATGGCTAAACTATATAAAGACAATAACGCATATTTTTCTTTAAGCTATCCCTCTAATCAAGCTAGAAGCTGGTTTATTTATAATGAAGCAGTAAATAAATTTAATAATGATCTAAGTGATACTCCTTTTCTAATTGATGTGGTAAAATTATTAGATGATTTTAAGTATAGGGATTTTATGGGCAAAGATTTGTATAACAAATATATTGATTGTATTCCAGATAAAGATTTTTCAGAAAAAGATATTTATAGAGTTCCAATTTTAATTCATTTGTTTGGAGAATTAGAATTTAAAAACTAAATGAATTAGTTAGCCATTAGCTTTTTTGTTTTGTATCTACTACCATATAAGATATTTATATGCCAATTAATACCCTTTACAATTTCTAAACAATAATGATACAACTGAAACTGATATAGAAAGCTATCGAGAGGAATGACTTCGTAGCTACGATTTATAGCCTATCCCGATAGCGAAGCGTATCAGGAATCCTGCTTTCGGGCTTTGGTTTGTTGTTGATCCTAGGTCGGAGCAGATGAGAAGACATTCTCCTTTTAATTATGCATACAATAATCCGCTAAGGTATATTGATCCGGATGGGATGCAGACCGTTAATATCATTTAAGGAAATGGCTATTAAAGCGACAGTGAGGATGGTTCTCAAAATGAAGTGGCTATTGGGCAGGTTGTCATAGGGGGATATGGGGAAGATATTGATATTGGAAATGTATGGAGTCATACAGAAGAAAGAGGGTATCTATCTGGTAAGATAAAAAAGAAAGCAAATACTGTTGATCAGAATCAACCAAATGCCAATATTGATTCAGACCTATTAAATACTCATGTTAGTGAGGGAGAAAAGCTTCATACTATAGATGATTTTGTAAGTAAAAACTCTGGAAAAGTACTTAGGAGAATAATTAATCAGCGTCCAGCACAAAAAATCCTAGGAATTTCTCTTGCTTCAGGAGGACCCTTTATTAGATATTTTAGAGATCCTCAAAATCCAAGCGTAGTCATTGATCTCAGACATGTTTTAATCGTAGGCAGTTATTGGAAATGGGTAGGAAATCTTATCGAAAGGGGGCAGTCTGCCGGAGGGAAGGAAAAAACTGCATTTGATAAACAAGATTATTTTTCCAATAATTTAGGTTATGAGTTCACCAATCAGTATGGTAAACAAATTGAACAAAACCCCTCAAAAATTGCTCATTATTTAAAAGAGTTTTTAGTGAATCGATCACAGAATTATTATATATACAAATAGAAAAATTGAAAAAAATGCTAAAGTATTTTGTTGGATATTGGGTTATGTTTATATCAGTTATTCTAGTTTTTGTGACTTTAATTTATTTGTTAATCTATCTGCCTTCTCAACGAATTTCTCAGGAAAATTTGGAAAATGTAAAAAAAATTAATCATGGTGCTTCTCAAGATGAGGTTATAAGTATTATGGGCAATAAAGGCCTCGAAAAAGGTGTGTGGGGACCAGATTCCGTATACAGCTACGAAGCTGGCATCCTAGCTTCTTCGAATATTGAAATTATTTTCAATGGAAAAATGCAGGTTAGACAAATAATATTTCCTTAGTTAGATTATGTGGAATTTTTCTTATTGAAAATGAAGCCTATTCGAAAAGTCTTCCATCTTTAAGGTAGATATTTAAGCTTGAGCTAAAATAGGATTTAATTATTATTTAAGGAAATCGGCAATGTTGATATCAAAATATTCGTTTTTTTTTGTGACAAAACGTGAAAATTTGAAGGCATTAATTTTTTTTTACCTTCATGGCAATGTCAGATCCTTAGGTTCGGAATCCTTTTGAACAATATTAAATCATGAAAATCAATCAAGTATTTATCAAGGATGCAATCGTTTCAATCAACAAAGGAAACGGAGGAGTTTCAAAGCAGGCTATATTATATAGAGAAGTGAGAGAGGGTAGAATTTGCAATTTGCCCTTAACATTCTTTAGAATTTGTAATTCTAGTCCATTATAAGGATCAGACAAAGACAACAAGACTCACAGCGGCAATGCCACTGCTTAGCTGGATGAGGGGAGAAACCGTATGCTTGGGTTTAGCGAGATCACAGAAAGTGCAACAAGGCGACAGCGTGACACTTGAGGTGTTTGGGAAGTATGTGGACCCGAAGGAATGAAGATTGTCTCCGGCAAGCTCCATACGCACAGGAATGGATAAAAAGATGATCCGACACCTAACGGGATATGGTCAGAATCTTAGTGCAGGAGGAGTGAATGAATCGCAATAGCCAACGTGATAGCCCTGGTAATAACCGAACTGCAACAGAAGCCAGTTCCGGAGGCCTATATGGCTTATGCATTGTATGATTCTGACTCTAACTTGTATGAACAAGAGGGCTGAGCGTAAAGAGACAATCCAGTGAACTGTTTTAGCGAGGAGCCAGGCCGTCCTTAGAAAATCCTCTCCATGAGAGCCAGAAATAAACACGAAGAACTGACTAAAAAAATTGCTATATCTAAAGACGGTAAATTTACTGGCTTTTTGAAGGGCAGGAGGGTGGACAACATTCTGCGACCAGCATTCAGGCTGTGTTTCGGAGGGCAGTGGAGAAAAGTAGCTCTAATTCCTGGGCGACAGTGCATGCACTTTGTCATAGTTTTGCCACCCATTTATTACAGAAAGGTACAAATCTACGCTGTGTGCAGGCACTATTGGGTCATGATAAACCAAGACAACGGAATTCTATATCCATGTTCTTTCAATTTCGAATAAAAATTTTTAAAGCCCACTAGATGGGATCGACGAAATTCTTAATTTGGTCACATCAGCACCCCGGAACCCTGTGGACAATTGCGATATAGACGCAATAGGGTAGAGGTAATGCTGTAAATACAAGTGTTAGGCAACATTTAAGAAAAACAACTTCGAATGTCAAAACTGAAAAAGAACAGAGAAAAACTTAACTTGACACAGGAAGAACTTTCTGATAAATCAGGGATTTCTATAAGAACCATACAACGTATTGAATCGGGGAATGAACCAAAAGGACAAACACTTAAAATATTAGCGAAGACCTTAGGAATAAAAGAAAATGAATTGCTTGAAAAAGAAGAAGCCCAAATTGAAATTAAGTCCACCTTAATAAAGATTATCAACCTTACTTCATTGCCTTTCACTATAATCCCACCTGCAAATATTATTATTCCACTTGTTATAATGTTTGCCAAAAAGCAATTTAATCCATTGGCAAAGCAAATTGTTTCCATTCAAATTTTATGGCTAATCTTTGCTGTTATTATTTTTATGCTAAGCTCCTTTATGAAAAATTGGTTTTCACTTGGAAATAAGTTTAGTCTAGTTGTTATGATTTTTTTGGTATTGTCAAACATATTCATAATCCTCAGAAATGCAGCAGAGATTGACAAAAAAGGCGAACTGTTTTTCCGTCTGAATTTCAGTCTCATATGAGCCTTTCGTGAAGATGGCGGTATATTGTCAGGTTATTGGCGGGGAGATTTTTATGATGAAAATCATCAGGAATCGCATTTTTGCAGAAAAATAATTATTAGTATGACAAAACAAATTTTCTTTAGCGTAGCTTTTCTTGCTTTATCTATTTTTAGCGCCATTGCACAAACAGATAAAAATTCAGATTTATTTATCGAACTCAAAAAGCAAGACAGCATTTTCTTTGAACGTGGGTTTAACCAATGTGATTTGGATTATTTAGAAAGTCACATAGCCAAAGATTTAAAATTTTACCACGACCAAAGTGGATTCCAAGATAAAAATGCCTTCTTCGAAAATACGCAAAAATACATCTGTTCTAATTCAGAACAAAAGCCAATCCGCAAAGTAGATACAAATAGTTTGGAAGTATTTCCCCTCTATAACAATGGAAAAATATATGGTGCCATACAGAAAGGTGTCCATCATTTCTATTTAAGGGAAAATGGCAAAGAAGATGTATGGACCAGCACGGCAAAATTCACGCATATTTGGATTTTGAAAAATGAGATTTGGAAATTGAGCGAAGTGCTGAGTTACGACCATCAAGACCCTGTAGTTGGAAGCCCTAAAAATGATATTGAAAAGTTATTGAAAGATAACAACGTTCCTGCATTGGGAATTGGAATAATTGAAAACGGAAAATTGACTAAAGTTGAAGTTTACGGAACATTGGATAAACAAACAACTGCACCTTATAATGCTATCTTCAAAGTAGCATCTTTGACAAAACCTATTTTTGCATTGACCACATTAAAACTGATTGACAAAGGACTACTGGATTTAGAGGAACCTTTATATAAATATTGGATTGACCCTGATATTAAAAATGATAAAAGATACAAGGAATTGACCCCAAAAATCATTTTAACGCACCAAACAGGTTTTCCAAATTGGCGTTATATGACTGATTCAAATAAACTGACTTTTCAGTTTGACCCCGGAACAAAATATCAATATTCGGGTGAAGGTTTTGAATATCTAAGAAAAGCCATTGAAAACAAACTGGGTAAAAGTATTGAAGAGCTTGCCAAAGAACTCTTGTTTACCCCTCTTGAAATGACAGACACCCGCTTCTGGTGGGATTCGGGAATGGACGAAACACGATATGCTCAAAACTTCAACGAGAACGGAGAAAAAATAAAAACTGTAAAATACTATGAAGCCAATGCTGCTGCAAATCTCTTAACTACGGTGGAAGATTATGGTAAGTTTTTAGAATACATCATAAACGGGGCTGAACTTTCTAAAAAGCTATATCAAGAAATGATACAACATCAGGTAACGCTTAAAGAAAATGATTTCTTCGGATTAGGTTGGGAAATCTTAACTAACTTCAGCAATGATGAATTTGCATTATTACATACAGGCAAAGACCCAGGAGTAAGCACTTTAGCAATATGGTTTCCTAAATCAAAAAATGGCTATTTAATTTTCTTGAATGGTGATAATGTAAACAATATATATGAAGAATTACTGACCAAACGACTTTATCTTGGAAATGAATTGTGGAATAAAAGATAGAAAAACGTTGCCTAACATTTTGTATAAGTAATGGCAGGTAAAGTACTAAATATCAAGGCTTGTAGCCCGATCAAACTGCGTAGCGGTTTGACAGGAGAGTACCACGAAATCTGCCACTACTCATACAATTTACCGTTGTGCGTCAGCTAAAGAAAACGACAAAAAACAAATTAACAGATAAAAACGAATGAGAAAAACACTTGGAATTTTAATCTTGACAATAGTATCATTAAGTGCTTGCAAGAATAAAGAGGACAAAAATTCTGGACAAAACAATGAAAATATAAAAATGGAAACAAAGGAAATAGAAAATTTAGAAGACACTTTTATAATCAGTCACACATTTGAAACGAACAAAAAAACATTGTTCAATATGTGGGTTGACCCTGAAACTTATACAAGTTGGATGGGTCCTACAGGAGCAGAAATGTCATTTTTGAATTCTGACATAAAAGAAAACGGAACGGCACTTTGGCAAATGACAACACCTGACCAATTGACCAAATATGGTAAATTGCATTACAAAACCATAAACCCGAATGAAAAATTGGTTTATGTGCAAAACTTCAGCGATAAGGACGGGAATTTTATAAAAGCACCATTTTCAGAAACCTATCCCGACAGTCTATTGCTAACTACTGATTTTGTACAAGAAGCTGAGAACAAAGTAAAGATGACTGTTAAATGGGAAATTTTTGGCGAATCAACAGAAATTGAAAGAAAGACATTTAATGAAATGAAACCCTATATGGTTAAAGGTTGGAATGAATCATTTGAAAAGATTGAAAAATTATTGAACACGAAGAAATAAAAAGCCAAACGCACAACATTGTGTTCCATGAATAATCAAAAGTTCATTTTCTAGCATTTTTTCTTTGTTTTGGC
>NZ_CAXBET010000025.1:0-29305 GCF_963974835.1 uncultured Algoriphagus sp. | reverse complement strand
GTGATTCCTCCGGCAAGACCATTCATATCATCTGCGAAGTAACTGATAATGGCTCGCCGAAATTAACCAGTTATAGGAGAATCGTTGTTCAGGTGAAGTGACCAGCTGGGGAGAAAATTTTACAGATCAAATCGCCGAAAATTCTATATTTCATAATAGTGCATATCAACTAGAGATATTAGCTAAGTCAATAACCTGAAATAATAAAAAAGGATAGTTAGAATATTGTATGTGCCATTAAATATGTAAATCGACAATGAGTAAGTAGATTTTAGCCTTTTTTTTATGTTCTAGCAGTAAAATAAAATACAGTCATTCTATAGGATAATATTCGGTTGCTCTATGTTCCGCCCTTGATCCTCCCTTATTTCTCCCTTGCTCTTCCCTTGATCCTCCCAGTGTATAAGGGTGATTCATGGGAGCTGGTAGGGAGCTAGTAGGGCGATCCATAGGCTTTGATAGTACGATTGCTGCTAAGTAAACACCATGTTTCGACGATGCTACTACGATGCTCCTACGATGCTTGTCCGATGTACCATCGTAGATGGATCGGAAATGCATAGTTGAAAGTACGGTCAAATACTGTAGTAGAAGTAACAAGTATGTGTAATAACTGCCTTATGGATTTTGTTAAGGTATGGCTCATCTTCTAAACAACCATTAGTAATAAGAATATGAGTGCAGAGAGGTTAATTTTTAGGGTTAAAGCTTAACTAACTATCCCTTGGTTTATTTCTGATAACCGAGATATTTTTTAGGTAAACCCAATGACTTTTATCCAATGGAACTACCAGTAATAACTTTTGAGGAAATCATCAAATTAAACGACGACCAGGATCGGGCATATGCTGTGCTGACCTATCATCTTGCTAAAGACAATATCAAAAAGGAAGTGATGGATAATGGTCTGGTGATCTATCACAATCCCACCCGGGTGCAACCCCATAATCTGGTGCATGAAAACCTATTCCTAG
This sequence comes from uncultured Algoriphagus sp., assembly GCF_963974835.1. Taxonomy (GTDB): domain Bacteria; phylum Bacteroidota; class Bacteroidia; order Cytophagales; family Cyclobacteriaceae; genus Algoriphagus. The sequence continues at coordinate 28,331 of NZ_CAXBET010000025.1, read as the reverse complement.
CTACAGCTAATGCCAAGGTGGTGATGCGTCCTAGACGGTATCGAATAAGTAGGGGAGAGGGTTAATGGGTGAAATAGTAGAATCATTTGCTCCCGACTACTTGACGGGATTTTTATGATAATTAGTGTGGTACATGGCTTTGAGAAATCATTCAAACAAAATTTTAGTGCTCTGGATGAAATCGTTTTATTAATCCTGGTGGGGGGTGATAACCAATAGGATAAGAGGACCTTTTCTAAGTAATCTTTCAGAAAGGTAATTCAACAGCTTAATCTGAACCGATTCTTATTATTATTTTAGTCTACAATGGATAAGGCTATCCAATTCAATAATTATTTATTTTATTATAATATTTAATTATTGTTTTACGATAATTTATAATATACTTGTACGATCAAAATCATATAATATGACAATCACTACTAGACAAACTGACAAAGGATTGAAAGCCTTCAAAGCCATGTTCATCATTGGAGTTATTTTCGCTACCACCAAGTTGATTGACTATCTGCAATGGACTTTTCAATTAGCAAAAAACTGGACACTTCCCCAGGACCCATTTTTCTCTAAAGTAAATCTTTTGAATAGTGATGTTGAGATTTCCATAACGGCTTACCTTGTATTTGCGATTGCCTACATCGTTGTTTTTGGATTTATAATCTTAGGGCTATACCAACTTAACAGTGCAACTAAGCTTTTTAAAGAAAATATTGTGTTTCAACAAGAGGTTAGTTTGGCTTTTAGAAAGTCAGGAAAATCATTTCTTGTCTTCGCGTATGGAACGCTTATAATTGACATTGCTTTTTTGATGTGGGCTTTTACTTCCAATCGAGTAATTGATCTGTTATCGACTGAATTGTTGGTCTTTCTCATCTTAGGCTATTTTATGTTCTTTTTGGCTGATATATTCAGACAGGGAATAACACTTCAGGAGGAAAACGAATTGACTATTTAAAAATGGCTATAGTTATTAATTTAGATGTAATGCTTGCCAAAAGGAAAATGCAATCGAAAGAATTGGTCGAAATTCTGGGGATTACGCCAGCAAATCTTTCCATTTTAAAAACTGGCAAAGCAAAGGCGATTAGATTTGCGACCCTTGAAGCTATTTGTGAAGCGTTGGACTGTCAGCCAGGGGATATCTTGGAATATAAAAGCGATATATAAACTGATGCCGAAACATACGTTAAAATTCTGCACTCTGTAAGATTTTAAATCCCTAACACAAATGATGAAATTAGACTGCCACATTTGTCATAATTACCGAGAAGCGGGTGCACTAATAGTAGTTAATTCCGCTTTTCTTTAATCCAACCCACCGACTTTTATCCAATGGAACAACCAGTGATAACTTTTGAGGAAATCATCAAATTAAACGGCCATGAATGGGATCGGGCATATGCAGTGCTGAACTATCATCCTGATAAAGGCAATATCAAAAAGGCAGTAATGGACTATAGTCTGGTGATCTATCACAATCTTTCCCAAGTCAACAGACATAATCTAATCCATGACAAAATATTTTTAGATACAGCTAATGCCAAGGTGTTAATGGGTAGTAGGCGGACTCGAATAAACAGGTTTGAAGGGAACAGCTGAGGTTAAGTAAACCAAATGTAATCTGATAAGGATTGAAGGGGGAGTAAGGCGACAGAAATCTGTACCCATGTACTTTTAATTTCAAATGAAAATATTCAAAGCCCATTAGATGGGATCGACGATATTCTTAATTTAGTCAAAGCAGCACCAGGAACCCTGTGGACAATTGCGATATAGACGCAATAGGTGAGTGAAATGTTGTAACTTCTAGTGTTGTGCTTCATTAAATGAAAAAGAATAGTAAAATAGCTTTTGGTTGCTTTGGAGGCATAATAATATTCCTTTTTATAGCTTATTGGGAGCTTGGTTGATAGCTCCAGGCTCGTATGCCAGAGCGGAGACTTATGTTTTCGACATACCTGAGGACTCATTACTGACTTTAATTTATGAGGTCAAAAGAGAAAATCCTGAATTAGACTTAACCAAAAAAGTAAACATTGCAAATGGACAGTCCTTTGATCTAAAAGATGGAAGAAGAGACGAGAATGACTATTGGCATTCTGTGTATTTCTATTATCCTGACAAAAACGAAATCCTCCACACGTGGGCAAGACCCAAAACTAAAAACTCAACAACGTTTGCTTTTGTCGGCATAAACAGTGGTTTGAGTTTAGGGAATTGGAGAACTATAAATGAGAGTTTTTGGTGGTGGAAAAACACGCCTGATAAAAAGGAATTCGAAGAAAGGATTTTGAAGAAAATAAAAGAAAAAACGAAAGCACAACAATCGCTATAAAACATGCCCTTTGGGACACGTTTCATAGCGGGACCGGTATAAAGCATTTTAAAAGACACTGATTAACAATGGGAACTTGGGGAACAGCAATAAAAAGTAACGACACTTCGAGCGACATTTACGCTGACTTTTTTGATCTTTACAACGAAGGAGAAAAGCTAGATGTAATTGCGGAAAAGCTTATTCGTGACAACAATGAACTTATTGAAAATCCTGATGACTCAAATATTTTTGGTTTACTCTTGCATTGGCACTTTGGGAAACAAAAGCATTAGACAAAGAGACCTTCAACCGAGTTAAAGAAATTATTCAGACTGAAAAGGACTTAAAAGTTTGGAGAGAACTTGATGCAGATGAAACGGAGATTAAAAAATGAAAAGACGTTTTAGAAAAGTTTCTTTTAAAAATCAGTTCAGAGAAGGACAAGCCAAGAGCAAAGAAAAAGAAAAGAACGAAAGAGCCGAATTTTGAAAAGGGAACTTACTTAACTTTTAAACTTCCAAACGGAAATTATGGTGGTACTGTAGTATTAGAATCTGACAAACAAACAGGATTTGGTTATAATCTAGTAGTAACAACAAGAATAAAATGACTAGTCCTGAATAGGCGTTACAGTTTTACAATTATAAAATAATTAGATAGCATCGGGTTGCTCCTCGGTGCTATTTTTAGTTTTATATGTTCTTATTTTGATCTTTTCCTGTTTGTGCATGGTGTTCGGGGTATGCAACCAACAGCCCCAGTGTGGTCTTTCATGGTTATAAATATGAATAGATTGTCGGATTAGTTTTCGCATCAATGTCAGATCCTCGATCGATATTCCCCGAATAAATTCCTGTTTTAGGATGCCGTTCACTCTTTCTGCTACGGCATTTTGGGAAGGATCGTATTGTTCGGTCATGCTGGACGTTATGTGATTTTTGCGAAGAGCAAGCTGATAGTCATCGCAACAATACTGCAAGCCTCTATCTGAATGGTGGATCAATTGGCTTTGGGGATATCGGCGGTTTTTGACAGCCTGTTCAAAGCATCAATAGTACCGGATGCATGGAGGCTTTTTGAGACATTGAATCCCATGATTTTCTTCGAATAAGCGTCTGTAATCAAGGATAAATACATGGGGTTTTGCCGATTCCCTATATAGGTTATATCAGACACCCAGACTTGCTCCGGCCGGTCAATTGTTAGTTCATCAATCAGGTTTTTATGTTTTCTAAATCGGTGATGGGAGTCTGTAGTGATGTGATACTGCCTTTTAGGGACAATTTGCATGTGATTGGCTTTCAGTATCTGGAACAATCTGTCCCTGCCAACCCCAAGGGCTCTAAATTCATCCTCCAGCAGATGGTATAATTTACGTGTGCCAACCCGGGGCATTCTCATGCGTACTTTTTCGACGAGTGACACCACCTGGGTGGAGATTTGCTGTTTGCGGTTCCTTGAACTGATTCTCCGGTAATAGACCTGTCTGTCAATCCCCAGCAGTCTGCAGGCGAAGGTTACCCCTTCTTTTTGCTGAGTCTTGAATCGGTCAACTGTTGAGGTAAGGACTTTTTTCTGATCGGGATTTTCAGCTCTTCTTCGGCAATATCAATCATCATGTCAAAAATAATGACCTTCTTATCGCTAAACTCAAGCTTCTTTTCCAAAGAGGCTTTCTGCTTCTCCAAAAGCTTGACTTTCGCTTCCAGTTCCAACAGCCTTTGGTCCGGTGATTTTTCCAAAGTCAGATGTGATTTATTTTCCCAATCTAAACTACCATACTTTCTTAACCAAGTAGTGACCGTGGCATTCCCTTGAATCCCATATTAAAACTGGGCCGCTTTTATTCCTATACTCCCGGATTCAACTTCCTTCACAACCTGCATCTTAAAAGAATAGCTGTAGTCCCGCTGGGTTCTTTTAACATATTGAGAATCATTCTTCTTTTTCATAACATTACTTTTTGTGTAACGCTATTTCAGGACGGGACATAGATAAATATAAAAAAGGCCCCACAGAGGAGGCCTTCTTATATTTAGTTAAATATCAATAGGCGTTTTCGTGACCGACAACAATGGATTTTGCTGTCATCCAAATAATTCTGAGATCTAGTGCTGGATTCCAGGTCTTCACATAATGCATATCCAGCTTATATCTAAAGTAGATGGAGTTTGAAGCATGAGTCTCGCCTCTATATCCTCTGGATTGAGCAAGCCCAGTGATTCCTGGCTTCATCAAATGTCTCTTCTTATATCCTGAGATTTCCAATTCATGGGCGTCATTCTGGATAACCAAATGTGGTCTAGGACCTACAATTGACATGTTGCCATATATTACGTTAAGAATCTGAGGCAATTCGTCCAAACTTGTTTTTCTAAGGACTTTTCCTACTTTGGTAACTCTAGGATCATTTTTTACAGCCATTTTTAAATTGGCCTCCTTATTTACTACCATAGAACGAAACTTGTAACAATTGAATCTGGAGTTGTAAATTCCTTCTCTTTCCTGCTTGAAGAAAACCGGTCCCGGCGAGTCCAACTTGATAAAGATGGCAATAATCGGGAATAGCCACCATCCGATCACCAGCATAAACCCAATGGCACATACTAGATCAATCATCCGTTTGATTGTAAGGTTTATCCAATTCATCTGAGGGGAGATAATTGCTTCGTTTCCGTTGTGAAGCCTAACTTGGGAATTGACATATAGGTCAAAGTTCCCAATTCTGTTTCGTAAATAATTAGTCATAAGTTAGTTGCTTAAGTTGCTTTTCTAAAAAAAAACCTGTTTGACTATTTTGGGATAATCAAATGTCGGTATTTTTTAAAGATTTCGCAAACAAAATCAATAAATTTTTACATATTCATAAAATACACTTTCCGTGTAATAACCTACTATTTATAAGGTTTAAAGCCATTATACTTAATAATTCAAATCCATTTGATTTTAAATAGAATGGGAATAGGCAGTAGTTTCGCTATTTTTAACTGATTCAAGAAATGGAAATCAATGATTTTTTTATAAAATCATCTGCATGCTAAATGGTTAGTTTTCAGAGAGATATTAGATAAACTTGTATTTTATTTAAAATTATTTTAATAATAGGGCATAAAGCTTGCCATTTTTTGAATAATTTCTTTTATAGTTGTAGCGTAATTCTTTAATGCTTCGTTTAAGTATTTGAATTCTATACCAACTCTACCAACTCTTATGGCTTTTCTTCTTTCATTTTTGTCCTCTTTTGTAGTAGGAATTCTATTTTTCCCTGTGCTTATCAGTGTTTTACAGCGCTATCAAATCTCAGATGCTCCAGGGGGTAGGAAAATCCACCTGAGCAAGATCCCTTCTATGGGTGGAATTGGTTTTGTGGTAGCTGTAGGCATAGCTATGGCAATATGGGGATGGGAATACCCAAAAGTGGAAACTCCTTATCTTCTAGGTGCGATTTCAATTATGTTTTTCGTAGGATTAAGGGATGACATGGTGGAATTAAGCGCAAGCAAGAAGATACTTGGGCAGCTCATTGCAGTAGTTTTGGTGGTAGTTATAGCTGATATACGCATCAAAGGTTTCCATGGATTTTTGGGAATCGGAGAATTCAATCTTTTTACCAGTTATGTATTCTCTTCCTTTACCCTATTAGCACTTACCAATGCTTTTAATCTAATAGATGGACTGGATGGATTGGCCGGCACAATTGCATCTATAGTCTTTTCTCTTTTAGGAATATGGTTCTATTACCAAGGCTATTTCAGCTATTCTCTCTTAAGCTTCATCTTTTTAGGAGGCGTGATAGCATTCTTGGTTTTCAATTGGCACCCTGCGAAGATTTTTATGGGGGATACAGGTTCTTTGACATTGGGTTTTACTATGGGAACCTTGGTTATTGCCTTTATGGAATATAATGTGGAATTACCTTTTGGCAATTTTTGGAAATTCGAATCCGCCTTCTCAGCAGGAGTAGCTTTGATGATGTTTCCCTTATACGATATGGCAAGAGTTTTTATCCGAAGGATTTCCCAAGGTAGAGGCCCAATGACTCCGGATAAATCCCATGTGCATCATTTTCTAATGAGAATGGGATTGAAGCACGATCAAGTCGCAATTCTTTTAGGGGCCATACAGTTAACTATTATTGTACTGGTGATATTCCTCAGGGATTATTCTGATAACATAGTTCTTCCAATTATTGTGGGTATTTCTATGGCATTAGGGTATAGGCTTGATAAGATCACTGTACATTATTTGAAGATGAGAGTGGCCCAGCAGCCAAAGATTCTAGAAATCAGAAAATTAAATAACGAAAGAAAGTCAAAAATTAAATTAATAAAAAGTGATTTTGAAGACTCAAATATTAATCTGAATTAAACCTTATGTCTTTGTAATCATATCTTTAGTAATTATTTCCAACCTTATTTACTAAGACCTTGCATTTATAATTGAGTTCAACGATTGTAATTCACCTAAATACATAGAGGCAGGCGGAAAATCAGATAATTTGAATCTATAAATCAGTATTTTTTCTGGGTTGTAACTTAATATAAAAGCCTTTTAAGATTATTATTTTTTGTAATCAATATCTATCCGGTCAGAAGATCTGAAACAAATTATTCTTACATGGCGAGGACGATTTAAGTATCCTGAGGGCTACGATTAACCATAAACCAGACTACTTATATCCCATGATTAATAAAAAATGGATATTTATTTTTTAAATTTTCTGACCTTAAACTCACAATCTCGATTGATACTACTGAGGTATGTTGATTTATTTTATTAGTTTATTTTTCAGGCGTAAAGAAAATAAATCCAAGCAGAAATAGGATTTTCGCTGTGACGAAAACTTTAATTATATCTTTCTCAGCTATAATTTTATGTTAACTAAAATGTTTTTTAATAAGCAATTATTGGATTATATTAAATAATATCGGCAGAATATTATTTTCAATTGACTTTGCTTATTAGCCAACATATAAAGGGTTAAGCTAGGGTAGTCTCTTTTTAAAGTTTTAACTATTAACTATTTGAAGTTAAATAGGCAGCTTATCTCTTACGGATTTAGATGGAAATAATCATTGTCTCAACATGGAATTAAGCATTTGAGCCTTTTTTTGAAAAAATGCGGGTTGTTGCGTTTTAAAAATTGTGTAGTATATTTTGGGGATACTAGTTAAAAGTCTGTATGGCTCTACCTATCACCCTTATCCCCCTTTCAGTACCTGTATTTAATGGAAAAGAAAATTTATATACGCATCAGGCAATAAGTTCTGGACAAATTGCCACCTCAGGTGAATTCATAGAAAAGTTTGAGAATAAGCTTTCATCCAGGCTTAAGACTCATGAATCCGTGATACTGAATTCAGGAACATCTGCATTGCATTTGGCTTTGATCCTGTTGGGCATAGGCCCAGGTGATGAAGTCATTTGCCAGTCATTTACGTTCTGTGCTTCCGCTAACCCAGTTGTTTATCTTGGAGCGAGTCCTGTATTTGTGGACAGTGAGACCACTACCTGGAATATATGTCCGGATATTCTTGAGGATACTATTCTTAGCCGAATTTCAAAAGGCAAAAAACCAAAGGCAATAATTATTGTCCACTTGTTTGGTATGCCTGCGAAGCTAAAAGAGATTCTTGAAATTTCTGCCAAGTATGAAATTCCTGTTATTGAAGATGCTGCAGAGGCAGTAGGAAGTCAATATGAGGGATTAGATTGTGGCACATTTGGGAAACTAGGTTTTTATTCTTTCAATGGAAATAAAATCATGTCCACCGGAGGGGGAGGTGCCTTGATATCGAATGAAGCCAGTACTATTCAAAAGGCAAAACTTTTGTCTCAGCAGGCAAGGGAAAATATGCCGTACTACCATCATCTGGAAATAGGCTATAACTATAGGATGAACAACTTATCCGCAGCAATTGGGCTTGCTCAGCTGGAACAGCTGGATTCTAATGTGCAAAGTAGAAGACTTGTGAATAAAAGATATAAAACTTTATTGAAAGATTTTCCGGGAATTGAATTTCAGAATGAATCTCCAGACTCTTTTTCAAACTTTTGGCTAACTGCTATTTTGATTAATAAAGATAAAACAGGTTTTTCAAACGTACAGCTGAAAACAGCTTTGATAAATAAAGGAGTAGAAAGCAGGTTTTTATGGAAGCCTTTACATACGCAGCCAGTTTTCAGTTCAAGTCCATATTATGGAGGTACTATTTCAGAAAATTATTTCGAAGCTGGATTATGCTTGCCTAGCTCGGCAGATTTAAAGATGGAGGATCAGGAATTGATTGTAGAGATAATGTTCAATGAACTACATAAAACAGCTGAATAGTGAGTTACCGTAGTTGGATCAAAAGAAGTATTGATTTAATCCTTGCCATGCTAATGTTCATGATATTATCACCTGTATTTATAATCCTATTGGTTGGCTTGGCAATTCACCACAGTGGATCACCATTTTTTCTGCAGTCAAGACCAGGCCTGGGAGGAATTCCTTTTCAGATTTTGAAATTTAAAACTATGTCTGATAAAGTTGATGAATCAGGTGTTGTTTTACCTGATTCGGAACGAATAACGTGGATAGGTAAATTCATCAGGAGATCATCCCTGGATGAAATTCCACAATTAATTAATGTGTTGAAAGGTGATATGAGTCTGGTAGGACCAAGACCTCTGCTTGAAGATTACCTCTTACTCTACTCCAGTGAGGAGGCTAGAAGGCATGAGGTGAAACCAGGAGTGACAGGATGGGCACAGATAAATGGCAGAAATGCAATTTCCTGGGAAAACAAATTTAAGTTGGATGTATGGTATGTGGATAATATTAATTTCCTCTTGGATGTAAAAATTCTATTTCAAACGTTGGCAAACGTATTACTTGGAAAAGGCATTACGCAGCAGGGACATGTGTCCGCGGGTAAATTTGAAGGGACACCAAAAAAAGTAATGAAGGGAGGAGGTTAATATTTTAATAAGTGTGTCTGACTTCTTCTTTTAAGGGTTGGTGAGGGTATTGAATTTTAAATGATAGGAGTGAAATTTAGAATTATTGATATTGGACCTGACAGATATTAATATAAAGTTTGAATTGTTTAATATATTGGTAATTCAACAGGTATTTTTAACTTTATAAGTAACTAGTTAATTGAATATGTTAGTATTATGAATTTACTGACCCGGTTAAAAATACTTCCTAGATGGATAATTGCCACTGTAGATTCTTTTACTCTATTTATTTGTGCATTATTTGGGTATTTAGTCCGATTTAATTTTGAACTGGCCTTAATAGAGCAATATGATGCATTGGCAGGAAGCTTCACTTTTATGATGGGAGGATTGGTAGTAATGCAAGCTACCAATAACTATAAAAGCATTGTAAGGCACACTGGATTCAGAGATTGTGCTAATATTTTTAAGACTGTTCTGATCACCTTCATTCTTTTTTTAGTTCTAAATTTCTTCTATGGAAATTTATTGAATTATAATTTCTTACTTCCTTCTTCAGTCCTAGTTATAGCTAGTCTATCAACATTATTTATGCTGATTTTTTACAGACTGTTAGTTAAAGAAATTTTTGTTTATCTAAAGAATGGTAAGCTTGATAAGGAATTTAAAAACGGTATAATTTTCGGAGCCGGTGAAGCCGGTATTATTGCGCAGGATGCAATCAAACAGGATAGCATAACACATTTTAATACTGTTGCTTTCCTGGATGATGATCCTAAAAAAGAGGGGAAGAATATAGATGGAAAGCGGATTTATAAAGGATTACATAATCTTGAAAGGCTGGTGGAGCAATTTGGGATCACGGAATTAATTATAGCAGTTACCAATCTGCCAGTGCATCGAAAGAAGGAAGTAATCGATGAGTGTCTTCGGCTGAAAATCTCAGTTTCTATCGTGCCTCCAGTACATCAATGGATAAACGATGGGCTGACTGCAGGGGCAATCAGGGAAGTTAAAATTGAGGATTTGCTTAGCCGGGAACAAATTATTTTAGATAATCCAAAGATAAAGGATGACTTGGAAGGAAAGACCATACTGGTCACTGGCGCAGCCGGCTCTATAGGTTCTGAGCTATGCAGGCAAATCTGTCATTATAATCCCAAACTTCTAATTCTCTTTGATATAGCAGAATCGGCTTTATATGACATTGAGCAGGAGTTTAGGGAGAACCATGCTAACTGCCCTATTAAAGTGGTCTTAGGTGATGTTAGGAATAAGAAGAAAGTAAAGGAAGTATTTAGAGATTTCAGGCCTCAGGTAGTGTTTCATGCAGCCGCATACAAGCATGTGCCAATGATGGAGAATTATCCTGAGGAGGCAATACAGGCTAATGTGTTAGGCACCAAAGTACTTGCTGATATATCAGTTTTGGCTAAGGTTGATAAATTTGTGTTCGTCTCTACAGATAAGGCTGTAAATCCTACCAATGTAATGGGGGCAAGCAAAAGAGCTGCTGAGATGTACGTGCAAGCGTTAAATGAATACCTGGTTAAGAACCATAAAAAATACCATACCAAATTTATTACCACACGTTTTGGAAATGTGCTCGGGTCTAGCGGTTCAGTAATACCTCTTTTCAAAAAGCAGATCATTAATGGAGGACCAATAACTGTAACGCATCCTGAAATCACCAGATATTTCATGACCATACCAGAAGCCTGTCAATTGGTTTTGGAAGCTGGAATAATGGGAGAAGGAGGAGAGATATATATATTCGATATGGGAGAACCCATTAAAATATTGGATCTGGCCAACAAAATGATTCAACTTTCCGGAAAAAAATTAGGTGAAGATATTGAAGTAATTTTTACAGGATTGAGAGAAGGGGAGAAGCTTTACGAAGAACTTCTGAATGATTTCGAAACAGTTAAAATTACCCATCATCCCAAAATTAAAATTGCTCAAGTTTTACCCGCTTCATTTAATAAAATTGATGGCCAAATCGAACTATTCATTGAATTGATTGCTAAAAATTCAGAAAATGAATTGGTATCACACCTCAAAGTAATTGTTCCTGAGTTTATCTCAAATTCTTCCAGATTTGAAATTCTTGACCGCCTGAATTAGTTTTTCCAAACTTCAGTTACACCCAATATACTTACTATTTGCCCGCTAGATACACACTAGATACCCCGTATATACCCTCATGATAAAGGCATGATACTTGGGATTTGACTTGTATTGTGAATAAGCTTGGCGGAATTTTTCTATTTGTCGATTGGTGAGAATAGATTTCATGATTAGAATCCAAGGTGCACGGAGCAGGCAATGAACCACGAACTAATTTGCCTTACTTCCTCCTACGATTTCACTGCGACTGCAACTGATTACGGTGCCTTGGCTACTGTCTTCCTATTTCAGAAACCCCTATCTTTGCACGCACATTTAAGGATAAATACCTTACCAAATGAAGAAAGATTTTACATTACAATTAAGTCCGGAAGAGGCTTACGATCCCATCATTTTTCAGGAAGTAGTCCGAAAAAAGGCTGGACTTCCGGCAAGCGCTACCGATGCTATAGCACGCCAAGTAAAGCGCTCTATAGATGCACGGGGTAGAAATGTTAAAGTGAATATTCAGGCTGAACTTTTTATCAAGGAAACTCCACCCTCCCTTCTTGACCATCAGCCCGAATACAAAAATGTAAGTAATGAAGATCCTATAATTATTGTAGGAGCAGGACCTGCGGGGCTTTTTGCAGCGCTTCGTGCTATTGAGTTAGGGGTAAAGCCTATTCTAATAGAAAGAGGTAAGGATGTGAGATCCCGTAGAAGGGACCTCGCGGCAATTAACAAAGAGCAGATTGTTAATCCAGATTCGAATTACTGTTTTGGTGAAGGGGGCGCTGGTACCTATTCAGACGGGAAATTATATACCAGATCCAAAAAGCGTGGGGATATCAGAAGGATTATGGAAATCCTCGTTGCACATGGTGCGACGGAAGAAATACTGGTAGATGCTCATCCTCATATCGGAACAAATAAGCTTCCAAAATTAGTAGAAGATTTGCGCGAATCAATTCGCCAGTTTGGAGGCGAGGTATTATTTGATACACGGATAGAGGATTTTATTCTAGAAGGAAATGAGATTAAAGGCGTAGTTACTCAGAATGGTAATAAGATTACAGGAAAAGGAGTAATACTTGCTACTGGGCATTCTGCGCGGGATATTTTTCATCTACTCCATAATAAAGAGATTACCATCGAAGCAAAGCCTTTCGCCCTGGGAGTCAGAGTGGAGCATAGCCAAAAGCTAATTGACAGCATTCAATATCATTGTGGCTTGGACCGTGGACCCTACTTGCCAGCTTCTGCATATTCTCTGGTTCACCAGACAGAATTCAATAAAAAGCAAAGAGGAGTTTTTAGCTTTTGTATGTGTCCTGGTGGGTTTATCGTACCTGCGGCTACTTCTCCGGGAGAATTGGTAGTTAATGGAATGAGTCCAAGTCGTCGGGATAGCAAATTTGCCAATTCCGGGATAGTGGTTTCTGTAGAATTGGAAGACTTGCCTGAATATCAAAAGTTTGGCCCTTTGGCAGCTATGGAGTTTCAGGCAGATGTTGAGAAAAAGGCCTGGGAGGCAGGAGGTAAGACTCAAGTGGCACCAGCTCAACGTATGGTTGACTTTGTTGAAAGAAAAGTAAGTTCAAGCTTACTGCATACCTCTTATCAACCTGGGTTGAATTCTGTTGAAATGAGAAATGTTCTTCCAGACTTTATTTCTGAGCGTTTAGCAATGGCTTTTAAAGCTTTTGGGCAAAAAATGAAAGGGTATTATACAAACGAATCCCAATTAATAGGATTGGAAAGTAGAACCTCTTCTCCCGTTAGAATTCCCCGTGATCGGGAATCATTTGAGCATGTACAGATCAAGCGACTTTATCCATGCGGAGAAGGCGCTGGATATGCTGGTGGAATTGTTTCCGCTGCCATGGACGGGGAAAGATGCGCAGAGAGATTGATAGCAGCGTATGTGAAGTGAAGATTTACGGTGTAGGGGCGAATCAATATTCACCCAATCAATATTCGTCCAAATGCAAATACAACAATCACAAAGACCGGCCTTAGTAATCAAAAATCCTAATAGTTGCATATTGCTGTTCGTGCGACATGAACAGTGGCGTAATAATCGAAAAACCTGATCGATAACTCAATATGGTCTGTGAGGAAATAGACCAATGTGAGGGAGCATTTGGCCTGAAAGGCCTTAATATCCCAGCGATGGGTACAGCCCATTGCTAAGGAAGATACTAATTCTCTGGCCCTGAAAGGGACAGATCTTTAAACAAAAAACAAAGAGGTAGCATGATCCATGCTACCTCTTTGTTTTTTACTACTGAACTCCGAATGAATAATTGCGAATTTCCGGAATCTCAAATCTCAAATTCACTTCACCCAAACCAAGAACCCCAAGGGATTCTGCTCAGAATCAATACCAATCCAATTGCATACATCATATAAATGCTTCTGAATTTCGCTCGCGAAACACTCAATTTTTTTGCGCGGATATAACCGACGGATATTACCACAATCGCAATAATATTGATAAGCGGATGCTCCAGAGCAAGTAATCTCGCTGCTGGATCAGACATAGCTGAGCCTGAGGATAGCATTTCTAATCCTAATGGACTGATAAAATAAAGGATCAAACCAACCAATAGCTGGATATGGGAAAGAATAAAGGCAATCAATCCAATTTTCCGGTCTTTCTCCGTGAACTCACGGTTTGAAAGTGAGCCGATTAGCATGTAAAAAATTACCACTACCAAAGCAAGCAGTGCCAGATAAGCGATTCCTGAATGAAGATGTTGTATTCCTTTGTACATGATGTGTTTTTATTAGTAAACGAAAATAGTGCAAAGACTTCAACTCTTAACTATAAAGCTTGATTTTACTCCACAAAAAGCACCAAGCCTTTGAGGTATTCAGTTTCAGGATGGAAAATATTGATTGGATGGTCTGCCGGCTGTGTGACTTGATGGAGGATCTGTACTTTTCTACCACATTCCAAAGCTGCTGCCGTAACTGTATTTCTGAAAAGAGCTTTGTCTACCACTTGGCTACATGAAAAGGTAAATAAGATCCCTCCGGATTTAATTTTCTTCAGAGCTTCTAAATTCAGTCGCTTATAAGCCTGAACTGCATTATGTCTGGCTTTTAGATTTTTGGCAAAGGCTGGAGGATCCAATACGATCACATCGTAATCATCACCAATTTCTCGGATGTACTTTACCACATCCGCAACTTTCGATTCGTGCTTCCCTTTTATTTTGGGATTGAGTTGGATGTTTTCCCCAGTAAGCTCTATTGCTTTTGGAGAAATATCTACTGAATGAACTTCTGAGGCTCCTTCCATCAAGGCTAAGACTGAAAACCCGCCCGAATAACAGAAAGTGTTTAGCACTTTTTTGCCTTTTGAGTAGGAAGCAAGGAGTTTTCTGTTTTCTCTCTGATCTATGAAAAAGCCTGTTTTCTGACCTTTTTCCCAGTCTATTTTATAGGTCGCACCATATTCCTGAACCAAGTCAGTTTTAGGCTCACCAAAAACCCATTCATTGGTAGTTACTCCCAAGTTCTTTGGTAAAGTCTCCGCACTTTTATCATAAACACCTGAAAGTTGATCTCCGTAGGCTGCTTTTATAGCATTTGCAATTTCCTTCAAATGCGCATGCATTCCAATTTGATGGGCTTGGATTACTGCGGTGCCATTATAAAAATCCACGATCAACCCAGGGAGTAAATCTCCTTCACCATGCACCAATCGGTACACATTTGTCTCTTCGCTTTCTGTAAGCCCAAGACTTTTTCTTAATGAAAGTGCAAAAGCAATTTTCTCATTCCAAAAATCCTGGTCGATCTCCCTTTCTTCAAAAGAAATGATTCTAACCATGATTGATCCTTCAGCAAAATGACCAATTCCTAAAAACTCATTTTTAGATGAGAAAACAGCAACCAATTGGCCATTTTCGAGATCATTGTATTTTTGGAAAATAGCTCCTGAAAACACCCAATGATGCCTCCTTTTCAATGAGATTTCTTTTCCGTGTTTGAGTATGATTTTAGGATAATTCATGCGTGACTTGAGGTTTGTTGGGGAAAAGCAGGCTTCCAGCCATCATAGCGATAGCACTTGCAAGCAATCCGTAAATGTGAGAATAAATTTCGGGCTCAAAATTGTCAATGATTAAATAGGTAATCATCCCAATGATCATGGATAACATAGCACCAACTTTTGAGGACTTTTTCCAATACAATCCCGTGGTTAGAGGGATGAAAAGTGAAACCAAAAGTAGAATGGATGCTCCAGCCACTAGCTCGTAAATATTTGAATCTTGCAAGGCCATGATCACAGAGACAATGGTTACCAACAATACATTGATCCTTAAGATCCAAAGTAAATGACGATCTGTAAGTTTTCCTTTGAATAAAGGCTTGATTAAGTTTTCGGAAATCAATGCAGCAGGTGCCAACACTCCTGAACTTGCCGTACTCATAATGGCTGAGATCAAAGCTCCAAAAAAGATGATTTGAACAGGTAGCCCTCCATGTGCCAGTACCATAGACGGTAACAGCATCTGTTTATTTTCTAAGTAAAGTTCTGGATATAGTACTTTTGCACCCAGCGCTATAAAAAGAGGGAGCAGACCGAAAGTAAGGTAAAAACCACCTGCCAGATAAGTGGATCGAACAGCTACTTTCTCTGATTTGGAAGACATCACCCGCTGATAAATATCCTGGCTAGGAATACTTCCAAGGCCTATAATAATCCATGCACCAAAGTAATTAATCCAGGAATTTAATCCAGGGTCAGGGAATAATTGGAAGCTTTCATCAGGAGCAGAATCTAAAATGACTCCAACTCCTCCTGCTTCCCTTGTCACTAAAACTGAAACCACGATCAGCCCCAAAACTATCATGATGGTTTGGATAAAATCGGTAATGGAAATGGCCCACATACCACCGAGGAAGGTGTAGATCAACACAATACTTGCTGCAATCAAGATTCCTTCTGTAATACTTAAGCCCGTGACAGTCCCCAAAATCAGACTTAGCGCAACCAATTGGGCTGCTACATATCCAAAGAATACTGGAACCATAAATACAGTAGAAAGGAATTCTACCTGCTTGCCATAAATTCTTTTAAATACATCTCCTATAGTCAAAACACCCATACGATACATAGGACGTAGATAAAACATCCCAAAAAGTATAAGACAGAGTGCTCCTCCAAAAGGATCTTCAATCACACCTTGTAGTCCTTCGTCCAAATAAACGGAAGAAGCGCCAAAAATTGTCTCTGAACCAAACCAAGTGGCAAATAGGGCAGAAGCCGATAGAAATAAAGGGAGCGAACGACCTGCCAAAACAAAGTCATTCGATCCCTTTACAAATTTTGAAGCCCAAGCTCCGACGGCGATCGTGATCGCCAGATATATTATGATTGCAGTGAGTAGCAACTAAGTTAGTTTACTTAGTGGAATACATTTTTTCCCTCAATGCTTTGATCTCTTCACTGTCCAGATAATCATCGTATGGCATTCTTCTATCAATCGTTCCATTAGGAGTAAATTCTACAATTCTATTCGCAGAAGACTGAACAAACGCGTGGTCATAAGACGACATCAATACCGTTCCGGTGAAGTCTATTATCGCGTTGTTAAAAGCAGTGATCGATTCCAGGTCCAAGTGGTTGGTAGGTTCGTCCATCACCAATAGATTTGGATTCTGAAGCATCATCTTGGAGATCATACAACGAACTTTTTCCCCTCCGGAAAGTACCGAGCATTTTTTCAGGGATTCCTCTCCTGTAAAAAGCATTCTTCCCAAGAAGGTTCTCACATATGCTTCTTCCTGATTTCCTGAAAACTGTCTCAACCAATCAATCAGCGAAAGATCTGATTTGAAAAACTCAGAATTATCATTTGGCAGGTAGGCTTTATTTATGGTAACTCCCCATTTGAAGCTTCCTTTAGAAGCAGGAATTTCCTCCATAATTACCTGGAAGAATTTGTTAACAGCCTGCTTGGTTTTAGAGATAAAAGCAATTTTATCACCCTTATCAACCATCAGGTTTACATCTGTGAAATAAGTCACTCCATCCGCTTTCAATTCCAGATTCTCGGTCATGAAAATCTGATCACCGGCTTCTCTTTCAGGTTTGAAAATGATACCTGGATATTTTCTCATCGATGGTTCAATCTCATCGATATTCAGCTTTTCGATCATCTTCTTACGTGCTGTAGCCTGCTTTGACTTTGCCACGTTAGCAGAGAATCGATCGATAAATGCCTGTAATTCCTTTTTCTTATCCTCAGCCTTTTTGTTGGAGTCAGAACGCTGCTTTAACGCTAGCTGAGAAGATTCATACCAGAATGTATAGTTACCTGAGTATATTTTAATTTTACCAAAGTCAATATCCACAATATGTGTAGAAACTGAATCCAGGAAGTGTCTATCGTGGGAAACGACGATTACCAAGTTTTTGAAATCAAGCAGGAAATTCTCCAACCACTCAATAGTAGCTGAATCCAAATCATTGGTAGGTTCATCGAGAATCAGAATATCAGGATTCCCGAAAAGGGCCTGAGCTAATAGAACCCGTACTTTCTGATTACCTGCTAAGTCCTTCATTTGCATGTAATGCAGGTCTTCGGTTATTCCCAAACCTGACAGAAGAGCTGCTGCATCTGATTCTGCATTCCAGCCATCCATCTCCGCAAAGTCTGCTTCCAGCTGGGAAGCACGTAAGCCATCCTCTTCAGAAAAATCCTCCTTCATATAGATGGCATCTTTTTCCTCCATGATGGCATAAAGCGTCTTATGTCCCATTAAGACAGTTTTCAGAACTTCTACTTCATCAAAACCAAAGTGATTCTGGGATAAAACTGCCATTCTCTGACCAGGAGTGATGCTAATCCCACCGCTGGTACTTTCCATTTCTCCAGACAGAATTTTCAAAAAAGTTGATTTTCCGGCTCCATTAGCCCCAATCACACCATAGCAGTTGCCAGGGTTGAATTTTAGGGAAACTTCATCGAAAAGGGTTCTTTTTCCAAACTTGAGGGATAAGTTGTCTACTGAAATCATAAGTGGGATTTTCTTCTTTTTTGAGGCGCAAAGATAAGAATTAAATATGTGAAGACTGAGTGAATTCCCACCTTTTGAAAAATGACAGCGTAGCTTTATATTTGATGGAGTGCTTTATTTTTAGCAGTTGCCTATATTCGTGCCTATATTGTTTAATTATTTTTATATGGCTAAGTTTTACAGAGTTGCCTTCTTTATATTTTTCCTGCATTTTTTTGCAATGGTCTCTTATGCTCAACTCTCTACTATCGGTAAAGAATTTTTAGTGGGATTCATGGAAAACAATAGAGTACTTCCTGACGCACCGGATAGAGCGGTATTGGAGATAGCGGCTGTTGAAGATGCGAGCTTTACAATTGAATATTTAGGATTAACTCAAAGCCAGACTCTAAAAAAAGGAGAACGCTTTAATCTTATTGTTGATTCTCGGGATATAGACGTATTCCATAGATCGTCCGGAATTGTAGAGAATAAAGGCATTTTTATCTCTTCTTCAGGAGACTTATCTGTCTATGCCTTTAATGAGCGGTTGCGGAGTGCTGACGGTACAGTTGTGCTTCCTATCGCAGCATTGGGTAAGGATTATTTAGTCACTTCCCATTTTGAGAAACTCACTCGTCCCGTGGAATATGACGGAAATGTGGACAATGAAAGTACGCTATTGGTCATAGCCACAGAGGATGATACCCAGATTGAAATCACTAAAAGTGATACTTCTGCTCCATTTAAAATCACATTAAATAGTGGACAAAGTTACCAGCTGAAGGAAAGATTTGATCTTACGGGCTCTAGAGTTAGGGTAATCGGAGACGATGCAAACTCATGCAAGAAAATCGCAGTTTTCGGGGGAAATAAATGGACTTCTGTTGGCAACTGCGGGGCTGCCAATGATAATTTATTTCAGCAAGCTTATCCCATTAATACGTGGGGAAAATCCTTTATCCATGTAGCCTTAAAAGGAAGGACATCTGGTGAACTAGTAAAAGTAGTAGCATCTGAGAACGATACGGAAGTTTTTGTAAATGGGGTTAGAAGAGCTTTTATTGGCGCTGCTGAGTATGTGACTCTTGATTTTGAAGCGGATGAGACCGTTTCCATCACTACTTCAAAACCTTCCTCGGTAACTGTTTTATCCAAAAGTCAGGAATGCAACAATGCAAGTGAGCCAAATTATGAACAGGGCGATCCGTTTATGATTTCATATAGTCCAAATGAGCAGTTATTGAAAAAAGTTGAGTTTTCTGCACTGTCGATTGTATCTATTGCGGTGAGTTACGTGAATATTATAGTCCCAGCCGGGGCAGAATCCAATACTGTTTTAGATGGCGATAATATTGGATCGTTATTTTCTCCAGTACCTGGAAACAACGCTTATTATTTTGCCCGGGTTAGTATCTCTCAGGGAGTGCACCAATTGTCTAATCCTGACGGTTTAATAGCATACGTATATGGGTTTGGATTTTTGGAATCCTACGGATATGCAGTAGGAGCAGCTTTGGATAATCTGAACTTTGAAGTAAAAGCTGAGTATGATTTTGAAGTGGAGGGTGATCTCACCGCTTGTCTAAATCAGGAAGGAACTTGGACTATCACGCCGGATAGTGAGTTATATACCTATTTTGTTTGGGATTTTGGGGATGGATCTCCGGTGCAGGAAGGTCAGGAAGTGACACATATTTTTGATAGGCCTGGAAAGTATGAAGTTTCAATACTTGCTTCTATCAGTCCCAATACCTGCGATCAGCAAGAAGAAGAGCGATTTGAAATTGAGGTTATTGAAGATAGGGTAGAATTGCTTGGGCCAATTTCAGTCTGCCCGGAGGTTGAAGAATTGATTTACAAGCTAAGTCCTAATGAAAATATCAAATCTGTTAGTTTTGAGATAGAGGGGGGCATGATCCTGGAAGACTATGGAGATTCAATTTTAGTTAATTGGGGCCCTTCCAATCCTAATGCAAGAATAATAGCCCATCCTATCAATAAAAATGGGTGTATAGTTGCCCCTGTTTATTTGAATGTGATTGTTAACAATCAGCTGGATGCAGAAGATCCTATTGGTAATGTAGATGTCTGTTTTAATCCATTAGCTACTCACTTCTATAGTGCTCCAAACCCAACAGAAGTGAGGTCGTACGAATGGACTGTAACTGGAGGGACTATTGTTTCCGGGAAAAATGAGAATGCGGTAGAAATCAGCTGGGATATACCAGGAATCACGGGCTCGGTTAGCTACGTGACCTACAGCTCAGTGGATCAGTTATGTGAAGGGACTTCAAAGCCTATTCAGGTGCAGGTAGCGGAAGAATTTGTTGTGAGTGTAGGGACACTCGAAAATGCTAAATGTTTCGGAGAGGGAAACGGAGGAATTACACTTAACATTAGTGGCGGGACAGCACCCTTTAATTTTACTTGGTCACATGATCCAACTCTCAATGCATCCAATGCAGATGCTTTAAATGCTGGTTCTTATTCAGTTAAAGTAGTAGATCAACTTGGGTGTGAGCAGACATTGGAAAATATACAAATAACAGAGCCAGAATTATTGGAAATTAGCGCTTTAAGTGTAATTGGGGTAAGTTGTTTTGGTAAAGAAGATGGTGTTTTGAATTTAGACATCACTGGTGGGACGGCTCCTTATTCCATAGAGATTGACGATGTAATAGAATTCGATGGTCAATTGAATTTATCGAACTTAGCATCCGGGAGTTATGAACTTTTTGTTCTGGACAAGAATCAATGTTCCATTCCTGTCCTTTTTGAAATCACTTCTCCTCCTGCACTGGAAGTAGATGTGCGTATGACTAAGCCAGCTTGTCCAGGAGGTAGCAATGGGGAATTGTTTGCATTCCCAGATGGAGGGAAAGCTCCATATGTGTATTTCTGGAATGAGGGCAATCCATCTGATAATAAACTGACCGGACTGGCAAAAGGTGCTTATTCTATTTCTGTTTTAGATGCCTCAGGCTGCGTAAGCTTGGGCACAGGGATTATTACTGAGCAAGCTCCTGAGGTGAGGATGCCTACAGGATTTAATCCTTCTAGGGACGGGGGAATATTTGAAGGAGTATCAACATGTGACATCAATTTTAATATCTGGATTTACAATAGATGGGGGCAGTTGATTTATTCAGGTACAGAAGGATGGAATGGTCTAGTGGCTGGTGAAAATGCAGTGCAGGGAACCTATTCATTTTTGATGCAATACAGTTTTGAGTTGGAGGGTCAACTTCAGACAGTAGAGAAAAGGGGAAGCTTTGTCCTTATTAGATAGAGTGAAAGATTTTTTTCAATCTCCTTTGAGTGGTTATTTATAAGTCTTATTGGAAATGAATTTCATAATCCATCCATTTGGATAGTTTTGTACAAGCAAACTTTTAAACGTAAATGAAAAAGATTTTAATCACTGGAGGCGCAGGGTACATAGGTTCTCACACAGCAGTTGAGTTAGTAAAGGCTGGTTTTGAGCCAATAATTATTGATGACTTGTCCAATTCAGATATTCAGGTGCTGGATAGACTGGAAGAGATTACAGGGAAAAAGCTCGCATTCTATAAAGGAGATTGTAGCGATAGAAGTCTTTTGGACCAAATCTACGCCGAACATCAAATCACTGGAATTATTCATTTTGCAGCCTTTAAAGCTGTGGGAGAAAGCACCAGTTTACCTTTAAAATATTACCAGAATAATCTAATGTCACTGCTTGCTATACTTGATTTCATGAAGTCAAAGGATATCAAAGATTTGGTGTTTTCTTCCTCATGCACTGTGTATGGTCAACCGGCACAGCTGCCTGTGACTGAAGAAACTCCAAGGCAGGATGCTGAAAGTCCCTATGGAAATACCAAAAAAATATGTGAGGATATTTTGGTGGATTTGGTGAAAAGCAAAGCTGGAATCCGTGTTATTTCCTTGCGTTATTTTAATCCTATTGGAGCGCATCCTACCGCAAAAATTGGAGAGCTGCCAATCGGCACTCCAGCTAATCTAGTTCCTTTTGTAACTCAGACTGCTGCGGGTATCCGTGAAAAATTAACTGTGTTTGGGGACGATTACGATACAGTGGATGGATCTTGCGTTAGGGATTTTATCCATGTCATGGATTTGGCAGATGCACATGTGAAGGCCTTGTCTTTTCTAGGAAAGCAAACCGATGATTTCTACGATGTATTCAATGTGGGTACTGGAAATGGCAATACAGTTTTGGAAGTATTAAGGACATTCGAAAAGGTGAATGATGTCAAAGTAAACTTTGAGATTGGTCAAAGAAGACAGGGTGATGTAGTTAAGATCTGGGCTGATACAAAAAAGATTAATTCGGTTCTAAATTGGTATCCAAATTATTCTTTAGAAGATTCACTTCGAGATAGTTGGAACTGGCAGAAGACATTATGATACATCCCTTATAAAAGAAAATTTTCTCAATTATTCAAGATGAAACTCTCTTGATGATATTTAATTCATCAAGAGAGTTTTTTGTTTTAGCCACATTCAATGGTGAAAATACTTATCGTTTATGTAATTAACATTTTAAGGTATGTAATTAAATTTCATAAACTAAAAGCTTGTTATGTTACGTTTAGTTAATTTATTATTCGAGCACGTTTTATTATTATTGTTTCCGAGAGTTATGATTTTACTCTTGATTTAGATGATCACTTCTTAAATTCTTATTTAAGAAATTAATAGTTAAAGGCTTGGTATGAATAATACTTCCGGGATGAAAGTTAGGGAATCAGATCAAAATCCAGTTCGCAATTATCAAAATCTCGATACTGTTCAGGATGTGTCTCTGTATAGGATCTGCCAGTTAAGTGCTATTGTCAGCGGCACATCTCAAGCACTTCTTTTATTTGGTCAACCCAATGGTTTAGCCTATTATGCTGAATCAGGACTTGGTGAAACTGATCAAGCATTTTTTTCATCCTTGGTGGGGCAATTGGTAGAAAGTGAAGATAACGTGAATTGCCCGGATATTAAGGCACTAAAATTCCCCAAGGATGTTTCGAAAACTTTTACTGCAAATGATGTCAAGTCATTTTTAGGTATACCCTTAAGAGATGAAAAGGGGAAATGGGTAGGGTGTTTAACGGTCTTTGGTAATAAACCGATTTCCCTCGACGAAAAAAGTAAAACAGCGCTAGATCTGCTTGCAAGTGAAGCTTTAGTCATCATACAAGAGCGTAAATTAATTGAAGAATACAGTAATGCGGAGAAATTTTTTAATCTCTCTCATGACTTGATTTGTATAGCAGGTACTGACGGTTACTTTAAAAAAGTCAGCCCGTCTTTTACTAATTTACTTGGCTGGGACAATGAGACCTTAACATCTAAATCTTTTTTTGAATTAATTCATCCGGACGATGTTGAGAAATCCCAACGAGAACTTGAAAAGCTGGCGCAGGGAGAACTGTCCATAGAATTTTGCCATAGATTCTCTGCAAAAAACGGAGAGTATAAAACCTTGGAATGGGCAGCATCCCCTGAGCCTGAATCAGGCCACATATACGCAATAGCGAGAGATATAACCGACTCTAAGCTTAAAGAAAAACAGCTGGCCCAAAGTGAAGGTAGGCTGAGAGCCTTTTTTGAAAACTCACAAGGCCTCATGTGCACACATGATCTGAAGGGAGTCTTCATATCAGTGAATGAAGCAGGTGCCAAGAAAATAGGATATAAAGCTGAAGAAATAATAGGGCGTAGCTTATATGATATAGTTCCTGCATATCGTCACCATTTAATCGACCAATATCTTCTGGCTGTCCAAGCAGATGGAAAAGCGAGTGGTCAGATGATTACCAAACATAAGGATGGTTCTGAGTTAATCTGGATGTTCAACAATGTCCTGGAAAGTGATCCTTTGGGAGTGGGAGATTATGTAATTGGAAATGCTATTGATATTACAAAACGAGTAATACTTGAAAAAGAACTCTCACAAGCGAGAATACTTCTGGAGGAAACAGGTAAAGTAGCCAAGGTGGGCGGATGGAATCTGGATGTTAAATCCCAAAAACTAAGCTGGACTCCTACTACCAAATTGATCCATGAGGTTTCAGAGGATTTCGAACCTGATTTGAACACAGGAATAAATTTTTATAAAGAGGGGGAAAGTAGGAAGAATATTTCAGCTGCCCTAGAGAAAGCTATAACCTATGGAGAACCCTGGGATCTGGAATTGGAACTGATTACCAGTAAAGGAAACGAATTATGGGTTCGGGCAATTGGCCAGACGGAATTTGAGAATGGAAAATGTGTGAGAATTCTGGGGACTTTCCAGGATATAGATAAAAGCAAGAGAGCCCAGCTTGATCTGGAGCAGACTAGGAAAGTCTTAGATGATGTAATTAACGCTTCTTCGGAAGTATGTGTGATTTCCACCGACAAAGAAGGTCTTATTTCGGTTTTTAATATAGGTGCTGAAAAAATGTTAGGTTATTCTTCTGAGGAGATGGTTGGAAAACAGAAGCTTAGCACACTTTACAAGCAGGAAGAAATAGAGGAGTATTTGATAGAATTGGAAGGGGAATTTGGTAGGAAGATTGAATCCGGAGATATTTTCGCAGTCCGAACAGACCGTGATGGTTTTGAGCAAAGGGATTGGACATTTATTACCAAAGATGGACAGGAAAAAGTAGTGTCATTGGTAATTTCCGCCATGAGGGATGTTGAAGATAAACCTGTTGGCTATCTGGGTATTGCAATTGATATTACAGACAAGAGTAAAATAGAAAAAGACCTTATTACGGAGAAAAGTAGGCTCAATGCATTTGTCATGCATACTCCTGCAGCCGTAGCGATGTTGGATAAGGAGATGAGATACATTGCTGCAAGTAATCAATGGAAGAAGGACTATTATCTTTCCGGGCAGGAAATCATCGGTAGATCACATTATGATGTGTTTCCTCAGATTGATGAGTCAGGAAGAGAAAGATATAATAAGGTTTTAAAAGGAGCGGTAGAGCGTAAGGAAGAAGACAGAGTAAGATTACCTGGCGACACAGAAGATCGTTTTGTGACTTGGGAAATGAGACCGTGGTATCTCCATGATGGAGAGGTGGGAGGAGTGATGCTCTTTACCCAGGACATTACCGGTATAATTAAGAGAAGGGAAGAATTAAAAAAAGCGAAACTGCAGGCAGAAGAAGCTAGCATCGCTAAATCAGAATTCTTGGCCAATATGAGCCATGAGATCAGGACTCCACTCAACGGTGTGATCGGATTTACAGATCTTGTGCTGAAAACAAACCTCAATGAGACGCAGCATCAATACCTATCTATAGTAAATCAGTCAGGAAATGCACTGCTGAGTATTATAAATGATATTCTTGACTTCTCTAAAATAGAGGCTGGAAAGCTGGAACTTGATATAGATAAATGCGATCTCTATGAAATGAGCGCGCAGGCTACTGATATAATTACCTACCAAATTCAGAACAAAGGGCTGGAGATGTTGCTGAATATAGCAACTGACCTCCCTAGGTTTGTATATGCAGACTCTGTTCGTTTAAAGCAAATTCTGATAAATCTATTAGGCAATGCCTCTAAGTTTACCGAGAAAGGAGAAATTGAGCTAAAAATAGAAATGCTGCAGAGTAAGGGAGATTATTATAAAATACGCTTTGCTGTAAGGGATACAGGAATAGGAATCAAGCCCGAGAAACAAACAAAAATCTTTGAAGCATTCTCTCAGGAAGACAGTTCCACTACCAAGAAGTACGGTGGGACGGGACTTGGATTAACCATTACCAATAGTCTTCTTGGCCTAATGAATAGTAAGCTTCAGCTCGTGAGCGAGCATGGAAAAGGAAGTACTTTCTATTTTGATATTACCTTGAAAACAGAAATGGGAGAGGCCATCGAATGGATTGATATTGAAAGAATTAAGAATGTGCTGATAGTTGATGACAATGATAATAATCGCTTGATCATTAGACAAATGTTATTGTTAAAGAATATTCAATCAGTAGAAGCTCCCAATGGATTTGAAGCTCTTCAAGTGTTATCGACAGGGCAACATTTTGATGTAATCCTGATGGATTATCATATGCCATTTATGGATGGTCTAGAGACTATCCGAAAAATCAGAAAGGTCTTTGATGAATGGGGAGCGGAAGCTCCCATTATGCTGCTACACAGCTCATCTGACGATCATAAAATCATCGAAACCTGCAAAGAATTAAATGTGCACCATCGTTTGATAAAGCCTATTAAAATTCAGGATTTCTATCATGCACTTTCCAGTCTTTATAAAGTGGGCACATATGGATATAAGGAGGTTGAATTGGAATTGGAAGACTCCATCAAGGATTTTACCATACTAGTGGCCGAGGATAATATGGTGAATATGCTTTTAGCGAAAACCATTATAAAGAAGATTGCTCCGACAGCGACAATTCATGAGGTAAATAACGGATTGCAAGCAGTTGAGTATTGCAAGGAACAGTTTCCGGATATTATTTTAATGGATGTACAGATGCCTGTTATGAATGGGTATGAGTCTACCAAGAACATCCGCATGCTTGAAAAAGATACCCATGTACCTATTATAGCATTCACAGCAGGTAATGTAAAGGGAGAACGGGAGAAATGTGTGGCATCAGGTATGGATGATTTTATAATGAAGCCGGTAGTAGAGGAGACACTCGCGCTTATTTTGAACAAGTGGCTAAGTCATCTTAACTCTAATTTGAGCACAGATGACAGCACTGGACTATCCGAATTGAACGAGCATTATAACCCGGAAAAACTCCGCATTTACACTTCCTATGATGAGGAATTTCTCGCTAATATATTTGTAGTAGTCAAATCTGAATTAGCTGAGTCATTAAATACAATACAGGAATCCATTGAGAAAGAGGATCTCAAGCTAATAAATGAAGCTGGACATAAACTGTATGGTACCGCTATCTCAGCAGGGATGGAGATATTAGCGGGGATTGCAAATGAAATTGAACATTTAGAGAAATTTGATGCAGATAGGCTGGGAGAGTTATTCGCTCAACTTAAAGAAGAACTTAATTTAGTTCTGGATTTGATGGATTCTGATTGAGGATTTCAATGAATTATTGCTGACAGGAGTGGATAGTAAATCATGAATAGCGTGCTAATTCTAATCAAAAGTCTAGATGTTAACAAAAAAATATCTCCTTGAATTAGAACTTCATACAAAATATTAATACAAAATTTCTATCCTACTTTTGCATTAACGAATCTTAAACATACCTTTGCATCACTCAAAAACGGGGTAGTCGATGAGAAATCATAGTAAGCCTAGTGATTGTTGTAAACGGAGTGGTAGTTCAGCTGGTTAGAATACTTGTCCCGATTCATCGGGAAGGTCGCAAGTTGGATTGCACTTCAAAGTGGATAAAAATGTTTATCCTGATGGTGACATAAATTACGGAGTGGTAGTTCAGCTGGTTAAAATACTTGTCCCGATTCATCGGGAAGGTCGCAAGTTGGATTACACTTCAAAGTGGGTAAAAATATTTATCCTGATAGTGACATAAATTACGGAGTGGTAGTTCAGCTGGTTAGAATGCCTGTCCCGATTCATCGGGAAGGTCGCAAGTTGGATTGCACTTCAAAGTGGGTAAAAATGTTTATCCTGATAGTGACATAAATTACGGAGTGGTAGTTCAGCTGGTTAGAATGCCTGCCTGTCACGCAGGAGGTCGCGGGTTCGAGTCCCGTCCATTCCGCTTAAAAATGATGAAAAAGTTCATCATTTAGTGACAAATAAATTATTGGAGTGGTAGTTCAGCTGGTTGATGCTTGTCCCGATTCATCGGGAAGGCCGCAGATTGAAGTTCACTTAGATTAGAGATTACAGTATCTCTAAAATTAAAAATATTGGAGTGTTAGTTCAGCTGGTTGATGCTTGTCCCGATTCATCGGGAAGGCCGCAGATTGAAGTTCACTT
>NZ_CAXBET010000024.1:0-29678 GCF_963974835.1 uncultured Algoriphagus sp. | reverse complement strand
AGTCCACACCATCTGCCGCCAAAAATGCAATTTGACGGGTTTTTATGGATCCTTTGACCGTATTGGCCATGCTTAAGGCAGGAGATTCTTTAAGCTTCGGAGTGACCTTTACTGGCTGATAGTCTTGCGGGTTAGCATCTGCACCAAATTGATGATTAATAGGTTGCTCGGGTTCTTTTACCGCCAGTCCTAAGCCATCAGCTACTTTTGCAGCTAATGATTCATCTATCTGAGAAAGTAAATTAACTACACGCTGACGAATTTCTGGCATATCGACTTTTCCTAATTCAAAACAGAATGCATCGACGACGTGACTTTGTTCAGGTTCTGACAAACTGTTATAGAATAGCGCTGGCTGGCTGAAGAAGTCCATGAAGCTTTTACTTCTCGCTCTTACTTTATTTGCGTCAACTCTTTCCTGATAGCTCGCAAACCCACCTTCACTTACTTTAGCCTGCTTAGGATCACCTTGAGATAAAGTGTTAGGGTGGTAGCTTGTTTTGCCAGTGTTTATTTCCATCCGGGCAATACCATCTCGCTGGTTGTTGTGAATAGGTGCTATAGGCCTATTGATGGGGATTTCATGGAAGTTTGGTCCTCCCAGACGGCTTAGCTGAGTGTCTGTATAAGAGAATAATCTTCCCTGCAACAACGGGTCATTGGTGAAATCTATTCCTGGAACTAAGTGACCTGGATGGAAAGCAACCTGTTCAGTTTCTGCAAAGAAGTTTTGAGGATTGCGGTTGAGCGTCATTTTACCTACTTTCTGAACAGGGACAATTTCCTCGGGGATCAGTTTGGTAGGATCGAGAAGATCAAAATCAAAGTTGTGCTCATCTTCTTCTGGAACAATCTGAACTCCAAGCTCCCATTCTGGAAAAGCTCCGCTATCTATAGCCTCAAATAAATCACGACGGTGAAAATCCGGATCTTGACCATTAATTTTCAGTGCTTCGTCCCAGACAACCGCATGTGTGCCTAGTAAAGGCTTCCAATGGAATTTAACAAAGTGTGATTTTCCTTCTTCATTTATCAGACGGAAAGTATGAATACCAAAGCCTTCCATCATCCGTAGACTTCGTGGGATAGCCCGGTCGCTCATCAGCCACATGATATTATGCATGGTCTCCGGTGACAAAGACACAAAATCCCAAAATGTATTGTGAGCTGAGGCAGCCTGAGGAATTTCGTTATGGGGCTCAGGTTTTACGGCATGGATCAGATCAGGAAATTTTATAGCATCCTGGATGAAAAAAACAGGCATGTTATTACCTACCAAATCATAATTCCCTTCTTCGGTGTAGAATTTTACTGCAAATCCTCTCACATCCCGTGGAACATCTGCTGATCCACGAAATCCTGCTACGGTAGAAAATCGGGTGAAAAGAGGAGTCTCCCGGTTAGGATCTGTAAGAAATGCCGCTTTAGTATATTTTTTAAGTGAGTCATCATACACCTTGAACACTCCGTGCGCGCCAGATCCTCTCGCATGTACAATCCGCTCCGGAATTCGTTCATGATCGAAGTGGGTAATCTTTTCTCTTAAGATAAAGTCTTCAAGAAGAGTGGCCCCTCTTTCACCGGCCTTTAGGGAGTTGGTATCATCATTAATCTTGAGACCTTGATTGGTCGTCATGGCATGTCCACTACCATTCTCAATATTTTTATTGAGATCATCGGTTTTGGAGTTACCTTTTTGTGGTTCCTGCTTTTTGGTCATTACTGTTAGGGTTAGTATATGGTAAGTTTTATTTCTTAAGAGCATCACCAGATTATCCCGATTTATCCAATAGTTCTTATTTAATGGTGAGGAATATAGAATCAATGGTGAATGCTACCGTATACTAGGCAAGAGCCATTCCCATCTTCCAAAATAATAGTTCTAACAATGCATACTCGGATTCAAATTTGGACGCAATGCTTGTCAGAATCGCCATACACTAGCATTTCTATGCTAATGGACCGGGAGGAGCAATTATCCGTCAGCACATAATTTTTTTCCTAAAAAAAGATATCCGGGTTTATAACCTCTAATCTCACATTGAATCGAGATAAATATTCAACAGAATGGGATTATTGACCCCGTTATAATATTCCAAAAATTCCCATTGAGTCCGTAAAGCAGTTGAAACCACCATTATCGGTGATGGCAATGGATTTGACTACAGTTAACCAACTAACCAAAAACTAACTATAATGGAAAATCCAGATTATCACGAAGTATCTCCAAAGAAAGAAGGAGAATTAACTAAAGCTGTTGAGCAAGAGGTTGCTAAAATTCCTTCGGGAATATTCTTAATAGCATCACTAGGAGCAATGGCAGCATCGCTCGGCCTTAAACTGGCTAAGCAAAATCAAACCGCTCTATTTGTGGGGCAATGGGCATCCCCGTTTTTGTTACTAGGTATTTACAATAAAATAGTAAAAACCCAGGGATCGGAAAGAGGGGACGATAAAGAATAATTGACTGAGAATAGGATAGGAGGATCACCTCCTATCTTTTTTTTTCATAAGGTGGTAAAATCAAAGTAATGTTCTTGATTTTAAGCACTACCAGTCCCTATTGACATTATTTTTTCGAAGCCAAATTGTTAATAAATAATCAGGATTAATCTTGATTAGAGTCATACGATTAGCTGCCACAGCTAT
The DNA here is from genome assembly GCF_963974835.1 of uncultured Algoriphagus sp. Lineage (GTDB taxonomy): Bacteria > Bacteroidota > Bacteroidia > Cytophagales > Cyclobacteriaceae > Algoriphagus. The sequence continues at coordinate 27,029 of NZ_CAXBET010000024.1, read as the reverse complement.
ATAATTTATTCCCTTTATTAAATCTTAAATTTTAAATGATCAGTAATCACCTAATTCGATCCTGAGGATTTGAATACATGACAACTATGGAAAATATTATTTTTGAAAACTGGGAAAGCACAATAAGAACTGGCGTATTAACAGTTTTGGGTTATCTGGCTATGGTCTTTCTTCTTAGAATTTCCGGAAAGCGAACCTTATCCAAGATGAATGCCTTTGACTTCGTAGTTACCATAGCTTTAGGCTCTTGCCTTGCCTCCATATCCCTGAATAAAAGCGTCACATTAATAGATGGGGCATTAGCCATTTCTCTATTTATACTAATGCAGTTTATTTTCACCTATCTGTCCGTGCATATCAAAGGTTTCAGGACATTGGTGACAAGTAGGCCAGTAATAGTATTTTACAATGGGCAGTTTTTAGAGAAGGAATTGAAAAAACAAAGGCTTACTAATGAGGAAGTCTATAATGAATGTAGATTGAAAGGATATGCCAATCTAGATAAGGTTTATTTGGTTATTTTGGAAAGTACCGGAGAAATTTCAGTGATTGAGAACCAGGAAAAAGGAATAGTTAGTACGGTTGATGGTCTTGAAAAGCTGTAAAATTTCTTTGGAGCTCAGAATTCGCTAATATTTTTTACACTATCGGTTTAGCACTTCATGGGCTCATTAAGATGATTTCTTAATCCAATTCTTCATGTGTTCTTTTTTTACTCAAATAGTACCTTTGCAAACTTTTCCCCGCCTTTCTTATCCAAATGATCCATGTCCCTAAATAAGGAATCCTGGTCCAGATACAAACTGTCCAAATCTATGATAGGTAGTTGGTAGACAGACATCAGGCTATCAGCTTCATAGCTTTCCTCGTTCAGTAGATCTACATAGGTTTTGGTCAATGGAAACCTTAATCCGATTAATTCTATGTCTTTTTCCTTGCACAATAAAATGATTCTCAACAAAGATTCTGACATCTTTTCAGATCTCTGTGGAACCTCAAAGTAATTTTTTATTCTATCCTTGCTGATTGCTATCTGATCCTTTTTAGAGAGATCCTCCCATGAGCTTTTTGATCGCACACCTCCCCATTTGGATACTTCGAACAATTCGTTCTGGATGAAGTTTTTTATGACCAAGCTATATCGGTCATTCATAAAAACGCAATAATAGTTTATATACTTTTCATTGATGTATTGGACAATACTTGCGTAATCATGCGCTTCAGTATAGTAAGCAGACCTGTCGAGATTGTTTTGGTTTTCCCGTGTGGGAGAAAGCGTGTGGTCATCCGCGCTGATATATACACGATTCACGGGAGTGTTTCTGATGAGAAATTTCAACTTTCGCTCCATATCAAGATAGGAGTCGCTTTGTCCCGAGAAATTATGGACCGCATGATTTTCGGTGAAATCACCCAAGGGGGTTCCATGCGAATCAGCCAATAAATAAGATGAGTAATTAAGGTCTACTTCATCGTAATCCTTGATATAAAATCCTCGGATCAAAAAGAACAGCGAGAAATTAACTGCAACTAATAGTCCTAGAAATATAAAAACTTGCTTAAGGAAGAGATTCATTGCAGTCAATTAAAATTGGAAATAGATAAATTCGATTTGCTCGGAAGTATTGCCGAAAATATCTATCATCAGGATGATTAACACATACAGTGACCACCTTAAGACTTTTCGCGGTATAAAACGGATGCATGAAATCCCAAATTGTCCATGACGACCTTGCCATTCCATTATCAAAAAGCCAGCTATCAAAACTAGTAAGGTCAATGCTCCGGGAAAAATAGAGAAGTCAGGAATCTCAAATAGAGTATTGGAAAATATTCCTGCAAGGTAGCTGATCGCATGGTCCATATTCTCAGCCCGGAAAAAAATCCAGGAGAAGACCGTGAGGCAAAATGTGCCAAGCATAGCAAAGAGCTCTCTGAAATTTGGACAATTCCTTCCCTGAGCAACTGATTCTAAGTGTTTTCTGTTTTTATTTCTCAGCAGCACTGGGATGAAATAAACAGCATTCAATCCACCCCAAACGATAAAAGTCCAATTAGCTCCGTGCCAAAAACCACTCAGCAGGAATATGATGAAAACATTCCTGATCTGCATAGATCTGCTTCCTTGACTACCTCCCAGAGGGATGTAAACATAGTCCCTAAACCAGGTAGAAAGGGAAATATGCCATCGTCTCCAAAATTCAGCCACATCCCTTGAAAAATAGGGGAAGGCAAAATTCTGCATTAGTCTGAATCCGAATAATCTCGATGTGCCGATAGCAATATCAGAATACCCGGAAAAATCGCCATAAATCTGAAAAGTGAAAAGCAGCGCTCCCAATAGCAATGTACTTCCTCCATAGTCAGTGGAGTTATTGAAGATGATATTGGCAAATTCAGCACAGTTGTCTGCAATCACCATTTTTTTGAACAAGCCCCATAAGATCTGACGCATACCGTCGGCGGCTTGCTGGTAATCAAACTTTCTTTTTTCAAAAAATTGGGGAAGTAGGTTTGTTGCTCTTTCAATCGGCCCCGCTACCAGTTGCGGAAAGAAACTCACAAACGCCGTAAATGCTATTAAATCCGTGGTAGCTTTTAATTTTCTCCTATACACGTCGATGGAATAGCTCATCGTCTGAAAGGTGTAAAAACTAATTCCTACCGGAAGAATGATGTTTAAAGTATTTGTTTGGATAGACATTCCAAGAAGGGTAAATGCGTCTTCAAAACTGTCGAGAAAGAAATTATAATATTTGAAAAATCCCAACAAGCCTATATTCACTGATAGACTCAGAATCAAGAGTGCCTTTCGGCGAAAAGCATCTTCAGACTTGTCCAGCTGAATGCCGACTACGTAATCCACCAGCGTACTGAAGGCAATCAAACCTAAAAACCTCCAGTCCCACCATCCATAAAATAGATAGCTGGACATCACTATCAGAAGATTCTGCGATTTTATGCTTTTGTCTAATGCAAACCAATAGAGTATAAATACCAATGGTAGAAAGACGGCAAAATCAAGGGAATTGAAAAGCAAGGATGAAGGCGGATAAATCGGGTTTGGTTAATATCAGGTAATTGTACAACCCACAATGATAGCAACATTGGAACACAATGAAAACTGATTAACAATTCTTTGGATCAAAAATTAAAGTCAAAAGAACCATGGTTCAGCTAAAACCAAGAAAACTAAATTGATCACCTGCATTATTAGAACTGTATCAAATTATACTTGTAATTCGTACGGGGTAAGCTACTGAGCTATTTTCATAGCCGGTAATGAAAAAGTTGATAGAGTTATTTCATAATTAATTAATGATCCACATGAATTTAAAATCAGGTCTAATTCTAGTGCTTATGGTAAGTATCGGATTTCTGGTGAGTTGTAAAGAATCTACAAAACAAAGCGAATCAATTAATGCGGAAATAGAAAATCCTCAGGATTCTACCTTGTTTGCAATCTTGGAGATGGAAAATACTTATAAGTCCACAGATAGTTTGAAGATGAAGTTTACCGTTTTTAATCCTACTACTGATAGCCTTTCATTTACAAAGTACCATACACCCTTTGAAGGCTTTATGAATAATTTCTTAACTATCATCGACAATGATGGAAAGGAAATAGCATACCAAGGTGCAATGGCGAAAAGAATCATGCCTCCAGTAAAAGAGAGTTATATAGTTGTTGCTCCGAATTCTGGAGTTTCTACGACAATTGATATTTCAAAAGCCTACGCCCTAACCAAAAGTGGAACCTATACTATTACCTATACTGGCGGGAATGTCAGTGGTATGGATAATGGGAAACCCATTCAAATCAAGCTGGAATAATGAAATTCTGTGATCAATTAATTTTTTACAGCTTAAGAATAGGTGGTTCAATTTATCTAATTGAATTGCTTCGGATACGGCTCAGTGTTTCTTTAGACATACCTAAATAAGATGCTATGATATGCTGTGGAAATCGCTTGATTAAATCTGGATGGCTTTTGATCATCTCTTCGTATTTATCTTCTGCTGTAAAATTAATTGCAGTCAACAGCCGACGTTGCGCGGCCATGTGATTATTTTCATCCAGGATTATGCGCATTTCCTGAAATGCAGGAATTTCGTTTACTCGATAATAGTAGTCATTTGCTTTAGGGAGCAACAGTAGGGTTGTTTCTTCCCATGCATCAATATTGTAAATACTGGGTATTTCGCGAAGGAAACTTTCCCGGTCGGAGGTCCACCAGTTTTCAATGCATAAGTTGAGAATATGTTCATTACCTTTTTCATCAACTGTATACTGCCTGGTTGCACCTTTCACTATGAATGCGATGTAACGGCAAATATCCCCTTCCTGTAACAGGAATTGCCTCTTACTTAATTTCCGCGGAATGAAAGCTTCATTCATGAGTGCAATGTCACTTTCCCGTAGTGCACTTGTAGACTGTTGCTCTATATAGGTAATGAGTGGTTTAAGCATTAATTTCTATTAATAGACAATTTCAGCAGATCTTTTAAAATTAAGTCGATCATAAAATTAAGTCGGAAAATTCAATTGGATTCCGTAACGGAGTGCAAATATCCAATAAATAAATGAAGGAATTTTCTTACTCTCTTACCGATTTTGTTGACATAGATCATCGTTTTTATTTGCCCTACCTCAATAATATTGGCTTTACAGCCAATCTAATTTTGTCCTGTTTAAAAATGAATGAATTATGATCCATAAAAAAATAGCAAAAGTTTATACTCCGGCAAGCCAGCAAGGTTTTTTAGGTGCCGGACATATTGCACGGAGTATCATTACAGGTCCGTTTGCAGATACAGATCCGTTTATTTTTTTAATGGATGACATGCTCGACAAAAAAGATTACCTGCCTGTTGGTGGGCCTCATCCTCATGCCGGTTTTGAAACGGTCTCTCTTTTAATTGACGGAGAAATAAAAGAACAACTTGAATCGATGGAAAAAGGAGATTTTCAAGTAATGACTGCTGGAAGTGGAATCATTCACACAGAAACCATCGATGCCCCTACAAAAGGTCGTCTGTTTCAAATGTGGCTTAACCTGCCAAAAAGTGACAGATGGGTACCGCCAAGGCTGCAAATTCTAGCTTCGGCAAAAGTGCCTATTTGTCAGAAGGATGGTGTTTCCATGCGACTATATAGTGGCTCGTTAGCTGGCATAAGTTCTCCTGTTAAAAATTACACACCACTCATTACGGCTGAGTTTGACATAGTCCCACTCAAAAGTCATTCAATCCATATTCCGGCAGATTTCAACACATTTCTTTATGTTCTTTCTGGCTCACTTAGCGTCGATCAACAGTCGGTAATTCAAGATCAAGTGGCTTGGTTTGATATAGAAACTGAAAATTTGGAAAGTGAAATTACAGTGAATGCCGGTCCGGACGGTGTCCGATTTGTGCTTTACAGCGCCAAACCTACGCATGATGAAATTGTGTCCTATGGTCCTTTCATTGCTGGAAGCGAGGAGGAAATTTCTGACTTGTATAGGGAATTCAGAAAAGGGAAAATGCACCACATTGCTGATGTTGAAATTGAACAAAGAATTGTTTATTAAAAACAAAGAAAGAATGAATGAAGTAATCGGAGTTATAGGGACAGGAAATATTGGGAAAGGCATATTGACCCATTTAGCAAAAACAAATTATAAGGTATTGGTTAGCAACTCAAGGCCTCCTGAATCCATCAAAGAAATGTTGGCAGGAATTGGTGATAATCTAACAGCTGTTGAGTCCAGAGAAACAATTGACAATGCTGATATATTATTTCTGGCAATTCCTTGGAACAGATTAGCAGAATTTGCTAAGGAGCTAGCTGGATCAAAGCCAAAAATAATTGTGGACGCGACTAACAATATCATATCGGTAAATCCTTTTAAGTTAGCCGACATCGGGAATAAGTCCACAGGTGAGTACGTAGCGTCTTTATTCCCTGAACATCGTGTGGTCAAGGCTTTCAACTCGCTAGCTGCTGCCACTTTAATTAAAGATCCCAATACTGGCACGGGTAAAAGAGTGCTTTTTGTGAACGGGGATAATCTTGAAGCTAGTGCCAAGGTGGTAGCGCTCATTTCAGATCTGGGCTTCGCAGCTATCGACCTGGGACCTTTCCAAAATGGAGGAAAATTGCAGGATGTTGGAGGTTCTTTATCAGGTATTGAACTAATAAAAGAAAAATAAACGCAAATGGAAATCGCACAAAAAGACGACGGAAGAAGAGGGGAATTCTACATTGAGGATCAGGGTGAGAAAATCGCCCAAATGACTTACGTGTGGGCGGGGCCCCATAAAATAATCATTGACCATACGGAGGTTTCACCTGTACTGAAGGGTAAAAGCATTGGAAGCCAGCTGGTAAAAAGAGCCGTTGATTTTGCACGTGAAAAGCAAATCAAGATCTTACCCCTTTGCCCCTTTGCAAAAAAGGTTTTTGACAAAACCTCGGAATACAAAGACGTACTATTCTAGAGAAATTTAAATACTGCTGAATAGAATGAGATTTACTGAAGCTTCGATTAATAGTTTTGTTGATAAGTCAACGAGGTTTGATGCCATAGGTCTTCGAAGATTTGGAGAGTCGAGAACAACTTTATTACTAATTAAAATAAAACTGTTAATCATGTCTACATTTAAACAAGCCCGTCCTTAAAAATGGAAAAAACGACAGGCAATTGTTCAATGAAATCCAAACATTTCTGACTATTGAGCATGTCCAATAGGTAGTTATTTGCCATAATTCTAAAAGGAAAGAGGCTGTTAAAAACAACCTCTTTCAAAATACAACTCTTTAGGATTAACCTATTCCTAAGCGAATTGCCTTTTCAACAGGAGAATAGTCCTCATCAGAATCTGAAATAGACAACTCGCCATTTAGCAATAAAGGTGGCTGCGCCATAAACTTAGGAATACTTCCCTTATGCGCCTGAGCTGAATGAACCAAAAAAGGATGACAGAGGTAAACTGTACCAGCTTTACCTGTGGCATATACTTCTTTTCTTTTTGGCAACTCATCCACCTTTCCTGCAAGCTCCATAAAGGAAAGTCCTAAATCTCCTTCTTTGGATAACAGCCTTGCAACATCAATATGAGAACCTTCATATATGACTGTAGGGGCATCAATTTCACTAACATCCGAATACAAAACCAGCATCAATAAGGCTCTTCCTTTTGATTTGACATTGACCCGCCATTCCAAATAGTTGTTAGGGTCGTTTCCTGGAAAACTTACATCCACGTGTTTACCAGTGTCATTGGGCTGCTGATTAGAGGGGAATCTGACAGGAAATGTTCCTACACTTCTGCAGGGAATCCATTTGTCTTCACCGACAAATTGGTTAAACGCTGAATACAGCTTATCTGTGTTTATAGAATCAATAAAGGCTTGTTGACTGTACATCCCCAAACGTATAACCGGTTCCGTCCAAGTAGAAGGATCTGACCTGTCGCAGAGTAAATCATTCCATAGAATATCTAAGGCTTTATCTGCAATTTCCTGTGAAAATGCATGATCAATGCGTATAAAACCCTGAAGAATAAACTGCTCTATTTCTTTATTGCTTAATATTTCTGACATAATTTTTAATTAAATAACCATCCACAGACAATCAGAAAAGCTGTCTGAAATCGCCAAGGTTAGTTGATTGTTAATAAAATGAGGGAATAATAGAATTCGCGCTTTGTGTTGTTAAAGCGCATTGCTTAGGGAACTAAGCAAGAAAAAGGTATTAAAGCATTACTGTCATTCTCATAGTTTTAAAATTATAAAAACACCATTAATGAACAAAACAGAAATGTGATTCAAGAAAAATTTACAAGCCCAATGTGGGATGATTGGTTATAATTGAGGATCAAAGAGCTGGAAAGCAACATTAGCCAGCATTCGATTTTGAGAAGATCATCGGCAACTCACCCTTGATTAAACAGGCGATCACTCTTCTCAGCGTTCACTGTCTCAGGATGTTGTTTGAGAATTGTAAGAATTATTGTTTTTATAGTTAAGATAAAATGTACAGACGCCGATAATTGTGAAACCAACAGCCATGGAAATAAGGCCGAAGGATAAAAAGTAGCTGATTAAATTTCCTATAGTTGCCCCGCCAAAGAAAAAACAGGTTCCATAAAGTGCTGATGCTGTACCTGCATGTTCACCAACATATTCCATCGCTAAAGAACTGCTATTGGGCTCAGCAGCTAGATTAATTCCTAACAACAAGCCAATACAGCCAAAAAAGAAATAGATATCGGGCAAGAACATTTCAATAGAAACGCCAACTAACATAATTAATGCGATGATTAAATAGCAAAGTAATAGTTTACTAATAGCCTTCTTGGCTCCATACATTGAAACTAGTTTTGAATTGAGTAATGCTCCCATGGCCATAATTAGTCCGATAGAGCCGAAGATCCATGTGAAAAGTTCAGGTTTGTTGTAAATATCACTTACTATATATTCAGCATTCGATACGTAGGAACTAATCCCCCCAAATAATAGCGTAGTAATGCAAGTATAACGCAAAAAGGATCGCTGTTTGATTATACTCAATAGCACAGGAAAGATGTCAGAAACTTTAGTGTTGCTTCGTTTGTAGGAAGGCAATGTTTCCTTCATACGTAATGACCAAATAAATACTATTGCGGCAAAAACCGGTGGGATCATAAAAACCATACGCCAGTCTGAAATTTTTAGAACCGCTAATCCTATAAATGGAGCAACCACCGGTGTAAACAAAAAAATAGTGAAAATAAATGACATCACACGGGCCATTTTATCTCCACTAAATTTATCTCTCACAACAGCGATGATGGTCATAAAAACTGCCGATGCGCCTGTTCCCGCTATGAAACGACCCACGATCATATGAGCAAGGTTTCCTGATAATGCCGCTGCTACACTTCCAATAATATAAAACAGGAAACCCAGACGTAGTACATACAGCCTGCCGCGCCTGTCAGACATTGGTCCGAATACGATTTGAAAAAGTTGTCCCCAAAAAAACACGGTGACAATATAGGCTGTATCGGAAGCACTGGAGTCAAGTCCAAATTCCTGACGAATGTCGGAAAATGCAGGAAGCATTACATCAATACCTACTGCCGTGAGCATCATACATGAAGCAGAAAGCGCTATAAATTCAAATGACTTCATTTTTGAAAAAGATTTGAGCAATGCAAATTTGCGCTATGAAAACTTAACTTTAATGCGGCTTAGTAGACAATTTTTAGGGTGAGGTAGATTTAGAGGTTACTTGCTTTTTCCAGATCGATAATTCCATCTTTGAAATTGCTTTATAAGATAAGAAGGTAGACGGATTAAGAGCAAAGCGTAAACGGCGCTAAAATCAATCCTTTTAATGCATAAAATACCCTGCATAGAGTATTTCTAGATTTTTAGGAATTACTAGCTTTATTCCAACTAAAATAAATTTCGTTATGTAAAATTATTTAATAAGAATTATAGCTTTTGCATGCCTTACAGTTGTATTTATTTCTTGTAGTGAAAATGAAGATCCAGGAGACGATAGGATAAACTTATCGGATACTGAGATTGCATTAAATTTTGGAACTGATTTTAAAGTGGATGCTACTTTTAATAGAGAGGGGTATAATACAAATTCACTTGTCTGGACCATTGAAGATACACAGGTAGCAAAGGTCAATAATACCGGACTTGTTACTGCAGGATTAATTGGAGAAACTAATATGACTGTGAAAACTTCAGACGGAGTCTATTCCGAAAGTCTTAAAGTTACTGTTTTACCCACCGAAACTTTATTTGAGGATCCAATACTTAATTTCGGGGAAAGCAAGGCATTTATCAAGGAAAATGAAAGCAGGTCGATAGCCGAAGAGGAGCCAGAATCCATATTATACATGGGGGAAAACGAGAATGTTAGAAGCATTTTGTATTTTTTGGAAATGCAATGCTTTTTGGATCTGCAGTGCTATTGAAAACAGATGATTTTATAGCTGAAAAAGCTGTTAATCATCTTAATCAAAGATATAAAGTTATTGGAACGGGGGATGATATTTATTTTTTTGAGAGAGGAAACCTATCAGTAGGAATCACAGCTGATGAAGAACTAGGCCTTATTATAATTTATTTTCCAAAAACTGACTCCAATAATTCGGGAGGGGTAATGAACTTTAAGGATAGATTGGATCAGATTAAAATGAAAAGTGATTTGGATAATCAGCTCTAATTTCACCCGGGACTATTGCCTGACTGAGCTCAAATATTATTTAAAGTTTTCCGTATGCGGAAGTATACGATAAAGATCAGTTGATCATACACGGATTTTGACCAGTCTTAGGTCTCCAACAGTTACACAGTTGAAATTGCTTTCGTAACAATCGTACATCCCATATAATACGGGTTGTTTGAGCCTGTTATATATGAGAGCAAGTGAAATTCAGATTAAATGATCTGAAGAGGAATAAAATCTAATAAAAATTATCTTATTTTATTTCTAAGACCCTGAAAAGACCCATAAAAAACAAAAACCCTAACTATATCAGATAGGGTTTTTAAATGTAGAGGGTGGGGGGAATGAACCTGGTGCTTAAATGTCTGATTATCAATATCTTACAATTATTTTTTTTTAAAAACGCCACGAAAGACGCTAAATCGCAAGTGATTGATTTACAGGCGGTTTTGATATCCCGTTTTTCGATTCCTGTATTAATTATGATTATTTGAATGAACTTTATTCCAACTTAAATCTACAAAAAGTAATACGAAATTTTAGCATAAATATGAGATTGTTGGTTCACTAAATAAAATGAGGCCATTGTAGGGCATGTTGAGCTTGTTGCTTTAATTGTTAATTTTTAGGTGCCTTTTTTTATTACCAATTCCACATCTTTTAGCTTTCTTCCCTCTCACTATCTTTAGCCAATTTCAGGATATTCTTTTCACGTCCAGAGACTTTAAGGACATTTAAACACTCTCCGAAGATTTTTAAACCTTTTTCTATGCTAAAAATAGTCTTTCTGCTTATTCCGTTCTTTTCAGCTCTTTTGTGGGTGCTTCCTTCGTAGACGTGCATGTCTGATTTTGAATGAAGTTTTCAAATATTGTCAAATTTTTGCCGTATAATCGGATATTTTCCGATTATTGTGCGATATCGTGACAAGATGGAGTTTAAAGATCTTTTATCTGAGTACCAAGAAGAACCACTAACGAGGCAGGTTATTTTGTCGCTATTGAAGAACTATAAGCGACCCTATGATAAAATATCTGAATTGATAAAGGCAAGATGGCTGATTGGTTTGAAAAATGGCTTGTATGTTCCAGGACCAAAAAGTAAACTATTGTTGCCTGAATCCCTTCTTATTGCAAACCACCTTTGTGGGCCAAGTTATGTTTCTATGGAATCAGCCCTTTCATATTGGGGATTTATAACTGAACGGGTCTTTGAAATCACTTCAGTGACAGTTAAACCTACTAAGACATTCAAGACTGAACTTGGGAGATTTAGCTATAAACATACTTCATTGCCGTATTATTCTTTTGGTATCAGAACGGTTGATCTTTCCTCTAGGCAGGCAGTGATGATTGCTTCACCTGAAAAGGCTATTTGTGACAAAATTGTTATGACGAGTAGACTGAATTTGAGAAGTATCAAACAGGTAATGGAATTTTTAACAGAGGACATGCGGATTGACGGAGACTTAATTGCAGGTTTGAACCTAGAAATGATCGAAACCTGGACTTCGGATGCTCCAAAGCAAAACAGCCTACTCATGCTCATCAAAACAATCCGAAATTATGATAAAGGAGTGGCTAGCCGAATATGATCCCAAATCAAAGGATGAGGCACTTTCGCATAGCTTGAAGGCATGCCGTAGGTGGATTAGACATGATTGATAATTGAGGTTTATTGGCATTCCACTATTGGTTATTCATTGAGTCCTCTATTATAGGCTAAAGTATATTTAAATACAATCGTTTGTAAATCGTAATTAGTTAGTTCTTAATTAAGAACATTTTAAATCATGAGTTATATTTGTGTCGTGAACATTAAAATCATCATAGAGAAAAATTCTAAAGCTGCTGAGGCCGTAAAATATTTGGTAAAGCAAAAAGAAGAATTCCGCAAAGCTGTTAAAAGTGGAACGGTTGATGAGTACGCAAAAAAGAACCGTGCCCGATTCGCCCAGCCCGTATAAAATAACTCTTTCTGCAGGTATTTACTATTTCACCACTTCCCCCAATGCAGAATGTGTCACTATTTTAAAAACAATTATATAATATAATAACGGTACAAATCCGGTACAAGAATTAATTAACATTGGTTTTTTTAGGCTTATTTCAATATTAAATTGAATTGTTTGAAGTATTGTTTAATTGCCTCATTCCATGACTAATTCTGTCAGTTACAGTTCCTATTCAACACACTAATCACCAACTTCTTTACTGTATCCATTTCTTCGGGCTTGCTGGATGCTATAAATAAAGTCAAGCTGGCCAGAGCATCATTGCTGATGATCGAGATTCCTTCACTGGTATTCAAAAGATCGTTTGACTGCAAAAAGAGAAGAAAGCAAGCTGCTGCAATCCGTTTGTTACCATCAACGAAACCATGATTTTTGACAATGAGAAAGAGTAGGGTTGCAGCTTTTTCTTCCAGGGTAGAATAGAAGTCCTCTTCCTCGAAGCCTTTGCTAATTTGTGCAATTGCGCTTTCAAAGCTTCCATCTTTTTCTTTTCCAAATACACCAGATTCAAAATCTGATCTCATGGATTTGATTACCTCTTTATATTCTGATAATTCAGGGTAGTTTGCTTTTACTTAATCCTTTTTTATCTAGGTTCTCGTGATCATAATCATCGAGCAACTCTAGGCCTTTTGCAAAATGATTCAGCCATTCAAAATCCAAGTTTTGGTTTTCTTCTTTTTGCTGAATTGCTCTGCTTAAAATGCGAATGCCATCTTTGAGGGTTTGTACTTCTTGTTGCTTCTGGGCAAGTCTATTTTCATTGATTACATAGCCTTGCAACAGGTAGTCTTTGAGTCTTTGAGTGGCCCAGATTCTAAATTGAGTTCCCTGTTTGGAATTTACTCTATAACCAATAGACAAAATGAGATCTAGATTGTAAAATTCAACTTCCCTTTCAACTTTTCTTCGACCCTCCATTTGAACTGTTGCATTTTTTGCAACAGTTGACATTCTATCCAATTCTCCTTCTTTATAAATATTTCTTATGTGCCTAGAAATAAACGACTTGTCCCTTTGAAACAATTCTGAAATTTGTTGCTAAGGCAGCCAAAAGGTATCTCCCTCAAACTTAACTTCAATTTGTGTCTGTCCATCAGTCCCCTGATAAATTTCGATTTGGTTTTCCATTCTAAACTCTAAAATTTTCTACTACACGCATTTCGGCATTTCCGACTTAACACCTTCTGTTTTATTTAGGCAACTTACTATCTTTTTCGCTAATGGGAATCAATATATGACCAAACAAACTAAGGACACGATTGACCTTGGATAGGTTTAGATTTTCCTTTCCTTGTTCGATTTTCCTGATTACTGTAAGTGCAACTCCAGCTTTATCGGCAAATTCTTCTTGAGTCATCCCCAACTGCTTTCTTCTGGTTTTTACAAATTCGGCTATGTGATTCATTCTATATGTATTTGCATATAAATTTAGACAAAAAGCCTAAATTATATGCTTTTGGATATAAATATTCCTGACCAAGTTTAGATGAGCCATAGAAATTCACTCTATCACTCAAATTTTTGGCTTTAATGAACTATAGAAATGAATTTAAAAGTCTAAAATTCCCCTAAAATTGACCACTGGCTTTTTTAAAAACTAACAGAATTAATCATGCATTGGTATGAGAAAAAAAAGAAAACTAATTGTAGCCTAATAAATAAAGAAGAGGCCGATCGACCTCTTCATTATTTCATTTTTAGATACTTGATGGTTTCCTGGCTTTGGACAAAGCCAAGAGTTCATAAACACAGGGGATTACGATCAGGTTGAGTAAGGTTGCTGAAATCAATCCTCCCAAAATCACCACCGCCATCGGGCTTTGGATCTCATTTCCTGGTTCGCTACCTTTCAAGACCAGAGGAATCAAAGCGAGTCCGTGGTAAAGGCTGTCATCAGAATAGGGTTTAATCTATCCAGTGCACCTGTTTTCAGAAGGTCCAGTCCCTTGTGTCCTTCTTTTCTCAGGTCTTCATACCTAGAAACTATCAAGATCCCGTTTCGGGTAGCGATACCAAAAAAGCTGATAAAGCCAATGGTTGCAGCAATGCTGATAATCCCCGAAGTAAAGTACAAGATCAAAATCCCTCCGATCAAGGCCAAAGGCAGGTTGATCAAAACGATGGCGGAGAGCTTGCTGTCTTTGAATTCAAGGTACAACAACCAGAAAATCACCAAAAAGGCCAGCAATGCTGTAAGAAGTAGCATTTGGGAAGCTTTTGCTTCGCTTTCGAACTGCCCATCATAAACGACTCTATACATCCAGCAATCAATTAGAATGTTGTGGTTTATTTTTAGGTGTTCTGTGAATTAAAGAGAGTATTAAGGATTTCAAAAATTAATTGTTTACTATTTTCAATTATCTACTTATCCTCGTCATTATGTCTGACGGACGTAATCCATTTGTATTAGGTTAGTTTTTTTTTGTGCATTAAGAGCTTACAACTACTCCCCGTCCTCGGATGATAAGATGGCCGGTAATCCACCATTCCACGGTCTTTTAATTCACTGATGCAGGTATGATAGGTGACTATACTTTTTATCCCTGAGAGTTTCATGATTTTACTTCGGGATATCTGAAAAGGATTACTGTGTTTCTGTTCTTTCCAGAGTTGGAGCATCGCCAAATAAACTGAAACACGGCTTGGTTGAAGATCTGGTTCTTTTACGATTCTTTCTACCAAATATTCCATTTTAAGAGCTATCATAGGCCGCGATTTTATTGTTTAAAAAGTGATTTTAGCTCTTCAGTTTTGTAGTAGTATAGCCCTGAGATTTTGACAGGATGCACTACACCGCGGATGCGTAAGTTCTGTAAGGCTGCATCGGATATGCTCAGCATTTTTTTGACATCCCTGCTTCTTAGCCATTCTTTGCTGTCCGTCTTGGGTTCATCCTGCTTTTCCAGCAGTTCCTTCAGGTCGGCAAACAGCTGAAAGCGTAGTGTTTCCAGGTCTTCTTTGGTGATTGTTTCCATGGTTTTTTGTTTTCAGGTTCTCTAGATTTAGTTTTTGTCCTTGTCCTCTTTGGAGGATAAGCTGACTTTGCTTTGACTCATCCGGTTGTAAGTAGGCAGGTAGTGGATGTAGCCGTATTCATGGAGCTGGCGGATGATTTTAAAATAAGTGGCAGTGCTGGATATCTTGGCTGATTTCATCAGCTCGTCACGCTTGATGGGAAAGGGTTCTTCGCCATCAAATTCTTCCCGTACATGGAGCAGCACGGAGAACAGCCCAATATGGGACAGACTGATCCTAGGATCTTTATCAATCCCGGACATAAAGTTCTCCAGTACTTTTTTTATTTGCTCCATCTTGGGGTGAAGGGTGAGTCAACCAGCTATTCCTGCACTTTTCCTTTTTCTAGTTTTCTTCGAGGGTAAATCTTCCGACTCCTCAGCTACATCCTTTTTCTGGGTTTTGGATTGTAATTCAGAGGCGGTTTCTTTCTGTGATTCTGAAGTCCTCATCTGGTTGGAGTCATACACATTGATGTTCTTAAATTGGGGACTTGCTTCTATAAAGCGTTTTTCCTCACCGCCTTCCAGTTGGAATGCGACCGATTGCCGGTTTCCTTTTTTTAGTGAATCCTGCAGTCTGGATAGATCCTCTGGATTATTGAGCTCCTTGATCGGATGTTTTTCCAAAGCCTTTTGCAGGTCAAAACCGTAATTCTCATGGAACTGCTTGAGTTTAAAGTTTCCCTGATTGTCGGTTTCCTTAAAGTCCAACTGCACCCAGGCATTGTATTTTTCCTGCTCTTTGTTGACCAGATCTTTGTTGACTGCCCGGCCATCCAACAAATTATAACCCTCTTTGAGGGTGATGTTATTGTCCTTTCCGATGTAGAAAGTCTGGTTGATGGCAGGTTCATCCTGTCCTGATTTGGTAAGACTCAGATCATACTTGTTGAAAAAATACATGTCTGTCATGCCTGATTTTCTGAAGTGAAGATTGGCATTTACCGTATCGCCCCCGAAATCAGCCTGATGTTTGAGTGAGAAATCGGTTTCACCTTTTTGAATCTGTTCTTTCAGGGGAGCTTCCAAAGAATCTCCGAATCCACTGTACTTGACCTGGTTTTTGAGGTAATCAAAGTTTTGTTCGTTCATGGCTTTTGTGTTTTTTGGTTAAAATTTAGGTATGTAAAACGTGTTGAATTTGCGTGATTTCTAATCCACCTTCATAGCATTCATCAGGTGTCGGTTTTTTACTTTGATCTTTAGGTGTCGTCCTCCGCTTTCTTCCATCATTTTGATTTTCAAATGCTTTTGATCGGGAATGGTGAATTTTGGAAGTACAACTACCAGCGTTTGGTTGGATTGGGCAGAGATGCGTTCTGCATTCCCATAAATCAAGAGTGGAGACTGTTCCAGCTCCTGGGATGCGCTGCGTTTGCTTTCCTTATTGTCCAGGATAAAAAGTCGAAACTGTTCGATGTCGTAAGGGATGTTGGTCTGGTTTTCCAGCCTGAGCTGAAAGTAAAGCAGGTCTTTTTCAATGTAAATTCCTGTCAGAGCAATCCCCGTCAAAAACCTTCGCTGGCGGAGGGCCGGCATGGACCTGTTTTTTGTGGCAACTTTTCTTGCTGTCTCTTCCAGTTCAGATTCTGCCTGAATCCGTTTCCCAAAATCTGCCAAGTCTGAAATGCCCGCTTGCTGGATTTTCAGATTGAGCTTTTGGGGGACTTCTTTATACTGAACCGCAAAGGAATAGAAGCTACCGTCCTCGGTTATTACGGTCAAATTGCTGTTCTGCAATTCACTGTTTTCAGCTTTGACCTGCAGGATGTTCTCAACAGCATTGGCTTTCTGAACGAGAATGTTGCGGTTTCCCCGATCCACGCTTTTTATCGCAAAGGGAAATATCAGGTTGGTGGTCATCTGATCGCTGATCTGGAGATGTGAGGCAGGGATGGACAGAGAAGCACCTTTGTAAATCCCTTGTGCGGTTAAATCAACGGTGGTAAGCAGGCCAAAGGCAGCAAATAGAATGATATGAGTAATTTTCATGTGTTTATAATTTGATTTTTAATGAACAAATTGCCTGTCCCGAATTTGATTCGGCAGAATCTTGCATTTCAGATAATCATACCTCTGTGTGGCGCTCTGGGGCATGCTCGATTTCATGTGATTAGATTTAAGTAGTCGGGAAATAATCACTTGTTCTCAATAATCCAGACCTGATAGCCTGCTTTGAGATTGACTTTGACCTGCCTGATCTTTTTGCCCAGGAAACTTTTTGCGGTTTCTATTCCGGCACTGGTAGCCTGGGCTTCCAGGGAATTGTCAAAGCTGCTGAAGCCCAGTCCCTGTAAGGCCTGACTTCCTGATTGCGTACTGATTTCCTGCGGAATGGAACCGGGAATCCTTATTCCTTCCATGCCGTCAGCATCATGGATGCGGAGATCCACTGGAATAATCGCTTCGGCTACCCGGATATGACGGATGGAAATCTTCAGCCGGTCTCCGTTCAAGGAAGCTACACCATACACCAGCTGGTCTTTGGGAATGATTACTCCTGCAATATTGGTTTCTTGGATTAAGCGCAACCTGACCGTTTCTCCTGAAACTAGCGTCTGCTCTTCATCGATTACTGCCTTGATCGATTGGGAAACCTTGAATTCTGTTTCATTGGTTTCCAATCCAAAGAAGCCGTTTTGTGCTGGGCTTTCATTCTTAATATCTGGTGATGGGTTATCCAGACTAGTGGAGTGTGGATTGGAAACTGTCGAAATGACTGGATGATAATTCTCGTTTAATGCTTTTCTTTCTGCTTCCACCCGTTGCTGCACCCTCTCTGGATGCTGGATGTCGAGTATTTTGTCCAGCAGTTCTGCCATCTGCTGAAATTCGGGATCTGGTTCAGCATGGGAATTTTGCATTTGCTGCATCATTTGATCCAGCCGGTCCAGATCCCCATCCAATCCTGAGTTTGATGGAATTGATGCGGAACTGACTTCATTAGGATGGGTAGCTGATGCAGTCAAAGGTTCAGGGCTCTCAGAAAGGGTTTTGTTGAGTGCTTCCAGTCTTTCCATAATCAATTCTTCCTGGGTATCACTGTACAAATTGGTGGAAAGGTGTTGACTTGATGTTTTTTCTTTCACTGGTAATTCCAATGATAGATGAGATTTACTTTCTGTTTTGGCATTGAATGCCATCCGGTAGTAGGGGTCTTTTTTGACTTCCTGAAAGTATCGGGAGGAGTCGGTATCGGAGCGCTGGTAATGACCCATTTTATCCAGGGATTTTTCCCCTGCTTCTCCTATTCCGGGAAGCTCCAGATTGAAACCTTTCTGCTTTTTGCCAACAGGTAAATGACCCGGACTTTTGCCTCCTCCCAATGCCCAAAAGGTCAGGGTCAGGAAGGGTATAGTCAGGATAGGGATCATCAGCAACAGCTGTCGCTTTTGCCGGAACTTTTGGTTGTTTGAATGATTCATAGCTATCGAGTTTGGATTTGGATGTCATAATTTTCAAGGGTAGTCCAGTTTTCAATGAGGAATCCATGGGGATTGTGCCCGCTTCTGGAGACAGTTCTTAAGTAGCCTTCTGTGATCAGTTGCCTGGTGACAATGGATCCGGTTCTGGTAAGAACCTGCTTGCCGTAGTACCTGAAATAGTAAGGGGTTTCCTCTAGGTCCACCTGCACACTGTCAGTCTGGATTTCCTGGCTGATATTTCCTGCAATGATGTTGGAGTAGTAATTGCTTTCCCGCAGGTTGTCGTACTGTCTTTTTGCGGACGCATCAGCCAAGTAAAGGGCTTTAGATGTATTGGCTTTGATTACTTTGTCGTCGGGGTCCAGCGTAAAGAAATACCGGTGGAAAGTTGAAATGTGGTCTTTGGCTTCGACAGAAAGGTTTTCTCTTCTGTCTGTCAACAAAGCTTCCAAAACCTTTCCATTGGCCAGGATATATACCTTTTGCTGCAATGCAGCAGTCAATTGCTGGCTTTGGTATAGGGTAAACCCTGAAAATAGTAGGCAGCCGATAATTATTACGAGCGTGAAAAGGCGGACTTGACGAAAGGCAGTATCTATATTTTTTGGTTTGGTAAACATGGTTGGTCTTTTTTAGCTGTTGTTCCCTTTGAGTTTGTCTGATTGGTACCCGTCCCCCTCATTGAAGTATCCCGAGGAGGTGCTATGAGAGGACATGGATTGGCGGAGTTTACCAACCTGATCTCCTAAGTAGTCTGCTGCCATGCCTGCACCTTTCCAAGCTCCTGTTCGTGCTGCCGCTACCGTTGTGGTCGTTCCTCTAGTAAAAAAGCTGGAAACTTTATGTGGCAACGTTCCTCCCGAAGCAGCGTGGACGATGTAGTTTGCCACTGAAGGCACTGAGAAATAGCCTATGATCCCAATGATTAAAAAGATCAGATACCCTGTATCGCTTGCCGAAAAGAAGGTGTCCCCTGTGCTTTCGATTTGTCCGATATCCAATACCAGCATTTTTTCCTGTACTGTGCTGATGATGGCCCCGAAGATATTGGCCACGGGAAGCCAGAGGTAGATATTGATGTAGCGGGCCAGCCAGACGGTCATCGTGTGATGGAAGCCGTCATAGACGGAGAGTCCAAAAACCAAGGGGCCCAGAATTGAAAGGACGATCAGCTGGAAGGTTCTTAGTGTATTGATGCAGAGCGCTGCAGCTTCAAAGAGCAACTGTAAAATTTCCGAAAGAGCTTGCTTGATCCAGTGCTTAAAATTGAAACTCCATTTTGCACCTTCAAATTCTAATTTGCTGCTGAGAGATTCCCACCAGGATTTGCCTGAATCACTGCCCTCAGGCAATCCTTCGGTATATTTAAGCCATTTTTCATAGTCTCCTTCGTGGTGGTTATTGCGGAACATCATTCCCTGAATGGTTCCTTTGACAAGTTCTTCTTTGTGTTTTAACAGATTTTCGATTGCCAGATTGGAATTGTCCACCATGGCTGCTGTGGCGGTAACGGTTGGGTTCATTACCCCGTTGATCAGTGATAAAACTGAGGGGAAAAGAAGAATACAAAAGCCAATGACAAAGGGACGGAACAGCGGATAGAAATCGATGGGTTCTGCTTGGGCGATGGAGCGCCAGACTCTGGTGGCGATATACCATAAGGCTCCAAAACCAGCTATTCCCTGTGCCACACTGATCAACTGGCTGCACAGAGGAATCATCTCGGTATATAGCTCTTCCAATACGCCATGCAGTCCTCTCTCATAGCCCACCTGGGCATGTGAAGTCACCGGGATAAGTATGGTTATTAAAAGTGCTGTGATGGATTTAAGAAGTGCTTTCATGATGGATGCTGGGATTAGTTGTCTCTTTTTTGGTAAAGCTTTCTGATTCCATCCAATTGTTTGGTTTCTCTAAATATGCTGATAGCCAGCACCTTGGTTTCCTCGTTGAATGCAGTCAGGAAGATCAGCTTGTCTTGGATATCACTATGGATGCGATCTATGGCTTCCATGCGTTCTTCATCGGACATTCTCAGTTTTCCCGCAGTCAATACCAGTGTCAGTTCATCGAGCTGTTGCAGACTTTTTTTAAACAGATTACCATATACTCGGGACAGGTAGGAGATTTCATTTATTGTAAACTGGCCTGATGCCTTGAATTCGGAAAATGCCTGTTTGTAATCCCTGACCAGCTTGAGCTGATAGCCAATGATTTCCGCTGTTTTGTGGTAGTTTTTGACAGCAGGACTGACCTGAAGGAGATTATTGAGGAAGGTTTCATGCAAGTTGAAGTTTCCCGATGCCAGGTTTTCAATCTGGGAATAGCCTGTCCTCAGGGTGGTGTACCCTTTTTCCAGATCTGAAAGGATCTGCTTGAGCTGTTCGAGTTTGGTGACGTTGAGCAGGAGCTGGGCAGCCTCGTCGGCCTGGGCTTTGGAGTTTTGAAGTCCAAGCGAAATGTATAGCGGAAGTAAGAAAATAAGGAATGGTTTCATAGCTGGTTTAGTCTTGGGATGGAAGAAATAGACTTTTCTGATGTTCGATTGCTTGGGATTCATGCTGCCGGTAAAGGCTTAGGTTTTGGCAGCTTTGGTAGAACCGCATGGTGTAGCCATAAACTTCCTGTATCTTTTCATGGATTTGGCTGAGTTGAGAAATCCGTTCAGAATCACTGAGATTCAATTGATTCTTATCCAGAAGGGTTTGGAGCTCAGTCAGGATATTATCGCAGGCTTTAGAAATGGAATGAAGCACATGACGGATGGTTTTTTCTTCTGAAGCAGTGAAGCTGTTTTCAGCAAAGAGTCTATTGGGAATCTCTAAAGTCAGTTGCCTAGTTTTGGAATAAAGGGTAACAGTACGTTCTGCTTGTGGATGCTTTTTGAGCAGGGGATTGACTGTAGAAAATGAGCTGAAATAAGTTTCATGCTGCGCGTAATCACCGTTCTTAATGGTATGCAACAAACCCAATCCTTTGGATGCTACTTCATAGCCTTCTTTGAGTACCGCTCCGTAGGCTTTCAAGGCAACGATCTGCTCTGCCAGATACTTCTTTTGGGTGTCTTTCTGCTTCCACCATTCATTCCAAGTTTGGGCATTGGTTGTCAGTGAAATACTGGCTAGATAGAAAATAAGAATCAGTCGTTTCATGTTTTTGAAATTTAATTGAGTGCTGCTTTAGCGGGTGATTCCGTAGAGAAGTTGGATCTGGTTGATCTCCTTGGTATTTGCAGCCCGTTGAAGACTGAGCTGCCCGTTGCTGAGATTGAAAGCGATCAGATCCTGATAGTTTTGGTCCACCTTTTTGGCAGTTTCATTGATCAGAGCCAATCTTTCCCCCTCGCTCATCTGCAGGGTAAAGGATTTGGCAAGCAAGACCATCTGGTCCAGGTTTTCCACTGTGGTTGCCAAAATACCTGCATAGACTCTGGCCATGTATTCCTTTTCGGAAGTGGTGAAATGACCGTCCTGTTGTATAATTGTCCAGACCTTTTTGTATTCTGACACGATCTGGGCCTGCTTCTGGGAGATTTCCCTGACCCGCTGAAAACCTGAGATCGCTGATTTGACAGTCTGCAATTCGTTGAAATAGCTCTGGTATAAATCCCGCTGTTTTTCTGTCCAGTCGGCGATTTGTTCCAGCTTGAGTTTGGATAAGGTGTTTTCCAATACCTTCTGGGCATTCTGCATCCAGAGGACTTTGTTTTGCTCGCGTTGGATTTTTAGGTCCATGGCCACAATGACTTTTTTCACACCCGCTTTGATGATTTCAAGGATGGCCAAGGGGACAGCTGCTTCACTCTGCCTTGGGGATAGTGTAAGGAAGGTGCACAGCAGGGTCAGAATTAGGCTTCTTCGGAGTATGTTTCTGTGGATTTTCATAAATAAATAGGTTCGGGGTGTGTTTTAGGAGTTTGATTCTGCACAAAGGGCTGCAATTCCCTTTTGGATGGAGCCAAAGCGTTCGGCATACTCCATGACCCTGATTTTCTCGGTTTCCTCGGTGGTATAGGCCAGGTATTCTTCTTTGGAAACTTCAGTGCGGTAAACCTTGGAAAGCGCTCCTCCCAAGCTGATAAATACCTCCTTGTATTTTCGTTTGGGATCATTGGCCTTGTTGACAGATAGCACCATAGCCCGTTCCTTATCGGTAAGCCCCAGGAGTTGCTGGATCTGATCAAACTTGTTCTGGTATTTGGATTGATCGAGCAGAATTTTACAGTCACTGTTGTTGATGATTGCCTGTTTGACTACCGGAGAGCTGATGATGTCCTCTACCTCCTGGGTGACTACGATGGCTTCCCCATAGAATTTGCGTACAGTTTTAAACAGGTATTTGATGTATTCAGCCATGCCTTCCTTTGCAATGGCTTTCCAGGCTTCTTCGATCAGTATTAGTTTGCGGATACCCTTCAGCTTGCGCATTTTATTGATAAAGACCTCCATGATAATGATGGTCACCACAGGGAAGAGGATGGGATGGTCTTTGATATTGTCCAGCTCAAAGACGATGAAGCGTTCCTGAAGTAAGTCCAGATTTTCAGAAGCATTAAGCAGGTAGTCGAATTCCCCACCACGGTAATAGGGGCGCAGCACATAAAGGAAATTGCCGATATCAAAGTCTTTCTCTTTTACCTTGTCGGATGTGAGTGCTTCCTGAAAATCTGATTGCAGGTATTCATAAAAACTGTTGAAACTTGGAAACTGGGATTTTTCTGAATGCAACTTTTCGTAATAGCCTTTTAGGGCATTGGAAAGGGCAACGTATTCACTTCGCTTAAAGGTCTCATTGTCCTTTTTCCAGAGGGCAAGCAGAAGCGTCTTGATGCTTTCTTTCTTCTCGGTGTCCAGTTGATCTCCTTCGGCAATGAAGAATGGGTTAAAGCGGATGGGATTCTGTTCATCGTAGGTGAAATAGTAGCCCTTAACCATATCACAGAGGCCTTTGTAGGAATGGCCCACATCCACCAATACCACATGGGTTCCCTGCTCGTAATAGCTTCGGATCAGGTGGTTGGTAAAAAAGGATTTCCCTGAGCCACTGGGGCCGAGGATAAATTTGTTCCGGTTGGTGCAGATTCCTCTTTTTACCGGTTCGTCGGAAAGATCCACATGGATAGGCCTTCCGGTCTGTCGATCTCCTAATCTTATCCCAAAGGGACTGATGGAATTTTGATAGCCAGTTTCCAAATTGAGAAAGCAACTAGCCTGTTCAATGAAAGTGTCGAAGCTATCATTCATCGGGAAGTCAGCACTGTTTCCGGGTATCCCGGCCCAAAAGAGCTGTGGCGCCCCGACGGTTTCTTCTTTGACCGAAGCTTCCATCTGGGAAAAGGCGGAGCCTACCTGTTTTTTAATCTCTGAAAGTTGGTCGTGATCTTCTGTCCAGGCCAGGATATTGAAATGTGCCTTGACCGGAATGCGTTGTTGGCCGATAGCTTCATTGAGAAAATCGTTGGTAGCATCCCTTGCAATGGAATTTTCCCTGCTGTAATTGGCCAGTGACTGGAGCCGGAGCCGTTTGGACTCCAGTTCTTTGAGGGTTTGCTGAGTGTCACCTATAAATATGTACTGGTTGTAGATATGGTTGCACGGGAGCAGCTGGCCTAGGGAAGAAGCAAAACCAACACTGAACTTTGTGGTGTCTGTACTGTATTTGTCGTAGTTGATCCGGGAGCCACAGAGCAAAGGGAGATCATCGGTTTCACTTATACTGAAAATTCTGCAGGACTTGTTTCCGACCTGAAGGCTCGGTTTAAAACGGATATCGGAAATCCAGACCGGTTTTTTATCACCTGTCAAATTGCAGTATTTTTCCAGAATCCCTAACTGAGTTTGATTGCTATACAGCCAATCCTCTTTCAGTCTGCTCAGGCTAACAAATGCGCTATCAGTTAGGATTCGCTCAAACTGTCCACAGGCATCCAGAAAATCAGGGAGTGCAAGGGGTAAATTCAGCTCTTCAGGAATAATATGGGAGCGGAGTAGGGTGGAGAACAGACTACTGGATGGTTTTCTGTTTTTGGGTTTCAGGGTAATAAACAGGTAGCAGGTATGAGCGAGAAAAGGTCTTTCATGGAAAAAGCGCTCACTGCTCCGGTTCAGGAAACTGGGGTTGTTTTTGCTGAAATCTGCCTGATGGCTGCTTTCGGTAAACCAATCCTGCTTGTGGAGAATGCTGTTTTTGGGCAGGGTTTTAATTGCCTTAATCCAGGCCTGATGAAAGGCTTCGTAATCCCGGTCACTCAGTGTAAAGATTTCAGGAAGAATGGCCTGATAGGCTACCGTGATATCTCCCATTTTGGAAAGAATACAGTCCTGTTCTACGCTCATTATCGGGAAATGCTTTTCAAGTAATCGTTCCATGGGAATCAGTGGTTAGGTGATGAAGGATTGATTTAGCTTTGTGATAATATGGTTATTTGCTTGTGGTTTTAACCTTTCGGAAAACCCCTCTGGATTTGAGGCGGATCGCGTGGGGAACTTGGCGGTAGGCGAGTTTTTTGCCCAGTCCATGTTCCCCATAAGTTTTGCTGAGCCGGTATATCTGGATGATTAGTAGGGTTCCTAAAATTCCTACAATGGCAAGACAGATAAACGGATTGATTCCGAGAATATAGAGAATGGCAAAAAGGATAAGTAGTGCCAGCACACCGGCAGCTAGGTACCAGATGTACTGGGCTTTTAATCCTTTAAATTCTATGGGTTTGTTGATCCCTTTGTTGATTTTGTAGACGCTGTTGGCCATGGTTAGGAGATTTAAAAAGATGGTTGATTAGACCCCGAAGAAGGATTGGATGACAGTGGCTACTACCACCAGAAACACACAGCTGCCGAACCAGGCAGCAGCGACTTTTCCGGTATCGGGGTCACCCGCATTCCATTTTTGATAGACTTTCACTGCCCCGATCAAACCGAGAATGGCACCGATGGCATACATCAGACTGGTACCTGCGGCGAAGTAACTTCTGACCTGACGGTCTGCTTCGGCTATCCCTGCCAGGCCGTCCTGGGCCTGTGCTGAAATAGAAATTAGTAAGAGGAGGAAAGCGGAGGAGAAAGCTTTTCGATCGCTTGCTTTGACGCGGTTTGTTGGCTTTTTAATTGGAAGGAAATTTAGAAGTGTTGGTATGTGTATATTTTGAAAGCGTATTGGGAAGGGAAATCTGAATGGCGGTTTATACCGTCCAGATCGTTTCAAGTTCAGATTCGCTGATATTGTGGCGGGTTTGTTTGGGGATGTTTTCTGAGAGGTAATTACTAATGGCAACCCGGTAGGCGGGATCCCGAAGCCCGGGGTGGCTGGACAAGACTTCGCTTAGCTGCTTAAGCAGAAGTTTCTTGTCTGTCATGTTTTCCGCCCTTCCGAGTATGCCTTGGATTTCCGCAACCGTGAGCTCCAGTTCTTCAAAGCGATCAGCTTCCGTTGAGTCAGTCCTGCTCGGCTTCCGTTCCTTTTCCTGCTGACCGGTTGGATTGAACTGCAATGATTTTCCGGAAATCAGGCTGCGGAGTTCTTTGGGGTAGTATAGTCCTATTATCATTAGGTAATAGGTTGTGATGCCTATTGCCAAAGTGATAAAATAGTTGTTCCAGGTAATTGCTTCCAACATGGGATTTCTGTTTTGTTGATGCGGGTTTGTTTCCCGCTGACAGAAGCAAATTTGTGTGTTGTTAATCCCTGTTTTTTACACCGTTGTGGTAGCTACCAAAAAAAGTTTTGAAAAAGATGGAATGGATCCACGTTAAAAAGAAATGGTCTCAAAAGATTATTGGTAATGAAGATATCAGACTTTTCAAATTAGAATCTAATCCAATATACACACAAGTCTACATCCAAAGTATAGTGTACATATGTGAGAATGAAGAAGCTTTACATAATTGCAGGATGTAAGGGGGCTGGAAAAACAACTGCTTCTTAAACCGTGTTGCCAGAAATTCTTGATTGTAGGGAATTTGTGAATGCAGATGAAATTGCAAGAGGACTTTCTCCTTTTCAACTTGAAAAGGCAGGGATTGAAGCTGGCAGGTTGATTCCCTGCTATCAGCTGGAGAGAACTTTGCATTTGAGACAACCCTTTCAACCCTCACTTATGTAAGCTTTGTTGAAAAGGCAAAAAAGTTAAACTACCAGACTACCTGTCTGTTTTTTTGGCTTCCATCTGCGGAATTGGCAATTTTGGATTTGCAACAAAAAACTGGACAATAGATTAAGCTGCTTTTGATTAATATGATTTTTCGAATTGTTCGGGTGAAAGGTATTTCAAATAGGAGTGTTTTCTCTTTTTGTTGTACTAGATTTCAATGAATTCAAAGATTTCGATTCTAGTCTGTTCGTACTGAAGCTTGTG
>NZ_CAXBET010000023.1:0-29960 GCF_963974835.1 uncultured Algoriphagus sp. | reverse complement strand
ATCATATCAATCAAAAGCAGCTTAATCTATTGTCCAGTTTTTTGTTGCAAATCCAATAAGCTTTTAATCATCAAGTCTAGGATTGATTTTAAAAATCATGCTAGTTAAACTAAACCAAAATTTAAAAAATTTACTACTTATAACAACTTTTTATTCCTAAAAATGAGATTGAATTGCTTCAGATTTAATTGATTGATACTATTTGTTGGGTCTAAATGGAATTTGCTCCAATGCTTAAGGGATTACCCAAATCCCTATAATTTCACTTGCACTACCAGTTTTTAAAATAACCCGATATTGTAGGTAAAGCCTTATTTACTTTATTGAAGGTTGGAGGTTTGATCGGTAGTACCGGGAAATAATTTGTCCATTTTTGATCTGCAGTGCTGCTTAAGGTTTTTACCTATTTAATTCATATGAGGGAGAAAAATCAATTCCGTATTTTTAATGAAAGGCGCTCAGAAGCTGGAAATGACTCTGGATAATCTGGAGTTTATCCGAAGGTTTTCCATGCATATTCTGCCCAAGGGACTGGTGCGGATCCGCCACTTTGGTATACTGGGAAGTTCATCCAAGTTGATCACAATACCACTCATTCATCAGGAACTTGGAATTCCGATTCCAGAAAAGGAGCCCCGCATTCTGGAGGCCTATAACCCACAATACTGCTCCTGCTGCCGGAAGGAAACCATGGTGAGCATACAGCGCCTGCCCAAACGAGGACCACCAAAGACCATCTATTCCGCTGTCACAATCCAGTTTTAGTTCCTGATTTTGATCGGGCTGGCGAAGCTATGCCCATGCAATAAAAAGCCCTTCCAAAAGTCACTGGAAAAGCTAGAAACAACAATACTTTTTTTGAATCGATACCGAATCTACTGGTAGGTATTACTTTTAAATCTAATTGGACACCTCGTTTCCTTCAAAAAATCTCGACTCAATCCCCATAAGAACCTCACCGGTTCTCCAGATACGCTTCGCTATCGGGACAGGCAGTGCAACACCGGTTTCATCGTTCGTGCTACGCACGCAACGAAAACCTAGTTGTTAGCAGCAGTGCTCTTAATTTTACGCTTAAATTCCTTTTTCCACTGCTAATAAATATGAATAGGGATTGTTTCTTAGCTTTTCTTTTTTATCAACATTATATGAAACCAGTGAAGTAATAATTGATACGCCAGCGCCGGCTAATAAAGCTTGAGGCATAGAAAGACCTAGTAGTGTCATCGGAATTGCAGTTGCACTGGTTGAGAAAAATGAAATCTTCATAAAGTTGTCTACAGTCCATTTAATGCTTGAACCATCTAACGATTTTTTAAAGTTATTATACGCTGGTAAAAAATCATCATGATACACGTCTTCTATTTGTTGCTTAAAAGCTTCTAATGGAATGTCTTTGGGAATGTCCTTCGTCAATTTCAAGATATTTGTTCTAAGTAAGCCAAGTTCATCCTGATGCCTTCTTTTAAAATTCACGACATCAGTCAATGAGGTTACTTCAGATATTTTGACTCCCTTGATGATTAAATTTGTGAGTAGTCCTTGTGCCAGATTAGCAACTTGATTTTTTGTATAGCCTCTATAACCTAAAAAACCTTCTTCTTTTTTTATTTGATTATCGAGCCTAACGAAATCTGACAGGTTTGATGTTAGAGAATTATCTGTTAAAAGGGCAATAGAGTTTTGCTCACAAATTTTATTTGCAAGTAGAGTTAAATAGAAAGAAGCAAAATTACTATCTACTCGATACCAGCCCCAATTCATATCTTCTTCTAATAAGTATTTAATTTCATCTGGAAGCTTGTCGTAATGAATGTCAAATAACATGCTAACATCGCTTGACACCCTATTCCGATGTAGCATCGAATAACTTCCTTTACCATGAATTAGTAATTGCGAAGCCTCATTCGAGTGTAAATATTTGAGAGTTTCATCTGTTAGAGATTTGATGATGTTTTGGTCGGGATTTACCTTAAAGGGTTTTAGGATACCTTCATCAAATAAATATTGACTTGAATTGTTTTTATAAGGGTTATCAATTGAGTCAGGCACAATTGTATTTATTTCATCCCAAAAAAGAACTGCATTTTTCAACCATTCTTCGTTCAGAATGTCAATTGTTGGATAATATAACGCCTTTGTAAATCCCATGTCTGGTATTTTAGAGTATTATCTGGTTGAGTTCAGCATTGCTGCTAACGGTTAGTATATGAAAAGTAGGCGGCTTCGAAGAACAAAACTTTCAGCTATGCACAAAGTTTGATACGAGCGAAAAGTCTTGATATCATTACCGTCTCGCCTATTTTTTATATACATTGTTAGAGATTGTTTTTTACTCATTCTTTGGTAAGAAACTTTTTACTTCACTATCAATAAATTGATTTGGTTTCCATCCTCCTAAAAGTTTTGGAAGTAAATAATTATCAGAAGCAGAAGCTATTAATGAACCAATTGGAACTCCACCAGCTAAAGCATCTCCAAGTATTCCTAATCCAGTAAATATTCCAAATCTAGAAGCTTTAGCAACTTTTTTTTCTATCCAACTTTCCTTTATAACAGCGTCGTAATACTGTTTTAATAATGAGGAATCACTTTCAAGGTTTTTAAGCCATTCTTTAAATTTCAATGATTTGTCAATTATCTCAGTAAAATCATTAAAACTTTTCTCTCCAGAGTTTATAGCTTCCCTTATCGGTCTATAGTCTTCTAGTATAATGTTCTCGAATGTTTCTATGTCTTTCTCACTTTTTGCAACTTTTTTAACTAATTCTTCTACCCGATTTTGAATATAAGGTAGGTTTTTATTATCTGTAAATAATTCTGCATTAAATTGAGATGATATATTTAAATCACCACTACTTTCAAAACTATTAAGTAAGAAGGCTGACCAATTTAAAGTATGATTATTTGGAAGTAGAGCGGAATATTTCTCAGTTAATTCTTCAAGTTTAAAATTTGAATTGAAAATATAAGAATCAATTCCCAATGGAGTTGAAAATTTGTCCTCAATATTTAATTCTAAGCTTGATACGTCTAAGTTTGGTAAGTATGAATTAATATAAATTTTTAATTGAGATGTAAGAAGAGATATGTCTTCAGTTTCAGATTCAAGAAGTTTCTGAAAATCATTTACATATTCTTGTGGTGAACAAAATTCTAAAAACTCAATTGTTTTTTTATCAGATTCAGCTTTGTCTCCTTTAAAAACTTTTAGGAAGCCTTTGTTAACGTATTCTTCAAGGTAAAAAGCTTCGCTTTTTGTAACCATCGGGCCATAGCCGGATTTTTGTCCTTTAGGAAATTGAAAAATACCTATAGCTGAATTTTTATAATGAAGATTTATTATTCCTTTTTCTGAATACTCCTTTAATTTTTCAAGTTCTATAGAAGTGACAAATTGTTCAGCGGTGAATTTGTCTAAAAGAAAATCTGTTCTGTCGTAAAACAATAAAGCTTCACATAGTTTTCCTAAGTCTACAGAGCTTTCTGAAATTTTATTCTTCTTTATGAATATTCTATCGAACATAGTTTTTAAATAATCTCTAACACTTGTAATTACAGCATTACCACTACCCTATTGCGTCTATATTGCAATTGTCCACAGGGTTCCGGGGTGCTGCTGTGACCAAATTAAGAATTTCGTCGATCCCATCTAGTGGGCTTTGAATATTTTTATTCGAAATTGAAAGAACGTGGGTATAGATTTCCGTAGTCTTACTACTCTCATGACCCAATAGCGCCTGCACATAGCGAAGATTGGTGCCTTTCTGCAATAAATGGGTGGCAAAACTATGACGAAGGGTATGCACTGTCGCCCAGGGATTAGAATTACTTTTCTCCACAGCCCGCCGAAACACAGCCTGAATGCTGGTCGCAGAATATTGTCCACCCTCCTGCCCTTCAAAAAGCCAGTAACTTGGTTTATATGCTTTGTAATACTGTCGCAGTAATAACAACAAAACAGGTGAAAGCACTGCCTTCCGATCTTTTTTACCTTTGGCTCCCTTAATAAAAATATAGCCTTCATCGGAATGGATATCACGGCTTCTCAACTTGATAGCCTCACTGATCCTCAGTCCAGCACTATAAATCAACATGAGAACTGCCCTGTGCTTGAGATTGTCGACACTTTGAAGGATAGCTTTCACTTCTTCCTGACTCAGGATATTAGGAAGCGTCAGACTTTTCTTTGGGCGCTGGATCTCATATACTGTGCGTTCCCTTCCCAACACATGCTCGTAATATGCTTTAATTGCATTTATAAGTGTATTCTGTGCACTTTCTGAGATTTTGTATTTGGTAATCTGATGATAAACAAATGCTTCAATCTCTTCCTTACTCACATCCTTGATATTTCTGCTTTCGAAAAAAGCTAAAAACTGAGTTAAGGAAGATGCATAGTTTTTAACCGTTGAAGGGCTATAGGCTTTAAGAATTAATTTCTGTTCCAACTCTGCCAATGCCTGAAAAGATTGGGCATTCAAGGTTTTAACAGGAACGGATAATTTTTCCTCAGCTGATCTCACTTCAAATTTATTTTTAAACAGACGTTGAAGCAGCTCCCAGTTTTCATGGGTATTAACCAGACTCCATAGCTTTTGATCAGGATGGTAAAAACTGGTATTCAATGCCTTTAACTGCTCTCTTTCCTCTTTTAAGGGATAGGGAATAAACACTTTTATCCTGTTGGCTTTGGGGTAATGGTTGATAAATAAAAATACGATTGAGACTTTCCATGGCTTTTTCAACCCAGTTTAGATAATCCACATTTTTTAGACGGTTATTAACCGGTTGTAGTCGATTGATTTCGTTTGTATCCGCTTGTATCCGCTTGTAACCTCTTAATTCAAGCAATTATTTTGATTGAATCACCTTTCCAGCCATTGTCGGATTTACCAGCACCCGTTCCAATTCAAACTTAGCTAAGTACTTGCTGTACCAATAAATCTGGGGTTAATTTCCTTTTTAAAACATATACCATAACTACCATTCCAGCATCAGGAATGCAATAAAAATACGTTCTGCTTTTTAGAAAAGAAGAGCCTTAAAGCTCCCCTTCATCCGCAAATGAATAGTATCCATCAGCAGTAATGATCACATGATCCAGCACCGGGATATCCAGGATATTTCCAGCCTGTTTGATGCGCTGGGTTAACCGCTTATCCTGTTCTGAAGGTCTCATATTTCCTGATGGATGATTATGGGCTATAATCACCGAACTGGAATTTGATTTGATGGCAGCGGCATATACTAGTTTAATATCCACAACGGTACCTGCTGTACCTCCGGAGCTGATGGTTACAATTCCAAGGACCCTGTTTGCCCTGGATAACAACATCACCTTAAAATCCTCCACAAATTCTATCCTGTCCTGATCCCAGGCTTTGGCAAACACCTCATACACATGTCTTGAGCTTTCAACTCTTGGCCGTAGTGAAGCCTTTATTTTTGCGCTATAGCTCAGCTTAATCTCTGCTACTTCAAACCAATCAATTTTTCTTTCGGAAGTCTCCATAATCTTTTTCGTTTTGGTGGAACAATGAATTATGAAGCATCATCAGACCCTGGGCGACAAAGACCTGAAGGAAAAGGAATAAAAAGCGCAGCGCAGCCAGCGGCTTTATGACGGAAGCTTACGGTCGCCCAGAGCCCAAGGGACTAACTTTGTGAGGAATTCAGGGGTAAAAAAACTATATTAAAACTTCAGGGAGTTAAGCATTCATGGATAAATGGATGGGCTTCATCTTGGCCTAACAGTTTACTAAAGCTCTGGAACTACAGGTAGTTTGTTATGGGTATGAATAGGCCGGATGGTTATGGATAATTCCCAATAAACTATGCCAGGATAAAAGTCGAGTATTGTATTAGTCGACTAACTTTTAAAAATCCTTCCCTAACCAAAATTAGTGAGCGCTCACAACACCCGTTCCTTTCCAATCCACATTCAATCCTGAATATCCCCAGTTCATGAATCAAAGTTGTACAGGTCTGACTAGATATCTTCCTTCAGGGTATTATCAACCTATAAATCATTATGTCACCTTCCGAAGAACCAGACCACACATTAATCTTAAATAAAATTAAGAATTTTGAACAGGTCGCCACATGGATTCCTGGAATTAAGATTATCCAGAGTCACTCCCCCTTCCAAAATCTGTATATCTGTGAAATGGGCCAACTTCGCTATGGCATTAGCCAAAGCTTTTTTCGTCACTTGCCCATTCAGGAATATAGAAATAAAATATTCGATCCTACCAATGTTGAGACATGCTTGATTGGAAAATCACAGGAGTCAGGAAAGCAATCTGCTGATAAGGAGATTTATATTAGGTACCCTACACTCAGTAACTCAGAACAAGCTGAACTAATTTTTGTAGAACCTTTATACAAGGATCATTTAGGAGTACCACTGATTACATTAACCCAAATACTTCCTTCCACACTGATGAACTGGGCCATGGCTAAGACTATGCGGATTATTGATGAAATGTCATTTATGGAATTGAATAAGCTAAAATACAGGCAACTCACAAAACGGAGCAAAGAAGTCCTAGCACTGATGGTTAAAGGGTTAAGTGCTGAAGAAATAGGACAACAGCTTTATATAGGGGTAAATACGGTCAATACTCACAAACGTAGGGTGAAGGAAATATTAGAAATTAAAAGCAACTACGAATTATTGCAATACGGTATGGCTTTTGATTTAATTTAATTTTTAGGATTATTAATATAATATAGAAATTAAATATTTTACCATACTGTATTAACAGATCTAACCCACATAAATTAAAAAAAAAACCTAGTATCTAAAATAGAATAAAAATGAAAAATAAAACAGCATTTATATTAAAGAATATTTCATTTGCCATAATTGCTATTTTTCTTACAAGCTGTGATCAAATTGAACAGGTTGGAAAAAACACAGATTCAACAATACTGTATAAACTAAGTCAATTAGCCACATGGTCAGTACCTTGGCTATTAATAGGAATAATAATTTATTTTTTTATTGCCCAAGACCGTGAGGAAATGAGGGATGACTTTGTATCTGGTAGAAATTTTAGTGGAAAATATGAAACTGTATTTACCAAAGTACCAACAGGAAAAATTATAAAAGGAGATCCTGAAGCGGCAAGATTCATAGGTATTTTTTGGATAATCTGCTACCCGATAGGTCACCTATACTATAATTTAATGGTAAACAATAAAATAAAATTAGGGGATAATATTGAATTTAATATTTTTATCTTTATAATTTTAATTCCTGTGATAATTCTAATAGGGATTGGACTAACTATCCATAGAGTGCTATCTGACAAATCAAATCCATTATCCAAATGGTTAACCAAATTAATAATTTATACCGTAGTGTTTTGTTTTATAAATATGGTTTTCTGGATCATGGTAACTCATATATTGAAATAACATTGACTATAAAAACTTGTATTCAAACTGATATAATGGGACCAAGTCCCATAAATACAAATTCCAAACCTATAATTCCACAATTTAGCCTCTTTTATACTCCCCAAATTGAAAAATAAATGGATTCCCATCTGGTAAACCAACAATCGAAGTGCCGGTTGTAAGGTTTGAAATATCCCAATCCTCAATTACTTTCATTGGCGTTACATTATCCACTGATTTGCCAAATGAATCAGAATAAGAAAATCTTTTTTGTGCAAATCCATACCTGTTTTGAATAAATTCCCTTGATTTCAAATCATCTACATGAAACGAAAATACGGTTCTTATCCCAGACAAAAGACTTTGGCCCAAATCCTGTCCATACTCGTGATAGACCTGGGGTATATTTTGTACACCAATAATGAATTTAGCTCCTTGACTTCTCCCAAAATTAATCCCGTTGTCCAAATATTTTAAATTAGGAAGCAAACTAAACTCATCAATAAAGAACCAAACATTACCTTGCTGCTTTTTATCCTTTACGCTACTGAGGGTTTCCTTAATCGCCAGGTCAAATAAAAGCCTATAGATCGGTGTAAGTATACTTCCAACAGTAATATCATATTCCAAAAATACAGTCTTTCCTCCCTTTTTCCTCACCAGGTCCCTTATAGAAAGGTTACCTACTTTTCTGAAATCCCCGACAAATATTTCGCTAAGTAATTGATTCAATTCAGAAAGAACTCCCTCCGCTTGCGAAGCTGCTTCGTTTGAAATGTAACTGTTCATTCTATTTTCATTATGAACATCAAATAATTGCTGAATTTCTTTTCTTCCGGCCAATTCAAAATACTCGATCAAATCTTGATTGTTTTGAAGCTCCTTATCAAAGCTAGTTGCCGCAATTTTTAAGATGTTTGCAAAAATATCCTTAGCAGCTTGGGGAAAAAACGGAGAGTTGGACTTCTTAATTTTATCAGCAAAGAGATTTGCGGAAATTTCAAGTGCACTTTCTACAATGCTTTGATAGGAATCATCAAGAGTAATTTCAGAGAAAATATTCCAATAATCCTGGACACCTCCAAATCTCGAGCTATCATTACAAATGACATAATCCCCTTGTTTAAAAAATTGATCATAATAATCACCCTTGGTATCAAAAACAATCATCAAATCATTTTCTTTAAGCTGACTCTTAACCTGTCCAATTACCTGCGAGATTGCATTCGTTTTTCCCGTACCGATATTCCCTAAAAACAAAAGATGTTTGCTTAATAAATTATCATCCAGTGGCAAGTTCAAATAATTACCTTCGAAATCCTTCCCGTCAATACTGCATGTGGGATTTAATGTTTTAAACTCTAAAAACTTTCCGTTTTTAATCAAATCAGACCCCAAAAGCAATTTTAACTGATTCTGTAAATAGGTCATAATTAACGTTGTTGTCCGGTACTTTGGGATGAAGAATTCTGACTAGATGAGGGTGAACTGCGTTGCCCGGTATTCTGGGATGAAGATCCTTGACTTGATTGTGAGGTGCTACTATGTGCTTTACTGGCGGATGAGGGTGTAGCGCTAGCCTCAGAACCGCTTTGTCCGGTAGCTGGGAAGGAAGATTTTTGACTAGATTGAGAGGTGCTTTCGTGCCCTTTATTTTCGGATAAAGCCTTTTGGCTAGTTTGAGGGGAACTGCTTTGTCCGGTACTTTGAATTGAAGACACTTGACTAGATTGTAAGGTTTTACCCTGATCTTTAATTTCAGATGAAGTTTTTTGGCTAGTTTTAGGAATTGTACTTTCCCACCTACCTTTCGATGAGGATTTACTTTCGTTTTGGCCATTTTTAATATGACTTTCTACCTGAGATTGAATTTTTGAGTGGGTTCCAAATCCTTTTTTAATATCGTTTGAAGGAGGGTTACTCAGATTTTGAGGTGTATCATTTCTTAATTTGTCAGCCTGTATCCCTTTCTTCATTTCCTCCTGACCTTCTTTGGATTCAATTTTCGCCTTTTGTAGCCCGTAATAAGCTTTCTCCTCTCGGGAGGGAATAATTGGTTCAGTATTTCCAACCGAAACCATATTATTCTGACCTGGTTGATAGCTATTGTGAATTGAAGACTGAGCAACAACAATTTCTATAGTGGCCTTAGTTATGGCGGACAACCATTTGCTTGATTTTTTTTCAGTCATAAATTTAAATTTTGCTTTTCTTCCACTTTTCAATACCGTGCTCACCCATATTCTGGATATCGAGAATTACTGCTCCCAGTTCTTGCAAAACCAATAGACTGTCTTTATCGGGTCTTCCCACTAAAGCCTTGGAAGCAGTCGCACCTGCCTTAGTGTTTTGAAATGGTAGCGGTGAAGGAGTTGCAATTTCCACAATGGCATTGGAGCCACTCTTTGAAAAAACTGATAAAGAAAAAGCCGGCTTTTTTGAAAATCGAAACAGTGCATAAATCAATACAATTACAAAAACAACCGTGGCAAACTTAGCCGATCCCAATTGATTAAAATATCCCGTGGTAGAAGTTATTATTACACCTAACATTCCTAATCCTAATGACAGAATTGCAAGTTCCTTAAGCGAGTTGTCCTTAATTTCGTTTTTATTAGAGGCAAGTTCCAATTCTCGGTCTCTATCACGGTTTAAATAAGCGAGATACATTGCGCCTATAAATAATCCCCATAAAATGGTTTGCAATATCTTCGGACTATCATATAAGAATTCAAAAAGAGCCCTGAATAAAACAGTTGTCAGCGATATAATTAAACTTGAAACAAGAATTCCAATCAAAAGCCTCAACCAGTTAAAAGGTTTTCCTAAATAAATACTTATTCCGACCACTTCGGAAATCGGAATTTCATTATGGATAATACTATCATTCTTTGACCTACCTTCTCCTGCCGCCTGAAAGAGTAATCGTTTATTCGTTACCTCTAAAAACCCTTTGGCTTTGATACCGAGCAAAAATGATTTAAAGGAGGAACATTGGTAGGATTTTACCGATACTTCACCAATTGTTGGTGTGATTGTTTTATTTAGTATCATGTGATCAATAGTAAGAGTATGTAGGTTGTAAATCTGATCGATCGTTTTCGCTCAATTAGAATGATATTTATTTTCGGTCTATAGCTCACCGACTTGTGGGCCTAATTGAAAGTTATTTATATAATTATCTGATAAGCCTTTTTAATTGCTTTATTATCAAAATTCCATCATTGCCCTAAAATAGGTCGGAATTTCAGATGGTAATTTTGACATGTATTGATAGGCAATAAAGTTGAGCAGATTGGCTGATTGAGTGCCTAAGCAAATCATGGTTTGGTCAATTCTAGATTATCTTAAAAATCTGTTCACGCATCAGTTCGCCCATTTCATAACTGATCATTCAAAACTATTTACTTGAAGTAAATCTTCCCTCATCACATTTGGTGAAATTTTGGTCAAATGAAAAAATATACTTTACAATATATAACTTATTGATTTTGAGAGTTCAATAAGATTTGGATTAGGGCTTTCTTGCTATCCCCATTTGCAGGAAAAGGGATCCTGAATTCTGTTTTAAGTCCCGAGGATGCCACCTTTTGAAGAATCACCTGATTGTCTTTTATCCGGGAAATTTGAGAGGTGTTTATCACGTGCTTCCTGCTGATTTGAAAGAATTGTCCCCGAAGATTAGCCAGGTGTTCGTCAAAAAAGTTTTTCAGTCCAGGAGAAGTGAACACTATGGGGTAAGGTGTATTTTGAATGTGGGCCTTGATTATTTTGCCATCAGCTTCTAGAAAAAGGAGCTGATCCAAGTGTACTGGAACCAACTCGCCACGGTTTATGGTGACAAAAACGATGCTTTTGCCATTCAATTTTGGTGCGTTATTGGAATCTGACTTAAGCTTACTTTCCATATTTAGACGGACCATAATCAATTCCAGCTGGTCTGAAAGATCCTGTTTACGGTACGGTTTTCTCAGAAAAGAGACAGGAAGTGTATATTTTGCATGTTCAAATCCGTATGGCTGGCCGGACAGGAATATAATGGGAATTGGGTGGTTACCGTTTAAGAATTCGGCGATCCGTATTCCTGAAAAATCATTTGCTGAGCCAAGATTGATATCCAGCAAAGCAATTTCAGGACTTTCTGATTGGATTAATGAAATTGCTTCCTGATAGGTCTCTGCCGGACCAATCAGGTGTATCTCTCCTGTGGCATAAAGGCTCAGGAGATCGGCTATGAGTAAATCCGAGAAAAACGGATCATCTTCAACTATAAGTAATTTGATCATAGGCCTGGCAGGGATTCTTCAGGGTGAACCAAACTAAGGAAAACGCTTGGCTACGCATGGTATAAAAATGGATTATAGAATCCAATTTACCATCTGTGGTCGACAAATTATCCGAAAGTTGGGATTATTTGGGGTGTTTAGTTGGCCGTTACAAAAGATGGATACCTATCCATTTATCGCACTTGGCTAGTGAGACAGCACAAATATAGTTTCCACCCGGCTGCCATCCGGAAAGCTGGTCGTGTTGGAAAACTCCAGCCAATCCGACAAGTAAAAATCTTCCTTAAGCCTGACATCAAAGACAATGTCCTCATAACCGGCCTTCTGTGAAAAAAACGGATCCGTGAAGTCCCCAAAGGTGATTTGATTCTTGGAAGCATCAAGTTCGTATCTCCCATAGTAATGTAAAACCCATCCAGCACGCCCTCTCCATCGTCCCAGGAATATCCTGTTTCGTGTGTGTAGGGACCAGAAGAGCTGAATTGTATGTACCATGCCCTGTAATTTACAAGCTCCTCGATTTTTTCCACAGAGCCGTCCGCCCGGTAATGGGTGATATTCACACTGGTACCATACCACAGCTTGGACCGTAACGGATCACCGTTGATGTGCTGGAGAAATTCATGTGTAATTCTTGCCTTTTCCTTTGGTTTTTCATCTTCCTTGTCAATGGAACAGGCGTTTAAAAATATCAATATATATATCGCAAGTGAGGCTTTGATATTAAACAGCTTTTTCATGTTAAAATAGAAATTTTTGCTTTGGATAAAGGTATAGGTCAATTAAGTTCAAATTTCAACAGACCAGCACCAGTAACAGCCCAAATTGCACCTGTATGATCATAAGAAATTCCATTTACACTATTTTTACCTACTCTCAGAGTTCTTAGCCAAGTTCGCCCTCCATCTGTGGTCTCAAAAACTTCCATTCCATAATTGGTAAAACCCCGCGAATCATTAACCATTACTATTTTCTTATTCAGATAGTCTATATCCTGTTTATTGGACTTATGGGGTAGAATTATTTTATCCCAGCTCTTACCCCCATTTGTTGTACGGTACATGACATTTGAATTGGTCAATGCAAAGCCAAGACTACTATTATGGAAAAACAACTCAACTATTGCCAGTTTATCCGGGTCTTTTAAAATGCTTACCCATGAATTGTTTCTGTCGCTGGTCATCAAGATCTCCCCCTCGTCAGATCCGACAAATCCCACAGAGTCCGTCGCAAAAGCAATAGATTCATAAACACCATACCGATTTAAATCGTATTGCACATCCCCTAACTTTCCTTGAATTGTTACTCTACTAGATAAGGCCAAAACATAGACATCTTCTCCTCTAGACCCCACATCAGCGAGACAACCCCTCCACCCTTCATGAAAAAAGCTTCTATAAGTTGAGTTATATAAATCATTAAAATTGAAGTTATATATATTTGCTGAGTAATTGGATGAGGATAACATTGGGGCAAATTTTCCAAATAAGAAAATATTATTATGATCAATTAAATGCATTTTATTATATCCCGAAATGATGTTGTATTGACTTTCTCCAGGCAGCCAAGTCATTCCTCCGTCATAGCTAACCTTCAATCCAGGAAAAGGATGAAATATTTTGTTCATAATATATACCGTGTCTGGACTGCCAAATGCGATATCATGTCCTCCCAATTCAATTTCTCCCAAATCAACCCATTCCCACTTGCCTAGTGTATCTAGTCCCCCATCCACTTTTTCCTCCACAATAGGTTCGTCGATGATAGGGTCAATATCGTCTTCCTTATTCAGCTCACAGGCATACAGGATAGGTATTAGAAGAAGAGCAAGTCCTTGAAAATAATTGTATCTGAGTTTCATAGAGAATCATGACATTGGAAACGAAAGATAAAAATTGCTAATAGCTTGCCATTCACCAGTTTTAGTGATCTTTAATCATAATGCTTAAAAAGATGTATAAAATAGTATTTGACTCGCTCTCACTCCTTCACCTTCAAGGCAATTGAATACTGTGTCCCGGCATCATTAATTAAAGAAAGTTCAGCTTTGATATATTTTGCCAGTCGTTGGATAAGTCCGGATCCTATGCCTTTTTTGTTAATATCAGCAATTCCTACCCCGTTGTCCCGAACTTGGATAGTGAGTGAATCTCCAATTTTCTGTACAGTAATCCCAACAAAAGGTTCTTGAACCTCTGCTGGGAATGCATATTTCATGGAATTGGTTACGATTTCTGAAATTATCAATCCAAGATTTAATATAGTTTGAACAGGAAGTTTTGCATCCCCACTAACATCAACATTTAGCTCGACGTTATTGCCTGTAAGTTGAAACATTTCTCTGAGACGGTCAGCCAGTCCAGTAAGGTATTGGCCGACAAGCATTTCTTCATTCTCTAGATCAG
The DNA here is from genome assembly GCF_963974835.1 of uncultured Algoriphagus sp. GTDB lineage: Bacteria > Bacteroidota > Bacteroidia > Cytophagales > Cyclobacteriaceae > Algoriphagus. The sequence continues at coordinate 15,862 of NZ_CAXBET010000023.1, read as the reverse complement.
TATAGGTCAGATGTTCCTGCAAAGCCGCAGCGGATACGATCGCCGCCTCTGAATTTAATAGGATTTCCCGAGAAGTCTGATCCTGTACGTTTTCCGAGGCCATACGGAGTAATCCTTGAAGGCGGGAGAGAAAATTGTATATCCTATGCTCGTTGTCCCGCTTTTGATCCTGGATGATTTCATTTTTTATCCGGAGTTTCCTATTGAAGCGATATAGTTGGCTACCGAAAAGCAAAGTCAAAAAGATGATGACAGATAATAGAATGACAAACTGTTTGGCGGACTTCGCATTGGCTTCCGCAAGAATTGTCTTCTGCTCCGCGGTCTCCCGGAGGAGGGATTCCTGATTGATTTGATACCTAGCTTCCACTTCCTGTACATTTAGTTTTTCTTCCTGGAAGATCCGCTCATTGATAGCGGTTAATTCCCTGTACACAGCTAAAGCCTCTGAAAAGTGAGCCTGCTTTTCCAAAACCTCCAAACGTAGCACCAGATTATCTCTTTTAAATACCAGATCACTGACTTGTGGAAAAAGCACAGCTCCAGAATCCAGATAAGCAAGGGCTAGAACTAATTGATTTCTTCTCAGAGCAAGATCCCCAAGGTTTATATAGCTGATCAACAGGCCTGAGGTATCTTTTACCTCTTTGTATAATAGGTTGGATTCCAAAAAGTACGTTTCGGCTTTAGCGAGATTTCCCATTGCCAGATGCGTAATACCTATATTATTTAATGTGGACACGATAGCACTGGGTTTATTTCCCAGTTGCTTTTTCAGCTCCAGACTTTTCAAGTTGTAGTATAGGCTGCTATCCAAGGCACCTAGAGCCTTGTGGCTAAGGGCGATGTTATTTAGTGCAATAGCTATTGAGGTAGAATCTTTTGCTTGTCTGGCAAATACCAAAGACTTATTATGATGGGCAAGTGCCTCTTCTTTTCGGTCTAAGTTTTGGTACACCAACCCCAAGTTAGTTAGGATTTGGGCTAAAATATCCCGATCACCCTGCTGGATGGCCAGCTCATGAGCTTTCTGGTAGTTTTCTAGGGAAAGACCATAGTTACCGAGTTTACGATAACTCAGAGCGATGGAATTAAAAGCGGAAACGATCTTTGTCGAGTCTTTCAGAGCGACCGCATAGTCATGTGCTTTTTTGTAGAAAAACACACTGGAATCAAACTTGTCAAGTTTGTAATAGGCAAATCCCAGGTTGTTGTAGGTTTTTCTTAAGTTCACTGCTTCTTTGGACCAGACCCTGCTTTGCTCCAATGATCTTAAGTTGATGATTGCATTTCGATATTCACCTTGATCGAGGTAGTGGCTTGCCTGTTTGTAAAGGGAGTCTGGAGTTGGGTCGGAAAAGCTGCTTACTTGCTGGAAGGCTGCCCATCCCCATAGAAAAGCCAAGAGTAGAAAAGTCATGGGATATTTTGAATTAAAATAAGAATTCCAAAAACAATTTAAAAAGCTTCAATTCTAGAAAGCTATAATTTCTATGAGCAGCATTTACCAGTTAGTATTAAATTATAATCTTCTCAAGGCTTGCCACTTACCAAGTATAACCTAAATTTAAAGAAAGGAAAAACCGAAAAAGTAACTTGTCGGAATTTCAAGGAAATAGATTATTAACACTTAATTTCCACTAAAGTAACATCGGTGCAGGAACAGCCTGCACCGATGGATAGAGTGGCTATAAATTCATACATATTAGTTGTATTATCTTGATTACTCAAGCACCATGGATTGCTCAGTCGTCACGATCAGGATCCCCTTCGTCAGGATCACCGGTGTCCATAACAGTCTGGCTTTTTGAAGGATTTAGATCATCCTTGTCATTAGAAAGGAAGCCACAACCCCCTAATGATACACACATTAAAACTCCTACAAGAATACTTTTTGAGATTTTTTTTGCTGAGGTTTTCATAACTACTATCGTTTGATTGTAGCGAAATCTCAGGAATACTTATCCCTTAGTTCATCTGCTTGACGTCAAGCTCAAAGTCAAGCATATTTTTGCTCTTTGCCTGATTTATATTCATGAATTTTTCTTAAAAAAGGTCTAAACAAGCTTAAACAAGGCACTTGGTTGGTGGTGACTTCTAGAATTTTTTTTTTTTGGTTTTTTTAGTTTTTTTTTCGTCAAGTGAGTGTGGTTCCTTACTATTTTAAAAAATAGACGAAAAAGGGGAAGAAATACTAAGACCAATAGCTTGGATCAGTTTACTTCAACTCTTGGCAGCAAACGGTCAAGTCAGACTTTCGGTGAGCTTAGCGGAGCGAATCAAAAATAAAAAAGTCAAAGCGGTTACTGGTATTTAGTTTTGAGACTATCACCGTTGTCACCGGACTTCCAAAGAAAATGCCCCCTGATTAGAAAGCTCACACCATTCGGTAATGCGAAGGCTTGTCAGTGAATAAATACAACGAGATAGTCCTTGTCATCCTTATCCTAATCAAAAGTTGAGACACTCACGGGTGATCAAGCATTCCAGCAAAGCATACATAATCGAGAATGTTTTATTCTACCATGTCCCCATAGGCATCCTTCACTGCCGCTTCCCAATTTGACTTGTCCTGATCGTTAAAGATTGCCCCATACTTATTTAAATCAATTTTTTCACGAAAATTAAACCTAGCGTCCTTGCTAAGCTTACGGAAATCTACTCCTTGTATAAAAAGTCCTTGATAGGATTCTTGCATCCATTTTACGCCACTGGCTGTGTTTAAGACATATTTATCGGTACTAAGCAAATATTCCTTTAACTCTCCATTTAACTGTCTAAATATAAGATGAGTATCCTTGGGACTAAACGATAAAAAATTGATCCCTGAACGACAAGTAGAATCATTAGATTCAACTATGAAAAATCTATGAATTAAACAAAAATCTCTTTCTGAATAAATATTAATACATCCATCCAGAGCACATGTTAAAAATAATTTATTCAAATTGCTAAAGGCAATTGAGTTTAGAGGACCTTGATGAATTTGCCTATCATCTAACACTATAAAGTTATCTAATAAATACTTTAAGATTCTCCCGTCGTTTGTTCCTAAAAGGATATACATACCATTGGGAGAAAACGCAGCAGTAGAATAACCTTTCTTTGTTTTGGGAAAAATGTATATCAATTTACCTTTGATAGACGACCACATTTCCGCAGTACCATCTTCAGAAATTATTAAGATCATTTTACCACACACACTATAAATCGTTAGTATAGCTTTAGTTTTATGAGTTGGAAAAGAATGGATTAGATTACCAGACAAGGAACACCACTCTTTTACAGTCCGATCAAGTGAAATAGAAAGAACTCTTTCTCCATTTTCACTAAAAATTACAGAAATTACTTTGCTACGGTGCCCTATAAAGGTGTGTATATTTTTGCCTGTTGAGCTAGACCAATATTTAAATACACCGAGGTTATCGCCAAAAGAAACAAAATTTTGTCCATTTGGAGAAATAATTATTGATTCAAATCCCTGCTTATTTAACAGAAAAGTGTTAACACAAGCTCTTTTAATTAAATTCCACAGCTCAATGGTTCCATTTCTATATAGCACCAATAAATGTCGAAACTTGTTTGACACGCTTATTGAAACTATTTCTATATCACTATTTAAATTATATGAATTTGCTAATCGACCTGAATCAATACTAAATTCATTAATAGAACCTTTGTCTGATGCTGCCAAAAATCTTCTTCCATCAGAACTATAATTAATAGAAATTATTCCGGGAAAGATTTTATGATAAGCACTTAGACATCTCTTTTGACTACACGACCATTGTTTAACATCCCCATCTGTTGTTGCAATTAAAACTTTACTTCCACATGGACTATAACAAACTGAAGTAACTTTACTAGTATGGATTTCAAAGCTAAATATTGCAGTAGAACTAAATTTACAAAATTCTTCAACATGATAATCCCTGCTAATAATTAGAACTCGATTACCTTGAGGGCTATATGTAGCAAAAGTTGCACCTTCGCCAGAATATTTATATTCAAACGAAACACTTCGTGTAGCGCAATCTATTTCTTTTACACTTCCTTGCTTTGTAACACAAAGAATAAATTGACCATTAGGACTATAAGCTAGAGCCTTTGTTCCGAAAATTACTTTACTGGAATACTCGTATTTTTCAGCTGAATCAATAATCCATTCTTCAACATTTCCTTCATTAGATATTGTGCAAAACTTTTGATAATCTTTTGAAATAATTACTGATTTCAAATCCATTTGCGTAAATGCTATAAATCCTTTACGAGAAAACCGTCTTTTAAATTTTCCTTGAGGAAAGTCAACAGGATTATAATTTATACTTGAAAAAACTCCAGAACCACTCCATTCAACTAGATCTAATGATTCTGAAACTGTAACTATTTTTCTTCCATTTTCTTCATATCCAGCATATATAATTTTGTTCTTTTCATGTGAAATAACCTTAGTTAATTCCCCTGTTTCCACTAACCACTCTCTAACATCATAATTTGAATAAGAAATAAAAAATTGATCGTTATTTCCATACTTTACATTTGAAATTGATTCAGAATGCCCATGGAGAAAAAACTGACTCCCATTAATTTTAGATTTTTCAAACTTAGGCGTTAAATATTCTCTCCCTGTGAAAATTGAAAATTGAATTTGGTTAAATTGGAGCCTTCGAAGATCCAAACTACTTAGATCAGCCCCTGCCAAAGTCCCCCTTGTTTCATGTAATATAGTAACCAAATTCCAAACTGTAAAGTCCGCAGTCATGTCCGCAGGCCCACGACATTGCACCGTCAATTTAGTTAGCCAATTTTCTTTAATTCTCTTTGGAGGGTCAATACTTTTGGTCTCCAGCATTAGATAAGGATCAAAAAGATACTCCCCTTCCAACTCTCCTATCATTTTGCGTAAATAGATTGGAAATGCTCGTTCTTGCCACTCTATAGGACGTCTTTCTACTGCTAAGGAAACCTTGATACAATTAAGCAAATGACTGGCTGCATAAAAATCCCTAAAGTTCTGGTGAATAAAGCCCAATTCATCGCCTTCCCGTACCATTGCCTTTAAATGGTATAATAAGGTTTCTTGGATCTTAACCTTTCTTACTAGTGAAGAAAAACCATCCCTTGATTCTAATTGTAGCTCATCTTTCATCTTTACAATACTTGGAAATTCATTTATGAATCCCTTTGTAATTGCAGTGCCTATCCAATCTTCAACCAGTTTCCCTAAGTGAAAATCGCTATTATCTAATTCCTTTATAGGCAAAAAATAATGCCCATATTTCTCCATTCTCCATGCGATATATGGAAGAAAGTATTTCAATAAGAGTTTAGAGAAAGTATAATCTAACTCAGATGATTTTCTTTTTTTAGCTTGGGCGAGCTGAACTTCTTGAAAGTTCCATAGCAATTCGGCGAACCTTTTAGGCTTATAAAAAATAAATTCGATATCATCCTTGAATTCTAATAGGGCACTTTCAGTGCCTACATAACAAGTCAAAGCCATTGGATTTTCTAGCAACTCCCACATTTCATTGGTTTCCGGAAAATTAACGACACTATGGTTTAGATAATTTTCAATCGTTGCTCTGGAGAGTGACTGCAATTCTAGAACTGTAGATTGCCTTGCCCACTCAAAATTTTTTATCTCCACAAATCTCGAGGTGACAATCCATTGGACTTGCATAGACATTGCATACAATTGCCATAATTCTTCGTCCAGTTTTGATTTCTCATTCGAGGTAATTTCATTGTATCCATCCAAAAGTAAGACCAAAGAAGGAGCTTTGTATGTTTTACTTTCGAGTTTGAAATAGTTCCAAAGCCTGTTTATAGACTCTGCGGTCGCCTCAGGCTCCCCTAGATAGTGCTTTGCAATGTAGTGGAATATAAAATTTTTCTTTTCTACATCATCTGCAATATTATAGGCATTCAGAGGGATGTAAATAGGTATCGGCCCAGAGGCGTTATCCAATAGCTCTTCCCATATATTTAAAAGTGAAACGGTTTTACCTGCACCCCCAGATCCCAAAATTACTGCCTGCCTTTGTTTCCTTTTCCAGAGTGTTTCCAATGCATCTGTCAATTTTAATTTTTCTTGATCGATAGATACCTCTACATTTTGAACAATTGGAATCGTACTTTCCGGTAGTAATACTTGCTCAATTCGTAAATATCTAAAACGTCCCATCATTAATGATTGGCGATAAGAGGCAGACCGTTTTTTCAGGAGTTCAGAAAGTGAGAGACTTTGCTCTTCGACAATTCCTTTGCGTGTTTCATCACCTAACTCAAATAAAAAATCGCCCCCGTCTAAGTCTTTCACCAATTTCTTCAGATAGGGATTGGGAATAGGCTGACTTTTGAGTTTGAATTGGTTTAATAACTTAATTCGGTTGCGCAATTCTTCAATTAGAGAATCAATCGTTATGTCGCTTTTGTTGTTACGGAGCAAATCGGCCAATATTTCGGAAAAATAGCTTTTATCTGGCACGGGTTCCCATCTACCTGAGGTAAGAATCCATCGGGACGGAGTATCGACATCGTTTCTAGGATTCGTTGGGATAAGTTCAGCAGGAAGGGTTACTTCCAAATTTTGAAACAGGCCTCCGAAGCATGCATCCAATATTAAGAGAATATGGCCTGCTTTAAATTTGGACACCCATTCCGCTAACATTTCACAATCCAAAAAAAGGTTTTCTGGTTTATCGGCATCTTTAGGATCCTTGGTATCATACAGTACGAGAGCACCTTTTTCTGATAAATGACCACTACCCCCCTTCTCTTTATAGCGATGCCCATGGCCGGCAAAATAGATGATTAAACTATCCTCAGGACCAATAGGTAGGATTCCCTGCTCGTTTGGACTGGTCATTTCTTCAAGCTTTTCCATCAAAGCATGATATGTTGCCTGTTTATTTAAAAGAATTTCTTGTGAAGCAAGAGCATAACGTTCTTTCAAGACTTTAAACAAGCGTTCGCAATCCCTTACAGGATGATTAAGTGGTTTCCAAAATTCTTGATTTTTATATTCGTTTATTCCAATCGCTAGAAGATGCATCCTGCCTTGGCATATTATGTTTGGTACAGATTTTTTTTCTTCAAGTCCTGGCCCTCTCTCCCCTGCTAACTGGTTGTTCATAAACTCTATCTTCTTATCATTAAACATCAGAAAATCAAAATTATACAGCTATTTGGCGACAAAGTCTTATGGGAAAATCATATACCACGAAAGTTTCAAAAAAGTCCTTTGTAATGGCTTGCTCTCTTATTTTACTCCTTTTTTTTCCTTTGCTTGACCGCATTACATTTCTGTTGTTAAGAATTAAGTCGGGTTGACTGATAATACTCAAATCCAGAGGTCTGTCAGAAATAATAATTTTCAGACATTCATCTACGCACTCTATTCCCTTTTCAGAAAAAGCGGTATTAACTTTTAAGGGGATGGCGTGAATCAATGAATTTTCAGTATTGAAGTAGTTCAGATGAGCCAGTGGATTTTCGAATGATAGACTTACATTGGCTAAAAAGTTGTCGTAAATCCCAAATTCGCTACTAAAATAAAGAGCGGATACAAAGCAATCTATTCTGTTAGAGTTTTCCCGTAGTCTGATGGAAAAACGGAAAGCAGGCTGACGATTGTTGATATAGTTAAGACATAAAGTAGCATTCGGATGAATAATGGATACTTTCCCTTTTACCCTGCTAAGTGATCTAGAATTTCTGATCAGCTTTCCTTCAATAGCCTCCACTGTAAATTCAAAATCCATTAAATTAAAGCCAGAGGGATCGCCGATAAGGCTTCTAAAATAGCTATAGCGCGCAACTGATTCAATAATTTCAAGGAATTCTATAGCATCTCCTCTTGGAGAAATACAGGGATGTTGCTCCAGGGAAAATCCATTGTTTTTTGCAATAATTTGAAAACTGCAGTTTTTACTGGAGTCGGCCAAAAATTTTACAAACAGGCAATTATGATTTTCTTTTGCTTGTGCCAACTCCCTCTTCATAGCCTCATTCAATCTGGATATTCCCATTGTTATCGGTTGAATCGCCAATGCAATTAAGGATGCAGAGTGCGAATCATCGAAAATATCCAATTGATTCAGATCATCTCCGCTCACAATGGAGCGAGCCAGTTCCACCACAGTCAATTCACCTTCAATGTTAGTCCCATCAACCCTGATTCTGGTCCTCGAACCATCTTTCGAAGGCACTAATCCATGAATAGATCCAGCATTCAATTGCCAGCGACCTCTTTCCCTATTGTATCTGAGTTCAAAAGTTCTTTTAATGGAAACTAAACCCTCTCCTAGAAATTCCCTGTCTAGCTTCCAATCTTCCCTGCTATGAACAATTGGAGTTTGTCTATTGTTGTATACGGTAAAGGAGGCATTCAATTTTTTGGTGATCTGACGGTAGCTTGCACGACCGTCTTTAATTAACATATCTACCAGCGCTTTGGTAAAGTATCCTCCATCGCTTGAATCTATGGCTTTTTGATCTGCGGAACAGGCTGCAAGATGCACGTAGTCAGCAATGGGAAAAACAAGCTGGCCACCTGTGACCTTGTAGAAACCCTCCTTGAAACCCAGGTACTCCTTAAGCTTTGCACCTTTGTCGGAATAGTCAATCGATCGATAACCTTCATACTCTCCCCTAGTCATCCCTCCGCTATGACAACAATCCATGATTACCAGACAGTGCACCATGGATTTCTTATCTAAAACTCTGTGAAGCAAAAAAGAAATTTCTTTGTCTCGTAAATCTCTGGCATTACTACGGCTGTCCTGGCAAACCAAGGTTTCAATTTTTCCTGTTTTAAAGCCGGGAGGCACATCCGTGGTAGTCCCTCCGTGTCCACTGAAATAAAGCAAACAGAGGTCCTTCTTCTCATCGATGGCCTTTTCCATATGAGCAAATGCCAATTGAGACACGTTTTGAAAGGTCGGTGCACTATAGGTCAGGTTGAGGTCCATACTGTTTCGATACTTTTCAAGCTCCTTATTTCCTGCTTCATCAGGTGAAAGCAGGTAGAGTGGCTTGTATTCAATCGGCTCTTTTTTCTGTTCGCAAAACACCCTAAGCAAAGCATCAATTTTTAGAACATCGTTTATGCAGCCGTACAAGGGTTTTACCCCCCCTTCATATTGATTAAGGCCAATTAGAGAGGCATAAAGTGTTTTACCTTTTTCCGGCATTTAAAGTCTGAAATTGGGAGGTGGATGATATAGGCCAAATGAACCAGGAATCTTTTATTAAAATAATATATACTTTGAAAAAGGACAAGCTAGGTAACAGTAAATACACATTTAAAACACAATTAACGTATTTCAGGCATACAATAATGTGATTTGGAAATAATGGAAAGCATTCCTTTGATTGGTTTTTTCTCCTATATTGAAAAGTAAATCTAACTTTTAAGCAAATCGATCTTTTTATGCAGTTAGTCAATATTAGCGATGAGGAAAGTTATAAATATTGTTATGTTTTGATTTGCATTCTCTTAAGCAAATATTTCCCTAATAAGTCATTACTAAAGCGGGGAATCGGAGCTGTTTTTACGAATTCTATTGAAAAAAGCGAAGGAATTTATATTGACAACTTTGCAGGTGAAATAGCCGCCATATCCCTGCAAAAAAGCAATTCGACATCAGAAAGTATTGGAAAATCTACAGTCAAAGACCTAGTCAATAGACTTGCGGGTAAACGAATAGACAATCCAAGCAAAGTAAATGTTAACAATTTCTACGAGGCTAAGCTAACTTCATTATGCCGTTTGATTGGATATGAATCCTGGAAAGATTTTATCAAGAATGATGCAATCATCTTAGAAACAAAAAAAATATCAATCTCACAGACTGATAGAATCAAAGCTATCAGGAATACTAAAAAAATAAAGATTCTCATTAGTATTATCGCTGATACAAATACTGGCCAAAAAGAATTCAATCAGAGAATCAAGGATATTTTTCGCTTCCGTTTAGCTGAAGGCAGGCTTAAAGAGCGGATAGATTTGGAATTTGACGAGAATGAAAGGAAAATAAGTAATGCACAAGAAGCCAGGGTAGTCTTCGAGAATAAGTCGTCAGACTTAATCATTTGGGGATACTTCAGGATTAAAAACAATGAGCTTTATGGCGACCTGGGCTATTTGATTTCCAGGGCTCATCTAAACATGAGAATAGGTAAGAATAGCCACAGGTATGATACAACATCATTAGAGCTGGAAGACCTGCGATTCGGTAAAGTTTTTCAAAAAATTGATCATATTGTTTTTTTGATTCTAGGTATATCGGCATTATTGGAAGACGATGTTGAGTCAGCAAAGAACTTTTTATACAATATTCCTACGCAAGATTGGTGTGACGAAACTTGTTTCGTCTTAGGTAATTGCCATTACCTTTCTGGACAGTTCGCTAAAGGATTGGGATTATGGCAAAAAGCCATTTCTAAAAATTCTAACCACCTCCGGGCTAAAATCAACGTGGCCCGTCATCAATTATCAGTAATGCTCCGTGAAGGTGGAAGTTTGAACGAAGAGGTTGCCCAGCATATTAAAGAAAGTCTGAGCCATTATGATCCAAAAAGTATTTCAATTGATGAATTGGCATTAATGGGAGTCCTTTATGCTGATTTGGGAGAAAAGGAGATGGCAATAGAGGCATTTAAAGCAGCATTAAAAGCTATTAAAAAACCACAGGGAGCATTTTATTATTATATGAAACTGGGCCTATTGAAAGAAGGCACTTCAGCTGCGGAAGAATATGTCAATGCTGCATTAGCTGCTGAGAAACCGGAGTTTCAGGAGTTATGCATAAGGCTTATCGTAGACTGTGATTTCCCAAATGATGAAAAAAGAAAAAATCTCGCAAAGATCCGTGAGAACAGCAGGATAAACGGAAGAATGGGAAAACTGAATATTGAATCTCTATTAGCTAAAAGTAAATCGAAAACTTCGAATTTTAATGATTTTTTAGTCTTCGAGATAAGTGGTCGTTTAAGGAAAAATGGATATAAACATGTTTTAAAAAACGGTGAAATGCTTAATTACGATGATTGGGTAGTTGCAGAAAATAATCCAGTCAAAGCAGTCTTGATAAAATGTAACAACGAAGGAATGACTAGCCCAGTCAAAAGGCTGTTTCTAAATTCCAATTCTGTAAAAAAAGTTGAAGAAACGCTTTATGAATATGCTGATCCTATAAAAAGTTCAGGTACTGATGAAGAAATGCTTTTACTGCATATGCGAAAGCTGGAACACTTTAAAATAAGTAAACAGGAAAAGGTAAGGGCTGTTTGTAAGGAAATCGGTTTAAATCTCAACTTAACTTTTGATGAAGTTGGAAAATTAATATTGGATAGAAGAATGTTTACTCCTTATTCCCAACAAATAACCGGAAAGTTTATTCTGCTGGAGATTCAAAAAGATTTTAAATCCGGAGTTTTCGAGACCATTCGCGAACTAAAAATCCTGATCCCTGATAATCACGAAGTAGAGAAACGCATACGCGCATTTTCTGAGTTTATTGACTTTTCTGACAATAAGTATTATTTAAAACTTGCGGGTTATCTGAGTGATTTTTATGCCACAGCAGATCAAACCGATATTAAATTATGGTCCGTATCCCGGTATTTAAAATTGATGGAATAACTATTTAATACTATTCAATTTTACTCACCTTATCGTTGGAATACTTTAGTAAGTGATACAACATGGGTACTTAAACTTCCTGTGTATTTAGTTTCAGATTACCGTTTATAACTACCTGGTGCATGTCGATTGGTGTTTTTCTGTGATAAATTAATGAGAATATTTCCAGACAAAACATATTTTGATGTCTTGATAAACAAAATAGAACCCTATAAACCACTAACTCAATCCATAAATGCAGTGATTTTGGAAAGGATGTCCTTCTTGGTTTTATCTTCAAATCCGGCAAAATATCTCTGTGTCGTTTTTACATCAGAGTGTCCCAAAGACTCACTTACGAATTCCATACTAGCATCATTCCGAATTGCTGAAGTAGCGAAGGAATGGCGTGCCCAATAAGTTGATATTTCTTGGGGAAGGTCATTTGCTTCAGCCAATCTTTTCAAATGTTGGTTTACAAATCGAATAAAATTCATTTTAACTAAATGCTGCCTTTCTGCAGACATGCTTTCATTCAAAACAGGAAAAATAAAGCTGCTTGATCCACCTTTCTGATCTCCATACTTCTCAATGACGGATCTAGTAAATGAAGTGATAGGAACCTGAATAATTTTACTGTTCTTTTTTTTAGTACGTTTTGTCTTTTCCCTAATAAATTCAATGTATTCCCCGTCAATATTATTCCATTTCAGGTGAAGGATATCTTTCATGTTCATTCCATTACATGCGAAGGAGAAAAACCAAAAATCCCGAGCTTTAGCCTGTTCGGCTGTTTCAGGTTTAGAATGAAATAACCTACTTAGCTGTTCCCCATTCAATGCCTTTTTCTTATTGGCAGAAGAGGGAATGTCATACTTTTTCGCACCAAAAGGATAAAGCTCTGATGTTATAACTTTTAAATCAATTGCTCTGTTAAATATTACACGTAAACCCCTTAAGTATATCCCCACTGTGGTATGAGTTCTCCCTCTGTTTTCAACCATCCACAATTCATAGTTATTCAAGAACTTGACAGTAATCTCATGAAAGCGAAGTTTATTCACCTCCTTGCCTGTTTTGAATTTCAGATAGGACTTTAGGGACTGCATACTTAACTGGTAGCTTGATGCAGTAGAAACTCTCTTAAAATCCCTCAAATCATTTATATAAGCCTCATACTGAAAAAACACATCTGTAATGTCTCCTGTTTTGGATGTAAGGACATTGTCCAATGCGTCGAAAGTGAAGTATTGTATTTTCTGTACTTTTCCGGTATAAAAGTACAAAAGGTCATCAAGCTCACCTTTAATTGCTTTTTCGACGTCCTTTAACCGTTGTCCTTTGACTGGAAAAATCACCTTTTCGAACAGGTTTTCATCCAGATCATAATCGGTAGAGTACAGCTTCACTTTTTTAGTATTCCCGTCATAAACCCTAATTTTAACTGGATAGAGGCCATTTTGTTTTGCTCTCCTGGTATCCAAATACAGTGAAATTTCAACAGGATCTTTTGCATTCTCTAATCTTCTAGTCATTTCGAATGTGATTAAATTCCATAAAAAATTTGCACAAAATTTGCACAAAAATCGGTCAATAAACGTATAAATAGACACGTAACAGAACTTCTACTTAAGATATAAAATTCTATATATCAACGTTTTAACAAATATACTACAAATATTCAAATAGGGTTGTATTTGACTGTTAATCAGAGGGTCCAAGGTTCAAGTCCTTGAGGAGGAGCTACTAAAGCCTCATTTCGTAAGATCTGAGGCTTTTTTTGTTTACATATGTGCCATGGGCTTTTCAGTATATATCTTATATTCCAGGAGTTTGGATAAATTCTACATTGGCTATACCTCCGATTTTTCAGCCCGTTTTGATTTTCACAACAGCCTCCAAAATAACATCTGGACAAAAAACGGAAAACCCTGGGCAGTTCACCTACTGATTGAAAAACTGGGAAAATCCCAAGCTCTGAAGATTGAAAAATACTTGAAAAATATGAAGTCCAGAAACTATCTTCTTGACCTAAGACTCAATCCTTCGGCAATCGCTGAACTGAAACAGAGGTTTGGGTAGGGCAACTGATCCCGATTCATCGGGAAGAGTCCAAGGTTCAAGTCCTTGAGGAGGAGCAAAACCGGATACGAAAGTGTCAGTTTTTTTTACGTCTAGACCATTTCAAACCGTCAAACGCATTACACTAACTACAATTCTTTTCACTGTTGTTTAAACGAAAATAAATTTTTGATTTGCTGTTGAATAGTTATTCTTCTTGAAGAATTCTTGAATCCACACTAAATAATAGTTAAATTCATACGTTTTTAATATCAGGTAATTTGCAAGATTACTCAGTAAGCCCTCTTTGAACGACCTCAATACAAGGGTAATACCTTGAGCAGCCCTAATAACTAGAATATTTTTTCCATTTCGCGGATGAATTCTGTAGCAATATTGGATTCTATTTCGTCCTTAATTTTGAAAACTTACTAGACCAGCCACTTATGATAATCGGATTTGATGCAAAACGTGCATTCAAAAACTTCACAGGACTTGGCAATTACAGCCGGTTCATCCTAAAGTCTTTAAGCCAAAACTTCCCAAATAACAACTACCTTCTATTTACTCCTGAAGTCAGAAAGGAAGCTGCTGAGATATCCTACGCCTGTAAAAACACAAATCAAAGGACCATTACACCTAGTGAACTCTGGAACCTTCCAGTAATATCCGGGATCTGGAGAAGTATTTTCCAGGGAATGAAGCATTGTGAAAACCGGTTGGATATATTTCATGGACTAAGCAATGAAATACCACTTTTCAAAAACAAATCCACAAAATACGTGGTCACCGTTCACGATCTGCTTTTCTGCAGATACCCAGAGCAATTTAATCCGATCGACGTACAAATTTATAAAATGAAAATGGCCCGATCCTGCAAAGTGGCCGATCAGGTAATCGCAGTCAGTGAGCAAACCAAAAAAGATCTTATTGACTACTTCAGTATTGACCCGGATAAAATAAAAGTGGTTTACCAAGGCGTCCATGATATTTTTAACCAGAAATTAAGCTTGGAAAAATGCGCACAGGTCAAAGAAAAATATCAGCTTCCAGACCGTTATTTGCTATTTGTCAGTACCATCGATAAGCGTAAAAATGTTCAGTTGATTTTACAAGCCTTGAAGGAGCGCAAAGATTGGGAGACACCTCTGGTTGTAATAGGAAAGCATACCTCTTATATGGCAGTTTTAGAGGCATTTGTGGAAGAAAATGGCTTAGAGGAGAAGGTTTTATTTTTACATGATGTATCCTTCGAAGATCTGCCTGCGGTCTACAAAATGGCCCATATATTCATTTACCCTTCTTATTTCGAGGGATTTGGTATCCCAATTATTGAAGCCCAACGTATGGGAGTGCCTGTTATCACCAGCACGGGATCTTGTTTTAGAGAAGCGGGTGGAAATGGGGCTCTTTATGGGGCTCCTGACGATACAGCTTCCCTTATTGAGCATATTGATCTGCTCAATGATCCAAATCAGCGCGAATTGATGATCCAGAGAGGTTACTTTAATATTCAGCGTTTTGACCAGCAAATTATCTCCAGGCAAATGATGGAAATATACGATGAGGTAATGCAATTAAGCCCAGTAAGGCCAGCCCTTGCCCATTAAAGACATTATTCCGCTTCAAAGTCATTATTCTTCAAGCTGAATTCGTGGAAGGCTTAAATTATTTATAACAAAAAACTGTAATTGCCATGTCAAATCTTTCACATATAAGCCTATCTTCTACAAAAGGGCGGGCCCTGGCAGAAGATTCTTTTAGGTGGTATCGGAATCCCGCAGCTTCAATCATAGCCAAAAGAATATGAAGTGTCTGAGGTTTATTGACATCGTTGTGATATTCAAAGAAAATATGCGAAGCATTTCCTAGTAGCTTTTGACAGGATTTAAGGACTTCGTACTCAGCACCCTCTATATCGATTTTCAGAAAATCGACATTTTCTGAAATCCAGTCAGACAGGGGGACTGCTGAGACCTTGGTAATTACCTGCTCAGTAGTTTTATAAATATGATCCACGCTTCCTCCCATTCCCCCATCAGAATGAAATGTCAGTTCTGTTTTTTCCGTCCAAACGGCCTTTTGATGGAGAGTTACATTAGTTAAATTGAAGTTATTGCATATAGCGATCAAATTGACCCCCTATCGGCGCTGCAAATTGACCCCCCAGAG
>NZ_CAXBET010000022.1:0-35923 GCF_963974835.1 uncultured Algoriphagus sp. | reverse complement strand
ACCAAAAGAAAAACCTTTTTACGAAAGGACTGGATGTCACTATCAATGGCTTGTACGGCAAGCGAAACCGTATGGTAAGCGACACGCTTGCTTGGGCATACAGTTGGAACGGAAAAAGAGCCATTGACTTTAGAGGAAATGAATATAAATATTCATGGAATTCCCAACAGGAAGGCGGGCCTACACTGTCCAGAATCAACAGGAATGTATCCTCGATTAGAACAGGAGTTTCCTATGTCGTTGGCAAGAATCACAGAATCATGCTGAATCATGTGTATAACGGCATAGATCGGGTGGATAGCGATCAGCTGAAATCGGTTTTGGAAAATACATTCAGGGGAACGCGGGATTTAGAAAAAAACATTCTCTCTCTTACCTATGAGGCCAATGCGCTGGATGAAAAACTGAAGGCGAATGTTTTTGGAAAATACTACCAGCAAAAAACCGTAAACATTGACCCTGAGATTGATCAGGAAACCAATGAAATAGTAGACGATATTACCAGTGCCAACAAAATTGATGAAGGCTACGGATTTACTGTTTCCTATGCTGTTCTTCCAAATATCACCTTGCTGACTTCCGCAGAAAAAGCTGTCAGATTACCCAATGAAAGTGAAGTATTCGGTAACGATGGGGATAATGTGGTGGCCAATCCTAGCATCAGACCGGAGCTTAGCAATAATTTTAACCTAGGATTCAGATTAGGATCCTTCAATATAAACGAGCACGATTTTACGGTATCTTCCAATCTGTTCACCCGTAACATCAAAGACAGAATTGGGTTGCCGATTGAAACATCCTTAAATGTAAATGATGAAACCATACTCTATGAAAATCAGGGGAATGGGACTTCCAAAGGATTTGATGCGCAATTGGACTATACGTTCAACGACAATTTTGGATTGAACTTAAATGTTTCCCGATTTGATCTGAAAATTGTAAACAGAGGCGTGGAGATAGACGTGCCAAACACCCCATTTTTCACTATGAATGGAAGCTTACGCTATTCATTTAAGGATTTGATCCAAAAGGAATCCCGCTTGAATCTCTTTTACACCATGTACTTCACAGATGAATTTTCCTACCTGGTACCCCAGGGATCAAATACTGTAGGCGATGAGTTTTTTAAAGTCCCACAGCAGTTGGCGCAGGATTTAGGACTTAGTTATGTCTTTCCAAGCGACAAATTGGTGATGAGTTTCGACGTCAAAAACATATTTGACAAGGCTGTCTATGATAATCTCTCCGTGCAAAAACCGGGAAGGGCATTTTACCTGAAATTAAACTATAGAATCAATAATTATTAACCAATTAATACTTACTACCTAATGAAACACACTTTTAAAAAAATCCAAAAACTTACCGTTATGCTGCTGGCAGGTGGACTCTTGGTTGCATGTTCTGAAGATCCAACTCCGAATCCTAATCCGGATCCGGATCCAGTTGGAGAAAGTAGATGGATCACTGTGGCAGCAGCAAGAATGGGAGATAATCCGGGCGATGGAAACGGGGGGACGTTAATTTACTCGCTAAGCAGTGAGGAAGCTAAGGACCCTACGGTATCCATAGCCCCTTTTGAAAATGGATTCATCGTGCCTTCCAACAGAACAGCAAGACTCCAGTCCTCTGAAGATGGAAACACTGTGTTTAATATCAGCTATGCCGGTGACACGGGTGGACAGTATACGAAATACACCGTAGAAGGTGGACAAAACTTCACTCAAGATGGAACCGGAGTAAGTATTGCACCTTATGTAGGTTCTGCGCCACGATGGATTAAATTATTTGATGGAGACCAAACAGGTGCAGCTGTATATGTAAATACAGAAGCTCAATTTGATGATAATAATACACCGAATGATGCGACTGATGACACTTACTTGCGTCATGAGGCAACCATGGGAGTTGTAACCTTGGATCTGGTAAATTCTTCCATCATAGAATTCCAGGAAAGCGCTCTAGTCTTGAGTGAAGAGGAAGAAGCAAATGGATATTATATCTCCAGAATCGACATGCCAACTTTAAATAAAGTTGGAGATAAGTTATACATCGGTGCTCGTCTGAGCAAAGTAGATCCAGCCACTGGTGAATCTGACAATGGAGGCGAAATTTTAGGGGCTAAGACAATTGTATTGGATTATCCATCTTTGTTGAATCCAACAGTAATTACATCTGGAGTAGGATTGGGAAACACCAATGGTTACCGTAGCATCAACGCTTTTGAATACAATGGAAGTGTCTATCAAGCTAATCAGGAAGACCCAAATGGTTCGCATATCCTGAGAATCGGCTCAAACAATCAGTATGACGATTCCTATATGTTTAATCTAGACGATGCGTTGGGTGTGGAAGGTGCTTATATACTTGCCTGGAGACCTGCAGCAAACGGAAAAGCAGTAATTGCTTATCGTCATGACGGTTCTGAAGAAGGAGTTGCAGGAGCACAGGGATTCTTTGCTTTGGCGGATCTAAATGCAAAGACAGCTATAAGACTTGATAACATCCCTTACGAAGCTGACTTTTACTTGTTTCAATACCAAGGTTTTGTTGTAGATGGAACGGATATTTACCTTACCCAAGCTCCAGTTGGGAAAAACGGAAACATCTACGTAGTAGATACTGAAACAGGTGAGGTAACCAAAGGTGCCCAACTTGAGAACGTTAACGGAAGTCACTTTATAGGTGTATTTTAATGCAAAATTTATGAAAAGGAGCTTTTAGTCAAAGCTAAATGAATAACCACAAAATCCCGGAGAAAGAGCTCAATTGGCTTAATCTCCGGGATTATTTCATGAAAGTCTGTTTGGTATCAGCCACTAATATTTAACAAAGGAAACTCCCCTCTCTCTATGTAAATCAGAATATCATTATCTGAGATGCAGATTCAGACTGATCCTTACTCACCTCACAGATAACACTTTTAGGCCGAATACAGCATGTTTTCCTCGTCTAGAATCACTATTGCTTTGGATGTTGATAATTGTGGAATTTCCCACAAATCCCTTATCCTATGCCACCCTATCCTCAGGCAAATAGCGTTGATTCTTTTGCCCCATGACAACACTTATACAGCCTAAACCGGTTCGTAGCTTTTTATTCCAAATTGTCGCTTGAGTTCTGTAACACTGAACCGTTTCTTAATTGCGGAAATGAAAGTAATAGCTATTACCCAAGCACTTATCAATAGATTACTGCTTATTTGGCTACTAGTGACATTGCGGATATATATAACTATTATTTCGCATAACCTGTTCTCTAACTTCCTATTTTTAACTTGAGTCTCATCAGATGAAAGGAAATATTTAAAAGGAATTTAGTAAAAAAATTAAACGGCTGCTCATTCATTCAATACTATCAATTCTTTTCGTAGCCAAGCAGTCTCAACGCATTTACTACAACAAAAATGGTAGAACCTTCATGAATCAATACAGCAACTCCAATGGATGCAAATCCAAAAATTGTAGCAGGTATTAAAAGTCCCACTACACCTAAACTGATCCACAGATTTTGTTTGATAATCCCTTTAGCCTTTCTACTCAGTCCAATTGCGAAAGGTAATATTTCCAACTTATCAGCCATTAAAGCAATATCGGCAGTCTCCAAAGCTACATCTGACCCTGCTGCTCCCATTGCTATACCAACAGTACTAGCTGCCATAGCCGGAGCATCATTAACCCCATCACCTACCATAGCTATCTTGGATTCTGACTGCTTTAATTGTTTGATAGCCTCAACCTTTTCTTCAGGCAACAGACTTCCTTTTGCCCCTGTCAATCCAACCTCTTGGGCTATTGCATCTGCTACTTTCTGATTGTCCCCGCTGAGCATAATCATCTTTTTAATCCCAATTTCCTTGAGCGCCGCAAGGGTGGACTTTGCCGCAGCTCTTGGAGTATCCATTAACCCGATGATACCAATATAAGTATCGTTTTTCCTCACCAGAATTGTTGTGTTCCCATTGGATTCCAAAGATTCTATTTTGTCGATAATTTCTTGTGAGGGTTTGTTATCATCCAGCGCTTCGTACAAATCCAGATTGCCAATATAAATTTTATCTGCTCCCACATTTGCCTTTATGCCCTTGCCAAGAACGGCTTCCAATGAATCCGCCTCTGGGATTTTCTTTCCTTCCATCCTTTCTTTACCGTCTCTTACCACGGCTTTGGCCAAGGGGTGATCACTTAGCCCTTCCACTGCAACTGCGGTTCCCAGCAACTCGTCTTCTGAAATACTATTCCATGCGATTACCTCTGTGATTTTTGGTTTTCCCTCTGATAAAGTTCCCGTTTTATCAAATGCAATTGCGGTTAGAACACCCAAATCTTCCAGTGGTCTCCCTCCCTTAATCAAAACTCCTTTTTTTGCTGCTCTTGCAACGCCACTCAATACCGCACTAGGTGTTGCAATTGCTAGCGCACATGGACTTGCTGCCACCAAAACTGCCATTGCGCGATAAAAACTATCACTAAAAGGCTCATCCAAGACCAAAAAGGCAAAGCACAGTAGTACTACCAATACCAGAACCGATGGGACAAAATACTTCTCAAATTTATCGGTCAGCAGCTGAGTGGGTGATTTCTGCGCTTTGGCTTCATTGACTAAGGAAATTAACCTGGAAACAGTAGAGTCTTCTGCAATTTTCAACACCTTAATTTCCAAGGTGCCGTTTCCGTTGATCGTTCCTGAATATGCCCTGTTTTCCTGAGGCACATTATCTAGGGAAATATGCTGTTCATCCTGTTCTTTTATAGCTTCCTTGTCCACAGGTATACTTTCTCCAGTAATAGGAGATTGATCCACAGCACTACTTCCCTTTACAATAACACCATCTGCCGCAATTCTGGAATTAGGCTTAACAATGATGATATCATCGACCTCCAACTCTTCAATTCCCACTTCCACCGAACTGCCTTCAGTTTTCTTTAAGGCGGTTTTTGGTGCAAGAGTTGCAAGTGATTCAATGGACTTATGCGCTTTTCCCATAGCGTAATGTTCCAATGAATGCCCAAGACTAAATAGAAACAGCAACAATGCACCTTCTGCCCATTCTCCCAGGATCGCAGCACCTATGGCTGCGACCAACATGAGAAAATCAATTTCAAAACCTCCCTTTAATATGGTTTCTATCGCCTCTTTCGCGGTATAGAAGCCCCCAAAAAAATAGGCTCCTATATACATGGCAAGACTTACCCATTGAGGCACATCTTCTAAAAAACTCAGGCCAAACCCAATTCCCAAAAGAGCTCCACAGCAAATGGAGAAAATCAATTCACTATTCTTTCCGAATATCCCAGAGTGTTCCACTTTTTCCTGTTCCATAGGTTTTCTATTTAAGTTTCATGTTAGTAGTGTTTTTCACAAAATGATTAATGGTGCCCGCCTTCTTCTTCACTATTCTTTGCCTTTGAAAGTAAGGTAAATGCTCCCTTTGTCACCAGTTTAATATCCTGATAGATAAGACTGGAATCCAAAAGGGTCACCTGGGTAAATCCGTCCTCCTTATTACCCATTTCTACTTCTACCATTTCATAGCCATATGCGGGCTCTCCATTCTCGTCCCGTTGCTCCAGGTAAGAAAAAATGAAATGCTTCTCCCCAAATCTTACCACCGCATCATCTGGTGCTACCAAGACTTCTTCACTTGCAGTTTCTATTTTTGCTGTCACATACATCCCTGGGAGCAAATCGGTGTTTTTACTGTCAAAATGCCCATGAACAGTCACCGACCTATCTTTTCGAACTCCCTTACCCACCAAAAACACATGGGCTTCTCTCCATTCATCATTCGTATTGGCGAGATTGAATTTGATGCGCTGATCTTTCTTGATTTTTGGGATGTCATTTTCATAGACAGAAAGCTCCACATGGAGATCATCTGAATTCGTTAAATCCATGATTACATCCTGTGGGTTCACATATTTTCCAATATTGGTATAAACATCCAGTACAGCTCCAGTTACAGGAGAGTAAATATTCACGACAGATCTGATCTCCCCGGACTCCACTTTCTCCGGATCAAAGCCGATCATTTTCAACTTGGCTTTGGACGTTCTGATTCTAGCTTCATTGGCCAGAAAATTACTTTTGGATTCTTCAAATGTCTTCCCTGATGCCACTTGCTCACTGTACAATTTCTCTTGGCGTTCATATTCAGACTTCAGATAAGTACTGTTTGCCAGGCTTTCCAAATAATCTTGTTGAAACTGAATGAATTCAGGATTTTCTATTGTCACGAGCAGTTGGCCTTTTTTCACTTCATCCCCAGGAAGGAGTGTAGTATTCTTCACAAATCCCCCATATGGCATTGTGATGGAAATATTATTTTGAGGCGGAACGTCTATTACCCCGTTGACCATCAGTTCGCTGCCAATTTTCCTAAATTCCAGCTTGCCAAGCTCAATCCCGGTGACATCGAATTGTGCCTGACTTAGTTCCACCCTGGATTCATTTTCCTCATGATCCCCCTGAATTTCAATGGTGTCAACCTTAGATCCACAGGAAGTGGAAATTCCAAGAACAAGTAATGTGAAGAGACTATTTATGATATATTTTTTCATCTGTTTATAGTTTGATTTGCTATGGTTATATGAATCTCGCATTCATTAATCACCTTAGAATCTGACTTTATATTCATGCTTGATTTCATATTATTTACGTTTGATCGGTTTTAGTTGAGACCCGATAAGAATTCGATTTGAATAAGTGTTTGATTGGATTTGTCCAGTAAATCCAGATAGTTGAAATACACGCTCAAGCTTCTATTGAGCCCTTGTGTGTATTCCACATAGCCAATTTCACCGCTTTGGAAACCTCTCTGGGATTGTTTTAGGATAAGCTCTGCTTGAGGAAGAGCACTCTCTTCATAAAAATCCAAACTGGTCTGGAATTTTTGGTACTCGAGAAGTAAAGAGGTGAATCGGTTTTCGAGCTCATTGGTGAACGCTGTTTCTTGTTCCTCTGCTTCAGCAATCCGAATTGATTTGGATTTAATAATCGCTGATTGTGACTTCAAACTGAAAATAGGAATGGCCAAGCCCACCTGAAATCCATCAAAACGGTCTTTTGAGCTGTAAAATACAGGATCTCCAGACATAGTTTGACCTGGTCCATTGAAGGACTGATTAAAATACCCTAGTTTGATGTCCGGCATCAACCGAGATTTTTCAACTGACTTTTCCTTTTCTGCAATGGCAATTTGCTGTCGAACCCAGGCTAATGTTGGATTGTCGGCGATACTATTCTGGTCCAGAGAAAGCTGAGGTGAATTTTCCTTCAATTCTCCCATTTCAGGCTCAATCATAACTTCTGCATTGATAAGCATTGTCAACCGTTCGGTATTGATCTCCACATCGACATTGTTCTGTGCTATCATAGCCTTGATCTCAGCCACCTGGGTCTCTGCGGTTGCCTTTTCCAAAAGATTGGTTTCACCAGACTCAAACCTCAAGGAAGCTGCAGATGCAAACCGGTCATAGATACTGTCTTGCCTGGCAAGTAATTTCCCTTTTTCCCTTGCAGTCCACAACGCATACCAAGTGGATTTCACGGATCTGATCAATTCATTTTTACTCATCTCCACTGCCAACTCACCAGAAACTATTTTAGATTCAGCCAATCCATCTTGTCGGCTATAGGTGGTCGGAAACTCAAAAGTCTGGGAAACCGAAAACCGGCTGTCATTGGTGAAGGCACTGTTTGTCTGGCCATATTCCATGTCCACAGCTGTTTTCCCAATATTCCAGCTTGCCCCTTTTAATGCCCGCTGTTGTTCCAATCTAAGTCCTTCAACTTTGACACTTGGATTGTTTTCCAAAGCCAGTTCTATTGCCTGATCCAGGGAAGTAACATGCATTGGAGTTTGTGCATAGGAAGATAAATTTCCTAATGCAAAGAATCCAATCACCAGTAACCCTACAGTGCCTTTGGGTCTTCTTAAACCTCTTTCGAAATAATAGTATAATATAGGTAAGACAACCAAAGTCAGGATGGTGGCCGTGATCAGTCCACCTATCACTACGGTAGCCAGTGGTTTTTGAACTTCCGCTCCACTTGAAGATGAAAGCGCCATTGGCAAAAAACCCAAAGATGCCACGGAAGCAGTCATAATAACAGGTCTTAACCGGGTTCTTGTTCCCGAATAGATTCGTTCAAATATATCAGTGACACCTTCCTTTTTCAGGTGGTTAAATTCAGCAATCAGAACAATACCATTAAGTACAGCTACGCCAAACAGTGCAATAAACCCGATTCCTGCAGATATACTAAAAGGCATTCCCCGTAAGGTCAAAGCGAAAATCCCTCCGATGGCGGAAAGAGGAATAGCCGTAAAGATCAAAATACTCTGTTTGATAGAACCGAATGTGAAGAACAGCAAGACAAAAATCAATAACAAAGCCAACGGAACTGCAATCCCCAGTCTGGCTTTTGCTTCAACCAAATTTTCGAATTGGCCTCCGAATGTCACAAAATAACCCGTTTCAAATGTTACAGCATTTTCAATTTTGGACTCTATTTCATTAACTATGCTTTCTACATCCCGATTTCTCACATTGAATGCGACTACAATTCTCCGCTGGGTATCATCCCGCTGGATTTGATAGGGGCCTTCTTTTACTGAAACTTCAGCTACTTGATATAGCGGGATCTGCTCTCCGTTAGCTCGGGCGATAAAAAGATTCTGAACATCCTCAATATCATTTCTTTTAGTCTGATCGAGTCTTATTACCAGATCAAACCGCTTTTCCCCCTCATAAACCTTCCCGGCTGAAGCACCTGCAAATGCTGCCTGTATAGACCGATTCACTTCTTTTATACTTAGTCCATATTTTGCGAGTTGAGCCCTTTTGTAATCAATGACTATCTGTGGCACTCCCGTTACTTCCTCTATATAAATATCTTCCGCTCCTTCTACTCCTCGTGCTATCTGTCCTATCTGGCTAGCATATTCAGATAGTTTCTCTAAATCTTCTCCATAAATTTTGACAGCCACATCCTGCCTCACCCCTGTCATTAACTCATTAAATCTCATTTGTATTGGCTGTTGGAACCCAAAACTCACTCCGGGTATTGCTGATAATGCATTTGACATCTTATTTGCCAAATCTTCTCTGTTGTTAGCTGAAGTCCAATTATTCTTATTTTTAAGTACAATCATTAAATCAGCCCCTTCAATTGGCATTGGATCGGTTGGAATTTCACCTGCACCAATTTTAGATACAACTTCCACTACCTCTGGAAACTGGTCCAAAAGGATCTTCTCTGCCTGGGTAGTAGCCTTCATGGTATTCTGTAGGGAAGACCCTGTGACCACACGCGTTTCCACAGCAAAATCCCCCTCTTCCAGAGTAGGTATAAATTCTCCACCCATACGGGAAAACACCCAACCTGAAACAATCAATAAAATCAAGGCTACACTAATTACTATTCCCCTGTGATGCATAGCCCATCGAATGGAAGGGTCGTAGAAGCGATGGAAAAATCCCATTATTTTATCAGAAATATTAGGCTTGTCACTGACCTTCTTGCTTAGAAAAAGTGCAGAGATCATTGGCACGTAAGTAAGCGAGAGTATAAATGCACCAAGAATAGCAAAAGCCACGGTCTGTGCCATTGGTCTGAACATCTTACCCTCAGTTCCAACCAATGCTAAAATTGGTAGATATACGATAAGAATTATAATCTCACCAAACGCAGCTGAATTTCGGATTTTACTTGCAGAAAGAAACACCTCTTCATCCATCTCATCCTGTGTCAGCTTTCTTTTTCTTTTTACCAAACCTAAATGATGCATGGTTGCCTCAACTATAATGACGGCTCCATCTACAATCAATCCAAAATCAATCGCCCCTAAACTCATCAGGTTACCAGACACCCCGAATAGATTCATGAGTGAGAAAGCAAATAGCAATGCAAGTGGAATTACTGAAGCCACTATCAGCCCTGCTCTCAAATTGCCGAGCAAAAGCAACAAAACAAAAATGACAATCAAGGCACCCTCAATCAGATTTTTACTAACTGTGCCAATGGCATTGTCCACAAGTTTGGATCGATCCAAAAAGGGCTCTAAAGTCACCCCTTCGGGCAATGTTTCCTTAATTTCTTCTATTTTTGATTTGACGTTATCAATAACCTCTGCCGAATTTTCACCTTTCAGCATCATTACAATCGCACTGACTACTTCACCTTCACCATTCCTGGTGGTAGCCCCATAGCGCACAGCATTACCAAGGTGTACTTTTGCAACATCTTTAATAAGAACTGGAATCCCATTTTCATTGACGCGAACAGGGATATTATTGATATCCTCAAAAGAACCTACCAAGCCTTCACTTCGAATAAATAAAGCAGTTAAATCCTTCTCAATATAGGCTCCACCTGTATTTTCGTTATTATCTTCAAGAGCCTGAAAAATATCAGTAATTGAAACATTCAAAGATTTGAGCCGATCTGGCTCTATGGCGATTTCATATTGTTTGAGATACCCTCCAAAACTGCTCACTTCAGCTACCCCTGGCGTACCAAGTAGCTGCCTTCTAACTATCCAATCCTGTATAGTTCTAAGTTCTCGTGCATCATATTTATCTTCATAGCCAGGTTCAACACCAACTACATATTGATAAATTTCCCCTAACCCAGTGGTAATCGGAGCCATCCCCGGAGTTCCTATCCCCGGAGGTATTTGTTCTTTGACTTCGGACATGCGTTCATTTACCTGTTGTCTGGCCCAATAGACATCCACATTCTCCTTAAACACAATGGTAACAACTGACAACCCGAAACGCGAAAAGCTTCTGATCTCTTCAATATCAGGAATAGTGGCCATCGTGATTTCGATGGGAAATGTGATTAAACGCTCTACTTCTTCAGCCGCCAACGAAGGGGAAGTAGTAATTACTTGTACTTGATTATTGGTTATATCAGGAACTGCATCAATGGGAAGTTGGGTAAGTGAATACCCGCCCACGATGACTAATCCTATGGTAAGAAGCCCGATTATCAGTTTATTCTTAACTGAGAACCGGATTATATTTTCCAGCATAAGGAATTAATTTTTATGAATTAAAATGGAATAGAGCAGTATCGCCCAAAGAAAAAAAAGCACTCACAGCAATGCTATACAGATATATTTAGTATTCTGATATGGGTAAATTGCTAAGAAATGAACCGATGGATTTAGACTCGAGGAGGCTGGAAAAGTTCTTCTAAAACTGGTGAAGTGAAATGGAAACTATAATAGCTTTCAAGCTCTCCTAAAAATGAAAATGTTTGAGGTACGATAAAATCATTTATTGTAGAAAAATAAATTGGTGCATGAGAACAAGTATGACTACCATGAAAAGGTAATTTCTCATGACCCTTTTCGTTGTGATTTTCTCCAGCACCGTGGTCTATATAATCTTCTATAAAAAATTCAATAATCGTATCACCATCTAGAGCTTTGTGCTCCTCAAAATGAGAAATTAAAAAGGGAACTTTTTCAATCTGACAGCATAAATCTAAATTCATCGACAACATCCCCAAAAGGAGTAGCGCAATAAATGATTTATTTCCAAGCTGTTTCATATTAGCAAATCTACAAAATTAAGTAGTGCAAGGCTATTGCAGAAAGTTGCCACTATCCGGTCTCATTAATATTGCTGATTTTAATATTAAATTGACAAGCAATCAAAATTTAAACTTTTACACTTTATTAAAATGGAAATTGTAAAATTTTCATTGAGATACTCCTTTTCAGGATAATAGTTTATAAGTAACGAGACACCCGATCACCCCTACCAAAACCTTCCTTGTGAGTTATTCTGCTAATTTCTGGGTTATCCAGGGATAGATACCGCTTCCTTTCTTTTCCCACTGTCAATTTCACCGGAATTCCATACAGTTTCACCAGAATCATCAGCCCAAGCACAGTTTCCCCTAGGATTGAAGAAAAAATCAATCCACTATGACTTTTCTATACCGCATTCCCCTTTTCCATTTTGACCATGAAGACCCCGCAGTACTGGAGCAAAACCGGGAGGTGATCATGGAAGCTATAAAACTTTCTTCTACCGTTTTTTACAGGGAGCTGAAAGGAAAACCATTTGCAACACTGGATGCCAAACTCAGGATCAAACTCAGAAAATACCTCCTGCGTGGCCGATTCCGACCGACGCCCTTCGGGATGTTTGCAGGTGTCGGCATAGGAAAGTGGGGCACTGAATTAAACCTTAACTTTCCACTGCGGACAGAACTCATTGGCAATAAGACAGATATAAAATCGCCAGAATTTCCTGATTCGGAAATTAACCAAATGGATAGAACCTACCGCCTGCTTCCCGGAATCCATAAAAAACTTGGCTACTACCATGCGTTGGTATTTGATAATAAAAGCAATCAGTGGAAGGGATGTAAACTTCCTATAAACAACCTTTTTGAGAACCTGATCCTTTACACATCTGAGCAACCAATTGACTTTAACGGATTCCAAAAACTGCTCAATCCGGAAGATTCGAATAAGGATTCCCGAGAGGACAAGAATTTATGGCAACAGATTCTGGAAACTGGATTCCTTACCCCCCAATATGGCTTCGAATCCCACAACACTGGAAGGGACGTGGTAATGCAAAATCACCTGGAAATCTCAAAAACCACAAAGGAGCAACTTCAGCAGTTCGTTGATTCAGCGGGAGACTTGTTTGCAAAGGAGGAAAGCAACTACCTAAGGGACTTCAAGAGGTGGTTCAGTGCCCATTTTGATGATAGATATCTTAACCTACAGAGACTCCTTGCTCACAGTGATTTTCTGTCTGGGCAATTTCTGCAGGATGAAACTTATAATGAAAAAGGCATCGAATCATTGATTGCAGGTCATCAACCCTATCACTCATTAGACCTTCAGGACCTTGTCAGTAAGAAACAACCCGATAAAGGGGTTTATGATTTGCAGATTCTGTTCCGGCTGGACTCTTTGGGCAACCCGGTCATAGAAAACATGGTCTGCAACCGTCCCTTTGTATATACCGGTAGATTCAACAGGCATCCTGCCATAGAAATACACAGCCAGGAAATCAAAAAACGAATCCATACCGACAATGAAATCATCTACGCCCACCTTGCGCTAACCGAATCTGAATCCAAAGGGCACATCTACCATGTTTCCAACATCTTTGCCTATGAAATCACCCCTTTTGTTCCCCAGTCCCCAAAACAACTTGGTTTTGATGAGCTGTATTTGGGAATCAGCAGTGACCAAATCCGGCTGTACCACAAACCAAGCGGAAAAAGAGTAATACCTGTCGTCCTGCATCCCCTGAACGGAGAACAGATTACCCATCCCATCCTGCGGCTACTCTGGGAAGCTGCACATCAGGACAGGTTTAGGTTCATGCCCTACCAGTCACAAACCCTCAACAAAGCTACCCATTCTCCACAGCTCAACTGGGGGAAAATCTGTCTGCAGAGCCGAAGATGGAGGCTGGATAAGGAAAAGATCCCGGGCATAACTGAACTGGTCAAAAAGCTAAATGACTTAGGCGTTCCACGGCACATACTTGCCGGACATGGGGACAGAGAGCTATTGCTCAACCGTTATATCAAGGAGGATATCCAGATTCTCTGGCAGGAACTCAAACGTTCTTCTCCCCTTACTGTCAGCGATCCTTCCTGGTTTCCTTCAGGAATATTCCGATCATCGGATGGTACGGCAGCTTACCCACAGTTTGTATTCCACTATTCCAGACCCCGGCATACCACCACATCAAAAGCGGAATTCAACCCCATCGATAAAATGCAGGATAACTGCCTATGCTTCACCCTCACCCTTGATGATTCCGACGTCCCGGAAGTGTTGGAATACCTCTTCCAACACTTGGAAAAACACGAGATCAATTCAAAAATTCCCTGCTGGTTTTTTCTTGTCTATGGAAAGGTAAGGGCAGTTGAAATCCGTCTCCGCCTACTGGAAATAGCCCCCACGGAGAAGAGCCTACTTTTAACCTCGTTTTCAGACCTATTCTCCAAGGAAGGACTGGACTGGAAAACAGTGTCCTATTATCCGGAAAATTCTAAATATGGAACAAAGCACCTGAAAATATCACACCGCCTGTTCCATATGGAATCAAAATTCTTGGCATCAAAAACCCGCCAAATCCCCCACATTCACTTTTCTTCCAGTGATAAAGAAGAACTTGTTGTGAGCTTATGGAAGCTAATATTTTCCCAGTCACCCAATTTCCAACGGTTGTTTGACGAACTTAAAGGGGAAGTAAAAAGCATGTCCCATGCAGAGGTATCGCCCTTTAAATCAACTTTTACCTACGTATCAAAAAATGTAAAAATAAAATTCCCCGTAACAGCCTACCTCACTGCCATTCGCTCCCATGAATATTTTGAAACTCCGGGTACTATCGGCATCCTTTTTTTGATGAACCACCTGCACATGATGTTCAACCGCTTTTTTCCACAGCAAACACACCATCACGAGCGCAGAATCAGATACAGACTTTACAGGGAACTGGGTAAACAACTCTATAGCAAACCTAGGTAAAACACCATGACTGAAAACAGTCCATTAAATGCTACATAGGCAGGCGAATCAACGGATTTTTTTGGTTTCAAAAATCTGTCTCAATTCCTCTCTATACGTTTTACTTGTGGATATTCTATCTCCGGATATCAGTTCACATTCATCCGACTGCAGTTTTCTTATCTTCAATATATTCACCGCAAAGGACTGGTGCACCCTGACCATATACCTGGACTTGAGTTTCCTCAGACTTTCCATAAATGACGAAACCAGGATGAATTCACTCCCATCCTCCATTTTCACAATGGATTTTTTATTTTGCTGTTCCATATACAATATTTCGTTGGGCCTCACCACCTGGCTTAAATGTCCCAGCCGATCTCCAACCACCACATAATTCCCCTCCATTTCCTTTCTTACCCAGTAGAGGGAATCCAGTTTTTTCCTGGCCTTTTCCAGTGCTTCTGCCAGCTCTATCGGATCAGCAGGTTTCTGCAAAAATCCAAGAGCCTCCACCCTATATCCCGGTATGGCATACCGGGAGTGTCCTGAGCAGATAATAACAGGAATACCGGAATCTATCAGTTTTCTGGATAATTCCAGTCCACCCAGTTCAGGCATCAGAATATCAGTAATCAGGATATCCACCCTGCCGTTCAGGACATATTCCAGACCCAACACGGGGTCAACGGTTGAAAACCCTACTTCAAATCCGGGCAGCATGGAAATTTCCTGGGCCAATATTTCCAGGGAATTTTCCTCATCATCAATCAGGCCGATTGTGTATCGCTTTTCCATAATTAATTTGTAATAGTAAAGAATAAGTTGACTCATCAGCTTTCACCTTGTAGTGAAAACCCTCACCGAATTCATGGGCCATCACACGGAATACCGAAGAGGCACCAAAACCTGACCGCGGACTCACATCGAATCCCTTCACCTTGTTGACAATAGTAACCGTGAATACCCAATCCCCGGTTGATTCTTCCCGGACAAGCAGAAATTTTATAACACAGGGATGTTCTTTATCGGTGTAGGCTCCATGGAAAAACACATTCTCCACCAAAGTCAACAGACATAACTTGGGCATCGGTAGTGCTTCCGAAATGTCGGGAACATCCAATTCAGCAATTAATGACAGGTTGGAAAACCGTAGGTGTTGGATCTCGAGGTAATTCCTTACCGCCTTTACCTCCTCCATCAAAAAACTGGGCTCTTCAAAATCCCTGAAACTGTACCTGAGAAGGGAGGTCAGGTAGTGGAACTCCTTGGCCAGGTCCGGGGAAAGCTTGATGATCCTGGCCATATAGACACTTAGGGAGTTCAACACAAAATGGGAACTTAACTGTAGCGAGCGGTGCATCACATTCAGCTGCACATTCTTTATAGCCATTTCAAAATTTTCCTGTTTTAACTTCAGATTCCCATACATGATGTAAAAAGCTGAGGTAAAGCCAAGAAAGTGAAATACACGTAGAAATTCGTGCACCAAAAATACCTTAGACAGGATTAACTCATGCTCTACCAGCCTGAAAACAAATAGCTTGATACACATTAAAGCAAGCAACAGCAGAAGTAGTAGAACTACAGCCAACCCCCTTCTTTTATGAAGAAAAAAAAGCGGTAACAACCATTTAAAATACACCGCGATCATTACAAACCCTGCTACAAAGTTGTATATGGGAACAAACCAGTCGTCAATTTGCCCCCTTAATAAATAGGTGGCACACAGGTCCACGAGCAGATAGCACAGAAAAATCAGGAAAAGAAAGTATAGTGGATTCTCCAGTGGTCTTCTGAACAGATCAGTTTCACCCGAATCCCTATGCTTTTCACCCGAATGGTCAGTCCAGTCCAAGGATTTGCTAGTTTCCATGGTACTAAAATTTTAAACGTTATGATAAACAGACAAGCGTTGGAGGAATGCCAAAGGGCACTCAGCTCCATCAGAAAAATCAACTATCAAGCAAAAAGCAACGATAAACACGGTAAGGTTACCGGAAGCTTTTTCAGGGAGTGTCTCACCACGTTAACAGGAATTTAACCGGTGATATCCTGTTGAATCTGATCAGGACTTCTGCTGAAGTCCGGCAACTGTACCGGAATGTTATAAGTAGACTTCTAAAAACCTTCCGGTTTCAAAGGACCTGCCAGCGTGCAGGTCTTTTTTTGCGATGTGTTTTCACCCTCACTCCCGAGAGAATAAAACCTTTCCACTTTTTTAGAAAGTGATGGGAAGATCCAAAATGATTTACTTAAAGATCTTCGTTGATTAGCCCAGATCCATCTATACAGCTTGATTCCGACAGACAAAGCCAATTATCCCATAAAGGACCATTTAATCAATGCATGGTTATTTCACCTTACCATCCACTGAGCTTTCCAAAAAAGTATTAATACTTTAGATTGAACTAATATACCCATTCAAACTTAATTTGCAATACTTGTAAACTAAATTCTATTTCCCTGATTCCCAATATATCAGGAGTATAGAACAGGTTTTTAATGGACACATGGAATTCACTAACTAATTACCCCCCACCGATCAAAACTTTCCTCTTCTGAAGTTTCATTGAACTATATCTGGATTCCAAAGGATGCCAGGAGTAGGTAATGATATCACCTTTCCACTGTTACTCATTTCACCCTGCAGAAGTTGGCAATCTGCCAATCTCCATGAGATACCCAATTGAAATAGCCTCTAAAATATCTTAATCAGATATCATGAAGAGATAATCGGCATTGGGCAATCTTTCAGCTAAACCCATAAATATGAACCAATTGCCGGCGAATTTCACCAATATCCCTACTGTATTCACCACATCCTTGGAACTGATTACCAATTCTGCTGACATTTAATCAAGCACAGCACAAAATTCACAATCTATTGAAAGACAGAGAACAACCTTATGAACAAATAACTCTTACACCATACCGGTACCCAGTAAACATGAATTGCTACACGACCTATGAAAGAACTATCAAAAATATCGGCAACTGTATTAATCCTACTTTGGATTTACACCGGACTGGACAAACTGCTCCGATGGGAAGACAGTCGAAGCGCTTTCTTAAATCAGACTTTGCCTGAAAAACTGGCCGAACTGCTGGCTTATGCGGTACCGACAGCAGAATTGCTGATTGCCTTGCTCCTGTTCTTTTCGGTCAGCAGATGGTGGGGCTACCTTTCCAGTATCGTACTACTTACTGTCTTCACGACTTATGTGGGCTTGATCTGGGTTGGCGCTTTCCCACGGGTCCCCTGTAACTGTGCGGGGATAATCAACAGCTTGGGATGGGCGGAGCATTTTTTTCTGAACATGGGATTTATTGTAATTGGGGTTTGGGGGTTGTATAGTTTAAAATGGGGGGAAGTTGGAGGTTAGGAAGTGGGAAGTTGGGGGTTGGGAGTTATTGGTTCTTGGTTGGTTATCTGAAATTTAAAATGAGGGAATTGAGAATTTAAAATGGGTGGAAGTTGGAGGTTGGGGAGTTGGAAGTTGTTGGTTGGCTTTGTGTGGCTGACACTTCGACTTCGCTCAGTGTAACTGTAGACGAAGGCCTAATTGAAAGTTAGTAGGTGGCCTGGAGAGCATGCCGTAGGTATGCAATGTGGGTAGTCCAGGGTTTCAACCCTGGGATCAAGAATTATATTCATTCCACAGCGCTGGCCCGGGATCGTCTAGCGGAGATGTGGCATGTTGCCAGCAAGATGGAAATGTATTCTAATATGAAAATGGTCTGTGAAATAAGGAATAAGTTGTAGAGAAGAGCCGTTCGTGGAGACATGAACAGGGGCAGGAGCACTTTATTACCAACTCGGTATTCATCGCAATTGCTGTCATGGGATTATACCAAACCCCACTAAAAAAGCCCAGGGCTAATGCCCCAGGCCTCTTTCGTCGTTAAGCTTTAATTACTATAAAACTTATTAATTCTACGCCTTAAAGATAAACTATAATTACAAGTAAACTACTACCACAGAAGAAAATTATCCAAGTGAAATAAATAAATCAAAAATAAAGGGCGATGAAGGTGAATTCACCGCCCTACAGCCCAAAAATCTAAAGCAAGGGCTGCAAAAAATACCAAGGCTGATTCAACAAAACCTGAATCACTGCATATCAAATCATAAGAACGCACCGCTCCTTTCTAAGGCTGGGAGTAGAAAGGCCAGCCAACACTCAGCGGTGCAGGGATCCGAACCGGCTCCCAAACCGGGGCAACCCGGACGGTTCAACCTCTGGACAGGAGTTCTTGGATAGAATCCTCAAGAAGGAAGAAATCCTGGGAAGGAACTTCCGGTCAGGGGAAGAATACAACAAATGTTAAACCGAGGGGCAATTCCCTCACTAACCACACGATTATGAAATCAATAGCAAAAATGCTCCCTGCACTGGGATTAGTGTTCGGAGCAACCCTGGCCATGGCCATGAATATGCCAACTCTGGAGGTTGAAAAGACTGCTACCAAAGTCTGGACTCCCGACGCTTCCTTACCGAATGGTTACCGGGATATCACAACTCTGGAAATCGGCGAGGATTATGACTGCAATGGTACCGGACCGGAATGTAGAGTCGAATTCTCCAACGACAATCCGGCTACCGGTATCAAGAATGTACTTCAATCAGGGGTATTTACAGAAATGTAGGTTTCCTTGATCCATAGTAATTCAAACACCCAGCGCAACGTTTGTTCTGGGTGTTTTTTTATCTGGGGTTTTGGCGTATCCCTGACCGTTGGATTTCTTCCATCGGAATCGGAAATACATACTTGGGGGAGGTCGGGGCTATCACCAGTTCCTCACCCGCAATGCTCCTTCTGATTTCCACCAAACGCCCGTCTTCCTGATTCAGTCTTCGCAAATCCGACCAGCGGATTCCTCTTCCGATCAATTCTTTTTTACGCTCCATCAAAACAGCATCCAAAAGCCCATCTCCCACCAGCGTAACCGGCTCATAGAATTCAGCCTGTATTCTGTTTTTTCTCAGATCATTCAGGTACTGCTGAGCATTAGTATCATCCCCTGATCTCACATACCCCTCTGCTGCAATCAACTGAAGCTCTCCCACCGTCAGTCCGCCAAACATGGTTAAATTGCCTGTAAGCTTGCCGGTATAATTAAATATCCCAGGCTGGCTTTCATCAAAGAAGGCAGGAAGACGAAGATCCCCTTCCTGATAGCTCTTGATCAAAGAACTGTCAACTGCAACCTGTCTGGAAGTGAAATAAGAATAGGAAATCATCTGGGAATAAAATAGTGTTTCCTCATTAAAGCGCTCAAATGGCCGGGAGACAGTCACATCCAGTTCGTTTAAATCCATCCCACCTTCCGGATATAGTTCCAATGCTTCAGTTGCTGCTTCCGCCGCCTCAGTATATGCAAACTGGGTCAGGTATATCCTTGCCAACAACCCCAATGCCGCTGCCTTGCCGGGTCTGGATTTCGGCAACTGCATATCAGGCAATAAGGCTATGGCCAGCGTCAAATCTTCCAGCATCTGGGTATAGGATCTTTCCAGATCAGCTCTTCCGGGATTACCGTTGACGTCAGGATTATCCTTTAAGACCAGCCCCAGCGCATCCCCATTGGTACCGTTATTAGCAAATGCAGAGGTGAATTCCTGCAATAGCTGGAAATAGGCATAGGCCCGGTGAAACAATGCTTCACCTTTCAGCTTTTGCAGTTCGGCAACATCATTACTCCCTGATTTTTCGATCGCATCGAGCGCTACATTGGCATAGAATACCTGCTCATAAGGAACGGACCAGTCCCCTACCGGCTGCCCCTGATAAGGATCATCCGCCCAACTGTAAACACTTTGCTCCAATAGACTGAATCCTTCAAATGCTCCATCGAGCATATAAAACTCGTCCCCTGCAATAATGGGTAAACTTGCCTGTCTGCAGAATACCGTGGTGTTGTCCAGCAGGCTTCGGATATCCTCCAAAGAGGTGGGTACCACCAGACTCTGGTCCGGTTTCGGATCCAAAAAGCTTTCACAGGACATGAGTGCTGAAAGCAGTAAAATGATTGTTCTGACTTTTATTTTATCCATTGTTTTATATTATTTTAAAAAAGGGGTCTGTGGCCAAAAGCCACAGACAGGTCAACCAAACTGGAGGTAACCAACCTCCCCTTATGAAGAAAGCGTAAAGACCTTTTTCCCTTTTTATGTGTGTAGAATGAATCAGAAATCCAACTGGATTCCCACGGCAAGGCTTTTTAATGGTCTGTTGAATCCAAAATCAGGATCCCAATCCGTATCGGTTGCTTTCCAGATCATCCCCAGGTTGTTGGCATATACATACACCTCAGCATTTCTGAAGGCGGATAGCAATCCCTTGCCTGATAGCTGGGTTAAATCGTAACCCAGTCGGATGTCCTGTAAGCGTATATGGTCACCCTTTTCCACCAGAACAGCTGAACTCCTGTAAAAAGAATCCCGGAAGAAATTAAAACCGGCAGGCTGCGATGGCACATCAGTTTTCAGTTCATCCCCGGGTTGCTGCCAGCGTAGCGCATAGTCAGCATGGCCGCCCCTTCCCTGAAGCAGGGTGTTATACTGTATGGATGACCTCCTGAAATAGTAGCCCATCCGGAAGGATATATTGGCAGAGAGCGTAAACCCCCTGTAGCTAACCGTATTCCGAACTGAACCAAACGTAGTTGGCCGGGCAGGCCCATGGTAGTTTACTGATTCCAAAGTAGCTCCATTAACAATCGCCATGTAGTCCTCACTGGGCTCCCCATCCACTATCCCAATGGGATCTCCGGTCTGGGGATTAAGACCCGCCCAAGGGTAGCTGTAGATACCAAACAGCGGTTTACCCACATTCGGAAAATAGGTACCGCCTAGTCCTGCCTCCCCATAATTCAACAGGTTGGATATCGCAGGCTCGATCTCAAAATCAGTTACCTTTTCATTCAGCGCAGACAGTAGCCACACCGTAGTCCATTCAAACTCCCCTACCAGATTGCGTGATACCAGATTCAGATCAAATCCTCTGGTTTGGGTAGAAGCGGTATTGCCTGAGAAAACCTCTATACCCGTAGAAGGAGCATAGGGAGTCTGGCCGATCAGATCCAGTCCCAGCTTTTGATAGAATTCCAGTGAACCTGAGACCCTGCTGTCCCTGCTTTCAAAGTCCAGTCCCAGATTGGTAATCTTGATCCGTTCCCAGCGAAGATCAGCATTGGGAGGATTTCTGATTTGCAAATACGGAAGCTGCGTGAGGGTACTCCGGGTAACTACCTGTGCAGTGGTGAAGGCCGTCAAGCTCCTGTCCACATTTCCGTTATACCCGTAGGAAAAGCGAAGCTTCACAAATGGCAGTGCTCCCCATCCATAGAAATCCTCCTCACTGATTGTCCAGCCCAATCCCGCAGACCAAAGTGGTACTGCCCGTTGATTGGTGGCTACCCCAAACAGGTTGGAGGCATCCCTTCTGGCACTGAATGTCAGGTCATAGGTACGATTGTAGCTCAGGGAGGCATTTGCGTAAAGCGAAAAGAAACGGTCAGCCCCTTTGCTGAGCTGATCCCTGTTGGGAATCACAGCTGTCTGGAATTCATTGGAAAACTGCGGAAAAAGAACCCTGTAATCCACGGGCTGGGAACTTGACCGCTCGGTATTGTATCCATAATACCGGCTACCGCTTTCCTGAAAGTCCAGGGCTTTCAGCTCCCCTCCTGCCAGTACATCGATTTCCAACCCATTTTTCCAGGACTGGTTGAAATCCGTCTGGATTCTGGCTGAATGGCTGTTGGACTGTCTGGAGCTGTGATCCAAAATAGCCCCAAAAGGCACCTGTTGGATCAGATTCCCGTTTTCGTCGATCTGGGTAAACTGGTTGATCAGATCACGGGCATAGTAGCTGTTTTCGGCAAACAAGGTTTCAGCGCGTCGGTTGTTTTCCCAATACTGGTACAGGGCGGAAACTTTCCATTGTTTGGTCAGGCTATAATCAACTCCCATATTCAGTCGAAGGTCATTGCTGACGGTTTCTGAAGGGTTCCTACCGATTTCATCCAGCGGAACATAATCCCAATCCAGCAATCCCTGGCCCATGGATTCCTCCTTGAATGAATCCCTCAATTCCCTGCTTAAAGTCAACGGGTTACCTTCTTCATCCGCCAATCTTGCATAGGGATACATATCCACCAAAGCGGAATAATACAGGTCTTCCGGACCACTGTTCTGATCTACTGAAGAAGATTTCACCCCGTATAATCCCGTACGCACCATCAGTTTCCCTTCCATAAAACTGAAATCATTTTTCAGATTCAGACTCAACCGCTCGTTGGAATTCCCTATTGCATTCCCCCTGTTTTCATCCACGCCCAGTGCCATTCTGTAGCTGTGTATTTTCGAACCACCTGAAAGTCCCAGGCTGTATTGTTGGTTCAGCGAAGGGCGATAAAGGTATTTCTCCACATCCTTCCGCAGATCATAAGACCGAAGGTGCTGCAGCCTGGAATCCGCCTCTGCTTCCGAAATCACCCCGTCCCGCTTTTGAATCAGTGTTTCCACCACAGGGCTAAGGACCGGGTGCGATGCATCGCTCTCCGAGGAAGTAAAGAATCCTGCATCAAACAGGCTGATCTCCGTATCGATGTAGTCGTCCACAGATAAGTTGGGGGCAAGAAAGGGATCGGTAGGCTGGATCCAGTTGGCATTGGCAGTCAAGCTGACCTGCAGGGGCTGGTCATTCCTGCCCGACTTGGTGGTAATAACGATAACCCCATTTCCTGCCCTGGCTCCCCAGATGGATGCCGCGGCAGCATCCCTTAGCACCGTGATCGAGGCCACATCGTTGGGATTGATATCATCCAGACTTCCGTCGTAGGGAAAATTGTCGATGACAATCAAGGGCTGGGAGAATCTACCCAGTGTACTTCTTCCCCGGATGGATATGGGATCCCTTCCGGTATCCCCGGTACGGTTGAGTATCAGCCCCGAGGTCACATCCTCCAGTCTGTCCACCAGATTTGTGCTGACCCTGCGGTCTACCAGCTCTTCATCCAGCTGGACAAATGACCCGGTGGATCTTGCTTTGGGGATTTCCTGATAGCCAGTGGCCAGCACTTCCACCTGATCCAGTCCCATTTCAAGGGATTCCATTTCCAGTACCAACGCATTTTCCACGGGAACCGTACCGCTCCACTTGAGCGTGGCATACCCCAGAAACTGCACCGTGATTTCTTTTTCCCCCTGGGATACTTCAAGAAAAAACCGTCCATCGTTGTCCACCACAGCAGAGCTGTTATCAGGAAGGACAGTTACCAAAGCACCAACCAGTAATTCGCCTGATTTCGCATCCACTACTTTTCCTGATAGCCTTGTCCCTTGCGCCATTCCCAGCTGAGTGATCAGCATCCCGCCAATCAACCAAACAATTAATTTTATTCTCATGGTGCTAAGGGATTAAAATCACCCACTTTTTCCAGCACCAGCACTGAGATAACTTCCTCCTGCTTAACCAGGTCAAGACCATTCATGCGAAGGGCTTCACGAAGGCTTTCGATATTGGAAAGCTTGGTATCCAAGGACAAATCTATCGGGTAGTCTATCCCGGTGCGGTTGACTATAGGATAGGGATTGTTTTGCTGAAAGCTCGAATTCAGGTGATACACAAAACCCTGAAGGGGATAGTTGCGCATGCGTACGCCATTCCCGGCAGCCTGATAGGCTTGTTTACCTGCCATCGCTTTCGGGTATTGCTGCCCCTCCATCTGAACCAACGCATATACCGTCTTGGTTTTGCTTTCCACGCTGGCTTTTACCTGGGGAAAGAAGCGTTTCAAATCCTCCTGCATCAATTCGTAAGGATTTAAGTGGGGAGGTGCAATCAGTTCGTACCCAAAGACGTGAGTACCTTCCTCCATCCAGTCCAGGGCATCCTGACCGACCTTTTCGGCAAAGAGCTCCTCAAGTCCGAAACCGGGGGTTTCAATCCTGTTTCTCCCGAAATAGTCCACCAGATCCCGCTCTGAATAGGCCAACTGGAAATGTGAAAGTATGCTCATATTCACAATTCGGATATGGGATAGCCCACTGTAATCCTGGATAATCGAGCCACCCAGCCCAGGGATATAGCCGGTCATGGCCGACTGGAACCAGATATTTTTGTTCTCCACCTGCGGACTTTCCGAAATCAGT
This sequence comes from uncultured Algoriphagus sp., assembly GCF_963974835.1. Lineage (GTDB taxonomy): Bacteria > Bacteroidota > Bacteroidia > Cytophagales > Cyclobacteriaceae > Algoriphagus. The sequence continues at coordinate 11,257 of NZ_CAXBET010000022.1, read as the reverse complement.
CTGGCATTCCTTTCCAGCTTAATTCGCTTGTCTATTTTCTCCCGAAATACCGACTCATCCCCGGCAAGCAGCTTATCCAGATTCTCTACAGTAATATCCGATTGGCTGGTGATAGCCGCTACGCTACCTTCTGGATCCAGGATCACAAAATGGGGAAGCAGTGAATGCGGAAAGTACTCCCGCATTTTTTTGGCATCAATGATCAAAGGAAACTCCAGATCCTGCAGTGAAGAATAGGCTTTCAGCACTTCCTGCACTCTGTTTTCAGGAAATATGGTGATAGGAAGAATCGCAAGGCGATCACCGTAATGATCCTGCAGCTCATCCATATCTGCAAGCGAAGCCGTGCTCAGACTACAGGTAGGCGCCCAGAATTCCAGAATGACGTATTTACCCCGATAATCATCCAACCGAAGCTTATCGGAAGAAAACTGCAGTACCTGAGCAAACTCGATACCCGCAGGTATCTGATCGCCGATAGTCAAAGTATCGGAGCGGGTCTCCCCGCCCCGATATACTCCGGTAGGATAAACCAAATCGTACTCCGGAGTAGGTGAATCAGCAACCTGTGCTGTGGATGTGCTCCCATATAGGCAAAGCGATGCCAGGAAGCATGTGTAAATGCTTTTGTTCATAGGTTTGAATGTTTAGCTGGAAGACCGAAGAAGGGAGAAAGGTGTCCGGTGTCCGATGACCGGTGTTTGTCACGCTGACACTTCGACGTCGCTCAGTGTGACTGAAGTCGAAGCGTACAAGTCCATAATCCACAGCAGTCAGAGAGCAGTGAGCAATCGCAGTATTCAGAAGTGAGAAGATCAATATGTGTCAGGCTGACACTTCGACGTCGCTCAGTGTGACTGGAGTCGAAGCCTCTTTTCCCTAACCTCCTATCTCTAACTACTTGGTATTTTGTACTTGATACTTGGTACTTTATACTTGGTACTTTGTACTCAAAACAAGACATACCTCTCCCACCCTGCCTTTTTCAGGCAACCAGCATTAATGAATAAGATATAAACTGTAGTAATGGAGCTGTTGACCTGCTGCAGCAGATGATCTCCATCATCGTGTAACGTCCCTCCCTGATCTGTGTGGATAGTCCCGCCACGGCGGGCAGGCCGACGAACATACAAAGCCCAATCGGAAGCAATCAGAGAGAAAAAGTGCCGTAATCCTTAAATCGGATTCTTGGGCTTTAGAGGATACAGGCGATCTACCGCGGTGATGCCATCCTCCTCTGGTAATGAATAAAAGGCAATAGGTAATGAGCAATGTGACCCAATGTAAAAAAGCTCAGACAGATCCTTCTTCTGGAATACTGATCCCAGGAAGCTACTTAATCCAGAAAAAATCAAGGTCGGTTCCATGATACTTGGGTTTATAACTATTTCCAAGTTGAGAACAAACCAAAAAAAGGCGTGTAACTCAACTTACCGACACCTAGTACCTAGGATTGACCTTGAACACGGATAAGAAGAGCCCACGCCAATGGCGTGAGCATACCACTTATGCCCCATGTTCTTCGAAATTTCCTAGGTTTCGGTATCGAGGTAGTAAGTGCGATGCTTTGAGGAATATATCCACTATAAGAATCACAAATAAACAAAAACTACAAATTGTAGAAATTTTGCTTAGTAATAACTAAGCGCTAAACTAATAAAGATTTTTGTATTTGCAAACAGCAATGGCAAAAAAAACAAACTTCGAATTAGCTGTAATTCAAAACGTTAAAGACGCACGAATTCAAAGAGAATGGGGGCAAAGGGATATTGCTGCAATTTTAAACTTTTCAGAAGGATTTATTGGACAAATTGAAAGCCCGAATCATCCAAGTAAATATAACCTAAACCATCTCAACATATTAGCTCAGGAAATGGGATGTTCACCTAAGGATTTTATTCCAGACTCTCCAGTTACTGAATTTAAATAATCCAAACAGAGCAAAAGACTTCAATTATTTCATACATAAAGTTTTTTTTAGGCAAACTTATTCTAACCACTAATTAAAAAGTGAAGAAAAATAGGGAATTGAAAGCTTTTTTGCAGGGTTTGATCGTGCGTTGGCATTGAGCGACCTGCAAATTTGCTTGAAAGTGAGTGTTGGGAGAACATAAACTTTCATTCGTTTTATTATTTATTAATAGCCTTAAGAAATGGTATTTTCAAGAAATTCATGTCGCCATATTTATTCCTCTCTAATATATCAATGTACTGTTCATGTGTTTTTCCAAAATTCATATCAGCAATATATTGCTCCTCATAGTACATTCTCATTTCGTCTGTACAACACTCCGCTTTGAAGTTTTCCTTTATCCCAAATATTCGATCCCAAGAAGTTATTTTGTCAGTACTACCAGTGCTTGTAATGTCAATTTCAATGTCTTCTGGTTCTATTGTTGAATCAAACGCTTTGTTAAATGTTATATCAATTTCAATATCGTGCGTTGTTCTACTATATGGATAAAAAGCAACTGTTCTTGTTTTGCTTTCATTCTTTTTGCCTTTGTTGTTTGTAATATATAGAGTGTCTTCACTCAACTTATACTTACCATTACAAATGTCACAAATTGGTATAAGGTTCTTAAAATTTAGAGAATTGAATGGGTAATGTTTTCTTGGTAGATAATGGTCTAACGCACTTCTGTGAGTGTGAAATTGAGTTAGTACTTTATGGATGCCACAACATTTACAAACTGAAGATTTTTTGACTACTGTTTTATAATAAGCATTTATGTCTTCATACTCAGTGTAAAAGGGGGCGCGCTTTATACAGTGGTCGTAGAGACTATCGCAAAAAGTTTTGATCGCTTTTTTGAGGTTGACATCTATGGCCTCTATTTGATCATATTTTACAGGCTCAATATCACCATTGCATAATTCTCTAATTTTATTGTTGTTGTAAACTGCTGTCTTCAACAGCTTGATTTGGGTACGATTAAGTGTTTTACAAATTATGTAAGCTTCTGCTAATGGGGTTAAAACATAATCATTGTTGATACCATCGATAAGGTTTCTGTATTTGGGTAAAACCAATATTGAACTGAAGGTAACAGCTGCGATATTCTTAGCATTAAAAATCACATCAAGCATTACGTGATTAACAAATGACTGTACCTTTTGAATTTTGGAATATGAATAATTATATGGTTTTAGCATTTGCCTACTTCTTGTCTGTAACTTCCTTTATTAGCATTAGCTTTTCAATTGAATCACCAAATTCATTGTTCAATTCTTCAATTAAATCTTCTGTTTTTTCTTCATTATCGAAACGTTTTTTGAATTCAGTCATTTTTGACAAAGCATAAGTGCCAATTGTCTCTTTGTTTTTAAAGATTCTATTAGTTAGAAGATTTACAGATGTACCATAAGTATCAATTCCTAATTCACTGGCTTTCTTAGCAGTTGTATCTCCTTTATCATCCTTTTCAAAAAGCACTACATTGTCAGGCAAGCAATCAGAAATAATGAATGGTGAATGAGAAGTCAATAAAACGTCTTTGAGTAGGTGAACATTGAAGTCTCCATTTGGTAGGCCTTTTGGATTTCCAGATGAAATGCTATCGTTCAATATTTTTACAAATTTAGCTCTCCAACTAGGATTGAAGTGAGTCTCTGGTTCGTCTAAAAGCAAAAGAGAACGTTTGTCTTTGAGTAATAAACAAATTCCTATTGTATGGATAAATTGGTGTTCGCCATCTGAAAAGCTTCTCAGTAGCAAATCTTTAACTTTGCCCATTTTAAGCTTTTTGGTAATGTAGAAATCCAAAAAGTGAAACACATCTTGTCGAGGACTACCTACTGGCAATTTCCCATCTGTATAAACGCCTTTAGAACGGTATACATCATCTTTCGTTTCTTCATCCACAAAATGATTATTCAGTTCATATAGTAACCTAAAAAACTGAAAGCACTCTAAAGAGGAATGAAAATGTTCTTTGAACGCTTCTTTCGTGGCATCATTTACATAAAAGTCTAACCACATCGTTTTTGTTTTTTGGTCTAAAAACCAAGAAGTAGCACATTTTTTTAGGTCATCCAGTTGGTTTTGTTCGAGCAGTTTAAGAATAGGGACATTTATAGACTTTTTTGTTTTCTCATCTTGAAACTCAAAATCGTGTAAGTGAATATTCATTCTGAAATTCCTCAACCCTAAAATGCCTGTGTTGTCAATATCTCTTAGTGGGGCAAGAGTTTTTTCTTTTTCAAAAAGCAAACACGCCAATAGAACCGCCTGACTCATGTTATTGTCTATATAAATCAAGCTGTTTTCAGGCTCGTCAAATGAAGGGTGTTCATTTTTTGTAGCTTGTTTGTATTCGTCTAAATGGATTAATCGGCTTTTGATAAATGGCAAACTTAAAATCTCATTTTCACCGGACGAGTAACCAATGATATGAGCAGGTAAGTACATTTTGTCTTGCTCTTCGAGTACTTTACCTGAGGAATTGATTAGGCCATTCTTTTTGTCTTCTTTAGTAGTTTCAGGGTTAGGGATTATGATATTCTCTTCCTTAAATGGATATCCATAGACTTTTATACCCGGCTCTTCGCCTGCTTTTTTTGATATTACAACTTTATCAAAGTAAAAAAGGGTGTATCGCTTTCTGTTGTGCTGCCCAATCAAATATTCTAAAGTAAAAGCATCAGGGGTACATTCATTGCGTTTGAAATTCTTTGGGTCTTTAATGCTATCGGGTAAATACTTAGCAACACAAACCTCCAAATGATAAAAGATATTTGCCAGTGCTTCTAATACATTGGATTTTCCGCTACCGTTTAAACCTGCAAAGCAGAACGGACGAAATTGTTCCATTGCTTCCGTATCAGCTAATGAATGAAAATTAATTTCAAAATCTTGCTGCAAGCTTCTGAAACCGTCTTCATTCTCAATTTTGAGTTTAAGTAGTTTCATTGTGCAAGGTCAATTGAATTTTGTTATCCTTAAAAATTTGCTTCACTAAATTTTCTTCTTCCTTCATAACTCTAAAAAGGATGTATTTAGCTTTATCATATTGAGTCATATCCTCAAATTCCTGTTCATTTAAACGATCAATTAATCGTTGAATAAATGTGACATCATTAACAATACTGCTAATCATGTTTTCTTCATCATTCTTATCTAAGTCAATGGAATCAATCAATGCTTCTAATTCAGCATCAACATCCACAACTATTCTTTCACTGAATACTTGTTGCGAAAGGCTCTTTAATAGATTTTCTGATTGAGTTTGATGACCAATAAGCTTTTGTTGAAAAACCGAATATTTTTTTGCGATTTCTTCAAATTTCAGTTGCTCTTTGAGAGTAGGCTTTATAAAGAGAACCTTTTCAAACTCTCCTTTTGTAAGCAACTTTTTCATACCGCCTGTGGCATGAGATTGCACATATTTAGCTGAAATCTTGAACATCCAATACAGAAAATATATAGAAACGTCTTCGTTAGGAACAACCGCATTTATTTGTTGATTAAAAGCAACTCGTCTGTCGGTAATTGCCGAACGACCAATAGAGCCAATACTTCCTGCTATACAAGCAACTAATAAAGCATTTTCATTTACAGATCTTGCTTTTTCAAATCCAGTTTCAGATAAATACTCAGAAGCTTGAGTTGGAAAATGACTTTGGCTTAATATGTTGTCAGTTTTAATCATTCTATATAGTTTGAATCGTAGTTGTTTTTGTCTTTACGTGGTGGTGTGTTTCCTGTTATTATTTCGCCAAAATCTTTTAGTGGTTTTTTATCAAATCCATTGGGGTTATTTGCTATGTTCCCAAACATATCTAAGAATGTTGCGCGAATCAAATCATCGTATTTGACAATCGTTTCTACCCGCTTATCTAGTATAGTTTGAGCCTTATCTAAAATAGCAACAATTTTGTTCTGAGTTTCTAGGTTGGGTTCATAAGAAATTTCACTTTCAATGTATCGGTCTAATTTTAGATTAATAATTCCTGTTGTCTTATTCTGAAATTCTAAAACTTTTTCAGTTTGGTAATTATTGTAAAGTAAATAAAAGAGATACTTGGGATTTACTTTTCCCTTTTTAGGTCTTAGAATAGTAGTAAAGTTATTACATAGGTATGCCTCACTACTAGATTTCTCAAAATAGACAACTCTTCCTACTGGCTGTTTCGGACTACCACCAGACTTTTCAATAATAATATCTCCATGATTCAGTTTTTTCTTTTCAACTTTTTTTACATCAATATCTCTTTTAACAACATTTTCGAATGAGATAATACCTGAATTAGTAAAATTAGCTGTCCTGATAACAAATACAGCATTATCACCTGAAGGTTCTTTTCCCCATTCACCAGAAATTTTACTTTCAATTAAATCGGTTATTATAGCTCTTTCCATTACCCAATTAACTTTTTAAGTTCTTGCATGTCCTTTTGTATTTCGTCTTCTAAAACAAAAAGAGCTTCCAATATCTTTTGAGGTGGTTCGTAGGTTTGTTCTTCGTATTCAAATTTTTTGTAGCGATTGAAGCTCAAGTCAAGTCCATTTTCTTGTATTTCGGCCAGCGGCACATAAAAATGATTAGTTCTCTCAATAGGTTTTTGTGTTGTTCTTTTTTTATAGGCATCAACTGCAATAGGTAAAGGGTTTTCTGCTAATTTCTTTCTAGTGTCGTCCAGACTATATCCGTCATTCTTTAACTCATAAAACCATACTTTCTCAGTATGCCATTTGGTGCTTTCTTCCTCTGCCTTAGTAAATACTAATATGGCTGTTTTTACACCTGTGTATGGTTTAAATGCTCCACTTGGAAGAGATATTACGGCTTCAAGTTGATTGTCCTTTAAAAGTATTTCTCGTGTTTGTTTTTGAGCTGTACTACCTCCAAACAAAACACCTTCAGGAATGATTACGGCAGCCTTTCCTCCTGGACGAAGCATTTTGGAAATACGCACAAGAAAGAGTAATTCACTATTCGTTCCCGTGATTTTGAGTTTATCACTCATGCCTCCTTTATCAATCCTACCTGTGAATGGTGGGTTGGCCATTATCACAGAATACTCCCCATCTGGATATTTTTGGTCATATTTCTTTGAGAGCGTATCAGTATTTTCAATTTGAGGAATTTTGATACCGTGTAGCATTAAGTTCATCAAACCAATCCGCACCATGGTTTGATCAACATCAAACCCGTAGAATGTTTTTTCCCAGAGATTATCCCAAACTTCCTGCTTGCTTATTTTATCACCGCCAAACCTTCTGAATCTTTTTAAGCCATTTTCATCTTCAATAATTTCTTCAGGACTGGTGTATTTAGTTAGTACATGTTGGTATGCACCCACTAAAAAACCACCTGTTCCGCAAGCTGGGTCACAAATTTTATCCGTCCAGTCTGGGTCTATAATTTCACACATCAGTTGAATAAGGTGTCTTGGAGTACGAAACTGTCCGTTTTTACCTCCAGAACCCATTTCATCTATGAGGTATTCGTATAAATCTCCTTGGGTGTCCTGAAATTGCTGTCCTTCGTCTTGTTGTTTTTTTATGTCAGCAAAAAGTTCATCAATGGATTTAACGGCTTCATCCAACAAGGCTGAATTGTTTATGATAAACATGGCATTCTCCATGTACCTTGAATAAGGTTGAGAAGGATCATTGAGATTTTTTATAAACGGAAATGCCTTATTAGAAACTATTTCTAACATAGTATCAGGGTCGAGTTGAGAGAAATACGACCAACGACAATCTTCCTGTCCGTCAAAAATTGATTTGTACTCTTGCTCTGCGAAAGTTGCTTTTGCTTTTTCCAATACATCTGCATCATCTATTCTTCGCATAAAAAGCAAATAAGAGATTTGCTCAATAGCAGTAATGGGGTTTGTAATACCTCTGCTCCAGAACTTATCCCAAAGCTTATTGATTTTTGATTTTAATTCGTTTGATAACATATTATAATTAACTCCTACTTAAATAATTACTCTGTTTGTTACTATTATTTGCTGTTCGCCACTATTTTATCAAAAATATTACCTGGCATGGTTGGAGATCCTTCATCTTTTAACAAGCCTGTGTCTGCCCTACTGAAAAGCGACTGCATAATCAAGTGGCGCTCTGTAGGATCAATGGCCTGTTCTTTTTGCATGGCTAAAAATACGAAAGTAAGCTGCTCCCGTTCTTCCGCATCCCTGACGAGATGAAAAGTACTGAAAGTAAGCTTTGAAAAGGTTTTTATCAAAAATGCCAAAAACGAGACAAAGGTTATGAAGATCACTGACCATTTAATTGCTGTGGCTGTATCGCTGAAAATATCTTCAAGAACTCCATTCGAAAGAAAATTAAGTAATAGAATAAATAATCCTATACCAATTAACGTGATGATTACGAGACTTGTAAGCCAACGATTACCTTCTTTTCGAAGCTTAACGGCCCTATCATTCCAGTACTTGGCTGGGGCTTCGAGCTTTAATTTATCCCTGTAGAGCGTTTCTAGATCTGAGACTTTTTTCTTAGAAGCAGTATCAAATGCTAAGAAGCCCTGGGACGTTTTATCAAACCACTCTTCATAAGTCTTACTTTTATCCTCCTTGTAGGCTAAAATCTCATTTGTTGTTGATTTTACATTGGACTCGAAGCTCTTCGATAGCTCAATGAAATGTTGCTCTGATTCTGAAATATATTTATCTATTTGATTTCTGAGTTTGGTGAGCGAAGACTTTTCCCTAACTCTCCTTTTTTCAATTTCAGTTTCTCCCTTTTGAAAGTATTCATAAGCTAAGATGAGACCATTCAAATAATTCTTTTCACGAAGCTCATTTACAACTATTGAATCGGAAATGTAATCTAGTGCACCTTTATAATTTCTATTCTTCTTCTGAAATATTTCAACCAAAAAATCTGTTACCGGAGCATTATACTCGAAAATTGAAGAAGCTCTGTTTAAAGACAAATAATTGTAAACATCTCTATTCCAGACTGAAGAAAAGTCATTTTTATCCACATTGTAATATCCATTGATGAATGATATCACTTTATTCTCTAAGTCTTGAAAATAGCTCAATGAATTTTTCATTTCTTGAGGAATATCACTCCCAAGATTTTTAAAGCCAGCTATTTGATTAAGCAAGTATTCATAGAATGCAGAAATCCCCGTGAATTTCCTTTGAATATTCACCTTAGGGAGATTGAATTGAATTTCTTTGCTTGAGAACAATTCACTACTTGGAGCATCTTTTATTTTTTGTCTTAATTCTTTTAACTCCATGATTCCTTTTCTAAAAAACTCAAAATTTGTGTTGCTCTGGAAGTTCTATTTCGTTTTTACTTTTTAACAATTTCATATTTTTTCAGATTACAAAAGCGTTTAATTTTCCTAGCTAGTGAACCTAAAGTCCAAAACCCAATCTATTATCGAGGAAAACTGAGTTTGAAACTGATACCATAGCTTTCCATGCCAGCACACTTTCACCCTCGTATGAACCTAAGCATTAGGTAGATGTAGAATATTAAAAGCATCCCGAAGGATTCAATCCCCTACCCTATCGGTGGTTTATTTTCGAAGGCGATCATATTTAGTTCTTAAATATACGATTTTGGGGTTTTGGCAGGCTGCCAATTGTAAAAAATGGGACTTAGGTTGTCAGATCCTAGACCTGAAGGCAGAACAATCACATAACAACCAATTTTTCTCCAAAACTTGAGTTTTCCTGTTAAACTTTTGATAGTAGAATTCAATGCCCAATACCTTTCTAAAGTATACCAAATAGGATTTTTGAATTTAACTGGAAACACATTAAAATATCAATAGATTATTTTCACCTGTTTCTCTAACCATTCAAATAGCGACATTTTACTGTGCAGATATTCATTTATATGATCTTGATCTATGATGACAATATGGTACTTTTCCCTTCCAATTCTCCTTAAATGATTAATGGATTCTTTAGTAAAGCCATTGATCGACACAAAAATACCTAGGGAAGTTATGTTTTGGTGGTTTCTTAATTTTGTCTCAAAATCTCTCATCTCTTTAGCTCCAATAGGAGTATTCCAATTTTTACATTCAACAAAAATCATTGAACCAAAGGATCTCCAAAAAGCTGTTTCCAATTTATTCATAATAACTATATCAATTTCCTCATCACCAGTTTCAACCCTACTACTTGATATTTCAAGGCTTTTATTTGAAGTGAAAATTAGTTCTGTCAACTCCTCTAGTTGCAACCCCTTCTTGTAAGAGCTCTCCTCCCTCAAACAATTTGTTAAAAGCTCTATACCCTTTAGTTTAATGTACTTTTCCTTAATAAAATCCTCCTTAGCTAAAAGAGGATTGAAAAAATTATTATATAAACTAATCTTATCAATAAGCCTTATTGCTAATTCTGAGTGTAAGTCTTTTACATGTTCTTCTTCCTCAATTATATCATGGAGATCAAGCTTAAAAATTGAATTTCCCGGAACTATTTCCAAGAACACCCTAAAATATAACATTGCTAAAATTTCCGAATATTCTTCCAATATAAACCAATCAAACAACCTAAAAATCAAAACCACAAACGGAGGATATCGAAGTTCTTTTCCATGTATAAAAAGTTCCAAAGCATCAAAATCTACTGACTTAAAGCGTAAATCTATATCATCCAATAGTTCTTTATGCATCTCGTTTAAAACATCCCTAAAAACTTCTATAAAATAGCGCAACTCCTCTTCATAGGATAAGTTTGGATAAGCTGCCAAATACCTCTTAAATTCGAGTTGTTGCTCTATTGATGTTTTGTCTTCATGGTCAGACACAAAAACCTCAAATATGTCGTACTTAACATCTTCGATCCATCTTACGTAGAAGAATTGATATAATTTAACGATTGCTTGAAAGTCATAACCATAATCATCCAATATTTTTTTAGAATCATTAATAGTACACTTATATCCTACCTCTTTTAGTATTATATCTCCGCTATCACCATCTGGCGATTCTTCTTTGTAAAACATATCTTCTTTAAAGAAAAGAGTCATGAAAGATGGAACGTCATATTTCCATGCAAACAAATATTCACCGAGATATAATTCTGAATAACTACCCATTTGTATAAATTCTAGTTTAAAGAAATATTTAAAGCATAAATCTCACGGAATTATCGATTAAATCTCAACGTAATCAATTTACTGTGTCCATGTTGCACACAATAGGTTCGGAGCAAGTGAATTGCACCCCTGCCACAGATCTCCCGTAAACTGGAAAGTGGACCTGCTACATTTGATTGGACAGTAAGTTAAGCCCCCTTAACTTAGAACCAA
>NZ_CAXBET010000021.1:0-38009 GCF_963974835.1 uncultured Algoriphagus sp. | reverse complement strand
AGGACCCATACATTAAAAGTGTATTGCTCTACCAGCTGAGCTACGGAATCGGTACTTTATATTATTTCTAGTGAATCATTATTCACTGTTTTATTTCTTTTTTGACTCAAATCTAGGACCCTCCCGACAAAATCGGGATGCTTTACCAGCTGAGCTATGGAATCATATTACTCTGAATATTTTCAGAAAATTTAACCATCAGATGGTCACTTAAAACCTTTCAAATTGACTCCCTAGCCTTGCTTTTTGCCAGATCATTGCCGTAATTGGACTGCAAAAATAAGGGGACAAATTTTAAATGCCAAACGTGAAATCAATCTTTCTCGCAAAACTTTTGATATTTTTATCGATATCTCTACAAAGCTTTCATTGTCAAGCAGATGTAAATGATCTAAAAAAAGCAGATTCTTTGTTTAATACGAGAAGCTACAAGGAAGCAATGGAAATCTATGATTCTAATTACAAATCCGGTATTTATTCACCAGCAATGTTGCTGAAAATGGCTTTCATTTCCGAAGGTATTGGTGACAATGAAAGGGCTACACTTTATCTCAGCAAATACTACGATTTGGATCCTAATCCACAAGCCATAACTAAGATCAAAAGCCTAACCGGACAGAGTTCTTTGGTAGGGTATGAAGTGAGCGATGGCGAACGATTTATGATATTTCTTACAGAATACCAGGAATACATAGTGGGAATCTTAGTGTTTTTTCTCGTGCTGTCCATTTTTACAAGCTGGATTACAGGGAGAAAATCGGAGAAAACCCAAACTTTCTGGCCAACACTCCTCCTGCTCGCGTTGGTCTTTATCGCAAACAATTTTCTAACCGGGTCACGAACAGCCCTTGTCACAAGTAGTCCAACCTTTATTGTTAGTAAACCCTCCGCAGGTGGTGAATTAATAGATATGGTGGAACCAGGACATCGTGTGCACATCAAATCAAGCAAAGACATCTGGTACGAGGTAGACTGGAAAGACAAGAGCGCCTATATCAAAAAATCAGATGTAACCCGGATGTAAACCCATCTTCGTACGCTGATGGAATTCAACTTGCTAATCTTCCAAAAGATGTTGATTGTTGAAGCATGAAAAACCTCCTGCTGCTTTTTGGTATTGCCTTGCTATTCTCTTCCTGTGAAAAACCTGTGTCAGACGCACATTTCTATGACTCCGGAATCTCATCTGAGTTAGCCCAATTCCGAAAACAGCAAGTATCGGACATTCATTACAACTTGACTTTTGAAATTCCTGCGGAAAAGTCGGCCTCAATTCCATCTAGTTTGATATTGAAAGTTGAAATCTCTGATCTTTCACATCCATTGATTTTAGATTTTCATGAGGAATCTTCACATCTGCTTTCTCTCGAGGTAAATGGAAAGAAAACAGAGATCGATCATAGAGACCAGCATTTGGTTATCCCTAAGGAATCACTGACAAAAGGAAGTAATTCTATCGCAATAGAATTTAAAGCAGGTGAGCTATCGCTCAATAGAAATGACGACTTCCTTTATACCCTATTAGTTCCAGACCGAGCCAGCACGCTTTTTCCGTGTTTTGATCAGCCAAATTTAAAGGCAAACTACTCGCTGACGATTACTGCTCCCAAAGACTGGAAAGTCTTGGCAGGAGCGCCAGAAACAGCTTCTGAGGAAAATGGTGAGTTCGTCACTCATCGCTTTTCCAAATCAGATTTGATGAGCACATATCTGTTTTCCTTTGTGGCGGGCAAATTTGAAGAGGCAAGGTCAGATTCTGACTTTCCACAAACTATGCTTTACCGCGAAACCAATCCTGAAAAAATAGAAGCCAGCATTCCCGAGCTCTTTACTTTACATCAAAAAGCAAAGGAATTCTTAGAAGCATATACCGCCTACCCTTTCCCATTTCAGAAGCTTGATTTTGCCACTATTCCTATTTTTCAATATGGCGGAATGGAGCATGTTGGGGCAATTCAATACCGGGAGTCCTCACTTTTCTTGGATGAAACTGCTACTGACTCGGAGCTTTTGAGCCGGGCAAAATTGATAGGCCATGAGACTGCTCACATGTGGTTTGGTGATTTGGTGACGATGGATTGGTTTGAGGATGTTTGGATGAAGGAAGTTTTTGCAAACTTCGTGGCTGGCAAACTTGTCAACCCCACCTACCCTAACATCAATCACGAGCTTTCATTTCTAACCAACCACTATCCTTCTGCCTATGGAGAAGACCGTACGAAAGGAACCAATCCGATTAAGCAAAAATTAGCCAACCTGAAGGACGCTGGCTCACTTTATGGAAGCATTATCTATGACAAGGCTCCGATCATGATGCGACAGCTGGAAACGGCTATGGGAGAAGCTGCCTTTCAGAAAGGCATCCAGAAATACATCAAAACTTACGCAAATGGAAATGCCGATTGGAATGAGCTAGTGGAAATTCTGGATGAAAACACAGAAATGGATCTTCAGCAATGGAGTGAAGTCTGGGTAAATCAATCCGGAAGACCTATCCTTTCTGATAAAATCGAGCTCGCAAATGATGGAACAATCAGTTCTTTTGTAATTACACAAAACGCAGAGGATGGTTCAGACAAAATCTGGCCTCAGCTTTTTGATATCACCTTTTTTTACCCTGAGGAGAGTAAAACCTTTTCGGTTTCTATGGTGGAAAAAACTCTGGATTTGAAAGAAGCTAGAGGTGCAAAACAACCTTCAGCTATTCTTTACAATAGCAATGGTTTAGGTTATGGGGTTTTTCCTTTGGATCAGGCATCTCTGTCAAACATCCCTACGCTCACAGATGAAGTGATGCGCGGACAATCCTACATCAACTTATTTGAGAACATACTTTCAGGGAACATCGAGCCAATGTTGGCTTTTGAGACTTTTCAAAAGGGAATTGAACTTGAAGAAAATGAAATACTTTCAAGATTGATTTCTGGAGAACTCAGCCCTATTTTCTGGAAATACCTTAATGATAATCAGCGGGCACAAGTCCTTCCAGGTTTGGAAAGCCAACTTTGGAGTCAATTGCAAAAGGACCTTAGTACCAATCTAAAGAAAACTATCTTCTCACTTTATAGTGGGATCGCTTATTCATCGATTGGTCAGGATCGATTGTATTCAGTTTGGAAGAAAGAAGTTGAGATCAAAGACCTGAAACTCAACCCAGACAATTTCACCAGTTTGGCTATGAACTTAGCGCTTTATGGTCACCCAAAAGCAAATGAAATTTTAACTGAAGAACGATCCAGAATCAGCAATCCAGATAAACTTGACCGCTTTGATTTTCTTCTCCCAGCTTTATCACAAAATGTATCTGAAAGAGACACTTTCTTTGAATCATTTAAAGAAGCTGACAATCGGGAAAAAGAATCCTGGGTATTATCAGCTTGTGGCTTTATTCACCATCCGCTGAATCAGAGTTCAGCAATCAAGCACCTTCCGCTCGCTTTGGACTTATTGGAAGACATTCAGAAGACTGGAGACATCTTTTTCCCAAAGAGATGGATGTCGGTTACTGCTGGGCAATACACCTCGTCTGAGGCTGCTAAAATCGTCTCGGAATTTTTACATAAAAACCCAGACTACAACCCAATCCTGAAAAGCAAAATTTTGCAGGCTACAGATGATTTGATGCGAGCTCAAGAAATAAAGCAGTAATTAGAAATCTAATGGATCAAGGTGCTTAAAATGTCCATTTTGTTTGATTTTCTCTTTGGCTTGCTCAGCCGCTTTTAGAGCCGGTATGATTCTTTTGAGATGGTTGATGAGGAATTCCGTTCTTTTTTCTTCAGACGGGAGTTTGATAAGTTCTAATTCCTCTTCCAGTTTGAGACCTATTTTATGAGAAAAAGAAAATGAATCTATGTCTGCAGGATTAAAGCTCACATCGTAATGCAGTAAATGAAGCATTTCCCTGAGGTAGAAAATATACTCATGATGCAAAAAGTCCGGGACCCTGAGATCATCTTCCAGCCACTCGATAGCACCTGCGGCATATCCTTTATTAGGTGAAGGATTGTCAAAGGTTGCAATTTTAAAACCACGCTGACCTACTGTTTTAATATCCATTCTACCGTCTTCATACCTGATATGAATTTCATCCAACTTCACCTCAGTGCCATATCCGGAAAGCTGATCAATGAAAGTACAAACTCCAAAAGTCAAACCACCTTCCTCTACATCTTTGATCAGCTCTTTATATCTAGGCTCAAATATGTGAAGGTTCAGTTCTTCTCCTGGAAATACTACCAGTTTCAATGGAAAAAAAGGAAGGATCATAGAAGTGCTTTTTTAATACAACGTGATTAGCCCCATTTTTTGTTTTCCCCGATAATGAAAAAAGCCGATCCTAGGATCGGCTTTCATATAAATTTCGAGAATCAATTTTCCTTATTTGCTTGCAATGAAGCTTACCAAGTCGATTACTTTATTAGAGTAACCCCACTCGTTGTCATACCAAGAAACCACTTTCAAGAACGTATCAGAAAGCTGGATACCAGCGCCTGCATCGAAGATAGAAGTTCTAGGATCTCCAAGGAAATCATTTGAAACCACATCGTCTTCAGTGTAACCAAGAACACCTTTCATAGTAGTCTCAGAAACTTCTTTCATTTTAGCACAAACCTCAGCGTAAGTAGCTGGCTTTTTCAATCTAACTGTCAAATCAACAACAGAAACATCAGGAGTAGGAACTCTAAATGCCATACCAGTCAATTTACCGTTAAGTTCAGGAATTACTTTACCTACCGCCTTAGCAGCTCCAGTAGATGAAGGGATGATGTTTTGACCAGCGCCACGTCCACCTCTCCAGTCCTTCGCAGAAGGCCCGTCAACAGTTTTCTGAGTAGCAGTAGTCGCGTGAACTGTAGTCATCAAGCCTTCCTCGATTCCCCAGTTATCATTCAATACTTTGGCGATTGGAGCCAAGCAGTTTGTAGTACAAGAAGCGTTAGACACAAATACCATGTCAGAAGTGTAAGAATCTTCGTTTACACCCATTACGAACATCGGTGTATCATCTTTAGATGGAGCAGACATTACTACTTTCTTTGCACCTGCATCGATGTGACCCTGAGCAGTTTCTTTAGTCAAGAAAATACCAGTAGATTCGATTACATAATCAGCTCCTACTTCACCCCACTTAAGGTTAGCTGGGCTTTTTTCAGAAGTAACACGGATGCTATTTCCATTTACTATTAATGCGCCGTCTTTTACTTCTACGGTACCTTTAAAGTTACCGTGAGTAGAGTCATACTTAAGCATATAAGCCATGTAGTCTACATCGATCAAATCGTTGATCGCTACTACTTGGATATCTTCTCTTTCTTGTGCAACTCTGAACGCCAAACGTCCGATTCTTCCGAATCCGTTAATTCCAACTTTAATCTTGCTCATATTTATTTTGATTTGAGTATAGGTTTGATTCCTAAAATCCCTTTAGCGGGTATGCCACTTTTGGCTAAAAATCCCTGAGGGATGGCTAAGTTATTACATTTATTTGGCTAGCCCAAACTATCTGTACTACCACATGAAATCTTCCCACTCTCAATCGATTTCATAGAAAAATAGTTTCTGAAAATTTTAAAAAAAATGATTTAGACCCTTTCATATAGTTTCTAAAACAAAAGTTAAGATCCATTACTTACTTAAAAACATCAATTCAAATTAAAGAAATCTATCATTCAAAAGTATGAGTTTGCCTGAGTCTAATGGTTAGGAAAGTTTGGCTGAGTCTTTTTCTATCTCATAAATCAAGGTTATTACGCTTAATCTGTTATCGGTTTCCTTAAAGATATGAGCCTACAGAAAACCAAAAAAGCCACCCGATTCCTCGGGTGGCCTCATCTATTTTACAAGTCAATCTTATACTAAGGTTACCAAAATATCATTTAAGGTTGCGCTTGGTCTCATCGCTTGAGAAGCTAGCCCCGCATCTGGCCTGAAATAGCCACCGATAGTTAGAGGAGTGCCTTGAGAACCATTCAGCTCATCAACTATAATAGCTTCTTTTGCTTCGAGAGCCTGAGCCAATGGAGTGAATTTCGCTTTCAATTCAGTATCCTTGTTTTGCGCAGCAAGTGCCTGAGCCCAATATAGAGCCAAGTAAAAATGGCTTCCTCTATTATCCAGTTTACCAACTACACGGGCTGGAGACTTATCATTTTCCAAGAATTTGCCGGTAGCAAGGTCCAAAGTCTCACCTAGCAGCAAAGCCTTATCATTATGGAACGTCCTGCCCAAATGCTCAAGTGAAACCGCCAAAGCAAGGAATTCACCAAGAGAATCCCATCGTAAGTGACCTTCAGTCACAAATTGCTCTACGTGCTTAGGCGCAGATCCACCGGCTCCTGTTTCGAACAATCCTCCACCATTCATTAATGGAACGATCGAAAGCATTTTCGCAGAAGTACCCAGTTCCAAAATCGGAAATAAATCTGTCAAGTAATCTCTCAAAACATTCCCGGTTACAGAAATAGTATCCAAACCTTCTTTGATTCTAGCCAAGGAGAGTTTGGTTGCTTCGACAGGTGAAAGTATAGAAATCTCACAACCAGTTTGATCGTGGTCTAATAAGTATTTGTTTACTTTTTTAATCAACTCAGCATCATGCGCTCTATTTGGATCTAACCAGAAGATAGCTGGTGTATTAGAAAGTTTTGCTCTGGTCACGGCAAGCTTCACCCAGTCCTGAATCGGCGCATCTTTAGTCTGGCACATTCTCCAAATATCTCCAGCTTCCACTGCATGGGAGAAAATTTCGTTCCCGTTCTGATCTACCACTTTCACCGTCCCAGCATAAGGTACCTCGAAAGTTTTATCGTGCGAACCATATTCCTCAGCTTTTTGTGCCATCAAACCTACGTTTGGTACAGAGCCCATCGTAGAAGGGTCGAATGCGCCATGAGCTTTGCAGAAGTTGATCGTAGCTTCATAAACTCCGGCATAAGATCTATCTGGTATGATAGCCTTTGTATCCTGAAGCTTGCCCTCCTTATTCCACATCTGACCGGAAGTTCTGATCATCGCTGGCATAGAGGCATCGATAATCACATCACTTGGTACGTGAAGGTTAGTGATTCCTTTATCAGAATTCACCATCGCCAAGTCCGGGCTATCGGCAAGACATGCTGCGATATCCGCTTCAACTTCAGTTCTTTTAGGAATGGAAAGTTTGTCCAGATTAGAGATCAAATCCCCAAATCCATTATTTACATCTATTCCCACTTCATTAAAGGTAGCTATATGCTTTGCAAAAACGGGCTCAAAAAATACTTTCACTGCATGTCCAAAGATGATAGGATCAGAAACCTTCATCATCGTAGCTTTCATGTGAATGGAGAAAAGTACACCTTGCTGTTTTGCTTCAGCTTTGGCTTTTCGAAGAAATGCAGTCAACGCCGAAATGCTCATCGTTGAAGCATCAATCACTTCTCCAGCTTGGAGTTTCAAGCCAGATTTAAGAATTTCCTTTTTACCATCTTCTCCGTGGAGTTCAATAGAAACTACAGTTTCGTCCGCCATGGTGTGCGATTTTTCACTTCCGTAAAAATCACCTTCAGTCATACTATCCACATGGGATTTGGAATCTGCAGACCATTTACCCATGGAATGTGGATGCTTTCTAGCGTAAGCTTTCACCGCTTGGGGAGCTCTTCGATCAGAGTTACCTTCACGGAGAACCGGGTTTACAGCAGAACCTTTGACTTTATCATATTTGGACTTGATGGTCTTTTCTTCTTCAGTTTTTGGCTCCTCCGGATATTCAGGAAGAGCATATCCTTGCGCTTGAAGTTCCTTGATTGCAGACTTAAGCTGTGGAACAGATGCAGAGATATTTGGCAGTTTTACGATGTTGGCTTCCGGGGTTTTTGCGATATCTCCAAGTTCTGCAAGGGTATCTGGAAGCTGCTGCTCAGGAGTCAAATACTCCGGGAAATTGGAAATAATTCTACCTGAAAGCGAAATATCACGGGTTTCCACTGATACACCAGCGGACTTAGTGAATGCTTCTACTATTGGTAATAGGGAATACGTGGCCAAAGCTGGTGCTTCGTCAGTCAGCGTATAAAGGATTTTTGGAGTTTGGTTACTCATGGTTTTAGTAATTCAAAAAGGCTTGATTTACCTCGGATCTACGATCGACCACTTCTTGGTCATTCCATTTAGCGTTTAAAATGGTTTGTAAAAAGAGAAACAGAGGCTTAAAATATGGGGGCTAAAATACGGAAAATATCCTTGTTTCAAATTCCGCTCGCGTAAAGTACTCTACCTTTCAATAAAGGGTTACTTGATCAAAAAATTATCCGAATCCATCCAAGCAGGAAACTTCTCCCGATAAGAATCCAGTGCTTCCGCCTCTAATTCAAAAACAGTGATTGTTTCCTTCTCCCCAAGAAACTCCAGTTGATTTCCTTTAAAGTCGTAAACAGCAGAATGCCCATTATACTGCACTCCATTTCCATCTGCTTCTACCCGATTTACTCCTATAGAAAAGGATAAATTTTCAATAGCCCGAGCAGGCAAAAGAGCATCCCAAGCTGAAATTCGGGCAGCAGGCCAGGAAGCCACATAAAAAATCAGATCGTATGCTAATTTTCCTTCCAGCATTTTGTTTCTGGAGAAAACTGGAAACCGCAAATCGTAGCACACCTGCGGACAAATTTTCCAACCATTCAATTCAAAAATAGGTAATCTATCGCCGGCTGAAAAAGACTGGTCTTCATCTGCCATCCGAAATAGGTGTCTCTTATCGTAATACTGGATCATTCCATCAGGGCTAACCCACAGTAATCGATTGTAATATTTACCATCCACTTGAATGATCGCACTTCCGGCAAGTGTAGCATTCTTTTGGGAAGCCATCTGCCTCATCCATTTGCAGACGTTAAGATTCATCGGCTCTGCCAACTCAGCTGCATCCATGCTGAAACCAGTTGGAAACATTTCCGGCAAAATAATCAAATCCACTCCATTTGGGATTTCCCACATTTTCTCTTCCAGCATCGCCAGATTTGCGACTTTATCTTTCCAATAAAGATTAGTCTGTACCAGCGCTATTTTGAGTTGGGGAGATTTGATCATTTCAGTGGGTAAATCATTCGGTAATCAGTGGATACTTTGCCTTTACTTACATCGATGAGCTTGGATTTCACCAAGCGCTTCTTGAGACCTTTCAGGTAATCTATAAAAAGCACTCCTTCGAGGTGATCATATTCATGCTGAATTACACGAGCTGTCATTCCAGAGAACTCTTCTTCTTTCAGATTCCAGTTTTCATCGTAGTATTCGATGGTCAGCGTCTCAGGTCGGGTGATCTCCGCTCGTACTTCCGGGATACTTAGGCATCCTTCTTCGAAACTGTAATCGTCACCGTATTCATCCAGAATTATTGGATTGATAAAGGCACGGCGTATACCAACTTCCTCAGCATCTTCGTCAAGCATCAAAGAACTATCGATGACAAAAAGGCTAATTCCCTGGTTAATTTGTGGTGCAGCCAGACCTACCCCGCTGGCGTTGTCCATTGTGGCAAACATATTCTTGATCAGCTCATCGAGCTCGGTTCCTTCGGTAATCTCCTCAGCTTCTTTTTTAAGGATTGGATTGCCGTAAGCAACTATAGGATAAATCATTGTCTCTCTAAATAGGATTGTAGGATAATCGCCGCACTCACCTTGTCTAGGTTTCCGGCTTTTTCTTTTCTGTCTTTCTTTTTACTTCCCATGGAAATCATGCTTTGCAAGGCCATCTTGGAAGTGAACCGCTCATCGACGAGTTCTATTTTTTTATCGGGAAAAGCCTTCGAAAGCCTGTCCTTCATGGTAATCACTTTTGGGGTCATCTCATTGGCCTGGCCATTAAGGCGGGTGGGATAACCCAAAACCAAGGTGTCCACATCTTCTTTTCCGCAGTAAATTTTCAGATAATCTAGCAACGTGGAAGTCTCAATGGTTTCCAAAGGATTAGCCAACAATTTTAAGGTATCAGTAACAGCCAGTCCGGTTCTTTTAGTTCCCAGGTCAATTGCGAGTATTCTGGGCATCAGTTTTTCCTGGTTATCTTTTTGAATTGGCGCAATGCCTCTCGTTCTAGTTCGACTGCTTTGGGAAAAAGAAGTTCATCTTCAATTTTTGCGTGGATTCTAAGTTCCTGTTCAAAGTTCTGTAATTCGTGGTAAAGAACTTTCATAGTCAAGGGGGCATCCGCATCCAGAGAGTAATCTGCAGTCAATTTTCTGATACCTTCCATTTCATCGTCATGAATCTCATGTTGATCTGCTAACATATGGATAGGATCTCTCTGTAAAATGGTGATGGCATCTGTCAAAGAAAATCTGTTTTCCTCTATATCCTGAAGTAATTCTATTCTTTTAAACAAGCGACTTTCTTCTTCATGTATGTGATGTATAAAATCCTCTACAAAAAGTGGAAACATAATACGCAGATCAGCCATTAGGCTAACGTATTGTGGCTCAGGAGTGATTCCTGAGATAATATTTGATAGAAATGGAAGCTCCTGTCTTACGAAGTAGTAATGCTTTTTCTTAAGATAAGCCACCAAAATTTCAATAGGATTTAAATACAATTCCTCAGTAGTTGGCTCCTTCCTTTGAGCCCAGGATTCCAGCTCTATGATCAGCTGGCTGGAGTGGACTTTATGCTTTTTGCAAACCACTTCAAGGGATTCGGTAGGATATTGATAAAAGCTGATTCCGAAATAATGGAGCACGGAAGCAAAGACGTAGTTTTCAGAAACTAAATCACCTAGAAGTGCCTTTTCAAAATCGCCAAAAGATCTCATCATGCAAAAATAATTTTTTTTAACAGAAAAAAGGGGAATAAATTGAGCCATTATACCTTCCCCCCGTATAAACATTTGTTAGCTTTATCAAAAGAGTATTCGAAAAGAAAGCATTTTTGGGTAATTTACACTAACAATAAAAAGATATAACCAACTGAAAGAGAAAGCTGTGAGCGAGACAAAAAACACTAAATCCCAAATCAGACTACCAATTATTTTGGCGCTAGCCATATCAGCAGGAATCTGGATCGGGGCCACTTTTGCTGAGCCAAAAGGGAATCAAAATGATCTAAGAGCGGCACTATACAAGCTGCAGGAAATAATGACCTATGTCAACAGAGACTATGTGGACAGTGTCAATACCAACGAATTGGTGGAATATGGCATCAATAAAATGCTAGAACACCTGGATCCACACTCAAGCTATATTCCTGCAAAAGATGCTTCAATAGTTCAATCTCAACTTGATGGAGAATTTGATGGTATAGGAGTGGAATTCGGCATTATCAGAGATACGATCTATGTAGTGGCCCCACTTACAGGAGGTCCCTCTGAAGCACTTGGAATCCAATCCGGCGATCAAATAATCAGTGTCGATGGAGAAAATATGGCTGGTATCGGGGTTACTAACCGTGATGTATTTGAAAAACTACGAGGTCCAAAGGGATCTGTGGTAGTGGTGGACATGAAGCGGAAAAACCAAAAAGAACTTATCGAGTATAAAATCACCCGTGACAAAATTCCACAATACAGCATTATTGCTTCCTACATGGTCAACGATGAAATTGGATATGTCAAAGTAACCCGTTTTGCGGCGACCACTTACGAGGAGTTTAAAGAATCCGTCACTGATCTGAAAAGCAAGGGGATGAAAAAATTAGTGATTGATCTTCAAGGTAATCCAGGCGGATACATGGGAGCGGCAATTAATATGGCTGATGAGCTTTTGGGCGAAAAAGCATTGATCGTCTCTCAAGAGGGTAAAGTAGAGCAATACAACCAAAAGGCGTATGCATTCAAACCGGGAATGTTTGAAGAGGGATCTGTAATTATACTCGTGAATGAGGGTTCTGCTTCAGCTTCTGAAATTCTTGCCGGCGCAATCCAAGATAACGACCGAGGCTTGATCGTAGGAAGAAGATCATTTGGAAAAGGTCTAGTGCAAATGCCAATCGACTTAAATGACGGTGCTGAATTAAGATTGACTATCGCAAGATATTTTACACCTTCTGGCAGATCCATCCAAAAGCCTTACGGAGCTAATTACGAAGCGTATGAAAGAGACTGGGTTGAGCGATACGAACATGGAGAATTCTTCTCTGCAGACAGCGTGAAATTTAACGACAGTTTAAAGTATGAAACCGTAAAAGGAAGGACTGTTTATGGAGGAGGAGGAATCATGCCTGATTACTTTGTGCCTTTGGATACGACGATGTCTTCTTCTTACGTGAATAAATTATTCAACTCTGACTCTGCACGTGAATTTGTGCTTGATTTCGCAAATGAAAATAAATCCAAGTTTGAAAACATGACCTTGGATCAATATTACACCGACTACCAAGTGAGTGACGCGATGCTAAATGAATTGGTAGAATATGGTAAGAAAAACAAAGTTGACTTTGATGCCAAAGATTTCAATAAGTCTAAAGAATATCTGAAGATCCTGGTGAAAGCACACTTGGGTAGACAAATCTATGATGATAACGCTTTCTATAAAGTGGTGAATGACATCAATGAAGTTTATCTGCAAGCCATCAAATTATTTGATGAAGCAGAGAAGCTGGCTTTGGCTACAGACTTGCACAAAGAGGCGCAAGAATAGGAAGATGATTATTTAAAATTTTCAGGAAAGCATCCGCTATGGCGGGTGCTTTCTTCTTTTATATCAAAATTTATTTTCAATCCACCCTCAAATAAGCTAACATTAGGGCTTACAAAATCACACTACAGATCCAAAGGCCTATGAAAGTTTTATTCACATTTTTATTAGTAGGAATTACCATGAGCACGTTTGCCCAAATCAAAGTAAATCACATCGCAGTTCATGTCAGTAATCTTGGTTCCAGCAAGGAGTTTTACCAGAAAATAGTTGGCTTGGAAGAGATCGAAGAACCTTTCAAAGATGGAGTCCATGCTTGGTACGATATCGGAGGAGGAGCTGCGCTACATATTATCGAAGCGCCAAATACCCCAACCCAAATATCCAAAGTAAATCACTTGTGCTTCAGCATGAAGGATATGGATGCTTTTATCAAAACACTTGAGGATTCAAATTATCCTTTTGAAAGTTGGGTTGGAGAGAAGGGAAAGATAACCGTAAGAGTAGATGGAATTCGCCAGATTTACATTCAGGATCCTGACGGGCTTTGGCTGGAAATCAACGATGATTATTGAATTTGATAGTTTCACAAAAAAATCAAAACAAAAAACCCGGATGAAATTCCGGGTTTTTTTATTGGTTATTTATCCTCGTACAAAGCTTGAGGCCAGCTATCGTTTCCAAGGTTCACGTCTGGAAGAAGCTTATCAGGATCAATAACTACTGACTTCACTTTCTTTTCAGTTTTCAACAAATAATTCCAAGTATCTCCTCTTTCCCAAATTTCTACAGGAAGCATTTTGCGTTCAGTAGTACCATCTTCAAACGCTATTTCCATCAATACTGGCATCGGCATATCTCCTTTGTTTGCTAGCACAACCACATAATTGCCAGCATAAGGAATGACAGCATTTACGCCCAAGTCAATATTACCCGTTCCGTAAAACCATCCTTGCCAAAACCAAGAAAGGTTTTCTCCACCTACATTTTCAATATGATTAAAGAAATCTGTAGGCTGTGGATGCTTATATGCCCAAGTCTTGATGTATGATTTGAACGCATTATCGAATCTCTCACGTCCTAAAATATATTCACGTAGCATCAACAGTCCCATTGCAGGCTTATTATACGCTAGCATTCCCAAATTACTAATATTCACAACATCCGGATAAGTATCTATCCCCTCTCTTGTCTCGCTCGTGAAGAAATTTGCATATCTACGAGTTTCATTCAGATTTGAAGGATATTCGCCATCATTGAAGGCCATAGTGCTGTAATGATTAATGAAAGTATTAAACCCTTCGTCCATCCAAGCATAGCGACGCTCGTTGGTACCCACAATCATTGGGAACCAGTTGTGACCAAATTCATGGTCAGTCACACCCCAAAGGTCTTCACCTTTTGAATTATAGCTACAGAAGTTTAAGCCTGGATATTCCATCCCGTTTATATCGGCTGCAACATTTGTCGCAGTAGCATAAGGGAATTCAAACCATTTCTCAGAATAATATTCAATAGAGGCTTTGCTATATTCTGTAGATCTAGACCAAGCTTCTTGTCCATCTGATTCTTTTGGATAAACGGATTGTGCCAATATTTTCTTTCCACTAGGAAGATTGATTTTTGCAGCATCCCAAATAAACGCTTTGGAAGTAGCAAAAGCCACATCACGGCTATTTTGGATGGCAAAGTGCCAAGTCACAGTTCCTTCTTGCTTCGGTCTTGTCAATTCAGTATTCCCAAGCTCCTCGGCAGTAATCATCATTACGGTACTATCGCTATCTTTTGCTTTAGCATAGCGAGTTTGAAGTTCTTTGCTCAAGACTTCTTTAGGATTCAAAAGCTCTCCAGAACCTACTACGATGTGGTCATAAGGCACAGTCACTTTATAATCAAAATCACCATACTCTAGGTAAAATTCTCCAGCTCCCAAGTAAGGTTCCACGTTCCAACCTTCTATATCATCGAATACTGCAACTTTAGGATACCACTGAGCGAAAGCATAGATCCAACCGTCTTCCACTTCAAGTCTTCCCATTCTATCCATTCCTTCTACTGGAACTTTGAAAGAGAAGTCCATAGAGACAGTAGCTGTTCCACCTTTTGCTGGTATTGGCTCATTAAACCAAACTTGCATTCTAGTATCAGAATCAATGTACTTGGATGAAACGGATCCTTTCGAACCAACTTTAGCCTGAAGATTAGTCACCTCAAAACCGCCATCCATATCTCCATTATATCTATTACCCTGAATCGGGGTGGTCAACGTACCACGGGAATCCTCTTTAAATCTATTTTGCTCCATCTGCATCCAGATGAAATCGAGCGATTCAGGACTATTATTGGTGTAAGTAAGCGTAATATTTCCTGAAAGAGTATGAGTGGAATCATCCAATGCGACTGCAATCTGGTAATCAGCTTTGTTTTGCCAGTATCCTAGATTGGGCTTACCTGAAGCAGATCTTGTATAAGTACCTTTTCGGTTGATGAATTCTCCAAATTGTTCCTGGTTGTTCTCTTTTACTTCTTGAGCAAAAGAATTGCTGATTCCTGCGAGCATAGCCCCGGCAAAAAGCAGCTTAACTATAATTTTCCTGCGCATATCAATTGTTTGATTTAGTTTCAAAAGTAAGAATTGCTCTTCTAACCTCCTTTATATTTTACATGAGATTCGCCTCTGTAATGAATTTTTAGAAATATTCCATTATTGGAAAAAGGATATTTTCAGTCGACTTTTGGGTACTATTTACGATCAAACCATGCAAAAACTAGTACTCCTTGTGTCTTCATTAGCATTTTGTTTCAGCGTAAATGCCCAAACAGACACCACCACCCAGAATTTGGGAGAAGTTTTGATCCAGGAAAACAGGATCCAACTTCCTTTCTCCAAACAGAGCCGAAACATCTCTCTAATCAGCAAGCGTCAGATAGAGACTGCGCCTGCCAGAAGTCTAGCAGAAGTATTATCCTTTGTACCAGGAGTGGATGTTCGGCAAAGAGGTGTCTCTGGCGTGCAATCGGATATTAGTATACGGGGAGGCTCATTTGAGCAAACTCTTATGCTTCTCAACGGCATCAAACTCAGTGATCCACAAACTGGGCATCATATGATGAACATCCCTGTGCCGTTGGTCAATATAGATAGAGTGGAAGTTTTAAAAGGGCCTGCTTCACGGGTTTTTGGTCAAAACGCCTATGCTGGTGCAATAAATGTAATTACTGAACTGAGCGATAAAAGTTATGCAAGAGTCCAAGGCTATGCAGGTGATTTTGGAATGAAAGGAATCAACTTTGCTGGCTCACTTCCGGTGGGAATCTACAAGCAAAATCTAGCTGTATCCTATGATGATTCCAATGGACATTGGTACAATTCCGACTATCAGGTAAGCAATATATTTTATGAGGGAGGATTGGACATTAATGAGAAAAATAAGCTGAAAGGCATGCTCGCCTATACAGATAGAAGCTTTGGTGCTAATGGCTTTTACTCCAGTTCCTTTCCTGACCAGTGGGAAAGTGTGCAGACTACACTTGCCTCTTTTAGTCATACACTTACATTAGACAACTTCTATCTTAACACCCGGGGATATTTCCGAAGAAATCAAGACGAATATTTACTTAAAAGGAATGAGCCTGAATTCTACCAAAACTTCCATACAACTGATGTTTACGCTCTAGAGACGAATGGAAATTTTAAAACAAAACTTGGCACAACTGGCTTTGGTGCAGAAACTAGAAAGGAAGCTATTGAGAGCACCACTCTTGGAAATCGTGACCGGGTTTTAACTGGAATCTTTTTGGAACAAATGGTAAATTTTGGGTCTAAAGTTGATTTGCGTGCCGGAGTTTATTCCAATTATTACTCTGAATACGGCGGGAAGCATTTCCCTGGCGCTGAACTTGGTTTTCAAGCTACAACTGACCTTAGGCTTTACTCTGGCTATGGGATCAGCTACCGTATCCCTACCTACAATGACCTATATTACGTTGGACCAACTAATATTGGGAATGATCAACTTGTTCCTGAGCAAGCCCAAAACTTCGAAATTGGAGCAAAATGGTCTAAATCTGGTCTATTCTCAGAACTTGTTTATTTCAACAGAAGCACAGATAACTTAATCGAATGGACCAGACCGGATGCAGATACACCTTGGCAACCACAAAATTTCAGCGAAGTTAAATTCAATGGAATTGAGGCATCACTTTATTATCGGGTAAGTCCAAATGGGAGAATCGTGCAGGTAAAAGAATTGATGATTTCATATAATTACATCAATGCAGACCTTATTAATCAGCCAGGGATCGAAACTCGCTATGCGCTGACAGCTTTGAAAAATCAATTGATCGGAGGAGTATTACTTGGAATTGGCCAAAAGCTGGAATGGAACACCAAGATAAGAAATGTGGAACGCATGAATCAGGATCCTTATTTCCTTCTGGATATGCGGGTGGACTTCAATAGAACCGGTAAAATCGGGTTCTTTGCAGAAGCATCCAATATTACCAATACAGACTACATGGAAGCCGGAACAGTACAGATGCCAGGACGTTGGTTTAGAGCTGGCTTTATGTTGAATTTGGAGTAAAGCTTTTGAGGCTTGAAATGATAAAAGACTGCTTCAAAAAAATTGAAGCAGTCTTTTTTTGAGCAAAAAAAAAATCCCGAAAATATCGGGATTGAATGTGGGAGTTGAGGGATTCGAACCCCCGACCCTCTGCTTGTAAGGCAGATGCTCTGAACCAGCTGAGCTAAACTCCCAAGAATTATGTCCACTCTTACTAGAGTAATAGTGTAAGGTGTGGGAGTTGAGGGATTCGAACCCCCGACCCTCTGCTTGTAAGGCAGATGCTCTGAACCAACTGAGCTAAACTCCCATCTTTGTGTCCCTTTCCGTTCGTAAGGGAATGCAAAGGTAATTTCTATTTTCTCTTAAGCAAATAGATTTGTCAACAACATCAGTAATTTATTGAAAATGAGACGGAATATTTATTAAATATTTTCCCAATTAATTTACTCATCAAAATCTATCAAACTCAAAATCTATATTCATTAGGAAAAAGGTGAGTTATTGACCTTGTACTAAATTAGTTCACGTGACATTTTTTCGAATATTCTCTTCATAATCTATTTCTTTTTAAGTCCATCTTTACAGACAAATCTTTGAACTTTTTGATTTCTCTTCATGATTT
The DNA here is from genome assembly GCF_963974835.1 of uncultured Algoriphagus sp. Lineage (GTDB taxonomy): Bacteria > Bacteroidota > Bacteroidia > Cytophagales > Cyclobacteriaceae > Algoriphagus. The sequence continues at coordinate 20,209 of NZ_CAXBET010000021.1, read as the reverse complement.
CCAGATTTTCCTCCTGCTCTATCCAACATTCTTTATGGAATAAATGATACTGAACCGCTAAATTCCTCAAGGAAATCAACCGATATCCTAACCCCTCAAACCTCCATACCAAATCAATATCTTCCCCTACTGCAGGCTTTTTATATTCCTCATTAAACCCATTTATTGCGTCAATCGCTGACCTATGAAATGACATATTGCAGCCTTTCAAATTTCTCATTTTCCTCATCTTAGGAATGAATCCCAAAATACCTGTAGGTTCTATAAAAATACCCTCCTCTAGAAATTGGCCCCCGTTTCTGGAAATTTCCCGAAATTTCTTAATTATGACATGATTCATTTTACCTATTGGAATCTTACCCTCAATTAGGTCTAAAGATGTATTCTCGTCCAATTTTATCCTCTTTCCTCCCAGAATGGAATTTTTATCAGAAAGTTTAAAATGAAACTCCATAAACCGCGGGTGAAGTAGGCAATCTCCATCTATGAAAACGAGCCACTCAGCTTTAGCTGATTTGATTGCACGATTAAGTGCCCTGTTTTTTCTCCAGCCTAAATCTTCCTGCGTAAGATGCTGTATAGGAAAAGTGGAATTTAAATGCTGCAAATATTCCTTCATCTCCGGATTATCTCCATCTTCAGAAATTATCACCTCAAATTCCCTCCATGTCTGCAATTCGACGGACTTCATAACTTGCTCTAAAAAATGAACATCTTTATAAACAGAAATAATTAAAGACGCTTTAGGGGATTCAAGCCGCATGGTTAATTTGGTCAAAAGATATTGGTGAGTTCAAGCCAAATATAGAAGGAATACTATTTATTAATATCACCATATTAAATTCTTCATTTTTTGCTCATAGGCATTGCAAAAAACTATTTATAATCAAATGTCGAACTTAATGCCCTGTGCCAAGGGTAAAGTTGTTGAATAATTTATGGTATTCGTTTGCCTGCGCATATAAGCTTTCCAGGCATCAGAACCTGACTCACGGCCCCCTCCTGTTTCCTTTTCTCCTCCGAAAGCACCACCGATTTCTGCCCCTGAAGTACCAATATTTACGTTAGCTATTCCACAATCAGATCCTGAGACAGAAAGGAAAGCCTCTGCTTCTCTCATATCGGTAGTCATAATTGCTGAGGATAAACCTTGAGGAACTCCATTTTGTATCGCTATGGCTTCATTTATCTTTTTATATTTCATTAAATAAAGGATAGGGGCGAAAGTCTCATGTTGCACAATCTCATAATGATTTTCTGCTTCATAAACCGCTGGCTTCACATAGCAACCAGATTCATACCCTTCCCCTTCCAAAACACCGCCCTGCACTACTACCTTTCCTCCTTCGGCTTCCACTTTTTCTATGGCTACCAGATACATCTTGACAGCATCTATATCTATCACCGGACCTACGTGGTTTTTTTCGTCTAGTGGATTACCAATCACAAGCTTGCTGTAAGCTGCCGCCAACCTCGACTTTACTTCCTCATATACATTTTCATGGATTATCAATCTCCGAGTACTCGTACAGCGCTGACCAGCTGTACCCACGGCACCAAATAAAGCGCCTCGAATGGCCATGTCCATATCGGCATTTTCTGTAATGATAATTGCATTGTTACCTCCCAATTCCAATAAAGATCTTCCCAATCTTCTTCCTACCGATTCACCCACTAATTTACCCATCCGCGTGGAGCCCGTCGCTGAAATGAGTGGAAGTCTCGAATCATTGGACATAAACTCTCCTACCTTATAATCTCCATTTACCAAAGAACATATCCCTTCAGGCATTCCATGCTTTTCGAAAATTTTACCAGCTATTTTCTGACAGGCAATACCTGAAAGAGGAGCTTTTTCCGAAGGTTTCCATACACAGACATCTCCACATACCCAAGCCAAAGCAGCATTCCAGGACCATACGGCAACAGGAAAATTAAATGCTGAGATAATCCCGATAATTCCCAAAGGATGCCACTGTTCATACATCCGGTGACCGGGACGCTCGGAATGCATAGTCAAACCATATAGCTGCCTAGAAAGTCCAACTGCAAAATCACATATATCGATCATCTCCTGCACCTCTCCCAAACCTTCCTGGTAAGATTTCCCCATTTCATAGGATACTAGCTTACCCAAATCTGACTTCTTCTCCCTTAAAGCATTTCCAATTTCCCTTACGATTTCTCCCCGCTGGGGGGCAGGAACAAGTCTCCAGCTTTCAAAGGCAATTTGCGCCTGTGAGATCACATTTGCGTAAGCTTCCTTATTTGTAGACTGTACCTTTCCTATCAGTTCACCATCTGCCGGAGAAAAGGACGGAATTGAACATTCACCTGAATCAATCCAGTTGACACCAGTGGATGTTCCCAGGTTTTCAGATTGAATACCAAGACTTTTTAAGGATTCTTGAATATGGAATTGATCTGCCATTGAATTTGGGTTTGTTATGCACTCAAAACTAAAAATAAATATGGAAGGGAGTCCAACCTAGAAATCGTTAATCCTTAATCAGTATTCGTACAGGATTAATTTTATTAAATTTCTTCTTGAAGCTCTTTCCTGCGTAGATTTTATAAATAAAATTAATCCTATAGTCGCCGGTATTTACAGCTTGATGATACGGTCCACCCTTAATCAAATTTAAGTTTTTTAATATATAGCTTGTTGTGATGGCGAAACGTGGACCATTATATCCAAAAAAACCACGCAAATAATAGGTAGGGGCCCCACCCCATTTTTTATATTCCTCCTCATTCCTCCATTTAGTATACCCTAAACTCAAGTTTGCAGAAGCTACACCAGTCAAATAGAAGCTTTTCCAAAATACCAACGTCCCAGCCAATCCTGCATTAGGTCCAGCCATAAAATAACTAGCTCTGTCAAAATTGATCAATTCAGTCTCTGGACTGGAAGGCAACAGTAGAGAATCACCTCGCATATTACCGCCATATCCTTCAAAACCTATAAATGGGGAATAGGCAGATTTTTTTTGGATGGACGACTGGTTCCAAGCAGCTGCTATGGACATTTTATCGCCAAAAAATAGGTAATTCATATTTAGTCCCAAAGTAATTTGACGCAAGTCTTTCCTTAGGTAATCCTCCTCGGAGTGGATCCGATTTTCAGCTTTTATCTTATATCCATTGTAGAATTGTCCAAAGAAATCAACAATGATCTTCGGCGCATAGATATGTGACTGCAAATCCAAATTTCCCGGCCAGTTACTTTCTCTATCCGGATAAAGAAATCTCATAGGAAATGAAGCGTTGATGGTCAAATCCTGATAGGTAAAGCCAATCCCCATTTTCAACCCTGTATTAGGTATTAATGTGTATCGCTCATCTGAATCATGTGCGTGAGCAACCAGTCGTGTATATTTTTTACTAAAAAAAAGCCTGGAAGAAATGACATCTCTTGAGTTTTCCACATAGTTAGAATCGTATTGAAATTTCGGATTCTGTGAAAAGGCATGATTACAGAAGAGAAATACGATTAAGCTTATAAAAACCTTTCCTCTGATCATGTTGATGTTAGTATACACATCCCGAAAGTTCACTAAAAAATTCTCAAAAAAAAATCCGGACCGAAATCCGGATTTTCTTGAAACAGGTTGAGTCTTAAAAATGGATTGGAGTAATAATCCGAACTTGAAAAAATTAAATAATACAGAAAAGTTGTTTAATCACCTACTTAAAGGTATGAATTACAACCGTTTAAACAAACTTATATTCATTTTTCTTATTTTTTCAACACAAAATCAAAGTCTACAAAATTATACTAAGCATCTCCATTAGCTGCGAATGCAAATAATTAGCAGTTATTAAAGAATTTTAATAGTATATGTATATCCATCTCCCCGCAAAGAATCAAAAGCAATATGTATTTTTCAAATGCAAAACTGAAAAGTACTTTATGTGTATTACCTTAGGAATTTAAGTTTATAAATTAAAAGTTACCTTAGAATTGTAATTTTGGTAAGAATGGATAAAGTGAAAATGAAAGCACCACTAGTCTCTATAGTGACACCTTGTTACAATCAGGCGAAATACCTGAGGGAGACTGTTGAAAATGCGCTTCAATCATCCTACAGGCCCATTGAAATTTTAATAATAAATGATGGATCTACAGATAATTCACTTGAAGTAGCTCAAAAACTTGCTAAGGAACACTCTGAAATAAGAGTGTTGGATCAGCCAAACGGGGGAGTTTCAGTGGCTAGAAACAACGGCATCAACAATGCAAAAGGTGAAATAATTTTACCTCTGGACGGCGATGACTTGATTGCTCCCAACTATATAGAAGAAGCAGTAAAGGTCATGACTTCCAAACCCGAAGTAAGGGTTGTCTATTGCCAAGGAATTAAATTTGATCAAAAAGGACAGAAAAAATGGAATCTGAAACCGTTCAGCAGATACCAGCTTGCTAGAGATAATATGATTTTCCCGGCTACTTTTTTTTGGAAAAAGGATGCACTGGAAGTTGGTGGATTCTCTGAGGATATGACTATGGGAAGGGAAGATTGGGAGTTTTGGATTAAAATGTTAAAAAATGGAGGGGATGTTGTTCAGTTACCTTTCCTTGGATATTTCTATAGATTAACTCCTACAAGCAAGCGAAAGAAGACAGCAACACACCAAAAGAAAATTGAGAGACTCGCCTATTTAAATGCCAAGCATATGGATTTTTTCGAAAGAGAACTTAATGGCCCCTTACGCTTTCAACGAACTTGGTCAAAACCATATAATACATTAATGAAACTTTTAGGCAAACTCTGATTAGATTTTATCCATCCCCTTCCAGAATTTCAGAAAATAGTATTTCAGCGGATTGCTGTACTTCAATTGCTTCCATGGTCTACTCGCATGTGGCCTGTGCCAGACCGGCGCATTCATGAGTACATTATTTTTAAAACCCAGTTCAATTGACTTTTTGGAAATAAAAGTATCGTACCAATCTTTGGCTTCATCCAATCCCATGAAATCATAGGCTTTGAGAAAATCATTGGAAAAAAGTGTGCAGCAAAAGCTTAAACTTCTGGAAGTATCAATCACTGAATCTTTCACGCCTTTGAATTTCAGGTATGGAAAATTAACCACACCTTTTTCATCAACAGTCACAGATCCAACTAGTCCAGATTTGGGTGTTGATTTTTGAAAATTCAGCAAATCCGCAATTGTGTTTGACTTTACTACCACGTCTGATTCTATAACCAGTAAGGGCAATTGAGCTTCATTTGCCATCTTCTGGGCCATCTGAAGTACCAATTTGTAATTAGGCGAAGGATGATCTGTATGATCTTCCAGATGGATCAGTTCGTATCCTATCTCTGACTTGTATTGCTCTAAACCAGCTTTTGTCTCTTCAGTACTAAAGTCATTAAAAATGATATGCTTCACACCTACTGAGGAATCAGCAATTGCTCTTGCCGTATCTAAGGTTGTCTCTAGAGAATTCTTTACAGGAGTGATAACGATAACTTCAGCCATAGGGTAATTTTTCCCAAAAATAAGTCTTTCTGGTTAGGCAAAAAATAACCCCGACTATTGCCGGGGTAAAGAGTTGTTTTTATTAAGCTAATTCGCCTAGGGCTTTTTTCATTCTGCCAAGAGCATCTACCAGCTCCTCGTCGGAAGCTGCATAAGAAAGTCTGATACAATCCCGAGCTCCAAATGCTGCTCCAGTTACTAAAGAAACATGAGCTTCAGCTAAAAGGTAAAGACAAAGATCATCTGCATCTTTCACATCGTGTCCTTTAGCTGACTTGCCAAAGAAAGCAGTCACATCTGGGAAGAAATAGAACGCTCCCTCTGGCACGTGCGTTTTGATACCAGGAATATCACGAAGTAAATCCAATACCAAACCTCTTCTTCTTAAATAAGCATCAGCCATTTCAGTAGTTGGAGTCTGATCACCAGAAATACCAGCTAAAGCAGCTCTTTGAGCAATACCTGTGCCTCCAGAAGTGAACTGACCTTGAATTTTCTCCACTGCTTTTGCCATCCAAACAGGCGCACAGATATAACCAACTCTCCAGCCGGTCATTGCATAACCTTTTGAAAATCCATTCACGGTAATTGTTCTTTCGAACATTCCTGGGAATGATGCGATGCTGTAATTTCTACCAGCAAAGTTGATTTTCTCATAGATCTCATCAGCGATCACCATGACGTTTTCATGCTTTTTCACCACATCAGCGATAGCTTCTAGTTCCTGCTTGCTGAATACTGATCCAGTAGGATTACATGGAGAAGAATAGATAACACCTTTAGTCTTTGGAGTGATTGCAGCCTCCAATTGAGCAGCAGTAGCCTTGAAGTTGTTTTCCAAAGTACCTTCGATCAATACGGGAACTCCGCCTGCCAACTTGATGATTTCGGCATAACTCACCCAGTATGGAGAGAAAATAACTACTTCATCACCTTCATTGATCATGCACATAAATACATTGGCAATGGAATGCTTCGCTCCGGTTGAAACAACTACATTTTCAGCTTTAGCTTCAGCGATTTCATTTTCTTCACGAAGCTTCTTTGCGATAGCTTCTCTCAGATCCTGGTAACCTGCTACGGGAGGATATGAAAAGTACTTTCCTTCGTCGATTGCATCTTTTGCAGCCACTTGGATATGCTTTGGAGTTTTGAAGTCAGGCTCACCTAAACTAAGGCCGATGATGTCAATTCCTTGCGATTTCAGCTCTCTTGCTTTTTTTGCCATGGCAAGAGTGGCTGATTCCTCCATATTGATTATCCGGTCTGATAAAATAGAATTCATTGTTTGAGAGATTTTTTTACAAATTCCACAAAAGTAAAGAGAAGATTATAAAATCTAAACAATACTCTGGATTTGATCCCGAAATGTTATTTTTGGATAAAATACACCGAAGTAAATTGCGTTTTTATATATAATGAGTCGATTTTATATCAGTTTTCTATTTCTCCTTCTTTGTAACAGGGTTTCCTTTGCACAAAATGAAGAATCCGAAACCAAGTCAGATCCCGATTCCAGTGGTGTGGTAAACTCCAGGTTACTTCCTACGACTGTGCCATTGCTGCTTTTTGATGACTCAAAAGAGAAGGAAGAAAAAAAGGAGAAAAAGAAGAAAGCACGCAAAAATGAATGGTTTGGAATTAAGACCCGTAAAGGGTATACCCGCCAGGAAATTCGTGGGCAGCAGATCTCAGAATATTTTAATTTCACTGATGAAGAAAGACGACAAGACCCTTATATCAGAGATGTATATTGGTTTGACACTCAAGAGCGCAACATCAAAAGCAAAGATTATAAAGCAGGGAAAGGTTATCTCCTTCATGGACCTTACGAACGTGTGGTCAATGAGGAAGTAGTGGAAAGTGGCATGTTTTACTATGGCACCAAGCACAAAACATGGATGCTATACGATGGAAATAATGTGCTTCAAGATAAAAATCACTTTGAAGCTGGCTGGCCACGGGAATCACGAACTCGATATTTTGATCAATCCTCAAAAACCATCCAGGAGATAATTCCTGTTCAGTATGGGTTGGAAGAAGGAAATTACTTTTACTTCTATGAGGATAAACAAGTAGCTGTAACCGGAGAATATCAATACGGAGAAAAAGTTGGGCTCTGGACAGAATACTGGGATTATAACAATACAAAAGCTGTCAGAAAACGGGAAATCCAATATCAGGAAACTGCTTATACAAAAAATTTCCGCCCTTACATTCGTGCTGAATGGGATAAGGACGGAAATCTGGTGTATCGAAAAGACAATTAAATCTTAATTCTCTCTGAATTTGAACTGCTGACCTCCTACTGAGGCTTCATACATTAATCCGCCTTTGGTGCGGGTAAATACTGCTACTCCATCTACATACTTTGCATTTAAGGAAGCTCCAGAAGCTGCAGCGACTGCGGAAACCTGAGCAGACATTTCCACTTTACTGTTTTTAAATCGATCAAATGCTTCCTTATTTTCGAAGAAAACAATTTCGGAATAAGCTTGACCACCTGCCTGAAAACCTATGGTAACTTGAGTCATTTTCGCATACCCGACTTTGTTTCCACCTTGGTAAGCCACTCCGTTTCCAGCCGCTCCACCGACACCAAATCCTCCTTTACCTACATTTGGCAAAATAATATAACCATAGGATGAGTCAAAAAAACTCTCCATACTAGGATCGTCTTCCAGAAAATCAGTTTTTGCTTCTATCGCGTCTTCCTCAATTCTCTGATCTTTTTTTGCATCCTGCGCAAAAGTTACCATTGCCATTAAGGCAAAAATGAAAGTCACTGTTACTTTTTTCATAATTTCTATTTTAAAATTTAATTGGGGTGTTGTTTAATAAAAAGCATCTTCAAAATGCCTAAAATTGATTTTACCTGTTCGGTCTTTGTAAACGCCTATTATATCAAAGCGGATATCCTGATGCCAATCATTTTCAAAAATGTAATGATCCGCAGCTTTTATAAGCAATTTACGTTTAACCGAATCGACAAACTCCTCAGCAAATCCAAAGCCAGTACCTGATCTAAACTTTACTTCAACAAAAATTAACAGTCCACGATGCTTTACAATCAAATCTATCTCGGCATGGCCAAATCTGTAATTTCGACCTATTAATTCATACCCATTACCCACCAGCCAGTCCGCGGCTAATTGCTCTGCTAGTTTTCCGGAATCGTTGTGCTCAGCCATCTTGGATATTTGTTTAATTTTGAAAAATCAATGAACGAACTCGTTTTGAGTTCAGTTGAAAAGTAAATCCCTCGGGACTAGCCGAATGAATGAAATTATCAATAAAAAAGTAGAATTCCGAGACCTGGGAAAGCTGGATTATCAGCAATCTTGGGGCTATCAGGAAAAACTCTTTGCTGAAACTGTAGCGCTGAAAATCAGCAATCGTCCTTTGCCCCCAGCCGACCAAGCACCAAGTAAAAACTACATACTATTTGTAGAACACCCACATGTCTATACGCTGGGAAAAAGTGGCAAAGAAGAGAACCTACTTTTGGATGAAAAAGGGCTGGAAAAGCACCAAGCACTGTATTATAAAATCAATCGTGGCGGAGACATTACCTATCATGGCCCTGGACAATTAGTGGGCTATCCGATTTTAGACTTGGATAATTTCTTCACTGACATTCACAAATACCTAAGATTTCTGGAAGAAGCAATCATTTTGACGTTGGCGGATTACGGAATAGAAGCGGGAAGAATCGATGGGTTAACAGGGGTTTGGATTGATCATTTGGAACAGAAAAACCCAAGAAAAATCTGCGCAATGGGCGTAAAGTCTAGTCGCTGGGTGACTATGCATGGTTTCGCGTTCAACGTCAACACCGACATCAGCTATTTTGGACACATCATCCCATGTGGCATCGATGACAAAGCTGTCACCTCCCTTCATCTGGAGCTTGGCCGACCTGTGGAAATGCAAGAAGTCAAAGGTCGAGTGAAGCAGCATTTGATCGAATTATTTGAAATGGAGAGTATAGAAGAAATATGAAGAAAGACATAGATTTCAGTCCTGTGACTGGAGTAAAGCTGGCGATAGCAAAGGAAGAAACAGCCACAGGAACTGAATGGGCCGTTTACATTATCAACTTAAATTTAATCGAGTTGAGAAATGTGATGATTACTTCAAAAGGGTATGGCGAAATAAATGGGGAAGTAAAAAAGACATCCACACTTCGCCATATGCTGGAAGAGCTTGGTGAGCAATCAGTAGCCAAAGTAGAACCCATAGATCCAGCAGTATTTGTTTTAAACAATGAGTTTTGGGTGAGTTACTACATAATGGATCAGATTTTTGATAAAAAGTTTATCTTTACTTCAGGCAGTTTCGATCCTGGATTCATAAAGATGATTCCCGAAATTGGCCTGGAAGGAGTTCTCCACGCATAATAACCGCTTATGGCAGATTTTTTTGATCAATTGAATGATATCCTGTTTCTAGATATAGAGACTGCTTCGTTAACTGAAAAATTCGAAGAACTGCCCGAGCGAATTCAAGGTGAATGGCTTAAAAAAGAACGGCTAATTCACACGGATGATGGCATTCATGATCCTGGAGACTTGTACTTTGATCGAGCAGGAATTCATGCCGAATTTGGGCAAGTAGTGTGTGTTGGAGTTGGCTATTTCCAATGGAAAAAGAAGGACAAAAAACTGGCGTTCAGATCGAAATGTTACGCACATGAAGATGAACGGGAACTTCTTTTGGAGTTTAATGCTTTGTTAGAGAAGAAAAAATGGATTCTTTGCGCTCACAACGGTAAGGAATTTGATTTTCCATACCTCTGCCGTAGAATGCTAATCAATGGAGTAGCTTTGCCGGAGCCTTTACAGATCTCAGGGAAAAAGCCCTGGGAAGTTCGCCATCTTGATACGATGGAACTTTGGAAGTTTGGAGACTATAAACACTACACCCGCTTGGAGCTTTTAGCTTCAGTTTTTGGAATTCCATCTTCAAAAGATGATCTTGACGGAAGTCAGGTCAACACTACTTTTCATCTGGAAAAAGACGTAGAAAAAATCAAAAAATATTGCCTGAGAGATGTGGAAGTCACAGCTCGAGTATATATGGCTATGCATCCGCAATCGGATGACTTAGAAATAGAAATCATCCATTTAGAAAATTCAACAAAAGATCACAAAGATTAATGGGCGCAGGGACATAAATCTTTTTACCTTAACCCTAATCAACAACCCAAAACATGGGAAGAAAATCTAACAAGAAAAACACCACTAAAAATAGAGGTGGAAAGCAAACAGACGCAGCCAGCTTGGCACGTCGCATCCTTCAATTTTTAGATGCACATTTTGGAGAGGAATTTAACTCCAAGCAGATTATTAAGAAACTCGAAATCAGAGATGCCCTTACTAAAGGTGGCGTCGAGCCTGTACTAAGTAAATTAGTCGAAGCAGGTTCAGTTTCTCGAAATCCAAGAAATTATTACTCATCCACCCAAGATCCTGAGTTTATCGAAGGAATCGTGGACTTTGTAAATCCTAGATTTGCTTTTATCGTACCACTCGACCCCGAGAAGGTAGATGGAGATATTTTGGTCAAAGAGGCTGATATGAAACAAGCGCTCGATGGTGACAAAGTCCGTGTGATGGTCTATCCTCTCAAAGGAAAAACCGGTCGAGTAGAAGGTAAAGTACTGGAAGTTGTACAAAGAAGCAGAGACGAATTTGTAGGCCGAGTGGAAATATCACCTCGTTTTGCATTTATAGTTCCTGACTTTAAGAAAATGCACAAGGACATCTTCGTTCATAGAGGAGATTTGCACGGTGCTCAGCATGGTGAAAAAGTAGTAGTAAAACTCACCGAGTGGAGAGAAGGTGATAAAAATCCAACCGGTGAAGTGACACGTGTCCTTGGAAAAGCAGGTGAACATGAAGTGGAAATACATTCCATCATGGCTGAATTCGGATTACCATTCGAGTATCCAGAGGAACCAGAGAAAGAAGCTGAGGCAATTTCAGAGAAGATCACTGCCAAAGAAATCAAGAAAAGAAAGGATTTCAGAGATGTATTGACTTTCACCATTGATCCGGCAGATGCTAAGGATTTTGATGATGCTATTTCCTATAGAAAACTGGAAAATGGTAATCATGAAATTGGTGTTCACATCGCAGATGTTACTCACTACGTCCAACCAAAAACGGCTTTAGAAAAAGAGGCTTATAATAGAGCTACTTCTGTTTACTTAGTAGATAGAACCATTCCTATGCTTCCTGAGCGATTGAGTAATGGACTTTGTTCACTTCGACCTCATGAAGACAAATTGACCTTTGCCTGTGTATTCGAAGTCGATGATGAAGCAAATGTGAAAAAGCATTGGATTGGTAGAACTGTCATCCACTCGGATAGAAGATATGCCTATGAAGATGCGCAGGAAAATATTGACACTCAATCTGGCGACTACTTTGAGGAATTGACTTTGCTAAATGTCATGGCAAAGAAAATCCGTCAGCGTAGATTCAAGCATGGAGCTGTCAACTTTGAAACAGTAGAAGTCAAATTTAAGCTAGATGAAAAAGGCACACCACTTGGCTTGATGATCAAAGAGCGAAAAGACATCCATAAGCTTATTGAAGAGTTTATGCTCTTGGCAAACAAATACGTTGCGGAATTCATTTTCAATAAGAATAAAGGAAAGGACACCTTTGTTTATCGTACGCATGATTCTCCGGACATGGAGCGTCTGGATACATTCTCTGGCTTTGCGAAGCGATTTGGTCATGAGTTCGAAATCGAGAATGAGAGAACTATCTCCACTGCGCTAAACAAATTAATGGAGGAGATTCAGGGTAAACCTGAGCAAAATGTTCTCGAACAATTGGCGATTCGCAGTATGGCTAAAGCCAAATACACCACTGAGCCAAAAGGGCACTTTGGACTCGCATTCGCACACTATTCGCACTTTACCTCTCCTATCCGTAGATATCCGGATATGATGGTGCATAGGCTACTCGAGTTATATCTTGATAATGGGAAATCTCCGGATGCAGAAGACTGGGAGCAAAAATGTGTGCATTCTTCCGAGCGTGAAAAACGCGCCGCAGATGCTGAAAGAGCCTCCATCAAATACAAGCAAGTAGAGTTCATGTCTCTTGCTGAAGACAAAGATTACGAGGGAATTGTAGCTGGAGTCACGGAGTGGGGTGTTTTTGTAGAAATCACAGAAACCAAGTGTGAAGGCATGATCCGTGTCCAGGACATGGATGACGATTACTACGATTTCGATCAGAAAAACATGCGTTTGATTGGCTCTAAAACAAAAAAAATGATCACTTTGGGCGACAAAGTGAAGGTCAGAGTAGTTAACACTGATATTGACCGTAGAACGATAGATTTGGAATTTGCAGATAATGACAGAAAAAAGCCACGCGCACGCGTTGTTAGGTAAGCTGGAGAATTATATCCAGAATGAATTTCCGACAGATGCCGGAATAGGGAAATCACCCAGAGAACTTTATGAACCAATAACTTACATCCTAAGCTTAGACGGAAAGAGAATCCGTCCTTTGCTTAGTTTATTGGCTTATGGCATCTACAAGACTAACCCAGAAGCCATTCTTAGCCAGGCAGCGGCGGTAGAAGTTTTTCACAACTTCACCCTGATGCATGACGATATCATGGACGACGCACCCTTGAGAAGAGGAAAAGACGCCGTTCATGTGAAATGGGATAAAAACGTTGCCATTCTTTCAGGTGATGTGATGCTGGTGAAAGCTTACGATCTGCTCCTACCTACAGATGCCGACAAACTTGGACATGTCATTAGGCTATTCAACAAAACAGCAGCTGAGGTATGTGAAGGACAGCAATTCGATATGAATTTCGAATCCTTAGCGTCTGTTAACGAGGACGAATACTTAAATATGATTCGCTTGAAAACGGCCGTGCTTCTTGGATTTGCGTTGCAAATGGGGGCCTTACTTGCAGGAGCAGAAAAAGGAGATGCTCAAAAATTGTATGATTTTGGGGTTAACATCGGTGTTGGCTTTCAGCTGAAAGACGACCTACTAGATGTCTTTGCTGATCAAGCCAAATTTGGTAAGCAGGTGGGTGGAGATATCATCTCCAATAAAAAGACCTTCCTTTTGATCAAAGCCTTGGAGCTGGCAAAGGGCGAAGATGCTGAAGAATTAAATTTTTGGATCGCTCAAAAGGATTTCGACAAAGAAGAAAAGGTAAAAGCAGTTAGAGCGATATATGAAAAGATTGGCATCAAAGCGATAGCTGAAGTCAAAATGAATTCCTATTTCGAAGCTGGGTTTGCCCAGTACGAAGCAATACATTTCAAAAACGCAGACTATTTCCTTGAACTTAAAAAAATCACTCAGGACTTAATTCACAGAGAAAAATAAATGGAATTATCAATTACAATTGTCCTGATTATTATCACAGCAATTAGCAGTTTTTATGGGATCAATAATGCAGCATTCATGGAGCGCTGCATGTTCATTCCTTACAAAATCAAGAGAAATGGACAGTGGGATCGATTCATTACTTCTGGATTTATCCATAAAGACTACATCCACCTTTTCTTCAACATGTTCACCTTTTACTTCTTTGGAGGAGTGGTTGAGCGAATACTTGCATACAAGTTCGGAGTAGTAATGGGAGGAGCAGTGTATATCCTGTTCTATCTCTTAGGCATCATCATTTCAGATATACCTACTTATTTAAAGAATAAAGACAATAGCTATTACAGAGCGCTAGGCGCTTCAGGCGGAACAGCGGCTACAGTCTTCGCAAGTATCATTATTCTTCCGCTTTCAGATATTTGCTTATTCGGAATACTTTGCCTTCCTGGGTTTATTTTAGGTGTGCTTTTTCTCCTCTACTCTTATTTCAAAGGAAAAAACCAAGACGATGCGATCAATCATGATGCACACCTGTTCGGAGCAATTTTTGGGATAGTATTTATTCTAGTTATTTCTCCCGAAAGTGCGACAACATTTATAGATCAGGTATTGAGCTACAGACCTTTTTAAATCTAAACATTATCCCAACTGTCCGTCTGATATTGTATTAGTCGGGCTTTTTTATGTCAATGGGTGGCTTAAAAAAATTGCTCAGTTTGAACTTGGCAAATGAATAAAAACTCTTAATGAATAGCAATCTGAAAGATCCATTGAGATTTAGACTAAGCAGGTTCTATAACCAATAAGATATTAAGAGTAGATTAAAACTTAAGATATGCTCACTGTTGTTTAAAAAAAGCATAAAAAAAGCTCCTTCGGATGAAGGAGCTTTCGAGTTGGTTGGTTGCTTAACTTAAGCTTCTGCTGGCAATACGCTCACGTATGATCTGCCATCAAACTTCTTTCTGAAGGTAACTACTCCATCAGATGTGGCGAACAAGGTATGATCTTTACCAAGTCCCACATTCTCACCTGGGTGATGCTTAGTACCTCTTTGTCTTACGATGATATTACCAGCGATCACTACTTCGCCACCAAATTTCTTAACACCCAATCTCTTGGATTGTGAGTCTCTACCGTTTCTGGAACTACCGACGCCTTTCTTATGTGCCATGGTTATATTCTTTTATAGTCTTCGAAAAGAAAACTTAGAGTGAAATTGTTTCTATCAATACTTTAGTGAAGTCTTGTCTATGACCGTTCTTCTTCTTGTAGCCCTTACGACGCTTCTTTTTGAAGACGATGACTTTATCACCTTTTACATGATCTAGGACTTTCCCAGATACCAATGCTCCTTTTAAAAGGGGAGCTCCTACGGACACAGATCCATCAGCTTCTGCTAATAGTACCTGGTCGAATTCCACGGAAGCGCCAGTTTCTAAGTCTAGCTTTGGAGCATAGACGAACTGATCTTTTGTTACTTTGAACTGCTTACCTGCGATGTTTACAATTGCGTACATATTTCTTGATTCTTTTGAAATCGGAGTGCAAATATAGGAAAGTTGATTGGAACAAAAAAACAGGCTTTCAAAATATTATTGACATGGGAAATCCTACTTATGCTCCATTCTCAAATTTTTCTAAAAATCGCCTTAATAATTCCCTGATAAAAGACAATTTTAAACTAAAATCATTTGGAAAATAATACCTGAATTTCGGGCAACATACTGACGTTCAAAATATTGAAAAGCATTTTTTGAAACATCAAATACTTGAACTTTATTCAATTATCAGCTTGAATTTTGGTTGAAAATGTTTTTTGGATTTATTTCAAATTATTTCAAACCCTCAAAAACAGCCCATTTGATTAATCCAAAGATGCATATAGAGTTGTATAAATAACTTATAAATAAATATTTATAAATTTATTGACTATTGTTCAGAAATCATTATAAACTGCCACTCCACTTGTTTTATTTCCCAATTTTGATCTACATATTTGTTCTAAGGCTGTTCTGAAAAGGCAGCCTTTCTTATCCCCGCCGCGGGTTAAGTCTCAAAAAGAGCAAATTAAATACGCTTAAAAAAATCTATAGGCATGCAGTACGAACCAATATTAGAAGAGAATAAGAATCGCTTTGTTTTATTTCCGATCCAGCACAATGACATCTGGCAATATTATAAGAAAGCAGAAGCTAGCTTTTGGACTGCCGAGGAGATTGACTTAGGACAAGATATGGTGGATTGGAAAGCTTTGAACGATGGTGAGCGTCATTTCATCTCACACGTTCTAGCATTTTTCGCTGCCAGTGATGGAATCGTAAACGAAAACCTAGCTGAGCACTTTGTAGCCGAGGTTCAGTATACAGAGGCTAAATTTTTCTACGGTTTTCAGATTGCGATGGAAAACATTCACTCTGAAACATACAGCCTACTTATTGATACGTATATAAAAGATGCTGTCGAACGCGATAAATTACTCAATGCGATTGAGCATATTGACTGTGTGAAGAAAAAGGCTGATTGGGCTTTGAGATGGATTGACAATGGAAATTTCCAGGAGCGTCTGATCGCTTTTGCAGCTGTAGAGGGTATTTTCTTCTCCGGCTCATTTTGCTCCATTTTCTGGCTCAAGAAGAGAGGCTTGATGCCGGGCCTTACTTTCTCCAATGAATTGATTTCCCGTGACGAAGGATTGCATTGCGATTTTGCCTGTCACCTATATACCCAGCATTTAAACAATCAATTACCAAAAGAAACGGTAAGGGAAATCATCAAAGATGCTGTAGAGATCGAAAAAGAATTTGTCACTGATGCGCTGCCGGTAAGATTAATCGGTATGAATTCTGATTTGATGTGTCAATACATTGAGTTTGTTGCTGATAGACTTTTAGCGGAATTAGAATGTGAAAAAATCTGGAACAGTACGAATCCATTTGATTTCATGGATATGATTTCGCTTCAGGGTAAAACCAACTTCTTTGAAAAAAGAGTTGGTGATTATCAAAAAGCCGGAGTTATGAAATCTAATGAAGGGTCTGATGATTCACCAAGGTTCTCCATTGGTGAAGACTTCTAATAACCCAAACTTTTTTATCAACCTAAAAATCCCAAATAAGAAATGCTAGTATTAAAAAGAGACGGAAGGAGAGAATCAGTACGATTCGATAAAATCACAACCAGAATCGAGAACCTTTGCTATGAGCTCGATCCAAGATTTATTCAGCCGATCGACGTTGCCAAAAAGGTAATTGATGGGCTATATGATGGAGTATCTACTACAGAGCTAGATAACTTGGCCGCTGAAGTGTGTGCTTCACTTACTGTAAAGCACCCAGACTATGCAATCTTGGCAGCAAGGATCGCTATCTCAAACCTTCATAAAACTACCAGTCAGTCTTTTTCAAATACCATGAAAAGGCTCTATACCCACGTTAATCCAAAGACTGATGAAAATGCAGCTTTGCTAGATCCTGAGGTATATGGCATCATTAAGAATAACGCAGCAAAACTAGATGCGGCAATCGATTACAAAAGGGATTTTGGGTATGATTATTTTGGATTCAAAACCTTGGAGAGAAGTTACTTGATCCGTTTGAATGGTAAAGTAGTAGAACGTCCTCAGCATATGTTGATGAGAGTGGCCGTTGGGATCCACAAAGAGGACATGGAGTCAGTAATCGAGACTTACAACCTTCTTTCTGAAAAGTGGTTCACACACGCTACTCCTACCCTTTTCAATGCTGGTACTCCGAAACCCCAGCTTTCGTCATGCTTCCTTCTTACAATGAAAGATGACAGTATAGATGGGATCTATGACACGTTAAAGCAATGTGCGAAGATCTCCCAGTCTGCTGGAGGTATTGGTCTTTCTATTCACCATGTGAGAGCTAAAGGCTCCTACATTAAGGGTACAAATGGAGTTTCTAATGGTATTGTACCAATGCTGAGAAACTTTGACATGACAGCCCGCTATGTGGATCAAGGTGGAGGGAAAAGAAAAGGCAGCTTTGCTATTTACTTAGAACCTTGGCATGCAGATATCAAGGATTTCTTGGAGCTGAAGAGAAATCATGGTAAGGAAGAGATGAGAGCTAGAGATTTGTTCTATGCACTTTGGATTCCAGATCTTTTCATGAAGCGCGTTGAGCAAAACCTAGAGTGGTCACTTTTCTGTCCACACGAGGCACCAGGACTTTCTGAGTGCCATGGAGAAGAGTTCGAGAGACTTTATGAAAAGTACGAGAGAGAAGGTAAGGCACGTGAGACTATCAAAGCACAAGAGCTTTGGTTCGAAGTATTAGAATCTCAAATCGAGACAGGTACTCCATACATGCTTTATAAAGATGCAGCCAATGGTAAATCAAACCAGAAGAACCTTGGAACGATCAAGTCTTCTAACCTTTGTACAGAGATCATTGAGTACACTGCTCCAGATGAAGTAGCTGTTTGTAATTTGGCTTCTATTGCGCTTCCAAAATTTGTGACTCAAGGACCTGATGGAAAATTATTCTTTGACCATCAGAAACTATATGAAATCACCAAAGTGGCCACTAAAAACCTTAACAAGGTAATTGATGTGAACTACTACCCAGTTGAAGAAGCGAGAAGATCTAACTTCCGGCATCGTCCAATTGGTCTAGGAATACAAGGTCTTGCTGATGCATTTATTATGCTTCGTATGCCTTTCGATTCTCCAGAAGCTAAAGGATTGAATGAGGATATTTTCGAAACCATGTATTTTGCTGCGGTAGAAACTTCTATGGAGCTAGCAAAAGTTCAAGGTACATACGAGACTTATGAAGGATCTCCAGCTTCAAAAGGTGAGCTACAGTTTGACCTTTGGGGTGTGAAGCCAAAGTCCGGAAGATGGAATTGGGCTGAGGTAAAAGAGAAGATCAAGAAATACGGTATGAGAAACTCGCTGTTGATGGCTCCAATGCCTACAGCTTCTACTTCTCAAATCTTGGGTAACAATGAGTGCTTCGAGCCTTACACTTCTAATATCTACACTAGAAGAACCTTATCAGGCGAGTTCATTATTGTGAATAAGCACTTGATGAAAGATTTGATTGCACTTGGCCTTTGGGATGATACAATGAGAAATCGCTTGATATCTACTAACGGTTCTGTACAAAACGTACCAGGTATTCCTCAGCACATCAAAGATATTTACAAAACTGTTTGGGAGATTTCTCAGAAGATCATCATCGACATGGCTGCTGATAGAGGTGCGTATATCTGTCAGTCTCAAAGTATGAATGTATTCATGCAGGATCCTAACTTCGGCAAGTTGACATCTATGCATTTCTATGCTTGGAAAAAAGGTCTAAAAACTGGCATGTACTACCTAAGATCCCAAGCGGCTACAGCGGCTATTAAGTTCACACTTGATAAGACAGGATTTGAGCCAAAAGTCGACAAAGCTCAGCAAGAAATAGTTGAAGTTAAATCTCAAAAACAAGATGCAATTGCATGTTCTCTGGATGATCCAGATAATTGTGAAATGTGCGGCAGTTAATATCTATAGATCGATAATCACCAAAAAGCGCTTGAGACCTTCAAGCGCTTTTTTTATTCCTATAACTTAAATAATCTGAGAGTAGATAAGATCGTTAGAGAAGCCCTTAATAGCCTATGGTTTATACTGAGGTAAAATTCGGGATAGTGACATCATAACATATACTAGAGCATCTTACGCTTACAGTTAAGATATCCTACGGCAGAATAAAGATTCCAGAATTTGATCCAAATGAAAAACAGTTATTTCAAAAGAGAGCTCTATTAGATTCTGCTATGGGAATTTCCACGAGGTTATTTTAGCTCCTAATATGAATCCAGGAGAATTACTCCCGTTAAGAAACAGTAGCTTAGATGAAGCAAAAAAACAACTCATTGAGAATTTAATTGGTTATAATACATTTTTTAATTCAACCCCTGACGCCTGCCTTGTACATCCAAGATTCGGGAAATTGAATATTCAGAGTGGAAAAAGTTCCATCCAAAACACTTTAAGCATCACTTCGGACAGTTTGGGATTTGGGAATAAGAAAGCTTTATAAAATACTATCCACCTAATTATTCAAGAAACAATTTACCTACGACCTATAAAGGAGGTGGACAAGAATCTCACACCTAGTCTAAACAGAGACTATATAATATTCTTGAATAGAGTAAAAGCCATTTAGGATTAACCTCACAAGACTTTAAATTATTAAGGCCACTCTAGATACTTTTTGCTTTGGGTTGAGTGAGGTTTGTTAGGGTATACAGGATAGTCTTAAACGCAAAAAAGCCAGCTGTTTAAAGCTGGCTTTGGAATAAATGAGGCGGCGACCTACTCT
>NZ_CAXBET010000020.1:0-43544 GCF_963974835.1 uncultured Algoriphagus sp. | reverse complement strand
TCGGACTGAACCTGATGTCATCCAATATCAGAAATCAACTGAACCTGAACTTAGAATATGGATACAACCAGAATTTTGAGGCAGAAGTAAGTTACGAGCGATACCTCTATGATTATTTCAGAGTCTTTGCCGGGGTAAACATGGAAAATGAAATCGAAAAAAGCCTGGATGAAATCAGCACAACGGCCGTGATCGGTATTCGATTCCTAACTCCATACCTATTCAATCTCGATGTAAGAATGGACAGTAAGCTGAGACCAGAATTCCGGATAAGCAGAGAGATTATGGTCTTCCCTCGCACCACCATCTTCGCAAATTATGAATATCAAATGGATTTTGGGTGGACTGATACCCTTCCTGAATCCGGAGAAAACTCAAATTATAAGGGAGAAACTACTTGGTCTGCCGGAGCTAGCTATATCCTTTCCAGAAATTTCTCATTGATGGGAAGTTATGACAATCGCTTTGGCGCTGGTGGTGGATTGACAGTGAGATTTTAACGGTAATCAACAAAAAAGATCTTCGCACTAATTGAAATGCTATAAAATTCTAAAAAAAAGTACACTATCTCTACTCATATGAAAAATATACTCAACAACAAATTTGTCCTGATAGCCCTCACATTGGTGGTCGGACTGGCTATCGGTTGGCTGATCAAGCCTTCTTCGGCTCCAACAATTGAAACTGATGAACATGAACATGTCGAGTCTATAGCGGGTATCCCTATTACTTATACTTGTTCTATGCACCCTCAGATTCGCCAAAATGAACCTGGAGATTGTCCTATTTGCGGAATGGACCTAATTCCTTTGGATAATGACAACTCAGATGCTGACCCTATGGTGTTGACCATGTCGCCCACTGCAATGCAGTTAGCCGGAGTTCAATCAATGGTAGTTGGAAATGAAGATGCTAATAAGTCCATCCGTTTGAATGGTAAAATCCAGGCAGATGAACGTCAGAATTACACACAATCTGCTCATATCCCTGGCAGGATAGAGAATTTGTCAGTCAATTTTACCGGGGAATATGTCAAAAAAGGTCAGGTGTTGGGACAAATCTACTCACCGGAATTGGCTACAGCTCAGGAGGAGCTTTTTCAAGCAGAAAAGATTAAGGACACACAACCAGCACTTTTCAATTCAGCCAAAGAAAAACTCAAAAATTGGAAACTGACTGATACACAGATCCAGCAAATTCTTACTTCAGGGAAAGTGACCGAGCAACTACCAATTTTGGCTAATGTTTCTGGATACGTGACTGAGAAAATGGTGAATCTGGGTGACTATGTAAACCGTGGAGAACCTATCTATCAGATCGCTGATCTCAGCAAAGTTTGGGTGCTGTTTGATGTCTATGAGTCAGAATTACAATGGATTAAGAAAGGTGATCAGATTGAATTTACTGTGCAGTCACTTCCAGGAGAGACTTTCACAGGAAAACTAAGCTACATAGACCCCATGATCAACCCTCAGACCAGAGTTGCGAAAGCAAGGCTGGAAGTCAGCAATTCTAATCTGAAGTTCAAGCCTGAGATGTTTGTTTCCGGAAAAGTAGAAAGCAAAGGATCCTCAAAAGACAACAGTATAGTAGTACCAAAAACTGCGGTAATGTGGACAGGAACGAGATCTGTGGTTTATGTAAAAAACGTCACAGATCAAGCTGTCACTTTTAAACTTCGTGAAGTTACACTTGGAGCATCTTTAGGTTCAGCCTATGTCATTACTTCAGGAATAGAATCAGGAGAAGAAATCGCGGTAAATGGCACATTCAGTATTGATGCGGCAGCTCAGCTAGCGGGAAAACCAAGCATGATGTCTCCTGACGGAGGAGCGGCTATGACTGGGCATAATCATGGAGGCACCTCTGAAGTAAAAATGCAAGCAACCAGTCAAACCTCGGGAGGTTCTGTGGTATTATCTACTCAAGCTAAAAATGAGTTGAAACCAATTTTTGACAACTATTTCAAGCTAAAAAATGCCTTGACCAAGGACGACTTGGCTAGCGCCAAATCAACTGCATCAACTATGCTTGCTTCGGTGGAAAAAGTAAATATGTCTGAGTTCAAAGGCGATGCTCACATGGAATGGATGAAATACGAAACAAAAATCAAAGCTGTACTAGCTCAAATTAAGTCTCAAAAAGACTTAGCTGAAATCAGAAAATCATTCCTACTTATTTCAGATGAAATGCTTGGCATGGCAGAGAATTTCAAGCCTTTGTCCTCCAAAATATATGTGCAGCATTGTCCTATGGCCGATAATAACCGTGGTGCTGACTGGTTGAGTTTGGAGGAAAAAATAGTGAATCCATACTTTGGAGAAGCTATGCTTACCTGCGGAGAAGTCACTAAAACGATACAAAATTAATACGAAACAAAAACATTCAAACTTATGAAAATTAAAATATTAGCACTTGCCCTTGTTGCGGTGGCAGCCTGCAATCCAAAAGAAAAGGAAAACCATGACATGGATCATATGGAACATGAAATGGAAGCAGAATCTCATGAAATGCATGAGGAGAAGCCTGCGGAAGCACCTAAAAGTCCTAGAGCTACAGCTATGGCCATGACCGGTGGAAATCATATTCATATTGATTACAGTGCTCCTAGTGCAAGAGGTCGACAGATTTTCGGTGGGCTTGTGGCTTACGATGAAGTTTGGGTGACAGGTGCCCACAAGGCTACCAATATCAAATTTGACAAGGATGTGATCATAAATGGAGAAGCGATAAAGGCTGGTCAATATGGGCTTTTTACCATCCCTGGTAAAGATGAATGGTCAGTGATTCTAAATCAGGATTGGGACATGCATTTGGCGGACGATTACAAGGATGCAAATGACATTTTACGGATCAATGTTAAACCTGAGACTTTGAACGAAACTGTAGAAGCTCTAACTTTCGATGTGAAAGAAAAAGATACCAAAACAACCACTATAGCTATGTCTTGGGACAAAACCAAGATATCCTTTGACGTATTGAATGCCAATTAATGAGGAAGAATAATCAATATTACGCCCGTAAAATCCATCGGTTTTTGGGCGTATTTATAGGTATCCAATTTATATTCTGGACTATTTCCGGACTATATTTTAGCTGGACAGATATTGATGAAATTCATGGCGATCATTTCCGTACGGAACATATGATGCATGAAAATGCAAATGAACTCATCGATATCAATCAGCTGGATTCTACATTGATGATTGCTACTCTTGAACTAAGGTTTGTCAATCATAAACCCTACTACTGGGTGAATGAAAGCAAATTATTTGATGCTCAATCAGGAGAGCTTCACCCTGAGATATCTGAAGCTGAGGCCAGAGAAATCGCTCAGATTTATATCAAAGAAGATCTTCAAATCAGAGAAATGGAGTACCTGACCGAAGCTGGGGCACATCATGAATACCGAGGAACATCCCTCCCAGCATGGGCAGTGCATTTCGATCACCCAGAAAATCTAGTAGCTTATGTGGATACCAAGAGCGGGCAGTTCACTAAAGTCCGACATAGAGCTTGGCGCTGGTTTGACTTCCTCTGGATGTTTCACACCATGGATTATGCAGGGAGAGACAATTTCAACAACCTCCTATTACGCGTATTTTCCCTTGCCGGATTGGCGGCGGTAGGATCTGGATTCATCTTATTCTTTATGACCAGACAGAAAAAAAACAGAGCAAGAACAAATTCCTCCGCCACGTGAAAATAGTACCAGTATAATCAGAAAATGAATAAGTGAACCAAATAAATTAACTCAATTCAAAAAAAATAAGATGAAAACCAATTTTATCATTGATATTATTTGCCCGAATATCGCTATCACTTATCACATGGAGCGAAAACTGACTGAGCGCAATCCCGAAGAGCATGAACAAGTGTGAATGTAAGGTGAACAAAGAATTAGAAAATGTATCAAGTAGTACTCGCAGCGTACTAAAATATCAGGAATATTGCCCGCTTACTGGAGTTGTGCTTTTTCGCAATTCTTGGCTTAGGTCGAGAACATTTCATTTAAAAATTCTAAATTTTTATTATTTACCTAACTAACAAAAAGTGCCCCGCCCAATTTAGGTGTTTCCCGTTTTTACTAATCATCGAAAGTCTACATGAACGAGTTTTACGGCTAAAATTACGACAGAATCATATTTTATCTTTAAGTTGATTTGATAATTAACTGTTAAACAGCCATATATGTAACAGAAAGTATACCACTTGGTCTCCTAAGTATTTAGCTATTTTTTTCATATTAATTATAGATAATAGCAAGCTAAGACTTATTTAATTTTAGTCCACGCATAGTAAGTAGAGTTATTAGCAGCAGGATTATCCCGATAATCAGAAATGGCAAGGAGCTGCCATAAGAATAAATCCACATACCTAACAATGGCCCCAATACCTGGCCGATGCTATTGGTAGAGGTTTGAGTAGACAAATAAGTCCCTGTATTACTTTCATCAATAAATGAGATCGAGGCTATCAGGTTTGGTGTCACCATCGCCCCGCCTATAGCAAACATTATGATCATCGTGAATACATAGAAGTCAGTTGTTATCAGTGTGAAAATACCCATTGATAAAGCCGCCAGTAAAAACCCTGTAATCAGCTGCAGTCTCATGGGCAGGATATTTTCATCAAAACTGGCAAAGACGGGTTGTAAAACTGCCATGATCAAACCACAGAGCATAAACCCAAGACCAACTTGTGCAGTGTCAAAGACAAGGATATCTTTGGCGTACACGGAAAAAACAGTTTCAAATAGGGTGACGGCCAACTGTATCACTAACGAAAGTAGTAAGAGCCTTAAAAAGACTGGATTGGCCAGCATCGCCGCCATTTTGAGTTTACCTTGCGGGCTATTTGTGTACTGCTCCTTTGGTTTTTTGAGCCATAATACAACGACTACTAAAGCGACTATTCCCAACAATGCAACTACAAGGAAAGGAACACTGAACTTATCCAAAAGCAAGTGCCCAAATCTGGTATTAAAATGCAGATTGGTTTGAGCCAGAAAACCACCAATCATAGGACCGGCAATCACACCTGCACTAACAGCTACTCCTGACCAGGCCAGTATTTTTCTTCGTTGTTTAATACTAGTAAGGTCACTCAGGTAAGCATTGCTCACAGGTATGACAGAAGACGAAAATACCCCCCCTAAAATACGGGCTACATATAGCATGGCTAAAGAAGTTGACAGGCCCGTTAAAACCTGCATGATGACAAAGCCTAACAACCCCATAATAATCAGTACTTTGCGACCAAATCGGTCAGATAGCTTACCCCAAACAACCGCAAATAACAGTTGAAAAAACGGGTAGATACTGGTAAGGATGCCTATGTGATAGTTGATATCCTCATCAGCCACTACACCGGACTTTAGGGCAAGTCGTTCCGTATAGTAGGGTAAAACGGGTAGCAACACGCCATACCCACTCATCACTACAAAAATACTAAGCAAGATAATCGCTATCCTGCCAAGCATTTCCCGATTACCCATTACTTGTTACCTATCTTTTTCTTCAACAATTGAGCATTGATCGCAACAATGATGGTACTCAAACTCATAAATACAGCTCCCACTGCTGGCCCCAATACAAAGCCCGAAGAATAAAGCACCCCTGCCGCGAGAGGAATAGCAATGATATTGTATCCGGTAGCCCATATCAAGTTTTGGATCATTTTATTGTAAGTGGCTTTACCAAATAAAATCAGGTTGGCAATATCATGTGGATTGCTATTGACCAGAATAATATCAGCCGTTTCTGCTGCCACATCAGTACCTGAACCCACCGCGATACCTACGTTAGCTTGCGCAAGTGCCGGTGCATCATTTACTCCGTCACCTGTCATAGCGACAAACTCACCCTTGGCTTGTAACTCCTTTACAATCTCTACTTTCTGATGGGGTAGCACTTCTGAATAGTACCCATCTAATCCCAGTTTATCACTTACAGCTTTGGCAGTCTTCTCATTGTCCCCGGTCGCCATCAACACTTTTATGTTGTTCTTTTTAAATACTTTGATAGCTTCTGCTGACTCAGGTCTAATTTCATCCGCAAGGGCAATGTACCCTGCCAATTTGCCGTCAATTAAAACAAATACTACTGTTTCAGCGGCATCGCTATAAGCATCTTCAGGTATAGCTATTTTTTCATCTCTTAAATACCCAGGACTTACTACTTTGACTTTTTTACCTTCTACATTTGCTTCAACTCCTTTGCCCGTAATCGCATTGAAATTGTCAAGCTTAGGTATTGCCACATTATCTTCCTTTACCTTTTTAATAATCCCGACCGCAATGGGATGCTCGGAACTTAGCTCTAGGGCGCTGGCCAGTCGTAATACTTCCTCTGAACTATACTGTTTATCAACTGATTCAATACGTGTTACTCCAAAATCCCCTTTGGTCAATGTTCCTGTTTTATCAAAGAGTAAAACTGAGATCTTACGTGATTCTTCAAAAGCCGTTCGGTTCCGAATTAATAAACCGTTCTGCGCAGATACAGCAGTAGATATAGCTACTACTAATGGAATAGCCAATCCTAATGCATGTGGACAGGCAATAACCATTACAGTTACCATTCTCTCCAAGGCATACACAAATGGGAATCCTAAAAATAACCAGACGGCTAGTGTGCCAAAGCCTATCGCCAATGCTATATAGGTAAGCCATTTAGCCGCACGGTCTGAGAGATTCTGCATTTTGGACTTAGACTTTTGGGCTTCCTGCACCAGAGTGATCACCTTATTGAGGTAGCTGTCTTTGCCCGTATGCTCTACCTTTACTTTGAGTGAGCCGTTCCCATTGAGTGAGCCACCAATCACTTTATTTTCCAATCCTTTTTTCACAGGTTTTGATTCGCCTGTTAGCATGGATTCGTTCAGATAGCTTTCCCCTTCTACTATAATTCCATCAGCAGGGACTTTTTCCCCTGGTTTGATGAGGATAATATCATCTTTCTTTAAGTCTTCTAATTTCACATCTTCTACACTATCCCCTTTCACTCGATGTGCTTCTGAGGGCATCATACTTACCAGAAGTTGCAAGGCTTTTGAAGCGCCAAGCACGGACTTCATTTCTAACCAATGGCCTAATAACATAATAGCAATTAGGGTGGCAAGTTCCCAGAAGAAGTCCTGTCCAGCAAGTCCAAATACGGTTGCCGAACTGTAAAAATAGGCTACACTGATGGCCATCGAGATAAGGGTCATCATTCCGGGAGCGCCTTGTTGCAGTTCTTCTTTCAACCCCTTTAAAAAAGGCCAGCCACCATAAAAATAAACTATGGTAGAAAGACCGAAAAGGATGTAAGGATTGCCGGGTAATAACCATTCATAACCCAACAGACCTTGGATCATAGGAGAAAAAACCAAGATGGGGATAGTGAGGATAACCGTGATCCAAAAGCGTTTTTTAAAATCTTCAATCATCATTTTATGGTGATCGTGCCCCGCCATCCCCATCGACACATTACCATGGTCATGTTTCATTTTACTATGATCCTTTTTGGAATCATCGTTTTGACCATTGCTTATTTTAGAATGACCCATCTTGGAGTGTTCCATTTCATTGTGCTTATTATGTTCATTATTTTCCATATCTATTCCTCGTTTTGGTTAGGGTATTTCAGATTAAGTTTTTCAAGCTGCTCGGTTAAAATTTTCGCCGCAGTATAATTACGATACCAACGCTTATCTGAAGGGATGATATACCAGGGCAAGTGATCACATGCATTAAGTAGGGTATCGTAAGCCTTCCGGAAATCATCCCATTGGTTGGGTACCAGTTCATCTTCTTTCGTATACTTCCAGCGTTTGTGTGGTTTCGTTTTACGCTCTTCAATACGCTCTATCTGCTCATCAGCAGATATATGTAAGTAGTATTTCAAGATCAAAGTATTATTGGCTAGAAGGTGATGTTCCAATTCATTGATCAAATTGATGCGGTGATCCAATACATCGCCTGATAGACTTTTATTGACGGAAGGCCCCAAAACATCTTCATAATAGGATCGATTAAAGACCCTGATTTTTCCTTTCTCAGGAAAATGAGGATAAATGCGCCACAATAAATCGTGTTTAAGCTCATCAGCCGTTGGCTTTTTAAACGAAGTAACCTGCACACCTTGAGGGTTCATGCCACTAAAAGCATGGCGGATGGTGCCATCCTTGCCCGAAGTATCAAGCCCTTGCAAGACGATAAGCATGCTGTACCTGCCGTCGGCATAGAACTTATTTTGCAACAAAAAAAGCTTCTTTCGGAGTTTTTTCAACGCTTTTTTGGTTTCCGCTTTGATAGCTTCTTTGGATGGTAGCGTGGAAATATGATCAAGCTCAATCATCTGTCATTCATTTTAAGTTTTTGAACCATTGCACCATTGAGGCTGCTACTGTATACCCCATAAGCATCAACCAATATGCCTTTAATACCATTGTTGCCACTGATAGCATACACAATGCTATTATCGTCAGGACTACTCATGCCTTCAAACCGATAAAAAGCATCGACTTCGAAATCTTCCGGATGCAATTGAAGTTTGGAAGTCAGGCATTCCAAGCAGTCAGGTTTTAGATTAAGGTCTTCTACATATCCATCTCTTCTCAAAGCGTTAGTAGCTTCGCTCAAAGTGTCGTAAGAGGCATTTCTATTTGCTTTAGTCATAATGTTCCTGTTTTATAGGTTATCAATAACCCGCCTTAGCCATTGCTGTATCTGTGTGGCATAGTGTGTAGGCGGTCGTTTTTTACCACCTGTATAGATGCCACCGGATCCACTGCTTCCACTTCACCTTTTTTTTTCTATTGCACAATTACATTACTGGGAATCATTATCCCGATTTTGACTTGGGCCTGCAACGCCTTATGCGCAAAGGGCGGATTGCAGGCTCCAGAATTTTGTAAGGACAAAGCTCTTCATCCAGCTTTATTTCAATGTAGCCTATATATAAATTTTAGTTAAAATGCCCAAGCCTTCTTCCTTCACGGCTTCGGTCACATTTTCAATAGCTTCGTTAAAGCATGTGTCTTCCAGTGTTTTCAAAAAATAGTTGTTCATCTTTTATATGTTTTTAAAATTTTATTACCAGAAATGATTCTAGTATTCGCTCATGTTTTGTCAACTGCTAACCCCAATGTTATCCAGTCGTGCATACCGCCTCGATAATATAAAATCCTATCGGCCGGATAACCCACTTCCAAGAGGCTTTTTATGGCTGTAGTAGATTGCGGGCATTGCGGGCCATTGCAAAAGAAGATGGTAAGCTGATTTTCATCTAACTCATCTTTTCTGGCCACTATCTCATCGTAAGGGATGTTTTCAGAGCCGGGAATGGTTATCCCATCGGTAGTATCTGGTTTTCTGGCATCAACAATGGGGTGCCCCTCTTTTTGCTGTTGGTACACCTCCAATTCCCCGACTGTTCTTACCCCCGGGGCAGCCTCTATTGGCTGAATACTTCCCCACGTAGTATCGACCTCCACCAGTCCTTTCTCAATGGTTTTGGGTATCATATGGTTCTGGTCCCTTTTCTCTGTCCTTATTTCCAAAATGTTCATGTTTCTCATTTTCAATTTATTTATCGTATCCATATCGGGCATGCCAAATGACTCTACCTTTTCGTCCACAATCAGTAGCGGAGAATGTTTGAAATGATATTTTTCAATTAGATCCGAGTGTTCTTCAAAATATTTTACCGTATAGGATAAATCTGCACTTTGCAATTCTTTTTCAAGTATTGGCCTGTGTTGACAATCTTTTGTTGCTACAATTAAAATTTCCATAACAGTTTTCTTTTTTAATTATTTAGTGTTGAATAAATTATTCCGGTTCATCTGTTTTCCATTGTAAAAACCATCGTTCACCTATAAATACAATACCCATCAACACAATGGAAACCACTACTACCAAAAGATCATTGGATACTTTTATCCAGATGAATGCGCCCAATACAATCAGATCAAGAAGAATGGCGGTAATAACAATTGCCACATTGACATTTATTTCTTTTCTGAGATTTTTTAACACGCCCCATTGAAGTATGACGTCCATCGTTAGGTAAAAAATGGCTCCTAGCGACGCAATGCGGCTCAGATCGAAAAATGCGGTGAGTAAAATGGCAACCACTACGGTGTAAACAAGCATATGCTTTTGCAATCTTCCAGCCATTCCGAAATGTTTGTGTGGAATTAGATCTATTTCCGTAAGCATGGCCGTCATTCTTGAAACAGCAAATATGCTGGCAATAACCCCTGAAATAGTAGCTACAATCGCAATACCCACTGTAAACCACAAACCATACTTTCCAAATGCAGGTTTAGAAGCTTCGGCCAGTGAAAAATCTTTGGCTGCTATTATCTCAGGGATTGACAAATTGGCTGAAACTGCGAAAGCCACCAATACATACACCAGGGTGCATAAAAAGAGTGATATTATAATGGCACGTCCCACGTTTTTATTGGGATTCACAATCTCCCCTCCACTATTTGTGATGGTGGTAAAACCTTTATAAGCAAGGATGGTAAAAGCCAATGCCGCTATATTACCGGATACTGAATTATCGCCGGAGATAGAGGAAGGCACGACCTCACCAAATGAAAAACCTGCTGCCCATAAACCGCCAATGGCAAAGATGACTAGGCCCCCGATCTTTATAATTGCCATCGCCAAGGAAGAACTGCCAATTACTTTGTTGCCGGCAATATTAATTAAAAAGGCAACCACCAGTAATACAACACCCAACACAGGCACCCAGATGCTGTTTTGCTCTACATCAAAAAGCTGAAGGGTATAGGACCCAAATGTGCGTGCCACCAGGCTCTCCCCAATAACCATTGAAAAAGCCATCAAAAGAGATCCCGCAGCAGTGATCGTACCTGGTCCATAGGCCTTTTTTAGGTACATAGCGATACCACCTGCTGATGGGTAAGTATTGGATAATTTTATGTAAGTATAAGCACTAAAAGAAGAGATGACTGCACCTACTAAAAAAGCTAAAGGAAACAAAGCCCCTGAAAGCTCCGCTACCTGGCCAAGCAAGGCAAAAATACCGGCACCTATCATCACTCCGGTGCCAAGCGCCACTGCTCCGGTTAAACTTAGGCTATTCTTTTTGTAGTTATTCATTATTTGGATTTAGCGAAGTTGAGTCATTAGTTTTCACCATTATAACTCATAGTAAAATAAGCTCCGTCATCCTCAGTAAATTTCTGGCGTAGTAGTACATAACTTTCTGTTAGATACTCTTCTACAGTATAATTGATCGTTTTGATTTTAATGCCCATGATGTAGGCTTCGATAACAGCAGTGCTAGTAATATTAACCTTTCCATTTTCTGTTTTCCTGTTTCTGTTTTTAATCGTAACAAGGCTTTTCGATCCGAAAAAACTCAGCACACCTGACTCTATGCTCATCTTTAATTCGATATCTTTTAACGATTTGGATTTGCTACTTTGTAAATCATATAACTGCTTAAAATCTCTCGAGATCACCTCTACCTTTATCTTTTCATCATCAGGATCACTAAAAGGAAATACGTTAAGCAGTACATCAAACTCTTTAGGATTGCATTGGAAAGTGGTCGAGTATTTTTCATTTAACTGGCCCTTTTCATTGTACAACTCTGTAACCACTTCCACTTTGTACATTTCTCCCGCTTGACTCAATTCTCCTATTATGAATAGTTGTTTCCCTAAAAGCTGTCCATTTTTATCAAAGTTTTCACGTTCTATTTTTTTTCCTGCTATTTGCTCTATTAACATTTCCTTCCCCTGACCATGCGAAATGAAGGGAACTAATTGCAGAAATGTAATAAGGAGGAAGAGAATGTTGCGCATGTTATTTTATTTATTTTTAATCAGGCTATGTTGTTTGTTTCAGTGCAAATCTCCTTTGCTTCCTTAGTGACCCGTTTGATTCGGGATTCAGAAATCCCAATTTCAGTTAGTAGTTCTGGGTTTTCACAAAGTTCCTTACATAGTACCACCATGTTATCAATCAGCATTTTCTTTTCAGGTTTCGTGAGTGTGGTGAGGCAAGTAATAGGATGTAAACCAGATACATTAATCCGATCACTTAAACTTCCCTGTTGTGGATAATCCCAAGCTATGAGTATCAATCCAACGCATTTTCCATATTGGATAGCATCTTCAGTAAAGCGAGTATTAGTGACCACCCAGCCTTCGTGAAACTTATTGGCATGGTCTTCACCTTTTTCCCACTGCTTTTTCACATCCTCAAACCGAGACTTGATATAGAGTGGGATTTTTACATTGCATTTATATCCCTGGCGGTTATGAAACTTACACTCCACCATAAAATGTTTATTATCCTTTTCGGCTACTACATCTATTTCGTGACTAACGCAATAGCCCTGAATAATTACTCCGACTTTAGTAAGGTATCCCTGATGTTTGAGAAGTTCACCCACAAACTTTTCAAAGGGATAACCTGAAGGCCCCAATTCTATAATAGCTTGCTTGATTTTATACCTTCCTGCAACAGATCTTGAGTCCTTACGGAGTATTGAAAATGCCTTTCCATAGATTTTTTTTGTCGATATGCCATCAAAAAGCAGATTCTCAATTTCGCTCACAATCCGATCTATTACAGCTAAGTCAGCCCCTGCTCTTTCAAGAGATTGCCGCAGCTTAGCCTCTGAAAAAGGGGCTTTTTCTCCAGATGCTTTTGTTATAAAAATAGTCTTTCTCGGCATTTAAGCTACTTTAACGATTCAATGTTAAAGTTAGAATATTACCCCTTGAGGAATTTATGATATCTCACTTACGATGTATGAAATTATGACCTTATTAGGGCCAAAAAGCATAGATCAGATAAACGCACTTTTTCGACCATTAAAAGGTATTAGATCCCAACTATACTAAGCTCTACCTGCATATGCTCCTTACTGAAGATGCGTAACCATCTTCTTTTCTGGCTCATAAATGAAGGGGAAACATGTCAATTCACTTTAAAAACTTAAGTACTTTATATCATTCTAATATATTGAGACTTCTTAATTATACTTTGCATAAGAACCTTAATTCCCTCCACAGCAAGAGGAACCCTTGCTTTTGATAGATTCTATACCACAGATCGTTGCTATTTCTTTAAAAAGAGCAGGATATTCGTCTTTGATTAAAAATGCTAAATTTTTTGTAGTACCTGGATAGGACGTTATCATATCTAAAAGTATTTCAAAAGCTGATTCCAGCATTTTGGGATCATTCTCCAATATTTTATAGAATGGCTCCAAGTCAACATTTTCTCTATTTTCTAAATTTTGAGTTTTCATATTATATTTATTTTTTGTTTTTCATGATGACCAAAAAGGATCAGGATAAATACGTAAATGTTCACTTCTGATAAAATAAACACGTTTCCATAATATTCTAAAGACCAATAATTATATTATCCGATTGATATAATCTGATAACGAATAGATCAGATATAAAATTAGAGTATTTCAAACTCAGATATTTATAATATACCGCTTTTCATGTATGAAATTATGTTACAAAATAATTTCTACCTTTCTTAACTGTAGAAACAGTTTAAAAATACTTAAAATCGCCCGTAGCCGTGTTCCTAAAATACACTTGCAATAACAACTAAAAAGACTATCATCATAGCCAATGTAATAGTAATCCCCAAATCCTATTCCCAACAAACGGATTGTGTCGTTAAGGCAAAGTCTTATGCCTGATTATTTCGGTGCTACTCAAACCTCGAGAAACATCCAGTGACAAGGCCACATAAATTAGCGTGAAAATAAGAATGGACAAAGACCAGACCTACAAACCCTCCACCAATGATAACCACATGAAATAATATTGAAATCCTTAAGATCGCTTTCATCAGTGAACTTGCAAGCCGATTCCTTTATGCTAGTTTGATCCTGTCCATATTTAAACAAATTATCAGCAATTATTTATTGCCGAAATCATCTTCACTTCTCATCTTTATTTCTTGCAATCATTACCGAACACTTGGCGTGCGTTGCTATATATTGTGAAACAGAACCCAATAAAAGACGAGAAAGTGCGCCATGGCCCTGGGAACCGAGTACAATTAAATCTGCACCAAAGGCTTCAGCTTGTTCTAAAATCTCTTTTTTTGGAAGACCACTTACTACACTGGTGGTTATTTTAAGTGTACCATTTTTGTTTTTCAATTCATTTGCAGCTTCGGAAACAATTTTCTCTGCCGATTTTTCTGCCGATTTTTCTGCTCTGGAAATAACCTCTTTATAGTAGGGGCGAACGGTTTCCATCGTGAGTAGATCTGGAGCCCAGACGGTGGGATGCTCATATACGTTCATGACACTAATTTCACTGTCATTTGGCAATGGCATTTTTGCAAGTTCCTTAACGGCCGATTTACTAAAATCTGAACCATCTATTGCTAATAGTATTTTCATAATCTGAATGTTTTGTCAATTACGTTGTTCTATTAAATGTTTTTAATTAAAAATAGCTGGGCATCTTCTTTTGAAGCGAAGTGCAAAACACTTGTACTGCTTTTATCTTAAACTACAAGTTTCAACTGAGGTTACTCAGAATTTGATACGTTTCAATTAGTTTAAAATTAACTACGTGCATTATCAAAGTAAAACTGTGCATCGTACTCCTCACCTGAGCTATTGAGGGATTTAAGGGTCTATATTTCTGAATCAAAAAGATTCATCTTACAATCCCCAGGCTTATGTTAGTTTTAAGGATTGACTTTTCTGCATTTTCTTCCATTCCAGTGAGGGCTCTAATCGCATCTATCGTTTCGGGAATGACGATCGCCTGATTGTCCACCACATACGCATAATACAGTTCATTGCCTTCTACTTTCAGCATGTCCTGCCAGAGCGCCACCTCATACATATCACCCCAAGGTCTTCCCATATCCAAGTACATTTCTTTGATCGTATTGTTGGAAACCAAACCATCACTATAATTTATAAAAGTGATCCGAGTTGACGTTTGAAGTACATCAATAATTTCTTTCTTGTCAGCTTTTCTGGTAAGCCTTACGTTCCAATAATGAAGGTGGCTGAGTGTTTCTGGGACTTTTACTGCCATGGTAACTACGTCCAATTCAGGGTCAACACTTTGGGCATCCGGTCCCTGATGACTGGGGATATCTTTTTCTGGCACCATCGTATTCATGATACCACCAAGGTGGCTTTCCCAAGGATCGGTCGCTCTTCGTAGCAAAGTTCCACAAGCATTTTCTAAAAGATTTGCTTTTTTAAGAGTGGTGAGCGTGCGTAGAATGGATGTAGTATTGCAGGAAACGACTCGTGTACTCTCTCGATGTAGAGCAGAAGTATAATTATTTTCTGCGCTAAAAGAATGGCCCGTTGTCTCGTGCTTCTCACCTCCTTGCAGAATAAATTTGATTTTATGCTCTCTATATGTTTCTACATTCTGAGCTGCAATCTTTTTTGGGGTACAATCAACGACAAGATCAGCTATATCTAAAAGGTCAGCCATGATGCCTGCCAAGGGAACCCCTGCCTGCGCCATGCTAACTTTTGCCGCATCAGTAGCAGCATAAATGGGATACCCTTTGCTTACCGCAGTTTGTATCCGCCAGTCGCTGATCACATCACAAACTCCGGCTAATTCCATATCATCTTGCAGAGCGATTGCATCAGCCACTCTTTTGCCGATTACGCCATATCCGATAAGTGCTATTTTCTTTTTCATGATATCATTGGTTTTTAATTGAGGTATGAATATTATTTATATTCGATAATCCGAATACGACCAGCACAAAACTCTGCCCGATTTCCATAATCACCAAGAGTTTGGCAGGAGTCGTTAATGGAACTATGTCACCATAGCCAATTGCGGCAAAGGTGACTACACTGAAGTAAAAGAACTCGAATAAAACACTTAGATAACCGAGGCTACCGGATGCTTTCAAGCCGTTAAAAGACGCAGTGTTGGTAGCAGCAATGCAGTTAAAATCTGCGGCATAAGAGAATATGATAAGGAATACCAGTAAACCAAAAACCCAGAGCAGTTGCCTAAAGGAATGACATTGTTTGATAGATTTATTTACCTGCCTGAAGGTGAAAAATGTAAAGTATATGGCTTTAATTAGTGCAAATAAAACCACCAAGTAGGGTACCCAGACAAGATCATGTTCAACGAACTGCATAAGATATATATAAATGACTGTCACTACAGCCAGCAATACCACTGAAGAACTTATCTGTTTAAGTAATTGCTTTAAAAAGAATCCGGTTTGAGTTCTGAATGTCATGGCTATACTTATTGACTATTATCTGTATGAGTACTACTTGAATGTATTTTTTTACTGGAAGACCAAAGTATTAGCCCCCCAACTACTCCTGCTAATAAAGAAGTAAACAGGATACTGAGCTTTGCAATGAATACATACTCTTCACTTGTAAATGCGAGTTCCGTGATAAATAATGACATAGTAAAACCTATGCCGGCAATAGTAGCTACTCCACATAGGTGCATCCATGACACACCTTCTTGTAACTCTGCTATTTTCAGCTTGACGAGAAGCCAGCTAGCTCCCATAATACCCGTAAATTTCCCAACTAATAACCCAAAACCGATACCGAGGCTCACTGGGTGACTTATGATTTCAATAAAATCACCATGTATGTGAATTCCTGTATTGACAAGGGCAAATAATGGTAGGATAAAAAATCCTACAATGGGTGCCAGCTGATGCTCTATTTTTTGCAGTGGTGTTTCGGCGTCATTCGTTTTTTGTTTGATCTCTTCCAGAATGTTCAGTTGTTTTTCTGAGATGAAACTTCCTCGGATGGACTCTGTCTCTAAAAACTGCAAGTGAAGTTTTTGCAGGTTCATAAGATAATCTTCTTCCTTGATTTTGACCTTGCCGGGTATGGCAAATGCGGTAAGTATGCCTGCAATAGTAGGATGTACACCTGAAAAGAAAAATGCCAGCCATACACCGCCTATACCAACAAGTGCGTAGAACCAGGCTTTGCGAATTCCAATATAACTACCCCCCACCAATACAAGAAAGAATAGCACACCATTGAGCAAGTCCATATAAGAAATGCCTGTAGTGTAGAAGATAGCTATAACCAGTACTGCACCCAAATCATCGACTATCGCCAGTGCTATCAAAAATACTTTGAGTCCCACCGGTATCCGATTTCCAAACAAAGCAAGTACGCCTATGGCAAAGGCGATATCAGTAGCCATTGGAATACCCCAACCTTGCTCGGTAGCAGAGTTGAAGTTGAAAATAAGATAAATGACGCCCGGCACTACCATCCCCCCGATTGCCGCTGCAATGGGTAAAATGGCTTTCTTGAATGAAGAGAGTTTCCCCCCTATAATCTCCCTTTTTAATTCCAGACCCACTTGCAAAAAGAAGATTGCCATTAGTCCATCATTAATCCAAAGTAAAAGAGATTCTGACATTGAAAATTCACCAATCCCGAGCGAGATTTCAGTATGTATAAAGCTTTGATACAATCCTTTCCAGGGCGAGTTGGCCCATAGCATGGCCACTATCACTGCAAGAAAAATAGCTATTCCTGATGCGGATTGATTTCTAAAGAGATTATTCAGTGTCTTACTAATTTTTGTTGTCATAGCTTTCTATTAAACTATGTATATGTAAATCGGTAAGATAATTTTATTGCAGATTTTCCCCATTATTGGTGTTGAAATAGACTACTTTGGACATGTCAAAAAGTAAAGGAAGACGCGAAAATTCAGGAACAAATAGTGATCTGTAAGGTCGAAAACCATGGCGAAAAGGTTAATCCTGAGCACCCATTTTCTATATTATTTTCTAAGGACAAAGATCAATAGGAAAAAAAACGCACGAATCCTGAGCTAGGCATTGTAGAATAATTACTATTAATACTAGTTCCTTACATTTTCTCATCTGTTACGTTTCTATATTTTTTTATAGCAATTACAAATTTATAAACAGCTGGAATAAGCAAGATGAAAGTAAGAATATGATAATAGCTTTCTTTTACACCCTCAAAATAAATGAGCATCTCTATTAACAAAGAGAGAAAAAGCCACATAATCCCATAACCTAATTCACCCTTTACTATATTCTTCTTCGCTTTTAGTTCATAATTTACTTTCATAGTATTATTTTCTAATTCAAAACTATTCATGTTCCAAAGCTGCTACTTATAATTTTAAGATTTTTTTACTCAGCTCAAAAACGATCAGTGGCAAAATGGCAAACTGCAAAACCGGGGAAAGACCTACTTCAACAATAGGAATCAACGGCATTGTATCCGCATACGACCAATCGCCACGCCAAGT
Source organism: uncultured Algoriphagus sp. (assembly GCF_963974835.1). Classification (GTDB taxonomy): domain Bacteria; phylum Bacteroidota; class Bacteroidia; order Cytophagales; family Cyclobacteriaceae; genus Algoriphagus. The sequence continues at coordinate 25,247 of NZ_CAXBET010000020.1, read as the reverse complement.
ATGCCATATCTCTGCCAATATAGCCCCTACTCCACCAACTAGTATCAGTACTAAACTTCTATTGAATCTTACAGGTACAATCCAAAGCACATTTTTGTATATAAGACCAAACGCAAAGAGCAGAATCAATACCATTAACATATCTGCTACTGAAGCCAGCGCACAAAAAGAAACATGTCCAAAATCATATTGGAATCCTTCATATAAAGACCCTTGAGCTACTTCCCAAGCAAAGTTCAGTATAAAGGCCATAAATGCTGTGGTTACTATGAAATACTTATAATTGAGCTTATCTATTACCCTATTAAGGAAATGGACATATCCCATGATTATCAAGATTAAAGCAATAGTGGGCACAACAAAAATACCAAGACTTAGCTTATCCATTAGGGTAGATTTTCTATTGATGTTGAAATAGTATTACGCATTTATATCGTATTTTCTCGTTTTCAAAAACCACTTTTCGTTTAATAAAACCAAAAGAAGAGCAATAGTCGCTACTGCATTTAGTAACAAATCAGTCCATCTTTTTATCAATAAAAATGCGTCCAGCGCAAATACACTCAGTACATTGGCAGTCAAGAATATAAAACCTTTTACTTCGATTTATTCACGTAATTTTCTGTAAACTCCTCATTAAACGGTATTGTCCATAATGAGATAGAAAATGGCAATATCTGCAGCCCGATCAGCAGTCTCTGAAAAATCAGGTGGTTGCTGATATGTTTTTCATCTTTCTAGATCTTCTCTAATGCTGTTGTACTCATCCTTGCTAATTTCCCCCTTTGCATATCTTTTTTTCAAAAGATCAAATGGGGTTTCATTTTTTGTTTTCTGACCCGGAATGTCCCATGGTGTAGCAAAAATCCAAATCAAAATTATTACCCATATCGCCCACCAAATAATGTGCATACCCCAATAGTTTCCTTCTAACCAATGCATAGTATCTTCGTTTATATATAATTAATTTCATTCATTCTCTTCTCAAAAGCTTATTACTGCCTCAATATCAAACCCATTGAATTTTGCACCCGCGAATCGCCCTGTCCAGGCTGTACCCATATATTCTTGATTTACATATTCTAGTTTGGCCAAAATATTTTTTGAAATAAACCATCCGCCTCCAACATTCATTCTATTGATTTCAAGATCACTTGCTGTGCTTTCCAGTGTTTTTCCTTTTACCGAATTATATCTTCCTGCTATGTAAAATTTTTCATCGGTACCAAATCGGTAAACAAACTCCGCTGCCAGCTGTGTAAAGGCCCCCTCTTTATCCACTATAGGCTGAGTAAAGGTATTACTTCCACTTGCTCGCTCATAAATACCAAAGAATTCAAGTCCCTTATATTTTATAAAGGGGTTTATTTGTAGCGCTGTAAGTTTTGTAAAGCGTGCATTGTAACGACCATCAAAACTACTACCCTGTGTATTACCCTGTGAATCTGGCTGGGTATGTAACACACTATAATAACGGCTGCCTGCACGATCTCCACCATATAGCCAAGTTCCGGTAGTAGTACCCTTGTTTAAATAGAAAGATCCTGTTAATCGAAATCTTAAATCCTTGTTAAAATGTTTATCAAATCCCAACTTCCCGTAAAGAGATGGTTTATTATCGGATGAATTTGTGACCACTACATTCTGATTAAGTTTACCATTTGAAGCGCCAATTACGAATAGTAGTCCACTCTTTTGAACAGTGACCTCCCCAAATGCTTCCGTTGAAAAGGAATCCATAATATAGTTTCCTATAAAGGGATTAAAAATTGCCCTGGCATTATCCGATCTTCTGAAGTGAGCATCTCCATAATTAAATTCATCCAACCCAATTGTTAAGGTAGTATACCTCATTATTCCCTCAAGAAATCCCTTTCGAACAAAATCGAGTTTATCAATTTGAATATGCCCTCCCTTTATCCAAGTTTCATTATGGTTTCTTGAAGATAGATATGTACGCAAATGCATACGTAAACCATCTAAGAGTTGGACGTCAAGATTTAGATTTGCAGAGGGCAAATTAAAATCGGTACCCAATTCCACTAGATTGTTAGCATCATTACTTTGATTCAGCCCTTGGAATTGCATAGCGAAATCCCCACCCACTCTGACTTTTACACCATCAAATATTACGGAGTCAATCTTGGGAGTTTCAAATGTATTCAAGCCACGTTGATCATTAGGCCTGAAATACTGAAGGTTAGGTTGTTGTGCTTTCAAAACAAAAGAAAATACACAAAACATTAATACTAGAGAAGTTCTCATTTTTTTATGATTAAATAACATGTTGAATAAGATATATTAGGTTCCCATAGATTTTGAATAGGTCACATTAAATTCAAGTGTGATAGCATCACCTGTTTTCATAGCACCAAGCAAAAAAGATGGTGGTTCAACATTGAAGTCGGTCATATTTAGCTTGCTTGATCCGGTACAGTTGATACTGCCATTTACATTAACTATACAAAGAACATCCATCTTAATTTCCCTACTAACTCCCGCAATTGTAAGTTTACCGTTAGTCTTTAGTAAATATTGATTACTCTTTTCAGCCTTTACTATTGCAGATACTAATTCATAATTTATGTCCTTATACTTATCTGATTTTAATGCCTTATAGGCGTTTTTATCAAGTCCTTTGTTGTCACTTTTCAAATCTTCAACTTGCAAAGAAAATGATAAAGACTTTACAGAACTAAGATCACTTTTACTTCCAGCTTTAAATATAAATTCTCCCGTGCCTAATGCTGATGTGGCTTGCATCTCCCAATCGTGCAATGTAGATGTACCCATTAATTTTATGTTTACATCTTTTGAGTCTTCAATTTTATAAGTGGATTGTGAATTCGCCCTGTGATTAAGTCCTATAATAGAAATAAGCATTAAAATAAAGCCCGTTATATACTTTGGTACTGCTTTCATAATTTTTAATTTATTGATTAGCCTTCTAAAATGGATCACTGAGAGCACTGATACGAATCAATTTCTTATTCACAAACTCCTGAATCCCCAACTCTGATAATTCACGTCCAAAGCCTGACTGCTTGGTTCCTCCAAATGGAAGATCGGCTTGCGTCCAGGTGGGATGGTTAATAAATACCATTCCGGTATCAATTTGATCGGCTATCCTTTTACCGCGTTCGATATCTTGTGTGAATACAGATGCGCCCAAACCAAAATCAGAATCATTCGCCAGATCTATAGCGGCCTGTTCGTCTTTCACCACATATAAGGATGCCACAGGACCAAATAATTCTTCGTGATAGGCAGCAATACCAGGCTTCAGATCGGTGAGTATAGTAGGCTCCATAAAGGCCCCCTTCCGATCAGCTCGTTTACCACCCAAAAGAATTTTCGCACCTTCATCAACAGAACGTTTAACCTGGTCGGCTAAATGCATTGCAGCTTCTTCACTACTTAAAGGGCCTAATTCAGTTTCGGGATCCATGGGATCACCTACTTTCATTTTTGATAACTTGTCCTTAAACTTTTGAATAAATTCATCAGCTATTGCTTCCACTGCAATAAAACGCTTGGAGGCGACACAACATTGACCGTTATTATTCATCCTGCCTACCACTGCCCACTCCACCGTTTTTTCCATATCAGCGTCTTCCATTATAATGAACACATCATTACCACCTAGCTCCAGTACAACCTTCTTCAAATGTTTTCCAGCTTCAGCGGCAACACTTGCTCCGGCTTCTTCACTTCCCGTTAAGGAAACGCCTTTTATCCTTTTATCAGAAACCAATGCAGATGCATGCTTGCCGGAAATGAATAGATTGGTATATAATCCTTCAGGAGCATTTACTTCTTCGAAAAGTTCTTCGATAGCAGCGGCACATTGTGGCACAATGGAGGCATGCTTAAGCAAGATAGTATTACCCACCATGATATTGGGAGCAGCAAAGCGAGCCACTTGATAAAAAGGGAAGTTCCAAGGCATCACACCCAACAAAACACCAATTGGACTATTTCGAATTATTGCTTCTCCATACTCAGGATCAAGCACTTTATCTGCTAAGAATTCTTCACCATGGTCTGCGTAGTAATCAAGTATATCTGCGCTCAAGTCTATTTCTCCCTCAGCCTGAGCAAGGAGTTTACCCATTTCTAAAGTGATGGTTTTGGCAAGTTCAGATTTCTTGAGTCGCATGATTTTAGCTACTTTATGTAGCAAATCAGCACGTTGCTGGTAGCTCGTTTCTTTCCAGTGTGTAAAAGCCAGTTGAGATTTAGATATTTTCGAATCAACTGTTTTCTCAGTCATTGCTTCGAATGACTTAACTTTCATATTGTTGGTGGGGTTGATTGTATGTATGGACATAATGCTAAAATCTAAATTTATATAAGCATAGGACATTCCTATTATATTTATGAAAATAACACTTAAGGTTTTATGACATTAAATGTTTAAACAAAAACACATTGATTATTTTTTAATTTATTATACTCAAGAAATTCACTTCCAGATCAAGTGTCTTATAGGCTTGTATTGACACTAATTACTTAATTTATTTGTTCTATTTTTATATACTAATTATAATTATACTATTACCTAATCTAGAATACATCAAGAACCTGAAAGATTCCAAATGAAAAATTTCACCAAGATTACCATTCATATAATGAGCAAACCTAATTACTTTATCTCAAAATAAAATCTATACCGTGGAGTTGCCATGTCTATAGATCCTCGAGAAAATTGCGAAATAGATTCATTTATATTATAGAATAATACAAAATAACCGACTCATTCCATTGCTGATATATTTTATTCAAAAGTAGCACTTTGTCAGCGCCCAACTTTTGAAATCTTGTCTTTGATGTATGATATTCCGTCTATTTATAAGGTTAATTTTTCTTTCGAGGTATTGTTCACTTGGGCAGAAAGCTTCTTAAAAAAATCCTTTTTTTTAAGGTTGCTTTTCTCAATTAGGAGACCCTTCAAGCCATCCTTTGTTTCTATACCGTAGATCACCGACTTACCTGCTGCATTTTCATTTTCATCAAAACGGTAGAACTCAGAAATATTTAAATCCTTTATCATAAAGCTTGCGCAAAGATCTTTACATTCCAGACAATCATTTTTCTTGTTAAAATTATAGGAGTATCCTTTTTCTCTGAAATCGTCAATTGCTTCAGATAAATTTTTGTAGTAACTGTTCTCCTTTCGCATCTCTTCCTTATAATCAGATACTGAAATGCCGGTAACTCGTTTAAACTGACTTGATAGGTAATGCACCGAACTGTACCTTAGTGCGATAGCAATCTCACTTAGATTGAGCTCGTCATACTTTAGGAGTTCTTTTACCCGATCTACTCTTTTGTTTATGTAGTAGGTCTCTACGGTGATTCCTTGGCTTTTGGAAAAGTGTTTGCTGATAAAATTGTAGTTTTTACCTATTTCGTGTGCAAGAAAATCGGAAAACTTAACCTCTTGGGAGGAACTTTCCAACTTTTCTAAGTACTGCTGGACACAAAGTTTTATTTCTTCAATAAAAATCTGCTCTTTGTCTTCGAGCATTACAAACCCATAAGAATTTAACCTTTCTGCTATTATGCTCTTGGTTAATGATTCAGGGGCATGTATAGTCACATGTCCAAGAGTAAGGTTAGACACGAATGCTCCCAAAGATTCTAATTCATTTTGAACTACCAGAATACACCTCTGGCAAACCATATTTTTGATATTTAATTTAATAGGTTTCATCTGTTGAAAAGTTAAATTTTTCTGATACTGGATCATTTCAGTCATGCGAAGGAGATACTAGGCGATCAAAACTTGCCGACCAAGAGTAACTCCCCTCAGAAAAATGAGAGTAATAAAATCGAGAAAAAGGGGGGATAAGGCTGAATAGCTTTCAGTCTGGGAAAAAGCAAATAGGTATATCAGCCTAACAGATGAAATCTAAATTAGGAAGGATTGAAAAAAAATGCGAATACGGTAGCCACTAACGGGTGGTGGCAGATTTGCATATAAAAATGGAAGTAATTTTTGATGGAAGATTTCTGCTTGAAAGTCAAGAGCAAATACTTGATACAATAAGTGAAATACAGGTGTTTCTACAGGAATTTGTTTTAAGTCATATTTAATTAATGATGCATAGAGATTTTTTACAATTTCGTCACAGCATTCTTCTTCATCGTTTTCTTGCTGCTCACTTGAGCCATGGTGCTCGTGGGCCAAGGTTTCATCAGAATGATGACCATGACCTTCATTTTGATGATGATCAACTCTCTCTACTATAGCTGTAGGACTTCCCCAGGAAATTAAACCCAAATCACAAAGTGCATCACACACAAAAACACTCACAAACCCTGTCAGGAGCAGAGTAACAATGAATTGTTTCTTAAAATGTAATTTTCTTATTCTGATCATCGGTGCTCAAAAGATATTACACAAATTTAGTGAGAAATAAGGAAAAAATTCGGGAAAAATGTTTAATAGAAACATGATAAAAGTCATAAAATAGGATAAATCTGTCAACGCATTATATTATTGGATGTAAATCCGCGGATTCAAACTATTTTTCATCTCATCCTGCCTCTTTAACACTATTATATCTATGACTGCTTAGCTATTGATGTTACCGAAGGCGTTCTGCTAAGCAATATCCTCAATTCAATGCCAGGAAATGATCATTCCCCTTCTAACCAGAGCATCTTGATCTATTTCAGGGTTTGTTTTGAGATATCATTTCAAGCTCTCTTACTGGACAGCCTTACTCCATCTTTTTAGAATGGCTTTATATCTTGGAAGTAGTCCAGTTTAATCAGACTCGAATGATTGGGTCAGTTCTTGTTAGTATTAATTTTTTAAAGGAGTTACATTTTTTTTCTCCTCGGAGGAAATGTAAGTAGCAAGCTTCAGAACAACAAAGGGAGTTTAATGCCTATCAATTTTTCAGCTTGCGGATTACATACTGTTTTCCTATTACAATTTATCTGGGCAGAGCAAGTGTTGCACAGTAATTTAAAATGTTTGCAATGTTTCTATTAATGAAGAAGGCCAAAACCACATCTTTTCCCTGTAAGCACGTTGGGGTGAGGAGCTTTATTCTATCCATGTGAAATTACTTTTTCTGCCACAGACCATTTTTCTTACCAAATTATCTCCCACACACTTTAACTTAGTAACTAATCAGAACAAACCTTTCCTATGAACTTCTTATACTTCACCTTTGGGACAATAATATTTCTACTGATCGTAGCGGATATTGTTAAAACTGCTTTTTCATCAAATGGAGGAGGAAAGTTAACCGCCTGGGTTTCTTTAGGTATATGGCATGTTTTCTTTACAGCCGCAGGAAAAAAAGGAAACAGCAAGCTATTGGAATATGCAGGACCGACTGTGCTGCTTTCAATCCTATTGGTATGGGTAATCGGAATGTGGTTTGGCTTTTTTATTGTGCTGCTGTCTGATGTCGATTCTGTTATAAATAGTACTACAAAGGCGAAAACAGACACATGGGAGAAGTTATATTACGCGGGCTTTACGCTTTCTACCTTGGGGATTGGCGATTATATCCCCTCAAATAACTTTTGGAGGGTTTTTACCAATATAGCAGCCTATTCTGGCCTAGTTTTCATCACAACCTCTATCACTTATTTTGTTCCAGTGCTTTCAGCAGTTTCCTTGAAGTCCAAGCTGAGTCTATACATCAACAGTTTGGGGAAATCGCCTCAGCAAATTCTGTTAAATAGCTGGAACGGAAAGGATTTCAATTCATTTTTTGACAATGTATCGGATCTATGCCAAATGCTGATCCATCATACCATGAATCACCATTCCTACCCCGTCATTCACTACTTCCATAAGAGTAAAATAGACTTAGCTTTCGCTCCCGCCTTTGTGATGCTAGATGAAGTTCATCAATTGCTCTCCAATGTCATGAAAGATGACATATCAATTGATACTCTAAAAATGAAAATGCTCATGACAACTTTGGACCAACACTTGGAAATGCTTCAGAGAAGTTATTTGAATGACGAGTCTCCAAATGAGGTAACACCTCACTTAACACAACTGTTAATAGAAAAAGAAGATTATTTTAAAAAAACGGAGGATAACACATATTATGATAATAAACTGAAGGAACGTCGTAAGTTTCTTACTATTATGCTGGAAAAAACTGGATGGAGTTGGGACGCCGTTCATGATAATACAGACTAGATAGTGTTGAGGAACATGGTATCCAATTCTTTCGATGCACTTTACCAATTTCCAATACTAAAGCCAATTTAGGCATTGAAGTAATAAAACAACACATGGCTAAAGATTTAAATTTTCCACAAAGCTCGAAATAATTGTTCAATTTATATCCTAAGAAGATATCATTTTTGAAAAATGAAATAGCCCTGCCTCTTTGAGACACGAGGCTATCTAATTATAATATTTCATCCAAATTTGCTTATGTTTGGAATAAAGCTAAACTTTACTGATTTTAAAAGCTACATATTACATTTCCCGCCATCATAACGCTGTTTCTTAAATTACTCTTGACTCAATCTTTTTATCATTGCTTTCATCTCACCAATTTCTCTTCTTTGAGCTTCAATTATATCATTGGCCAGCTTTTTCACTTCTGGGTCTTTTATATCTGCACGTTCACTAGTTAATATTGCAATAGAATGGTGTGGAATCATGGCTTTCATCCAAAGTACATCACCGATTGGTTCTTGTAACCGTACAAGAAATAAAGCACTTCCAAACAATAGAAAACTACCAACCAGAATTGCTATATTTTTTTGTCTGTTATTATACATTTTTTTCATGTATAGAAACATAATAACAGCCATGGCTGAAATACCCAAACAGGACATGTAAAATCTGGTTAAACTAAAATAAACATGATCAAACTGATAGGTATTGAGATACATTGTAATATACATTGCAACAAACGACCAGGCCAACATATAAACAAATGTAGTATAATGCCCTTTCATTTCATTATTTTTTTTAGTGTGTTCCATTTGAATAATTTTAGATTAAGTTAAATAAAAAAAAGCTATAAATTCATCACTAACTTTACTTGAGTAATTATTATTACAAAAATCTACTTTGGTTGGCTTACTTCGAAAAATTCACTACGGAAATAGATGTTATAAGATTGTAAGTAATTTCGTTAAGCCCTATAAATACATCATATTTATTGTTTAAGTAAAAACTTATAGAGTGATCCCGATTTACGGCAAATGTAATACAATCATTTAACAGCAGCATGGAGTAAATTATTGATCATAATAGTTATTACGTTATAAATAAATTATTTAAGTAGTAATAATCAAACTTCAGGTTTTACTTTTATTTAAGCATTTAAGCGCTTCATTATAACCTTAGCAGGAGAAAACTTTATCGAATTAATACCAAACATTTTTAATACCTGATCCTCAAGCCTGTGAATAAATTTGTCAGACTCATCCTCTACTGTAATATAATTCAATTAGCACCTATGCAAAATTGACAATTATATTAATCGTCAGACTAAAATTGTCAATTCAACCTTTATGGGCCAGAATTTAACAATTCTTCAAATACTGTACCATCCATTCTATGTACTATACTAAGTTATTTTTAAAATTTCCGGGAAATATTTTCCCCGAGATTGAGGCTTATTTTTCCTTTTAATTTTTAAAATGAAATTATCACCGATTTATTCTATTGTCAAGATCTACAAATTTGAACTCTTCATATTAGGATATGATATATGTTCAAAGGTCAACTTATCAGAGTCTTCACTCAAGTAAAAGAATATCCGTATAACTCAAAAAGACCATGATTGACACAAAATAGACTCAAAATATTATAGAGGCTTAAGCTAATACTTATTAAATTAAAACAGTAGAAACTTACCAACGACAATCGTTTAGAAAGCCTAAAAATTAAGTTTAAACAAACAACCCTTTAAACATTTCTATAATGAAGGAAATAAACTTTATATTCATAAACAAAAAAGTAGCCTAAAGCTCTCCTTCATCTGCAAAAGAATAATATCCTTCTACCGTCATGATCATATGATCCAACACCGGGATATCCAGAATATTTCCTGCTTGCTTGATCCGCTGGGTTAATCTTTTATCCTGCTCAGAAGGTATCAGATTTCCAGAGGGATGATTATGTGCTAAAATCACTGAACTGGCATTTGCTTTAATAGCTGCTGCATAGACCAGCTTTACATCCACTACTGTGCCTGCTGTCCCGCCAGAACTGATGGTTACAATTCCAAGGACTCTATTAGCTCTGGATAGCAACATCACTTTGAAGTCCTCCACAAACTCTATCCGTTCCTCATCCCATGCTTGAGCGAATACCTCGTATACCTGTCTTGAACTTTCTACTCTTGGTCTCAGGGATGATTTTACTTTGGCACTGTAACTCAGCTTAATCTCAGCTACTTCAAATAAATCAATTTTTCTTTCTTGAGTCTCCATAATCTTTTTCGTTTTTGTGGAACAATGAATTATGAAGCCTCATCAGGTCTGGGGCGACAAAGACCGAAAGGAAAAGGAATAAAAAGCGCAGAGAAGCAAGCGGCTTTATGCCGGAAGCTTTCGGTCGCCCAAAGCCCAAAGGCCTAACTTTGTGAGGAATTCAGGGATAAAAAATCATCAACTCATAACCAGCCTTTATAAAATATCTGGTAAACATTCCCTCTGTTTTTAAAACAACTTTACATAGGTCTTAATCGAACTAGATCAGCATTAACCTGTCTTTCATTAGGCTGTTTCAAAACCGTTAGGGATTGAAATGAAAATCCTCCGATAGGAGATTGGAATGAAAAGCCCGTCCGTAGGAGCGGCCATATCTTCCTTATCCAGCTAGAAAAAATGCCAGGTTTCTAACTAGTCACTCAAGAAAATATTCAATAACCTTCACCTCACAATCCCTCCACTTCTGATAAAGCACACAAAAGTTCCTACCGCAGCATTTCCAAAAGCGTAAAATAATTTTTCAAATCTTTTTTTGGTAGCTACCACAACAGTGTAAAAAACAGGGATTTACCTTGCCCACATTTGCTTCTGTCAGCGGGAAACAAACCCGCTTCAACAAAACAGAAATCCAATGTTAGAAGCAATTACCTGGAACACATACTTCAGCACCTTGGCAATAGCCGCGGCAGCTTACTACATTATCATTATCGGATTATACTATCCACAGAAATTTCGCAGCCTTTTTTCCGGCAGGATAAATAGGATCAGTCAGGACCGTCAGCAGGAAGAGGAGCAGCACCGCAGGAGAACTGACGAAAAATCTACTGATCATTTTGAAGAGTTGGAAGCAACCGTTGCGGAATTAAACGGCATCCTCGGGAAGGCGGGGCAGAACAGGACAAGCAAGGAAAAACTGCTTAGGCAACTGATCCATACGCTGTCAAACCACACCGGGCTTCAGGAGCCCGCCTACCGGGTTGCCGTTATCAATTTCATTTTAGAACACGCTGAGAAGCAATGTCGGATTTCCTTCAGCGAAGCAGAACTCGAAGAAGCTTGGGCTTCGCTTAATTCCTCATTCTAAGAAATCACCACAGTCCTTCAATCAAACTTCATCACAACAACCACTAAATACTATCACATGAAAAAGAACCAGCTTTTCCCTACATCATTTAAATCAAAAGCAGGACTATCTGTCCTAATGCTATGCTTATCTACACTTACCGCAAAAGCTCAGGATGGATTGGCAGGAATAGCCGAAGCAGACCGTCAGGTCAGAAGTTACTTCGCAGCAGGCACCAGTCTGATGTATGCCATCGGTGCCATTCTCGGACTGATCGGGGCAGTCAAAGTCTATCAAAAATGGAATGCCGGAGATCCTGATACCGGAAAAGTTGCTGCTGCCTGGTTTGGAAGCTGTGTGTTCCTAGTGGTAGTAGCCACTGTCATCCAATCCTTCTTTGGAGTCTAGTCAAACATCTTCCTAAATCACCAAGACCATGTCCAACAGCATCTACAAAATCAATAAGGGGATCAACAAACCCATTGAATTCAAGGGATTAAAAGCCCAGTACATCTGGTACCTCGGCGCAGGTGTGCTGGCACTACTTACCCTTTTTGCCATTCTATATATTCTGGGAATCAATCCCTTTATCTGTCTTGGCTTAGTGGGTATGTCAGGAATCCTATTGGTCGTCCAAATCTACCGGCTCAGTAAGACTTATGGTGAACATGGATTAAGCAAAAAACTTGGCTATCGCCAAGTTCCCCATGCAATCCGCATCAAATCTAGAGGGGTTTTCTGTAAGCTGAGAACCACTAGCAAATAATCGCATCATACAAAACTAAAGCAATCCTTAATCCCCAATCAGCGATTCCCATGGAACGATTACTAGAAAAGCATTTTCCCATTCTTAGTGTAGAACAGGACTGTATCATATCCAAAATGGGAGATATCACTATCGCCTATGAGGCTATCCTTCCTGAAATATTTACGCTCAGTAACCGGGATTATGAAACATTTCATCAGGCCTGGGTCAAAGCAATTAAAACCCTTCCTAAAAACAGTATTCTCCATAAACAGGATTGGTTTACAGAATGCAGTCATCAGGCAAATTTCAGCAAAGACAAACAGAGTTTTCTGAACAGAAGCAGCGAGCATTTTTTTCACGAAAGACCCTTTCTAGATCATTCCTGTTACCTGTTTCTTACCCTAAAACCCAAAAACAGAAAGCTATCCAGCAGTATGTTATCCACCTTACTCCGCTCTCATATTATACCTGAAGAGCTGAACTTAGCCCAGGCACTTCCCAATTTCTTGGATGCATGCGGACAGTTTGAACGTATCCTAACTGATAGCGGATTTGTTGGCCTCAGCAGGTTGAAAGAGGATTCGCTATGTAGCAACGCCACCCAGGTGGGAGTTTTGGAAAAATATTGCAGTTTGGAAGGGGATAAAAAAGCTAACTGGATATCAGATATCAGTTTCAAACCCAGCTTACAGATAGGAAATAAATCCTGCAGACTCTTCAGTCTTAGCGAGCCGGATGATCTCCCTATGCTATGTGGCAGCCGTATCAATTACGATAAATACAGCACCGACACCAGCAAATTCAGTGTTGGATTTGTTTCCACCTTAGGCCAGTTGCTCCCCTGCAACCATATCTACAATCAGTACATTTTTACCTGTGACACCCAGAAAACTCTCAAAGAGCTTGAGTCCAAACGGCTACGGCTTCAATCCCTGGCCAACTATAGCAGGGAAAATGCCATAGCACGGGATTCAACTAACGATTTCCTCAATGAAGCCATCAGCCAGCAACGGATTCCTATCAAGGCACATTTCAATATTCTGGCTTGGACTGAAGACCCAAATCAACTTCCAGAAATCAAAAAGAAGGTAAGTTCCGCCTTTTCCCAAATGGACGCCTCTGTAAAGGAGGAAACCGTCGGAGCACCACAACTCTTTTGGGCAGGAATACCCGGAAACAGCGCTGATTTCCCCATAAATGATAGTTTTGACACATTTATCGAACAGGCAAGTTGCTTCCTCAATTTGGAAACGGGCTACCGAAGTTCTATTAGTCCCTTTGGCATCCGGTTGGGTGACCGCCAAACAGGAAGGCCAATTCATGTGGATCTCTCAGATGAACCTGTGAAAAGAGGCATCTGTACCAACCGAAACAAATTCATCCTCGGCCCTAGTGGTTCAGGTAAGTCCTTTTTCACCAACCACCTGATCCGAAGTTATTACGAGCAAGGCACCCATGTGGTCTTGGTGGATGTGGGACATTCCTACAAAGGCTTATGCGATATGGTCAAGGGCTACTATTTTACCTATGATGAGAAAAAACCTATCCGCTTCAACCCATTCTTCATCGCTAAAGAAGATCAACTGGACACAGAAAAGAAAGAAAGCATCAAAACCCTCCTGCTTGCCCTTTGGAAAAAAGACAATGAGACGTTCAGACGCAGTGAATACGTTGCCCTTTCTAATGCATTAAAAGGCTACTACGAAAAGTTGCATATCAACCCTAGCCTATTCCCCTGCTTCAATAGTTTTTATGATTACCTGCAATCGGACTTTCAGGATACACTCACATCCGAACAGGTTAAGGAAAAGGATTTTGACATTGGAAATTTCCTCTATGTACTGCGCCCCTATTACAAAGGAGGAGAATTCGATTACCTCTTAAACGCCACCGAAAATCTTGACTTGCTTCAGGAACGCTTCATCGTCTTTGAGTTGGACAATATCAAAGATCATCCCATCCTCTTCCCCGTGGTGACTATCATTATCATGGAAGTTTTTATCAACAAAATGCGCAAGCTCAAAGGCATTCGCAAACTGATTCTGATCGAAGAGGCATGGAAAGCCATTGCCAAGGAAGGTATGGCCGAATACATCAAATACCTGTTCAAAACTGTCCGAAAATTCTATGGAGAAGCCATAGTGGTCACTCAGGAAGTAGAGGACATTATCAGCTCTCCTGTGGTAAAGCAGGCAATTATCAACAACAGTGACTGTAAAATCCTACTCGATCAGTCCAAATACCAAAACAAGTTTGACCAGATACAGCAACTCCTTGGACTTACCGATAAGGAACGGGCTATGGTGCTTTCTGTGAATAAAGCAAATGACCCAAAACGCAAGTACAAGGAAGTATTTATCAGTCTGGGAGGCACACTTTCCAAAGTGTATCGGACCGAAGTGTCCAAAGAAGAATACCTGGCTTATACCACCGAGGAAACAGAAAAGATAAGAGTCATGGAATACGCTGAACGCTTCGGCTCCATCCAAAAGGGAATTGCAGCCCTTTGTGCTGAATCAACTACTTAACCCTCAATACTAAACCATTCACTTATGAAGAACTACAAAAGCATACTCAGTAGAAGCCTGATTCTGACCCTGCTGTGCTCCTTCCTTACACTATCCCCAAGGCAGAGTGAAGCAGCAGTTCCGTTGGCCATCCTTGAAATCATCAAAGCCGGTGTGAAGAAAGTCATTGTTGCCATGGATCTGAAGATCCAACGCGAGCAAAACAAAGTGCTCTGGATGCAGAATGCCCAAAAGGTTCTGGAAAACACGCTATCCAAACTCAAGCTGGAACAAATCGCCAATTGGACCGAAAAACAGCGGGAGTTATACCAGAAGTATTTCAACGAATTGCAGACTGTCAAATCAGCCATTTCAGGATTTCAGCGGATCAAAGATATCTCCCAGAAGCAGGCCCTGATCGTATCAGAATACAAAAAAGTCTGGGCAGTCATCCAGCAGGACGGGCATTTCACCCTATCGGAAAAAGAATACATGGCTAGGGTCTATGCTGGCATTTTGGTAACCACGGTGGAAAACCTGGACCAGATGGCCCTCTTGGTCAAATCCTTTACCCTACAGATGAGTGAAGGGGAACGACTCGCTCTGATCAATGAAACCGCAAATAGGGTGGACCAAAACTATCAGGATCTCATTGCTTTCAACCTTAGCAACGGGCAGCTCAGTCTGCAACGGGCTGAAAACACCAAGGAGATCAACCAGATTCAATACCTCTACGGAATCACCCGCTAAAGCAGCACCCAATTAAACTCCAAAAACATGAAACGACTGATTCTCATTTTCTATCTGGCAAGCATTTCCCTGCCTTCCCATGCCCAAACTTGGAATGAATGGTGGAAGCAGAAAGATACCCAAAAGAAGTATTTGGCAGAGCAGCTCATTGCCTTGAAAGCCTATGGAGCGGTACTCAAAGAAGGCTATGAAGTAGCATCCAAAGGATTGGGTTTGGTGCATACCATTCAGAACGGTGATTACGCACAGCATGAAACTTATTTCAGCTCATTTTCTGCAGTCAATCCACAGGTCAAAAACCATCCACAGGCAATGGAAACAGTCGCCCTTTATTCAAAAACCAGGCAACTGACACTGCAGATTCCGAGCAGGCTATTTCTGGAAAACCGGTTTACAGCTTCAGAAGAAAAAACCATCCGGCATGTGCTTCAGTCCATTGCTACTGACTGCGATGATATACTGGCTGAGCTCCAAACCCTGCTGGAGAAGGATCATTTGAATCTCAGTGATTCTGACCGGATGGACCAACTCAACCAAATCCATAAACAGATGCAGGAAGCCCATAGCTATACCATCCGGTTTTACCAGAACTGCCATAATCTAAGCCTTTCCCGGCAGCATGAATCCCGGGCAATCGAACATCAGAAAAGTCTATTTCTCCCATTCCAAGACTAAGCCAGCAATGAAACCATTCCTAATTTTCTTACTTCCGATATACCTGTCACTTGGACTTCAGAACTCCAATGCCCAGGCCGACGAGGCTGCCCAGCTCCTGCTCAACGTCACCAAACTCGAACAGCTCAAGCAGATCCTTTCAGATCTGGAAAAAGGGTACACCACCCTGAGGACAGGCTATTCCCAGATTGAAAACCTGGCATCGGGAAACTTCAACTTGCATGAAACCTTCCTCAATAATCTCCTTCAGGTCAGTCCTGCTGTCAAAAACTACCACAAAACAGCAGAAATCATCGGCTATCAGTTAAAGCTGGTCAGGGATTACAAACGGGCATTTTCCGACTTCAAGGCATCAGACCAGTTTACAGTAAATGAAATATCCTACATGTCCCAGGTTTATGGAAATCTATTTAAAAAGAGCCTGCAACAGCTGGATGAATTGACGCTGGTTTTGACTGCCGGAAAACTTCGAATGTCCGATGAAGAACGGCTGGAAGCCATAGATCGCATCCATCTGGATATCCAGGACAAGCTGATATTCCTGACCGCATTCAACCAGGAAACCCAGCTACTGGCTATCAGCCGATCCACGGTCAAGCAGGAGCTGGATGGAATCTGGAACCTCTACCAAAAAAGCGACAATTAAGCCTACCATGCATCATGAAAGCACTTCTTAAATCCATCACTATCATTCTATTCTCCTTCCTTATTCCACTGACTTCCCATGCCCAGGTGGGCTATGACAGGGGACTGCATGGAGTATTGGAAGAGCTATATACCGAAATGATGCCGCTGTGCAGCCAGTTGATCAGCGTGGCACAGGGAATAGCTGGGTTTGGTGCCTTATGGTATATCGCCTCCAGAGTCTGGCGGTCTATTGCCAATGCGGAACCCGTCGATTTCTACCCGCTGTTCCGCCCCTTTGTCATTGGCTTTTGCATTCTTCTTTTCCCCTCAGTTTTATCCCTGATCAACGGGGTTATGAACCCAACCGTCACCGCCACAGCAGCCATGGTGGACAATTCCAATCTGGCAATCGAGAATCTGTTAAAACACAAAGAAGAGCTTGTCAAAGGAACCATTCAGGGAGTGATGTTCCGCAACAATCACCACGAAGGAGATTATGAAAAATGGCTCAAATATACCGAAGGATTACCTGAGGGAAGTGATTCAGGTAAATCCTGGTGGGAATCCCTCAGCAGCAAATTAGAATTTGAAGGTGCAAAATGGAGTTTCAACTTCAATCACTGGATCAAGCAAGCTCTTGCAGAAATTTTACAACTGCTCTTTGAAGCAGCAGCGCTTTGTATCAATACCTTGAGAACCTTTCAACTGATTGTTCTATCTATTCTAGGACCATTGGTTTTTGGTCTATCCGTCTATGACGGCTTCCATCACACATTGACTGTCTGGCTAGCCAGATACATCAACATTTACCTCTGGCTACCTGTGGCGAATATCTTCGGTGCTATCATCAGCACTATACAGGAAAAAATGCTGGTGCTGGACATAGGACAAATCGAAAGCACTGGGGACACCTTCTTTTCAGCCACAGATACAGGATATCTGATCTTTTTGGTGATCGGTATCATCGGCTATTTCTCAGTCCCATCCGTAGCCAACTACATTGTCCATGCTGCATCAGGCGGAGCACTTCCTCATAAAGCATCCAGCTTTTTCACCCAAGGTGCAATCAGCACAGTTTCTATGGCTGGAACCGCAGCTGGAATGGCTACCAAAGGATCTAGCATGTCCACAGATTCCTATGGGGATAAGGCAGGAAGAATGAACCAATCCATGGCCTCCCGTGGCACCTCTTCCGGTTATTTCAAGGAGGATAGCGATTATCAATCCGGAAAACTTAAAGGCAACTCTTAATTCTACGACCCATGTTTACCAAACCAAAAAATATCGATACTGCCTTCCGTCAAATCCGGCTGTTCACATTGGCTGTAATCATCGGATGCCTACTCTTTTCCGGGTTTACCCTTTACCAAAGCCAGCAACTGACTGCCGGATTGCAGCAAAAGGTATATATCCTGGCCAATGGGAAAGTTCTGGAAGCTTTGTTGACTGACAGAAGAGACAACCTTTCTGTTGAGGCCAAAGACCATATTTCAACTTTCCACCGGTATTTCTTCACGCTGGACCCCGATGATATTGTAATCAAAGCCAATACTACCAAAGCCCTTTACTTGGCTGATGCTTCCGCTAAAAGGCAATACGATAACCTGCGGGAAAGCAATTACTACTCCAACATCATTGCAGGAAATATCAGCCAGGAAATCCAGACTGACAGTGTGCAGGTGGACCTAGAGGAAACCCCTTACTATTTCAGGTACTACGGCAAGCAGGTTCTTACCAGAACCGGATCCATTGTCACCAGGCAACTGATCACAGAAGGCTACTTAAGAACTGTCTCCAGAAGCGGGCACAATCCCCATGGATTCCTCATTGAAAACTGGACTACCCTTGAAAATTATGACATCCAAATCCAAACACGATAGTTATGAACCATTCAAACAACCAAAAATTCCGGCAAAAGCGACAGCAGCTGCTCATGATCCCAATCCTGACTGTGCCCTTCCTGACCCTGACCTTTTGGGCATTGGGAGGAGGCAAAAATCCGGGTGATTTACCTGTTGGCGAAAAGCAGAAAGGCTTTAATCTGGAGCTTCCAGGAATAACAGAAGCAGGGGAAAAATCCCTTGATAAAATGGGGCATTACCAGCGCTCCTATACCGACTCCAGCCGATACTTTCAGGAAGTCAAAAAAGACCCTTATTACAGGATGGCATTCAATGCCGAAACAGAAAAGGGGACCAATCCATCACTGGAATCACAAGAGATAGAACCTAGATCTAATCAACACCTTTCCAATAACCTGTACAGTGATACCCAGGAAGAATTGATACTGGAAAGACTGGAAGCACTCAACAAAACCCTTTCTGAAAGTCCTGAACCCGTGACTACAGCAGCTGCTTATCCTGATGAAGTCAGTACTGCTTCAATGCAATCAAACTCAGGATTGGATGCGGATCTGGACCGGCTGGATCAAATGATGCAGCAGATGCAGAGTACAAACGCTCAGCCAGATCCCGAATTTCAGCATATGGCAGAACTGCTGGACAAGATTCTCGACATCCAGCATCCAGAGCGGGTGCAGCAACGGGCTGAAGCAGAACGAAAAGCAACTTTATCAGATCAAACCCCAGTCATTTCACCAGTTTCCAACCCCCAATCCACAAGTCTGCATAACTCATCACCGAATGAAATTCAAAATGAAAGCCTAGCCCAAAACGGCTTCTTTGGATTGGAAACCAATGAAACAGAACCCAAGGTCTCCCAATCAATCCAGGCGGTAATCCATGAAGAACAGACACTGGCTTCCGGAGAAACGGTCAGGTTGCGGTTAACCCAAGAAACCAACATCGCAGGCAACTTACTCCCCAAAGACCAGCTGGTGTATGGGATAGCTTCTTTGAACGGAGACCGGCTGAAGATTTCCATCCGCCATATCCGGCTATCCGATGCTATTATTCCAGTAGATCTCCGCATCCATGATGCCGACGGCATGGAAGGAATACGGATTCCCGGTTCCATTTCCCAGGAAGTCAGCACACAATCAGGAAGTCAGGCCTTACAGGGACTGGGCTTTAGCAGCTTTGACAATTCCCTTGAAGCCCAAGCTACCAGTGCAGGAATCGAAACCGCAAAAAGCTTTCTGGGCAAAAAGATCAGACAGGTCAAAGTAAATCTCAAAGCAGGCTATCAGGTCTGGATTGTTGAAAACAAGTAATTATTCCCCGACCCCTTAAATCTAATCACATGAAAATTACCCATCTCATTCTATTTGCAGCTTTGGTTCTGCTTACTACTGTTGATTTAAAAGCACAGGGTATTTCCAGAGGTTCCTCACAGACCATTCCTGCCTCCCAGCTCCAAATCAGCGATCAGATGACCACCAACCTGATTTTTCCCTATGCAATAAAAAGCGTGGACCGGGGAAACCGGAACATTCTGGTCCAGAAAGCCAGTGCTGTTGAAAACATCCTACAGGTCAAAGCTGAAAACAGTGAATTGCAGAACAGCAATCTTACGGTAATAACTGAGGACGGCAGCTTCTATTCCTTTGCGGTGGAGTACCAAGAAGTCCCGCAAAAGCTCAATCTGAGAATCCTGCAAACAGGTAATTCAGACTTGGCAGATTTTGGGAATCAGATTCAGGCAGAATCTGAACTGGCAGAGACAGCAAGAAAAGTTGCCACAAAAAACAGGTCCATGCCCGCCCTCCGCCAGCGGAGGTTTTTGACAGGGGTTGCTCTGACCGGAATTTACATTGAAAAGGACCTGCTCTACTTTCAGCTCAGGCTGGAAAACCAGACCAATATCACCTACGACATCGAGCAGTTTCGACTGTTTATCCTGGACAATAGGCAAAGCAAACGCAGCGCATCCCAGGAGCTGGAACAGTCTCCACTCTTGGTTTATGGGAATGCAGAGCGCATCCCTGCCCAATCCACCCAAGTTTTGGTTGTTGTACTACCCAAATTCACCATTCCTGATCAAAAGCACCTGAAAATTGAACTGATGGAACAAAACGGAGGACGTCATCTGCAGATCAAAGTAAAAAACCGATACCTGATGAACGCCATGCAGGTGGACTAGATATCAAGCAAATTCAACACATTTCACATACCTAAACTTTAACCACAAAACACAAAAACCATGAACGAGCAAAATTTTGATTACCTCAAAAACCAGGTCAAGTACAGCGGGTTCGGAGATTCGCTGGAAGCGCCCCTGAAGGAACAGATCCAAAAAGGAGAACCTGATTTCTCGCTTAAACATCAGGCTGATTTCGGAGGAGATACGGTCAATGCCAATCTCCACTTCAGAAAATCAGCCATGACAGATATGTATTTCTTCAACAAGTACGATCTGAGCCTCACCAAATCAGGGCAGGATGAACCTGCCATCAACCAGACTTTTTACATCGGAAAGGACAACAACATCACCCTCAAAGAGGGCTATAATCTCTTGGATGGAAGGGCAGTCAACAAGGACCTGGTCAACAAGGAGCAGGAAAAATACAATGCCTGGGTGCAGTTGGACTTTAAGGAAACCGATAATCAGGGAAACTTTAAACTCAAGCAGTTCCATGAAAATTATGGTTTTGACCTGAATAAAGCGCTGGAAAAACACCCGATCAAGGAGCTTAATAACCCTGAGGATCTATCCAGGCTGCAGGATTCACTTAAAAAAGGAAACCGCCAATCGGTCACATTCCAACTGGAAGGCGGTGAGCAAAAACGCTTTATAGAAGCAAGTCCCCAATTCAAGAACCTCAACGTGTATGACTCCAACCAGATGAGGACTTCAGAATCACAGAAAGAAAACGCCTCAGCATACCAGTCTAAATCCGAGAAAAAGGATGTCGCTGAGGAGTCGGATGATTTACCCTCGAAGAAAACTAGAAAAAGAAAAAGTGCAGGAATAGCCGGTTGATTCACCCCAAGATGGAGCAGATAAAAAAAGCACTGGAGAACTTTATGTCCGGGATTGATAAAGATCCAAGGATCAGTCTGTCCCATATCGGGCTGTTCTCCGTGCTGCTCCATGTACGGGAAGAATTTGATGGTGAAGAACCCTTTCCCATCAAGCGGGACGAGCTGATGAAATCAGCCAAAATATCCAGCACAGCCACATACTTTAAGATCATCCGCCAACTCCACGAATACGGCTACATACACTACCTGCCTACTTTCAACCGGATGAGTCAAAGCAAAGTAAGCCTATCCTCCAAAGAAGAAACTGTCCAAAACTAAATCTAGACCATCTAAAAACAGAAAACCATGGAAACTATCACCAAAGAAGATCTGGAAACTCTACGCTTTCAGCTGTTTGCCGACCTGAAAGAACTGCTAGAAAAACAGGATGAACCCCAAACGGACAGCAAGGAATGGCTAAGAAGTAGGGATGTCAAAAAAATGCTGAGCATCTCCGATGCAGCCTTGCAGAACTTACGCATCCGCGGAGTAGTGCATCCTGTCAAAATCTCGGGGCTATATTACTACAAAAGCGAAGAGCTGAAATCACTTTTCAAACAATAAATCTGCGACTTATGACAGCTCTCAAAATGGAATATTGGGTGGAAAAGATCGTTAAAGAAAAAGGACTGCAGCCAAGTCGGATTTCAGTTTATTTGGCGATTCTCCAACTCTGGAAAGAACAGAAACACAGTAATCCTTTTCAGATATCGCGACGAAAGATCATGAAACTTTCAGGGATAAAAAGTATCGTAACGTATCATAGCTGCATTAGTGAGTTAAAAGACCGTGGGATGGTGGATTATCGGCCTTCCTATCACCCGAAACTTGGGAGTGAGGTCAAGCTAAAACCAATGTAAACATTTTAGCTGTTTCAAATGAAATTACTTCAAAGTAATAAAGACCAACTTATCCCTCCTTGAATTTCAAACTTTCTATGAGGTCTGTAAAATATTGCGGACTCCAGATTGATAATGATGAATCATCTTGGATAAATCGGATTACATCTTCCCGAATACCAGTAAAGTCTACGCTTCGGATTTTGTCTCTTAAAAGTTCTAAAACCTGCTCTTTTGTAATTGATTTTCCCTGCCAATCGCCCGTGTCTATTGCCCTAAGTAGAAAATGGGAAAGATCTAAAGGAACTCCCTTTTTGATATACCATTCCAGATCATACCAATCCCTCCCCTTCACTCTTTTTTGCCATTTTCTGAAAAGCAATGCATGCATTTTGCCTGCAAATAAACTTGGAGGCGTAAAACATTTAACATAGAAAGAAAATGGGCGCAACAGCAATTTCTCCTCAGTTTCAAAACCTAAAGGTGGAAGTCTGTCAACTTCCAATTTAATCTTTATACTAGGCATCAATTTAACACCTGATTGGGGGATGATACCTTCCAATACCAACTCTTTCCAAACAGTTGCGGATTTGAGAAAAGCGGAATCTATACTTGACTCTTTCTGCTTTTTCTTTTCAGCAATTGTGACCTTCATCCCAAGAGCGTCAAATTCCGTGATAATAGCTTCAAAGTAAATATCCAGTGAAAATTCAGGATCAACTTCCAACAGTGAAAAGTCAAGATCTTCAGAAAATCTTTCCAGTCCATAAAAAATCCGTAATGCCGTTCCTCCATAAAATGCGGCTTTCTCAAAAAAACCCGCACGCTGCAGTCCTGCCAAAGCTACCTCCTGCATGATTTCACGTAAAGCTGAGAATGCCTCATCCTGTGATTTGGGATCATATTCGGCTAGCCACTCCTTTATCATAAATTTCGGATTGTTTTGATGAGCATGAGTAGGCTGTTTTGTTTTGGAGCATCAGAAATCCAGGTTTCGATCACATCTACTTTCAAACCTCGAATTATGTCTTCGTCAATTCTTATGTCCTCTGTTAAAAATCCCATTGCTTGTTTTATACTTCTCAAATTCAGTCTACTTGTCATAACAATTTTGTCACAAATAGCCTTTTCAGGTGATGCAATCATCACTGCCTGCTTTGGAGTAACATCAACCGTTCTGATACCAAAAGAATAATAAGGCAACGAAGTGCGCTTATAGCTAAATCTCCCAAGTTCAGTCTTGAATGTCTTAGTAGGTTTAACTGTCACTGAAGTGGTTTCATAGACCCGTTCAGGTATAAATCCCCAGTATGAAAGGGCTGATTCCATAGAAACATAACTTGGCCCCCACAGGTGATTTGCAATAAGAAGGGATTCAGGCAACAACAGTTTACTTTTTGGCCCTGGAACATACAAGCCATTTTTCAAACCAATCAGCCATCTGGCCTTTATCAATTCAGATATTTTATCATTAGGCCGCTTATAGTTCTTCAATAGCGACAAAATAACCTGCCTCGTTAGTGGTTCTTCTTGGTACTCAGATAAAAGATCTTTAAACTCCATACTGTCACAATATAGCTCAAGAATCGGAAATAATCCGATTATTTAATAAAAATTTGACAATAACTAAAGCCATCTTGTTTAATTAGATTAACACGGGTTTTATCCAGATTCTCATGATCATAACCATCCAGTAACTCAAGCCCCATAGCAAATTGATTGAGCCACTCCAAGTTTTGATCCAGGGCCTTTTGCTCAATTGCCCGGCTTAACATCCTGATTCAGTCTTTCAAGTTCTGGACTACTTGTTGCTCCTGAGAAAGTCTCTGTTCATTAATTGCATAGCCCTGAACGAGGAAATCTTTAATTCGTTGGGTTACCCATTGACGGAATTGTGTGCCTCTTTTGGAATAAACTCGGTAATCGACGGCGACTATTATATCCAAGTTATGCCTCATTGTAGGACGCTGACCGCATATTCAGACACATATGATTTTCCCGAAACTCACGGCAAATGCTGAAAACCAAAAGAGGCTGAATATTTGCCAACGCCACAAGCTTAAAAAAAGAATTTGAAAAAAAAATTTGGCGACCACCCCCTGACCTGACACATCTTTGTAGCGTAATTAATATTAATCATTAAAAACGTAAAACAATGAAACGACAAATTGAAGTATTTACAGCCGGGTGTCCGGTATGTGAACCAACTGTAAAAACAGTAAAAGAAATGGCTTGCGACTCTTGTGAAGTAACCGTTTACGACCTTGTTAAACAATGTGACGACAAAGTCTGTATTGAAAAAATGAAAGAGTATAATATTACTTCCCTACCAGCGATTGCAGTTAATGGAAAATTACTTGCTTGCTGTCAGAGCAGAGGCGTAAGTAAGGAAGAATTAGCAGCAGCAGGTATCGGTAAAGCTATTTAATTTATTAACCATTACCACCCAACTTGCAAATAATGGAGTCTGGGTGGTTTTTAACTTAATTAATATGTTGCCAAGAGATTTGACAAAAGATCTTAAAGACCGACTAAATAGCATTAAAGGTCAGGTTGTAGGAATAATAAAAATGCTTGACGAAAGCAATGACCCTGCCCAAATATTAAACCAGTTTAAAGCGATCAACTGCAAAAAACGATGAAGTTGACCCCCGGCTGACGATTTAAACTGACCCCTCG
>NZ_CAXBET010000019.1:0-58988 GCF_963974835.1 uncultured Algoriphagus sp. | reverse complement strand
GACCCTCTGATTAACAGTCAGATGCTCTAACCAACTGAGCTAAGGAGGAATTTTGTGTTTCTTTCGGAGCTTGTTCCGAATTGGTGATGCAAATGTAGGAGGCTATTCCATTTATTCCAAACTAGAATCAGGAAAAACTGCATGTTTTTACTTGATGTGCTGTTTTTGCATTCAAAATCAGAGACTTATTTTTTTACTTTTAATTACTCTCCTCGAATCAATGTAGCAATCAGGGTTTGTAAACTACGTTTATGATTGAAAGGATTTTAAATTTCTATCGGCAATCTTAATCTTGATCTTTCACACTGAATTTACGAGTTAGTACTTTCACAAACTTCGTTTTGCGGAAGCGTAAAGCTGACCAGTCTTCATTGATAGCTATTTGTCGCACGCTTTCGTAATCAAACTCGCCTAAATATTTCCAGCCAGAATCCCTGTTGATTTGCGCCTTATAGCGCTTAGAAGTTCCTTTGGGGTAGGCTAGCCAAATCTGTTGATCGTCCGGAGCTAGAGCCTGCATTTCGAAAAAGTATTTTTTCACTTCTTCTTCTGTCTGGACAAAAGCAAGCATAAAATCAGGTTTGGGAGCGGGCTGAATCAAACCGTCTCTTTTCCAACTATCAATTAACTCTTGAAGTTCTTGCGGGCAGTTCCAAACTTGGATATTCATTCCCTCTTTCCAGGTCATTTTCTTAAGCAATGGGTCCATTTATTACCTGTTTAGTGTCCTCTAAATATAAAAATAAACTATCTAAGGTAATTTCGATTGCGAGGCTACTAGTCATTTTACTTACTTTTAGTTTTTCGATAAAGCTTAATTATGAAAACTCCGTTAGTAGTAATCATTTTGTTTTTTCTATTTTCCTGTGCCAACGCTCAGGATGAGCTATTTACCAGTTTTGGAGAAGGAGTGGCTATAGCCACGTTAAAGGATGATGGGCTGAATGAAATCTCAGGCCTGGCAAACAGTAGAAATTTTCCGGGAGTTATATATGTTCACAACGATAGTGGAGGAGAAGCGGCGGTGTATGTGTTGGATTCTTTAGGTAATAATTTAGGAAGAATAGAATTTATTGATACCGAAAATAGAGACTGGGAAGATATTGCTGTTGGGCCAGATATTGATGGTAAATCCTGCATCTATATTGGAGAAATCGGTGATAATAATGCTGTTCATGAAGAAGTCGTTATCTACCGGGTTCCAGAACCAAAGACTAGTAATACGGTTAGTCAAACAGCTCCAGAAAAGACGGTTTTAAAATATCCAGGAGGGGCTAGGGATGCGGAGTCTCTTATGGTTGACCCGATTTCAGGAGATATTTTTATTATTTCAAAAAGGGATAGTGTCAATACATTGTTTAGGCTGCCGGCTGAGAAATTTGGAAAAGATGAGGTGGAATTGGAAGAGTTGATTAAACTTCCCCTTACTAGCTCCACAGGTGCGGATATTTCAGCAGATGGAAGCCAGATCTTGGTGAAAAATTACTTGGCTATTTATTATTGGAAAAGAAATAACGGAGAAAGTATAGCACAAGCCATGAGCAGAGAGCCAGAGGAATTACCTTATTCACCGGAACCACAAGGTGAGGCTATAGGCTTTCGGTCTGATGGAAAAGCATTCTATACACTGAGTGAAAAACGATTCGATCTGGATCCCGTTCTTTATAAGTACACAGCCAATAAGCCTTGATGCAAACTACTTCTACTATTCTGATGGTTCGTCCAGCAAATTTTGGCTTCAATCCGGAAACTGCTGAAAATAACTTTTATCAACAATCAGATAATAGACCTGCCGATGAAATCAATAGGCTTGCTAAAAAAGAGTTTGATGGATTTGTGGCAATGCTCAGGGATCAGGGTGTTCAGGTGATCTTGGAGGATGATACTTCTCAGCCCGTGAAACCGGATGCAGTATTTCCGAACAATTGGTTTAGCACACACCCTGATGGACGATTGATCCTATATCCTATGTTTTCTCCGACAAGGAGATTGGAAAGGCGGAAAGATTTTATCGAGGATTTGATGAAGCGTAAGTTTCAGGTGGATGAGATTATAGATTTGAGCTTTTTTGAAGACGATGGGCAGTATCTAGAGGGGACAGGAAGTATGGTGATGGATCATCAATCCAAGATAATATATGCATGTTTTTCAGAACGCACTCATGGCATCCCTCTTGACTATTTAGGGAAGTTACTTGGCTATAAAGTCATTGGATTTAATGCTGTACAGGAAAATCAAGGTATTCTTTCTCCTATTTATCATACGAACGTGATGATGCATGTAGGTACAGACTTGGCAGTTGTTTGTTTGGATAGTATTCCAAAAGCTTCCGAAAAGCAGGCAGTACAAAAGAGCTTAACCCAGGCTGGTAAAAAAGTGGTTCCCATTACTCCAAAGCAAAAGTTTTACTTTGCAGGAAATATGCTTGAGGTAGGGAATGATGGAGGTGAAAAATTTACGGTTATGTCGGAAACTGCGCTGGATTCGCTGAATGTGGGACAGATTCAATTGATAGAAAAATACTCAACCATCATTAGTCCTTCCATTCCCACAATAGAGAAATTGGGTGGAGGAAGTGCCCGCTGTATGATGGCTGAGATTTTTTTGCCTCGAGGTTAATACATTGAATCAGGTTTTTGCACCTGGATCTGCAAATTCCTTTTAGCCACCGTGAGTGTCTCACTCACGGTTTTCCATTAGGAATTTTGTAATTTCAATATCATCTCGGGTCACATTTTCCGGAACATAAAAACCTGACTTTTATGCAGCTAGGCAGATTATACTTTTTTACTGCTACAATTCACGATTGGATTCCATTATTGGGGAAAAGAGATTTTAAAGAAATCATCCTAGCTAGTTTAGGGTATCTAGTTGATAAAAAATACATGAAAGTGTATGGGTTTGTCATTATGCCAAATCATGTTCATTTGATTCTTGAAAACATTAAGTTGAATGGGAGAGAGAATCCAAGCGCAAGTTTATTGAAATTCACAGGCCATCGATTTCTGAAAAAATTAATGCAAGAATCCCCTGATTTTCTTCATGAATTTAAAGTGAATCAAGTAAATAAAACCTATGAATTTTGGCAAAGAGATTCATTGGCAGTTGAGTTATATTCACCAAATGTAGTCTATCAAAAATTAGAATATATTAACAATAACCCATGTCAAAAGAAGTGGATGCTGTCTTTTGATCCAATAAGTTATCCTTACTCGTCATTTAATTTTTATGAAACAAACTCTGATAGTTTTGGATTCTTATCTCATATAGGAGAGAGGCTCTGAATGATGGCCTTTTTTGAGCAGATGTTAAAGTTGCGGGTGGGAGAGATTTAGCGTTTTGCCGTTCGTGAGACACGAACTGCGGCAAAAATTGATAGAGAAATACTCAACCATCATTAGTCCTTCCATTCCCACAATAGAGAAATTAGGAGGTGGAAGTGCACGCTGTATGATGGCTGAGATTTTTTTGCATCGAGGTTAATACATTAAATCAGTATTTTGCTTCTGTACCTGCTAAATTCCGGTGTAGTTAAATGGAGAAATCAAACTCAATTCTTCTTTCAATTTATCAGAAATAGGAAGGTTGGCGATGAATTCTGAAATTGATTTTTCCGTGATTTTTGAATTGGTTCTTGTCAGATCTTTCAGTGCTTCGTAAGGTTTGGGGAAACCTTCTCTTCTCAGCACAGTTTGGATTGCTTCTGCTACTACTGCCCAATTTTCTTCCAGATCGGAATGGATGGCAGCTTCGTTCAATTCCAGTTTACCAAGGCCTTTCAGCAAAGACTCGAAGGAAATCAACATATGTCCAAGAGGCACACCGATGATTCTCAATACCGTGCTGTCTGTCAAATCCCGTTGAAGTCTAGAAACTGGCAGTTTGGCTGCCAAGTGCTCCAAAAGCGCATTTGCAATGCCCAAATTTCCTTCAGCATTCTCGAAGTCAATCGGGTTGACTTTGTGTGGCATTGCAGATGATCCGATTTCTCCAGCTTTGATCTTTTGCTTGAAATAGTTCATTGCCACGTATTGCCACACATCTTTAGAAAGATCAAGAAGGATGGTGTTGATACGTTTTAAGCCGTCAAAAATAGCAGCAAGATTGTCATAATGCTCAATTTGAGTAGTAGGATAGCTTCTTTCCAAACCCAAATACTCACCTACAAACCGGTAGGCAAACTCATTCCATTCAAAATTTGGATACGCCACGTGATGCGCATTCATGTTGCCGGTCGCTCCACCGAATTTTGCTGAATATGGAATATGGTTAAGTAAAATTAGTTGCTTCTTAAGTCGGATTACGAATACTTCAATTTCTTTGCCCAGCCGGGTAGGAGAAGCTGGCTGTCCGTGCGTTTTGGCAAGCATTGGAATATCTTTCCATTCAGTTGCCAAGGTTTGAAGTCTATCGATCACAGCATCCAACTGTGGTAGAATAACTTCATTCAAACCTTCTTTCAGCATTAAAGGAGTTGCTGTATTATTGATATCCTGAGAAGTAAGTCCAAAGTGTATGAATTCCTTATACGATTCTAACTCTAAAGCATCAAATTTCTCTTTTAGGAAGTACTCAACTGCCTTCACATCATGGTTTGTGATTTTCTCTGTGGTTTTGATGGTTTCCGCATCATCCATAGAAAAGTTGGTCACAATCGATCTGAGGTTCTCGAAGAGATTTTTATCGAAATCCTTCAATTGAGGCAATGGAAGTTCGCATAATGCTATGAAATACTCTACTTCTACATGAACTCTATATTTGATCAAGGCAAACTCCGAAAAATAAGCTCTCAAAGGGACCGTTTTGCCAGCATAGCGTCCATCTACAGAAGTCACTGCGGTCAATGCATTTAATTCCATCTCTTTAAATCAATTTGGTTTTAGGAAGCTGCAAAGTTAATTTTTTGAAGCCAAAAGTAGGGCCTTGAATACGCTAATTCAGGAAATAACCTTTAAATAATCCGAACCAGCGAAACATTATCTGAGTTATCTAGATCAAATAATCACCCACAAGCCAGAATATTTGGCATACAAGGTTAATTTTGCATCCATTAAACAAATAAAAGCTCAGATCAGGAATGTTCAATTTATTTAAGAAAAAGAAGGAAGAGGTAAAGGCACCACAGTTTTTGCCACTAAAAGTGAGAGAGGTAGTAAAAGAAACAGCAGATACAGTTACCCTGTATTTTGAGCAGCCAGAGCCATTTTTGGATTATAAGCCAGGTCAGTTTTTGACATTGGTTATGGAGTTTGAAGGGAAGGAGCAGCGTAGATCTTACAGTCTCTGCACTTCACCATATGTGGATCCCTTTCCGGGAATTTCTGTAAAACGTGTTCCAAAAGGTAAATTTTCCAACTTTTTAAATGAGCGTGTTTTTCCTGGGAAAACTATCAATGTGCTTAAACCTTTGGGGAATTTCACTACTAATTTTCACTCCAAGAACAAAAAGCATTTCTTCTTAGTAGCCGCAGGTAGCGGGATCACGCCTATCATGGGCATATTGAAATCCGTCTTGGTGAATGAACCAAATTCCAAGGTTTCTTTGCTTTACTGTAGCCGTAATGAGGAGCAGATTATCTTCAAAAAGGAATTGGAATCACTGGTGGAGAAAAATGGGGATAGACTTGAAGTGATACATAATTTGAGCCAACCAGGAGCGAACTGGTCTGGCTTATGTGGTAGATTGTCGAAGGAGACGATTTTAGAATTCATCCAAAAAGCAGAGGCTGAGCAAGATTTTGATAAGGAATATTTTGCATGCGGGCCTGAGGGAATCATGGATAATGTAGTGGCTGTATTGGATGAGTTGGGCGTTCCGACTGAGAAAGTACATCGTGAAAGTTTCTATTCAGCTGCCGCTGACAAAGCTCATGATGATGCCGCCCATGGCATTACGGGAGGGTTATTGACCCGTGATGTTACGGTTGTTTTGGAAGGTGAAGAAAGGATAGTGACTGTTTCACCTGACAAAACTATACTTGAAGCTGGTCTTTCTCAGGACCTGAACATGCCCTATAGCTGCCAAAGTGGATTATGTACCGCGTGTAGAGGTAGATTGCTTAGTGGCAAGGTGAAAATGGATGAAGATGCTGGTCTTAGCCCAAATGAAATTGAAGCTGGCTATGTACTTTGCTGTGTAGGTCACCCACTTACTGATGATGTCAAAATCACCATTGAGTAATTTGGACAACAGTAACGAAACTCCAATTTTGGAAAATCAGGAATTCAGGAGGGTTTATAAAAACCTTGATCAACTAATTTTGATCCTACTGATCTTGGTTTTACCACTTTTTGGGATGATCTATTTGTATCAATCAACTGGGGAAATCAACTGGGATTTGCCTGAGTTGCCAGTGGTTTTTGGACAAATTTTATCTGGTGCTGGCATTGGTCTATTACTTGCCCAAGACTTACTTTTCCGCAAGAAAATTAAGGTAGTCTTCGATACTGATGAGCTGCTGATGAAACTAAAGATCTATGCAAACGCTACCAGGGAACGGTATTTTATACTTTTTCTGGTTGCTTTGATCTGCTCGGCCGGATTACTTTTTTTCGGATCGGCCATTTACAACGTGATTTTTGCTGTGGCGTTATTTTTCTTTTCTGTGGCCAAGCCAACTCCTGAGCGAATTAAAAGGTTGCTAAAACTCAATAAGGAAGATGCTGAAATTATTAGGTTGGCGTCAAGACCGGATTGAGAATTGAGACCTTAGCCTAAAGATTTTAGAATCAAGATATCAGAGTCAAGAGTCTATCCACTTGAATTAAAGGGCACTAAAATAACCTGTTAGAATTTCCTTTTTAAAGCGCTGAAAGCGCTTAATATTTTTAGACCAGCTTGATAGGGCTGGGTATTTTAATGGATTGTAATTTTCAGCTCTGAAAGAGCGAAATAAAGCATTTAGAAATTATTGCGCTCTTTCAGAGCTATCTCAATCATACTAGATATTGGTCGACCCAGCCCTAACAGGCTGGGCTCTTTATATATTTGGCTTTCATCCCCATTCCAATATGGATTAATAATCCCTTATAGCGTCCTAATAACTTTTGTGCTCCGAACAGTAATAAATCAAGCACAAAAAAAGCCAATCCATGCGGATTGGCCTTTTCGGATAAATTATAGCTAATTAATTTTCTATAGAGATGTTGCCCGATGAAATCGATCCTTTCACCCACGCGGAAGCATCATTATCGATTTCCAGGTTTTTGCCTGTGCTGATGCTTCCTACTTTCAAATTTCCAGAGGAAGCCTTTAACGAGAAATTATATGCTTTCAAATCAGATGGAGTCTGGATTTTGAAATTTCCGGAAGTACCGTTGAAGTTTGTGTTTCCACTGAGTCCAGCGTTGGTTGCACGAATGTTTCCTGATGTAAACTTCATTGATCCTAAAGAACCTATGTTGCTCAACTTGGCATTTCCTGAAGTAAGTGCTACGCTTAATTCGCCCTTAACTCTATCTGCGTCCAAAGAACCGCTGGTAGACTGATATTTTACACTTCCGCCCACATTATTGATGTCAGCATTTCCGGAGGTCACTCCAGCATCAATGTCTCCGGATACTTTGTCTACGTACAGCGATCCTGAACTTGCTCTGATTGAAAGGTCTCCAGAGATATTTGTAGCGGTGATTTTGCCTGAGGAAACTCTCAGATTAGTTTCATTCCCGATTACCTTATCTACCGTCAACGTACCTGAGGAGTTTTTCATGTCCAGATCAATATTCATTGGACCAGTGATTTTGATATAGCCTTTGTTTCGGTTATTTCCCCAGGAAGAATTGTTTGAGCTTTGTTCATAGGAGATTTTGAGTACATCGCCTACCGTTACAAAAATGATATCCTGGTTTTCATTTGATGATTCAAGAAATGCTTCCACATTCACATCAGAATCTGAACCGCCCATATACGATACATCCAGCCAGCCACCACTTACTTCGACGGCTTTGATGTTGGAGTAGTTTTTATTGGTATCTACCAATACTTTCTGTGCAAAGCTGACCACTGAGATCAGCATCATGGCTAATGCCAAGGTTGATAATTTAAAGAATTTGTTCATAGTTACGTTGTTTATCTGATAGTGACTCCGAAGCTCAAGGCTTGAACTTCTGGGCCTAAATTTTCTTGGAAAAGGTTGTTTAAATCGTAATTAAAGAAAAGGATAACATCACTAACTCCGATTTCTGCGCGGGCTCCATAGCGGAAGTTTTCCACGTACATGTTTGACTTTTCAAATTGCTTTTGCTTTTTGCCGTTTTCATCGTCATAGACATATTTACCACGTCCGCCGATTCTCACGCCTGCATATCCACCTAATCCAAGGCGAAGTTTCTGGTTGTTCGTGAGTAGGGTAGGAACCAAAGTAAAGTTGAGGTAGGAAGCTGAGATTTTGGATTTGGTACCTGTGCCTGGTCCTGCGAATTCCTCCCAAACGATTCCATCCGGATTTTTCACTG
This sequence comes from uncultured Algoriphagus sp., assembly GCF_963974835.1. Taxonomy (GTDB): domain Bacteria; phylum Bacteroidota; class Bacteroidia; order Cytophagales; family Cyclobacteriaceae; genus Algoriphagus. Next base: position 50,534 of record NZ_CAXBET010000019.1, on the reverse strand, counting down.
CGATCAAACTTCTGTCTTCCAGTTTGAAATTGTACCAATTTACTCCCAGAGAAGAGTACAGATGAAAGTTTTGAGAGATTTTTGTGGTTCCCATCAGATTGATGGCATAGTACCAGGAACCCCAAGGCTTCACTGTTGGCATCCTGTCAGTAGGTGTCACCTGGTTGATTCCAAGTTCAGTATCCAGCCCTACAGAGAATCGCCTCGTTTTATGGATGTCACTGATTTTCACTTCATCAACTTCTTGCACGTCGAGAATCCATTTTCCGTCCTCTTTTTTCTGGTAAGACCAAGTGTTCCCAAATACTTTGATGACCTTAGTTTTGGTATAGATTACTGTATCTGGTTCGCTCTGCGCAAAAGCTTGGCTTAAGGAGAAAACCAATATTAATAGTGGTAGTAGTGTAGTTTTCATGGTGTAAAATTTTTGAGAAAAAACTCGTTTTAAAAATGTCACGCTGAGTGGAGTCGAATTCTAGTTCGATCCCGATAGCAATCGACTCCGCTCAATGTGACTTAAAATACTATCCCAAAAGTGATCGGGTTAAGTGCCGGACCTTTGTCTTCCTGAAATAATTCATTCAGGTCGTACGTGGTGAAGAATTTGACTCTTCCGATTCCCAGCTCGCCACGTATACCATATCTGAAATTTTGTAGGTACAGCCCAGTGTCTTGTTTGTCTTTATGACGACCTGATCCACCTAATTCTCGATACACATATTTGGATTGGCCGCCCAACCTGTATCCTGCGTAAGGTCCTGCAGCGATTCTCAATCCTCTTCGGCCATCGTCGCTCATCTTGCCAAAATCCAGCTCCAGCATAGTCATGGCGGTGATGTAAGAAGCAGAGATTTTGCTCTTGAATCCGTCCACATCAGTTCTTTGGATAAAGTCAATGGAATTATCGCCTCTTACTGCTTGGAAGTCCCTGTTTTCAAACTTGAAGTTGTAGAACTGGAAACCAAGTCCGAAGTCCCAATAGAATCCTTTAGAAATACGTTGCGCAGCCATCCAATTGATTCCTACATTCCAGCTTCCCCAGCCTTTTACAGCGTATGGATTATCTGAGGTTGGGAATTTTCCATCTTCCAGGTAATTATTTACTCCTAGGTCCAGGTTAAAGTATGTTCTGAAAGGAGGGTCGCTGCGTCTTTTTAACCCTGGCTCAAAACGTACTTTGGTATTTTCTCCCGTCTCATCCACTAGGAGACGCATATTCCCGATGTATACTTCGGTTTCTGCTCCATCTTCAGTCACTTTTACAACTTGCTTGGATGAGCCATCTTTTTTCTTGATTTCAACGATGGTTGTTTCTCCGGTTTCTTCATTTTCTTCCAGATCCAGCTCACGGATGATCTGATTGATGTTCATCAGTTTTAGCTTTTCAAAATCTTCTTTGCTATTCACGATGATTACTATTCTTCCGGCTTTACCGAATTCCACCACTACACTGTCACTAAGAACGCTGTGGTCTACCGATGGCATGGTTCCTGCAAATCCCATTTGCACGATGGCCATCAAACAAAATAATAGAAGGTATTTTTTCATTGGTATTTAGAGTTATCTATCAAATGGCATCCTGCATTTCGGGCAAAAAAGGTCTCCGATTGATGCATGGGTCATGCCCGTCTGCCAATGGCAGGCTCGATTTAATGTTGAGTTTCGAATTATTTTAGTTGGTGAAGTTTACTTTTCTGCCTTTGATTTTCGGGTTGTAATAGAAGCGAAGAGATTGTTTTTTGCATCCTGCAGGTCTGCAAATCCTTGATCTACTTTGCCCAATAAGCCCTCTACTTCGCTGACAGTTTTGCCGATCTCGGCGATTAGGTTTTTATCTTTCGGTTCTTCAGTCAGTCCACTGGAGTAGATTTTAACCCGGTATGCTGGTTCAGCTTCAACTGGCTCAGTTGCCTGCGCCACAGCTTGTTCGAAGTTCAAAGGAGGAAATACCGCTTCTTTAAATTCTGGTGTTTCCACCTCAATTTTTGGGGCTTCCGTTTTTATTGGCTTTGGTTCCTCTTTTACTTCGTTCATTGCCACAAGATTTTGAGGAGTTGTATTCTGAGGTTTTTGAGTTTTAGAAGAAGTATCAGCAGGCTTGGCTTTAGGTTTTCTGATAGTAGTTGGTTTAGTCTTCAATTCCTCAGCAGCCTGCTGATTTTCAATTTCTTTTTCCGTCTTTTCTGGTGTGGTAATTTCTGCTTTCTCTGTTATTTCAGGCGTTGTAATTTCCGGTTGAGTTGGTGTTTCTGAAATCACCTCAGTGGTATTGTCAGCAAGTATTGGCTTTTCTACGCTCACATCTCCTTCTCTCAACACAAAGTAACCAACAGTAAAAAGGATAGTAATAGAAGCAGCCGCTGCCCACCAAATCCCCTTGTAGGATTTAGATTGCTGAGGAAGCTGAGACTCCAGCCTTTCCCAGGCAAGCTTGCTTGGTCTTACGGTATGGTTTTCGAGTTTTTCTTTGAAAAACTGATCGAGATTATTTTTTTCCTTAGCCATTGATTCTCCTTTCTTTTGGTGTTTGACTGGCAATTTTTTCCTTCAAAGTATTCCTTGCCCGATTGAGCTGGGACTTTGAAGTGCTTTCTGTGATTCCCAAGAGATCTCCAATTTCCTGGTGAGAGAAACCTTCGATTGCGTAAAGGTTGAAAACTGTCCGATATCCTACCGGGAGGCTTTCCACCATTCTTATCAAATCTTCAGTTTCCATATGATTGAGCTCGTAGTTGTGATCCTGATATTCAGTCTCATTTTCCATGTTGATCTCCATCATTAGATGACGATGACTTCTCAACGTCATGAGAGCTTGAGTGACGATGATCCGCTTCATCCAGCCTTCGAAACTTCCCTTTGACTGAAACTGAGGGAGTTTTTCAAAGATTTTCATAAAGCCTTCGATCATCACATCTTCGGCATGTTCCCGATCTTTTAGATATCGGATGCAGATGGCCAAGAATTTTCCCGAATACTGATCATACAAGTGGCGCTGCGCCATCCTGTCTCCTTTGAGACACCCTTGTAGTAAATCTGATTCGTTTGAAAAATTGACTCTGCTGAACATTTGAATTAGCTTTCAATAAGGTAGATGCCCGTATTTAAAAAATGGTTGCTTGGGTTAGTGAAAAAAAGTTAATAATTTTTCTAAAGTGACTTGCTTACTACTTTCAATAATAGTTAAATGCTTTTAAATGAGTTATTTATGATTATAAAAAGTCTCATGTATTTCTTTGTTTTTTATTGTGTCGAAAGTAAGGATTAAAAAGAAAAGGTCTCCACTTGATATAATTTATTATCAAGTGAAGACCTTTTAAATTGTGCTTGTAATGCTTAGAATTAGAAGGCTGCCTTGTAATTAACGACGATATCGAGTAAAGTCCATTCGTTTTCTTTAATGGTTACTGGCTGGATATTTCCATCGCCATCAAAAATGCTGGCGAAAAGCCCGTCTTCTTCTACGGTCAGGATGGAATATCGTCCTGGGCTCAAGTTGATGGAGTATTTTCCGTCTTCGTCAGTTTCGATTTCTGTGATCGGTTTTGCAGCTACAGATTGAAACAAGCCATTTTCTAATGTTACATCAGATATTTTTAGCAAAGGATATACGCGAACGGTTCTTTGCACCGGATCACCTACAGTTATTCTTTTGTCTTTCTTACCTTCTTTGGCATCCTCAGTGATCATAGGCATCTGGTTTCCTTCTTGCCAGGTGACCAAGCCAACCACACCTTGACCTTCAGGTTGGTATGGGGCACATTGAAAAAGCAGTAGCGTAAATGCTGAAGCGAAAAGCATTCTAAGTAGTTGGTTCATGTGTTAGGGGGTTGTAAATTCAAGCGGAGCAAATCTCCTATGTTTTATATCCCCTCAAACAGCATAAATGATTCCAAATAATTTGGGATTACCGTATTCCAACCTAATTCATTTTTAAGTTTTTGTGAAAGCGCACCCGAACTTTCCTCCTCTCCATGGACAATAAAGGCAAGCTTTGGCTTTTCGCTAAATCCTTCTGCCCATTCCATTAGCTCATTCTGGTCAGCATGAGCCGAAAGTCCTTCTACACTATAGATTTTCGCTTTCACGGGCACTTCTTGTCCATAGATTTTTATCTCCGGTTCTTCATTGACCAATCTCCAGCCACGTGTGCCTTCAGCCTGATAGCCTACGAATACGACCCCGTTATTTTCATTAGGCAAGTGATGGAATAGGTGATGAAGCACACGTCCACCTGTAGCCATACCGCTAGCAGAGATGATAATAGCCTTTCCCTTTAGATCATTTAAAGTTCGGGATTGCTCCTGTTTTCTAAAATAATGTAACTGGGAATGATGAAATGGATGCTGATCGTTGTCGTCCAAAACTCCAATCAATTTGTGGTCTTGGTGAAATTGCTTGTAAAGATTTGAAACGTTGATTGCCATAGGAGAATCCAGGTAGATGAGTACTTTTGGTATTTTTCCTTTTCTCATGAGTTGATACAAATAGTACATAACCAACTGGGTGCGACCTACCGCAAATGCTGGGATAATCACCAATCCATCTCTGCTAAAAACATCATTTATGGCTTTGGAAAGTTCTTCTTCAGGTTTGATGGTAGTGGAAATTCGATCACCATAAGTAGATTCTATCCATATCACATCTGCTTCGGGGATCAAGGTAGGAGGGTAGAGTATAGGGTCATGGTACCTTCCCAAATCACCAGAGAACACTAGTTTTTTGGTTTGCTTATCTCCTTTGATGACTATTTTGGCAATGGCTGCTCCTAGAATATGACCAGCATGGTAATAGGTTACCTCTATAGAAGGGTGGATGGAAAAAGGTTTTTTGAAATTCTGTGGAACCAGCAAAGGAAATACAGCTTCCGCATCTTCTACTGTATATAATGGTTCCGGATTTTCGTGTATGGAGTACCCTTTTTTTCTGGCGTATTCAGCTTCTTCTTCCTGAAGCTTTCCAGAGTCCAGAAGCAAGATTTTTGCAATCTCTGCAGTAGCCGCGGTACAATAAATTGGCCCTGAAAATCCATCCTTGACCAATTTAGGTAAATATCCCACATGGTCCATATGTGCATGCGTGAGAACAATTGCCTCCATATCTGTAGGAGGCATGGGGAATTTGTCCCAATTTCTTCGCCTCAATTCTCTTTTTCCTTGGAAAAGACCACAATCAACCAAGAACTCAAAATCTCCTAGATCCAATAAATATCTGGAGCCGGTCACGCTGCCTGCAGCACCTAAAAATTTTACGCTTACATCCATTTTCTTTTGGGTTTAAACCAAAAGGTACTGTGTTAAAAAGCAATCAGTTTACGGAGAAATTTGGTGTGAATTCCATATCATTTTTCCAGATCGCATACATCAGTACCAATAATTTTCTAGAAACAGCTGTGACCCCGATCTTTTTACTTGGCTTGTTTTGATTGACTCGGTTGTAAAATATTTTTAAGTCTGGATTATGCCTGCTCGAACAAAGGGCAGGCATATACAGCGCATTTCTGATAAAGCTGTTCCCTTGTTTTGATATCTTGGATTTACCCACCTTCATTCCAGATTGCTTTTGCCTGATATCGAGTCCGGCGTAGCTCACCAACTGTTTACTATTTGTGAAAAGTGCAAAAGCATTGGTCTCTCCAAGAATACAAATAATGGTTATGAAGCTTACCCCTGGGATTGACTCTAGCTTTTCAATTTTATCTGATAGAGCTGAGTCATTCATAGCCAATACCCTTAGCTCAGCTTCGATTTCGACAACTTGACTTTCGAGTAACCGGATCTGTTTCTTCAATCTTCTTGTAGTGCTTTTGGAGCTTGCATAGGAATGTTCCTTTGCATGAAGCTGGTTTTTGGCCACTACCAGTTTGGCTTTGGATTCTCTCAATTCTCGGGTCAAAAACCTTATTTCTCGCATCAATGGAGTAGGTATGGCCCATTGTTTCATTTTTCTCTCCAGCCCCAATTTGGAGAGTATTCTGGCATCAACTGCATCAGTTTTTGTTTTTATTTCCAAGGTTTTAGCATAATGACCAATAGGCCAGGTGTTCATAATAGACTCCCGTTGCTTCCATGACAAACCAGATCTCATCGCAAGACATGGATTGAGACTTGATCCATTTTTGTAACTGCGTAAATCCCGATGGAGAATTTTCAAAGGCCTTGGCCTTGGAGTAGAACTCATTTCGATCCTGGTCCAGGTAACCTAAACAACAGGACAGGGAATCTTTGGAGACATCCACTCCAATAGATTGTCTTAAAACTTTCATAGCTTTGATTTTAAGATCAAAAATAGGCGAGCTTCATACGGTCTCTACTCGTAATATCCGGGATACAGTGAAGGGTTCCCTAGGTACTGTTCAGACTTGGAGAAGTGATAGGAAAGCGGGGAATTAAACTTTTACCGGTATGTCAATGACTACCTTACCCAAAATAGTTCTCCCACTTTCCTTGCCTTTTATCTCCAAAGAAACTCAAGAATTCAAACATACGAGATAAAAAAAAAGAGGCACCCATTTGGGTGCCTCTAGTATTAGTCATTTATCTCTAGACTGTCGACAGGAACTTGGGATTGATTGAATTTTGCCCTGCTTATACTGTCGAGTTGAGCTCGATCGTACTCACCTGTATCTGGCGCTTCTACTTTAAAGTTTACATCTTCTGATTCTTCATCTTCATCTGGAGCTACTTCCTCTTTGCAAGTCAGACAAACCAAGCCCTGCTGGTTAAATGCCCAAATGGTATTTTGTGAAAGATCACTGGATTTAAAACCGTTTCTATAGATGGTGTTTCTCAGGATTTCCAGTAATGAACGCTCCATGATGAAAGGTTTGTCATATGGGATTTCCAAGAAGAGGTTCAACTTTTGATCCCGGAAAACATCCAGATTGGAAATATCATAACCCTCGTCGAAAGTGACTACAGAGTCCAAGACATCATAATTGTAACTGATCATCTTTGCATTTTCCATTGCCTCAGCTTTTGTTTTTCCTCTGGAGAAGAAATCTTCCCTAAGGGTAACCGTAGAATCAGACGTGCCTTCTAGCTTAAGGTTTACATTATTGAAGGTGGATTCCTCACCGATTGGATTAAGCCTCAGAATCATAATGCCATCAGTCAAAGGTAGTTTATTCTCAATTTTATGCCAGTTTTCTTCCTTGAATTGTGCAACTATCAATGGAATCTGGAAGGCACATATACCTACACATAGTAACCATAGCCCAAGTGCTACGAAACCGAATCTTGCCCCAATCAAGTTCTTTTGCATAAGCACGCTCAGCCCAAGAAGAATGATGATGATCCCAGGGATAATCAAAAGGAAGGAGGCTCCGATGACCAACCAAATTGGAACAAGGTTGGAGAATAGCTCTACAGGGAAATTGTCCATCAATACACGGTAGTCATCGTTGGTGAATACTCCCATGTAAACTGCCAAGCTGAAGATTGGAGTGATGGTCAATCCTAGTCCGAGGAAGAATACAAACAGGCCGAAGATCACTCGAATTACATTCAGAAAGAATCTTCCCAAAGGACCTAATGCACTTCCTATGGCTTCTATCACCTGACCGATCACTCTGAAGGGAGTCATTAGAATCTGTCTTGTTCTGGATTCAGGAGCTTTTGGAATAGGGTTTATGTTTTCTTTTATCGTAGAGTCAATATTGTCAAGAGTAATTTCTCCGCCCTTCATACGGATCCGCTCTGTGATGGAACTAGCTACAGGAGTAATGATCCATAGAATCAGATAAATAAGGAAACCCGATCCACCAGCAAGAATTAACAAGACTAAAGCTAATCGGGTATAGATTACTTCCACGCCAAAATAAGCTGCTAACCCACTAGCTACTCCGCCGATAACTTTGTCATCAGGATTCCTGTAAAGTTTCTTGATGTTTTTGTCTTCCTCTATTTCATAGGACACAGGCAAAATAATCCATAGTACTATGTAAGCCACTGCTGCGAAAATCCCGAAACTTAAGTTTAGCCTGAAGTCATCAAATGGCCAGATATCCAGGAATCCAAAGTTAAAGCGAAGATTACCGGAGAATAACAAGAGGATGGCGATTAGTCTAGTCCATAGAGGATCTATAGCGAAGTAATGAGCCATTCCGGCACATACACCACCAAGGATTTTTCTGTTTTCCAAGCGGACTAGTTTTTTATAACCTCTTTTGTCGGCGTCAGGGGGCGTTACATATTTGTAGAAATCCTGATCGTACGCAGCGTTTTCTTCTTCCTCATTCAATTCGGCTTTTTCCTCATCTACTGAAGCGAAATCCGCAATAGTTCCCATTTTTTCAATGAGCTTATCGACGTTTTCAGCCGTGATTACCTGCTTATTATTTTTCAGGTTGCTAAGAAAAATCTCCGCAATTCTATTTTCTATATCAGAGATGATCTCATGATTGTCTTTATAAGAAGAAAAGTGACGATTGATCGCATCCAGATATTTTCGGAGCGTATCGTATCCGTCTTCTTCGATGTGGAAGAGTATCCCACTGATGTTTATACTTATCGTCTTTTTCATCTGTTTGTCATTAAATTTTTACGGTCAGATGGAATCTCGCCTGATAGAGAGTTGCTCCACTTTGAGATACTTGATGTAGGGCTAGATTTCATGATCAATTCTTTGAGGTGATTAGAAGGGTGGAATTGACTAGTGAATCCCAGGTATTGGCAAGTGTGCCAAGAAAGGATTTGCCTTCTTCTGTGATGGAGTAGTATTTCCTCGGAGGACCTGATTCTGATTCTACCCAGCGGTATTCAACCAATGAGGCTGACTTCAGTCGATTGAGAAGTGGGTACAGAGTCCCTTCCACTACGATCATCTGAGCTTGGGTAAGCTCCTCTATCAAATCTGAAGTATAAACCTCGCCCCGGGAAATGATATGTAATACGCAAAACTCTAAGAGTCCTTTGCGCATTTGTACCTGTGTGTTGGCGACATTCATGATTAGGTGATTATGTGTCAAGATTTCTGGAAATCCTTATTTCCTTCCTCTCTCCTTAGAGAAAAATGATACCAATTTTTTCCAAGCTACCTTGTATAACCTATTTCCTTGCCATAAACAGGTAGTAGGTATAGAAATATAGATTCAAAAACCTGCTTATCATTCTCCAATCGATGATTGATAGTTTATCTTTCTTAATGGGAAAAAATATTCCAAAAATATATTGCCAGAAAGCGAGTACCGAAATGTTAAAATTTTGAACATATTTATGTACGACAGCGGACAGGTATTGACTTCATAATCATGATTTATAGATTGCATAGAAATTGGTTTAAGAAAATGGTTTATTTTGGATTGTGAAATATAGAATTAGGTGTCAATTTTTTATTTGCTCTCTGCTAGTGTCAATTTTGACAAGCCATGCTAAGCTATTTTCTCAGGATCTGGCTCCCAAGTATTCGAATGAATTTCTAAGTATAGGAGTGGGTGCGCGAGCTTTGGGTATGGGTGGCGCCCAGGTCTCAGCTGTACGGGATGTGACTGCAGCCTATTGGAATCCTGCTGCACTTATGGGTGTACAGCATAAGTATGAATTCAGCTTGATGCACTCTGAGTATTTTGCCGGCGTCGCCCAGTACGATTATCTGTCATTTACCACACCGATCAAAGACAAAAGTCAGGTTGCGGTTTCTCTCATCCGTTTTGGTGTAGATGATATTCCTGATACCCGATTTCTTTACGATGCGAATGGTGCACTGAATTACAACAATATTCAGTTTTTCAATGCTGCTGATTATGCGCTGCTGTTAAGTTTTGCAAGAGATCTTTCCGATAAATTCAAAGTCGGGATGAACGCCAAAGTGATTCACAGAAATGTGGGAAAATTCGCTCAGGCATGGGGATTTGGTTTGGATGTAGGAGGGATTTACATCAAAGACCGTCTTACTGTAGGCCTGATGGTAAGGGATATTACTACTACTTTCAATGCCTGGTCCCATGATGCAGAATTAGTGCGTGAGATCTATGCTCAGACTGATAATGAGATTCCGGTCAATTCCGTAGAATTGACTCTTCCACGGGCGATATCAAGTGTAGCTTATACTTGGAAGATCGGCAAGCAATTCAGTTTGCTGACTACATTGGATCTGGATATGACTTTCGACGGGGAGAGAAATACTGTGGTCAGCACACCTCTGCTTAGTATAGACCCAAGATTTGGCTTCGAAGCTGGTTTTCAAAATATTGCATTTATACGTGCAGGGATAGGTAACTTTCAATACATCAAAGATTTTCAAGGAAATGAAAGCCTGAATATGCAGCCTAGTATGGGAATAGGAGTATTTATCAGTGAGCGTTTTCAGATCGATTATGCACTTTCAGATATAGGAAATGTGTCAGAAACTCCCTATTCGCATGTGTTTAGTGTAAAAGTAAGTTTGGAGAAATTGGATCCTGATTTCAGGAAATTTAAAAGCTGGACAGAAAGATGATAAAACAACTACTTTTCGTTTTTCTTGCACTCTTTTCAGTCTCCCCGCTGACTCAAGCTCAGCAGCTTGTCTGGTATAACTATGATCAGACTTATTATAAAATTCCCACTGCAATGGATGGGATATATAGGATTTCAGCTGAAGCGCTGAGTGGATCAGGAATAAATCTTAATGGATTGGACCCACGGAATATTCGACTTTATCATAGGGGAGAGGAAGTTGCGATCTATATCGAAGGAGAAAATGACGGTAGATTTGACTCTGGTGATTTCATTGACTTTTACGGAATGAGGAATGACGGGACATTGGATAAATTGCTTTATTCAGATTTTGAAACAATCCCTAATCCGTACTATAATACTACTTCGGATACCACTGCTTTTTTTCTGACTATCTCCGCCGGACAAAATGGTAAGAGAATGAACCTCCGGTCTGAACCAGAGCAAACTTTGCCCATTCTTAATCAATATACTTCTGAAAAATTATTAGCACTTGGAGAGCAATATTCCTTAGGCGTGGGATATGCTTTGGGATTCAGATTATCCAAGTTTGACTTGGGGCAAGGATGGATGTCTACCGCTATCACAAAGGGAAACACGCGCCGGATTACTTTGGATCAATTGGGAGCGATCGCCAATGCCGGACAGGCAAAATTAGAATTCGGATTGGTGGGCAGGTCTGAAAATGAACATACTACCAGAGTATATGCAGGGCCAACTGCGGCCACTCAGCGTTTAATTACCACAGTTAATTTTGCTGGATTTAATTACCCTCAGCAAGTGATAGACCTGTCCATGTCGGATTTCAACGCAGACGGAAGTATAGTGCTATCCTTTGAGTCTGCGGGAGCGGAATCCGTGGACAATGTAGCTGTGGCTTATACCAAAATCACTTTTCGAAATGCAGTTAGTGCTGGAGATTTCACTTCCAAGCTTTTCATTGCCCCAGAAGGAGAACGACAAATTCAACTTTCCCAGGTGACTGCTGATTATGCTGCGTTGGAAATTTCAGACCCTTCTAATCCAGAAAGAGTTCAGTTAACCACTAATGCCCAAAGCTTAGCTTTCCGAGCTGCTGTATCAAATGATTCGAGTAGGGTCTGGGTTCAAAATGAAGAAAGTATCACACAGATTACTTCGCTAGAGCCAGTAAAATTTAGAAATTATCTAGCCCAGCCGGCCAATTATATTTTGGTAGGGAATGAACAACTGGAAAAACCCACCGATGAATTTGCGAATCCATTAAATTCCTACGCAGAGCATAGAGCTTCTCCAGCGGGAGGCGGCTTTGATACCTTGACTGTGATGGTGGAGGATTTGTATAATCAATTTGCTTACGGTGAATATTCTCCGGTGGCTATTTACGAATTTTTAAAGGCGTATTACCCAGTGCATAAGCCAACCCACATGTTACTTGCGGGTAGATCTTTGGCAATGTACTCTACTTCTCGGGTAGGAGGGGTTACGCATTATTATAGAAATAACCCGGCAGCATTTAGCTTCAGGGATTTGGTTCCGGCAGGTGGATTTCCTTTTTCAGACAACATTTATACAATCGGGCTAGATCCTTCTCAATCTCTAGCGCCGGCTATAGCAGTCGGAAGAATCCCAGCCAGAAATTCCCAACAACTGGCTGACTACTTAAACAAGGCGATAGAAAAAGATGCCGTGGGAATTTCCCAGCCTTGGCAAAAAGAGTTGATTCACCTATCAGGTGGGGAATCAGAGTTTGAACTGGAACGTTTTTATAATTTCCTGAATGGGTTCAAGACCATTGCGGAGGGACCTTACTTGGGAGGGAATGTCACTACGTACAGGAAAAGATCCAACTCAACTATTGAGGTGATAGATATCACAGGAGATTTGAATGAAGGTCGATCCATGCTCACCTTTTTTGGTCATGGAGCTGCAACGGTGATTGATATAGAAATAGGCTTTGCTTCTGATCCTACTCTGAACTATCAGAACAAAGGGAAATATCCCATCATGTTATTTAATGGATGTGATTATGGAAGTGCCTTTGGAAACAGCTACACACAGGGAGAAGATTGGGTAATTACACCGGATAAAGGAGCAATATCGGTTTTGGCAAACTCTGCAATCGGGGTGGATGTGTACCTGAGAAGATATTCTGATATGTTTTACAGGAAAGCGTTTTCAGATAGCACCTTAATTTACAGGACACTCGGAGAAGTGAAACAAGAAGCGGAGAAGGCTTACCTGGATGCCTATGGGGCTACTCCACTTTCTTATTCCCACTTGGAGCAGATGATCAACTATGGGGATCCGGGTCTCAGGATTTTTCCTGCAGATAAAGCTGATTATGCAATAGATATGCAGGATGTGTCATTGGATAGCTTTGACGAAAATCCTTTATCTGTTCTGTCTGATAGTTTACAATTGAGCTTTGTAATCAGGAATATTGGTAGAGTGGATACCGATTCTATTGAATATCAGGTTATACGAAAGCTACCTGATGGGTCTACAGAGACTTTTGAACCGGTGAAAATTCCTTACATCTCCCGAATTGATTCGCTCGCTTTTACCATCCCAAATACTGACCGCAATTCTGCCGGAGAAAATACGTTTAATATAGAAGTAAACTCTTCGATGGATGTGGAAGAGATGACCTTCGCTAACAATTCGGCTACCTACACCAAGTTTATTCCACTGAGTGGTACATTAAATTTATACCCACTGGATTATGGGATTGTCAGTGAAACCGAAACAACACTTATTGCTCAGATTCCTGGTAAAACCAGTGAAGACCGAACCGTTGTTATTCAGTTGGATACTGCCGCAGCATTTAATTCCTCTTTTCGCAAAGAAATTCGTGTTACTACGAGAAGTTTGGCTGAAATGCCATTAGCTCTGACAGCTTTCTCTGATAGCACTACATTTTACTGGAGATCCAAATTCCAGGAAGCCAAGCCAGGTGAAAGCGATGCATGGACTAATTCAAGTTTTTCTTATATCGCTTCAGGTCCTGAAGGTTGGACGCAGCGAACAAGCTATCAGCTGGAAGAAGATCAGTTGACAAATCTGGAGATCAGTGAGTCTGATAGGCGCTGGAAATACCTGGATATTCAGGAAACCGTCGAAGTGTTTACAGTGGGAGCAGGAGTAGATACGCTATCATTTAGAAACACCCAGTTTTATTTGGATCAGATTCCTCAGATCATCGATAACGTAAATAATGCAAACAGCCGTCTCTGCCCAAATGGCTCTTTGGGATTAGTGGCATTTGAGCAAAAAAGTCTGATGCCTTACTTGGCGATTCCGGTTCCAGGGTTTGATATCCTGGATTCAAGAGCTTGTGGACGAGTTCCTCAAATGATCCAAAGTATCCAGAATGCATGGATTACCACTCCCGGGCAAACGATGCTGGTAGATTACGTGAATAATGTCAAAGCGGGTGATTACGTGGTTATTTTCTCAGTAGGCAATGTCACTTTCGAAGCCTGGCCAGATATAGCAATAGAAAAGCTGAAAGAGTTCGGAGCGAGCGAAGCTACGCTAAGAGCCTTGAAAACTGGGGACCCTTACATTCTTTATGGCAGAAAAGGAATGCGTCCAGGTGAGGCCATAGAGATCGTGGGAGATCCAAATTTGGATGTGAGTGCATCGCAGCAAACACTTTCTTTCGATACGGAGCTCACAGGTTATCTGACTTCTGGGGTAGTGCTGACCCCAAGAGTAGGACCGGCGTCATCATGGGAGCGATTCTTCCAAAATGTAAATGCCAGAAACTGGATCAATGAGGAAGAGAAAACCTACTTTGATATTATAGGTGTGAAGGAAAATGGAGAAGAGGATCTTTTAATCGCAAATACATTTGATAAGGAAATGGATCTTTCCTTTATCAGTACGGATACTTATCCATATCTGAAGCTACGGTACAGTATGAATGACCCTGAATCCACAGCGCCAGCTCAGTTGGATAAGTGGCAGGTGAATTATACTGGAGTTCCTGAGGGAGTTTTAATCCTGAAATCGGCCAAGGATCAAGTCAACTTACGTGAGGGTGAGACGGGTTTATTGGAGCTTCAATTCAGGAATATTTCCAAGTACAACTTCCTCGATTCTATCCAAGTGGATTGGAAAATGACCAATCTGACAAGTAAGAAAGTGGAGGAATTTTCAAAGAAATTTACTCCGCTGAGAGCAGGGGAAAGCTTGGACTTTACGATCGAGTTTAATTCCATCGGAAAATCCGGAGAGAATACGTTGGAGATCTTTGCCAATCCTAGAATACAGGCGGAGCAGACCTATCGAAATAATCAGGTGGATTTGGAAACTTACTTCATAGTGGAGGGAGACAATTCTACCGCTTTGCTGGATGTGAACTTTGACGGAATTTACATCATGGATGGGGATATAGTCTCTCCAAATGTGCTTATCACTGCTCTTCTAAAAAATGAGCAGACGCTACTTTATAAAAAAGATACCGTGGGATTGGATCTTTACCTGAAGCAAAACTGCGAATCCTGTGACTTCAATCGAATAAATTTTTCCAATCCGAACTTGACTTGGACACCGGCATCAGAAGATGAGGACTTTAAAGTTTCACTCATCCCTGGGCCATTGGAAGATGGAATGTATACGCTTAGAGTGGCAAATGAGGATTCTTCGGAACCTTACGAGATTACTTTTGAAGTAATCAATGAGTCCCAGATCACGAATTTTTATCCATATCCTAATCCATTTAGTACATCTGTGCGCTTTGTCTTTACGGTGACGGGAATGGAAGTGCCCGATGAAATCAAGATCCAGATCATGACTGTGACTGGAAAAGTTGTCCGGGAGATTCTACAGAATGAACTTGGGCCAATCCGCATCGGAAACAACCTGACCGAATACGCTTGGGATGGGAAAGATGAATTTGGTGACCAACTTGCCAATGGAGTTTATATCTACCGAGTGCTAGTTCGCAAAAACGGGCAGTTTATGGAGCATAGACCTACCGCCGGAGACAAGGCATTTAAGAAGGGATATGGTAAGATGTATTTGTTGAGGTAAGTTTATTTAAGTATTAAAGGGAGAATTGGAAATTTTCATGATTGACTTTCGCAAAGTGTATTTTGCAGAAAGCAATGCACTTCATTTTAGCTCGGTTGGTTTTTACAATAAGTACCATCATAGTCGTGTTTTCCACAGATCAACTCTAGATAAACTAAAAAATTAAATTAGAAAATATTTCAGGATTGACGAAGGGTGGTAGCAGAACAAAAAAAGCACAAACCGCTGTAACATGATATTGTGCATGCAGGTTATAGTGGTTTTCCAAGTTTCGTGGCTCGTAAAAAAGATATATGTAACTTGATAAGTTTTCGCTTCATGCTTCCGCACGATACAAGATTGCCTTGTAACTCATATTTAAACTTAAAAAGTGTTTTCAATACAGAAAGTTTTATAAAAAAAATTCCTGAACTTATATTACAATAGTTATTCTTTAAATAGGGTCTAAATTGATGAATAAATTATCCAATAGTAATCTCATTAAAAATTTGATTTTAAGTCCATTTGGTATATACTTAGGATGGGTTATTATTTTATTTTCTTTTGTATTATGTATTCCTTTATTAACCCAAAATTATGATACGAGTGCTCAAGTTCCATTTATCTTTATAACCTATAGTCTAGTGACGTTCATATTTGGATTGTTTATAATTAGCTTTTCCAACTTGTTTTTATTTAAAGATTGGGTTAAACAGTATTGGTATATAAACAACGTTATCCTGATTGTTTCAATAGGCTTAATAGTATTTTATATTATTAAAATAATTGGTTTATAGGTTATTTCTGAAAGACTATGTATAAACTCACCTTTTTGCATTTGCGCGTAAAGTATTATATATGATTTCGCTGTTTTCTATTACATTAGTACTAGCATGAAATTGATGTGCAATGCTTCATATAAATAATCCTCAACCGTTTTGGTGAATAAATAAAACGACATATGCCGATTAATATTTACGTAAAAGACTCCGGAGAAAAATTGGAATGGCTCTGTGATGAATATTGGGATTTACCAATGCAAATAGATGCTCTCGAAAATTGGCTGATGAATAAAGGAAAAAATTTAGAGCCAAGTAAATATGTAGCAGACATTGGATTTGACATCAGGAAAGAGGCCACTGGTGGGGGTGGGGTTTTGAACTCCGAATCAATGGCAATAATGGGTAAGATCGGGATGGATGTATACTTATCTGAGTATCCCTCAAATGAATGAATAAGACTGTATTACTGAGGGATTTGTGTCTATTTTTTAAGACTCAGTTTTAATTCTTCCCGGTCAATAAAAAAGCCGAAGGTAAACTTCAGCATTTTAGAATAGGGCGTCAGCAAGCTCATACTGGTGGGACCTACCCATAAATTATTTTCAACCTTCGTCCTTGGTGGTTTTCACCAATCCTATGCCGGATAAAAAAAAGATCAGACCCAATACTCCAAATACAATCATTTCTTTGACGCCTGCTGATTCGTTGGTAAAAGTGAAAGCGGTATAGATGAGCCCTGCTGTACCCAAAATAGTAAGTATGGCTCCGAAAATTCTTTTTAAGTTCATATGATGAATGGTTTGTAATTTCACTACTTCCACAATCATGCCATTGGGGGCAAATTGCGTAGGTTCGATAGGACTGTTGAGTAATGGCGGCAATCCATTAGGTTTTGAACGACTTGCGCAATGACTCTAGCTTGAGCAGGTATTCCCCAATTTGAGATCATTGAACTCTTCAAACAGATTGTACTAGTGAGGATGCGAGGTGCAATATTTACCTATAAACTGGCATGAAAAATAAAGCCATGAAACCCTTCATCAAAAAAAAGGGTTTCATGGCTTTTTATGCATCTGGTTAAAGATTGAGAACTATAGAGTCCTAGAATTTAGGGTTTGAATGAATCTTTCATTGAAGATTTTTTAATTATCCTTTTTCTTGACAGTGTGGTCATCGTGTGCGCCGTCTTTGCAGCACTCTTCTAAGTTTGCATATGCTTTTGGATCACGTTTCAGTGAATCAGCATTGTAACCAACCATTGTAATTCTCTTTCTGAGTTTGTCCGGATCTGTTTTGGAATCTAGGTAGGCAATGTTTAGCACCTTAGTTTCCAAGTCTAGGTTCACGGATTTCACTGCTTTTTCGAAGGTTAGATCCTTTTCCAAAGTTTCCTTACACATCTCGCAGATAGCAGATGTTTTGATGCCGATAGTTTTTACTTGCGCTTGTGCCGCAAATGCGAAAGCAGCAATAAAGAAGGTTAAGATTAATTTTTTCATTATTTCGTTAGTTTATTTTATATCTGATACCTGTATAAATAACCCGGCCAGCGATTGGCCCCCAGGTCATGGAAGCATCGAAGTTCTGACCAAATGGGTTTTCAGGATCTATAATAGGATTTGATTGTTTGAAGTTCAAGATGTTTTCTCCGCCCAGATAGATACTTCCCCAACGAAAACCACGACTCACTTGGGCATTTAGCATAAAGAAATCCGGTGACTCAGTGGGTTGCTGAAATTCAACCGGGCTTTCGCTTGTATTCGGAATTCGCATAGGTCCATTCCAGTTCAGCGTCATATCAGCTTTCCACTTATCGTAATTCGTAGCGTACGCCAGATTCATAAAGAATCGATCCTGACTTTGAAATGGAATTTGCTGTAAAACACCATTGGTTGTCATCATCATTTCATAATGCTTGTAAGCAGCTTTGGCGTCCAGCCTTTCAGTAATCGGATAACTTGCTTCTATCTGAAAGCTATTAGCATAGGATCCCTTATTCAGGTTGTTGATCACAAGTTGCTCAGAACTTATATCCATGTCATAAACCAGCTGATTTATGAAATTTGTATAGAAGTAATCGGCGACTATACTTAGTGGACGCTCGTCTACAGTGAAGTTACCTGCCAGACTTACGCCGGTGTTCCAAGACTCTTCAGGTTTTAATTCTGCATTGAAAACCAACTCTCTGGCTGATATCCATACTGAGCTATTTTCCATCAAAGCATTTGGCGTTCTATAGCCTTTTCCTACAGAACCTCTCACAGTCCAATTTGGGATAAACTCCCATCTGGCATGAACTCTAGGAGTGAAGTATGTGCCAAAGAGATTATGGAAGTCAGTTCTGGCTCCTGCCACTACAGTGATTTGATCATTTGGAATGAAATTATATTCGAAGAAAAGACCCGGCACTTTTTCAGTTCTATACATAGCCGTATCAAGACCCGTCAGAGAATTGGAATCAAATGTTTCTTCAAAATCATCGTATAGAAAACTTGCCCCTGATTTATATTGGTGAAAGCTTGATCCGAGAACATTTTGGTAAATGAAATTACCATAAGCTGTTTTCTCAATGCCCTGATAGATTCTTCTTCCTGCTCCACCATTAAAATCCTGATAGGAAAGGGAATACTGAAATCCCCAACTCTGGGTAGGTTTATCAGGATAGATCATACCGAGTTTACCGAAGACTTCAGCTTTTCTCGTATCCATCTTATAGCCATACATGCTGCTAGTGGCGAGATCACTGTTGAAACCGAATCCTTTTTGCCCACCTGCATTGTCTGACATAAATAGATTTAACCCAATCTGAGCCATCAGTCTTTCACCTTCATACTTATATCGATTAAGGAAATTGATTTGTCGGGCTTTAGGTAGATCCATGAATTCATCGTCATTCCCGTCAATTTCACTACTCAGTTGACTTGCATGAAATAGTACGCCTGAACTCCATTTTTCAGAAATTGGAATCTGGTGATTGGCATTGATTTCCAATCTTCCAAAGGAATTAAGGTAAGCATTCAGGTACCACTTGTCCATGGTTTCTGGCTTGAAAAGATCTACGTTGATCTGCCCAGTCATGGATTCGTAGCCATTTATTACTGTTCCGGCTCCTTTGCCTACATCAATAGACTGGATCCAAGTGCCAGGAACAAAGGTTAATCCTAGTCTGGAATTTAAGCCACGGATATTCGGAATCCCTTCCCTGCTGATAAGTACATAGCGGCCATCCAATCCCATCATTTGAATTATTTTGGTGCCAGTTACTGCATCGGCATAAGAGACATCCACAGAGGCGTTCGTTTCAAAGCTCTCCGAAAGATTGCAGCAGGCAGCTTTTTGAAGTTCGCTTTCCGTAATAAGAATATTGAGAAATGGAGCTTCGTCCACCACGGACTCGGAACGCGCCTGGATCGTAATTTCCTCCAGATCTTCTCCACTTTCCTGGAGTGTGATAAGCATAATTTGGTCAAAAACTGGAGCTAAAGTGTCTGGTTCATAACCAAGGTAGCTTACGATTAGACGGTCGGTTTTCTGGACATTTTCCAAATCGAATTGGCCATCCAAGTTAGTGATAGCACCTTGTTCCCTTTCTAGAATTTTGATGCTTGCCCCGATTAAGGGCTCGTTAGATGCCGATTGTACCTTGCCTTTTATGCTGTTTTGAGCGAATAAAAGTGCTGGCGCAATGAGACATCCTATTAATAGAATTATTTTGTTCATAAAGATTGCTTGTGTGTAAATAGATTACAGTTCGCCACAGGCGAATAAAAATCAAGCAGTTCTTAAATCAGGAAGGATTGATGGAGAATGTTCAGATCGGGAATGGGTAGATCTGGGGAAAGGTATTCAGGATTTGAAATCTGAATGGTTTCAGCCAATACTCCAGGGGTGGTAAGTACATAGGCCAAAACAAATTCAGGAGAAATCTGTACCTGGGATTGCGTTTTTCCAAAATAATCATCTGAGTCTGATGATGCATATTCATCAGAGCAGCAATCAGGATCTTGGTTCATTTTTTCGCCGCAGCAATCGGACTTTTCTGGTGCGATAGAGACTTCTGTGCTTTTTAACTCATCACCACAATAATGCGCTGCCAAAGTCAGGTTGATCTGACCAGTCAGGAATAATAAAAGCATTAATGATGAGATAATTTTTTTCATGCGTTGGCAAAGATCGGTAATTCATTATAAAAAGAAAAACCTACCTCCTTTACGAAATGAGTGGAAGTAGGTTTCAATGAGTTTTAAACATGAAATTATTCTGAGGATTTAACAGGAGAGGAGTACTTCACAACTTGGTTAGGAATCGGATCAATTGTTTTGAGATATGCGTAGATAGCTTTTAAATCTCCTTCTTCCATACCAGCGTACATTACCCAAGGCATGATCGTGTTGAATTCGCCTGGCTGGACTTTAGGCAGATGATATCCTGAATCCAGATATTGCTTGAATTTCCCCACAAACATACTTTCAGACCAGGTTCCTAACCCAGAATTATCTTGGGTTATATTAGCAGATCTAACAACCGAACCATCTGGGAAAGCAAATTCTCTTCCTCCTGAGAATTCTTTTCCGGCAAGGATAGTCCCTTGCGCATCTATGGGACTATGACACTCCACGCAGGAAGCAGCATTAGTCAGATACTTACCATAGGCCACTTGGTCAGTCTTTGCAGGCTTAGATTGCGGATCAGCATCTTTTGGAATAGTTTTCATAATTATGCTAACAGGGAAATCAGCCTCAGATTCCGGGATTTCATTTTCAATAGGATCTAAGGTTCTGATGTAAGCAATAATGTCATAGATGTCTTCAGGATCCATTTTGCCATAATAAGGATAAGGCATCAGGGGAAACATCACCCTCTCATCATTAGTCACTCCTGTAGTGATCAAGCGGTATAATTCTCCGTCGGTGTAATCTGAAATTCCGAATGGGGTAATGTTTCTGGCATAGAATACACCTGGGAATCCCATGCTTTGATCGAACTTATCCCCACCAGACCCAAGAGTTCCCGCTTGAATAGGTCCAGAAAATAAAGAAAAGTCCCTTGCCGAGTGGCAATCAACACAGACTGTGACATGATTTGCGAGGTAAGCGCCTCTGGCTACCCTGTCAGGACTGTGATCAATGGTTAAATTTTGGGCAGGCTTGACTTTTGGAAATGTGAAATTTACAAATGCAATTCCTATAATTACCACTAAAATTAGAACGCCTAAGATGTAGGCTAGGATTTTAAAAATTTTTTTCATAAAAAATTTAGTAAGGTTTTGGAAAATTTAGCATTAAAATTAATCTATTGATTTTCAATGATCTAATTATTTTTTAATAAAATGAAAAATTCAGAAAAATTTAATTTGATTGATCATGTGTAGCTTTTTAACAGAAAGTTTAAAATGCAAGCAGTAGAAGTTTGATTGTGTATTCTATTCCGTATTTTGGGCTCTATTTTAAGTTAAAAACAAAATTTTATGAAAAAAATATACTTGCTAGGGTTCCTTTTTGTGACCTTTTCATCTTTTGCGCAAAATCAAAAAGTAATTCAAGAATTGGATAGTAAAGCCGAATTTTATGGGGAATTAGCTAATCAAATCTGGTCAAACCCTGAGTTGGGCTACCTAGAAAATAACAGCTCTGCCTTACTTCAAAAGACGTTGTCGGACGCTGGCTTTACCGTGAAGTCCGGAGTAGCAGGAATTCCTACAGCTTTTGTAGCAGAGTATGGATCAGGAAAGCCAGTAGTGGGAATAATGGCTGAATTTGATGCTCTTCCCGGAGTATCCCAAAAGGCAATTCCAACAAGAGAACCAATAATTGAAGGTGGAGCCGGTCATGCATGTGGTCATCATCTTTTTGGTACGGCTTCTACTGCGGCTGGTATCTCAGCTATGGAATGGATGAAGGAAAATAATATTAAAGGGACAATACGGGTATATGGAACGCCGGCTGAGGAAGGTGGAGGAGGGAAGGTCTACATGGCAAAAGCGGGAATCATGGATGATGTAGATGCCATGCTTCATTGGCATCCGTCTTCCGCAAATAATGCCGGAGCAAATTCTTCTTTGGCTAATATTTCTACAAAATTCCGATTCTATGGTGAGGCTTCACATGCTGCGGCTGCTCCCGAAAGAGGCAAGTCAGCATTAGATGCTGTGGAAGCAATGAACTTCATGGTGAACTTGATGCGTGAGCATGTGCCGATGGAAACAAGAATGCATTATGTGATTACACGAGGTGGTGAAGCGCCGAATGTCGTTCCGGCATTTGCGGAGTCTTATCATTATGTGAGACATCCGGATGCAATGAAAGTAAAAGAGATTTTTGAAAAAATGGTTGACGCTGCTGAGGGTGCTGCACTAGGAACCCAAACTAGAATGGAGTACGAAATCATCAACGGGGTTTATAACCTGCTGCCTAACGAAACACTTGCTCAGGTAATGCAAAAAAACCTTGAAATCATAGGAGGTGTGAGCTACACTGCAGAAGAAAGAAAATTTGCTGAAGATATCATCAAAACCTATCCTGCGGGAGTCTTGGTATCACCGGAAGATGCTACTAAAATAGCTCCTTTCGAAGTGAATGAAAAAGGCTCTGGTGGATCAACGGATGTTGGTGATGTGAGTTGGTTAGTGCCTACTGCAGGATTGGGGACGGCTACTTGGGTTCCTGGTACATCCGCACATACTTGGCAAGCTGTGGCAGCCGGGGGAACTAGCATCGGTGAAAAAGGAATGATGGTGGCTGCAAAAACCTTGACATTGACTGCCATCGATATATTCAATGACCCGGAAATTGCGACAAAAGCGTTATCAGAATTAAATAAAAGAAGGGGTGAAGGCTTTAAGTATGAAGCTCTTACTGGAGATAGGAAGCCTCCGCTTGATTATAGAAAGAATTAACCCAAAACAAAAAAGGCAGTCGAACAACTGTCTTTTTTGTTTTATATATTTGATTAAGCTTAGATAAGCTTTGAGGCACCGTAAAGTTTGATTGTCTAGATGAAAAAAGAACTTTTTCTTACCCTTATTTTTAGTTTTTCTCTAGGCATCTTCAGTTCCATCGCACAAGTGCCAGCGGAAAAATCCTCAGATAAAGCAAAAATCGGCCTAGTTCTTTCGGGAGGAGGTGCCAAAGGAATTGCTCATGTGGGAATTCTGAAATCGATGGAGGAAGCTGGCCTTAAACCAGATTACATAGTAGGAACTAGTATGGGGGCTGTAGTAGGAGGATTGTATTCCCTAGGATATAGCGCAGACGAGCTGGAGGAAATTATCAAAAACATTGACTGGGGATTATTGATTTCAAACAGAGTAAGTTTTAAAGATATTGCTTTCGAGGAAAAGGAATATTATAACCGCTACTTAGTTGAGTTTCCTATAGTTCAGGGCAAAATAGCTTTTCCATCAGGACTGATTCAAGGGCAAGTTCTTTCAGATGTACTACATTATTATACTTGGCCGGCAAATTCCTATGAGACCTTCGATGATTTTCCCATTCCTTTCCGCTGTGTAGCCACTGATATCCTTACGGGTCAACCCATGATTTTTGACCG
Source organism: uncultured Algoriphagus sp. (assembly GCF_963974835.1). Taxonomy (GTDB): domain Bacteria; phylum Bacteroidota; class Bacteroidia; order Cytophagales; family Cyclobacteriaceae; genus Algoriphagus. Next base: position 26,773 of record NZ_CAXBET010000019.1, on the reverse strand, counting down.
TGGCTATTTACAGGATGCTTTACGGTCAAGTATAGCCATTCCAACTTTCTTTTCAGCTTTTGAAATGGATAGCACTTCTGTAGTAGATGGAGGTGTAGTCAACAATTTTCCGGTAGATATAGTACGGGAAATGGGTGCTGACATAGTTATAGGGGTGAATGTCAGCTTCGAGGATTTCGAGAAGCTGGACCAACTTGGAGGTTTCGGTGGGATTCTGATGCAGATCGCCATGGCCCCTTCTCTGAGCATCACTAAAACCAATATCGAAGCAACAGATATTTACATCAAGCCGGATCTGGGTGAATACTCCACAGGAAGTTTTAGCTCTTACGATGAGATTCTTGAGTTGGGAAAGGAGACCGGGAAAAAATACTTTGATCAGTTTAAGTTTCTAGCGGATAGCTTAGGTAGGAATGATGTAGTCACTGGTTTAAATTTTGAAACAGACTCAATTCAAATCGATAAAATTGATATTTTAGGTAATAATTTGTTTTCCACTGATTTGGTCCGCTCCAAAATGAATATCAACGAAGGAGACTTCGTGACTAGAGACAAGATGGAGGCAGCAGTTCATGGTATATATGGGATGAACGGATTTTATAAAGTTGACTACCGCCTTACTGAGCTCGATCTTTATAAATATGGATTGTTACTAAGAATTAAGGAAAAGCCAAGTACATTATTAAGTAGTGCGATACACTATGATAATCAATTTTCAGCTGGGATATTATTTAATTTTACAGCTAGGGAAGTCATCGGTCACAACTCCCGCGCTGTAATTCTTGCAGATATCTCCGAGAACCCGAAATTTCGTATTGATTACTATAAGTATACAGGCACAAAGAAAAAATATGCCTTCAATTTAAGGTTCAATTTCCTAAGTCAGGAGCTTCCTTCTTACGTTCAAGGAAAAGAAAGTGAAATTCAAATTGGACGAAACACTCGGATAGAAACCCAATTAATTTCTACTAACTCACTTAAGCAATCATTTTATATTGGAGCCATTTTCGATGCCTCAAAATCAAAGTACCGTTTTTTATCAAGTGCTTTTGATGATTTTAAAAGTGGACGTCAGGCCTATTTCGGAGCACGTTTTAAGTACTATAGAAATTCACAAAACGACCGGAATTACCCTACTGATGGAGCAGAAGCCCTTTTGGAAACATCCATGCATTTAAAGGATTGGTTGGATGTAAATCTTCGACCGGGAATTGACACTGTATACATAGATACCGACGAGGGAGTAATATCACTTCCAAAGGAATTAATTGATCCTTTTGTGGACGGGTTAGTTCCCAATTCATACCTCTCTATCTACGGAAAGTATTCAAAGTTTGTGAAATTTGGTCCTAAATTTCAATTTCACCCAGATTTTGCTGCTGGCTTGACAGTGTCATCAGAAGATCCCAATAACATTTTTACAGAGTTTTTGGTAGGAGGATATCAGAATGTGAGATTTAATGACACACGGTTTTGGGGCTTAAACTATGCAGAAGTTCAAACCCCGAATTTTATTAAGTTCGGAGCGGAGTTTCAGTATATACCATTTAATAAAATCTACCTAAGAGCTGGAGCAAATCTATTGGGATATAGTGATCAGGTACCGATAAACGATTTAGACTTTTTCAATAATGTGTACCAGCAATACAGTTATTTAGGCTATGGGGTGGATATCTCATACCAGTCCATCATGGGGCCGATCAGTGCTGGAATTGGAGGGAATAATAAGGATAATGCACTCAGAAGTTACTTATCCATTGGCTTCTCTTTCAATTATTCTGACAGGTAGTAAAAAAGCTATAATCTTCGCTTTAAAAGTGAAATCCCCAAAGCATTATTTGAGTAAATAGAAACTAGAAACTTGAATGGGGTAAGAAAAATTCTTAGCTATACATAAAAAAAGTCATTGCCCTTCCAAAGAAAGGCAATGACAAAAAATAATTATTCTGGGTCTAATAATGAGTCAATAAGAGCATCAATATCGCGAAGGTGATTTTGTACTATTCCTCCGCTATATCGTGAGCTAGCTGATCGTGCTGAAGTTTGTATAGCTTTCAGTTCTGCGCGAGCAGCGGCACTGATGTCTGTACGATTTTTCTCATCCTGCTCCATTAAAGAAGCCAATTGATCGACATGAGCCCGCTGTAAGTTTCTGCGGAATGTATCGATATCCTTCGATCTGGAAAGTTCAGACCAGATACCTTTTCTCAAATCACTTAACATCTGGGTCATCGAATATGCATCAGAACTATTAAGTGCCTCGTTATCAATCATCCTTTCTAACCGGTCTTTTCTAAGCAAACTTCCCAGCAGTCGTGATTGCAAATTACTAATTGCAGTTACCGCACCACTAGGCTCTATGTTGTTAAGTATTTCCTTTTGCAAAAGCCAATCAGGGGTGGTGAAAACATTCTCATTCAGGAATTTCATGGACTTCACTTGCTCCGTTTTGGAAGTTGGAGTGTAGGTTATACCGTCTTGATCTGTAGTCTTATACTCTTCATACACACCACCAATATTGGTCACGACATGATTTGCAAAGCGGCTCCAAACTCCTATCAATTCTCCGTACAACTCTTCCAGATCTCCATAATCTTCACCTACAGTGGCTGTCCATTTGGCCAGGTTGGGAGCTACTGTTTTCAAGTTTGCCAAACCATAGGTGCTGGCTTTCACTGGATCATCTCCGACAGATTCAGTCTGTGAGCTTGGGTCAAAGGAATTACTTCCTCCGAAAAGGTACATAGGATCACCGGCCTTTTCCCTGATCCAATTATTTAGCGTAGGTTTTTCGGCTTCTGGAGAATTCGCACCTGGAATATAGCGGTAGCCCCAATTAATAGCATAATTATCGTAAGGCCCCAGCATTCTCACCCAGCGCACGCCCGTGTCACCAGGCTGAGCTACATAATTGTATCTCGTGTAATCCATGATGGTAGCGGCCAGTCCCCATTTCTGGGTAAAAGTAGCTGATCGCAGAGAATCAGTTGGATAAGCATAAGATGCTTTCATATTATGTGGTAATCCAAGTGCATGACCGATCTCATGGGAAATCACTCTTCGCATCATTTCACCGATTTCTTCATCCGGCGTATTCAAGGTTCTGGCAGAAGGATTTGCAGCACCGGTTTCTAACATGTAACGGTTTCTGTAAGAACGCAGATGATTGTGGTACCAGACGATATCACTTTCTATGATCTCTCCAGAACGTGGATCAGAGACACTTGGTCCCATCGCATTTCGAGTGGTAGTAGCTACATACCGAACTGTAGAATATCTCGCATCTTCGGCGCTCCAGTCAGGATCTTCTTCTACTGTAGGTGCATCTTTAGCGATGATGGCATTTTTGAAACCAGCTGCTTCAAAAGCTACTTGCCAGTCTTCAATGCCTTGTCGGAAGTAGGTTCTCCACTTCTCAGGAGTAGCTGGATCCAAATAATAAACGATAGGTTTTACAGGCTCCACTAATTCCCCTCTTGCATAAGCTTCAGGGTCTTTGGGCTCCAGCCTCCATCTTCTGATGTATGTTTTTTCGTCAGACTTAAGTGCCTCAGAGCCATAATCAATTTGACGGATTGTAAACCAGCCTACCCGTTGATCATATAATCTAGGTTGCATCGGCTGCTCAGGTAGCTTGTACATAGATTGACTCATTTCCATGGAAATGGTTCCTGATCTCGAATTGGAAGGTGGATCGGAAGCATTATAGGTCATGTCGTGTCGCACTTCTATGTTTTCCGGATAGCTGGCCAATCTTGTGATAAAACTCCTTTCTTTATCCAGATTTCTTACCTGGTATTGTTTTCTCATGTTGGTGGATAATCCGCTGAGTGCCGGGATATCTGAAAGGAATAGATCAGTAACTTCAACAAGCGCCGCGGTAGAGTCAGTATTAAAAGCTTCTATTTTAAATGTGGCCAGAATTGGGTTGTAGTTATTCGCTTCCACAGACAGATGAATAGGAAGTGAATCTGCTGCTACGTTGCTGAATGAAATAGAACGAAGAATGATGCTGTTTTGTAGTCTCGACCAGCGGATTACCTGTTCATTTGATTTGGAACCTGCAGTAGTATAGCCACCGCCTAGACCTTCTGAAATTTTAGAAATCCGACTTACCAATAGCATGTCAGTATTCAGCAAATCAAAAGGAATTTCATAATAGTTTTTATCGCCTACTTTATGGATATCGAAAAGTCCTTCGTCAGAGATCGCCTCATCAGTGACTATTTCATCATAGTTTTTAAATTCACTTTTCTTAGATGATTTGGTAGTCTGGCTTTGAGGTGCAGTCTCATTCTTCTCATTTTTTTTGTTCTTCTTTTGTGCAAAGCTTGCCACGCTCAGAACCATAAAGAAGATTGTTAAAAGAGTTTTATTTTTTCTCATGTGCTACATGCAAATTGTTTGTAGTGGCAAAGTAGAACACCAAGACAAATTAAAAAAGGAGTCATTTTTGGTGACTCCTTATTCTTAGATAAAGGGTTTGTAATTAGTTTTACTTACATTTTAATTGGTTCAATAGTCTCAATACTTCCATCCGGCAAATGCTTCAGAGAAGCAACTTTGATGTTGCGTAAGTGAGTCTTGCCAGAAAGCTGCGTATCATGGTAATAAATATACCAAGCTCCATCCACTTCAACTATGGAGTGATGATTTGTCCAGCCTTCCACAGGATTTAGCACTACTCCCAGATAGGTGAATGGACCGTATGGATTATCAGAAGTGGCATATGCAATAAAGTGCGTATCGCCTGTCGAGTAAGATAAATAATACTTATCCATGTACTTGTGAATCCATGCAGCTTCAAAGAACCTTCTGTTATTATCGCCATTCAAAAGAGGATTGCCGCTTTCATCTAAAATCTTAATTTCCTTTGGAGTCTCTACAAATTGTAGCATGTCATCACTCATTTTGGCAATGATGGGACCTAGAGCCGGCTCATCGTCTGCAGGAAGTCCATCTGTTGGCGCAGCTCCTTTATCATCAAATTTGTTGTTTCGGTACTTTTGCAATTGTCCGCCCCAAATGCCACCAAAATACATGTAATATGAGCCATCCGAATCTTCAAAAACGGCTGGATCTATACTGTAACTCCCTTTGATAGGTTCTGGCTGCGCTGTGAATGGGCCGATTGGAGAATCACCTACTGCTACACCAATTTTAAAAATGTCTTTGTCGTCTTTAGCTGGAAAGTAGAGGTAATATTTACCGTTTTTCTCTGCTGCATCCGGTGCCCAAAGTTGTCTTTTCGCCCAAGGATGATCATCAGCGCCCAATACTTTGCCATGATCTTTAATGGCAGCATCTGGATTGTCCATCGAGTAAACGTGGTAATCCATCATATTAAAATGAGCACCTAGATCATCTTCAGGTACATCTGACTCTACGTCATGGGATGGATAGATATAGATTTTTCCATCAAAAACATGCGCGGAAGGATCGGCTGTGTAATGATCTGAGATGAGAGGTTCAGAAAGATACTTTGAGGTAGTGTCACTTACCTCTACTTCAGTAGTGACATCTGTAGTTTCGCTTGGTTTGCTGCAGGATGCCAGGGCAAATAGAGCACAATATGCTGGTAAAAATTTCAATAGGTTTTTCATAGATAGTTTACTTGTTAATTCTTTTGTCAGTTAAGTTTAAAAAAATCAAGATATGAAATTAATAAACTGATTATTAGTATCTATAATCGGTTGAATGCCTGAATACTTTTTTAGTTTAGACTAAGCTGATTGGTTCTGAACTGATTCAGTGTCAAGTTACTCTTGATGAAATGTTAATAAATATTCAGATCAAGGTAGGCATTTCTGAACTTTCCGTTTGGATCATATTTTTTGGCCAGCGCTAAAAAGTCCGGAAATTTCTCATAGCGTTGGTGGAGAGTAGTGGGGTCTAGTTCAAACAATTTCCCCCAGTGTGGTTTGACTGAAAATGGTGCCAGAGCAGCTTCGATTTTTGGGAGCAGGGACAGCACTTCTTCCGTTTTTTGCTTCCAGGTGAAATGTATGCTTACACTATCTTGCTGATAGCAGGGGCTCATCCAGAAATTATCCGCAGCTATAGTTCTTACCTCTGTGATCAACAATTGTGGTGAGATTTCATTATTCAGTTTTTCAATTGCCATAATGCCTGCTACGGCATTTTCTCTAGGAATGAAAAACTCTGATTGTAATTCCTCTCCAGCACTTGGTGTAAAACCCATTTTGAAATGCGGAAGTCGATTGTACCAAGGTCCAGGAACCCCCATCTGCTCCGAGCAGTTTTCCGCAGATAGCCCAAGTATGGGATGGATGTTTTCTGTGGCTGCTTTTGCTCCGTAAAAATCACTTCCCAAATCCGCAGGATTTTCATCGATACGACTTTTAATCCATATTTCACTGATGTTTTTATTTGTCCAATCTGTAAAAAGGCTTACACTATATCCACTGGACATAATTGTATCAAAATTCGCCTCCAATGCGTCCAGGCTAAGATTTAAAAATACATGCTGCTTCACTTGAAAGGTATCTTCGATTGCCAATGTGACTTTGGTGATAATACCAAAAGCTCCTAATCCAACTACCACCGCCGGAAAATCTTTATGACTCCGGTCAATAGTGGCCAACTCTCCCGATGGAGTGACCAACTCGATTGAGATTACCTGCGTTGCCAAGTTGCCATTCTTGACTCCAGATCCATGTGTGGCTGTCGCACATGCTCCTGCTACTGTAATATGTGGAAGTGAAGCCAAATTTGCCAAAGCAAATCCCCTCGCATCCAATTCTTCAGCAAAATCACCGTACCTGGCTCCAGCTTCCACTGTCACTGTTTTTTGTTCCTCGTCTATATTTAGAACCTTATTGAGATTTCTTGTAGAAATTTGGTTTTCAGGACTGTCAGCTATGTTGTTGAAACAATGCTTGGATCCCAAAGCTTTTTGTTTGCCTAGTTTTTTGACCAAGTCCTGAATTTCTTCTACAGAAGTTGGTTCGTAAAGATTTTTAGCTTGGTAGGTGTAGTTACCAGCCCAGTTTTTTCTGATTTCTGCCTGAATCTCTTCCATCTGTGGTTTTTTGGGTGAGCATGATAAAAAAGGAGAAGCTATACCTCCTACTAAAACAAGGGAAGAGGTTTTGAGGAATTCAATTCTTTTCATGTTATATGGGTTGATCGTCGGAGAATTATAGCTGAAAAAGCTTTGGTTAATTCTAGTCATTTTTGACGACTTTCCGAAATATTGAATTGACTCATACCGACTTGGCTAAAATTATTTCATTGCAACTTCTTATTCTACCAAAGTTAAGTCTAGTATAAAAATGACTGCTTTAAAAGAAGCTGGCTGCAAATAAGAGTTGCTATTACTGGTCGGAAAAACTTGAAACTAATTCAGGTAGAAACGTCTTTGGAGAGCAAGGTGATAGGTCTCTCAAGAATATCAAGCATTTCATTGCGAAGCTCAGAAAACAGTTTCCTGATTCTGCAAGTCTCTTCATCTGTGCATTCTGCACATGATTCATAAAATCGCTCTGAAACGCAGGGGATCAATGCTATTGGTCCATCTACCACTCTCATGATTTTGGCTACTGTGATTTCAGATGGATCTTTTGCCAGAGTATAGCCACCCTCTGCACCTCTTACACTTTTTACTAATTGATGGGTTTTGAGATCGCGTAAAATGTTTTCCAGAAACTTGTACGGAATATTCTCATGGGAGGATATTAGTTTTGCAGAGATAGGTTTGTCTTCTACGTGATCTTGCAGGTACAGAATTGTTTTAATAGCGTATTTGGCGCGTTTTGAAAGCATTTGAAAGATTTTGTAATCTGAAATTACAAAAATCTCTCAAATGAGCAGGTTTATTTAGGCAAGTGTCAAATACATGGTACGTATACTTAAGAAAATTATCAGGAGGCCAACCATTACCAACAGATACTTAGGTTTTATCAGCTTACAGATATAAGCTGCAAAAGGTGCGGCGATGATACCTCCTATAATCAATCCTAAAACTGGAGCTAGGCTAAGTTCTTTCACAAAGAATAAAAATGTACTAGCGCTGGCCAGTGATACAAAGAACTCTACAAAATTACCTGTTCCTATAGCGTAACGAGGTATTTTTCCTCTACTGAGAAGTGTGCTGTTGACGATCGGACCCCAGCCCCCACCACCAATAGCATCTGCAAAACCTCCGGAGGATGCAAGCAGGGGCAGGCTTCTACTGTTTGGATCAAATTGAGGTTTTTTCTTTTTAAATACTTTGCTCAAAATCACAATTCCCATCACAAAAAGGTATACTGCTATCACAGGTTTGACTAAATCCCCGTCAATATTTGAAAGTAAAAAAGCACCAGCTATTGAACCCAATACGCCGGGGATCAAAAGTTTCTTAGCCAGTTTCCAATCCACATTTCCCATTTTCCAGTGTGAAATTCCTGAGGCTAAGCTGGTAAAGACCTGGGCAAAATGAACCCAGGCAGATGCTGAAGCAGGAGGGATCCCGATACCAAGCAAGATGGAATTACAACTCACACCATAGGCCATCCCCAGAGCACCATCTATACTTTGTGCCAAGAAACCTACTAATACAAACCATAAGAATAACTCCACGTCCAGATCCCAACTTTTGATCGCTTCACTAAAAGTTTGAGTTACCACCAGGCCAAAGACCATTAGTGAAAAACCAAAAAACATTGCCCAAAAGGGCTCACTTTTTAACCTGATTAATATTTTCTCCATGCCACTTTGCTTATGTGATATCATTTCGATTCAAAATTAATGGATAAAAATCTATTTCCTACCAAAATAATAGGATTAATAGGATTTAAATAAATTCTTGTTTTCATTTGTATCATTCTTTTCCTACCGACTTAATATGATATAAAATGAAAACAGTTCTTACAAACCTAGCCCTATTGTTTTTTACCATTGCTTCAGTCTATGCCCAACAACTTGAAATCAAGGGGAAAATTATTGACAGTGATACTGAAGAAGCCCTTGTGGGAATTGCCATATTGGTAAAAGGAACCCAACAGGGAACCTCAACCGATTTAGATGGAAAATTTTCCTTAAGATCTAACCGAAATGTGCCATTAACCTTAGTTATATCCGGTTTGGGATATTTGCGGGAGGAATTTGAAATTACTGAGATCAACCAAGAGATTCATGTGAAGTTAAGGCCTTCGATTTTGAACACTGATGAAGTGGTAGTAACGGCTTCAAGGGTGGAGGAGTCCGTGATGAAATCCCCAATTTCTATTGAGAAGCTAACCATTCGGGATTTACGGGAGTCACCCGCTCCTTCACTTTTCGATGCAATAGAATCGGTAAAAGGAGTTCAGATGACAACACTGAGCATGGGATTTAAGGTGCCAAATACCCGTGGATTTGCCAATACTACCAATGCAAGATTCCTGTCCATGGTGGATGGTGCTGATACACAGGCTCCGGGTCTAGGAGTTTCCATAGCAAATACTGTTGGGCCAACAGAACTTGATGTTGAAAGTATAGAAATCATTCCTGGAGCGTCTTCGGCCTTATATGGGCTGAATGCATTGAATGGAACATCCAATATGATTACGAAGTCTCCATTTCTATATACTGGTTTTAGTTTTTATGAACAAATTGGGGTGAACCATATCAACAGCAGTGCTTTTGGTCCCCAGCTATTTAATCAGTCTGCAGTGCGCTATGCTCAAAAAATAAATGAGAAATGGGCATTCAAAGTAAATCTGGGATGGATGAAGGGTACAGATTGGGTGGCAAATAGTAGCCAGGAGCTCAATCCTAATGGAAATGCTTCTACTGGACTTTTCGGGGCAGATAACCCAGGATCTGATCCCTTAAACTCCTATGGCAATGAAAATTCAAACCGAAAGACTTTAACTCTTGCGGATGGCAAGCGATATGAAGTTCGTAGGACCGGGTATTATGAACAGGATCTGGTGAATAATGATTATGGAGTGAGCAATATGAAGGCAGACGTCGCATTACACTTTAAGCCAACTGAGAAAACCGAAGCAGCTTATGTGTACAGAATAGGCACCACTGATGCAATCTACCAAAGAGGTAACAGAATTAGGCTTGACAATTATCGAATTCAACAGCACAAGCTTTCGCTGAAAGGGGACAATTACTTCCTTCAAGGCTATCTTACTCAGGAGCATACCCTTGATTCTTATAATATTCGTCCCATAGGTGAAAATATGGATCGCGCATTCAAATCGGACGCAGATTGGTATTCAGATTATTCCAATTCTTATAATACATCCTTTTCCAATGGCTTAGATGCTGCTGCAGCTCATTTAGCTGCAAGAAATGCAGCAGATTTAGGGCGGTTCGTCCCTGGAACTAGTTCTTTTGATAAGAAGCTAGATGAGCTGGCTCATATCAATAATTGGGATACAGGTGCACAGTTGGTCATGGAGCACAGCTTTTATCACTTCGAGGGACAGTATGACTTTAAAAATCTTATCAAAACAGTGGATATTTTGGTTGGGGCAGATTTCCGTGATTTTAATATTCATCCTGAAGGCAACAGCTTTACCAATCCTATTGGGGAGGATCCTTTTGCAACCTTGCACTATAAAAAAATTGGGGGTTTTGCTCAGGTAAGTAAGCGTTTCGTACAAGATAAACTCAAAGTAATAGGCTCCGGCAGGATCGACAAAACACAATATTTTGACGCAAAATTTAACCCCAGATTGGCAGCTGTTTTTTCTCCGAGTGAAACTCATCATATCCGTGCCTCTATCCAGAATGGCTTTAGATTTCCGACACTTTTTGAAGGATTCAGTACAGTTAATAATGGAGGGGTAATCCGTTATGGGGGAATCGAACTGATGTCCAAGGATCAGCAGCTGTTTGAAAATTCCTATTTGAGAAGTTCTGTGGATAAATTTCAGCAGGCAAATACTGCGGATGTCAACAGTGGTTTAGATTCAAGGGAGGCTGTAGTTAAGAATTCCGGCTTGCTAGTGCGAAATGATTACACTTACTTAAAACCGGAGGAAATCAAAGCAATTGATTTAGGCTATAAAGCTAGTCTTCTTGGAAATAGACTCTTCTTTGACGTGGATATGTACTTTAATCAATACAGGAATTTTATAGACCAAATAGAGATTGCAGTTCCTAAAGTAGGTACTATTGGGAATGTTGAGGGAGAAGTAGATCCAACTTGGTTTGAAATGGATAACAATGCTACGCAAACTAGGTATCGTATGTGGACCAACTCAAAAAGTACCTATCAAAATTTCGGGTTTTCAGTGGGAGGTTCATACAATTTCTATAAGAAAATGGTGTTTTCAGGAAACTATAGCCATGCCGAACTTAGTAAATTGGATAATAGAGACAGCGGTTTGGAAACGCCCTTTAATACACCTACACACATCCTAAATCTTAATCTGACAGATCGGGAATTGACCAAAAGCATCGGATATAGTATTGCCTGGAGATGGCAAAGCGCCTTTGAGTGGAAAGCTCCTTTAGCAAATGGGGAAGTGCCTTCTTACCAAACTCTGGATGCCCAGATCACTTATAAATTACCGGCGATTAAGTCAGTCTTTAAATTCGGAGGAACAAACTTATTGAATCAGAGATACACCCAATATACCGGAGGACCAGAAATCGGCGGTTTTTATTACTTGACCGTGACCTTAGATGGGTTGTTAATGTCCAAAAATTAGTTTTTGAATTTCGTTAAATAGTAATTTTAGAAAACTGGAGTATTTGTCTTTTACGAGTATTCCAGTTTTACTTTTATAACCTTTACACGAATCTTTTTAATTTGTCTAACATATACTTTTTACCAAGCATAAACTGACAGGTGACCATGGCGCTGATGGTGATTGCCAAAACTCCGATAAAACGCGAATACCTGACTTTATAATTGTTCAATTTGAATATAAATAAGACCAATCCTTTTGCTAATGGATTTTTCTGGACAACTTGGACATGAAATTTATAGGGTTAATATAAGGTATAGAGCAAAAAATTATGAGAAAACTTGGCTTAATATTATTGGGGGTACTTATACTAGGGGCTATTCTCGTCCTCACGCTTGTCATGAAAATCATTGAATTTTTCATGGGAGCCATTTTGTTCGTTTTGGCAATTGTCATCTTAATTATCCTCTATAATAAAATAAAAGACAAGGTCTCTTGAAATCACTTAGCAAAATGAGCACTAAAATAGACGCTCAATAGGTCCATTGTTATTTCAAAATCAGGAAAACATGGAAGAACCCATTTTCTAAACTTAATGAGAATCCCGATGGTTAATCTTTGTCAGTTTTATATCTCTGATATGATGGAGTGAAGCAAATCGATCTTATCAGGGGTCAACGGTTTGTGAAAGTAATGTTGCACGCGATTGTAGTCTAATGCTTTTTTCTGGTCCGATTCATCCAGTGAAGAACTATGCATAAAAACTTTAATTTGATTTTGGGTATCTATGCTATCAAGAGCTTCTAAAAATTGCCATCCATTCATTATAGGCATGCTGATATCCAGAAGAATTACCAGAATTTCATTAACAAAACAATCTTTTTTTCTCTCTAGATAATTTTTCACGGTTTCAAAGCCCACTAATGGGTCAATGAATGATTCGATCTCGTAAGTTGATCTTTCAGGAAGATGGGTATTTAATAATTTACTGGCTATCAGCAGGCACAAATTATCATCATCAACAATGACCAGTTTAATTTTTTTCATCGGGTAATTCTATATGGAAAGAGGCTCCCTCTTGTGGAATTGATTTTACGCTTATTTTTCCGCCTAATGCACTAACTCTGACCTTGGTCATGTACAAGCCCGTACCTTTATAATTATTGTTGATAGTTAAGGTGTCATAAAGTTTGAACATCCTGTCTTTATACAATTCCAGGTCGATCCCCACTCCATTATCACTAACAATTAGTACAGTTGAGTTACGTTTCTTTAGTGCTTTAATAGATATTTTTAAGGGTATGTTGGGTTTCCTAAATCTAATTGCATTTGCAATTAGCTCGTGAAGAATCAGGTGTAAATATTTCCTGACTGTTAGTACAGAAAATCCTTCAGGTATTTGTAAATCCAAATCGAAAGGGTCTGAAAGTAGTTCCTGCCAAAACTCTGAAACAATAGAGTCTACCAGTCTTTCGATATCCACTGAGGTATACTCCACACTCTTGTTATTTTGAATATGGAGAACGGAAGATACAATCTGAGTTATTTCAAGGAGATTGGTTACGGTCTTCTTTAAATGTGAAAAGTAATCTATCTTTTCTTCAGGTGAATTTCTCAATTCCATTAATTGGATCAAGCCTTGCAAGTTTGCGACCTGTGATCTAAAATGATGGTTGATAATATTTCCAAATTCAATTGATCCTTCATTTTGTAAAGTAACTCTGTCGACCAATTTCAGGAGGTCTTCTTTATTTTTTTCGAAGTCGGTGTGGTCTATACCTATAAATAAAATATCAGGACTATTTTCCGACTTGTTTCCTATACTGCAGCAGTCCCATATGGTAACTGTATTAGTGCCGGAGCTGTCTATTCTCTCTAAACGAAGTGGAAATGATTTTTCGGGATTTGCCAGACATCGGGAAATCACATCCAGAATTTTGGATCTGTTTTCTTCAGAATGCTCAAGCAACTCATTCCTACCCACCAACTCTTCTTTTGTTCCTCCTCCAAACGCCAAGTTATAAGGGGCATTTGAAAATAGAAGCTCACCAACTTCTGATAGTTGAAAGATGAAAATATTGCTGTTGTTAATCAGGGTTTTATAAAAATCCACCTGCTTTTCAGTATTGGTGTTTACTAAAGCAATAAGATCCAAGTGAGCTTTATCTTCACTGATATCCTGAATTGTACCCACTACACGTACTAATCTTTCATTTTCAAAAATCGGTCTGCCCTTAACCCTTAATGTTTTGCATGACTTTCCTACAGGTTTATATTTATGATCGCCTATATATTCCTCTCTTTTGTTAAAAGCCTGCTTGAAACCGAACCATAATAGATCCAGATCAATGATTTTTTTATCAATTTGAAAGGAATCTAGAGAGATTTCAGGAACGGGTTGTATTCCAAGGACAAAAGTGGCATTTTTTGAAAATTGAATTTTCTTCGTGGAAACAACATATTCCCATCCTCCAATTTTAGAAATGGATTCTACTTCCAAAAGGAATTTTTTCTGTAAGGAATCTTTCTGGGCAAGGTCTAAAAATCTAGTTTCATTTTTGAAAACTACATAAATATCATCCCCAATTCTATGATAAATCATGCTTAAATACATGGATTTAACCCTTAAAAAATTTAGGACATATAGATGGGAATATTGTGTTACTTCTAAGTTTTGAATCAATGCCTGAATATCTTTCATTATGAGATATACATCTTTGGTCCCTTCGAAATGGGAAGAAGAGGCTAGATAGTACAAATCATTAAATTCAGGTGACCAATCCGGCTGAAGGTTCAATAACCTATTGTTTACATGATTCCACTTGAGCTCTTTTGATTTGGCATTTGCGTAGAATCCTCCGAAGTCCCCCAAACTTGAAGTTTTCTTCACAATACTTGCTTCTTTGGAAAGGACAGTGGACTCAAGTTTATCAAACTTATTTTCACTGCTTTGTAAAAGGGCAGCAACTTTATTTGCCTTTACCTTTAAATAGGAAATTTGTTTATCGGTTAGTTTTTTTGGAGAATAGTCAAAAATACATAGTGCTCCTACACGAATTCCGTTTTCCAGCTGAATTGGTGCGGCTGCGAAAAATTCATAGGACAGAATAGTATAATTATAATGATGTCTGTATTCATCATGTGTACTAAACTGCTCAACGCTAAAAAAATCATCCTGACTAGAGACCAGTTTCTTGGATAAGGAGGTGTCCACATTTGCCTCATCCGTCAAGATTCCATACCGTGATTTAAACCAAACCCTACTTGCTAACACAATGGATATGGTAGCCCCGTAGCACCCGATTTCCTTTGAGATCTCTTCAGTAAGTTTGTCAAATATAATTTCATTTGGACTATCTAATAAGCTGTATTTTTTTATTAGTCTCTGTCGGCGAGCTTCATTATGCATTTTCCAGTCCAGCAAGTTGTATTCAAATAATAAGCAATACGCTAAAGGTTCTACAGGTCAAAATGAGCACACTAATTTTCATACTTGAAAGTAATATTTATGAGTGTGAAATTTATGGGTTTAGATAGGCGGGCCCTCCTGATAGAAACGACTGCTTTATTAGCTTGCTAAAGCAGTAATTGACCTATTCGCTTACATTTATAATTGCAAAGTTAGATATAGCTTTTAGAAATTCTATGTTGGACGTCGAAATAAGTTTTATTAGAAAAGAAACATAGTATGTTAAAAGACTTAATACATTATTTAAAATGCATATTACATTACTTAAATATTAATATGAAGATTATGATTTAATATTTTTCAAATACTTATTTTATATAAACAACTGTAATTCAATGTATTGTAAATATTTCTTCCTCAGTTTGTGATGAGTGGTAATTAATTTTGTAATAATTTACAAACAGCAATTTTTACTGATGGGAGAGTTATGTCTTTTAAGCTTACAAACAGCGGGACACTCAATATAAAATTTAGTTCTAGACAACTTTTTAGTCATATCCCGATATTCGATTTCGCCTTTTCAGTAGTCCGGTATGTAGTGAAAAAAAGAGGGTAAATACAGATAATGGAGTCAACCAACATAAATTTTTAGCCTACAGGTATAAGCAGGAAGATTACCACTTCATTCTATAAGCTGTCTAATTAAAAAGTGCCCGGAGTTCAAGGGGACTTTGGTTCGTCTTCTGTTTAATATATTATAGCCATTTGTCTTAGTTTAAGGATTGCATGTTTCTTAAAACCACTAGCGAACTATTATTCCATTTTTAATGTGTCTACAACTTTTGCTCTCGATACACGAACTGTTTGCGAAATAATGGTAAGAGCACCCAATAGAAGAAGTACTGATGATCCCAAAAGCACCGTTCCGGCACCAAATTCAACTCTGTTTGGAAAGTTTTCAAGCCAGAGTTGATTTCCAAAATAAGTGAGAGGAGCACCAATTGAGATAGCGATCACAAGCATTTGCAAAAATCCTTTACTTAGCAAAATTGTAATATTTAAATTTCCTGCACCGAGGAATTTCCGTATACCAACTTCTTTTGTCCTCCGCTCAGCAGTATAGGTAGTCATACCCAATAATCCCAGACAGGCAATAAAAATGGCCAGAAAGGATATAAAACCTAAGATAGATACGACATCAAAAATGCCTTTATGTGTGGATTCCAGCTCGGCATCCATAAATTCATAGCGGAACGGATGCACCGGATTAAGTTCTTTCCACTTATTTTCCAATGCAATTATGGTTTTCATTGGATCAGGAGAGGCAATTTTTACATTGATGTATTGGAACTGTGAAGGGTTGTACCTCAGCATTAAAGGTGAAATCTCATCCTCATTCAATAGAAGTTTGTACCTGAAATCCTTCACTACACCGATAATTTCCAATACCTGCTCGCCATATTTGGGTTCAAATTTTTCCCCGACTATTGCATCTACAGCGTCATAGCCCAAGTTCTTTGCCATTGCCTCATTTACTATTATTTGGGTGGCAGCCGTTTGATCATTACTGCCAAAACCAGTTCCTGCGATTAGGTCTATACCCAGATTCCCGATAAAGTTGCGATCTATATTCAAGACACCTACTGCTTGGAATTCATCAGAAGATCCCATTACTTTTACCTCATTGGTATTGTTTGTGCCAGTAGCTGGAATGATATCACAGGCAGAAATCAGCGAAATGCCAGGGATACGCTCCAGTTCTGTACTGAGCTTCTGATATTCCATACCCTGAAGAGGGATGTTTACTATGCTTTCGGTTTGGAACCCGTAGTCAAATGTTAAGTAATGCTTGAATTGGTTATAAATCAGGATAGATGTGGTGATGAAAAATAGAGAAACAACAAATTGGGAAATGCCCAACGCTTTTCTAAGCCCCAATTTCCCTGACTTCACTTCTGTTAAACTTTTTAGCGCCTTCATAGGATGATAGCCGGACAGAAGCAAGGCAGGATAGAATCCCGCCATAATACCTATGAGTATGGCTAGCAGGATGAAACCCAGATACAGCGATGGCATGAATGGAAGCTCAAATTTCAAATATTGATTTACCCAAAGACCTTTGAATGAAGGGATGAGAGCCAAAAGCATGATGACTGCTAGCACAAGTGAGAGTAAGGCTGTGAGGACAGATTCACTAAGGAACTGGACAATTAAATTTATTCTAAGTGCTCCTGTCACTTTCCTGATCCCAATCTCTTTTGCACGGGTTAATGCTCTGGCAATAGATAGACTGGTGTAATTAAGACATGCCGATACCAAAATAACCAAGGCAAGTACGGAGAGAAAATAATAAAGTATGAGGGGCAATCTATTATTGGTGTCATTGCCGGATAGCCCAAGTGCAACATCGGAAAGTGCTTGTGGTACCAACTTAAAGCCACTGGTGTATTCTGATCTGATTTCTGCTTCCTTGTTGCTGACAATATCATTTAGTGCATAAGAAAGGTCATCTATTGACTGATCTTCCCTGAGCAAAGCATAGGTATAAGTTTGGAAATACCATTTCCAATCATCCCTTCTGTCCGCCATTTTCTCTGAGTTTATCAGCGAGGGAATGGTGCTGCCTGAGACAAGCGCGTCAAAGGTTATGTGAGAGTCGAAACTGGATTCATCAATCACCCCGGTTACAGTAAATTCGCCCCAATCTACAGCGGGACTTCCTGGAGCATCTCCTCCAAGTGGGAATGGTAATTTTCTGTCTTCAAAACGGAGGCTTTGTCCCAGCGGATTTTGGTCTCCAAACAATTTACCTGCAAGTTCTTTACTGATTACAATTGAATAGGGAGAAGAAAGTGCAGTTTTGGCATTTCCGGATTCCAGAGTAAAGCTGAAAATGAAGAAGAATGAGGGATCAGCAAAGTATCCACGGACTTCCTGAGTTTTTTCTTTAGTGCTGACATCACCACCTAAACCCGGAATCAATTGCGTCGTCGCTTCAATAGGAGTATACTCATTTAGTGTGCCTGCAAGAGGTTGTGGCGAAGTGGCATATGGATTTTTTGAGCCTTCGTAATCAGAAAGGATGCGGTAGATCCGGTCTTTCTTTTCATGAAATTGATCATATCTGTTTTGGTCAGCCAGCATAGTCAGGATGAGCATGCTTACGGACATGGCTAGAGCGAGTCCAAAAATATTGATAAACGAGAATGTGCGATATTTTAGGATATTACGGAAGCCTACTTTGAAGTAATTACGAAACATTATAGTGTGGTTTTGGGGGAATGAAAATCCAAGCGGTCTAATGATACCTGGTCGGAAAAGCAATACTATATCCAGGAAAAAGTGAAGGTTTGCTTTTCTTTTTCCACTGGTTTCTCTGCGGGCATTATAGATTTCTATGAGGTCACCTTCTATTGAACCAGTCAGTTGAGGATCACAAAAGGCGCGGAAAATCCTAAGTAGAAAATTTGGCGGTAATTCAGTGTTTTCTCGCATGGATCAGCTTGATGTTTTTAGGTCCCAGGCCACCTTCGGGATAGCCTGCCATAGTTCCTCGCGGGTAGTTTTGGCGTGTTCCAAAGCCTTTTTGCCATAAGCAGTGATATTAAAAAATCGCTTGGGTCTTCCTGCTCTTATCTGTGTGCCGGCTTCTTCCCAGGATTTCAAAAACCCTTTTTTCTCCAATCGCTTTAAGGCGGTCTGCAAAGCACCAACGCTTACACTTCTTCCAAGCCGGCTTTCAATTTCGCTTTTGATCGCAACTCCATAAGCGTCGTTATACAGAACCCCCACAGTGAGCATGACGATCTCTTCAAACTCTCCCAACTGAAATTGTTTCATAACCTTATAATTAATTCCTATTTGTAGTATTAAAATTCATGCCACTTGAAAAATGTGGTCAAATAGGCAATAGGAGCGGGGTTTGGTTTAGATTTGTGTTCAGATATGTACGATCATTGATTGATTTCGCTCAAGTAAAAGCGCCCTGTAGAAAGCATTATTATATGTTCAAAGCCTTTAAAGTCTTTTTCGAAAACAACATGATATTATAAAAAAAGAGATGAGGTTTTTAAGCCAAATGCTTCTGTCTACTGTGCGGATAGGTAGGGGGATGAGGTTAAGCTCAACTGTTAAATGTGCTTGATGATTATGGTTATAGATACTGATATTTATTTGACGGAATTTTCTTATAAATCAAATTTTCTAATTTCGTAGCATGAAAGAGCTTGTAAATTTTTTACTGCAGTTTGGGGATTTGAACCTGCAACAGATTGAATTGATTGAGAGCAAAACCAACAAATTGGAACTCAAAAAAGATGAATATTTTATAGAAGCAGGAAGTATGTTTAATCAGGTTGCTTTTATTTTGGAAGGAATTTTACGCATCTGCTATTACAATAACAAAGGTGAAGAAATCACAAAGTATTTTCTGGATGAAAACCGTCTTCTTGCAAATCCTTACAAAGGCGAACCATTGACTGAATACATTCAGGCTGTAACTGACTGTAAACTCCTCGTATTTTATCAAAAAGACTGGGACGAACTTTCACAAACAATTATTAACTGGGACAGCATCACAAACAAGATTTTTCAAAAAGCCTTAGTAGAGAAACTAGACAGGAGAAGCGCCTTAATCACTGAAGATGCCACCACGCGTTACCTTACATTTTTAGAGAAATTTCCAAATATGGTTAATCAAGTTCCTCTTTCTTACATTGCTTCCTACCTTGGCGTCACCCAACAATCCTTAAGTAGAATTAGGAAAAGCATTCACTAACATCACTATTTACCAAATGGTAAACGATTTCATTTTTCGTTGATTCAACTTTGCAATATAAAAATAGACGAAAATGGACATCAAGAAAACAATTACTATTGGCTCACAAACTGAAAACCCCTTAACCGTTAAACGTTTTGGGTATGGTACTATGCGACTTACCGGAGAGGGCATTTGGGGTGAACCTAAAAATAGAGCGGAAGCATTGGCAATATTAAAAGCGACTTCCGAAAATGGTATACAGTTTCTGGATACAGCCGATTATTATGGACAGGATGTGACTAACCGGTTGATTGCAGAAGCATTGCATCCTTATAATAAAGATTTAGTAATATGTACTAAAGTAGGTGCTGATAGAGGTGCTGATAAAAGCTGGAGGGTTTATGACAAACCAGAACACTTACGAGCAAGCATAGAAAACAATCTGAAAACATTAAGAATTGAACAAATACAATTAGTGCATTTCCGGGTAATGCCTGGAAGCAATACATCATTTGAAGATTCTTTGAATGCTATGTTCGAAATGCAAAAGGAAGGAAAAATTTTACATATAGGATTAAGTAATGTAAATGAAGAAGAATTGAATGCAGCTCTGAGTATGGGGAATATCGCAAGCGTGGAAAATGCCTTTGGTTATGAGCAACGTACCACTTTTTCAGTGTATGGTCAAGAGGTCAGGGGAATGCAAGAGATCATAGGGATTTGTGTAGAAAATAACATTCCTATGATTCCGTTCTTCTCCCTCCAAAGTTCACTGCCCAACAGTGAAAACAAGATTGCCGAAATTGCTAAAAACCACAATGCAACATCTGCACAGATTAATTTAGCCTGGTTGTTACATTACAATGATTTGATTTTGCCTATTCCTGGAACTTCCCAGTTAAGTCATTTCAAAGAAAATATCGATGCCTTTGCAATCCAGCTTACTGAAGAAGAAATGGCTTTTTTGGGATAAATTTAAATCGGAAGGTAAATCCTTCACTATGAAAGGGGAATGGATTTCAGCTATTTGATTATTAGGTCAAATTTCAAGCTTTATAATTCGTATAAGTCAGTACTTTACTTATTGCAGAGATCTTACATATCAGAATAAATTCAAACTTTAATCTTATTGCCTGCATACTACCATCCAAAAAGTCATGGTTGAATGAATCACGATTTGGATACGAGCTTCACGGATTGAGCTAAGTCCACGATATGCTTTTTATTCAACTTTGTACCATCAAATTTATTAATCTAATGATTTTAAAAGATGGAAAATGTAAAAGGAAAAGTTGTGGCTGTCACAGGAGCCAGTAGTGGTATTGGTGAAGCCATCGCAAGACATCTTGCCTCATTGGGTGCTAAAGTAGTATTGGGTGCCAGAAGAACAGAAAATTTAGAAACAATTTCAAAATCAATCCAGGAAGATGGCGGTGAGGTTGTTTTTGCGAAACTGGATGTCACCCAACCTGAAGATGTCCGTGATTTTGTAGCTTTTGCTATGAAAAACTATGGAACTCTGGATGTTTTAGTGAACAATGCAGGATTAATGCCGCTATCCATGATCAATAGCTACAAGGTTGATGAATGGCATCAAATGATAGATGTGAACATAAAAGGGGTACTGCACGGTATTGCTGCTGCACTTCCTGTGTTTGAGGAAAAGGACAGCGGGCAGTTTGTAAATATCAGTTCTGTGGGTGACCGTTGGGTTGGTCCAACTTCTACAGTGTATAGTGCGACAAAATTTGCAGTGAGGGCAATTTCAGATGGTCTTCGTCAGGAAGTAAGCCGGAATATCCGGGTTGCTCTGGTAGCTCCCGGCGCTACGGAATCCGAATTGCCAAATACCATATCCGATCCGGAACTAAGGAGAATGGCCATCGAAACTTTCAGGAAAGATACGATTTCAGGATTGGCCATTGCCAAAGCTGCAGCTTTTGCCATTGCCCAGCCTGCCGATGTGGATGTGAATGAAATAGTGGTGAGACCTACCGCACAAAAGGCATTTTAAAAACAATACTATTTAAGGAGTCATAAAACCACGAAAATGCAATGAAGTGCATATCTCCCATGAAAGTGCCTAACAGAGAAGTTTAAGCTTTCTTTGATCTCATTGCCACATTACTCCAATATGAACACTAATTTGCTACATTAATAGCTATGGACAAGACATTTCGTTTCAACTCAATTGCCGAGTTTCACCAGTTTTGTAATTTGCCCGCTGCGGAACATCCCCTGATCAGTTTGATAGATTACAGCAGGGTTAGATATCCGGTAGATGAAAGCGAAATGCAATGGATTCAGGGATTCTATTCGGTAGGGTTGAAACGAAATGTTAATGCCAAATTTAATTATGGGCAGCAAGCATATGATTTTGATTCCGGCGTGCTCACTTTTGTATCCCCATTACAGTTTCTAAAAATTGAAATGAATCCGGAAATAAAAGTAAACCCTACAGGTTGGCTTTTGCTTATCCACCCTGACTTCCTGTTTGGAACAGCGTTGGCCAAGAAGATAAGGTCTTATGAATTCTTTCAGTATGCTGCAAACGAGGCTCTGTTTCTTTCTGAAAAAGAAGAACAAGTGATAGTGGACCTTTTAAAAAATATTGAAAGGGAATATCAATCCAATATAGACCGATTTAGTCAAGAGCTGATCGTTTCCCAATTAGAGCAGTTATTGATCTATTCGGAACGCTTTTATGAGAGGCAGTTTTTTACCCGTAAAAAGACCAATATTGAGATAGTGGACCGTTTTGAGCAGGTCCTCTCCAACTATTTTCAAAGCGGAAAATCATTGCAGAATGGAATCCCTACTGTAACCTCCATTGCAGAACAACTTCATATCTCGGCCAACTATCTGGGAAGTATCTTGAGGATGTATACCAAACAAAATACACAGCAGCATATTCAAAACAAAATCATCGAATATGCCAAAGAAAGGCTTTCCACCACGGCTGCTTCCGTTAGTGAAATAGCCTATGAATTAGGTTTCGAATATCCTCAGTCCTTTAGCAAATTGTTTAAAAACAAGACTCAACAATCTCCATTAGAGTACAGAGAATCCTTTAATTAAATAGACTTGATTTTGCGATTCAGCTTATCATCTCGAAGTATTCGGTTTTAGCAGCAGGAATTTTAATTAGACTTTCTTCTAACGCAAATGTTTAGGTAGATCGCCATCCATTTTTTTCCACTGTTTGGTGAAATATTTACGCACCAACATTTTAGCGGAAATGCCCACTGCGGCTGTTATAGCAGTATAGAGAACCACCCTCCCAAAAGTTGCTTCATCAGATTCAGGATTTTTGGGAGCTGGCTCTCCTGTTATAGCCTTATATCTGTTGTCTACTGCCGCTTTTGCGAGTGCTGCTACTCCTATTGAGAGAACTGCTGAAAGAATTGTGAATTTGTTTTTCGTAAGGTTCATACCATTTTTTTATAGGGAAGTACAAACACTATGCGAGTACGACATTTTCGGTTTTTTCATTTATTCTTTATGAGATTGTCTTAGACGTCAATTTATTTTTAGAAATATTTTAGGTTGAATCGGCCTCAACTCATAAGTTTAACATAGACCCTATATTGCTATTTCTATTTACTGGTAGAAAAGCGGATACACATATTTTTAATATATTTTTCCCGCATTAACGTCTACACTGTGAGGATTATTTTTCGTAAAATAAAATCCTTCTATTCGCTATTTTGTGGGAATAGGCTTCTTTAGCGATTTAGAAGGCTCACTAGTTAATGGTCTATTTATTGAATAATAATTAATCAAATGATGAATATCATTCACAATATAATTGACCTACTAACCAATAATTATGAAAACTACAGATAAAGCAGCGGAAATTTTAAACGATCTGGTGCAGATCAACAATGATCGAATTGAAGGATATGAAAAAGCGATCGAAAACCTTAAGGCAGAAGATCAGGATTTGAAAACAGTTTTTGTTTCCATGATAGATGAAAGCAGAAAATGTAAAATGGCCTTATCCAACGAACTCAATGTGTTCAGGAAGGACACCGAAGAAGGCTCCACAACTAGTGGTAAACTCTACAGAGCCTGGATGGATGTGAAGGCTGTGTTTACTGGCCACAATAGAAAAAGTGTTTTGGAGAACTGCGAATTCGGTGAAGATGCAGCCCAAAAAGCTTACAAAGATGCCTCAAATGAAGAGGATTTGCCAGCAAATCTAAAGTCAATAATTCTTGAGCAAAAGGCTATTTTACGTCAATCACATGACAAAATTAAGCTACTTCGTGACCAGCAGACTTAAACCTGTTTTATATCCAAAAACATAGCATAAAAAATCCCAGCTAAATGCTGGGATTTTTTTATGTCCTTTATCTAGATACATATTTTTTCATTAAGGCATTAGCTGTTTATATGATGTGGTTCAGTCATACTATCTAGAATTTTCTCAGAAGCAACTTCGCAGAAATCCAGTCCGGAGTAATCAGGATTTAGCCCGGATATATAGGGTACTGCCATTACATATAATCTTTTATTTGCTACGCCATAGTGATTTAGTGGCTGAAAATAGTCGTTGATAGAAATTCCAGGCAAATGCAGAAGGTAAACTCCTGAGATATCTCTGTGAACATCTTTATTTCCCTGTTCAAATTCTTTAATTGCATTTTCCTGATCCGAAAAATCAAGATACGCTGGGCTAAGAGTATGGGTATTTTTAAGTCCCTTAAAAGGTAGCTTTTTAAAATAAAATGGCTTCTGACCGAGTGCATCGATGAACATTTTAAAGCGTTCCTGCTTTTTGCGATTCTTTTTATCGCGGTACACATATATGCATCCTCCATTTTCAGAAGGTTTTACTACGCTATCCATATCTACATCCACCAAATCTAAAATTCCGGCATGATGCAACGCTAAAATCTCCCTAGCAGAACTTTGCGGTATAAAAGCAATAATGAGTGATATCAAGGGACTGAGAGATCTCTTATACC
Organism: uncultured Algoriphagus sp.; assembly: GCF_963974835.1. Classification (GTDB taxonomy): domain Bacteria; phylum Bacteroidota; class Bacteroidia; order Cytophagales; family Cyclobacteriaceae; genus Algoriphagus. The sequence goes on along the minus strand of NZ_CAXBET010000019.1, from coordinate 1,999 downwards.
GAAGCATATCCTCTGCCGAAAAATGCTTAATGGAGTAATTGATCACATAGCTTAAATCGGCTAATGTTTCTTTCCATACGATGGATTCCTGGGTTTCTATGGACTGTTCTGCCTCTTCGTATTCCTCTTGAAATAACTTAAAGGGATCAGTTTTTCTTCGATTATCCATCATAAACTGCATGAATTCCTCCAAAGTCATTCCATCAGATTCCTTATATATATAGGGTTGCTTTTCTTGCAAAATTTTTCTGAAGTTCTGATCATACACAAAATCGAGGGGGATGAATCCCTGATTTTGATTTTTAATGATTTTGATTTCGTCTTCCGAAAGAAGGTGTGAAGGATCTGGTCTGGTATTTTCCAAGTGAATCCTTACTCCGGGTAATAATCCACCCAATGAAAAGATTTTCATTCGGAACCCCTTACTTTTCTTACGTAGATGATAAGTGTAAATCCCATCTGCTCCATGGGTAAATTTTCCATTTGCACGGGCCATGGTGCGGACTGCATCTATTGCAGTAAGCGAAGAGCCACGGATGGCAACTTCAAAATTCACCTGTAAGTCTAGTTTTTCAGGAGGGTAAGGAGAGTCAAACCATCCCTGGACCTTCTTTTCCTTCTTCTTTGGAAAGGAATGTCCTGTACAGATGATTGCTTTATCAAAGGATAATTTATCTCCTGATTTCAAAATAACCTTTACTTTTTCCGCATTTTCATTATCTACTACATTGATAACTTCGGTTTTCAAATGTACAACTGTTTGGATGCCATTCTCTTTAGCTTCTTTCTGGAGAAGATTAAACTGAGCTGCGAGGTATTCTCCAAATAGAAGACGAGGGAGTACCTTATATTCATCCAGGCTAATTTTTTCCATATCAAACTCCTTCAGCAAAGTCTTTGGCGCCTGAGCTATCCATTCTTTTACAGAGGTTTTGATAGTGGGAATTTCATTTGAGGACACATTTGTAATGTGTTCTTTGGAGGCTCCATATCTACTATAAGGAAAACCCGCTCCCAACTTTTCATGTTTTTCAAAAATGTGAATTTTGTAGCTACTGAGCTTAGCTTCAATTATTCTTTTATACATGAAGAGCGCAGCAGGACCACCGCCTAGTAAAGCAATTGATTGCATTTATATGCTAATTTGGGTTTATTATAAGGCTGAAAAGTTGAGCATAGCAGTGTCCAAAAACCTTCTCAGAAATAGTTGGGCAAGAAAGATTAAAGGTAAAATAAGTGTTTAATTTTCCTCTTTGCTTTTCTCCTTATTAGGCTGATCTTCTGTGAATTCTTCTCTTGGTACCTGGTCAGGTACATCTCTCTTTTCTTTTTTAGTACCAAAAGGAGTCACTTTAATATCCTTTTTGTCTTTTGGGATTCTGCGGTCTTTTTCTGAATCAGATTTCATAATTTTAGGGTTTAAGGTTGTTAGTTGTAGGAGTTCTATTATGCATTATTTGCCTTCAATATTTTTTAAGAGAATCACCATGGAAGCCTTTGATTTCATCTTTTGAAGTTCTTTGAACTTTGGATTCCTTTTCCTTGGCTTTGGTTTGAGTCTGCATAATAATATTGGTGAGCCGGTGAAGTGCACCTATCGCTGAATCCAATTTAAAGGCCAACATAGATTATGTCCTCAAGCTTTCATTTAAGTGGATATTATGATTTTTCTATCCGAGTGAGACTTCAAGTTGATGAGAGTTTTCTACGACTTGAGCATATATATCGCTGAGATGGATCTTAATACAATCACTTATGATTACTAATTTGCCCATAGTATTGAAACAGTCCGACATTGAGGAGGTTTTGTAGGCAGCCTGAAAATATTATCTAAATTCAACTATTGGATTACCTCAGGGTAAATTAGGCTGAGTTTTATACCAAAATTCCGGTTCATCAATAATGATTCGGAAGACATAGACGCTTACTACGGCAAAAATAATATGGGCTATAAACAACGCCGTAAAATAGTGTAACAGGTTGATTTGGGGAGGATGGG
>NZ_CAXBET010000018.1:0-63258 GCF_963974835.1 uncultured Algoriphagus sp. | reverse complement strand
ATATATTCTTTTTGGTTCTGTCCTTAAAACGAACCAGATTATATCATGGGAACTAAAAATGCATTAAAACGCATTTTACAGTAAACGTTCTACTCAATTAGAGAAAACTAAAAAAAATGAAACATTAAATCTTTGTCGGCATCCTATTCCTAACGATTTTAATTTCTTGTACTTCCAAAACATATGAGCCTGAAGGATTAACCAAACTTTCCGATACGGAACTTATTGGCCGAGCAAAACAAAAAAAGTTTCCTGACATTCAAACATTGATATTTAAGAATGAAAAAGGAGAACTACTAAGTCTTGATTCTATCCGAAAAATCCAGAATCTCGATGAATGGACAACAGACAGTTATGTTGATAAGAATGGTGACATAAAGGAATTGATTTTAAGAAAAGCAACAACAGAAGACAAGAAATTACAAGAACGAATCCAAAAAGCTTTAGAAGATCAACCGGCAATACAATTAGTTGATATTGATTGCACAAAAAAACAAGAAATACTGCAAGAAGTATTTGAAAGCGACCAGAGTATGCGAACAAATGATGGTTCAATAAACCCTGAAATTGACCGCCAAAATCTAACAACGGTAATAAGCCTGTTAGAGAAATGCGGAATACCGACATTAAATGAAGTTGACGAAATACAAATGAACGCGATATGGGTCGTTTTTCAGCACGGAGATAATGCAAATCGAAAAAAATACTTACCACTTTTGGAACAGTCTGCTGAAAACGGAGACCTAAAAGCAATACAAATCGCCATGATGAAAGACAGAACATTGATGATGGATGGCGAGCCTCAAGTTTACGGAACTCAAGTTTCAAAAAATGGAAATGAATGGGTACTGTATGAACTATCTAATCCTGAAAAAGTAAATAAAAGAAGAGCGGAAATGGGATTTGAACCATTACAGGATTATTTACAGCGTTGGGATATCGAATTCAATGTTAAACAAACTGAATAGAAATACTGCGTAGAACATTATATAAGAATGCATAGCTACCTACGATCAGCTACGAGATGTTATACTATACGTTAGACAATAATTTGAAAATGAACGAAACCCAAGTAAAATATCGTGATTGGGAATTCTTTTCGGATAAGGAAACAACCGAACTGACTTATCAGGAATTTCAGAACTCAGGAGCAGAGAGTTGTGGTTGCGCTCAGGTTTCTTCTGCCGAAAGCTTTCGGGACCAGATGCAATATCTGAGTCGGTTCCTCAGCCACTCGGCGAGTTGTTTGAGCTTGGCCTGAAAACTGGCCAGTCGATAATTGTTTCCCCAGCCCATCCATACCTCCCTGAGTTTTTGAAGCAGTTCTCCGAAATTGGTGTAGATACTGAAGTCATCCGCTTCTCGGACGTATTTCAGGTTTCTCCGCTCCAGTTCCTTGTCCAGCTGATCCACTTGGCTGTTCTGGATTTGTAATCCTGAACCTAAGTCGTTGGAATTGTAATCCTTAAAAAGTAGAAGACATATTTGAATAGAAAGAAAAGGAAAATTTAAAAAAGCCTCGAGATTTTAAATCTTGGGGCGCTAGGAATAACATTAAGGTTTGAGTCTGCAAATTTTGAAAATCATTTTCCGACTTATTCCAAATTTATTTTAAAGCTTCTAGAATCACATCTAAATAAGTACTTTCAATGTTTTTTCCAGTAAGATTAAATCTCTTTCCAAATTCACTTTTACAATCCCTCAGTACATTCTAATTTATTATTACTATATACATTTAGATCTGACTTGTCATAAACGTCACAAACTCCATTATCATAAAAGTTATTGTTTTTAAAAATATTTGGTTCGCTTAAACTTAAATCCGAACCTGCATGAACACCATAATAATTATTGCCTACAAATTGATTACCCATAATTAAATTACCTGAGCAATAGTCATCTATTCGAAGTCCATATTGGACATTGATTAATTTATTATTTTTGATATCATTGTTTTCAAATTTATCCTGATATAAAGCACTCTCAGGCCAGAAATTAACAAGAATCCCCCCATTTGCAGAAGTTCTATAAAGTGTAGAATTTTCTAACACATTATTTTTAATTGAATTTCCAGACATATTCGCTCCTATAGCAATACCTCCAACTGCAAAACCGGAAAACACATTATTTGAGATATCAGTGTCTCTCATCACAAAATCATTAACAAATACTCCATCAAAGCCTTCACCTATAGATTCTCCAGTAGTTATGCTCATCCCGATTAGCATACCTATAATTTTATTATGTTGGATTTTTGATCCAATCGAATTTCTAATACTTAGTCCGGTTAATCTAAGATATGGACTTGATTCAATCTCATTATTTTTAATTGTTACTCTATCCGCATGTGCGATATAAACACCAGGTGTTTCAGGAGGCATATTTATTTTGAAATTCTGAACTGTCACATCATTTCCATTTTCAAGAATTAAAATTCCCCCACTTTGATGCACCTCGTTACCAATACCCATTAATTTTACTCCTGGTTTATCGATAAATATTCTTTCATTATATACGCCATTACTAACTAAAACATTTCCTCCATCACAGACATTATCCACTGCTTCCTGAATTGTAACAAAATCTGAGGGAACCTTAACAGTCATTTTACATGCCTTCTTCTTTAAATTCGACATAGAGGCCAACCTTTCTCTATTTTGCTTTCTGTAAAATTCCCCTTGAGTTCGGAGAGTAAATGAATCAAATTCAAAACCCGAATTCTCCAAATTCTCTGTTGTCAAGATTTCCTCCTGACTAGTTTCCATACATCCAAAAAACAGGAAAATGGATAGTCCTAATAAAATACACTTTCTCATAAAAATCGATTTAAACAATTAAAAACTTATCCCATTAATAACTTTGACAATATAGTTGCCAAAGCGAAAATTTTCAAACTGAACTGATTTTATATTTAAAAAAAAGTATTTCAAATTTCAATTTTTATATTTCACATACATTTCCGGTTGTTCAGGATTTTAAATTCTTAACCTAATTTGCAGGATTTTATAATCAGGTAAAAACTATAAGGTTCGAGATTGTAGATATCGAACAACGAGAAAAAAGAAAGTTGGGATTAGTTAAAAAGATAAATTAGCAAATCGATAAATTAGGTCTCACATAAAACGACCTGGGCCATAAAACCGCAAATTTTTAATGGGTTTTATGGTTATTAAGGCAGAATTGAAAATAATTCTTTCTCCAATTTGAACACAAGAAGGTTCATTTTGGAAACAGTATATATTTCTTGATTGGCAACATTTGCATAGTGAAAATTAACAAATCATAATATGCAAAAAACGGTTAAATTTTAAAACAGAGAATGGGATGTTGCCGGAATCCTTCATTTCCCACAAGATTTTGATGATACTAAACAATATGCCGCAATAGTATGTGCTCACCCTGGTAGTAGTGTTAAAGAGCAAACGGCAGGTCTTTATGCTTCGAAATTGGCAGAAGGTGGCTTTATAGCACTGGTTTTTGATGCTTCTTTCCAAGTAGAAAGCGGTGGTCTTTCTCGTTATTTAGAAGATCCAACCACACGTGTGGAAGATATCCGATGTGCAGTCGATTACCTGGTAACCTGCTCCTTTGTGGAACAGCCACTAGCCATGTGCAAACCGTTTAGGTAAAGCAAAATGACAGACAAACAGCACATATTAAGACTGATTCAAAGCCATAAACAATTGGATAATTTCGATTATTCAAAAGCAGTTGATTGGGTGATTGATTTGATCCGACAAGGAAAAGAGACTGAAAATGTGCTAAGGCTTGCTTCATTTAGTGAGCCGATTGATAGATTTGAAATCAGACCTTATGTTACCAAGGCTCTTAACGACTTTGGAATTGAAGAACTCGATTATAAAAGTGCTGTGATTGCAGTAACGCATTACCACTTGAATGAAATTCTGAACGACCGACAGGTAAGAAAAAATTTACAGTCCCTCTCTCAGCTTTGCGTAGACAATGACTATAAATATGGACTTGTGAACTTCTATCTGATTTACCACGGGTGGGACGAACTCGAAGAAATTGGAGTGAACTACTACTTTGAAGGGGCGAACTTAGACAACATCGAAGAAGTCCTTAAAAAGGAAGCAAGAAGTGGATTGACAAATATATTCACGGAAAAGATGAGGAATCAATCCAACAACATTAAACAGGAGAAAAAGAAAAAACACTACCCCCGACCGTAAAGGGCATTTTAAAGGACAATCGTGAGACAACAAAAAATAAGAGGACATAAAAGAAGACATCGACATATCGAGGAATGGAGATTGGAAAATCTCAATTTAAGATTTGATTTAATCGAAAAATACAATGCTGACCACATTGACATTGTTGTCCACCCTTGGTGTGATATTTCAATAATAAATAGCAAAATACCTGAGCCAAAAGCTAAGACTAAAGAACTAATGTTAAGCGGCTTAATGGATATATATGAATCTTGGAAAAAGCAATTAGATGAACTTGGACAACCATACTATCTTAAAATTTGGCTGTATGAACCACGTTTTTCGAAATCTCAGCTCGTTTGTGGAATTGGTGAAAAAATAGATTATTACGAAAATGCTTTCTTCAAACCGGGTGAGAGTAAAAAATTGAAGCCAAAAAATTATGGACAATTAACAGGCAAAATTGAAAGTTTCAACTGGGATTATCGGGTAGACGAAGATCTCTACGAAAATACAGAAGTTGGAGAACCCGAAATGTATGCTTCAAGGCAAGATTATGAAGACACAAAAAAATGGTTTGCACAACTTTTAAAAAAGCCACACAGGACGAACAAGTTTATAGAACCAATTGGTGACATAACAGAATCTTATTCATTCAAACGTGGGGACATATGGCTTGGTGGACAAAATTAAAAACGTCTTATAGCAGGCTTTTGGCTCAATGGCGGGTCAAGTGATTAATTGAAGCTTTGTGATTCTTATCAAGTTCAGTGTTGACAGAATGTTTAGTGCTTCGAAATCAGCTTCTTCGCCAAGCGCCAATCCGTAGACTGCACTAACCTCAAAACTATTTTTTAATTTTATATACATAGAATTTTGATGTATTGTAATTCTGTGTATATTCATTCTATGAATTCAACAGAACTATTAAAAGGAACTCTCACAACGATATTGCTTAAATTACTTGATGAAAATGGGAAAATGTATGGTTATGAGCTTACTCAAAAAGTTAAGGAACTATCTGACAATAAAATATTAATTAAAGAAGGTTCCCTGTATCCTGCCTTGCACAAGCTTTTGAGTGATGGTCTTGTGGAAGTTGAGACAGTGAATGTAGGAAAACGGATTCGAAAATATTACTCTATAACAAAACAGGGGCAGGATAGAAAGATTGCTTTATATAATGAGCTCAGTGAATTTCTTAACACAATTCAGCATATTGTATTTCCAGATCAAAAAGCTTCTTTTCTATGATTTTAGAGGATAAAGAGGTTTCTTTTATAAAGGGGGAAATTGAAAAAAGTAAAATTTCCATTTCAGAACTTAAAGACGACTTGCTTGATCATTTTTGCTGTTTTATAGAAAACGAACTACATAAAGGAAGTTCATTTGAAGCTGCTTATGTAAAAGCTTTGAATCACATATGCCCCAATGGATTTGATGAAATTCAAAAGGAAACTATTTATTTGTTAAACTCTGAAAAGATAATTACTATGAAAAAGGTTATGTATTTAATTGGTCTTTTAGCCTCTATGAGCATGACTCTTGGGTGGTTATTTAAGTATTTAAACTGGACGGGTGGAGGAGAAATGTTAACTTATGGTATGATTTGCTTTTTATTGCTCTTTTTGCCAATGCTCGCTATTAACAGATTTAAAATGACATTGGGTAAAGCTTTATCTGAAAAACTTAAAATCATTTTAGGCTTCAGTGGTGCCATTCTAGCTGGTCTAGGTATCATATTAAGAACAAGCGGAATGCAATACGGTTCTTTAATAGTTGTTATAGGAACATTTATAATTGCATTTGGATTTCTGCCTTTTTTATTCTTTCGAATGTACCGAAAATCAATAGAGCAGATTTAATTTAAATAACAATGTATAGCTAGCTTTCGATACTTGCTTATCAAGTGGGTGTATACTGCTAAATTTGAAAGTAATTAACTTTGGTTGTAAGGCAAAGTGAATCTGATCTCAGACCCGACAGCTCGAATCCTTCTCCGTTACCTGCCAATTGAAAGATGAATATGGTAAAAAGCAAATTAATGGAAATGCACAATGTGGGCATTGTCGTAGAATCACTTGATAAAGCAATTGAATTCTTCTTAGAAATTGGATTGACACTTGAAGGAAGAATGATGGTTGAGGGTGAATGGGCAGGGCGAGTAACTGGGCTTGGCAACCAATCTGTTGAGGTAGCAATGATGGTTACTCCTGACGGATACTCACGACTTGAACTTTCACAGTTCTTGCATCCAAAAACAATTGCAGACCACAGAACAAATCCTGTAAATTCACTTGGCTATCTAAGAGTAATGTTCAGGGTTGACAACCTTGATGAACTTTTGGTCAGACTTGAAAAACACGGAGCTAGAGTCGTTGATGAAGTTGTTCAGTTTGGTGACGCTTATAGACTCTGCTACGTTCGGGGAGTAGAAGGATTGCTTATTGGTTTAGCTGAACAACTAGGTAACAAAACTGCAACAGATATTGTAGAAGACAATAATTGAAAATACAGCGAACCGCTAAAATGACTTCTACGTCAAGCCAGCAGATACGCAAACTTGCAGCCATTTGATTCTAATAAAATTCAATGCTGGTCGACAGTTTTGTTCTCCGAAGTCTGCCTAAAGCAAAAACCGAAATTGTCAGATTTTCAGTCTACTGGAAAGTGCTTCGAAACTACCCCAAGTTATGTGTAGGCCGTTGGCCACGAGCTATAATAGCAATCCGGATTAAAAGTTGTAAAGAAAAAATTGGTTGAACAGATATTACCAAAACTGTAGCACAAAAAATGGGAATCAAGGAAGGCATGCGAAGCATTTTAATCAATGCACCAGAAAGCTCAGTTAAGGCAATCGAACTTCCGCCAATTGAAATTGAATCGGAGTTAAATGGGCAATTTGACTATATTCATTTGTTTACAATTACGCAAAAGGATATGCATAAGGAATTTTTAAAATTGAAGGAACATTTAAAAGAGGTAGGCTCTTTATGGTTGTCTTGGCCAAAATCCAGAAAGTTGAATACCGACCTGAATATCAAATAAGTGATTAAAATCGGATATGATTATGGGCTTGTGGAAAGTAAATGTTTAAGCATAGACCACACGTGGTCAGCGTTAAAATTCACGTATCCGAGGAAAGGCAAAACATATAATAACAGCTACGGGAAATTGAAAAATGAGGATGGTAAATAATATAGCGAAGTGATAAACGAGCTAATCCATAAATTAAAGCCAGTTGTAATACTGCCACCAGCCATATGCAAACCGTTTGCACATATTTCAAAACAGTAGCCAGTAGACTTGATAATTTATATTTTCATTCCTTAGTTTATGAAAAGATCAGCTATTGTCATTTTTATTTTTTTTAGCGTTTTCCTTGGATGTACAAACTCAGGAAAAAATAATGCATTTGATCTTGAAGAAGAAGATATTTTAAATCTGGAAGGAATGAAGACTTATTTTCCAGAATTATTGACGCCTAGGCGTTTAAATATTGTTGGGGATTATTTAATTGTATCTGAAAGAAGTCGTTTATCGCCTGGATTACCCCTAATACATGTTATAAAGCGAGATCCTTTAGAATATAAATTTCCAAAAGGAGTGACAGGTTTGGGCCCCTTAGAAATCACTGATGCTACTCTAATAGAACCAGGATTCTCTGACAGCACTTTTATCGTTTATAGCGCCATGGCTAAAAAGTTTACAGACTTTTCTCTCAGTGATTCTTCAAGATTGGGAATCAGTGAATATAAACAGCAAGAAGGTTTATTTGGAATGTATAGAATGTTCCATGCGACCGATACCACCGTTATTGGAATTATGACAAATGATCCCAATAGACTGGTTGAATTCTCAACGAAAGATGGAAGCAGAATCGCAGGCTATGGAAATTGGGAAGAAATACCTGACACTGGTCATTTGATTGATTATACTGATCCGGATATAAGTTATCATTTGGGTGAAATCAACAAAGGTGGACTTAAAGCAAATAGAAAATTAGGACTATTTGTAAAAGCAAATAACTATCGGGATAGAATTGAAATATTTCATTATGATTCCAAGACTTTTGATATAGTAAATGGTCCTCGAATGGAGGTGCCGGATTTTAAAATTAAATATTCTGGTAGTAAGTCGGCAGTAATTTTCGATCGTGATTATCCTTATGGTTATGGTGATGTTTCCATTGGAGAAAAATATATTTTTGCTTTGTACGGCGGAGTAACAGATAAACAAATAAGAGAAACCAATGAGATCGCAAAGATCATCTATGTCATCACACATTCCGGTGAAGTGGTAGGATGATTAAACTTGGATATATCTGTGGCAGATATGATAGTAGATGATGAGTTAGGGCAAATATTTGGAATTACTACAGATGAAGATCCTGGAATCGTGATTTTTGATATTCCTGAAAAGTTTTTATAACTATTAAGAATTGTTGAATTGGGTAGAACCATCTATTCCCGTGAGCATTTTTTATTATTGTTAGAGGACAATTCCCGGACCCTGTTTAATCAGTTTTGAATTTGGCCCGTATCTTTAGTATGACCTCAGATGTTGACCTTCAAATCTTTAAAGAAACTAAATATTTTCCTTCAAAATTGGTCTGGTTATGTCACCCCAGTCTGATAACTGCCCTAAAATAGGAGATAATTTTTCACCGACTTCACTTAAACTGTATTCCACTCGTGGCGGTACAGTTTTGTAGTCTTTTCTAATAATTAAGCCGTCATCCTCAAGCTCTTTTAAACGCTGGGTGAGCATTTTTTCTGAAATACCGGCAATTTCCCTTTTCATTAAGCCGTATCGATTTACACCTATTTTCAGCATCCATAAAATATTAATTTTCCATCGTCCGCTTAAAAGGGTCATGGCATAGGTTACTCCGCAATGTTCTGCCAGAATCTCTTCATTTAATGAATTGGTCGAATTTGACTTTCGCATAGAATATAATTATTAATAATGCTAAGGTACGAACTAGATTGTATGTACCACACTTTTTGTGTGTAATAAAATCTACAGATAGTTTTGCCCCACTATAAAAATCTAAAAGTATAAAAATGGGAAAACTAAATAATAAAATTGCATTTATTATAGGTGGTAATAGTGGTATTGGTTTAGCGACAGCTGAGCTTTTTGCAAGTGAAGGGGCAAGGGTAGCGATTACTGGCAGGGATGAGAATACACTTAAAGATGCTGCCTATCAAATAGGAGAAAATACCCTCGCTGTGAAAGCTGACGTACTTAATTTATCCTCACTGGACGAGGCTTATCAGCAAGTGGAGTCAAAATTGGGTAAGATTGATGTGCTAGTCGTCAACGCCGGTATATTTAAAGGAGCACCGCTTGCAGCCTTTACAGAAGAACTTTTTGATGAAATTGTCGACATTAATTTTAAGGGAACATTTTTCACCATTAAGAAAGCTTTACCTTATCTGAATGACGGAGCATCAATTGTAATTACCGGTTCTGCTGCTGCTGAAGCAGGTGTTGTAAATGCTTCTGTTTATTCGGCAAGCAAAGCGGCGGTTCGATCGTTAGCCCGTAACCTTTCGGCGGATTTATTAGGCCGTAAAATAAGGGTAAATGTCTTATCTCCTGGCCATGTTGAAACACCCATCCACGGAAGACTTGGACTTTCTCCAGAGCAGGTTAAAGGCTTACGTGAGGAATTGGCAAATGGGGTTCCTGTAAAACGTGTCGGCAACGCAGAAGAGATGGCAAAAGGTTACTTGTTTCTAGCCAGCGATGAGTCTTCTTTCATGCTTGGGGCAGAAATAGTGATGGATGGAGGCTGGTCACAGCTCTGATATAACTGCCTTATTGAGTCAGGTTATAAAAAATAATCAATTCACAAATATAGGTTTAGCCTGTAATAACAATTGAGGGATTTTGTATGCTTAAAGATGCTTTTTTACCAGGGATTTTATGCCGGTCCAAAGAGCTTAGCTCATAATTACCCATGATTTTCGTTACAGGCTAAACCTCATTACAATGAAAAAATCGATACAGTACGAAGGCTTACTAGAAAATATTGGACAATACGTTTCTTTAACTGAAGAGGAAACGGACAAATTGATTGCTATAATTAGAACTACCAAAATCAAAAAACGTCAATTCATTGACCAACCAAATTACGTCTGTCAATATCGTAATTATATTGTGGATGGAGCATTCCGGTCCTATTTCGTAGATGCCGAAGGAAAGGAGCATACAATCCAGATCGCAGTAGAGGATTGGTTTATAAGTGATTTTTGCAGTTACATTACCCAGACGCCTGCGACATTATTTGTTGAAGCTTTAGAAGATTCAACAATTTTTCAAATGGCTTATGATGACGTGGAAGGTCTTTGCAAAGAAATCCATGCCTTAAGCGAGTATTTTAGAATTAAAACTGAAATAGCATTCGCTTTTTCAAGAAAAAGGGCTTTATCCTATTTAAGTTTGACAGCAGAAGAGCGCTACTTGGAATTTTTTAATCGGTATCCAAATGTGGTGAACCGTGTTCCACAAAAAGTTATTGCTTCTTACTTAGGTTTTACACCCGAATTCCTTTCCAAAATAAGAAGAGAAATCGCCTCAAAAACTTAATCTAGTTCAACACAATTTCTTAATCCAGTTCATTTTTAAAGTTTGTGCGTCGAGACACCTTTGTAATGTCAATTTTGAATTCACATAAACAAACTAAAATGAAAACCGAAAGAGATTCCTATCAAGAAAACTTAAAAGTATTAAGTGAAAATTTAGGAACTATGCTCCCAAAACAAGCACTTGAAGTATTTGATAAAGATGCTAAGAGATTAGAAAAAAAGTATGATTCTATATTGAAAATACAAGTGGGTGACCAAGCTCCGGACTTTTCCCTTATGAATGCAACAAGCAGGACAGTGAGATTGTCAGAGTTGCTAAAAAATGGAAAGGTTGTCTTAACATTTTACAGAGGCTCTTGGTGTCCATACTGCAATTTACAGTTATCTCACTACCAGAAATCGATGGATGAGATTCATGAATTAGGTGCGGAATTAGTCGCAATCTCACCTCAAACTCCTGATGAGTCTTTAAATATCAAAGAGAAAAACGAACTCAATTTTGAAGTGTTAAGCGATAATGGAAATATTGTAGCAAGAAAATATACTACTGTATTTAGGAATGCAGATGCACCAGTAAATACTATGGCAGGGCTTGGATTGGATTTTGACTCCCACTATTCTGACGATTCAAGAGAATTGCCAATTCCTGCAGTATTTGTCATCGAAAAAGACTTTACAGTTTCTTTTGCAAAATCTTTAGGCGGAGATTAAAGACACCGTGTAGAAGTTTCTGAGATATTAAACCATCTGAAGTAAATTGAATTGATTTATTAAAGTAAGTGTGAATAACACTTACCTAAGTTGAAATTGAAAATGGGGATTTTTGCTTTAAGTAAATTCTGTAAGCATTTCTAGATTTACGGATTTGCAAAGAAGTATGTAAAAATCACCTTTTCAATTTTATCTGGATAAAATGGATTGAAGCTGATTTGGTCTTGGATGTGAAATAAATGGTAAATTCTATGCCGGGTTGTATACCTATTCCAAGGGCCCTATCAATTCAATAAAGATTCCATCAGGATCCTGTACCAACACAAAATGTAAGTTTTCATTTAATGGGGTAGGGGTACTTCCCAATAACTTCACTCCTTGTTCTTTTAATCGTTTAATCACAGGATTCAAGGCTTTAACGTTGATAGTGATGTACTGGACTCCTGTACCATCTTGGATATAGTCCGGTTTAGACTCAGTTTGCTTATTGCCAAAACTCATTAGCTTCCACTCATTCGCATTAGGGCTATTCTCCAATTTTAGGACGCTTACCTCAACAGCGACGCCGTTCGAAAGACCCGAACGTTTGGAAAATTCTTCATTGATGGTAAAGTTATATGCCTTTACCATTCCTATTCCATTTATATAGAAGTCTAAGGAACGATCAAGGTCAGATACCACCACACCCGAACCGATTAAGTTGCTGCTAAAATTAGACTGCGAGTAGGCAGTATAGTTGATTATCATTGCCGTGACTATACCAAAAATTTTTATCAGGTGTCTTTTCATGGATTTTATAATAATAGGTTGAGAAATTTTAATTGTTTCCAATTTAGCAATAAATAGAACCTACAGAGAAATATCGATCTATGATGAAAAATATCAAAAGATATAAATGATTTGGAGACCAATCCAGTTTGATTCCACAAGGACGAAGAAGGAATTGATACAGTTTTAACCATACGGAAGCCACTGGAGTTTAAAGGTCCATTTAAAATGACTATTCTAACTATTCGATTATTTAAATCTTCTCCGATGGTTGCTAAATCTGAAAACGGATAATTCTTTTCAAGACATACTATTCGTAAGAATCTTTAGCTTTATCACCCATTTCTATCTCCAAATACCCACCCGTAGTGATAGCTTTCAACGGAATAAAAGGTTCAACAATCTTTTGGTTATTTAGTGTGATTTTCTGGATGTATTTACCTGTAGATTTATCGGCTGTTTTCCTGATCACAAACTCTTTTCCATCGTAATATTTAGGATTTAAAGAGATGGTCACTTTATCAAACAGTGGTGAGGATAGTCCCATTTTTGCATCAGGTTCCGTCAGTCCTGCTACATCAAATAAACCGATAGCCCCTAGAACATACCATGCGCCCAACTGACCTTGGTCTTCGTCCTGCCCATAGCCATATCCATGAATCCCTTCCGTTCCATAAAATTTATTGCAAATTTCCTGAACCCACTTCTGTGTTAACGATGGTTTACCTGCGTAATTAAACATCCAGGCAACATGAAGGTTCGGTTGATTGCCCTGATTGTACATGCCTTCCAGCCCACTGAATGCGTCAATAGTCTTTCCACCGCCAAATTCTAAAGGTTCAGCTTTGATGAATATGCTGTCCAGTCTTGTGACAAACTCATCTTTGCCTATCGCATTGATCAACCCTTTGGCATCATGGGGAACATAAAATGTGTACTGATAGGAATTTCCCTCCTGAAATCCACGCCAAGCTTGGCTGGGAATAAAGTTTTCTACAAAATTACCATCTGCTAGTTTGGGTCTGATAAGTTTAAGTTGAGGATCAAATAGATGCTTCCATCCATTGGAAAGTTTGTTGAGTTTTTCATAATCATCGGTTTTTCCAATAGCCTTTGCAAATTGTCCTACAGCGTAGGAACTGAAGGAATATTCCAGAGTATGCGAGGCAGAAAACATCCATGAATCTTGGATCTCATCGTCGGATTCATCTATATGTGCTATATAGCCATTATTGACAAATCGATCTACATCAAGTTTTCCCGCACCTCGGGGTCTATTTTTTCCTTCCAGTTCATTTTTTAAAGCAGCAGCATAACCGAGCTCCACATCAAAATCCCTGATACCCTGAAGGTATGCACTTGCAATTACCAGACTCACAAAATTTGTCCCTACACCGGATACATATTTGCTATTGGCAATCCCGTCAGCCAGCCAATCGGAGTCCTTATATACCAGTAACTGGGAGTTAACAAATTCGGAAAGATACTCCGGATAGGCAATGGTCCAAACTTGTGTCAGATTCCAGAATGCACCCCATATTGCATCGGTATTGTAATGGTGATGGATTGACGATCCATCTTTGGCCAATGATATCTGTCCCACAGATCCATCGTTTTTTGGATAGGTCCCCGAGATATCACTTGCTAACCCTCTTCCTAGCAGGGCATGATACAGCCCAGTGTAAAACTTAGTTCTATCCTCTACTTTACCCCCCTCGACATTTATCCTGCTTAACATGGAGTTCCAGGTTTCCTGATTTAGTTTCTTTGCAGAATCGAAATCCAAACCCTCTGCTTCCCTTAGGTAATTTTCTTTTGCGGCATCAACGGATGTATAGGATAAGCCGATTTTTACTTCAATTGATTCATTTTCTTTGGTAGAGTAGGTGAAAAATGCACCGCTTGATGGTCCTTTAATTGTCCTTACGTCTTTTGTGATACTCTCTCCCTGAAACACCCCAATGTTCTGAGCCTGCTTGTTAGGCACCGCATAGAAATACATTCGGATATCAGCTCCAGCCTGATACTTTTCCACATAAACTGGTGCAGTAATTACATAACCTTCCACGGTTCCGTCAGAATTGATATTAACTTCTGCATCCTTCACTTTGCCACTCTCTCCCATCATATTTCCAATATCAAAAAGAATATGCGATTCTTCGTTTTTTGGAAATGTATAGCGATGGAATGCTACCCTTTCAGTAGCGGTAAGTTCTGCGGTAACACCATAGTCTTTTAATAGGACACTATAATAGCCTGCTTCGGCAATTTCATCTTTCCTGTCAAAACTTGAACGATATCCTGAGCTCGGTTCATCGGCTTTTCCAGGAATAGTCTGCAGCGTGCCGGTAGTTGCCATGAGAGCTACTCCGCCTACCTGAAACTCATGAAAATTTGGAAAATTCTCTATAGTACTATCCCTATAATCGTACCCAGTGGCCTCCCATCCGCTTTTATTTCCAAGGCTTCCGTTGGTAGAGGGTGAAGGCTTAGCCATTCCAAACGGCATGGCTCCGGGGGCAAAATGGAAATATCTTGCATGAGCAGTCCCAATAAGAGGATCAACCGATTTAATTGGTTCTTGGGCATTCACCTGCGTTATGAAAATGGCGAAAAGCAAAAAGTTTATCTGAATTAGTTTTTTCATATGACTTCGAAAATAGTTTTTTAAGCTGGTTGTGTCACTAATTTTAAATAAAGGTGGTTGGATGGCTCAGTAATATTTATTAAAGGGCATAAAATGCCTTATGTAAGATCCCTCTATAATTATTGGCCTTGTCAAAATTTTATTAAGCATATGCTTTGTTACTAAATGCTTATGATTTAAGTTTAAATGTTTAAACATATGAACATTTAACCTAAAATAAAAACCATGGAAAAAACTTTGTGTTAAAGAGAGGACACGGGAGCAGGAGGCGGAATGTCTCTGCCTCTAACAAAATGAAAGATAGGGAGCAGGTACCAGGAGAATTCATTAATTACTATGAATATGCAATTGAGATTGTAAACAACACCTTCCCGGGATTACATCGCAAATAATGTCTATGCATCCACTCCATAAACCAATCAATGATACTGCAGAGGAAATAGATTTTGTAGATGCGGTGGTGTAGGAAATTATTTCAATAGGAATATCAAAGCATTATACATGATTTTGTTTGCTCTGCAGCAGCTTCATAGCAATCCATCAATGACACAAAACCCAGAGTACGCTAACAATTAAAATTAGTTTTTAAATACCTAGGACGGATGTGATGCCCGTCCTTAAATGTCCAGCATTTGTTAAAAAAGGAAAAGTGAATGCTACTGCATTGCGCTTTTATAAAATCAAATCATGAATAGATTAAGCAATCAACCTCAGGTCCCATTACACAAACAAAAGAAAACTACAGATACCTACGATATATTTCCAGCTTTTCAGCTAGAGCCTAATAAGATTCAATCCGGGTATACAGGTCTTTTTGATAAGCTTAAAACAAGTAGGATAATCATTTTGGATGGGTATGTTGGTGTAGACTGGAGTGAAGTAGCGGCAGCAATCTCTGACTATTTTTCACAAATAGGTGTAGAATTTAACTTGATCAATTGTGCCTATTATTATAAGAAGGTTGATGAGCTCGAGAAGCTTACAGCCCCTTTCTTAGGAAATGAAGACCCAGTGTTTGGTAAGAAAACGGATCTTTGTATCAAGGATTATTTCCAATCGGATTTCTTATCCGAATTTGATTCGCTTCCTCAGGCAACTACTATTATTTACGGTTGCGGAGCGTCATTGTGCGGAATCGATGGAAGCTTGGTCTATTTTGATCTTCCCAAAAACGAGCTTCAGTACAGAATGCGTGCTGGATCAGTGACTAATTTGGCCATTGATGAATTAAAAAATCCAAAGCAGGCTTACAAGCATTTTTTCTTTGTGGATTGGGTGGTCTGCAACAAAGAGAAGAAAAGGTTATTACCCTATGTCGATTTCATTGTTGACCAGCAAAGATCAGCTAGTCCTACATGGATGAGTGGAGATGTATTCAGAGCAGGTTTGGATGCCATGTCTGAATCTTATTTCCGCGTGAGACCCTGGTTTGAGCCCGGGGTATGGGGAGGGCAATGGCTGTCTAAAAATATCCCCGGTCTTCCACTGAACGAACCTAATTATGCATGGTCCTTTGAAATGATAGTCCCGGAAAACGGCTTGATTTTTTCTTCTTCGGATATTTTGTTGGAAGTGTCTTTCGATTGGATAATGTATAGGGCAGGAGAGAAGGTTTTGGGCAAGGCATATAGGCGATTTGGGGATGATTTTCCGATCAGATTTGATTTCTTGGACACCTTTGACGGGGGCAATCTTTCCGTGCAGTGTCATCCCACCACGGACTATGCAAGAGAACATTTTGGAGAGGATTTCACACAGGATGAAACTTATTACATTATGGATACCAAACCTGAATCCCACATTTACCTTGGGTTTCAGGAAGATATTGACCCAGAAGAATTTAGACAGGAATTGGAAAACTCCATTGCCTCCAAATCCACTATTAACGTGGAGCGGTTTGTGCAAAGGCTGCCGGCTGAAAAGCATGGCTTATACCTGATACCAAATGGAACCATTCATTGCTCAGGAACCGATAATTTGGTTTTGGAAATCAGTGCTACCCCCTACATCTATACATTTAAAATCTACGATTGGCAGCGGTTGGATCTGAACGGGGAACCCAGACCATTGAATGTGGACCTTGCCTTCGAGAATCTTGATTTCTCCAGAAAAGGTCAGGTTGTTCAAGATACCTTGATCTCAAAGCCAGAGGTGATGGGCAGTGGGGACGATTGGGAAAAAATCCTACTTCCCACTCACCCTGAACATTTTTATGAGGTGATTCGGTATGAGTTCGATTCTGAAGTTACCATCCCTACGGCAGGACAATGTCACTTATTGATGTTGGTAGAAGGAGAAAGCCTTGAAATGAACACTTCCGCTGGTATAACTAATAAATTCCATTTTGCGGAGACTTTCGCCGTTCCGGCAGCCACAGAGAGTTATAGTCTGAAAAACTTGGGGTCAAAACGGGTAAAAGTTGTGATTTCATATGTTAAGGATTTGGCCTGCTAACCTCAAATAATGGAAGTACATACGATAAAAATCAGACTCAGCGATATAATAAAAAGACTTCAGAGCAAAAACGCTTTACTTTTTCTTCTTGTGGACAGTGTATTAACCACAGCTTTACAGGAACAGATCATGAGTGGTTCAATAAAGAATGAATCCTGAGGATCGGGAACGTTCAATGGAAACGGAAGAGTATTGGTGGATGCTATTGATGCTTTGAAACAGACTGCTAAGGAAAAAATGAGCACAGTTCTAAGTAAAGATTTTCAACAATTACAAGTTGGTTTAATATGATACAGGTAGGAGTGGATATAGGAGGAAGTCATATTGCGGCATGTTTATATGACAGCATGGATAAGGAGCTGATTTTAGATTCTAGAAGTACACTTCACGTAGATCCCAATTGGGAGGCTCGCAGAGTATTGGATACCTGGTCTGCTGCAATTAGCAATACCATTTCTTTTTCACAGCATAAGGTGACCGGGGTGGGAATAGCCATTCCGGGACCTTTTGACTATTACGAAGGGATTAGCAGGATTACAGGAGTCAATAAGTATGAATGTTTATATGGCATGAATATCAAAAATGAACTCGCTAGCCGGCTGAGTATGCCCGCTTCCCAGGTAAGATTTATCAATGATGCATCCGCTTTTGCCATCGCTGTCTCTACCATTGGCAAAGCTAAGCCTTTTAGAAGATGTCTTGCTATCACGTTAGGGACGGGATTGGGAGCTTCGTTTATAGTTCATCGAAAGCCGGTTTTTTCAGATCCGCTTGTGCCTAAAAGCGGCTTTCTTTATGATCAATTGGTAGAAGGGGTAATGGCTGATGACTTATTCTCCACACGGGGACTGATACATCTTTATTATATAGTGAGCGGAAAGCGGGCATCCAATGCGCTGGAAATATTTCAAGCCGCAAAAAAAGATCCTTTAGCGAGGAAAACTTTTCAGTTGTTTGGCCAGAAACTGGGTAAATTTTTATCTCCGTTTATTGAGAAATTCGGGGCAGAAGTATTGGTTTTAGGAGGTAATATCTCCAATGCCTTTGAATATTTCAAAGATCAGCTGATAGCTGAACTGCCGATAAATGAAGTTCACCAGTCCGGTTTGATGGATAATGCAGCATTGATCGGAGGTGCATTATTGGTAGACGATTCATACTACCAGGAATTGTCAGATGTAATCAAGGAAATGTAATGCAGCAGAAAAAAGTCATGATAAACTATAAAACTATCGCCCCTATTCTCTTGAGCTATATCGTGATGGGTTTTGTGGATATCGTGGGAGTTTCCACGGGGTTTGTCCAGAAGGATTTTAACCTGACACCCACCTTGGCACAGCTGATTCCTTCGATGGTCTTTATATGGTTTTTTATACTATCGATTCCCGTAAGTCTGCTACAGAATAAGATCGGGAAAAAGAAAGTCCTTCTGATTGGTATTGCTGCAACTGCTCTGGGGATGTTTACGCCTTTTGTCAACTATACTTATCCCGTATTTCTGTTTTCTTTTGTGTTGCTTGGAATAGGAAATACCTTCATTCAGGTATCGTCAAATCCTCTGTTGAGGGAAGTGGTGGCTGGGGAAAAATACCCGAGCCTTTTAAGTATCTCGCAATTTGTGAAAGCGATCAGTTCTTTATTGGGGCCGCTTATTGTGGCATTTATGGTGTCATACACAGGGGATTGGAAGAATGTGTTTCTTACCTACGGTCTGATATCCATTTTGACAGCAGCATTGCTGAGCAAGACTGTAATAAATGAAAAGTTTAAGGCAGAAGCCACCAGTTTCAGTAAGTGTTTTGCATTGCTTGGCGATCCTTTGATCGCGTTTATAGTGCTATCGATTTTTCTTACCGTAGGTATAGATGTTGGGATGAATACCAATATTCAAGGATTGCTTATTTCCAACCATGGTTTAAGCCTTGAAGATTCTTCTTTAGGGATTAGCCTGTACTTTTTCTCCTTGATGGTGAGCAGGTTTTTAGGAGCAATTGTCCTTAACAAAGTGAGCCATCTGAAATTTCTGAAGTGGTCCAGTCTGCTTACGGTTTTGTTTTTTCTGGGATTGGTTTTCTCCTCCAGCCTGTTTGTCACTTTGACAACTATTGTTTTGGTTGGATTTGCCTCTGCCAATTTGTTTCCTTTGATATTTGCTTTGACCATCAATAAAAGACCCACGAGAAGTAATGAAATTTCCGGTCTCATGACCATGGCAATCATCGGTGGGGCAGTTATTCCATTAGTTATGGGATTGGTCCAGAAGAACTTTACAGTTAATGCAGGATTTGTTGTCTTGATTGTCTCTGCAATCCTGATTTCCTTTGCTTATAAAGTATTGGGAAGATCTGATTCTTCTTTATAGCTGGATAATATTTTTGTAATTTTCTAATAAGACGGTTCGTCATTCAATTTTCCAAAATACTTAGTGCTTTAGGAGTTCAAAGAGTATGGAAAATAATTTGACTTTTGGTTTC
This sequence comes from uncultured Algoriphagus sp., assembly GCF_963974835.1. Lineage (GTDB taxonomy): Bacteria > Bacteroidota > Bacteroidia > Cytophagales > Cyclobacteriaceae > Algoriphagus. Next base: position 43,436 of record NZ_CAXBET010000018.1, on the reverse strand, counting down.
TAACTAGCGATTTTGATGTTAAGAGCACAGCGTAATTAACCGTAATATTGTGTCTTGGAAGAAGTGTTAGGCAATCGCTGACATATAGTTTGTTTATTCTTGCGTTGAATAATTATTAAACTGAATCATGCAGATTAAAGATTTTAGAATAGATCTCAAAAGTTCTATTCCTTACCATGTTCAGGTAGAAAAATACCTAAGAGAACTCATACGAATAAAGGAATATGCTTCCGGTGAATCCTTTTTGCCCAAGGAAGAAAGTCTGGCTAAACGGTTTGGAATCTCCAGAAACACGGTGCGACAAGCTATTGACAAGCTAGTTCAGGAAGGTCTTGTAGAAAGGAAGAGGGGAGTAGGTTCTAAAGTCGTCAGTCAAAATATCTCAACGAGGTTGGATCAGTGGATTTCATTTACCAAGGAAATGAAGGACAAGGGTATTGAGGTAGTGGAATACTCAGTTAAGGTCGGATTTGAACTGCCGAATGAGGGAACTTCCAAAGCACTGAATATTTCTCTTGATACCGAAGTCTGTTGTATGCAAAGAGTTAGGGGAGCCAAGGATGCCAAGTACCTGTATAGTATTTCATTTTTTCATCCCAGGATAGGTCTGACTGGCAAGGAAGACTTCTATCAGCCCCTTTATGAAATGCTTGAGCGGGAATTTCATATCGTGGTGGCCACATCCAAGGAAAGGCTTAAAGCAGTGGCCGCATCTAGTGCTATTGCAAAGTCATTGAATATAAAAAAAGGTGATCCTGTGTTGAAACGGGAGCGTATAGTTTTGGATCAAGGGGAAAAACCTGTAGAGTATAATCTGGTATATTATGCTACGGATTTTTTCTCTTATGATATTGATTTAAAACGTGAGTTTTAATTTTTTCTAGTTCACTAACTTCTATTAGTCGCTTTTAAAGATGCTGATGATGGACTATTGTTTTGGATGGAGCACATCCAAGCGAAGGAATGATGCAAATGCCATTGATTTCTACTCCGGGTACATTTAGCAAACTAATGGATGCCAATATGCCTTATGCCTGTTGGATTGGATTCAATCAGGTGATGGAACTTCCAGAGCAATTATTGGTGCCATATGTAGCAACAAATATTCAGGTAGAAGGTATATTGGACAGTGGTCATTATTTGTTTGAAGAGAAACGCGAACAGGTACTTAAACTAGTATTCCCTTTTTAGCTCAAAACCAATAAATCAAAAATGGAGAAAATAATCTTAGTTGCGGGAGCAACAGGTAATTTGGGGAATCGGATTTCCCGGGAACTTATTAAAAAGGGAGCTCACGTAAGAGCTATCGTACGTACTTCTACGGATTCTGTAAAAATGGAATCTCTCAAGGCAATTGGAGTTGAGATTGTAATCATTGACATGAGCGATAGTGATGCAATTGCAAATGGTTGTGAAGGGGTGACTTGTGTAGTATCTGCAGTTGCAGGTTTGGGTGATGTAATCATTGATTTGCAGAAACAAATTTTAGCTGGGGCATTAAAGGCCGGTGTGCCTCGATTTATTCCTTCTGACTTTTGTACTGATTATACCCAATTGATACCTGGCGAGAACAGAAATTTTGATTTACGTAGAGCCTTCAGAAAACATATTGATACTACCTCAATTCAAGTAACTTCTATTTTTAATGGGTGCTTTCCTGATATCTTGATGTACAACACTCCTATTCTAAATGTGAAGGAGAAAAGTATTGGCTACTGGGGAGACAAGTTGAACTGGAAGTTGGATTTTACCACCATGGATGATACAGCTGCGTTTACAGCAGAAGTTGCATTGGACGATGCTGCACCCAGAAATTTGCAAATTGCTAGTTTTCAGATTAGCCCAGCAAAGATTTTCGAGGAGGTGAAGGAGTTGAGTGGAGAAGAATATAAAATTAATCAACTGAGTAGTCTGGATAATTTTGCTGCATACATTAAAAAGCAAAGAACGGAAGACCCTGCAGGGGAAAATGAGCTGTATGCCAAATTTCAACAAGGACAATACATGTATTCCATGTTCACGACCCAGCATACCGATTTGGCAAATAACTGCTATCAAGGGCTCAGCTGGACGTCTAGTTTAGCCTATCTATCGAGGTTTGTAAAATAGGTTTTAGCGCAAACTACTATTGGCAAAATACCCAGGAGCTTATTTTAGGGTAATATTGGAATCATCAAACTTCATTCACTTCTAAAAAAATTTTTTAGGAGATATATTTAGTTCTGATTTCTAAGGAGTTTTATACACGGTTAAGATTTGAAATTTTATTTAAGTTTTAAATCTTAACCGTGTTTTAAGAGAAAAATTTAGCCAAAAGGCTCGACCTTGATCAAAGCACTTTTCAAAAATATTGCTCATCACCTGATGATTGATGCAGTAAAGAATTGATTGATTTTTTATAATGTTGAGATACAATGCTCTTCCCTGATCCGATTGTGAAATAGATCAATGCTGGCATTCTTTTAGTAATTACTATTCCAGTTGAGATTATTAACTATATAAAAAAATATGAATACACTAGGGCCGATAGTTATAATTGAAGACGACATTGACGATCAGAATTTTTTTCAAGAAGCGTTCAAATCCTTGAATTATCCAAATGATGTTATTTTTTTTTGGGACGGGGAGACAGCCATTAAATATTTGACTGAAACCGAAGTCGAGCCATTTATTATTTTCTCTGATATCAATATGCCTATACTAAATGGGATTGAATTAAGGGAAAAAATTCATCAGAATGATCAACTTCGGTTGAAGTCACTACCATTTTTATTTTTTTCTACAAGTGCAGATCAGAGACATGTGGTTGATGCCTATTCCAAATCTGTACAAGGTTATTTTATAAAACCATCAAGTTTTCCAGATTTAAAGGAGACATTGAAAGTCATTTTGGAATATTGGTTGAAATGTGTTTCACCAAATTATCTCAAATAACAGTCGTGAGTGTTTACACTTGATCATCAGCACTTCATTTTGTAACCATGCGACCACCACTTTGGAAAATGCCTATAATCTGGTCATTCCGTGACTATTGGGAGTTCCCACGCATTTTTATTTAGGTTGGTAGCTATTCATTATCGTTCTCTAAATCATCTTTTGATTTCCAAAACAAGTTAGCTTTCGCCAGGGCGGATGATGCCTTGACACAGGTATTATTGTTCGTGGCATAGTGTTTTCCTAGTATTCACTTCTTCCTTATATTTTAATTGCATTTACCTATGCCTGCTATCAACTTTACAATTAACAATCAACCCTATAAACTTGACGTTTTGCCGTGGGTTTCCCTACTGGATGCTTTGCGTGAGAGGCTACATCTAACTGGTACCAAAAAAGGCTGTGACCACGGACAATGTGGAGCTTGCACGGTGCTTTGTGATGGTAAAAGGATTCTCAGCTGCATGACCTTGGCCGTGATGAAGGATAATTCCTCCATTACTACCATTGAAGGAATTTCAGATGGAGAAAAATTACACCCACTCCAAGAGGCTTTTATAGAGCACGATGCTTTCCAATGTGGCTATTGCACCCCTGGTCAGATATGCAGTGCCATAGGGATGATCAATGAAGGAAAGGCAAAAACCCGAGAGGAAGTGAAAGAATTGATGAGTGGCAATCTTTGTCGCTGCGGCGCAAACATGGGAATCATTGATGCAATTATGGAAGTAAAAGACGGAAAGGGCCATGAATAAATTTGATTACATACAAGCAAAGAGCGTTGAGGATGCAGTAAAAAGGGTTTCTGAAGGCAAGAATTCGATTTTCGTGGCAGGGGGAACAAACCTTATCGATCTGTTTAAATACAATCTTACCCATCCGGAATTGCTGGTGGATTTAAACAAGATCCACGAGCATCACGAGATTATTGAAAAAGAAGATGGGGGAATAGAGATAGGAGCGTTTGTGACCAATGCTGACACAGCATATAATCCGATTATCGAAAAGCGATATCCATTGCTTTCCAAAGCCATATTGGCTGGAGCTTCCGCCCAGATTCGGAATATGGCTACTAATGGGGGAAACTTGTTGCAGCGAACCCGCTGCTATTATTTTTACGATGAACATGCACCTTGCAACAAGCGTAATCCAGGTTCGGGTTGTTCTGCAATAGAGGGTTACAACCGCATACATGCCATCTTGGGAGGGAGTGAAAGCTGTATTGCCGTTTTTCCTTCCGATATGTGCGTGGCATTGGCTGCACTGGATGCTACAGTAAATATTTCCGGAAAAGATGGAGCAAGAAGCTTAGCTTTTGCAGATTTTCACCGACTTCCGTATGACTCCCCAGAGCGGGACAACAATCTTCAGCACGGGGAAATTATTACATCCATAAACTTGCCTAAAAAGGGCTTCCCGGAAAATTTTTCATACCTGAAACTTAGAGATCGTCATTCCTATGCTTTTGCCTTGGTGTCAGTGGCTACAGGATTGGATTTGGATGGCGGCATTATAGCTGAAGCGAGAATTGCCCTTGGCGGGGTAGCCCATAAGCCATGGCGCTTGAAGGAGGCAGAAGAATTTCTGAAGGGCAAAACTGCTGATGTAGATAGTTTCCAATCGGCTGCAGAAATCATTTTAGATGGAGCTCAGGGCTTCAAACACAACCGTTTCAAAATAGAATTGGCGAAGAAAGCCATCGTCCGAAACTGTATGATGGCTTTGAATCCTGAGTCCCAGAGGCCAGGAGCCAAACCCTCCTTATGAATTATCAATAATCCATCAATCCAAAACTTAAACAGCATTATATGTCAGCATCAGTAGGAAAAGCAATTAATCGGCTGGAAGGACGAATGAAAGTAACAGGCTCGGCAAAATTTGCGGCTGAGCATCATGCGGAGAACTTACTTTATGGATATGTGATCAACAGCTCTATCACCAAGGGTAAAATCACCTCGGTGGACACCTCGGCAGCTAAGGCGCTGGATGGGGTGGAGGAGATATTTACACATGAAAATCGGCCTAAACTAGCTTGGTTTGACATAAAATATGCGGATATGGATGCGCCTCCTGGTTCTGTATTCAAACCTTTGGATTCTGCTGAGATCAAGTACAATGGTCAGCCAATTGCGCTGGTGGTGGCGCAGGATTTCGAAACAGCTCGCTATGCAGCCACATTGGTGAAGTTTGAATATGAAGAAGAAGTTTTTGAAACCTGTTTGGAAACAAATCTTGAAAATGCAAGGAAGCCTAAAAAAGGATTGGCGACTGCTTTAAAGCCGCCTCCGCCAAGCCCTACGGGAAATTTTGAGCAAGCTTATTCCGAATCTCCTTTTAAGGTAGCCTCAAAATACTGGCATGGAACGGAGCACCACAATTCCATGGAACTTTTTGCCACCACCACGATATATGAAGGTGATGGTAAACTCACTATCTATGACAAGACTCAGGGGACTATCAACAGTCAGGTTTACGTAGCGAATATTTTTGGGCTGAAATATAAGAATGTGCGAGTTCTAGCACCCTTTGTAGGTGGGGGATTTGGCTCTGGACTGCGCCCACAGTATCAGTTATTTCTCTGCGTCATGGCTTCTTTGGAGCTGAAAAGAAACGTGAGACTAACGCTTGATCGAAAGCAGATGTTTTCCTTCGGGCATAGGCCGCAGACCTATCAGTCGGTGCGTTTCAGTGCGGATGCAGAAGGGAAATTAACGGCAATGAATCACTCGGCTATAGGGGAAACCTCCCAGTTTGAGGATTATACAGAAGTTTTGGTGACATGGAGCCATATGCTATACCCCGCAGAGAACACTTTATTTGAGTACAAACTATCGCCGCTGGATTTGTACACTCCGCTGGATATGCGTGCCCCTGGCGGATGCACAGGCATGCATGCGATTGAGTGCGCTATGGACGAACTGGCCTATAAACTAAAAATGGATCCGCTGGATCTTCGTCTGAAGAACTACAGTGAGATAGATCCATCCTCACAAAAGCCCTATACCAGCAAGGAACTGAAGCAATGCTATCTCAAAGCCGCCAAAAAATTCGGTTGGGATAAGAGAGACCCGCAGCCAGGCAGTATGCAGCGGGGAAATAAATTAGTAGGATATGGAATGGCAACTGGAATATGGGATGCCTTTCAGTTTCCTGCCCGAGTTGAAGCAATAATTGACCAAAATGGAAAACTGCTAGTCAATAACGCTGTGACAGATATAGGTACTGGGAGCTTTACAGTAATGACACAGATCGCTGCCGATGAGTTGGGCTTGGCCATGGAAGATGTGGAGTTTGGATATGGAGATAGCAAAAAGCCTTTTTCCATGTTTCAGGGAGGTTCTGCAGCTACAGCATCCACTGGTAACGCTATTGTAGTTGCTGTGAAAGAATTGAAAAAGAAGCTATTCAAGAAAGCTCAAAGCATGAAGGATTCTCCATTTAAGGGAGTCAAAGATGAAGACGTTATTTTCAAGGACGGCTACATATGCATGATCAATGATTCGACAGCATTAGTTTCATTTAAAGATATTGTAGCATCGAATAAAGGAAAGGTGATCAAAACCACACAAATGGGAAAACCACACCTTTTGAAACTTAGAAAGTACAGCAAAGCCACCCACAGTGCATCCTTTGTTGAAGTGGAAGTGGACAAGGATCTGAAAACTATCACTGTCACCCGGGCGGTTACTGCGGTGGCTGCAGGTAAAATCATCAATCCTAAAACAGCAAGAAGCCAAATCCTAGGTTCCATGATCTGGGGCATTAGTAAAGCGCTGTATGAGGAAACCATCCTAGACGAAAAGCTTGGCAAATATATGAACCAGAATCTCGCTGAATACCATATTCCAGTGCATGCAGATATCAATGAGCTCGATGTCATTTTCGCGGATGAAAACGATGAGGCTATCAATGAATTGGGTATTAAAGGCGTAGGTGAAGTGGGAATGGTAGCCATACCTGCAGCTATCACAAATGCAATCTATCATGCTACCGGCAAGCGCGTAAATAAATTGCCCATTCATTTCGATGAGTTATTAGGATGAACCTAAAATAGGATAAACAAATTTGATTTGTTTATCCTATTTATTCAATTTAGCCTGATCCAGTCAAAAGAATTAAGAGACTGCGGCCAAAAACTAGGCTTTTTTATAGTGAATTGGGTAAACGACTTTGGACTTTATCGCTTATGCATAATTAGGTTGACACATCTCCGCCACCATTCTTGTCTCACGAACGGCTGAAAATCAGTATTTCCACAGGTAAAAACCAAAATTATTCCCATTTCCATCTTGCTGTCAAAACGCCGCATCTCGGTTGAACAATATCGGTCTAGGGCTGGTAATCCATTATACTTTAATTAATAGGGTTGGAACCCTAGGCTTCCCACATTGCATACCTACGACATGCTCTCAAAATCCCAGATCTCTTTCCATTTAAATTCTTAACTACCTCATTTTAAATTTGATATAACTAACAACCAGTAACTAACAACTAGTACTTAGACTCCAGCCACATTGAGCGAAGCCGAAAAGATTATAAGGTTGCTAATGTCTTTTGAAACTACTCCCGAAAAAATAAAAGAAGCAGAACAGTTTACCATTTCGGCGGCCAAGGCAAAAGGCAACCAAAATATCAATCTTGTTTGAGTGAAAAACCAGTTTGGTCACATATCAATAATGTTTATAGTAGATTACTAAGCAGTTGAATTAGTTAAATCTTTATTTCAATCCTTTTATATGTATAAACTTTTTGAGTCAATTGCTTATTTAAGCCACAAGTATCATCTATTAATTTTCTATTAACACACCAATTTATATCCAAATCCTCTCACATTTAAAATTTGAATTTGGGTGTCTTCCTGAAGCTTTTTACGCAGCTTAGTGATAAATACATCCATACTTCGGGCGTTGAAAAAATCGTCCGATCCCCATATTTGTGTTAAAATCAAACTTCTGTCCGTTATCTGATTGGCGTTTTCCAAAAGGATTTTTAGGAGTTGAGATTCTCGGGCGGTGAGGTGGCATTCCTCTTCATTTAGCTTTAAAAGCTGCTTAGTTGGATGAAATTCATATTTCCCAAGACTTAGCCAATCTGATTGGTTTTTGCGGAGTTGCTGCCGATTAAGTTGAGCTTTGATCCTCACGATCAATTCCTCCATACTAAAAGGTTTACGAACGTAATCATTGGCGCCCAGACCAAATCCCTTGAGCACATCTTCTGTTTGCGATTTGGAAGTGAGGAAAATAATAGGAGTGTAGGGATCTGTTTTTCGGATTTGCTCGGCAAGGGTGAAACCATCTTTCTTTGGCATCATTACATCCAGCACCAATACGTCGGGTTTGGACTTTTGGTAGCTTTCCCAAGCCTGATTTCCATCAGCACAAAGGGCGACCTGAAACTCCCGGCTTTCCAGACTTTCCTGGATGATCATACCCAAAGCCATTTCATCTTCTGCCAGAAGGATTTTTATCTTACTCATGGCCAAATCGTGATAAATGAGGTGTTGTTTGCGGATGATTCCAATTCAATTCTTCCCTCATGTTTTTCAATGATTTTCTTCACATAATATAGCCCGATCCCAAAGCCCTTGACATCGTGCAGATTTCCTTTTGGGATTCTATAAAACTGTTCAAAAACCCGTTCTTTTTGATCTGGGCTAATATTTCCTCCATTATCCCAAATCCTGATACGGGTGTTTGAACCTTGATCTAAGGTGATTCTCACCTGATCTCCTCCGTATTTGAGCGCATTATCAAGCAGGTTCGAAAGTACATTTTCGAAGTGAAAAGGATCAGCTAGAATAGGAGTTATATGAGAAGGAAGCAAAAGCTCAATTTCTTTATCCGGAGTCAGTGTTTGAAACTTCTGAACCAAGGATCTGAGAACTGGAATTGGATCTACTTCTTCTTTTTTTAGTATCAATTGCTCAGAATTAAGCGTAGCAGTTTCCAAAAGTTTCTCCACCATCAAGTTCAATTTAAGCATTTGCCCTTTGGAGACTCCCAGGTACTTTTTCGTTTTTTCAGGATTGTTTTCGGGATTAAATTGCTCTATCCCTTCTATGGCTGAAAGCGTAGTGGCTATTGGAGTTTTGAATTCGTGTGTGATATTTCCGATCAGATCCTCCTTGATTTCGGCGATTTCCTTTTGGTTTTTGATAGTTTGGTAGAGGTAGTAAAAAGCTCCAGCGATAATCAATAAAAAGGTAATAGACATCAAAATATCCACCATTCCACGCTTTAATACTGTGAGAGCTGTGTTCTCAAAGTACATTTCCAACTTTTGGCCTCGGGGCAAAAATGTGGATTTGGACACCGTAGAAAATGGCATTTCTGTCAAAGCAGGATAATTGAATGAACCCGCTATGGTGTCACGCTCGTACTGCAGGAGACCATAATTAATGGAGATGTCTTTTCTATCTAATTCCTCTCTAACCAGTGTGCTGATTTTGTCAAAATCCAGGGAATCCCTTGTAATGGAAATGATGATTTGGTTTGTTAAGGTTTTTAGATTGCTGATACTATCAGCTGCATTGAGGCCTCGAAAAATATTTATACTATGAATTTTGGCAGGATCGATCGTATTAAAAGTATCAATACGAGTTTGTAGTCTGAGATTTTTGGTAGTATCAAATTCCCCGAACCAACTAATTTCAGAAGTATCGCCACCCTCAATTTTTTCCAGCGCTTCAACGAGGATTTTGCTTTCACCAAATCTTTTAAAGTAGTCATCGGCAGAGATTTCTGGACCTTTTTCGTTTGAAGTTTTTAGCCTTAATGTGAAGCCTTTATTTTCAGTTGACGTGATCACATCTGTTTTTGCCAAATCAGCAAAATAAATTTCCAGCGCATTGTCCAGACTTTGTTGAATATCCGCAACAAGTTGTGTTTGGTTTATTTTGAATTGAGTGACGTTTCTATAGATCTGTACACCTATACTTACCATCAAAGTAAGGGCAATCAGAATTCCTATTCGCTTGAATTGTAGCTTTTTCACAAGGCTAAAGTATATGCTAGGAAATATATAAAACTGAATGTTAACACACGTTAACAGTGCTTAACCTAGTGGTAGGTTTGGTTTGATTTGGTTTATAGCAACAATTTTAAAGCTATGAACATTCGTATACTATTTCTCGCCTTTGCCCTAATGGGTTCTATTTTCACTGCAACTGCCCAAGGTCTTACCGGGAGAGCTTTTTACAAATCCTCTTCCAGTTTCAAGATTTCAATGGATAGCACCAAAATGGCTCCAGACGTGATCGCAGATCTGCAGAAGCAATTGAAAAAGCAGATGGAGCGTGAGTATGTGCTCACTTTTTCTCAAACTGAATCAAACTGGAAGCAAGTGGAAAGTTTAGGAGCTGGTCCAGCTACTGCATCTTCCGGTGGAGCAAGTATTATGATAAGCACAGGAAATCAGGATAGACTACTTTATAAGAATGTGGCTGATCAGAGTTACATCAAAGAAGAAGATTTGATGGGTAGAGGATTCTTGGTGAAAGACAGTTTGAATACGTACGATTGGGAGTTGACTGGAGAAAGCAAGCAAATTGGAGATTATACCTGTCAGAAAGCAACCTATACTAGAATAGTTGATAGCAAGGTTTTCTCCATGGGAAAAGATGAAATGGAGACAAGTAAAGACACTGTGAATGTAACAGCTTGGTTTACCATGCAAATTCCAGTTAGCCATGGTCCTGATGATTTTTGGGGTTTACCTGGGCTAATCCTCGAATTACAAAACAGAGGTACGACCTACATCGCAGAGCGTATCGTATTGAATCCAAATGAGCCGGTGAAAATTGAAATACCAAAAAAGGGAGAAATGATCAGCAGCAAAGATTATGAAGCCCTTTCTGAAGAGAAGATGCAGTAAATGATGAAACGCTATTCAGGCAAGTCAGGGGAAGGAATGACTATCAAAATCGGGAATTAAACAATTCGGAAGCTACACTCATGTTAATTCTTAAGCGTTTTTTTGCAATAGGATTTTTTCTCCTGATTGCCCTGCCATCTTTTGCTCAAAATAAAAACCTGATCGGTCAAGTCCTTGATAGCTTGAATCAGCCAATTGCTTACGCAAATGTGGTGGCGGTAAATCAGACTACTCAGAAGATTGGTGGATTTGGTATTACCAATGGAGAAGGACGATTTAAGATCGGGCTTGCACCTGGATCGGAATATTTGCTGCGTGTTTCATTTGTAGGTTACAAGCAATTTGAATTAACAATCACCGAATGGTCAGATCAGGAGCCTCTTAAAATCATCTTGAGCCAAGATGAAACTATGCTGGATCAGGTGGAGGTGGTGACAGAGTTGCCGATCACGATGAAAGGCGACACACTAACCTACAAAACGGATGCATTCACTACTGGCACTGAGCGAAAGCTCAAGGATGTGCTGGAAAAGCTACCTGGATTCGAAGTGGATGACAATGGAGAGGTAAAGGTCCAAGGTAAAAAAGTAGATAAGGTCATGGTGGACGGCAAGAACTTCTTTGATGGAGACACCAAACTGGCTACCAAAAACCTCCCTGCAAATGCTGTGGATAGAGTCCAAGTGCTAAAAAACTTTAATGAAATTGCCCCAGTTCGGGGGTTAGATAACGACGAGACTTTGGCGCTAAACATCCAACTGAAGGATGGGAAAAAGAACTTGGTATTTGGAGACCTGACGGCTGGTGCAGGACCAGAGGAGCGATACCTCGGGCATGCAAATGCTTTTTACTACTCGCCAAAGGTCAACCTTAACTTGATTGCAGATGCCAACAATGTTGGTGAGCTCGCTTTTACTCTTCAGGATTATTTTAGGTTCAGTGGGGGTCTAGCAGGACTTGCAGGCAAATCAGGATCTACTTTAAGTATGAGTTCGGATGACTTGGGGATTCCTATGGCTCAGCGGAACAATGCATTGGATTTGAAAACAGACCTGGCTGCGGTAAACTTAAATTATAACCCGAATAGTAAATGGAGGCACTCTGGTTTTGTCATTGGTTCTGCTTCCAAGAATAAACTGGGTTCCTCATCCCAGCGAACGTATTTGAGAAATGATGAATTCAATGAGGAAACGCTTACTTCGGCTAGTACCGTAGAGAATAAGTCAGGGTTGATGAAGTATTCTTTGACTTTTACGCCTAAGGAAGAAACCTATGTCAAGTATAGCATCTTTGGAAAGCTAGCTGATATAGCTAATGAGAATATTCAGGATTCTGATTTTGGACAGATCCGCCAGCAAATCAAAAGTTACCAAAGTCGGCAGCCATACACGGTTCAGCAAAAAGGGGAGTGGTATCATGCTCCATCGGATAAGAGAGTATTTTCCATGGAGGCGAATTGGGAAAAGAAATATACCAACCCGCTTTATGATTTGACGACAAACCAGAAACCATTCAATGACTTTGTACCCGTAGTAGATCGGGAGACTTATAGATTTCTGCAAAATCAGGATATCAAAACCCGAACGCTGGAAGGAGCATTCAACTACTATCATATTCTGAATCCAACCAATCATATTAACTGGAGTTTGGGATATTCAGACACTAGACAGGAGCTAATTAGTAGTTTAGAACAGACGGAGACAAACGATGACTTGGACTTGGGGGAATTTGAAAATGACTCTCGATTTGATTTTCAGGATTTGTATTTGGGAATGACGTACAAAACCAAATGGAAATCTGTCGTGATCAGCCCATCGCTTTACCTTCATAGATACGCTTGGAATGATATTCAAATGGAGGATGAACTGAGCAATGATAAGGTTCTTCTACTTCCGGGAATGTACGCCAAATGGAGTATTAAGTCTAACCGTTCGCTGACTTACCGATTCAGCAGCCAAGCGAATTTCATGGATATTGAGAAGCTTGCGCAAGGATTGGTGGTATCGGATTACAATTCGATTTTCAGAGGAAACAGGCAGCTGGATAATGGCCTTTATTACACTCAGACACTTAATTACAATCACTTTAATTTCTTTTCCTCACTTAATCTTTTCGGAAATTTGAGTTGGTCGAGAAAGCATCACGACTTGGTGAATACTACCAATTTTGCAGGGATCAATCGAATCATGAGTATTCAGAATATTGATCCAGTCAATGAGACGCTAACTGGAAGTTTGCAGGCAGACAAGCGGTTTCAGTCATTTAAAATCTCCGGAGGAGGAAACTGGAATACCTATTCTACCAATAGCTTTGTAGACCAAAACCTGATTAATAATAGCCAGTTTGCTCACTCATATTTCATGAAATTCACCAGCACGTTTATGAAGACTGTGGAAGTAGATTTGGGATATACCTGGAATCAGAATTTCTATAAATCCACCAACGCTACTAATACGTTAAGCACGCATAGCCCAAAAATTGAAGTGGATTGGGATATCTGGAAGGGGTTAAAGTTGAATGCTGATTATACCTATAATGCCTACATGAATAAGGCCTCTGGCACAACCTCTGACTTTGATTTCTTCAATGCTTTCTTGAGCTATCAGGGGAAGTCCAGTCCTTGGGAATTTAGATTAACCGTTTGGAATATTTTGGATACTCGCTCTATTCGAAGAGATAGTTTTACAGAGAATCTGATCAGTACCTATTCTTATTTGGTTCAGCCTAGGTATGGCGTGTTTACTGTAAAGTGGGAGATTTAGAGAAAAGAAGGATGTTTGGTGACCGGTGTTTGTATTGAGAGTTTTATTAAAAACTTCAGTATGAAGCAAGTAATTTCTTAGAGATATGACTAAAGTTTCAATTTTAGATTTGAAAGGAGGTAAAGAAAGGAAATTGACAGAATCGCCACTGACTTTACACTAAAAAAATATATTTATACATTTGCATTCGTAAAAACAGGAAATCCATAGACCCTCTATGTGAAATTTAATTTCTTTCAGAACATTTAAAGACAGCAAACTGCCAAGCAGTTTGTCTGATTGTTTACTCTTTAAAGAAAGAAATTATGTTGACTGTACAACACCTTTCCTATCTACTTCCCAATAAAGACTTATTGTTTGCTGACATTAATTTATCAGTAAATACCTATGAAAAAATTGCCTTGATAGGCAATAACGGATCTGGAAAATCCACTTTGCTGAAAATCTTAGCGAAAGAAATTCAGCCTTACGAGGGTCAGTTCAGTAGTGACATTACTCCTTATTATATTCCTCAGGTTTTCGGTCAATTCAATCATCAGACGATTGCCCGAGCTTTGCGTGTCGAGGATAAATTGAATGCCTTACAACGAATTCTGGATGGTGATACCTCAGAGGATTGGTTTACTATTCTAAATGATGATTGGACAATAGAAGATCGTTGCAAGGAGGCATTGACTCATTGGGGGCTTGGTGAACTGGATTTGAATATGTCACTTCAATCGCTCAGCGGTGGTCAAAAAACGAAGGTCTTTCTTGCCGGTATTTCAATTCATGAATCTAAGTTGATTCTTCTTGATGAACCCAGTAATCATTTGGATTTATCAGGCAGGGAATTGCTTTACGATTTTATCAGCACCACTAGAAGCACACTGATCATCGTCAGCCATGACAGGAAATTGTTAAATCTATTGGATAATGTGGGTGAATTGAGTCGGAGTGGGGTAAAATTATATGGCGGGAATTATGACTTTTATGTAGAGCAAAAACAGATTGAAAAGAAAGCACTGAGTCTTGATATCCAAAGTAAAGAAAAGGCCCTGCGAAAAGCCAAAGAGAAAGAAAGGGAAACTGCGGAACGCCAACAAAAACTGGATAGCCGGGGAAAAGGGAAGCAGGAAAAAGCCGGGGTATCCAGGATCATGATGAATACCCTAAGGAACAAAGCAGAAAATAGTACCTCCAAATTAAAAAGTGTCCATGCCGAGAAAATTGGAGGGATCTCTCAGGATCTAAAATCCTTGCGGGAAGCTGTTCCTGGAATTGATAAAATGACTTTTGGTTTTGATAATTCGCAATTGCATAAAGGCAAGATTCTTTTTTCAGCAACCGATATCAATTTCAATTATGGGACTAAGCCACTCTGGAAAAAAAATCTGAAATTCCAGGTTACTAGTGGAGAGCGTATAGCCATTAAAGGTAAAAATGGCTCGGGAAAAACAACGCTAATCAACTTGATTTTAGGTGTTCTAGTGCCAACTTCCGGAACAGTTTACCATGCTGAGAATAAGTCAGTTTATATTGATCAAGAGTATTCCCTAATCGATAACTCGTTGAATGTTTACAATCAGGTCCAACAATTCAATGAGTCATCCCTACAGGAGCATCAAATAAAAAGTAGGCTGAACAGATTTTTGTTTACAAAGGAAGATTGGGACAAACCCTGTCTTGCGCTAAGTGGGGGAGAAAGAATGCGTTTACTTCTATGTGGTATAACTGTATATAGCTCATCCCCTGATATCATAATCTTGGATGAACCAACCAATAATCTGGATATTCAGAATATTGAAATATTGACTGCGGCTATTAATGAATATGAAGGTACTTTGATAGTGGTGTCACACGACGAAACGTTTTTGGAACAAATTAAAATTGAAAGAGAGATTCCATTGCTATAGGATGATACGGCTACTCCAAAGTAGTAATGCGCACTTGACGGAACTGAATAAGTAAAGGTTATGGGACTAGGTGAGCCCATAAAGTCAATTGGGGCTTACTTAGGATAAAAAGTTCAATTACAAATTCCTACCATTGCCAGAAACAATGGAACCGCATGTTCGGACCTACAAATTAAGTCTTCTTATTAAGTAGTGATTACTAACTTTTAATGGATCCAAAATTTGATGTAAATTTTAGTTAGTTTTCTTATACCTTGGTAGTTTCGATGTTTGTGCCAATTTAATTGCCCAAAAGCGAACAATTTTGTTCGCTAAATTTTTATCCATCCTATAATAATGAACCTCTATCGTGGTTATTAGGATATTTATGATGGCATAGAAATGGAAATTTGAATAGTCTTCTGGGAACTTTATACCCCGATTTCAAACAGAACATACACTATGATGTGGAGGAATTATCTCAAAATCGCCTGGCGGAATTTAGTTGTTGACAAAACTTATTCTTTCATCAATATTTTTGGGTTGACGATCGGCTTGACTTCTTGCTTATTGGTGGCAACTGTGGTGTTGGATGAAATTTCATATGACAGTTTCTGGGCAAAAAAGGACCGAATTTACCGTATTCTGACCGTGGAAACTTCAGAAGGGATGGAGGGCAAGTCGGAGTCCTCATTCGTGAACTTGGCGGCTACACTACGAGAAAATTTCCCGGAAGTCGAATCATCAGGGAGCATATCCAAAGGGAATTACAATTTCCGTTTGACTGCAAACAGTACGGATGTAATTGAGATGGACTTGATTCTTGCAGATACAAATGTTTGGGAGATGCTTGATTTTAATATTTTACAGGGAGCCCCTGAACGCTATAGGCCTGGAATTGGAAATTTGGTGGTAACCCAATCATTTGTGGATTCTCATTTTCCTAATGAATCGCCTTTAGGGAAAGAAATCCAGCTAGTGTCTCCTTATCTGTCTGATTCCAGGCCATTTTTGATTACAGGTATTATCGCAGACATACCCTCAAACACCTATTTGAGAGCTGACGGGATTCAGATTTCCAAACCTTCGGATATGCCATTAAGCAGGGAGGGTTGGGGCTATTTTGATGAACAACTGATTCTGGTTTCCTCTCAGACTTCTATTCCGGCTTTTACAAAAAAAGTGAATCAATGGTATAAGGATTACATTACAGATGCCTCTGAGGATGTTAAGCAGCGTGTAAATACTTATGAATTTCAACCGCTTGAGGATATTTATCTCAAATCAGACTTTGCTAGTCAGGAAATCAAAGGGAGCCCTTCCACTGTGTATTTGTTTTCCGGAGTTGCCATTTTATTGCTGACGATTGCCTTTATCAATTTTGTCAACCTCAGTGCTGCCAGATCCATCAAGAGATTCAGGGAGATTGGTGTGAGAAAAGTATTGGGTGCTGGCAAGAGGCAATTGATTTCACAGTTTTTATACGAAAGCCTGCTGTTCTTCCTGATTGCAGCCATTTTGGCCAGTACCTTATATGCATTGGGCTTAGTACAGGTGGAAAGACTCCTAGGGCACCAGCTGGAAATAAAACTATTCGAAAATATCCCCCTTTTGCTGGGGTTTGCTACCTGTGTCATACTATTGGGAATTTTGGCAGGAGTTTATCCTGCCTGGATGGTGGCTGGTTTTCCGGTAGGTAATGCTTTGAAAAACAGCTTTGGCAGGAAGGGGAGTATCTCTACCTCGTTTGTTCGAAAAGGTTTGGTGGCTACCCAGTTTGTTTTTGCCATACTGGTTTTGATAGGTACAGTGACTGTTTGGTCTCAGATGCGTTTTATGGAGAATAAGGATCTTGGGTACGACCCTTCCCACATACTTAGTATTTCTTCCTTTGCGACAGAGGGAAAATCCGCTGAGCTAAAACAGCAAATCCAAAAGATTGCTGGTGTAGAAGAAGTGAGTCTCAGTAACTGGGTGCCTACCAAAGGGTCTGCATCTATGACAAAAAGAATTCAAAATCCAAAAGATCCAGATCAAGTCATCCCGGTACATTACATTATTGGGGATATTGATCTGCCAAAAGTCATGGGAATGGAAATTAAAGAGGGAAGGGGTTTTGAGCAAAGGGACAACGTTCAAAACACATTACGTTCTGTGGAGGATAGTGATGTCACTGATAAGATTTCCCCGGTAATTCTAATGACCCAAAATACGGCGGAGCTTCTGGAAGTAAATGATTTAGGAGGAGCAGTAGCCAATTTGGAAGAAATTCCAATAGGAGTAATAGATGATTTTCACAGTATTTCTTTGAGAGATCCTATCAAGCCAACCGTAATCATGGCAAAAAATGAATTTAATTATGCTTCGATTTTAATAAAAGTCCAAGATGGCACGGAACCTCAAACACTCAATGCTATTGGGGCGATTTGGAAGGAGTTTTATGACGTTAAACCATTCAAATTTGAATGGGTGGATGATTTGGTGAAGAGGCAATATGACAAAGAGCATCGACAAGCTCAGCTGTTTACTATTTTCACTGGTCTTATGCTGTTTTTGGCAAGTTTGGGAGTCTTTGGGTTGGTAGTACATGCGACTGAGCAGCGGGTGAAAGAAATAGGGGTGAGGAAGGTTTTAGGTGCATCCGCAGCCAGTATTGTTCGAATATTTTCCATAGACTATCTCAAACTGGTGCTGGTTTCATTGCTGATAGCATCACCTATTGCTGGGTATTTGATGAATATCTGGCTCCTTGATTTTGCCTATAAAATTTCCCTTCAATGGTGGATGTTTGCAGTAGCAGGCATACTTGCAGGTATACTGGCCCTGGCTACAGTAAGTGCTCGTGTACTGTGGACTGCCCATAGTAATCCTATTAATTCATTAAGATCGGAGTAGTCAAAGGATTATTTTTGTGAAATTAGTATGGAAATCAGGCGTGCATTAGATTGAAATAAGCATGTATTAATAGGTTAATCAGATTTTATTTTGGTCAGGAATAAACCCTATTAATCGAGGTTTATTCTTTATTGGAAAATGATTCCAAGATCATATAAGGATTACAAAAAATGAAATATCCATTACTAATTACCTACTGTTTTTAATTAGTGTTTAACCTCTTTATTACAATTTTAGAGGTGATAATCAACTTCACCAAAATGCCTGGTATTGGCTAAGAAAAGTGCCAGTATAAAGATTAGTCTCATAGTTTTAATTGAAGAATTGGAAAGGAATTGAATTGAACAATTCTTTAAAATCTAAACCTTGAGCATAAATTGATAGTGAAAAATTAATCTTTTGACAGGTTTCTACCCTTTTTTTCTCATAATGAAAATAATGGCAGAAGTGCCTCCGTCGCCATCTTTCTGGTGAGTTTCCGATATTGTTTCAACAAGTTCAAACCCAAGACCTGACATATAATTTAAGACGGAGGCATAGGAAGTCTTTTCGGATAAAAATTCCGAAAGCCTTTTCCCTTCAATTAGTTGATCTGAACTGTCGCCTAAATCAACTTTTACATTCAGCTTATCTGAAAATGTTCTGTCTGTTATCGAAATGTAGGCATAAGGGTAACTATAGCCCTGTGCGGTTGAATGTTGGCCAATAAAAAAGAATGTAGATAGAAGAGGTAATATTACTAAATGCTTAAATTTTCCCATGTCAAAATCATGTTGTGGATTGCTGAAAATTAATTGATTAGGTCTGAGTGGTTTAGTTTTTCAACGTGCCAATTCAAAAATAGGTTGGCAGAAAAGTCTCATTCGATTTGAAGTATAATAAATGCTACCCCTAAACCTAGAGATCAATTAAAAAGTACTTCCTTTTCTCCCGATTTCAATCGGGTATTTCAAATAGCTCCAGGATCTTCAAAACGATATTGCACACCCACAATATCCACAGGATTATTTGGGATTTCTGTCTCAAAGGTTAGCTTATCATTGGTGAAAAAACTGATTTGTTTGTCAATACAGGTCACTTTTACCGTAACCCAATCATTCAGATCACTACCAAATCCACTCAGGTCTTCAGATTGACTGGATACGCCTACTCCAAAAGCTGCAAGAAACAATTCACCCACGCATTCGGGTCTTGAAATTGGCAGGATCAAAATAACCTCTTTGCCTTGCAGGTAAATGTCCACCCGCTGACAAGCCGCCTTTCCATGTGAAAACCCGGATTTTATTTCTGTTTCAAACTCAAAATTGTCAGTAGTAAATCCGCTGATGTCTTTTTGATTATAAAACCTAACCTCTGGTAAATCAGGAAATAGCTCAACTCCATATTTTTCAAGTAGTTCCCCTCCGTTTACACCTCCAATGTGGCTGATATCTCCTGCAAATGTTCCTTTGGATATTTTTCTTGTATAAAGAATACGTAATCTTTTCATACTGTAACTAATATGCTCCAAAGATGTAGCTTGATGTATTGATTTCAACTTATTCTAATGTTTTTGATCGGATATTTAAGTGTAGTTTTTTCCTGTATCAATTTTTCAAATCCTCCTGCTTCCTATTGATCTCCACTATTCCCAATCCGGATCTGTTGCAGGATCAGGGTTTCGGTGGGCAATTCCCGGATCATGGAGTATTCAAACTTCTAGATTTCCCGTACCTCCTTCGCCTTTATCCGGTAAGGTTCAAACAGAGGGTTGATCGAGCGGAGTATTAAATAGTGATACTTTTCCGGAAAACTTATCTTTTAAAACTGAAGCTCTTATTTTTAAAAGCATGCGATGCATTAAATAAAGAAAGCAACTTCAGATTTGCTTCAAAAGGCTGTATTAACTTTTGAGCGCAGTATACCTTGTGATATGCTAATTGGACAACTAGGAGACTTTGATAGTGTGTTAGCTTAAAACTTCGAACCACCAAAACCAGCAATAGTAGAAGTCCATATACTTGACGCCTAAGACCGTAGAAAACGTAAGATGAAATTCAATATTCTTATATTTTGTCTACAGAAGAGCTTTTTAGCAAAAATTCAGCAATGAAAGTATTATTAGTAGAAGATAATCCGGAGTTAACAGAGAATATAAAAAATTACTTGCTCAATCAGGGAATTGTATGCGAAAGTGCAATTAATTTATTCGAAGCCCAGGATAAAATTCTATGTTATAATTACGACTGTGTGCTACTGGATTTGATGCTCCCCGACGGAAATGGACTGGTACTACTACAGTTTATAAAATCAAAAAAAATCGATGTCAGTGTATTGATAATCTCTGCCAAAGGATCACTGGACGATAAATTATACGGATTGGACTTGGGAGCAGATGACTATCTGTCAAAG
This sequence comes from uncultured Algoriphagus sp., assembly GCF_963974835.1. GTDB lineage: Bacteria > Bacteroidota > Bacteroidia > Cytophagales > Cyclobacteriaceae > Algoriphagus. Next base: position 22,705 of record NZ_CAXBET010000018.1, on the reverse strand, counting down.
CCATTCCATCTGGCTGAGCTTCTAGCCAGATTAAAAGCCATTTATAGAAGAACCAAGATGAAAGGATTTGATGAATTGACATTCAATGAAATCACAGTGGTAAATTCTTGTTACCAGGTAGTGGTTCAAAATCAATTGCTTGATCTTACCAAAAAAGAATACGATCTCCTTCTTTTCTTTCTTACCAACAAGGATAGAGTAGTGGGAAAAAATGCCATTGCACATCATCTCTGGGGTGATTACACGGATGATCTCTCAAATTTTGACTTCGTCTATCAGCACGTCAAAAACCTGCGGAAGAAAGTCTCAGCCGCCGGTGGCAGGGACTACATACGAACCGTCTATGGCTTGGGATATAAATTTGATACAACTGCCATATGAAACTGATCAATATTATCAGTCTTTGGTTTTTGGGGATTACTTTGGCAGCCCTGCTCATCGGCACTATCGTCATCTATGAGAAGCTTGGATCTGAGATCGATTTTGAATTGGGTATGGAGCTGGACAGGCAGATTGAATCTTATGCCGATAGGATTGCACAAGGGGCTCCGGTAGACAAACTGCGCTATGATAAACTCCAGATCCAGGAAATATCCATGGACCGACCTTTGGAGGAGCTATGGCTCAGGGATACCTTGGCCTATCATGATCCCATGAACAGAAATGAGACCCAGTTGAAAGGTAGCCGTTCTTTCAAGATCAACGGAAAACATTACCGCATCTCCTATTATAACCTGGTTGTAGAGGCGGATGATATTACAGAGACCATCGTGATCTCGATGCTCACTGTTTTTTTTGCCCAGTTGCTATTTATTGGTTGCTTTCTATGGGCTATCTCTAAAAAAATATTCCGCCCTTTCCACCAAAGCCTAAGTCAGCTACAGTTGTTTACACTTCAGAAAAACACGCCACTGGCGTTTACCAAAAGTGGCGTGTTTGAATTCGACTTGCTAAATAGCTTCTTGTCAAAAATGTCCACAAAACTGCTAACCGACTACCGTAAGATCAAGGAGTTTTCCGAAAACCTTTCCCATGAAATACAGACGCCTTCAGCAGTAGTGCGAGGTAAACTGGAACTGTTGATGAATGAATCCATTAACGAACAGCAGGCGGATCTGATCCAGTCCGCTTTCGATAGCAATGAGCGCATCCGCAGAATTGTAAAATCCCTATCCATTCTTGCAAAGCTGGAAAATGATGAATTTGAATCTCCCGCCCCCATGGATTTCAGTGAGGAACTCGAAAAGGTGCTAAGCCGATTGGAAGAAGTAATCCAAATTCATGATATCCAACTCAGGAAGCATATTCAACCAGGCGTGTTTCTGTCAATGCATCCCTATGTGGCTGATATTCTAATACATAATCTCCTAAGCAATTCTATCAGGCATAATCTGGAAAACGGACAAATAGAAATTTTATTGGAAAGCAATATGCTTCAGATCAAAAATACCGGTAGAATTCCCTCTTTTGATCCCAAAGATATGCTGGAACGCTTTAAAAAGGACGGGGACAATCAGGATTCAGCTGGCCTTGGACTTGCCATTGTACACCAGATATGTAAGAATTATGGCTTTAGTCTGATTTATACCTTTGAAAGACCAAACCATACCATTAAAATTTGGTTTAGATAGGTACTTCAAAATTGGTATAGATTGTTTTGTTAGTCTTATACTAAAACCAACTAAGTATCCGATGAAACCACTGGCAAAAATCCCCGTCTTTCTTTTATTTTTTTGTATCCCTTTACTAGGCTTGACTCAGGAATATCAGCTTACAGGAACTCTGAAGGACGGAGAAAGCAATGAACCCCTGGGTTTTGTTCAGGTAGCTTTGTTCAAATCCACGACATCAGCAGATCCTGTGATATTTTCGGATACTGACGAAAACGGTAAATTTTCACTTGAAGTCAAAAGAGGAAATTATGTCCTAAAGGCATTTTTTATTGGTTACCAAGATATGGTTGTGGAGGATGTTAATGTGGACGGAAGTCTCTCCCTTGGAGAACTGAAAATGAAAAGTGACGCAGAGAAATTGGAGGAAGTAGTGGTACAGACGAGTAAAATGCCAGTAAGGGCAAGTTTGGAAGGAATTACCATTTCTCCTGAAAATAATCTTGCAAATGCCGGGGGTACCCTGCTGGATGTTTTGCGAAATACCCCATCCATTTCGGTATCCGAAGATGGTTCGATTTCTTTAAGAGGAAGTAGTGGTACGAATATTCTTATCAATGGAAGAAATTCTTCCATGACCCAAAATCTGAACCAGTTACCTGCCAGTGCAGTAGAGGAAATAAAGGTCATCAACAATCCAAATGCGAGATATGATGCAGCCGCAGAAGGTGGTGTGATCGATATTATTTTGAAAAAAGGGCAGGATTTGGGCACACATGGAGGTGTGGAAGGAACCTATGGAACCAGAGGTAGATCGAATGTAGGAGGAAGAATCAATCACCGCACAGGATCATTCAATGTGTTTGGTGGATATAATTACCGAAACTGGAAAGGTGTAAGCAAGCGAAGCTCGATAAGGGAGATTTTTGAAGATCAGGAGAAACTGGAGCAAAGCACCAATGGTTCTGAGCGGGAGAAAAACCATAACCTCAACATGGGGGCGGATTATTACTTTGGGGATAATATACTGAGTTATGAGGGGGTGTACCAATATGGTCATCAATTCCAGACGAATACCCTATATTCCCAGCTTAGTAGTCTTGATCCTGCTGGCATGGAAAACACGTATGATTATGTACGGCGGAACAACGAGGATGAAACAGACGAAGGATTTGACAACGCCCTGGTTTTTGAGCACAATTTTGATGAAGACGGGCATCTACTCCGCGTTACAGCTAGCCATTCGTACAGAAATCAGTTCAAAACCCAGAACATTGAGATTTTTGGCAATACACTGGAGCCCAGCCCAGTGAATCTTACAGGTCAGGAACGGGCTTTTACCGATGAAGTAAGAAATATTACAGTACTACAGGCAGATTACATTAAGCAATGGGAAACAGGTCAGTTTGAGGCAGGACTCAAATCCAATATCAGAAAATTTGACAATGACTACCGCTATCTTAGGTATGAGGAGACTTCGGGCTCTTTTATAGAAGTTCCTGCCATCAGCAACCAGTTTCTCTATCAGGATCAGATACATGCAGGATATGCTATATTCTCCTCAGCGAAGGAGAAATTTGAATATGCGCTGGGATTGCGGGGGGAATATACCAAAGTCGACACCTATCTCCGAAATACCGATGAGCAGAATCAACAGCGCTATTTCAACCTCTTTCCCAGTGTACAGGGAATGTATAATTTAAATGAGATTCACTCTCTCAAGTTTACCTATTCCAGAAGAATTGACAGGCCTACAGCATGGAGGCTAAACCCTTTTCCTGACATTACAGATTCCCTGAACATCCGTAGGGGAAACCCTGATCTTGAACCCGAGATGATCAACTCATTTGAAGTGGGGCATCTGGCAAACTTTAATAAATCAAGTTTTACCACTAACCTGTTTTATAGAAAAGTCAACGGACAACTGGATTTCATTACCGTGGTGGAAAACGGTATATCCTATTCCCAGCCAGCGAATTTATTGTCCTCCCAATCTTATGGTTTGGAATTTATCGGCGTTTCAGAAGTTAATGATTGGTATTCTTTAAATGGTGGACTTACCCTTTTCAGAATTGCTGTGGATGGATCCAACATCGGGGAGGATTTTACGAATTCAGGATTTTCCTGGAATGCAAAGCTTACACAGGATTTCAAACTTCCCTTTGGAATCAACTTCCAGCTGGTAGGTAATTACGACTCACCGGAAGTGGAAGCTCAGGGTAGGGATCTTGCCAGGTATTCTGTGGACAGCAGTATTCAGAAATCGTTCTTGAGTGAAAAGGCAAGCATTCTGCTCAGTGTGAGAGACGTTTTCAATACAGAGAGATTTGCCGGAGAAACACTTACGAACACCTTTTCACAGGACTTCAGGGCAAAGCGGGAAACCCGGATTTTATTGGTGACTGCCCGATATAATTTTTGATGACGTTCAAGCAACTGAAATAAGATTTGCAAATTATGATTTCGGAATAGAGTAAAATTGTTCTTGATTATGCGGGTAAAGGTTTAATAATGGACAAAGTATTAAGTTGACCACTTATTAAGTTTTCTAATTTTTATTCCTACAGATAAGTTGGAACAACAAGCTAGGCTTTTTTTATAGGGAATTGGGTAAAAGGCTCTGGGCTTTATCGCATATGCACTATTCAAGAAGATTGAATGTGCTGAACCCTTTTCACGTTTTTAAGTCTAAAGTTATTGCTTGGGCCAATTTTTAATAGTTATGGACACTAAAATAAGAGGTTAGCCTGAAAATACTTAACCTTTAACGTTCCGAGTTGAATGGATTTATGCTCGGACTGGTTCAGATAACTTGGATTTAGTGGAACATTTTTTCTGGACTTTCACTTTTTTAAAAGTTAAATCAATACTGCCACCCTTTTGGGAATGGTATCTACTTTGGATTATATATTAATAACAAATCCCTCAAGTATCAATTAGGTATTAATTTTTAGCAAAGTAAAATATACCAACTTAACTAACTACCATGGAAGATTTACTTACAAGAGAGTATTACGGTAACACAGGAAAGGCATACCTGATCGCATTTGGGGCTATCGTTATTGGCCTTATCCTGGTAAGGCTTTTCAAGAATGTAGTTCTCAAGCGAATCAGAAAGGCCGCATCAAGAACATCTACAACTATAGATGATTTTATTGTAGAGAGCGTTGGGCTGTATGTTTTGCCAATGGTATACTTCACAATTATTTATGCCGGGCTAAAATCACTTGTCTGGCCGGAGAGGATTTCTAAAATTCTCGAAGTGATTTTTGTGGTCATCATAACCTATTATTCCATTAGGCTTGTGTCCAGTATTATCGTGATGCTACTCCAGACTTACATCAGAAAACAGGAGGGAGGAGAAGAAAAGGTCAAGCAGATGGGAGGTGTAATATTGATCATCAATATACTTATCTGGATTACTGGATTGGTTTTTATGATAGGTAACCTGGGTTATGATGTTTCGGCAATTATTGCCGGAATGGGAATAGGAGGTATTGCGATTGCATTGGCTGCCCAAAATATCATTGGCGATCTCTTTAATTATTTTGTGATCTTTTTTGACCGCCCCTTTGAAGTCGGTGACTTTTTGGTGATCGAAGATAAGAATGGCATCGTGGACAAAATTGGCATCAAGACCACGCGCATCAAGACCCTTTCAGGGGAGCAACTGGTTTTTTCCAATAGCGATATGACGAGTTCGCGAATCCATAATTATAAGAAAATGCAACGCCGAAGAATAGTGTTTGGGGTTGGTGTTACCTATGAAACCCCACTAGAGCAGGTGAAAATGATTCCAGGCATATTAAAGGGAATTGTTGAATCAGAAAAGCGTGTGGATTTTGACCGGGCACATTTCAAAGCATTTGGTGATTCTAGCCTGGACTTTGAAATTGTTTATATCATCAACAGTGCTGATTTTAATACCTATATGGATATACAGCAGGATTTTAATTTGCAAATCTACCAGAAGTTTGAGGAGCTGGGGATTTCCATTGCTTTCCCTACGCGTACGTTGTATCTCCGTAATGAAAATGGGATGAAGCTAAACTTGGGAATGGAGAACAAAAGCAGGGAACCGCTGGAACAAAAACTGTAATTCATTCCAGAATAATTAATTCTCCGGAGGTAAAGTTTCAATTGTAAAATATGTTTGTTGACGAAAAAATAAAAAAAGTAAAGCTGCTTGTCTCAGTTTTTGAAAGTAAAGACGATGGGGAAACTTTTGAAATCTCGACAGTAGTAAATTAACAAAGGCATGAAAGCTCTATGCTATTTAATAAAACGAGCTATCGAATAATTTTAATTCAGAAAAAGTAAGTAACAATGATCAGGGAATTTCTTCAAAGGTGCAGTTTTGTTTCATTGATATACCTAGTAACTGCGAACCAATTTTGCGGGGCACAAACAACAGACAAGTCATTATATTTTAAAAAGCCTGCTGTTAACCATCTGGAATCTTTACCAATTGGTAATGGGCATCTTGGGGGAATGATTTTTGGAAATCCTAATCGTGACCGGGTGATTCTTAATGAGAAGACACTTTGGTCTGGGGGTGTTCAGGATGCAGATCGTGAGGATGCATACGAGTACCTAGAGGAAATTCAAAAGCTATTGCAAAATGGAAATAACAAGGAAGCCGAGTCTTTGTTGCAGGAGCATTTTGTCAGTAAAGGAGTAGGCTCTGGATATGGCAATGGTGCCAATGAACATTACGGAAGTTACCAAACACTGGGAGACCTTCTCATTACTTGGCAGGATACATTGACTGCTTATAAGGATTATTCCAGAATATTGGATTTGCAGAAGGCTATTGTTACTACCAGTTGGGTTAGGGATGGAGTTGAATACACACAGGAAGCATTCTCCAGCATTGTGGATGACGTGATGGTTATTAAGTTTTCTGCGTCCAGGAGAGGTAAGTTGAGTTTTGATATTGGCTTGGACAGAAAAGAATATGCCACAGTGGTTTCGGAAGGAAATGATGTGTTGGTTATGAAAGGTCAACTGCCAAATAAGAAGCTGGCTGGGATGAAGTACGCCACGATGCTCAAAGTTGTTAATGAAGGTGGGGTAATCAAAAATTACGGGGGACAGATTGAAGTGATAGGAGCTGATGTCTGTTACGTGGTAATTGCTGCAGCTACGGATTATAACATTGATGATCCTGGAAAGCCTATTGGAGATCCTGTAAAAGAAGTTTCGAAAACAATAAATGATTTAGCCTTAGCTACAGCGAGAGAAAGACATATCCAGTCCTTTCAGGAGTTTTTTTACAGGAATAGTTTCGAATTGGTTGCTGAGGATAAAGCCATTTCTGAACTATCTACACCAGAAAGACTAAAACGCTATTCAGAAGGAAATGAAGATGCTCAGCTGCCTGTGCTTTATTACAATTTTGGGAAATACCTGCTAATCTCTTCCTCACAGCCGGGACAATTACCGGCAAACCTCCAGGGGATTTGGGGGCCAGAGTACCAGGCACCATGGAATGGTGATTATCACTTGGATATCAATATTCAAATGAACTATTGGTTGGCAGAGCCTCTGGGTTATGGTGATCTGGCAGAACCCATGCATCGATTCACTTCCAGTTTGGTAGAAAATGGGCAAAAAACAGCCAAAGCATACTACGACGCTCCAGGCTGGGTGGCGCATGTAATTAGCAATCCATGGTATTTTACTTCTCCCGGAGAAGGAGCGAGCTGGGGTTCTACTATGACTGGAGGTGCCTGGATGACTGAACACATTTGGGAACATTTTCGCTTTACCCAAGATACTGCCTTTTTAAAGACGTATTATCCAGTGTTGAAAGGAGCCTCTGAGTTTTTGTCGTCTATTCTTATTGAGGAGCTTGAGCATCATTATTTGGTCACGGCACCATCCAATTCCCCTGAACATTCTTACATTAAACCAAACGGTTATAAAGGGCACACCTGTATGGGGCCTACGATGGATATGCAGATAAGTAGGGAGCTCTTTGGAAACACCATTGCTGCGGCAAAAATTTTGGGAATAGATCAAGAGTTTGCCACTACTTTAGCTGAAAAAAGAGCTCAGTTAGCTCCGAATAGAATTGGAGAAAACGGTGATCTAAATGAGTGGTTGGATGATTGGAAAGACGGCGATCCCCAGCACCGACATGTTTCACATTTGTATGGACTCCATCCTTATGACGAGATCACTCCTTGGTCGACACCTGAGTTGGCAGCGGCGGTGACTGAAACACTGAAGCAGCGAGGGGATGATGGTACAGGTTGGAGTAGGGCATGGAAAATTAATTTTTGGGCTAGACTAGGCGATGGTGATCATGCTCTGGTACTATTTAAAAAATTGCTTCAGCCGGTGGGAGGAGATGGAACCAAGATTGTGATGAGTGATGGTGGAACTTATGGGAATCTATTTTGTGCACACCCTCCATTTCAAATTGATGGGAATTTTGGTGGTACAGCAGGAATAGTAGAAATGTTGTTTCAAAGTCATGGAGAGGATGAAGTCATCAGGCTAATTCCTGCTTTGCCAAGCGCTGAAAGTTGGCAGGAAGGGTCAGTTAGAGGAATGCATGCTAGAGGAGCATTTGTGGTAGATTATAGCTGGAAGGATGGAGAAGTTTCTGAAGCAAAAATCCACTCATTGAAGGGCTTGTACTGTAACTTTTTACTTCCTTCAGGTATGAAAATCATAGATGGGAATGGTAGTAACTTAGCTCAAAATAGAGATGACTTTTCCCGGGTTATAACCTTCAAAACTATTTCTGGGCAAGATTATCACTTGGTGAAATTATAAGTAAGGGGATTAATTCGATTAAAACCGGGATCTTCCTGTCCAATCATTAATTATTAAAATCAACCTTTTCTACATTATATTTTTAATAGGAGCCAAGATTTGATATTGGTTCATCGGAAAAACAAGCCCGTTTGTCCGATTTATCGGTAGGTTCTTCTATTTCATTTTTAAAGCGGGTCTGGATTTCAAAGTTTTGGGTAAGCGATTAATAAAAAGCTACCGAAATGAAATTCATAAGACAAATAGTAATTCTGAGTTTATTGCTTTTAAGCCAAGCTTTGGAGGTTTTTGGGCAGGATGTCTCATCGGATAAATGGAACCTTCAGCAATGTCTTGATTATGCTGTTGCCAATAATATCAATGTTGGTAAGTCCAAATACAATGTGGAAAACAACCAACTGAGTACCTCCCAATCCAAAAACAATAAACTCCCAAGTTTATTTGGGACTGTTTCAGGAAGTAGTGTTTATGGACAGACCATTGACCCTATTACAAGTGAATTTGTCAATCAGAATGTTTTTTCCAATAGTATGGGTTTATCAATGGAAATGATTCTATACCAAGGGAATGAATTGAATCTGCAAATTCAAAAAAGTAAAATACTGGAAGATCAAAGCCAGTTGTATCTGGAAGAATCACAAAATAGCATACAATTAAGTGTAATCGAAGCCTATTTGAGGGCATTATACAATTACGAGGGAATAGAAGTAGCCATTAAAAATTTAGAGTCTTTTCAATTTCAAGTGGAGCAGTCTAAAAAGAGATTTGAGAGTGGTGCCATTTCCAGAAAAGAGTTGATGGACCTTGAAACCCAGGCGGCTAATAGTAATTATCTGGTGGTGAGTGCCCAGTCCCAATATGCCCAGCAGGTATTGGCTCTTAAGCAGTTATTGGAACTGGACCCCATGGTGGATTTTGAAATCAAAATAATTTCCTTAGATGCTACAGCTAGAACCATCCCTGATAAGTATGAAGTTTTTTCCAATGCCACCTACTTTCTACCTGATTTGAAAATCTGGGAAAAAGAGGGGGAGGCCATTCAAACCGATATCAAAATTGCGAAGTCCAATTACTTGCCATCACTGTCATTGGGAGGAAGATTGAGCACGGGATATACCAATACATTGTCATCTGATTATGTGGACCAGATCAATGGGAATTTCAGTAGACAGATTTCTGTGAATCTTTCGGTCCCAATATTTTCAAAAAAGCAAAACAAGACCAATGTAGCCCAGGCAAGGATTAGGTTGCAATCTAATGAACTGGATAAAATCGGAGCCGAAAAAAACCTGTTTTCCAAAATTGAAACAGCATGGCAAAACGCCACCGCAAACAAAGCGCAGTTACAATCGGCTGAAATAGCAAGAGACAATGCTTTGGTTTCCTTTGAATTGGCTGAAAAACAATATGATTTGGGAGGATTGACAGCAACAGAATTGGCAGTCAGCCGAAATCAATACCTCACCGCTGAGGAGTCATACCTCCAATCTAAATACCTCTTGCTCCTATACAGTTATCTCTTAGACTTCTACCAGGGTCAACCTTTGAACATTTGAAACCATGAATAAAAAAGTAAAAATCGGAATATTTTCGTTAGCGGCTTTAGCTGCTGCTTTCTGGGGGATTAATGCGCTGTCATCTTCCTCTTCATCGAGAATCAAACTGGAAACTACTGCTGTAACTTCCGAGCACTTGGCCACTGTAGTTACCGCTACAGGAACCGTTGAGCCTTTGGATGAGATTGAGGTAGGTACCCAAGTATCTGGTCAGGTCAAATCCATTTATGTGGATTATAATTCTGAAGTAAAAAAAGGTCAGCTCCTTGCCGAGTTGGATAAGACACTTTTGATCGAATCGGTTACAAGTGCGCAGGCTAGCTATGCGGCAAGTTTGAATGAACTTCAATATTATACCCAGAATTATAACAGACAAAAGCAAATGTTTGATGAGGGCGTCATCAGTAAACAGGATTTTGAGCAAGCAGAATACCAGTATAACAATTCAAAATCTGTATCCCAACAAAGGGAAACTGCTTTAAAACAAGCAAAAACCAATTTGAGCTATGCCACTATATATTCTCCTATTGATGGAGTAATCTTGACTAAAGATGTCAAAGAAGGCCAAACAGTTGCTGCCAGTTTCAACACTCCAACGTTGTTTACCATTGCCAAAGATCTGACAAAAATGTTGGTTGAAGCAGACGTGGATGAAGCGGATATTGGTGGTGTGGCAGTAGGACAACGGGTTACTTTTACAGTGGATGCCTATCCCAATGAGGAATTTGACGGGATAGTAAAACAAGTAAGACTTGGCGCTACTGTTACTTCAAATGTAGTGACATATACGGTAATTGTGGAAGCTGATAATTCTGCAAACAAATTAAAACCTGGGCTTACTGCCACTATTACGATTTATACCCAGGAGCTCCCCAATACAACCAGTATTAAAGTAAAGGCATTATCATTTGATCCGGATCTCTTGATTCTGGAGCAGTATTATATTCAGGAAGAAATTACAGCTGAAGAAAATTCCATGCCTTCCGGTTCAGATCCAAATCAAAATCCCAATATGGAAAAAGTCTGGCTTAGGGATAAAAATGGTTTGCTACAACCCAAAACAGTTGAGACTGGCATGTCAGATGGAATCCATGTTCAGATTCTTAGTGGATTGGATTTGGGAGATGAAGTCATTACTGATTTGAGCAGGGAAGAGCAGAGGGATGCCTCAGGTCAAGGAGGAAGTCCTTTTATGCCTAAACCACCTTCACAAAACAAAAAGGCAAATTAAAATTAGTCAGCCATGAATGATGTAATTATAAAAATCAAAAACCTCAAGCGCGAATTCAAAATGGGGGAGGAAGTTGTCAGAGCATTAAAAGGAGTCAGTTTGGAGATAAAAAAAGGCGAGTTTGTGACAATAATGGGAACCAGTGGATCAGGAAAATCAACCCTTTTGAATATTTTGGGCTGCTTGGATCAACCATCATCGGGTATTTATGAATTGGATGGAAGCCAGGTAAGGGATTTGTCCAAAGACCAATTGGCAGATATCAGAAATACGAAAATTGGGTTTGTATTTCAGTCTTACAATTTATTGGCAAGAACTTCTGCATTGGAAAATGTGGAATTGCCTCTTATTTATAATCCAAAAGTTTCATCAAAGGAAAGAAAAGAAAGAGCAATTGAAGCATTAAGGATGGTTGGTTTGGAGTCAAGAATGGACCATGTCCCCAGTCAATTGTCAGGAGGCCAACAACAACGTGTTGCAATTGCAAGATCCTTGGTCAATCAGCCAGTGATACTTTTGGCTGATGAGGCTACAGGGAATTTGGATACCAGAACTTCCTATGAGGTAATGGAGCTTTTTCAATCACTCAATGAAAAAGGAATTACTATAGGCTTTGTAACGCATGAAAATGATATAGCAAGATTTAGCAAAAGGACCATTCAATTAAAGGATGGAAATATAATTAGAGACGAAGCAGTCATAGATAGATTGTTTGCCTCTAACGAGTTGAAATTACTTCCCGTAGAGAATTAAATATAAATCGTATGAGCTTAACTAATTTGTTGAAAGTAGCCTGGAGGGCAGTTTTGTTAAACAAAACAAGAACGCTTTTGACCATGCTGGGGATAATTATTGGTGTGGCTTCTGTCATTGCCATGTTGGCAATCGGCGAAGGATCTAAAAAAAGTATCCAGGACAGTATTTCATCCATGGGGGCTAATATGATCAACATCAGGCCAGGTTCTCAGATGTTTGGAGGTGTTATGGACCAGTCCGAAATGCAGTCTCTGAAGCTAAGTGATGCTCAAGCTATTTCGCAAAAAGCAAAAAAAGTGAAATATGTTTCACCCCTGGTAAATGGATCAGGTCAGGCGATTGCGGGTGCAAACAATTGGCCTACTACCATCTATGGGGTATCTCCTGAATACCTTTCCATTAGGGATTGGGATCTGGAGGATGGCGGAATGTTTGCAGATGATGAGGTAAGGTCATCAGCAAAAGTCGCATTGATTGGTAAGACCATCCAGAAAGAACTTTTCCCGGATGGAGAAGATCCAATCGGGAAAATGATCCGGTTTAAAAGTATTCCCTTTCGGATAATTGGTGTCTTGAAAGAGAAAGGTGAGAATACCTTTGGGCAAGATCAGGATGATATTATCCTTGCCCCTTACACCACAGTTCAGAAAAGAATATTGGCTCAGGATTACCTTCAGTCGATTGTGGCCAGCTCCATCAGTGAGCAGGATGCTGATGAAGCAGTAAATGAAATTACAGGCATACTGGAAAATACACATAAAATTCCGCTTACAGAGGATAATGACTTTAATGTGAGCTCCCAGCAGGAAATGTTGAATACCTTCAGTTCCACCAGTGAAATGTTAACGGTTTTATTGGTAGCCATTGCAGGAATTTCTTTATTGGTAGGGGGAATCGGAATTATGAATATCATGTATGTGTCAGTAAAAGAAAGGACAAAAGAAATTGGACTTAGAATGGCAATCGGGGCCAAAAGTCGCTTTATCCTGCTTCAATTTTTGATTGAATCAGTTTTAATTAGTGTGGGAGGAGGATTGCTTGGGGTTCTATTTGGTATTTCAGCTTCCATCTTCGTTGGAAATGCATTAGGCTGGCCAATAGAAATCAGTAGCTTTTCCTTAATCATTTCCTTTGTTGTTTGTACGGTAACTGGAGTGTTTTTTGGCTGGTACCCTGCCAGAAAGGCTGCAGCTTCAGACCCGATCGTTTCCTTGAGATATGAGTAAAAATATCAAGCCATTTAGATCCGAGGTTTCTATACATATCCTTATTTGGATAGTCCTGTTGGCATTGCCGTCTGTTTTTTTCTCAAATTCAGGGTGGAGTTGGCGAGATTTATTTATCAATCCTTGGTACCATCTGCAGTTGCTGGTTTTAGCGGGATTGTTTTATACAAATTATCTCAAACTTGTAGATCAATGGCTTTTCAAAGGTTATAAAATCAAGTTTTGGGTAGTGAATGTACTTTTGGTAGGCTTTATAGTGGTATTAAAGTTCGATGTTTTGATGCCTTTTTTATTTCCTGAGAGAGCAATGGAGATCATTCCGAAAGAGGCACCTCCAATGGAGTTTGTCAAACTGATTGATTTTCTGATAAATATCGTTCCTGTAGTTTTCGCCATAGGTATACTTTCCTCAAGGGAAGTTGCACAGGTTAGGCTGTTGGAGAAGGAAGCTATGAATACCAAACTTCAATCGGATTTGAATTATCTTAAATACCAGCTGCAACCACATTTCTTTTTCAATTCACTGAATAATATTTATTCCTTGGTGGATTTGGATCCCGATAAAGCAAAAGAATCTATTCATTCCCTGAGTAAGTTGATGCGCTATTTATTGAAAAGCAGTGAAAGGGAATTCGTTTCACTGAAAGGAGAAATAGACTTTCTCGAAAAATATATTGAATTGATGGAGATCAGACTGCAGGAGAATGTGAAGGTTCAAGTCACATTCCCACCAGACATTCCAGACATCAAATTGCCTCCGCTATTGTTTATTTCCATTGTTGAAAATGCATTTAAACATGGAGTAAGTGCCAAGGCTGAATCTTATATTTTTTTTGATCTGAAAATCGACTATGGCCATGTTTTTTTTGAAGCAAGAAACTCCAATTTTGCGAAAAACCAACAGGATCTAAGTGGATCGGGAATCGGAATTGAAAATCTAAGAAAGCGGCTTTTTCTCTTATATGGAGATCATTTTACCTACTTTAATGGAGTTGAAAACGACCAGTATGTAGCCAGGTTAATGCTGAAAATCGATTTGGAACAATGAGAGCAATCAACTGTTTGATAGTAGATGATGAGCCTATGGCGCTAAATCTGCTGGAGTCGTACATTAAGAAGACAGGATTTCTTAATCTCAAGAAGTCCTGTAAGAATGGCTTTGAGGTAATTGACTTTCTGCATAGTGATCCGGAAGTAGATATCTTGTTTTTGGATATTCAAATGCCGGAATTGACAGGAATTGATCTATCCAAAATTCTTCCTGAAAATATATGGATCGTGTTTACTACCGCTTTTGAGCAATACGCTTTGGAAGGTTATAAGGTAAATGCGGTTGATTATCTCCTGAAACCTTTTAATTATTCTGAGTTTCTTTCTGCCGTAACCAAAGCAAAAGACCTAATCTACAAATTGGAAAAAACGGCTGAAGAGGACTCAAAACCTCTTGTCTCCAAAGAACTATCACTTTTTGTCAAATCTGATTATAAGCACATCCGTATTTTTCTGAATGAAATTAGGTATTTCGAAGGGATGAAGGATTATGTAAAAATTCATCTTGTAGATAAGATTTTGCCAATCATTACCTTGATTTCATTGAAAAAACTGGAGGAAGAATTACCCTCCGATATGTTTATGAGGGTCCATCGATCTTTTATTGTCAACCTCCAAATGATCCGGGAAGTTGAACGCCATCAGATTATTTTTGGAGATCAGAGGATTACCGTGGCTCCTCAATTCCGGGAAAAGTTTGATCTGTTTTTGGATGGTAATTCGTTTTGACCCTATTCTTAATGCCCGTAGCTTTCCTTTTCAAGGTGTAACTTCATAAAGAATACTAAAAACAGGTGTGACTTCAGATATAATCGTTTTGCCATGAAGCTGATAGCTAAGTCTCTATTTCAATATTGGATTTTCTATTAAATCCCCATTGGTTTTTGTTGGTGGTCAAACGTTTGCCCTGATTATATCAGGTCTTTTTTAATATATTGTTTTTGATTTATCTATGAAGATGAATAATTATAGTATTGGAAATATAATGGTTAACGGAAAGGAAATTCATGCATTTTTTTCAGGAATTAAGAAATAGGTGTAATTATAAAAATCATGTTTCCAGGAAGTGGTTTAACTGAAGTGATGATTTGAATTTTACAGTTCATAGGAGATAATTTAATACAGCAAATCAACTAGTAAAAATGTATAACAAACGATTAATTTTCAGTCTTTTAGTAGTATTAAGTATAATTTTTACATCATGTGAAGAGGTTAAAGCTCCTGAGCCGTATGGGCCGGTACCAAACGAGAACCAGATGAATTGGCAGGAGATGGAATATTATGGATTTATCCATTTTTCAGTCAATACTTACACCGATATGTCATGGGGATTCGGCAATGAAGATCCCGCCATCTTCAACCCGGAAAATCTGGACGTGCGCCAATGGGCAAGAATTGCAAAAGAGGCTGGAATGAGCGGATTGATTTTGACGGCAAAGCACCATAGTGGTTTTTGCCTTTGGCCATCTGAATACACCGATTATGATATGACAGCCTCACCGTACAAAGACGGAAAAGGCGATATCGTACGTGAACTGGCAGATGCATGTAAGGAGTATGGCTTGAAATTCGGAGTTTACCTTTCTCCCTGGGACAGAAATTTTGCAGATTATGGAAAGCCGGAATACATCACTTATTTCAGAAACCAACTGACCGAGCTCCTTACCAATTATGGGGATATTTTTGAGATTTGGTTTGATGGGGCCAATGGTGGTTCTGGCTATTATGGAGGCGCAAATGAAACCAGAAAAATAGACAGGACTACTTATTACGATTGGGGGAATACCTATAAGCTGGTACGCGAGCTTCAGCCGAATATTGTCATTTGGAATGATGGCGGAAAACGTGCCGATCTCCGTTGGGTAGGTACAGAATCAGGTTATGTAGGAGAGACCAACTGGAGTTTGCTGGACTCACTCGGAGATGTGCCTGAGGAAATGTTGCGACATGGGGTGGAAAACGGTAATGCATGGGTTCCAGGGGAAGTCAATACTTCCATCCGTCCGGAGTGGTTTTATCATGTCCGAGAGGATTCCAAAGTGAAAACTTTACCTGAGTTGATGGATACTTATTACAATTCCATCGGGAGAAACGGCACCTTGCTGCTCAATTTCGCGATCATGCCAAACGGTTTGATTCATGAGACAGACGAAAAAAACGTGCTGGCTTTTGCCCAGGCCGTCAAGGAAGTATTTGACGAGGACCTTGCCATAAATGCCAGTGCTGAGGCGACCAATGTAAGAGGAGGAAGTAATAAATATGATGCCTCCAAGGCTTTAGATGGGGATAAGTTTACTTATTGGGCTACTGATGATGGGGTAAAATCAGCTTCATTGACAATTACTTTTGATGAGCCGACCACATTTAACCGCTTCATGGCCCAGGAATACATTCCACTGGGTCAGCGCGTCAAGTCATTTACCATAGAAGCGATGGTGGGTGGGGAATGGAAGGAATTGGACAGCCAGACTACGATTGGCTATAAGAGAATCCTTCAGTTCCCGACCGTAGAAGCTACCCAGCTTCGATTTACCATCACAGATTCCAAAAGCAATCCCATTATTTCCAACATTGGAGTGTTCAATGCGCCTCAGATTTTGACGTCTCCCGGGTATTATCCGGGAACAGTCGGGTGATATACGAATCATTCCAGCAGATGAGGAATCCACGATTTACTACACCTTGGACGGATCTGTTCCCACTACAAATTCCCAGGCATACACAGGCTTGATTTCTACAGGCGAAGGCAAAGTGGAAGTGGCTGCAATGAGCTATGATCCAACTACGCAGAAAAGCAGTCCAGTGACAGCCGAAAGCTTCGATATTTCAAGAAAAGACTGGAAAGTAGTAAGTGATTTGGATGGGAATGTAGCCCAGGTCATCGATGGAGATCCAAATACTTATTGGCACCATGCAGAGGATAAACAGCTACCTGTGGATATTGTGATAGACCTGGGTAAAGAGGAAGAACTTATCGGGTTCAGGTATCTGCCAGATCAAAGACTATGGTCCAGTGGAATTATCACTGAATATGAATTCTACATATCTCTTGACAGCAAAAATTGGAAGAGTGTGAGCCAGGGGGAATTTTCCAATATCAATAACAACCCGCTTTGGCAAAGCAAGGAATTCGCACCTGTACAGGCTAGATATATTAAGCTTACTGCATTAAAGAATACCCAGAATAACAATTCAGCGGGCTATGCTGAAATAGACGTTATGACTAAGTAAAAATATGGAAGAGTATGTTCTAACTGGTAAAACTACAGATAAATTTTATGAAGTGAAATCATCGATGGACTCGATTCTTCCAAAGGTGAAAACTTTCATAAATGCATCAGGTCGGATTGCCCAAATTGATTAATGTATATTAAATTTCAGTTAATTCTTCTTCGTATGAAATCCACACTTTCCTTACTTTTCATTTTGATGTATTTCTCTGGATGCACTATAGAAAACCCAGAAGTCCCAAAGAACAGTATTAGTTATGAGCTGTATCAGGCCAGTGATTTTGATTTTTCAGGCGTGTTGACTGTAAACGAGCTTGCGGATGGCTTATTGGAGTTTGTAATTCAACTGGATGGTACCAAAGGAAACGGACAAACGGAATATTTGACTCACTTGCATTTTGGATCCTATAATTCTCCTGATACACCTATCGCTTTGGTTCTTCAACCTGTCAACAGTGCCAGTTTGAAAAGCACGACTATTTTGAGTGAATTGTCAGACGGTTCAGAGCTTACTTATGAAAAAATACAATCTTTTTCAGGTCATGTAAAAATTCATTTGGACAAAGAGGGACCTGACTATGAAGTGATCCTGGCTGCCGGAAATATTGGTTTGTCTCAGGTTGAAAATAGTTTATTTGATAAGGAGGCAATAACACTATGTTCCAAATTGTTTTAGTGCAACTCTAATTATATAATAAACTTATTATTTATATATTTTTCTTTTGTTATCGGGATTCCGTTGTTTATTTTTGTGACGAAATGAAAATCCTGATACATACTTTTATGTGTTTCACTTTGCTGCTCAATAGCATGGTGTATTCTGTGATTCAGGGTAGTTATGAGCTTAATAAGGCGTATATTATTGAAAATTTTTGTGTCAATAAGGATAAGCCTATGATGAACTGTGATGGTAAATGCTATCTGGCTGAGAAATTGAAAGCTCAAAAAGAAAAACAAGAAACCAACTCTACATACAAATTCACGGCAGATTTTGGGGTTTATATTCCAATGAAAAGCTGTGAAATGATAGACATTTCGCCCTCAACAATTGTTTTGAGGCATATTTCCTTTTACATCGAGCCTTTTATTTTTCAGTTGATCCGTGAAGTGATCAAGCCACCAAAGGTCTAATATTTCTATCCTATATTGATCTATGCCTATTTCATTCCTGCAATAGTTATCTACTACTGCCTAAAGGTTAGTTGTTCATTGTATAAATGTAGGCTCTTAGATTAACTTTACTTCTATTTATTGATCCTATAGGTATACTTTATTTCTGGATTACTAGGAGAAAACACCATACATAAATATATAATTTATGTAGATGGAATAAGTATGTCTTATTTAAATTAGCTAATGTTATTTATTATACAATGACATTCAATTAGCTTTTAATAGTGGGTTTCCTTTGATGAGTTTGCGTTTTACAAGCTGAAGGAAATGGTGGCTTTCAAACTACCTCCTTGGGAATGTGATGCTAAGTGCTCCTTACATGCATAATGACCGATTTAGTACGATCGATGAGATTTTGGATCATTACTCAGATGGAGTTCAGAATGTATCCACGACCAGTGATTTAGTTTACAAAAAGGAAGGAAAAGCAAGTATTCCCCTTTCCCAATCAGACAAGGCTGCCTTCACAGCCTTTATCCACAGTTTGACAGATCATGATTTTATCCATGAAAAAGCTTGGTCTGTCTCATATTAAAATATGAAAAATATGAAATCTAATTTTCTCAAATTGAAAATAGGGGCCCTAATGGGCTTGATAGTAATTTTGGTAAGTGCATGTATAGAGGATGACCCGGGACCGGACCTGCAAAAGACCGGTGAGTTTTCCATTGAATTTGACAATATTGTAGGGGAGGAGACCTTTGGTTTAACTCCCCGCGAATACACCAATTCAAAGGGTGAAAAATTCTCCATTCGCATCCTTCAATACTTTATTAGCAACATCAGGCTTTATACCGAGACAGGGGAAGAGTATGTAGTACCACAGGAGGAAAGCTACTTTTTGATACAGGCGGAGAATAGGGACACCAGATTTACCAAAGTAACTGTACCGGAAGGAGATTATACGAGGATTTCCTTTGTACTCGGAGTAGATAGTCTGAGAAATACCATGCCTGTGGAGGATCGTCCGGGGGTCCTTTCATTTGACCCGTCACAGGGACATGGAGGAGGAGGGATGTATTGGGGATGGAACAGCGGTTATATTATCCTGAAATTCGAAGGTAACTGTGGACTGATCTCGGATGACCAGCAAGGAGATCCCACGGGAAACAAGCAGTTTAAATATCATATAGGCGGTTTTGGAGGTTACAGCGCACCCACTTTGAACAACATCAAGGAAATCACATTAGATCTAAATACCGGAGGGATTTGCCAGGTTCGGGAAGGCCTGAGAAGCAATGTCCATCTCTTCGTAGATATTATGAAGATTTTTGACGGGCAGCATACTTTTAGTATTAATGAGCACCCCAATGTCATGTTCAGTGATTACAGCTCAAATATCGCCAACAATTTCCTGGAGATGTTTACCCATGACCACACAGAGAATTTCAGTAAAGGAGAGGACGGATTGTAAATGCAGTTGCCAAATAAAATAAGGTACATCAGATCGACTCTGCCCATTACTATTGGTTTCTTGGCAGTGTTTACAGCCTGTCACTCTGAGGAGGGTGAACCTGCCCCTTTTAGGGGCTTTGTTCAGCCTGATGGATTTCCTGAGACATCCTATGATTTCTCGCGAAATGAAGTCACCCAAGAAGGGTTTGAGTTAGGGAAAAAGCTGTTTTTTGAACCACGACTTTCTAGAAACAATATCATATCCTGTGGCAGTTGTCATATCCAGACGGCAGCTTTCACCCATCATGGGCACGATGTGAGTCATGGTATTGACGACCAATTAGGGATCCGTAATCCCATGCCGATCATGAATATGGCCTGGAATGAAGAGTTCTTTTGGGATGGAGGAGTGTTTGATCTGGATCTTGCAGCGATCAATGCGATCACCAGTCCGGTGGAAATGGACGAAAATGTGCCCAATGTACTACGCAAGCTAAGAGAACACCCGGAATATCCTGCCTTGTTTAAAAAGGCTTTTGGTAGCGAGGAGATCACCGATGCCCGGTTTTTCAAAGCATTATCCCAGTACATGTTGATGGCGGTAAGTGGCAATGCTGAATATGATAAAATCCGTGGAAAAGAGGCAGGACATTCCTTTAACGAAGAGGAATTGGCCGGATATCAATTCTTTCAAAATAACTGCTCCAGTTGCCATGCAGAGCCACTTTTGACAGATAAAACTTATCGCAATAATGGACTGACTCCCAATCATGTGGATGACCAGGGGAGATTTGATGTGACTTTGAATAAAGATGACCGCTACAAATTCAAAGTGCCTAGCCTGAGAAACTGGCAATACACTGGCCCCTACATGCATGATGGAAGGTTTCTGACTTTAGATAGGGTAATCGAGCATTACAGGAATGGGATGTTAGATTCGGAAACGTTGGACCCGGTTTTCAGGAATGAGGATGGGACAATAGGAGTAAAAATGACTGAGGAAGAAAAAGAAAATCTGATTGCCTTCCTGAAAACTTTGAACGACAGTGACTTCGTCAGCGATCCATTGCTGGCCGAGCCGATCATCAATAGTTCTTACACAAAATGAAAAAATTAGTAACGATTTTATTGCTCGCGCTGATTCCTGCAGTTTCTTGGGCTTGTGATATCTGTGGCTGCGGAGTGGGCAGTTATTATCTGGGGATTTTACCCGACTTCAGCGATAAGTTCGTCGGTATCCGGTATCAGTCCAAATCACTGACCACGCACTTAGGTCCAATTGGGAACCGAACACCCTTGACATCGGATGAGACGTACCAAAGTATAGAAGTCTGGGGAGCCTGGAATTTTGGGAACAGATGGAGAATCATGACCATTTTACCCTATAATTTCAATATCAGGGAACTGGAGCAGGGGGAGGTGACTGGGAAGAAAGAAGGTATGGGGGATGCCTTGGCTATGCTGAATTATAAGCTCTTTGAAAATAGGATCACAACAGCTGATTCCAAGTTTTTGGCACACTCGCTGTGGCTGGGGGCCGGAGTTAAAGCTCCCACCGGTAAATATGAGGATGGGGAGCAACTTATGCCGGATTCCCCCAATAACTTTCAGTTGGGATCAGGAAGTACAGATTTTATGGTCAATGCTGCCTATGATGTCCGATTGATGGATGTAGGGCTTAATCTCAATACAAGCTATAAAATCAATACAGAAAACCAGTATGATTACCGCTATGGAAATAAATTAACCGGCAATTTACTGGTGTATTACAAATTCAATGTCCAGGAGAAAATCCGCATAGCGCCCAATGTGGGGCTCCTGTATGAGACCCAGCCTCAGGATAAATTATACAACCAATACGATGTCTATCAATCCGGGGGAAATCTTCTTAGCAATGTACTGGGTGTTGAGATCAACATGGGCCAGTTTTCCATTGGAGCAAACTATCAAATGCCCATGAGCCAAAACCTGGCAAATGACCGTGCTTTTGCAGGAAATCGTCTGATGACGCACGTTTCCTTTAATCTGAAGAAAAAAGAAAAAATGAAATCCGAAGTTTTTGAATTTTAAATCTTATGAAAAATAAACCATCACTCAATCTGCTAGTCCCTCTTTTTGTGGCAATTGTTACTGTTAGCTTCTCCTGTCATACTGAGAAATCTGAAGATGAGATGAAAATGGCCGAATTAAAAGCCGAAGTTATCAGAGTTCATGATGATGCGATGGCAAAGATGGGCCAATTAAGCAAGCTCAAATCGAAGTTGGTTTCCAAGATGGAAACTATGGGAAATCAGGATTCCCTGAATCATATCAAACAGACGGTTATTCAGATTACAGCTGCCGATGAGGCCATGATGGACTGGATGAGGAATTTCAGTAAGAATTTTCCAGCCGGGTTTCTAATTGGGGAGATGAATCAAGCTACTGTGGATTGAGATGACAAAAATGACAGGGAATGAATTGCGATAAAAATTGTTTTGACGACTTGCTGGCTTTGTAATTTTATTGAAGACATACTGCTAAATTCCTACATCTGTCCAGATCGTAACTTACTTGCCTTACGAATTATAGGGTGGTGAAAAGCTATTCATAATCGTTAAAATCAATTCAATTTCGAAAAAAGGTAGTATCCCATTAAGTCTGTAAGTGTAGGAAAGTTATTCTGGAATTTTTCTTCATGATGTCAAAAAAA
>NZ_CAXBET010000017.1:0-84101 GCF_963974835.1 uncultured Algoriphagus sp. | reverse complement strand
GCCAAAACAAAGAAAAAATGCTAGAAAATGAACTTTTGATTATTCATGGAACACATTGTTATAGATCAGTCCAAAAAGAAAAAGGAGAATGAGTACCATTAGCATATCCGCCACAGATGCCAGGGCACAAAAAGAAATATGCTGCCAATCATATTCATATCCTTTATAAAGGGGACCCTGAGCCACTTCCCAAATAAAATTGAGGACAAAAGCCAATATGGCTATTTTCAGAATATATTGTTTATAGATACGTCTTTCTGTAACCCGTTTTAGGAAATAGAAAAACAACCCTATAACCAACCCTAAAGCAATTACCGGAATCACGAATATATCGGGACGAAGATTCTCCATACTCTTTTTATTTTTTGATCTTTTTAAACAGCCAGACTACAAGCAGAACTAATACAACAATGAGTAAAATTCCACCAAGCCACATGCCTACACACATAAGCCCACAATCGTCCATGTTCATATTGTCCATCATAGTTTTTATTGTTTAATGGTTATATAATTCGTGATAGTATTTCATCTATATATTTTTTACTTCTAAAATTTTTTTACGACTATTTAAAATCACTTATTGCTTTACTCAGATCATAAACTGCGACATCAGCAAACTCAGTCGCCAGGATACTCGAACCTGCTGCCGACCGATACCCACCCGCACAATGCACGACTACTGGCCTGTGATCAGGAATTTCAGTAATACGTTCTCTTAGTTCGGGTAAGGGTACATGGATGGCTTTCTCGAAAATCTTGCCATTAGCTACTTCAGGTTCATTTCTGATGTCGACTATGGTATAAACATCGGGGTTTTGTTTGAAATCCTGTAGGTCTATCTGCTGATCAGCATACAGGTCGTATTGCTCTAACTGATAGGTCATACCGGTAATATGACCTTCATAAGCTATTTTAGCTGTACGTCTAACCGCCTTTTCTAACATTGCCTGATCTTCAGCAACGAGATTGAAACTCTCATCAGGGCCTACTATTGAACCCAACCATGTCTCAAATTTTGATGTGTCATCCCCTAGTTGAATATTAATAGATTGCTTTATATGCCCTTTTTTAAACTTTTCCTGGTCTCTGACATCTATGATTAATGCCTTCTCATCAATTGTTTTAGCTTCAAATATTTTATGAATATCTTCCTCTGGTGAGTCTATACCTTTTCGGTTTACCTCAACCTCGTAGGGAAAGTATTTGGGAGTGAAAGCCTGACCATCCAGAAAATCCGTGATAAACTGATCCTTGTCTTTGATTTGAAAGGCCCAGTTATTACTTCTTTCCTTTCCTATTGTGGTCTCTAATTCTTTGCCCATGTTTTTTCCGCACAGCGAGCCCGGCCCGTGGGCAGGATAGACGATTGTATCATCATCTAATATGCTGAAGACTTTATTGATCGTATCGTACATCATGCCGGCCAGTTCATTTTTGCTAACCTGCATGTTGCCGGTACCCTCTCTGAGGTCGGGTCGTCCAACATCACCTACAAATAAGGCATCACCCGAAAAAACCGCTTTTTCAACACCATGTTCAAGTAATAAATATGCGTTATGGTCAGGAGAATGACCGGGGGTAAATAAAGCGCGAAAGGTTAAATCTCCAATTTGGACTTCTTCATTATGTCCAAGTTCGTTGGCATCGTAATAGACTCCCGCTTTTGAATTAATGTAGACAGGGGCATTAAATCTTTTCGATATTTCCAGGTGACTACTAGCAAAATCCGCATGCGGATGTGTTTCAAGTACTGCCACAATTTCCCCACCGAGTTGGTGTGCAAAATCAAGATAAGGTTGAATATCCCTTGCCGGATCTACCAAGACTATTTGCCCTTTACTTTCGATGGCGTAAGACAGTTGAGAAAGTGCTTTATCATAAAATTGTTTTATTTCCATAATGATCTTTTTTATATATTTTTCTCATCGTTTTTATCAATGAAATTTCCGCAGGTCTATTTTTCGATTTCAGTTTTATGCACAAAATAATCTGTCAGTTTTTCCCATTGAAATTTCTGAAAACCTGCCCACCCACCTTCTGCTATTAATGTGTTTATTACTTTACGACCAGCAGCTTCTTTTCCTTCATTATTTATTATTTCGTTTTTTCCGATTTCGTAGCCATAAAGTAATTCTCCTTTGCATTCCACTTTAAACGTACTACTGCTTTCCTGTACAAAAAAATGTTCTGTCTTCTTAGCATTTTTTCCCTTCGCCTCCGGCTTATTGCTAGGATGCACAGTAAATTCGGCACTGAATTCATCTTGTTGAATGTTTGAAATTATTACCCAATTCTCTGGAAGGGGTCCTGGAAGATTTATTTTTATGTAGTCATTTATTTCCGGTTTATCTGCAAGCTTTTTCTCTCCGGATACATCATATAACTGAAACGAGGAGGTAATTCCAGGCAATTTTGACCATTTATTTATGTCAAAAAGTTTTTTCTTAGCCCTCGCAAACCTCTTTGACATCTCTGTTTTATCTGCAAATTTATTTATACTTCTATAGATGCGATTCTCACCTTGAGTGCTGTTTGCTTTATTAATAGTATCTGCTGTCATGATTATATTGTTTATTAAACATTAAAATTGTACACCTTCGTAACTGTTGAGAGCTTTATCATAAAGTTGCTTTATTTCCAATCTTTTAATGCGTCAGATAGTGATTCGCCGGTTCTTAAATTTTCTTTATCAGACCTTAATCAACCCCTTATTAAAATATATCCTATTACAATCGCAACAATTATTAATACAATTACCAACACTTCATGTCGTCTTTTATCAATCCAAAATGTCAAACTGAAATTCTTGGACTTCTTTCCAAAACCTCCATGCACGCCATGATCTCCAGGCACAGGATCCCATAGATTATGATTTCTTCCATTATTTTCAGGCTGATCCGTTTGCTGACCGGAAATACCATTTCTGGAAAGTGTCCAGTCCACCAACCAAGGAGCCAGCCTGTTTCCCCATATAGTTTTTATGGTAGAAAAACCTACAAAATACTCTCTTCTTTTATGTTTTGCTGCGTGTACTATGGCTTTGGCAGCTACTTCGGGCTGATAGATAGTACCCATGGGCTTTGGCTTATTTGGCAATCTTGACTTAACAAACCCAAACTGAGTAGTATTCATAGCTGGTAATTCTACCGTACTAATCTTTATTTTACTTTTCTCATGGATAAGTTCAGCACGTAGGGATTCATAAAAACCTTTTACTGCATGTTTAGAAGCACAATATGCTGATTGTAAAGGAATTCCTCGGTAAGCCAATGCTGAACCCACAAAAACAATCGATCCTTCATTTCTCGCTTTCATTTTTTTAAGGACAGCCAAGGTGCCATAAACTTGCCCTAGATAGGTTACCTCGGTCACTCTGAGATATTCATCCGGCTCCATTTTACTTACGGGGCTAAATACGCTTACCATAGCATTATTTACCAAAACATCAATCTCTCCCAATTCCAATTCAATTTTATCTATGGCTTGAGCCAAAGCCTTTGCATCTGCCACATCTGCCTGAACATACATGCCTTTGCTGCCATAACTTTCAATTTCTCGCTTTACCGATTCAAGCGCTACAAGGTTTCTTGCTATTACAGCAACATTGTAACCTTGGCTTGCAAACTCTCTTGCACATGCCCGACCCAGCCCTGCCGAAGCCCCGGTTAGGACTGCTATTTTTGAGGTGATTTGATTTTTCATAGTTTCTTATTTTTTTCCATCTGAATCATATCAATCACCAAGCCTGACCACGTAAAATCTCTTGCCCCATGCCCCTCACCTGTAAATGGATTATAATATTCTCTAAAACCACTGATCTCTATAAGCTTTTCAATACTTTCAATTAGCTTATGAGCTTCTTTCTCCCAATCGTTTTCCATTAGATGCTTATGCATAAACCAATTGTATAAAATCCAGGTAGGACCTCTCCAAATAAATAATGACTGATTTGGATTGAATGCTGGATGATTTATTGAAACTGAAGGTATTGGGTATGGAACATCAAATTCATCTTTATTAAAAAAATGATTTTGAAGTACTTTTTTTGATATATCGGTAGGTATATCTTTTATTACTGTAGGAAAAAAAGCCGTTGGTGTAAGTACTTTTATTTTTTTATTGTCTTTGTCATGCACATCATAGAAAGCTGCTGTTTCTTTATCGTACATTACTTCAAGTATGCTTTTTACGGTCTGATCATATCTCGATTTATAGATTTGAGCATCTGGGTCTCCTAGTTTTTCACATAGCTGATGCATTGCTAAAAGATTCTGTGCGTAAATAGTATTAAACCCAACTTCCTTGACTATAAAATACCCCTTTTTAAAAATTTTTTCGCAATTGTAATTATTGAGAAAATTCCTAAAATCAATCCAAATAATTTTTACAAATAACCACCAATCAGCTTTCCCAGACGAGAAATTAACCACTTCATCAAAACTCGGTTTCCAATCAATACCTGACTCAAACGGTGAAATAATTGAAATCAAACCTTTTCCTTCAAAATCCCTATTGATGGCTATCCAATTATAATATTTTTTTAATTTGGGCAGCATCTCTTTCAGAAATTCGAGATCATTGGAAGCCATGAAGACTTTCTGCACTGCCTGGGCTACTAGCGGTGGCTGTATCAATGCACTCATATGAGTTTTCAAGAGCTTTAATTTTAAATTCGGCTTGGATTGAAACAAGTCACTTATACGCTTGGGAAACACATTATTCCAGTAAATCATGTGTCCCACAAAGCCATCTTCTTTTTGTAAAGAAAAAAGACTTTGCAAATGCTTTTTCGCCATATCAACACGATTTAAGGCTGTAAGAATAAATGCGTGAAAGCAAGTATCCCAAAAGAACTGAAATGGATATGATGACGGAGAAGGTTTAGTATAGTGAAAATGACGGCCAGCCGTTTTAGAGTATCCCTTTACCATATTCTCATCCAAAAGACAATTCACTTTATCACGTAATTCCTTCTCTGTCATTACACCATTATTTTACATATTTATCCCACAGTCCATAGCGCTCAATGATCTTTCCCCGGGGCAACGATAGGGCTGCTACAGCTATTCCCACCACTGCATCGCTTATGGAAAGTAATAGGGTACCATCCTGCACAAACCAAGGCAGAACTGCTATAGCTAAGCCTAATAACACATTGAAATATCGACCGATCATAAGAGGTTCTGCCATGCATACTACTGCTGTTACGACCACTAAAGCGCCTCCCAGGTGATTGATATCAGCGGCTTTGGTTTCTATGCCCACTCCAAATAGAGCCGGGGCAAACATCAGCCCAACACCCAGAATGGTAGCAAGGGTAA
Organism: uncultured Algoriphagus sp.; assembly: GCF_963974835.1. Taxonomy (GTDB): domain Bacteria; phylum Bacteroidota; class Bacteroidia; order Cytophagales; family Cyclobacteriaceae; genus Algoriphagus. Next base: position 78,780 of record NZ_CAXBET010000017.1, on the reverse strand, counting down.
GCATCCATGATGAGCTCATCCCCCAAATGGAAGCTTTGAAGACTTTTCTGGGTTTTTGAGGAAAGCTGATTAGTTCAGGTGAACGGTTGTCGTTTTCGGTAGTTACCGGCTCGCCACCTTTCCAAAATACTTTCCAGAGCGAATCGCCCTTACGCTTTCTTTGCACCATGTGCTGTCCCATAGCAATCACCTCATCTATTTGTAGAGGAATCATGGGCAGCATAATGATGGCTGTAGCCAGGCAGAAAGTACACCAAGCTCCTACGCTAAGGGGCTGTGAAATCACTAAGAAGATGCTGACAAACCCCAGTGGTATCACCAAAATTCCAAAAAAAGTAACCATCCACGGCATGGTACGCCAACGTGATGTTCCGCCCATCCAGCCCATTAAAAATTCCAAAGTGTAGGCCAATGTGCCCAAAGCTGCATCAGATATGGGCCAGGAGTGGGACATTTTGGAATTCAGCACTTTCATTGTGCTATTTCCAAAAAACGGATCCCAGGCATAATCAATATATCCTAATTGAAATGCTCCCAAGTAGCGGGAGGCAATCCAGCCCACAAAAGCCAATGCGATCATGATCGCCCGCTGTGGCCAGCTTGATGGATTGTAACTCCATCCATCGGGAACATCCCCTCCCATTTTCATGTACATGATCATATTGGGCATTCCCGGTATAAGTACGGAAAGGGCAATAACTAATACACCCACCATTGTTCCATTAAGATATCCTACTGCGGTGGGCGACCAAAAAATCAATGGAGCCATACTGATCCAAATCCCGATGAAGCAACATATCCATATGCTATATGGGCGGTTTGGGGTCAATGCACGCCAGCCAAAAAATATCAGTAATAATCCACTAATGATATCACTCCATTTCATAGCGGCAATTCGTCCACTCATTGATAACCAGACATCCCTGCCACCACTTGGCTCAACTACATTCTTTGCATAATCAAAGGTCAGTGGTGAGGCCACCATCCATACGCCTAACATGACTAGTGACCAATAAATCCAGAGGGTATTGTTGTGATGCATGTTTAGCATTTCGCTGCGTTGCCCGCTATCCATCTTCATCCCACCATCATTATCCTGTTTATCATCATCTTGTTGGTCCTTTTTCATAGACATTTCTGCCATTGGCCGTGTAACGCCTCTCTTTCCCATTCCTCCCTGGTTTTGGTACTTATTTTGATCATCGTTTTTCATAGGGTTATCGGTTATAGTGGATAAATAAAAGTTAATTGACATCTCAAATCCATTTCATTTTTAACTCTATCGGAGGGAAAAGCTTTATTACCGTTTTTTAGTAAATGCAAATGTTACTCAATTACTCATTCAGATTTCGTGTTTCTTTTTCAGTCGATCCTTCGTATTTAGGCACGGGTCGATTTTTCTCTTCCTCTTCAGTTTCTACTACACCATTTTCCCTGATGTCATTGATCAACCATTGCATTTCCATAATTTCCCTGCGCTGGGCTTTAATAATTTCCTCGGCGAGCTTTCTCACCCGTATATCTTTTATTTGAGCTCGCTCACTTGTCAAAATAGCAATTGAATGATGTGGAATCATGCCTTCCATGTAGTCAACACCCGTGACTGTAATCTGACTTCTAACTAATCCAATACCACCGCCGATCATTAAAATCCCCAAAGCGATGATGGCTATATTTGCAACTCGACTTTTATACATATTCAGCATAAATAGAAGCATTATAATGACCATGGAACCAGCCATAATTACCGCCATAAAAAGCCTTGTTTCACTAAACCAGAAATGATCAATAATCTGGTAGGAATGAGTATACATCAAAAAGAACATTGCCACCATTGACGTAGCAATCATTGCAAAGAATTTTCCGTAATTGTTCATGTGTTTTTGTTCGTGTTGCATCTTGATTTGTTTATGGTGCTATAAAATAATTTTATTTAAGAGTTGTCTGCTTTAGGTAAAAAGTAAATAGATGGTGAAAAGGAGATAGACATTTTTATTTACATTTCTTTATGGTTTAAGGCAAAAACAATTATTTTTTATTAAAACTAATTTATTGAAAGTTGTTTAACAGTATTTAAGCTGATACTATTTAACACTTCTCTTAGCCGGGGACTTTCCTTTTCTGCCAATATAGTGTCTGCTTTTTCTTTTAGTTCCTGTCTAAATATTTTTCGGTGTTCTTCATACCCTTGCTCAAGTGTCTCCTTATCAATACTTTCATTCCGGTACCTGGTATGCAGTTCGTCCTGGTGTATCTTCAAACGGCTTGCTGCAAATTGTGTAAAATCTTCTATTTCGTTCTTGTTATCATGCATAGCTTATTTTTTTAAATGATAAAACACACATATTTGGAATGTTAAGACCCAACCAACTTTTAATCTCTTGATTGGCTGCTATTTTATTATCCAAACCTTTCCCGAATTACCCTTAGGACCGTTTTGGGTACTGGTAAGAATATAGGCTTCTCCACTATTGTCTTTTCCAAAACCCAATACATATGCACCCAACTCACTGCCCGGGTTATTTTTAAACCACAGTTTCTTGTACTGCCAATCGCTCCCGGTTCTATCTGCAGCAAATACAGCACCATCGGGTTTTTCGTGCTTTTGTGTCCACACCCCGAACAAGTATTTACTGTTTAATCCCGCAACTTCTTCCGCTTCATAAACTACACCGCCAACCGACACAATGCCTAGGCCATCGGGGAAGGACTTACTGTTTTTAAATTCGAGCACAGGGTCGATAAATGCATTGCCCATAGCATCTTTAGATGGACAGCTATCAGCGGGTTGCTTATTGTCTGCTGCATTAAAGCAATGCCTGCCTTCCTTTACATTCCAACCATAATTGCCTCCTTTCTCAATTACATCTATCTCTTCATATAACTCTTGCCCGGCATCGGCTGCTATTAGGCTTCCATCACCGGAAAAAGAAAACCTGTAGGGATTGCGAAGACCGAATGCATATATTTCTTTTAATCCGTTTTGTCCATCAGCAAAAGGATTGTCGGCAGGTATACCATAAGGGGTTCCGTTGTTTACATCAATGCGTAAAATGCCTCCCAACAGGTTTTGTTTTATATCTTGTCCGTTGCCGCCTTCGTTCGGTTTGTACCAATCCGGCATATGTCCCATTTCATTGTCGTTTGCACCGCCACCGTCACCAATTGAAATATATAAATATCCATCAGGACCAAAGGCTATTGTTCCTGCATTGTGATTATCCTGCGGCTGGTCTATCTGCAACACAATTCTTTCCGAAGTCAGGTCAGCAATATTAGCGTCGGATGAAACTTTGTACTCTGCAATGGTACTGGTGCAATTCCAGCCTTTGGGTGCAGAAGAGCGCAATGGTGAAGTGTAATACACGTAAAATTTTCCATTGCTTTTAAAGTCCGGGTGAAAAGCCAGGCCAAGTAAACCACGTTCTTCATGCATTGGTTTCAGGCTAACCATTTTTGCTTTGATGTCTAAAAAAGGCTGCCCCACTTTTTGCCCATTTTTCACTATGTTAATTTGACCCGTCTGGTCAACCACAAAAAGCCGGTCATCACCTGCAGGCTGCGTTAAATACACCGGCGAAACAAACCCTTCCGCCACAAGTTGCGCCGAAACACTATCAGGCGTTGCTGTATTTGCATTGTTGTTTACTACTGCCTGCTCATTGGTTTTTTCTTCCTTTTGATTATTGTTGCCGTAGGCAAACAGTGTTACCACACAGGCGGATAGCAGTATTGTTTTTAAAGATGTCATAATAAGTATGTTTAGTACTGACAAAAAATATTGATTCCGCAAACATGTTTTTTACTTAAGCTAATTGAAAATATGATGCCAAAGGATTGTGGGTCGGCAAGTGCACTCCACCAATTTCATAGGCAAAGTCTATGTATTCTGTTTTAGTGATGTGTGTATCCAGAACATTAATTCACTATTTTGACTGAAAGAGTATTTCAAAAACAGACGTTTATAAAACCTATTTACTAGTTCTAACTTTATTATTTTATCACTAATACGCCGCTAATCCTTGTTATTGTGATGGCAACTGGTGAAAAATTCAATGTAGAAACTTGATTATCCTTCACAAATGTTTAAAATGTCACTACGTTTAATTGTAGTTGGTTATTGAATCACGTTTGCTTAAATGCCATTTCATAATTATTGCTGTACTCGGCTTAAGGCTTAGAAGGAAGGGTGCTATAAGCCGAAACCTATTGGCATGAACATTTCAGTACCTGTAACAGAAGTTTCCCTAACTGGGAAAAAATATCACCGTTATTCAATATGATAATCAGAATAAATATTTACTAACAGTAATTTATGTGGCAAAGTGATACCACAGAGATAAGTTTTTTTAAGGGGATGTTATACTTATATCTGAAGATTTATATATGGGTTTATTGCTGCGAAGCAGTCTCCGAAACCCAGAAAGGTAATTTTAACCTCAAAAGGGTTCACATTGCCATCAGTAATTTAAGAAACACTTGCAAACTTTCCATATGATCAGTGAACGAATGATGCAGAATTTCCTGGACGAGTTTAGTAACAAACTCAACAGAAAAAAATTCGGTCAAAAATTTTATGACAGACTCATTATTGCTTCGATTTAACCATAATGGCAAGATTGCGGATATCAATAACAAGTATTATAGATTTCTAAAATTCAATCCTTTTATAATTCAGAAGGTGGCTCCAGATTATTTTCGTGATACCAGTTAAGAGGATCGGATTTAAGTTTTTCAATCATATCCGGCAGAGTGGCTATCAAAGAATGTCCAGGCTCCCAGTTGAGCAACTCTTTGGCACGGGAAATATCCAGTTCATAATGATCATCGGCACGGTCTATCATCCAAGGTTTAATAAATGGATCACCGAAAAGATCCATTGCCCAAGCACCGGCTTTAGCTATTGGTTTGGGTATCTCATAGGTCTCCCACTCCTCACCGTGAATCAACTTACCGATCTTGTTTTGCATTTTCTGATAGCTTGGGGTCTCTGGTTCTCCAATATTTATTGCAATCTCTTCAGGAAGTGATTTTCTTTTTTCTACTGTTCTTTCAAGGGCGTCCAGCAGGTCTTCCATGTGAAGGAATACATTGCCATGAGAAGTATCACCTGAGTAGAAATGACTGGTAAATTGCTTTTCATAAATGCGTTGTATTTGATGGGATACGGGAATAGAATGCCCATCGTCATCATACACGCCGGCCAGTCTTAAAAGAACAGCTTTCATGTCTCCTCTGTTCTCACGTATGATTTGCTCAGTATCCACTTTCGATTCGGGATAATCCCAATTAGGCGCAACAGGACAATCTTCATGGATCTTCCTGCCGGGCTCGGTGGGTCTATAGATCAGGTTGGTACTGGAAAAAATAAACTGCTCTACTTCAAAATCCTGCAGCACTTTGACAAAGTTCTCCGTTCCTTTGACAGTTACTTCCTCATATAAGGAACTGGGTTTACCGGAAAAGTCATAGTAGGCAGCCAGGTGGATCACGGATGCTATTTTTTTTCCATAAGCATAATTTACCCGCTCCATTGCCTTTTTTATGCTTTCTTCTGAAGTAATATCAAAGCATACGCATTCGGCTTCTATGGGAGGATGAGGATTCCCCTCCCTGTCTAGCCCAACGATGTTGAACTTTTCTGACAATCGTTTAATGATCTGCGTGCCGATTAGACCGCTACTTCCCGTGACGATTACTGTTTCCTTCTCTGAATTCCTGGATGTATTGGTAAAATATTGCATGTTGCTAAATTTTCTGTTACAAACCCAACTACAACAGCTCTAAAATGCCTTGCATTTTTTACATTATATAGCTGTTTTATCTCTTCCGTTGATTAGGCTTTCTCTATGAATCACATCAAATATCATTCGGCATGTGCTTTTTCATACATTTTTTTTCAGCTCAGTTAGGTTAGGGCCTTTTCTCAGGTAAATGCTGTCCGGGGTCGTAAGTTGACTTTAATCACAGCCAGCTTGTTGTTTTTATTCCTTCCTCCTCCGAATATCCATTTATGGCTACGGTTGTATTTTTTGTGTGTAAAATCTTCTAAGTCACCTTTCCATTTTAATGAAACCTTGTACCTTGACATAACTTAGTTGTTTTTAAGTGCCTTCAGATATTCCATTAACTGATCCAATTCCTTTTCTGATAAATGGTCCTTATCAAAGGCGGGCATAGCGCCTACTCCATGTCTTACCTGAAACCGTTTTGCAAATCCGGGTGCCCAGAGAATGGAAGGACCAAGCCCTGCTGCCCCTTGGGGATGGCACCTTTGGCAATTTTGCATGAAGATTTTTTCTCCGGCTATTTCCGAATCATTTAATATCTGCGCTCCTGCCAGAGGATGGCTTGACCGATGCGAACATCCAACCAGGAAAGTGGATGAGACCATGCATAGAATTGATAAAATCTGTTTGAATGAGACCATAATTACTTCTTTGTGATCTTCCAGACAACCCCCGTGCCCTTACGGGAAACGGTTCCTTTGCCGGATGTATCAATTATTCCAAAATCCACCACATAAAGAGATTTTCCATCAGGATGGAACTTAACCGCAATGGGACGTTCCAACCCGCCTTTTTTAAGCTGTGAAGCTGGACCGTTTTTATTTCCTTTGTTCAGGGCAAAATCCTGAACAATGCCCAGCTCCACGTCTACCATCACAACCTTAAACCCGACTGGTCCAAGCACTTTTCCTACATTTGGTGCCATATCCCCCAGCTGGGCGATGAAAGCCTTTCCGTTAAATCCGAAATCCTCACTGGTAGAAAAGTCCATTCCATTGGAAGATGAATGAACCCCCAACACGGCTACAGGTTTGGGAGGTTCAGAGGGATGATCTTTTAGCAGCAATTCTACCGTGCCTTTTCCGGGGACTTTGTATCCATGATGGTCTAAAGGTTCATGGCCTGAGTAATCGGGCCAGCCATACCATTGGTTTTCCTTTACTTCCCATAAAATGTCCCCTGTGCCCCAAACAGGCCTGCTTCCCCGGTCATCAAAACCATTTTCCACAACAAATAATTTATCATTATGGGCTGCCATGCCATAAGGGTTACGGAAGCCCCAGGCAATAAGCTCAGGTTCGCCTCCGTTCAGGGGAATCCTCATTAGAGAACCTGAGCACGGTAGGGATCCTTTTATGATTTGCCCTTCATGGGTTGTTGTATTGAATGGGACATACGACCCAGTATTGGCTTTATCATTCGGGTCTTCGGTCAACGGGTTGTCCGTTTTGTAGTTTTTACCATTTAGTACGATGTCGCTACAGGGAATGTCGTGGAAATCAGGGTGACGTTTTAACCAGCCGAACTGGGCGTTGTCCACACCCACTACGCCCGAATTTGTAGCAGTTCCTTGTCCAAAATATACATATCCATTCATTACTATCGGACCATTGGTATGATGGTCTCCCATGCTCGGCAGGTTTTCTATGAGTGTGGTCACCTCGCCTTCTTTGTTGATCCTTAAGATCTTGCCTCCGTTCCTTTCACCGCCTTCCGATACGTAAAATTGTCCTTCGTAAAAATCAACGCCATTCCAGGGGCCATTTTCCTCACCGGTTGCCACAACAGAAGCTTTAGCTGATGATTCTATTTTCAACAGGCGCGGTTGTGTCCAGGTTTCCCCGTAGGAATAGCCGGATTCAACCACATAAATCAGCCCCTCTCCATCGAATGCTATCCCCGTAGGAAAAGTCAAATCCGTTGCGACAGCTTCTATTGCATAACCTGTGGGCAACCCAATGTCCATCGGATTGATTTTTCTTTCAGAGGTTTTAGCTTCCGCCCCTCCGCGGGAGGGCCGTATGCCATAGCACCCATAAAGGAAAGGCAAAGCAATCAGCAACATTAAACATTTATATAGCTTTTGTTTCATAGTTTATTTCATTCAAGTAACAATCTGCCAATCATGGAATCAAAAAAAATATGCCTCTCAAATCATGAATTGCGATATCTGCTTACAGCTACTCATTATGTATCACTTGGACAAGAGGCCATTCCGCTTTTATCTATTATTCCCCTTTCTTACCAGATGGGCTCCTATTCCGGTTGCCCATGCCCATTCCTGAACTGGGCAAGTTCTATGATTTCTGCTTCCTGATCCTCTATGATCGTTTGTGCTTCCATCCGGGTGTTTTCGTCCACACCATAGTCCAATTCTATTTTGGCCATATCTATGGCGCTCTGGTGATGGTGGATCATCATCTCTGCAAAATCATAATCGGGATCATTGGTATAGTGCATAGCTTTCATCACCTCATCCATCTTCCTCATGGCCATGTCCATTTCTTCCATAAAACCTGTTCCATCTTGAGGAACGGGAGCGCCATGGGCCTCAAGAAAATCATTTAAACGTGCCATACTTGCCTCATTTCCTTCAAGGGTTTGTTGTGCAAGCATGAGCAAATTTTCGTGTTCCCCGTATTCTAAAACTATACTCGCCATGTCAACAGCGCCCTGGTGGTGGGGCAGCATCATTTCAGCAAAATCAACATCCGGATCCATGGTCATGGGAACAGCATGCATGTTTTCCATCATTTTCATCCGTGCCGCTTCCATTTCATTCATGAAGTCTTCATTGATGGACGGCGTAGTATCTTCATCGGTACAACCGGAAAATACGGTTAATGCTGCTATCATTATCAGCGAAGGTAAACGCAGTACCTTCGATAAATTTCGGCCATTTAAAATCTCTTTTTTCATGTTTTTACAGTTTCTTGTTTTCCATTAGGTCTTGTAACAAAACAACCGACACCAGATGTCTAGTATTAATCCGGGGCCGGTTGTCTTTGGAGTATTCGTTTTAAAGTCTGTTAGCCTTGAACTCCTGAAAAACTTCCGCATGCCTCAGCACATTCGCGACAGGCTTGGGCACATTGTTGGCAGTGGTCTGCGTCATGCTTGGCACATTCTTCGGCACATGCCCTACAAATCTCTTCACACTCCCTTACCAGGTGTTCGGCATGTTGGGAATGAGAGGCAACGAAACTAGCAGTCACATAACAGATCTTGGCGCAATCCCTGTCAATCCGAATACACTGTACCATCATTTTTATGTCCTGTTCGTCCAGACAGGCATCCGCACACATTTCGCATGCAGCTGCACATTCCGCTAATTTTTGAATCAATTCTTTGTTGTGAGCCATGGTAAATTCATTTTTATGGTTGTGAATATTTTATAGTAGCCGATTTCATCAGTTTTCTTATTAAATAAAAGATAACATAGAAACTGTAGCATATCCCGTGAAAAAGTAACTGTTTTTGCTAAAAAAAATATCGAAACGAAAAATTACGTCCCCCCAAAAGGTATTAGGCTTATCTTACTATGTAAAAAATTTCTTAGCCCGTTACGTGCAGGAAATATACCAGGCGGCATTCAATAGAACATGGGAGCATTAATCCCACAGATATGGTAGAAATCGCCACAAAGTGTCCTTGGACTCAGGTAACATAATCGGTTTATTATGTTCCTCTTCTGTTTGTATTATACCAGTTATATAATTAGGTGAGCCTCATAAATTAAATCATTTAAGATCTATTTACAGTATTGATTTACATCGGGGAAAGCCCGAAACCTATACTATTAAACAATTTAGTTTAACTACAATTTAATTTCCTTTCCTAACTACCAAATGCTTCTGCCCTGGATCATTCACTAGCCTATCCAATTCAGAAAGGATAATCTCCCGCACATCCTGCTTGATCTGTAGGTAGTTTCGCTGAACAATAGCATGATCCAACTTTCGGATTTCAGGGATAGGCACATAGTTTTCCTGCTCCTCTTTGAGGGCATTATGGTCGTTGATGATCTCCGAATGAAAAGCCTTCAGAGTCATTTTACAGTCCGGGTTATCGGCTACCATCCCTACAAATTCACCGGAGGAGAGCGAAGAAATAGTAGAAGGAGGAACGGCTGATTCCAGTTGTTTTGATTTGCTGATCGAAGTGTCTGCACTGTTGATCGAAAGACTCTGTCTGTCCTGCATGATCTTCCCTATTCGATCCGATAATTGTTTGGCAGAATCCCCCGTCACCTGTCCCGAAACAATGTTCCCAACTATGCCCATGATCACATCGGCTAACTCCCGCCCATAGTCTTTTCTGAGCTGGCTGAGATCCTGAATACCCAGCGTTGTGGCTACTTTATTGCTCCGAGCCGTGGCGATAAGACTGTCCATCCCATTCAAATATATCGTCGGAAACTCATCGAAAACCAAACTGCTTTTTAACTTTCCCTTTTGGTTTACCAGCTTCACCAGGCGGTTTACATACAGGGAAAGTACTGCTCCATAGATCTGGATTTTCTGAGGATTGTTCCCCATGCAAACCAGCTTTGGTTCTTCAGGATTATTGATATCCAGTGTAAAATCATTACCGGAAAGCACATAATACAACTGTGCTGAAGATAGCCTTGCCATGGATATTTTGGCAGAGGCAATCTGTCCTTCCAGCTGCTCCATCACATCATTTAGGTAAGCATTCACAAAGGGATTGATGAGCACATCAATATCCTTTTCTGTGCGTAAAACTGTAAACAATTCATCGTAATCCGCCTGCATCAATTCAATGACATGAGGTAAAGTACAGAACTCCCCACCGTTATACTTTCGCAGAAACCAGATGATGGCAGTGAGGAAATTGATCGGTGATTCTACAAAAAAGTCTCCCTGCTTTTTGATCCATTCCCTATTCAATCCCATCAAAATAGTCCGTGCCGACTCTGCTGCATCGGTAATATCCAACATGGTTTCAGGTGCCAATGGATTGCAGCGATGGCTCCGGGTGAGATCGTCAAAGTTGATTACATAGAATGCTGGAGCTACGGTATATTGATGCTTATTTTGCAGCCAAGTATTGTAAACGATGGATGAAAGATCATCGAATTTGAAGTCATACACGAACATGGAAAAGCCTTTTTTGATGTGCTGGGTGATCACATGTCGAATGACAAAATAGCTCTTCCCCGAACCCGGTGTTCCCAAAACCATCAGCCCACGAAATGGATTAATGACATTAATCCAACTGTTTCTAACCTTTCCTTTCAGGCTATATTTTGCAGGTAAATTGACTGAGAATTCATTCTCTAGCAGCCGCTCTTCCTGTGGAAAGGTCTCATTTTCTGAGTTAAAAACATCAGTACTGAGCTGGTCATGAATAATTCTCGAGAGCTTTGTTCCACCCGAAACTATAAGCAAAAAACCTAGGGAGGTGACTATCATGTAGGCAATAGAAATCCATTCTATTGGAGCTTTCCAATGCATTAAGACGTAACTCCCAAAGTAAAAACCTAGACCCAAAACTCCATAGACCGATGCTATTTTGGCATTCATCTTTTCATTCTTCCTACCCTTGATTCCCAATAGAGAGATAGCTAGCAAGGCAATCGCAATAAGCTTGGAAGTATAAAAATTCTCAAACAGACTGGTATTATAAATGTTCACTAAAACTCCATCTGTCAGATCCGAAACCAACCCCCAATCTTTAAAAGTAGCATAGCAGTAGTAATAAAAATGAAGTCCCAAAACCCCAATCCCCATTAGACGAGTCATATCCAAAATCTTGCATAAACCCTGCTCATTTTCTCCAGTCTGCATCCCCATCTTCTATTAGTTTTAGTGATTACTTTGTCACCTTTCTTTTCTTCCGTTTCTTTTTCCTCCATTCAAAAGGCAGGAAGTTATATGATTCATCAGGTGTAATTAAGGACTCCAACACTCCTCTAAAAGAGTCGTCTCCTCTCCTATTTTTCCTGTCAACTCCTAACTCCACTAGCCGGTTATCACCTTGATTTACCTTCGTTTGATTTGCTGACCTGATGAATGCTTGGGGAGATATAGCCTCATTTTTACTATTGATTTCCATTCGTTTTATCAGTCCATTCGCACTGTATTTTTTTCCCAATGCACTCCCATTAAACACACATTTGGTTCGATGGTCCACATAGGTAACTCCATACAATCGACCCTCTTCATTCTCCCGTTTGACAATGACAATACCCTGCTTCTCCAAGCTTTTTATTAACTCATCCAGACTACTTTCAGGCATTTTCATAATAGTCAGATCAATTGCTGAACGAATTGAATTGATATGTTTCTTGCGTTCTACTTTATTGGCTTCAAACTTAGATTCAATTGCATTAAGAGTTGCTCTAAAGTGAAAACTGCTTGCCTTTATCGGAACTCCAACTTTATTTCCTTCACTATCCAATACGCGGTAAACCAGCCCTCGATTTTTGAAAATTCTGGATGTTTCAGTCCCTCTATCCGCTACTATATTATAGCCTTTCAATACCGCATTTAGCTCAGGAAGTGAAGTGAATCGGTAATTTTTCAGGATGTGCTGCAGCACATTACCGATTGCCTGTTTGGTCTCAGATTTGCCATACTCAAGCCTAGCAATTGAAATAGGCTCGGCAATAAAAAGCCCTTTCTTTTGAGCCTCTGCTGGTACTAAACCAAATTTGATTTCAATTGCTTTTCGGGTCGGTTCAGACTTGAGTTTACCAATATTATGCAGGGGAATTCGCTTTCCATCCAACGCAATATTCGTAGTCACGATATGCAGATGAGGGTGGCCAGCATCGTTGTGTTTATACACCAGATAAGGTTGGTTTTCAAAGTCAATTCCGCTCATGTATTCTTTGGCAATTGCTTGTAATTTCTTGGCCTCAAAGTCCTCCCCCGGCGCAAAATTCAATGAAATATGGACTGCGTTCACAGTAGTTCTGGAGTTCAATTCAGTCAGTTTAAGCATATATTTCAGACGAATATCTGCAGACTGGGACGCTTCCTCAACCGGATAGTTTTGAGTAAAAAGCAATTCCGCCACTCCTTGCTCTACCTTATTTTCATTGTAGTGAAACGGTCGTCTCAAAGATGCGCTGGTCTTTATGATTGCAACCATTTCGCTGCCGTTTGATTAATAAATCTATTCACCAAATCCAGTGAATTCAGGATGTTTTTCTGAAATTCATGACCTTGGGTAAGGTTAGAATCGATTTCACTTTCACCCTGTGAATTTATCTTTTTTACTAACTGATTATAGTTGGTGGCAATCCCATGTAAGTCTCTTTTCAGAGCTGTTAACTCGGCCAAAAGCTCCTGCATTCCTGTATCCCGATACCTGCCGATAACAGGCCTTTTCAAAAGTAATTTCCTGGCATAATCACTCAGACTATCCTGAACTGTTTGCCCAAATTCTGTTTGGATTTTCTCATATTCTTGAAGTGTCAGCCTAACATGCAGCCATTTGTTTCTCTTGAGTTCTTCCTTCATCGCAGTTCATTTTCACAGTTCAAAAACTTTACAAATTCAAACCCCACGACTTCGGAGTAAGGGGTTTCAAGATCCGGTTGTGATACAACCGTACATCTTGCCGATTTCAGAGGACCCAGGAAATCCACCTAGCTTTTAGAATGATTTTGAAGCTTTAAGAAAATCACTTCAGACATTTCAGTTCCTCCTATCGGGTGATACAATTATAAAAAGTGCTCAGATCATTTACCTATCCTGATCAATTTCTAAATAGGCTCAAGTCATTGGTTCAAAGTAGATTTAGCTCAATAAATATTGTTACAACAAAACCAATAAAACTATGTCCAGTACATCACTTGAAACGATTTACGAAACCCTACTAGCAGTGCCAGGGATGCATGACCTTGTAAAAATTGATTTGAAGATTCCCAGAAAAACAGTGTTGCTCTTAACCGAAGTAATCACCCGTGGAATGGACCAAAAATTTGAATCCGGAAAAAACCCTATTCAAATCTCAAAAGAATCAGAAGAAGAACTGATTACCATTATCTCCGAAAGTCTGGAAAAAGCAGGACTCACTGAGCTAAGTTCTAAACTGAAGGCCTTATCCAATCCAGGTTAACCTATACTCCAAAACCAACAGCATATGAAAAGGCAAGAAATAGAAAAGGTAAACACGGAAGAAAGAATAGATTCTGACGCAAATCCGCTTACATCTTTCGGTCGAGAAAGTGACTATACGGAAGAACTTATCAAAGGTATTTGTGGAAAAAATGATTCAGAATTAAAGACACCTAAGGAAAGCAACCTCCAATCAAGGCATTCTGAAATTGCTCATAATAAGCAAGAAAAAGTAACAAGCCGAAATCAACGTTTCTCCAGAAAAAAGAGAAATGGTATCCGTTAAATGGTCATGCTTTTAAGTTTGTTAAAATAACAATACCAATTTTTATCAGGGCACCTGAGCTTTCAAACTACTCTAAAAATACAGACAGCTTAAGCATCATTCCAGTGATCAAATCAGCCTTATACGAATCGATTCATGGACAACGGGAATAAATCGGTTCGTATGGGGCTGATCAGCTTTTTACCATAGCCATTTTCCGCAGGAATAAGGAAGTGGGCTGTGGGATCTGTCTTATGTTCTGTTTTTCTTTTAACATCTTCTTTATTTCTTGACAAAGCAATATCTCTAACAAACATCCACCAAAACATTAACAGGAATATTCCTCCCAGTATCATCGGGACGCTCAAAATATTAGCAAACCTTTCAAGGGCTGAAATAAAAAGTGCTTTGGAATAGCTGGAATAATGCTGCAATCCTCCAATCCCTCGTCGCTCGAAACGTCTCTTCCCTATCCAATAACGGATTGCAAACCCAAACAGCATCAATGTGATTGCCAAAACGGAAACTACTAAATCCTGCAAAGTCATACTATCAGATTGTTAATATTAATGATACCCCATATCTGTTTCATCCATTCTTTTTTCAAGACTGTCTTTTAAGCTGTCCAAAAAGATCGTTCTACCTTTTTTCCTTCCTCTCATACTCTGAAATGTTCGATAAAAATTCCCCACCTGTACATTGAAAAGAGATTCCATGATGGATATAATCAACTTTACATCGCTCTTACCATGATTTACTGCTCCTCTAGAATGAAGTGCATAGGCCAATTCTATCAGAGCAGATTTCGAATCAGTCCATTCATGTCTGGCCTTTTCTTTACCTAAAGTATCGACCCCCATGTCTAGGTTGACCAATCTCTTCCTAACATATTCTGTAAGGTCCTCATATGCCATGATCCTGGCTAGATTACTGCTATTGATTGAAGAGAATTCTGGGTCAAAATCAATCGTATAGTCAGGTATCAAAGACACAGGTTTGGAATTTTTCAGGAATAAAAGTTCATCCTGATCACTTCTATCCAACTGATGGTAGATGTAGAGCTGGTGATTTCTAGCAAAAAAATCTTGCATCTGATCCATCATGTGATGGTAGTAATTTTTCACTTGTTCCTTTTTCCCTATAGGCTTTTTTGACTCTAGGTAGGTTAGCTCAGAATAGAAGATCAGTTCCTTTAAAAACGTCGGTTTATACTCTTTGAAAAACAAGATCTCCTCTTCTGAATTCATAAACTGATAAGTAGACATAAATGCTTTGAGTTTAATCAATATCCCATTGACCACCCTGCCACATCTTTCTACTTTCTGTAGCTCATTAAATGTCTCTTGTGTTACTCGCTTTAGGGACTCTTCCATCTCCACCAAAAGCGATTCAATAATTGCTTTCATATCCCCCTTATTTATTACTAAAACACCTCCCGCCTCTCAACTCATTCAGTGCCTCACTCTTTACTAACTTCCCCATTGTCATTTGACAATGAATTATTATTCCCTTGCCTCAAAACTATTCATATATGCCTCCAAATTCCCTCTGCAATGGTCAAGGAATACAGTTCGGTTTTTCTTTCTGGACTTGATTTCCAGAAAGGTTCTGTAATAATCATGCAGCTCCTTTCCAAATACCTCACCGATGGAGGTTGCCAATTCCGCAACGCTGGCATTTCCGTTATTTATAGCATTAGAGGTTTTTAATGCGTACACCAACTCCACCATATCCGTCTTCTTTCCCGTCCAAAACAGCGGTGGGTTTTTATCCTCCTCTACCAATGGCTGGTTAGACCCCTGTAGGACATTTATCTGACCTTGAATGTAATCTGCCAGTGCCAGCGTACCCATGATCCTGGCACAGTACAATGTATATACAGTGCAATACCTGGTATCTAGGGTATGCCAGAACAAATTAGGTTTATAGATAGGCGCTTGTGCACTTCTTAAGAAAAACACCTTATCCTGATTCTCTTTTTTCATCAAGAGGTAATTGTATAAGTTTTGGTTGTTTTGCAGGAATTCCTGCACGCTGAGCTGTTCTTTTTCGTAGAATTTCCTGATTTCAGTTTCTGGCCCTGCAGGCTTGATAGACTCCATATTGAACAATTCAGAGAAATACACAGACTCCCTCAGGAAGTAGGTCATGTGATATTTAAAGAATTCTATTTCCTCTTCCTCAGACACAAAGACATATTGATCCATGAAGAATTTTATCTTATCCATAGCCTTATCCACCAGGTGAAAAGCAGATTCAAACTGGATAAGTTTGTTTTCACCATCCAGTTTCAGGATACCTAGCTCATTCTTTAATTTGGAAATTATCTGGGTCGAAAACGCTAATATGCTCATAGGTTAGAAATTTAATCCCAAGATCAATTCTTCTTGTACCGTGGAGAAATTGAAAGTGACCAGTGTACTGATCCGGCAATCTTATATTTAATCTGCTTGAGGTACTTCAGAACACCGCTATTTTCTGGCCTGTATTCTTCCTTCCATCTCCTTTCCAGCACCATAAAATTTTCCAATGTCTCCGCATGCTGGTTTAGTACTTCATGCTGAGCCATTTTGAAATCAATTCGCTTATGATGCATGAGTAGCGCCACAGCATTCATAAAATCCCCCTGAGATGCTTCCTTTTGGTATGAAATCAAATCATTGGATAGGTAGATTAGCTTAGCCGCCAATCCACGAAGCTCGGTTGTTTCCTGCCAGTCAGAAGAATTTTTGTCAAATTTATCACCAGATTCAAAGGCACAGAGTGATAGGGCAAGATTCCCTCCGGAAAAAACAGGTCGCAATAGTTGGTAAGCCTCAAAACTAGGTGGCGTTCCCTTGTCCTTATATTCGGCTTCCACTTTATTCTCTTTGAGATAATTTAATACCTCGGAATAAATAAGCTTCTTCAGTTCTCTATCATCTGAAACCAGCATACTGAATTCATTTGCTAGATCAATAAAGGCATTTAGGTATACCGTAATGCGGGTAGGACTAAATCCCAATGGTTTACCATCCACAATGTTTTCAACTCCAATCAGAAGATGATCCCAAAAAACGGCCTTCTGGCCAACATGTAAATCATCCGTCATATCATCCAGATAAAACAGCCATAGATAAAGCTTGGAAATCCACAACCCTCGCTCAATATCAATCTCCGGATAAAGACAGGAGGACAGGTAACTGAACTTCTGTTTTTTGTAATAAGTGATTTCTTCAATGTTCCTAAGAATTGAATGGAAGTGAAAAGCCCAGGATACAGTTTGTTCCTCAATATCAGCCGCATCATTATGAACATATGCAGGGAATGGATATTGGAGTAATTTTCCAAATTGCCCAATTTCACCAACTGCTTTGATATCCTTATTATCTTTCTTGATACGCGCTGCAGTGGCGTAGCTTACCCCTAGAAGGCTTGCCTTTTCATTATTCGTAAGATCATATTTGAATGAGGGGAATTTCTCCTCTATCACACGGATTTTATCACGGTAGTTCATCTGCGTGAAAGCATGCCACTCAAAATCAGCATGCCTGACTTTAGCTATCTGGGATTTTGAAAAGTCTGTAAATTCTGGAATTTCCTTCAGCAGCAGTTCTTCATTAGGGTAACTAAGGCTTATGTACACAGATTCTCCAAATGATTTAAAACGATATTTACTGGGAACCTGTGTTTGATAAGATTCAAAATCCATAAAGACATCGCCTGGAAAATAAAGCCTGGATAGTTTATTCATGTAATACATCCCGATCATCCCTTCTACCAGAAACCTTGATTCATTTTCGACAGAACCGGCGTGACGAATAGTAGCTTTCCGTTTAGCAATACCTATTTCCAAAAATTCGCCCAATCTTTCCAAAGCGCTATCACTTACTTTGCTTTCCAGGCCGAAAAGCTTTTTTAAAAAGGTCGGGTCCAACTCGTTCCGCTTCATAATGATATCTCTAATTAGTTGTTACATGGATTTCCGATCACAAAACTACTTGCAGAGCCCCTTAACTTATTTTGCCTTTACAGTTGAAGATTCAACTGTTGAACTTGGATAGTTCCCTTTTTAATTAAAAAAACAGTAATACAGTTTATAGTCCTGACACCTAAAAACCAAGGAATCAACTATATTATTTTCTTGAATTTCTTGAAATTGTATAATTGATACACTTTTAAAGTTTATCACACAGCTTGTGAATTCTGGTTTTTTAAAATACCCAACTTCCTATCCTACATAAACAGGAATGGAAAAACCAGAAAAATCAGCTATCCCAAGCATCCTGCTGATCCTCTTGTGGGGCTATACAGGATTGGACAAACTTATCCGCTGGGATGCCAGCAGAAAGGCGTTTCATAACCAAACCTTTCCGGCGGAATTGGCAGAGATTCTAGCATTTGCTGTACCTATCTCAGAGCTCCTGATTGCCTTGCTCCTGCTCTTTTCGGTCAGCAGATGGTGGGGATACCTCTCTAGTATCCTCCTCCTCACCGTCTTCACCACTTATGTGGGACTGATCTGGGTGGGAGCTTTCCCAAGAGTTCCCTGCAACTGTGCCGGGATTCTGGAATCACTGGGATGGGTGGAGCATTTCTGGCTCAACTGTTTTATGATTTTGCTAAGCATCATTGGGCTGTACGTTACAAAAAAAACGGGGCAGGAAAAGGCATTATCCCACCCCAAAAAATTACACTAATAAGAATTAAATCAAACCCATTACTTACATCGCCTGTCTCCGGGTCTGGAAGTGGAGACTCCAAACTATACTGGGTGATGTAAAAGGGAGAAGCCGAAAACCCTTTTCAGAGTAGGCATTTTATCCACATCCCGAAGGACCTAATACATGGTATTTTCGGGATCCTAAACGGTTTCCCTGTTTTTGATTTGTTAAAAAACAGGACATAACGATGAATAAATTAATCAAATCGCTGCCTGCACTCGCTTTGGTGCTGGCGGCAACTTTTGCCTTTGCGTTTGGTCCAAAGGATTTAGCCATGAACCAATACGGTGAGGCTACGGGTCAATGGTACAATGTCACAGGAATAACTCCTGGACCCAGTACCTATACCTGTGATCAATTGACAGATGCAGAATGTCTTCATGATGCAGTGAATGGAAATCCCATCAACCCTGATGAAGACAAGGTATTTGTAAAAAGAGGCACACTGCCTCCTGCTGACTAAGTAGTTTAACCTGTAAAGCCCGGGATTCATGACCCCGGGCTTTTTTAGTTATTCTCCAGTTCCAATTCATAGCTAGGTAAGATCAGATACAGTTTATCTGATCCTGTCAATTGATAGTTCTGGTCTGCAATTTTTCTGGTAGGAACATCATCCAATTCCCCTAATGCATGCAGCCGCTTCATATCCATCCATCTAGTACCCCGAAAGACCAACTCCTTTTGTCTTTCTTCCAGAACCAAATCCAAGGGGTTTTTGGAGAGGTTCCCCTCCCAAAAATCCATGGACTGATATCGCTTCTCTGCCAAAATAGCCATCAAATCCAGCCCCTCCTGGACTCTATCCATTCGGACCAACGCTTCCGCACCACTCAGGTACATCTCCGGTAAGCTAATCCCTGTGAATAGATTATAATCTCCATTGTAGGAACCTTTGAAAAGGAATTTTTCTCCTGACTCCGTAAAGAATAGCGGTTTTCTTAAATCACCTTCCTCATACATCCCCATCAAGTCGGGATTGATGTAGGTCGCCGAACTCGCTGTCACCGAAAAACTACTTGTAATCCCATAATACATTACCTCTGAATTAAACAAGCTAAAAGGATAAGCAGCCGTGCTGTCCATTTCATGGTAATCCAGTAAGGATACGGTTCCCTGCTCCAGTATATAGTTAGCTGCATTCAAGGCATCTTCCCACCGTTCTTCGTATAAATAGAGCCGGGCCAAAACTGCTTTTACCACCTGCTTATTGGGTCTGTTTTTAAATTGGGAACTTGAGCCCATTAACTCAAAAGCCTCTACCAGATCCTGCTCTACTTGGACCAATACTTTCGAGACAGGCCACCATTGGGAAGACTCGTTGACATTCGGATTGAGCTTGACCGGCAATTTAATCTCATCGCCTCCCAGCATCGGAGAAGGCAAAAACAGCTGGGACAACTGGAAATAAGCCAAAGCCCGAATAAATAAAGCCTCTCCCCGTAAGTTTTTGACCTCGGTCCCTGTCCCCAAACCTTCCAAAACTTCCAGAGAAACATTGGCTGTAAAGATTTTACGATAGAGTTTGGTGTAATCTGTGGAGCGTTCCGAAGGTTCAAACACCTGCTGCTTCCAGAGATAGGTATTTTGTTCCCATGGACTCAGGCTTTCCCAGTTTGCATCCTCGGTTACCCAATCATCTGCCAAAATAAAATCTGCCAGGGCATTGTCATTCAAGTTGGTATAATAATCCAATAAGGCCCGTACATCTTCTACTGTTTGGGGAACCAAGATTGATTTTTCCGGTTTTTCATCCAGAAAACCCTCACAGGAAATCAACCCTAAAGAGGCTATCAGTAGCAGGAATCTATTTTTTATTGCTTTCATATTCTTTAATTTTTAGGAATGGAAAAGGGTGGTCAGGAATTCTGACTGGGAGGTATTTGGATTTAATTCAACTAACCTTATTAAGAAAATTCATTTCCTCCTTTTACCCAGTATTGATTGTTAAAAGTCCAGTTTTAAACCTAGCGCAAAGGATCGTAAAGGCCTTGCCAGTTGGTAGTCGGGATCCAGTGCATCATCAGAAGCTTTCCAAAGAATCCCCAGGTTATTGCCATAGGTGTACAGTTGGGCAGTGCGGAAGGGCAACCAAGGCATATTCACCTTTGAAAATGAATAGGAAAACCTGACATCATTCAATCGGATATGATCCCCCTTTTCGACCAATGCACCCGAATTTGAATAGAAGGAATTTCTTCTGCTATCTGCAGAAGCTGGAAGTGAAGGGATTTGCGTAAATTCCTCATCACCTGGCTGCTGCCATCGATTATCAAAATCCCCATGGCCGATCTCCCCTCTTAACAAGGTGTAGTAATCGATAGATCTCCTTTTATAGTAATACCCCAGTCGATAGGATATATTGACAGAAAGGCTAAAACCTTTGAAGGAAAAATCATTCCGTATTGCTCCAAAAGAGGTAGGTCTGGCAGAACCATGATATTGTAAGTTCTCGATGGTAGCTGCTCTGCTGAGCTCTCGGTAATCCTCACTGGCTTCTCCGTCCAAAAAACCTCTGGGATTTCCGGTATCAGGAGAAAGACCTGCCCATTCATAGGTATATATCCCATACAAGGGCCTTCCCACCACAGGATATGGAGCTGCCAGGAAGGCAGATCCTAAGAGGTTATTCACAGTAGGCTCTTTCTCAAAATCCAGTACTTCTTCCTTCAAATGGCTGTACAAAACATTGGTGCTCCACTGAAAGGAATTCCGTAACCATTTTACCTGCATGCTGAGATCTACCCCACGGGTCTGGGTCTCTGCAAAATTCCCGGTAAAACTACTTTTACCTGAAGAGGATGGAACGGAATATTCCCCCAACAAATCGCTGGCATGTTTGGAATAATACTCCAGACTGCCTGCAAAAAAGCCATTCTGGGTTTCCCAGTCCAGGGCCAGATTGGTCATTTGAACCTTCTCCCATCTCAAATCAGGATTGGGTGGATTGACCAAGACCGCTGCACGCATCTGAGGAAGCACATCGTAAAACTGAAAATTGACAAACTGGGCTGTCACGTCTGAGGAAAGGCTTTTGTCCACATTTCCACTGTAGCCATAGGTAGCGCGCAATTTCAGGAAGGGCATGTTGGCTCCGGACGCAAACTTCTCCTCCGAAACAATCCATCCTCCTCCCACAGACCATAAAGGAACTCCCCGTTGGTTGCTCTCTACCCCGAAAATATTGGACTGATCCTTTCTGGCACTTAAGGATAGGAAATAGCGGTGAGCATAATCATACCCAATATTTGCATAATAGGATATAAACCTGTCAGTAAATCCCGAGTGGGACTGAGCAGAAAGAATACTCACCTGTGAACCCGGATTATAATACATGGGAAAGCGTGAGATCCAATCCACCGGCACACTGCTTCCCAGATCATCCCGATAGCCATAAAAGCGATCCGAAAACCCCAAGCCCTGACGATCCTTTATTTCTGCTCCTGCCAGAACATTCAGAAAGTTAACCCCACTAAATACCTTAGCGTATGTCATTTGGGGTCTGAAAGTATGGGAAAAAGAGTTGTTTTCGCTGACATCCAAAACATCTCCTATGGGAACCGGATAACTCAGGTTTCCTTGCTCATCTTTCTGTGTATATTTATTGATCAGGTCACGGGTGTAGAAAAGCTCCTGACTGTTACGGTTTCTTCCAGCAGCCTGATTAGACCAATATTGATAATAGACTCCCAGATTCAGGTCAGGGGTAATATTCCATTTCAGATAGGGAGATACCCTGAAGTCATAGGCTTCTGTGCTGTTGTCCAGCTTCCCTATTTCATTCAGCGGAACGTATTTCCAATCCAACAAGCCTTGCCCCTCAACTGATTCGATGTAGCGGGTATTGTAATTCTGGATGATCCCAGTAGGATTACCCGCCTCATCAGTCAGCGATTCATAGGCATAGCCATTGGGAAGAGCCGTTCTGCCACTGGATTGCTGTCGGGCAAAATTCAGGTCCAGCCCTGCTTCCAATTTTCCTTCCAATAATTTCCATTGATTTCCTCCAGCCAAGGTCCAGCGGTTAGAAGGATTTACTACTATATCGGCATCAGACCGGTCATAGCCCAGGGATAAATGATAGCTGTGGACCTTTCCTCCTCCCCTCAGCGATAGTGCGTATTGCTGTGCGACGGAAGGTCTGAGGTAATAGGATTCTATATCCCTGCGGATATCAGACTGTGCATAGCCATTCAGCCTTGCATCTGCTCCTGCTTGGGTGATCTTCCCATCTCTCAGTGCAATAAGCGTTTCCACGACGGGGGAAAGCTTGGGTTTGTTGGCATTGTTTTCAGTAGATCGGTAAAAGTTCTTTTCAAACAATTGCTTTTCAATCCCTATAAAATCCGGAATGGACATCTGGGGCATATAAAACAAATCCCTTGCCTGGCTAATCGTGACATTGGAGTTGAAGCTTACCTGCAGAGGCTGGCTTTCACCTCCCCGATGGGTAGTAATTACAATCACACCGTTTCCGGCACGGGCACCCCAGATGGAAGCTGCAGCCGCATCTTTCAGTACTGTGATGCTGGCCACATCATTGGGGTTGATATTTTCCATAGGTCCATCGTAAGGGAAATTATCCACGATGATCAACGGTTGGGTATTGGAGAAAATGGTACTCCGCCCACGGATGGAAATGGGATCATTGGCAGCCTGTGGTCCTTGGTTGAAAATCAAACCGGAAGTCACATCTCCCAATCTTTCCAACACATTGGCTCCTACTTTTCTTTGCACCAGCTCCTCGTCCAAAAATGCAAAGGAACCTGTAGCCCTTTCCTTAGGGATCTGCTGATATCCGGTGGAAACTACTTCCACAGATGCAAGATCCAGCGATTGAGGGATCAGTTGGATTTCCTGGCGTTCCTCCATGGGCAGGGTGATTTCAATTTCCTGGGATTCCATTCCTATGTAGGAAACCAGCAATGTGTAGGTACCTGCCGGAGCCTGTAAGGAGAATTCACCTGACTCATTACAGATGGCAGAATAGGTCGAATCTGCAAGCTTGACAAAGGCGCCTGGCAAGGGAATGTCGGCATCATCAGATACCCTGCCTTTCAATTCGGTAGTCTGGGAAAATCCCGATTGGCAAATGCTGAACATCAGCAATAAATAGATTATATATCGTTTCATAAATTTACTGATTAGTTGATGAAAGGACGTCTGTTGTATACTCAGAAGCATGTTCCAGACGGTTGATCAGATCCTGCAATTCCATCCGCACAATGGACTGTAGCTGGATGGCACCGTTCTTGGAAATGATCATTTTTTGTGGGTAAGAATAAACTGAATAGGACTGTAAGATTCCGGTATTCAGGGGCACCCAGGTATTCAGGGAACTTTCCGAGGTATATTTTCCTGTGGCTAGACTCCTTTTCCAATTTTCCTTATTGGCATCCCCGTTCACTGTCATGATCAGGATATCCTCCCGTCCTTGGTATCGTTCGCTGAGATCAGCCATGACCCGTTGATGTTCTTCCAGGCAAAACTTACAACCGGAAATCCAGAAATGGATCAATACGGTCTTTCCCTGGATGATAGCAGGATCTAGCTGGCTTCCATCGGGTAAATAAATGCCCTCGGCAGAAAATGGATCCCTGACATTCGCCAATAGGTTTTCAAATCTGGATTTTATCCATTCGGATTGCAGCAAGCGAAGGTTTTTTGAAATGATTCCCGGCAACCTGTTTTCCATTCTGTTGAAATTATCCAGGACGTAAAAGGCAATTACTTCCTCCCTCAGAGGATTGGGTAACTCTCGATAGACCTGCTCAATGGGTGTTTGGGTAGCCTGGGCTTCCATCAGAGAAAACTGGAAGACCGCCTGTGCCAGGAGCGGATGGGAATATTCCTGATCCTGTAAATAAAAGCCATCCACCCATTCCTTGAGTTTTGCCATTTTTGCGGGATCCTGTTGAATGGCAGTCCATGCCAGATCCGCTTTATTGATGGCTGTAAAAAGAAGCTGTCCCTTGATAGCAGCTTCTACCAGATTTAAGCGTTCGGCAGAAAGCAGGGTGCTGTACCTATCCAGTATCCCAATAGCCGGATGTTCCAGCCAGTTGGAGGAGATATACTTTTCCAATTCTTCCCATCCCTCCTCGGCATTGCTGATCAGCTGCATCTGCACGTAGAGGTCTTCCCGTCTGGTTCGGGATTGCTGCCATAGTGTTTCAGACAGGGAATCCGAACGGTAAAACTCCCTGTTGGATGAAAACAGAATGGGATTGGCATTGAACTGATCTTCCTTGAATGCCCTGTCCACTTCGTATTGAAGCCGATAGAAAGCAGCATCAGGACCTCCAAAGAGGAGCACTCCTGCTGCAAGGTCCGCCCGAATTCTTACCCTGTCTTCCGGGAAATAGATCCACTGCCTGATCAGCTTATCCCTGCCGGAATTGACAGAAAAATACCCATGGGTATCTGATTCGGGAAAGGTCGAAGTGAAGACCTGAAACTTCATACTTCCTTCAAACATATTCCCCTCGGCACCCGGAACCATTTTCTTGGTTCCAGGGGTCACGTTCATTCTTTCGCTGATCAGGTGATCCCAAAACCTCAGTGTGAGGGAATCCAGATCCTGACTTTTGGAAAGCTCAAAGTAAAGCGTTCCCTCTCCCAAGCGAGCAGAAGGAACTAAGCCCTCCTGCCCTGGGAAACCAGGCTGATAAACCAAATCAGTGCCTGGAGGTGACTCCGCAACTTTACTTTGTGCTTTTAGTGTGCTTCCGAAAAGACATAGCTGTATCAGGAAGCATGTGAGTATGTGTTTTTGCATGCTTTTAGATGTTTGTTGCTGGGTGACCGATGACGGGAGACGGAAGACGGAAGACGGGAGACGGAAGCAGTGATCAGTAGGCAGTCGCAGTTAACCGTCATTGCGAGGAGGACCGACAGCCTGTCCCGATTTTTTCGGGAAAGCAATCCAGTCTTCAGTGAGCAGTCTCAGTGATCAGAGTCATTTCGAACGGAGCTTGCGAAGAGAGAAATCTCTATTCCTACTTACAGCTCTAGGTTCTACCCTCTTGATACTTGCTACCTGATACTTGATTCTATCTAGACACAAGTCTCCCACCCTGTCCAAACCGACCAACCGCTTGTGGTGAGCCTGTCTAACCAGCAATAATGAATAAGAAATTAACTAAAGTAATGGAGCTGATGATCCGCTGCAGCAGATGATCTCCATCATCGTGTAACGTCACTCCCTGATCTGTGTGGATAGTCCCGACGAAGTATACAAAGCTCAGTCGGAATCAATCAGAGAGAAAAAGTGCCCTGATCCTTAGATCGGATTCTTGGGTTTCAGAGGATACAAGCGATCTACCGCGGCGATGCCGTGGACCTCTGGTAGGTTATAATAGCCCCGAAAGTGATCGGGGGAGCAATGTGACCCAACGCATAAAAGCGCAGACAGATCTTTCTTCCAGAATACTGATCCCAGGAAGCAACTCAATCCAGAAATAATCACCGTCTTTTCCATGATACTTGGGTTATAATTATATCCAAGTTGAGAACTAGCCAAAATAGGCGTGGAACTCAACTCAGCGCCTTAGAGGTACTGCCATACCAAGAACACGGAAAAGTGAGCCCACGCCAAAGGCGTGAGCATTTTCACTTCACTTCTCGTGTCTTTTTTGAAAATTGGCAGTTTCCTAAGACGAGACTATAAAGTGCAAATGCATTCGAAGAATGAATCGAAGAATTCGCTGGCTAGAAAAGAAAACCTTTACTTTTCAAACCTTGATCAATATTACAAAAAATTTAATGTAATACAAGTTTATAATATCGTTTTAGATCTTTTTTATAATGCAATACGATATTTTACTATCTAATCACATCATTTTCCAATTCTTTATATTTGATAAACTTGGCAGTTTTCAAATGGAAAAAAGGGATTTAAACAGAATAAAAGCCGCTTTGGCTGAGAATAAGAAGAAAAATAAAGATCTATCTGAAGATCTAGGCGTTGCTCCTTCTACCGTTTCAAACTGGGTTACCAACACATCTCAACCTTCAATTGAAACTTTATTTGAAATAGCAGATTACTTAAAAGTAGACGTAAGGACACTTTTGGTATCGAACTTAAGGACCTAATTTTTTAGTAATTCCTTTAAAGAACCAAATTTAAAATGTTTTAACAATCAAAAGCAGAGGTATGTGATTACTGAGGAGGGGAAGCGTGTGGCTTCATTGGGAGAAAAATTCCAGAATTTCTTTTTAATCCTCCCAAATAATGCTCAATGAATAATTATAACTTGGCACAAACAAGCAAAATTCATAGAATTTTGGATCTCCATATTCTGGATTATGTCTAAGCCATGTCGACTTCCATATTTCTTGTTTAAGCTCATTCTGTGCATAGACTCTTTTTGAAGTAAACAATTCGTAAGCAACTGAGTCTGTAGGAGGGTGTTTATCGCGTTCGAATTCAAGGAAATATTTCCAATCATAAGATGCTTTAAACCATTTCATTTTGTTGTTTTTGCAATAAATTACGCAAACTGGATGATTTCCTCGTTTAACAAAACGAAGAAGAGCCGCAGTTTTACTCACTTCAAACATATTTGCTAAATGAGTGATTAGTGAAGGATCAAAATAGTATTCTTCACACTCTGAATGAAAAAGATTAGAAGGCATCAAAAACTCAGCAGCAAATTCGTTTGCCTCAGCCTCCTGCGGACCAGCTTGATACCAATTGACTAGATCATACTCAGTGTCAGTAATTATTGGAGACAGATTTTTATGCATTTCAAAATGTCCCAACTCATGGGCAATTGCAAATCTCTTTTTTGTTTGATACTGAATATTTGAATTAATTGTAATAATTGATCTATCTCCGAAAGAAACAATTTCTCCCTCTTTAAATTCCAATGACTTTTCTTCATAATAAGCCCCACGACCCAATACAATTTCTTCAAGCAATAGCTGGGTTGGCATATCTAGTCCACATTCTTCTAATACTGTTTTGGCTTTAAATTCTGCTTTTGTGAATTTGAAGTTCATTTTTTATCCAAATTACTTTTTTCTATAAGTTTCAAATAATGGTACTGGATTAATGTGTTCTTTATATCTGTATCACTTAATTTTTCAAGGTTTCTATTATGCATTGGAATACTGTTTTGGATAATATAGCTTTCGAATGAAAAATTTGCTTTCTCCATAAGCTTATCAACAATTTCAAGAGCCATTTCCTTTAAAGATTGATTTGATTGCATTTCTGTTCGCGTTTTTTCAGCATTTAGCCTTAGCATCATTCTTTTAAAACTCTGTTTCCCTTCAGATTTAACTTTATCCAAGTCAATCCCTTCATCATGCGCATAGATTTTAACGGATTCATCATTTTCACTTATAGCATCTGCATTAGTAAGCATTAGCCTTAGGAAATCAATTTTAGTATATGCATTCTTGTTGCTCATGACTGCTTAGATTTTAGGTCGTATTGCTTTGCCACCCTAGCTTTTATTGTATTTAACCTTCTAACTGCATTATTATATTCCGATTCAGACATTTTAAATTCTTCAATTATCTCTCTTCTTTTCATATCGAAAACAGAAAGCCCTAGAAATACGCTTTCAGCATTTGGGTCCTCATTTACTTCTTGTTCGATTTGCTTCATTATTGTATTATAATCAAGATCATCATCTAAATGTTCCTCCAAAAAAGGGAGGATAGTATCTAAAAAGGCAGATGGATCATCAACTCCCTCATCAGTATATATCGCGAATAAATCTGAAGTTGTCTTATTCTCTGGTGACCTAGCGTCATTTCCAACCAAAGTTTGAATAATATGTACTTTTAAATAATTGACAAGTGATCGTCCAGATGTCAAGTCATATTTTTCAGGAAATCTAAGATATTTTTCCACTGCATCCATTATGTAGTCATGTATTTCCTTACCCTTCAAGAAAGAATCGGATTTACCCTTTCTAAACCATTTTTTCTTTTTAACTAAGAAATCCGTATAAACATAAAGCTTATCATAGATCTTATCAAATTCAGACTCTGTCATTTCTGCAGTAAGCTAGCTCATTAACTATATATGTTATGAAAGTAGTTTTTTTTTCACCTACCTGCAAAAATTAAGTTCTGAGTAACATATAGTAGTAGGGTCTCAAGATCCATTGAAAAAAACTATTATGTCGAAACCATTTAAAATACTGTCAATTGACGGGGGAGGTATTAAAGGCCTCTACTCTGCAAAAATCCTTGAGCATTTGGAACAGCGATATTCATGCTCAACATCAGATCATTTTGATATGATATGCGGAACATCTACTGGTGGGCTTATAGCTCTTGCGCTTTCTTTGAAAATACCTTCTTCAGAGATATGTGAGTTTTATGAAAAATACGGCAATCAAATCTTTCCTCACCGCACAAGACTTGGAGGACTCATTAGGCAAACATTCTGGGGAGGAAAATATTCAGATAAACCTCTAAAAAAAGCTCTCCAAACTATTTTCCAAAACAAGAAAATGGGGGATTGTCATAATCTATTATGCATTCCCAGCTACTCTTTGACTGACGCCAGACCGTGGGTTTTCAAATATGATCATATTGAAGGTCAGCTTGATAGGGATAATAAAGCTTCATGCATTGACGTCGCTCTTGCTACTTCAGCAGCGCCTACTTATTTCCCTTTGGCGGAAATTAGTTGCTATGACAACAAACAATTTATCGATGGTGGTGTGTGGGCAAATAATCCTACTATGGTAGGTGTAATAGAAGCATTGACATATTTTGTTGGCGAGGGGAAAGAATTTGATTCTATTGAGGTGCTTTCAGTAAGTAGTCTAAACAACACTGCCGGTAAATCGATAGGCTTGAATAGACATCGCTCTTTTATAAAATGGAAGGACGACTTATTTGAGACATCCTTAATTGGCCAAAGCATGATCACAGACTACATGATGTCAAAGTTTTGCGAGATGAATCACATCAAAGTCAACTACGTACGTATTCCTTCAGAAAATATATCTGCCGAACAACAACACTTGGTCCAACTTGACATGGCTACAAAAAATGCTATCCGATTCATTAAAGGGAAAGGTAATGATCGGGGGGAAATCGCAAAAAAAGACCCAAAAATAGGATCATTCTTTTTGGAAACTAAAAATTATAAAATTTAACAATATGGCAAATTGCAACTTATTACTCAGCGAATACAATAATATAATCAGGTTATCAGATGAAAGGAGACAACAACTATTAGAAGTTCGTAACAACCTAAGAATTAGGCTAAGACGTGGTTACTCTATTGTATCTGAAGAGCTAGGTCTAAAAAATGAAATAATTCATCAGAGCCAAGGGTCGTTTGTTATGGACACCATTATTTCTCCAATTAGAGGAGATTATGATATCGATGATGGATTATACTTTATTGGTAACTTAGATAGAAAGAACAGACCATCTCCCTCAGATCTCCATAAATTGGTAAAATATGCGCTTGATCGTGGACATGATGACATCGAAAGAGTAATTGATAAATCGACATGCATACGAGTACAATACAAAAGTGGTTTCCATGTAGATATCCCTATTTATTATGCCGATAATGTCGATTGTCCAGAATTAGCCGACGTAAATCGTGGCTGGATTTTGAGCCATCCGATTGAATTTATTGAGTGGTTTGAACAAAAAGTTCAATCAGGGTTCAGAAAAGCATTTATTACTGAATCCAGACTTTTTGATGAGTTTGTACAGTGGACATCAGACATTAGAAAAAATGATCATCAGCTTCGTAGGATTGTCAGGTTTTTAAAGGCTTGGGGAGATCTGCGAAGAGAGGAAATGCCCTGTGGATTAATAATGACCATCCTTGCGGCAAACAATTATTATCCGCACCAACGAGATGATATTTCCATAAAGGAAACTTTAATTAATATCCAAGCTGCATTGCGCAATGACTTCAGGTGCGAACGTCCAACTACTCCTAAAGGAGAAAACCTTTTTGAAGACTATAAAAATAAAGATGCCTTTATGAAATATCTTGGATACTTTATTGACAATGCCAAGAAAGCACTTGAAGAGCCTAACCAAAAATTAGCCTGCAAACATTGGCAAGCAAGCCTGGGAGACCGTTTTCCTTGCAATTCAGCGAAGGATGAGAATATTGGCAATGCAGCTACTGTAAGCTTGGGAATTGGAGGTTCAATTAGGAAACCTTGGTGCTATTAAAATGGATAGTTTAAAGATTTTCGAAAGCCAGATTGGACTTGTCATTGAAAAATATCCGAAACTACACAGGGCAATAACCTCAGAGGGAAAAGTAATCTTAAAAGGAGAACTTGAAATAGTTGATGATTGCGGCAAGTTCTGGGAAGCCTTTGAGGTAGAAATTCATCAAATAATTAAGTATCCACTACAATTCCCCCAGGTTTTTGAAGTAGGTGGAAAAATCCCTAGAATAGCCGATTGGCATATTTATGAAGACACAAAGTCATGCTGCGTTGCTATAGCTCCAGAAGAAAGCATTGCTTGTAAAAAAGGCATCTCTTTGGTCAAGTTTATCGATGACTTTGTATTGCCATATTTTTTTAATCAGGCTTTTCGTCGGGTTGAAGGATATTACAAAAACGGGGAATATTCCCACGGTATTCAGGGGATTTTCGAATTCTATGATGAAACTTTTGAAGCAGGAGGAAATGTAAGAGAGGTAATCCACTTAATGAGAAAAATGGCCTCAACCCACATCAAACCAGGAAGAACTCATGAATGCTTTTGCGGAAGTGGCAGTAAATTCAGGCAATGCCATAGAGATGGATTCAACCAACTTTTTGATTTAGACCGAAGGCTGATTCTAATTCATGCAGATTTAATATTAAAGGTCTGGAATTAATTCGCTTTAATCAGGTGGCTTCCACTTAAATATATATTTCAGACCGAAATCGTGGTTGATAATTGCATAACTAAACAAATAATTAAAAAACCAAAATTCTAATCTAGATAAAATAACAAATACTATATATTTAGAATTGTTAAAATATTTATTTCATCACGCCAACTATTTTATTTTTCCCGGAAACCTTAGCGATTCTCAAATTCAACATGCATTCATTTATAGTAAAACCAAAACCAATACTTAATGAAAGACCTGACTTTTCCTTAAACTGCTCATTTAGCTTTTTTAAAAAACCTTCATCAAAGTAACTTATATCCATCGAAAACAAAATATCATCACACCCTTTCATCAATACTGCTATAGAATTATCTAATTCCAACTCTTCAAAGATGAGATTAATGTTATACTGAATTAAATTATGCAAATATTGAGCTTCCTTATAATCACTATTCAATAATGCCAACTCAATTCTATCACCGGCATTATCCACATCTAATCTAATGTATATTTTTTCACACATTATCCCTAAATTTTTTAGCTTCAAAATACGAATCGACTATATCATTACATAAAAAGGAAACTTCTATTTTCCCATTTGTTTTATGATTGCTCCAATATTTACCTTCTAATCTCCTAGGTTTTGATTCGATCAATCTTAGTTCTGTTGCTCCTTCTTGTAGAACTTTATCATCATCCTGACTTGTTTCTTTCCTATATAAGTAAGCCACATTCTTAAGTCCAGTTTCTTTTTTTAAAGTAAATGTCTCAGAATAGGATGTTCCGATAAAAGAGTCAGTGAAGGTTGTAAAATGAATTCTTAAAAAGCTTTGTCTAATGACAATATAGAACTCTATATCACCAACTTTTTCACCATGTTCATTTCGCCAATCTGATTTCAGAATACCAGACCAAGTGCCATTTAAATTTGGACGATAAAAAATTTTATCTAAGCCCCAAAGCCTCCATCCAAAAGCGAAATAAAATGTCCAAAAAAAAGTCGTAATAGTTAGCCCAAAACTAATCGCTCTAACCCCTTCAGACAAAATAAATTCCTTCTCCAAAAGAACGATTTGTACAACGCCAATGAAAACCGCTAAAGCGATAGAAATAGTTACAATAAGATTAAGCTCTTCTTTTTTCATTTATTTCGTTATACTACCTTGAAAATTTAAGAAATTTGTTGTCTAGCAATAATTCAAACTATTCTTTACAAAAAATTATACAGAAATAAGATTTTTATAATCATACTTCTCATAATCATTTATTCTCTCATTA
Source organism: uncultured Algoriphagus sp. (assembly GCF_963974835.1). Classification (GTDB taxonomy): domain Bacteria; phylum Bacteroidota; class Bacteroidia; order Cytophagales; family Cyclobacteriaceae; genus Algoriphagus. The sequence goes on along the minus strand of NZ_CAXBET010000017.1, from coordinate 45,823 downwards.
CTTAATTTAATAATTTCATTTTTTAATTGAATTCTGAACCAATACTCTGGCTTAGTATGAGAAAAAGAACTAATTTTAAGTACAACTTCAGAGTTCAATTTTCTTCCGCCAGTTAAATATTTGTGAAAATTACTATCTTTCATTCCAAAATAATTAGCTAACTCCTTTTTTGTAATATCCAATGCCTTCAAGTACATTTTAACAAAATCTAAAACATCTAACATTTCATTTTCCTTAATATCATCCATCTCAATATAATCTTCAATTTTATATTGAATAGAAAGTAGTTTATTTCTAATTTTCCTTTCATTAGATTGAGTATCAGAATGACTCTTGATGAATTGTTCAATTCTCTCAAGCTTTGCACCATTCCAAATGTCCTTTGGTTTTATTTCAGTATTTTTCATGATTCCTGTCTAATTAAATATTCATTGATAAGCTTTTCACTTCCTTCAGGTAGAATAATCATAGTTGTAGATTTTTCTAATCTTACTGCATAATATTTGTCGGAGTATACTTTCATAAGCTTTATCTCATCTTCCTTTTTTTCCTCAATTACATCAAGTGCCAAATACCCTTCCTTTCCTTTTATAAAACTCAACCTACAAGCAAATGCAATCAAACAGCCTGCAACCCAATCATGCTTTCTATCTGGATCCCTATTATGTGGGGCTAATTCTACATATGCCATGTATGACTGGCCCTCACCTTTGTGGTGGACGATCAAGCAGCCCTCAATTATATTTGGAGTAAGCTGCTTCACTAAGACATAAGTTTCGTAGCCAGTTGATTTTGAATGCCTTCTAAAGTTGAACCTCCATCCATCTGTTATCGAGGGTAGCGTAGTATCACCTTTTCTTACAATCTCAATTTTTGAATCAAGTTCATCCTTTGTTTTAACCTCTAAGACCTTAACGTTCATCTTACATCATTTGAATACAAAGATACGAAAAATATACAAAACGTATATTTCTTGTTAGAAATCAACGCTAAATTCTCATTCTTTTTTATTGGAGCCCCCCGCTAAGTGTATTCACGATGCTTATGTGACTGGGTAGGTTTTGTGGCTCATAACTCATGACCTTATACTCGACCCTGAAGAAAGCTTTTAGCTATTGAATTCCTTCTCAATTTCCACCAACATTTCTTCAAGTTCATTGATTTGCTTTTCAAGGCTATCAAGAAAAATTTCCGCATCGTCATTCCCGAAAAGAGTCTTTTCCGTCCACCATTGATCGAATCGGAGAATGATATAGTCTATCATTCTAAATGCATCTGATATACCGCTAGGCAGGTTTTCATTAAATCTTAAATTTAACTCCTCGCGTATCTCATCAATAGCAACTTTCGCTCCTGAAATACCCCATTCACCCTGAAAAGTTCTATCCTCATCTCTGATACCACGAAAAATGAACTCAATATTTCTGTCTAAACCAACTATCATTTCTTTTAGTGATTTATTTTTATGTTCTCTTTTTTGCATTTCAATCTTTTTTGATATATCGTCTTTGATTGTTTGCAGGACTGTGTTTGCAAATTCAGACTGTTTGGATATAAATGAGTTAATATCAACTTTTACGGCCCTAAAAGTTGGTGTATACCCTGCATATGTAAATCTATCTTTTGAAATTGGACCTTTTGCGATAAAATAAAATTCTGTGTTTTTTCTATTTGTAGGATGCCCCGCAATGTCGTTTCTGACTTCTCTGATATCTTTGTCAAAGGAAAATAAATCAAAGAAGTTTGTTTGGTTTATTTTGTTATTTACAATGCACTTATATAAATGATATAGTCCATCCTGTTGGAGAAAAAAAGCTTGAAGTAGTCCATAAATCAACAATGTACTTCTTCCCTTTTTTCCATTTGATTTAGCATTTTTATATTCTTCAATTGCTATTTGACTATCTTCAATTAGGTCGATTGAAGTAAATGTCTGGTTATAATTTAATTCGTCTGGTATGTTATAGAAATAATGATACAATGGCTCGTGGATTGCCTTGTTTAAAGTACTGCATAATTCTATAATACCATTTTCCATTTCTATTTTTATTCATCCTTATTAAAATGCAACAAATCGGGTCAGGTAAGAGAATTGCGCTCTCACCTTCCCACAAAACCGTGCGTCAGACTCTCCACGAAGCATATCTAATTCCAAGTTACTGATTTTGATGCTGCGCATAGTGATTTTTAACCTCGTTTCGGCGGTAATGGTGGCCTTGGAGGATTAGGCCGAGGAACAGATGGTGGTGAACCCTTCACCCTTCTAGGTGCTGGAGGCGGTGGTGGTGGTGGTTTCTGCGACATATTTCTATTCATTTCAAGTACCCCATTGTTCCAAGTATTATTAGCAAAACTAAATCTATAAAAAGAAAAGTTCGAGTAAGATAATAAGAGTCAGCTCTTTTATCATTTATTTCTTGATTAACTTGCGAAGTATTTATATAGTACATTTTTAAATTTGCTGTGAAATTCTTGCACGTCATAATTTTAGCATCTTTTCTTTTGTTTTTATATTTCTTTTTTTTGCTATACTTATAATAATACTTATACAATTCTAATTCGTGATTTTGTAATTCTCCCGTATATGGCAAGTATTCATATTTTCTCGTAAATCCGTGGAACATTATCCCTAAAAAACAAATTGTAATAATAGTTGATAAAGAAAATAGACCAAAGATTATTGAAAAAAACCAATCTGACTCCAAGCAAAAATTATTAATCCCTATTGGAAAATATTTGTTTAAAGAATATAGTGATGCTCCAACGAAAATTACTAATAAAGTGGTAGGGTATTGAATTAATCTATCGTAGAATTTTCTCCTTTCGTGTTCAAAGTAATATTGATTTTGATAAAACTCAATATTTTTAAATTCATTTTCTGTCATTATTGATTTTTCTTTTCTTTCAGGGAATCTAGGCCATCCAGAACAATTGGTTAAGACAATCCGAATCTAAAACAAGAATTGAGAATTTTTATGATCAGCTATTGAATCTTTTCAATACATGCGATAAATCTCTTTCAACTGCAAGCAATACAGTTTCTTTATCTGAACTTTCAAGTTTATCAAAGTATGGGGCTTCTCCAATCTCATACTCCTGATCAGCTGCTTTCATGACTGTGTTCATATCAAAAAGGCCATCTTGTTCAGGTTCAAGTGGAAAAGATTTATTAACTGAGCCTGTCATTCGGCGCATGATATTGCAAAAAACCTTGCTAATTAAAACCTCTTGTAAATCTAACTTATTCATTATTAATGGATTTAGTAAATATTTGGGTAATTCAAAAGGCGATTGATGGTTTCTGGATTTATGCCCAGAAGGGTGTTATAAAAGTTGGTCTAGTCTACCTTCCTCATCCTTACCTTCTCCTTTAGGAGAAGGCGATTGGCTCTGCTCCAAATGGGCTAAGAATAAGACGTAGGTTGGCCTTACTCAATAACTAAAAGACATCTGTAAGAAATGGTTTTTCGGACACAAAAAAAATACCCTGTACAGGGTATTTTTCACTAGTCTTACCTTACTTTATTTTCCCTGCTTATGCTTATGTGGCTTAAGGGACGGTGTGTTTCCAGGAGTATCTTTATTATCCCGTTGGCGCTTGTCTGGTTGTCCGGTTGAATCTGCAATTCTCTTTGGACCTGGTTTGATTCCATTTCTAGTTTCCATGTTTGTGTGGTTTTGATTAAACATGTAGTGAATCTAACCTAAAAAATGATAGAACCTCCTAATTTACAAGACTTTGGACAGAAAGTGTCGGGATATTTAACAATGATAAAACAAATCCCATTAACTAGTCAATAAGCTCCGACTGGGTGTAGTCAAAAGGCCATGGTTACTGGGTGTAATTTGCAATTCCACCCTTGTATCCTTACCAATTTATAATTTGCCTTCTCCGTTTTTACCCTCCGCGTCACACCTTATTAAAGTCACCAATTATCCTGCTTGTATTGTTCCCATAGTCCATCTGAAACAGGTTGTGCAAATTTTGTTTTTGGATCCATGGAAATAATCATAAATCCAATAACCCCGTCTTCGGTCTTCCATCCAGGAAGCCAAAGGAAGTATGTCTACTGGCATCATTGCCGACAATAATATAATTTATTAACTAGCTCAGCAAGATTTTATTAAAGACTAATTATTCATACCTGGGGCAGACATCATTTTTGAAAGTTTGATAAGTCAAAAAATTTCCGCCGTCAAGACTAGCAGAAAATTCATTTAGGACTCCTAGGGGATTTGCCGGGAGAATTAACCACTCACTATCTCTTTTAGCATTTGCTTTTGATTTTTCATATCCATCGAATTGGGACAAGTATTGGCCAACATCTATTAGCATAACTCTACAATAATTTAGATGTTGAAACATTAGTAAAGTTGGCTGATAAATTCCAGAATAAGCACCTTTGCAAATTTCACTTAGAGTCATCTGTACCGTTTCAATTTTCAGAATTGCAAAATCCCAAACACTATCATTTCCAAAATAATCTTCAGAATAACTATTTTTCCTTTGTTCCATTTCATCTGGTTCACAACCAATTCCAAATCTAAGTGCTACGTTTAGATTTGATGAAAACGATAAGAAATGTGTTGTATTCCAGCCTTTTGAGACATGACGGTCAACTAAATCTACAATTGGACTTTCCGTTATCTTTCTACCCTCTCCACCTTTAATGAGGTTAGTTTGAAGTTGATAATGATGAAGAGTATGTCTTAAATATCTTGTTCCCTTTGGATCACTATCGCCTCTATATAAATCTGGAATCATGTTTGGGATAGAATAATTATCTTAACATAAGTAATTTATTACAGATAAATCTCTCTCAAATAGCAGCCAATCCCAATTCCCAAAAAAATTCCTTATGTCTCATTTGAGCCCCTTCAATTTTGGACAGCTGGTCATTCATGGATTTCACAAATATTTCTTCAAAACTGATTCTTTTTGATTAGGAATCTCTTCAATCTGCTTTTCTAAAGATTTGATTTTGGCTTCAATTTTTTCAATTTCATCAATAACAGATGGTTCTTCTTTACTAGTTGGTATTGAAATCGGCAATGCCAAAAAATCTTTAGGTTTTATTCTTGGCAGACTGGTACCACTCATTAAATCCGTAGTCTGTTTTACAAATTCAGGGGCTCTTAATGCATATTTCAAAATACTAGGTATCCTGGTTTCCAAGACAATTATATCTGTAGAGCAAATCCCCTCAAAATCAACTAATAATACTTTGTTTAAATAGGGTCTAAGTTTTCCGTATAATATGTCTCCACTTTTAAACTTATTCTTAGATGAAAGTATGTTTTCACCAAGCTCCATATTCATCGTAACTTTCCCAGTATTGCTTTCAATATGTTCTAATCCAAGATATACATATTCCTTATCTGGGTAAGATGATGGATTTTCCTTTCTCGTGGAAATTTTACAAATAGAAGAAACTGACTGTTTCGGAAAAGATTCAAATTTGAGGAATATAGAATTTTGTAATTCTTCAATCTCAGCTAGAAGAATAGTCTCTTTAGTTCCTATCAGATCAATTTCATCTACTATCTTTTTCTGAATATTTATTGGAGGAAGAGGAATTAACAATTCTGAATAAAATGATTCCGGAACTCTTCTATGACCACTAGCCCCGGTCATATTAGATTCAGCGTACTCTCTAATTATATCCCGATTGAGTAACGAAAACAAATATTTGTTATTCAACTTTGGAGATGTTCGTATTACATGAAATTCGGAACTCCCAAAACCTACTCCATTCGTTAGGCCCCCAACAATGGCACACTTCCCATTTTCCATGCAAGGAGTAATTTTAGCAATAATTATATCCCCATTCAAAAAATATCGATAGCTCCCTCCTTTCACATCACTAAATGGGCGATCGATTTTGTCTAATATTTTCCCTGCATTACTGACTGATGCCATTTCTATAAAAGAGACCTCAGAATTGTCATCCAATTTTGCCACTTCACTTTTTGAAGGATTGAATATCGCGATATTCTTAAACAGTACTAAATCCCACTTACTTTCAAACTTTATTTTTTTTTTTGCAGATAGGGAAAGATTCTTCTCAAAATCCACCCTGTCAAATGTGAGCAGATCCACCAAATTTCCATAGCTCAGATTTACCGATAACTCTTTAGGAATTGGCAAGTCAAATTTGCCATTAAATGCCTTATATATATAAGTACTGGCTTTGTCTGGATGGTCAAAACTATCAGCGTCGTACAAATGTGTACACTCATCAATGGACTTCCTACGTTGGATCGGATGGATACCTTCGTTTCCCCGTCTATTACTAAACTCATAGCCTAAGAATCTCTTTTCCTCTATTTTTCCCCCACTATTGACTAAAACGAGCTTTTGAGGATAGGCAATAATAAAGTACGTTAACTTCTCTTGCTCTAAAGTCAAGATAGCTTCCCACTGGGCAGCTTCGTCTTTCCCTTTAATCTTCTTTTTGTATTCTTGATACAGCTCATGATCAGACACTTTCTTGTTGGGAGTTTTAGTAATCAGGGTTTTGTAATCGTCTAATGATATTCCCTCCCATGCATGAGCGATGTATTTTGAAAGTGGGTTTTCAATACCATTTATTGTGACATCCAGTTGAGTAGCGAATAATTTCTTAACGGCTTCTGCAATATTTGTGGCATCAGCATTGTTTCTACGTCTTAGGAAAAAGGTAACTGTACTGGTATTCGTTGCCATAAACGTATTTGACCCCAACTCAGCAATTGCCAGTATATCGAAGTACTTCAAAATAATCTCCCGACTCTGGGTATATATACCTGCATTGCTCAGGATACTACTAGGAAGAATGATTCCGGCAACCCCGCCATCTTTCAGTAATTGCTTAGTCCGCTCAATAAATAAGCATTCTATTTCAGAACTCTGGTCTGTCAGTCTATTGAACAGTTCAAAACCCTTCTTTGACTTCTCTTCATCCATCAATCCCTTAAAGGCAGAAACCGAGTAAGGAGGATTAGAAATTATGATATCAAATTGTTTATTATCCTGAGGATAGGTCTTATCAGTCTCCTTTAATAGATCCTTGTATTCGGTGTAAGTAGCAAAATCTCCTAATCCATCGCCATGGATTACTTTGGCCAGACCATCTCCATGTAAGTAACAGCTTACTTTTGCTGTCTTTACTAATCTGTAATCCTTTTCGATCCCATATACATATTGCTCTGCCCAATCAAATTGATCTTCCTTCCACTTCTTTACTGCTCTTTTGGTAGTAGGAGTTAAACCTTTTTCATCCACATTATCAATGTATTTCTGAACTTCTTCCATGGATTCGGTAAGGAAATGTCCACTTCCTGCAGCGTAATCGATGATAGTAGGGAGTAAGTCATTTTTATTGCCAGCTGCAATCTTTTTGGCTGTAATCTCCGGGAGAGGTAAACTTTTGATTATAAACCTTGCAATCGGGACTGGTGTAAAAAACTGTCCAGACTCCTGCTTTAGACCCGTAGTCAACAGCAACTCAAAGAAATCGCTTAAAAACTGCTGGCGATAATTATAGCGAATCTGATACACCTGTAGCAGTTCTACTACTTCTTTCACTACTTTGGCATTTTCCTCAAATGAAGTATCATCGTACACTTCTTTGATGGCAAATTCATTGTTCTTTTTTAGTCTAATCGTAGTAAGGATATCTTTTATTTCATCCCTATATTTTTCATCTACCTGCTGGAAGCGTAAATCAAATTCATCATCACTCACATCGGTCACTTTCTTTTCCAGAAGCTCCCTCATCCCCTTGCGGTATAAATCCGTTAGTCGCTTTTGGAATTTGATGTGATTATCTTCCCCCTCAATCCATTGAAAATCTAATTGATCATCCTCATTTTTTGAATACTCATCGACGATTTTACAAAGGAAAAGGGTAAATATTTTATTAAAGGCATTTGGTTTATCTGACACTACATTGTGTCTAAGTATTTCCAAAAACCGATTAAAAATAAAACTACTATCCTCTTGCTTTAATACTTGTAGATCCTGCTTGGTAAGTGCCTTGGATTGGAAATCGTAAGGTGACACCCAATTATCAAAAATCCCGTTAGACTTTGGTAGTTTATTCCAGCGTTCATATAGATCCTTTACGTTCCCTGTTTGTCTGTAATCCTCCTCTATTTTGACAATAATGTTTTTATAGCTGACCTCACCCTTATCGATCTTGGAAGTATATAGCATCAAAATATCGGAATTCTTATCCTGTTGGAAATAGGTGAATAATTGTCCACCGTTTTTTTCCAAATTCTTTAGTTCCTTTTCGAATTCTGCTCCCCATGTTTTGCATTCGATCATCAAAAAGGCAGAACCGTCCTCTTTTGTCACCAAAATATCCAATCGCCCACTGGTACCATGTCCAGAAGGATAGGTCTTTTCCAGAGTAATGTTTTCTGGCTTGTAGCCTTGATTCAAAAGGCGATCTACACATTCCAAAATCACCCAGTTCTCAGATTGTGAGAAATTCTGGGTTGTTTTACTATCTGCTATGATTTTGTCACCAAAAATGAAGGTTTCTTTTTCGAAGTCAACCTCAAGACAATAATAATCGCAAGCGGTATATTTTTTATGAAATATTCCAATTGTATTTTCCTTAGGCGTAAATCCCAATGTCTGTATGAGTTTCTTATAGTCCATCGATGGATTAGAATTTTAAATCTCCCTGTTTAACTTTTTTTGATGCGATGTATTTGGCTCTGTCTTCCGCAAAAGAGAAAACTTTTTCAGTACAACCGTATTTTAAAGCCTGTTCTACTAAAATATCTGCTCCAAACCGATCACGAACTATCACAAAATCCAATTCAAAAAAATCAGCCATTTCCTTCAGCTTGTTGAAGGGGAATTTTTTCTTCCCATGCTCGATTTTGCTGATATCTGTAAATGGAATATTTAATTCTCGAGCCAATTGATCCTGCGTTAATCCCTTAGAATCACGGTGTTCTCGTAAATATTGACCAAAGGTTGTTAGATTTTTCACTTGCCGAAATTTAACTTGACTCAATATTGTCAAATATAAGTGTTTACCGCATGTTTACTGCATAATTTTTTGACCCAACTAACGGCTTGATCGGACAATTGATGTCCCAAAAAGTCTGCATTAAAAACAGGGTATTATTGTGGATTTGATAAAATTCCCTCTAAAATGGAAAATTTAGGCCAGCCTTTACTTTGCTCCTTCAAAAAATTCATTCAAAGTTATTCTCAAGCTATCAACCTTTTACTATTTGCCAAAGCAAAAGAACTAGGTTAATAAGGGCTAAAACTCCGTTAATGACCAAGAATTTTCTATTAAACTTATTATTTCTTTCATTCAAATTGTTGGCTCTGATAGTAGATTCCGCAAGTTCAAATTCGAGGACTTCCTTTTTACTAGGCTGGTACAACTCAAATGAAGAGCGTTCATTCATCACCAATTCTCTGCCCTTTGGTCCTATAGCATATTCTCCAAATCCATTAATTGTCTTGTTTGTTCCAGGAGGAATTATGACCCGGACCAAATCGAAATGAATTAGGTCATGTTCTATTATCTGGTATTTCCAGGTTTCCTTATGCCCTACATATTGTTGGCCATCTAAAAGTTCAGGTAAATTACCGGACCTATCATTGTACAGTGCCCTCAAAACTCTGTCAATTATTACTGATTTTTCCATTTCATCCATACTTAATAAATTGATTGTGGCTTGGGTGATTTTGTAATTGGTTAGTTGTTTCATAACCATTCAAATGCAGTTCAATCTTCATATGAACTTCGAAGTTACGGCACTAAAGTGCTTTTATTCTTTACGATGAGAACACAATAAAACCTCACAATTATTTGCTATTTTCAAATAAACAGTCTGTAATCGTAAGTTCTACCTTCAAACCTTGAAAGCAACTTTCCAATTCTAGCAATTTGATTTGAGGAGTCAATGGTTGATGGTAATTTAGAATATAGATCAAGCGAGTTCCAATTCATTTTGGTCAAACCAAGTATTTCAGTTGCAATTACGTCAATATTGGAATCTCCATAGTGTTTTACAATCTTAACAGGAGCAGGAATACTTCTTCCTCCCAAATAAAATTTATAGTTTGTTTGACGAACAGAGGGCACAATACCATGTGTCCAAAGCAGAGCTGTATCCTTATTTGTAACTATACATGTTCCTCGTGAAATTGGAAACCTGTCTACTTGTAACAGTCTATTATAAACACTCATAGCAAAAAAACGAGCATCAGATTCATATGCAATTTCTATCAAGTCAATTTTCTTGATACCTGCTTTATGAAGACTTGCTTTAATGCCATTAATTTCATCTGAGGTGAATTTTGTTCTTTTATGAATCACAACTCTTTCAGGTAGTTTGTCTAGCGAATGATAGAATAATTCCCTGATTGAAACACCAAATTGAAATGCATCATTATAGGATAGAAAAGGATTGTTTTGACGATCGAGGTAAAAGTCATCAATTTTAGAAAGCTTATACTTTAATCCTTGACCATTAGAATCATAAATATGGCTACAACCTATTACTATTTCAGTTTGATCCTTTATTTTAGAAACACTATACCCGATACCTGCATAGGCAGTATTTCTTTCTTGATTATTTAATATCCATGGCGTCCTCAATGCCTTAACGTAAAAAGAAAGTGATAACCACCAATAAATCTGGCATTTCAGACTGTCGTTAAGTGTTTTTTCTCTAATTAGTTGAGTAGATATCCCCCTTGTTGCCGCAAATGCTTTAATGTAATCGTGTAAATCAAAAGTTTCTCCTTCGTTAACAAAGGTTTCAAAATGCTGCCATTCTTCTGGAATAAAAACGACAATGGTACTTTGCCCTTGGCTATTTACTATCTGCTCAATTTTTGAGGTAATTAGCCTTGCAAGTTGCACAGCATTTTCATGATGTTCACTTTCATTTTCCCCTTGAAACTCGATGTTAACCCACTTCTCGCTATCCTCATAATTAGGGATATTAATAGGTATATTATAAATGTTTGAAAAACCAGTATAGTCAATTAAATAGTCAGGATTAATACCACCTGCTTGGTGTTTCAGTGTGAGTTTAGACAGAAAATCATAAAGCTGTTTAGAGTAGTTAGTGCCACAAATCACAGATAGATTAACCTCATTTGAGAGAACACTTCCACTTAAATTTACATCATAAGGTCTGTTTTTAATTAAACCTCTCATGGGATGGTAGTCTTTGAAATCTTGATTTGAAGATATGTTTTTAAAAATTAATTCAGGCTCAATAAACTGTACCCCTTTAAATAGTGTCTGCTTCGAATCGTAGTTATTGGGAGCATAATGCCTGAAATTTGGGTCTAATACATCAATCTCTCCAAATGCTGTTGATTTAGAAATAATAAACTCAAATCCACTACCTGATTTAGATGGGAATTCAAATTTAATCTTTGGGGTGGTGAAAATACGCTCATTCCAACACTCAAGTAATTCATCATACTTGTCATTAAAAAGTTTCTCTAAATTTTGTTTTCCTATCTGTTGCCGACCTGATTTTTCTATTTCACCTTCAGATTCCATGTATACTGTTGGAATAAAAGTAAGGTATCCATAAGCATTACTTTTATCAAAATATAAGGAAATAGTTAGCGCTTGGTAAACCGAAATGCCATTGTATTCAGTCTTCTTATTATCGACCCATATTTTGTTTTTGGAATTTGAAGACAGGTTTGGCAAAGAACTGAAATACTTTAAAATAGCCTGCATCATTAATGCTTTGAATGATGAAACCCTCTCAATATCTCCTTTGCTAATAGGCGAGCGTTTAATTTCACTTTTGAGATAAGGCTTAAACACTTTTGATATTTCAGTTAGTGTCCCAATCGCAAACACTTTCCTTTTAAAGGGAATCGCACATATATCTTTTTCAGATGTTAGACCTTTCAAAAAAGCCCAAGGTCGTTCATCTTTGTAATCTATTTCAAACTGAAAAACTTCTTTAGGAAACACAACAGGATGAAGGTTGCTTTTAATATATTTTCCAGTTTGTCTAAAATTTAAATTGAAGTCAGTTTTTGTAAATGAGTCCTCTTCGGATATTTCTAATGCATCCTGAATTTTTTTACTAAAATATTGGTCATCTTCGAAAGCTGATTTTGCTAAATGAATCATGGTTTTATCAAATCCATCTGTTGAGACAAAATAAGCCTCCCTCCCTGATTTTCTCACCTCTTTCAATAAATCCTCTACCTCTTGGGTTATGATATCTCCATAACCACACCAATATAACCGACCGGCACCATCTTTTGAAAAGGCGTATTTTATAGCATCCATTAACGATTTATCTCGACCGCTGTACCCTATAACCACAAGATTTTTGTCAATGTGGTAGTTGGCTAAATGTGCTTTAAATGCTACTTCCTGTGAATCGAGCTCTCTTTCTGTGTTTTTAAGAGAGGAATATTTATAATCTCCATGGAGAGCAATAGTGAGCAGTTCCTTATTGCTTTCAGTTCTCTTCAGTCTCTCGGCATTATCTAAATTAACTTCTATCGGAATTAAGTTGTTTTGATGGGCTGCTCGAACCATTAAGCCATCGAAGTTTGTGGTCCAGATAGATCTTGCTATCCCACCTTTTGCCAGCAGACAAAGTAATTTATAACCAACATAAGGCTCCTTATTTTCAATCAGACCCAAAAAGTACTTTCTTCTATCTTCAGCTATAGGATAGGCCTTCTCAGCGAAAAAGGAATATTCGTTGTCAGAATCAAGTGCAGGATATTCTCCCTGATTATCTAGCCATTTCTGAATACTTTCTTTCACTACGTCTTCTTTGTAGTTTTTATAGAAAACTGAAGCATTAAGGTTTTTTGATAAATAAATATCCTTTTTCCATTCCCAAATACAGTCATAAGCGGACTGTATTCCAGAACTAATAGAAGCTCCTGCTCCTAAAAGAAATGAATGTGAAACATCTGTATTTCTTTTAAAGGATCTTAAAAAGGCATCATAATCTAGGATTATTTTTTCTGTCATTTAAGGAATTTTATTGGATAAAGGATAATTCAAATTGTACTAGTTCTATTTGTAATACCAACATAATATCACTTTAGTTGAAATTCAATATTGATTCAGTTTCTAGATTTAGCCCAGAAGAACACTAGCAGTGTTGAATATTTAGCCTATTTTTTTTAAATCTCTTTGTATAGTAGATCGATCGTGATCTCCATATAGAGAAAGGTTATGAACCACTTCCTTCAACTAACAGATATTTGCAAGAAAAGGATTATTACACGCAAAAAAATACCCTGTACAGGGTATTTTTCAGTTCTTATGAATACAAAAAAAGAGTTTCTCTATTTGCACCCATTCTTTGCACAGGTAATTCTTTCATTGGAATTTACCCAGTGCTCTGCTTTTACAGTGGTATCGATACCACATCCGGTTTTTCCTCCTTTTTGTCCTTGATGAATTTCCTTCGTTGGAGTGTGCTTTACAGCCATGATGATTTTGTTTTAGTGGATAATAAATCGTAGCACATAAAGTCAGGTTTTTATAAAATCCAGTGCTCATCAAAACTAACGAACTATTTACTGTAAACACTTGATAAAAAAAACAATTAGCGACAGTCTATGTCCATCTTAAGATTCTCCATTCCCATCACCCCTACTTATCCGATTCCGTCTAGGCCGCATTACGACTTTGTTGACAGGATCTGGCTCAATTTGTTTATCATGGATTTGAGTGAATTCCTGCACTCGGGTCACATTATGGTAGATCACCATCCCGCCTCCCAGTACTTCTTTTTTGATATTGCCTTTTTCGAGATGGTAGGTCAGCACCGCATAAGCCCTATCCCAGTCGTGGCCATTTAATTTGATGATTTCTTCAAACGTGATAATTGGTACATCCATAGGAGAAAAGTCTGTGGGTTTACCAAACCAATATCGGACTTATCAGGAATAAACCAGTGGATAGCTAACTGAACCAAAACCTTATAAACCAAAAAAGTAACCTTCGCTTCTGTTCTCATATAGCCTGTCTTTTAGTAAAGGTTGTTTGGTAGAAAAATCATCTGAAAGTAAATCCCAAAGGGCAGTTCTATCAGTTGTAAGCTACTACAAATACAGTATTCACCCACACTTTCTCTTATACATTTCCGATCAATCTACGATATCAGATCGGACAAGGATCGTAGTAGCATCGTAGATACATCGAAGGAGAGTCGAATTAAAGCATATTTTCAGCACGTTATGTTACCAGTTTATACTATAGGATAATCCTGAGAACACCTAGGGAAAAAGAAGCGAGAAACAGCTAGGAATTTAACAAAATGCAGAAATTGATCGCATCTACTTTTCTACTAAATTGACACCTTTTGTGGCTGGGCTTAGCGACCACAGCTTATGCATAAAGGATTTCAAGTATATTTTGAAATAACGAGTCTATGCAATTGGTTAATTAGCCTAGTCTTTTTGACTTAATCACCGGTGACAAGTGAGTTTCCATAAATAGCTCCACCGCCGCTACCCAATGTCTGTCCTCCACTTTCTTGCTATTGATTAATAGGATTCGTGAAGCAGAATCTGAGACTAACTCACGCATTTCCAAATGTTCATTTCTTGTGTTATCACGAACATGCTCCAACGCCCGTTTCCTGCAATTCACCAAATGTCTTCCCACTTTAATCACACTTGTTGAATTATAAAAAATATACACACCTGGGTGATACACGAATTCCTCCATTGAAGACTTCACTTCACTAAGTTTAAGATCAATAATTCTGAATTTGTGCTTAATGAAATTAAACTCAGCTTCAAATTTCCGTATAATTTCGTCGGGATTATCCATAGATAGTATGAGATTACCATAAGTGAGTACAAGATATTTGTCAACGATTAATTCACTTAAGGTACCTCTAGATAATTCTAAAAATACTTTGACAGCTTGTTTCAAAAAAGTTTCCAACATATAGGTTTAGATTCGAACCGACACCAAATCCCACCATATTGCAATCAGATTTCAAAAATACATGTACAACTGGGCCGATTTATGCAGCGAACTGAAGGAACTCGAAAAACGGGTAGATACTAAAATGAATCGCATCATCAGCGTGAGCGCCAATACTTTTCCCTATGACCGATTAAAGAAAGGCAAGGAAATAAAGGCGCTTTCTATGGCTTTACGGATGTTTATAGAACAGGATCTGGAAAAGGATGCTACGGTGGTACTCTATATGCTCCAAGAAAAAGGAGTAAAATTAAAGTCGGTGAGGTGAAGTAGCAACCATTAAAGAGAAGTTGGAAAGCAATATCGAAAAAGTTGTATCCGAAATACCTCCATAGAACGAATAGGTATTCGGTACACTTTACTGTCAAAAAAACTGTTTAGTTTTAATCAAAGAGAATTAATATAAATAGAGAATCCCTTCATCAACTAAATCATGTATCAATACCAAAGCCCCGAAGACAGAAAATACGTTAATACACTGATCAATTCAGCAAAGAAAGAAGCAGAAGCCTTCTTAAACCTCAAACATACTGCAGAGCGCTCAGATGGGATAATCCCTGTAAAGTATCGAGAATTGATGTCCATTGCTGTAGCATTGACCACTCAGTGTGCCTACTGCATCGAATCTCATATTGAAAATGCAGTAAAAGCCGGTGCTACCAAAGAGGAACTTGCGGAAACTGTCTTCATAGCTTCAGCTATAAGGGCTGGTGGGGCGGTGGGAAATGGACTATTGGCGATGAAAATTTTTGAAGAGACAACTGGAAAAGTCAGTAATACCTAGTCCTATTATCCATAAATCGTTAAGTAATTCGAAAAATCGCCAACTTAAATTAATGTTTAATTTCCTTGATGCATCTTTGCACTCCAACTAAGAGTTATTCATGAAGCGATTGCGAATTCTGTGTGCAAAAAAAATATCTGAAGGCCCACTGGTGGGAAGTATCACACATATCGGAGGCGTAAATGGAACTGGTGACAAATGGACCATTTCTACCAAAGAGGCAATTGAGGGAATCAATTCGAGGACTTGGGAATTCTATATCACCGAAAATCGTGAAGAATTACAAGTTAGTGTTTGCAAATCAACTGATTCCGAATCCATTCTAAGTGCGAAAGGCCAGGGTTATTTACATAACTTATTGGAAGACTTGCCAGAATGTCCTTGATTAAATACTGGCAAAACTGCTCTAGTCTCTGTTGGTAACTCTTTGAAATGACCAAAAAAGGGGATCTCTCCCCTTACTCCTAAAAAGGACATTCATTAAGAATATAATCCACTGCTTTCTGCGCTTTGCTTGCTGCCTCAATCAGTAAGTGCTTATCATTTCGGACCTCTTGCAGCCAGTGTTGGATATAGGCTACTGAGTTTTCCAGTAAATTCTCATCCAAGATCCCTGTATAATTATTCAGGTATCCTGCGCCCATTTCAGCTATCAATTCTTCTTTGCTGTATTCTTCGGATGCAAATTGATGTGGGTCTGAAACTCCTATCCTATCCAATCTGGAAGAATGTCCTGTGCTGTGGATGAGCTCATGGTATAAAACTCCATAATATGTCTCAGCACTTGAAAACAAACTCCTTTCCGGCAGGGTAATCTGATCGAGATCCATTCTATAGTAAGCCGAAGATCCCTTATGAATCAATTCCGGCGGTCTTACCATATCGGCATAGACTGTCTGACATTGTTCATTTATTGGAATTTGATCTGTATTTATAATTTCAGGAAACTCCCAGTCGATTCCTTCTATCTGCTCTATCGGAAATACCTTAAACTCTTTGAGAAAGCCAGATCTACTCACATGTTTCAAATCATATTCAGCAACCTTATCACTAGGAATCACTTTTCCCGTCTTCTTGTCACGGAAAGCGAAATTCCAGTAGCAGATCGGTAGCGCCTTTGCTCCTTTCTTTATTTTACCTCCCAGCGAGTTGGCCTGTTTGAAAGTTAGGTAATAAGGATACTGGTGGTCGCAGGATAATAACAGCCAGAGATTGATCCCTTTATAGGGTTTCTTGGTCAGGTAATTTGCTGGCAATCCCAACTCATGCCAAGGTTGCTTCCAGGGAATAATCCCCTGTTCCAGTTTCTCAATGATCAGATTGGTAAACTTCTCATAGATATCAGATTGGGATCCTGTTACCTGAAAGTTAGATCCCCTTCTTCTCTTTGCTGATTTTTTTGTTTCAGTCTTCATAGCTTTTGTGTTTTGGTTTTACAAATACTTATGAAGCTGCACCAGCCTGAGACCAGCACTAAGTGCAAGAGGAAACGGAATAAACCAGCAAAGGCAAGAGCGGGGGCTTTATGCCGTAGTCTCTTGCCTCGTGTGCTGGAATCAGGTTAAATTGGCGTAAGAAGGAATAGAAAAAATAAATTTAAATTCTTTCAGCCATAACTAAATCAAAATTAGTACATCTTGATAGGATTCAAATAGGATAACCAGTCAAAAAAACTCTTGCGTCAATACAGGACTAGTCAACTAGACCAGTAAGGGTTTTGTGAGAAGAGAAATGTGAGCAATAGTCCACTGCCTTTATCCATTTACTCACTGACATTTTTATTACAGTGTGAGTCAAGCAAGCCAAAAGCCATACTCTTTTGCAATTATTGGTAGCTTGTTAGCTTAGTAAATTACAAATAAGTATGGCTTTAAGAGAAAACTTTTCTTTCATCAATAGTTTAGCATTGCACCAATACCAAAGCCCATATCACTGTCGTAATGAGTGGTTACTCCAAAATTTCGTGTCGCTATATATCGTAATCCTGCCATATATTCTTTGTCAGTATTCCACATAAGGTTCATACGCAACCTTTGGGTTAGTGGAATATCATTACGCTCAAATTGCAACCTAACATTACCATCGGTGAATATTTCGGCCTGAGCTACTACGAGCATTGGCAAAGTGTAAGCGACACCTAAACTAACTAAAGAACGATTGTCCTTGGTGTTTTTTTGACCGAAAAGGTTTTCTTCGACCTCATTATGACCCAATTTTCGATAGCGCCAATCGAAGCCTACAAACGGCATCAACCATTGCATTTTTCCAATAAATCGGCCTATATGGGTTTCTGTTTCATACCCATGCCTATCATTATATCCCAAACGCCATTCGGTACCAATACTCCATCTTGTACTTTGAATCATTAGTTGCCCATCATTTCCATTGGTAGCAAAATCGTTTTCTGCCATCAAGTGGAAGGCTCTATCATCACCTTTTAGTTTTCTCAAGGCGAGTGCTGGATTTGGAATCAAGGGATTAGGTTCCTGATTTTCGTAGCTAAACACTCTACCCATACCACTCATCATATGGTAAAGAATATGGCAGTGAAAAAACCAATCGCCTTGAACATTCGCTTCAAACTCGATCACATCAGTTTCCATAGGCATGATATCCACCACATTTTTAAGTGGCGCGTATTCACCTTGGCCGTTGAGCAACCTGAAATCGTGGCCGTGCAAGTGCATAGGGTGTCGCATCATAGAATTGTTGTACATCGTTATCCTCACTTTTTCACCTTTTTTTATCAGGATTTTATCGGTTTCGGAAATAACCTTGTTGTCCAAGCTCCAAACATAACGGCTCATATTTCCCGTAAGCGTAAAATGTAGCTCTTTAACAGGTGCATCCTCGGGAAGCGTCGTTACGGTTGGCGACTTCAACATGGCATAGTTGAGCGTAGTAATATCGGATAGCTCATTGCTTTTGTACATATCCTCGCTCATTTTCATTCCATTCATTTGCTCCATTTTATGGCCTGAATGTTCTTTGTCCTCCTTTTCCATTTTCACACCCTTTCCATTAGCTGCAGACCCAGTTATTTCAGGATACATCACCACATTCATATCCATTTGCTGCATACTCATATTCATTCCCATTTGGTCCAGATCGCCGTTTATTTTCATCATTCCGTTCATCATTTCCATCCCTTCAAAGTATTTCAGTTTTGGCAGTGGCGAAGTGAGCTGTTTTATGCCAGTACCCAAATAAATGGAAGCTGATTTTATACGGTCTTCCGATGTGGCCAAAAATTCAAAAGCCATATCGTCCGCAGGTATGGTCACTACTACATCATAGGTTTCTGATACGGCAATGAGCATTCTATCCACATCCACGGGTTCTACATCATTACCGTCATTGGCAACCACGGTTATTTTTCCGCCGGCATAAGTGAGCCAGAAATAGCTCGATGCACCACCGTTTGAAATTCTAAGCCGTACCCTATCCCCTGCTTTCAAGCCTTTCAGAGATGTTTCCTCATTTTCGCTTTTACCATTGATGAGGAATTTCTCATAATAAACATCACTTACGTCCATTGCGAGCATTCGTTTCCACTCATTATGGAGCTTTATTTTAAAGTATCCGGTTTTTATAGCCTCCCCATAGCTTTGTGTGGTTCCTTTTTTTATGGCAAACCAGTCTGAAGCATTGTGAAGCATTCTATGAACATTCTCAGGTTTAATGTCTGTCCATTCGCTCAAAATGATAGGGATGGTGGGCAAATCGTCTATCCCTTTTCGGAATGTCCTATCATCAGGCCTTTTATTCAAAATCATAGAGCCGTACATCCCTATCTGTTCCTGTAGTCCAAAATGGCTGTGATACCAATGCGTCCCATGTTGTATAATGGGAAAGGTATATTTATGAACCGTGTGCGGCGGTATGGGCATTTGGGTGAGGTAAGGAACCCCATCTTCCTTATTGGGCAAAAACAAACCGTGCCAATGCAAGGAGGTTTCTTCATCCAATTCATTGTGCACATAAATTTCGGCGATGTCTCCCTCCGTAAACGTGAGCGTTGGCATTGGTATTTGTCCGTTCACTGCAATGGCGTGCCTTTCTTTGCCGGAAAAATTGACAAGCGTATCCCGCACATAAAGGTCGTAGCGCACTATATTTTGTGCCTGTAGGGAAAATGTCCCAAGAAACAGAAGCACCAAGATTAATTTTTTCATTTCGTAATCGAAAAATTAGATTTCTGTTGTGCTTCAGTTATTGTGTTTAATAGTTTCCACAGTAGAGCCGCAGGTTAACATCTGTGAACCGTAATAAGGATTTTTAATGGCCTTTTCCTTGCTCAACCAATTGGCATCCTGCATTGGGCAATATTGATAGTGAAGGGGTTCATGGGAGCTGTAATACGCCAAGATTTCGTGCATGTTCTTTGACAAGCCTTTGAATTTCTCCCGTTGCTTAATGATATCCTTGGTTTCTGAAATGCTTTTTGCATCCGCCATTATGGATGGCAACACCTTGGTTAGTGCGGCTTGATCTGCCGTTTTAAACGTTTCTATTTTTAGGACCTTAATTGCATTCAACAGTTCTGATGCCTTTGCACTTGCTGTAGCCGCATTAGTTTTTACCAAGGCATCGCTTATGTCAAAATAAGTGTCGAAAACTATCTCCAGATCATTTGATTCCTTCACTTCAGGCATAATCATATTTGCATGGTTTTCAGACGCTTTACTAGTCATTTCCATCTCCGTTTTAGAGGGCGCCATAGCCATTTCAGTCTCTTTTTGCAGCCTTTCATATTTGCAACATTCCGACAGTAGTGCGTACGCATTGTCAGGGGCCAAATAGTGGTCATTGTCATAACCTGCCAAGGCAATTCGTTTTAATATTTCGTCTCGATTTGACTTTTTGGAATCGTAAGTAATTTCGGCCATCTGGCTGTCTTTGTTCCAATGGACGCTGGCCGTATTTTTAATGTTTCCTGCTGTTTCGATGGCAGTTTTGCAAATGTCGCAGTTACCGAAAATTTTTACGGTTTCCGTTTGGGCGTTTTTAATTTGAGCGATAAGCGCTGTTGATGATAACACCATAAGTGCAACCATTATAATCTTGAATGATTTCATTTTTATGAATTTTAAACTATGATAGAAGGAAGCGAATACATGCCAATGACTTGCATCCAATACAGGACAGATTAGCTCCTGTCAAAAAATGAATCAGCTTATTTCTGGTGGTTGCCAGATGGAAAGATAGACTGCTTTAGGAATGTGTTGAACGTAAGTCCGATGGTTAACTAAAAGTATAAAGTTATTAGTGCTCGACAATTTATAATCATTAATGAAAACAGTGACATTAACTGTGCTTGAACAATGACAAGCTGTATTGTCACAAGGTACACTCCCAGGTTCATCTTGATTTTCTCCGCTATCACAACACGATTTTTTCTCGGAGTGATTAGCTTGTTTTGGGCAAGAAATTTTTCCTGTTTCAACTGAATTCCCGGAAGCCGCAACAGTACTGGTCAATATAACCAGTAGCATCAAAAACAAGATAAATCTATGTGCGATGTTTTTCATAAAATCCAATTACAAAAATAACTAAAATTCAGACTTCGGTTCCGCTTTTCTGAGCATTGTCAGAAACAGCTCTTTTGGTTTTTTCAACGTTGGTTTTCTTGTCCGAAAAAACGCATGGGTAATATGATAGCTAAACCGTACTATATACTCAACCAATCAAAGCCAAACGCATGGATATATCCTTTCGTTTCTATTAATTCTTGGCTCTGGAAGAGCTATGAGTTTTGATAATTTTCCAATCTCCTTCGATCTTCTTCAAAATCGAAGTGGCTGTCGCTTTTCGCTCTACTTTCTTGTCCTCATCTTTAAGTACAATGTTGTACACATATGATTCCGTAGTGAAAGCATAGGGCAGATCGACCACAACTTCTATTACGTATTCACTAAAGGTGAAAGAGGAAAAATGACCAAGCTCCGGGCCGATGTGATTGGCTATGTAGTCACGATACGTTCCTTCGATTTTCCCTTGTTCCAAAACCTGAGAATCTTCTGTAAACAGTGCATAAGACTCAGAAACATCCAGACTCTCCAGTGTCTCCTTGTACTTTTTCATTACCTGCTTAACTTGGTCTGTCTCAGTTTGAGCTAAAATTGTATGGCTACAAAAGATGGCAGCCATTAGTAATATATTTGTTGCGATGGTTTTCATGGTTATTAAATTTTGAAGTGAATTATTTACCTGCTTCTGCTTCTGATTTTTTGGATCTTGCAGAGGTATGAGTCTTTAGGATTTTCCATTCTCCATCTACCTTCTTAAGGATGGAAGTAGCAACACCCTTTTGTACAATGTTCCTTTCATCAGAGACCAAGGCAATCGTGTAATCGTAGGTTTCGGTTGTGAATGCATATGGCAGATCTATCTTTACAGTGACTTTATAATCACTAAAAGAAAATGACTTGAATGCCTTCAGTTCGGGTGAGAGATGATGATCTAGATAATGGGCAAAAGAACCTTCCACACCTCCAGACTCAAATACTTCTGAATCTTTGATAAAAAGGTCATTTAGACCGGTTGTACTTAAGGCTTCAACACCTGCCTTATACGCCATTAGGACTTCCTTTACTTTGGCTTCATCATCAGTCGTGTCAATAGCCGATTGGTCTGCGACTTTCTCCTTTTGTTCAGAGCATCCACTCCACAGGAAAATGGATAAGATCAGCAGCGTTAAATAATTAAAATTAGATTTCATAATTTCATTATCAAGGTTGGAAAAAGCAACCCTACAAGACAGTAAGTGCCTTGCAAGGTTGTTAAGAATTTAAATATCATAAAGATTATTCATCTTCCATGGGAGTAAGTTCGACAGATTTGATCTGGAGCATTCCTTTGCCTTCAAGTAATATACCGACATATCCATCCTTCATCATTTCACCATGTCCGTGAGTGATTGTCTTATTTCCAATATAGCCTTTAAAGTGTGTGCCAGCAGCAGAAACTCTAAGGTTAGTCCAGTCGTCTGCAGACTCATACGTTTTCTCATCAAAGATTTCTTTTTTCCCATCCACTACACGTCCAAGCTTCATCTTGTCGCTATTAATAGCCACAAATTCATAATTGCTAGTGTTCTGTGCATGATGAATCAGTTTTACCGTACCATTAAAACCTTTCAGGTTCAGCATTGCAGCTATTCCCACATTTCCGTAAGAGGTATGAAAAACGAACGCAGTTGGAGTACCATCTGCAGTAAGTTTCATCACATTTTGCCCAGCCTCAGACATTACTTCAGGATTGATGTTTTCCATAGATCCAGCTATAAAATGAAAGTCCGATTGGATGGATTTCACACCATTGTCTCCATGTGTCCATTTCTTCATCTCACCTCCATTTGAAGTTGACTCATGGTTTTCACCCATTTCAGATCCGTGATTTTGTTCACTTTCTTCACCTTCAGTATGGTGGTCACCAGCTCCCATCGTACTCTGATCATGTCCATCTGCTTCGTTCATATCATGCTCTTCACTGGTCTTTTCCCCTTGTGAACATGACACCACTAGAATTGCCGATAAAAGGACAATCATTATTTTTATGTGTTTCATTTCGATTATTGTTTAATGTTGTTTACTAATTATTTGTTGATTCCTACACCGTACTTATACACCAGCTTTCCTCCCAGATCTGCAGTCTTTGCCACCATCCCTATTCCTATAGTTCCAAGAATAAAAAGCACAATGGCCACTACTTTTTTCTTGTCCCACTGTTTCCAGAAGATAATTCCTCGAAGGATTGTATAGGCTATAAAGAAATAAAGCGTGTAGCTGCCCCAATCGGAGTGATTACTTGCTGTCATTTCACCCTGAAATGGAATAGTTACCATATCAATTGCCTGATTCCCACTAAGGAAAGCTGCATAGGCACTTACGGCACCAAGTCCATACAATGCCATTACCGTATTTCGAATCCATGCTCCCTTGCTAATAAGGGAAATCAAATCAAAAAAAACTGCTGCCAACCAAAGAACAATTGGAAAGTGAATGATCAATGGGTGGATATTTGGTGCCCATTCTGGGAGTAAAGCTTCCATGATTATTCAATGATTTCTTTCACACTCCCACAGGTAAGCATCTTACTCCCAAAGTATGGGTTTGCTATAGCTGCCTCATTAGAAAGCCAGTATGCTCCACTACTATTATTGGCCATTGGGCAATAATCCACATAGATCGAACCCATGGATAATTTTGCATTTTTAATCAGCGCAACCATTTCATTGCTTAGCGAAGCAAACATCTTTCGCTGTTCCTCCAAATTCTTTGCTTTAGAAACCATTCGTGCTTGCTCCAAGACTTTGCCTACATCGTTTACATCCTGCAGTGCAAGCACCAAAAGTGCTGCGGCATCACTAATTTTCAATGCATCGGAGGTAACTAGTCCATTTTTAAGCTCAATGTATTTACTGTAGGCATTGCCAATTGCTTGATCCTTAAACATTGGAGCCATCGGGCTCATCTCTTCTGTGTTTTTGTGGTCACCACTACCTTGAACATGCTGTGCGTAGGCTCCCCAGCTCCCCAGAGCCAGTGAAACCAATAGAATGAATTTTTTCATTATTGTTCGTTTTTGAAATTGTTCGTATTTGAAATTCCGCAGGAATGTCCCGAGAATCATTAGGAAACCTATGCTAAATGGATTGAAATCGATACTATTTTCCTATTGAGAACTATGTTCTCGTTAGTCATTTAGTCAATAGGCTTTAGAAATAGGTATTTTGAAAATCAATGAAATTGATCTTCTTATTGAAGAGGAATCAGATAATAAAGGACTGATACAAAATCCTCCGATGAACCGCTTTTGGGGGCGGATCAATAAAGTGTGATGGACTACCAAAATTTTCAAATCCAACTAGTTTGAAAGTGATTGGCTGAACGATAATTATCTCTCCAATCGAAGGGAATTCAACATGAATTTGATTTGCCAAGACCTTAGCTCCATTTAAAAAGGAATAGGTTAAATCTTCGCAACAATCATCTGCTGAGGAGTCGGAATTATGAGAATGAGTTCCTTCAGCAACCTCTACATGATGGTTGGCATCATGAGAATGACCTACTTCTTCGTTTGATAATACAGTATTGCAGATAAAAAATGTACCATAGACTCCTGTAATGGAGGCCAGAAAAAATATGGCAATCGCCATAACGTTCATTTTTCTTAATCGGAACACCTACTACTAAACTCAAATACAAAATTAAGGTTGCGATAATTTGTACTTTATTATCAAATGAATACTGGTAGGAGGAATATGATAAATCCAAGTCCAAATATCATACAAGAACTGCTCATATCCGCTCCCAAGAGGGTCTTTATAGTGGGCATGAATTCATGAGTTGCGGCACACGTTTCAAACTATATTTTTTTTAATACATCGTCAAC
The DNA here is from genome assembly GCF_963974835.1 of uncultured Algoriphagus sp. Lineage (GTDB taxonomy): Bacteria > Bacteroidota > Bacteroidia > Cytophagales > Cyclobacteriaceae > Algoriphagus. The sequence goes on along the minus strand of NZ_CAXBET010000017.1, from coordinate 20,674 downwards.
AATGTTTTCACCTTCTTCAATGATTCTTGTAAGGTGATCTTTACTTAAAAAACTTTCAGCATAGATCTTATAAATATCTTCAGTTCCTGATGGGCGTGCAGCAAACCATCCGTTTTCTGCAATTACCTTCACTCCTCCGATCTGAGCATTGTTTCCCGGAGCTTTGGTTAGTATAGCATCAATCTTTTCACCGGCTAACTCTTTTTGTTTGATTATATCAGGTGAAATATTACTAAGTTTTTCTTTTTGTTCTGCAGTTGCCTTTGCTTCAATGCGGTCATAAAAAGGTTCACCAAAATCTTTTATCAATTCATTATATTGGATTCCGGGATCACGACCAAGCTTTCCAGTAATTTCTGCTGATAGCAAGGCCGGCACAAATCCATCTTTATCTGTTGTCCACACATTACCATCCAATCTTGAAAAAGAAGCACCTGCACTTTCTTCACCACCAAAACAAAGTGATGTATCCAGCAAACCATCAACGAACCATTTAAAACCGACCGGCACTTCATAGAGCTGCCTTCCCAATTTTGCAGTAACGCGGTCAATCAATTGAGTGCTTACAACCGTTTTACCAATTGCTGCATTTTTTGTCCACAAGGGGCGATGTTGCAGCAGATAAAAAATTACAACTGATAAATAATGATTAGGATTTAATAATCCAGCACTTTTTGTAACAATTCCATGTCGGTCATGATCGGTGTCGCAGGCAAAAGAAATATCAAAGCAGCCTTTCATCTCAATCAATTTCTGCATGGCAAATGAAGATGATGGATCCATTCGGATTTGCCCATCCCAATCCACTGTCATGAAATTAAAGGTGGGGTCAACTATTTTATTTACAACAGTCAGATTGAGTTTGTAGCGATCTGCAATTGGCTCCCAATAATGTACACCGGCACCACCAAGCGGATCAACACCGATGCTGATTTTTGAATCTCTGATGAGCTTCATATCAATAATATTTCCAAGATCATTGATATATGAATTCAGATAGTCGTGGCGGTGAGTTGTATCAGCATTCAATGCGTTATTAAAAGGAATTCTTTTTACCGATTGAAGATTGTTTTGTAAAAATTCGTTTGCTTTAGCTTCAACCCACTTCGTAACTGTGTCGGAGGCGGGTCCGCCATTGGGTGGATTGTACTTGAAGCCCCCATCACCCGGAGGATTATGTGATGGTGTGATAACTATACCGTCTGCTAATCCAGTTTTTCGCCCCGCATTGTACTTTAAAATAGCATGAGAGATGGCAGGTGTTGGTGTATATTCATCTCCAACAGCAATCATCACTTCAACATTGTTTGCAGCCAGTACTTCCATACTAGTAGCATAAGCAGGTGCTGAAAGCGCATGTGTATCAAAGCCTAGATATAAAGGCCCATCAATTCTGTGTTCCTTGCGGTAGAAACATATGGCTTGCGTGATAGCCAGGATATGATTTTCATTAAATGAATTTGTTAATGATGATCCACGATGACCGGAAGTACCGAATGCAACACGCTGTTCTGATACAGAAGGATCTGGTATTCCTGTGTAATAAGCAGTAACTAACCTCGGGATATCTACCAGCATTTGTGATACGGCAATTTTTCCTGCTAAAGGCGATATGTTCATCACTTAGATATTATTTACATATGCATTTAAATGCTTAGGAAACATCACTTTGCCATTCGGTATGGAAAACTCCTTCTTTATCAATCAACTCATAAGTATGCGCCCCAAAATAATCACGTTGCGCCTGTATGAGATTTGCTGGCATTTTTTCACTTCGAAAAGCATCAAAATAAGTCAATGATGCTGCATAAGCAGGCAATGCTAGGCCGTACTTTGCAGCGTCCGAAACTATGGTACGGATGCCTGGTAAGCTGTTTTTCAGTGTTGATTGAATGGACTTATCCAATAGCAAATGTTCCAGCTTTGAATTGGTACTGAAAGCGCTATAAATATCTTCTAAAAACGCTGCCCGGATGATACAGCCACCTCGCCATATTTTAGCGATCTGGTCCAGTTCAAGATCATAATTAAATTCCTGAGATGCTTTATAAAGCAAGTGCATCCCCTGTGCATAAGCCGTTACCATACCAAAGTAAAATGCCTGTTCCAGGTTTGCTATATATTCATCAGGGTTATCTACAAGAGGCATCTCTGTAGTATCAGCATACATAGCCGCGGCTTGCACTCTTAATGTTTTATATTTAGATAAGTCACGCATGGAAACGGCAGTATCAATGGTTGGAATTGGCAAATTGAGATCCATACCTATCTGGGAAGTCCATTTTCCAGTACCTTTTGCTTTAGCTTCGTCTTTAATATCATCCAGCAATAAATGATCTGCACCTGGGTTTTTAAATGCAAAAATATCACGGGTCACTTCCAGTAGAAAAGATTGGAGCCTGCCATCATTCCATTGGTGAAAAACCGTATGGATGGCTTCATTATTCAGATGAAGCCCCTTCTTTAAAACCTCGAATGTTTCTGCTATCAGTTGCATCAGCGCATATTCGATTCCATTGTGCACCATCTTAACAAAATGGCCTGCTGATCCCGGCCCCATGTAGGCAACGGTGGGATCACCATTGACATGAGCTGCTATTGTTTCAAGAATGGGCTTTACCAATTGATAAGCATGCATATCGCCACCCGGCATCATGCTTGGCCCTCTGCGGGCGCCTTCTTCACCTCCTGAAACGCCCATTCCGATAAAATGAAAACTCTTTTCTTTCAGATCTTTGTAGCGCCTGTCTGTATCGGTAAAATGCGAATTTCCACCGTCAATAATAAGGTCGCCTTTCTTCAATAAGGGAAGGATTTCTGTAATAACTTCATCTACTGCTTTGCCCGCTGTCACCAGCAGCATTACAGTTTTTGGAGATTTAAGGCTATTGATAAATTCGGTTAAATCAGTAAAACCTTGTACACTATTCCCCTTGCTTTCTTCCTTTAGCAAAGTCACTTTATCATCGTGTCTGTTAAAGCCGGCAACAGGAAATCCATGGTCAGCCATATTCAGCAATAAATTTCGCCCCATGGTTCCCAATCCGTAAATGCCAAATACATTTCGATTTCCCTTTTCCATTTTATTTAGTTTTTTATTTCTTTAAGTTCATTAGATTTTCTAAAGTGTTTTTAAAATCCCGATGATGAAAGCTGCGGATACCCAACTTTTCCCCTGCCTCTGCCAGCATGAGCCTGTCATCGAAATAAGCACACTCTTCCGGTCGCGCCTGCGCTATGCCCATAGCTAATTGAAAAATACCAGGATCAGGCTTACGCATACCTAGGTGACAGGATGAGAAAAACCCATCAAAACATTGATGCAGTGAGAACTTTTTAATGCGGTAATCATTGAGCTCCCTGCTTTCGTTGTTTATGGAAAAAACACGGACTCCACAATTTTTCTTCCATTCTTTTAGCCAAGGAAGCATATCCGGCAATTCTACAGACTGAGAGAACATGAAATTTTTAAACTCTTCTTTTGAAAAATCTCTGGAGTGATTGAATACTACCGTTTCGAGGTAATCATCCAAGGTAATGCTCCCTATTTCGAACACGTTGAAAATGAAATTATGAAGCACGTTCATTTCTTCATAGTTTAGATTGAATTTTTTAGCAGCTTTTTCACGTGACAGATGACCCCACCCATTGCTGAGCAACACGCCGCCAATATCAAAGAAAATAACCCTAGTTTGTGAGTTTTCCATATCACTTGAATCTAAGAGTGTAGTTTTTGCTTTTCGATTTTTTTCAAAAGTTTATCAAAAGATTTATTGAATTTTTCTATACCCTCGTCTTCAAGCGCCTGGGTTATAGTATCTATGTTAATGCCGTTTTCTTCCAATTGCTCTAATACTCTGCCTGCTTTATCTAGATCATCTTCCAAGGTATTTCCTGCTTTCCCATGATTTCGAAAAGCGTCTAGGGTTTCCATTGGAATAGTATTGATGGTTTCTTTACCAATTAAAGCCTCCACATATTTTACATCGCTGAATGAAGGATCTTTACTACTGGTACTTGCCCACAATACCCGCTGCCGGTTTGCTCCTTTTACTTCCAGGTTTTTAAAGCGCTCACTATTCACTACCTCTTGATAAATTTCATAAGCCTTTTTAGCGGAAGCGATGGCCACTTCACCTTTCAGTTTACTCAACCCTTTTTCCTCCAGCAGCGGATCGATCATAACATCAATACGGCTGAGAAAAAAACTGGCTACTGATGCCACCTGATCAATGGGCTGATTGAAATTTAATCTGTCTTCAAGCCCCGAAATGAAAGCGTTGGTGATGTCCCTATATCTTGACAAACCAAACAGAAGTGTGACATTGATATTTATCCCTTTGCTGATACAATGCCGGATAGCAGGTAGGCTTTCTGCTGTTCCGGGAATTTTGATCATTAGATTTTTTCGGTCAACGGCTTTCCATAATTCTTTTGCCTGTTTTATGGTTCCCCCTGTATCGCGGGCAAGATTAGGAGAGACCTCAAGGCTTACAAAACCATCTTGCCCTTTGGTTTCGTCATAAACCGGTTTAAAAAAATCAGCTGCACGTTTAATATCATTGACCGCAAGGCCGAAAAAAATCTCCCCGTTGCTGGTTTTTTGTTTCGAAAATACTTCAATATCTTCATCATAAGTAGAACTATTGCTTATTGCATTTTCAAAAATAGCGGGGTTGGAAGTAAGACCCCTGATGCCATCTTCTTCAATCAGTTTTTGTAATTCCCCCGAGTCCATAATTTTGCGATCCAGGTAATCGAGCCAGATGCTTTGACCGAAATCGAATATGCTTTTTACTTTATTTGATTCCATGATTAGTTACATTAAATTTTTTCTAGCTGTTTAACTTTTTGCAATCGTCTTACATGTCTCTCAGCGCCCGTAAATTTTGCGTTTAAAAATGCGGTGATAAATTCCTGTGCTGCTGAAATACCAATAACACGCCCTCCGAAACAAATCAAATTCATATCATCATCTTCCACTCCTTGGTGTGACGAAAAATAATCGTTAATCAAAGCTGCTCTTACGCCTGCAACTTTATTGGCAGCTATTGATGCTCCTACACCACTGCCGCAAATAGCAATGCCCCTTTCAACTTCATTTGAAGCTATCGCTTTAGCCAGCGGAATTACGAAGTCAGGATAATCATCCTTGTCATCAAGTTTATGTGCGCCAAAATCCACCACTTCGTATTCCTTTTTGAGCAGGAATGCATTGATAATTTCTTTGAGTTCAAACCCACCATGATCTGCAGCAATTCCTATTTTCATTTCATTAATTTTTTTTGCAAAGACAAGGCTTGTAATATCTTTGGGCATTGCCCTAATTCGTTAATTTGGCTCTTTATGAAAGCAAGCCTTTCGCTCTTTTTACCACGTTTTCAATCGTAAATCCATATTCCTGCATTACTTGCTCGCCTGGGGCCGATTCGCCAAATCTATTGATACCAATGATATCACCTTCATCCGTTACATATTTATGCCAGCCTAAAGGCGAGCCGGCTTCCACCGCCAATCGTTTCTTTAACGCTTGTGGAAATATTTTTTCTTTATAAGCGGCATTCTGTTTTTCAAACAATTCCCATGAAGGCATACTTACTACGCGTGCCCCAATGTTCTGCTCTTTTAATTGCTGCTGGGCGGCAATCATTAATTGAACTTCAGATCCAGTGGCAATCAAAATAATTTGCGGGTTTGTTTCTGATTCGGATAGAATGTAGGCTCCCTTTTCCAGTTCATACGCCTTGGTGTATTTCTCCTGGTCAATTACAGGAAGTCCCTGTCTAGTTAATATAATTGCTACCGGGCCGTCGGTATGTTCCAAAGCAACTCTCCATGCATGTGTTGTTTCATTGGCATCGGCAGGGCGAATAACTGTTAAGTTTGGTATAGACCTTAATGAGATTAATTGTTCAATGGGCTGATGCGTTGTTCCATCTTCACCCAATGCGATACTATCATGAGTGTAAATAAATATTGGTCTTATTTTCATGATGGCAGAGAGGCGAATTGGAGGTCGCATATATTCGGAGAATATAAGGAAGGTAGCGCCATATGGAATAAAAAATTTGCTAAGGGCTAGCCCATTTAAGATGGCGCCCATCGCATGTTCTCTAATGCCAAAGTGGAAATTTCGCCCTGCATAATTTTCTGAAGTAAATGATTTGTATTTCTCCAGGTCCGTGTCTGTGGATGGAGCCAGATCCGCCGAACCACCAATTAGGTTAGGTAAATAATCAGCAATTGCATTCAAAACTTTTCCAGAAGCTTTGCGGGTTGCTATTTCCTTATCTCCGGCTGTAAATACGGGTAACTTTTCCTTCCACCCTACGGGTAACTTCCCGCTGATTAATAATTCATATTCATTAGCCTGTTCTGTATATTTTTCTTTATAGCTCCTGAATAATTCATTCCAGCTCTCTTCTTTTTTTATTCCCTTCTTTCCGGCAGCACGGTAATAATCCAAAACTTTACCAGGCACTTCAAAATATTTATCAGGGTCAAAACCAAAATGCTTTTTCACTAATTTTACTTCATCTTCACCCAACGGAGAACCGTGTGCGGTAGCAGTACCAGCTTTATTAGGACTCCCATAACCGATGTGAGTACGGACTTTTATCAAAGAAGGCCTATTTGTCTCTGCTTGCGCATTTTTTATAGCTGCAGATAACTCCACTATATCATTACCGTCTGCAAGCACCTGGACATGCCAACCATATGCTTCAAAGCGTTGAGCTACATCTTCGTCGAAAGCTAAATTTGTACTTCCCTCAATAGTAATATGATTATCATCATAGAGATAAATCATATTACCTAACTGAAGATGCCCTGCCAAAGATGCCGCTTCAGCAGTTACACCTTCCATCAAATCGCCATCACTGCAAATGGCATAAATTTTATAATCGAAAATATCAAATCCCGGCTTATTGTAACGTGCAGCCATATATTTTTGTGCAATTGCAAATCCTACTCCATTGGCAAAACCCTGTCCTAATGGACCTGTGGTCACTTCAATGCCTGCTAATAATCCGTATTCAGGATGCCCTGCGGTTTTGCTATGAAGTTGCCGGAATTTTTTAAGATCATCCATGGAGATATCATAGCCGGTTAAGTATAAAAAACTATACTGTAACATGCAGGCATGACCGGCTGACAAAATAAAACGATCACGATTTATCCACTCAGGATTTTTCGGATTATAGTTCATACTCTCTGACCACAGCACGTGGCCTAGCGGTGCCAAACCCATGGGAGTACCCGGATGACCTGAGTTTGCTTTTTGAACAGCATCAGCCGCTAAGATTCTTACCGTATCGATGCCCAATTGTTGAATATTTTCTGTTGTTTTATCCATGGTTGATCAATCAGAAATGTAATTAAGAAGATTTAGCGTTGAGCCAGCCACCTGTAAAACTTGCCAGTCGCAAACCTTTTATGATAGGATGACTTTTTTTCATTTGATTCCATATCAACCCTGATTTATAATTTTCGATCATTAAAATGATCGGACCTTGATTTAATCCAAATTGCCATGGTGAAAACCAAACACCTTGGTGAGTGTCTTTGACAGGAAAAGTTGGGTTAAAACTTGCATCAAAACCATATTTACCATGTTTTTCAAAATCATGTCTTTCTATGGCATGCCGAATGGTTCTTAGAACAATCTCTGGTGCAAACGGAAGCGAAGCTGCAACTGCCCAGGGAGCAATGGTGCCGTCGTCCGGCCCAAAAGGGATCCCTCTTGCCCTGTAATCAAAAAACTTTCTTGGAACACCGTTAACAATACGTTTACTGGGGCCGGGGCCATCACTTGCTGTAAACCCCCAACAATTTTCGCCATAGTGAGCAAATCCCAAAGGGTTTTCAATGGCATAGCGTTGCTGGACAAGGGTTGCACGCCGACTGTTTTCAAAGTAATCCACACCGATCTTTTTATTCAGCTCATCACCGATGCCGTGAAAATCAAGCCAGATGTGCGACATCTGGTGTATAAATAGAGGGCCGGCATAAATATGTTCTATTCCGTATAGTTTTTTAAATTCAAAAGTGAATATCCATTTTTTATAGATAGATGGATTGATGGGGAAACTAGGTGAGCCGAGTGCCAGTATATACATTATATGAGCCTCGCTATACTTTTCGTCCCAACGGAAACGAAGAAAGCCGGATTCCGGCTTCCACCCATGGGCAACCGAGTCACGACCGTTCAGCGCCCACTGCCAATCAACCCGGGCATAGAGTTCATCGGCAATAGACCGGATTTCGGTTTCGGATTTATTTTCCCCTGAAAAATAATTTCGTGCAGTCAATACCCCTGCCAATAATATAGCGGTATCTATCGTGGACAATTCACTTTTCAGTGCCCGTTTGCCCGTTTGCATATCAAGAAAGTGATAATAGAATCCCTTGTATCCTGTCGCATCCACTTCGATACCCTGATGGCTGGTATTGAAAAACCTTAAAACGGTAAGCGTCCTTTTGATTGCCTCATCACGGAATATATATCCACGCTCAATACCGACAACATAGCAGCTAAGCCCCATACCTACCGCTGCTATACTTGATGGAGATCCTGGTTGGCTTTTATCCGCTATTAACCCGGTATGCCCGTTCACCTCTTTCAGAAAGTACCCAAAGGTTTCCCGCTGCAGCTGATCTATCATTTCTGTATCCGTACCCTGAGGATTTATATTTTGCAAGTGTTTAGATCTTAATGGTTTCGTCATTCTACTGCTTTTACCTGATTTTGACTTTCCTATTTAGATGCTTATTTATACTTTACTGTCTTTTTCGATTAACTAACAGACCTGAACTTTCAAGAATTACAGTGTTGACCTACGCCATATGATTTCCCTATTCCACTTTAAATGTGCGATGAAGCTTTTATTTTAAACTATTACTTTTTGATAGTAATTAATTAATATTTTACTAACCTCATTAAACGACAGTTTTATAAGTATTAGAAGCTCTGCAATACTTTGTTTAAATCTTTGTGGTTCTTGGAATAACTTCCTCAATTCATTTATAACATTCTATAATAAACTTATTCGTCATTTTAACTCACCCATATGTATTTCCACATAGGACAATTAAAATATTTTGAAAGGATTTCAATTTCGATAACAGCATACATATCTCACATTAATATAATTACTAAGCAGGCAATGATAAAAAAATATAAGAGCTAATAAATTTTTCCATCATGATTATTTTTTTTCTTTCTTTTCAAGCATCTTATTCTCTATCATTTCCTTTTTAATATCCTGCCTGACCAATCCGAATAAACTCATATAGATATTGGCAATCCACACCAATGAAAATCCTGCAATTATATAACCTCGCCAATCACTCATGAGTAATGTGTAATTCGTCATAAAAAGAAATACAATCGCTACGTAATGGCTGAAGCAATACTCACAGGTAAAAAGGTAAAAGAATTTTCTTTCCAGTAAAGTTTTACCACGCACACTTCGGTTAATACAATAGTCTCTGGGTTCGCGAAAAACTTCTTCATGAGTCACTGTCCACGCGATGCATGCAATGGGTATGGCCAATATAAAAAGCCAGATTATTTGTACGGAGACCATCAATATACTCGTCGCGCTAATCTTCCAGTATCCATTCCTAATTTGGCTTCAGACTCAAATAAACTTCTAACGCTGGTAAGGAAAATAAAACTTTCCTTACCAATCTCTGACAGACCTCCCTCGATTAACGTTGTTTTGTTTTCCAATTTTTTCATTATTCTTTTTGATTTACGCGATTAAAATTCCAAGTATAAAATGCGGTTTTATTCTCCCAAAGAATACGTCCATATTGGGCAATCCATGCGATTGACAACCTCTTCAGCCACACTTCCTGAGAATAAATGAGCCAGACCTTTGCGACTGTGCGTACCCATAGCAATTATATCCGCCTTAATTTCAATAGTGAAATTGATGATGGCATCCGATTCGTAAAAATCATTTCGCGTGTTAATTGTATAGTTTTGAAGATTAAAATCCCTCGCATACGCTTCCATCATATCTTTCTCATCTACAGTTCTCTTCATATTGTGAGGTGTATTCACCAACAACAGATGAAGTTTCGCAGAAAAGAAATTTTGCAACTCTTTGATATGAATCAGTAATTTATTTTGATTCGGATCAAGTGTGGTGGGAAATACAATGTTTTTAATGTCAGACAACTCGAGCGACTTCCTAATGGCCAATACAGGCAATGGGGAGAAGCGAACAACTTTTTCAGTATTTGAGCCCACAAGAAACTCTTTAATCCCTGTTGCTCCCTGGGTACCCATAACAATCAAATCCACGCTATTTTCTTCTGCTATACGGATAATGGTTTTAGTGATGGGACCGTGCTCTACCATTGAGCGAACATTGATCGCTCCATTCGTCCACTTGGATTTCAGTTCTTCAAATTTTTTTTCGGCACTTACATTCATATCATTCAAAAAACTCTCTTCAAAATAAAGTGCTGGCACCTGTATTGTGCCGCGCAAAACTGGAATCTCAATTACATGGAGTAAAATAATTTCTCCTTTGCTTTGTTGCGCAATCTGAAATGCAAATATGAAGGCCTGAACTGCCGAATCAGAAAAATCGCATGGGACGAGTATCTTTTTCATTTGTTTTATTTTATGTAAATAATCATTTGTAAAATTTATTTCTTAAAACGGATCTGAGAGTTTGTTTGATTCGCTATATCCTCTGATTTTCATTTTAACGTTTGATGCTTGCAAACGCCCTACCCTATTCTCAAAAAACCTTATTTACACTACATATTTATCCCAAAGTCCGTAGGTTTCTTTGATTTTACCTTTGGAAAAGGAAAGTGCCATTATGATAAGTCCAGCAAGGCTACTGCTTAGGGGGTGCACCATATTGCTATCCTCTATCAACCAAGGCATAACTACCAGTGCTAGACCTAACAATACGTTGAAATAGCGAAAACTTCTGAGTACCTCGGCCATGGCCACTACCGCAAAAACGATCACCAGTGCTCCTCCCAAGTGGTTCAAGTTTGCAGCAGATGTTTCTATTCCCATCTGGAAAACGGTTGGGGAAATCATCAACCAAAGTCCAATGATTACAGAAATGGTTAATTGCCAAGGAGCAGTCATTCCCCATAGTGATGATTTAAAAACTTTCCAGGGGTTGTCGACAAATGTTGCCAAGTCAGGGGAACGTTGATCGTTTTCAGTAGAAAGCGCTTCACCGCCTTTCCAAAATACTGTCCATAAGGAATCTCCTTTCTGTTTTCTCTGCACCATGTGCTGCCACATAGCAATGACTTCATCGATTTGTAAAGGAATCATGGGAAGCATAATAATGGCAGAAAATAGGCAAAGTGCACACCATGCGCCTACGGTAAGAGGTTGGGAAACCACTAGGAATATACTCACAAACCCAAGTGGAATGACCAAAACCCCAAAAAAAGTGACCATCCAGGGCATGGTCCGCCATCGGGAAGTGCCGCCCATAAATCCCATTAGAAATTCTAGCGTATAGGCGAGCGTGCCCAGTGCCGCATCTGAAATGGGGAAACTATGCGACATATCGGAGTTCAAAACATTTAAGGTGCCTTCCCCAAAAAAAGGATCCCAGACGGTATCTATATAACCTAATTGAAATGCTCCCAAATAACGGGAGGCAATCCACCCGATAAATGCCAAGCCAATCATAATAGATCGCTGTGGCCAGCTTGAAGGGTTGTAACTCCAGCCAGTGGGTACATTTCCACCCATTTTCATATACCGGATCATATTGGGCATGCCGGGTATGAGGATGGATAAGGCAATAATTAGGGCCCCAACCATGGTGCCGTTATAATAAGCTATAGCTGTTGGTGCCCAAAAAATGAACGGGGCCATACTGATCCATATCCCAATAAAACAACTAATCCAAACGCTATAAGGACGGTTTGGCTTGAGGGATCTCCAACCAAAAATAACCAGTAACAAACCACTGATGATATCGCTCCAATACATGGCGGCAATACGATCACTAAGAGATAACCAAACTAGTCTTCCTCCGGCAGGTGATACCACATTCTTGCCATAATCAAAAGTAAGTGGTGAAGCGATCATCCAAAATCCCAGCAATACAATAACCCAGTAAACCCAGAGCGTTTGTTTGTGGTGATCTTTCAACATTTTCATGCGATCATCTGCACTCATTTTCATCGCGCCCATATCCATGTGTTTATGACCCTTTTTGTGTTCGTGGCCTTCCATGTCCATCATTGGTCGGGTGACGCCTCGTGAGCCCATACCTTCCATTTTGTGAGATTGTTCTTCCCCTTTGGGTACAAGCTTCATCCCACACTTAGGGCATTTTCCCGGTTTATCACTGATAATTTCAGGATGCATGGTGCAAGTGTATTGTGTGCCTTGTTTTTTGTCACCCTTCTTAGGATCGTGACTGTGCATTTCATCTTTCATGTTTTCCATAACCCTATTACATTTATGCTTCCTTCCGTAGGCGATAATCCTTCACAAGTACAGTTTATTTTACTGTTGCTCCTTTTCTTTGTTCTTCTCGTCTTTTGCAAGCTTGATTAATTCTTTTAGCGTACCGGTATCATTCACCGTCACTTGACTATTTTTTATAGCATTGGTATTCGACACTAGATTCAAATCCATACTTAATTTATATTCCATTTTTCCTCCTTTGCTGATTAGCGGACCTATGCTTTTAAAAATGTGGGAAAACGAAATGCGCAGAGGTAGTAATAGTTCCGAACTGTCCTGTTGTTTAATATCAATTGCTCCCAATTCTGCTCCGGTAATCCAGGGATGGCCACCGAGCGAAAACTTATATTTCAAATCTTTTAACTGGAAAGGAAATTTATTCCTGTTTCCTATCATCACCTTTAAAAACAGGGTAACCCCCTTTAGGTTAAGTGAATCGTGAGATACTTCCTTTAGTCGTGCAGTGGGGATATAGAACAGGGGAAGCAGCTTTTCTGCATCTATATCAAATTTCTTTTTGAATGGTATGTGTGTATGGAAAGTAGTTTGAATGCGGTACAACACACTGTCCTTTCCCAGTTTATCTGCTTGGCTGAGTGTAGCGAGAAGTTTATCAGAGTTAATAGTTATTGGCAGGTCAATCCAGGTGCTGTTCCATTTTCTTATAAGGAGTGATTTTATATACGTGCTTTTGATCACCTCCACATCACCGATAAATAGTTTGTATTGAAGACTATCAGCTGTAAAATTAAAAGGCAGTGGATTATGAATTAGTAATTTTTCGTCCATGGTGATTTCATCCGAACCCAAATTGGATATTTCAACAATTACTATCTCAAGACGAGGAATTAATAAGGTGCGATAAGGACTTTCATTTTTTGAATAATGATAAAATTGCAACGCAAAAAATACTGCAATTGGCAGTAGAATTAAAGCAAGTAAAACGAGAACTATCCGCTTAGCTTTCATGGAAATTTGCGTATAAATGCATGGTCATATCAACATCTCTATTTATCCAATTTATTTACCTGATAAAATTTCTTTGGATTGGCCTTTAAGTTTTCAATCATTTTAGGCAAAGTATCGCGCAAACCGTGTTTGGGCTTCCATCCTAATAATTTTTTAGCCTTTGAACTGTCCATTTCAAAATGGTCATCGGCCAGGTCGATCATCCAAGGTTTTATAAAGGCTTTACCAAATAGGTTTTGCATAAATGCCCCGGCTTTGGCAAACCACTTTGGTATATGAATTATTTTAGATTTCTTTCCATGAATTTCTGTGCTGATAATATCCTGGAGTTCCTGATAAGTCAGGGTTTCGTCATCTCCAATATTCAACACGACTTCCTTTGGAAGCTCATTCCTTTTTTCAACAGCAAGGGCCAACGCATTGATGACGTCATCTCGATGCACAAAGGTGCTGCCATGGGCGGTATTTGCTGGATAGAGCCGTGCTGAAATTTGTTTTTCATAAATACGCTGTACCTGATTGGTGATGGGTATTGAACTGCCCTCTTCACTATACACACCCGCAATTCGCATCATTACTACAGGGATTTCACCCCGATTGTCGTGCATTACTTTTTCAGTCGTGACTTTAGATTTAGGATAATCCCATTTAGGTTCCAACGGCGATTCTTCAGTAATTAAAACTCCTGGAGAGGAAGGTTTATAAACCAGCATACTGCTTGAAAAAATGAATTGCTCCACTTCAAAATCCTGTAAGTATTTCAGCATCCGCTCAGTGCCTTTCACAGTCACTTTATCATACAGCTCAGAGGGTTCGCCTAAGAAATCGTAATATGCCGCGAGATGCACAACCGATGCTATTTTATTACCATAGGCGTAGCGGATTCTTTTGTATGCAAAGGCCATTCGGTCATCGTCGGTGAGATCCACACATACACATTCTGCCTCAACGGGTGGAAACGGAGAGCCATCTTGGTCAAATCCAACAACATGGTATTTTTCAGCAAGCTTATGAATTAAGGCTGAGCCTATCATTCCACTGCTTCCTGTCACAATTATTACTTCGGTTTTGTCTTTCATTATAATATTCTATTTCCTAAAAAATTAGAATTCATTTTTTAGGGTCTAATTGGTATGAAATATTTTATTGAGTTGTATAGCCTCCATCAATTGTGTAATAAGAGCCGGTTACAAAAGAAGATTTTGAAGAACTTAACCAGAGCACTAATTCGGCAACTTCTTCTGAAGTACCTAACCTGCCAATGGGGTGAAGCCCGGCTAATGATTTTATAGTGTCTTCATCGAGTGAATCGGACAGTAAAGGAGTATCGATATATCCCGGCCCCACTGCATTGATACGTATTTGCTTATCAGCATAATCCAATGCAGCAGTCTTGGTAAGTCCCACAACACCATGCTTTGCAGCAACATATCCAGGTACGTTTTTAGAACCTACCATTCCAAGTATGGACGCCATATTTACTATACTGCCACCTTCGCCAGAAGTTAACATGGCAGGAATCTGATAACGCAAGCCATAAAACACACCCGATAGATTGACACTTATAATTTTGTCCCAAGCATCAATGGAATACTCTCCCGTTGGAGCTAATTCTCCACCGATGCCCGCATTGTTGCAGGCAATGTGCAAACCACCGTATTTTTTTACGGCCTTTTCCACCATTGATTTTTGATCATCAGGGTTGGAAGTATCTGCTTTTATGAAAAAAGCTTCTCCCCCATTTGATTTAATGAGGTTCACCGTCCCATTTCCACCATTTTCATCTATGTCGGTCACGACAACTTTTGCGCCTTCAGATGCATATAGTATTGAAACTGCTTTGCCAATACCAGAACCTGCTCCTGTAACAATGGCCACTTTGTTTTCTAAATTTTTCATCATTTTAATTTTTAAAAATTTAATTAAACTGATCTAAGTTCTGCAATGGTGTAGTGCGTATTCTTTAATGCATCCTGAAGTGTATCGGCTTTAATTATAGCTGAGGAAGTTATCTCAGCCTCTTTCTTTGCAAGGTCAACTGATACGGATGTTACACCCGGTGCAACAGACAATCTATTTTTAACTGTTGCAACGCATCCGCCACAACTCATTCCACCTATTTGATAAGTATGCTTTATTGAATTTTCCATGATTTCTATTTTATTTATGTTTTATCCACTCTCACCGTTACTCTATTATTGGTACTTTTTGTTAAAAGATATATTATAGACTGCGGCTATCAGCGCTCCAAACAGCCAACCCAGGATAAATATTTCTACTAATCCTATTAATGCCTCAATCCAAGGCACATCCATTCTGATAATAGTACTAGTGTCCAGACCATGAAGCAAACTGTTAAAGAACAGAACGGTACCTTCATGGCCTACCGTGGCCATCAGAATAATACAGCCCAAGTACAAAACCACTCCTGCTACTCCCCATGCCAAAGCGAATTTTTTAATGTTGATGTGTTGCATGATCTTCTTTGTTTTTAGATTGATTTTCTTGATTTCTATCATGTCCGGAATGGCTTCCGTGCCCACCATGCCCTCCATGGCTTCCCATCATAAAGAGGTGCACAAAGAATAAAATGATGATGAAAACGAAAAGCGAGTTAGTTCCATTAAAGCCGAAAACCGGCAATAAAAAAAGCAGGAGGAATATGCCAAGGCATCCTACCAGCATCCATGTCATGTGATTTTTCCTCATCGTTATAGTTTTTTAGTGGTGGTCTGGATGATTTTCTATTCCCATCTTTTCTTTATTACTCATCATCGTTTCCTTGTCCATCATACCTTCATTATACATCATATCCATCATCTGCCCCATCACAATTGGCTTATCTTTCATGAGGGTCATCATTTGCGTGCACAATGAGGAATCTGATTCAGCCATATTCATCATACTGCTCATCATGCCTTGGGTCATCTCAGGATTGTCCTTCATCATGCCCATCATATTTTCATTTTCAGACATCATCATACTCATCAATTCACCATTGTCCTTCATCATCATTAGGGTATGATCATCTTCCATCATAGCCTGCATCAGTTGTTTTGAATGTTCATTATCGGAAATGATAGCTTCATATATCTGATTTCGGGATTCTTCATTTTCCAACATTTTGCTTACATCCCCCTGTTGCTGACAAGCCGAAAATGATAATATCAATAAGGAGAATACCATTGCTGTTTTCAATATCTTCTTCATAATTCTATTTGTTAAGGTTGATACTTAAAATGGGTATTTCAGAATGATTTGCCAGACTTTCGGTGATGCTTTTACTTACAAAACTTAAGAAACCTGTTTTTCCATGCGTAGTCAGCGCAATAAGATCAGCCTCTACAGTTTCAGCAAATTTTAAAATCCCGCGCTCTTCATTCAGCGAATTGTAGATGTTGGAAGTACAGGTTCCTCCACGGGGACAGCTTTCGTGAAAAGCATTCATTTTTTCCATGCTCATGTCGGTCTCTTCAAATGAAAATGGCACATTGACATATAACAGGTGAATATTGGATTCGTTGAGATCGGCAAACTTCACCACTGTGTTGAAGGGTGCTTTAACATCTTCTTCAAAGTTGGACGCAAAAACTATATTCTTAATTGGCCAGATAGATTTTTCTTTGATAATTAACACGGGTACCGTGGAGTCTCTCAATACCTTCTGAGCATTTGATCCAACAAATAGTTCTTTTGCCCCGGATGCACCGTGTGAACCCATCACTACAAAATCATGATGATGAAATGGAATGTGTTTAAGTATTTCTTCTCTACCCACATCAAACACCACAAACCGCTCCGCTTTTACACCCTTATCTTTAGCTTTCTTCACCAGTTTATTGAGTGCGTCCTTTGCATGACCTATTTCCTTTAATGTTTCAGGAAATCGCTTCTCCTTTTCTTTATCCAACTTCACCCAAGGAATAGGGGTTATTTTAAGATGTAAAAAATGAACTTGGGCCCCAGATTTTTCAGCTATTGAAATAGCAATATCTGCTGCATGGTTTGCAGCATCTGAGAAATCGGTAGGCACTAATATATTTTTCATATTTGCAAATCTTCTCTTATATGGTCGTATTCCTTCTTATTAATCTCTCCTTTTGCATACCTCTTTTTCAAAAGATCTAATGGCGTTTCCTTTTTGGTTTTTTGCCCAGGTATGTCCCAAGGTGTAAAAAAAAGCCAAATCATAAATATTACCCAGATCATCCACCAAATGGTGTGCATACCCCAATAGTGTCCTTCAAACCAATTCATAAAACTTGTTTTTAAAATTTTTTAAATAACTTAAAACGGTCTTATCAATTTGTGATGATTTAACCCTAATCAAAATTAACAGATTGTTACGCTTTAGATTTGTTAAATCTTGTCTTTGATGTATGATATTCCGCTATTTAATCATCATAATAGCTTAGGTAAATCTAGCTATATTCATACTTGCCCTAGACTCCTTGAGATGTCTGCCAACCAAAGGTGGTCCAATAAAAATTTGACATGCCTTAATGTCGGTCAGCGTCTTTATTCATTATAAGAAAAGGCTTTATTAATAATAACTAAAAGAATATTAGGTAAACTAAACTAAATCAGTTAGCAGACTTAAAAATTTCAAAAAAGCTTCTAGGCTTTTTAATGGCGTTAAACGCAGTATTCAACGCGTAGGTCCATACTCATTGCCATATTGCTGAGACTGAGCAGAGGTAAAATAGCTATGTAAAGAATTTGATCCTTTAAATGAAAAACTACTAATTAAACCAGTGAAAGGCTATTGCATTGAGGAGGCTAAAGATCTGAAATTAATAATCAGAGTTTTTAATTAACATTTTATTGATAGCTCAACATAGCTTAACTAAGACTTCAAATAAGCAAATTGACTTTGTTCGATTTCTTTTAATATTTTGAAAACTCCTTTTGGATAATCATCGTAATGATAGAAACGCATGTAAAGTTTTATTCCTTTTTGAGGATTTATATTTAATTCCCTATGTTTGCGTAAGTGAAAAAATCTTTTTCCATATTATTAGCAGTCTTACTGCTTTTTGCAAATATTGGTTTGGCGAAAAGCAGTCATATTTGTATGGGATCTGAAATGTTCAACGCAATTGGTCTATCTGCTAAAAATTTAGATTGCGGGATGAAACATCAACCTGAATCTCCTTCGAGTGATCATGGAGACCTAAGCGATGCGAAAGAATGCTGTCAAAATCAATTCGAATTGGTTCAAAATGACAATGACCAAAATCTTAAAGTCGTACAGATCGACGCTGCTCAGCTTATTTTTATAGCAGCATTTACACAAACTTATATCTTCGGAATAGCTCCAATCACTTCCACTGAGCTACCTAGCCCCTACACTATTCCCCCCTCGATTGAAAAGGACTTAAGCGTTCTCTTCCAATCATTCTTGATTTAATACTTCCTGGTAATAGGTCTTTGGACCTCTTTTTAGCTAATGGTTCTCAGCCATTTAGTATAGTCTATTTAGTTTCTCTTTTTACCAGGATTAAATCATGCTTAACTCAATTATCAAGTATTTTCTTGAAAACAAATTAGTTACAGTTCTTTTGCTTATCGCTTTGATAGCTTGGGGAATTGTGACAGCTCCCTTCGGTTGGAAAGTAGGTTCGCTTCCATCAGATCCTGTCCCCGTTGATGCCATTCCTGACATTGGCGAAAACCAACAAATTGTTTTCACCCAATGGCCAGGTAGATCTCCACAGGATATTGAGGATCAAATCTCCTACCCACTTACTACCTATCTATTAGGAATTCCTGGAGTAAAGTCCATCCGTAGCTCTTCTATTTTCGGCTTTTCCAGCATATACATCATCTTCAATGAAGACACAGAATTCTATTGGTCTAGATCAAGAATCCTGGAAAAACTCAGTTCATTACCTGCAGGATTGCTTCCAGAGGCAGTTCAGCCAGGACTGGGGCCAGACGCCACTGCTCTAGGCCAAGTTTATTGGTACACGCTGGAAGGAAGAGATGAGCAAGGCAATCCGACCGGAGGATGGGATCTTCACGAGATCAGGACTGTTCAGGATTTCTTTGTTAAGTATGGCTTAAACGCCGTGGAAGGCGTTTCCGAAGTGGCTTCCATTGGTGGATTTGTACAGGAATATCAGGTGGATGTCAATCCAGATGCGCTCAAAGCTTATAACATCCCGCTGATGAAAGTCATGGAGGCAGTTAAGCAATCCAATAGGGACGTAGGCGCCAAAACCATAGAAATCAACCAAGCCGAATATTTAGTACGTGGATTGGGTTATATCAAAAAGGTAGAGGACTTAGAAGAGGCGGTAGTTTCCGTGGAGCAAAATGTCCCTATCCGGATCAAAGACATAGGGGTAGTAAGCCTAGGCCCAGCTAACAGAAGAGGGCTTTTGGATAAGGATGGAGCAGAGGTAGTAGGCGGAGTGGTAGTTGCCAGATATGGCTCTAACCCCCTTCAGGTAATCAACAATCTGAAAGAGAAAATAACAGAAATTGCCCCTGGACTTCCCAGAAAAACGCTTTCAGATGGGCGTGTTAGCCAGCTTACCATTGTTCCATTTTACGATAGATCTACACTGATTCAGGAAACCCTAGGCACCCTGGAGGAGGCGCTTTCTTTGGAGATTCTGATTACTATTCTGGTTGTGATTGTGATGGTCTATAACCTGCGAGCATCTATTCTGATTTCAAGCTTATTACCAATTGCAATTCTGATGGTTTTTATAGCGATGCGCTATTTTGGGGTAGATGCAAATATTGTAGCTCTATCTGGAATAGCTATCGCCATCGGTACGATGGTGGATTTGGGGATAATCCTTTCAGAAAACATTATCAAGCACATCGATGAAGCTCCTCCAGAGCAGAAGTTGGTCACGACCATTTACAAAGGATCATCAGAGGTAGCCACTGCAATCCTTACCGCTGTGTCCACCACTATTGTGAGTTTTATTCCGGTTTTCACAATGGAGGCTGCCGAGGGGAAATTATTTGGACCTTTAGCCTATACCAAGACTTTTGCACTTATAGCAGCATTGATCGTATCCTTGCTTATTCTGCCAATGTTGGCTCATGTGTTCTTTGGTTTCAAAATCAAAAATCGGCGAAATAAGCTTCTAGGAAATGCATTGTTGTTAATTCTAGGAGTAGGAGCACTGATTTACGGCTACACTTGGGCAGGAATTATGTTGTTACTATTTGGCATTATTTCCTTCGCCAAATTTTATGTAGAGAAAAAGACTG
>NZ_CAXBET010000016.1:0-84728 GCF_963974835.1 uncultured Algoriphagus sp. | reverse complement strand
TTGGTTCTAAGTTAAGGGGGCTTAACTTACTGTCCAATCAAATGTAGCAGGTCCATTCCCTTATCCGAACATCAAAAAGTACCCAGACTTTTCAAAAATGAGTGGACAAACTGCTCAAAATCCCTGATAATCAACAAGTCCTTCCTGATTAAAATAAGCTATCAACATTTTTTCAGAAGGTAGAATCCAACTTTTTCCAGCAGTTTGATAAGCTCATTTGCGACTTGACTCTACAAAATGTCATGTCATAAGAGTAGTTAATCCTGTAAAAACTGCTTTGTACGATATTGATAGTTGAAAATCCACAACGTTTTATAAATTAGGTGGTAACAGTCAAGGATATGCAAGCCTAAGACTGGAATAATTTGCTGTGTTATGATGCTTTTAGAACGAAGGATCATCTATGCCAAAGATATCATGGTATTGACCGGTAGAAGTAAATCGTATGCATACAATAGCCTGAACAGGGTTAAAGTATGGCTAGGTAAGTCAAAACACCACCTGGTGACGTTCGATGAATATGCCGATTTCCATGGTATCACGGTGTCAGATGTGCAGACATCTGTTGGAGCCCAATAAAAAACGGATCCCTGCTTAGGAATCCGTTTTGGTCTGGGATCTTGCCCACCGGAATTTCGATCCGGTATTAGTTTTACTTCTCAACATTTTTAAAAAGCGGACTTTATAAAGTCTGCCACCTCGAAGGACTTTCCTTCTCTCGCAAGCGTTGGCTTACCTGGCTCTGGTAAAAGGAGGTAAGCACTCACGGAAAAAGCTAGTTGTGGCTTTTACCATGTCCTGATCTGGAGATTTGGCTCTTTTTGGTTCGAAGTGCTCAATCTCCGGAAGTAGTGATTGTTTCTTTTTCATAATGATTTTGATTTTTCCTGAAACTATGAGCTTCCACCTTTCCATGAAAAAAAATTGGATATTCAGCCAGTTTCGCATTATAAACTGCGTGTTTATCCAGACGATCGAAAAGCCAATTACCTTCCTAATGGGTTTTTATGGTACTTTCTTCCTTTTTGATCTGATTATGTCTACATTTTTACCAGGAGGTTTTTCGGTTTACTTCCCTTTAGTCCATTTCTTTCTTGGAGCGCCTTTCGTCCTTTTCCTGTTTTTCAGGTTCTTTCCTGCCTGCAGCAATAAACGAGAGCTCAGCTACCGCTCTCTTCAGCTGATCGATCTGGTAGTCTTACTCACTTTGGCAAAGCATCTGTTATTGGGCTATGGGGATTTTCACCAAATACTAGGAGGACCAATCGGTATGTTGTATGAAACACTGCGGCTTCTGGAATTTACTTTTTTTGCCTTCATGTGTTGGAGTTTCAGACAATTTGCTGCTGGGATGAAAAAAATTTTCCTCGTGAAATCAAATCTCTATAAAACCCAAGTCTCACACGATCATATTAGCCTTAGTCCTCATTTATTGTTCAATGCACTCAACAATATTGCTGGGCAATCCGCATTGTTTTCTGATGAACTGTTTCATCAGGTAGGCGCATTATCGGCTCTGTTACAGCAATCTTTTAAGGATCCTGAGGATCCGCATTTTCTTTCGGATGAAATCCGCATTTTACATGTTTTGCTTTTTCTTGCAGGTTCAAACAAGAAAAATTGCTGCGTGCTGCTGAAGGTCGAGCACGATGTACCACTGGAATCCCTTCGGATACCTAGACTGACTTTGGGTACTTTATTAGAGAATATCCTTAAATATGGAGTGTTGGATGATCCTGCTAATCCCGCAGAAATGACTATTTCCGTACGTCGTGAATCTTCGGGAAACATTCAACTCACCTGCACCACATATAATCTGATCCATCCTGTCAAAGCCGGACTTTCCTCCCAACATGGACTGACTACCCTTGAGAATTTGGTAAACTATAATTTTCACTACCAAGGGATATTTGAATGGGGCCAGTACCTAAATGAATTTTCTACATTGATGATCCTGCCTTATGGAAAAATTGAAACTGGTGCTTCTTGATGATGAACATGAAGGGCTGAATGTGCTAAAAAAATTAGTAGAACAATCACCTAACCTGGAGATCGTGTACCTATCCACAGATCCGGTGGAAACATTAAACTATATGCAGCAAAATCCCCCGGATATCCTGATTACAGATATTGTCATGGAGACTATGCATGGCATTCATTTGGCCAATAAGGTAGGTAAATTGAATATTCCAGTCATCTTCTGCTCCGCTTATGATGAATATGCCTATGACGGATTCCAGGTCAATGCAGTTCATTTTATTAAAAAGCCTGCCAGCCTTTCCTCCCTGTATAACGCGATAGAAAAAGTAAGTGTAAAATTTAACAGGCCAACGGTCAACGCTGACTACTTTTCCGATTGCCTTACCATTAACGAGCAGGGTTCTTCCACAATGATTTTACTTAGAACCGACGACATTATCTACCTTGAGGTAAAAGGAAATTACGTGGAGATGCACACTAAGTATAAGAAATACACCATACTCTCATCCCTTGCCTCCATTATGGATAAATTGCCCAAAAGGAATTTTTACAGGGTACATAAATCCTTTGCGATAGGAATGAAAAAGATTCTTCATATCAAGTTGGAAACCATTTATCTGGAAGGTGGGGGTGCCATTCCTTTGGGAGAAGTTACAGTAAGGAATTTCACGAAATTTTCAGAAAGATATCCATCAATGGGACTTCTTCGGACTTTGGATAGGTTACTGTTTTATCTAGCATATTTTTTATCCCTCAAAAATGACCACAGCAAAGCATTTACTTCGGCTTCCATTTCCAGTCCTGTATCCCAATAAATCCTATTAACTAACATGTGGATATGATTTCCAATCCATCTTGGGCGTTTGTCTCCATCCCTATACCACGGATGCCTTTCTATCAGGGAGCAATAATAGTTGCGCCACTCCAAGTTGGCTAGTTCATGGAATTTTTGTAGGTAGGATTTTGCAGAAACATGCCCAGCCTTTTGGCCCGAGAGTTTCCTGAAGTAATCTATCCAGTACTCCAACTCGTCTACTATTTCCAAAAATAAACTACCCACACCCATGGCCAGGGAGAGCTTATCTTCATCGGATCTTGGATTTAGATTAAGCAATAATTGGGACTCGCAGTTAAAAATTTGCTCTGACAGGTACATTCCTTCCTCACCGTATTTGGACTTCTCGGGATAGTAGGGATGCAACTTTATATAATCGACTTCCGGGACCTTCCGGAAAGTGGAACAGATTGCAGAAAGTAATTTATTCTTATCTTCTGGCTGGTATAATTTGATTCTCAGGCGAATTTCCGGACTTCTGATTCCATAATAGAGAAAGTAAAATAAAGGCTTCTGACTCCAGGCCAGCGAATCCACTAATAATCTAATCTGCTGCATCACTACAGTCCGCTGATAGTCTGGGATTAGTATTATACGAATAGATAACCAATCCTTACTTTCTTCACCCGACAGGTAGTTTAGGGATGGAACTTCCAAAAGGGCCTCCTTCACATACGGTAGGTGCATTCCCCAAAGGTATTGCAGGTTAAATTTCTTTCCTTCCCCAGTAGCCTTATTATTCTCCCACAGCCATTCCTGGATTCGAATACTTTTATTTTTCCGAAGCTCTTCACATAAAATATCTACGTCCTTGTTACTTTCTAAATTCAATCCAAGCTCCTGGTCCTGATTTCCGGCTAGTATTCTTTTTGGAACGCCTTTTTTCAAGAGTTCCTCCAATAAATTGCTACACTGCAGGAAACGCTCTTCCCACTTAATCTTCCATTGCCTAGGTTGTAATATGATATCCCCATGATTTAATTGCGGAGTATAATCCTGATTTTGAAAATATCCGGGACTGTAATAAGCAGGTCTCAAAAAGTCCTGATGGGCAACTTCCCACAGTATCCTGCACAGGGGATGTGTGATAAACTGGGGATTGAGAGGATGCTGGAATACAGGAATAATAAACTTTCCAAATTTTGGAGCACTCAGATGAAATTTCCCATTCAGTATCCCTATATACACGTCAGAGGAGTCAAGTTCATCCCTATCAGTGCTCCCTGAGAAGCAATTGATTCGAAGTTTTGCTACATTTTTATGTGCACTGATAAGATTTGCTTTCACTCCCTCCATCAGTACCACATCCGCTAATAAAGTATAGTCCTCCTCTAAAGTTTGCTTAGCATAAAAATTAAATATTTCCGTTTGGTATGTAAACCTTCCTCCATACACAAATGGCCTGTTGAATACCAGGTTATCGAGCAATAACTGACCATTTTCCAGAATCCTGAATAGGCACTGTGCGTGTTTTATAGAATGGGACTTGTTGCTTTGGTAAATGGGATTCTGCAAATCTAAAATGGATCGCTCTCCCGTCTCACTAGGGTAATATAATTTATGATGTACATTCCTTTCTTCCTGCTCATTATCAGTTGGTTTTAAACGTGAGACTAGCTTCCAAAGCATCTTGATGGGAACAAATCTATCGTCAAATTCGGCAATAAATATTTCCTTGAAACTTTTGAGATAGGGGGAAGCCGCCGGAGTGGCTAAATGATCTATATCTGAGAAAAAATTCTCCAGTTTATGCTTTAAGCTGATTGGAACTTCCGGTTGCTCTTGAATAAACATATTGACATTAGGGCCAACGTTTGTTAATGAAGGTCTGGACGAGCAGACCAGCAATTGATTGTGAAGTAGCTGATTCCAAAGTTCCTGTTTATCACGCTGTAGCAGTTCTGAGAAAGGTGCAAAAAGTTTTTCCTGTTTAATAGGTTTACCAGCTAAGGCCAGACTTCTAAGTCGTTGCATCAAAAGATTGTCCTCTGCCTTGGAGTATCTCCATTTTTCGTTTTCCTTGTCAAAATTCCAGAATTTCCATCCATCACCCCATGGCATCATGCTAGGATTTATCCAATAGTTTTCTTCTGGATTCGCTAATTTCAGAATTGGGATGGGTATAGCGCTCAGTGAGTCGCTTTCGATTTTCTCCTGTAGGGTAGAGCTCCAACTTGCCACCCCAACACCAGCCCAGTTTCCAAAAGGGGTGGGACGGTATTTACCTCGAAGAAGATATTTGTAAACAGCATGTTTTTCCTTTTCAGTCAGATCATCGGGTTGTTTTATCTGAATTTTTGAAAATAAATCCATACTGGATAGCCTGATGCTCTCCATTATTTTAGGCCAGTGTTTCTTTACTTCGCTTGGATCGTTTATATCAAATTGAAGCAGTGGAGATCTGAAGAGTAATTCCATAATCTTTTTCCCAATCCTATGGAAACGATATTTCCTCTCACAATGTCCTTGATGAATAGAGGATTTTACCTGATGAATGTAAGATCCTCCCTGATCAATTTTTGCATGGTTTAATTAAGTATATATATCCGCCTTTCTACAAGTAATGATTCAGCAGCCATACAAATCGACTCACCGGTTTCGAAATCTCTAATTTCAAATTCTATCTAGCCAAAAACCATCAAGTTTCACCTCCAGCTTAAACCCATTTCCTGTCACACTTAGAGAGTAAAAGTGTCATTCTGACAAAGGCAACCGTTTCAACATCTCCTTCCTTATTTTGAAATTCCCGAAAACCAATAATTAATTACTTACATCCAATAGCTAACTACCAACTACCAAAATCACCACATCTACCTATTTTTGATATACCATACAAAGGGTACCCAACTTGATATTTCCGTTAGGGATACGTTACCGTTGCGTCAGAGATGCGTCAGGTATACGTTAGGTTTTGTCTCTATTTTCCACAGAGTACTTTAGTTTCGCTTTGTTTCCACAGATTCCACTTTCGTTTTGATTTTCAATCTGTTAAGTCCAGTTTGCTGCCATGTTTCACACATAAAACAAATAAAAAAATGGCAAAACAAGCTGGATATATCAAACTCGAAGGCACCATGGGTGACCTGACGTTTTACAAAAACCGCGATGGAAAATTCATCGCCAGAAGGAAAGGGGGAGTGACCAAAAAAAGGATACAGAATGACCCCAAATACCAACGCACCAGGGAAAACCTGATAGAGTTTGCTGAGTCGGCAGCATCAGCTAAGTTCCTGAAGAATGCTTTTCGGGAGATCGAACTGAAATCCAATGGTGGCAAGCTGCACAACAGACTTTATTCCATGGTCATGAAAGTAGTAAAGACCGACACAGTGAATGTACGGGGAGAAAGGAAATTTGACCAAGGCGACTTGTCGCTTATGGTAGGCTTCCAGTTTTCTGAAAAAGCAGTGCTGAACAATGTGGTAAAGGTAAAGCCGACCATTTTGGATGAGGCTGGCTCATTTTCAGTCACAATTCCGGAATTGGTTCCAAGTAAATACCTTCTGTATTCACAAGGGTCTACGTTTTATAGATTTTCACTGATCCGTGCGGGTATTGACTTTGCCCAACAGGATTATACCAGTGAAATCGCTACCATAGAACCACTGCCTATACAGAATGTAATGGCACCTGCTGTCACGCTAACCTTGCCAAAACCGGCAATCGAAGGGGAGAAGTATTTCTTCGCTCTGGCCCTGGAATTCTTTCTGGATGTCAACGGGGATAAGTATGATCTGAATGACTTGGCACAAAACCCGGCAGCTATACTGTCTGTCAGCTAGACCATGGATCTGGTATTGAACCGGGAATATTGGCCCGGAGGAACAAACAGTGCACTGCTGCTGGATGGTAATACTTTATGCCAATGCATAGAACCACCAGCAGCCCACTTCAAACCTAGCACAGCATGTATTCCGGAGGGTAATTATGAACTGGCTATAATCCCCGACACTTCCATGCAGCGGATTAGCCTGTTTAGATGTCCGAACGGTCTCAGGGCAAATAGGCCTACTGAAGTGGAGATTTGCATTAGACAGCTGCACCGCAACATCGTCCCGGTGTCTGAAATTACAGGGGAAGGAAGGGGAATCCCAAGCCAGAAAGCGTGGGAACGACTACTTCAACTGGTAGGTCAGGCACATCAAAAAGGTGAAAAGGCTACACTGGAGATAAGGAGCTATCCGGAAAATGCCCTAAACCTTACATTCCATCAGATAGCATGGATGGACTGATGTTTCAGGCAGTCACGGGAGGAGTCATCGCGCTCCTCCTTTCTGTCATAGCCTACTTCCTGAAGCTCCTGATTCAGGATTTCAGACAGCTAAATACAGAGCTTTCCAAACTGAAAGAACTCTTTATCCGGCTGGAAGCCGAGCAGAGGTTGATGAAGTCCTTACTTCAGCGCACCAGAAGTCCGCCTGCTCAAAACCTATCCCGAAGGCCATGACCTCCCAAAAAACATAAGTGAGCACCGGACACCGGTCATCTGACACCGGTCATCAGACAACCAACAACAAACAACTAACAAACACCGGTCATCGGTCATCCGTCATCAAACACCGGTCATCAAACACCGGACAACCAACAACTAACAAACTAAAAAAAATGAACCTACTAACAGAAGTAAAAAACCGGGCCATCGCCCCCACACCGCCCTTTTTCCAAATGGTAAAGAAGGCAGGATTGATCATCGCGGCTATAGGCACAGCTGTACTTACCGCACCTGGGAGTATTCCCGTTATGCTGCTGACCTATGCAGGATATGCAGTTACGGCAGGGACAGTACTGGTCACGATCTCTCAACTGACAGTCGATGACGGTGCGGTTGAGAAATTGTTGAAGAAATAGAAACGATCTGAATTTTATATTGACTGGAGGGGATATTTCTCTCCGGTTTTTTTGTCCCATAATCGGGTAGGGGCGAATCAATATTCGCCCATTTGGAAAAGGTAGCTTCAATGCCAATTAGGTGATAGGGTTTCCATTAATACCCTCCATGAATTTGTTAATAACAGCAGGATTATCATTCTAAAGGCGCGTGGGGAGACTGAAATAGCGTGCACGGAGGCTTCGCCAATGTTAGCGTCACATGAACTGCTGAAAAACCAATATCTACACAGATCTATTCCAAAATAATCCCCGTTTCCATCTTGCTGGCAAAACGCCTTCTTTCCATATGATGATTGTGGGCCAGCGCTGTTCGATGAATATAACTCTTTATCCCAGGGTTGAAACCCTGGGCTACCCACATTGCATACCTACGGCATGCTCTCCTCATCCCTGATCTCTTTCCATTTTAAATTCTCAATTCCTTAATTTTAAATTTCAGATAAACAACCTCCAACTTCCTAACCTCCAACTTTTAACTTTTCAATGGATCCGTTTCCATCTTGCTGGCAAAACGCCTTCTTTCCATATGATGATTGTGGGCCAGCGCTGTAGAATGAATATAATTCTTTAAACCCAGGGTTGAAACCCTGGGCTATCACATGGCATGCCTTCAGCATGCATTTCCATCTGTGGTCTGTGTCATACAGACCATTCTTCTCCGCTTTCGCTGCTGTTCGGGATTTGTAATCCCGAACCAATATCGTAGGATTTTCAATCCGACAATAACTATCCTTTTTACCAGATCACTCATTCCACATTTGATACCGATTCGGTTTTCATCTTGCTGGTATTTGGGCATCGTCTCCGAATTCTGATTCTGGGCCAGCGCTGGTTACCTAATATATATCTATACACCGGGTTAAAACCCGGTGCTATCAATCTTGCATACCTACGGCATGCTCTACAAATTCTAGGTCTCTCACCACTTTAAATTCCCCTCCGTGGTCTGTGTCACACAGACCATTTCTTGCCGCTGTCGCTGCTGTTCGGGATTTGTAATCCCGAACCATTATTGTAGATTCTTGGCCAGCGCTGATTAAACACGCTCCTTTTTTAACCCAGGGTTGAAACCCTGGGCTACCCATGGTTAGTCCCGATGGGACTATTTCATAATTGTATTTATTTCCGATGTAGGGCGAATCAACATTCGCCCTATTAGAAAAGGTACTATGGATAATCAAAATAATTAAACTAACAGGATTATCATTCTACAGGCGCGTGGGGAAGCTGAAATAGCGGGCCAGCGTCTGGCCTAGCGCGTAGAAGCATTATTTCAGCAAGACTTTTGGATACTTTTGGTCTCAAAAGTATCAGGGAAAATAATATTAACATTAGTATTTCCAGTCAATAAATGAATTGAAGATAGAATTTCTGTCGTCGACATTCTCCTCAAATGGCTCTAAACAATCCAAGCAACACCAAGCATTCTAGTTCCAAATAACCTAATAACTTCCCAACCCATTTTTTTTAGGACAATTATCATCTAAACTAGACAGGTAAAAACATATGTTTATAACTTATGCGAACTCATTTACTTTTACTAACTCAATAATACATAACCCTATGCAACCTAAAGCTACTCTCTCCCTTTTTAAACTACGAGTCTTTTTTCTCTCACTAGTAGCCATTCTGGCAAGTATTAGCATCAGCATCGCGCAGGAAATTAAAAGCAGAAACGAAGAGCCTGTCAACTTCACCATTGATTTTTCAAAAGAAATAGGACCTATGCAACCTGCTTGGGCTTGGTGGGGCTATGATGAACCAAACTATACCTACATGAAGGACGGCAAGAAACTGCTTTCAGAAATAGCAGATCTAAGCCCCGTTCCGGTATATGTAAGGGCTCACAGCTTATTGGTCACCGATGAAGGCCCGAGAGCAGCATTGAAATGGGGTTCGACAAATGCCTACACTGAGGACAGTGATGGAAATCCAATTTATGATTGGACCATAATTGATCAAATATTCGATACATATATAGAAAGGGGCATGAAGCCTCTTGCCCAGATTGGCTTTATGCCCAAAGCATTATCCACCAAGCCAGAACCTTATCGTCATTACTGGAAACCCGGAGCAGAATACGATGATATTTATACCGGCTGGTCCTATCCTCCAAATGATTATAATAAGTGGGCTGAATTGGTATTCCAATGGGTGACACACTGTGTGGAAAGATATGGTAGGGAAGAGGTGGAATCCTGGTACTGGGAACTTTGGAATGAACCTAATATCGGGTATTGGAGAGGCACTACCGAAGAATACATCAAGCTTTATGATTACACCGCCGATGCGGTAAAGCGAGCCTTGCCGACAGCTAAAATCGGAGGTCCAGAAACTACCGGGCCAGGATGGGATGAAGCGGCGGAATTCCTGACTACTTTTCTCGATCATGTGATTTCAGGTAAAAATTATGTAACTGGCAAAACGGGTTCTCCACTGGACTTTATAACCTTCCATGCCAAGGGAAGTCCAAAAGTAGTAGATGGAATTGTCCAGATGGGTTTGAGAAATCAATTGAATGACATAGACAAAGGTTTTGAAATTGTCGCTTCCTATCCTGAATTGAAGCACTTACCCATAGTAATTGGTGAATCTGACCCAGAGGGTTGCGCTGCCTGTTCGGAGGCGGATTACCCTCATAATGCATATAGAAATGGAACTATGTATTCCAGTTATACAGCTGCTTCGTTTGCAAGAAAATATCAGCTGGCAGACCGGCACGGCGTTAATTTTATGGGGGCGGTGACCTGGGGTTTTGAATTTGAAGATCAGAAATGGTTTGCAGGATTCCGGGATATGGCTACCAATGGGGTGGACAAACCTGTATTGAATGTGTTCCGCATGTTTGGAATGATGGGTGGACAGCGAGTTTCAATTTCCGGAGGTATAAATCCAGGGACTGATACGCTAGCCTATAATCTAGATACTATCCTCAAATCAAGTGTACGGGGAGAATCTCAGGATATCAATGCTTTTGCTACAGTAGATACTAAGTCTGCTGCTGTCATGGTTTGGAACTACCATGATGACGATAAAGAAATGCCTACAGCTCCAATAAATTTAAGCCTTGAAAATATTCCAGTTGATAAAGTATTAGTCCATCATTATCGGGTAGACAAAAATTACAGTAATTCCTATGAGGAGTGGATGGCTATGGGATCACCACAAAATCCTACCCAGGAACAGATTTCACAGCTTGAGGAAGCAGGTCAGCTCGATCTGATCACTTCCCCCAAATGGATTACTATAGAGGATGGCAAAGCCCAGTTAAATTTTGACTTACCAAGTCAGGGGGTATCGCTAGTGAGGTTGACTTGGTAATCAGATATTGCTTTATGAGTTGAAGGGACAAGGTTTGGGGCCATTTGTGACTTCATGAATGGCTGAAAAATAGATATCTCCACAGATCAATGTCAAAATAATTTACGCTTTCATCTTGCTGGCAAAACGCCAGATCTCCGCTAGACGATTCCGGGCCAGCGCTGTTCAGATAATTCATTCTTTAATCCTAGGGTTAAAACCCTGGGCTACCCACATTGCATACCTACGGCATTATGTCTGAAATTTATATCTCTATCCATTTTAAATTCTTAATTCTCTCATTTTAAAATTCCTGCTAAGCCTTCGACTCCTGTCACACTGAGCGAAGTCGAAGTGTCAGGCTCCGCCACCGTTCGTGTCTCCACGAACGGTTGAAAAATAGATAATTACACATATTAAAGCTGAAATACTTTCCGTTTCCATCTTACGGGCAAAACAACACATCTCCGCTGGACGATTCCGGGCCAGCGCTATTATATTAATTTGTCCGATTGACCCAGGGTTGAAACCCTGGGCTAATGACATTGCATCCCTACGGCATGCTGTCTAAAATTTAGATCTCTATCCATTTTAAATTATTAATTCCCTCATTTCAAATTTCTCCTAAGCCTTCGACTCCTGTCACACTGAGCGAAGTCGAAGTGTTAGTCTAACAATGGCAGCATCGCCCAATCTCCATTCTCCAAATCGTCCCTACATTACTTTTTTAATCGCATTTATCAGCTAAAAGTCAATCGCGAAATTTCCATTTTCAAAAAGCATATTCCGGCAACTCCTCCAATAAGTTATATAGATAACCATGCCCCTTGGAAGTAAGAAACGTCTCCGACTTATTGAGTGTGCATACAGTCACAGGAATTTCCTGCCAATCTTCCAGCACGTAAAACTCGCACCTTCCTCCCTTAATACCTTCAATCGCTTTGTGTACGGGAAGAACCCAGGAATTACCTCTTGAATCAATTCCTCCTATATGTTTGAGTTCCCCTTTGAATGGTCCTCTCGTCTTTTTATTAGCCCAAAGCACTTGAAATCTTTTCATAACGCTGTTATAGTTTGTTACTTCAATATGCAGCTTGGGAAAATAACTTCAAGTTCAGTTTTAGATATTTTAAGTTTTCAGCAAGTACTTTAACAGGGATTAAGGAATAGATTTCAATCTATAAAAGAAAATACACCACAATCTATATTGGGTGTATTTAGGAGTGATAATCGTATGATGAATGAGGAATGAAATACAGGTAATTAAATTCTACTATCAGTCTTAGCAATTGAAGCATTACTCTGTAATACCATCAGAAATAAATGCCTGTAATACGTAGCTGGGAAAATACGGAAACTAGCTATTCATCTAAGAACATCTAAAACCAGCTCAATATATTGTTTCATCTAAAAAGCATATAACGACTTGTAAGCTAATATTTTAGATAGCATTAACCTCAGCTTTAATTTTATTAAATATAGTGAAACAGCCACGTACTCTAGGCAGATAGTATATTAGGTATTGATAATTTCTCCTCCATTAGGATGCAGCACCTGACCAGTCATATAGCTTCCTAGATCTGAAGCTAGAAATAGGTAGCATCCTGCTACTTCAGAAGGCTGCCCAGGGCGGTTAAGCGGCACATCCTTACCGAACCCGTCCACATCTTCTTTTGGAAAGGTAGACGGAATCAACGGCGTCCATATAGGTCCCGGTGCCACACCATTAACCCTAATTTTTTTGTGGGCAAGGTTGGCGGATAGGGATCTGGTAAAGCTTACAATGGCCCCTTTGGTAGAAGAATAATCGATCAGTCTTTCATTCCCTTTATAAGCAGTGACAGAAGTGGTGTTGATGATCGAACTTCCTTCTTTCAGATGCGGTAGTGCTTCTCTACACAGGTACATGTATGCGAATATATTAGTGGCAAAAGTCTTTTGAATCTGCTCATCTGTGATATCGGTAAGTGAGTCCTGTGGAAACTGTACTGCGGCGTTGTTGATGACTATATCTATCTTGCCAAATTCACTGATGGCCTTATCCACTATTTCCTTGGAATGCTTACTGTCACTCAGGTCACCCTGGATCATAGCGCAGGGATTTCCGTATTTTTTCACTTCAGCCAGGGTTTTCTTGGCGTCTTTATCCGAACTGTGGTAGGTAAAAAGTACAGAGGCACCTTCTGCGGCGAACAATATAGAGATTGCCTTACCAATTCCGCTGTCACCTCCGGTGATGATTGCTACTTTGTCTTTTAGCTTTTCACTTCCTTTGTATCCTTTTTTAAGATATTCAGGTTGGGGATCCATTTCTTTCTCGGAAACTTCTTTCATGTTCTTTGTGGTTTTTAATTAGTTAAAATGAAAAAAGGGCTGTCCTTTAAGCATAGTGAGCATACTGCAAACTAAGTTAAAGACAGCCCTTATTTTGGTTATTCGGAAACAGCCAATTCGTTGATTTCAGACTTTGCCAGTTTGGTAAGATCCGAATCTGCTTTTTTCTCCTCTTCCAGCGTTTCAGAGAGTAAGCTTGCAGCCTCCTTCATTCCCATTTTTCTGGCCAGTGCTACCAATGATCCATAGGAAGCGATTTCATAATGCTCCACCTTTTGGCTGGCAATGATGATACCTGCGTCCCTTACCATGGTATCTGCATCGGTATCCTCCAGAATAGACTGTGCCTCTTTTACCAATCCGTCCATCGCCTCACATTTTTTTGCCTGAGGTTTAAGACCCATGGATTCGAATACCTGCTCCAGACGACTTACATGTTCTTGCGTCTCAGTGAGGTGCTTATCTATTGCTTCCGCAAGGATGGAAGAGGTAGCTCCTTTGCTCATCTTTGGCAGAGCCTTCACCAGATGCTTTTCCGCCCAATAAATGTCTTTTATCTCATCGATAAAAAGCTGTTTAAATTTGGACTCTTTCTCTTTGGATTTACTTTTTGTTTGAGTTGCCATAATAGTTAGTAATAGTTGGTTAAGTAGTGTATTTCAACATCTTCCAATACTTTGGCCAATTTCTACTTCAATATGGATTTCGGCTTCAAATGCAGTTCTAGAGAGGGTTTTAGGGTATTGCTTTTTTAAAGTCAGATTATTGCAAATCAACTTGTTGAAAGAATTCTACTTGTTGAGAAGATTCTTCTCATAAAGAGGTGGTACTATTCGAAAATGTCCTTTGATCGAAGATTGGCATCTGTAGTGATTCGGAGTCAATCTATAGATTGGGTTGTGGGACTTCCCAAATAAAAAAGGAGAAGCAGGCTTCCCCACTTCTCCCCATTGATCTTCTTGGACAGAATTATTTTTTGATTCCCGGATATAGGTTGCTTTCTGGTAGCTCCATGGACAAATCCAATAGATACTTCACTACCGAAGCCACATCCACTAATCCCATTTCCTGTATTTCCACGTTTTCCTTTATTCCAGCTCCCCAAGCAATAAAGCCAGTTTCAATCTCATCGAAATCAGGGAAGTATCCGTGCGTTCCACCTCTAGCAGGCTTAAGAATAGATCCGCTACTTGATCCTGAAAAGGAAATTCCCTGAATGGGTGCCAAAGCTAAAACTGCATTTGGATCAGCACCCACACGGTCCAATTCCTCCCTGTCGACTACCCGGAAAAGCTTTTTGATACTGGCAGGTAGATCAGCAAGAATCTTCTCCACTTGCTTGGCAGATTCCTGATCATTTGGATCCTTCAGGTGTAAAAAAGCAGAAGCGCCACTGGTGTGGAATGCGGCTTTCCAATTCCCTCTATCCTTGGAATCCTCCATCAAACCAGCTTCCACCAACCATACGTTCGGTGAGATCGAGCTGTGGGTATTTACAAACCCATGGTCTCCCGTGATTATAAAAGTGGTTTTATCTGCAATCCCGGCACGTTCGGCGGCTTCCATAATTTTACCTATTGCTCTATCGATAGCTGCAATGGATTTGTACACCATGGGTCCATCTCTTCCTTCATTGTGCTGAAAATGATCTGCTGCAATCAGGTGAATGGTAGTCAAATTTGGTTTGTAGGTTTCCAATACATATGCTGCCATTTCCCCGGTTCTGTCTTCTCTATTAAGATAATCCCCATTAAATGTCTTCTCATTCATCTTGCCCAGTACCTGCAGTTCCATTTCTGCCATAAGTCCTTTTGGAGTTTCCATGTCCCGCATTGGCTCAATCCTTCCACCATTTTACAGACTCCAGTATTCCGGAATATTGTAATCTATAGGAGCATTGACTGAAACAGGCCATAGGAAACTGGCACTTTTCAATCCAGCTTCTCTCACTGCGTGCCATAGGGTAGGAACCTGAATCAGTTCTGTTTCCCAATACCACTTACCAGTTTGTCCTTCAGGTTCGAAAGGAGCATTGTAATATATACCATGCTTGGCAGGAGGGTATCCCGTGATCACGGTGGTGTGGGATGGATAGGTCACTGATGGAAATACACCAGTTACCCCGAGTGATCTTGCCCCTTTTTTAGCCATAGTCTGAAGGTTTGGAGCCGGCCATTTTTCTTCCAGATAGAAATTGGGGCGGAACCCGTCTATGGAAATCAAAACTACATGCTCTGCAGGTCTAGTCTGTGCTTTTGCTAGGGGAATAGTAGCTAAGAAGGTTAGGAAGAATAGGAGATAGGATGTCTTCCCGATAAAAGATAATTTCATAAGTGTAAGTAGGGTTTAACAAAGTCCACTGGCTGCTTTTGAGTCAGTGGACTAATTGGTGGTTTTAGAAAAATATTCTGCCTGAGAGCTGTAATTGATAAGGTGTTCCTCCTGGAGTAGTTACTCCTACGTTTGGATTAACTTGGTATTCGTAGGCTTTCTTAACCGGATCGAAATTCCGTATAGTCAATAGGTTTTGTTCACCTAAGGTCTTGGAGGTACCCCATTCTTTGTTTAGTAGGTTGGCCACGTTGAAGATATCTAAACCAAGTTCAAAACCTGATTTCTTAGCCGCAGTAAAGAATATTTTCTTGGTAGCACGTAGATCCCAGTTTCCAAAGTATCCATTTACCCCACCGTTTCTAACTGCTACATTTCCAATACTTTCCCGGATATAATCCTTAGCTAGGTTGTCTGGGTTTGCCAGTACATTGTTCATTGCTTCTGCCACAGTCTCGGATATGCCCGGAGCAGATGGGTCGAATACAAATGCCAAGTCATTGGAGTTGACAAAGTCCCCATTTACGTTTCCATTAACGCGAAGGGAATAACGGGTTCCACCGATTCCTGAATACCGTACACCCACGGTAAATCCTTTGAAAGTAGGAAGGGTGCCATATACTACCACCTTGGTTCTATACTGACCGTTTGAATAGTTCATCATGGATAAATCCCTAGGATCATCCACTACCATCTGGCTCAAGGTTGCACTGTTTGCCACATTACCATTATAGGATGTGTTATCCTTACTGTCATTCCAGGTATAACTTGCCGTGATCTGACCGTCTTTGAAGTAGCGGTAAGTTCCATCAATCACCATGGTATAGGTGTTATTTCTTCCCTCACTGTTCAGTTCCAACACTCTACCGATTTGATCGGTCTTTCTGCCTTTGGTCCAGTCTGCATTTCCATTGGAAGTACTGATACTTTCAGCAGGCACATACACACCTCTGTTATCTTCTTCAGCAAGTCTGAAATAGGGTTGATCCACCATATTTCTGTCCACATACATGTAGTTGTTTCTGGCGATAGAAGCGATAAAGTTTACACCTAATCTCAATCTGTTATTGAAAACCCGGTTGTACATCACATTACCTTTATACACAGTAGGTACTTTCAGGTCCTCGCTGTTCATGTTGATGGTGGTCACAGGAGTGATGCCCGGCTCATTCAATAAGTCCACGCCTGGTGCAGTGTTCGGATCGTTTCTGTAGGATTCAAAATCCGGAGTAGGAACGTTATCGCCTGTGATATCCACTGCGAAAATCTTTGTTCCATCAAACTGTAGGTTGTTTACATCAGAGTAGTTGTTCAGGGCCGAGCCAAAGATACCTCCTCCAATTCTTAGGATATCCTGTTGCTTCTCGTTGATGTCCCAGGTAAACTGCAGTCTTGGCTGGATCTGAAATCCGCCAGTTTTTACATCTGTTCTCAATCCCAGCTCATCAAATACAGTCTGGTTAAACGTTGGGCTGTTTTTATAGGTAGTATAGTCTCCACGAAGACCTACGATCAGGTTCATTCCTCTTCCTAAATCTGTATCAGCCTGTCCATAAATCCCGCCACCAAAAATACTTTGCTCTACTGTAGGATCTTCTGTAGCTACTTCTCTGGCGTATCTATACGGCTTCAGGTTGTCAAAATTATCAAGTCCGGTGAAATAGAATCTTCCGTTAAACTCACTGGTGGCAAGTGAGGTAAGGTCATTTAGAAGCAAGTCCATACCAAAGGTGTAATTGGTTTTTCCTTTGTTATAGTAAAGGTTGTTCACCAACTGATAAACATTGGATTCAAATCTCTCAGGTAGGTAGCGCTGACCACCTAGTTGAATCGTCGTATTGACATCACTTCCATCCACCACGGATTCCACCCGCTGTACGATTGCTCTTGGGATATTTGAACTTGGCAATTGGTCGTTTGGTCTGCCATCGTCAAGCGTATATAAGTACTGAAGCTTTAATTCGTTGGTCAGTTTATTGCTGATTTCTGTCCGTAAGGAAGCCATCAAACTGTTCGCTGTAGAAAGGTGATTTCCATACACCTCATATAAGTTTATCGCACTGTTATCAGACACACCCTGACTGTTTAAGTCACGGGAGAAATTGTTTCTGATGGTCAATAAATTGGTTTTATTGATCTGATAATCAATCCGTGCAAAAGCAGTATGGGAATATCTTTTTTTACTGAAACTTCCTGTCTGTGGAGAGTCTGCAAGACCATATTTGTCTCTTCCTATCTGCAGGTATCTATCCAGAGATTCCTGGGATAAATTATACCTGTTCTCGTCTTCAGGAGTTCTGATGTCAGCGATGTAAAGAGGTCTAGCATCCCGCTGCCCATCATAGGCAATGAAATAATGGAGCTTGTCCTTGATAATAGCGCCGCCTAGCGTTACGCCATATTGCTGGATGGAGAATTCATCCTCTCTTTTGTTTCCTCTAGTATCGTATTTACTGGCCAGCCAATCAGCACGGTTGAATAAAAACGCTGATCCATGCAGCTCATTCGTACCTGTTTTAGTCACTGCACTAATGATACCGCCACCGCTTCTACCATTGGTTACATCATAGTCGTTGGTTACTACTTCAAACTCCCGGATTGCCTCCATAGATATGGAGAATGGCCCTCTGTTGGTAGATCCACTGGAGAGTGGACTTTTGTTAGTCATCCCATCAATGGTATAATTGGTCGAGGAGTATAACTGACCTAGCAAATTACTACCATTGGAAACAGGGGATAAGTCTACCAGGGAATTGAAATTTCTTCCGTTTACAGGTAGGGTGGACATGTCCCTGGCGGTCACCGCAGTGGAACTACCGAATCTGTCAATGCTATTGCTCAGTGAGTTGGCAGTTACGCTGACTTCGCTTAGGTTTTGGGTTGACTCACTTAAGGTAATATCCAGTTTGATACGCTCCCCCTGATTGAAAGAATACCCTGTAAAAACCTTTGTGCCATAGCCTAGGTAGCTGCAGGTAACAGAATAATCAGTTCCAAGTGGAAGCTGATTCACGGTGTAAGAACCTGTAAGATTGGTGATTGCAGATGCGGTAAAGCCCGTCATCTCGTTTTTGATCAATAGGGCAGCACCGATCAGAGGTTCCCCCTCTGCATCTGTGACTGTACCGGAAATCGAGGCATTCGTCGCCTGGGAATAAGTCTGAATTCTTATTCCAAGGAACAGGAATAGCAGTAAGATTCCTGCGAATAGGTGGGTAGAATTTCTTGAACTCATAGTCAATGGATAATGGTTTAATTTTATCCAAAACTAGATTCCAGAATCAGCCTCAAATGTTAAAAATTAACATTGGAAATAGAGGTAACAGAATCTTAACAATCACAAAATAGAGGGGCTTAATCAGGATTATTTTCCTTAACTTTTTATTAAAAGGAAGGGAAGTATAAGAATTTGGGATGAAGCAAATTGCCTATTGCAATTTCACTTTATTGGAATTGGCTACTGTTTGTCTCGTAACACCTATTAAATCGCCAATGTCCTTTTGAGTTAATAGCTCATTTAAAATAAATGATTTTCCATGGCTATCCTGAACAGTCAAATCAAAATAAGTGGTTAAAAATGTAAGTTTTTCCTGGGCTTTTTTTTCATGGAGTTTCTTGAGCTTCTTCTCGGTGCTACACCAGCGTTTAACCAAGTAGGAAATAAACCATTCGGAAACTTCCGGGCCCTGGACTACCATTTTCTTGAAAAAATCCCGGTGATAAATCCGGATTTTGGTGTCTATTAAAGCCTTGGAGAACTCAAAAAATTGATTGTTCAGGTATTTTAAATCCCCAAAAAAGTCCTTTTTAAAAAGCACATCAAAGGTAAATTCTTCTCCATCATCGGTATAGCTTCCTAATTTGACAGCACCTTCCAGAATTTCATACATGTAGAGATGATCAGTAGAAGGGTTGTATATGTATTCGTTCTTTTTAACAAGGATTTCCCGATACATTCCCAGGGATTTGGAGGAAGGTAAGCTTGAGATAAATCCAAAAAAATCAAAGTCTAAATAGGACTCGTTAATAGGCCGAACAGGGATGGACATTTTAATAGGGTATTACTTTACTAAAAGTACTTCTTTGCCAAGTGGCAGAGGTTAATTGTGGGTAAAGTAATCCTTATGTTTTGTTAATGGTGGAGCATGATCTACTTCCGGTATTTGCCAAATGTCTGGAACTACCACTACCGGTATTTCACATTAGCATTTTCATTTTGAACTTACCTTTTTCCCTCGCAAAACTTGCCTTTTAAACAAAGTAACAT
This sequence comes from uncultured Algoriphagus sp., assembly GCF_963974835.1. Classification (GTDB taxonomy): domain Bacteria; phylum Bacteroidota; class Bacteroidia; order Cytophagales; family Cyclobacteriaceae; genus Algoriphagus. The sequence goes on along the minus strand of NZ_CAXBET010000016.1, from coordinate 64,791 downwards.
CCGACTTTTAAACAAAGTGGGGCCTTTCCCCACTAGCTAAATTTGTCAAAACAAAACATCATTAGCTATGGAAAAGAGCAATTATCAAGGAGCAATGCAACATGTTATAGGCTCTGGATTTAACGGAAAATCAACAGCCGCCGAAGTCATCAGTGGTATAGACCTAAGTGATAAAACGGTAATAATCACAGGTGGCAATACTGGAATAGGATTGGAAACCACGAAGACCCTAGCTGCAGCAGGAGCAAAGGTGATTGTTGGTGCTAGAGATCTTGAAAAAGCCAGGAAGAATCTGGAAGGAATTAGGAATGTGGAAATTGAGGAGTTGGATTTGATCAATCCCTCATCCATCGATGCATTTGCGGATAAGTTTCTCGCTTCAAATAGGCCACTTCATGTGTTGATCAATAATGCAGGAATTATGTGGGTACCCCTTAGGAAAGACCGAAGGGGAATAGAATCTCAGTTTGCGGTGAATTACCTAGCCCAATTTCATTTGGTAGCCAGACTTTGGCCTACTTTGGTTAAAGCTCAGGGAGCCAGGGTAATAAATGTATCATCGAGTGGACATCAGTTTGGGGATCTGGATTTTGAGGATCTGAACTTTGACAGTAGGGAATATGAAACCTTACTTGCCTACGGCCAATCCAAAACAGCCTGTAATCTCTTTGCTATGGAATTGGACAAGCGGGGGAAGAATAAGGGCGTGAGCGCATATTCATTGCATCCTGGATCCATTGGAGGCACTGAGTTAGAGAAGCTCCTCTGGAATTGTTTCAAAAAATGGGTTTTGTAGATAAAGATGGAAATATGCCGCCGGAAATACTGGCAAGTCTGAAAACAATCCCTCAAGGTGCAGCGACCACGGTTTGGTGCGCTACCAGTCCCTTACTTCAGGATATAGGTGGAGTGTATTGCGAGGATTGTGATGTCGCTGAATTAAATGTAGGAAACAGTCCCGGCGCTGGAGTAAAACCCTATTCTTTGGATGAAACCAAAGCCATACGATTATGGGAACTCAGCGAATTATTGTTAGGTCTGAAATTTGAAATTCCTGAATTTGAAAAGGTAACTTCCTGACTGCAGTGAATGGATGAAGCACAGGAACTGTGTTTAGTTACATCCACATAGCTGGTCTTTTTTTGTCCTTCTCAAAGAAAGACCAGCTTCTTTTGATTCTAATTTGTGCTAAGAATTTTTCCATTGAAGGAATGCTGAACTTTCCCAGACTATCATTAGTGTTGTTACCGCTTTTCCCATCTATACAATTATCGGGATGCCAAACTACTCAAAAAAGGCCTCTGGAATGATTGAGTACATTCGAATTGCATAATTTTATTAGATTAACTTCTCCTATGGATCATATTTCCAATTACCTCACTCCAGAAATTAAACTGTCCAGCTATGAAGATAAATTCTTTATTTCTGAGATTGTTTTTGATCATCATATGTTGATTTGGTTTATCTCAGGAGAGACAAAAATTGTCCAAACTGACGCAGTTCATCACTTTAAAACAGGGGACATATTTCTTATTCCCAGAAATCAGCCGGCCACCATGATCAATTACCCTAAAGATGGTTTGCCTCACAAAACAGTGGTAATGCTATTGACCAAAGATGTTTTGAGGGATTTTTATAAGGAAATGGATTTGAAGGTAAAGGTCACACCTGTTCCAAAGATCAAGAGTTTTTCAAATCATCCTTTGCTGGAGAGTTGCATGGCTTCCCTGATTCCCTATTTCCATATGAAGGAGCCTTTCCCTGAAAAATTGGCTGCCTTAAAAATAGAAGAAGCCATCAATATCCTGAGGACAATCGATCCGGAAATAGATGGGATACTCTCCAATTTTGATGATCCCCACAAGGTGGATTTAATCGGATTTATGGAGAAAAGCTACATGTTCAACATGGCTTTGGAAAAGTTTGCCTATCTCACAGGAAGGAGCCTCACTACTTTTAAAAAGGATTTTAAGCTGGCTTTTAATATACCCCCACAGCGATGGCTGACGTTAAAGCGATTGGAACTAGCACATTTTCAACTTGCGGAAAAGAACAAAAAGCCTATTGAGGTCTGCTATGAGAGTGGATTTGAAAATCTGTCCCATTTTTCTTTTGCCTTCAAAAAGCAATACGGTTACCCACCGACACAAATCAACAGTAACTCTAGATTACTGTAGCATCTGATGCAGGATTCTAATTAAAATTCTATTAGTTTTTGAATTAAATTTTGATTCCTATGTCCGGAAAAATAGAATATACCACCGTAGCTCACCGAATCACTGCCAGCTTTCCCAGGCTCAGTTATGTTGGTATCCAGATCAATTTCTGGATCATCGCGAACTGTATGTTGATGGGGATCCTGTTTCTATATACCCGCTTTTTATCTGAAGTATTGGAAGACACAATTGCCGTGAATCTTAATTCAGGGTTTCTACTGGCAGTGATTTTCGGGGTTTTTTATGGACTCTTTTCAGGATTTGCTGATTATCAGTTGGAGAAAAGTCTGTTACGAAAAGGCTCTTTAGGCAAATCCATATTGATCAAAGCAGTGCTTGGGCTGGGGTTAATTATCATCTTTTTGATTTTAATTCGCCTGCTATGGATGAACGATATATTGTTTGGTTTTGGAATTTTGGAGGTGGATAGATTGTCTTTGCGTTCTTGGGATTATTTATTTGGCCTGATTATGATCTACTATTTCTTTATGACCTTACTGATCAATTTTATCAATCTGGTGAATAAAAAGTATGGACCGGGAGTATTGCTTCCTTTGTTATTTGGTAGGTATCAAAATCCCAGGGAAGAGGATAGGATATTTATGTTTATGGATTTGAAATCTTCCACTTCCACCGCAGAGCTGCTGGGCCATATACAGTACAGTGCTTTTATCAGAGATGCATTTGCGGATATCAATGAGGTTATTTATGCGTTCAGAGCCCAGATTTACCAGTATGTAGGAGATGAAATTGTATTGATGTGGCCAGAAAAAGAGGGGATAGTAAATGAAAATTGCATCCGTATTTTCTTTGCCTGCAGGATGAAATTCGAGCAGCGTAACTCATATTATTTAGAACGTTACGGGCTTTTGCCCCAATTCAAAGCAGGTGCCCATTTTGGTAAAGTAACAGCCGTTGAAATCGGTGAGGTAAAGAAGGATATTGCCTATCATGGGGATACTTTAAATACTGCTGCGCGAATACAAAGTATATGCAATGAGTATCAAAAGGACTTCTTGGTGTCGGGAGTATTGCTTGGGCAGATGCGGGGTGATTTGAGGATAAGTGCGGATTCTCTGGGGATGATTAATCTAAGGGGTAAGAAAGATGAAATTGAGATTTTCAGCATACAAAATCCAGATTGATTTGCTTTTAAAATCCTTACAGTGAATCGGTGTTTTAATCAGATACTTTTATAATATCTCCCTTGATATTGCTGAGGAGTAAGCCCGGTAAGTTTGCAGAAAACTTCCCGAAAGGCTTTGCTGTCATTATATCCCACTTCATACATCACCTCGGAGATGTTTTTCCGGCTTAGTTCAAAGGACTTTTTGGCAGCCTCAATTTTAACACGCTGCAAGTAATCAATAGGAGTGAGGGAGGTAGCTTTTTTAAACCTTCGGTCAAAATTCCGCCTTCCCAAATTCAGGTTTATAGAAAGAGATTCCATGGAAATTTTATCCGCATAGTTCTTTTCCAAGAAGGCTTGGGCATTTAGAATGTCTACATCACCGTGCTTTTTATATCCTTGAAAAATAGAGAATTCGGATTGGGAGTTTCTTTCAAAGTCAATTTGAAAAACCTTCGCGCAATGAATCGCAGTCTCTTTGTCATAAAACTTTTCGATAAGGTAAATCATCAGATTTAGAAAGGAATAAGCGCCACCATTGGTGTATATACCATTTTCATCTGTGATCAATTGATCTTCCTTAAGATTCACCTTGGGAAACATTTCCTTGAAATTTGCAGCAGCTGACCAGTGCGTTGAGCAACTCTTTTCATCTAAAACACCGGTGCTTGCAAGCAAGAATGCTCCAGTACATATACTGGCGATTTCCGTTCCTGATTTGAATTGATAAGAAAGCCAAGAGATCATTTCCTGGTTACCGCTGATGGCTTCCTTATAATTATGATTCAAAGAAGGAATGATGATCAAATTAGTCTTGGAGATTTGATGAAGTTTTTTGTGAGGATTTACTGTAAACAAACCTTCATAGAAATCTACTTTCTCCTCAGTTCCAATTAATTCGATCTGAAATTGCCGGCTGTTTCCCTTTGATTCGAAATAGTCGTTGGCACGTGTGAAGATCTTATAGGGTCCCACAATACTACTCAAATTGTTTTGGCCATTGGGGATTAATATGCTGAGATGCTTCATGAGAAATGGTATGTATTTGTCAAAATTACAACCAGCAGTTGTCTAAATCAACCTGCTAGAATGTCTAAATACACACTTTTAGTAGGTGATTTGGAAATGTAAATTTGATCAACCAATTAGCTAAATTCTTTTCCTTCTAAAGTTCATTGTAAAAACCGCAGAAGCTTTAAGGCTATATGAAGTTGTTGATTGAGTTATTATCAAACCTTAAAAGTAACATCACATTATCATGGACAATCAGGATTACACTACATCAATTTTAGTAGATCAAAGCCCACTGGAAGTTTACGAAGCCATAAATTATGTTAGAGGCTGGTGGTCTGAGGAAATAGAAGGACCTACGGACGAACTAAATAAGGAATGGTTTTACCATTATAAGGATATTCATCTCTGTAAGATGAAGGTTGTCAGCTTAAAACCTGTTGAGCTGGTGGTTTGGGAAGTAGTTGAAAATAAATTCAATTTCATTGAAGATGAAAAGGAATGGTTAGGCAATCGGATAGTTTTTGAAATAAGCAAAGAAGGCCCAAAAACGAGAATGACTTTCACACAACAAGGCCTAAGAGATTCTTATGAATGCTATCAGGTGTGTAAAGATGGGTGGAATAATTATGTTGGAAATAGTCTTTATAAGTTGATAACAACAGGAAAAGGAGAACCAAACCCCAAAGAAGGAGAGGGGTTTAACAAAGAATTGGCAGATAAGTGGCAGCTACATTAAGATAGAATCCCGGGAGCTGGTCCTCCGGCAGGCTTTGACTTATCTTCAGGCAGGGGCACAAATTCCTGATTATCGCTGGGAGGTAACAGAATCCTTCCCTGTTTCCAGTCTTCCTTGGCCTGCTCAATACGCTCCTTGCGGCTGGATACAAAGTTCCACCAGATTAATCGTTCTCCGAGGTGCTCTCCACCCAGCATCATCAGCGTGGTTTTTTCCTTTGCAATAATCAATGGATCTACTCCTTTGGAAAACACCAATAATTTACCGGCAGGATAGCTTACTCCATTCACCTCCAGACTTCCTTTCACGATATAAACGCCTCTTTCGCTATGTCCGGTGGGAATACCAAATCTAGCTTCTGCTTGCAGTTCTACATGTAAATAGAAAAGTGGTGAGCTGGTCCTTACGTCAGATTTTAATCCAAAGGCATCACCCGCTATCAGCCGCATCCAAACTCCTTTATCAGTGAAAACAGGTAATTCATCTGCAGCATAATTTTTAAAGGCTGGGTCAGTTTCCTCGTCCTTTTCTGGTAGCGCAACCCAGGTCTGAATCATTTCCAGACCTCCCGCGGCCAAGACATTGGGATCCTCAAAGCGTTCGCTATGGGAAATCCCTTTTCCAGCTGTCATCCAGTTTACCTCCCCAGGTTTGATTACTTGCTCCACACCAAGACTATCTCTATGGGTCACATTCCCATCTAAGAGGTAACTCACAGTTGAAAGTCCTATATGAGGGTGAGGCAACACGTCCAGATTTGTTGTAGCCGGAACACTTACCGGACCTGCATGATCCATAAAAATAAATGGCCCCACCATTCTTCTCAACTGAAAGGGCAGTATACGCTTTACCGAAAATCCAGGGGTAATAACCGCTTGGCGTGTATCAATTATAATATCAAGCATTGGTTTTAAACGTTTAATTTAAGATTTCTGACTACCTACTTCCAACTTCCTACTTCCCGACTTCCAACTTACCACTATGGAACATAAGGTCCAACTACCGCCAACTTATCACCAGTTAAATCCACCTCAAATAAGTGAGGAATTCTGATTGTCCTGCCATTAACTGATTTGTGGCTATGAACACTCATCAGGGTTTTGTTGTCAAAAGTGGTAAACAGCATTCCATGACCAAAATTAGCCGGGGTGATAGGTTGTTCTTCATGGATCCAAGGACCGTCCAAGGTGCCACTTTCAGAATAGACTACTCCTTGAACATAAGTATCATAAATCCAGCTTGTCCATATCATTCCAAGTCTACCAGTACCTGTATGGAATAGAAAAGGACCATCCGTCACTTTGTTGGGGACGTCATTTCCATTTGCATCTTTTTCCCTGCTCCAGGGAGAATCGCTAGCTTTAAAAAGTAATTTCCCTTCACCCACAGAACCGCTTAAATCAGGTTTCAACTCAATTTTTTCCATAGTTCCATTGAGATTTTGCAGCCATTCATAGCAATACACCATGTAAGGCTTGCCATCAGTATCAATCCAAAACGTCCCGTCAAGTGTAGGTTTGTCAGCTGGCAGGTACGTGGGATCTTCCATAGGAACGTATGGTCCAGCCGCTTCATTGCTTACCAATACATGACTTGCCCGCCGTTCTATGACATTTCCTGCAACTGTATCAATTTTCACATCCCTGTTTGTGAAGGTGGCAAAGTAGTAGTACTTATCCTGATAATCAAAGAGCTCTGCTGCCCAGATCATTGGTCTAGGTCCCATCCAGGAATCAGGATCAGTTTCGGTGACCCGATATGGCCCTTCCCAACTTTTCAGGTCCTTGCTTTTCCAAAGCATCCCACCTGTTCCTGTCATATAATATTGCTGTGTTTTCTGATCAGCCAGAATAAAGGGATCACTTAGCCGGATAGAATCCAAAGGAACGTCTTTTCGAACGGTTGGACCTTGCTGAGCTTGACAAAGGATAGCAGAAAGAAAGAATAATGAGGTAATTGAGAATTTTATTAATGAGGTTTGCAGATGTGAGTTCATAGGGAAGGCAAAATGAATTTTGGGAAAAGTTAATTGAGAGTAGTTCCTAAAATACGAATAATTCGTAAGGAGGGAAGATTTTTGACCCCTAGGGATATGTGATGTTTGAAGGAATAGAAACCATTCTTTTGCAGGCATATGAATATGCTTACCATTCAATTCGCAAGCAAACTTAAATTTATAAATTACCTTAGAGGTCACTATCATTTTTAACTAGCTATGGAGGAAGAATTAAAGGCTCATCTGGAAAAATTTGTATGCCTTTCAAATGAAGAATGGGAGCAAATCGTTACTTACTTCAAGAGAGTTAGCTATCGGAAAAAGGAGAATCTCATCCTAGAGGGTCAGATCTGTAAATCGAATTTTTTCGTGATAAAGGGCATACTCCGCAAATTTTTTATCAATGAAAAAGGAGTGGAGCAGACTACGGAATTTGCAATTGAAAACTGGTGGTTGACAGACACTTTTTCCTTTCTCAATGGGTCAAAGACAGATTTTTATATTCAGGCAGTTGAGCCTGTGGAAGTGATGCAGGTAAAGCGGGAGGATTATCTAAATCTCCTTGAGGAGCATCCTAAATTGGAGAAATACTTTAGGTGTATTTACCAAAAAGCCTTTGCAGCCACTCAGATGAGAATAAAATTTATATACAATTATTCCAGAGAGGATCTTTACCATCATTTCAGCACTAGCCAACCTGAGTTTTTGCAGCGGGTTCCCCAATACCTTATCGCATCCTATTTAAATTTCACCCCAGAGTATTTAAGTGAAATTCGCAGAAAAAGCATTTCTTAAACCAGTTTAACTTCTGCAGGATTCCTGATCCAGATCTTTGAAGTATTAAATTAAAAACATTCAAAGTCATGGAAAAACGTATTAAAATCGATCAAATAGCACCTCAGGCATATAAGGCAATGCTTGGATTGGAAGGGTTTTTGGCAAAAGCAAAACTTAAAAAATCCCATAAAGAACTGATAAAAATCAGAGCTTCTCAAATCAATAATTGCGCGTATTGTATTGATATGCATACTAAAGATGCTCTAAAAAATGGGGAAACTGCCAATAGAATATTTCTTATTAGCGCATGGAGAGAGGCTATCGGGATCTTTACAGAAGAAGAGCAACTAATCTTGGAGATGACAGAGGAAATAACCCAAATTAGCCAGCATGGATTATCAGAGAAGACCTATGAAAAAGCATCAAGATTTTTTTCTGACAACTTACTTGCAGAAATTATTATGGCTGTAGTGATCATTAATTCCTGGAACAGAATCGCAGTGAGCACTCACCTGCTAATTGGTGAGTAGATTTATTAGTGGTTTGAAAGTAAGTAGAAAAACAGTCGAGAAATCTAAACCGGATTGCTCTGCATATTTATCCTTTTACATCATTTGATTGCCTCCTGCTTTAGCGGGAGGCAATCAAAATCTTAAATTTAGAGAGGGCCTTAGCCCAATTCATCAGTTAATTTCTGAAAACCAAATTTTATTATAAATTCATCATATTCCTCCTGAAAGGACTTATTTCGATGATGACCTTCTTGGTTTTTGATATATTCTCGAACCTTATTTAACTGAGATTCTGAAACTGAAACCGCAAAATATTCATCTTGCCATTCAAATTTCTCCTGAGTCAACTTGTTTTTATTGATCCAAAATGAGGATTCTCCTTTAATAAGCTGAACTGTCTTTTGTATTGTTTGATCCATTCCCAAGGAAATCAAACAGTGACAATGATCGGAATAACCATTGATGAAATCCACGAATATTCCTTTTCTATGGGCATTTTCACAGATATGATTCCAAACCTTTAATCTAAGTTCTTTGGAAGTCAAATAGGGTAGCCGGGTTTTTGTGCTCCAAACAAGGTGAATGTAAACTTTCGCAAATGCCATAATTGAAAAATTTAAGAAAAGAATTTGGGCTAAATGAATAGGCAAAACCATTATCCCAATTCAATTTAATTGAAAATAAAATTCTAAATGGAACTGTCTAAAATCACAATCCTATATTCAATAAAATGCCATTGAATATTCCGGATTTAACTAAAAATTATTGGGCTAAAGCCTTTTTGACTCGTAAAATTCTTATAAAATGGGCTAAAGCGCCATTCCTATTCAATTGAATTATAACATTCTTTTTGCATTGCCTCCTGCTTTAGCTGGAGGCAATGGGAATCGAAATTATTTGATGGGCTTTAGCCCAATTCTACATCCTTATACTAACTCCCTTAAATCCACCGGAACCACTCTACTCACTCCCGCTTCGATCATCGTGATGCCATAGATAATATCCGTGCTGGCCATGGTGCGCTTGTTATGCGTGACAATGATAAACTGAGACTCCCCACTAAACTGCTGTATAATCTGGTTGAACTTGTCAATATTGGCATCATCCAGTGGCGCATCTACCTCATCAAAAATACAAAATGGCGCAGGTTTTAAAAGATAAATAGAAAAAAGTAGGGAAGTGGCAGTCAGCGTCTTCTCACCCCCGGAAAGTTGATTGATCGTCAATGGTCTTTTGCCCTTTGGCTTGGCCATAATCTCTATAGCGGATTCCAGAGGATTGCTAGGATCCACCAAAGTCAGATCGCAGTCATCTTGCTCGGTAAAGAGTGAGCGGAATACCTTCACAAAGTTCTCTTTGATCTTGGCAAAAGCATCCAAAAATGTTTCTTTGGCTACCTGATCTATCTCCTGAATCGTGGTGAGCAATGACTGCTTGGCTTTGATGAGATCTTCTTTTTGAGCCGTAATAAAGTCGTAGCGAACCTTGATTTCATCATAGGCTTCCATTGCCATCGGGTTAATAGGACCTATCTTCTCCTGCTTTTCTTTTTGTCGGCTTACCAGTTCTCTAAGCTTTTCCTCAGCAAATTCCTTGAATTCCTCGTCAATCTCAGGATTTTCCTCCATCAGCTCATCCAGATCCAGCTCAAACTCTACGCTGAGTCTTTCCTTCATTCCAGCCATTTTAAGCTTGATCTCATTCACTGCATTTTCCAATTCATGAATCAGCTGATCGTAGCTTTCCTTGGATTTCTGAATGCTTCGGATTTTTTGGTCAGTCTCATCTATAAATCCCCGAGAAGCATAGTAATCTTTCTCCGCTTCCTGCACTCCTTTTTCTATACCTTCTTTTTCCGAGTACAACTCGATCAATTCATCATCCTTGACCTCGTTATTGTCGAGCAAGGATTTCACTTCCGTATCAAGTGAGGAAAGCTCGGACTGGGACTTCCCAATACGCTCCTTCGAATTCTCATAGGCAGTTTGCTTGAATTCAATTTCCTGATCCAAACTGCTCACCCGGTTCAGATGCTGGTGATAAAGGATGTTTTCCGCATTGAAAGCCTGAGACTTTTCAGAGAGCAAGGCAGACTCCTTTTCGTAGGTTTCATTCAGCTCTTCGAGCTCATCGTGCATGGCTTCGAACTCCGCTCGCTCATCAAAAAGCTGTGGCTGAATCTCGGTCAAACTTTCTTCTATGGAAGCGATTCTATCCAAAATATCTTCGCGCTTATTGGCATTGGAGCTAAGCAACTCGGCTAGTTGCTCCTTTTTGGTACGCACAGATACGAAATCCTGATTGATGGCATTGATCTTATTTTGCCACTCTTCCAGTGTCTTTTTATAGCTGATTTCCTTCAGCTTCATCAGTTCAGACAGCTTATTATCCAGGTTGTTTCTGGTGCTGCTGACTTTCTTATTCAGATCTTTGATTTCCTTGTCCAGCTTCTCCAGATTCTTGGCCCTACCGATTCTTTTTCCTTCGAAAAGGCCTACAGAACCTCCTGAAATACTGAATTTTCGCTTGGTGTATTTACCATTTTCTGAGATGAAGACAGCCTCTGTGTCCTGCGGAAAATCCCTATGCTCGCCTTGTACTATATAGACATTGTCCAGAATGAAGTTGATCAGACGGGAATACTTGACATCAAATTCTATGATTTCCGTTGCTGCAGTGGCATTGGCGAAAAGCTTATTTTGGCTAGGCTTAAAGCGCTCAAAATGTTCCAAAACAAAGAAATTTGCTTTGCCTCGCGCCGAATCACTCAGTAGTTGAATCGCAGCAATAGCCTGAGCTTCGGTATCAACCACATAGTAATTCATGTAGCTGTCCAGGTAATTCTCAATCGTCACCCTATACTTTTCCGAAGTTGTCAGTAGATCGGAGAGTAGGGGGACATCCTTACCCCAACTTGAATTTTTCTTCAGGAATTTGATGGCCTCCGGGAAACCTTCCAGATTCTCCACCAGAGATTTGGTAAGGTTATACTCGTTGGTTTTAGAGTCAAGCTTTCGGGACGATTGCGTAAGTTCCTCACGAATCATTTCGATTACCCGATTAGTTTCCTCGATCTTTTGATCCAGATCTTCCTGCTTGGCTTTTAGCTCCTGATAGCCTTTGTTTGACTCATCAAGCTCGGTTTTCAGGGTTATCAACTTTTCCTCAAAATCCACCAAGCTAGCTTCCTGTGAGGAATCATCACTTGAGGTTCTCTCTAGTTCCTGCTTTAGTGTAGAAAGTTGAATTTGCTTGATTTCTATGTCTTTGCTGAGCTGATATACCTTCTCCTTAAGTATTTCAAAATTTTGAGTAATGGTCTTTTGCGCCTGCTGCTTTTCTGCTTGGACTAGTTTCTGGCTTTCATAGGCTTCACGAAGTTCTGAGACGATCATTTCCTTCTCTGCCAGCATCTTTTCAGCTGACTCTTTTTCCTGCTGTAGGGAGCGAATACTGAAGCCTGCACGATCGTTTGACTTTCGGTCAGTATCTATTTGCTCCCGCAATTTCTGAGATCTATCTTCCAGAAAGCGAAGGCGCTCATTCTTTATTTTTTTCTCAGATTCGAAAGTTCGAATCTTATTGACATGCTCGTTTAGTGCCTTTTGACGGCTAGCAAGTAATTTTTCTTTAAGGATTAAGTCAGACTTTAATTGGCTAAGTAGGGCTTCCTGATCAGCAACCTGAGTTTGAAGCTGTAGTTTTTTATCACCTTCCTCTTGAATTCTCTGGCCGGATTCAATCAATGACTTACTGTATTTCTCTATGCTTTTTTTCGCCAGATTGATACTAGCCAGTCTATAATCCTTTTTGATCTCAAAATACTTGGCAGCTTGCTTTGCCTGCTTTTCCAAGCTTTTCAGGTTCTTTTCTATTTCAAAAAGTACATCTTCCACCCGGTCTAGGTCATCGTCTGTGTCCTGAAGTTTGCGTAGTGTTTCCTTCTTTCTGTTTTTGAATTTGGAGATTCCAGCAGCTTCCTCAAATAAATCCCTTCGTGAGTTATTCTTGTCATTCAGGAGTTCATCGATCATTTTCAACTCGATGATAGCATATGAATTCGAATTGATCCCGGTGTCCATGAAGAGATTCGTGATATCTTTCAATCGGCAGGTAACCCCATTGATCTGATATTCACTGTCGCCAGATCTATAATAGCGACGGGTTATTGTGACGTAGGTGTACTCGGTAGGAAGTAGGTTTTTGGTGTTTTCAAAAGTCAAGGATACTTCGGCAAGATTGGAAGCTTTACGGTTTTTGGTACCGTTAAAAATCACATTCTCCATCTTGTCGGAGCGGAGCATTCGGGTCTTTTGCTCTCCGAGCACCCAGCGGATGGCATCGACCACATTGGATTTTCCGCAGCCATTTGGCCCAACCACGCCGGTGATTCCCTTGTCGAAGTTAATCACCATTTTATCCCCAAAACTCTTAAACCCTTTGATCTCCAGCTTACTGAGCAGCATCCTTTTGAAATTGTCTTAAATAATTAAACAAAATAAGATCATTTGCGGCATTGTCCAAGGATTTCATTATTCAGTTTTCAGTTGGGAGTGGTTAAGGAATTTAAAATTAGTTGATTGTAGATAGTTGTTTGTTGATAGTCGCAGTGATCAGAGTTCAGTCACTGTGCTCGGAATCAAGTAGGCCTTTATGATCTATAAATAGAATTATTATACTTAACATCGAACGGAATGACACAATGCTATGATAAATGTTTATTCTTTAACCGCAGAGACGCTGAGTACGGAAAGGAGGGGCGCTAAGATTATTTTTTTAAGGATTCATACTTGATATCTTAACAGTGGCTAACTAGTTGGTTTTTAAGTGAAAAAAATTGAAATTTAACTATACTATTTTTTTAAGCAAATGACTGAAAATGAGATATCATCAATCATAATTGGAGCGGCTATAGATGTGCATAAGCATTTAGGTCCAGGGCTATTGGAAAGCAGTTATGAAATTTGTCTAGCATATGAACTTAATCAGCGAGGGTTAGAAGTTAGAACCCAAGTTGCTCTACCCGTTATTTACAAAGAAGTGAATTTAGAAGCTGGTTATCGTATTGATTTACTTGTAGAAAACAAGGTGATTGTAGAGATTAAAGTGGTTGAAGAATTTTCAGAAATACATCTAGCCCAGATTCTAACTTACTTAAAGCTTTCTGACCATAGACTAGGATTATTGTTGAATTTTAATGTATCCAAAATGGTCGATGGACTAAAACGAGTGGTCAATAATTTATAAACCAAATGATATTAGCTTTTGCGACCCTACTTTGTGACCTTGGCGTCTCTGCGGTCAAAAAGAAATTTGAATATGCAACCGCCGCCATTGTTCATCTCACGAACGGAACCTCAGGATTTGGAAATTATCAATAATCAAATTTCAAATTCAATGGGCAAATATCAAGTTGAGAAGAATTGATTTACGGTCTCTGCGTCAAACTCTGCGCTCTTTGCGGTTTAGTCCATTAACTCTGCGGTTAAAAAACATGTATTAATTACCGAAATGATTTAACTTACCCCAGTGGATTTAGGAAATATAGTTTATATCGTCGCCGTCTTGGCTTATTTTATCTATCAGGCTACCAAAGGCAAGAAAAAAAATCAGGGTGCAGATCCAGAGCAGATGTCTGATGTGCCTGAGCAAAAACCTGTTTCTTTTGAGGATCTGATGCGGGAAATCCGTGATGCCCAAAAGTCCAAACCAGTGACTCCGACACAACCGAGAGCGCAACCTTTGCCTGCAAATCAACCTAGAGAAGTGGTTTATGAGCGTGCTGGAGATACCTCATCACGACCTGAATGGCGAGCTGATCCAGCTCCAGCGGTGAAGAGATTCCCAACCAGAAAATTGGAGGAAGACGATGATGAGATCGAGCATTATGAGGGTGCTTTTGAGAGAACTAAATCTGAGCTTACTAAAACTTCTAAGGGTATTCCTGAAATTCCTTCGTTGAAAGAAGTGGCAGAAGAGAATTCTTACATTTCAAAAAGTAGGTACGCACGAATGTTGAAGAATCCTCAATCTATCCGAGATGCTGTGGTGCTTAAGGAAATATTAGATAGAAAGCATTTCTAGGATGTCGATTTCATTTTAGGGATTTCAAATTTTAAATTATTTAGTGTTTTTTAAGTTTACCTTTTTACAATGCATCCGTCATTTTTTTCAAAGGGAGTAAACTCATTTGAATGTGATTTTTAAAGGAGATAAGACTAGTCTATAAACATTTGAATCCAACCTTAGTTCTCAATGCGTAATTACTGCAAAATGAGAATTATGGAAGTGTTGAACTCAAAAAAAGGAAAACTTAGCAATTCACGAAGGGAATTTATTGAGCGTGCAGGAATGACAGCAGTTATGACCACGTTTGGCCTAGGCTTTTTTACTAGTTGCGGTGACTCTGAGGATCAGGATCCCCAAATCAATGGCCCTATAGTTACTACTCCTCCAGCCACTAGCAATGGAATAGTTATATCAGGAAATACTATTCAAATTGATTTGACTGCTCAAGTGGCATTGGCAGATGCAGGCGGTTGGCTTTTGATCACCGATGCAAAGACTTTGGTAGTCAATGTTGGCGGAGCATATTTCGCCATGACTTCGGTTTGTACCCATTCTGCATGCGACCGAAACTGGACTTTTTCAAATAGCAAATTTACCTGTACCTGCCATGGTTCTGAATTTGATACCTCTGGCAATGTGCTTAATGGTCCTGCCACCCAACCTTTGAAATCTTATGCTACTACGCTTAGTGGAACTTCCTTAAAAGTCACCAAATCATAAAGCGATTTGCCCTTATTTTCTTGATTGTTGAGGGAGGTAAGTCAAGATTCTATAGCGCTCCAGCCTCACAATTCTTACTCCAAACTTCTCACTTCCTGGCATAATCATTCACAGTAATATTTCCGGTCTTATAAGTTTTGATTAGCCCATAGTGCTTGCTAAGTGTATAATTAATTTCATCTAAATCTTCCTGCTCCTCAGGATAAGCATGTAAGTAATAATCGTAAACCAATAATTTAAGCCGACTCGGAAATTGGCTGGAATCTTTTGGGAACTGATACATTGGAACTATCAATCCCTGCGATATACTGTTATAAGGAAGTAAGACTTGTTTACTAAAATCCAGAAAACTATGTGTATAAATAACTTGCTTTTTATTAGCGTTTTGGGTCTCTTTATCTAAGGTGTTGATTAAGTTTTTGTATTGCTTCAAGTTCTGTTGGTAAGGAACAGCAATCAATGCAGGCGCAACTAAGATTGAGATTAAAAGTACCGGAGAGAACTTCCAGCTGGATAACCAAATACCTGCTGCCAAAGCCAGATTAAATGTTGCCATTTTTAAATCCAGCTGAACTAGACTTATAACGGTACCAAGTAGCATAAGAAAGATCAAAATCACTTTCCACTCTAGAGAGCTATTCCATTCTTTCCACCCAAAAGCAATCAGAAAACTCAGCAAGGGAATTAAGATGATTAAATGCCGTGGATTTAGGTATATAGGATTGTAAAAATCCAGAGTAGAGGTCATAAACCAGAAACCTATTAACATGCATAGGAAAGCCAGCGAAAACTCAAATGCGCGAGTTCTCCCTGACTTTAAACCCATTGCTATTCCAGGTATAGCAAACACCATCCATGCCCAATATGATCGCTCTACAAAAGTGATAATTGGAAGAATAGTGAGTCTTCTAACTATGGACCAAAATCCCTTGTCAGCATAGGTGAATTCCGAGATATAATGACCAGCATTGATGGAACTGATTCTATGTAGAGGGTCGCCAAACTTGATCCAGAAATAGCCAAGATAGGCTACCGAAAGCAGGATACCCGTGATCAGGATTGCGATATAAAATGATTTGTTAAGACTCCTATTTTTCCAATCAACGTAAAATAACAAAATGGGAAATGGCGCAAAAAGGACGATGGTTTCCTTCGTGAGAAAACCCATAAATAATGCTGCTACCAGCGCAAAGCCTGCAAGTATTGGATTAGTTTTGCGGTAAACGGAGGCTACAGGAACTATGCAAGTCCAAAGGACCAATAAACTGTCTGGATAGACTTTTGTCAGGAAATGTAGGAAATATACCTGTGTACAAAACCAGAGCACCAATACCCAAGCAGGAGTAGGCTTCGGAAGAATTTTCAGTAATAGGAAAAGAGTCAGCCCATAGCTTAAGAGTGATATCAGAGAGATCTTATGAGCATCAAAACCTAGGATATATCCGATAAATCCCGTTGGAACATAAGCTCCCCAGCGACTGGAAAAATGGTAATCGTTGACCTCCATGGTGCCTTCCCAGAATTTTTGCCCCGCCAGCAAATAGTAGACGTCATCACTGAACGTGATGCCATCAAACCCAATGAGCCAGTAGACAAATAGGAAGAGGAGACCAGCTAAAAATGGGGTTTTGAAAGCAATTTTGAACGTATGGTGCTCTGGTGATAAGTTCATAAGGGTTAGGTCAAAAATACCTAATTTCTAATCTCTGCACGTATTAAAAAGTTTAAATCCCTAATAAATAGTAAGTGAATTACAGCTTTAGAGATTATATTTATTGTAAGCTAAATTTTTAAGGATAACTCTATTTTTTATGGCTAATACCTATTCCCAAATTCATATTCATTTTGTTTTTGCTACTCAATTTAGGAATGCTTTAATTTCTGAAATCTGGGAAAAAAGACTATATGAATACATGATTGCGATTATTCATAATTATGGTCATAAGGTGTTAGCTATAAATGGTATGCCGGATCATGTGCATATTTTGACTGGTCATAGGCCTGAGCAGGGAGTAAGTGAGTTGGTACAAATAGTAAAATCATCTACATCAAAGTGGATTAATGAGGAGAAACTCACTTCCTCTAAATTTGCATGGCAAGCAGGTTTTGGGGCCTTTTCGTATGCAAAATCAGACTTACCAAAGGTGATAAACTACATCAATAACCAAAAGGATCATCACAAAAAGTCTAGTTTTAAGCAGGAGTACCTGAAGATTCTCAATGGTTTTGAGGTTGATTATAATCCTGAATATATTTTTAAGGAACCTGAGTAGGTGTCGCCCCTCTGGGGCTACGATTCAACTCCATCATACGCTGTTACCAAGCTTTCATCCCTATGGGATGACATGCACATTCCTGTTAGGGTAATTATAATCCAATAATTTGTGCCAGAGGCACACTAGCTTGGTAGGAATGAGATGTTGGAATGATTGGAATGCCGTAGGCATGACACATTAGTTGTTAATATGTCTATTTATTAAAAACGACTATTTATGTAATCTCTCGCCAAACTGGGGCTACGATTCGTTTCCAGCATACACTTTTACCAAGCTTTCATTTCGCTGGGATGTTTTTTTTTTCCTGTTGGGACTTTGTTCGGTTTCTGATTTCACCAAGCCTTAATTCCTCTGGTATGAAGCGAACATTCCTGTTAGGATAATTGTAATCCAATAATTTGTGCCAGAGGCACACTAGCTTGATAGGAATGAGATGTTGGAATGATTGAAATGCCGTGGGTATGACACATTTTGTCAATTATTTTTTTGACAATACACGTCAAATATTAAAATCCCTTTCTGATTTTGTTTACTTTTAGCTTTCCAAATTCACAATTTACTATGAGTCAGGCAGGAAAGATCGAGCAGCAAAAAATACTACGCGTTTTCAAATTGATCAATTTGCTTCAAAGCAATATTGGTAAGCCTGTGCATAGACTTGCAGAACTGTTGGAAACGGATGAGCGCACTATTTATCGCTATTTCAAATTGCTCGAGGCACTAGGTTTTGAGGTGGTGAAGGAATTCAGCAAATATAAGATTCACCAAAAGCCAGGAATGGACCAGACATTGAACTACGGCACTTTCTCCCAAGAGGAAAGTCAATGGCTTCGCTCTATGATAGAAAGTCAGGGCAAAGGAAATTTGCTGCATGATTCAATTATTAAAAAGTTGGATGTTAGGTCGGAGGTAAAGCAGGGCACTGAGCAATTGTTCAAAGCAAACCTTAGCAGGTTGGTCGATGAAATAGGGCTAGGAATCCAGTTGAAAAAGCAGGTTTGGCTGAAGGATTATTATTCCCTGAGCTCTGATACAACCAGCGACCGATTGGTGGAGCCAGTTGCATTTTCTTCAAACTATGAAACCATACATGCCTTTGAACCAGCAAGCAAAAGTATGAAAGTCTTCAAAATTGAAAGAATTGGGGAAGTGGTCTTAAGTCAGTTGAATTGGAAATATGAAACTAAGCATCAGTTACCAGGGACTCAGCTTTTTGGTTTTACAGGTAAAAATAAATTTCAGGTAAAATTGAAGCTAAGCAAAAAAGCATATCACTTGATGATGGAAGAGCATCCAAATGCGCGTCCTTTTATGTCCGTAAAGAATAGAAATCAATTTTACTTTCATGGCGAAATCCCCCAGCTTCCAGGTTTAGCCAGATTTATTTTAGGTTTGCCGGGTGAGATTAAAGTGGAAGAAGGAGAGGAGATGAAAGTATATCTGGAGGAGCAAAGAGCAAGAATAGCCCTAGGCTAAGTTCTAGCTAAACGTGTTCTATTACCTAGATTGTCTATTGGTAAGTAAATTACCAAAGACTACCATTACGATCATTCCAACTATAGTCACAAGAATGGATATATTACTTAATGACGGCCTATCTAGCCAAATTGAAGCTAAATATCCTCCAATACTTATCACTCCCATGACTCCAAATACAATAGAGGCAAAGGTGGGTAATCCATTTGCCTGAGCATTTTCTTTGTCTCTATTGGACATGCTATTATAGCCAGCTAAGAGACCAGGGTAGAATTTGACTGCGACGGCTATTGCTAAAAAAAGTAACCCAATGTAAATACTTGCCATGATTGTTAGATTTAAGGTGTAAAAATCAGTAAAGTAATATAGCGGCTTTGGGTAGTATTAACAAGTAGTTTAGTTTGATTTAATGAAGTTCTTTTGAGGATCAAAAGGTAAAACATAAAAAGGGCTGGAAAGTTAATCCAAGCCCTTTTTCAATGTATTTAGTCTGTAAGTCAACTTATTGCAGGATCTTAGTCATCTTATCCACTTTTTTACTCAAGTCAAGAATAGCTTTAGAATAGCGGGCATCCCATTCTTCCAGACGCTCTGTAGATTTGGTTTCTACTTCATATTTGATACCTGGCAAAATCCAGGAAGCATATCCAGAGAATGGATCAGTACTAACATAGAGTGATCTATACCAGCTTCCGAAATACATTCCTTTAGGATCAATCCAGCTTTTCTCAAGAGATATCAAATCTTTGTTCAATAAATGAATTTCTTTTTCCGAAAACTCTTTTGAAGACAACGCTTTATTCATAGCAGATTCGTATGCTGCAGCGCTAGTTTTTAGTTTATCTATTGCTTCATCTACTTTGTCAAAGGCGGTAAATCCAGGATCGATTTCCTGTACTGATTTCACTGCATTGTCAAAATGCATTCTTAGATCCTGAGCGTACCGCGGCACATCATAGGGGATGATGGTGGCATTTGCCAATCTCAGAGTTAGGACGCCAATCACGGAAGCTACTGTTCCACCCATTTTGAAAGTAGGGTCTACAAATTTGCTGTAATAATGAAAGTTGTCATAATTGGAATGGTAGGCAGATGTACCACCAGCTCCACCACTCATACTTGGCACCCCGGCATACATGTAGAAAGCTATGTGATCTGATCCACCACCTAAGTTACCTATTCTTGGTTCTTCATTGCTTCCAGCCCAGACCTCAAAAACGGTCTTGGAAGAATCTGGATAGGCGACTTCTTTGGAAGCCTCAATGATCAGATTTTTCAAAGTAGGAGCTGCTGATACACCAAAGTTTCTACCTGATACTGCCCCGTCAAAATTCATATAAATGACAGCTTTGGCACCCAATTCATCTTTGAATTGCTCCACCCATTCTGTAGAACCTATTACACCTTGCTCTTCGGCATCCCAGTGCCCGATCAATATAGATCTTTTTGGAACTTCCCCGTTTTTCACCAATTCACCTATTGCCTCCGCCAAGGTCAACATCATCGCAGTACCTGAATTAGGGTCTGTAGCTCCAAAACTCCAAGCATCGTAGTGGCTTCCTAGAATGATCCATTCATCAGGAAACTCACTGCCCTCAAACTTTCCTACTATATTATTTGCACGGATGTAATCAACTTGTTGCTCCACTTTCACACGTACTTTTAGATCAGAGCCACCAGTTAATTTGTATTCAAAAGGCAATCCGCCTTGCCATTCTTCCGGCACCGAGGAGCCTTTCATTCTACTTAAAATCTCCTTTGCCGCGCCATATCCTATTGGGGAAACTGGAATTGTGTGAAAAGCCACATCTTTAGGATCCAGGCGTTTTACTTTTTTATCACCATCCAACGGTAAAGCCGGTTCGAATGGTGTCAAAGGATCACCGGTATAATCCAGTGTCAATAAAGAGCCTCTTTGGATAGTAGTTTCATTATAAAATGGACCATCTGGGTAGACGTCACCTTTGCCAAATCCAGAATCATTAGGGTCAGTGTAAATGATCAAAGCAGCAGCACCATATTGCTCCGCAAACTGCGCTTTGTACCCCCGGAAATTTCCTCCATAGCGAGCTATTACCACTTTACCTTTGAGATCAACTCCCATTTCAGCAAGTTTCTCGAAGTCTGCTTTTACTCCATAGTTTGCATATACTACTTCTGCGGTGACATCTCCCGATCCAGAGTAGGCATTGAATCCCTTGTGAAGTCTCGAATCAGTAGAAAATGGATCACCTTCGATAGGACCCTCTTGTTGGGAAAGAAGTATTTTCTCAGGAGTGATAATTTCCAGAAGTGATTCTCCAGGATCATTTGGCAAATAAACATCGTAAGGGTAGGAGGTCACATCCATTCCAGCATCACTCATAACTTTGGTCATGTATGCAGCGACAGCTTCATTCTCTGGAGTTCCAGCGATGTGTGGGGCTTTGGTGAGTTCCTGCAAGTGAACCTTAAAACGAGCAAAATTTACAGCTTTGAGGTATTCTTCCTCTATCGCTTTTTCGGAAGCAGCGTCTTTAGGATAAAATCCCGTGACTTGCTGACTGAATGTGGGTAAGCTGAAGCCTATAGCCAAAGCAAACCCTAAAATAGGCTTGTGTATAGTCATGGTTGATTGGTGGTGATAAGTTCTGAAACTGATAAGATATGCTCTGAAGGCACATTGACAATTCTCTTGGTTCTCAAGTACCTTCCTAATTCGTATTCGTCAAAATTGGGGTTTTCTGGGTCAAAGCTCGAAATCCTTACGAGCCCTCTTGAATGAATAAACTCACCATTTCCTATCCACATTCCTACGTGGACAACCCTCTCTTTTTTCTCAGGCGTACCTTTTACTCCAAAAAACAGTAAATCTCCTACCTGAAGTTTCTCCCAGTTTTTTTCTGCATCGACTAGTTCTCCTTCGTTGATTTGCTGGCTGGCATCACGTGGAATGATTTGTCCATTGAGGTAATAAATTGTTTTAGTAAACCCGCTGCAGTCTACTCCTTTAATTGAGGTTCCTCCCCACAGATAGGGTACGCCCATCATTTGCTTGGCGGTGCTGATCAATTTTTCGGGAGCAGTGCTTCTGCTGGAAATCCAATCTTCCCACATCATAGTTTCTTCTGAAGGTATATATCCAAGTCTTCCATCTGGAAGGCTGACCTCTACAAAGCCATTATTTTCACCTTCGAAAGTTAAAATATCTCCCGCCACCAGATCGGATACCATATCTTTCTGATCGGCAGATTTCCAAACATGTCCGTAGAGTTTGTTAAATACCAGCTTTGGACGTGATAGCCACTGTTCTTGTTCCTTGGAAGTCATCAGTTGTATTCCTGCGCGGTCTACCCAGGAAAGGTATCTATCTGGAGTTTGCACCAGAAACCAACCATCCTCTTCCTTTAACACATTAAGTGGTGTACCCATAAGTGCTTGGGTTGCAAGTTCCGCAGAATGCTTAGGTTGACTTCTGATATTTGCGACAGAGATGGTGACTATGGCTTTGTTCTGGTCTCCAAGTCCTTCTTCGGGCAATCTCTTTACGGCATCAGTAAAGGAAATATTTTTGGATTTTAATTCAGAAATCAATTCATCCAAACCAGTCAACTGATCAGTCTCTCCTTTTAAAGAATCATTTTCAAAGCTTAAATCCCAAAGTGCTACTCTTTTGTCCGGGGCTAGCTCAGCACGCATCTCCTCAATAATGGGAGACACTTCATCATTTTTTGGAGGCGTTTCGCAGGCTAAAAGCGAACTTAAAATTAGGATAGTGGCAGGTAAATACAGTCTTTTCATTGGTGGTACAAAATAAAAGAAAACCACAAGATTTGCTCACTATAGAGCATTTCTTGTGGTTTTCTGATTATAATAAATCTGTTAATTGATTTTCAATCCAGGAGAACGCTCAAGAAACTCCTGATATAGTCTGATCTGTCTGTTGGAAAGCGGCATTCTATAACCATCAATAAAAACATGCATGATCTGAGTCTTGGTCTCAAAAGGATCTCCATCTGAGATAATCAAGTTGGCAACTTTTCCCTCTTCCACTGAGCCATATTGATCCGCAACTCCAAAGATCTCCGCAGGTGTGATCGTCACTGCTTTCCAAGCTTCTTCTTTTCCCATTCCATAAGCGGCGGCAAATGCAGCGAAGAAAGGTAGGTTTCTCACGTTTTCTTCCCCGTTGGTACGAATAGCTACTTTCACGCCAGCTTTAGCCATTTTCCCGGCATTTGCATAAGCTGCATCGTAGCGGTCAGATTCTCTAGTGGGTAAAGCTTGGATAGGCCCTGTAACTACAGGAATACCTGCTTTGGCTATTTCCTCTGCAACTCTCCAGCCTTCAGCTACTCCTTCAAAGATTACTTTGGCACCTTTTCCCTCAATCCACTTGATAGCTGCCTGAATATCCGATGCAGTATTTACCTCTATTAGAAGAGGAAGTTCGCCTGTAGTTGCCTTTGCTAACTGAGCCATTTCAGGATAATATTCAAGCTCTGCTCCATTAGCAGTAAGGGTTGCATAGCTTTTAGCATTTTCCCAAAGCTCATTCGCTTCTTTCAATGCTTTCTCATTTGCTTTCTTGATGTCCTCATCTGATCTTCTGTCATATCTGCCTCTTCGGCCTGAGCTAGGAAAGTTCATTACTACAGCTTTGAAACCAGCATACATCTGATCTGGCGTGTATCCATTTAGATTGATCAGAGCAGCTGTTCCAGGAAATAAACCTCCCGAAGGTACGGTTAACACGGTAGTTACTCCAGATACTCTAGTCACCGGAATAGCCACAGAATTAGGATTGACAGCAGTCAATGCCTGCATATTTGGAGTGAAATTTCCCACTTCTGCATAGTCTACTGTTTCAGCGACAGAGCTTACTTCTACTAAGCCCAGCTTGGTACCGCCGTCGATCATCCCAGGATAAATAAACATTCCATTACAATCGATTACTTCTGCTCCATCAGCTGAGATATTTGCACCTATCTGTTTGATTTTTCCATCTTCTATCAATACGGAAGTATTATTCAATACACCTTTGGTAATCGTGACTACCGTGGCGTTCTGAAGTAGAAACTTACCTGTTCTTGGTTTGATAAATTCCCCGTCAATCTGTGCCATTGCCATCATGGGCAAAAGGGCAAGGAGGAAGGCGAAAAAGGTTTTGTTCAGTCTTTTCATGTCTTCTTTAGTTACGGGTGATTATTGATTTAACTGGAATAGTGAATTCGTAGTCTCAAATAGACTCTCGGTATCCTGCATACAGCGACTGTCATGTCCTTCGCTGATCATTACCTCTTCTACCATTTGTGTAGGACTGACTTTCTGTCTCTGGTCATCAGCGTCTTCTTTGATGTCGAAGTACTTCACACCATCTACGAAAGTCATCTGTGGAATGGCGTAGGAAGATAGTGGGTGACCTTCAAAAATCACCAAATCGCCTTGCTTACCTTCTTCAATAGACCCTACTAAATCAGCTATACCTAATTGTTTGGCAGGGTTGATTGTGATCATGGAGAGTGCTTGCTCGTCAGTCATGCCACCGTAGCGCTGAGTCTTAGCAGCTTCGTGGTACAGGTGACGGATAAGCTCTGCATCATCTGAGTTGATAGATGTGATCGCGCCATTTTCAGTTAAGATAGCTGCATTGTATGCAGTGGAGTAGTATACTTCAAACTTGTATGCCCACCAGTCGGCAAACACTGAAGCACCCATTGTGTATTCTGCGATTTCCGGAGCTACTTTAAAGCCTTCGTTGGTATGCTGGAAAACCAATTTAGTGATCCCAAAATCCTTTGCTACATTGATCAGCATGTATATTTCATCCGCACGGTAGGAGTGACAATGTATAATGATCTTGCCATCCAGAATGTCTGCAAGGATCTGCAATCTCTCATTATGCACAGGAGGCAAAGCAGTACTTCCTTTCTGTGAAGCAGCTTTGTTATATTCTTCCCAGGACTTTTTGTACTGGAGAGCTTCGTTAAATCCATTTCTTATAACAGCCTCGACACCCATACGAGTTCTTGGCTGTATGCCATTTCCTCTCCCATGAACTCTAGTAGGATTTTCTCCCAATGCAAATTTGATCGTGCGGGGAGCATCCTGCATGATGATATCTGCAGGATCTGAAGATCCCCATCTATGTTTCAAAGTTGCATTCTGTCCACCGATCACGTTGGCAGATCCGTGCATCGCATGAGATATGGTTACCCCACCTGCAAGTGCACGATACAGACCTACCTCAAATGGGTTAACAACGTCCTTCATCCTAACTTCAGCCACTATCGGAGAAGTGGCTTCGTTTACGACATCCAAACCTAAGTGTGAGTGTGCATCGATAATACCAGGCATTAGATATTTTCCGGATGCATCTATTGTAGTTACTCCATTTGGAGCATTGATACCTTGTCCTACTTTTTTGATAATGCCGTCCTCTACCAAAACATCAGAATTCTCTAAAGTGCCGTTGGTAATTGTAAGGACTGTGGCATTTTTGATCAAAACACTGCCTTTCTGAACCTGGGCTGAGGCAAACTGTATACTCAGTCCCAACAAGGCGGCAAGAAAATAATTTACTTTTTTCATGTCTTTATTTAGTTGCGGTTAGAGTTGGGTTGAGTGTAGCTTCGAATGGAAAAGATCCAAATTCTCCTACGGTCATGGTACCGTCAAATGAACCTTCTTCCACTGTTCCGGTGACATCTACATTGATAGTCATACCGTTTGCAGTTACTTCGAATGAAAAAGAAAGTGAATTACCGTCTAAACTAACATCAGAAATAGGGGAAGTAGCTTTACCAGAACCTGAAGGGTCATCATAAGTGATTGTACCTGAATATTCAGAGCCTTCTTTTTTGATCACTAACACTCCACCGGATGAGCCCGCCGGACTTTCTGAAGTGTAATCCCAGTTACCTTCGATTTTGACAGTGCCATTTCCGTCACCTTCCTTCGAAGCTTTCTTTTTTGCTTTGGTTTCGTAGTCAAAAACATAACCATCTACTACGACATGTTTGATTTGTGCATCTTCCTTGAATATTGAATCGGTGCTCATTACCAGATTGGCCATTTTCCCTTTTTCAATAGTACCTGCTGCCTTGCTGATACCTAGAATTGATGCAGCATTTGTAGTTAGCGCAGCTAAAGCAGCTTCTTCAGAAAGACCATTTGCAATCATTGTCTGAAGTGCTTTACTGATATCTCCAGATTTCACTCCAACGGTAGTGAAAGCAAATGGAATCTCTGCTGCTTCAAGCTTGCTGGCTTGGGCAAGTGCTTTGTCGTAAGCTTCTTTTACTCTTGCGTTAAGAGCCTTTACTTCATCTTTTGCGTCCTCTTTCTGAGCTTTGACAGCTTTGTCATCAGGGATTTCCAATTTGATCAAAACAGCCGTACCTGAAGATTTGATCAGGTCAATCACTCCTTCGTAGTCTTCCAGACCAGTCAGAACAAGTTTGAATCCTTTCTCTTTCTGCAGACTGATAGCTCTTCTGATTTCCAGATCGGATGGAGCAGAGAACAACACTGGAATCTGTCCTGAGGTCACTGCTTGCATGGCGCTATAAGTAGGAGTGATCTCCGGACGCTTCAGGCCAGCTACGGTAGTATATTTCTGAGATCTCTGTGTGGTTAGTTCAGTGTTATCATACACTTCACGAAACTTAGCCATCACACCGACTGCTGTCCCAGGATACATTCCTCTTGATCCATTGAAGTTAGCAGCCAATGCAGTATTCTCTATCAATAAATTTGTCGAGTTTTCAGAACCCAAGAGGATAATGGCACTCTTGCCAGCAATCATGCCTCCATCCGGAATGATCTGAGCAACAGTGAACCCTAGTTTCCTAAGATCATCCACTTTGCTATCAGTAATCGAAAACTGATCAACAGCAGATCTCCACGGAGTAATTCCAGCTATTTCATCAGAAGGATTGGAAGAGACAAAGTTTTCCGGTTTTTCAGGATCTTTTGGTTTAGTGATCCCAGTATCGCTTCCCCCGGCAATAAAGCCTGGGTAAATAAACAGGGAGTCGCCCGATATTAATTTGGCTTCTTTAGGAACAGTGATGTTACTTCCCACTCCCTGGATGAGTCCATCTTTGATAAGGACAGTAGCTTTCATACCTGACTTACCGGGAGCTGTGAAAACAGTTGCATTCGTAATTGCATAGGTGGCAGTGATTCGCTTCTTCCCCGATGGATCGCTTTGAGCGTAAGCCAAGGTGGATGAAAACCATCCTGCTACCAACAAGCAAAAAACACCTGCACGCAGTAGTTCTTTTTTCATATGGTGTGTTTGGTTTTAAAGTAAAGAGGAAAGGTTCAGGCTATATATTTATTGCGGTAGCAATGGTCAATATGACATCAATTTCCCCTGGGTTGATGGTTGATTTTACAAAAGCAAGCTAATAAAAGCGATTTCAGAATCCTTTTGGAATTATTTTTTACACCTAATTATTTGATCAATGGCAAGAATTTACCTTTGAAATACTCTTTCAATTCTACAAGATTCATGTTAAAAATTATGAATTTATTTGACTGGTAAATACGGCTTTGTTTTAAGCTTTAGATCTTATATTTGAGATCAGAGTTACCCACATAAGAATGAAAAAAATCCTAATTATTGAGGATGATTTGCTTATTTCCAGCCTGGTTCAGTTTCGTCTTAAGAAGGATGGATACGATACCGTACTAGTGAAAGATGGTAATGCAGGCATATTTGCAATCGATACTGAAGCCTTAGATTTGATTATCACTGACGTGATGATTCCGTTCAAAAACGGGATCGAAATCATCCACCACGCCAGACATACAAGGCCAAATGTCCCTATCATCGTCCTAAGTTCCTTAGGTGAGGAAGAAAAGATTGTCCTGGAAGCTTTTAACTTAGGTGTTTCGGATTTTATTCCAAAACCTTTCAACCCAAATGAATTGGCAATTCGCGTGAAGCGCGTACTTAAGTCATAATTCATGTTTAGTAAAAGCGCATTCACATTCGTGTTCTTGCTTTTATTTTTGGCCAAATCAGAGGTGGTTTTCGGTCAGAAAGAGCAGGTATTCGAAGATTCAACTGCGTTCATAGATTTTTTGAACAATCAGGGAGATATTCCCGGATTGAAATACCTATTAATAGATTCCTCAGGAACTGTTTTTTCGGATAGCAGCACTGATAATGTATATCAGCCGAAGCTAATATCCAATTACGGTAAGGCAATTGATTTGCGTGATAGTGTTTTTAAGACTGACTCTGTTTTTTACGCAATACAGTTTGTCGTTTACAATGATCCGAATACTTTGGAGGCTACTCAAGAATACGTCTCCAATCTGCTAAGAAATGGAGATATAGAACTCAAATCTTCAGACAACTCGTATCGCTCGGATTTGATTTCCCTTGCCAGTAGATATAGATATTCTCCACTCATCTCAGGTGCATTCTCCTTCATTGGGGATTTTAAGCTTTTTGTCGTAACGCTTACGATTACCCTTTTTATAGTATTTGCATTCGGAATGATTCTGTTTATGCTATTTCTAAAAGCGAGGAGTAACAGAAAGGAAAAGTTACTTGTACAATACGATGAGCAAATTGTAGGTCCACTCACGGAGATTTTATTTGAAAATAGCCTGGAAGAATTGGAGCACCTAAGTGATGAGGAGTTGGAGAAAAGTTTTCCAGCAAAACAGCTTAAGAAACCACTTTATGTAGATGTATTGGTGGAAAGAATATTGGCTTTGAACAAAAAGATGAAAGGGGATTTTAAGCTGAAACTTAAAGCTCTTTACAAAAGGCTGCAGCTAGATAAGGTTTCCATTGAAAAGTTACATAGCTATAAATGGGATAAGGTGGTGATGGGATTAGTGGAAATAAACGAAATGGATTTGACCGAGGCTGAGCAAGCTGTGAAGAAGTTGGTAAACTCCCCCAATTTCCAAATTCGAACCCAGGCAGTGGCGACAGTCTTAAATATTTCCTCGCGGTCTGATCTATCCTTTCTGAGAGATCAGAATTTTCCGCTTTCGCGATGGCAACAAATGAATTACTTGCGGATCAT
The DNA here is from genome assembly GCF_963974835.1 of uncultured Algoriphagus sp. Lineage (GTDB taxonomy): Bacteria > Bacteroidota > Bacteroidia > Cytophagales > Cyclobacteriaceae > Algoriphagus. The sequence continues at coordinate 35,836 of NZ_CAXBET010000016.1, read as the reverse complement.
CAAGTACTTAAATTCCTCGAGAGACCTCAACATAAATAGTTTATTCAGTTCCAAAAATCAGAGTGTTCGCTTGTTCGGCTATATGTTGGTGAGGGTATTAGGCCTAGTAGAATTACTGGCAGAACTTGAAGAGAAATTTGTATCTGTCTCAGACATAGAGAAAATTGAGATTATCAAAACATTTGAATATTTGGGAATCCCAACAGAGACAGAATTAATAAACAGTAGCTTAAGAAGTAAAAACAGTGAATTGGTTTGTGCGGCAGCGAAGGCTGCAGGATCAATAGGAGACGATACTTCTGCCAGGCTGATTTGTGAGATATTAGATGATTCACCTGATTTCAAACTTAGGATGATTTTGCTGAAAAGCCTTCTTGATCTTGATAAAATACTTTATAGTCAGTATATAGAAGAAAATTCTAGTTCTCAGTTACAAAGAATAGACAGACACTTAGTAGATCCCTTGCTAAAAGATGTATAGTTTCTTGTTTTACGTCATTATGGAGGTTTTGGGGATTATATTTTTATTCCTGAGTTTCTCTGTGATCGTGACTTATTTATTTATAATGGTCCTAAGTGCACTGGAAATGCGGGATCATAGGAAGAAAGATAGATTTGCTGATTATCAGGATATTATTACTTCTCCCATTGCTCCAAGTGTTTCTATCTTGGCTCCTGCCTACAATGAAGGGGAGTCAATAGTTCAGAATGTGAAAAGTCTGTTGTCATTACACTATGGGAAGTTTGAAGTGATTGTTATCAATGATGGATCAAAAGATGATACGCTTTCTAAGCTGATCAATGCTTTTGACTTAGACATTACTGATTTTGCTTATTGTGAAGAAATTCCCGCTCAGCCTGTCCGTGGGATATATAAATCCAAAAACCGCTCCTATAACAGATTGGTGGTGATCGACAAGGTGAATGGTGGTAAGGCTGACGCTCTCAATACCGGCATCAATGTTTCCTGCAATGAACTGCTAGCCTGCATAGACGTGGATTGCATTCTATCCCACGAGTCCATCACTAAGATGGTCCGTCCATTTATGGAGGAAACAAACCGGCAAGTCATAGCAGTAGGAGGTGTAATTGGTATTGCAAACAACTGTGACGTGCAGGATGGAACAGTTACCAAGTATAGAGTGCCGACAACTTTATTGGGAAAATTTCAGGTTATAGAATACTGTAGAGCCTTTCTGATGGGAAGGATGGCTTGGACCAGAGTTAATGGACTTATGCTTATCTCAGGAGCTTTTGGTTTTTTTAAGCGGAATTTAGTGGTGGAAGTAGGAGGATATTTTCCAAAGACAGTTGGGGAAGACATGGAGCTTGTGGTGCGTATGCGACGACATATGCAGGAGCAAAATATTCCGCATAAGGTGTCATTTGTGCCAGACCCACTTTGCTGGACAGAAGTGCCTGAGAAAGAAGAGGTTCTTTCGCGTCAACGAAACCGATGGATTAGAGGTACCATCGAAACATTACAGTTACACAAAGTGATAGGAATGAATCCTAAGTATGGCATTTTAGGAATGCTGTCCTATCCTTACTGGACCGTATATGAAAAAATGGCTCCTGTCTTGGAGCTTCTTGGTGTGATATACACGTTGATTCTCATCGTTATAGGTGATTTCTCCGCCTTCTATTTTATTGCCTTGTTTGTAGTACTCTACCTACTTTCTATTCTCATATCCTCGTTTAGTATTTTATATGAGCAGCTTTCATACAATAACTATAAGGAGAAAAAGGACCTGAATAGTCTGATTATCACTGCCTTTCTCGAGCCTTTATTTATACATCCGAAGATAGTTTATTGGGGATTGAGTGGGCATTGGGACTTTATTAAAGGTAAAGGTGGCTGGGGAAATATGATTCGGACTGGCTTTAAAAAATCAGAGGATAAGAAGAATATGGAGCCTAGTACCACGAACACTTGATTATGAAAAAAGCATTTACACTTCTGATAATTTCTATAGTATTTTCTGTTGAAATCAAGGCTCAAGATTCATTCGATCCAGATGAATTGCTAGCGGAAGCCAGGACTTTGATTATTGATGGAAAATACGCTGAAGGAAGAGAAATTGCTTTTAGAGCACTTTCCAAGTATCCAGATTATGCAGACATACTGATTTTGGTTGGCAGAAGTTATGCTTGGGAAGGAAAGAATGATTCTGCATCGGTTTATCTTGAGCGCGCAATAGTTGCGGATCCTGACTACGTAGATGGCTATTCCGCCTATCTGGATAATTTGTCATGGGCAGAGCAGTATGAGGAAGCGGATGAAGTCTTATCAAAAGCTAAACAGAATTTTGGCGAGCCACTTCCCAACGAACTACGCTATAAGGAATCACGCTTGCTGTATTACAAAGAAGATTATAATGCTGCCTATAGGATAGCAGAGGAGCTATTCGAAAACAAATACAAGAAAGATGATTTGCTTGATTATATGCAGACTTTGCAGCGCTATAGAAGAAATAATGCACTGGGAATGACCTATGATTCAGATACCTTCAAAGGAGCGATCTCACCCTGGAATACTTTTTCATTTTATGCCAGAACTAGGACAAAATTCACCGGAACGTTAATTGGAAGAGTTACCCAATCTTCAAGATATGACGATTATGGAACTTTGTTTGAGTTGGACGCTTATCCTTCGCTGGGGCAAAAGGCTTATGCATATGTGAATGTTGGCGGATCTTCTGCAAGTTTTTTCCCTGAGTTTCGGTTCGGAGCATCTGTCTATTACAACTTACCAAAAGCGTGGGAAATTGAAGGCGGTTTCAGATACTTGCAATTCTCTGAAACCACTACTATATACACTGCCTCGGTAGGAAAATATCTAGGTAATTGGTGGTTCAACCTTCGTGGAAATCTAATACCGGGAACAGGAAACAGCCTTGGAACATCGGCTAATTTGCAGGCAAGGTATTATTTCAAAACCGGGGAGGATTTCTTTTCCGTGCAGCTCAGCTCTGGCGTATCGCCGGATGAGGAAACCCGCGATCCTACGCAACTTCTGAATTCCTATCGGGCACGCTTAGGATACCAGCAATTGCTAACAGATCGTTTTATGATCTATGCCTATTCAGGATATAGCCATGATGAGCTTGGTCCCAATAGATTTAGAAACAACCTTAATTTTTCTCTGGGTGTAGAATACCGGTTTTAATTGGTGAGAATGTTAACGGAAGAATCAAAAATAGTATTAAAACGGGTCCTGCCTTTTTTTCTTATTCTGATCTTTATTCCACTGATCAGCTACTTGATTTGGATAATTTACCCATCCAGAAAGATGGACATAGTGGTAGTGGATAAAACTGTACCCAATGGTAGATATCAGGAACATCAATCTATTTTTTGGGCTTTGGAATACCTAAAATTCCAAAAAAGGGAAGGTGAATTTTACAGAGATAATAAAGACTATCTTGGTTTTTTCCCGGATGGTTCTCCTTCATTTGGTACTTTCAACGGTGCAGGACAATTATCAGATAGTGAAATACTTGAAAAAGCTACCAATCTCGATGTGCTTTACTATGCAGATACATATGGAGTGTATGAGGATGATTTCACAAAGGTGAATTCCGAAGAAATCTCTGAAAAAATTTACGGAGGATTAAACAGGGGCGATATCAATTTGCTGCGAGAAGCAGCGGCACAGCATAAAACTATTATAGCTGAATTTAATACCATGGCATCACCTACCTCTGAAGGTATCAGAAGTGAGTTTGAAAACCTGATGGGACTAAAATGGACAGGTTGGATTGCAAGGTATTTCGATGAAATGGATACTACCATCAATCATGATATTCCAAAATGGTTTATTAATCAATATGTGGAGCAGCATAATAACTTTTGGGTTCCACCAGGACCTGGACTTGCTTTTGTACATCAGGATGGCAGCTTGGAAGTTTTTTCCAATAATCTGGATTATCGGGGCGCAACGCCGAAGATACGTACACAACGAATCAATCAACACGGATTTAAGCTTCCTGAAGTGGTTCCGTATCCAGATTGGTTTGATATCGTACTTATCGAGCGGGATTATCAGGTCATTTCCTATTACGATATAGATCCTACAGATGAGGGGAAAGAAAAGCTCAGAGCTATGGGTTTGCCTAGGTACTTTCCCGCAGCGGTTGTAAGGGATGTGGGAAAAGGACAATATTACTATTTCGCAGGTGATTTCTCCGACATGCAAAGCACCCTAGGATCTCCCAGATTCAAGGGCCTCCCCAAGCTCTGGAGAGGCTTTCACCTAGTCTCTGATTATACAGATAGAAAAAGCTTCTACTGGAATTATTTTTACCCATTACTTTCGCAGATTTTGGATAGAACCTATAGCGAAAAGACTGCAGACTGACACAGAAGCTTAGGGCAATAATTTTTTGGTTTGAATGATATAATTGTTTTTGTTTTTGAAATCTTCAAATTCTCCAGACAACTTATTCTTAAGATTCTGATCCTCTATTGGATCTATGTTCAATCCGTCTGTGATTACAAAAAGTTGATCTTCTGATAGGAAATACTCTCCATCTATGTATTCCATTAACTGATTTTTATTCCGCATCAACGGCATTGCAATCTTGGATTGGAAGGTCTGTGAAGTATCCATCACCTGGCCCAGCCAGATTTCCTCCTTAGGAAGATTGATGCCAACTTGGGCATGCAAAAAAGCCAATATGCTAGGAGTAATCTCAAAATGGCTTATCATTCCTTTAAAGTAAGATGGTCTATTGATCAACGGGGAATATATGATCAGAGGAACATGAAATCGATCCAGCCTGGAAGCCATCGGTATTTCCGGCAAACGATGATCTCCGGTAAAAACAAATATGGTATTCGCGAACTCAGGCTTTTTGCTGTAGGATGTGATAAATTCCTTAATGGCATCATCAGCATAGAGGATAGTCATATAAATATCCTGATAGCTTCTGTAATCTGATTTTTTCGCTTCGTCTAGCTGCAGAGTATTTTCTAAATGATCTTCAAATCTTTTGGAATAAAATTCTCTTTCCGGAACCAAATAAGGATCATGGGAAGTGATCGTTTGAAATATTCCCAATTGTGGATTGTCATTATTTTTTGGAAAATAGGAAAGGCCGTTACTAAAAGTCTCTTTATCACCATATCCCCATGTAAAACCACTGGCAGATGGCATTTTACTGTACTTTGAATCGAAGTCATCGATATCAATCAGTTGTGATACTCCTGCATATTCCAAGAATTCCTTCTGATGATCAAAATTCACATCACTTCCAGTAAAGAAGCTTGATTCATATCCATTTCTGTCCAGTACGCTGATCAAACTTTCATGATGAGGAAAATTTTGGTACATCTCCTGAAAACCTTTTTCCCCAAAAGGTAATCCCGCAAAGACTCCAGGAAGGACTCCAAAAGTTCTACCGGTTGATGAGATGGCATTAGTCCAGACAAGACTATGAGTCTCCAGAGAATCCAGAAAAGGAGTAAAACTTCCCAAATAAGCGTCCTTGCCAGAATAGGCTTTGCCCAGACTTTCTATTAGCACAAAAACAATGTCAGGGGGTGAAGCAAGACTATCAAAGTAGGGACTCAGAACATCAGGATATTCTGTGGTGTGGAGAAAAGGAAAAGTAGGATCTACGTATTCCTTTTTGATAAAGGAGGTATCATCAATGGATCGAAGATAAAAATCAAAGTAGTATTCATTTTTATAGGTGAAATAGTCGAATGCTTGCTCTGAAAGATATTTTGATTTATTCATCTCCACATTCACTTTTACATCATCGAGCGTATCGGAGTCTGTGAAAGGATAAATGAAAAAGAAGGTCACCAAGACGTACGTAATGGCTGTGAATACTCCAGATACTTTTGTGCTCAATTTTAAATATCTGGTAGCAAGACTAAAAATGTAATAAATAATACCGCTAAAAATTAAAGCTGCACCTAGGTTAGTGTAGTTCAATTGGCCGGAGGACCTTACAGTTAGGATGAGGTCATCCAGACTGTAAGCAAACAGATCTTTGCCCAGAGGTAATAGGGTTTTAAGAAAGTAAAAAATCAAAGCAATCTGTACCAAAAGAGCAAGTATTAGCAACATCTTGGTAACCCACTTAGCAAGCGTAATGGATAGTAAACTAGTAATTACATGAAGTATAAAAAGCAGACCCAGAAAATATAAAATCCAGTGAATGTCTTCAAAAAGCCCAAAAAAGACTACCTCACTGAAACTGATTCTAATGGGATGATTATGAAAAACTAAATACCATTCAACTCCCCTAACTAGCAGCATTAAGAGTGAGAAGATCAGTGACATACTCCAGAAATTGCTCAGAGTAGTTTGAATTTTTGCCGGTAGGTTTGATCGAATTTCAGCCTTTTGGGCCATATTTGTGCGTTAACTTTTTGGGTGAAGTCTGAAAAGATAGGGCAAAATCAGGTATCTTCAAGAAGAGAATTAAATATTATATGGGCAAATCGGATTTGTTGTTGGAACTGTATTCCAATTTAAGCACAACAGGGGCTGTGACATTCAGTTCAAAAACATTGGTAAAGAAAATGCTTACCCACGTTGATTTTAAAGGTGCCAAATTGATCATTGAACTAGGAGGAGGAGACGGAAGCATCACAAAAGGAATAGTTAATATGTTGGATCCTGACACTGAGTTATTGGTTTTTGAAATCAGCAAATCTTTTTGTGAGTCAATGGAAAAGCAATTTCCTCAAAAAAACGTAAGAATAATTAATGATTCCGCTGAAAATATAGGTCTTTACATAGAAGGAAAAAAAGCCGATTATGTACTATCCAGTTTGCCATTTAGTTTTTTTTCGCCCGATGTAAGGGATCAAATTCTCTCCCAGAGCAAAACAGCACTTACCCAGAGTGGATATTTTATACAGGGATGTTATTCCTATTTATTGAAGAATTTATTCAAAAAACATTTTGGGAATGTAAGCACAAGCTTTACATTAAAAAATATACCTCCGGCATTTGTGATGGTATGCAGATAAAAGGCTAGCTATGGAAGTTCTCAGATCAGCCATTTTGGATATGTTAAGGCGAAAAAAGGGTAAAACTTTTAATTCATCCGAAGTTGTCCGCCAGATGTTTCCTGAGGACTGGGAGCAATTTTTGGAAGACGTAAACGACGAGGCTAAATCACTTAGCAGGGAAGGATTGATAACTATCAGTACTGATAAGTCTGAGGTAGATTCTGACCCAGCAAATGCTCTTACTTTGGAAATATCATCCCCAAATAAACTATAATAAAATCACTGTAGTTTTCTGGCAATAAGAATTCAACTATGCATAACGAATTGAAATTGCCTTCTACTGAGCCACAAATTCCTGAGGGATTAGCTATCGTCACATTAGGAGGAGGCTGTTTTTGGTGTGTAGAAGCTATTTTTAAACTGCTGAATGGAGTGGAATTAGTTATCTCGGGATATTCAGGAGGCTTTGTAGATAATCCTACCTATGAGGAAGTTAGTAGAGGAACCACAGGCCATGCAGAGGTAATTCAGGTCTATTACGATTCTTCTATAATTAGTTTTTCACAAATTCTGGAAGTTTTTTGGGCTACTCATGATCCTACTTCTTTAAACAAACAGGGTGCAGATGAGGGTCCGCATTATAGATCTGTTATATTTTATCACAATCCAGATCAGGGGAGACTGGCACAAAGTCTTAAGAAACAAATGAATAAATCCAAGGTTTTTTACTCTCCGATTGTGACTGAAATTTCTGCCTTTAGCAACTTTTATCCGGCGGAGAATTATCACCAGAATTACTACAATCAAAATGGAGCTCAACCGTATTGCCAGCTTGTAGTCAAACCCAAGGTTGATAAACTGAAGAAATTCTTTGCAGGGCGCTTAAAATAGTATTTAGTATTTTTGTCTCGCAAAAGCCATTTGCAACTATGAAGAGAACTAGAGCACACGAATCCAGAGCAGCTATCGAGCGATTGTATATCACGATGAGGCATCTTTTTACCAGAGGCAGTTACAAGCCAATGGGAGTATCAGGAGAAAGCCTTGTCGATGCGTTACGTGTATTGAGTCCTGAGATTTATGGCTTGGTGACAGATCATGAAAAGATCGAATTGGATGGTTTACTCTACGTGATGGAGCGTCTTCCCCGAGGAATTGAAGAATGCCGTTTTGTTCGTCTGATCAGCCGGGAGGGTTATGAGACGTCAAAATTAAATGCAATTATTCCTTCCAAAAGGAAACGTAACTGCTATAGATTGGATGAAAACATCATGTATGTGGAGATGACCCGAGGTCGTTCGGATATATATGATATTTTGACACACCTGACATTTTTATACATAGAGTCAAATAAAATATACAACAACAGCACTGATCAAAAAGGTAAGATTTCTACCAATTGGCTGATGCTGGAGGAATTCGTACAGAAAGAAGCAGCGGGGGAGGACTTTGAGAAGGAAGCCGCAAGCGCCTATTTGAGTCATCTTATTGGTAGAACATACGAAGAAACTATACTGGCGATGGATAAATTTGAGAAGAGCAGCAATTCAAACAGCCTTTTTTCAATTGTTTACCATATGGGGAAACTGGCACAGGATGAAGCTACTAAACATTTGGATCGTGAAATTTCCTTTTCAACTACTTTAAGAGAACGAATCGGTCACCATGTCTATGGTGAAATGTGGGCAAGGAGAATTAAAACTGCATTGGATAAACATGATTTGCTTAGACGGCCTATTCATATCATTTCAGCTAATCTTCATTCCGTAGTTAATACGATATACGGCACCCAACTTTTAAAATTAAAGGATTACGAGTCGCTGGAAAATGTGGTGATGGATATCTCTGTCAAAGCAAAAAACAATAAAGGAGAGGCTATAGAGAAATATGCTGCGAAGCATGGTTTTATCAATTTGCCGGATGAGTCGGGAACAAACATAGGAGCTCAAATTATCGATACTGCACTTTTGGAGAAAGATGAGCTGATACCCGGAGTAAAACTTCCGCTTGATAAATTAAAGAGGCCCGTATTTGTGGTAATGGATTATGCTTTTGGTGAGCAGGCTTATGAATGCTTTGACGAGTTGCTCAAGCCGTATGATAAGGATGGTAAATCAATTCCTCTAGATGTGGTTTCCACCTCTATAATGGGCAAAGCGGGAATATTATATGGAGGTAAAGGTGATCTAATGATTCCAAATGCCCATGTGTTTGAAGGAACTGCGGATAATTACCCATTTAAAAATGAATTGAAAAAAGCAGATTTTGAAGGTTTCGGTTTAGGAGTTTATTCCGGAACTATGATTTCAGTATTGGGTACTTCACTTCAGAATAAAGACATTCTTACCTACTTTATGGAGTCTTCCTGGAATGCCATAGGGTTGGAGATGGAAGGAGCCCACTATCAGAAAGCGATACAATCTGCCTCTAAAATCAGGAGATCAATTCGATCCAATGTAAAAGTGCTTTATGCATATTATGCTTCAGATAACCCCTTAGAAACTGGGAGTACTTTGGCTTCTGGAGCTTTAGGGATGGAAGGAGTGAGGCCAACTTATTTGATTACCTATAAGATCTTGGAGAAGCTGTTTGGATAAATTTATAGGGTAGACTGTAGCCTTTAGGCTTTTTCGCCGTAATACAAAAGCTCAAAATGAAATACTATTTAGCTCAAGGCTATAGTGATGACAATTCCTTACATACGCTTGAGTTCTATTGGGATCAAAGGGATGTTCTGATAAATGGAGCATAAGTGTGAATAACCCTAAACATGAAACCAAATCTGCTGTTGAGCAGTACCTGAGTGATCAAAGAGTGAAGGGAGCAAAAGTCATATCCATTACAGGAGATGGTGTTCAGCAAGGTTGTGAATCACTCTTTTGACCGTATAATTATGAAAGTTCCAGCAAATCAAAAGGGTAAAATTATACAACTTGGATTTACTGGATCCAATCAACAACCCCCTCGAAACAACTAATTATTTAATATAATTTTGGTCCCTTAAAGTTTGGAGTGACTAATTTATAGCATTTCGCTTTTTCTCTGTGCAAATAGCCAAGGCCACAAATCAGGTTCCTTACTTACAAAATGCCAGATGTTATGACTCACATTTTCGTATTCTGTATATTTAGGAGACTTACCAGCAGCTTCCATTGCGGCTACCATATCTCTAGATCCTGATACAGGTACGTTGATGTCCTTTTCCCCATAAAAAGCCCAAACTGCCACATTATTAATCCTAGAAGCCAATTTGGGCTCTCCTTCTCCACAAACTGGAATAGCCGCAGCAAATAAATCAGGTCTCGCCGTGATAAAATGCCAAGTGCCATAATCACCACGGGATACTCCAGTGATGTATCGCCTATTTGGATCAATATTTTCTGCATCATCCAGAGATTCTATTGCTTCAAACACCAGTTGATCTACGGTAGGAACATTAGGAACACCGCCCCAGCCTGCTCCTTCAGGACAAAATGGAACCATGATATAAGCCGGGTATTGAATGCGATTTACATTTTCTGAAAGTTCCTGTGCCGCTGAGGCGTGATAGCCATTATAAGGAAGCGAAACTACAAGTGGATATGATTTGGAAGAATCCAACTGAGCAGGCAAAAGCACGAGAAACTGTAGCGTATCTCCCTGACTTCCTACAAATGTCCTTTTATCAGAAATCTCCACCAACTGATCTGCTTTTTCCTGATTCTTTCCCTCCCAATAATGTGACATATAACTATCTCTCAGAAAGGGGAAGCCACTTGCTACAAACGCTACTAGCAATAGAAATTTAAAAATCACAAATCGATTATCTATTTTTTGAGAAGCGACCTTAACCGTGCCATCCAATTCCTCCTGAAAATTCAGCACAAAAAAGACTGGGATCAATGTAGTGCTAAGGGATATCCATCGGGAAACTTGTTCTAGCATCCAAAGCGTTGAGTATTCTTTAATAGTCAAAGCATATAAGCTTAAAAACAATAAAAGGCTAATAGTGATGATGTTAAGAATACCAGCTGGTTTAAACCATTTTCGTCGGGAAGCATTAGAGAAGGTTAGGGTGAAACCAAAGACCAGTGAGGAGCATAGTAATAAAATTACTATTGTAAAGTATAAACTTTCAAGATTTCGATTTGATATCATCTTGTATAAGACAATCATCTGAACTAAGGTGAAAAAGGCAGTAAGAGATATGGCATAAAAGGCAGGTTTATAGCCTTTTTGGAAGAAATATTTACCTAGAATAGCAATAGACGATAAATAGACAATATTGGAGAGAAGGAAATAATAACCATAAACATCCAGGAAAAAAATCTGGGCTCCGATACCTATATAAGCCGCTGCATAAATAAAACCTGTAATCAGAGTCAAAATCATGGCGAAAATCCCGAAACTATAGTCACTTTTAGTCATTGCTTCTGGATTTGATTGGAACCCAAAACTCTTCCTCAGAATCCGGGTCATTATTTTTGTACTTTTCCCCCATAACAGCAAAATGCGGGCGGTGGTCCAACATAAAGCTTGACTGCGGAATCCAAGTATTCAGAATGTACTGGTACATGGCTGCTGCTTCATTTACAGTTCCTTTGAATGGAAATACAGCATATTGTCCAGACGGGATTGTCAGTATTTCCATTGATTTTGGTATTGATTCAAATTCAGAAACTTTAACCGCCGCCCATTTTTCAAAAGTGCTATTTGGATTAAACTGTTCAAAATAGGTTATACTTGGATACAATTCAACAGAATACAGATCAGAAGAGATAACATGGATGATCTCTTTTCTCCTAGGCATAAAGCTTTGCCAAAGCTCCCGGGTTCTATTGTTCATGTAACTCATTTGAAATTTACTACCGACGAGTTTGATCTCCGTTAGATGTTGAATAGTTGGATCTATCATTTGGCTCGAAGTTTATTAAATAAAAATGCCATCCTAAATTTAAGAATGGCATCTTATAAAAGAGTTGCTGTCTATTGCAAATTTGAATTGATGGGTGGCGGGCCATCAGGAATAATACCTTTGTATACGTAATCTCCCTTTTTCTCCTTGAATTCAGCTTTCACGTTTGTGACCAACTCTTCATTTTGAAATAGATCTACCATAGTCATAGATAGGGCTTTAGCTGCATAAGCCATTCCTTTATGACCTATGGACATTCCACCGGAAGCTACCACTGCCCACGAATGCCATGGCGTTCCATTAGGTGCAGTTGTTGCACTTAATCTAATGGTGGGAACTACATAGCTGACATCTCCAACGTCAGTAGATCCACCCATGGAATGTTCTTCTGTTTCCTCCATAGGTTCAATTTTAGAGACTAAACCAATCTGCGGCTTTCCAGTGCTTTCCTGAATCTTTTTAGCAAAAACCTGTTCCTCTTCCGTATAAGAGATAGCTCCCAAAGTTTCCAGATTTTTTTGCAATGCAGCTGAACCAGTTCTGTTCACTAACACCTCATGAATGCCTGAGATAAGGCTGACTTTATAGTCCACATTGGCTAGAATAGCTGCTCCTTCGGCCATTTCCTGCACACGTTCATACACTGGCATCAATCCTTCACGACTGGAATCTCTTACCCTTACCCATATTCTGCTGTAATCCGGGACTACATTGACTACCTGACCTGCGTCCTGTATGTGGTAATGAATTCTTACTGTTGGTTTGATATGCTCACGGTAGTAATTAATTCCATTAGTATATAGCTCCAAAGCATCAGATGCACTTCTACCATTCCAAGGATCAGCGGAAGCATGTGCAGCCTGACCATAGAACTCTACCTGAAAATCAACTAATGCAAGACCTTTCTGAACTGCAGCTTTGGTCTCGGCAGCAGGGTGCCAATCCATCATCACATCCACATCCTCGAAGAGACCTGCCCTGATCATCCATAGTTTGCCAAAGAACTTCTCTTCTGCAGGTGTGCCATAAAAGCGAACTGTCCCTTTGATCTTGCCTTCCTCAATCAAATCTTTAATGGTAGCGGCTGCACCCAGTGATGCCACTCCAAAAAGATTGTGACCGCAACCATGACCTGGAGCTCCATCATGCAAAGGACTTTTGGTAGGAACTGTGTTTTGCGATAGTCCAGGCAAGGCATCAAATTCGCCTAGAATTCCTATGATAGGTGATCCTGATCCGTATTCTGCAACAAAAGCTGTTGGAATTTCCGCTACGCCACGTGTGACTTTGAAGCCTAGGCTCTCAGCATAATCCGAGAGGGCTGCAGCTGACTGGATTTCCTGAAAAGCGATTTCCTCAAACGACCAGATTTTGTCACTTAGGTCGGTTAAGTCTTCAAATCGGGAATCTATGGATTGTACCACTTCGGCTTTGAGTGGGTCGGGCTTATTTTTTTTCTGTGCATAAACAGCTCCGGTCGCCAGTAGTGTGGGTATTAATAATAGATTTAAATAGTTTTTGTTCACTGTGTTAGGATTGAATAGTTGATGTTTTAAAATAAGGTTAGTTTGGGTAAAAATAACTTACCAGGCAATGCCGTAATCGTCTCCGTAATCACTACTTCCTCCCCAGAAACTTCCATGTTTCCAGTCAAACCAGATGGCATTAATGGGACCGGAAGTTTTATTCCAGAATTCCAGATGATAGCCTCTTTGCGCTAAAGATTTACGAATCCACTCTGGTGTATCGTCTCTCATAACTATTGCCCCAGGACGGATCTCATGATCGCCAAAGGAACTCTGCATCTGATAAGAATTAAAATTAGGTGCTTCGGTAGCTTCCTGAACATCCATATCGAATTCTACAATATTCAGAAAAAGCTGCAACAGATTTTGATCCTGAGAATCCCCTCCCTGCACTGCGAACGCCAATAAAGGCTTGCCGTCTTTCATAGCTAAACTTGGGGTGAGTGTAACTCTGGGTCTTTTACCAGGCTCAGGAAGATTGTAGGGGCTAATATTTTCATCCAAAACAAAACTTTGCATACGCTGGGATAGTCCCACACCTGTATTACCAGCCACTACAGCAGGAATCCATCCGCCGCTAGGAGTAACCGAAACTACCCAGCCTTCCGCATCCGCAGTTTCTACTGAAGTGGTTCCACTTTGAAAGTCAGCTATAAACTGCTCATCTAATATGCTGTTAATTTGGTCAGGTGAAAGTGAGGAGATAGCCTCATTATTTTTCCTTAAAATATCTAAGTAAGGATTATCCCCCCCTTGAAAAGGATAAGGATCGCCAGCAGCAATTTTTGGATCATTTACTTCGCCTATCAGTTTAGCACGCTCTTTAGCATATTCTTTGGAAAGCAGGCCTTCTATTGGAGAATCCACATAGGCAGGGTCTCCATAATAAAAATCCCTGTCAGCAAAAGCTAAACTCATGGCTTGGTACACAGTATGGATATAGTTTGAAGAATTATATCCCATAGACTTGAGATCAAAATTCTCTAAAATATTGAGTGACTGAAGTAAAGCGGGACCTTGCGTCCACTCCTGAAGTTTATATACATCTATTCCTTTGTAATTCACATGCAGAGGTTCTTCGATTTTCACCTTCCAATTGGCTAAGTCAGCTTCTGTAAAAAGCCCACCTTGCTCTCTGGTACCCCTGACTATTTCTTTTGCAATATCACCTTTGTAAAATCTATCATAGGCAGCATAAATAGCTTCTTTTCTGGATTTCCCAGATGCCAATGCTTCTTTTTCAGTAGCTACCAATTTAGATAGCATTTGGTATAAATCTTCCTGAACAAAGATTTCACCTGCTTCAGGAGCTTCTCTCTCTTCTCCGAGATGCGGCAGAAATATTTTTTTGGAATAAGGCCATTCCTTGATTCTTTCCTTTTGAGCTTCCATAGCATTTGCTGTCTGCGCTTCGATCGCATATCCCTGGGCGAGTTGTAAGGAAGGTTGCAGAATTTGCTCTAGGCTCATAGTGCCATATTCTGCCAGCATAGTCATGATTCCTCCAGGAGTGCCTGGAGTAGTAGCCGCCAATGGTCCATATTGTGGGGGGTAGTCCATTCCCTGTGATTTGTAAAATTCCACTGTGGCACCCGAAGGTGCATAACCTAGCGCATTGATGGCAATTACTTTTTTTGTGTGGGGATTATAGATTAAAGCCTGTGTTTCTCCACCCCATGACAAAACATCCCACATGGTAGAACTTGCAGCGATCATAGCGCAAGCTGCATCGACAGCATTTCCTCCCTGCTGAAAAATAGCAGCACCCGCGGTTGCTCCAAGTGGCTTTCCTGTGATGGCTACCCAGTTCTTGCCATGTAAAATTGGTTTGTTGTTTGGAGTAGTTCCTGCTCCTAAACCCGGGAGTCCTTGGCCGTGTACATATAGGGTGATGAGGCAAAGGGCAATTGAATAAATTATCTTCATTAGTAATCAGTAAGTTTTTCTTTGATTGTCTTCCAAAAGTTGGGTCATGATGGGTTTAAAATTTGGATATTGGGAATTGTAGTGCGTAAAAAGCTTAAAAAGCGTACTTGGGTCTTTTATCGAAAGTTCGTTGGAATTCACATACTCTTTCATTTCTTCCTCTTTATCACCAAAAATGGCAAATAGCTTTTTCCGGTTTGAAGGCACTTCTATCACATCTTTCCCTACGAGATAATAATATATATTTCGCTTAATAATTTGGTGATTTCTATTTCCCATCATCAAAGCGGTATTGTAGTTAGATTCTTTGAAAATCGCCATCGTTCTTCTCATCAGTGGTAATTCCCCATCTACTAAAATTTCAAAAAAACCTGAAATTGGCGATCCCTCATCCAGAAAATCCATTCCATTTACAAAATACCTAGGAACCATATACATAGAGTCAACCCAAACTAAATTTTGGACACGGAGCCCTGGCATGGTAGTTACCTGGGAACTTTCAGGCGCTATCACCTCAAAGAGATTTGAAGTGATGTTAAACCGGACTCTGTAGCCTTCCAGCAGTTTTTGATCTCTGTATAAGAGGAGGGAAGCAGTATTCCATTTACTATCCAAATAGTTGTTGCCTTCCACTTTTGTGGCTTCCGGAGGAATACCATAAATCATGTTTCCCCCAATCATATTTGGCCTTTCATTGAATAAGCGGGTAATATTAGTCGCCCTGATTGTCTGCTGTAGCGCGGCCCCAGTTCCTGATGCCCCTTTTTTTACGAGATAAATTGATCCTAAATCCAAGTCTTTTTTTAGATCTATCGGCTGTTCGTAGGTAGTATAGCCCTCATAGTTAATGGCTAGGGTGTATTTCTCTTTAGATATATTTTCGAAGTTAAAATAACCTCCTCCTGTGGAGAGACTTCCGAAAGCTGTTCCTTTCAAAGTGACACTGGCTCCGTCCACAAATTCCTGAGTTTCCGCGTCAAGTATCCTTCCCTTAAGCTCAAATGTCTGGGCAGATGAATAATTAATATTGCTAAAAAATACTACGAAAAAATAGCAGAAAGATGTTCGAGTAAGGTTTTTAAGCATAAAACAGAATGGATTTATTCGATGTGAATGAAATATAACTTAAAAGATGGATTGAAACCAGTCCGAATTGCCTTGAATTGACAAAATGGTGATTTTACTACATTCTTAAAATCCAACTATTTGTGTTTCTGTACAATTAGGGGCTATATTTGGCAAGACGAAAAAGTCTCGTCTGCTTTTTACAATTCTTCACTCACCTCATTTTGGACTTCTCATCATTTAATTTCGAAACCTCGCTTCAGGAAGGACTGGACGCAATGGGTTTTGAAAAACCAACTCCAATCCAGGAAATGGCCATTCCGGTCATAATGGAAAATAAGGATCTCATCGCTTGTGCCCAGACGGGTACCGGTAAGACAGCGGCATTTATACTTCCCATTTTAAATAAGATTAGCAAACAAGGGTCGAGTACGCTTAATACTCTTATTCTTGCGCCTACACGTGAACTTGCTATTCAGATCGATCAGCAAATACAAGGTTTTGCTTATTTCTTAGGAATAAGCTCTATTCCCATTTATGGAGGGGGAGACGGAATAGTCTGGGAGCAACAGAAGAAGGCATTGGAAACGGGTGCCGAAATTATTGTTGCCACTCCAGGTCGTCTTATTGCTCTCCTCGCTGGAGGAAAAATCAATCTTTCTACGTTGGAGCATTTGATTCTGGATGAAGCCGACCGAATGATGGATATGGGATTTTCAGATGATATTCTGAAGATTGTCAATTACCTCCCAAAGGATAGACAAACAGTACTGTTCTCTGCTACTATGCCTCCTAAAATCCGGCAGTTCAGTATGAAATTTTTGAATAATCCTGCAGAAATTTCGATAGCCATTGGCAAGACTGCTGAGGGAGTGACGCAATCTATGTATTCTGTATATGATACGCAGAAAGAGGAATTGGTCAGAAATATTCTTTCTCAGAAAGCTTATGAAGCAGTCATCATATTTGCTTCTACCAAGGATAAGGTAAAGTCGCTTTTTAAAGTATTAAGAAAGCAATTTGAAATCGAAGCTTTTCACTCAGACCTAGAGCAGGTAGAGCGTGAGAAGATTATGTCTGCCTTCAAAAATAAATCTGTTAAAATCCTAATCGGAACAGATATTATCTCTCGTGGTATTGATGTAGTAGGGATAGAATTGGTGATCAACTACGATACGCCTTCTGACCCGGAAGATTATGTTCACAGAGTCGGACGAACTGCCCGTGCGGATGCAAAAGGAGAAGCTATAACTTTCGTAAACCCTAAGGATCAATATAAATTTGACAATATTGAAAAGTTGATTGGGATGAAAATCACCCAAAACACACTTCCTGAAGGATTTGAGGAGGGCCCAATATACACTGGATCGGCCCAAAAAGGCAGGTCTGAAAAAGGTTCAAACAAAAAATCAGGATTCAGTAAAAACAAAAAGTCGAACTCTAGTGGTAAAAGAAAGCCTTTTCCAAAAAGAGAAAATTCAAAAGCCACCACGGAGAATAAAGAGGTAGTTCAAGCTAAACCAGAGGAGGTAAAAAAGCCCGCAAAACCTAAGGTTTCCCCAGACGCTAAAGATCAAAAGCCAAGTAAATTCGGTGCTAGAAAAAATGTCATAGACCCGGATTGATTGATCTAAATGTGGTTGATAATTTCAAGTACTTCAATTAAATTGAAGTACTTTTTATTTTTAAACCTATTAGTGATGCAATACATAAGACTCAAGTCGAGGGGCTCGTCCGTGGCATTTTTACAGGAGCTATTGGCAAAAATTGGATATGAAATACCTTCATCAGGCTATTTTGGAATTGAAACGGAAACTGCCGTAAAAGATTTCCAGAAGAAAAATCAGCTTGTGGTAGATGGTGAGGTGGGAGTGAAAACCTGGACGTTGTTATTTGACAAAACTAAGCCAGCCAACTCTTTAGGTGATAAGTTCCTTAGCGAGGAAGACCTTATTGATTTTGCTGATAAATATCAAGTGGAATTGGCAGCTGTAAAAGCTGTGAATGAAGTAGAAAGTTCTGGAAAAGGTTTTTTGGTTGATGGCAGACCAAAGATACTATTTGAAGGCCATGTCTTTTGGAAGGAACTGATCTCAAGATCTATAAAGCCAGATGAGTTTGCCAATTCATCCAACCAAACTGTTTTATATAAGGATGCTACCCACAAAAACTATTTGGGAGGTCCTAAAGAATATGAACGCCTGGAGAAGGCAGCTACAATTTCTTCCGATCCTAAATTCCGTGAGGCAGCATTAGCTTCGGCATCTTGGGGAAGTTATCAGGTAATGGGCTTCCATGCCGTATCCTTAGGATATTCATCAGTTCAACAGTTTGTGGCTGAAATGAATAAGCATGAAAGAGATCATTTGGAGGCATTCGGTCGTTATATATTGAAAAATCGTTGTTTGGTCCATTTGCAGAATAAGAGCTGGTCAAAATTTGCGAAATGTTATAACGGTGCCGGATATGCCAAGAATAAATATGACGAAAAGTTGGCTAAGGCGTATTTAAAATTTTCAACACAAAAATAATTTATGGTGCTTAATGAATTCATACGACTTTTTGAGCGTGATACAGAGAAATTGAAACTGGAAATCAACTCCTATTCAAAAGAGGAAAATTTGTGGAAAGTGGCACATAATATCACTAACTCGGCGGGAAACCTTTGTCTGCATTTGGTTGGTAATATGTCTCATTTCGTAGGGAAAGAAATTGGAGGCTTCGACTACATTAGGGATCGTGAGTTTGAATTTGCAGGGAAGGATGTCCCCAGATCAGAGTTGGTCGCTAGCATAGAAAAACTTCAAAACATTGTGATAGCAAGTCTAGAAGGTTTAGATGAAAACATGCTTCAAAAAGATTACCCGCTGGAGGTATTTGGTTATAAAATGAGTTATAGTTTCTTTTTGATTCACTTATTTGGTCATTTCAGTTATCATTTAGGACAGGTGAATTACCACAGAAGATTACTTGATATTTAGAGGTAGAAAAGCTTTTAAAGTAAAAAGTCCCACATATACGGGACTTTTTATAGTTTAGGAAACTTTCAATCCTAGTAAAGAACTCTAAAGCGAATCGTGCCCGGAATATGTTTTAGGGTATCGATTGCCTCACTGGAATATGCTTTGTCAATATCTGTAATGACATATCCGATTTTCTCATTTGTCTTAAGATATTGACCTACGATATTAATTTTAAAGTTTGCAAGAATCTGATTAATCTTAGCCAGAACTCCGGGCTCATTCTGGTGAATATGGATAAGCCTATGTGCATTTTGAAGAAATGGCAGTTGAATATTTGGGAAATTTACTGAGTTGTAGGTATTGCCCGTATTGATATACTCCATGATTTTTCCAGGAACAAACCTTGCAATATTTTCCTGTGCTTCCAATGTGCTACCTCCAATATGAGGAGTCAAAATGGTATTTGGTAGACCAATCAACTCAGATACAAACGGCTCAGTATTGTTTTTGGGTTCCTCTGGAAATACATCCACTGCACAACCCGCTATTCGACCTGAAAGAATGGCGTCACGAAGAGCTGGGATTTCCACCACATGACCACGGCTGAGATTGAGGAGGTAGGAGCCAGGCTTCATCAATTCGATTTTTTCTCTGCTCAGGATATTTTTATTGTCCTTTCTACCATCTACGTGAAGTGAAATAATATCACAAGTGCTTAATAGCTCATCCAAGGAATCTACCTTAGTAGCATTTCCCAAAGCTAATTTCTCGATCACATCGTAATAGAACACATTGAGTCCCATGCTTTCAGCGAGAACTGATAGCTGAGCGCCAATATTACCATAGCCGATGATACCCAATTTTTTTCCTCTGATTTCAAAACTTCCCGATGCGGACTTATCCCATTTGCTATCGTGCATGGATACAGTCTTATCAGCAAAATTTCTCATCAGAAAGATGATTTCAGCAATGGCCATTTCCACGACAGATCTAGTATTGCTGAAAGGCGCATTGAAAACAGCTATACCTTTTTCCTGGCACGCTTCCAAATCGATCTGATTGGTTCCGATACAAAATGCACCTACAGCAATCAACCGGTTTGCATTTTCCAATACTTTACGGGTAATGTTAGTTTTGGAGCGAATGCCGATGATGGATACATTTTTGATTTTTTCGCAGAGTTCTTCCTCGGACATCGCTGAGCTAATTACTTCTACTTCATAGCCTTCTTCTTTGAGTAGCTCAACACCGATTTGGTGGACATTTTCAAGGAGTAATACCTTGATTCTGCTTTTTGGATAAGAGAATTTCGTATTCAAGTTGTTGACGTATAGGATTTCATCCAGACTTGGCGCAATATGGTCAGCCTCTCTGGTTACTTTTGGACGGTTTACATTTTCAGTAAATGCATAAAACTTATTTGCCAAGCCGGATTTTTTGATTTCATAATCAGTATAACCATCTCCGATAACATATATTTCACCTTCCAGATTGATTTTTTTAATAGTTTCCGCTTTACCGTTATTCTGCGAAAGTGGATTTTCACGATTGAAATCTATGATATTATCTGCATCGTCGTACACAAATTCATTTGCGAAAACATTGTCTTGAAGGATGCCATAATCCGCTACTATAGGAATGATAAAATCCTTAAAACCATTGGAAACTATGTAAATGTTTGAAGAATTGTCCTGAAGAAATTCTTTGTTACGCTCAAATGATTTTGAAACTTTTTTCTTCAAGGCAGCGATTAAGTCAGCAATTTGGGATTTGTTTGCCTTTAGGATAGCTATTCGTTGAATTAGGCTGTCACGGAAGGTTAAATTGCCTTCCATTCCCTTGTCGGTGATATCCTTGATCGCTTTAAGTTTTGTCTCCCGCTCGGGATCGTTCAGTAAGCTGATTTCGCCGAGAATATCGAGGGCTTCAACTTGAGTGAATGTACTGTCAAAATCAATAATAAACTTGGTCGGATGAGGCATGTGCAGGGTCAATAGGTTAATTAGGTTGCAAAATTACAGGATTGTTAAAAAAATTGAAGTTTTATTGAAAGAATTGTTTCAATTCTTTTTCGCAATCGATCTTTTTGCAATTAACAGCCGAAATAGACGGGAATTTCGAATTAGGATTAGTTTGCCAAAGATTCACACATTGCTTTTACTCTATGATTCTTACACGTATTTTTGGGAAGAAATATAAAGAGCTATGAAAAAATCCTATGCAGTTATACTCACTTTAGCAGTAGCATTTTGCGCAGCTTGTCAAAATCAAAAGACTGATTCAGTAGATCATGAGAAAGCTTCAACCGAAGCTGTTACGGATACCATTCCCGGAAACTACGGCGCTATGGTAGAACCAGATGGTGTAGTTTCTCCTTCTCAGATGATTTCAATAATAGAAAAGGATGGGAATTTTGAAGGAAAAATCACCGGAGAGATAAAGGAAGTTTGTACCAAAAAGGGCTGTTGGCTAACAATGGATCTTCCCAATGGAGAAACGATGCGCGTTACATTTAAAGATTATGAATTTTTTGTGCCTACGACTTCTCAGGGATATCCTGTGATTTTGGATGGAGTCGCGATTTTGACGGAAACGGATGTGGAAACACTTAGACATTACGCTGAGGACGGAGGAATGAGTAAGGAGGATGTGGAGAAGATTACAGAGCCTAAGCGTGAGATTACATTTGAGGCGGTGGGAGTGAAAATTCAAGACAAAGCGTAATATGCCGATAGCTCTTGATAACCTGCGTGTAGGCAGAAAATATCAACTCGTGAATATGGGCGAGGTCAGGAAGTTGGAGATTATTGCCCGGTTGAGAGGTGCAAACTTTAAAGTAAAGGATCTCGATACGCTGGAACTTTATACCATAGAGGAACTATTACAATGGGGAATAGGAAAAGACTATGATATCGATGAAATATTTCGATAGCAGTTTTTCTTTAAGTCAAATATATTTCTTCAATATCAGCAGGGTAAGACATTATTAGAATGAGTAATAAAAATACAGCTAAAGCAATTTTAGGAGCGAAATGCCCTCAGTGTCATGAAGGGGATTTATTCTCTGTGCCTGTAAATAGTTACCGAAAATTATCAGATGTCAATAAATCATGCTCCGTTTGTGGAGCTAATTTTCATGCAGAACCTGATTTTTTCTACGGAGCAATGTATGTGAGTTATGCTTTTTCTGTTGCTTTGGTTATAGCTACGATGGTTGCTTTGAATGTGTTAATGGAAAGACCTGAGCTTTGGATGTACCTAACCACGGTAGCAGTATCAAACGTAATTTTATTACCATTAATGCTTCGCTATTCCAAAGTTCTGTACTTATACAATGTAGGTAAGTTGAAATATAGAGGTTACTGATTTTTTAGATATTTCTTAGGTGATAAAATAATCATCATAAGACAAATTGAAACCAGCAATAAAAAAAACAACGCCGGTAATCCCCCGATAACCGACAGTATACGGACTCCATCGATACCAGAATAAGTTATCATAGTCCAAGACAAAAAGCCTATCAACGCTCCCCAAATTACTTTAAGATTGGTATCAGAGCGAAAGGGATCAGCATCCTGTTTTTTCATACTGATACTTGCCAAAGCATCTGTGCTAGAATCAGCAGCGGTCACATATGATATAAAAATCCCAAGGATGAAAAGCTGAGCAAATAGTTTGAAATACCCCATGTCCTCAAATACTTTGTAAATGATTGATTCTGGACCGGAATTTTCAAAGAGGTTCTTGTAAACCTGAGAATCGGCAGATGCAAAGTCGAGAGTAGTTCCCCCAAAGATTCCCATCCAGATCAGACAAAAAAGTGCAGGAAGAAACCAGTTAACCAATAGGAATTCCCGGACTGTTCTTCCTATGGCTATTTTCCCTAGAAACAGGGCTGTCATCGGAGCCCAAGCCATCCACATAGCAAAATTGAATGTGGACCAATCGTACGTCCAACTATTACCTGCTCCGCTTAGCTGCAAGCTTAGATCAGTGAAATTTGAAAAGTATTCTCTGAATCCTGTAAAAACAGAATTTCCTATTTTCGACTTATCGCCGAAGATCACAAAGAGAATCGCAATCAGAAAAAAGAAGCTCAAGTTGAATAGGGACAGGTTTTTTATACCTTTCTCTATACCTGTAGATGCCGAAATAATGAATGTGATCAGAATTCCCAATGTGACCAGAGCAGTAAGAAAAGTTGGATTGAAATCAGGAAAAAAAGCCAGAAATCCTCCAGAAAGGCTTAGAATACCTGCACCAAGGGCAGCGGCCATTCCCGTGACTAATGCAAATAAGCTCAACATGTCCAATCCAGTCTCCCAAAACCTGTGTGGTGAATTACCAATCACGGGGCTCAGCATGATGCCAAGACTGAATCTATTCTTACCTGAATAATACATCAGGGCAAAAACTAACGCTGGTAAAGCATAAATGGCATAAGGTGTAAATCCCCAGTGAAAATATAAAGCACCTAAAGCAAATGATTTAGCTTTCTCTGAATTTGGTTCAAAACCTTTAAAATCTGGAGGGAAGAGGAAGTGGGACAGAGGTTCTGCACTTCCCCAAAACAAGATTCCCACGGCAATGGTTGTGCATAATACGATAGCGAACCAGCTTATTCTATTCAGCCTTGGTACGGATGAAGGTCCACCAATCTTATAATTTCCAAGAGGGGAAAAAAAGGCGGTAATCACCAATAAGGTCATCGCAAAAGAAACCCAACTAAAGCCAATGGAAAAATTTCTAAGTATACTTTGTTGGATATTTCTGATTGACTCAATAAATGATTCCGGAAAAAAAATGCTGGTCACTACTGCAACTATTAAGAGTATAAACGGTGGCCAAAATACCCAAGTGCGGATATTGAATTGAAAAAAAACGGATTTGCTCTTCATATGAAATTAAGATACCTGATTTTATGGAAGCCCAAAAATCTTATTTAGTTACTTTTCCTAACAGTTTAAAATTCGATAGCTTAAAGGACATGAATAAACTTTATAAAGTTTCCTTACATCTGATGGCCACATTATATATGTTGGCTGGATTAAACCATTTCCTTCGACCGGATAATTACCTGAAAATTATACCTCCATATATTCCAGCCCATGAATTAATGAATATTTTAGCTGGAATAGCTGAAATAGTTTTGGGATTGGGCTTACATTTTCGAGTGAGCAGAGTTTATTCAGCGTGGGGAATTATCGCGATGCTTATTG
Source organism: uncultured Algoriphagus sp. (assembly GCF_963974835.1). Taxonomy (GTDB): domain Bacteria; phylum Bacteroidota; class Bacteroidia; order Cytophagales; family Cyclobacteriaceae; genus Algoriphagus. Next base: position 11,271 of record NZ_CAXBET010000016.1, on the reverse strand, counting down.
CCTTCCTTCCGGTGCATATTTATTTCGTCCAAGTAGATTCTTGTATAGATGAAAGTATATGTTTGCCGCCTTGGACGGGATGGGTTAGACTGTTGATTATTCATCCAGTACCTGATAGGATGGGCATATCTGTATAGACGCAAAATATAATTTGTGAACATTTTCATAATACCAAATCTTTAGTATTCGTGAATTTGTTAGTAATACTAACTATTCGATAGTTTTCTTAACTTTTTTCTTTTTTTGGCGTTTCTAGGAAGATCACAAAGCTTTTCTATGGATAATCTATTGAGCAATATGAAGATGGAGGTGCACGATAATCTCTATTTGAAGGAACCATTCAGTTCAGATTTGGGCAGTTCTATCGTCCAAAAGGGCGCCATCCTAATCCAAAGTTTGGGTATGGAGCACTTTACTTTTAAGAAACTTGCTATGGACATAGGGGTAACAGAAGCTGCAGTTTATCGTTATTTCGAAAATAAGCATATGCTGCTGCTCTATCTTACTGCCTGGTATTGGGCGTGGATGGAAGTAAATTACGTATACGCTACGGCAAACCTTGAAAGTAGTAATGAACGCCTTTCCATAGCGATGAAACTACTTGTGAATGGCCCTGTTTTTACTAAAAATATTCATATCAACCCTGCAGATCTAAGAAATATTGTTGTTAATGAATCACTTAAAGGATATTTGACCAAGACTGTAGATATAGAACATGAAAGTGGAATTTTCGCTCAGGTATATAATTTTGGTGAGCGGATTTCCGAACTAATTTTTGAAATAAACCCATCTTACCCTTATCCTAAAACCTTGGCCTACACAGTGATGGAGTCGAGTTTACTCCATGCTTTTAACGCCAAGCATTTACCAGGAATGACTGAGCAATCTTTAGACTCAGAAAATCGTCTGGTCTTTTTCGAAGATTTAATTGTAAAGGCTATTACCAATGAATGATATAAAGACAATTACACCTCTAAAGCGGTTTTTTGGCCTGTTAAAAGAGGAAAAAGACCAAGTCTATTCCATCTATTTTTACGCCATATTGAATGGTCTTGTGGCACTATCGCTGCCCTTGGGCATTCAGGCAATTTTGAATTTTGTGCTCGGTGGAAGAATTACAACATCATGGGTTGTCCTTGTACTCATTGTAGCTGCAGGTATAGCATTTGGTGGTTTTCTCCAGATTTCTCAGTTACAGATCACAGAGAAACTACAGCAGAGAATCTTCGCCAAATCCGGACTTTCTTTGGCCTACCGACTTCCGAAAATCAAGTCGGAACTGTTTCATGGAAAATATGCGCCGGAGGTAGTCAACCGTTTTTTTGATACCGTGAATCTTCAAAAGGGGGTTTCAAAAATTTTAGTAGAATATTCCACAGCGCTGATTCAGGTAGTTTTTGGACTGATATTGTTATCATTTTACCATGCAACCTTCATATTGTTCGGGATAGTTCTGGTACTTATTTTATTGACCATATTCTATTTCACCAGTCCAAAGGGTATGGCTACGGCAATGAAAGAGTCGACCTATAAATACGAGACAGCTTATTGGCTAGAGGAAATCGGAAGAACTCTCAATACATTTAAACTAGTTGGCGGCAATTCTAAATTGCCAATTCTGCGCGTGGATAAACTCCTGAAGAGCTACGTGGAATTCAGAACACATCACTTTTCTGTATTAGTATTCCAGTACAAAGTTCTCATAGGGTTCAAGGTTTTGATAGTGAGCAGCCTCTTGATAGCGGGTAGTTTACTTTTGATTAACGAGCAAATCAGTATTGGTCAATTCGTGGCTGCGGAGGTAATCATTGTTATGGTGGTCAATGCAGTAGAAAAGTTGATCATTTCTCTTGAAACAGTGTATGATACGCTCGTAGCATCTGAGAAACTTGGGCACATCATGGATATGGAACTGGAGGGAATCAACGAATCCGAAAAGGATGTTACCGCACAGAATGCAGGGATCAAACTTGCTATGGAAAATGTTATTTTCCATCCCAGAGATGTTACCATTCCCATTTTAAAAGGAGTCAGTCTGACCATAGAACCTGGCTCAAAAGCAGTAATAACTGGCAAAAGTGGAAGTGGTAAAAGTGCCATGCTAGCGCTTTTGTCCGGGCTATATGAGAACTATCAAGGAAAGATTAAGGTAAATGACCTTAGCCTGGAGATGATAAATCTGGATAAATACAGAACTGTCGTCGGTGACTGCATGGAATTGCAGCAGATTTTTCATGGAAGTATTTCAGAAAATATCTTATTGGGACGCAATGTTGATGAAAAGCAAGTTCAGCATATAATCGAATTGGTTGGTTTAAAAGAATTCATCTATCATCTCCCAGATGATATGGAGACCATACTTCTCCCTGAAGGAAGAGGATTGTCCAGAAAGTTGGCTCAGTCAATTATGTTGGCCAGAGCTCTCGTAGGGGAGCCTAAGGCACTCATATTGGAAAATGCGCTAGATCATATCGACAAAGAGGTGAAGGCTAGAGTGATGAAGTATTTATTTGAGGGAAATTGGACCCTGGTAATGGTAACACAGGATCAGGAGGTTATTAGCCAAGCCGACCAGGTTATAGTGATGGATGAAGGCCATATCGTTTACTTAGGAAATCAATCAGGATATAAGCATTTTTTGGACCTAAACTCGTAAGATCATGTTAAACATCTCTGAAAACAAAATCAAAGATAGGAGGCCTTTTGAGCATTCAGAAAGTCTTAAAATGACAGCAGCAAGTGAGGAAAAAAAGAGAAGAGTAAGAATCCTTTTTGTGTCTTGCTGTGTGGTCTTTCTCATGTTATTTCTTCCATGGACTCAATACATCCGTTCGAAAGGATATGTGACCATGCTACAACCTGAGCACCGGGCTCAGACTATACACTCTGTAATTGCCGGAAGAATTGAGAAATGGTATGTGAATGAAGGGGCTTTCGTAACAAAGGGAGATACAATTGTGAGTATCTCTGAAGTGAAAGACGAATATTTTGACTCCTTACTACTACCAAGAACACAGCTGCAAGTAAATGCCAAAAATCTCTCCGCACTTTCTTACAAGGAAAAAGTAAAGGCTTTGGATAGCCAGATAGCAGCCTTGAAAAGAAATAACATTTTGAGAAAAGAGCAAGGCAGAAATAAACTTGAAATGGCCGATTTGATGGTAGAGTCTGACAGTATTCGATATGAGCAAGCTAAAGTGAATTATGAAATTGGTCTTAAGCAGCTTGGAAGAGCGGAGAAACTGTATGAGGAAGGTCTGCGATCTCTGACAGATCTGGAGACCAGACGATTGAAGTTTCAAGAAGTACAGGCAAGCGTAATAGCAGCTGAAAACAGTTTATTAAGCAGTAGGAATTCCTTCATTTCTGCACAGCTGGAGCTGGATGCTATTGACAATGATTTCAAGGATAAATTGGCCAAGGCAGAATCGGATATGTATACGGCGCAATCCAGTCAATATGATGCGGAAGGTTCTGCTTCAAAACTTGAAAATCAGTATTCAAATTATGAAGCAAGAAGAGGATTTAGACACATATTGGCACCACAGGATGGCTACATTGCCGAGGCTATCCAGGTAGGTTTGGGAGAGACTATTAAAGAAGGTGATCAGATCGTGAATATTGTTCCTTCCAACGGAGAGAAAGCCGTGGAGATGTATGTGTCTCCGGTGGATTTACCTTTAATGGCCGTAGGGAAAAAGGTACGCTTCATTTTCGACGGATGGCCAGCAATCGTCTTTTCAGGTTGGCCGAAACTGTCCAACGGTACATTCGGAGGAGTGATCGTGGCAATCGATAAGTTTGCTGGTACAACCAATCAATACAGAGTATTGGTAGCAGAGGATACTGAAGAGGAAGCTTGGCCGGAAGTATTGCGTGTAGGATCAGGAGCAGATGGTATTGCGCTTCTTAACGATGTACCTGTGTGGTACGAGATATGGCGTCAACTGAATGGATTCCCAGCGGACTATTACACCCGAAAGCAAAAGGACCAATTAGAAGAAGTTAAGAAATGAAGAAACTACTAATCACTTTCTTTCTCTTAATCGGTACCATTAATCTTCATGCTCAGATTAATGATACTTTAACATTTGACACATTTCTGGTTTGGGTGAAATCATACCATCCACTTTCCGCCCAAGCTGAAATTATGCTGACTATGGGCGACATGGAAGTGCGCACTGCAAGAGGTGAATTTGATCCTCTTCTGTATGGAAATCTCGACAAGAAAAGCTATGATGAATATACCTATTACGATAAGCGGGAGGCCGGTATATCGATTCCCACGTGGGCAGGAGTAGAATTGAATGGTGTATTTGAGCAGAATACAGGTCAATATCTGAATCCTGAAAATTCCGTTCCTTCAGGAGGATTGTTTTCAGCAGGAGCATCAGTTAATCTTGGGCAGGGATTAATCCTGGATGATAGAAGAGCAGGTTTGAGAAAGGCTCAGATCTATCAACAATCCACGGAATCAGAACGGAAAAGCTTGTTGAATGAATTATACCTGCAAGCTTCTGATGCTTATTGGAATTGGTCTCTTGCCTATGCCAATAAAGCGTTACAGGAAGAAGGAGTCGAGCTTGCTGAAACAAGATTTCAAGCTGTTAAAATCAGTTATGAACAGGGAGATTTTCCAGCAATAGATACTGTAGAGGCAGCTACACAATTGCTAAGCAGAGTATACAATCTTCAGAAAGCTGAAAATGAACTCTTCACCAGAACTCAGGAATTAAATAATTTCCTTTGGGATGAATCAGGTAATCCAATAGCATTGGATTTACAAACTATTCCTGAAAGGCTTTATTCAGATGAGCCATTATTCATAAATCAGGAAGAATTGCGGGTTTTGGTAGCAAATCATCCCCAACTTATGCTGGCAGATTATGAAATAGCTAGCCTGGATGTGGATAGAAGATTAAAAGCCCAATCAATTATTCCTGTAGTGAAGTTGAAATACAATTTTCTTTCGGAAGAATTTAACCAGTTAGATCAAGCAGGATTTTTCGAAAACAACTATAAATGGGGACTCTCCATCTACACTCCCCTGATGTGGAGAAAGGCTAGGGGAGGAATGCGACTGGCTGAAGCTAAAATTGACCTCAAGGAAAATTCCAGAAAACTGAAGGAGCTTCAGCTAAGGACAAAGCTGGAAAATGAGATCAATTCCTGGATTGCAGTAAATTCTCAGATCAATACATATTCTGCAAATGTCGCCGCTTTGGAAATGCTTCTACAGGGAGAAGTAAGAAGGTTTGAGATTGGAGAGAGCAGTTTGTTTTTGGTTAACACCAGGGAAGTTTCTGTATTTAATTCCAAGGTTACGCTGAATGAATTACTTTCCAAACGTAAAATTTCCTATGCTAAAACCCGATTTGCTGCTGGTGTGGGATTTGAATGATTCTGATATTTGCGAAAGTTGATTAATAACCAAAACCCGATTTTATGCCTGCATTTGTTATAGTGGAAATTGATATTACAGATTCTGAGAAATATAATTCATATAAGAAATTGACTCCAGCGACAATTTTGCCTTTTGAAGGAAAGTTTGTTTTGAGAGGAAATCCGGTGAAAGTATTGGAAGGGGAGTGGAATCATGAACGCCTAGTAATGTTAGAGTTTCCTACCAAAGAAAAAGCGGAAGCTTGGTATAACTCCGATGGATATCAGCACGCCAAATCTGTCAGAGAAGGTGCTGCAAAAGCTAATTTTATATTGATAGAATCGTGATTTTTTGCTCAATAGATAATGAAAAAAGGCTTCCGAATGGAAGCCTTTTTATATTGAATATCAGTAGATTATAAATCTGGCTGAGGAGTAGTTCTCAAATAAGGCTTGATCACCTTGTGTCCTTTTGGGAATTTAGCAGGAATATCCTCTGTCTTAATACCAGATGATACTACTACATCTTCTCCTTGTTTCCAGTTGGCTGGAGTAGCCACCGAATAATTTGCGGTCAACTGCAAGGAATCTATTACTCTGAGCAATTCCTCAAAATTCCTTCCAGTACTTGCTGGATAAGTAATCATCAATTTGATTTTCTTATCAGAACCGATCACAAAAACAGATCTCACTGTAAAATTCTCGTTGGAATTTGGGTGGATCATATCATAAAGATCAGCGATCTTACGGTCATGGTCAGCAATAATTGGAAAGTTGACTTCAGTGCCTTGAGTTTCATTGATATCTGAGATCCAGCCTTTATGATTTTCCAGTCCATCTACGCTTAGCGCCATTACTTTAGTATTTCGCTTTGCGAATTCTTCCTTCAGTTTTGCAACTGCACCAAGTTCTGTGGTACATACTGGAGTATAATCGGCAGGATGAGAGAACAGAATTCCCCATCCATCTCCCAAATACTCGTAAAAATCAATTTTTCCTTCTGTGGTGTCGGCCGTAAAATTTGGGGCCGTGTCGCCTAGTCGTAATGCCATTTTGTTTATTGTTTAAAAGTTATTTTTCAATACATGATTATAACGCTCAGTCATTTTTTCAGTTCGTCTTTTCAAAATCTTTGTGAAATATTTAACCATCTTCAACCCATTTAAAAAAAGAATTTATAAGTCCGACTTATGCATTTACTTCGTAAATATAAATGTCAACTCATGTAAAAACTTCCCAGGATCTGGTAGTATTTATACATTATTGCAAAGCAGGATAAGGGGAGAAACCATATTCTGAAAGGTTTGGGTTTAAAAAAATGGTTTGATTGAATCAGTGCATTAGTGAGGCTTAATATCCTGGATTTTTCCAAAGAGTTATACAGATAATTCTAAAAAACCAGTTACTACAAGATGAAAGAAGGAATATTGATTTTTCAAAAAAACGCAGCTTTAGGTCAAGTGAAAACTAGACTTGCAGCCACTATTGGTGATCATGCTGCATTAGAGGCCTATCATCTTTTGATTCAATATACTCATGATGTAGTTGCTCAAAGCAGCGCTCAAAAGATACTTTTCTTTTCCAATCATCTCGAGCAAAATGAATCTAAATATTTGAAAGATTATAGATTCGAACTTCAGTCGGGATCAGATTTGGGTGATAAGATGAGAAACGCTTTTCAAATGTTATTTGATGAGGGGTATGAAAGATTAGTGATAATAGGAACGGATTGTGCAGAGATTACCTCAGAATTGATATCGGAAGCATTTGAATTACTAATGACAAATGAAGTGGTGATTGGTCCAGCACAAGACGGAGGCTATTATCTGCTTGGAATGCGCTCATTTATTCCCAAATTGTTCAAAGGTATACCATGGAGCACGGATCAAGTTTTAGCTTTAACCAAGGAGTATCTGACTCAAGATGAGATTTCTTTTGCACTCCTTCCCGTGCTTTCCGATGTTGATTTTGAAGAGGATTGGAACAAGTTTAAGCATAAACTTTAATCTTAATGTTTCTACAATAATTGGGGAATTAAGTGTAATCCTCCGATCTTACTTCTCAATTCATACACCGGAATTTGCTCCCGTTTTAAAAACTGATTATGCCCTATGTTGCAAAAAGCTTGTAAGCCGTCTAGTTTAGTTTTACTTATTTTTTTCCTATTCGTTGGATTTGGTCTGGAATGCTTTAGTCAAACCCAAACGAACAATTATGATATTGTACTTGCCGGATTTACCATAGGCAGCATGAAAGCTGACAAAACCACTGCTTCAAATGGGGAAGATTATCAACTACATAGTAATGTAGAATTTTGGTTTTTCGGGAAAATCCATGTTGAATTTTTACAGAAAGCACACTATGAAAAAGGGCAATTGATGAAAGCGAACACGAATTCAGATTCTAATAGAGGAAACTTCGTAACCACTGTTGTATGGAATAAGGATCATTATGATGTGGATGCCAATTCTTACAAATTTCATAATGAAGAACCCATTAACCAAGTGATTAAGGGAAGCACTGCAAGACTGTATTTCCACGAGCCAAAGGCCGGAGACATTATAATTTCCGAAAATTTCGGTATGCCAACCACTGTACGTGAAATCGAAAAGGGTGTATACGAGATCGAAGTAAACGGCAGTATGAATCGCTTCTACTATGAAGGCGGAGTTTTGCAAAAAGTGGTACTTGAAAACAATATCAAAAACTATTCGATCAAGCGAAGGATTGATTAAGCCAGTCAAAATTTCTGTAATAATTCCATGCCTGAATGAGGCTGAGAATTTGAAGGAACTGATTCCTTATCTTCTTAAAAATAGTGATGAAAATTTTTCGGAGGTTATTGTGGTTGATGGAGGATCTGAGGATGATTCCAAAGCTATAGCATCTTCATTTGGGGCTTTACTGATACATTCGTCCATTACCAATAGAGCATCTCAACTAAATCTTGGCGCTAGATCAGCTAACGGTGATATTCTTTATTTCATTCATGCAGACACACGACCTGTATCCAATTTTGCTCAGATTATAAGGAATTGCCATCAAGCAGGAAAGTCTCCCGGATGCTTTAGATATAGGTTTGATTCGGATAAAAGTATGCTGAAAATTAATTCCTGGTTTACTAGATTCAATGGAGTATTTGCCGGCGGGGGAGACCAAAGTTTATTTATTGACAAAAATCAATTTTTCTCTCTGGGAGAATTTGACGAATCTTATGTGGTTATGGAGGACTTTGATTTAGTAAGAAGAATCCGTCAAAAAACTGATTTTCATGTCGTTCAGCAAAACATTTTGGTTTCTGATCGAAAGTATCGCGAAAACAGCTGGTTGAAAGTTCAGTTGGCTAATTCGGTAGCTTTTTGTCTTTTTTTGTTAAAAGTTAAACCAGCTTCAATCAAAAGTCTATATTTAAATCTTTTAAAGTAAACATATAGCAGAATAACAGTAGTTGAATGAATCAAGCGACAATTAATGGCATCCAGCAAGTAGGTATTGGAGTAAAAGATGCAAACCAGGCGTGGGCTTGGTATAGAAAGGCATTTAAGATGGATGTGCCTATCTTTCAGGATAGTGCTGAGGCTAAATTAATGACTTGTTATACTTCAGGGAAAGTGGAAAGCAGACATGCTATCCTCGCGTTGAATATGCAAGGTGGTGGTGGTTTTGAGATTTGGCAGTATACTTCCAAAGAACCTCTCGCATCTGAGCAGGAATTAAGTTGGAAAGATTTAGGGATTTTGGCTGTGAAAATGCGTTGCCATGATATTCAGAAAACCTACGATCATGTGAAAAGTGTAGGTGCAACTATGCTGGGTGAGCCTGTGAAAAATCCTTTAGGGATATGGCATTTTTATATAAAAGATCCTTACGGGAATATTTTCGAAGTGATAGAAAATGATTCTTGGTTTAATAAAAGCAAAGACCTCACCGGTGGAGTCTTGGGTGTAGTGATTGGAGTGTCTTCTGTGGATGCGGCTTTGCCTACCTACCAAAAGCATTTGATGCAAAACAAAATTCTTTTTGATAAAACCGGTGTTTGGGAAGACTTTTCTCAGGTAGGAGAAGGAAACTCAGAATACAGAAGAGCAATTCTTCAGGGCTCATCTGTAATGACTGGCGCTTTTGGCAAGTTGTTTTGTCAGACTCAGATAGAACTTATAGAAACTAAAAGTCAGCCAAGAAATAAAGTATTTGAAAATAGAAACTGGGGTGATTTAGGATTTATCCATGTTTGTTTTGATGTAAATGGTATGGAAGCCATCAAAGAAAAACTTGCGAAAGATGGCATAAACCTCACTGTAGATAGCGGAAACGAATTTGACATGGGGAAAGCAGCAGGGAGATTCTCCTACTTAGAAGATCCTGATGGTACATGGATAGAAATGGTTGAAACATTCAAAGTCCCTATAATGGAGAAATTAGGCTGGTATTTGAACTTACATAAAAGAGACAATACCAAAAACCTTCCAAACTTTATCGTAAAACTGCTATCGCTCAATCGAGTAAAGGCTTGATGTAATCAATTTCTGGAAATGAAGCGGGCTAGGTCTACCAAACGGTTGGCATAGCCCGCTTCGTTATCATACCACCCTACCAATTTGATCATATTTCCTTTGGCAGAAGTTAAGGCAGAATCTATGATACAAGAATGCGTATTGCCAATAATATCTATGGACACGATAGGGGAATCTTCCACTTCCAGAAAACCCTTTAAATAACCTTCAGAAGCATCCCTAAATGCTTCATTAATTAGCTCTGCTGTGACATCCTGATCCAGCTCAACGATCATATCTGTCAATGATCCGTCAGGTACGGGCACTCTCATTGCAGAGGCTTCAATCTTTCCAGCTAATTCCGGTAATACTAAATCCAATGCTTTTCCGGCATTGGTGGTCGTAGGAATAATAGAATACGCGGCTGCTCGAGCTCTTCGAAGGTCACGGTGCGGCGCATCATGGAGGTTTTGATCATTGGTGTAGGAATGCACAGTTGAAGCGAAGCCTTTTACTATGCCGAAATTATCATTCAACACTTTCACCATAGGAGCTAGGCAGTTGGTGGTACAGGAAGCATTTGAAACTATTCTTTCTTCCCCAGTTAAAATAGAATCATTGACTCCCAACACCACCATTTTAATAGTTGGGTCAAGTGAAGGTGCAGATATAATAACTTTTTTCGCGCCAGCTGTGAGATGCTTTTCTGCTCCAGTCCGATCAGTAAATCTTCCCGTACACTCGATCACTAAATCAATATCCAAAGTCTCCCATGGTAATTTTTCTGGATCTGATTTTCCAAAGAGTTGAATTTCCTGGTTGTTTACCATCAAAATTGAATCCTGAAGTTCTATTTTACTTTCAGATTTCCCGTGGATGGAATCGTATTTCAATAGGTGGGCTATCGCTGACTGATCAGCCAAGTCATTAATGGCCACCAGCTTTAACCCTTTATTTTCCAAGATCAATTTGGCAGTGTATCTTCCTATTCGTCCAAAGCCGTTTATTGCTATCCTAATATCTTTGGTTGATTCCATGTATAGTCTTCAAATTCGAAATCAAAAATAGGAAAATTGACAACAAACCTTTCCAAGAAAATTTTATTCCTTTGGACTCAGCTTTTTAACTTAAATCAGAAGAAATTTTCGAAGTCAGATTGGTTTTAAAAACTTAACCCTCTATATTTGCACAACCATTCAGAAAAGCACGTTTTCTGGGGTTTTAATGGTCGGTTCGTCTAGGGGTTAGGACACGTCCCTTTCACGGATGAAACACGGGTTCGATTCCCGTACCGACTACATTGTCGCCTGAATTTCAGGAAGTTGTGAATTTTTATTGATTATGGTCGGTTCGTCTAGGGGTTAGGACACGTCCCTTTCACGGATGAAACACGGGT
>NZ_CAXBET010000015.1:0-100339 GCF_963974835.1 uncultured Algoriphagus sp. | reverse complement strand
TATGACTTATCAGGAAGCAATAGAATACAGGGAAAAGAACCTTCATCTTATTGGAAAAGAATACATGGCGCGATCAATCAAAGAAATATTCGTATACCCGTTGGACGAAGAATATGGGCAAGAGTTCTTTGGTAGTTTGAATTCTAATGAATTCGACCCTATCCAAACTGCTAGTATTTATGGTTCTGATTTTGGATTAAGAATACTTTTAGATGGTTTTTACCCTACTGATCTATTTCATCTAGACCTTAATGAATTGCCAGTTGAATTTGGCGTCATACTTCCTGAATCATACTGAAATATGTGTTGAATTTCAAAGGACGTTTGGATTTGAAGTTACGGACGTTTTGTTTTGGCGATTATAAAAGGTATCTCAATGAGGGAAAATATATTTTGGCAATAAATATATGCAGCTAAAATGAAACAAGTAGGGTGCAACCGGATTTCCATTTCGATAATGCAATTTTTAAAGGCCATCTTTACGGGCTGATAAACATATTCTTTTCACCAACAAATTTCTTGAGGAATGAACCGTACAGGCAATTTTTCAAGTATTCCCAGATAATTTGAAAATGGATTTACTTTTTGACTTGGATAATTTGAAGGATGAGGACATTAATTCACTTTATCCCATTCATATTCAAAAGCTCTCCAATACACATTGGACTCATTTGGAAATAGCGATAAAATCAGCACGCTTTTTATCACAGGGGGGTAGAAAGTCACTACTTGATTTAGGCTCTGGATCGGGAAAATTTTGTCTGGTAGCTGCCATGATGTGTAAAGAGGTGGAGATAGTGGGAGTGGAGCAACGGGACAATTTGGTTCGACTTTCAAGAAAAATTGCTTCGAGTCTTCAATTAAACAACATTAAATTCTTACATGCGAACTTACTTGACGTTGAATTTCAGGAGTACGGATCCTTTTATTTTTTCAATTCATTCGAAGAAATGATAAACTCTAAAGACAAATTGGATAAGACGCAGGAACTGGATGTAATTGCTCATGCAGCCTATATTCAGCTACTCAGACGGAAGTTTGATGAGACTCCTGTCGGAAGCAGAATAGTGACTTACTGCGGAGAATGCGCAGAGATTCCAGATTCATATAGTTTAGTAAAGACGGAGAATCGAGGGAACCTAAGGTTTTGGGAAAAATTCAGCTAAAACCATTTCTTAACTTGTTTAGCGAATGTATCTACTACAGTATTTTTTACTGTTGAGAAACTGTTTTTACCTCCTGCCTGTTGACCATGAGGAATCTTTTTTTTAACAAAATCCACGACTTATGAATTACAATTCAATTGGAAATACCGGACTTTTGGTTTCCGAATTATGCTTTGGTACGATGACTTTTGGTGGCCAACAGGAAGATATGTGGGCACAGATCGGGAAGCTACAGCAAAAGGAAGTCAATGAAATGATGAAAGCTGTCATTGACTCCGGGATCAATTTTATAGATACGGCCAATATCTATTCTTTTGGCCAGTCTGAAGAGCTTTTGGGACAAAGTCTGAAGGATCTTCAAGTGCCAAGAGATGAAGTGGTGATTGCCACCAAGCTTTTGGCTAAAATGAAAGATAAACCTAATAGCTCTGGCCTTTCCAGATACAATGTCTTTAATTCTGTCGATGCAAGTCTCAAGAGACTGCAGATGGATTATGTTGATATTTTATATGTGCATGGTGTCGATCCTTTGACATCACTTGAGGAGATTGTGCGTTCACTAAATGATATAGTGGAATCCGGCAAAGTGAGATACATAGCCATTTGTAATTGGCCAGCTTGGATGGTAGCAAAAGCTCAGGCAATTGCTCACTACAGAGGATGGCACAAATTTATAGGCTTGCAATATTATTACTCTGCCGTCAGTAGAGATATAGAGCATGAGTTAGTGCCCATGGCTGTGGATCATGATTTAGCAATATTTCCTTGGAGCCCATTGTCGGGAGGGTTTTTGACAGGAAAGTTCACCAGGGAAGGGGCGGATTCTGATTCAAGGAGAGCAAAATTTGATTTTCCTCCGATTGACAAGGAGAAAGCTTATGACCTTGTGGATGTTATGGATGATTTATCAAAAATCCATAATGCGAGTATAGCTCAAATTGCTTTGGCTTGGGTTCGCCAGCAAAAAGGCGTAAACAGCACAATTATCGGTGCAAAGACTCTAGAACAATTAAAAGCAAATGTTGAATCCACTCAAATTCTCTTGACAGAGGATGATTTGCGAAAAATAGATAAAGTAAGTCCTCTGCCTATGCAATACCCAGGCTGGATGGTCGAGAGGCAGTCCAGTTACAGAAAGTAAATTTTTATATTCCTAATTAAGTCAATAACCTTAATTACGTAGGAAATTGAAAGAAATAGAAGACCGGAGAGCAGTTTATCTTCGGTCTTCTTTTTTAATTAAATAGAAATTTCCGGATGAAGTATTCTATAACACTGAATTGCTTCAAAGCTTAAAATTTTCTTGTTATCTTATTCAGGTTAAATGTTATACAGGTCTTTTTTGTATAGCTGATTTCATTAGCCATTTTTAAAATAGTAAGCAATGAAAACTTCTCTTTCGGGGAAAAAGTCGATTCTGTTTTTTATAGCTCTCTCGCTATGCCTTGGTAGTTGTATAAATCTTAAATCTGTTGGTGATTTTTCTGCCATGTCTACAGAAAGTCTCAAAAATTTTGAGAAGATAGAGTACTCATTTCTGCAACATTGTATGGACAGATGCACCGATGAGGCAATTAGGAAATATGAAATTAAGAGGGCTCAGGATTGCTCCTGTGAGCTTTATCAGGAAGCTGATAGTGTGACTCAGGTAATCTATAATGGTATAGCTGGATATTTTGAGGGATTGGGCCATTTATCCCAAAATGAGCTGACATCGTATAGCACTGATGCTGTAGTAAATTCCCTGACAGCGGAGGAATTCGGCCCAGTCAAAATAGATGATCGGTTGGCAGGTGCTTTTACTAGTCTTTCGAATACGTTGTTACGCGCCACTACAGATACATATAGAAGAAAGAAAATAGTCCAATACATAGAGGAATCTAATCAACCTATGCAGGTGCTATTGGAAAATTTTGAGGTAATCATAAGTACTAATCTGAAGGGAGAATTAAAATTTAAGCGGGAGAGACTTTACGCTTATTACATGGACATGAAAATGAACAGGACGCTGATTTCTGAATATGAAAAAGGCCAAGCTGCAGCGGATTACTATCGGGCTCTGGAAGCTATTCGTCGAAAGGAGATGGAGCTGGAGGTTTTTGGGGAAGGGCTAGAGGAAATTGCCAAAGGACATCAGGTTCTTTATGATAACCGAAATAAACTATCAGTCGCACATCTACAGGAGTTACTACTTAGTTATTCCAGCAACGTGAAAGATCTGGTCTCTGAATTCAACAAACTTAATGAATAAATACTATGGCAAATCTGACTTCCGAGCAAGCAAAGAAGCTCTCTGATAACTTTTATTTTTTAAGTGTAGCCATCGGAGATTTCAGGTATGAAAACTGGGACAATCTTTCAATTGAGGACAATAAGAAGCTGAGTGAAATCCAGAATATGCTACTGCAAACAGGAGAGGATATCTTAGCCTTTTCCACTACCTTGATCATGAATGAAGTCGAAGAATCACTTCAAAAAATCAATTTTATTACTACTGATATTCAGGGAACTATTAAGAATCTCCAGAATATCCAAAAAGGCCTAAACACTGCTGCTGCACTTTTGATTTTAGGAGTAGCGATTGTTAACAGAGATACCGAAGGAATAGAAGGTTCAATCAAAAACATATTTGAAACGTGGAATTCTCCTCGTGTGTAGTCTAAGTTAAACTATTTTTTAAGCTCTTCCATTTGCTCTTGAGTTTCAATTTCAATTTCATTGTAAACCAGAGTCCACCCCATGGATTTTGTAAGAATGAAAATATTCAAAAGTTCAGAAACCAGTCTTTCCTGAGCATCATTTTGTAGATCGGATTCATCGATTTTCTTACGAAACTGTGATGTGATGCTAGTTTTGATTTTGTTGTAATCCTTGCCTTGGAATGGATTTAAAAAGTCCTGAGTCACATCATAATACTCAAACTCAGGATAGATATTTATAACTGGGTCCGGAATTTTTACGATAGTTACTGTCTTATTTTCGGCGTCCACTTTCGTCTCCATCTGCCTTAAATCATATTCCACAGTAGCTTTTGCCTTGGCTAAGATCATTGCCTTTTTATCCGCACTGACTAGATTTAAAAAGAGCTTTTGAGAATTATTATAAGTGAAAACCTGAGAATAATACGCTTCAGTCACGATGAGCTTTCCCACTTGCTGAATCTGCTGCTGGATCATAGATGTATTGGCTTGCAGCTCAGCTTTTTCCGATTGGCTGTTTACAAAAAACCAAATACCTCCTATGATCAGAAGAGCTGTTACGAATCCAATTATAAATTTGCTCATGAAGATCTATGGGTATGGGTTTGAGTAAAAATATAAGAATAAGGATAACCTTGCCAATAGTTCCCAAAACTAAAAACATATGGCTGGTAGCTAATTTTAAATTCTTAGGTATATAGCTCCGTTAATTTCCAAGCAATTGTAAATTTAAGACAAAAGCGGTGGTATAAATTCATCGCTTTTGTCTTTTAAACTGTCTAGGAGTTTTCTTGGATTTTAAACGAATAAATCTTAAATAAATTAAATCTCAATTATTTATCTAGCAAAAATCACTAGCTGCTTCATTGCCCACGGTTCTTCACTTTTTTCGGTAGTCTCCACTTTAATAAATCGAACTGATTCAGAAGATTTCCACTGAAGTGAATTCATACCGTTTTTACCTGCTGCTTTCGCTACTTCTGTCCACTTTTTTCCATCTGAGGAAATAGAAACTTTGTATTCTTTAGGAAACTCTTTTTCTCCAGCATCAAACTGTATTTCTGTGAAGTTGACGTCAGTAGGCAGCTCAATCTGGAACCAATCACCGGATTTTTGGGGACCTTCAGTTTTCCAACCTTTGAAGCTGAAAGCATAGGAGGGGTCTTTAGTAGAGCCAACTCCCTGCAATGCCGTGCTACTGGCTGTGACTTTCCAATTATCCTGCAGTGTAAGCGCTTTAGGGATTTCTCCGATTAGCTCGTCAAATCCGTATGTTCCTTCTCTGGAAGCAGTCTCTTCTCTGAGTTCGGCCACATATTTTGGGGACACAAAACTTCCAGAATTCCCGAAATCATTTCTTATGTAGGATACAACTGAAGCAATCCACTCATCATCATTGCTATCCATTGCGATCATTACTCCTTCATATTCTTTGCCGTCCAAAGCTCCGGTCAGGCCATGAAGAAGCGTTTTCACAGCATATTCAGGATGCCCCATGAGTCTTGGTGAGCCTGAGAAAGCTGGCGCGATTAATTCCCCGCCACCAGTCGGAGTGCCCAAACCTTTGGCACCGTGGCAGGTAGAGCAATAGCTGTCAAATATGGTTTTTCCTTTTGTGAAGAGAGCTAGTTGCTGTGGAGCAAACTTGGATTCCGCCCGTTTCTTTTGCTCAGTGATTTTTTCCAAGAGCTGGGTACCAATCACCTGAAATCCCTGAGCAGGATTTTCTTTAATAGCGGTATTGATAATGTCTTCGAAATCATCAATAGCAAGAATGTATGCGCTTAGCAAAGCCTGTAGTGCGACATCCACGTCCGCATCATGTACCATGGTTTTATAATCTTCCGCGAGACTTTTGTCGCCATATTTGTATAAACTCTCACTGGCACGAAGAGCTTGGATACGAATCTTGGGACTGCTGTCTTTCATCAATTTCCTTACTAAGTCAGCACTCAGAGAGTTCAAGCCTTCCAGTGTCCATAGTCCATGAATGCGGGCCAGTTCATTGTCTGAAGTGTTCACTAAATCTTGCAACTCCTGGAAAACAGATTTATCCTGATTGAGAATTAGGAGCTTTTGAGCCATATCGCGCCACCAGCCATTTGGATGGGAAAGGTGCTTTACCAGCTCTGCAGACGTCTCCTCATACATTCTAGGTTTCTCTTTACTGCGTTCCATACCTTCATAAGTCAATCTCCATATCCTCCCATTTCCGATGATATCATCCATTTGGTATTGCTGGATTTTGGTTCGAAGATAACTGCCGTCCTGTGTCCAGTTTCCTTGCTGAATTATACCGCGATACATATCCACAATGTACATGGTACCATCTGGAGCTGTGGCCATATCCACAGGTCGGAAAAGTGGATCTGTAGATTGGATAAATTCCTTTTGCGATTCTCCATATGGATTCTGAATATAAGTCAGGCCTTCGATCTTTTCCGAATCGACCTGACGGACAATGCGTCCTACAGGCTCTCCATAGAAGTATTTGTTTTGTATTTCTTTAGGAAGCCTATCTCCACGGAAAACATCATTTCCAGCAGATCCTGTCACATTACTTAATGAACCATCAGGTTTAGTTTCACGCATACCTGGTTCAAAATCTGCCAATTTCACCAAACTATATGGCTCTCTGAACCCGTCCTTGTATTGGCCTTTTATACCAAAATTTCCATAGACAATGGGCAAATTGAAGTTTTGGGGAACTCCGCCTGCTCCATCCTGAAACCAAACTTGGCCATAATTATCCTGGGTAACTCCCCATTGCCCGTATGGATTACCGGTAGGTTCCTGTATCACACCATCCGGTGTCCAGCGTATTCGTTTGGAATTATAGGTGCTGTACATCCAGTTATCCATAGTCCAAGTGAGGAAGCTTGTCTGATGCTCCACATTTCCTGATCTTCCAAGACCTGTTGCAAAAAGCTCTTTCTTATCAGCTTTTCCATCCCCGTCTGTATCTGTGTATTTGTACACATTGTCTTCATTGGATTCCATAGACAAAATCGTGTTTTTCCCAAACGGTACCACGTATCTAGGAAAAACCAGGCTATCTAAAAATATGACGCTTGTCTCATAGACTCCGTCATTGTCTTGATCCTCCCAACGTGAAATCCTCGACGTTGGCATCAGCTCCCCATTCGCATCAATATCCTGCATGTAAGTTCTCAGTTCCAATACATACATACGTCCGTTTCCATCAAACTGAATTGCTGCAGGTTCACGTATTTGAGGCTCAGATAGTATTGGAGTTAGCTTATAGCCAGGCTGAAGAACAAAGGATTTCAATTCCTCATTAGCCGACACTGGCACCACTGGAGGTTGTGGAGTCAGGTCAATTCCTTTCCAGCGTGGAGATTCCAAATCAGTACCTTCAGGAATGCTAATGGAAGGGTAGGGCGCTTCCATTCTTTTAGGGTCTAAAGAGTCTGCGGGGGAAATATCGAAAGGAGATTTTTCGGGAGTGCAGCCGGAAAAAATAGCCAGCAATCCGCTCAAGGAGAGTATAAGCTTTTGTGAAATATGCATCTTCTTAATTTAGAGAACTACGAAATAGGGTTTTTATCAAAATCCTTCGGTTGCAGAAGGGTTTGCAAAATATGTGTTTCTCTGGTGAATGGACATACCGAAAAAGTAAAATTGATTGATTTACCCCGGGATTTTATCACTCAAATGTTGCTTGGCTCTAACTTTAATTTATCATGCTCCGCTATAGTAAAAAATTCAGGAACCTATTAGGCATGGTAATTATACCTTTAATATAAGTGGCGCTTTGCTATAAACTTAAAAAATACAATTATGGATAAGTTAGAGAAAGTAGAAATGATGGACAAAATTCTTAGAGAATTTGATGATTTGAAGAACAGCCAGACTTCTGTGTTGAAAAAAATATCCAAGATTGAGGCAGATAATATCAATCTAGGGGTAGGATTGCTGGAAAAAAAGCTTCCGGATATGTGGCAGAATGTAGATGCCAATCTCACTTTAGTGACTGCTTTGGAAGAGGAATTTCAAGAATATCGTGATAAATTCTACAATGACAATAACATTAATTCTTTGCAAGAAGAAGCGGAATAAGTTGTCTAAATAGATGTTCACTG
The DNA here is from genome assembly GCF_963974835.1 of uncultured Algoriphagus sp. GTDB lineage: Bacteria > Bacteroidota > Bacteroidia > Cytophagales > Cyclobacteriaceae > Algoriphagus. The sequence goes on along the minus strand of NZ_CAXBET010000015.1, from coordinate 92,371 downwards.
GCTCAATATGAGTAAGTCCTTACTTATAGCGTGGATTTAGGTATCAGATGAGTGGATGTGAAGGCATGGTTTGCGACATTGACCAATGGCATAAGTTTTCTGACTTATGCCATTTTAGTTTTCTGGCATAAATCCACTCTGACCTCTTGTCTCTTCTCATGCTTCTTTCATTGATTAATTGCATGGACTCTAATAAAAATCCTTACAGCAAAGCTTCTGCTTTTAGTCTGCTTTTCTTCGAAATTTTCATTTATCCAACCACATATTAAGAACTTGATTTTTTAAAAGATTCCTATGATTTGCTATAATCAATAATAAATTTTCCATAAATCCGATAAGAAAATTTACTTCGATATCAACACTTTACAAGTCACTAATAACTGACCAAAATGTCGCTGAGTGTGTTCGGCTGCATGAAAAAGAATTCCACCGACAGTAGATGGCAATTGAGCCCTACCAACTCCTCTATATTCAGTTAAAGTGGCTGGGTCAGTTTGTGAAAGAACTTCTAAAAATTTTAAAATCTGCTGATCAAGTTGCTTGACCAATTCTTGGATAGTTAATTGAGCATTTCTTTCACCTTCTGCTTTCAGATAATCAAACTGTTCAGAACTCAGACTCTCGGCTTTGGCATAAGTAGACATGCGATCCATTACTCCTGCAATATGCTGCAGGTGGAATGCCGGAGATGCCATGCCTGCCAGATTTTCCCAGAGCAATTCAGTAGGAAAATCCATCATCAAAATATTGATTTCCTCTTGGGCTTGCAATATAGCATGAGCTACGGGTTGCAGACCTGGAGAATATTGAGGTAGCATACCTCTGAGCCAAACTTCTGGTTGTGTTTTCATTCAAATAGGATAATTAACATTCTTTAAGAGGTACATATTTTCAAACTTTCCTTCAATCCTTAGTCCTCAAGTGAAACAATTATTTTTTTTCTTAGTTTTAGAAAAATATCGGATTTCCAAAGACTTTCAGATAAGGGAGAAATGGTTTTTTTAAGAATCTTCAACTCGCAATTAAAGCTGGTAATTTAAACCTGTAAGACTTTCAAGTATACTATTTAATAAGGAAATGCATCTATTTATTTGAACATACTGTATTTTTAATTTTTATCAAAAATTCGAAATCCAACTAATGCCGTCATCCGTAAATTGCTCATTAATACGGATAACGATTATCTTTTTTCTGAGCGAAGGGAGGGAAACTGAAATTTAAAAAAACAGATTGATCGTTGATTAAAAACGATTTGAAGAGAGGTTTTAATGTGATTTGAGCTCTTTGCTTCAGGTCATTTTAGAGTTGGCTTGGATTTTGGATAGTTGAGGATGTTAAATTTAAAATTATTTGATCCTTTCGATTAGTTGATCGAGGTTGTTAAAATAAAATAAGAGTAAAATATATAATTAGGTTTTTCCTTTTTTTATAACAATTGGAAATTCAATACATAGTAATATTTACCTTTTTGGGCTAATTTATGAAGTTGAGTAGTTTCTTTTTTCGGAACTACTTCAATAAATTCTAATTCTGTCACGATATAGCTCGAACTGTAAAGGATTTGTAACACATTAAAAAAATAAACAAGTCTGTAAGCATTGCTGTATAAATTCATTATGGAGAAATTATCAGGATATCAATACGGTTTCGATAACTCATTTTTGATGGCAACAACTGACCATAACGGGGTTATTATTCATATAAATGATAATTTTTGTAGAATAACTAAATATTCTTCTGATGAGTTATTAGGACAAAGCTATCATGTCATAATTTCGAAAATTCATTCCTCAACACTAACTAATATTTGGGAAACAATTGCTCAAGTTGGGAAATGGCGTGGAGAGATTAAAATCGAAGCTAAGGATGGGTCAATCTATTGGTTAGACACAAATATTTTTCGAATTGAAAACCAGACAGATAAATCTATTACCTATTCCTGTATTAGCTCAGATATTACTGTCAAGAAAGAAAGTGAAAATCAACTAAAAATTGCTTATTTAAAAGCAATCGAGGATGCCAGGCTTCTGGAATTAAAGAATACTCAACTTATAGATTTATGCAGTATCCTATCTCATAACTTAAGAGCTCCATTGATTAATATATCAATGTTGGTCGACTATGCTGAGCAAAGCCAGGATGAAATAGAAAGAAATGAGGTTTTAGCTAAAGTAAAACCAGTGGTTAATTATTTAATGGACGATTTGAATGAATTAGTAGAATCTATTCAAGTTAGTCAGGATATTGATATAAAGGTTGATAAAATTGTTTTAAAGGATGCATTAGAAAAAGTATTACAGCGCTTTGGAGCTCAGATAGATCAATTCAAGGCCGATATACAGTACAACTTTGAGCAAGCACCAGTAATTTATTTTCCTCAAAATTATATAGACAGTATTTTATCCAATTTAATAAGCAACGCTCTCAAATATAAGTCACCTGATAGGAATCCTGTAATTAAAATAGAAACAATAAATAAAAAAAATAACAGAATAGTATTGGCCGTAAATGATAATGGTTTGGGTATTAATTTAGATATACATAAAGACAATGTATTTAAAATCCGTAAGACATTTCATAAGCACCCTGACGCTAGAGGATTTGGTTTGTATATGACCAAAAATCAAGTAGAAGCAATGAATGGGAAAATTTGGATTGAGAGTAAACCCGGAGAAGGCAGTACTTTTTTTATAGAATTTAAATCCCAAATAGATGATTCGGACAAGATCAATAACTCTCATTGATGATGATGAGATTTTTGTATTTATAACAAAAAAAACGATAAGGCAGACTAAGCTTTTTGACTTAATAAAGGTTTATGACAATGGCTTAGATGCGTTGAATTTTCTGAAAGAAAATAAGGATAATGCTGATCTGCTACCAGAAATCATCCTTTTGGATCTCAACATGCCAATCATGGATGGGTGGCAATTTCTCGAGCACTACACTGGTATTAATCCTTCTGTTAATAAAGAGATCGTCATTTACATTTGCTCATCTTCTATATCACCTGAAGATATCCGAAGAGCAAAGGCAATCAGCGAAGTTACCGATTATATGATCAAACCGATCACAAAGGATAAGTTAATCGATTTGATTAAAAGCCTTTAATATCACTAAAGCCGTACTGTTTTAGATAGTTGCGTTCAGATCTTATTTGAAACATTGTTTGAAAATTTTATAGTAATTATAAGTCTGTTTTTAAAGTATACTATTCTTTATCCTTTCCTTATTAAATCTCCCTACATACATTTCTGTTTTACATCAGTGACAAGAATGAAATTCAAGTCTGGGTATCTCTTCACTATATGGACACAAATTCTTCTTCATTTGCAAGTTTCTTCGGAGGGAGAGCATAGTATTATTGCTTCTGAATTCATTAATTACAATCCTATTTTTTTATCAAATAGTTTCAAGCCTCAGTACTTAATACTCTTCTAAACTAAGGTTCATCAACGCTCAAAAGTGTACTTTTTCGGACATCTACTAGTTCATAATACCTGCTCAAATTAGCCTAAACAGCAATTTTGATTTTGGCATGAATATTAATCCTACATTTAGATAATATGCTAATCCGTTTCTTAATGGCTTTAAACCAGGCCTTTTGGCGGATATAATGCTAAACGTTTTCCTATGAAGAACTTTCAATTAGGTGAGTTTGAAGAAATAGTAATTCTCACCGTAGGCATCTTAAATAATTCAGCTTACAGCGTAGCCATTAAGGACGAGATTGAGGCCCGTCTAAAAAGAACCGTAAGCATGGGTGCTTTGCATACTGCACTGAATAGGATGGAGGATAAGGGCTACCTCAAATCATTTTCCGGTGAAGCTACCGAGGAACGGGCTGGTCGTCCTAGAAGATATTTTGAGATCACGGCACTTGGAAAGAAAGCTATTCAATATGCCAAAGATACCCGTGATCAACTTTGGGCAGCAATTCCAGAAACGATTTGGCAATCAAATTTAGCCGGGATTTAAGTAATGAATCAGCAGAATCCCACACCTCCGAAACTATTTCTCCGATTCTTCCGCTGGTTCTGCCATCCTCGGATGCTGGATTACATAGAAGGAGACCTTATAGAAGTATACGAGAGAAACTTCCAGACTCTGGGAAAACGGAAAGCGGACTGGCGATTTATCAAAGATGTGCTTTTGCTATTTCGTCCGGGCATCATTAGGCCCAGAAAACCTTATCACTATGTAAACAACTACGGTATGTATAAAAGCTATTTTAAAATCGGGTGGAGAAATTTGATGAAAGACAAAGTCTTTTCTCTCATCAATGTGTCTGGATTGACCCTGGGCATTACTGTGTGCCTGATGATATTCATCTATGTCGCCAATGAATTCAATGTCGATCGCTTTCACACCCAGAGCAGCAATATTTACCGCGTGAAGCGTGGTTTTTCGATTGACGGTAAACAGTCGAGCGTAGCATACCTATCGGGAATGTATGGACCGGCACTGCTCAATGATTTTGGTGGGGAGATCGAAAGGGCAGTTCGCGTCAAGCCGACAGATGGCTTAGTCACAATCGGTACTAAATCCTTTCAGGAAAAGAAAATAGTCGCGGTCGATGAGGATTTCTTCTCGCTATTCTCATTTTCTCTGCTACGCGGCGATGCAAGTGAAGTCTTAAAATTCCCAGAAAGTGTTGTGCTGAGCGAAACAACTGCCAAAAAGTACTTTGGCAGCATCGACGACGCCATGGATCAGGTAATCGAGTTGAATCAACGTCTATCGCTAAAGGTAACAGGCATCGTGGCCGACACAGGGTCAAGTTCGCATCTTGAGTTTGACCTAGTCCTTCCTTTAGTCAACTATAAAAATGAGGAATCTATGAATTATTGGATTTCTAACTCTCTCTATACGTACGTTCTGCTGGATCCGAAGGTGGACAAATCACAGTTGGAGGATCGATTGGACCAGTTCATGGACAAATACATGGGTGCCGAGTTGAAAAAGTATGGATTTAATTGGGTGCTTTCCCTCATGCCACTGGATGAAGTCTATTTTGACAACAGTCCCGATGGAGCCCGACATGGCGATAAAACCACGGTTTATATATTCATTTTTATAGCAGCACTTATTCTATTGATAGGATGTATCAATTTCATGAACTTGTCTACCATCCGTGGCGCAGAAAGATCTAAAGAAGTAGGACTGCGCAAGGTAATGGGGGCGCAAAGAAGCAATCTTATAGGGCAGTTTATTGGAGAATCAGTGCTAATTACCTGCATTTCGTGCGTCATTTCAATTGGACTTCTGATGCTGTCCATGCCTTGGTATAACAAATTATTGGATTACTCGCTGACTGTTTCCTGGCAATACTTACCTATTTACCTATTCCTTTTCGGAATTATAGTGGTAGTCGGGCTGCTGGCAGGAAGCTACCCAGCATTTTTCCTGTCAGCCTTCTCTCCCGTGCAGGCCCTGAAGGGAAAATTGAAACTTGGAAGTGGCGGAGCGGTTTTCAGGCAGTCTTTGGTAGTTATACAGTTTAGCATTTCGGTATTTCTGATCGTCGGTATCACGATCATATCCAAACAAATGAGATATGTGAAAAACAAAGAATTAGGCTATGATTCAGAACAGACCCTCGTCGTGGCGATTGACAACGCTGAAATCTATAAGAATCTCAGCCAGTTCAAAAGTCTTCTACAGAATGAAACCAGCATTTCTTCAGTGTCTGCCATGTCCGGAGAACCGGGTGGTTTTTTTGACTCACAGATGTTTGAGGTAGAAGGGCTTGACGAAAAGTGGAATGCCCGCACAGAGTATGCAGACTTCGACTATGTAGCTACTCTAGGACTCAAAATGGTCGCTGGACGGGATTTTTCGCCTGGCTTGGCGAGTGATTCCCTTGAAGCCGTTTTGATCAATCGCACGGCAGCCTCCAAATTAGGATGGACGCCAGAGCAGGCTCTTGACAAATGGATAAAAAATACGGTCCGGGACCAGGCGAAGAGGCGAATCATTGGGGTAGTTGAAGATTTCAATTTTCAGTCGTTAAAGTCAACTATTGAACCCCTGGTCATTTCACCTAGCGAAGATTGGAGGACTGTTTTGATAAAAGCAACTCCGGGTAATCTGGCCGCAACCATAGCCACTGTCGAGCAGACTTACAGCAAGGTAGCAGCAGCCTATCCTTTGGAATTCCGATTCTTGGACCAACAGTTTGACAGACTATATAAAAGCAACCTTCGCCAGCAGACCATCCTGACGATCTTCGCCAACGTGGCAATATTGGTTGCATGCCTAGGGTTGTTTGGCTTGGCTTCATTTACAGCGAAAAAGCGTTTTAAGGAAATTGGCGTGAGGAAAGTTTTGGGTTCATCGGTGCAAAGTATTGTAGTTCTAATATCTAAAGACTTATTAAAGCCGGTATGTATTGCGATAATTATTGGCCTTCCGGTCGGGTATTTTGCCATGCGTAATTGGTTGGAAAATTTCGCTTATCAGACGAATTTGGATTGGTGGGTCTTTGCCTTTACAGCCTTGACAACCTTGGGAATTGCTCTGATTACGGTTTGCTATCAAGCCATCACTTCTGCGACAACCAACCCTGTACGTAGCCTACAATCTGAATAAACTCATGAATCAGCCACCTAAACTGCCTCTCCGCTTCTTCCGATGGTTCTGCCATCCTAGGATGTTGGATTACATTGAAGGAGACCTTATAGAAGTATACGAGAGAAACTTCCAGATTTTGGGAAAACGAAAAGCAGATTGGCGATTTATCAAAGATGTGCTTTTGCTTTTCCGCCCGGGTATCATCCGCCCAAGAAAACCCTATCAAAACTTAACCCCCTACGGTATGTATAAAAGTTACTTTAAAATTGGCTGGAGAACTCTCCTGAGAAACAAGGAGTATTCCCTGATTAACACTGCAGGATTGGCGCTCAGTGTCACCTGCTGTATCTTGATTTTTGTGATGGTAAAGCATCATATGGGATTTGATGATTTTCATCCAGACAAGTACAGAATCTATAGAATAGTCACGGAGCAACACCGGGAAACGGTTTCATATGTCAACAGTGTGCCTTCACCTCTGGGTATGGTTTTAAGGGAAAATCATACTTACGGCGAAAAAGTAGCCCGGATGTTTCATGAATCAAATTCAGTGATCTCCTATGAGCGAAATGGCGAAAAGCAGCTAATTAAGGAACCTAATGGATTTGCATTCACGGAGCCTGAGTTTTTCGATATTTTCAATTTCCCGCTGTCTAGAGGGAATATAAAGGAGGCTCTGGAAGAACCAAATACAGCGATTCTTACAGAAAGGTTGGCAAAAAAATATTTTGGTGACCAGAATCCCATCGGCCAGGTCATTACCTACGATAATTTTCTTCCCTTCACAATTACCGGTGTTTTGGAGGATTTTCCTTCTACCACAGATATCAAACCTGAAATATTTGTTTCCTATAATAGCCTGAAAGATTTTAATCCCTGGCTGGCAAGTGATGATGCTTGGGGAGGAATAAGCAGTGGAATGTTTTGTTATACCTTGCTAAGACCGGGTGTAAGTGCGCCAGAAGTTGAGGAAGCCTTAGCTCCTTACGTCAAACAATTCCGTCCGGAAAGCAAAAATGTACACCATTATAAGCTTCAACCGCTCACAGAGCTTCACTTCGATGGTAGATACGGGGGAGCTATGGAAAGATCTGATATAGGGATTTTAATTGCAATCGGGATCTTTTTATTGCTCACTGCCTGTGTGAATTTTGTAAACCTTGCCACTGCGCAAGCTTTGAAGCGTTCCAAAGAAGTGGGTGTTAGGAAAGTATTGGGAAGCTATAGGAGCCAACTTTTCTGGCAATTTATTTTCGAGACTGCCATAATCTCTTCCATTAGTATTTTGATTGCACTGGTAGCAGGGATTCTCCTTGTTCCCTATGTAAATGACTTCTTAAATACCCAAATTCCTGTCAACTTTCTGTCCGATGGCACCTTGCTGTTATTTATTATAGGACTGGATGTACTTATTACACTTTTGGCAGGATGCTACCCAGCTTTGATCCTTACTGGTTTCAAACCAGTAGCTGCCCTTAAAGGAAAGCTTTCATTGCAGCAGTTTGGCGGATTTAATACCAGAAGGTCTTTGATAGTCGTTCAGTTTGCTATTTCTCAGGTATTGATCATAGGAGTCATAGTCATCATGAATCAAATGCGTTATGCCAACCAGGCAGAACTTGGTTTTGATAAGGAATCCATTGTGATGGTAAAGTTGGGTAATGACTCGCTGAATACAATGAACACCTTGAAAAATGAGTTTTTGCGCTTGCCTGGTATTGAAAAAGTGTCCCTATGCTACCAAGCACCTGCGTCTGATAACTCTTGGAATAATTCCATCAGATTTGGAAATGACAGTGAGGAGGTGAGCTTTCGAACCAATATGAAACTGGCGGACGCGGATTATATTTCTACGTTTGACCTGGAAATGCTGGCAGGCAGAAATCTCACTCCGTCAGATACAGTGAGGGAAATGGTAGTCAATGAAGCAATGCTGCAAAGTCTTGGAATCACCTCTAACGAAGATGCTTTGGGACAAATGATCTATGCCAATGGCGGAACCATGATAGGCCCGATAGTAGGGGTAGTCCGAAATTTTCATGACAGGTCCCTGCATGAAGGAATCTCAGCCGCGTTGATCACCACGGCAAGTTCTATGTATTCCAATTTTGCTATCAAGATCAACGGAAATTCAGTTAAAGCAACTTTGGAAGAGATTGAAAAGCTGTGGCATGCCCAATATCCGGACAAGATGTTTGAATACGCTTTTGTTGATGATAGCATAGCTCAGTTTTATGAGGCCGAAGACACTTTATTAAAGGGGATTCAGTTCTTTTCTTTCATCGCCATTTTCATTGGTTGCTTGGGACTGTACGGATTAATTTCCTTCATGATTTCTCAGAAGACTAAGGAAGTAGGCATCCGTAAAGTAATGGGAGGAGGAGTTTCTCATATCATCTGGCTATTCGGTCAGGAGTTTGTACGCTTGATTATTATCGCGTTTTTGATAGCCGCACCGATAGGTTGGTGGTTTATGAGCAGATGGCTTCAGGATTTCGAATTCAAGATCACATTGGATGTTTGGACCTTTACCATGGCGATAGGAAGTTCATTGATTATAGCTGCATTGACAGTTGGATATCAAGTTATTAAAGTCGCCTACTTAAATCCTGTGATAAGTTTGAAAACGGATTAGAAAAGGTTGAAAATTGAATTTTCGATGAGCAGTTGACAAGTATCACTATAAGCATTTACAATGATGGGGCGGATAATTATTCGCCCTATTTTTTTATTTGCCAACACTCTTGTACATATCTATGAAGGAATACGCAATCGTATAAGGTTTTGAGGTAATGATTCGAAAAAAAGTTTTCCAGACTCCCTATTAACTTCTCGGAACTAACTACCCAATTCAACACACTATTCCAGTAGTCTAATATAAATTCTCTGCAGGTTTCTATCTTCAAACCTCTAGCATCCCTCCACAAATCTTCCGACCACTAAACTTTTTACCTATAATCACCTGTTGTCAATTCAAATTTTAGCCCAACAATATGGAATTAGGAATTAGCACATTTGCCGAACTCACCCCAGATCCTAAGACAGGAAAGACACTTTCTCCTGCTCAGAGGATGAAAAACCTAATGGAGGAAATTAAGCTTTCAGACCAGGTCGGCTTGGATATCTATGCCATTGGTGAACATCACCGCCCGGATTTTGTAGTATCCTCACCAGCAACAGTTCTGGCAGCAGCGGCAGTCATCACCAAGAATATCAAACTTTCCTCTGCTGTAACGGTACTGGGTTCTGAGGATCCCGTGCGTATTTTTCAGCAATTTGCCCATGTAGATTTGCTGTCAGAAGGACGTGCAGAAATCATGGCAGGAAGGGGTTCTTTTATAGAATCATTTCCTCTTTTCGGTCAAGACCTGAATGATTACGATGCTATTTTTGCCGAAAAACTCGATTTGCTTTTGCAACTGAACAAATCTGAGCAGATTTCATGGAGGGGAAAGTTTAGACCTGCCATTTCCAATAGAGGAGTTTACCCAAGACCATTCCAAACAGAGATTCCAGTTTGGCTGGCAGTTGGCGGTACCCCGCAGTCAGTAGTCCGTGCAGCGGAGAAAGGATTGCCGCTTGCCTTAGCAATTATTGGGGGCAGCCCGGATAGATTCACCTATTTCACAGATTTGTATAGACAAACCTGGACCAAAGCAGGAAGAAATCCTGAAGACATTCAAATAGCTGTGCATTCACACGGTTTTATAGGGCCGGACTCGCAGCAGGCTGCAGAAGACTTTTATGGTCCATATTCTTTTGTCATGACTCAATTGGGAAAGGAAAGAGGTTGGCCGCCGATGAACAGAGGGCAGTTTGATGCCATGCGATCAAAAGAAGGATCATTGGTTTTGGGAAATCCGCAGGAAGTTATCGATAAGATTCTGATGCAACAGGAGATGATGGGTCTGACACGCTACTTACTTCACCTGAGCGTAGGTACTATGCCTCATGACAAGTTGATGAAAGCTATAGAACTGTATGGTGAGGTAGTGGCTCCGGCGGTTAAAAAAGCTCTTGAAAAATAGGGAATTATCTTCCCGAAGAGAGTAGGGAAATTATTGGAAATATTAGCTCAAACATCTATACAGCTAATATAAAGCCTATTATTTGCATGGCATCGCATTTGGACATAATTCAACATAATCTAAACATTACTACTTATGCCATTTTTAAAACATCAAAACGGAAACGAAAAAATCAGAATCTTTTATCAGGACTATGGTAAAGGAGATCCTGTCATATTAATTCATGGTTGGCCCCTAAGCCACCAGGCTTGGGAGGCACAAATATCAACTTTGGTAGATGCTGGCTATCGGGTGATTGCCTACGATAGAAGGGGATTTGGAAAATCTTCCCAGCCTCTAAACGGTTATGATTACAGCTCTTTGACTGAAGATTTGAGGGAGTTGATTTTAGAGCTTGATCTATCCAATATAACTTTAGTCGGCTTTAGTATGGGCGGAGGGGAAGTAGTCCGATACTTCACGGATTACGAAGGAGATCGTGTTGTCAAAGTCGCTTTAATTGCTTCTATTATCCCTTTGGTTTCCCAAAAAGCTGACAATCCCGACGGAGTTCCAGAGGAAGATTTGGAAGAAATAATGCAGAATTTAAAAACGGATAGAATAGGCTTTCTGAAGAGTTTTCATGAAAACTTCTACAATTTCAATGAGCTTAAAGACCGCGTAAGTCAGGCGAATCTTGATTATGATTTTTCTATATCATCCCATGCCTCTCCAATTGCTACTATTAAAACAGCCGAAGCTTGGGGTACAATAGACTTTAGAAGTGAGTTGAAAAATGTAAATGTGCCCACACTTATTGTACATGGAGATGCTGATAATATTGTGCCTTATAAAACCTCGGCCAAACAGGCAGCTGAAGGAATTGCCAACAATGAGTATCATCTTATCCCAAATGCTCCCCATGGATTAAATTTAACCCATACAGAGGAGTTGAATAAATTGTTGTTGAAGTTTTTGCAGCAATAAGTGCAATCCATTAACAAAAAAGCCGACTCTTTATAGAATCGGCTTTTTTGTTTTTTTTCCGTGATTTTTTGAGACCAATTACTTGATCATCTTTCAAATTGCGTTTACGCGATTAAAAGGATCATCCTATGTTAAAATGAGGTATCGTTCAATATCCTGGTTAATAATTACCTGAAAACCCTTTGACATAGGGACGACATTTAAAGAATGTAGCGGAAGATGATGCTCGTAAAATTGCTGTGGGATGCGGCTAAACAGATAGGTAGAAACCAATTCATGGGTTATTGATCCAGTCGGAATCGCTATTAAAAAATTCTTGGTTTCACGAAGAACGGTATCCAATAAATCAAAATTAATTATTCCTTTTTCCATGATATTATTATTTAGCCAAATGTACCATCAAATTATTTTTTTCTAATACCCTATACAGGGTATTTTAATAGCAGAAGATGTATTTCAATTTACTTAACTCTTTTCAATTTCAAATCACCTCTCATCACAAATGCAACTGAAATTTGAAATTTTGAAAACCTAGTTTATTTACTAAAGCATTGATTTCTAGCTTGCATAAACGGAAATCATTTGAATTGGTTATAATTTTTTCGGCGCGCAGATCTTATAACTCTTGTCTATTAGATTTATTGTAAGTATCAATGAATAAAAACAGCGATACTAAAGTCAATTCCCCAAATTATTTTCGTGTTTCTAGACAGCGGGATCTGGAAAGTATCAAACTTTATCAAAAATTCTCAATGGCAAAAAACCGTTACCTACCGCTGTTGGAAAAAGAAAGGATAAGAAAATCCAAAAAAAAAATCTAGCAATACCGCAGTGTTTAATTCACACTGAAGAATGTCGCATTTACCCAGTAACTACAATTCTTATCTTTTGCAGATTTGTATACATTAATTACATGCATATGAGAAACATAATAGTCTTATCGATGATCACCTTAGACGGTGTATTGCAATCTCCTGGCAGCCCGGAAGAAGATACTTCAAACGGGTTTAAATATGGTGGCTGGGTAGCACCATTCGAAGACGAAGTTTCTGACAGGATAATGCAAAGATTATTACAACCTGCTGATCTACTTTTGGGAAGAAAAACTTTTAAAATCTGGGAAAGCTACTGGCCTGAGCATTCTGAATATTGGCCTAGCGTGAATTCAGTAAACAAATATGTTTTCTCCAATTCAGTTAGCAAATCAAATTGGGAAAACACACTTTTTCTCACAAGCGTAGCCGAAATAGAAGCCCTAAAAAAAACACCTTCGCAATCCCCCGATTCGAAGAGTTCAGATATACAAGTGTGGGGAAGTAGTGAACTGATTCAATTGCTGCTTAAACAGGATCTAGTAGATGAACTTTGGTTGATGATCCATCCGATCACACTGGGTAAAGGGAAAAAGCTATTTGTGGACGGAGCGATTCCTGCTGCGTTTGCCTTATTAGAATGTCATCATACACCCAGTGGCGTCATTATGGCCCATTTCAAGCGGGCTGGAGAGGTAGTGACTGGGACAGTGGGAGGGTAAATAAACTTTAAATTACAGAATGAAAAGGCTGGGTAACTCAAAAGTATTTCACCAGAAAATTAATTCATGATGTATTTTAAAAGTTAAGCTAGATTAAATATTAAAGGGAGATAAAGCGCTAATTTTATCTCCCTTTATGATTTTATATGGGACCGCCTTTTACAATTTCATTTGTAGCAAAGTCTCGATATTTTTCAAAATTTCTCCTGAATGCATCAGCCAGTTTTTGAGCTTGCGTGTCATAGGCATCCCCATCTATCCAAGTCCCTCTGGAATTGAGAATTTCCCCTGGGACATTTGGACATGCCTTAGGCACGGCTGTTCCAAAGTGCGGATCTCGCTCGAATTCAACCTGGTCCAGACTTCCTTCCAGTGCAGCGCTTATCATTGCCCGTGTGTAAACTAGTTTCATGCGTCTACCTTCTCCATAGGGACCACCAGTCCAGCCAGTATTAACCAACCAAACTTTTGCGTTATGGCTTACTATTTTTTCACCGAACAATAAAGCATAAAGAGTAGGATGAAGTGGCAAAAAAGCCGCTCCAAAACAGGCTGAAAAAGTAAGCTTAGGCTCAGAAATCCCCATCTCCGTACCTGCCAATTTGGAAGTATAACCTGAAATAAAGTGATACATAGCCTGGCCCTTATCCAAAAGAGAAATAGGAGGGATTACCCCGAAAGCATCTGCAGTCAGAAAGAAAATATGCTTAGGATGTGGGGCTATGGAAGGATTTAGAGCATTTGGAATGAAATTGATTGGATAGGCAGTCCTGGTGTTTTCCGTAATTGTACTATCCGAGAAATCCACTTCCCGTGAATACTTCCTGAACTTCGTGTTTTCCACTATTGAGCCAAACCTGATTGCATCCCAAATTTCAGGTTCTTTTTCCCGGCTGAGATCTATGACTTTTGCATAGCATCCTCCTTCAAAATTAAATATTCCCTCATCAGTCCATCCATGTTCATCATCGCCAACCAATTTTCTGTCCGGATCCGCAGAAAGAGTAGTTTTGCCTGTACCTGACAGGCCAAAGAAAATTGCTGATTCCCCATCCGAGCCTACATTGGCTGAGCAGTGCATGGAGAGAATATTTTTTCCATGAGGAAGAAGGAAGTTAAGTACAGAGAAAATACCTTTTTTGATTTCCCCTGCATAGCCCGTTCCTCCAATAAGAATGATGCGCTCACTGAGGTTTATGATCACAAAATTCGGACTGGACGTTCCATCTTCTTCAGGAATAGCTTCGAATTCAGGAGCGCAGATGATGGTGAAATCGTGAGAGAAATCCCTAAGCTCATCTTCAGTCGGACGCAAAAACATATTATGGCAAAATAAGTTTTGCCAGGCTTGCGTATTGATCACTTTTAAATTAAGTCGGTGATTAGGGTCAGCACCAGCATAAGCATCTCTGATGAATAGTTCTTTATCCGCAAGATGCTCTCTCATTTTTTGTAAGAGTAGCCCGAATTTTTCCTTATCGAAGGGTAGGTTTATCTCACCCCATGAAACGGTGTTCCTTGTCAAGTCGTCCATGACCAGGTATCGATCTTTTGGGGATCTGCCGGTAAACTTTCCAGTAGCCACACTTAGTGAGCCGCATGAAGTGAGTTTTCCTTCCTTTCTAATCAGGGCCATCTCGATGAGTTCGGCTGGAGGGAGGTTGATGTGAACTTTCCCACTGGTCTCAACCATGGGAAAAGCAAGAGAAGAAGGCAACTTAGCCTTGTCTTGATACTGCATAGATATTTGGGTTTACAATCTGAAAATTGTCTTCACAAATCTAGCATAATCAATTTTCAAAATCTCGAAAAATATGCCTTTATTTTAATTACAATCGATTGAGTTAATAAAACAGATGTTTATTTGGCTTGGATTTTTAGGTGTTTCGGGTTGTTGGTTTTTATACAGCCCTCCTAATAAAATAGACTTCACGTAGAAAAAAACGGCAATGAAATGTAATGGTATGATCTTAACGTGATGAAGATTCAGAGACTACACATGTTATTGCTTCAATAAATTTTTTACCTCCTCTATAGTTTTATTGGAGCCCCACAGCTCAGAAAAATGAATATGCCCCATTCGCAATTGTTGCTTAATTTTAAAGGAATGCTCTAAATCGGCATAACGCATCCTTGGTAGCAAGCTAGTTTTAGTTTGACTGGAAATATTTAAATTAAGCGAGAATGAAAAAAGGTAAGACTAAATCACAAAATTCCGAGACATCAACTACAATCACAGATTTCCGAAGGATTGATGTAGAAGGCGACATCTTCAAGCAAATATTTAAATATTCTGTCATTCCAACCATAGTACATGATTTAGAAATGAATATCATTGACAGCAATGATAGTGCACTTTTGATGTTTGGTTATACCAAAGATGAACTGCTCGAAAAAAGCATATTTGATCTTCATACAGAAGATGAGCTAAAACATTCCGCTGAGGTTTTGGATAAAATGAAGCAGGAGAAGAAAATGAATGTACAGACTAGCTTTAAGAGAAAAGATGGGTCTGTTTTTATGGCTGAAGCTACGCCCTGCAAGTATATGATTGAAGATAAACCTCTGATCCATGTCTTCATTCAGGATATTACTGAACGTGAGATAGCCAAAAGAAAACTACAGGAATTTAACTCCGCGTTAGAAGCTGAGATGGCCAAAGTGAAAACGTATACCAAACAAATTGAATCGAAAAACAAGGAGCTGGAAGAATTTTCCTATGTAGCTGCCCATGATTTGAAAGCACCGGTTACCAACATCAAAATCCTGTCAGATATGATAAATGCTGAAACGATAATAGATGAGCAAAGTAATGAGGTATTCGGCAAGTTGAAGAACAGTATTGAACAACTGAATAAAACAGTGGTTTCGCTAAACGATGTTATCAGCTTCAAATCAACATTAGGTTACAAAAAGGAGAAGCTGAATTTTGGGGAAATATTCGATGAGATAAAGGAGAGTATCACCGAGCAACTTGTGAAATCAAAGGCCACCATAAATGCCGATTTTTCAGAATGTCCTAAAATTGAGTACCCAGTTCTTCATTTAAAAAGTATATTGCAAAACCTGCTCACGAATGCTGTAAAGTACAGGGACCCTGATAAGACATTGATCATACAGGTGAAAACAACCGCATATAATGGAAGCGTTTGTCTCAGTGTAAAAGATAACGGGATGGGCTTTGATGCCTCAAGATACTCAGAGAAAGTATTTGGACTATTTAAGAGATTGCACACTGGGGTTGAGGGAATGGGTGTTGGAATGTATATCGTTAAATCTATTGTAGATTCCCACGGGGGAAGAATTGAAGTTGAAAGTAAGCCACAAGAAGGAGCATTATTCAATGTTTATTTTTAAAAATGGAAAAGATGAGTACTAGAGTATTGCTGATAGAAGATGATGAAACAACAAATTTCATCCATAAAATTGTCCTACGAAGTGTAGGCATTGAAGATGTTTACGAGGCACAAAATGGATGGGACGCTTTCGATTATCTTGAAAAGAGTTGCCCTGATATTATCTTTCTGGATATCAATATGCCAGTAATGGACGGTTGGGAGTTCTTAAAAGAAAAGGAAAGGAAAGCGCTTTGTGGGAGCTCAAAAATTGCGATGCTTTCCTCTTCTGTACGTCCAGAAGATAAAAAAATGACAGAAAACTATCCCTCTGTAATTGCTTACTACGAGAAGCCTCTCACTGTGGAGAAAATTGAAGAGTTGAAGCAGAAGATGGCCAGTTAAATCTAGCTCTCTTTTGTTCCCTAATTTTCCGCTAAGTATTCATGCACAAACTTAATTGCCATGGAGCCTTCACCTACGGCAGAAGCAACACGATTCATAGCGCCCGAGCGCACATCTCCCGCGGCAAAGACACCAGGAATACAGGTTTCCAGAAGTAAAGGATCACGCTTGAGTTTCCAATTTTTGCGGAAGTCGTTATAGCGGGCTAGGGCAGGGCCAGTTTCCAGGAAGCCACGCGAATCTTTGATAATATCCAGATGCAACCAATCAGTCATAGGTTTCGCCCCTATGAAAATAAACAGTGCCGCAGCAACTCTCTTTTCCTCCTTGCCGGTATTTCCATTTTTTAGCACTAATTCTGAGAGACGTTGTTCTCCACTTACCTCTGTAATTTCCGAATTCCCTATAACCTCAATAGTTGGAGTTGCATTAATCTGATCAATCAGGTATTGCGACATGCTGCTGCTCAGGTCAGGTTTGCGTACGACTATAAAAACCTTTCTTGCAAACTTGGATAAGTACATAGCCGCTTGCCCAGCAGAATTTCCGCCACCTACGATATAGATGTCCTCATTTTCGCAGGAAGCTGCCTCCGTAGTCGCGGCTCCATAGTAAATACCCGCTCCTGTAAATTCATCTATGCCTTTGGCAGGATGCTTTCTGTATTCCACACCTGTAGAGATAATAATGGTTTTTGCATTTACTACATCTCCATTTTGCAGGCTGATGATTTTATAAGTGTCCCTGATTTCAATGTTTACCACTTCCTGTGGAGAGAGAAATTCTATCCCAAATCGAGTGGCTTGGGTAATCGCCCTGCGGGAAAGATCCGATCCGCTCAGTCCATTGGGAAAACCTAGGTAGTTTTCAATCCTGGAACTCGTACCCGCCTGACCTCCAGGAGCTCTTTTTTCTATCAATAAAGTATTCAAACCTTCCGAACCTCCATATACGCTGGCAGCAAGTCCTGCAGGACCAGCACCGATTACTGCCACATCGTACATGGCTTGCTTTGCTTTGATGGACATACCGGATTTTTCTCCCACCTCTGACGTGGTAGGATTGGTCAGAAAAGAACCATCATCGAAAAAGACGGCGGGAAGATCTTTAATCTCAATTCCATTAAGCTCAAGAAGTTCTTTGCCTTGTGCGCTGGTTTCAATGTTCATCCAGCGATAGGGTACCAAGTTGCCGGAAAGAAAATCCTTTATTTGGTGTGACTTTGGTGACCACTGGTGGCCTACGATTCTTAAACCTGAAGCTTCCGGAATATAACTGCACTGCCAGGCTTCCAACTGGTCACGCAAGATGGGATGCAGTTTCTCTTCGGGTGGATCCCATGGTTTCAACAAGTAGTAATCCAGCTTTACTTCGTTTATAGCTTTAATGGCTGCATCTGTATCTGAATATGCAGTAAGTAGGATGCGCTTGGCATCTGGGTAAAAGGCTTTGGCTTTCTCCAGAAACGCTACACCCAGCATCTCGGGCATTCTCTGGTCTGAGAGAAAAAGTGCCACATTTTCGCCTTTCTTCTTGAACTCCGGCAACGCATCCAATGCCTCTTTTGCTGACTGGGTTGCGATGATTCTATAGTTCTTCCTAAATTCTGCCCGCACATCACGCTCCACCGATTTCAATACAGCTGAATCATCATCCAGTAGAAATATAATAGGCTTTTTCATTGGTTAGTTGTCTTCGATAGGTATGCAAATTGTAAAAGTAGTATTACCTGGTTCTGATTCTAGGTAAACTGAGCCGTGATGTTGTACTTTAATTATTTGCTGGACAAATTCAAGCCCCAATCCCGTTCCTTTTCCAACAGGTTTGGTAGTGAAAAATGGATCGAAAATTTTGTCCTGTATATCCTGGGGAATACCCATGCCGGTGTCGGTCAATTTCACATTGATAAATTTCCCTTCTCTTTTGGTGGTAATTGTCAGCTCCTTGACTTCCTGATCCTCCATAGCATCTATAGCATTATCAATCAAGTTTGTCCAAACCTGATTCAGAGGGCTCGCTAACACGCAGGCAAGAGGTAAATCTTCTTCATAATTCTTAATCACCTTTACATTCTTCAACTTGTGGTTAAGCATGGTCAGTGTATTGTTCAGGCCAACATGGATATCGGTTGACGTTTTCTCGGGCGCCTGATCCATATGGGTATAGCTTTTCACCGAAGAGACCAGATCATTGATCCGCTGGGAAGCATCCTGTATTTCATGGACGAGCTTCTCTGTAGTGAGCACTTGATTCAGCCAGCTTAGGATTGAATTTAAATTTTCTTCAGGGATCTCTGCCGCCATGGAATCCAGATCTTCTTCAGTTAGTCCGTAATCCACAAAGTTGGCAGCAATCTCATCGGAATCTTCGATGGAATGATCATCCAGCCAATCCATCAGTTCATCTTCCATACTTGACTTTTCCATCAGGGAAAGCTCCTTGATTCCACTATTGATTTTGCTAAACAACACATCCGACATTTTGTTAATTACCTCATCAGACATCTTGATTTTGATGATATTCTTAAATTTTTCAGGATTGACTTTCAAAAGTTTCGCAAGTTCCTGAGAACTTCTGACCACTGCTGAAGAAGGGTTGTTGAGCTCATGTGCCAGTCCTGCAGAAAGCTTCCCAAGGGCCATCATTTTATCATCCTGCTGCTCCCTCTGTGTGAATTGACGGATACGCGTGCTCATGGCATGGACAAATACAGTGGTTAACTCATGCTGATCCCGGATCATTTCCTTAAAATACTTTTCATCCAAACTCAAAACCTGGCAGTCGGAAAGAGCCTCAGCGTAGGCTAGGGCAGAATGTGCTCTCGAGTAAGGGAGCATGCCGGTAATCGTATTCTGTTCAAACTTTCCCACACTTACAAATTGATTATTTCGCTTGAGACGGAGCGTAAAACCACCTTTAAGTATAATATGAAGCCGGTTGATAGGATCTCCTGGAGCAAAAAGTGTCTTCCCTTCATCCACAGAATAGCATTCGCTTTTGCTGATCAACCAGTTTAATTGTTCTTCCGGAACATCTTTCAGTTCCTCGATTTCTTGTAATGCTGCGAGTATATTCATTGGTAGGATTTAAGATAATGACTAGTCCTGAATTGAGAGTATATTTTCCTTCAAACCTTTTTTTGAAAAAACTAATTCTGAAAGTTGTGGGGATTTATTTTATTATTCTCAAGGAGGTCAGTATCACTTTACTCCAATATGGTGAATAGAAGTATTTAAAGATTAATGCATCCCGAAGTGACTTAAGAAAAATCCTTTCAACCTTCCTTATTAAACCCTATTTTAAACCCATGAACCGCAGACCTTTTCTTCAAAAAATCAGCCTTATCGGCACATCTTTCATGACCATGCCTTTTGTGGGCTATGGAAATATGGATTTTCCAAAAGCCACCCGACTCAAATTTATCACTGCTTCAGACGGGCATTGGGGACAGCCTGATACAGATTACGAAACTTCCCATAGCAACTTGATCGAGGCTATTCATCGGGAAAAGGATGTGGATTTTGTAGTTTTTAATGGTGATCTGATTCACGATGATCCGACACTTTTACCACAAGTTAGAGAAGTGTATGGCCGCTTGCAAGTACCTTATTATGTCACACGAGGCAACCACGACAGAGTAAGTGAGGAAGACTTTCGGAAAATCATGGGGCAGACGACAAACTTTTCCTTCAAAGTCAAGGACTCTGGCATCCTGCTGCTTGATTGCTCTAACGAAAAAGGAGAATACCTCTGTGCCGATCAAGATTTTGCCAAAAGCATCCTGGACGAATATGCATCTCTTGCTCATGTTTTTATCTTCGTCCACATCTCCCAAAACGACTGGACACGGAATGGGGTACCTTGTACGGACTTTCTAAACCTAATCACATCCTACCCAAATGTGCGGGCAACTTTTCATGGACATGATCATGATATAGATGGGCAGATGATTTACCGTAGAAAGCCCTTTCTATGGTCCGGGCACTTTGGTGGCAACTGGGGCAATCCATTTCCTTCTTACCGGGTATGCGAAGTGGGAGAAGACGGTAAGGTCATCAGCTACCTAAAGACCGTAAAAGATGGGAGTATACTCAATGGACATACCCTCTAAAAAATCTTACAATCACCCAAAAAATAAATTTCATTTCCTGAACAATCACTTCGACGAAATCCTTAATTTGGATTCAGCAGAACCTGGGAACCCTGTGGACAATTGCGATATAGACGCAATAGGGCTTGGGAGTAGCTTATATACGACTATTAGCTGTTAGTTTAACCTGACAAAATCTAAAAATGACGACAACTGTACTAATCATTATAAATATTATTTCCACTTGTTTTACAGCTTTTTGGTTGATAAAAAGAGTGAATGATCAAAAACTAATTATTACCGAGCAAAATAATAAGTTAGACCATTTAAAGAAGTTCTCTGAGGTTTTGGAGAAATACGTCAATGCTGAGGACGTTGAGAAATTACTTTCTACAAAACAGAGATTAATGGAACACGATCTTGAAATACTAAGAAGAAGTACAATTAGTACGACAAATAAGTCTTTAAGCGAAGAGTGGGGCAAAGTAATTGAGAAAAACATCCTTCCCCAATTTGAAGGCATCTTAACTGAATTTTCTAATTTCATATTTTTTTATTTTTCTAAAAGAAATTTTAAAGACAAAACCGAAAGAAATGGACATATAAGAATATTTTTTCCAGAACATGCAGACATGGTTATTGATTATTTGGATAAAATTCTTGAAAAGACTTCTGACCAAGATGAAAACCTTTAATGTAAAAATATTCCTCAATGTTATTATTCCCCGCCTACACCCCATTTTTTAAATTTGAAGATTTACTTCTCTGAAAAGAATTTTTATTTTATAACATACTGATATTCAGTAAACTATTGTTTTGTTGATTTCACTTAGTTAATTTAGTTTACAATTAATTTTTCTTACACATTAACCAATTTTTATCTTAGACAACAAAGTTTCCATTGTGATCCCAGCAGCGGATCTTACCGCAATCAAAGATGCGGTCGCAGTTTTACAGGCCAAACTTTTAATGTATTGTCCCAACTCTATAGCAATCTGGATAATACGCTTATGGAAGCTGGCTCGGAAATCATGGTACCATCTACAGCCTATTATAAGTCGGCGCAGATGGCGGTCAAGCTTGGAGTACCAAGTGCCAAGCCAGTGGTGGCGGATTTGATGGGGCGCTGGGAGCGTAAACCAAAAAAATCTCCACCAAAAGAGTGAAGAACCTGATTAAGACTTAGCGAGGAGATGTTGCTTATCACTTCTCCAGGCCGGATTCGAGAGGATCCGGCTTTTTTTGTTTGAGGAGTTACAACTGAACCTCCAGGAAAATAGGCTGAAGGTTCAGTCTAAAAGTGTGAACATTCAGGATAATAGCTTAAAACTTTAGGATAATAGGGTGAACATTCAGGATAATAGCTTAAAATTTCAGGATAATAGGTTGAAATTTCATACTCAGAACCTGAACATTGAGGATAATAGGTTGAAAATTTATACTCAGAGGTTGAAGCTTCAGGATAAAAGGCTGAAAGGACATGATATTATCCTGAATTCTCTTCCAATCCTTTTAAATGCATTACCAATAAAAAAAATCAGCTCCTGTACAATTCCCTTAGACGAAATCATTAATTTGGAGCTAGTAGAACCCTAAAGGCCTAAGGAGGATGGCGATGTAGGAGTAATAGGGTGGTGGAAGAATAAATACAAATTTTGGCATTAATTTGAGAAATGAAAAACCCGATTGAAAATATTTGTTTTGTAATGATGCCATTTGGCGACCCATTTGACGAATATTATACTGAAATTTATAAAAGTGTAATAGAAGAATGTGGATTTAAGCCAAAACGTGCTGACAGTCTTTTTAGACCAACACCTATAATCCGTGATATTTGGGAATATATTAATTATTCTAAAATTCTAATCGCAGACATAACAGATTTAAACCCAAATGTTATGTATGAACTCGGACTTGCTCACGCAATTACGAAACCAGTCATTATTATTAGTGACTCAATTGAAAATGTTCCATTCGACTTAAGATATTTAAGAATTTTAATTTATGATTCAAAGAAACCTAACTGGGCTAAAGATTTAAAAGCGAAAATTAAAAACTCAATTTCAGAAATTATAGAATCACCAACTGATTCCATTTTATCTGCATTTTTAGATATTAAACCACAGATTAAAAAGACTGATGAAATAAGTGCGGAATTAATTGAAATCAAGCAACTGATAAGAAGTCAACTTTCCGAATCGAATAACGAAAAACCGAGAAAAAAATTTACAGCAGAAATGTACGCAGAGGCTTCAAAAGAAGCAAAAGATTTGTATTATGAAGCTGGTTGGGAAATAAATGATATTAAGGAACATCTTGCGGAAAAATTTGGAATGAGTAGATATACAGCTGACAATTTATTTCACAGTTCAATATAAAAACAAATGCCAATAACAATGTATAAAAATAATAGCCGGTTCAGTAGTAATTTTAATGGTTTTATCCCGCCACAACTTTTGTCTAACTTGATAGGAAAGTGTAAGGGAGTCGGGTACTATTCTTATACTCACCGTTAGCATACATTTACAACCAACTAAAGAATATTGAAAATTATGTCTCTAAAAGATATTAGCCATCCAATATTATATTCTACAATGACAACTTTAGCATATAATATTAATAAAAAATATTACGGAGATAAACACTTTTTGTGGTGTACACCATATTTTGGTTCTGACTTCCAATCACCACATTTTACAGTACCACCAAGTTCTTCACCAATGGAAATATATAAGATGCTTAAAAATGAAATTGATGGTTCTGATTTTCATAACACAAAAATTACCTTGAACAGAAGAGGAATAAGAAAAGGAGCGGATATAATGCTTAAATTAGGAAGAATTAACGAAGATGCTCACGAAGAAATAATAGCTATCTCTAAACTTGCTAAAGACCAGCAATTTAGGCCATTGCTCTGTGTGATTTCAAGATTAGAGGCAGTTCCATATTACAACAAAATAGATATTAAAGATAAGGCTAATCCATTATCACACGAATACATTGTTTCAGACCTGCCACAATCTGCTTTTGACATTATTAAAATTGGATAAATATGAAAGATTTAAAAAATATAACAGAGGGATTTCCAATAGCCGATATAAGAAGTTCATTATATTATCTAGGAAGATATATAAAGCAAGCTGAAACCTTTGAAAATTATGAAAAGGACATATTCGAAGATGGAATCAATAGTGAGCCTAGCATTGAAGTTAAGGAATTGACAAAATCAATGATTGAATTCGTGGAGAAAAAAGCTGATAAAAAAGCTTCTAAATTTAATGATGATGAATTTCATTTTTGGATGTCAAGCATAGCGGAATTTGAAGAAAATATTGACCCAGAGATTAGTCAATCTAAAATTGAAGATGCAATGAGACAAATCGAATTATTTGAATTGCCAAAGAAAAATAAAACATAAAAACGTATGCTAGCAATGGCTAAGTAATTGCTTGCTCTCGCCTACTTCTGAAAATCCGCGAGGATTTTCAGTTTAATGTGTACTTGTAAAGTTAATTGCTAAGCCACGCAACTACTCATAGCCGAGACCGTTACTTTTCATCCTCACCCTCCATTTTCTCAATTCCCCACCCAACTAACCCCTCTCACCCCTCCACCTTCTTACAAGACTCCCGTATCACTAACCTAGTTTCCAGATTTTTTATCTCCAGAGCGATTTCCGGATTATTGATTTTATTCAATAGATAGTTGGCTCCAAATGCACCCATTTCAAACGGCTGCTGATTTACGGAACTTAAAGTAGGGTTGATATAAGTGGAAATAGGTTCATCAGCATAGCCAATCACTGACAATTGCTCAGGAATCTTGATTTTAAGCTCACTTGCTACTTTATAGATTTCAAATGCCAGGTAATCACTGTAAGTAAATGCGCCATCCACTAAATAATTTGTGAGGCAGAACCTGATTTTTTCCACCAGATTCGCATCATTACTTTCTAATACCAGTTCCTCTTTTAACTCAATTTCATGCTTTCGAAGGGCTTCCTTATACCCCATTAATCGGTTGAAAGTAGTTGAGAGATTGTCCGGACCTTTTATATGCAGGATGTTTTTGCATCCACTTTGGGACAAATAATCAACGGCTGAGAATGCACCTTTGAAATCATCCGAGATCACATAGGGAGTTTCGATTTCTTCCGAAAAACGATCCACCAATACCAACGGTGTTCCGCTATCGAGTACTTCCTGTAAATGCTCAAATTTGTCATTCATCTTGGAAATGATTGCTATAATTCCATCCACCCTGGCATCCAAAAGTATTTGTGTGGATTTGATTTCCTGATTCTCGTTTTCATTGGAGGTACAGATCAGCAATTGGTAGCCTGCCCCTGAAGTGATGCTCTCTATTCCGGAAAGCATACGGCTATAAAAATGATGGGTGAACTCCGGGATGATAAGGCCTATGGTATGGGTCTTATTTTCCAATAGGCTTTTTGCGATAGGGTTAGGCCTATAGCCAAGTTCCTGTGCCAAGGCCAAAATCTCATTTCTTTTTTTCTCACTTACTTTTCCTCCTCCATTTAGCGCCCTTGAAACAGTTGAAGGCGTTACATTAAGCGCATTGGCAATATCGGTAATGCTGATTCTTTTCTTTTTCATTCTGGGCTACTTGGCAAACCTAAATTAGAATAAATGAATGAAAGCAGGATGGTTTTTAGTTAGGCGGTCTCATTATTAGGTCAAACGTTTGACCAACGTACTCTTGCCCATTTTTATGATATTGGTTTATTGTTTTGATAAATTCGGTTTTACCGAATAAAAAATTTGAATCAATTCTGGAAGGAATTACAATTAAAATAATGGACTTAGGGAAAACAGGCATTCGGGTACCTTCTATGATCTTTGGGACTAGTTCTCTGGGAAATCTCTATGAAGCTTATTCCTATGAACAAAAGCTGGAATTAATAACTGCCGCATTAGCATGCTTTCCTAATGAAATAGTCTTCGATTCGGCAGGAAAATACGGTGCAGGCTTGGCGTTGGAAACTTTGGGGCAGGCGCTGAATGAACTTCAGGTGCCAAAAGACAAATTGTTGATCAGCAACAAACTGGGATGGAAGCGCGCTCCCTTGGTAGGAGAGCCAACTTTTGAAAAAGATGTCTGGAAGGATCTTAGTTACGATGCAGTTCAGGATATCAGTTACCAGGGAATTTTAACTTGTTTTGAGGAAGGTAATGCTCTCTTGAAAGGGTACGATAGTCAGTTGGTTTCCATCCATGATCCGGATGAATATTTGGATAAGGCAGATTCCCCGCAGGATTATGAACAGCGATTTGCAGATATTCTGGATGGCTATGCAGCATTGGAGGAACTAAAGCAAGCCGGAAAAGTAAAAGCAGTAGGCGTAGGTTCAAAAAACTGGAAAGTAATCCAAAAGATCTATTCACAGGTAAAGCTGGATTGGGTGATGATTGCCAATAGTATGACCATATACGATCATCCTGAGGAGCTTTTTCACTTTATGAGTAAATTGGAAAAGGAGGGAGTTGGGATTATCAATTCAGCTGTATTTCAGTCAGGTTTTTTGGTCGGAGGAGATTATTTCGATTATCAAAAGATGGATAGAAAAGAACCTGAACATATCAAAAAATATAGCTGGAGAACTAAATTCTTCCAGATTTGCGAAACTCATAGCGTAAATCCGGCGCATGCCTGTATTCAGTTTGCCTTACAGCTTCCTGGTGTCAATTCTCTTGCCCTAAACTCTACTTCCGCTAATAGAATTCAGGCAAACGCAAAGTATTGCGATACGCAGCTTCCGGATTCTTTTTGGGAAGAAATGAAAGCGCAGAAATTGATTGCCGACTATTTATCAGAATTTAATTTGAATAAAATATAATTACATGAACATATTATCCTGTAAGACACCTGGGGAATTTGAATATTTGGAAAGCGCCATACCGGAGCTTTCGGAAGGTAGAGCCATAGTTAAAATCAAGAAAATAGGCATTTGCGGCACAGATCTCCATGCCTTCGAAGGCACTCAACCTTTTTTCTCTTACCCACGGATTTTGGGACATGAGCTGGCTGGTGAAGTGGTGGAAATTGGAGATAATGAAGAAATTCAGAAAGGTGATCTAATCACGGTGATACCTTATTTCAACTGCGGAACTTGTGTGGCCTGCAGAAATGGCAAACCCAATTGCTGTCAGAAAATCAGTGTGTTTGGAGTTCACGAGGATGGAGGAATGCGGGAATACGTTTCTCTGCCCATATCGTCTTTGGTAAAAAAAGAAGGGGTGACCATGGAGCAACTTGCGCTAGCCGAGCCATTTGCCATTGGGGCTCATGGGGTTAGAAGAGCAGGTGTGAAGCCTGGGCAATTTGTTTTGGTTATCGGTGCCGGGCCGATTGGTTTGGGAATTATGGAGTTCGCCCGGATCGCTGGAGCCACCGTCATCGCGATGGATATCAATGAGAATAGACTGAAGTTTTGTAAAGAGGAGTGGGGCATTTCCCATGTGGTGAAAGCTGAGACAACTGCCCATGAGGAAATTCAGAGAATTACAAATGGGGATTTCTGTGATTCTGTCATAGACGCCACGGGTAGTCTAGCGGCTATAAATCAAGGGTTTCAATACATAGCTCATGGCGGGAATTACGTATTGGTAGGTTTACAAAAAGGCGAGATTGCATTTTCCCATCCCGAATTTCACAAGCGGGAAGCCACGCTAATGAGCAGCAGAAATGCCACCAGAGAAGACTTTGACCAGGTGTTGGACGCTATGGCTTCAGGTCAATTGTCAGTAGAGAAGTATATCACTCACCGGGTAAGGTTTGATCAGGTAAAGACTGATTTTCAGTCCTGGTTGAATCCGGAAACAGGAGTGATTAAGGCTTTGGTAGAATTATAATTAACTAGTAAAATGCACCAGATTAATTTTAAAAGGTTGTTTTTAGTATTCTTTTTTGGAGGGATTTTTTACACGCCTTTAAAAAGTCTAGCTCAAATTCAGGAGCGGGAAAAGCCTGCAGAGTGGATAAACCTCGTTCCGGGAGGAAAGTTTATAGATTTATTTCAACCTATACCAAAAGTTGGGCAGCTTACTTCAGAAACTTGGGGAACAGCTACGGTGAAGCCGCGATACGTGGACAATGGTATAGAGGACAAGGAATGGTCCTATTGGGGTGGAAACATTTTGGAGGGAGAGGATGGGAAATTTCATCTATTCGTTTGTCGATGGAGGGAAGATTCTCCAAAAGGACATCATGAATGGCCTAACTCAATTGTGGTGCATGCGGTATCAGATAATTCCATGGGGCCGTTCAAAGTGTTGGAGGAAATAGGAAAGGGTCACAATCCAGAGGTTTATAATACCGAAGACGGCAGGTTTGTAGTCTATGTCATTGATGGCTACTATTTGGCCAATTCGCTAGATGGTCCTTGGGAGTATGGACAATTTGAATTTGACCCTAGAGACAGGCCAATTATAGAAGGTCTTTCAAATCTGACTTTCGCACGTAGGGAGGATGGTTCCTATTTGATGGTTTGCAGGGGAGGTGGAGTTTGGTTCAGCAAAGATGGTTTGGATACCTTTAACCAAGTTTCTAACGAAAGGGTGTATCCGCCCGTGGATGGCAGATTTGAAGATCCGGTAATCTGGAAAGATAATGTACAATACCATCTGATAGTCAACGATTGGCTAGGAAGAATCGCCTTCTATCAGCGATCCAAAGATGGGGTGCATTGGAAAACTGATCCGGGTCAGGCCTATACTCCGGGAATTACCATCTATGAAGATGGAACGGATGAAGACTGGTTTAAATATGAGCGGATTAAGATTTTTCAGGATGACCTAGGTAGGGCTGTTCAGGCAAATTTTGCTGTCATTGACACTTTGAAAAATGAGGATAAACCGAATGATACCCACAGTTCAAAAAACATCGGAATTCCATTAAAAGTAGGAATGCAACTCGAATTGCTAGGTAAAAAAGAAATTACCTCCACTACTAAAGCAATGAAGGTATTGGTAAAGGCTGAGCCGGGATTCAATCCTCAGACCGATCTGGACTTTTCATCCTTACGATATGGGGCTTCCGAAGAAGTGAATTTTGGCAGAGGATCAAAAGTAGTAAGTACTAAGCCAAAAGGTAATGATCTGGAGATAACTTTTGAAGGGAAAGGTAACGGTTTTAAGGAAGATAATTTTGCAGGCAAAATGCTTGGAAAGGACCGCAATGGTGAAATGGTATTTGGATATTCCAGACTTCCCTGGGTGGATTATAATCAGGCAATACTTTCTGCTAGAAAGCCTGAGATTTTAAAAGAGAAAGGGATTGTCAGTGTCAAAGTGGAGAATTTTGGCCAGGTGAATTCCAAAAAAACAGTAGTGTCTGTGGAGATTTTTGAAGATGGGAAAAGTGCTTTCGTATCCACCAAGAAAATCAAAGGAATCGAGCCATTTGAAGGAGTAACAGTTGATCTTCCTTATGATAAATTGATCCCATTGGGCACCAATCTTTCTTTCAAAGTTTCCATCCAATCCTTTAAGTACGCAACAGAGGTTTTTGAAGGAAGTTTGTCGGAATCAAATCTTTAAATGAAAATATTCAGCTAATTTATTGTCAGTATTTTAATATTTATCAAAAGTATCTCAAAGGTCCTTACCAGGAAAAGAGAGATATCTCAAAACCCAAAATTTTATCCCATGAGAAATGTGATGTTATCTTTTTTAATCTTCCTTTCTTTTCACAGTTATGCCCAGGAAAGCTCTCCACTCACGCTTTGGTACAAGCAACCAGCAGCTGATGTGTGGACAGATGCCCTGCCGATCGGAAATGGCAGATTGGGAGCAATGATCTATGGAAATGTCGAAAACGAGCTCATTCAGCTTAACGAGCATACAGTTTGGTCCGGAGGTCCTAATAGAAATGATAACCCGGATGCGTTGGCATCCTTACCGGAAGTTAGACGATTGATTTTCGAAGGGAAACAAAAAGAAGCGGAACAGTTGGCCGCTAAAACCATCCAAAGCAAGAAATCACAAGGGCAGAAGTTTCAACCTGTAGGTGATCTGAAAATGGCATTTGAAGGACATGGCACTTATACAGATTATCGAAGGGAACTGGATATTTCGCGGGCAATTTCCAAAGTCAGTTATGTAGTCGATGGCGTGACCTTTACCCGTGAAGCCATCGCTTCCTTCGCAGATAATGTTATTGCAATTCACCTGAAAGCCAGCAAACCAGGTAAAATTTCCTTCACCGCTTCCATGGCTACCCCTCAGCCTAATGCGAAGGTTGCTCTGAGCCCAGAAAAAGAATTGACTATATCCGGTACTACGACTGATCATGAAGGTGTGCAAGGTCAGGTGAAATTCAAGGGCATCGCGAAGATTAAAAACCAAGGTGGAGAGATCAGTTCATCAGAGAATTCAATAGAAGTAAAGAATGCAAATGAAGCTACGATCTATATTTCCATAGCTACCAATTTCAATAATTACCTTGATCTGACAGGTGATGAAAATGCAAGATCTCAGACCTTTATGGCAGAAGGATCGTCCAAAACTTTTGATGAGTTATTCAGCGCAAACCTGATAGACTATAAGAAATACTTCGATCGTGTAAGCCTGGATTTGGGTGAGACGGAAGCATCCAAACTTCCCACAGATGAGCGTATAAAAGGCTTTCGGGAAGGAGACGACCCGCAGTTGGTGACGCTCTATTATCAATACGGAAGGTACTTGTTGATTTCTTCTTCCCAGCCAGGTGGCCAACCAGCAAATCTGCAGGGGATTTGGAACCAGGAGATGTCCCCTCCATGGGACAGCAAATACACTATCAATATCAATGCTCAGATGAACTATTGGCCGGCTGAGAAAACCAACTTGGCTGAGCTTCATGAGCCTTTCCTGAAAATGGTTTCTGAAATGGCTGAGGCTGGTGAGGAAACGGCAAAAGTTATGTACGGTGCACGTGGATGGATGGCACATCATAACACTGATATCTGGAGAATTACCGGTCCAGTAGATGCGATTTTCTGGGGAATCTGGAGTGGTGGTGGTGCCTGGACAAGCCAGCATCTTTGGGATCACTTCCAATACAGCGGAGACATGGATTATCTGAAATCTATTTATCCTATCCTAAAAGGTGCAGCGATGTTTTACGTGGATTTCTTAGTGGAGCATCCAGATAAATCATGGCTTGTGGTCAATCCGGGAACTTCACCTGAGAATGCTCCTGCAGCGCATGAAGGTTCTTCTTTGGATGCAGGCACTACCATGGACAACCAATTGGTTTTCGATGCTTTCAGTGCGGTGATTCAAGCTTCGGAAATGCTGGATAAGGACCAGTCTTTTGCAGATTCCCTGAAAATCATGAGAGATAGACTTCCCCCAATGCAGATCGGGAAGCACGGTCAACTTCAGGAATGGCTGGATGATATCGATGATCCCAATGATCATCACCGTCATATTTCGCATTTGTATGGTTTATTCCCATCCAATCAGATTTCCCCACTTCGTACTCCGGAATTGTATTCTGCTTCCAAAAACACTTTGATTCAGCGTGGAGATGTATCCACTGGATGGAGCATGGGTTGGAAAGTCAACTGGTGGGCCAGAATGCTGGATGGAAACCATGCTTATAAACTGATCCAAAATCAGCTCTCGCCTGTAGGTTCCAATCAAGGCGGTGGTGGTTCTTACAACAACCTTTTTGATGCACATCCACCGTTTCAGATTGACGGCAACTTCGGTTGCACATCTGGTATCACAGAGATGTTGGTACAAAGTGCAAACGGAGAAATTCATCTGTTACCTGCCTTGCCGGATGTTTGGAAAGATGGAAGTATTACTGGTATTCGTGCCAAAGGTGGCTTTGAGGTAGTGGAATTGATTTGGAAAGACGGTAAGATTGAAAAAGCAGTAATTAAATCAACCATTGGAGGAAACCTTCGCTTGCGTGTGCCGAATTCATTGAATTTAGAAAAAGGGAACGGGCTTTCAACAGCTGCAGGAGAAAATCCAAATCCATTCTATCAGGTTCCAGTTACTGCCGATCCTATAGTTTCGCCTCAAGCTAAAATAGAACTTCCTAATCTTGATGAAACCAGCGTCTATGACTTGAAGACAGAGGCAGGTAAAACTTATGAATTTATTCCCTAAAGCCTATAAAGAGAAGAAATAATATGATTATCCGTAATGATGCCAGTAGCCTTATTTCCCTTGCTTTATTCGCTGGAAGACCGGTGACCGATGACCGAAGTAGCCTCAATTCTTGCTTTAACCATTACAATAATTGCTTTTATCTTCTTATTGGCAGAAAAGCTGATAAAAGTAAAATCTAAATAACCTCTCAAACCTAACCTAAACCCAAAATGAAAAAACCTAGCCTCTTCTTTCCAATTCTTTTTATGCTCTTGTTGACTTCTGGGAAAGGGTTTTCTCAGGATCCCAATTTTTACATTTTCCTCAGTTTCGGGCAATCCAACATGGAAGGAAATGCCAAATTTGAACCTCAGGATACCGTGGCAAATGATCGTTTTTTGCTACTTCAGGCTGTAGACTGCCCGGACTTAAACCGGAAAAAAGGGAATTGGTATCCTGCCGTTCCGCCTCTTAGCCGCTGCAATACGGGCATTACTCCGGGTGATTATTTTGGAAAAACACTCGCTGCAAGTCTGCCCGACAGTATTAAAATCGGAATTATCAATGTGTCTGTGGGAGGCTGTAAAATCGAGCTTTTTGAAAAAGATAGTTACGAGTCCTATGTGGAAACTGCTCCAGGATGGATGAAAGGGATGATCGCTCAGTACGATGGAAATCCATACGGTAGTTTGGTAGAGCTCGCAAAGCTTGCCCAAAAAGATGGAGTGATCAAAGGTATTTTACTTCACCAAGGTGAGTCCAACACAGGTGACAAATCCTGGCCAGGAAAAGTGGAAGGAGTCTACGATAATCTGCTTAGCGATTTAGGTTTGGCACCGGATTCTGTTCCTCTATTGGCTGGGGAATTGGTAAGCGCGGAGCAAGGAGGGAAATGTGCCAGCATGAACCCAATCATCGCTACCCTTCCTGATGTAATCCCAAATTCTTACGTAATTTCCTCTGCTGATTGCGAAACTATTCCAGATGGTTTGCATTTCTCCGCTGCCGGATACAGACTTTTAGGATCCAAATACGGCGAGAAGATGGCTGAAATACTTAAGAGTGAATGATTTTTCTGTTCATTTCTCTTATAATCTAACCCAAAAAAATAACCTAATAAACCTATATGAACCGCTCGAAAAACCTATTATTCCTATTGTTCCTTTTTGTGGGTCAAATTCATGCACAGCAACTAGAAAAAGAAGCCCCAGCAGGATTTGATCAAGTGAAAGATGGAATTTCCCATGGGAAAATTGATTCCATCAGCTATTCCTCAAAGACAGTTGGCGCAACTCGGAAAGCTTTGGTTTATACTCCTCCTGGTTATTCAAAAAGCAAGAAGTATCCAGTGCTATACCTGCTGCATGGTATTGGAGGTGATGAAAAAGAATGGCTAAAAGGCGGGCATCCTGAGGTTATTTTGGATAATCTCTATGCCGAAGGAAAAATAGAACCTATGATTGTCATCATGCCAAATGGCAGGGCGATGAAGGATGATAGAGCGGAAGGAAATATCATGGCTCCGGACAAGGTTCAGGCATTTGCGACATTCGAGCAGGATTTGCTGAATGACTTGATTCCTTATGTTGAAAAAAAGTATTCTGTACTTACCGATAGAGAAAACCGTGCAATAGCGGGACTTTCCATGGGAGGAGGACAATCCCTGAACTTTGGTTTAGGAAACCTGGATAAGTTTGCTTGGGTTGGAGGATTTTCTTCAGCTCCAAATACCAAATCACCCGAACTCTTGGTTCCAGATCCCGAGAAGGCTAAGGAATTGCTGAAAGTTCTTTGGATTTCCTGCGGTAATGCAGATGGATTGCTGGGTTTCAGTTCACGTACCCATGATTATCTTCTGGAGAATGATGTTCCTCATATTTATTATCTAGAAGAGGGAGGTCATGATTTCAAGGTCTGGAAAAATGGGCTTTATATGTTTTCTCAGTTGCTCTTCAAACCTGTGGATCAGTCCAAATTTAATGCTTACAGTCCTTTGGGCACTCCTGCATCCACCAATGTAGGAACTTCAAAATATCCTCAGGTTTTCCCAGATCATACAGCAGCATTTCAGGTGAAAGCCCCACAAGCCCAAAAAGTACAGTTGGATCTTGGCAAAAAATACGATATGGTGAAAAATGAAGAAGGGGTGTGGGAAGTCAAAACTGATTCACTTAGCGAGGGTTTTCACTATTATTCTTTGATTATAGACGGGGTCGCCGTGGCAGATCCTGCCAGTGATACTTTTTACGGAATGGGCAGAATGGCCAGTGGGATAGAAGTACCCTTCAAAGGTGACGGCTATTACGAACTCAAAAATGTTCCGCATGGCGAAGTCAGAAGAGTTCGATATTTTTCCAATGCGCTGAGAGCCTGGAGACAGTTTTTCCTTTATACCCCTCCAGGATACGATGAAAATACTTCGGAAAAGTATCCGGCTTTATATATCTATCATGGAGGCGGAGAGGATGAGACAGGCTGGGCGAATCAGGGTAAAACTGATTTGATTCTGGATAACTTGATAGCTGAGGGCAAATCAAAACCCATGTTGGTAGTGATGCCGGATGGAAATATGCCTGCCAGTGCATTTACGGAAGATGGATTGAAACAATTCGAAAGAGAGTTGAAAGAAAGTCTTATTCCTTATGTGGAAAAGAATTACCGGGTAAAAACAGGAGCGGAGAATCGGGCTTTGGCCGGTTTATCTATGGGTGGTATTCAAACGCTCTATGCAGGTGTAAACAACACAGATTTGTTCTCCTATTTGGGAGTATTTAGTTCTGGTTGGATTGCTTCCCGACAGACAGAACTAGTGGATGCCCAGTATGAGTTTATGAAATCCAATGCTGGTAAAATCAACGCTGACTTAAAGGAATTCTGGATAGCCATGGGAGGTGAGGAAGATATTGCCTTTCAAAACTGCAAAATCATGATGGCGAAGTTTGATGAGATGGGTATCAACTATACTTACTCAGAATATCCGGGCGGACATGCCTGGCCGGTATGGAGAAATAATCTTTACAAATTTGCTCCTCTATTGTTTAATGATTAACTCCCGGTAAATTAAGTATATGCGCTTTGCTGCCAGTAAAGAGGCAAAAGCAATAGTATATGCTTAAACTTTGAATTGAGTCCACTTCCGTTTTCGGACTAAATAAGGAAACCTGCATCATTGTAAATACACATAAAATTTTAATTACCCGAAATCAACCCAAAATTCCATGAAGAAAATATTTTTGATTTTACTGCTAATCAGCGGATTTTCTGAACTAACCTTTGCCCAAATTAAAGGTGAAATCAGAGTTGACTCAGTGTACAGTGCCTTCTTGGAAAATGATTTTGGTGAAGCTACTACCAGGAAAATCAGCGTCTATCTACCTCCGGGATATGGGGAAAGTACCAAAAAGTACCCTGTGATTTACTTCTTGCATGGATTTACGGGAACCCACGAGATGCGGGGGATGAAGGATATTTTGGATTATGCTATTGAATCAAAAAGAATCCGTCCTTTTATTCTGGTCATTCCCAACGAGTTGACCACCTATGGTGGAAGTTTCTATAGCAATTCAGAATATTTTGGAAACTGGGAGGACTTTACGGCAATCGATCTTGTATCCTATGTGGACAAAAATTACCGAACCATCGCGGCCAAGGAAAGTAGGGGAATTACAGGCCACAGCATGGGAGGCTATGGAGCTATCAAATTGGCTATGCATCATCCTGATATTTTCAATACAGTGTATGCAATCAGCCCAGGTGCTTTGACTATCGTGCGTGAATACGGTCCCAACAGTGATACGTTCAAAGAGCTCTCCACCATCAAGACACTAGATGAGCTTAGCAAAACATACTTTGGAAGTGTGATGATGGCTTTCGGCCGCTCTTGGTCACCCAATCCAAATAAAGCGCCTTTCTATTGTGATTTTCCATTTGAATATCAGGGAGATGAATTGATTGTTCACCAGGATGTTTTAGAGAAATGGTATGCTAATATGCCGGTGCATATGATAGATGATAACCTTGAAAATCTGCAGAAACTGAAAGCGATCAAGATGGATTGGGGTAGAAATGCGGGAGATCGGTTTACTATCCAATGCAAGATGTTTAGCCAAAGGCTGGAAAATGTTGGGATAGCGCACTTTGCGGAAGAATACATAGGTACCCATACCAGTGGAATCTACACCAATGATGGACGAATCCCTCAACAGGTATTGCCATTTTTTGACGAGTATTTAGAATTTTAATACTTCAGCAATCGGCCAGAATTTATCTATATGCTTTCACTCTTAGGTTTTCTTACCATAGTCTTTTTGCTAGTGCTGGTGATGTCGAAAAAGGCATCTCCGGTAGTCGCATTGATTATGGTACCATTGGTAATGGGCTTGATAGGTGGGTTTGGCTTTGAGTTGGTGGACTATATGACAGATGGGATCAAAGCCATCGCACCTACGGGAGTCATGTTTATTTTTGCCATTTTGTTTTTTGGAATTTTAACTGACGCTGGCACCTTCAAACCCATCATCAATAAGCTGTTAGGTTTTGCTGGTAATGATCCTGCTCGAATTTCTGTTGCTGCATCAGTTTTGGCGATGATCGTACATCTGGACGGCTCTGGGGCTGTTACATTTCTGGTGACAATTCCAGCCTTTTTGCCCTTGTATGATGCATTAAATATGAAGCGGGCAAATCTTGCATGTATTGTTGCCCTTTCCGCAGGTACTATGAATATTTTGCCCTGGGGAGGACCTACTGTCAGGGCGGCTTCTGCATTGGAAGTTCCTGTCACCGAACTCTTCAACCCACTCTTGATTCCGGTTTTGGTAGGGTTAGCTGCTGTACTTTTAATTGCCTTCTATCTTGGCAAAAGTGAAAGAAATAACGGTATCCTGAATACGGTTCAAATGGAAGAAGAAGTCACCCATAGCGAGCTGGAGCGGCCACACTTGTTCTGGTTCAATATAGGATTGATTCTCATGGCAGTTGGAATCCTTGTTTCTGGATTGGCTCCTCCACACGTGATATTTATGGTTGCCTTTTGCATCGCCATTTCAGTCAATTACCCAAAGGTAAAGGAGCAGGGCAAACGTATAGATGCCCATGCCAAAGCAGCGATTTTGATGGCAAGTATTTTATTTGCTGCAGGATGTTTTACCGGGATTTTGAAAGGATCAGGAATGATATCCGCAATGGCAGATTCAGCAGTTGCTTATACTCCCGGCTGGATAGGCAATCATTTGGCAGTGATTACCGGAGTTTTATCCATGCCTGCCAGTCTGCTTTTCGATCCAGATTCCTTCTATTTTGGAATTTTGCCTTTATTAGCGTCCACTGCGGTGGAGTTTGGTGGCTCGGAAATAGAAGTGGGAAGAGCGGCAATCATAGGTCAGATGACCACCGGATTTCCTGTTAGCCCGTTGACAGGAGCGACTTTCTTATTGATTGGTCTGACAGGGGTTGACTTGGCCGATCATCAGCGGAAGACCATTCCTTATGCGTTTTTGGTAAGTATAATAATATTGATTGTTTCACTTGTAGTCGGAGCCATCTCCTTGTAAAATCAAGTTATTTTCAAATGAAAAAAATTAGAATCGGAAGTGGAGCAGGTTATGGAGGGGACAGATTGGAACCTGCGATCCAGTTGATGCATAAAGGAAATCTCGATTATATTGGGTTTGAATGCCTTGCAGAGCGGACTATAGCCATTGCCCAAGAGCAAAAAAGGGTTGATCCTTCCAAAGGGTACAATGGTTTACTGGAATATAGAATGGAGCAGGTAATTCCATTAGCTTATAAAAACAAGATAAAGGTGATCACAAATATGGGAGCGGCTAATCCTGAAAAAGCAGCAGAAATAATTGCTGACTTGGCTAAAAAAGCCGGCTCTCATGGGATGAAAATCGCCGCGGTAATGGGAGATGATGTGCTGGCGCAAGTCAGGAATCAAGAAAATTTGATGATTCTTGAAACAGGACTACCCTTATCTTCAATCAAAGAAAACATTGTTTCCGCTAATGCTTATTTGGGTGCACTTCCGATAGTAGAAGCCTTGCAAAACGGTGCAGATATTATTGTGACTGGTAGGGTGGCGGATCCTTCTTTGTTTCTGGCTCCCATGATTTTTGAGTTTGGTTGGAGTATGGATGATTTTGTGAAACTGGGAAAAGGAACTTTGATAGGACACTTATTGGAGTGCGCTGGACAGGTTTGCGGAGGGTATTTCGCCGATCCGGGAATTAAGGATGTTCCTGATCTTTGGAATCTTGGATTTCCCTTGGTAGAGGTGGACGAATCCGGAGATGGTTTTGTATCCAAACTTCCGGATTCCGGTGGGTTGGTTAGTACAGCTACCTGCACAGAACAGATGTTGTATGAAATCCACGATCCGGAGCGATACTTTACTTCCGATTGTGTGGCGGATTTTTCCAAAGTGGAATTTCAGGTGTTGGAAAAAGATAAAGTCGCATTTAAGGGAGGAAGCGGAAATGAAGCTACCACTACTTATAAGGTTAGCGTGGGATACAGAAATGGATATTTGGGAGAAGGGGAGATCAGTTATGGAGGAGCAAATTGCATGAAGCGGGCCGAACTGGCCATAGAAATCATCAAAAAAAGACTGGAAGGAAAGGAACTTTACGATTTGAGATTCGAACTTATAGGAGTAAATTCCATTAATCCCATAAGCTCCTCTAATCAGGTAGGTGATCCTTCCGAGGTTAGAGTACGGGTAGCCGGAAAATCTAGTTCGGCAGCTATAGCCAAACAAATCGGATTGGAGGTGGAAGCACTTTACACCAACGGGCCTGCTGGAGGTGGGGGGGCATCTCAGAATTTGGTTGAGCAGATTTCCATAGCTTCAGTACTTCTGCCCAAATCAGAAGTGAAAACTAACATCATTTACCAAACTATAGGCTGATGAAACTTTGGGAAATAGCACATTCCAGAACTGGCGATAAGGGGAATATCAGCAATATCTCCTTGATTGCTTACGACAAGTCAAACTTTGATATTATATCAACAAAGGTGACTGCTGACAAGGTAAAAGCCTGGTTTGGGGATCGGGTCAAGGGTAAGGTGGTCCGATACGAATTACCGCAATTGGGCGCTTTGAATTTTGTATTACACGATGCATTGGAAGGGGGAGTCACTAGTGCTTCTACTTTGGACAAGCATGGCAAATCTATGAGCTCTTATTTGCTCATGATGGATATATAATTTAGGAAAAATCAAAATTGGTATCCTTTATAATTAAAATAACAGTATATTCTTTGCTCAAATAGAAAGATTTCCGAAGACAACTGACTGAATAATTTTTTTGTCAGCATATCAGATAGAAATAATAAATAACAAACAAAACCCAATAATAAAATGAACCTATTAAAAACCTCAATTCTGGCGTCATGCCTTTTAATCGCTTCCTCTGCTATGGCGCAGGACGGCACCATTTATCCACTGGAAACGCCAGATGAACCAAATGCAATTTTGCTAAATACTGGTGGTGTTGAAAATCAACCTGCTACCGAAACTTGGTTCAAGCAATGGGGAGATCCCATGGCACGGAATATTACCACTGCCACACTTACACCATTTTTACCTGAACCTGGCAAAGCCACAGGAGCAGCCGTACTCGTTGCACCAGGCGGTGGCTTCAGATGGCTTTCCCTGAAAAATGAAGGCTGGGAAGTGGCAGAAGCTCTCGCAAAGCAGGGTATAGCTGCATTCGTCTTAAAGTATCGTTTAAGACCTACGCCGGAATCTTTAGATGCATTCAAGGAATCTATGAACCAAACCTTATCTCCACCACCTGCGCCTTCGGCTAATGCACCGGCCAGACCAGCCCCTTCTTCACTTGATCTATCAGATCAGTTGGAAGATGCAGAAGCGGCCTACGCCATGATTCTTGAAAATGCTGAAGAGTGGGGAGTGGACGTGGATAGATTAGGGATGATTGGCTTTTCCGCGGGTGCAGGTCTTACTATGCATAGCACGTTAAATTCAAAGACAATGAAATTGGCCTTTATTGGCCCGATTTACGGTGGCATGGGACCTGTAGAAGTGCCTGAAAATGCTCCGCCCATGTTTAACGTAATTGCTTCAGACGATTTTCTGTTCAGGGGACAATTTGGAGTGGTTGATTCCTGGTACAAGGCGGGGATTCCTGTGGAGTTTCACTTATACCAAAATGGTGGACATGGATTTGGTCTTGGCAATCCAGGCCGCACTAGTAATCGCTGGTTTGATGCTTTCATACACTGGCTGGATGTGAATGAGTTTCTGAAAGCAAACTAATTGCTGTTACCTAGTAGAAATAAAGAAAGTCATCAGTTATGATGACTTTCTTTATTTCTCTCTATTATCACTTCCTACCGGCGTTATTAAGCTTTTACTTTTCCACCCCCGCGGCCCATAGAATCGCATTAGACAATAGATCTTTGAACACCTGCACTTCCATCAACTTAGCATCATGGCCCATAAGAAAGTATACGTTCCGAGCTTTTTTCGATTTGTTTTCCCAGATGACAGGGTGATCTCCCATTTTTATGTCTGATGGCGGACTGTAACTGTTCTCATCCACATTGGCTAACACATGGACATTTGGTCTGGGGTTTTTATCAAAAACATACCATTCATCATCTGGAATTTCGAAGGAGGCCGGTATTCCTCTGAAAATAGGATGGGATTGATCCTCCACATAAACCGTTGCCGTGGCTTTTTCGGCGATATAGTTTTTAAACCTAATTCCACCCATAAAGTCCGAAAACCACTCCCACATAGGATACCCATCAAACTCACCCAGCAAAGTAGCATGATGTAAGCCTACCCAACCGCCTTGGCCTTCGTTGATGTACTGTTCAAAGGCTTTTTCACCGGATGGACTCCAGGTATAAGGCGGATAATTCAGTTGAATGATTACATCAAAGTCACTTAAGGTCAAGGAATCTAGTTCAGATGCGTGGTTTAAAACTAGATAGTACATCTTCTGATCTTTGGAGAATTCTGATAGCCACTCCAAGGCAGGCTTTACAAAACCTTCATGCTGATCGCCTCTTTCAGTTAAGATTAATGCATTAAACTTTACATCCTGGGCATCTGCAGCCTGGAAGCCAAAAACTGACAGTAGACTTATAAGTAAAGTGATTTTTCTCATTTGGAATATTAGGAAACAACATCTGTAAATAAGGAATGAGGCATATGTAAGATGGAATATAGCTAAGCCAAAGTATTCGGTCTTCTGTTTTCCTTCCTGCCAAACAAAGAATTTAAGGAAACTGGGATAATTACGGATAATTAATGGAAAACGCTCTATACTTCTTTTCTCCCACGACTCAACACCGACTTTTATATTTATAGTATTAATAAAATAAGTCCAAACAACAAGAAATTAGTGTTCTGTAAAGCTACCCTAAAGTTGTTTAAAGCTTGTGTAAGGTGATTTTCAACGGTCTTTGTGGAAATCCCCAATTCCTCCGCTATTTCCTTATGGGATAAGCCTTTGACCCGGGATAGTTCAAAAATTTCCCTTCTTCGCTCAGGAAGGTACATCAGCGTTTCTTCCATTTGCTTTTGCAAATCTTTGTAGTCCATGTCCTCTTCTACGTTGTTGCAGGGAATAATCAAGCTCATCTGATATTCTTGCGTAGCCTTGATTTTGATTTTCTTCTTGAATTCATCGATGATGATATTCTTTCCGATTTTATACAAATAGGAGTTTAAACTTTTGTCTTCGTCGATGGAAGTTCGTTTCAGCCACAGCTTGATAAAAACTTCCTGTGTAATTTCTTCAGCATCCACTTGTGGCAATCCATAGCCAATACAAAACAGATAGATTTTCTTGTGAAAAAGTCCATAGATCTCTTCAAAGGCCATTTTATCGCCCCTTTTCAATTTACATACTAGCTCTTTTAAGTGCTGATTCATTAAAGCTGGCTTAGTCTAAATCTCAAAAAATATAAATTTTTAGAATTATGAATATTTCTTAAATATAAGTAATGTAAGTTGAAAATTTTACTTAATACTTACTTCAAACACTATTTTATTGCCTTTATTGAATAATACGGTTAAAAAAATATCTTTTTTTTACATCCGACTAGGGGTAAGCCAAGTTTTTCGAGTATTACAATAAATGAGATCAATGAACCCAGAGTTAGTTAAAAAATTCTTTGATGGGAAATGCAGTCCTGAAGAAGTTCATCAGGTCCTTCTCTGGATCAATTCGGAAGAAGGGGAAAATCAATTAAAAGAAGAGTTTGAGAAATTTGATGCAGAGGACTTAAAATCAAGTATTAATAGTAAGTCAATTTTAAAAGGCATCCACAAGAGAATTG
The DNA here is from genome assembly GCF_963974835.1 of uncultured Algoriphagus sp. Taxonomy (GTDB): domain Bacteria; phylum Bacteroidota; class Bacteroidia; order Cytophagales; family Cyclobacteriaceae; genus Algoriphagus. The sequence goes on along the minus strand of NZ_CAXBET010000015.1, from coordinate 50,016 downwards.
CCTCGGAAAAGCAAGAACTGGAATCGCCTCCTATAGTTAATCCCAGAAAACCAAAGCAAATAGATAAGCCTAAAAGTAGGTTAATCAATCGATGGAAGGTAGGTATAGCAGCCTCATTTCTTTTAACAATTGTAGCTTCTGTATTCTGGCTGTTTACTGTCCGAAGGGAAGAAAACCAGCCTGCGACAGGATTTCAGAATCAAGTGGAATACCTTACAAAACAGACTCTTGCAGGAGAGAAGTTGACATTGAAGCTGAGTGATGGCAGTATTTTACAACTAAACTCAAATAGCAGTGTGAGATTTCCTAAAACTTTCGATGGAAAAAGAAGGGAGGTATACATGATGGGACAGATTTTCTTCGACGTGAACAGAGATGTGGAAAGACCCTTTATCGTGCACTCAGATAATTTAATTACCAGTGTTTTAGGTACTTCTTTCGTCATAGAGGAAAATTCGGAAAGTAAAAAAAGCCAAGTGGCAGTACTGACGGGGAAAGTAAAAGTGACCAAAGCTATATCAGATGAATCAGGCAAGGCAGATGAGCTTTTTCTGGAACCTATGGATGCTGCAAATTTTGATGGATCCCAAGGATTGTTTGAAAAGACAAAGGTCGACTATGATCAATCATTTGCCTGGAAAGATAACGTGATTGTTTTTCGGAATGCGAGCTTCGGCGAAGTCCTCAAAAGACTGGAAAATTGGTATGGTGTAAAATTTCAGTACCAAATGAATAGTAAGAAAGACCAAGATTACACAGGAAAATTTGAAGAACAGACACTGGAAGAAATCCTGATTGGCCTTTCCTTCACCTATGATTTTCAATATGAAATAAACGATTCCACAATTATTATCCACTAAAAAACAAGAGGCCTATGATTGAATAGAAGTAGTGAAAAAACAAGAAGACCATCAATCAAAGCTGGATTTTGCCGTGCAGCGATGATCAATGATCTAATTGATTACAGATATAGAATATTATCCATAAACAGAACTATTATGAATTCAAAGTTACTGAAAAAAATTGTAACCATGGGAAAATACGCCTTTCTCGGAATGGTGCTTCAGTGCTTATTTTTAAGCACTTTGTTGGCTGGAGAAAGTACTGGCCAGACAAAAATGGAAGAGGTTTTTGTTACCATTCACCAGGATCAAATACCGATTGGTGAAGTCTTCCAACAAATCGAACGGGACACTGACTTTCTGTTTTCTTTTAGAAGACAGGATGTGAAAAATGCCGTCTTCCACAATAAAAGGATAGGGGAAGAGGTATCCGTAGAAGCCTTGCTACAGGAAATTTCAAAGGATAGCAATCTGAAGTTTAAGCAGGTAAAAAGCACTATCCACGTGGGATTAAAGAATAATTCCATCATAGCGGAAGAGCAGCTAAAAAAGGTGTTGGTAAAAGGTAGAGTAGTGGATGAAAACCAACTACCGATGCCAGGGGTGACTATCACTGTAATGGGGACATCCACCGGGACCGTTTCAGACGCAGATGGCAATTATTCTATTGACGCACCGGATGGAGCATCCCTTATTTTTTCTTTTATAGGATATCTTACCCAGACCATAGAGATAGGGAGTCAAAGTATCATAGATGTCACGCTGGCAGAAGATACCAAGTCGCTGGACGAGATCATTGTCGTAGGATATGGTACGCAGAAGAAAGTCAATCTTACAGGGGCTATTACGGCTGTGAAGACTGCCGAAATCAATGAAATACCAGCGACCAATCTTTCTAATACTTTGGCTGGTAGGGCTCCCGGAGTTAACGTAACAGGTACTTCGGGTTTATCAGGTGCTTCTTCTTCAATAAGAATACGTGGAAGTTTTGGTGACCCTTTGTATGTGATAGATGGTATAGTGCGGGACAAAGCAGCATTTGACGCACTTAATTCTAATGAAGTAGATAATCTAAGTTTCCTTAAAGATGCTGCTTCAGCATCCATATATGGTTCCAGAGCTGGTAACGGAGTTGTATTGGTGACTACAAAAAAAGGAGTGGAGCAGAAAATGACCATTGGATTTCAGACTTCTTATTCCACATTCAGGCCTACCCAGGAATTACTTTCGGACAAGACCACAGCCACAGATGAATTAATCTACCAAAACCGTGTAGCTGAATTTTTGGGAACTACTCCTCCAAATGGTCCTGAGGAATTCGCTTATTTTGAAAATAGGAGCTATAACGTCAATGACTTTATCTGGCAAAATCCAAATAGTCAGAATTATGTTTTAAGTGTCACCGGCGGAAATGAAAAACTCACGTATTATTCCATGCTAAGCTATCTTGGGGAGCAAGGTTCTTACAAAAGTGTGGATCATGGGAAGTTCAACCTCCGAAGCAATGTGTCTGCGAAGATTACAAACCGCATTACCCTGGATTTAAACATAGCTGCCACCCAACAGAATCACGACCGTTTTTACTGGCCTTTTTCTGGTGACGATGACTACGATGTATCCGATTTGTACCGCGTAAGTTTCAACTGGCCAAAAGTCTATCCCTTCTATACCGAGGCTGATGGTACTCCTTCAGACCATGTGACAGACTATCCTTTGCAGACTCCCATGGGCAGCTGGCAAGCTTGGAGCGTAATAGATCAGATTGTGGGAGATCGGTATATTAAAACCAGAAAACGTCAGGTAAACTCTATTCTATCACTTAACATAGATTTGAGTGACATGATAGATGGACTATCCACCAGGGTGGTAGGAAGTTATTTGGCCACTGATTACATGCGTAAAAAGTATCTGACTTATCAGAAAAACTATGTATTCACTCAGGCTGATCCCGACGGGAATAGATTTATTCCGGCTGCTCCAGACCCTAACAATATCAATATTTTCAATTTTAGCCAAAACCAGGAGTTCCTCAGCTACGAATTGGAAACAGGCTGGAGTTATCAGTTTGATTGGTTTTTAAACTATGTCAAAACTTTTAACAAGCATGGAATCAATGCTATGCTTGTCTATGAACAGGCAGAGAATGGAGCTTACGGTGCCTTCTCAAAAGCTGAAGATCCAGTGACGAACTACGATCAGGATTTTGTGTATTCACAGGATTCCGAAAGAAGATATGGTAGTGGATGGGAAGAGATAGGGGCTAGACAATCTCTGATCGGTAGAGCTAACTATAATTTTGATGAAAAATACATTGCAGAATTTTCCTTTAGATACGATGGAAATACGCTTTTTCCCAAAGGTAACCGATGGGGATTTTTCCCATCAATATCTGCAGCATGGAGAATCGCCGGTGAGGAATTTATGTCAGGTACTACCAGCTGGTTGGATGATTTGAAATTGAGAATGTCTTATGGTACTACCGGAAATGACTTGGATGTTTATAACAATAGAATCAACCCATTCTCTTTTGTGAATACTTATAGTAATCAAGGGAGCTATATTTTTGGAGATCAATTATATACGAGTATCGTACCAGGATCCACTCCAAATCCTAATTTGACTTGGGCTACTTCCACTACTTATAATGTTGGGCTGGACTTTGAATTAATCGACACTCGATTATCAGGTTCCATAGATGCGTTTTACAAGCAGGAGGTAGATATTTTAGGATCCAGACTGGTGACACTACCGGATAATTACGGACAGTCATTGGCTCCTGAAAATTATGCGGAAAGATCCTGGAAAGGTGGAGAGCTCGCCTTGCTATGGAGAGATCAATCTGCTGGTGGTAAATTGAATTATTCAGTGTACGGCAATTTGGGCTATGCACGGGATCAGTGGGATAAGTTGGATCAGGATCCTATCTACTTGCCTGGAGGTAACAGGGAGTTTGAAACACAGATTGGCCAACCAAGCGGTAGAATTTTTGGTCTTAAATCTTTAGGAATAATTCGTACCCAAGAGCAGTTAAATACTCTTTTGGAAGCCGGATTAAAACAATTTGGTAGAGATCCCTACTTGGGAGGATTATATTTTGAAGACGTACGCGGAGATGGCTATTCCCCGGGACCTGATGGGAAAATCGATGGAAATGACTTCCAATTGCTTTCCAATAACGCAACTCCACGGTTGAATTATGGCTTTGGTTTTAATCTGGATTGGAAGAACTTCTCAGTCACTTCACATTTTCAGGGAGTGGGCGTGTATGACCGGATTATCAGTAATCAGGAAGGTGCAGGGATGCGCCAGCATGGAGGCTCCATCAGACCTTATTATCCTATTTGGGCAGATGATGTATGGACACCGGAAAATCCTGACGCCAAATATCCTAGGCCAGTAGGTCAGAACTGGTATGAGTCCGGTACAGGTTCTACTTCTTTCTGGATTAAGAACGGAGCTTACTTAAGGCTTAAAAACCTCAATGTTGGCTACAATATTCCAAGTAATGTCCTTTCAAATTTCAATATCGCAAGTGCCAAGGTTTTCTTTAACGGAACCAATTTGTTTGCCATCTCAGAAGTGAAAGAATTTCAGGACCCAGAGCAGAAAAACTATGATTCTTTTCCTCTGATGAGATCTTTTACTCTTGGCCTTGATGTTAAATTTTAAAGAAACTACAATGAAAAGATTACTATATATACTCGGAATCAGTTTGTTAACAGTTGGGTGTAACGATCTTCTGGAAATTGAAGATATCAATCATTACAGCCCAGAACTTGTGTGGGGAGATGAAAACCTAGCCAATGCCTACATGGCGAATCTGTATGGAATGTTTGGCAATTGGGATACCGGTGCTGATCGCACCTCCCAGCAGATTGCCGGAATAGTGTGGTATGCAGATCGCATCACTATCTCTAATGACGATTATAAAGATTGGAATTACGACAGAATCAGATTAATCAATCAGGCAATAGTAGATGTGAATAGCGGAACACTGGATCAGGAGCTAAAGGATAATATCACCGGCCAGGCATTGTTCATGCGTGCATATACCTATTTCAACATGGTCATGTTCCATGGAGGAATTCCCTATATTAAAGTTCCCCAGGACAGGTATGAAGATGACTTGTTTGTAGCCAGGAATTCCACAGCAGAGTGCTTTGACTTATTGATAGAAGATCTGGATCAGGCAATTTCCTTGTTGCCAGAAAGTATTTCTTCTTCCTCCGGAGACTTTGGCAAAATAGATGGAAGTTTTGCGCTGGCATTTAAGGCTAAAGTACTTCTGTATAAAGCTTCCCCTCAATTCAATCCTTCCAATCCTTGGGACAATAGTTACTGGGCCGAAGCTCACACTGCTTCAAAAACTGCCTATGAATCATTGACTTCTCTTGGATACGGTTTGGAAGATGTATATGGGGATATTGCTCTGGATGAAAGAAATCGCGAGACTGTATTTTCAGTTATCAATAGCTATCCTAATAAGTCTGCCAACTGGGACTTTGGTGTAAGACCTGGTTCTGAAAGTAGGGGACCAGCCTCAGCATGTCCAACTTGGGAGTATATCAAAGAATTTCCGATGCTGGATGGAAAACTTTACAATGATCCAACCGGTGACTATTACATGACCGATGCTGAATTTCTTCAGAACTATTGGAAAAACAGAGACCCAAGGTTTGACCAATCCATAGTCTGGAATGGGAAAATATATGAGGTCTCCGGGAAAGCAGGAAAAAGACAATACACCTCACTTGGTATAGCTCATGAACTGGATGATTTTGGTATCAATCCAAACGCTGGTATCAATTCCACCAATCTGGACAGGTACACAGGATTTTTCATACTGAAAAACAGTATGTTGGACCTAACGCAACCTGAGGTACAGCAATATGATGTGGATTATGTCCTGATGCGTTTTGCTGAAGTGATGTTAAACTATGCGGAAACTTCCAATGAAACAGGGGATATCACTACCGCCATGAATATTCTGAAGCAGATAAGAGATAGGGCAGTCATTCTTCCTGGAGCAGATGGCAACTATGGTCTTTCTGCTACCACTAGAGAATCTATGAGGGAGGCTATTCTTGCAGAGCGAAATATAGAATTCGCTTTTGAAGGATTTAGATTCTGGGACCTGAGGAGACTTAGAATGTTAGACAGATTGGATGGACAGACCAAACACGGCGTGGAAGCTATTGCGGTAGATGAAAATGGTAGTGAGATTTCTCTTGCTGTGGGTAGGGAGTTGGCATCCAGCTATTCTCTTCTGGAAAAGGACTTCAAGTATCAGGTTTTGCAGGTACCACGATCAGGGGTTCAAAGCAGCGTTTTGCCTGAGAACTATTATTTTTTCCCTATACAAAAAGCTGTGTTGGATAGAAATAATAAGCTGCAGCAGAATGTTGGATGGGGAGGGACTTTTGACCCGACTTTAGAATAGTTATTGGAAAATTTCCAGCAAATAGGAGGCTAGTAAGTTATATTACTAGCCTCTTTGTTTTTCTTCGGGAATACAGTTTAGACCAGATTTCCATTCCTTATTTCCAACATATTCTTTCCTCTAACATAAAGGTTGCTATTTCCGCAATAGGTAATAATCATTAGAAAATTTTAAACCTACATCAGGCTAATTTTCTCCACCGCTCTTACTCTTTCTTTTCCCTGCAATGCTAAATAAGAGTTCCGGAAAATCCTTTCATGATCCCCCGGAACTCACCTTATTTTTCCCACCAGACTTTACTGTTGATATTATCCCCGCCCATTCTGCTGGCAGCTTCCTGATAGTTGCTGTTATTCACTGCCTGTTCGGATTCTGGATATAAATATCGCACCGGATACTGGTCATCATTGAGATTGTCAGGTCCTGGAGTCAAGGCAGGAATTCCAGTCCTTCGTATGTTAAACCAAGCCTCATGACCATTGCTGATCAATGACAGCCATTTTTGGGTCAGGATCTTTGTCAAATCGTTGTTGCCATCCAATACTATCGTTGGTCTTTGGAAATAATCTGCAGGAATAGGAGTATTGAAGTATTCGAAACTAGCACTTATCCCTTTTTCATAATAATCCTTGGCATTTCCAGTGATATAACCTCTGCTAACTGCTTCCGCCAATGCAAACTGAAGCTCTGCGTACTGCATAAATTGCCCATCAACCCCATCTGGCACGTCTCTGAAAATCGCACCAAATAGTGAAACATCATTTAGGTTGATTCCACGTTCATTGATAGTCTCTCTATTCAACCCATTTTGCAGGCCTTTAAATTTGGGATTGCCTTCAGTCACACTTTGCTGTGAGGGCTTATAAAGAACCATCTGTCTAGGATCATCCCAGGCTTTGAGCACAGAGTCAACTGTGAGCGTCATGCGATGCTCCTGATATAAGCCAAGCGCAGACTGGGACATAGGCCATTGGTTTGGTGCTGAGGAAAGGTATGGGACCACCGCATTATCCAGATTGCTGCGCATCAATTCATTTTCATCCGCCAAGGACTGCAATTCGGAGAAGTCATTTATTCTCTTGGATATCCTCAGGATGTATCGTACCCTAAGGGAATTTGCAAACCTCTTCCATTTATCAAGGTTATTGGCAAACATCACATCTCCCTGAATACTCGAGGTAGTGTTTTCCAAAGTAGCTGCAGATCTTTTCAACAAAGCCAAAATCCCTGTTTCAGGATCGGTATAGATCATTTCCTGCGTGTCGTACTTGGGATTATAAACTCCCGACTTTGCCCCCAAAGCTTCTGAATAAGGCACATCACCCCACATATCTGTCAGCTGGGAAAACAAATACGCCTTCATAATATCAGCCACAGCGTTGTAAGCTTCATTTGTTGCATCATTAGTCTGTATGGACTCTATATCATTCAGTAGTCTATAAGTGCCATTCCAATACTGGGCATTGCTTCCCATCTCATAGCGGTCTATTCGTTCAAACTCCACACTTGCAGCAAACTGTGTCAGGTAATTGGAGAGGCGAAAACCCTGGGTGAAGGTGTTCTCATCTGCCGCCACTGAGATCACATTGGAAAGTAAAAACTGTGGACCTATACTTTCCGGGGAATTGGGGTTGGTATTGATTTCCTCAAAACCTTCTGTACAGGAAAATGACAGCAGCAAAGTGAAAATTACCGTGGCAGGAGTTAATTTGTATAGCTTTTTCATGATTAAAATTCTGTTTTGATACTGAAACCAAAGCTTCTGGTGGAAGGGTAGGACATGTCTTCCACCCCATAGATAATATTTCTGCCCTGCAATGCATTTAATTCAGGATCAAAGTGCGGATTCTCCGTAAAGAGTAAGAGGTTACTACCTACAAAGCCAGCCCGTACTTTTTGGAATCCAATCTGGGAAATCAAGGATACAGGTAAGTCATAATAAATACTCAACTGCCTTAATTTTAGATAGGAAGCATCGTATAAGGCACTCGCCTCATTTCCCCGGTCATAGAAGTTGTTATAGAAGGTACTGGCAGGAACGGAGGTGGTGTTGGTTACATACTGGGGGTTTTCTGCTGTGCCCACATTCATAACACCTGCACCGATCACCCCATCTTCTCTTCCTTGCAATGTTTCCTCCAATACACCTGAAGTGCTTCCCAAAGCTTTTGTTCGGGAGACAATGGTGCCCCCATGTCTCCAGTCAAATACAAAACCTAATTCAATTCCCCTATACCTAAACTGGTTGGTCAATCCCATAAAAAAGTCAGGATTATAGTTTCCCAATAACCTGAGTGTGCCGTCCTGTATAGGAAGGCCATTGGTGCCATAGATGATCTGACCTTCAAATTCCTGAAAACCGGATCCATACATATCACCAATTCTGCCACCTTTTCTTGCAATATAGAATACCGAATTAGAGCCTCCTGAGCCTGCGAATACGCTCGCTTCACCGGTTACATATTGATTCACTCCCTCAGGTAATTCGGTGACTTCAGAAATATATTTGGTGAAATTCACCCCCATATTCCAACTGAAGTTTTCCTGCTCCACCAGCAGCCCTTTCAGACTTGCCTCCAGACCTCGGGTTCTTACTTCTCCTCCGTTTTCTATGATATTGCTAAAGCCGGAAGAAGTGGAAATAGGTCTTCCGATAATCTGGTTGATACTGGTATTCTGATAGATCGTCAGGTCTCCCACTATACGCTGATCGAAGAAGCCAATCTGTAATCCTGCTTCCAAAGCATTTAGACGCTCCGGTCTTAGGTCAGGATTGTTCAGCACGGTCCCGTTAGTCACTCGGGTAAAGGCTCCATAATTTTGGTTAAACTGGAAGCTGTTATTGAGCTGATAGGGATCAGTGTCATTTCCCACGCTGGCAACATTAAGCCGGATCAGGGAGCTGGAAATGACTTTCGGAAGTGTAATGTGCTCCGAAAAGGCATAGCTCAAGCCGCCGGAATAATAGGCAAAGGAATTGTTCCCTTCGGGCAAAGTGCTGCTCCAATCATTTCTTAAAGTCAAATCAAGAAACAAAGCGGAATTAAGACTGATATTTCCAAAGGCGTAAACAGAGTTGATGCGCTTTTCAAAAATCTGGCTGCTCCCTCTCAGAGGAACCCGGGAGTTTTCCAACGTATAAATTCCCGGAAGTGCGAGCTGATAAGCTTCGGTATAGGAATAATTGATTTTTTGATCCAGTCTATTAGCACCTGCAGATAGGGAATAGGTAATCTTGGAATTCACCGCATCTGTGTAAGTAACTAAAACATCGGAATTTTGCTCGGTAAACTTCACCTGATCTTCCCTGTATCCTCCATATATCCTCCTGTTGGTACTAAAAGCTCTTTTAAACTTGCGCAAATCACTGTAGGTATCCAGACCTGATCTCACCCGCAGGCTTAGCTTGTCTGTGATATCATAGGTCAATGCCAGATTTCCCAAAAGCCTGTTTTTATTGAAGCTGTTGGTGTTTTCAAATAAAGTTAGGTAGGGGTTGGTAAGCCAGAGGTAGTTGAAATCATAATGCTGTATTCCTTCCTGACCGGCCTGCCAGTAGTCCCTTAAGGAAGCAATGTTGGTCTGCCTGCCTGTCCAGTTGAATCCGTATTGCACGTTTTCATACCCATAACCAAGATTGGGGCGGTTGTCACTTCTGGAATTGACGTAGTTGGTAAAAAGATCTATCCGGAATTTTTCGACCAATTGTTGGTTGAGACTAAGTGCAATGCCATCCCGCTTCAAATCTGTATTGGGAAGAATTCCCTCATTTCTCAAATTGCTGTACGATACCCTTGCCCCGCCTTTTTCATTGCCGGCATTAATGGAAAAGTTATTTTGTGAAGTAACTCCTGTCCTGTAGAAGTCTCGGACATTGTCAGGATTGGAAACCCAGGGAGTGGGAGTGATAAGGGTGAAAGAACCATCAGGGTTTGTTCTGCTGATCACATCACCTGCTCTAACAGGATTTCCATTGATGTCCACTGAGGGAGAGTCAAACTGTGGTATCAATTGACCCTGATCCAACTTTGGTCCATAGCTGGAAATACCCCCATCATTGGTACCAGCACCGATCCCATTCTGAAAGGCATACTGTCCGTTGGAACCTCCGCCATATACATTCTGATAATCAGGAAGTGTAAGTAACCCATCAAATGTCACCATACTGCTGGTGGTAACTCCGATTCCAGCCTTTTTCTTGCCTTTTTTTGTGGTGATTAAGATTACGCCGTTTGCTGCCCTGGCACCATAAAGCGCCGCGGATCCCGGACCTTTCAAGACAGTAAGCGATTCTATATCATCCGGATTGATGTCTGCAGCACCATTTCCAAAATCAACCTCCTGGATATTTGCCCCGTCATTGAACAAATCAGAAGTGATCTGCTCATTGCTGATCGGAACCCCATCCACCACCACAAGTGCCTGGTTGTTTCCGGAAATGGAATTTTCCCCTCGGATAATAATTCTTGCCGAGGAGCCAACTCCGGAGGAACCATTGGTAACCTGCACCCCGGCTACTTGTCCGGACAGGGAATTGATAAGGTTGGTCTGCGGTACATCACTGAGTTCCCGAGTGCCTATACTGGTCACAGCCGAAGAGAGTGATTGCTTTTCACGGGTAACTCCCAACGCGGTAACCACAAATTCTTCCAGGTTTTCCGTGGATTCTTCCAGAATAATTGTGCTGTTGAAGCTGCCGTTTTTTATTTCTACTGTTGCGGTCTCAAAGCCGATAAAGCTGACTCTCAGCGTAAGGTTATTTGAAGCGGAAGTCAGACTGAACCTTCCTGCTGCATCAGAGATGGTTACATGATCCGTTCCAGATTCAGCGACAGTTGCACCGGGAATGGGTAGACCATTTTGGTCTTTGATACTTCCCTCATACACATGGCTCTGAGCTTGCGCGAGCAGGGCGGTAAAAAGAAGTAATGCGGTATAGATGTATTTCATGAATGTTTGATCAAAATATTCCCCAGTTGAATAGCTGGGCGACTAAATAAATTCATGCGCTAGCCTTCAATATCAGGGTATCGAGTATTGGTTTTGTGGAATTAAGAAAGTACTATAAAAGGGTAGGAGGAGCTCTTAGAGGATTATCTTTTGAAATTATAAGGTCCTCAAAAAATTGCTTTTGTTCTTTAGCAAATGTGTTTATGGATAGGAGTAGCCGAACTATAAAGCGGTAAAAATCTCCTGACTTGAGCTTCTTTATATAGTCATAAAAAGAGGTAAAGTCATCAATATCGATCAGGTATTCCAATTGGGCTACCTGCGCATTTTGTCCATGCCGGAACTGCAAGTGTGATTTCAGAGCCTGGTGAAGCCCTTCACTGTTCCAGGGCAGGTTAGCAAATGAAGCCTTGTCAAAAGTAGTAGCCGAGAGGGCAATAAGGTAGTTTCCCCCGTCTTCTGCCGGACCTAAAACTGAGGATGAGTAAAGCAATTCGCTCTGCGCCTGTAAAATGTGGGAAGCGCTTAAGCCAGGAATATCGTTGCCGATTGATATTATCTGTCCGTAGCCTTGCTTAAATAATTCCTCGAAAGCGTTGGAATACTTTTCCCCAAAACTTCTGCCTTGCTGCTTATGATCAAAAATCCAGAATGTTTCCAGTCCACTTTCCGCAGCTATTCTTTTCGTATTGTCCTGAAGTTTTTCAAACAGCTCCAGAGACTTCTGAAAATGCACCGAGCCAAAAACAGCCTTTTGACCTGCCTGGATTCTCGGGCATATGGCATAGACCATCAGAGCTGTTTTGGATAGTGACTTCATTAAGCAGTAGAGCAAGGCTGTTAAACCTCGTAGAATTAAATATGTTTAGTAAGCAGTTAAGATCTGGGACATAAATTCCTTATCTATTTGATAAAACTGTTGATCAATTTCTCGTGATAATCCGGCACGATTTGATAGCAGTACTTCACAGGATATCCTTCACCTTCATCACAAATCAAATACTGCTTAAAGGTTTCTTTCTCATTTCCTGGGATAGTATCATCGATATGGATTTCCAGTCTTGCATTAAGCTGTTCGGATATAATATCCTCAGGTGCGATCATATAGTGGCTGGCCAATACATCAAAAGGATTAAACCCATCCGCGCCTTGACTCACCCATTGTGCTAGCCATGGACGGGAATTCTCAGCAAGCCATTTCGACCCTTTATCCCCTTTGGACAAGGCATCCAGATCCTCATTTTTCATCCATACAAGGTTGGAAATTTCAAACGGACATAAAGTCACCGGCACGTCATTTTCAAACATAAGTCGAAAAGCATTGTTGTCCAGATCAAAATTCAGATCTTTTGCACGGCTGCCCTGCGTGCCTATGGCGAAGTAATCTGTGTGTTTTCTTCTTCCTGCTACCAACACCACTTCCTCTATCTGGCTACTGAGTTCCGGATAAAGCAAAAGTAGAAGACCTACATTCGTCGCTGGCCCTACAGCCATAATGCGCAACTTTTGGGTTTTGAGAGCCGAAGCGAGTGCTTCTACAGCCTCATTTGTCTTAACTTCATTTAGGTTGATGGCTTCTCCCGCACCTTTGTACACCGGAATCTTACCGTTTGCAAATTCTTCATTCATGTATTGGGAGATCCGGTAAGCATCATCGATGCGGGTATTGCCGAATACTGCGCTGATACCAACGATTTCTACCTTATCTGATTTCATCAATTGCAATACCGCATAGCCATCGTCCACATCCGAATATCCCGGACGGGTGTATCTTTTCATACCCACGGCAAGATCTGTATCTATCCAAATGGGCGTTTTAGCAGTTGAAATGATGTTATTTGGTGCTGAGGTAGTGTTTCTTTCGCTTTCACCTGAGTTGTTTTCGGTGAAGGGAGAACTGATAAAATTAAAAGTCAAATAAGTTAAAACGGTTAAGAAACTTAGAAGTAAACGCATAGAAAATAAATAAGGGTGAGGTCAGTAGAAACTCTAATATCGCTTTATTCTAAGTACGGATTTAGATTCCGAACGGATTATCTCTCTCACTGGAAAATAACTAACTGTCTGCTAGAGGACAAAAAAACCAGATAGGCCCTTCCGAAATTCTTATTAGGAATTAAAATTGTCCTTAAAACAGAATTTTCAATTAGGTTAAAAACCTTATGCTTCCCCTCTAATGATAGTATAGGGAAGGTGGCTGATAGAAGAAAAGGAATTGAAAGAAAAGTGGTTACCATTGGTTTTTACCGACAATTCCTATATTCTCATGTCCCTGGTTAAATTGCAGTTTCAAATGTTGAATCTGTTCAATAATCACAAAGACAAATTATGACCAAGCAAAGAGTATTCTTTACCGGAGGATCAGGAAAAGCAGGAAAACACGTCATTCCCTACCTCTTGGAGCAGGGACATCAAGGGATGAATGTGGATCTTAAACCTTTGGATCACCCCGGGGTAGATAACCTTATCGCTGATATCACCGATTCAGGACAGATGTTCAATGCCATGAGTTCCTACGCTAATCTTGGCGAACTGGAGCCCGGAAATGGTGTTCCAAAGTTTGATGCTGTCGTACACTTTGCTGCAGTGCCCAGAATCCTCATCAATCCAGACAATGAAACCTTCCGGGTGAATACCATCGGCACATACAATGTAATTGAGGCTGCGGTGAAATTGGGGATCAAAAAGGTGATTATCGCTTCTTCAGAAACCACCTATGGCTTTTGCTTTTCCGATGGGAAAACCGACCCCGACTTCCTGCCCTTGGAGGAAGACTACGATGTGAATCCCATGGACAGCTATGGCATGTCCAAAATAGTCAATGAGAAGACTGCCAGAAGCTTTCAACGCAGATCGGGAATTGATTTATACGCACTTCGCATAGGTAATGTGATTGAGCCCCATGAATACACAGAGTTGTTTCCCCATTATTTCAAGCATCCGGAAGTACGTCGCAGAAATGCCTTCAACTACATAGATGCACGGGATCTGGGTCAGATTGTAGATTTATGCTTGAAAAAAGACGGCTTGGGTTATGAGGTATTCAACGCAGCTAACGACCAAAACGGCGCTATTATTCCCAGTAAGGAATTGGCCAGTCGCTTCTTTCCGGGCGTTCCTCTTAGGCGGGAACTTGGGGAGCATGAAGCTCTGTATTCCAACCGAAAAATCCGTGAGGTCCTAGGCTTCAAGGAGCAGCATCCTTGGCAGAGGTATTTGGACTGGGAGCAAAAAGGATAAAAATTATCAATAGGAATGGGGCATTTGCCCATTCCTATTGGTATTCAATTAATATGTATATCCGCAATTGCACCAATAAAAGGTAAAAAGGGACTTAAAGTAAGGTAAACACTAGCACTGCTGGGACATCGGTCACCCGTCATCGGTCTTCGAGCCTGATAAGCAAAGCAAAAGAGGTCATTGGTATCATTGCGGATAATCAGATCAATTAATTTCTGAATAAAGCATTAGCCCATAGCACTGATAGATTTTTGGGTGACAAACTCTGAGTCATATAATTTAAGACTAATCATAGGTTTTGCGCTTACCCTTAACGCAGTCCTACATCCACTTTTGTCCAATAAATGCATCAGTGTTTTTTCATAATGATTGGTATTCGCACTCCAGGAATCCTCTTCCTCTTTATTTATTTCCATAAAATCAAAGTAGTCAATCAGTCGGAACCGGATTATTCGGTTTACCCATTCAAAATCCTTGTTTTGGATATTTCCTAGAATGACTTTGATCCCCATGGATTTTGCCCAAATAGCACTGAAGACCAAAGGATCAGAAAAAAGATTTTTAGGAGTATGATATAGGGCGCTTCTTCGTAACTCTATGGTATCGAAATAACTGTCATTTTTTATGGTAAAATGTTCCACCATTTCGAAGAAACTATAGTTACAAGAGGACTTTTTACCCTGGGTTTCAAAATCCGCTTCAAAGGTTAAAATCATATCAAATCGCTTTCCAAGGAAAGGAATCAACCAGTCATACCAAAGTTTTCCCTCAGCATCATGGAAATTCTTGCAATTTATTCCAACCCTGATTCTCTGGATCTCCTGAGACTTTAAACTGGCAACTTTTTCTATGATCTTTTCTTTATCATGAAGAGGGAGCCATAGGACACCTTCGGAAGGAGTATTTCTTTTAAGACAATCAGTGGAATTTATTGAACGGCTAATCATTGTTAGGTGAATTTGAATCTTTATGATGGATGAAATCCCAGAAACAAATGATCAGCCATGAATCTATTCCTGATTATCTAGTTGAAATAGAGCTAATTAAATTTTATCGAATAAAAACGGGATTTTTAAAACAGTAAATATTGCCCCATAATGAGTAATTGGGCACTTTAAAAATGAGTTGCTAAATCGACAGAAATGCGGCTTAAGTGCAGACTTATTGAGTAATATACCATCGATAATTGTTACATCAAGTAGCAGTAATTTACAGGCAGGATATTTTTCAACAGATAGGGTCCCGAACAAATTCTTCTGAGACTTTGAGCATTATACCAACAATGGCAACTTCTTCCCATTCATGGCATTTTCTTTCCAACTTAAACACATGTGCTTCAAGTAATGGCAAAAATTGTGGCTTGGCGCAGTCTTCATATTTTACTGCATAATCGTACTCATATAGTCCGCTATGCACTCAAAACGATGCTAAAAATCCTTTAGGAACAAAGCTCTAATCTTGAGTAATTGATTAAAACGTTTATCGGATTGAATTTTGCGCATTCTATTTTTTCCAAGTGAATCGAATATTCATTTTTATTATTCAACCAATTTTTGATAAATACTATAGATACCTAATAAAAAGACAATGAGCAACTACCTAAAATCCATTCCCAACGCATTGAGTATTCTTTTTGCATTCCTATTAATCCCAGGAATTTCCTATTCCCAGATACCAGAGAATACCCCACAACCAACA
Organism: uncultured Algoriphagus sp.; assembly: GCF_963974835.1. Lineage (GTDB taxonomy): Bacteria > Bacteroidota > Bacteroidia > Cytophagales > Cyclobacteriaceae > Algoriphagus. Next base: position 33,846 of record NZ_CAXBET010000015.1, on the reverse strand, counting down.
GGTCCAGTTGATCTATCCAGTACTAGCGATGTGGTTATTTTTATAGTTATTCCAGTTGTTATCCTTATCATATACCTGATTTTTAGAAAAAGATTAGGGAAAGTCAGGAAGGAAAAAAGTGAGAGAATAATAAAGGATAAGTAGACCAATATTAATTCAGCTATAGTTCCTACTTTCTTTTAGTTACAATTCACAAATGAACTTTCGCCAAACCAGCCGTATTTAGTTATTTGATTTTCATTAAATAGGAATATGGCTTTAGTCAATTCCTAATTGATAACTACAAACCCAACCTGGCTTTAGCCAAACTGTAGATTACACCATCGATAGCTTCGCCGATGCCTGGTAAAGAAATGGGGGAATGGGTTCGTTCAGTTCCCAATTAATACTCATCGGCTTCGAACCATAATGATCCTGAAGATTTCCTTCTCCTATAAACACATAACCCATTGTGTTTTTATATTGGTTTTGCTTTTCCTCACGGACAAAAAGTAAGATTCTCTTGCCGCTAGCTTTATGCTGAATATAACTCAGTCCTTTACCTGAATCTGGACGGGCTGAATTTTGAGACTGCCAGTGAAATAAGGTTTCATTTAAAGCGTAGTCCTCATACATGGTCGTGGGAGAGTAGTGCTCATCAGATTTATTCAGATCAATAAATAAAAGCTCTGTATTGAGTTCGCTATTATCAGCTACTCCTTCTCGATTAGAGGATTTAGATTCAAAAGTATCGAACCCGAATGCCGCCAATATTTGATCTCTCGTGTATCTGCTATGGACCTTCAATGGCTGTTCATAAGGAAGATTAATTTCCAACTCCATAAAACCAATTTGATCCATTCTGATCTCTAAGACCTCAATCATTTCTTTTACCAGCCCTTGGTTCTTCCCAATTGCCTTAATACTTGCTTCCAAAGAATTGAAACCTCCAGCATTCTGCCAAAAATCATAGTGAAGCATCAGGCACATGCTTTTTTCAATTTCTGACAGATCATCGATCACAACTTGAAAGTTCTTCTTAGCTAGCCCAAGGATAAACTTAAAATAGGAATAGGATTCTGTAGAAAGCCATTTCTTACCAACACAGCTTTGCCATTGTTTTTCATTGGTTGAATCAGGTGTAGAGGCTACCCCAGCTTCAAAAGTTAGCTGTTGCCATACCCCTCGTTTATAGATTATCTCCAAAGGATATTGATAAAGCTGTATAAAGTTTTTGAGCGTCAGTGGCAGGTCAGATTGGTGTTGGAAGTTTCTAATCTTCTGGATCAACTGATTCCGATTTGGACTGATTGAAGCCTTGATATTTTTCAAGATTGTTTCTCTAGCTTGCTTTTCTAGAATGATTGAACATCCCAAGGGAACATGTTGGAAATTATGCTCTAATTCACTTTTGATGGAGGTGTTTGTCTTTCCAATCATCGCCCGAAACTTCCCTTCAAAGTCATATTCCGATCTTGCATTTCCCACGAAATCCAACACAGTCAAACAGTCCTTCCCATCAGCTAATCGAAGTCCTCTTCCTAGCTGCTGCAAGAATACTGTTAAACTCTCCGTAGGTCTTAAAAATAGCACCGTATCAATCTCTGGGATATCAACCCCTTCATTGAAAATATCCACTACAAACAAATAATTGATCTCCTTTTTCCTAAGTCTATTTCTGATTTCCTTCCGGTTTTCAGTTCTACTGCTCACCAGAAAATCTGCTTTTAATCCGGCCAAATGGAATTTTTCAGCCATAAACTGTGCATGTTCTTGGGTGACACAAAACCCTAAAGCTCTCACTTCTTGTACATCTGTCACATACTTATCCAGTGATCCAATGATATTCCCAACTCGCTGATCATTACTAGTGTATAGGTTACTGAGTTCAGAAGGCATGTACCTACCTTTTGACCAGGAAACATTGGATAGGTCAACAGTATCTGAAATCCCGAAATAATTAAATGGGCAAAGTAGTTTCTGGTTAAGTGCCTCCGGAAGCCTGATCTCAGCAGCAATATGATCACAAAAGTCTTCCAAAATATCAGCCCCATCCATTCGCTCAGGAGTAGCAGTAAGTCCTAACAATATCTGAGGTTTAAACTTATGAAGAATAGGGCGGTAGCTGTTGGCAGCAATGTGATGCACCTCATCTACAATAATGAAATCAAAATAGCCGGCTGATAATTCTAAACCCTCTAATCTATTATTCAGAGTTTGAACCGATGCAAAGACCTGTTTATATTGTGTAGGCTCTTCACCATCTACCCAGAGTTCACCGAAATTATTGTCCTTTAAAACACCTCGAAATGCACCCATAGCTTGCTGTAGAATTTCCTTTCTATGAGCCACAAATAGTAGTTTGGCAGCTGGATTTTTCTGATAAAATCGTTTGAAATCAAAAGCAGAAATTATCGTCTTACCTGTTCCAGTAGCAGCTACTAACAAATTTCTAAACCTACCATGAACTGAACGTTCCACTTCCAACTTTTCAAGTATTTCTTCTTGGAAGGTATAAGGCTTTAAGTCAAAATATCCTAGATTCATTTCAATACCTTCTCCACCTCCAAATCGACCTTCTTTAAGCGCCACTTTCAATTTTTCAGAGTGCCGAGTATGATCGTATGTTTCAAAATCTTTGCTATTCCAGTAGGTGTCAAAGGTATGCTGGGCCGTTTCTATCACCTGAGGTATTTCCTTATTGCTAAGCTTCACATTCCACTCTAAGCCTTTGGTCAACGCAGATTTTGAAAGATTGGAAGATCCTATATAGGCAGTATGAAAACCCGTATTTCTATAGAATAGATACGCCTTGACGTGTACCCGCTCATTTTTGGTATTGTAGGAAACCTTGACTTCTGTATTGGGAAGATTAGCTAGAAATTCCACGCTTTTAGCATCTGTGGCACCCACATAGGTGGTGGTAATTAATCGAAGCTTTCCACTTTTTTTAGTAAACTCTTCCAATTGCGGCATCAGAAGTCTCAGTCCTTCCCACTTGATAAAAGACACCAAAAAATCTATGCGATCCGAGGAACTGATTTCTTTTTGTAATTCCCCGTCCATTTGGAGTTTCTTGGGGCCACCGCCTCCGGTGATCAGTGAACTGAAGATCAGCCTTGATTCTGGAGTGATGCTTTTAAGAAACAATTGGAAGTCTGAAACTCCAAGGTCTAGTTTTGAATAGATAGCAGTCAGAAAACTAGTATTCAGGGCTAGTAGATCTTGCTCAAAATCCTCTTCATCTAGTTCTTCTTTAATTAAGAAGATTAGTTTGTTTACCAATTCAATCTGCTTCAATACTGCATCATTACCCGATAGATAGGAAAGCGCCCTTTTGAGCACTACCGAGAAATACTGCGTCAGCACATCCTTGGCTTCAGCTTTATCGATGGGTTTTTGATCTACAAAAAATACCTCTTGATCCAACTCATCAAGCTTTGATTGCACGAGTTTGGATATCAAGGATTCATAAATTCCTTCTTGCATATTGAAAAAGTTAGCTGGGTGAAGTCTGTTGTGTTTCTTGAAATAGACTAATTCTTTCGATTTAAGCAAAAGGTAGGCTTGCTTTCGTACTATTTCTTTCACCTATACCTGACTTGTGAAATCGTAAATTCTAGTTAGTTTGGTATTCGAAGAAATTTAATTCATGAATCTAGAGAGATTTTTAAGTGCACTGACCAAACTCAGAAGAGGCTCAACTCCCTATGGTCTTGCGCCTCATAAGCCCATATTGTTGTTAACACTTTTAGATTTATTGGATAGGGGATACACTCATGAAAACAGGTTTTATATCGATGATGTCTTAGTTTCAACCTTTCATGAAAACTGGGATTTACTTGCGTCAGATGGGTTTGTTGAAGATTTCACACTTCCATTCTATCACCTACAGAATGATAAAATAGATAGTGCTGCTTTTTGGTATTTGAAGACAATTCCTGGATTCCAGATAACCAAGCATATTAAAAGCATCCAAACACTCTCAGAATTAGTGGAATATGCCTGCTTTTCTGATGTAATTTTTCTGATGTTGACTCATAAGGAAAATAGAGATGCTGTTAGAAGAGTGCTAGTCAACACTTACTTCCCTGCTTCAGCCAAACATTATTTTAGCGCAAATAGAAAGCAAGGAAAATACTTGAAAGAAGTACAGCAATACGTCCTCAATGAAGTACCCAAAGTAATGCGCCTGCAAGTTGCAGAGGAAGAAATGGTCTATGTGCGAAATTGTACTTTTAAAAAGATGGTGCCCAAAATCTATCAAAGTACCTGTGCTATTTCAGGAATGAAAGTGAGTACTATCAATGGAAGATTTCTGATTGATGCTTGCCATATTGTTCCTTTTAGTAGTACTCAAGATGATCGTGTCAGCAACGGAATTGCCCTTTGTCCTAATCTGCATCGAGCATTTGATAACGGACTCGTTTCTGTTGATCAAGACTATAGGGTTCTAGTATCAGAGCATTTAATAGAAGACCAATCACATCCTTATGGACTGTCAATTCTAAAGGGTAAGAGAATTATTCTACCAGAAGAAACCCACCTTTGGCCTAGTCAAGAGAACTTGGAGATGCATAGGCAGGAAAGGTTTTTGAGATAAGTGAATATAATACCTGTCATCTATTGTCTGAATTGATTAAACGATGACTTATTAATTGAAATTAATTTTTCTCAAAACCTTAAATTATCCTTTGAATTTTAATTAGTGATTATGTAAGGGAGAAATTTGATTTCTTATTTCGCAAATCGACTTTTTCACTTTTTAAAGAAGGATATTATTATGATAGAGGTAAATGATTTTAAGAAACAAATTGTTAGTTTTTATAAAGGTGAAAAATATTCTGTCAGAGATAATGGCAGTGTGTTGCGTCATTCACGTGAGAATAAGCCAATTCGTAAAATAGATAACCTGTGGACCTTTGGGAAGAAAAATAGCTATGGGTATTTGGTAATATCATCAGAAGCGATTCATAGAATTGTAGCTTATTCATTTCTAGGAGAGCCAATTGGTAATCAAAACGTAGTTGATCATATTGATACCAACCGTCAAAATAATCGTCCTGAAAATCTAAGATGGTTAACCAGATTGGAGAATATTTTGAATAACCCTATCACATTAAAAAAGATAGTTTTCTATTGTGGTAGCATTGATGCTTTTCTTGAAAACCCTTCCATATTAGGACAATATGTAAATAGGGAAAGGAATTTTGATTGGATGAGAACAGTTACCCCAGAGGAAGCTCGAGCATCCTGGAATCGTTTAAGTAAGTGGGCTGAAAGCGAGAGTTTTGCCCCGTCTTCGAATGGTTTTGGGGAAAAGATTTTTAGTGTCAATAAAGGATCTCTTTTAATTCAGGTTAATACTGGACTTGTACATTCTGAAACGCCAAATGCAATGCAAAAGAATTGGAAAACACCATCCAAATTTCCGCTGTGTCCAAAAGAGTATACTGGAAATTCAATTGAAACATATGCTGCAAATCTGAAGATTGGCAAAGTGTTTTCAATTAATCAATACTCAAATTCAATTATTGAAGATTATGCTATTTCTAATGACAAAAATACTTTGTGGATTAGATGTAGGAGTAGTGAAGAATATGCAATAAAACCATGGACATTGGCGCAGGTAACCTTCGAAAATGAGTTATATGTACATGAAAGCTTAGGTAGCTTTTTTCAAAATGAAGGTTCACAAAAGCAATTTGTACTAGTTCAAGGATTAGAATGGACCGGCGGAGAAACTTTTGATGAGTTTACTTAAGGTGAGACTAATCTTAGCTGATTAACAATTAGCTTCAATTTCTTCATCCTCCATATCACTCTTACATCTAATTAAGCAAGTATTAGAACCATCCTCAGCATTCTGTTTAAACTCTACTCTAATCTGTGGACTTCCATAGAGGTGATTTATCGTCAATCCTAGATTTTCGATCCATTCTAAAAAACTTAGTCTTAAATAATCGTTGGAATCTGATTTATGTCCTTGACCTTGTTTTATAATCTCGGTTAAATGAGCTGGAATAGCGATGGCGTTATTTCCGAAATAGTAAAAATGGGTGGACAATAATACATTAATACCTCCTAAATCAGTTTCTCTATTTCCTAAATTATGGACACTTGGTCTTAGTTTACCATCATTATTCGACCCATAGTCGTAAATACAATCACCCACTTTTTCCACATAATTTGAGGAGTACACATTAGGAATCTTACCCACTAATTCTTTTCGGCAAAATTCATCATATTCTTTAATAGTCATTTTATCAGTGACTTTCATTGCATATACAAGCTTACCGGAATAATCAATCCCTTGAACATTTTTTGATCCAACTCCAACCACCCAATCACCGACATTTGCTACCCTTCTAATAACTGGTTTACAGATTGCCAACGTGCAAATTTCAAAATAAGGATTTGGAGCAGCTCCATCATCTATTGGGATGCAATAACTAAATAAGCGCATAGTATTCTCACTTTTAATGTTTATTAAAATGATTTTCGTTATGCTTTTCCAAGTATTTTTTATTCCCCAGACTTAAAGAATTAATTACTTCCTTCCCAGTCACCCCAATCTTCTTATAATCTTCCCATGTAATCTGGTCAGAAAGCAGAATCTTACCCGAATTCTCAAAACTGATCAAATGACGATCAAACAATGCATCATAAGTAGGAGAGAGCAATATTCCATTATCTACATCAAGCCTTTGCTCGTCAGATGCATCTTTCCACGGGACAATATGGGACGCAATCAAAATCTTCGGATCACTAAATTGAGTTACAGCACATTGGTAATTCCATCTGTGAATAATTCCTTTTCTATAGGCACCCTGTCCAACTCGTGAGGTAACCAATCCCTCTCTTTCGGTTGAATTTGGTAAAATGATTTCATATTTATCTCGTGGGGTATCAGCTGCAAAATCCAGCTGCATTTGTTCTGGTCGAATTAAAGGTCTTGCACCAATTCTATTAAAAAAGAATTTGATTCCAATTCTCAAATCCCCATTTCGATCTGAGGTTTCAAAAAAGTCTGCATCATTGATTTCCAACTCTGATTCAAATCGAACATACCCTCTATTGACATATTCGAATAAGAAAACTCTTTTTCCTTGATTTCTATGTTCCATTAAGGCAAGATTTCCTTTAGTGAATTTCATATCGCCTACCTGCCCTTCTCCAGTATAGGAATAAACTGTATCGTTCATCCACTGGTCTTTATACCCATGCTGACTTCCTTGAGAACCAGAAAAAATAAATATATAGGGTTGTTGAGCAGATGAACTTATCCCATGCTGTCTACTTCCTCCATATTGGTCATGTATATCTGATCTTTTATATATCTTGTTTGAAATGAACATTAGGTATTCAAAAATCTAAAAATCCTTTTAAAATTCCCTCTTTCAACTCTCTTTAATAGCTTTTTATTGAGTTCATCTATCCCTAATTCAGCCTTCATTTTTATTATTAACTCCTCAAGTTTTACGGTCTGGAATGCAATATAGGAGTCTAAATCTTCAATAGGATTTTGACTGTTTCTTGTGTCAATTTCCCCATATAAACTATTGAGGTATTGGATAATTTCATCGATTAATTCTTCCTTGAAAAAGATAGATTTCAACCCAATTTCATTGTGAATTTGCTCGATTTCATCATCTACTTTATTTCCCAATTCGTTTATTTTGAGTTCATTGATGAAAGACTTGTTTTCTAAAATTAATCTTTCTGCTTCTTCCCTAATATCATATAATACTTTTAAGAGCTTAAAAAACTCACCTATTACATCAGAATAAGCGTCCAGCTTTTTAAGATAAACTTGATTTTGGAGATCAATATTTCTTCCTCTCAAATATGCTAATGCCGAAAAAACTAGTGCTATAATTGAAATGCCTTCAGTAAAAATACTTTCCATATTAATTTTAATAATACTCCTTTATATACGCATATGCCCTATCAAAAAGAACTTGATCTTTGATCTTGTATTTTGCCCAAAGGACCTTTCTTAACGAACTCTGAACTTCTCTTTCACCTTGATTGGAGTCTTGCCAGCCAGGGAATCTAACTACCCGAACAATGGCGTCAATGTCTGTAACAATTCTCTCCACAACTGCAGGAGTTTGATCGGTTTTCAATTCCAAAAAGAGGTCGGTCAAGGCAGCCTGTGGAGTTTTTTCTTGTAAGAGATCCTGCAATTCCTTTTCTGCTTGGACAGTTTCCTTGGCTAATTTGCAAAGCTCCTTTACAAACTCTATAGAAGATATCAAACCCTGTTCGGCTTTATTTCGAAGTTCTTCCAAACGGTCACTAAGCTTTTTGAACTTTGGATTGCCAGCATGTTTTTTAAATCGCTTGACCAGTATCTTCTCTAATTTCTTGGCATTCTTGGGATCAGGGTTGTTAAAAATCTCTTCTATCACATCTGCATCCAGTACAAACTCCTCCAGCTGGTGGACATCGCCGACGTGTATGTTTTCATGGATAAGCTTTGTAGTCTGAGCGCCAAGAGAAAACCAAAGTAGCTTTCCAATATTATCGGAGGCTGGACGTACAGATTCAAATACTTGGGATAGCCATTTATAATCCGTATTGTAAAGATCCAGAATATTGTCAGGGGAAAGTGACTCCCATAGTTTCGATAGGAATTTGAAATCCTTCGCAAAGGCATCCTTTTTTTCGTCTGTTCGGATTGCATTCTGTGCAGCTTCTAAGCCCTCAAATCCTACGATAGTTCTATCTACTCCTTCAAAATGAGCCAATGTGTCTCTCATTGCTTGAGGTAATTTTCCTCGCAATTCTGAGAGATTTGAGATCACTGCTTGCACACTTTTTTCATCAAACTGTAAAGCCTTGGCAGTATCATCAAATACCCCAAAATAATCCACAATTCTTCCAAATGATTTATTGGGATACAATCTGTTCGTACGACAAATGGCTTGGAGCAAGGTATGATCCTTTAGAGATTTGTCCAAGTACATGGTTTGGAGAATAGGAGCATCGAAGCCAGTCAGCAACTTGGCAGTTACAATGATAAACTTCAGATCAGACTGTGCATCATTAAATTCATCAACCACTTTCTCTTGCTTGCCTTTATCCATCGCCCATTTCTGCTTGAACTCAGGTTTATCATTTGCAGTTGTTGACATCACTACAGCACTAGCTTCCTCTGGGAAATATTGATCCAATGCCTTTTTATATTGTACACAAGCATATCGGTCGGGAGTCACAATCATAGCTTTAAATCCATGAGGAGCTACCTTTTCCTTGAAGTGCTGCGCAATGTCCTGAACTATTTTCTCTACCCGCTCTGGAGACTTTAGAAAGGCTGCCATCTTTGCTGACTTTTGATTCAATTCGTCAGCCTCTTCATCGGTTAATGCAGCTTCATCCTGAAATTCCTTAAAAGCTTTATCAATAGTTTCCTTATCAACGTGCACATCTACCAATCGTGGTTCAAAATGTAAGGGCAAAGTTGCATCATCTCGAATGGAATCCTGAAAGGTATAGCGGGACATGTAGCCTCCTGTATCTTCTTCGGAACCAAATGCCCAAAAGGTATTTTTATCTGCTTTGTTAACAGGAGTTCCGGTAAGTCCAAATAGAAATGAATTAGGCAAGGCCGCTCGCATCTGCCGACCCAAATCACCTTCCTGAGTTCTATGCGCTTCATCCACCAGCACAATGATATTCTCCCGGGTATTCATGTTGGGTTTGGCATCGCGGAACTTATGAATCATCGACACGATGATCTTGCGGGTGTCGCGTTCGAGCATTGTCTGCAACTCACGGATGTTATCCGTGGTTTCTACATTCGCGATATCAGCAGCATTGAAAGTTCCGCTGATTTGGGTATCCAAATCTGTTCGGTCAACAAGAATGATGACTGTTGGGCTTTTGAGTTCAGGAGTTCTTCTTAATTTTTGCGCTGCAAAAACCATCAATAAGGACTTGCCTGAACCTTGAAAATGCCAAATCAATCCTTTCTTAATTCGACCTTCCTTTACTCGCTCGACAATCTTATTGGCTCCTTCGTATTGCTGAAAACGTGGGATAATCTTGATTCTACGCTTCTTTTTGTCTGTGGAAAACAAAGAGAAATTCCGTAGAATATCCAGTAATCGAACCGGGTTCAGTAAATCAGAAAGTTCTTTTCCTACATCTCCAAGTCCCAATCTCTTTGCTAGTGCATCCTCGTCATTTTCTAAGCGCCAAGGAGCCCAAAATTCCAATGGACATCGGATAGCCCCATAAAACAATTCTTTGCCTTCAGTAGCAAAGGATAGAATATTTGGTACAAATAATTGCGGGACCGAATTCTCATAGATTTGGTGAATCTCATGGGCCCCATCCAGCCAACTAACAGAAGGCCGAATAGCGGTCTTCGCTTCACCGACAACTACCGGAATTCCATTAATCAGAAGTACGATATCAGGAATTTTCGTCTCCCGATGATGAATTCTATACTGATTAGTGGCTACATAGGTGTTATTTGACAGGTTATCAAAATCAATCAAATGAACCGGAACGTGACGATTGTTTTCTCCAAAAGGCATGGTCTTCTCACCACACATCCATTTGAAAAATTCCTCATTTGCCTTGACCAAACCAACTTGCGTCACTGCGATCAGCACTGCTCTTAGCTTATAAATCACTTCATCCGCCAATTCAGGATTATCCGAAATCTCAGGATTCAAGCGAATCAAAGCAGCCTTCAGTTCTGATTCAACCAAGACTTCATTCACTCCTCTAGGAATATCCTTGGCAGATTTATATACCCAAGTAGCACCATAACTAGCTTTGGACTCCTGGGCTCCATTACTATTCAGATTTACCCCACTGAGTTGGTGAATAATATAATGCTCTACGCTATTGAGTTCGGTGAATGACATGAAAAAACTTTCGTTCAAATTAATGAAATTAGAAAAAGAATATTCAAAAAATATTTAAGCATTCTAAGAGGTCACTGGTATAGGAGTAGAAATGAGATTCTCAACAGGTGTATAAATATCAACTTCTGTTTGGGGTGTTTCAATACTAACAATTAGTGAATATCTAACGTCTTGATCATATTTCTCCAAACTTTTTCTACTTCTATACCAACCCGATTTTGGGTAAACTGCTAGGATATTTCTTAAAGACAATGAAGCTCCATCAGTTTTCAAAAAGTCTTTCTTTATTGATCCTTTACTTCTTACTCGTTCCTTTATCGTCCAATCTTCATCCCTCATGTCTGGAGTCTCAGAGTCATCTTCCATTTCGGCTGCTGCAGAAACTCTCCTCCGAAATTCTGCAGGACTCTCATTGGCTTTAATAAGTTTGAAATCTAAGGAATGTGAATGATAAGAGAAGTTTTTAGCATATTCTCTTGCTCCTGGATTTGGTTCTATAAAATAAGATAGTGTTACTTTAATAGTTACTTCCTGATCAAAAAGTTGATCCTGCAAAACTGCGGTTGGCCAAGGAATTTCATATAAATGAAACTCATTATACTTTACGAAACTACCAACTAATTTATATGGCTTAATTTGGGATTGGGAAATCAAGGTAAGTGCATTCCCAGCACTGTATATTGCTTTATTTAAATTGGGAACTCCGTACCCGACTGACCGTAGAAGGGCCCGTCTTTCGCCCTCAATATTGATGTTTTTCCCAGTTAGCATTTGTGGGGTCCAGTCCGCAGAATGTACCATCAATCCTCTTATGGTTTCTGACCAAAAATTTGGATAGGCACTTTGTATCTCCGCCGCCATTTTTGAAGCAAAGGCTACTGCAGAGCTTGTACCGCCAAAAGGCCTAAATAATCTAGTCGAAAAATTTTTATCTATTGATAGTGGATCTAATTCGTTATGAGAAGAGAGGAAGTGTCCATCTGTTACCATGTTGCCTCCTTCCAAAACCAAATCTGGCTTATTTGGCCATTGAGTTTCCCACAATCTTGAGGTAGAATTCCTTGGAGACATTTCTCCTAGTCCTACGATTGGTCTATATGTACTTGGTACCGACAGTCGGTCTTTAGCAGTAAATGCTCCAATAGTTAAAACATTGTATGCTTGACCAGGATCATGGATACTTTCAATGAAATTTTGACTTGGGTATTCACCGTGATGATTTAAAATTACATTCCCACCGCTGACCAGGATTAATTGAGATTCGGCTCCATCAAAAGCATTTCCATAAGCAATGCGATCCAAAGTACTTGAAGCGGAACTAGGTCTACCTGATTTAATTACTCCGTCATTAGTAACTGAAAGGCAAAAAACCCTTTTTACACCTCCATTTGATATCGAAACTGTGGCAACTCCATCAAGATAAATTACTCCATGTAATTCTTTGTCAGTGGCAACACTTGGTTGAACAATTTTAAATGATTCTATTCCGTGAAGTATCCTTATAGGAGCGGGGCTAGCCAAAGCATCTGTTAAATCTCCGAATAGGACCATGGCAGCCATTCCAGTTCCATGTCCTCCGTCGTTTCCGGAATCGTCTATGCCCCAATCTGAATTCCAAGAATGCAGATTTGTTTCATCGATTATGGGTTCTAATAAGGGATGTCTGTGGTTCAATCCTGAATCAAACAAGCAAACAAATACATTTTCACGAGCCTCGTTAGACTTAATTATCTCTGTTCTCGAAATTAAATCTTGCAACCAATTCTGTTCGTCCTCATAGGAGATATCATCCGATGTGATGAAATCATTGATTTCCTGCGGTCTTCTTAATTCAGCTAAAGAATTTAAGAGGTAAACCGATGATGATAACTGTTCAGATGTTCCCTTGACCATCCGAATTACATGTTCAGGAAATTGTAATTCCTTTGAGCTATACCTGAGACTGGCAGCTTCTAATTGTTGATTAACTTTATCTCTATCGAAAGAGGATCTTCTAAACCATACTTCCCACCAAACATCTTCGTTTTCTTCTGGAAATGAATGAGAATCTATATCAGTCCAAAAAGCTTCTAAAGTGGCCAATCTAACTTCTTCTAAGTTTGCAATTAGAGATTGAGCTTGAGGATTACCTGTATCAACACCTCTATATTGAGTATTTCTAGTTAAGAAATCTTCAACTCTTTTCAGGAAATGTGAAACTCCGCGCTTTGATAGCATAACCAAAACTTTAAACCGCTTTTCTTCTTGATCTTGATTCTCCTGGGTTTCTTTCGAAACTTTAAGAATTTGATACTGTCCATTAGCATCTGAGTGGAGTTGTTCAAATTTTAGGTCAAATCCCCAAGCAGTATAAAATTCCACATAAATGACATCTTCTCTCACCAATCCTTCAGGGATTTCCTGCTCTTGATTTAGTTCAAACTGATCTCGAATAGCTTCGATTTGCCTTTGTATCCTATTTCCATGAATTGCTCTATTACGTGGGGCAATTGAAAATGGAGGTGCAACTCTTCGTGGATAAGTGTAGTCTTGCCCAGTGGCATACCTTTCAATCCCGATTAAATGTTTTTTGGGTTCTTGAGCCATCGATTACTTCCTTTTGGAAAGGGCATCGATCAGAACTTGTGGGCTAAGTTTGTTTTTGCCACCTAAAATCATGGCTTTAATGGTTTCTTCACAAGCACGAACAATGTCTGAAAAATTAAGTCCTAAAAATTGTTTTGAAATATATTTTTGATCTAATGGGCTTTCAAACTCAAAAGATTGAAGCTGCTTCTTGATCATTGCAATCATTTCCTTTGATGATGGTAATGGAAATTCAATTACTTCATCAAATCTTCTGAAAAGTGCTTTATCTAGCATTTCAGGTAGATTAGTAGCACAAATTATTATACTGTTACTTTGATCTTTTTCAATATTTATCAAAAAAGAATTGAGCACTCGTTTGATTTCGCCGACATCTTGCCCTGTGTTCCGGTGACTACCAATTGAGTCAAACTCATCAAAAAGATAAACACCTCTATGGTTAACCATAGTATCAAATATAACTCGAAGTTTTGCAATGGATTCTCCCATAAATTTGGAAACCAAACCATCCAACCGGACAATAAATACAGGAATACCTAGCTCTCCAGCTAAAGCCTGTGCAGTCATGGTCTTTCCACAGCCCGGAGGCCCTTTTAGAAGTAATTTCCGCTTTGGTTGAAGGTTATACTGCCGAAGGAGTTGCCATTTCTTTTGCTCTTCGATCAAATTTTCAAGAGAAGATTTTGTTGAATTATCCAAGACCATGTCTCTAAGCTTAATGACAGGCTGGAATACATCCAATAATTCCTTTAAATCTCGCTGGCTTGGAAGTATGGGGATTGTTTTACTTCTATCTAAAAATGACTGGCTTCTTTTAATCCTTGCTTTGTCAATTAAGGACTTTAATTCTTGAGCCAAATTGGTATGACCTTTTTGAGCTTCAGCCGCAGCAATCTGCAAGGCGGATGAAATGAATCGCTCATCATCCCCCTCTCCAAAATGCTTTATTAAACTTTTTACCTGCTCAGAAGCTCCCATATCACAAAAATAAACGTTTTACTTAATTCTCATTACCATTCAAAAAACAAACCACTTTTAATTACTACTTAATGATCCGCCAATAAATGAGGTTACTTCTTCAAAAACTTTTTCTCCCCATATGGGCTTTTTAATGATATACTTATAAGGAGTTACACCATCAAAGGACTTGTATAATGAAGGAAATTCAATTTCCAAATTGTCATCACCTACTTCATAAGAGGCCATATTTATAACAACTTGATCCAACTTATCACCAATTTCATTAGTCAATCTAAGTCCAGATTTAAACTCTTCTATGGTAACCTCTTCATGAGACTTATGGTATTCAAAAACACATAAATAGTAATTTGATTTTATTTCCTGCGCTTTTTCCGCTTGACGTGGGTGCATCTTTACAGAATTAGCTCCCTTGATAGATTTTAATTCTAGATGGTATTTCCCCACAACAAAATCTTGATCACCATCTACGTGGCCTACCATATCGGTTCCAAATTCCTCTACTAATAAAGTGTACATTAAACCCTCAAAATATTTCCCTATTTTTTTATTTCTCTCAAACCTCTCGGCTTCATCTTTCTGAGCACTCAAAAGTTTTTCTCCAGCAGCAAGCTTTTCATCCAATTCTTCGTCATGCAAAATTTCGTGTTGACGCTCCAGAGACATTTTCCCAGATCTATCTAGAGCTAAGTTTGCAGTCAGAAATTGGCTCTTTTTAGGATCAATAATAGATTGTAGAATTTTTCTCCTATAGCTATCCTTAACGAACTTTTCCTCAGGATCATGTATAGTCGACCATTCCCAAAAATCGCTCAATTTTGTCTCAATTTGGTCCCGAAGAACTTTTCTCATTTGATTTCCAGATTCCATTTCCTTTATAATTTCAGAGTGAAGTTTTAAAGATTCATCAACCCCTTTAATGACTTCATCAATGACAGATTCTTCCTTAAGCTCAGGAACTAGTTCAATTTTGATCGAAATTTCATTATGAATTAAAGAATCTCGTAAATCATCTAAATGAGGGAAAAAAGCTTGACGGATATCTAATAACTGATCATTAATTGTATTGGATATTTGTCCAATGTCTTTTTTCAATCCGCTAAAAACCTTAAATTGATACGAACGAGACGGGATAAATGGAAATAAAAGTCCATTTTTTGAATGAGAATAATAAGAACCTCTATTGTCCGGATCTGTAATTCTCACATAGTCACATAGATTATTAATCAAAACTAATGCTTGATTAATTAAATTTTCTTCTGGCTCAGGAGTAGTTTCAGAACGTAGCGAAAGAGCAAAATCTTTAAGTTTTCTATGGTTTGAAACTTTCTCAATAATGGCCTTTAAATCAAGTGTCACAATGGAACTATCCTCCCATAGGATCGACTGCCAATCAGAAAGTTCCTCGATTACTGGGATTTTACCTTTTAATAATTTGGAAACATCGTAAATAAAACCTTCTTTTTTTTCTAATTTCTCCAATAACCTGTTTGAGAAAAAATAAATTTGAGTTGTATTACTTTCATCTATAATGCTTATTCGTTTTAAAGGAGAGCTATAAGTCTTGATTAAAGGTGCTTTAAGAATATAGCTTCGTATACTAGTAATTGTGTCCTTATACCAATCCTTATTTATCCAAGAACTTTCCCCAAAATCAAATTTGTTTGGTGTTAATACTAAATGGTTTATTTGCCCAGTATACAATTCTAAAGTTTCGGTTAGCATTTGACTGTAAAGCTCAACAGCTTTGACAATTATAAGATCATTTATTTCCGAGCTTTTGTTATTCTTTATACCATTTCGTTCTGTATTTGGTTTAAACTGCTTCGAGTTGATAATTACAGGAAATTGAAAGTCCTCACTACCGATTAAAGGGTAGGAACAAAATAGGCTTGGCATGGATTTACCAAATTCATTTTGATATAGCAAATTTTGATTAATAATTTCAAATCCTTCAGCAGTTTCCTTCAAAGGTTTTAATAGACTCACCGAGACCTTAATATCACCTAATTGAAATTCTTCCTCTTTGGTTAAAGTATGTAATTCAATTACTTCATTAACCAAAGTTTTATGAACAATCATTGATCCATACTTTGAATAATTACTATTCAAATAGGTAAATTTAGTAGCTTCTTCACTTATAGTTATTTTACTTAATTTCGGGTTGCAGGAAAAAACAAATTGAACAGTATGTTTAAATTCTTTAAACCCTTCTTTTACCTTATCTAATCCATCACTTGTCAAATAATAGGTAAATCTAGCTGAAGGCTTTCCTTCTATATTGTTTTCCTTTAAGTTGTCATAATCTTTTAATGCTTTTATTATCTTTAATGTTCTTATTTGAATTGATTCGTCATCCTCATACTTAAACTCTTCTCTATCTAATACTACGGTTCTGTATGAGAGACCTTCTCCTTCATCCTTACATATTCCTTCAACTTTAATTTTGTTAGCTAAACAATGAGTAGCTAAAAATCCAGTTCCAAATTTCCCTGTACTTTCATCAGTAGGAGTTTTGCCAGTTTGTGCTAATATGAAGTTTTTGAAATCATGATCTTTGTTCCAGTCTTTAGGAGGATTAAAGTATCCGCCATTATGTTCAAACTTTAAATACGATTGTCCTTCCTCTTCAAACAAAGAAATATCGATTGTTAATCCGGTATCCTCGGTACAGTCTACTGCATTTTGAAGTAATTCATAAAGCCATCTTCTATTATAATGATCTTGAGAAGTAGCATTTTCAAAACTTTTAAAAATTTTATCTTGGGCATAATTTGCTAGTTGACCATGCACTCTTGTATCCTCTTGTGTTAACTTCAAGGCTTCAAATATTTCTTTGACTTTTTCTAGTTTGATTTCCATTTTACTTTTATAATTTTCTGAAAAAATATTTATCAATTAAAAGACTTTGGTTTTAAGATTTTAAAATTAAAATCATCTCATATGCTATTTCTTTAGCCTCCTCCTGATTTTCATTCCATAGGTTGATCTGTTTCTGTAGGATAGGCCAAGTTCCAGTTTCTGCCTTGATCAGATAAATCAATTCGGACTGGATACTTTGATAATATTGTCGTGTTTCTGTTTTAGAAAAATCAGCGAAAAGCATAAATTCAAAAATATACAGATCCAGTTCCTTTGTTTCTAATTCTCTATCCTTCATGTATGCTTTTGCAAGTGAAGCTGCTAAACCTTTTGTAATACGAGGAAACATTGACTCAGAAGCATAGCCCACATATGAAAATTCTTTTTCTGATTTAATTACAAAAATCTTAGGCTGTCCTGACTCTAGACCTGAACTATGGTTTTCTTCTTTCGAACTTGAAATGTTAATCAGGTATCGATCTTCTTCTTTTAGGAACGGTTCTAGGTCAAGCGTTTTAATTATATCGTATTGCCCTTCATCCTTAACAATAGACATTGCATATCGGCTAACCCAAAAATCACTCATTTTCCTTTTTCTTATCTCTATTTGTTATTCATTATCGTTCCTAGTCTGAAAGTCCATTGTAAATAGCATCTACCTGATTTGGAAGAGTAATCCTCCAAATTACTTTATGTCATAAGTTACTTTCTCTTTCATCAAGGGATTGAAATCAAAACCGTTTCCACCGGATTTTACATCTTTCAGATACAGGCCATTTCTATCTGTCGAAATCTCCAAATCAACGGCATTTTTATCTTCTCGGATTCTAAAAGTGCTATCGAGATTGCTCACAAAGCCTTATGGCAATACTATCCAAATGGCATGGTCCGATGCGTCCAATATAAGATGTACTTCCTGCTCAAACTTGGAAACTGCAATATTAAACCACCACACGGCTTTGGCCTTATTGAAACTTGCATAGCTCGTATTGAGGGAATTCAAATTCCCATTAAACTGAGTATTTATACGATCAATAAGCTGTTGCTTTTTCATAGGGCATTTTTTCTAACATTCACCTCCATTATTTATCAATTTTCAATGAGATAATTGGCAGTCCTTGCGTCATGCTTAGCCAAAGTTTATTCATATACTTATTTTCCTCATATCCCCATTCTGCTTCATTAGCGAAAAGATCTTTGGTAGCAGGTGGAGAAATGATAAGGCTCTCTAAATAATTCTTCACAAATAATTCTCTTTCGGCTTTTTTTGAAACGAGTTTAACTTTCAATTCATCTGGATTTAAAAAGAGATCATTTATAAGGTTGACCAAACGCATCAACTGCCGCTTTACCATACCTCCAGTTCCTCCCAAGTAACTATCAGATTCTTTATGTGTGGTTATGTTTCGTAGGCCTCTCAAGAAGTGAATAGTTTCTTTTAACTGTATCAGAGGTTCACCTTTGCAAACTTCATTGATGAGCTGGTTGAAGTTTTTGTCTCGCGGTCTCGAGTCTTGTGTTTTTAAAGAAATACTCAGTTCTTTTGCTTTCAGTTTAATGGCCATTTCTAAAAGCCGAAGTCCCTTACTCAAGGCTTCATCCATCAATGGCCAATGATAATAGGCATATACTTGCTGGTATTCTATAATCTTGAAATCCCCAATAATATCTTTTGGAACAGCCTTATCAAACACACCTTGTATCACATTCTTTTGAATATGTTCCTCCATAGAATTAGTCGAAAAAATAGCCCAACGATCATCTATTTTTAGGTACTCACTGTATTTTCCCGCTTCCATTAAAAAATCTGATTGATTAAACTTTTTTGTAGGGATTTGGAACTGTCTATTTTACTTTTACAATTCTCTAAACCAAGATTATTAAGCATATCTATAATACTATCCTGGATAGACTTTTCAGGAATAGGTATTCTTACATTTAAGAGTGCTTTGCTTGTTAAATTTTTTTGAACTGCCCCACTAGCAAGACCACTTGTAATAGTTTTTCCATATTCAGAGTTGAAAAATATTCTAATGTAATCAGAGTTTATGTCTTCTTTCATTCGGAATCGAATAATGAAAGCTGCTGGAAGAACAGGTATTTCAAACCCCTTAAAAACTCCAGTTAATCCGCATGTGCCACTTCTTGAAATAAGGATGTCATTTACTTTTAAATAATGCTCTCTGAATTTCCCTTTCGGTAAAGTAGCTCGAGGCATAGTTTCAAGGTTTATATTTCCTTCTAAGTCCATATCTGTAGTCCGCAAACAGGCAATACTTCCGTTTTCATCATATTGCTTCGAACTAAACCGAGGACCAAACATGCTTTCCGAGCATATTTCCGAAAATTTCTTTAATTCAAATTTATTATATGAAAGCGAATTAAGGAAAGGGGTTTTTGAAGACCAATTCAAATTAAATAGATCCTTAAGAATCCCTCTTTTGGTTAGATTTAGTCTGTGTTTTATTGAATCTGTATTCTCAATCACCTCATCCAAAGCCCAAAGCAATTCAGCCAGTTCCGCTTGCTGGTCTTTTGGGGGAAGGAAGAATTCTTGCTTTGCAATTACTTTCCAATTAATAGTTGGAGATAAAGAACCTACTGAAATTTCAATCGCACGTTTCCAAAACACTTCGGACATCATAAAAAATGGTAAGAAATCCGGATTTACATTTTCAGGTTTTGGTCTTAAAACCATTGAGTGAGCTGAAGCAACAGCATCAAAATCCGCGATTGCTACTCTTTTCAAATATGAATTTCTCTTGGCAAAAATTAGATCCCCTTTGTAAATTTTTAATTTATCACCAATCAAAGAAGCCGTCTCTCCAAATCTTCTGATTTTTAGCGAACCTGAATCTAAATGTTCCAATCCTATGTAATGATCAAGACCGGAATCTTTTGGGGTCACCTTTTCTACGATATTTTCAACAAGATCTGAGAATTTCCATTTCACCCAATTAGATCTGTCAATCTTATTTTCTAAGGCTTCAGTTATATTAATTTCTTTTATTCCACTCATAGGATATCAAATAACTGAGTCATAGATTTTTTTAATTCATTACTTGAGCTAATCCATTGATTGTACGCAACTGAAGGTTCTAAAATCGAGTCATCATCAGCTAATTCGACATATAGAGGGACATTTAAGCTACCTTCTTTTTCGCTTATTTCTTTTCTGCCTGCTACATAAGAGAATCCTTCTTTTGTTTCGAAATTCAAGTACATGCTATGAATTTTTGCAATGTGCTCTGGCATTAAATAACTGATTGTCTTTTCTTTCTTCAGCTCTTCTCTTGCATCAATAAACAGAACTTTATCTTTTCGATCTTCAGGTTTATTATTGTTAGTAATCAAAAGACATGATTCCATGATGGAGTTGTAAAACAAGTTTTTACCAAGGGCAATTACACATTCTACCAAATCTTCCTCAATCATTTTCTTACGCATTTCACGTTCAGAGTCTCGAAACAAAACTCCATAAGGCCAAAGAACACAAGAGCGACCATTAGTTGAGTCTAAGCTTTTTTGTATATGCTGCTGAAAAGCATAGTCGGCACAGCCTTGAGGTGGTACGCCCCAGAGATTTCTTCCGTAAGGATCATTGGCAAATCCCTTTTGATCCCAAGTTTTGATAGAGTAGGGTGGATTGGCAAGGATCACATTGAACTTCTTCAGTTCATCATGATGTAGAAATGCAGGATTGGCAAGCGTATCTCCCCGCACGATACTGAACTCCTCAATGCCATGCATAAACATGTTCATCCGTGCGATGGCCGAAGTGATCAGATTAATCTCCTGTCCATAGAGTTTCAGCGTTCGATACTCTTTACCTTCTTCTTTCAGGTGCAAAGCACAGTTGAGCAGTAAGCCTCCGGAACCACAGGTAGGATCGTAAACCGATTCTCCAGGTTGTGGATCCATAATCATGGTCATGAGTTTGACTACCGTTCGATTGGTATAAAACTCCGCAGCCGTATGGCCACTATCGTCAGCAAATTCCTTGATCAGGTATTCGTAGGCATTCCCCAGTTTATCATCAGGAATATTACTAAGACTCAGTTTATGCTGCGAGTAATGCTCGATTAGATTCGTTAGTGTCTCATCACTGAGTCTATCTTTGTTCGTCCAGCTGGCATCGCCAAAAATCCCATAGAGCGTATCTGGATTGGCTTTTTCTATCTGGCGCATGGCATCTTGCAAAGCCATGCCCACATTGGTAGTGGTTTCTCGCACATCATTCCAATGCGCTCCTTCCGGAACGATAAAGTGATGATGCTCCGCAAACGCAGCATATTCCATGTCGCCATCACTTTCAGCCAAGGCACTTTCAAACTCCTCATCGTACACATCACAGATGCGCTTGAAGAAGAGCAGAGGGAAAATATATTGTTTGTAATCTCCGGCATCGATGGTTCCTCGCAATTGCGTGGCTGCTCCCCAGAGATATTTTTCGAGTTGTTGTTGGGTCATTTTGTTTTGCTTTGCTCAATAAAGTCCCACACAAATGTTGAATCTAAGTGGCATTCCAATCTAATTTGAGTTATTGACTGTTCAATCATTTCTATTGTATCAGATAAATAATCAGTTGTTTCCTTACCTACTGTAACCTTAGGATTTCCATCAAAAACATCCCAAAATCTATTATTATCATCAACTATTTTTCTGAAACGTATTAGTATTAATGAATTTCTTTCCAGCAAAGATTTTGGAAATAGATAGGAATGTTCGGAATGAAATTTATTGAAGTCTTCGAAGTATTTGTTAGAAAATTTCTTGAATATAATTTCCAATAATTCCTGATCTTTTGGGTAATATGGTTCTCCATCCTCCTGATCATATATTGGGTCATATGAATTTATCTTATTAAGTATATCAATGATGGCTTTAAGAGCCATCAGGCGGTTATCTAATAATTTTTCCTGAATTGAATGGATAGCCGAAAACACGATTGGTTGAAAAGATTTTTGGAGATGTTCTGTTTCGGTTATTAGTTTTTTCAGTTCTGCATTATTCTTTTTAGCGTTAATCTTATTTAATATGTATGCTGTGATGACAGCTACAATTATTGGGAAAATTACACTTGAAATGATGTTGTTATCATACCAAACATTATTTAAATGATCATTTTCTTCCTTAAGTAGTGTTATTAGGGCGTTTGAATCCTTATAAGAATCATTCATTTCCACCACTGTAGTGTCGCTAAAAAAAATCATAGGAATTTATTCAAAATAGATTTAAACTTTTCTTCGGCTTGTTGACTTGCCTGCCAAGCTTTTTTCAAATCAGCTAAAGCTTCTTCCATCGAAGGAAGATTGTCTTCAATAATTTTCTCCACATAGAGTGGGATATTTATGTTGAAATCGTTTTCTGCGATTTCCTCCAGGCTGCTCACTTTGACGAAGTTTTCTACATCGGAATATTCACCATACCAGTAAAAAAGTTGCTGCACATTTTGAGGCTCTAAGAAGTTCTGTGCTCTTCCCACACGTACTTGCTCTGATCCATCAATAAAGAGCACCTTACCCTTTCTTTCTTCGGATTTGATTTGCTTGAAAACCAGAACACATGCCGCTAGCTGAGTTCCATAAAAGATATTCGAACCCAATCCTATGACAGCTTCCAGTAGATCTAATTTTAGCAAAGCTTCCCGGATTCTACCTTCAGCACCCTTTCTAAACAATGCACCATGTGGAAGTACGACAGTCATTCGACCTGTGCTATTCATGGATTTAATCATATGCTGCACCCAGGCCATATCGCCGTTTCCTTGAGGGGGCACCCCAGCAATGTTTCTCCCGTAAGGGTCATTTGCCCAATTCTCTGCTCCCCATTCCTTTAAAGAAAAAGGAGGGTTTGCAATGACACAATCAAAGGTTTTTAAACCATCAGCTTCAAAGAATGCTGGATTGCGAAGGGTATCGCCTCGGTAAATCTGAAAGTCCTCAATGCCATGCAAGAACATATTCATTCTGGCAATGGAGCTGGAGGTTAGGTTTTTTTCCTGACCAAAGAGTTTTAGTGTTCTGTAATCCTCCTTATTGTGTTTCAAATGATCCACGCATTCTAAAAGCATTCCTCCTGTACCACAAGCAGGATCATAGATAGTTTCACCTTCATGAGGATCTAGTATCAATCCCAGTAGATGTACCACCGATCGAGGCGTATAGAATTCTCCTGCTTTCTTATTTGTGAGATCTGCAAAGTGCTTGATCAGGTATTCATATGAATTCCCTAAAAGATCCGAATCTACATTGCTATTACATAGATCGTATTGTGAGAAATGCTCAATTAAATCAATTAGCAAGCGATCAGATAGCTTGTTTTTATTACTCCACTGGGCATCACCAAAAATACCGTACAGGAATTCTTGATTTGCCTGCTCAATTCCACGAAGGGCTTTTTCGATAGCGAGGCCCACATTGATTGTCTTCTCTCTTACATCTTTCCAGTGACAACCTTCTGGAATTAAGAATCGGTGGAATTCAGGCAGGTTTGCATATTCTGAATCACCTTCAGATTCTTGAAGCGCAATCCTAAATTCCTCATCGTAGACATCCGATATTCTCTTGAAAAATAGCAGAGGGAAGATGTAAACTTTGAAGTCGGAAGCGTCAACAGGTCCCTTTAAAATCCATGCAGCTCTAGATAGGTATTGTTCCAGCTGTGAAAGGGTTAGTTTTTCTTTAATCATTTGATTTTGTTAGTACTTAGACTTTGGTTCTCAAGGCAAAATCACTATGACTGTACATCTCGAGTAAAAAACTGATAACAAGATGCATTTTTTTTGACTAAAAAAGCAATTCAGATAGAGTGGAAATGCTGCCCAAACAAAAAATACTTACCACTTCAGAACAGCAGAAATTATAATTGCAGCGTGGTATTATTTGTTCAAAATACTGAAAGAAGTGAGAGTTAATTAATTTCCGTTATTCACTTCAAATCCTGACAAACATAGTCCAAAAGCTTACAAGGATCTTCATCGATAGCTTTAGCTATTATATAGAGTTCAGCAGCACTAAGTTTTGCTTTTTGATCTAACGTAAGTACACCAATCCTTTGAGGTGTTAATCCTGTTTTTCTGGCGACATCTGATTTATTAATCGATTTCCTACTGAAAATTTCTCCAAGTCTAGTCATTAAATTTATTCTTTACTTAAAAGTAATATTTCTTTAAAAATAACAAGAAAAACATGATAAAATGTTTTTGAATATCAAGAATAACGTGATATATTTACAGAAATACATGTTAAATGCTTGAGAGAAACAAAGGGGATACTCAGGATTTAGAAAAGTCAGTCCTGATTCCAAAAGATGAGGCGAGCCATTTCAAAGAGTCCATTTTAAGGGTTTTAGAAAAGTTAGAGCTTGAGAATTGCAATAAGGTACAGCAAACTGATATCAAGAATATCTACAAGCTGTTGGAGTATTTTTCATTTAAAGAATAAGTCATGAACACCGCACATTTTTCTTCAGTATCTAAGAAAATCCTATTTGTAGGAAGAGAAGAATCAAGTCTACAGCTCATGAACTTAAAAGAATTAATTAGAGCATTATCTGGCATCACCGCGGTAGATCGCCTGTATCCTCTAAAGCCCAAGAATCCGATCTAAGGATCAGGGCACTTTTTCTCTCTGATTGCTTCCGATTGGGCTTTGTATGTTTGTCGGGCCTGCCCGCCGTTGCGGGACTACCCACACAGATCAGGGAAGGACGTTACACGATGATGGAGATCATCTGCTGCAGCAGGTCATCAGCTCCATTACTTCAGTTTATTTCTTATTCATTAGTGCTGGTTGCCTGAGAAAGGCAGAGTGGGAGAGGTGTGTCTGTTTTTGAGTACAAAGTATTAAGTATTAAGTACCAAGTATCAAGTACAAAGTACCAAGTACCAAGTAGCTTGAGATAGGAGGTAAGGGAAAAGAGGCTTCGACTCCAGTCACACTGAGCGACGTCGAAGTGTCAGCCTGACACACATTGATCTTCTCACTTCTGAATACTGCGACTGCTCACTGCTCTCTGCCCACTGACTGCTGTTGACCGTGGTCTGTGGACTGTGGACTCACTTCCGTCTTCTGTCTCCCGTCTTCCAGCTTAAAAATTTAAAGCATGAAAAAAACACTACTCATCTGCTTCTTGGCATCGCCATGCCTATTCGGAAGCACACTCACAGCACAGGTTGCTGATTCACCCATAGGGCAGGAGGGCGCAAGTTCTTCCGCCCTTCGGGAGGTGTTGATCTATGGGGAGATTATCAATCCTGATTCCCTGGGTCAGCTTCGTTTGTCATATAGTGAAGATTTCCTGCCAAATGGTACTGCTTTGCTTGATTCCTCCTTGATAATACAGCTGGAGCATGGGACATTCTTTGACGGAGTGTTGGATCCCAGGGTACAGAAGTTTCAGGTTCGGGTTCCCATACGGGAGGAATACATACGCTTAAATCTTACCATAGGGGATCGCAAGTTACTCGATAGCTTCTTTGCTTTTCCGGGCGATAGCATCCAAGTGGGCATGGATCTGCAGGAGTTCAGGATCGTATTCTCAGGTCCCCAATCACCTTGGTTCGAAGCCCAGTACGCCATACAGCGGGAAAGGGCAACTGCCAGGTTTGCCGGAGACAGGAACCTGCTAGAAATAGACCGGGAAGCCTTACTGGATCAGCAGGATTTCCGGGCCCAACTGCTAGCTCAGGATTCTGTGTTCGGAGCCAGGATAGCCATCTATGAGTTTGGCAGGGACGGACTGGATCAAGAGCGGTCCATCCTGATGGATACTTCCCCTGCCGATATCCCGGGCTGGCATGCTTTGCAGCGATTCCAAGATCAGCTCCCCAAAAACAGAATCGACTTATTGAAGTCCCAGCTGTTGGGAGCCTTTTATGCAGAGCATTTAAGTACGCTGAGAAGATACCACTTCGGGATGCCTCTGGCATTGGGGGACAGTGCCTCCGCCCAGCGGGCCAGGGAGCTACTTCCTGAGATTCTTACTAAAGTAAAGAAAGACCTGCTGCCATTGCTGGAAATGGGCATAGCTCCCGCAACGCTGGACCTGGCCAAGGAATGGATCAGCACAGAGAAAATCCTAAAAAACGAACCTCTGGAACTTCTGGTGGCTAACACCTATCAGGGCGAGGTGAGGGATAAAATTCTCCTGTCCCTGCTGATGAAAGATGTGGAAATCGGAGAAGTTTATCCTGAGCAATGGGAAACCTATGGCAAATTACTGACAGGCACCCAGCTGGAGCAGGAGTTTGAATCACTGAAAAACACCTTCCAGACCGATTCTTTTTTATCCCCGGCTACATTTTACGGCTTGGATGGCAGGGAAGTGAACCTTTTGGAATTCCGGGGAAGTCCAACATTGCTGTATTTCTATTACTCAGGCTGTACCCACAGTGCAAATTATTTCCGCAATTACCTACAGCCCTTTTATCAGCAGTCCGCTGCATCATTGGGCCTACAGGTGATCGCCGTCTCGGTGGATCAGGATCCTGAGGTTTGGAAGGCACAGCTTTCGGAGTATTCCAGCATGGAGGTGACCAATCTCAATCTGCCTACCGATAAAGCGGCAGACTGGCTAAGTCTATACCGCATCACCGCTTTTCCCCGTGCCATGCTGTTGGACAGTACAGGGAGGACGCTGGCATTTTCATTGGGCGGCAAGGACTATCGCGAGTATAAGGACAACATCCTTTCCCTGCTATACAGTGAATTACATCATCAAAATTAAACCATTTCCTAACCTATTAAATCTATGAAAAACTTATTACTAATCCTGGTTTTCCTGCTCTCCGCAAGTAGCCTATCAGCTAGGCAGTCCGATACATTTATCCTGAAGGGGAAAGTGATCGATACTGCAGACGGCACCTTCCTGCCGGGGGTGAATGTGCTGGTGAAAGGCACCTCTGTAGGTACAGTCTCCGACACGGAAGGAGCATTTGAACTGAACCTGCAGCAAGGCACTAAGGTACTTACCTTCAGCTTTATCGGGTACCAAGCCAGGGAGATCTCTGTGGATATTCCCTTTGGACAAACCTTGGAAGTATATATGCAGGAAGATTTCCAAAGCCTGGCTGAAGTGACGGTGGTATCCACCGGTTTTCAGGAGCTGCCTCTGGAGCGTACCACAGGATCCTTTGTGCAGCTGGATCAGCAGCTAGTCAACAGAAAGGTAAGTACCAATATTCTGGACAGACTGGAAGATGTAACCCCCGGCTTGATTTTCAACCGGGACAGGACGGATCTTTCGAACGGTGAAAGCATCAGCATACGGGGAAATTCCACCCTGCTGGCCAACCGGAGCCCCCTGGTGGTAGTGGACAATATGATTTACGACGGTCCGGTGGAAAGCCTCAACCCGAATGATGTGGAAAGTATTACCGTCCTGCGGGATGCCGCGGCTGCTTCCATCTGGGGTGCACGGGCAGGGAATGGCGTGATTGTAATCAAAACAAAGAGTGGGAGCTTTTCCCGCCCGCTTCAGGTATCTGTCAATTCCAATGTGACAATAGGGGAGGCTTTTGACCCTTTTTATAATCCCCAGATGCGGATCGATGAGTTCGTGGAAGTGGAGCAAAGGTTGTTTGACCAGGGATATTACGAATACCTCTATGATAGCTATGACCAGCAGGATGTATCTCCTGTGGTGGAAAGCCTCTATGCCGCTAGGAGTGGGGAGATCTCAGAAGATGAGCTTCAGGCAAGGCTTCAGCACTATAGGTCTACCGATGTAAGAAATGAGCTTCAGGATTATTTTTACCGCCCCAGTATCAGCCAGCAGTATGCGGTAAACTTAAGCGGAGGAATACAGGACTATTCATATCTGGTATCCCTGGGCTATGATGGGAATGAGTACACCGATAAAGAACATAATAGAAACAGACTTACCCTGAATACCCGGCAACAGTGGAATCTGCTGGATAACAAAGTGGAACTGGAGCTTGGCACCTATTCCATTCTAAACCGGGAATCCGATGGTTCACCGGAACTACGGGGCATACGACCCTACGATAAATTGCTGGATGATCAGGGTAATGCCTTGCCAGTGATCAGGGATTATAATCCACGTTTCAAATCCGAGGCCATGGCTTTAGGCGCATTGGATTGGAATTACTATCCGGTGGCAGAATTTGGACTGTCCCCACTGACAAATAAGGATAGCGAGACAAGGCTGAATTTGAGAGCTGCTGTCAATTTACTGGAGGGGATAAAATTGGAGAGTAGCTACCAGTACTGGCATCAGGACGGGGAGCAAAGGCAGGTCTATGGAAAGGAATCTTATTATGCCAGAAACTTAACCAATCTGTACACCCAGTTTTCAGGGGAAGATGCACCGGTCTATGGGATTCCGGTAGGAGGAATACTGGATTTATCCACATTTACGGGATTCAGCCATACCTGGAGAACCCAGCTTACTATCAACAGGAAGTCAGGCGAGGATCATGAGTGGAGCGGATTAGCAGGATTTGAACTGAGGGATTTACAGCATAGGGCAAACCAACACAGATCCTATGGCTATGATCCGGAAACAGGGATTTCCCAGGCAGTGGATTACCTTGGTTTCTTTCCCCAGCTCAATACCGGATGGGGGGCACAGGTTCCTTTTGGGCAGACCGCTTCGGGTACCATTAACAGGTATTCTTCCCTGTTTGCCAATCTGGGGTATACCTATAAGGGTAAACTTCTGATCACAGGTTCGGCACGTTCGGATGCATCCAATCTGTATGGAGTGGATACCAACCAGAAGCGGGTACCTTTATGGTCTGCCGGAATGGGTTGGATAATTTCCGGAGAAAGTTGGCTGTCTGCGTCCTGGGTGGATTATTTAAAACTTAAAGCCAGCTATGGATACAATGGCAATACCAACCCTTCGGCCACAGCCTATACCACAGGGATGCTTTATGGCTCCAACAGCAATCCATGGGTGGGGACACCCTGGATGAGTCTGCTGAATCCTCCCAATCCACAACTTCGCTGGGAGAAGATCAAAATAGTCAATATGGGAATGGAATGGGAGCTGTTCGCAGGTAGGCTTACAGGATCGCTGGAAGCATACCGAAAAGAAGGGGAGGACCTATATGGAGTGCAACCTTATTTTCCCTCCTCCGGAAATAATACGGTCACCCGCAATTATGCCAGTACGCTCACCCATGGGTTTGATCTGGACATCTCAGGAAAAATTATAGAGGGTGAATTTTCCTGGACCGGCACCTGGTTCCATTCCTTGGTCAAAGAAGAGGTGACACACTATAGTATCCTACCGACCCCATTGAATGTAGCTTCCTATTCTTCCGGCAGGGCGGGAACACTCCCTGAGCCTATGGAAGGAGCTCCATTGTATAGTATAGTCAGTTTTCAATTTGCAGGTCTGGATCCCAATGACGGAAGCCCAAGGGGATTACTCGATGGGGAACCCAGCACGGACTATGGATCCATCCTAAACGGGACTACGCTGGACCAGTTGATATTTCATGGATCTGCAATCCCTACAAGTTTTGGGGCATGGAGAAACCAGTTTGCATACAAGGATTTCGAATTATCGCTGAATCTCACTTATAGACTAGGCTATTATTTCAGAAGGGAAACGGTCAATTATACCAGTTTAAACCGTGGGAATATAACCCATTCGGATTATGCTCAGAGATGGCAGAATCCCGGTGATGAACTTTACACTTCCATTCCTTCAGATCCTCAGGAAGTTAATGAAATCAGGACCACCTTTGAGCAGGTAAATTCCAGCCAGGTGAGGAAAGGGGACCATGTAAGGTTTCAGGATGTCCAGGTTGCCTATACTTTCCGGCAGTCAGCCCATCGGGGGTTTCCATTTAAGTCCCTGAGGATTTATGGCTACGCAAATAATCTGGGAATCCTATGGAAAGCAGCCAAGGATGTAGCAGATCCGGATTACCGGACCATCCAATCCCTCACTACTTATTCACTTGGTGTAAACATGCAATTTTAACAGTTGGGAGAGGGTAAAAGAAAGCATGCTATTTAAACTGCTTTCTTGATAAGGTCAGGGAATATAAACCCTATGCATGCTTTCCGGTAGCTGGTTACTACCACCCTCTCCCAATTAAACCTTATATAAATATGAAAAAGATAGTTAATTACTCGATTGCAGTATCCTGTGTGATTCTGCAATCGGCATGTGGGGATTTCCTGGATGCCAAGCCTGAGCTGGCACTTGTGATCCCTGAAGAACTCAACGAATATCAGTCAATCCTCGATGCTGAGCCTAGACAAATGAATTATGCCCCGAAGCTACCATTGATCTCAGCAGATGAAATGCTGCTGGGCGATGCTGCCATCCCTCGCATGACGCAGGAGGAGCTTTCAGCATATAGATGGGAGAGTGATTTTTACACCATTGATGATTATGGTGTGGACTGGACCTTTGGATATCAGCCTATCTATTATGCCAATGTGGTATTGGATGGACTGGAGAATTTTACTCCTGCCAATGATAATGAGAGAAGTATGGCCAAAAGACTGGAATCCGCTGCCCGGTTTTACCGTGCTTGGCATCATTTCCAGTTATTACAGGTGTATGCGCCTCCCTATAATCCTGAAAACAATACGTTGCCGGGCATACCCATCCGCCGCACCGCAGATATTAACGTAGCTACAGGGCTTTCCAATCAGCAGGAGGTATATGGGTTTATATTGGAAGATCTTGCCTTGGCCTACGAAGGATTGCCTGATTTACCCGAGCTGAAGACCAGACCATCAAAGTGGGCGGTGGATGCACTTCGGAGTAGAATTTATTTGCAGATGCAGGTCTATTCCAAAGCCATGGAGGCTTCTTCGGCTGCCCTTTTGCTTGGAAATGAATTGGTTGATTTCAGAAACACCGTTTCCCAGGGGGCATATTTCTTTCCGCGCTTCAATCAGGAGGTGATCTTCCATGCCAACCAGGCCTCTACGGGTTTTACCTTTTACAGGGAACAATGGGTGGATCCTTCCTTATATGCCCTGTACGATTCAGCTGATATTAGGAAAAGAGTATTCTTTCAGGAAAGCAGGATTCCCGGTAGGTTCAATTTTGTGTCCAGGTATTCAGGTGATTATTTTGATTGGGGCGGATTGGCTGTAGACGAGGTGCTGTTGGATAGGGCAGAGGCTTCTGCCAGGATGGGTAATGAGTCCCAAGCCTTGGAGGACCTCAGGTATTTGCTTGCCAATAGATATGAAGAAGGATTGGTGTTGGAGGGATTGACAGGAAGAGCTCTTCTAGAAAAGATTTTGGAGGAGCGCAGAAAGGAACTGCTCTTTAGAGGCATACGATGGATGGACCTCCGTAGGCTGAATCAGGATCCTGAGTTTGCCATCACCATAACGCGGACTGTGCAGGGAGAGGAAAAAACATTGTTACCGGGAGGCGAGGGCTATACAGTGCCCATACCAACCCGTGAGCGACTCAATAATCCGGAATTAAAATAAAAAAAGGCGGGAAGAAAAACTTCCCGCCCCATGGATTAATCCATGTTGTTTACAAAAATCCCTGATTTGACCGGGTTACCGGATGAGTTGGGAGTTTGTCTGGTACAAACCTGGGAGGCTGAATTGCACTGGTAGGTAGATGGACCGGGAGTCAATCCGGTAACATTAATCCAATTTGATCCGGAAAGCCCATACTCGGAAGTTTGGGGAGTTGCCGGAGAAAAACCAAATGCGAAAGTTGCTCCCAGCACCATAGCCAATGCAGGTAGTAGTTTAGCTAATTTATTCATCGTTATGTCCCGTTTTTTAACAAATCAAAAACAGGAAAACCGTTTGTGTCTGTCCAGGACAGACGGGGTTGAAATGCCTACTCTGAAAAGGGTTTTCGGCTTCTCCCTTTGGGAGGCTCATTGGGTTTTAGCCAGTCTCTTACCCCAGGCTATTAAGAGAAATGAGTCTCTTTTATTATACCTAACCTTTGAGGTGTTTTAGACCTCGAAGGTTGTATTCCTAAAGATTTCACAATCCGCATTGCATTGAATTTTGTTTTTTCCGCCTTTAAAGTCTCTGTTTTTTCCGCTGTTCGTGTCTCCACGAACGGCTCATTTAACGAGAGTCTTATATGCCTTTTACCTCAGCCAGTCGAATCATGGTTGATACGCTTATCGAGACATTTTTTGCAGTCCCTTGCATGTTTTAGGACTGTGGGGCGGTGTCACAGCCACCGCCCCTTTATTTATAACCTTTGAGGTTTGCGAAACCTCGAAGGTTTTTATTTCTTATATCTCTTCGCTAGACGATCCCGGGCCATCGCCGGTGATATATTATTTTCCTATACCCAGGGTTGAAACCCTGGGCTACACACATTGCATACCTACGGCATGCTCTCCAGGCCACCTAATAACCTTCTTCTCCAGTCACACTGAGCGAAGTCGAAGTGTCAGCCTGACAAAAACAACCAACAACAAACAACTAATTAACCTCCAGCTTCCCACTTCCCAACCTCCAACTTCCCCCATTTTAAATTCCCAATTCCTTCATTTTAAATTTCATGCAACAAGCCTCCCAACTTCCACCCATTTTAAATTTCAGTCACACTGAGCGAAGTCGAAGTGTCAGCCTCACAAAAACAATCAACAACCAACAACTCCCAACTTCCAACTTCCCAATGGATTCATTTCCATCTTGCTGGCGGTAAGATTCCGTCTCCGAATGAAGATCGTGGGCCAGCGCCGGTCAACTTTTATATTCCTCAACACCGGGTTAAAACCCGGTGCTACCCATCTTGCATACCTACGGCATGCTCTCCTAATCCCTAATCTCTCTCCATTTTAAATTCCCAATTCCCTCATTTTAAATTCCAGTCACACTGAGCGAAGTCGAAGTGTCAGCCTCACAAAAACAATCAACAACCAATAACTCCAAACTTCCAACTTCCGCTCATTTTAAATTCCCAATTCTTTCATTTTAAATTTTAGATAACCAACAACCAACAACCAACAACTCCCCAACTTCCCACCCCCAACCTCCTAACCTCCTAACCTCCATCTTCCCTCCATTTTACACTATAAAGTCCCCAAATCCCGACTCCAATAAACCCTAGGTTTAAGAAGAAATGCTCCGCCCAACCTAACGACTCCAAAATCCCTGCACAGTTACACGGCACCCTGGGAAAGGCTCCCACCCAGATCAATCCCACATAAGTGGTAAATACCGACAGAAGCAGTAAGCTTCCCAGATATCCCCACCAGCGCGTGACAGAAAAGAGTAGGAGTAGGGCAAGTAGCAACTCTGAAATTGGCACAGCAAAGGACAATATTTCTGCTAGCTCAGCAGGAAACGTTTGATTATGGAAAGCCTTTCTACTGTATTCATAGCGAAGGATTTTATCAGATCCAGTATAGGTCCAAAGAAGAATCAGAAGTGTACAGCAGACCTTATTCATAAATCATAGTGGTTTAGTTAGCACTGACCAACCCCTCTTAAAGTAAATCCTATTCATTACAAATCTTTTCCTTAGCCCGGTTGAGGTAATACAGAATAGAATGAGTAGTTCGACTTCTGGATTTGCAACAAAAAACTGGACAATAGATTAAGCTGCTTTTGATTGATATGAT
>NZ_CAXBET010000014.1:0-111502 GCF_963974835.1 uncultured Algoriphagus sp. | reverse complement strand
CGAGGGGTCAGTTTAAATCGTCAGCCGGGGGTCAACTTCATCGTTTTTTGCAGTTATGAACATTTTCCTTCAAGATCTCGAAAACGGCCTCTTCAGGCTCAAAAGCAAAGATCTGATGATTAGGGTAATGCAAGGAAAAATAGAGTACGCTCAGTCCCATATTTGCCCCACAATCCAGAATCACTCCACTTTCAGAGATTGCAGGATTAAATTTATATAGCTCATCCTGAAATAGCTCCTTATAGGTGACTGCAAAACTTGCTGCGTGGTGAAACCGAAATGGTGTACCGAATATATATGTATATCCTGAGGCATCAGGCGGCAAATGCCAGATCCTTGCCATCTCTTTTGCAGCGGATTTAGCTTGTTTGTTCTTATTTTGGCTTGAAAACAGAAAGTCAAATTTCATGAATGGTAGATTGTGGATAGAAAACTCTCTCCAGAAAGGTAATGTATTCACTGTGGCGTATTCAACAAAATAAATCTATTAATTGGAGAAAATAATAGCAAAAATTGTCATTTCCACTCAGATAACTATTTATTTCATAAAAACGAAAGTAAAATGATCTCAATTATTATTTCTTCAGCTAATAAAAATTATCTGGAAGCAGTGAAAGGAAGCATTGCCAAAACCATTGGTTGTGAGTATGAGTTTTTGGCTTATGAAAACGCTAAAGGTGAGCGCGGCATTTGTGAAATTTATAACCAGGGTGCTGATGAAGCAAGGTATGACATACTATGCTTTATGCATGAAGACATAGAATACAAAACCAAGGATTGGGGTAAAATTGTTTTAAGGATTTTCTCCGAAAATCCTTCTCTTGGTTTATTGGGAGTAGCTGGTGGAGATTATAAATCGCTTGCTCCATCGAGTTGGTTCAACTTTGAAGCTGCAGCATCATTCCCGGGAAAAAAATATGTAAATCTCATTCAAGGGTTCAAATCTATTCATAAAGAACCCGTGCATGAGTTTTGTAATCCAAAAGACCAAAAGCTAGCCGAGGTAGCATGTGTTGATGGATTCTGGATGTGTACTAAAAAAACAATCTTCCCTTCATTCAAATTTGATGAGAAGCTCCTTAAAGGCTTTCATGGCTATGATATCGATTACTCTATTGCCGTAGGTCAGAACTATAAGGTTGGAGTTACTTTTGAGATATTATTACATCACTTTTCCGAAGGAGGGAGCACGAAGGAATGGGTAGAAGCTCAGGCTAAAATTCATAAAAAATGGAGTAGCATTCTTCCAATAAATCTAACCGGCTCTCCTCTCAAAGATTGTTTGCCATATGAAAAATACTACTTCAGAAACTTCCTTAAATATGCCAAACACATGGGGATTAGCAAAGCAAGTTTAACTGACATTATTCAGTCCGCTAGAGCTTCATCTGCTATGAGTGTGTATCTATATTTAAAATTACGCTGGTATGTACACAAACTCTATACAAACCCTGAATAATAGAATCAACCTATAGAGGTACTCATTTATTATCATACTATATTTTGAACATATAATTTTCCCGCCATTAACATTCTTTCGATCAGATTGTGGACTATCGTCGTTTTGTTCTGTGATCAATTTAGGGCTTCTAGGGATTTTTATAACCCACTGATATTCATCTATTTTTATAACAAAATAATAATATAAAAAACCCTAAATTAGCTTTTCCGGGGTTTCCTTTTTTGTATTTTAAGGTTACAAAGTAAAATAATATAAAATCCAGCTTCCTCTTTTCAAGGATCTCGACGGATATTTTCCAAAATATCACTTTTAAAGAATTTATTGTTAAGTCAGGTACATGATTTAACCTCTGGGATGCATTGGTCGCCTGCCTTCCCGAAGAACGGACAGGAAGGCGAGCCCCCAAGCTGATTTAGAAGCAAAGGCATGTTAACCCTGATATTTTTGAAGTCTTGCCTTAACATCATTGACAGGCAATTGTGGGAGCGTTATAACACAGACAGGTCTTTACAGTATTTCTTCGGAAAAGTAGTGGCTCATGACAAGAATCAGGGCTTACCTAGAAAAGCACTGTGAATGGGAGAACCTCCAAAAAGTGCTGATTTGCCACTGGAAGCAGGATGTCAACAACTCCGTAAAGCATAAATACAAGCTGTTTCCAGGCGTCCATCGTCTTATAATAACGGTCTGACTGAACTGTTTCAGAGGCCTTGTCCACAATCTCACGGGGTAAAGAAGAAAGTAGCCGTCTGATTATCGGATGACCGGATAGTTTTCTAGGTTGCATAGATTTGATTGCAATTAGGTAACCACAACATCTCTTTTATAGCGGAATTTACCAAATCGGTTGTTTCACTTTTTCTGTTATTTACTATTGCAAGAAAGGTGTTTTATACAGCATTTTTTATCGGATGACAGTAATTACAAATCTTCTCTTCAAACTAAAATAAATACTAAAAATACAAAAAAAATTATATTTATAATTAATCAGTAATAAAGTGTAATAGAAGATGTAATTATGAATATTCTAATAATAAGAAAAAATTAAAATAATATTACACACTAACAATCAAGGGGATATAAATAGGCGTAAAAACAATTCTTGTATTTATAGTTAAATCAAATTACTATTGCATCATCATATCATAAAAATTAAATAATGACGATTAAATTCACAAAAACAATTATCCTCTGTTGCTTCATTGCGATTATATTCTCTTGTAAAGAAGACGGAGATATTAGCCCAATTCAATCAAGTAAAATTCAACAGTTTGATAATTCTAAAAATCCCTTCAACTCAATGGAAATTGTCCCTCAAAATATTGAGGAGCTTATTAAAAAAAAATCAACACAAGTATTTCGCAGTGAAAATTCAAGATCTAACTGTACAAGTACCACACTTGTAGAAACAAGGGGTATTGAAAATTTAACACTATTAGAGGGGACAGATGGAATCATATACCCTGGATCACTATTTAATGCTCAAAGTGTCATTTCAGGGAAATACCAAACTATAACGGGAGTAACTAAACGTCCAATGACTTTAACTTTTACCCTAGAGGGTCTACAAGGAAATCCTAATAAGACAATAGTACCTACAAACCCTAATTACTTTAAAGCATACACAGAAATACTAAATACTCCTATTAATGGGACACAACCAGCCAATATAAGCTACTCTGTAGAAAGTATAAAATCAGAAGAGCAGCTTAAAATTGCAGTGGCGGCAAATTTTAAATTAAGTTCTCTTGCAGACATAAGCGCCGAATTTAACTTCAACAGTCAAAATAACAAAACAAGAATTATTGCCAAATTTATACAATCATACTTCACTGTAGATGTAGCAATACCTGAAGATGGAATCTATATAGAAGAATACCCGAACAAGGAAAAATTCGGTACCTATTCACCAATGTATATTTCATCTTTAAACTATGGAAGACTAGCTATGTTCTTTATGGAATCTTCCTATTCAGAACAAGATACTAAACTTGCACTTGAAGCGACTATAAAATTTGTAGTAAAAGGCTCTGGAAGTGTAAGTTTAGAGCAAAAAAACATTCTTAATTCTTCCAAAATGAGAGTTTTAATTAAGGGTGGTTCAGGTTCAGATGGTGTGAAGTCTGTTAGCGGGTACGATGAGTTTGTAAATTACATTAAACAAGGAGGAGAAATGACAAATAGCTCAAGAGGTGAAATCATTTCATACAGCTTAAGAAACCTCAGCAATCACACAAACTCTGTTATAAGTTTCTCAGCAAAATACAATGATTATGATTGTGTCACAACCGCATATAAAGATGGAGAATTTTTGAGAGATAACTCAACTGAAAAAATATACCAGGTTTTTAAGGGTAAAATCAGACATATACCGCATTTCCCTATGCTTCAAAAGGTTTATTCATTCCATAGCTCAATGCTCATTCATTTAAGTTCCTCAGAAATAAATTCAATTCCTATAGGGAATATGTTTGCCTCTGATTTAGATTTAATTCGTCATGCTTCATCAGGAATCATATATTTAAAGGAAGGAAACACCCTGCGTAGAATATTAGATGAAAACGCTTTCAATAAATATAGATTTAATTGGAATGGAACTACAACTGTTAGCAACATCTCTCAGTACAATTTACTAGACGATCCATTGAAATTTTAACCATAAACAAATACTAGGCATGTCATCTAATTATTAGATGACATGCATTTATTACCACAACCAACTCCTCAAAATACCAATTTAAAATTCTCGAAATTAGATTAAATAAAAATCATCATAAAATTTTTAAACTTAAAAAAACTATGATCAAACAATATAATAATCAAAACAACTATTAAGCACAATAGATTTAACATTACTTAAACTTTCTCAATCTATTCAAGTAAGAAAAATAACTCCTTCCCTCCCATTTGTATTCATAGTAGAATTGCTCACGTGTAGTCAATTTTTTTCTTTCCTTTTCAGATTTTGTATTCAATGTCTGACTTTCCAAATGATCCACAATTGAGTCAGTGACCAATGCATGGATAAGTCCATGTTTTTGCAACATCATACTGTAATCATTATCAGCATACCAGAAAGTAAATTTTGGATCCAACTTACCCGTGATTTTCAGCATCTCTCGCTTAAAAAAGAGGCACCATCCGATCAATTCTCCCCGGACTTTATATCCATATTTCACCCCATCATATAGTCTCATACCCTCTGCTGGATGATGGACAGAGCATGCTGGAGAAGCACTACTCAACGCTGGATCTTGCTTAAATGCATTTAAAATAGCCGTAGCCCAGCCAGGATGGAATAATAAATCATTGTTGCATATACAGACATAAGGACTGTCTCCCATTGCTATCCCAAGATTCATATACTTATGATAACCAAATTTCTCCTTAGGAAAAACTGTCTTTACCTGCGGAAAGTCATAAGGGTCAGCTGATTTATTGGACTCTAGAACAAAGACATTAAACTTGATTTTATCAACTGATTCGGAAGCCAGTAAAGTTTCAAGTCCTTTCTCAGTGACCTGTCTTAGCGTTTCATCTTTGGCGTAGCTCAAAATGATAATATCTATCTCAATTGCTTTATCCATAATTTGAATAATTCCTTTCGTTGGTGATTGATAGATTTAAAGTAATACTTCAGAAATTCCCCTGTACTTAGGTGTTGTTTTAATCTTCTCAGTTCTATGAAATCCCAGAGCCCTACATGATACATCAGACGTTTGAAATTCCCTTTATAGAGGACTTTGTTGAATCCAAGCAACTCTTCTTTTTCATCACTACTAAAACTGGAAATACTCAGGAGTTCATTCATCTTCAATCTGATAGCAAGAACCTCTTCCTTCATCTCTTTCAAATACCTATTTGATACACTTTTGCTATGCAGCCGAATAGATGTAAAAGCATCCGGGTTTTTCAAATAGTGATAAGAATAATCCGCAAATGCCAACTTCAACCAAAATTCCCAGTCTTCTAAAAATGCTTTTCCCTCCCTGAATCTTGCGCCTGAGTTGAGCACTACACTAGCTTTGATAAGAGGACTGCTGATCACCGCAATGTTCTGGTCAATCAAAGACCGAACTGTTTTATAACCCCTTCCTTGAAGCTTATGCATCCACTCCCTTCCATCCATTTCCATATTGGGGGAAAGCAATTTAGGATTTTCAGTATGAAAGTAGTAACTATCCGTATAACTGATATCGATCTGGGGATTGCTTTTAAAATGCTCCAGCTGAAGCGAAAGTTTTTTTTCACTTAGCAGATCATCTCCATCCAAAAACTGATAAAAATCTCCGGTGGCTTGAGCTAGTCCAAAATTGCGGGCTATGGAAACACCTTGATTCTCTTGGTAGAAATAGTGAAATCTAGAATCTACTTGAGTAAATCCTTCAATTATTTCCCGGGAATTGTCCGTAGAACCATCATCTACAATTATAGCCTCCCAATTTTGATGCGACTGATCAAGCAGGTTTCTCAAGGTCTCGGCAATTACAAAAGCGTAATTGAACACAGGAATTATTATGGAAACTTTATTCATTTACCTATCCACTTTTATGCTATGCATATAATAGCAAAATGTCTTCTTTACAGCCAAAAGATACTGATCTTGCCACATAGAATCCGACTCCAAATGACATCCCTCCGCCCATTCATTCCATGCATTGATAAAAGTATACTGGAGCTCTCCGGGAAGATTTTCTTCCGTCCATTCCTTTGTGAAGTTTAACCATTCTTCGAACTTCCTAGGAGTTGAATTAGTATAAATAACGGCATTGCTGTTCCTGCGTGAAGTATTGTCCCAGGAAGGGCATGTACACCGGAAATAAGTATAGTCAGAAGTTTTTTTACCACTCATTCCGTCCGCCAATCGATTATAATCATAAATTCCATTTTCATAACGCAGATCAGGTCTAATA
Source organism: uncultured Algoriphagus sp. (assembly GCF_963974835.1). Lineage (GTDB taxonomy): Bacteria > Bacteroidota > Bacteroidia > Cytophagales > Cyclobacteriaceae > Algoriphagus. Next base: position 105,127 of record NZ_CAXBET010000014.1, on the reverse strand, counting down.
CCCAGATTATGAAGTGCTTTGCGAAACAAATAGCTTGACTTATTGTCCTTGAGAATTTTCCCACCTGAAAATGCTCTTTCCGGAGCAAACTCCATCCCTGCATCAAAACCTTGAGAGCCAGGATCAATTCCCTGCACAAAATTCTCCATACGAATCAAAAACAGCCCATCAAACCCGGCTTTGATTGCCTCTTCCCGCCATATGTCTGTTGCCTCTTTGATATTAGGATGGGATTCTGACCTATACATCAATAACATTGGCTTATTATCGACTTTGATATAGCGCTCATCTTTGAAAAACTGCATGAGGTACTGAATATGCTTCCTGTCATCCTCCAGGCTGTATTCCTGACCTATCAATTGCTCTTTATCCTTGCCATCCCATCTTCTGGTCCAGTTTTCATTGGCCCAGGAAAGGCAAAACGGAAAGTCAATATCCTTAGCCTCCAGCCATTGATGCAATGGTTTTTCCAATAGCAATTTTCCATTGAACCAATAGTGGTAAAAACAAAAGCCGTACACCCCATGTGACTTAGCCATATCAGCCTGTCTCCGCATCACCTCCACATCATTCAGGTCGTAGTAATCCTCGTTGAGAGGCACATGAGGCTGGTAGTGTCCCTTAAATCTAGGAGTCGCTTTTCTTACATTAGTCCACTCTGTAAATCCTTCTCCCCACCATGCATCATTTTCAGGAATCGCATGGAACTGGGGTAAATAAATAGCGATGGGTTTTACTTGATTTGCCATTAGTTTATGCTTCTATTTCACTGAACTGCTGCATACTCACCAGCCTGTTATACAGACCATCCTGTGCTATCAATTCCTGATGATTTCCTTGCTCAATGATCTTTCCTGCTTCCAGGACGACAATTATATCCGCATTTTGAATGGTGCTCAAACGGTGGGCAATGACCAGCGTAGTCCTGTTTTTCATCAGATTATTCAGTGCTTCCTGAACAAGCTTCTCAGATTCTGTGTCCAGCGCAGAAGTTGCCTCATCCAATAACATAATGGGAGGATTTTTCAATACTGCTCTAGCGATGCAAATCCGTTGCTTTTGTCCACCGGAAAGCTTAAGTCCTCTATCCCCCATGTTGGACTGATAGCCGTTTTCTGTCTGAAGAATAAATTCATGCGCATTCGCAATTCTCGCTGCTTCCTCTACTTGTTCCTGAGTTGCTGTCAGATTTCCAAAAGCGATATTATTGTAAATGGTATCATTGAAAAGAATTGACTCCTGATTCACCAAACCCATCATTCCTCGAAGTGAATCCATGGTCACATTCCTGATATCATGGCCATCAATGCTGATTTCACCTAGCTGCGGTTCTATAAACCTAGGCAACAAATCCATCAGGGTAGATTTACCTCCTCCGGATGGACCTACCAAAGCCACGGTCTTGCCTTTAGGAATCACCAGATTTACGGAATCAAGCACAGGTCTTCCAGGATAAGAAAATGACAGGTTTTTGATCTCAATCTTCTCCCTAAACTCGCCGAGTTCCATTGCATTTGGTACATCGGCTATATCAGGCTTTTCATCAATTAATTCCAGAACACGCTCCCCCGCAGCCAATCCGGAATGTATAGTACTGAAAGAATTGGTCAGCGCTTTCGCAGGACGCATCACCTGACTAAAAAGCGCGATATAAGCGATAAAGTCAGAAGGACTGAGTTCGGATTCATTATTAATGATCAAGGAACCTCCATACAATACAATCCCAGTGACCATCATCACCCCTAGAAACTCTGACACCGGCGAACTCAGTTGCTGCCTTTTTGCCATCTTTTTACCCAATTGGGAGTACTTCACATTTTCGTTGTGAAATTTATCCTTAATCAGTTCAGTCGCATTAAAGGCCTTAATTATCTTGATTCCTGAAAGAGCTTCGTCCAGGTAGCTAATCATTACTCCATAGAGATGCTGCGCTTGCGTAGCCTGCGTCTTTAACCTCTTTACAATTTTGGCTATAAAAAATGCTGAAACAGGAATGACCAAAAGCGAAAAAACGGTCAACTTATAGGAGATCGCAAATAACATAAAAACATACGCAAGAAGCTGCAGTGGTTCTTTGAAAATCACCTGCAGGGTAGCAGTAACCGAATACTGAACTACCTGTACATCCGAGGATATTTTAGAGATAATATCGCCCTTACGCTGATTACTGAAATAGCCCACGTGCAGATTCATCACATTATCAAACACCCGCTTACGCATGTTGAGAAGGGTATGAATCCGCATATTTTCCATCACACGTTCGGAAAAATACCGAAATAAATTCCCTAACAGCACGGACACTATAATAACTCCACAGACTACTTTCAAAGCGCCTAGGGGGCCATATTCCAGATTAGCCTGCTGCGCATAATAGTTGAGGTAGCCGAAAACATCAGTCCAGTTATCGGGCTTAGCCACCGTATCAGCCACACCATCTTTATTATTGAAAAGTGTGCTGAGAAGTGGCGCAAGCATGGCCAGATTTAGGGTATTGAATATCACCGCCAACACAGTAAATAGCAGGTATGGCAGGGCAAATTTCTCTATAGGTTTGGCGAAAGCCAGTAATCGGAAATAAGTTTTAATTGCGGAATTTTGCACAGATTATAATTTACTTTTTAGAAAGAATAGACTCAGACCATTTTGATTCTCCAGGAATGAACCTGGTCGAAATGCATTCTTTTAACATCATGAAGACTTTGGCCTTTACTTTCTTCTTTCATCAAATTTTTAAGATTTCTTCTGGATTCGAGGATTGCCTTACGATTTTCAAATAATCCATCCAGTGACTTTAGAACCCATATTTTGCCTACGAGAACCCGGAAAAGAACTTCAATAAAGATCAACTGTAGAAACCAAGCCATTAATCTAAATCCATTGAGATGGATGCTGTGAAGAATAAACTTATTACGGTAAACTATGGTGAGCCGTTGTTTTTTTGAAGATGAGGAACGGATGGTTTTTGAGACCTCGTGATGACAGACAGCATCATGCTCATAATAACATTTCCAGCCCAGCTTCCATGCCCTGAAACTTAAATCCACGTCTTCACTATAGTAGGGAGAGAAGATTCCATCAAATCCTCCCAGTTTTACCAGCATTGCTCTGCGCACTAAGGCATTGGCCCCCGATAGGTAAGCTGTTGGAGTCAGTTTTCCCTTCTCCTCACAGAAATAAAAGTTGGTTCCTTTAAACTTCATCCCGCTGAATGTCAATAAACGTGCTGCATCTTCAATTTCTCCCTGCTGATTCACTATCCTTCCCATCACCCCAAAGGCATCCTTCTCCTTGAAATAGGGCCAAAGTCTCTCGAAATAATCCTCATTTAGCGACACATCCGAATTCAGCAATAACACCAACTCTTTCTTAGCTACATTAATTCCACGGTTGCAGGTGAGCGAGAAACCCAGGTTAGCAGAGTTTACCAGCACAGTAATTTCAGGATAATTGGATCTCAGCCAAACTACAGAGTCATCAGTGGAAAAATCATCTACCACTATCACCTCATATTCTACTGCTGCATTTTCGATAGCACGGAAAGTATGCGGGAGGTACTTTTCCAGTAACGTCACTCCATTGTAATTTGGAATCACGATGGACACGCTTTTCTTGTCTGAAATATGAATCAAGGTAGAATCGGAATTGCTAGTGGTGGTACGATTGAGTCTTTTTGTCAGAAAACGAGAAATGGTTAGCCTTGCAAAAATCTCCGGATCAACAAGCTAAAAGAAACCAAAAGAGGAGATTTCGAATGCAAAGTTAACCGTGGATTTGGTTTTCTATCCAATCCAATACGGAAGTAAAGCGAAAACGCTACAGACACGGCTAATTTCTTGAGCGGTCAAACTAATTCTATCCCGCGCAAATCCGGACGCTATCCCCCTACTATTAAAGCCTCACGATTGGGTTGGAGAAATTTGAAATGGGTGAAAGGTTGTCTCAGGCTTGACGCTTCGACCTTGCTCAGTGTGACAGGAGTCGAAGTCTTATAACAGTTATTTGTTGTTAGTTGGTTTTAAGAATTTAAATTGAAGGAATTGAGAATTTAAAATGGGCGGAAGCTGGAGGTTGGGAGTTTGGGAAGTGGGAAGTGGGAAGTGGGAGGTGGGAGGTTTGTTGGTTGTTGGTTGTTAGTTATCTACAATTTAAAATGAAGGAATTGAGAATTTAAAATGGAAAGAGATTGGGGATGAATAGAGCATGCCGTAGGTATGCAAGGTGGGTAGCGCCGGGTTTTAACCCGGTGTATAGGAATATAATAGACAACCAGCGCTGGCCCGGAATCGTCTAGCGAAGACGTGGCGTTTTGCCAGCAAGATGGAAACGAATCCATACATGAAAATGGTCCATGAAATACAGAATAAAATGTGGCAATGAGCCGTTCGTGAGACACGAACGGTGGCGGAAGATAACCCTGAAGGGGTGAAACCTATAATAGCCATGGGTGAGAGAGCGACACGAAGTGAGCGGATGTCACCCATGGTAAAAGATAACAAATCCCATTGCCACCTGCCTAAGATCATCATTTGGAAACAAGAAGTAATGCAGGAGGATGGAAACGAATCCATACATGAAAGTGGCCTGAGGAACACACAAGTAAATGTTATCTAAATCCCAGTTTGATAACCAAACTGGCAGGGAATTGCAATTCTCAGTAAATTATACTCATTGATTTATCTATGAATAAGCCACTGGTCATATCGTCCCCTTCCTTATCCCACATCCGTGCCATGTGCCTGGGAAAAACCAGATTCCCCTCTCCGGAAACTGCCTGGTATGTTTTGGACTATAACCGGCGGCATCAGATCAGAAACCACATCACGGATTCCTACTTATTGGAAGCTTATCGCTGCCCGTACTGCGGCACCTATCACTTGGGTAAGAGCAACAAAAAAATCAGGCTTCATCACAGTTCCTAAGGCAGGTTTCTTCGCTCCCACTCTTTCAGAGCCCGACTAAATGAGGGTGGACGCACCATCAGGTATTCTGCCAGATGCGTCTGTTTGATATCCAAAATCCTTGGGTATAGACTGAGCATTTCGGACACCTTAGCTACCAAAGTGGGCTGATTTTGTATATGATGAAATTTTCTGCTTTGCTCCTGTGTGGATTTGACTATATGCTCCAGTAATGAATCCCAATATTCCTGCTCATCACTTATATGACTGCGAATAATTGACAAACGGATAAATGTCAATTCGGTAGGCATTACGGCTGTCCAGGTACATACTTTCCTTTTTATAGAATTCAGTTCCAATCCTGCGAAAAATACCTGCTCCCGAAGAGAAATGTGGTGCTCCCTATGTCCATCCTGCGTAAGAATATCCCCCATGACAGCTCCGGAATGAATCAGGCACAGCAAATCATCCATCCTCAATTTGATGGTTTCTCCCCTTTTGAAAAAAAGGGTTCCAGATTTTTCGAATAGATAAGGAAAAAGCTCTGGTACATAAATTTCATATTTAAGGGCGTAATCAAGAATGCCCTTTTTGATCCTAATGTCGCTAACCATTCCAACTGCACATTAATGGAATCTGCCGAAAATTCCGACAAAATCCTCGATACTAAATTCATTTAATAGCCAATAAGATAGGTGTGTAATTTCTATTTTCATAACCTTAGTTATCAAAATAAGATTTACATAACCATATCAGAGCCAGTGATTTGCATTTTGCCACTTGAGCGTGTAAGTTCAATCCATCATCTCCGGATTACTTTGATCACTTGCAAGGAGTATCCGGGGACAGTACATCCGTCATTCTTTAGGCTGGCAGAAAGGAATACAGCCGCATCTGGACGGATAAAAACGGGAGACGCCCAAAACCCTTGAACAGAGTAGGCATTTTAACCACTTCCGGTAAACAGCATGTAGCTCAATCCGGAAACCCTAAACGTTTTCCCTGTTTTTGATCTGTCAAAAAACAGGATACTATATGAAGAATCTAGAGGGCAAGTTGCCCCTAATAGCGTTTGTAGTAGCTGCCTTCGCGGCAGTTGCTTTTACCTCTCCAAATTAACTGCCTGGTAATTCTACCATGGTCTGGGCAGAGGACCCTTCAAATCCAGATACCTATATTGATGTCACAGATATTGTGAATCAAAACCAGTATCGATGTGAAGCCTCTTCTCTGGAATGTAGAGTAGCATTTACAGATGATGACCCCATCAATGGAGAAAAAACCGTTTTACAAGCCGGTGAGTTTGTAGAACTTTAACCCAAGTAAACTTACCCAAGGTCAAGAGACCTTGGGTATTTATTTTTTTAACGCTGGTTTTGTACTATTCCGCTTCGTAAAATTTCCTGGTCTGGGATAGGAAAAACGTAAGCTGGACTCATTGGAGTTAGCTGATAAATTTCGCCCCCTAAATCCCTTTTAATAGTTTTCTCCCACTCGGCTTCCTGATTCAGTCTCCTTAGATCAGTCCATCGTGTCCCTCTCCCTACCAGTTCCTTTCTTCTCTCCAAAAGAATCCTTGCGAGTAATTCTTCCCCTTCCAAGTCCAGTATTTCCCTATATGAATCGTCTTCATATCTGAGGGATAACAATTCACCCAACCAAGATTTTGCCTTACCCTCATTCCCTAAGCGTAGGTTTGACTCTGAAGCAATCAAAAGATTCTCTCCCACCGTAAGCCCTCCAAAGAATGTAGATGAACCAGTATGATGCCCGGTCATCCGATGGTTTTCATCAGCATTGGTCTGAAAATAATACCGCAATCTTAAGTCAGCCGAATCATAACTTTCAATTAGCCCATTATCCACGGTAAACAATTGGGAAAACATCACTGATGTACTCTGAAGCTGAGTATAATAAATGGTCTCGGAATTAAAGAGTGGAAAAGGTCTGGAGGTACCGGAGTCAATGTCATTGAAATCCATCCGTTCGGTATAGAGACCCAGCGCAGCTTCTGCAGACCTTGCTGCCTCGGCATAATTAAATACGGACAGTTGAACCCTTGCCAATAGGCTTGCTGCAGCAGCTTTATTAGGACGGGTTTTATACTCCACATAATCAGGCAAAAGATTTAATGCAGTTTCCAAATCCTGAATTACCCTAATATAGCTATCCTCGAGGGTTGCCCGTTCTGATGGCAGGTTTATATCCGGATCGTTTCTCAGTACTATCCCAAGAAGCTGTTCATTTCCTCCCTCCAGCTGATAAGCAGGGGCAAATGTCTGCAACAACTCATAATAAGCCATTGATCTGTAGAAAAGAGCAGCTCCTTCCAGCTCATAGTATTGTTGATCCTTCTCGCCAGTGTATTTTCCCAAGGCGTCCAACGCCACATTGCTGTAAAAAACAGCCTCATAGGGATAATTCCAATCTGTGGATGTTCCTGTAGGAAACAGATCTTCTGACCAAGTGTAGGCTCCCTGTTCGGTAACACTTGCTCCATTAAATGCCTCCTCTGTCATGCTGAATTCATCCGCAGCCAGCAAGGGAATAAATCCCTGAAAATTAAACACCACGTTGTTGTCCAAGAGGTATTGCACATCTTCCAAGGTTCGCGGCACTAACAGGCTTTGATCCGGCTTGGGGTCTAGGTAACTGTCGCAGGAACAAAACATCCCGCTAAATACCGTCAGTAGTAAAATGCTATATTTTTTCATGTTTGCTTGATTTAAAAAAAGGGGCCGGAGTAAACCTCCGGCAGGCCGGTAATTATCAGAGGGAACCACCCCTCCCCTTATGAAGAAAGCTTATGGCCTTTTCCCTTTATTCCAGTTTATAGTTAGAAATCAAATTGAAGCCCTGCCGCTATACTTCTCAAGGGCCCGGAAAAACCGAAATCAGGATCCAGTCCGCTTTCTGTAGCCTTCCAAATCATTCCCAGGTTATTGGCATATAAGAATACCTCTGCATTTCGGATACCGGAAAGAAATGCCTGCGACTTCCCAACCTGATAGCCTAACCGGATATCCTGAAGCCGGATATGATCTCCTTTTTCGACCAATAATGAACTGTTTCGATAGAATTGATCCCGGAAAGAATTTCTTGCAGATGGCATGGACGGAATTTGGGTGATCTGTTCGTCTCCCGGATTTTTCCACCTCAAGGCATAATCACTGTGACCTCCCCTGCCCTGTAAAATGGGATCGTATTGCACTGATTCCCTACGGAAGAAATAGCCAAACCTGTAACTGATATTCACCGACAGGCTAAATCCCTTGCATGCAAAATCATTTCTGATTGCTCCAAAGGAGGTAGGCCTTGCCGGTCCATGGTAGATCACACTCTCCAAATCCGCCGAGTTGATCAACTCCCTGTAATCCTCACTCGGCTGTCCATCCAGCATCCCCATTGGATTGCCGTTCTCCGGGTTGAGTCCAGCCCATTCCAGGCTGTAAACACCGAAAAGCGGCCTTCCCTCTATCGGAAAATAAGTACCTCCCTGACCCGAAATACTGTAATTGATCAGGTTGTTGATAGACACCTCGGATTCATAGCGGGTCACCTCTTCCTTCATTCCTGATATCAAAAAGGTGGTTGACCAGGCGAATGCTCCCTGTAAGTTTTTGGTACTCAGTGTCAGATCATATCCCATAGTCCGGGTAGAGGCATTGTTCCCCCGAAACGTAGTGATCCCCGATGAAGGAGCATAAGGCGATTCCCCAATCAGATCAAGACCTTCTTTGTTATACAATTCCAGACTTCCTGCTATTCGGCCTCCCTTAGACTCAAAATCCATCCCCAGGTTGGATATCCTGATCCTCTCCCAGCGCAGATCTGCATTGGGAGCATTCCTGATCAATGCATAGCTGGCAGGGATAAAGGAGTTAAAGGATATTAACTGTGCCGTGGTAAACGCGGTCAGGCTTCTGTCTACATTTCCGTTGTACCCGTAACTGAGTCTAAACTTCAGAAAAGCAAGTTTATCCCAACTGTAAAAATCCTCTTCAGACAGCGTCCATCCTGCCCCGGCAGACCACAAGGGCACTGCACGCTGATTGGTCTGTACCCCAAACAAATTCGAGGCATCCCTTCTCACACTTGCCGTCAGCAAATACCTGTTCCGGTACGTCACCGAGGCATTGGCAAAACCGGAATAAAAGCGATCCGTCAGTTCCGATACATTGTCCACATAAGGCACTCTGGCGGTGCTTCTCGGATTGGTATAGCGGGGAAAAGGATTGATGTAATCAACAGGCTGTACTGCGGACAGGTCGGGATTATAGCCGTAGTAGCGGTTGGAAAAGTTCATCGCATGCAGGGACTTCAGTTCCGCTCCAAGCAGGCCATCTACCCTGACATGTTCACCCAGCTTCTCGTTGTAATCCAGCAATACCCTGGCCGAATGACTCTGTGACCTGCTTTTCCGTACATCATAAACAGCCCCTTTGGGGATAACATAGCTTAGATTTCCTTCTTCATCTGCCTGCGTATATAGATTGATCAGGTTACGGGCAAAGTAACTGTCTTCTATATTGACTGTTTCGTTCAAGCCCTGATTTTCCCAATACTGATATAAGGCCGAAATCCCCAGCGCATTGCTCAGCTTGTACTTGCTCGCCAGATTGATCCTCCAGTCATTTCTGGCGGACTCAGCCACACTTTTTCCATACTCTTCTAATGGTCGGAAAGCCCAATCCAATAACCCTTCGGCTTCAGCCTCCCGTTTGAAAATGGAATTGTACTCCCGGTAAACTTCCAGGGGATTCCCTGCTTCATCAGCGAGTCTGGCATAGGGATACATGGCCGTGGTGGTAGAAAAAACCAAGTCACTTGGACTTAGCTGTGCATCTGACCTGGTCGCCCTAGTACCGTAAAAGCCCAAATCCACCGTAAGCTTGTCCTTCAGGAGTGAAAAGTTGTTTTTCAGATCCAGGGTAAAACGCTGATTTGAATTGCCCTGAATCTCTTCCCTGTTTCGGTCATAGCCCAGTCCCACACGGTATCCGTGGATCTTACTCCCTCCGGAAATTCCCAGGCTGTACTGCTGATTCAGCTGGGGCTGGTATAGATAGCGTTTCAGGTCATTTCTCAGATCATAGCCCCGAAACTGCGCCAGTCTGCTTTGCGATTCCTGCTCTGAAATCATCCCCTCCCTTTCCAAGAAAAGCGTCTCCACTACAGGAGTCACCACCGGACGGTTGGCATTGGTCAGGGTACTGTTGTAAAAACCACTTTCAAAAAGCTGGGTTTCCACAGCTATGTAATCAGTTACAGCCAGGTTTGGGGCAAGAAAAGGGTCAGTGGGCTCAATCCAATTGGTATTCGCCATCAGGCTCACCCGCATGGGCTCTTGCGCTCTCCCAGATTTGGTGGTGATCACAATCACCCCGTTTCCTGCCTGTGCGCCCCAGATGGAAGCGGCTGCTGCATCTTTAAGGACGGTGATTGATGCCACATCGTTGGGGTTGATGTCTTCCAGACTTCCGTCAAAAGGGAAGTTGTCGATCACAATCAGTGGTTGGTTGAACCTGCCCAGTGTGCTTCTCCCCCGGATGGAAATAGGATCCCTTCCCGAATCCCCCGTCCGGTTGAATATCAGACCCGAGGTCACATCCTCCAGCCTGTCCAGGATATTGGAACTCACCTTACGCTCCACCAGCTCCTGATCCACCTGCACAAAGGAACCAGATGCCCTGGACTTCGGGATTTCCTGATAGCCTGTTGCCAGGATTTCCACTGCTCCCAGTTCCAGGTCTGCCGGAGCCATTCGAATCAGCAATGGGGCTGAGACGGGAACAACGATATCCACCGACGTCTTCCCATACCCCATAAAACTAAACTCCAGGGTATAGTCTCCGGGATCAAGCTGCAACCTGAATTCTCCTTCATTGTCCGTTACGATTCCATTTGTCTTTCCGGCTACCCGTACCGCAACTCCGGGTAGCCCTATCTCAGATTCTGTATCGAGTACCTTGCCCGAAACTTCCAAACGGGTCTGTGCTTTTAGCTGCTGACTCCCCATCCCTAGGAGAATCAGCAATAGTAGTATAGTTCTTTGCATTAGTGTTGGGGGTTAATTTTAGTGAGAATCAATACCGGAATCTCCTCCTCCCGCTGCACCAGATCGAGTCCGACTTTGCGGAAAGCGGCAGTAAGTTCCTCCACCTTGGAGAAATTGCCCTCCAGCCGGATATCGATTGGATAGTCTATGCCCGTCTTATCGATCAGCGGATAAGGAGAACGCTGGAGAAAGTAGAGGTTCATCTGGTAGATGAGCCCGGTAAGCAGGGACTTTTGAAGGTCGGCTTCATAGGGCCTTACCCGGTAGTGCTTTTCATCCGCTTCCGACGGCGGGTAGCGGAACCCATCCGGTTGCACCAGGGCTAGCACTGTCCTTTTCCTCAGGGCCACTTCCGCTTTGATATGTGGGAAGTAACGCTTCAGATCCTGACGCATAAGCGCGTATTGGTCCACTCCCGGTGGAGCGATGAGTTCATAGCCAAAGACCTTATCCCCCTCCTCCATCCAGGCGATATAGTCCAGCCCGGATTTTCTGCTGTCGAGCTCCTCTTCATCAAAACCTTCGGCAATGACCCTGTTGCTGGAAAAGAAATTCACCAAGTCCCTACCCGAGTAGGCTAATCGATAGAGTTTGATCAGCGGTGAATTTACCATCAGGATATGTGCACCGTCCTTGCGGGAATCCATGCTGGAGCCAGGCACTCCCGGTATATAGGAGGTGAGGGCAGATTGGTAGCGGATATTTTTATTGGGGATATGGCTGTTTCCGCTGATCAGTCTTTCATCCATATCTACCGAAACTTGATGGTCCACCTTGATACGGAAATCAGAGTGACCGCCTGCTAGCAGTTCACTGATATGCTCCTCGGTGAAATCCTGTGAACCGGTAATGGCCACTACTTCTCCCTGTGGGTCAATGATCAGCAGATGTGGAAAGGTGACATGCGGAAATAACTTTCTGAGCCTATTATCTGCTACGATCAGTGGAAAGTCCAGATTCTGAAGAACTGGACGTAACGCTATGGATTCCACTACCTCCTCCCTTGGCTGGTAAGTAATAGGCAGGATCTGCAGGTCATCTCCAAATTGCTGCTGCAGCTTATCCAGCTCGGGGAGAAAGCCTGAACTGGCCGTACACCAGGTAGCCCAGAACTGAAATACCAGATACTTTCCTTCGAAGTCCTCCAGTTTGAGCTTATCCGAATTATACTGCAGGACATCCGGGAACTCAATGCCCTCAGGAATCTGATCGCCGATGGATAAAGTATCGGAGCGGGTCTCCCCGCCCCGATGGGTGTCCCGCAATCCAAACGGAACACTGTGGCGCGACCTATGAAGAAAATCCGCCCCGGGTGAATCAGCAACTTGTGCTGGGAGTGTGCTTCCGTATAGGCAAAGCGATGCCAGGAAGCAGATGAGTAGTGTTTTTTTCATGCTTTAAATTTTTAAGCTGGAAGACGGGAGACAGAAGACGGAAGTGAGTCCACAGTCCACAGACCACGGTCAACAGCAGTCAGTGGGCAGAGAGCAGTGAGCAGTCGCAGTATTCAGAAGTGAGAAGATCAATGTGTGTCAGGCTGAGCGGAGTCGAAGCCTCTTTTCCCTAACCTCCTATCTCCAGCTACTTGGTACTCGATACTTGGTACTTTGTACCCTCCTAAGGCAGGCAGGCTTGATACTTTGTACCTAAACCAAGACATACCTCTTCCACTCTGCCTTTCTCAGGCAACCAGCACTAATGAATAAGAAATAAACTGAAGTAATGGAGCTGTTGACCTGCTGCAGCAGATGATCTCCATCATCGTGTAACGTAACTCCCTGATCTGTGTGGGCAGGCCCGACGAACATACAAAGCCCATTCGGAAGCAATCAGAGAGAAGAAAAAGTGCCCTGATCCTTAAATCGGATTCTTGGGCTTCAGAGGGTACAGGCGATCTACCGCGGTGATGCCGTGCTCCTCTGGTAACGTGTAATAGGCTCCGATAGGAATCGGAATAGGAAGAGAACAAGATGACCCGCTTACCAACTGAGCATAACCTCCCAGCCTATGGATCCTACAGGCCACTGTCTGCAACAGAAAAGGAAGTAAATTACTCATGCTCGTTTTCATTAGAAATGAAAAATGGTAAAACGAGTCTTATAGAATCGAAGGGCGAGCTTCTCCAAAAATTGGAAGGGCGAGCTAAACTCCAAATTCTAATGCCACTAGGCTCTGGTAAGCCATCTGTCAAAGACAGTCCGCGCATTTCAAAAAGGAGTGCCCGCCCTATTTCTTTGCAAAATAGGTAACGGGACCACTCTTTGAACCCTCGCGCGGAAAATTTACCAGATTTAGTGGCGAGACTCACTGAGCAGTCCTTCAAAAGAAGATCTGCATATAAATTAGTAAATATTATTGTCGATTTTTAACTAATTGATATAAAGTCAAATATATACCTAAATTATCATTTTGCAAATTTATAATTCTATTTTGAAAATATTTCTTCTGAAAATAAAGCTATAGCCCCAGTTTCGTTCACAATGAAGTCTAGGGAAACAAAAAATTCAATAAAACAACTCAAGCTAATTCAAGAGTTTGAAGAAATTGGTGCACTTTTCAACCAAGGTTCCATTAATAGCTTATCACGGTTACAAGAACATAAGCCAACGAACCTATGCAAAGCCCTGCAAATGGGCTACAATACCTATACCGATAAATTGAGAAATCCAGAGCGCTTTTCTTTAGAAGACATTATCAAAATTTCTATAGTGACCGGAACTGACTATAGGAAGATTCTTGAAGTCATTCAGAAAGAGATCAAAGAAAAATTCAAAGTTTAGTAATAAATAAATCTAAATTTCCGAGCTAGATATTGCCGAATCTGAAAGTATTAATAGTCCTGAGCAGAGGTGAGTGATTACTTAGGAGGGCAAAAGGGAGGTTTGATTTTCATATAGGTTTTCTCGGAAGCAAATAAGTTTTCCTTTATTTTAGAAAAAAATGTCATTAGCAAGCGAGCCGTCGGATCGCATTTCGGTGATTTATAGGTGTGATAAGAAGTGTAACTATCCGACCAAATCCAGTTGGATAGTCACTACAAGTAACAATGAGAAATATGGTGGTAACTATAAAATGACACAATGACGACAAGTGAGCTTCTAAAAATTATTATTGGATCATCCCTCCTCACAACTGGCTTATTTGCGGGGGTTTCATTAATGGCGAAGACGTGGATTGTGGAGCGAATCAAGCTTGCCCTTCAGAAAGAACATACCCAATTTAACACAGATCTTCAATGGGAAGTAAAAGTTAGAGAAAGAGCCGAACGTGTAGCTGAATATATTTCGTTGGCAAAAAGTCTAAAAGAAAGCTCGTCGGAAGATGACTACAGAAAAGCAAATAGGCTTTCGTGGGAATTAGCAATGTGGTTACCTGCCGAAATCTATGGCCAAATGGTTGGAGCAATTGTCAATCCAAATCAAGATAATAATGCATTAACTGTCATTATTGCTGTAAGAAAAATGCTGTTAAAAACTAAGGCGGGTAATCTGAATGAAGATCAAATTGCTCATCATGCACCAGGCATTGGAAGAAAATAATTGCTTATTCAAACAATTAAACTTTAGTCGGGTAAATTGGATCAACAATTATCAGATAGAAATATATGGGTCGCTGTTCCTATAAACCTACTGACTAGATAAGGGCTAGCTCCTACATAATTTACAAGCTTTTATATTATGATATTTTTCAGTTTCAGTTAAAAATTGAAAAGCAGAAAAAGATCCGGCAAATTGGCGTAGATTCTCGTAAAGTGAGAAGGGAAGGTTTTACAGATGAACAGCCGAGAGATAAGGAAGCCTCCCAATATTTGAACAGTCTGCTGTAGCGAAAAAGTCCTGTTGAAATATGATAATAACATAATAGATCCAGAATTTAGTGAATCTACAAAAGCATAATTACTTCATACATTTGCATAAAATATCATCGGCGGTATTCCTCATTTTGAAGAGCGTTCATAACGTACCTTTTAATCTCATTCATAACATTGAACGCAGCTTCCCTGAATTTTAAATATTCATCGGCTGGAATCCCGCGACTACTAGCACCATGAGCTATTTCGTTTCTAATCCCTATTAGGGTATGTATATCGCCTTCAATTGGGCGCAAACCATCATACCTAAAACCCAGTCGAAATAGATTTTTTCGTAAAACTGCCGGTTTCAAATTGGATTCGGTATCTACGACCGTATCTTGGATTGATACCCCCCTTCCTTCGTATTGGGAAATATTTTCCAAAAAAGCTTTGTCACGAGCAAAAACATGAAGTTTTGAATCATCCGGTAATGTATTTCGAAACTCCACAGCTTTGGCTGCTTGATTCCTAAGTTCCTTAAAAACAGTGCTTAATGAAGCAGCTACGAGAGAATAATTAACATCAGCAAGAAATAATCCAGCACTGTTTACTGAATTAATATATAAATTAAAAGCAAACTTGCAGAATCCTTCATAATGGGAATATAGGAGCAAGATGTTAGCTCTCCTAAATCGATCTTGATTAGAAATACCCTCCATTCTGGAAGCTTGATTATCAAAGAAGCGAATTTCATCAGTCCTCCATTGTTGTTCTTGCTCCATTTGAGCCCAAATCGAATCGAGATTTATCACAAGAATCCCAATCTTAGTTTCTCTTCAACAAATTCAACCCTCTGTTTTAATTGCCCCCGGGAATTCTTCCCCCCTCCTGTGGTGAGTGCAATAAAAGCTAATTCCTTTTTAATTGAAGTAATTTCTGCTTGTAGTTTTTTCATTTGCACGTGATCGGAACTATTCAATTTATCTAACACACATTGTATCCCGATAGTGAATGCCTCATACTGGTAGATACCAAAACCTCTAACTAGATTTTTACTCCTATTAGCGTAACCAAAAGCATATTCGCCTATAGACAGTGATAATACTTCGAAAGTCTTTTTAAATGTGACCTCTTCTAAACTATAATTAAAGTGTTTATTTCTCCCTAGCTCTTGATCAGAAACAGATTCCATATATTCCGTAAGAAAGTCGGAGACGCCATGCACGAAATTTTCCCTATCATTTTTTAATGCAAAAAAGCGTAAAACTAATTCCTCATTGTAAGCTTCTAGCTGCTGCTCATATGACAAATACTGAGTACAATTTTTATAATTTAAATCTTTGCTCATCCGAATAATAAAATCATTAAAATCAGCATTAAGTAACCTAATGCTTGAATTTCGAATTTGTTGAGGGGAAAGATTCTCACCACCAGTATTTAATCTCTTGAACATATGATATTTAAACCTTGGATCACTACCTTTTCTAACAACCTCAACCCTAATAAACGCTCTTTTTAAGCGGATTTGTAATGCAGAACCAAGATCTTCATATGTTTTTCCGTTCAGTTCTTCAACGATATCACAATCGATCAATTTGAGTTTATCACCTAATTTAACAGGAGGTTCGAGGTGTGGTCCATCTAGATACCCTCTGAGATGTAAATAGGATGAAATTCTTTGTAATCCGTCTATTAATAAATATTTCCCATCCTCTTCTTCAATGACATAAATGGGTGGGACAGGCATTTCCAGTAAAAGAGATTCGATAAATCTGGACCTTGCCCCCTCACTCCATCGAAATACTCTTTGATATTCAGGATTAATTTTGAGCTCTCCCTCTCTTCTCATATCCAATAACTCATTAAAGGATAGGTCAAGGCTTTGGGTATGAACCTTTTGAAGCTTTTTATCAATAGCTCCTATTAGATCAACAACATTTATTTGAGTACTCATAAGACTATTTTTTTAAACAAAGAACCGACTCAGTCGCTGTTGCGTGCGATCTGTATTTTTTTACTCCTGGATTTCTTTTGGCCATATTTCGCGCTGAATCAAAATGCTCAGTTTTAACATGTTTCAATCCGACCTGTTCAGCCATTTCACGAAAAATCATAGGCAAATTATTATAAACGTCTTTATAATGAGAATCCTGTACAACTAGGATACAACCACCTCCTATTTTTAGTGCTCTCTCTATTTCTAATATAGAATTATGTATAGAATCAAAGTATTGAAGATGACTTTTATAATAATACGACTTACTAGCTTTAGAATCATGATGAAAAACGGCATCAAGAAAGTTTAGACATGTATCACCCCATTGATCAAGTGGTTTTACTTGCATTTTAGAAATTGTCGATGCCCCTATTAATTTTCGCCTTAGTGTATCAAATGATGAACTATAGTGGTAACCAAGCAATGTTAGTTCTGGCATTGTTGCCACAGCATAATCAATTCTTGTACAATATGGAGGAGAGCTAATGATCAGGTCAACAGAAGCTGGACTGATTGGCATATCACATGAAGATGCCAATGATATGTTAGAAACCGACCGACTTGGCAATGTGATATTTTCCGACATGACCGAAGCAATCATCAACTTCACTTCATTTAGAAAAGATGTATTAATCAACTCCCTACATATCAAAATTCGCTCGGTGTCAGATTTAGGCAATTTAATCCAAGTAGGGTTAGTAGGTCGGAATCTCTCAAGAAACCCATTGAGACTTCGAAAAAGAGCTACATAAAAAAATGACGCTATGCTAGAAATATGATTCACAAAGCCAGCGTCTGCGATTTCAGAATATCTTGTGTCATTAATAAGTACTCGTTGTATTGCTCTTTCCAACTTTCTTATATAAATAGCGCTTTTGGGGTATAACCAAAGATTTAATGGTTCATCTTCCTTAATAGTTATTTTGTCTGAGTTTGCCCGACCAATTATCTGTTTACATATTGGTTCAATGCTCGTGTAGTCATTCTTGTTCAACAAGCACGCTTTTGATGCAATAATCATTACAGGATTTAGATCATAACCAACAGCTTGAAATCCACGATTATTCGCGATTGTTGTCGTTGTACCGCTACCATTCCAGGGATCCAGTACAACAGAATCCCTATTTAAATTTACACTATTTAAAATACCAGTAACGAAATGATCTGAATATCCAGCATAATATGGATACCAACTTGCTTTCCCTGAGTTAAGTGAAGTCCTTTTTGGATTAATAATTTTAGCGGATTCGATCATATTACTTCGACAGATCTATAAAACAGTAATAATTAATCAAAACTTACATTCCATCAACATAAGCAAAAGACTGCGGTGGAGCAATCCCAAAAGATTCCCTAATACCTAATGGCTCTCGATACTTCTCAGCCTTTTTTACTTCAATCGCATACCCTTTATCCTTACCACTGAAGTATTCGCGATAAAAATCTTCTGATATCCCTGCAAATTCAACTGTAGATTTCCAAAGGGAATTCAGGTTGTCGTGGTGTACCATCTCAATATCAAATTCGCCGATAACTTTGCTTATCGGTGCTGAAGCATATACGATAACCGATTTTACTGCTTCATTTTTATAGATTCTCCTTCGAAACTCGAATCTCTTGGTGCCGTCAAAAATTTTTTCGGCAAATTCCGGTTTGATCGATAATAGTACTTTCATATTCTTGCTCTTAATATGAGCTGAGTAAATTGATCTCTTGTCATTTTTGTAATTGTTTTTACACTTTCCATTGAAGGTAAAATACCTTCATCCAGCATCTGTTTCAAGTTAATCCTTTTCTTGAATGAAAAGGCATAAAGGAAATTAAATACAAATGGTCTCCATTTGGGATATCTACTCCAATACTCAGCCAATTCTTCTTCACTCAGCACCGAGCGCTTTTTACAGATTTGAAGCAACTCATCCAAGTTTTTCATCCCATCGATAACATCTTCCACTATTCCTATGGTGGTGGCTACTCCCTTGTAGATACTGCCTCCAGAACGATAAAAAACCACAATATCTCCACGCTTCAGCTTCCTTGTGCCTGAATGTGAAATATAGGATTTTGAAATGGAATTTCTATGGGGCTTATTATCTATGAAATCTAAAGGCCTCTCGGTCTTCAAAATAGAGTCAGGAAACAACTCGGTATGGTAATCAGGCTTGATCGGCACAATATAAATATCACTGGTTTTGGAAAGCCAAGGAAATGTTTTCGAAGGATGATCTTCATCAAACCTCACAGAGAAATCTCTTAGAAGTACTCGTTCGACCCCGGATGAGGTAGTTTTTTTTCCATAATCTTCAAAACCAAATTTCCCCAAAAGACTGATCAAGCTCTTCAATTCTGGTCTATGGTCAAAAATAGTGACATAAATTTCTTCTACACCATAATGACGGGCATTGTCAAAAACAATTTTTAAAAATCGCTCTCCAATTCTGAGACCATTACTGACTACCTTGAAAGTTCCGATTTTAAGCCGCTTTCTTGACACAAACACAGGGGAGATCTGAGAATAATTCTCTTTCTCATCCTCAACTTTCAAAAATAAAAATGCTTTGATTGCATCAGCTTCATAACACACATAAGCCATGGCATTATCTCCTGCTTTCCCATTGTACCATTTGTCAAATCCATTGTAATCATTTCTAAATCCATCAAAAAACTCATCCTCAAGGTTAATGTTGCCGAAATACTCTTTCCTAACTGAAAGAACTGAATAGTCTACAAAATCAGGATTATCAGCTATTACCTTCTCCAAAAAACTCTCAATTCCAAATACCCGATCATCGATATTTAGATAACTGGCCTTCATTCTGATTTTCTTGTCTTCGGTGATCAAGTAATCTACTCGATCCGAAAACACTTCGTTTAGCAACTTGGTATCTTCCAAGTCGTTTGGCTTGGAGTCGTATTTGTCGCTCATCTCTTGAACCTCTTTCTTGATTGGGGCAGGAGTCTTTAGCTCTTGATAGTTTTCCAATTTGACGGACATGGATTTTACAACCTGCTCACTGGCATGCTTTTGTAATTCCGTCAAGGTCAATGGATGCACACATTTGGTGATATGAAGCCTATCTAACCAATTAAACAGCACACCGATGTTCTGATTGGAGACTTTGTCTGTCTCCCGATGTATCACAATATTGGTATCTAATAGTACTCTCATCTATAGTTGACTTATTGCATTTACCAGAGGTTGAACATCTTTCTCAACTAACAAAAAAGGCTTGCCCAATTGATCTGCAACACACTTCCCATAAGTGACTTCCTCTTGCTGCATTTGTTGAATAACTTTTAATTCGTAAGGTTTGCCGTCTCTTGCGGTTAACCTTTTAACAATAATTTCAGGGTCTGTTATTAGCACCGAAACCAAAACCGGGTTGATTCCTGAAAAAGTGGCAAAAGGAACACGGTTCACAATGCCTTGACTATCAAACAAGCAAAAATGGCCGTCCAGCAGATATTTTCGCCCCTGCTCCATCCTCAGTTTCAATTCATGAATCAATCTATCTTGCATATCCTGAATATCCGCAACCAGCTTATTCTTTGGATCCTTATTCACTTCTGTCCACTTCAATAGTTCACTGGCTATCAGATGCTCGACATCAAGTTGATCTTTTATTTTGGAACACAGGGTTCCTTTGCCGACTCCATGGATTCCACCGATGAAAATTATACTACTACTCATACTGTCTAAACAAATTTTTTTTAATGGAAAAAATATTAGAATCTTACTGAGAATAAATCTATAAAATATTATTTTATCTCATCGCTGGCGGAACCTGAAAATATCTTGATCTGGATTATAATAAATCGTTCTATATTTAGTTAACTTTTTATTTATTGGATGCGAAATAATAAACTCCAACTTTCCAAAATCTTTCTTTAAACTTTCTCTTCTTTTTTGCTTGTAAAGAATCAAGTAGTAAGATAGCAAAGCAGAATACACAAATTTCTCACTCCACCCATCATAAGAAACTGAGGGGATATCCCATTTATCATTACCTTTGTAAGTATGCAAAATTATTTTATTAGCATCATTATTTAAGCTATATTCTGAATGAGCAAAGGCATTTCTCAGCGATGTATGAAATCCTTTTGTTATAACCTCTGAAACTAACAACTTTTTAGTTTTAAACCCATCTCTTATTTTAAATCTAATAAACTCATGTTTACTCATCTCCGGTACAAAAACGGCCCAAGGATAAGGTCTATCTTGAACTAACTCAGAAAGTCTAAACAATTGCTTTAGAAGATTTTTTGATTCCCATACGTGAGAATACACCATTAATTCAAGGGTAATTCGATATTCGTCATCATTAACAGATGTAACTCCACTTGAAAAGGAATAAAAAGAATTAATAAATTGAATGAAAAATTTCAATCTCGATTCATCCTTATATCCATCTAGTCGGTAATCTATTGTATTAGGATTAAATCTTGAAGTACTTGAATATAAATCATCATCAAATTCTCCATTTGCTAATAGCAAAATATACTTATCCTCCCTACAATTATTTTTAATATATTCAAAGACATCTATTACTGCCTTTTCAACCTCTTCATTTATTTCAGAAAACCTTACTTTTGAAATCATTTATTTATAATTAGATCCCCGCTAGGTGTAGTCATATTGTTAGTGGTGACTGGGTGGGAATTGAAATACTACTTATTCATCATCTATTTGATTTTACTTTCTATAGAAATTAATCTGTTCCTAACATCAATCTCATAACCTTCTAGCAATCTTTGATTGTCTATTGAAACATTAACATCTTGCCTAATCACTTTCAATTCGTTTAAAATTCTGTCTAGTTTATTATCCAAAATTATTTGGTTATTAATAATTTGTTTAAATTCCTTATCAGTCATCATACTATATATTTTATATATTAAATTTTAAATAGGCACATACCTTATTAAAACCCCCACCTGGGCGTAGTCGGATTATCATCGTAACTGGGTGGGATTTATAATTCCACCCTTATATCCTTGCCAATTTGCAATTGCCTTATTACCTCACCCTTCCCTCTTCCCGAATCGCTTTGCTTTTCGGGACAGGCACTTAAGAGAGAGGGCGATCGTTTTGTGCTATCATCAAGATATCAGAATCACAAGCTGTTTTATGATTTCCAGGTTTAGGCCCGGCTGGATGCTAAAAGTTGGCGCAGTTCAAGACCCTTTCCAGTCTCGGGAATGAGAGGTTTGGGTAATAAAGAACAACCACAAGAAGGGGAAATTTTTAAAGATTTTTATACAATGTACAGGGTATTTTTTGAGGAAATGGCAGAGAATTGAGGAGAAAGCCAATTTCTCACAAATCCAACTAGAGAAACTAGGCAAAAAAAACAGAGCACTTGGCTCAGTTATAGGTTAATTTTCAAAATCTGTTATGCTTTGATCACAATGGACTTTGCCTCGTTAATTGATCTTCCTTCCTTCATCAGGAAGTCCTGTCTCATTTTTTCCAGCTCTTCATTCATTTCGACTAGCATCTCTTGTGAAGCAGTAGAATCGTGTGTTAGTTTGATCCTTCCCTATTGTGCTCAATCTTTGGAAGTGCGCCTTTTTCGTAGTTAGCAAAATATCTAAAACTTTTATACTTAAATTCTTCCATTTTATTAATTCTGGAAAATTTACTTTTCTACCGCATTTACCTTATCCCTCAACAAATGAGAAATATCGATCGGAGGTAATAAATACCCACCCATAGGCCCCAAATTGGTAATCTGGTACATGATATTCCGAAGGTTATTAATCATCATATTTAAAGTAGAGAACTGGGTCAAATTATTCTTTAGCCCTTCCTCTAAATTATCTGGATCTTGAATCTGGAAAGTACCCCCGCCTTCTACCATTAACCTATATCCGGCAACAGGCTTCTTAGCCTCCATATTTACCTCGATTTTGGTAAATAGCTGGATCTCTCCTTCCACTTCGGTTTTGCCAATTCCAAAATCAATATCAACCAAATAGGCATGAAAAAGCTCTTTGACATTCACATCGTCCTCCTCTGGAACAATGAATTCATAATGAGACTCCAATAGTTTAAAGTCTAATAATTGTAAGGGAGAAAATTTCGCTTTCATCCTGCCATAGCATATTCATCCTCAGTAGCTTGACTTACAGCCATAACGGATAAAGGATTGGTAACTTGATTTTTCAATTTTAAATATTCTTGTGTTTTGGACCATCTTTGATGGTAAGCCAATAATTCCTCCTGAACTTTTTCTTGCAAAAGCTCCTCTGTAAATACTTTGAAATCTAACTCCAATTCTAAAGACATCTTCGCCAGAATATTCCAATTGGGCTTGCGATCTCCACGGAATAACTGAGTAATAAATGAAGCAGAGGTCCCAATTTTTTCAGCCAACTCCTTTTTATTCATTTTAAGGGACTCCATTTTCTGATCTACTAGACCGAGGAACTGCAAAGCGAATAAATCAGCCTTGGAAGCAACTTGATCTTCATAGGACATCTCGTTCATAAGTGCATCCCATTCGTTTTTAATTGAGTTCGTCATGGTTTTGGGTTAAGATCGTATTCGTATTTTGATACTCTTCTAATGATACTTTTTTCCTTTGCTGTTAATTTTTGGGATTTCTTCTTTTCTAGAAGTTCTATCCCAATAATTACAAAACGCTCCGTATCGCCATCTGTAAATTGTTGGCAATAGATTCTGGGATTCTTCTTCCCTTTAAACAATTTAATGGCAGTAACCTGCTCACATCCTTTTTCAAAATTTTCTTTATCATACAAATCTCTGGGAGCTCTATGATGCAATATCAACTCCAAAGTAGTCTGGAACTTCTTCAAATTCGCTGGATCTGATTTCAAAAAAGCCATTATCTCACCTGAATTCTCAGCGTCCAGGTAGAAAGCCTTCTTGCCATCCTGGGAGATTTTGATTAGTTCCGCTTTTCTTTTCACGTCAAAATTAAGCAATAGGTTAATTTAATCAAACCATTCATAAAAATTCTAACTCTTTTCGTAAGTTTTTAACTCCTCCAACACCATCCCCAACTCTACTACCCCCATCTGGATGTAGTCAAATCACTCTTGTGGCACTGGGTGGGATTTGCCAACCCTAAAAGCTGGCACAAGGCTAAAATGATTTGTGAATCATTTTTCGAGGCCTTGTCCTACCCTGATATCCATCCCAATTTGCAATTGCCTTTCTTACCTCACCCCTCTCCCGATACGCTTCACTATCGGGACAGGCTCTCTTCTCTTAGAGAGGGCGATTGGCTCTGCTCCTGATGGAATTTAAGGATAAGAAGTAGGTTGGTTGTTCCCGAATCGCTTCGCTCCCCGAATCACTTTGCTCTCGGAACTGAAATCTCGGGATTGAAAAAACTAGATCCTCGTTCTCAATAAATAAAAGCCTTAGGCAAGAAAAGGAATAAAATGACAGGAAAACATACCATGTACAGGGTATTTATTGCGGAAATGGGCGGAAATGTGGAGGAAATGCGGTCTATTTCAGGCTATCGACAAACTTACCCATCACTATATAAGTAAATGGTACTCAGTTGAGCTTTACCGATACTATATCAAATGACTTACCTAACTAGCCCGAAGATCCGCTTCCAATAATATTCTATTTCTGATCTACTCCTTTTAATATTTCATCAATGTCATCGTATTCTTTATCAAACTAAGCACAACGTGCCAAATAGTCCTTCTCTGAGGTGAAGAAACTCCGGTCTTTAGGCTCCGAATGAATTAAGTTTTTTGGCGTATCCAATAGAAGTAATCCAGTTGACAAATTCATTAAATTAAAATGATGTCTATTGGATTGGGATTTATGTCCCTGACCTTACTTAATTATTCCAGACAGGTGTATGGTAATGTCTATACGGTTATCCCCGAAATAAAAGAAATGAGAAGAAAGAATCTTCAAGTGACACGAATAGATAGAAGAAAAGTCTTTAGGATTGGATTTGGGAGGTACTGAAACTTTAAGCGTTCAGTGAAAAAAAGCATTAGGGACGAATGCCCCTAGTTTAAATTACTTAGAAATCAATGTTCTTGCGAAGGCAGCAAATCTATTTATATCCTCTTCTTCTTGATCGTAAATTTGAATTAGGGCATCAGAATAAGTAGGCTCGCCAATTCTAGGGTGAACTCCTCTATATTTTCTTAATTGCCTAGGCCTTGAAGCTACTCTTTGCTTTACCACCTTTCCTGATTTCACTTTTGTAATTAAAGAGCTATGTCCTTTTTTCATTATTTTAAGATTTAAAGATTGGGCTATTGATAGATGCCTGTAAAATTCTTGGCTTTTCTCCAATAGCTACGTCTGTTCCTACTAACCCAAAAGAATCATACGGAACGTGATCAACATCGATGCCATCTTTCAGAAGAAAATACGTCCCTAATGGATCATTTGCATACCCATCAAATATCAACCCAAGTGGAACATACCTACCTGTTTTCATAAACCTTCCAATCGCACGGATAGTTGCCTTTTTCCGATCTAAATTTACACAAACAAGGTGAGTTTCATATCCCATTTGCTTGAGTGTGCTGCCTAACTGATAAACACTCTTTAAGTTATGACCAATTTTTGGAATGACCAAATTCAGATTTTCTCTTAATGCAATCTGAAAAAGTGTTTGGAAATCTTCAGGAGTCTCAACATCTGATGAGCCAAATATTATTAAATCAGATTCATCATGGACTAGCGAAGCTGAGCCAGCACCGTCGTAGAATTCAGGGATTTTTCTTTTCGCATAATCTGAATCTAAGATTATTGCTCCTATCTGTTCTGCTAATTCGTTACAAATCCCCGATTTTCCTGAGGCAGGTAGGCCTGTACAACTATTGCTTGATTATCATTCCTTATCTCAGTATTCGGTAGAGCTCCTCCATTTCCTAATGAAATATCCTCATCATCAACTAGTCTGATGTTCGTAAACAGCTCTTCGACAATACGTGTTCTCAATTCCCATCTTATATCTTCATCTTGATAAGCCCTAATCCTATGCTTGCTTGAATAGAGAGTAGTATCATGTTTAGGATAATGACTGATTTGGAACTCACCTTCTTTTATTCTCCGAATAACTCTATCTAAATCATCTGGTTTAAATTTAAGAACTTTTATAAGAAAGTGTGCAATTAGATTATTATCGTCTAGTCTTCTTGAAAACGGGTGCATAATCTTATTTCTTTTTAAGTTCTATAAAAACCAGACCTATTTTTTCTTTTTATCCGGAGCTTGAGTTAATGCTGACCCGGCTGCAGTTTTAGCATTCTTTGAAGATTTTGGGTCTTGCAAGACCTTTGAAGCAGCAGTCGCTGCCTTCTTTGATGTTTGTTCATTTTTCTTAGCCATGGTGCCTTAATTTAATTAGGTATTTAACATCAGCTTATCTGATTTCCTTTAAAAGTTAATAAACAGATTTCGAATTTAATTGTAGAAAGATGATAAAAGTTGGCTGTTCTACCTACCTCCCCCCTCTGGGTGTAGTCACATAACTAGTCGGTACTGGGTGGGATTTGCCTGCCCTACAACCTGGCCCAAGGCTAAAATCTTGCTCTGCAAGATTTCTTCACGCCCTGTCCTATCCGAATATTCTTACCAATTTGAAATTGGCTTTCTACCTCACCCCCTGCCATCTTGCCGATTCTCGGCACAGGCTCTGAAGAGAGAGGGCGATCGTTTTGTGCTATCATCAAGATATCAGTATCAAATGGTGTTTGATGGTTTCCGGATTTAAGCCCGGATAGGTAATAAAAATTGGCGCAGTTCAAGACCCTTTCCAGTCTCGGGAATGAGAGGTTTGGGTAACAAAGAACAACCACAAGAAGGGGAAATTTTAAAGATTTTTATACAATGTACAGGGTATTTTTTGAGGAAATGGCAGAGAATTGAGGAGAAAGCCAATTTCTCACAAATCCAACTAGAGAAACTAGGCAAAAAAAACAGAGCACTTGGCTCAGTTATAGGTTAATTTTCAAAATCTGTTATGCTTTGATCACAATGGACTTTGCCTCGTTAATTGATCTTCCTTCCTTCATCAGGAAGTCCTGTCTCATTTTTTCCAGCTCTTCATTCATTTCGACTAGCATCTCTTGTGAAGCAGTGGAATCGTGTGTTAGTTTGATCCTTCCCTGCTGTCTCATTCTTTCGAAGTATTCTTTTGCAGAATTAAAATCTTGATTCATAGCTATTTAGTTAAAAACCTCCAAGATTATTTGTATAAATATCGAAGTGATCCAAATGTAAAGGAATATCTTCTAATTCCCCAAGTTGATTTGCCAGATGCCGATCCACACTTTTACCAGAGATTGGCTATACCTTATCATTCACCAACCGTTTATCAATCAGCTCCATCATAGATCAAATACATTACATTACTTATCTAAAAATGGAAAACACATGAAATCAAAAGTTTATACCCAACTATCTATTAAGTGGATATAGTCTTTTTCTTTGGTATTTTCATCTGCATATAGTTGTCTATTAATTGTCAGATAAGCTGGTTCAAACAGATGGTATTTTACCTAGTGTTTAAAATTAGTCATTCTCGATTTGAACGTGAATGTATCTTTTTATCAGTTTTTCAATGGGCTTTTTTATATCCGTTATTACTGGATAGAATAGTAGGAAAGAATACAAATCATTGGTAGTTCACCCTACCTTTGCCGCATGGACCAACAAATTCTTATCGATCTGGTGACCAAAAAAATGCCTTATGGAAAGTATAAGGGCAGATTACTCTGTGATGTGCCTGAGCATTATTTGGTATGGATGCATGGTCAGGGATTTCCAGAGGGTAAACTTGGCATGTGGCTGCACACCTTATATGAGATTAGACTTAATGGGCTAGAGGGCATTTTATCAGAGCTGAAAAGGCGATATTCTTAGAAGCATCATTTTTCAAGGCTTTTCACTTTAAGCTAATGCAACTTCTTCGGAAATTCTTTAATCACCCCATAAGCTGAAGCTTTT
Source organism: uncultured Algoriphagus sp. (assembly GCF_963974835.1). Classification (GTDB taxonomy): domain Bacteria; phylum Bacteroidota; class Bacteroidia; order Cytophagales; family Cyclobacteriaceae; genus Algoriphagus. Next base: position 77,422 of record NZ_CAXBET010000014.1, on the reverse strand, counting down.
ATAACAATTAAATCTGAATGAATAAAGGCTATAATTTCGGAGCCACTCTATGCTTCGTCCCTTGTTCATAGCTATAAGTCAAGCGGATCAAGGTAGGCTCAGCATACATTCTTCCGAGGAACTGAAGCCCTGCGGGCAAATTACCAGAACTGAAACCCATGGGAATAGTAAAGGCAGGCTGCCCGGTAGCCGGAGCAATGATCTGAGAGTTGTCGCCTTTGTATTCTTCCTGAAAGTTATCAATTAGTGCTGGTCTATTATTCCAAGAAGGATATACCAAAACATCCAATTGCAAGGAATCCATGGTATGCTCTATTGCCTCAAGAAAGGCTATTCTTCGCTCATCTTCGTATGCATTTCCACAAGGAATCTCTGGATTGCCTCTTCTCAAAGAATTCTCAGAAAAAGAGGCTATTCGTCCGCGGGCAAAGTCTGACTTGGTGCCTACTCGAATCACATCTTCTAAGCTGCTCATCGTATCTCGCTTCACATAGGTTTGAAGAAAGTCTTCCAAATCAGCACGGAAGGCTGGACACCATTGGTTTTGTCTTAATTCATCAAAATTCGGAACGGCAACAGAGTCCACAAGTATGGCACCTAACCCCTCCATATCTTTCAACGCTTGATTAAAAAGTGTAGAGATTTCAGGGTCTGGGTCGTTCTCACTCAAAGTTCTAAACACACCAATTCGCGCTCCATTCAACCCATCTTTATCGAGGTATTGGACGTAATCCTTTTCAGCCTTTCCTTCGGAATAGGCAGTCAATGGGTCTTTTGGATCGATTCCAGCCATCACTTGCAAGGTTCTAGTCGCATCCGCAACTGTTTTGCACATTGGTCCAACTACGTCATTTCTCAGATAAAGTGGTACTATTCCCTCCCGGCTGACCAATCCAAGTGTACTCCTGAACCCAACCAAGGCATTATGCGAGGAAGGTCCCCGAATCGAATTGCCTGTATCTGTGCCCAATCCTATTAATCCCAGATTAGCCGCTATTCCAGCACCTGTTCCTCCACTGGATCCCGCAGGCACATAATCCAAATTGTAAGGATTTCTAGTGGTACCGGCCGTGGAACTCTCGGAATGCATAGGTGAAAAAGCCCATTCTGCCATGTTTGACTTGGCAATGATAATTGCACCTGCTCCTTCCAGTTGCTGAATGATAAAGGCATCTGTCTCCGGGTAGAAATCTGCCAAGGCCAATGAACCTGCCGTTGTAGGCATACCAATCGTATTGATATTATCCTTCACAATCATAGGAATGCCATGAAGCGGTCTGAGAACTCCAGTTTCCTTGTACTCTTTGTCCAAAGCTTTGGCAATCTCCATTGCCTTTGGATTAACGATTGTCAACGCGTTGATTTTAGGGTTTACCGAGTCAATACGAGCGAGGTAGGCCTCCACCAATTCCACCGCTGTCAATTCTCCAGAAGAATATTTCTGATGAATAGATTCTATGGAAAGTTGCTCAAGATCTAGAACCTGAGTTTTCTTTTCTGGAAGGCAAGCTGAAAAAAGTAGTAGAAAAACAAAAAACGGGAGTAGTCTATGCATTGCAGTAAGTTTAACTGGAATTAAATCTTCTCGAATTTATGCACCGTTAGATCGTGCAATACATCTCCTGTATGTTTGGTGTTTTGTGGCTCGAATAGCAACAGCCAAACTTCCTCCTCTGCAATTGGGTAATGCTCCACACCTCTGGGAACAATCAGCATTTCCCCTTCATTCAACGTCACACTTCTATCGCGAAACTCTATTCTGAGCGTGCCTTTGATAATCAGGAAAAGTTCATCCTCGCCTTTATGATCATGCCATACAAATTTGCCTTTTACCTTGGCAAGCTTTACATCCTGACCATTGAGTTCTCCAATAATTTTAGGACTCCAATGTTCCTTGATCAGGTCAAATTTTTCGTTCAGATTGACTTTGTTCATGATAGCGCGTGATATGTAAATGAATATTCCAAACCCAAGTACCGAGTTTTTCTTTTCAAAATTTAGGATAAAAATTTCATGGAAGTCCTAACTATCACGCTTTATCCTAGATCTATTTGTCAATTCATAAAAAACCACTCCCTGTCAAGTGAAAATAATACCGATATAGAATTTACTTGTTAGCTAAAAAATATTCTAAAGACTCACCCCTCGACTTCGCTCGGAAACGGAGATATAGGTTGATTAACAATAATATAAGGCATCTTTTGGACTTTTATTGCGGTATTATTAAAGGTGTTATGCCCTAAATTTAATAGGAAAAGCAAGTCGGGCTATAAACTAATTTCACCAGAAGAAAGTATAGATTCTGTTTATTATTGAATAATTTTTCTTGAGAGAATCAACATCTCCTACACCTTCCTCCATTTTATATAGGTTTTATCTTTGTCACTTTTTGGCGGCCAAAAAGTAACCAAAAAGCCCTGAGCCTCGGTCTTTTCTTTCCGCTGACACCTTTTCTTATTCATTTTAAACAGCAACACAGCGGAATTTTGTACTGCATTTCACACCTAAAAATGACTCCCTCCCAAAACCTGGCCCAACTCTAAAAATGCCCACCTGGCATTTTCTTTTCGACTTGTCCTCTCGTACCTCGGGAGCTAAGTCATTTTCTTAACGGCGTTCAATACAGTACAAAACCGAAAATACCGTAAGGCTCACCCATCCGGATGATAGCCTCCAGAATCCATCATAATCAACTAATCAGCATACACATCCATTAAAATCGTAGTAGTACCATTAATGCTGATGATCCATTCTATGCTTTCTTAGAATGTCCGCACCAAAATCATGGTTGTTTTGTCTTAAAATGGAGTGGATATGATTGGCATTATCCAGGAATCCAACATTGTCATATTCTATGATAAAATCCGGACTATGGATCAAGTAGTAATGAGGCTTCATAGGCTCCAAGCTCCCAATCCAAGAGAAATAAACTTCCCCTAATCCTCTTTCATGCAGAATAGCCATGTATTCTTCAGCTTTCAGAGTTTCCAGGTTTCTGACATATTCCTCAATGAGGTAATGAAGAATTTTTTGCTGGTCGGGAGTAAGTTCAGAACCTTTTATCCCTCTATATTCAGAAATCCACTGCGGTCTATCAGGACTGGTAATAATATCTCCAGGCACTTCATCTTCAAAAACAGCTTTAGCCTTTTGCCCCTCATCGAGCAAGTTTACAAACCAAAACCCATAATCCTCTTCCTTGCTCAAAGGCCTTAAGCCAGCATATTGAGTATCTTCAACTACCGCAGGATCCGATCCAAAAAACAGTGGAGTTAAAGCGTACTCCGAGCCCGTTGCAGTTACGTTGATGGAGATGTGGTGCCCTTCGAATTTAAGTCCCCAAGCCCCATCAGCCTTAGGTTCTCCCCAAATTGCCACATAATAATTCCCATAGTCCCAATTAAGTCCACGGATCATCTCCATTGAACTCTCTGGCATCTCCCCTTTCTTAAATTTGATCTCAAAAAGTTCATGCAAAATATCATCCACCTGCATGATGCTGAAGGTTTTCAAATATCCCTGTGAGCTGAAAATTGCACTGAGAATCTTATGGAATTCGATCATGGATTCCTCCGAAAGATCCCCGTATCTAAGTCCAGCTCGTGGAGCGAGGCCCAGAGGAAGATTTGTCCATTTAGTTCTCAAGCTATCCTCCATAGATAGCATAACTTGATTTTTTTGATCGGGATCAAGTGTCTCTATGAAGGATTGGGTAGTGGAGAGTAGTTTTTCTGCTGTTTGGGAAATGGCTGCTTGACCAAAAAGAAAAATAATAGAAACAGTTAAAAGCGCTTTCTTGGCTAAAATTATTCGAGGCTGCATTATCAGGACTTTTTGATGTATGTTTTGGTTTGAATTCTGAGCCTCCCTGGATAAAGTGGATCTTCCTTTTCCCGTGGGCAGATTCAGGTATAAAATGGATTCTCATATAGGAGCAATCATGAAAACCTGGATACTCTAAAATATTGTCCCCTAGATACTCATAAGAATTTCCAAATACTTCATTTTTTATACAAAGTTTTCTCCATTTTGAAAAAGCTCACCTTGGCTACTATCACCTAATCTAAATACAAATTCCCTATTATCTCCCCTTCCAGTCAACTAATAAACTACCAAATCTTTATAGACGGTTCTACTTGCAGAATATCCCTTCTTAAAAATGCCATGGCATCAAAATTAGTTGATAGCCTCCTGTTCCCAGACAATTCTCTGACCTTTTCTAAGAAGATTTGATTTATCACTCACTTTCCTTTAAGGTTACCCTCTGGCTAACCGCTGGTTTCACTTCCTTTCAATTATAAAGTTGCTTCATATAATCTTCTATTAAACCATACTAAAACCATAGCTAAACCTAATTCATTGCTTATTAAAAACATTTATAAAATGGTTTTACCATGCTTTTTATTAGTTAATAATAAAATTTATAGTGCTGAATTATAGCTAATTATAGATGGAATACATATATTCAACTAGGACTTTAAATGCAAGTAGATATGGCGCGAATAGCAAACAGCTCCCTATCAGGCCTAAATGGTCATATGGGAGATATGGTTTTTTATCAAATCAATGGAGTGACTTATGCCAGACGTAAACCCTCCAAGAGAAGTAATACCCAGAAAAAGCGAATGAGAAAGTCGCCGATCAATGAACGATCTCAAGGGAAATTCTCAATGGTACACACCCATTTAAAAGGGCTGAAATTCGCAATCCGATTTGGGTTTCAGGAGCAAGTCAAAGGCGCTAGACATGCCTACCATGCCTGTGGCTCTCACACTCGTTTAAATTGTTTTAGGGAAAATGGAGCGGATTATCATATTGATCCTGCACTTTTTAAAATAAGTACGGGCACGCTCATGGGTGCTGAAGAAGCAAAGGCCGTGCGGACTGAAGAAGGAATTTTATTTACTTGGAAAGATAATTCCGGAACTTCCAGCGCACAGGCCTGGGACGAAGCCTTCTTGGTGATCCATAATCCTACCCAAAAAGCAGCTGTATGGAAGGAACTGGGTAGCTTTAGAAATAAGAAAGAGTATCTGCTCAAGCATACATTTGGAACCTCTGGTGGTGATTGGCATGCTTATTTGGCATTTAGCCAAGAAAACCGCAGAACCAAAAAAAGGAAACTGTCTGATTCTGTTTATTTGGGAGTTATTTAATTTCTATCTACGCAATATTAAGCTCCCGATTGACTACTTCTCTTTATGCAGAAAATTATTGGCCTAGGCCTTTTTCTTCTTATCTCTTTCTTTTCCTATGCCCAAACCGTTTGCACACTGGAAAGTCGTGAAAAACTGGAAGGCTTTCTAGCCAAACTTGCTGAGGGCAACTATTCCGACAAATCTCCCAATGAACTTAACATAGAAATCGGGAAGTGGTTTCTTGAGACTCCCTATGTGGAAAAAACGCTGGAGCTTCCTGGATCCGAAAAGCTTGTTATAAATCTACAAGGTGTGGACTGTACCACTTTCGTAGAAACCGTAGTATCGATGACCCGTCTTGAAGAAAACGGCAAATTTAATTTCGAAGCTTTTGAAAAAGAACTGGAAAAACTCAGGTATCGAAACGGGATGAATGAAGGGTACTCATCACGTTTACATTACTTTTCGGATTGGATTTTTGAAAATGAACAAAAGGGAATTTTGAAGGATGTTACTAAGGAAGTTGGGGGATCACCTTATGCAAATGCGCCATCATTTATGTCTGAAAAACCTCAGTTTTACAGGCAGCTAAGTGAATCCGAAAATCTTAGCGCAATCCAAGAGATTGAGTCAAAAATAGAAAAACGTGGGTATTTCTATATTCCCAAGGGTGAAATCCAATCCCTTGAAAAAAATATTCAATCTGGGGACATTATTGCCATTACTACCAGCATGTCCAATTTGGATATTGTACATACGGGCTTCGCAATAGAGAAAAATGAAAGAATTCATTTGATGCATGCAAGTTCAAAAAATGGAGAAGTGGAGATATCAGAGCTGCCCTTAGCCGATTACTTGAAAGGAAATAAAACCCAATCCGGCATCATGGTAAGTCGCCTAATATCCAAGGATTGATAAGCTGAATAGCCCCATTTTCCTAATTTTTGGCTGGATTAGGCAGTTCTGAATAAGTAAATATTGTTTTTACAATCGCACCATTTGCTCCCTTCACTTGGGACTTCAACAGACCTCAGATTCTGTATGTATATCTTCTCAGCCAACTTACGTTTTTGATCATATAAGCTTAGAGTAAAACGGCTACTTGATATGGCTTGCTTATTGGGTTTTGGGTAATAAAAAAACTCATGAATACCGAAAAACAAAAAGTATTGATTATCGGTGCTAATGGAAGCACAGGTAAACTAGTTAGCTCACTACTCAATGACTCTTCTACCTATCTTCCTGTCGCTATGATCAGAGAAGAATCCCAGAAAAAGTATTTTGAGAATAAAGGTATAGAAACGGTACTCGGTGATCTAGAAAAGGATTTTGAGCAAGCATATAAAGGTGTTTCAAAAGTTATTTTTGCAGCGGGATCGGGAGGTGATACAGGATCAGACAAAACCAAGGCAGTTGACCAGGAAGGAGCCATAAAAAGTGTAGATCTTGCCCAAAAACACAAAATAGAAAAGTTTGTTTTGCTTAGTTCTATGGGAGCTGGAAATCCGGAGGACTTTGAGGACTCTGAATTATACGAATACCTACTAGCAAAGAACAAAGCCGATGAGCATTTGATTAAGACTGACTTAAATTACGCGATAGTTCGTCCGGGAAGACTGACAAATGACAGTGGTACAGGAATGATCGAAGCTGCCAAAAAACTTGGCAAACAAGGGAAAATCGCACGCGAAGATGTGGCTCAGACTTTAGTGGACGTATTGGATTCCAAAATAGCTTCAGTTATTTCCTTTGAAATAATAGAAGGAAAGGATAGAATAAAAGATGCCTTGAAAAAACTATAGTAGTATAAAATTTCACTAACAATAGCCCATGTCCAAAGGGGCTTTTCTATTTTCTGCAAGTTCTAAACATATCCCTATAAATGCCTGTATTTTACTTTGTTACAACCAAACAAAAAAATTAATTACCCTACTTTATAGTCGTAAATTTCAAAAGGTTAATTTTTTATTTTGTAATCATTAAATAAAACAGAATAAAACATAAATTTTTCTACTTTTGGGGCATGAAAAAAAGTGGAATGAAATTTAAGTGGAAAGTAGCTTTTCTGATTACTATCGCGGCTCCGGTGGTGGGCTTATTTTGGAAGCAAAGCCAGCCTATAATTGAGAATTTTGGAACAGAGAATGACTTGGTATTTGCCGATATAGCCTGGCTTTTAACTGCCTCCTGTCTGGTGCTCTTGATGACGCCGGGACTTTCATTATTTTACGGAGGCATGGTCAACAAGAAAAATCTGATTTCCACCATGCTTCAGAGTTTCATATCATTGGGTGTAATTACCATGCTCTGGGTGGTCGTGGGATTCAGTCTTGCCTTCGGTGATCCTATTGGAATTACGATTGACGGGGTGAAGTATGGCCTTATTGGCAATCCTTTTCAATACCTTTTCTTCGACCAAGTTGCAGAATTGCCACATAAAGCTTTGGGAACTTCTATTCCTTTTATTCTTTTTGCTTTATTCCAGATGAAATTCGCAGTGATTACCCCTGCCATCATCACCGGTTCATTTGCCGAGCGGGTACGATTTATCGGATATCTATTCTTTATCGGAATCTTCTCCATCTTAGTTTATGCGCCACTTTGCCACATGGTCTGGCATCCAAACGGTCTGATAGGCTCCTATTTTGGCGTGCTGGATTTTGCAGGGGGAACGGTTGTGCATATCAGTGCAGGTATGGCAGCACTCGCAGGAGCCTTGTTCCTGGGCAAAAGAAATAAACCTCACCACGAACCTTCGAATATTACCTATGTGCTGCTAGGAACCGGGATGCTCTGGTTTGGCTGGTTTGGGTTCAATGCAGGTTCTTCATTTGGGGCAAATGCCACTGCCGCTCTGGCCTTTGCTACCACGACGATCAGTTCAGCGACAGCGATGATGACTTGGGTACTTTTTGATAGAATTCAGGGAAGGAAAATCTCTGCACTTCAAGCTTGTATTGGCGCAGTGGTAGGCCTGGTAGTGATCACCCCGGCAGCTGGATATATCACCGTTCCAGAGAGCTTCTTCTTTGGCGCAGCTGGTGCAATTGTTTCTAATATGGCTATGAATGCTAAGTTTCTAAAGAAGATTGATGACACCCTTGACGTCTTTGCCTGCCATGGTATTGGCGGAATTATGGGAATGATCCTTACTGCTATTTTCGCGGGAAAGGAAGGCTCTAGCCTACTTCACGGGGGTGTTGGAGTATTCGCATCCCATATGCTGGTATTAGTTGGAGTATGTGTTTTTTCTTTTGCTATGGCTTATTTGATTTTCTTTTTCCTAAACAAATTCGTAACTCTTCGGGTACGTGAGGAATATGAAGAAGTGGGTTTGGATATGTCGCAGCATGGAGAGTCGATATAATTATTTTACCACTCTACGAAAAAAAGCCTCTGAGAAATCAGGGGCTTCTTACTTAAAAGGATTATAGTCTTTTCTGGCTCACGTAATTATTGGAATTTTTACTTTTTCAATCTACAAAGGTTTCCTTTATTACCTGTTTACAGTTTTCAATTTCATTATCTATCAGTAGACTAAAAACTTTAATAATTCGAGTTTTGTCAACAGTCCTAATTTGATCGATGGCGATCATTCCAGTTTTCCCATTATGCTTGACAGAAATTCTCGTTGGATACTTTTTTAGATTGGTTGTCATTGGAGCAACCACAATAGTGTTCAAATACTTATTCATTTCGTTTGGCGAAATGATAACACATGGTCTAGTCTTTTTTATTTCACTTCCTACAGTTGGGTCAAGATTAACTAGTACGATGCTGTACTGTTTCAGGTCCATTCCTCCAAGTTTTCATCCTCAAAAACATCATTCATGAGTAATTTATCATCACCGTTTTCGCTCATTTTTCTAAACTCCTCTTCCCAGTTTTTTCGTGGAGAAGATATAGGTTTAATAATGATTTGTCCCTTTTCTAGAATCAGATCGACTTTATCCTTTATGTCGTATTTCTCTAAAATCGTCTTGCTCAAGCGAAGTCCTTTTGAATTCCCAATTTTGATTATTGCTGTTTCCATAATTCACGAATTGTTATTACAAAGTAAACACATATTGCCAGTATTTTAATCTACTTTCTTACCCTAAAATAAGAATTATTAGTCGGATACAGGTTAAAATCCCTTAATCCGTTCTTCTATTGCATAGAAACTCACAACTTGACAGGAGTATTGTTTAGAAATGAGAATTTCCAACCAAGTCCAGCTTCTGGAGAAGCAGGCCAAAGGAGTTGACTATTATCTAATACGAAATCGCCAATACAGTCTCAGCCATTCGCTTTAACTATATAAACCGCACGCATTAATATTTTATCACCAACTTTCCTATCGTGGTTCCGCTTTCCAGTTGCGCATGTGCCTCCTTGAAATTTTCAACTGACAAGCCATCCAATGTGGTAGTTAATGTAGACTGCAAAGTCCCATCAGACAGCCATTTGGATACTTGATTTAAAATGTGATGTTGCTGTATCATATCCTCAGTCTGGAACATAGAACGGGTGAACATCAATTCCCAATGAAAACTTACACTTTTACTTTTTAACTGGCGCAGATTTACTGGTTCCGTAGGATCGCTGATAGATCCAACTTGCCCTTGCGGTTTTATTAATTTCGGTATTGCATCCCAGTATTGATTGAGATCTACAAAATCAAGAATGAAGTCTACTGTTCCAAAGCCAATGTCTTCCATTTCCTGCACTAAATTTTTGTGGTTAACTACAAAGTCTGCCCCCATTTTTTTGCACCATTCTTCAGAATTCTCTCTCGATGCTGTGGCAATTACTGTAAGTCCTACTATCTTTTTGGCAATCTGAATAGCAATAGATCCTACTCCGCCTGCACCGCCGATTATCAGAATGGATTTACCCTTATCCCTCTCGGCACTTAGACGCATCCTGTCAAACAAAATTTCATAAGCCGTAAGTGATGTCAAAGGCATTGCTGCCGCCATTTCATAGGAAAAATTGTCTGGAGCAAAACCTACAATCTTCTCGTCTACCAATTGATATTCCTGGTAAGCACCGTCTTTTGTAATGTCTCCTGCGTAAAATACTACGTCCCCTTTTTTGAATAAAGAAACATTTGGGCCTACCGCCTCAACTGTTCCTACAGCATCCCAACCAATGATTTTAGGTGTGTCTTGTTCCTTATTCTTCAAACTATTTTGACGTATCTTATAGTCAACCGGGTTTACAGATACAGCTTCCACCTTTACCAACAGATCGCTTCCTGCAGGTGTTGGTATTTCTTTTTCGAAAAGCAGAAAACTGTCTTGTTCGGTAATCGGCAATGATGTTCTAAATCCTATTGATTTCATTTTTTATTTTTTTGTAATTAATACACAGTTTATTAAAAGGGTGGCAGCCAGCTTTTGGATATGGCCTTGGGTCGGTATGGAATCGCTAATAATTTACTATATACAATGTTTGGCATCAACCAAGGCTCTATCTCTTACTATTCCACCATTTTTTGAATAAATTCTCCTGGCTTTATTTATCAAGTTGTTTCAATCTGTCAATTGCATTCTGGTTTTCAGGATTTAACTCCAAAGACATTTTGTAATTAGAAATAGCATTTTTAAAATCCTTATTATAAAAATAAGCTTCGGCTAAACTATCGTATAAATTCGAAGAGTCTGGATAAATATGTAAGGCCAATAAAAACACATTTATACCTTGTTGGAATTTTAATGGGTCAAATGAAAATCTCAAACCTAGTGTATTTAACATACCTTCTTCTAGCTGAAGATTTGGATATTTCGCAAGTGTTTTTTCGTATAAGGGAATTAAATCCTGGTAATCTTGATTGAAAGCTAAATCATTGAAATACTTATAATTAAATTCAATTGTATTGGCTTTTTTCTCTTTTTTAGAAATCAGGTTTTCTGAAAAGCCATTTTTATCAGGGCTGTTTTCTATGTACGCATTAGAATTCTCATCATTTTTTAAAGTAGCATTTAAAAACTGTAAGGCATGCTCAGAAAGTAAGTTATAAGAAGTCATGATTTCATCATCGCTTTTGTCTTGTCTCTTATCCCTATTGGCAAATAAAACACCGAATGAACTAAAATAGGAATGCGTTAAATCATGAAATTTATAACTGTAAGCATTGCTATATTTTAAAGAATCATAGAATTGGAACTTGTAATTCAATTCGGCAGGAATATTATCGATGTTCAAAATTTCTTCCGGAATTTCTTTTTGCGCAAAATGGACATAAGGAATGGTAAACTTATCCAAATCAAAGTAGGGTGATTTTTCCAAAACTGCGTATTTGTACCTTTCAGTTCCATCCAAACTTACAATTGCTCTTATATTCTTGTTTTTCATTACAGTTACAGCGTTGGCCAAACCGCCAAAACTATATCCCATTAAGGCCACTTTTTCCGAATCGATATTCTTATAGCTGTGAATTTCATTGAGAAGGAATTCTACATCCCTTGATTGTGTCTCCATATCTTTTGTAGTTCCACCTTCTAACAGACGCGTATCTGTTCCCCTAGAAGGGCTTGATATCACGACGAAACCTTTACTGGCTAGATACTCGAAAAGCGCGAAATTCTCGATTGAAGAGGCTTGATAACTTGGTGCATAAACTACTACTGGAAAATGCCCGTCTATAAATTCCGGGTCAGCAAAAGCATTTACTCTTTCAGAAAGATGAGCCTTGTTTTCGGGGGTATTCCACAAATAAGGAAACCAATCCAATAAAAAATAGTCAGGTAAATTTTCCCACTCTTCCTCTTCCTTTAAAACTTCTAAATAATCTAATACTGTCAACTGCTTGGAAATACTATCTTCAATTGTCGCAGGATACCAAATACTTATTGGAATCGGTCTGTAGATAAGTTGGTTATTAAACTCATTATGAATTCGGTAGGATCTCGTGCTATCATTGATCGTATAATGCCTGAAACCTACGTTGAACTCTCCGGCAGTAAGGTTTATTTTTTGTATAGATGTCTGTCCTGAATATAATGTTGATAGCAGAAGGGATACAATTAATATGGCTAATCGCATTGTTTTGGAATTAGTATTAAAAAGTCAAATTAATCATTTGATAGTTTACTAAGGATAAGCTCAGGATTTTAATTTTCGTACTCACATCAAGTTTGCTTAAAATCCCTAAATCTTTCCTTGTTGTTTGGAAATTGATGTAAATCCAATTCGGAATCACAAATGATATTTTAGTTATCAGAATGGTAAAATCAAGTCCATCTTCTGGGGAAGAAGGATAAGTACACCCTTTGCGAACCTTTGCTCTGAAAATCCTATGCTAGAAATCCAGCAATTTAAAAAAATACACTCCGCTTATCTTGAAAAGTTACCGGTATCACTTTTAGTTTTTAAGAAATAGATTTATCCCAATATCCGGTTTCTTAAGTCCATTTTTTCATGAATGATCCTGGTAATTTCCACATAAGTTTCCTCCACATTTCTACAGAAAATTATGTGTTGATTTGATTTCATTCCAATTAGATCCTGTTCGATTCCTTGGTAACTTATACCTAAAGCTGGATTGTCTGCAATATCCTGACAAGTTGCTATCAGGGATTCATAGTACTTTTCGGCCTGGTCTTCTGACCACATTTCAAATGTGTAATCCCAGATATTAGCCAAATCAACAACTGCTCTTTTTGTCAGTTTATAGTTAGCCATTGGTATGCTTTTTGGCTTTTAAGGATTCAAGATGTTTTTTCGGGTCAAAATCCTCTTTAATGCCGCTGGATATTCCTTCTTGAATGACATTTCGTAAAGCTACCACCTTGTTTTCTTCCTCTTCCAAAAGCCTTAACCCAGCGCGTATAACTTCGCTTGCATTATTAAATCGACCATCCTTTATGCTATTTTGCACAAATTGGTCAAAATGATTTCCCAGAGATATGGAGGTGTTTTTGTTCATCCCGAATCAGTTTGGTTCAAATATACCAAAATTTGGTATATCTATTTAAAGCTCCAGTTTTTTGATAATTATTCATAATAATCGAATACAGCAGGGTTAAAATTCCTAAACCTCTCCCACCATAACCTAGAATTTCTGAAATTGACTTTTTAAGCAAAAAACAAGTCCAGATTCAGTTGAAGCAGGACAACTGTGTCATTTGAGTGAAATTTGCTTGCGGTTATAACTTTATGCTAGAAATACAGCACTTCAAAAAAACTTATCCTACAGGCTTTCAAATGGAGATTGACTCACTCCAATTGTCAAAAGGCATACATCTGATCAAGGGTGAAAATGGTTCGGGGAAATCAACCCTATTGAAGGCCATTGCTGGGATTCATGACTTTGAAGGCGAAATTAAGTTGGATGGGATTTCACTGAAGAAAGAACCTATCTCTTTTCGCAAGCTGGTTAATTACTCTGAAGCAGAACCCCTATTTCCTGATTTTCTAAGTTTGGATGAGTTGATCGCTTTTGTATCAAAAACCAAAGGAGCTGATCATTTTCAAATCGATTCTCTGAAAGAGATCCTAGGAATTGCAGAGTATTCCAAAAATGCGATTTCTACCTATTCCTCCGGCATGTTGAAAAAAGCAGGATTGATCTTAGCTTTCTTGGGCAAACCAAGCTTGATCATTCTGGACGAACCTTACACCACCATCGATGTGGGTTCGCAGAAGCGACTTACCGAACTGGTAAAACGTAAAATGCAACGCGGAGTAAGCTTCCTTCTCACCTCCCATATCGCGGATTTTGAAGAGTTTTTCGCTTATGATTCTGTACTGACTATCGCAGATGGCAACCTGATCCAAAGTCATGAATGAGCTGTTTTTCAAGACTTTTGTAATCACCTTCTACCGGGCTTTTCTAGGCTTTTTCATATTGGTCATCCTGATTTTTGGTGTCTTTATGGAAATGAAGCAACACCTCATGATAGCCAATCGACTGCTTCAGAATTCCACAGGATTTTATGTTATCCTATTAATTTTTCTGGCTTACACTTTGGTTCAAAAACGATTTCAGATCCGACTTCTGAATGACAAGCATTATAGAATCTTTCATCAACTTGGCTTTTTTACCTGGCCACAACTTGCCCGAAACTTTCTGTCTGTTTGGCTGGCAAATCATGCCCTGATTTTAGCCTATTCGGGTTTGCTTACTTATGTAGGAATCGGGATTCATGCTGGAGTAAAACTTGGGATACTTTGGCTTTTCCTTATCGGGATTTTCTTGGCTGACATCACGCTCCTATATTTTAAACTTAAAAAGCCTTTTCCCGAAAGCACCCGAGTTAGACCTGCAATTTTTAGGAATCTAAGCTTCGAATTTTGGTTTTTGATGCATTTGAGAGAAAACAGAACCCTGCTGATTCTGGCAGTGAAAATCATCAGCATCTTCCTGCTGAATGGGTTTTTCTATTTCTATTTTGGTGGTGGCTACGACCTGCGTTGGCTGGAGTTTGGCTTGCTTTGCGCCGCTTACATCCACCTTCCAATTTGGCTGGAGAAAGATGGGTTTGAATCAGCCGAACTAAGCTATTTCCGCAATATGCCATTGAGTTTTTCTAGAAAGATCTGGCAACATTCAGTTCCTATTTTACTCATTCTTTTCCCAGAACTTGCCTTGCTGGTCTTTAAGTTTGGTACCCTCGAAAACATTCCAGATCTAGTCTTTTTGCTTATCCTCTTGATCGCTATCAATATGGGGATTTATGGTCTGATCAAGTGGAGAAATGCTCAGGAAAGAGCATTGAAACTAGGCTATTTGGTTTTCTTTTTCCTTTTTCTGCTCGTGATATTCGGGATTCATCCACTGATTATTTCTGCGCTTTGCTTGATTCCTTTTTTGGTAGCAGTGAAGTCTAGGTATTCGATTTAACTACTTTTTCAACTTTCCAGGTATCTGGAGTGGCTTTTCAATTTTTTGAAGTTAAAGCCTGAGACATTTCTCTAAATAACCCTACTCAAACATTCCTTTATTAAGGCTACCACTTTCGCTAAGGAACATTTTGTAGTTAAATTTCTAGTACAAGACAAACAACATGACCATTTCTGATTAAGTCTTTATGAGAAAATACTTAATCAGAAATGCGGAGTCAGCTCCAATGCAACATAGTTTTAAGACTTCTTACTTTCGATTTTGTACGTACGGGATCACTTCCTTCCCTATCAGTTCAATCGCATTTTTCAATTGCTCATGGCTAAGATTAGCATTGTCCATCTGGAAAGTGAATCGGTCGATGCCTCCCAGTGCCTCGCTGTGACGTAGGATTTTCTCAGCTACTTCTTCTGCACCACCAACTACCAAAGCACCCAACTCACCGGTCTGGGCATTGAAGTGATTTCTGGTGACAGGCGGCCATCCCCGCTCTCTGCCAATTTTGGTGAACGTCTCAGCGTAGCCTGGATAGTAGGCTTCCACTGCTTGATCCGTAGATTCTGCCACATATCCCAGAGAATGTAACCCCACTTTCAATTTCTCAGGAGCATGTCCGGCTTTGGCGCCAGCCTGTCGATACATATCTACCAATGGACGGAACCTATGCGTTTCCCCTCCTATCACTGCCACCATCAAAGGTAAACCAAGCGTGCCAGCTCTCACAAATGAAGCTGGGGTTCCGCCCACGCCTTGCCAAATCGGCAAAGAATCCTGCAGCGGTCTGGGATAGATCGCCTGCTGATTCAGTGCTGGACGAAACTGACCTTTCCAAGTCACAATTTCCTCATCCCGAATCTTCAGTAGTAAATCCAGTTTTTCGGAGAAAAGCGCATCGTAATCATTCAGCCTCAAGCCAAAAAGTGGAAAAGCCTCCGTAAAGGAACCTCTTCCCGCGATGATTTCCGCACGACCATTTGATATCAAATCCAGTGTAGCGAATTCCTGAAAAACACGAACCGGATCTGCAGCACTCAAGACGGTGACCGCCGAGGTGAGTTTGATTCTGGAAGTCCGTGTTGCTGCAGCTGCCAGAATTATTGCAGTCGCAGAATCCAGAAATTCCTTACGGTGATGCTCCCCGATACCAAAAACATCCAAACCCATTTCATCTGCATAGACTATCCTATCTATGAGTTCGGTCAGCGATTTCCTCCGATTTTCAGTTTGACTATCTGTTCCCGCCGGTGCTGCCGCAGCAAAACTATCTATGCCTATTTCCATGATTTTTCCTGATTATTTTTCACTTAACCAATACCGCTCTTTTTCAATTCCATTTTATGTTTTATGCTTCACAAAAAAATCACTTACCTGAAATCTGCTGCTACTTTTCCTTGATGCAAAAAAGCTAATTACTTACCTTCTAGCTATTAACCCAGCTAACCTGTTTTATGAAAAAACACTTTTTATCAAGTCTACTTCTTTGCTCTATCATCCTCAGTTTTTCCTGTAAGCAGCAAGAAAAGTCGACCGAAGAAATTCCACAGGAAAGATCAGAAACGCTTCTCAAAGATTACGTAAATGGTCCAAGCCCAGATTTTTCTTATGAAATCGTCCACTCAGTGCCAGGCGAGGAATATGATTTTCACGTGTTGCGGATGGTTTCCCAAAACTGGCTCACACCTGATTTGGTGGATCAAACAGAATGGTGGCATTGGATCTCGGTAGTGGTGCCAAAAAACTCCCCATTCACCACCAGTCTAATGTGGATAGGAGGAGGAAGCACCGGAACGAAAATGCCTGAAAAACCGAATGAGTTGATTTTAGCTGCAGCGATGCAGACCAATTCTATCGTGGCCGAGATTCACAACATTCCTTTTCAGCCGTTGACCTTTGTCAATGATTCGGTAGGAAAGCGAACCGAAGATGCAATAATCGCCTATGGTTGGAGGAAATTTCTCGAAGGAGGTGCAAAGGATGAGGACGCCATTTGGCTCGCCCGATTGCCAATGACCAAAGCTGTGAAACTGGGAATGGATGCAGTGACTGAGGTGGTAGAGAAGAATTACCAAAAGAAGCTAGATTCTTTCGTGGTCGGCGGTGCATCCAAGCGGGGCTGGACCACTTGGACAACTGCCGCTACGGATGATCGGGTAGTTGCGATTATTCCTGTCGTGATCGATATGCTCAATCTGGAAGAATCCTTTGAACACCACTGGAGAAACTACGGATTTTGGGCTCCTGCCGTAGATAACTATGTGAGCGAAGGAGTCATGGATTGGATGGGAACTCCGGAATTTGACCGCTTGCTGGAAATCACCGAACCTTATTCTTTTCGCTCAGATTTCGATATGCCAAAACTTCTGATCAATGCTGCCGGGGATCAATTTTTCCAACCTGATAGTTGGGAGTTTTACTGGAATGAGTTGATCGGGGAAAAGCACATGCAGTACGTCCCAAATTTCGGACATGATCTATCGGAATCTGATGCGCTACCGAATATGATTTCTTTTTATGCTTCTGTTTTGAATGACAGTCCTAGACCAGTTTATGATTGGAAAATGCTGGAGGATAAAATCCAACTGACACTCGATCCAGCGAATAAGCCGATCTCTGTGAAAGCTTGGACAGCTTCAAATCCAAATGCACGTGACTTTCGGGTGGATGAGTTTGGTCCAAATTGGAAATCCACTGAAATGAAGATTACTGATTCTGGGATTTATGAATTGGCCTTGGAGAATCCGGAAGAAGGATATAAAGCATATTTCATTGAGGCGACTTTCGCAGGAAAAACTCCCCTGAAAATCACCAGCGGCGTGGAAGTCATGCCGAGAATCTACCCTTTCCCTGCATACGAGTCCAAGCTAATGCAAGAAACACCCCAAAATTAATGTATATGAGAACTAAAATTCAATACGCTATTTTCCCTCTCCTAATCACAATTTCCATGACAGTGCAGGCTCAATCTCAGGCAAATTACGACGAGAGTAAGGTACCAGCTTTGGTCCTCCCCGATCCTTTTGTAAGTGAAAAAGGATTCCTGATTTCTAATTTGGCAGACTGGGAAAATATCAGAAAGCCGGAGATTTTCAATCTTTTTGAGACTGAGGTCTATGGAATTCTACCAAAAGATTTTGATTCTATTTCCTTCGAAAAAGTCAATGAAAAAGAAAATCCCTACCCGGAATCGGCAGACCTTGAAGAAGTCAATATTAAGGTGTCAAGAAATGGCAAATCTCATACGATGCGAATCAATCTGTTTTTACCAAAAAATCAAAGTGGTCCCTTCCCTATAGTTTTACTGATTAATTATGAGCCTACTTACACTGATGGGAAACTCGTGAAAGCGGAGTTTTGGCCAGTTCCGGAATTGATCAAGAGAGGCTATGCTACCGCTTCTTTCCACGTTGAGACTGTTGCGCCGGATAATAACGACACGTACACTACCGGAATTATTTCCACCCTTTATCCTGAGCAAATCGGAATGTCAAACGGCATGAAAGCCTATGGCGCCTGGGGATGGGGAGCGATGCGGGCAATGGATTATTTCGATCAGCATCCTCAAATCGACACCAAAAAATCAATCCTCGTAGGACATTCACGCACAGGCAAAGCGGCACTTTGGGCTTCCGCTAATGATCCCAGATGGGAGATCACCTACGCCAATGAATCCGGTTGCGGAGGAGCTGCCATTTCCCGCCGGAAATATGGGGAAACTGTGGAAGCTATCAATACTCGATTTCCCTATTGGTTTGCAGACAATTTCAATAAATACAATGGAAAAGAGGAAACGCTCCCGATTGACCAGCACCTATTACCCGGTCTGATCGCCCCAAGAGCGATCTATTATTCCAGTGCCAAAGGCGACCAATGGGCAGATCCCAAAGGTGAGTTTCTGGGAATCAAACTTGGCAGCAGAGTATATTCTGAGATTTATGGAAAGAGGATAGAATTTCCGGCTGAATTCGAAACAATAAATTCACCCATTCATCAGGAAGCCGTGGGCTACCATATCCGGGAAGGAGAGCACAATTTGACCTGGGAGGATTGGTCGCATTTTCTGGAATTTGCCCAAATGAATCTCAACTAAAAGTAGCTAATTGAAGACTCCTTAAATCCAGGTAAACTCTAGACTTTAGGATCAAATCAGCCTTCAACCCCTCTTATATTTCCTCCGACGAGTTCACTTTGGTCTCGGGTTGGCGGATTCAACAATTTAACGCTTGCCTCTATCACCCCACCAGTTCCTTTTCAATCTCTTCCAAGGACTTGCCCTTTGTCTCAGGCAGCACAAAGTAAATCACGAGGAACCCAAAAGCACAGATACCTCCATAGAGCCAGAAGTTATTTGCCCAGCCTAGATTCTCACGGATAGCGGGAAAGAAATAGGTCAGGGTGAAGTTACCTACCCAGTGCGCAAGCGCTCCTATGGAAATCGCTGCACCACGTATTCGGGTAGGAAAAATCTCCGAAAGCACCACCCAAAGCAAGGGTGCCAAGGTGAAAGAATAAAACATCACATTGGCCAATACAGCAAATACAACTGCATTTCCGCCGAGATCTTTAAAGAAAAAGTAACCAATCAACCCGTAGAGAATCGCCATCGCAGAAGTACCGATCAACAGGAGTTTCTTTCTGCCAAATCTATCCACTGTAAAAATGGTGATAAACACCGATAGCACCATCACCCCACCAATGACCACGATATTCAGCATCATCTGCTTGAGATTATAACCCGCTGCCTGAAAGATATCAGCTGCGTAATAGATCACCACATTGATTCCGCTCCACTGCTGGAGAAAAGCCAGGAAAATACCGATCCCCAATAGCTTCATAATTCGCTTCTGGAACAATTCCTTCAGATTCACCTGTCCAAAATCTCCTTCCTTCAACGTAGTTTTCACCTCGGCGATGGAATCTTCTGCATAGGCATTCCCACCGATTCTTTGGAGAATGGTACGCGCTCGACCTTCTTCCTTATTCTTGATCAACCAAGGCACGGACTCAGGCACAAAAAACATCAACACAAAAAACAAGAGCGCTGGAATAGCCTCAGCAGCAAACATCCATCTCCAGCCATTTTGCCCAGACCAACTCGCTGCAATCATCTCGAAAGTGGCATCATCAGCCAGTTGGGTATCCGCAAGCGAGATCTGCCAGTTGATCAACTGAGCCAGCAAAACTCCGATCATGATCAGGAGCTGGTTAATCGTGACCATTTTGCCTCGTTTCTCTGGAGGCGAAAGTTCTGCAATGTAAAGCGGTGAGAGGTTTAGCGCTACTCCCATCGCTACGCCGCCAATGATTCTATAGAAATTGAATTCCCAGAAAGTACCAGCCAAGGCAGTTCCTATAGCCGATATGGAAAACAATAAGCCAGAGGCGATCAGTAATCTTTTCCTCCCCAACTTATCCGAAATCAAGATGCAAATCCCAGCTCCGATCATGCAGCCAATCAATGCTGAGCTTGTTCCCCAACCCTGATCGCTCACCGAAGTAATAGTAAAAAAAGGCTCGTAAAATGGCTTGGCTCCTCCTATCACCACCCAATCGTACCCAAATAAAAACCCACCCAATGCTGCAGTGAGGCTAATCAGCCAAATATAAGTTTGGTTGTAAGTATAGGTAGGCTTCATGGGATCAGGTTAGGGTTTGGGAAAAGGCATAAAATCGAAGCAATAAAATAGGGCTTTTTAGGATTTTAGCAATCCTGTAGTTACTCAGGAAGAAACCGTCATAGAAGAATAGCAGAAAGTGAGGATCAAAGAAAAAGGTCGGACACTAGTTGACCTACTCCATAAAAAAAGGACAAAATACCCTGTATAGGGTATGAATTTCAAGTCAAAACTCCTTTTCTTGAGAAAAAGATTTTTCAAGAGGTAACTAGAGAGATTTTTGGAAGGGCTAATAAAAGTTATAAAGAAAGTTTATGTAACTAGTTGCGTGCACACAGATGTTGAATAGAATTAATAAAAACCCAGAATGGACAAGGCCTTAAAAGCAAATATTAGAGAATTAATAAAATCGAAACGTGGTTTTGAATTCGAAAATTTCATTTCGGAACTTAATCTTATTCAATATGGCTCAGATGGTTTTCAACCGACAAGAGAAAGGAAAGATGACGGAGCTGAAGGTTTGATAATTTCATCAAAAACAATTATAGCGGCATATGGTCCAGACACATTTGATGAGAAAAAATTCAAGAGAAAAGTTGACGATGATTTTGATGATTTTCTAAAAAAATGGGCAGACAAAAATCCAAATTGGATTATGCACTATAATAATTCTCTTGCCCCTATTCAATTAAAAATTGCTAATGACCTAAAAGCACTTGCTGATACTCATAATATTGAAACAAATCATATTTCGATTAAAGGTATAGATCAAATCATGCACATGATCGAAACAGAATTTTCAGCATTACAACTGAGATCCGTTGCAAAACTTCTAGGAGTGCCAAAAGAATTAATTGTATTTGATCATGTTCGAAATATTATTGATGATTTAATACAAGGCACTTCAATTGACAGAGAGGTAATTAACTACAAACTGGAAGTTAATATTGAAGAAAAAATTGAATTAAACTATACTCCAAAAGATATGAATTCAGCATTTGAAGAGTATGAAGAACTTAACACTCAAGGGACGCTTAAAAAAATATATAGTATTCTTTCAACCTTTCAAACCGAGGAAATTAATTCACTTAAACTTAGAATAAAAAGAGATTTCAACAATGAAAATGGCACATTCAAATATAAATTAGAATCATTAACTAATCGTTATTTAAATAAATATTCAAACGTCGAAGATGACTATTCTTCTTATTACATAAGAAGTCTTTTGGTTTATTGCTTTGAGCAATGTATGATTGGGAAAAAGATTAAAAACGAATCAAACTAAATATGTTAATTCCACATCCAGAAGATGATCTAAATATCAACCTTATGGTTTTAGGAGCGGATATAATTAAAACTCTATCGAGTACTAAATCAAACAATTATGTATTGGTAGAAAATGTTCTAAGGGATTTCCTAAAGAAAGATGAGAAAAGAACACCGGACCTATTCTTTAATTCCTTAGTTTTTCTTTACGCTGTAGGACTAATTGATAAAAAAGACTATAAAATCAAACTTACTCCATTAATAAACAAACAAACATCACTATTCTAACATGCTCAAGAGACTCTATTCAGACACTAACGTGCTTGTACAAGACATTGAATTCAAACCTGGATTAAATATAATCTATGGCAAGTATTCCGATTCAAAAGAGGCAAAAGGAATCAATGGTATTGGCAAGTCATCTCTTGTAAGGCTTATTAACTATATGTTCTTGGGTGATAATTCTGAAAAAGAATTCAATAAGTCTAAATATGATTTTCTTAGAAAGGAAAATCATAATTTATTTATAGAATTTGAAGCGAATGGGAATAATTATATCATAAAACGAAATTTTAACGAAAATAAAATAATTTACTTTGGGAAAAACAGCCAAACCTTAGCAGAATTCGAAAAACAAGAATTATTACAAGTTTTATCAACTATTTTGTTTCCCGAAAAAGACCATGAAACATATTATGAGGGTAACCGATTCAGATCTTTAATGCAATTTTTCATTAAGGACGACGTCCAAAATAAATCAAGAAAAGACCCTACAAATTTTTTCAGCTTTACACCTAATGCAGTTGATAAGGCAATTTACAATTTTTACCTAATGGGCTTTAAAACAAATAGCCTTATCAATTTCAAAGAAATCAGTCAAGAATACAAACGATATAAAGAAGCTTTAAAAACCAGTGAAGATAAACTTCAAGCTGATACAGGTTTTTCAGTCGAAGAGTATAGGTCTGAAAAATTAAAACTTGAGCAAAAGGTCAAAATCCTTGAAGCCAGAATAAAGACTTTAGACTTTAAGGGTTCACATAAAGATTTAGAAGAAAAATTATTGAAAATAATTTCTAAAATAAATGAAAAATCTAAAGAGTATCACTCTACTAGTCAGCGCCTAAAAAACATAAGAGAGTCTTATGAGAAATCAACAGAACTTGACACTCAGCAAGTACAAAAAATATACAATGAAGTACTTCAAAACTTCGGAACAGCAATTAAAAAATCTCTAGATGAGATCTCTGGCTTTAAATCCGAAATAATAGAAAACAGAACTAAATTCCTTATTAGCAGAGAAAAGAAACTCAATCAATCTATTGACATTATTTTCACTGAACTCTCTAAATTGGAAGAATCAAGGACCAAACTATTATCTCAACTTAAAGAATATGGGGCATTTGAAAAACTGGAAAATACATATGAGGAATTAATTCAAGAGAAAGGGCTTATTGAAAGACAGAATCAAGTATTAATTCAAATAGATGAGTATAATCAAATTCTTTATGATCAAGAAATAGTGTTAAGTGAAGTTAAAAGGGATATTTCTAATGACCTACATGAATCTGTAAAATTAGCAAATGAGCTAAGAACATTATTTTCAGAAATTCTTTACTCTGCACTAGTTGTTGACGAAAATCATACCAGTGGATATTATGGTTTATCACAAAAGAGAGGTAAAAAGACAGATCTACCGTTTAAAATTGACATTAAAGTACCAAAATCAGGTTCTTTAGGACAAGAGGATTTAAAAATGATTTCTTATGATTTAATGATCTTTCTCAACGCAATTCAGAATAAAAGACAATTGCCTGACTTCTTAATTCATGATGGTGTTTTTGGGAACATGTCTCATAAGATAATGGTTAATTATCTAAACTATCTAAACCGAAAGCATCTACAATTATATAAAACTAAAAATTTTCAATATATAGTAACTTTTAGTGAGGACGAAATTGAAATCCCTGAATTCAAAAAAGGACTCTATGGTGAATTTGATTTTGACTTTGATTTTAGGAAGATAATCGTTCTGGAAGATGTGCCCGAGAAAATGCTTTTTAAACGAAATATCGAACAATAAAACGTCTTAAACATGGTTCATATTGCATATCCTCATTGACCATTAACCCCCAGAAATAGGATTCAATTCCGTATAGATCACCTCGACGATATTTGCTCCCGGGCACCATGTATTCCAATCATGGATCTGGTTATCATTCTTGGGATTCTTGAGTTTGGCGGTGGCATCCATCACTCCCTAAAAAACGCATAAAACACCCTGCTGAGGGTATGAATAACAACTTAAAACATACTTTCTTGAATGACAGAATCTTCGAGGGATGAAAGCAGAGATTTTGGGAAGAATAAAATTAAGATATATAGGAAAAATACGTAACTAGTTGCGTATACACAGATGTTAGCAGAAAGTTAAAAACAGAACTGAATGAGTAACTTACTTTACTTTCCATACATAAATGTTCCTAGAACAGATTGGACATTGAGAACTCTTCTCTATTATGACAATATCGGTTCGATTGTTCCTCAAGAATATTTCTATGAACCAGAAAGAAACTTTGACGAGTTTATGCTTGAGTTAGTAAGAGAAAACCTAGTCACACCAATAAACCCAATGGATGTTTTAGACAATCCTTGGGAATCAACAAGACCATTTATTGAATTAATTCGAGAAAACAGTAAAAAACTCGAAAAAGCACAAAATAGATTCATTGAAGGTAATCGTGGAAATATCCACAGTGAAAAATTCTCAAAAGCCAATATACACGCTGATAAGTTTGACCAAGAAATATTTTACCAATTAGAGCAATTAGGACTTGCTGAAAGTTCAGAAGATCGTTGGTATTCAGTCGAGAAAAGGACAGCAAATAATCTAATGAATTTTTTAGCAACTTTAATTAGTGCTAAAACAAATAGGCTACCAACAACCGATTATGTTAAGCCATTTCACTATCGAAACTCATTTAAAAAAACACAGGAAAAAAGAGAAATAATTTTAAGTAGTTTAATTCCTTTTCCTCAAGATATTGATTTCACTCGCTTAATGAGATTTAAAGAAAAGCATTCCGACTTATTACAAGCTTTTAGAACTCAAGTGGAATTAATTGCACTTGACCCAAACATAATTGAGGGAACACCTTTATTCTATCAGCGACTAGCAGAACTAACTCAACGAAGAGATGAATTATCTGCTAAAATGAATGAGAGTCAATTTAACCGTATTTTGTTTGGTACTGTTTGTGGTCTAATCGGTGCATATCAAGGAATTGAGGCAGAATCAACGACAGGAGCAGTAATTGGTGCATTACCTGGATTTGTAAATGCTGTGTATTCTGCTTTACAGATAGAAAGAGCAGAAAATGTATTTGACCAAAGCGGACTAAAATATTTAGCTCTTGCAGATAAAAGATTAAGAAGATAAAAATCCAGATGCCAAAGATGGCTACAAGTAAATGTTTGCTCTATCATATCTCTGAAAATCCTTTCGGATTTTCAGATTGGTATGTACTTTCAAAGCTAAGCGCTAAATCACTCAACTACTTATAGCCGAGACCGCTACCCTAAATCCCCCGCAACAGGATTCAATTCCGTATTGATCACCTCACCGATCTTTGCTCCCGGGCACCAGGTATTCCAGTCATTGATCTGATTAGCATTTTCAGGATTTTTGAGTTTGGCGGTAGCATCCATATAGATCACAGTCATTACTTTTCGCATCTGATCAGTTTGATTGGCCCCGGCGCGATGGAAAATCCATCCTGAGTGGAAGCTCACCTCTCCCAAATCAAATGCTTCGATCACATGCTCAAAGTTGTTGATTCGGAGATTTTGTTTGATTTTAAGTTCGGAGTCATCTCCTATTTCCAAATCTCTACCAAAAACAATCTGTTGGCTTCCGGCAGAAAACTCCAGCGGTCCCATTTCCAGCGGAGTTGCCTGAAGAGGAATCCAAGCGGTAATCGTGTTATCCGTGTCGATCGGCCAGTAATACTGGTCTGCGTGCCAAGGAGTAATTCCTCCACCCGCCTCTTTGAATAAGGCCTGATCATGGTATATCCGAACTTGCTCGCAGCCCATTAGATCCGCGGCGATTTGAGCTAGTCGTTTGCTGAGCACCAGCTTTTTGACTTCCTCAGATTCTGTCCAAAGATTGAAAATCTGCAAGAATGCCTTGCTATAGGTATCCCGCTCCTCCATAGGTTTATCCTGGGTGTTTTTCCGCTGAACTTCTGCTGAAATCACTTCATTGAAATGAGCGACTTCTTCTGGACTAAGCACCTGCTTTAGTTTGATGAAGTTATTTTCCTGGTAAAAAGCTTTGGCCTCAGGAGAGATTGGATAGGGTTGATTGAGGTTATTCATGGGTTTGGGTTATTTGCTTTTAAATTAGGAAGCTCAAATGGGTAATAAAATAGATTTTAATAAAAAGTGGTTGTAACCGCAGAGGCGCCAAGGTCGCAGAGTTTTTAACGCAGAGAATTTTTCTTTAAAAAGGAATTCAAGCCTTTGCATTTTCCTTCGCGATCTCCGCGTCTTTGCGGTAAAACAAAAAGAAAATCACTTTGCAAAGGAGTACCAAACAATACAATATTTCGCTCCTTCAGAGCTAATGCATTCAAACTCATTTTTAAACCCAGCCCTAGTCGGACTGGGCTTTGATATCTAGGGCATTCAGCCCTATTTCATGCCAAACTGCACTCTCTGCATTTTCTTTCGAGATCTCTGCGACTTTGCGGTTAAAAAAACCAGAAAATCACTTTGCAGAGACTTACTCAAAAGTCAAATTGTTTTTGCTGCAGCTCGATGAAGTTATTCTCTTGGTAAAAAGCTTCGACCCCACGAGAGATTGGATAAAATAATTTCTACCGCAAAGGCGCCAAGGTCGCAGAGTTTTTGGCGCAGAGAATTTTTCTTTAAAAAGGAATTTAAACCTTTGCGTTTTCCTTCGCGATCTCCGCGGCTTTGCGGTAAAAAAATCAGAAAATCACTTTGCAGAGACTTACTCAAACATGCATTATTTCGCTCCTTCAGAGCTAGTGTATTCAAATTTATTTTTAAACCCAGCCCTAGTCGGACTGGGCTTTGATATCGAGGGCCTTCAGCCCTTTTTGCTTCATTAAAACAAAATATCAACTGTGCCCACTGGGTTAAATTTTCGGTCTTCGCGGGAAAAGATAAAAAAAGCCCCAGCGAACTAATCCGCTGAGGCCTCTATCATTGTACAATTTATTTTCTTTTTCGTAAAAAGCGTTCATATAAAACACCAAAAGCGACTTCTAGACAGTTAAACAATAGCATTTAGGCCGCTTCGGTCACCCGTCTCCGGTCTTCTGACCGGATGAGCAAAGAAAACAAGGCCACTTGCATAATTGCCGACTATCATACAATGATTACTTCTTCTTTCTCTCCTCAAAAATCTTATCAATCAACGTAGTGTCCTTGGCTCCAAAGAATCCTTGGCGTTCTGCCAAATCATCCAGATACATATCGATGTATTCCTGACTTAGCTCTGAACTGTCACCGTACTTTTCACGCAAGCCATCTAGCTGTTTGTGCAGGTCTGCCCGGATCTCCGCATAAGCTGGATCATCATAGACATTGGTCAACTCCATAGGATCTTTCTTTCTATCGATCAATTCCCACTCATCATTGTCAAAGTAATAGTGTACCAATTTATAGTCCTTGGTAATGATCGCATAGTGACGCTTCACCATATGCACCGATGGATATTCGTAATAGTGATAGTAAACCGCATCTCGGGTCCACTTATCAGTTTCCCCAGTAAGCAAAGGCAACAAACTCTCTCCCTGCATATCTGAAGGAGCTTCTATTCCAGCAGCTGCTAGGAATGTCTGTGCAAAATCAAGGTTCTGAACCATCTCATCTGATTTGGTTCCCGCCTTGACTTTAATTGGCCAAGCCATCAATAGTGGTGTCTTGAAAGACTCATTGTACACAAAACGCTTGTCAAACCATCCGTGCTCGCCTAGGTAAAACCCTTGGTCAGAAGTATAGACGATGATCGTATTTTCCATCAAATTATTTGCTTCCAAATAATCCAATACCCTGCCTACGTTTTCATCCACAGCTTTGATCGTGCCTAGGTAATCCTGCATGTAGCGCTGATATCTCCACTTCATTTTATCCTCCTCTGTCATGGTTGGGTAGGCTTTTTTGAAGTCTTCGTTTACTTTCATATAAGCCTTATCCCAGTTGGCTCGCTGGGACTCATTTAATCTTCCAACTTCCCTTGCGAAAGCTCCCTTGTCCCAAGAAGAAGTCTCTTCTATCCCCAATTCATCCATCACTTCAGGATAAATTTTTGAATCCCCAGACCAGTGCATATCGGTAAGCAGATTCATTTCTGCTTCGTGGGCAGCTCTTCCTCTTCCGGAATAATCATCAAAAAGCGTGGCAGGCTCCGGGAAAGTTCTGTTAGTAAATTCCTCAAGGTGTCTCTCCGCAGGAAGCCATTCCCGGTGTGGGGCTTTGTGAAGATACATCAGCATAAAAGGTTGATCAGCCTTGCGCTCATTTTTCAGCCAATCCAACGTCATATCCGTGATAATGTCGGTTACATACCCTTCCACATTAATAGTACCTTCATTTTTGGTGATAAAATCCGGATTGTAATACACTCCTTGATCAGGCAAAATCTTAAACTGGTCAAAGCCTTTGGGGCTGTTGCCAAAGTGTAGCTTTCCAAACATGGCTGTCTGATATCCTGCATCATGAAGGATCTGCGGGAAAGTCACATTCGTTGTATCAAAGGGAAAATGGTTATCCACTTTTTTATTAATGTGCGAATGCTTACCAGTCAAAATCGTAGCTCTAGAAGGTGCACAGATAGAGTTGGTCACAGATGCATTGGTGAAAAGCATACCCATCTTCGCTATTCGATCGATGTTGGGAGTTTCGATCAAGGTATTGTCGTAAGCGGAAATTGCCTGGTAGGCATGATCATCCGACATGATAAAGATGATGTTGGGCCTCTCCGCAGTTTTTTCAGCCTCTTCGGTTTTACATGCAAAAGCAAGTATCGCAACGGAGCCTAAGAAAATCGATTTTAAAATGTGCTTCATTTTAGGGGTGGTTATTTTGGGGTATAAATATTTGTCTTTAAAGATGTAAGCAGTTTCTTTGGTTTGCTGGATGTCGGATGACCGATGACCGGTGCGGCCTCAACAATTGATCTGACCTCTTCTTTTATTACTTGAATTTTCATGCTAGCAGAAAAGCAAAGAGACAAAGCATCATAAGATATACTTAACTCTACACTTCAGCCTACTTCCGTTTTCCGTCTTTGGGCACCCTACATCGGTCATCTAACATCGGTCTTCCATCTCCCGTCTCCCATCTTCGGACATCTGACATCGGTCTTCCGTCTTCCGTCTTCCGCCAGCCTACATCTGACATCGGTCACCTGACATCCCTCCTCCTCACTCCTCAATAAAACTCTCCTCAAACCTCAAGAAGTGGCAAGTATACCCATTCGGGTTTTTCACTAAGTAATCCTGATGATAGTCTTCTGCTGGCCAAAAAGGCGCAAAAGGCTCCAGGGTAGTCACCACCTTGCTCGGCCATTTACCGGATGCGTTGACGATGTCAATCATCTCCTGAGCTTCCGCTTTTTCTTCCTCATTTTGGTAGAAGATCGCAGATCTATAGCTCGAACCTCTGTCATTACCCTGCTGGTCCACCGTCGTGGGATTGTGCATTCTGAAGAAGTAATCCAAAATCTCCTTGAAGGATGTTTCACTAGGATCATAAGTCAATTCAAGGCCTTCTGCGTGGCCTGGATGGTTTCTATAAGTAGGATTTTCATTCTGCCCACCTTGATATCCAACTTCCGTATCTACGATTCCTGGACTCGTTCTGAAGAGATCTTCCATCCCCCAAAAACAACCGCCTGCGATGTATGCTTTTTTAGTATTGCTCATTTTATTGATTTTTTTTTAGTAACGGATAGCCCAGGACTTTGATTCCTTTCTTACCGATTTACCTAAAGGCTGTCATAAATCTAACTTAATAGGTTCAATTTCCTTTTTATTAATTTCTGAATTATTGCCAGTGTAATCTCTAAAGCAACCATGGTTAAGTTTAATTTTAGGTAAGTGTACCTAGGTCTTCCGTCTTCCGCCCCTTATTAAACTGGCTATGTTTATTAAGATTGTGGGTTACAATCATTGACGATCATTCATCAATTATAAGAATCAAAGCTTAACTTAGGCCAGCAGACCTACAATTTCAGCGATGCCAATTAGGCAATTGATTTCACCTTATAAATGAGAAAACACCTATTAATTTCTTTATTCCTAATTGCAACGACTTCTTTTGCACAGCAAAGAAAGAAGCCGAACATACTTTTCATTATCTCAGATGATTTGACTACGACTGCTCTTGGGGTAAACGGTAATAAAATTGCACACACGCCAGCTATAGATCAGCTAGCTAAAGAGGGTACTGTTTTTACCCATGCTTACACACAATATCCTGTCTGTGGGCCTTCAAGGGCATCTTTCATGTTTGGATATTATCCCAATGCTACACAAACCTATGGCTATGTAAGTGGGCGGGAAAATGTAGGGAAAGACAGGCCGTCAATTGCCGAGCTTTTTAAGAAAAATGGCTACTACACAGCCCGGGTAAGCAAAATCTATCATATGGGAGTTCCTATAGATATCGAAACCGGCTCTGATGGGCAGGATGATCCAGCATCGTGGACAGATAAGTTTAATTCCCAAGGTCCGGAATGGAAGGCTGACGGAAAAGCTGAACTAGTCCAAAACAATCCGGATGGCAGCATAGAGCGGAAAGGCGGAAATGTGATGACAATCGTCAAAGCTACTGGTGACGATCTAGCGCACTCTGACGGGAAAACGGCAGAGAAAGCTTCGGAACTTATTCAAAAACATAAAGATGAGCCATTCTTTTTGGCGGTTGGTTTTGTGAGACCACACGTTCCTTTTGTCGCTCCAGAGAGTTACTTTGAGCCTTTTCCTCATCAAGAAATTAAGCTTCCGAAGCAGGTGGAAAACGATTGGGATGATATTCCGGAACGTGGCATTAATTACGTGACCAGTGTAAATGCTGATATGAATCCGGTGCAAAAGCAAAAAGCTATCGCCGCCTATTATGCTTCTGTTTCTTATATGGACACGCAAGTTGGGAAGGTACTAAAAACGCTGAAAGATGAGGGGCTGGAAGATAATACCATTGTCATTTTCACTTCCGATCATGGATTCCATTTGGATGAGCATGAATTCTGGATGAAAGTAAGCCTACATGAAGAATCGGTCCTTGTGCCTTTGATAATAAAGGTGCCAGGCAAAAAGCCTGCGGTCGCAAATTCATTTACAGAACTGCTGGACCTTTACCCAACCTTGGCTGATTTGGCTGGACTGGATTACCCTGAGGGGGTTCAAGGCAAAAGTCTAATTCCAATTCTCGAAAATCCGGAGACAAAGGTGCGAGATTTTGCATTCTCGGTGTCTCAGGAAGGCAAGTCATTTTTAATCCGAACACCGGATTTTGCCTTCATCCAATACGACGAAGATGGAGCTTCGGGAATGGAGCTTTATGACATGAAAAATGATCCGGAGCAGTTTATAAATCTTGCAAAGAATCCAGCTTATTCGTGCATAGTCGATGAGTTACAGAGTAAATTAAGAGTAAAATTAAAAGAGGTCCGGTCAAATGATTTGGAAATCAACTATTCAAAACAATAAGTCACTGTCGGAATTAGTGTTGCATTAAGCCAATCGGGAAGCACAGAACATTCCGTTGATTACCTTCCCATACGAATTATCTTTTTTAACTCAAATTTTAAAATGAAAAGAACCACAAAAATCAAAACTAAAGACAAAATCCTTCAATCTGCTATTGAGCTTTACAATACTGCTGGAGTACAAACCATAACCAGCAGACACATCGCGGCCGAAATAGGAATTAGTCATGGTAATCTCGATTATCACTATAAAACCAAAGAAGAAATTATTTTGGCCATCTATGATAGAATGAGGGATGAAATGTCCGAATACTTTATCACTAGAAAGGCAAATTCCTCATCCATCGAGCATGTACATTTGCTACTTATTCAGCTGGAGGAATTCCAATACAAATACAGGTTTATCAATCTGGATGTACTTGAAATCACCAGAGCCTTTCCAAGGATCTCTGATCTCTTGCAGAAAACTTCTGAATACAGAAAACAACAACTTAATGTTTTGTTACAGGAATTTCTCTCCGACGGATATATGTTGGAAATTGAAAAGAATCTTTTGGAACAGACCCTGCATATTATCCGAATTATAATCACTTTCTGGTTATCCCAAAGGGAGGTCTTGGATACAGAAAAATTCACGGAAAAAGGCTCAATGGTTAAAAGTATTTGGGCAGTAATCAGTCCCTATCTAACTGAAGCAGGGAAAAATGAGCAGGAAAAAACCGTTTTAAAGTATGGGTACACCAAAGAGCTGACCAACAATTGATAATCCCAAGTTCTTTCAGAGTGTTCTATGGAAAATCATTATAGCGGGACACAACTTTCAGTACGCTTATTCTCAACTGAGAATAAAAAAAGAGTCACCCAGCTGGATGACTCCCTTTCATTACAACGTTACTCTTTCCAACTTAATACCCAGGATTCTGAGGAGTAAGATTTGGATTATTCTGCATTTCCGGCAATGGATAAGGCATCAAATAATGCTTAGCCTGAAGTGTCTGGTTAGAACTTGGATTTCTATGTCCTTCGAAATTATCGAATCCGTTGCTTGCCTCATTATAGACTTTGCGCAAGCGAAGCATATCAAACCAAGTAATCTGCTCATAACATAGCTCATGCCATCTCTCTCTCCAAACTGCCTCTCTGAAGGTATCTGAAGTAAATTCACCTAGCGTAGGAGTAGTCAAACCAGCTCTATCACGGATTCTTTTAAGGCTCTCCACAGCAAGTGCATTTGGACCTCCGACTTCATTTTGTGCCTCTGCATAGATTAACAACACTTCTGCAAATCTGATCAAAGGAACGTTCAGGTTATTAGCTCTGGTTCCAGGTTGATCTTTGGAGCCAAGTGCTATCTGATTAAAATGCTTAAAGATATAAGGCGCTCCCAAGTCGAATTCTGCACCGCTACCATTTTCATAATAAGTGGTGTAGAAAAATCCTTCCTGATTGACTGCACGTAGATCGCCATCTTCAAAAGAATTGTAGAATTCCTCTGTAGGGACAGTACTTCCAGTTCCTGATGGTCCTGCAAAAGTTACAGGCTTAAAGTTCGGGAACATGTCGTTCATCGGATTTCCAGCTACAACCACATTGTATTGAAGCATAAAAATATGCTCTAATCTATTGTCATTGTTTTCGTTATGAATTGCTTTATAATTTGGAAACAAATTAAGTGAAGCTGGATTGCTCATTCCGTAATCAATCACTTCTTTTGACTTATCAGCAGCTAGTTGGTAATGTGAAGCTCCCATGTTTAGAGGGAAACCTGCCATGGTCAGATATACCTTAGAAAGCAAAGATTTGGTAGCAGCAAGAGAAGCTCTGCCACTTGCATCCATCCAAGGTAAACCAGCCGCTTCAGCAGCTTTGAGATCTTCCACAATTAATGCATAGACAGCATCCTGAGCGGCTGGAGAAGGTTTAAAATCCTCTGAACTAGCTGTCTGAGGCATGGTAATCAATGGTACATCTCCCCACAATCTCACCAAGTAGAAATAAGCCCATGCTCTCAAAAATTTGGCTTCCCCAAGAATCTTTGTCTTCTGAGCTTCATCCATTGGTGTAATAGAAGGAACCTTGTCCAACACTAAATTTGCCTGTGCAATAACCTTATACAAGCCATTCCAGTAGTTGATCACATGTTGTGTTCTACCGTCATAAATAAGGCCATATAGGTTATTCAAATCAGAATTTTGGGCTGTCTCTGTGGTACTGGTACCGGTAGGTGCCTCGAGCAACTGCCATGTAACAGAAAATATTCCCGATCCACCACCAATAAATCGTGTATCTGCATAAACTGCAGCAAGTGCCGCCTCGGCATGGTCAGGTATAGTGTAGAAACTGTCCGGGGTCAAATTGGAAGGATCCTCTTCTTCCAAAAAACTTGAACAACCTACGAATCCCGCCACCAACATTCCAAATAGGAATAGTCTGCCTGCTTTGTTATATATGTTATTTTTCATTTGTTATATCACTTTAAGTAAAAAAGAATTAAAGAGTTACCTGAAGACCAAACATAAAGATGGTTGGCTTAGGATAACTGTGCCAGTTCATACCTTGGGAGAACACATTACTGTTTAGATCTCCATTTGTAGGTGTGATTTCCGGATCACCGATTATATCTTTTCCAGTCAACAAGAAGAAATTTTGAGCTGATGCATAAGCTCTCAATCTGCTTAGTTTGATAGCGCTGGTTACATTAGAAGGGAAATTATAGCCCAAGAGTAAATTTCTTCCTCTCAAAAATGACCCATCTTTCACCCAACGAGAATCCACGTTGGTCACATATCCTGCACGTGTATCACGGATTTCAGCAATTTGACTGTCCTGGTTTTCAGGAGTCCAGGCGTCCAATACAGTGGTATAGCTATTTGCAAGAGCCTGACGATCTTCACTTGGGTGAAGAGTCATATCCAGGATATCATTTCCAACACTATACTGAAGCTCTACAGTAAGATCAAAATTGTATAGTCTGAAACTATTGGAGAAAGCTCCCCAGAAGTCCGGGCTACCATTCCCAATAATCATTCTATCGGAATCATTGATTGCTTTGTCTCCATTCACATCCAAATACTTGATATCACCCGGAAGTATGGTAAGGCCATTTCTATAACTTACAAACTCAGCTGCCTCAGCTCTTTCAGCCTCACTCCAGGTACCAAGTCTAGTCAAACCCCAGAAGGATCCCACTGGCTCACCTACTCTGATGATGTTGGTCTGGTTAGTGAAATTAGGACCACCTACTCCAAAAATATCTGCAGGTGTAGCAAGTGAAAGCACTTTGTTTCTGTTCAGCGACAGATTGAATGAAGTATTCCAACTGAAATTTTCTTTCTCAAAATTCACTGAATTAAGTGTGAATTCTATACCCTTATTCTCCATTGATCCTACGTTGCTTCGGATAGTTGCATAGCCACTAGTTCTTGGAACCGGTGCATCCAATAGCATATCTGTAGTTTTACGGTAGTAAAGATCTACCTCTACATTCAGTCTATTATTAAACATTCCCAATTCTACTCCGAAGTCAGTCTGAGTGGTTTTTTCCCATTTCAAATCCGGGTTTGCAAGTCTATTTATACCTGTTCCACCTACCTGGGTTTCGTTGTAAATAGCTGAATAATTGGAACTTAATAACGATAGAGAAGAATAAGGAGGTATCTCTGAGTTACCAGTCAATCCATAACTAGTTCTTACTTTCAAGTTTGAAATAGTCTGGTTTCCTTTAAGAAATCCTTCTTCTGAGACTCTCCATGCCAATGCAGCAGAAGGGAAAAAGGCATACTTGTTATTATCACCGAATTTGGAGGATCCGTCCGCACGGCCAGTTGCTGTGAATAAATACTTGTCATCCAAGATGTAATTAATTCTGGCGAAGTAAGAATTCAATGCTTCTCTGGCGGCTCCCGAACCTACTCTAGGAATCTGGCTACCTGCTCCTAAGTTATTGTAAGTAAAATAATCAGTAGCAAAGTTCTGGATACTTGAACTCAAAGCAGTGTAATTATTTTCTTGCCAGGATATACCAAGAAGTCCTGTTACAGCATGTCTTTCTGCAAATACTTTATTATAGGTCAGGTAGTTTTCCAAAGACCAAAAGGTATCCTTTCTCATGCTCTTAGAGGCAGTACCTCTTTCGTTAATCGCCAATGTTCTAGTTTGAGATTGGTTATTTTCCTGAGTAAGAATATTTACACCTAGGGCTGTTCTCATTTGCAATGCATCTGAAAATTTGATGTTGGTGTACATGCTACCCAATGTAGTCTGTGTATTCAGGATATATCTTCTACCTGATAATCGGTGCATAGAACTCATTGTACCTTCCGCAAAAGGATAATCACGGTTGTTTGCAAAAGTTCCGTCCTCATACCTTACAGGTAAGAAAGGGAAATCCTCTACCATTTGACGGGCTACCGCATCATTTACGTCGACCAGGTTTTCAGATTGGTTATTATAGCTTAGGCTTCCACCCACAGTCAACCAACTTTTTACCTTATCTTCAATTGTAAACCTTGTAGAATATCTCGTTAGGTAGGAAGTCTTCACCAATCCTTCGTCATTTCTATAGCCTAGCGAAAGTGAATAGGAAGTGCGTTCATTTCCTCCAGTAAAGCCAAGTTGATGGTTTTGTGAAAGTTTATTCTGAGTAGTTTCTTTCATCCAGTCGGTATCGTAAAGAGGATTTCCCTGACTGTCAAAAATACGTGGATCAGTTCTTCTCAAAGCAGGATTTAGATAAGCCCACTTACCCTCAGCCCATCCCACTGGATCATATTTCTCCATATTTGCCCAAGCTAGGTCCTCAACTGCCAAATATTGCTTGGCATTCAAAACCTCAGGTCTGTTTGGACCAATGATAGGAACACTCAAATCGACATTATAAGTCACACTTCCTTCACCTGATTTACCTTTTTTGGTAGTTACCAAGATGACGCCGTTTGCTCCTCTTGATCCATAAATGGCAGTGGAAGATGCATCCTTAAGTACTTCTACAGACACGATATCATTTGGGTTAATGTAATCTATCGCGCTGGTTTGCTGACTAAGTGTACCAACAGGCATCTGTACTCCATCTATCACATAAAGTGGATTATTGGAAGAGTTGATAGAGCTAAATCCTCTGATTCTAACTGTTGTTCTTCCTCCTGGACGGCCTGAGTTATTATTTACTTGTACGCCTGATACTCTCCCTGCCAAAGCCTGGTTTAGAGATGAAGCTGGGCGCTCCCTAAGAGCTTCAGCATCTACTGACCCTACAGAACCAGTCAAATCACTTCTTTTGGTAGTACCGTATCCAATAACAACCACTTCATCCAAGGCAGTTGCATCAGGACGAAGAGTAACGTTTATTACTGTTTGTGAGCCTACGGACACTCGCTGAGGTTCGTATCCTATGTAGGAGAATATAAGTTCTGCATTATCAGGAACTGTGATAGAAAATTTTCCATCTATATCAGTTACTGTTCCCGAAGTGGTACCTGCTACTGAAACTGTTGCTCCCGGAAGAGGCAACCCTGTTTCATCCAGAACTTTGCCTGTCACAGTTACATCCGCTTTGTCTATTAAATTTGTATTATTTGATGATTTATCAGTTGCAGTGAGATTATCCGCAACTGAAACGTTTTCAGTATCCGATGGTAATTTGTCTTGCCCAGGATTTTCTTCGGAAGTATTTGCGAGAATCACAGAGCTGAAAATCATCTGAATTATGAATCCAAATAGAATTTTCTTAGACATCCACAAAAGTTGTCTATGTAAGTATTTTTTCATGTTTTGAGAGGTTTATTATTATTGATTTGAATTTGCCTACTAAAATCGAAACATAGGCGAGCGGATAATGTGCAGTGAGGAATTCCCTTGGAATTTCAACTGCTCCTTACAAAGGTGTTTTTATAAAAGGCATAGGCATTATTAGTTAGGTTAACAATCAATTAAAATTACTTGTCTGAATAATTCAACATTAGAAATGTGAAACATCAAATTCATCTATTTTAAAATTAGTCGACACCCTTAAGCAGGATATCATTCTTAAAAACCTTTTAAAATCTGTCTGGAAACTCATTTACAGACGAAAGCCAAAATCAACTATAGCTACATGCTATTTTTTATTTACAAGCTGCTTATCCCATGAATCACTGTACATTATTTTACTTAAAAAACTTATTTTTATAACTATTAAAAGAAACTTATTGCATTACCTAGGAAACATTACACATAGCAAGGAATAATTGGATTAAACTTCTTTAAGATAATACCTAGTTCGGTTGCCCTATTAGAATTTATAGGCTTTCCTTACACCAAATTAGAAAAAAATATTCGTCTTTGAAGATCATCTTATTAAAAATTTCATAAAACTATTCAAAACATTGAGCGGAATTATTGATTACTAAAAAGCAAATATTCAAAAGATTTTTTAATGAATAAAATTACAGCCCTAGTGGAAATGTATGAGCTCAATGCTCCCAAATTTTAACTTTAGTGCTAATTCGCAGTACTCACCCCTGTATATATTGCACAAATTGGCTTAATCAACAGAAAAGCCCCCGTTCGATTCGCTACATTATTGTGCCCGATAATGATACACAGTATCCTGAAAAAGTGGCTCAACGCTTACAATTGAGCTATTTTTCAAAGTGGAATAAGTATTGACCATATATCAGAAAAACAAAAATGATAAGTTTCCTTCTTTGGTGTATACTGTTTGTTCTATGCTGGCCACTTGCCATCCTTGGTTTGCTACTTTACCCTATCTTTTGGCTGATTTTACTTCCTTTTAGATTACTTGGCTTTGCTATAGATCTCTCATTCGATTTCATAAGAAATCTTTTTATGCTGCCTTTCACCATAGCCGGAAGAAGGTAAAGGAACTTCTCCTCTTATTTGTGGTGATATTCCTTCACCAGTTTCATTATTTTGTGGAAAACAGCTGTATTCTCGTACACTCCCCGGAAATCACCAGAATGTGCTCCATATGCAAAAATTGGCACCATTATCCCCGTATGATCATCACTGTGATAA
This sequence comes from uncultured Algoriphagus sp., assembly GCF_963974835.1. Classification (GTDB taxonomy): domain Bacteria; phylum Bacteroidota; class Bacteroidia; order Cytophagales; family Cyclobacteriaceae; genus Algoriphagus. Next base: position 38,818 of record NZ_CAXBET010000014.1, on the reverse strand, counting down.
GCAAGTTCCACGGTATTTGAAGCCAAATCGCCCTGTGGAATAGATACTCCACCGGTCTCGTGATCTGCGGTAATTAGTACCAGAGTTCCAGGATTTTCATCAGCGAATCGCAATACCTCGCCAATTACTTCGTCAAAATCCAGCATCTCAGATACAGTCATCGAAGTACTGTTTGAATGACCACCTGAGTCAATATTTGCTGCCTCCACCATCAGAAAGAAAGGGGTGTTCTTCTCTTCGAGAAACTCTAAAGCAAATGAAGTACTCTTCAACAAATAGTCTCTTCTCCCATCCAGTTTCTTTGGAAGAGATCCTTCAGAAGCAAAAAATCCAAGACGGTTAGCAGTACTTTTTTCTAAGCTTTCCACAAGTGTAAATCCAGCACCTTGCAGTTTTTCAAGCTGTGAGCCATAAGCATCTTTTCCTCCCCCAATAAACAAATCCAATTTACTCGCAGACAAAAATGCTGCAATATCATTACTATCGTCCCTCTCCGGATGATGTGCATAGAATGAAGCAGGAGTAGCTCCTGTCAGCTGATCTGTGGTGATGATCCCACTGGAAAAACCGTACTCATCTAAAATGTCCGGCAAATTAGTTAAAGGCCTACCCTGTAAATCGACTCCAATCGCCCGGTTGTTTGTTTTCTCACCAGTAGCATATGCCGTAGCACCTGCCGCAGAATCCGTAGTAAAGTCATCTGCAGCCTGAGTTTTGACTAAACCCAGATTCCTGATTTGTGTGAGATTCAATTGATTGTCATTGGAAAATAATGCAGAAGAAATCTGCGCCAACCCATTCCCGTCCCCTATCATTAAAATCACATTTTCTATCGGCACGTCCGATCCATCTACCTCAAATTTTGGTTGATAGACTACGTGTTTTGAAGTGTTTTGGTAAATATTCTCATCCAACTTGCTCAGGTAATTTGCAGCCTCGATTGGATGATCGGTATTGATATAATCTTCACCCATCTCATGGAATGCCTTCCAAGCTGATTTGCTGTCAGGAGAACCCCAGAAACGTACAGGTTTATCAAAGCTGTGAACCAACTCTATAAAGGACTGCAGATTCTTTCGCTCCTCCTCCACCATTCTACCTTTGCCATTCCAAACAGAAAATTGTCCAAAGCTCAAGCTCACCATTCCGATTTTATCCCAAGGCAAATCATTCCTCAACTCCTTACTTTGGTAATCAAAGAACATCCACTCTGGATAATTTCTATAATCTTCAGGTTTCGGCCTATTTCCGGAAATGATTAATTTCAATCCGGCAGGATTTTTTTCACTATAAAGTATATACTCATAGCTCTTCATGATTTTTTGAAGTACTTCAAGTGAAGCAATTGCATCTGTTTTCAGATCAACAAGCAAGTAAAAATCAATTGAAGAAATCAATCCACTTTCCAATCCTTCGGAAATAGGATCCAGGTATAGACTCTCGATGGTACGGTTTGGATCTATGGTTTCCGGTTCATGGGCAGCGGTCAATTTCCCATCTTTCAAAATCACATCAACTTCTATAGAAGATGCGCCTGCGCTAAAAGCTGTCCAAAATGGAACAGTCTGTAAATAGTCATTGTGCGAGTGAATTTGAAACACCTCTGAATTCTGGGCACTAGCCTGAAAACAAAATATTAGAAAAAAGAAGATGGACGTGAGTTTATTCATTCCTAAAAATAGTCCATTCAAAATAATTATGTGGTACGAAGAAATCGAAAAAGCAAAGGCTTAACACATTCATAAAATACAAGAAATAGGGATATGAATAAATCCGTTGGTTCAATTTTAAAGTAGACTGAAATAAAAGCAGTTAAAAGAATTTTTGTCCCTAGTCATCAATATTAAATCATAACAAAAAGGTGAAGCATATTTTCAGGATATCATCCTAAAAAATTGAAGCTTGCAAATTAATCTTAATCCTATGAAACCTTCCAAAATCTGCCTTACTGCTATTTTCTTAATTGCATTCAGTTTTCAGCTATTCTCCCAGAAGCTTAATGAAATTCAGGTAATTGGCAGCCACAACAGCTACAAAAGTCAGATGGCTCCTGAGCTTCTTGCCTATCTATCCAAAGTCAACCCTGCAGCTTCGCAGAGTCTGGAATATGCACATATTCCATTGGAGAAGCAGCTGGATCTGGGCTTGAGAAATTTAGAGTTGGACGTTTTTCACGATCCCGAAGGAGGTAGATATTCTAATCCAAAGGGATTGGAAATCATTAAGAGCGCCGGAGGCAGCATCCCTGATTATGATCCATCGGGCGCCCTTGCCAGGCCAGGGTTAAAACTTTTCCATGTGCAGGATCTGGATTTTCAGTCCCACTATTTACTCTTTGCAGATGCGCTTCGAGCACTTAAAACCTGGAGTGAAGGACATCCCGGGCACTCTCCTATTTTCATTCTGATCAATGCCAAAGACGGCAATATCCCTGGCACCCGATCTGTCCTGCCTTTCACTGCCACAGCTTTGGACAGCATAGACTTGGAAATCAGAACAAACCTGGGAATGGAACATTTGATAACTCCGGATAGGATAAGGGGAGAATATGAAGATTTGGAATCTGCTGTCTTGGCTGGAAACTGGCCTAATCTAAGTGACGTGAAAGGAAAATTTCTTTTTGTTCTGGACGAAAGTGAGGAGAAAATCGACCGATATCTTCAAGCTAAACCAGAGCTTAAGGATGCTGTGCTTTTTGTAAATAAAAAAGAAGGAAATTCGACTGCTGGTTTTAGGATCGTGAACAATGCGGTAAAAGATGAGGAGTACATCAGAGAGCTAGTCAAAAAAGGATATATGGTCCGTACGCGAGCAGATTCTGATACGAAAGAAGCCAGAAATAGCGACTATACTACCTTCGAAAAAGCCAAATCGTCCGGAGCGCAGGTGATTTCTACGGATTATTATGAGCCATCAAACTTCTTCAAATCTGATTATAAAGTTATTTTCGAAGAAAATGTATACGAACGACCGAATATAGTTCTAGTCAAACACGAGTAATACCTCAATTAATTTTGAATAAAAAATACCTAATCCCTGCAATCTTAGGAACTGCGTTTCAACTAGTTTGCTCCCAATCCATTCTAGCTCAGGAAATCGCTTTTCTCTCTGACATCCATCTGCAGGACGTGTATGCAGATTTGCACTCGGATGATTTCAAAGGAGTCTATAATCCAAAAACAGGCAAGTGGGCGACCATCCGCACGATGAAAAGTCAGTTGAATTCCACACGGCTATTCAATGAGAACTATTTTGCTTTCATCAGCGCATTGGAGGATTTAAAGAAAAGAGGAATTCAGATCGTAGTTCTTCCTGGTGATTTTTCAGACGATGGTCAACCTATGAATGTGCTGGCACTGAAAAAAATTCTAGACCAGTACGCCACAGAATCAGGGATGCGCTTTTTCCTTACCACAGGAAATCATGATCCTGTAAAGCCTTTTGGAGGCATCGCAGGTAAAAAAGATTTTCTTGGTACAGATGGATCAGAGCAAGCCGTTGCTGGTTCAGATGATTTTTTTACTAATACTCAGGCTCCCATCTCAGATCAGGTCAACTATTGGGGCTATCCTGAAATCACCCAAGCGCTGGGAAAATTTGGGTTTTTCCCTAGCGAGAAAGATTTATTTTGGGCGCATCCATTTCAGGATCTCGATGTTGCAAATTATAGCTTTCAGAAAGCTTTAGACAGTGCAGCACTTCAAAAACGGGTTTATGAAGTCGGTGATTCTGGGCAGTTTTTACCGGATGCCAGCTATGTTGTTGAGCCAATAGAAGGAATTTGGCTTTTAGCTTTGGATGGAAATGTGTATACTTATAGTGAAACTGAGTGGAAAGGATCATCCGTAGGCTTTAATCAAGCTGCTTTCCATAAAAAACACCAACTAGACTGGATTAAAAAAGTAGCTAAAGAAGCTGAGAGAAGAGGGAAGACTCTCATTTCTTTCAGTCACTACCCTTTAGTGGAATTTCACGATGGAGCTTCGGAAGAAATGAAGATCCTTTTCGGAGCGAAGAAATCTCAGCTCGAGCGTGTTCCTTCATCAGTGACAAGTAAGAGCTATGCAAATGCAGGAATAAAAATACATTTCGCCGGACATATGCATATTAACGACACAGGAATATACAAAGACCAATCAACCACCCATAATACCATGTACAATATCCAAGTCCCTTCATTAGCTGCTTTTCCGCCAGCCTACAAAAAACTGAAGACCACCAGTTCATCAACGCTGGAAATCGAGACCATTTCCCTCGCGGAAGTGGATCACATGAATGAATTTTTTGATTTATATAGAATGGAGCATCGCTGGCTGTTGGAAAAACAAGATCCCGGAATTTGGGACAGTTCTGTCCTCGCCTCAAAAGACTATCTGGAATACACGAGAAATCACCTTCTTGAGCTAACGAAATCTAGATTTATCCCTTCTGACTGGCCGGAAAATCTAGCTATGCTGTTACAGAATCTGACGCATGCGGAACTAAAAGACTGGAGCAAAATGGATGAAGTCGAGGGCAAACTTTTTCTCTCAGAAAAAATCAGAAAACTTAAAGCCAAAACCACAAGATCCATTTCCAGTCGCACAATAATCGATGATTTTTATTTGCTGAAAAATGGAGATGAGCTTGGAAAAAAACTTATCCCGGAAGATAGATTAAGTTTTTACGAAGAGCTGATTCCTATTGTGGCAAAGAAGACTTTTCGACAGGAAAAAAACCTGAATACTGAACTCATCCAGTTCTTCGGGATTTTTGAAAAGCTCTTTCACTCTCTCCCATCCGACCATTTCTCTATCGATCTAAAAAATAATACCATCAAAAAAATAGAGGATTGATAGTAGCAGTCCACCCGTTGTCCATCAAATATGCCAAAGGAATTTAAAGTGAGATCCTGGAACATGTGAAGCAAATTTCCAGGAATTAATGCAGACTAAATAGCGCTAAAGTGCCAAATGGCATGATTAGTAAGCATCGTCAAATTTGGTGACCCATTAAAGCTTTATAAATGCAAAAGCCGATGAGAATTCTCACCGGCTTTAGTTTTTTACTAGGATATGTTACTATTAATATCCACGGTTTTGCACCAAAAATCCTGATTCGCTTGACGCTCCATCTATAGCTTTCTGAGGTATCGGAAACAAACGCTTATTAACATCGGAGTCGGTTTTCTCAGTCCAGCTATCTTCATATTTTCCAAAACGTATCTGAGAAGTTCTTCTATGACCTTCCCAATACAATTCGAAACCAGATTCACGGAACATGATATCTAGATCAATAGAAGTCAAAGCCGCTGGAGTCTGTGCAGCCCGAGCATTTCGGGAAGTTCTCAATGTATTGAGATCTACCAAAGCTCCTGCATTGTCGCCTTTTCTCAATTTTGCTTCGGCACGCATCAAATAAATCTCACCTAGACGAACCAACACCAAATCGACGCTACTATAGCTACAGCAATTCGTAGCCGTGTGGCTAAACTGATATTTTGAAAATCTGTATCCAGCATTGTGCAAGCTTCCTTCTGTAGTGAAATCTACTTTCAGGGTGTGGTCTACATAACGAATATTTGCACCACTGCTTCTTCTATTGATCACAGGATATATTCTCACCTTTCCTTGGTCATCAGTCAAAATATTTCCTCCGTCATCTTTTCTAGGACCCCATATTATATTCCGTAGTATACCTCTGTTGATTTCAAAATCAGTAGCTGCAATGGAATAGAAATGATCTGAATCATTTGTTGGATTCACACCGGAAAGGTCCTTCAGGTTTTCTGGTATAATAGTATTTTCCTTGAAGAAGCGGGCATCTGCCTCTGCTGGATCTACGTTACCATACGCATCTACCCAAGTCTGGAAGAAATCTGGGGTTACAGCTACTGCGTCAGTTCCTCGGGTATTCGGGAATTCCGGTCTAGGAATCAAGTCACCTGAAATTGGCCAATAAGCCCATCGACTGTGCTCTGTCTCAAGTACGCCTCTTTGATCCAGTGAAAATATTACTTCAGGATTTGAGTTGTTATTATCACTGAATACATCAAAGTATTCAGGAGACAAAGAATAAGGACCGTTGATAATGTTATTAGTGTACTGGATCACCTTATCCATATCTTCTGATCTAAAATCAGGAGTGCCGTATGGATCTCTATAGACGGCAGCATTCAAGTAAAGTCGAGCCAATAATGCACTGACAGCATATTTGTTAAGTCTACCTGGACCTTTTTCACCGCTCATTACATCCACTACAGACAATAATTCTGATTCAATGTAAGAGATTGCTTCCTGGCCCCTGAGGATTTCAGAAAGCTGGTCAGATCCATCCTTTTTGAAAACAAGACCCCAGTTGTCCAAGGCCAACATGTTGAGATACGCTTTCATTGCGATCATCTCATAAAGAGGACCTTGCGCACTTGAATTACCATTTTCCACTTCAAGCCGCATTCTTTCCTCTGCCAAAACAGCTCTGGACAAAGCCAGTGTGATGTAGGTCCAGGTATCTCCTACCAAACTATTTGTGGGCGTCATCAAATGCTGGTGAATAGCGATAAATTTGCCACCATCAAACCAGTCCGTTCCTCCACGATAAGGAAGAATTCCTTCATCTGAAGCGACCTCCTGAAGACCAAAGTTCACTGTGTGTAACCACACCTGACGGAGTATACCATAGACTGGGGCAATAGATCCACTTACCACTTCTGCTTGGCCAGTTCCAGTCAGTGACTCATCCAGAACCTCTTCATCCAAATCCGTACATCCGAGGAAAGCGAATACAAAAGCTGCTATCGGAAGTATTTTATGTAATCTGATATTTTTCATTTGATTATGATTTACTGTATGATTTACTAATCATCTACTTTCTTAGAAGGTTAAATTCAGGTTGATCGAAAACGTTCTAGCCCTTGGATAGGTGAAATAGTCAATTCCAAAAGTTTGGATTCCACCTGCTGTAGACCCGGTGTTTACCTCTGGGTCAAATCCGGAGTAATCCGTGATGACAAACAGGTTTTGCCCGGTAACTGATAGCCTAATGTTTTGAAAAGTATCTCCCAGTCCGATGTTTTCCGATCTAAGGTTATAGCCCAGTGTAGCATTATTCAATCTAAAGAATGAGCCACTTTCCAGGAATCTGGTAGAAACTGTATTGGAGTTATTGAAGGATTCTTGAGGGAATTCTGTCGCAAAATCAGTGGTATTGTTTGATCTGGACAGTTGCGCTTTTGTAAATAGTGACATGGCAGTATGGTTGTAAATCTTGTTGCCAGATGCCCCATTAAAGTTCAAGCCTAGGTCAAAGCCTTTGTACTTAAAGTTAGTGTGAAAGCCATAGATGAATTTTGGAATTGCACTACCTACTACCGTCCGGTCATTGTCCAACACCGCACCATCTCCGTTGACATCCTTAAAACTATTTACGCCATCTTCAGAAATCCCTTCAAATTGAAGCATATAAAAGGCACCAATTGGCTGATTATTGATGTATCCATTAATGGTAGCGCCAGTTTGTCCTCCACCTTGAGCTGCACCTGTAGTAAGAACTGAGTAGGGAGAATCTTTTACTTCGTTTTGAATAAAAGTAACGTTACCTCCGATGTTGTAAGAAAAATCACGAAGCTCGTCACTTGCATAATCCAAAGCTACTTCGAAACCAGAGTTATGGATTTCCATATCCTTGATATTGGCCCAATAAGTAGAAGTAGGCTGAACCGGATCGGCAGGTACTACCTCCAGCAAAATATTAGACGACACCTTATTGAAGTAATCCAAAGTACCAGTCAATCGGTAATCAAAGATTGCAAAGTCAATTCCCAAATCTATTTGCGTAGACACTTCCCATTGCAAATTTGGGTTTGCCAACCTGGTAAAAACTATTCCATATGGGTAATTATCCAGAGAATTGCCATCAGTGTCTATTGGATAAGTATTATAACTTCCTGATCCTGTAGACAATCTATCTTCTGAGTAACTTGCCTTAGTGATTTTAGACGGAATTTCCTGATTACCTGTCTGTCCCCAGCTACCTCGCACTTTAAGATTATTGAAGAAGGAGTTAGCCATAAAATCCTCCTTAGTCACATTCCATCCTAAAGCCAAAGAAGGGAAGTAACCATATTTGTTATTATCTCCAAACTTAGAAGACCCATCTGCACGGAACGTAGCAGTAAATAAATACTTATCAGCATAAGTGTAGTTGAATCTTCCAAAGAAGGACTGTAATTCATTTCTGATCGCAGATGAATTTACCGTGGTTGGATATTCACTTGTACTGTTGTGATCCTGATACCTTGGCTCAATATTATTATCTGCAAATCCTCTGGAGGAAGTTAATCTGTATTCATCAAGGAAAGTCTGGTAAGAATGTCCCGCCAATACAGTTACATGGTGGACATTTGTATTCCAATTGTAAGTCAATGTGTTTTCTACCAGTTGATTGGTATTGGCACTTATTCCTTCGTCCAGTGCACCGTCGGAAACATTGGATTCATTGATTACTCCTGTGTAAGGCTTGTATTGTTGATATCTGTTTGTACTGGAGTAATCTACCCCGAGATTCAACTTGTAGGTAAGTCCATCCACGATTTCGAAAGAAGGAGAAATTGTCGCCAAAATTCGGTTGTTTGCGGCTTCATCACTGTACAACTCATATCGTTTTAACGGATTCAACGCATTCGTATTCAACAGCGTAGGCTCTCCATTTGTGTATGCAGGAACTGTAGGATTTAAGCTAAGCATATCACTTATTGTGGAGTTGATGCTTGGTCTTAAATTATTTGTATGAGAAGCTGTCAGGTTATAATCCACGATCATTCTACCGTTGAATGCCTTCTGGTTCATGTTCAATTTTCCAGAATACCGCTTCAACTCACTATTTTTCAAAATACCTTCTTGATCCTGATAGCCAACAGATGTGAAGTAGGAAAATTTCTCTGAATTAGCACCGCTCATTGAAAAGTTATAATTCTGTGAGAAGCCAGTTTGAGTCAATTCATCCTGCCAATCAGTATTTCCACCAAAATCCTCCAATGCTCCACCCGCCGCTACGACTTGGGTACGAAACTCGTCTGCACTGAAAACATCAATTTTCTTGGCCATGGAAGACCAAGCAGTCGAAGCAGAAAAATTCATCTGGGTTGTACCTGCTTTTCCTTTTCTAGTAGTGATTACTACTACACCATTAGATGCTCTAGATCCATAAAGCGCTGTTGCACTGGCATCCTTCAATACATCGATACTTTCGATATCGTTAGGATTCAGGAAATTGAGAGGATTTGAGGCGATACCTGTATCGGAATTGTCAAGTAGAAAACCGTCGAGTACATAAAGCGGCTGGGTCCCTGACCTCAAACTACCAATACCTCTGATAATCACGTTTTGGGTAGCTCCCGGTTCCCCACTGGTAGAGGTGATGTTCACACCTGCTATTTTTCCCTGCAGCAGATCCACGGGATTGGAAATTACACCCTTGTTAAAGTCTTCTGTTTTGACCGAGCCGATTGCTCCTGTTACATCGGACCTCTTTTGAGTACCATAACCTATCACCACCAATTCATCCAATTGGGTGGCATCTGGCTCCAATTGAACGTCTATAGTAGATTGTCCATTTACAGTAATTTCCTGCAAAATATATCCTACATAAGAAATCTGAAGAACGGCATCTTCTCCGACTTCAATAGTGAATTTCCCATCTAGATCTGTTACGGTGCCGTTTACCGTGCCTTTAATTCGTACAGTTGCCCCAGGAAGAGGAGCTCCCGTTTCATCCGTAACCGTACCTGAGATGGGCTCTTGGAAAGGTACCAAGTTAGTTATCGAATGACTTGTGCTAGGTTCAGCCCCCTTCGCAATCAGAACTGATGGACTATGAAATCCAGTCCACATCATCACACACGCAGAGGCATAGATGACTTTAGATAATCGTAATTTTGAATCCATAAAATTTAAGTGTTGGATGACGAAGAATTTATAAAACTTTACTACTAAAAAGTCTGCTAATGCAGGCTCTTTTCAATTCCAGCACAAAAGTAAATCTTATAAAAACCAATAATGTTACCACAGCTTTAGCCTTATATGAAGTATGTTAAAGATTAAAGCAATCGTTAACATACTTTCAATATTTAGTAATATTACATACCTAATTTTTAAAAATTAGACTCATTTTATGCTAAAATACTAATCATATTAATATATAATTACTACTCAAATTAACTGCAACCAATTGATATTCTGAAAATTAAAAAACTACCAAAACTAGAGACCTGCACATGTTAATTACCTTATTCAAAAACCCATTCAAACGCGTCTCTGAATAGTTTTATGATATAAACATGTTATCTTAACTTCAAGATAATTAATTTTTACTTAACATAAACTCGTGTATTATTTTAAAATATAACAAAACAATAATTTAACAAAAAGACTACAACTCTACACACCATAATAATTACTTACTAGTAAGGCAGTTAAAATATACTTAACATTTGCAGCAAAGCTTGAAAGGTGTTTTTAAACCTAAGAATCTCTCTACCCCTTTCCCTATTAGAATCCTTCACTTTCAAACCTCCGCCAAGGGATGTTATTTTCTCTTAAACTGATTTTGGCGAACAGTCCCCTCAACTAACTCTTTGTAGCTTTGGAAACTTGGCAAAGAAAATGTCCTATCTGAATTCCTTTCTTTGAGGTATTGATCAAAAACTGGCTGTTTCCCTAAAATTATTCTTCTACGTGCCTAATCGGTTAATCAGAGCGCTTTTTATAGTAGTTATACTATTAGGTATAACAGAGAACATTTTTGCCCAGGATGAGAATGACACCTCTAAAGTTTCTATTACCCAAAAGGCTCTTGATAAGGGAATGGATCTGATTACCAGATCAGGCAGGGATACTGTCTTGGTGGAAAAAGCCGAGAAAAAATTTCTTCGCTATGAAGGAATGATCATCCGGAATATCACGGTGGAAAATCTCGGATTTGAATTTTCCATCTATGGTAAAGAAAAGCCCATAGTACAAAAAGTGGGCAGGCTGGCGAATAAATTACATACAAATACCAGAGATAAGACCATCCGACAACACCTTTTCATCCGACCAAACACACCATTAAACCCTTACAAATTGGGTGATAATGAACGGTTTCTTAGAGATCAGCCATTCATTTTGGAAAGTAGAATCATCGCCACACAGGTATCTGGCACTGATTCGGTGGACATAACGGTGGTTACCAGAGACATTTTTAGTATTGGGGGATCAGTAGGCGGAAGCTTCCCAAAGGCTCCTTTGATCAAAGTGTATGACGCCAATGTGGATGGAAGAGCACAAGGTTTTGAATTGGATTTTCTGTATGATATGGACCGCACACCAAAGACGGGACTCGCAATGGCCTATACGAAGAGTAGCATCATGGGTAGTCTGGCTGATTTCGCAGTATATTATACTCAGCTGAATTCGGGGATTAGCTTGGGTGAGGAAAAAGAATACGCCATGGGATTTAGTCTTGAGAGGCCCTTGGTTTCACCTTATTCCAAAATGGCTGGGGGAGCCGGATGGAGCCAAAATTGGTCCCGGAATGTGGATTCCCGACCTGATTCCCTATTTCTGAATTACAAATATAATGTTGGCAACCTCTGGGCGGGCTACAACTTTGGATCAGAAAAAAAAATACAGGATCGAAGGAGGGAATTTTTAGCACTAAGACTATTTGACGGGATTTTCTTGAATGCTCCTCTACAGGAGGACAAGCTTAACGATGGAAGATATCATAACAGCAAGGGTATTTTGGCAGAGTTCACACTGTATGAGCAGGACTTTTTTAAAACTCAGTACGTTTATGGTTTTGGACGGACTGAAGATATACCATTTGGATACAATGTATCTGCGACACTGGGGTATACTAAAACTATGGGATTCGAGAGACCTTATGCAGGCATAGACTTGAATTACAAAGGAGCATCTAATAGCGGCAGTTTCTATGAAATACTCTTGAATACTGGTAGCTATTTTCGCAAGGGAGGTTTGGAGGACATTGCAATTCAGACTGGAGGAACTTTTTACACCCAGGCTTTTTCCATTGGCAAATATAAAATCAGAAATTCAGCCTCCGGATTTTACACACAACTATTTGACAGGGTTTCAAATAGCTGGCTGACAATTCGTGGCAATACTATACCAGGGCTTCGGGTAGATGAAGTCGATGCCACTCAACGGATTTCACTAGGCTTCGAGTCCAGTCTCTTTACACCATGGTCACTAATTGGTTTTCGGATAGCACCATTCGCTTCTTTCTATTGGGCAAAACTCAAATGCCCTACTTGCGAAGTTAGAAACCAAAATTTTACAGGGCTAAGTTTGGGAGCGCGGGTCCGAAATGAAAACCTGATCTTCGGAACAATGGAAATCAAAGGTACTTTCATTCCGAATGACGATGAAGGGCATTCTAAGTTCGCTCTGAGTTTCCGTAAAAATCTTCAATTCAGAAAAACAGATGTGTTTGTCACTGAACCGAATCTAATTAGTTATAATTAATTTTTTCGTGTTGAATTGAGGTCCTTTCCATTTTGGATTTTGGGAATAATGGTCTAATTCCTATCTTCTAGTCTTTAAATAAAAAATCTTTAAAGAACTCATGAAAGTCTTTCTTTTCATTCTTTCTCTAGTTAGCTTTTTTCCAAAAAATGATCAACCGACCGTGAAAATCCTTTCCACTGGTTTCATTTATGAGGAAGCACCTTTCCCTTCCTGTCACGCCTCGACTTTGGTAGAAACTGACCGTGGGATTTTGGCTTCCTGGTTTGGTGGAAAATACGAGAGACATCCGGATGTAAGCATTTATACTTCGCTTTTAGCAGATGGAAAATGGTCCACTCCGGAAATGGTAGCTGATGGAGTAGAAAACAAAGACTTTAGAAATCCTACCTGGAATCCTGTTCTATATAAAAATTCCGAAGGCAAAATCATTCTTTTCTATAAAGAAGGGCCTAATCCAAGAGAATGGTGGGGACTCTACAAAATCTCGGAAGACGAAGGAAAAACTTGGTCTGAAGAAATTCAGATACCTCCAGGAATGCTAGGTCCAGTAAAAAATAAGACTGTGAGTCTGGCTGACGGTACACTTCTTCATCCCAGCAGTTTTGAAACTAATGGAATTTGGAGCATGCATGTGGAGACTACGACCTCTGATATACAAAATTGGAAAAAAATAGAAATTGATAACGGCTCCTTGCATGCCATCCAACCTACTGTTTTATTTTATCCTAATGGTAAACTCCAATTGCTCGCACGGACCCAGGAGGACGTAATCGGAACGAGCTGGTCTATGGATAATGGTAAAACTTGGTCTACCATGGAAGCCACAAACCTTGTAAATAATAACTCAGGAATCGATGCAGTTACCTTAAAAAGTGGGCTACAGCTATTGCTTTGCAACCCTATAAAAGAAGGTAGAAATAAACTCTCCCTATTGATGTCCATGGATGGAATCAACTGGGAGGAACTCTACGTGCTCGAGGATCAACCAGAAGGAGAATTCAGCTATCCAGCCATCATCCAGGCAAAAGATGGAACCGTTCACCTGACTTATACCTATAATAGAGAGAAAATTAAATATGTTTCTCTAAACCTACAATAAGTACACTTTACAAACCTATAAGCTAGTATGTCTTTAACCAAACCATTACGCGGCATTATTCCACCCTTAATCACTCCGCTTAATCCAGATTTCACCCTTGATTATCCCAGCTTGATCAAGACCATAGACCACACCATTTCAGGTGGAGTACATGGACTTTTTATTCTAGGCACTACCGGAGAATTTGCCAGTTTAAGTTCAGATGTGAAAAACGAGATGATTTCCATGAGTTGCGCGAAAGTGGACGGAAGAGTTCCTGTACTGGTTGGGATTACAGATTGCTCTTTTGCCCAAAGCCTAAAGCTTGCCAAAAAAGCGTTGGATTCTGGTGCTAAGGCAGTGGTCGCTGCGCCGCCATTTTACATGAATATTGATCAGTCTGAGTTGATCAATTACTATCAAAAGCTGGCCGACAAAATAGAATTACCCTTGATGCTCTACAATATGCCATCACATACAGGCATGTCTATTGAAGCAAACACCGTAGAAAAGCTATCCCATCACCCTAATATAATTGGGATAAAAGACAGCTCGGGCGATTTAAGGTATTTCCAATCATTATGTGAATTGTTTGAAGGAAGACCGAATTTCACATTATTAGTAGGCCCGGAAGAATATTTGGTAGAAACGATGAATATGGGTGCACATGGAGGAGTAAGTGGAGGCGCAAATTTATTTCCTAAGCTATACGTCAAACTTTACGAGGCAATTCTGGCGAAGAATTCAGAACAGATCCAAGCTTTACAAGTGAGCATTTTATTCCTAAGCCAGAATCTTTACAGTCATGGAACCTACAAATCAAATTATTTGAAGGGGCTGAAAGCTTCCATGTCTTTTTTAGGGCTTTGCAAAGGAATTTTAGCTTTACCTCTTTGCGCTTATTCAGATGAAGAAAAGCAGAGTCTTCGCAAGAAATATGATGTCGTTGAAGCGAGAGTCAAATCAATTTTAAATACATCCGCAAATTAACAACTTCGACCTTTCCATGAATTATGAAGAGTGGTACCAAACAAAATGAGCGGTCTGGAATCCAGATCGCTCATTTTATTTTAGGTCTATAATACCCACTTACATTTCCTTCATTTCGGTTACCACTTTGGTAATGGTTTGCTTCGCATCTCCGAATAGCATCAGACAGTTAGGATAGCCAAAGAGCTCATTTTCCACCCCTGCATAGCCTTTGCCCATGCTTCTCTTACAGACGATGACTGTTCTGGCTTTGTCTGCATTTAATATTGGCATGCCGTATATAGGACTTTGAGGATTGTTTCTTGCCGCAGGGTTTACTACGTCATTAGCTCCGACGATCAGCACCAAGTCAGTATTTGGGAATTCATCGTTGATGGATTCCATTTCTATCAGTTTGTCATAGGAAATATTTGCTTCTGCTAGCAACACATTCATGTGGCCAGGCATTCTACCCGCAACAGGATGGATAGCAAACTTGAAGTCAATATTCCTCTTCTCGCATTGCTCCATCAATTCCCTGATCACGTGCTGTGCCTGTGCTACAGCCATTCCATATCCTGGCACTACGATCACTGAAGAAACTCCATCAAACAACATCGCCGTTTCCTCCACTCCTATTTCCTTCACTGTAATAGACGGTCCATCTCCCTGAGCTTCATTTACTGTCTGCCCAAATCCTCCCAGCAGCACATTGACCAATGAGCGGTTCATCGCTTTACACATGATCTGTGTAAGGATAATTCCCGACGCCCCAACCAAAGAACCGGCTACGATCAGCACATTATTATTTAGGATAAAACCGGTAGCACAGGCTGCCATTCCGGAATAAGAATTAAGCAAGGAAATTACTACAGGCATATCTGCCCCACCAATAGGAATCACTGTAAGGATACCCAAAAGCAATGAGATAACGATCAAAATAATTATCAGCATCGGGTCAGTTTGATCGATAACTGTGAAAACTGCGGCCGTCAAAAATCCTAAAAACAAAATCAGATTTATAGCATGCTGACCCTTGAAGGTGATAGGCGAGCCGGAGATATTTCCATTCAGTTTCAGGTACGCTATCAATGATCCTGTAAATGTCAGTCCCCCTATAAAAACGGAGACAATAATACTAATCACAGTCACTAGTTCTATAGACTCCATATTGACTTCCGTGCGAAGGAAATAATCCGAAAGCGCAACAGAGAAGGAAGCTAAACCTCCAAAACCGTTGAAAATCGCTACCATCTCCGGCATCTTGGTCATCTCAACTTTATTGGCATAATAGAGTCCAATCGCCGATCCTAAAACTATACAGCCTAAAATCTCAACCAATGATATGGCATCAATCTGAAGCATGGTAGCCACTATGGCTATAAACATCCCCAACGCAGATAGACGGTTGCCTTGCCTTGCTGACTTGGTTTTGTTCATCATTTTCATCCCCAGCACAAACAAGACTGAGGCAATCAGGTAGGCTAATTCTATGGCTATACTCATTTTTTCTTGAACATTTTAAGCATACGATCTGTGACAGTGTAGCCGCCGACTACGTTGATGGTGGCGAGCACCAGGGCTACCATGCCCAGCCATTTACTGAGGGTGGTATAGCCCATTTCATTACAGGCTAAAAGCGCTCCCACTATAGTAATTCCGGAAATGGCATTGGAGCCGGACATCAAAGGCGTATGCAAGGTTGGGGGAACTTTTGCAATCAGTTCAAACCCCAGAAAACTCGCGAGAACAAGTATATAAATCAGAATAATCAGTGCTTCTGAGCTCATAATTTGAAAAGTTTAATTTTTACTTATTTAATACTTTATTGGTAAATTCATGCACCACCTGACCTTCATAAGTGATCAAAACACCTTTGGTGATTTCTTCTTCCCGATCCAGGTTGAATCCATCTTTGGTAGCTAAATGCAGCAATAAGGTGCTGATGTTAGTTGCATAAAGTTGAGAGGCATTGGTAGACATAAGTGATGGTAAGTTGGACTCACCAATTATTGTCACTCCATATTTTCGGACGATTTGGTCTTTTTCAGAGATCTCACAATTGCCACCTGACTCCACTGCCATATCCACGATCACAGCACCTTTCTTCATGCTTTTGACCATCTCCTCAGTTACTAGAATAGGGGATTTTTTACCCATGACCAATGCGGTAGTAATCACGAGGTCGGAATCCTTGATTTTATTTTGAATAAGTTCTTTTTGCTTTTGTAAAAACTCAGCAGAAACCTCCGCAGCATAGCCACCCTCCACTTTCACTTCTTCCGCTCCTTCCACAGTCAAAAATCTACCTCCAAGAGACTCCACTTGCTCCTTGGTCTCCGGACGTACATCACTTACCTCCACTACTGCACCAAGCCTCTTGGCAGTAGCAATCGCCTGTAAACCCGCTACTCCTGCTCCAAAAATCAACACCTTAGCCGGTGTGATCGTACCCGAAGCAGTCATCATCAGAGGAAATATCTTTTCAAGATAGTTTGCGCCTAAAATCACTGATTTATATCCTGCAAGATTGGCTTGGGAACTTAGGCAATCCATTTTCTGTGCACGTGAGATTCTAGGCACGGCATCCATTGAAAATGAAGTGATGGATTTCTTATTCAATTCAGCGAGCACTTCCGGATGGTTGTACGCATACATGATGGATATGCAAGCGGACCCGTTTTTCATTTGTGCCACTTCTTCTATCGAAAAAAGATTAACTTTAAGAAGCACATCAGAAGCAAAAACATCAGACGCAGTTCCTATGACCGCACCAGCCTCTGTATAATCTTCATCCGAAAAGTTAGAATTGACTCCAGCTCCTTGCTCCACCGTGACCGTAAATTCTTTCTTGATCAATTGCTTGATGACATCGGGACTGAGTGCGACCCTATTCTCACCCTCCTTAGTCTCTTTTAAAACTCCTATTTTCATGTCAGGCTATTTCTATATATTTATTTCAAAGCTATTGCGATTCGATAGTTCAAAGAAAGTATGAAATTATTGTTTCAGCTACCTGCATTAACCTGATTTTCTACTATTTCTTGATATTTTCTATGGACAAATGGAAAATTCTAAAAATAAAACTTAAACCAAAAAACTAACATTTCAACCGTTGAGCTATCGATTGCGCAGTAATTTCAATCCAACTTTTCCAGTTTCACCCAATTTTTTTGGGATAAGTCGCATTATAGCACCCACTCTATTTGAAAATATGTGTTTAAGATGAATTTCAGCTTTACCACTGATCATTCCATATCCAACCTTTAAAAACAAACAGGATTCATCCAGAAAAATAAATTCTTATTTTTAGAATACTTATTTGACCTAAAATTAATAACCTCATGCAGAACCGTAAGAAAAATTCTCAGGGACAGACCCGAAGGGATTTTATTAAAAATGCAGCGATTGCCTCCTCTTTTATGATTGTTCCCCGACATGTTCTGGGCGGAGTAGGATTTATTGCGCCAAGTGACCAATTGAATTTAGCAGCAATCGGAGCCGGTGGAAAAGGTGCCAGCGATATTAGAAATGCCTCAGTAAACGGGCGTGAAAGAGTAGCTGCACTTTGTGATGTTGATTTTTCGGGATCTGCTAAAGCTTCAGTAGAGAGATTCCCAGATGCAAAACGCTATGCTGATTTCCGCGAAATGCTGGATAAAGAAAAAGACATCGATGCGGTGACTATTTCTACCCCAGATCATGTCCATGGTCCAGCAGCAAAATATGCAATGGAACGTGGCAAGCATGTCTATGTGCAGAAACCAATGACTCACAACATCAAGGAAGCAAGGATGCTGACCGAGATGGCAAGAAGCCAAAAAGTGGTAACCCAAATGGGAAATCAAGGCGGATCCAATGAGCTATTGAAGCTTGTCCAAAAATGGGTAGATGATGACAAAATCGGAAAAATCTCTAAAGTAGAAGTTTGGACCAACAGACCAGTTTGGCCACAAGGCGGTGCATTTCCTAAACCAAATCCAAGTGCAAAACCTGAGGCTCTAAACTGGGACCTTTGGCTAGGTCCAGCTCCGGAAATTCCTTATACACCGGAACTTCATCCATTCAGCTGGAGAGGTTGGTGGAATTATGGTACCGGCGCTCTTGGAGATGTAGGATGTCACCTAATTGATATACCTTTCAGAACTCTGGGATTACACTACCCAACAGATGCGGAATGTAGCGTTGGTTCAGTATACAGCGGAATGTGGACTCCGGATTATCATCCAGATGGATGCCCTGCCTCCTCATTTATATCCTTGAATTTTGATGCTACAGCTAAAAGCAAGTCGCCAATCAATATGACGTGGATGGATGGTGGAATAAAACCTGCACATCCAGATATCATTCCTGCCGATCAGGAAATAGGTGGCGGAGCAAACGGTGTATTGATCATTGGTGAAAAAGGAATTATTGCTACGAATATCAATGATTCTTCTCCATTGATGCCAAAGCTTTATCTGAACGACGGAACCCAGGAATTTGGCCCACAGACTGAAGAGAATATCGAACCGGAATACGGTCACCAGAGAAAATGGGTTGATGCATGTAAAGCAGGTTTCGGAAGTGAGGAGCATAAAGGCTTGACGTCTTCTTTCGACTACGCAGGGCCGATGACTGAAACAGTTCTAATGGGTAACCTCGCTATCCGCAGCTACATGCTTCGTAGAGAAAACAGTAAAGGTCAACCTGAATTCTACGGTCGTAAGAAATTGCTTTGGGATGGAGACAAACTTCTCATCACAAACTTCGAAGAAGCCAACCAATTTGTAGGAAGAACGTACAGAGAAGGGTGGGAAATGTAATTTTCTCTCAGAAATAAATCAGTCGAAACCCGTTCAAGTTGATTTTGAACGGGTTTCGATATTTTAAAACCTATGTATAAACCAATCAATTCTTAAATCTCTCCAACCAGAAATCTTCTTCAGACTTCTTTGAAATGAATTTAGATTAGATATATTGTGGCAATCGTGAGTTAAGTCTAAGAAATCACTAGAAAAACTAGAAATAATCAACAAAAAGTAGGATTTTATTTATAATAATCCCTCTCAAGTTTTTTAAAATGATGATCACCTTAGATTGGCAGGAAAAAAATAAATAATAAATGGCACAAATGATTAAAAAGGGAAAAGAACTAATACGTATCTGTCCTACCAATACGCTCAAAATTGAATATTCTGTCGATGAAGGCGAGAGTTGGAATCAAAGATATATGGGAAATCCTGCCAGTCCAGGTGAATTTACAGAACTATCTGATGGTGGAAAAGAATTGTTAGGAGAAGGTCCTAAGGGTAATTTTTATTCCAAAAATAAAGGCAAATCCTGGCACAAAAGATAATTAATTCTTCCAGGTCTGAATAGCTTCTTTCATACAGTTAGCTTATTCGGTCACCTACCTCCTATAGAGAAACTTTTATTATTCCTGCTCTAAACAAGCCGCAGAATTAGACAGGTTTAATTTTAAAAATCAAGAAAAGCTACCTTCAGTATTTCTAATTAGGCTCTACTACCAGTGGTGAGCCAACAGTAATTTAGCCAATTCAACTCATAGTAAGGATTGTCTTTCTCTTGATTTTTGGATACCTTAAACCATGACATCTTCTGTTAGTCTAACTTGAAATTCTTTGGGCCATGCTGAAAAAAATCGGATTAGTAATTTTAGTCGTCTTAGTAATCATACAGTTTATCCCTTATGAGAAAAACGAGGGAAAACCTGCTGAGCATCCTATTTCTGGCAGTTACGATATTCCTGACAATGTAAACAAGTTACTCATAAATGCTTGTAATAATTGCCATACCAATACCTCCGAATATCCATGGTATGCCAGCATAGAACCAGTAGGATTTTGGTTAAACGGGCACATTCAGGATGGCAAGAGACATTTGAATTTCGACGAATTCACTAATCGTCCATTGGCTTGGCAAAATCATAAATTTGAAGAGACTATTGAGATGGTTGAGGACCAGGAGATGCCGCTAGAGTCCTATACTTATTTCGGACTTCATCCTGAAGCAAACCTTTCAGAAGCTGATCGACAATTAATTATCGATTGGGCTAATGATCAAATGGCATATCTCAAGGCAACATATCCGGCTGATAGTTTGGTAATGAAGAGAAGATAACCTCCAGAGTAAGACGTCAGATGAGTTTTATAGGTCAGAGTGAGCTGATTTTCTTATTTAGAAATACACCAAAAAACCCTTAGGGAAATTTGAGTGTGCATTTTTATTTCAGCGAGATCATTCAACTGAGCCAATTTTTGTATAAAACGAAGCTGGTTTCTTATCCTTGGAAAGTGAAATATCCATGAAATTCACGCGATTTCTATCGCCAGATATTTCTCCGTTTTCTACTTTTTGCCAAGCTATAGACGTAGGCATGCTAATTTCATTTACCTGAGCCCATTCATCATATTTGACCCAATTAGGAGGACCATCTTTCAGTTCCTTTCCAAATGTAGCCTTATAACCCAACCATGACATTTGATAGGTTTCAGGATCATAATGTAACATGTATACATCTTTGGAAGAAGATCCCACTCCTGCAGCATAGGTGATCTTAAAGCCAGGATAATTTTTGCCTCCATAAGCTAAAGGCGGTGTTTCATCGTAAGAAATGCCTTTATCCGCCATCACAAAAGGCATAGCGAAAAAGTAAAACATCAGGTTATGTCTAAATGAAGGATCATCATTGTATTCACCTGACTTTTCTTTAACCCAAGCTGAGTCTCCATCAAATCCAATATCAAATGAAGGCGTCATCACTCTATCCATTCTGGAATGTAAGTCTATGGTATGTATCTCGTTGAATTCTCCTTTGGGAATTGAAAATTGAAGCGTTTGCATTTCATTCCAGTTCTGTAAACCTCCATGGGCGTTCATCACTTTCAACAATTCTGTAGGTAATCTGTCCACAGAATTGTCAGTTTGCTCCACTTCTCCAGATGAGCATGCGAATAGTCCAAATACCAAATAAATTCCAAGCGCTAGATTTTTCATAGCAACAAAATTGACTCAAAAAGATTATGACTGCAAGCATACAACTGGCTAACAACGTCTTATGGAAGACAAATCTGAAATTTTACAGCAAAAATTAAAAACAACTACTCTCTAGTTTAGTTAATCTGAAAATTTTGTTCCCTGAATAAAATCCGATTCACATACAGACTATTTTTACTCTAGGCTAACCTACCTTCCTAAAAAATTTATGAGATTACGAACGTTTGAATCATTCTGGCTCATAAAAAACGGGCTATTGCATAGTTATCCTTTTTTAGACAAAGCTTTAAAGACGGATATTCTGGTTATCGGAGGAGGTATAACAGGCGCTTTGGTTAGTCATGCTTTGATGGAAAAAGGCTATCAGGTGGCACTGATTGAGAAGAGAGATATCGCGCAGGGAAGCACTTCAGCCACCACGAGCATGCTTCAATATGAGATCGACGTTTCTCTGACGGATCTTGCGGAGCAAATTGGAGAAAAAGCCGCTGCAACCTGTTATCAAGCAGGCAGAAGAGCGATTCAAGCCATAGCGAAATTGGTTAAAGAAAACAAACTGGACTGCGGCTTTGAGTCCAAGGAGTCTCTTTATTTTGCACATAGTAAGGAAGCCGCAAAGAAATTAAAACAAGAGTTTGAGATAAGGGAAAAACATAAGCTAGGAGTTACCTGGCTATCGGCTAAAGAAATCAAAACTACTTACGGTATTATCTGCTTTGGGGGAATCCTTTCCGATACAGCAGCGAGTTTGGATGCCTATAAATTCGCTCATGAACTCATCAAATTAAATGTGGATCGAGGCATGAAAGTCTATGATCAAACGGAGATTACTGAATTCAAGTTAAATCAAAAAAAGCCGGAAGTTCTCACCAGTGATGGAGTGAAGATTTCCTGTGGCAAAGTGATTTTCTGTTCTGGTTTTGAAACTACCAGAATGCTTAAGGAAAATATTGCTGATTTATTTGACACCTATGCTACAGTCAGTGAACAACGTATCACCTTAAAGCCAAAATTTTACAAAACTCTCTTTTGGAATACATCCGAGCCATATTTATACATGAGGATGACGGATGATGGCCGCCTGCTCATAGGTGGTGAGGATTCTCAATTCCGTATGCCACTGTTCCAACAAAGTATCAAGGAAAAAAAATCCACTAAACTTCAAGAGACATTACAAGAGATAATGCCATCTATCGATTTTATCGAAGATTTCAGCTGGGCTGGTACTTTCGGATCAACTAAAGATGGTTTGCCTTATATTGGAAAATCACCCGAATATGACAATTCCCTATTTGTCTTAGGTTTCGGGGGCAATGGTATTACTTTTTCCATTCAGGCGATGGACATAATCACCGCGCTTTTAGAAGGTGAAAATCCGGAATTGGCAGAATATTATAGATTTGGGAGATAAACATAGAGTCTCTTAAAAGTGAATGCCTTATTTTTAAAATATGAGCAAAATCCAAGATACCGAAGTAAGATGGGGAATTCTCGGCGTAGGAAATGTCTGCGAAGTGAAATCAGCCCCTGCAATGAATCTCGTTTTAAATAGCAAAATAGAGGCTGTGATGCGTCGCTCGGAAGAAAAAGTGAAAGACTACGCTGAGCGTCACGGAGTCTCCAAGTGGTACACTTCCGCTACAGACCTGATCAATGATCCTGAAGTCAACGCCATCTACATTGCCACTCCTCCAAATGCCCATCTGGAATTGGCAAAACTTGCCGCGGCAGCGGGAAAGCCCGTCTACGTAGAAAAACCCATGGCTAGGACACACGCCGAATGCATGGAAATGATTGAAGTGTGCGAGAAAGCAAATGTCCCGCTTTACGTAGCATATTACAGAAGAGAATTACCTCATTTTCTTAAAATCAAAGAACTTATAGAAGCGGGGGTTTTAGGAACAATACGAACTGTCCATATCAACCTCAAGCAAACATTAAAACCTCAGGTAATTTCCCACGTGGAGACCAATTGGAGAATTGATCCTCAAATCGCCGGAGGAGGATACTTTTTTGATTTGGCCTCACACCAACTGGATCTGATGGATTTTTTCTTCGGGAAAATCACTCACGCTTACGGCTTTGCTTCCAATCAGGCTAAAACATACGAAGCAGAAGATATTGTCACAGGAAGTTTTGTCTTCGATAGTGGCGTTCTTGGCTCAGGTAACTGGTGTTTTACGACTTCAGCAAATGCAGAAATTGACGAAACCATCATTTATGGTAGCAAAGGGAATATCCGTTTTGCGACTTTTGGAAAAGGGGAATTCGAATTAGACACGGATGAAAAAGGAATAGAGACCTTCTCTTTCGAATTACCTAAACACATTCAGGAACCTCTAATCAAAACCATAGTCGGAGATCTGCTAGGAACGGCAACCTGCAAAAGCACAGGTATAAGTGGAGCAAGAGCCAATTGGGCTATGGATCAATTGGTGAAGGCAAGAGTGTAATATCCCATCGGGTAAACTCAGGGCATTTTTTAGCCAGAATTTTACGCTCATCCGAATTTTCTTATTCTCTACTTAGTTTAATCAAGCATGTGGCACTTCGCTGCTTTTGAACTAACCATTTTTAATCATTACAATCAATGGACTTAAAATTAGAAGACAAAAAAGTATTTATCTCTGGTTCCACTGCTGGAATTGGTTATGCTACCGCAAAGAGATTCCTGATGGAAGGAGCAACAGTAATTATTAACGGCAGATCTCAAGAAGGCATAGATAAGGCTATCTCAGAACTAAAATCGGAAACTGGTTCTGATAAAGTCACCGGGATTCCGGCAGATTTCTCCAAAGTGGAAGAAGTAGACAACTTATTGGAAGCACTTCCTGAAGTAGATATTCTGATCAACAATGCTGGCATTTTTGAGCCAAAAGCTTTTGCTGAAATTCCTGACGAAGATTGGTTTAGGTTTTTTGAAGTAAATGTGCTTAGCGGAATCAGGCTATCCAGGCAGTATTTTCCTAAAATGCTGGAAAAAAACTGGGGCAGAATCATCTTCATCTCAAGTGAATCAGGCGTATTTATTCCTGATGAAATGATTCATTATGGCATGACTAAAACTGCTCAGCTCGCCGTGGCAAGAGGTTTGGCTGAGCTTACCAAAGGCACCAATGTCACCGTTAACTCAATTTTGCCTGGACCAACAAAATCCAAAGGTGTAGGCAAATTCATCGAAGATATGTCATCTTCAAGTGGAAAATCCGTTGAAAAGGTTGAGGAAGAATTCTTTCAGGACATGAGGCCAACTTCATTGATTCAGCGCTTTGCATCCGTAGAAGAAGTGGCAGATACGTTAGTTTATTACTCAAGCCCGTTGGCTTCAGCTACCAATGGCGCATCAATCCGCGTCGAAGGTGGATTGGTGAAATCAATTATCTAAATAAGTATTGCCTTGTCAATACAATATTTGTTTATTGACAAAGCAAAACCACGATTAAATCATGCTGAAGGGTATTTTTGGAAAGCTATTTCTTTGGTCAAGACCATCAGGTCTTATTAAAGGATTTCAAATTTATTCTTCAGTATTTTTTTTCATCCTGATCAGTTTCACTGCTTTTTCGCAGCAAACTAAAGACGACTGGCTGCTTTTCAATAAATCCTTTCCTGCAGAATTAACTACCACTTCAGAGAACGAACTCACCCTCAGCAATGGACTCGTGCAGCGCAGCTTTTACCTCTCCCCCAACCTAGTTTGTTACGATTTTAAAAATCTCATGAATGGAGAGCAACTCCTTCGTTCAGTTTTGCCTGAAGCCAGACTTACTATTGATGGGGAAAAATATGATGTCGGAGGAAAACTCGAGCTATCCGAAAAAGGCTATTTTCTGAATCAATGGCTTAAAGATTTGGAAAAAGGAGATAATAATTTCCAGTACCAAAGCTATAAAGTCTCTGAAATCACTCCCCACTTCTCCACAAAAATTGCTTACTGGACAGGCAAACCTCTTCCCGCAAAAGGTATCAAAATTTCATTTTCTTACACACATCCAAAACTTTCAGGCTTTGCTCTTGAGGTGCACTATGAAATTTTTGACAATCTTCCGCTAATCTCAAAGTACCTGACGATTGACAATCAAGGCAATAGAACCTACCAACTCGATCAGGTCAAGCACGAAATGCTGGCTGTCGTAGAGGAGGAATCTGCTGTGGTAGGTGCCACCGACAAAATGAAAAAGCAGCATCAACTGTATGTTGAAAACAATTTTGCCTTCAATAATGCCATGCACGCCGAACTAAGCAACCAGGCTTCACATTGGAAAATGGACTCCAGCTATACTTCTCAAGTCAATTATAACTACGAAACACCGGCAGTTTTGGAAATATATCCTGAGAAAGGTGTGGGGATTTCGCTTGGACCGGGTGAGGCTTTTGAATCAATCCGGAGCTACGAACTCGTGCTGGACAGTTATGATCGGGAGAGAAATGGATTGGCAAGGAAGAAGATGTACCGAACCATTGCCCCATGGGTGCTTCAGAATCCAATATTTATGCACTTGGTGAGCAAAAATGATGAAGAGGTAAAAACTGCCATAGATCAGTGTGTAGCCACAGGTTATGAAGCATTGATTCTCAGTTTTGGTAGCCACATTAATATGGAAGACAATTCACCCGAAAATATCTCCCGCTGGAAATCGCTCGCGGATTACGCACATGAACGGGGAATAAAAATCGGCGGGTACTCACTTTTTAGCTCCCGAAGTATAAATGCCGAAAATGACGTCATCAGTCCAATTACCGGCAAACCGGGAGGAGCCTTTTTTGGAAATGCACCCTGCCTGGCCAGTGAATGGGGTTTGGAATATCTTCAAAAACTTAAAAGTTTTTACACTGAAAC
The DNA here is from genome assembly GCF_963974835.1 of uncultured Algoriphagus sp. GTDB lineage: Bacteria > Bacteroidota > Bacteroidia > Cytophagales > Cyclobacteriaceae > Algoriphagus. The sequence continues at coordinate 12,423 of NZ_CAXBET010000014.1, read as the reverse complement.
AGGTTTCGATATTTTTGAGAATGACGGCCCATATCCAGGAGATGTATGCGCCTCCACCTCCCATCCCGGTCACCAAGGCTTGGAGGATTCCCAATGGGTTCAGATGAATCTACAGAAGGAATTGTACCATTGGATGAATGGTAGGGGAATCTACATCAACGCACCTGACTGGTATTTCTTAGATGGTTCTCACAAAATCGCCCTAGGATACCGTGAAGTCAATTTCTCTCTTTCGCGTGAACAACAAAAAATCCTAAACCGACAAAACATCCACGATGGAACCTGGGAAAAGACTCCTTCCATGGGCTGGGGTTTTGTGCCATTGACTGCCTATCATGGAGGTGGAGAAAATGCGGTTTTGGAACCTCTTTCAGAACACCTGAGCGATTACAAGCAATTGATGATGCAATATTATGGTGCAGGTGTGCAAGCTTGCTACCGAGGCCCAAGATTGTATGATACTGAGGAAACAAAGGAAGTAGTCATCGAAGTGATCGACTGGTATAAGAAATATCGTGATATCCTCAATGCGGATATCGTAAGACTCCGAAGAGCGGATGGCCGGGATTGGGATGGATGGATACATGTGGACCCAACTGGAAAAGAAAAGGGTTTGGGAATGCTTTTCAACCCAACCTCCGAGCCTATCAGCAAAACTATCTCTGTGCCTCTCTACTATTCGGGATTAGACAAAACTGCTTCGATCACATTTGAAAACGGAGAAATGGAAAGTTTTCTATTGGATAGAGATTACGTTATTGACATTCCAGTAGAAATACCGGCGGGCGGATACACTTGGTTTGTAGTGAAGTAAATTGTTGAATTGCTGAAAATCAATTTTGTAGGCCTTAAAAATAATTTCTTCAAAACCATATTTTTTCAATTTGACACAATATATTTAGCGTCAGAAATGTCTAATCCGGAAAAATATTAGCAGGCTAATTCAATCTTGCTTTTCTGCGGATAATAGACTGAACTAGATAAAAATTTATCCATATAAGGGAACATTTCTGACTGTACCTATTTGCCCAAAACAAAAACCTATGAAACAAACTTACCGATCTACAGCAGTGTTGAGCTTTGCGCTGTTACTGGGATTTTTCTCCTGCTCCAAACCAGAACCTACAGAATCCAAAGAAAAGCCTGATGAAAATCGCTTTACCAAAGTCGTGCTCACAGAAGGCATGGACGAACCGATGGAAATGACTTTTTTACCTGATAAAAAAATTCTTTTTGTAGAGAGAAAAGGCGGTGTGAAAATTCTTGATGAAAAGACAGGCGAAGTGACTTTGGTTGCTACCATTCCTGTCAATACTAAATACACCAACAAAGAAGGAGTAGTTCGTGAGGCAGAAGAAGGTCTGATGGGCGTAATCGTACATCCTGACTATGAAAAAAATCACTGGATCTATCTGTATTACGCTGATCCTGAAGATACCCAACATATACTTACCAGATGGGAACTGGATGGAAACACCTTGGTGGAGTCATCCAAAAAGGTCATTTTAACAATCCCGACTCAGCGTCAAGAATGCTGCCACACAGGTGGTGGGATGGTATTTGATCAGGAAGGCAACTTGTACTTAACCGTAGGAAATAATACCGTCAATCCAACTTCAGGAACTTCTAATCTTGATGAGCGTCCAGGCCATGAAAACTCAGATGATCAGCGTGCTCCGGGCAACACTAATGATTTGCGAGGCAAAATACTCAGAATCCATCCTGAGGATGACGGAACTTACACTATTCCTGAGGGTAATCTTTTTCCTGAAGGAACCGAAAAAACCAGACCTGAGATCTATACCATGGGACATAGAAATCCTTGGAGACCAACTTTGGATAGCAAGACCGGCTATTTGTACTGGGGTGAAGTAGGTCCAGATGCTGCAAAAGATTCGATCTGGGGACCAAGAGGATATGATGAATTCAATCAGGCAAAAGGTCCTGGCTTCTTCGGATGGCCATATTTTATCGGTGACAATATTCCTTATAACCGACATGATTTGGAGACAGACACCTATGGTGAACCATTCGATGTGAATAAACCGGTAAATGAATCAGTGAATAATACAGGTCTAGTGGACTTACCAACTCCAGTGGTTCCCGCCATGATCTGGTATCCTTATGGTGTATCGGAGCAGTTCCCGATTTTGGGAAGCTCAGGAAGAAGTGCTACGGGCGGCCCGGTATTTAGAAAAGCAGATTTCAGATCTGATGCTCCTTACGTTTTCCCTGCTTACTACGAAGGCAAATGGCTTCTGGTGGATTTCATGAGAGGTTGGATCATGTCTGTGACCATGGATGGAAATGGCGATTTTGAATCCATGGAAAGATTCCTCCCAAATGAGACTTTTAGCTCTGCTATTGATATGGACTTTGGTCCGGACGGTGCACTTTATGTTTTGGAATATGGAAGTGCCTGGTTTCGTGGAAATGCCAATTCCAGAATAGTAAAAATTGAATATAATGCAGGAAACCGCAAGCCTAATGTAATGGCTACTTCGGATAAGATGTCGGGAGCAATTCCATTTACTGCCAATTTCTCGTCAGAAGGTACCGACGATTACGATGAGTACGATCAGGGCAACTTGGAATATACCTGGAAAATAAATGGTGTAAATGGTAAGACTACTGAGCTAAAAGGGGCTGATGCTTCCTTCACATTTGAAGAAGAAGGCAAACATCAGGTGACACTTACAGTAACTGACACCAAAGGCGAGGCGAATACATCTTCCTTCGATGTCATTGCAGGAAATGCAGCACCTAAAGTCAGCATTGATTTCAAAGGAGCTAACAAGTCATTTTATTTTGGCGAAAATACCTTGCCCTACATCATTTCTGTAACAGACAATGAAGATGGTGGTACGGCTGACGATAAAATTCAGGAGAATGAAGTTGCAGTTACTTTTGACTATGTGCCATCAGGATTTGATCCAATACATATTGCATCCAAGCAAAGCGGTGCAGAAGCCGAAGCTTTGGAAAATATCGGACGAAATCTTATAGAAACCAGCGATTGCAAATCCTGTCATCAATATTCAGAGACTTCTATTGGACCTAGCTATGATGCAGTGGCAGGCAAATATGAAAACATCCCTGAAAACATCGATATGCTGGTAGACAAAATCATCAACGGCGGAGCTGGAGTATGGGGCGAGCATGCTATGAGCGCCCACCCGCTACTTTCGAAAGCCGATGCTAAACGGATGGTAGATTATATTATGAATATGAATGCGGTGAAAGCTACAGTGAAATCCTTGCCTTTGGATGGCTCAGTGAAGACCATCATTCCTGCAGACGAAGATGGTCAAGGAAGCTTTCTCCTTCATGCAGCATATACAGACAAAGGAAATGGAAATGTTCCGGCATTAGCTGGAAGCGACTACGTTGCTTTAAGAAATCCATACTTGGATCCTCAAACTGCTGAAATCAGAAAAGGAGTAAACTTGCTCACTACTCCTAGTGTGAATTTCTTTATGATAGGTGATCAATCTCATATCGGTTTCAAAAATCTGGATCTGACTGGAATCAAGGAAATCGTTGTGTATGCCAGCATCAGCGGCAGAGTGGACGCCAAAGGCGGATCTGTGGAAATAAGAATTGATTCCCCTACTGGAGAAATGATCGGGCAATCTGAACCATTGGTGGCCAAACAAGGAGGAGGTTTCAGACCACCTGTCGGAATGGATTTCAACGAATGGAGAAGAGGAAATTCTAGTTTGGGAGTTGTCACATTGTCCCCTATCGAAGGAAGACATGATGTATACATCATTTTCAAAAATCCTGCTGTAAAAGGAGAAGAAATCCTCATGAGTGTCAATGAGGTGCAGTTTGTAAGTAGTGCTCAGTAAAAGTTTAGCTTATCATCCAACAGCCCTGTTTCACTATGAGACAGGGCTTTTTTTGCGACGTAATTGTTTCGTGAAATGCTTCATTGCCAGACTGAATACACTACATTTCCATTGATGCCTAACACTATGAATTTTTAGGATTTGTAATACTTAATTTATACAAGACAGCTGTTAATCTAAGCTTAATAAATTGAATTAATAAAAGTAGGAAATCTAAATCCTACAATGGGATTTATTGAGAATGGAAAGATAAAAGAGATGCCCCATTCTATATTAAGATGAAAAAGATTTTTGCTTTAGAATATTTGTATAAACCATATAGTACAGGACGGGGAAAAGTGAAAATTATTTGAACATTATAATTATCCATAATTTTCTTCGCTTACCCAGACATATGCCTTAAGACAGGTGATTGAAGAGGGCTAAATGTTAGTGTTAACCAAATCCTTTATTTGTGTTTTCTCTTTACTGGTAGAAAAGTGGATATACACATTCAATATCATGTATCTAATAAACGTATTTTTTATTTAAAGACAAATTGAAACAAACTGTTTAACTATGTCCGGAATGTTTAAATCTCTTATTGGAATTTTATAAAAACTTAATCGGGAACTCAATGACCTATTCGGCTTCAAATAAAATTCTTCTTGATAGAATATCTACCAATTCCGACAAAAGTGCTTTTTCTGAACTTTTTAAAAGATACCATTCCAAACTTATCTCATTTGCGACTTGTTATTTGCCTAATTATGGAGAGGCCGAGGATATGGTTTCTGAGGTGTTTATCAGACTTCTTCAAAACCATAAGCAGCTGAAAGATATTGAGAACTTTGAAGGCTACCTTTATTATTGTGTAAAGAATCAATGCCTAAATCAGCTTAAAAAAAACAAAAGGAAAAATAGTCTCTTTACTCCTCTTGATTTGCAGGATTTCAAAACAGGAGAATCTACCCAACCTCTTGAACAATTACTTACAAAAGAACTACGTGAGAAAATTACAGCATGCGTAGATAGCTTGCCTCAAAAGAGAAGACTGGTATATAAAATGATCAAAGATGATGGTCTGAATATTGATGAAGTTGCCAAGCTATTAGATATAGCCAATAAAACAGTGAAAAAACACCTAGAATTAGCAGTGAGGGATGTGAAAACTGAAATGAGATTATACCTTTCAAATCAGCATGACCATTCCAATATAATACCCATTTCGAGGAAAGTGAGTGGTTTAGGTGTATTGCTTGTACTAGCTTCTGAGTTTTTTTTGATGACAGGTGAATCACTCTAACACTGTAACAAGTTTAAAATATTCCTGTTACTGAAAATTCTTTTAAAACGCTGATACAACTCTATCCCCCTGCACAAGCAGGAATCTGGTGTTTTTCTTCTATCACACTTTATGCCTTCAAAGCTTGGACTGGAAGCCATAATCCATAGGTTTTCTCAAAAAAGAAAATGGATGTAAAATTTTATATCCAACGATTTTAAAGCCATTTTATATGGATTTGTAATCTAGTGACAATATTTTTTTTTGAAAAATATTTAAAATGCGTTACGCCTTTCCCTGATTTCGGTTGTCTATCACTATGTGAATGTACCTGAAGACCATATTGACCAAATTCTTACAAAGTGGCTTACAAATACTGCCAGCTATGAGGAACTTGAAATTTTAAAAAACTGGGCAAGCCAAAGCGAGGAGAATTTGGAGCTCATGGAGACTTTCCAACAAGTCTGGATGGAAAAGACTGCTGAGCCCATATTGGTAAATGTGGATGAAAAGATAAATGAGATTTGGGAGAAAGGGATGTTGGTCAAGCCGAAGAGATCACTGAAATGGAATCTTATACAAAAATATGCGGCGGCAGCATTAATAGTATTGAGTTCATCTTTCTGGATTTTTTATTCTTCCCAACCAGATAAAGAAAAAGATGCAGATGTAGTGGAGCTTACACCAAGCTACACTTTTAGGGAAAACAAACCTGGCCAAAAGACTAAGATTTTTCTTCCAGATGGCTCAATTGCCTATTTGAACAGCAGTTCAAGAATCAAATATTTGAATGGTTTTATGGGAGATGAAAGACGGGTTTATTTGGAAGGGGAAGCATTTTTTGAAGTGGCTAAGGATGTTTCAAAACCATTTATAGTAGAAAGCAAAACTATAGAAACAATTGCACTGGGTACGGCTTTCAATGTGAACGCTTTTAATGATGAGAAAGAAATGCGTGTCTCGCTAGTAGAAGGAGAAGTGAGGATTAATCAAATGGAAACCAGTGGCAAAACCGTCACTCTTAGTCCTGGCAAGGAGCTGTTGATTTATCCAGAAGCGCATACATTTTTAGAGATGTCATTTGATTTAAATGATGCGATTGGTTGGAAGGAAGGCAAACTGGTCTTTAATCATGCTTCAATTGATGAAGTTACCCAAAAACTGGAAAGATGGTATGGAGTGAAAATTCAGACTAAAGGAAAAGTGCCGGCAAATTGGAAAGTGACTACTGTTTACGAAAATCAAACTTTGAAAAATGTATTAACTGATCTTCAATATTCTAAAAAATTCGCCTATGAAATAATAGACTCAAATGTGATTATCACATTTTAAAAAAACAGAACCAATGGGATTGGATCCCACTGATTCTGAGCTGGTTTAACTAATTGTTTGGACGCAGATTAGCTAGACCTGTCAAAATACTTGTCAGTACTTTTTAACCCAAAATTATGATAAATAAACCTTTACTGCTAATTCTGAAAATGACAAAATACACCCTATATGGTTTTTTGTTTCAGATGCTCGTATTGAACGTGGTACTTGCCCACACAATTAAAGCCCAAAAAATCGATGAAGTCTTTGTGAAAGTTTCTTTCAGCGAAGAAAAATTAATCAAGGTTCTACATGATGTAGAAAAGCAGACAGAGTTTCATTTTACCATTCAGGAAAATGAAAAATATCTGACTCAAAAGATCTCGATAAATCACTCCAATATATCTGTAGAAGACTTACTGAAAGAAATTGGCAAGCAGACAGGCTTGAATTTTCAACAGGTAAATAGAAATATATCCATGTGGCTTGCCAAAAACACTTCTACGACAAATGAAGAACTAGGTATCGCTCAGGGAATAGAAATTATAGGGGAAGTACAGGATAATACAGGAGCAGCTTTACCTGGAGTGACCATAATCGTGGAAGGTTCTACCAGTGGTACAGTTTCGGATATTAATGGCAAATATTCAATTACTGCTGAGCCAGAGGACATTTTATTGTTTTCATTTATTGGTTTCATGCAGCAAAAGATAGCCGTGGGTAACCAAACCGAAATCAATGTAACAATGATGGAGGATGAGAAGGCTCTTGAGGAGGTAGTGGTGATAGGATATGGATCACAGAGAAAAGGAGATATAACCTCAGCTGTTTCTGTCATAGACATGGACGCTATCGGAAATATTCCTACCACAAATGCATCTAGACTTATACAAGGACAAGCTGCCGGAGTCCAAGTACAACAACAATCCGGAACCCCTGGGCAAGATATGAAAATCACTATCCGTGGAATAGGATCTTTGGGTGCCGGAAGTGATCCATTATATGTTGTAGATGGATTTCCTATAGGAACTTCTATAGGAAACATTGTGAATCCAGCTGATATCGAAAGCATTACAGTACTCAAAGATGCTGCTTCCACTGCTATTTATGGTGCAAGGGGCTCAAACGGAGTAGTATTAATCACTACTAAATCCGCCGCATCCGATGTGATAAATTTTCAGCTATTTGTAAATCAAGGTATTACAAATATACCAACATCTAGGCGTACAAAAATGATGAGTGGAAAAGAGTTCGCTTATTTTAAGAATGAGAGCTTTGTAGACAAAATCAGATATTTTGAAAATCGTGAACCTAATATCGAGGAAATACCGGCAGAGTTTAGATATCCTGAAGAAACCACCGTTAATACAGATTGGTTTGAAGAGATCTTAAATCAAAATGCAAGCTTCACCAATATCAATGGTACTTTAACAGCAGGTAAGGGCACTTTTAAGACAATCGCATCCTTGGGATATATTAACCAAGAAGGTGCAGTGATAAAAACCGATTACAACCGTTTTAATGCAAGGGTAAATGTTGAAGGTAAAATCAATGATTTCCTGACCATAGGATGGAATATGTCAGCAGCACATATTGAAGAAAACTACGCTCCTACCAATGGTCGGGATGGTGTGATAGGAAGAGCACTTTGGGCTGATCCTAGATACCCTGTTTATAACGAGGATGGAAGTTACAATTCCTATATAGGTGGGACCAATGGTGTTTTCGGTACAGCTAATATCGTTCAGGAGCTGAATGAAGTAACGAGGACCAGAGTTAGCAATAACATTTTAGGAAATGGCTATATCGAGTTAACCTTTTTAAAAAACTTCAAATTTCGAAGCTCTGTCAATGCTATTTATAATGGTAGTGAGCAGAAAGAATTTAGACCCTCAACTCTTGCTGGCACTGGGTATAATCAGCCACCTCCCAGTGTAGCTACACTCGGCCAGTCTACCTATAACACATATAATATTTCAGGAGATCAGCTGCTAAGTTATTCGAAGAACTTTAATTCCCATAGAATAGAAGGTCTGATAGGGTTTTCTGCCCAACAAGAAAATACCACGTTTCTTTTAGGAAATGGGAATACATTTCCAAACGATGAAAATAGATACTTGAGTGCAGCATCTGTTCAAACGACAAGCTCAGGAGAATATGGATGGAGCCTACTGGCCTACTTTATGCGAGCGAACTACTCTTACAAGGATAAATATCTCGCTTCCGCTTCTATCCGAAGAGAAGGAAGCTCTAGATTTGGCACTAATAACAAGTATGGTGATTTCCCCGCACTTTCTATTGGGTGGAGGATTTATGAAGAAGATTTTTTTCCAAAGGCACAATGGATTACTGACTTAAAACTTCGCGGTAGCTTTGGCGTCACCGGAAATAATGCAATAGGAAACTATTCCAGTTACTCAAATCTCCGAATTTCTAATTATGTGTTAGGTGGAGTACTTGTAAATGGCCAAGTGTTGGCAAATTTTGGGAACAGTAACCTAGGGTGGGAACAAAGTCAGCAAACTGACATTGGACTTGATTTGGCACTATTCGACAATCGTCTGGTTGTAACGGCAGAATACTACAACAGATTGACTGACGATATGCTGCTATCCGTCGAGATGCCATCAGTATCTGGCTTCACTCAATCTCTGAACAATGTTGGAAAAGTAAAAAACAACGGCTTTGAGCTTGGGCTGGATTTTAGGACTACCGTTAGAAGAGTGAATTTGAGAAGCAATCTGAACTTCACGATGAACAGAAATGAAGTTCTGGAGATCAGGGGTGAGAATGACGCGATTTGGACTGGAGGATTTTACGACACTTACAATGTTTCTAAATCAGGAAGACCTATGGGAATGCTCTATGGCTTTAAAAATTTAGGGATTTTTAATACCGATGATGAAGTAGCCAACTCTCCAACACAAGATGGAGCTATTCCCGGAACATATAAATATGAGGATACTAATGGTGATGGCGTGATCTCCTACGACACACAAGACATGGTGGAAATCGGAAATCCCCATCCAAAATTACTAATGGGCTGGACTATTGGCGGAGACGCTGGCAATTTTGATTTCAATGTGCTTTTTACAGGTGCCTTCAATTATGATGTATTTAGAAATATTGAAGCTACCACAATGAATATGGATGGGGTTTTCAACATCCTACAGTCTGGGGTGAATAGATGGAGATCTGCTGAAAACCCTGATGATGGCGTAGGTGCAACATCAAACACCTGGAAGTGGGAAAGAGAATCAAATTCAAGATATGTTTATGATGCTTCACACGTATGGCTAAGAAATATCACACTTGGCTACACTATTCCTGTCAAAAAATTTAAGAACAATCCCCGTGTATTCCTAAGTGGCGAAAACGTGTTCCTGCTCAGCAAGTTTCCAGGTTCAAACCCTGATGTCAATACAAGAGGAGGGGTTAATCTAGGGGTAGACGATGAAGCATATCCCGTTCCGAGAGTATTCACAATTGGCGCAAGTATCAACTTTTAATTCCTGACCCATGAAACTTATTAAAAAATTTATACTAATCCCTTTCGTACTTATTTTGGCCTCGTCTTGTGACGGATTTCTGGACAAAACTGACCCTACCGTGTTAGTGGTTGATACCTTTTATAAGAATGAGGCGGAAGTCGAACAGGCTGTCAACGGGGTATATGCTCTTCTTCAGGACTACTTCAATAACCAGTGGCAGTTTACTGAATACGTCAGTGATAATACCACGTTAGAGTTTAACGTAGGAGATCGTGGACAAGGACCATCCTTAGAAGCTTTAGAATACTGGCAATACAATCCCGGAACACAAAATTTCGCCACTCTCTACAATAGTTCCTACTATATAATTGCGAATATAAATACCCTATTATTCAATCTAGATCAGGTCGAACTTGACCAAGAAATAAAGGACCAAGCAATCGGGCAGGTAAAGTTCATCCGGGCACAGATGTATTTTGACTTGGTACGCTCCTTTGGAGATGTAGCAATTATCGACACTCCAATTACAAACCCAGAAGACGCTTTTTTGGCAGTTAGAAAACCTGAGGCTGAAGTCTATCAATTCATCCTACAAGATCTTGATGATGCTGTACAAAAATTACCTGCAAATTATGCTCCTACTAAAGCAGGCAAAGTCACGCTTGGTGCAGGACTTACGCTGTTGGCTAAAGTATATTTAACACAGAAAAATTACACAGAATGCTTAAGTACGTTGAATAAAATACTTCCTCTTGGATATACGCTAGTCAATAATTATGCAGATATATTCCTGACAAGCAATAAAAATAACAGCGAATCCATCTGGGAAATCCAATACCAAGGCTTAAGTACTGGAGGTGTAAACAGCTCGTTTATTTATACGTTCGCGCCACGCTCATCAAACGGTTCTGTTATTAATTTCCCAGGACAAAATGGTGGTGGGTGGAATATCCCAACCAATGAAATCATAGCGCTGTATGAAGATGGCGATACAAGAAAAGATGCATCACTGAAAGAAGGATATTTCGATCAATCAGGTGAATGGATACCAGTGCCCTATATCGAAAAGTATAACCATGAACATACAGTTCGGGGAGCTTCAGATGACAACTGGCCTGTGTACCGCTATTCAGATGTGCTTCTTATGCTAGCAGAAACGATTAATGAACTAAGTGGCCCATCAGCCGAAGCCTTTAACTACGTGAACATGGTACGGGAAAGAGCAGGGCTCCCTGCACTATCAGGATTGGACCAAAATGGATTTAGAACTGCGATTTGGAAAGAGAGAAGAATTGAGTTGGCTTTCGAAAATCACAGATGGTTTGACTTAAAAAGAACACTTTCCAACTCAGAGCTTATCCAATTGCTAAAAGCCCATGGACGTTCTGAACTAGAAAATCCTACTACTGATCGTGGAGGAATTCCGTTTTCCAATGGCGATTATCAAATTGAAGAATATCAGTTGCTGTTTCCTATACCAGCTGACCAAATAAGAATTAATCCGAATATTCAACAAAACCCAGGGTATTAATTATAAACGGTATTCTAAGCAAAACTGAAAATAGCAGCGTAGAATACCGTTTACTATAAAACAAAAATGGACAGAAAAGCTGGACATATTCCTAGCCGCATGTGGGTGGATTTGTCAGCTTTTTCTAACTAAAATATAAATATAAAAGTAATGCTAGTAAGTGAATTTTGGCTATGGCAATTTCTGGGAAGACTTCATCCACTAATCGTCCATTTCCCGATTGCATTAATCGTGGTTGCGGCTTTGATGGAGCTTTTCACCTTCGGAAAATTCAACTCGAAGATTCGGCCCGGAATTTTGATTTTAGCTACTATCGGCACAGTGAGTGCAATTGTTGCCGCACCAATGGGTTGGCTTCTGGCAACTAATGAAGGGACGACAGGTAGTACATTAGATCTACATAAATGGATCGGAATCGGAACTGCTGTATTCAGTATGGCCGTCTTGGCAATGATGGTCAAAATCAACAGTAGTCCGTCAAAATCACAAATCACTGGATTTAGATTTCTGCTGTTTTTTACCGCCATCGGTGTTTCGGCTGCGGGGCATTATGGAGGATCTTTGACGCATGGAGAAGATTTCCTTACCGAGATTTTGCCTAGCAGCACAGAGGATGAATCAGAAATAGAAAAAACCCCGATCAACCTTGCTTCCTACAGCACAGAACTCACTCCTGATAAAGAGATGAAACTCATCGGGGAAGTTCGGATGGTCTTGGCGCACAACTGCTACAAGTGCCATAGCGGAGCAAAGATCGAAGGGGAATTACGCTTGGATGAAAAAGAGTTTGTTTTTGCCGGAGGTGAAAATGGTCAGATTCTAATCCCTGGAAATCCCGGGGAAAGTGACATCGTCCGGAGAATAAACCTCGCCAAAAACCATGATGATGTGATGCCTTCCAAGGGCAAACTACTCAGCAAAGACGAACGAGATTTGATTGCGCTTTGGATTGCCAATGGCGCACCTTGGCCAGAT
>NZ_CAXBET010000013.1:0-115128 GCF_963974835.1 uncultured Algoriphagus sp. | reverse complement strand
CACCGTCTGCGTCGTTTGGGAGTGCAAATATCTCCCTTTTTTATTTATGGGCAAGAACCACAACAAAGAAAATTGCAAAAAATTAAGTGAATTTACGCAATACTTTAATTATCAAGACTTTTGTTTTTTGTAGAGCGGCACTGTACTACAAGGCTCTCCGTACATTATGGATTTTGCACGGCTCTGTATAAGAGAAATTATTTTGCCGTAGGCGAATAAGGGAATCGGGAAATCACTACACCCTTTCACCACAACTGGCCTATCAATGAAAGAATCTAGATCTAATTTTCTCAAACAATCTTCAACAATCATTATTTCCAGCTCCTTCAAATCTCCAATTGCATAGCCGCGAGCAAAAGAATTTAGATAGGTTGCCACTAACATAAATGCCCAATTAGGGACAATAGCATCTGCAGTACAGGTGATTGCCACCCATTTATTTTGGTACTGAGACCAATCGATTTCTTTCAGAGCTGTCCTAAAATCTTTCTCTCGCAGAATTAATTCTTGAAAAAGAAATGGCTTGAGGTCAAAAATCACTCTTTCTTCTTTTGGATAAATCTCTTCCAGATTAATCGTTATGATAGGACTACTCGATACTCTATTTACTATATCACTCATATCAACAAGGGATTCTTTTTGGACTGAAGGGCTTTAAATTCTTTCAGATAATTTGGAACGAAATAAGCCAGATCGGCAAATTCTTCTTTTTGAAACTTCTCATGAGCTAATACCCCAACATAATTTGCAGAAATAGAAACATCAAGAAAAACAGCATTAGGATGATTAATTACTTCAGATACCTTCTGTATTGCATCCCCTACAAAATATACCTTGCCCTTTTCCAAAAAGGTGGAATAGGATTTTTCATCAATGATTTCTGAGTCGAGTTCACTTATTGTATTCAAATCGTAATCGAACACTTCACGATAAACTTCCATTCTCCTTGCATCCAGCATCGCTATGATAAGTCCAGCTTCCTCTACATGAGGCTTCGCGCCACAAGCCAAGGCTTTCAAAGTGCTGATTGCAATCAAAGGTATATCTCTGGCAAACGCCAATCCTTTGGCTGCTGAAACTCCAATTCTTAGTCCTGTATAAGACCCAGGCCCTTCAGAAACAGCAACAACATGTATGTCCTCAATGGAAAGCATGCATTCATCCAGAACTGAATCTATCATCCCCATTAGCTTTTCAGAATGAGCACCCGGGAGATCTAGTGACTTCTCCGCTAACATTATCCCATCTCGATGTAGTGCAATGGAACATATAGGTGTGGAAGTTTCAAAAGAGAGAATAATTGCCATACTCTTTATTTAGATGAGGCAGTCAAAACCATCTTGATTTTCTCAGGTTCTTTCAAATATTCTTTCGCAAGCATTACCTCTTCGTCATCCTGAAGTCCAGATTCTATCATGCCTTCTTGAAAATAATACCTAGATACAATTTCCTGCGAAAGGATTTTCTTAATCTCCTCTTTATTAGTTACCAAATCTTGTTCTTTGCTATGATTCACTCTCTTTTCAAGCGAATCAATCTGTGCTTTAATTTCATCGTAATAATCTACCTTTTCGGCATTCTTGCGCATATCCTCCACCGATTTTTCCAAGTAGGTAGTATAATCATACTCTTTGCCTTCCAACCATTTCACAAAACCTTTATAGTCAGCGTCTGAAATAGAAAACTTTGAAGGATCTGCAATCTCATCGTGCTCGTAGAAATATTTGGTTCCATAATCGAAAACATGGTTCCTAGCGACTAAGCTGTAAGAAATCGGCGCATAGCTTGTTTGCTCTACTTCTTCATCAGGTTCGATGCCAGCACCATCCAAAACCTTTCTACCATTCTTAGTATAAAACACTTTTCTTAATGAGTCTGGAACAGTAACCAACTCGTTATTTTCTCTACTCTGCAAATAATCAATCGCCTGGATGCATCTTCCACTTGGAATATAGTATTTGGCAGTAGTGACTTTCATCTGTGCATTATAAGTCAATGGAACGGTCGTCTGAACGAGCCCTTTTCCGAACGACTTTCTTCCTATCAAAACTGCCCTATCATAATCTTGAAGAGTGCCTGCTACTATTTCTGAAGCTGACGCACTGTGTTCATTTAGCAAAACAATCATTGGTATATCTTTATCTACCGGCGTTTTGGTGGTCTTATAAGTGTAATTGACATTTTCGAGCTTACCAATTGTCTTTACAACCTCTTTTCCTTTTGGGATAAAAAGATTTATAATCTCTACGGCTTCATTTACCAAACCACCCGGATTCTCTCTCACATCCAGTACCAGTCTATCCACTCCTTGGCTTTTCAAATCCAATAAAGCATTTCTCACTTCTGTAGAAGCATTGGTGGTAAATTCAGCCAACTTAATATATCCGGTATGCTCATCAAGTTTGCCATAATAAGGTACATTCTTAATAGCGATCTTCTTTCTCACTACATCAAATTCCAGTGTATCTTGATTTCTTTTCACCTGAAGATGAACTGGTGTATTTGCCGGACCTTTTAGAAGCGCCGACACGTCTGAAGTCCCTAAATTGGTCACATCAGTTGTATCTATTTTCAAAATATAATCGGCAATCTTCAAGCCGACAGTTTGTGCAGGAAAACCTGTGTAAGGCATAATTACCATACTTCCTTCCCCCCTATTTCCTATCAAGGCCCCTATCCCAGCATATTCACCAGTGGTCATCATTCGATAATCATCTGAATCCTCCTCCGGAACATAAGTAGTGTAGGGATCTAGCTCCTCAAGCATGGCATTGATCCCAATTGTAACCAATTCGTCCGGATCGATATCATCTACATAATAAGAATCCAGCTCCCTGATCAGGGTAGCGAAAATGTCAATGTTCTTAGCTATGGCAAAAAGCTTGTCATTTTTAGCTTTGAATGCAAAAAATCCAGTTAGTACAAGTGCTCCCAATAGAGATATTAGAAGGGATTTTTTCAAAGATTTATTCATAGGATTATTATTTATCTTCAAGGGACAAATCAAATTTGACATGGCTTAAAATCGTCCCTCTGTATGACTTTATACACGTGTTTAATTTCATGTATTTATAGTTTTACCTGAAAGGTCAAATAGAATCTTATACCAAGTAATCATAATAGTTTTTCACCATTTCGGTCATTCTCGATTTCATGCTGTTTTTGATTTTCGTTTACTATGCTGGCAAGTTTCTTTAAAGCCAGAGTAATTTTAGTCTGAATTTCCGGGAACTCCATCAACTCGGAACTTACATAAATTAAGCCAATTGACATAGCTGGAGCAGATGGTGGGATCAACGCTTTGTTAAGCCTATATGCCTCACGCATTCTTCGTTTTACAAAGTTACGCCCGACTGCCTTTTTGATCTTCTTCTTCGAAACGGAGAAAAGCACCTGAGTGGTTCCACTCTCCTGATCCTTTTTAACAAAAAATTGGACTTTAAATGGGTACAAAAAAAAAGAGGAACCTTCGTTAAAAAGTTCCTTGATAAGTTTGTCGGCATGAAGCCGCTCACTTTTTGGGAGTCTGTAATTCATCACAAGAACTATATTCGTACGTGAACATACGAAAATCAGTGCTAAGAATTACTTCTTCAATGTCTTTTCAGAAGAAACAGTAAGCTTGTGTCTTCCTTTAGCTCTTCTAGCTTTCAGTACTCTTCTACCGTTAGCAGAAGACATTCTTTCCTTAAAGCCGTGCTTATTTTTTCTTTTTCTACGAGAAGGTTGAAATGTTCTTTTCATGATCGAATATCTTTATCTAATTGCTTTCTATTTCTTTGTTCCCCAGGATCAACCCTGAAAAGGATTGCAAAGATAAGTACCATTTCTTTAAATGCAAACAAGCTAAAAAACATTTGTTTGAATTAATAACCCTAATCAATGATAAAATACCTAATAGAGTCCAATAACCCAGTATCTCAATTCATTCAAATCACCCTATATATACCTGTTAGGCATCTTTCGCAAGTGAGACTTCAACTTCCCGCTTGGCGTGCTGGACGCTATCAGCTAGCAAATTACGTCCAAAATATTCGGAATTTCAATGTAATATCCCCTACAGGAAAGTTGATCCCAAGCTCAAAGCTTACAAAAGACCTATGGGAATTCAGTCCCGATCATGTGGGTGAGTACCAAGTATCTTATGAATATTACTGTGCCAAGATGGATGCAGGATCTTGCTGGGTGGACGATGAGCAAATCTATCTAAACTTTGTTAATTGCTGCTTTGAGATAGTAGGAAGATCTGAAGAACGCATAGATGTAGAGGTCATCTCATCACAAGACTTCCAAATCTGCACAACCCTGCTTTCAGAAAACAATCAACTTTATGCTTCCAATTTCCAGCAATTGGCGGATAGCAGCTACATAGCTTCGCAAAATTTAACTCATGATTCATTTGAATTGGGAGAAACGATTTTCCATCTGTGGTTTAATGGAGAAGTCAGTTTTGATATTGCTGACTTTAAAACAGATGTCAAACAGTTTGCTTTGAAACAAATCCAGGCATTTGGAGAATTTCCTGTTGATGAATATCATTTCATTTATCAGCTTTTACCCTACCCGCATTATCATGGCGTAGAGCATCAGCGGGGGACGGTTATTACTTTTGGACCTGCTCAAAGTCTTGTAGAGCGAAAAAATCTCAATGAATTGATGGGAGTAAGCTGTCACGAACTTTACCATGCCTGGAATGTCTGCCAGATCAGGCCAGTTGAGATTTTGCCATATGACTTTTCGAAAGAAGCTTACCATGAAGCAGGCTGGATGGTAGAAGGTGTCACCACCTACATGGGAGACCTTTTTCTGTTGAAGTCAGGTTATTTCTCATTAGAGGAATACTTCGAAACTTTCGAAAAAGTACTGAACCGAGAATCAATAAACCTTGGCTGGAAAAATCAATCTATTTTGGAGTCCAGTTTTGACCTTTGGATCGATGGATATGTAGGAGGTATTCCTGACAAAAAAGTGAGCATTTATACGCACGGTGCTTTGATCGCTTTTTGCTTGGATGCCATGCTACTAGATGAAAACTCCTCTCTTCATCAGGTCATGAAAATCCTTTGGAAAAGATTCGGGAAACCAAAAATCGGATATACAATGGAAGAAGTTTGGGAAGTCATCCTTTCGCAAACTCACCACCCTATCTATTTCAATCAATTCTATGATGATTTCATCTTAGGAAAAGAGGATATTTTTCCACTAGTAGCAAAGCATCTCTCATCGCTAGGTTTCGAACTGGACGCCAAACCCAAGAGAGATCAGTTATCTTCTAATTACGGGATCATCAAAAACGACGAAGGCCTCATCATAAAAATTCACCCGGAAAGCGATGCTTACAATAAACTTATGCTAGGTGATATAATCAAATCAAAAACAGACACTTCAAACGGTGTTGAATTATCAATTGATCGTTTTGGTAGAGAGCTTCAGGTGGCTTTACTAAACTCAGAGATCCTTTTATATAAAGACTATTTTCTGGTTGACAGGAAAAGTAATCCCAAGAGGGGTGCTTGGATTAATGGCTAAAAAAAGAGGCTGTCTTCGCAGGCAGCCTCTTGATTGCTTTATTGGTACTAGATTTAGTTAAATACAGAATCATCCAAATCCTGATTGAACTTAATAGAAGTGACTTTCGCCTCCAATGGCATTGGAATCATGTTGTTTTTAATAACCATAGTCATTGGCATCATCAAGCCATCTACATCTTCATAATCCTTATAAAGAATAGTCCCTGCAATATCGGATTTGGTCTGAATTTTTAGGCCAGTGGCTACGCTGTAGTATTCAGTCGTATTACCATCTCCTCCAGTTTCAAAAGAAAGCTTATATGCTTCTTCTCCTTCTACTTCCTCAGTTCCCTCAAATACCGCTGTAACGCCTAATTCATCCAAATACAATTCCCGGAAGACGTAAACCTGATTTTTAAGAACCGCGGCTACTTGAGCCTCTGTCAAAGCTTGCTCCTGTCCCATAGCTGATACGGTTCCAGCGCCATCTTTCACAATTGTTTTTGAAACCACATTCCCATTCATTTCAGTCAAATTAGCCATCCGCTTATTTTCCTGATCTGTAACTCCTGAGATGACTAACTGCATGCCTTGAATCTCAGCCTCCATATTCATCTCCATATTGCGGATATCTTTCATCTTTGCCTCGCCGCCTATCGCTTTTACATAATTGTCAATCACTTCCTTGACAGAATTTTTGACAATAAGCTTAGGTGGAGATTCAATTCCTCCATCATTCGCTTGGGAGCACAAAGGCGAGATTAACAGGCCTAGAGCTAGTACTAAATTACTTTTTTTCATAATCAATTAATTAAAGTCCTCTTCTGTTAACTCTGGATTCAATTCCAAACTGGTCACCTTAGCTTCCAATGGAGCAGGGATCATAGCCGATTTGATTGTTACAGACATAGGAATCAAAACACCATTTTTCTCTTGGTAATCGCTGTAAAACGTATCTCCGGAAACAGGATTTTCATTTTTTACTTTCAAACCTGATTCAACTGAATAGTAATTATTCACTGATGCACCTAAAGGTGTAGCAACGATTATTTTATAGGCGGGCGTTCCTTCTACATCTTTGATTCCATCCAAAGTAAGTGTATATCCCATCGTTTCATAATATAACTCAGGTAGGAAATACGTCTCAAGTTTAGCAGCATCGACCTGCTCATCTGTCATCGCAATAGACTGTCCCTGTACTTTGGCTTCACCTTTTCCATCGATAATTCTTGAACTTTGCATTACGTTTCCTCCGACTAAGGTATTTTGGCCGTAACGCAAATTGGCATTGTCGAAAAACTGCTCAATTGTCAACTTTTGTCCCATAACGTCTGCTTCCATTACCACTTTTGCAGTCTTAATTAAGCTAGCGGCGCTTTTACCACCAATTGCTGCTATATAATTTTCAAGAACCTTTTCAGATGTCACATCAGCATCCACAGCAGCCATTTCTTTTGCTGGGAACCCCATGTTGTCAAATAACTTCACTTCTCCAAACTGAGCCAGTTTATCTTTGATCTCCGTGGCATTTCCCACTGCAGTGATATACAACTTGTCTGGATCAATCAAATCGTCCGCGGTTTTGTTGATATCCGCTACAGTCAGCGCATTCATTTTCTGCAAGTAAGTCTCATAGTAGTCTTTTGGAAGATCGTAGCGCTCAATATTCAATGCAAAACTTGCTATAGTAGCAGGGTTTTCAAGAGATCTGCCAAATGAACCAGCAAGATTTGATTTCGCTTTGTCCAATTCTTCTTGCGTTACACCATCTTCTACTAACCTGTTAATTTCGTGAATGAATTCATATACAGCAGAATCTGTCACTTCTGTACGGACAGAAGCATTGGCAGAGAATTGCCCTACAAGCTTATCCGAAGAAAAGGATGAATAAGCTCCGTAAGTATAACCTTTGTCTTCACGAAGATTCATGAAAAGCCGAGAGGAAGAGCCTCCACCAAAAATTTGATTCAATACTCTACTCGAGATATAATCCTCGTCACCAACTTTCAATTCAATCGGCTGAGCAATATCAATTACTGTTTGCACGGATGAACTACGATCAACCAATCCAACCATATTTTTATCCAGAGAAGCAGGATTTGGGTAAGTAAAAGTAGGAACGTCTCCTTTTTCCCAAGAGCTGAAATGCTCCTTTACTACTTTCTCAGCCTCAGCTTTACTCATATCTCCTACTATCGCTAAATAAGCAATGTTTGGCTTAAAGTAAGTTTCATAATATGACTTTACGTCCTCAACAGTGACATTTTTCAAAGTTTCTTCAGTTTCTACTTCGCCATATGGATGATCTTTTCCATACACAAGAGCACTTGTCAATCTGCTGGAAATTGCCCCTGGCTCATCTTTACTGGTAGCCAACGCAGTAAGCGATTGCTTCTTTAATTTCTCCAATTCTTCTTCCGGAAAAACAGGATTATACAAAACATCCGTCATCAACTGAAGTACTTTATCCTGATGTTTTTTAAGTGAAGATGCCGAAGCGGAAGTTGATGAAAATCCAAGGTTAGCGCCAATAAAATCAACTTCTTCATCCAGTTGATCTTTGGTCCGAGTGGTAGTACCTGCCATCATCATCTGACCCACATAGCCAGTCAATCCTGCCTTATCTCCTTCAAATAAAGGATCTCTTTCCAACACCAAAGTGAAAGATACACGGGGAAGTTTATCATTTTCTACCACAAAAACTTTAAGTCCATTATCTAGGGTAAAAGTTTCTGCTTCGCCAATTTTAATCACAGGCGCTGGCCCAGCTTTTGGAAACTGACTTCTGTCCACCTGAGCAAAGCTTGCGACAGACACCAAAAGGCTCAATACAAAGGATATCGTTATTTTTAACATGTTATTTCAATAGTTAAGGTGAATCAATTACTGAGCAGATTCAGCTGGTTTAGGCAAATAATACAATACTACACGACCATCAAGAGTTAAATACTCTTTGGCAACTCTTTGAAGATCTGCTTTGGTCACTTGACCATACATTTCCATTGTCTTATTGACATAATCAGTATTGCCATAGATCACATGAGCTTCAGCAAGATTTTCTGCAACTCCAGCCATGGAAGAATTTCCACTTACAATGTTGTTTTCCATGATGTTCTGAAGCTTCTCGAAGTCACGATCAGAAATTCCTTCATCCTGTACCTGCTTGATCAGCTTATCTATTTCTGTCTCCAGGTCCTGCGGTTCCACCCCCATATTGGTAATCCCATACATGATGAAAATACCACCATCTTCCAAGTCCAACGGGATAGCTGCAAGAGCCAAAGCTTTTTGTTGCTTATCTACCAGCTCTTTGGTCATCAAGGAAGAATTTCCTCCTGTCAAATAAGTCGAAAGCATTGACATCGCATAAGAATCCTTGTCTGTCTTTGGCGGAAGGTTATAGGCTTGAATTACAGCAGGAATCTGAATGTTATCATAAACTATATCTCTGATTTCTGCAGTTTTTCTTGGCTCCTCAACATCTGGTCTATAGATCTCCTTGGTTCCTTTAGGTATTTCGGAGAAATATTTTTTCACCCATTCTTCAGTCTTAGCATAGTCAATATCACCAGCGATGGTTAACGTCGCATTATTTGGCACATAGAAGTCTTTGTAAAACTGCTGAAACTCCTCGATAGAAGCTGCATTCAAGTCCTCGATGGAACCAATCGGTGCCCAACGATAAGGATGGTCTGTATATGCTCTTTTCAGCGTCTCAACCAGAATACTTCCATAAGGACGATTGTCAATACTTTGCCGCTTCTCCTCTTTCACCACTTCACGCTGCGTCTCTACACCAGTCTCGTCTACCTTGGAGTGAAGCATTCGCTCACTTTCCATATACAATGCTAATTCCAGTTCGTTGGAAGGGAGAGACTCATAATAGTAGGTAATGTCATTGGATGTGTAGGCATTTAAAGTACCCCCATGAGCCTGGATTATATTCATATATTCTCCTCGCTCAATATTCTCTGAACCTTCAAACATCAAGTGCTCAAAAAAGTGTGCAAAACCAGTTCTGTCTGGTTGTTCGTTTTTTGCTCCAACATGGTAAAGGACCGAAGTCACCACGATTGGTGTCGTATTATCCTGGTGCATGATCACATGCAATCCATTGTCCAAATCGAATTCCTTGAACTCAATTTTGTTTTGCGCAAGAGCGGGAACACTCAGCATTCCTGCCATTAGCCCCAATGCAGTAAGTTTTCTCATCATTGTATGTTGGATTATATTCTCAATATTTAAAAGTAAAAATAAGATTATTTAAGGAGGTCTTTCCAAAAGTCAAATTGTTCGCTGAACGTCCATTATCACAATCTTACCCTAAAAAAATACTTATTATTGTAATCTAAAAATTTAGGATAAAATTTTAATAAAAAATAAGGCTCTGAAAATTAACTTTCAGAGCCTTATTTTATGGATTTAGTCTAGCTAAAATATCTTTCGCTTCATGCCATTGAAGCCTCGGGCCAAATTGACTTACAATTTTCGAACTCGCCATGGATGCTAGCTTCCCGCTTGAGGCATAACTGTGACCGTTTGTAATGCCATACATAAAGGCTCCTGCAAACATATCTCCTGCTCCGTTGGAATCTATTGCAGTGGTTGCATAAGGTTCGATATCAATAAAAGTATCTCCATCGAAGATCATCGCGCCATTTTTCCCCTGCGTGATCACAAAGTGTTTGGCTACTTTCTTCAATTCCTCACGGGCTTCAAGCAAATTATCCTTTCCTGTGAAAATCATCGCTTCTTCCTCATTTGCGAACAGTAAATCCACGCTTGCACCGATTACCTCAGTCATCGGATCTTTGAAGTACTTCACCATCGCAGGATCGGAGAAAGTCAATGCTACTTTTACCCCATTATCTTCAGCAGTTTTCTTTGCATGCTTCATCGCTTGCTTGCCATTCTCAGAAGTGATTAGGTAGCCCTCGATATATAAATACTGAGAATCTTTAATCGCTGCTTCGTCCACGTCTGCAGTGGAATAGGTCTGTGTGATCCCCAAAAACGTATTCATAGTCCGCTCAGCGTCTTCAGTCACCATCACTAGGCATTTTCCAGTGATACCTTCCGCCAAACTGCTTTCATTCAAGTTGTGAGATACGCCGGCATCCTTCATGTCTTTCATGTAAAAGTGGCCAAACTCATCATTTGCAACACGGCATGAATAATAGGATTTACCTCCAAACTGAGAAATCGCAATCACAGTATTTCCAGCAGACCCACCACATTGTTTCTTGGCTTGCTCGGTATCGATCACTGTCATCAACGCATTTTGGCGCTCCTCATCTACCAAAGTCATCAATCCCTTCTCCACGCCATTGTCAGCAAAAAACTGGTCTTTTACTTTGAATTCTATATCTACTAGGGCATTCCCTATGCCGGTTACATCGTATTTTTTCATTTTTTTTCTGTATTGGAAAATTGAAATATTTTAAAATTGGAAGAATGGGCTCAGAAGTTAGCGAAACTTCATTATTCTAAATTCAGCATTCTTTATTCGATATTACTTTTGAAAGATTATGCTTAAAACGACTTCAAAGTCTAATTGGAAGAATATCTCAATAGCATAAAAAGATCTCGTAAATCATAAATCTCAAATCGTAAATGGCAAAGGTCAATCAAATATGCGGTGTCTTTCAAATGGCTTTTCTCGATCAAACAAATAGCGGTAGGTATGATGAGTCTTGTAAATATCTGCCAAAAGCTGTTCACAAACACGCATCATCTTTGGATTGAAATCGCCAATCCAGTTCATCTCGATGGTTTTGTATTGAAAATCAGGCTTGCCGCTCATCTTGTCGTAGGTGATGATCATCGCACTCTCCACCCCTTTCCCCTGATGCTCCGGCACTACACCAAACACCAGACCAAGCATTTTGTTGGGAGGTGAGAAGGTTTTGTACCAAAGAAATTTGAGTTTACCGATCAAGTCCATCTTGCCATTCACATGCTTGAAGATCTGGTTGATTTCCGGAATCTGAATAAAGAAGGAAACGGGCTCGCCTTTATAAAACCCGAAGTAAATCAGCTTTTCGTCAATGATCGGTTTCATCTTGGCAAACATCATCTGTGCTTCTTTTAACGCAAGTGATTTCCCCATGTGCCTTGCCCAAGCCTTATTATAGACAGTCATAAAGTACTCGGGAGCTTTTTCCTTCAGCTCCCTTCCCTTCAAGTAATGGAATTCATAGTCAGGATTATCCATGACCACCTTTGCTCTTGCTATCATTTTCTCATCAAAACCTAAGCCCTGAACATTTCTCGCGTACGTAAACTGCTTGAAGTAAATCTGGAAACCGTAATCCTCGAAGAACTTTTGGTAGTATTTGAAGTTCCACGGCATATTGTAATTCGGCTCTGTGAATCCATCCACGAGTAATCCCCACCATTTGTCGCGCTCTCCAAAATTGATTGGGCCATCCATGGCTTCCATTCCTTCACTTTCCAACCAAGCCTTTGCCGTATCAAAAAGCAAAAATGCTGCTTCTTGATCGTCAATACATTCAAAGAATCCTAACCCTCCTGTAGGTTGTTTTTCCTTCATCTTAGGATTGATGAATGCAGCTACGCGACCGATGGTTTCTTGTTTGTCATTTTGCAAAATCCAGCGCTTGGCTTTGGCTCCATTCCGAAAAAGCTTGTTGGTTTCTTTATGAAAAAGCCCCTCGATATCTGCGTCAAGAGGCCGGATCCAATTTTTTTCATTTTTATATAACCTCACAGCCATCTCGATAAACTCTTTTTGATGTGCTGGCGTGGTGACTTCGATCAATTGCATTCGGGTGATTTTAGAATGCTAAATTAGGTAGATCGTCTGAAAGGGCAAAAGGTGAGTTCTCCTGCTTCTCCAGAAGCTGGACTTAATTGGAGCTTGATGCTGCTTCTGGAGAAGCAGCATAACTGGTGATTATGTATACCTCAATTCAATTGCTTTAGCAGATTCTCACGGTAACGCATACCAATTGGGATCATTTTACCTCCGATCTTGATCTGATTCCCCTCGATAAATTCCACTTTGGAAGTGTTAATGATAAATGACTTGTGAGTTCGTACAAAAAGATCCTTCGGTAATTCTGCCTCCATTTTCTTCATCGTCGAAGTAATGATCAACACCTGATTTTCCAAATACACTTTAGCATAATCTCCGAAAGCCTCGAAAAATAAAACATCCTCAAAAGCTGTTCTGTAGAGCTTTTTATCCACCTTCAGCATAATAAACTCTGGAGAATCCTGCTGAGTCTTCAGGCGTTCTTTTACTTTCTGAATGGCTTGCAAAAAGCGGTCAAAGGGAATTGGCTTCATCAGGTAATCGACAGCATTAAGTTCAAAGCCATCCAAGGCAAATTCCGGATATGCTGTAGTGAAAATTACCAGAGGCTTATTTGATAAGCTTTTATAAAAATTGATACCAGAAAGCTTTGGAAGATTGATATCCAGCAGGAGCAAGTCAACGGGATTTGACTCAATTCCTGAGATTGATTCCAATGCATCTTTGTATTCCCCAGCAAGGATTAGATCTGGATGATCAGAGATGAATTGTCTCAATACATCCCGGCTGAGCGGTTCGTCATCTATGATTGCACATCGGATCATACAAGCGTCAAGTTAACTTGAAATTCGGATTTGGTTTTTATAATCTCAAACTCATGTGATTTTGGATAGATAAGCTCCAATCTTCTTTTCACATTTTCAAGACCAATTCCTCCATATTTCCCTTTTTCCATGTCATCGATCTGGCCCAGTTTATTCTTGATTGAAAAAGAGATAGCTGTATCCACTTTCAGCTTGATTTCTATAAATTCCTGTTCAGAATCATCTTTCATTCCATGTTTGAAAGCATTTTCCACCAAAGGAAATAATAACAACGGTGCAATCACCACACGTTCTAAATCACCTTCAATTGTAAACCCAACTTTGGATCCCTCCTCTAATCTGAGTTTTTGCAACTCGATGTAATTTTCCAGCATTTCCACTTCTTTCACCAATGGCACTTTATCCTCTTCCACCTCATAAAGCATGTATCGAAGCAAATTTGAAAGCTCCAAAACAGTCTCAGAAGTCTGATCGCTTTTGGTCAAAGCCTGCGAATAAATGCTATTCAGGCTATTAAACAGAAAGTGAGGGTTAATCTGAGTTTTCAGAGAATTGAGTTCAAGAGACAATTTCTCCTTTTCAACTTGCTGCAGTGTGTACCAGGATTTTGACAATTTGATAAGCGTAGTAAGAATCAGATAAATCAAGAAAATACTCACTAAAACCTGCCACTCTGTGAAGGAAACCATATAGAACTCAGAATCCAATAGCGGAAACATTACCTCAAACGTGAGTTCATGAATTATATACGTCGCCAATAAAAGCAACGGAATGCTCAAAAAGTAAAGCAGGTATTTTCCTTGGTCGAGAAACCAAGGAATCAGTACTCTTAAATTGAAATAAACCAGAAAGAACAGAGGAACATGAAAAAGCAATGCATAAAAAACATCAATAAACTTGAAGACACTCGATATCGAAAAATAATTTCCGATCGCATAAATGGAAAGAATCCAAAAAACCGGATGCTGAAACCATTTTGAGTTGATGAGCTTGATCATAAATACTGATTAGCTGGCTTTCTTGTAAGTCTCCGTATCCTCAAACACCGATTCGTCCTCAGAATATTTGTCAATAAATTTCTGAATTTCCTTAGGCTGAGCTGTAATTAGGATCGTTCCGTCCACATTTTCATGTCTCAATCGGATCAGATTGCTTTCAAAAAGCTTGTTCAATTTTTCCAAATCAAATGAAGTCAGGTATAGTTGCTTACCGCTGAATTTCAATTTAGCAAAAGTATGAACTGGAATCATGTTAGAACCTAAACCCTCAGCTGAATATAGATCGTCAGGATACAAGTCAAGAAATAAGTCGTCCCCTATTTTGGCAATATGGCCTTTGAATTTAATTAAATCCCCACCTTCCATAATCTCAATAGCGTATTCTTTATTTTTAGATAAGTCGGTAGATTCGGATGAACCAAAAAAACTAGGCCCGGAAGAAGTATTTCTAAATTCTATATAGTCTTCATCATCCATTTCCCAACGACCTAATAATTCCGGGAAATATACTAGCGTATCATCTGTGTAAATAGGAAACAGTGAATACACACAGGAATTCAATAAGACTACCAAAAGTCCAATTGCGAGAATTGATTTTGCTTTTTGCATAATTAGAATATTTGAGTTGTTGACAGGCTCAAATTGGCTAATTAACTAAGGTCGAGAAAAAAATCTCTATGAACACAGCGAATCTCCAGACGAACAAGGGATTTTGGCGATGAAGGCACTTTATATCTTTAAATTCTGAAGCCATTTAATAAGGCTTAGACAAGATATCATTCATAGATATCCTTTCGGTGACCAACTGCAATTACCTCTATCAAAAGAATTTTATCTTCGATTTCATAGATTACTCTATAGTCCGCGACACGAATTCGGTAGGCCTCTCGACCTTTCAATTTCTTGCAACCATTTGGTCTTGGGGCGTCAGCCAAATTAAAAATTGCTGTTTTTATAGTAGAAAAATAGGGCTCGGGTATCTTAGATAGAGACTTAATCGCTGTCTTCTTGATGACGATCTGATAAGCCATTATTCCCCTTTTCTAAGAGCATCTATCATTTCAAATGCCTCCTCAATTGGAATGGAAGGATCTTTAGAATTTTTGACTTGATCATAAAGACGAACATCATCCAAATCCTCAAGCATTTCCACTATCGTTTCAAATTCCTTCACTGAAAGAACCACGGAAATTTTATTTCCAACTTGATCAGTAATATACTTTGGATTGATTGTCAACATGATGAAAGATAATAATTTTGAAATACTCTCACTAATACGTTGATTTAGCTTTTTCTGTTATTTCAAATACAAATTCCAATTACTCCTCCACATCCGCATACAGATCAAACTCTGTAGCATCAGTTACTTTCACATTTACAAAGTCCCCAACTCGGCAATAGAATTTTGAAGCATCGATCAACACTTCATTATCCACTTCAACAGAATCGTATTCTGTACGGCCTACGAAGTGACCGCCTTCTTTTTTGTCGATCAATACTTTGAAAGACTTGCCGATTTTCTCCTGATTCAAATCATAAGAAATCTGCTCCTGAATCTCCATCAAGTTGTTTGCACGCTCCTGCTTCACTTCCTGAGGAATGTTGTCTTCCATAGAATAAGCATGCGTATTTTCCTCATGGGAATAAGTAAACACACCCAATCGCTCAAATTTCATTCGCTCCACAAAGTCAACCATCTCCTGGTATTCCTTCTCACCTTCTCCTGGATGTCCAGCAATTAGTGTGGTACGAATAGCGATATCAGGCAAAATATCACGGATACTGTGAATTAAGTTTTCTTGCTTTTCGCGAGTTGTACCTCGACGCATAGCCTTCAGCACATCTGTAGAACCGTGCTGCAAAGGAATATCCAGATAATTACAGATATTCTCACGCTCCTTCATCACCTCAATAACGTCCATCGGGAAACCTGTTGGGTAGGCATAATGTAGACGAATCCAATCAATGCCATTCACATCAGAAAGTCTGCGCATCAATTCGGCAAGATTCCTCTTTTTATAGATATCCAATCCGTAGTAAGTAGAGTCCTGAGCGATTAAAAGTAACTCCTTAGTTCCGCCAGCGGCTTTATGCTCCGCTTCCTTCACCAACTCTTCAATTGGTCTGGAAATGTGTCCGCCACGCATTATAGGAATAGCGCAGAAGGAACAAGGTCTATCACAGCCTTCGGAAATCTTCATATAGGCATAGTGCGAAGAGTGCGTCAACAAACGCTCTCCTACCAACTCATGCTTATAATCTGCTTTGAATTTCTTCAAAATCGCAGGTAAATCCCTGGTACCAAAAAATGCATCGACCTGAGGAATTTCCTTCTCCAGATCGTCTTTGTAGCGCTGAGAAAGACACCCTGTCACATAGACTTTGTCCACCAAACCTTGCTCTTTGGCATCCACATACTGCAAAATGGTGTCAATTGACTCCTGCTTTGCATTGTCGATAAACCCGCAAGTATTGATAATGATGATGTTATTGTCATCCGTTTCCGACTCATGACTGGCGTTGATGCCGTTACCTCGAAGCTGGGTAAGTAGCACCTCCGAATCCACAAGATTCTTGGAGCAACCCATGGTTACAATATTGACTTTGTCTTTTTTTAACGTTCTCGCTTTCACAGTTTCCCTACTATTTGAGGGTGCAAAGGTAGACAAAAAAGTGCGAAGGGAAATTTTGAATTGGAAAATTGGAAAATTAAAAGATTGAAAAATTCTTAGCTACCGACATCTGGAGGCAAGAAGCGATTTCTATTACAAACAGATCGCACTCACTAAACTAAAGTAAGGGTCTGCTTCAACTCCCATATTTACTAAAGATTGGAGTTTAAGAATAATATAAACAATGCTATATTGCACCAATAGTATGATGATCAACGTATATAAAGGTAACTATGGGGACAATACGAAAAACGCTAACCTTCACGGATCAGCAGGATAAATGGATAAAATCTCAGATAGAAGCTGGTGAATTCACCAACGAATCAGAATATGTAAGACATCTTATCCGCTCAGATCAAGCACGTAATAGTAAATTCATTGAATTAAAGGCTGCCATTCAAGCAGGCGTAGATTCAGGGATTAGCGAGAGAACTATTCCCGAAATCATGAAGGAAGTAGAGGAGAGAATGAAAGCTGATGGGCGCTTATAAACTATCCGCACGCTGTGATGAGGATATAGCCAACATATATGAATTTGGTATAGAACATTTTGGTCTAAAACAGGCCAAAGAATACATTTTTGGTTTACATGAATCCTTTGAGTCTATCGCAATGCAGAATTTCATGGGATTAGATGCCAGCGAATTAACACCAGAACTACGAAGGCTGACATTTAAATCTCATATGATTTTTTACTACACCACAGATTATGGTGCTTTTATTATCCGAGTTCTTCATCAAAGCATGGATTATCAAAGGCAACTTTCGAAATGAAGAACAATTCCAGCCTGTAATTTAAGTTTTAACTAAACCTCTGAGGTTTTGAAAACCTCAAAGGTTTCGCTTCTCTGATAGACTTTTTGCTTGTTTCAGAATTTCAAATTCTCTTAATATCCTGTAATCTCTTTCAGCAACTCGAAAAAACCCTTCTTTCGCTCAGAGTTAATCCCCCAATCAACCGGCACGCTTTGATAGCCATCCTCAAATCCCTCGTCTTTCATTCGGTAATCAAAATATCCCCAGGAAGCATAAGCGGAAACTGCAGCTGTAAAGTTGTTTTTGGGCTGGTCAAAATTGAAGTGATCGTCCTCGTTGAATAGAATCGGCATAGGTTTGTAGCTGGATACATTTCTGGTCTTCTCAACCATTTCCACAATTTTATCAGGATCAGAAACACCATTTCCGTGTAGCAATAAAAAGTCAGAAGCCTGAACGACATTTTCTTTTGGAATAGTACCACCTCCATAGCTCGTGCTAACCAATAATCTTCTCCCTCCTTTTTCTCTGCTTTTCACTAAATCAATCAACTCATGAACTCGCTCGGGCTGAAGAATCTCATGATCATAGCGCACATTACACTCATTGTTTACCTCAATCAAGACATTTGTATACCCCTTTTCCAAAATCCAATCCAACGAATTAGTTACAGCATTTTTAACAGCTTGTTCACTTGCTAAACGATCATCCTGCCCAAAATAAAACAACCCGATAATCGGCACCATCCCTAGTTCGTCAGCTTTATCCAATATCTTCTCCAGCCTCTTGAAATACTCAGATCTCAATTCCCCAGTCTCTGTGTAAGGAGAATTGATCCAAGGCTGTCCTTGGGAATAACCAAATGGACTTCCTCCTTGTAGATTTATAGTAAAAGATAACAGCCCGTATGACTTCCAAATCTGCATATTTGCCACGAATTCATCTGTATTACGATCTGCATCCCAAGCTTTCGTGTCTGGATATTCCCAGTTTGAAACTGTTTCCGGATTCAAATCATCGAAAATCCCCTGCACCATTCTAGAGTTCATTAGCAATCCCTCAATCGGATGTCCATTCCAATTTCTTTCAGCATAAGTCAATTCACCATTGATATAGAACTTATCAGTAGAGATGCTGACTTCTGTTTTTCTTGAAGTTTGGGAAAAGGAAGCAAAAGGAGAGAAAAGATAAAAACAGGCTAAAAAAACGGCGGACTTGAGGTTCATAAATTCAGGATTTTGGGTTTTGGTAATATTTCTAATTTCCAGTTTCTTTTGGACATCAGCCTATTATCATGCGATTTATTTTATTTCATAGTCCAATATTATCTAAAGATCATTTCCAGCAACATAATCTTAAACTAAGCTTAACTCGCTTTCTGAGTTGGAGCACCCCCTTTTTTCTACTTTTGAGACGTACAGCAAACTTTTTAACTCCTTGCATTTATTTTTCGCCCCGATTCACGTCGGGGCCTCTTTGCAGGGCGCGGATTCACACTTTGCCTTTTTGCTTCCTTCCTGTAACTTAGAATGGAAATCACCATTCCATGGAAACCACTACTCCAACTTTAGCTTTCGACCGAAAGAATCTAACCGATCAAAAACTGATCGAACTCTACGAATCACTCATCATACCTCGCAGGATCGAGGAAAAAATGAT
The DNA here is from genome assembly GCF_963974835.1 of uncultured Algoriphagus sp. GTDB lineage: Bacteria > Bacteroidota > Bacteroidia > Cytophagales > Cyclobacteriaceae > Algoriphagus. The sequence continues at coordinate 95,931 of NZ_CAXBET010000013.1, read as the reverse complement.
GATTCTATTACGCCAAGGCAAAATATCCAAATGGTTTAGTGGCTGGGGTCAGGAAGCAATTTCTATTGGAGTAGTAAATGCCCTGGACGAAAACGAATTTATCCTTCCCATGCATAGAAATCTAGGGATTTTCACTGGGAGAAATATGCCTTTGGAGCGGCTTTTCGCGCAGTTTCAGGGAAAGCTTTCGGGTTTCACCAAAGGCCGGGATCGCTCCTTTCACTTTGGGTCAATCGAGCATCATATCGTAGGAATGATCTCTCACCTTGGTCCTCAATTAGCAATCGCAGATGGAATTGCTTTAGCGGATAAGCTTTCGCAAGAGAAGAAAGTAACAGTGGTTTTTTCGGGAGATGGTGCAAGTTCGGAAGGTGATTTTCACGAGGGTTTGAATGTGGCAGCGGTCTGGAAATTGCCGGTGATCTTTGTGGTGGAGCATAATGGCTACGGGCTTTCTACACCGAGTGAAGAGCAGTTCGCTTTCAAGCACTTTACAGAAAAAGGCCCTGGATATGGAATGGAAGCTATTCGAATCCAAGGGAATAATGTACTCGAAGTATATACTGCCATCAAAAACCTAGCTGAAGATATCCGTCAAAACCCTCGTCCGGTTTTGGTAGAAGCCATCACTTTTCGGATGAGAGGACACGAGGAAGCTTCAGGAACCAAGTACGTTCCGAAGCAACTGATGGAAGATTGGAGCAAACTGGACCCCGTGGAAAACTACGAGAACTACTTGGAAGAATTAGGCGTGTTAGATGGGAAGTCAAAAGAACGAATTAATAAAAAAGTCAAAAAAGCCATAAATGATGGGTTGGATATTGCTTTCGCTGAGGAAGTCATTTCCCCAAATTTAGAAACTGAACTTAGGGATGTCTATGCACCATTTTCGCAGGAAATAATTTCACCTTCTCCAACCTCGCCAAAATCCGAAAAGCGACTAGTTGACGCAATCTCAGATGGGCTCCGTCAATCCATGGAAAAGTATCCTAATCTCATTCTCATGGGGCAAGACATTGGTGAATACGGGGGAGTTTTCAAAATCACAGATGGATTCAAAGCTCAATTTGGATCTAGTCGAGTTCGCAACACACCACTTTGCGAGAGCGCAATTATAGGAACTGGGCTAGGACTTTCTATCAGGGGCTTCAAAGCCATGGTAGAAATGCAATTCGCTGACTTTGTTTCTGTAGGCTTTAATCAAATAGTCAATAACCTGGCAAAAATCCATTACCGATGGGGACAAAATGCTGATGTAGTAGTAAGAATGCCAACTGGAGCTGGGATGTCTGCGGGACCTTTCCATTCGCAGTCCAATGAAGCTTGGTTTTTCCATACCCCAGGCCTTAAAATCGTCTATCCATCCAACGCTTACGATGCGAAAGGCCTGCTGAATGCGGCATTCGAAGATCCAAATCCATACCTCTACTTTGAGCACAAGGGAATGTATAGATCTATAAGCGCTGAGATTCCAGACGAATATTATACGGTTGAAATTGGCAAAGCAAATTTGGCAAAAGAAGGAGGTGAAGTTTCCATCATCACCTATGGAATGGGAGTTCATTGGGCATTGAAAGCAACGGAAGAACTGGGGTTGTCAGCCGATATTTTAGATTTGAGGACACTATTGCCTTGGGATAGCGAAGCAGTAAAAACTACTGTCAAAAAAACCGGTAAAGTTATATTCTTACAGGAAGATTGCCTGACAGGTGGAATTGGAGCTGAAATATGTGCTTGGATTTCAGAACAATGTTTTGAATATTTGGATGCTCCTATCATGCGGGAAGGAAGTCTGGACACTCCAGTTCCCTTTGCTTCGACACTTGAAAAACAGTTTTTGCCTATCGGAAGGTTTAAAAAGAAATTGGAAGAATTATCTTCCTACTGACTTCCTCTGCTCAAAATCTCAAATCTGAGCTCTTAGTAAACCCAGAAACTTTCGATCAAGTTTCTCACCGTACCAGTCTTCATATTCCACGTCTTTTCGCCCGGAATTCATCACTCCAAAAGCTCCTGAAAATTCCCAAATTCCAAACCCAATTCCATTTTCTTTCAGGACAGTCAGCACATCCCCAAACCAACTTAGAAACACCTCATGGGCCGTTTCATTATAGCAGCCGCATTCTCCGCAATGCACACCAATTCCCTGATCAACTAACGCTTTCCAAGGCGCATAATACCTTCTGATTTCCTCTATATCCAACATTCTTTCTCCCTGGCTCAAGGGCCAATCTACGGGAGGAACACTTGAAGGATCTTTATACACCCAACCTGCTTTATAATGCGATATTGGAAAAGGATGATACCCACGGCAACTTTGCGCCAGCTCCAAATCCGCCAATTCCGGTACAGCAATTCCTCCCCCACCATTTCCATCAGCTATTACTAATCTGGATTTTTTCACTGATTTGATTGTTTCCAAAGCAGCTTCGGCCACCCGATGATAATCCAATACATCTACCGGACCTCCAGGGCTATGCTGATTATTGGGATCTTCCCGTTGGAAAGGTTCATTGACCAGATCAAAGCTTAATTTCTTCTTTGAGATTCCTTTGTATCGCTTTGCCCACATTTCCCAGTGTGCACAGAATGCATCCTGAGCTTCCTGATCTTTCCAGAGATTATAGGGTTCTACAAAGCCTGCATTGATGCAAAAACCAGGCGCACGATGAAGGTTCAAACTCACATGTAACCCTTGGGAAATACAGCGTTCGACTAGTTCATCCACCTTTTCCAAACGACTTTCATCAAAGTTCAGTACTTCATCTGGACGAATCGGTCTTGAGCGATCTATATCCAGATAGCTTGGATAAGAAATTGGAATTCGCGCAAAATCAAATCCCCAATCAGCAATCCATTTTACGTACTCCGGTTTGGTAGGCCTTCCGCGATCTGGATGATCTGAGAAAAAGTCGAGTAGATTAAACCCTTTCCAAGCAGGTAACTTGTTTTTGGGCTTGGCTACTTCAGCAAAAGCCTGAAGCGAGGTGCCAGCGGCGAAACTTAGTCCTGAGCCAATCAAGGCAGATTTCTTAAGAAAATCCCTGCGGGAATCTGAGGTTTTCATGGGTTATTAGTGGATTAATATCATTAAGATACTAAAGTCAGTCAAACACAAAAAATACTATACCTAGGTGGTTTGTTCTTTATTTTTTAGAAATCACCAAACAAATTCCCCCATTCTTACCGTATGCATAGTTAACTATAGTCTCATGAGGAAACTCCTGCTCCTTCTTCTTTTTTTTATAACTGCGAAAAGTCTACAAGCACAGTTTTTTATAGGCGGAGGACATCTAAATGGTGGCTTCCCAGTTTCGAAATTGAAGGAAGAGGTGAATAAAACCATCTTCCCTACGCTTTCTGGAATTCTATTGTATGAATTTTATTCTCAACCCATTCAAATTGGATTGGAATTTAACTATGGTATCTATGGCACGAAGGTCGAAGTGAGGAATGATCTGTATCCAGGATTTTTAGATGATTATAGAATCAGAAGAAATAACAACTACGCTTCAGGGATGGCAGTATTTCGCTTCCTACCCTTCCATAATAGCAAATTGACACCCTTTATTGAGATTCAAACAGGTGCTAACTACCTTTATTCAAGATTCAAAATACGTCCATCTATCTTTGAAGAGACCGTAGAAGTCGGTAAAGACCTAGAAGACTGGGCAATTGCCTATAAGATCGGGGGAGGAATCCAATTTCCACTTCCAGGAATTGAGGGAGGAAAACTGGAGTTAAGAATCAATTATCAAGATGGAGGAAGTATGAGCTTTCTGACCAAGCCAGACACTAATTACTTACCTGATAAAGGCGATGGAGAATTTGAATACAATCCGAGACAAAGCCCTCTACAGCTGATTACTGGTTCAATTGGAATAGTGGTGTATGATGCATTTAGGTAAGTTTAATTCCTGCCTTTTTTAGTATCACTTCTCCACCAACCTTAATTTGTAAAACAAATTATAATCCCGCTCCACTTCTCCGTCAGCAGCTTTGACGATTAGAGCACCGTCAGGCAAACCCAGATTAACCGATCCTGCTACTGGAAACTCATTTAGAATTCCTATTTGCTGCTCTCCTTTGACAATAATATAACGGGGATTTCTATATTTTGCTTGGGCTTTTATCCATTCTGGATCTTGGTAGTAATTTTCACCTTTCGACCGAAATTCCATAAAAATATCCTCAGGTATTGCAGTATAAAAGATGGCCAACTGGTATTCCCCAAAGGTCTTGACATCACTAAAAGAAGGATAAAGCTGATTTTCACGGTCAACATCAGGAATTTCCTGATTACGATCAGGATGAGATAAGGACACAGCTCTTTCATTGATCAACGAATTCCCATCAAAATCATAAAGAAAAAGCTGATCTCCAATTGGAGGTAGAACGGCAGCCTTATTTCTCTCAATGTCAAATGATAAAAATGGAAAACTCTGTCCAATCCATCGGTTGGTATTGCGTGGCACCCAACTTTCAGGATATAAACTCAAATACCTGATAGAATCCTGATCGGAATCGTACAAAAAACCAGTCTTCACCTGACTATAAAATCCTCCACCTATTTTGTCAGGATCTACATCTCCAGGATTGTACGAATTAACTTCTTCTCCCAATATAAAATACTTTCCATCTTCTGTCCAGGGAGTGAACGTCTGCCGGAAGAATGAAATGAAAATACCTGCGCCAAAACCTACTGCGGGACCATTTATCTGTTCTAATTTTCGAAAATCCTGGTCAAAAACATGGAAATCCATTGTTGCCGATATTTCTTTAAAAATATATCTATGCTTTCCCAAAAACCTTCCTTCCAGAATAAACTGGATTTGATTTGGTCCTTCGCCCATCAGCTCCACATCTTTAATCACTGCCCCTTTTCCATCTACCAATAAGACTTTACCTCCTCGCTGCTCCTTCACTAAGTATTGATCAAGCTCCTCCTGATAATCTAGTATGATTACATTTTCCAACACATCCACTATAATGGAGTCATATACTTCAAACTGAAGTTCAGTGAAAGGATCTATCTCGGTTGTATCGGATTGATTTTCGTTGCAGGAAAAAATTACAGTAGCAAAAAGTGCAGTAAGGGTCAGACAATTTAATTTATTCATAGTGGAGAAGTAAGCTTTGAATATTAGTCGGTTAAATGGGAGGATATAGGACAAAAAGTTTAAAAAAACATTTAGGCTTTCGGCAAACTTCCCAGATAATAAAAATGATAAATCCGTCATTGTGAGAAATTTCAAGTCCATTATTGATGGTAAATAACTATTATTTCAGTGTCAGAGGAGAAAGACTTAATGAAAGGGAACCCCAAGAGAATTATAGGTAATCTAATTCTTACTGACACATTTTTTAATTTGCCTAGATAGTAGAGCGGGTTATAATAGAATGCCAATACCAGATACGGCTAAACTATTACTGCTATTTTCCTTATTTCTATTTAATGGATAAGAATAACTGACGGGGGGTTAGACAGTCTCAGATTTTTTTAAGGACCATTGTAGGGCTTTTTATTGCATCCGCATAGACTTACTCTAGAAAAATAAATAAGGTAGTAATATGTCCGACCTTATTTATTTTCTTAAGTGCCAAGTAGCGCCTCCCATAAAATCTCCACCGGATGCTTGGCTTTCCGACCTGTCCCATCAGCAATCTGATGCCTGCAGGAAGTTCCCGGAGCTGCAATGATGGTTTCAGAATCTGCTTTTCTCACCGCCGGAAATAGAACCAACTCGCCCACTTGCTGGGAAACTTCATAGTGCTCAGCTTCATAACCAAAGCTTCCTGCCATTCCACAGCATCCACTTGGGATAGTTTCAACAGAGTAATTTATTGGCAGAGAAAGTAATTTCTGCGTCCAGACCATGGAAGAAAGTGCTTTCTGATGGCAATGTCCATGCAGCTTTATCTTTTGACTTTTAGTGGTAAACAAATCTGAAGTAATATTCCCTGCAGCTATTTCCTGAGCCAGAAACTCATCAATTAACTTCACATGGAATTTCAGTTTCTTTGCAGCCTCTACTAATTCTTTTTTAACTATTCGAGGGTATTCATCCCGGAAACTTAAAATAGCAGACGGCTCCAAACCAATCAAAGGAGTATTTCCATTAATCAGCTTATCAAAAATTGTCACGTTAGCTTCAGCATGTTTCTTAGCTTTTGGAAGCAAACCTTTGGAAAGAGCAGAACGACCACTTTCTTCATGATCAACGACTTTTACATCGTATCCTAATTTCTTCAGCAGTGAGATCGCTTTTATCCCAATCGCAGTATCGTTGTGATTAGTAAATTCATCCACGAAGAAATATATGGATTTGATTTGCTTGGTAGAAGAAGGAAGCGATTGGTAGTTTTTCTTATACCATTTTCTCAAGCTGACCTTGCTGATTTCCGGCAAGTTTCTTTTTGGAGCTACGCCCAAAACTGACTTCATCATTCCTACAGTCAAGCTATTGCTTAACATGAAGTTTGCCAGTCCACCAGTTTTAGCACCCAGCTCATTCAGCTCATTGATGTAAGCAAAAGCTTTTGATCGAAGTGGAATTCCATTAGCTTTTTGGTATTGATAAAGGAATTCAGCTTTCATGCTCGACATGTCCACATTCGAAGGACATTCAGCCGTACAACCCTTGCATGAAAGGCACAAATCCATTGCTTCCTTAATCTCAGGATGGTTAAAGGCATTTTCCTTTTTGTCCATCGTGAGAAATTCACGCAAAGTATTAGCTCTTCCTCGGGTAGTATCCTTTTCATTCCGAGTTGCCATGTAGCTTGGACACATCGTGCCGCCAGAACCTGGAAGTTTGCGACAATCACCAGACCCGTTACACTTTTCAGCGAGTCGAAGAATCCCACCTACATTGAAGAAATCCATGATCGTGTCATGAGTAGGAGTTTCCATATCCGGCTCATAGCGCAAAAACTTATTCATCGGAGCAGCATCCACGATCTTCCCGGGATTGAAAATATTCTGGGGATCCCAAGAGAATTTGATCCTGCAGAAAAGCTGATAGTTCTTTTCGCCCACCATAAGAGGAATGAAAGCGGCCCGAACTCTTCCATCGCCATGTTCCCCACTTAAAGAGCCTTGATATTTCTTTACTAACTCAGCAGAAGCTTTCGAAATCTGATAAAACTCCTCCACGTCTTTGGACTTTTTCAAATCCAAAATCGGCCTTAAATGTATTTCACCGGCACCAGCATGCGCATAGTGAACAGGCTTTTGATTAAAGCCTTCCATCATCTCATCTACTTCATCGATGTAGTTGGCAAGATCCTCGATATCCACAGCCGTATCTTCTATACACGCCACAGCCTTTGCATCGCCAGGTATATTTGCCAATAGGCCCAAACCCGCAGAGCGCAATGCCCAAGCAGAAGTAACCATCGCTGGTTCTATGATGGGATATGCATAGCCTAGTCCTGTTCCTATCAAATCATCGACCAGCGCTTTCCCTTTGGCCATTGCTTCTTCCAACGTCTGTCCACGAAACTCCACCATCAAAATCGCCTCAGGATCTCCTTCTACGAAATATCGGTTTTTGCTGTATTCTATGCTTTCTTTGGTGCAGTCCAAAATGATTTTATCCATCAACTCAACAGCTGTAGCAGGATGCTTCATGGCAGTTTGGGCTGAAACCATACTTTCATGGATGGTTGCAAAATGCGCGGCAACGACGATTTCGATCGGCTCAGGAAGTGGATCAAGGCTGATTTTGATTTCTGTAGTGAAGGCCAAAGTCCCTTCAGAACCAGTTAATAGGTTACAAAAATTGAATTTTTCCTCCCCTTCAAAAATGTCCGACTTCAACAATTCATCGACTGCGTAGCCAGTATTTCTACGATGAATAGATTTTTTAGGGAATTGCGCATGAATCTCTTGCCGAGCTTCTTCATCACTCAATTCCTCCAGAACTTTCCTATAAATATCTCCTTCCAGTGATTGCAGCTTTGCTTTTTCTTCAAACTCATCCTTCGAAAGCTCCTCAAACTTCACCGGATTTCCATCACTCAAAATCGTATCAAGAGAGATAACTTTATCCCTAGTAACCCCATATACAATTGAGGTTGTACCAGAAGAATTATTACCAACCATCCCGCCAATCATAGCTCGGTTGGCCGTAGAAGTGATAGGACTAAAAAAAAGTCCATAAGGTTTCAGGTAGCGATTCAGCTCATCACGCACCACACCCGGTTGTACACGCACCCATCGCTCTTCTACATTCAATTCCAATATTCTGGTAAAATGTTTAGATACATCCACCACGATTCCATTACCTACACACTGCCCAGAAAGTGAAGTTCCTGCAGTCCTGGGAATCAGTGAAGTGCCATTTTTGGAAGCAAAAAGTATAAGCTTCTTTATATCTGATTCGCTTTTTGGAAAAGCTACCGCCAAAGGCATCTCCCGATAAACAGAAGCGTCGGTGGCATAAAGTGTCTTTGTTAATGAATCAAATTGCAGTGTACCTTCCAACTGGACGGAAAGTTCTTGAAGCAAAGGCAATAGGTTAGGTTGGTCTGAACTCATGTTCAAAAATAACCCGATGAGATGGATTTAAAGAAACGTTGGGGAAAAGAATTTGGAAATGGACAATGATCAATGAGCAACGCTCAATTTTCAAAGCCTTACACTTGACAATTTGTAAATTGAATTTGCTCATTGAAAATTGATTATTGATCATTTCCCTCCTTTCTTTGCTCCAAATCCTTACAATTTCATGTTTTTCTACCTCTCCCAATTTCTGAGTTTTCTGGCTATGCCACTAACAATTATCTCTGTTTTATGGGTTGTTGGACTAATCTACATCAAGCGAAAGTGGGGGCAAAGATGTCTTTGGATTGGTTTGATTTTACTCTGGTTTTTCTCCAACCAGTTTATATCAAATCAGGTGATGCTGGCTTGGGAACCTGATTTCAAAGAGTTTTCTGAGATTAAAAATCATGAAATTGGGATTGTTTTAACCGGCGTGACAAACTTAAGTAAAACTGCCTATGACCGCACTTTCTTCAACAAAGGTGCAGATCGGATCACTCATGCGCTCCAACTTTATAGAATGGGGAAAATCAAAAAAATATTGATCACTGGAGGACAAGGATTCAATCCTGTCAATCCTCAATCGGAAGCTGAGCTTTTAAAGCGATTTCTTATCATGGCAGGAGTTCCATCTGAGGACGTAATGATAGAAGATCTAGCACAAAACACTGCGCAGAACGCTTCTTTTACTAAAGATTTTTTTGAGAAAAACGGAATCAATACTCAGCAGGAATTCCTTTTGATCACTTCGGCATTTCACATGTATCGAGCTAAAGGTTGCTTCGACAAAGTCGGATTAAAAACAAAAACATTCCCTACAGATTATTATAGTCATGATACCAAATTTGACCTTCCTACATTTTTATACCCTAGTCCCTCTTCTATCGAAAACTGGCACAAACTGTCAAAGGAATGGATTGGAATTTTGGTATATAAGCTAGTCGGCTATATTTGAGATATAATCCTAAAACTAACCGACTATGAAATTTGGTAGAACAGATCACCCGGAGAAAATTGACTTCACCTTACCTCCTGATCATCCTGACACCGCAGAAATTTTGAAGAAATTCAAAAGTGATGATCCATTTGAAGTTTATGTGGGTTGTGCCAAATGGAATAAAGCAGATCTTAAAGGTTTCTATCCAAGAGGCACAAAAGATGAGTTGGCTTACTATTCCCGACAGTTTAATTCTATTGAACTGAATGCTACTTTTTATAATTCACCCGACAAAAATCAAGTCGTTACTTGGAAAGAGAAGACTCCATCGGACTTCAAGTTTTTTCCAAAAATTCCCCAAACTGTAAGTCACTATCGCAGACTTAATGATGTTAAGAATTTGACCGAAGATTTTGCTGACTCGGTAAGTATGTTTGAAGAAAAGCTCGGAATGGTGTTTCTGCAAATGATTGATAACTTCAAACCGAAGTTTATAGATCGGGTTGAAAGTTTTGCCTCAGAATTCCCAAAAGGTGTTCCTCTTGCGATTGAGGTTCGAAATGAAGACTGGTTTAATGGAGAAATCTTTGATGCTTATTACGATATCCTAAAGAAAAATGATATCACGAATATTATAGTGGACGCAGCAGCTAGGCGGGATATGCTTCATATGCGTCTATCGAATGATGCTGCTTTCATTCGGTATGTGGGAGCCAACCACAAAAGTGATTACTCCCGCCTTGAAGATTGGGTCGAAAGAATCAAAATCTGGAGATCTCAAGGTCTACGTAAACTTTACTTTTTCATTCATCAAAACATCGAGAAGGAATCGCCTCTCCTTGCAGAACATTTTATCAAACTTCTAAATGCTGAACTTGGACTATCTCTTAAAATCCCTAATTCTCCAGACAATCCCCTAGGATTTTAATCAGAATGCGATTTTTGCCAATTTTCAAAATATGCTGACACAAGCTCAATGAAATGTCTTTCGGGCAATTGCTAAAGAGGAACCACTGCAAAACCTACTTAGCAATGACTTTATGCAAAAACACAATCTGGGTGCAGCGAGCACAGTGAGTACGGCTTTGAAAGCTTTGGAAAAATTAGAACTGGTTATCAAAGACGAAGGCAGTTACTTGGTACACGAAGTACAGCTGGCGAGATGGATGGCTAGTTTAGAGCATTTGTACTGCCGATATCTGTAGCCGCTCGCATCACACCAAAAGTGTGGCTTTTATACCATCCCTTAGTGCAGAATCAACTCCGACTTCATCCGCAAATTCATTCCATTTATTTACAACTGATTTTACCTGAGCTATCTTTTCCTCAGGCTTTTTAATATTCATCTTTCTAGCTACTTCCAGAAAATCAGCTTCATCGATCCCTTCCCTTTTACCGTTTACAGTCAAGGACTGTGAACTTACCCAGAGACTTCCAGGGCGATATGCATAGCAAATATCATAGGCAGGTGACAGTGACCATTTCCCACTTTGATCCATCAGGAAGGCAAAATTCTTGGTATGATCATCACAATTTCTCGCCAAGACATTAAACACCATTCGAGTAAACATCTGCTCCGCCTCGGGGTAAGAAAGCCGTAGCATTCGCATAGTTTCAAAAACCTGCTCATAACTGTAAAAACCAACTTGATTGAAGTCAAAATGATGGATGCCACATAAGCTCTGCATATGGATTTTCTGACCATTATCCATTCTGTCAAATCTCTTCGTCATAAAGTGTGCACGCCCATTCTCCTCCAGCAACCTGCATTCACTCATTTCAATGCCAGCTGCCTTAGCCATTAAATAATAAGCCATTTCTACTCTCCCAAAACCCACAGTAGCACCAAATTGAGAATCATGAACTCCATCAAATTTGATGATCCAGTAAGAAAATCCAGTTGGAGCTTTCACTTGGCCACTTTTTACTTCGCCTGTTTTTGTATTGAATGCTATTACTGCCTTAGCACGCGCTCCACCTGCTGAAGTACCAATTTTGAGAATATCAGAAGAGCAGATTGCTCCTCACTTGTCAAATTTGATTGAAAATCAGCTCTGGAGTTAAGGATTTTTCCCGCAATATTAACCAAGCTGTCAATTTCCAAAGAGCTTGCTTTCATAGACTCAGACCGAAAAGAAGGTTTGATTTCCAATGCTCCCACTCCTCGCTTTCCAATAAAACATAGTTGTTCGACAGGATTCAGACTATCGATCGCTCTGTCGTTTTGAATTAGCCAAGCGTTGATCAGTTGATTTCCGTATTTGTCAGGTAACATATCTGCAGGCAAACCTGGCAACCCTTTAAATGTGTCAAAAACATCGCCTCGGGATTTTCTGTTTTCAGGGAATTGGTAAATCCTATTTCCTTGACTCAATGGCATTTTGATTGGAGAAATATCCAAACCCGAGGAAAGGAAATTTTGGTCAAACTCAAAACTTCCCATTTGCTCAGATTCATCCCAGAGGATAGCACCGGCAAGCTTATCCCAAATCCATATTTCGGCCGCTACTACCACTCTAAAGGTGGGTCTTCTGCCGCCATACCACTATTCCTGACACGTTGACGCTCATGCTTCTTTTGAAGCTTGATGTAAGTCATTGGACTTATTACAGGCTTTATTTCAAATGACTCTAGCCATTGCAATTGATTAAGGACTCTGAGTACCTGAATCAATGTGATCAAATTCACCTTTTCACCACGCTCCAAGAGACTCAGTGTGGATCTACTCACACCAGCTTCGGTAGCCAACTGATCCTGAGACTTGTTTTGCTCCATACGATGATGCTTGACAAAATCTCCTAGCTTTTTCAAAATTGCTAAATCGCTTATTTGGTTATAATCCATGACTTAAATATCATTCATTATCTACAAATATATGACTTAATGAGTGATTTATAATACAAAAATTAAATTAAAATCAAATGATAAATCATTCATTAAATAGAAAAAAATGACTTAACGAATGACTTATAACTCAATTTTACGATTTATTGATTAAAAAACAAATTTCTACTCCACTTCCAATCGTAATTCCACCCTTTTTGGGCAAGAAGAATCGGGTGGTAAGCCAAAGCGGCTTTAGCCGTGGAGGCATTAAAAAACCGTTGATCATCTGTAAGTATGGCTATCTTATCTCCATTTGAATCACCTGAAATCAAATCCATTACTACTGAGAGAACATCAGCTGAATAAGAATTACCACTCTTCAGAAGTCTATTTTTCAAGCTCCAATCAATTTCATAACCCTTTGAAATCGGCTCAGAAGCAGAAATTGAAGCATTTTCACCCTGAGCACGAGCAAAAGCCAAAAACTCCCGCAGTAAGACTAAACCTGCATTTTTAAGTTGACTAGGACGAAAATCAGCTGAATCAATACTCGAAATAACATGCATTTTTTTCCTAGCGCGGGTGATAGCCACATTCAATCTATTTTCAGCTCCAGACTTTCCAAGCAATCCAAAGTTTGTCACCAACTTCCCTTCAGGATTTGGAGCATAGCCTAAGGATAAAATCACCTGATCAAACTCATCGCCCTGTACATTTTCAATGTTTCGAACCTTGATTACACTATTTTGAAAACCAGCTTTCCAGAGCTTTTCCCGAATCAATTCCATCTGAAAATAATTTCCCGTTACAATCCCAATAGCATCTTCAGGATAAGAACCAACAATTGATTCCACCTTCAAAACCACAGCATCAGCCTCCATCTTATTCACCTGATTCACCCAGATTCCCTCCACCTTTTCCCAAGAGAAAGCAGGTTTTCCAGCCATTGAAGTTGCATAATCCGGTAAGGTTTCCAGTTGATTTTCGTAGAAATGACTATTGGAAAAATGTATCAATGCAGGATCAGAAGAGCGGTAATGCCCCTTGAGTTGGTGCTTTTCGAAGAAATTTCCAGCCAATTCCAGTAAAGATTCTGCTTCGTATTCCAACCCTTCTTCGTCAGACTCCCATTTAACCTGATAAAAATCTGAAGGTCTCAGCTGTTTGGAATCCCCTGCAATCACCACCTGCTTACCACGAAGCATAGCAGGCAAACCTCGCTCAACTTGGCACTGAGAAGCCTCATCAAAAATCACCAAATCAAACTCCTGATTTAAAGGAAACAAAGCTGAAACAGTCTCTGGGCTCGCAAACCAACAGGGCAACAAACGAAAAACCTCCTTTCCTATTTCTTCCACCAGTTTCCGAATCGGCCAGCGCTGCCGCTTTTTGCTTACCTGATGAAGCAAATCCCGATAAGTCAGTCGATTTCCTAAGCGGTTAAACTCCAAGTCAGAAGTAACTTGTTCTCGAAGTCTTAGCAAGGCAATGTGCCTAGCGATCTTCCTTTTTTCAAGAATCGAATCCTTCAATTCAGCCAACTCATGGACCATTTTTAGACTTCCAGCATCCGCTAAAACAGGATTCTTCACCTCCAATTGAGCTATCCAAGCCAAATACCAGGAATTCCAAAACACCAAAACCTGCTCACTTAAATTCAAGTCGGCAAATTCAGTTTCAAGCTTTTTTGCAAGTGCAAGAGTAACTGAGTCAGAGCTTTCCAAAAACCTATCAAAAGCAACTAACTCAGAAAATGTCTGATTAATCTGGATTTCAAACTTGTCAGTAGAAAAGTCATTTTTAAGAATTTCCAAAATTTGTTCAGCCCTCAAATATGCCCTCCAACTAGTAGAATTGAGCTGAAGCGATTTAGAGAATTCATCTAGTTTTTTGAGCAGCTGCATAAAGTCATCAGAATTCCAGTTTGCCACTGAATGAACTTCTGGCTGACTTTTCCATGATTCCACCCAATCCAAAATCGGGGTTATCAATTCAATCCCATTCTTCAACCCTTCAATTGAAAGCTCACTACTATTCAAACCTTCAATTATCGGAAGGCTTGAAAGCTCAATTTTCAAGGATTTGAGAATGTCTAATTCAGTTTGAATATTAGATACAGATGCTTCAGTAAAGCTTAGATCGGCTCTCTTCAGAATATCAAAAGTCAGTGGAAACTTACTTTTACTCAAGTTCACCTGAATTTTCCCAAGCCATGAATTTGCTTTAGGTTGTAACGAATTCAATTCATTTTCTAAAGCAGAAATAGTCTCATTGCTTGCCGATATCCCAAATGAAAGCTGTTGTAACTTACTAATAGCCTGATCATTCCAGTCTCTAATGGTAGTCAAGTCCTTTAAAATAGCAGGATCGAAAACAGCTGAAATACCTAAATCAGGCTTTTCCAGTTGCTTAAGGGAAGAACTTAACCGTTCTACCTTTTTGCAGAAATCACCTTCCGAAATTATTAGCTCGGATAGCTTATCAAAGTCAAATTCATTGTTCAGGTGAATAGTCTTTTCTCTAAACCCTGAAATCTCTTTCAGGACCTGATTGATCCTAGGGAAAACGGAGGGCTCAAAATGGGTAAAAGAAACTCTGTTTTCCCAAAACGAGCCAGCAAACTGGACTTTATAAGAATGGTGAATTTTATAATTCTTTTCAAAATCCAGAGCTGTCTGATAATCCAACTTTGTTAATTCCGAATGCTCAAAAAATGGCCTTTTCAAATCAGCATTCAAATACATTGCCTTTACTGGAATGCCAGCAGCATCGGTATCAAAAAGTGCAGATCTAAACCTCTCAAACTTATCCGAAAGCCTAGAAATCGTCTTGGAATACTGCGAAATTTCACGCTCAAGTTGTATTGAATCAATCCCTCGATTTTGCTCCTGATAAGCCTCTATAGATTCAATTTGAGCTTTTATATTCTGAAAGAGGACTTTCTGATCTGCCCGAAAATCATGCACCAATCCCAAGAAATCACCAAAACCAGCTTTCGATAATCTCTCAAACACTACATCCAACGCAGCTCTTTTTTGGGAGACCACCAATACTTTTTTCCCTCGGGAGCAATAGTCTGAAACCAGATTTGCAATCAATTGAGACTTGCCCGTACCAGGCGGACCTTCTACAACAAGACTTTTGCCTTGTCGAACTTTCACTAAAACATTTTCCTGAGAAGCATCAAGTGGAAAAACAGGGAAAAGCTGGTCTTCTCTGGGAATTGGCTGATTTTCATCGTTTGCAAAAAACTGAGTAAATAACTCTTCCAGACTTAACTCGCCAAATTCCTTCTCCAGCTTTTCGTAATCAGTGAAAAGAAAACTTCCTTTTTGAGCAAATAACCCTAACAAAGCATAGCTTTTCAAGGCAATCCTTCCATCCTGAAATTGATTAGAATCCAGACTAAGTTGGGAAACTGGAAATGGAGCCAACTGGTCTTCAAACAGCGATGAACTCAGTTGAATCGAGAAATGATCATTAAGAATCTTTGAAAACCGAGTTCGGAACTCAGTTGTATCTGCCGACAATTCCTGCAATTCTTGATTCAATGAATCCGCCTCTAATGCTTTTCCATATGCATGGCTATACGCCAAAAGAAATGCAGGATTCCATTGCCAACCGTCAGTTTTTGAAAGAAACCATTGCCCATTTTCAAGTTGCAACTTTACTCCCAAAAGCAGTAATGGCGCACGCAAAACCTGCCCATTAATAAGCTTCCCTTCGACAAATGGCCAACCAAGAAAAAGTGATTGTTCACCAGTCTCTTCTTGTGTCAATTGATCACGAAAGGAAAGTCTGGATAATGCTTTCGAAAGCGTATTTACACCCGCGATACGGGGATCAAATTCAGAAATTAATGTGATGGGTTTCTTAGATGAAATAGACTTCCTAATAATTTCAAAGCTATTTTCGCCATTTAAAAAATCTAATTCCTTCAGATCTACAACTCCAAAACCTTCTGACTTGGATAAATAAAGCGACCTGTTTTTGGAGGAAAGGTCAACAAGACGGTTTCGGTAAGTCTGAAAGATTGACTCAGGCATTTAATGAAAAGGTGAGTCTTTTTCCTTTTTCAATTGATTATACACAATATGATCCAACCTGCCCGGCATCCACTTATTAAGGAATTTCAACAGCTTTCCTTGGGTAGTAAGCGTCAAATCACGCTTCCTTTTCAGTGTAGCATTCAATATCTCTTCGGCAACTTCATCCGAGCTCATCATTTTCGATTCGTCCCTAGGCGATTCTCCTTGCGCAGTACCATGGGCTGTGAGTGCATTTTTCCGAATATTGGACGCAGTGAATCCTGGGCAAGCCACTAAAACATGAACTCCCTTTTTCATCACTTCTGTTCTAAGAGATTCAAAAAAACCATTCATTGCGTACTTACTTGCTGTATAGGCAGTCCGAGCTGGCGTACCACGAAATCCGTTGATTGAGGAAATGCCAATGACGGTTCCTTTATTCTCGATTATGGAAGGCAAACAAAACTTGGTTGCATAGATAGTACCCCAAAAGTTGGTTTCCATCACTTTATGAAACACTTCGAAATCAACATGTTCGAAAAGTGCACGCATAGAAATACCCGCATTGTTTATCAGGATATCTATTTTTCCAAATTCGGATAAAACGGTTTCCGCCATTCGCTTATTATCAGCTATCACTCCTGCATCAGCTAAAATCGCTAATACAGTTATTCCCTCTCCTTCCAATTTCGCCTTTGAGTCATTCAGCTTGTCCTGATTTCTGCCCGTTATAACAATTTTAGCCCCAACTTTTCCGAAGGCTAATGCGCAAGATTCCCCAATGCCAGATGTGGCACCCGTTATTATAACTACTTTATCTTTAAGACTATCTTCTTTCATCGATCGTGCAAAGATACTGAATTTGTAATTTTTAAATTTCAAGTTCGAGTATCGAAAAAACCTCTAGGATTGATTTATATTAAAAGTTCAACCAAACAGTAATTCCTAACCGAACAAGTTTTAACCAATATTTCGATTTTTAAGTTTTCGAAGGAAATATTTTTTTAAGCCACGGTTATAATTAACAACGATATAGATTTCAAGTTGGATCTAGGGCTCACTATTACGGGCAAATTTCCCTAATTTTGCGCCCATGTCGCGAAAAATGAAAAATAAAGTGATTACCAACCTACTTATCGAGCGTATTGCTTCGGAGGGAAAATGCTTGGGACATCATGAAGAAAAAGTGGTTTTTGTAACTGGCGTTGCACCTGGAGATGTGGTAGATGTAAGAATCACCAAAGGGAAAAGCTCTTTTATGGAAGGCGAGCCAGTAAAATTCCATGAATTTTCCAAAGAAAGAATTGAGCCTTTCTGCTCGCACTTTGGCACTTGCGGCGGCTGCAAGTGGCAACACATTAATTATGACTTACAGAAAACCTATAAGCGTCAGCAGGTATTGGACCAATTTCAGCGTATAGCCAAAGTGGAGATGCCTGAAGTACTGCCAACTTTGGGTTCTGAAAACACTCGATATTATAGAAATAAGCTAGATTTCACTTTTTCAAATAAAAAGTGGCTAACTATTGAGCAAATCCAATCGGGAGAAGATTTTGATAGGAATGCACTCGGCTTCCATATCCCAAAGATGTTTGATAAAATCATTGATGTGGATCATTGTTACCTTCAGGGAAGCATTTCCAATGATGTCAGAAATGAGTTGAGAGCTTTTGCCTTAGATAATAATTTAAGTTTCTACGACATTAGAAATCAAGTTGGACTACTTCGTAATCTTATCATCCGAACCACGAGCACAGACCAATTTATGGTCATCGTGCAGTTTGGTGAGGAAGATCCTGAAGGAATTCAAAAAGTGATGGAGTTCTTGCATGAGAAATTCCCTGAAATCACCTCACTTCTTTATGTGATCAATACCAAAGGAAATGAGACTTTTCATGATTTGGAATTGGTCACTTTTGCAGGTGAAGCATTTATTGAGGAGGAAATGGAAGGATTGAAATTCCGAATTGGACCGAAATCTTTTTACCAGACAAACTCCGAGCAGGCGTATGAACTGTACAAAGTCGCCCGCGATTTCGCAGACTTAAAAGGTGATGAAGTAGTATATGATCTTTACACAGGAACTGGCACTATCGCCAATTTCGTTGCCAAGCAAGCTAAGCAGGTAATCGGTATTGAGTATGTAGCAGCTGCAATTGAAGATGCAAAGCTCAACTCTCAAATTAACGGATTGGACAATACGCTGTTCTATGCCGGAGATATGAAAGACATGCTAAATGATGAATTCATTGCTAATCATGCCGCACCTGACTTGATCATCACTGATCCTCCAAGAGCAGGAATGGATGAAAAAGTTGTACAGATGCTTTTAAGATTGAATGCTCCCAAGATCGTTTATGTCTCTTGTAATCCTGCCACGCAGGCTAGAGACGTAGCTCTTTTAGATGAAAAATATAAAGTAGAAAAGGTACAGCCAGTGGACATGTTTCCACAGACTTACCATGTAGAAAATGTCGTACTCTTAACTCTAAAATCATGATTTCAGATTTCAACGATCCAGAATTAAGTGGAAAATACCTAGGAACCATCACCGCTGATTTTGTCAAAATCTCTGATGCATTGAAAGAGGCTTCCTACCAGATCAGAACTCGAAAATTCTCCGATTACCCGATTTTCCCTATCTCCAAAGAGATGCAGCCTATAGGCAAAATCTTTGTTGGAAAAGAAGAAAAAGATCTTGATTGGAATTACTTCATGACCTATGTCGATGAATTTGTCCAGCGCAAACTAATTGCGGAAGAATCACTTCCTGATTTTGAAAAAGCCTACAAGGACCCAGACGAATTCTGCTGCTTGTTTGTGATGGATGGAGCTTTTACAAGTTTTGTATACATCCCATATCCGAATGATTAATTCCAGATTTTAACAACAAAAAAGCTTTACCTATTAACTGGGTAAAGCTTTTTTGTTTTGGTGTAAAAATCCAATTAACTATTCATCAAATCTTCGATTTCCTCAGCTTCTATTGGAATATTGCGCATCAAGTCGAAATAACCTTTCTCTTCCTCAATCACGATGTTATTTTCCAATCTGATGCCCAAGCCTTCTTCCTGAATATAGATTCCTGGTTCTACTGTAAATACCATTCCTGGTTTTATTGGTCCATGCATCGTCCCTACATCATGCACATCCAGTCCCAAATGATGGGAAGTACCATGCATAAAGTACTTTTTGTAAGCAGGCCAAGCTGGATCTTGATTTTTAATGTCAGTTTGATCAATCAGACCCAAGCCTACCAATTCACTTTGCATGATAAGACCTACTTCCTTGTGGTAATCCTGAATGTTTGTACCAATTCTCAAAATATTAGAAGCCTCTTTCTGCACTCTCAAAACAGCGTCATAAACTGCTCGTTGTCGCTCTGTAAATCTCCCGCTTACTGGAATAGTACGCGTCATATCGGCATTGTAATTACCGTATTCAGCGCCGACGTCCATAAGCAGCAATTCACCTGCAAGACACTCTTTGTGATTTTCTATGTAATGAAGTACGCAAGCTGAATCTCCTGAAGCGATGATAGGCTGGTAGGCAAAACCATTGCTTCGGTTTCTCACAAATTCATGTAAATATTCCGCTTCGATCTCATATTCTGTAACTCCCGGTTTTACAAAAGGAAGGATTCTTCTAAAGCCTTTCTCCGTAATGTCACAAGCAATCTGTAGCTGGTCTATTTCTTCCTTTTCTTTCACACCACGTAGCTTATGCATGATCGGCGCAGAACGGTGATAGGTGTGAAGTGGAAATCTCTCCCTGCACTTTTTGATGAATCGTGCATCTTGCGTTTCTACTACGACACCAGCGCGTAAATGCTCATTGGTATTTAAGTAAATGTTAGCGCAAAGCGCCATTACAGTGTTAAAGACCTGATCGAAATTACTTAACCACTGAATATTCTTAATTCCCGAAGTTGCTTCGGCTTCCTCCTTTGTATATTTGTGACCTTCCCAAATAGCGATGTGCTCATTTGTTTCGCGCAGGAAAAGCACTTCACGCATGTTAGGGTTTGGACAATCGGGAGCAACTAGAAGAATGGTCTCTTCTTGGTCAATTCCAGTTAAGTAAAACAAATCGTTATTCTGACGAAAGCGCATCGTTCCGTCAGCGTTGGTTGGCATGATGTCATTAGAATTAAAAATCGCGACACTGCTTTCAGCAAGCTTGTAGCAAAATTTCTCACGATTTTTAATATATAGAGAACTGGAAAGGGGTTGATATTTCATAATTTTTTTCTGCTTCTAAGGTGGAAAGTTACAAATTCTCAAGCGAAAATCAGGTTTGAAATTCAGCTGGAACCATTTTCCTGCTTTACTTTGTATATTACCGAGAGGGTAAATTAAAGCATGGAATTAAACATTAAAGAACTAGGTAACGGCATTCGTATTGTTCATCAGGAAGTTACCCATACCAGACTAGTTCACTGTGGATTTATATTAGATATCGGAAGTAGAGACGAAAGCAAAGAGCAAGAGGGCTTAGCTCATTTTTGGGAGCATATGGCCTTTAAAGGAACCAAAAAGCGAAAAACCTTTCATATCCTTAACAGACTGGAATCTCTCGGTGGAGAACTCAATGCCTATACAACAAAAGAGAAAGTTTGCTTTTATGCCTCTATTCTAAAAGAGCATTACGGTAAAGCTTCAGAGTTACTTTTCGACATTACTTTCAACAGTACTTTCCCGGAAAAACAGATCGAAAAAGAGCGTCAGGTTATTCTGGAAGAGATGGCCATGTATCGCGATTCCCCAGATGACGCTATACAGGACGAGTTGGACGAACTGGTTTTTGAAAATCATGCGTTGGGAAGAAATATTCTTGGAACAGAACAGACGGTAGGAAGCTTCACACAACAGGATTTCTTTGATTTTATTTCCACTCGCTTAGATACTTCCAGACTGATATTTTCGGTTGTTGGAAATATTTCATTCAAAAAAGTCCTGCAAGGAATAGAAGGCCCTCTTTCTCAAATTCAAACCAAAAGAAGCCTCTATGTGAGGAGTAGTTTCAATAATTATTCTCCCAAAGTAAAGTCTCAAGAGCGGGACGTGAGTCAATCACTTTGCGCTATCGGCCGTCCAGCTTTTTCTCTTTATGATCCAAATCGATTTAAACTTTATCTCTTAAATAACATACTTGGAGGACCTAGCATGAATAGCCGGCTTAATCTGATGCTGCGAGAAAAACATGGCTATGTCTATAGCATTGAATCCAACTATCATCCATTTTCGGATGTTGGCTTCTTTGGGATCTATTTTGGTACAGAAGGAAAAACGCTAAAAAAAGCCCGGTCACTAGTGCTTAAAGAAATGAGCAAATTATCGAACGTAAAGCTGGGAACGCTACAGCTTCATATGGCTAAAGAGCAGGCTATTGGTCAAATGGCGATGGCCGAAGAAAATTACTCTGCATTGATGCTCGTGTACGGTAAAAGTCTTCTCGATCATGGAAAAGTAGATCCATTGGACAAAATTTTCACTCAGATCAAAAACACCACTGCAACAGAAATTCAGGATATCGCTCAAGATATTTTCAATCCTGATATGCTTACTTTCCTAACTTATACTCCTCAATAATCATGGAATTTATCGATCCATCACTTTTAACTTACTGTGAAGACCATACTTCGAAAGAAGACGATTTACTGATGAAAATCACTCGTCAGACACAGGCAAAAATCATGATGCCAAGGATGATATCTGGTCATTTGCAGGGGAAAATGCTGGAGCTTTTCACCAAAATGCAAAACCCCAAAGCCATTCTTGAAATCGGCACCTATACTGGCTATTCAGGTATTTGTATGGCGAGAGGATTAAGGACTGGTGGCAAATTGATTACCATTGACATCAATGATGAGCTTGAAACGATGGTTCGAGGATTTTTTGAAGAAAGCGGATTGACTAGTCAAATCGATTACCGACTAGGAAATGCACTGGAAATCATCCCGACACTTCCAGGACCTTTCGACATGGTGTTTATTGATGCTGATAAAATCAATTATAGAAAGTATTACGATTTGATCATTGACAAGATGAATTCTGGAGGAATTATCCTCGCAGATAATGTACTTTGGTCAGGCAAAATATTAGTAGAAAAAGGCCAGAAAATTGACAAGGATACTCAGGCAATTCTGGACTTCAATGCCATGATTCAAAACGATCCACGCGTTGAAAATATCTTACTTCCAATCCGGGATGGAGTGATGATGGCAAGAAAAATCCAGTAGATAACAAAAGGGGAACCATTTTTGCTAAAATGAGCCTGAAACTACGATGAAAGCCCTTTTCGAATGAAAATCAACAGTACAACCTACCTCTTTTTCATCCTAACACTTTTTACCAGCCATCACCTACTGGCTCAAATACCACAAGTTCCCGCTGAATTAGAGTTTGCTGATCTAATCGTAAGAATAAATCCCCAAGCTAGAAGAGAAATTCAGCTTGATGTGGATGCTCAATACCGAAATCCTTCTTATTTCAAAGTAAAGCAAGATCGTGTGAATCTTTACATGCCTATCATCGAGAGGGAGCTTAGAAATTCAGGAGTTCCCGTGGACTTGAAATACCTGGCAATCCAGGAAAGTGGCTTAATAGGAAATGCAGTATCCACTTCAAATGCGGTTGGCTTTTGGCAGTTCAAGCAAGGTACGGCTGAAGAAGTCTTTCTTAGAGTAGATAACCAAGTAGATGATAGAAAAAACATTGTATCCTCGACCAAAGGCGCTGCACTTTATCTAAAAAAGCAGAATAATTCCTTTGACAACTGGATGTGTGCTTTAGTCTCCTATCAAATGGGTTTGGGCGGAGCAAAAGCTTATTTTGGCACTCAATATAATGGAAAGCAAGTAGTGGATGTAGATAGAAATACACATTGGTATTTCAAGAAGTTTTTGGCTCACAAAATTGCATTTGGAAGCTCAAATTTCACACTCGCAGGCAGTGGACATTATTTGGTAGAAGAGCGTGTTCAAGGGCCGACTACGCTTAGTGCTCTAGCCAAAAAATATGGCGTATCAGAACAGCATTTAAAAGATTACAATCTTTGGGCCAATAATGGTAGAATCCCTGGAGATAGAATATATACGGTTATTTATGTAAAAGACGGTTCTCTGCCTGTGCAGCCGGCAATTATCACCGAGTCTCGTCCTAGCACCCAAAATTCAGGCTCTGCCACTTCATCACCCAGCTACACTCAGGCTAATTCTTATCCTAGAATTGGAGGAAATACAACTAAGGCCTCACTTCCTGATCAAATTACAGTTAACAACTTAAATGGAGTTCAGGCTGCGCAATCCACTACACAGCGTACTTTTTCTGACCGTGTTGGTATCAAAGAAAACAAATTCAGAAGGCTAAATGATTTGGATAAAGGAGAGCGGATTGAAGCTGGTAAATATTACTACACAGAGAAAAAGAATGCAAGTGCACAAGTTGCCACACACATCGTAAGGCCAGGTGAAACGCTTTGGAGTATTTCCCAGAAATATGGAATTAAGCTGTCTGCGCTAAAATCCAAAAACAGAATAAGAAAAGACAATGAGTTAAAAGCAGGAATGGTCTTGAATTTACAAGAGCATAGAAAGCGTGGAGATGAAATACCTAGAGTGAACTTAACTACACCTGCTCCGACGAGGCAGGTAGTCTCCTCTTCCCAGACTTCAACTGTTACTCAACCAGCTCCAGTCACATCCACTCAAAATAGTTCGGGAGCTTCTTCATCCAGAGTTACGCATACCGTTTCCAGTGGCGAGACGTTATATGCTATCAGTAAAAAATATGGCGTGACTATCAACCAATTGAAAGACTGGAATAATATCGGAACTCAAAACATCATATCCATTGGGCAGAAATTGGTTATCTTTCGCCCCTGATCTGCAATCCCCCACGCTTTTTAAATGTTAAAGTATTTCCTCATTTTTGGATTATTCACACTATGCTTTAGCCACTCTCTTATGGCTCAGGACAGGCAGTACATACCTGATACAGTCCTGATCAACGGTGATACTTTACTGATGTTGGGTGATTCACTTTTGATAGAAGAGCCGGTAAAAGAGATCTTTTGGAAAACTGGAGGAAACTATAATTTAAATATCCAGCAGGTTACTTTGTCCAACTGGGCAGCTGGTGGAGCCAGTACATTCGCACTGAATTCGGGTCTCACCCTATATGCCAACTATAAAAAAGACAATAAGGTCTGGGATACTCAGATGACAGTCAGCATGGGCTTCAATAGGCAGGACGACAGATCCTATAAGACCAGAAAGACTAATGACAATTTTACGTTCGTTAGTAATTATGGTAGGGAACTTTCGGAGTTTTTTTATCTCTCTACTCAGGTGGATGCAAGAACCCAACTGCTGGCTGGCTATAAATACACCACTGCAAATGACGTAGTTTCCAGGTCCAAAATATCTGACCTCTTATCACCTGGCTACATTCAGTCTTCCACTGGTCTTAATTATCGTAAAACTTATGAGGACAAAAGTAAAATATCCGTAATCCTATCTCCATTCACAGGTAGATTTACAATTGTGCTGAACGACTCTCTGAGTACGGCCGGAGCATTTGGTGTGGAGCCGGGAGAGAATGTACGTGCTGAAGCGGGGGTGTCCATTGCAGCCTCAGTAACAGATATAAAGCTAATGCAAAACGTCACCTGGAAATCTGACATCAACCTTTTCTCTAACTACGAGGTATTTGGAAATATGGTAGTCAACTTTAACTCCATGATCAGAATGCAAGTAAATAAGTTTATATCTACCCGTATAGAAACTGTACTAATCTACGATGAGGAGGTTTTCATAAAGCAAGATGATGGCACATCCAAGCAAGCTGTGCAGCTTCAAAACCTGATTAACTTTGGGATATCTCTGGATTTTTAGAAGTCAGTTTCCAAGCCAAACCTGCGCTGAAACTCTCCCAAAGCAGCATGCTTTTCCTTTAAAAAATTGAATTTATCTGTACTCGTATAGAGCTTATTTCTTTCGGATTCCAGCTCTTCCTTTAGCTCAATTTCTACTTTGAAATGATTAACATTCCCAATCTCCCTTATAATTCTGACTAATTCGGGTTTCATTTTTAATGCAAGTTCCTCTTGCACATGCCCCATCACATCGAGAACTACAGCATCGCCCTTCATCTTCATAGCTTGCCCAAGTATGGCCAGTTCCATGCTTTTACCAAGTTTCTGAAAGTGATCTTTTACCTGGCTGAACATGTCATCCAGGATTTCTTGATTTAGGTCTCTTCCTTCTACTTTCACCTCAATTACTTCCTCGCTTACCTGAGATCTCACCTGGTGAAGCTCTTCCTTTGCCTTTTGCTCAGCTAGTTGTTTGGTATGCTGAAGATTTTTTGGAATAGAAATAGTCTTCTGTAACAAACTAGGTTTGGCAGTAAAGGACGAGGTAGGAAGAGGAATGGGTTCTTTCAGTGGCTCAGGTACTGAGTCTGTCAGGCTTTTTTTTTTGCGTCTTCAACAGCCATCATCGATAAGCGAAAAGCCTGAGGAAGTTTTGCCATTTTCATCAAAGCCAACTCCACATGTAAACGCTGGTTCTTAGATGTCTTGTAATGAATATCGCATTGATTCGCGATGTTCAGAGCGGAAAGCAAAAAGGAAGCAGAAGCCGCTTCTGTCTGCTGCAAGTAGCGCTCTTTGGCTGATTCAGAAACCTCAATCAATTCCACTGTTGCGGGATCTTTAGCTACTAATAAGTCTCTTAAGTGCTCGCAAAGACCGACGATAAAGTTGTGTCCGTCAAAACCTTTTTTAAGGATTTCATCAAAAATCAGTAGAACTTTGGAAAGATCTTCACCGACCAAAGCATCCAGAACTTTGAAATAATAATCGTAATCGAGAATATGTAGATTGCCTATAGTCTCATGATAAGTCACTTTCTTCCCTGCGGAATAGGTCACAATCAAATCAAACATGGAAAGTGCGTCCCGTAAAGCACCATCAGCTTTTGTTGCGATCAATCGAAGAGCTTCTTCTTCATAATCCACTTTTTCCTTCTCAGCAATGTATTGGAGATGTCCGGCGATGTCTTTAATCTGAATTCTATTGAAATCAAAAATCTGACATCTGGAAAGGATAGTGGGGATGATTTTATGTTTTTCCGTAGTCGCCAATATAAAAATGGCATATTTCGGAGGCTCTTCTAACGTCTTCAAAAAGGCGTTAAAAGCCTGATTGGAAAGCATGTGCACCTCATCAATGATGTACACTTTATACTGTCCTTTTTGCGGAGCATAGCGTACTTGATCTACCAGATTTCGGATATCATCTACGGAGTTGTTCGAGGCAGCATCGAGTTCGTAGATATTGAAAGAACTGTTGTTTTGGAAAGAAACGCAAGACTCACATTTGCCGCAGGCTTCAAAATCAGCCTGAAGATCTTCACAGTTAATTGTCTTGGCAAGGATGCGGGCACAGGTAGTCTTCCCCACCCCACGTGGACCACAAAACAAAAAAGCCTGAGCTAGATGATTGTTTTTGATAGCATTTTGAAGCGTGGTGGTAATATGCTGCTGCCCAACTACGCTTTTAAAATCTGCCGGTCTGTATTTTCTTGCCGAAACGACGAAATTTTCCATCACCGCAAGATATAAAAAACTCTATACTCGGGAAGCCCAAAAACCTCCATTTTCAGACAATTTCCGCTAATACTTTGATTTACAAACCCATGAAAATTTAAATTCTTACATGTTTTTCAGCTGCTCGAAAACTATTCATTGACGGAACCAAAATTGTATTACTTTTGTCATCCTATTTAAATGGGGCTGACCGGTTTTGACAGTAAGTGTAAAGATCGGGCTCGCATGCAGGCTGGAGTATGTACGGCCTTGAAAAATTCATACGCACTATAAATGGCGAAGAATCTTACGCTATGGCTGCCTAATCTAACCTTTATCGGATAGATCACTTGAAGGGTTGAGTTACGAGAGTAATTCCCCGGCCACATCTCACCGCCCGTTGTCTGATCCGGGTGGATGTGAGGTGTCGACTTGATCGGACTGCTGCTTGTGATGCTATTATGCAAGCCTAAGATTCAGTAGCTAAGTCGGAACTAGGTGTGTTACCCAGCATATTTCGATCGAAAAACCAACCGGTAACTAAGCATGTAGACGGTACGTTGTTTCCTTATCTGGACGCGAGTTCGAATCTCGCCAGCTCCACCTGACGGCACAAATCCAAATTTGAAGGATTTGTGCCTTTATTTTTTGATAATAGTCCATTAATCATTAACCCCAAAGGATCACCCGTCAAGTTTTATAATTATCCTTTTTGGGACGTTCAATTTTATTAAGGAATTATTCAAAGAGCATTTTTCGATAAGTTATTTTCCCAATGTTGAAACTTTAACTCAAAATATACCGTTTGGTATATTAAATGCCTATCTTGCCTATCTATTCGATAAATGTCTTTCTAAAAACATGTCAAAAGCAGATCTTACTCGTCAATTCATTATAGAGAAAACTTCAAACCTTTTTAACAAAAGTGGTTATGCAGGTACTTCTATGACAGATATTACTTCTGCCACCGGTTTGACAAAAGGAAGCATCTATGGCAATTTCAAAAACAAGGAAGAGGTAGCAATTGAGGTGTTTAGGTACAATTCAGGTCGCTTGGCAGTGAAAATGAGTTCGGCAATTGGATCTGAAAAAAGTGCATATAATCAACTTGTTGCTTTCACTGATTTTTATAGAAACAACTGGGATTCAATGTTAGAAAAAGGGGGATGCCCGCTACTTAATTCTGCTACAGAGATGGATGATGCACTGCCTTTTATGAAAACAGAGGTATTACATTCATTTAAAGGACTTACAGAACGGATTACTAGAATAATTGAATTTGGTATCCAACAAAAGGAATTCAAAGAGAATATTAGTATTAGTAGTGCAGCATACGCCTCATTGTTTCTCATGCTGATAGAAGGAGGTATCCTATTGGCTAAAACCTTTGAGAAACAGGACTATCTTAATCAAGCTTTAGATAGAGTGCTCAAAATTATTAATGATGAAATAGTAAAGTAAAAAAATTTAACCTAAAATATACCGATTGGTATTTTATTTTAATTTTAATTAATCTCATACACATGAAAACAACAAACAACACGGTTTTAATCACTGGAGGAAGTGCTGGAATCGGATTCGAAATCGCAAAATTATTGTCTGAAAAAGATAATACGGTCATCATCACAGGAAGAAACTCTGAGCGTCTTCAACAAGCTGCGGCTAAACTGCACAATGTAACCACAATTGTCTCAGATGTAAGTATTTCAGAAGATGTAGACAAGTTGGTGGATAAACTAAAGTCCGACTACCCTAGCCTAAACATGGTGATTAATAATGCAGGACGGGCATTGCTATACGACTTGGCCGATACTGATAGCAATGCCTTTGCAAAAGCAGAAGACGAAATGCTGACTAATTACCTTTCAGTAATACGATTGAATGAAAAACTTTTACCCTTGTTGAAAAAGCAAGAATCCGCAGCCATAGTCAATGTCTCTTCTGTGGTTGCATTTGTCCCTGGTTTTTTGGCCACTTATTCTACCAGCAAAGCTGCACTTCATTCCTACACACAATCCCTTCGTTTGGCGTTGGAAAAAGACAGTAAAGTTGAAGTTTATGAATTGATGCCTCCATTGGTAGACACTGAATTTTCTGCTCCAATTGGTGGAAAAAATGGAATTTCACCTACAGTAGTGGCAGAACAATTTATAGCAGGATTGGAAGACAGTGTATATGAAATCCGGGTGGGAAATACAGAAGATTTATATCAGCTGTTTCTTTCTTCACCTGAAGAAGCTTTCAATTATATGAATAAGTCCAGGGTTCAGGATATTCATTCTTAATTTTAGAGTGAAGGTAAATTCAATGAAACAAAAAATTGCGTTTGCATTAATTATGGGGATAGTGACGACAGGAATCATTTCCTTCACCCTGATAGCCATTAATCTGGGTTGGCCTTTTATTTACCTAGGTATTTGGATAAAATCCTGGGGAGTAGCCTATTTGATAGTGATTCCTGCCATCCTCATAATTTCTCCTTTTGTTGAAAAATTGGTGCGCATTCTCCTTCCTGAAAAATAAATAGAAACTGAAAATAACCTCATGACACAAAGTTCGCCCAATTATATCATGCTCACGTTTGGGCTGACTACAATAGCCACCATGTTTCTGTTTTTTTGGACCGTTAGAAAATCCAGGTCTGAACTGACAAGAAAAAAAGGGCCGATCCTCATTTTAGCTTTGACGGGTTGGCTGCTCTTGCAGGCTATCTTCACTCTAAAAGAATTCTACACGAGTGAATTAATGTCATTTCCACCAAAAATCATGGTGCTGGGCATACTGCCGCCAATTTTGACAATCACCCTGTTATTTACATCCTCAAAAGGAAGAAGCTTCATTGATAGCTTGCCCCTCAAAAATCTAACTTATTTACATACTGTCAGAATTCCTGTAGAAATTCTCTTATACTGGCTTTTTCTAACTGGGATGGTACCGGAACTAATGACTTTTGAAGGCAGGAATTTTGACATCCTCGCAGGAATTACAGCTCCTTTCATGGCTTATTTTGTGTTTGAAAAGAAGAAGTTGGGCCGACAAACTTTGTTGATATGGAATTTCATATGCTTGGGGCTTTTGGCAAATATTGTGATCAATGCTTTGCTTTCAGCACCTTTTCCATTTCAGCAATTCGCCTTTGAACAACCCAACACTGCCATTTTGAACTTCCCATTCAGTTGGCTTCCCACATTTGTTGTTCCTATGGTGCTATTCGGACATTTAGTTTCCATTAGGCAATTGATCAAGAACGGATTAAATGACAACCTTGAAAAGTGATATGACCCCACTAGAGCATTTACAAAACCTGATTGGAAAAGAATTTACAGATTCACCTTCTCCATTTATGCGTTGGCTGAAGCCCGTGGTTAAAAGCGTGGAATTAGGTGCCATGGAATTTGAATATCTGATCCGGGCAGAATGGTTAAATCCAATAGGGAATCTGCATGGTGGCGTTACTGCGGCAATTGCGGATGATATTTTAGGAGCAACTATGTTCTCTCTGAATGAACGCTACTTCTATACGACCATCAATAATGTAATTGACTATTTCTCCACCGCCAAGTTGGGAGAAACCATCGTGGCGAAAACAAAAGTTCTCAAAAAAGGAAAGCAGTTTATCAATGCTGAATGCGAGATCTGGAATTCAGACCAGGCTGATTGCTAAGGGTTATTCCAATTTATTCAAAACCGAAGTAAAAAAATCTTAATGAAACGAGTAGTAGTAACAGGCTTAGGCACTATCAATCCTTTAGGAATAGATGTACCTACATTTTGGAAGAACAGCCTTGAAGGGAAAAGCGCCACGGGTATTATCACCCGTTTTGATGCGACAAAATTCAGGACCCAAATTGCAGCAGAAATTAAGGAGTTTGAACCCCAAAAATACTTAGATCGAAATGAAATAAAGCGCAGTGATTTATTCACGCAGTATGCTTTGTACAGTGCTTCTCAGGCTTTGGAAGATTCAGGATTAGATATAGGGAGCTTGGATCCTTTCGATATCGGTGTTATTTGGGGAGTGGGACAAGGCGGGATGGAAAGCTTTGAAAATGAGGTGGAAAATTATGTTACTGGAAACCACACGCCCCGCTTTAGTCCTTTCTTTATCCCCAGACTAATTGTGAATATGGCATCTGGTATGATATCGATGAAGTTTGGACTGCAAGGAATTAACTACACGGCAGTTTCTGCCTGTGCCACTTCCAATACATCCATCATGGATGCGTTCAATTATATCCGATTGGGAAAAGCCAAGGTATTTGTGACAGGGGGATCTGAAGCCCCTATTACTAAAGCATCTATCGGAGGATTTTCCGCTATGAAAGCGATGTCATCGAGAAACGAGGACCCGCTAACTGCAAGCCGGCCATTTGATAAAGATCGTGATGGATTCGTGATGGGTGAAGGGGCCGGTGCACTGATTTTGGAAGAATACGAACATGCAAAAAAGCGTGGAGCTCACATATATGCTGAGCTGGCTGGAGCTGCCATGACCTCCGATGCCTACCATATGACCTCACCTCATCCTGAAGGTTGGGGAGCTACCAAAGCAATGCAACTGGCTTTGAAGGAAGCCGACATTGATATTACAGAACTGGATTATTTGAATCTGCATGCTACATCTACGCCAGTAGGTGATATAGCGGAATTAAAAGCCGTGGACAAGACGTTTAAGGGATCAGATAAGTTGTGGGTGAGTTCTTCCAAATCCATGACTGGACATTTACTAGGTGCCGCCGGAGCTATAGAAGCCATTTTGGTAATAAAAACAATCAATGACAATATTATCCCACCTACCATTAATATTGAAAATCTGGATCCTGATATCCCCAAAAATATACACATTGTGATGAATGAGCCTTTAGAGAAAAATGTAAAAACTGCAATGAGCAATGCTTTCGGCTTTGGCGGGCATAATTCTACAGTAGTATTTCGGAAAGTATAATCCCTTAAATCTATTGAAAGAAGCCACTTCCTTTCTGATAATTATTACTCTTCCTCTTTACCTTTTATAAACTTTTAGAACATACAAAATTCAACTGTTCTGTCATAAAGAGCTGAGTAAATTCATCCAGAAAACCGCTCCAGTACCGAATCAAAAATCTACAAAATTTAATTGTAATAATATTTATTACATTAAGGATTACTCTTACATTTGTTACGACTATGAATAACACCAGATTTTCAACAGCCCTTCACATCTTAACCCTGCTCGCGGACAATGGAGAGGAATGGTTGAGTTCGGAATGGATTGCTGGAAGCCTCAATGTCAATCCGGTCATCGTTCGAAAAGAGCTTGGGGTATTGATTCAAGCGGCTTTAGTAAAAAGCAGGAAGGGTAAAATAGGTGGATACGCCCTTCTTAAAAGTAGCGCAAACATTACGCTAGCCGAGATTTACAGTCTAGTGAAAAATACCGATGTATTGGGTAAAAAGAATTTGCTACCCAATCCTAACTGTTCAATTGGAAAGGATATCAATCAAAAACTTGATGGATTATATTCTTCCATAGACCAATTGGTAATCAATGAATTACAAGGAAAGAGCTTGAAATACTTTGTAGAAACCTTTCACTGATATTTTTTTACCTTTTAATGTAACAGATTTTATTACAGTAACTATAAAACAAAACGATTATGAAAATTGGAATCACCGGAGCAACCGGACAACTTGGAGAATTAGTAGTAGAACAATTGAAAAGCAGAACCAATTCTGCAAACCTCATAGCGCTAGTTCGCTCCCCAGAGAAAGTACAAGGTATAGAAGCCAGGGCTTTCGATTATAACGAACCTACATCTATGGCAAAATCTTTGGAAGGTATTGAAGCCCTACTTTTGATTTCCGGAAATGAAATAGGACAAAGAGCCAGACAACATGGAAATGTGATCAATGCAGCTAAAGAAGCTGGAGTAAAGTGGATCGTATACACCAGTATTTTGAGAGCTGATTCTTCTACTATAAGTCTCGCAGCTGAACATCTGCAGACCGAAAAACTACTACAAGAATCCGGTATTCCATTTACTTTACTAAGAAATGGATGGTATACGGAAAACTATGCAGGTTCTATCCCGGGGGCAGTCGCAGCAGGAGCTCTTCTTGGAAGTGCCGGTACGGGCAAAATATCATCCGCAAGCAGGGCTGATTTTGCAGAGGCAGCAGCTGTCGTTTTGACAAGTGAGGGACATGAAGGAAAAGTTTATGAGCTTGCAGGTGATGAGTCTTTTACCTTAGCAGATTTAGCTTCTGAAATTTCCAAGCAAACCGGTAAAGACATCTCTTATCAAAACCTACCTGAGAAAGAATATAGTAAGACACTGAAAAGTCATGGATTACCCGAGATGATCGCAGACGGGATAGCCTCGTGGGATGTAAGTGCTTCCAAAGGAGATTTGTTTTCAGAAGATAAAACGCTATCCCAATTGATAGGACATCCTACAACACCTATGTCGGAATCTGTAAAATCAGTATTGGCCTGACCTGAGTCAAAATGCCACTTATAAGTAAGTGGCATTTTGACTTTTTAGAAAATTCCCTCTTGTCTTTTTCGCTTGCAGAAAATTCTAATTAATTGCATCGTGCACTCCAAACACAATCAACTGAATCCAATGCATATTTTCGGGAAGCTTTTGGGGAGTTATTTAATGGATGGATTCTAAAAAATCTTCAATTCGTTTCTTCTGTTTCAAATGGTGCCTCATATGCATTTCAGAATATTG
The DNA here is from genome assembly GCF_963974835.1 of uncultured Algoriphagus sp. GTDB lineage: Bacteria > Bacteroidota > Bacteroidia > Cytophagales > Cyclobacteriaceae > Algoriphagus. Next base: position 62,284 of record NZ_CAXBET010000013.1, on the reverse strand, counting down.
AATCCACTCAAAACAATTTAAAAAACCAAGTCCGGGATGTTCTGATTTCCCGTACTTTGAGGTGTTTATAATTTTTCTCCAGATTTCGTTCGTGTCTTTTTTTAATTGCTCCATATCAGATTTCAGATTAGCCACTGTAGTTGGTTGCTTTACATTATCCGAAATTAGTGGATCAGATTGAATTCGTAAGTCCTCAAAGGAGCCCCTCTTGAACAGGATTTTAGCAGGATCTGAAGTCATTTTATCGATATTTATTTCATTCCCAAGAGTCGTTTCAAGCTGACTGTTGTACCAATTTGTTTCTTCAACCAGATGATTATAGAGCTGTCCGAGAGACCAACTTCTTTCATCTGGCTTGATTTTAAGTTGTCCAATAGTAAATCTAGATAGCTCGTCTATCCATATATCGATTGTCTCATTGAATTTTATTATTTCCATTTTCAAATGACTTATAATTGCTAACAGTTTCAGGCGTTGATTCCTATGCAGATCTCGGATAACGAATCTTCAATTTAACATTTTGCGTAATTCTAAAAATTGTTTTCCAGTGCTAATTTAGAGATACCTATATTAATTAAAACATATCCCAGATGTTGGCTTTTTTACCAACTTGTGTTATTTAAAACTCTCCCTAAAACCCAGTGGGGAAAGCTTGGTTTTACTTTTAAACAACTTACTGAAAGATTGGGGATGCTCGAAACCCAACTCATAAGCGATCTCACTAATTGATAGATCCGACGTGGAAAGTCTTTCCTTAGCTTTAGCGATCAACTTTTCATGGATGTGATTTTGGGTGCTTTGGCCAGTGAGTGATTTAAGTGAATTACTTAGGTAATTGGGAGAGACATTTAGCGAGTCTGCGACAAACTGAACAGATGGAAGGCCTTCTTGGTTTTCTCTTGCAAAAAATTCATCCAACACGACTTCCAGACGTGTCAGCAACTCATGGTTTTCTTTTTTTCGGGTGATGAACTGACGCTCATAAAATCGCTCAGCATAATTCAGTAGCAATTCGATCTGGGAGATAATTATGTTCTGGCTGAACTTGTCAATATTCGCCTGATATTCACGCTGGATATTCATTAAAATATCTGAAATGATTTGTTCCTCCTTATCAGATAAAAACAACGCCTCAGTCAGATCATAATCAAAAAATGTATACTGTTTGATTGTCTTTGCCAGTGATGTATTCCAAAGGAAATCCGGATGAATCAGTAAAATCCATCCGGATGGAGGAATGGGAGAGATATTCTCCACATACTCTATTGTCAAAATTTGATTTGGTGCAAAAAAAGACATTAATCCTTCATCAAAATCATAGTCTGACTGACCGTAACGATACTTTCCCTGAATGCCTTTTTTAAGCGATATGGAATAATATGTCTGCAGCCAGCTGATTTTATCATGATCAGGCAAATGAACTAAGGTGCTGTAATCTACCAAACTTACCAATGGATGGAGTGGTGGACGCAAGCCTCTCACTTTGTGAAATTCAGATATTGAATTGACTTTATATAGTTTATTGCTCTGCATGGCTTTTTTGAAGAAAACAGGAAATTCACCGTTCTGCATTCACTCCTTACAGAACGGCAATTTCCTATCAGTGTATATATAGTCTGTAAAATACAAACCCGGAATTTTATAAGAATATACCTCCCGAAACTTCAAGACGCTGGCCGTTGATCCAGCGGGAATCTTCTGAGCAAAGGAAAGCTATAACTCCACCGATATCTTCAGGCTCACCTACCCTACCAAGTGCTGTAGCTCCCGCTACCGCAGCTCTTTTCTGTTCATTAGTTTTGTTTTCCCCACCTCCAAATTCAGTGGCAATCGCTCCTGGAGCAACCACGTTTGCAGTGATTTTGCGTGAGGCAAGCTCCTTAGCCAAATATCTTGTCAACACATCTACACCACCTTTCATTGCGCCATAAGCTGATGAATTAGGAAAGCTGAATCTGGACAATCCTGAGGAAATATTGATAATTCTGCCTCCATCAGCAAGCAAAGGCACCGCCTTTTGAGTTAGGAAGTAAACACCCTTCAGATGGATGTTCGCCATTTCGTCAAACTGCTCTTCGGTAGTCTCCAAGAATGGGACATATAAACCCGTTCCGGCATTATTGATCAGAAAGTCAAAGCTTTCTCTCCCCTTCTCATTCTCTAAATAATCTTTTAGATCCGAAAAGAAACCTGCAAACGTTTTTACATCGCTGCTATCCAACTGCAAGGCTTTTGCTGTTTGCCCGAATTTCTCGATCTCAGCGACCACTTCATCAGCGGCGGATTTATTGGTGTGATAGGTGATCACCACATCATTTCCGTTTTTGGCAAGGTTGATTGCCATATCTCTCCCGAGGCCACGACTTCCACCTGTGACCAATGCAATTTTATTATTTGTCATAATCTTTGGTTTTTGTTTCTACAAATCTCCTTGAAAATGAGTTCATACACTTAGCCAAATCTATGCATCACGTAGCCGAAATAAAGAGAAACTAAATTTCGTAAAATTAAAACATGAGGTTTTGATTACCTTAAAACAAGATTAAATTGGAATGCATGAAACGACTGGCAAGTGTTACCCAACAGCTTCCCAATTTTTCACATCGAGCATACGTCAACTCAAATTATTATGTGAGAACTGGCAATACCATTGTGCTAAGCCCTGATGAGGCATACTTTAAAATGTATTGCAATGAGGCGGATAACAAAGACATTTGGCAACATCATCTTCCCTTACAATACTTTTATCTAGCTGATCGGCTTAAATAGAACAGAACTGAGAAGGCAAAATACAATGCACTCATCAAACTTCCCGTCATGCTTCAATTTACCTATTTCACTTCAGCAGATACAACTCCTACCATGCTATCTGCAGTCCCGTAATAAAGCAACCATTTGCCGTCGAAATACACCAAGCCTTCCAAAAAAGTCGTTCCCTCGGGGTATTGCCCAGATTTCTCAAAATCTAAAGTTGGCTGAATAAAAGGAGTTTCTACCCGATCGAGAAGTTTCCAAGGTTCGGTTGCGGAGAAAAGAGCTTGACCTCCAGTATAAACTCTGTTTCCTAGATTTTTTACCCCGACCTGTTGGGAGTTGCCAGCATTGTAGAGCACTACGATTCCATCCTTGGTAAGTACTGGAGGAGGGCCTGCTTCCACCAGCCAGGAATCAAAGAATCCTGGACGTGGACTCAGTACCGGAACCCGATTACCTTCATGGTTTTCTACAGGCTGCCAGTGGATCAAATCTTCTGATGTAGCTAGCCAAATGTGTGGCACCCCATAATACATCCAGTATTTCCCATCTATTTTGGCAGCAGTAAGCTTACCATCTATCAGTTCGGTAACAATAGCTCCGGATTTGGATTCAGTGTTGTGATATTTCCCATCCTTCCAATCTTTGAAAATCGGCCCATGTTTTTCCCAGTTTTCAAGATCTTTGGATGAAGCTACAGCCAGCCTTGGCACATCCCGATTCCACTGCGTATAAGTTAAGACATATAGCCCATCTGCTGTTTCGATGATTCTAGGATCCTCGGTTCCCCCTGTCCATTCAAACTCTTTTTGATTATCATCCTTTGGATAAAAGATAGGTTCGGACTCCCGCTCAAAGTCAAATCCATTTGAGGATGTCGCTAATCCTATTCTGGAAGTATGTCCTCCTATTTCTTTTTCTCCCAGTTTCTCCTCCGCCCGATAGAGCACATTTACCTTTCCATTGCGCACCACAGCAGCGGGGTTAAAGGTAGCCATGGACTCCCAAGCTACAGTCCTGCCAGTCATGGGGTCAGCAAAAGTGGTGTTACCCTGTGGAGCAATAATGGGTTTAGCTTCCTCAGGTCTAATAAAAGGGCCAAGCATCCATGATTTATCCTGAGCTTGGACAGATAGAAAAGTAATCAATAAAAGGAGGAATGAAATGGACTTTTTCATTTGAGTTGGGTTTATTATGCTCAAGATATACTCTTGTAAGCTTTGAAAAAAGTCCGCAGATTACCTATTTGGTAAATATTAATGCTACTTCTACCAATACACGCTAGTCCATTATATTCACTAAGTAAAATCTTACTTCATCATTTCCTTAATTGCCTTTCCAGCTTTTGCATCAGGATATTGCATACCTAGCAACTGAAAAATCGTACGTGCAATGCCAGCTGAATGCCATTGTCCTTGGGATTGTAATTCTCCGGTAGATGGTGTGTCCGGACCGATAGCAGCCATCCATATTTCTCCTCCTTCCGGCACGGATGAACCGTGATTTCTCCAAGAGGTTTTGGTGATGCCACGCCCGTGATCGGTAGTAATGATCATTGTTGTCTTGTCTTTATATTGAGCATGAGATTGTACAAAATCCCAGATTTCCTTGATATAAGCGTCCGTTTGCCGGGCAGACCAGATGTATTGATCGTAATGATTATCATGTGCCCAATCATCTGTTTCACCATAGGAAATGTAAAGTATTTTTGGCTTCTTATTTTTCAAAGCCGACATCGCATAGCTTTGCGTAAAAGCATCCAACCTCACACCATCCCATGGGCCACGGATTTCAGCTTGTAGTTTGTTTGTAAGAACTTCCTCAGGAGTAAGATTCTCTCCCTCAGCGGTGTCAAATCCTGCATTGACCGGCACTCCACTTCGCTTTTCATTTATTATAAAAGGGAAAACATCCCATGATCCGAAAGCCAGTACTCTGCCCTTGAATTCATCCATCTGATTCAAGTACTCCAGCAACGTCACATTAGGGTTATCAATTTTATCATTGCTGGTGATCCGCTTATCATCTGCAAAGCCGCTCAACAATTCGTTGTATCCAGGATAGGAAAACCACATTTTATTACTGTTATCTACCTTATTGCCGTACGCACGGTTGCCATATAGCTGACCTTCATTTGCTAAAGTATTCCAAAAAAAAGGCATCAAAAGCTCTCTTCTTTTCTGTGGACTATCATCCCAAAAATCTTTAACCAATGATTTTGGATTCTTTACCAGTGCCGGGTCACCCACCAGCAGGGAGTCTGCCCCTTGAAATACTTCTTGCCATCTCATCCCATCCAGTGTAATTAAAATGATATTTTCAGTTTTGTAATCCTGTGCTTTAACGATGGAATACTGAAAAAACAGAATTGCAAATGCTGTCCAAACAATTGATTTTTTAAACATGACTCTCGTTGGGTTTTAAAAAAAGTCACCCCAAATTTTATTTGAAGAGTGACTTTTTAGATTTAATTACTATTCTCGAATTAAGGAAAAAAGAAACCTACCTACTGGGAAATTCTAAGAAAGTAGGCAGGATCTATTTTCTTTCACGTCAACTTACTAATCCACATCCCACCATACATGAGTAGTAATGGCATCAGGACCCTGACGGCCTATTGCATTCAAGTAATTTTCTCTGTTTTGCGACTGCACACTCGTAGGATACATAAATCTCACCGGAACAGTATTGATATAAGCTGCTGGGCCTGGTGTAATTTCGGGATAATCAGTTCTTCTCCAGTCATACCAGCTTTCCATTCCTGAGAAAAACAAAGCAAGCCATTTTTGAGTACCGATTTTGGAAAGCTTTTCCTCTGTGGAACCCGTGTAGGCTACCTCCGGATTAGCAAAATAAGCGTCATCTAACACTAGTACATCTGCAATTTGCGGAAGCCCAATGAGTTCATAACGGCTTTTGTAGTATGAGACGGAAGATTCTATTCCATTTTTATAATAGGTATCAGCTGTGCCTGCTGAGATATACCCCTTTTCTTTAGCTTCAGCCAAAATAAACTGCAGCTCCGAATAGCTCATCAAAATAGCTTGTGCCCCCACAGGATTTGCCAAGCTGGAACATGCGGAACATGACCATAGAAGCCCAACTCTGGAGATAAAATTCGACCCATTTTTAGCTGGATCCCCTGATGGAGAGTAAGCCAAGGCTTCTTCATCTGCCAAACCATTTGGAACTCCCTGGTAATCTCCTTTCGTCCCGATGACTCCAGCACCGGAATCATTAGTAGGCTGAGCATAGGCATATAATCTAGGATCATCCAATTCTTTCAATACGTCTTCCATTTTTTCACTTAATCTATACTCATCAAATGAACCTGATCTGGTCGTATACAAGCCATGTTGATTAGGCACATCCTGAAGATACTGCAAGGCGGCATGATCCTCATTTGAAGTGAAAATCGGGTATTGGGATGGGTTGGAAATAATCGCCTCCATATCAGCCGAAGGATCCATACGATCCGATAGTCTCATCAAAATCCTCAACCTTAGCGAATTGGCATATTTCTTCCATCTCAAAATATCCCCATCAAAAAGAATGTCGCCCTCCACACCCTCTGTGGTAGAACCGAGTAAATTATTAGCCATCTCCAGTTCCTCAAGAATTCCATTGTAGATAGTTTCCTGTGTGTCAAATACAGGATAATTCACTCCATCTTTAGCATTTGTTGCCTGTGTGTAGGGTAAATCTCCATACGCATCAGACATAAAAGAGTACATGCTGGCTCTCAGCACGTGCGCAATACCCACATAATTATTTTGCCCAGAGGCAGTGGAAATAGTAATGACATTACTCAAATCCCGCATGGAATTATAAAATGTATTGTAAGGGTCGCTCTCTGGACCCCAGTTGTACCGATCGCCGTTGGTAAACTGGATCTTGGCAGTTTGTTGCATCACCACATTTCCAGTCCCCCAGGCTTGACCGGAGATTTCATTGACTGTGTTGCGGATGATCGTTGGCAAAAGCAAACTGGAGGAAACAATCTCAGGACTGTTTGGATTTATGTTGACCTCCTCGAAATCTTTATCGCAGCCACTTAATGAAAGCATTGCTGCAAGCCCGATTCCTGCTATATATTTTATATTGAAATTCATGATTTTCTGTTTTAGAGAGTTTTTTAGATTCAAAGTTGAGCTGCTTAAAACTTCACATTAATATTGAAGCCCATACTTCTGGTAGAAGGGAAAGACATATCCTCTACACCCGGTATCAGTGTGCCACCACTCATGGAAAGAGTTTCCGGATCAAAGTGTGGATTCTCAGTCCAAAGGGCGAGGTTTCTTCCAACCAAGGATATTTTCACATCTTCAAATGGCAATCTTCCCAAAATTGATCTTGGAATAGTATATCCCAAAGTGACTTCTCTCAACTTTAAAAAAGTAGCGTCATATTTCGCAGCCTCTACGTTGTCTCTATTGTAATAGGTGTTGTGCCAGTTTCTTGACGTAGTTTCATAAGTATTTGGAGAATAACTACCGTCAGTATTCGCCACCACACCTTCTGAGATAATACCATTCCCCTCTCCTTCCAAATCATAGCCAGTTTCCCGGCCATAAAGGGTCTCAGCCAATTGACCTGAGGTACTACCAATCGTTTTGGTTCTTGATACTACAATCCCACCATATCTGAAGTCAAATAAGAATCCTAAGTTTAGCCCTTTATAGCTCAAGTTATTTTGGAAACCAAGCATCCAGTCTGGATTATAATTTCCCTGAAGCTTCAATTCCGACCCAGTAAGAGGTGTTCCAGTGCTATTGTGGATGATCTGACCGAAATATTCTGAGTTTTCATCTTCTACTCTGGAGAATCCTTTTCCGTAGATATTTCCCATTCTCTCACCTACCCGAGCTTGAATATTTGCTCCATTTCTGCCCGTAAGTGAATAGGTGTCCAAGCCTTCAGTCAGTTCTAATACTTTACCTCTGTTACGGGTGAAGTTGGCTAAGAAACTCCAGTTAAAACCACTGGATGTGTTCACTGGATTAGCATTCAATACGACTTCTATACCCTTGTTTTGGATCTCACCTGCATTGATGATTCGCGATGCATAACCAGTGGCAATATCCAATTCTATCGGGATAATTTGATTCTTGGTTCTGTTGTCAAAATACGTGAAATCCAGTCCAAGTCTTCCTTCGAAGAATCTAACATCAAGTCCTGTTTCAAAAGCACCTGTTGTCTCAGGCTTCAATTCAGCATTCGAAAGTCTACTTGACTCGGATTTTGCCTGCACAGATCCCCAAGCAGTTTGGGAGCTGTATACATTTGAAAGGCTATACGGGTCTGTATCATTACCAACTTGCGCATAAGCCAGTCTGGCTTTCAAAAATGAAATAGCTTTAGGCATAGTCACCATATCCGAGATCACAGCCCCGAAAGTAGCGGAAGGATAGAAGTAACTGTTGTTGTCCGAGGGCAAAGTACTTGACCAGTCATTTCTACCTGTAATGTCTAAGAAAAGAACGTTTTTGTATCCTATCTGACCAAAACCATACAGTGAGTTAATTCTCTTTTCCGAATTGTACTGAGACACCTGTAAGTTTACAGCCGTATTCGTAAAGTTGTAAATGCCTGGAATCAAAAGCTGAGGTGCAATAGTTTGCAAAGATCTGTTTTCCTGACGCATTTGGTTACCACCTACTGCTATGCTGTAAGTGAATATCTCTTTCGTACTCTCAGAGTAGGTCAATAGAAAATCCGTGTTCATTTCAGAGAAATATAAATTGTCTTCTCTGTAATTTCCTTTAGGGAAACGCTGCGTACTGAAAGCTCTTTTTCTATCTCTTAGCTCATTATAAGTATCTAAACCAGTTCTTAGCATCAGGTTTAACTTATCTGTAAACTTGTAGTTCACTGAGATATTACCATAGATTCTATCCTTCGCTTGTCCGTTGGTATTTTCATAGACGTTGAAGTATGGATTGTCATGGTAGTTGTAATTGTAATTAAACTGCTGTTCGCCTTCCCTACCTTCCATCCAGTAGTCTCTCAAATTGGCAGTATTAATCTGACGACCGTACCAAATCCACAGGTACATCAAGTTTTCTGTACCATAGCTAATGTTTGGTCTATTGCCGCTTTGAGATCGCTGATAGTTTACTGTTGTGTTGACAGATAGCTTGTCTGTTAGGTTTAGGCCACCATTTATTGAAATGGTATTTCTTTTCAAATCGGTGTTTGGGACTATGCCCTTTTGGTCCAAATTGGTCCATGATAGACGGATATTTGCATTTTCATTTGCGGCAGAGAGTGCAACATTATTTGATAGTGTCACTCCGGTCTGAAAAAAGTCCTTAACATTATCGGAATTGGAAACCCATGGAGTAGCAGTAATGGTACTTCCCGCTGGCGCAGTCAAATCGCCTCCCCTGAACCCAGGCACATCTCTAGGTGAGTCAAACTGTGGAATCAACAAACCAGCATCCAATCTTGGACCCCAACTCTCATCTACACCATCCGCGATGCCTGCACCTGAACCGTTTACATATTCAAATTGGCCGTTGTTTCCCTGACCATACGTGTTCTGCCAATCAGGAAGTTTCAGTGCATTGTCAAAAGTTGTATTGGAGTTGATAGTGACTCCAAGTCCTTTTTTGTTCTTACCTGTTTTGGTCGTGATCAAAATAGCGCCATTTGCTGCTCTAGATCCATAAAGTGCGGCAGCAGCGGGACCTTTTAATACCGTCATCGAAGCAATATCATCCGGGTTGATTTCACCTGCTGCATTACCATAATCCACTTCCTGATTACTTGATCCAGACGAACCAACGATATTATTGGAGATTGGAACTCCGTTGACCACGAAAAGTGGCTGATTTGCATTGATATTCAGAGAAGACTCTCCACGGATAGTCACACGGCTGGAACCTCCAATTCCTGAAGATCCGTTCGTGATCTGAACGCCCGCGACACGCCCACTTAATGAGTTCACCACATTAGTCTCGCGTGCTTCCGTAAACCTATCGCCTTCCACTTCCTGTATGGAGTAGCCCAAAGCTTTAGTCTCCCGCTCTACTCCAAGAGCAGTGACCACCACCTCATTCAGAGCCAGTCCTTCGTTAAGTGTTACATTAATTTCAGTTGAGCTGCCTACTGCCTTTTCGAGGGCTTCATAGCCTACAAAAGAAAAAACCAGAGTTTCTCCTACAGATGCTTGAATGGAGTAGGTTCCATCAACATCAGTTACCGTCCCGCGGCTGGTGCCTTTCACCAGAACTGTTGCTCCAGGCAAAGCTTCATTGTTCGTGTCAATTACTTTCCCTGTAATCCTGGCTTGTTGGGCGAAAGTAAGGTTGATGATAAACAGCATACACACTGTTACCATACATTGCCAAATGCTTTTTTTAGCAGTCATTATAAAGTAGAGGTTTTTAATAGATAAAAGTTTGGTTAGAATTATACCAAAGCTAAACCCCTAATAAAAAATTGGGATTAAAAGCTCATTAACAAAAAGTTAATTAATTTATTGTTAAAATAACAAAATAAAGCCTCAATCTTTTACTAATCAATAAAATATAGGTGAAAACAGTACGAATAATGATAGTGGATATTTTTATCACATTACCGTTGCGTTACTTAAAAGTATATAAATATTAAACCTTAGAACTTAGTACTTTTGATAGAATTATTCATCTCAACAAAGCTTTAGGATTTCTTGGAAAAAATGGGCCGATATATTTACTGTAATCAAGAAATCGCTTTCTAAAAAATAAAGCCGTACCCAAAGGCGCGGCTTTTGATCTTGGAAACATATTTTTACCTATTAATCTTCGGCATGACTTCAGTAAATAAATCTAACATCTATAGTCGCCTATCTTCTCAAGACTTTAATACTAATTAGGATTGTCAACTAGCTACTTACTAAATGGCAGAATAAGTACTTAAGGCAACAAATTAAATCCTCCATGAGTCAGAATTACAGTGTTTTGATCCAGCGCTTCATTAGGTGAAAGCTCGATCATCCCATCGCTTTCCAAGCCTGTTTTAACAGGTATTTTTTCCAACTTGAAGCCAGCCTCGGTCTTTTCACGCTGCACCAACACATAACTTTCTCCTTCAGAAACCACTACGGATGTCACTGGAACTACCCAGGCTTCTTTTGGATCCTGAATTAATTTAGCCTCCAAGAACATTCCTGGAAAAAGTAAAGCCTCCTCTTTTTCGTCCGGCAAATGAGCATGTACGTTGATTTGGCGCTCGCTATTAATTGACTGACCTACGACAAACACTTCGGCTTCCAAGGTTTTGCCAGGAACATCTGGAATCGTCACAAGTACTTTTTGACCCTTATGGATATTTGCAGCATCCTTTTCGAACACCACCAACTCAATATGCAAATGTTCTTTACTGATAATGGTCATCGCTTTCCCTCCAACAGACAGAAATGAGCCTTGCACCAAATGTATTCCATCCACAAAGCCAGAAATTGGCGATAAAACAGGAACCTTGGAACGAATGTTTTCAGGCTTCAACTGATCAGCGTTGATGTTGATTAGAGCCAATTGACGCTTTAGGCTTTCTGCCTTGGCTTTGGTAGCCTGAAAATCCGCTTCAGCTTTCAGATAGTTTTTCTGAGAAGCGATCTTCTCTCCAAACAAAGTGTTTTGCCGTTCATATTCTGCTTGCAGATAATTCAGTTGGCTACTTGCTTCCAAATAGTCCTGCTGCAAACGGATGAAGTCTGTATTTTCCAAATAGAAAAGCACTTCTCCCTTTTTCACAGGCTCACCTTCGAGTTTATTCAAACCACTTACGTAGCCGCCGAAATAAGCCGAAATCTCCTGAATACCCTCTACAGGAACTTTCACCATTCCCTGTACAGAAAGTCCTTCAGAGAACTCTTCCATTTTCGGGCTTCCCCACTCCATTTTCATCGTCTCAAATTGCTTCTGGGAAACTGTGATAAAGGGTCCTGAAGAAGTGCCTGCTTCTACTTCAACGCCTTCAGACTCGGTTTTTCCAGAACTAGTGCATTGAATAAACAAAAGACTGCTGCTTAATACTGTAGCGCTAAGGAATGTTTTTATATAGATATTCTTCATCAGTTCAGAAGGTAGTTGATGTCCAAAATAGTTTGTTGATAAGCAAATTTGCTTTGTAGGTATTGAAGGGTGATGGTCCTGGAGTTCTCTATCAGCTGCACATATTGAAGGAAGTCAATTTCCCCTTCCTGATATGATTGCTGCGCCTGTTGCAGAATTTGAAGTGAAAGTGTTTTTCCTTGGGATTCATAATACTCAATCACTCGGATATTTTGATCCAATTGACGATGCAGCTGTTGAGCTCGATTCTCCAACTGATTTCTGTATTGTTCAGCTTCCAGCTGGATTTTTTGCTGTTGAAATTCGCTGGTTTTCACATGGGACTTCTGAGCTCCAAAAAAAAGCGGTACTGAAATCCCTGCCTGAAATCCAGGATAGACTTTAGCGTTTTCTCCAGGATTGGTACCTCGAAATACTTCCAAATTAATGTCAGGAAGAAGTTTTCGTTTCTCAGTCTGAATCTGATAAATGGATTGATTAACCGCATTTTCATAATACGCTACACCTGGATGTGATTTCATATCCTCAGAAAGGACCACTTCTAAATCAATGTCTTCGTCTGAAAGCTGGAGATCACCTTCCCAGTTAAGAACTAATTTCAGTTTATCCATTGCTACCAATGAATTTTGGTGAGCTTCACTTTTTTTCAGACTGATCTCCTGACGCTTTGCATCAGCTGTCAATTTCTCCAGATAATTGCTTTCTCCTGTTTCAAATTTTCGTGTAGCGGCCCTGGTAAATTCTTTGTAAAGTGAATCCAAGTAGTCGTAGTTTTCTATCAATTCCTGCCAATATCTTGCTGCAATGAATGCCTTACTTACTTCTCCTTCAAGCTCTCGTTTTCGAAGCTCAAACTGACTGAGCTGCATTTCCGCTCCGGCTTCAAGGACATTTTTCTGAGCTCCGTATAGTGTAGGAAAAGCCATGCTTTGACTTATGCCCCACTTGCGGTTGTAAATCTCATTTTCAGCTATGTCATTTTTATCGATAGCATAATACACGTTCGTTTTATCGAGATTCCAGCCTTGACCGATTTTGGCATTTGCCATCTCAAGTGACTTGTCTGCAGCCTTGAGGTTCAGATTTCGCTCCATTCCTATATTAACCGCTTGTTCTAATGTGAGTGGACTTTCCTGGGCTTTACCAGCAAAAGAAACCATAAGGATCAACCCGAGGGAAGCTAAAACTTTCTTGGAAGTAGAGGAAGTCCCCCCATTCTTGGTTTTAAATAGCACATACAAAACTGGAAGTACGATCAGCGTAAGGATAGTCGCAGAAATCAAACCTCCTACTACTACTGTGGCTAAAGGCCGTTGAACTTCAGCTCCTGCTGAATTGGAAATCGCCATTGGCAAAAAGCCCAACGCCGCTGCAGATGCAGTAAGCAAAACTGGTCTCAAACGCTCCTTTGCGCCTTTGATTACCAGATCTTTGATATTTATATAATGTGATTCCATGGATTTGAAATGTTCAATTAGGACGATTCCGTTGAGGACTGCTATACCGAAAAGAGCGATAAATCCCACGCCTGCAGAGATACTGAAAGGCATATCTCTCGCCCAAAGCAACAGTACTCCCCCAATCGCTGAAAGTGGAATGGCGGAATAAATCATCAAAGCATCCCGAGAAGAAGAGAAGGCGAAGTAAAGCAGCACGAAAATCAGAAAGAGTGCAATAGGAACGGCAATCATCAGTCTGTTTCTGGCTTGCTGTAGATTTTCAAACTGGCCACCATAATCCACTCTGTAGCCTTCCGGAAGATCTATTTGATTGGCAACTATGGCTTGTATATCATCGACTACAGACTGCAAATCTCGGTTTCTCACATTCACACCGATCACCACTCTGCGCTGGGTATTATCCCTGGAAATTTTTGCAGGGCCTTTTGTATAGCTGATAGTTGCCAACTCTGAAAGAGGAACCGAACCACCATTTGGCAGTTGGATCGAGGCCTGCTCCAGATGTCGGATATCCTTCCGAAATGGCTCCGCAAACCTCACGACAAGATCAAATTGCTTTTCCCCTTCAAAAACTTTCCCCGCACTCATTCCCGCAAAACCCATCGTCACCACCTCATTCAGATCAGATATATTCAATCCGAACTTGGCTATTTTGCCTCGGTTGTATTCGATCTTCATCTGTGGAAGACCATCCACTTTTTCCAAAATTATATCTGCTGCACCTTCCACTCCTTGGATCGCAGCTTCGATTTCCTCAGCCGTGCTCAGCAACACATCTAGATCTTCTCCGAAAACTTTGATCGCCAAGTCTGCCCGGACACCCGTAATCAGCTCATTAAAGCGCATCTCTATCGGCTGGGTGAACTCGTATTCCATTCCTGGAATCACTTCCAACGCCTCTTTAAATTTCTCTGCAAGCTCATCCTTAGTCTCCACCGTGGTCCATTCCGAGTGAGGTTTCAAGGTCACAATCACATCACTTTCTTCCATGGACATGGGGTCAGTAGGGATTTCCGCCGCACCAATCCTAGTCACTACCTGGTTTACCTCGGGAAATTGTTTGAGAATTTTCTCAATCTCAGTGATCGTCTCCACTGTATTGGTGAGCGTGGTTCCTGTTTTCAAAAAAGGTTGGATCACAAAATCTCCCTCATCCAGCGTAGGCACAAACTCAGAGCCCATGGTTGAGAAAATCAGAATTGTTCCCACCAATAATCCAACAGCAGTGATCAGCACAGCTTTAGTATGATCCAAAGCCCAAGTAATGGCAGGCTCGTAAACTTTGTTTAGGCCATTGATAATTCTGGTAGAAATATTTTTAGGGCCAGGAGGAGTAGTCTTGAGAAAAAGAGATGAAACTACAGGGACGTAGGTCAATCCCAGAATCATGGCACCAATCAAAGCAAAGGAAAACACCTCAGCCATTGGACGGAACATCTTGCCTTCCACTCCAGTCAGCGAAAGAATCGGGATAAATACAATGATGATAATGATCTGCCCAAAGATGGCCGAATGCATCATTTTGGAAGCTCCGGTAAAGGAAATCTCATCCTTCTTCTCCTGCTTTTGAGCTTTGGACAGTCCTGCCAACTGATGATCAGCCCGGGTAAATTGGAACGCAATAAACTCCACAATAATCACTGCTCCATCGATTATAATCCCGAAGTCTATAGCCCCCAAACTCATCAGGTTGGCATCAACGCCGAAGATGTACATCATGGAAAGCGCGAAGAGCAAACTCAAGGGAATTACAGACGCGACCACCAGCCCAGAACGGAAATTGCCCAATAAAAGAACTACCACAAAGACTACAATCAAGCAACCTAAAATCAGGTTTTCAGCAATCGTAAAGGTGGTTTTACCGATCAGCTCCGATCTATCCAAGAAACCATTGATGACAATTCCTTCAGGAAGCGAAGACTTCATTTCCTCCAGACGCTCTTTCACCCGGTCTATTGTTCCTTTGGAATCAGCTCCTTTCAGCATCATCACCTGACCCAGCACTTTTTCTCCCTCACCATTTGCTGTGATTGCTCCGAATCTATTCGCATGACCAAAGCCAACTTCAGCTATATCCCGGATATAAATTGGAGAGCCATTTCTCACCTCCACGACTATGTTCCCAATATCTTCCAAGGTGGAAACCAAACCCTCACCCCGAATAAAAAAGCTTTCGTTTGTCTTTTCTATATAGCCTCCACCTGCGATTGAATTATTCATTTCCATCGCATGATATACCTCCGCAATGTCAATCTGCATTCCTTTTAAGCGTTCAGGATTGATCGCTACTTCGTATTGCTTCAGGAAACCTCCCCAGGTATTCACTTCCACCACACCTTCTATCCCGGAAAGCTGACGGCGTACCACCCAATCCTGAATAGTCCGCAAATCAGTAATATCATACTCACTTTCAAACCCTGGCTCTACGTCTATTACGTACTGAAAAATCTCCCCAAGTCCAGTGGAAATAGGTCCCATGATAGGACTACCGAAACCTTCAGGAATACTCTCTTCTGCTATTTTAATCCGCTCAGCTACCAGTTGCCGGGGAAGGTAAGTTCCCATTTTATCCTCGAACACTATAGTAACTACCGAAAGTCCAAATTTAGAAACTGAGCGGATCTCGACAACTCCCGGAAGGTTGGCCATCTCCAGTTCCACCGGATAGGTCAGGTATTTTTCCACATCTTCGGTAGCAAGATTTCTGGAAGTGGTGATCACCTGAATCTGATTGGTTGTGATATCAGGTACCGCACCTATAGGGAGATTGCTAAGTGCAAAGATTCCAAAACCTATCCACGCTGCTATAAAAATGGAAATGATAAGCTTATTCCCTATACTCCACTGAATAATTCTATCTAACATGAGAGGGGCTGTGATTGAATATAATTTTCCTCAATTATGCCAGTAGCTTTTGCTTCTTTGATTTATCAGATGGGTGAGTGGTGACCTAAGTAGCCTCCTCAATAAGTTTCTGCTAAATTTTAGACGCTTTAATCTTTAGAACTGGCAGTCAATTAGAAATAAATTTGAATTGCAAAAATGGACCACTGCCTTCTCAATCCCTGAAAAACTCCCTTAAGATTGCCTTAAATCTCCGCTGCAAAAATCAACCTAAACTCAGATCCTTTGCCTTTTTCACTATCCACTTCTAGACGAATATCAGACTCCAGAGCAAGTTTTTTTACTATTGCCAGCCCTAAACCGAGACCTTGTATCGAACTGCTGGATTCGGAAATCTCTCTATAAAATGGATCAAAAATCTTATCCAATGATTCAGTCGCTATTCCTTTTCCCTCATCTTTGATTGCTATAAAAGGAGCTCCTTCGTGGCTGCCAACCTGCACCTGAATCCGCGTCAATTGATCGGAATACTTCACTGCATTTTGACCGAGGTTATTCAGGATCATTTGCAGGGACTTTTCATTTACCTGCGTAAAAAGTGGTGTAGAAAGATTGGTTTCAACTATGATTTCCCGCCCAGCATCCTTCTGCAGTTGCTGCGCAAAGCTCTGGGTAAAAGAAACTAGTTCAACCTCTTCCCTACTCATTTTGCCCTTCCCTGCTCTAGCCAGCGATAGCAACTGATCGATCATCTCAGACATTCGATCTATACTTCCCAAAGCCATTTTGATCTTCTCGACATATTCCTCCGAAGTCCTGGGCTTACGAATCAACACTTCAAGCGTACCTCTCATCACAGCCAGCGGAGTTCTCAATTCATGCGAAGCATCAGAGGTAAATTGCTTCTCACGAATTAGCGATTGCTCCAGTCTCTCCAAAAGCTCATTAATAGATCGTGTGAGCTGGGCGATTTCATCATTTGGCTCTGCGACAGGAATACGTTCATTGAGGTTACTTTGGGAAATGAGGTTAGTCTTCTGAATGATCTTCTTGATAGGCTGAATACTTTTCCCAGCCAGAAAACGCATAGATAAAAACAAGGAAATCAGAATTCCTGGGTATAAAATCAAAAGTATATTCCGGAGATTAGTAAGCAGTTGTCGGGCATCTTCGAATGACTTTGCAACCAACATATACCCCTCCTGCCTACCTGCATGGTTAAGCGGAATCTGCATTTGGCGTACTTCCCTACTTCCTGTCTTGAGTGTCCAAGCCTCATGGTTTTTTGCGCGGTCAGGATAAAAGCTAAGATGATTCTCTCCCAGATTGGGTGATCTATCCATAGAATTACCCTGCATATCGACAATCTCTATAAAGATCGGATTAAGCTGTATCTGACTGTGTTCCTGCTCCTGCCACTCATCCTTGTGCACAAAACGAATTTCCCCATTCACCAAAAAAATCTGTCCTACATGCTTATCCGTTTCCAGTTTTAACTCCCGGTCTATGCTTTGAATAACGGTAAAATCCACAACGAGATAAATAATCGCAAATACCACGAGCACTATCAATGCTGTGACCAAAGTCAACCTTCTCGCTATTCGTTCTTTGTATGAAACGTTCATAGATCCTTCGCTATATAACCTACTCCACGGATGGTCTGTATGTAATCTTCATTGGTATTAAAATGGAGCTTTTTCCGAAGGGAATTCATGAAAACGTCAATTACCCCTGTATTGTAATCAAAGTGAATGTCCCAAACATCCTCGATAATCTGGGTACGTCGGCAAACCTGATTCTTGTTTTTCATCAGGTATTCCAGCAAAGCAAATTCTTTTTGTGTCAGCTGAATCTCCTCTTCATTTTTAAATACTTGGTGCCTGTCAGTGAAAAGTGTAATAGGTCCAAGGGTATATTTTTCTTCGGAAATAACCTTTGTTCTCAATTGTACCCGGATTCTCTCGAGTAATTCCTCAAAGTGAAACGGCTTCTTTATATAATCATTTGCCCCTGACTGCAGTCCAGTGATGGTCTCCTCTACAGTATCCTTTGCGGTAAGAAAAATGACCGGAGTATCAGGAAATTGCTTTCGGAAATCCCTACACACCTGCACTCCACTTTTCAAAGGAAGCATCCAGTCCAACAGCAAAAGATCATAGTTTCCCGTAAGTGCAAGTTCAAGTCCCTTGACTCCGTTTTCAGCTACATCCACCGAATAGGACTCCTCCTCCAAACCTTGTTTCAAAAAGCTGGAAATTCCCGGTTCATCTTCGACGACTAGAATTCGCATAATTATTTATTTACCACAGAGAGCGCAAAAGTTAGCAAATCAATCTAAGGTCCGTAATTCTAAGACTTAATATTCTCTTAAAGTTTTTCCTATTGCTCGATAATTAGCATTTATAAAGCGAGGATTGAGGATGATTTTGGCGACTCCCCCTTTTCTAAAGTGCAAGGGGGGATTTTCAAAATATCAATCCCGATAATAATTACAGGTTCTGGAGCAACAGGACAACATTAAATCGTACGCTCTGCGAAACCTCTGTTCTCTTAGTGGTAAAAAAAAAGACCTTCCACTCTCAGAAGGTCTTCACTAGCTTATGCCATTTCAGCAACTCTTGGTTGAGCTGGCCTTTTCTTAGTTGGTTTTTTCTTTCTCTTGTTCCACCAGATCAATGTTCCGGTAATCGGCAAAGAAGTAGCAATCAGGCAGGCCACAAACCAAAGGAACTTCGAAAACTGACCGAAGATATCTCCAACGTGCAGTGATTTGATCGATCGTCCAACTTGCTGACGCCAAGGTAAATCTGAGAACAAATTAGCTTCAACAACAGACAAGTCAGTTGAAGACAATGTCAACTGATCTGAACCTGATCTTGCGAAAAACCCTGTTCTGTATTTACTCACGCTGATAGGGTCAGTTGCTTTTGAAGGTAGTGACACACGGATATTTCCCTCGTAGGAAAGCTCTTCATTGGTTCTTGCAAAAATATCTTCAAGGGAAAGTTCCGCAGGGTTATTTTCTACTGTTTCGATAATTTCAGCAATCGGTTCGGGCTTTTGCTTCCCGGCAGTTTCACCCTTAGGCGTAGGCTCCTGATAAGTATCCCAAGTTTTTTGCCATCCTTCTCTGTACCATTCGTAGGACCAGAAAGGCCCGGTAGCTCCCATTATAAAGAGAAAGATCATCGAATAAAATGCGAGTGTATTATGGAGATCATGGTTTACCCGTTTCCAGTTTCCAGACCATTTTATCTTTAATCCCTGCTTCCAGCTTTTCACTTTATTAGGCACCCAAATCACAATACCGGTAATCACTCCAAGAAGAAAAAGTAAGGTTGTCACGCCATTTATGAACCTGCCCAAGTCACGGTTCCCCATACTTTCGAGTATTGGTGTCTCAATTCTATCCAATAAAAACCATCTGTGAAGGCTGAACATATAACCCATAAATTCGCCGGTGGCAGTTTTATCAGAACTGTTGCCTATAATCTCCGCAGTGTATGGATTTACATAATAAGTGCTTCCTCTTCCCTCTTCTCCTTCCTTTTTCAAAGTAAACTGAACGCTACGATCCGCTTCTTCATTCCACATCACTGCTACTACATTCGATGCAGCTGCTACCTCAAGCTCAGACTTTAATTGATCGGGTGACATTCTATTTCCAGATGCCTCTACGAAGTATAGCTCTGAATCCATAAACTCCCGGATCTCAGTATTATACACATATATAGTCCCACTTAGGCAGACGGCTATGACCACCAAACCGGAAATTAACCCAGCATATAGATGTATTTGGTCAAAAATATTTCGGACACTTTTCCAGGCAGTGGATTTCTTTGGCTCCATTAATATGGTCAGTTATAAGGAAATAGGGATTTCTACAGTGGCAAAAATAAGAGAAGATTTTTATTATTTAGATTTAATCTAATAAAGAGTTATAAAAAAAATCAGCTTCACAGTCAATGGAAGATTAATAGATGACATGTTTTGATCACCTAACAAATGGTAAAAGTGAGACCAAAAATATTAGTATTCTGATTTACAGTTAGTTAAAACGTAAATCGTAGATGATCATCCTACAAATCAAATTTTAACCCAGTATTCTAATTTTTTGATACTTTTTTTCTAATTGTTATTTTATTTGAAACTAGTTTTTGATATTTTAACAGAAATTATCTGAATTTAAGAATATATAATACCCTACTTTTTAAATTTCTGTAAATTTCTTAGAGCAACAATAAGTAAATGACTCATGCTGGAAAAATTGTTTAATGAAGAGGAAATTATTGAAAGAATCAAAAATGGTGATGAATCAGCATTTATAGAAGTCTATGATTTCTTCTGGAAGCGTCTATTCAATTTTGGCTACAATAAACTTGGAAAAAGAGAAATCGTGGAAGGTATAGTCCAAGAGGTGTTTATAGATTTTTGGACCAAGAGGTCGAAAAATAAAATTCACACCTCACTTTCCTCTTACTTGTTCACAGCTGTGAACTATCGCATTATCAATCAATACAAATCCCAGCTCATTAGGGAAAAATATTCGGAGCAGGAAAAATCCAAAGGAGTTCAGAAAAGTTCTGCAGCTGATGAAAAGACTCTCTACAATGACCTGAAGTCAAACATAAAAAAGGTAGTTAAGGAATTTCCTCCACAGCGCAAAAAAGTGTATGAACTACGATTTAATAAAGGGCTCAGCTACTTGGAGATATCACAAGACTTGGAAATATCGGTCAGTACAGTAGAAAAGCATCTTATACGTGCACTGAAAGACATCCGTGTAAACCTAAAAGAGTTTACCCTCTCCTTTTTAAGCTATTTGATAGCCGACCCTCTAATTGAAATCATGAACCTCACTAACTATTTCAATTAGAGCAATTCCACTTTAGCCTAGTCTTCACAAACTATTTATTTTACAATCCATAGGTGCATTTTTGTAAAAAATCAAAATCATGGGTTTAAAATTGATAAATACTTCAATAAAAATGAATAAATTGAAAAAAACAGGTTTATTTTTAATTCACAATGGAGGATAATTTTGTTTGAATTGACATATAAGGTATAACGAACTAGTTATGACAAACGGATACTCCAATTTATTTGATGATGAGGAAAAAGAAATTCCTGCCGGGCCTAATAGCTCGTTCGAACCGGACTTTGTGGGTCAAATGGAGAAAGAAGAACAGCAGGCGCTGAGAAAGAAAATATTGGGGGAAATAAAGTCAGGAATTATAAAACATGAGCAAAAAACTAAAAGGAGAATAAAGGTTCTCCATTATTCAAAAGTAGCTGCCTGTATTTTGATATTATTTTCATTAAGTCTCGGACTATGGCAAGCATTGGATCTAAAAGAGAAGAAATATCAAACGGGAGCAAATGAGACATTGCTGATAGAGCTGCCAGACGGATCTACAGCATTTTTGAATTCCAATTCTGTATTGACCTACTCATATTATTGGGTTACGGGATTTAATAGGAAAGTTGAGCTGACAGGAGAGGCGTATTTCAGTATTGCCAAGGATGAAGATCAGCGATTTGTCATCAATGAAGGAGAAGTAATGGAAGTCGAGGTTTTTGGAACTGAATTTAACTTTAAAAACCAACATCCAATCCACAAATTAACTCTTCTGGAAGGCAGTGTAAAACTTGGATATCAAAATGAGGAAGGAAATACAAATCGTATGGTAACTCCAGGTGAAACCATCAAACTCAATTTGGAGAGCCATCAGTTAGAAACAAAAACAGTTACTGAACCCCGGAAACTTCTTGCATGGCAGGAAAGAAAGCTAAAAATGAAAAATGAAAGCCTTGAAGATGTGCTGAGCATCGTGACCGAACTGTACGATTTAGAATTAATTGATCAAAAAATACCACCAACCAACCACCTTATCTCAGGAAGCTTACCACTAACCGACAATCCAAATGAAGTAATCGAAAACATGGAGGTGCTTTTTGGTACCAAGATGCAATTAGAACAGAATTTAATACGAGTACAATAGAATACAGCCTGCTTTTCGGCCGGATCGCAAGCAACAGTTTTAGTAAAAGTAAATAATAGTAAGAGCAAAAGCTTTTGGCCATTACCATAAGCGAAAGTAAGCTAGTGAGGTCTTTGTATTTACCATATAGAGACCTATGAATGATTAGCAATTGACCCAAAATGAAGTACGAGTTATCATTCTAACCACTAACCAATCAATCTATGCTCATCAAATTTACCCGTTACCTGTTGGTTGCAGGGGTGACAGGAGTGCTTACACTCCCACCTTCCGCGAAAGGCCAATCTCTCACACAGTACGCCAAAGGCTCAGCCACCGAACAAAAGTTGGACAAGAACAATCTGGAATCAACACTAAAAGAACTGGAAGATCTATATGCTATATCTATCGCATATCCTTCCTCGCTTGTGGATTCTGAGACAAAAATCCCTGCTGCTATCAACTCCAAGCTTTCAGCTGAGGAAAATTTGCAGAGAATTTTGAAGGGGAGTGAGATTAACTATAGAAAAGGATCAGGCAACTTTTACATGCTTGAAAAATCACGAAATAAAGACATTGAACCAGCTACCACATCTAATTTTTCTTTTCAAATACCAAGCAGTTCTACAGAGAAAATAGAAAGGACCATTCAGGGAGTAGTACTTGATGAAGATGAGGTTCCAATTCCCGGGGCAAGTATTCTCATCAAAGGAACGATGAACGGGGTTGTCACAGACATTGACGGAAAATTTACCCTCACACTTCCCGATGATAGTTCAGATGCAATCTTGACGGTTTCTTTCATTGGATTTACTACACAAGAAATAACCGTTGGTGCGATCTCTAATTTCACCATAGAATTAGTCTCATCCGATTTGGCATTGAATGAAGTAGTAGTTACTGCATTTGGACTAGAGCGTGATAAAAAGGCTCTTGGCTACTCCACACAAAGTGTAGACGGAAATGCTTTAACAGAATCCCGTCCAAGTAATGTTGCGAATAGCCTCTCAGGACGTGTGGCAGGTGTACAGGTTACCGGAAATTCCATGCCTGGAAGTGGTGCTCATGTGGTAATTAGAGGTTCATCATCCGTGGCAGGAAATAACCAGCCGTTGGTAGTAGTGGACGGGGTTCCACTCGAACAAACCTCCAGCAGACAATATGGCAATGGGCTATCTGAAATAAGTCCTGACAACATCAAAGAAATGACCATCCTAAAAGGCGCTACAGCAGCTGCTTTGTATGGATCTCGCGCGGCTAATGGCGTCATCATGGTCACCACAAAAAATGGAGCTGGCACTAAGGGAATCGGGATTGAATTCAACAGTAACATGACTTTTGATAATCCATTGGTAAAGCCTGACTTCCAAAACACCTATGGAGGCGGATCTGGCTACCGCACTTGGTATGTAGACGGAAGAAACGGGTTTGACGCTGACGGCATTCGTGGTACGGCAGGTGTAGATGAAAGCTGGGGTGCACCAATGGATGGCAGCCTAGTTCCACTTTGGTATTCAGCACCGGAAAGGGTGGCGCTTTTACCACAGCCTAATAACTGGGAAGACTTCTGGGAAACTGGCCATAGTTTTTCCAATACGATAGCGCTCTCCGGAGGAAATGATCAGGGAAGTTTCCGTGTAGCTATCGGTAGATTAGATCAGACAAGTATCATGGCTGATAACGATTATTACAGGAATAATTTTAAGATAAACACGTCCTACAAATTTATCCCAAAGCTTCAAATGAGCGTGAATGCTGAATACGTCAAGTCAGGCTCAGACAACAGGGGATTTACAGGAAGTCAGGACTTTATTTGGGCTCATAGACATACTGATTATACTAAGCTTAAAAACTGGGAGGACTATTACGATATCCAACGCCAAACCTTTAGACCTGGAGATGACTATCCATATGCCAACTGGCAGCACGAATACTTTTCCAATCCATTTTTCAACCAAAAGTATCTTCCAAACTCAAATGAAAAGGACCGCTTAGTAGGGAGCATTGCGCTGAACTACGAGATAAATGAAAACTTCAGCATCATGGCTAGGTCAGGAACTGACTATTGGAGTGATACCAGAATCAACATTAGCAGCGCTGAGAGTTTTAAGAATAATGTAAAGAGATTTGGGTCTTATTCTGAATCTGTTCTGAACAGTCAAGAGACAAACAGCGACGTTATCCTGACTTTTGACAAAGACTTGACCCAAAGACTTTCGTTGAAAATTCAGGCAGGAGCAAACAACAGAGTCAACAATTATAAAAGCACTTCTGTAAGTGTTGGCCAATTAACTATAGACGGACTTTACAACTTAGGCAACTATGCCAGCCCTGTCACCCCTTCCAGTACAATTAGAAAGCAAGTAGTAAACAGCGTATTTGGTTCGGCACAATTTGGCTACAATAATTACCTGTTTCTGGATGTGACAGGTCGAAATGACTGGTCCAGCACACTTCCTACCAATCACAATTCATTCTTCTATCCATCCGCAGCCTTAAGCGCAGTTTTGACGGACATCTTTGATATACAGTCAGGGGTTCTTTCGTTCGCAAAAATCAGAGGAAGTATAGCACAGGTAGGTAATGACGCCGATCCATATTTACTAAATCAAGTCTATACCTCAGAAGGGCTTTGGGCAGGAACAACACCTACGTATGCAGAATCGAATGAAATAGCCAACAGATCCCTAAAGCCTGAAATTACCACAGGTAAAGAAATTGGTTTGGATCTGAGGTTTTTTGAAGGTCGGGCAGGAATCGACTTCACTTACTATTACCAATCCACAGTAAACCAAATTCTCGCAGTATCCATCTCAACTGCATCTGGATATAGTAGTCAAATTCTAAATGCAGGTGAAATCACAAATCAGGGGATTGAGCTAACGATTAATGCTACTCCTATAAACACAGCTTCTGGATTTAGCTGGTACACTGCATTTAACTTCGCCAGAAACCGTAACAAGGTAGTTGAGCTGGCAGAAGGTTTGGAAAACTACATTTTAGGCACACAAAATTCGCTAACCTCTGAAGCAAGAGTTGGCCAGCCCTATGGTTCACTTTACGGAAGAAGGTATCTGAGAAGCCCTGAAGGAGAACTCATCTACAACAACGGACTTCCTGTATTGGAAGAAGGCACTTACATTTTGGGAAATATCCAGCCTGATTGGATTGGCGGATGGACCAATTCATTCGCATTTAAAGGCCTGGAGCTTAACACGTTGATAGACATGAAAATGGGAGGCGATATTTTCGATGTGGGTACGGGACTCGCAAGAAAGACCGGACAATATGCAGAGACTGCAATAGGGCGTGAAGAAGGTATAATAGGCAAAGGAGTGATGAATGTAGGGACCGCAGAAGAACCTGTGTATGTACCCAACGATGTAATCGCGAGTGCAGGAACATTCTGGAATGCTCAGAATCCGCGCACCTATCATGAATCAGGAATTTTTGATGGGACTTATGTAAAGCTAAGAGAACTGTCTTTGGGCTATGTTTTCCCGAAAAACTTCATGGGCAATAAGTTCATCCAAACTATGAAGCTTTCTTTCGTAGGTCGGAATTTGGCAATCCTATACAAAAACCATCCTCACATGGACCCTGAAGTAGACGGAAAAGGTGGAAACGGCCAGGGTTTTTCCTATGGCGAAATGCCTTCCACCCGGAATTTGGGATTCAATCTTAATGTGACATTCTGACCTATCCATCAACCAATTAAGAACTTATCATGCAAAGAATATATATATCTTCCATAGCACTACTTCTCCTGGTTTTTGGCACGATGACTTCCTGTACCAAAGACTTTGAAGAAACTAATACGGATCCAAACAATCCGGTTTCTATTTCCCCGTCACTTCTTTTGCCTAATGCTCTCCAAGTAACTGTGGATAGATATTGGGGACACAGCACTCGATATGAAAGACTAAATATTGATGCGGCAATGTGCTGGATACAGCATCTTTCACGAAACATCTATATTAATGCGGAAGGCGATAGTTATGAGATCCCACTTACTATATCATCCGGCACTTGGAATAATCTCTACCGAGAATCATTGATCAACTTTGAAAGGATGAAATCCTTATCTGCTCCCGGCGCAACCTACGAAAACACCAATTATGTGGGTATAGCCATGGTCATGCAGTCATTTGCTTATGCTTATCTAACCGATGTTTTTGGGCCTATTCCTTATTCTGAAGCACTAAAAGGAACAGCGGAAGAAGCTATAAACTCTCCAAGATATGATTCCCAGGAAGAAGTTTATGCTGGAATTCTTGCCGATCTGACAGAAGCAAATGATCTTCTATCTACTTCAGGACCAGCAGTAGTGGGAGATATTATGTTTAACGGAGACATCATGAAGTGGAAACGTTTTGCAAACTCACTTGCTCTTAGGATAGCAAATAGGCAAGCTTCTAAAAAGCCGGCAGAAACCCAGGCGATAATGAAGCAAATACTATCAGACCCCGCTAAGTACCCAATAATCGAGAGCAATTCCCAGACAGCAGAATTACATCATTTTGATGTAATAGGAAGCAGAAATAAAATGTTTGATGTGTTTTCCACACGGTCTGACTGGAATATAAGCTCTACACTTATTGACAAACTACTCGCTCTTGATGACGAGCGTATCTCTGTTTATGCACAGCCTCTGGCGGATGGTTCCTACGCAGGACTTCCAAACGGGTTGACGGATGCTGCAGCCGGCACATACAACGCTTCGCGAATCGGACTAAAATATCTGGATCCTACTGCACCAAGTGTCTTGTTGACTTATGCCGAAGTAGAATTCATCAAAGCAGAGGCAGCCCTCGATGGAGATATTGATGGGGATGCTGCTGAGTTCCTAGAGAGTGCTATCAAAGCATCGTTCCAGCAGCAAGGATTAGTGATGCCGAGTGATTACATGACTAGAATCGGAGGAGTAACCAAGGAAAGCATCATGACACAAAAATGGATCGCTCTCTTTGGACAGGGAGTAGAAGCCTGGAATGAATACCGAAGAACGGGGTTTCCAGTGATGCCCGCACCAAATCAAAATGCAGTCTTTTCAAACGATGGAATCCTTCCCACCAGGATAGAATATCCTACTTCAGAATATTCTCTGAACAAGGCAAACCTAGACGAAGGCGTCAGTAAACTAGGCGGGTCTGACAATATGAGAACTCCACTTTGGTGGGTAGAGTAACAGTAAATCGTATCTCCAAAACTCAACTGAAATACATATGAAAAAGTCATTTAATATATACTTAGTACTGGCCGTCATCGCCACCCTTTCCTTCACACAGTCCTGTGTGGATGCCGATGAACTCACCACACCGAATGTGGCATCTCCGGTCTTGGTTTTACTGGAAGGAACATCTTTTCCGTCATCATCCCCTGTCACGGTAGGATCCAGATTCCTGGAACTTGACAAAACAAATATTCTGGATAACACCCAAGGGATTGACTCAATTCCTGTTTCCAACCTGGACATTGCTGTATTCATCAACAATACTGACGAAGTAGCAAGACTAGTAACAGATACTGATGGCAATGCTGATTTGATAGTGTCCTGGGCTGATTTGGGGCTGCCGGAAGCGCAAAGCGGCAGTCAGGTACGTCTTGAATTTACTGGAAAGTACAAAGAAGTTGCCTTCAGAAAATACCACACAATACGAGTCGATTAACACTCAAAATTATTATTACAAAACCAAAAATTATTCCTTTAAATCTTACAAAAACAGTTATGAATCATTCTATTAACAGACGAAATTGGATCAAATCCAGCCTTATGGCAATGGGAACCATGGCACTTGCTCCTGCTTTTGCTCTCCCAAAAAACAAAGCACTAGCGGCCTATCAGCCTGACTCTATTCTAAATGAGCACATCCCGATGTTCAAATATGACGAAGCACGGATAGTAGCGAAATTAAATGCTAATGAGAATCCCTATGGACCTTCTCCGAAGGTGATCAAAGCTATTTCCGAATCCATTTCGCTAGGCAATAGATATGGTCACGGAGAAGCAAAGGTACTTCTTGACATGATCGCCGAAAAAGAAGGCGTATCTCCGGATCACATCATGCTATCACCTGGATCTTCTGACATCTTAGAAAAAGTAGCATTTGTACAGTTTATGAATGGCGGTAATGTAGTATCTGCAGATCCTTCTTACATGTCTTTGATGAATACTGCCCAAAAGCTTGGTGCAACATGGAAGCCTACTCTTTTGACAGGTGATTTCCAGCATGACCTTGACGCTATGGAAAAAGCTGTAGATGCAGAGACTAATTTGGTTTACATATGTAACCCAAACAATCCTACAGGATCTATTACAGATGCCACCAAACTCAAAGCATTCTGCTCAACCGTATCCGAAAAAACTCCAGTGTTTGTAGATGAGGCATATCTGGAATTTTTGGAAAACCCAGAAGAAAGTTCAATGGTAGGATTGATCGCAGAAGGTAAAGATGTAATCGTAGCAAGGACCTTCTCTAAAGTTCACGGAATGGCAGGACTTCGAATAGGATACATGGTGGCTCAACCAGAGCGTATTGAGAGTATCACATCTATGGTAAGAAGTACTATGGGACTTTGCGTCACTTCTCTTAACGGAGCTATTGCCAGTATGAAAGATCCAGGGTTCATCACCAGCTGCAGAAATATGAACAGTGAATGTAGAGAATATACCAAAGGTGAGATCGCTTCACTTGGATACGATATCATTCCTTCACACACCAGTTTTATGATCTTCCCATTACGCATGGAAGGACAGCCATTTATGAAAGGAATGTATGATAGCGGAGTAGGCATCAGAGTATTCAACATCGACAAAAAACCGTGGTGCCGAGTGAGCATGGGAACAATGGACGAAATGGAAATTTTCGTCGATGCTTTCAAAAAAGTAACAGCTTAAGATTATTAACCAACTATGAGTATTGCACTTCAGAAGACTCTTTCACTGCTTCTCTTGATAGTTATTGGGATTTTTCTCCAGAAAAAACTACAAAGTGAGGATCAGAAAAAAGGGTTAAAAACCATAATTCTAAACATCGCATTGCCGGCTATGATCTTTGTCGCACTGTTGAAAATCGAAATCAATCCGGATCTCCTTATTCTTCCGGTTTTGGCTTTAGTATTCAATATTGTGATGATCTTCCTGACTAGGTATTCCTTGCCGTTCTTTGGCATCAAGTCTGATACTCCTGCGATGCGAACACTGATGTTGCTACTACCATCTTTAGCTCCTGGCTTGACATGTTTCCCCTTTATAGTAGAGTATCTTGGAGACGATGTGCTTGCCTGGGCAGCATTGGCAGACATAGGAAATAAGCTTTTCGTATTGGTATTAGCCTATTTACTTGCAATGTCCTGGTATTACAAAAACCAGAATCTAAAAGCAAAATCCAATGGGGAAAAAGTAAAAGAGCTATTGATCGCTATGGTAAGCGAACCTATCAATATGGTAATCCTAGTGGCGATCATCCTCCTCAGCTTTGGCTTCAACTTGGAAAGTATGCCTGGATTTCTCAGTGAATCTATCCTTATGATGAAGGATATGATGACTCCTTTGGTCTTGCTTTTCATAGGGATAGCAGTGATTTTCAAGTGGGATCAGTTACGCATGATTACCTCCCTACTCACTTTCAGAGCTGGATTTACATTTCTAATAAGCGGTCTATTTATTTGGCTAGTACCTATGCCATCTGAAGCTGCAGTTATCCTAGCAGTAGTTTTCCCTCAAAGTGCAGTGAGCTTCTGGCCATTTGCGCATATGTCATCCATAAGAAAACTTGAATATGAAAATGAGGATCAGAAAAGTAATCCAACCTTTGATCTGGAATTGGGAATAAATGTTCTGGCAGTTTCTATGCCTTTCAGCACCTTATTGATTTTGGGAGTTTTCACTTCGGGTAGCTATTTCACTTATCCAATTCACGTCATTACGATCGGTGCATTAATGGTGGGTTTAGCCCTGTTGCCAAAGGCAATTCAATGGATAAGAAATGCTGAGTTTAGCTTTGATTCTCTTAGAGAAAAGGTGCTAAAGGATAGTTCAGTAGAGTAATAAATATGAATTTCCCTATGATACCCCTAGGGCTTAACACAGAAAAATGTGGCAGGAAATAATATGAAATTTAGCTTTTAGCTTATCCCATACTTCAATCTAGAAAATGGTAGCATATCGGAAATAGTTAATTAAATGTAGGATTACAGAATATACTATAGGTCTGAACAATGAAAATGCCTGAGCTTTGCTTGGGCTTTTTTTATGCAAAACCTTAAAGATGCTTTTGAGAATTGAAGTGAAATTTCCAGCTTGGGTTAAATCCTATTTACTATTAAATTGAAAGCCCAAACTGTATTTAACATGCGCATTCATAACTATACTTTTCCAATTATTGCTCTGCTTTTTATTCTCATTTCCTGCCAAAGCAAGGTAGAAAAACCTCTTCCTGAAATTTCTCCGGAATTTACCACCGTATTGGATGCACATGGGGATTGGAAAAAATGGTTCAATGCAAAAGCTGAAAGCTATGCTATGATTCATGAAGGCGTAATGACCGAAGAAGATGCCTTTATCAACCTGGAAAGCAGGAAAATCAGATTGTCCAATTCAGAATTTGAAATTGGCTATGACGGAAATCAGACTTGGATCAGCCCAAACAGAGCCGCTTATAAAGGAAATTCAATAAAGTTTTATCACAACCTTTACTTCTACTTTTTCAATATCCCCTACATTTTCACAGATCCGGGTGTGACCGTTGAAAAGGTAGAAGACAAAATGCTGAACGGCAAAAAATATCCTACCTTCCAGGCAACATTCGATCCCAATACTGGATCAAGCCCAAAGGATCAATACTTTATGTTAGTAAATCCGGAAACGAACCGTCTGGAATATCTTCTCTACACAGTCACCTATTTTGGCGATGAAAACCCGCCATTTAGCGCTTTAAAATATGAGGACTACCGTAATTCCGATGGAGTATATTTTCCTCGCATTCTTACAGGGTATACTTTTGAAAATGATTCTACAAAGAGCATGAGGTATCAAGTCACGTTCGCAGATGCCTTACTTCTCGATGAAGAGTTTGATTCGGAAATATTTGAAAAGCCTGAAGATGGTGTGTTCTCAAATTGATTGAGAGCGATACTAAAATCTAATTTTGAGACTGCCGCTGGGTTTGAAAGGTCTGATTGTCCCGGATGGTGAAGAAGTTAGAGTCAACTAGATTGGATGTGTCATTGATTTTCAGCTGAAGATTATCTAGGTATTCATGCAATCCAAAACTTATAATTTCCCCTACTTCTGCAAATTCCAGTCTTGATCGCAGTTCCCCAATTGCCTTTTCTGCGGAGTTCATATACCCTCCACCTAGGTTACCGGAAATATTGTGCAAGCATTTTTCAGCTTCTTTCAGGCAATAGTAAATTGATCTTGGGAAGTACTTATTTAGTACCAAAAACTCCACCACGTTGGAAGACTCAATATTTCCATATAGTCTGCGGTACGTATTGAATGCTGTCACTGACTTCAGCAAAGCCATCCAATGCAGAAAATCCAGAGGAGTTCCTACTTGTTGATCCGCTGGCAAAAGAATATGATATTTTACATCCAGAATCCGGGAAGTTTTATCTGCTCTTTCTAAATATTGGCCCAATTGGCGGAAGTACCAGCCTTCAGTTCTGGCTACACTGCTATCCGCAATCCCATAAATCAATAAAATCTGATTTTTAACTTTTTCAAAAAATGGCCTTGGATCCTCTTTCTTCCAAACCCTCTTTTCCAAGCCATCCTGCATCATGTAGTAAAGTTCATTGGCTTTTTCCCAAGTTTCTTTATTAAGATTCTCACGGATGATTCGCGCATTTTCCCGCGCATTCTTAATGGTAGAAAGCATGGAATTTGGATTTTCTGCATCAAAACCCAAAAAGAATAACACCTGATTTCTTTCATATCCGGTACATTTTTTCTCATATAGATGCAAATCACCTGTAGCCGCGATTAACGGATGCCATTGCTCTTTCAGATCCACCGGCAGATCTTGCATTAGATTGAAATTCACATCAATAAACCGGGCATAATTTTCAGCCCGCTCCAGGTATCTCCCCAACCAATAAATACTGTTTGCTACCCTACTTAGCATATTTTTTTCTTATTATTTAATATAAAACCCAAGTATCCTTACTCCCTCCACCTTGTGAGCTGTTCACTACCAACGAGCCTTTCTTCAAAGCTACTCGAGTCAGCGCTCCCGGGATTACCTCTATTTCCTGACCGTACAAAATATATGGTCTCAAGTCTACATGCCTTCCGCTTATTCCCTCATCACAGAGAGTTGGAACTGTGGAAAGTGACAAAGTGGGCTGAGCGATGTAATTTGTCGGGTTATTTCTGACAAGTTCTCTGAATTTTGCATGCTCTTCCGGAGTTGCTTTTGGGCCGATCAGCATACCATAACCACCCGCTGCATTAGTTTCCTTTACTACCAATTCTTCTATGTGATCCAGCACGTATTGCCTATCCTCTTCTTCTCGGCATAGATACGTGGGTACATTATTCAAAATCGGTTCTTCATCCAAGTAGTATTTGATGATTTTAGGTACATAAGCATATACAGCTTTGTCATCAGCCACTCCAGTTCCAGGTGCATTCGCCAATGCGATATTGCCGGCTTTATAGGCTTCGAAAATACCAGGAATACCCAGCATAGAATCTGGATTGAAAATCTCTGGGTCCAAAAAGGTATCGTCGATTCTTCGGTAAAGTACATCTATTTGCTGTAACCCTTTGGTGGTTTGCATGTATACTTTTTTGTCCTCTACGATCAGATCCACTCCATTCACTAGTTCCACGCCCATTTGAAGAGCAAGATAGGAATGCTCGTAATAAGCAGAATTATATATACCTGGAGTCAATACACCAACTACAGGCTTTGGTTTTCCCGAAAGATTCTGAAGCATTCTCAGCAATTTCGTAGGATAGTTGGATACAGGCATTACACCCTTCTGATTAAAAATATCCGGATATACACGCTTGATAATTTCCCTACTTTCCAACATATAGGATACTCCCGAAGGACACCGAAGATTGTCCTCTAAAATATAGTATTCCCCATCCTTGGCCTTTACCAAATCCGTTCCGGTGATGTGGCACCATATACCCTTAGGTGGAGTGAGACCTATACATGGCTCCAAATAGTCCTTACTTTTCAAAATCAGTTCGGATGGGACAATTCCATCTTTGAGAATATTTCGCTCATTGTAAATATCCTGCAAAAACATATTCAGCGCCTTCGTTCGCTGCTTTAAGCCAGCCTCTAATTTCTGCCATTCTACATTTGGGATAATTCTTGGAATGATGTCCAAATGAAGAATTTTCTCCATCCCCTGATTGTCATGATAGACATTAAAAGTCATCCCCATCGAGCGCTGAGTCTGATTGGCAGAATGCTGAAGATGGTTCATCTTTCGTGAACTTGTCTTTTTCAAATGATGGTAAAACTCTTGGTAATGCTCTCTAACTTCACCCTCTCCAGAGATCATCTCATCGTAGTGCTCCCCTGCGTTGTATCCGTCGGTCTTCATAAGTTTATCTAAAATAAAACAAGCTTCAAAAAGATAGATGAAAAAGCGTAATTGTCAAAAATTTTATGAAAATAGGTTGAAATTTTTATCCAAATACAGATTTTAAGGATGTATTATTAAAATAATGATTCAATAATTATCAATTCCTCAATCACACCAAACCTTTCATCGGTCTTATGTTTCGCCATAAGTTAACTATTTATTCTTGGGTTAGATGCAAGGAATATCTGAACAGTTGATTAAAAAATTCTATTTTCGAGGCATGGTAAAGCGACTTTTAAAAATTCAGGATAGTGCTCTAGCTAAAAGAAATAGGATGTGGCGACAGATTAAAGATGGCCTTTTCATAGCTATAGGTGTTGTGATGGCAAGCATTGGATTGAAAGGTTTTTTACTACCAAACGGTTTCTTCGATGGAGGGGCTATGGGAATGTCACTCCTGCTGGAGATGCTTACTCCGATCAATCTTTCGGTATTGATAATTTTGGTTAACCTACCCTTCATATTCTTGGGCGCTCGGCAGGTTTCACTTCAGTTCGCTCTCAAAAGTGCTATAGCAATTTTTGGTTTGGCATTCTTGGTTCATTTTATTGAAGTCCCAGCTATCACCGCCGACAAATTACTGATTGCAGTCTTTGGTGGCTTCTTTCTGGGATCAGGGATTGGCTTTGCTATCCGGGGAGGAGCAGTAATTGATGGGACAGAGGTTTTGGCAATTTCTGTAAGTAGAAAATCCAGCTTGACCGTGGGAGATTTTATCACGGTATTCAATGTTTGTCTTTTTATTGTTGCTGCAATTTTCGTGGGTATAGAAACGGCCATGTACTCTATGCTTACCTATTTCTCTGCTTCCAAAACAGTGGATTTCATCATTAATGGTGTTGAAGAATACCTTGGCGTTATGATTATGTCTCCACAAAACGAGGACATCAAACAAATGATCTCCTATGATCTGGGTCGTGGGGTAACTGTTTTAAAATCAGATGGAGGCTATGGGAATAAGGCAAATGAAATGCCTGATAGAAAGGTACTTTTCTGTGTGATTACCCGGTTGGAAGTCACTAAGATGCTTGTTGAAATCAACAAAATCGACCCCAAAGCTTTTGTAATTCAATATCCGATCAAGGATACTAAAGGTGGGATGATTAAGAAGAGACCTCTTCACTAAAATTATCAATGTTCAATGGACAATTTTCAATTATCATGGGTTGATTTACTTGAACATTGATAATTGATAATTTATTGGGCCATATTCTTTCTTGTATTAAAAATGATCTTACCAAAAATCGCACAAAGCTCTTCAGATTCTTTTAGTAGCACATTTCGGTGAATAGTTTCACCAAATTTAGAATAGGTTAAAATCTTTAGTGTTGATCGGGATTCCTTCAATTCTTTTAAAACTATCCCATTTTTATGCATAAAGTCCTTTTTACTCTCAGCTCCCTGAGCTTCACCATAATTAAGACAAGCACCAGAAGCAGATCTTATCAATTGATTTCGCAAATGAAGCTCTGCAAAAGTATCTCCAAGTGAATTACAAAATTTAATCGTTTCACCAGCAAAACGAACCAACCGATCTTCTAAATCATATCTATTATCCATAAAATCCATTAAAAAAGCCCAATCGAATTTAATCCAATTGAGCCAATTTTTATTGATCAATTTTCAATGGTCAATAATTAATTTTCAAGGTTGAAGTCCTCAACACTTGTCCATTGAAACTTGAGTTTGAACTTTGATAATTTATGAAATCGTCGATCCGCTCGCCGTGCCTTCATGCGGCACCATCAGCTTCAGCTTGCCGTCTTTATCTTCTGCCATCAAAATCATTCCTTCAGAATCAATTCCCATCATTTTTCTTGGGGCCAAGTTGATCAACATAGTCACTTGCTTGCCAACCAAGAATTCCGGCTCAAAATGCTCTGCTACTCCACTAAGAACTGTTCTTTCTCCTAATCCAATATCTACTTTTAGTTTTAGCAATTTCTTTGACTTCGGCATTTTCTCTGCTTCCAAAATAGTCACCACCCGCATATCCAGCTTCGCAAAATCATCATAGGTGATTATCTCCTTCATTGGAGTCACAGGTGCATTTTCAGCTTCATTCATCTTCTTGGCATCTAATAGTTTTTGTACTTGTTTTTCTACGGTTACATCTTCTATCTTCTCAAATAGCAATCCCATCTCTCCTAGTGAATTTCCAGCATTCAGGATTTCGCTCTGACCAGCTTCAGACCAATTTATTTTTTCCATACCAAAAAGATCCACCAGTTTCCCGGCAGTAAAAGGCAAGAATGGCTCAGACACAATCGCCAGATTTGCTGCGATATTTAAGGCAATATTGAGTATTGTCTCAGTGCGGGTTTCGTCAGTTTTAATGACTTTCCAAGGCTCAGTATCAGCCAAGTATTTGTTCCCCAATCGAGCCAATTCCATCACGATGCTCAAAGCCTCACGGAATCTATAGCGCTCAATGGATGCGGCGATTTTCTCAGGGAATTCCGCCAACGCATCCAATATCTCCTGATCATAACCTGTTACTTCTCCTCGATGCGGGATTATACCCTGATAATATTTATGTGTCAAAACCACAGCACGATTCACGAAATTCCCGTAGATGGCCACCAGTTCTGAGTTATTTCTAGTCTGGAAATCCTTCCAGGTAAAGTCATTATCCTTAGTCTCAGGCGCATTGGCAGTCAGCACATAGCGAAGTACATCCTGCTTACCTCTAAACTCCTCTAAATACTCATGAAGCCAAACCGCCCAGTTTCTTGAAGTGGAAATCTTATCCCCTTCCAGATTTAAAAACTCATTTGCAGGCACATTATCCGGGAGGATATAGTCGCCATGTGTTTTTAGAATTGCCGGAAAAATAATGCAGTGGAACACTATGTTATCCTTTCCGATAAAGTGAACCAGCTTGGTATCCTGATCTTTCCAGTACGGCTGCCAATCAATACCCTTTTCTGCAGCCCATTCCTTCGTAGAAGATATATATCCTATAGGAGCATCAAACCAAACATAAAGCACTTTTCCTTCAGCATCCTGTAAAGGAACTTTGATGCCCCAGTCCAAATCTCTAGTCATTGATCTGGCTTGAAGACCTTCTCCAGCTTCCAGCCAAGAACGGCACTGTCCAAGCACATTGTTTTTCCAATCCTCCGCATGGTCTTCCAAAATCCACTTTTTAAGGAAATTTTGATACCTCGCCAAGTCCAAAAACCAATGCTTAGTCTCTTTTAAGACAGGAGTTCTACCGCTAAGTTTTGATTTTGGGTTGATTAGTTCTGTCGGGCTCAGAGAGCTGCCACACTTCTCACATTGATCTCCATACGCATTAGGATTGCCACATTTTGGGCAGGTACCTTCTATGTATCGATCCGCCAAAAACTGATTGGCTTCCTCGTCATAGTACTGCTCTGTACTTTGCTCCAGAAACTCACCTTTTTCATACAGATCCTTGAAAAATCCCTGTGCTGTCTCATGATGGATAGGCGCTGAAGTTCGGGAATAATGATCAAAACTGATCCCAAATTCCTGAAAGCTACCCTTCATGATTTGATGATAGTGATCTACTACTTCCTGAGGCGTTTTCCCTTCCTTTTTTGCTTTGATAGTAATCGCTACTCCGTGCTCATCCGAGCCACAGATATATGCCACGTCTTTGCCTAAGCTGCGCAAATAGCGCACGTAAATATCTGATGGAATGTAGCATCCTGCCAAATGACCTATGTGAAGCGGTCCGTTGGCGTAAGGTAGCGCGGAAGTGACTATATATCTTTTGAAGTGCTTATTGCTCATGATCAATCTAAGATTCGAAATAGTAAACCCTGCTTTGAAAAATAAAATTCAATGCAGGATCAGGGCGCAAAGATAGGAAAATCAGGCTTAGGCTACCTTAGGCATTTGCAAATTCATTGCGGGCTTCTTCAGTCAAAATCCCATTATAAATAATCGTAATCGCCTGGTCGTAGATATCTGCAGGAGGAATCTTCATCCCATTTTGAATAGATTCAGGAAACTTGCTGATGAACTTTGGATCCATAAGAGATTGTATGGCAGCGGCATACAGCATCACTACTAGATTGATATTTACGGTAGGATTAACCAATCCTTCTTTTACGCCCTGCTCCAACAATTGCTTGAAACGTGTATAGGCGGACTCGTTGATATACTGCGCAAGCCCCTCCCAGATTTCAGGAGTATACTCCCGCAAGTCTTCAAAAAGCCCCGGATTAATTGGGCCAAGTAAGGAAGCCATTACAGATAAGGTGGATTTGAGCTTTAGAGGAAAGGATATATATCGATTATCTACAATTGCCTCCACTTTGGCTGTGAGCTTGGTTTTGGCAACTTCAAAAGAAGCAGCTAGCAACTCAAATTTCCCAGGATAATATTTATAAAGTGTCTTTTTACTTATCCCCAGTAATTTGGCTATATCATCCATGGTGGTATGCCTATAGCCTTTTTCCAGAAAAAGCTTGTAAGCTGCATCCAGAATTTTGCTTTCTATAGTGGCTTTATTAGGCATTGGTAAATGAGAATAGATCGGATTGCAAAGGTTTGAAATTAAAAAAGGATAATCCAAAAATAATAAGGAGGAAGACAGAAGACGGGAACCCGGAATCATGGAAAAGCACTACCAATAACCCTTCCTTTTCTTCCCAATCTCTGCGACTTTGCCGTAAGTATCTATTATTTTTACAAGCCCTAATTTTTCTAAAAAGCCCATGAATCCACAGGAAGCCGAAAAGCGAATTGCCCAACTCACCCAGGAAATCAACTACCACAACAATCGCTATTATCAGGAAAGTAGTCCTGAGATCTCTGACTATGCGTTCGATAAGCTTTTGGAAGAATTGATCGCTTTGGAAACAAGCTTCCCGGATTTACTTGATCCCGACAGCCCAAGCCAACGTGTAGGCGGCACAATCACCAAAGAGTTTCAAACGGTGGAGCACAGCACTAAAATGCTTTCTCTTGGAAACACATATTCAGTAGAAGAGCTGATAGCCTTTGACGAACGTGTAGTGAAGGGGCTTGGACATCACGTGTTCGAGTATTTCTGTGAGATGAAATTTGACGGTGTTGCCATCTCTTTGGTCTATGAAAATGGTCGATTAATTAGGGCAGTCACACGGGGCG
Organism: uncultured Algoriphagus sp.; assembly: GCF_963974835.1. GTDB lineage: Bacteria > Bacteroidota > Bacteroidia > Cytophagales > Cyclobacteriaceae > Algoriphagus. Next base: position 23,467 of record NZ_CAXBET010000013.1, on the reverse strand, counting down.
ATGGATATCGAGGCGACGATGTCACTGCTAATGTGCGTACGATCCGTAATATCCCTTTGGAAGTAAAAGGTGATAACATTCCATCAAAATTCGAAGTGCGGGGAGAGATCTTCTTGCCATTAAAGGAGTTTCTTAAAATAAATGCTGAACGTGATGCAGCTGGGGATGCCCTACTCGCCAACCCAAGGAATGCTGCTTCGGGAACTCTAAAAATGCAAGACTCCTCTGTAGTTGCCAAGCGAAGATTGAATTGCTATTTCTATCAGTTGCTGGGTGACGAGCTCAGTGTGAATACGCATTCCGAAGCGATTTCCCTCATAGAAAAATGGGGATTCAATGTCTCCCAGACCTATAGAAAAGTCAATAACATTCAGGAGGTAATCCAATACATAGAAGACTGGAAAGAGAAGCGCTTTTCTCTTCCTGTAGATACCGACGGAGTGGTTCTGAAAGTTAATAATTACGATCAACGTGAGGAACTGGGCTTTACTGCCAAAAATCCACGCTGGGCGATTGCCTATAAATATAAGGCTGAAAGCGCTGAGACGGAATTGCTTTCTGTGACTTACCAAGTAGGGAGAACCGGAGCGATCACTCCAGTCGCAAATCTTTCTCCCGTGAGTTTGGCGGGAACCACAGTAAAACGTGCCTCTCTTCATAACGCCAATGAAATTGAGCGCTTGGATTTGCACGAAGGTGATTTTGTTTTTGTGGAAAAAGGAGGAGAAATAATCCCAAAGATCACTGCAGTAAATCCAGAAAGAAGAAGTACCGAAGCAAAACCTATTGCTTACATCACACGCTGCCCGGAATGTGACACCGAACTGGAGCGCAAGGAAAGCGAAGCCAAGCACTATTGCCCCAATGCCGAATCCTGCCCTCCTCAAGTATTGGGAAGGATAGAGCATTTTGTGCATAAACGTGCAATGGACATAGATTCCATGGGAACAGAGCGAATTAGAGCATTGATCGATCAGGGATTCATCACAGATCCAGCAGATATCTATGAGTTGGAAGGAAGAAAAGAAGAATTACTTGGTCTTGAGATGTCTCAGGATCAATATGAAACTGAGGGCGATGGCATTCTCTATATCACCTTGGAGAAAGCACTTTATGCCATAACAGAAGGCTTGACTTTCAAACAAGTTCATGATTTTCTTTCCGAAAACAATGAATTGCCACTTGCACAAATGCTTAAAGCATTTCAGGATCATATCAGAAAATTGAAGAAGAAAGTCCCTTCGAATACTGCGATGATCGATTATCTAATTTCAAATCTAAACGGTCACAACCTTCCCAAACTCGAAGATTACCTCCCTGTGGCGGTGGTGTTAGATCTTTTCCTCAGTAGAAAAGTGGATTTTCAACAGGTACTTGAAGTCAGCAAAAAAGAAGGAACTGTCCATGGCATTTTACTAAAGCTCAACTTAGGCCTCAATCAGGAACTAACTGATCGGATCAAAAAACTTAAAGCCAATACCTTTCAGGACGGAGTCATTAAAAATATGATGGAAGGAATTTCCGCCTCCAAAAATCAACCTTTCGAAAAGGTACTTTTCGCTTTGGGAATCAGGAATATTGGTGAGAACACCGCTCAGCTCCTTGCAAGACATTTTGGTACTATAGAAAAATTAGAAGCTGCCACATCTGAACAGTTATTGGATATCAACGGAGTGGGTGAAACGCTAGTCCATAGTATTCAAGACTTCTTTGCCCAACAAAAGAATCAAGAGATCATCGCTCGGCTCAAAAGCTCTGGATTGAAATTCGAAGTGGATGAATCTGAATCAAAACAACTCGGAAATTCATTGGAAGGCAAACGCATTCTGGCCAGTGGTAAACTGGTTCATTTCAAGCGTGATGAAATAAAAGATGCGGTAATTGCACATGGAGGCCAGTATATTTCCTCTGTATCCAAAAATCTGGACTTCATAATCGAAGGTGAAGACATGGGGCCAAGCAAAAAAGAAAAAGCCCAAAAGCTCGGCGTTCCGATGATTAGCGAAGATGAGTTTTTGAAGATGATAGGTGGGGGCGAATAATCATGGTTTTTTAAAGAACATATCATCCTCCCAAGAATCAGGATTGTTGATTATGTAATTTGAGATTTTAAAATGCGATTTCTCATTTTTGATTACATGGTCATGGAAACTCCTCTGCCAAACATTGTAAATATCAGTATTTGTGCGATGCCATTTGGTCACCCCTATTTTATATCCTCTTACGATCGACCCTATTGTTCTTGAAGGCGATTTGAATTCTGCAGTTTGTGGCTGTAGGGGCGAATCAACATTCGCCCTTTGCGGTTCATTGAAAGAAAGTTTATCCGCTGGTAGAGAATCAACAATTTCAATAATCCCATGAATGTGATTGGGCATCACAACAAATTCATGTAGAACAACTTCTGGATAATGACACGGTATTTGTGACCAACCATTTTGAGCCACACGACCAGATTGGCTTAGATGCATGATTTGTTCTTTGCCTGTTTTCAAAATTTCCCCAAAAAAACATTCTCGCTTATAGCAGCAAATTGTAATAAAATATAGAGCAGATTTAGAATAATAATATCCCTTTAATCTGACGGATCGACGATGATGCAAATTAGGATTGTATTTCATGATCGCTAAAAATTCGGTAATTAACACTTCTAAAAAATCATATTAAATATAACTAAAATCAATTTCCACATGATGGGTAGGAGCGAATAATCATTCGTCCTAGCAGAATAATGGTTGAGATTGATTCTGGGCGAATATTGATTCGCCCCTACATCAAACCCTTTTTTTCCAAAAACTGAATGTCAATTCCTATCATCCCATTATCTTTAGCCTCCCAAACCTTATACCCATGCAGCAACTTAAAGGAACCGGCGTAGCCCTTGTCACTCCATTTCATGATGATTACTCTATTGATTTTGATGGGTTAAAACGTCTAATCGATCACGTAATTGAAGGCGGGGTGGATTATTTGGTGGTTTTGGGAACTACAGGCGAGACTGTTACGCTCTCCTCTTCTGAGAAAAAACAGGTACTTAATGCCTGTCTCGAATATAATAATGGCCGTGTACCTGTAGTTTACGGCATGGGTGGAAACAATACCATGTCCGTCTTAAGTGATATTGCCAACACTGATTTCTCCGGTATCACTGCTGTTCTTTCTGTCAGTCCTTATTACAACAAACCTTCTCAAGCGGGGATAATTGCCCATTACAAAGCTATTGCTGATGCATGTCCTGTTCCTGTAATTCTTTACAATGTTCCAGGCAGAACCATGTCTAACATCACTGCGGAAACCACCTTGAGTCTTGCTGAACATTCCAACATCATCGGCATGAAAGAGGCTAGTGGCAACTTGGAGCAATGCATGCAGATCGCTGCTAAAATGCCGAAAGAATTCTTGCTAATTTCAGGCGATGATCTTATGACCAAAGCTTTGTATAGCATTGGCGGATCAGGAATTATTTCAGTGATGGCAAATGCGCTACCTGCAACTTTTAAAGCCCTATGCCATGGCTCAGAGGAAGAAAGTCTGAAAGCAGCATTCTCACTTCTGCCTTTGAACAGTCTCATGTATGAGGAAAGCAATCCTGTCGGTATTAAGAACTTGCTTTGTCACATGGGAATTTGCGATGACCAGGTAAGACTTCCCATGCTACGTGCAAGTTTAGGTCTAAACCAAAAGATCAAAGCTGAATTCCAAAAACTCAAGTAAGCATGCAAAATGCCAGATCAATATCCGAACTCAACCGGCTGATCCAACAGGCCCTGGAGACGGAATTAGATCCGGTGATTTGGGTCATTGGTGAAATCGCTGATTTCAGGCAAGCCCCTCAGGGACATGCTTATTTTGAATTGGTAGAAAAGCAAGGCAATACAGTCCAAGCAAAAATCAAGGCAAACCTGTGGTCTTTTGCCTACAGAGCTGTTGCAGCTAGATTTGAATCCATTACTGGCTCTAGCATCAAAAACGGCATGAAAGTGCTAGCACAAGTTGCGGTAAACTTCCACCCTGTATATGGATTAAGTATCAACGTAAAGGATATTGACCCTTCTTTTTCTTTGGGAGAAAGAGCAAGAATTCGTCAAGAAACAATAGACCGACTTACCCAAGAGGGTTTAATACGCCTCAACGGAAGACACCTTCTGCCTGCAGTTATTCAGAAAATTGCGATTATCAGCAGTCCAACAGCTGCTGGCTATGGTGACTTTGTCAATCAACTTGAGAATAATTCCTACGGATACCAGGTCTATCACAAGCTTTTCCCCTCAGCAATGCAGGGAAATGAAGCGGTAGCATCTTTGATAAGAAGTCTGGAACAGATAGAAGCAATAAAGGAGGAATTGGAAATAGAAGCCGTGGTGATAATCCGAGGTGGTGGCGCCCAATTGGACTTGGATTGCTTTGATGATTACAGGCTTGCTTTCAAAATAGCTAACTTTTATTTGCCAGTTCTCACAGGAATCGGACATGAACGGGATGAAAGTATCGCAGATTTGGTTGCACACACCAAATTGAAAACACCAACTGCAGTGGCGGAATTTTTACTTTCAGGATTCAGGGAATTTGAAGAAAATCTTGGTTTGGCAATGCTTAGATTAGATCGGGCTACCCGTCAAAAACTTAACGAAGAACACACACGGATACAGCAAATAGCTCATCAAGTCAAGGCACTTTCAGAAAGTCGCCTTAAACTGGAATCTGAGAAAGTGAATTCCTCTATTAACAGAATTCGAATTTCCGGTAAAAACATCCTGCAGATCCAGAAAAATGTATTGGATTCTTTTGAGAAAAATATGAAACGAGGACTTGATCGTTTTTTGCAAAAGCAAAGTCAAAATCTGGATACAAAGGAAACTTTGCTTCGACAGTTGAATCCAGAGACTATTTTAGCAAGAGGCTACACCCGAACGGAAATCAATGGAAAGCCAATCAATATTGCAAAAATCCAACTTGGAGATGAATTGGAGACACAGACATCCAGAAATAAGATTAAAAGTACAATCACACAAATTGAGGAAAAATGAGCGAGCTTAACTATAATGAATCATTGATCCGTCTGGAAACCATTCTAACGGAACTTGAAGAAGGAAAAAAAAGTGTGGATGAACTTTCTGAGCTTGTAAAAGAGGCTGCCGGGCTAGTAAAAGTTTGTAGGAACAAATTAAAAACTACAGAGGAAGAAATTAAAAAAGCATTCGAAGAAGCCTGATTTTTTGTATTTACCATACTAATTTTGGCATTTCTCTGTTTTGAATATAATTCCAAACAGGGTATTGGCATATTTGTTGCCAATTTTGCATCAAGTCATTAAGTAAGTGCATTTCACCCAAATAGACTTAGCAATTATGTCAAAACCATTCAATTTCTTCTTAGGGGTTTTCCTGCTTTTTGCAAGCACGGATATGTTTGCCCAAAGCTTTTATAAAGACAGGCAATCGAGAGACATTATACTCAGCGTCGGTGTGGGGCCATCCTTTTCATATCTTGATAACGGAGGCCAATACAGATCATTAAACTTTGAAATCAAGCCTTCGGTATCTGTCGCATTGAATAAAAAGCTTACCGATATGTTTGAGATAAGAGCTACAGGTGGAGTCCAATGGATTTCCAGCGGTGGTAATCCCAGCAATGATGTAATGGATTTTTGGACTGCAAATAATTCCTCATTTACTGCCGTAGGTTCTATTTACTACTTTGATATAATGCCAAGCATTTATATCATCCCTTTTGGTCATCACATGAATAGAAGCATGTTTAATTTTTACGGAGGATTAGGGCTCGGAGTGATGCATGCAAGTACAGATCAAACCAAATCCTACAGTATAGATGAAGTTCCCCAGCGCGTTAAAAGAACAACTGGATATATACCAGTGAGAGGTGGGGTTACCTATACGCTTGGTGCAAATTCTGATATTGCATTAGAAGGAACTTTACTGGCAACTTTCACTGATACTATCGATGGGAATGCAGGATTTAACAAATTTGGAGACCACTTTATCCAGGGTCAGGTAGTGTATAGAAGATACTTTTTCTCAAAATATAAGGATTAAACATCAACTACATCCTTGCAAATATTGCGAGTAGTTTTGCTATAAATGACCTGATTAAATGAAAAACTAAGTAGTAACTTCCAAGAACTTTCTTGGTACCGAGATCAATAAATTCTGATAGATACCCGGAATTCTAATTAGAAAATAATCCTGATTTCCTTTTTCGATAACTTCCCCAGTCATATTCTGAAGTGGTCCACCTATTACCTTTACTTTTTCACCAGGATCTATTTCTGACCCGTCAGATTCTACCCCTACCCCTGTCTCTATTACTCTCTTGATGATATCCAGATCCTCTTCCCGCACGGTAGCATGCTGACCGGAAAAGTGGACAAATTTCACCGCCCCTGGTACCTGAAGACACTCCCACAATTGATTTCGCCTAGTCTTTACGAATACATATCCGTTGAACATGGCTCTCTTGACCTTCTTTTTGCGGTCAGACCATTGACGAAGCTCCTCGATCATCGGAAGATAAACTTCCCATCCCTTTTCAATCAACCGATCAGCCACTTTCTTCTCTGACCGTGAAGCAGTGTACATCACATACCACTTTAAATCTTCCATTTTGCTCGTATATTTTGGGGAGGCGAACTTACAAATTCCAAGCTGGAAAGGGAAAAATAACCTTCACTAAAAAACAAAAAACCTCCGAGACATAGCCCCGGAGGTTTTAACAAAAAAAACCACCAACCTTAATCCAATCAAGATCGAAGTTTGCTGATTCTCATGTTGAGTTTATCTGCCAACAAATACATGACTGGTACTATAACTAACGTAAGGAAGGTTGCAAAGGTTAACCCGAATATTACAGTCCAAGCCATTGGTCCCCAAAAAGCTGCGTTATCCCCTCCTACATAAAATTGAGGGTCAAAAGAACTTAGCAAACTTCCAAAATTTATATTCATACCTATTGCCAGTGGAACCAATCCAAGCACAGTAGTGATGGCTGTGAGCAATACCGGTCTCAATCTTGTCTTTCCTGATTCCACTATACTTGCGATCATCAGGTCAAATGGTAAATGATCCTTAGGCCCCATTCCCAACTCGTCTCTTTTTCTCTCACGAACAAGATTCGTATAATCTATCAATACAATTGCATTGTTCACTACCACTCCTGCCAGCGAAATAATCCCTATACCGGTCATAATCACGACGAAATCCATATTGAAAATCACAAGTCCCAAGAATACTCCAATAGTACTCAGAACTACAGAAGCCATGATAATGAATGGGGTAGTCACCGAGTTAAACTGCGCCACTATAATCAGAAAGATTAAGGAGACTGCTATACCCAATGCGCCCAATAAGAAGTCCATGGACTTTTGTTGCTCCTCCTGCTCACCTGTGTATTTTACAGAGATCCCGTCAGGCACTTCATAGTTTTGAAGAGCTGCCTGCACCTGGGAGTTCACGGCAGTTGGATTGTAGCCATCCAGCACATTCGAATAAATAGTAATCGCTTTCTCCAGATCCTTTCTCTTCACCGAACCATAAGTGGATCCGTATTTCACATCTGCCACCGCTGAGATCGGCACTTCACGCTTCTCTCCAAACTTATCCCTGAATCCAATTTTCTTATTTACAAGTGTATTGATGTCATATCTAAATCCTTCTTTCAAACGAAGTTGAATAGGATAGTCATCCTCGCCTTCTTTATACTTGGAAACTTCCAACCCAAAAAGGGCTGTGCGGAGATCCGTAGCAATCTCTGAGCTCGACAGTCCAAATCTTCTGGCCTTGTCCCTGTCGATATCCAAAATCACCTCAGGATTACCCAAAGAAAGATCCGACTTCAATTCCTCTACTCCCGCAATATTTTGATTATTAAGATATTCTCTTGTTTTATTTACAAAGGATATCAACTGATCGTAATCCTCGCCTGTAAATTCAAGATTGATAGCTTTTCCTACCGGAGGTCCATTACTTTGCTTATCCACGGTCACTAATACCCCGGGATATTTCTCGGTAAGCTCACGGACCTTTTCCATCGCACCGTTGGTATTTATACCTTGCCGGTCTATATAATCAACAAAGCCTATGGTAATTTTAGCCTTGTGTGGGGTAGGCTGGTTACTTGATCCTTCCATAGGATCTCCTGTGCCTTCACCTACCTGTGTGATGACAGACTCCAAAATACCTTTATAGTCATCAAGTGCCACCATGAGTTCATCTTCCATCCCATCCACAAATTCATTTGTAGCCTCAATGTCCGTCCCTATAGGGAATTCGATAAATACATTGACTAACTGCGGTTGGTTATCAGGAAAAAATAAGACTTCAGGAGCTCTTACGCCCAGCAGTACCACAGAAAGAATCAATAGCATAAATGTACCGACGAGGAATTTCATTGGCTTTTTGCCATTCAATGCATAGATCAATATGGACTCATACATATTCTCCAATTTGACCAAAAACACCGTCTGAAACCATCTGATAGCTCTACGCAAAAGGAAGACGTTAAAGGCGGTCAGCACACAAGCGATCAGCATTAAGGTACCTAAAGCCGTCCAGCCAACTAAGTAAAATAGAGCCGATAAAATCAGGAATATTCCTGCTACGATAATGGATTTCTGCTTAGGCTTATTTTTACTGATATCCTCCACTTTCATAAAAATGGCAGTCAATACAGGATTGATGACCAACGCCACAAAAAGCGAGGAAGAGAGCACGATAATCAAAGTGATTGGGAGGAATTTCATAAACTCTCCCACGATATCCTTCCAAAATGCTAAAGGTAGAAACGCCGCCAGTGTAGTAGCTGTGGAGGTAATAATCGGCCATGCGACTTCTCCTACCCCCTCTTTAGCTGCCTGCACCGCATCCTTCCCTTCAGACATTAATCTATAGATATTCTCCACCACCACGATTCCGTTGTCCACCAACATCCCAAGTGCTAGAATCAGTGAGAAAAGCACCATTAGGTTAAGCGTAATACCAAAAGCATTCAAAATCAGGAATGAAATAAACATCGAAAGAGGTATCGCAATACCCACGAACAATGCATTTCTAAATCCAAGGAAAAACATCAAAACCAACACCACTAGAATCACCCCGAAGATGATTGAGTTTTCCAGGTCACTTACCTGGAGCCTCGTCTGCTTTGACTGGTCATTGGTGATGGTGATCTCCAGATCAGGAGGAAAGCGATTTGCTTTAGTCTTCTGGATTATTTCCTTGATTTTATCAGCAGCATAAAGCAAATTTTCACCACTTCGTTTTACCACGTTGATCGTGACTACCGGTAGGTTTTTACTTCTTGCATAGCTAGTCCGCTCTTTATAGGTATCCTTTACTTCGGCAACATCACGGAGATATACGATTTTCTGGTTATCGGTTTTGACGATTATGTTCAGAATATCCATGGGATCCGTAAATTCCCCATCTACACGTAATGTGCGCTGAAAATCTCCTGAGCGAATATTTCCACCCGAAATGGTCACATTTTCTGTTTGTACGGCAGTAGCAATATCATTGAAACTCACCCCCACAGATTCCATTTTATAGGGATCTGCATTGATCTGAATTTCTCTTTCCACCGTTCCTGCCAGATCAGCTTTTGATATTTCGGCAAGTTTTTCGATTTCATCCTCCAGGTATTCACCGAATTTCTTCAGCTCTGCCTCAGAGTAATTACCCGAAATATTCACGTTCATAATCGGGAAATCTGAAGTATTGATTTCCACTACATTTGGATCCTGATCCAGATCAGAAGGCAACTCACTCTTTGACTTATCCACTGCATCCTTCACATCCTGAATCGCTTTGGAAATCTCTACTCCAGGATTAAACTCAATTACTATAGAGGAAAAATCCTGCACTGAGGTAGAAGTGATATCCTTGATGTCATTCAGCGACTTCAGCTCCTTTTCGATAGGTCTGGTGATGAGGTTCTCCATATCCACCGGCGAGTTACCAGGGTATGGTGTTCCTACATATACCGTAGGGATTACGATTTCAGGAAAGCTCTCCTTGGGCATATTGCGATAAGCACTTAAGCCTAAAAAAGTAATGATCAGTGTCAGAATCACAACGGAGGTAGAATTATCCACAGACATGCTGGATAACCCAAACTCACGCGTTTTTATAGGTTTTTGATTTTCCGCCATCTTATTACAGCTGAGCTATGTTCACACTAAAATTATCTCCCACTTCACGGAATCCCTTGTCCACAAGAACTTCATCGCCTTGTAGGCCTTCCAGGATCTCTGTCTCCTTATCAAAGGTCTTCCCTCTTTCTACATATTTCTTCTTCGCCGTGCCATCTTCCACTACAAAAAGGTAATCCCCCCTATTATCACTTAGAATCAAGTATCCCGGTACAATCACAGCCTCATTGTTTTCGTAATCCTGAATTTTCAGGACAGAAATCATATTAGGCTTCACCATTTGCATTCTCGGCAGATACACTTCCACCTTGAAAGTCCTGTTATTAGGATTGATGATCGCGCCTACAGCCGATACTTTTGTTTGGATTTCCTCATTGATTGATGGAAAACTGACATCAACTGAATCTCCCTTTGTAAGCACACCCACATAAGACTCAGAAATATCTGCTTCAATGAACAAATCACTCTCTCCTACAAACTGAAACATTGCTGCACCAGGCTGCACCAGTTCCCCCAATCTTACCTGAACGGTTTCTATTGTTCCTGAAAAAGGCGCTCGGATTACCCCTTTGGCAAGTTCCGTTCTGGCGCTGGCCAAACTTCTCTCCAAGCCTTCTTTTCGGTTCTTCGCCTCCAGGAATTGCACTTCTGTACCTATCTTCTGGTTCCAAAGTCTCTCCTGCTTTTCAAACAACGTGTTGGCAAGATCCATGGTGTTCTCCAGCTCTTCGATAGATCGCTGAATGGATTCAGTGTCTATTCGTGCCAGCACCTGACCCTTTTCCACTCTCATGCCTTCGATAGCAGGTATTTCTAGGATCCTACCGGAAGTTTCAGCACTGATGCTTACATTTTTCTTAGAAAGCACAGACCCTGTCACCTCCACATAATGCTCAAACCTTCCTTTTTTAGCTTTTGCTGTGGTGATGAGGATCGATTTATGATTTTGCTTCGCAAATTCGGGGTCAAGGTTGATCAGTTCAGCCTCCAGTTCCTTTATCTGATTATTTATTTCGTTGGATTCGGTTTTTAGCTTTTCCAATTCAGCTTTTTTAGCCTCCACCCCTTCTTCCGTAGCACAGGCAAAAGCGGCAAAGGTCAGTGCGAATAGTGGTAAAAATTTATAGGTTGCTTTCATATGAATATTATTTTTCTTTTAGAGGCATCCCGAATTTATCGGGTGGAATTTTGCATTGTCCAATCAACTTGATGTAATGTTCTGACGCTGCTCGATTTTTATGATGTTTGATATTGTGGTTCCTTAATAAATCCCGTTCTGGGAGCCGAATTTTGGGTTAATCAATTATTTGTTCCTTTAAAATCCCTAAGGCTTTTTCCAAGTCTACTTTGGAAATCAAGCCATCATATAGTGCACCTAGGTAATTGATTTCTGATTCTATCAAAGCGGCATCAGCCTCCACCACCTCCAAATTGGAGCCCACACCTTCGTTATATTTGATTTTGGAGATATCATAAACTTCCTGAGCCAACGTCATGCTTTCCCGCTGTACCGCAAGAACTTCAAGATCGTTAGCCAGGTTCTGCTTGGCCTGATAGATCTCCAATTGTATATTTTGCCCTAAGTAGAACCTTTGATTTTCCAACTGCTGCAGTTGAATTCTATTGCGTTGAATTCTAGCACTTTTTGAGAGTCCGTCGAAAATCGGAATATTCAAAGACACCCCTATCATTGAAGAACTAAACCAATTTATAGGTTTAAATAGCGTATTAAATGAATCACCTGCCCCTGATCTGGTGAAGTTCGCACTCAGGTCAAGTGTGGGAATATATTGTGAGGTATTGTACTTCAGGTCCAGTTGAGTCAACTCAAGGTTTGTTTCCAGCTGATCCATTTCCACCCGATGAGAACCTTCCATCATCTGAAGTGCTGCCAGATCCTCTTCGGGATTCAGTTCAGCTAAGGTCTCGGTAATGACGATATCGTAATTCTTCGGAAGCCCGAGTTGAATTTTCAGCAACTGCTTAGAAATATCATAGGCTGTCACGCTTCTCTTCAATTGTGAAAATGTATTGTTTCGCTGAACCTGGATTCTAGACACTTCTATTTTCTCTGAAAATCCAGCCTCATTCATAGCTTTGGTCTCTTCCAATAAGGAATCAATTCTGGTGAGATTTGCCTGCGAAAGCTTAATACGCTCCGCGTTAACTAAAACTCCGAAATAAGCTTTCTTTACGTTTTCGATTACGTCGTTTTCCGCCTTGGTTTTGTCGTATTCAGTCAAGGCTTTGTACGTCTTAGCGGCACGAAGACCCACAAAGAAGGAACCATCAAAGATCATCTGGGTCAAATTCACCCCGGCATTAGCAGAGTAGTTAACACCAAATCTTGCTGGGATTACATCAGAAGGATTGCTAGGATCACCAAACGGTGGTTCATTGGGCAAAAACACCACTTGTACCAATGGATTGTAATTTATCCCAACAGTTCCATTAATCTGAGGCAGACCAGCTGCACCCTCTTCCTTGATAGTAGTCTGCGAAATCATCACTTCTAACCTAGCATTCTTCGCATCCACATTATTTTCCAAGGCGTACTCCAACGTCTCCTTGAGATTGAGCTGCAGGACCTCCACCGGAGCCACCTCTTGGGCATATATCTCAGTCCTGATCAAGATCAAGGCTAAAATTGCAGCAAAATAAATCTTCATTTTAAACATCATTATATTCTAAAAAAGGATCCTGTATTTTAATAGTTAAGTAATTAGAAAATTTCCCCTTGTGGATTAATTTGAATTATGCTTTTGCAGATAAGATTGTCTGCCTTTTTCGGTAAAGATTCCGTGTAGAAAATGATCCAGCACAGACACCTGCAATTCCATCAGGTTAAAATCAGAATTCCTGAAATTCACCAAATCAAAGCCGGCACTTATCTGATCCACTCTCATCTTGGCTAGTATCGGTGAATTTATTTCGGGACGAAAGTAACCCAGTTCCTTGCCTCTTTCAAGTACATTGACAAGATCTGTCTCAATAACTTCTGCTCTATACCTTTCAAACAACTCCCAGGTATCCGGGAAATAGCGTTGAATCTCCATAATTACCAAAGGATTCATCTTTCCCATTCTTTCCCTGACCATTTTGGATGTGTACACTAAGTGCTCTATGACTCCATCTCCGGTATCCAGAAAAGATTGTAGACTTTGGCAATCCTGCTCCAACACGGTGGAAAAAGCAACTTTTACCAGCTCTTTTTTATCTTTAAACTCCTGGTAAATAGTTTTTTTCGAAATCCCGGCAAGCCTGGCAATATCCTCCATGGTCACTATTCTCACACCGTAACTGCTAAATTGCTCTATAGCTACCTCCAAGATCTTTTGTTTCATATCATCTCCACTCCTAGATTATTAATTAAGGGTGTAATATTACGGAAACTTTCAAAACTCACAAAGTTTCCTGTGTATCATTTCCGAACAATATTTGGCGTTAACAAAAAAATAATATAGAAAAATGTGCGAAAATGAACATATAGCTTAAATTTTGGAATTATCAGTGGGGAAGATTTAGAAGAAAGGCATTAGACTTGAGATATTAGATATAAGACATTAGACACAAGATTTGAGATCAAATCACCAGTAATCAAGAATAATTATCGGCGTTATGTGAGAAGTAAATTATGACCACAGAAGCAATCTCCTGTCAGACTGAGCGTAGTCGAAGTCCAGTCAAACAATTTTGAGCACTGACAAACTGCCACTGTGCACTGCCATTGACCCACAGTAATGAAGTCTCCTGACTTCTATTTCAAATACAACCCATAGTGGTCTGAAGACTGCATCATTTCAGGCACAACTCATGAGACTTGCGCCCCGCTATTGAATCAGAATTACATCAATCAACTTTTCTGGTAAACCTGCATAGCTCGATGCACTGCTATAAACATAATCCTCTGCTGAATACACCAATCCAGAAACTACTGGGTTCAGGTGTATGTAATTGAGACATCTACTTATCCTTTCATTTGTATTTAGCTCAATCGGATGATTATGTTGTTGCCATAATTGAAAATTCATATTGTTTGAGTTTTTTGCTCCCGCTTTCCTAAAATGATCAAGCAAAAACTCTTTCCTACTTTCATCTTGGCTGGCCTTAATAGAATTAAGAATTTCTGTCGCAGTAAACTTTTTGAAGTCACGTATAATAGCCTCGATGGTTGGTTCACTGCTTCTTCCAATGATCAAATGAATATGGCTTGGCATGATGCAATATGCACACAAGTCCAAGCCTTTATTGTTTTGGCAGTATTTTAAAGAATCTATCAGAATATCTCTATAGATTTTTCTAGTAAAGAGATCTATCCATTCTACTACAGTAAAAGTGACAAAATATAGTTTCTCTTGATCTCTGATTTTGTATTTTCTGCTCATCTAAAAAATCATATGGCTACTACTAGTAAGTTACTTAAAAGTGAAATATATATTTTAAGAATTAGTTAATAAAATCGGGCTGAGTCTGGTTCAAGTCTATTGACTTGGACCACCATAATGAAGTCTCCTGACTTCTATGTTAATTTTAAACCATAGCAGTCTGAAGACTGCATTATTACAGGCACAAGCCTGCCTGCTGCAGGCAGGTCTGAAGACTTGCGCCAATCAAGACGTGCGCCAGTCAAGTACTACCACTGTGCACTGCGACTGAACAGTATATTTTTCAATCTTTCAATTTTCAAATTTTTCAATCTACCCCCCAAATGCTTACCTTTGCAACTTACCAGCCAAAGGACATGATTTTCTTCTTTGAATCCCCTCTAAAAACCGTTTACGCTGTACAATCCCCACAACCTTTCGCACCCGAAGACCTAGAAAAGCTGACTTGGCTTTTCGGTGGAGCTACAGCCATCAACACACCATCACTTTCCGGAAAATACTCAGGACCCCGCAAGGAAATGATCACTCCATGGTCAACCAACGCTGTGGAAATCTCTGCAAACATGGGAATTCTAGGAGTTGTCCGAATCGAGGAGTTCTTCCCACTAAACGAAGGTGACACCATCGACCCTATGCTTCAGAAGGCATACGATGGACTTGATCAGGAGATTTTTGATATTCACTTGCAGCCAGCAGCTATCGTAGAGATTAGTGATATCGCTGCATATAATAAAGAGCATGGCTTGGCACTTAGCCAGGAAGAAGTAGATTATTTGGGCAATGTTTCCAAGCAATTGGAGCGTCCACTGACGGATTCTGAGGTTTTCGGATTTTCCCAAGTAAACTCCGAACATTGCCGTCACAAGATTTTCAACGGTACATTTATTATAGATGGAGTAGAAAAACTACAGACGCTTTTCCAACTCATCAAAGAAACTTCCAAAGCGCACCCTAACCGTATCGCTTCAGCTTACAAAGACAACGTTGCCTTTGTAGCTGGACCAAAAGCACAGCAATTCGCACCGAAAACAGCGCATCAAGCGGACTTCTTCGAAACCCGAGACATCGATACGGTTATTTCCCTGAAAGCTGAAACACACAACTTCCCAACTACCGTGGAGCCTTTCAACGGCGCGGCAACCGGAGCTGGTGGAGAAATCAGAGACCGTATGGCTGGCGGAACTGCCTCTATTCCTTTGGCAGGAACGGCTGTATATATGACTTCATATCCTCGTTCCGAGAAAGGAAGATCTTGGGAAAGCAAGTTGGAAGAACGTCCTTGGCTGTACCAAACGCCTATGGATATCCTGATCAAAGCTTCCAACGGAGCTTCGGATTTCGGAAACAAATTTGGTCAACCGCTGATTTCCGGATCCCTTTTGACTTTCGAGCATGAGGAGGACGGCAAGCACCACGGTTTTGATAAGGTAATCATGCTAGCTGGTGGCGTGGGCTTCACCAATGCCAAATACACTAAAAAAGACGCACCAAAAGCTGGTGATCAGATTGTGATCATGGGCGGCGACAATTATAGAATCGGAATGGGCGGCTCGGCTGTTTCTTCCCTTAACACCGGAGAACTTTCCAATGCAATCGAGCTAAACGCAATTCAGCGATCCAACCCTGAGATGCAAAAGCGTGTTTCCAATGTGATCCGCGCCATGGCTGAGAGCGAAGACAACCCAATCATTTCCATCCACGATCACGGAGCTGGCGGACATTTGAACTGCCTTTCTGAATTGGTGGAAGATGCCGGAGGAACAATCCACATCGACCAACTTCCTGTGGGTGACCCTACCCTTTCCGCTAAGGAAATCATCGGAAACGAATCCCAGGAACGTATGGGATTAGTGATTGGCAAAAAAGACGTAGATACATTACATCAGATCTCTGACCGTGAGCGTGCGCCATTCTATGTGGTAGGCGAGACGACCGGAGATATGCATTTCAAATTTGAAAATAGCAAAACTGGCGAGAAGCCGGTGGACTGGAACCTGAGCTACATGTTCGGGTCTTCTCCTAAAACCATTTTGGAAGACGATACGACCAACGCTTCTTTTGCGGAAGCAAACTATGAAGCTGACCTGATCCAAGCATACATCCGCGATGTATTGCAACTGGAAGCAGTGGCTTGTAAGGATTGGTTGACCAATAAAGTTGATAGATCCGTGACAGGTCGTGTGGCTACACAGCAGACCGTCGGTGAGATCCAACTTCCGCTGAATGATGTGGCTGTAATGGCGCTTGACTTCACCGGAAATAAAGGCATCGCAACTTCCATTGGTCATGCGCCAGTGGCTGCTTTGGCAGACCCTGAAGCAGGTAGCCGATTGGCGATCGCTGAGGCGATGACCAACTTGATTTTTGCACATATTCAGGACGGCTTGCAGGGAATTTCCCTTTCTGCCAACTGGATGTGGCCATCCAAAAACAAAGGCGAAAACGACAGATTGTATAGAGCAGTTGAGGCCGTTTCCAAGTTTGCCATTGATCTGGGTGTGAATATTCCTACCGGAAAGGATTCCCTTTCCATGACTCAGAAATATCCTGACGGAAAAACTGTTTACTCTCCTGGAACGGTGATTATCTCCACAGTAGGTGAATGTAGCAACGTTCAGAAAACAGTGAAAACTGCCCTGAAACCTATCAAAGGAAGTAGAATCCTTTACATAGATTTCTCCAAGGACGACTTCAAACTGGCTGGTTCCAGCTTCTATCAGGCCTTGAACAAGGTTGGAACAGAAACGCCAGACATCAAAGACCCTAGATATCTTGCGAAAGCATTTACAGCTGTACAAGATCTGATCGATCAGACTTGGATTCTTGCAGGACACGACATCTCTTCCGGTGGCTTGGTAACAGCCCTTTTAGAAATGTGTTTCCCGGTGCAGAATATAGGTTTGAAAGTAAAACTGGATCGCCTTCATGAGGCGGACACGGTGAAAGCATTATTTGCCGAGAATCCGGGAATCCTGATTCAGGTAGCAGATGACCATGCGGTGGAAACTCTTTTGGTAGAAGCTGATATTGATTATGTGGAACTGGCGAAAGTGACTGATTCCGGAAATATCGAGTTTGCGGGAAAAGACCTGACCCTGGATATCGCTGATCTTCGCGATGTATGGTTCAGATCTTCTTACTTATTGGACAGAAAGCAAAGCGGAGAGAAACTTGCGAAGGACCGCTTTGAAAATTATAAAAATCAGCCATTGTCATTTGAGTTTGCAGAAGGCTGGAAAGGCAGCTTCGAAGCTGCTGGGCTTGATCCTTTCCGCACAACAAAAGGCAAGGCTAAAGCAGCAATCATCCGTGAGAAAGGTGTGAACGGCGATCGTGAGATGGCTTACTCACTTTGGTTGGCAGGATTCGAAGTAAAGGACATTCACATGACCGATCTGATTGCAGGCCGTGAAAACCTGGAAGATGTACAGATGATCGTCTTCGTGGGTGGATTCTCTAACTCCGATGTACTGGGATCGGCCAAAGGCTGGGCAGGTGCCTTCCTATACAATCCTAAGGCTAAGCAAGCACTGGACAACTTCTATGCAAGACCTGACACCTTGAGTTTGGGTGTATGTAACGGTTGCCAACTGATGGTAGAGTTGGGCTTGGTTACTTCTGATCATACTGACAAACCAAAGATGCTTCACAATGCATCCCATAAGTTTGAATCTACCTTCGTGAACGTAACCATCCCAGAAAACGAATCAGTGATGCTAGGTTCACTAAGCGGACAGAGACTAGGCGTATGGGTAGCACACGGAGAAGGCAAGTTCTCACTTCCTCAAGCAGAAAGCGACTACAACTTCGCTATGAAATACAGCTACGAGGCCTACCCAGGCAATCCAAACGGTTCCGATCACGCTACTGCAGGTATCGCTTCCGCAGACGGTCGTCACTTAGCCATTATGCCGCATATCGAGCGAAGCCTGAAGCCTTGGAACTGGGCGCATTATCCTGCTGATAGAAATGATGACTTTACGCCATGGATGGAGGCTTTTGTGAATGCGAGAGTATGGATTGAAGATCATAACTCTTAAACTTCGACATTCTTCATTAGGAATTAGAGATTGGAGAATAGAGATTGTGTAATTACAAGCGCTTCGGTTCTTCTTCAATATTCATAATTTCAAATACTAAAAAATCCCTTAGAGCAATCTGAGGGATTTTTTTTAAGATTTTTGATTCTCTTAATATTCATATAGAGAATAATTGTATTTATTCAGCTTTTTAATTACTATTAATAACATTTTTAAATTTATATCATAATGGACAATTTTTTAAGCAGCCAAGTTATAAACTTGTGGAAGAAAGAATATTCTTCTCGTTTGAGCATAAATACAAAGTTTAGTGCTTCTCATCAATTCCATCAAGTTGTAGCCATGTGCTCTCCGGGGAACTCCTTTTATTACATTCTAAACTTTTCAAATCTCAGCTTTGAATACATCCATCCCAATGTAGAACAGGTAACTGGTATAAAACCTGAGGAAGCTACTATCGAAAAATTGTTAATAAATTCTCCGTCTAAAGAACTTGAGTTAATCGAAATAAAGGAAAAAATAATCATTGACTTTATGTATAGTTTCCTAAGGCAAGAAGATTACTTATTCTATAAAATAATATATGCATATAAGTGCAAATCTAAGAATGGAAGTAATCAAACTATGTTACTCCAATCAACCGTAATATCACAGACAGATGATGGGAAAATTGCGCATGTTTTTGGAGTGCATACAGACATTACACATTTAGGTAATGTAACTACAGACTGGGTTTCATTCATTAGTCTAAATGGTAAACAATCATACCTTAATATCAAGGCGGAACATGGAAGTTTTAACGCCAAATTGGCTAATCTTGAAAAGAAATCAATCACAGCCGATCTCACCAAACGTGAGAAAGAAATCATCACACTGATGAGTCAAGGACTTAGCGCTAAATCCATTTCTGAGAAACTTTTTATCTCTTTCAACACTACCCGAACTCATCGAAAAAACATCCTTTGCAAAACAAATTGCTCTAATACCGCTGAATTGATATCAAAGTGTTTAGCTGAAGGGATTATTTAGAAAAAAATACGCCTTTTGTAGGATTTTAAATAGGCTAAAAAATACGCAACTTCGAAAATAAATAGTGATAATCATGAATATGGATTTGACAGGATTTTAAATAAGAACAAACAGCAGACATGAGAAACTAAAGCCTATACCTAACAATTAATTTCTTAAAATGTCCATCTTTTCGAGAATTCAAGCTTTAAACGAAGAAACATAGTAAAAAACCTGTGTTGGCTTTCCTCCTTAAGCGTAACTATCTGAATAATTTGAAATCCATGAAAATGGCAATTAAATTATATAACAAATTTTCAACATCATGAGCAAAGGCAAATATTTTTATAGCAATTCACCATGTTAGATGACAAATTACCCTATATATTATTTCTAGCTATATGCCATATAGTTACGCTTATAATTTTCCTAATTTTGTTCATTATTTTAGCTAACCGCATTTTAAGAAAAAAAAGTAACAACCGGGCAGAAAAAATTTTAGCTATCGCCCTAACTTCGTTTTTTTTCAACAGCACATTACAAAGCGCCATTATTTCTCCAATCACGACATTGGTTTCAAACCTACAAAAACTATTTTTTGCTACATACAATTATGAAAATATTGATACAAATAACCTGAGTTCAAGTGAAATAGATAATGTTTTGTACAAATATCAATTAAATGAAAACACTATATCAATAGATCAAATGTTGACTTACTATCCACTTTCAAGGCTAATCTCAGCAATTTCGCTTTCAATTTTAATATATTTTTTAATTCTCTACGTAAAAAAAAACATACCCACCGAAATCAATCAAGAAGCCACACCTTTTGCGAAAAAAAGTGCAATTATTCTTAATTCAATTATTACATGTACATTAATACTAAGCCTATTTTTAGTAATAAGCGTTTGCATAACCATACCATATCTAAATGAGATAAGCAAACCAACAGCCTTTACTATCGCCCGTTTGGAAGCAACGCTTAACGATAATTCCAGCAAAGATTCCTTAAAACTAATAGAAACTATTGTAAATCCATTTCCTGAACAACCTCTTGAAAAACTAATTTTATCTGACTCTCTTAAAGTTATATATGAAAAACTCAATAGTCAACAAAAAGAATTAATAACTCAGAAAATTAATAGTTTTGAAAAAAATTACAAATTATACAACTCAGAACGATCCCTAGTTATTAAATCTCTTACTGATTTCAAAAACAACTTTACATCAAATGAAAATAGTTACAAAAAGAATATTCTTGTCAACTTCGAAAATGAAACCCAGTCAATTATGGTAGATAAAGGAGATCTATTTCAGTCGTCAGTGGAGAATTTTTCCTATTTCGTTCAAAGACAGAAAGAAAGTTTCGAAAACACACTTCAAATGCTGAATTATTCTGATAATTTCAATTATGAAACGACTCAAAATGCTATAGACCAAATTAAAAATGAAATTAAAGTTACTGGAAACTCTAGATTAGATAGTTCATATATCTTACAAAATTATTACAATCCACATCTATCCTCTTATCAAAGTAATTTAGCCAAACCTGATTTATACCTCTATTTGTCAGCCGATGTAAGAGATGGGTCGGAATGGGGCTTCTTTGGATTCTTAGCTAATCCTTTAATTAGAACCCAATCTTCTGAATTAGTATTACTAATGGGAATGTTTGGGTTCGGTCTTTTAGGAGCTTCCCTACTTTCCTTTCAGCAACTAAGCAACAATGGTGATTTTGTTGAAACTTTTAAAACTAAACCGCTAATAATTAATTTCGGAAATGTACTTGCAAGGGGGGTTGGAGCAGCACTTGTTATATATTTAGCCACAAAGGGAGGGCTATCTATTTTTTCTGCCAGTTCAACAACTGATGCAAATGGATACATCTTGTTATTAACCTGTTTCGTAGGAGCGGTTTTTAGTGAAAAAGTATGGATCAAAATCCAAAAAAGCATTATTCCAGATGAGGTAAAGAATCCTATTCCTCCCATTCCTCCTGCTCCTGCTCCCCCCCTGAAATAAGTGCAAACAACGGTTTAATCTATAGATTATAAAGAAAATAAAAAAGTAGAGATATCAAATTTATTTTAAACATACTTCAAATGAATTTTAAATTAGCTATACTATACGATATTTAAATTTGTACTTTAACCTTGATTTTTCATTGTCTAACTAAACTTAGTTAAATAATATTTAATTGACTAAAAATAATTTAAATAATTTTACAAACTATATTAATTCTTCAGATGTCAAACACATATAACATCGGTCTAACTACCGGACAAATCCATTTAGCTGTGGACATTACCACAGTAGGACTCGCTGCCACTAGGGCCAGTGTTTTAATAGTCAACAATAATAGCCCGGGAGTTCCAGTAGCACACTCTGTGGATGCAACAGGAGATATAAATGGAAAGCCAATTGGTGGAGGGGTTTCTCTTAAAGGAAAACGTCTAACAATTTTTACAATGGTAACGCTGACCGGCGATGATCCAAATGTGCGTGCTATCGAGGCTCAAGCTGTTCGTGGCCAATATGAACTCTCAGGCGGAGATGAGGATATAAAATCTTTTAATAATCCGGTGAAGTCTTTTCAAGATCCTAACGTATTTGTCATTTCAGTAATTGATCTGCTATGAGAAAATATCTAATTTTCATAGTATTATCAGTAGGTTACAGTAACGCTATAGCCCAAACTTCAGAGAAGACCGCAAGTACAAGCAAAGACCTTGCTGTTCCATTTTCTCCTGCATTTTCCATTACTGACATCACCCCTTCATTGGTACAAAACCCAACTACACCAAAAGCTTTTACGTTGGGAGTTGCCCAATCCGCAACTGCAGGATCATCTTATTTTCCTGACAATTATTCTGCACAATTTGCGCCTATCTGGTGGATTGATCCAAGTGGGATAAGTATTTATTCATATTTGGGTCTTGACCTTCCAAAAGATGGAGAAAAGCTAGGTGACAACACCCAACATAATATATTTTCAGGCTTGAAATTTAGTACAATGTCTATTGGGTTTGTGAACAAAGACCTTATTCCAGATAATTTAGATGAAACACAAAATATTTTTTCTATTGGCGTTCACTCAACATTCATTAAATTTTTTAAGAAAGAGCACATTGCGAAACTCCAAAAGGAAATTAACCAATGGCATATAAATGCGCTTACGGATTTAGAAAGAAATCAAGCTCTTATTGATGCAATCACAAGAATTCCTTTAGATGATTCTCTTCGTAATGAAAAAATAGATGATTTAACCAAACAATTCACACAAACTAACTCACTCGGAAATCTTAAAAATATAAATAAGCTTATTTCAGAAAAACCTATTTTCACATGGGATTTATCTGCTGCGATAGCGGGATATGGTGTAAGTAGCGATGAAATAAAAACTGGAAGAATGGGTGTTTGGACTGGTTTGGCTACCAATTTAAAACTGAAAGAAAATACACAAAACTACTTTTCAATAAATGTTTTAGGGCGCTACTTGTATGACCAATTTCAGGCCAATGATGAGGGAATCATCGGAAGCGCAGATAATATAGATGTAGGTGGAAACTTAGGCTTTGAATTTGATCGACTTAACATTTCTGTTGAGTCATTATACCGTTTTACTAATGGAGTAGCAAATTCAAGCAACAGGACAATTGGTTTGATTAGCGTTAAGCTTACAGACAATCTGTTTATCAATGGTACTTTTGGCAAGGATTTTTCTGGACCAAATAAGCTTATTTCCACATTCGGAATTAATTGGGGCTTTGGTAATGAAAAAATTAAACTGCCATAAATCCCATATAAAAAGATGCATAATAATAATAATAATAATAATAATAATAATAATAATAATAATAATAATAATA
>NZ_CAXBET010000012.1:0-129950 GCF_963974835.1 uncultured Algoriphagus sp. | reverse complement strand
TTAGGACACGTCCCTTTCACGGATGAAACACGGGTTCGATTCCCGTACCGACTACCAAGACGTTAAAGCTCAATCCCCGCTTTGTCTTAAGAAATTTTTGTTTTATGGTTGTTAGTGGTTAAAGTGAACAAAAGCCCGATCTGTGATCGGGTTTTTTGTTTTTACAGCCTTTTTGATTAGTGGCATAAAAGCAATTTTTAATTTTGTTAATTTCAAGATTGCAATAATAAAACTAACCTATGCCTCAACCCAAAATTAAGCAACACTACGCCAAAATAATTTTGGCTTCAGCAATTCCTTTATTGATTTCCTGTAGTAAAAGTGAGCCTGTAGATCTCAGAGAGCGCACGTTGACCAAGGAGGAGATTACTCCTATGGTACAAGCTGCAGAAGGCGGAATAAATGCGACACTAAGTCCTGGTCTTAAACTTTCCCTTTGGGCAGCAGACTCACTTGTATATGACCCGATTTCTATTCAGGTGACTGACGACGGCAGTTTGTATTATACAAGAACCAATCGACAGAAAAATTCCGAATTTGACATTAGAGGTCATCAAGAATGGGAGATAGAGTCCATTAGTCTTCAAACAATCGAAGAGAAAAGAGCTTTTCTCCAAAAGACACTTTCTCCTGAGATGTCGGACAAGAATACCTGGCTTGGTGATGTCAATGGGGACGGATCGCATGATTGGAGGGATATGACTGTAGAGCGGGAAGAACTATACCGATTGGAAGACCGAGATGGAGATGGTCTGGCCGATTATTCCCAGATGATGGTTCAGGACTTTAACGATGTCACTACCGATGTAGCCGGAGCTTTGTTGAAGCTTGATGATAACTTATTTGTAGGAGTGGGTCCAGACATATGGAGACTTACCGATAAGAATGGCGACGGTATCATGGATGAGAAAGAATCCATTTCTCATGGATATGGAGTGCATATTGGCTTTGGCGGGCATGGCATGTCCGGTTTAAAACAAGGACCCGATGGAAGAATTTACTGGGGAATAGGGGATATAGGTTTCAACGGAGTAGGTCCAGACGGTACAGAATGGAAATATCCTAACAGAGGAGTAGTTGCCAGAGCAAATCCTGATGGTAGTGATTTTGAAATATTTGCAATGGGGGTGAGAAATACGCATGAATTTGCTTTCGATGAATACAATAATCTAATCTCTGTGGACAATGATGGAGATCATGCTGGAGAAAGTGAAAGGCTTGTTTATTTGGTGAATGGTTCAGATACTGGCTGGAGAACGAACTGGCAATTTGGGAAGTATCGTGATCCGGATAACAATACTTATAAAGTCTGGATGGACGAAAAACTTTACATCCCAAGACATGAGGGACAGGCAGCCTACATTACCCCACCAATACAAAATTACATCAATGGACCTACAGGAATGGTTTACAATCCAGGAACTGCTCTGGCTGATAAGTGGAAAAACACTTTTTTCGTAGCTTCTTTTGTGGGTAACCCAACTAGATCAGGGATTCATGCTTTTAAGTTGGAGCAAGATGGAGCATCATTCAAAATGTCCCAAACAGAGAATATCATGTCTGGAGTTTTGGCGACAGGATTGGATTTTGGTCCTGACGGTTCACTTTATTTTGCGGATTGGATTGAAGGCTGGAATACCAAAAACTATGGTCGCGTTTGGAAGATTGAGGATGAAGCAGGTGCAAATTGGGAAGCTAGGAAGATCACCGCTCAGGTGATGAAAACTGATTTCAAAACACTAACTGACGAAGCACTTAGTGGGTACCTTAGCGATGAGGACATGAGAATCAGAAGGAAAGCCCAGTTTGAATTGGCTAAAAGAGGAGATAAAGGAATGGCTATTTTCAAGACAGCTATAGCACAGAAGACAAATCAATTAGCGAGAATACACGGAATTGTGGGTATAAGTCAACTG
The DNA here is from genome assembly GCF_963974835.1 of uncultured Algoriphagus sp. Lineage (GTDB taxonomy): Bacteria > Bacteroidota > Bacteroidia > Cytophagales > Cyclobacteriaceae > Algoriphagus. The sequence continues at coordinate 128,034 of NZ_CAXBET010000012.1, read as the reverse complement.
GCTAGGATTGAGAAAATGGATTATGCGGATGCGCTGATTCCATTGTTAAAAGACCAGGATTCTGAGGTACGAGCACAAGCTGCCAAATGGCTTGGTGATATAAAATATGCTAAAGCAGGCGACGCACTTTTGCCTTTATTAAGTGACAGTGAGATCAGGGTTAGATTCTTCGCTTCAGAAGCTTTGGGTAGAATTGCTTACGAGCCAGCGATCAACGGGTTGATAGGGGTGTTGGAAGCAAACAATGACGAAGATGCCTTTTTGCGTCATGCCGCAAGCTTAGCCTTGGCTAGAATCAATAAGAAAGAGCCAATAATTGCTCTGGCATCGCATTCTTCCAACGCAGTTCGTCTTGGAGCTGTATTGGCATTGAGAAGAATGGCTGATCCTGGTATCACTGCATTTTTGGCTGATCAAGATGAATATATCGTTACAGAAGCTGCACGAGCAATCAATGATGATTTCTCCATTGAAGGAGCACTTCCGGCTTTAGGAGATCTTTTGGTTACCACAAGTTTTGAAAATGAGCCATTAATCAGAAGAGCCATTGGTGCAAATTTGAGAGTAGGTACTCAGAAATCTATGGATAATCTAAAGTCCTACATTGCTAAGCCAGGCATTAATTCTGCGATGAAAGCAGAGGCCATTGCTACTTTGGGCACTTGGGCCAAACCCTCTGTACTTGACCGTGTAGATGGTAGAAATAGAGGTAAGGTAGAAAGAGAATTAGCTCCGATTCAAAAGTCAGTGGAATCTACATTGATATCTTCATTGGCAGATAAAAGTGAAGAAGTGCGTGTGGCGGGAGTAAAAGCAATTGGGAAGTTGAAAATTGCAGATGCCGAAGAGAAGCTGGTTGCTCTTTTGAAAAACGATCAATCAGAAAATGTACGTGTAGCCGCGATTCTGGCCTTGTCCGAAACAAATCCTGGCAGTATCTCCGAGCCAATAGAAATTGCGATGAAGGATAAATCAAGGGCTGTGAGAGTAGTCGGCTTGGACCTTTTGACCAAAACAGATATTTCGCAGGAGTTAATGGTAAGTTTACTTCAGGACGTGATACAAAACAGAACAACGGCCGAAAAACAAGCCGCACTGATTAGTTTAGGAAATCTCGATAATTCAGCAGAATTACCCCTTTGGAACACGCTTTTAGAAGACTTGTCAAAAGATAGATTACCTAATGAAGTTTTGATTGAATTGGAAGAAGCGATAGATGAAACCAAATCCGAAGAACTGAGAACCAGATATGACAAAATCCAAGAGGAGCGAACCCAGGGTGATTTAGTTGCTTTATACAGTGGAGCACTTGAAGGAGGTAGCGTGAGAGTAGGAAGAAATATTTTTTTCCAGAATCAAACTGCTCAATGCATCCGTTGTCATGGATATGATGATATGGGCGGAGTGGCTGGTCCGCATTTGAACGGAGTAGCTAATAGAGCGACCAAAACTGAGCTTCTTGAGGCAATGATAGATCCAAGTAAACGGATTGCTCCTGGCTTTGGCTTTGTTCAATTAGAGCTAAAAGATGGTTCATCCGTAAATGGCACGCTGATGGAGGAAAAAGCAGAGGGTCTGGTTGTAAAAGTAGGAGCTAAGCCAGATACTTTGATTATGAATAGCAGTATTGCTGAAAGAAAGAATTCCCCGTCAAGTATGCCGGATATGAAGGCGCTATTGACCAAAAGGGAAATTAGAGATCTACTAAGTTTCTTGGAGACGATGACTAAGGAGTGGGAATAAGTAAGCTGTTACTCAGTTTAATAATTATCGGGATCATCACTTATGTGGTGATCCCTTTATTTTAATTCAAATTGAAATGAAGTACATAAGTCTTGCTGCTCCGGATGCTATTACAACTATTTCAATTTTGGCAGAGCACCGAAGGTTGTTTCTCGTACCTGAATGTCAGCTAGATAGCTGATGATTATCGCCGCATTACGATAATTACTTCTATTTATGTAATCCGAAATCAAGAATAGAAAGTTTTTCCATAGGGGAAAACAAAAAGAGCCATCCAAAAAATCAAGGATAGCTCTTCGGTAAATTGGGATATGTTAATTGTTAATTCAAGAATTCATCAAATGTCAAGCTAATAAAATACATGGTTCCGATAGTGGGATTTCCCCAGGCCTGGGTATATCCTTTGCTGAAAAGGTTTGAGCCACCAACTTTTAAGATTGACTTGATGCTTTTGATTTTATAGCTCACTTGTGCGTCAAATGTCCCATAAGCAGGAATAACTGATAATTGCCGTGTGGATACCGCTGGATTAACAAATGATGATTGCCAAGCAAATTCGCCTTGCCATCTATAAGCTAAAGCAAAGCCTAGGTTTTCTACCACTTCTCTATTTGCAAAGTTCAACACATATCGATATTCCGGAGTGTTAAAACTAGGCTGAAAACCGGTCTCAGCTAATTCGTCCAAATTTGAAAGTGTGTTATAAGATACGTTACCCCCAATGGTATATCCTTTTGAAAGTTTGTAATCCAAGCTGGCTGCCCATCCCCATGATTTGATGATTTCTGTTCTGTTTACAGGCATGGAATATACATTTCTTCCACCCGGGCCTACACCAATAAGATTTAATCCAGTTAATGGATTAGGCCCTACTAAGCCAGAGTCTGAAGCATCCTGAATCAATACTTGGCTGCCATTGAAGTTTTCAAATCTATTAAAATAGGCATAAGCATCCACCAATAATTTACTGCCCCAAATTCCTTTGTAACCCACTTCAAATGATTTTACCCGTTCAGGTTTGAATTCTTTGGTTTCGTAGGGTTGCAATTGGTCAATATTTGCTGCAGCTGCATTTACGGGAACAAGTTGAGCTGCTATTCCTGGTACTAATGTAGGAACTAGAGCTGCAATAGCAGCAGGAGCTTCACTTGGAGGTATATTGCCCGCTTGCACTTGTTGAGTTATAAATTCAGTCGCTCGTTGAATGGCTATATCTGTAGCTTGCTGAATACTTTGCTGGTAAACAGGAGAATTGGGTTGAGTATCAGCTAATACAGCTCCACCGTAGCTAGTAACATTTGCAAGAGTATAGCCAGAATTTGCATTCAGATTATAGCGGCCGGCAAAGAATGGTAAGCCACCGATCAGGCGAGCCTGTGGAGTATTCAGATCAATGTATTGATCTTGGTTAGTAGGAATACGGAATCCCGTCTGATAAGAAGCTCTAAAATTGTGATTTCCTTTTGTAAAAACTCCTGAAACTCTTGGAGACCACTGCCCTTCAAAGTTTTCATTTTTATCATATCGGGCTGATGCGGTTAATTTAAATCTATCATCAAATAACTTCTTGGACCCCTGAATATATCCTCCGTATTCATTGATATTGAACTCATCACCATTTTCATCCAAAGCGAAAATAGTACCGTTTGAATTCAAGTCATAAATTCTATAGTTAGCTCCTACAACAAACTCTGCGAAATTAATGTACTCCGAGAAATTGTATGATCCTTCAAAGTGATACAAATTACTACTGTCAACAAATTTGGCTCCGACTCCATTTTGATCACCTGGAATAGGTCTTGAAGTTACCGCATTCAAAGCATTTTGGAATTCCGCTGTTCCTGGCATGTATCTACCTTGATCTGCAAAAGCTCTTGCTGCCTGATGTGCCTGATCGGCAGGGAGGCCGGCTCCAACTGCCTGTGCGTATGCTCCCACATATTCTGGGAACCACTGAGTGCTAGCTTTCCAAGCCTCGTTAATTCCCTGTGCTGCTGTTCCTACTGCAAATGCGTCACCGGAACGCTCTTGAGTAGTATATGCTCGAAGATACCAATTAGAAGCTCTCAACTCAGCTTTGTATTGACCCATAGTGAAATCTTTCAAAGAATATCTATCCGCTCCGGTGTAGACAGTAGTTCCAAAACCTAAGTTTCCCTGTAAAACAGCTTCAATATTATCATTGATTCTATAATGAAGTGCAGCATTGAATTTCACTGATTTCGTACCATAATCGGCAATATCCCTTTCCCTATATCCTGTTCTAGAAACCGAAGAATTAGGGATCGCAGCTAAAGCAGAAGATGGTAAAACACCTGCAGCTACCATGGATTGACCTACAGATAGCATGTTAACATTTGTTTCATCGCCATAGATATTAACCCCGTTATAGGCTGGATTATTTTGGGGGCTTCCTGTCTCAATTGTAGATCCGTTCAAAAGAGATTGATCGCGAAAATCATTAGCCTGCCAATCATCAGCTGTTAAATATTCAAAGTTGATTTTAAAGGCAAACTTGTCACTGATGGCTTTAGCATATCTCGCGCTAAAGTTATAGAATCCGGTAGCTGCTTTGGATCGATTGCTTTCATCCATGATTCCTGTTTTTACACTTGCAGAAAGCCCTTGATAAAGAAAAGGACTTTTCGAATTCATAAGCAAGATACCGTTAATAGCATTGGGTCCGTAGAGAGCTGAAGAAGCTCCAGGAAGCAATTCCACACTTTCTAAATCCAATTCGGATATTCCGACAATATTACCAACAGAGAAATTCAGGCCTGGAGCTTGGTTATCCATTCCGTCAATCAGTTGCACTGTCCTCACATTGCCATTGGCATTGAATCCACGGGTGTTAAAGGATTTAAACAAGAGAGATTGCGTACTCATTTCCACTCCTTTCATATTATTGATAGCGTCGTAGAAACTTGCCTGTGGAGCATCCCGAATGGCAATGATATCTAATTTTTCTACTGAAACCGGAGACTGGAGAACGCTCTCTTCAACTCTGGATGCTGAAACGACAACTTCCTGACCAAGTATCGCTGTTTCTATTAGCTGAACATCAAGTGATGATTGTGAACTTGTTATTTCTATTTCCTGGGTATTATAGCCTACCATGGAAAAGACAAGTGTCAGTGGAGGTTCCTGATTTACATTTAGGGAATATTTTCCTGAAAGGTCAGAGATAGTACCTACTACTTTCCCTTTTACCAAAATATTTACTCCCACTAAGGTCTCCTTTGTATCGGAATCTGTGACTGTTCCCGAAATTACTGTCTGCGCTTGAACTTTGCCTGACGATAGGGAAACCAAGATAGACAGCAACAATACTGACATCCTGATTTTAATTGTAAAATTGTTCATAGGCTTACTGTTTATTATTAAACTGACCATGAAATAAGGGTGATTATTTCATTATTGATGGACGAAAAATAGGCTAAAAAACGAACAATTATAATTTTATTTTCAAAATATATTAGGGTAAAAAAAATGAGAAAAAACGATTGCGAAGGAAACTGAGGCATGTTCCTAAGAATTTCAAAATGAAATCACCTCTTTATTATCGATCTTAAATCACTTGCTGTTGTTTGTTAGAAAAAATGAAAACTAAAAAATTTTATGGTTTTAGGATTTTATATAAAAAAAGCCCGATTTATACCGGGCGTTTTTAAAAATTCAATTAATATTATCCTTTGCTATTTTCTTCATTGACATGTTTTACGAGACGATCACAAAGCTCTTTGATCTCTTCGGACATGTATTCATCTGCGGTGCTGTTCAAAATAGTCTGAGCCATTCCTCCCAGAATATCGATATAAAACCTCTTCATTTCTACCACTGACATTTCTTCTGTCCAAAGGTCAATTCGTAGCGTACTATGATTTTGATTATCCCAAACATTAAGACTAATGCTTTTAGTATCTTCCAAACCTGCACCTTCTTTATCCGATGCGTCCCACTTAATGGTTTTTGGAAAGCTGTTTTCATCTAAATCGACTTGAAATTTGATCTCTGATTTCTTCATGTTTTATAGTTTGATTCTAAGTGAATCATGTATTGATTTTGCAAAATTAATCAGGTTAACTCCACGAGCATTGCCTGAGTTCCTTTTTCAGGATTTTATTCAAAAATCATCACTGGAACGTCAGCTGGAATAATCAATTTCCCAGCTGTTTTCGATTGGATTTCTTCTACTGAAATTCCCGGAGCTCTCTCCCTTAGAATGAAGCCACCATTTTCTGAAATCTCCAAAACGGCCAAGTCAGTTACTATTTTCTTCACACATCGAATACCTGTGATAGGAAGGGAGCATTCTGGAAGCAACTTAGATTCACCAGACCGGGAGCAATGCTGCATCGCAACTATAATATTATCAGCTGAAGCAACAAGATCCATTGCACCACCCATTCCTTTTACCATTTTGCCAGGAATCTTCCAATTGGCTATATCTCCATTTTCAGAAACTTCCATGGCGCCAAGAATTGTCAAATGAACATGACCACCCCGAATCATCGCAAAGGAATCAGCAGAATTGAAAAGTGATGAGCCTTTTACCATAGTGACGGTTTGCTTTCCTGCATTGATGAGATCCGGGTCGATTTGATCTTCGGTAGGAAAGGGGCCAATACCAAGTAGCCCATTTTCAGATTGAAGAACTACTTCCAAGTCATTCGGAATATAGTTGGCAACTAGAGTTGGAATTCCTATTCCTAAATTTATGTATTGCCCATTCTTAACTTCTTTTGCGATTCGCTGAGCTATTTGATCTTTTGTAAGCATTTTGGGTTTGTTTTAAAGTCAAAGGAAATAGGAGAGAAGATGTGTTGCATCGGACTTAAACCTATTTAGAAACAGTTCTCTGCTCGATTCTTTTCTCATAGTTTTCTCCTTGGAAAATACGTTGGACAAAGATTCCGGGCGTATGGATCTCATTAGGATTGAGCTCACCTGCTTCTACTAATTCTTCTACTTCCGCAATACAGATTTTGCCCGCAGTTGCCATTATTGGATTAAAATTTCTGGCTGTACCCTTAAATATCAAATTACCTGCTGTGTCGCCTTTCCAGGCTTTTACAATAGAAAAATCAGCCTTTAACCAGCTTTCCAGCAAATACATTTTTCCGTCAAACTCCCTAATTTCTTTTCCTTCTGCGACTTCAGTTCCTACTCCAGCAGGAGTGAAGAATGCTGGGATGCCAGCTCCTCCGGCACGAACACGTTCTGCTAAAGTTCCCTGTGGGATTAAATCTACCTCGAGCTCTCCGCTAAGTAATTGTCTTTCAAACTCAGCATTTTCTCCTACATAGCTTGAAATCATTTTTTTTACCATTCGCTTTTTAAGCAATAGGCCAATACCAAAGTCATCTACACCGGCATTATTAGACACTATCGTCAAACCGGAAATATCTCGTTTTAAAAGTGCTGAAATGCAATTTTCAGGAATGCCAGTCAAGCCAAAGCCTCCCATCATCAGCATGCAATTGCTGGGAATATCTGCTACAGCTTCAGCGGCATTTTTTACAGTTTTGTTGATCATATATTTTGGGTTTATAATAAGTTCCGGGCATTCTTTTGATCTTGAAAAAGCTGTTGTTTCAGTGCATCCAGTCCATCAAACTTTTGCTCTTCCCGCAGAAATGCTTTGATGTATACAGTAATCTGCTTGTCGTAGAGGTCGCCTTGAAAGTCAAATAAATTGGCCTCTACGGTCTTTTGGGTACCATTGACTGTCGGTCGGTTTCCTATGTTCAGCATAGCTTTATAGAGTGAACCATTCACTAAAGCTTCTACTGCGTAAACGCCATCCTTCGGGATAAGTTTGTAGTCGTTGGGGATGTGTATGTTTGCTGTTGGGAAGCCGATAGATCTTCCAATCTGCTGCCCTTTGATTACCAGACCATTTAATTCATAAGGCCTGCCTAGGCAATTTATTGCTGTGGCAACGTCGCTTGTCTCTAAGGCAACACGGATTTTTGTACTGGAAACCCCAATTTCATCAACATCCTTCCTTGAAATCTCCTCCAAATCAAATCCATATTCTTCATGGTGGGCTTTTAGGTATTCGAAGCTTCCTTCCCTGTTTTTCCCAAATCGATGATCGTAACCTATCACCAATTTTTTGGTTTGTATGCCATCCACCAACACAGTTTCAATAAATTCTTTTGAAGTAAGCTGGGAAAATTCTTTGGTGAATGGAATCGTCACCAAATGATCGATGCCGAATTGTCTGAGAAGTTTTGCCTTTTCCTCAAAAGTGCTCAATAGTCTAAGCTTATGCTCATTTGGATAGAGAACTAAACGAGGATGTGGCCAAAAAGTAATAAGAACCGTCTCGCCGTTTATGGAGCGGGCTAATTCGCGGATTCTATGAAGGATTTTTTGATGTCCAAGATGAACTCCATCAAATGTTCCGCTGGTTACTACAGCGTTGGAGACGTTTGGGAAATCACTTAAGCCTTCATATATTTTCATATGGTAATACTTGTTTTTTTAGGGCCATATGGAATTTTGCATGAATTAAAATCATCCCTCTGTGCGAGGTCTATCTTCATGCTCAATTTCATTTGATCTTCCTTTAATTTCTTCTATTAATGGCAAAAGTTCATGTGCTTCTGAGAGTTTGAAGTTACCAATTCTGGTTCTGCAAAGCGAGCTCATATAGGCTCCAACTTGTAATTTTTCACCAAGATCTCTTGCCAAGCTACGGATATAGGTTCCTTTCGAGCAAACAATTCTAAACTCAACAACTGGATTTTCAAACTTGGTGATCTCAAATTCACTGACAGTGACAGGACGTGGATCCATTTTTACTTCTTTCCCTTTTCTGGCAGATTCGTAGACGCGTTTTCCATCTACTTTGATGGCAGAGTGCATAGGAGGGATCTGCAAAATATCACCGGTTAGGTCAGCTGCTGCTTTTATTACCTGTTCCAAAGTGATATGTGATGGATCTGAAACGGGAATAATCGGTTGTTCCAAATCAAAAGAATCAGTTGTCGCTCCGATGACAAATTTCCCGGTGTATTCCTTTTCCTGTCCCATAAAGGAATCAATTTGCTTGGTCATTTTCCCTGCGCAAACTATCAGCAATCCTGTAGCAAGTGGGTCCAGCGTCCCAGCATGGCCCACTTTCTTTATTTTGAGCGCATTTCGGACTTTCCTTACCACATCAAAAGATGTCCATTCAAAAGGTTTGTCGATTAAAAATACTTCTCCGTAAGGTTGCTCCTGCATTCTACAAATATAATCCAGCCACAATTGCGATCACACCTACTATCAGACAGTAGATTGAGAAATAGCTGAGTTTACTGTTTTTTACTAGTTTGATCATCCAGGTACATGCGATAATTCCAGCCACAAATGCAGCGACAAACCCTGCAGTCAGGTAACCGATTCCTTCAGTTTCCAAAGAAAGGCCACCATCCAAAATATCCTTAGCTATTTTACCCAAAATCAAGGGAACAACCATCAAGAATGAGAATCTAGCTGCTTTGCCTTTGTCAATTCCCAAAAGTACTGAGGTAGAAATAGTAGCTCCAGATCGAGAAATACCAGGAAGAATAGCAATGGACTGCGCAATACCGATAATTAGAGCTTGACCAAAAGTCACAGGCTGATTTGTAAATTTAGCTTTGTCCGCCAAAAAGAGTAAGACGGCTGTCAAGATCAGCATGCAGCCTACAAAGACAACTTGCCCGTCAAATAACGTCTCCAATTCCTCTGCAAACACAACTCCCACGATGGCTGCAGGGATCATAGATAGCACTATTTTGGAGACAAATTGTGTTTCCTCATTCCATTGGAACTTGAATAAACCACTCAAGATTTCTGCTATGTCTTTTCTGAACACTACAATAGTACTGAGTGCAGTAGCAAAATGGACCACTACAGTAAACATGAGTCCTTCTGCAGGCATTTTGCTCTCACCCAAAATAGCTTTCCCCAATTCTAAGTGACCGCTGGAGGAGACAGGTAAAAATTCGGTCAGTCCCTGAATTATTCCAAGGATAATTGCATCAATTATTTCCACGCTTATTTACTTATTACTTTCTGTTTTGGCGAAAATGGCATAGAATTCAAAAATAAACCCAGCCAAAGTAACAATTGGGCCAATTGTCAAACCTAATACTCCATTCCCATGAGGATCACTGTCAAGGCCTATAATGACAAAACCAAGAATGATTAGCGCAATGCCAATAAACATCAGCTTGTAATTTTTGCGGGAAAAAGGAAAGGATGATTTGCTCATTAACTTAATATAGTTCGTCCAAAGACATATTTAAATACTTATTTACAGCCCGCAAGGTACTTAGAACTGATAGAATTCCGCCTACGGTGATCAAAATCCCAAAAAGTAAGAATAACAATTGCTGATTTTGTAGCATAGCAAAACCTTCAATATTCGCCTGAGTGTACTTCACAAGAGCGAAAAGAATAATCGAAGCAAAACCTCCCGCCATCAAACCAAATAAAAACGCTCTCGATAGGAATGGTTTTCTGATAAAGCCTCTGGTAGCACCCACCAACTGCATGGAGCGGATTAGGAAGCGCTGTGAAAATAATGCCAAACGTATAGTGTTGTTAATAAGCATCACTACGGTAATGATCAGAATCAAAATGAATCCACCTAAGACCAAACTCACTTTTAGGAGATTCTTATTGATGGAATCTACCAAATCAGTCATATAAGAAACTTCAAAGACGCCTGGGATTGACTGAATTTCTGCCACGATTGCTTCCAATTGCTCGGAGGTTTGGAATTCCTCGGCAATTGTGAGTACAAAGCTGTCACGAAGTGGATTGTCCTCAAGAAATTTGGTAAAATCTTCACCTGTGCTTTCAATAAATGTAGCTGCTGCCTCTTCGTCTGAGACAAATTTAAGATTCAGAGTATCACCTTTCTGAAGGATAAATGACCGCTTGGAAAGATTATCGTGGATGGCATCAAGCTCTTTCTGCTCCATATTTTTCTCCAGGAACACCTGAACTTCTATGTTTTCACGGATCATACTTGTCAGCGTTTTTGCCTGAATCAAGATCACTCCGAAAAGACCTACAATAAAAAGTGATAGTGTAGTGCTGAAGAGAACGCTTCCGAATTTGAAGTGCCCTAATGTCTTTTTCTTTCTTGGATAATTGGCCATAGATTATAATTTCTGCTCAAAAGTAACCTTCCCCAAGGATATTGCCAATCTATTCCTGATAAAGGATTTTAATGACTTTTTCCCCGCTAATTCCATAGATATGATCATTAGGCCCTTTCTTCACCAATGACAGTCCGGTAAAGTGGCCAAACGCCGGCAAAATCAGATGTGTTTCGCTTAAATGAAAACAGGAAATTCTTAGTGACTGTCTGCCTTTGCCGTGCAATCTTACGCCCGGATGAATGTGTCCACACAGGTTCAATTTTCCCTCAGGAACTTTCTTCGCAGGTTCATGAGTAAGAAACATATTTTTCAATACTACTGGAGCATCGTGAATTTGGAATAAGGACTGTTGATATGCAAAAGGGGACAGCACATCATGATTTCCTTTGACTAAATGAAATTTTGTTTTGCTAAATCCAGCTAGAAAACCGTTTAGAAGTTCCCATTGCTCATTCCAATCACTATGAAATAGATCACCCAAAACATATAAGTCTGTGGGAGAATATCTTTCAATTAATTGTTTAATTACTTGTAAATCATTATAATGTACCGGCTCAGGAATAGGTATTCCTGATTTTCGGAAATGTGCTGCTTTACCGAAATGCAGATCAGCAATAAATAAAGATGAATAACTTTCGATCCAAATTGCTTTCTCAGGTAATAAGTAAAGAGTTGTTCCTGAAAATGATAAGCTTGAATACATTTAAAACTTAGGTATGATTTTACGGTATAATTGGATATCTTCAAATCTAGCCCAATTATAAGTTTACTAAAAATTCATTTTTATGAAAACTTGTCAATTTGCTTCAATTTGCATTTTCATGATTCTGCTGGGATCCCAAAATGTTGTTGCTCAGTCAAAATCCAAAATTGTAGGAGTATGGTATAATACTTCAAAAACAGCTCAGATTGAAATCATGGAAAATGATGATGAAATGATTGGAAAAATCATATGGATTGAGCAGGATACAGATAGTATAGACAATTCTACAGATATAGTAAATTCCGATACCAGTTTACGGGATCGCCCTCTTATGGGTTTGACAATCCTAGAAGGACTCAAATATAATGATGGAATCTGGTCTGATGGTAAAATATATGACCCCCAATCCGGCATCAGCTATACCTGTGAGCTGCAACTTGTAAAGAAAGATGTTCTCGAGGTTAAAGGTTATTTAGGAGATTCTTGGGTTAGCCGAACTGTAGAATGGAATAGAGTTAAAAAATAAGGCAGAATAATCTGCCTTATTTTTTTGGAAGCCTTAATTCTTTTTTTATAGGTAGAAAGACTTCAGAATATACGAAAGTTGCTCAAATTCAATCAGAAATGCATCGTGTCCAGCAGTTGAAGTAATTTCCTTGTAAATTCCTTTTTTCACATATTGGCTGATATACTGGGATTCTTCCGGTAAAAAAAGCAAGTCTGAATCTACCCCAATAGCCAATACATTAGCTTCGATCTTGGACAAAGCTTCTTCCAAACCACCACGGTTTCTTCCAAGATCATGGGAATCCATTGTTTTGCTCAGTGTCCAATAGGAAAGTGCATTGAAGCGTTTTGCAAGCTTTTGACCCTGATACCTAAGATATGAAGCGGCTCTATAATCGTCTACTTTATTTACAGAATCAACTTGTTTGGTAGCTAAGTCAATAGGGTGTCTGTAGGTAAGCATAGCTATTGCTCTAGCTGTTTCAAGTCCTTTTTGGCCAGCTTTTTCATGTTTCTCACCCCAGGTACAATCTGACTCAATCGCCATACGCTGTGCTTCATTAAAACCAATTACCCAAGGTCTAGACTTTGAAGTGGATGCAAGGATAACCGCATTTTTAAGTTGTGCTCCAAGGATATAAGCCCATTCCAAGCCAACTTGCCCGCCCAGTGATCCTCCTATCAAACTATGAATGGAATCTATCTCCAAATGAATCCTCAAAAGTTCCAATCCATGAGCAAGGTCTCTGGATGTCATTTGAGGAAAATCGTAATAATAAGGTTCTCCGGTTTTAGGATTTTCACTAAACGGCTGAGTGGAGCCATAGCAAGATCCTAGCAGGTTAGCACAGACAATAAAATGGTTGGTAGGATCGAAGAATTTATCTTCTCCGATCAAACCATTCCACCATTCTGACACATTTGAATCTCCAGTAAGCGCATGAATTACCCAGACTACATTGGATTTGTCTGGATTGAGTTGACCGTAGGTGGTATAGGCGATATCAAATTGGGATAGAATTTCTCCTGATTCCAACGGTAGAGGTTTTTTAGAGTGGAATATTTCCTGGGTCATGGTAATCGAAGCGTACTGACTTTTAAGATTCATTTGTTGAATTAGATTTTATCGAAAGCTTGTTGCAAATCGGCTTTGATATCCTCAATGTGCTCAAGACCACATGAGATTCTTAGCTGAGTTGGTGTGACACCTGCAGCAATTTGTTCCTCCTCAGAAAGTTGCTGATGGGTGGTAGCCGAAGGTTGAATGATCAGTGTTTTAGCATCTCCTACATTTGCAAGGTGAGAGATCAATTCGAGGTTGTTTATTAAATTGGAGGCTTGTTCTTTTTCTCCTTTGAGTTCGAAGCTTAATACACCTCCAAAGCCATTTGTTAAATATTTCTTTGCAAGAGAATGGTAAGGGGAGGATGGAAGTCCTGGATAATTTACTTTTTGAACTAACGGATGGCTTTCAAGCCATTGTGCAAGAGCTAAGGCATTATCCACAGTTTTTTGAACTCTGAGTGATAGGGTTTCAATTCCTTGAAGTAATAAGAAAGAGTTAAATGGACTGATAGCTGGTCCAAAATCTCTTAATCCTTCCACTCTTGCTCTAATTGCAAATGCGATATTGGGAAGTCCAAGAGGATTGTTTTCACCAAATACTTCCCAGAAGTTAAGCCCATGGTATCCTTCTGAAGGCTCAGAAAACTGCTTATACTTCCCATTTCCCCAATTATAATTTCCTCCATCTACTATGATTCCGCCAATAGATGTACCATGACCGCCTATCCACTTGGTAGCTGAGGAAGTTACAATATTGGCTCCGTGAGCAAGGGGCTTGAATAAATAACCGCCTGCGCCAAAAGTATTATCCACTACTAAAGGAAGATCATGCTTTTTGGCAAGCGCCGCTAAAGCTTCAAAATCGGGAATATTGAATTCGGGATTTCCGATTGTCTCTAGGTAAATGGCTTTGGTTTTTGCATCAATCAATTCTTCAAAAGCCTCAGCATCATTACCTTTTGCAAATCGTGCCTCAATACCTATTCTTTTGAATGCAACTTTAAATTGATTATAAGTTCCGCCATATAGAAAAGTAGTGGACACGAAATTATCCCCCGCTTCCATGATGTTGTTTAAAGCCAGAAATTGCGCTGCCTGTCCAGAACTGGTTGCAACAGCTGCCACGCCTCCTTCTAAAGCTGCTATTCTTTTTTCAAAAACATCTGTAGTAGGATTCATGATCCTTGTATAGATGTTACCAAATTCTTTTAGACCAAATAGGTTTGCTCCATGCTCAGCCGAATTGAAAACATATGAGGTGGTTTGATAGATAGGAACAGCGCGAGAGTTGGTTGCTGGATCTGGTTCTTGACCAGCATGAACTTGTAAAGTGTCGAAGTGAAGATTTTTTGACATGATATTATGGATTTATGGTTAGAAAAATAGTGAACACTTAAAAGCCTAAAACGAATCTCTCCATTATAGACTGGCTACAATCAACACGGAAATAAAGCGTGATGCTTTACCAAAATTTCGGTTGAGAATGAAAGGGAAAAGGATCCTGCGTGCATTTTCATTTGAACTTATAGTTCCAAAAGAGAATATCTCTATTGGCAGGAATTGGCACCTTGGACTTTCCAGGTTGCCAGAGGGTCTATGAGCCTGTCTCTCGCCTCTTCTATATAAATCCGAGCACTTAAAAAGTGAAAGGATGTGCAAATAAAGGGTCAGCGAATAAGAAATCAAAATTATTTCCCTTTCGCTGACCGAAAAACTTGAAATTATTTATCCAACTCTTCAGAGTCAAATCTGAAAATAGGGTTAATACTATCTAAATCAGGTTCGATGTTTACTAGTTCTTTTACTAAGCCATCTTTTAGACCATATGCCCATCCATGAATTGTTGGTGCATTTCTGGACTTCCATGCTTTTTGAATGGTAGAAGTTTTGATCAGATCCTGACATTGTTCTATCACATTCAATTCCACAAGTCTGTTAACTTTATCTTCATGAACTTCGATAGCGTCGATTTCCTCCTTATACACATTATAAACTTCCTTGATATTGAGTAGCCATTTATTGATTATTCCATAGCTTTTATTTCCCAAAGCTGCATCAATACCACCACATCCATAATGACCACACACAATAATATGCTCAACTTTTAGCACTACTACAGCATATTCCAACACACTAAGAAGATTGACGTCTGTATGGACAACCATGTTAGCGATGTTACGATGAACGAAAATTTCACCAGGGTCTGTACCTGTAATTTGATTGGCAGGAACTCTACTGTCGGAGCATCCAATCCAAAGAAATTTTGGTGACTGCTGCTTCTCTAATCTTCCAAAGAAATCTGCATCTGCTTGTTTTTGATCAGCTGACCATGCTTTGTTCTGAATCAATAGTTTTTCGTAAGGGCTCATACTTTTTCGTGAATGTTATAATTAAAACCTTCTATTGTTATACTTATCTTTTTATCTGTACTGGAAGCTATAAAATCGTTTAAAACTTCCTGGATGTCGTGGTCAATAAACTGTGCTTTCTGCGCATTGATAATCAAATCAGAATTATCAGGAATTCTCTCCAGATACTTCATTAGCAATGCCTTATTCAAAAAAGAAACATCCTTTTGAAGTTGTAGCAGGTAATTTCCATTCATCTCTGTCAGGGTAACAGCGCGGATGAAATTTGTCTTCACTACGAAAAATAATCCGAATACCATTCCAATGCCTATTCCAACCAAAAGATCTGTAAAAAGAATTGCTACTACTGTTACGATAAACGGAATAAATTGATCCCATCCATTTTTGTAGATATTTAAAAAGATAGCAGGCTTGGCTAGTTTATATCCAACGACAAATAACACTGCGGCCAGACAACTCAAAGGAATCAAATTAAGAGTAGTGGGAATAGTCAGAACCAATATCAATAACAATACTCCATGTAGGATGGCTGATAGTTTCGTTTTTGCTCCGGTGGCAATATTCGCAGAACTCCTTACAATAACAGCTGTGATGGGTAAGCCGCCAATTAGTCCTGAAACAGTATTTCCAACTCCTTGAGCAAATAATTCCTTGCTGGGAGGAGAAGTGCGTTTCATAGGATCTAACTTATCAGCTGCGTCAATGCTTAGGAGAGTTTCAAGGCTGCCTATGATGGCAATAGTCATCGCTACTATCCAAAATGTACTCTCACCAATCATGGAAAAATCCGGGAAGGTCAATAAATTGCTGATTTCACCAATATTTTCCAGCACCGGAATACTTACCAAATGCTCTCCATCAAGTTGCCATTCCGGCTTCCAAATTCCATAGGCGGAATTGATGACTATCCCCGAAATTACTGCCCACAATGCTCCAGGAACGACCCCAAAGATCTTATGATGTTTGAGTTTTGGTCTTTCGAAAGCAATTAAAATTCCCAAGGCGATTAGGACTATCGGAATAGCGCCGAAGCTATAGAATTTAAATGCATACCAAATCTCAGAGAATGTATTATGATTGTCAGTCTGTAAAAACGCCTCATCTCCCATTAAATCTACATCATAGCCAAGTGCATGAGGAATCTGCTTTAATATCAAAATCAAACCAATCGCAGTTAGCATTCCTTTAATTACAGAATGAGGGAAGTAATAGCCAATCACTCCAGCTTTTGCGATACCTAATACAACCTGAATCAAGCCAGCAACCACAAGTGTCCCAAGAAATAGGGGTAAGGTTCCCATACTATTGATAGAATCGAGCACGATCACAGTCAATCCCGCAGCAGGACCACTGACACTTACATTTGAACCAGAAAGACTTCCAATCACTATTCCGCCAACGATCCCAGCAATTAGTCCGGACATAGGAGGAGCTCCACTTGCAACAGCAATCCCAAGACAAAGAGGTAAAGCCACTAAAAAAACTACCAAACTGGCTTTCAAATCATACTTGAGATTACTTCCAAAAAGGTTGTTCATTTAGTGGGTCGGTTCGTTAAGAAAACGAGAATTTTATTCTCCTATTTCTATAAAAATAAATTATTGTATTGGTTCTTTCTACTAAAACATATAAAACATGCTAAATCACTTATCTTAAAAGATCTGCTATGGCTTGCTGGACGATCTTATAATTAAATTGTTCAATTGCTGTTTGCATTTTTTTCTCTATTTCCGGAAGATTCAAATTTCCGATGCTCCCTTCATGCGAGTGATTCAGCTTAGTTTGGTCTGGAGCAAAATTATCAGACTCTATATCCATTCCCACTTGCTTGTAGGCATCTCTAAATGGGGTTCCTTTCAATACCAAGTCATTTACTACCTCTACAGAAAATAAGTGCTTGTAGAAAGGATCTGCAAGAATGTTGTTTTTTACTTCAATAGACTTTAGCATAAAAGTGGTCATGCTCAGACAGGATTTTAGACTTTCCAAAGCAGGGAAAATCTCTTCCTTAAGTAATTGCAAATCTCTGTGATACCCAGTCGTTGTGTTCGTCAAAATCATAGAAACTGCATTCGGAACTGACTGAATTTGATTTGTCTTTGCTCTGATCAACTCAAATACATCCGGATTTTTCTTGTGTGGCATGATACTACTTCCTGTAGTCAAATCATCCGGGAATTTTATGAAGGCAAAATGCTGATTCATGAAAATACACATGTCAGAGGCCATTCTATTGAGCGTTCCTGCCATTCCTGCCATGGCGAAAGACAAGGTACGTTCAGTTTTTCCTCTACTGTTTTGAGCATTTAGTACGTTGTGATGAAGATCAGCAAAACCTAGTAGTTCTGTAGTCATTGTTCTATTCAATGGAAAACTGGAACCATATCCTGCAGCAGAACCCAGCGGGTTTTTATTAGCCAAGTCAAAGGCTGCTTTCATCAAACCCAAATCTTCTGATAATCCCTCGGCAAAAGAACTAAACCAAAGTCCGAAAGAGGAAGGCATTGCAAGTTGCGTATGAGTATAGCCTGGCATCAGATCGCCTTTATGCTTCTCCGCTAGCTTTATCAATAAATCAAATAGCTCAATACTTTCTTGCACTATTCCTTGAATAGCTGCCCGGTAATAGAGTTTTAGATCTACAAGAACCTGATCATTTCGGCTTCTTCCACTATGAAGTTTCTTACCTACATCACCAAATCGCTCAGTAAGTAAAAATTCCACCTGAGAATGCACATCTTCTACGCCTGGTGCTATTTCAAATTGACCTTTTTCTATTTCGAAGTAAATGTCTTTCAGTCCACGCTGCAGAATTTCATTTTCCTCAGCTGTCAAAAGACCAATCGTGGATAGCATCTCGGCATGAGCCATAGATCCAAGAACATCAAAAGGTGCCAAAAGTATATCAAATTCAGGATCGCGGCCAATAGTGAAGGATTCCACTTCCTTTTTGCTTCCTGTTTCTTTTTGCCAAAGTTTCATTTCTAATTAGTTTGAGTAAGCATAGCGGCGTAGGTATCAAGGATCTTGATATAGCCTTCTATGCCTTCTTGAATTTCGTTCAAATAAATATATTCATCTGCAGAATGTGACCTAGCTGAATCGCCAGGGCCGATTTTGACAGACGGATAGGGGATTAAGGCCTGATCCGAAAGAGTAGGACTTCCGTAGGTTTTGAGGCCAAGTTGTTCGCCAACTTTTAGAATCAAATGACCTTCCGGTACATGGGAAGATTGAAGTCTAAGTGAGCGCGGAGTAAGTTGAGCATTGAGAGATTTTTTTAATTCGTCTAATGCTCCTTCCAATGAATAAGCATCTGTGACTCGAACATCCAATACAAATTCGCAAAGATCAGGTACTACATTATGCTGCTGCCCAGAATGAATCACTGTGGCAGATACTTTTGTCTTACCCAGAAACTGGGAAACCTTTTCAAATTCAAAATCTTTAATCTTTTGCAAATCATCCAATGCCAAATAAATAGCATTTACCCCTTCTTCTCTAGCGGCATGCCCTGCTTTCCCATAGACTTTTGCATCAATCACCATTAGGCCTTTTTCGGCAACTGCCATATCCATCAATGTCGGTTCTCCTACGATTGCCAACTCACAAGGAGGAAGTTGATCAATCACTGAAGCGATTCCATTTTTTCCTGAAATCTCCTCTTCAGCGGAAGCAATCATGATTAGGTTAAATGGAATTTCTTGGCCATAGAAATGCGAAAAAGCTGCCATTAAGCTTACTAACGGTCCTCCAGCATCATTACTTCCTAATCCGAATAACTTTCCATCTTCGGTAATTGCCAGAAAGGGGTCCTTAGTATAGCCTGCGTTTGGTTTTACGGTGTCGTGATGGGAATTCAGCCAAATAGTAGGCTTATTCTTATCAAACGGGTTGGCAAAAGCCCAGATGTTATTTCCTGATTTGTGAACTTCAATATCCCTTGCTGTGAAAAATTCTTCAATAACTTCTGCAGTGGAGCTTTCTTCCTTTGAGTAGGAAGGAATCTCTATTAGCTGAGTAAGAAGCTGAACTGCATTGTCATATAATTCCATCCTTACTTTCTAATTATTGTATTAATAGAGGTCATAGCGGCTTCGCTCTATAGTAGTTCCAGAGAGCTTACCTTTTGCTGCCAAATGAAGGTTTTCAGCTTTACCGATCCAAACGTGATTCACGCCTTTCTCTAAAGCTTCAAATGCATTATCCAATTTTGGGATCATACCTGAATGAATCACATTTTCCTTGCGTAGTTCCTCGTAAATATCTTCATTGATCAGCGGAATGATAGAGTTTTCATTCTTTTCGTCAATCAAAACTCCGCTCTTATTGAAGCAGAAATAAAGGTTTACTTGATGCTCTTTGGCCAGGCTCGTTGCTAGGGCTGAGGCAATGCTATCAGCATTTGTATTGAGCAATTGACCTTTTGCATTGTGTGTAATGGCATTAACTACAGGAAGTAAATCACCTGAAAGTAAATGATCAATTAGCTTGGTATTAACTTCCTGAATATCACCTACAAATCCATAATCAATTCCTTTGACAGGACGCTTGATGGATCTGATAATATTTCCATCTGCTCCGCACATTCCAATCGCATTTACTTTTAATGCCTGGAGTTTAGCGACAATGTTTTTGTTGATCAAACCAGCGTAAACCATCGTTACTACATCGAGCGTTTCCTGATCCGTAATTCTTCTTCCGTCTACCATTTCTGGCATTACACCGAGGGATTCGCCAAACCGGGAAGCCATTACTCCGCCTCCATGAACCAATATTTTGTGTCCAGGAAACTTGGCAAAAAGGGCTAAAAATTCATCTAGTTTTTCAGGAAAGTCGATGACATTACCTCCGATTTTAATGATACTTATTTTCATTGGGCGTAAGTCTTTAATTATTTCCTAGCAGATGGCTAATTGCCGCCTGAGCTGCGAAAATTCTATTTTTTGCTTGCTCTTGAACCAAAGATCGTGGTCCATCCAAAATTTCATCTGACAGTTCAAGATTTCTTCTAACAGGAAGGCAATGCATTACTTTAGCATTTTTAGCATTTTCAAAGTGATTTTCGGTAAGCATCCATGAGGAATCAGTAGATAATATCTTGCCGTAATCATTAAAAGATGACCAATTTTTAACATACACAAAATCAGCGTCTTCTAAAGCTTTACTTTGATTATATTCTATAGTTGCGCCTTTAGTGAACTCCTCGTCCAACTCATATCCTGCAGGATGGGTAATTGTCAAATCATGGTCCATGCCGAGCGTCCATTCTGCAAAGGAATTAGCTACTGCGTGTGGAATTGCTTTGATATGTGGACCCCAAGTCAAAACAACCTTTGGTTTGTTTTTTCCTGACCAATTTTCTCTGATCGTAATCTGATCAGCAAGACTTTGAAGTGGGTGACGGGTGGCTGATTCAAGACTGACTACAGGAACTCCAGAATACTTCACAAACTGAGAAAAGGTGAAATCACTCATGTCTTCCTCTTTATTTGTCAAAGAAGGGAAAGCACGAATGGCTAAAATATCAAAATAAGAGCCTAATACTGCTGCTGCATCCTTTATATGCTCCACAGTTCCGCGATTCATTATTGCACCTTCCTGCATCTCCAGCGCCCAACCTTCCTTGTCCATATTCAGCACAATAGGCTCCATACCCAAATTCATAGCTGCTAACTGTGTGGAAACACGTGTTCTCAGAGATGGATTTAAGAAAATACATCCAATGCGTTTTCCTTCACCTTTCGCCTTATCAAGTGTCGGGTTTGCCTTGTATGCTAAAGCTTGCTCAATTAATTGGTTTCCTAACTCGAGGGATTCAAATTTTGTAAAGTGCTGTAGTGGCTGGATATTATTGGCCATTAGTTAACTGGTAGGGGATTGACTTAAGATTTCTTTTAATGCGGATATAAACGAATTTAATTGATTCCACTCGATATTTAAAGGAGGCAGGAGTCTTATCGTATTCTTTCCTGCGGCACTTCCTGTGAACATGTGGTATTTCTTCACTAATTCTGATCGTACTGGTCCAGCTTCACGGTCAAGATCGATACCGATCATCAAGCCTGTACCTCGAATAGCAGTGATTCCAGCAATTCCTTTCAATTCTTCTAAAAGCTTCTCGCCAAGTTCAGAAGCATTTTCCAATAGGTTTTCCTTTTCAATAACTTCCACAACTGCCAATCCAGCTGCACATGCCAGGTGATTGCCTCCAAAAGTGGTTCCAAGAAGTCCGTATGAAGCTTTGAAAGCTGGAGAAATCAAGATCCCACCGATAGGAAAGCCATTTCCCATACCTTTTGCCATGCTGATGATATCGGGACCAATTCCATCTACCAATTGATGTGCAAAGAATTTTCCTGTACGACCAAATCCTGATTGGACTTCGTCCAAAATCAATTTTGCCTCATATTTCTTGGCAAGTGAAGCTAATCCCTGAAGGAATTCTGCACTTGGAACTTGAATTCCATTTACACCTTGTATGCCTTCAATAATAATTCCTGCTATTTCATTTGATTTCAAAGCCTCTTCTACAGCCTCTAAATCTTCCCAAGGAAGGATATGAAAATCTTCGCGTGCATTGCAAGGAGCAACGATTTTTGGATTGTCTGTCAGAGCGACAGCACCAGATGTTCTCCCGTGAAAACTTCCGGAAAAAGCTATAAAGCCAGATTTCCCTGTAGCAAAAGATGCAAGCTTGATTGCATTCTCATTTGCTTCAGCGCCGGAATTACAAAGGAAAAGTTCATAGTCGGGATAACCTGAAAGCTCACCCAATTTTTCAGCATATTGCTTTTGAATTGGAATCTGAACTGAATTTGAGTAAAAGGCGATTTGATCTAACTGATCTTTTATACGCCGCACATAGTGTGGATGCGTGTGGCCAATGGAAATCACAGCGTGACCTCCATAGAGATCTATATATTCTTGTCCGTTTTCGTCCCAAAGTTTTGCTCCATCAGCCTTTGCTATGGTCACCGGGATCAGGGGATAAACATCGAATAATTTCATGAGGATTTACGAATTACGACTTTCGAAGTACGAGGTAAATACTGTACCTCATAGATCTATTTCAAAATTGAAGAATAATGAATGAGAAATGTTAAATACTGAATTTCGAAGTAGCACTTACCAAATCTTAAATCTTGTGTCTAGCTTTAAATATCTTAAAACGCTACACTTTTCAGATTCAAGCCCATCCTCTCCTCGAGTCCAAATGCCAAGTTGTAATTCTGAACTGCCTGCCCTGAAGCTCCTTTGAGCAAGTTGTCAATAGCAGAATAGATCACCAATTGACCTGCTTCTTTCTGCACGTAGACAATCGCTTTATTTGTGTTCACGGCTTGCTTCATGTCAATGTCGATGTCAGAAACATGGGTAAATGCCGCATCCTTATAGAACTCTTTGTAAGCTGCTACAGCTTCTTCCTGAGTTCCTTCGAATGGGAAATAAGCCGTAATCCAAATGCCTCTAGGAAAGTTTCCACGATATGGAACAAATAGAACCTCAGAAGAAAAGCTTGTATTTAGTTGCTTGAAAGTCTGGTTTATTTCCTTTAGATGCTGATGCGTAAAAAGCTTATAGACAGACATATTTGAAGATCTATAGCTGAAATGGGATGTCTCAGCAAGTTTCTTCCCAGCACCAGTGCTTCCAGTGATTCCAGAGATCTGAATTGTGCTTTTCACCCAGCCTTTTGCAATAGCAGGAAGCAACGCCAACTGAATTCCAGTGGCAAAGCAACCTGGATTAGCGATCTTCTTAGCGTTCTTGATTTTTGCAGCATTTACTTCTGGAAGTCCATAAGTAAAGCCATTTGACTCATCACGGAAATCGGTAGATAAATCAATCAAAACTGTCTCAAGGGAAAAGGTGTTTTTCTCCAAGAATCCTTTGGTCTCACCATGAGGTAATCCTAGGAATACAGCGTCAATTCCTGCAGTTTGAACTTCGTCCGTAAAGACCAAATCACAGTCTCCAATGAGATCAGGATGAACCTCAGCTACTTTTTTGCCCTTTTGGCTATTGCTATGTACGTAGACCAGTTCGCAGGCAGGATGATGTACAAGAAGACGAAGTAATTCGCCTCCCGTATATCCTGCCGCGCCTATAATCGCTGTTTTTATTTTAGTCATTGCCTGAGTTTACCTTATGGAAAATAGACGTCTGATTACCCAATATGCGTGTGAAGCCTTTTACATCTTCAGCTGTATAACCTTTGTTCATTTCGCCATAACTACCAAACTTGTTGGACATCAAATCATGGTCAGAAGTGATTCCAAGTAATGTGAATCTGTATGGCTGAAGTAAAACTTTCACCTCGCCAGATACATAAGTCTGAGTGCTTTCCATGAATTCTTCCATGTTTCTCATCACAGGATCAAGGTAATGTCCTTCATGCAGGTGATTACCGTAGAATTCAGCCAATTGATTTTTCCAGAAAAGCTGCCACTTCGTAAGTGTATGTTTCTCGAGCAATTGATGACCTTTGATGATGATCAATGGTGCTGCTGCTTCAAATCCTACGCGGCCTTTGATACCGATGATCGTATCACCAACGTGAATGTCACGTCCGATTCCATAAGGAGCTGCCATGGCCTGAAGAGCTTGGATAGCATCTACTGGATTATCAAAGCTGGTGTTATCTATTCCTTTTAACTCACCTGCCTCAAAAGTCAATTTCACTTCCTTCGGTTGAGTTTCAGTAACCTGAGTTGGCCAGGCATTTTCCGGTAAGTAATCAGAAGATGTCAACGTTTCCTTTCCACCAACTGATGTTCCCCAGATACCTTTATTAATAGAATAAGCAGCTTTTTCGAAGTTCATCGACACGCCATGCTTTTTCAAATAGTCAATTTCTTCAGCACGACTCAATTTCAAGTCACGGATAGGAGTGATGATCTCAATGTCTGGAACGATCGTTTGGAATATCATATCAAAACGAACTTGATCATTCCCTGCACCAGTAGACCCGTGTGCCACAGCCTTTGCACCGATTGATTTCGCATATTCAGCTAGAGATTTTGCCTGAAGAATACGCTCAGCGGATACAGAAAGGGGATAGGTCTGATTTTTCAGTACGTTACCGAAAACCAAATACTTGATCACCTCATTGTAATAAGTATCCATCACGTGAAGTGTCTTGAAAGAAGCTACTCCCAAACCGTTTGCCCTTTCTTCAATATCTTTCAATTCTTCTTCCGAAAATCCGCCAGTGTTTACCAAAACTGCATGCACTTCATATCCTAATTCTTTGGAAAGATGTAGGGCACAAAATGTGGTATCCAGGCCTCCACTATATGCTAAAACTATTTTTTTCATGTGATTAAGGTTTTGCTTCCTATAAGTTAAGTAAGGAAGAATTGATTTATAAAAAGATGCTTGAAATAGTGTCCTTAGACTTATTCAATTTAAGCATCACATATTTCTTTAATCTTACCCAGCGATCAAACAACTTAAGTTCCTTATTGAAATCGTCTCTTAGTGCTAATTCCTGAGTGTGATTTCTCTTTGAATTAGGGTCATATAGCATCGCTGTGCAAAGACAGTTTTGTCTGTTTTTGCTCATTAAGATTTCGTAATTGACGCAACTTTGACAGCCTTTCCAGAACTCATTGTCATCTGTAAGATCTGAGTAGGAAACTGGGATATAGCCGAGCTCCGAGTTTATTTTCATCACTGCAGCTCCCGTAGTTAATCCAAAAATCTTAGAATCAGGATATTTTTTACGGCTGAGTTTAAACACTTCATTTTTGATCTTGCGGGCAAGACCATATTTTCTGTATTCTGGAGAAACGATCAAACCTGAGTTTGCAACGTATT
The DNA here is from genome assembly GCF_963974835.1 of uncultured Algoriphagus sp. GTDB lineage: Bacteria > Bacteroidota > Bacteroidia > Cytophagales > Cyclobacteriaceae > Algoriphagus. The sequence goes on along the minus strand of NZ_CAXBET010000012.1, from coordinate 102,679 downwards.
TGCCATGACCCCAAGCCTCAATGTAGCAGAATCCTGCCCATTTACTATCTGAGGTTAATGCGATCACAGCCTTACCTTCATCCATTTTGGTTTCCACATAAGCTGGGCTACGCTTGGCTATACCAGTACCACGGGCCTTTGCAGAGTTTTCCATCTCATCAGTAATCTGAGTGGAATAAACCTTGTGAGTAGGATTGGCTACAATAATCTGAAATGAAATGTTATCCATTAGGGATTGCATGTGTTAATTCCGATTGAATCGGAAAATTGGTAAATAAATCAAAGTGTAAAAGGGCGGGCACGTACTCCACGTAGGAATACAAAAATTCAACATAGGGTTAAACCCTATAGAAAAATCTACACGTCCTTAACGGAGTGGAAAAAGCAATAGCATAACCTTTCACCACTACTTTAGTAGCTGGTGTGAAAGAAGGAGCTATGTGATTTACTTGTGTCATGCGTAATAGGGACGCAAAATTCATTCCTTAGCAAGGAAAATGCAAGAGTTTTAATGAAAAATTTGAAGGAATAGTTGAATTTTTATGGAAATCGAAAAGTCGTGTGCGCTATCTTCCTAAAATAGGACTTTGCAAAATATTATTTGGTGACTGATTGAAGATATAATAATTAAAAATGGCTTAAAATTTTTAAGCATTACCGGACATTTCTTTCAAAGCAGCAACAAATTTATTCATTTCAGCCTCTGATGTATAAACATTTGGGGAAATCCTACAGCCGTTTACACCTCCAGACCCATTTATCGCTACTGTAAAAATTTTGTACTTATCCATAAGTGTCTTGGCCATGTCTGCCGGGGTCATTGCATCCAAACCCACATTTGCTATAGCACAGGAGCGATGCGGATCTTTTGGGGTATTCACATTTATTCCTGGGAGATCTCTTACTTTATCAGACCAGTAGCGCTGAATGTATCTCAGTCGATCTTCCTTTTTCCTGCTTCCCATTTTATTGTGAAAGTTGAGCGCATCGATCACAGATAAATCTGTAGAGACTGGGTGTGTTCCCGTGTGATTAAGATTTAGAAGTGTCTTTTGATCCAGTTCATAAGGAGCTAGAAGCGGTCGGATTTGTGTACTCTTGCCTTTTTTAACATAGAGCATACCGCACCCAAGAGGAACGCTAAGCCATTTGTGAAGGCTAGAACCGTAATAGTCACAATCCAACTCAGAGATATTGAAATCAAAATGACCAACTGCATGAGCTCCATCAAGCATGATTTCAGCCCCGTAACTGTGGGCTATATCAGCAATTTTCCTAACTGGCAAAATATGTCCTGTGATATTTACAATGTGCGGCACCATTAACAACCTCGTATTCTGAGTCATCGCTTTTTCGTAAGCAGCTATTATTTCTTCATCGTTTTCAGGATGCATCGGAATATCTATCTTCTTGACCTTAATTCCATAGCGTCTTTCCGCTAGCTCAAACATATTAAGCAAGCTTTCATAATCCTGATTTGATACGATGGCTTCATCACCCGCTTGCCAAGGATAGCCTGAGATAATTAAATCAATAGACTCAGTTGTATTCCTAGTCAGTACGACTTCTTCCGGAGAGGCTCCAACAAGATCCGCAACCATTGCAGCGCTTTTGGCTTTATTATCCCATTGCACCGTCCTCATATAATTGGAAGCTTGATAATTCACCTCTCGTAGATGCTTGATATAATTTTCTAGAGTGTCTTCGGGCAAAAAGCAGTAATAACCATTTTCAAGATTGATGTAATCAGGTTTGAGCTTATAAGCAGCACGGATTTGATCCCAGAAGTCAGCAGCATTGGGGTCGATTTCTGCAATTGATTTTGCCTGTGCTTTTACTGGAGAAAAAAAAGAACCAGGTCCAATACCTAAAAAGGCTAAAGACTTTAAGAATTTACGTTTGTTCATAGCTGTAGAGGAATTGAAGTTGGATTGGTCAAAGTATATAGCTTATGATCCAAACAATTAATAATATGATCGCAACCCAAGTAATCCAAGGGGATCTCTGAGGGAACTCGAACTTACATATTGGGCAAATCTTTGCTTTGGAATCGATCTCCATAGCGCAGGACGGGCATTCTTTGGTTTTCAAATCGGATGAACTCTTTTGGCTTAATTTCTATTTCATCATAAGTTAATTAAAGAATTTAGCTATGAAAATAGAAATATGGTCAGATGTGGCATGTCCATTTTGTTACATCGGAAAAAGAAAAATAGAAAAGGCAATTGAAAAATTTCCTCAGAAAGATAAAATAGAAATTGAATGGAAAAGTTTTTTGTTAAATCCAGATCAGGTCACCCAACCAAACAAGAGTTCGCAGGAATATCTGTCTGAAGTAAAGGGATGGTCACTGGAACAAACAAAGGAAATCACTGCCAATGTTGCCAATATGGCTGCGCAGGAAGGCTTGGAATTTCATCTGGACAAAACAGTAGTAGCAAACACCAAGAAAGCTCACAGACTTTTGCATCTGGCTAAAACCGTAGGAAAAGGGGATGAGATGAAGGAAAGCTTGCTCAAAGCTTATTTTACTGATTCGATCAATATAGATGATAATACCGCTTTACTAAGCTTAGCAAAAGAATTTGGCTTGGAAGATAATGCTGTCATAGAAGTACTGAATTCAGATAAGTTCGAAAATGAGGTAGATAAGGATATTTATGAATCGCGTCAGCTTGGAGTAAGGGGAGTACCATTCTTTGTATTGGATAGAAAGTTTGGAATCTCGGGTGCACAGCCTGACGAGGTTTTTGACCAGACTTTGGAAAAAGCTTGGAATGAATTTGCAAAGACAAATCCAGTTCTTGAAATGTCGGAAGGCGATGGGGAAGCTTGTGATGTGGATGACAAGAATTGTTAATAATTATATTGACTACTAACAAAAAACGGCTGTATCTCTACAGCCGTTTTTTGTTTTGCAGGAAGACATAATGTTACCAAACCCCTCTATTTTTCATTTTCAAAGTATACACAGCGTCCATAGCGGTAATAAATAAGGTATTTCTCTCCAATGAACCAAAAACAACATTTGCAGTCCAGCCGGCAGGAACTGGAATATGTGCAATTTGTTCTCCTTTGCGATCAAAGACTGTAACTCCGTCACCAGTGAGATATACATTTCCTCGCTCATCTATTGTCATTCCATCTGAACCCATTTCACAAAAAAGCTCCTTGTTGATCAAGTAACCATCATCACGTACCTCATATTTGTAGGTCTTTTTTGCTCCAATATCTGAAACATACAGATATTTACTGTCCGGTGTTCCTACGATTCCATTTGGCTTCACTAAGTCATCTGCAACTTTAAAAAGCTCAGTTTTGTCAGCAGAAAGGAAATATACATCCTGACCGTCCTGCTCAGATTCCTCGCTTCTTCCTTCCCAGTAAGGACGCGGGTATAGCGGGTCGGTGAAATATATTCCACCTTTAGGGCGAACCCATAGATCATTTGGCCCATTTAATTTTTTGCCTTTGAAAGCTGTAATCCATACTTCATGATTGCCTTCGGTATCAAATGCCCAAAGTTCATTTTTATTATCTGCACAAGCTATTAAGGTTCCGTCCAAGGTAAAGTACATTCCGTTTGATCTTCCTGCATCTTCTTTGAATACGCTGACTTCGTTGGATAAAGCATTCCATTTATGTATCCTGTTGTTGGGTTGATCAGTAAAGAATACATCTCCAAAACGATTTACAGCCGGACCTTCAGTAAACTCAAATCCGTCTTGGACTTTTACCAATTCAGCATTTTTTGCTACAATGCCTTTTTTGTCTTCTATTTCTTGAGAGAATCCCTGCACTCCAATAAGTAGCGCAGTCATAAATAAGGTTGATTTAATAGGGTTCATAGTGTGTTTTATTTTCTATTCATTGTGACCACGAGCACATCAAGATCCTCGCTGTAGGCCATTCGGGTAATATTTTCATGTGTGGTGGAATTTACCACTCCAAGTGATTTCCATTCCGGAGATTTGTATTTTCTGATAAATATCTCATTCTCTTTAGCCATCAACAGGTAATTTTTATCCAACCAAATAAAGTCCTGAGAACCCGATATTCCTTCAAAATATGCATCTCGATTACCATTTTCTATATCATAACTTTTAATGACTCCAGCCTGACCTTCTGTAGGCTCAGAAAGATAAGTGATTTCTGAAGTCTTAGGGCGTTTTTTAACGGATCTCGAGATCGCAGTATCAATTTCTATCAGATCGTTTCTGCCTCTCGCATATATCAATTTATTAGGGTTCCCTAACACAAACATAGCAGCTTTATTATCATACCAATCGTAATATCCAACTGGTTCAATGTCATCATAAAGCAATTCTGCAGGCTCAAAACTGGTAGGATATAGCCAGATCCTTTGTTTCTTATCAGTTTCCATGACCACTGCTGCGATATACATTCCACAATCAGTGATACTTGGTGAAAACTCACTCCGGTCGGACGTTTTGGAAAGGTTGGTGAATTTATCCGATTCGAAATTATAGACGATGATATCGTGGTTTCCATTCTCATCCGCAGCTGAGAATACTAACTGATATTCGTTTATAAAACTTGGTTGATTATCATATTCAGGACGATCTGTGAGAGTATGTGCAGTTTCAGTCAATAATTTAAGACTACTTCCTTTTCCGCTGGTATTGATCACCCAAAGGTCAGTTCCGCTTTGGGCGAAACCTGAAAGGCAGGAAATTAAAAAATAAATTAAGGTGAAGTATAAATTCTTTTTCATCTGATTATCAAAATTTATCAACCAAAGTACAAAATCAAGGTTAAAATGATGTGAGCAAATTAAAACTATACAAGAACATTGAATTTGATCAGCTGCGGCTTATGCAAGATCCACTTGCAGATCAGCTGGTTATGGAATTGGTGAAAAAACCAGAATTGATTACAGAAATAAATAGCTGGACTGAGATTCCTCCAAAATTCGAAAATATTTATCCTCAAGAATTTCATGATTTCTTTAATTTTTATCACCTCCAGCAAGATATCCCTGAGGAAATTTTGGTAAAAGGCCAACGACTTTTTAGTGACAAAGGCGATCTATATCTAGCTATGCTCGGCTTTTACTCTCTTCCTTATGCTTACGCATTTGGAGATGGGGCAGAAGTGCTAGTAAGATCCAAGCGTATCCTAAGTGATATAGGTCGCAGGTTAGGAGAAACAGGCAGCTTCATATTGGATATTTTCGAACCGGGCGCATTTCTCACAAAAAAGAAAGCCTTCCTTACTTGTGCCAAAGTACGTTTGATACATGCTTTCAGCCGTTACTTTATTTTACATTATGCCGTGGATTGGGATACAGCATTTGGTAAACCCATAAATCAGGAAGATCTGATAGGAACAAATCTTTCATTTAGCCTAATCGTCATCCGAGGCTGGAAGAAAATGGGATTTAAGGTAAGTGCTGACGAAATATCGCTAATTATGGCATATTGGAAATGGGTTGGAAGATTAATGGGTATTCAGGAAAAGTACTGGCCAGATGACCCAAAGGAGGCATATGCGCTAGAAAAACTTATTCGTAAGCGGCATTTAAAAGCATCGGATGCAGGTCAGCAATTGATTAATGCGTTGATCAGCTACTATAAAATAAGCATTCCAGATGCTTTAATTGGCTCACAAATAAAGCCAATCCTGAATTTTTTTCTGGGGCATGAAGCATCAAAATCTTTGAATATTCAGACTTCAATCCCAGTCAATGGAGATTTGCTTGGGTTAGTTTTCAAATTTTCAGGTTGGAAGAATTAGGAAGTAACAAAGGATATAGCCAGATTGAAAGACAGTTTAGGTTAAATCAATTAGCAATTTTTGGGGAGCCCTTAGCCATCAAATTACCTGAATTGAACCGTTCATAAACGAACACTTTTATGTACGTTTGCATTCACCTCAGTTGATCATAACTCTTAAAATAGGCAAATAGGGCCTGTTATGATCAATGGCACCTTTTTCGTAACTAAGTACAACATGAAGGTAATCACCCAATGGATGTCAAACTTGCCGCTTGAGCTGATCTTTTGGATCGGAAGTATAGTTGCAGTTCTTCTCCTGGATCCTCATGCAAGCAGTCACTTAAGTCTCTGCCCATTGAGTCAGCTGGGATTTGAGTGGTGTCCAGGATGTGGGTTAGGGAGGTCTATGAATCTACTTGCGAGAGGAGAGTTACAAGCTTCCTGGAATATGCATCCGCTTGCTTTATTGGCGTATGTGGTGATAATCTCTCGAATCAGGCAACTAATTAAAAACTTAAAAACAACACACAATTATGGCTAATGTATTAAGACATCTTCCTGAATTGGAAGGAATGGAACTGGGCTACATCCAGGGTTTGATGAAAAACATGGACGAGGATCAAGCTTCTCTTTTCGCACAGGTTTATCGTGCAAGAAGAAAAGATGCCCAAATGATTTTGATTTTAACTCTTCTTGGTTTCTTTGGATTTGCAGGGCTACACAGATTTATTCTAGGACAAATTGGCCTGGGAATTCTTTATATTTTGACCATTGGATTGTGCTTTATAGGTACCATCGTTGATTTGGTCAACTACAAAAGTCTAGCTTATGAATACAACATTAAAGTTGCTCATGAGACTATGAATATGCTAAATGCGAGTTACCCTGGTGATGTTACCAACACCACTATATAATTGCAAATTTGAATAATGCAAAAGCCGGAATTACTTCCGGCTTTTTTGTTATAACCTGAGCTTTCAAGAATCTCAGAAGTTTCATTCTCAACCTTGACAAACCACAGAAAAATCCTTACCTAAATTCCTTTGTAAGAGATCACTATTGCAGGAGTTGATGAAAGCTTCTCTTGTAATTTCTTGGGAATACTAATTACAGTTTTTCCATTCTCTGATTTCCATTTTAAGGGTTGCTTTTCACCCAAAATAAAAAGGTCACTACCTTTTTTTGGTGGGTTTACAGTCCATGTGATTGTCTCTTTGAGCTTTTCATCTTCCTTAAGAGGTATCAGCGCAAACATTTCATCATTCTTTCCCTTTGTGAAAAAGACTTCTCCATCCTGAAAAGATTCTGTTGCTCTTGTATAGTAAATACCTGCTCCATTAACCTCTAGCCATTTCCCAATTTCTTCCAATCTGGAAACCTGCTCAGGTAAGAATACACCATCTGCTGTCGGTCCGACTCCCAATAATAAATTTCCACCTTTTGCTACGATTTCAATCAGCAGATGGATGACTTTTTGGGAAGGCTTGAATTTATCATTTGGCACGTATCCCCAAGCTCCACCCAGTGTGATGCAACTTTCCCATGGATCTGCTGACATTGTCGCTGGAATTCCTTGCTCAGGAGTTCTATAATTCTCAAAGGGACCATGAACTGTGCGATCTACTATCAATATGCCTTCCTGATTTTTTCTTACCATCTCAGCCACTTTCGGCATATTTATCTGCTGGTCAAATTCCGGTATAGGTGCTCCCCAGCTTATTACCTCATCATTTATTGTTGATTTTGGCCTTACCCAGCCACCGTCAAGCCATAGGATATCTATATCACCATAGTTACTTGTGATTTCATTGAGTTGATTATGCGTGAAATCTACATACTGGTTCCACCTCCAAGGATGTTTGCGAATATCGTAATTTACATTGCGGTCGGGAGTAGCGCGGTAGCTCCACCAGTAATACTGTGAATGCCAATCGGGTTTGGAATAATAAGCTCCTATCATCATCTTTTTTTCACGAAATGCCTCGAAGACATGCTTCGCTACATCTGCCTTAGGATTGTCTTTGAAAGCTCCGTCTGTAATTTTATAGTCTGTGAACCGCGTGTCAAACATATTAAAACCATCGTGGTGCTTTGTGGTAAATACCACATATTTCATCCCAGCTTTGGCAGCAGCGTCAGCCCACTGTTTTGGATCAAATGCAGTGGGGTTGAATTTGTCTTTCAAGCCCCAATACCATTCCTTATATTCCTCGTAGGACTGGGTAGTATCTTTTCTATTTATCCAGTCTTCGTTAACAATGCTCCAAGACTCAACAATTCCAGGAACGGCATAAATTCCCCAGTGAATTAATATTCCGAATTTATGATCTCTCCATTTTTCAAGTTTTTCTACAACTTTAGGATCAGAAGGGTATTCATATTCACTTGAAGTGGCATGTAGTGTATTCTGCGCGTTGACTTGGATAGTGATCGCAGATAAACTCACTAGTAGCCAATAGTATTTTTTAGGCATGACAAAGAATAAGGATAAAATAAATGCTTTTTATTTTTTTGGAATAAAGGTAAATGCAAGAGCGAAGGCTTACAAGATGGAAAAATATAAAATTCTTAGGTGGTGCAGCTTTGTAGATACAAGGCTTTGGTTTATCTCAATTTGAATACAAAAGACAGATGAGAATTATGCCCCTAATTTTATCAGTAACTTATCAAACTTCTTTGAGTTGTTTTTGTAGATGTACAAACCTACAATTACCCCTAAAGTATCAGCGATTCCATCGTATAAATCCATATCTCTTTCCGGTACAAATTGCTGCATCACCTCTGTCATTAAGCCGAAAAAAATTCCCCACACGATTATTTCAATAAGTTTTTCATGTTGCTGGTATTTGAAGCAGATGTTGATTGAAAGTAAGAAAAAGAGTCCAAAATGAACAACTTTATCAGCAAATCTGACGGATGATTCACCCACTTCTCCAGGCATCATAGTAGCCACTAATATTAAAATTATGCTAGCAATAAGCCATCGGTTTCTCCTAACATAATTGTCCTCCAAATTCTGTTTTTTATTCATACCGTTTCAGATTATAATAATTTTCTTAGAGATGATTTTGGGAGTGTACTCACGCAATTTCCTTTAGATGTGTGCATTGAAACCAATCTATATTGAGGTGAATTAAAATTTATTCTCTTAAAATACCATTTAAGCCCAGTGTAAATCCTTCTAACTTTTCAGATAGAACTTCATTATTTAAAGATCGAGTTTAATAGAAATTTACCAATCATCCTTATCGTCAGCTTCTGATATAGGGTTATTTGTCAAATTCTCTTCAAATAGCTTTTCCCCAGCTTCAGAAAGAGTCAGATGAATTGCGTTCAATTTTTTATGGATGTCCTTTAAGGTTTCAAAATCAGGTTGCTGAACATGAAAAGGCACACTGAAAAGATTATCTGCATTTTTCGAAAATGGGGTAGGTGTCTCACTTCCGAAGAAATACGGCCAGAGAGTTTTACTGCAACTGATTCCCCACATATCAATCGCAAAGTTCTCTGCATATTGTTGAAGTCGTTGGTTTATCTCATTAAAAAACTGATCAGATTCACCCAGTCTCAATCTTGATCCAGCCCGGGATTTCCCTTTAGTCTTAAGGTATTTGATCTGACTTTTTCCCTGCTTTTGACGAACCATATATGCTCTGAAAACCTTATGATCCATCATTTCGCCATTATGAAAATAACCTGTGACAGCTATTCCTGCCCGGATCATCACCAATGCCAAATGGAAATCATCTTTTATGCTCAGCATTCCAAGCTCATTTGGAAGAGAATTCCAAGGTAATGAGACCCGTGCAAGCCAGGAATCCGAATTGGAAATGACCCATTGATGTCTATTGACTTCAAAATTACTCTGTAAACCATTCCTTTCTGACAGGTTCAGAATAGACAAGTACTTTTCATGACTAATTAACTTTGAGTTACCAGAAATCATTGAGCGCAGGCTTTTCAATTATATTTGTGCAAATAAACCGAATAATCATGGAAGAGGAAATCCAAGGCTTGATCAACCGTATGAGTGATCCTAATGAAAAGGAAGCTTTTTATTTTGCAGAGAAATTGGGAAAAAAGATAGATGAAAATGCAAAGGATGCGGTAATCGAACTGGTGAAAGGTGATAACTGGGAAGTTGCCTATTTGGCTTGCCGAGCTCTCTCGCAATCATCATTTAACGAAGAATCTCTTGATGCAATTTTTGAGGCAATCAATGATAAGAAAAATAGGGCTCATCAGGGTGCGTTTGTACAAATCCTGGAGGAATTTGATCTAAGTCTGCGTTTCGTGGATATTTTTAGAGTTTTTCTTTTTGGCAATTTTAAATCTCAAACTCTTGCCAAGATGTATCTGGACGAAGTGGAATTTGATATGACTCCACGAACATTGAGAAAAGCAGAGAAACACTGGAATCACTATCTCCACAACCCTGAAGACGCCGGAAGTTTGGAATTAAAGAAACTTGAAGTTGAACCTATCCTAGAGGAAATTAGACTATTGCTTTCTGAAGACTAAATTTATTTGCAAGATTTTTGTGTTTTTACACTATAAAAAATGAATGTTGCAATGAAAAAAATGGATGTTGTTGATCTTCACGCGGAATTTTTTGATACATACGGATTTGTATTAAACCAATCTCAATTGTTTTTTGAAAGGGAATTCCTACATGGTAAGCAAGTTATCTTTGTACATTATGTAGAACTCGAAGGGGAAAGCTATATAGAGTACCATCTTGGTATAAGAATCAATGCGATAGAAGAATTGATCCAAAAGTATCTTCCGGCACCCGATACATATGCAAAACATTCGATGACACTTGTCCAATCCCCCAGCAATCTGGGGAGTTTGTCCACAGATAGAGTCAAAGTATCTGGAAGAAATGATTTATCTGAACAAATTATTTCAGTGCAAGATTTCTTTTTAACAATTGGATTTAATTGGCTAAATCAAATGATAGATCCCATCATTCTAGAGCAAGAATTCTTAAATCATAAGGAAAATCCATTTGAAGCATATAATTTGGTTGAGTCAGCGTTTCGCTCGACAGCATTAAGCAAACTCTATAATCCCACAGATTATCCAGTACTTCGTCAAGCATTTTTGGAGAAAATAAATTCTGAAGAAATGACACCATTTTCCATAGCTTCATTTTTACAATTCTTAAATTATTTGGATAATCTCAAATCAGTAGCTGCTTAACTAGTTCTTCGTTATAAAATTCAATAAGATTATTCACACAATTAATATGTGGCTAATGTATTATCGAATTCATGATTGACGACATGTTTAATTCTCCATTATATAAGTTATTTATCAATCCAGCTTTCATATTGAAAGATCGATTTTATAGTTAATAGAGGTTTATAGTTTAAATATTGTGACTAATTTTAGTTTAAAAAGACAGATTTGATATACATCAAAATCTTCGAAAAAGATTTTTAAAGTGCGTCATTATTGTACTTCTGCTTACTACTAAAGAGTAGAATTTACATGAACATAAAGAAAGAAATAATTAAGTATTCCAAGTTTTTTGAAGAGCATGGATTTAAGCTAAATACCTCCCTATTACGTTTTGAAAAGGTTTTTCCTCATGGAAAACAGGTTATTTATGCAAATATTACAGATGGAGATAATGGAAAATCAATAGAATATCACCTAGGAATTCGAATAAATACTGTGGAAGAATTGATCATTAAACAAGTCCCAATGGTCAGTTTTAACCCTGAACAATCAATCACTTTTAGTCAATCGTTAAACAAATTGAGGGATTCTTCCACAAAAAAAATCAAGTCTTTATTAAAAATGAATGATCCTACAAACATTCATTCAAAAAAAGATTTTTTTTTAAATGAGGGTTTCAAATGGCTTGACCAAATGATAAATCCCTCCAGACTACAGCAAGAAATCTCCAAGCTAAAAGAGGATTCTTTTGAATCTCATAATTTAGTAGAGAAGGCATTTAAGGTTACCGCATTGAGCAAACTATATAATCCAAATTATTATCCCATACTACGTCAGTCATTTCTTGAGAAAATTAATTGTAATGAAATGACCCCATTTACTATTGCTTCATTTCTTCAATTCCTGAATTATTTGGATAACCTAAAATCAGAAGCCGCTTAGAATGAAGATTTAAACTTAAACAACAACCTTATCTATTTACCTCGTAGGATTAATTTTTTTCTACTATAAAAACTATAAAAAGCATTTATTAGAGAGAGCTAGATTATAGAAAAGTCACTTATTAATCTCATGTCTAGTATAAAAGTGTAAAACCTCTCACGAACTAAGAGCATAATTTTAATTTAAAATTTACGTTTCACTCCTCTTACTGCCTCTGCAGAAATTGGATCCTCGGGCCATTCGTGTTTTGGATAGCGACGTTTCAATTCTTTTTTTACTTCGAAATATCCGTTTTGCCAAAAGCTTTTCAAATCCTGGGTGAGTTGCACTGGTTTGTAGCCGGGAGAGAGTAACTCAATCAGCACACTGACTTTGCCGTTGTTAACTTTGGGAGTTTCTAGCAAGCCAAACAGTTCCTGAAGTCTTACAGCCAATAAAGGAATATCATCCTTCCTGTATTCCAATTTAATTTTGCTCCCAGAAGGAACTTCTATACTGTTAGGAGCAAGTCTTTCCAATTCCTTTTGCTGCTCAAAATCAAGAGAATGCAAAAGAATCTGACTTAGGTTTAATTTTTTAAAATCATCATTTTTTTGAATTCCCTGTAGATAAGGCGCTATCCAAGTTTCCGGTTTTTCGCAAAGTTCAGCCACAGACCAATTTGGCCAAGATTGCTCAGGGTACCAACTTTGCAAATTTTGAATTCTAAAAATCAATTGCTCTACATCTTCGTTGAAATCAAGCAAATATTCCCCATCCTCACGAATTGCATCTAATAGTGCTTCTGTCACGTCTGAATCAGAATACTTTCCCAAAGGCCGTGTGCCAAGGATAATCGATCCAATCCGAATCTCAGAATGCGCCTGCAAGCCACCTTTTTTTCTATCCCATTTCAAAATTTCCTTTGTCTTCAGCATTGGAGCCAAATCCTTAGGATTAATAGGAGCAGCCATCCAGATTTTTCCCATGCCTTCACGTGCATCTACATGCGCTACGGCAAGCCATGATTCATGGGCAAGATCATCCTTATGCCCAATCTGGGCTATCTTCCCATTGGCTAACTGGAACTGCGCATTATTTCCAGGACGCGCTGCAGCAATACGTTCTGGATAAGCATAGGCGAGTAGTAGACCCGTTTGCCATGGATCAACAGGACTATTATCTGGCTGTATGGAAAACATTCGACGGTAAGAAGCCGCCATCTTTTCAATCTTTTTTATTCGGGGAATGCTCACATCATGTTTTCTATACCGGCGAAGGGCTTCAATTCTCAGATTTAAATCAACTCCTGCATCAGGACCTAGTGGATCTCTTTCATCCAAAATCGCAGCAATATCTGTAGCCAAACCCAGCTGATCAATCTCATCTGCATTGATCAGCATGTGGGCGATTCGCGGGTGAGTAGGTAGCTTGTGAATTTCCTTTCCATGTGGGGTAAGTTCTCCGTCTACGATTGCTTCTATGGATTCTAAGGTTTTTTCTGCCAAAGACAAAGTGCCAGCTGGAGGCGGAGTAAGCCACGTCATGGATCGAATATCTTGTTTTCCCCAAGCTTTCATATCCAGCACAAGTCCAGTCAAGTCAGCTTCCATCAATTCGGGCGTTCGGTATTTGTTGAGCTGATTCTGAATGGCTTTTGTCCAAAGTCTATAGCTATGACCTGCGGTCAAACGACCTGCTCGGCCAGACCGCTGATCTGCGGAGTCCTGGCTGATTCTATGTAAAACTAATCTCGATAAGCCGGACCTTGCATCAAATCTGGACGATTTGGTAAAGCCTGAGTCAACCACCACTTTCACTCCTTCTATGGTCAGGGAAGTCTCCGCAATGTCTGTGGAAAGCACAATCTTTCGTTTGCCGGAAGGATTAGGCATTATCGCTCTATTTTGATCTGCTGGTGAAAGCTGTCCATAAAGCGGCAAGATTAAATCCTCAGGCAGTGCTTTTCTCAGAATTTCCTGGGCCTTTCGGATTTCCCCTTGTCCAGGTAGAAAAACCAAAAAATTACCTTCGTGAACCTTTGTAAGCGGAATAATCTGCCTAGCTGTATCTTCACCAATGGCATATTCGTCCAACTCATTCATGTAATTCACTTCTACAGGATACTGTCGGCCTTTGCTTTCTATCACCGTAGACTTGAGCATTTCTGAAAGTACCTTTGCGTCAATCGTTGCAGACATCAGCAAAATCCTTAGGTCGGGCCGCAGCACCTGCTGCACCTCGCGGATCAGGGCCAGCGCAACTTCAGAATGAAGATTCCGCTCGTGAAACTCATCAAAGATGACTAATCCCACATCTTCCAGTGCATTGTCAGAATGAAGCATTCGGGTCAATATTCCCTCTGTAATCACTTCCAGCCTGGTCTTGGCAGAAATAGCAGATTCAAATCTAATTCTATAGCCTATCAAGTCGCCCAACTTAGTATCCGTCATGGATGCCATACGCTGAGCAATCGTCTTCGTTGCCAATCGCCTGGGCTCCAGCATTATAATCTTTTTGCCGGCAAGCCAAGGTTCATCCAGCAAAGTCAAGGGAAGGAGGGTACTCTTTCCTGCTCCAGGAGGAGCTTGAATGATCAGAGAATTTGACTTGGAAAGCTGGGATTTGACTTGCGAAATAATATCCGATACAGGGAGGTCGAAGGAAGAAGGATTAAAATTTTCGAGCATGAGGTGCAAAAATAGGGGATTCTTGATAGAAGATTAATTCTATCGAATCATTTCGATCAGTATGGAGGAGAAATCTAATTTAAATACTGAAAGATTATTAAGATCTAACTACGAATTAACTAATTCGGATCCAGGGGAATTCCTTTCATCTAAAAAAAGATTTAACCTTTGCTCTGTTGACTTTCTGCAAGTTTATAGGAAATTTAATAGCCACTATTACTAATACTTCAAACATAGAATTACCCTCTCATGATAAATACGATAAGACTTGTTCAGCTTTTTCACCCGACCTATGGCCGTAGTATTGCTCAAGTTCAGGAACCTGATTTAGTATTTTTGAAAGGATTTGGCTCTATCTACGAACTAGCCTTAGCTGCTTTGGTCTCAGGTAATAAATTATCTAGGTTAATTTCTGAAGCAGCCACAGACGAAAAATTAGTTTACGATTCGGTGTATGAAGGAAACAGTGAATGGAAATTGTTACCATCTTTTGACCATCCAGAAAGCCCATTTCACTGCATGGTATCCGGCACAGGTCTTACTCACCACAACAGTGCACTAAATAGACAGATTATGCATGGTGACCAAGAAGAAAAACCGACAGATAGTTTGAAAATGTATGAAATGGGAGTCAATGGAGGAAACCCTTCATTAGGTGAGATTGGTGTTCAGCCGGAGTGGTTTTATAAGGGGAATGGGGGAGTATTGAAAGCTCATGGAGAAATACTGACAGTACCTTATTTTGGTGAGGATGGCGGAGAAGAGCCAGAAATAGCGGGTGCTTATATTATTGACCGAGAAGGAAAGCCTTGGAGAATTGGATTTACTACAGGAAATGAATTTTCCGATCATGTCATGGAAAAAATAAATTACCTCTATCTGGCTCCGTCCAAAATCAGAACGTGTTCCATTGGCCCTGAACTGGTAATTGACGCTGATTTTGATAGCTACTCAGGAGAAGTACAAATCTCTCGGAATGGTTTACCGATTTGGAAATCTGAGATCAATACTGGCCAAAAGAATATGTGTCACAATCTGGCAAATCTGGAATTTCATCATTTCAAATATGATTCTCACCGTATTCCTCTTCAGGCCCATGTGCATTTTTTCGGAGCAGATGCATTTAGCTTTGGCAATAAAATTATCCTAGAAGATGGCGATAAAATGTCTGTGGAATGGAAAGGCATGGGGAGAGCCTTATTCAATTATTTAAAAGTAGCAAAAGGCAAACCTTATGAATTCCCCGAAGTTGGAGAATTATAAGAGAGTCCTTAATCTCAAAAGTTAGTTAGATATTGCTTATCAATATTACTGTAAGGCTTGAAAGCTTTCAGCATTAATTATTTTATTCATACCTAATCACACGGACAGGTTGTGAAACAAAACAAGAATTGGGGGAATGCATCAATTTTGGTTTTATAGCACTATAATTTTTTGTCCAAGTGCATGTGGAGATTTCTCCAAGTTCCCTCAGTTCTATAGGGGATAAAATTTGCAAATAATTCTTCTGCATACCATCCCAATTCCCGCGTCTTCTTGATCACGTCCATATGAAGTGGACTTTCATAAGCATATTTATGCATGGCTTCATAAGTTTCCCATATACTGAAAGTAGCCTGCATGAACCATGGATATTCTCCAATTCCAATAGAATAGATTGATCCATTTACCTCATCCACTTTTTTTCCCAAAGAGGGTACTTTCCTCCAGAATTTTGGAAGAAACTTCAATTTAATTCTTGCTCTGGTGATCACTGCTACAGGTCCCGATGGAGTTAAGTTTTGGGTTTCGTAAGGATTTGCGCCGGACCAACGACCATGAGCTCTAATGGCGTTCATATAGACCGTGTAAAATTCGATTGTTCTATTTTTAAATTCTGAAAAGACAGAAGATTTTTCAAAAAAGGCATCTGCAAATTCTTCCGATTCCCACACACAATGAAGCGCATAAACGTTGACATTCAGCATTTTGGAAAAACCATTCTTACCACCGCTACCCATTAATCTTACGAAGTTAAGTCCGGGAACTTTAGCTAGTTTTTTCGGGCTTTTTTGCATCTGTGCAAAAATCCAAAAGGTATTTAATCCTTGAAATCTCAATAAAGTCACCGTACTTACTTGAGATACTATTTGATTTCTCATCATTTATGGGTTACTTATACCTATTTTAAAAAGAATGAAAACTATTTTTCGCTTAACGATTAACATAAAAAGACATGCCGAAAAAGTAATATGCTTTTATCTTAAAGCAACCAGATGCCGGAGTAATTACGAATACTCTACTTTCATATCATAGGTCAAATTCATTTTTGCCTATAATTGTTTTAAAAAATAATGAAATGCTCTTCATATATATAGTTATTGCCATTAAACTAGAAGGGAAAATATTACACTATACAAACTAAAAAGCCACAAGGATTAATTCCCTATGGCTTTTAAATTGTTCTTTTCTAAAGTGTTAATTACTTAAGGTAGCTGATGCTTTTCCGTATTCCCATCTGATCTCAAAGCTTGAAGGCTTCACTTCATATACAAGACGCTCTTCCATGGTAGAATTTTCTCCTGAGGGAACATCTACTCTTAAGAAATCTTCCTTGGAATCATAATCAAAAGCTCCCCATTGCTTAGCAACTTTGTTGAAAATGAAGGTGGATTGACCTGATTCACTAGGAATTATAAAAAATCCATAAGTTCCGGCAGGCAGTTTTTTGCCCTGTACCATAATATCTTTCGTCGTAGTGAAAGTCGTGGCTTCGTTTGCACCGGCTCTCCATACTTCATTAAAAGGAACCAGGTCCCCCCAAATCGTACGACCCTTTACTGCAGGGCTACTATAATTGATAGTGATTTTGGCATCACCTACCATTCCTTCAGCAGTCTTGGCAGGACTGGCTTTTTCTTGAGCAAATGCGGCAAGTCCGATAAAGGCCATTACTGCAGTGGCTAGTAAACTTTTTTTGAAATTCATTGTCTTCGGTTTTTATTGTTACATAGGAAAAATAAAGAAATTAATTAATTCCTCTAGTCACCAAACTGACATTTCTGCCAAAAGGTTACTGTATTTGAAGAATAGGTGAAGTGGATGCCGGGTGATGGATATTTTATTAAATCACTTTGGAAATTTGAAACATTATCTACGGAAGATAACTCTTACTCCCAACTACTTAACTCGATAGCTTAGGATAAACGCAACATCCAGCACCCGGCACCTAACTATTTAAATCTTCACCCAAGCTTCTTTCTCGTTACTTTCTACGATCGCATCACCGATGATCAACTCTCTCAAGCCGTCCGCGAATGTTGGGTAAGCAGGAGATTCAGGCTGCTTTCCTTCTCTTACAGCAGCATAAACTTCCTTGAAAAGTTGCTTGGAAGTATCTGGGAAACCTTCCTGGTGACCTCCTGGGAAACTTACCAAAGAGCGAGCACCTTCATCTATCAATCCAGGATCTTTCATCAAAATAGAGTTCGCAGTCTCTCTTTTACCAATCCAAAGTTCGTTTGGCTTTTCAGCATTGAATTCGAAACTTGACTTAGAACCAGAAATTTCAATATTCAAACGGTTTTTGCGTCCAGCATTAATCTGACTTACCGTGATAGAACCTGTATTGCCATTGTCAAAGCGAAGAAGAATGGTAGCATAATCTTCCGAAGTCACATCATATTCTTGATAATCCGAAGGATCCAACTCTTTTCCTGAGAATGATTCTACCGCTTTTAGAGGTTTCAAACGCTTTGGATGCACGGTGGAGAAATCAGCCATTACTGCAGTGATTTTCAAACCTGTCACATATTCTGTCATGTCAAGTAGGTGAGAGCCAATATCAGCTACCGCTCTTGAACCACCGGATTGCTTTGGATCTAGTCTCCAGCTGTAGTCAGTCTTGAAGAAAAGCCAATCCTGTAGGTAAGATCCCATTACAGAATAGACTTCTCCCAATTCACCTTTCTCACGCATCACTTTCATCTGGCGAACCATAGGATAGTAGCGAAGATTGAAATGAACAGCATTGATCAATCCTTTTTCTTTTGCAAAGTCAACAAGTTCTTGTGCCTCTTCAACAGTCATTGAAAGTGGTTTCTCGCAGACAACATGCTTTCCAGCTTCCATACATGCTTTGGACTGTGGAAAATGAAGGAAATTAGGAGTACATATATGTACTACATCAATGCTGTCGTCCTTCAGCATATTTTCAAAAGTGTAAGCATTTGGAATACCAAGCTCTGAAGCTTTGGCGTCCGCCACTTCCTGATTTACTTCTACAAGGCCAATCACCTCGATGTTTGGAATTCTTCTAAGGGCTTCTAAATGTGCCGGACCTATAAATCCGGTACCCACGATAGCTGCTTTGATAGTCTGAGCCATAGGTCTTTTAGGTTGTTTATAATTTGTTCAAAATGATTATTGGTAGTATTTATTCACAAAATCTCCACTGAGCACTGATCTAGACCGACAAAAATGCTGGTACAGGTAGCCACAGATAGGCTTAGCCTTATGCCAATGTTTTGAATATCTCAGTTGGGATTTCTCAATACTAAAGGAAAAGTGAATATCCGTTGATTTTCAAACCTCAAATTAGGAAAAATGCCTTAAAACATTTCCATTCCCAAAAGTTGATTTTAGCAGAACCTGCCGCTAAAAAACAATTAGTAATGTCTTAATTACAGAAAATTATAGCTCTAATGTTTGGAAATCATCTAGTTAGACAGAGAAGATGATTGGATCCACCATTGACGTGTGGTGATAAGATTTTTATCCAATTCAATAAATTCTCCAATTTCCGGGACGTAGATCGGCTGATTTATTTCCTTTGCCTTAGCCAAAACCCGTTCAACAGGATCTGTCCAGGAATGCATGGCAAGTGTAAAAGCAGCCCAATGTATAGGCATAAAAATTTTTGCTTTGACGTCCTGCGCCGCTTGGGCGGTCTCTTCAGGCACCATATGAATATCTGTCCAGCGCTCATTATACTGGCCGCATTCCATCATGGCAAAATTGAATGGCCCATATTTCTCACCTATCTGCTTAAAGTGTGGGCCATAACCACTGTCTCCACTAAAGAATATATTGTCAGATTGCCCTTGAATCACCCAAGATCCCCAGAGGGTGGAGAAACGGTTATTTAAGCCACGACCTGAAAAATGTCTTGCCGGAGTGAGAGCCAAGAGCAACCCATCTGCTTGAATTTCATCCCACCATCCTAGTTCATGAATTTTCGAAGAATCAACTCCCCAATCCTCGAAATGGGCTCCCATTCCCAAAGGCATGTAGAAAGACCTGGTTTTATCCTTCAGTTTTAAAATGGACCCATAATCCAAGTGGTCGTAGTGATCATGAGACATAATAATCATGTCAATCTGTGGCAGTTTCTCAACTTCAATAGGAAGCTCTTTACTATATCTCTTTTTCCCCAATAGCGGATTAGGAGCTGGGACTTCACCAAACATAGGATCGATTAGAATAGTCTTTCCATCAATTTGAAGTAGAAATGATGAGTGTCCAAACCAAACAAGCCGCGTAGGATGATTCTTGTCCACCAATTCAAGAGAATCCCTATGTTCAATTGGTAATTCGAAATCAGGTCTTCGTGAAGGGTCGTTTTTAAAAAATTCCGGAAGCATTTTGATAGCTTCAGTAAAGTCCATATCCATATTCGTGGGCATGAGGTTACTGAATTTTCCATCCTCGAAATAGTCCAATTTCTCATACTGGAGAACCTTTTCCCTCGATGGATTAGCTCCGAATTGTGGACTAAGATTGACAAAAAGAAAAACTAGAATGGCAAATAATACTATGATAGAAATGATTGTAATCATCAGATATTTTAATGTATTAAGGAAAAACTTAAGCATAGGAAGCTTTAAATCGGGTAACTATTGGATATAACTGAAAAGTCTTTGAAAAGATGCAATATCAGGACTATTTTCTATTTGATTATTCCTTGACTCATTGCAAAGTTTTTTTTGTTGATGCAAATCTAACCTCAAAAGTCTCGAAAGGGGTTAAAGGAGTGATTTATCGCCAAATTATAATACCACTATTCGCCATAGGAGTAGATAACATTTGGAAAATGATTCAAATTTTGATAGTCGGTTTCTATACTATTCTGATTTTCTTTAACTTAATCACGCAAAACTTAATTAACAACCCATGGCAGTTATAAACATTAAAATCAACGGAAAGGCTCATTCGGTTGATGTAGAAGAAGATACCCCACTTCTCTGGGTTCTTCGTGATCATCTTGGATTAGTAGGTACAAAATATTCCTGCGGCATAGCACAATGCGGCGCATGTACAGTCCATAGAAATGGAGAAGCAATGTTTTCCTGTGTCACACCAGCAGCAAGTTTGACAGAAGATGAAATCACTACAATAGAAGGACTGTCTAAAGATGGTGATCATCCAGTTCAAAAGGCCTGGGCAGAAGTCGACGTAGCCCAATGTGGTTATTGCCAAGCTGGTCAGATAATGAATGCTTCCGCTTTTCTCAAAAAGAACCCAACTCCATCAATGGATGAAATAGATGAAGCTATGAACAGAAACATCTGTAGATGTGGTACTTATCATAAAATCAGGGAAGCCGTTGCAATGGCTGCTAAATCCGAATAATCATGGCTACACTAACAAAAACTAACAGAAGAGACTTTCTGAAAATAGCCGGAACTACGGCAGGAGGCTTGTTTATTGGCTTCAACTGGATGAGCTGTGATTCGCCAAAGATGGAAGTGCTCAGCAATGAAGAAGTACTGGCAAATGCCAAGAATTTCAATGCATTTTTAAGTATAGCACCCTCTGGAGATATTGTGATTTATTCCCCTAATCCTGAATTAGGACAGAATATTAAAACATCATTTCCGATGGTCGTTGCAGAAGAACTGGATGCTGATTGGAGCAAAGTTCGAGTTCTTCAGGCTAATCTTGACACAGAGAAATTTGAAAGACAGTTGACTGGTGGATCTGGCGCCATGCCTCACTCTTGGGAGCGGCTTCGCAAAGCCGGAGCAACAGCTAAATATCTACTGGTCGCAGCTGCTGCAAAGAAATGGGAAGTTTCTGCCGATGAGTTGAATACATCTCAAGGAATAATTTACCACAAAGCCAGTGGTAAGAAAATTGGTTATGAGGAAGTGGCAAATGATGCAGCTTTGTTGACAGCTCCTGAAGAAATAACCTTAAAGGACAAGAAGGATTTTAAAATTATTGGAACTCCAGTTAAAAACGTTGAGAATAATTCGATTTTCACTGGTGAGCCACTTTTTGGATTGGACTTCTATAGAGAAGGTATGCTTCATGCGATGATTCAGCGGGCGCCATTTGGAATGAAAATCAAATCAATAGATGATTCTGCTACAAGAAAAGTCGCTGGGGTAAAAGATGTCGTCACCTTTGAAAATTCTGTAGCAGTAGTAGGGACTTCCACTTGGCCTCTGATAAAAGCTAAAAAGCTGCTAAAAGTCGAATACGAACTAGATGGAAAAGTGGAGAGCTCTGCTGATCACAATCAGATTTTCAAGGACTTATTGGCTAATGGCAAACCAGAAATTAAGCGGGAAGATGGCAATGTCAATGCGGCTTTCAAAAACGCCGCCCAAGTAGTAACAGCAGAATACCAATGTCCGTTTCTTTCACATTCCCCAATGGAACCTATGAATTTCTTTGCTCATGTCAAGGAAGGTTCAGTAGAATTAATTGGTCCAACACAGACTCCGGAAAGGGCAAGAAGTACAGCAGCAGAGGTTACTGGAGTTGCCCCTGAAAATATATCAGTGGAAATTACAAGATTGGGAGGAGGTTTCGGAAGAAGGCTTAGTGCTGATTATGTGGCTGAGGCAGTTCACGTTTCCAAAATGATGAATGCTCCAGTAAAACTGACCTGGAGTAGGGAAGATGATCTAACCGGAGGTGCTTATCGACCTGCAGTCAGATACAAATTTGAAGCAGCCCTTGATGCGGATGGCAATATGACTGGTTATAAACTTCGAGGCGTAGGTATGAATGCTGGAAACAGTACAAGGGAAAATAATTTTCCAGCTGGCGCCGTTGACAATCTACTTATTGAAAATGTAAACTACGAGTCTTCGATTACTACCAACGCTTGGCGTGCTCCCATTACTAATTTTCTTGCGTATGCAGAACAATCCTTTTTGGATGAGGTAGCTTTTGCCGCCAAAAAAGATCCAATTGACTTTAGATTGGAATTATTTGAAAAAGCCAAATCAAATCCCGTAGGAGGAGAGCTTCAGTATGATGTGGATAGAATGATTGGAGTAACGAAAATGGCTGCTGAAAAGTCGAATTGGAATAAGAATCCAAATGTAAAACAAGGATTTTCCGTCTATTTCTCTCATAGGACTTACGTAGCACAAGTTGCTGATATTGAGATGGAAAACGGCACACCATCTCTTAAAAAGATTCATGTAATTACTGACTGCGGAATGGTCGTAAACCCAACTGGTGCAAACCACCAAGTCCGTGGTGGAGTAGTGGACGGAATGGGTCACGCCATGTATGGAAATCTAACTTTCGAGGGAGGACTTCCTACACAAACCAACTTCGATAAATATCGTCTGATCCGGATGAAGGAAGTGCCAGCCGTAGATACATATTATGTGGATAGCGGTTTTGACCCAACTGGGCTAGGTGAGCCATGCTTGCCACCGACTGGAGGTGCAATAGCAAATGCAATTTTCAGTGCTACAGATAGAAGGTTAAGAAGCCAGCCTTTCATTGAGCAAAATGAATTTTCTGATCTGAATTTAGGTATAAAACGAGCGTGATTTAGACGTTAGATTTTTATAAATAAGAATCAAGGAAACAGATTCGAGAACCAAAAAAGCACTTCCACCTATTTATGGAAGTGCTTTTTCTGTAATTAATACTAACGTTTAAATTTCATCCATTTCTCTTTCCGGCCAATAAGGACCTTTGAGTGTAAGTTCTGATCCTTCAATGAGAAATGTTATCTTCATTTGATCTCGCTTTTGCTCATTAATAGCAAGACAAGCATTAAAATGAATAAGATCAAACTCAAGGGTAAATTCGCCAGAACTTTGATCCTTAAAATGAATCTCGGAACCTAAATTAACTTTCTCTGCTAGAGCACCTTCTTTCTTAAAATAGTAGGAGAGGAAGATCCCCAATTCCTTTTGTTTTTCAGCTAAAAGCACTTTTAGCTCATCTATAGTAGGTTTGTTGGAGTGGGGAAGGCTGAATGTCCAAGTTTCTTGCATGGTTGAATTTAAAGTAATCTTTTCAGACTTCTTTATAGATGGATTTGAAAGATTCGATAAAGCCCGGTCAGTCCTGTTGAACTCGAAATCCAATTGCATGAAGCTAAATATGTTATGATTTAAGTTCGCGGAAACTTATCTGATTAAACTAATATTTAATTATTCAAATTTAAACTTTCTATGTTTTTGGAAACTATCACTCATTTCAAATAAGTAATTCCTCTACATAGAATTTTTCTTATTTTGCATCTATGAATTACCCAATTTACCTCGATTACAACGCCACTTCGCCTTGCGCCAAAGAAGTAATTGAAGCAATGATTCCCTGGTTTGGAGAGCACTTTGGTAATGCCGCCAGCAATTCACACGCCTTCGGATGGATAGCTGAAAATGCGGTGGAGATTGCAAGAGAGCAAATTGCAAATTTGATAGGAGCACAATCCAAAGAAATCATTTTTACTTCGGGAGCTACTGAAGCAATCAACTTAGGGATAAAAGGAACTTTTGATTTGTATCAGGAAGAAAAACAACACTACATCACTTGCCAGACCGAGCATAAAGCTGTTTTGGATCTCATGAAATTTCTTGAGGAAAGTGGTGCAGAGGTGACCTATTTACCTGTTGATAATGAGGGACATATCAGTATTGAAGAGCTAAAATCGAGCATTCTTCCATATACCAAAATGATTTGCCTGATGTGGGCAAATAATGAGACTGGAATTATCCATCCTATAGAAGAAATTACAGCGATAGCAGAAGAGAATAATATCATCTTTTTCTGTGATGCCGTACAGGCAGCGGGAAAAATCCCTGTCTCTGTCTCTGGAATTCATTTAATGGCCGTCTCAGCTCATAAATTCTATGGCCCAAAAGGAATAGCAGCGCTGTACATTCGTCATAATCATACTCTTCCCAAACCTCTCGCTCAAATTCATGGCGGTGGTCACGAAAAAGGTTTCCGCAGTGGGACACTGAATGTGCCGGCAATAGTAGGTTTTGGAAAAGCTGCCGAAATGAGGATCGAAGAAATGGAAAGCGAATCAAAGCGATTGGGAGAGCTTCGCGATTTACTGGAAACCAATATTTTAAAATTGCCCGGCACTTTTTTGAATGGAAGTCAGAATCGCCTTTCCCATGTCACTAATATTTCTTTTGCAGGAGTGGAAGGAGAAGATCTGGTACCAAAGGTTTGTCAGAAAGTGGCTGTAAGTTCCGGATCTGCTTGCACGAGCATTTCCCCAAAGCCTTCCCATGTACTCCAAGCAATGGGCTTGGACTCGGACCTTGGAAGAGCTTCAATCCGTTTTAGCTTAGGAAGGAATACTGAAGAACAAGATGTATTAGATGCTGTGGCCTGGGTGGAGACAGTTGTGGAGGAGTTGAGGTAAAAAAATGTTGAGCGGGAACTTAAACTATTTCCGAATAATCTTCGAATTTTAAACTTACAACGGAGAACCTCAAAGGTTCAAGTCTCTCAGATCCTCCTCAGTATCTATATCTACTTTACCCTTCGGGAAAGCGACAGTCGCTAGGTCATCCTCATGGGCTAAGACAATATTTTTTGCACCTTCATCGCCAGTGAGCGCCATCAATTCTTTGAAATAAGCACTGCCAAAAAGTATAGGTACACCTACAGTCTTTGAATACGAGCAGGCGATAATTCCCTTTGATTCTTTCTTCTGAGTAGCAATCAACTTATTAAGAATCTTCGCATCAACGAAGGGCTGATCACACAGCATAATAATCACCTGATCAGGTTTATCGATTTTGAGCATGTATTCCAATCCAACTTTTATACTGGAAGACATGCCTTTTTGGTAGTGTGGATTAGGAATATTTGGTATGCTAGCTCCAAGAAAAGTCTTCTTGATTTCGTCACGGTTAGCACCCAATACCAAAACTCGCTTATCCACGTTGGCATCATTTGCAGAATCTATAGCAAGTTGAAGCAGAGTCTTTTCTTTGTATTTTGCTATTTGTTTTGGGTATCCAAGTCTACTTGATTCTCCTGCTGCAAGTATGATTATTCCTGTCTTCATTTCTTTTTAATGTATGGGGCCTGTTTTATTTCGGAGAAAGGTACCTTGTTTTTTTGCCAATACCGCTTTCACCTCTGCCAAAATGGACAATGCAATCTCTTCCGATCCTTCAGCGCCTATATCCAAACCCATTGGGGAATAGATAGTAGATTGATTGACAGCTATTCCCTTCTTAGCCAATCTCTCCATTAATTTTTCCGACTTTTTCTTGGGTCCCAATATACCCAAGTAAGGCAAATCCAGCTTTAGTAAACCTTCCAAAGCCAAAGCCTCATATTCAAAATTGTGGGTCATCATAAGAGCCGCAGTGTTTCTATCGGTTTCCAATTGATTCACTACTTCATTACCTGCACCAGTGATAATTTTTATAGCTGTTGGAAATCGTTGAGCAGTAGCAAGATTCTTCCTGCCATCGATCAGTATTAATTCTAAGCCTAAAATATTGGCCATTTTTGCCAAAGGTATCGTGTCATTTCCAGCTCCAAAAAGCAAAATTCTGATCACAGGTTTTATTGATTCTATAAATACCTGTGCATCATCAAATTCTTCGTATTTTTTGATGATGTGCTGGTTTGGATCAGCTTTAATTAATTCGCCCTGAATCTGTTTCCAAAATGATTCTTCAATCTTTTCTTTATCTCCAAACACTTTGTTTTCCTTTACCAGAACCCTTGTTCCAATCTGCTCCTGTTTAGAATATTTTACGGAAAATACCGTAATCAATTGGCAAAAAATCCTTTCACTTAAAGCGATTTTAAGCAGTTCAATTGGATTTATAGTTTTTTGATAATCAATTGGTTCTATCAATACATGAATAATTCCATTGCAGCCTAATCCTACGCCGAATTTCTGATCGTCTTCGTCGGTAGTATCGTAAGTGACCAGCATTGATTTTTGCTGGAAAATCACCGTTTGGGCTTTGCGTAGCGCATCACCTTCCAGGCATCCTCCTGATATAGCACCAGTCAATTCTCCATCTTCGGAAACCAACATTCTAGCCCCCGGCCTTCGGTAAGCTGATCCGTCTACCTGAACGACTGTTGCCAAAGCAGTTCTTTTGTCGGACTCTTTGAATTGCTCATAAGCCTTAATAATGGCTTGAAATTCCTTCATAAATGAAAATCTGAAAGCTTTAAATTAAGCTACTGAATTTTCAATATCAATAGAATAAATATGAACGGGAGCAAAGGTTTGATAATTGTAAGAAATTAGTTGGGAAAACACCTATTCAAAGTATTCTCCCTAGGTATTTCTCTTTCGGGATTTACTTTTCACCAATCTAGAATTGACCTTTCGTTTTATTAGAAGATGTAAGTGGACTAATCAATAACTGGTGAATGAAGCAGAAAATGTATCAATAGGATATTTTTAGAATATACTATCTTTCTGCTGAGCTTCTAACGTGAGCTTTGTGCAATAAGCTTTTAATCCAAAACATTCTTTTAATCTCATTTATTAATGAAAATCCCAAGTCTAACCCAACTCAAAAAAGAACTCAGCTATCTCAATGAGAAGGAACTGATCGCACTGGTGGCAGATCTTAGCAAATTCAGTAGGGACAACAAGTCTTATTTATTTTTTAAGCTTAACGAAAAAGATCAACCACAACTCTATGTTGAAATGGTTCAGGAAGAGCTGGAAATTGGTTTTCAAACTGCGAGAGGTGACCATTCCTACTATGCGAAAAAGTCAGCTCAAAAGCTTCGCAGAAAAATGAATAAATTACTTAAACTGAGTAAAGTAAAAACAGATCAAATAGAAGTTTTGCTGTTTTTCTGTGAGAAACTCAAGGAGTATGGTTTTTTACGGCATAGAAATCAGGTGTTGGATAATATCTATCAAATGCAGTTAGCAAAAGCTGTTAAACTGATCTCAGGCTTGCACGAGGATTTGCAATTTGACTATGAAGGCAGAGTTGAAGAGTTGACCATTTGATAGATTTTCTCTCGATGAATTTAAAATTGTTTCTTTCGAAAAAGATTTTATCAAATATGATTATCCGCAATGACGCCAGTCACCTTAGATTCTTTGCTTATCAGGTTGGAAGACCGATGACCGAAGACCGAAGTGGCCTTTCTATTTCACGGAGTAGGAGGCGAGCACAATCTCAATGTTTCTCTTGAGGCGCACCAGCAATTACTGGATTACTTAGCTGAAAATAAAGATATTATCTGGATAACAACGATGGTTGATCCAGCCCAGCATGTGAAAACCCAACAATAATAAAACTCTCGATTAACCCAAACCTATGATGAAGAAGACGCTTTTAATTTCGTTAATGCTGGGAATTGGAAGCATTGCGATTGCCCAAACTTCCAAAATAGACACTAGTAAATATCCAAAACCAGTCACTTTCACAAACGAGCAGGACCATGCAAATATGCAGGAGCAACTGGGAATCAAAGTTCTTAGACCTGGCCCAAGTGGAAATGAATCTGCTCCAAATGCTGCAAATTATGATGAATCCAAAGCTAATCCCTGTCCAGAACTGCCAGACATCCTAACAACTAATGCTGGGCAAAAGATCACTTCGGAAGAAATGTGGTGGACAACCAGAAGACCGGAATTAGTTGAAGCTTTGGAGCGTGAGGTATATGGTAAGTTGCCAGATAATATTCCGGATGTAAATTGGGAAGTGAAGATCACTGATCGGGAATTCGTTGCCAGAACTCCCGTGATAGCAAAGCAAATCATTGGTCACGTGGACAATAGTGAATATCCTTTAATCACTGTGGATATTAACATGATCCTAGTAGTTCCTGCAAATGCTAAAGGACCTGTCCCTGTTTTAATGATGTTTGGTCGACCTTCTTTTCCGGCACCAGCCCAACCAAATGGAGAAGATATGGAGACCTTGAATAATTCTTTTAAAGAGATGATGATCAAAAATGACACCTCCTTAAAAGCTCTTTTTGATAAATACCCGGCTTATACTCCTGTAACCCGACTTCCTGCCCCGAATTTCTTTGCCCCGCCAACGAATGGAGATTCCCCTTCCACAGAACAACTTTTGGATGCAGGCTGGGGATATGTAACCATTGATCCAAGCAGTATTCAGGCTGATAATCATGCTGGAATCACTAGAGGAATAATCGGCTTGGTGAACAAGGGGCAACCCCGGTCTCCTCAAGATTGGGGAGCACTTCGGGCATGGGCTTGGGGCGCTGCCAGAGCTTTGGATTTCTTGGAAACCGATTCCTTGGTAGATGCAAAAAAAGTGGGTATCGAAGGTGTTTCCAGATACGGTAAAGCAGCTTTAGTAACTATGGCTTTTGAACCTCGATTTGCCACGGCGCTGATCGGATCTTCCGGAAAAGGAGGAACTACTTTACACAGACGTGTATTTGGCGAAGCAGTGGAAAGCCTCACAGGTGGTGAAAACTATTGGATGGCAGGTAACTACATGAAGTATGGTGCTGAGGAATCTGAATTTGGTAGAATGGATGGCTGTGACCTCAGTGTAGACTCCCACGATATGTTGGCGCTTTGTGCACCACGACCTGTTTTTGTGAGTTATGGAATTCCAGAAAAAGGCGATGCAAAATGGCTGGACCAGAAAGGAAGTTATATGGCGGTGATTGCTGCCGGAGTGGCTTATAAACTTTTGGGAGCAAAAGATCTCGGCGTGTCTAATGACTACATGAAAGAAGAAATGCCTCCCTACAACACGGATATGCTGGAAGGAGATTTGGCTTGGAGACAGCATGATGGCGGGCATACAGACGGACCGAATATGCAACACTTTATTTCTTGGGCTAATCGAGTTCTGGAATTTGAAAAGTAAGCTAAATGCTTTTAATCTATGGAGAATGTAATGTAGCTGTAAACTTCAGGTTCAGTTCGGGATGAACTTGAATTGGAGATAATATCAGTTTCGAATAATCGATTGATATTATTTCCTGCTAAATCTTCCAGCCTATTTTCTATTTGTAGTTGGTAAATCCCTTTTTCCCAGGCTAATTCGGAAGAAAACTTTATGCTTTTTTCAAAGTCACCAACCTGCCATTTTCCGGAAACCTCCTTTCCCAGACTATCCTTGATTTCAAATACCTCACCTAACAAACTATAATCGAGCTCTTCTGAAAAATCTATATAAAGAAAATCTTTTGTCTGTGCTTCTGGTGTGGTGACAGACCAATTTTCGGGTCTGGGGGAAATACTGTCTCTATTGATTACGTAAAAGCTTTTGATGACTGAACTAGATAGATTGATTCCATTTTGATCCTTCCAATTATCTGAAATAATAAGGCTGTATTGCTCAAATTGATCAAGTGGGGCGCCCATTTCCAAGTTGGGAATCAAGTCACGTTTGATTCTTCCTGGGTCAAGCCACACAGTTAGCATCGTTTGATCTTCGTTCCAAAGCTCGGGTTGAAGATCCAGAAACACTGAAGAAATTGTGTCATTTTCTCCTTTCACCAAAGTAAAATGCTCAATAGATTTTCCAGAGCGCATGGGCTTGGAGAATTTCAAAAACAGCTTCAATAAGTTTTCTGGTACGGTATCCTGCGTTGGGTAGATTTTAAGTAGGGAAGGAGCTTCTTCTTTGGAATAAGGAATGATAACCTCACCAATTTTTTGCTCACTTTCAAAAATTTCATATCTCAAACCTTGCGTTAACGGAATTAAAGGTTTAAAAATCAAATAATCATGCTCAGTAATAAACTCTCCAAGAATTGCCGTTAAATCATCCTCACCAGTTAAGCTAACGATTATGTGACTTTCATAGTCACCACTTTCATTTAGCAAATCCAGAGGTATAGAGATTCCAATGGCACGATCATTTTCCCAAATGACTGAGATCTCTTCATTCGTTTTTTTACTGCAGGAGAAAATCAGAATTAAAAAGCAAAAAATAGGACCATACGATATGTACAGCCCTTTTCTATAAGCGAATGAATTCATTATCTAGGCAAATAAGCTGCTTCTTTAGTTGACCATAGATCTAAAGAACCATTGGATTTTCTCTGAAGCATTACCATTTTTCCATCTTCCATTTTATCCAACTGCTGAACATTGGTCAGGGGCATGGAAACGAAATCTACTCCTTCGGTAGCATAACTTTCTGTCACTGGTTCGGTTAGCGACCCTTCAAAATTTTCGATATCCTGATAGTCTACCAAAAAAACCGGGCGATTGGAGTTAGACATTACCAAGTATGATTTACCATCCTTTTCCATACTAACCAGATCCAATGGTTGATTTCCGCTGCCCATTTCTGCAATTGTTCTTCCTTTTATATGTTTTCCTGACTTCAATTCATCCAGCGGAAAAAGCACAAGCGGAGTACACGTATAGCTGGCGATTAGATACTCTTGACCGTTAATTTCCGCTGTAGTAAAAGTTTTAATCGGAGATGTGGTTTCGTATCTACCATGTGCAGCATGGAATATTTCTAATGATGCTTGATCTTGAGTTTTTGTAAAAGGGAAAGGAATACTTCTAAATGTTGAACTGAATTCCTGATTGGAAAGGCCGCTTACAAACAACTTTCCATCTGAATATCCCAAATCTGAAATTGAAGATATCCGCAATGAACGACCTCTGTTATCCTTAGCATCTTCAGCTGGAGAATTGTTCAATAAAACAGTTGAATACCCAACATCCTTCAAAGAAACAGGAGATATTTTATCTCCCACAATCGATAATAGTACAGGTGAACCATCTGCAGCTTCGACGGAAAGATAAACTTTCTTGGAAACAGGATTGACAGCAAGATCCAAAATTGAAATATTCTCGGTAGTAGTACCCAACATGGAAGCTAGTTTGATATCTATTCCTTCTATGTTTATTTCAGCGGCTTCGGATGTTGATTCATTGTCTTTTGTATTTACTGCGAAA
Organism: uncultured Algoriphagus sp.; assembly: GCF_963974835.1. Lineage (GTDB taxonomy): Bacteria > Bacteroidota > Bacteroidia > Cytophagales > Cyclobacteriaceae > Algoriphagus. The sequence goes on along the minus strand of NZ_CAXBET010000012.1, from coordinate 71,033 downwards.
ACTGAAGCGCTTTTCGAATCACCAATAAATAAAATTCCCTCTGGGCCAAACGCAAGAGAAGTTATAGACTTAATCTCTGGAGTTCCCACTTTGAGATTGTAGAGTTGCTCATCATTTCTAAAAGTCCAGGCGGCAACGATTACCATCAAAAGACTTATACTAACTAGTAAAATGGACTTTTTCATTATATGTACAGGTTTATGGATTTATCTTATTGTAAGTAAGGAATTTATAAAATTTAAAACAGGATTCAAAACGTACTTTTTTGAATGGTATTGATTTAAATTATTAATGACTCAACCTTTTTTCTCAAAAGAGTTAATTCTAAAACAATAACTAATTAACCTTCTATTTTCAATGTAATAATGTTGAAAAACAATTAGTTATATGGTATTTGTTTTGGAAAGAATTAAATTGAAAATGCTTTGTTTATAATACTTTTTCCTAAAATTTTTAATACAACCTTCTATGACAGGCTTAGCAGTTTTAGACGTTTTTATCAGTCTAGTTTTCCTTTATCTTCTGTATAGTCTTTTTGCTATGACTATCATTGAGACGATTACTTCATATTTCGGTTCCAGATCCAAAAACCTGATTACTGGAATTGATAGACTTTTGGCAGACGACCAGCAGTCGAATTATTTGAATCACACTATCCTCAATCTTTTTTGGGTAAAAACCATCAATCCTCTTACAAAGGCCTTTTATAGACACCCTTCCATCAAATATCTCGGCAGTAAGGGCATCAATTCAAAACCTTCCTACATCGCTAAAGATAGGTTTGGAAGCACGCTAATTGATTTATTGAGAAAGGGAGCTTACCTGGATGATATTCATAATATATCCGCGACACTTGGGATAATTCCAGAATATGATTCCAGCAAACTGGCTTCTGAAATACGAAATTTAGAATTGGAATTGAATGAACTCACCCAAGCTACAGAATCAGAAAATGAAGAGGTGGAGAGATTGACCGAAAAGCTGGATTTTTTAAAGCAGGAACTTTTTCAAAGAACCAATAAGGAACATCCTTGGGAGATTCAGGGGCTTTCTATAGGTACTGAGACAAAATATCAACTAAAAAACCTATGGCAACAGGCTGCAAATGACAAGGAGAAATTCAAAACTCTTATCGAAAACTGGTATGATGATCAGATGGATAGAATTGCAGGTTGGTATAAGAGAAAACTGACATTCCTGACATTTATCATTGGGTTTATTATAGCTGGACTTTTTAATGTTGATTCAATTGGTTTGACTACAGAACTGGTGAAAAATGAAGAAATGAGAAATATGCTAGTGGAAGGAGGCAAAACCTTTATGTCGGATAATGTTGACGGACTTACAAATACTTCTTTTAGTGTGCAGAAGGCTTATATAGATTCATTGAATTCAGAAATGGATCAGTATAACTACGTATTGGGAGTAAGCAAAGAAGCCAAATTTACTCCTTGGACTTTGCTAGGTTGGTTGATTACTGCCTTCGCTATTTCCCTTGGAGCTCCATTCTGGTTTGATCTGCTAAACAAAATGATGCAGGTACGCAATACGGTTAGGATTCCAATTTCCTCCGGAAAATCAACAGATCCATCAGGTCAAGTAGAAACCAATACTAAAGCTGTTGGGTGATGGAAACTTTCAAGGGAATAGTAAGTCTGTATGTCAACGTGAGGATGGATAGCCCATCTGTAAATGCTCCAAAATCAAAAGTGCTTTTGCCTGGCTCGGAAGTGGAAATATCTCATGCAATAGTTGGAGAAGAATACTTAGATTCCAATATCTGGTATGTACTGACCAACCATTGTTTTGTTTGGAGTAAGGCGATTTATACTACTTCAGAAGTACCGGTGATCGATAAAAAAATCTTGGTGACTGCAGATGATATTGGCATCGTGGATGAGATAGATTACGGAGCTCAAATAGCACTTAGAGAAGGTTGGATAAATTCAATAGCTGTGCTTGTCAATCGTCCGGATGATAAAGAAGAGGAATATTTAAAGAATTTTTGTCAAAAGCTAAAGGATTACCCAAACCCACATGCTGAGAATTCTCTGTACAAAACCACACACATCGGCCTTCATTTCACCATTACTTCCGGCCAACCTCTATCGGATTGGTCTAGAGTTTGGCTTCTGGTAGACTCGCAACATAACTTTCTGGATTTCAGAAAATTTGATAGAAATTTTGAAAAGCCAGACTACGTAGAACAAGTTAAGATGGAATTTTTGGCGCAATATGAAAAGTTTAAGCGGGTGTTTGGAAGGGAACCTGACCACTTGACTTCGCATCATGATGTGCTGACCTTCAATCATCCGCTGTTTAGTTTTATGCAGAATTGGTCTCGGGAAAAGGGAATACCACTCCGCAACCATCGTTTTTTACCAAGCTCGAAGAGATTCTGGTACGATACTATTGCGCTCATGAATGTAGATCTTCCTTCCATTAAGAAAATGAATAGTTGGGAGAGTAGCTTTGGTCCTTTTACTTCAGAAGGAGCAGAACATACGATAGTGGATCATTATGGGCCTATACCACCGTTTGGAATTACATGCTATGAAGAGATCGTTTCCAAAAAACAAAAATCTCTGAATGAATGGCTGAAAGATTTTTTAATAAGCAAAGACTCAAGAAGGGAGATCGTTATTCACCTCATAAAATCAGGCTTTAGAAGCCAAAGGGATTTTGTACAAGCCTATAAACCTCTGAAAGAAACTTACCCAGGAATTGAAATCAAATACTTTGATGGGAGAGTAGCCGAGTATCTTTCATTACAAAAAAAGACATTTTGGAATTCTGATCCATGGCTGAGCTTGCAAAATAGATGCTAAAAACGACTTCTAAATTTAGGAAGAAAGTAATGTTTACTATCAGCAGGTCTAAAAACATCGAATTCTTTAACAGTCTGGAAATATTTGAAATTAAATATCAAACTTCTTTCCAGTCAAATCTTCGGAGACAGACCAAAGTCTAGCAGCGACACTAAGATCATGGGACCTACTGCTGGAATTTACTAGGATTGGATCTCCTTTAAATTCCTTAAATCCTGACGGTCCGAAGTATTCTCCACCTTTGACAGCAGGGTCCAAAGCTGCACGTAAAATTGGAAGGGCTCCAGCTTTAGCTCCTTGACCCATTATCGAAGTAAGAGGTGAAAATAATGCTCTGCCAATAGCTGGTAAGAATGTGCCAAGATTCGTGCTCGAGAAACCAGGATGAGCTGAAACGGCTTTGGCATCAATTCCTGCTGATTCAATACGTCGTTGAAGTTCGTAGGCGAACATCAGACAGGCAAGTTTACTTTGTGCGTAGAAATCCAATTTGGAATACCCTTTTGATCCATCCAGGTTTTTGAAATCAATTTTTCCGTTTAGATGGGCTAGACTACTGAGCGTTACAATCCTAGCATTAGGTGTATTCTTGATAATAGGAAAAAGCAGATTGGTTAAGTGAAAATGAGCTAGATAGTTTACACCAAACTGGCTTTCAAAACCATCTTTAGTCTTCGTCAATGGAGGCATCATAATGCCTGCGTTTTCTATTAATAGATCCAATCGGTCGTATTTCCTGGAAAATTCTTGCACAAAGGATTCTACAGATTTAAGGCTATTTAAATCGACTGTTAGGACTTCAACATGAGCATTAGGAACCTGCTGCAAAATTTGATTCATAGCATCATTGGCTTTTTGCAGATTCCTGGAAGCCAAGATCACCTTAGCACCCTTTTTTGCTAAAGCGAGGGATGTTTCATAACCTATACCTGAATTTGCCCCAGTGATTATAGCTACTTTATTTTTTTGAGAAGGGGAGGATTCCATTGAAAACTTTTTCATAATAGTACTTACGTTAAAAATCAAAGAACTACCCAATAAAAAATATGATAAAGCAGTTGCACAGATTACTTAATTGGCCGATAAAGTTATTGACTGCTTACATAAATGGTATTTGAGAAAATTGAAATTTGATCTACCTTTTTACAAAATATCCACCACCTATGAAAAACCTAATTTTTGCTTTTTTAGTCCTTTTGATCTCGTGTAGCCAACAAAAGGAAGCTGAAAAGGAAGTACCTAAAAGAAATTTTGTAGAAGTGTCCCAGATTGACACCTCTATAAAGCCAGGCGACAATTTCTTCATGTATGTAAATGGAATCTGGTACGACACGGCCAAGATCGCAGATGATCAGTCTGGAGTAGGATCGTATTCGTTTTTGAATATTCCTCAAAAAATGCTCTTGCAGGATATTCTCGAAGAAGTCTCTGGAGAACAACACACTGCAGGATCCATCGAACAGAAAGTAGGAGATTTCTATGCTTCTGGTATGGACACTTCAGCCATTAATGCACGTGGCTATGATCCTATAAAACCTATTTTGGCTCAGATCGAGGAGATCAATGATCTAGCTGGCTTAATGAGTTTTGTCACTGAAGGGTTGAAAACTGATAATCAATCCATAGTCAGCTTGGGAATCTCCCCTGATCCTGAAAATAGCAGTATCAATATCGCGCATTACAGTCAAACTGGATTAGGATTGCCTGACAGGGATTATTACTTCAAAACTGATTCTTCGACCTTAGCAATTCAGCAGGCATATTTGGATTATTTAACCACACTTTTTGAGTTGACAGGTACTGAATCTGCCGCTGCCAAAAGTAATGCTGCAAAAGTATATGCTATGGAGAAAAAGATGGCTGAATCTCACAAGACCCGCATTGAACGTAGAGTGGTGAAGGAAAATTACCATAAAATGGCGGTAGCAGAATTAGATAGCAAAGAGCCAAATATTGGGTGGTCAGCTTCACTTACCCAACTCGGAATAAATACAGATTCTGTGGATATTCGCCAACCGGCTTACTATGAAACGCTGGACAAAATGCTAAAATCTGTTTCTCTTTCAGATTGGAAGACATATGTGAAAGCGCATACTTTAACTTCATTCGCAGAGGCATTGAGTAAGCCTTTCGAAGATGCTTCTTTCGCCTATGAGAAAGTGATTTCAGGTCAATCCACCCAATTAACACGACAGCAGCAAATGGCCCAGAAAGTGGACCGTCAGCTAGGTTTTGCTTTGGGACAATTGTATGTGAAGCGCTACTTTAATGAGGATGCGAAAAAACGTGTTCTCGATTTGGTGAATAACCTTCAGAAAGCATTTGAGAGCAGAATAAACAAACTCGACTGGATGAGTGACAGTACCAAGGCTCAAGCCAAGGAAAAACTATATGCCATCACTAAGAAAATAGGCTATCCAGATGAATGGAGAGAATACAATGTGACTATTGATCGTGGCAATTACTTCGAAAATGTTCTCGCCCTGAGAAAAGATCAAAACCAGTATCAGCTGGACAAGTTCGGTAAAGAACCTAATAAGCAGGAGTGGGGGACTACACCATCCACAGTGACGGCTTATTATAATCCTTCTTTGAATGAAATTGTTTTCCCTGCTGGAATATTACAATACCCTTACTTCGATTTGTATGCAGATGATGCCATTAATTATGGTGGAATCGGAATGGTGATTGGTCATGAATTGACCCATGCATTTGATGATCAGGGAGCTCAATATGACAAAGATGGTAACGTGAAAAATTGGTGGACATCCGAAGATTACGAGAAGTTCAAAGGGAAAACCCAGCAACTGATTGATCGCTATGATAGCTTCACTGTGTTGGATTCAGTTCATGTAAAAGGTGCTATGACAATCGGTGAAAACAGCGCTGACAACGGAGCTTTATACATAGCTTATGAGGCATTCAAACTAACCGAGCAAGGTCAGGACACCACCAAAATTGATGGTTTCACCCCAGATCAACGCTTCTGCTTGTCAATTGCCAGAATTTGGAGAGTGAAAACCCGCGATGAGTTTATGCGAGCGTATGTGAACACAAATTCGCATTCCCCTGCTGTTTGGAGGGTGAATGGACCTTTAATGAATTTTGATCCTTTTTATACAGCCTTCAATATTCAGCCTGGGGATGTAAATTATAAATCAGAGGAGGAAAGAATAAGAATCTGGTAAAAAAGAGTAGGGAGACTAAAGTGTGGCCATGATCAGTCTTACTATCCATGGAAGTAGCACAAATCGTAAGTATCTACCTTCAGTCTTCCTACTAACCAATATATCACCGCTCATTGAAATTTTTCATCAACTGATAGGTGAAATGGATGATCTCCAAGTAGTTGTGTTTTGATATTTTTTCATCTATTCCATGAAAGCGGGTCATGCCTTCTGGAGAAATCCGAATAGGATAATAACGATAAACATCATCTGAAATACCATAAAAATACCTTCCATCTGTACCTCCGCCAATTAAACCGGGTACTACAACTGATTCTGGAAATACCGATCGCACGGTAGATTCCAATAATTTATAGGAATCAGAATCTATGCTTGATGAAGGCGAAGGATTTGTAAGAAACCCGACTTGCTCTACACGGATTTTGTCACTAATGGTACTTTCTATATGAGCCTGAACGCTCTCAATACTCTCTCCCGGCAATATTCTAAAGTTGATAGTCGCTTCAGCTACGGTAGGGATTACATTGTTCTTTACACCACCACCTATTATGGTGGGAGCCGTGGTGGTATGTGAGTTAAGAGCCTTCAGAATAGGTCCTTTCAAAAGCCATAAATTGGCAAATGCAATTTTTTGGGCGAACGGCATCTCAGGGCCTAAGTATTCAATCTGATATCTGACAGCGTCTACCAGTCTGTAGGGAAGCTGGTTATTTTCCAAGTCAACTATCGCCTGAGCCAGCATTCCTATAGTGTTTTCACGGAGAGGCGCTGAACTATGCCCACCTTTTGTTTCTACAATTAATCTAAATGAGGCAAATCCCTTCTCAGCAACATTGATCATAGAAATGGGCTTATCAATTCCTGGTACCATTCCCTCTGCAATCATTCCTCCTTCATCCAGCGTAAAGGCTGCACGTACCCCTTGTTTCTCAAGGTAATCTGCTATGGCTCCTGCGCCATTTTTACCACCGACTTCCTCATCATGTCCAAAAGCAAAATAGATGGTCTGGTTGGGAACAAAACCTTCTCTCAACAGCATTTCAGCACTTTCAAGTAAAGCCATCAAAGAACTTTTGTCATCCAAAGTACCCCTGCCAATAATATGATCCTCCGTGATTTTTCCCTCAAATGGACCTGCTTCCCACATTGCAAGGGTTGGCTTATCAACTGGCACCACATCTTGGTGAGACATTAAAATAATGGGCTTCGCAGCAGGATCAGAACCCTTCCAACTGTAAAGGAGACTATAATCATTTATTTTAGTGAGAGTCATATTCTCATGGACCAAAGGAAAAGTTTGAGCTAAGAACTTATGAAATCCATTGAAAACTGCTGAATCAGGAATCGCATCCTCATTAAAAGAAATAGTTTGATGCTGAATGGCTTCGGAAAGGTGAAGAAAAACATCGTCACCAATCTCTATAGGATCAAGTGCAACAGGTTTCACTTGCTTAGAACTCATCCGAAGTGTGTTGAATAAAACGATTGCTGCCAGTATTAGTAATAAAGCGAGCAATGCCAAAAAGAGAGCACGAATCTTTTTCATAGAATGGTGAGGTAAATAGGTTTAGAAGATGGTTTAGTGAATATAAAGAAGCAGGAGGAAATACAGTTAACATAACCCTATTCTAAATAAAAATGTAATGAAAAATTGGTTGGGGCTGTAACCTAAGATCAGTAATTAAAAATTTTAAGGCAAAAAATGGATTTTCAAGTATAATATTTACTCAATAATTTGAAAGTTACTTTATACATGTCAGGTTTTTGACTTTTATTTAAATTCTGCATTCAATTCAAAAAGTATAATATTTGATAACAAAAATTAATAAAGCAGCTCTATGTTTGAAGGACCTGATTATCCCGGCTCTATCACCGAAGAAGTTTTTGAAACCTGGCTAGTAGAAGGCCGGGAAAGTGTAATCAGTTATCACTTTTTACTGATCGTATGGAATGTATATGATGAGAAATACAATCCAGTTTACGTGGAAAGCCGTGAAGAAATAGACAACTATGAGCTCTACCCAAATGCAAAAGGCTCGGAAGCACTCATAGCTGTTTATGATTTATATTCTGAAAGCAGAGTGAGTTTGGGTGTGTGATTGACAAGTCGATAGGCAGCAGGAGCCATTCATGCCGCCCAACCAATAATCTGTTGATTCCTATAAATATTTCTATTATTTAGAAGGTAGAAAACCTATACCCAAATGTTAAAAAAAATCACCCCCTTTATTATACTGTTTTTTCTTACAGCAGCATGTAGTAAAAACAAAGAGAATGCCCCACAGGAATTTAATGTAGACTTCGAAAAATTTAAACTTGACAACGGTCTTGAAGTGATTTTTCATATTGATCGTTCGGATCCTGTCGTGGCAGTGTCGCTCACTGCTCATGTAGGTTCCGCCCGTGAAAAAGAAGGTAGAACTGGCTTTGCACATCTATTCGAACATTTATTATTTCTCGAATCAGAAAACCTAGGAAAAGGTGGCTTGGATAAAATGACAGCCAGAATCGGGGGTTCAGGTGCCAACGGTTCCACCAATAGGGACCGAACTAATTACCTACAAACTGTTCCCAATGATGCGCTGGAAAAAATGATTTGGGCAGAAGCTGACAAACTTGGGTGGTTTATTAATACGGTCACAGACCCTGTTTTAGCAAAGGAAAAGCAGGTGGTAAAAAATGAAAAGCGTCAGGGGGTAGATAATCAGCCTTATGGTCATACTTCTTACGTCATAGATAAGAACCTTTATCCTGAGGACCATCCTTACAATTGGCAGGTAATAGGTTCTCTGGAGGATCTGCAAAATGCCACACTTGCCGACGTTAAAGAGTTTTTCAGACGGTGGTATGTTCCAAACAATGTGACACTTACTATCGCGGGTGATTTTGACGCTGAGCAAGCCAAAGAATGGGTCAAGAAGTATTTTGACGAAATAGCATCTGGTGATCCTATAGAGCCACTCACACCCAGACCTGGTAAAGTAGATGCTATCAAGAAGTTATACCATGAAGATAACTTTGCTCGATTGCCTGAACTCACTATGACTTGGCCGGCTGTAGAACAATATCATCCAGATTCATATGCCCTTGATGTTCTCACAGATTACCTTTCCAATGGTAAGCAAGCTCCATTGAATGTTGTATTGATTGATGATAAAAAGCTTACTTCCAATATCCGGATGTATAACAGAACTTCAGAATTAGCAGGTCAGGTTCAGCTATCCGTTCGGGCTAATGAGGATAAGGATTTGGACGAAGTTGCAACAGCAATAGAGGAAGCTTTTGCAAAATTTGCACAGGAAGGAATCTCCGACCAAGATCTTGCACGCATCAAAGCAGGTCAGGAAACACGCTTTTACAACACGCTTTCAAGTGTATTGGGAAAAGGAGTTCAACTGACACAGTATAATATTTTTGCCCATGATCCAGGCTTTATCAATCAAGATATCCAAAATGTCCTGGCCGTAAGCCCTGAAGATGTAATGCGGGTTTTCAACCAATACATATATGGGAAAAATTACATCGCAACCAGCTTTGTACCAAAGGGCAATCTGATGGCTGCGCTAGAGGGATCTGAAAAAGCCGAGGTCGTGGAAGAGCAGATTGTGCAGGGAGCAGAGGAGACTTTTGATGCCTCGATTCAGGCAAGCTATGAAAAAGCTCCTTCTAGCTTTGACCGGTCGGTGGAGCCACCCTATGGGGAATCTCCTGAAGTGACTATCCCTGCAGTTTGGAAGGATTCCCTTCCTAATGGATTACAAGTATATGGAATAGAGAATCATGAAGTGCCTATCGTGCAATTCAACATGGTAATTGATGGTGGACAACTGCTGGATGACCCAAGGAAGGTAGGAGTAGCAAATCTTATGGCGCAACTCATGACCAAAGGCACCAAAAACAAAACCACTGCCGAATTGGAGGATGCTATCGAGCAATTAGGAGCTTCTATAAATGTATATGCTACCACTGAAAGTACCATTATAGCTGTCAATACCTTAAGCAGAAATTATGAAAAGGTAATGGCGCTGGTCAAAGAAATTATTCTGGAACCACGATGGGACTCAGTAGAGTTTGATTTAGCCAAACAATCTACCATCAGTCGTATTAGGCAGATGGAAGGAAGTCCAAATATGGTGGCTCAAAACGAATTCAATAAGTTGCTCTATGGAGAGGGAAATATCCGTTCTCAGAATATCATGGGCAGTATTGAATCAGTGGAAGCGATTACCCTTGATGAACTGAAAACATACTACGACAGGTATATCTCCCCATCCATCACCCGAATGCATGTGGTAGGTGATCTGGGAAAAGTAAATATTATCGGATCCTTGCAGAATTTAATTACAGAATGGAAAAGTAAAGATGTAAGCATTCCTGTGTTTGATGCACCTTCAAGACCAGAAACTGCAAAAGTTTACTTTTATGATATACCAGACTCGAAGCAATCTATGTTACAATTTGGCTATCCGGCGCTCGCTTCTTCAAACCCTGATTACTATTCTGCTGTGGTGATGAACTATATCTTAGGCGGCGGAGGTTTTGCATCACGTCTTACTCAGGAACTAAGAGAGGGGAAAGGGTACACGTATGGAATCCGATCTTCTTTCGAAGGCGGCAAAGTCGCTGGCCCGTTTAGTATAAGTAGCGGAGTAAGAAGTAATGTCACCTACGAATCAGCTCAGCTGGTGAAGGATATACTTTCTGATTACGCCTCCACATATTCTCCTCAGGATCTAGAAACTACACAAAGCTTCATGATAAAAAGTAACGCACGAGCTTTTGAGACAGCTGGGGCAAAACTGAATATGCTGCAGAATATAAGTGAATTTGGATGGGAACCGGATTATGTGAAAGACAGGGAGAAAATTGTAAATGAGATGACTCTGGAGCGGATAAAGGAATTATCCAGCAATTATCTGAATCCTAATAACATGATTTGGCTGGTAGTCGGCGATGCCAAAACCCAAATGGCAGGCCTCGAAAAGTTAGGATTTGGAAAACCTGTACTGATCAATCAGGAAAAGGTCTCTATGGATGTTACTAAATAGCCCAGTATAGTGCTAACCAAAATCTCTCGGTTGACCTGTCAATCGAGCGATTTTTTATTTCTGAAATGTGATAAGAACATAAAGTAGGAACAGTTTGAGGAAATCTAATAGTAAATTAAAACTCTAACATTTCTAATATAAGCAGCTGATTTATTGGATTTTGCTGAGGATATTTTTAATTTGATATACCTCTTCTGATTTTTTGAATAGGCATTTTATCTCACAATTGAGAAAAACCAAGCTTCTCGATTCTTCTTAGATTTTTAACTTTAATTCAGAAAGCCATGTCAAAAATGAAAGACACTATCATCACATTGTATGTCGACACTCAGGAAATAATCAAATGCAGCTCTAAAAAAAAGAACAGAGAAAAAATTCTAAAGTATATTTTGCTTTGTGACAACCATTATGATCATCCAAGCAAAGTTGAGTTTACCAGTAATATTCATCCAAATTCAAAAATAGCGTGGGTCGGTGCGGCAAAGCATATTGAACAAAGTCCAGAAGATTTTGTGATCATCAAAAAGATAAAGCCGACAAAAAATAATTCCATCCTGAAATTTTACGATTCTAAACTCAGCTCCGGAACAACGCACATTGATGGACATGTTGGGAAAGTTAAAAAGGGATCTACTCCGGAGGAAAGCTATTCTATAAAATTCTTAGTTAATGCCAGTGGGGAGGAGAAGGTCTTTCAAATCGACCCCAAACTTAGAGTCATCTAGATTATTTCACCTATATAATTTTTGATTTGAAGATTTGGCTAACCTTATGTGCACTAATCTTTGGACTGAACTTTAGCTATGCTCAATCCAACGATGACGCAGCAAAGCATCAACGTTTTCTTGATAGCTTGAAAAATGCCTATTATCAGACCAAAGAAAGAAATTTAGATCTCCTGGTTTCTGTGCTTCAGGAAGATCCAAATCCTGACAGTATGCTCAAGTATGGAAAGATTCTTCTTGAGAGATCTTTAGAGGACTCAGCCAGCCTATTTACTTTTCAAGCGTTTTTGCATCTAGGAAACGGTCATGTCTTCAAAGGAGAACTTTCTCAAGGTTTGGAGAAATACTTTGAAGGGATGAAATACGCCGAAAAGGCAAATTACGAGGATGGTAGGGGAAAACTTTTTATCGCGATAGCCAATACATACTCTCAAAGCGAGAATAATCAAAACGCGGCTGTGTATTACGGTAGAAGTATAGAGATTTTAAGAAATGGAAATGACTCTCTGGCTTTAGCAAGCAGCATTTTTAATGCGGGAGACGAATACCTAAAGCTCGCGAAACTCGATTCGGCACTGATTTACACAAAGGAAGCACAGCTCATTTTCGATAAGGTGAATTATCCCATAGGTGAAGCATATTGCTTTGGAAATCTAGGAATGATCTATGCCAAAAATGGCAATAATGCGGTGGCTGAAGAAAATATCAATCAGGCAATTGAGATTCTGGAAAAGTATAATGATTACTATCCGATCTCATTTTATCTGGAATTCATGTCTTCTATTTACCTGGAAAATTCCGACTTGATCCGGGCGATGAATTATGCAGAAAGAAGTCTTGAACTGGCTACACAGTACGGAATCAAGGATCAAATAAGCCAATCAAATCTTACACTTTCCAAAATCTATGAACAGGAAGGAAACTTTCTCAAAGCTTTTCAATTTTATAAAAACCATATTCTGTATCGGGATAGCGTAAATAATATTGCAACGGTTCAGCAGATGGCAAACCAACGGACGGATTATGAAGTCTCCCAAAAGCAAATTGAGGTAGATCTGCTGGAGAAGGAATCGATAATTAAAGACCTTCAGGCCACCCGTCAGCAATTTGTCATTTACCTAGCGCTGCTTTTATTGGCATTAGTTGGCTTGCTTGCGTTCGCCACATACCGTCGATACCGGTATGAAAAGGAAACAAAGCAGCTAATCGAAAAAGAGAAAAACCGCTCTGATGAACTTCTTTTGAATATTCTTCCTGCCGAAACTGCTGAGGAATTAAAGGAATACGGAGCAGTGAAAGCTTTACGTATGGAATCAGTGACCGTTCTCTTTACTGATTTCAAAAACTTTTCGGCAGTGTCTGAGCATATTTCTCCTGAGCAACTTGTAAAAAGTATTGATTATTATTTCAAAGAATTTGATCTGATCAGCACACGATTTAATCTGGAGAAAATTAAAACTATTGGAGATTCTTACATGTGTGCGGGAGGACTTCCTAAGGAAAACAATACGCACGCCAGAGATATCATAGGAGCCGCACAGGCGATGATGGCATTTGTAAATCAAAAAGTGGAGAATGGGCTCACTTCATTTGAAATGAGGATAGGAATTCATAGTGGACCAATAGTAGCGGGAATCGTAGGAATCAAAAAATGGCAATACGATATCTGGGGAGATACTGTAAATATCGCTTCCAGAATGGAATCTAATTCAGTTCCAGGCAAAATCAACCTTTCAGAGACTACATATAATCTTATTAAAGATGAATATGAGTGCGAATACCGCGGAAGTATTGATGTGAAAAACCGTGGGATTTGGAAGATGTATTTTCTGAGCGCGAAGCTTAGTTCCTGATGATAAATGAGCTTAAGAGCTAAATCTTAGGTTTTTCTATGTTAGACTTTTTAGCAAAAAAATATCACTCGCTGAAAAACTCCAACGAGCGATAATTTCAATCTTAAAAATCTAATTTTAGATTTTAGCGGCTTCCCCAGCCAACTCCTCATTCTCATCAGCAAGACCAGAAGCGATGAACGCATCAATCTCAGGGTTTCTCTCCACACCTTTATTCAATAAGACTCCTAAAGTGATCATCACACCGATTCGAGTACCTACTTTTTTGGCTGCTGTATTGAGTAGCGGTTCTATATCTTCATAGGTGACTTCATCTGCCAGTTTCGCTATATCAGTTCTTGCAGCAATTAGTTTTTCGCCAGAAAGGTTGGTGTACTTCTTGGCGATCTTCTGAATTTCATTGATTGCAGAACGTTGACCCTGTGATTGTCCAGCAGCTTGATTTTGTGGTTTAGCTTGGTGAACAGACGGAGTTGGGGCAGGTTGCTGCTTCGCCCAGGAATCACGCAATCCAACGGTCTTATTAAAAACCAGATGATCTGAGGTAGAATCCTTGTCCAAGGTGAAGTATCCCAATCTTTGGAACTGGAATTTATCACCAATTGACGCGTCCTTCAAGAAGGGCTCCAAATAGGCTTCCTTAATCACTTTCAGAGAATCAGGATTTATAAACTCCATGAAGTTTCTGTCCTCATGACTATCGGGAGCCTCATCCAAGAATAGTCTGTCGTATTCACGAATTTCAGCTTTAATCGCATGCTGAATGGATACCCAATGAAGTGTTCCTTTTACTTTTCTAGTACTTGCCTCAGTACCGCTTCCGGATTTCGAATCCAAGTCAGCTGTACAGTGAATCTCTATTATATTTCCGGAGTCGTCTTTTATTACTGATTCCCCCTTTATGATATAGGCGCTTTTTAACCGAACCTCATTTCCTAAAGTCAAGCGGAAAAACTTGTTTCCGGCTTCCTCTTTAAAGTCCTCTCTTTCTATATACAATTCACCACTGAACGGTAAATCATGTGAGCCGGAGTTAGGATCTTCAGGATTATTTTCTGCGGAAAGAATTTCTGTTTTCCCAGCTGGATAGTTGGTGATAACCAGCTTAACTGGATCCAAAACACCCATCACGCGGGTAGCTGTTTTGTTAAGATCTTCGCGAATGCAGTATTCCAATAAAGATACATCTGTGACAGAATCACGTTTGGAGATTCCTGATAAATCAGAGAATTTCCTGATAGATTCAGGAGTATAGCCTCTTCTTCTTAAACCAGAAATCGTAGGCATACGTGGATCATCCCATCCAGTTACAGTTTTGCTCTGAACCAGTTCCAAAAGCTTTCGCTTGCTCATCACAGTATAGGAAAGATTTCTTCTTGCAAATTCCCGCTGCTTAGGTCTCAACCTGGCTGGGTCATAGATCTGATCCAAAAACCAATCGTAAAGCTCTCTGTGCATTTTGAACTCCAGTGTACAAAGGGAATGAGACACCTCTTCTATATAATCTGACTCACCATGAGCCCAATCGTACATAGGATAGATACACCAATCAGTTCCTGTTCGGTGATGTGCCTTCCGTACAATTCTATACAATAGAGGATCACGCATCAGCATATTCGGAGAAGCCATATCAATCTTGGCGCGTAGGACATAGCTGCCTTGTTCAAATTCCCCATCTTTCATCCGCTCAAACAATTCAAGATTTTCTTCTACCGAGCGATTCCGATATGGACTTGCCACACCAGGCACGGTAGGAGTACCTTTTTGCTCTGCCATAGCTGCAGCTGATTGCTCATCTACATAGGCTTTTCCCTCTTTGATCAGCTGAACAGCCCAATCGTACATTTGCTGAAAATAGTCTGAAGAATAACATTCCTGAGCCCATTTGAAACCCATCCATTGTATATCATGCTTGATGGCGTCTACGTATTCTTGTTCTTCCTTACTAGGGTTAGTATCGTCAAAACGTAGATTGACAGGAGCATTGTGCTGCTCTCCCAAACCGAAATTAAGGCAGATAGAAGCTGCATGACCAATATGTAAATACCCATTTGGCTCGGGCGGAAATCTGAATCGAAGTTTTTTCGGGTCAAATCCTGCGGCCAAATCGTCTGCAATGATTTGTTCAATAAAATTAAGAGATGCGGATTCTTCAGTCATAGATCAAAATTGAAAATCAAAATTAAGGCAATTGGCTTGAAATGCAATTAGAGATGAATTATTGGAAAATTCTATGATTGAAAATACTTGACCCAAAAGCTCGAAAAATTTACTTCAATTCACTTTCGCTAAATATTATGTCAGACTTAACAATCGTAGGGGCTCGGCACAGCCTTTGACTACTTCCCACAAACACACGACATATGGCGATAATAGGAAAGCTAATCAAGGCAGGTTTGGACATCACCGCAAAACTTCAGTTTGCTGAGGAAAATCCAAAGGTTGCTCAAGAAAACCAGCTTAAAGAACTTTTAAATCAAGCTAAAAATACAGCTTTTGGAAAATATCATGGATTTGAAGAAATCTTAAAATCCGAGGACCCAATTTCCGCCTACAGAAAAGAAGTTCCTATTTCGAATTACGAGCAGATGCATTCCCAATGGTGGATAAAGCAGGAAAGTTATAAAGATATTACTTGGCCGGGGAAACCTGATTTCTTTGCCAGAAGCAGCGGAACCACAGGAAAAAGCAGCAAGAGAATCCCTATTACCAATGAGTTTTTGGGAACTATGAAATCTGTGGGGACTTCCATGATCAACTCACTTCATGATTTTGATTTCCCTGAATCACTTTTCGAATCGGAGGTTCTTATGCTTAGCAGTTCGGCTAATCTTGATGAAAACGAACTAGGATTCAGAGAGGGAGAGATTTCCGGTATCAATGTGAGCAATTTCCCCGATTGGTACGACATATTCTACAGACCGGGAAAGGATATAGCCGCGATTAATGATTGGGACGAACGTGTAAATGCAATCGCAGAGGAGGCTCCCGAATGGAATATTGGCGCCATAGCCGGAATTCCTTCTTGGGTGCTACTTATGCTTCAGCGGATCATTACAAAGCATAACCTTAAAAATATTCACGAG
Source organism: uncultured Algoriphagus sp. (assembly GCF_963974835.1). Taxonomy (GTDB): domain Bacteria; phylum Bacteroidota; class Bacteroidia; order Cytophagales; family Cyclobacteriaceae; genus Algoriphagus. The sequence continues at coordinate 54,305 of NZ_CAXBET010000012.1, read as the reverse complement.
ATCTGGCCAAATTTCAGAGTCTATGCCTCCGGAGGAGTCGCATTTGAGACGTATCGTGAGGATTTTGATGCTATATGTGGAACCCCAATTACGGTATTGGACACCTATTTGGCATCAGAGGGTTTTATCGCTTACAGTTATTCGCCTGATTCCATGGCTATGAAATTGGCGTTGAGTCATGGATATTTTTTCGAATTTATACCATTTGATTACCGGGGAGTGGATTCTACAGGAGAGCTGAAAAGTGAACCTTTAGTATTGGGAATTGACGAAGTAGAAGTAGGAGGGGAATACGTGCTTATTTTGTCTTCATGTGCTGGTGCCTGGCGCTACGTAATAGGGGATGTGATTCGTTTTGAATCCCTGAATCCACCTCAAATTAAAATTACCGGACGTACTAAATTTTTTCTCAATGTAGTGGGCTCCCAGCTTTCCGAGGAAAAAATGGATAAGGCGATTTTGGAGTTAGCCGAAGAGAATGGATCCACAATTAACGAGTACATGGTAGCTGCGGTGAAAAATGAATCAGGAGAATATATTCATCAATGGGTTCTTGTTACTGAATTGAAATCAGATGGGTTAGCAGAAAGACTTGATGAACTCCTAAAATCCGCAAATAAAAACTATGCTGTAGCAAGATCAAAAGCACTTAAAGGTATAGCAGTAAAAGTAATCTCGAAGGATCAATACACAGCTTTTCTCGGAAATACGAATAAAAAAGGTGGCCAAACCAAAACCCCTAAAGTGATGAAGGAGGAAAAAATGAAAGCCTTATTGGAGTTTATAGCTTAATCTTGGGCAGAACAGGTATGCGCTCGTCCGGGCACAGTTCTGCCCCATTAATGGTCATGTAATACTTCCTAATTTGAGCCTGATAAGCTGGGGAGATGAAATCGTTCTCCAGAATATACTTCTTTGCAGCAATCACATCAGCTCGAAAGCCATGTCGGATTGCTATGCTGTCCGCCTCATGCTCACGCTCGCGTTTAAATTTATCAGATAACACATAGCGAATTCCGTAAGTAATCATCCCAAAATTGGAATGATTTTCATAATCGACAATATGGCCAAGCTCATGTGCGAACCATCCTCTTAAAACATTTTCCGGTAAATCCGCGATGTATAGATCTCCGGAATCCATGACTTTTTCTGCCACATCCAGTTTGTATCGCCTGTTTTTACCAAAAATATCGGTGAGCTCTATCACAGGCTGTGCCTGCATAGTAGAAGAACTCAACTTGCTCCTTATCACATCAAATCCATAATTATGTAATTCTTTATACTCCTGCCAAACGTCCAAAAAGGAATTTCGGATGTTGGCATGTATACCGGGGGAAAAAGAGGGTGATTCTGAAGGAAGGTCTGGCGTCTGGAGGGATTTGAAAGTGATCACTCCCAAAACTACTAGTGCTACTGCCCCCGCTAAAACTTTGTGTTTATGTTGCATTGCTACTGTTTTAATCAAAGAACATACCAGAGGACGTTTGTCTGTCGGCATGGCAGGTAGGGGATATCTGGGAAATCAGATTTGGATGATAACCATCTTTTTATTTACCCATGTTACTCTAGAGCATATTGCTTGCTTACTAGGATGAATAGATGTTTTATAAGAATTGAGCTGGGATTCTTTAATCTTTTTATGTACCGCAAACGATGATATTCGGCAAAAATAATTTGTGTGAGGGAATACTAATTAGTTGACATTAACCCTCCAATTTTATCTTTCAAATCATGCTTTCTTAGAGGACTCATTTAACGCTAAGCTACTGGTTACAAGTTAACTATTCCTCAGCCAAAGACTTTTTATTATATTATCTCATAAATCCAAAAGCTATGTCACAATTTATTCTTTTAACATTGGCAAGTTCACGTCAAGGGAACATTGCCGGCTCAGTAGTGAAAGCTGGTTTTGAAGGACTTATTGAAGTTTTTTCAACCAGCCATGAAATAGCCATAGAGTCATCGTCGTCGTCAATTCGCTCCAGATTCAGGACAAAACATGATGTCTTTGCAATAACAAAAGGAATTGATAAAGCTACAGTGCTGTTGTACGATAGCTTAATTAGAAGTGAAAGGTTTTCAGAAATGAGACTGGATTGCTATAGCACTGGCGAGGACGGGTCGCTATCCAGATTTTATTCTGTGGAGTTAAAAGATGCCCGCATTGCTTCTATTAAACAGCAATTGGCGGATCCTTCGCTTTCACCTATTTCAGAACTTGAAGTTGTTTCTTTTACTTATGGGACCATTACATGGCTATTTGCGGATGGAAGTTTGGAAGCTTCCGGCAATGCTACTTTGCTTAATTAGGAGGGTGTATTTATAAGATAGTTGTCATCTAATGCCCAGATGTATATGAAGTTGACTTAAAAAAAAATACGAAACCCTTCGTAAATGTCAGATTCTATTTTTGTATTTCAAGGCAACCTATACAAAAAAGCCCAAGTATATGATACTTGGGCTTTTCAACATTTAACCAATAAAACTATTAATCCGCATTGCTACCAATATTTCCTTGTGCCACGACCACCCCAAGTTCTGCTGGAGAAAGGTGCACATTGATATACCCATTATAAGTCAATAACTGCTCGTATGTGATCGCCGTCATATCATCCAAAGCCGAAATGTTAGTCATACTCATGCCTGTAGTACCATCTACTGGAGTGAAGGTAATCTTAATTCCACCGCCAACTTCCGCTGAATTTTCATGAATATGTGCAGGATGAGTGCTGTTAGGTATGGTGTTATCCACTTCCAAAATAGCCAACGTAGTTCCGTTCGCTCTTTCATATAATGTAGCTGTACCCGAGATTCCCGGTACATCCTTTTCACCTAGTTCATAAGAGATTGATTCTCCCGTCAATTCATTTTGTCCTATATCGCCTTGAGCTACTATAGTTCCAAGATCTTCAGCAGAAAGATGCACATTGATGTATCCATCAAATTCCAATACATCATCAAAAATAAAGGCAGTTTCATCGTCCAGCATGGAAACGTTAGTTTGGCTCATACCAGTCGATCCATCTACTGGATTAAATGTAAATACAATTCCACCTCCCTGAAGAGCAGTATTGGAATGTATATGTGCAGGGTGCATTCCTTCCTCCGGCGTATTCATCAATTCAAGAACTGCCAATGCTTCGCCATTTTTTCTCTGCTTAAACGTCGCTGTGCCACTGATTCCCGCCACTGCTTTTTCTGACAGCTCATATATTTTTTCAGTTCCGGTTAATTCATTTTGACCTATATCTCCTTGAGCCACCAATGTTCCCAAATCATCAGCTGAAAGGTGAACATTGATATACCCATCAAAATCCATCAATTCTTCATAAGTAATAGCCGTCTCATCATCCAGCATAGCCACATTAGTTGCACTCATGCCCGTAGTACCATTGATAGGATTAAAACTTACAGCAATAGCACCGCCTTCGGCTGCAGTATTAAAGTGAATATGACTTGGGTGCATTCCGCCATCCGGAGTTCCATCCAGCATGATTTTAACTAAAGTTTCATCGTTTCTTCGTCTTGTGAATGTAGCTGTTCCGCTGATACCGGCTACAGCCTTAGTTTCAAGGGTATAAGTTTTTACATCACCTGTTAATGCATTTTGACCTATATCACCTTGTGCTACCAAAGTTCCTAGATCAGAAGAGGAAAGGTGTACATTGATATACCCATCGAAATCCATCAATTCGGAATAGGTGATGGGGGTGCCGTCATCCAACGTACTCACTGTGATGCTGCTCGTTCCCGAACCACCCATTACTGTTCCTAGTGTAAGGGCAATATCTCCACCTTCTGCAGCGGTATTGAAATGAATATGAGCTGGATGCATACCTCCGGCAGGAGTTCCTGAAAGCGTTAAATTGATTGTTGTAGTGTTATTGTCATTTTCGATAAATTGAGCGGTACCGGATATTGAAGGATCAGCAACTGATGCTAAATCAAATGTTTCCATATTCCCTGTAGGAATTGGAATTGGCTCTACGATGTCGTTACAACTGACGAGAATAAGGGATAATAGAAGTAATATTCCTCCCGAGAAATGCTTTGAGTAATTCATGATATTTTGGGTTAGTTAGTAATAAATAAAAAGCTTCCAATGAAAATGGATATATTCTTAACTACGAGGAGATTCCAATTGTTGGATAGAAAAATCATTTCTCTTGGATAAAGTGGCAAATTGATGATAAAATGAACGATAGTTGTAAACAAAATAGGAAGTGTAGCACATCGCTCAAACCAAAAATTCCTTTTGGAAACTCCGTTTAGTTTATGCTGTTGGAAATGATTCTTAATGAAATATTACCGCCTTATAAAGGGAATTGATAACAAATCAAGTAATGCGACCGCTAAAATTATCCCCAGATATTTAGAAAAACATTTCTGCATATTTAGGAACAAAATTTATCCAAATGAAAAAATTAGTCTTTTCGTTTATCTTCTTTACTTCATTGCTCCAAATTGGATTTGCTCAACGCGAACTGATCCATGCCTCAGCTGCGACATTAGGATTTGATGAAAATTTCATCAACCACCAAGTGGATTCTATCATGCAAATGGGAATCGACAGTTTAGCTTTTCCAGGCGCACAGATTTTAATAGCCAAGAACGACACGGTTATTTTTCACAAAGCCTATGGTTATCATACCTATGACAAAAATCAGGTTGTAGCATTAAATGACTTATATGATTTAGCTTCGGTGACGAAGATAGCTGGGCCACTTCCAGCTTTGATGAAGTTGGTGGACGAGGGAAAGCTTGATTTGGATGCACCTTTTAGTAATTATTGGAAACCTTGGAGAAACCGAAAAGATAAAAAAGAGCTTACACTAAGGGAGATTTTGGCACATCAGGCAGGATTGGTTCCCTATATAGTGTTCTTGGAAAAAGTGGTTCGGGATAATGGCAAAGTCAAAAGAAGGTTTGTTCATACTGCATCCGGTAAGCGATTTCAGGGACAAGTATATGAAGGTATTTACATCAACAATCGTTTCGAAAGGAAAATGAACAGAATCATTAACCGCTCCGAAGTCTCAGACGAGAAGAAGTACCTATACTCGGGACTTACTTTTTTGATTTTCCCTAAGCTGATCGAGCAACTGACTGGAAGCGACTATCAAACCTATCTTAAAGAGAATTTCTATCAACCAATAGGTGCTAATACTTTGGGATATCTACCTGAGCAGAAAAATTATGCAAATGATATTGTTCCCACCGAAGTGGACTCCCTCTTTAGAAAATCGGTGGTGAAAGGATGGGTACACGATGAAAACGCAGCTCTTAAAGGAGGTGTTTCGGGCAACGCTGGTTTGTTTGCGACCGCGGATGACCTGGCTAAACTGATGCTATTTTATCAAAACTACGGAAATGTAGATGGGGAACAGCTTATTTCAGCCGAAACCGTGAAAGAGTTTGCCGAGGTACAATTTCGTGAAAACGATAATCGACGCGGTTTGGGATTTGACAAACCATACTTTAATAATACTGAACTTCCCTTGGCAGAAGCATATCCTTCGCCTTTGGCAAGTCCTGCAAGTTTTGGCCACTCTGGGTTTACTGGAACCTTTGTATGGGCGGATCCTGAAAAAAAGCTCACTTATATATTTCTATCCAATCGGGTTTATCCATCGAGAGACCACCAGAAATTATATAGTCTGAATATTCGGACAGCTTTACAAGATGTTTTTTACCGGGCAGAGTGGAATATGAATCCTAAGTAACTGTCATCTAACCATATAAATCCAACATGATTCATTCTCACATTAGAGTAGGGGATTCATACGTGAAGAATTTACACAATGGAGTATTTAATAGAATGGCATAGTTGGAGATAATCCTATTTAAATAGAATAATAATAGCTCCTAAAGCAGTCAGGACCAATATCATTTTTCTAAATAAGACTTCATTGATCAGTTTTACCAGCTTGATTCCCAATACAAAACCTAGGATAATTCCCGGAATGAATTTCAGATCAAGTAATAGAGTCTCTTTGGAAATAGTCTCCCAAATGAAATAATGAAAGGGTAATTTGAAAACATTAATAATTAGAAAAAGCCATGCAGCGGTGCCAATAAATTGATTTTTGGGCAGTCTCATAGCTAAAAAATAGATATTCGAAATAGGCCCAGCTAGGTTACCAACCATGGTCGTAAAGCCAGCCAAAGTTCCAACTCCGCTGGCAAAAGCCAAATGAGTTGGAACCTTGGTCACCTTTTTTTGATCCCACCAAACAATAATGGCCAAGACCAGAAAGATAATTATGGCCATGCAAATTTTAAATGTTTGCTCTGGCAGATCCATTCCAAACCAACTACCAAGTAAAATCCCAAAAATCATCCAGGGAAGAAATTTTATCACGTATTTCCATTGAGTGTGCCTGGTGTAATAAATTACAGCAAACACATCTGCCACCACTAATAAAGGTAAAACTATACCTGTAGATTGCCTAGCTTCAAAGGCTATAGCCATAAAAGTCACATTGATAATTGCAATTCCTTTGATTCCGGCTTTGGACAAACCGATCACAAAAGCTGCTAAAAAACTAAGAATCCATGAAGTAATACTAATCTCTGAGGCAATAGATAAAAACATAGGTTGGGTTCAAAAGCACAGGGCCAACACGTTTGATTTCCCAAACATATAAAAATCAGTTTCCATATACGACACTTTCATAGGATTGCTACAAATGAAATGGAATCAAATTTAAGCGTTACTAAAAATTATTAGTTTTTGATCCTTTCAGAATAAAATAGCTTAAAGAGACTAGTTGTGGATGATTATCGGCTCAGAGTCTAAAGAAGCCTGAATGCATTTGTTACATAATTTATATTATGTTAAATAGAAAAATCATTACTACTCCATTTCCTATTTATTTTTAACTTGAGGCTTTGGATGCTCTTATACCCCGACAAATAGTTTTATGAACAGTCAGCTTCCCCGCTTGGGGCTTTTCTTAGGACCTATATCCTTTTTGCTAATTTATTTTTTGGTAGACTCTCCTGGATTAAATCCAGAGGCTCTGGCTATGCTGGCACTGGCTGCATGGATGGCAATCTGGTGGATATTTGAAGCGATCCCTATCGCGGCTACTGCTTTTCTTCCGCTGATCTTTATGCCTATGCTCGGAATTTTGCCTATAGGAAATGTTTCCAGCAATTACATGCATCCTACAGTCCTCTTATATTTTGGTGGGTTTCTACTGGCTAAGGGAATTGAAAAATGGGGATTGCATCGCAGGATTGCACTTAACATAATAAACTTATTGGGCACTGATCTCCGTCGTATTGTATTAGGATTTATTCTTGCAACGGGAATTCTTTCCATGTGGATCTCCAATTCCGCCACATCCCTAATGATGCTGCCGATTGGTCTTGCGGTCATTACGCAGTTCAAAACACAGTTGGGCGAGTCTAATCACAACATCACCGACAGTTTAGGCAAAAATATCATGTTGGGCATAGCTTATAGCGCTTCCATCGGAGGTTTAGCCACGTTAATTGGCACTCCTACTAATACCATTCTGGCTGCGGTGGTGAAAGACCTCTACGGTTACGCTATAGGATTCAATGAGTGGATGATTTTCGGGCTCCCCTTGTCGGCATTGATGCTAATTCTGTGCTGGTATTATCTGGTAAACAAGGCTAATCCACTTCCAAAAAAATTCAGTTTGAGCAACGGGAAAAGCATTATAGCGGTGCAGCTAAAAGAGTTAGGCAAGATCAGTATTGAAGAAAAAACTGTAATGATTGTTTTTGGTTTAGTTTGTCTGGCCTGGATTACAAGAAGCTTTCTTCTCGTACAATTTCTTCCAGGAATCGACGATACCATTATTGTAATGACGGGAGTATTATTACTTTTTGCCCTTCCCTCATCTTCTAAGGAAGAACGGATTTTGGACTGGAAAACAGCAGAAAGTATTCCTTGGGGTGTATTAATCCTTTTTGGAGGTGGACTGGCATTAGCAGCTGGTTTTCAGAGCACTGGGCTTGCAGAATGGATTGGTCAAAAGTTTACTTTACTCGAAGGAATCAGTTTCTTCCTCCTTCTTTTGGTAATCATTGCATCAGTAAATTTCCTCACAGAAGTTACTTCCAATGTAGCAACTGCTTCCATGTTGCTTCCAATTTTGGCTTCTGTTGCTTTGAAATTGGATTTGCATCCTTTTGGACTAATGATCGGTGCTACTTTGGCCGCCAGCTGTGCTTTTATGCTTCCAGTAGCCACCCCACCGAATGCGGTGGTTTTTGGTTCTGGCTATCTGCAGATGAAGGACATGGTGAGCGCAGGTTTCTGGCTGAATATCATTTCAATTGTGCTGGTGACTCTTATGGTATATTTTGTTCTACCTGTGATGTGGGGAATTGACTTAATGGATAATCCATTCTAACACACTTTTACTTTGACATTTTGTATTCTATTTAAAAGGCCATCTAGATTCTTGTTTAAACATTGTTGGAAATCCTAGCATCGCAGAAAATAACATCCATAGAAATTCATATTTCCTTACTTACCAATTCCGTCCCTATAACTACTCATTTCATCACATTCTTTTGCGCACCATATCAGGGTCAATTATTCTTGTCTTATCAATTAGGAAGAGAATTAATGAACACCAAGAAAGTCTTTTATTTGCTGATCCTATTAGCGCTTATATATAATATCATCCTTATGTTTTCGGATAAAAAGGAAGCGCATTCGGAGAGGGAAAAGACCACCTTGAACATTGAGACAAATCTAATTGAATCAAGATAATTCAACACGTTATTAATTAGTGATTTATGAAATCAAAAAGATTGGTATTCAGAGATGTAGAATGGTGGATTATTACCTTCGTATTTTTGATAATCGTATTGACAAACATTGTTATTGCGATGTCTTCTTACAGCTATCCTATGGAAAAATTCTTTGGGATTGTAGTACTTCCTATAATTCTGTATATAGGTTTTTATGTGATGCATCTGATCATAATTCCCAAATACTTAAAGGATAAAAATGTAACGCAACTCATTCTATATAGCCTGCTTACTACCGCTGTGATGGGGGGATTATCAGGAGCTTGTGCTGCGATAAATGACGGAGATGCCGAATCGTTTTTTAGATTTTATTTTAGCGTTATTCTACTTTATGTTGTCTATTTAGTAATAGCAAATCTGTTAAGGAAAATCTTTTTACCTCCGGTCTTCAAGGATTTCCAGCTTTACAATTGGATGCGTCTTTTCATGATTTTTCTATTTGTGACCATATTCTTAATCGTCTCCAGACTTTTTGTGAATGAAGCGATTTTGGTTATTCTCCTCACAATTATTCCCGGCATTTCTTTCTTTGTATTATATAATTACTACCTGCTATACAGAAACAAACTGAAGGGAAACATCAAAACTTATCGCTGGTTTCTATGGGGTTTGATGACAATAATTTTTCTTGTGTTTGTCATCATTTCTGCTGAAAACAATGTCCCTGAAATCATGTTACTGGGGCTTGGAATGATAGCCACACTTATTTTTATAGTGTTTCCCATATCCAATATAGTTTTTGGAAAGTATGAGGATTACATCGGAAAAATCGATGTACTTTCCCTCCAGGTCAACCAGAGTTCGGCTAACCTCAGCTTTCTCCGATCGCAGATCAATCCACACTTTTTGTTCAATGCTTTGAACACGCTTTACGGAGCAGCTCTGATGGAAAATGCGGAGAAGACATCCGACGGCATCCAGAAACTCGGAGATATGATGCGATTTATGCTTCATGAAAATCAGATGGATAAGATCCCATTGACTAGAGAAGTAGATTACCTTAGAAACTACCTGGATCTACAGATGCTTCGATTTAAAAATGAATCAAACCTAAACGTAGAGATTAAGATTTCGGACCAAATTTGCGAAGGAAGCATCGCTCCTATGCTGTTGATCCCTTTTGTAGAAAATGCTTTCAAACACGGAATAAGTACCAAAAGTAAATCCTGGATAAAGATTAACCTAAGGTGTCTTCAAGGATCTGTGCACTTGGATGTGGTCAATAGCATTCATCCCAAAAAGCAAACCGAAGATCCTCGAGACGAATCCGGAATCGGTCTGGAAAACGTCAAGAGTAGATTGGCTCATTTTTATCCACAAAAGCATAACTTGACCATTGTAGCGAATGACACCGAGCATTTTGTTCATTTGTCAGTCCAACTATCCTAATATGATTCAAGCAATAGCTATAGACGATGAAAATATGGCTTTGGAAGTCATCAAAGCGCACGCTTCCAAAGTCCCTTTTTTAGATCTCGTGGCAGTATTTACTGATGGAGTTCAAGGTTTGGAATTCCTAAAAAAATCCAATGAGATAAATCTGGTATTTCTGGACATCAATATGCCGGATATTTCTGGAGTAGAACTTGCAGCCCTTCTGCCAAAGGAAACCATGGTCGTGTTTACCACCGCTTATTCAGATTATGCTGTACAGGGATTTGAGCTCGATGCCCTTGATTATTTATTGAAGCCTTTTAATTTGATGCGGTTTCTCAAGGCCTGTCAAAAAGCTCAGGAATGGCTAGAACTTCAGCCTAATAATGAACCGAAATATCTCTATGTAAAAACTAACGAGGGTCAGTTAAAAGTAAAATTTGATGAGTTAATGTGCTGCGAAGCCACTGGAAACTATGTCACTTTTCATCTGAAAAGCGAAAAAATTATTAGCAGACTGACATTGGCAGAAATAGAGAAGTCACTTCCCTCCTTTTTCATACGCACGCATCGATCCTACATTGTAAATATGAAACAGGTGGATAAGGCAGAGCGTCATCAATTGTTGATCGACATGCATTGTTTTCCTGTAAGCAGCACTTATATGGAGCTAGTGATGGAAAAGTTTGGGAACAGTTGAATAGTTTTCCCGCAATTTGATTCTTAGTTGAAAATTTACGGATATTCCGCTATGTGATTTCCGAAAGTCAGCGGAAAAGTCTTTATCTATTTAATCTTAAAAAGGCTCCATATACTCCTTTTTATAGTTAAGCGGAGTCTTTCCAATTCGATCTTTGAATTGCTTATTGAAATTGGAGAGCGTAGGAAAGCCGCTTTCGTAACAAACCTGACTGATATTCAAATCCTCATCATGAAGTAATTTTCTGGCATTGCTTATTCGCACATCTCCCAAAAAATCTGAAAAGGATTTATTGACTCTGTTTTTGAAATACCTGCTAAATGCACTTTCTGACATGTTTGCGATAGATGCCACGTCCTGAAGTGTTATTTTTTCCTTAAAGTTTTGTAGTACGTATTCCAGTATTTCCGAGATTTTATCTTTTTCATGTGCTTTATAATTAGTCTTATAATCAATATGAGTGATAGGTTCTAGCTCGGTAGAATGGGATAAAACTTCCAAAATCTCCAAAAGACCAATGATACTTCCCGCACCCTTCCTATGAACTAAATCCTTCATCATTTTTACTACTTTTCTGTTGGTTTGACCGGTGATCTCCAATCCCCTATCTGCTCTGGCGAGCAACTTGCCGATGTCTTCAAACTCTTCTTTGAGCAAGGCATCTTTTCCAAGAAAACTCTCTGGAAAATAGATTACTATATCGTGCGTCTCCAATCCATTTTCCGGATCAAAGTAGGCATTGTCACTGCGCCAGACATGAGGAAGATTAGGCCCGGTAAGTACGAGGTCACCTTCTTTGAAAGGTTTCATGTGATCACCTATGTAGCGGGTACCCCTACCCTTCAATATGACATTCAATTGGTACTCCTCATGCGAATGCCAATATTTATCCAAATATGATTCCCGTAATTCCTTGATAACAAAAACCTTATTATTCGGAATCTTCGATTTTTGTAAGGGTTTTTTCATTGTTTCTATCTGATTTATCCTAAATTACTTGGTCTTTGAAGTCGTAATTAATCATAATTCAGTCATTTTTCAAGCGTAAACAGGGAGAAATGATGGGAATATTGCTTGTAATTAGTAAACTGTAAAATATCTTAAACTTAATATGAATTTTAAAACCCCAAAATTACCGTGGTCACCCTTCGTAGGTCTGGTGATTGTAGTAGTAGCTTTGCTCGCAGGATGCGGAGGCAAAGGCAACAAAAATTTTCTTTCATCCTCAGATCCTCGGCGAGTAGAGATTCTAGTTCTAGGGCATGAAAGTGAACATCACAATTCTGAAAAATTGATGATGTACCTGGAAACTCCTCTTTTCCAGAAAGGAATAAATCTTACATACACCACGGATGTGAATGATTTGAATTCCGAGACTCTCAATAACTACGATGGCTTAATGATCTATGCGAATCATGATCAGATCACGCCAGAGCAGGAATCAGCTTTGAAGTCTTATATAGAAGGAGGCAAAGCGCTTATTCCTATTCATAGTGCTTCTTTCTGCTTCCAGAATTCTCCTTGGTTCATAGAAGCTGTCGGTGGTCAGTTTAGCACACATGGTACTGGAGATTTCACAGCTACCATCGTGGATGCCGATCATCCTGTGATGAAGGGTATTTCTGAGTTTGAAACTTGGGATGAAACTTACGTTCACAGTCAACTCAATCCAGAAATGCATGTGCTGATGGAACGAGTAGACGATAAAGGGAAAGAGCCTTATACTTGGGTTCGTGAGCAGGGTAATGGCAGAGTATTCTATACTGCTTATGGCCACAATGAGAAAACCTGGGAAAAAGAACAGTTTCAAAACCTTATTGCTAACGGTATACTTTGGGCTGTAGGTGATGACGTCAATAAACTACTGACTGAGTATAATATTCCTACTCCGCAGTTTGAAGATGCAGATATCCCTAATTACGAGAACAGAGATCCTGCGCCTCGTTATCAGTTACCGCTTTCTCCGGAAGAATCAATGAAGCTAGTACAAGTACCAGTAGGTTTTGAACTAGAGCTATTCGCTTCCGAACCGATGATCATCAATCCTATAGCATTTGCTTGGGATGAGAGAGGGAGACTTTTTGTAATTGAAACAACCGACTATCCTAATGAGATTCGCAAAGAAGGTGGCGATGACAAAATCAAGATTTTGGAAGATACCGATGGAGATGGTAAAGCAGATAAAGTAACTGTTTTCGCAGAAGGTTTGAATATTCCAACTTCAATCATGGCTGTTAATGGTGGTATGCTAATATCCATGGCGCCTGATTTTGTTTTTCTCAAGGATACTGACGGAGATGATGTAGCGGATGTGCAGGAAGTGGTGATGACTGGCTGGGGTAAATTCGATACTCACGCTGGTCCATCCAACTTGAAATATGGTTTTGATAATAAGATTTGGGGAGTATTAGGTTACTCAGGATTTGACGGAGAAGTAAGCGGTAAGAAATTTAATTTCAGCCAAGGTGTTTACAGATTTACTCCTACATGGGAAAATATGGAATTCTTAGGACGTACAAGTAATAATACTTGGGGCTTAGGATTCTCGGAAGATTTCGAAACATTCATTTCTACTGCAAACGGACAGCACTCTGTTTATTTGGCTATGGAAACCAAATATGCTAAGAGAACTGTATATAAAGGAACTCCAAACACCGCAACAGGAATTGATACGCATTTCGATATGCCTCACCTGACTCCATTCTTAAGACAGGTAGATTGGCATGGAAGCTATACAGCTGCTGCAGGTCACAACTTATATACTGCTAGAAATTTCCCTAAAGAATATTGGAATCAAATGGCATTTGTAGCTGAGCCTACTGGACGGGTACTCCACAATGCGCGCATAGTAGAAGAAGGGTCTGGATACAAAGAGAAAAATGCATTCAACATTCTAGCGAGTTCCGACGAATGGTTTAGCCCAGTACATGCTGAGGTTGGACCTGATGGTTCTCTTTGGGTTGCTGACTGGTACAATTTCATCATACAGCATAACCCTACCCCACGTGGTTTTGACAATGGAGAAGGAAATGCTTACATCAATCCACTGAGAGATAGACAACACGGTAGAATCTACCGCCTGACTTATAAAGGCAATGAATCATCTAAAATCTTCAACTTGAAAGATGCTGAATCTGATGAATTATTAGCAGCAATTCAAAGTGAGAATATGTTCTGGAGATTGACAGCTCAGCGATTGATAGTAGAAACAAAAAACATGGACGTTATTGAGGGATTATACGACGTCATTAACAATCAAAAGGTAGATGAAATTGGATTGAATGCTCCGGCAATCAATGCACTATGGGCACTTCATGGATTAGGTGTGCTGGATGGAAATAATGCTGAGGCACAGAAAGTGGTAGAAAAAGCGCTTACCCATCCTTCAGCGGCTGTTCGTAAAAATGCCGTGAGAGTAATTCCAAAAAATCAAGCTGCATTGGATGCTATTTTAGCAGCTAATCTGATGGAAGATGACAATCTTCAGACAAGAAAAAATGCAATCGTAGCAGTATCTGAAATGCCAGCTTCAGCGGATGTTTCTAATAGATTATTGGCTATCTCTGAAAACGAAGATAATGCAAAGGATGAATACTTACCACAGGCAATATTTGCCGCGGCTCTAACTCACCCTTCTGCTTTTGAAGGTAGAGAAGTAGCTCCTAAATCAGAAGCAGATTCGTTATTAGGAATCGCAGATAGAATTTCTAAAAGTTTAGTAACTGAGTCATATACTTTGAGCCAGCGAAATGCATTGTTGTTCCCTCCTGATCCTACAGGAAAAGAGATGACCATTGAGATGGAAGTGGCTCCAGGAAGAGAAGATCTTGACGGAGTATTGGTGGCCCAGGGCAACGGTACAAATGGATATAGTTTGTATGTTTATAAAGATGCAATGCATTTTGCTATCGCTCAGGAAGGTGATGTAAAAATAATCAGCTCACGTAAAAACTTACCTACCGAACGTTTCTTGGTCAATGCAACACTCACAGAAGACGGAAGCATGAGCTTGATGATCGACGGAAAAGAAGTTGCTAAGGGAAAGACAAAGGGATTGTTTACAGGTCCATTGTCCCCGGAAAATGTCCGTGTAGGTCAGTTTGACTCTAACAATAAAGTAGGTGATTACGAAGGCAACTGGAGATTCTCCGGAAGAATTGGCAATAATTCAAGCCTTGATCTGAAGAAACCTGCCTCAAACCAAGAAAATAAAGCCGTATCCTCAACTGAAACATCAGTTGAGGTCATTAAGGATGGATTGGTCACACTTAACGCCATTCCTCATGAGATGTCATTTGACAAATCATCTTTTATCGTAAATGCGGGCACCAAACTAGTGGTAGATTTTAATAATCCTGACTTCGTCCAGCATAATCTAGTTATTGGAGCAATTGGCTCTTTGGAAAAAATAGGTAAGGCTGTAGATAAAATGGCTCAGAATCTAACGGGAATGGACAGAAGCTTTGTACCAGCTATATCTGAGGTATTGGCATCCACCAATTTGGTTTTTCCAAACACCACCGAATCCATTATCATGACAGTGCCGACTCAGAAAGGTGATTATCCTTTTGTATGCACTCTTCCAAACCACTGGAAGCAAATGAACGGTATAATGAAAGTAATATAAAGGATGCCAATTAACGTAAAATTCGGTGTAAGCACCTGGTTGTGGACCTCTCCATTTAGTTCTGAAACACTAAGTCTTTTGCCAAAAATCAAAAGTTTTGGATACGATGTAGTGGAGATCCCAGTAGAGGATCCCGCCCTGATCAATATACCTGAAGTAAAACAAGCACTTAACGATAACGGTCTTGAGGCCGTTATCTGCGGAGCTTTCGGCACAAGCCGGGATTTCACAAATGAAGATCCTTCATTTCATAAAACCAGTTTTGATTACTTAGATCAGTGCTTTGAGATAGCAGCTGGATTAGATTCCAAGTTTGTTGCAGGACCAATGTACTCTGCAGTAGGTAAAGCAAGATTGGTTTCTCCTGAGCAGAAGAAAGTGGAATGGGATCGGGCAGTGACTAACTTGCGTATTGTTTGTCAAACAGCCAGAAAATTCGGTTTGGATATCGCATTGGAAACACTCAATCGATTTGAAACAGATCTGATCAATACCTGCGAAGAATTGATGCGATTAATAGCTGACATCAATGAACCTGAAGCAAAGGTGATCTTGGATGGTTTTCATATGAATATTGAGGAACCAAATCCTGAAGCTGCTATTAAATTGGCAGGCGAAAAATTGATTCACTTTCAGGTTTCTGAAAACTATCGGGGAACACCAGGAACGGGAATTACTCCTTGGGATGCATACAAGCGAGGTCTTGAAGCCATCAATTACCAAGGAGTGGTATCGATAGAGAGTTTCACTCCAGACGTAAAAGAACTTGCTGGAGCAGTTTGTATTTGGAAGCCTTTGGTTCCTTCTCAGGATGGCTTCGCCAAAGAAGGCTTGGAATTTCTGAAAAGCTGGGCAGCAAAATAATCTACGATTTAAAAAACATGGAATGAATCAGGTAAACTTTCTATGTAACTAATATCTGGAAGGAGTGCTTCCTAAGCTTCCCTTCCTTTTCAATTTTACCTGACCTAAAAACCTATAAAATTCTCAAACCTATTTTACCTATTAATTTAAAAAAACCATACTTACACTTACATGAGTAATAGACCCTTTAATATCGCGATCATTGGACTTGGCTTTGGAGCAGAATTTATTCCTATCTACCAAAAGCATAAACTGTCGAATATGTACGCCATCTGCCAAAGAAATAAAGAAAAGGCAGAGGAAATCGGAAAAGCTTTTGGAATAGAAAAAGTATATACTGACTACGACGAACTATTAAAAGATCCAGAAGTCGATGCAGTACATATTAATACTCCAATTCAGAATCACGCAGAGCAATCTTTAAAAGCACTTAGAGCTGGTAAGCATGTAGCTTGCACCGTTCCAATGGCCACTTCTGTGGAAGATTGTAAAAAAATCGTTGAGGAAGTCCAAAGAACTGGATTGACATATATGATGATGGAGACCGTTATTTATAGCCGTGAATTTCTATTCGTTAAAGAAATGTATGATAAAGGTGAGCTAGGAAAAATTCAGTTTCTAAGAGCATCTCATCAGCAGGAAATGGCTGGCTGGCCAGGATACTGGGAAGGCCTCCCTCCTATGCATTATGCGACACATTGCGTGGGGCCTGTATTGGCTTTGCCTAAGGCACAAGCAGAATATGTTTCCTGCCTTGGATCGGGTAGAATTGATGAAAACTTGATACCAAAATACGGTTCCCCATTTGCCATCGAAACTTGTCATATAAAATTCAAAGATTCTGATTTGGCTGCTGAAGTCACTAGATCTCTTTTCAACACAGCTAGACAATACCGGGAGAGTTTTGACGTGTATGGTTCAAAGAAATCTTTTGAGTGGACGTTGATTGAACATGAAGATTCAGTGATTCATACAGGTGAAAGCCCAGAGAAAGTGAAGATTCCTGATTATGGACATTTGCTTCCTGAGGAAATTGCTGGATTCACTACTGCTGGAGTCTATGATGGTGATGACAATCAGCATTTATCTTTTATTCAGGGATCCGGCCATGGAGGATCTCACCCGCATTTGGTCAATGAATTCTTAAATGCACTTGCAGAAGAAAGAGCTCCTTATCCAAATGCTAGAGAATCAGCAAATATCACTTGCGTAGGGATTTTAGCTCATGAATCAGCAATGGATGGCGGAACAATCAAACACCTTCCAGAGTTTACTCTAAACAGTCATTAACCGGCCTAAGAAAAAATAATTATTCAAATTTGGCCATTGAATATTAATAGTTTATCAGAATGAAAATTAAAACCATATCAAAGTCGGCAGCCGTAGTGTTCGCTGTACTTTTGTTTGCATGCGGAGGTGGAGAAACCACTTCGGAAAAATCATCGCCAGCAGTAACAGCTCCCGTTGTAGAGTCTGCTGAACCAACTCCTCCCATAGTAGAAGAGCCGATTGTAGAGGAAGAAAAGGTAGAAGAAATAATCGATGAAAGTAGTAGTGTCGGTCTTACTGGCGAAGCTAAAATTGGTAATTCGGATTGCCTTTCCTGTCATTTGGTAGAAAGAAAGGTTGTAGGCCCTTCTTTCAAAGAGATAGCTGCTGAGTATAAACCTTCAGATGAAAATATCACCAAACTGGCTAATAAAATAATAAAAGGTGGCGCAGGCGTCTGGGGTGAAGCTGCTATGTCTCCACATCCGACATTAAGCGAAGAGGATGCAAAGGATATGGTTAGATATATTTTAAGCCTTTACGAATAATCAATTTTATATCAATTATAGGATATAGAAGAGTAATGAGATGTCGATAGCGACTTCAACAGTTAAATAGATTGGGTTACAAGACTAAAAAAGGTGACAGAACGTTCTGCCACCTTTTTTCATTTTACTTATAGATAGATTGGGTTAATTTTAATTTTTTAAAGTTCTTAAAGTAATAGGAATTACTTTACCCGCGTGCCTTCAGCATCAAACATTCCCAAGAGGTCACCTTTTGCGTTATCATCATCCACCTTTTTCAGGGAAAGCGTAACATCGTAGCCTGAAATGTTGAATGCAGTGCTAATCACATCTCCATTAATAACGGCAGAGCTCATTTTTTTCTCCTCCTCAACTCCCTCTTCCTTAAAATAACCGGTAGTCTTTCCATCCTTTGTTTCGAATCTTACCGGTATAGTAGCGTCACCGTGTGGAGTTCCTTTCACAAGTACATTCCATTTGCCCTCAAAATACTTCTCATCAAGGTTAGTGAGTGCAAATGCAAAGCTTATGGTCACCAAAAGCACCAAGCTGCTTAAGATTGTAATTTTACTTTTCATAGATTTGGGTTTAATGTTTTATTTTGATACAATAAATAAAAAATACATGAACACTCAAATTTTGCGACCAGATTATTTTAGCCAAATCATTGATTTCAAGTTCACTAATAAGATGTAATTAATTAGCCGAAGCAAAATCACCAAATTTGACCTGTATCAGCTTAAATTTTAATATTTCAAAGTATGCCGTCAGTATTCATTAAGCTTTTATACAGAAGTATTTTCGGCTTTAATTAGTCTGGCAAATTGTCCAAATAAATGGTGGACATTGATAAGAAAACGGATAACTATGCCATATAAAGCTTTATTGCATCTATTAAATACCTAACAAATGAGAAGAAGTAAATATTGTGCGATTATTATATTTATGCTATTGCATATGGGAGTCTTTGCACAAGAGTCTGATCTAAGTATAAAAAACTCCTTTAATTATGGTAAATCAGTTGCTGTTTTAGGGGGCTCAGTATCTGTAATACCATCTAGTGAAAAGGCAAAAATAATGTGGAAAGAGCGTCTAGGTATGAGTATCACTAATTATGGAGTTGGGGGAGCGGGTTTTTCATCCTTACAGGGGAAATCTCTGCAACAGCAAGTTGATGAAGCTGGAGCCTTTGATATCTATATTCTTTGGGCTTCTACAAATGATTATACAAACAACCGGGACGTTGGGGAATACACCGATTATTCTGAATTTGATGATTTTGATGAAAGTAAACTTGTCACACAGGCAGGTGGGATCAATTACTGCATTAAAAAGATTTATGAGCTAAATCCGAATGCACAGATATATTTTTTTACTTCAAGCAAAGCGTTCAACGATAGAGGTGCTTATGATCCATTCGAAGAAAACGGAATGGTTCGCTATGTCAATATGCAAAAGAAAATTTGTGAATTCCATGGCATTCCCTACTTGGACCAGTTCACATTAGGAGGTTACAGTATTTACAATAAAGATCTATACTATACTGATCCAATACACATGAATGAGGAAGGCTATAAAAAACTGGGAGAGTTGCAGGTATCTTTTCTTGCATTCCCAAATTGACACTATTTCCTTCCAGCTATTCCATGATAATTTTCCCTAAGGGATTGATTTCTAAATATTAAATAGTAAATTATTTATCATAGGAATTTTACACTTGCTTTGGTTTTCGAATAAGTAGGTAGAATGTCCTCTAACTTTAGACCCAAAGTATCATGAAAAGTAAAAGAAATTATGTTGCCTCAAAATTAAGAATCAATGCCAAATATCATCCGGCAATCTCCGTTAGTGCTAAAATCGCGAAAGCAGTTGCATTGGTAATCTTTTTAACACCCTTTTTTATGAGGATTTATAAAGATGCCACCATCACTTCATTCTTCATTTCCTTCTTTAGCTGTTTGGGGATTTCAATCTTCTTAATGATGGCTGCTGAAATATCTGAGGCAGCCATTGATCAGGAAGTTCAGGTATAACCTTATATGTTCTCTGAACTTCCGGGCAGACATAAATGCCTAAAATACAAAAAGAGAAGCATCTCTGCTTCTCTTTTTGAGCCTCCTATCGGGATCGAACCAATGACCTACTGATTACAAGTTCGAAAATGCAGTATTTTTTTACTACTCAGATATTACCATAATCTATTGATTAATAGGTGTAAATGAGCTTTACTTTATGTTTTTGTTTACGTATATTTACATATGTTATGACAATTTTTTGTGCAAATGGTGTGCACATGAAATCAATCCTTGAAGTAAATCTCAGCCATGATTCGAAAAAAGAACAAAGCCAAAGACCCTGTAACTGTAAACTTATATCTGGATACTAGGAGAAAAAAAGAGAATGGTAATTATCCAGTGAAAATTCGTGTTTACGATGGTATAACTAAAAAAGTCCGACTCTTTACAACAGACTTTGATTTAACGGAGACGGATTATGATAGAATATTATTTCCTGAAAAAGGACAGCGATTTAGAAAAGAAGAAATTGAAATCCGAGATGATTTGAATGCTTTAAAAGCAAAATACACTGAAAAAGTAAAGTCGTTAAAAACATTCAGTTTAGAAGCATTCGAAGATTCAATACAAATAAAGACAGCTGACTTGTTGAATGCATTTTATCATTACGATGCATATCTTAAAGAACTTAGGGAATATAAAAGAATTTCTACCGCATCTAGTTATGAGCTAAGCATGAAATCTTTAAAGGCTTTTCTTAAGTTCAAAACTCACAAAGAACCTAAATGTCTTTTTTTCCATGATATCACCGTCAAGTTTCTCAATCAATATGAGATTTATATGACTGAAAAGATGGGGAAATCTTTGACTACTGTCGGGATTTATCTCAGAGGACTTCGAGTTATATTTAATAGGGCTATCGAGTTGAAAAGTATTGATGCTAGCGTTTATCCTTTTGGATCTAAACGATATCAAATACCAGCTTCATCAAATACCAAAAAGGCGCTAGACTCAAATCAATTACAAATCTTATTTCAAGCTAAAGCAGAAACTATAGAACAGGAAAAGGCGAGGGATTTTTGGTTCTTCTCTTTCGCATGCAATGGAATGAATATGAAAGATATTCTTCACCTAAAGTGGAAAAATTTGAATATTGAACAAATCGAATTTGTAAGGGAGAAAACCAAAAGAACCAGGAAGGGAAATATTAAACCTATCCAAGTTCCCTTGACAGGCTTTGCAAAAAATATAATTGAAAAATACGGAACTGACGATCAAAATCCCAATAGTTTTATATTCCCTATCCTAAATGAAAGTATGACGCCTGAAAAACTTCATTTAGCAAAATTGAACTTTATTCGATTTGTCAATCAACACATTAAAAAGCTAGCTAAGGCAAATAATTTGAATCAAAATATTTCGACCTATTGGGCAAGACATTCTTTTGCCACTTCTGCGGTTAGGAAAAATGCGAGTTTAGAATTTGTAAGTGAAGCACTTGGACATTCCGATATGAAGACTACCCAAAATTATTTTGCAGGCTTTGAGGACAAGACAAAAAAGGAGATTCTAGAAGATATTACTTCTTTCATGAGAAACTAGAGAAAAAGATTTTCAAAATCTTCTTCTCCAACTTCATTGTTTAGCTATAAGTATTTTCCACTTTAGGTTTCAATAACTAAAAATCAAGAATTTTAAACAAAGGACTTAGTCAATGTTTATTTAACTTCCTATCTATATACTTTCTTTCTAACCTAAACAAAGGTCGATCGGCTATTCTTTTTTTGGTTTCAGTTTTGATCCATGCTAAAATTTCCTTTCTGAAAAAATAAAGCTTGCCCCCCTTTTTATGGTAAGGGATCTGATTTTTAGATACGTAGCTATAGATGGTTTGTCTTTTCAGATCCAGCAACTCACATATTCCTGTCAAGGTAAGTACCTCTTCATCGTTCTCTTTTGGAAAATTAACTTCTTGCATCAATTTTAAAATCAGTTTATTCTGTTCAATTAATTGAGATACGGCGTCAGGCAAGTCTTCAAATTTCAGTTCCATGGTAAGTTCTGTTTAATTAGTATTTGAGCTAAGTTGATTTATGCTTAAAATCCAACTTTTAAATTAAGCAGTAACTAAATGACATTATCACATCGAATACCGAAGTCTGAACTAATTTTAGTCAAATAAAAAAAAAGGAAATTCCCTTTTAAAGCTCCCCTTCATCTGCAAAGGAATAATATCCTTCCACTGTGACAATTACATGATCCAAGACAGGTAGATCCAAAGCCTTCCTATTTCCACCAATCTTCGGGGCAAACGCTTATCCTGTTCTGAAGATATCAGGTTTCCAGAAGGATGGTTATGCGAAACTATGATGGACAGTGCACATGCTTTAAATGCTGTAGTGAACACCAGTTTTGGATCAGAGAATTTAGAAGAAATTTATACTTCTATGTTTGAGGATAAAAGTATAATTAATTCTAAAATCATTATCCTCATTACCAAGAATTTAAACTTCTTCAATAGTGTTATTGCTTAAATGAAAATTTTTCTGCTACTCCCCCAAGCTTTCGGTAATATTCGTATTTTTTTTGATACTGATGAACATTAGTATAGTTGGGTTTATAAACTTGATCATAGCCTGGAGCCATTGATTTGATAGCCAACTCCATATTCTTGAATAAACCCGAGGCAACCGCTGCATATATTCCAGCTCCTAAAGCGGGAGTTTGAGTAGATGCCGAAATCTTAATGTTTCTTCCCAGTACATCAGCCATTGTCTGCATCACCAAATGAGATTTATTAGCTACTCCACCAATTGCGATTACTTCATCAATCCTTAAGCCCTCTTCTTCAAATCGATCAATTATGCACTTGGAACCAAAACAAAGCGACTCTACTAAACTTCTGAAAATATGCGCAGATGAAGTGCCCATATTAAGACCCATAATCGCCCCTTCCAAAGATTCATCTACATTGGGAGAGCGCCTTCCATTTATCCAATCCAATGAAATCAATTTACAATCCTCTATAGATAATTTGCTTGCTTCTTCAGACAAATTAATCAGTATATCATCCTTCATTTGCTGAGTCAAATTGTCTTTGGTTTGAGCATCCAACAAATCAGTACTTTCAATTAGCTTAATGGAAGGAGTTAAAAGTAGTTTGCTAAACCAAGCTAATACATCTCCGAAACCTGCCTGACCTGCTTCTAACCCAATGCAACCTGGTAAAACAGAGCCATCCACTTGTCCACATATGCCTTTGATCAGATTTTCACCAATTTCATTCGTGGCAGCTACCAAAATGTCACAGGTTGATGTACCGACCACTTTCACTAAGGAATGCTCGACAATTCCTGCCCCAACCGCCCCAGCATGCGCGTCGATTGTACCTACTGCAATCAGCGTGTCATCTGAAAGTCCAAGCTTTATGGCCCATTGCTTACTTATTCTCCCTGCTACCTCATTGGAGGTATAAGAATCTGTAAATAGGTTTTTGCGAATGCTACCCAATGTGCTGTCGAATTTATTTAAAAAACTCTCAGGAGGAAGGCCACCCCAGTCTTGATGCCACAATGCCTTATGCCCTGCTGCACATCTGCTTCTTTTCAGCTTCAAAGGATCAATTCCTGTAAGGACACCCGTGATGTAATCACAATGCTCCATCCATGAAAATGCCGCACTTGCTACAGCTTTATCTTTTCTGTGAATTGAAAGGATTTTAGACCAGAACCATTCTGAAGAATAAATTCCGCCAGAATATTTTGTAAAGTCTTCCCCTCCCCATGTTCTTGACAACTCTGTGATTTCAGCTGCTTCTTTGATTGCTGTATGATCCTTCCAGAGCACCATCATAGCATTAGGATTTTCTTCAAATCCAGGCTTCATGGCTAGAGATTCACCTCTTTCATCAACGGCCATGGGGGATGATCCCGTCGTATCAACACAAATTCCTTTGATCTGATTCTTAGTTATACCTGACTTTCGCACTATTTCAGTTATTACTTTTTCCAATCCTTCTACGTGATCCAACGGGTGCTGTCTGAACTGATTCTTTGCCGGATCGCAAAATAGACCCTTCGCCCATCTTGGATAGGCAAATACAGAACTCGCAACAACATCTCCATTTTTGGTATTTATTAATAATGCACGAACTGAGTCGGTTCCGTAGTCCAAACCTATTACATATGCCATATTATTTTCCTGTATTTTGGTTTGCAAAAAGACCTGTAAGTAGAAAGCCTACAATAAAAATTGTTAGCGTTCCCATCACTATTGTCAGGTTTGTATGCAGCGTATTTTTAAAACCTTCAATAGGAGTTCCCATCAACAAGACAGGCGAAAGACTCATCCAGCCGATCACCACTACCCCACATAGCACACCGATTGAAGCCGCTTTATTTGAAGCTTTTTTAACTACAAATCCGAGCAAAAACAACCCGAGGATTCCGCCACTGAAGATGGATGAGAGTGCCCACCATGCTTCTAAAGCACTGGTAACACCGTTGAAAGCCAAACCAACTGCAATACTCAATCCTCCCATAATGAAAGAAGTGATTAAAAGCACGCGCATGGATTGCTTTTCTGTAGTGTTTTTATTGATATACTTCCGATAGTGATCAGAGAGAAAAACAGTCGCAGAGCTATTGATACTGGTGGAAACTGTACTCATGCCTGCCGCAAAAATGGAGGCTATCAATAATCCTGTAACTCCTGTCGGAAGTCCTGAAACGATAAAATATGGAAATACCTTATCCGCATTCTCTGCCAAACGCAACTCCTCCGGTAACAAGTCAGGAAACACATGATAATAGGAAAACAAAGCTGTTCCGATGAAAAAGAACAAAAGTGAAACCGGTACATACAACAGACTACCAAACCAGGTAGATCGCTTGGCTTCTTTCTCATTCCTTGCCGTAATGTAACGTTGGATATAGCTTTGGTCAATACCGAAATTTTGAAGGTTAATAAATAGTCCATAAACTAAAATCATCCAAAAAGTAGATTCGACAAAATTGAACTCAAAACTCCCCAGGCTGAACTTATCAGCCCCCGCGGCGATGGTAAATACTTCTCCGGGCCCGTTTGGCATTGAAAACATAATAACTAAAAGACAAACCAATGCACCGCCTATCAATACAATTCCCTGTATCGCATCTGTCCAAATCACCGCTTCAATCCCTCCAAGCATAGCATATATGACAACACTTATTCCTGTACATATGATAATCAATGGAATACTCCATCCAAAGAGCGCATTCATTGGCAAAGCAAGTAGATACATAATTGCTCCCATTCTAGCCAGTTGCGTCAGCAAATAACAGATAGAAGCATATGTTCTTGCCCAAGCGCCAAAACGTGTTTCGAGATAGTAATAAGCTGATTCACTTTTCAAATTTCTATAAAGAGGCACAAAATACCTGACCGCTATCCATGCTGCCAAAGGAATAGATAAGCTAAAGACAAATCCATTCCAATTTGACAAATATGCATTTCCGGGAAGTGCCAGAAAGCTAATACTACTTACAAAGGTAGCAAAGATAGACATGCCTATGGCCCAACTAGGAAGTCGGCCTCCACCAGTGGTATATTCCAACGCTGTCCTTTTCCGAAATGAAAATGAAATTCCGAAAAGCACGATTGCCCCCATGTAAACAAGAAAAACTATTAAATCAATTAAAGGTAAATCCATTAATTATTGGCTATTTTGGGTTGTGGAGAATTTAGTTTCTCCTAAAGAAAATGTATTCTATTCCGACTCAGAATGTTAAGATAGATTAGTAACTATTGTATCAAATCGGGATCTAAGCTCTTCGATTTCTGAGTCAGAAAAAGGATAAAGAGGAGAAGCAAACTGTGACTGGCAAAGTCCTAAAAATGACATAGAGGTTTTCAAACCTTTCATGTAACTGGACTTATATTGACCTATCTGGTAAATGTTTCTGCTGATCTCCATAACAGATTCTTGATAGTGTTTTATTTTTTCAAAATCCTTATTCACAGCAGCTTCATAAAGTGCTACATATAACTCTGGAAAAAGATTGGCACCGCCACATACTCCTCCAAATCCTCCCATTAGTACGGTTTCTGCCATCATTTCCTCAGGACCTACCATCAGTACAAAGTCTGGATCATTTCTGAAGGCATGGCATAAAGCTTGAAAATATACCGCGTGTGCTGAACTATCCTTCAAGCCAATAATACGCTCATGAGCTGATAGTTCTATTACGGTATCTACTTCAATTACGAGTTTGGTATGTGACGGCATATTGTACAGGAACATCGGAAGTGAAATCGCGTCCGCCAGTTGAAGGTAATAATGCGTCAATTCTTTTTGATCGATATTATTGTAAAAAGGCGGTGCCACCACTATGGCATAGGCTCCAGCATTTACTGAAAATTCTGCCAAGGCTATACTTTCTTCGATGGACACATCTGTAACTCCTACCAACACCGGCACTCTATCGCCAACCTGATTACAGGTTTGGGTGATCAAATCTCTACGAGTTTGATAACTCAAACCAGAAAACTCACCTGTGGTACCCAGTATAAAAATGCCATGGACGCCTCCTGAAATCAAATGCTCAATTAGCTTTTCCACACTTTCTGAATCCAGAGATCCATCCATAAGTAGTGGCGTAATCATAGGAGGGACTATTCCTCTTAAAGGTTCTTTTGAATTAGTAAGTAATGTCATAAGTTATTTGTTAACTATGCTTGATAGGTTAATTGTAAAAATTTGGAAACAAAACAGACCTGCTAAATCTACTTTTCTATTGTAGGCTAAAATATGTCCTGTATTGGACCAGTTAATATTGCTAAGGTTGGTGCTTGAATTTTCCGGAGCAGCTAAAACTTCCTGAGTTATACCATCATTCACTCCAGTAATATAAACACCCTCTTTCGCCCCAAAGGCAAGGTATTTTCCATCAGAACTCAAACTGAAATTGGTATCAGGGGAAAATGTATTTTTGGTAATCACTTTAATCTCTCCCCCATTTGGCGAGACTGTAGCAATCTGCACTATTCCTGCATTATCTTTTTGATAGAAATAAATGGAATTTCCATCAGGTGAAGAGCGCAACCATTGTCTGGGTCCTTGCACACCTGGGAATTTCTGGTCAGATGTAAAAGTCAACCTGCGTTGGTTGACTCCCGATGGGATAGCAGGCAAAGAAGTAAGGCTTCCCGCATCAACAGAAGAGATAAGTTCTGAAATATTGGGAGGAAGGTCAGAAATAAAAACTTCTGTAACCTTTTCTCCAGTTTCAGATATTACATCCCCCAAAAAAGCCAAAGCCTTATTTTGCTGAGAACCATTTAATTTGGTATAGCCTGCATTCCCTACCCAGCATTCCTCATAGGCTTTGTTAATCTCATCAGATCCTGGCTTAGGATCCGCATTTACTTCTGCTAACAGCACGGCAAAACTCGTCCCATCAAAGTTTTCATCATCTACTTTTCCATTAATAGTAACCTGCTCTCCCAGAATAAAAGCCCCTACTGTTCGCATGTCTTTGATTTTGGAATTTGCTATTGATTCACGCTCCAGAACTTGGTCGTTATAAGTAAAGCTAACAAACCGCCCATCTGAGCTGTAGGAATAAGCATGTGAACCGCCACGCAGTGCGCCTTTAGTGAAGGGAATCTGCACATCCCGAGCTTCCATAGCTTCAGATTTATTCGATTCGTCCAAATTAACTTGCTTTGCAACCCTAGCCGTAAATCCATAGGGCTGCTCCTGGGAAGCGTTCATCAAACCGTGAATAAAAACCACTTCATTCCTAGTGGGATGAAAACTTGCGGCACCTGTTCCAGGACCGAAGACGGTTTGATTTTCCAACTTGTAAATTGTTTCAACCTTCTGTGTTTCCACATCCACCAATTGAATAGAAGCATTTTCCCCAATCTTGGAATCATCATTTCTATTGTCAAACACAAGAAATTTATCATCTGGAGAAAATGCCTGACGTTGATTTAAAAAATGCCCTGAAGGATCACTTGTAAGCTGAATTTCCACAAGTTCTGTTGTATCAGAAGATTCGTTTTTGTTATTCACGTTTGAGTTTCTGGGATTACATTGTACCATTGAAAAACATAGCGCATTCAGCAATAGAAAGCCGGATGCCTTAAAAGACAACTTATACTCTTTTGTTTTATCAGACATTTCCATTATAAATCATCTCTGAAAATGATAGAAATGGCCGTCTTCAGCACCCACCAAAATCTCCCAGACTCCGTCCTTGTCCCAATCGACAAACGTCGGACTGGTGGTATGTCCAGCCAATACTTTTTCTGATAGTGGACCTTTGTGGCTGAAGATTACTTTGTCAGATTCTTGACTGATATTTTCAAATAGAGTCACATTCACACTATTTATTAAAAGATCCAGATCACCGTCGTTATCCCAGTCCACGAAAGAAATTTTTCGTCTCCCACTTCCTCCAGCTTCGGCATTGTTCAGACGTAGCGGGCCACCTTCTTCATTTTCAGCTTTGTCTTTATTAGTATAGACAGAAACTTTGTCTCCGTAGAATATGCGCTGACCAGGAAGAATAGCCTGCTGACCATTTTCATTTATCCCTTTGAAAAATGCCAGATATCCTTCAAAATCTAACATTACTAAATCCATCAAACCATCCTTGTCCCAGTCTATAGCATACGGAGTCGTCCTCCACTGAGTAACCAATTTATCTTGCGGTGATTTCCACCAGTTCCAGGCTGGAGAAGTAGCTACTTCGTTTCCCCGGTTGACTTGGATAGGTTTGGGCGCTTCTAATCCAGAACCTGTATTTCTGATCCATTCTATCTTACCCCAAATGGAATTAAAAATAATATCCTTGTTCCCATCACCATCCCAGTCTGCAACTGACAGCGTAGTATAACCCCATTTGGCTTCGGCCGGACCCTGGATAGACCCATTTTCATCCGCCTGAATACGTATAGGCTTCCCTCCCACTTCCAGAAGTTTGGGCTCATTCCAACTTGGATTCTCTCCTCCGCCTATGTTCTCAATAAAAGCAAAATAACCTGCTGAATTTCCTGTAATGATATCCTCATCCCCGTCACTGTCCCAGTCCACACTTACTGGCGTAGCCAAAGCTCCAAACTTCAGGTTATCGGATTGCTGGCGAAAGTATCTTGGAGATTCAAATTGAGGCACATTTCCAATTAGTTTTCCTGTATTCCTCACCAGAGCTACACGTCCATCTTCATCTCCAACGACCAGATCTACATGACTATCCTTATCCCAATCCACGGCAACAGGAATAATCATTTCAAGATCCATTTTAATAAGGCCAGCATCATTTTTTAGAAAAATGCCTTCTTTGTGGACAGGCTTCTGCCTCGTGCCGGTATTTTCGAAGTAAGTCATCCGGTCCAAAAATTCCCCGCAGATCAGATCCAGATCCCCGTCACCGTCAAAATCAGCAAAATTCGGAGAGGGTGCTCCATACACATCAATCATCTTCCCCCCAGCTTCAATTCTTCCTCTATTTAAATATTTCCCCTCTATATTTTCCAGTAGAAAGACAAAACCATGAAGTGGCCCATTAGTCCAGACGCCTTGGTCATTGAAGGCATTGTCCCAGCCATAATCAGCCCAGTCATCTATTCCTACCACCACATCCAGATCACCATCCCCATCGTAATCGACCATTTTCCATTGGTTGAAACGAACCTTCTCAAAGCCCTTTTTCAATTCCTCCGCATCGAATAATGCTTTTTCCTCACTAGCCAGCTTGATCTTGAAATCCACCAATTCAGCTCCTGGGATAGTGACTCTCATTCCTTCATCTGTATGGGAAATCTGCACATTTTTGATAGCATCCCCTAGACGTACCGGAGGAGCAAAATGAGGAAAGTCTTCTCCTGAAGTATTTTCAAAAAAGTATAACCCATTGAATGGCTTATCAGGACAGGAAACCAACATGTCCATATCACCATCTCCATCGTAATCCATGGGAAGTGGCCAAGCCCAAAGTCCCACTCCCAAAAATGAAGTCGTGTTCGGGTTATTGTACTTGACGATTTCGAAGTCAGTGATAACTTGGGCATTGGTAGAATTCCAAAGTAAAATACCACTTAAAATAAGTGCAAACAGATTAATTTGAAATGAATTTGTCTTGGAAATCAACTGCATTCTAGATCGTCAGTTAAAGTAGGTATTAGGAAGGAGATAAATTGTGCTTATTTTATTTCCAATCTTCTGGATCAAAAATGGTAGCTGCAATGTATCTATATGGCTTAGATCCTTTTTGATTAGCATTATTCCAATAATAGACCATCACCAATTTACCATCCTCTCTCTGAATCATCCGAGGATATCCTACATCTCTGCTTGCCCCATCTCCACTTCTTAAAATAATCTCATCTCCCCAAGATTCTCCATTATTCGCACTGAAACGGACATGAACTCTAGAGCCAAATTCGCTTCTATGGATATAGCCCAACGCCAATCTACCATCCTTCAATTTGACCAATGCTGGAGGTGATCCGCCCCGGCCTGTATCTGATGCAGGATCTACTAATCTTTTCCACGAGTTTCCGTTATTATTTGAAATATAACTGGAAATCAAATTTTGACCATTTTCGTACCTCGTTCTGATAGTGGTTAGCCAGGTATTTTCTGATAATTTGATAGAGGAAGGCATGATGTCGAATCCTCCATGTTCAGCGGTAACCCATGAAACTAAATCCCAATTAAGTCCTCCGTCAGTAGTTCTTACAAATGCTACTCTTCCCTCTTTAGAATTAGATTTGGCGGTGGTTACAAAAGCACTCATTATTTGCTTTCCCTCAACATGATAATCAGTCCTATTGGCTAAACCTGGAGTACCCATATTTGGAAACACATAAGGCCCTTCCCAATGGGCACCTTTATCCTCAGAATAATAAAAGTGGCTAGGTCCATCGTGATTATTATGTCTTAAAAAGGTCAATAGGAAATCCTCAGATGTAAAATCCGGCATAGACTCCTGTAAGACTGTAGGCTTATCAGCTCTATCAGTACTTATATTATTATCATGTCCCCAAGCTGTCTGTCCCATAGAATAGGCATCCTTGATCTCCCAGGTCTCTCCTCCATCAAAACTTCTGGCATACTGGTTTTCTGCTGATTTAGGATCGTACGTGTGTAAGCCTGGCTGCGTCTGTTTGTAGGATGCTTTTACAAAGCCAACCAGAATCTCATTTCCCCAGCCCCATATACCATGGTTTGCTGGCCATCCAGCGTATTGGCCATCTTCCTGAAAAACAACATTATGTTCTATAAACTTATCGGTTTGCGCTAGCGCGGGTGTTATCACCACAACTAGTGAAAAAAAAGTAAGTGTTACTATTCCTACTAAATATCGCATTGTCATTTCTGGTTAATTTCTAATTGAAAAATTTCTTGGATCGACTACTGCATACTTTATAGACCTCCTGTTGTATGTATAAGTGATATGGACCAACCCGTCTGATGCCTGAATGATCGCAGGATAGGCATATCCATCTTCCACAGGAATATTCTCCAATGTCATTACTGGCTTCCAGTCTATGCCATTTTCTGATAGAGCAAGGTTCAGAATATTTCTACCTTTTGGCTCATCACCGTCTTTGGTGGAGTGGTTGTAAACCAATAGCTGTCTCCCATCTGTCAAGGTAACTGCGTCGGTGCCAGAATTGGGATTTGGTAAATCCAGTGCAGTCATTTCCCCCCAGGTTTCTCCTTCATCATCAGACCAAATCTGGGAAAGCACATTTTGTTTAGTCCTCGAAATCGCCTGAATCCGCCCATCAGGATAAGTTAAAATGCTAGGCTGGATCGCATCAAAGTTTACCCCGTCATTTACAGGACCAACCATTTTCCATGTATCTCCACCATCATCACTAATTTCAAAATAAACCTTCCAGTCTTGCTCCCTTCCATTTATTATATATTCAAGACTTGTAGGGTTAATGATCCGCCCAGAAGCGAGCTGCACGGGCTTATTTTTTACTGGACCTATAATGTGTCCAATGATGGGATCTTCACCGAGTTTCTTCGGTGCAGACCAAGTCTTACCATTATCTTCAGAAGTGGTGAGCATCCCCCACCAGGTGGTGGGACTTGGACCAACTTTGTAAAAAAGCATCAGTGGCTTTCCTTCAGGTTGAAATAAAACTGGATTCCAGCAGGGATATCGAAGGGTATCATTCTGTACACCATTCACTATTTCTTCGGGCCAGCTCCACTCTCCATTTATCAATCGAGATACTCTAATTCCTACATCAGGATTATTTTCATGAGTGCCCCCAAAAAAAGCTGAAACAATTCCTTCTGGAGTTTCTATTAAAGTTGATGCGTGTACTTGAGGGGTAGGTTTATTATCAAGTTCGTATATCAACTCAGACTTAATCAAGGCTCCTTCTCCAGGTTTAGCCAAAGGTGGTAAATAATATTTACCAGTGTAATCATTGGGAATTTGCTGTGCTGATCCCAATACAGGGATCAACATAACAAATAAGCATATTATTGAATTGCGCATATTAGAAATCATAACTTAAATAGATTAATAGCCTGGGTTTTGTTCCAAATCTGCACCTAGGTTAGCATCTATTGCTACCTGAGGAATTGGCCAAAGACCATTGTGATCCTGGATGGTATTACGCGAGCTCTCCAAAAGCCCATATTTCCGTACTCTCTCTACCAGTTTACCCATTCTGATTAGGGTACGCCTTCTAGGTTCTTCAAACAATAATTCCCGGGCTCTTTCATCCAAAATAAAGTCTAAGGACAAATCGTTTTCGGATATTAGTCTAGCTTTAGAACGACTTCTTAAAGCATTTATATCTTCAGCAGCTTTGCTGGCATCACCTTTTCTTAAGTAAGCTTCAGCTCTAAGTAAATATGTCTCGGCAAGTCTGTATACATACACATCTTTAGAAGTTCGGCCTGATGTATTATTTAAATTCCAGGGTTCCCCTTCTATTTTACGAGGGTAGGAATACATACTTCTTAGGGTATCTTCTGCGGCGGTTCTTTGTGGGACTAATTGTCCAAAATACTGGGATTTCGGGTTATTGAAATAAAAATCCCTACGCATGTTAAATACCGAATTCCTAATATCATTTTCATCATTCCAAATTTCATACAGGCTATAAATAGTACCCCGAACTCGACCTACACCTCTACCCATTTCATTTGTCGGTACATTCGGAATTCCATTTGGATCAGTAATTTTGACGAAAAATGGCCCAAAATTTCTTACAGCCTGATTGCCATCCCGGGTCCCGCCTCCGCCGGCTGTGAAACTCTCAAATTGCCAAACATATAATGATTCCAGATTGCCTGAACTTCTATTATAGTTACCATCCTTAAATAAGTCAGAGAATACATCCCCGGGTTCATCCTGATTCGTTCCGAATCGAGAAGTCATCAACTGATATTCCCCTGAATCAATCACTCGAGAAGCACTTTCGATGGCCTTATCAAATTGCTCTAAACTAATATAAACCTCTGTAAGTAAATGATCCGCAACACCTTTACTAATCCTTCCTGGCTTAGTTTGGTCAGCTGACGGCAACCAGTTGGCAGCAAACTCTAAATCTTTTCTTGCAAATTCATATACCTTTTGGCGCTCTTCTCTTACATAGTCATATTTGGGAGCATTAAGAATAGTATCTACTATAGGAACATCCCCATATAGGTTAGCCAGAAAGTTATGTGCATAAGCTCTGTAAAATTTAGCTTCTGCTATAAATGCATTTTTCTGAGCTTCATTTTCCCAAATACCGTTATTCTCTTCTTTATTGGCGTATACTATGACCGTATTTGCTTGTGGTAAGATAGTTCCGTAAGCCCAGTTCCAATTTCTGTTAACCTCAGGGGTTACAGAAGACAAATAAGATATCCAATTTCTATAAGTGAAGTATTCTGCTCCTGCATCCTCTCCTACATCAGTTCCGGGAAAATTGGTAATGAAAAAGGTATTATCATCCTGAGAATATTCTTCTCTGGCTGCCCAAGACAATCCAGTCATGTAGGTTTCAAATCCAGCCACGGACACCAAGGTATTATCTGCACTTAAGGAAGAAAGTGGTTCTTCAGATAAGAAGTCATCGTTACAGGATAAAAGTAAGGTCAGGAAAGATATACCCAAGAACTTTATTCCGTTACTATTGCTATTAAATATTTTCATTTGTCTATTCATTAAGGATTAAGAAGAAAGAATTAGAATGAGACATTCAATCCAATCAAAAATGTTTTCGGCATCGGATAAAGATTATCGCTACCCTGCTCGCTGGTATAAGCACCTCCGTTTTCTGGATCTGTGCCCAACCAATCTGTAATGGTTCCTAAATTCTTGCCTGTCATGTAGACTTTCAAACCCTTTAGTTTCAATTTATCAAGCGTGGATTGACTGAAATCATAGGAGAAAGTCACATCTCTAAGTCGTATAAAATCTCTACTGGCATACCAATTTGTTTGGAGTGGATTAGAGTACACTAAAGATGGTCTTGTATTAGATTGATTTTCAGCTGTCCACCATCCTGCATCATATTGTCCCAAACTGCGTCCCGGTACTAAAGGGTTGATTAAATTGAATGGTGCAATCCATCCTTGCATTGCATTAACAAAAACTGAAAGAGAGAAATTATTATAACTAAAGTTGTTTCTAAAACCGAACTGGTACTTTGGAATATTCCCTGATCCAACTACTGTTCGATCATCGGTATTGATCTTACCATCGCCATTTAAATCTTTTACTCTAACAAAACCCGGTTGCGAACCTGCAGGAATATCATCATCTCCATCTTGATAGATACCATCAAATTCATAATCATAATATGAATTGATAGGCTTACCAATAAACCAGCTATTTGCGATATTATCATCTTCTCTACCATCTTCATCTAAGTCAGTTTTGAACAGATGGACTATCTTATTTTGATTATGGGAAAAGGTAAAATTAGTGCTCCACTGGAACTGTTCATTTCTTATGTTATCTGTAGATAAGGATATCTCAATACCTCTATTGTTAACTTCACCCACATTGGTTAAAATACTGGTATAGCCATTCATAACCGGGATATTACGTCTAACCAACAGGTTTTCTGTATTGCTATTATAGTACTCTATGGTGCCAGCAATTCTTCGTTGGAAAAGTTCAAAATCTACCGCAAAATTTGCTGTTTTGGTGGTTTCCCAAGTAAGATCATCATTACCTAAGGTAGAAGTAACCACCCCCAAACTACTACTTCCACCATCCCCAAATACATATCGATTAGTTGAAGAAAGCGTAAGAGACTGATAGGGTTCAATTGCCTGGTTACCCACAGCCCCGTAAGAAGCCCTCAATTTCAGCATATCAAAAACTTCCAGATTTCTCATGAACCCTTCATCGGTAACTATCCAAGCCAAGGAACCAGATGGGAAAGTTGCATACTTGTTATTAACAGAGAAAACAGAGCTGCCATCCTTTCGGGCTGTAAGTGTCAATAAATAACGCCCTTTAAACTGGTAATTAACTCGCGCCATATAGGAGACCATATCCACGGCGTAGGCTGAAGAACTTATACGCTGTATTTCTCCTAGTCCCAGGTTATTATAGCCTAAAACATCCACATTAAACTGTTCTCCCGAAGCGAGTGTCGTTTCCGCTTCCACGTGATTTCTCCCAAACAACAGGGTTAAATCAAAATTATGATCCTCACCAATACTCTTATTATATGTTACTATGTTTTCTAGTACCCAATTGTATTGTCTTTCATTAAGCTTTCTTGCAGATGTGTTGTTGAATGAAACATTTTTATCCTGATGCATAAAATTGTAAGCATGATTCCACTGGAAACTAGGAGAAAAATTCACACGGTATGAAAGACCATTTAGGAAGGGAGCATCCACCTGGGCAAAAAAATTGCTAAACAGGTTTTCCCGTTTTTCGTCATCATCAGAAAGTAAAGAAGTTCGCATAGGGTTGGCAGCTGCTTGCTCATCCGGAACTGGAAATTGGGTAGGTGAACCATCCTCATAATACATAGTACCAAGCGGGCTGATCCGATAGGCGTCTCGGATACTTGCACTCACTCCAGAAAGATCCCTGTGTGAAAACATGGTATTCGTACCTATTTGAAGCCAAGGTTTTATCGTACTGGTGATATTAGCCCGGAATGTGCTCCTCTTTTGATTATCATCATAAATTAATCCTTTATCATCACTCATTGAAGCTGATATAAAATAGTTCGTGACCTTAGTTCTACCGGATATGTTCAGATCAATAGAGCTAGTCCTTCCTTGTTGGGAAATTTCTTTCCATGGGTCTATTGACTTCCCATTTTGCAAATTTTCAGCTTCAGTAGTTGATAGGTAATTGGAAATCGAATTAGGGTCAGCCGGTAATCCAGATTGGGCTCTCCAATCAAGTCTTCTTTGAATATACCTTTCCGGACTTAGTAACTTAAGTTCAGAAGCCCACTCAGAAATGCCGGTATAACTAGTAAGACTGATGGAAGGAGTCTCCGTAGATCCTCCTTTGGAAGTTATTAAAATGACACCATTGGCTGCTCTTGAACCATAAATGGCTGTTGAGCTCGCATCCTTCAAAATTTCCATGGATTTAATATCCCTTGGACTAATATCATTCAGGTTCCCACTAAAAATTATACCATCCAAAACGATCAATGGGCTATTGGATCCACTAAGGGAGTTTTGTCCTCGTATTAATAAATTCCCAACTTGTCCAGGCCTTCCCGTTTCATTGAACTGGACTCCTGGCACGCCTACCATTGCTTCGGTGATAGATACATCATCGCTGTTTCTAGACAAGTCAGCAGAGGTTATTGAACCGGTAATATTTCTTTTAACCTGTGTACCATAGCCAACTACCACCACTTCTTCTAGTCCTGCGATATCTTCCTCCATCACCAAATTGATTTCGGATCTATTTCCTATTTGCTCCTCCTTAGATTCAAATCCAATCATTGAAAAAACTAATGCGCCTCCATTTTGTGGGATCATAATAGAATATTTGCCATCTATATCCGTGACAGCGCCAATTGTTGTTCCTTTCAGCAATACATTCACTCCCGGTAGTCCATTCGGATCATCACCTGTCGTAACTGTTCCTTGAACAGTCCGGTCTTGCGCATAGGAAGCATTCGATACAAGCAAAGCTCCAAAGAGCAGAAGCATGATCAATGAAAACCTCCTAAGAAAAGGTAGTCTTACATTCATATTATTAGGGTTTTTGGGTTATGTTAATTAGTTAAAATCTCCACATATAAAGGTTTTAATGCCTAGGGAATTAAAAACTGTGGCTTTAAGCTTTGCAGCACTATTTGCTGACTCTAAAGAGTCTGCATAGACCACTTGAATATGGTTGGCTTTGTGTCTGGCCATCATCTGATTCTTGGAAATTCCGGGCAGTACAGCATGCATTATTGGCCAGGAAGAAGTTGTATTATCCCACCTTCTCTGAGTTTCTTCCTCAGGCAGACCAACCACCTCACCGATTCCCATATCACAGGATAGTTGGTCGTTTTCGATATAGATCCTGCTCCATACGATATGACCGGGTTTACTGATACCTTTAAGGCTTCCACCACCTTTCTTAAAATACATTGGAGGTTGACGCTCACTACTTGCTCCTGTGTATCCTCCAATAAAATGTGCAGGAGGTGCTGCTCCGGATATTAAAAACACCCAAACAAATTCGGGTTTTCCGTTAATGAGGTACTCTTCTCCCCATCTGATATCATGGAGAGTAGTTTCCGGGTTTAATCCCAGTTTCAACCAAAGCCTTGTGGTGATAAGTGCGTCTATTCCAGCGCATTCATCCACTTCATTGAAGTGGGGTAACAGGCTATTTGGATATAGCTCTTTACCAGCTGTATCAAATACAGGAGGGCGGTCCATGTTATTCAATAATCCTTCAGCTAAATCACTTGCAGCCACCAAATCTTTTAAGCCTTGCTGATATTGTATTCCTATAGTATCGCATCCATATTGAGAAGAAATTCTCAAAGCAGCGATATACATGCTACACTGCTCAAGCGTTTGGTCTTTGGTAAGTTCCAAGGCTGGATTAGTCCCCCAGTTGAATTTCATACCTTTGTCGAGCAGCCAATTCAACACGGATTGAGCTTCTGATTGATCAACGCTTAACATTTCAGCGTAAAGTTCAGACTGACTTAATCTTTCTTTAAAGATCCCCAGTTTATTCAAGAGTTTATCTGGTACAATGGCGTTGAACATTCCCATACAACCCTCATCAAAGACACCCATTATAGCTTTGCTTTTTAAAAATTCTTGAGTGAAATTGTCCGATGAAATTCTAATGAAATCTGGGATTTCTATTGCATCATAATACTGCACATGTGAGTCATCATGTTGAATTTCACCTGTATTAAGCCATTGAGCTAATTTCTCCTTAAAAAATTCATCTTGAAAATCTCTACTCCATAGTGTACTATAAGACACCTCTGCTTTTGTCAATGATCCATTCAGATTCAGCAAACCTACTAATCCTGAAGACATACCTTCCCAGTTTGCCAGAGTCAAAATCGGACCCTTATGCGTCATTAACCCGGGCAATACATGATGTGAATACTGCCAGACACTTTCTGCAACTATAATAGGTAAAGTAGGATCTAGATTTTTAAATACCTCCATTCCCATCTTTTGAGAATCAATAAAACCATGCAGTTTTGTTGAATTATAGCTGTGCGCACGTAGAACTTGGCACCCGAATTCATAAAGTGTAGTTTCAAGCTGTTGTTCCATTTTTTCTTGGAACTTCCAACCTACCTGGTTGGCATCTAAACGTAAATCTCCACTTGATACTAACAGTATTTTTTCTCGCTTGTACATCTGTTTACTCTTGGGTTTATTGAATGAACAGAACAAATATGAGAGAAATGTCAGGTGCCTAATTATCACATTTTGCCAAAAAATTATACTATATTATCATACTTCGCCGTCGAAATTGATTTTTATATCGATTGCGCCCAAAATAATATTCTAAATCCTATAATTTCGAGTGTGTACGATGAATCCAGTATTCACCATCTTCCATCATTGATTGAAAAAGGCACATGAAACCACATTTTCATAAAGTCCCAATTGCTTCGGAAAACTCATTTAGTATCAGACATGACACTAAGCCAAATTTTGGAACTCTGTGGCATTTCCATCCCGAGTTGGAATTGCACTATATAGTCAAGGGACATGGCACACAGTATATAGGAGATACAGTCAGTAGTTTCTCTGATGGTGACCTAATTTTATTAGGAGAGAATTTGCCCCATACTTGGAGATGCACTGATGAATATTTCCAGGGTAAACCTGAAGTTGAAGTGGAAGCTTATGTTTTACAATTTTTACCAACTTGTTTCGGAAAAGACTTTCTTGGAATACCGGAAACCCACTCTATATCTACACTTTTCGAAACAGCAAAAAAAGGAATGATAATCTATGGGGAAACAAAAGCAAAGCTTTCTGAGATTTTACATGAAATAGTAAAATCTAATCAGTTAGAAAGGGTAATCAATCTATTAAAAATCCTCCAAATACTAGGATCCAGTTCAGAATATCAAACTATCTCTCCGGGCTATGCAAATAGTCACTTAAATAATATTTCAGAAATGAAACGATTGGAAAAAATCTATACCTATGTGCTTGCCCATTATAGAGAGGAAATTAGCCTGGAAACTATCTCAAGTATTGCTAACCTCAGTGTTTCTAGTTTCTGCAGGTATTTCAAAACCATGACTAAAAAAACATTCTTTGAATTTTTGATTGAGATAAGAATATCTAATGTTTGTCGGGCCCTAGTTGAAGACAAATTGCCTATAGAAGTGATTTGCTATGAATGCGGTTTTAACAACATTTCAAATTTCTATCGACACTTCAAGAAAATTACTGGAATGACTCCTTATACGTATAAAAAACAATATTTATCCTAGTTTCAGCTTTTTCATATATGCCCTTTGCTGTTAGGGAAATGACCTATTTATTTTCTAATCGCTCCAAAGCACTCTTAACGCCACGGAGGAAAAAGTATAGGTAAGAAGCAAATTTGGTTCGAATAAAAAAGGAAGCTCTAAAGCTCCCCTTCATCTGCAAAGGAATAATATCCTTCCACTGTGACAATTACATGATCCAATACAGGTAGATCCAAAGCTTTTCCTATTTCCACCAATCTCCGTGTCAAACGCTTATCCTGTTCTGAAGGCATCAGGTTTCCAGAAGGGTGGTTATGCGAAACTATGATGGACTGTGCACATGCCTTAAGTGCTGTAGCGAATACCAGTTTGGGATCTACCACGGTACCAGCTGTCCCGCCTTTGGATATGGTACAGATTCCAAGCACCTTATTGGCCCTGCTTAGAAGCATCACCTGAAAATGCTCCGCTAGTTCAAGTGTAGCTTTATCCCAAAATCCATATAATACATCATATACCTGTCGGGAACATTCCACTTTGGGACGTTGGGATGACTTTACCCTTGGTTGGTAGCCCAGCGTAATTTCCGCTACTTCGTTTAGATTGATGAATTGATTTACAGCTTCCATAATAAATACAGTTAAGTTTGAAATTATTTAGGTTGCTATTCACAGGCAGTTCTGGAGCAAGGAAGCAGGAAACGGAATAAAAAGCGCCGCAAAGCAAGCGGCTTTATGCCGTAGTCTGCTGATCGCCCCGACAGAACCTGCCTAACTTTGTACCGAAATAATAAAAACCAAAAAATATCCCACTCCTCCCAAAACAGGTAACTGTTCAGGCTCAATAAATTTTGCCCTAAAAACAAAAAACCCGGCTGTTACACCGGGTTTTCATTAAAAAATTTCACTACCACACTATTAAAAAACTTACACCTTCACTCCTTTTGAGCTGCTCTTCTCCTGGATATTCTTTTTTGCTTCCCCATTTGCCTTCTCCTGGGTTTCCTTCAAAACACTGGGTTTGATCCGATTCCCATCCAAATCATAGACATTCATTGTTTTATACTTTGGATTAGCCTCCACTAGAAACGTTGAATCACTCCCTATAACACCCACCTCGTGGCGGTTTCCTTTCTTCAGACTATAAATTAACAGGCTAAGCATGTCTGGTGACCCCAGTTCTTGTAAAGGAAGCTTCTGTACCGCATTCTCCAGCTTAAACCCATAATTCTGATGGTATTGGGTAACCGGATGCTGTCCCTTCTCGTCCTTGCTCCCCAAATCCAGCTGAATCCAGGCATTGTACCGTTCTCCATCCTTATTGAACATACTCTTAAAAACTGCTCTTCCTTCCAACAGGTTTAAGGCTTCTTTGGCTGATATTCCCTGGTTGTTGTAAAAACGCTGGGATTGCTCCCTGCCTTCCGGAGAAGTCAACTTCGCATCAAAGCCATTGTAATAATACTTACCCTCATCGGATCTTCTAAAGTGTAAACCGTATTCAAGCTTTTTATCCCCTACATCCTTGCTCATGTTCAGTTCAAAATTGTCCTTCTTGGCCTTGATCTGTTTTTCCAGTTCCTTATGCAGCGTATCTCCAAAACCCGAATATTTCAGCCGGTCCTGCAGCTCGTATATATTTTCTTTGATTGTCATGATTGGATTAGTTATGGTTTGAAATTAGTATGGGCTTCACCTGAAGCAGTTGCTTCCCTGATAGTGTCAGGAACGGATTTCGGTCACCATTGCTTTCAAAAACCTGGATGGAAAGTTCTTTTGCATCAGATATGGTAAACCGGGGAAATGCAAAAACAGCCACACCTCCGGACTTTCCTGCTACCCCTTCAAACGTCCTGAATGCTACCGGCTCCTTGTTGACCTGTCTGATCGCCGTACGTTTACCCTGCTTTTTATCCTGAACGGTAAACACCCAGTTTTCCGGCAGGTAATCCACCCAGCTTTCATTTTCAACTGCCAGCTGAATGAAGAGCAGCCCGTCCTTTTCAACCAGTTCTCCCAGTCCCAACCGGATCATCCCCCGTTTTTTACCCCAGGATAATCTATCGGGAGTCCGGAGTAACAGGTCCTCCATCACGGCAGAAATATCAGCTGCGTTCATTTTGGACCCTTCCAACAGGGCATCGGCATACTCGACTTCCTCCTGCTTTCCCATATTTATAGGTCTTTCATCGGGATGCTCTGTAAACCCGACGGTGAAAGGATACAACTTCCCTGCTGCGGTTATCACATACATGCTGGTAGGAACAAAGTCTCGCACCCCAGCCTTAAGTTTCAGCACATTGGGGGCAGCTTTATCCTTTTGGGACAGTATGGCAGGACTTCCGAAGTCCGCACTTATTACCTCATAAGGAAAAACCAGTACCGTGGTTTTGTCCCAGCCAATCTGGATGGGATAGGTTTGTACCTGAGCCTCCTTTACAAACTGGGCACAGCAAATCCGGGATAGCGCAAAGGCTATCAATACCATTGGAATTCTCATAATGTTGTTTTTAGAAAGTGATTACTTACTTGTTTGACATATCCGTCAACAGAAGTGGATGTCCTGCTTTGACGGTGACCCTGACCAGTTTTGCTTTTTTGGACAGTATACCTTTGACAGTTTCCATTCCCGCCATGGATGCCTGTGCCTCCCAGGAGGAAGACATGCCCATCATTCCCAGGGATTCCACTCCATCACCGGCCCCTTCTTTAATGGCATCCCTTGTAATAGCATCGGGTATTTTAATTCCAGGAAGCGCATCCAGATCTGTTGCTTCAAGACTAACCGGAATTATCAGGTTTCCGGAACGTAATGCCTGTACATTAATGTTGAGCCGATCTCCCCTTAAAGCACACACTCCGGTTACCCTTGTACCCTTGGGAAACTCAATTCCCTCAATGAAAACAGGCTGTGTGAGCTCCATTTCAATGGAAGCCCCCGATACCACCTCCTGGTCCCGGGTGACCTGCGCTGAGATCGCAGGATGAATGGAGGAAAAGGATTTCCGGGTTTCATTCTCCAACGTATAAAAGCCATTACGCTCCGTTGGGACAATACCCATCCCTACCTCCTCCTGTAGGGCAGCACCATTCGGCTCAGGGCTGACAGCAAAAGCTGCCTGCAGTTCAAGCTTTCTGGCCTCAGACAACCGTTGTTCCACACGCTGGGGATGCTGGACATCAAGCAATTTATCCAACAGGTTATCAATTCGTTGCATTTCAGGATCTTCCATCCCAGGTTCAACTACAGCAGCCATCATGGACTCCAGTCTTTTGAGATCCTGATCTACAAGGTCCGAATCCTGGCCTTTATCGATGGGCGAGGATAATTGGGGGGAAGAATAAGGATCCTTTTTAACGGGAGGGTTGGACACTAAGTTCTGCAGGTCAGCCAACTTTTCCTGTAAAGCATCCTCCGTCTTACTAAGCCTGCTACTTTCCTGCAAATTCCCGGGCTTTGCCGGCACAGTATCCTGGGTTAACCTGTTGGCAAAGGGATCCATACGTAATTGTTCCCTTAGCTGCGAAGCCTTTCGTTCAGCCTCTTCGTAGGATTTCATTTTATCCATTGACCCAACTTCAATATACGCTTCAGGTAGCCCCATATTAAGTCCTTTCTCCGATGCAGTTTCAAATTCCTCCACGTGTTTTCCTCCTCCCAATGCCCAAAATGCCAGGCACAGAAACGGCAGGGTCAATACAGGTAATACAAGCAGGAATTTCCGGTCCTTTTTTTGTTTTTCGGTCAGCTGTTTCATTTTATCTATTGTTTTGATTCAGTGGTTCTAATGTGTTTGTTCGGGTAAGCAACTGTCTTTTTCCCAGAAGCTTTCCCCCTACTCGAATTCATGGAACTGCCCGGTCATTGCATCATGCAGAACAGAGTCATAATAAACAAGCGGCGGTTTCCAATCCTGAAGTTGCAAGCCTGCGGAATGTCCCCTGGTAATTCCCTGGATTAACATGCCCGTACACAGGGTTACAGTAAGCAGAATAAATCCAAGAAGGAGTTGCTTTTTTTCCCGGTCGGCCAGTCTGTTCAGCCGGATAGAAACCCTGCTGCACCATTCCTGAAGCATAGTGGGTATAGGAAATTTGACGTGAACTGACATGCCCATTACCTTCATCGTCTCTTCACATTGAGATTTTCATTGGATAGGGTTTCCCAGTTTTCAATCAAAAAACCATGTGGGTTCTGATCGGTCCTGTCGATGTGACGCAGCCTTCCTGATGTGATCAGGCTGCGGGTGACGACCGAAGTGGTCCGGATGATCTTTTGCTTTCCGTAAAACCTGAATTCGAAAGGATAGGATTCGGTCGAAACAACCACACTATCAGTTTCGAGAGTCTGATTCATATTTGCTGATACTATTTCTGAGTAATACCCCCTTTCCCTCAGGTTGTCATAGACTTTTTTGGCAGAAGCGTCGGCTAGGTAAAGACTTTTGGTTATCTGTTCCCTG
Source organism: uncultured Algoriphagus sp. (assembly GCF_963974835.1). Taxonomy (GTDB): domain Bacteria; phylum Bacteroidota; class Bacteroidia; order Cytophagales; family Cyclobacteriaceae; genus Algoriphagus. Next base: position 9,766 of record NZ_CAXBET010000012.1, on the reverse strand, counting down.
ATAAAGTTTTCATCCGGGCTCAGGGAGAAGAAATAATGATGGAACATGGTTACGTGATCCCTTGCCTCTACCGGAATATTCTCTTTTTTAGTTGCCGAAAATGCTTCCAGCGCCTTTCCTTCCGCCAGGATATAAATCCTCTCCTGTGCAGCCCGGGTTGCCTGGATAGCCTTCATTCCCAAATATCCTGAAAGACAGAGTGAACCCAGGATGGCCACGAAGGAAAGGTATTTTACATGGCGGAAAGCCGTATCCAGATTTTTTAAATTTTCAAACATAGGAGCTTATTTGATGACTTGTTGAATAACACGGGTTCCACCCAGAGCACCGGACTTTGCTGCTGCGGTGGTTTTACTGAGCAGCCCGTCCCTACCTCCTGGCTGTACGATAAACCCAGCCACGTTCGGAACTGTCATATACCCGATAATGGCAATGACCATAAAGACCAGGTATCCTACAGAAGAGGTAAAATCCCCATCCAACACCATCATGTTGAGTTGGATTTTTGCGATAATGGCACCAAAGATATTGGCAACAGGAAGCCACATGGAAATATTGATATAGCGGGCAAACCAGGCGGCCAACGTATGCTGAAATCCGTCAAAGACAGACAGGCCGAAAACAATCGGTCCTAGAATCGAAAGCACAACCAGTTGAAAGGTGCGGATGGTGTTGATGCATAACGCAGCTGCAAAAAACAGCATCTGCAAAAACTCTGAAATCAATTTGCTGATTACTGCTTTTAAGTTGAACACAAAAATCTCGTTTGCCATCCGCTCAAAAAAATCCATATCCTTCAGGTTTTCAGGGTATTTCTGTCCATCACCTTCAGCAATAGGATTAATATAGGGCTCAAGTTGCTCCGCTTCCATTTCATAGATGTGGTTTGCAATGGCCAGGTTGGTTCCCTCCACCATATCTGAGGTAGCCCTGATGATTGGGTTCATTATTCCGTTCATCAGCGCCAGTACCTGGGGAAAAAGCAATATTGCCAAACCAATAGCAAAAGGGCGAAGCAAGGGATACATATCAATGGGTTCCGAGCGCGCAATATGACCCCATACCCGCATGCTGATATACCAGATGGATGCAAATCCCGCCAACCCTCTAGCAACAGTGATCAACCCGTTGGCAAGCGGAATCATCTCATCGTAAAGTTGATCCAATACCCCATGCAGCCCCTCGACACTTCCCGAAATAGTCTGCGCATGGACAGATCCGGTAAGTATTACCAGTATGCCCATCAGTAGAATGGCTTGTTTTTTCATCTTCTTTTCATTTGTCTTCTATGGACTGCCCGCTGAACCGGGGCAGGTTATGAAATCCCTCGCAGTGATCCCGGGATATCAAAGCATCCCTCTATGTGTTGTTTTCCACCTGGCAGTCTGCCTTAGTCAGGTCCGGTTTCATGGGTCTACTCCGTTTAACTCCAGGATTTTTCTACGTTCATCGGCCCTTCTGCTTCTTTGAAGGTCAAGCGCATTTATCTCCCTGTTAATTTCCCGCAAAGAGAGCAGCAGACCGGATATTTCCCCATGCAGTCGGTCAATGGCTTCCAACCGTTCGAATTCAGACATCCGCAACTCCCCTGCCGTGAGGATCAGTACCAGCTCATCAAGGTTTCGTAGGGATGCCTGAAACAGCCCTTCATACATTTCAGCCAGAAATGCCAGCTCGGCAACAGAAAAGGATTCCCCTTTCCTGACCTTTCGGTAAGTGGCTTTATACTCATCCAAAATCCGCTGCTGATACTGGATGATTTCGCCTACCTGGTAATATTTTCTCACTTCAGGACTCACCTTCAGGAGTTCGTTCAGAAAAGCCTCGTGTAGCCTGAAATTTCCTTCGGCTATTCCTTTGACTGTATTGTACCCTTTGTCCAATATGGTATATCCTTTATACATATTGTCAAGTATTTCTTCCAGCTGGATAAGCTTCTCATAATTGAGAACAAGCTGTGTAATCTCATGTGCCTGACTGATCCCGGGAACAGGATTCAGAAACGCCACCAGCATCATCCCCAGGCAAAGACAATGTTTGGTTTTACCTGACATCATGGAATCCGTTTACCTGTTGGCGTTGCATTTCTATTCTTTTCCGGTACACTTCCAATAATCGGATTCGTGAATTGTATGCCTTTATGGCCTGAAAAAGCTCCTGAATTCCCATATAAATTCCGTCTATCGCAGCAAGCCGTTCACCATCCTCCATTTCATGGACGTTGGGGCTGGTGAGTCCCCTGAGTTCATCCATGACCAGGTCTGACTGCGACTGGATTTTCCTGTTGAACCTTCGGCCAACGAGGACTTCCTCCCCATCCAACAGCATTTGATTGTCCAGAAAACTATTCATCCAGGCCACCTCCCTGTTAATCTGTCTGTACACTTTCTGTATTTCCATTGCTACAGGATATTCCCGGACCATTGGATGTATGGCAGACAGGGATCCAAAATAATCTGTGTGAAGTGAGAATTCTCCATCCTGGATATCCCCCACCATCCTCCATCCTACCCTGGCTACTTCATATCCTTTTTTTGCCACCTCCAGATAAGCGGATAGCGCAGCTATCTGATTAACTTTATAGCTGGTCTGCAGCTTTTTTTGCTTGGTCCATTCCGCCAGGGTCTGTGCCTGTAGGCCAAACCCGAGGCACATCAAGACAGGCAGAAGATATATCCTGCCTATTCTACAGTTTTTGTTACTGTTCATGCAGATCATAATTCTGTTTTAGGTTGTTGAGTGGCAATTGTTCACGGGATTGGATCAGGCGCATATTCCGTGAATTGACCGACCGTAATTCCCACAGATTTTTGCGGATTCTATCCTCTGCCAGATGAAGTGAAGCCAGTCGGTCAGCATCATTCATCTGGGTGGTAAATGATGTCATCAGCCCTGTCAGATGGCTTAAATTCTGAAGGGACTCCTCCAAAATTCCTTGGTATATTTCACTGATCACCCTTTTTTCCTCCCATCCCAAAACCCCGGAATTGCTGACCACCCCCCAGGTATCCTGATATTCCCTGACCAGCTGTTGTTGCATATCGGCAATATCCCGTACCCGTTGGAACTGTGCGATTATCCGCTTGACTTGCCAGAGTTCGCCAAAGAGCTCATCGTATTGCATACGCTGTTTTTCAGTCCATTCGGAAATCTCCCCGAGCTTGAGTTTGCTCAGTTTGTTCTCCAGCACCTTCTGGGCATTCTGAAGCCAGATGGTCTGGTTCTGAAGGCGCTGGATCTTCAGATCAATGGCCTGGATCACCTTTTTGACACCTGCCTTTATCACCTCAAGAATTACAGTGATCGGAATCGCATTGGCAGGTTGTTCCGGCAAAACAGTGAAGCCCATCGTGAGTGATATACCCATCGCAATCATTCTTTTTTTGAATTTCATGGCTGTTTGTTTCTAAGTTCTTCCGCCAGGATCTGAATGGCCTTTTTCCTGTTTCCATATTTTGAGGTGTATTCCTCCACCTTCATTTTTTCCCGCTCCTCGGTGGTATAGGTGAGGTATTCTTCCTGGCTTACTTCCACCCGGTAAACCTTTTTGTTAATGCTGATGTAAACTTCCTTGTAGTTCCGGCCGGGCTCCCTGGCTTTATTCATTGAGAGTATAACCGCCTTCTCCTGATCGGTAAGTCCCAGCAATTCCTGTATATCCTTAAACTTGTTTTGGTATTTACCCTGATCAAGCAGGATCTTTACGTCGGCATTGTTGATGATCGCATTTTTGATTATGGGACTTGAGATGATATCCTCCACCTCCTGGGTCACAACGATGGCTTCCCCAAAGAACTTCCTTACTGTCTTAAAGAGGTATTTTATGTACTCGGCCATGCCTTCCTTCGCTATTGCCTTCCATGCTTCTTCGATCAGGATAATCTTCCTGACACCTTTTAACCTGCGCATTTTGGTAATAAAGATCTCCATGATCATCAAGGTCACAACAGGGAACAGAATCGGATGATCCTTGATGTTGTCCAGTTCAAAAACGATAAACCGTTGCTCCAGCAAATCAAGATCCTTGCGGGCATTCAGCAGGTAATCGAATTCCCCTCCCTTGTAGTATGGACGCAGTACATACATGAAATTGTCCACATCGAAATCATGCTCCCTTACTTTGTCCGCTTTCAATACTTCCCTGAATTGTTTATCCAGGTATTCATAAAAAGTATCAAAGCAGGGAAAGATCCCGGGGTTCCTTTCCAGGAGCCCAAAATACCCGGACAACGCATTGGAAATGGCCACATACTCCGAGCGCCTGAATACCTCGTCCTCCTTTTTCCACAGGGCAATGAGCAGGGTTTTCAGACTTTCCTTCTTTTCGGTTTCCGGCTGCTTTCGGCCTTCCACATGAAAGGGGTTGAAGCGTATCGGATTGTCCTGTTCGTAGGTGAAATAATATCCCCCCACCAGCTCACAGAGTCCACGGTAGGAATGACCTACATCGACCAGTACCACATGGGTACCCTGTTCATAGTAGGAACGCATCAGGTGATTGGTAAGAAATGATTTCCCTGATCCGGATGGCCCCAGCACAAACTTGTTCCTGTTGGTGATCAAGCCCTGCTTCATCGGTTCATCTGAAATATCCACATGCACGGGATACCCGGTGATCCTGTCCCCGAGTCTGATCCCTACAGGACTGCGGGAACTTCTGTAATGTGTCTCCACATTAAAAAAGCAGGTGGCTTGCCCGATGAATGTATCGAAGGTTTCATTCACCGGGAATGCGGCCTGGTTGCCGGGAAGACCCGCCCAGAAAATCTGGGGAGCACCCACGGTTTCCTGCTTGGGAATTACATTCATTTTGGCCAGTGCACCAGCTGTCAGGTTTCTCAGCGTCCCAACCTCCTCGGATCTGTCTGTCCAGCACATGACATTGAAATGTGCCTTAACGGCTTTTCTCCCCGTGGAAATAGCCTCATTAAGAAATTCAGCGGTTGCATCCCTTGCAATGGCATTCTCCCTGGAATAATTGGACAGGGACTCCAACCGTTGCCTCTTGGATTCGAGTTCCTTTAACTTTTTCCTGTGGTCTTCAACAAAAAGGAACTGGTTGTATATATGGTTACAGGGGAGCAGCGCACAGACTGGCGTCGCAAACCCGATCGGGAATTCGCTCCTGTCACTTCCGTAGGGTTCATACCTTCCATGGGGACTTACTGAGGAAGGCAGATTCTCCACTTCCCCCAAACTATAAAGCTGTACATACCTGCTTCCTATCTTCCATTCCGGTTTAAACTGAATATCGGAAAGCACACCTATCTGACCGAGAGTCAGGTATTCTTCCATGACCCCCGGTTTCCACGGGGTTCCGGCCAGTTGAGCCGCATTGAGCCGCTTCAGGACTATTCCTGCGTCACCCAGGATCTGGACCAGTTGTCCCAGGACATTCCGGAATTCTTCCATTGCATTATCCTTAAGCATTTCTATCGGCACCAGGGACTTTCTCAACAAATTGGATACAGCCGAACTGCCCAGTTTATTTCCCCTGGGTCTTTTGGTGACATAAAGACGGCAACGGTGATCCAGGTGGGCACGACCGGCAAAGAAGCGCTCACTGGCCATGGAATGGAAGGAATGGCTTTCCCCCTCATACTTTCCCTGATAATTGCCGTCAACAAACCAGTCCTGTTTATGCAGCACCGTATTGCCGGGTAACACCCCTGCTGCCTTGTTCCATGCTTGGTGTACCGCTTCGAATCCCACTCCACCCAGTGAGAATACTTCAGGCAAATGAACCTCAAAGCCTGCGGTCATATCCCCCTGACGGGAAAGGATCAATCCATGCTCCACCTTGTATATAGGAAACATTCGCTCAAGTTCCATGGTCTGTTTTTACCAGGTTATAAAAGATTTTTCTGCTTCGGATTATTACTGAATCGGGCACTTGGTTCCGGGCCAGTTTCTTCATCAGGCCGTGCTCTCCATAGGTAGCGCTGAGGTGGAAGACCAACGCAAAATCCGCCGTAGTTAGCAGTACAGCCATGCTGAGGCATAGGTACATGGACATCCCCGTGATATATCCGATTGCGAATGCAATCAGTGCCAGTCCCAAACCGGCAGCCAGATATCCGATGTACTGAGCCTTCAGTCCTTTGAACTCCATGGGTTTATTGATTCCCCTGTTGATACTGTACTTGATCATACATTTAATTGAATTAGGTTCAGAAACCCTCCGGGATAAATTATCCCTTGCGTATACCGAAATACTCTAGACGCCAAAGAAACTCTGGAGTACTGTAGCCACCACCACCAGGAAAACACAGGAACCAAACCAGGCAGCGGCAACCTTTCCGGTATCCGGCTCCCCGTTGTTCCATTTGTTGAAAACCTTGACTGCCCCTATGAGTCCTACAATGGCACCTATGGCATACATCAATCCGGTTCCCGACTGAAAGTATCCCCTAACCTGTTGGGTAGCCTCATTGATACCCGCGTTTCCGTCCTGGGCTTTAAGTTCCCCGATTAGTAACAAGAGATACAAGGCGCTGATCCATTTGGTAATTCTTTTCATTTTTTGTGAGTTTAGATAGTTTGAGTAATCAGTTGTGCAGGTTGTTGAACAGGGTCAGAAGATCCCCTTCCCTGAGGTCCACCTTTGCTGCCTTGGCGACAAGGAGCAGGTGGTTCATTACTATTTTTCGTGATGCGTTGGAATCAGGCAGACGGTAGTGACCTACTTTCCTACCAAGGAGTTGGATCAATTCGGCCTTGGTTCCTGCATTGGCCATAAGCTCCATGTCAATTTCAGCCAGCAATGCCGATAAATTATCCAGGGAGGGTTTCTGTTTACTTCCGTGCATGCCCCACTTACCAGTCCTTTCAGTAATACCAGCCATTTCCCCCATACCAGCCACCCCGGTATTCCCATCGGTTTCCCCTCTTTTTCGGTTTAGTAGGAAACCGGAAACCTCAGAGCGGAAATAACGGATAACCACGATCCCGTAATAGCAGGTGAGAACAATTCCAAGCAGCTGAAGAAACTTTCCCCATGAAATATTTTCGAGCATAATTGTCTGATCTTGTTGTTGCAAACTTCAGACGGAATCCAAAAAAAAGTCCACACCGAAATCAGAAGGTGGATTAAAAAAATTCAGTCTTCCCCCCTGCTGTTCAGGTCGGTATTGTCCATCCAGCGTTCCAGTTTTTCCTTCATTCGGTCCAGAAAAGTAGTACGGCTGTTTTTGCGGATACGGATTTCCTGAAATGTGCGGTAGAACTGGGAAAGATCCTGATGAAATGCCCGCTCCAGATGTGTGGCAATATCCCGGATTGACGCATTGCCGTTATTGATGGCACCCGTAGCTTTCAGGGCATAGGCAAGTTCCACCAATGCTGCTTTGGTGGCAGTCCAGCGGAGAGCAGAACTCCCTTTATCCTCCCTGTTTTTAAGTCGGGAAATTTCCTTTTCCAGAAAACCATGCAGCTCATGATAGGCACGGAACCTGGCAAATGCCTTTCCTGCCGGAGTGGCATGAAGATCCCCCATGGGTAAAGGGCAAGTCAACATTAAGGTAATGTTCTTATCTGAACGGACAAACAGATCCAGGTCAAATCCGGACTTACCCAGGCGCCAGTACTCATGGAGTAACTGATACCTCCCACAGTAAATCCTTATTGGTGGATACTGTTTTAACAAAAAGCGAATGGCATCCCTTCTTCTTTCAGGCAGGCAGGAAAGGATATAGTAGAGCTCCCCAAAATAAATCAGTTCGGCCTCAAATCCCGGTCTGATCTTTTTATAAAATTCCACTTCCTGCTCTGATGATTCAAATTTGGATGCTGCCTTTACCTTCCCACAGTAGTCACTTACCAGAAGGTAGGATTCCTGTGCTATGCGCAGACGGTTGGAGGAAGCTGATGCAATAGCTGCCACCTCTCCCTTCATCTGAAGGAAAAGCTCTTTAAACTGTTCATTGTAATTCATGATCTGACAATTTTAATTGGGGATATCCCCGGTTAAAACTGCCCGCGGGCCGAATATAAATAAGACGAAGTACCGCAAAGGGTACATCACAAACATAGCCTTAGCAGCTAAAAAAAAGTAAAAAACCCCCTTTCTGAAAACCTCAATCAGGTGAATTCCGGTATGAAGCGGCATAAAACAGCCGTGAAAACCCCGGGTATCACGGATTTATCGAATAGTTTATTAACTTAATTACCTATATTATCCGTTTTCAATCCCCCAAAATTACCTCGATCCCAACTTAGATCCGGGTGACCGGCAGCAAATGACTGTGTTTTGGATAAAAATAAATTACCAGTACGATACAATGACCAAGTCCTGCGGATACTGCTATGTATAGTCGCCGCATTCCTGGTGGCCATGTATGGTATGGGGGCACGCTTTCTGGACACACTAAATGGAAGATCTTTTTATGTGAAGCTGTTGGCGGCCTTCCTAATTGCAGGCTTCTTTATTGAGTTTGTGCATTTGGTAACGGTCAGGTTGGACAGGGTCTATGACTGGAAGGAAAAGCCTCTTATGCGCCTGGCCCTGCAGTTTCTGCTGGGCATGCTGCTTCCTGGCATAATTGACTACCTGTTTCTTTCCATCTACCAGTGGTATTTTGGACTGGCCATTACCCATGAAAACCCAAATGCCCAAAGTTCCTTTCCCATGATGACGTTACCGGTTTTCCTGTTCAACATCTATTACCTGTTCTATTACCACATCCTACGAAATCAGGAGTCCAAAGCACCCGGACAATCCCATCCTGAAATCCTGTTGATACAGCAGGGAACCAAAACCATCCCGCTCCCCCTTCAACATATCCGCTACATATATCACCGGGACAGAATAAATTTCCTGATCACCGTTGACCAAACCAGCTACTATCTCAATGAAACCCTCGATGAACTGGAGCGAAAACTGCCCGCTAATGACTTTTTCCGAGTCAACAGAAGAATGATCATCCATTACCAGGCATGCCTGCATTTCCGGTCCAACGGGCATGGAAAACTTCTTCTGAAACTTTCCCCCTCCTACCCAGACGAAATAACGGTAAGCCAGAATAAAGCAGGAAAATTCAAAGAATGGATCAAGCGGTGAAGATAATGTTGATTTTAACCTTCCCGGATTTTCAGGAAGTTTCTAATAGTTCCGGTGTTGATAGGATAGCTGTTATTAACATATTACTTATCCTGATTCCTATAAATGAAGCAAACACTCACAAACTAGCCAAGTAATTCCCATAAAAAAGTCACCTTCCTATTTGATCCATTCCCGGTTTATTCCCATTGAAAACGTTCATGCCGATTGGGCTGCATTGGATATATCAAGCATGGTCACCGTTGCCAATGGTTTACATCGGTGACTCCGGACGCTATCCTCAAAATTTATCGCGTAACACTCAGGAATCCTTTATAACTAGGCGTTCTTTTTAATTAGGTATTGTAAACAATAGACGACAGATCATGGAACTTAAAAACAGAAACAAACATGGAGAATACTTTTGCATCAAGACTAACTTCCCAAAGCAAATCTAGTTTTTGTTTGATTTTGTAAATGATCTAAAAACCTAACACATTAAAAAACAAATGGTTATATCTATTTTTTACGCTGAAATTTAAATTAATAAATGATTACCTCAATTCTTATTTAGATTAATTATAATTAAATTCTATTTTTGTGCCTGCTAACCCATAGACAACGCATGAAACTAGCTTTAACCACTGTAATTTTTTTTTCCTGCTTTTTGATCACAGCATCTGTTTTCTCCCAGACGGGAAATCTTTCAGGAACTTTGACTTTCGAAAA
>NZ_CAXBET010000011.1:0-143020 GCF_963974835.1 uncultured Algoriphagus sp. | reverse complement strand
GACAATGCCGTAGCTGAAAACTTCTTCAAAATCCTTAAATCAGAATTGATCTACCGGATCTACAAGCTTCAGTACGAACAGACTAGAATCAAAATCTTTGAATTCATTGAAATCCGGTACAACAAAAAGAGAAAACACTCCTATTTGAACTACCTCTCACCCGAATAATTCGAAAAATCATATCAATCAAAAACAGCTTAATCTATTGTCCAGTTTATTGTTGCAAATCCAGACCCTACCGCAATTTCAAAGGCACCCCCAGTGCAAGAACTTGCTGCTAAACTATTTGGGAACATAGTAAATGGTTTTTTGCTGTTACCCTAGCCAAAGGCGCTAACTTTTTTAAGACCAATGTGATACATCCGGTAACGTATAGCATCCAGCAATGATACTCAAGGGTGAATACCAATTGTAAATTCCTGATTATTAATTATATAAGAGATGTGTGCAATAAGGGGAGAAGTTATGTAAAGATGTAACACCTAAAAATTATGCCAGTGTATTTGCTGCTTTTTAGTGGGATGCAAAGTTATAAATTTGAAATGGACACCAGGATTTCTTAAAACAGGTTCAAAGCTATTCATCCCAATCTGTCTTTTAAGTCCTGGTACGCTTTAAACATACACCAGTATTTCCTTGCCACACCTTAATGAACTGTCTGAATGAATAGTATACGTATTATACTGAAAATTCTTAGGCCATACCCTCTTTGACTGAACCATCATTTCTTCAAATTATATCTCTTGCAAGATTGCGGATAATCACCCAAGAGGCTTAGATATCCTTCTAGTTTTATTCGTTACTCTTAACTGGAAAGTTAATCTTTATAGATGTGCCCACTCCTACTTTACTATTGACGGTTATCTTACCATGATTTAATTTTACAAATTCATAGACAAGGTTAAGGCCGATTCCTGTCCCAGACTCGTTTTGGGTGCCATAGCCAGAAATTTCTTTGCCATATACTACAAACAGTTTATCCAACTTTTCCTGCGTCATCCCCACGCCATTATCTTCAATAATAATTTCAACTTCATTTTCATATTTACCATAATAAATCCTTATACACCCTTTGGTATTAGTGAATTTAATGGAATTTCCAATCAGATTTCTAATGATAATACCTAGGTGAACCGGGTCAAGGTAAACTGTTATTTTCTCATTTTTCTCGTGCAAAATCTCAATATCCTTGGCTCTAGCTGTAGGAATCCACGGAATTATTTCCTTCTCAATAACTTGGGAAATTTGTATTTCAGATGCATCAGGAGTAACATCCTTTAAATTGTTTTGCGCCCAGTGCAATAGATTATTAAGCATTTCCTGAACTGCTCTTACGTTGCCTGAAAGTGATTTCATGAGCTCTTGCAACTCAGGTGCACTGAGATCTCCTAGAGCACCCAGCTCTAGGACGCTTTGTAACGAGGCTATGGGACTTTTCATGTCGTGGCTGATGATGGAGAAAATTTTATCCTTGGTTTTATGAAGAGATTGAAGCTGCTCATTTCTCTTACTGATCTCCTGCTTTTTTCTAAGTGTATCTTTATGACTTTCACTTAAGCTCTCAAAAAGGCGTTTGTTAAACTTTCTACTGATCAGACCGATAATCACTACTACCATAAATCCAACCATTACTATTCCCATTATGACGAGCTGTAGGGATTTTAGATCCAGTTGACTTTTGGCGTTTTCATTTTCCTTTATGAGTAAGGTGTTCTTTAGTTCCTGTTCCTTAAATAGTAGATATCTTATATCCTTGTCTTTTTCTCTATTAAAAAGACTATCCGAATAGACTTTAAAAAGCTTATTAAAAGCATTTGCCTCTTGGTAATTTCCTAACTTCTCCTGAGACTCAGCCATCACCTCATAAGCCCGCTGGATATCATAATACGAAGAAACCTCTAAACCGTACTTTAACCCATTCTCAGCAAACTCTAGGGCAGATTTATAGTCGCCCAGTTTTAATTTCACATTTGCCAGACCTGTTAAATTGAATCCTCTATCCCAGTTGGTAATGTTTTCATTTTCCAATCCAGCCTGAAATGCCTCACCTGCTTGGTTATATTTTTTTAGACCAAAAAGTATTTCGCCATATCTGCCATAGGTGATTGGAAGAAAATTACGGTTACCGATTGAATTGGTGTAGCTGAGTGTTTTTTTGATAAAGTATAAGGCTGAGTCTAGTTGCCCTGTGGATTGATATAAAATAGATAGATTCAGAAAATTATTGCAAAGCCCAGTGGTATCCTGTAGGGTCTCAAAAATTTTAATGGATGCCTTATGTTGGCTGATTGCTTTTTGCTTCTCATTAAGCATAAAGGTAATAGCTCCCAATGTATTGAGACTGTTAGCGATCCTCTGAGAATCCTGTAAGGCACCGGCCAATTCCAACGCCTTGTTAACATAGGTATATGCGGAAATGTAATCACCTTTTACATAATATGCCCTACCTATCAATCTGTTAATATCTGGAAAAAGTGAATCAAGGCCATTTCTATGGCTCAGATTTATTGCCTTTGTATAGTAGTAGATCGCCGAATCTGTATCTGAATACGTATAAGCACCTCCTAGCTCGGAATAATAGCTAATCCTGGATTCTAAAGTGAGATCCCGTTCTGCGATTTTCACCAAAAGAGAATCAATTCTATCTCCTTGTGCAAAAGCGGGAATATTGGATAGGAAAATTAATACTGACCAGACACTGTAAACAAAACTCTTGTTGAAAAATGTTCCTCCAATTCTTTTATCAAATTTTATATTAGTTAGCTTATGCGCTTCCGCTTCAATATACATGTCCAGCAATCAAGAATTAAATATATTTCCAGTAATAAAATCCTATGAACAATTTGAAATTAAAAATTGAAATCATCCAAACACTAATCTCATTATGCAATTCCTTGCTATAAAGAGAATAAAGTGCTCTTTAAGTTTATGAAATTGACCTTTCAATATTTTTAAAAATCAAAATTAAGCCTAGGTTTCTATTGATTAGTATTATTTTCTAATTGCTTTATTTAGTGACAAGAAACCTAAAATATTGTAAATGGGGAATCAATATACACGAATAAACCATCAAAAAACAACTTTTACTCTTCGTCGAACTGAATGTAGTCATTTCTTTATAATGTGTTGCATTTATTACACATTCACTAAATGAAATACAGCACAGTTTTCTGGATAATTTAATCAGGATGCATCTTAAATGTCGATACACAGTGATTATATGACTTTTTTGGTTTTCACTCAGCAACCCTTCATGATTGGCAATGAAGCGTAATGGATCTTGGTGTTCTCTCAAGGATTCCACTATTGGGCTGACCCGGGACAGATCCTTTACAGGAAATCAATATCGATTCCCATAGCCATGAAGTGGCAGTTTATAGTCAGGAAATAACAGGTTCCAAGAAAGCAGAAGCTTTATTTTATCTTCCCAAAAGTTCAACATCGAATTCATCCGGATTAGTTTACCTAAATTATGCAAGAGAGAAAAGGGTAAGGTAATTTGGAAAGATTAAACCTCAAAAATGGCAAATAAAAACTTGCCAGAACAGGAGGATAAACGCTAGAATGTAAGTTCCTGCAGATAATTAGCTAAAAGAAGTTGCCCGGCTAATCTATAGCCTTGAGTAAATAGGGATTTTTGAAAGCCATGGGCGTATTGTGTTCAAGAGAAGAAGTGCTCGAGCTAGCAGACATTCTGGGTGAACCATTCACAAAAGCCTTTCTTGGAAAATATGTGATTTTGGATGATTCTCCAATCAGTTAAGACGGATTAGATCATTTGGTACAATAACCTCTAAGCAATGGATAAGCTAGCAACCCTATTAATCCAAATTTAATAAACTGAAACTAATTTCTTATGTGTTTTAGTAGACGTTACTTTGGGATTTTGCATTATTAGCCCGTGGGTAGCCGCATTAAGAATTATAACTGAAGTATCGCATTAGCAGAAAGGCAAATTACACTTGAGGCATAATCCAGTTGGATATCCAACTGATTTTCGCCTTTCGGGATCAGACGTTCAGTAAATATTATTTTACCATTAAAACAAAAAGATGCAAAAGCGTAAAGCTCTTTAATACCTTTCTCCGGTATTGGCGAGGCAAAGCCTGTTATACTAAGTCCGGCATCACAACTAAATTTGTTACAGATTTGAATAGCCATATTTTCGGAAATTTTTTGAGATACACCGCAGGAGGCAGTGCACTTTTCGTAAGAAATTCCAAATTGTTTCAGTTTTTGCATACAAGAATAGGCCGTAATACCCCCCGAAAAGAAAAGTCCAGCGTTAGGACACGTGCTAAGCATCAGCTGGACTAGACCAGATGTTACACTTTCTGCAACAGCAATTTTATGATGATGCTCCAAGAAGTAGTCGCACAATTTCCCCAAAGAATTTTTGGTAGGTTCATCCTTAAAAATTTCCATAATTAAAAATTATTTTATTTCATATTTCCTCTAGCATTTGCTCTCAATTGAAGTACGGTCTTAAAGGCTCAGTTGGAAAAACTCTTATTAGGCTATAAGACTTTTTTTTGGCCAATGGAGTCTTTACTGTTTTCCATATAAATCAAATCGTTTCCTCTTTCCTTTCAAAATTTAAATCATTAACAAAAAAATTGCAATAGAAAATTTTATGGACAGACATTTTCCACCAGAACAGGAATAATAATAGTTATTAGCTCCTGTCGAGGCCCCCTATGATCTTCATTAATTTTTTTTTCAAATCGCCAGGCAGATTCCCTAACCCAGAATTGCCCCTTTCAACCTCCTGCCTTCCTGGTCTAAATTTTTAGGGTTATGAGTTTAATGTATCTTGATAAGCTACTTAAGGATGGTTAAAAATCGATTGAAGAAATTTTAGATATCATTCACATATGCAAGGTTTAATAGGATGATGTAATTCATAAAATTATTAGTAGAAAGGATTTCTTAAAAACATAAGACACAATAAAATATTACTCTTTGATAAGACTTAATAAAAAACTTTAACCATTTGAAAAGTATTCTGGAAGGATTTCCTGAGGAATCTCTTCTGATTATTGAAAATGGGTTGATAGCATTAGTCCATTTAAAAAATCATCCTTTGAATTATTTGATCTTTCTGGATTATAAAATATCAAATTTGACTGGGTAGAACATTATATATCACACTGGATAGGAGGCTAAAAAGTCCTTATTGAGTCATGTATCTACATTCGAATTAATCCTGGCTGTCATTTTACAATATTTAGGTGTGTTAAAAGACATCTATGAAAACAATCCAATCTTCGAACTGAGAGGGAAGATTTGCCCCATGGGATCTCGAAAATGATAAACTACCCAATGAGCCCAAGAATTCATCGTTAATTGAAGGCGGGCAAACGTGAATTAACTATTTCACCTATCTATTCGAAGGTTACTCAAAAGAGAATGAGTGATGGATGTATCAGATCGGACCAATCCTGCAGGTTAGCAGCACCTTGTAACCATCCAATAAAGCCAGGCAATTAATCCAAATGGCAGTATAAATCTAGAATCATTTATAAACTCAGAGGAGGAACCAACCGCTAATGATTCTTCTGCTCTCTTTGTACTATATCGCAACCATAGAAATACATGCAATGCGTTTCAGCATCTTATTAACTATTTAACAAAATGCGTGGTTCTTGGTAAACTGAGTGGTATGAAATTAAATAATAACCTCATAATTTTTTTTACTTCTGGAGTTTTTTTTATATTTTATAAGAGTCGGTTAACAGTAACTATTAAAAAAGACAAGTTTATGCAAACCTATCACAAATTACTAGATAGGATTATCGACATATATTGGCTACTTAAGAAATGGCGCAAATATAATTTAAACAAATTATCATGGAAACTCCCTCATCGAGGTATCTAAAGGAAATGGCAAAGGGAAACAGGAATTTCGAAATTAAAATTTTCAACCTCCTACTTAACGAGCTTCCGAAGGAATATAACTCCTACCAAAAAGCAATCATAACCAAAAATTTCTATTGGGCATTTGAAATTGTGCGCAAAATCAACCATAAAATTGTCCTCTTTGAAATGTGGGAGGCTCAATCTCTGCTAGAAAAACATGAGGAAGCCTTAATTACAGGTGAGCTAAAACACCACAAGGAATTTCAAAATATTATAAATAGGCTATTAAAATTTTCCCCTGAGCAGGCAAATTAAAAGGATTTAAATAAGAGTTGCCTGGATAATGTATATAAAGGCAATGCTTCGTTAACTCGGAGTTCTCTCATATTATAATATTCAACCATTTTCATTTTTCTATTTTAAACTTCCTTATTCCAGCTGAATGTTATTGGTCGATCAATGTTACAAGAAAGAATCGTTCTTTACTTGCGTCAAATTTTTAAAATAATTTTTTTATTCACTGCTAATTCAAACACTCTTTGGTGGGTAGGATTGAATCAATTTAAAGGGTATGGTAACATATTTAGGTAACCATAATTATCGAAAATAACTTTAATAAATGAACAAAAAAAGGGGATCTCTCCCCTTTCTCCTAAAACGGACTTTCATTTAGCATGTAATCCACCGCTTTCTGCGCCTTACTGGCAGCTTCAATCAGGAGATGCTTGTCATTTCGAAGCTCGTTTAACCAGTTTTGGATGTAGGCAGCAGAGTTTTCCAGCAGGTTTTGATCCAGTATCCCTGTATAGTTATTCAAATACCCTGCTCCCATTTCAGCGATCAGTTCCTCCTTGCTGTAGGCTTCGGATGCAAACCGTTGGGGGTTTGAAACACCTATCCTATCCAATCGGGAAGAATGCCCTGTACTATGGATGAGCTCATGGTAGAGTACCCCATAATATGCTTCGCTGCTTGGAAACAAGTTCCTCTCTGGCATGGTAACCTGATCAAGATCGGTTCTGTAGTATGCCGAAGATCCTTTGTAGATCAACTTAGGAGCCTGAAACATTTCCCCATAAATCTTCTCGCATTGTTCATTTATTGGAAGCTGTTCTTCGGTAAGCTTCACTGGTAGCTCCCAGTCTATTCCTTCAATCTGCTCTATGGGAAATACCTTAAACTCTTTGAGAAAGCCTGATCGACTCACCAGGTTCAGATCATATTCGGCAACCCGGTCCTGTGGAATCACCTTCCCGGTCTTCTTGTCCCGAAAGGCAAAATTCCAGTAGCACACCGGAAGTGCCTTTGCTCCTTTCATTATTTTCCCTCCCAGCGAATTGGCTTGCTTGAAAGTCAGGTAATACGGGTACTGATGGTTACAGGATAATAGCAGCCAGAGGTTGATCCCTTTGTAAGGTTTCTTAGTCAGGTAATTTGCTGGCAATCCCATCTCATGCCAAGGTTGCTTCCAGGGTATAACCCCTTCCTCCAGTTTCTCAATAATCAGATCGGTAAACTTCTGATAGATATCCGATGATCCAATTGCCTTTTGCAGGTTGTTGCACTTGCTTCCAACGGCATTTTGGCCGCGCCTTTTCCCGGAAGTCCTAGATGATGTTTTTGCTTGAGTCTTCATAGTCTTTTGTGTTTTGGTTTGACAAATACTTATGAAGCTGCACCGGCCTGAGAACGGCACTAAGTGCAGGAGGAAACGGAATAAACAAGAATGGGCATGGGCGCTGGCTTTATGCCGTAGTCTCTTGCATCGTGTGACGGAATCAGGCTAAATTGGCGGAAGAAGGAATAGAAAAAAAATTCCATTGAATGAATACTATACTCAGGATTTTTCGACACATCAAACTCAATAGATAGACCAATTTTCAGACCATATTCAAGGATTGAACCAGTCCGTTACTAAATTGATATTTAAACACGATAGTACTGCCTGGAAACTGCTCTGTGACTTTAGCTTGGAGCATTTGGTTGGTTGCCTAATTTTTCAGAGGGACCATGCTTATTTTATACTCCTTATTCACCTTCCCAATCCAATCCTTGATCTTCATTATTCCTGAATAATTTTTTCCCTTATCAAAAACAGTGACCGTTTCATTAAAACAGCTGGGATTAGCAAACAAAAAAGTGGTTGTCTCATAAGTCCATTCAAGAGCTTTAGATTTGGCTGTATGAAAATTGATTCAGGTATCTACCCGTACAAAATAGAGGCTGTCCCTACTTTCGAGACAGCCTTTTTTTCAGTATTGACTTAAAAGTCAATTATATCCGGGGTTCTGATACATACGCTCTGGGTCAAGCTGGTATTCATCAAAAGGAATGGGATAAAACCTATCCTTCTGAGAGAAATTCTGAAGATTGGCAACACCATATTCTGACTGGTCTTTACTTTTGAAAAACTGAACTAATTCCGAAATGGCAAAAGCTCTAAGGAGGTCATACCAACGTTTCTGTTCAAAAGCCAATTCCACTCTGCGTTCATGTAAAATCGCAAGTTTTAAAGTTGGATACAGAGCAGCATAATCAGGATTCTGCATAGCCTGTTCATAAAGAGGCAATCCTGCCCTATCCCTTACTTGGTTCAACATGGCAATGGCCTCTGCGGAATTACCTAATCGTTCATTTACCTCAGCCAGCAACAAGATTACATCTGCATAGCGCATCATGATGTGGTCATTACCCCCAAAACCATTCACTCCCGCCGCATCGCTTACGTCCCGGTATTTGGTAATAAAGAACTCCTGAACTCTGGAATCCTCCGCATAATTGACTGAGAACTCCTTACGTGGATCATTTTGCTCAAACTCATTCACCAAATCCAGGTTAACCCGGGTACCACTTCCTGTCGCAGGTCTTTGGGAATTAATGGTCTCCCCCAAAGCTTGGTTGTTTCTGGCCACAGCTGAACTCAGGTTCTGGTCTCCCTGACGGTAAACTATCTGGAAGATCAATTCAGGATTGGTGGATTTCTGATCCACATCGAACACGGATTCGTAAGGTATCTCTTTCAGGTCTCCAAAAGTTCTTTTACCATAAGCTTCTTCCAGATTTTGCTTGGCAAGTGTAAAGTATTCACTTGGGCTTTTTCCGGTAATCTCATTACTCCCCATCGTCAGATATACTTCTCCCAATAAAGCCAATGCTGCCACTTTTGACACTCTACCCTTTCCGGATATAGGCTGATGATCAGGTAAAGTACTTTCCTTAGCCAATTCTAAATCTGCAATAATCTGTGCATAGACATTGGCTTCCGTTTCCCGAAAAGTCACTTCTTCCAATTCATCTGGCGTCTTCACTTCTATGGTAACCAAAGGAACCGCTCCCCACTTTCTTACCAGATGGTAATAAGCCAAAGCGCGAAGGTAGGTAGCCTGAGCTAAATGAGAACTCCTTAGGTTTTCATCTGGATAACTTACAGTTTCAATATTGTTGATGACGTAATTAGCCCGGGACACGATGGTATACAAAGCTGACCAATGACTTTTAAGATAGGTATTACTTGGAATCAAGGAGAAATCATTAAACTGAAAGGGCTCCCCTGCATTGGACTGATTATCATTTCGTCCCATGTCGTCACTACGTTCGTCTACATACACACTGCTGCTTTCACCCAAAGCGCTGTTGCTTCGGATAGCTTCGTAAATTCCGTTGACAGCCGCTTCCACATCCGCAGGAGCTTTTAAGAATTCCCCGGAAGGCACGGCATTGGGATCGGAAAGATCCAGAAACTCTTCCCCACAGGAAAAAAGTGCCGCCGTGCTGAGGAATGTAAGGAATATGATGATGTATTTTTGCATGTCTTTGTAATTTTAAAATCAGATTAGAAAGTGACTTTTACACCGAGATTATAGGATCTCATCAGCGGATATTTACCATAATCCACCCCAGGCGTCAGATTTGCTCCATCGTTGTAATCCACTTCAGGATTGTAGCCCAGATATTTCGTGAAGGTGAAAGCATTGTCCACTCCCATGTAGATACGGAAAGCAGACAGTTTCATTCTCTGAAGGGCTTCAGGCTTCACATTGTACCCCACCGTGATGTTTGTGATGCGCAGGAAGGAACCATCCTGAATATAGAAAGTGGATAGTCGCGTACTGTTACTTTGGGTACCACCTCTTGAAGCTTTGTACACCCAACCGTTTCCTGGATCACTTTCGCTTCTGAATCTATCATCCACTACGGCGTACTGATTACCCGAAGCTTCCATATTGAATAAGTAGTAATCCTGACCATCCAACACTTCATTTCCCTGGGAGCCATTCATGGATACTGCGAAGTCAAAACTTCTGTAATTACCGCTCAAGGTAAGCCCGTAGGTAAAATCGGGATACGGAGTACCGATTACTGTTTTATCCTCGTCACTGACAATCCCATCTCCATTTACATCTTCAAAGTAGAGGTCGCCAGGACGTAGCGGGTTGCTGGAAGCCAAGGATCTTGGAGGACCTTTGATTTCATAGCCTTCTGGGAAGGACTGAGTGGAAGAATTGTAGGCAGCATCATCAGCAGCGATATTATCCATATCACTCTGTCTCACCATACCGGCTACTTTGAAGCCATAAAACATTCCGATAGGCTGTCCGGTGGTAGTGATATGTGTCAGATAGGAACGTTCCGCACCTCTGGAAAGAATGGTACTTGCATCCCCCAGATCCAAAACTTTGTTGCGGTTGAGGGAAATATTACCGCTTACGTTAAGGTTGAAGTTACTTTTGGAAACAACCGCCGCATCTATTTGAATGTCAAACCCTTTATTCTCCACTTTGGAGTCAGGCATATTGGTAAGAACAGAAGTAGCTCCAGAAATAGCAGAGATAGGTCTATTCAACAGCAAATCAAAGGATCGACTCAGATAGGCATTGGCAATAACGGATAGCCTGCCATCCAAAAACTCGGTATCCACCCCAACGTTGAACTGGCTGGTTGATTCCCAGCCTAGAGACTGATCTCTCATATTCAGTGGATAAACCCCTGATTCCACTGAGCCATTACCAAATACTACAGGTTGGGAAGTGGACATCACCTGTGCATAGTTGTAATCCCCGATGTTATTGTTGCCACTTAATCCCCAACTTGCACGGAGTTTAAGGGAAGAACCTTCTCCCAACCAGTCGTTGTAATAATCTTCGTTTGAAATATTCCAGGCAGCAGACACGGATGGGAAATTACCGTATCTGTTGAGTGGGCCGAATCTGGAAGATCCATCCCGTCTAAATGAAGCCGTCAGATAATACCTGCTGTCGTAGTTATACCCGACCCTGGCCAGATAAGAAAGTAAGCGGGTCTGGGTTTTCCCAGTGCCTCCGTTCATCTGAAAATTGGTAGGATCAGCTCCTTTTCCAGTGATTTCCGGAATATTATCATTCTCAAAACCATTGGAAGTCACACTGATCACATCTGTATACGTGTCCTGCACTGTGTATCCAACAAGTGCGTTGAGTGAGTGCTTGTCGAAATCCTTGAGGTATGCTAATGTAAATTCCCCCAGTTTATCCCTGCGATCATAAGTCTGCGCAGTAGCATAGGCAGCATTCTTTGCCTGATCCGAATAAGGAGGGTTTGCTCCGCTGCTTAGGCTTGTAGGCTTATAGAATTCATATTTTTCAAAGTAGGTCTGCATACCAAGATTCGCTTTGAAAGTCAACCCTTCTAGTATGTCATAGCTCGCATTGGCATTGTAAGTACCTCGCTGGCCACGGCGGCTGATGATGGTCTCACTGGCCAAGGCTAGAGGGTTTTCTATACTTTGAAATCCGTATGCTGATGAAAGGGAAGCTGCTTCATTTTTGGACAAGGTCCCGTCTTCATTATAGGCTTTGAAGATCGGCATATAAATCAATGCGCCAAGAATGGGGCCTTGGTTGAACCTTCCTTCCTGCACCTCCCGGTTGAGATTACTGGTAAAAGCAACATTCGCTCCCACTCTTAACCGCTCACTCACTTTGGATTCTACATTCAATCTTAGATTAAAGCGATCCTGATTCGTGGTCTCTATTATACCCGGCTGATGCTGGTATCCACCACTAAGGAAGTAGCGTGATTTTTCATTACCGCCGTTCACGGATAAGTTGTATCGCTGGGTATGTGCATTTCTATACAGCACATCCTGCCAGTCCGTATCATATTCAGGTGCAATTGCCTTCTGATTTGCAAAATCGTAGAATTCAGTTGGGATACTGACCCCGCCTGCATTTCCCACATTGGAAACCCTGGTCTGGTTGGAATCCGAATACATAGCGTCAGTCCATGCTCTCCCTGAATTCTCGATCAGGTTTCTATAATTGTTGTTTCGCGCATCAATCAAGAGATCCACAAATTCAGTTGAATTGAGTAAATCTACTTTCTTTGCAAGCTGTTGTAGGCCTGACTGATAGTCGAATTCTACTTGTGCCTTGCCTTCCTGTCCTCTTTTTGTAGTGATCAACACTACACCTCCAGAAGCTCTGGAGCCATAGATAGCAGCAGAAGCGGCATCTTTAAGAATATCAATAGATTCAATATCAATAGGGTTGATATAGACATCATTGGCAGCTGGATAGCCATCGATGACATAAAGAGGCGAAGAGCTTGCGTTTATGGAGCCAATCCCACGAACCCGGATTTTGGTCGTCTCGTAAGGAGCACCGGAAACTTGAGATACTTGTACACCTGCAATTTTTCCGGTTAGCGCCTGACCCAGTGTCGGAGTGGTCAAGTTCAGATCCTTTGCTTTGAGGTTGGACACGGCCCCTGTAAGATCAGATTTGCGGAGACTTTGGTAACCGATTACCACTACTTCGTCCAGATCAAGATCCTGGGATACCAGCTGAACATTGACCAAAGTCTGGCTTCCTACCGTTACTTCTTTGGGGCCATATCCCATTAGGGTAAAAACCAATACAGCACCTTCTTGGGTATCCAGCTGAAAGCTACCATCCGGATCAGTAATATCGTAATTACTGGTTCCTTTTTCCAGAATGGAAACACCATCCAGTGGTTTTCCATCCTGATCAGTTACCGTACCACTTACAGTTCCCTGGGCAAAAGCAAAGCCCATGGAAAGAAGTGACACCAAAATGACATTGAATAAATTTTGCATCATGTAGTTAAAATTTTAATAATTGGGGGATGTTGATCAACGCGGCATTTTGGGTTCTGGAAGAGGAAACTGCTAATCCCAGAGAAGTATTCAGCAGGCAAAATCCTTCCAATTCGTCTTTTCTATCCAAGTCAATCTGATTGAGCACCACTTCCTTTCCGGCCTTTATGGAAGCTTCAAAATCCAGAAAAGTCAAGCGCCATAATTTTCCTTCTATTTGGTTTTGTATCAAAATCAAGATACCCTCATCAGCTATCCAGTGTAAGTTTTGTACCCAGGGAGAGCAGGTGAATTTTCCCACCATAACACCCGGGTCCGAGGATTTCTGAGCGTGAATAAGTTTTTCGGGATCATATAGCCGCACTTCATTGAGGGATGGTCCATAATCCGAGGTAGCAACCAGCATTTTGCCTTTATAGCTTACATATTCCGGTCTGGTCCCCTGAATGCAGGCATCGTCCTCAATGGTGGCCAGAAGATTACCGTCCAGTGTTTTAGTTTTTAAAAATCCTTCCCAGTCTATAGCATAGATGACTGCCTTCCAAAGGGTGCCTTCAGTATTCAGCCGAATGGAGTTTCCGATGAAAGTCGGTGAACCCTCTGAGTAGGCAATACCTGTAGGATGATTAATTAAATCCTTTCCATCCACAGTAAATAGGAATTCTTGCCCAGTGTAAACCAGGCTATCATTTAGGGAGTAACTTTTCATCATGCCCACCTCCCTGTCGCCGTAGATATACACCTGATCAGCAATTTTTGTCACTCCCTGAGTTGCTCCCAGATCTGGAAGCGTTTGAAGTTTGGAAATGGACATCTCCTGTGCGCTCAACCTTACAGCGGAAATGAGCAGAAGGGAAATTAAAGAAATAAGCCTATTCATCTTAAGGGTCAAGTGGTTCATCGGTATCAATCTGAAGGGAGGAAATCAAAGGGAAAAATTCCGCGGTGGTAGCAGAAAGGCGTTTGCCATTGGTATAGGCGTGGTATCCGAGCTCCCTCATGCATCTATCATGCATCATATCAGAATAGATGTAGGCACTTTGGGATGGAGTGGTCACTGTAATCGAAGGTCGATCCGTTGGAAATCCATAGCGGAACATGATTCTGGCAGTATTTCGCATATTGGTGGTGGTATGCCTGGCATGTGGATCAATTAGGATCGCAGATTCGGGAACTCCCAACTTCAGTAAGTAGCGTTTCATTTCTATGGCTTCATTGTGCAGCACCTTGTAAGGATGGACATAGCCTCCTGAAACCAAGATGAAAGGGGCTTTCTTTTTCTTAAAAGCATTAAAAGCCAATTGGCATCTGAGTACGCCTCCAGAGCTGAGGCTGTCCAGGTAATTGTCTGTCCCTGCCCCAGGAATCAAGATCAAAGGATAGTCAAACTCTTCCCAATCTGTGGTTTGTGCAGCATCGAAGGCAGCCCTATTTTCATAGGACATCATGGGTTCAAAGTCCCCTGCCCGCTCAAATCTGGCCATTGCCAATGCGTCCATGGCATAACCAAGGGTCAATTGATAAAAGAGCTTTGAACCCTCATATTTTACCGAAGCCAGTTCACTTAAGGCCTGGATATTGGCCAGATAAGTGGATGAGTTGAGGTTCATTCCCAGTGAGTCTATCTTAGGATAGTTGGGTTTTTCTCCCCTTCCATAGATGGCGATGATATGGTTGAGCGTGGCAGCATCCTGCTTCCAGGCATTGGCTAAAAAAGGTGCAGGGTCATCAGCTGCATTCATCTGATACATTCCGGATGGCGCGATGTGGTCTAAGGTGATATCAGTTAACCTTTTGTCCTGCTTGGCCAGCTGTTCGATGCGCTGTGCTATACGTTCAATTTCATTGGCAGTGAATCCCAAAGCAGCCGGATAGCAGCCTGCATCCTTTCCACAATCCTGAAGTGATTGGGTCAAAAGTTCAAATTTAGCTGAGGCAATTTCCGCAAGTTCCCCGTCTTGTTCAAGAAGGGATTTCAGGTAAGGCATCTCCTCAAGCAGACTGAGGAAGTATACATTTTTAGCTTGTGTAGGATTTTCTCCCAAAACTGGCAAGTAGCTAGCTTGAGGCGTATTTTGTCCCCAGCAAAAACTTCCCAAAAGCAGCAGTAGAAGAAATAATGGCGGCTTTTTCATACCGCAAAGGACGAAAGCAACTGAGAGAATTTAAGTCCCTTTCCAGTTATCAAAAAGTGAAACAATTGTGAAGCGGGGCGGCTAAACCCAATTCTTTGTAAAAGTTGAATTTAGGAATATAAAGTTGTCAAAGCGTCTATCAATTTTGACTAAATCTTATTTCCTTACCAACAAAACCATATTGTAATTTAGATTTTAGGCAGTTTATGAGTCATAATTTCAGCAACTAACGCAAAAAACTTACTGTTTAAAAGTTGAGCAATTGTTAACACTGTGTGAATAAAAGCCCTGTACCGCATTTATCCTAAATTCATGTTATAAAATCAAAAATTGTGATGGATGGATATGACATTTTACTTGTAAAATTATTACAAGTATCCACTCCGTATCATATCTATCCTTTAAGCCAAATAATTTAGAAGTTCAATAAAAATACCCAAATATTTGAAGTCTTTGGATTTTTAATGATCAGACCTGTCCAGGTTCTGCGACCATATTACTCTCCCTTTTTAAAAATTAATAGCGACTGAGCTTTTCCTAATGAAGTGATATTAGGCAGCCGAGTCGCTACATTCTTCCTTATCAAAATTTTAATAGGTGGATATAAACTGTTTTATGTATTTTATTGCTTCCAAGGATTCTTTAGAATCAATATGGGAAAATAGCCAAACGTGTTTTTGCCCATCATTCTCCTTGATTTTGGATTCGTTTTGAATTGGATTGATGTACGAATAAAAATTCCTGGAATCGTCATTCAATACTTCATCCGTTCCAACCAACAAAAAGACAGGAGGGAATTTCACGAATTTCAGTTCGCTTGGATCTGCCTCTTTGATTGTATTTGAAGAATTTCGACAGAAAGATTGCGCGCTTTTAAAGCAAGGATAAAGGGAGATATTGAATTTTCAACCATTTCTATTTATCAAATTTGAATATAGGGTGCCTGTATTTCAGACTCTGACCAAACTAATCATGAAGCATTAACAACCCTTTGTTTTAATAAAGACCTTTTGGCAAGGCAGAAATTATTGAATTGCTGGCTTTTCCTTCCGGTTGGTCCAAATTTTAATTTTCTATAAAGAAAAAGGCAGCGCTTAAGGAATAGCATTCACTTCTTAATTCACTGCGAATTTTGTGCGCTATTTCGTTTCAAATCGTTTTGAGTACTCCTGAATCTGCTCTAAGGGAAGCACCGTTTGTGGCTATTGACAAAGGGCTTGATATATAGGTTACTAAATTTGCAATTTCAGCTGGATTAATAAATCGTTGCAATAAAATATGGGAATTAGATTGTTGAATAATAACGGATTTCATTTGTTCAACTTCAAGGTTTTGAGCTTTTGCAATGGTTTCCACTACCTCTGCGACCCCATCGGAATAACTTGGTCCCCCCACTATAGTATTCACCGTTATTTCTGTTCCTTTTGTCAGTTTAGACAGTCCGTTTGAAATTGCTGAAACAGCTGCTTTTGTCATTCCGTAATGAATCATGTTTTCAGGAACATTAACCCCCGATTCACTACTGATAAAAATAACTCTTCCCCAATTCTTATTTAGCATTTCAGGAAATAGCTTCCTAGACAAACGAACACCACTCATGACGTTAACCTCAAAATAGTTATACCAATCTTCATCGGCAATATTTTCAAATTCTTCAATTTCAAAAACCCCAACATTATTAACCAAAATATCTATATCGGATAAATCTTGAAGTAAGCTATCTACTTCCTCAAACTTTGAAAAATCCGCTGATTTGGCATCTATTATACTACTCGGAAATTGTTTTTGAAGTTTTTTCTTCGCTCGTTCAGTTTTTTCATGCTGCCTTCCATTAATTATTACAGAAGCACCTTCTTCTAATAATTTCTGGGCAATAGCAAACCCAATGCCTTGTGTTGACCCACTTATAAATGCCCTTTTTCCCTTTAATTGTAAATCCATTCAATTTTTGTAATGATTGTTAAAATAATGATCAAAAAAAATTTCAATCAAGTATTTGCAATTGCAATTCAATTTGCTGTTTCAGGATCTCTTTATCCGGATAAATTCTTCGTAAAGTGTTAATCCCACACCAGAGTGTTATTAAATACCTTGCTAAAACATGCGCAGGTATTTTTGATTTGATGTTTCCTTTAAGTTGTTCTGCAAGAATAGTCTTTGTGTAGAGTTTTTCTGAATCTTTTAAAATCTCTATTGCTTCACTTTCTAGTTCATCGTCTATAAAAGTCATTTCCACTATTGTATTTGCTACAATACACCCTTTCAAGTGAGATTTTGTTGATTCAGTTGCCACACCAATATAAAATGCTTTAATTAATTCGATGGGGTTATCACTGGCTTCTAGTTTAGCTTTAAAATCATTTAAATCCTCTTTCCGCTGCAATAAAGCTTTTTTGAAAAGTTCTCTTTTCCCACCTTTAAACGTGTTGTATAAACTACCAGCTCCAGCACCTGTTGCATAACTTAGTTCAGATAAGGACGTTGCACTGTACCCTTTTTTCCAAAACAGTTCCTGGGCTTTGAGTAATATTTCCTTTTCATTAAAAACTGCAGGTCTTCCCTTCATATATTATTGTAATGATTGATACAAAAATAGAATAAAAAATTGAACGGATCGATTTTTAAGCAAATACTTTGTGAAGTGTTCAACTTGCAATTTCCAAGTTTACAGAGTCTCACATTCTTAAAGTATCCAATAGAAAAACTCTTAAGGATTGAATCATCTCTACTAAATAGTTCTATGGATTTAGACAATAATTTATAGGATGGTTTTCTTATCATCCCTTAATAGGCTCTCCTAGTCTGGTAATTTGCTGGCAATGCCATCTCATGCCAAGGTTGCTTCCAGGGTATAACCCATTCCTCCAGTTTCTCAATAATCAGATCAGTAAACTTCTTATAGATATCCGATGATCCATTTGCCTTTTGCAGGTTGTTGTACTTGCTTCCAACGGCATTTTGGGCGCGTTTTTTTCCGTAAGTCCTAGATGATGTTTTTGTTGGAGTCTTCATAGTCTTTTGTGTTTTGGTTTGACAAATACTTATGAAGCTGATGCAGTCTAAGAACGGCACTAAGTGCAAGAGGAAACGGAATAAACAAGAATGGGCATGGGCGCTGGCTTTATGCCGTAGTCTCTTGCCTCGTGTGACGGAATCAGGCTAAATTGGCGGAATAAGGAATAGAAAAAATAAAATTGATTTACGGAATCCAACTTTAGGAAAATGTACTGCCGCCATTGCATTCTAAATCCCCTGTATTTCCTACTTCCCTCCTTTTAACTTATTTATGAAAACCTGCCCTATCAAACCAGCTAGATTTCCTAGATATGGGTAGAAACAGGAGAATGCCAACTTAGGGATAACCACATGTAAATTTATAGGAGCATGTAATTTTGCACCAAGCAGGTTTTAAAAAGATGAATAATTAGCAAGTGAAGCGGTTAAGTCGTTATTGCGCATGCTTAGTTTCCGAAGAGAATAATAGGCTTTTTTTTATCGAACATCTGCATGTCCTCTTAAAAAATTTGCGGTTAGCTCTGGCATCCCTGCAGGAACATACTTGATTTCCTTGGGGGAAACATCAAACAATTCCGAAAACCATACGCACCCTGCCAAATAACTCCCATTGACATTAGCATGAAAACGATCATCATCATTCCACAGATTAATCTGATTTGTTTTATATGCACGATGAAAAGCATCTCCAGAATTAAGGACCGGAAAATCGTAATGCTTTGACAATGCTTTATAATTTTTTTTCAAACCTTTGTACATCTGATCGGAGGTGATCCCAAATTCATCCAGTCTAATACAATCCGGAGCGTAAGCCCATGTTTGATGAATATAAATCTTAGCATTCGGCATGTATTTCTGAATGTAGGCGACAATTTCATCAGCATAGGGCTGATATGATTCTATCTTATAGCTCTTATGACTAACCTGCTGGATCGTAATTACATCCCACTGTTCCTCCAACAACCAATCTTTCAATGACTTCCCATTGTAAGGTTTAAAGGTTGGATCAACTTCACTCTTTTTAATAAAGTCTGCATGTTTATCCAGCGCTGCTCCCCCAATATTTGCATTACCTATGATAATTTGATATCCTTTAACAGATTCAGTTATTTCCTTAAGGTACTGACAGGCATTATCTGCAAAGCTGTTTCCAATGGTCAACATCCTGATTGTTTCAGGGCCGCGCTCAGATCTTAAGGTGCTGGCTAAAGACAACTTTATACCAATGCAGAAACACAGGATAAATAGGAAAAAAACTCCTGCTATAATTTTCTTTTTGCTGTTCATTGAACGTTGATTTTACATGTGACAAAAAGGAAAATGACTTTCCTCGTTATTCTTTTTTTACTGCAAATACCCATGCCTTCTGAGAAATCCCTCCGAGTCATGAAGCATCTTAAAATAATCGGAAGAAACCCCTTGACGATAATAAAAGATGGGATGTCCAGCACCTTGATAAAGCTTCACTTCACACGATATTCCTTTACCCTCCTGCAGGGACTTGTATTTCATCGCTTTTTGCACCGATAAAAAAGGATCTTCAGTACCCAGGAGTAACAATGTGGGGGGATTAGTAGCTCCCACATTATGAATGGGGGATACTTCTAAATACCTGGCTTTCATCTCGGTAGACCCATACCCATCAGGGCCATTATCCAGCACCGGATAATAAAGCAAATTCAGGTTTGGTTTGGAGCTGATGGAAAAATCCTCATCCGATTCATCCATACCAGAAACCGTTGCAGTTGCTGCTGCCAAATAGCCTCCAGCCGATGCTCCAGCTACGGCTATCCTATCTGGATCAACCCCCAATTTTGAAGCGTTTTTCCTGATCCATCTAATGGCAGATTTTGCATCCCTAATGGATTCAAATACAGTTGTACCATTCTCATATTCCGTTCGATAATCTGCCGCAATAGCAACCATTCCCTGAGACGAAAAAAAGGCTGCCTCCCTGTAAAACTGAAGCGGAGTCCCTACTTTCCATCCACCTCCAAAAAAGAAAACGATGCAAGGTCTTTTATCCGAGCCCAATCTTTCCCGAGGGTAAAACGTATGAAGTTTCAGCTCTTCATGAGTCGTTTTCTTATAGGGAATCAACTCAGGATTAAAAGATACTGAGGGCTTGGCCAGTACTTTTTGGAGTTTCTTATACCATACACCTGCCATTT
This sequence comes from uncultured Algoriphagus sp., assembly GCF_963974835.1. Lineage (GTDB taxonomy): Bacteria > Bacteroidota > Bacteroidia > Cytophagales > Cyclobacteriaceae > Algoriphagus. The sequence goes on along the minus strand of NZ_CAXBET010000011.1, from coordinate 122,747 downwards.
TCCATGCACCACACTCATTGGGATGTACTTTGTCATCAATAGTATCAGTATACCAGTCAAACCTATTTGCTTGATCTACCAGATACAAACCATCGTAATCGTTTCGCAGCTTAGAAACAAGCTTTCCAATTTGTCTATTCAAATCAGGGATGTAAGAATACTTGGGGAGCTTTCCGCTTTCTACTACTTTAGCCACTAGAACAATTGCTTCCGGATTGATCTGTTTGATTCTCTCAATGATAGCTTTATGGGCAGCAATGATTCCATCAGTTGGCTTTTCCTCTATAAAATGATTGTGACCGGCATGAAGCAAAACGATATCGGCAGGATATTCGGAATAAATACTATCAATCCTGGCGGCCAGAAACTCTGCATTCATCCCACTATATCCTGCATGAGCTATTCCTCCTATCTTGGTGTTGGCAGCGTTTGGACCAATAAATTCAACTTGATATCCGGCAATAAATAGCATTTCCCAAAGAGAATAAAGATACGAATTGAAATTTACCCCTCCTTCAGTAATTGAATCTCCCAGTCCAAGTAGCGTATACTGCTTTTCCTTTATCTGCTGTGCCATGGAAAGTTGAGAAAATAAAGCCATCGTAATTAAAAGGACAACTATGAAAACACTTTTAAACCACTTCATAAGCTTAAATTAAACCCCGTACTTCTTCCTCAATCATGTCCTATCTGTTAATTTCCAATAAATCAACCTTTTTCATAAATCCATAGCCGTATTGAACACGAACCTCATCCTCCTTCTGAATAGTCAAAACTTTACCATTGGACTCCAAACTTCGATTATGGATTTTTACCCTGCCAATATATAATTCCGAATAAGGGGATTCCTCCTCCAATTTCACCCAGATTGATTGCCCCGCCTTATTGCTCAACAGAACCTGAACTGGTTCATTTTCGCCAGGATAAAAATTTAAGGGGGCATTCAATCTGATGATCAATTCCTCTTCACTTTTTTCCAGAGTAATCCAGCTGTAATAATTCGCCAGGTAAGCCATGCTTGAATTAAAAGCAGTATTGAACTGCACCCATCCCTCTGTCCACCCCAGATTACCTACTTCGGGGTGATTAGGATAATGAAATGATTTTGGAGAACCGTCAAACACAAACTTCACCTCATCCAGTAGTCCATATCCTCCTTTGTGGTAACTATACCAACCCAGCTCAACTCCCTCAATTTCTTTCGGTGCCCGGAAAGAAAAATGCCTTCCGGTAGGATTTCTTCCAAAGGAATTATCCAAATGGGACCATACCAAAATTTCCAATGAACGCTTTAGTTCTTCATCATCCAACACTAACATGGCTGCCAATGCAGCAGCGGGAAATCCCAGCACATTCCCGGTCTCATTCCAACTTGGAGGTGTCCATTCCTCTTCACTATATTTTCTAAAGTCCCAATAATTATCAGCTCTGGAAACAGCCACTTTGGCCCATTCCGCTACTTTATCCTGTATTCCTGAAGGTGCATGTTCCCGATATTGGGAATAAAAGAAAGCAAAGGCACGCATGGTAATATGTTCTGACATACGTTGCCCTTTGGTTGTCATAGGATCATTCCAATCCAGGTTTCTAATCATCCAGTCCAGCTGATTATAGGCTGCATCAAAGTATTTCTGTGCATCAGGATCATCCTGATTCTTGGCAACTTCATACATCATTAGATTAGGAATAATAGAATGACCTGGAGGAAGTTCTCCTTTGGTGGTTCCCAACTTCGTTTTCAGCATCAATAAATTGTGGCCTGGACTTATATCATATTGAGTAGTAGAGTATTCACCTACTGTTTCCTTCTCCCATATTACCTTCAAATAGGCATAAACTAAATCGAAATTCTGCTGAGGCAGCCACTGCTTCAAATAAGGCCAGGCATAAAGAAAATAAGCCAACTCTGCCTTTTGCATTTCATGTTCCAACCCCTGGGAAATTTTCACATCGGCATCCCAGTGTATAAGTTGTACAATGTCTGGTGTATTATCAGCATAAGGATCCAAAGCACCCCATTTTCCACGATACTCAGTGGGGAAAGACTCATTTGGAACATACCGAATGGTTTGTTCCATTCGAATAAATGCAGCCGGATTTGACAAATAGAGAGAAACCAAACTTTGCTCCGCCCAATTAAAAAAATCCCCATCCCTCCATTCCCAGGATAGTGGTCTGATCTCATCGGTAGTGCCAACATAATGTCTGGCACCAATCATGAAATCCACCATATTCCGGTAGGTCACCCGCTCCATCCAGTTTACCCCGATGCGAAAAGGAAAAGATTCTTCATTCCCGATTTTAACCAGAAATTCATTACCCGACTTAGGATTGAAATCCGTGAAATCCCCTACATGATCTATCATATTCCCTTTATAGACAATCTCACCGGTTGCTTGGTCAATGATCCAAAAAGTTGAAGTTGCTTGTAAACTAGGAGCAGAAAACCGTTTAGGACGATTTATGTTATACCCACTTTGGTTCACCAAAATCTTCTTTACATCCAGTGCTGTGCTGTCCACATACTCCTGGCCATAGATTGCTAGTTCGGAGATTCCTATTTCTTGGTCGCTCTGGGTTAACAATCTGATTCGGTCAGCTAGCACAGGCTTCTCCAACCCCAATGATATTTCAGTCTGGACATTACCTTTCACTTCTTGTACATTCCGCCAAGTTCCATTATGCATGATTTGAAGCATAAAAGCAGAGAGAACAGGGGTATTTTCAGCTAAATCCACATCAATTCTCAAAATCTCTGTAGCACCTGGCAGCCGGATCATCAGCCAACTGGATTCATCTCCAACTTTACTTTTCCAACTACTGGTAATATCCTTAATACCGTCAATTGCCTTTTCAGGATTGAATCCCTCTTGAAAAGAACTAGCACTTGCTGTTCCTGTTAAGGACAGGTTATTTTGCTGCGCATTTGCAACCGAAATTGATAATGCCAAAAAAGAGAAAAGGAAAGCAACGCTGTTAGAAAATTTCATCTTCATTTATCTTTTGCTTTTATCTCATAATTTTTCCCCTGCTCTATTTCAAAGAAGTAGCCTTTCCGTTCTTTATCCCATACTAATTCATTCTGTTTTGAACCATCTATTTCCAGACTGTAAGAATCCGCAGTTTGACTTGGAGTTTTCACTACCGATTTAGAATCTCCATCCGGAAAAGTGAATTCGTAATCTTGTCCTTTAAAATTCAGAGGAAAATAATATAAATAGAGCTTTCCGCCTTTACGAAGTACAATGCAATCATTCCCTCCGATAAAAAGCGGAAACTTCTCGTCAGGTAAACTATAAGCAGAATAAGTTTTATTACCCTCCAGCACCTTACCGGATTCCCAATCCATCCATTTACCCTCAGGCAAATAAATATTCCGAGTTTGGGCAGTGGCATAATCATTTCCGAAAACAGGGGTAGCCAAAAGAGATTCACCAATCATCCAGCTGTACTGGCGCCTGGTTGAGTCAGCCAAGTGATAGGTATCTTGATCCAAAGGAAAAGCCAGTGGCAACGGAATCATAGCATAAGGATATCCAGATTCATAGCCTCTAACTATTTCACTGTAAATGTAGGGAACCAGCTGGTGATGCATGCTTACCGATTTCTCCACTACCTTTTCGTATCCTTGATTTTCCATATGCCAGGGTCCATACCCCAAAGACATCACTGGCATGACAGCGGCCATCATGGCATTTCTGACGAAATAACGCTTTTGATCCTCCGATAGTGGATTGGATAAGTACTTTCCTGCAACGATATCAGGATACACATTTCCTGCACCGCTGTAGGCGTAGCCCAAAGCATTGATTGGTGTGCGATCCTGGTCAAATCCGTATTTAGTATCTTCCATTCTTAAAATATCCCCAGGTACTCCATAGGCAGAATTTCTAACCATTACCAATTTACCCTGATCCATAAATGCTTCATTCACTGTATTTTGTTTTGCATCATTATCAAGCAATACACCATCCTGAAGCATAAGATCTTCTTTGATTCCGTCCACATCCCATTTATCAAAGTTGGAAACAAACCATTCCACAGCCTGCGGCTTTCCAGTATTGAGTAGGTAAGTTTTGCCTGTAGGAAAATTCACATCAAAAACCTGATCTGATCCTGATTCATTTTTGACCAAATAGCCCTTTTCAATTGCTTCATTCACAAAATGGCCATCGTTTGCCGAATGATAATTCCCACCATCTTCCGGTAATGCTTTAAAATTGATCCTACTCCCCAAGAGTAAGCTGATGCCTCTTTCTTTAAAAAATGCCTTCATCCCATTCACTTCTGGATATCTGGGGTTGGGCAAACCGTCACTTCTTTCAGATTCTGGAATACTATCCCAGATTCCAAACGCAGTCGTTGTACCTTCAGAAGGTTTTCTACGTTCACCTTTCCAAAAACCGCTGCCAACCACAGCCCATTTTAATGGATAGCCCTTCTTTAGATAGGTATCAATATCTTCCTGAACTGAAGATTGATAGGTATTCCAGCCTAGTGAACCGAACGCTTCATAGCCAATCTCAAAAAATCCAAATTTTGGTTTCTTACTCGGGTAACCTTCTTTCTCCCGAACGACATTATAAGTTTGATAAACTTGCTTTGGTTCTCCGAAGAAATAGTAAGCATTTAACTTTTCCGCACGGGTAACCCCCATTTTGTTTTCCACTGAATCAATAGCTATTCTTTTCTCCCCCTTGTCAAAAACCACCTGTGCAACTTGTCTGGAAGGGAAAATAGCAAAAGTTGAAATAAAGCGGTAATGATTCCAGTTATGGGTTTTAGTCTTGTCATTTATTAAATGGTCATTCCTATAGCCAAACAGATCGGTTTTTCCCTCGTATCCCCCATGATCTCCCAAGCCATAAACAGGAGACATGCTTGCTGTCCGAATCTCCATGACCAATGCATCATTCTCACCTGACCAAACTTCTACATGCAACTGACTATCCTCCAGAACCATACGAAATTCAGCCAATTGTCCCAATTCATTGATTAGCGTTCCATGGACTTCATTATCATTTAGCTCAAAGCTTTCCACACGGGAAGATGTCGGTAGGCTATCAGCCACAGAAAATAGAATTCCGGAAACTGCATGTGCAGGAAGCAGTACATTCCCTTCCTTATCCAAAACTGTGTATGAAGAAGTTGCCTTAGCTATTTGGAGCGTAAGGGATTTTGCTTTGACTTGAATCAAATCTCCTTGATAAGTTCTGCACGCCACTACCGTAAGGAAGAGAAAAAGAGAAAAGTATGAAGTTATCCTTAAGATTATTTTAATCACAGTAATTCTATCTTTAATACTACCAACCCAAAACCAGCTATATCAACTGAATAATTTTCTGACGTGTCAATTTTTTTGGTCAATTTCCCATTTGAATCCAGGAGTTGAATGGATTTGATACTATCCGAAAATCCTGCTTGCTCCAAATCCAACTCCAACGTCCCATTCTGTTTTTGATAATGTTGATTCAACAGGATAATCTGTAATGTTTTTCCATCTATGGACTCGGCCACGATATGCTCTATCGATGGATTACTTACAGTCAGGCCTTTGGGTAGTATCCTTAGGTTGGAAGTCTTCCCGAATACTTTCCCTGGAGCAAATCCATAACTTTGGTGAGGTCCAACTTTTGGGGTTATAAATCCACGGGGAAATATAATATTCCGGTTTGATCTCAATTCAACTTCTGCCATCAAATAATCTGTAATCCAACCTATCTGCCACCATGCGTGATGTGGAAAAGGGCCTGACCCTGCATCCATAGCTCTCCAATAATAGGAAGCAACGCTGGTTTCCTTATTCACAAAAGCATCACGACCAATCGTGGCTGAGCGAGCCATGTCCGCGAAAATCCGCTCTCCGGTCATTTCATACATCCGGATAAACATTCCTGCATGGCTCGCCAACAGGATGGGGCCATTTCCATTGGCAGACCCCAAGGCCCCTCCATGTTCAAAACTTAATCCTGCCTGTGAAATCTCCCAATCCTGTACAACTTTCCCGTTCACTGTTTTCTCCACCTGGGAAGGGATCGGGTGGGTATAGATATGGGTGGTATAAATCTTGGCAGCTTGAATTGCTGCATCCAGGTAAGCGTCAACTTTGATTACTTCATACAGGTCCAAAAAAGCCTGTGCACTTTGTCCAGTAGCAAAATCAGGCACATATTTGGCATCCCCGCAGACGCCTAAAAAACTGCCGTTTTCTACTCCATTTGCTATAAACCAATCAGCCCCTTTCCTGGCTGCCTCTAAATATTTTTCATCTCCCAACAATTTGTAAGCAACCAGCAACCCATAAAAAGTAGGTCGGAAATCCTTTACTTCCTTGAATATCTCTGTCTCATCCCTGTCGTAGGCGACAGCCCAACTTCCATCACTTTTCTGCCAGTCCATCAGCAGCTCTGCCCCAAGTTTCAGGCGCTCTTTTAGCTCACCATTGTCGGGCTCAAACAGTAAAATATTTCCAATGTCAAGCATGATGTAATAAGTGAGCGCAATTGGCTCAACCATTTCGCCCCATTCCTCCACAAACTTTTTGGATTTGTAAAGGTAGTACTGGCCAATCGCCGCGCCTTTGAAAAAGCCATCCGTAGTCTGCTGCTGCTTCAACTTAAAGTTCAATGCATAGGGAAGAATCTGTTGCTGGATCTGCGGATTCCCTGTACTACGTCCCAGCATCCACATCGCACCATAGTCCGCATTTTTCATGGCATCCTTATCAGAGCCTACCACCCCACCAAGGTAGGATTGAGCTCCTATTTCCATTCCTTCAAACTCTTCAATGCGCCAAAGTGACGTCACTGGATCCATTAGATAATCGTGCATATTTTCCACCCTATTACTGAGTGACTGCGTATTTTTTCTGAGATTTACTCCTTCTTTAAACTTATAAATATCATATACAGCGTGGTTTAACATGGTAAACCAATCCATATCCTGTATGCTCACCCGAAATCCATAACTCATGCTTTCTCCGGATTTCATTTCGCTTTCCTGCTCTCCCAGCACAGGATAGTAAATCGAAGGTGACAACTGTGCACTTCTGTTCATGTGTGAAAGTCCCAGCTGCCAGTTAGCATGTGTATTTTCATCCTCAGCCCATGGATCTCTCCCCAATGAAGGGTCAGGAATAACCGCTATAGTGAACCCTTCAGTAGAAGTGATTATAGGACTTAATGTACTGGCGGTACTTTCACTGAAAATTATAGGCCTGGCAGGAATTCCATTCCCATACCCATAAGATAAGGGAAGAATATCCTCCAACTTATTCCCATGAAAATATCCTGGGACAGTCGCCCATTGAAGTTCACTCTCCGGTATGGTGACAAGGGTGGGACTGGCCAAAGAATAGTAACCGGCTTGGGTAGATTTCATCACTTGTTTAATAGTGATATCTGTAGCCTGTTGACTTTCCAATGTCCAGACGCTGCTTATTTCTCCCCAATCGGTAGACTTTGTAAACTTCACACTTAATTCCGTTAGCTTATCGGCTTTGTCAGGATAAAATTTCAGTTCCTTGCCAGCTGTATTTAAGTTCACCGGAGCAGTTCTTTTTGCCCATGTAGGAACGATATACTTATAGCTTTCTCCAGGGAAGGGATCTCCTGTATCAGTTAGAAGTTCTTCCTGAGGCTCTATCTCCGGTTTTTGATCGGTATAGAGAAGAACATACTCCCCTGAGGTATGTTCAATTTTTTTCCAGTTCTCTTCCGTGCGAATGGAAAGGTCAGAAATTATCCATCCCCCTGAAGATTGAGTCCATTTTATCTGAATTTGGTCATTGGATAACTCAATGGTTTGCTGGGCAAGGAGATTTCCGGAAACCAAGAATAAAAGGCTATAAATTAGAAATTTTGGGTTCATTGCTTTTTGTTTTAATTCAGGCATTTCACTTAATGATCAATCCAAACAATGCTGCAGGAACAGTATCACTTGGATGATCCAACTCAATAATCAATTCGTCCGTAATAACCTCTGCTTTAAAAGCCACCGTATTTATCGATTGGTGATTGGAACCTTGTTCATAAAGTAAATTTCCTAGGCTGTCCTTGATCCTATAGGACTTGACGCAGAAAGGAATTTCAGATTCCGGATGTCCCATCAGTGTTGATTCCATCGGATGGTCATAATCCGTATCAAAAAACAATTTGATTTCCTTTAATTGTCTGGGTGAATTCCATTTAAGTCTGATTTCGGGTTTTTTATCTTCCAGAGAAGCTACCCAAGCGTTTGGTTGAAGGGTTGGTCTGAAAATCCCATTAATTAGATTTTCCTTTCCAAAAACTTTCAGAGTTTCCCCCAGCTTAAATCCAAGATTTTGGCCGTTTGGTCTTCTTTCGGGAACCCAGAACTCAAATTCATCTATACCAATTCCTGCAGGTGGTGACTGGATGCTACTGGTCGCCACTGACTTGTTAAATTTATTGAAAACTGAAAGCAGTCCTGTCACTCGTGATGTGGAACATCTAACCTCCACATCCTCATTTTGCAAAATACAGAAGCAAAAATACTGGGGAGTATCGGGAGCATAATGAAAGTTTATAAGGTAACATCCCACACCCTCATGGACATTAATTTGCTGCTTTTCAACCAACCCATCCCATGTGAAATTCCCCAGCTTTTGGCTCTTTCTAAGCTCAAGATTCAACACAGAGTCATTTTTAGACTTCACCTCAATTTCTATTGAAATGCGTTGCGATTTTATTAAAGGAAGCAACTGACCCATTGAAAACTCAAGTGATTTCCATGGCCCGTCAAAAAGAGTTGAACTTAGTTCAAGTTCACTCGAAACCTGAATTGCAGCATCCTTTAAAAAACCATTTTCCAATTCCAATCTGGTTTTTGGAATATATTGTCCGGATTCAATTAATAGTGCCTGCAGTTCTTTAATATGAGTTACATCTGTTAAATCTGGAGGGAATAATCCTTTTTCTTTACATAGTTTCGCTGCCATTGCAATTGCCTGTCCATTATGGGCACAAGTAGCCATAACTCGAGTTGATCCGAAGGCAACATGGCTGGCACTCATCAGTCTCCCGCCCAAAAAAAGATTTTTAATGTTTCTACTGTACATGGAACGGTACGGAATCTGATATACACCCTTCGAATGCCATTGTGTACATCCGGGTTTATCACTGTAGACTCCGTCGGCGGGGTGGAGATCCAGCGCCCAACCGCCAAAGGAAACTGCATCGAAGTGCTCCCTCTGTTCGACAACATCTTTTTGGTGCATGATGTAATCGCCTTCAAATCTTCTACTCTCCCTTTTACCAGGAATGGTGCCTACCCATTCAAGAGTCAGGTTTTCAACAGCATCAAACTGTCCAGAATTTTTGACATGGTCCCAAATCCCATAAATAATTCTCCAGAGCTCCCATTTGATATTTTCACTGTTCAAAATGGTATCGGTACGTCCACCGTATTCCACCCACCAAAGTCTACACCCATCCTCGCGGAGGTTAAAGGTCTTGAATCTAGGTAATTTTGAAAGTTCATTATTTGCAAAAACGGGAGCCACAAACCTTACGGGCTTTCCTGTATCTTTACTATAGAAATAAAGTGAATGCCCCAATAACTCACCATATTTTTCATCAGGGGCAAACAATTCGTCAAATTCTTCCTTTGCTTCAGCTCCCATCCTAAAAGCAGCACCAGATAAAAAACCAACAATCCCATCACCGGAAGCATCCACAAACAAGGGGGCTGATAACACATACTCAGTAGAATTCTGACTACAAAAAGCTTTGATAAAATCAATTTGATCCTCTCCCTTTTTCTCAAGGTCGTATACACTGGTATTCAATAACAATGTGATATTTTCCTCCATACATATTTTCTCCATCAGGATTGTATCAAGAATGATAGGGTTTCCTTCCGGGTTTCTATACATGTTTTCTACCAACAATTCGTCGATTACCCCTCCTTCTCTTGCCCATCGGTTATTATTTCCCATGTGCGAAGTAGCTCCCAATACCCAAAGGCGGATTTCTGAGGACGCGTTCCCACCAAGCACAGGTCTGTCCTGTACCAGACAAACCTTTAGTCCCTCTCTAGCCGCGGTAATCGCAGCACATGTTCCCGACATGCCCCCTCCGGCAATCACCAAATCTGAATTCAGTTTTACCTGATGGGATTTTCTTTTTCCTTTGTTAATACCTTCTAGTATCATCGTATGCATAAATGAATTAATTGTCTTTTTTTAGTTTAAAGGCCCTATTAGTATAGCGATAAAGCCAACCTCCCAACATGGTAATCAATCCTCCTAAAATCACTAAGTAAATCGCAGCCTGGGAAGCCAAAATGGCCAATATGAGGAATAGCGATCCTATGCAAACCATTGCAATGGAAAGCACTTTTATCCCGAATAAATTTTGAATTTCACCAGTCTCCACATTCGAATTATCCGATACATATTCAAGCTTTGATTCACGTAAATCATCTCTTGCAAAAAGCTCATATACCAAAAGCAGCAAAAAAGGAAGTCCCACCCCAACAATCATTTCTTGACTCCTATCCAGAGAAAAATTTAAAAACGTAGGTGAAATAAATTTAAAAAACAGGTTAACAGTTAGACTGACAAGCGTCACACTAAGAATAGATCTACCTGTCTGCTTTTTAGAAAACAGAGCCCAGATCGCAGGCCCGTATAGTGCTCCTCCCGTAACCGCTCCAATGCTTAGCACCACTTCCACTATGCCACCCGCAAAAGGAACCAGAAAGGCCACTCCAATAGTCAATATTCCAAATACAAGTGTAGCCATCCGTGCAAAAGACATCAGGCTTTTATCTGAAGCATTTGGTTTAAGTGGTTTGTAAATATCATTGGTCAATACTGCAGCAGCGAGGTTCAGTGATGTGTTGACTGAACTGGCCGTAGCAAAAATCATCCCTCCTATCATCAGTCCCAACATCCCCACAGGCAATACTTCCTTACATATCATTAGGTAAGCTCCTTCAGCCTGCAATCCATCCAAAGCTGGGTTTATTACCTGGTAAATCATCGGAGGCAACATCCAAATTATAGGACTAATTAGATAAAGTGCTCCGAACAGGTAACCGACCTTGCTTGCTGATTTGGTGTTTTTAGTGCTGGTATAACGCTGAACATAAGCCCAGTTACCTCCAATGAAAACCAAATTATATGCACAAAAAGCTGCAATAAATAACGGGGAATATTCTCCGTTAAATGCCTTAAAAAATGTTTCAGGAGCGGATTCAATGAAATTTGCCAATCCCCCGACTTTCTCTATTGACAATGGCAAAACTATCAAGACTGCAGCAGTCAGAATCACAAACTGCAGCACGTCAGTGACAACCACTGCCCAAAGCCCTCCGACTGCAGTATAAACCATTATGATCCCTCCCAGCAACAGGATAGAATAATAGATATCAAACCCCGTGGATACATTTACAATTTTTGCCACCGGGTAAAGGAATGAGCCTGTATAACCCAATGACAAAAACAGAAAAATGTATGTGTAGTAACGTTGGATATGCTCTCCAAATCTTTTGGTTAGATATTCCGCCACTGTCAGTACATTAGTTGCCCGCCACTTTGGGGCAATAAAATATCCGATCAAAAACCCACTTAGACACATAGCCATCTGTATAGTGATGGCTACTAAACCATATTCATAAGCAATAGACCCCCAGACCACAAAAGTACCTGCTGAAAAAAAACTCATAAAAAGAGAAAGCCCGTTTATTCCCCACGGTACTGCGCCCCCAGCGGCAAAAAAAGATTTCATATCCCCTCCCTGGCGACCAAAGGATAGTCCAACGACCATAATGATAAGCGTGAATAGGATAATCGTAGTGTAATCAAGAAATTCCATGAAAGTTCAAACAGATATAGGTAGGCTGTGATAAGTAAGTTTGATGTCTATTTAAAATCAGGTAAAACAATATCCCACAGCTGACAACATGGTCCATGCTGTGGGACATCTGCCAGTTATTGCCAGTCCGGGTTTTGCTCCAACTGGGGATTGGCATTTACTTCATCCAGCGGAATCGGAAAATACCGGTTTTTAGGTTGGGGGTTTCGCACAGGATAAACCGAATTAACTGCCTGCGGAATTAATTCCAAAAATTTCCCTGTTCTCGCCAAATCATACCACCTGTCTGCTTCGCCAAAAAATTCCCACGATCTTTCCTGAATTACTGAATCGACAAATTCTTCCGCCCCCAATCCACCTATTAAATCCTCTAAACCTGCTCTGTTACGAACTGCATTAATATAACCGTATGCCTTACTGGAAGCACCATTTAGATAAGCTTCCGCCTCAGCAGCAATTAAATAAACATCAGCCATTCTTATAATGGGTAAATTAATTGCATAGCCATTGCCATTTGAATTGGGGTCTTTAAACTTTCCAACCAGTACTCCGTCCGTTGTAACAGGTGTTATCAATTCCTGCGGTACAACCTCTCCTTTTCTGTTGATAAATGAGGTAGCTAACAAATTTCTTCTTTTATCACTTGGATCGAAAGAGTCATAAAAGGACTGATAGGCAAAAGCGGAACCATAGGAGCTGTTTCCATATTCCATTCCAGCACTGCTTGCTGGTCCATACAAGGAAGGAACCTGAGTTCCCCTACCAGGAACTGTGGAGACACTTTCATATGCCCAGATATTTTCTGCACGCGCCTCAGTTTCTTTACTTACATCAAAAACATCTATTATGTCATCCAATAAGCGATAGTATCCTGAATTTATAACTCCCTCTGCCATATTTAAAGCTTGCTGGTAATTACCGCTATAAAGTGAAGCTTTAGCCGATAAAGCCATTGCCGCTTCCTTGGAAGGTCTACCGAATTCGGGAGATTGAGTTGAGTAAGCGGGAAGATTAGCTATAGCCATGTCTAAATCCTGAAAAATTTGCGCATACACTTCTTCTGTCGTGCTTTTAGGATTGTATGCATCACTTTCACTTTTACTCGGTGATGTCTTGATTACCACTTCACCAAAATTTTTTGTAAGCATCCACAGATAAAATCCCCTAAGAAAATATGCCTCTCCCAATATTGTAGCTTTGCGACCTTCATCCATGGCTATCCCGGGTACTTTTTCTAGAATCCAGTTGGCCCTTTCAATTCCCTCATAGCAAGAACTCCATGTTTGAAGAGGGGATTCAAATGTTCTTCCGAAGCTTTTTTGGGAAGAATAGTTTTGATCATACGTAAATAGCGTGTACGTATCTCTGGCTACTACAGGTCTCGGATATATTTGATCCGTGCCAAAATCGGTTGCGTGGACTGCGGCGTTGTATAACCCTGCCATTGGGTCATATGCGCCAATCAATGCTGTTTCAGCATCTCCCGCTGTCTGAAAGAAATTATCGGTTGTGATACTTGAATAAACGTCCTCCTGAAGCTCACAGGAAAAAAGTCCTAAGCAGAGCCCCATCATACCAAGTATAGTTTGTATGTTTTTCATATTAATTAGATTTAGCAATTAGAATGATACTTGAAGACCGACCAGATAGGAATTTGCGACTGGATATACCAGGTTGTCTATTCCAATCGCTGTATTGGAGCCTCCATATGAGTTTACTTCAGGGTCATATCCAGAGTAATCTGAAATCATCCATAGGTTATTGCTGCTTAGATAAACTCTGATTTTTTGAAATCCTTTCAAGTTGGAAAGGGTATATCCCAACGAGAGATTTTTTAATCTTATAAAAGTACCGTCCTCGACAAAGCGGTCAGAAATTGGTAACCTACCTCCTTGAAATCCGGATACATATTCCTGTGAAGGATTAGTTTCTGACCATCTGTTTTCTAATCCTGCAAGCACATTCCTGTTTCCTAACGGGTTTTCCAAGGTATACCTACTCACATTATAAATATCATTACCCACAGATCCGGACACAAAAAAATTAAAATCAAAGCCTTTATAGCTGAGGTTATTTGAAATTCCAAAAACAAAATCAGGATTGGGATTTCCCGTTATAACCTGATCATCGTTAGATATCATCCCATCATTATTGATATCCCTAACTTTTGTACCACCGATTCTACTTCCTGAGCCAGGTAATATCTCTTCACCAGTTTGATATATACCATCAAAAACAAAAGTTTTAAATACTCCCAATGGCTGCCCTACAGAAACAACGCTGTAAGAATTGACAAAAGCCTCGCCTACATCACCGTCTAGTCCTACAACCTTATTTCGATTGAAGGAAATATTTCCATTTACAGACCAACTTAGTGCATTATCAATAATTACAGCTGATAAAGCCATTTCGAGTCCCTTGTTTTGAAGCTCTGCGAAGTTTCCTACAATTGAACCATACCCTGAACTCTCAGGTAAAATCTTAGTATACAATAGATTTTCAGTGCGTTTTAGGTAGTAATCTGCTACAAAATTGAAACGATCATCTAAGAAACTGACATCAATTCCAAAGTTTGCCTGAAATGATCTCTCCCATTTCAGGTCAGGATTTGCAATGCCGGTGGGAGCTAACCCTGTCACATAATTGTTACCCAGGTTATAGGAAGAACCTGGACCTACCGTGGCCAAAGACTGGTAAGGAGAGATAGCACCAGCATTTCCTGTTAAACCATAAGATGCCCGGAGTTTAAAATCAGAGATATACGTAGCTTCTTTTAAAAATTGCTCTTCAGAAATTCTCCAGGCAGCTGATACCGCTGGAAAAAATCCATATTTACTGTTTTGTCCAAACTTGCTGGATCCATCGACACGGGCAGTTAAATCTACAAAAATTTTATCTTTAAACCCATAGTTAGCTCTACCCATGTACGAATCAAGTCTTTCACTTTGACGACTACTTGATGCAGTTATATTTTGGGCAACTTGTAAGGCTTCGTTTAGCGTAGCATCATTCGGAAAACCAGACGCATTAATTTGGTTTATTTTATACTGATCAGATTGTGTAGAAAAAACGCCTGTAAATTTCAGGGAATGCATCTCGGAAAAAGCTTTGCTATAAGTTAAAATGCTTTCATGGAGAAAGGTCTGCAGGTCTCTGTTTAATTTCCTCCCTGAACCCGAATTTGAATTCCTATCTCCCTGTCCAATTATATAGATAGGAGAATAATAGTCATTTAAATCATTTTGAAGAACAGCGTTGAAGGTAGCTCTATAGGTTAAGCCATCCATAATTTTAAATTCCCCATAGATATTAGACAAAATCCTTTGGCTAGCTGTCCGGTTTGTAATTGCGGCTAACCCCAATGGATTAACCACTTCCCTATATCCACCGTCAACTTGATCTGCAAATGGCCAAAACTCCCCGTTTTCGTTATAAGGTTTTAATGTTGGAGGCGCTCCAAGGGCAGCTCCAACCATACTAGTCGTTATTGCTCCTCCATCAAGACTTGTGGAGCCTGTTGGAATTGAATTGTTACTATTTTGACTCCCTAAAATACTTGTCCCGATCTTTACCCTATCATTAATTTGATGATCGAGATTCAAGCGTAAGGAATATCTTTTAAAATCAGAGCTGATCAAAATTCCATCCTGGTCAAAATAATTACCGGATATGGCAAACTGGGTTTTTTGACTACCACCCATAACAGAAAGTTGATGGCTCTGAATAGGTGCTGATCTAAAAATTAAATCCTGCCAATTCGTGCCTTCCCCTTCAGCTGATGGATTATCAAAAACCACCCTGTTGTATACTTCATTTTCCAATTCGGCAAATTGTGAAGCATTTAGCATTTCAATCTGCTTTGCAGGCTCCTGAACACCATAATAGCCATCATAAGTTACCACCGTTCTACCGGCACTCCCTCTTTTAGTTGTGACTATAACCACCCCGTTGGCACCTCTTGCACCATAAATAGCGGTTGAAGATGCATCCTTTAACACCTCCACTGATTCAATGTCGTTTGGATTAATGGTTGAAAGTGGGCTTAAATCATTCACTCCTCCCCCATTGGAAACCTGTACACCATCAATAATATAAAGTGGCTCAGAACTACCTCTAATTGAATTTGTTCCACGGACACGAACACTTACACTGCCACCTGGCGCTGAAGAATTCTGAACTACCTGAACACCGGAAACTCTTCCCTGCAGCCCCTGAGCAACATTGGCAACAGGAGTTTGTGTCAGTTCATCTGACTTAACCGAAGCAATCGCACCTGTAGTCTCTATTTTCCGCTGTGTTCCATACCCCACCACAACGACTTCATCCAGTTCACTTAAATCAGGCGATAGCCGTACTTCAAAAGAGTTCTGACTTCCAACCGGAAACTCCTGGGATATATATCCAAGGTAAGAAAAGACTAAAGTGGACTCTGAGCTTGGAGCTTCAATTGAAAAATTTCCATCCATGTCGGTAACAGTTCCGATGGTAGTTCCTTTGACGAGTACATTTGCACCAGGTAGTGGGAGATCAGATTCATCAAGCACTTTCCCTCGTACTGTAAGTTGTTGGGAAAAAGCTTTAGTAACCTGAAAACTCATTATGCTCAATATGAGCATCAGTAATTTTGTTTTCATAAAACTGATTATTTTGGTTTATTATAATTTTGGAGTTAATAAATTTGATATAGGAATTCAACACCAAATATTAATTCTAATATAGATATAGAATAACAATCAACCTTATGAACTTTAAACAAATATTATATTTTTATACCGTAAACGTTTCCGAAAAGGTTTACAATTGAAAAATATACAATTGCATGAAATATTTATTGAAGAAAATATAATTAAATTAAAATGGTAATTATGTTAATATTAAATAATTATTAACATAATTATACACCTATTTATATAGTTATCTATTAAGCAGCCAATCAAAATCAAGTTGTTTAAATGGAGAAAAATTATATCTAGATCTCAAATAGTGATTTTATAGTAAAGATTCAATTTTACTTTTTAGATTACTTTTAAACTTCTCAGTATCATCCAAAAAACCCGCCTCTGAAAAACGGATAATCCCTGACTTATCAATAATTATTTTAAAAGGGAGAGAACTAATTCCAAGCTTCTCACTGAATAGTTCATTGTTAGAAGCTAACCGATCTAAATATATTGTAATTTTAATCCCCTTTGTTTTTAAAAAATCATCTATAAATTTTTCATCTCTACCTTCAAATTCCAACGTATTCACGTATAGAAAAAAAACATCATCATTATCTTCAAAACTTTTTTGGACTTCAATCATAGAAGGGAACGATTTTATACATGGTGCACACCACGTTGCCCAAAAATCAATAACCACCACCTTGCCAACTAGGTCAGTATTTTCAATTATTTCCCCATTTAAACTTACCAGTTGAAAATCTGGAAGACCTTCTTTAGATAAATCATTTTGGGCAAATGCATCAATTAAAAAAGCTCTGTTAATTATAAAAAATAAAAGTAAAACAAATCGCAATTTAGTGTTTATCAAAAAGAAAATCAATGAATACTTTAAGTCTTTAACCATATATTAATCATCAAAATTATATTCATCAACAAGATATGAATATTTAAAATTTTTATCTTTAGAAGCACTATTTACATTACTCATAGTTTTTGAAGTAAGATTCCTCTTGCCACTCAATAAAGAAATAAATTGCTTTACCTGATTTCGATTCATATCCGTTAGACTGGTTGACACATATTCTATAGAGACATTGGATATTTCCACTGTTTTCTCAATTTTGTTTAACAAATAGGTCCTTGTATTTACATCATATAAATTAAACATAGCACACACTTCATCCTGCACATGATGATTTTCCCACTGCCCATCTGGAATATTCTTTAGAATATATTTTCTGGTAAGTGGCATATCTTCCTTTAATGAAGTCAGCCAATAATTCTTATAGGTGATGAAATCATTCTCTTCAAAATTGTGAAAAGCAAATAATTTATAACCTGATCTATCAGAATCCAGAAGGTGCTTAAATAACTGTTTATTAAGTCGTTTTTTGGTACTAGTAATGATCATGTTTTTTATTTGCCCATTATAGGCCAAATGCCATAAGGTATATGAAGAATATAATGCGCCTTCTACAACTTCTTCCTTTATTTCCAATGCAGTTGCACCGGTGGTACCATCCACTACATCTGAAGCCTTTACTTTTTCCTTGTCTATTAGATCACTTTTTTGTTTGAATTTCAGAATTGAACCTTCATTTTGTAGAAGTTCATGAAGTCGGGTATAGTCATTTTCTGTAAAAGGCTCATGATCAAATTTGGTCAAAGGATGTCTGCTAACAGTATCATATCCTACATATTCCCCTACAAGATCCCAGTAAAGTCTGATGTACATTATCTCACAAATCTCATCATCGCAAACCGTGGTTCTAATATTGGATTCATAGAATAATGGCCTGCCTGAATCGGTAGACAATTGTATGGAAATGGGAGCTATAAACCCTTCCTCCATCAGCTCTCCTATTTTGCTTCTTTCGAACGTTTCATTGATTTGAAATGGCAGTTCGAAATACAACGGATCTTCCCGCAATCCCTTAACAACTAACCCCAGACAAAAAACCGGTATCCAAAAGAAGAACTTGAATGTTTTCACTTTTTTTCAGGGATGGTACGATATGTTTTTTGAGCTTCTATCAACGCCATATATTCTTCAAGATGATCAGTGTATACCTCTCTGGGATCAATTCCATATTTTTCGCAGATAACAGCTGCAATTCCTACTGCCGCTCCCATCTGACCAGTGGTCCTCATTACCCTCGGTCCGCCCAAACCAATATGTGAGCAGCTAAAATTTCTACCTGCCATAAAGAGGTTTTCTATGTTTTTGGAATAGAGTGATCTATAAGGAATATAATATTGGGGTGTCTTAAAAAAGATTGCTTCAGAAAGAAAATCAGGTTTGTCTTCATCTGTTAAATTCTGCTGGAAATGAACATCCACTTCTCTGGTTTCCATCACCACTGAATCTGGAAATTTCCGCTGCTCCGTCACATCATTAAATGTA
Organism: uncultured Algoriphagus sp.; assembly: GCF_963974835.1. Classification (GTDB taxonomy): domain Bacteria; phylum Bacteroidota; class Bacteroidia; order Cytophagales; family Cyclobacteriaceae; genus Algoriphagus. The sequence goes on along the minus strand of NZ_CAXBET010000011.1, from coordinate 103,839 downwards.
AAAATATAATCCCCTTCCAGCCTTCTGGATTCTCTCTTCCCTACTAAATATGAAATCCATTCGAACTTCAGATTTTCACCTCCTGGTTCATTTTTAGCATTTGCAAAAGAGCCATAAATTGCCTTCAGCATATGATCTCTTATTTCTTCGGCATCTTCTATTTGATGTAGATCCAATCTGGACAGCTCCCACTTCCAAGTACCCTCAGTAGCCTGATGAGATTGGGCAACCTCCTCAGCCCAAGGAACTTCTGGAAAACTAACTTCTTTTTCTGATTTTTGAGTTCTCCACAATACAGATGAGCCCATCACAAAATCATCTGATTCCTCTGGAGACCATAGTTCACCCCATTCCTCATAAGCTTCACCATAGGTGTCCACAGATTCCCTTCCATACATGAAATCAGCTCCAGCCCAATAACCTATCCAGCCATCTCCAGTAGAATCAACAAATCTAGGCGCAACAAAACGAATCCTTTTGCCTTCTGAGGTATGTCTTGCATCAACAGATGTAATTCGGTTCCCTTCTGTATTTGCATCGTAAGCCCGCCAGTTGGTAAACAAATGTATATTGTCATATTTCTCAACGTTCTGATGGCGTTTCACCTCATCCTTATAAGCTTCAGGAGAACCATTAGGATAGTGCTCGGTATCCAACATTTTTAGAATTCGTTCAAAGTGACCATAAATTCCCAGCGTATGCACTCTGATTTCACTGCTTGCATTTCCTCCTAAAACTGGTCGATCGTGAATAAGCGCTACTTTCAGTCCTTGCTCTGCAGCAGCTATCGCACTAGCGCAGCCTGCAATCCCACCGCCTACTACCACCAAATCAAATGATAAAGACTCCGCAGGCATTGATGCTTCATTTGATTTTTCCAACCTCCATTTTTCTAAGGCTAAAAGATCGCGCGGAGGAGATTCCTTATTAGTACTGAAAAAAATGGCATCGCACCTACCATTAAAGCCAGTAAGATCGATTAGGTCTATGACCGTCTGACCATTCTTAAGTTTCATTTTACCTGCATATTCCCAAGACCACCCTGGTGTAACCCCAAGTGTTTCAGGTAAAGTTTGACCATTTATTGCTAAACTGAATCTTCCCGGTGCTTCCCAGTCACCTGGGGCCCAGTTTTTAGAGCGAACCCAAATATGATACTCTCCTGACTCCTGTAGCTGAAATTTGGTATGGGCATCTTCTACGGGAGTCCCCATTCCATGTGCCATTAAATAAGGCGACCCCATCTGTTCCACAAACTGAGGGTCAATAACCCAACCCCCGGGATCATCGAAGCTTTCAGCCTCTATTAGGACTGATTGTGCAATTGACAACTGAAAGAAAATATTCGAGAGCAACAGAATGACAACTATCCTTGTGATCATGGGTGTATGTTAATTTTACCTCCAAATTATTCAATAAAAACCAAATAAAACATATTCATTTTATTAATACACAAAACTTTATACCGAAAACGTTATCGGTATCGTTATCAATTGATATCTTTTCAATTTCTAGCCTTCATTTTTATGGAATTGATAATTTTAAAAAGTTGATACAGATGATTATCTATACAATGAATCAACAGCAGGATTGATGAACTAGGTAGTTTACTTATATTGGAAATATTAATTAAATGCAGGCATATTGAATCAATGAGTAAAAAAGTAACGACAATTAAAGATATAGCTGAGAGGCTAAATATTTCAATAGCCACCGTATCAAGGGCACTGAGAGGTTCAACTGATATTAAGCGTGAAACAAAGCTTGCGGTGATGGAAATGGTCAAGGAGATGGATTATCACCCAAATCTCCTAGCCAGCAGCCTAAGTAGCAAAAAATCAAAAATTATAGGTGTCGTTGTCCCTACAATCAACAGACAATTCTGGTCCAATTCAATTTCCGGAATTGAAAATGTTGCCTACAATCATGGCTACAAGGTGATGATTTTTCAATCTGCTGAAAGTTTACAGAAGGAGGTTGAAATCGTTGAGACCCTGGCCAATAGTAGAGTGGATGGAATTCTTTTAGCATTATCAAAAGAATCGGACAACTATGATCATATTCAGGGTATTAAAAATCGTAATATTCCTATCCTACTTTTTGAAAGAGTATGTGATGATATTGATACCACAAAAGTTATTACTGATGATTTTAACGGATCCAAAACAATTGTTCAGCATTTGATTGATAGAGGAAAACGCAAGATTGCCTACTTAAGCGGTCCATTATCCCTGGGGGTTTGTCAAGAGAGGCTTTCCGGATTTGAAGAAGCACATCATGAAAATAACCTGAATATAGATCCAAGCTTAATTCTCGAAATTGAGGAGTTTTCTTATGAAGCTGCAGAAGAAGCCTTAATGACGTTGTGGAGTCTTGAGAACAGACCGGATGCTTTGTTTTGTTTCGCTGATATTCTTGCAATCGGAGCATTGCAAGGGTGCAAAAATCTTGGAATTAAAGTGCCTGAGGATTTAGCTATTGCAGGTTTTGGGAACGATGATATAGGAAGATTTGTAACTCCGGCCTTAACTACCATGTCTCAACCTTCCTTTACGATGGGGCAGATAGCTGCGGACCTAATATTAGAAGAAATCAATTCTGATGAAGAAACTGGTATACAGCCGCTCCTACGTAAAATTAAACCTGAATTAATCGTTCGAGAAAGTACTTGAAAAATCATTCTGTCCCAATCACCATTTCACCCAAATACTCCAGTGTAACACCCACTATTTCCTGCTGTCCCTCTTGAACAGACTTCATCAGTCCATGAAAAAAAAAGTTAAAGGAAAAGAGACATAATCACTGACTTATTGAAATATTCTTTCAACAATGACGATACAATACTGGATCAGTATTCTGATATGAAATTAAACTTGGTTCATTCAGAATAACAGCAACGCAAAACCGCAACATCAAATTTTACGGAAAAGGCCCCGACTATAGTTAGCCGTGGCCTTTTGTTAATCGTTGTATTGAAAATAATGAGGTTAATGACTTCTAACAGAACTTCAAGCTACTCAATTAAATTTTTGGAATTTGAGATGCCCGCTTGGCTGCATTTGATTGTTTTTTTACAAAGATCATTTAAACTATTTTTTACTATTTAATTTCATCTTCCAAGGATAAAACTTGCCCTTCTTTTTGTAAGGTGTTCTTCAGCTGTGCGTAAGGAACATCTTGTACAGCTATTTTTTGATCAATAGCCATTCCCGCAGCTGTGGCAGCAGATTGACCTAAAATCATAAAGACTGGCTCCATACGAATTGATCCAAAGGCAATGTGACTTGCCGATACTGCTACTGGTACAAGCAGATTGGTGATTTCATGCTTTTTGGGAACAATTGAACCATAGGCAATTTCATAGGGGCCAGGCAATCCTACCCCGATATCACCTTCGTTCTGAACGTGCCCATTCTCATCCACATAGCGTTGGATATTATGGGAATCAATTGTATAAGAACCCATACCTATTGACTCAGGCGTCGCCTTTTTACTCAATAATTCATTTTCAGTCATTACAAAAGCGCCAATCATCCTTCTTGCTTCCCGAACATAAATTTGGTGTGGCCAATTACCATTGTCCGTGAATTCATCTTTTGCAAGTCCCCAGTTTTGAAACTCTTCCTGAATCTGCTTAGGTACTCTTGGGTCATTTGCTACAAAGTATAGTAAACCCTTTTGATAATCTTCATGCTCTTGTATGATCTCCTTTCTTCGTGCATAGCTGGCCTCTGGGTAATCATAATTTTTACCTATGTTATCAGAACTGAAAGGTCCATGATTATTGGTGTCGGTCTTCCGGTTGGGAATCATGTCAAACTTTCCAAACCATTCTCTCCATCCTGCATCAAAAATCCTGACTAACAGCTCATATTGCGTAGAATCATAGCTAGCTGGTCTGGGAAAAGGCACCCTATTATCCGGGTGATTAGACATACAGGTTCTAAAACAATAGGCCTGAATTTTATCGTCCCCTTCCCCTTTCATCCCCGGATCTTCTTCGCTGATTTTTGGTAATAAACCGGAGGAAGGGTCACCTGGAGTTTTGTAGGGATCAATGGGATGATCCAAAACCTGAAAATGATGGCGATGGTGAAAAATTCCAGTTTGAATTCCATTCCATTCCTCATTGTATACACTGTTTGCTTCCCTCCCTACGTGATAGCTTACTCCAGCTGCTGCCATTAGATCACCTTCATAAGTAGCGTCAATAAAAACTTTTCCGTAAAATTCCTTTCCACTTAATGTTCTGATAGCTGCAATTTCCCCATCGACCACAGTCACTCCTGTGTCTCGATCAAGCCACTCATCCCGATATACCTCAATACCAGACTCTTTTACCCATTCATCAAAGACCTCTTCTGCAATGTGCGGTTCGAAAATCCACATTGTTCTAAATTCTCCGTCAATGGCTGGAGTTCCTTGACCTTTATTTCCAAAATCATCTTGTTTTTCCCACTTCCACGCTTCGTCTGACTGGTATTTGGCATATACCCTTTCGTAAAAATTTCTTGCCAAGCCTCCGATCACTTCTTTTTTACCAGTATCAGTCCAACCTAAACCGCCGGTAGTTAGGCCACCCAGGTGCTTATCCGGTGAAATTAACACAACTGTTTTACCCATTTTTTTGGCTTGGATAGCTGCCGTGACTGCCCCTGAGGTACCCCCATAGATGACGATATCTGTAACCTTTTCAGGTTCCTTTGCCTTGAATGAAGTCGAACTGATCAACCCTATCATTAGTAACAACGCTGTTACATAAATATTTATCAATTTCATAAATTATATTGTTAGTAGAAAAGTGAATTATTTCTGAATGGAATCCGGATATTTTTTAATCCAGTCGCTGCTTATTGTTGATTAACTCTTCTTTTAACTTTTCATAGGACAAATCCTGAACTGTACTGGAATTATCTATTGCCAGCGATGCTGCAATTGCTGCAGATTGTCCTAGGACCATAAATACAGGTTCCATTCGAATAGACCCAAATGCTATATGAGAGGCACTGAGACAGACCGGAACCAACAAGTTAGTAGCCTCTTCTTTTTTGGGAATAATGGCCTTATAGCTTATCGGATAAGGTCCTTCCACATGAGCTTCCACATTTCCCTCATTCTGGACAAACCCATTTGCATCCACATATCGTTGGATATTATGTGAATCCATCCCGTAAGCTGCTAACCCAACTGGATCTTGCACAATCTCTAGCCTTTCACAATGCCGCTGGGTCATCACAAAATCACTGACCATCCTCCTTGCTTCACGGATATACAATTGGTTTTGCCACCCATCCTCAGGGCCAAATTCATCCTTGCTAGTTCCCCATTGTGAATATACTTTTCTTACTTCAGCAGGTATTCTGGGATGATTTGCCAAGGTCCACATAAGACCTTGTTGATATGTCCTATGTGCTTCTACTATCTTCTCCCTTTGCTCATAGCTTGCTTCAGGATAATCATAATTTTGACCAATAAAGTCCGTGGAGAATCCAAGTCTATTGTTTGTATCAGTTTTGCGGTTCGGCATGGAGGAATTAATCCAAGGCAATTGCGTTTCTCCAGCTTCAAAATTTCTGAAAAGTAGTTCATAATTTATTTCATCGTAACCTGCTGGTTTCTGAAATGGAATTCTGTTGTCGGGATGATCTGTAAGGCACATTCTAAAACAATATGCCTGAACCTTACTGTCACCTGAACCGTCTACACCCGGCCCTCCTTCCACTATATTAGGAAGAAGCCCGCTCGCCGGATTTCCCTTCTCAATGTATGGGTCAACCCCTGGTACAAAATTGTGGTTTCTGGCATTTCTTGAAGGTTTTGTTTTTAAAGTAACTCCCCAATAATTAGCCTGAACTCCATTAAGGCTCTCCTTGTATTGTTCATTACTTTCTCTCCCCACAGTATAGGATACTCCTGCAACAGCCATCAAATCCCCTTCATAAGTGGCATCAATAAACATCTTTCCATCAACCTTTTTTCCACTTTCCATTACGATGCTCTTTATCACCCCAACCTGCTTTAAAACTCCATTCTCTGAGCGAAGTAATCGTTCATTATAAAGAACTTCTATGTTTTCCAAAGCGATCATTTGGAGATAGACGGACAATGCTGCGGAAGGCTCAAATGTCCACATTGCATCTTCCCCTTCCTTGGTGCGGGTTTGACCGCTGTCCATATAGTCAGACTTCTTTTGCCATTTCCAGTGATCTGGCTGATCATAATAGTTTTTAATTTGTTGGTAAAATTCTCTAGAAATTCCTCCTATAGCCTGCTTATTACCTATATCCGTTTGACCCAACCCACCTGTAGTTAGGCCACCAAGCCGGTTAGAAGGTTCAATCAGTATTACTGATTTCTTCATCCTTGAGGCTTGAATTGCTGCTGAGATACCGGCAGAGGTACCTCCATAAACAACTAGGTCATAGGTTTGCGCTTTTCCAGCCCCCCAAAAAAATAGGGAAGATAATATCGTAAGTGTTATGATTATTTTTTTCATGTTTGGTTGTTTTGAGAAACTAGATCAGAAACAATTTTAGGTTTGCCTCATTTCATTCAGTTTAAGATCCTCAGCAGGAGGAAATTTGTATCCCGCCCGCTGAAGAATATGAGTTTAAAAAAACTTAAGCTAGTAACCTGGATTTTGAATCAAGCTGGTGTTGGTTTCCAACTCAATCCTAGGAATTGGCCATAGGTAATCCCTTGAAGGATTAAATGCTCTGGTTTCGATCACTACCATTTCATCAGCATTGCTCACATTATCATAATTTGGAGTACCTATCGCATCAATCTGAGGAGGTTCGCTCAACCAGCCACCTGCACCGTAGCGATTAACTCTTCCTCTGACCGGTCCAGGGATAACTTCTTCTGCAATTTTCCACCGTCTAATATCAAAATATCGAAACCCTTCGATTCCCAACTCACTTCTCCTTTCCCTTCTTACTAGATTTCTCATCTCCTCCTGCGTTTTGCCCTCACTTATTGGCGGCATTTTTACCGATTCGCGAGCCCGAATTGAGTTGATCGCCTCATATACCGAAGCGTCCAGCTGATTAAGTTCCACTTTGGCTTCAGCATAATTAAGCAATACTTCTCCCAGTCTGAAAATTGTTAGGCTTTGTTCAGATGCACCCACATTCGTGGGGTAATCAGTTACATCCACATGTTTTCTAAACAAATATCCAGTAAAGGAAGCATATGCATGTTGTGCTTCAATATTTGGGACACGTATTTTATCCCCCCCGCGAAATTCCCAGGTTTGCGTACTATCCCTGTGCGTTTCAAAAATCCAATTAACTAATCTGGAGCCTGGTACAACCAAAGTATAATTCATTCTAGGATCCCTATTTTCAAAAGGATGCTGAGGATCATACAAAGGAGACTCATCAATGGAAAGTCCATCAATACAGGCAAACGTATCCACGAAATCCTGAGGTGGCTTTTTGTTGGAGTGACCCAGTGCCATTCTCGAAAGGAAATCCCGTGGTGTATTATGGGTAGTCACGCCTCTGAGGTATTGAATTCTCATAATAACTTCCGGAGAGTGGTCTCCAGAAAAAGTAAACATTCCCGAATAGTCGGGGTCAATGGAATATTCCCCGGAATCAATTAATTCTTTGGCAGCGGAAGCAGCATCTTCCCATCTTTCATTCCACAGGGCAACTCTTGAAATTAATGCCAATACAGTCCCTTGGGTTACCTTACCCTTTTCGGATGCACTCAAAGGCAGGTACTCCTTGATTTCGTTCAGCTCACTCAACACAAAATCAATTACTTCGCTTTTAGGATTTCTTGGGGTCTGGGACTCTTCGATTGTCAGCGTTGTTGTTATTAAGGGGATATCGCCATACAATTCAGCCAAGTAAGAATAGAAATACGCCCTTAAAAATCTTGCCTCACCTACCAACCTGTCATATTTTGCAGGATCCATTTCAGATCTGAGCCCTTCGGCTCCTGATGTGATATAATTAACTCTGTTGATGGCCCGGTAAAAAGCAGACCAGAAACCATTGGTATAACCGTTATCTGCATTTTGCTCACCCCTTCCCAGTGCTTGTAACGCACTTCCGTTTCTATCCCATCCATCATCGGAAGCAAAATCAAATGAAAGAAACCATACAGCTCCCTGAGTTGAGTACCATAGCCGGTTATAGACACCGGTTACAGCCATTTCAAGTTCGGTTTCATTGGCAAAATAGGTTTCACTTGATGGTGAATCCAGTGGCAATCTATCCAGGTATTGATCATCACAGGATTGGATAACAAGTAAAATAATTAGGATCGATATATATTTAATAGACTTTATCATGATTGTTGGTGTTTAAAAGTTTAGGTTAAGCCCCATCGTATAAGTGGTCATCTGAGGATACCAGCCGCCATCACTTACTGGTGCCTCGGGATCATACCCTTCATAAAAATCAGTCACCGTGAAAAGGTTTCTACCACTTAGGTATATCCTTAAATTCTGAACCTTTAACCTTTCAAGAAGTCCCTTTGGTAAAACGTAGCCTAACTGCACACTTTGTAACCTGAGGTAAGCTGCATTACTCATCCAGAAACTTGAATTCTGTTGGTTATTGGTCTGATTCCAAGCCAACCTAGGATACCTGGCATTGGGATTCTCTGGTGTCCATCGATCTTTATGTTGCTCCTGTACTGTTCCGCCAAGGTAAAACGGCATGATTCCCTGCCCGAATAGGTATCCATCGGCTTGACCTACTCCTTGAAAGAATACAGAGATATCAAATCCTTTATAACCTCCATTTAATTTTAGTCCATAGGTATATCTGGGGATACTACTGCCAATCACCGCTAGATCGCGGTCATTGATCATACCATCACCATCCAAATCCTTATACTTGATATCCCCAGGTCCTACATTTCCAAACTGGGTGGCATGATTGTCCACCTCTTCCTGAGTTTGAAAAAAACCATCTGCAACGTAGCCAAAGAATGAACCAATAGGATGACCTTCCCTATTCACAGTTAGACCAGTATTTTCGATCCCTCTCAAATTAATTATTTCATTTTTTACATCAGAAAAATTCACCTCAACTCCATAATCAAAATCACCTATCCGGTTCCTATAATTTAACATGAGCTCGTAGCCTGTATTATGAACCACCCCAGCATTTTGATAAGGAGCACTTAAACCAAGTGTTAAAGGAATGTTGAGAGCCAGAAGAATGTCTTTAGTTTTTCTTTGATAATAATCAAATGTCACATCCAGCTTCCCCCAAAGATTGAACTCCAATCCGATATCGGTAGTTTCTGTGGTCTCCCACTTTATATCCTTATTCGCCATGTTATTTAATGCGGCACCCGGAGAAATCACTCCGTCAAAGGCATAATCCTGAGCACTTCCCCCAAGAGAAATAAATGCGGCATATGGATAAAGTCCAATATTCTGGTTTCCCAATCTTCCCCAAGAAACCCGTAACTTTAAATGATCAATCACATCACTTGATCCTTCCATAAAGGACTCTTCAGAAATCCTCCATCCAGCAGAAAAGGAAGGAAAAACACCTACCCGGTTACCTTCAGCAAAGCGGGAAGATGCATCCCTTCTAATATTTGCCTCCAGCAAATAGCGCTCATCGAAATTGTAAGTTGCTCTGGCAAAGAGTGATCGAAGTGCCCAATGTTCCGCAGATCCACCAGTCTGTTCATTCAATCTGTTTCCGGCATCGATCTGTTGGTAATCAGGAAGGGGAAAGACCTGCCGGTAAGCAGAAATCCATTGGTTTGTCTGATCTTCCTGTTGAAAACCACCTGTAAATCCAAGGGTATGAACCTCATTAAATGTTTTGTCCATATTAACCATGGCTCGAAAATTATTGTACCATTCTCGGGTATAACTTTCAGTCAGAGAATTCCTTTGAGGAACAAAAAAGGTTGGCGTTTCCCCATCCCTGGCATATGTCTGTGTAATATTCGAAAAGCTTTTAACATGTGGGTTCCATAGTTTTGGTGCATACATCACATTTGCAGACAACCATTCAGTAAATTGGTAATTCAATTTAAAGTTTAGAATAGCGTCCAAGCTTTCAGTGCTTCGAACTCCACCGTCTTTGGCCCGAGCCAAAGGATGATCCCCATTCCATCCTTCTCCGTATCTACCATTGGAGAGTACACCTACTTCATTGGCTGGTATTCTTCTCATCCAATGAAAAACATAACCGGTTCCATTCGAAGGTTCTATCTGATCTGCACGTCTTAAAAATATATCCGTCGAAAGGGTCAACTTATTTGTGACATTTATATCTGAATTGAATCTAAGATTGTATCGTTTAAACCCGGTATTAGGAATTATTCCATCCTGATCCAAGTAACTAAAGGAGGCTAATACCTTTGCCTTTTCGTTTCCAGCGTTTACACTGACATTATGGCTCTGCATAAAAGCAGAATTACTCATGGTCAAATCCTGCCAGTCTGTATCGGGATATTGATCAGATGGCATTCCTGCCATATAATCCTGAATAAATTGCTCCGAGTACTGTGGATCGTTTCCAATATTGGTAAAGGCTTCATTTGCCAAAAGCATGTGATCAAGCGCTCCTACTATTTCAGGCATTCGGGTGGGAACTTGCAAACCTACGTACATATTATAATTTACATGAACGCCTTCTTTGCCCCTTTTGGTAGTAATTAATACTACTCCATTAGCAGCTCTGGATCCATAAATTGCAGCTGAAGCTGCATCTTTAAGTACAGATATACTTTCTATTTCATTCGGATCGACGTTGTTCATATTGGTTTCTACACCGTCCACCATGATCAGAGGATTTGAATCCCCTAAAGTCCCGATTCCTCTTATCCTGATATTTCCACCATCACTCCCGGGCTGACCGCTTCGTTGTGTAACTGTTACACCAGGGGCCACCCCTTGTAGAACCATTGAAGATTGACCAACGGGTTGATTTACTATTTCGTCCGAAGAGATTGCACTAACCGCACCGGTTAAATTAACTTTCTTTTGGGAACCATACCCTACTACAACCACCTCATCCAAGGCTGAAAGATTTTCCAACATTGTTACCTTGAGTGTAGTCTGATTTCCTATTGATAGGACCTGTTCTTCAAAGCCTATAAAGGAGAATATTAAAACTCCTCCTTCCGGTACATCAATCGAGAAATTCCCATCTACGTCAGAAACTGTTCCCATTGTGCTGCCTTGTAACATTATAGTCACACCTGGCAGAGGTGTTCCAGACTCATCAAAGACAGTTCCTTTTATTTCTGCTCCTTTTAATCGTTCTGCTATGGTAACATAAGGGAGCCTGGGGTCTTCCTTCACATCAATACCATTGTTTACCTGACGAAACCGTAAATTGGATTGATAGGAAATTTGCTTAAGGAAGGTTTCTACCGATCCACTGCGATCCTTAATTTGAAATACAATGTCTGGATTGATCTGTTTATCGTCATATAAAAAATTAAATGGTGTTTGTTTTTCAATGGATTTAAAAAACTGGGCAAGTGTCATGGACTCGGTATCGAATCTTACATGCACTTTATCTATCGATTTATATTGCCCATTAACTGTTGTAGCAAGTACAAAGTTAAAAAGCAACGTTTGAACTATAAAGCCATACAAGAAGTACTTGGACAACATATAGATTGTCTTTTGTAAGTTTAATTCCATAATTTTGTTTGGTTTATTGATAATATCATTAGACTGGGTTCCGCGGGATTCCCTATTCCCCAATAGTTAAATCTCCCGCGGACCGACAATTTGAGCCAACTGATCTGATCAGTTGGCTTATTTCATGAGTCATTTATAAAATCTGCTTTCATAGGTTAAGGATTAAAAATGATAGTTACTTTTTTGTCATTTATTGTATAAGTAAAGCTTTCAATGTTGGACATACTTTTCAGTATATTTTCAAGGGTCTGATTCTCAAACTTTCCGGTAAACCGCCAGTCGCTACGTGCAGAACCTTCAATTAAAAAATCAACTCCATACCAATCTTCTAAAGAACGTATTACATGATCCAGGGAGGCTTTTTTAAAATTAAGTTTTCCAAATCTCCAGCCGGTTACAACTTCCTCATTGAAAGTCCCCAATTTTGCGTTACCGGTATGTGTATTGTAATTGAGTTCTTTCCCGGGTGATAAAAAGTAGTTTGACGTATCGGATTGATATTTTATCATCACTTTCCCAGTCACAAGTGATACTTTTACTTCCTTATCTGAACTAGACGTTACATTAAATGAAGTACCTAAGGCCGTTGTAATTAGGCTATCAGACAGCACCTGAAAAGGTTGGTGAGGATTTTCAGAAACTTCAAAAAAACCTTCACCTTTAAGAATAACCAAGCGGACAGTGGAATCAAAAGATTCAGGAAAACTAAGACTGCTCTTAGAGTTTAGCCATACCATGGTCTGGTCTGGTAATCTGAAGGTTAGTTTTTCTCCCGCATTAGTTGATTTGGTAACCCAGCTTATCTCAATATCAGCTTCTGGCGCAGAATTATTTTCCCGCCAATTAAAAAGTGTGAATGTTAATAAAATCACTCCGGAAATCACCGCAGCGATTCGCAGCAATTGCCAGTTTAGCTTACTTCCCCCCCTGAATTCAGATTGGTCCCCTCTCGCCTTAGTTGAAGAAGAAAGGTTAGTTTCTTTCAAAATGGTGGTCAATACATCCGCTTTAATTTGATCAGAAGGAGAAATGGAAGGAAACTCCAAACCGAAGATAATTTCACGGGCAAGTTTGACATCATCCACCCGCTGAGGATTTGCCTGCATCCAGTTTGTCCAAAAAACATTTAACTCCTCATCAGGGTATTTTACCCATCTGATGAATTCGAGATCTTCCAAAAGGTCATTTATCTGACTCATGTACGCTAGTGTTAAAAAGCATTTACACTAGATAAAGGAGAGAGCAATCAAAACAACGTCTAAAAAAAGTTATTTTTTTTTAACAAACACAAATTTTCTTTTGAATAAGAAGTAAATACCCAATTAAATCACCACACTACGGTAGTAAAGCAGTAAAAAACAAAGGAAGAAATCCTAGCGAATCCCGTAAACTTTTCAATGCTTTGTATACCAGATCTCTGGCGGATTTGGAATCAGACAGTCCCATCAGTTCGGATACCTGCAGATAGGTTAAACCTTCAAAATAGATATAATAAATTGCCTCTCTTTTTCTTGGGGAAAGTCTTTTCAGTGCTGCATTAACTAGTTGAGTCTTTTCTAGATCAATTTGCTTATCGATCAAGGTTTGTTCATGTGAAAAGGTAATTTCAAAACTTTCATTTGGAATCAAATCTTCTTTTAGGTTTGTCCAGGTTTTCAATTCCTTATAAATCCTTCTTTTCAGGCATTTGAATAGGTAAAATTTAATGGAGGAAGTTTCTCCCAAGGATTTGTAGTTCTTTTTTAAGTCCAGAAAAACATCCTGTATGGCATCCTTTACCAGGTCTTCAGAATTATTGATTCTATATCCATAGCTATACAACACATCAAAATATCGTTTATAAATTGTAATAAAGGCAGAATTGCTGCCTGATCTAAATAAATCCCAGAGCTCTTTCTCAGCTGCGGGGGAAAGTTTTTGAGAAGGGGTGCACACCTTCCTTTCCACTTCCTTGAAGGAAGAAAGTAACTGGTTATCCATGTACATAGGGGGTTTATTATCAATTCAATTAAGCCAATATTTATTGAAATAAAAATTTGGCAAGTGGAGATTACTTTGTATATAAAGCCTTTAGAAGCATCTCTCTTGTATTTAAGAAGAGTGAAAAATAGCTGCTAAAAAAAAGATAAATGATACTGATGCGATATACCATTCCACTTTATAAAAAGTTTAAAAGATGTCCATCTATGCCTTTCAAGAATTTTACATGATAATGAGAAGATCAAAATTGACTTGGAAGTCCTGTTTTAACGGGTGTCCAAATCAAGTCCTGATAAGGTATTACAAGCCTTATTCAGTGTAAGAACGGATGACTGAAAGCTCGATATTATCTATTATTTCCTATTGTAACCAAATGAATATCCTATCCCCTAATAATCAAATGCCCTAACTCTGGCGTGTCAAACACCCGTTCCATTTCCATTCTAATAATCTCTTCAACATCCCTTTTAATGCCCCTGTAGTTCTCCTCCACCTCCTCCTGTGCAATGTCCCGAACTAGAGGTATTTGCTGGTAACTCTCTTCCTCTAATTTCAGCGCTTTATGATCATTAACGATCTCTGCATGAAAAGCTTTCAAAGTTATCTTCTGGTCTGGGGTATCGGCTACCATCCCCACAAACTCCCCTGAAGAAAGTGAAGCGATTGTAGAAGAAGGAACAGCCTGATCCAGTTGGGTAGACTTACTTAAAGACGTTTCTGAACTGTTGATCGAGATACTCTCGCGGTTTTGAATGATCCTACCAAACCGTTCTGAAAGCTGCTTGGCCGTATCCCCTAAAACCTGTCCGCTGATGAAATTCCCTACCGTATTCATAATTACATCTGCTTGTTCCCTCCCATAATCCTTCCGAAGCTGGCTGTAATCCTGTACCCCCAAGCAGGTAGCTACCTTATTGGATCTGGCCGTGGCGATCAGGTTATCGATTCCATTGAAATAAATCGTAGGAAATTCATCAAACACCAAACTGGATTTCAGTTTACCCTTTTGGTTGACCAGTTTGACTACCCTGGAAATATAGAGCGATAAGACAGCTCCATAAACCTGCTGTTTTTGTGGATTATTCCCCATGCATATTATTTTCGGTTTTTCTGGATTGTTCAGATCAAGCGTGAATTCACTCTCTGAAAGCACATAATACAATTGGGGGGAAGAAAGCCGTGCCATAGTAATCTTGGCACTGGCAACCTGTCCCTCAAGTTGGTCAAAAGCCTTTTTAACCAAAGCGGAAACAAATGGATTGACAAGAACCTCAATTTCCGGCTCTGTTCTTAACACGGTAAACAGCTTCTCATAATCTACCTGCATTAATTCAATAACATGGGGTAGCGTACAGAATTTTCCATGCCTGTGTTTTTTGAGAAACCAGATAATTGCTGTAAGAAAATTGATCGGACTTTCCACAAAGAAATCTCCCTGCTTTTTGATCCACTCCCTATTCAGCCCAAGCATAATAGTACGGGCAGCTTCAGAAGCATCAGTTATATCCAACATTGTATCCGGCTCTAATGGATTGCAGCGATGGGTATGGGAAAGTCTGTCAAAATTGATGGTATAGAACTCGGGCTTTATCCGATACCCTGCAAAGTTATTTTGTAACGTATTATACGCAATGCGTGAGAGGTCATCATACTTGAAGTCATAGACAAACATGGAAAAGCCTTTTTTAATGTGCTGGGTAATCACATGACGGATCACAAAGTAACTTTTCCCTGAACCAGGTGTACCAGCCACCAATAAAGCACGGAATGGATTGATGATGTTGATCCATGATTTTCTGACCTTATCCTTAAGCCGGTAAAGTGCAGGAAGGTTAACCGAGTATTCATTTTCCAAATGGCGCTCCTCCTGAGGAAAAGTCTCGTTCAAATGATTAAATACCCCCTGATCAAAACGGTTCTTCAATAATCGACTTAGAAGAGCCCCTCCCCTCAGAATAAGAATGAACCCTAGACTGGTAACAGTTATGTAAATAATACTTACCGTATTCTCAATAAATGAAAGATATAAAACAAAAAAACTGCCCGCATAGCTTACCAATCCACAGATCAGCGGCCAGAGTATCTGAGCAACTCTGAGTTTATCATCCTTCTTGCCTTTCGCTCCAATCAATGAAATAAGCAAAAGCACCAATGCAAATACTTTGGAAATATACAATTCATTAAACAGGCCTGTATCCTGAATATTGACCAGAAGCCTTTCTAAAATAGGATGCGTAAGTCCCCATTGATCGAACGTATGATAACAGTAGTAATAGCAATGCAGACCAAGCATTCCGATACTTGCCTTTCTGGTTAGGTCGATAATCTTTCTTAACCCCTCGGTGTTTTCTCCAGTTTGCATAGCCAACGTTTATTGAATTCGCTTCTTTCGCCGTTTCTTTTTCTTCTGCCTCAACTCATAAGGGGTTGGATCTTCGGGTTGATAAGAATTTAACGAAATATCCAGGCCGGGAATTCTAGTTTCCCGCTCATTTTCCTGCCCATTTATTTTAACCTCCCTCTCTGTTTCCGATGAATCAGGAAGCACATGATCCTTCGAAAATCTAACTGATAGCGCATTAGCGGATAATTCCTTGCACAAGGCCGAACCATTGAATACGCATCGGTTTACGTTATCTATATAGGTCACCCCGTATAGCCTTCCCTCATCATTAATTCTTACCATCGGTTTGATTCCTTTAGTCCTTAGTCCGGAAGAAAATTCTTCCAAGGAATTGCAGCTTTTCAACACATCTTGAATTAAACCCCGAAGCGTTTCCCTATACTGCACCCTAGCTTCTTTGTTCCGAAGAAAAAGCCTTTCCAGCCTAACCAAAGTGGGCTTGCAATAAATTGAACTGGCTTTCACTGGAACTCCTACCCGGTTCCCTGCTGAATCCAAAACGGTGTATACCAGACCTTTATTTTTAAACATTTCACTATCCTTTTCACCCCGGTATGCACACACATTGAATTGTCCCAAGACTGCATTCAGCTCAGGCAGCGAAGTAAATTGATACGAGCGTATTACCTCCTGAACGATATTGGAAATGGAAGCTTTGGTTTCCCGTTCGCCATATACAGCTTTCTCCAATGGCTGTAGCAAATTGACTTTTTGCTTGCGCTGCTCTTCTGCCTTTACAAGTTGGTATCGATCCTCAATTTCCTTTCGGGTCTGTTCTGAAAGAATTCTGCCTAGGTTATGCGTTTCTATGCGCTTTCCCTTAGTAGAAATATTGGTAGTCACTATATGCACATGGGGATGCGCTGCATCAAAGTGCTGATAAAGCAAATAAGGCTGTTCCCCAAATCCAATCCCGACAAGGTAATCAGTAACAATCTTTTGGAGTACAAACTCATCCACCTTATCCTTTGGAGAGAAATTAAGTGAAATATGGACGGCGTTTGTTCTCGTCCGCTGATTTAACCTCTGTACCTTTTCAAAGGCCTGTATTTTTGATGCAACTGTAATATTTTTACCCGCAACCCCTCCCATTAGAATCAGTTTTGCCTGTCCGTTATTAACCTTCTGTTCATTGTATCGAATCACCCCTCCGATAGTCTTCCCGGTACTGATTTTCGCAACCAACTAGCTGAGCATTTTCAGCCCTTCAATCAAGCTGTGTAGCGCGTCAATTTTTGCCTTTGTTCGCTCAAAATGAGGTAGCAATTCCTTTATAAAAAAAACACGTTCTTTTGGATCAGCCTGCATATGAAAATAGTGTGTAACCTGGTTGATATTCACTCCTATTTTATTCAGTTCATTTCTCAATAATCCAAGTTCAACGAGGACTTTTTCCAATGACTCATTTCGCGTGTTAATGGTGAGCTTTCTTTTGAAAAGCACCTCCCTTACCAGCTCACTTACCGTCTGACAATAGACATTCCTTTTCAGCAGAATTTCCAATTTCTTTACCTCAGTTGGAGTGAATCGGATCGTCTTTCGTATTGGGTAGTTTAACGTTCTCTTTTTCATATTCCGAGGATTATAAATTTCGACTTCGGAGAAATTTTATCCCTTCCGCAACTCCGGCAGCGAAGGGCAAGAGCGGATTGGCGTCAGACAATCCTACATCTTGCTCATTGCCAACACGCAATGCCAAGCTTATCCTCAGCAGAAGATCGAGTTGTTCAATCAGTAAGCTATTAACCTTGGCAAAAGCCTCAGTTTTCAAGGTTCCAAACCCATTCGTCTGCAGCCATCACCCAGTCACGGATAGCGGTACCTGATTCATTACACCAGTCCATTCCGTGGTAATAGAAATAGAATACTTCCCCTTCGGAAGCCGGGACTTGAAGGGAGTTAAAGTAGGCCTGTACCTGTTCCAGTGTAGGCGGAACATTTCTGGAAAAGTTGAGATTCTGAGCTTCGAGATTCATAACGAGTATTGTTTTTGATGAAGCTCAAAAGTGTGTCAGTGTATGTTGGAAAGATCACACTGAGATCAGAAGGAGGCAAATACTTTCAACTTAAAAAGCCTCTCCTATATATAGGTAAAATCCTCCTCCTTCTCGGGTAAAAGCATAATCTGCTCTTATGAAAATATCCTTTTTAGGAAAAAGCAAAAAGCGCAATCCGGCTCCTGCACTGCCTGTAAAATTCCTCAATTGTAGACTTTCATGAGACGAAAATACAGTTCCGGTCGAAGCAAAAACAGCAGCTCCTATCCTCTTGCTAAACCCCAATGGTAGTGGCAAAAAGCGATATTCAATCTGTGTTGCCACGTAATTATTATCTCTGAATCTTCCTTGGTAATACCCTCGCATCAGGTAAGGTCCTCCCAGCTGAGGCAACTGATTGAAGGGCACACTCCCGGTGGTAAATTGTCCCAAAAGCTGCATGGCCAATACCTGGTTCTTTCGAACAGTTTTGAAATAGCGGGAATCAGAAGTGACAGAGGTGAAATTATACTCACTTCCAAGTGATTGAGAATAATTGAGAATTGCCAGTTCAGAAAAATAACCTTCCCTGACATTGAGTACATTGTGTCTGTTATCTATTAGGAGTCCAAATCCCAAACCAAGGTTACTGGATCCCTCACTCCCAATTAGCTGATCACCGGAACTTATCGGCTCAGGATTTGAAAAAGAAACATCGGAATACCGATTCAGCTCAAATTCCAAACCTGCATAAAAATTTCTTGTAACTTTTCTCAGCACCCGCTCTTTCACCAGAAATTGAAGTGCATCAACCTTTTGTTCATTTGCAAGTTGGGAGTCAATACCAATACCATAAAAAGACATAGGAAAGCTTTGAAACTTAATATTGCCAAGAAAAAACCATTTATTCTTATTTGAATAAAGTGCATGTTCCACAAATCCACCGTATTGATTTTCAATGGTATAAAACCCTTGGGCTACTATTTCACTCAGCCGATTTAAGGTGTCACGGTTAGAATAAAAAAGGTATAAACCACTTGCTCCAAATTCCCAATTTGTTTCAGGAGCATAGGCAATTAAAGGATAAGCGATAAATTGAGGTCTGGAAATGTCAGCAGTATCGGTGATAAAGCCTTGTACGTAACGCCTTATAAATGAAGTACTTTGAGAAAAAACATCACTGACAGAAGTACACAATAATAGCACAACAAAAAGGCTATACTTCATAAATCAGAGCGGTAAGAATATAAGTATTAAACATTTTTTAAAATAATTGTGGAAATAAACTAAAGCGTGCCCGTCGTTTATTTAAGTAAACTTCAACATGTAGCCTATTGTATTGATTATAGGCTTTCAAATGAAAAAGAGACACAATAGAAAGCTTCAAGGTTAGAACAATCATACCTGAAAGTTCAAATCGGTTACTATGCCGGATTATGCCTGCATGAGGGATTGAATAAGATGAATTGGGTGAGTCATATTATAATCTATTTCCTTCTTAAGATCTACCTGAAGGGTAAACTCCAGTTCAAACACCAGTCCATTGATAAATACATGATCCATATTCAAATCCTTGTACAGATTAACTCTTTTGCTTTCACCAAATAAACTGATTCCATACAGGTGAAATACAGTTACTAATTTTCTGAGTTTTGTGAATTGCTTCATATTACAATGTATTTCGATTATACTTTTCAAATAAACAGAGCACCTATCTATTTTACTTCAAGGAAAACCAATCAATAATTATTGGACCCCATGAACGTAGGGTAATATGGAAGGTACCAAGTAGTATTATACCGATTGCAAGGATCAATAGTAAGGAGGCGATCCAACGTAAAAAGACATTAGAATTAAACCGGTTAGCTCTAATGAATAATTCAGCGACTAGCAAGTTGGGCACATAGAAGAAGAAGTTCATGATCTGATCAAAAGGTCCGGTAAAATCTGCCCCACGCCCAAATCCACCTGTAAGTATGGTCCAGAATCCGTAGTCCATCCTATAAATCCATGAGCCAATAGCCAAGGCATACAATCGCAATGCCCATGCTCTATGATTGACAAAACGGCCTTTCCTTGCGAATCGGTAAGTCTGGATGGCAGCTACCCCCATCAATAATCCATAAAGTGCGAAACCTATATCCATCATCAACCCTCCTACCGTTCCTCGCATTAGAATAAAAATCAATCCCCCTGTGGCCGCGAGAAGGCTCGAAAGAAGGTAAACTATTCCTATCCATCGATGTAGGTATGGGAACTTTACACGTACCTTATCAATAAGCTGGATACTACCCAAAAGCAATATGATTCCACCTGCCGCAAAATGAAACCCTATTCCGGTGTTTGCTGCTACAGAATTTTCCTGATACAAATTTGGAAGGATATGATTCCACCTGGTCATATCTCCCTGGTAATATGCCGATGCATAAAAAGCTAAGATATACATCCCAAATAAGGCTGCACTGAGCCATACTACTGCTGCCAAAGTAATACCTGACCATTGAAGTACAACTGAACTAACTTGTGATTTCTTCGATTCAGGAAGTAAATCATGGGTGGAATCATGGAATGCTCTGGACATAATAATATTATAAATCGGTAAATTATTCAATAGGCATTTTTCCCCTCAGCTCAGATGTATTATTAGGCTTCCTTACTTCCAAGAAGAAAAACTGATTAAACTATTAATGAGGGTTAGATGAAGTTGAAAACATAAACTTAGCTTTCAGTTTTTAGTTGATCCCCTGTTACCAAAAAGCAGGTAACGATTTCAACAATCTAATTTTTAACTAGTTGAGTAAATCATTCTTTCCAAAATTGAGTTAAAACTTAAATGGGTACTTCAAATAAATCATGAACAAAGGCATTGCTAGAAACGGGATTTCCAACAAAGCCATTTTATAGTTTCCTCCATTAAGGGAAAGAGCCATAATCAATAGTATGACCATGGCGTGAAGAATGTTGCTTAAAAGAAAGGTCTGTGGAATAAGAAGCATCAATCCAAGAAGAATGGAAAAAACTCCGAAATAAGGCATCAACTCTTTGGAAATACCAAGGTCTGCCATCATCTGTGTCTGCTGGGCGTTCGCAGGTTGAAAGGCATCCCACCCGTGTTTGAAACTAAGGAATGCGGAAATCAAGATAAGCACTGTACTAACGATTTTCATAGAATTCAATTAATTGATTAATGGTGGTTATCAACCCCTTCCCGATAGAAAACAGTCCCAGGAAATGGTTGAGTTAACATAAAACTGTCCTATTTCATCTAAGTAGAGATTAGGGATCAACTTTTCTAAACTTCATTGTTTTACCTAGTATTGAAAACCCTACATATCCCCTAAGATCCATTTCCATGGCATTATTCAATTTGGCTGTTACACTATAGGTTCGACCTTCTTCTGGATTATATAGTTTACCACCAGAATACTCTCCATCTGAATAGGTGAGATCAGTAATATTGGTAATCCCGAGTCTTGATCTATCCCGAAGCAATTCATCGGGATTTTTGAAGTCTTTTTTAGGGGTTATACCGTCCTCCTCGTACATATTAGAAGCATAAAGAAGCTTACCAAAGTACCTTTCCCCTGATTTGTAAAATTCAAATTTCAGTTTTGGATCCGAATCATCACTTTCCCAAACACCCAATATGGCATTTGCGGGCAAACTTTGAGCAAACGACAGCACGGTTATAATTAACATGGCGGCCGTGGTAATAATTTTCTTCATAGTAGTTAGTTTATCTTATGTAGAGCCTGGAATTTTTCAAACTCCCTGTGGCCAAATTTTAATAGAAAATTGGGGGCTATTCGGCTGGCTAATTTTATTACTCCAGATAAGCCCGGTCTGATTTCAAGTTTTCCCTTGTTCAATCCTATTAGTACCTCACTTACCATTTTATCCACATCCATCATTTGGCTTTGGTCAGGCTGGATCAGCCAGTTATTTTGAAGGTTTGTGTTTACACCAGGGGGGACTACTTCAAATACTTTTACAGAAGAATTTTCAAGCTGTAAACGAAGGGCTTGAGTATAGGCATGAACACCTGCCTTGGATGCACTGTAAACCGGAGCTAAGGAATAAGGAATGTAGGATATAGCAGAAGAGACGTTGACAATTGCGGAAGATTCTTTTGACAATAAATGAGACAGAAATTTATGGACCATGTGAATAGTCCCTTTGAGATTTGAATCAATCTCTTTGGTAATATCTTCCATTCGCAGCCAATAATCCTGAACATCCAGCAACCGCATTACTCCCGCATTATTAATAATCATATTCAATGATGGAAACTGCTTGGTCACTTTGAAGAACAGTTCCTCAATGTCCTCGGTCTTACTAACATCACTTTGAAAAGTATATACTTCGGAAAACATCTTTTTGACTTGCCTTAGACCATCTTCTTTTCTGCCTGTGACGATGAGTTTGGCACCTTGCAGTTGCAATTGTCTGACTAGTTCCAAGCCAATTCCACTGGTTCCACCGATAATTAGGATTGTACATTTTTTTAGGTCCATTTCCTAGTTTGTTAGTGCGTAGATAGTTAAAGGTATTTGAGGAGGTCGTTTTAGGGAAAACCATTTTAGTTGTATTACCAACTTTTATAAATCAGTATTTAAAAGTGATTCTACCCCTTCATTTGGATGTAGTATCAAATTCGCCTTGGAGTGGCAATATCCGAAGTCGTAATCCAGTCAAATTATAAATTGCATTTGCGATAGCAGGTGCAATTGGTGATATAGGCGGTTCTCCAACACCTGAAGGCTTATCAGATCCTTCATGCATGATCACTTCTATTTCAGGAGTATGCATTAGGGTTGCGACTTTATAATTATGAAAATTGGTTTCCACAAATTGGCCATTCTCAATTGTACCCTCTTCATATAGACTGGCACTGATTGCCATCATAGTCGCACCTTCTACTTGCTGTCTTATGCCTTCAGGATTTATGATTTTCCCAGGGTCAATTGCCTGGTAAACCTTAGTGATAATAATTTTTCCACTCTCAATTTTCAACTCCACCACTGCCGCAGCAATTGTTTTATGATCATCACAAACAGCTAATCCTCGTCCCAGATTTTCTGGTTTGGCTTCGTACCAAGAAGACTTTTCTGCCAGAACTTCCAACAGCTTTCTTCTTCTAGTTAATTGCACTGAATCTCCACAGTAATCAAGTCTGAATTGGAGTGGGTTTACCCCAGCATTATGCGCCAATTCATCCATAAAGCTTTCAATGGCAAACGTATTTGCGAACATGCCTACTCCCCGCCACATGCAAGTTTCGAATGGTAGCATACTTTGCCACATAGTTGTCTTAATACTATCAATTGAATAGGATATTCTGGCTCCGTGACCTGCCACTATAAAATCAGCACCGAGAATTGGAGGTACAAATTCAGGTACAGCCATAAAACCCATAGGGCCAGTGGCAAGCTTATGTTCAAGTGACAGGATTTGGCCATTTTTATCCAACTTACCCTGAAGGATATGATGGGTATTGGGTCTTACAAATCCATTTTGAAATTCCTGCTGTCGCGTAAAAAGAAGATGTACTGGTTTGCCTACCGTCTTGGAAAGGATAGCTGCTTCCACTGCATTATGTTTAAATGTCTTCCTTCCAAACCCACCTCCCAAAAATGCAGGAATCATCGCAATATTTTCACTTCTGAATCCCAAGGCATCTGATAAGGATTGCTGCATGAAAGGGAGATGCTGATGTGAGGTTATAACGGTAAGCTTTTCACCCTCTACATTCGCCACAACAATACTCGGCTCCATACAGGCATGAAATCCAATAGGTGTTCTAAACTCGCTTTTTAATTGTTGGTGATAATCAACTCCAGCTATTCCTTCCTTTTGGATCGTTACTTCAGTTCCAATTCCCACTGTAACTGCTTCTATTGTATTTTTGGTAGAGTAGTCTGGATCATAATCCCAAGAAACCTTTATCCTTGAAAGTGCATTTTCTGCCTCAAATCTAGAATTGGCCACTACTCCTACCCACTCTTTCTCTTGGATGACTTTTAAGACACCCACCAAATTCTGGGCTCCTTTTAAATCAACACTTTTTAATTTTCCACCTATATAAGGACAGTACATAACAGCACCGAAAACCATACCGGGCAGGGTGGTATCAATCCCATAGATTGGTTTCCCCAGCACTTTGTCCTTTACATCAATTCGCTGCTGCTCTTTGCCCACATACCTGAAAGAGCTTTCCGGACGAAGAACAGGAGTTTGTGCGGTTTCCCATACGGTAATTTGTCCTGCAAGCTCAGCATAGGTCATTTCTTTACCGGTTGAAGAAAGTACTCCATCTTTACTTGTGATTGATTCCAACGGAAGCCCCCATACTTTCGACGCCTGAAGTTTTAATGTTTCCCGCAAAGTGGCCGCAACTTCACGAATACTGACATACAAAGAAGATGTACTGTTACTCACACCTGTATTTCCGATAATGCCATTTAAAGTGGAAGCATGAACCACGTTAATTTTATGCAGTGCAATATCCAATTCTTCGGCAGCCAACATCGCAAAGCCAGTGAAAATCCCCTGTCCCATTTCTACTTTAGGGGATTTCAAGGTCACTGTATTATCTGAATTAATTTCAAACCATAATTGATGGTCAAAGTCAGAAATTCCAGAAGGCATTTCCATTTCCGCAATAAAGTCACTCAATTCACGGCGGATAATGGATCTACCAAAGTAAAGTAAGGCTATCGTCCCCCCCATTCCCGTGCTGGCCCTGATCAAGAATTTCCTCCTGGATATCCCTTTTTGATTATTAGTTGGTTTAGCCATTGTGCTTTAGTTTGGATGCATAAATAATTGCTCTGATAATTCGGGGATGTGTACCGCAGCGACAGATATTGGATATATTATTCTTTATATCATCGATTGTGGGAGTTGGGTATACCTCCAAAAGCTTGGCTGCAGCCATCATAAAACCCGGCTGACAGTAGCCGCATTGCGGCACCTGTATTTCCATCCAAGCCTGCTGTATAGGATGCAGTCGGGCTTCATCTTCGGAGAGCCCTTCTATGGTGGTTACTTCTTTACCCTCAGCCATTTTTAAAGGATAAGAACAAGAGCGCACCAAATCTCCATCTACAAAAAGGGAACATGCACCACACAATCCCTTCCCACACCCAAACTTTGTCCCTTTTAGATTTGCAAGGTCTCTAATTGCCCATAACAAGGGCATTTCAGGATCTGCGTCCATAATGAAAGGTTCTTTATTGATGATTACATTTACCTTCATGAGGATTAAAATTTAATTGAGTGATTTATTTCACCAGATTTCATTTGGCGCTCTTATAAAAAGACTTTCAGCTTTTCTATTCTTGGTTTATTTTACTTAGAGCTCGATTTTCAGCCCAAACGTTGGGAACATGCCTAGCCCTGAGCGTGAAACCTGTCCAGTAAGTGGGATAAACTGTTCAAAATTCACATTGAACGTATTTTGGATATCTGTTATGTCCAGGAATAATGTCAGGGCGCTTCGCTTCATCTGAATATTGTAGTCAGCCCGGATATCAAAGCTTACAAAATCATTCAGCAACCTTCCGTTTCTGGATGTTAATTCCTGGGAATATCGCAGCAATGTCAGGTCGTTAAAAACATTGTCATGGACGATAAAATCATCAATCGGACGTCCTGTTGAGTATCTGAATTTGGCAGATAAAACCCATTTATCATTTGGCTTATAACTTGCCAGGGCACTGAATACATGGGGTATGTTAAATGTATAGTCGTATTCTCCCAAGCCATCATTATCATCACGTACACTTTGCATGTAGGAATAACTTACTTGGCCATAGTATTTCTTTGACAGCCTTTTGATTAAGCTGAAATCAGCTCCATAAGCATATCCTGTCCCATCATTATTCAGTGTGCTCTCAACTCTGTTCGGCTGAACAACCAAATCATCAAAGCGCTTATGCCAAGCCTCAGCCACAAACTTTAAGTCACCTGAAAATTGCATTTTGTAACCAAGAATGTTTTGAATAGTCCGTTCATTCTTAATGACGTCTCCAAAACTTTGAGCAGCTACATTAGAATAACTCACGTCCTGGTAATAAACACCTGTGGCAAAATTTATACTCTGTCTATCTCCCAACAGCAGACTACCACTTAATCTCGGTGAAATTGTGTGCTGTTCAGCGAACCCTGTGTAATCGTATCGTAATCCAGGATTAAGCGTCAATCGATTTGAAACATTCCAAGAAAGACTAACATAGGCTGACCCATTGAAGGCCATATCGTCAAAGCTGGCATTGTAAAGTGCGGGATCTAAAATCTGGTAATACTGGGATGGATCAGGGCGAAAATCAGTAGATCTAAATGTATAAAGTGTATCAGGGCGTGCGAGATTTCTCTCATAATCCAGATTAACTGCTATCGCATCAAACCCGGCACTCAGGGTTAACTTATCATAATTCTTGGTGAAAATTGATCGATATCCGAACTCCTGTTGGTTATTTTTTATAGTCCTTAATGCATCTTCATTATGCCCAAATTCCGGATCTATTATTTCACCGTCATCAGTTAAAAAAGGTGTAAAGTACCCAAAGGTATTATCCACGGTGGAAGCCCGGAAATAAAGTACATTCTTCCAATAACTGGATGAACTCGTAAGCGTACGAAGATTTAACCCAACCAGTGTATTTCCTCCTCTATGATCCCATAGTGTTAACCCAGCGCTGTTATCGTCATTAATATTTGTACCCGGATCAATATCATCTATGCTTCTGCTAGGACTTTCTGGATTGTGCATGGCGATGAATGATAGTTTATTTTTGGGATTGATTTCAGTGGTGGTTTTAACCAGAAAATCACTGAGGGTTATTGTCCCCATGTTTGAAATACCTGTCAGATTGGCGACTCCGGCAAAATTCTGATAGCGTGCAGAAGTAAAAAGGCTCGTCTTTTTTGTAAGTGGACCATCGTAAATCAATGTTACGCCCAATAGCTCCGCCTGCGCACTGAATGAACTGCTTTCCCTGTTTCCTTCTTTAATTCCAAGTCCGAGGTAGGAAGAGGACTTACGCCCAAAGGTGGCATCAAACCCACCGTTCTGAAACTGTACATTATCCACAACTCGGGGAGCGAAAATGCTAAACCTTCCACCATTGGGATCATTAAATCCCGAAGAAATCCCTTCGGCTTCCAAGTGTGATAGATTGAACATAGGTATGTCATCAACCATATATACATTATCCTGCGTGCCCTGTCCCCTGGCCGCTATGGCAGAAAATTGAGCTCCTGCACTGACCACACCTGGCAGAACGGCTAATGCCCGCATGATATCCCCCTGAGAACCCGCATTTCGGAATATTTCCTCTCTGGAATAGGAAAATGCAGACACAGGTGTTATTGGATTATTTTCGCCTTTAAAGGCCACAACAGTCACCTCGCTGAGGTCACCTATCTCATCTAGTAGTTCAAATTCAGCATAGTATGTTTTGCTGGCTGTAATAATTACATCAGTCACTTTTTTGGTCTGAAACCCTATAAATGTAAGTGTGAGTGAATAAGAGCCTGTCGGCACGTTTTCAATGGAGAAGTTTCCATCGATATCTGTTATCGCTCCCAATTGGGTATTGTCCACCTTAACTGTCACGCCAACCATAGGCTGTTTGGTAGCCTGCTCAATTACTTTCCCCTTAAGCCCACCTGTGGTTTGAGCTACTGAAAGGACACTCATCATACTTAATACCAATGTCATTATCAGTATTTTGAAGATTTAAACAGATTCTTTTCCTCTGGTTTGTATTGGGGTATTTGCTGCATATTAGTTTTGTTGAATCCCTGAACATTATAAAGCAAATTTGCCTCGTCTAAGTGAACTGGGTTTAGCCAAAACAGCTTTTGTTGTAGCCAATTCAGAATTGGCAACGGCTTTTCTTTTGAAGACGCCCCATTTTCAAAGCCTATTCGTGTATTGCTACTTAGGTTTTTAAAGAGCATAGATTTGTAATTTCTCATAGCAGTGGATTATTACTTGTGGAGTTATATTTCCGAGAGTGCTAAAGTAGAGTGGTTTACAAAGCGGTTTTTTGGAATTATACCAAATGGGTTAGCTTTTATAGCAACTGGTGATTTGACCTAAAAAAGACAAGGCATGCCCGTCCCAAGTTCTGAAATGGGAGTCTCATTGTATTAGTGATAGCGTGTCTAGCTTCTGAGAAAAAGGGTGAGTTTACTAGCCTCAATAGAAGCAATTCAAAAAAAATTGAAGAGTCTTACCCGTGAGCTAATAAATCCTCCTCACTACTAAATACGCAAGTTGAATAGTCAAAAAACAGGTCATGAACTGTTCCTTATGAAGTATTTGACGTTAGCAATACTAGAATTACCTGGAGCATACCCAATTTCATCTAAAAGCCAATGGCTTTTGTATAAAATACAGTTATCGAAGTGTAATCTGTTTTACTTTTGTCTGCTTTAGGGCCTAAATGATATGATTAATTCAGAAAAAAAATCAGTGATAGAAAAAGATTGGGTATTCAAAATTTTTGTCTCTCCAAATTACCGAATAGCGCGTCACAGCTCGCTTATTGTTTTTATCACTTTGGTATTATTCAATAGCCAGCCACAGTTTATTGAACCTGTACAATCCCTTATTAATGTGGGACTGGTTTTTGTTTTTGTGTCATTGTTCTACATGAACATGTATTGGTTTGTCCCTAGGTTTTTTTTTAAAAATCACTATTTCGCCTACGCATTATCAGTGACATTTACCATAGCTATTATTTCTTCTATTTACTTTTTCAGTTGGGATATTTTAGCTTCCTATAGAAGATCTGATGCATACCGGGAAGCTGCAGGTTTTCTATCGGTGTCTTTTGTAGTGCTTGTGCTGACAATGGCTTCTACTGCCATTAAATTATTTCAACGATCAGTTCTGGATAGCTTACGAATAAATGAGCTGGAAAAAACAACGCTCAGAACTGAAATGGAACAGCTTAAAAATCAGATCAATCCACACTTTTTATTCAACATGCTTAATAATGCCAATGTACTTACCCAAAAAGATCCTCAAAAAGCCTCACAAGTTTTGATGAAACTTAGTGACCTTCTCCGGTACCAATTATATGATAGTGCCCGAGCAAATGTACTTCTTACTTCTGAGATTCATTTTTTGGAAAACTTATTAAATCTGGAACAAATCAGAAGGGATAATTTCGAATTCATTGTTTCCAAATACGGGGAAATAAGCAGGGTTCAGATTGCCCCTTTGCTATTGATCACATTTGTGGAAAATGCCATCAAACACAATGTTGACTTTACAAAAAAGTCCTATGTGAATCTGTATTTTGACGTTAGTCATAATGAATTTCTATTTAGATGCATAAACTCAAAACCAAGCGTGAATTCCAAGAACCCGGAAATTGGGGGATTGGGACTGGCTAATGTAAAAAGGAGGCTACAACTGATTTATCCAGAAAATCATATTTTGCAGATTGATGATACAACTGAAACTTATACCGTAACATTAACAATCAGTCTATGACCTGCATCATTGTAGATGACGAACCCCTAGCCAGAGAAGCGATCCAGTTATTGGTGAGTAAAATGAAAGATCTCCAGCTCCTGGGGAGCTTTGCCAGTGCCAATGCAGCTTCAGTATTTTTGACTGAAAACGCAGTGGATCTTCTTTTCTTAGATATTCAAATGCCCGGGACTAACGGGATTGATTTTGCCAAAACCATTCCTCAAACCACACTGGTTATCTTTACTACAGCCTTTAGTGAATTCGCTCTTGACAGTTATGAGGTAGATGCACTTGATTATTTGATCAAGCCAGTTCGCTTTGACAGGTTCCAAAAAGCAGTCGAAAAGGCAAGCTCTTATATTAAATTAATTTCCGCAGACCAGTTCGGTAATAATATTGAACGTATAGCAGATGATTATTTTTTTGTGAGGGCAGATCGAAAAACTTTTAAAATCTATTTTAAGGATATTTTCTTCATACAAGGACTTAAAGATTATGTGGTTCTCCACACTGAAGAAAGAAAGGTGATTACTGCAATGAACATAAAAACCATCCATGAACAACTCCCCTCTAAACTGTTTGTCAGAACAAGCAAATCTTATATAATCAATGTACAGCATATAGACTCCTTTGATAACAATACAGTATTCATCCGGGAAAATGAAATCCCAATCGGCGAAGTCTATCGCAACTATTTTTTTGAAGAATTTGTGGTAAAGAAAATGATTGGTAGAGGGTAAATTTACTACAGGCAGATCAAATCGAATACCTAAACTAAAACAAGATAAACAATACAGAGAAATAAAATTTACCAATCAATATACTGATTATCTGCTAGTTAATAACTAAACCAAACCCTTAACTTATAGTAGTTTTTTACAGTTGAAGAGATATTTAATACAAACAGTTTAAGTCTTCACTCAAACCGTTTGTATTTGACAATCATTACTAATGGAATAGCTTCATCAATAAGCTATTTCCCAATTTTGTTTTGAATCGATTTTGGGTATCGCTCTCCCACGATTTTAATTTTATCCAATGCCATATTTACCACGTTGAGTTCATCAGCAGATAAAGAAATTTTTGAACCAGCAATATTCTCTTGTAATCGATGTACTTTGGAAGTTCCTGGAATAGGGACAATAAATGGTTTTTGAGCTAATAGCCAGGCTAAGGCAATTTGAGCCGGAGTAACATTTTTTTCTCTGGCAACTGACACAACCAGGTCAACTAAAGCCTGATTTTCCTGTCTGTTTTCCTTATCAAACCTAGGAGACATATTTCTGGGATCTTTTTCATCGAATTTAGTTTCTGCAGTTATTGAACCTGTTAAAAAACCTTTACCCAATGGACTAAAAGTCACAAAGCCAATACTCAACTCTTCCAATAACCCAATGATGTCATGTTCAGGTGCTCTGTAAAACATGGAATATTCTGACTGTACAGCTGTGATAGGTAATACTGCATGTGCTTTGCGAATAGATGCCGGATCTGGTTCTGAAAGACCAAAATATTTCACCTTCCCTTCTTGAATAAGCTCCTTTACAGTCCCTGCCACGTCCTCCATAGGCACATTAGGATCCATTCTATGTTGATAAAACAAATCAATACAATCTGTTTTCAATCGTTTTAAAGAAGCTTCTGCACTTGCCCTTATATTTTTTGGACTGCTATCAATTTTGAAATCCATAGCACCTCCTATGAACCCAAACTTGGTAGCAAGTTTCACTTTACCACCAAATGGTTCAAGTGCCTCTCCAACTAACAGCTCATTGTCTCCGTATCTTTGTGCGGTGTCGAAAAAAGTAATGCCATTTTCAAAGGCTGCTCGAATCACCTTTATGGACTCCCTTTTTTCAGGTGCTCCGGGAAAACTTAATCCCATACAACCAAAACCTATTGAGGAAACCTCTAATCCTCTTGTTCCTAATTTTCTTGTTTCCATTTCAAATATTTAAATGATGAATAAAACAAAGGTTAATCATCAAAAAATGGAATCATTTGCCATATGGCAAAAAACAAATTTACGGGATGTTTTTTCTTATTCGACTCAGGGAAGATTGTGTAATCCCCAAATAGGAGGCGATGTAGGACAAGGGAATCCGATTGCTTAAGTCGGGGAATTTTTCAATAAACTCAAGATAACGTGTGGTAGCATCCTGAGAAACCAATTCGCTTCTTCTTTCAATTTTTTCGCTGTGATGTTTTGCGATTATCTGTTGAATTATTTTATCCCACCCTATAATAGTGTCGGAGATATCTTTCCAGTCCCGTCTGGAAAAAACAACCAGTTTACAGCCTGTAATGGCTGCAAGATATTCGGAGGGAGTATAGACTTCATCAATGGTATTTCCGTATAAAATTAAGTGGTTTTCGTCAATAAAGTAGCGGGTAATTTCTTCGCCCTTATTGTTGTAATAATAAACGCGAATCACACCATCTATGAGAAACCCAACTTGTTTTACTGTTTTGCCTGCTTCCCAATAATATTCATCTTTGCTAAGATCCAAAACGCTAGCTTTGCCTGTTATCAGGTCAATTTGTTGTTGGTTTAAGTTACCAAACTTTAAAACGTAAGCTATAAATTCTTCCATTCGGCAAAACTAATGATCACCTCCCTTTTATTTTTTGCCATTTGACAAAAAGTGCCGAGTTGTGTGGGTTTGATGCAATTGGTAGACCCCTATTTTTCTTCTAAATAGGTATATCC
Organism: uncultured Algoriphagus sp.; assembly: GCF_963974835.1. Taxonomy (GTDB): domain Bacteria; phylum Bacteroidota; class Bacteroidia; order Cytophagales; family Cyclobacteriaceae; genus Algoriphagus. The sequence continues at coordinate 71,634 of NZ_CAXBET010000011.1, read as the reverse complement.
GCATGAACGAAAGTACTGGATTCATGTCTGGTTCTAGCCTTCCCCCTTCCTCTTTTAAAAAAGGGGGAATTGCTAAATTTAAACCTCTAACATTAATTCAAAGCACATACATAAAGTTAAGAGGATACCCATTAATCAAGAAAATAGGTGACTACAAGAACTATTCAATATGTTAATTATTTTATAATTTCAGGCAATGCAGATCATAAGTATAAATGACTTTTTAGATAAATCGGAAATTAGAAGCAAATCTCGTCTAGGCAACTTTACTATTGTACGGATTACAGAAAAAGATCCCTGTGCCCTACAACCTATACCTTACAATCGAAGGTCGTTTTATAAGATCAATTTACTAAAGGGCTCTTATAACATTCATTTTGCTGAAGAAACCTATAACGTCAGGAAAAATGCTATTTTTTTTGCTAATCCTTTGAGCCCGTATAACTGGATACCAAATGATGGGGAACACAGCGGCGTTTACTGTATTTTTGACACTAACTTCTTCCATAATTTTGGCTCATTGGACGCATACCCAGTTTTCCAACTAGATGGATTAAAGGTGTTTGAATTGGAAGAAGAACAGTTTCTTCGTTTAGATCGCATTTTTAATGAGATGGAGGAAACGCATGATTCCGATAATGAGTACAAATATGATTTAATAAGGAGTAAAATATATGAGCTTCTTATTTTACTTCGAAGCTGTCTTCCCAAAAATCAAATGTTGACAGGCATGATAAAACTTCGACACGTATTATCAAAGCGTTTCTGGATTTACTTGAACAGCAATTTAATACGGCAATAATGCCACGTCGTCGCATTTTAAATAGAGCTTCTGATTTTGCGGAAGCATTATCTATACATCCGAACTATCTTAACCGTATTCTGAAGGGGAACATGGGAAGCTCAACAAAGCAGCTTATCCAAGAGCGATTTTTACAGGAGGCGAGGCTGCTCTTAAAGCATACCGATCTTGATATTTCGGAAATTTCCCATCTTTTAGGTTTTCGCGAGCTCACCCACTTTTCCGGCTTTTTCAAAAAGCACGAAGGTATGTCTCCATCCTTGTATAGAAAAGTTTGATTTTTATAACCATTGTTTTTCATTTCGTTAACTACCTAAAGACCATTAGTTCGAAATTTGCCCTATAAACACAATCTACTATGAATAAAAAATGGTTTATCACGGGAGCATCAAGCGGTATCGGGCGTAGTTTAACAGAGCAACTTCTTAAGGCAGGACATACAGTTTTTGCCACACTTAGAAAACCGGAACTGTTAAATGAATTAGCTGCAAATTACCCCGGAAGGCTTTATGTGGGTTATTTGGAATTAACGGATCAGACTAGTATCGAAAAAGCAGTCGCTGATGCTAATGAAAAATTAGGACAAATTGATATTGCAGTAAGCAATGCAGGTATCGGCGTTTTTGGTGCAGTAGAGGAATTGGACAGTTCGGTTATCAGAAAACAGCTAGAGGTAAATTTATTGGGTTCCATTATGCTGATAAAAACTTTAATCCCCTTTTTAAGAAAACAACCTGACGGTGGACATATTATTCAGGTATCTTCTGAAGGTGGACAGATTACCTATCCGGGATTCAGCCTTTACCATGCATCCAAGTGGGGAATCGAAGGTTTTGTGGAAGCTACCGCTCAAGATGTAGCAGCATTCAATATCAGGTGTACCATTGCAGAACCCGGCCCTACCAATACTCATTTTGGAAACAGCCTGAGTATTGCTGAACCTATGGAAGCTTATCAAAAAACCTCTGTTAATGAAATTCGAAGATTTATAGACGCTGGATTTGGTGAGCTAGATGATGTGGCTGATGTTGCAAAGGCTGTTATTGAATGTAGTACATTAAAAAATCCTCCCTTACGTTTGCCCATTGGAGCTGTAGCTACAAAAAATCTGATTGCAGGTTTGCAAAAAAGACTCGATGGCATTACGAAGATATAATTTACATTACCTTCACGATTCACTACACTTTAAAAAGTAACAATACGAGCGTCAGGTGATTTTCACAATAACGGAAGTAGTCGGGCTGTCAATGCAAAGTGACCAATATGGCTTGAAAATGAAATCTGTTAAATTCTTCGGGCATGTGTGGTCTTTGCTCTAATTCTTCCTATGTGGTTAATTTATTTCTGCAAGGCTTACTGCCATTTCTTCCGGGACATAGCAGGTAAACGGATGGCTTATAAAGCTCTCAATATCAATCCGAAAGTGCTCAAAAAAATCAAAAAGCAATTCGTTTACCTATACTCATTCATAGTATTTGTTCCAAAGAAACTACGAGATGTTCTCTTAAAATTTGATCTGGATAGAAGATGAGTTTTTCACTCAGATTATTATAATATTAAACCCTTTATAATATTAAACCCTCAAAATTCCTTTTATCGTAAATCAGCCATAATTAATCTTTTTGCCCACCTCCCAGAAGTAATCATCTTTTTGTAGTTGCACGACTTGACCTTTCTTTAAAATCAATCCTATCTGCTGTTGATTTAGGTCACCAAACTGTAATATGTGCTCAATAAATTCTACCATTAGGCAAATTAAGTGCTCATGCTTACATCAACATTTGTCATTTGGTAAAATTTAACATTATGGAATTTAAAACATAGCTTGAAAGGTGAAATAGTTAAAGTAGCATATGAGGGGTATTTTTTCTTTTCCTAGACGAAAAGATTTGAGAAAAACTTTATAGAAGATATTCTTTTAAACTGATTTTTCAGCCAATAACTTCTTTCAATTAAACGACTGTCTAAACTCCAATGGCGAAAAGTCGGTTTTTTGTTTAAATAACTTACTGAACGATTGAGGGTATTCAAAACCCAGGTCATAGGCAATTTCGCTTACCGACAATCCAGTTGTTGTCAATTTCTCCTTGGCTTTTTCAATGATCTTGTCATGAATATGCTGCTGTGTGCTTTTACCTGTATGGGTTTTCAATAAGCCACTCAAATAGTTGGGTGATACATTTAATCTGCCTGCAATGTAGCTCACAGTTGGCACCCCCTTAGACATTAACGCTTTATCGTTAAAAAAATTTACAAGTACCTCTTCCAAGGACTCAAGAATCTGATGATTGGATATTTTCCTTGTAATAAACTGTCGTTGATAAAATCGCTCTGCATAAGTAAGCAGCGTATCCAGATAGGAAATTATTATCCGTTGGGAAAAGGCATCAATATTCTGGTGATATTCCTGCTCAATGTTACGTAGTATTTCGACAATAATTTTCTCCTCCTTCTCAGATAAAAACAAGGATTCATTGACATTATACCCAAAAAACTCAAAGCATTTTATGGTTTTGGCAAGAGGAGAATTCCATAAAAAATCTGGATGTATAAACAATAACCAACCCGTAGGCGATGGTGCATTCTTATAATCAAAGACTTCTACACCAAACACCTGATTAGGTGCGATAAAAGACATTAGTCCCTCATCGAAGTCATATTGCTTTTGTCCGTACCTAAACTTACCCTGAACATCCCTTTTCAAGCCAATGGTGTAAAACTCCTGAATCCAATTTAAATCATTTGTGTCGCTGGTATGCTGAATCAGACTATAGTCCACCAGGCTAATGAGCGGATGCAAGGGTTTAGGCAGGTTGCGGAACTTGTGATATTCACTAATCGTTTTTATCCGCTGGATTTTTTTATTCGCCATTTCTTAGAACTGCTGATTTTTAAAAGTTAATAAACAAATCTATTTGGAGGAAACAAGCATATTAACACTCAATTCATTATAAAGCCTGACCTCCGGAAACCTCCAACCGTTGCCCATTGATCCAATAGGCTTCATCGGTGCAGAGGAACGCGACTACACTACCAATGTCATCAGGCAAACCTACACGTCCCAGTGCCGTCACGTTTGAAATCTGCTTGTTGATTTCTAAAGTATCCCTTACGCGACCGCCTCCAAAATCAGTTTCAACTGCACCAGGGGCTACTACATTTACTCGGATTTTTCTTTCCGACAACTCCTTAGCCAGGTACCGTGTGTAGGTTTCTACACCAGCCTTCAATGAAGCATAAACAGAAGATCCGGGCATGGTGATTCTTGTCAAACCCGATGAAATATTAATAATACCTCCTCCTTGTTTTATGCAAGGCAAGAATTTTTGAGTTAAAAAGAAAACGCCTTTGTAATGGATTTGATAGATTTCATCCATTTGTTCTTCTGAAACTTCAGTAAATAAAGCATACAATGCAGTACCCGCATTGTTAATCAGAAAATCAAAGTTCCTGTTTCCATTTTCCTTGAGTAAATATTCCGTGATTTTTATTTTAAAGTCTTCAAAGGATTTTACATTCCTAGTATCTAATTCCAAGGCAATAGACTTTTGGCCTAGCTCAATAATTTCTGAAACGACTTTGCATGCTTCTTCTTTATTTGAATGATACGTGAGTATTACATCCATACCTTTTTTGGCGAGCTCAATAGCCATATTTTTTCCTAAGCCCCTACTTCCACCGGTTACTAATGCTATTTTCTTCATAAGGCTACTTTTGAGCATAAACTTTAGCAAATTCTTTCGCAAAATCCATCAACTTGACTTTCCCCAATTCCGGTTTATTCCTGAAATAATCTTCATACAATAATCCATTCACCCGGCTAACATTCATTTCAGTTAACCCTTTTGCAATCTGAGGATTAATACCAACATCTATTAAACCTTTCAAAAACTGTTCATCGGAAATTGAAACCCAGCTCAATTCAGGTTCCCCAATGGATTCGCCTAAAACTTTAGCAATTTGATTTGGGGAAACTTCATCACTTGCAACATATCGAATGGTAGTTCCGTCAAAGGGTTTATCCATTTCCTCTGCTATTGCTTCAGCGATATCAAGAGGCGATACCCAAGGTTCTTTTTCATTGCCTCCATAGTTTTGAAAAATAGCGCCTGAAGATTTAATCGTAGGAATAAATGCTAACATATTGTAATAAAACCCAACAGGTCTTATAAACTTAATGTGGACATTCGAAGACAGTTGACTCAAGATATTTTCTACATCGGAATGAGGATTTAACAAACCTACTCCCGTCCCCCTATGTGCGCCGATCGTACTGAGGTGAATTACTTTGTTGACTCCTGATTCTTGGATGGCGAATGCATAGTTAGTAGCAATTTCCAGATGTTTGGCATCGACATCCAGCGATTGGTCTGAATAAGCTCCCGTATAGGCATTCACTGCCATCATTGTGTATACCACATCTGCCCCTTTGAATGCCTGGATTAAAAACTCCTTATCCTCCATTTTACCTATTAGCGACTTAGCCCCCAAAGCTTCAATCTCTTCTCTTCTTGAGGAGGTGCTGCTTATTACTAATACCATATGCCCTTTTCCCACTAGCATTTTTGCAAGGGGTTTTCCTATGTGCCCCAGTGAACCTGTTAATACGATTTTCATATATCTAACCTTGTTTTTAATGATGATCTTTTTGATTTGGTGATCATACAAAAGTGTATAGATTAGAAAAGTCAGAAGTAACCAAATCTATTTTTTATGTAGCCAAAAATGAGTTATTATGTCTTCGCCCATTATATAGCTTGCCAACCTATTTTAAAAAAGTAATGCGTCCACTACTAAAGAGGAAATCAGCCAAATGATTTTCTAAATTCCAAAGGAGAGATCTTGGTCTTCGCTTTAAAAAGTTTACTGAAGGATTGCGGGTGTTCAAAGCCTAGCTCATAGGCGATTTCGCTAACGGTGAAACTGGTGGTAGAAAGTCGCTCTTTGGCTTTTTCTATCAGTTTGAAATGAATGAACTGCTGGGCATTTTTCCCAATCAGCGAACGTAACATATCGCTTAGGTAATCTGCTGAAATATTTAACTGTTCAGAAAGATAATGCACAGTAGGAATCCCCTGATGTAAGGATTGTTGGTTATTGAAATAATCTTCTATAATGGATTCAGTTTTTTGGAGCAAATCATTATTTACGCCTTTTCGGGTAAGAAATTGGCGCTTATAAAAACGGTTGGCATAACTCAGCAGCAGCTCAAGCTGGGCAACTACTACATCCTGACTCAACTCATCAATACGGCTGTTCAGTTCATCCTCAATAATTCGGAATACAGCAAGAATGGTTTCTTTTTCCTTTTCAGATAAATGCAAAGCCTCATTTACCGAATAAGAAAAAAAACCGTATTGCTTTATTTTTTTTGCCACCGGGTAACCAAGAAAAAAGTCCGGATGGATCAGTAATATATACGAATAGGTTTCAACATGGTATTCGGCAGTCCCCACCAATTGATTGGGAGCCAAAAACATCATGCTGCCCTCTGCAAAATCATAATAACTTCTTCCATACCTGAGTCTTCCTCCCTGCTGCTCTATAAAAGCTATTTTGTAGAAATCCAGCACATCATACAGAACTACTTTGTCCGGATTAAAAGGATTATTTTGATCAAAATGAGTCAGACTCACCAGTGGATGCAGTGGTTTTGGTAAGCCAAATGCCAAATGCATTTCGGAGATAGATCTAAACTTAAAAACAGTATTTTCCTTCTTCATCTGTTTATTATTTGATTTTTTATGGTCAGACACCCTGTCCCTAACCTGGCTGTCAACTGGCAGGGTTGATTCGGGAGAATCTTGCCTCACCGATAATCATGCCTCTCCTAAAGCAAGTTCGGGACAAGTTGTGTGACTTTTAAATCATGCTGGATTTCATGACATGAACATTGAATAAACCAATAAAGTCGCTGAGCCCTTCTTGGTTTGCTCTTCCTATTACCATGGAATAATGACTCCTCCTGGACCGGTGAATATCCCCGAAGGACCATCCTCTTCAAGTACAACACGTACAGGTTCACGTGAACCTTCTTCAACGCTTTCTGTTCCCTCGAAATTGTTAAGTGCTGTAGATGCGAAGCCTGGACTGACAGCATTTACTTTGATCCCCAAACTCTCTAGTTCGATAGCAAGCGAAACTGTCAATCCATTGAGTGCAGTTTTAGATGCCCCATAAACCACATCAAACATCTGTCGATGAGGATTTGAGGTATCCATATTCAGCGTGAGCGAGCCCAATGCGCTCGATACATTTACAATACGGGCTGAGACAGAACATTTCAGAAGAGGAAGAAAAGCTTGAGAAACTGCAAGTACTCCAAATACATTCGTTTCCCAAACAGCCCGAACTTCCTCAAGCGATGCTACACTTGCCCGTTGATCTGCAAGAGCTTCAAGAAGGTTTCTATCTCGGAGTCCTGTGTTGGATATTGCTGCGTTATTTACCAAAAGATCAAGTCTGCCAAAGTCACTCTGGATTTTCGACACAGCTTGAGTTAGGGTACATTTATCAGTTACATCGAGCTGTATAGCTTGAGCTTTAGCCCCTATTTCTGTTGCTGCTTCCAGTCCATTTTGCAGGTTACGCGAACCTACATATACGATATATCCCTTTTCAGCAAGTGCTTTAGCGATCTGAAATCCTATCCCTTTGTTAGCTCCGGTAACCAGGGCTACTAGATTTCTCCCAGGAGATGATGAATCATTGGTTTCTCTTTCTTGTGATTGCATAATTTATATGGTTTAAATGATGCATCAAAGTTCAGCCTATCCTGTTCTGCATTTGTAACCAAATCCAGAGCATTTGTAGCCAAATCAGGAAAAGAACCCGCTCAGAAAGCAAGTGTCAAAAAAAAATTCAGAGCTTAATCGAAAGACTTTCTATACTCCAGTGGGGTTGAATCCGTTTTGGCTTTGAATAGTTTATTAAATGATTGCGGATGTTCAAAACCCAATTGATAGGCAATTTCAGCCACGGATAAACCAGTTGTCGCTAGGTATTCCTTCGCTTTTCCAATCAGTTTTTCATGGATATGCTGCTGGGCACTCTGCCCGGTGAGTGACCGAAGCATATCGCTTAAGTAATGAGGAGACAGGTTCAATGTATTTGCCAAATACTCGACGGTCGGCAGTCCGGTTTGTAAGCTTTCCTTGTTTTCAAAGTATCTCACTAACTGTTCCTCCATTTTCATCAGCAAATCATCATTGACGGCTTTCCGGGTGATAAATTGCCTCCCATAGAAGCGATTGCAATAATTGAGCAATAGGTCTATTTGCGCAAGTATAATGTTCTGGGTATGCTGGTCTATTCTTTGGGATTCCAGCTCTATTTTTTTGAAAATATCGATAATATCTTCCTCCTCCTTTCCTGATAAGTGCAAGGCCTCATTAATACCGTAGGAAAAGAACCCGTACTTTTTTATAGTCGAAACAATTGGGTGAGTACCTAGAAAATCCTGGTGAATTAACAAGGCATACCCTTTACCGAAAACCTGCTCTTTGAAAGGAGTACCGATCACTTCTAGTGACTGCATCTGTTTTGGAGCAGTAAAACTCATAACTCCCCTGTCAAAGTCATAGTACTGCTGGCCGTATTTCACCTTCACTTTCACATCCCTTTTCACCGAAACCGTGTAAAAATCCACAAAAAACTGCTTCCAGACAGGAGCGTCTGTGAACTGAACCTTGTCAAGATGAACAACGCTCAACAACGGATGCACCGGATCCGGTAGCGATAATAATTGATGAAACTGCGATATGGAGTTGATCATTTGCATACCCTATGATTTTTCTAGGTTTTCAGTTTCCCATACAAAAAACCGAAGATAAGTAAAGCCCCTAATTCAATGGCTAACCACAATAGCTGCTTTACATAGAATCCATCCCAGAGCATTCCAAGTAATCTGGCTATGATAATGCCGGTGGTCAAAGCGATCAGCAGAGCAGATACTGTCAAACCCCAGGGAGTCCAGCTGTGATGGAATAGTAATAACAGACCCAATCCAATCACAAATCCCCATCTGACCCTCTTTTCTATCACCTGATAAGGATCTGTTGGTATGGGATGAGGGCTTACCAACCCAGGGCGGTGTACCAGGATTAAGCCCACGATAAGCAAAATAACACCTGATATTTTGAATAGCATATGCATCATAAAGTAAATTACCTGTTATGGGCAGTCAATTTCATTTTTGATTTGAAATAATTTTAGTGCATTCAGTTGAAAAATTTGTGGATCAAAGGTTTTCGTCAAAGAACCACAGCAGTCATAATCTACTATTTATTAAATAAACTGATCTCTAATTTCTTTTCTAAAAGCTTCTGACCCTATTTCCAGGCGTCTTTTGTATATGGCTTCTGCGTCTGGGCCTGCCAAATACCTTACCTGATCCTTTCCATCGGTAACAGCTTCATAAACCAATGCTGCTATTTGTTCAGCGCTAGTAGCCTGAGCCATCATAGCCTCCACATTGGAAAATAGCTTATCTTCCAGCGATTGGTATTCAGCGTGGGTCGCTTTGGCCAGCGATCTTCCGGTAAAATCCGTAGCGATGGCTCCGGGCGCAATGGTTTTTATTCTGATGTTATGCAGCCCTAATTCAAAAGACATACTTTCCGACCAGCCTTCTATAGCAAATTTGGCAGCATGATATATTGAATGCAGTGGAAATGCGAGCAATCCACCCATTGAAGTAGTACTGATAAACAAACCTCCTTGCTTTTCTCTGAAATAGGGAATAAAGGCTTTGGTCACCCAAAGGACACCCATCAAGTTGGTGTTGATCTGCCGTTCAATCTGTTCTTCGGTTAAGGCTTCCATCGCTCCCATCAACCCATAGCCAGCATTATTGAATACTACATCTATTTGATGTAATGCAATAGCTTGGGCAACCGTACTATTGATCTGTTCCATGTTGGTTACATCCAAGGGCAAAAAGGTGATGTTTTGCAATTGAGCTAGTTCTTGTTCCTGTGCAGGATTCCGCATCGTAGCGATCACATGCCAGCCTTTGGATTGAAATAGGTGTGCTGTTGCTTTACCCAAACCGGAAGAAGCTCCCGTAATAAAAATTGTATTTGCCATTGTTCTATACTTTAAGTGTGACAAAACAAAGGTCTGCAGGATTTAGGCACTCCCTGTAGCCAAAATACTGTAAGATGTATCCAAATTGGGTGATTAGGATGGTATACGGATACCGGTTAATTATTTGGGTTAAAAATTCTAGATCCTGGCAGTATAAGATACGGTTGGTAAATCAATGAACATCAAATCTTCAAAGGGATCCAATACCAAAACCGCATTTAAAAAACTACCCTAAAAAATCCTCAGACGTTACTTTAAATCCAGCCCTTCAATACTTTACCAAGGGAAGTCAGGATAAGGCATAGGGTTTGAATAAGCAGTTTTTAACATAATTCAACCATACAGGCCTTACACTGTGCTTATTCATAAGGGCAGCAATTCCGGCAGGCTTATTATATGTTCATAATTCGCTCATACTGGGTCTTGCTAACCTATGTGATAATTAGTTTTTATGCACTGGCTTTCCCCTATTTTGTTCAGTTAAATGATTGTCTAAACTCCAACGGAGAAACGTTGGTCTTGGTCTTGAAAAGCTTACTAAACGACTGCGGATGCTCAAACCCCAATCCGTATGCAATTTCACTGACTGTCATATCTGTTGTAGAGAGCTTTTCTTTGGCTTTTTCTATTAACTTCTCGTGTATGTGTTGTTGGGTATTTTGTCCTGTCAATGTCTTGAGCAAACTGCGTAAATAGGTTTGAGAAACGTTCAATTGATCTGAAATATATTGAACTGTCGGCAACCCTTTGGTGATCAGATCCTCATCGTTAAAATAATCGTTGAGTACTTTTTCCAATCTTCCAAGAATCTGGTGGTTGGTTATTTTTCGGGTAATGAACTGACGTTGGTAAAAACGTTCCGCATAGTTTAGTAATGCTTCCAAATGCGAAATGATGATGTCTTGACTGAATTTATCAATGTTTGCATGGTATTCATCTTGAATATTATTCACGATACCATTGATAATGACTTCTTCTTTGTCAGATAGAAACAATGCTTCATTGGTTGAATAACCAAAGTATTCATATTGTTTGATCTTTTTGGCAAGCGGTGTATTCCACAAGAAATCCGGGTGTATAAATAACATCCAGCCTTCCATTTTTACTGGCACACCGCTTTCTTCACCACGCAATATTTGTCCGGGGGCCATAAACGCCATCAAGCCTTCATCAAAGTCATATTTTTGTTGCCCATAGTAAAGTTTGTCACAACCCCGCTTCAATGATATTACATAAAAATCAAAGATTACAGAAGTGATGTCTGTATTGTTAGCAAGTCCCTCAAGGTTTATAATACTAATAAGTGGATGTTGCGGCTTGGCATAGCCCGCTACACGGTGTAGTTCCGTGATGGACTTTAATCTGTACGGTTTTGAATTCCCCATTTCCTAATGTTATTTTTTAAATATTTTTCTTTGGAGTCAATAGCTATTTATTTAAAATAACAGCTTCTCCAATCCTTACTATTTTTAATTGGTTTTTTACTTTATTTCCCTCAACCAATTTACTTAAAAGAGTCTCTGGTTCTGATAAGGGTTCGTCTGCCATATCAAACGTACCGTAATGAAAAGGTATCATCATTTTTGCTTCAGTATCTTTAAATGCCTGAACAGCCTGTTGGGGATCCTGATGATTGGGCGACATAAACCAACGAGGCGAATATGCTCCAACTCCAATCAAAGCTACATCCATACTGGGAAACAGTTTGGCTACTTCTTTGTAGTGACTTCCAAATCCGGAATCACCTCCGTAATAGATCGTTTTATCCTTGCTTTGAATAACAAAAGCACCCCATAAGCGTTTGTTAACATCGTTGACGGAGCGCCTTGAACTGTGTCTGGCGGGCAAAAAATAAATCTCTAAATCATCACTGAGTTTATATTGCTGATACCATCCAGCCTCCTGTACTTCATTGTTTCCCACCCATTTACTTAGTAAGTCTTTCATTTTTAATCCTGCAAGAAATATTGCATCAGGATTTTGACTTTGAATCATCTTCAAACTCGCCTTGTCGCAATGGTCGTAATGCGAATGCGAAATCAATACATAATCTATATCTTTCAATTTGGTTAATTCGATTGGAAAATCTGTATAGCGGTTATGCATCGGGAGTCCTTTAAAAATAGGATCGATTAATAGTTGCTTACCATTTAATCGAATAAAAAATGTGGAATGCCCAAGTAATACAACCACATCCTCTTTTGTGTATATGAAGTTGTCATCTTTAACCACCTGCATACGCCAGGTGTCATTTTTCTTAATTTGCTTTTGTGGATTTTTTTCAAACGTCCATTTTAAAGCATCACCAAAACTTTGGGTGCCCGGAAATTCGTGATTCATGAAACGTTCGTTTTTATCTACAGGAGTACCTTGCCAGGATGGTACTATAGTTTTCAAAGTGGGATTGCTCATTCTGGATGCCACAAACGGCAATTCCGAAGAAGACATTCCGAATACCTTAAAGAATATCATAACTGTGGGCACTACAGCGGCGATTAGTAAAACCTTTCTCCTATTCATCGAATATCTCCTTAATTTCTAAATGGATATTTAAGCCAGATTAATAGCAGCGGAATTAATAAAAAAGGGATCTCTATCAACGCTATTCTAATATTTCCGGCACGTAAAGCCATCGACATAATGAACACAACTGATAAGGCATTGAGCAGATTGCCAAAGAAAAATGTTTTGGGTATCAGCAATAAGACACCTACCAACATAGCTGTAACACCAAACATAGGCATGGTCCATTCTGCTAAACCCAGCTCGGTCATCATTTTAAATGATTCAGGGTTCTTCTTGTAATTAAAGGAACCCCAACCGTGACTGAAACTCAAGCCTACAGAAACTAGCAGTAACACCAAAGAAATAATGTTCTTAATCATATCAATTGAAAATGTAGGTTTGTAATAAATAACCGCCTATCAATCCTATAGGTATCCCTAATATGGCGTTGATCAACGCTGTCCTAGATTTCTTGGGAAACCTACCTCTATACCTATAGCTCAGGTAAAATCCAATTGGTGGCAAAGCGTTTGATAACATCATCAAACCCATTGGTAGTTTGTCGTTTATACTTATTTGTTTGTTCATTTTGTTCTCCCTATGGCAGCTCAAAAAAGTGCCGGTTTTATTAGTTCTTATTTAAATTGATGCAGGGTTGATTCAGTAATTGCTAAAATTCAACTTTCGCTAACTTTTGTGATGTCTCCCATAATTTTAAAGAGACATTTAAGTCTACCGCTTGTGCAGGTATTTTTGCGATAGATGGAAATCCCCGGGTTTCGCTCATTTTGTTGGGTCCATAATACAATCCTCCTTTAGCCTCTGGAGAAGTGGCTGCATATAATGTGGGTAATGCTCCCTGGGAAGATGGTTGAAACAAAAATGGAAAAAACGTTCTCATTATTCCGGGCCCACTCCAACGGCCAGCACCGGTAATAAGTAAATTTGTTCGGGAAACTCCGGGGTGGGAAGCCATACTCTTTATACCCCAACCATGCTTGTCACTTTGCCGCTGAAGTTCTAATGCGAACATCAGGTTTGCAAGTTTTGCCTGGCCATAAGCTTTCATAGGGACATAGGAATCCACCGACTGCAGGTCATCAAAATTAATTTGACCTGCTCGATTTGCAACGCTAGAAACTGTCACAACACGGGCATCAGTTGCTTGTTGCAATAATGGCAGTAGATGGGCTGTCAACGCGAAGTGACCGAGATGATTAGTACCAAATTGTAACTCAAAACCATCCACAGTTTCGACGCGTTTTGGAGGGGTCATCACTCCTGCGTTATTGATGAGAAGATTAATCGCCTGTCCTTTCTTTTTCATTCTCAAAGTAAAGGCTTTGACTGAAGAAAGATCTGCAAGGTCGATCTGCTCAAATTTAATTTTTGCCTTCGGGTTAATTTGTTGGATCTTAGCAATAGAGTCAGCTCCTTTTTCGAAGTTTCGCCCCATCATTATTACACTCCATCCGGCAGATGATAATGCCATAGCATCCTCAAAACCAACACCCTCTGTACTACCTGTGATTACAGCTAAACCATCGTTTCTTAAGGGGATGTTATTTGCTGTCCATTTTTTGATTTCGTTTTGCATTTTTTCTGTTTTTTGTTGATGCAAAATTGCAGCAACTTAAAAGGACAGATTTAGCCAAAACGCATGTTGTTGTAGTCAAAAAATATTTATTGGTGGAACAGGTTGATTACTAGGGGTTGGATCTTAGATAATGATTTACAATTTGATAAAATGTGCAAGTCCAACTTTTCTTAGTCACACGTTTCTTTCCCTCTTCTTTTGGCCTTTATTTTTGGACCTCTCAATAAAGTATAATTGGACCTCTCAATAAACTGCCCCAACCTGAAAATCCAGAAATTTGCATCTGAATTAAAATTTATAATGATGGAAAATAAAGGGATAGTATTAGTTACCGGTGGAAGCGGCTTCGTCGGCATGAGAATTATTTTGCAATTATTGAACAGAGGCTATGAAGTAAGAACTACCATTCGCAATCGAAAAAGTATAGATAAGGTTAAATCAGCTTTAAGCGCCAATAATATCGTTTCGTTTGAGCGCCTTTCATTTCTGGAAGCAGAATTGACAGAAGATACGAATTGGGCCAGGGCTATGGAAGGTTGCAGCTATGTGTTAAGTGTGGCTTCACCTGTGTTTTTTGATAAACCGAAAAACGAAGAAGAGGCTATTCGCCCTGCAGTCAATGGTATTTTGCGTATCCTAAAATTTGCAAAAGAGGCAAGAGTAAAGCGGGTAATCATGACCTCCAATTTTGGAGCGGTAGGGTTTACCCAAACGGACAAAAGCAGGGAAACCACGGAAGAAGACTGGACAAAACCCGACGTTAAAGGACTTTCGGTTTATGAAAAATCTAAAACTTTAGTAGAGAAGGCGGCTTGGGACTTCATCAAAAACAAGGATAGTAACCTTGAATTTGCCACCAATATTCCAGTTGCCATTTTGGGACCATCATTAGATTCCCATATTTCGGGAAGTTTTCATCTACTTGGAAATTTATTGAATGGCACATTGAAAGCAATTCCCAACATCCCACTGAATGTGGTGGATGTGAGAGATGTAGCCGACTTGCATATTCGGGCAATGGAGAACCCAAATGCCAATGGCCAACGATTTATAGCTTCGGCTGACGGACAAATTTCATTTCCTGAGATTGCGGAATTATTAAGAAGTCAAAGACCAAAAGTGGCTCAAAAAGTTGCCAAAAGACTACTACCCAATTGGGTTTTAAACATGGCCTCCGTATTCAATGAACAGGCAAAAGAGGGTTTATTCTTGACCAAGATGAACCGAAATGTAAGCAATGACAAAGCCAAGAACTTGCTAGGATGGAAACCTATTTCGTCTCAAGAAGACACCATCCTGTCATCAGTAGATTCAATGGTGAAGTTTAACCTCCTACCTAAAGTCCAATAAAATGACAACACGAATAATTAGCGGTTTGCTTATTTTGGTTAGCTTTTACATAGGGGTGAGTCATGGTTCACGAGTCTTTCAGAAACCTTCAGAGGAATATTTTGAGATGATGACTTCATTAGGAATCACCGATACCATCCGTATTATGTTAGGAGTCAGTTCTATACTTGCTGCAGTTTTAATCCTGTTTCCCAAAACCTTCTTTATCGGAAATGTTCTACGGGCGGTGCTACTGATAGTAATGATGTCCTTAGCCTTGAAAGCAGGAAATTATAAATTTGCATTAATAGAAATCCCATTCCTTTTGATGCCTCTTGCGTTAATATACTTAGGGCATCCTTTCAAAAACGGGATTTGAAAATAGGAAAATCAAATGAGAGCAATAACAGGAGATTCCAGTGTAAATATTTTAAAGGAGCAGTTTATTCCTGACCATGTGTTTATCTATGTTGCCAAAGGTGGCTTTAGGGTTTTTGATGGAAACAAAAGTTATACATTCAAAGCAGGTGATGCCTGTTTTGCCAGAAAAAACAGGTTGGCAAAGTATGAATTGCTGGACAGCATAGACGGGTTTGAACCAATCATTTTTTGTTTTGACGAACTTTTTTTACAAAAATTCTTGAAGAAAGACCAATTTGAACAAACCCATTTTTTATCAAAAGACGCTTTTATCCATATCCAAGAATCAACATTGGTGGAAAGTTTCATCCAATCTATCAAGCCTTATTATAAAGGTGTTATGCAAATAGATGAATTGTTCGAGGAGGTCAAATACGAAGAACTTTTACTCATTCTTCTTAAAATCCAGCCGGAACTCGCTGGAATTCTATTTGATTTTAGAAAGCCCGGAAAAATAGATTTAGAAGAATTCATGAATCGCAACTTCAAGTTTAATGTCAGCATTTCCCGTTTTGCCTATCTTACCGGACGTAGCTTATCTGCTTTCAAAAGAGATTTCAAAACTATATTTGATGACACTCCAAGCCATTGGCTGATGCAAATGAGGCTGCGGGAAGCTTACCTTTTGCTAAATAAAAAAAACCAAAAACCTTCTGATTTTTACCTTGATTTGGGCTTTGAGAGTCTATCCCATTTCTCCACTTCATTTAAAAAAATGTATGGACATGCCCCCACCAAAAATTTGGGGAAGAACACCCATAGCTACATCATCTAATGTACAGATATTCAGATTTTAATGGATCTTTTCTCTCAGTTGATTGTGTCCAATTGGTGGACCATTGTACCTAAAATTAAACGTCGCCTAGATTAAACGATCTTTCAGGTCCCCCTTTTAGTTTCTATGTATAAATTAAAAAGTATTTCCCCCAGGAAAGAAAACCTATCACTTAATTAAATGATGCCCGGTATTGTAGGGCTGTAGTATTGGTCTTATTCTTAAACATCGTACTAAAAGACTGAGGATGACCAAATCCCAGATCATAAGCTATTTCTTTAATACTCAAATTTGTGGTGGACAGTAATACTTTGGCCTTGTCAATTACAAATCCCTGTATATAAGCTTGAGCATTTTGGCCAGTCAGTTTTCGTAACATATCACTCAGATAGCCGGGAGTCATATTGAGCTCATCTGAAAGTTGTTGAACAGTAGGAAGTCCGCAATTAGATGCCTTATTAGTTAGGTAATCTTTCAATAGTTGCTCAATTTTCGTGAGTAAATCATTGTTTTCGGCACTTCGTGTGAGAAATTGCCTGTGGTGAAAACGATTGGCATAGTTAAGAAGCAGCTCTATATGTGAAACAACAACATCCTGACTGAATTGGTCAATATTATTTTTTATCTCATGCTGCATTTGCCGGAAAAGAGATGTTATTACTTCATCCTCTTTTTCTGAAAGATGCAAGGCCTCAGCGGTGGAATAGGAAAAAAAATTGTAGTTACCGATCACCTTACCCAATCCATAATTTCGAATCAGCTCTGGTTTAAAGATCAACATAAAACCCGATACAGGATCATCTGTGACGTTTGTAACAGAAAATAGCTGTCCCGGTTTTGTGAAACTCATCATACCCTCATCGAAATCATAATCGCGTTGCCCGTATTTAAGCTTCCCGGAAGAACCTTTCTTACAGGCAACGCAATAGAAATCATAATAAAAGCTTTTCCAGATCTCACTATCTCCAAACTTGAGCAATTCAAAATCGATCAAACTTATAAGTGGGTGATCGGGCTTTTTCAACCCAAACAAACGATGCAGTTCAGAAACAGACTTAATCTGATAGGGAGCAGCTTTTTTCATGCTATAATTGTTTAAAAATCAGTAGATAAAGATAAGGTTTCCCATTTTTCCATTTCCTCTTTTTTATTCCTAAGAGATTCTAAAACAGCACTATAGCTATCAGAACCTAACGGAAGGTGCAAAGGCGGGTTAGACATTTCGGTAAGTTCAAGCAACACTTCTGCTAATTTTTCAGGATCACCCAATTGCTTGCCGTCAAGCCCTGTAAACAGTTCTATCATCTTATCTAGACTATAGACCGCAATTTTATTTTTCGCAACACTGAGACTTTCTTTGTTCATAAAATTTGTCCGAAAAGTTCCTGGTGCAAGTATGGTTACTTTTATACCAAAAGGCGCAACTTCCTGTGCAAGAGCCTCAGATAATCCGATGACAGCAAACTTGGATGCACTATAGCTTCCGTTAGCGGGATAGCTCATATATCCCATCATGGATGCTGTATTGATGATATGACCGAATTTTTGGTTGCGAAGATGAGGTAATATGTGCCTTATTAAGTTCGTCATCCCAAACAGATTTACATCCATTGTCTTTCGGAACTCAGCATCACTCAGCTCCTCGATATTACCCAGCAGGTTATACCCCGCATTGTTGACTACAATATCTATTTGGCCAAATTTCTCTATGCCTTTAGAAATAGCTTCTTCAACATGTTTTTCTTTGGTGATGTCCAATTTTAAAGGAAGTAGATTATCCCCGTAATCAACGATTTTTTCCAAAAGCGATTCCGTATTTCTGGAAGTTGCAATTACTTTCCCTCCGTTCTTTAAAACCGCTTTTGTAATTTCAAGACCCATCCCTTTAGACGCTCCTGTAATAAACCAAACTTTTTGTGTAGTCATAATATAGTCTTTTAATGATGACACAAATTTGAATGGTTTTTAAGGGGCAAAAGTATTTGAATTGAGGATTAAAGTATTCAAATCCAGAAAAATTGATTTCTTAGCTATACTAAGTAAACACGTCTAATTTTTCACTCAGCTTCCTGAATTGTACTTTTTCAGATAAATAAAAAAATGAGGATAACTTTAATTAAACGACTGTCTGAACTCCATAGGTGAAAGCTTGGTCTTTGCCTTAAAAAGTTTGCTGAAAGATTGCAGGTGCTCAAAACCCAGTTCGTAGGCAATTTCACCGACAGATAATTCCGTGGTAGAAAGTTTTGCTTTAGCCTTTTCAATCAATTTTCCGTGGATCATTTGTTGAGTGGATTGTCCGGTTAAATTTTTAATTAAGCTTCTTAGGTAACTTGGAGAAATATTAAGATTTTCAGCGATAAACTGTACACTTGGTAATCCTCTGGATACTAAATCATCTTGCTTAAAATAATCATTCAATAAAAACTCGAGTTTCTCTAAAACCAGGTGATTGCTTTTATCTCTGGTTAAAAATTGTCGGTTGTAAAACCTTTCAGAATAACTCAAAAGGCTTTCAATTTGTGTTATGATGATTTGCTTGCTGAATTTATCAATGTTGAATTGGTATTCAGTTTTGATGTTGTCAATGATTCTTTCTATAATATTTTCTTCTTTTTCTGAAAGAAACAGTGCTTCGTTTACTGAATAATCAAAGAATTCATACTTGCCGATAGTGCTTGCTAATGATGAACCCCAAATAAGATCGGCGTGAATAAGCAAAGACCAACCTGCAACCTGATCTTCAGGGTTGGGCTGTCCCCTCAAAATTTGATTGGGAGCCACAAACATCATCAACCCTTCATTGAAGTCAAAGGTTTGCTGTCCGTAATACAGTTTATTTTGACAGCCCTTTTTAAGTAAAATGTTATAGAAATCAAATAGGACAGGTTGGGGACCTGGGAGTTTTGCTGTAGAAAGATCTATAACACTAATCATCGGATGTTCGGGTGGTCGTAATCCTAAAAATAGATGTGCTTCAGAAATAGTTTTTATTATTAAAGGCTTCATAAATACAAATTATCATTCATTCTATTTTTTAATTAGTGTAAGTCCCTAGAACTTAAAAAGTAACTCTATCTCCAATACTCATCCATAGAATTCGGTCAAGCTCATCCCGATGTTGTTCTTTTAAAACTTTTTCAGGATAGAAAATAGGCTCTTGGCTTAAGTCAAAAGTACCATAGTGCATCGGTATCCATTGTTTTGCCCTTAAATCCTTAAATGCTTTTAATGCATCTGTTGGGGATGTATGTGCCGAACCCATAAACCATTGTGGTTCATACGCACCTACACCAATCATTGCGACATGAATATTATAGTCTTTTCCGATTCCTTTAAAATGCGCCTGATAGCCACTATCACTGGAAAAATAGATGTTTTTGCCCGATATTTTATCTTGCAGCATGAATGAGCCCCAGAGGTTGATATTGGTATCGGTCAACCAACGTCTTGACCAATGGTGACTCGGCAAAAAGTCGATATCAATTTGTTCAGACGTTTGAAAACGTTGATACCAACCGGCTTCCTGAATTTGGTTTTTTATTCCCCATCTCCTCAATTGCTTACCGATTTCCAATCCCGTCAAGATGATAGCTTCCGGATTGTGTTTACATACTTGAATGATGCTTTTTTTATCGATGTGGTCTCGATGATTATGAGATAAAAGAAGGTAATCGACATTGTTTAAATCAGGAACATGAAAAGGCACTTTGGTGTATCGCTTCATCACTCTGTTCGGCGCAATCACAGGGTCGATCAACAACCGAATACCATTAATATCTATAATAAAAGAGGCGTGTCCAAGTGGAATGATGGCGTTTTGGGTTTTGTTTGAAATGTCTTCAATGGTTTTCCAACGTAATGAAGATTGTTGCCCATTTTTAAGTTTAGAAAGCGGACTTGGGTTTCGCAACGTACGCCACACATCACGAAATCCTTTAACATCATCTCCATAAATATTCGTAAATAACCCTTTGTCATTTAGTTCATTCCCAGTCCAACCATGTTTTACAAAGGACAGATCTTTGTTGTATTTTTTCAAAGCCATTGTTATCTCAATTAGGTTTAAAGACTCAAAATTGTCTCTTCAGCTTTAATATGAATCAGTTCTTGAGTATCCTTCCAAAGTCTTGCGGCTCTATTTTCATCATAGGATAATTTTGAAGATCGTCTTTCACTCAACTTTCCGACATTGCATTGGAAATATTTCCCTGAACCAGTAGCATAAGCAGGTTCTATAGCTAATCTAGCCAAAGATTCTCCTGAAAAATCAGCGGTACTGGTTGTTATACCATTCCTTTTTATCACCCATTGTATTAATGAAGTACCTGCTAGCCATGCCACTGGCTTCGGCATATTCCGTAAAAATCCTGTACCTGGGGTTGATCCAGGATCAAAGGCAATAGAAGTAATCGGAATATTGGCTTTCTTCAGTTTTCGATCCAGCTCATAGCTATATTGGATCATATCCAATTTTGAGGTGGCATACATTTTTCCTAATGCTATTGGTTTTGAACCATTCTTTCCTGTATTCGCTAATTCTACTGCCGTTGCATTATCTGCAATCCCCATTATTTTACCATCTGCGGAGTCTGGGTCGTGAGTACCGCTGGCAGTGAATACAATTCGCCCATTTTTGGCAATTTGATCAATCAGCAATTCAATCAAGAGAGCATGTCCTAAGTAATTGGTGGCATAGGTGGATTCGTATCCATCTTCAGTGTAAGTGTGTTTCCTATTAAAACGCACTCCAGCATTGCAGATAATTCCATTCAAGGAATCAACTTCGCCATTCTTGAGCAAGTTCTTACATTCGGAAACCCCTGCTCTTACAGAGGCAAATGAAGAAGTGTCTATTTTTATCAAATGGACTTTTAAATTGTGTGAGCTGCGAAGTTCTTTTGCCAATTCCTCCATTTTCTCAGGACTTCTGCCTGCTAAAATGAGGTTATAATTATGAGAAGCCAATTGCTTTGAGCAATACATCCCAAGCCCACTGTGGCCGCCTGTAACCAAAATCGTTTTATTCTGTGATTTCATTTTTCTGTCTTTTTTGTTGGTGCAAACCTACTTCACAATCAAAAAACAGATTTAGTCAAAGTGACTTTTGTGTTAGTCAAAGCGATTAAGTATTATGAACAGTTAATTAGGATGGATTGATTGGTGGAATTGGATCTTTTAATTTTCTCAGGTCGTTTAGTCGGTCTAGGCCAACAAAGGGAATGGGTTGTTGCAAAAATTAAACCCTAGACACGGTTTTATAAACTATCCCTAATGCGAGTTTCCCGCTTAGATTAACCTCTTTAAGCAATTTACATTAAGATGTCATTCTTAGAAGTTATCGGATTTGGGACATTTGTTTGTCCCATCATTTGAAGCATATCTATTTCTATCATCCTGCAAATAGACAGCATAGGTATATCATTGTATAAGCCTTCAAATGGATTTTCAGAATAATCACCAATCAATTCCATAACAATGTAAACCCAACCTACAATAACACCAATTGGAATACTCATCCATATCATCCCTTCACCTAATAACTTCATTTCTCCCACAATCCCAAAAGGCAAGAGAAATACAAATATGCAGACAAATACAAAACTGAAACTTCCATAGTGCCTTGGAAATGGGAAATTTTTGATACGCTCTGCCTTGCCTTGCTCATCATAGAAACTATTTATGGCACGTTGTAATTCCATCTGTTGCATCAAGTTAATATGATTTACTTGAAAGAGTTGCTGGACTATTTCTGTCTGCTTGTCTAGTAGTTGCGTTGCTTTGTTGGCAAAGGATTCCAATGATTTAATTTCATCTTTCGATAAGTATTTTAAGTCTTTGATTTCATTCAGGTCATTTTGAAAAAAACTAAATATCCGATTTTGACGTGCCTGATTATATTTGCCAAAATTCCAGCGAAGACGTACATGTTCCCAAACAGTAGGTTTTATCAATTGTTCCCTTATTTGGTATAAGTAAGCAATATGTCGATAGACAAATTGCTTTTTTATTGCTGCTAATTCAAGTTCAGAAAGAGTAGAATCGTCTGAAGATTTGAAATTTTTAATCATCGTGGATAGCATCCTGCTATTATTAACAATAGCACCCCAAATCTTTCTTGCTTCCCAAAGTCTGTCATATGCCTCATTATTTTTAAAACCTACATAAAATGCAACTGCGGTACCTATCAAGGAAAGTGGAAGCCAGGGAATACTTAAAAAATCCCATTGTGTGAAATAGTACAGGGATGTAACAATCAGCATCCAACCGGTAAGCCATATAATATGATGCCCTGCAAATTCATAGATGGATTTTAGACCTAAATTTTTTTTTGTTATCATCTACATTTGATTAATTGTAATAAATAAAACTTAGTGCTTCATGAAGTAAAATTGACTTTTTTCTTATCTACAAATTTAGCCAAAATGACTTTTTTAGTAGCCAAATTAGCTAAGGCCAAATTTTAGTTTTAGCCAACTCTACTGTATGTGATGGACTCATGATTCTAGCTTTATCCAGGCTTTCATTTCGGAAAAGCATCAGATTGGTATTCTTATTTGCCCTCATGCTTTTGCATTGTTATTCTTTTGATGAGTTAAAAGTATGGGTCTTTCTAAGGCAAAATTTTTAAATTATACCAAATACGGTAGGGTTTATAGGAAATGACTTTTTAATGATGAAAAGTGGAATATTTCAAACAATGAGTTTACCAAATCTACCTTAGATGTAGCCAAAAAAAAGTTGCAGAGTATTTGACCAATAAAGAGCCTGCCTAACACTATAACAAACTATGTGCTGATTAGAAAGGAGGAAATCAGTTAAACGACTGCCTGAACTCCAAAGGCGAAAGTGCTGTCTTGTTTTTAAAGAGTTTATTAAAGGACTGTGGATACTCAAAACCCAACACGTAGGCAATTTCACTGACCGAAAGTTGGGTGGTTGACAACATATCTTTGGCCTTTTCGATCAATTTTTGGTGAATGATTTGTTGCGTTGTTTGCCCTGTCAATTGTTTCAAATAATCACTCAGGTATTTACCAGACATATTTAGTTGCGATGCCAAATGTGCAGGGGTTGGTATTTCTTGTTCCCCTTCAGAGCTGAAACTGGCGTTTAATATATTTTCTACACGGTTCAATAACTCACTACTTTGGTTCTGTCTGGTGACGAACTGCCTGTTGTAATAACGGTTAAAATTGGCAAACAACAATTCAAGTGCTGAAATAATGACATCCTGACTAAACCTATCAATGGGCCGCAAATATTCCTTTTCAATTTGCTCAATTATAATTTCTATGGATTGTTGCTCGTCTTCCGATAGGATTAATGCTTCATTCACATCATAGTCAAAAAAGCCAAAGTTTTTCATTTTCTGACTTAAAGGATAGCTTCTCAAAAAGTCAGCATGGATACTTATAATCCAACCCACTTCTGCAAATGCAAAATCGGTATCAACAATGCTTACTTGCCTTGGCGCAAAACAGGATATAATGCCTTCATCAAAATCGAATGGGGTTTGACCGTATTGCATTTTGCACGGACATTCTTTCTTCAGGGCGATTTGATAAAAATCACTGATCAATTTGGTGCGCTGGGTAAGTTCAGGGGGCGGAAAATTATCAAAACGAAGAATGCTGAACAGGGGGTGTTTTGGTTTGGAAACTCCCACCACTTTATGCATATCAGCAATGGATTTGAGATGAATGGTAGCTGTAGATGGATTCACTTTTCTATATTTTATAATTACCGATTACTTTTTCCTGTACGACCTAGCAAAACTTTTGGCAATAAATGCATGGGGCAATAAAGCCGATAAGCGGCTTGCCATACGGTTCATACTTCCTGAAACAATGTAATGCTTCCTTTTATCCAACGCATTCAAAAGCTCTTCTGCTACTTGATCAGGGGTCTGCAGAGGCGTTGAACTGTTATACTCCGCATTCAGTCTTCGTCCCACTTCCCCATCCATTCCGGCTGCATGGTTAAAATTTGTTTTGGTCAAACCGGGACAAAGCAACATGATATGTACATGGTACGGTTTACATTCCTGAGTCAGTGCCTGTGTAAAGTGGCGGACAAAAACCTTGCTGGCTGAATAGGTGGCCATATAGGGTATCGGTATAAATGATGCCATAGAAGCTACGTTGATGATTGTCCCGTTGTTACGTTTTTTCATCTCCCCCAGAAACATATGAGTCAATGCCACCAAGGATGAAATATTAAGTTGCAACATCTCCATTTCAGTCTCCAGAGCCAATTCTGAGAATTCGCCGCCAGAACCTATCCCCGCATTATTGATGAGCATTTCTACTTCCAGCCCGCGATGCTTCGTTTCTGAAAAAATCTGTTCAGCTTTTCCTGGTTTTGCCAAATCCGCAGAAATAAATTGAGTCTTGATGCCATACTTTTCGGCCATCTGTTTGCAGAGAGTGTCTAGCTTTTCAGCATTACGGGCCACCAGTAATAAGTTGCGTTTTCTTTCCGCAAATTTGTGCGCCATGGCTTCCCCAATTCCACTTGATGCACCGGTTATTAAGATTACTTTCATTTTTTTGCTAATTAAATTGATAGTACAAAGTTGGGGCAGTCTATCCATATAAAAGTATCCAAAAGTCGGTTGTTTGTATTCAATTTGCTGCTTGGGTAGCGACTGAATAAATAAAAATAATAAGCGCAGCTAATTTGATGTAAGGAAATTTTACTAAACCATTGCAAAATTATTTCTTAAAGAAATTTAAACAACCTAGCCAAACGCTCCAAATCCTCCTCGAAATGGTTCGACTTCTGTATCGCCAGCTCCAGCTGAACAGATAATTTCAAATAAAAAATGGTAATTATATTCCATCCTAATTCATTAAGGATCAGGGTTCTTTCAGTGACGAGGAGCGGAAGCAAATTATTTATGTTAGTTCATTCCCTCAAAAAAATATTACACTAGTAAAATCGATTGGGACATGGAGAAGATTCTTTTGAAAAATTGGTATCCATGGTCACCTGATCTAAATTCAGGCAATTCCAATTTTTGTGCAAATCACGTGCACAAAAAAAAACACTTAGCTAAAATTTATGCTAAGTGCTTGACAATCAAGAGCCTCCTATCGGGATCGAACCAATGACCTACTGATTACAAGTCAGTTGCTCTACCAGCTGAGCTAAGGAGGCTTATTTCCGTATTGGTGATGCAAATATAGAAGTTCAGTTTATTCGCTCCAAACCCTCAGAAAAGAAAAATCCTATCTCCCTTATTCTGAGTGAGAAAAATTTAAAACTCCCTTAATATTGACAGCTTGCTTTTCAATTTATCGATCTCCTCTTCTGCTTTTTGTATTTTCAGATCAAACTGATCTTTCAACTTATCTGCAGTTTTTGAAGCAGCGAAGAACTCCAAGTTATTTTTCCACAAGGTAATATTGTTTTCCAGTTCGGAAATCTGCTTACGTATACCGTGCTCTTTTTTATTCAAAGTCTTCACAGCATTCGGATCAGACTGAAGTCTGTTTAGATTTAACCGGAATAAGAAATCTTCTCTTCCTTCACCTTCAGGACTCAATTTCTCCAAGTACAAGTCTACAGCCGTTTTAAATTGCGCCTGGATCTCTTTCATAGCTTTTCTAGGCACGAATCCCAAGTCATTAAAGTCACCAACCAATTTGGTCAGTTCTTCCTCTGAAACAACACCACTTGCAGCGGCATCAGTAAGCTGCTTACAGATTGCCTGCTTGCTTACTAAGTTATCCTCAAATTCAGCATTAGATGCTTTATTAGAATCTCTCCTATTGTCAAAGAACGTATCACACGCTTGCTTAAAACGTTTGTATAGACTATCTCTGCTTTTTTCCGGAGTTGGTCCAAGCTTCTTCCAATCCTGCTGCAATTTTACCAAAGCATTGGATGTGTTTTGCCAATCTGTATTGTCCTTCAGTTCTTCCGCCTTCTCTATCAATTCTTCGGCTTTTGCCTGATTGGTAGCACGGATTTCATCAAGTTCTTTGAAGAATAAATTCTTATTGTGGAAAAACTGCTTGAAAGCTGCCCAGAAAGCTTTATTTATTTCTTTACCTGATTCTCTAGGTACAGGTCCTATTTTTTCCCATTTCTTTTGGATCTCCAAGATTTCTTTAGTCTTGCTGTTCCAATCTCTGATTCGGTCAGCCTTAAACTCAGCAAAAGTTTTCAAAGTTTCTATCAAAGCTTCCTTTTGATCCTGGTTTACTTTGAAGACTTCTTTCTGCCCTTCATAAAAATCCTTTCTTCTATCATAGACTGCATCTGATGCACCTTTGAATTTCTGCCAAAGTGCTTCTTGCTCTTCTCTAGGTACTGGACCAATATGCTTAAATTCCTCATGAAGGTCGTTGAGGGATTTGATCGCTTCTTTCAGGTCTTTCACATCTTTCAATGCTTCAGCCTTCTCTACAAGCTCCAGTTTACTTTCTAGATTTTTTTTGCGGTCAAGCTCCTTTAGTTCAAAATAAATACTTCTATTGTCATAGAAGCGATCCATCAAGGCATTGTAACTAGCCCATAGACTTCTATTTTGTGAAGGTGGAACCGGTCCTATGCTTTTCCATTCTTCCTGTAAGGCCTTAATTGTAGCCATACTTAGTGTAGTCTCCTCACCATCTACCAATTCACGGAGTTTATTTAATAACTCCGTCTTCGCTGAAAGATTTGACTCTTTTTGCTTTTCTGCTTCTTTGCGAAGCGCACCAAGCTGATGGCGGTATTCGTAATAATAAGTATTGAATTCCTTTTCTTCGTCGCTTGGCCTAAAGTCAAAATCATCTTCTACTCCTCCTTCAGCCTTAAATTTCTCCAGCGCATCATCCTTATCCTTACTCACAAACTCCTCAAAAGCAGCTTTGATTTCATGGACAATCTTATCAATCTTATATATGTTATCTTGTTTCACCTTGCTCTTTAGCAGGGACACAAGTTCAATTTTAGATAGTGAAGTTATATCTATCTCTTCATCATGATGCTCTTCTTCATCTTCCTCTACCGATTCATCTTCATCATGAGCTTCTTCTGATGTGACAGTTTTTCCATCAGCTTGTTCGCTGGAAATTTTCTCTTCAGCAGAAGACTGCGCTTCTTTTGGGGAAGAATCTTGGATATTTTCGTTTTCTTCAGCTATTGTCTTTGGATGTTCTAATTCAGCAGACTCACCTTCTTTTGAAAGTGAGTCAACAGAAGAATCAGACTCGCTGATCTCATCTGCTGGAACCTTGTCGCTAGCTTGAGCATTAGTTTCATTATCGATACTCTTGGTCTCTTCCGAATTGGAGGCTTGAGTCACCTTGTCCTTGTCAGACAAATCATTACTTTTCTCAGTCATAAAAACAGTACTATTAGTGGGCAATATGAGCAAAAGTAGGGATTTTGCCTAATTTAATCTTGGATCTAGTGGATAATTTGCTATAACCTTAAACTCTCCACCCATATTTTTGAGCAGGTTTCGCCAGAGTTCTTCAGGGGTAAAATCGAAGGCTTTATCACCTAAATTCTCTCTACATATGATCCATGTTTCTTCGGATAATTCATCATCCAACTGCTCAGAACCCCAGCCACTATAGCCTAAAAAAAAGCGTACTGAATCAGGGTCAAATAATCCGAGTTTTAATTGTTCCACCAAAGATTCATAGTCACCACCCCACCAAATATTTTCACCCAAAGAGATACTTCCATCCAGAGTTTTTTCACCAACATAGATAAAATGCAAGGTATTTTGCTCAACAGGCCCTCCTACAAACACATCCTTATCCAGAAAATCAAGTGCCTCGACTAGTTCACCCAATTTCAGGATAGATGGTTTGTTAATTATTAGGCCGAAACTCCCCTCTTCTGAATGCTCGCAAAGCAGAACCACTGAGCGAACGAAATTTTCGTCCTGCAAAAATGGTTCGGAAATTAGAAGATCACCGGCTTTAGGATTACGTTGTTCGTCTTTATTCATTCTTCGCTAAAATCTAAATTATTGAAAAATATAGATCATAATTTTTTAAATGCAATGCCTATGTTAATTTTATCCACAAGTTTTCTAGAACCACTACCATAAATGGATATCTCAGCGATACGTAAGGACTATTCTATTAAATCATTGGATATCAACGATGTAAAATCAGATCCAATGAGACAATTTAGCTCTTGGTTTGATGAGGCAGTAAATGCAGAAGTATTGGAAGTCAATGCGATGACTGTATCCACTATAGGAATGGATGGTGTGCCAAATGCAAGAATTTTATTGTTGAAAGGAATAGATGAAGGTTTTGTATTTTTCACAAACTATCAAAGTGAAAAAGGCAAAGAATTGGAAAATAAAAAATCTGCTTCTTTAACTTTCTTTTGGCCTGAGTTAGAGCGTCAAGTGAGAATAAGGGGGTCTGTGGAAAAAGTAACTGAAGGAGAATCAGATACCTATTTCTTTTCCAGACCATTAGGTTCTCAGATTGGTGCTTGGGCATCTCCGCAAAGTCAACCAATCCAGTCCAGAGAAACTCTTACTATAAAACAAGCAGAGTTGGAGAATAAATTTCTGAGCAAGGAAATCACTCGGCCACCTCATTGGGGTGGTTACAGACTAACCCCATTTACTCTAGAGTTCTGGCAAGGAAGACCAAGCCGTCTACACGACAGAATAAAATATGAGCTTCAAAATGGAGAATGGATGATATCAAGGCTCGCACCTTGATTATTTCAGGTCAAACAGATTTTCAGTCCCAATCATCCGCTCTACCGTAAAGCCTTCTCCATATTTTACCAAAATTTTGTGTCCCCACTCTCTAGCTCTAGCCTCTACAAAAGGTAAAAAATCAGGATCGGAAATGAAACTTACAGGTTCCTCGCTCGAAGGATCATAAAACTGAGATTGGAATGCCAGAATACTATCAATTTTAGTTTGCCAATAAGGAGTAATATCCATTACAAAATCAGGCTCTATATAGTTATTCTGAATATAATGGTACACAAATTTAGGTCGCCAGGCTTCTTGCTCCATCCCATTATGCTGAGTTTCAATCTTGCGAAGCCCACTCATAAAACAGGCAGAAGAAGCCAAACTTGACCCTTTACCATGATCTGGGTGTCTATCCGTAACCGCATTAGCTAATACAATTTCAGGTTTATATTTCCTGATCATTTCAATTAATTTCAACTGATGATATTCATCATTTTGAAAGTAAATATCTTTAAAACCTAAGTTTTCCCTGGCAGAAAGTTTAAGGATTTTGCTGGCAGCTTCTGCTTCTTCAAGTCTTAATTGAGGAGTTCCACGAGTACCCATTTCGCCTTGTGTGAAGTCAACAATTCCCACTTTATGACCTTTGGCAATGTGTGCAGCTATAGTACCGGAACAGCCTAACTCCGCATCATCTGGATGAGCAGCAAAAACCAAAATATCCAATTTCATAATTATTCTTTATTTAAGTCAGCGTACACGAATATTTTGACCTATTCGCAGAATTGCACGTGTGGAGATTCCGTTCAGCCTGGTCAAAGCACTGAGTGAAACGCCATATTTACTGGCAATGGATCCTAATGTTTCTCCCTTTTTCACCTTATGGTATGCGTTTGTTCTTGCCTGGACAATGTTCCCAAAAAGATCCGGGGTTATTAAATAGTTTTGACCCAATATTTTGTACTCTGGAAAATCATAAACTTTTTCGGCGTCAAAAGCCAATCCTCTATAACGAAGCTCATAGTGAAGATGTGATCCACTACTCCTACCCGTGTTACCACCTTTTCCAATTATATCTCCAGCTTTAACTTCCTGGCCTACATCCACCAGCTGCTTTGATAAATGGCCATATAACGTTTCCAGTCCGTTTTTATGTCGGATTACTACATAATAACCATATCCATATCTATCGTACGATTTAACGCGGACTATTCCATCAAAGCCGCTATAAACAGGATCTCCAGTGTTTAGATCCAGGTCAGTCCCATAATGCCACCTTCTCCATCTGTATCCATAAGGAGATGTTACCGGAGTTGTTTCAAGCGGCATTTTCCAATTGTATCCAAAAAACTCGTCATATAATTGAATATTGACGGTGTCTTTAAAGGTCTTTGGATCAAAATTATAAATATCAATTTTATTGGAATCCCAGGATGAATAGTATTCGAAAGCTGTGACCCAAATACTGTCGATTTGAATTTGCTCTGAAACTTTTACCAGCTGATTAGTAGGTGCCCAAACCATGATATTCTGATCCTCACTAATTATCGATCTCACCCTTCCGAGATTGACATTATTTTCAAAAATGATCGAATCAGTAACTGACGATAAGGTTCTCAGGTAAGATTCCTGATCGAATCCTCTTAGTTCAATATTTTTCCTCTCCTGGCTTGCTGTAGAGGTTTGGGACGCATTATTTTTCTTTATAATCTTAGGAAAAATCTGAGCATCGGCATCAAAAATACCAATGCTCAGATTAAAGCAAAAGATTACAAATAGGATTGAATACCTCATTTATTGGGTTTAATCATTCTCGAACTCAGCCAAATACCGCTCGGCATCCAAGGCAGCCATACAGCCAGTACCTGCAGCAGTCACTGCTTGTCGATAGATATTATCCTGTGCATCTCCACATGCAAAAACACCTTCGACGTTGGTTTTGGTACTTCCTGGGATAGTTTTGATATATCCGGCTTCATCCATGTGGATAAAATCTTTGAAGATGCCGGTATTTGGTTGATGACCAATAGCAACAAAGAAGCCAGAAATAGCGATTATTGATTTTTCTCCTGATTTATTGTTATAGATTCTTACACCAGTTACTTCCTCATCTCCCAAAATTTCATCTGTCTCTGTATTCCAGAGAATTTCGATCTTAGGATTATTCATTACACGCTTTTGCATGATCTGCGATGCACGCATTTCATCTTTTCGAATGAGCATATACACTTTGCTACAAATATTAGAAAGATAAGAAGCTTCCTCACAAGCCGTATCTCCAGCTCCTACAATGGCTACTTCCTGACCTCTAAAGAAAAATCCATCACAAACTGCACAGGCAGAAACACCTTTGCCATTCAACCGGGCTTCGCTTTCAATTCCTAACCACTTGGCAGAGGCTCCGGTGGAAATCAAAACTGTATCTGCATGAATGGTAACTTGCTCATCTATGACTACAGTATGTGGGGTGGTACTGAAATCCACGCTTGTAGCTAAGCCATATCTTACCTGAGCCCCAAATCGTTCTGCTTGTTTTCTGAAGTCTTCCATCATCTCAGGGCCAGTCACACTGTTAGGATACCCTGGGTAATTTTCTACATCATTGGTGATGGTAAGCTGACCACCTGGCTGTCCGCCAGTATATAATACAGGTGAAAGACCTGCTCTGGAAGCATATATAGCTGCGGTATAACCCGCGGGTCCTGATCCGATGATCAAAACTTTTACTTTTTCAATTTCTGGTTTCATTAATAGGAAGTATTAAATCGGGCAAATTTTACGAATTCTGCTTTAGTAACAAAGTTGCATGTTGTTAAAATTCCATAAGTAGTTGACTTAATATAAATATCAAACTACCATTGGTACTAAGGCAAAAAAGATGAAATAAAAAAGGGGGCTTTAGACCCCCTTTATATTGTGTACTTGCTTATCCGAGGTAAGGTTTTAGCGTCTTACTACGGGATGTATGTCTCAGACGGCGTATTGCCTTCTCTTTGATTTGTCTTACTCGCTCTCTTGTTAGGTTGAATTTCTCTCCGATTTCTTCCAAAGTCATTGCATGCTCTCCATTCAATCCAAAGTAAAGCGTGATCACATCAGCTTCTCTTTGAGTCAAGGTAGATAGTGCGCGTTGAACTTCTTTACGAAGGGAATCATTCATTAGGCCATCATCCGGCTTTTCATCACCGTCATTCTCCAATACGTCCAAAAGGCTATTTTCCTCACCTTGTACGAATGGAGCATCCATAGACACGTGACGACCTGAAATCTTCATGGTATCCACTACTTCATTGGCAGTAACTTCTAGCACTTCAGCCAGTTCTTCAGGAGACGGTTCACGCTCGAATTTCTGCTCCAACTCGCTGAACGTCTTGCTAATCTTATTCAATGAACCTACTCGGTTCAATGGAAGACGAACGATTCTAGACTGCTCCGCCAATGCCTGAAGGATAGATTGTCTAATCCACCATACAGCGTAAGAGATAAATTTAAATCCACGAGTTTCATCAAATCGCTGTGCAGCCTTGATCAAACCAAGGTTTCCCTCATTGATCAAATCTCCCAAAGAAAGCCCTTGGTTTTGGTACTGCTTGGCAACTGATACTACAAATCGAAGGTTGGCTTTTGTCAATTTTTCCAGCGCCAATTGGTCACCTTCTCTAATTCTTTTAGCCAAAACTACCTCTTCGTCTGCTGTCAACAGGTCAACTTTTCCAATCTCTTGAAGATATTTATCCAGGGATTGACTTTCTCTGTTGGTAATCTGTTTGCTAATCTTTAGCTGCCTCATTCAGGAATATGATTTGTGAAATTTAATAGTTTATGAGAATCAAATTAATCAAATGTTTCGATTAACCTTATGCGTTTGGTGTTGGTTTTTCAGGTTTTGGCAATAAGGCCTTTCTTGAAAGCTTAAATTTGCCTGTTTTCTTATCGACGTCGATCAATTTAACTTGTATTTCTTCTCCTGGCTCAAGTACACCGTCCATAGTCTCAACACGCTCGTGCTTGATCTCGGAGATATGAAGTAAACCATCCTTACCCGGCATAAATTCCACAAAGGCGCCAAAAGGTTGGATATTTTTTACTTTACCTGTATAAGTCTCTCCTATTTCAGGCTGAGCAACGATTGCTTTAATACGAGCAAGTGCAGCATTAAGTTTATCCTGATTTGCAGAGAAGATGTTGATCTTTCCTTGATTGTCAATCTCTTCTATTACAATAGTAGCTCCAGTATCCTTCTGGATTTCCTGAATTACTTTACCTCCAGGTCCGATTACAGCACCGATCAATTCCTTAGGAATCATCATGACAAATGATCTTGGAGTATGAGGTTTCAATTCTGGCTTCGGAGCAGCAAGAGTTTTGGTGATCTCATCCAAAATATGAAGTCTACCATCTTTTGCCTGAAGCAAAGCTTCTTTCAAAACAGAATAATCCAATCCTTCTACTTTCAAATCCATCTGGCAAGCAGTGATTCCTTTGGAAGTACCTGTTACTTTGAAATCCATATCACCTAGGTGATCTTCGTCTCCCAAAATGTCTGAAAGGATAGAATATTTACCAGTCTTAGCATCAGAGATCATTCCCATTGCGATACCAGTTACTGCTGATTTGATAGGAATACCAGCATCCATCAGTGCTAATGATCCGGCACATACGGTAGCCATAGACGAAGAACCGTTTGATTCCAAAATGTCTGAAACAATACGGATAGTGTATGGATTCTGATCAGCAGGAGGAAGAACTTTCTTCAAAGCTCTCATAGCTAAGTTACCATGACCTACTTCTCTTCTTCCTGGACCTCTATTAGGTTTTACTTCACCTGTGGAGAAGCCTGGGAAATTATAGTGTAGGTAGAATTTGTTGTAACCGGAAATAGTTGCTCCATCTACCATCATCTCGTCCATTTTAGTACCTAAAGTACAAGTGGTCAATGATTGAGTTTCTCCTCGGGTAAATACTGCGGATCCGTGAGCAGATGGTAAGTAATCAACAACAGACCAGATAGGTCTTACTTCGTCAAGTTTTCTACCATCCAATCTTTTCTTTTCGTCCAAGGTCAAATTTCTAGCTGCTTCCTTATGGATTTTGCTAAAATACGGACCGATTAGGCTTGCTTCAAACTCATGCTCCTCGCCTAGGCTAGCTACGAATTCTTCTTTAATTTCTTTAATAAAAGCAGAACGCTCAGATTTGTTAGCAATTTGCTTGCTTACTGAAGCATACAATTTATCGTAAACTTCTGCTCTCATTTTATCGAAAAGTGCTGGATCAGACTTCTCGTGATTGTATTCTCTTTTTACTTCTTTGCCTACAAGCTTTGTAAGCTCGATTTGAGCATGACAATGTCTCTTGATCTCATCATGAGCATATTGCATAGCTTCCAGCATTTCTTCCTCCTGGATCTCGTTAGCTTCACCTTCCACCATTAGAATGAAGTCAAGTGAACCGGCAACGATAAATTCCAAAGAAGCAGTTTCCAACTCAGTTGGAGTTGGGTTGATTTTCAATTTACCATCGATTTTCGCAACGCGAACTTCAGAGATAGGACCATTGAAAGGAATATCAGATACAGCTAGCGCCGCGGAAGCAGCAAGTCCAGCCAATGCATCTGGAAGCACATCATCATCGCCACTAATAAGTGTAATGGCAATCTGAGTATCTGCATGATAATCATCCGGGAAAATCGGGCGAATAGCTCTATCTACGATTCGGCTAATCAAAATCTCGTAATCAGAAAGTCTTCCTTCTCTCTTCAAAAATCCTCCAGGAATTTTTCCTGATGAAGCAAATTTCTCTTGGTAGTCAACTGACATAGGTAAAAAATCCACCCCTTCTCCAGCTTCCTTCTTGGATACTACTGTAGCCAGAAGCATAGCCTTTCCCATCTTTACTACTACAGATCCATCAGCCTGTTTAGCCAATGCACCCGTTTCTATTATAATTTCTCTGCCATCTTCTAGGGTGATGGTCTTGGTGATTAAATTCGGTAACATAAATGATTGTTAGTTTGCGTCGTAAGTGATAAAAGTGCAGGTATAACCTTAAAAATAAAAAAGTAAGGTTCTCACTCAAGAGAACCTTACTAGATTGGTTATTTTCTGATTCCTAGCTCGGCGATGATTGCTCTGTATCGCTCGATCTCTTTCTTGTGTAGGTAATCCAATAGGCTTCTTCTTTTACCTACTAGTTTCAACAAACCAAGTCTTGAGGAGTGATCCTTCTTATTTGACTTCAAATGCTCAGTCAAATGCTTGATTCTGTGTGTAAAGAGGGCAATCTGAGACTCAGGTGATCCTGTGTCAGTAGCAGATTTTAACCGTCCATGATTCTTAAATAACTCTTCTTTAATCTCTGAGGATAAATACATGTTTAGCTAAATTTTGTAAAACAACCACAAAGGTAAGATTTATTTTGAGAATATAAAAGCTTAATTAGGTTTTGAACCAAGAACTTTAAAGCGTTTCTGAATGCTTTTCCAAATGCTTACGTAGAAGTCTGGCTCGAACAATCTTGCATCCTTTCTAGCCTGCTTCACAAAGAACAATCCGAATGGAATTAGGCACAAGTTGGAAAACCAAGTTCCAAATAAAGGATCGGCAATACCTTCTTTAGCCCACTTCTCCCCTGTGATGGTAAGCATATAATAAACTATGAAGAAAATTATAGAAATCAGTACAGGCATTCCCAATCCGCCCTTTTTGATAATAGCTCCAAGCGGCGCACCTATCAGAAACATGGCGAAGCAAGCGAAAGCTTGGGTGTATTTCTGATACCATGCGATCTGATATCTTCTATAATCCCTCTCGTAATTATCAATCTGGGTTTTCTTGATGTTAAAATTGTTCTTTAGGTTGCGTGAATTATTCAATGCCGTAGTGATCGCTGTTTGCCCATAGCCTCTATTGGTAACAAGTGAATCAATTTTTTCTCTTTCCTCATCTGTCAAAGCCATCTTTCGTGGCCCTTTGGCAGGTTTATTTAATACTTCATTGGCTGTAGTATCCAACTCGGGTAATTTATCTGCTACTGGTGGATTTCTATTTTTGCGTTTAGCATCGCGGAATAAGGAATCACTCGTGGATACCTCCTTACTACCAGCTACCGATTTTTTGGAAGTAATTTCCGAATCGCCAGCGATGGTTATATTTTTGGATTCTGGCCCATCAATTACCACTGAAGAAGTGTCTTTATTGGCCAAAGTCTTTATTTGTTCCAGAGAATCCAACACTGCTTTTTCCTTTCGCATTTTCTTTATTCGGACCGAGTCATCTAATGCTTTTCTTTTAAGAATCTCATCGTTAGGTGTAAATTTCCTATCCCTCGTGAAAAACGGATATACACTTTCTGCCGATTGATAATTTTGATAGCGCTGCTCATTAACTAAAGTCGCGATGGAGTCTAACCCCAATCTTATCTGGGAGATGTTTTTTATGGATCTATTGGTTGACCATGCATCCTCTGCCGTTCGGTTTAGCTTGAATGTGTTATTTAGGTCAAATACGATTTCGTTTGCATCGAAGGATATCCTGTCAAATTCCACAGGCTTTTCCTTTATCCCTCTAGTAGTCCTAGCTTCCTTATAGTTTTTCCCATGATACAAGGACAGCTTCATGTAGTTTTCATTAAAAAATGGCTCCATCCTACCCGAGTCTGCAATTGTCACATTTAAATTACCGGTGTTGCCTTCCGAATGGTTATAAATCAAAATATTCTTGAGCCCATACTCCCCTACCTTCTCGTTTACTTTGATGCTATATCCTGGAATACCACTGTAAAAAACTCCAGCTTTAATATCCAATGCCGGGGATTTCATACGTATGTCGTAAAGCAAGCTGAACGTCTTAAGATTTACTTTCGGTACCAAATAGTTATTGGAAAGATAGGCTGCAAAAGCTAGTACAATCACAAATACACCAATTGGCCTTAGAGCTCTAAGTAAAGAAATTCCGCTACTCTTAATTGCTGTAAGCTCAAAATGCTCTCCCAGATTACCGAAAGTCATCAAGCTTGATAGTAATACCGCTAGCGGCAATGCCATGGGTGAGATACTGATGACGAAATACCCGATTAGCTCAGCGTAAATCCAAAAACTCAGGCCCTTACCAAAAATCTCGTCAAAGTATTTCAGCATGTTGACAGTCAACAGGATGAAATCCACGACAATAAAAGTCAATAAAAATGGGCCTAAAAAAGACCCAAGTATAAGTTTATCTAGTTTCTTCATTATTCAAACTGCTCACTAGGCAAATACGAAGCCTATGAGTCGAAGTTCAAATTTGGTTAATTCAATTGAGATTACCCACCAATAATATCTTTCAATCTCACTATCAATCCTTCCCAAATAGCTACCAGCTCTTCGTCATCGTAGCCATCTGAATAATCTATAACTTTCAAAAATAGGGTTTGAGTCAATTCATTTTCTTCTAGTTTGAATTCTATAAATGCGTGATCAGATTCATCCGGGTTCTTGGGATCATAAAATTCGAATTTCACATGTGAATTACTTCTCTGTGAAGCTAGACGGGCGTAATGATCTTCGCTGTCAAAATTGAAGATATAGTTTTTATCCTCGTTTATTCTCACTTCGTCGGCAAACCATTCCTCCAATCCACTTGCTGTACTCAAATAATGGAAAACTATTTTTTTGGAGGCATTAATTTGATAATCAGCCACAAACTTATTTTTAACCATGATAATTGATTTTACACTATGTAAAAAATTACTTTTTTAAAGAACGTCAACTTGCATTTCACAATACAAGACCTCATATTTGCATTCCCATTCGAAAGGGAGGTTTTCTGGGTTGATAATATACGGTTGTCAACTAATTTTATTGACTGATGAAAGTGCTTTAATATAGGCATTAATTTCAAAAATCAATACCCAAAAAATGTTTCTGAGTTTTTAGAAACTGTCCGAAGTATTAGAACTAAAATTATTCATACATAGCGAGATGTCTCGATTGTCTGGATAGTTATGCGGAGAGTGAAGGATTCATATCCGCTGAGTCGGACGGAAGCTCAAATCCCCTGATTGAAATAGTAAAAAGAAATTATAAAATGGCGAGGTAGCTCAGTTGGTTAGAGCGCAGGATTCATAACCCTGAGGTCGGGAGTTCAAATCTCCCTCTCGCTACTCAAAGGCTTTCAGAAATGGAAGCCTTTCTTATTTTTAATGGTAATGAAATCGTAGCTTAATTTCTTGAAAAATGGCTTCGTGTTAAATATTTGGTGTTTACCCACATAAATCAATCAAGGGGTACACAGTAAGATTTCTTCCTACTTCACTTAGAATTACTTTTCTTTATTTCATCAATTAAATTTGCAACCAATGCAGTCCAACCAGTTTGATGTGAGGCACCTATCCCCCTTCCGTTTTCTCCGTGAAAGTATTCATAAAATAGAATAAGGTCCTTAAAATGCTCGTCTCGGTACCATTTGCTATGAAGTAAATTGACTGTACGGTCCCCATTCTCATTCTTCTCAAAAATACTGATCAGACGCTTACTCAATTCAATACTGATTTCATTAAGATCAAGTAGGTTGGTTGATCCAGTAGGATATTCAAACTTTAGTTCTTTCCCAGCAAACTTAAAATATTCCTTCAGCGCATCGATAAATAGGTAATTTATAGGAAACCAAACCGGGCCTCTCCAATTTGAATTGCCTCCAAAAAGCGATGTGGTAGACTCTGCGGGTTCATACCCAATACCATAATCTACCTCATCAATAATGATATTGTATGGAGTTTCATAGATTTTCGATAATGATCTCAATCCGTGAGGGCTTAAAAATTCCTTTTCATCCAATAAAGCTTTCAATAATTTTCTAGCTCTATTCTCAGGAACTAAAGCCAAGAGCAAATCTTTTCCTTCCCGATAATTTTGAATCACTTTATATTTAAGCTTATCCCTGCGGTATTTTACAAACCATAATACGCTTCTTCGGAACTTTGGAAGCTCCTCTAATACTTCTTTTTTAATACAAAATACAGCTGCCAGTGAGAGCATTCCTGCAATGGATCTCACCTTAATAGGTATTAAACTACTTTCCGGTAGAATGAGCTGATCGTAAAAAAAAGCATCCTTATCATCCCAAATACCTTCGAAATCATTACTCATTTTATTCAGTGCCTCAGCGATAAATACAAAGTGCCCAAAATACTTGGTGGCCATGTCTTCATAGATATCGTCTTCCAGCGCCAATTCTAGGCTTATCTGAAGCATATTCTGACAAAATAAGGTCATCCATGCAGTTCCATCCACTTGTTCAAGAATACCATTCCCGGGAACTCCCTTACTTCTATCGAAAACACCAATATTATCCAGCCCTAGAAACCCTCCTTCAAATACGTTATTGGCTCTTCCATCCAGTCTATTAACCCACCAAGTGAAGTTTAGACTTAATTTATTGAACATCCTTTTCAAAAACTTAATATCTCCCTTTCCGGTAGCATTTTTTTCCATTAGAAAGATCTTGATGGAAGCCCAAGCCTGAACGGGAGGATTCACATCGCTTAAAGCCCATTCATATGCCGGAATCTGCCCGTCCGGAGACATATACCATTCCTTTGTAAAAAGTAACAGCTGATTTTTTGCGAAGTCAGGATCTATCAATGCAAGCGTGACACAATGGAAAGCCGTATCCCAAGCGGCATACCAAGGATATTCCCACGTATCGGGCATAAGCATAATATCATGGTTGCGAAGCTTATCCCATGTACTATTCCTGCCATTTAATCGGGAAACAGGAGGTTTCGGCTCTTTAGGATCTCCTTCCAGCCAAGTCTCTACATCGTAATTATAGTATTGCTTTGACCATAGCAATCCTGCAAATGCCTGCTTCTGGATTTCAGCTTGATCCTTGGAAACTCCCGAGATGATTGCATCATAAAACTTAGCAGATTCTGATTTCCTTGCATTTAAAATGGCTTCAAAATCTTCATTAAATGGGTTTTCTAATCTTTCCTTCGAAAGCCTCAATCGAATTACAATTTCTCCACCTGCTTCTACATTTCGCTGATATAAAGGAGAAAACTTAGTCCCGCTTTTATTCTGGGTAGTTTTGGAAAAGTCGTTAGTAATGACTGCATCATGAAAGAGATCTTTTTTGAAAGGATGATCATTTTCTACTCCAAATATTTTTTCTGTGTTTGTCTCATTTTCAGTAAAAAGTAGCTGATCAGCATCTTCAAAATACAAATTATATTCTCCTACATAAATGTGCGAAATAGAGACGTAAGTAGTTTTGCCTTCAACTTGTTTTGTAATGGAAGGCATTGGATCCATATCCCGAAAACTCCAATAATTCCGTATCCATAAGGTCGGTAAAATACTTATAGGAGCCGATTCTGTAAACCTGTTTGTAACAGTGAATTGAATCAGCAAATCTTCTTCATCGGCTTTTGCATATTCTGTGATCACATCGAAATACGCATTTCCATCAAAAATATCAGTATCAAGAATCTCGTATTCTAAATCCTCTCTGCTTCTTCTTTGGTTTTCTTTTAAAAGCTCTTCGTAAGGATATTCATTTTGACTGTATTTATACAGCTGTTTCATGTATGAATGGGTAGGTGTATTGTCTAAATAGTAATACAACTCCTTTACATCTTCCCCATGATTACCTTGGTTTCCAGTGAGTCCAAAAAGTCGTTCCTTCAAAATTGGGTCTTTACCGTTCCAAAGTGCAAGTGCAAAACAGATGTTACAATATTCATCTGAAATACCAGCAATTCCATCTTCACCCCAGCGATAGACCCTTGATCTAGCATGATCGTGTGGAAAATATTCCCAAGCACTACCATCTGGGCTATAGTCTTCCCTCACAGTACCCCATTGTCTTTCACTCAAATAGGGTCCCCATTTTAACCATTTTTTTTCCTTCCTATTTTTCTCCAGTATGCGTTGCTGCTCAGCAGATTCTTCAGACATAAACTTTAAAATTTAACCGTTCTCCGTAAATCCAGGATAGCAAGTCATGCCTCCGTCTACAAATATGGTAGTGCCGTTAATATACTCGGATTCATCTGAAGCAAGCCACGCGGCTGTACTTCCAATATCCTCCGGTACTCCTATTCTTTTATAGGGGATTAGTTTATTTAGTTTATCTAAAGCTTGTTGGTCATCCCAGACAGATTTGTTTATTGGAGTCTGAATAGCCCCAGGAGCGATACTGTTACATCGAACTTTGAGCGGAGCATATTCCTGACAAATACTTTGCATTAACATAACAATTGCTCCTTTTGTTGCAGCATAATTAGCATGTCCGGCCCAGGGAATAATCTGATGAACAGAGCTTGTGTGAATAATCTTACCTAAAGAACTTGAGACTTCAGGACGCATCCCACGCCTCAGAAATTCCCGGATTGCTTCCCTGGCACATAAAAACTGCCCAGTAAGATTTACATCCAGTACTAGCTGCCAATCTTCAAGTTTCATTTCGTGCAAGCTAGAGTCTCTTTGAAGTCCTGCATTAGGCACGCATATATCCACAGTTCCAAAATGATCAACAGCTTGCTTGAACATACGGATCACCTGATCCTCTTTGCTTACATCACACTTCACAGCAATTGCACCTCCGCAATGGTCATCTTTAATAATCGCATGGGCTATTTCCTCTGCTTTTTCCGGATTGGAAATGTAATTAATAATTACGTTAGCTCCTTCTCTACCAAGAGCATATGCAATAGCTTCCCCTATCCCGGAGTTTGCTCCAGTGACTAAAGCTGTTTGACCAAGTAATCGCTTATTAATTTTTTGCATGGATTGTTTAAAGATTTTCTATCGCAGTTTTCTGACACAGAATAGGATTAATCATTCTTTACAATCTATAAATATGCGATAGTAATTTATTAACTAAAAAGTACCTGAAATAAAAAAGCCTTCCCGAGGGAAGGCTTCCAATAAAATAAGACAGTGCAACCTTATTTTACACTTTCAACTACAGCTTGAAATGCTACTGGGTGATTCATGGCCAAGTCAGCAAGCACCTTACGGTTAAGCTCAACTCCACCTTTCTTCAATAAACCCATTAATTGAGAATAGGACACGCCGTGCATTCTTGCACCTGCGTTGATACGCTGAATCCACAAAGCTCTGAATTCTCTTTTCTTAGCTTTACGGTCTCTGTACGCATACTGAAGACCTTTCTCGTACTTGTTTTTGGCTACTGTCCATACGTTGCTACCTCTTCCGAAGTAACCTCTTGTGGCTTTTAGCACTTTTTTTCTTCTTGCTCTGGACGCTACCGCGTTTACCGATCTAGGCATAGTGTTTTGTTTTTTGACAGTTGGTGCCCCGAGTGATCGAGATCTTGATTACCAAAATGTCTGGTGAATAAATAAACCTTAATTAATTGATTTTAAGCTACTGCAGAGAATCAGATTCTCAACATGTCTCTTACTCTACCTTCGTCAGACTCATGAACTAGACCAGTTTTAGTCAGGTTATGCTTTCTTTTAGTAGATTTTTTGGTTAGGATGTGGCTTTTGAAAGCATGTTTCCTTTTGATTTTGCCGGTTCCTGTTAAAGTGAACCTCTTCTTTGCACTGGATTTGGTTTTTACCTTTGGCATTTTGCTGTATTTATTTAGTTGAAATTTATTTCTTTCCTGCCTTCGGAGCGATGAAGATGTTCATTCTCTTACCTTCCATCTTTGGAAGCTGCTCTACTGCACCATATTCTGCTAGAGCCTGAGCAAATTTCAGAAGCAACATCTCTCCTCTTTCTTTAAACACAATACTACGTCCCACGAAGTGCACATAAGCTTTCACTTTTGCTCCTTCTTTTAAGAATCCAATAGCATGCTTCAATTTGAAATTAAAATCATGTTCATCCGTATTCGGTCCGAATCTGATTTCTTTCAAAACAATCTTGGCTGCATTGGACTTGATCTCCTTTTGCTTCTTTTTCTGCTCGTACTTAAACTTTGCGTAATCTAGAATTTTACAAACTGGAGGTTCGACGTTAGGAGAGATCTCTACAAGATCCAAATCATTATCCTGAGCTAGTTTGATCGCTTTATCGAGGGGCAGCAATGCGTTGCCGCCATCTACGAAATCGCCAACCAGTCTAACTTCACGAGCTCTGATTTTATGGTTTACTTTATAAGGTTCTTCTTGTCTACCTCTATAGGGTTGTCTTTGGTTTCTCAAGTTTGCGTTGATTGTTTTTATGAAATTGGATGCAAATATCGGAATTATTTCTAATTAAGAAAAACTGAATTAAATAATACAGCCTTATTACTTACTTAATGACGCTGAAATAATGCCTTGAAAATAATTAATAAACTCCTCTGGAGAGAAATTACCTAGATCACCTTCACCATGCTTACGGACAGAAAGCTTTCGCTCTTCCTGCTCCTTTTCTCCCACTATCAGCATAAAAGGCACTTTTTTAACTTCTGAATCACGGATTTTTCGCCCGATCTTTTCATCTCTGTTGTCAATAGAACCTGAAATGCCTACCTCTTCGAGGATTGACTTAATTTCTTCAGCATATTCTACATATTTTTCAGAAATAGGCAAAATATTAATCTGTTCAGGTGAAAGCCATAATGGGAAGTTGCCTGCACAGTGCTCGATAAGCACTGCTACAAAACGCTCCAGAGAACCAAATGGCGCTCTGTGGATCATCACGGGTCTATGCTTCTGGTTGTCCGAGCCTATATATTCCAACTCGAATCTTTCTGGTAAGTTATAATCTACCTGGATAGTTCCCAACTGCCATTTTCTTCCCAAAGCATCCTTTACCATAAAGTCCAGCTTAGGACCATAAAATGCAGCCTCGCCAAGCTCAGTCACAGTGATTAACCCTTTCTCAGCAGCTGCTTCGATAATTGCGCTTTCAGCCTTGTTCCAGTTTTCATCGCCACCTATGTATTTGGAAGGATTTTCTGGATCTCTCAAAGAAATTTGTGCAGTGAAATCTTCAAAACCCAAAGCTTTGAATACATACAATACCAAGTCAATTACTTTGACAAACTCCTCTTTCACCTGATCTGGACGACAGAAGATATGTGCATCATCCTGGGTAAATCCTCGAACACGGGTCAAGCCGTGAAGCTCACCACTTTGCTCATAACGATATACCGTACCAAATTCTGCATAGCGAATTGGTAGCTCTTTATAGGAATGTGGCTTATGCTTATAGATCTCGCAGTGATGCGGACAGTTCATTGGTTTCAGCAAAAACTCCTCACCTTCATGGGGAGTGGCAATTGGCTGAAAAGAATCCTTGCCATATTTCTCATAATGACCTGAAGTCTCATATAAAACTTTATGGCCAATATGCGGAGTAATCACCTGCTGATAACCTGCCTTATCCTGTGCTTTTTTCAGGAAATTAACCAAACGCTCTCTAAGTAAGGTTCCCTTCGGCAACCAAAGTGGAAGGCCTGCACCTACTTTCTCAGAGAATGTGAAAAGCTCTAGCTCGCGTCCAAGTTTCCTGTGATCGCGTTTCTTAGCTTCTTCCAGCAAAGTCAAATAGTCAGT
The DNA here is from genome assembly GCF_963974835.1 of uncultured Algoriphagus sp. Lineage (GTDB taxonomy): Bacteria > Bacteroidota > Bacteroidia > Cytophagales > Cyclobacteriaceae > Algoriphagus. Next base: position 26,942 of record NZ_CAXBET010000011.1, on the reverse strand, counting down.
CAGCTCTTTGGCTTTCGGGAAAGTAACTCCATAAATACGGGTAAGCATTTTACGGTTCTCATCCCCTCTCCAATATGCTCCGGCAATGTTTGTAAGCTTTACAGCCTTTACAAAACCTGTATTTGGAATATGCGGTCCACGACAAAGATCCACGAAGTTTCCCTGCTGATAGAACGTAATAGAACCATCTTCCAGTCCTTCCAAAAGGTCTAGCTTATATTCATCACCTTTTTTCTGGAAATAGTCAATGGCATCTTTCTTGGAAATATCAGTTCGGATATATTCATTCTTCTCACGAGCCAACTCGATCATTTTCTTCTCGATGGCTTCCAATTCTGAACCATCCAGCGTCTTATCACCGAAGTCTACATCATAATAGAAACCTGTTTCAATCGGAGGCCCAATACCGAATTTGATGCCTGGGTGTAGTGCTTCCAAAGCTTCTGCAAGCAAGTGAGCGGATGAGTGCCAAAAGGTATTTTTGCCTTCCCCGTCATTCCAAGTCAACAATTGGATGGATGAATCCTCGTTGATAGCTCGGGTAGCATCCCAAACCTGTCCGTTTACTTTTGCGGCTAGAACGTTTCTCGCTAAACCCTCGCTGATACTTGCAGCAATCTGTAGTCCGGTAGTTCCTTTTTCGTACTCCTTCACAGTGCCATCTGGAAGGGTAATGTTAATAAGTTGTGACATGTGTAAAATTAGTTCTGCCCATACAAAAAGGCATAAAGATTAAGTTGCAAATATGCACAAGAGCGATGCAACCAAAAAATATATGGGAAAGGAATATGGAAATGAAGCCTTATTTCATGTGTTTATATTTGGTTTTTTATGGTCACATGGAATCTCGCATTGAATAATCATCACATTGGATGACTATTGAGTCATGCCTGCTTGTCCAGTAGGAAGGCTCGATTTCTTCGTGGTATACACAATCAGTACAGGATTTTCGGAATCTTTAGCTGCAAAAGCCACTTGTGCAAAGTTCTTTCCTTTGCCTTTTACATATTCTTCGAAGCCATCCTTACCGAGTTCGGCTTTCTTTATCTGTAGTTCTTCGAAAAGAAATCTTCCAGGTAGATAAAACCCAACCTTATCTGTGGAAAAGAGATGAGTAAAAGAAAAAGGATCAATGGATTCATCACTATCATTTTTCAATCTTCCATTAAGAATATGTGTTTTTTTGGCATTTCTATCGAAAAATATCATATAAAAACTTTCCTCATATTTGAAGTCCGCATATAGTTGAGATTCTGTTACATACCAGCCGTAGGGTACGAAGTATAACTTTGCTCTATGATTAATAAAATCAAGTTCATCAACACTGCTCAAGTTCTCGCTATTTTTCTTTAGTTGCTCAATAGACTGTTTATAATAACCAAAATCAAAAACAAATTTCGGAAAAAAAATTCCATCTTTGGTGACCATTATGGTGTCATTAAAAGGTCGTCCAAAGTAGATTTTATTTTCTTTAATGAAAGACCGTTGGCTTGAATAATTACCATAATATCCATCCTCTTGGTACAAAAAAGATCTTAGTGTATCCTGAAAAAATTCGTTTACGCTCTCCACAAAGTATTGGCCATTACTCACACCCCTTACTTTATTATAAAAATAATAGCGTTTTTCCTCTTCAGAAAACACCCCAGAACCATTTTGTTTTTCAAGTTTTTCCTCTCGAAGAAATTTACCTTCCATGCTAAACCACATTAGTTTAGGAGGGTAAACACCAAGTAACAATACTTCATTTTTTACTATTATAGCATTATCTAAATCAAGGTATTTCTCAGGACCTTCCCCATAGCTTCTCAATTTATGTAGGAATTTTCCTGATCTATTAAAAATTTGAATACACTTGCAGCCGAATTTATCCAGCGTGAAGATCTTATCCTCATGAAAAAATATTTTATTTAAGCCTCCTAATTGAGCATCCTCGGAATCATCCTGTAGCCAGATGTACTCTATTTCAGATTCAAAAAATTCGGAGAGTTTACCCTCTCTGGCTTCGGAAAGGTCAACTTTAATAATTTCTAAGCCATCACTGGCTTCATCCGAATTTACCTTATCATTAGAAGAACAGGAAAAGAAAACGCTGGATATAAGGAGAAGGAAAAGAAAAAAACGCTTCTGCATTATATGCTCATTATTTCAATATCCACTAAAAAGCTTCTTTTGATTTGGAGTGTAAGCATTTTATAGAATGGAAAGACAATTAGTTTAAAAACTCTTTCCAAAACTCAATCCTGCCCAATAAGGATTGAAAGACCAATTTCCTCCTGTTCTCGACGGAAAGTCAATAATTGGGGTATATGCAACCCTAAAAAAGAATCCACCCTCAGGCTTCTGGTATCTATATCCAATTCTAACAGGAATGAATCCACTAAAGACCACCTTATCATTAGTTTCGAATGTTTCCTCGTCAAAATCTATAATGCTGTCTAAGTAAGAAGTCACTCCAGCCCCCAATTCCAGATGGTGGTTTGATTTACCATAGAATGCTGTTAGCTCAACTGGTATAGCTGGTAGCCATCTTGTATTAGAAATTGATCCCTGATACCACATGGAAAACCCTGCACTAGCACTTAGCTTCAGCTTCCCTTTTTGATGGAAAACTCTCCCATAGGTAAATGCATACTGTCCTGCGTTCCCTCCAAGTTCTAGATAGACTATATTTTTTGCAGTAAATTTCTCTGCTTCCGATTGAGCCTTACTTTCTACAGAAATAAATAAAAATAATGCACCAAAAGTGACTAAAAATGGCTTGAATAAAGTTCTTTTGTCCTTCATTCAACTAAAATAATAAAAAATTCTAAAGTATTATCTGTCCACTTATTTTTATTGCAAATGGCTTTGCCTCAGGATTATCCAGATAAGTCATTCTATGGAAAAAGTCTACCCGGAAAAACTTAAAGATATTTTCTATCCCGTAACCTAGCTCTATATAAGGCTTAGTAGGGTCCAACCTTCCGAAGGTGGCTAAAGGATTACCATCTGGATCTAAAGTAGGTGCATTCGCTATATTTTTATCACTTACAGAACCATAGAGGATATTCGCATTTCCTACAGCCCGCCATTTTAGCTTTTTAATTAAGGGAACCTTATTTAAAAGAAAGCCTTCAAAATAATGTCTATATCGCAAACTTGCATATTGATCTGAGGCAAACTCATTGAAGTTCATCGTATTGAAAGCAGCTGATGTATAGAATAAGGTTTCGTTACCCAGATGGTTTTTCAAAACAGGATATGGCACTTCCCCAAATACTTTGGCAGCATCAAACTCATAACGGGAAACTCCAAAAATTCCCATATTAAGTCGCTGATAAACATAGAAATTCAGTTTGGAATAGTTGATATCGCCTCCTAGCCAATTCATACCTTTGGCATAACTCAATTCAAAAATTGGCCATCTTAAAGGTCCCAAGGATGTTCTTTGGTTATCATTAATCAGGATGGTTTCGTCCCGACCGTATCTGACTCCGATTTTAGCCTCAGTAGTCTCAAAATTAGATCTGTATTCTCCTGTTCCTTTTTCTAAGTAATAGAAATCGTACAATGGCTCAAACTTCATGAAAGTCAAATCCGAATACATCAAAAATCCTTTGAAAAACTCACGCTGGAAATTTACTTGATGTTTTTTGCTGAAATAAGGTCGCCTCAATGTCCCAAATCGACTAGCTGCCAAAAACACGCTGTTTCCCTGCAGACTGGAAATCTCCAAACCAACCTGATCAATTTCCTTCTGAGTGGATAAGGAAACTGAGGTCCAATGCAACCTATCCAAGATGCGGGTGACTTTAGCAGAATACTTCAGCTCAGCATCCTTAAAACCATAAGCTCCGTAGCCATTTAGAACCCATTTATCACTGAATTTCAGATTGGTACGAAATCCCATTCCCAGTCTTACTCCTTCTATGTCATTGTAATTGAAAAATCCCGGCCAAGGTCCAATATCCACCTTACCTACAGGCAGATAGCCTGTTCCAAAAAACTTAAGCCCTTCAGAATAAAAACGAACGATAGGAATTCGCTTGAGTGTATCCACCATTCTAAGCACTGCTATTTCTTCCTGAGTCAAAATATCCTGGCGATTATCTTTCCAGAATTCTTCACTTGCTTCGTCAAAATCAGGCATCAGCGTAACCGATTGATTAAAAAAGGAAGTAGGCTGGGGTTCATTTATTTTTATGCTATCTGCTGAGGTATAGAATTTAGCTAGTAGACCTGCAGTCTTTGGAGTGATTTGGCCTATTTTTATCTGAACTCTTGTTTTTGCAGGAATCAACGGACCTGCAGAAGTTGGTATCAGCTCTTGCTGAATTTTGATCCGCTCGATGAAGTTTAGGTTTGCCTCTTTTGGAATCGTCAAATCCACCTGCTTTAAGGCATAAGTCTCTTTATTGATCCATATATTCCCAGAAAAGGCCAAGTCTTGCTCTCTCAGAGGATATACTTTAAGCAAATAACAGGAATCATTTCCCACCATTACAGAGTCAATCAAATCGTAATCATAAAATTGCTTCCAGCCATCTGCAATTGGCGAAACAAATTCTTTCCCTACTATGGAAAGCCAGTTTCTGTAAAAATTATACTCCTGAAAAGCAGATCCCGTAATCTGTGAGGTAGTCGATCCATCGGTAATCCCCACACCCGTTACTTTGGACTTTTCCACTATCTCCTTTTTCAGCTCAGGATTATTTCTAAAGTAAAACTTGGAAAGGGTCTCAGAGAAAAATACTGGCAATATTTTTTCCCCTTCATCATTTGTGAGCTGCTTGATCGAATCCAAGACCGCAGTTACCTTCTGAACTGTTTTACGCTGGGTAAATTCTTCAGAAACATGATCTATATCTATTTCAATCTTTGTATAATTCTTTGTTTGATAAGCAGATAACTCTCTTTTATCAAAGTATTTTTTACGGTCAACGGCTTTTCGGATAACCGTAAAAGCAGGATTTTCCCCAGCCTCAAATACAAAAGCTTCCATCTCAAAATCTGACGGCTTTAACTGAAAATTAACGGTTTGATCGGCGACTTTTTCCAAAGCCTTTATGGCAGTGATATACCCCAAATAGCTAACGGTGACACTGTCGGTCAAAACTCTGACTTCAATAATATAATTTCCTTCAAAATCAGTAGAAATGCCCGTGGTCGTCCCCTTCAATAAAACAGATGCAAAGGGAATGGGATCCCCAGTGGCCGAATCAGTCACTTTTCCCTTTACCACAAACTGGGCAATGGATTGGCTGCTAATCAGAAATAGAATAAGGAATAAGTAATTGCGGATCATCTAATGGTAGTGGCACAGAAAGTAATTCATGCAAAATAAATTCATTCGTGATTCAAATCGCTACCTGTCTCCTTAAAAATTCTAAAGCTTTAATAAAACTGAGTTTATTCAATGAAGCAAATTTGAAAATTCCACTAGTATATTTGAAACATTAAAAGGAATAGCATGACATACGACATAGCAATAATTGGTGGTGGAATTGTGGGACTGGCAACTGCACTTAAAATCCAAAAAGCGCGACCTAACCTCAAAATCGCACTTTTGGAGAAGGAAAATCAATTGGCAAAGCACCAAACAGGTAATAATAGCGGAGTAATACATTCCGGCTTATATTACAAACCTGGGTCTCTCAAAGCAACAAATTGCATAGGTGGATATCATGAATTGATTGAGTTTTGTGAGGAAGAAAAAATTCCATTTGAGATCACTGGGAAAGTGGTGGTAGCCACACGTGAAGAGCAAAAACCTCTATTAAATAACTTGTTTGAGCGTGGGATACAAAATGGACTGGAAGGCACAAGGTATATTACTATGGAGGAGCTAAAAGAATTTGAACCTCATTGTGCAGGTGTCGCAGCACTTCACGTCCCACAAACAGGGATTGTTGATTATTTTAAAGTTGCATTGGCCTATGGAAGAAAAATAATTCAAAATGGAGGTGAAATATTTTTAAATCATAAGGTACTGAATATTAAACAACAGGATGGAGTTAACTTCATTGAAACTTCCAAAAAAACTTTTCAATGTAAGCTAGTAATCAACTGCGCAGGATTGTATTCTGACAAGGTTGCCCAGATGAGTGAACAAGATCCGCTGGACGTTAAAATCATACCTTTCCGTGGAGAATACTTCAAGCTAAAGAAGGAAAGGGAATTCTTGGTTAAGAATCTGATTTATCCTGTTCCGGATCCTAATTTTCCTTTCCTTGGAGTACACTTTACCCGGATGATGAAAGGTGGCGTGGAAGCTGGACCAAACGCAGTTCTAGCTTTTCGCAGAGAAGGATACAAAAAATCCCAAATCAACCTGAAAGAACTTGCTGAGTCCTTGGCTTGGCCTGGATTTCAGAAAGTCGCCGCTAAATATTGGCAAACCGGTTTTGGTGAAATGTACAGATCTTTTTCAAAGGCAGCATTTACTAAAGCCTTGCAGGAATTAATTCCGGAAATCCAGGAATCTGATTTGACAGAAGGTGGTGCAGGAGTAAGAGCACAGGCATGTGACCGAACTGGTGGTCTGCTTGATGATTTCTCCATCCGGGAGTCTGCTCACGCGATCAACGTGTTAAATGCTCCTTCTCCAGCAGCTACTAGCTCACTTGCAATTGGGGGAACCGTGGCTGAGTTGGCGTTGAAGAGGTTTTCTTAAGCTCTGAAGTATTAGTCCTTTATCTGGCTCAAGTCTAATGACTTGGGCCTATTATAATGCAGTCTTTATACTGAGTATTTAATTTTTATTAATCTTTTTGCATCAATCTGAAGACTTTAATTGCCACGGCACAAGTCATTTTTTGCACAATCTAGGTCACACTGAGCGAAGTCGAAGTGTCGAGAAAATACATAAGTTTAGTAACATTCGGGACGATACTCCAAATGCTAAACTACACCTGAGTATTCACAGAATCAGGTAAATATCTATTTGCAAGTTTGATCATTTCGTCACCTTTCACTAGATCACTAGCGCTTAATTCTGAGGTATGCTTGTGTCCCGATGCTCCTAGTAGCTCCTGAACCGCATGTACAGTATTTTTATGAAAATTGTATACGCGCTCGGATTTATCGGTGATGACTAATCCACCCACCAAGCTAGCTTTTTGTGTAGCTACACCCGTAGGACATTCATTTGTATTACATCTAAGGGCCTGAATACACCCTACGCTAAACATAAATCCTCTAGCTGAATTACAAATATCAGCACCAAGAGCAATATTTTTTAGGATTGCAAAAGCTGAAATAGCTTTGCCCGAGGCAATGATTTTGATTTGATCGCGAATCTGGAACTTCTCCAAAGTCATTCTTACAAAAATAAGGGCGGGCTCAAGTGGAAGTCCCACACTATCGGAAAATTCTAAAGGAGCCGCACCGGTTCCTCCCTCTGCCCCATCCACGGTGATGAAATCCGGATAAATCTTTTTATTGACCATTTCCTTGCAAATAGCCATAAACTCCTCCGTTCTTCCTACACAAAGCTTGAATCCTACAGGTTTTCCTCCTGATAGATCTCTCAATTTGCTAATGAACTCCAACAGTTCAGAAGCATTGGTAAATGCACTATGTGCAGGTGGGGAAAGAATAGTCGTTCCTTTCATCACTCCACGAATTTCAGCTATTTCAGCAGTGTTCTTTACTCCTGGCAAGACTCCTCCATGACCGGGTTTTGCTCCTTGGGAAATCTTGATCTCTATCATTTTGACTTCCGGCCAATTTGCCTTTTCAGTAAATTTTTCCTCACTGAAATTGCCACGCTCATCCCTACATCCAAAATAGCCAGTTCCGATCTGCCATACCAAATCACCACCTTCCCTGTGATGAGCACTAATTCCTCCTTCTCCGGTATTATGGGAAAAGCCTCCCTTTTTAGCGCCTAGGTTCAGCGCTTTCACAGCATTTGAACTTAGGGAACCAAAACTCATGGCAGAAATATTAAAAATAGATGCTGAGTAAGGTTGCTTGCAGGAGTCATTGCCTATAATCACTCTGGGATCTTCATCATTGGTATGGACAGCGTAAATTGAATGCCTAAGTCCAATGTAATCCTCTCCGTTAATATCCCGCTGAGTACCAAAAGGATGTGTATCATTAACATTCTTTGCCCGTCTATAGACTAAGGATCTGAGATTCCTGCTGAAGGGCGTTCCATCTGTATTGGTCTCAATAAAATACTGCTGTATCTCCGGGCTGATTTTCTCCAATAAATATCTAAAATGTCCAATTACTGGAAAGTTTCGAAGGATTGCATGGGTTTTCTGATTGATATCATATAGACCTATTGCAAAGAGGATTGCAAGAATTCCCAGTATAAAATATCCAAACTTGAATTGGACGAACTGGAAATACCACATTAAAAAAAATGTAAGCAAGCTTAGCAAAACCAAGCTTGTGAAAAACAGCTTTCTCATTTCAAAATCATTTGACGATTAAGCGCACAATATAGCAAAAGACTTAGGGCTACCCCTGATTCAAGAGGAATTCTTGAATTCTGTGCTCTGCCCAAGTGAACTCTTGCCCCCCTACAAGAAAGCCCGTATGACCTCCTCTGTCCGGCATTTCTAGTGTAAGTAAATCCATACTTTCCGCAAGCTCTGTGGGATAACACTCAGGGCCAAGAAGTGGGTCATTTAGCGCATTCAATACGAGCGTTGGAATTTGTATAAATGGCATAAACTGGTCAGCACTTACAGACCTGTAAAAATCTTCTGCATCCCTGAATCCATGAAGTACAGCAGTGAAGTATGTGTCGAAAGTATCGAAATCAGAAACTTTCTCCAGCAGATCCAGATCTAGTAGATTTGGATACTGGGCAGCCTTGGCTCGAATTTTAATTTTAAGCTTTCCCAAGAACCTATTTCTGTAAAAAGAATTACCCCTATGTTTCAGAGTGGCAGCACTGGAAAGTAGGTTACAAGGTGTAGAATAAACTGCTGCTCTCTTAATCTCAAAAGGCAAATCATAGCCCTTTTCCCCTAAGTACTTCAGTGTTTGGGCTCCTCCCATACTGATTCCTGTCAGGTAAATCTCTTCATAAGAATGGTTTTTGAGCACGTGACATACTGTGGTGTCTAGATCATAACTTGCTCCATGGTGATATAACATGGGATTCAAATTCATTTCACCGCCACATGAACGATTGTTCCAGACCAACACATCAATTTCGCTGGAATTAAACAACTTAACGATTCCTCTCACATAGTGTCTCTCTGAATGCCCTTCCAACCCATGAGAGACAATAAGAAGTTTTGAACTGTTAACTTTTGACCAATCCAAGTTTAAGAAATCTCCATCCGGCGTGTCTATTTTTTCCCTTACATAGCTGACGTTGGAAATTTTCCTGAAAATACTGGGGATAATAGTTTCCATGTGACCATTGAACAAATATGCAGGAGGGCCAATGTAGGTTGAATTTATTATGCTCATTGTACAAACATCCGGGGGGTTAGACTTGGTATAATCCTTTTCGCCTCTGGTAAGAAGCTTCACATGAAATTCATTTTATCTTAAAATCCAGTAAGTAAATGGTCATTACCTTTGGATTATAGTACTTCATAGGGTAATTTTTATAAAATCGGAGCGGCGGGGGTCAGCTCCTTTTTTTATTTAATCAATTCGAATACTCGTATAATGGCTGCGTTTAGTTTTTCTATCAAATTCTGATAATGGGTGATAAAGTCCATTCCATCAAATCCGTGGTTTTCAATTATCTCTTTGCCGATGTTCAGCTCCTCTATAATATGACTTAAATCAAACATATAGAGTGTTGGTTTTAATTTATGTCGGATTTGCTGAATAATAATATCATCTTTATTCAATACCCCTTCAGCATACTTTTCCTTCAGCTCAATAAGCCCCTTATATATTGCTATAGTTAATTCTGCCTGAAAAGCTTTATCGCCATCTGACATATCAAGGATAAGCTGATCAAGATCAGGGTAGATTTGTTGCATATCGATTATTTTGAAGCATTTTCTCCAGCGAGAAATCCTGTCGACCAAGCAGCCTGAAAATTAAAGCCACCTGTAATTCCATCAATATTCAGGACTTCTCCGGCAAAGTAAAGGTTGGGGTGATATTTACTTTCCATTGACTCCGGATTTACCTCATCTAAGACAATTCCGCCTGCTGTTACGAATTCTTCTTTAAAGGTAGTTTTTCCTTCCACTTTCAAATTATAGCAAAAAAGATTCTGTACCAACTTATTAATTTGCTTTTTTGACAAAGTACCATATAATTGGCCAGATTCTATAGTAGATCGTGCACAAAAATGTTCCCAGAGCCTTGCGGGGACATCAAATAGTGTATTACTAAGTAATTTTCGATTGGGATGTGCAGCCATGTAGCTCTTGATATGTGAGCTATACTGCTCCTCCCCATATGCTCCATTCCAATTGATTAATACGTTTGCTACATAACTATTTTCCTTCAACCATTGGGCTCCGAAGGCTGACAGTTTTAATACGGCTGGCCCACTTACTCCCCAATGCGTCACTAAAACAGGTCCTCTGTATGTCATTTTAGTACCTTCGATCTTTACAATACCATCTGATACAGAAAGTCCCATCAACTCGCGAAGAGATTCTTTGGGCGTATTAAAAGTAAATAGTGAAGGAATTGGGTCTGAAATAGTGTGTTTTAGATTTTCGAGAAATCTGTAATTATCCAATTTGGGATTTCCCCCAGTTGCTACAATTAACTTATCCACGTAATATTCTCCCTCGTCTGTGTCAAGCTGATATCCACCAGACACTGACAAAATGGACCTTACCCCGCAGGATTTTCGAATGGTAATATTCAGCTTCTGAGCTTCTATGAGCAAGGCATCTATTACGGATTGGGATGAGTCTGAGACGGGAAACATTCTACCGTCTGCCTCTACTTTCAGAGAGACTCCTCTACTTTCAAACCACTGGATGGTATCTTCTGATTTGAATCTTGAAAAAACACGTTTGAGAAATTTTTCACCTCGCGGATAGTTCTTCACGAGTTTGGAGATTTCCATCGGGCGATGTGTCACATTACATCTACCTCCTCCTGAGACTTTCACTTTTGACAAAAGTTTGGGAGATTTTTCAAAAATAGTAACCTCTGCCCCTGGAACACTTGCATGTATAGCGGCAAAGAATCCTGCTGCTCCCCCTCCTATTACTGCTATTTTCAAAACCTATATCCTCCTAATATACAAACACTTAAAATCATTACCTTTTTCTTCGGAATGAACCTAAAATCCCTCTAGTGAGCTCTCTGAAAATTGTCCTTCCTATCTGTCTTACCATCGTGTTTTTGCTCAATTCTTCTATTAAAGATTCATCTTCCTTAGTTCTTCTTGAAGTTTTGGTAGCAGTTTTTGGCCCTGGCAATTCCGCTTTTTTCTGCGTCTCTTCGAGCTCAGCCATTTTCTTTTCCAATAGCTCAAAAGCACTCTCTCTGTCTATATCTTGATTGTATTTGTAAACCAACGCAGAATTCCCGATTACTTCATCTATTTCCTCAGGATTTAAAATATCCATTCTTGTGATGGGAGCTCTTACCAAAGTATGGGCTAGTGGTGTAGGAATACCTTTTTCGTTTAAAGCCGTAACTAATGCCTCCCCAATACCCATGGAAGTAAGGACATTGGAAGTATTAAAGTAAGGGGAATCAGGATAGTTTTCAGCAGTTTTTGTGATGGCCTTTCTATCCTTTGCAGTGAATGCCCGCAAGGCATGCTGCACCTTCAATCCCAGCTGTCCCAATATATTGTCCGGCACGTCCGTGGGAGTTTGCGTGCAGAAATAAACTCCTACCCCTTTAGATCTAATCAATTTCACTATAGCTTCTATCTTGTCTAAAAGATCGTTGGAAGCATTTGAAAACACCAAATGTGCTTCATCTATAAACAAACAAAGTTTGGGCTGATCAGCATCACCTTGCTCAGGAAAAGACTCATAAATCTCCGAAAGCAGGCTTAGCATAAAAGTAGAGAACAATTTCGGTCGGTTTTGAATATCGGTCAGCCTGATCACTGAAATAACACCTTTTCCATCTTTTGTTCTTAAGAAATCTTCAACTTCGAAGGATTTCTCTCCAAAAAATCGCTCGGCTCCTTGCTGCTCCAGTTCAATAATTTTACGCATGATCGTATTTACCGATGCTGAAGAAACCTGTCCATACTCCTTTTGTATAGCTTCTTTGCCTTCATTGGTAATGAATTGGAGCACCCGCTTCAGATCCTTCAAATCCACCAATGGCAAGTGATGTACATCGCAATAGCGGAAAATAAGGGAAATAACTCCTTGCTGTGTATCATTTAATTCGAGTATCTGGGCGATTAAAACTGGTCCAAATTCTGAAACGGTAGCTTTCAGCCTAACTCCTTTTTCATCCGAGATGGACATTAACTCTATAGGTAATGCCATAGGCTCATATTCCACTCCTATTATTTCCGAACGGTTTTTGATAAAGTCGTTGGTGGTTCCCGGCTGAGCAAGACCTGACAAATCACCTTTCAAATCCATCAAAACAGAAGGCACTCCTTTCAGTGCCAATTGCTCTGCCATCACTTGTAGGGTTTTGGTTTTGCCTGTGCCCGTTGCTCCGGCAATCAGGCCATGTCTGTTCATGGTTTTTAAAGCAATCTTGATTTGCGCACCGTTCACCGGCACACCGTCTAATACGCCTGTACCGAGAATGATAGAGTCTTTTTTATATTTTTGACCCTCGTCCAAGTGGGTAATGAATTCTTCTGTTTTACTCATGTTTCAAAGTGATTGATAAACCAAACTACAAAAAAACCTTGATGCCGATGGCAAAAAGGTTTTCAGAATAGTATAGAGTATGTTTTTAAATTAAATCTATATCCGCTTTAATATCACTAAGGACGCAAAAGCAAACTAGTATGGATTAAAATTTATAATTGATGTCACATCGGTCTTCTGACTAGATAAGCAGAGAATCTAAGGCGACTGGCATCATTCGGATAATCATATTAAATTATCAATAAGTCACTACAGGTTCCAACGATTTTGCCTGTTCCACAAAGTCTTCTACTTTGGAAGCAGATGGAACTATCCTCGTAAGACCTTTCTCTTCCTGAGTTTTGACCAAAGCTGCATGAAGATTTTCAGGGTTTCTGGTTCGTAACTCTTTCACTGTATCTACTCCAGTGGCTTTCAACAGCTCAGCAAATTGGCTTGCAATTCCATTGATTCTAAAAAGGTCGGCCATGTTTACCCAATCTAATATTTTGCCCGCGTCTAATCCTGATGCATCAGCAATTGCTTTTCGGCCTGATTTTGATGACCCCTTGTCCAAAAGTCCTTCTACTGTAGATATGCCAGCTGCTGCCAGTTTGTCTTTCATTACGGGACCGATGCTCTCGATCATTGTGATTTGATTTCCCATGTTCGTAATTTTTAGGGTTAAAGTTATTTGACTGAAATTCGAGTCCAACTCAAAAGATCTATCATTAAGTTGTGACTGGAATTTAATCTTAAAATAAAGACAATTTTTTACTTCAAAAATCCATTAAGCAGAATATGGACAGATTTGCACTTTTGGAAATATTAACTTTACCAAGAAGAAACTTCTACCTTTATTGCTTCAGTAGAAAAACAATAACCCTGTGAGCTTAAAATTTCACCCTCAACTATTCCTTCTTAGCTGTTTGTTCATTTTGGCTATTAGCCAGGCATCTTTAGCACAGATAGGTCCAAACTTAGGTCAAACTGACCATTGGATGAAAAGCGCAAAAGCAGCCCTGGAAAGAAATGACTTTGAAACAGCCAATTCTATTTTCAGAAACCTGATAGATTCTGGGCAATCCTTGCCAGAAGAGATGCCTTATTTGTTTGCAGAGACGCTTTTCGAACTCAAACAATATGACAATTCAGCTAATTTCCTTAATAAGTATTTAGAATTAACTGGCTTTACAGGATCACATTATGAAGCTGCGCAGGAACTACAAAAGCGTTTGGAGACTCCGCTAAAGGAAATTCAGGAATGTCAGTTGTGCGACCGGAGAGGGTATCGTTACAAGACGTGTTTCACCTGCGAAGGAAAGCGACAAATCGAGCAAGATTGCAACTATTGCAAGGCTAAAGGTGTGGTTGGATGTAGTAGATGCAGCGGTTCAGGCATGATCACCAAAGTGAATGTATTTAAAATTGTTGAGTACTATGAGTGCGAAAGATGTGCAGGAAAAGGAAGACTTACCTGTCCTGTTTGCGAAGGTAGCCTGAAGGAAGTGAGCTCCTGTAGAACTTGTAATGGAAGCGGAAAACTAAGCTCTGAAGATATTTGTGACCATGTGGGCGAAGAACATGAACATACGGGTGAATAAGTAAAAGGGATGAGGTGTAGATAAAAAGTTATTACGTAAAAGGCTTACTTTTTTGTAATAGAGAACAGTCTCAGTTTTCAGCCACAGTAATGAGATTTATTTCACATTTATTGATTTGACAGGCAAAACGTCCATGTTTTGATGGAAAACAATTACTCTAAGTTCTACCCTCGATGATGTACTAATTGTACTCAGTTGTTTAGAAAAAACATAAAAAAACCGGTCTAAGCCGGTTTTTATTTTATTTGCAATACTTAGCGTAAGCTTCTTCTGCTCCTGGATATTCTAAAGCACGTGCCAGCTGGAAATCTTCGCAGGAAGATCCCACCTTTTTCATTGCTACTTTGAGCAAGCCCCTGTTGTAGTAAGCCTGGCCAAAGTCTTTATCGACAGAAATTGCATTCCCATAAGCTTTCAACGCTTCATCAGGTTTGCCTAGCTGATGCAATGCGCGAGCCTTCATAAAAGAAGCCATTGCTGGGGCACCCGAAATTTCTGCTGCCTGATCTGAAAAGAGCAAAGCATTTGTATAGTTCTTTTGGTTGTAATGAACATTTGCAAGACTTAGTAGAACCTGAAAATTATTTGGTTCGACCGCCAATGCATTTTCGAAATCAGCAATTGCCTCTTCATAATTTCCCTGTTCTTCATTCGCTCTCCCTCTATTATAAAGCATCCGGAAATCGTTTGGCTTGAATTTCAAATCTTCAGAATACTCAAGCGCTGCTTTCTCATATTCTCCTTTATTGAAATAAGTGTCTCCTGAACTGGTTTTCTCTTCTGCACAAGACCAAAGAGAGGCTGATATAAATAGAGCTAGAATTGCTCTTTTGCTCGTTTTCATTATTGTTAGTTTATACTGCTAAACTGTTATCTCTAAGCGCATCATTTAGGGATGTTTTAAGATCTGTGGAAGCTTTTCTTTGACCGATGATCAAAGCGCAAGGAACTTGGAAAGTGCCCGCAGGGAAGTTTTTTGAAATAGAACCCGGGATCACCACCGAACGCTCAGGCACGTAACCCTTGTATTCTACAGGCTGAGCTCCGGTCACATCGATGATTTTTGAACTTGCTGTCAACGTAACACCAGCTCCAATCACTGCTTCCTTACCGATTCTCACACCTTCTACTATGATTGCTCTGGAACCTATAAAAGCTCCGTCTTCGATAATCACTGGTGCTGCCTGGATTGGTTCTAAAACTCCTCCTATACCTACTCCACCACTCAAATGAACATTTTTGCCGATCTGCGCACATGATCCGACAGTAGCCCAAGTGTCAACCATCGTGCCACCCTCTACATACGCTCCTATATTAACATAACTTGGCATCATCACTACCCCTGAGGCTAGAAATGCTCCATAACGCGCTACTGCGTGAGGAACTACACGCACACCTTTCTCAGCATAATTAGTTTTAAGAGCCATTTTATCATGGAATTCGAAAGGTCCTACTTCGATGGTTTCCATCTTTTGGATAGGGAAATATAGAATTACAGCTTTCTTCACCCAGTCGTTCACTTTCCAGTTACCGTCTTCAGTTGGCTCAGCTACACGTAGTACACCAGCATCCAGATCAGCTATTACAGCTCTTATCGCTTGCTGGGTTGTTTCTTCTTTTAATAATTCCCGGTTTTCCCAGGCCTTTTCTATGATGGTCTTCAGTTCCATTATTTTGGTTAGTTTCGTTTAATGAGTGAAAAATCTGCTTCCCTAATTCCAGTCTTGATCGCGTCAAGCCTTAAGCCCGCCAAAGATACGAGAGCTTGGGGAAAGCTTGGCCTTTCGTTGCGAGAAACAGGTCTATATCGCTTAAGTTTTATGGGATTTTCACAATTACCCCTGAAAAATTGCAAAGATGAAAACTATTATACCTCCCTTTCCAGTACACACTCAATATGGGGAAGAATTTTCTCACAGATAAAGTTTGTACGAGTCCTGCTTAAAATTCGGCCAAAAATCCTGATTTGCTGCACCTATGAATTTCTACCCTCTGCATCATTTTTCAAGCGACTTATAGGCTACAAATTAGTCTATGATGTACAGGAAAACTATGTCAAAAACCTGGAGTTAAACCCTAACTTAAGCAAAGAAAAAAGAGGCCAAGCTACTAGCATAATCAGAAGAATGGAAGGTGTAGGCGGAGTGGACTTGTTCCTTCTTGCAGAGAAATGCTACCGACAAGAGATGCCTGATAAATCTCCTTATCTGATTTTGGAAAATAAATATGCCGGAGAAATTCAAGATATTTCTTCATTCAAATTCCCTGAAAGAACTGGCTACAATTTTTTGATTTCAGGTACGCTCACTCCTGCTTTCGGCACACTCGAAGCAATCAGTTGGTTCAAAGAAATCTTAAAGGAATACCCTAATTCATCCCTTAAAATAATTGGTCATTGCACCTTAGCAAACTTCAGAATTGAGCTTCAAAGAGCATGTGAAAATGTCCCTCAAATTCATCTAAATCCCTCTGTATTTGCTATACCTCATGAGGAGATAATTGCAGAGTATTCTGATGTGGATTTCGCGTTTTTACCCTACCAAAATAGAGAAGCTATCAAGGATAAAATGCCGACCAAACTATTTGAATCCGCTGCGCTAGGAGTGCCTGTTTTGATTGGTGGAAATCCAAAGTGGCTTGAATTTCTAAAACCATTTTCAGGCGGATTGCCCATTGATTTTTTTGACTTAGCAAACGCAACCACCCAATTCAAAGCAGCTCTGAATCAGGAATACTTCACCCAAAATCCCCCTGCTTCAATCCTGTGGAAATCCCAACACCAGGATTTCATCACAGCAATCTCCTCCCTTTAAGTTCCAAATAGGATGTGGATTACTATTCACACTTATCCACCTATGCCCTATTTTCGACACTGGTTTCTTCCAAATGGAAACTGGGATATTTTCACAAATTTGGAAGCTATTCGGAAATAGACACCTATCCAATATTTTAATTTTCAGCAGTTTATATCAATATTTAATTTTAACTAATCTTATTTTTAGTCAAGACTAAAACAGTAAACACATTCGAAAAGGGGTTATCCACAGTCGATTTAGCCCATATTGAAAATATTTTAAGCTTTATCTAAATTTATATTTATATTTGTCTCAGTACAAATTGGAATCTCATGACCCTAACTATAGCCGAAGAGAATTACCTAAAGGCGATCTATCACCTATCGGACGGCGGAACTAAAAGTGTATCCACTAATGACGTGGCAGCGGAAATAAAAACCAAAGCAGCTTCTGTCTCTGACATGCTCAGAAAACTTGGAGAAAAAGAGGTGATCGAATACCGGAAATATTACGGTGTAAACATCACGGAAGAAGGTAAAAAAAGAGCACTACAAACTATCCGAAAGCATCGACTTTGGGAAGTGTTTTTGGTGGACAAATTACAGTTCGCCTGGGATGAAGTTCATGAGGTGGCAGAGGAGTTAGAACACATACAATCACCCCTATTAATTCAACGCCTCGACGCTTATCTGAACTACCCAAAATTCGATCCGCATGGTGACCCAATTCCGGATGAATATGGAGATGTGAAAGCCAGGCCTAGAGTTGCTTTGATCGAAATGGATATTGACCAGTCCGGTCAGATCGTAGCCGTGAAAGACAGCTCGGCAGCCTTCTTAAAATATCTGGATAAGGTGGGAGCTTACATAGGAGCAAGAATAAAAATATTGGACAAAGTGGAGTTTGATGGGTCTATGGAAATTCTCGTCGATCAGAAAAAAACACTCTTCATGTCGAAGGATGTAGCAGCAAATATTTTGGCGATTCAGTCATGAGCAAACTAATACTATTACTAGTAGTCCTCCTTCTATCTTTTGCCTGCAAATTTGAAAACAAGGAAGAGAGAACTAAGCCAAGAATTGTAGCCACTACCAGTATCCTGGCTGACGGAATCAGGAATATTGTCGGTGAGAATGCTGAGGTGGTTTCCCTTATGCCGGCAGGTGTAGATCCGCATTTGTACAAAGCGTCAGTCCGCGATTTGGACTTACTTCAAAACGCGGACATGGTTATTTACCACGGACTATTCCTTGAGGGAAAAATGACTGAGATTTTTGAGAAGCTTACCTTCAGCCAAAACCTGATAAACGTCTCAGAAGATATTTCAAATGAATTACTTCTTCGAACCGGACCTGAAGCGCACTCCGTAGATCCACATATCTGGTTCGATGTATCGCTCTGGTCCCTGGCCTTGACACATGCTTCGGAGGAATTGATCAAATGGAAACCAGAATGGAAATCAGCTCTCGCTAGTAATACCGAATCTTATTTAAACCAACTCGCCGAGCTGCATAAAGACAACCTCAATAAAGTAGCTGAGCTGCGCAAAGCCAACCAGGCGCTGATCACAGCACATGATGCTTTCTCCTATTTCGGCAAAGCATATAATCTCGAAGTTTTGGGACTGCAGGGATTATCCACATTGAGTGAGCCTGGACTTAGAGATTTGACTGGCTTGGTAAGTTTCATAGTGGAGAGAAATATTCACGCTGTTTTTGCGGAGCAGACCATTTCCCCAAAAGCAATAGAAGCCGTGGTGGCAGGATGTGAAAATCAAAACCATGAAATCAAATTGGCAGGCCCGCTTTACACCGATAGTCTTGGCGCTGAAGACTCCACTGCCGGCACCTATATAGGAATGGTAAAAACCAATGTTCAAGTAATCTTTGAAAGCCTAACACAATGATCATAAACGTAGATTCCCCAATTTTAGAAATACACGATCTCACGGTCAGTTACGATCAAAGTCCAGTTTTGTGGAACGTGGATCTGAGTTTGCCCTCAGGAAAGCTGATCGGAATACTTGGCCCAAACGGTGCAGGAAAGTCAACTTTAATCAAAGCCATCATGGGGCTTATTCCAACCACCGGAGGCTATGTCAAGATTTTTGACCGGGAGTTAAATGACGTGAGAAGCCGCATCAGTTACGTTCCCCAGCGGGAATCAGTGGATTGGAATTTCCCTGCATCTGTGCTGGATGTGGTGATGATGGGTACTTACGGAAAGCTAGGACTTTTTCGAAGACCTGGAAAAAAGGAGAAGAAAATAGCCATGGATTGTCTCGAGAAAGTTGGGATGCAATCTTTCGTGGATCGGCAAATCTCTGAGCTTTCCGGAGGACAACAGCAACGAGTATTTATTGCGAGAGCTTTGGCTCAGGAAGCAGATTTGTATTTGATGGACGAACCGTTCGCTGGTGTGGACATGGCTACAGAAACAGCAATCTTCCAGCTTTTGCAGGAAATGACTTCAGCAGGAAAAACCGTCATCGTCGTTCATCATGACATACACTCTGCCATGAATTACTTTGACTGGATCATTATGCTGAATCTTCACCTTGTTGCTTCCGGACCAAAAAAAGACGTGGTCACCGAAGAGCTATTGAGAAAAACGTATGGCGGCAAACTCAACCTGCTGACCAAAGTCACAGACATCATCAGACAAAAGGACTTTAATCCATTGAAAAATTGATATGAGCGACTTTGTCTATTTCTTCACATTTCAGGACGCATCTATTGCCTTTGTGGTAATCGGTATCACGCTCTTAGGCATCGGTTCTGCTTATGTGGGAACCTACAGCTTTCTGGACAAAAAAGCCTTGCTCGGAGACGCCATCTCCCATGCAGTTCTTCCCGGGATTTGCCTAGGCTTTATGTTGGCTGGCGAAAAGAACCCAATCTATATTGTGACAGGTGCATTTCTATCCGGAGCCTTGGCTACCTTTCTTACTTCCTGGCTGAAAAGCAAAACCCGCTTAAGTGACGATGCAATCATTGCTTCCATCCTTTCCATCTTCTTTGGATTTGGCGTAGTCCTACTTACAGTCATTCAAAAATCCGGCAATCCGGAAATGGCGGGACTCAACCAGTTTATCTTTGGAAATGCCATCGCGATTCTGGAGGAAGACCTTTACATCTATGGAGGCCTGGCAATTTTGATCATCCTTACCTTAACTGCTTTCCGAAAGGAATTTTCCATGTTAGTATTTAATGCTGACTTTGGAAAATCCATTGGCTACCCAATGGGTGCGATCAGATTGATATTTAATGTGCTGATGATATTAGCTGTAGTGATTGGAATCCAAGCAATCGGCGTGGTGTTGATGGCTGCCTTGCTGATTACTCCTGGAGCAGCGGCTAGATTCTGGACCGACAAACTCGGGAAGCTTCTCTTGATCGCCGGGGCATTTTCGGCAGTGTCTGGCATCCTTGGAACCTATGTTTCTTTTGTAATTCCTCAGATGCCTACTGGCCCTTGGGTGGTAGTATGCCTTTCAATCCTTGCCGTGATTTCCTTTCTTTTTGCTCCAAAGAAAGGAGTGCTTTCACGCTTCATCGCTAGAAAGTATTACCTTAAGAAGACCCACCAGGACCATTTATTGAAGTTGATTTTCCACGGAATCGAAGGAGGCAAAAGCACCTTCACCATAGAGGAAATCTATCAGTCTTTTCCATACAGAAAGAGAGAAACGAAGCATACTATTGATGAATTAATCAAAGCCAACCTAATTACTATTAATCAAGGTTTTATAGACTTTACTATTAAAGGAAAATCGGAGGCTAAGCGCATTGTAAGACTTCATAGACTATGGGAACTTTACCTCAATGAGTACATGAATATTGCTCCTGATCACGTACACGATTCTGCCGAAAAACTGGAACACATACTTACCCCTGAACTCGAGGCTTTATTAGAGAACAGACTCAATTATCCTAAACTCGATCCTCACCAGGAGACTATCCCCCGCGACAACGATGAGCTTTGACCAAAACGCATTTCTGATCATTTTCACTGCTTCCCTGATCTCCATTTCCTGTGGACTGCTGGGCGTATTTATGATGCTGCGCAAAATGTCCATGACGGGAGATGCCATTTCCCATGCCGTACTTCCCGGGATAGTAATTGGATTCTTCTTTTCAGGAAGTCAGCGGGGACTGGAAGTAATCATTGGAGCTGGAATTCTCGGGATTTTAGCTACTCTAGTGATAGATTGGCTGAAGAACAAAGCCAAAGTTCAACTGGATGCATCCATAGGAATAACCTTTACCCTGCTTTTTGCCATAGGCATCATCTTGATCAATATGCTGGCATACAAGGTCGATCTGGATCAGGAATGCGTGTTGTATGGGGAAATTGCTTACCTTCCTATTGACCTTTGGATTACGAAAGCTGGCTTTAGTATGGGACCTAGAATCACTTATTTGGCCATATTGAATTTAGTTTTGGTAAGTGCTTTTATTATCCTCTTGTACAAGGAATTAAAGCTTACGAGTTTTGATGAAAACTTTGGCTTAGTGATCGGCATTCCAGCTGGGGCAATTAATCTGGCTTTGATGAGTATGGTATCTTATACCACGGTTAGTAGTTTCGAAGCGGTTGGTGCCATTTTGGTAGTGGCTTTACTCGTGGTCCCTCCTGCCACAGCTTTCCTTTGGACGAAAAAATTAACATCTCTTATAAAACTTACCTGCGGGTTAGGTATTTTTATTGCAATTGCAGGATATTATGCCGCATATTTGGTGGATAGTTCTATTGCCGGAATGATGGTAGCCGTTGGCGGACTGTTATTTCTAGGGTCGGCCTTATTCAAAAGCATTAAGCCAAATTGGGCTTTCGGAACTTCCACAAGCGTCAAGCCGTTGGAGAATTGAAATTACACAGCATGAAAAAAATAGTATTCATAGGTTTCCTTTTACTAGCTGCCAACTTTGCGCAAGCTCAGGAAAAAATAGAATGGCTGAAATTCGAAGATGCGGTGGCCGCTTCGGAAGCAAACCCAAAGATGCTTTTCGTAGACGTGTATACCGATTGGTGTGGCTGGTGTAAGAAAATGGATAAGGATACGTTCACCGATCCAGCTGTCATCAAATACATCAACGAGAATTTTTATGCAGTCAAAATGAATGCGGAAGATGACAAACGCACCTTTGACTTTAAGGGAAAGAAATATAGTGAGGCTAAAATGGCTGCAACAATGCGCGTACAGTCCTACCCTAATTTTGTGATCATCGACCCTACGCTACAGAACATCACGCAATTACCGGGATATAGAGAACCGATTCCATTCCTAGCTGGCCTTGGTGAGATCGTTGATAAAGGATTTGGTACCAAATGAGTTTTTCCCTTTCCGAGCAAAATGATACCATCATAGCATTAGCAACCCCTCAGGGCGTTGGCGCTATTGCGGTCATCCGCCTTTCAGGCAAAGATGCTATTCAACTTACAAACGAAGTTTTTTTTGGAAAAAACCTGGAAAAACAGGATTCTCACACGATACATTTTGGAACCATCCGCGATGGAGAAAAAATCATCGATGAGGTGTTGGTTTCTCTATTCATTGCTCCCAAATCATTCACCAAGGAAAATGTAGTGGAAATATCCACGCATGGATCTTCCTATATCATCAATCAGGTTCTCAAACTTTTCATCCGCAAAGGTGCCCGGCCTGCCAAGCCCGGAGAATTCACCCAGCGCGCATTCCTAAATGGGCAATTCGATTTGGCCCAAGCTGAAGCTGTTGCCGATCTGATTCATGCCGACTCCGAAACTTCCCATCAAGCTGCACTCAGCCAAATGCGTGGAGGATTCAGTTCTGAAATACAAGAACTTAGATCTCGATTGATTCATTTTGCTTCAATGATAGAATTGGAGTTGGATTTTGGTGAGGAGGACGTGGAGTTTGCCAGCCGTGAGGAATTACGAGCCCTGGTAGAGCGCTTACTTCGGGTAGTTGAAGAATTGATCCTGAGCTTTGATCTGGGAAATGTGATCAAAAATGGTATGCCTACTGTCATCGCCGGAAAGCCAAATGCAGGAAAGTCCACCCTTCTGAATGCCCTACTCAATGAGGAAAAAGCAATCGTTTCTGAGATTGCCGGCACGACTAGAGACTTTATTGAAGACGAAATAAATATAGGTGGAGTAATCTTCCGCTTTATAGATACTGCAGGTTTGCGCGAGACGACCGATACCATTGAAGCCATTGGAGTCAGCCGAACTCAGGAGAAAATGAAGTCAGCTTCATTGATCTTATACCTCTTTGATCTAGGTGATACAGACTTGGTAGAGATCAATCGTGACGTTAATAAGCTGGAAAACCAAGGTGTTCCCTTCCTGAAAGTTGCAAATAAGGTGGACAAGGGTAACTCCCAGTTAATAGGTGAGTTAAAGGAGAAGCATCCGGATACTATTTTTATCTCTGCAGGAAAAAAGGAAAACTTGGAAGAACTCAAATCAAGGATTCTTGTGCTGGTGAATCTGGATAAATTCAGAACAGGAAATACGGTAGTGACCAATGTACGTCATTACGATTCCTTAGTCAAAACCCGTGAGTCCTTATTGGATATTCTTACTGGATTGGACAATGAAGTCACCAATGACTTTGTAGCTATGGACATACGCCGCTCCTTACATTTCTTAGGTGAGATCACAGGTGAGATCACGACGGATGATCTTCTGGAGAATATTTTTAGGAATTTTTGTATCGGAAAGTAATTACATTTCCATTGATACACTAAACCCTTCTTTTACTTGCTTTTGGGCGGTTTTTACTTCCTTTATTTGTTGCTAAGTTTCCATTTTTTACTTATATTTGTTTCTAATCTGTTGCTGATAGAAACAAACTTGTTGTTAGCAACAGATATTTTAAACACTGGCGAATTGATGTTACATAGAGATACATCCCGATACAAAGGGATACACTCTGATACAGAAACAAGCACCAAAAGGAAACACCATGAGCAGCAACATTCGAGTACCCAAAATCTGTCAGCACTGCGGAACTGAGTTTATTGCCAAAACTACGGTGACCCAATATTGCGGAGACAACTGCGCCAAACGTGCATACAAAAAACGTCAAAGGGATGCCAAGCTCCAGGAGGTAGCCCCTACTGCAATCCAAAAACAAGAGTTCATCCAAGAGCAAGTCAATGAAAAGGATTTCCTCAGCATTGCGGAAACCTGCAAACTCCTTGGAGCAAGCAGAATGACCCTGTACCGTCAAATTAAGAACGGGAATATCCAGGCTGCCAAGATCGGCAGGCGTACTATCATCAAAAGAGCAGCAATCGAAAAACTTTTTCAAGCATGAAGGTAACACTAAGAGAACGCAACCAGGGCGGACAAACCAGCCTATACCTTGACTACTACCATAAGGGCAAGAGAAAGACAGAGTATCTAAAACTATACCTCAACCCGAAAGCCAGAACAAAGGAGGAAAAAGAGGTCAATAAAAAGACTATGCAATTAGCCGAAACCATTCGAGCACAGCGACAGATTGAAATCCAAAACGGAGTTTATGGCTTTCGGGATCAGGAGAAGCTAAAAGGCAGCTTCCTTGCTTATGTTGAATTGCTGGCCAACCAAAGGCAGGACAGCCCCGGAAATCATGGGAACTGGACAAGTATGCTCAAGCATTTGAAAGCCTTTTGCGCTTATGACATTGCTTTCTCAGAAGTGGATAGGCAATTTGTCCAGGACTTCAAACACTTCCTTGATAAAAAGGCCATAGCCCACGGAGAACAGAAACTATCCCAAAACTCCAAGTACTCCTATTTCAATAAACTCAGGGCAGCACTCAAGCAAGCCGTAAAGGATGGTATCATTCCAACCAATCCGAGTGAAGGAGTTGAAGCATTCAAGCAAGGTGAACCGGAAAGAGAATTTTTGACACTGGAAGAGCTGCAAGCTGCAGTAAACGCAGAATGTGAAATTCCGCAGATGAAAACAGCTTTCATCTTTTCATGCCTTACCGGGCTTCGCTGGTCAGACATAAACAAACTCCTTTGGTCTGAAGTGCAGCACTCCAATGATATGGGGTACTATATCCGTTTCAGACAAAAGAAAACTAAGGGAGCCGAAACCTTGCCCATTTCAGAACAAGCCTTTGGATTACTTGGAGAACGTCAGGACAAAGACGAGAGGGTTTTCAAAGGGCTGAAATATTCAGCCTGGCATAACCTGAAATTGCAGCAATGGATGATGAAAGCCGGAATATCCAAAACAATTACTTTCCATTGCGCCCGGCATACTTACGCCACATTACAGCTTACAGCAGGAACAGACATTTATACGGTTTCAAAGCTCTTAGGCCATAGGGAATTGAAAACAACCCAGGTCTATGCCAAAATCATTGATGATAAGAAGAAGGAAGCCGCCAACAAAATCAAACTGAATCTATGAGCGCATCATTAGAAACATACAACAGGATTCTGTTTCTCGATCTTCGCCCGTGGTTATTGTCGGGCGTTTCGGAATTGAAGTTTAAACAGGATTTAAACGACCTTAAAAAAGCATTCTATCAGGTACAGCCCCAGTTTGAAGTTTCATTTCCCAAGGCACTCAACAACAAGCGGAAATACTTCCAAGCCCTGATAGATTCAGAAGCTACTGAATACCTGAACCACCTCCACAAGCAGGTGAATGAAAGTATCAATGCCAACGCCAAGAAGTATCACGTTCACATGGCATTGACCAGAACACTCAATGAAAAGCTTCGGGAGATTGCCCAGGTGATCCAGGAACAGAACTACAGCCCTGAACAATACGATCCAAAGTTTGGCACCTTGCAAACCAACACCTCCACCAATGATGAAGCTTTCATTATCTGCTACCTCAAACACCAGCTTGTGCGCCTGTACATGGAAGTTCAGGAGTGCTTTCCTGATCAGTTAAAAGAAGAACCACTTACTGAAGATGATATTTACCTGACATACTTCAACCATACGGCACCAAATCCTTCACACATTGCCGAAGCGGTACAAATACAGGTTGCCAGTCCTTCTGCCCCCCGACCCGCACCACAACCATCTAAACTATTCAAGGCAATATCAGGTGATGTAAGAAATGATGCGAAGGGTATTCTTCCCTATGAAACCATCATTAAAACGCCTACTCGCTTTGCAAGCTTCGAAGAATCTCTTTTCCAAAATGGGTACATTGATGAGAACTACAACTTCACCGATAAGCACGGAATGAAAAATGAATTTGCGGCCATCTACCACCAATTAATAAAGAAGGGATATTTCAATGCACGCACTTTTCAACCAATGAAGGCGATTAAAGACGTTGATATTCGGAAATTCCTTGACCACCGCTATCAGACCAACCTCGACAAACAATTCAGAAACTACCGCCAAAATGCAGAAGCATTAGCGGAATACATAGACTCTCAGTACTGGCTCACCAGTTTACCCCTCGGTTAAATTGCGGTAATTTTCTGTCAATTTACCATTTCAAATTTCCACTCATCTCCTAAAGTATCTGAATTTCAGCCTGTTACACAGGTTGAAATTTCCATTTTCAAGACTACCAGAGACCCCTTCTGACCTTTGCTATGTCCTTGACAATCAAGGATGACATTTGGCCAAGTGTCCATTTCTAACTCTTCAATAAGTAAGACAATGGACGAAATAATAGAACGTCTTGACAATCTCCAACGCCTAATTGAGAGCCAGGGGATTTACACAAAGGAAGTTTTAAACTTCAATGAAGCTTGTCAGTATCTGGAGCTTTCCCAATCCCACTTGTACAAGTTGACAAGTGCAGGGAGCATTCCGCACTACAAGCCCAATGGAAAGAAGCTCTATTTCAAAAGAAGCGAGTTGGAAAGC
>NZ_CAXBET010000010.1:0-171125 GCF_963974835.1 uncultured Algoriphagus sp. | reverse complement strand
CAGATGGGTGCGCAAAGGTAAGAACTCATTTTTGACTTCCAAACCCCGCAGCAAATTAATTTATTTTCAATATCTACTGAGCTTCTTACTCCTCAGTCCCCGCGCCGTTCGCGTCGTTTGGGAGTGCAAATATCAGGACTTTTATTGAAATGGCAATAAATATCTAAGAGTTTTAACTCCTTTACACTTAAACTCCTGATAGAGACGGGGAAAAGTTTTTGCAAAATAAAAATGCCCTGATGATTGAATCATCAGGGCATTTAATCTATAGGTATTGGAAAATTAAAGCTTTTTCAAAACAATATTTCGCCAGTAAACCTTAATCCCACCGCCATCATGGATCTGCAGACATATACCCCCTTTTCCTTCGGCTATTTTTGCGTCAGAGAAGTTTACCATCTCTTTTCCATTCAGGTATGAAGTAACGTTATCACCTTTAACAACGATTCTCATTTTGTTCCACTCTCCGAACTTCAAATACTTATCTTTTTCCGGATCAGGCTTCACTAACCAACCTCTACCGTATGATTCGTAGATCCCGCCGGTGTCGTGACCTGGAGGTGCCACTTCAACTTGCCAACCAGAAACTTTGGTTCCATCTACTGTAGACCTAATGAAAACACCGGAGTTACCATTAGCCTCCTGCTTGAATTCAAGGGTAATTTCGAAGTCATCAAAATTCTCATCCGTTCCCAAATACCCATATCCTTTATCTGGGCCACTTTCAGAAATTAGCAAACCATCTTCTACGTACCACTTTTCTGTACCATAGATTGTCCAGCCTGTCAAGTCTTCTCCATTAAAGAGCTTTACTTTCTTTTGCGCGTAAGCAAAATTCACAGATGCTACTAAAAGCAACATCACTAATACCTTTTTCATATGTTTATAATTTGTCTTTCAAATGTCACATAGAATCTCGCATGACAATAATCAAACTTTTGCAGGATGATTACTGTCATGCTCCATTTCATAGTTTCTTAATTTTAATGTTTTTGAACCAAGTCTCAGCTCCATGATCCTGAAGTGAAATCAAACCAGTTTTTGATATAGCATAATCAGGGTAGTCATTCCACTTACCAGAATTACGTGCTTTAGTCCATTCTTCAGAGTAAGGAACAAACTCAACTGTCTTCTGCCCATTCAAATAATAGCTAGATCCCGCTTCTGAGAAAATGATCTTTGAAGTATTCCATTCGCCTGCTGGCTTCACGGCACCTTCGTAATTCGGTTCAGTCATTGCATAATCCGCACCAATTGATTGCCATTTCTCCAAAGGTTCTGCAAAACCTAGCTGATCGATCATCTGATACTCAGGTCCTGTCTCGTAAGGAGCATGATATTTTGGGTCTTCCACTACGTGATAAAGTACTCCACTATTTCCTCCAGGAGCGATTTTCCAAGTCCACTCCATCTCAAACTGTTCAAATTCCACCGGTGCAAAAACAATATCACCTCCGATATCTCCACCTTTACCTAATGCTTTCAAAGCGCCGTCTTCTACAGTCCAACCATCTGATGGAAAACTATCTCCATTGAATGCTCTCCAGCCATCGGTGTTTACTCCATCGAAAAGTAGCATCCAGCCATCGGTCTTTTCCTCTTCTGTAAGTGAATTCTCAGGGACCAGTACTTCTTCAACTACTGTTTCGGTAACGGAATCTTCTGCTGGCTTAGGACCACATGACCAAGCTAAGGCAAATAAAGCCACCCAAGCATATTTTGTATTTTTCATAGAACTGTTAGTTACGAACTGATTAAAGTCAAAAGTTAATTGATTTTTTCAATAAAGTCCTTTGCTTAAATAAATTTTTTCATGAACGGTAAACAGTATCGTGTTCTCCATTTTCCAATCATTTTATAGATTCTCAAAATAAGTTTTGGCATTCAACAATCTGCTGCCATACCATGAGAAAATCTCCCCATCCACTAATTTAATTTTAGCCTCTGGCAAAAGCGATTGAAAATATTGAATGTGGGAATCTTTAAATGGAAAAGGCTCTGAACTAAGTAAAATGTTTTCAGGATTTAAATCAATCAGCTGCTCAATGGTAAGATGTGGATATCTAGAAGTCTGGATCAAATTCTCAAATCCTGCAAAACTCAACATCTCATTTATAAAGGTATCCGCCCCTGCAACCATGATGGGATCATTCCAAATCAAATAAACAGCCTTCTCTTTTCTTTTATGTGGTAAAGCAAAATCCACCTTCAACTGCTTAATGATTTCTTGAGCCTTTTCTTCTACATTAAGCATTTTTCCAAAACTCCCGATCATTTCTAAACTATCTTCCAGTGTATAGATATCACTCATCCAAACAGGATACTTTTCCATCAATTCCTCAATTCGATTCTGCTCATTTTCCTCTTTGTTACCAATAATCAAATCTGGTCTCAATGAGTCTATCACATCCATCCTATAATTCTTTGTTCCTCCAACGATGACCTTGCGCTTTTTCAGACCCTTAGGATGAACACAAAATTTGGTCACTCCGACCATTCTATCCTCCAGCCCTAAATCAACCAACAGTTCTGTTTGTGAAGGAACGAGAGAAATGATCCGCTGAGGAAGATTCGTTATAGAAATGCTTCGATTGAGTTGATCAATATATTCCATGAAGAAAAAAACGGTCCACAATCGAGATGATTGAGGACCGCAGACTTATTTTATATATCTAAAATCAAAAGTTGGATCGAAATCAATTAAGAATTCATACATCAGGGTGATAACCTGCTCGATGTCATCCTTACTTGCAGTCTCAACTGTAGTATGCATGTATTTCAAAGGCAGTGAGATCAAAGCCGATGGCACCCCTTCATTAGAATAGGCAAATGCATCCGTATCTGTACCTGTACCTCTAGATGCCGCAGCTCTCTGGAAAGGAATCTCCTTCTTTCTTGCCGTGGCAATAATCAAATCAAGTAACTTCTTATGTACAGAAGCTCCAACTGGCAACACTGGTCCTTTGCCAGCTGTGTAATCACCACTTGTCACTTTATTATATAGAGGAGCAGTGGTATCATGACAAACGTCAGTGATAATTGCAGCATTAGGTTTGATTTTGGCAGCGATCATCTGAGCGCCACGAAGACCAATTTCCTCCTGAACTGCATTTACTATATAGAGTCCAAAAGGCAGTTCCTTATTATTCTCCTTGATTCTTTTGGCAACCTGGGCGATCATGTAGCCACCTATTCTATTGTCAAGCGCTCTGCCAGAGTAGAATTTACCATTCAATTCAGTCAACTCATCTTTAAATGTGATCACACATCCTACGTGGATCCCCATTTCCTCCACTTCCTCTTTTGATCTAGCTCCTACATCAATGAAGATATTATCCAAAGTAGGCGTATCTTCTTTTCCTTCTTTTCTCACATGAATAGCAGGCCAGCCAAAAACTCCAGGAATCATACCTTTATCAGTATGGATATTCACCCGCATGGATGGAGCAATCATATGATCTGAACCTCCATTACGACGCACATAGATATATCCGTCATCCTTAATGTAGCTCACAAACCAGCTGATCTCATCCGCATGTGCTTCGATCACAACCTTGTATTCAGCCTCTGGATTGATCACCGCAACAGCAGTTCCATAATTATCCGTGAAATAGTCATCCGCAAATGGCTTGACATAATCCAGCCAAATCTGCTGACCTGAAGCTTCAAAACCAGTTGGGGAAGCGTTGTTGAGATACTTATATAAAAAGGTATTCGAATCCATTGAAAATTGTATTTGAAAATTGATAATTGAATTTATTATAGCGGAATATTCCCATGCTTCTTTCTTGGGATTTTATCGACTTTGTTTTCCAGCATTTTGAAGGCTTTGATAAGTTTTATGCGAGTTTCTGAAGGCATTATGACTTCGTCTATGAATCCTCGATGCGCTGCTCGATAAGGATTCGCAAATTTAGCCGTGTACTCATCTACTTTCTCCTGGAGTTTGGCTTCCGGATCCTCAGCCTCGGCGATCTCTTTCTTGAAAATAATCTCCGAAGCCCCTTTTGCCCCCATTACTGCAATCTCAGCAGTCGGCCAAGCAAAATTCAAATCAGCTCCAATATGCTTGGAATTCATCACATCATAAGCGCCCCCGTAAGCCTTTCTGGTAATCACCGTAATTCTAGGGACAGTTGCTTCTGAGAAAGCATACAGCAATTTGGCTCCATTGACGATTATCCCATTCCATTCCTGATCTGTGCCTGGCAAAAATCCCGGGACATCTACCAAAACCAAAAGTGGGACATTGAAACTGTCACAAGTTCTTACGAAGCGAGCAGCTTTCACTGAAGCATCGTTATCCAAAACTCCAGCCATAGACTGAGGTTGATTACCAACAACACCTATACTTCTACCCGCAATCCTTGCGTAGCCAACAACAATATTGTCAGCAAAGTTTTCATGAACCTCTAAAAATGAATCCTCATCCACGATTCCTTTAACAGCATCACGAATATCGTACGGCTGATTTGGGTTATCCGGAATCAAACTATCAAGCTCCTCTCGGCTTTCATCCTCCAATAGTTCATAAGGATAAACTGGAGCGATTTCCTCACAATTCTGAGGCATGTAGCTCAAGATCTTTTTGATATGCTGGATACATTCCAATTCATTTGCGCAAGCGAAGTGAGTCATACCGCTTTTAGTGCTGTGAGCTGAAGCCCCGCCAAGTTCCTCAGCGGTAACATTTTCTTGAGTGACGGTTTTAACCACATTTGGCCCAGTCACAAACATATAAGAGGTGTTTTCCACCATTAATATAAAGTCAGTAATCGCGGGGGAATAAACTGCTCCACCAGCACATGGGCCCATGATCGCAGAGATCTGAGGGACAACTCCAGAAGCAAGTGTATTTCTATAAAATATATCGGCGTATCCGCCAAGTGAATTCACACCCTCTTGGATTCGAGCTCCGCCAGAATCATTCAATCCAATTAATGGAGCACCATTTTTCATTGCCATATCCATGATCTTGCAGATTTTCTCTGCATGTGTTTCGGAAAGAGAACCGCCAAAAACGGTGAAATCCTGGGAGAACACATAGACCAATCGTCCGTTCACCTCTCCATATCCGGTAATCACGCCATCACCCAGATAATGTTCTTTGTCCAGACCAAAATCCTTTGCCCGGTGCATGACGAATTTATCAATCTCCTGAAAAGTGCCTTCATCCAACAGTAACTCCACACGCTCGCGAGCAGTGAGTTTTCCTTTCTTATGTTGAGAAGCTATTCTTTTTTCTCCTCCACCAAGTAATGCTTCCGCATTTTTCTTTTTGAGTACTTCGATCTTCCCTTCGTTTCCAGGTAAAATATAATTGGGTTTATCCTGATTGCTCATAGTATAGTTTTTAGACTAGCTCAAATATAGCAGGCTTTAGCAGCTATGGAAAAAAATGATAAGGAATGAGGAAATCCAGATAGCTCGTCACTGCCTGCTAAAAAAAATGACTATACAGAAATGTCCGTACGCTCAAGTCTAAGTTAACCAGTTGCTTTTTTAAAAAACTGAGTAATAAAACAAAGGTTAAAAGTCCTCATTTCAAATAACTTTCTATATTCGCCCATCTTTAAAATTGGCAGCGTATGAGTACCCGAAAGGCGGCGGTAATTGACATGGGCACCAATACATTTCATTTGTTATTGGTAGAATTAGATAATGTAACTTTTAAAACAATTTACAAGGAGAAAATCCCTGTCAAATTGGGTAAAGGTGGAATTAACCAAAACAATCTTGCTGAAGACGCTTTAAAACGAGCTTATCATACGCTTAAACATTTCAAAAACCTGATCGATGGCGAGCACATAGATCAGGTTTTTGCTTTTGCTACTAGTGCAGTTCGAAATGCTGAAAATGGTCCTGAGTTTGTCAAAACTGTCAAGGAAACTATTGGAATAAACATTCAAGTATTATCCGGCGAGGAAGAGGCTCAGATGATTTACCAAGGAATCCGATTGTCAGGCTCACTAAATGGACAGACTGATTTGATGATGGATATCGGAGGAGGGTCTGTAGAATTTATTATAGGCAACAGTCAGGAGTCATTTTGGAAACAAAGTTTTGAAATAGGTGGCCAACGTCTACTGGAGCTTTTTCACTACCATGACCCTATTTTACCTGAAGAAATCGATAAGCTGGAAGGTTATTTGGAAGAAAAACTTCAGCCGCTAATCGAAGCGATTCAAAAATACAAACCTTTAGGTCTTGTCGGAGCTTCAGGCACTTTTGACACCCTGACAGACATTTACTTCGAATCCATGCTCCAATGCAAACTCACTGGACGGCATGTATTTGAGCTTCCCGTAGAAGAATACGAGGCGATTCATCGTATGATTTTGAGTAAAAACAAGGAAGAGCGCCTCCTGATTCCTGGTATGATTCCAATGAGAGTAGATATGATCGTGGTCGCTTCAAGTTTGATCGAGTTTATTTTGCGATATATTGAAGTGGATTTCATCACCTGCTCCCATTATGCATTGAAAGAAGGAGCAATCGCTTCCTTGCTTATTCCGGAGCAGACAGCTCTTTAAGCCTTTCTAAAAAATTTCATTTCTTATATTTGGCTGGTAGTTTTTCACCAGATTAATCCACTATTCCTATGACCTATTCCTTCGAACAACTTCACGCTTTTACGCTAGGCATGCTTACTAAAATCGGCTGTCCGGAAGACCAAGCTAAAACTGCAGCGGATGTATTACTGTCTGCAGATCTGCGTGGTGTAGATAGTCATGGGGTAGCTAGACTTTCCGGATATGTGCGTTTGTGGGAGAAAGGAAGGATAAATGCTACGCCAAATGTGCGTGTCGTTCACGAAACACCTTCCACTGCTGTCGTTGATGGAGACGGTGGATTGGGCTTGGTTGTAGCTCCATTTGCAATGAAAGTTGCTATTGAAAAAGCTAAGATTGCCGGCACAGGTTGGGTCTCTGTGAAGAATTCAAATCATTACGGAATTGCAGGTTACCATGCTATGCAGGCTTTGGATCATGACATGATTGGGATTTCCCTGACGAATGCCAGTCCACTGGTTGCTCCGACTTTTTCACAGGAGAGACTTCTCGGGACGAATCCCATAGCAGTTGCGATCCCTGCTAAAAACCAGCCTCCTTTTGTGGCAGATTTGGCGACAACCACTGCAGCTAATGGGAAATTGGAAATCCTACAAAGAAAAGGAATGGACACGCCAACTGGTTGGGTTCAAGACAAAGAGGGAAATCCAACTACTTCCGCCAATGGTGTAAAAGACGGTGGAGCATTACTACCTCTTGGAGGCGACCGGGAACATGGTTCTCACAAAGGATATGCATTAGGGTCAGTTGTGGACATTTTCTCAGCAGTACTTTCAGGTGCCAATTACGGTCCTTGGGTTCCACCATTTGTGGCATTCCTCGAGCCAGATCCTAATCCAGTTGGAGAAGGAATTGGTCACTTTTTCGGAGCAATGCGAGTAGATGCTTTCCGCCCTGCAGACGAGTTCAAAGCACATATGGATAATTGGATCACTAGATTCAGAGCGGCTAAACCTACACCTGGAAATGAAAAGGTATTGATCCCAGGTGATCCTGAGCGGGAATTAGAAGCTATTCGCATGAAAGATGGAATTCCATTGCTAGATCCAGTGGTAAAGGATTTGACTGAACTGGGAGAGCGATTTGGGGTGAAGTTTTAAGGATGTGGGGTGTTGGATGTCGGGTGACCGATGTTTTAAGTCTGTAGAGATTACGTTAAAAGAGATTGGAGATAGGGAGTGATATACATAGGATTTTTTAAAATATCTTTTTTTAACTTTAACTCATGCCCCTTTCTGAATTAACTCACCGACCTTCTTTCGAAGAAAACCCTAAGCTTGCCAGAGCAGCCAATAATCTGA
Source organism: uncultured Algoriphagus sp. (assembly GCF_963974835.1). Classification (GTDB taxonomy): domain Bacteria; phylum Bacteroidota; class Bacteroidia; order Cytophagales; family Cyclobacteriaceae; genus Algoriphagus. The sequence continues at coordinate 163,252 of NZ_CAXBET010000010.1, read as the reverse complement.
GAACTCTACTTTCTGCTATTGAGTTTAAGTCTATTCCTGATGAGCAAGAGCTGAAAATAAACGAGATTGTTGCGGGAGTAAATAATTTCCCAGGTCCAGATCCCGAATTGCTCAAGCAAATAAAATCCGCGCAAGCAGGTATCATCAAACTCCTAGATCAAGAACTGAAGCTTGTCCCGCAAAATCACTATCAGCTCCAATGGCTTGTTCTCGGAATGGCTACATTCGGGGTTCCACTGGGAGTAGTTTTTGGTATAGCTTTAGGTAATTTGGCCTTCCTGGGGATAGGACTTCCTATTGGTATGGCAATTGGGATAGCCATAGGTACTTCAAAAGACAAACAAGCTCAAGATGAAGGAAGGCAATTAGATTGGGTAGCAAAGTAATTTGTTCATCTGCACTTTTATCCCTAATCTTTTTTAGAACTGATTATGCTCATCAGGTAATGCCTCCATGTTTACCATAAGTACTTGGCAAAATCCTTGCTTTTTGTAAATTCAGAATCCTAAATCAATTACTTATGAACCCACTCAATCGAAGAGAATTTTTAAAAGGCAGTACTGCCCTGATGTCCTTGGCTAGTTTCGGCTTGCTAGGTATGGACTTTAAAGACAGAAAAGGCCCATTGCAAGTAGCACTAATAGGCACCGGATGGTATGGCAAATCAGATCTTTTCCGATTGATTCAAGTAGCAGACGTGGAGGTTGTTGGACTATGTGATGTAGATAGCATTCAGTTGGCAGAGGCAGGAAAACTAGTAGCGACTAGACAAAAGTCCGGGAAAGTCCCACCACTCTATGAAGATTACAAGGAGCTTTTAGACAAAGAAAAACCTGAATATGTACTCGTTGGAACTCCGGATCACTGGCATGCACTGATCGCAATAGCTGCATTGAAAAGCGGGGCACATGTTTATTTACAAAAACCGATTTCAGTGGATGTGATTGAAGGAGAAGCTATTTTGGCCGCTGCCAGAAAATACGATCGCAAAGTGCAAATTGGAACTCAACGTAGAAGCACCCCACATTTAGTCCAAGCAAAAAAGGAAATTATCGATACCGGGAAATTAGGAAAAATCTCCCATGCTGAGGTTTGCTGCTATTACCATATGCGAAACAACAGCAATCCTCCTGTGATGCCTGTTCCTGAAAATCTGAATTATGATCTCTGGGCTGGTCCTGCACCAATGCTTCCTTATAGAGGCATTTTGCATCGAGGCTGGAGAGCTTTTATGGAATACGGAAATGGGATTGTAGGCGATATGTGCGTACACATGCTGGATGCGGTACGCTGGATGCTGGATTTGGGATGGCCTTTACAAGTGACTTCTACTGGTGGGATTTATGTACAGAAAGATAGCGTGGCTAATATTTCGGATACTCAAACAGCCCTTTTTGAATTTGACGAGTTGAATGTAGTCTGGCAGCATCGCACTTGGGGTAATCCAGTAGATAAGGATTATCCTTGGGCTTTTAAAATCTACGGGGAAAATGGGATGCTGGCAGGAAGCCCGATGCGAGCTGATTATTACCCTGATGGCAGAGGTGAGGCTATTCATTATGACGTAGTGCTGGAAAAAGAGCAATACCCTGAAGATGTTACCGAAAAAGACAATGAAGTTCACGCTGCGCCTGCTACGCGTGAGCAAATGAGAGACTGGCTGAAGGCGATAGAAAATGACACTTTGCCTGTTGCAGACGTTTTGGAAGGTCATATTTCTACAGCTTCCTGCATTTTGGCAAATATGTCAATGGAACTAGACGGAAGACCACTTCGCTACAATCCAAAAACGATGACAGTTGAAGGAGATGAAGAAGCCACCGCACTTTTGAGAAGACCTTATAGAGATGGTTACATTCACCCGGAACCAGATCAAATTTGAGAATTTAAATTTTGAATTTCTAACTAATCTTCTTTCCACTTATCCAATTCTTGTTGCTAAGGGATTGTCTTTTTGTAACTTAATAGCTACAATAAACCTCAAACTCTTACTCAATGAATGCTCTTAACCGTAGAGATTTTCTGAAAGGCTCATCTGCCTTGGCTACACTCGCTAGTTTTGGATTGTTAGGAATGGATTTTAAAGACCGGGAAGGACCTCTTCAAGTTGCTTTGATTGGTACTGGCTGGTATGGGAAATCGGATCTTTTCCGACTTATTCAAGTAGCTGAAGTTGAAGTCGTTGGGCTTTGCGATCCTGACAAAAATATGCTGAAAGCAGCTGGAGATATGGTGGCGACGCGTCAAAAATCCGGTAAAGTCCCAGCCCTCTATGAAAATTATAAAGAACTTTTAAGCAAAGAAAAACCTGAATTCGTGCTAATTGGCTCACCGGACCATTGGCATGCGCTGCAATGCATCGACGCCCTAAAATCTGGAGCACATGTCTATGTGCAGAAGCCTATTTCGGTCGATGTGATCGAAGGAGAAGCGATGGTGGCAGCTGCAAGGAAATATAACAAGGTTGTCCAAGTAGGGACTCAGCGAAAAAGTACACCACATTTGATTGATGCCAAAGAGCAAATTATTGATACCGGGAAACTAGGTAAAATTTCTCACGTAGAGGTTTGCTGCTATTTTCACATGCGGGCGAATGGGAATCCACCTGTAGAGCCGGTACCAGAATTTTTTAATTACGATCTGTGGACTGGACCTGCACCCTTAAGACCTTATGATGGAATTCCTCACAAAAGATGGTGGAGAACATTTATGGAATATGGAAACGGAATCACTGGTGATATGTGCGTTCATATGCTAGACACCGTAAGATGGATGTTGAAGTTGGGTTGGCCCACTCAGATCAGTTCATCAGGAGGGATTTATGTTCAGAAAGATGGAAAATCAAATATTTCAGACACTCAATCAGCCATCTTCGAATACCCAGAACTGAATGTCGTTTGGCAGCATAGAACATGGGGAAACCCGGATGATTCTGACTATCCGTGGGCATTCAAAATTTTTGGAGACAAGGGAATGCTGGCAGGAAGTACCATGCAGGCAGATTATACTCCGTTGGACAAAGATGAAAAGCCAATCCATTTTGACTGTCTTTTTGAACGAGAAAAATATCCTGAAGATGTCAATGAACCAGATATAGAATTGAATGCCGCACCTGCGACAAGACTTCACATGAAAGACTGGTTGAAAGCAATTGATCAAAACACCTTACCTGTTGCTGATATAGAAGAAGGTCATATTTCTACCGCTTCCTGCATTTTGGCAAATATTTCCATGGACTTGGGCGGAAGAGCATTGAAATACGATCCTAAAAGCATGACAGTGATCGGAGATAAAGAAGCAACTGAAAGACTGAGAAGGCCATACAGAGAAGGGTATACTCACCCAGAACCAAGTAAGGTTTAGCCTTATAAGTTAAAATTTAAAAACCGAGTCTCACAAAAAGGGGCTCGGTTTCTGTTTTTTAACACAATCGGGATAAATTGAATTTTCATTTTCTACTCCTATGATTCAAATAATCCCAGCATCCAAAGAAGATTTAAAACAAGTGCAATCCATCGCCCACAGAACTTGGCCAGACACTTTTGGGGATATCCTTAGCCCTGCTCAAATCGATTACATGCTAAATTTGTTTTATGATTTACCCCATCTCGAAGCACAATTTGAAGATGGTCATATCTTTTTGCTCGCATATGAAGATGGAGTAGAATTAGGGTTTACTGGAATTCAACCCAATCTAAAGCCAGGTCAAACCAAAATCCACAAGATTTATATTCTGCCCTCAGCTCAGGGAAAAGGAATTGGGAAGAAATTAATTCAGGCTATTAAAAAGATTGCCTTAGAAAATGAGCAAAAAAGTCTGCTACTAAATGTAAACAAGTACAATAAGGGCGCTATTGAATTTTACGAGTACATGGGTTTTGAAAATATCAAGGAGGAAGTCATAGATATAGGAAGTGGTTATGTGATGGATGATTATGTGTTTGAGATGAACCTTTGAAAACATTTTTTGACCTCGAAGGTTTAAAATAAAAAATTAAACCTTCCGAGGAGATTTCTCAGTTTTACCGATCAAAGGATATCTAATACTGTTTCCCAAAGCACCAAACCATTTGCCGGTGCTGGAGGTAATTTCTCAAATAGCTCTGGGGATTCAAACCGGGCAGATATTTCCGGCAATTCCATTTCCCCTTTTCCAATTTGCCAAACGGCTGACATCATCATTCGCACTTGATGATGAAGAAATCCAGTACCAGTGATTTCGAAGTAATAAATCTCTTTAGGAAAGTACTGCCCTAAAAACTCGTTTGTATTTAGGATACCAGCAGATAGAACTTCTCGGATATAATCTATTTTATTTTCAGAAGGCTTGCAAAACGCCTTGAAATCATGCTTCCCTTTAAACAATTGACAAGCTTCTCTCATCGCTTCCCAATTCAGATTCTCCTTTATATTGACTAGAAAAGCCGAAGCAAAAGGATGGAAATCTATTAAGTTAGAAAAATAATAGCGGTAAGTTTTCTGCTTTACGGATTGGATCAAGTTAAAATTGGTGGCGACTTCCTGCACGGAATTTAACTGCATATCCTGAGGCAAGCGCTCATTCAATTCGGGCAAGAGTGAATTCATTTCAACTTTTTCCCGAAGGAAAATCTGCACATACCCTCCAACACAGGAAACTCCAGAGTCTGTTCTGCTTGATCCAATCAGAGAAAAATCTTCATGACCCAACAAATGTCTAATCACCCGCTCCAACCTACGCTGTACTGTTGGCTGATTGGGCTGAGGAGCCCAACCTTTGTATCGTGCACCAAAATATGAAATGGAAAAAAGATAGGAATATGGTCGGGATTGCAATGAAATAACGATTTGTGATTTGAACTTTGAAATTAAGGGAATTTAGATCAAACCATCAATGCATTATATTTTTAGTGCAAAGTATGCTCTTTAGTGAAAATGGAATTTTTGGGAATGCCAAAATGAATGAGGTATTCCATAAAAATCACATTTATACATAGGTATCTCAAGAAGGAACCAAAGGCCTATCACAAATATAATTACTAGATTAAGCTTCCTTACTTTACCCTCTTTGATTTTTATTATTCCAAAAATAATTAATAGGGTTGATAAACTTATGTAGAAAAATAATTGACCGAAAAAGATGTTAGAGGAAAATATATTACTGGATAAATCTGCTGACTTATCAAAGAAGTTAGATAACCCTACCCACATTTTCCTGTATAACCAAAAGGAAAATATTCCAATTGTCACGTAAAACCAACCAATAATTTTAGTATTCATTAATTTATAACTTCATCTTGTCTTAACTGGCTGTGTCCAGGCCGTTTCTGTATCACCGATCTGATAATGGTTTTCTTTGGGTTTGGAAGAAATGATTTTTGCTCGAACATACATATCATCTGACTCCAAAGTATAAGATCCTGAAGTTCCGCTTACTTCGCTCAGCAATATTCCGCTTTCTTCCGAGGAAGATTTTTTGGTGCCAAAGAATTGGATTTCATAAGAAATACCGTCTTCCGCCTTCACTTCGACATTTAGCGTTTTTCCACTGAAGTCTATTGATTTCAAAATAACGCCAGTACTTGAATAGAAATCTCCACGCTCCATAGCTTCAACCAAAGATGCCGGATCTAAGCTTTCAGACAAAACCATTACCCAGCCTCTTCCAGGATTGCTACTATTTTGATCGAAAACATGGTAATTGTGCGCATCATCCACAGCCAATCCATAAAGTAAGGGTTTGCCAGCCTGTAAATACGATGCTTGGATTTTGTCCCACAAAACTTCCATACTAGGTCGAAGGGAATCTCCATAATTATTCACTTGAGGATGGCCGTTGTAAACTTCAAAAAATCGCTCGCCATTCAAGGCTATAATATCCTCAGGCGTGATAGCCCAGACAAAATTTGGGTGATTGATATGCAAAAACATTGGCACTCCAGTAGAATCCCGCTGTGCTTTAACTCTATCCAAACCATTTTGCAAAATCTCCGGAATTGAATTCCCTCCTTCTGCAGGGATTAATTTCTGAATGTTCGTCACATTCATATGAAGTGGTTTACTCTGAAAACTCTCCGTTAACTCCTGCGATTGAATGATCAGAAACTTTCCTTCTTCCTCAAACATCGGAGCATATTCAGCCAAGGTTTTCAATTTTACTTCTATCCTATCAGCTGAGTCCTTTCGATAAATAACCTGATCACCATATTTCTCTACATACTTTTGAAATCCCAATTCATGAGAGGGAGATTTCGGAATTAACTTCCATTTTTCCCCTTGGGCCAGCGTATTATGATCAGATAAAACCACAAAATCATAGTCATGAGACTTATACCAATCCATAATCATCTCGGGATAATCATCACCATCAGACCAATAAGAATGCGTATGAAGATTGCCTTTGTACCATTGTTTGGAAGATTTTTCAATCTTCTCTGCCGAACTGCAGGAGACAAAACTTAAAGCAATAATTACAAAAAATATAGGAAGATATCTCATAGCATAGGGTGTTTAGGTTATAATCAAATATAACATGGTCTTGCAAATGAAAGATTAGCTCTAGATTATCATTACTATTAAGCATAAAAAAACCACCTCTTTCAAGGTGGTTTTCTAGTTTTCTAACTTTCCAATCTTAAGCCAAAATCTTCGCAGCTAGCCAATCGCCAACTTCAGAAGTTTTATAGGATGTACCGCCATCAGCAATATCTTCGGTTACATATCCTTCATCAAGTGAAAGATTGACTACATCAGAAATTAGTTTAGCTTCTTCTTTCAGATCAAAAGCATAATCAAACATCATCGCAGCAGATAGAACTGTGGCCAATGGGTTTGCAATGTCTTTTCCAGCGGCTTGTGGATAAGAACCGTGAATTGGTTCGAACAATTTGATGGAAGTTCCCAAGGATGCAGATGGCATTAAGCCCATAGAACCTGAAATTACCGAAGCCTCATCTGTCAAGATATCTCCGAATAAATTTTCAGTAATCAAGACATCGTACGCTTTTGGCCACTGAATCAATCGCATCGCTACCGCATCTACGAATTCATATTCTACTGTCACATCTGGATATTCTGGAGCAAGTTCTTGTACGGTTTCTCTCCAAAGTCTAGAAGTAGCCATCACATTTGCTTTATCCACGCAAGTCAGGAGTTTTCTTCTTTTTTGCGCAGCTTCGAAACCCATTCTCGCCAAGCGTACGATCTCATGCTTGCTATACACATTGGTATCAAAAGCTTTGGTGCCTTGCTCGTTTCTTCCTCTTGGCTCGCCGAAGTAGATTCCACCAGTCAATTCTCTGAAAAACACAAAGTCAACACCATCTACACGATCCAATTTCAAGGGAGACTTATGCACTAAAGAAGGGAAAGTGAATGTAGGACGAACATTGGCAAATAAGCCCAATTTCTGACGCATCAACAACAAACCTTGCTCTGGACGAACCTTAGCTTTAGGATCATTATCGTACTTAGGATCTCCGATAGCTCCGAAAAGAACTGCGTCTGATGCAGCAGCTATTTCGTGGGTTGAATCTGGATAAGGTTCACCAGTCGCATCAATAGCTGCGGCTCCTACTACTGCTTCTGTAAAAGTGATTTTGTGTCCGAATTTCTGGCCAATAGCTTTCACTACTTTCACAGCCTGGTCGATTACTTCAGGTCCGATGCCGTCACCCGGCAACAGCGCGATATTCATTTCCATAAAACTTGGATTCTTCTTTCGTTGGTGTTTGATTGAATGATTCGACGATGTTCAGCATTTTCTCTGTGGCCATCATCGCAGCCACTGTTTGATCGGGATCTAGCCCTTTCGTTTTAAATATTTTTCCATAATCCCAAGTCACGACTGTCTCCACAAAAGCATCTGTTTTGCCTCCAGGAGGAATCGAAACATGGTAATCGATCAACTTAGGAAGTTGTCTTTTTCGGGATTTGTAAATTTCTTTGACTGCCCGCATAAATGCATCATATTGCCCATCTCCAGATGCATGTGCGTCATAGGATTTGCCGTAAATGTTTAAGCGAAGTTGCACAGAAGGTTTTAGACCTTGAGAATGGGTCATATGGTAGCCTTCGATGAAAATATTTTTGGAAATAGAGTTATTCTGCAATACATCGGAAATGATATAAGGCAGATCTTCCGTAGTAACCCGCTCTTTTTTATCACCCAGTTCGATGATTCGCTGAGTCACTTTCGTCAGTTCCTCTTTTTCTAAAGAAATCCCCAGCTCTTCCAAATTCTTTAGAATATTGGCTTTGCCGGAAGTTTTACCAAGGGCATATTTCCGCTGTCGACCAAATCGCTCAGGAAGCAGATCGTTGAAATAAAGGTTTTTCTTATTGTCTCCGTCAGCGTGAATTCCTGCAGTTTGAGTAAATACATTTTCACCGACTACAGGCTTATTTGCTGGAATATGCTGTCCGGAAAACTGCTCTACCAACTTACTTACGCGGTAGATTTTCTGCTCCTGCACATTGATCTGAAGATCAGTGAAATCTTTGATCACTGCAATCACTGATTCCAATGGAGCATTTCCAGCTCTTTCTCCAAGCCCATTGATCGTAGTATGAATTCCAGAAGCACCGTACATGATGGCTTCCATGACGTTGGCTACAGAAAGATCGTAGTCATTATGCGCATGGAAATCAAAATGGGCGTTCGGGAATTTGGTAGATATTTGGATGAAAAATGCCTTTGTCTCTTCCGGAGAAAGCAGTCCCAACGTATCTGGAAGCATAATTCTCTTCACAGGAAGTGTGGTCAGGAATCCGATCAAGGCTAACGTGTATTCCTGAGAATTCCGCATTCCATTCGACCAATCTTCCAGATACACATTTACATCAATCCCATTTTCCTGAGCATATTCAATGCTCTTTTGGATGTCTGCAAAATGCTCATCCTGAGTTTTTTTCAATTGATGCACAAGGTGATTAAGGGAACCTTTTGTAAGCAGATTCATCACTTTGGCACCAGCCTTCAACAGCCAATCCACCGAAGCGGGTGTATCCACAAAGCCTAAAACCTCAACCCTATCCAGATAGCCTTTCTCAGCTGCCCAGTGTGTGATTTTTTGCACCCCTTCCAATTCCCCATCTGAAACTCTAGCTGAAGCAACCTCTATTCGATCTACCTTCAATTCATCCAGCAAAAGCTTAGCGATCTGCAGCTTTTCAGAAGGCAAGAAGGAAACGCTAGAGGTCTGTTCACCATCCCTTAGCGTAGTATCCATTATTTCAATGCGCTTCCCTGCGGCCATTTTCACTTATTTATTTGCAGCAAAAGCATCGATTTCATCTGACATACTTAATAAGTAGTCGATATCGTCGAAGCCATTTTGCATGTTATCTTTTTTGTATTCGTTGATGTCAAAAGACTCAAATTCCCCTGTGGAGTCAAGGGTAATCTTCTGATTCGGAATGTCTACAGTAATCGTAGTTTCAGGATTTGTAGTAATTGCATCCATAAGTTTATCAGAAAACTCAGGGGAAACAGTCACTGGAAGTACTCCGATATTTAAGCAGTTATTTTTGAAGATATCTGCGAAAAAGCTGGATACTACACATCTGAATCCATAATCATACAATGCCCAAACAGCATGTTCCCGGCTAGACCCAGAACCGAAGTTCCTTCCTGAAACCAAGATTTTACCGCTGTAAGTAGGATCGTTCAGGACAAAATCTTTTTTAGGGTTACCTTCTACATCATATCTCCAGTCACGGAAAAGATTGTCGCCGAAACCTTCACGCTCTGTAGCCTTTAGGAATCGAGCTGGGATGATCTGATCTGTATCCACATTGTCTGTCGGTAATGGAACCGCAGTGCTCGTGAGAACAGTAAATTTATCGTAAGCCATTTTTTAATTAGTTCAAAGGTTGGAAAGTTGGAAAGTTGAATGGTTTGCTCGGTGCAAACAGGTACTTCCCATTTCTGACTTCGTATTTTTAATTTTGAAACACTTCTCTTGGATCGCAGATTTCACCGGCAATGGCTACTGCTGCTACTGTTAAAGGAGATGCGAGCATGGTTCTAGCTCCAGGCCCTTGACGACCTTCGAAGTTTCTATTAGAAGTAGAGACTGCATATTTTCCAGAAGGAATCTTGTCATCGTTCATCGCTAGACAAGCAGAACAACCTGGTTGACGTAGTTCGAATCCAGCTTCTTCCAGGATTTTAACCAAACCTTCTTCATGTGCCATTTTCTCAACTTCGCGAGAACCTGGAACGATCCAAGCGGTAATGTTATCTGCTTTTTTGTGTCCTTTTACATAAGATGCCACAGAACGAATATCCTCGATACGCCCGTTGGTACAAGAGCCTACGAATACGAAGTCAACTTTTTTACCCTCGATAGCTTCACCTGGCTCGAAGCCCATGTAGGCTAAAGACTTCAGGTAAGAAGATTTATTGCTTCCTTCCATGCCTTCAGTGGTAGGAATATTTCCCTTCACTTTGATTCCCATACCTGGATTAGTACCGTAGGTGATCATCGGTTCGATATCCGCAGCATCGAAGTGATACTCCTTATCGAAAACCGCACCTTCGTCTGTTTTCAGAGTTTTCCAATGAGCAACAGCTTTGTCCCAATCTTCGCCTTTTGGAGCGTATTCTTTCCCTTTCAAGTATTCGAAAGTAGTTTCATCAGGAGCAATCAAACCTCCACGAGCACCCATTTCGATAGACATGTTACACACCGTCATTCTAGCTTCCATAGAAAGGCTTTGGATAGCCGATCCTGCATACTCCACAAAGTATCCAGTAGCACCTGCAGCGGAGATCTGTGCGATCACATAGAGTATCAAGTCTTTGGAAGTTACGCCAGGTCCAGCTACGCCATCGATGGTGATTCTCATTTTCTTAGCCTTGGACTGCATGATACACTGCGTCGCTAATACCATTTCTACCTCAGAAGTACCGATCCCGAAAGCAATTGCTCCGAAAGCGCCGTGAGTAGAAGTATGGCTATCACCACACACGATAGTCATTCCTGGCTGGGTGATACCCAATTCCGGTCCTATCACGTGAACAATCCCATGATGAGCAGAACCCAAATCGTGAAGTTCGATGCCGTATTTGGCACAGTTCTCACGAAGTCTTTCTACTTGCATGCGTGAAAGCTTGTCCTTAATTGTTTTATCCTGATCGACTGTAGGTACGTTGTGATCAGGTGTTGCAACTGTTCTGCTTGGGTTTTTTACGCCAATTCCACGCTTTTCCAAGTTTAGAAAAGCTACCGGAGAAGTTACCTCATGGATAAAATGCTTATCGATGAAGAATACATCTGGTCCAGCCGGAACGGATTTCACTACGTGAGCATCCCAGATTTTATCAAATAATGTTGTCTTTTCCATAATTATGCGGTCGCGTATTCTTTGACCGGGATTTTATTGAGTGCATCTACAAAGGCCTGAGCTGAAGCCAATACGATGTCTGTATGTGAGGCAAAACCATAGTAAGGTTTGTCTCCTTTGATTAATCTCATGTGAACTTTTGCCACATCATCACTACCATGGGTAATGGCTTGGATTAGGAATTCCTCCAATTCCACTGCTGGCTTGGCGATCTTGTCTATAGCTTTCAGAACTGCATCTACAGGACCATTTCCATGTGCGGTAGAAGTATGAAATTCGTCACCGATTTTCATTTCTACTTGCGCTTGAATAGTTCCATTTGATGAATAGGTGACCTTACCCAGTTCAATGAAATTTGACTCACTTACAAATTTGCCCACAAGCCCCAAAAGGTCTTTGCGTCCAATATCTCTTTTACTATCAGCAAGGATCAAAAATTCCTCGTAGACATCTCGAAGAGCATCGCCTTCCAATTCTACCCCCAAAGCATCAAGGTGATGTTTTAAAGCAGCACGTCCAGATCTTGCAGTCAATACAATTGTTGATTCACCAACACCCACGTCCTTAGGATCAATGATTTCGTAATTTTCTCTATGCTTCAGTACTCCATCTTGATGAATCCCAGATGAGTGAGCAAATGCATTTCTACCTACAATAGCCTTGTTTGGCTGAACAGGCATGTTCATCAACTTGGAAACCAATCTGCTTGTATTGTAAATCTTAGGAGTAACTATATCAGTATGGACTTCGATTGATTTATGACATTTGATAGCCATTACAACTTCTTCAAGAGAGGTATTCCCTGCTCTTTCTCCAATACCGTTGATTGTAACTTCTACTTGACGGGCACCATGCTGAACGCCGGATACCGTATTTGCAGTAGCCATTCCTAGGTCATTGTGACAATGTGTAGCGATAATTGCTTTGTCAATATTTGGCACATTATTCTTCAAACTTGCGATGATAGCACCGTATTGTTCTGGAAGTGTATATCCCGTGGTATCAGGAATATTCACCACTGTCGCTCCAGCCTTGATCACTTCCTCAATGATCTTATTCAGAAAGTCTGCATCGGCACGACCTGCATCCTCTGCGTAAAACTCCACATCATCAACAAACCTTCTTGCAAACTTCACTGCTGCCACACCCCGGGCAATGATATCCTCGGGAGTGGAGCGCAGTTTGTATTGAATGTGATATGGTGAAACACCAATTCCAGTATGAATACGACCCTTTTTCGCGAATTTGAGGGATTGAGCCGCTACTTCGATATCTTTTTCTACAGCTCTGGAGAGGGCACAGATAATTGGGTTGGAAACTGCCTTTGAAATCTCGAGTACAGAATTAAAATCTCCTGGACTTGAAATGGGAAAGCCGGCTTCGATAATATCTACACCTAGTTCTTCCAGCGCTTTTGCTACCACAATTTTCTCCTGGGTATTCAGCTGACACCCGGGTACTTGCTCCCCATCTCTCAGGGTAGTGTCAAATATCCATAGCTTCTCACTCATAATTCTTGGGGGTTTTATATTAATTATTTTCTGGTCTCAACTGACGGACGACAGCACCTGCCTGCCACATTTCAGAATCTCTCAATTCTTTCAATTCAGCTTCCAGTTTTACTCGGTAATCTTCTTTAGAGTTAGAGTCAATAGACTTCTGAGCCTCTTGTCCAGTTTTTACACTGTTATATAGTTCTTCAAATACCGGTTTAGTAGCATCCCTGAATGGCTTCCACCAATCCAAAGCACCTCTTTGTGCTGTAGTAGAGCAGTTAGCATACATCCAATCCATTCCGTTTTCAGCTACCAATGGCATCAAAGACTGAGTCAATTCTTCCACTGTTTCGTTGAATGCTTCAGATGGAGTATGACCATTTGATCTCAACACTTCGTATTGAGCTGCGAAAATACCCTGAATAGCACCCATCAAAGTTCCTCTTTCGCCAGTCAAATCTGATGTTACTTCACGGTAGAAATCTGTTTCGAATAAGTAACCTGATCCTACACCGATACCAAGAGCTACAACACGATCTTTCGCCTTACCAGTTCCATCCTGATAGATTGCATAAGAAGAATTCAAGCCTCTACCTTCTACAAACATTCTTCTTAAAGAAGTACCTGAACCTTTAGGAGCTACCAAGATCACATCTATATCAGCTGGAGGAATAATACCGGTTTTTTCCTTGTACGTCACACCGAAGCCGTGAGAGAAATATAACGCTTTACCAGGAGTAAGGTGTTTTTTTACTGTTGGCCAAAGAGCAATCTGACCTGCATCAGAAAGTAGAAATTGAAGGATAGTACCTTTTTCACAAGCTTCTTCCAATTCAAAAAGCGTTTGACCAGGAACCCAGCCATCAGCTACAGCTTTTTCCCAAGTCTTGGAGCCTTTACGCTGACCTACAATCACATTGAATCCGTTGTCTTTCAAGTTAAGTGCCTGACCAGGACCTTGTACTCCGTAACCTAATACAGCGATCACTTCGTCTTTAAGTACTTCTCTTGCTTTTTCCAGTGGAAATTCTTCCCTGGTTACTACGTTTTCTTCTGTTGAGCCGAATTTTAATTTCATGAGCTTTTAATAGTTAATTACTAGTGTTTAATAGGTTCCAGCGGAATCCCGTTTTGGTTTATTATTATTTGACAAAACTGTCAATTGTCAACATTCTTTTTGCTACAGCTACTCTGCCTGATCTGGCAAATTCCAAGAGACCATACCCTTTCAAAATTTCAAGTAGCTCTTGAGTCTGCTCTTTGTGACCAGTCAATTCTAAGACTACAAAGTCGGGTTCAGCTGCGATGATTTTGGCATTGTGCTGCCGGATAATCGTCTCCAATCCGCCATCAAGTCTCGAAACAGGGATTTTGTACAAAGCAATCTCCTGATAGACCACACTTTCGTCTTCGTGATAAAAAGCCTTAATCACATCGATGATTTTCTCGATCTGATTGACTAGCTGAGTGACCGTATCCTCCGAAGCAGTCACTTCGATAGTGATCCTATGAATCCCTTCCAGTCTACTTTCTGAGGCTGTCAGCGCATCTATATTTATACCTCTTCGGGTAAAAATAATGGTAATGCGATTTAGAATACCGATGAAATTCTCGGTAATAACGAATATGGTATATCGTTTCATGTGTTTAGAATTTTCATTGAAAGGTCACATGGAATCTCACAGAATCTGTAATTCTCTATCTGTGAAAACCTTGGGTTCGTACTCGATTTCATAAGGTTAAATTAGCTAAGTCTGACCTCTTCCACTGAACATCCAGTGGCAATCATTGGGAATACATTATCTTCTTTTTCCACTACTACTTCTAGGAAATATGGTCCATCGTGAATCAGCATATCTTCAATTGCTTCCTGCAAATCACCACGTTCGGTGACTTTTTGCGCTTGAATATTATATGCCTCAGCTATTTTGATAAAATCAGGATTGTCGAGTTCGGTAAAAGAGTAGCGCTTATCAAAGAACATCTGCTGCCACTGACGTACCATGCCAAGGAAATTGTTGTTAAGCAACACTATCTTCACAGGTGCTTTGGTCTGCATAATGGTACCCAGTTCCTGTATAGTCATCTGAATACCGCCATCTCCCACCACACACACTACCTGTCTGGAGAAATCGTACATCTGAGCTCCCAATGCTGCAGGAAGTGCAAAACCCATAGTTCCCAATCCACCGGAAGTGACCTGAGTCCTTGGTTTTTTATAGTTAAAATACCTCCAAGCTATCATCTGATGTTGCCCGACGTCGGTTACCAATATTGCATCATCTGCTTTATATTGATTGATCTGATGAATCACTTCTCCCATAGTCATGCCTACCTTGGTCGGCTTCAAATCCGGCTGGATAACGGTCGCATGCTCCTGATCTGAAAGCTCCTTAAATTTTGCCATCCACTCAGGATAGGAATTTTCCTTAACTGCTTCAGTAAGCAGAGTTAGGCTGTCCTTGCAACTTCCGAGCACAGCAACCTCGCATTTTACTATTTTGTTGATTTCTGCAGGATCAAGCTCAAGGTGAATTACCTTCGCCTGCTTCGCATAGCGTTTAGGATCTCCAGTTACACGGTCATCAAATCTCATCCCTACAGCGATCAAAACATCACATTGATTGGTCAATAAGTTCGGAGCATAATTACCATGCATACCAAGCTTACCTACATAATTGGGATGATCTTCTGTGAGTGCTCCAGAACCAAGCAAAGTAGATGCAGCAGGTATTCCAGACTTATCCAAAAATGCTTTCAATTCCTGTTCTGCCTCTCCCAATACTACACCTTGACCAAATAACACATATGGTCTTTTTGCCATATTGATCAGGAAAGCAGCTTCCTGAATAGCTGATTTCTCAACAGGAATATGCGTCCTATATGATCTAAAGCCAAGACACTTGCTGTAATTGAAATCACCAAAATTCGTCTGAGCATCCTTCGTGATGTCAATTAAAACCGGTCCTGGTCTTCCCGACTTAGCTATATAAAAGCCCTTTGCAATAGCCGGGGCAATATCCTCCACTCTTCTTACCTGTATATTCCATTTGGTGCCAGGCATAGATATGCCCACCACATCGGTCTCCTGAAATGCATCAGTACCTAATAGGTGAGAAGCAACTTGGCCGGTAATACATACCAAAGGAGTGCTGTCAATTTGGGCATCTGCCAATCCAGTAATCAAGTTGGTAGCTCCAGGGCCTGAAGTAGCAATACAGACCCCGACTTTTCCGGAAACTCTAGCATAACCCTGAGCAGCATGGATTGCTCCCTGCTCATGACGTGTCAACACGTGTCTTACTTGGTCATGATAGTCATGTAAAGCATCGTAAACCGGCATAATCGCACCTCCGGGATAGCCGAAGATGATTTCCGCGTTTTCGGCAATAAGTGATCTGACAACTATATCAGCCCCTCTGATCATCGAATCCTTCATGGTTCTAGAATTTATCTGTTACGCAACCTTCTGAGGCAGTTGCAACAAGTTTATTGTATTTCTTAAGTGTTCCTTGCAAGTCAGACATTTCTCTCTGCTTCCAGGATTTCCTTCTTTCTGCGAATTCATCATCCGTCACTGCTACAGATAATTTTAACCCATCAGCATCAATAGTAATGACATCTCCATTTTTCACTAATCCAATAGGGCCACCACACCAAGCTTCTGGAGTCACATGGCCCACTACGAATCCGTGCGTACCACCTGAGAATCTTCCATCAGTGATCAATGCCACTTCTGACCCTAGCCCCGCTCCTATAATCATAGAAGTAGGCTTGAGCATTTCCGGCATTCCAGGACCACCTTTTGGTCCAATATTTCTAATAACTAGTACTTCGCCCTTTTGTACTTTATGATCGCGGATGGCATCATTTGCTTCCTGCTCAGAGTCAAATACATGAGCTGGTCCAGTAAATGAACTACCTTCTTTGCCTGTTATTTTTGCTACAGCTCCTTCCGGTGCCAAATTCCCATCAAGGATACACAAATGTCCCGTAGCTTTGATCGGAGTTTCCAATGGGTGAATAACGTTCACCATAGAAACGGTCACTGGCTCTATATCTTTTAGATTTTCTTCCAAAGTTTTACCTGTTACTGTCAAGCAATCCCCATGCAGAAAGCCATTTTGGAGCATATATTTCATAAAAGCAGGAACTCCACCTTGCTCATGAAGGTCTTCCATCATGAATTTCCCTGATGGCTTAAAATCACCAAGCATAGGAGTTTTGGCATTGATTGCCTTGAAGTCTTCGATATTGAATTCTACTCCGGCAGTTCTCGCTATGGCTATGATGTGCATCACGGCGTTTGTGCTACCACCTAAAGCGATTGCAACTGTAACTGCGTTCTCAATACTTTTTCTAGTGATGATGTCGCTAGGCTTGATATCCTTTTCCAACAGGATTCTCATGTATTTATTGACCTCACGACATTCTCTCAGTTTCTCAGGAGAATTTGCTGGATAAGACGAAGAGTATGGAAGCGACATCCCCATTGCTTCGATCGCTGAAGACATGGTGTTTGCCGTATACATTCCTCCGCAGGCACCTTGACCAGGGCAGGCATTACGCATCACCCCATCGTAATCTTCATCTGAGATATTACCGTTTACTCTTTTTCCAAACGCTTCAAAAGCGGAAACAATATTTAGCTTCTCTCCTTTATAATGGCCTGATGCGATAGTACCGCCATATACCAAAATGGAAGGTCTATCTGTACGGATCATCCCCATCAATGCGCCTGGCATATTCTTGTCGCAGCCAGCCACTGATATACAGCCATCGAAAGAGTGTCCTATTATAAATGACTCAATAGAATCTGCAATAATTTCTCGTGATACCAATGAATAACGCATCCCAAGCGTACCCATGGTAGTTCCATCAGAGATTCCAATGGTATTAAAAACTAAACCGGTCAGATCATGCTCTTGAGAAGAGGCTTTGATCAGACCGGCAAAGTCATTCAGGTGCATATTGCAGGGGTTACTTTCATAGCCACAACTGGCTACCCCTACAAAAGGCTGTTTCATTTTCTTATCGCTCATACCAGTAGCATAAAGCATTGCTTTTCCTGCTGGATGCTCGTCATTCTCACTTATCTCCCAACTATGTTTTTTCAGGGTCATATTTATTAGGGTATAAAAAAAGTGCCTCAGGTTAGTGAGGCACTTCAGATTTTTTTTTATTTCATTATAAAGAATAGTCTAGTGCCTCACATTTAGAATCCAATGAGAATAATTACGCTTAGCAAAATGACTACTTTATACATACTGTTTTTCCAGGTTCTCTTCGACTCGATGCCGAAGTACATGACAAACTTAAAACCGAATTTTCAGACTTACAATATTTAATTTTACAATTTTCAAGTATCTCAGATAAAAAATGTATGAAAAATTTATTTTTTCAAAATATAAAACTCCAATACTTATGATTTACCCCTGTTTTTCAGCAAATGATTTGTCTAATTTTTCGATTCTCAAAATTTTGTATTGATTTTGATAATATTCAATTTATCGCAAAAGTTATTCTCTTTTTTTTAATAAGAAAAATGATATACCTCATTTACTTTAATATATGCTAGCTTTTTTAACAATTTCTCAATTGGTTCATAACTTCTCATCACTGAGAAATTGTTCTATTTTTGACTAAACTTTCAATACAATGATTTCATTTCCAAACGCAAAGATTAACCTAGGTCTTCATGTCACTGCCAAAAGAAAAGATGGGTACCATGATATAGAGAGCTGTATGATCCCAATTCCGCTGATGGATGCACTGGAAATGATCGTTGATCAAAAAAGAACCAGTTTCACTACCACTGGACTGGAAGTTCCAGGAGAGGCTAAGGACAATCTTATTATGATGGCTTATCAGCTTTTGAAAAAAGACTTTCCGAGCCTACCGCACGTAAATATCCACCTCCACAAGAACATTCCTATGGGTGCTGGATTAGGTGGCGGATCAGCTGACGCTGCTTTTGCCCTGAGTCTGATGAATAATCTTTTTGATCTGATTCTGGATGATTTTTTTCTGGAGGAATATGCAGCACAACTAGGAAGTGATTGTGCGTTCTTCATTGAAAACACCCCTAAAATCGCCACAGGAAGAGGCGAGATATTGGAGTCAATCGAGCTAGACTTGAAAGGGTCGCATTTGCTGTTAATAAACCCAGGTATACATATTGGCACAAAAGAAGCCTATGCAGGAGTAACTCCTGCCACTCCAAAAGTCAAACTCAAAGAAGTCTTGGCAGATAAAAGAAGATGGAAAGAAGAATTGATAAATGATTTTGAGGCAAGCATTTTTCCTAATCATCCGGAAATTAAGGCAATAAAAGAAAGGCTGTATGAGCATGGCGCTTATTATGCAGCAATGTCAGGCTCGGGGTCCTCAGTTTTTGGGTTATATGAGCAAAAGCCCAACCACATTGATTGGAATAATGAGTTCTTTGTATTTGAAAGTCAGTTTGCCTAACCGTTCTCTACTAGTCAAGTCTTTACCCAAGCGGCCTTACTGGCTTTCTCCTCCTATTCAGATAATTCAATACAGGATAAGTGAGCACTGAAACAAGAATTATGGCTGTTCCTAAATAGAATTGTGGAGTCATTTTTTCGCTTTCTCCAAAAATCAGAACTGCCAGAATTATTCCGTAAACTGGCTCAAGATTTACAGTCAGGTTGATCGAGAATACGGAAAGTCTCTTCATCAATTCAACCGAAACTGAAAAGGCATATACTGTACAGATTCCTCCGAGGATAAACAGCCAAAACCAATCGTATCCGACCCAATTTAAATTCAGTCCTTTGCCCGTAATGAAACTTGAATAAACTGGCATAAATAGTAACGAAAATAAACAAGCCCCAGCCATCTCATAGAAAGTGATCTGATATGGATTATGCTTGTGTGCTAGCTTACCATTCAGGACCGAGAAGACTGCAGCTAGGAATGAAGAAACCAGCGCCATGCTTAATCCAAGCCAATAGCCTGATTCAAAACTAAAAATCACCAAAAGCCCTGAGATGACTATGAGACCAAGTCCAACTTCATACCATTTTATTTTTGTACGATTAAAAACCGGCTCTACGAATGCCGTCCAAAGAGAGGTAGTCGCCATTCCAGCCAAACAGACAGAGGCTGTGGAAACTCTGGCAGACCAGAAAAACAAAATCCAGTGCATGGCGATCACAAATCCTACTCCTGTCACTTTCATCATATCTGGAAAAGGCATCAGTAAACTTTTCTTTTTCAAAAGAAAGAGCAAAGCAACTCCAAAGGAGGCAATCAAAGTTCTGTAAAAAACAAGCTCTATTGCCGGGAGGCTAATCAGTAAACCTAGAATCGCGGTAAATCCCCAGATGAGTACAATCAGATGGAGCATTAAATAATCCTTGATCGTGCCGTCCATCTATCGAGGGACAGTTTTGTACAGAAAAAGGCCGGTTGCTGCAAATATTATATTTGGCAACCACACAGCGAAAATAGGATACGCTGCACCATTTTCAGCAAATGTTCTAGAGAGGATAAATAGGATGATGTATACAAACGCAAGTAAGAACCCCATAGCAATCTGAAATCCTGAACCTCCCCGAGTTTTTCTAGCTGACATGATTACTCCTATAAATGTCAGGATTATTGCTGCAAATGGTGACATAAAACGTACGTATCGCTCGATTTTATAGAAACCGACATTATCTGCTCCCCTTTCTTCCAAAACTTTTATCTGCCGTCCAAGCTCAGGAAGCTTTAATGTCTCATGATGATTAGGAGGTAAATCAAAATCATCAGGGGTAATTGATAAAGTGGTGTCCAAAGACTCACCTACTGTAAAGACCTCTTTTCTATCTTCCAACTTGCGAAGTCTCCAATTAATTAGTTTCCACACATGCTTTGCCGTATCCCACTCGATTCGATCAGAAGACAACTTATCCAGAAGTTCTCCATCTTTAATGGTTTCCAAAGTAAAATAGTAACCTGTATTTCCTACACCATAAAATCTGCTTAAGTAAGCATAGGAATCAGCGCCTACTTTGATGTGAATATTGGCTTCGGAAGATGTTTTTTCTTTATCCAGATAAGTAATCCGAAACTTGGTCACGCCTTCTGTAGCTCCAGGAAGAACCCATCCGTTTAGCAAGAAACTTGCCCCGCCAATCATGCTGGCAGCAAATAGAAAAGGCCTTAACATTCTTATGAAACTAACACCACTACTTAAAATTGCTATAATTTCCGTTCTACCTGCCATTTTGGAAGTGATGAAAATAACGGAGATAAAGACAGTAATCGGCGTAAGCAAGTTGTTTAAGTACAAACCATAATTAATCATGTACTTAAAAATCTCTCGCGAAGGCACCTCGTTTCGGATATAGGTGTCATTCTTTTCTGTAAAGTCTAAAACCAAAACAACCAGAATCAGCATCACTACTACAAAAAAGTAGGTTTTAAGAAAATCCTTGATGATCAGCTTATCGAGTAGTTTCATATTAGAGTCTGGTACTCACTTTCTTTACCATTTGATCTTTCCAAACGGCAAAATCACCCGCAAGGATATGTTCTCTAGCTTGGCCGACTAGCCATAGGTAAAAACTCAAATTATGAATACTGGCAATTTGTGCAGCCAAAATTTCTTTGCTTATGGTAAGGTGTCTCAAATATGCTTTTGAATAAAAAGTACTCACATAGCCTCCAGTAGCCGGATCAATAGCGGAGAAATCATCCTTCCACTTTTCATTTCTGATATTTATGAATCCTTCAGAAGTAAATAGCATACCATTTCGAGCATTTCTCGTAGGCATTACACAGTCGAACATATCAACACCAAGTGCGATGCACTCCAGAATATTCGCTGGCGTTCCTACTCCCATCAAGTAGCGAGGCTTGTCCTGAGGTAAAATGTCAGTGACTAACTCCGTCATCTCATACATCATTTCGGCTGGCTCCCCTACTGAAAGTCCGCCAATTGCATTTCCTTGTTGATTGGTAGAGGCTATGAATTCTGCACTTTGCTTGCGCAAATCCTTGTAGACTGAGCCTTGCACAATCGGAAACAGCGTTTGGTTGTAACCATACTTCCCTTCTGTAGCATCAAATCGATCGATACATCGAGTCAACCATCGATGTGTCATCTCCATGGAATTCCTCGCATAGCCATATTCACATGGATAAGGAGTACACTCGTCAAATGCCATGATAATATCCGCTCCTATAGTCCGCTGGATATCCATGACATTTTCAGGAGTAAAATGATGCTTGGAACCGTCGATGTGCGATTTGAACATCACTCCATCTTCCTTTATTTTCCGGGTTCCCGATAGAGAGAAGACCTGATACCCACCACTGTCTGTCAAAATCGGTCTATCCCAGCCATTGAATTTATGGAGACCTCCTGCTTTTTCCAGCACTTCCAAACCCGGTCTCAAATATAGGTGATATGTGTTTCCGAGAATTATTTGAGCTTTGATATCATCTTTAAGTTCTCGGGTATGCACAGCTTTCACACTGGCAGCCGTACCCACCGGCATAAAAATGGGAGTTTGAATATCGCCATGATCGGTTTTTACTACACCGGCCCTAGCTTTACTTTTGGAATCATTATACTCTAAGGTAAACTTCATATCGGTAAAGGGTTGCAGGAGAGACAATCATCAAACTGCCCCTTTCAGCCTACAAAAATATACGCTTATTCTTAAATGGTTTGCTGAATTTGATTTTATATTTGCTTAGCAAAAGCTATCTATGGGCATATTTTTACTTTGGTTGTTCTTCGGTTTTGGAATACTTATTCAGGTAATATATCTCCTATTTATTTTTGGTAAGACCGCCTTTTACTCTGGCAATAATTCTAAGTCCCTACCCGATAAGGAGGAAGCTGTGACCGTTTTGATTGCTGCCCACAATGAATTCTCAAACCTTAAAGTGCTTATTCCGAAGATCTTCGAACAAGATTACCCAGCTTTTGATGTGATGGTGGTGAATGATCGCTCTTCTGACAGCACGAAAAGATTGCTTGAGAAAATGATGGAGAATTATCCGAAACTCAGATCCGTCACAGTCAAATATACACCACCGCATGTGACCTCAAAGAAGTATGCTTTAACGCTTGGTATCAAAGTTTCTAAAAATGATATTATCCTATTGACAGATGCAGACTGTCTACCTCAAACTGACCAATGGATCAGAAAAATGACTGCCCCAGTCCGCAATCATAATAAAACCTTTGCGTTAGGCTATTCGGGATATGAGCAAAAATCAAGTTTTCTTAACAACTGGATTCAGTTTGAGACATTGTTGACAGCACTGTATTACATGTCCTTTGGATTATGGAAAAGACCCTTCATGGCAGTGGGAAGAAATCTTTGCTACCGGAGAAGTTTCTTTATGGAAGTGAAAGCATTCAAAAACCTCTGGCATATAGAAGGTGGAGATGATGATCTTTTTGTAAATCTGTATACAAATGGAAGAAACACAGAGATAGTCTTGGACCCTGATGCAAACACTACATCCAAACCCAAGGAAAACGTAAAAGACTATTTAATTCAGAAAAAAAGACATCTACATGCCGGGAAGTATTACGACGGTGCTGACAAGAGAAAGATTGGATTATACTCCTTTTCTCATGCATTATTCTGGATTGCTGGCTTAGGATTACTTATTTATTTCGGTTTAGCGCAAAGCTGGGAACATTTTTCTATTGTTTTCGGTATTATCCTATTGAGATCTATTCTCCTTGTCCGCGTATTCAAAGCGGCGGAAAAGAAGATCCAAGGAACTAAACCACCGAAAAATATCTGGATGCTCGATTTCTTGTATTTAGGTTACTTTTGGATTTTAGGGACTATTTCCCACCAGGCAAAAGACATCCAATGGAAATAAACGAACGCGGTTTTTCTAAGAAAGCACTTGAGGACTTTGAGCTAATCGATCAGGCAGTACACCAAAAAGATCAGCAAGCCTTTGCCTCTTTGATGAAGCGATACAAAAAGGCCGTTTATTACATGATTCTGAAAATGATCCGTGATGCGGATGATGCTGAGGATCTGACTATGGAGGCTTTTGCCAAAGCTTTTAAAAATCTTCATCGGTTTAAGAAAGATTATACTTTTTCTACCTGGCTTTTCCGGATAGCTACAAACAACACCATTGACTTCATCAGAAAGAAAAAACTCAAAACGATGAGTTTGAATACGACTATGTCAGATGATGGAGGAAATGCTGTGACTATAGATGTGGAAGATGATGACAATAATCCACAGGATGAATTCATCCGTACGCAACGTATCGAGATGGTCAGAATTTTTGTAGACAAGCTTCCTGCGAAATATAGAAAGCTAGTACAGCTTCGCTATTTCGATGAACTTTCCTACGAAGAAATCGCTCAGGAACTCGAAAAACCCTTGGGAACTGTGAAAGCACAACTTCACCGCTCAAGGGAATTACTTTACGAAATTGCCGCTGGCAAACAAAAACACATTTAATGAATACTGGCACTCAGCTTATCCAGTCTTATTTTCCTGACCTTACAGAGACTCAGCTTGCTCAGTTCGAAAAGCTCCAGGAGCTTTATGAAGATTGGAATTCCAAGATAAATGTGATTTCCCGTAAAGACATGGAGCAATTCTATGTGCATCATGTGCTGCACTCGCTTGGAATTGTGAAGGTGATGCCTTTTGAGCCGGGATCGAAGATATTGGACATCGGAACTGGAGGTGGATTTCCCGGGATTCCATTAGCCATAATGTTTCCAGAAACGCATTTTCATTTGGTTGATTCCATTGGGAAAAAGATAACTGTAGTAAAGGATGTGGTCAAGCAACTGAAATTGACAAATGTGGAAGCTCAACAAGCGAGAGCAGAGCAATTGATCAGGAAATATGACTTTGTTATCAGTCGGGCAGTTACTCGGATGGTTAATTTTTATCCCTGGGTGAAAAATAAAATCCGCAAAGAAGATATTAATGAATATCCAAATGGCATTCTTTATCTGAAGGGAGGAGAGGTAGACGAGGAAATGGAGGAGCTAGGAAAATCTTATGTGGTGTATCACCTGGAAGACTATTTTAAAGAAGAATTTTTTGAGACCAAAAAGGTGATTTACATGCCTTGGGAAGATAAAAGGTGAAGTTTTTTTCTTTTGAGCATAATAAATAAAATATATAAAAGACTAATCAAAACAAGTTAATTGTCTCCATTTAACTTTAAATTTCTCTAAATCCCACGCGTTACCCCCTTCCTTAATAACATCTTTTAACAAACTAGTAAGCTACTTTTAGTTAAATGATTACTATACTAGTAGTATCAAAATACTTATTATTATTTTGTATAGATAGCTGCCTACTTTTCATTGAACGGCGCTAGTTGATTGAAAGAATTTTTGATTTGTTTTAATAATAGCCCTAAAGAAGAAAAGAGAAATTTTAAAATCTTCTTATAGAAATAGGGCTTAAGGTTATATATAATATAGGACTAAGGGGTTGCAAAAGTAAAGTACAATCATTTTCAACTTAGCTGGATTCACATAGTATCCATTCGATCCTCAGTCTCTCATCTAACACAAAGAATACTACTTGCAGAGATGCATTAGTAGTTATCTTTTGATTGGGTTCATTTTGTCAAAAAAAATATAGTTATAAACATAAAACTAAAAAAAATGAAATTCCTCATTTCATACTTTCTTCTGGCTACTCTCATTTTTACGACCCAAGCCCAATCAAAACTCAATATTCGAGGAGTGGTGAAAGACACCACCAATGCTCCACTCGACTACACCTCGGTGCTACTTCTTACTCCAAAGGACTCATCCTTAATAGCATATACCTTGACAAATAAAAATGGTGAGTACCAATTTAAAAACGTAGACAGGCAACCCTTACTCATCAAAGCTACCTATATGGGTTACCTTCCTAAACAAAAGGAATTGATCCTTCCAGAAACAGGTGACTTGGAAGTGGAAGAAATCCTGTTGATGCCCATCTTACAGGAACTCTACGAGGTGGTAGTGAAGGCCGCAAAAGCGCCGTTAATGATGCGGGGAGACACGCTTGAGTATGATGCCAGCAAATTTAAAGTGCCGCCTGGAGCGACTTTGGAAGAGCTTCTCCGAAAACTACCTGGAATGCAGATCGACGCAGATGGAAACATTATTGCCCAAGGACAACAAGTCCAGAAAGTAACAGTAGATGGCAGGCGCTTTTTTGGAGGAAACACGAAAATGGCAACTCAAAACCTCAATGCCGAATCTATTAGCAAACTACAGTTATTTGACGATAAGTCAGAACAAGCTAAACTTACCGGAGTGGATGATGGAGTGAACGAAAAAACTTTAAACGTAGAGCTTAAGGAAGAGGCTAAAAAAGGAGGTTTTGGAAAGATTTCAGCATCAGGAGGGACTGATGATAGATGGGCAGCCAATGCCTCTTATAATAAGTTTGACAAGACAAACCAATTTTCAATTATAGGATATGGAAATAATGTCAATCAAAGTGGTTTGTCATTTGACGACCTACAGGAGTTTAGAGGGAGCAGCGCATTTCAATTTGGAGATACCGGGGATTTCGGTTTTAATGGAAGCGGAGGTATTTCATACATCTCTTTTGGAGGAGATAATGAGGAATCCTTCGAAATTCCTTTCAACAACCTAAGTTCAGGCTTTTCAAATAACCAGGCTTTCGGAGTTAATTACAACTATCTAAAAGACAAAAAGGATTTCAGCAGCAACTATTTCTTTAGCCGGAGTGATCAAATCGTAGAAAGCTATAATGCAAGAACTACCTTCCTAGAGGACAACACATCATTCACTTCCACAGACCAAAATTCACAAAACAATGTAGCCGGACATCATCGGGCAAATATTCGTTTTCAAAATGATCTTGACAGCACCAACACCATTACACTTACCGCTAAAGGTAGATTTAGCACGTTATCTACCTCACTATTAAGTTATCAAGAACTAATACGCAGTAGCACCGAGCAGAGCCAAATGGATCGTAACAACCAATCTGATAAATGGTCTGGCGCGTTTCAAGGAACTGCCATTTACAGGCATAAATTCAGGAAAAATGGAAGAACTTTTGCAGCAAGCGCCAGTAATACATACAGCAAGGCAGACCAAGATGGTGTCCAAAAATCCATCGTAGACCTTGTTAACTCAACAGATCCTAATACGTATTTTAGAAATTTGGATCAAGTAAACCAAGCATTGAATAGCTCGAACTTGATCAAATCAAGTTTACTCTTTGTTGAACCTATCAAAAAGACATTATTTTGGGAATCGTTCTATAATTTCAGTCTTTCAAATAGTGAAACAGACCGTAAAGTATACGATGTGGAGGCAAGTGATACCCCACAACTGAATGCTGATCTTAGCCGATTTTTTGACAATTCAATTACCTACAACCGGGTAGGGTCCAGCATTAGATATGCTAATAAAGGCTCTAACCTAAGTGTGGGCTTAGCGGCTTCCAACTACAATTTGAACGGTCAATTTTCAGTAGTAAAAGAAAGTGATATTCTTGGCACAGTGGACAAAAACTATTTCAATTTAACCCCTAATGTATCCTACTGGAAAACCATGAAGGGCAACAAGCGCCTCAACGCTGGCTATTCCATGGGTGTAACTCCACCAAATATTTCTGACCTGCAGCCTTTCAAAGATATTTCTAACCCCTTGTATATCCGAGAAGGAAATCCAGATCTAAAACCTGAAGTAGCACATTCTTTTAATACGGGATATAGCATGTATGATCCTGCTACATTTATAAACTTCCGAATTTCATTGAATTCAACTCTCTACGAAAGTCAGGTGGTTCAAAACCAAACCATTGATCCCGAAACTTTTGTCACTACCTATAAGGCTGGAAACGTTTCTGGAGGGCAGCGGTATTTTTCCTACATAGGATTTGGGTTTCCAATCGTAAAAACAAAATTCAATGCATTCTTAAATGCAAATCCATCTTATTCTAAAAGTCTAACTTTAATCAATTCTATCGAGACAGAGACCAACACCTTTAGCCATAATTTTGGGGTAAACCTGGATGCTACCCCGTTGGAATGGTTTAACATCTACGCCGGAACCTCATTCCGCCTAAGCAAAACCAAATACGAGCAAAACCCATCTCAGAACCAGGACATCATTAATTGGAGTGCCTATACTAATATGAACATTAAGCTTCCCAAAAATTTCTACCTGGACATGAAGTTCAACTACAATCGATATGAAAACGAGAGTTTTGGATTTGATCAGGAAGTACCTATTCTAAATGCATTTATCTATAAACTTCTCGGTCAGGCCAAAAAATGGGAAGTTAGACTCTCCGCCTATGACATCTTTAAGCAAAATCAAACCATCAGTCAATATGCTGGTCAAAACTTCGTTTCCACTGGCAGGATTGAAACATTGTCAAGATATTTCCTTCTCGGAGTGACTTACAATATGCGCGGAGTAGAAGTAAAAAACAGAAGATAATAAAAACTAGCAGGATACCATTATGACAATGAAATCAATACTTAAAACCATTGCACTGATACTGATTACCACGGGATTAAGAGCTCAAAATATTGTTGGTCAAGTAGAATACCGATACCGAATTTTCTATGACAAAATCTACGCAAGTCTACCACACCTAACCCAGCAAGAAAAGGACAGAATCCTACTTTCCTGGGGCAGTCCAGAAGGCTACAGCACACGTATGAAACTCCAGTTTTGGCCAGAAAAAAGTCTTTACACCTTTGGTGCACCCTACGAGGTTCAAAGTTACTCTTGGCAAGTGGAAGACTATTTCATTGAAAACAATCTTAAAGATCAGACCTATCTCAAATACATGGATCAAATGGGCAAAACTTACATAGTCCGTGACAGCCTTAATGCTCCAAAATGGAGGGTCATGAATGAAATACGAGATATTCTCGGGCACATGTGTATGAAAGCCGTGACAGAAGACACCCTTAGAGGCCAAAAGATTACAGCATGGTTTGCATCCGATATTCCAGTTCCAACTGGCCCTGAAGAGCAATTCGGGCTACCAGGTTTGATTTTGGCTTATGACATCAACGATGGTATGCTCATAGTGGAAGCTGAAAAAATTACTTTTGGGGAGCCGGAAGAAATCATCACCCTTCCAAAAAAACTAAAAGGGAGAGAAGTATCTGGTACCAAATATCAGGACCTGGTCCGAGAGTTTATTCAGACTTCAATAGAAAGCAAGAGAGCTTGGATGTGGGAAATAAGGTACTAAAGAGGTTGCATAGTACAAAGGTCGAAAGATGTTGATTTATTTATCCAAAAGGAAAAATCCTTGTGGATAAGGTTCTAAAAAAACGAACCTCTTATTCAACCATTAGCTCAAGAAATCTTACGGTATAGAGTGTGGAAATTATTAAGTAAACAAATTCCCTATTTATTTATTCCGCATTTTACCTTGAAAAAGGTATTTCATTGTTATCAAGGAAAATATTTTTTAATACGTGCATCCGCTTTTCTACCAGAAGAGGCAAAATCAATCTAGTTTGAGTTAAAATAATAATTGAGACTAATCCTGACTTATGTCATGGGTCTTCCGACCAAAGATGCTAAGGTGAAAGTCACCATTGCGGATAATCATATTGTTTAAAAGCCCTTACCTATTTCGGGTCAAACTTGAACCTAGTTAATTCAAATTTCTACGACAATTACCTCCAGTACACTTGCCTCCTTTCAGAGATTAGCCCTAATTTGAAGGCTCAATTACCCAAGCTGTATGTATTTAATTTTTGATACCGAAACCACTGGTCTTCCTCGCGATTACAATGCTCCCATGTCCGACGTGGACAACTGGCCACGCCTTGTCCAGCTCGCTTGGCAACTGCATGATGCTAAGGGAAATCTGATTTCAAATCACAATTACATCATCCGTCCAGAAGGATTTACCATTCCTTACAATGCGGAAAAAGTCCATGGAATTTCCACCAAGCGCGCCTTAGCCGAAGGTCACGACCTCAAGCAGATCCTTGGGATTTTCGAAGGAGATGTGAAGCAAGCCAAATATTTGGTTGGACACAATGTCGAGTTTGATGTCAATGTAACCGGTTCGGAATATTACCGTGCTGAAGCCACCATGCCTCTGACTGCACAACAACTGGATACCAAAGACATATCAACTGATTTCTGTGCACTTCCTGGCGGTCGAGGTGGAAAATACAAGTGGCCAACACTTACTGAACTTCATCAAAAGCTTTTCGGAAAAGGCTTCGGTGACGCACACGATGCAGCTTATGATGTTGATGCTACTGCACGCTGTTTCTTTGGGTTGATTAATCAAGGCGTCCAAGCTCCCGAAGCTGGAGTTACCATCGCTGAAGTAATCTACGAAGCTCCAAAGCTAGAAGAAGCAAACTTTGCGCAAGCAAAAGATGCTCAGAAAGCCGCAGCCAAAGATGTATTAAAGCAAGCTGGAAAGGCTGACATTTCGGATCTCACCGAAATTCCTTTTACCCACCTTCATGTGCATAGTCAGTACTCTGTGCTCCAAGCAACTTGCGAAATTCCTGCTATGATTGCTCGCGCAAAAGAGCTCGGAATGCCAGCCATCGCAATGACGGATCATGGTAATATGATGGGCGCTTTTCACTTTGTGAAAGAAGCCATTGCAAAAGAAATCAAACCGATTTTGGGTTGTGAATTCAATCTTTGCCGCGACAGAAAAAACAAATCAAACAAAGACGACGGTTACCAAACTGTTCTCCTTGCAAAAAATAAAGCAGGTTATCATAACCTGGCAAAACTGGCTTCCTACGCCAATATAGAAGGCTTTTACTATGTTCCACGCATTGACAAAGAAGTGCTCGTTGAATATAAGAGCGATCTAATTGCAACTACTGGAGGACTTTGGGGAGAGATTCCATTTCTGATTCTAAACGTCGGCGAAACCCAGGCAGAAGAGGCTTTTGTCTGGTGGAAAGAGCAGTTTGGTGAAGACTTTTACGTGGAGCTAAACCGCCATGGAGTTCCTGAGGAAGAAAAAGTAAATGAAGTGCTTTTGGAGTTTGCGAAGAAATATGATGTGAAGTATTTCGCAGCAAACAACTCCTACTACAGTGAGAAATCCGATGCCAAAGCACACGATGTGCTGCTTTGTGTGAAAGACGGGGAACTGTACGATAAACCGAAAAAGTACATAGGAAAGCGTGGCCGTGAGTTTCGCTATGGCTTTCCAAATGATGAATTCTACATCAAAACTCCCGATGAGATGAAAAAACTCTTCGCGGATTTGCCCGAAGCCATCGAATGTACAAATGAGATTTCCGAGAAAATAGAGACCTATAAACTCGCACGGGAAGTTCTTCTTCCTGCTTTTGAAATTCCTGATGAATTCAAGCATCCAGAAGACGAAGTGGACGGAGGGAAACGTGGAGAAAATGCCTTCCTAAGGCACTTGACTTACGAGGGAGCTAAAAAACGATACCCAGAAATCACTCCTGAAATTGAAGAACGTTTAGATTTTGAACTAGCCACAATCCAAAATACAGGATATCCGGGTTACTTCTTGATCGTTCAGGATTTCATTGTGGAGGCAAGAAAAATGGGGGTTTCTGTGGGTCCGGGACGTGGATCGGCGGCTGGCTCAGCGGTTGCTTATTGCACAGGTATCACCAACATTGACCCAATTGCATACAATCTCCTTTTTGAGAGATTCCTAAATCCGGATCGAGTTTCACTTCCCGATATTGATATTGACTTTGACGACGAAGGCCGTCAGAGCGTGATTGATTATGTAATCAAAAAGTATGGTTCCAATCAGGTAGCACAAATCATCACTTATGGTACGATGGCAGCCAAGTCTGCGATTCGTGATACCGCAAGAGTGCTTAATCTTCCGCTGGCGGAAGCTGGAAGATTAGCCAATTTAGTCCCTGACATCAAACTGAAAGCACTTTTTGGCTTGGCTGGAAATAGAGCAGCTCTTTCTGACAAACTGAAAGGTCAGGGGGAATTGATTGCAAAAGCAGATGAGCTGATCCGAATTTCCAAAGGACAGGATGACTCTGCCAAGACGATCAATCAGGCGACCATGCTTGAAGGATCGGTGAGAAACTTAGGGATTCACGCCTGTGGGGTGATCATCACTCCTGCCGACATTACTAACTATGTACCTGTTGCCTTAGCGAAGGACTCCGACATGGTTTGTACCCAGTTTGATAACTCAGTGGTAGAATCAGCAGGCTTGCTTAAAATGGACTTTTTGGGTCTAAAGACCCTTACGCTTATAAAGACCGCTATCAGAATAGTAAAGGAAAGGCATGGCATCGAGCTGGATGCGGATCATTTCCCAATCGACGATGTGAAGACGTATGAGCTTTTCCAACGAGGTGAAACTGTCGGGATTTTCCAGTATGAATCTGCCGGGATGCAGAAATACATGCGTGAGTTGAAGCCAACTGTTTTTGCGGATTTGATTGCCATGAACGCCTTGTATCGTCCGGGGCCTTTGGCATATATACCTTCTTTCATTAAAAGAAAGCATGGAACCGAAGCGATCGAATACGATCTGGACGACATGCAGGAATACTTGGAGGAGACATACGGAATTACAGTTTACCAAGAGCAAGTGATGCTTTTGTCCCAGAAACTCGCAGGATTCACCAAAGGTGAGGCGGATGTTTTGAGAAAGGCAATGGGTAAAAAGCAGAAGGACGTACTGGATAAGATGAAGCCAAAATTCGTAGAACAAGCTTCTGCAAAGGGTCATGATGCAAAGAAACTTTCAAAGATTTGGACTGACTGGGAAGCATTTGCATCCTATGCATTCAATAAATCTCACTCAACTTGCTATGCTTGGATTGCCTATCAAACTGCTTATCTAAAAGCTCATTATCCTGCGGAATACCTCGCTTCCGTTCTGAGTAATAATATGAATGACATCACGCAGGTGACGTTTTTCATGGAAGAATGTAAGCGGGCTGGAATTCCTGTATTGGGGCCAGACGTGAATGAATCCAAAAATGGCTTCACCGTAAATGCTGCCGGAGAAATCCGTTTTGGAATGGCAGCGATCAAAGGTGCCGGATCTGCGGCAGTTAATGCAATCATCGTGGAGCGAGAGAAAAATGGGCCATACAAAAACATCTTTGACTTTGCTAAGCGAGTAAGTTCCAAGGCACTCAATAAGAAAACAATGGAAGCCCTAGCGATGGCGGGAGGATTTGACTGCTTCCCGCAGCATCATAGAAGACAATACTTGGAGGCTGTGGATGGAGATTTGAATTTGATAGAGAAAGCAACAAAATACGCTCAGAAAGTACAACAAGAGGAGGAAAGCAATCAGGTTAGTCTTTTCGGTGGAGGTGCAGGAAATATGGAAGTACCGCTTCCAACCATTGCACCCATGGAGCCTTTTACGCAATTGCAGCAATTAAACATTGAAAAGGAGGTGGTCGGTCTTTATATCTCCGGTCATCCACTTGACCAATTTAGACTGGAAATTGAGTCGTTCACCAATGCCTCTTTGCCTGATCTGAATGATTTGGAAAGCCTAAGAAATCGTACAGACATCAAATTGGCTGGATCAGTATCGACTTTTGCCCACCGAACCACAAAGAATGGAAAGCCTTTCGGAACGCTTACTTTAGAAGATTACCAAGGAGCATTTACTTTCTTCTTGTTTGGAGATGACTATGTGAAGTTCAAAGAGTACTTTATGCCAGGCTGGTTCTTGTTCATCAGCGGAACTGTAGCTGGTAAACGATGGGCGGAAAATGAACTGGAATTTAAGATTGGCAACATTACGCTCTTGGATGAGATCCGCGGTAAAATGGTAAAAGGACTTCGTGTCAATATTGATCTTGACGATCTCACGATGGATTTGATGGAAAAGCTTCAGGCAATCACCGAGAAATATAAAGGAGATGCAAAGCTGTATTTTGATGTGGTAGATAGAAAAGAGAACATAGCTCTGGAGCTTTTCTCAAAAAGATTCTCTATCGATCCAAGTGCTGAAATGATCAAGGAACTGAAGGAAATTCCTGAGGTAATGTATCGTGTGGTTTAATATGCTCCGATCCTACTTTTGGATAAAGCTTTTAAATAATTATAGTTTCTATCAATTACCTATAGACAAAAAAATTAAACCCCTCGGAACTTATTAATACGCTATTGGCTTTTGCTCATATATTTGAAATCTCGAAATCAAAAACCAAACATACAATGTCAAAAGCAATCGAAATTACTGACGCAAACTTTGAAGAAATCATCAAATCTGAGCAGCCAATCCTAGTGGATTTCTGGGCTGAGTGGTGCGGACCTTGTAAAATGATCGGACCAGTAGTGGAAGAACTAGCTGGAGATTATAATGGTAAAGCCGTAATTGGTAAAGTAGACGTAGATGCAAACCCGGGCGTTGCTCAAGCATTCGGTATCAGATCTATACCAACCCTACTTTTCTTTAAGGGTGGCCAAATCGTAGATAAGCAAGTGGGAGCAGTTCCAAAATCTGTTTTATCTCAAAAACTAGACGCTCAACTTTAATTAGTTGACTATATTACATTCAGAGCCGCAAGGAATTCCTTGCGGCTTTTTTTATCTTCAAACTTTATGGCGGAGCAGTTAATTTCTTTAGATGAATTTTGGAGTTTGCGGGATCATTTTCCTGTGATAGATGCGCGCAGCGAAAGAGAGTTTGACCAAAGCCATATACCAGGATCTATTAACATTCCCATCCTTAATAATAATGAGCGAATTCAAGTTGGGACACTATATAAAGAACGAGGCCCGGAAGAAGCAACTATCAAAGGGTTTGAGTTAGTTGGCCCCAGGTTTCATTTAATTTTAAAAGACGCTTTAAAGCGCTTCCCTGAGAAAAAAATAATAATCTATTGTTGGCGCGGCGGGATGAGGAGCCATATTCTTTCATGGTTGTTAAGCATGGTCGGCTTTGAAATCTTCCGCGTAGTTGGAGGCTATAAAACTTATAGGACCTACAGCTATGAACTGGTCCGAAAAGATTGGAATCTAATTGTTTTAGGAGGAAAAACAGGAAGTGGAAAAACTAGATTACTTAAAAAACTCCATAAAGCTGGTGAGCAAATCATCGATCTCGAAGGACTTGCAAATCATAAAGGTTCTGCCTTTGGCGCTATTGGGCAACCTGTCCAACCTTCAGTGGAGCAATTTGAAAATGAATTTGCAGAAACTTTACAAAATCTTGATCCTGAAAAACCAAGTTGGGTAGAAAATGAAAGTCGAAAAATCGGAAGATTAATTCTACCTGATAAATTCTACCATCAGATGCTTGCCTCACCGCTGATTGATATTTACAAGACTGACCAAGAACGAATTGATTTGATTAAAAAAGAATATGCAAGCTTACCTCAGGATGAGTTGATTCTCGCTGTTTTACGCATCAAAAAACGTCTGGGGGGATTGCGAACTTCCCAAGCGATACAAGCAATTATTGATGGAAATCACGAAGACTGGATCTCAAACATGTTAATCTACTATGATAAGGCTTATACATTTGATCTTGATAAACATCCTGAAGGGAAAACGATACAGTTAGACCTTTCCGGAATTGATGAAGACAAGGCTACACAAATACTACTTGAAGCAAAATCCCAATTTTATGGAAAATACACCTACCCGACTGACAGAGTGGAGTGAAGGCTCAGGCTGTGGTTGCAAAATCGCACCAGCCATTTTAGACCAAATATTAAGTTCAAGTGGATCCTTTTCCCAATCCGACCCAAATTTATTGGTAGGTAACTCGGGAAAAGATGATGCTGCCGTTTATCAGGTGTCAGAAGATTTGGCTGTCATTAATACAGTGGACTTCTTCACTCCTATTGTGGACGATCCTTTTGACTTTGGAAGAATTGCAGCTGCAAATGCACTTTCGGATGTCTATGCTATGGGCGGTAAACCAATTTTTGCGAATGCTATTCTAAGTTGGCCGGTAGAAAAACTTGCGCCTGAACTTGCAGCCAAAGTAATGGAAGGAGCAAAATCTATTTGCAAAGTTGCGGGAATTGAATTGGCAGGCGGACATTCCATCGCTGCTAAAGATCCGATTTTTGGTCTTTCAGTAAACGGAATTGTCCATCCGCATAAAATTAAAAAGAACCAAGGCGCTAAAATCGGAGACATTATTTACCTGACCAAACCACTTGGCGTGGGCGTATTGGCTACAGCTCTAAAACGTCAGAAGATATCTGACAAAGATTACATGAGTTTACTTGATACTGCTTGTAGATTGAATTCTATAGGGGAGATAATCGGCAATCACGAAGAAGTTCATGCGATGACAGATGTGACTGGTTTTGGTCTCTTGGGCCATTTGATTGAAATGTGTGAGGGGTCTGGGCTCTCCGCTGAAATTGATTTGCATAAACTTCCGATGATAGATGGAGTACAGGAATATATCAATCAGTTTATTTTCCCTGACAATACCTATCGCAACTGGAAAGCCTACAGCGCCAAAACAAAAGGCGTGGTGGGAATGGACTTAGTCAAACTTTGTGATCCTCAAACTAGCGGCGGGTTAATGGTGGCAGTGGATCCAGAAAATAAGGATTGGTTTGAAGAAGCAATGAAGCAGCAAAATCAAGTTCTATGGGAAATCGGTCGATTTAAAGATAAAAACGAGTTCGTGGTAGAAGTGATGCAATAGGTTTGTTATCAGTTTCCTATATTAAGGGAACAATTAACCCAACCCTATGATGTCAGTATCTAAAATCTTCCTTTCTGCTTATTGTCTTCTATTCTCATTTTCGATTTTTGCTCAACAAGCACCAGAAGGAACTACCAGCGAACTGGTAATCCTCAATGTAAAATCGGGAGAACGAAAAACGATTTTTAAAGAAGTCAGGCATTTTGAAGCTCCAAACTGGTCTAGAGATGGGGAATTCTTAATCATAAATTCTGGTGGTCATCTCGAAAAAGTAGATTTAGACGGCAATAAACTGGGCCAAATCTTACCAGATAAAATTGCCCGTGCAAACAATGACCATGGACTTAGCTTTGATGGTGAACTACTCGTGATCAGCAAAAGTGATGAGGGCACTAGCTCACGTATTTATACCGTTCCCCTAACAGGTGGTGAACCAAAGCTGATCACCCCAAATCACCCAAGCTATTGGCATGGAATCAGCCCAGACGGAAAAACCTTGGTCTACTGTGCTCAACGGGATGGAGCTTGGGATATCTACTCCATTCCAACCATAGGAGGTGACGAGAAAAGGATCACTACCACCGAAGGTCTTGATGATGGTCCTGAATACTCTTATGACGGAAAGTGGATTTATTTTAATTCCAATCGCACAGGAAGAATGCACGCCTACAGAATGAAGCCTGATGGAACAGGGGCTGAGCAACTCACTGACGATGAATTGGATAATTGGTTTCCTCATCCTTCCCCAGACAATAAATCAGCAGTAATGATTTCTTATTTAGAAGATCAAAAAGGATCACATCCATTTGGCAAAGATGTCAAACTACGCCTAATAGATGTGGAGACAAAAGAAATCAAGGATTTGACCCCAGTATTTTACGGAGGTCAAGGCACGATCAATGTACACAGCTGGTCTCCGGATGGCGAATGGATTTCGTTTGTGATTTACCACAAGCCATAAACTAGATCAGGGGAGAAACTCCACCTGAAACCATAAATTTCATCACATCAGAACTCTTCACATCCAAAAGAGGCGTCACTTTGTCTTTTGGTACTAAGAATACGTTCCCAGAGACATTGTAACTGTGCGGGAAATAGACAGCAACCATGCCGGGCTCCCCGACGATGGACATATCTTCTTGGGTTATAAACCCTAATCGTATAAAAGTATCGCTTAGCTGAACTTTGACCGGAGAAGAAAACTTTTTCTTATCCCCTACAAAAGCTCCCATCAGATCTTTGATACTTGTGTATATCAGATTTACCAATGGAATCTTAATTAGCCCCCGCTCAAACCAATCAAAAAATGGTTGGGCAAAGAAAAGGCTTGCCAAATATCCAACGAAGGTGATCAATGCTAAAACCATCACAATACCAATTCCTGGTAGCGGGACGGGTATCAGATTATCCAAGAAAAGGATGGTTTGAAAAATAATATACAGCGTCACTGCTACCGGGGTGATGAATAACAGTCCTCGAAGGAAATAAGAAATAATGCGTTTGTATGTAAATGACATGGCTAGTAAATGAAAATCCTGATTATTACTCAATAATAATCAGGATTTGTACTTTAAGATATTTTCTTTCTGTTTTTCTCTCAGATTAATCTGGCAGGACTTTTACTTTCACACTTTTGTAGTAAATCACAGACTTAGGATCATGTGCTTGCAGAGCAATAGTGCCATGGTCAACTTTTTTAGTACCTAGATCACCTTTGCGGTTTTCATCCTTAGATTGATCATATACATTGACAGTTTCGCCATTGATTTTTACTGTTACTACATCACCTTGCACGATAATATGCTCAGTGTACCATTCACCGTCCTCCACATAGACATCTTTCACGTCCTGAAAGGAATATACACTACCAGTTTTTCTCCAATCAGTGTGGCTTTGATTTACTTGGATTTCATACCCTACATTTGGCCAACCATTCTCTTGGTATTCGGTATGGATAAAAATACCGGAGTTAGCTCCAGGCATTGTTTTAACTTCAGCAATTACCTCAAAGTTGTTAAAATCGTGATTTGCCACATCACCATTATAGAACGCATGTCCACGCGGTCCAGCTACTTTTATCACCCCATCTTCAACTTGGAAAGATTGTGATTTTTCAGAAATTTTCCAGCCGTCTAGATTTTCGCCATTGAATAGTTCGATCCACTCTCCGCTTTGCGCGGTAGCTGAAAACGTAAGTGCCACAAAGCAGCAAAATGTTAATAGGATTTTCATAAGAGTCAGGGTTATTGAATTAATAAGTTTTCAGCCGAAAAGTTACGAGCTAATTGACAAAAATCAATTACCGCTAAAAACAAAAGCTCCGAGATAATTTCCCGAAGCTTTTAAATATTTTATTAAAGAGAATATACTTACAAATCAATACCCATAAAGGACATAAATGCCAAGCCCATCAATCCAGTCAAAAGCATTGTAATGCCCAATCCTTTCAAACCATTGGGAACGTGAGAATATTTCAATTTTTCACGGATAGCTGCCAGTGCAATAATAGCAAGTAACCATCCCACACCAGAACCGAAACCATAAACCGCAGATTCTGCTAGTGTATAATCTCGTTGGGCCATGAATAGTGAACCACCAAGGATTGCACAGTTTACCGCAATCAAAGGAAGGAAGATACCCAACGCGCCATATAGGGCTGGAGCAAATTTCTCTACGATCATCTCCACTAATTGCACCATAGCGGCGATAATGGCAATGAACATGATGAATTGAAGAAATGAAAGATCAATTTCGGCCAAACCTGGACTGATCCAAGCTAAAGCTCCTTCTTTCAACACATACTCATTTAGCATCCAGTTGGTAGGAACAGTTACTGTCAATACGAAAATAACAGCAGCCCCCAAACCCATTGCAGTACTTACTTTTTTGGAAACAGCCAAGAATGAACACATTCCAAGGAAGTAAGCGAAAATCATATTGTCGATAAAAATCGACCGAATACCTAAATTAAATAAATCCATTTTTTCGCTAATTAATTAGTGTTCAACATATCCTGTCTTGGTACGCTGTACCCAGATGATGATACCCAAGATCATAAATGCTCCTACAGGTGATACCATCAATCCATTAGTAGCTAATGTGAAATCAGGACCGAAGAGACCTGAGATATAATCGTAGACCGGAATACCAAATACAGCACCTGACCCAAGTAATTCGCGGAAGAAAGCAACTGCTAAAATAATCCAGGAATATCCTAAAGCAGATCCAAATCCATCTAGTACTGAATCGTATGGCTTATTGCCCATGGCAAATGCTTCCAGACGGCCCATCACAATACAGTTAGTAATAATCAAACCAACGAATACAGAAAGCTCTTTGTACATATCGTAAGCAAAGGCTTTAAGCACTTCATTTACTAAAGTAACCAAGGTAGCCACTACAGCCAGCTGTACAATAATCCTTACACGTCCAGGAACGGTGTTTCTCATCAAAGAAATCACAAAATTGGACATTACCACCACAAAGATTACAGCAATCGCCATAACCAAAGTAGGCTTCATCTGGGTAGTGACAGCCAAAGCAGAGCAAATACCCAATACTTGTATGGTAACGGGGTTATCGTCTACTAATGGATCTGATATTAATTTTTTCCGGCGCTTAGATAATAAGGCCTCAGCGGGCTTTTTCTCAATCGCTTTTTCTACAGTTTCAGCACTCATGTTTATGAAATTGTTGAGTTGATAATTTTATTGAAGTTCAGCTACAGCGGTAGATGACTTTTTAGATTCTATATAAGCCTGATAATAATTGAGGTAATTATAAAGCATATTATTTACTCCTTTACCTGTAATGGTAGCACCTGACATACCATCGACTTTATGCGGGCTGTTGGAGTAATCTATGCCTTCACCTTTTTGCATTTCGACTGATACAAGTTGACCGGACTCATCATAGATTTCTTTTCCCACGTAGCGAGACTGTACTTCCCAATCGGTAATTCTTGCTCCAAGCCCAGGAGTTTCCCCAGCATGTGCCAATGTAATACCTCCGACGGTGTTCATATCTGTATCCAAAGCTATATATCCCCAAATGGCATTCCAAAGACCTGCACCATAAAGTGGCAACACATAATTTGCTACATCGTCTGGATTTCCCTCTGCGTGATAGATATAAACTGGAAATAGTCTCTGTTCAGCAGGCTTTTTATAATTCTTTGCAACATCAACTGTCTCAGCAGTTACTGGAACTCCATCCTGTTCGGTAACTTCCTTACCATTAATATCTACAACAATGGATGAAACTCTATTTTCATAGTAATCATTAACCTCTTTCGGATTCATTGCAGCTATCTCATCACCTGAAATAAGGGCTCCGAGAATTTGCTTCTTGTTATCCAAGGCAATAGCTTCTTTTTGCATAGGCCCTAATACCTGTGAAGTACCAGAAAGAAGTAATCCAAGAATTACCGTCAAGATGACGGAGAACGTAATAATATAAGTGTTAGACTGTTGCACGTTGTAACCTCCTTGTTTTATTTGCCTTAACTACATAATAATCGATCAGTGGAGCGAACACGTTCATGAACAGAACAGCTAGCATAATTCCCTCAGGATATGCCGGGTTCGTCACTCTAATGATCACGGTAAGCATACCTATTAATAGACCATATATCCATTTACCAGTTTCTGTTTGTGCTGCAGACACAGGGTCAGTTGCCATGAAAACAATTCCAAATGCCAGACCACCCATTACCCAGTGATATTGAGGAGGTAGAGCCATGTACTCATTTACAGCGAAAAGATTCATTACTGTTCCCATGATATATGCACCTGCAAAACCAGAAACGATTATTTTCCAACTTCCAACTCCTGTACCGATCAAGATCAAAGCTCCTACTAATGCCATCAAGGTTGAGGTTTCTCCAATAGAACCCGGAATCCAACCCATAAATAAATTAGTAAATTCATATAATCCAGATCCAAGCACACTGTTGTGGCTGGCCAAAGCCTCCACTGCGGACTGGGTACCTTCTACTCCTGCATTATAAACTACAGAAAGAGCAGTAGCTCCAGAGAACCCATCCACTGGTGTTTTATCTCCTAAATAAGTCCAAACCTGATCACCGGAAATCTGAGCAGGATATGCGAAATACAAGAATGCTCTAGCAGTCATGGCAACGTTTAGCACGTTCATACCAGTACCACCAAACACTTCCTTAGCTATAACTACTGCGAAAACAGTAGCCAAAGCAACTTGCCATAATGGGGTAGTAGCAGGAACTACCAGCGGAATAAGCATCCCAGTCACTAGGAAGCCTTCGTTGATTGGGTGTTTACGTACTATTGCAAAAATTGCTTCTACAATACCACCAGCTGTATAGGCTACCAAAACAAGTGGAAGTACCAACATCGCTCCAATACCCAATTTCTCACCAAAATTTTCCCACAACCCGGCTGTTCCACCTGTTGCAAGTAAATGCTGATGACCTGTGTTGTACATACCAAAAAGCAAGCAAGGAATCATAGCGATTACCACCGTGATCATCATTCGCTTTAAATCAATAGCATCCTTTACCTGGGCACCTTTGATGCCGGTAGTATGCTTAGGGCTGAACATAAATGTCTCCCCTGCCTCAAACGCATAATATAGACTTTCAAGCTTTCCTCCTTTTTCGAAAAGGGGCTTCTGCTTGTCCAATAAATCTCTTAGAAACTTCATATGGATTAACTGTATTGGATTAATTCAATTCCTTTTCTCACCAACTCCTGCACAGGATGCTTTGATACATCCACAAACTCGCATAGAGCTAAATCTTCTTCCACGATCTCATAGATCCCCAATTCCTCGATTTCGTCAAAATCCTCAGCCATGATGGCTTTCAAAAGATAAACAGGAAGAATATCCATTGGAGTCACGGATTCAAAAACGCCGGTTTGTACAAAAGCTCTCTCTTCTCCTCTACCATTAGAATCCAAAACGAATTCTTTGTTCGGCGTAAGGAAAGAAAGTAAACCAAGTGCTCTATGGTAGCTCAATCTTGTCGTAGGCTTAGCCCATCCCATGAACTCATAGTAATCACCTTCAGGAATAACAGTGATCTGGTTGTGATAGAAACCTAAGAAACCTTCCAAAGAAATCTTCTCGCCTGTAAGTACGTTTCCGGATACTACTCTTACGTGACCTGAATTTAAATTTCCTTTCACGAAAGTCGATACTGAAGCACCCATGTAGGTCTTTACATAAGCAGGTTTCGTCAATTCAGAACCTGTTACCGCGATTACTTTAGAAGCATCATAAATTCCTTCTAAGATAAATTTTCCGATCTGAGCAACTCCATAAGGAGTGACAGTCCAGGCAATTTCACCTTTATTCACAGGATCTAAGTGGTGAATCTGTACACCCACGTTACCGGCTGGGTGGGGACCTGAGAATTTGTTCACCTGGGCGCCTTTCAAATCTGAAAACACAGCCGGAACAGACTTAGATCCGTCTACATTCAAATGAACTTTGCCGCTAGTAAGTTTTGCCAAAGCCTCAATTCCCGCCTGAAGATATTTCTCTTGTCCCTGAAGGGCAAAACCATAGTCAGGAGCTAAAGGGTGTGTATCAAAAGCAGAGATGAAAATACTCTTTGGAGTATCTGCAGGATTGGCTACTATGCCGAAAGGTCTTTGGATGATGTTAGGCCAAGCACCACTTCCTGCCAATTTGGTCGCCAATGCATCCCTATCCAGAGAAGCAATATCAACTTTACCGAATTGTTCGTGGTCGATGGTGGCATCCGCCAAAATTTTGACCTCAAGTAACTTACGACGATCCCCTCTTTTTATCTCGACGATTTTGCCGGAAACAGGAGCTGCATAAATTACCTGATCCATTGCTTTGTCGATCAGGATTGGAGTACCTGCCTTTACGGTATCTCCTTCATTGACAAGAACTTTAGGGCGCTGGAGCCCGATAAAGTCTGTCGGCTTAATTGCGAAGGTTTGCGCCGGGGCGAAATCAGCAAGCTCCTGCTTAGCCTTTCCCACCATATTGATGTCAAAACCTTTCTTAAGCTTCACTATTTTAGACATATCTGTTTTTGAACTATGAGCTTTTGAAAAACGCCCCAAATCTAATAAATAACCTTTTTAATTTGAGGGTATATGAACTTTAATGTTTGAACTTTCGGAAGAATGGCTTCCTGTTATTTTAAATACCTCTGATTTATACGGTAAGTACTCCTTCTTCAAGTGATTCCACATAGGATTTGACCTGCTCCATGAGCCACATCGGGGTGGAAGTAGCACCGCATATGCCCACTTTCTCATCCTTTTGAAACCAAGAAGGGTCTATTTCAGTCTCATTTTCTATGAAATAGCTTCTTTCATTTTGAGCCAGACAAACCTGATATAAAGCCTTTCCATTCGAGCTTTTTTTACCTGATACAAATAGTATCACATCATTCTCTTGGGAAAAGCGGTGTAATTGTGGTTCAC
Source organism: uncultured Algoriphagus sp. (assembly GCF_963974835.1). Lineage (GTDB taxonomy): Bacteria > Bacteroidota > Bacteroidia > Cytophagales > Cyclobacteriaceae > Algoriphagus. The sequence continues at coordinate 119,362 of NZ_CAXBET010000010.1, read as the reverse complement.
GATTAGAGACCTGACGGCAAATCGAATCATTTGCGTTAAACGTCTCCCTAGTCAAATCCTGCTTAGCTGCCTGAATTCGCTCTTCTATTTTCTGGGAAATCTCGTAAAACCCCTTTGTGCTTTTTGTAGTCTGGCTAAAAAGCGTCACAGGCCTGGAGAAATCTATCTTATCCAGATCGGAATCTTCCATTACGACAATCGCCTTTTCAAGCGTTTGCCCAGTCAAGCCAATCACTTCGGCATGTCCTTTTTTTCCGTAAATCACGATTTGACCTTCCTCACGCTCCATTTTGTCAAAAGCACTTTTAACCCTATGCTGAAGCTTCAACACCACCGGACAGGAAGCATCTATCAACTCTATATTGTTTTCTATTGCAGTTCTATAAGTTTCTGGCGGCTCGCCATGTGCACGAATTAAAACTTTGCAATCATGTAATTCTGATAACTGTTCTCGATCTATCACCACCAGACCTTTTGCACTCAGACGAGATACCTCCATATCATTATGTACAATATCTCCCAAGCAATAAAGCTGGTCGCTTTGCTCCATTTCATCCTCTGCCATTTTAATGGCGAATTCGACGCCAAAGCAATACCCAGAGTTTTTATCAATGCTTACCTGCATAGCTTTTTATTTATCAATGATTTGTCTCGCTGCGTGAACAATCTGCGCTACTTGCTCCGCAAAGGTAATATTACTTGTATCCACCTCCATAGCATCATCCATTTTCTTCAAAGGACTTTCTGCACGGGAGGAATCTACTCGATCCCGCTCTGACAAATTGGTTTTTATAGCTTCAAGCTCCACCATTTCACCCTTTTCCAAAAGCTCTTCCTGGCGTCTGACTGCTCGGGTATCGAGATTAGCAGTCATAAAAACCTTGAGATCCGCATCTGGAAAAACAACTGATCCAATATCCCGGCCGTCCATGACCACACCCTTTTTCTTGCCTAAGCGCTGTTGCTGGGCTACCAGCTCTTTTCTGATGGAAGGGATAGTCGCGATTTCTGATACTTTATTGGAAATTCTCATGGTGCGGATTTCACCCTCCACATTCAAACCATTCAGATAGGTCTCTTGTTTGAGCGTAATGGGATTTAGGTGGAATGAAATTTCCAGTGATTTCAGGGCTTTCTCCACATCATGTGGATTAGCTGGAGATAGGAAATGGTTCAAAAAGTGTAAAGTCGCCGCTCTATACATGGCTCCGGAATCGATGTAAGTATATCCCAAATCCTTTGCTACTGCTTTGGCCGTGGAGCTCTTCCCACATCCCGAATATCCATCAATGGCGATGACGATTTTATTCATTCAAAAAACCAGCTTAATTCGTTTTTTTATTACTGCGCAAATATAGTAGTTTTAATCTAAACCAATCCCCAAACCTTGGAATCGAATCGCTTATACAGATTCTCTCCAATTAATTTCTCCCACATTTTTATGCAAATCCTAGGTCAATTCGTAGACATCCCAAACCGTGAAATTTATTCTGTTTCTCTCAGTGTAGCCCATGGGAAAATAGTGAAGCTGGAAAAAATAGAAGAAGACCCTTCCTTGCCCTATTTGATGCCTGGTTTTATTGACGCCCATGTGCACGTAGAGAGTTCCATGCTTGTTCCTTCCGAATTCGCTCGACTTGCAGTCGTTCATGGAACCATAGCAACAGTCTCCGATCCACACGAAATCGCCAATGTCTGTGGAATGGAAGGTGTGGAATACATGATCGAGAACGGGAAACAGGTTCCTTTTAAATTTTACTTTGGCGCTCCTTCATGTGTACCTGCCACTCCTTTTGAAACAGCGGGTGGAGAAATCAATGCCGCTGACATAGAAAATCTAATGTCCCGCCCCGAGATTAATTACCTAGCAGAAATGATGAACTGGCCTGGTACGGTAAATCGAGACGAACTGGTTATGGAGAAAATCCGCATCTCGCAGAAATACGGTAAACCTATCGATGGTCATGCGCCAGGACTAAAAGGCGAACTGGTAGAAAATTATGTAAGCGCTGGCCCAAGCACTGACCATGAATGCTTCACTGCTGAGGAGGCTTTAGGAAAATTAAAGTTGGGAATGAAAATCGCCATCCGTGAAGGTTCTGCTGCCAAAAATTTCGAAGCTCTTATAGACCTGATCGATGATTATCCTGAAATGATTATGTTTTGCTCAGATGATAAGCATCCAGATAATCTAGCTATTTCTCATATTAATGAACTGGCAGCAAGAGCTGTCGCAAAAGGCAAAGATGTGTTCAATGTTCTTCGGGCTGCTTGCTTGAATCCAATTGCTCACTATTCCATGAATGTAGGACAATTGAGAGAGGGAGACCCTGCTGATTTTATACTGGTGAAAAACTTGAAAGACTTTCAGGTTATCAGCACCTATATAGATGGTGAGAAAGTATCTGAAAATGGGAAAACGTTGATCCGGCCAACCACAAACGAAATCATCAACAACTTCCACACATCCCTAAAAAGGCCTGAAGACTTCCGAGTCAAAGCCACAGGGGCCAAAGTCAGAGTTATCGAAGCTTTAGACGGACAATTGATCACTCCTGAAATCACTGGTAAAATCCTTATCAAAGAAGGTTTTGCAGAATCCAACCCAGCAGAAGATATCTTAAAAATTACAGTGGTCAATCGATATGAAGATGCACCACCAGCAGTAGCCTTCATTAAGAACTTTGGCTTAAAAAATGGAGCTATCGCTTCCTCCGTCGGTCATGATTCCCACAATATCATTGCAGTCGGCATCGATGATGAATCCATCTGTCAGGCGGTGAATCTAATCATCGCAGCCAAAGGCGGTGTATCCGCTGTCTCTGAAGATCAGGAAGAAATACTTCCACTTCCAGTTGGAGGAATTATGTCTGCTTCGGATGGATACGAAGTAGCTGCCGCCTACACGAGAATCGATAAACTTGCCAAAGAAATGGGAGCTACGCTGAACTCGCCATTTATGACGCTGAGCTTTATGGCCTTGCTGGTGATTCCTGATTTGAAATTGAGCGACAAAGGACTGTTTAATGGGCAGCGATTTGAGTTTGAGGATGTGTTTGTAGAGAGACGGAAGACAGAAGACGGGAGACAGAAGTAGCCTTAATCTTTAAAATAAAGCTCTCTCCAAGACGCTCTTTCTCCGTTTGCTAAAATTATTTATCATATTTTGAAAGATCCAGACTTCCATATTTTATCTCAAATCCAAAAGGCACATTCCATCGGAAGCATTGTGACCATGATCTCATTTATTATCAATGCTTTTGCAAGCAGAATTGAAGAGTTAAACTTTCTGACTATTCCATTGATTCTCGTCGTCTGCTTAACAATTATATCCTCAACCTATTATTTCTTTCAGAGTATCAAGCACAGTGAAAAAATTGAAAATCCAGTCAAGAATAACATTGCCTTTATTTTCAGGATTACGATAAACCTTGTCCTCTTGGTGCTTTTGGTACTTTGAAAAGATTATGCTTAATACTCCGAAGTAAAATGAAATTCTATCTCAGGATAATTATCCATCACCATCTGAAGCCAGGCTTTTGACTCGGCCATAAAGACCAGCTTGCCGTCTTTATCATGGGCGATATGACGGTTTTTGGAGCGGACAAATTCATCCAGTTGCTTCTTGTCCTTACTGGTGATCCAGCAAGCTTTGTAGAGATTCATCGGATGAAACTCTACCGTAGCATTGTATTCGTTTTTCAATCGGAACTGTATTACTTCAAACTGAAGTTGACCAACTGTACCTACCACTTTTCTCGAACCCATATCGAAGGTAAAAAGCTGCGCTACTCCTTCTTCCATCAGTTGCTTCAAGCCTTTCTCAAGTTGCTTGGTTTTCATGGCATCCTTGTTCACCACCTCACGGAAAATCTCAGGTGAGAAACTTGGGATTCCGACAAACTGCATGTCTTCTCCATCCGTCAGCGTATCACCGATTTTCAGGTTTCCGGTATCATACAGACCCACAATATCTCCTGGAAATGCTTCATCAATCATTTCCTTATCCTGAGCCATAAACTGAGTCACATTAGAAAATCGCAATGGCTTTGGCCCTCGCACATGGTTGTAAGGCTTATTCCGCTCAAAAGTCCCTGAGCATATTCTCAAGAATGCAATTCTATTTCGGTGATTCGGATCCATGTTGGCGTGAATCTTAAATATAAAACCTGAGAATTTTTTCTCATCAGGTTTTACTTCACGATCCTCCGTTCTGCGGCTTTTCGGAGTTGGAGCAATTTTGATAAATGTATCCAGCATCTCATTAATCCCGAAGTTATTCACTGCAGAGCCAAAGAACACAGGCGCAACTTTTCCTTCCAAATATTCAGCTGGATCAAAATCAGGGTACACTCCCTCGATCAATTCCACATCATCTCGAAGTTGATCTGCGTAGCTTTTCCCTATTAATCCTTCCAGTTCGGGATCATTCACATCTTCAAATGTCTTACGGACATCACTGAGTTTTCGCTGAGAAGGGGTAAAAAGATTGAGCTTGTGATCAAACAGATTATAAACACCTTTGAATGTTTTCCCCATACCAATCGGCCAAGAAAGTGGTCGACACTGAATGTTAAGTTTTTGCTCTACTTCTTCTATCAGTTCGTATGGATCACGACCTTCCCTATCGAGTTTATTGATAAAGCAGATCACAGGAGTATTTCTCATCCGGCATACTTCCATAAGTTTCTCCGTCTGAATCTCCACGCCTTTTACGCAGTCAATCACCATGATTACTGAATCGACCGCCGTCAATGTGCGGTAAGTATCTTCAGCGAAATCCTGGTGACCAGGCGTATCAAGCAAGTTGATTTTGATGTCTTTGTATTCAAATCCCATAACAGAAGTTGCCACGGAGATACCTCTCTGCTTCTCTATCGCCATCCAATCCGACTTAGTTCCTGTGTCGATTTTATTGGATTTCACCGCACCCGCTGTCTGAATAGCACCACCAAAAAGCAACAACTTTTCAGTTAAAGTGGTCTTTCCTGCATCAGGGTGAGCAATAATTGCAAAGGTTCTTCGCTTTTGGATTTCTTCTTTCAAACTCATGGGAGACATCAAATTAAGGGTGCAAAGGTAGGGAAAAACCGCTAAAAATGAGACCACAGTTTAAAAGTAGAAATTATGAGAAAAAGTGAATCTTAATGAATTTTAATTTTCCAAATTATACCCTGTTATCAGGATAACCAGAAAAAATTATTTATAAGCTCATGAAAACCATAGATGAAGTACTTGTAAGAATGGATCAAATTGTGGAAGAATGTAAAATTAAGCAGTCAAGAATTGGCTATTTCAGCATTCTCTATAGACAAGTCACTCGAAGAATTAGAGACGGGATTCTAGCGAGAGAATTTGAAGACAATGAAAGAATGGAAAAATTGGATATCCTTTTTGCAGGTAGATTTATTGCAGCATATGAGGCTTGGCAGAAAGGTCACAGACCTACCGAAAGCTGGTTTTTAGCATTTGAGGCAAGCAAGGAGACCAAACATCTCGTCCTTCAGCACTTATTCCTAGGAATCAATGCGCATATCAATTTGGATTTGGGGATTTCAGCAGCCGAAACCATGGGCAAAGAACCAATCGCTGGAATTCAAAAAGATTTTAACAAAATTAATGCTGTATTAGCAGAATTAGTTGACGGAGTCAAATCAAATATCTCTGCAGTCTCTCCTATTTTTGGTTGGCTAATTCCTCTGGCGAAAGGCAGGGATGAAATGCTCCTCAATTTCTCTATCCAGCTTGCAAGAGATGGCGCATGGAAGTATGCAGGCGAATATTATGGTTGTGAAGATCGTTCGGCTTCTGTTTTGGAGCGAGATGCAAACATTTCTAAACTAGCCAACAAGTTGATAAATCCCGGAAAATTCTTATTATTTATAGTGAAGCTTGTCGGGTTAGCAGAATGGAAATCCGTCAGTAGGACCATGGATCAGCTGGATGTGGTAGTCCAAAAAGCACAAACGATTTAGATCATTTGATTTTCAGACACCACCCTTCCATTTATTTTCGAACTCGGAAATTTCAGCATCTGTTTGCATCTTGTTTTTCTTGTTCGTCTTTTCTTTTTTCAGATCAGTCGCATAAAAATGAGTGTCTTGAAAGTAGCCTACTCTCGCTTCTGACTCTCCTTTGGCAAATGTCCATTTTTCACCTTTAAAAAGCCTCACCTTATCTTCATGCAGTTCCAAATACTCGTCATATGGCCCACGCGGAGAGATGAGTTTCACAAATATGGGAGCTGTCTCAATTGCAATGAAAAGTAACATGATAAAGATATTTGCCATTGCCATAGCTGAGCTTTCTTTGGTCAATGAATCCAATGCCTCCATTCGTGCTGCCAATCCGTCAAATCCCTCAATTCCTGGTTGCTGCTTTTCAAATTCGGCCTGACGCAAAGCGACAAATTCCCTGATTTGTTTTTCCAAAGTGTCAATCCTCACCTGATTTCTCAGCCTCAGTTCATCTAAAGTTACCTGAGCAGCATCCAGCTGTTGCTCCTTTTTTTTGGCATTGGTACCTAGACCCACTATCCCACTTGTACCTGTGGTTTTTTCACCGAAGCGCTCTGCATCATATTCTTTTTGTAGCTGATTTCTATAAGCTTCAAAATTCCCAACTTCTGCTTTTAAGGTATCAATTTTGGATTCCAACTCCTGAATCTCAGGAAATCCTTTTGCTAGATTCAATTTAGATTCAGTGATAAATTCTGTCCTTTTCTCGTCAATCTTACGATCAATTTCCCGCTCAAACATTTTCAACTCCAGTGGCTTGGAAATCACCAAAGCCAATAGAACCGCCAACACCAATCTGGGAATTGCCAACTTCCATTCTCCCCAAGCATTTGCTTTCTTTCTCATACTGGACACAATAAATCTATCCAGATTGAAAATCATCAAGCCCCACAGCAGGCCAAAGAATATAGCTGGCCAAATAGACTGGAAAATTGTAAATAAAGCATAGCCAGCGGCCAATGCAGCCAGAACCCCAGTGAAGAATATGGTGGCTCCGATGCCTATATATTTATTTGATTCTGTGGGTGATCGCTTGAGCAGTAAGAAATTGGCACCACTGCAAAACCAGAAAAAACGGGAAAGTTGTTTCATTTGGTGAAATTAGGTTGATCTGAGTAAATTGATAACGCTAAAACTTCTCCAAAAAAGATGTGCACCACTCTTCATCCTATTCGTTGTGACGAAATTTGACAAAAACAACGCTCAAACGTCTATTAAGATGAAAATTTGGGACGGAATTATATATCTTAAATTAGCGAACAAAATCAGTAAATCGTCCGATCTGTACGTATATGAACTTTAACTGATCGTTTATGCTCACCACAAGTCGGAAATTCCGTATTGTCTTATCTTTTAAGTAATCTGGCATTCCGAATCACTCGTTCTTATATTTAAACTATGAAGACAAATAAATCCATCCTCCTGCTATTCCTCAGTTTACTGACCTTTCAATTCGTGCTAGCCCAAGATATCCCATTCCAGGACGAAGTAGATAGGCGAGCCAAAGAAATAGATGAAGCCGGCTGGGAAAAAGGAAGTGCTGTTTTTACGGGAAGTTCCAGTGTGAGGATGTGGAAAAACTTACAGGAACAGTTTCCGGAAGTAGCTATTATCAATTCTGCTTTCGGAGGCTCTCAGGCAGATCAGTTACTATTGCACCTAGACCAAACAGTGCTTCGATATGAACCTTCAAAAGTATTTATTTACGAAGGTGATAATGATATCAATGCTGGTCAGGAAGTATCTGATGTAATGGAAAACCTCGACAAAATCGTCACCAAAATCCATGAAAGCTATCCAAACACAATTGTAAATCTGATTGCGGCCAAGCCAAGCCCGTCTCGCTGGGATAAGAAAGTCTCTTATCTCGCATTAAATGACCTGATCAGACAATATGCCACCGCACATGATAAGGTCAATATTGTGAACGTGTGGGATATCATGCTTGATGAATCCGGAAAGCCGAAATCAGATATTTTCATAGAAGATAATCTTCATATGAATGCTAAAGGATACGAGCTGTGGAAAGAGATTTTCACTCCTTTTATGATTGACTAAAGCTGACTTTTTTCAGTATAGGAAATAGTAAAATTCATCTGATATGTAACCCAAAAGACAAACCGTCAACTGGTTCATCTCGTATTTCAACGTATTGGAATTCATAGCTCACTTTATCTCTGAACAGAATTACTTATTTAGAGGTTTATGCTATGAGATTTCCATATCACAAAAAAAATCAAACATGTTTAACTCAAATAAATTCTTAACTCCCATGTTATCTCTCATTGTAGCACTAATGTTTGCTTGTGGAAATACATCGGTGAAAACACAGGAAGAATCCGCTGATGCAGACAAACTTGCAGCATATAAAGGAAAAACAGAATTAGCCACTTTTGCTGGTGGATGTTTCTGGTGTGTAGAAGCACCATTTGAAGGTATAGACGGGGTCATCACCGTGATTTCAGGTTATGCCGGAGGCAAGGAAAAAAATCCTACTTATGGCGAAGTGTCCAGCGGATCTACATCCCACCGCGAATCGGTACAGATTGCCTTCGACCCAGAAGTGATTAGTTATTCAGAATTGGTAGATATTTTCTGGCAAACCTTTGACCCAACTGATGTGGGTGGATCATTCTATGACAGAGGATCCCAATATGAATCCGCTATTTTCTATCATGATGCTGAGCAAAAGAAAGTAGCTGAAGAGTCAAAGAAACTTCTAGACAAATCAGGTAAATTCGAAAAGCCAGTAGCTACTCCGCTGATTAAATACACGAATTTCTATCCTGCGGAAGATTATCATCAGGACTATTATAAGAAAAACCCACAGGATTATTATTCTTATAGAAACGGATCTGGACGTGACAAATTCATCAAAGCTCACTGGCCTGAGCTGTCTGAAAAAAAATATCAAGCTCCAGCAAAATCAGAGCTTAAGAAGACATTGACAGACCTACAATACGAAGTCACTCAAGAAGATGCCACAGAGATGTCATTCCAAAATGAATACAACGGCAATCATGAAGAAGGCATTTATGTGGATATTGTATCCGGCGCACCACTTTTCAGCTCCAAGGATAAGTATGAATCCGGCTCAGGTTGGCCAAGCTTCACTAAACCAATCGATGCAAGAGCTCTTGAAAAGCCTACTGATAATGACTTAGGAATGCTTCGGATAGAAGTAAGAAGTAAGTTCGGAAAGAGCCACATTGGGCATGTTTTCTATGACGGACCGGAACCGACCAGCTTGCGGTATTGTATGAATTCTGCAGCGATGAAATTCATTCCTAAGGAACAGATGGAAAATGAAGGGTATGGTGATTATCTTTGGTTAGTAAATTAATTTTAAGTGAAGAGGCTACTTTAGAGTAGCCTTTTTTTTCGCCTTTCAGAAAAGATATTTTTGATAGCTTTTTAAAATAAAAATGAAGCCGATTTCTATCTTTAAGTAAACTAACTCGTGTTATGAAAAAATTTGCATGGATTGCCGGTATTGTTTTAATCGGAGTTTTGGCTGGGATATTTTGGTACAAGTTCTACTTCGTATTTGGCGAAGGTGTAAAAGCTGGTAGCCTAAACTACTTTGTTAAAAAAGGAGTAATGTTTAAAACCTATGAAGGCCGTGTTGTTCAGGAAGGATTTCAAAGCCCTACCGCCGGTGGATTGCAGAGCAACGAGTTCCGGTTTAGTGTAGTTGATAATGAAATTGCTGAGGAATTAGAGAGGGCTTCAGGGAAATTCGTCGAGCTTCGCTACAAAGAATATAACGGGATGTTACCTTGGAGGGGAACCAGCAACTTCGTGGTAACTGAAGTTCTCACAGTAAATAATTCGGGCAAAACCGACGGATCAGCTTTGCCCTTTGATCAATAACTAAGGACGGGTCCAATAATCAACCACTGTCACTTTATCTAAATGCGGACCTAAAATCTCACCGAAAGCAGCATGAGCTGGGTGAGGAAGATAAGCATCTCTTGCTTCATCAGAGTAGAAAGTCAATGTAAATGCATGGGTCAAGCCTTGATTTAATCCCTCTGGACTTGAATTTATTCCATATTCAAAATCCTCTATTCCGTCAATTTCGTTCTGAAGATTGCGAAAAGCATCTATTACAGATTGTATATCTTCTTGGGAGGATGTCTCTTTGAAGCTAAAAAAAACATTGTGTCTTAGCACTGAATCAGGTTTTGCAGTCATAGGTTGTTCAAGGATTTCTTCTGTTGTTTCTATTTCGGTAGTTTTTTCTTCTTTTGGAGCGCACGAAAGCGCCAAAATTAAAGGAAGGAAGTAAATGAGTTTTTTCATAGTTGATGGATTTTTTTGACAATCTAGGGAGATTCAACAAAAAATTCTAAATCTCGATGCAATAGGTCATCACATCGCTGAATTATTTACAGAAAATAGGGATTATGTCGTATTAAAACTATATTTACGAAATATTAGTAGATTTACGAAAAATAAATAAATGAAAGCTTCTTCCCATTCTACCTTGCTACTTTTCGCCATTTTTCTAACAGTATCTATCAGTTGCTCCAAAAAGAATGACGATAACAAAAAATCTGAAGAGGTAGATTATGAACTGATAAAGGTTGATTCCTTTCAGGTAGCTAATCTTACCAGAATAAATATTTTAGATTATAGTCCAGAAGAAAAAATCTTCTTGGGATACGCTACAGTTGAGGATGATATACTGGAAATCTCAGAGAAGGGTGAAATACTAAAAAGAGTTAATAGAAAAGGAGAAGGGCCAAACCTTTATGGCAGCTGGAATCCTATTGGACTAGGTTTCGGCCCTAATGGACAACGAATTGTGGAATTACCTTTCAATGTGTTTAGCTACGATAAGAATTACGATGTAATACAGGAGTTCAGAATAATGTCTCCACTTCCAGTTAGAGCAAATACTCCGTTTGGCAAACCACCATATTACCAGGATAAGGATACTACCTTTCTGTTAGTTGGGCCAAGCAACTACTTTACAGCTACCTATTTGATACACAATAAGGAAGGTAAGGATACATTGCAAAATTTTTATAAACTCAACATGCAGACCAGTGCGGTAAATTCAGTGATCCCATATTCCAAAAATTCAATTTACAATTCCACTGAGCATATTTTCCCTGAACTAATGGGAAAATCATTCTTCATTGACCATGAAAAAAATGAATTGGCAGTGGTTCAAAATTTAGATACAGAAATTTTAATCTACGATTTACCTGAATTGTCTTTCAACCGTTCAATCCCAATTACACATTCTGAATTCACCACCTATGCCCCTCTTCCGATCGGCACTCCCTTCTCAGATGAAAAAGCAATCGCACTAAACAGACTGTCCGCCAGGAATCAAAAACTTTTTAACATGGGGGACAACATATATTTACTCCAATATTTCACAGGAATATCGCAGGCAGAGTTTGATAGCAGAAATTCAGAGGAAGACCCTTACGTCGGTCAATTTGATGAAAATGAGCAAAGAGTAGTGATTTTCAAAGAGGAAAAACAACATTCTAAAGAACTCAAAGGAATAAAAGGTAGTCTAAAATTTACACTTCCAAACAACAAACTATTGGTTCAAGAACCTGAAAATTCGGACATTGAGGAGGAGTTCACCCGCTTTTCCATCTACCAACTTCAAACTAAGTAATTATGAAAGTTGCCTTTTTCAGTACCAAATCTTATGACAGACAAAGCTTCGATCTCCTCTCAAATATCCACTCCCACGAAATAACTTATTTCGAACCTAAACTTGATTCCAACACTGTAGCGCTAGCTCAAGATTTTGATGTGATCTGCACTTTTGTAAATGACTACCTAGACGAAAAGGTCCTGCTCAAACTCAGCAATATGGGAATTAAGAACATTGTACTAAGATGCGCAGGCTATAATCAGGTTGATCTCAAAAAAGCAGCAGAGCTGGAACTCAGAATCTGTCGAGTGCCGGCCTATAGTCCTGAGGCAGTTGCAGAACATGCGTTGGCTCTCTTAATGACCCTAAGCCGTAAAACACACAAGGCCTACAATAGAGTGCGAGAAAACAACTACTCCATAGAAGGCCTTACTGGATTCAATATTCATGGAAAAACGGCGGGTGTTATAGGTACAGGGGCTATTGGAAGAGCATTCTGTAAAATCATGCTTGGCATGGGGTGCAGGGTCCTTGCTTACGACATCAACGAAAGTGAAGATCTCAAAAGGCTGGGAATTACCTATCTATCTTTACATGACCTATTATCACAAAGTGATATCATCTCCCTGCACTGCCCCTTGACTCCGGATACTTTTCACCTCATAAGCGAAAAAACACTGAGACAGATGAAAGATGGGGTGGTTCTGATAAATACAAGTAGAGGAGCTTTAATAGATTCCCAAGAAGTGATAAATGCCTTAAAAAGCCGAAAAGTTGGGAATCTGGGAATTGATGTCTATGAGCAGGAAGAAGATCTTTTTTTCCAAAATAGATCTGAAGAGATTCTTCAGGATGAACAGATAGCCAGGCTAATGACATTTCCAAACGTTCTGATTACAGGTCATCAGGCATTTCTGACTAATGAAGCTTTGATGCATATTTCAGAAACTACTATTCTAAATCTGGATGAATTGGAAAAAGGTAAAGAGCTGAGTAATGAAGTGAAATACAGACCTGAATAAGACAAAAAATGCCTGCAAATCATAGATCTGCAGGCATCAAACTTTGTATTTCTTTTTTGGGCAGAGCCCTATTGGAATTACTTAGCTACTTTCACGTTCACAGCGTTAACGCCTTTTTTACCTTGAACTACGTCATAAGTAACGTGATCGTTTTCACGGATTTCGTGTACTAGACCTGAGTGGTGTACAAATACATCTTCACTGTTGTCTGCTGGTGTAATAAAACCAAAACCTTTGGTTGTGTTAAAGAATTTTACTGTTCCTTCATTCATGATTACTCGTTTTTAAATTTGGTGTTTCTATTATTTTGTTGTTGTGCATTGTTCGGATATTCTCTACGAGGAGCATTCTCTTTCCTTTGCGGGTTTTCTTTTTTAGGTGGTTCTGGTTCTGGCGGCGTGTCTGAGATATTACCAAACTCATCCACGTACGCAATCATATCGTCCAGATCTCCACTTTTGGGCTGATCCTTACGAGCAGCCATCTTTTCTTGCTTTTCTCTCTTTTTTCTCTTTTTAAGTTCTGCTTTTTGCTTTTTGATGAATGTGTTCTGGTTTTTTGACATTTCGGCGATTTTAATTGACAAATGTTATGGCCCTGCCGGTTTTTCCGGCACGACCTGTCCGGCCTATTCTGTGGATATAACTATCCATAGACATGGGAAGCTGATAATTGATCACATGGGACACATCAGCTACGTCTATACCTCTGGCTGCTACATCGGTAGCTACCAGCACTCGAGTCATCCCGGATTTGAACTCATCTATAGTTCTGTTCCGGAAGTTCTGTGACTTATTTCCATGAATCAAACCTGACTTTATTCCGGACTGATTTAATTGTTTACTTAGTTTATCTGCAAGCCTTTTGGTTTCAGTGAAGATGATCACTTTCTCCAACTCATTGCCTTTGAACAAATCTGCAAGTATATCAAACTTATTCCCGCCTTCCGGCACACGAATGATTTCTTGATCTACATTCTCAGAAGTCGTACCACCGGTGTTTACTTTTATCTCAACAGGATTGTTTAGCAATCCATCGATTAGAGCCTTTTGGCCTGGTTCCAATGTAGCCGAGAAAAGCATAGTCTGGCTTCTCCTAGTCATTGAATTTACGAGTTTTTTCACATCATGCACAAAACCCATATCCAGCATCCTGTCAAACTCATCTAACACAAGCGTATTTACTTTGTTGAGATGCAGTAATTTACGGTTAGCCAGATCCAATAATCGACCTGGTGTACCTACGATCACATGCAGCTTTCTGTTCAATGCTTTAAAGTCAGAATTGATATTGGTACCACCTATGAACGTGTTGGAGTACAAATTCATTCCTTTGCTGAGACTTTTGAATTCCTCTTCGATCTGTAGTGCTAACTCACGAGTGGGAGTTACAATCAATGCAGTGAAATTCTGTGGATCTAGCTTCGCATGCTCAATAATAGGTATCAAAAAAGCTCCTGTCTTACCTGAACCTGTATTTGAAATCCCAAGCAAATCTCTTCTATCCATCAGGGATGGAATGGCTTGCTCCTGTATATTGGTCAGACTTTCATACCCCTTAGCAGCTATATTTCTGAGTAAGGATGCATTCAAGTTTAAGCTGGAGAAAGGTGTCTCAGAGCGAAATCCTTCCTGGCCACTAGGCTGTGCCTTTTTGACCAACAAATTAGGATCTAGCTTCGATTCCTTCTTTTTATTTTGACCTGGTCTGCCTGCAGGACGAGAGTTTCGTCTTTGGTTAGCAGCTGGCCTTGTATTACTGTTTCTATTAGTATTCATGATTCAATTAGGCTTTTATGGACTCCAATTTGGGAGCATTCCCCAATAAATAGAGCATTTTAAAATGGTCCAATACAGCCATAAAAAAATGTGGTTTTGAGTAATAAGGCACGTTAAATTCTTCTGCGGTCGCCTTTACGATCGGTGCTATTTCTCGATAATGCACGTGGCATATATCAGGGAACAAATGATGTTCTACTTGAAAATTCAACCCTCCAACAAACCAAAACAACATCTTTGACTTTGGAGCAAAATTGCAAGTAGTAGCTAATTGGTGTAGTATTCTTTCTCCCTCTACTACCCCTTCACAATCAGCCTTCGGGAAATTAACATCCTCCACTATATGTGCAATCTGGAATACCATCGTAATGACTAATCCTGTCACGAAGTGCATCATAATAAAACCTAGAATAATCATCCCTACGGAGAATGGAGAGAAGATTATCGGCAGACCAAGTACCACAGCAAAGTAAGACAGCTTTAAGAAAATCAATTTTACAATTCCTCTCTTATAAGCTTTCTCTCCGCCTTTGACTAAACCTTTATTATAGTATCTAGTGAATCGTATAAAGTCTTTGGCAGTAACCCAGGAAAGAGTAGAAAGAGAATAGAAAAACCATGCGTATAAATGTTGGTATTTATGCAGGTTGTTTTGCTGCCCATTAGGAGAGAATCTCAAGAAGAAGGGAGCATTTATATCATCATCATGTTCATCGATGTTGGTATAGCTATGATGAAGCACATTGTGCTGAAGATGCCAAACCATAGAGCTCGCACCTACCATATCCAATGTATAGCCCACCCACGTATTGACGCTTTTGTGCTTAGAATAAGACCCATGAACTGCATCATGCATCACACCCATCCCTACTCCAGCCATTCCTATAGCTGAAATAAAATAACAAGCGAACATTTGAAATGTAGTTGTGGCAACCCCAGTAATAACAAGAGAAAGTGGCACTACATAGAGCGAAATCAGAACGATCGATTTGATGACCATTTCTGTATTTCCATACTTAGATTTGTTTGCGGACTTGAAATGTCCATAAACTCTCTTTCTTAATGTTTGGGAGAATTCAGATAATTCTGATTCGGAGAACCTTACTGTCTTAATGGCACTGTGATTAAATTATAAATACTAATGTTTCCCGTAATAATTTTCTCTGCAGGTTTTAATTCCAAGAAAGGATTTGACCGAATCTTGTGAATTAAAAAAGTAGAAAGATGAAGAATTAAAACCTTGCGAGGGAAACTCTTGAATTTGCTACTTAAGCAGGTTGATAATCAACGCATACTTTATTTCAAGTAAAAAGGGATATCTTTTCGACAGCGCCTTTATGCTTACAAAGGTGAGGAGAAGATTCGGGATATCCTAATTGCTTGCAGATCCGACTTATTTTAATAGCAGTATTTGAAACAATACCTTTTGCGAACATTAGCAAAAAGCGTGATAAACTCATTTTAAAGCACTTGCAATCCCTTTTTAATTTTTTGAAATCAATTTGTAGCTAACTCAATTATTTAATTTACAGCTTCTATTTACATTCCTATTAAAGAACTTCACAATTCTCCATAGGCTGCGAGTATAGGTTTAAATGGTCCAAATTTGTGCTGCTTCTCAGAGAACTCATCCGAATAAGGGCCAAATGGATGATCCATAGGCTTCTTTGAAATATCAGGCCAATCATTTGGAAAATTTCCCTTTGGTCTGTCCAGACTATTCACATAAGCTGCCACATCCCACGCCTCCTCATCTGTAAGAATTGGTTTTTCATAAGTTGCCCCGAAAGGCATATTTGCACGGACATAACCTGCAAACCTGGAAATGCGGAATAGTCCTGCACCCTGATTGTAACTATGCTGCCCCCATAGAGGTGGATAAGTGTACCCAGATCCGTCATCTTTTATTAGCCCCTGTCCATCCGCCATGTGACATGATACGCATTGATTTTCGTAAATAGTTTTTCCTTTTACAGGATCAGCAGCTCGTTCGAGCAAAGGAACTTCATATAGTCCTACACCTTTTGGTTTCTCACCTGTTTCTACATCTTTCCCCAGCCAATTCATGTAGGCAACCATTGCCTTCATCTCCTTACTATCATTCTCCAAGACTTCTCCATTCAAGCTTCGCTGAAAACATCCATTGATCCTCAATATAATATCTTCTGATTTCCCAGATCTCCCGCGCACTTTAGGATAGGTGCTTTTGGCTGCAGAATAATTATTACCCAGCGGAACTGTCCCAGCCTGCAAGTGACAATTTTGGCAATTTAATCCATTTGATATCTTTCTGACTTTCCCATTTGGACCTAGATATTCGGATGTGTTAGCAATAAGTTCTCGTCCGTATCTGATCTCATCTGCATTTGGCTCTTCTTCCACTAAGCTCCAATCAGGCGCCTGCCACATATCGACAGTATCCATTAAAGTGATTAATTCAGTGACTTTCTTATTCTCTTTTGCGTTGTCATGACTTTCTTGTGAAACTTCAATTCCTACAGAATCAAAATAGAAAATCCCACTTACGAAACACACAAGCAGGACAACCGAACTTAATAGTCCGAGAACGAGTAAAAACAGCTTAAATAAAGTCTTAGGATCATGAGCCATAATTAACTTACAAGCTACAAAATTGATCCTATTCTCTTCAAGGGATGTTTTGAATATATGTTAGTGGCAAATGAAAAACAAAAAGCAAGAAATCCCCTTTTCACTTGGATTCAGCCAAAAAAACCTGTTTTCCTTTTACTTTTCCCTGCACGACAAAACCATATTCATGCTTGAAAAGGTGAATATCCAATTCGTCTCCCATCACGCATTCCGCTAAGTAATTGATCGAAAATGGAAGTGTATTGCATCCGTTTTCTCGAAGGACATTTTCTACCCAACGTACATAGCTGGTATTATTCACATGATTGTTCAAATCAAGATCGGAGTACCTCACTTTCAGTTTCTCAGATTCTACCAAGTCACCTCTCAGCCTGATCTTTTCAGGCTGCCATTCCGGCTTTTCTTCAGGATCGAAAAGCTCAGGGGGAAGTGCGTTCTCAGGCCTAAATATACGTTTAGTAGCCACATTCATGAGAATCCATGAACTCATTGCTCGAGCTAATACACCACCACTTGGATTTGTAATAAGAAACTCCCGAAAAGCAAAAAGCTTATCAACTCCCCTCGCCGCAGTATAAACTTTAATCGAATTTCCCCATGAAGGTAAAGTCTCACAGGTAATATCTATCCGGGATAAAATCCAAGACAAACCCTGCTCTTGTAAATTCCTTCCAAAATCTGCAGAGTCGGCATGTCTCCATGCTATTTCCTGAAACAAATTAGATAAAGCTGTCAAACTCAACTTCCCATCCGGATCGACCTGGTAAGATCTTACCTCAAAATCTTTATGAAATTGAAAGGATGGTTCGGAAATCATTTAACTCGTTTAGGTGAAGCTTTGATTGGAATAAGAAATACAGCTTTTCTTACACTTGACAATACGGTAATTCCCAATCCCGCCACAGCGATTAATGCAAATGAGAATTTTAAATTAAATAATTCCGCAATAAAACCAATCAATGGAGGCCCAAGTAAAAACCCAAAGAATGAAATGGTAGAAACTAAAGCTAGTGCAACACTGGGTGAGTACAGTTTTGACCGGCCAGCTATACTATATGAAAGAGGAATAATGGATGCTACTCCAAGCCCAACCAGTAAAAAACCAGCAGTAGCCATAACGACAGTTGGGAAAATCACAGCTAAACCTAATCCTATGAAGATCAAAACGCCACTAACTTGGATCACTTCCACCTTGGTATATTTAGCAGCTACCTTATCAGTTATAAACCTACCTGCAGCCATCGTACCCATAAAAGCCACATATCCTAAAGCAACCAAAGAAGGGTCGGACTGCACCACTTTTTTGAAATATACACCAGACCAATCAAACATACATCCCTCTGCCATCATACCAAGAAATGCTATCAAACTTATTCTAAGCAATAATGCATCGGGTTTTTTCATCACCAATCCACCGCCCCCTTCAGAAGCTTTCTTTTCTTTGATAATGTAGCGTTGAGCAGAAAGAATAATAGTAATGGAAATTGCCATCACGACTGCGTAATGCTGGGCAGGAGAAAATCCAATAAAAATCATCAATGCACCCAATCCAGCCCCCGTAAAACCAGCCAAACTCCACAATCCATGGAATGAAGCTAAAATGCTTTTTCCCATCTCATCTTCCAAACCTAATGCCTGCGTATTTAGAGATATATTCATCACATTCCCAAGCATACCATACAGAATTAGTACGGGAATCAAAAACCAAGTAGTGGGCGCCAATCCGATCAAAGGCAAGGTCGTGGCATAGGCAAAACTACCGACCATAACCACTGCCCGACTTCCAAATTGGTGAACTGCCCAACCTGCAATAGGCAAACCAATGACCGAACCTAAAGGCAAAAACAACAGCAATGTTCCCAATTGACCTTCTGAAAGATCGAACTTGGCTTGGATATCTGGGATTCGTGCAGCCCACGACGCGAAGCAAAGTCCTACGAAAAAGAAAAAAGCCCCTAGGGCAACTCGTCTTTTGGAAAGTGTGTTCATCTAAATAACTAGGTTTAAGAGGCTCACAAAAGTAGGCAATAGTAGGCCAAAAACATGCCTCTTTCAGAACATTGCCTTGATTAACAAGTTACCTTAGTCTCACTTACCTTATCGAAAAATCCATGGAATTGGTCATAGCAGGAGCCGTAATCGTTACCGCAATATTTATCGTGCGCTTTATTATCAAAAAAGTTTTTGATTAAAAAAGACCACTTCTTTTATCGAAAGCGGTCTTTTAATTCATTTTTTAAGAGTTTTCAGGTTTTAATTGGGGAGCTTATCAGAAAACTTCCCATATACCCAAGTTCCTGCAATTGCAGAAAGTAGGGTAATAATTACAACAGTAAACCCAGACCCAATCTGCGCAAATAGCGGACCGGGACACGCTCCAGTGATCGCCCAGCCTAGGCCGAAGATAAATCCGCCTATGATCTGCCCTTTGCGAAATTCTTTCTTAGGAATTTTAATTCCCTCTCCTGTCATTGATTTGATTTTCAATCGCCTGATCATTTGGATTGAAATGATACCAGTTATAATGGCTGAACCGATTACTCCGTACATGTGAAAGGAATCCAATCGAAACATCTCCTGGATTCTAAACCATGAGATAATTTCAGCTTTCACAAATGCAATTCCGAAAATAATTCCGAGAATCAAATACTTAACCAGTGCTAAGCCTCTTTCTCCAGTCTCCTGAGAGTTTGGAGCATCACACACCGTTTCCTGTATTTTTATATCTTTTACTTTCATTATCTATTTTTTAAAACCCTGCCCAATTCATTAAAGGAGCCAAAAACACATGAGTCATCAAAAAACCTCCTGCCATAAAGAAAATAGTGGCAACCAATGATGGCCACTGTAGGGAGCTGATTCCCATGATTGCATGACCAGAGGTACATCCTCCGGCGTAACGCGTACCAAAACCAACCAAAAACCCACCGATGATAAAGAAAATAAAACCTTTTGCAGTGAATAGATTCTCCCAAGAGAAAATATCAGTTGGCATTAGTCCTGAGAAATCCGTAATCCCAAGGGCAGCTAAATCAGCTTGCGTTTGAGAAGCTATAACTATCTCTTCAGGATTTGAAATAAAAGTGGTAGCTATAAAACCTCCAATCATAATTCCCAAGACGAACATCAAATTCCACATTTCCTTCCTCCAGTTATATTGGAAAAAAGGAATTTTAGCAGGAATACACATCGCGCACATATGTCGGAGAGATGATGAAATCCCAAAACTCTTATTTCCCAGAATTAGAAGAGCCGGAACCGTAAGCCCAATCAGTGGCCCAGCCACATACCAAGGCCATGGCTGTGAAACCCATTCAATTAATTGATCCATTTTTTATGTTTTTCTTGATTTAGCAAATTGCGAGGGATGGAAACTTGCACTTTTTCAACAGTGCAAATCTCATACTTTGAAAATCATCCCTTGGTGACTTTCATCACATTAATCTTCTTTAAAGTAAAAATGGCAAATCAAACGATCTGCCATTTAGAGAAAACAATTTTTCCAGACTCCTAAAGTAGCGTAGTCGGGCAGACGTAATCCGTTACCTTAAATTTCCCAGATTCTTTGATATCCTTAAATCCTCCTTTGACGTCAATTAAGTTGTCATACCCTCTTGCCCTCAGAATAGAATTGAAAACCATAGACCTGTAGCCACCCGCGCAATGCACGAAATAAGTTTTATCCTTATCTATTTTAATCATGCTTTCATTTATGTAATCTAAAGGTGTATTTTCTGCATTCTCTACGTGTTCAGATAGGTATTCGCTTTCTTTCCTTACATCAAGAATATTTATTTCAGGATTCTGAGAATTTATTTTTTCTAACTCCTTTACAGAGATAGATTCTATCTGATCGACTTCATTTCCCGCTTTTTCCCATGCAGCAATCCCTCCATCCAAATATCCAATCGCATAATCATATCCCACCCGGGCTAATCTAGTGATAACTTCTTCCTCTCTTCCTTCCTCTGCAACAACCAAGATTTGCTGCTTCAAATCAGGAATCATCGCCCCTACCCACACTGCAAAACTCCCGTCAATTCCTATATTCACGGAGTTGGGCACAAAACCTTTTGAAAAAGACTCAGAAGATCGGGTGTCCAAAATCAAGGCTCCCGTCTCATTAGCCACGGCTTCAAATTCTGCCGGACTTAATGGTTTTACACCTCTTTCCAACACTTCGTCGATACTATCATATCCCTCAATATTCATCATCACATTTTGCGGGAAATACGAAGGTGGTGGAGTCAGACCAGTAATTAATTTCTTGGTAAACTCCTCCTTCGTCATCTCCTGAAGAGCATAGTTAGTTTTTTTCTGGTTGCCCAACGAGTCGGAAGTTTCCTTACTCATATTTTTACCACAGGCTGATCCTGCCCCATGAGCGGGATAGACGATCAAATCATCTGATAGAGGCATGATTTTATCACGAAGTGAATCATATAGATAACCTGCAAGGATTTCTTGAGTAAGATCTTTCACGACTTTCTGAGCCAAATCAGGTCTACCGACGTCACCTATAAATAAGGTGTCACCTGTGAAGATCGCTTCCGCTTTTCCATTTTCATTATAAAGCAAATAGCAAGAACTCTCCATCGTATGACCAGGAGTGTGGATAAGCTTAATTTTCGCTTTACCAATCTGAAACTCTTCGCCATCTTTAGCAATATGCGCTTTAAAGCCAAGCTTCATCTCTGTAGGACCGTACACAATTTCTGCCCCGGTCTTATCTGCTAAATCGATATGGCCAGATACAAAATCAGCATGAAAGTGAGTCTCAAACACGTACTTGATTTTGGCATTTCTTCGTTCAGCCTTCTCTATGTATGGTTGAACTTCTCTAAGTGGATCGATTACAGCCGCTTCTCCATCTGACTCTATGTAGTATGCTCCTTGAGCCAGGCATCCTGTGTATATCTGTTCGATTTTCATATTTGATTGTATTAATTTCCAGTCAAAAGTAGGAATTTGAATTTAAGTCCTGAATGACTTTTGTCACACAAGACTCAGGCTTTCTCTGCAATATTCGCCTGAAGCGTTTTAACCAACTGATGAGCTGGCACAACCCCAGACTCCCTCCACAGGATTTTCCCTTTTTGGAAAAGTATTAAAGTAGGAACTCCTCGAACCTGAAATTTGCTAGCTGCCAATTGATTTTTGTCGACGTCTACTTTAAGAATTTTTACCTTTTCCCCAAGTTGTTTGGCAGTATCCTCCAGAATAGGTTGCATCATCTTGCATGGACCGCACCAAGTGGCGAAGAAATCTACTAATACCGCTTGGTCTCCATCTATCAGTTCCTGAAATGTTTTGGCTTTTGTAGGCATGATTTCTGATTTTTTTGAGATAACAAAAGTAGATGTAAATTCAGTTCAGGTTGGTAATCATTGTCACACAACTAGGCTAGCTGAATAGCCGCAAGTTTTAAAATACCTAAAATCGCCCTATTTGGTATTTATTTTTTTTATTTTCGCCAGTCAAATTCCACTTATTAAATGCTCAATTACAAGCAAATCAATAATCTGACCGGTTGGGTCGTTTTTGCGGTAGCTACTTTGGTTTACGTTCTTACTGTCGAACAAACTGCTAGTTTCTGGGATCCAGGAGAATTTATAGCCGTAGCCTACAAATTACAAGTACCTCACCCTCCAGGAGCTCCATTCTTCCTTTTGGTATATCGGATGTTCAGTTTCTTCGCTTTCGGAGATCCTTTGCAAGTGGCTTATTGGATGAATATCGGTAGTGCGCTATTCTCGAGTTTCTCGATTTTATTCCTTTTTTGGTCTATCACTTTATTCGGGAAAAAGCTGTTTAAAGTAACGGAAGGCCAGGAAAGTAAAAGTCAAACGATCACTCTAATGGGGGCTGGAATAGTTGGTGCTTTAGTTTACACCTTTTCTGATAGTTTCTGGTTTTCGGCAGTGGAAGCTGAAGTTTACGCCATGTCATCCTTCTTCACTGCGATAGTAATCTGGGCATTTTTAAAATGGGATGTGATCAAAGATCCTCGTGAAGAGAATAAATGGATGATTTTCATTGCCTATTTAGTGGGGCTTTCCATTGGCGTTCACTTGCTGAATTTAGTGACTTTGCCAGCTTTGGCACTTATATACTATTTCAAAAAGTACGAAAAGCCAACACTCAAAGGTGGATTTCTTGCTATGTTTTTGGGTGGCGTTGCGCTTATAATTATTAACAACCTGATTATCCCAGGCCTTCCGAGCTTGGCAGGATCCATGGAGATATTTTTCGTGAATAGCATAGGCTTGCCGTTTGGATCGGGGATCGTTGTTTTTATGCTTTTGTTTTTTTCAGCAGTATTTTTCGCCTACCGATATTCACGCAAGAAAGAACTGGCCATTCTGAATACGGCATTATTGTCCTTCATTTTCATTTTGATTGGCTATGCTAGTTATGCGCTGATCGTTGTTCGTGCCAACCAAGATCCGATAATTAACGAAAATGCTCCGAAGGACATCATCAGTTATGTTTCTTACCTGAAGCGTGAGCAATATGGATACAGACCGCTACTCCATGGTCAGTATTTCACTGCGCAGTTAGTTGCTCAGGAAGAAGGAGCACCGGTATACATGAAGGGCAAGGATAAGTATGAAATTGTCGACTATTCTTTGGTAAATACCTATGATCCAACGAAGACTACTATTCTTCCAAGAATCTATTCGACACAAGAAAGCCACAAGAGACTTTACCGTCAGAAACTAGGCCTGAGAGAAGGTCAGGATCCTACTTTTGGTGACAATATCTATTTTATGTTTTCGCATCAGCTGGGAAAAATGTACTGGAGATATTTCATGTGGAATTTCTCCGGCCGAGAATCCGACTTCAGCGATGCTCCGTGGATAGGAATTACAGATGCATTCAAAGATTATCCAGATTATATCACTGAAAACAAGGGGCATAATAATTACCTGATGCTCCCTCTTTTATTGGGAATCATAGGGTTATTCTTTCAGGCTAAAGTCGACCCGAAATCATTCTATGTAAATTTGATGCTATTCCTTATGATGGGGGTGGTATTGGTTCTATATCTGAATTCTCCTCCTGTGGAGCCGCGTGAGCGTGATTACATTTATGTAGGTAGTTTTTATGCATTTGCAATTTGGATTGGTATAGGTGTCATGGCAATTGCTGATATGATTGGCAGAGCTACCAAAAACTTAGCTACTGCAGGAATTATTGCTACCCTGCTAACTCTCCCTGTAGCGGGATTGATGGGAGCTCAAAACTGGAATGATCACAATAGAAAAGGAAGATATTTCTCAGTAGATTCTGCAAGAAATTTCTTGGCATCCTGTGCTCCTAATGCAATCCTATTCACTGGAGGGGACAATGATACGTTCCCACTGTGGTACGTACAGGAAGTAGAGAACTTCCGTACCGATGTAAGGGTAATTGTCTTGAGTTACTTTGATACAGATTGGTATGTCGAGCAAATGACCCGACCTGTCAACGAATCTGAAGCCTTGCCTTTCAGTTTGGATCCTAATCGCTACCAAAAAGGCACAAATGATGTGCTTTACGTGATGGAGAGAGAAGGCATGAATGCTATCTCTGTGAAAGAATATCTGAAGTTACTTAACTCAGGATCGGATCTTCTCAAAATGGAAACTGGTGGAAAGTCTGTTGCTAACATGGTTCCTTCCCGTAACTTAATTTTGGAAGTTGACAGTTCTGCTGTAGCGAATAAAAACATCATTCCTGAAGAATTCGCTCCAATGTTCTCTCCTCAAATGAACCTACAGGTTACTGGAAATTATGTAACAAAAGGTACCTTGATGCTAATTGACTTAATTGCTTCCAACAATTGGGATAGACCGATTTACTTCAACAACACGTCTCTTGCAACCATAGGAATCAATGTTCAGGATCATGTAGTTATGGAAGGTTTGACCTACAGATTGCTTCCAGTAAGAAAACCAGACTACATTCGAGAAGACCTCGTTAACGCTGATTTGGCTTATGAAAACTTTATGACCAAGTTTGCTTTTCGCGGTATGGACAATCCTGATGCATACTTGGATGAAGAATACAGAAGATTTGCTTCCAATCACAGAAGTTCACTAAACAGTATTGTAATTGCTTTATTGGATGAGGGTGATATGGAGAAAGCCGCAACTCTACTAAACTATGGACTGGAAGTAATGCCAAATGAGGCAATTCCTTACGATCTATCCAGTGGCCAATCTGTCCCTCTTTTCTTCGAAGTAGGTGAAGACGAAAAAGCGCTGGACATCATAGACAAAGTCTCAAAAAAATCCCTGGACATGATCGAGTTTTACACTAATGAAAACCGTGATTACGACCGGGAGATGATGATCTCAATTGAGATGATCAAATATTTTATTCCATTACTGGAAGAGAGAGGTTATCAGGAAAAAGCTCAGGAGCTCAAGCTTAGAATGGAGCAATTCCTAGGTCCTCAGCAAAGTGGAGGCGGCGTTTTGGATAGAAGGTAAAAGCCTTGCATATAAAAAGGAAAAGAGTCCCAGATAATATCTGGGACTCTTTTTTATTCAAATCGAAATTCTCTAGAAGAGAATCTCCTTAATAAAGTTTGTGCTGGCTAATCAAATAAACCTTTTCACTACCCAAAAAATAATCGCCAATAGAAACACGACAATGGAAATCTTATTGATTCCATGCATCATACGAAGGTTGTAATTGGACTTTTGATTGGGGTCTGGTTTTTGGAAAACACGAACGAAGTAGTTCCCAAAATCACCGAACTTGAAGAAATCTTTTACTTTATTATTTTCAGACATGGCTTAGTTTATTGGGTAAACAGATGGGAATGGAGAATGGTTTACTGTAACGTTTGAGGTCTTTTTTTGACCTTAAAGGTTTATTTACTATTCTAAATCTTCAGGGTTGCAAAACCCCCAAAGATTAAAGTGATTCCGGCTCGTTCCACATTCCATCTTCCTTGATAATTTCTATCAATTTATCCACGGCTTTCTCAGAAGGAACAGAACGCTTCATGACTTCCTTACCTTTGTAAAGCGTGATTTTCCCTTTACCAGAACCGACATAGCCATAATCTGCATCTGCCATTTCTCCAGGTCCATTCACGATGCAACCCATAATCCCAATCTTAACACCTTTGAGGTGATCAGTTCTTTTCCGGATCATAGCAGTGGTTTCCTGAAGGTCGAACAGTGTTCTTCCACAAGAAGGACAGGAAATGTATTCTGTCTTGGACATCCGGGTTCGTGCTGCTTGTAGGACTCCAAAACCTACTGAATTATGCAACTTGATTTGCCCGAGCATATCTTCCCGAGAATGATCCTGTTCCTTTTCTAAAGAAATAAAAATTCCATCTCCCAAACCATCGATCAATAAACCTCCTACATCCGTAGCCGCGTAAAGCATCGTTTCATCTTGAGACTGATCTGGATAGCTCACTTTTACTACTACAGGTATTTCAGACTTAGCTTCCAGCAGACTTACAAATGCTCTTCGAAGCGCAGGCATTGCATGCTTATTTTCGGTTTTCAAGATCAGAACAGTGTCCTTTCTACCTGAAACGAGCGCTATAGCTTCAGCAATTTGAGTGTCAAAGATTTCCAGGAAATTTAATTCAGCATGAAACTTCTCAGTGGTAGAAAAACTAATGATATCGAAAAGCGGGAATTTATTTTGCTGGTCAGAACCTGTAGTCCAAATCGCTGCATCCTGAATTTCCTTCATTCCATTCGGCAGCATAAAAGGAATTGGATTCGCACCTGAATAGACAAAATCACATCCTTGATCATTCATCTTCCATTTGTCAAGTTCTGGCAAATAGAAATGACCAACCGACTTCATTTCCTTTTCTGTGATCTTCTCGATCTTGGAAATATCTGTAATTACTCTTGGGACATTATGTCCACCAAAATTGTAAATCTCTGCAGAGTGGCGCTTGAAATGCTCGTATGGATTGACTGGATAATTTTCAATAGACTTTATGTCCGCATGTCCTGCACGATGTGCATAGCGATCAATCAGGGCTTTGGCAACTGGTGCTTCAAACTCTGGATCTTCGGTCAAGGAAACACGAACTGTATCTCCCAACCCATCTTCCAGCAATGTCCCAATCCCAACAGCCGATTTGATTCTGCCATCTTCCGCTTCGCCAGCTTCTGTAACTCCTAGGTGTAAAGGATAAGGTTTGAAGCCGCCTTCTTCCAACTTCTCTACAAGCAAACGGTAAGCTTGAACCATCACTTGCGTATTCGAAGACTTCATCGAGATTACGATATCGTAGTAATTCTCATCCTCACAGATTCTCAAAAATTCCAAGGCTGACTCCACCATTCCCAGCGGAGTATCGCCATATCTACTCATGATCCGATCAGAAAGAGAACCGTGATTTGTCCCAATTCGCATCGCCGTTCCGTGCTCCTTGCAGATTTTCACCAAAGGCAAAAACCGCTCACGAATACGATCCAATTCTTCCTGATACGTAGCATCAGTATATTCTATTACTTCAAATTTCTTTTTGTCCGCATAATTCCCAGGATTCACGCGTACTTTTTCCACGATCCTAGCAGCTACTTCGGCTGCATTTGGAGTAAAGTGTATATCAGCAACTAAAGGTGTATTGTAGCCTCTTTTGCGAAGCCCATCCTTGATATGTCTTAAATTCTCTGCTTCCTTAATGCTTGGAGCTGTGATTCTCACCAGTTCACAACCCGCTTCGATCATGCGAATACTTTGCTCGATGGAGCCTTCTGTATCCATGGTATCCACCGTAGTCATGGATTGGACTACAATTGGATTATCTCCACCAATGACGACATCACCGATTTTCACCGGAATGGTTTTTCTCCTTGAATAACTCGTCAAGCTATCGCAATACAGCTGATCTAATGATTTGATAATTGGCTCCATATGGGTTATATATCTCCTAATTGAGGTCGGATTACTATTTCTTCAACAACTGACTGAGGCGAAAGGTTATAAGCAGCCCAAACAGACTCGGCTACATCCTCAGCTTTCATAAATCTTTCGATCGGCAAATCTATTCCTTCCCAACTCGCAGTGTAAGTCGCGCCGGCTAGGATGGAAGTTACTTTAATTTGGTGCGGCTTTAACTCTTCCCGAAGGCATTTGGTCATACCCAACATCGCCCATTTGGAAACAGCGTAGCTACCTCCATTTGGATAGGCTGTCAATCCCGCTACCGACCCCATGCTGAAAATATGACCTGATTTGCGGGCAATCATCTCCTGAGCAAAACCCCTAGTCAAGTAATAAGCAGAATACAAATTCGTCTCCATCATCAGTTCGAAGTTTCCTTCCGGCTCTTCATGAATTGCTCCAGGCAAAAAAACACCAGTATTATTTACTAATACATCTGGAATGCTCATAGCCTTAATTTCTGAAATAAAATTGAGCGCATCTTCCTTTTTGGAAAGGTCGGCAGGAATGGCGAGCACCTTGATTTCAGGGTATTTCTCTTCTAAAAAAGTCTTCAGATTAACCAAATCAGCCTCATTTCGCGCACAGGTGAAAATATCAAAACCCTCAGCGGCAAATCGCTCAATTATTGCTCTTCCTATTCCTTTGGTACCTCCGGTGACGAGGATGCTTTTACTCATTTGATTAGTGATTTAATAGTTAGTATGACAACTATTTAACATCAGCAAAGTTACATTTTTTTATCAAAACAGAGCCGAAACTTGCATTCTCCCTACATGAACAATCCGATCCAGCCCTTGAGAATTCCGACCTTCATAAACTAGATTGAGCTGAAGACCCTCTCCTATTTTTTGTAGCCAATTCAAATTCCAAGTCACATTAGTTCCTGGCGTCAATGCCTGAAGCATTTCATAGCCAACTGGAGAATTTGCTACACGATTGTAATCGATTTGAATCAACTTGAGATTGCCCGTTAGCGTAGTTTTTACTGCTCGCGCAAATCGAAGATCTAGTCCTACTTGATGCAATTGAGCTTTTTCCTCGAATTCAATATTCTCAGTATTGACTTTTCCTGTGAAAGAATAAGTAGCTGTTGTCCTGAAATATGGTGTAGGCTGCCAGGAAAACTCAGGTCCAATTTGATTTTGGGAAATGTTGTAATTCCTGTTTTCTAAGAAATCAGATGCCGAAAGACGGTTGCCGGTTCCTGCTATAATCCTCAAAGTAGTCTGTCCATTGAAATTATACCGAGTATTCAACTTCCAATCCTTCTGAATCAAATCTTCAAATCCTCCGGAAAGCAATTGCTTAAACTGAGAATCGAAATATGACAAATCAAATCCATAACTGGCAGAAGCCCTATTGAAGAAAAAACTTGAGCGTATCACCTGTCTGAGTGATAAAACGTCTTCCCGATTCACTCCTCCAATAAAAGGATTCATCCGATCCACAAAGTCATCCGAAGTGACTTTCTTCTCCACACTCAGACTGGTGGTATTTGAAAACTTATGCAAAAATGTCCGCAAGCCTCCAGCCTCTTTCCAAGTTTCCGGGAATTTTGCCTGCAATCTATAATTCAAAATACTTGTGTAGGCTTGTATGTAGGTATCCGTTGGCACAAAAATCTTGATGTACTGCTTTTCTTCAGGGTTGATTGCCAGGTAAAATTCATTCAGCTGCTGTACGCCATCTCCATTATCATCTCGCCAGGTATGCGTCCCATCACCATTTGGAGCTGGCAAAAAGACGAATTCCCGTTGCAATTCTCGTCCATTTCCAATTGCATAGCTGATTTCATTTCGGATGAGATTTTTACCCAAACTTCCCTGATAATCCAATTTACCCATCACGGTAAGTTCGGATTGTAGGTCGCGCTGCAAATACTCAAGTTCCCTGTAAGTAAACGTACTGCTCAGGCTATGCTGAGTCCATTGCTTTCTGAAAGTAAAGTTGGAAGTAAAAGCTCTGGTATCATTCAGTAATTCTCCAGCTATCGGAGCCTTATCTTCGCGCCAAGCTGCATCAGCCAAAAAGGAATAACTAAGTGAGTCATTGCTTCGCAAATAGAGCAAATGCTGCTTAAAGTTCATTGCTGTACTCACAACCGAATCGGTCTCGGCACTCCGCAAGGCATTTTGATCCAATGAAAACTGATAGCCTGGAACGATGATTTTGGAATTATAACTCACATCACCCAAGTACCGAGTCCAGTCTGATTTCAATGAATCCTGTGTAGAATTCAATCGGAAAAACTCCTGCCGAAGTCTGATTTTTGACCCCAACTGTAATTTCCAGTTAGCTGAATGCTGAGTCCCATTCAGTACATTTTCTCTATTTCTCAGGTAAAAAAGATAGTCGAATAGATTGAGTGCGTCTTTTTCCAAACCAATCCCAGCGCGAAAAAACTGCTCGGCGGCTGCACTTTGCAAAGCTTGCTGGCTAAGTCCCCAATCTCGATCAAACTCGATATATCTAAACCGATCTATAAAATTGAAGTTGGTGGAATTGTATTCGTACTCCGTCTGCCCTTTCATGATATAACCTTTGAAAAGTGAAGACTCTCTACCTTCACTTTGCAGACCCACTTTCATCCCCAGCCCTTGATTGTCATCGTCATCTAATTCAGAAAATAGATTCTTGTCAACTGAAGAAAGCGCCAATTCTGTATAAACTTTCTCATGTTCATTCAGCCGAATCCTTGAGCCAGCAGTCACCATTCGTTTGCTATCGGGAAGTGGCAATTGGGACAAAATAGAATAATCACCCTGAGGCCGACCATTTAGTCGCGGAACATATTCGTAGACTGTTCCATTAGACAATTGACTGGAACGACGATAATCTCCAAGCCCGGAACCGACTTGTGAAAAGCCCAATTCATAATGAGCTAGCTCAGGATCATTGGAATATTCATAATAAACCGACGGATTCCCCAGAACATCAAACTCGGTGACTTTTTTGTATAAAATTCGATTCTGATCAAAAGCCACGCTATCAATCCTAGGTGTTCTTGCGAGCGCTGCACTATCGCCAACTGAAGCCATCAGCCCTAATTCACTCTGGGAAAAATCTGTAAAAAGTGGACGGTTTCTATTGTCTTTTTCCTGGTAATAATTCAAATACACATCCACTTTCCCGTTTGTTTGGCTGTGATTCGCCCCGATGATAGATCGGGAATAATTCCGCTCTGCGTATTCAATGTCTACCCGGACTCGAGAATATTGAGTGATTAGAACTTTTGGCGTAAAGGTAATTTCTGCCTGATTGTAATCAATCACATAGTCTTCATTGAATCCTCGCTTGAGTTGCTTCCCATCCAAAAATACCCGCTCTGAATTTGCCATGATGATTACAAACCGCTCATTATTTGGCCCACTTACGCGATACGGCCCGAGCACACCTTCCAAAATCGGCAACTGGATCGACGCGAATTTACCTTTTGCAATGGAAGCAAAAGCCTGTGAACTCGCAGTCCACTTGTCACTCATCTTGTAATTTGAGGTAAACTGTAATCCCTGCACATTTTTGTAATACCGAAGAAACTCAGATTGCCTTTGCTGCAAAACCACATCCCCAGCTGCCAAGCTGAAATCATCATTATACAACTCGATCAACACATTATCAAAGTCCTGAATCTGCTGAGTATTTCCCTCAGGCTGGAAAGGCACATTTTGATCTGTGATACTTGCTCGGATTTTTAGATTCTCTGAAATATCTCCTTCCAGCTGAAGGTTAAGCGCCGAGTTGACAAATACGTTTTGTGTATTTCCGAAGGAAATGCCACGAGTGAGGCTTCCGGATTTATAAAGATTGGTGGTGGGAAAAAGCTCCTCACGAAAGTCAAAAGCAGGCAACTCAGCCATTCGATTGTCTTTGAATTGAGCTGTGGAATCATAATCGGTCAATAAGGTCCTTCGGGCAACAGGCTGATCAAAGCGTATGGAAAAAGTCCTGTAGCAAAGCAAAAGAGAATCAGGTTTTACTTCACTTTCAAAAAGGACCTGAAGCTTGTTTGCATTTAGATCATATTTGAAATTATAGGAAGTCCCTTCCTTATCTGTAATTCTGATAGTTTCTTCCAACAGGGAAAGTGAGTCTGGAACTGTAGGAATTGCAAAAATCTCAGACTGTACCCATCGGCATTTTTCCTGAGCTATTACCGAATTGGAAAAGCCACACACTAAAACCCAGAAAAGTAGCCAATTACGCATGCTCACTCCGAAATTCCTTTTGATTGGAAGGTACTAAAAAGATGAATTATCCCATCAATGGAAAGGTGAGATAGAATGTAGTGCCCTTCCCAACTTCAGTTTCAAACCAGATTTTACCTCCCGCTGTCTCCACTCCACTTTTTGCGATAGCCAATCCCAAACCTGAACCGGTGGACTTGGTAGAGAAATTTGGAATGAATATTTTATCCTTCAATTCGTCTGTAATTCCTTTTCCATTGTCGGAGATTTCCAGAAAAACGGCCTGATCAGTCATCCAAAGCCAAACTCTTATTATGGGTTTGATTCCCGGTTCAACAGCTTGAATACCGTTAATTATAAGGTTGGAGATTACTCTCCCGAACAACTTATCATCACCCATAATCGGAATATTCTGGGTAAAAGAATCATCTTGAAAAATTAATTCGACTTGCTGATCACCGCTGAAGAGCTCTAGGACTTTATTAATCACCACTTTGAAGTTCATTAATTCATTGTTCGGTAGTGGCATTTTTGCAAAAGTGGAAAAGGAGGAAGCTATACCGCTTAGCGCATCCACTTGATGGATCAAAGTCTCCAAAGACCGCTTTAGCTTTCCAGCATCGTCTAATCTTCCTGCATCTTGCAGCCGTATCAAATGCTGAAGTGTAAGCTTCATCGGTGTAAGTGGATTCTTGATCTCATGAGCAACTTGCTTTGCCATCTCCCGCCAAGCAGATTCCTTCTCAGTGGAAGCAAGTACTTTCTTCGAGTTTTCAAGCTTAAAAAGCATGTTGTTATATTCATTCACGAGCAAGCCAATTTCATCTTTGGAACCCCAGTACATAGGTTCATTATCTTCCAAATTGGTAGCCTTTAGCTTTTGGGTAAGCAGTTTGAAAGGGAAAGTAAGGTTGGTGGAGACAAAGTAGGACACGAATAAAAACAAGATGAAAATCACTACGAAGGCATTGAAAATATTACTCAGGACATCTGCTATCAACGTATTCAATTCCGTTTCCGACTCAAAAAACGGCACAGCCAAGATGCCTAGGTTATCCTGGCCCGAAGTAGCTGGAATAGATAAATAGACAGCTTTGTACCTAAGTCTACCAATTTGCTCATCAGCGAGATATTGACTTTGACCCATTTCTTGTATCTCTGCAATCGCCTTAGGATTGATCATCGGAGCCAAGATTTTCTTATCGAAGATATTGGGACGGTTAGTAGATTCCAGTATTCCATCTGAGCTGTATACATGAATATCGCTGGCAGTAGTATTTGCGAGCTCACTCACTTCCTCATTCAATTGATCATTATCTACATTCCCGGGTTTTTGGTTATTGAGAAAGCTCCCCAGATTACCTCTGATCAGTGCCGCCTTTTGGATGTACTGTCTATCAAGGTCATCCCGGTAGCTGTTTGCCAACAGACCAATCGTGATAATACTAATAATGATGATCGGAAAGAAAAAGGCAAAATTCAAATAAAGCTGCAGCTTGGTAGAATAATTAAATTCAAAATTCTTTACTCCTGTAATCAATGTATTGATTAGGATAGTCAAGAATGTCATGACTACAAATAGAACGAAGAAAAGGGAAATGTTGCCAAAAAAGTGAGCTAAGGATATATTCCTTGAAGACACAATGATCAGTTCATCCCCATTCTTAATTCCATAGTGGTGATATCCACTTTGGTGAACACCTTCTGTCAGCAATGATTTACGAGTCAATACGCGTTCGAACCCTTTACTCAAGTAATTATAAGTACCTGAATTACGGATGAATTCATTATCCTTAAAAATCGCGTAATCATAAAGAACAGGATCCAACTTATCATTGTATTTCTTGTCCAATAATAACTTAGGATACACGCTTGTAGGCTGAACGCGAAGTTGTCGTAGCTCGAGAAAGACCGTACCCAGCGAGGTTCCCTCCTTACTCATCGGCACAAAAGCAATAAATCGATTCCCTGTATTTGACTCATTGCCTCGGATAAAATAGAGATCTTTCACGCTCGTGGCGTAATCACTTTTGATGTATTCCAGCTGAATATCCTTAAGATTCTCAGAATCTGAAGAACCCAATATCTGCTGTCCGGATGCAGAGAAAATTCTTACTTGCACCTCAAACTGATCAAAGTAATTGTCCAAATAAATTCTTCTAATTTTGGTTTCAATTGGGTCTTTGGAAAAAAGCGGATCAGCTATTCTATTTTGAATAAACAAATCGGTTTTAATTCTTGAAAATATTTCCCCCAGAAAAAACTCGGTCATCACATCATTTTCAATCAGGTTCTGATTTGCAAATCGAATTTTAGATTGAATTAATTCGCTTTTCTCTGTTTGAAAAGTACTGATACCACCGATGATGGCTGTCACCAAGCAAGCAAAAAAGAAAGTAAGAAAGGTATCCAATCCAAGTTTGAAAGCATTCTTAAAAAGCTCCAATCGAATGATTACCGAAAGAAACATTAAATGAATAAGCCAGACTATTCCACTCCATACGGAAAAAAAGAACAAAGTTCCTGCAATGGGAAGTCCAATGATAGCTATCCATTTATAATAGATTTGCTTTCGTGGATTGATCTCCAATAGCAGGCTAAACATCGTCAAAGTCAACAGCACGTAAATCGCACCCCAGAGAAAGAGCATAAAGAAACTAATCCCTTTAAACAAATCGAAAGATGGAACAGAACTGATGTCCAAAGCCCACTGCGAATTGGTCATTAAATCCCTAGGAAGTGACCATACCAAATACATTCCTATGGAACTTACGATAAGGGAGAAAAAAAAGAATATCAAAAACTCATTTCTGGATTTTAGCACCTTTATCTTCTCATGCATAGCTTTTGAGGCTAGCTGATAAATGACCATTCCCAAAATCAAAACTCCACAGAGTGTATTTATTAGCAAATCCCCTAAACTGGGATTGAACCACGATGACGCATAATTCGCAGAATCAAACAAAGACAAATTCAGATAACTGCTTGGAAAATCAAGCAGCAGCATCATTATTCTAAAAGCTCCAAGTACAATGATTGCATACCCTATGGATTGCCATCTTCTTCCACATTTCCATTTGCTCAACACAAAATCAGAACTCAACAGAAAATAGAGCAAGAAGACAGAAGTGAAGAAAATCAGAATGGCTGGATTCACCACCCGCCCAGCAGGACTATATCCGAATAAGAAATTGATTCCGAAAAGTGGAATTCCAACCGGGTTTGAAATTACTAACGGTGCTTCATCAGGATTAGCAAATAACTCGAATCTTCCATTACCGAATATGGTTGGGTTTGCGCCAGTGATCAGGTAGTTGTTCTCAATATTGCCTGGCCATTTCAGGCGAAGCACATGCAGCATCACATAATCAGCCCCATTGCGTTTGATGTTACGAACTTTAAGCAGGAGTGTACCATAAGGATCATCCAAAAGTTGATATTCTTTTGAAAGATCCACTTGAGAAAAATTCATGGTCAGTGTAAAGTCCGACCAGAATATAAGATCCTTATTTGCATTTAAAATAAAAAATGGATGTTTATGGTCAGGCGTGCTAATCTGTCCAAAACTAAGCGTATCATCCGGCCTAACGTCCATGAGAATCCGTATAAAATCCTCATCAAACTCTTGGTCTACTGCCTGAATCCGATCCTGTAACGCCTGAAAATAGCTCTCCTGATCGCTCTTTTGAAAAAAAAAGAAATTCAGAATCAAGACAGCAAGAAGAGAGAAAATACTGATCAGAATGACCAGGCGACGGGAATCATGCTTCATTTAGATGTAAAATAAAAAAAGCAAAGTCCTTGATCAAACTTTGCTCCTCTATTCATTAGTGCAAGGCTATTTTAGCCTTTCGCTTTTTAGCATTTCTATACCAGAAAAAGCCTAATACCATTGCTATTAGGTACGGCATTACAAAAAGGTACATGATCCCAAGATTCAATCCTGCCGCGACACTTGTGTCCCCATTGCTGACATTATTCTCTACAGATGCTCTGCACATGGCACACTGGGCAAAGCTTGCTGTGTGAAATAAGAATGCAACGAGAGAAAGAAATACTATTTTGAGAGCTTTTTCCATACTATTTCCTACGGGCTAAAATGAACGCAGGTTATTAATGTACATAATAAGGACTGATCATCAAGTAAACTATTACACCCGTAACAGTCACATATAACCAGATCGGATAGGCAAATTTAACAACTTTTCTGTGCTTGGCACGCTGATCGGTATATCCGTAGAAGTAGGCAAATAGAATAGGAAATAACGCAACCGCTGCTAATACAATATGAGTCAGCAATAAGAAGTAATAAATACTACGAATGGCACCTACTCCACCGAATGAAGTACTTTCAGCTGCTGCATGGTAAACTACATAGGACACCAAAAATATAGCCCCTAAAACAAAAGCAACTGTCATGGATGCTCTATGGTAAGGTATGTTTCCTCTCTTGATAAATATAAGCCCTGCGATTAATGCCAAAGTTGCAGCCGAGTTCATTACAGCATTTAGATGAGGAAGGAAGTAAACCCATTCGGCACCCAAATCGATTTTAGAAGGCATGAATATAAGAACTGCCACAGCCACAGGAATAATCACAGAAATGGCAATAATCCATCCTTTTACCTTTTTCTCATTTTCTAACAAACTATTCTGCTTCGCTTGCATGCAATAATACTTTAGTCTCCAACATTAATAAGTCCACATCTTCGCGGGATGTTCCACTATAATAACCTCTAATTCGGCCAAGCTCATCGACTAACATAAATTTGTCACTGTGGACAAAATCATCTGGAACACCTAACCCATCTACTGTAGGAATGATAAATCCACATTTAGCCAAATCATACGTTTCCTGCACTCCACCCGTGAGAAAATCCCACTTTCCAGCTTCTGCATGATGCTTATCTGCGTATTCCTTTAAAATCTCAGGAGTATCATATTTTGGATCTATACTAATAGACATGATCTGGACATTATCATATTCTCTGAACATATCATTAACTCTCTCCATTTCTGCAGACATTTTAGGACAGATGCTTGGACATGAGGTAAAGAAGAAGTCAACAATTGTAACCTTTCCTTCCATATCCGATCGCCCAACCTGCTTGCCCTCCTGATTGGTAAAGGAAAATTCAGGAATATGATGTTGAGTAGTGTCTGCAACAGGACACTCCAAATAAGGATTGTCAACTCCCTTTTCATAGAAAATAGGTATGTCGTAGGTGTTACTTCCAAAACCCTTCAGAAACAGGAATATCATGATCGGCACCAAAAGTATACATACCAAGACCATTCCCTGTAATATCCTCAAACTTTTCATAATAAAGGCTTAACAAAAAAGAAGGTTAAAGTGACTCACTTCAACCTTCTTTTTTGGATATTTTTTAAGTTTTCTGATTAAAACCAGCGAAGAGAGAATATGTCTGAACCTTCTTTGATGAGTACAATGATGAGCCAGAACAAAAACGCAATAGGAATCAGAATGGAATAGATCAATGGCTTTACTTCGTCACCAAGGTGCATGAATTCCATCATAATGTATTTAGCTTTCACGATTGTCAAAATCATGAACAATACATATAGAAGTATTCCTCTAGGCATAGTGAAGGCCATAATAAACTCTGCTCCGGTGATAACTGCTAAGATTAGAGCTGTCTTCCAGATTTTCTTGATCTTATCATTGTTTCTAGGAACAACGGTAAGCGTGGATTTATTTTCTTGAATATCCATAATTCTAATAGTTATAGCTTAGATCAGGTAGAATAAAGTAAATACAAAGACCCAAACAAGGTCAACAAAGTGCCAGTACAAACCGACTTTTTCAACCATTTCATAATGACCTCTTCTATCGTAAACTCCAACAGCAGCCTGATAGAAAACCATGAAAAGAAGTATCACACCAATAGTAACATGGAAACCATGGAAACCAGTGATGAAGAAGAACAGGTTTGCAAATGATGCAGGTCCATATTCATTTACCAAAAGATTCGCACCAAATACAGTCTCGGACACGTTTTGGCTTAATCCGTTAATATAATTCAGAACTGCTCCGCCTTCTGAACCGTGGATGAAGTGATTCCACTCCCAAGCTTGGCAACTCAAAAATGTAATACCTCCAACAAGAGTCCAAAGCATCCATTTTACAACATCATTTCTATCGTTTCTATGACCAGCTTCTACAGCCAATACCATTGTCACCGAACTAGCAATCAAAATAAATGTCATTAAACCTACGAATACAAGTGGTGCATGAACACCGTGTACAAATGGTATGGCATCGAATACCAATTCTGGGATTGGCCAGTATTCATTGGAACCAACGAATTCCGCATCTGGTCCCGCATAAGCTGGATAACTGACACGAATCGCAAGGTAGGTAATCAAAAAAGCGGCGAAAGTAAAGATATCCGAAAGAAGGAAAAACCACATCATGAGTTTTCCATAACTGGCTTTGAGAGGTTCGTTACCGCCTCCCCAGACGCCTCTTTTCGAGCTTACTCCTATAGCAGTAGAATGCGCAGACATAAGATATTGATTTGTACTTGGTTTATTTTAATGATTCAAAAGCAAAAACATAAATAGATATAACCACAGAGCTGCAAGAAAATGCCAGAATGTAGTTGCCATCTCAAGTTGGTCCATGGACTTGGAATGTACTTTATATCTATAAGTCGAAATTAATACAATAATCAGAAATATCACACCGCTGATTAAGTGAACGGCATGCAATCCTGTGAATACATATAGAAATGAGCCTGAAGGATTGCCTACGAAAAACACATTTTCATCCACCAAAGCTACCCAGCTATACCACTGTCCTACAAGGAAAGCTATTCCAAATAAAACAGCTAGACCTAGGCCAGCTCTAAGACCAGCAAGATTATCCCTTTTTGCTGCCCAGTACGCATACTGTAAACAAATACTACTAACAATTACAATTCCTGACGTGTACCAAAAGATAGTTGGCAAGTCATATTCAAGCCAGTTGCCTTCTGATTGTCTGACAATATAAGCACTCGTAAGAGCGGCAAAGATCATCACTACTGTTACCAAAAACAGCCATAATGCAAACTTCTTAGGATGCATTGCGATCGGCTGATCTACCATATCGACGTATCTAAGTTCCTTTTCCATCATTACGGCAGTTTATCTAATAAATAAGCAATTTGTACTATCGGCAAATATAAAAAGGAGCCAAACATGATTCGAAGTGCAGATTTGCGAGAGCAGTCTTTCATCAATGAGAAAGTCTGTGCCAGGAATAAAACCCCACATACAGTTGCTACAATTCCTGATGTCATTCCAGTAAGTCCAAAATAACTTGGTAACAAACCTAGGGGCAACAGGAATAAAGTATATATCATAATCTGAATAGCGGTATTCAGATCTTTACCACCACCACTAGGTAACAGCTTGAATCCAGCAGCTTTATAATCTTCATCTCCTACCCAAGCAATTGCCCAGAAATGAGGGAATTGCCAAATGAACTGAATTCCGAAAATTATTAGTGCTTCATGCGTGATAGAACCAGTAGCAGCTGTCCAACCCAAAAGCGGAGGAAGTGCGCCAGGTATAGCTCCAACGAATACTGCAATAGGACCTACTCTTTTTAATGGTGTATAAACGAATACATATAGAACCATACTCAAAACACCCAACCAAGTGGTCAAAGGATTGGTAAAGATCCATAGCAATGCAACTCCTAGAATAGCAACTAAGGAGGTTACCCAAAGTGCCTCTTGAAGAGAAATAAGTTTCATAGGAAGCGGACGATTCTGGGTACGCTTCATAAGCTTATCCAAGTCACGCTCCAATATTTCATTTGCAGCGCAGGATGCGCCACTGATAAGAAATCCACCAAGAGCTAATCCAACAAACCCAGACCAGCCAAAGCTTACCCCACGATCCCCTATAATGTAGCCAAATACCGCAGAGAAGGTAACCAAAGCAGAAAGCCTTAATTTAATCAACTCAGCGTAAGCTTTGATTTTGCTTACTTTTAAACTACTAATATGGTCAGTTACTTCAACTGTCCTCATGCTCAATTTGTATTTAATCGAAACTGAATGTTTTCTCTGATTTCCAATAACAAGATTACTTGTACACCGATGATAAGTGAACCTAATAAGAGATGAATAGGCTGTAGAAATGCCGGAATGCCAAAGTGAGCCATTCCGATTCCTGTAGCTATTTCCAGTATAATAAGAATCATCAAAGCCTGAGACCAAAGATTTACTTGAGATCTTCTAAGGGTATATTTAAATGCCCAAAAGAAGTATAAAATATGGATTCCGAGCAGAACTATAGAAAACGATCTGTGAATAAGAAATTCTAATCCAATTCTCCCTACCCATTCATTTCTAAGCATATCTCCGAGTGAAGCGGAGATGATATCAATCTGTTCCCGAACCTGAGTGCCCAAGACAATTTGAATCAGCATTAATATAGTTCCTATCATTAAAACCAACTCTATTCTTCTGGGTACGTCCATCTTCACTCCCTTTGCTTGTATCAATTTTCCTGATCTATGATACACGTAGAGCAACAATGAGACAAGTAGCAAAGCAAGCATCATATGAAAGGTGATCATCCAGTGCAGTAAATTTGTAGATACTACAATAGAACCAATCCATCCAATGAAAACTACCAGAACCAGATTGAAAACGGAAAGGATTGGAATCACACGATCATATTTTCTAAGTGGATACGATTTCCACAAAGTCAAAATAATTAACAATCCGATCACCACGCCAGCTAATCGATTTAGGTACTCAATCCAAGTTTTGACTGGATTAAATTCTTCTTCAATAAGTATTGACTTATCGTTGGCTATTTCCTTTGCTTTCTCTTTAAACCCTAATTTTTCAAGTGTTGCCACGAACCTTTCGTTCTTGGCTAATCTTTTATTGAGATAAATCTCCTGATAATTTTCTGGCAACTGATCCACGTTAGTCGGTGGTATCACATTACCAAAGCATTTCGGCCAATCAGGACAGCCCATTCCGGAACCGGAACTTCTAACTATCCCGCCGATAAGTATCAGTAAATAAACAGCTATCACCGTGATTAAACTTACACGGCGAAAGCTATTTAAAGACTTATTAGTGAATTGTTTCATTTGAAACCAAAACTTCCTCTTCTTCTTTCATTATCTCCAACTCTACTTTTACCAATTCCTGCTCATGAGGAAGGTTTGATTCTGGAGTTGCAGAAAGAGGAACGGTCTGAGGGATGAAATCCTCTTCAGCACCTGGTTTGGAATAATCATATGGCCATCTATATACTGAAGGAATCTCACCTGGCCAGTTACCGTGTCCTGGTTCGATTGGAGTTGTCCACTCAAGCGTATTTGATCTCCATGGGTTTTGCGTAGCTTTTCTACCTTTATACATAGAGTAGAAAAAGTTAAACAAGAAGATAAATTGAGCAGAGAAAGTAACAATAGCAGCTGTTGAAACAAACATGTTCAAATCAGTATACATGTTAGCAAACTCGAAGTTTGTCCAAGTGTAATATCTTCTAGGGAATCCTGCGATACCAATATAGTGCATTGGGAAGAACACCATGTAAACACCTACGAATGTGATCCAGAAATGAATGTAACCTAATTTGGCATCCATCATTCTTCCAAACATCTTAGGGAACCAGTGGTAAACACCCGCGATCATTCCAAAGAATGAAGCTGATCCCATTACAAGGTGGAAATGGGCTACAACGAAATAGGTATCGTGCAATTGGATATCAATAGCTGAGTTTCCCAGAAAAATTCCCGTCAAACCACCAGAGATAAAGAAAGACACAAGACCTATAGAGAACAACATCGCAGGAGTGAAGATCAAGTTACCTCTCCAAAGCGTAGTCAGGTAGTTAAATACTTTAACCGCGGAAGGTACTGCGATAATCAAAGTCAAGAACATGAAGATAGATCCAAGGAATGGATTCATTCCTGACACGAACATATGGTGAGCCCACACTACGAAGGAAAGAACGGTAATGCCTAGCAATGAAATAATCATTGCTTTGTATCCAAAGATCGGCTTTCTAGAGTTTGTAGCAATTACTTCAGAAGTAATACCTAAAGCAGGGAGCAATACAATGTAAACTTCAGGGTGACCTAGGAACCAGAACAAATGCTGGTACAAAACTGGGCTACCTCCCGTGTTTGGAAGAGCTTCGCCACCAATATAGATATCAGAAAGGTAAAATGATGTACCAAAGCTTCTATCAAATACAAGTAACAATGCAGCCGCAAATAATACAGGGAATGACAGTAGACCAATAACGGCAGTCAAGAAGAACGCCCAAATAGTCAAAGGAAGCTTTGAAAAAGACATTCCTTTTGTTCTCAAGTTAATTACCGTGGTGATATAGTTAATACCTCCCATTAGTGATGATGCAATGAAGAAGGTCATCGCCACCAACCAGAGTGTCATACCCAAACCAGAGCCTGGAATTGCTTGTTCCAAAGCAGATAAAGGAGGATATACTACCCAACCACCAGCTGCAGGACCTGTCTTTAGAAATAAGGAAATAAACATGATCACACCTGATAAGAAAAATAACCAGTAGGATAACATGTTCATAAATCCTGAAGCCATATCTCTAGCTCCAATTTGCAATGGAATCAAGAAATTGGAGAACGTTCCACTCAAGCCAGCTGTCAATACAAAGAATACCATTATGGTACCGTGCATTGTCACAAGCGCTAAGTAGAATGTTGGGTCAAGCTTTCCAGTCTCATCTATCCATCCACCTAAAATTGGTCGAAGGAAGGACATATCCATTTCTGGGAAGCCTAATTGTAATCTAAATAAGATTGAAAGAAATCCTCCAATAAGAGCCCAAAACATACCAGTAACCAAGTATTGCTTTGCGATCATTTTGTGATCCTGGGAGAATATGTATTTGGTTACAAAATTATCATGATGCTCGTGATCGTGATGATCGTGCGCTGCGTCATGATTTGCGACAGATGCTGTTGACATAATCTATAATTTTGTTTGTTACTTTTCGCTTAATTGAATCTCTGCAAGCTCTTTTACCTCAGAAGGAAGATCTGCTGCCAATGTGGGATCATTCTGGATAAAAGTCTTCTGCTCTGCAAACCACTTTTGATAGGCCTCAGGCTCAACTACTTCTATAACCCTTCTCATAGAGAAGTGACCTCGACCACAAATTTCAGTGCAGGCAATCTCGTAGTTGAAATCAGGATTACCCGTTTCCTCTCTCATTTCTGCGGTTGTTTTAGTAGGCACAAACCAGAAACGTGTCGGCATGCCAGGAACTGCATCCATTTTCAATCTCATATGAGGAGCGAAAACAGAATGAAGTACGTCCCGTGCTCTTATCTTAAATAAAACAGGCTCTCCCTTAGGAATTACAACCACTGGAGAGGTAAAATCATCAATTGAGTTCTTATCACTAAAATCAATTCCCTGAGCATTTGTTGCTGTGGTCAATCTATAGTCATAATCTCCCAATATTTGATCTTTACCAGGATATCTAATATCCCAGTTAAATTGAGAGCCCATAATCTCTACTGTGTGTGCATTCTCTGGAGCCGGTGCTGTGATATCTGACCAAGCTACCCAGCCAGAAATAACCAAACCTGCAAGAACAATTGCTGGAACAATAGTCCATATAATCTCAAGCTTATTGTTATCGGGGTAAAATGATGCCTTACGCTTCTCGCTGTACTGATATTTATAAGGGAAGATGAAAAGCAAAATGTGAGTAATCAAGAATACAATCCCAGTGATAGCCATAGACCACCAAAACAGGGAATCTGTTACCACACCATGCTCAGAAGCTACTGGCAACGTAT
Organism: uncultured Algoriphagus sp.; assembly: GCF_963974835.1. Taxonomy (GTDB): domain Bacteria; phylum Bacteroidota; class Bacteroidia; order Cytophagales; family Cyclobacteriaceae; genus Algoriphagus. Next base: position 75,375 of record NZ_CAXBET010000010.1, on the reverse strand, counting down.
AGTTATCAAATTCCTTGATAGAATACCAGAACATCAAAATGCCTCCTCCTATCAAGAACACTATAAACAAAATAGCATTTACTTTATTACTCCCTGAAGCGATCTTCTTATCAGATCCTTTTACCACAGAGACTAACGTTTGGATTCGATATACCATCCAGATGATGGAAAATATCAAAAGAACCCCTACTCCAATCAGAAATCCGTACATACCTTAATTATTTCGGCTGTTATTAAATGTGATGATTATAGCTTTCTTCAAGCATTGGATGGTGTTTAGGAACCAAATTTCCTTTAGCCAGTCCAGAAAGAACTACGAAGGTAAAGCTTGCTCCATATACTAAGAACATACCTACTTCCATAAATCCAACGCCACCATTATGTCCAAGTGTTCCTGGCTGAACCATTAGGAAGAAGTCTACCCAGTGGCCTGCAATGATCAACGCACAAACCAGTTTTAAGAACACTCCATGTCTCTTCGCATCTCTTGTCATTAGTAACAGGAAAGGAAGCACAAAGTTCATGGCTAAATTCACAAAAATGAATGGGCCATATATATCGCTGGATAATCTTTCGACAAAGTATACCGTCTCTTCAGGAATGTTAGCATAATAAATCAATAAAAACTGAGAGAACCATAGGTATGTCCAGAATATGGTGAATCCAAAAATGAACTTACCTAAATCATGAACATGATTTTCATTGATCATTTCCAGCAAACCTTGACTCTTCAAAAAGATAGTGATCAAAGTGATAGTAGAAAGACCAGCTACAAACCAGGATGCAAATACATACCATCCAAATAGTGTGGAAAACCAGTGTGTGTCAATTGACATCACCCAATCCCAAGCAGAGATCGAAGAGGATACTGCAAAGAAAATTAAGAAGAACGCAGACCAACTTCTGATTTTGTACCAAGAAGAAGTACCACCGATGATATCTTCATTGTAAGTGAATTGTTGGAATTTCTTGAAAAAGAATACCCAAAACCCAAAGAACAAAACCATCCGAAGAATATAGAATGCAGGGAACGTTCCTTTTGCCATTGGCCAATAGAAAAATGCACCTTTACCATCTATGATACTATCGTATTCTGGCGAAGATTTATCAAATAAGTAAGCATGGGTCCAGTGGAATAGATCATGATTAGCTACGAAAAAGGTAACAATCATCAATACCCCGGCGATTGGCAACCAATTACCCAAGGAAAGCATAACTCGAATGATCGCAGTAGACCAACCTGCCTGAGCAGCATACTGAATCGCAAAGAAGAATACACCAATTATTGCAATACCAGTGAAGTAAACATTATTGATCCAAAGGTTAGCGTAAAGACGCTCATACCAATGAAATGCATGACCTTCTGCTTCTGCTGCTTCATGATGACCACCACCGAACATTGCCATTACGATACCAAGTATCAGCAATGCAGCACCAATTCCTAAAACCGTAAAAACGGCTTTCTTTGTCGCTGCGGTGAAATCAAATTTTTGATCCAGATTATAGTGTTGTACGTGATGAGCCATAATTAATTAGCTGGAGTTTCTACTTGTGTAACATCTTGGTCAGCTACTTCTGCAACCGCATTATCAGCGTTCTGACCACCTTGGAGTTCTTGCTTCACGTAGTGAACAATTTTCCATCTGTTTTCAGGAGTGATCTGAGAGCCGTGAGCTCCCATTCTTCCTTTTCCTTTAGTGATCACGTGGAAAATATGACCTTCCGAAAGACTTACGTAAGCTCCCCCAGTCAAATTTGCCACACCACCAATAATACTTCCTACTTTTCCGTCGCCTTGTCCTCCTGCACCATGGCACGGAGTACAGTAAAGACCAAATAGTCTTTTACCTTCAGTTAAAACCTCATCGTTCAATTCAATAGGGTTTTTTACAGTAGCGCTAGCCTCTTCTATTTCAAAGGCTTTGTATCTATATGGTAGATAACCTTGCTTATTTCGAGGAACAGTATTGGCAACCGGCTCACGCATATTCATGTGATTAGGGTTGTTTATATTACTGTTAAAATATTCTCCTTTCCCATCTTCACGGGTCGAGATAATATTCCCTTTAGTCTCTGAGTCTACGATTTGAGTCAATGGCTCATACGCTACAGAGTGGTACATCTGAGGGGCATATTCCAAACCTTGATTATCTCCTCCGGCTCCACAGCCTGCAAGGGTAATTCCAGCTACAGCTATCCCTAAAATACTAAGTGTTTTAGCAATCTTCATTTTTCCAGATTTACTATTCAAAACTTTTTTTATTAACCTCTGATGCTCCAGAAGATTTCAATATCTCTTCAATCTTAGCCAATTCCATAGCTGAATTATTTGCTATGTCGATTGCCATGACGTGCTTATCATCTGTGATTCTCAAATCGAAGATCCTAGGCTGTGCCCAAGGCTTCAAGTTTGTGCTTACCATAAATACACCTACCATTCCAAATGATGCTAATAATACAGTCAATTCAAATGTAACCGGTATGAAATCAGGAAAAGCACCGTAGTCTTTACCACCAATGATCATTGGCCAATCAAACTTCATCATGTAGAACTGCATGGTCAAGGCCAAACTAGTTCCTAACAATCCGAATAAGAAAGCTGCGATTGGCAACTTACTTCTTTTATATCCTAGGTAATCATCTATCCCGTGAACAGGATAAGGAGAGTAAACCTCATGGATTTTTATACCTGAAGATCTTACTTGGCTGATTGCTTTTAGCAATACATCCTCATCTTCATAAACTCCAGTAACAAAATGTGTATCTCTTTCCATGATTATTTATTCACTTTATCAGATGAAGACTTCAATACAGATTTCACTTCTGCCATGTTGATTACCGGGAAGAATTTGGCAAACAAGAAGAACAGGGTGAAAAACAATCCAAATGTAAATAAGTAGACTCCCACATCGGTAATAGTTGGATAGAACATTGCCCAAGAAGAAGGGAGGTAATCTCTGTGAAGAGATGTCACAATGATTACAAATCTTTCAAACCACATACCGATGTTAACCACGATAGACAATGCGAACGTTGCTACGATGGAAGTACGGATTTTCTTAAACCAGAAAAGCTGAGGAGAAATCACGTTACAAGTCATCATTGACCAATATGCCCACCAGTAAGGTCCTGTAGCACGGTTAATGAACGCATATTGCTCTGCTTCTACACCTGAATACCAAGCGATGAAAAACTCGGTGATGTATGCAATACCTACGATAGATCCTGTGATGATAATTACAATGTTCATCAATTCGATGTGGCCCATTGTAATATAATCTTCCAGTTTGTACACCTTACGAGTAACAATCATCAGCGTCAATACCATTGCGAAGCCTGAGAAAATCGCCCCAGCCACAAAGTATGGAGGGAAGATAGTTGTGTGCCATCCTGGTATTACAGAAGTTGCAAAGTCAAAGGATACAATCGTGTGTACAGAAAGTACAAGTGGAGTAGCCAAACCTGCAAGGATCAAGGAAACTGATTCGTATCTGCTCCAAGATTTTGCAGCGCCATCCCATCCAAATGAAAGTGCTCCGTAAATAATCTTTCTTAATCCAGTAGCTCTATCTCTAATAGTTGCGAAATCAGGAATCAAACCAATGTACCAGAATACTAGTGATACAGAGAAGTAAGTCGAAATCGCAAACACATCCCAAAGAAGAGGAGAGTTAAAGTTTACCCAAAGTGATCCAAACACGTTTGGAAGTGGAAGTGCCCAATAAGCTCCTAACCATGGACGACCCATGTGAAGTACCGGGAACATTGCCGCACAAATAACCGCAAAAATGGTCATCGCTTCTGCAGCTCTGTTAATTGAAGTTCTCCACTTCTGTCTGAAAAGTAATAGTACTGCTGAAATAAGAGTACCAGCGTGACCAATACCTACCCACCAAACGAAGTTGGTGATATCCCAAGCCCAGCCTACGGTTTTATTAAGACCCCACATGCCAATGCCTTCCCAAACGGTGGCAACCACGGCAATAGATCCAATCGCTAAAACACCTACAGAGGTAAGGAAAGCCAGAAACCATCTGATATTTGGTTTTGCTTCTACATGGCGTGACACATCGTGTGTCACATCATGGTAGGTTTTACCCCCGGTAACTAACGGCTCGCGTACGGATGAAGTAACCTGCATAGTTTATAAAATTTTGATTACGCTTCGTTTAAGTCTTTATTTCTGATTTTGGTGAAGTACCAAACGTTTGGACTTACGTTGATCTCTTCCAAAACATGATATGCTCTCTCCTCATTCACTTCCTTCAATGCTGAAGTAGTGTTCTCCTTAATCTTAAGAAGCTGAGAAACTTTAGAATTTGAATCATTCATATCTCCAAATACCAACGCATCAGTAGGACAAGCTACAGCACAAGCTACATTGATGTCTCCATCTTTCACTTTGCGCTTCTCGCGCTTAGCCTCTAGCTTACCAGCTTGGATTCTCTGCACACACATAGAGCATTTTTCCATCACACCACGTGCTCGAACAGTTACATCTGGATTCAACACCATTTTACCCAAATCATCGTTTTGAGCTACATTGACTCCTGCGAAGTCTTTGTTATCGTGGTATTTGAACCAGTTGAATCGACGTACTTTATACGGACAGTTGTTTGCACAATATCTTGTACCAATACATCTGTTGTAAGTCATTTGGTTAAGTCCCTCAGAAGAGTGGGTTGTTGCAGCAACAGGGCAAACAGTCTCACAAGGAGCATTGTTACACTGCTGACACATCATCGGTTGGAAGGTAACCTCAGGGTTGCTAGCGGCTACTTCCATAGCGCTCAAGTCATCCGCTGGAGCATCAGAAGAATAGTAACGATCAATTCTGATCCATGCCATTTCTCTTCTGTTCAATACTTCCTGCTTACCTACTACTGCCACGTTGTTTTCAACCTGACAAGCAACAGAACATGCGGAGCAACCGATACAGGAGTTCATATCGATAGCCAGTCCCCAGTGATGCTGAGAATATTGGTGACCTGACCAAAGAGAAATTTTGGATGGTTTTACAAATTCTCCATCCTTATAAATGTGAGGATGAGATCTACCTGCAGAAGGATCTTTTTTATACTCACTCAATACAGATTCCTGGATAACGTTTTCACGTCCCATGAATGTCTGGTGAGTTTGAGTGCGGGCAATTCTGTAAGAATCTCCGGTAGCAGAAACCTCTACTCCAGAAGTAATATCGAAATTGACAAAGCCTTTAGTAGCATCCAGCAATTCGTAAGCATTTACACCTACACCATTAGCTACGCGACCTGCCTTAGTTCTACCATATCCAAGTGCCAAACCGAAAGTTCCTTCCGCCTGACCAGGCTGAATCAAAATAGGAACGATCAAAGATTTACCATTTACAGTTATGGAAGCTTTACTGGTATCACCTTCAGATTGAGTGACTCCATTATCATTTGCCCACTTCTGAGAAACTGTCAAATAGTTATCCCAAGTTGCCTTAGAGATAGGATCTGACAATTCTTGAAGCCAAGGAACGTTTGCATAAGTACCGTTACCGATACCTACTTTAGTGTAAATTACTAATTCAGGAGAAGTATTGTCAGCAGAATAAGCTTTTGATACAGCAGAAGCTGCAGCACTTACATCTCCAACTGGAGCCAAAGCCTCAGAAGGAGAGTTGATAGCTAATACGCCATTATATAATGTTTGATCCCAGAATTCCTGGAACGTTCCACCAGTTTCAACTTGAGTGAATACTTCACCTTGCCAGTTGTTCTGAAGGAAATCATAGTAAGAAGTAGTATCACCTGCCCAAACCAAGAAAGATTCTTGTGCTTGTCTTGTGTCAAAAAGTGGAGAAATGGTTGGCTGAGCTAAAGAGAAGTGACCTTTCTTAGGCTCAAAGTCATTCCAAGACTCAAGGAAGTGATGATCTGGTGCTACAATTTGTACCAAAGAGGATGTCTCATTCAAAGTACCATTAGTAGAGATACTCACTTTTGCTTTTGCAATACCCGCAGCGATCTCGGCTCCTCTTGCAAAATCATATACCGGATTACAGTTGTAGAAAATAACTCCACCAACTTTTCCTGCATTCAAATCAGTGACAAACTGATTCATTTTTGCATCATCGCCTTTTCTGTAGTAAGCAGGATTAGCGAAGTCTACTGTAGTACCATTGCTTCCAAGCAATTCATTGATTGCGTTGATTACAACTTGCACGTTAGGATCATTTGATCCGGAGATAACTAGAGAAGCTCCTTTGCTTGCCCATAGGTCAGCAGCAGCTTTTTCTAAATGTGCAATCTCAACTGCTGGTGCAGAAACTGTAGCAGCTCCGGCTTTTTTAGCAATTGCGTTATATAGCGCAAGTACTGCCAATCCGCTTTGAGAAGCTCTGATAGGCGTTCTGTAATCAGCATTTGCTCCAGCAAGTGACAACGTAGATTCAAACTGATAATGTCTTGACATTTCAGGCTTCTCTTTGCTTATTTTTCTTGTCTGAGCATATTGACGGGCAAATTCAATTGGAGAAATCCAAGACCCTAAGAAGTCAGCTCCGAAGGATACGATTGTTTTTGCTTTGTCAAATGAATATGAAGGTAGAACTGCAGTACCGTAATAAGTCTCAGCAGCTTTAGTAATACCATAATTTGAAAGTGGATCATACATGATCACTTCTACATTTCCATTGGCATCAGCAAACTGCTGAATAGCCCGCATGGTGGAAGGAGAAATGATAGTATTCGCAACTATCTTAACAGAACCTGCAGAAGCTAGAGCAGATTTTGCCTGCGCATCCACAGTTTTCCAATCTGATGGCTGACCACCGCTATAAGGAACTGCTAGTCTCTCTTTATCATATAGAGAAAGCAAAGACCCTTCTACGATAGCATTTACTTTTCCTTTATTGATAGGAGAAAGTTCGTTTCCGTCAATTTTGATCGGACGACCTTCTCTAGTTTTTACTACTATGGAAGCATAATCACCTCCGGTAGCATAAGTAGAAGCGTAATAATTAGGAATAGATGGGTTGATGTCAACCGGCTTATTCACATAAGGGATCATCTTTCTAACAGGAGCTTCACATGCCGCTAATGAAGCTGCTGCTAAGCTGAATCCCATTACTTTCAGAAAATCTCTTCTGGAAGCACTACCCTCTTCGTTGAGTGTAGAAGGAAGCTCAGGGAATTCCCTGTCAGCGTTCTTTACAAACTCTGGATCGTTATTGAGCTGCTCAAGCCCTTTCCAGTACGTTTTTTTATTTTCCTTCATTTTATGATATAAGAATGAATTTGCGAAAAGAATAATGAATTAATAGTGGCACTTAGCACACTCCAAACCTCCGATGTCTTTCACTTTCAAAGCATCTTTAGAATTAGAATGGATCTGAACCAACTTATCATAATAGGCATTGCCCTCAGTAGTGATTTCTGTCTGTCTGTGACAGTCGATACACCAACCCATAGTCAATGCGCTGTGTTGACCTACAACTTCCATTTCCTGGATAGGTCCATGACAAGTCTGACATTCTATTTCACCAACAACAACGTGCTGAGAGTGATTGAAATACGCCAAATCTGGAAGGTTGTGAACCCTTACCCATTCGATAGGCTGATTGTTATCAACTGCATCGTAGATTTTCTGAATTTCAGGAGAAACACCTTCTTTACCTCCTACATTTTGAACGTGGGTGTGACAGTTCATACAAATGTTTGGAGAAGGGATATTTGCAGATCTTCCGATCTCAACACCAGTGTGACAATACTGGCATTCGATCTCTAAAGTACCTGCATGAAGTGCGTGAGAATATGCTATAGGCTGTGTAGGAGCGTAACCTTGCTGAACACCCACAGAGTAAAGTCCATCAAGAGCTGTTTTTGCCACTAAAGCAACTACTAATGCAGTCACTATTAATACAAACATGTCACTTTTGAAAACCTTACCTAGGTTAGTCTTTTGATTGACAAATTCTTTGTCATCCTCATCCAGCTCTTGCTTGGTCAAATACTTGGTCAATACCGAGATTATCAATCCTAATACAATTAGAATCAACAACAGGACAACCACCAAAACGCCAAGAATAACTGTTAAATACTCATTCGGAATTCCACCTTCTGCTGCGACAGCTCCGCCCTCAACAGCATCAGCTCCCCCAGCAACAGCTGCAGCTTGCTCAGTATCACCGTGCTCAATGTATGAAAGTAGGTGATTCAGATCATCATCACTCAAAAAGCCATGGGCAGGCATTTGAAGATTGCCGTACTCTTTGAAGAGATTACCATAATAAGAATTCCCAGACCCGATGACAGCTGTAGAATTTTTAATAAAGCTTTTTACCACATCAGCAGGTTGCCTATCTGTAGCTCCTCTCAAAGCCGGCCCGGTAAACTTCTGATCTAATTTATGGCATGTTTTACAATTTGCATTGAATACAGCCTTTCCTGCTGCTACTGCTTCATCGCTACTATCAACTGCCGGGTCTGCAGCAAAAGCCTGAATCCCGATCAGCATGAAAAACAGCACTGCCAGTGTGTGGAAATTCAGTCGAACCCCTACTAACGAGCGTTTAGATAACATATTATAGCTAATTAAATAGTTTATGCGGTTTTTTATAACCCTTGCAAAGGTACTACCCGAAGCCAATTTTTCAAACTTGTATTGATAGATGGTAACAGATAGATTAGCACTTGGTTTATCATCATATAAGCTTGTTTTACAGTTAATTAAAGGTATTTATTGATCCAAAAATCAATTTAGAATCTTTATAAATAGAGTGTATTTTGCAACCTTTTTAAACTTGCTTTGAATTCTTCTGATGCAAGTCATAGAATTATTGAATTCAGATCAATGAATGGGTCGATTTGACATCAAAGATTTAAAATAATCAGGCGGTTTATTGTAGGGAAAAAGATAATAACTACATTTGCATTCCAATTCTGATTGGTCGAGTGGCCGAGTGGCTAGGCAGAGGTCTGCAAAACCTTCTACAGCGGTTCGAATCCGCTCTCGACCTCAACAAAAAAGCATCCGCCAAGGCGGATGCTTTTTGCTTTACCATTCCTTCTAGAGTTGATAAACTTAAAAGGAATATCCAACCCCCAGCTGAATTCCCATCTCCTGCAACACATGTTTGTACTTAGGAGAATTATCGAAAGGAATGGCGCTATGCCTTTTGTAATTTGGAAAAACAGAAAAGGAAAGTTTGTCCGTATTTAACTTTGCTCCAAGTCCAACCAAATACCCAAACCCGCTTTGGTCTGAGAAATTATTCCCTTCAGATAGTTGAAAATCAACTAGTGGTCCAGCAGCGGCATAAAAATATTTCCCCAATGCATACTCCGCATAGATAGGAATAGAAAGCATCTGGAAATCTGGATTATGGGCATATAATGTTTGTTCGGGATAGCAATCAGGGCATTGAGGAATTCTAAATTCGACGCTTGCAAAAGAATAATTCAAGCCACCAGTCAACGAAAACTTCTCACCAAGATTTCTAGAAAGTAAAATCCCTACCTCTTTAAAGTTTTGGATTTCCACAGAACTAGCTCCCTCCAAATCAACCTTCCTATTTGCCAAAGCCCCGGAAACACCAAAATACGCTTTTACTTCAAAACCTGACTGGGCAAAAACCGCAGTACTAATCAGCAAGAACAAGGAAAGGAAAGTATACTTTTTCATGGTTATTAAAATGAATTATTGGTTCTATTTATCAATTAATCTTCTTAAAAATTAAAGAACAACCTTCTATGCACATATAAGGAGCTTTTGGATGCATTACTAAATCTGCATTTTCCCTTTTTAAAAAATAGCTTTTCTCCGAAACTTCACCTTCACAATCTAAAAATACAGTGAGGTTTCGATCAGCAACTTGGTATTCTCCATCTGTACAGCCAAAAAACTTTTCTGACTTAAGCTTCCCATTGGCAAGAAAAGTGATGGTTATCCCTGAAGGTTCATAAGGAGTTCTATAATCATCAGCACCTGTATTTCCCTGAAATTGATAGAGTTCCCACTCACCTACAATTCCTTCAGCAGTTAGCTCAAAAGGAAGAAACTCGTCTTTTTCGCAGGATGAAAAAGCGATAAGGCAAATAATCCCAATCCAAAAGTGTCTCATTATCATTTGTTTATTTGGTTAGATGACGTGCGAGATTTCTAAAACGCTACCTATCAAATCAATTTATTTCCAAAGGCATAAAAAAAACGCCGACTTTTCAGCCGGCGTTTCCAATATGAAATTTCAAATTTTAAATCTGAAATTATTTTTTGCCTTCCATTTGCTCTTTCAATTGAGTCAAAGCATCCAAGTCACCAAGAGTTGACTTCTCAGCTGGAGCTGAAGTTGAAGTAGAAGCAGAACCTGAATCAGATTTCTTCTTAGCTTCTTTCTTAGCTGGCTTAGCTTCTTCTCTGAACATTGCTGTGTGAGAAAGAACGATTCTCTTATCATCTTTAGAGAATTCAGTTACTTTGAAATCCAAAGACTCACCAACCTCTACTTGAGATCCGTCTTCTTTTTCCAAGTTCTTCACTGTAGCGAATCCTTCAAGACCGTAAGGCAATTCAAGAACTGCACCTTTGTCATTCTTAGAAACTACAGTACACTTATGCTCAGATCCGATAGGGAATACAGATTCGAAAGTATCCCATGGATTTTCTTCCAATTGCTTGTGACCAAGAGCAAGTCTTCTGTTGTCTACGTCAAGCTCAAGAACAGCTACTGCTAGCTCGTCTCCTACTTTCACAAACTCAGATGGATGCTTGATTTTCTTAGTCCAAGAAAGGTCAGATACGTGAACCAAACCGTCGATACCTTCTTCCAACTCAAGGAATAGGCCGAAGTTAGTCAAGTTTCTTACAACACCTGTATGCTTAGAACCTACAGCGTACTTAGTACCCATGTCATTCTTAGTCCATGGATCTTCAGTCAATTGCTTGATACCAAGAGACATTTTTCTGTCGTCTTTATCAAGAGTCAATACTACAGCTTCGATTTCGTCACCAACTTTCACAAAGTCAGCAGGATTTCTCAAATGCTGAGACCAGCTCATTTCAGACACGTGGATCAAACCTTCAACACCTGGAGCAAGCTCAAGGAACGCACCGTAGTCAGCTACGTTTACGATCTTACCCTTAACTCTAGATCCGATTTCAAGGCTAGACGCCAAAGAATCCCAAGGATGAGCAGTAAGCTGCTTCATACCCAAAGAAATTCTCTTCTTATCATCATCAAAGTCAAGAACCACAATCTGAACTTTCTGATCAAGTTGCAATACTTCTTCTGGATGATTGATACGTCCCCAAGAGATATCTGTAATGTGAAGAAGACCATCTACACCACCTAGATCGATGAATACACCGAAGTTGGTCATGTTTTTGATCACACCTTCCAATACTTGACCTTTCTCAAGGTTGTTTAGGATCTCAGCTTTTTGCTTCTCAAGATCTTTCTCGATCAACACTTTGTGAGATACTACTACGTTATCGTTTGCGTGGTTGATTTTCACCACTTTTACTTCCATTTTCTTACCTACATAGATATCGAAATCTCTGATAGGCTTCACGTCGATCTGAGAACCTGGCAAGAATGCTTCTACACCGTAGATATCTACGATCAAACCACCTTTAGTTCTTCTTTTCACCAAACCTTCGATCACGTTGTCATGCTCAAGCGCATCTTCGATGTCTTGCCATGCACGTACGATCTTAGCCTTCTTACGGGAAAGGATCAACTGACCAAGCGCATTTTCCTGCTCTTCGATGAATACCTCTACAGTATCACCTGGCTTGATGCCATCAAGATCACGGAATTCAGAAAGAGGAACCAATCCATCAGATTTGAAACCGATGTTGATGATTACATCCTTATCATTAACACCTACTACAGTGCCTTTGATTACTTCTTTCTCAGTGATCTCGCCTAATGTACCTTCGTACATTGCAGCCATTTGCTCACGCTGTTCTTTAGAATAACCTTCACCAAAACCTTTGGTTTCGAAGTTGTCCCAGTTAAAATCTTCTTGTTTAGACATAATGTAAAAACCCTGAATAGCAATAGTCCTCGGGTCAGCGAACTATCGTTTTTAGTTGTAAATCAATGCGTTAAGCAAGCAAAACACACTCCATCCACTCGAACGGACTGCAAAGGTATGGAATTATTGATAAATGAGGAATTCCAAAGAAATAATTTGAGATTTAAAAGTACTTACAAGCACTTAATAAGAAAGCCAGTGTCTCCACTGGCTTTTCAAGTTCTTTACAATAAATCAAATCCTTTTCGCATTGCGAAACTTTCCCTGATCCAGCTTGCAAGTCTCGCGCTTTGAGCAAAATCCAAGGTCTGCTGTCCATCTGAGTAAGCTTTCTCAGGAACTTCATGAGATTCATAAATTATTCCGTCTGCTCCAGACATTACTCCCGCCAATGCCATCTGAGGCACATAGGCACGAATCCCTATTCCATGTGAAGGGTCCACAATTACAGGTAAGTGTGATTTAGCCTTTAAAATCGGAATCGCATTCAAATCAAGTGTATTTCTTGAAGCTCTTTCATAGGTTCTGATCCCTCTTTCACATAGAATCAATTTCTCATTTCCACCGGAAAAAACATACTCGGCAGATTGTAAAAGCTCTTCTATCGTACCTGAAATACCACGCTTGATCATCACTGCTTTATCTACTTTCCCAAGTTCATCGAGAAGGTTGAAATTCTGGGAATTTCTAGCGCCAACCTGATATACATCTACATAGGGGTACATTTCTTCGATCTGGGAAGTCTGCATCACTTCGGTGACAATCTTTATCCCTGCTTCACTTGCGATTTGATGCCATAACTTCAATCCTTCCAATCCCAAACCACGGAAAGCATAAGGGCTACTTCTAGGTTTGAAGACCCCGCCACGCATCATCTTAATGTCATTTTCCACACAGTGAGCCACTACGGCTCGGATTTGCTCTTCCGTTTCGATAGAGCAAGGCCCAGTGATCACCGCCATTTCCCCTTCTTTGATGAATACACCATCACCCAAATCAACAGAAGTTGGCTTAGCTTTCCACTTTTTGGACACCAACTTATACTCGTCCGAGACGATATGAATGTCGATGATTCCGTCCATCTGGCCGATTTTACGGATATCGAATTCCTTTTTACCAATACCGATTAGGTAGTCTCCTAATTGTGTTTTGACCTCAGTGGTCTTATAGCCAATTCCATTGACCTCATTGATCAATTTATCTTTTTGGCTATCGGAAATATCGGGTTGTAGCTGAATGATCATTATTTGTTATTAATTAAGAATTTTCGATGAATCAAAATGTCCACCGTTGACAGTCCATAGTCCACTGCCATGAAAGGAAATTTCAACGATCTTAGAACAAGCAGTCGTCTGTGGTCGGTTGACCGTTGACTTATTTACCTATAACTTTTGAAAGGTAACTTTGAATGTCTTCACTCAGATTTTTCGAATCTTTTATTGTCTTGATGAAAGCTGAACCTATAATAGCTCCATTACTATAATTGGAAGCGGTGCTAAATGTTTCCGAATCTGAAATCCCAAATCCAATTAATCTAGGATTCTTAAGATTCATAGCTTTTACCCGCTCGAAATATGCAATCTGCTCCTCGGTGATTCCAGCCTTCGCACCTGTGATGCTATGTGAGGAAACCATGTAGATAAAGCCAGAGGTATTTTCGTCTATCTCTTTAATCCGCTTTTCGCTGGTTTGAGGTGAAATAAGGAAGGTATTGACCAAGCCATACTGCTCAAACAGCTCCTTATAATCATCCAAATATTGCTGCATAGGAAGGTCAGGCAAAATCAAACCATCCACTCCGACTTCTTTGCACTTTTGGCAAAAAGCCTCCATTCCGCACTGCATAATTGGGTTGAGATAGCCCATCATTACCACTGGAATATGGATTTTGTCACGAAAGCCTTTCAACTGATCAAAGATCTTTTTAAGAGAAATGCCGTTTTCCAAAGCAATCATATTGCTATCCTGAATTGTTGGCCCATCAGCTACAGGATCAGAATAAGGTATACCAATCTCGATAATATTAGCTCCTCCAGCCTGAGCAGCCTCCATGATCGGCATCGTATCTTCCAATGCCGGAAAACCCGCCGTGAAATAGATCGAGAGGACGCGCTCCTTTTTGGTTTCAAAGAGTTTATGTATTCGGTTCATTTGCATTTACGATTTAGGATATTGGATTTACGAGCGCCTCTTTAAAAATTGAGACTTTTCCCCATTCCAGCATCAACTATTTTAGTTCAACCCTTTCAGGGTTGGTATTCAATTATAAAATTTCTTTCTCATGGGTTGCACCCATGACTAATTGTGGTTAACCCCTTTTAAGGTTAATAGTGAACGTTTAGTCTCAAGTTTCGGTCACTTCATTATTCAGCCTTCAACATTCTTCATTCACCATTATTTTTTAGGAAAAGTATGAATTCTACGATGACAATTGAAGTTCAAAATGCCCTCGTAAATCCGATATCATATATGCTAAATCAATACTGACCCCATTTAATATATGTATCCAAATCCTTATCACCTCTTCCAGAAAGGTTGACTACAATCACATCGCTTGAAGAATATTCTATCATATTCAAGGCATGTAGCGCATGAGCTGATTCTATCGCTGGGATTATACCTTCCAACTTGCTCAATTCAATTCCAGCTGCCATAGCATCCTTGTCTTCCACAGCTACAAACTCTCCCCTGCCCACGTCGAACAGATGGGCGTGAACAGGTCCTATTCCCGGATAATCCAATCCCGCAGAAATAGAATGAGGTTCCACAACTTGTCCGTCTTCTGTCTGCATTAAGATAGTTTTCGATCCATGCAAAACGCCGGGAGTTCCCAAGGCAGTGGTAGCGGCAGATTTTCCTGAAGAAATTCCCAAGCCAGCAGCCTCAGCAGCCACTAAGCGAACTTCAGGAGTGTTATAATAGTGATAAAAAGCACCTGCGGCATTGGATCCTCCACCCACACAGGCGATCACGATGTCCGGATTTTCTCTGCCTTCCTTCTCCTTAAGTTGCCATTTTATCTCCTCTGAAATCACAGACTGAAATCTCGCTACCATCTCAGGGTAAGGATGTGGACCCACGACCGAACCGATGATGTAATGCGTATCCACAGGATTATTGATCCAAGCACGCATGGCTTCATTGGTTGCATCTTTGAGGGTCTTCGAGCCAGAAGTTGCAGGAACTACTGTCGCTCCCAAAATCTTCATCCGTTCTACATTAGGATGCTGACGGGCAATATCAACTTCACCCATATATACAGTACATTCCATGCCCATCAATGCGCAAACTGTCGCAGTAGCTACACCATGCTGACCAGCTCCAGTCTCAGCGATGATTCGCTTTTTCCCAAGCTTCTTTGCTAAGATGATCTGACCTATAGTGTTGTTGACTTTATGCGCTCCAGTATGGCAAAGGTCTTCCCGCTTGAGATAAATCTTCGCACCATATTTTTCTGAAAGTCTGGAAGCGAAATATAAAGGAGTTGGTCGGCCTACATAGTCCTTCAATAATCCTCTGAATTCATCCTGAAATTCCTGGGAAGCCATAATAGCCTCATAGTTCTCTTTCAGTTCTTCGACATTTGGGTGAAGCATTTCGGGAATATAAGCTCCGCCAAACTTGCCGTAAAAACCCTTTTCATCTACTTTGATCATATTTCTATAGTTGATAGTAACTACTAGCCCGTGGGCTAATTACTATGGTCTAATTTTCTTTTAAAACTTTTCAGCTTCTCTATATTCTTTACGCCTGGAGCATCTTCAAATTTGGAATTAAGGTCCACTCCTATTAATTGCGGCATTTTTTCCGCCAGTTCTAATATCTCCGAAGCACTACCTTCATCAAGTCCTCCACTTAAAATAAACCCTTCTTCAAAAGGATATTCTTCCAAAACCCGCCAATTGAACCTCTTTCCCGAACCACCGTGCTGGGCTGTTGCAGTATCAAATAGAAAGTATTCTATCAACCCTAAGTAATCTTTCAATGTATCCCAATCAACGGTTTCTCGCACTGAAATGACTTTCCAAATTTTCTTGTCGCTTATCCATTTAAGTTCACGCACATATTCTGCACTTTCCTCTCCATGTAATTGAATAGCCGAAAGATTGAATTCCTCAACCTTTTTAAGGACCAACTCAATCGATTCATTTACAAACACTCCTACTTTGGGGACATTTGCCTTTTGAATTGATTCTGCAGAATCTTCCAAAACATACCTTGATGATTTGGAATAAAATATCAATCCCATCCAATCAGGGTTAACTTCCTGAATTAGATTTTGGATATTATCTATATTCCGCATCCCACAGACCTTGATTTTCATAAGATTATATTTTGATTAATTATCCTTATAAAATCCCGCATGTGAAATACTTATCGCAGTTTGAGATTCTTTGAGCCAAACTAGATTTCATCAGATGCTTACGGCTGGTTCTTTAGCCGATAGTTTCTTGTATTCCTTGATAAAATTGTAAGCTGCCTGCTCGGGACGGCTGGACTTCATAAAATTTTCACCTATCAAAAACCCATCAAATCCGGCTTTTTTCAAGCTCACCAAAGTCTCTGGTTTGGAGATCCCTGATTCAGATATTTTCAAGAAAGATGATGGAATACGATCTACCAGCTCCAGAGAAATATCAAGCGATACATCAAAGGTCTTCAGATTACGGTTATTAACACCCACCAAATCCAAATCATCACAAAGACTGCGCTCCAATTCTTCGCCATTATGTACTTCCATAAGAACTTCCAGTCCAAGACTTTTAGCAAAAGCAGCCAATTCCGTCAATCTTGCTGAATCTAAAGCAGCTGCGATTAGCAAAATGCAATCAGCACCAATTGACTTTGCTTCTAGGATCTGATATTCATCTACCACAAAATCCTTCCGTAATATTGGGCAATAATTGAATTTGCGGGCAGCTATTAAATCGTCATTGGAGCCTCCAAAGAAATCTTTGTCAGTCAATATGGACAGAGCCGAGGCACCAGCCTGCATATAGCCAATGCTTACACTTTCCACTGAAGCAGAACCATTAATCAACCCTTTCGAAGGAGATTTTCTTTTGAATTCAGAGATGATTCCAGACTTGTCAGGATTTGTGAGGTACTTCTTCATCGACACCACATTACTATCAAAGTAAATGCTTTGCTCTAAAAGTTTAACTGGAACTAAGCTGCTTTTCTCTGCCACTTCCAGATGCTTTTGTGCGATGATTTTATCTAATATATTCATATGATATTAAGCTAATGAGACTGTTGTTTTTGGATTTACCAGTCCGTTAAATACATGAAGAGCTTTTTGACTCAAAAGAGCTTCTTCTGCAATGTTCACTGCTTCTGAAAAGGATAGTCCTTCACGTGCCGTGACAAGTGCCGCAGCAGAATTCGCAATCACGACTGAATTCTGGCTTTCTGTCCCTTTTCCCTTCAGGATATTTTCAAATATTTTAGCAGATTCCTGAATGGATTCACCTCCTTTAATTGATTCCGCTTTCAATTTTGGTAATCCTATTGCCGCTGGGCTATAGACTTTTTCCCCTTCATTTGATATCATTTTAAAATCTCCTGTAAGAGATATCTCATCATATCCATCCAAGGCGTGAAGAATTGAGAATCGCCCTTCCATATCCTGGTACAAGTACCCATAAAGTCTAGCCAACTCAAGATTAAACACTCCAACCAATTGCTTGTTTGGAAAACTTGGATTTACCATAGGGCCAAGCATATTGAAGAAAGTCTTTACGCCGAGATCCTTCCTGATTGGTCCTACATGTTTCATAGCCGGGTGAAAAAGTGGTGCGTGGAGGAAACAAATACCCACCTCATCCAAACTTCTTTTGATTTGATCCATATCGCTAGTAAACTGATAGCCAAAATAAGCCAACAGATTAGACGATCCGCAAATAGAGGAAACTCCATTGTTTCCGTGCTTGGCAACATTCTGACCTGCTGCAGCAACTACGAAAGATGACAAAGTCGATATATTGAAGGTATCTTTACCGTCCCCACCTGTACCACAGAGATCCATAGCGTCGTATTCAGATATCTCTACTGGAATGCATCTCTCCAGCATTGCCTCCCTGAAACCGGAAAGTTCATCCACAGTAATACTTCTCATCAGATATACCGTCATAAATGCCGCAATCTGACTTGTATTGTAGTTTCCCGCAGTAATATTTTTCAGAACCTCCTTAGCATCCGCCCGGGTGAGTGTCCGATGCTCTATGAGATGATTTAATATTTCTTTCATAGTTTATGAATGTTGTGTGGTGATTTAGCTTCTTAACTTTCCATCCAATTTTTGATTATCTGCACACCGTTTTCGGTGAGAATACTTTCTGGATGAAACTGTACTCCTCGGATATCAAATTTCTTATGCCGAACTGCCATGATCTGATTATCAGGCGTTCGGGCGATGACCTCTAAATCCGGGGAAAGGGTGTTCTCGTTGATAACCCAGGAGTGGTACCTACCAATACTAAAAGTATCGGGAACGTTTTTGAAAAGCAAATCGTCTTCTACTTTTACGTTTGAAGCCACACCGTGAAGGACTTCTGAAAGATTGATTAAATCACCGCCGAAGGCTTCTCCTATTGCTTGATGCCCAAGACAAACTCCCAAGATGGATTTTCTCGATCCATATCTTTTTAACAACTCAGGCATGATGCCGGCATCTTCTGGGACACCTGGACCAGGAGAAAGAATGATTTTATCATACTTCTCTACATCTTCCAAACTGATTTTATCATTTCTGAAAACATCCATACCTGATCCATAACCAAGTTGACGGACAATATAGACAAGGTTGTAAGTGAATGAATCGTAATTATCGAGTACAAGAATTTTCATTTTAATTGCTCAGAATATGTGAATGTTGAAAAATTTGAAGATTTAAATCCTTTCAGCTGTACGAAGTGCAACTCTTAGCGCTTCCAATTTATTCGCGACTTCCTGTAGTTCGGATGGAATGGTTGATTTGGCTACAACACCTGCCCCGGCTTGAAATCTGAGCTGGTTATTTTCTGAAACAAAAGACCGGATCAAGATAGCATGATTAAAGTCTCCGTTGAATCCCAAGTAGCCTATCGCTCCACCATAAAACTGTCTGGATACATTTTCCAAGTCATCGATAAGCTCCATAGCACGATATTTCGGTGCGCCTGAAAGGGTCCCTGCTGGAAAAGTGTCTGCCACTAATTGGAGTGGATTGGTGTTTTCAGGTAATTCCCCCGTGACCTTAGAAACAAGGTGAATGACATGGGAATAATATTGAATCTCTTTGAAAACATCGACTGTTACTTTCTCGGAAGATCGGCTGAGATCATTCCTAGCCAAATCTACCAACATCACATGCTCTGAATTCTCCTTGGGATCATCGTATAGCTTTCGCGCCAGAGCAGCATCCTCTTGATCATTTCCTGTTCTCCTGAATGTACCCGCTATAGGATAAATTGTTGCTTTTTTATCTTTAACTACTATCTGAGCTTCTGGTGAACTTCCAAAAACCTTGAAAGAACCATAGTCGAAATAAAACAAATATGGGGAAGGGTTGACAGAGCGCAGTGCTCGGTACACATTAAACTCATCTCCTTTGAAAGCAGTACTGAACCGACGGGAAAGGACAATCTGAAATACATCCCCTTTGAAGCAATGCTCGCGTCCCTGATTCAGAATTCTCAGAAATTCTTCATCAGTGTAATTAGATTCCTCCTCTCCTACCCGCTTAAATGAATAGGATGGGATATTTTTATTGTCCAGGATGCGTTCAATCTCATCCATCATTTCAGAATTATCCGCACCCGCTACCCGATGCTCCAGAATGTGCAGTTCGTTTTTATAATGATCTACCACAATGACATTCTGATAAACTGAATACTGCATCATCGGAACATCATTTGGTGTAGTATTATTCAGGTTGATATCCTCAAAATAAGCTACCGTATCGTATTGGATATAGCCAAAAAGTCCATTTGAGCTAAATTTAAAATTGTCGGGTGCTACATCAAATTTATTTCCGAAAGCACGTAAACGCTTCATCAGCTTTTGGTCGGAACTCACTTCATAGACCTCTTTTTTGCCCGAAGGAAGGGATTCCTCCACCTTCCCAGCATTGAAAGTGAACGTTGCCAGCGGATTAAAACAAATATAGGAATAGCTGTTTTCCTGCCCATGGTAGTCTGAACTCTCCAATAGAATTGGGTTTGCAAATCTGTCTCTGATTTGCAAATAAATACTCACAGGAGTAATAGTATCAGCCAGTCTTTTTCGATAGGTGGATAATATGGGGAATTTAACTTGAGTCATTCGTAGCTAATTTATTAATGAAAAAAGGCTTACCGGAAATCCAGTAAGCCTTTGATACTATATCGTAACGCAAAATAAAATGCAGGGGCTTCTAAACTTCCTTTTGGAAAGAGTAAGAATGCCACCACCAGAATTTAATTGCGTTTGTTTTCATAAGAATGAGAGCAAATTTATAAAGGGATTGTTAAGTACAAAGCATCTTTTTGTTTTTTTTCAAAAAAATCAAGTTCTTATACCCAATCTTTTAAAACTTACTTATGTCACAATCGTGAAAACAGTTAGGCTAAAAAAATAACGCTATGAGATTTTTATTCGCAATTGCAGCACTTCTGGTTACCTCAAGTGCCTATTCCCAAAGTAATTCCGCCTGGAATACACCAGCTCTTCAAATAAAGTACGGTGATGATTCGGGCTCACAAACAAGGCTAAATATTGATCAAGGATTTAGGTTTGCAGACCTAGAAAGTGAATCTTCCGACATTCGGTTTTTTTATAATAAGGACAAGCAAAGCCTCCATAACGCAAGAATCGTTGACAAGCAATCTAATGAAGAAATGGCTAGGGGGAAAGGAAGTTACTTTTTTGGCACTGCTCGATTTGAATTTAGTGACGGCGAGACAATTAAATTAAAAAGAAAACGTAATGCCAACGGCTATGAAATAATCGGC
Organism: uncultured Algoriphagus sp.; assembly: GCF_963974835.1. Classification (GTDB taxonomy): domain Bacteria; phylum Bacteroidota; class Bacteroidia; order Cytophagales; family Cyclobacteriaceae; genus Algoriphagus. Next base: position 54,401 of record NZ_CAXBET010000010.1, on the reverse strand, counting down.
CCATATGGCGTACTTTTCAATGTACAGAATCAAGGGATTGGCTCCGCAAAGACCTTTGGAGACAAGGACTTCCTCTTACAAGCATTCTATGTATTTGATAGAGTGAAGGAAACCCAAAGTCCATCTGATGAATACTATCAAGTTTACACCACCTCTTATTATTCCGGCAATTAAGGCTTAAAATGATTGGCTACTTTTGTGAAAAAAATTATGGCAAAAGCATTTCCACAGTATTTCAAGCGAGTTTTTGACGATTACCAGGTTTTGGTACAGGTAGAACCGGAGACGTTCACAGGGATTGAGTTGATTGTACATCCGGATGGGAAAATCGAAAAAACTGAAATGGAGTTTGATGAAGAGATTTTTGATGACTTGGCGGAAGATGAATTTATCCACTGTAACGTCCTTGAATTCCAGATGCATCTCGCAAAAACGCGGTAATTTCAAATCTCAAATTTGTAATTTGAAATTAATCCCCCTCACAGTCAGCGCTAAAAGCGGCTGATTAGGCAATCCTGTTTAAGGAAATTGCAATAAATGAATTTCTCATTACCTTTGCGCCGGCGGCACGACCAGCTCCTGCTGAATCCCCCAGGTCCGGAAGGAAGCAAGGGTAGGTGGTTGAGCGGTGCGATGCCGCTTCTTTTTTTAACTTTTAATATTTTTTAAAAAACTAAGAGCAAGAAGTATACTTGGTCGCCAGCTATCCAGTTTAATTAACTATCTACAATCCTAGGTATTTACAGTCTGGAAATGAAGATATATTTCCTTAATGTTTTTAAATAGGCTACTCCAATCAGGTTCCAAATCTTGATTAATCTTCTAACTTTGTTTCCTACAATCAAATCCATTTGAAATCATCCTATTAAATGGCTTTACTATAGTTTTTAATTTTAAATAAAGACAACAAAGCCTGATATAAGCTGTTTTCAAACCTATTAAACAATTCAAACATGAAATTCTTTATTGACACAGCAAATCTAGGTGACATTCGCGAAGCTTATGACCTGGGAGTTTTAGACGGCGTGACTACCAACCCATCCTTGATGGCCAAAGAAGGTATCAGCGGAGATGAAAAAGTAAGAGCTCACTACAAAGCGATATGTGATATTGTAGATGATAAAGTAAGTGCTGAGGTAATCTCCACAGATTTCGATGGCATGGTGAAAGAAGGAAAAGAGCTTGCTAAGATCGATGACAAAATCGTGGTGAAGATTCCTATGGTTAAGGATGGCTTGAAAGCACTCAAATATTTTCAAAGCGAAGGAATCCGTACGAACTGTACCTTAATTTTCTCAGCTGGTCAAGCGCTTCTTGCTGCTAAGGCTGGAGCAAGTTATGTGTCTCCATTTATCGGAAGATTGGATGATATCGCATTCGACGGAATGGATCTTATCGCTCAAATCGTGCATATCTATGGCAACTATGGCTTCGAAACAGAAGTTCTTGCTGCATCGGTAAGACACACCATGCACTTATTAAAGTGTGCTGAAGTAGGTGCAGATGTAGTAACATGCCCATTGAAAGTAATTACCGGCTTGTTAAACCATCCACTTACAGATTCCGGTTTGGCAACATTTTTGGCAGACCATGCCAAAGCAGCTGGAAAATAACTAATCAAAGACCGGCAATTGTCGGTCTTTTTTAATTTCCCATATGTATATTATCAAAGTAAAAGGAAAGGCAAAAATCCCTGATTACATTCAGATCAGAGATGAAAACTTTGTACTAGTTGCTTATTTTAGGGCGGACCGTCCGCTGAAAAAAATAGAGAAATTCGGTCTGGAAGGAAAGGAAGATGAACTTGAATCGTTAATCAAAGATCTTCCCTTTGGGAAATTGCAAAAATTAGAATTATAAGAATGGATTTCAGTACTCAGCCTGTACTTCAGGTAAACCAAGCGACGATCTTTCAGGGGATTGACCCGATTTTGACCAATGTAAACTTTTCTGTGGAGCAGCATGAATTTGTGTTCCTAATCGGAAGAACAGGCAGCGGCAAAAGTTCTTTATTGAAAACACTTTACGCTGATTTAGAATTGAGAAGTGGAAGTGCTGAGGTGGCAGGATTTAATCTGGAAAAAATCAAAACCAAAGAAATCCCATTCCTTAGAAGAAAAATCGGGATTATTTTTCAGGATTTCCAACTGTTTAACGATCGCTCAGTAGCTGAAAATCTAGCATTCGTCATGCGAGCTACTGGCTGGACTGATAAATCAAAAATAAACTCACGGATGGCCGAAGTTCTACTTTTAGTAGGGCTGAACAATGCCTCCAGCAAAATGCCACATCAATTATCCGGCGGAGAGCAGCAGCGGGTAGTTATCGCACGTGCATTATTGAATGAGCCCTCTATCCTTTTGGCTGATGAACCAACCGGAAATTTGGATCCGGATGTAGCTGATGGAATTTTTAAGCTGTTTCAAGAAATAAATAAAAAAGGAACTGCTATATTAATGGCAACCCATAATTATGATTTACTTCGTAAGTATCCATACCGTGTGTTAAAATGTGAAAATGGAGAATTGCAAGACAGTCAGACACATGACGTGTCTTACGGTTCTACATTTTAAGAATTGCCCAAAATAGCCATATTGGCATTATTAGTATTTAGAATTGGTGTGGATCAAGAAATCAATCTGATTTACGAAAGACTCACACTCATACTGGTATGTCTCTATCCTAGCCTTTACCTGAAGAAGGAGGAATTTTGGACTTGAGGATAATGGTATTTCTAGCTTCTCTCAAGGCTTATATTCAACGTCTTAATCAACCGCAAATGAACGTTTGTAATTATCCTAACTTTCCAAATATGAAATCTACCCTATTCTCAAGAGCCTTGCTCCTTTTGATCCTTAGCGGATTACTTTGGAGCTGTAATAAAGATGATGACAAGGATCCAATACTTGATCCTGATGCAACTTTGGAAGAAGACATCAACAATTGGATCTATGATGTCATGGACGAAGTTTATTACTGGAGACTTAATCTAGGTACTCCTATAGCAGCCACTTCCGATCCAAGTGATTATTTCAAATCGTTATTATATGTCCCCGTTGACCGTTTCTCAGTAATATATCCTGACTATCAAGAATTGATTAACTCGTTGAGCGGAATTTCTTTGGATCCCGGTTATGAGTTTAAACTATATAGAGATGGTAATACCGACATTGTTTTTGCTGAAGTTCTCTACATCAAGAAAAATGGTCCTGCTTCTTCAAAAGATTTAAAGCGTGGAGATGCTATAGTCGCAATCAACGGTACAAAAATTACAGTAGATAATTATAGAGATTTACTTGAACAAGCGGAGCAGACTCACACAATTACTCCTTTAAGATATAATCCAGAGAGCAACTCGTACGCGCAGATGGATGATATCTCTATCACTCCTGTACAATTCTCCGAAGACCCGAACTTTCTCGATACAGTTTACACGATAAATAACCAGAAGATTGGATACGTAGTCTACAACTTCTTCGCACCAGGTACTACAGCAGACGCAACAAAGTACGATAAAGAAATGGACGCTGTATTTGCCAAACTGAAAGCTGAAAACATCAGTAGCTTAGTTTTGGACTTGAGATACAACGGAGGTGGATATGTAACCTCTGCCGTAAACCTTGCTAGTTTAATTGGTCCGAGCGTAACTAGTTCTGATATTTTCTCTAAAACCAAATACAATAATTTACTGGCATCAGAGATACCTGCACTAAGTAATGTAACTACCGCATTTCTAAATAAGGCTGAAAATCTAGGTAATATTTTAACTGATAACAGGCTATATGTCCTTACCTCTTCCGGAACAGCTTCTGCTTCAGAACTTATAATTAATGGACTAAAACCTTACATGGACGTTTTCCTGATTGGTGACACCACTTATGGGAAAAATGTGGGTTCGATTGCCATAGAAGATGAAGACAATCCAGACAACAATTATGGCTTGCTTCCTATTGTCACCCAAAGTTTCAATAGTCTCGATCAATCGGAATACAGCAATGGATTCGCTCCGAATATTGAAGTAAATGAAAACACTGAAGTATTGGTGGAATTAGGTGATATAAATGAAATCATGCTAAGAACCGCCATAGAGAACATTACAGGAATCCCTTCTTCAGCTAGAGTAATCAAAGTAGACAGGATAGAGCTAGCGAATACGTTAGAAAAGAAAATCCGGACCGGAAAAATGATAGAAAGTCCTATTGAAAAATAGGAATAAGCCCCGAGACATCGGGGCTTTTTTTTGCTTAATGGTATAATGTTATATTGGATTGCTAATTTTTTTTCCAGACATTATAAATTCTATTTATTAACCATTAACATTTAAAGTTTTATCCAATCAACACACCCTTAGCTTTATGAATCAAAAACAACTATGGAAAAAGCCTGTATTATTTGCAGGTATTTTAGTGGGACATTTGCTTTCTCATGTCAGCAAGACACTGGTTCCCCTATTACAGAAGGAGCTTTAGAATTCGTGCAGTATAAAACTGGCGACATCATTCCCGGTAAGTACATTGTTACTTTACTACCCTCCGCGATTAATTTTAGAAAAGACATGAATTATTCTGCCACTCAGGCAGCTATGAGAAAAACAGGTTCTGAGCTATTGGCTAAATATAGAATTGAGCCTGATAAGCTGACTTACGTTTATGGTAGCTCTATTGAAGGGTTTGCAGTTGACTTAACTGAAACGGAATTTGAAAGTCTATCTAAAGATCCTTCCATTAAAAACATAGAACCAGACAGGGTGATCGCTCTTGGGCCTCCTCCAGGCAAAGGACCAGGAAACGATGGAGGCGGCACACCTACCCAACAAATACCGTATGGCATTTTGAGAGTAGGTGGAGGTCAAACTTATACTCAGAGCAAAAAAGCATATATCATTGACTCTGGAATAGATTCCTCACACCCAGACTTAAATGTGGATGTGAATTTGGGATTCAACGCATTCAATAAAGGAAAAGATGCTGATCTCTCTTCTGATGGAAATGGTCACGGCACACACGTCTCAGGAACAATTGGGGCAATTGATAATGAAATCGGAGTGGTAGGAGTCGCTGCAGGTGTCAAAGTTATTCCTGTAAAAGTATTGGATTCAAGAGGTTCGGGATCATACTCTGGAGTTATTGCTGGTGTAAACTTTGTCGCTGGAAACGGTGCCGCCGGAGATGTTGCCAACATGAGTCTGGGAGGTCCGGTTTCACGGGCTTTGGATGATGCTGTTGTGGCTCTTGGTAACAAAGGGATAAAAGTAGCCTTAGCAGCTGGAAATGAGTCTGACAATGCCGCTAACCATTCACCAGCCAGAGCTAACGGCGCAAACATCTATACAGTTTCTGCCATAGACAGCTCTGACAAATTTGCATCCTTTTCCAATTTTGGTAATCCGCCAGTTGATTATGCTGCCCCTGGAGTGGGAATAATCTCTACTGTCGCTGGAGGGTATGCAAGTTATAACGGAACATCCATGGCATCACCACATGTTTGCGGATTATTGATCTGGGGAAATATAGTAAGCAATGGCACGGCTATTAGCGATCCTGATGGCAATGCCGATCCAATTGCTCATCGATAATTCTTAATCATAACTAAAAAAGCGACTTTCTAAGTCGCTTTTTTTTTGCTCATTATCAAATTGTTAAGTTTCCCTTTCCAGAAAGATCAGGCAGGAATAGCTGCTAAATTTGAATTTCAATTTGGAATACCATGGAAATCGCAGCAAGTTTCATTTTAATACTCTCAATTTACTTTATGGGATGCCTGGCTTTGGTTCAAGAGGTCGTTAGGCCACATCGGCAGTTAATAATAGAGAATCACACTAAAAAAAGACATTGGATCACAAACTATCCGAAAATCCTTTCTTTAAGCTTTGCGATCTCGTTATTGACAACTATCCTGGCTTACTACTTATTCCTTAGCTAATAAAAATTTGAGCAATACATAAAAGAGAAGGGCTGCCAAATGATTTTGGCAGCCCTTCTCTTTTTTGTTTTCAGTATGTTATTCGAACAAATCAAACTTCAACCCAAAGTTTAGTCTCGCATTATAGTATTCCGCCTGCATCGTTCTTGATTTAACGCCTTGATAGTATCTCAAAGGTTGGTTGGTCAGGTTGTTTCCTTCGAAGAATACTCTCCACTTTGGAGTTATTGCATAGGATGCATTTACATCCAAAAAAGTCTGCTTATCATAGTAGCGGTCTTTAAAACCTTCTCCACCCAATTCATCCAAATAATCCGAAGCATAATTCAATGATACGCGCATCACTATTCGCTTTGACTCATAGGAAAGTGAAGCATTAAACATATTGTCAGCTGTCCCTGGCAATTCTATATCTTCATTGTCTCTGCCTTCAATACCAGTTGTAGATGACTTGGTGTAAGTGTAGTTTAGGTAAATTCCGAATCCTTTCCATAACTGACGCTGAATGGAAGCTTCAAGACCATAGATTTTTGCCGTTCCTCCATTTTCAGGTCTGGAATACTCAAGATCAGATCCAAACTGAGGATCGCTGTAACCTTGAGAAGTGATGGTATATACGAAATCATCAATATCCTTATAAAAACCACCCAAGGAGATCAAACCAACATTGTCAAAATACTGCTCTCCCATCAAATCGAAATTCATTGCAGTGGCTGGCTTCAAATTAGGGTTACCGCGAGAAAGTTCTTCGTCTTCTGGACTGAACTCAGCGTAAGGGACCAAATCAAAATAATTTGGTCTGGCAATTGTATTAGTCCATGCAAACCTCAATACAGAGTTTGGATTCATATTGTATTTCAAATGTACCCCAGGCATGAAGTTGGTATAACTTTGCTCGCCTTCAGCAGAGGAAATCTCTTCATTGTCTATATCAAAAATATTCCCCATGTAGTCTATGGAAGTGTGCTCCAATCTAAGTCCTGCGATTGCCGAGAACTTATCAGTAAACTGATGATCAGTCATCACGTACCCACCTGCAATAGTTTCTTTTGCTGTGTAATTTCCCGGCGCATATTCTTCAGGAATATCGCTCTCTTCAAACAAACCGGAGTTCTTAAAATCCAAGCCACCCAAATACTCAGGAGTCATGAATGTGCCGACTTGGTATTGCGAACCTGCCAAGAAATTGGGATCAGAATAATTGCTATTCGGTACATCAGCCAATGTTTCCCCGAACGCTTCTTCATCCAAAGGCTCATATTCATAAAAATTGTTCTCCCGCTCCTTATTTTTTCCTCTGTACCTCAAACCAAACTGAAGAATACCTTTAGGGCTATATGGGAGTTTAAAATCCAATTTCGAATTTAGGTCGCGGTCAGAAGTGTAACTATATTGTTCTGAAAGGCTATTAAATCCAATAGCAAGATTATCAGCTGGATCAGTTAGATATGCGTATGGCTTCTCAGGATTTGAAACATCTACAGTGACATTTTGCCCGGATGATCTGTAAGAGGTATAGCGCTCAAATGGTCTTTCTTCAGAAGCCTTTGCATATGTTGCCGACCAATCCATTTTCAACTTGTTGAATAAATGGCTACCTCCAAGGGTAGTATTATACACACGCTGATCCTCCAGTCTAGCCGCTTTATTTCTATCACCATCCAATCCGCCTTTGGTCTCGTATTCTACACGGCCTTTCGTCAGGTAGTTTCCTGGACTCACTTCCGTGAAATCTCCCTCATCAAATGAATCATCCAACTGGCTAACTCTCATTCTAAATCTATTTTCCCAGTCATCCCGATGGTTGTACATTCCAGAAAGGAAAAGTGTATGATTATCGTTGATTTCATAATCGAAAGCAACTGAAGCAGATCTACGCACACGCTGCACTTTATATTCTCTGATATCAAACTCCTCCAATGCAACTCCATTATCGTATTCTTTCCAAACAGCCTCAATATTGTCTGAGCCAAATCGATGATTATTGTAAGAACCAGAAAAAATAGCTCCCAATTTATCATTAAAGAATCTGTTGCCTATTATCAAGCCACCTGTCCAGATTGGTTTATTAGACAGTAAATTGACTCCAGATGCTGCAGTCCCTGATATACGAAGTGAATTTGGCGCTTGACGAGTAACTAGGTTAACGGATCCTCCAATTGCATCCGCGTCCATACTTGGAAGGACAGCTTTATTCACTTCGATAGTCTGGATCATATCGGATGGTATCAAATCCATCTGTACATTCCTGTTGTCCCCTTCTGCTGATGGCAATCTTTCCCCATTCAAGGTCACAGAATTAAGCTGAGGAGCAAGACCTCGGATAATAATATTTCTAGCCTCACCCTGATCGTTTTGCATGGTAATTCCGGGAATTCTTTTCAGCGCGTCTCCAATATTGGCATCTGGAAAACGACCAATCTGATCAGAGGAAACCACGTTTGTAATATTCGCATTGTTCTTCTGCTGATTAAGTGCTTTGGCTTGCCCTTTTAATCGATCCCCCATCACCACAAATTCCAGACTTTCTATCATTGTTTCATTCAATTTGAAATTCAAAATGGTAGTCTGTCCATTTTCTACTTCAGTATTATGGATCAAAGAACCATAACCCAGATAAGAAACTTCTACTTCATAAGAACCTGCAGGAAGATCAACAATGGAAAAATCTCCTGTTTGATTGGTTATTGTACCAATAGTGGTGCCCTTCAAAATAACATTTGCACCTGGCATAGATAGGTTCTGTGCATCGATAACCCTACCTCTTAAAACACCCTGCGCCAGCACCTGATGACTCAGGCAAAAAGCCGCGATCAGGGTAATTGCTTTTAGTAATTGATTTTTCATAACTATGAGGTTGAATGATTAATTTTTTGATTTTAGAATGTCACCAGCCATGTCTTCCCAGCGATAGATCTGGAAGGTTTTATCATCAGACATGGCTACAAAAAGTCCATGAGGAAAATCAGGTCCCAAAGCCAAACTGATGGATTCAGATCCGTCACTGGAAATGGTACTTGTAGGGATTTTTGTGATTAAATTATGCTCATGTGGATTGGAAGCAGACCCTTCTCTTGGAAAAACATGGAAAAGATTTGAACCCTGATCCGATACTAAAATGTATCCGGTTGTATCATCCAGTTTGTAAATAGAGATCCCCTCGTGATCGTCAGAGAATCCCTCTTTGGCAAAAAATGCCAGTTCTTCATTCCCTTTCTCAGGGTCAGCATAGTACTTTTTCACCCCAACTCCTTCGTCGGAATAGTAGATATACCCCAATTCAGCATCTACAGCTATGGCTTCAATTTCTTTTTTACCAGAGTATGAGCCAAACTTTCGAACTAGGCTAAGGCTGATTTGACCATCTTTCCCGAGGATCTCATATTGCCATAAATAAGTCCCATCTGTAGGTCCATTTTTTCTTCCAGCGATTACATAATTCTTGCCGGTGGTTTTATCTTGGAAAAGAGCTACTCCCATCAGATCTCTGAAATCAGGACCGGATTCCCCTTCATAAACTTCAATTCCTCCAACATTAATTTCCTTCATATCAGGAAGACTGAAAAATCTCAACTTGGAAGTCATTCGCTCTCCGGTGACAGCAAAGTCAACTTTACGATCACCTAGATCCAACCCGTATCCTACGTCTACATTATTTGGACGCTGAATGCCACGCACTATCAAAGAATCAATTGCATTACCCTGCAGGTCGAATACATAAAGAGCTCCGTCTTCATCCTTATCAGTTCCTATGATCAGGCTTTTACTAGGATCGGTAGGATTTACCCAAATTGCTGGATCATCCGTGTCGTGAATTACAGAATCAGTCACATATAGAGGCTTCACCAAAGTTTGCTCTACTGCCACTATTTCCTCTTGTTGCTGAACTGGCTTGCTACAGGAACTCACGAGAATCCCCAGTGCTGACAGTCCATAAATTAGTCTACTTTTTGACATAAGATTTTGAATGGTTTTGATGCTACAATGTTAGCTCTGGTAGCAGATGTAGACTAGTAATGACTGTTATCAAATGGGCAACAAAGGGAAAAGCGACCGTTAACAAAACCTTTACAAAATCTCAAAAATCAATCGTAACAAATTGAAAAATAGATTATTACGACATGTTAAAAACAGATTAACAAATTGTAAATCATATACAAAGTAGAAATTGCTGTAAACTATCGTCCTTTTGTAAGTTCAATTTCTTACGAAGTCGATAGCGGGAAATGCGAAGACTATCCATAGAAATTCCAAGCGAGGAAGCGATCTCTTTGGAGTTTAGATTCAGGCGCATCAAACTGGCAAGTTTCATTTCGGCTGGAGTCAAACCACCAGACCTAGCCTGAATGTTTTTGAAAAATTCCTGATGCACCCGCTCAAAGGTCTGCTTGAAATCATCCCAGTCTGTGTCGTGCGAAAAGTTAAAATCAATCTGTTTGATCAAATTTCGGATCCTTTTCTTTTGCTCTTTCGGGTCTTCTTCCAATATGCTTTTCAGCTTAGCCTGGATATCTTCGAGCATTTGATTTTTGTCTATGACGTGCAAGGTCTGGGCCGTCAGGGATTTCGAATGCGCTCTATCTTCGGCCTCCATTTTTAACTCAAGCAACTTCAGATTTTCTTTCTCTGTGCTGATCAATTGCTCCTTTACTTGCAAAATCTCTTCTTGCCGCTGCAACAATTCTATATTGCTCCTAATTTTTAGCTTTTGTCGATTAAAAATCACCCAACCTAAGACACACGATAGACTTACTAAAAACAGGAGTAACCATTTTACTTTTGCATCAAAACTCTTTGTTTGCTCCAGCTCCTTAATCTGCTGGTTTTTGGTGAACAGATTATACTGAGCTTCCTGAATTGCCAACTGACGTGTGGACTCTTCTGAAAAAACCATATCGCTCAATTGTCGGCTTTGCTCCAAGTATTTGAAGGCACTTTCGTAATCTTCCATTTCGGCATAGGCTTTAGAGATATCCACAACAGCAGATTTTTGCTGGTAAAGCAATCCCAGTCTCTGGCTCATTTCAGCCGCCTTTTTTGAAAATTCTAAGCCTTTTTTCGCTTCTCTCGTTTTGCGAAGCACATCTCCCAGGTTATTAAGGTTACTAATTATCCGAAGACTATCTCCCAGTTCAGAATTCAATAAAAATGCTTTTTGAAAATTTAAATAGGCAGAATCGTACTTTTCAAGGTCTTCGTATATGCTTCCTATATTTTCCCGCACAAAAGCTATCTCAGACTTCATGCCCAAAGATTCGAACATTTGAAGTGACTCTGTTTGGTATTCCAGTGCTTTTGGGTAGGAACCTATTTTCTCAAACATTCCACCAATAAAGCTTTTGGTCACTGCTTCTCCAGCATCATCATTAATGTCCAGATAGATATTTAAGGCTTGCTCATGCCGCCGCAGTGCACTTTCCGAGTTCTTTATCTTATAATACACTTCCCCGAGCACATTATTTACTTGAGCTAAAAGCTTCCTTTGTCCGCCCTTTTCAAAAATAAGCTCCGCCTCATAAAGTGCTTCTGCACTTTCTTGGAACATCCCAAACTGAAAAAGGATTTTCCCGCGCAATAGTTGAATCTTACCAGCTAACGTATCCGATTCAGTATTCCTGTTTTTTTCCAGTAACTCAGTAGCTATGGCAAATGCTGATTCCGGTGTGCTTTTAGAAATATGTAAAGCTGAATCCAGTTGTGCTGCAATTGATTTAGGGGTTTGCGCAAAAGAAATAGCCGAGAAAAAAGAAGGAAAAATTACAGCTAAAAAGCAAAATCGTTTGAGACCTTTCATAACCAACAAAGATCACTGATTGAGGTATGATAGCTGTTAAGAAATGGTTTCTATTGAGTTAACATTTCCAGGATGATATTATTCCATGGAAGTTTCAAAAAAATTTAAACTAAAAAAAACCGGCCTATCAGCCGGTTTTCTACTCATTGACTTTCTTATCAATTCGTTTTTGCTAGATTTTCTTTAGCAAGGTCAAATGCTGGATCTAACGAAACAGCTTCTTGGAAAGCTGCTTTTGCTTCCACTTTTGAACCTTGATCTAGGTAAATCATACCTTTAAGGTTTAAGGCTGCAGCCTTCATGCTTATCTCCTGTGTTTCAGTCTGAGATTTAGGAAACCCAACTTTATCCTCTGGCTTGGCATTCTTTACCAGCATGTTTACAGAATTCATTGCCTCCGGATATTTCTTTAGGCTGTACTGGATAAAACCTGACTTATATAGGCTAAAATTATCTCCACCTAGTAAGTATAGACTTTCGAAATAAGGTAGTGATTTCTCCAATGCTCCTACTTGCTCTAATGAATAAGCTGCTATTTCCAAAGAAGTAATGCTCTTATCATTGACTTTAAGCACGTCCATAGCAACGAGCGCTGCAGACATAGCTTGCCCAGATTCATAATAAACCGTTCCCAGCATCTCTACATAGCGAACGTCTTCCGGATTTCTGACAATCAAATTATACAAGGAAGTTTTAGCAGATGCCATGTCATTGTATCTCATGGCCAACTGATAGGCAGCCTGATCAGCTGCATTCATTGTTTTCTTAAGTTTAGGGTCGAGTCTGGCTAGAGAATCGGCCGTTTGAGCAATTGTTGTGCTGGCGCAAAACGCCATAAGCAGCATAAATAAAACGCGCTTCATTTGTTATGATGTTTAATTGTTTATGAATTAGGGGGATTGCCAACCAGATTCAAGCCTTTCGCCTTGGCTATTTCTAGCATCAATTCACGAGCCTGTTCTGAATTGTTGTGAATTTTGCCTTCCAATATAGCTTCTTTAATTTCTTCTTTAATGTCTCCGACAATTTTTGAAGGCTTTAAACCGAAAATTTCCATAATTTCCTCTCCGGAAATCGGTGGTTGAAAGTTTCTGACTTGATCCTTTTCTTCTACTTCGATGAGCTTTTGAGCTACTTTATCGAAATTTTCCAGGTAACGTTTTACTTTTTTGTTATTCTTGGACGTGACATCTGCACGGCAAAGCTTCATTAGATCATCTATATCATCTCCAGCCTCGAAGAGTAGCCTCCTCAGTGCCGAATCTGTCACCTCGTCTTTCACCAAAGAAATAGGACGAAGATGTAGCTTGACAAGTTTCTGAACATATTTCATGCGATCGTCCATAGGGAGTTTCAACCTTCGGAAAATCCCAGGAGTCATCCTGGCGCCTTTATCTTCATGACCATGAAATGTCCACCCTACCTTTTTGTTGAAACGTTTGGTGGCAGGCTTGGCAATATCATGTAGAATAGCTGCCCATCGAAGCCAAAGATCATCACTCGTCTGGCAAACGTTATCCAGCACCTGAAGAGTATGGTAAAAATTATCCTTATGAGATTTATCATCCACCGAATCCACTCCTTGCAGATCGACCATTTCAGGGAAAAACTCATGCAGAAGTTTGCCAGCAAAGAGTAGCTTAAAACCATAAGAAGGTTTTTTGACTTCAATGATTTTATTTAGCTCTACAATTATTCGCTCTGCAGATATAATGTTAAGGCGATGTGTATTTTCGCTCAAAGCATAAAACGTATCACCATCGATATCGAAATCAAGTTGCGCCGCAAACCGAACTGCTCTAAGCATGCGAAGCGGATCATCTGAAAAGGTAATATTGGGCTCAAGAGGTGTTCGAATCAGTTTTCTTTTGATATCCCCCAATCCATCAAATGGATCCAGTAATTCGCCATAATCCTTCCTATTCAAAGAAATAGCCATGGCGTTGATAGTGAAGTCCCGGCGTTCCAAATCTTCCTGAAGTGTACCTGTTTCTACAATAGGATTTCTTGAATCCGATCTATAGGACTCTTTTCTGGCACCTACAAATTCCAGCTCCCAATCATCCAGCTTCAACATGGCTGTACCAAAATTCTTAAAAACAGAAAGAGGCACGTGTCCATCATATTGTTTCGCTACTTCCTTGGCAAGCTCTATCCCACTTCCTACACAGGTAAAATCAATGTCTTTTTGCCCACTCTTCTCTCTTTTCAGTATCACGTCTCGCACATAACCTCCCACCACATAGGTTTCTAAACCTAAATTGGCAGCAGCTTTTGCGACTTTAGCAAAGACTTCGTATTCGTCAAGATGCGATTTGAAATTCATCCTTTAATAATTTTTACTTCTCCCTCTGGTCCCAAAAACATCTCTTTTGTACTTGGGCTTAGCAGAGGAAATAATATTGGAGTCTGATGCAAAGTATCTTCTTTCGTATCTATTTTAACAATTACAGGCTGAGAAATCTGAAAAAGCAATTTGTTCCAGTTCGGTTCAAGAATGAGGCTAAACTTTAGCACTCCATTTACAATAGGCCCGTTCTTTATGATTCGGTTAACAGGGCTATGATAGATGGTAGGCTTGTTTGCATACTCAACTATATCTAATGAAACCTCTGAAAAAGGTTCACAAATGGTGCGGATTTGGAATAAATCAAAAAGTAAAAATGTCCAATCTTCACCCATTTCAGCCTTCCAGAGCTCTGGCTTTATGAGAGTGATTACTTTTCCATTTCCCTCCTTTAGGTGTAAAATACCCTTATCCCTAAAAGCTGATAATAATTGTGTGTGATCCAAAACGGTTTATTTTTTCACAAAAATAATCAGAATTCTGAGAGCAAACCCTTTTGGGGCAAAACCAAAAAAACCTTCCCCGCGAAAGGAAGGTTTTTGAATAGTTGTTGAGAACGTATCAATTATCTTCTTTATCAAGCTTTCTGTTTAAGAAAAAGCTTGACATTAAGCCTATTCCTCCAAAAATGAAGATGCAAGCTGAAAAGGCTACGCCGTCCTCCATACCATTATTTCTAAATAATGCACCTACCAATACCCCGACGCCTACACCAATTGCCAACAAGGCTAAATTCAAAATGAATTGCCCGAAACTGTATTTCTTACCCGAGTTAAAGAGTTTTGCATCAGCTCCATTTTCGATGAGGGCAAGTCTTTCCTTATTTCGGGTGGTCAGGAAAGTAAAGATGACTCCGAAAATACAGGAAAAAATAATGAGTACTACTAAGATTGTTTCTGCCATGATTTGTATGTTTTTTCTTATTGGATGTAGCTAGTCAGTAAAAAGGTTACAACTCACATAAAAAAACTGTAACTTTTTTTCAGGTACTTTCATCCTATGTGAAAATGCGATTCCAGGAAGACCACCATTATATAGAGAAAACGCTACAGGGTAATATAAATGCTTATGGACAGTTGATCCAAAAGCATGAAAAGTATGCTTATACCTTAGCGATGAGAATTCTTAAAAACAGAGAAGACGCTGAAGAAGCGGCGCAAGATGCATTTATAAAAGCCTATCATTCTCTAAAAACCTTTGAAGGTAAATCGAAGTTTACTACTTGGCTATATAAAATTGTATACAATGAGGCCGTGGGAAGACTTCGGAAAACTAAGACTTATACAATCCAACTAGAAGAAGTCGAAGATATACCAGTTAATTCGAACGACTACCTAGACGGCTTAAGCTCGATGCAACTTGAGGAGAGAAAAAAAATAATCCAACGTGGTTTAGATCTTATGAAGCCGGCCGAATCAGCTGCGCTTACGCTTTTTTATCTGGATGAGCAAAGTATAAAAGAAATTGAAGTGATAATGGGTTTGACAAGTTCACATGTCAAAATCCTTTTGCACAGAGGAAGAAAAAGCTTGTTGGATTCATTGCAAAAAATCACTAAAAGTGAATTAATTCATCTACTATGAAAAATCAAAATAAAGAAGACCAATATATCAGACAGTTTATTACGGAGTTAGGCACTGAAGAAACGTCTCAAAATTTTCATAAGGCTATATTAAACAAACTAAACAATACTAAATCTGTATCCGTTTATAAGCCAGTAATTTCATCCTTAGGTTGGAAGATAATTGGAGTTTCCATAGCCGCTATATTCATTTTAGTTTTGACTTTTGTTCCTGGAGGCAATGGCATTTCCTTATTTGACCGATTACCAAGTTTAGCAATTCCAACTATTTCCCTTACACGAATTCCATTACCTATAATAGACATATCATCTATTGTAATTCAAGCTTTGTCAACATTTACGTTATTAGCGTTTTTAGTTGTATTTACTTCGCTAAGAAAAGTAAGCTCCAATTAATTATAGCTAAAAATCAAAAAAGGCAGTTAAAACAACTGCCTTTTTTAGTTTAGTTAAAAAACGTTAACCTCTTAACCAATTAATAAATGTTTGGTATCCTACTCCAATTTCTCTAGCAAATGCTGCTTTTGTTTTTTTACCTGTAGCTTCTACTTTTTGCCACTCTTCCACAATTTTACTTTTTTCAGCATCTGTAAACGATCTTCTTTTGGTGGCTTTAGCAGCGCTAGTTGAACTGCTTCCTGTAACAAGTGAGATCAATTCGTTCAATTCATTAAGGAATCTTCCGTCGTTCAAATGAAGGCCAGCAGCTTCCAATTTCTTAATTACTTGATCTTTTGGGTTAACTGGAGTAACTGCTATTCCTTTGGTAGCTGCCTCATGTAAATCAATTTTATTTCCTTCTGAAGTTACATAGATAAAGCCATCTCCTTTTTTAAGGTCAGCAATAGCCTCCTTGATTAAATCTCTCATATTTTTATACGTTGACAATTAAATTTATTACAAACTGCGCGCAATATATATATAATTATTAAACCTGAAATAACTTTATATCGGCAAAAAATATATTTTATGAAAATAAATTATGTAACCTGAAGAATACTTCACTTCTCAAAAGTGACATAATTACAAAATACTTCCAATTATCAAATTAATATTCGGTAAAACTAGATAATATAAATAAATTTAATAGCACAAATTAGAATTCAAAGAATAAAATTCCTTGAATTCTCTCCTTTAAGTTTCCACTTAAATTTTATTAAATGAGCATGCATTATTATAGCGAACGGCTACGAAAAAGGATATCAGATTCTAATTTTTAAATAAAATATCAGAATCATATACTTAAAGTAAGATTTTTGTTTCAATCCATGTAACTCAATACTAAAATTCACTAGTTTTTCGTTGGCGCTTTTTAATGCAATTATCTCCTTATAATTTAATTCTATAAAAAAACTTATTTTGATCAATTTGATTTAAGCGAACAGATTTTAGTCTGTTGAAAGCTATTTATTCTCATTTGTAAACAATACTTATCAATTCAATACCTTAATTGACCAACAGAACTTAGTTTAAAATTCGGAGTAAGAATTGTCAGGACAAGAGCAACTATGTTACCTTCTTGAATATGAGAAGTATTCCCATTAAACATATTTTTTTAAGCTCAATTAAATTAACTCTCAAATTCCATCTTAAGCATTATGTGTCGACAAAAATATTACTACAAAATACTCGCAATCATCTAGTTATATTCGATACATAAATTCATTTTACAAAAATTTCCACTTTTGCGAACCGCTCAACACTTCCTTGTACCTTATTTATAACATAACTAATGAATACTTATATAAAGTATAAAGAAGAGAAAATGGAATCTAATTTCAAATAAATCTACGTAACATCAAAGGTGATCAGACAGAATTGACATTTATTGTCGTTATGTTTTTTGTGATAGAAGAGAAAGTAATTTGAGAAAAGTGATCTATTTCACAATCAAAAAGCCATTAATCATGATTTTTTCCATAATTTTGAGCCCCATAAGAATCCAAACAAATTTCCAACCTCCCCCATTCTTATGGCTTCAAGCACCAAATACATCTTTATTACCGGAGGAGTTACTTCCTCTCTTGGCAAAGGCATCATAGCAGCTTCCCTAGGAAAGTTGCTTCAAGCCAGAGGCTTCAAAGTAACGATTCAAAAATTCGATCCTTATTTAAATATTGATCCAGGCACATTAAATCCATATGAGCATGGTGAATGCTATGTTACCGACGATGGAGCTGAGACTGATTTAGATTTAGGGCATTATGAGCGCTTTTTAAATATCCCTACCTCCCAAGACAATAATATTACCACCGGGAGAATCTACAATAATGTGATAACTAAGGAGCGTAAGGGAGAATTTCTCGGAAAGACTGTACAGGTTATCCCTCATATCACAGATGAAATCAAGGCTAATTTTTACAAATTAGGCGAAGATGGACAATTTGATGTAGTCATTACCGAAATCGGAGGTTGCGTAGGTGACATCGAATCACTTCCTTTCATAGAAGCTGTAAGACAAGCAAAATGGGACTTAGGACCGAATAATTTCTTGGTTATTCATCTTACTTTGATTCCTTTCCTAAAGGCAGCCAAAGAATTAAAAACCAAGCCAACACAGCATTCAGTCAAACAACTGCTGGAAGCAGGTATTCAGCCTGACATTCTTGTTTGCCGCACAGAATATCACTTACCTCCAGATGTCAAAAAGAAACTTGCTCTTTTCTGCAACGTGCAGCTAAATAATGTAATCGAAGCAATGGATGCCGATTCTATCTATGATGTTCCTTTATTAATGAAAAAGGAAAAACTGGATGAGCGTGTAATGACGAAGCTCAAGTTAACATCAAAAGAAAATACGGATCTTGAAAACTGGAAAGATTTCCTGGGAAAGCTGAAAAATCCAACTCAGGAAGTAACCATTGGCTTAGTCGGTAAATACGTCTCTTTACCGGATGCCTATAAATCCATCATCGAATCTTTCACACACGCGGGCGCTTCCATCGAGTGTGATGTAAACCTACGGTTGATTTCATCTGAAGAATTAAATCCGGACAATATTATCCAAAAACTAACTGATTTGGATGGAATTGTAGTTGCTCCAGGTTTCGGAGAGAGGGGATTTGAAGGAAAGATTGACACTGTAAAATATGCCCGAGAGAATAATATTCCATTTCTGGGGATATGCCTAGGCATGCAGGTAGCAGTGATCGAATACGCTAGAAATGTACTAAACCTGAAGGATGCAAACAGTACGGAAATGAATCCTTATACTAGCAATCCTGTAATTGGACTGATGGAGGAGCAAAAAGACATCGAACAAATGGGAGGAACCATGCGATTGGGATCTTACGCTTGCGACCTTAAGAAAGGTAGTAAATCATATCAGGCCTATGGTAAAACTAAAATTCAGGAAAGACACCGACACAGATATGAGTTCAACAACAAATATCTACAGGCAATCGAAGAGAACGGAATGATTGCTTCCGGGAAAAACCCAGAGACTGGATTGGTCGAGATCATAGAAATCAAAAACCATCCTTGGTTCGTCGGAGTCCAATTCCACCCAGAATATAAAAGCACAGTTCTTAACCCTCAGCCCCTATTTGTGAAATTCATCCAAGCGGCTGTGGACAAAAAAATTAAATAAAACTCCCCGATGCGTTACTATCGGGTTTACGATTAATCTTTATGGACAGAAATCAAGCAACTGGTTTGATTCTTTTTGCGGCAGTCATCCTTGTGTATTCGTTTTTCTTTGCGAGTTCTCCGGAGATACCAGAAGTAGAAACGACAACTTCAGCGCAAACTGAATCAAATCAATCTGACGCAGTAAGTGAACCAGCAATCTCTGATACATTTTCTGAGAATGACAGTACTCTGGATGTTGCCAGACGTGTAAAATACGGCGCATTGGCGACAATGACTGTAGGCGAAGAAGAAACTCTAACTCTCGAAAATGACTTGATTCAAGTAGAGATTTCCTCTAAGGGTGCTCAGGTTAAAAAAGTTATTTTAAAGGAATACAAAAGTTGGAAGATGGAGCCACTGGAGCTTTTCAATGAGAAGAGTTCTAAGATGGATTTTATCATAGAAAGTAAAAATGGTCCTCTGAATTTGGATGATATTTATTTCTCTTCTACTACAGAAAGCGGACAAAATGAGGAAGGAATAAAAACTCAAACCTTGACCTTAAAAGCTGGAACTGAAAGTGGCCAGATCCTGCAATCTTTCACATTGGCAGATGGAAGCTATGAAGTAAAAAAGTCTTTTGAAGTAGAGAGATACCAAGGCGTCATAACCGGCAATTTCTTATCCCTAAATTGGGAAGACCAAGTAATCGCTCAGGAAATGAACTTGTCTGAATCTAGAAGACAGGCCAGACTGAATTATTATACTACCTCAGGGTCTTTTGACAATCTTGGAGCTGGTGATGACTTAGAACAAGAAACTATCACAGAACCTGTAAAATGGTTGAGTTTTAGTCAGCGATTCTTTACAGCTGGGATGATTGCGGACACTGACTTTCAAAACGTCTCCGTCACACAAAGTACTCCCGAGGATAGCACCATAGTTCGCACCATGGCTACTAATTTGTCTATACCTCTTCAAGATGGTAAAGCCGGATTTACATATTATTTCGGCCCGGACGAATACAAAACCTTAAAGAAGGTAACTCCTGGATTTGAAGATAATGTGGACATGGGCTATTTCTTTGTCAGCTGGGTAAATAAATACATCATTGTAAACCTGTTTGCTTTCTTAGAGAAGTTCTTCACTAATTATGGTGTCATCATAGTCATTATCGTATTTCTTATTAAGCTGGCGCTTTTTCCACTTACCTACAAGTCTTATATAGGGATGGCGAAAATGCGCGTGATCAAACCAGAGATAGACGAATTGAAAGAAAAGTATGGTGATGATGCCACCAAAATGCAGCAAGAGCAAATGAAGCTGTTTTCAAAGTTGGGAGTGAGCCCAATTTCAGGCTGTTTGCCGATGGTGCTTCAGATGCCATTCTTGTTTGCTATGTTCTTCTTCTTCCCTAATGCAATTGAACTTAGGCAGGAATCATTTCTATGGGCAACAGATTTATCTACCTACGACACCTTCTTTAATCTGCCGTTTACGATTCCATTCTATGGTTCTCATGTGAGTTTGTTCACCTTGCTCATGACAGTGTCTCAGATTATTTATACACACTTTAATAATCAATTGACTACAGCAACTGGACCAATGAAGAATTTGGGTTACATCATGCCAGTTATGTTTATGTTTATTCTGAACTCTTATCCTGCTGGATTGAGCTTTTACTATTTCGTATCCAACATGGTGACATTTGGTCAGCAAGCATTGATCAAGCTATTTGTGGATGATGATAAAATCCGCGCAAAAGTGGAAGAAAGTAAAGCTAAAAATGTAAACAAGAAAAAATCAAAATTCCAGCAGAAGCTGGAGGATGCAATGAAAGCATCCGAAACCACCCGAAAAAAATAAAAGAGAAATGAGCCCGAAAAATCAGGGCTCATTTTTTTATCTCCAATGTTAACTAATCGAGAAAGATATTATTCGCAGGAATAGTTAGAATAATCATCTTTAAAGACTGACCAAAGTTTACCGTTTTCATCCCGGTAAGTAATTGCCTGAGTACGTCTACTTATTTCCATATTCCCATAGCTCACTATACTAGCTCCCGAAGTGAGAATTATAGTACAGGGGCCTTCGATTTCCACTATATCCACCAGCTTAGTTTCTTCGAAGAGACTACAACCGGATAAGAGTAGGAATACAACAGAAAGAATTTTTTTCATTTAAATCTTTGCAGGAAAGTATGGTAAGGCTAAAATGGCTAAAAATAATTTCTAAAAAAAAGAAGATCCTAACAGAGAATAGTTTAAAATCAAAAAAGCTTCATAGAAATCTATGAAGCTTTTACTTTGTGACCTCGTCAAGATTCAAACTTGAAACCTCCTGAGCCGTAATCAGGTGCTCTATTCAGTTGAGCTACGAAGCCGAATTGGAATGCAAAGGTATCTAAATTTCGATTTTATGCAAATACTCCTACGCAAGAATTTTATAATTTTCTAAACTCCGCCTCGTTTGTCCTTAAGAATAATTAAGATCAAAAAAGGGGTAAATCCTCCGGGATTTCCTATTTTTGCCCGCATTCAATGCCTTTTAAGTAAACAAATTTGATGAAAAAAATATACACCTTCCTGCTAGCTTTTGTTTTGATTCAAGGAGCCTTTGCTCAGGACAGCCTGCAAATCGCCAAAAAACCAAAGACTCCCATCGGAGGAAGACCAAATATTCCAAGCGATCTAAAGTTTGAATTTGGATTTAACCAACTCAACAACAGATCGGAAGATATGAGTATCAATTTCTTTGCCTCACGTACTTTCAATGTCTACTATCAATATCCTATTTCAATTTTTGGAGAGGCTTCTGGTTTCACCATGGATTTAGGCATTGGGGTAGGAACTGATAAGTATGCCTTCAAAGACGATCAAACTCTATATAATAATCCTGCTCTCGGTCCTGAGTCAAGTGTCTTAAGAGATATTACGGATGTATTGGGTGACGACATTACTATCAATAAAAATGTGGTAGCTGCTAATTACTTTGACATCCCTCTTGACTTTACTTACCACTTCAATAAGAAAAACTATACAAAAGGTTTTCAGGTAAGTGTTGGAGGTAAATTTGGATACCTCTATGAATCTCACACAAAAGTGAAATATGAAGATTCAAACGACCTTAAGAGGAAAATTAAAGACTCTCAGAATTATGGCTTTGAGAAATTTCGCTACGGCTTGTCCTTAAAAGCAGGTTCTCCTGGATTTTATGCATGGAGCTACATAGGCTTGAATCAAGTCTTCCAAAAAGGTCTGGGGCCGAATGGAACTGAGGCAAGTCAAATCAACTTTGGTATTGCGGTGAATGTATTTTAATATTCCTCACACATTTTCAGAAAACTAGCCGGGCAATCGTCCGGTTTTTTTTATCCCCAAATCCAACTGAAGCCTACAAAGCAAATCAAAAAACCAAAAATAAGTCCCACATAGATTTCAATCGGTTTGTGAGCATTCAAATATAATCTTACTGTTGCTACCAAACCCGTCAACACCAACGAGCCTAGCAAGGGATATAATGGTTGAAAATTAGGAAATTTCAATCCCATCACCAATACTGCTGCGATCACCCCTCCCATTCCAGTCATATGAGCAGACATCTTCCAAATTAACGTCACCATGGTGAGGACAACTATTGCCAGAGTAATAACTCCTAATATTTGCCATAATATGGGATCCAACTCCTTTTTTTGATATAAAAAATAGACGGTGAGAATGTAATAAATACTGGTGACAGTAAATGGAATGGCCCTATCCTTTAGCTCTGCCATGTGGATACTTTTGAGCGTGCCCATAAAGCGCAATCCAAAAATAGTAACCATTGGGATTACCAAAGTAGATAAAGCTATTAGATAAAACAGGTTGCTTTTGAATGCTTCAGGAATACTTGTAGCCTCTGGGACCAAAAACAAAACCAACCCAAATACTAGACTAGGAGCTACCAAAGGCTGTAAAAGGACTGAAACAATGATCGAAAAAATTCTTCGCACTACAGTTCTTTTCTTAATCTTGCTACTGGGATTTGGAGTTGCTCCCGATATTTAGCGACAGTCCTCCTGGCGATATTATACCCCAATTTATTGAGCATTTTTACTAGCTTATCATCCGAAAGCGGTTTCTTCTTATCCTCAGCATCCACCATACCTTGTAGTACAGATTTCACTTCACGGTTACTTACATCTTCTCCGCTATCAGTAGCAATGCCCTCAGAGAAGAAATATTTGAGCGGATAAACACCAAACTCGGTTTGAATGGCTTTACTGTTTGCTACTCGGGATACTGTAGAGATATCCATATCAATGCGCTCCGCAATATCCTTTAAAATCATAGGGCGAAGATTTGTTTCATCACCATCTATAAAAAACTCCTTCTGATATTGAAGAATTGCCTCCATAGTCCTTAAAAGCGTGTTTTGCCTTTGCTTAATTGCATCAATAAACCACTTGGCAGCATCCAGTTTTTGTTTCACAAAAGTGACAGTTTCCTTAAGCTTCTTATCTTTTTTGTCACTTTTATCATAAGCATCAAACATCTCGGAGTACGACCTTGAGATTCTCAGTTCAGGAGCATTCTTTGAGTTTAAGCTTATTTCAAATTTCCCGCCAATATTGGTGAGCATAAAATCAGGAATAATGTACTGTGTCCGCACCAGTCCATCAGCCACTCCTCCTGGTTTTGGATTAAGTTTGGTTATTAAATTGACTGCCTCTTTGGTCTCTTCATCTGTAAGATCACAGCGCTTTTGTATTTTGGAATAATGCTTCTTAGTAAATTCATCAAAGCAGTCCTGCATAATTTTCAATGCATTCTGTACGGTCGGGTCGTCTGGATGCTCCTTACGCTCTAATTGAATTGTGAGACATTCCTGAAGATTCCTAGATGCAATACCGGCTGGATCAAAGCTTTGAATCTTTCTTAAGATCTCCTCCAATTCGTCAACATCTGTTTCAATATTTTGGCTGAACGCCAAATCGTTAATTATTGCATCAAGATCTCTTCGGATATATCCGTCATTCTCTATACTTCCGATCAATTGCTCTCCAATAATTTTTTTTCTGTCATCAAGTCTTAAAAAACTCAATTGAGAAACTAGCTGCTCGTGCAGGGATGACTGGCTGGAAATGGGAATTTCCCGGTCTTCTTCATCAGCATTATAGTTGCCATCACCTTGCATTTTGTATCCACCATACTCATCGTCTAGGTAGTCATCAATATTTACATCACGATCATCCTGTGAAGATTCCTCTTCATAGTTATCGTCAAAGTCGTCATCTGCACTTTCTTTTTCTTCCGTTTTGCCTTCCTCTAAAGCAGGATTAATCTCGAGTTCCTCTTCGATTCGGGTATCTAATTCGGCCGTTGGCACCTGAAGCAATTTTATAAATTGTATTTGCTGAGGCGACAGCTTCTGGGAAAGTGATTGGCTAAGATTTAGCTTTTGCATTCAGTATTGGGTAAAACCTGCTGTTTGGGTTCAAAAAAGGCCTTTTCCCCTGAAAAAGCCCTTATGCCAAAGTTATGAAAAACGAGCAATTTTTTGATAAAAAGCTTATTTAATCGTTTTTTTGCATTCCTTTAAATTATTAGCGGATAATAAATCCTGCATTAACAAATCACCAAATGGCATTTAACAAACGAGTCAAAATCAAGACCATCCTGGATTCAAGTCCTATCGGGTCAGAAGTGACGCTCATGGGCTGGGTTCGTACAAAAAGAGGAAACAAAAATGTTTCATTTATTGCACTGAATGACGGATCCATCATTACCAATTACCAAGTGGTGGCAGACCCAAATCTGATCTCAGAGGAAATTCTTAAAAAATGTACTACCGGCGCATGTCTTAAAGTCACCGGAAATGTAGTGGAATCACAAGGGGCAGGGCAAAGTTCTGAGTTGAATGCTACCTCGATCGAGGTTTTAGGCGAAGCTGATCCTGAGAAATATCCTTTACAGCCTAAAAAGCATTCCATGGAGTTTCTACGGGAAAATGCTCACTTGAGAATGCGAACTAATACGTTCAGCGCAGTTTTTAGAGTTAGACATGCACTTGCCTTTGCTGTACATAAATATTTTAACGATAAAGGATTTTTCTATATCCACACACCTATCATCACTGCTTCTGATGCGGAAGGGGCTGGAGAGACATTTAAAGTAACTACACTTGACTTGCAAAACCCTCCCAAAAATGAAGGTGGAGGAATAGACTACAAGCAGGATTTCTTCGAAAGAGAAACTAATCTGACTGTATCAGGTCAGTTGGAAGGTGAATTAGCGGCTATGGCTCTTGCGGACATTTATACTTTTGGCCCCACGTTCCGGGCTGAGAATTCAAATACTACTCGCCACTTGGCAGAGTTCTGGATGATCGAACCGGAGATGGCATTCTACGATGCAGAAGATAATGCTGATCTAGCGGAGGAATTCTTGAAATATGTGATCCGATATGCATTAAATAATTGCGCAGAAGATCTTGCTTTCCTTGACTCTAGACTGCAGGAAGAAGAGAAAGTAAAGCCAGTTGATCAGCGAAGCGAAATGAGTTTGATGGATAAGCTGAATTTTGTTGTAGACAATGACTTTGTAAGACTAACATATACGGAGGCAATTGATATTCTTCGAAATTCCAATCCTAACAAGAAAAAGAAATTCTCTTACCTAATTGAAGGTTGGGGAGCAGATTTGCAGTCTGAGCACGAGAGATTCTTAGTGGAGAAACATTTTAAGAAACCCGTTATTCTGACTGACTATCCAAAAGACATCAAGTCTTTCTACATGCGTCAAAATGATGATGGTAAGACTGTTGCTGCGATGGATATCCTTTTCCCTGGAATCGGTGAAATAGTTGGAGGATCTCAGCGTGAAGAGCGTATGGATGTGCTCACTGCGAGAATGGAAGAAATGAATATTCCTCAGGAAGAAATGTGGTGGTACTTAGATACGAGAAGATTTGGTTCTACACCCCATGCGGGTTTCGGACTGGGCTTTGAACGAATGGTGCTCTTTGTCACAGGCATGGGAAATATCAGAGATGTAATCGCATTCCCTCGAACACCAGGAAACGCAGAGTTCTAAATCTTAAATCCCCGTCAGAAATGTCGGGGATTTTTTTTGTATCTAATTTGCCAAGGTTTAGTTTCCCTTTCTTCTAACTTTTGAGTTCATTAACTTACCACCTTAATTCTTTTAGCCAGCGGAATACAAATTATACTACAAGCAATAGCGATGTAGCCTACTACATTATAATTGGTCAGCTGTCCGGCAGCATTTTCACCGATGATTATCCCGGCCAACAAGGAAGCACTTCCTGTAGCCAATTGCTGCACGGCAGAATTAAAGCTTAAAAAACTCCCCCTGTTTTCAGGTTTAGCTGTTCCTGTGATAATAGCAGCGGCAGGTACATATCTCCCATTGGAGGTCACAAAAAACATTGTAGAAACCATCAGTACAAAAGGAATGGGTGTAACGCCCAAATTCGTAATGATGGCAATAGGAATCAAATTCAGAATCATAAAAATGATAAAGATCTTATGCTTTCCAAACTTATCAGAAAGCTTGCCTACCCATGGGGAGGTGAAAATGGTAAATGCTCCTCCTGCCATATAGATATAGGTAAGCTGAAGCTCAGTGAAGCCAACATTTGCCACAGTATAAGGACTTAAGAAAGGAATTATCATAAATTGTCCAAACATCATCATCACCGATAATGTGATGGCTCGCATTTGATTAGAATCACTAGTCACCCGGCGAATCACGAGCAGAGGATTTGGTCTAACAATATCATTCTTGAGATGCTCTGTAATATTTGGAATATACTTGACGATCATACCTAGACTTAGAACTGAAAGGCCAGTAAGTATAAAAAATGGCGTGTGCCAATCTGATAAGCTGGCTAAAAACAAACCTAGAGGGACCCCTAGGACTGACGCCACTGAAAATGCTGCCATCACCAAGCCCATGGCTCTTCCCCGTCTTGAATCAGGAATAACGTCGCCAATAATTGCCAAAATCAAAGCTGATGTCAACCCTCCAAACAAACCGGAAATTACTCTCGCAGCCAAGAGAACCGGATAGCTAGGTGATAAAGCACAACCGAGGGTAGAAATAGCAAATCCTACATATACCCACATCAATATTTTCTTTCGGTCAAAACGGTCTAATACAAAGGCTCCAAAAAAGCTGGAAATGCCTGCACTGAAAGTATAGCATGATACAAGCAGACCAAATTCACGGGGAGATATTTCAAAGATTCTCATGAGTTGAGGACCCAAAGGCATCAGAATCATGAAATCAACGATATGTATAAAATTAATGGCCGCTAAGGTCCAAAGCAGAAGCTTCTCTTTGTTCATAATAAAAAGGATATGAAGAGAACCTTAAGGCAATTGATAAAGTTTGCCTACGAAAAAAAATTATGATATATCTAATTTAATATATGTTGCAGGGATGGCGGAAATAATATCACTTGCGATCATTGACCTTCTCTTTGATTCAGAAGCTATCTCACCCGCCAATCCATGATGGAATACTCCACAAAGGGCAGCATTCTCAGGAGTATATCCCATTCCCAAATAAGAAGTGATCATACCAGTGAGGACATCTCCCGAACCTCCAGTAGCCATGTACTTATTCCCAGATGAATTTACAATCTGCCTTCCGTCCGGCAAGCTAACGACGGTATTAGCTCCCTTTAATAATAAAATCAATGCGTTATCAACTGAAAACTTTTTGGCTTGCTCAAGTCTTTCCAAATGATTACTGGCTTTCCCCGCCAGTCTAGTGAATTCCCCTATATGCGGAGTTAATATGGAATTCTTTGGTACTAAAGGAAGTAAATCTGGATTTCTAGCTAATAAATTAAGACCATCAGCATCTATTACAATGGGCTTTTTAAAATCATTCAAAAACTGCCTGAATAAACGTATGCGGTTTTCTGTTCCCCACCCCGGTCCAATACCCACAGCATCGTAAAACTCAGGGTTTGGAATCAAACCCCAAGAAGCCATGGCCTCAGGTACAGCGGCTTGAATGATAAATCTCTCAGAGTCCTCCATGTGGCAAGTCACTAAGCCGGACCCCGTACGGAGTGCACTTTTAGCACATAGAATAAGTGCTCCCATCTTACCCGGACTTCCACCTATTAAAAGGATTTTGCCCATGTCTCCCTTATAACTGAATCTATTGAATACGGTATGTAAATTGGGTACATCCGACGCTTCTAAATAATAAAAAGAAGAAACAAGGTCGTCATAAGCTTCATCAAGCAAACCGATTTTTACTACGACCAACTCTCCCACATACCTTGCATTCTCAGGAAGGATCAGTGAAAGTTTAGGGAATGCGAAACTAACTGTGAAATCAGCCTCAACAGCTAAGCTACTAACAACTGAATCAGAAGGGAGTCCAGAAGGGAGATCCACAGAGATAACCTTCCCTTTAAATTCATTTAAGCACTCGATAATCTTAATTGAATTTGCTCTCAACTCACCTTTCAATCCAACCCCTAAATAAGCATCAATTAAAATTCCTCCTTGAGCAAATTCCCAATCCTCAAAATCAACAACTGAAATTGAATCTGGAAGTAATTTGAAATTGGTTAATGAATCCTGGCTTAATTTATCTATAGAGTCAAAGCACTTGAGGATTGAGATGGAGTAAGAATGAGTAGACAAGAGTCGGGCAATTGCCAAACCATCTCCTCCATTATTTCCTGCTCCCACAGCTATTTGAATACTATTCTCCGTAGAAAATCCTTGCTCTAAAAACCAACGAACAAAAGATTGTGCCGCGACTTCCATCAACTGATGACTGCTTTGCCCGGTCAAACTTAAATGTTTTGAATCAAGCTCTTTAACTTGCGATCCAGCTAATATTTTTTGCATATTTATAAGCTTTCAGTACCAAACCGCTTTTTGGGGATAGTGACTAAAAGTAGAAAACCTAGGCCAACTAGAAAAAATATTCCCAGTGAAAGTGCAGAGTTTCTCATGCTTCCTGTGATTTGCTCGATAAATCCATATGAGAAAGTTCCGAGTACGATTGCCAGTTTTTCAGTGACATCATAGAAGCTAAAATAAGATGCATGATCTGTTGTATTTCTTGGAATCAGCTTTGAAAATGTAGATCTGGACAAAGACTGAATTCCCCCCATAACAAGTCCGACAACAAATGCCAAGGCGAAGAATTCATAGACAGTATAGACGTAATAGGCTCCGGCACAAATACCAACCCAAATCAGCACCATTATCACCAAGCTAAGTTTGTTACCATACTTTTTTGAAATAAAAGCAAAAAAATAGCTACCCGCAATCGCAACTATCTGTATAATCAAAATAGTCATGATTAGTTGATCACCAGGCAAGCCAAGTTCCTTATCACCAAATGTGGCTGCCAGATACATTACAGTCTGCACACCCATAGAATAAAAGAAAAAAGAAGCTAAGAATCTGTACATTACTTTAGTCTGTTTTACTTCCATCCATACCTTTTTTATCTCTTGGTAGCCTTTAAGTAAAATTTCCTTCTTTATATCCTTTCCATATGGATTGTGGGGAAGTACTCTGAAAGGAATCTGGGAAAAACCGGCCCACCATATTCCTGTAATCAGAAATGAAAAGCGAGCAGCCATGCCATCATCTGAAAGCATGAACCAGGAGGGAAACTGAATCATAAGCAAGTTCAACACTAATAGCAATACACTACCAATATAACCAAGTGCAAAGCCTTTAGCACTAAGAAGATCATACCTATCCGGCGTAGAGATTTCAGGTAGATAAGCATTATAAAATACTATACTACCAGCATAACCAACACTAGCTAAGACACTGAAACAAATACCCCACTCGAGATTATGTCCATCAAAAAAGTATAATGCAATGCAGGATAATGAGCCCAAATAAGCAAAAAACTTCATAAACTGGAGCTTCTTGCCACTTGCATCCGCAATACCTGAAAGTATGGGCGATATCAATGCTATAACTAAGAATGAGAAAGAAATCGAATAGGAATACAAAACCGTATTGACGATTTGAAAGCCAAAAAAGTCAACCTTATCATCGGGATTGATTCCTCTGGTTACACTATTAAAGTAAACCGGGAAAATGGTAGAAGTAATAACAAGACTATATACGGAATTAGCCCAATCATACATTGCCCAAGCATTTTGGACTTTTTTAGTATTAGTAAGAGATGCCAGCATGTTATAAACAAAAAAAGCTACCCCAAATAAGGGATAGCTTTAACACTTTAATAAAATATTATTACTGAGGAACTTTACCTATAGATGCATAAAGAATTCTTCTTGCATCGGCTTCTCTTAATTCAGATTGAACGTCTGAGATAGGTCCCATTTTAACATCTCTGTCTGCTTTCAACGAAATCGTAATCAATCCGCGGTCAGATTCTGCAAGCATATCGCGCTCTTGGTTTACCCACTGAACAATCTCAGGAGTATTGATAAGAGCATCGTTCGCCTGCACTCTTGGCTCAGTACCATAAAGAGACGTATTCTTTGGCTTCCCGATAAAAAGATAAGATATAAGCGTCTTCTTTTGAAGCTTCTGAAGCTGTGTAGCCTGTGGAATCTTCTGTTCTACTAACAAATCTTGTTCTCTTAGCACAGTTGTTACCATGAAGAAAAACAACAACATAAAAACAATATCTGGAAGTGAAGCAGTAGAAATTGCTGGCTCGACTTTTTGGTTTTTCTTAAACTTTGACATATTTAATTCCCTCCAATCTTGTTAGGTTCTGCAATTGATATTGCCATAGGAATACCTTCTTTACCTTTGTCCTGCAGACTGACTTCAGCGTCTGTTTTACCGGTCAAAGCTCTGTATTCGTCTGTGCTTAAGTTTACACGTGCAGCATAGATATCAAAATATGCCTTTTTTGCCATGTCGAATACTTCCAAATATTTATCATAACTAGTTCCCCTGTCAGTCTTAATTGACACAACAGCTTCCCCTGGATCATCAGAAGATTCTGGATCTCTTGCAGCCAACGCTTTCACAGATGCAGGAAGCGTATTATACAAAGCAGTTCCTTCTTCATCAGGAGATCCGAAGTTTAAGATGAATGCTTTTATTTCTTCGTCAAGTCCTTCAGGATTATCTCTAAATTCCCCTTCCACCAAAAGCTGATCGTTAGCATTAAGAAGAATTGTAAATATATTCCTGTCGTTCTTATCAATCTCCGGTGGAGGATTGTTTGGATCAAGCTTTGGAGGCAGGATATTTAATATACCCTTATCCGATGCAATTGTGGTAGTGACAAGAAAGAAGATCAGCAGCAGGAAGGCAATATCCGCCATAGAGCCTGCATTGACCTCCTGACTCATTCTATTTTTCTTTCTGGCCATATTACTTTATTGCTTTTGTTACTTCAGTCAAAACGATGCTACCAAGAGCTACGATAGATAGAATATAAGTGGTGATGAGCATTCCGCCGACAATTTGAGATCCGAATGGAGTCAAGTTGAAAGGAGCTGCTTCAAATTTTGGAAGAACTTCATTGCTGGATATAGAATAAGCAATGAAGAACAAAACAACTATACCAACAATTCCTATTGCAGTTTTCATCAAGCTTTTTGGATTATCCAAGGACTTGATTAGAGGCATTAAAACTGCCGCCACAATACCAATTGCTACCAGGATGTAACTTCCATATAATAAGATGTCATAAGTATCCATAATGTAGTATTTCTTTGAGGTTAATGTATATTTAAAAGGTTATGCAAACTTGACTGCTTATTTGCCAGTCAATTTGTGCCTAACCAAAATATCAACCAATGATATAGAAGCATCTTCCATATCGTTCACCAAAGAATCAATTTTAGACACACAGTAGTTGTAGAACAACTGAAGTATAATCGCTACGATCAAACCAGCAACTGTAGTCAAAAGGGCGATTTTGATACCACCTGCTACTAGAGAAGGAGAGATATCACCGGCAGCTTCAATTGAGTCGAAAGCTCCGATCATACCGATTACAGTACCCATGAAACCCAACATTGGAGCTAGGGAGATAAATAGAGAGATCCAAATTAGACCTTTTTCCAATCTACCCATTTCCACAGAACCGTAAGCAATAATAGATTTCTCCACCATTTCGATTCCTTCAGAGTATCTCATCAGACCTTGAGTAAAGATAGAAGCTACTGGGCCTTTGGTGCTCTTAGTAACATCCTTAGCTGCCTCTACTCCACCTGTTTCTAGAGCGTCTTCCACTTTGATCAACAATTTCTTTGTGTTGGTCGTAGAAAGGTTCAGGGTGATGATTCTTTCCAAAGCAACTGCTAGACCCAAGATCAAACAGATCAATACTGGAGTCATGTAAAGAGGGTCACCTTCGATGAATTTGTCCTTTACAATTTGGTGGAAACTTTGCTCCTCTTCGACGATTTCATCGTCAACAATTGTAGGAGATGCAGCAGGCTCAACTGCTACTGGTGTTGTTTCTTCTTGTGCTGCGGTATCTTCTGCTTCTTGTGCGTTAGCAATAACAGGTGCGAAAAGGATGCCTGCAAGCATGAACAAAGTGATTAACTTTCTCATAATGTGGATTTTAAATAGACTTTTGATAAAGGTTAAATGGTTTCTACTCTATAATCGAGTTTTAAAGTTATCATTTTTTAAATTCAAAAAACAATCGACTCTTTTAGATTTTTGTGAAAAATCAGGCTTAATCTTGAGGATTAGGCAAGCTTTTACACGAACGGACATAATTCCTTATACATTAGAATAGGACACGTACCTCCAAAACTCATCGGTAAGGTTCTTATTTTTTCGCAGAAAGAAAAATAAAATTGTCACAGAGACTACAGCTTTTTTTTATTTTATCAGAAAATCCTGATTAATTGGAATTTACAAATTGTAACAATGGACAACTATTTTACAATGTTTGTCTTTTAACTATGTTAAGTTGCAAAATTTAGCTAAGAAAGTAACCATAGTTTACTTCTAGATTAACAAATTTTAAATTTTTACGAGTTTTAATTCTATGTTTTAAATCCTAAATCAACCTTATAAAAGATTAATTATTTTTTTCTTTTTTAATAAACTGAAGGTCTTTTAGAACAGAATATCCTGAAAGCTCATCGTATGTCTTCCCTTTTTATAAAATAGTGAGACAAGGAATCGTAACTATTCCAGTATAAAAGTTATATTTTTTACTTTTCAGTCAACATGGTTACAATGGACCTCGCCGGAATACTAAAATATTTTCCCTCTAGAGCAACCTCTGCAGACTTCAAATCCTGATCTTTTGATGTTATGTAAGCAGCTTTAATAGTTGGGCTATTTCCATCTCCTGAAAAATTAACTTTCACTTCCTTGATTCCTGAATTGACTATAACTAAGACTACTTCATCTTCATCCTTGGCTTTATAGGCAGAAACCAAAAGATCAGGAGACTGTTGTTTTTGATTATCAATTTCCACAGCGATCCGCTGATAACCGGGTCTGATAAACTTGCTATAATTACCCAATGCCCAGAGCATTTTGCTTTCATAGTAAGCACCATCTTCTTTCTCCTTATCAATATATATTAATCCATCCTTATAATTATAAGGGGAAATAGCAATCCACCAATGCCAGGCACTAGCGTTGGATACAGTAAGATCATTGTGAATTACCCTTGCCAAATACAGTGCAGGGTCTATTCCTAGGTCTCTGCCATTGCCGTTTATCTCACCACCATTATCTCCTAAAATGCAGTATTCACTCATCCAGTAGCTCAACCCTTCTACGGTTTGAAGTGAAGTGAAAAGATTTGTACGCTGCTGTACTGCTGATTCGAAAGGAGAAGTGGTGAAGTAGCTATGGGCTGAAATAGTCGGACTTACATGATCCAAATCTCCAATATAATTCGGCGATCCAGTCTTAAAAAAATCGGCTATCTGCTCCCCTCGCCCATTCTTATCAGCCTGCTCATAGAGATAATTGATCTTGCCTGCTTCGGCGACATCGATTTTGGTCGACAGGTTCCTTTCGCTTAAAGCCTGATTCACAGCTTTAGCTATTCCTGCTATTTCGTTATTCCAAAAAGGTGTTCCCTCTTGCCCTCCGTCTGACCAATCCCATTGAGGTTCATTTACCGGACTTACATAATCTACCTTCAATCCTTTCTGTTCCAAACCTTGGATAACTTGGGCCAGATATTCACCATAGGCTTTAAAGTTTTCATTAGCCAAATTTGACTGTCCGCCATTTGCAAAGGCTTTTCCAGTTTTAGTTAGATATACTGGAGGGCTGTTTGGAAACACCAGCAACTTGTCCACACCAAATTCCTGGGCAGCTTTAGCGAACCAAACTTGGCCTGCTTGCCTGCTCCAATTGTAAGATCCATCAGCTTCCAAAAAAGATTCCGCTCTCCTCCACTCATCGCGGATTCCACTTTCTTCCCCTTGCTCAGCACTACCTGCCCCAATATTAAACCGCCAAAGTGACAAGCCTATTCCCTTTGGATTACCATCTGAATCATTCTCATTACTAAAAAGTAGTTCTGCAATGGCATTTCTCTTTTGATCTGGCCAAAGTCCAACGTATTGGACGGACCATGCGTCCGATGCTCCAAAATGCTCCATCAACTGATACTTCTCACTTGGGATGATATTGATCTCAATGGTGTCTTCAGGGTTTGTCTGACTTTGTTTTTCCTGACCTGAGCTCTGACAAGCAAAAAGAAGAGCCCAAACACCAAAAAGAAAAGCCTTGGGAAACATGCTTTTACCAATCATTTTTCTAATTGTCATAGTTTAAAGTTTTAAAAAAGGGGAAACTTAAAGCTTCCCCTTGAACTATTAATATCCTGGATTTTGCTCCAACTGATTGTTTGAAGCCAATATTTCAGATCTCGGAATCGGTAACCAATAATTTTTTTGCTGAAACATTTTCCCGTTCAGCGATACCTTTCTGGTATAGCTTAAGCTACCATCTGCAGACTTCACAATTTCAATACCGTAAGCGGGTGTATTTTCCACCTCTTCAGCAGTCATCCATCTTCTCACGTCGTAATAGCGATGCTCTTCAAACGCAAGCTCTATTCTTCGCTCATGATGAATCCTCTCTCTCATTTCATCCTGGCTCAGTCCTGCTGGCAAAAGTGGCATTTCCACTCCAGATCTACTTCTAATTGAGTTGACTGCTTCATATACGCTCGCATCTGGACCTACAGCTTCATTCTGCGCTTCTGCGTAGTTTAGCAAAATCTCGGCATATCGGAAATAAATCCAATTTTGTGTCCCAGCCACTTCCCAAGGATTTCTGATCGGCAGATCTTCGTCAATAAATTTCCTTAAGTAATATCCTGTCTTACTCGTATTCCAGTTGGAAGGTCCACCTTGGCTGTCTTTTCCATTTGGCAAGAATGTTTCAACTTCTCGCTCTCTGTAAGGAGCTCCATTATACAAAATGCTTTCGTAAAATCTAGGATCTCTATTTTCATAAGGATTGCTGGCCTGCTCCTCATTGTCCCAGCTAAAGGCTGTCCCATCCATCATTTCATAGTCATCGACCAAGTTTTGAAGGGGCACATTTCCACCCCAACCATCATAACCATTAGGCCCATTAGCAATCTCTAGTGCGGTATGTCTTGCATTGATGTTGTAATACCTTGCAAATATGATTTCAGAATTGCTCTGAGGTGTCAAAAACAGTTCCCCATAGCCATTTTGATAGAGACTATATTGACCAAGATCAATTACAGCTCTTGCAGCCTGAGCTGCTTCCTGCCATTTCTGAGCATCACTACCCCCATCGTTATAAAGAGGACTCGCCGCATATAATAATAGCCGAGATTTCAACGCAAGTGCAGCTCCCTTAGTAGCTCTACCTTCC
Source organism: uncultured Algoriphagus sp. (assembly GCF_963974835.1). GTDB lineage: Bacteria > Bacteroidota > Bacteroidia > Cytophagales > Cyclobacteriaceae > Algoriphagus. The sequence continues at coordinate 18,352 of NZ_CAXBET010000010.1, read as the reverse complement.
TGCCACAAACTACTATTTGTCTGGGGCAATACTGAGGCAGCAGCATCCAGCTCCTGAGCGGCATATGCAATTGCATCCTCCTTCCCGATGCGCTCGTAAAAAGATGGATCTGTGAAGTCATCTCCCAATTGAGCTACATTATCGCCCATGAAAACTACGTCACCGTAGTTTTTGATCAGATCAAAATAGCGGAAAGCACGGATAAACTTTAGTTCGGCAATCAGTAAGTCCTTACCGGATTGGCTCATCTCTAGTTCGCCAATGTTTGCCAAAGCATAATTCACCTCTCTGATACTTCGGTAAGATCTTCCCCAGAAAGTCCCAGCGATCCCAGTATTCTGCGGTGAAAGCTGGCCTTGCTGGATAAACCAAGTGTTGTCATCATTATTATAAATGGACTCATCCGTCAATGAGCTCCACATGGCATATTCAAATCCTCGGCCGAATCCAGGCTGATAAGAATCCCCCTCTTTATTGGTTAGTCTTACTCCTAAGTATCTATTGATAACGTATGCCTCAAAAAGCGTGGAATCCGAAAGTATTGACGCATCAGACACTCGATCTGTAGGCACTACATCCAGAAAATCTTCCTGACAGCCTCCCAGCAAAATTCCGCTCAAAGCAATACCCAAAAAGGGCTTTAGTATATTTTTAGTAGTCATTTTGGTCGGGTTTAAAATTGAATATTTACACCAAGGTTGATGATTTTCTGCTGCGGGTAGAACTGGCCGCTTTCGTTGGATCCTTCCGGATCATAATCCTTCACACCAGTTAGGGTAAATAGGTTGAATGCATTTGCATAAATCTTCAAGCTACTGATAGAAAGCTTATCCAAAATAGGCTGAGGAATATTGTAGCCAATCTGTACGTTTTTCAATCGTGCGAAAGTTGCATCATTCAACCAAAAGTTATTGCGGTACAAACCCCCACTTACAGCAGAAGAAGCTCTTTCACTGACTCTCGGATAAGTTCCATCAGGATTGCTAGGCGAGTAGCGGTTATCTGCCCAGCTGCTGTAAAAGTTTCCTACTGTTCCTGATTCAGGCAATACATATTGGTTCACTTGGGACTGTCCTGAAATTACTGCTGAGAAATCCCAGTTTTTCCAAGCAGCATTCAACGTTACGCCAAACGTGATCTGTGGGATATTTCCATACTTAGTTCTGGTCATATCATCCGCATTGATCTCGCCATCACCATTAAAGTCCTCATAAATCAGGTCACCCACAATAGCACCAGGTACATGGGGGGTACTGTCAAGTTCCTCCTGGCTTCTGAAAATTCCGATCGCATTGTAAAGCAAATACGTATTCATGGGGTTACCAGTCTGACGCTGATAATCCAAAACCCCTGCTGCTTCATCGATGTAGACAATTTCATTTTTTGCGTAAGTAAAATTACCTGACACCCCAAAGCTGAACGCTCCTTCATGGCGATAGCCCAAAGTAGATTCGAAACCATGGCTTTTTACTTCACCGATATTTTCGGCAGGAACTAATGATTGGTAGGTATCACTTCCATCATCGTATGGATTCACAATACCGGATGATCCGGGAATTGAAGAATTTCTTATTGTCAGGATCTTGCTTCTGTCCTGTTGAAAATAAATGAACTCTGTTGTGAAATTCTTCAACCAGATCGCATTGAAGCCTATATCAGTCTTTGTCGCTACTTCCCAGGTAATATTTGGATTGGAAAGTCGGGTAAGATCTATCCCCGTATGAACTACATCACCCAACACGTAGCGATTATTGAAAGAGTAATTGTCGAAATACTGGAACTGACCTACGTTGTCATTACCCAGTTTACCATACGAAGCTCTAAATTTCAGATCATCGAAGAAACCAACTTTTTCTCTAAACCAGCTCTCTTCTGAAATTCGATAGCCTACAGAAAGAGATGGGAAAAAACCATATCTACTATCTGCGGGGAAATTGGACGAGCCATCAACTCTCATCTGCAATTCTGCTAAATACTTCTCATTATAGTTGTAGGCAAATCTGCTCAGGTAACTTTTTCTAGTATAGTTGTAGCTACTTCCCCAGTTGTCATAATCTGAAGCTGCTGCTCCGCCTTGTGATAATTCAGGAGTCTCGGCGGTAGGAAAATGAAGTCTGGATGCTCCTAAGGTATGGGATCTATTTTCGCTTTGCTCATAGCCTGCGAATGCGTCAATAAAGTGATCCCCAAAATAGTGCTTGAAGTTGAGGCGGATATTGGATACTATCATAGACTGAGAGTAATGTGTCTCCGAAAGTGTCGCTTGCTGATCTGGTCCTCCGCCCACTACTACTGGATTGTAAGCGTCAGCAGTACGATCGTAATTATATAAAGTGTAAGGCTTACTGAAATTTCTGGTTCTATCTGAGCTTTCATCTACAGACAGGAATCCTTCAGCAGATAATCCATCTAGAAAACCAAACTCATATTTACCTCTCAGAATACCATTGAATACATAGCGTGGATTTTGGTTTAATCCTCCTTGTTCCGTGGCCATGATTACCGGATTGGAGTTCTCGATTCCAGAAGAGGGAAGACCATTAGGATATACAGCTGCCACAGTCGGGTAAGCCCTATAGATTGAGCGGAATATATCTCCTGCTCCGGAAGTAGGATATTGTCTATCTTCTTTTCTACCGGAGAGAGATAATCCCACGGTAAGTTTATCCGTAATATCTGCATCTACGTTGGAGCGGAAGCTGTATTGATCATAACGAGTCGCTCCGTCTTTATACAAGCCATCTTGTCCTGTTTTGCCTAATGACAAAAAATAGGTCACATTATCCGAACCTCCTCTAATACTTAGATCATGCTGACTTTGCAACGCTGAATTGTTCAATGCAGCAGCTGCCCAATCGGTATTAGGATAGTTCAATGGATCAGATCCGTTTCTAAACATTCCCAATTCCTCTTCTGAATAGATCTGATTTAATCCGCCTTGTGAATTATTGTAATAGGCAATTTCATTTCTGATCTGACCATAAGTACCCGCATCAGCCATGTCTGGAAGTCTTGTCGGGGAAGAAAATCCTTGATTGAAGCTGTAGGAAATTACCGGTTTTCCAGATTTACCACGCTTAGTAGTCACCAAGATAACCCCATTTGCGGCTCTGGAACCGTATATCGCTGCCGAAGCATCCTTCAAAACTGAGATGCTTTCAATGTCATTCGGATTAAGACGCTCAAGACCACCAATCTGGCCCGGTACTCCATCTACTACTACGAGGACATCATTATTTCCAGTGGTGGCAAGACCACGGATGCTGATACTGGAGCCATCATATCCAGGTTCGCCGCCTCTGTTATTGGCAATGATTCCGGAAAATCTCCCGGAGAGTGAGTTCGAAATATTCGGTTGCGGACTATTTTTCAAATCTCTCCCTTCTACTTGTGAGATCGAACCGGTTAGGGTTGCCTTCTTCTGCTCACCATATCCTACCACCACTACTTCATTAAGTGATTGTTCATCAGGTACAAGTTGAATACTGATTGTGCTTTCGCCACTTTGGATTATATGCTCCTGTGTTACATATCCGATAAAGGATATACTTAAGGTAGCATTTTCAGTGGGAGCAAATGACAAAGTGAAATTGCCATCCATATCTGTCACAGCACCAATGGTAGTGCCTTTCAATAAAACGGAAGCTCCAGGGAGTCCTGCTCCAGTTTCGTCTAGTATCTGGCCTGTGATCTTTTCTTGACCAAATACATTGGGCACACTGCACATCATTACTAGCATAAATGATATACAATACAGCCATGCCCTGGCTGGTAATTGTGTTAGCATGTTTTTTAGGTTTTTGTTAACTATTAACTTTCGAAACTTTAGAAGAAAAATCTTAAGGTTTCTTAAGCAATGTTCTGGAAAAAGCCTGCAAAACACGGGGCATAAATCAGCAAATTAAGGGGCATAAAATGAGCAAAAAAATCCTTCTTTCGATTTTTATTGGGATTATTGAAGGCATTTTTCGTGATTGTGAGTTAATGAGACCCATTATATTAACTTTCCTACTATTATGTTTTTGTGCAAGTGCAAATGCTCAAAAACTTGATTCAAGGTCTGTATTTTCCGATCAAAACCACCTTACCTTTTACTTGTTGGATGTAGAAGATGGCTTATCCAATAATTATATCAATCACATTACCCAAGATTCCTTAGGGTTTATCTGGATTGCTACGATCGATGGATTAAACCGCTACGATGGGCATACTTTTCAAATCTACCGGAAAAGCAATCTTAATCCACAATCCGGACCATCGTCAAATTACATTGAACATTTGGAGATCACCCAAAACCAAGATCTTTTACTTGCCTCCAATAAAGGATTAAGTAAATATAATCCAAAGACAGACCTTTTCACCACGTATGATCGTTCCTCTGAAAACTCAATCAGTTACATAATCAGCCAGCCAAATGGAGAACAGATTATCGCTAACTACGAAGGAGGAGTGGCTATTTTGGAGGCTGACAGTATTATTTCGTTTTATCCTCATTCTCCTTTGCAGAAAAACACTCTTTCTTCCTCACGAATTTCCTCGCTTGCCATACAAGGGGACTCCGTGCTTTGGGTCGGACACTTTGATAAAGGGTTGGATAAGATCGATCTGAAAAAGAATACCATCAGTCCGGTTTCAACCTCAAATTCTGCTTTCCCCGAAAATATAAACAGTCTTTACACTGATGAGAAAGGAAATCTGTGGGTTGGCTCTAACGATGGAATCAGGGTAATTACTGCAAACGCTGATACTTTAGCAATTATAGAAGCTAAGTTCCCTGACAAGGGATTAAGTGATGGAAATGTCCTTTGCTTTGAAAAAGGTCCACTAGGCAATCTATGGATCGGGACAAGAAATGGAGGGCTGAATATCTTGAATACCTCAAAATTCCTCAAAATTCAGGAAATTCAATTAAAATGGTTCAAGCCTCAACAAGATGGATCAAGTGTATTCAACAGGACTGTGTCTTCTCTGAAACTTTCTAGCGACGGCTACATGTGGATTGGAACAAGTACAGGGCTAAATTTTGTAAATCCTTCAGGCGACCCTGTCAAATTGATTACAAGAAACCTGTCAAAAAATCAGACAATCTCCCATGACAGGATTGGTTCCTTGGCAAAGGGAAAAAATGGAAGCATCTGGATCGGAACTGACGGAGGTGGCTTGGATCATTATTTCCCCAAGACTGATGAGTTTCGACATTTCTCTCACGATCCAGCAGACCCAGGTAGTATTTCCAATAATTACATTCTGTCCATTTTGGAAGACAGCAAAAACAATCTCTGGGTCGGAACATATCAGGGAGGATTAAATTTGTTAAATACCTCCACAGGCAAAAGCAGGCATTACCTTCAGGAAAGTCAGGAAAAGGGCAATGACGTAAGAAAAATCTTTGAAGGCAAAAACGGTCAGATTTGGGTAGGTACAAACCGAGGCGGACTGTATCGTTACCATCCACCGATTGACAATTTTGACTATGTGAAGTTATTGGGGAAAATAGACATCCGCGACATAGCCGAAGATGATTTGGGAAACCTGTGGCTGGCTACATTTGGGGATGGAATAATTAGATACAATTACCTCACTGGAGAACAAGAACTTTTTAATGAAAGTACTATTCCCGGCTTTCCAGTCGAAGTAGTCTTTGGAATAGAAATTCTGGAGAACGGAGATATTTTGGCAGGAAGCAGATATGAAGGCTTAATCAGGCTAAATCCTGAAAATAAAAAGTTTACGCTATTTACAAATGAAAACGGGCTCAGCAATAATTCCATCAACAGTCTTGCAAAGGGAAAGAATGGAAAAATCTGGCTAGGAACTTACCGCGGAATCAGCTATTTCGACTCCAATACCAATACGGTAGGCAATCTCAATTCCATAAACAATATTCAGCTAAGTGAATTTAATATAGGAGCCTCACTGGTGACAGACGCGGGAGAAGTTTATCTGGGCGGAAATAAAGGCATCAATGTGTTCAATCCTGAGACTTTAGAAAACCTTACTACCACCTATCCGCTGATCTTCACCGATTTGAGACTAATGAATAGGAAGATTACCGTGGCAGCTTCTGACGACATCCACTTAAAAAGCAGCCTCCCCTACCTCAGGGAACTTAAACTGGATCACGATCAGAGTTTGATTTCTATAGACTTTGTAGCGCTAAAATTCCCCAGAGGAAAAGATGTGCACTATGCTTATAAGTTAGAACCTTTTCACAGCCAGTGGATCGAAACTAATGAGACTGGCACGGCCAATCTAAGTAATATTCCCCCGGGAAATTACACCTTGAAAGTGAAAGCCAGTTCCGGCGCCCAAGCCATCTCCGAAAATCAATTGGACATAATTATCTCTCCACCATTTTGGAAAACGTGGCCAGCGTACCTGTTCTACTTTGTTCTGATTGTTACTTTAACAGTTCTTGGTATGCGCTATTATGCGGAAAGGCTAAAGTTGAAAAATTCGCTTTTGTTTGAAAAAAAACAACGGGTATTAGAGCATGAGCTTAATGAAGAGCGGGTCCAGTTTTTCACCGGGTTTTCCCATGAGCTCAAAACTCCCTTGACACTCATCATGGCTCCTTTGGATGACTTATTACGGGAAATCACCAATTCAAAACATCTGAAAGGAATTAAAATGGTGCAGAAAAATGCAAAATATCTGCACGAGATGATATCCAAACTTCTGGAGTTTAGAAACGCCGAATTGAATGTTAATGAACTGAATTTAGAATCACGAACCATCGTATCGCCTATCAAGCAGTGGGTAGAGCAATATCAGCCTCTGGCAAAACACAGGGGAATAAAGCTGAAAAGTGATTTACCAAAATCCGATTTTAGTGCAGAAATCGATCTACAGAAGTTTCACATTATTTTCAACAACTTACTATCAAACGCATTAAAATATTGTCGCGCCAAAGATCAAATCACTGTCTCCCTTGAAGAAAAGCAGGATGAATTTGAGCTGATCGTGAGTGACAATGGTCCGGGAATTCCCTATGAAGATCAAAGTCATATATTCAACTGGTACTATCAAAGTGGAGAAAATGCTAAAGCTCAAGGTGCCGGTATTGGATTGGCATTGACCAAAAGGCTGGTCGAGGATCATAAGGGCACCATTCACGTACTTAGCAGTCCTGGAAATGGCAGCACTTTTTCAATTTTAATTCCCAAAAAAGCGAGTGTTTTTTCTTCCTTTTTACCGGAAAAAATCAACAAGGAATGGATTCCTGACCATCAGCCTATACAATTAGAACGCAGCATAAACTTGGATTTGAAAGAAAACCGAGAGGTGCTATTAATAATTGATGATAATGCACAGATCCTAGAATATCTAGATAATTCGCTGAGCGAGGATTACGATCTACTATTTGCCAAGAATGGACAGGAAGGATTTCTAAAAGCAACGAAGTACATCCCTGATCTAATCATTTCTGACGTTATGATGCCGGAGAAGAATGGCATTGATTTATGTGGGATGTTAAAACAAAACCATGGAACCACTCACATTCCTGTGATCTTGCTTTCTGCCAAAGATAGTATCGAAAGCATTACCTCAGGATTTAGTAAAGGAGCAGATGACTACATCACTAAGCCATTCAAAAGTCCAATTCTTAAATCAAGAATAAGAAATCTTCTGGACTCGAAAATACGAATGCGATCCTACTACCTTGGGAAAGATATCCAATCAAACGAGTTGACCTCCACGGAAAAAAGTGCTATCGATAAAGAAAAGTCATTTTTAAAGGAGCTGCAAAGCCATATACTTGCTGGGATTTCTCAACAAACCACTGACGTGGACACAATCTCTCAGGCGATGGGAATGAGTAGAACATCCTTGTTCAGAAAATTAAAGGCACTCACCGGCCAAAACATCAACCAATACATCCGAACAGTAAAAGTGCAGAAAGCAGCTTATCTTATACGTGAAGAAAACCTTGGTGTAGCCCAGGCTGCTTATGAAGTTGGTTTTTCTAGCCCCAAGCACTTCCGAAAGCTTTTTAAAGAACAATACGGCTACTTACCATCAGAGGCTAATGATGCAAACAGTAACAAGTTATAGTGAGGAGATTTATAATGTTGGGAAACATAATCCAGCATCTTTTAAAAAAACAAAAACCCTAACCATCAACATATCTGACAGTTAGGGTTTTAATGTGTAGAGAGGAAGGGATTCGAACCTTTCTTACACAACTTATCAAAAGTAGGCCTATACTATCATTAAAGGGCTTTTTTGTAAACTCCATGTCAAGAACTGACAACCTTTAACCACTTTTGAGCGACAAATTCGCTACTGAATTCGCTACTGAAAATTTCATTGAGTATCTTTCGAAAATAGACGATAGGACAATGGAAGCGACATTTAAGTTTGTTTTAAGGCATGATTTGGAGAACAAGAAAGGTGAGCAGCCTTTGATGTTGGTTGTCCATTTGGCAGGACAAAGGAAATTGATTTCTACAGGAATAAGACTAATTCCTGAATTATGGTCCGCCGAAAAACAAGAAATTGTTGACATGACGGCAAAACAAAAAACTCAGCTTGAAAAGAAGTTTGGGTCTGTAGTACCTCCAAAGAGCCATCTCCTCCAATATCAAGATGACCTACTGGAAATCCGGAAAAACATCCGCCACATAGAAGAATCATTTAGAGCTAAAAACTTGCCATATGATTTGGATATGCTGATTTCAAAACTAAAGGATTCCAAAAAGCCTAAGATTAAGAGAAGTGAGCCAACTCACTTGGTTTACGATTTCATTGATCAGTACATCCAGGAAAATGAGTTGACCAGAGTTAAAGGCAGTATGATTGTATATAAATCCCTTAAGAGATACCTAAAAAAATTCCAAGACACTAGAAATGCAAATGTGAAATTTGAGAACATGGACTATGCGTTTATGCAAGCCTTTCAAAACTTTCTGATTAATCATAAAGAGATTCATCCTACCACAGGAACAGTGAACACTCTTAATAATATTACAATAGCAAAGCAACTCAGCACGTTAAAAACCTTTTTAGGGTATGCCAGAAGAAAGGGAATTAAAGTCGCTGACGGCCACAAAGAGTTCACGGTCAAAAAAGACAAGCTTGAAGTAATCGCGCTAAACAAAAAAGAATTCGATAGTCTTTACGCTCTTGATTTAACTTCCAACTCCAGGTTGGATCAAGTGAGAGATGTTTTCCTATTCAGCTGTGTTACGGGATATAGATTTTCAGATTTGTGTCAGCTAAAACGAGAACATATTAAGGATGATGAAATCCGAATGACCATCACTAAAACTAAAGAGCCTTCAATAGTACCCCTCACTCGCATTTCCCGACAAATTCTAAAAAAGTATGAAGAAAGAATTTCTCCACTCCCTATGATATCAAATCAGAAGTTTAATAAATATGTGAAGGAGCTTTGCAAACTAGCTGAAATCAATGATCCTGTAGAGATTATTCGATACCGGGGATCGGTAAGAATAGCCAATATATACCCAAAACATGACCTAGTAAGTGCACATACAGGCAGAAAAACATTTGTCACCATCTCCCTCGACAAGGGCATTCCCGCTGAGGTCGTGATGAAAGTCACTGGTCATTCTGATTACAAAAGCTTCAAGCGCTACATTTCAGTTGATGAAGAGCGGAAAAAAAATGAAATGAATAGAGCATGGGATTAAACCAATTTTAAAAATGAGAAAATTTGACTCCAAACTTTCACTCGGTCAATACAAAGCAAAAGAATCATTCTGGTATTTTGATGAGCTCTCTGAGGAGGAAAGAATTTTAGCCTACAGACTAGGTTGGAATATTTTTGATCTGAACAAAATGTTCTTTGAAGATTTCTCCTCCTTTCATAAGAGAAAAGGATTAATACTTCAAAGTCTCGGATATTTAATTGGCACTATACTTTTCCTGACAGTATTTTTCATTCTCCTCGCTCATCCATCTGTCATAAAATATGCTTTCGGCATTTTCGTATTGGCGGGATCAATTATGACATTCATAGTGATAATAGGCAAAGCAAGAAAAAACTTACGTGAAACAATACGATTTTTTAAATACATAGACCCAATTGACAAACCTGAAAATCATCAAGCATTTTTAAACTTAGAACTCGATGACCATTCAGAAGCTAAAGAATTCTATTCCAATTTGAGAAAGGGAAAAGATTATGTCAAAGAGTCAATCGAGGTAGTCGAATTTGACAAAACCATTTCACTCCTTACCATTGATTTCTTGATAGGAAACTTGGGTGCTTTTAATGAAGTCAAACAAAAAGCATTGCAAAATGATCATGATTTGTCGAGCGGAGGATTTGACAAAGTTATTTCAAGCGTCGTGGGTGGAACTGACAGAGGTGTCAGAGCTTATTTTTCAAAAATCTCCGAAGAATTAATTCTTTCAAAAACTTTGAGTTCACAAAGGAAAGACCAACTTTTTAAAGTTAGGGGCATATTTATTTCAGCTGGACTAAAAAGAAAAGCAGCTTTAATTGATGATTTCATACTAAATAGAGCAGGTAAGTAAACTAGTATATTCTTTTTGGATAGTATCCCACTAACTATCCAAGAACATTTATGTGCAGATTCGGCCAGAAACAAAACTTAAGCCGATTATGAACAATCTAATTCTAAGTCCCATCGACAAAGGGCAACTCATCAATGAAATAGCAGAGGCTATCGTCTTCAAGCTGTCCACCATTTCTACACCTTCTACTCCAGAAGAAGAATTCATTAACATCCCCGAAGTGATGAAGCTCTTAGGAAAATCTCGCACTACCATAAATAATTGGAGAAAGGAGGGATTTCTAAAAGAGCACCTTATAAATAGTAGCGTCTATTTCAAAAAATCAGAAGTCATGAATGCTGGCAGGCAGCGGAGAAAAAAATAAAGCGAATCCTTTCGAATTCGCCTTTTTTCTTGTGGAAACAGAATCTCCGTCTGACAGCGTAAAGATACTGGTTCTGCATTCATTTTCAAACTCTTAATGCAGCATCATGAAAAACAGAAATCCTTTCAAGCGATTGGATGATGACTCCAATTCTCCCATGGTAAAGATGATTCGCTATTTAATAAGTAAATATGACTTTATTAATAATGTGGTGGTCTATGAAGTCTTTGCCAGTGAAAAAGAAAAAAACAACTACCTACGGGTCAATCCCCACACCTTATTAATAGAGGCGAAATCAGCAGGACATAACACTTCACTTGCAGACATCAATTCTTTTCTAAGCAGTGACTTCATCCCAAAGGTTAATCCATTGGAGGTCTATTTTGAAAAACAGGAACAACACTGGAATCAGGAAGAGCATGGAGATTATATAGAGCGATTTGCCAATTACATCCAAGTTCTGGATCCCGATAGATTTAAAGTCCAATTCAAAAAATGGCTAGTCCGATGTGTTGCATGTAGTCTAGATGACCAATACTTTAATAAGCAGGCACTGATTCTAGTTCAGGACAAACAAAACAGTGGAAAGTCAACGCTGACGAGGTTTTTGACACCATCGGATCTTACAGAATACCAGACCGAGAACATCTCTATAGATAAAGACAGTTTGATTGCGCTCTGTCAAAACTTTCTGATTATCCAGGACGAATTGTCAACCCTGAACAAACAGGAAATCAATGCTCAAAAAAGCTTGATGAGTCGATCCTATATAAAAGTGAGACACCCTTATGACAGAAAGCCAACAATGGAGCCACGAAGAGCATCTATCATTGGCTCTACTAATAAGGCCGAATTCCTTACAGACGATACCGGCAGTGTCCGTTGGCTATGCTTTACGCTAATCGGAATCAATTGGTCTTACAAAAAAGAAATAGATATCAATCGCGTTTGGGCTCAGGCCTACAGCCTCTACAAAAGTGATTTTGAATACAACATGACAACTGAAGAAATTCAGGAAAATGAGTTGGCCAATGCCCAATTCAGCACCATCACAATGGAGTTTGAGCTAGTCCAAAAATACTTTGAGCCAGGAAATAAGGAGGATAAATTCATGACTCCCTCAGATATCTTCCAATACCTGAATAAAGCAGAAGGATCACAACTCAAGATCAGCAGAGAAGAAATCGGCAAAGCTCTTAAGCGACTTGGATTTGAGCGATTTGTAAAAAGAGGCTATAGCGACAAGTCCTACCCTGTCAAGGGCTATTACATAAAAATAGCAAATCCACTTACTACCTTACTACAATGAGTATATAATACTGATAATCTATCACTTAAATGTAGTAAGGTTAAATTGATAAAGGTTACTACGGTTACTACATTATCGATTTTGTAGTAAGCGTAGTAACCATAAAAACCCGAAAAAAGAGGAAGGTGACTACACATATCTGATTGATTGTCAAACACTTTAAAGTGATGTAGTAACGTAGTAAGCACCTCAGGCAATTTTAACAAACAAACCATAGAAATCATGAACTGTAAACAAGCTAATCAAATCAGCATCATAGAATATCTTTCACAAATAGGCATATCACCAAAAAGCACAAAGGCAGATTATTCATTCTTTCTCTCTCCATTAAGGATGGAAAAAACACCATCATTCAAGGTTGATCACAATTTAAATCTATGGGTAGATTATGGTGAATGTAATTCAGGAGGGACTTTGATTGATTTAGTGATAAAGCTGAATCCCACCTATTCAATACAGGATGCGTTAACTCATGTGGGAAATTTGGGAATTGACTCTTTTTCTTTTCATCAGCAAAAAGATAAGATCTCAGATCATGAAAACTCTAAAATTAAAGTATTAAGCACTAAACCCATTGGGACAAATCAGGCGATCACAGACTATTTAATCTCTAGAGAAATCCAACCTGAAATCGCTGAGAAATACTGTAAAGAGGTTTATTACTCGGTGGATGGCAAAAGATACTTCGGGGTAGGAAATGAAAACTCGAATGGCTGGTCAATAAGAAACAAGTACTGGAAGGGATGCACAGGACAAGGTAGCAGTGTCTATTTTAACACTAGGGAGTTTTCAAACCTAGCCGTATTTGAGGGAATATTTGATTTAATGAGCTTCATTCAAATGGATCAATTCAATCTAAAATCAAGTGGGTTTGTTGTTCTCAATTCTCTAGTAAATATCAAAGAGCTAAAGGACTTCTATCAACTATATGATAATGTCAATCTGTTTCTGGATCATGATGAAGCGGGTAAGACATTAACCGCAGATCTACTCATGAGCAACCATAATTTCACCGACAAAACTTCGCTTTATTCTCCATTCAAAGATTTGAATGAAATGCTCGTGAATGAGAATTCTCATAGGTACTCCAGATAAGGGTCGCTTTGCGAAGCAAGCTATGTTTCGGTCATACCGAAACGCTTGCTTCGCTTCACTCAGAAATCAAAAACTCACTCCGTTCATTTACCGATATGGCCAGACCTAAGCTACCGAAAAAAGAAAAAAAGAGCATTAAGTTCTCCTTCAAAATGGATGAAGGGGAATTTGAGCAATTGGCAAAACTTTGTGAATACTCAGACCTAAGTGCTTCCGAAGTAATCCGATCCTGTGTGTTTAAAAATAGGCTGCCGAAAGCACGTATTCCGATTCTGGAAAAGCAAACCTATATAGAGCTGAGAAAAATCGGAACCAATATCAATCAAATCGCCAAACACTACAATTCTAACAAACCCGTATCCTCTGACAAGCTCACAGCTTTCCAGGCTTTACAAGAAAAACTAAATCTTCTAATCAAACTTCTAGTCAATGATCACTAAGGTATCCATTGGAACATCATTCATGGGAGCACTGAATTACAACTTGAAAAAGCTCTACTCAAAGGATGAATCACAAAAAGCTGAATTGCTTGTGACAAATTTTGCAAGCCTTAAACAGCAGGCTATCAAAAACGAATTACGCTTGATTCAAAGCATAAACCCAAGGCTGAAGCGGAACACCTTTCATACCAGTCTGAATTTTGGCAAAGATGAATCCATTTCCAATGAAAAGATGCTGACCATTGCTGAAGACTACATGAAGAAAATGGGCTTTGACAACAACGCCTATTTCATATTTCGCCACCATGACACCGACCATCCACATTGCCATATACTGGCACTTCGGAATCGATTTGATGGCTCAGTGGTATCTGACAGCAATAATTACCAGCGAAGCGACAAGGTTGCCAGAGAGTTGGAAATTAAACATGGTTTGGAACAGGTGAAGTCCAGCTTAGAATCACAGGTAAAGGCACCCAACAAAGACGAAATAGAAATGTCGTTGAGAACAGGAAAAGCTTCTAAAAGAATGATGCTTCAGGAATTGGTGGGCAATGCTTTGAAAGAAACCAACAGTGTTTCTTCATTTATCAAAAACTTGGAAAATAACGGGGTCAACCTGCTTTTCAATCAAGCCAGTACAGGTAGAGTTTCGGGGATTTCTTATTGCTATGGAGGATTTATAGCTAAAGGCCAGGCATTGGGAAATCAATTCAAATGGGGACAGATATCCAAATCATTACACTATGAGCAAACTAAAGACTTTCAATCAATTGACGAAGCAAACAATCGAACAAGAGCAGCATATCCGCAGGGAGGAAATGACTATAAAACTGGAAAACCAACAGCTGATCGAATGCCTGATGGAACTTCGAAACAATCAGCAGCAGATCAGGAAGAATCAAAAAATCCTTCAGGATCAAATCTATTCCAATCATCAAACACTGATCTCGAAACAGAATCCCAGGATCGAGAAGCTGCTTTCGAGTATGACCGACAACCGGAAAACCTACAGACAGCTGATCACAGGGATACGAATAGCATTTTTCACGCTCATAGTGCCATTGCTAGCCTTGGTGAGTTGCTTGCTGCTGCTTCGACTACTGGGAATGTAGATGACGACAGCAAAAGGAAAAAGAAGAAGAAAGACAAAAATATAGGCTTAGGGCGCTAATCAGGCTGTTTTTGATATATCCGTATATCTGTATATATAGATATATACGCATATATATTTAACCCCTTTCACTGAGATTAGGTGGACACTGGCCAAACCTTCTTTCACGCAGTTAAAAATCGTCAGCGGATAAACTCAGGAAAAACTACCACAGAAATTTGAAATTAAGGTAACCCAAAAAGTTATTTCCGTAATTTTCATTGGCCTTTTGAGTGGCCTGAAAATCCCAAAATAACTTTTCTAGACCTTCGCGAAGAAATCAGAAATTCAAGCAACTCTCTATTTAGGAAAATCTCATTGAAGATAATGGGACGAACAGGGAACCACTTGAGATTAAAAACAGCAATTGATGAATTGGCTAAAAAAAAATAAAGTGAAAATAAACTTTATAAAAAGCTCCTCAGAATTCAACCAAGCCACTTTTTTATTTTTGCTGTAAAAAACAAATGAAAATAAAAATCAGAGAATAAAGCTGAATGCTAAAAAGAGTCAAGGTAAAGTTCTTATGTGATGGTCATGTGATAACAAATTGATTTAAATTTTCAATCCCTTGATTATCAGCCATTTTTTATATCACAGTTATGTGATGGAAAGTGGAAAAACATAAACTAGCGATGGATCAAAAGTATATCTAATTTACTGTTTAGTTCAAATCATTCAAAAGAGTTTTAGATAAATTTTAGACAAGATCAAATTACATCTGTCTGACTTTAAGGTTTTTATGAGATTAAATTTAGATAAACTTAGACGAGGCTTAGATAAACTTCAGATAATCGCTCATTTAAAATATTGCCAATTACGAAGCCAGCAATCCCAGTGAAGAGGCTATGGGTAGCGTCTCATAGATGAGATACAAAACAATTTGTATCTCATATTTTTGAAATAATGAGACACAACACTATCTTGTGGTGCATAGATGAGATACAAATGAAACCTTACAAACCACAAGAACTTCTTTCGACCAACTTAGACTGGGCAGCCATTGTTGATTTACTGAGTACTGCCAACCGCCAGCTCGCCCGATATGACGGACTACTTCAGTCAATCATCAATCCAGAAGTCTTGCTATCACCTCTTCGCACTCAGGAAGCCGTGCTGTCTTCCAAAATAGAAGGTACACAGGCTACACTAAAAGAAGTGTTAGAATA
This sequence comes from uncultured Algoriphagus sp., assembly GCF_963974835.1. GTDB lineage: Bacteria > Bacteroidota > Bacteroidia > Cytophagales > Cyclobacteriaceae > Algoriphagus. The sequence continues at coordinate 2,316 of NZ_CAXBET010000010.1, read as the reverse complement.
TGAAGCTGAAAAAGTCCAATCTTCAGAAAAACAAGGGGACATTAAAGAGATTATCAATTATAGGAAAGCCTTATTTGCTGCAAAATCAAGACTTAACTCACTACCCTTGTCTCTTCGATTGATCCGTGAAATGCATGCTGTGTTAATGCAAGATGTTCGTGGAGAGAATAAAGCTCCAGGTGAATTTCGGAAAATCCAAAATTGGATAGGAGCTCCGGGAAGCACTATGGATACCGCCAGATTTGTTCCTCCCACAGTTCAGGATATGCTTCAGGGATTGGATGATTGGGAGAAGTACATTCATTTTGAAGAAAAAGACCCGCTTGTACAATTGGCAATTATCCATGCCCAGTTTGAAATATTACATCCATTCTTGGATGGAAATGGTCGGATAGGAAGAATTCTGATTCCTCTGTTTTTATTTGATAAAGATATTATCAGAGAACCTGTATTTTATCTTTCAGACTATTTGGAGAATCATCGCCGGGATTACTATGACGCGCTAAAGGACATCACTGATACAGGAAGCTGGACAAATTGGATTAGATTTTTTCTGGGAGCGATTATTAGCCAGGCAAAGAAAAATAATGATCAAACCCGCCAAATAGTGGCACTTTACGAATCTATGAAAGAGCGCATAGTAGCGGCAACTCATTCTCAATTTGCTGTAAATTGCCTGGACTTTATTTTTAATCTTCCAGTTTTCAATAGTGGAAGATTTTATGAAGAGTCTGGAGTGCCTAGGGCATCTGCCTCTCGGTTACTTAACGCAATGGAAGCAAATCAGATAATCAAATGTATTGAGAAGGGATCTGGCAGAAGAGCATCTCTTTACATTTTTGAACCATTGCTTGATATTGTAAACCAATAGGAAACTTGTGTATCATGAAATATGCACAAAATCATTTGCGTCTCATAAAGCAAGTCAGATGAGACAAAAGCACATTTTGTATCTCATCTGTAATACATAAAAAATAAATAAGCAAAACAGCTTTGGGTGGTTTTTACTTTTCCAACCCTACGAATGCACGAGAATCCAACGGGATGAAAACCAATTTATGACCATCTAAATTTTGGCTAGTACCGTCTCATAAAAAGTGAGCAAATGGATATTTGAGACCTTGATTAAAGAGATGAGATTATAAGACTAAAATTCGGTCTTTTCAGCGGAAGTACCCTTACCAAAATCTGTCTCATAAAACGGTCGTTTATTGAGACTTTTATGATTTATTGAATCTGGGTAACTGGTACTGGCAAAATATGCCATATTTAATTTGTGAAGCCTCTTGTTCTTTTCCTCCAAAAAAATTCTTTCTTCATCAAAATCGAGACAAGCTCTAATAGGGCATAGTCCATCTTCAGAAAAGTAGTAATTTCAAATTAACCCAAAAAAAGTTGGAGTTGGAAGTATTGAAAATGATTGACTTCTTGCTGAAAATGAAAATGGAACCGATTTTTCAAGACTTTGATATGAAGCCAAAACCTGTTTTTAAATGAAAATATTTACTCAAAAGGTCAAAAAATTGATTGAGAGAAAGGATTTTCAAGTGCTGACTAAATTACTTTCAGAAAATCCGAATCTTGCCAACAAAGGAATTACAATTCCTTTCGATTTTTTTTGTAGACAAAAAAAACATCCACTTCATCGGATTTGCGATGCTATTTTTGCGAGAAAAATTTCGGATGATGAAGGAATTATATTTGCAAAGATTTTCTTGGAAAATGGAGCAAAAATAAATGGCGACAAAATTAATGGTGGTGGAACTCCCATTCTTGCTGCAGCTAGTCTTCACGCTGAAAAACTCGGAATATTTTATATTGAAAGTGGTGCCGACATTCATTATACATATCAGGACAATGGTGAAACTGCATTACACTGGGCATCATTTTGTGGTAGGGATAAATTAGTCGACCGACTAATAAGGTCTGGGGCCGAAATTGATGGACAAGACAAAACTTATAATAGCACCCCACTTGGCTGGGCAATCCATTCATTGCAATCAAATGATACAGTAAATAAATTCCACCAAGTCGATTGCATAAAACTGCTCTTACAACACAGTGCAGTGACAAAAAAACTGGATAAAGGAAAATATGACTACTTGCAATTTATGGCTAAGAATGATTTAGAATTGCAAACCCTAATGAATTAAAAATTTTGTAACGCCAGATATTACTCTGTGAAGATCAATAGAGGATGTCAATATTTAATTTTTTTCAATGTTTAAGAACAACAAGGCTTGTTCTCTTGAATAGGAGGGCAAGGCACTGTTCCATAGGAGCAATAAACACAGCAATCTCCCTTCTTAGGTTTCA
>NZ_CAXBET010000009.1:0-224084 GCF_963974835.1 uncultured Algoriphagus sp. | reverse complement strand
AGCACGGTGGATACACAGCAAGAAAGCAACCATGGAAGATTGTTTGGACTAAATCATTTAAATCAAAAAAGGAAGCTCTACAAATGGAAAGAGCTATTAAAATGAAAAAATCCTGATCATTTATTGAAGTATTAATAGCTGAGAGTATATCTGGATAGACTGCCTGTCCCGATTTATCGGGAAGGTTGCGGGTTCGAGTCCTACCGGAAAAAATCGGGACAGGCTGTCCATTCCGTTTAAAGACCCGAATTTCTTCGGAACATATTGTTTTTTCCGGATTTTATAAGTTCCCCGATAATTATAAAAAGGCCGTTGATTAAAAATTTTAATTCCCAAGGGTATATGCTTATCTTTGTTTTTCCCAAAAATCACCAAAATGGTATTAGAATTCGAAAAACCTATAGCTGATTTAGAACAGAAACTTCAGGAAATGAAGGAGTTGGCTACCGGCAGAAATATCGATTTAAGCTCAGATATTGAATCCCTTGAAGATAAAATTCTTGCTTTGAAAAAAGAGACTTTTCAAAATCTGACCCGCTGGCAGCGAGTTCAGCTTTCCAGACATGCCGAAAGACCTTACGCGCTTGACTATATCTATGAGATGACAAATGATTTTGTCGAGCTGCATGGGGATAGAAATGTGGCTGATGACAAGGCAATGGTAGGTGGGTTGGGAGATTTGGATGGTAGATCAGTCATGTTTATCGGCCAGCAAAAAGGTAGAAACACCAAACAGCGTCAGATGAGAAACTTTGGGATGGCAAATCCTGAAGGATACAGAAAAGCACTTCGCTTGATGAAAATGGCTGAAAAGTTTGGTAAGCCAATCATTACTTTAATAGATACTCCAGGCGCATTTCCAGGTTTGGAAGCTGAAGAGAGGGGCCAAGGCGAGGCTATAGCCCGTAATATCAAAGAAATGTTTATGCTAAAAGTGCCAGTCATCTGTATCATCATTGGTGAAGGTGCATCTGGAGGAGCTTTGGGTATAGCTATTGGAGATAGGGTGCTGATGCTGGAAAATTCCTGGTATTCGGTCATTTCTCCTGAAAACTGTTCTACAATTCTGTGGAGAAGTTGGGATTATAAGGAGCAGGCTGCCGAAGCTTTGAAATTGACGGCAATCGATATGGAAGGGAACGGGCTCGTAGACGGAATTATTCCTGAGCCACTTGGTGGAGCGCATCGTGATATGAAAAAAATGGCCATTACATTAAAAGAAGCTATTCTAAGCGCTTTAAAGGAGCTCGATAAAATCAAGCCTGAAAAAAGAATTGACCAACGTATCGACAAGTTTTGCTCGATGGGTGTAGTAGTCGAGTAAAAATTTTAAACCCGGACTTTGCACAGAGTCCGGGATTTTTCTTTCATACCATGGAATTATACGTAGTCAATACCGGATTTTTCAAATTGGACGGAGGGGCCATGTTTGGTGTCGTTCCCAAGTCACTTTGGTCACGGACTAATAAGGCAGACGTAAACAACATGTGTACCTGGGCTATGAGATCTTTGCTGGCCGTGGACGGAAACAGAATTGTTTTAATCGACAACGGCATTGGAGATAAACAGGATGCAAAATTCTTCTCCCATTATTGCCTTCATGGAGATGATTCTTTGGATAAGAACCTTAAAAAACTTGGCGTCAGCTCCCATCAGATTACGGATAATTTTTTGACTCATTTGCATTTTGATCACTGTGGAGGCGGTGTAAAGTATGGATCACATGGTCAATATGAGATGACATTTCCAAGAGCTACTTATTGGTCAAATAAAGCTCATTGGAAGTGGGCTACTGATCCTAATCCCCGTGAAAAAGCTTCTTTTCTCGAAGAGAACATTTTCCCCATGCAGGAGCTTGGACAGTTGGATTATGTAGACTTGGAGAAGAAATCGTTTCTTCCTGGCTTTGACTTTATCACTGTAGACGGACATACGGATAAGCAAATGCTTCCAAAGATTGAATATAAAGGTAGGACAGTTGTTTTTGTGGCGGATTTACTTCCCTCGGTTGGGCATATTCCCTTACCATACGTGATGGGGTATGATACACGCCCACTTATCACAATGGACGAGAAAGCTAAATTCCTAGAGGAGGCAGCACGTGAGCAATATGTACTGTTTCTTGAACATGATGCATATAACGAATGCTGCACTGTGAAAATGACTGATAGGGGCGTACGCTTAGATCAAACATTCAGACTAGATGAAATCTAAACTAAAGATTGGGATAGCTCTTTCAGGAGGAGGGGTTCGCGGGATTGCGCATTTGGGTGTGCTGAAAGCACTCACCGAATCCAGTATTTTTCCAACCAAAGTGTCAGGTACATCTGCCGGGGCGATTGCGGGAGCAATGTTTTGTCAGGGCTATTCCCCCGAAGAAATCCTGAAAATAATAGTGGAGACCAATTACTTTAAGTTTTTGCGCCCGGCTATTTCTTTGACCGGTTTTTTTAAAATGGATTCCGTTGGCAACCTATTTAGGTTATATCTGGATCATGATGATTTCGCAAAATTGAAAATTCCATTGACCGTAGCTGCCACTGACATTAAAAAGGCTAAAGTGCGTTACTATTCGGAAGGGGAGCTGATCAGGCCAATTATGGCGTCGTCATGTATTCCGGGCATGTTTGATCCTATAGTAATAGGTAATAGGTATCTCGTGGATGGTGGTGTTCTCAATAATCTTCCTGTAGAGCCACTGGATGGTATTTGTGATTATGTGATTGGAATAAATTGTAATCAGTTGCCCGAAGAAACCAACATTAAGAACATGAAAAAACTGATTGAACGATCAGTAATAATGGCTATGAACTATAATGTTTATAGCAGAAAAGCAAAATGTGATTATTTTATTGAACCTCCGGGATTAGGACGTTACGGCGTTTTTGATATCAAAAAAGCTCCTGAACTATTTGAAGTTGGGTATGAGTATACCATGAATTTTATTCAGGAAAATCCTTCAATGTTGGAATTGGTGACTAAAAACAATAAACCTGAGAAAGTATGATGAAATTTTTGTCACGTATTGTTTTCTGGCTTTCAGGATGGTCTCTGAACGACCAATGGCCAAAAGGGTTGAAGAAAGCTGTTTTGATCGCTATTCCACATACTTCAAATTGGGATATTTTATATGCAAGAGCTGCTTTTTTCCTAATGGATATACCTGTTAGGTTTACCATTAAAAAAGAAGCTATGGTAGGACCGCTCGGGTGGATGCTAAGAGGTCTAGGCGCTATTGCTATAGACCGGAAAAGAATTCCAGGAGGCAGAAAGCAGACTTATACTGAATCCATGGTCTCGATGCTTAAAGAACGGGATGAACTTGTAATCATGGTGACACCAGAAGGCACAAGAAGTCAGGTAAAGAAATGGAAGTCAGGTTTTTACCAAATAGCGGTTGGAGCAAATGTGCCCATAATAGTTGGGTATCTTGATTACAAAAAAAAGGAGGCAGGAATAGGCCCATGCATTTATCCGGATGGAAATATGGATGCTCAGATTGAGGAGCTAAAAGTATTCGGAAGAACGGTTACTGGAAAGCATCCAGAGAAGGGAATTCTCTAAAAGCTAAAATCTGAAGTTAGAAGTCTAAAATCTACGAGGCTAAATCTGCTTTGGAGTTCCTTCATAAATAGATTAACATTAAAGCCTTTTCAAGTGGGTCGGATATTTTTTTAAGTGTGCTTGATAAAGATTTCAACCTATTAGCTGAGGCTGGGATATCAGAACTGGATAAGCTTCCATCAACTTACTTTACTAAGGATGGAAACATTTGGATGTATGAAAATATCAATGATGAACTGGCTTTTGTAATTGTAAAAATTGAGTATCTTAAGAATTGAAAGCTTCTCTGGGAAGTCGTCTATCAGCTATTCATTTACCTCTTCAATTGCCTGCAAAATTATTTGACATGCTTCATGAATTTCTTCTTTGGATATAGTTAAAGGAGGAGCAATTCGCATAGAATCATCACAGAATAAAAACCAATCTGTAATTACTCCTAATTCTATCGCACGATCAATGATTGGCTTGAGAGTATCAAAAGAATCAAACTCAACAGCCATCAATAAGCCTTTATTTCTAATGCTTTTGATTTTTGGATGGACCAAAAGAGCTTTGATCAAAGTGGCTTTTGCTTCCACTTCCTCAATTAGCTTTTCTTCCAGAATGATTTGAATAGTCGCCAAAGAAGCGGCTGAACTTACAGGATGTCCGCCAAAAGTAGTGATATGACCCAGTATGGGGTTGTTTTTAAAGACTCCCATTACATCTTTATTTGCTATAAATGCACCTATTGGCATTCCGCCGCCCATTCCTTTGGCACAAACTACTATATCCGGAATTATCCCAAAATGCTCGAAGGCCCAAAATTTCCCTGTCCTCCCAAATCCACATTGTACTTCGTCTAAAATAAGCAGCGTCCCAGTGTCATCGCAACGTTTCCGTAATGCTTCAAAGTATTCTTTATACGCAACCCTGATTCCTGCTTCGCCCTGAATGGTTTCTATCAGGACGGCGGCAGTGTTGGAGTCAATAATTTCCAAATCAGAAATTTCTCCGTAATTAATATGGCTTATGCCAGGAAGCAAAGGACGATAGGCTTGCTTGAAAATCTCATTTCCGCCCACGCTCAGTGATCCGTGTGAACTTCCATGATAGGCATTTACACAGGAAATTAAGTTTGGCTTTCCAGTATATCTTTTCGCAAGTTTTAAGGCTCCTTCTATAGCTTCGCTGCCACTATTTACCAGATAGACATTGTCTAATTTTTCGGGAAGCGTGTCACAGAGTACTTTTGCCAGTAAAGACTGTGGGCTTTGAACATATTCTCCATACACCATCAGATGCAGATATTTGTCAAGTTGCCCTTGTACAGCATCCAAAACTTTTGGGTGACGATGACCGACATTGCTTACACCGATTCCGGATATTAGATCAATGTATTTTTCTCCATTAGAACCATATAGGTAAATGCCTTCCGCTTTTTCCACTTCTATCATCAAAGGGAAATCTGTTGTTTGAGCTAGATGCTGAAGGAAAAGCTGACGGTTATTCATTACTGATGTTTAATTCAAAAGCTGGAAAATCTAAAGAAGATTCCAAGCGGCAGTTTTTTGTTTTGGTTGTCCTGAAGATAAAGCTCTCCATGTTCGGCATTTTGGACATTTTTGAAAGTAGTGTTAATTAGGTTCGCTGCGATAAGCGAGGAGAAGCTTAGAGAATACATGTTCAGCAGGAGAAAATGATCTTTAGGATCGAGGATCTCTGCACATACTTTTAACATTTCGTTAATTTGCTCTTCCAACACCCATTTTTCACCATCTGGACCACGCCCGTAAGCTGGCGGATCCAGAATGATTCCATTGTATTTGTTTCCGCGGCGTGCTTCTCTTTTGATGAATTTCATCGCGTCATCCACCATCCATCGGATATCGGACTGACCGGAAGACTCCATATTATGTCTGGACCAAGTAACCACCTGTTTGACTGAATCCAAGTGAGTCACATCCGCTCCTGCGGCTTTTGCGGCAACACTTGCAGCTCCTGTGTATGCGAAAAGGTTAAGCACTTTAGGTTTAGGCACAGGGGATCGCTGGATGGTTTTGTAGAGATAATCCCAATTTACAGCCTGTTCAGGAAATAGACCGATGTGCTTAAAGGAGGTTTGGGCCAAGTTTAGCTTCAGATTCAAACCCTCTACATTGCTATATTCAATTGCCCAATTGTGAGGCATTTTTTTCAACTGCTCCCAATTTCCTTTCTCCGGATTACTTTTCTCTTTGGCGAAGTGTGCATGTGCTAGGTTTCTCCATTCACTTTCGGGAAGTGTCTTATCCCAAATCGCCTGAGGTTCAGGCCTACTTAAAATGAAGTCCCCGAATCGCTCCAATTTTTCAAAACCTCCTGTGTCTATGAGTTCATAGTCTTTCCAAAGGCCAGGACAAAGGGATAGGATGGATTCGTTCATAGGATATAGTTTTCAGCGAGCAAAAATAAGGAATTAATTGGAGGCGAGCAGAAGGAGTGCTCTAGAATCAGATTTTCACCTTTCTGAGTATTTCAGAAAACTAAATATGCATAGACTGATAGAAAGCATGTGATATTTAGTATTTCCCAACCACTGAATTTAAATTAACTGGATTGGTAATCAGGATAGTAATTGATTGATCGTGCTTGAAACCCCTTGTTAAATCTGTTTTTTTGTACTTTTAGGTTTATTTTGAAATGGAAAAAGAACTATTTATCCTGTTTTCAAACCTCTTCAATCCCCGCAGAGTATAAATGTCTGAGAAATTTATCGATATAGAGAAAGCTATAGATTCCAAAAATCCTGCGCTTTTGAAATGGATGCCGGGCTTTTTACTTCGTTACATTAAGCGGGTGACGCATGAAGAATGGATGAATGAGGTGCTGGCGAAAGTTGAGCACTTGCACGGCATTGACTATGCAAATGGATTAATCCGGGAACTTAATATTGAAGTTGAGCTAGTGGGAGGAGAAAATATTCCGAAAACTGGGGGAATTATCATTGCAGCAAATCATCCCTTAGGTGGAATTGACGGCATTGCATTGATGCAGGCGATTGGACAAGTGAGGACAGATATACGATTTTTGGTAAACGACCTCTTAATGGCCTTTAAAAATTTCCAGACTTTGTTTGTTCCAATCAATAAACATGGTAAAAATTCTGCTGACACCCTTGCAGCAATCGAATCAGCATATTCCGGGTCTTACGCCGTTTTAATTTTTCCCGCAGGGTTAGTTTCAAGGAAAGATGAAGCTGAGATTCGTGATTTGCAATGGAAAAAGAGCTTTGTATCTAAAGCGAAGAAATACAAAAAAGATATATTACCTTGTTTTATAGGAGGTAAAAACTCAAAATTTTTCTACAATTTGGCTTATTGGAGAAAGAGAATTGGTATCAAAGCCAATATTGAAATGTTTTATCTTGCTGATGAGTTGTACAAGCAGCAAGGTCAAAAAGTGGTGATCACTGTAGGTGAACAAATTTCCTATCAAAGCCTAAACTCATCCAAATCTGATGGACAGTGGGCTGATCATGTGAAGGATATAGTTTACGAACTTGGTAAAAAAGAATGAAGAAAGAAGCAGAGATAATTCCGGCAATAGATAAAGAGCTACTGAAAGCTGAGTTGACTCCGGAGAGATTTTTACGGTATGCAAACAATGGGGACAACCTAGTTTATTTGGTGAATTTTCATAATTCCCCCAATGTAGTTAGGGAAATAGGGAGATTGAGGGAACTGACTTTCAGGGCAGCGGGAGGAGGAACAGGGCTTGAGCTTGACTTGGACGAAAATGATATTTGTGAGAACTGCTATGATCAGCTGGTTACCTGGAATCCGGAAGATGAAGAGATTGTTGCGGGTTATAGATTGATCAACTGTAAAAATTCAATTGAGGATGATGGTAGGTTAAATCTCTCCACTACACATTTATTTGATTTCACAGATCGATTTATCCAGGATTACATTCCCTTTACTATAGAACTTGGGAGATCTTTCGTTCAACCAAAATACCAGCCTGCGTTCGATAACAGGAAGGGGATTTTTAGCCTCGATAATCTTTGGGATGGACTTGGTGCAGTGGTATTGATGAATCCAGATGTCAAATACCTGTTTGGCAAAGTCACCATGTATCCTCATTTCAACCGCGAAGCAAGAGATTTGCTCCTAATGTTTATGAATTACTATTTCCCGGATAAGGAAGGATTGGTAAAGCCAAAGACAGAATTGATGCTAGGTTATGAAACTGATTTGCCGGACGCCGGTAATCCTTTTGAAGGATTGGAATACAAGGAAGGATATAAGTTGCTGAATGGACGCATCAGAACCTATGGAGAAAATATTCCTCCATTGATCAATACCTATATGAATCTTTCCCCAACTATGATGACCTTCGGTACAGCCTTAAATGATGAATTTGGGGAAGTGGAAGAAACGGGGATTTTGATCACACTTGCAGATATATACGAGACGAAGAAGCATAGACACATGGATACCTTTGAGCGGGACAAAACTTATGGAAGCAGAGAAGATGTCAGATAAACTTACTTTGATAGTTGGGGCTACCACCAATGCCTCCAGATATGCTTATTTCGCTGCGAGCAGACTGACAAATGCAGGTGTTCCCTTTATACCCATTGGTATCAAATCAGGTGAAGTTTTTGGTGAGAAGATTATGGATCTTCGCACTAAGCCAGAATTACAGAATATTCATACTATCACACTCTACATAGGGCCCTCCAATCAGGAAGAATGGATTGATTATTTAATCAGTCTACAACCAAAACGGATCATATTCAATCCGGGGACAGAGAATCCTGTATTTTTTACTAAAGCTAAAGCAAAAGGAATTGAGGTTTTGCAGGCATGCACCCTTGTTATGCTGGGATCAAATCAGTATTGAATCCACTGTATACCAGTGAATTAAACTGCCATTTTTCAAATCGTCATTTGCGCAACTGAGTATCGGGAAAAGCTGTGTAAAGTCACAATTTTTGCGTATCTTGCGGAATCTAAAAAAGAACATAAAATCACCTTTTTAGACCCAATTTGAGGGTTTTCTCCAAAACATATGAGTGAAGAAAAAGCGAAGAATCTAGGCGAATACGGTGCCGGTAATATTCAGGTATTAGAAGGTCTTGAAGCGGTTCGTAAGAGACCTGCTATGTATATCGGCGACATTGGAATCAAAGGACTCCATCATTTGATCTGGGAAGTGGTAGATAACTCTATCGATGAAGCACTTGCAGGACATTGCGATACGATCAAAGTCACCGTTAATGAAGACAATTCAGTAACTGTTGAAGATAATGGCCGTGGCATACCTACAGATATGCACGCTAAGGAAAAGAAATCTGCTCTGGAAGTTGTATTGACTGTATTGCATGCGGGAGGTAAATTTGACAAGGATACATATAAAGTTTCTGGTGGATTGCATGGCGTGGGTGTTTCCTGTGTGAATGCTCTTTCAGAAGATTTGAAAGCCACGGTTTACAGAAATGGGGTAATCACTGAACAGGAGTTTAAAATCGGAGTTCCTCAATATCCTGCAAGACAAGTAGGAACAACTGAGCGTAGAGGAACAACGATTCATTTTAAGCCTGATGCAAGCATTTTCGCTATAACTGAATTCAAATATGAGACAATAGCGAATAGACTTCGTGAGATGTCATTTTTGAATGCTGGTATAAGAATTTTCCTGACTGATCTTAGAGAAACTGAAGATGACGGATCAGTGAAGTCCGATGAGTTCTTCTCTGAAGGTGGATTGGTTGAATTCGTGCAGTACCTAGACGTCAGTCGTGAGAAAATAATTGATACGCCGATTTCAATAGATACTGAAAAGAACGGAGTTCCCGTTCAGGTGGCGATGAACTATAACAGTTCATACTCTGAAAATGTGGTATCCTATGTAAATACCATCAATACTTACGAGGGAGGTAGCCACGTTTCCGGTTTCAGAAGAGCATTGACCAGAACTTTGAAATCTTATGCAGATAAATCCGGAATGTTGGATAAGCTGAAGATGGAGGTTTCTGGTGATGATTTCCGAGAAGGTTTGACTGCGGTTATTTCTGTGAAAGTCGCTGAGCCGCAATTTGAAGGACAGACTAAAACCAAGTTGGGCAACTCTGATGTTGTGGGAGCAGTAGACAGTGCTGTTTCTGAAGCTTTACAGATTTGGTTGGAAGAGCATCCCAAAGAAGCTAAAATCATTGTTGGTAAAGTGATATTGGCGGCGCAAGCCAGACATGCAGCCCGTAAAGCGCGTGAAATGGTGCAGCGTAAGAACGTGCTTGGAGGTGGAGGATTGCCAGGTAAATTGGCCGATTGTGCGAATAGTGATCCTACCGTTTGTGAATTGTATCTGGTGGAAGGGGACTCTGCAGGTGGATCTGCCAAGCAGGGAAGAGATCGTGACTTTCAAGCTATTTTGCCTTTAAAGGGAAAAATTCTTAACGTTGAAAAAGCACACGAGCATAAAATCTACGATAACGAAGAGATCAAAAATATTTTGACGGCTTTGGGTGTGAAGATTGGTACAGTAAATGATGACAAAGAGTTAGATCTAACCAGCTTGAGATATCATAAGATCATCATTATGACGGATGCTGATATTGATGGATCTCACATCAGAACGTTGATACTGACTTTATTCTTTAGATACATGAGGACATTGATTGAATATGGCTACGTGTATATTGCTTTACCTCCATTATATTTATTGAAAAGAGGTAAAGACGAGAGGTATTGCTGGACAGAAGAGGAGCGGAAAGTACTTACTGCCGAAATGGCCAAAGATGGAAAAGAAGATAGTGTGGGCATTCAGCGATACAAAGGTCTAGGTGAAATGAACCCTGAGCAACTTTGGACTACAACCATGGATCCAAATGTAAGGACAATTAAACAGGTGAACATTGAGTCGGCGGCTGAGGCAGATCATCTCTTCAGTGTGCTGATGGGAGATGAAGTAGCCCCAAGGAGAGATTTTATCGAGAAAAATGCGAAATACGCCAAAATCGATACCTAATCATTCATAAAGGGGCTGGAAAGCCCCTTTTTTTAATTCTTAACAATACCATAAACCCAAAATAAGAAAGCATAAGTTAACTTGCTTTCATAATATAAAACTTGAATGCAATGAAATTGGAAGTAGTTGAAAAATACGATTCGATTATACAACAGAGTGATCTGGTAAGCAGGGATTTAAGTTGGTTGAAATTTAATGAGCGTGTGCTTGATCAGTCAAAAAAAGAGCATCGTAGTATTTTTGAGAAACTTAAATTTTTGGCAATAACTGCATCCAATCTGGATGAGTTTTTTATGATCAGAGTAGGGTCTCTTTATAACTACCTGGATTACGATAAAGAACGAGTTGATTACTCAGGTCTTCGGGAGGAGCCTTTCAAGGCAAAGTTGATGAATGAGTGTCATACTTTTCACAATTCCCAGCATGAGCATTTCTCCCAAGTCATGATGCCGGAGTTGCAGAGCCAAGGAGTTGTACTTTGCAATCTGTCTAAACTGACGGAAAAGGAGCAGGAGAAAGTTCATGATTATTTTGTGAAAGCGATCTATCCTATGCTTACTCCTATGGTTTATGATGGGTATAGAACATTCCCTATTCTGATGAACAAACTATTGGTTTTTGGAGTAGTGACGACCAGTCCTGGAGACAGACAGGATATGCGCAAGATGAGTTTTGTTCAAATTCCTGCGAATATCCCTCGTTTTTTTGAAATTGAACGAGAGGATTCTCTTTTGCTGGTTCCTATTGAGGAGGTGATCCGCGAAAATATTATATCACTTTTCAGAAATGTAGAAATTGAGGGAATTAGTCTTTTTAGAATTACCAGAAATGGGGATTTTACTTTGGAAGAAAGTGAAGATATGGATGCTAACTTCCTGGAAGAAGTAAAGCGGAAATTGATGGAGAGAAAGAGTGGGCGTGTGGTGCGGATAGAAATAGAGGAGGGGTATAGTAAATGGATGATGAATTCACTTTTGGAAAGATGGAACCTGAAAATGGATTCTGTTTTTTTAGTGAAGAGAGAAAGTCTTATTGATTTTACCGGCCTTTGGCAGATCGTTGGCAATAAGAAATTCCGTGATCGTTTACCCCAAATTCCTGCACCTGTAAAGCCATTGTCCTATCAGGATGAAGGTATTGCAGATATTTTTGATGTTCTTAAGGAAAAAGATATTCTTCTTCACCATCCTTATAATAACATAGACTCTATTTTGGATTTGGTAGAAAAAGCATCAGAAGATCCTGATGTGATGGCTATCAAAATGACGATATATAGATTAGCTAAAGATAGTAGAATCACAAAAGCACTTTTGAAGGCGGCAGAAAACGGGAAGCATGTTTCAGTGCTGTTTGAAGTAAAAGCTAGATTTGATGAAGAGAATAATATCCGTGAAGCGAAAAAATTGCAGAAAGCGGGATGCTTCGTGATATACGGCATTTCCCATTTGAAAACTCACACCAAACTTCTTCTAATTGTCAAAAGGGATGGTGGTGAGATTACACGTTTTGTTCACTTAGGATCCGGTAACTATAATGAAGATACAGCCCGATTATATACAGATATCGGTCTGATGACTACCAACGAGGTATTAGCAAATGACGTTTCAGAGTTTTTCAATGTAATCACGGGTCATTCCATGCCAACCCAATATAAAAATCTCATTACAGCTCCACGCGATATGAGAAATCAACTTATTGAGTATATAGAGCAGGAAGCAGAAAATGCACGAAATGGTCTTCCAAGCGGAATTTTTATCAAAGTAAATTCACTGGAGGATTCAGAAACCATTTATGCTTTGTATCGTGCATCCCAATCAGGAGTTACTATCAAGTTGGTTGTTAGAGGAATATGTTGTTTAAGGCCAGGAAGGGTAGGATTAAGTGAGAATATTGAGGTATTGTCCATTGTGGGTGATTTTCTGGAACACTCCAGAATCTATTATTTCCATAATAATGGCGATACTAAAACCTATGCTGGAAGTGCTGATATGATGGTAAGAAGCTTTGATAAGAGATTAGAGGCACTTTTCAAAGTCGAATCGACATTGCTTGAAAAGCAGTTGATGAACATATTGGCTTACAATCTTCGGGATAATGTAAACTCCTATGTGATGCAGGAAGATGGAACATATCTGGCTAAATTTCCAGTAGGAGATGAGCCTGAATTTAACGTCCATCGGGAGTTCTTCAATCTTGATGTAGAAAATGTGATGCAAGTAAAACTTGTGGATTAAAATATAGAAGCCCCGTTTATAGGGGCTTTTTGATTTTGTTCCTTTCGTACAGCACTTGAATGATTCCATCTTTCAAACCCAGATCAGGTACTATCATTTTTTTGGATTTCGCAGCTTTCATCACCCGCTGATATATTTTTCCGGCAGGAATAATCACATCCGCACGATCATGATTTAAATTTAGCTTATTCACCCGCTCTTCAAAGGTTAGTGACTGCAATTGGCCGAGCACTTCTTCTATTTTTTCATAATCCAGATAACGCTTGTTTTTGCTTGGAAGGGAGAGCTCAAAAATCTTATTGATATTTCCGCCAGTTCCTATGGAAGTGACAGTGGGAGAGTTTGATAAATGTTTTAACACAAAGTTTTCCATAGAGCTCCATGCCGGAGTTGCAACTTTATCCTCTAAGGCCCGCACGGAGCCGATCTGAAACGATTTTGAAGCTATCTTTTCACGGTTTTTATAAATATTTAATTCTGTGCTACCTCCACCTACATCAATATGTAAATAGGTCTTTTCATCAAAAAACTTATTCAGTGATTTGTTGATGAGTTCAGCTTCCTTGTTTCCATCAATAATGTTGATTTTTAATCCTATCTCTTCCTTTACTTCTGCTGCTATGTCTTTTCCGTTTACACTTTCACGCATGGCAGAAGTAGCGCAAGCCATGTAATCATCCACTTCGTAGAGATCAATCAGGATTTTAAAAGCTTTCATCAGCTTGACAAATTTCCTTCTATTTATCTCAGAAATTTTTTGACTGTAAAATACATCTAAGCCCAATCGAAGAGGAAACCGTAGATATTCCAGCTTCTTGAATTTAATGATTCCCTCATATTGAGTTACACTGGTAATTTGCATCCTGATGGCATTTGAGCCAATATCTACTGCCGCTAATTTCAAGTTACAATGACATGGTTTAAGTGAAAGATGTATTCAATTTACTTCTTTAGATCCTCAATCCAGTGTTATCATTTTTGATGAGATCTAGGATTTCAAGAAAGTGATTGGATACCCAGGTCAGAAAGGGAAGAAGAAAGGGATGCCGAAGGTTGCAACTATCCAAAGCAATAAGTTTAATGGAGTTCCGACCTTTATATAGTCGCTAAACCTGTAATTGCCTGGTGTGTAGATCATAGTGTTAGTTTGGTATCCCATCGGAGTCATAAAACTAAGACTTGCAGCAAAAGTAACTGCCATAAGCATAGGCCTGGAATCCACTTCCAGTGCAGCAGCAATACTGATAGCAATAGGTGCAAGTAGTGCAGCAGTAGCGTTATTTGACATCACGTTTGTCATGATAAATGTTAAAGCAAATAGTGCACTCATAACAGCTCTTGGACCAAACTGTCCTACGCTTTCCACTATTGATCCACCTATTAACTGAGATCCACCCGTCTTTTCCAGTGCCAAACCCATTGATAAAACCCCCGCAAGCATCAAAATTACTTTCCAATCTATAGCTTTATAGGCTTGCTCTGTACTTAGCGACCTAAGCATGATCAAGGTGATAGCACCAGCTACGGCAGTCACTACGATCGGGAATACCTCAAATGAGGCTAAGCCAATAATTAGGCCTAATACAATTAAAGTAAGTATACTTTTGGTTTTATTTAGTGATTTATTTTTAGTCTCCGAAAGAAGCAACAAATCATCACTGCTTTCCACACTTTGAATAGATTCCTCAGTTGCTCTGAGAAGTAAGATATCGCCAGCTCTTAAGGCTGTTTTGGAAAGAAGGGAATTAAGCATATCAGATCTATGCCTTATACCAATTACTAAAACCTGATTATATAGTTTTTTGAAGTTTAATCCTTTAATGCTTTTATTCACTAGGAAGGAGTTAGGGGTTACTAGCGCTTCATAAAGTCTTTCTTCCTCGTCGGTAATATTTTGCTCATCCCATTTCAAGTCTGCTTTGAGCTCTATGCCTTCGGTGGATTTGATCTTTTCTAATGTTTCTTTGTCACAGTTGATGCGGATTATGTCACCTTCCTGAATGGATGTATTAGGATATACCCGTACTTTGTTTCCATCGACACGAATGATCTGCAAAGGCTTTATCGGCAATTTATTGAATATGGCCTGTTTTAGAAGAGGTTCATTTAGCTGTCCATAATTTTCGAGGATAACTATTTCTGACAGGTAATTTCCAAATTGTATACTTTCCCCCAATTCAGTTTTTGCTTTTCTAGTTGGGGTCAGCCATCTTCCAATAGTCAGCATATATACTAATCCTGTGGCAAAGAACACTAATCCCATCAAACTCATCTCGAATACCCCGAAAGAAGGCAATCCTGCTTTTTCTGCTATTCCACTGACTAAGATATTGGTACTGGTTCCCAGCAGCGTGCATATACCGCCCATCAACGCGCCAAAAGACAGGGGCATAAGTAGTTTTGATGGGGGAATATTATCAGTTTTATTAAGGCGAATGACTGCAGGCATTAACAGAGCTACTACTGCGGTATCGCTAATGAATGCTGACAGAAATCCAGCTGACAGCATCAAAGTGAATAGCAGGTGACCGGTACTCTTGCCGGCTTGGGAGCTTAATTTTTGGGTGAAGCTGTCGAGGAGACCAGTATTGAATATGGCAGCTGATACCACGAACATTGCAGCGACAGTAATTGTAGCAGGGTTGGAAAATCCAGATAGTCCCTCTTCTACATCCAGAATTCCTGTTAGCAGAAAAGCCACCATAACCCCGATGGAAACTGTATCTATTGTGAATTTTTCTGTAAAAAATAGAATAATTGCAATTCCTATAATTGAAAAGACGAGACCGATTTCAAAAGTCATTAATTACATTTTTAAGTAGTTGCCTTTTTTAAGCTTTTCACGGATGCGGAAATAACTAATAAACCCGACGATTAGGAACACCAGACTCAATCCAAATGCCAAGTATCCTAAGTCTCTAACATGGTCCAATTCTTTAACTTCAAAAAGGGCAGTTCCAGAAACTAAAAAGTATAATGAAGTGCGAATAAAGGACAATAAGGTACGGTTATTTGCAAGCGTTGTGCGTTGTCTCGCCAAATAATCTCGAATTATTAGTTCTCTTTCCAAGTCATTTTCCATATTTGTATATTATTTATTTATATTGAAATAGTTCAACATCCCTTAATTATGAAAAGAATTTCTACACTTTTCCTCTTTATTTTGTTCTCTGGGCAAATATTTGCTCAAGAAGAATCTGATTTAATACCTCAAGATACTAGCTATTGGCTGAAAGAATTAGCGGGAGGTTTAAATCTTAATCAGGCCGCTTTCAGTGGGAACTGGCAAGGTGGCGGTGTCAACTCTATTGCTTTAGGCGTCTATTTGAACGGACGGGCAAATTATGCAAAAGATAAGTGGAGTTGGGACAATACTATGGATCTTATCTATGGTGTGGTGAAAAATAAAGACGAGGATGGCCGCAAATCCAATGACCGTATTTTCTTGGACTCCAAAATCGGCTATCAGATAAATGATAAGTGGAATTATTTCTTTGCTGTTAATTTCCTTTCACAATTTGCTCCCGGTTACGAATTTCCGGAAGGCCAGGACCGAGTGTTAATTTCCAAATTTTTAAATCCAGCTTATTTAACCACTTCTTTAGGTGTGGAATATAAGCCAAATGAGGAGTTCAGCCTTCGTATATCGCCTTTCTCACCTAGATGGACATTTGTTACGGACACAGATTTATATTTGAATGTACCGGAAAACTATGGTGTCGAGATAGGTGAGACAGTAAGAACGGAGTGGCTAGCATTTAGCTTAATGGCTGATTACAATAAGAAATTATCTGATAATCTTTCTTTAATGATTAGATATCAAATGTATGCCAACTATGAAACCTTTGCCTTTGATGCAATTGACCATCGCTTAGATTTTGGTTTGACTGCGAAAGTCTCCAATCTTGTGAATGTGAGTTTGACCAGTTTGATGATCTACGATTTGGATCAGGACAGTGAAATTCAATTTTCCCAAGGATTAGCATTAGGAATTGCATTTAAACGTGGAAACTTCCCTGAGAAGAAATAATATTAACAAATTTTTATTTGGAATTTTGATTCTATTATAAAAGTATTATTTTTGAATTCATTGTGGTAGTTAAATAATAGTTGGTTTAGTTTTCAAATAAAGGGCAGGAGATATTCTCCTGCTTTTTTATTGTATATATACTAATGTTGTCAATTTTTAATTGGAATAATCCTATTTTTTTAAATTATATAGTGAGCTACCTTTGTCAAGAGTATCCTATATAACCTATAATGAATAATAAACTATTTTTGATTTGTTGTTGTCTCTTTTTTAGGACGATAGCATCTGAAGCACAGGAGAGTCCAATCCCATTTCAGGAACTGCAACTCCAAAATCTAAGCGATTTTCAATCTTCCGGAAATAATTGGAGCATCGTAGGAGATGTCTTTTATGACCTTAATGGAGGCAAATCTAAAATCACACCCGGCACGGGAGTTTTGGTAAATACTCTCGAAAAAGGGGATGACCTTCCTATTAAGTCTACCTTCGAACATGGCGACTTAGAATTGGAGCTTGATTTTATGATGCCAAAGGGAAGTAACTCCGGAGTATATCTCCAAGGGAGATATGAGGTACAACTTTTTGACTCATGGGCAGTAGAAAACCCAAAATATTCGGATGCTGGGGCTATTTATCAGAGATGGGATGCAGCAAGAGGAACAGGTCGTGAAGGGTATGGAGGTCATCCTCCGCTAGCCAATGTGAGTAGAGCCCCTGGACTTTGGCAAACATTAAAGATTTTGTTCAGAGCTCCTCGCTTTGATTCGCAAGGTAAAAAAGTCTCAAATGCCAAATTTATTTCTGTTCATCAAAATGGAGTTCTGGTTCAGAAGAACATAGAAGTAACCGGACCTACTCAAGCTGCTTTTTTTGATGATGAGTCACCTCTTGGACCTTTAGTCATTCAGGGAGATCATGGTGATGTTGCGATACGCGATATCAAGTACAAAACCTATGGAGCTGAAAAGGTGACATTGACAGGGATGAAACTTTCCTATTTTGATGGTATTAAAACGATCAACGACTTTTCCCAAGCAACTCCTCTTGGCAAAATGGATATTGATGTTCTTGCTCATTTAGCTCCTGCTACAAGAAATGAATTTTCAGGTTCTATTGATGCTACATTGACAGTGCCAAGCGCCGGAGAATATTTCTTTGACCTGAATTTAGCATGGGTTCCAGATGATACTCCGCCAGGGGTAATCAACGGAGCGGGCAAACTATTCATAGATGACCAGGAAGTGGTTTACGTTGATGGAGTGACAGGCAAAGCAAATGGATCTACTCAATTAGCTGCTGGAGTTCATAAAATCAAGTTGAATTACTTCAAGACTTTTGGACACTGGTACGCTCCGAGCAATGATATTACACTGACTGTAGAGGGGGAAGGCATTGCTAAAACAGCTCTGAATGTTCCTTTACGTGCTGATGATCCAGTGGGACAGATAGCAGTGAAGGTAAATGACAAAGCGGTAATGCAACGCGGATTTATCATGCACAATGGCGAGAAGCGCACACACACAGTGGCAGTAGGGGAGCCTGGCGGAGCAAACTATGCAATTGATTTAAGTAAAGGGGAATTACTAAATGTGTGGAGAGGGGATTTTGTGGAAACAACGCCAATGTGGTATGGTCGTGGCGAAACTCAGCTGATGCTGCCGCTGGGAAATGTCATTGAGTTTGTGGGTAAGCCAAGTTTGGCAATACTTCCGTCTGAGGAATCTGAATGGCCTGATGAGATAGAAGGATTTGCTTATAAAGAATACGAAATTTTAAGCAATGGTGACCCCGTGATCACCTATGAAATGCCTGGAGTAAGCATTCGTGAAACATTTGAAACGCGGGATTCAGGAAAGAAACTGGTTCATTCGCTGAGTGTCACCTCTGATGGAAGTAAGCAACTTTATTGCTTAGTAGCTCAAGGAGCAAAAATTGAAAAATTGCCAAATGGACTTTATGCAGTTGATGACAAATCCTATTACATAGAGTTTGAGAGGAAGACTTCGCCTATTTTACGATCTACAAGTGATGGTACTCAGGAACTCATTTTGCCTATGCAGTTGAAAGACAACATGGGCAAGGTGACATATTCAATTGTTTGGTAATTAACAGGAAGAAGCATGAAAAATCTAATGAAACTCAATACTACTAGAGGATTTGCTTTTGCCTTGGCTTGCCTATTAATCGGACAAGTTGAATTAAAAGCTCAGGAAACTGCACCCATGATGGTGCCTGAGACGGAAGATGATTTCTATAAATTGATCTCTCTACCAGTTCCTGAAGATGTTATTTTAGAAGTAGGGGGAATGGCCACATTGCCTGATGGCAGTTTGGCTATTTGTACACGTAGAGGTGAGGTTTGGATAGTATCCAACCCCACAATTTCCGGTAGCGAAAAGCCATTATATAAAAAGTTTGCCAGCGGACTACATGAGCCTTTAGGCTTGGCCTACCATTATGGAGACATTTATGTCACACAAAGAAGTGAATTAACTCGCTTACGCGATTTGGATGGCGATGGTGAAGCAGATGTATATAAGAAAATATTTTCCTGGCCGCTATCGGGAAATTATCATGAGTATTCTTATGGTCCTACATTTCTTCCAAATGGAAATATGCTAGTTACGCTGAATGTAGGGTGGAGTAATAGCTTAGGGCATGGCGTGAGTTTGGTGCCTTGGAGAGGTTGGACCTTAGAGATCACTCCAGATGGAGAAATGATGCCCTATGCTGCAGGGATGCGTTCGCCAGCTGGCTATGGTATGAATGCGGAAGGAGATTTCTTTTATACAGAAAATCAAGGAGACTGGGTGGGCTCAGGAAGGATTTCCCATGTGGAAAAAGGTGATTTCTTGGGTAATGCTGAGAGCTTAGCTTGGTCAGATTTACCAGGTTCCCCAGTGACGCTCAAGAAGAATGATATTCCAAATACAGGGGAGCCTTTATATGATGTGGCTAAGCGTGTACCAGGGCTCAAGGCCCCGGCGATTTGGCTGCCACATGGAATTCTGGGAATTTCAACTTCCGGATTTTTGAATGACAATACATCAGGTGGATTTGGGCCATTTGCCAATCAGGTTTTCGTGGGTGATCAAGGACAAAGTACTATTGCCCGTGTCGATTTTGAAAAAATTGACGGAGTATATCAAGGTGTTGTTTTTCCTTTTAGAGAAGGCTTTTCTTCTGGTATCCTCAGAATGGTATGGGGTAATGATGCTTCCATGTTTGTCGGCATGACTAGCCGTGGCTGGTCCTCTACTGGTAAGGAGTTATTCAGTTTGCAGCGATTAGTCTGGACAGGCAGAATGCCTTTCGAAATGAAGACTATCAAATCCAAGCCTGATGGATTCGAAATCGAATTTACCGAACCTGTGAATAAGGAATTGGCAAAAGATCCATCTAACTATCAGGTGACCGGCTTTACTTACAAGTATCAGGCTGCTTATGGAAGCCCGGTTATTAATAATGAAAATTGCGACATCATTGGAGTAGTAGTCTCTGAAGATGGGATGAAAGCCCGCTTGATCGTCGATAATTTGCGCTTAGGTTATATCCATGAGATTAAAGCAGAGGGAGTTAGATCAACAGAGGGGAAACCACTGCTTCACACAGTGGGATATTATACCCTGAATAATTTTGGTGGTGGTGAGAAGATTGATATCGCACCATTTGTTGCAGCACGTCATGAACATGAAATGAAAATGAAAGCTGCAGCGGACAGTGTGTCCAAAGCTCAGGCCGATGCAGAGGCAAAAGCAAAAGCAGCTGAAGCCAAAAAGCAGGTAGCAGCTAATAAGTCATCAGTTCCAAAGCTGGGTAAACATGTGACGACTATGCCCGCTGAATGGGATGGTAAGGCAGACATAACGATAAACATGGGAACCAAACCCGGCTTGAAGTTCGACCCTGCTCAGGTTCAGGTGAAGGCTGGGAGTAAAGTGAAGTTGGTATTTCAAAATGTAGATGATATGCTGCACAACTTTGTGATCGTGATGCCAGGAACGGCTATAGAAGTGGGAGAGGCGGCGATGGCTCTAGGATTAGAAGGTCAACAAAAGGACTACATTCCAAACACCAGCAAAGTACTCGTTCATACTAAACTGATGCAGCCAAGTGAATTAACAACAATATATTTTATAGCGCCTACCGAACCTGGTGAATATACTTATGTGTGTACGGTTCCAGGGCATTTTTACACCATGCAGGGCATATTGAAAGTGGTGAAGTAAATTTTAATATTAGCCTGATAAAGATTTTCTTAACAGTTTAAGGAGAGTTTTACATATAACGAAAAAGCGCAGATCATAAGATCTGCGCTTTTATTTTTTATATCAATAATTTGAATGCTAGTTACTTACAGAAACAGTATATTAATAAAACCCTGTTTTAATCATTTACAATTCAGTAATTTAATTCATGCTGATTGCTTTCCCTTCAACGTCCTTTACCAATCTAAAACCAACGTTGGAAGTGCCACTATCGAATGCCTGACCTTGGCGTGCAGACGGTCGGTAATTTACGCAGTAATTATCTGCACATAAATAAGATCCGCCTTTGATCACGCGCTCCATTGCGTAGGGATTGTCAGGGTTGTAGCATTGCTTCATATTCGAATCCAATTTTGGCGCCTGTCCAGCTAGTCTGGCGTATTTCAGAGCGTCATACCAGTCGTCTGTGAGTTCCCAGACGTTTCCAATCATATCGTAAAGACCGAATGTGTTTGGAGCAAAAGACTTAACAGGCGAAGTACCTTCAAACCCATCAAGATTTTCATTGTCATTAGGGAAATTACCTTGAAATGTGTTTGCTAAGTATTGGCCATTTGGTGTCAATTCATCACCCCAAGCAAAACGTTTACCTTCTGCGCCACCTCTTGCGGCAAATTCCCATTCATTTTCGGTAGGAAGTCTTTTTCCGGCCCAATCAGCAAATGCCTTAGCATCTTCATACGCAATATGGACTACCGGATGGCTTTCTCTTCCTGTCAGATCTGATGTTGGTCCTTCTGGGTTTTTCCAACTTGCACCTTCCACCCATACCCACCAAAGTGAAATATCCTGTGTGGGAACTGCATAGTGCGGTGGACTGAACACCATTGATCCGGCTACCAAAAGTGCTTCATCGGGTTTTGGAGTTCCGGGAGGCAATTGCTGCTTTAGATCTTCCCATTCCGGCTTCTTTTCTGCCACGGTAACGTATCCTGTTTCATCTACAAATTTTTTGAATTCTGCGTTAGTGACTTCATGGGTATCCATCCAAAATCCATTCACTTTAAGATTCACAGCCGGCTTTTCGGCATCGTATGCATCTGCTTCATTAGTACCCATCAAAAATTCTCCCCCGGGAATCCAAACCATTCCTTCTACCTTTTTTGAAGGCTCAGGCTTGTTGGCAATAATCATTTTCTCCTCATCTATTACTTTTTCCGAGTTGCTTTTTTGGCAAGAGGTATAAGATGCAGTGATGATTACGAGAGCAAGGCTATATTGAATTCGGGTGTTCATAATAGAGGTACATCAGATTTAAAAGTAGAAGAATCTTTTCTTTATATAAAAGAATTATAAGTGTAACTGTGAATTAATCTTCCTCAATGGGAATGGCATTTATCCTTTCCGCTACTTTTTTGCGCAATTTGTTGAAGAATTGTTTTCGCTCTTTTTCCCCTACCAAACTAATTTGAGTGGATTTCTTTATGAGGTTTTCCAAATTTCTGAACATTCCATTGTTAAAAGCAATGTCTGAAGTGCCATGAAAATAAATGACACTGTGATTTAGATAGGTAACTTTTTTCTCATCCATTGTTGCAAAAAAAGTATTGTCTCCGATAATGAATTCATTTACAAAGAAATTGTAGTTAGCTCCTTCGATTTCAGGATGATCAGGAAGAATCTTTTTGCCTTTTTCTGCCATTTTCTCCAGATTGTCAATGACCTCGTGCATGCAGTTATATAAGAAAAGAGTGTCTTCAGTGGAAGTCATTATCCCCATTTCATGGTATAATTCTATCTGTCTTAAGGTGCTGTTGATCCCCTCCATATTCCAAATTTCGGTAGTAGGAATCTTATGGTATGCCCGAAGAATTTTCTGGGTGATTTCGGCAAATTGATCGTAAGAATTACTCCTGATAGAAAACTTGGTGTCTTTAAGGCTTTCAGTAAAAAGAATAGATTTCATCCAAAAGAAGAACTTGAAAGCTGCAAGTTCTTTATGATAATAATGATGAAAGGGAGGCATGTCTTTCACAAGCCAGTAAATGTGTTTTTTGGAGAAACTATTTACCAAATTCAGCTGTGCCAAAACATCTTCCATCCATTTCATGAAGCTGTTTTCCTGATAATCGTTTTGATTTCCCTGAAAAAGAATGCTGTTGGAATGGAGATTAAAAAAAGTGTCCACTGACACATTAAACTTATTGCAAAGTATTTCCAGCTCACTGAAATCGAGTAATTTTTCTCCACGGATTCTTCGATAAGCGCTATCGATGCTTATTTCTAAAATTTCTGCGATTTCATCAACCAATGAATTGTAGCTCGGCAAGGACAATTTGAGTGCTTGGAAAAATGCTGCTTGGTTCTTATTGAAGCTCATAGAAACAAGGATTTGTTGGGTTTGATAAAGTAAAATCCTTATTAAGGTATAGTAAAGAATGAATAAGAAAAAACGAATAGAGGAATAAATGTTTCTAATTTGAAAACAATAAATCACCTGAAGATTTAGCTAAAGCATATTTTGATGGAACCAATTTCAGGAAAAACAAAAAAAAAACGGCTGAAAAGCCGCTTTAGTAAATTTTTATGCCGTTGGGTGGGCAGCTGCGTGGAGCTTCCCTAGTTCCTGATCTATAGTCCACAGTCCAACTCCTTCTTCTCCGATAATATCGAAAAGTTCAAGCGCTCTTCGGGACATTGTTTCTTCTTCACGCTGCTCGGTGACGTACCACTGCATAAAACTAAACGTAGCAAAGTCCTTCTTGGAAAATGCGTGATCTACAATATTATTGATAGATCTAGTCACATTGATTTCATGCTCCAAAATCAGCTCAAAGATCTCTCTCAATGAATTGAAATTGTGTCTTATACCTGTAATCTCAGGTTGGATCGCGTGTCCTCCGGCCTCATTGATATACTGGAATATCTTCATCATATGCATTCTTTCCTCGTCTGCATGGGTGTATAAATATTTAGCTGAGTTCTCATATCCCATCATGTGGCACCAGGAAGCCATGGAAAGATAATAAGCAGAGGAAGTACCTTCCATTTCCACCTGTTTATTAAGTAATTTCTCAGTATCGATAAGTAGGGAACGCTGTAGCGTCACGATTTCTTTAGCTTTCATAGTCATAGTGTTTGAAATAGTAAACTAAATATAATCATTGCAGTTCCACTTCTGCTGGCTTTAGGATGAATTTGGAATTGTTTTAATTAAGAATTGCTCCTATCTGGAAAGTGGAGTAGGGAAGACAGGAAGGCTTTCGGCTCCTGATTCTGAGACTGATTGCACGGCAAAGAAGTAATTGTCTTTGGAGTAAGGAATCGTAAGAGAAGTATCAGTAGTCCAAAATTTTCGCTCCCACATGGCTGAAGAAGTTTCTCTCATCAGCACGTAATACCCTTTCACCTTGCCGATTTCCGGAGCTTCCCAAAGCAAAGTGGATTTATTACTCAAGCCTCTGACGTCTATTTTAACTTCCTGTGGCTGGTCAGGGGAATTTGACAGAGATGCCAGAGATGCTAAATTTACTGCGGTTACTTTTCTCAGGTATTCGAAATCCATGAATTCCGGCAAGTCACCGTATTGAATTCCATCTTCGAAGCGAACATTTTCGTGCTGATGAATAAAGTTTTCATTCATTTCAGACATCCTGACAGCGGTAAATGCATTTCTCGCAAAAGGAGTTTGATCTCCTCCGCGAAGAAACCTATCTGCTCGATAAATCAATTTCACTTCAAATTGATCTACATAACGCTCGCCAAGCTCTTTGATATATCGCGCAAGTTGTCTTGATTTGCTATCATTGTCTGCATTGGTATAGCGGCGGATATTTCCTTCCTGCTCAGTTTCTGCCACTGGAATGGTTTCAGAAAATACTCTCATTTTTAGGTTGTCTTTTATTAGCGTTTCGGAAGAACTGCTATTTCCCACGATATCGTTATTGAGTACAGCGGCAAGATTCCAGTTATTAGTTATTGCCTTATCAGCCAGATACGTTGCACCTTTCAAACCTTGCTCCTCACCGGTGAATGCTACGAAAAGAATAGTGGAAGAAAACTCGTGGGAAGCCATCACGCGGGCCAATTCTATCACAGCGGCTGTACCACTACCATCATCATTTGCTCCAGGCGCATTTCCTTCCGAATCCATTACATCCTTATTCCGGGAATCCATGTGTGCTGAAATAATGAAAATCCTATCATCAGCTGGATCAGTTCCTTTTAAGGTTGCGACTACGTTAGCTCCTGGGGAATCTTCCAAAATTCTTCTTTTGTCACCTGAAATAGTGAATTTTTCTATTTCTGAAGTCATTCTACCTCCGGATTGCTTCGCAAAATGATTGAATTTTAAGAGTACATACCGTTGAGCTGCCGGCATCCCATTTTCCTCATCCTGGCTTAATGTATGACGGGAATTGAAAGATGCCAACGATCTAACATGATGCTCAAGTGAATCCGAAGAAATCTCAGAAACCATCTGGGCAATTTCTGGATTTCTAATAACTGTGGTTTGCGAGTAGGCTAATTGATACGAAAAAGCCAAAAAGAGAATAAGTAAATTTTTATGCATGATTAGGAGGTGGTTTATACTTAAGGCTTAAATTTATCTCATTAATATTCTAGCGAAAGTATTTTTACATGAAAACCATAGAACAACCGAAAGAAGGTGAGTATTCGGCTTTTTTCTCTACCTATCTTAAACTAGTCTCAGGTAATAACTATGAAGAGCAAATCATGGAACAGGTAGATTCACTTTTAGAACTATTCCATGAAAAAAATTCCGAATGGGCGGATCAAGCCTATGAAGAAGGTAAATGGACGCCAAAGGAGATGTTGGGGCATATTATAGATACAGAGCGGATTATGACTTTCAGGGCACTTTGTTTTGCAAGGGGAGAAGCATCAGCCCTGCCAGGATTTGACCAGGATCCTTACGTGCAAAACGCAAGATTTGGAGAGGTTCCACTTCAGCATTTATTGGACGATTTTGCAGCGGAGCGGATTTCTCTGTTGTCAATGATCAGAGTTTTACATGATGACACGCTGGATTTTGTGGGTAAAGCAAGTGGAAATCCCATAACGCCGAGGGCTTTGTTATGGATTATTCCCGGTCATTTTATCCATCATTTGAATATTCTTAAAGAGCGATATTGATTATGAAACTAGCTATTACTACTGTGGATGCTTTTACCAATAAAGCATTCTCCGGAAATCCAGCTGCGATTTGTTTATTGAATGATGAATTGTCAGATGATCAGATGCAGACTATTGCAATGGAAATGAATCTGAGTGAAACTGCCTTTGTTGAGAGAACTACAGAACCAGATTCATTTAGCTTACGCTGGTTTACGCCAAGTCTGGAAATTGATCTTTGTGGACATGCTACTCTTGCCTCAGCTTTTTGGATGGTCAAATCAGATTGGGTACAAGCAGGTAGCATGATAAGATTTCAAACTAGAAGTGGCGAACTTCGGGTTAAAAGTGATGGGGATTGGATAGAAATGGACTTTCCTTTGATTCCTACAACAGAGGATGACCACCCATTTTTTAAGGAAGATTTCTTTGGTCTAAAAATAATTAATTCAGCAAAACTGAAAAAAAACTGGATTTTCGAGTTGGAGAATGCTGATGCAATTGAAGCTTGTATACCTGATTTCGCTGAGGTGAAAAAGCATAGTGAAGAAGGCATTATCATCACTGCCGTGGGAAAAGGACAATTTGATATTTACAGTAGATTCTTTGGGCCCAATGTGGGGATTGATGAGGATCCTGTAACAGGATTTGCTCATTGCGCCTTGATGGATTATTGGTACCAAAAGTCTGGCAAGAATCGCATTTCAGCGTATCAGGCTAGCAAGCGGGGAGGAGAGCTTAATTTGGAGAAGAGGGAGGATCGTGTGATTATCCGAGGGCATGCTGTGAAAGTGTTATCAGGAGTGATAGAGTTATTCCAGATGGATAAATGAATCAATTTGTAACCAGAAGAGGAATACAAGTAAAGACGGCTTTTCGATCATTTACAGATTACTGGCTTACCGATGCAAGTTTCGCCATTCTGCTTTTGATATTGCTTTTTACTGTTTTTGTGTTGCCCATATTGATAGAATATGGGCATGTAAATGCAATTTTTGTAAATACAGTTTTCCTTTTTTTGTTTTTCACAGGAATCTGGTCTTCTCGATATAGGATATTGGTAGTTGTGACTACGGTTTTATTTTTAGCTCAGTTGGGACTTAGGATTCTCCGATTTTCTGACTATGATTTTGAGTTTTACCTTGCCGAGAGAATCGTGGGTATTTTAAATATGTTGGTTTTTATATTTTTGAATATCAGGTTATTATTTAGAAATCATGAAGTAAATATTTACAGAGTCATCGGCGCTATCAATGTATATTTGCTTGTGGCAATACTGGGAGCATTTCTCTTTGAAATTATATTTTTGACTACTGGTTCAGGAATTGGTGGAGATGTAGTGCTGGAAGGAATAGATAAAGATTTTGCGCTGTATATCTACTTTAGTCTAGTGTCATTGACCACGGTGGGTTTTGGTGATTTATATCCTATCCAGATAATGTCAAAGATGCTTTCAGTTTTTTTATCTACAGTAGGAATCCTTTACCCTGCTGTAGTGATTGCCAGGCTTGTTTCTTCAAGTAAAATCTAAGGAAAATACGTCCATCTGTGTAAATTTTTGGGTTGTTATCTAATCAATTGCTAGTTTCATTTTTACAACTTATTAACCCCAACCTTTATGAGAAAATTAAGTTTTACTATTTTATTAGCTCTCAGTTTTGGCCTTGTCCATGCACAGACTGAGCGCCACATCGAAGTAGAATCCAAGGTGGAATCTACGCATGAAACTACTATCAAAGGAAAGAAAGTTCCTTACAAAGCCACTGCCGGCACCCAGCCAGTATGGAATGAGGAAGGAATGCCGATCGCTTCATTATTCTACACGTACTATGAGCGCACGGATGTTTCTGACAAGACTACACGGCCTTTAGTCATTTCTTTTAATGGCGGTCCTGGTTCAGCTTCTATCTGGATGCACATAGCTTACACAGGGCCTGTCGTTCTTAAAATAGATGATGAAGGATATCCACTTCAACCATATGGTACTAAGTCTAATCCTCATTCGATCTTGGATGTGGCGGATATTGTATACATAGATCCTGTAAATACAGGTTACTCCAGAATTATTGATACTGAAGTGGATCGCAAGACATTCTTTGGAATCAACTCAGATATTAAATATCTAGCTGACTGGGTGAATACATTTGTGACTAGAGCAGGCCGTTGGTCTTCGCCGAAGTATTTAATTGGCGAGAGCTATGGTACCACAAGAGTAGCTGGACTTGTTGCACAGCTACAAAGTGCACATTGGATGTATTTCAATGGTGTAATCATGGTTTCTCCGACTGATTTGGGAATAGAGCGTGGCGATGCTATCCATACTTCAAACTACTTGCCTTATTATGCTGCTACAGCTTGGTATCACAAAGCGCTGGACTCAGATCTTCAGACTCAGGATCTTGATGATTTCTTACCTGAGGTAGAAGCATTCACGATCAATGAATTGATCCCGGCGGTAGTGAAAGGTGGAATGCTGCCTGCAGCTGAGCGAGATGCCATTGCTACTAAGTATGCACATTACTCAGGTTTAAGTAAGGAAGTTATATTGGAGCATAATCTTTTGATACCAACCAATTTCTTCTGGAAGGAACTGCTTCGCGATCAAGGAATGACTATCGGTAGATTGGATAGTAGATATAAGGGTTTTGATTATGCTGGCACAGGTGCAAGACCAGATTTTGACCCTGCGTTGACAGCTTGGAACCATGCATTTGCTCCTTCTTTCCAAGTGTATGTAAAGGAAAACCTTAAGTATAAAACCGATCTGACTTATAATCTATTTGGGCCTGTTCATCCTTGGGATCGTTCCGACGAGAATACTGGATATGATTTGGGGACGGCCATGCGCTCCAATCCATATTTACACCTGATGGTCCAATCAGGATATTTTGATGGAGGTACAGATTTCTTTAATGCAAAATATAACCTTTGGCAGATCGATCCGGCTGGCAAAATGGCTGACCGTATTTCATGGAAAGGCTATAGAAGTGGACACATGATGTATCTAAGAGCGGAAGATCTGGAGACATCAAATGAAGACATCCGTCAATTCATCAAAAATTCATTGGTGGGACCTGATGTACCTGCGAAATACAATTAATCGATCAATAATTCATTAGGCTTGGGATTTTTCTCAAGCCTTTTTTTATAGCGAAAGTTGACTTTTAAAATCTTCAAAACTGGTAATTGGAGTATTTAATCCAAGCATTTCTCCCAGTATTTGATAAACTTCCGACGGGTTTTTTCCTTCTTTTCGGAGTGATTGAATCGAAGTTGCTCCATCTGATTTGGATAGTTTTTTATTTTTCGGGCCTTTCAAAAGTAGGTGATGATGGAACGTAGACTCTTGGAAAGATTTAAGGCCAAGTCCATTTGAAATAATTTGCTGATCCAAAGTGGATCCAAATAAATCATTTCCCCGGACGATCAGATCTACTCCATAGTGGATATCATCTATTACAGAGGTGAGTTGATAAGCAGGCAGCTTATCTTTTTTTCGAACTATGAAAAATGCCGCATCTTCAGGAAGTGTAAAAGACTTCTCACCTTCCGAATAGGTTTTGATTTTGATAAAGTCTGTGTCGAAGGTATCCATACGCCAGCAGGTGTCATTTCTCTCCAAGGGAATATTTCTGACTTGACAGTGTCCCAGGTAATATCCTGAAGAGTCTAACTGCTGGATTTTTTTTCGGGTGCAATCGCAGGCGAATACTAAATTTCTTTCCTTGATCTGCTCTAAGGCTTGCAGATAGCTACTCATTCTATGAGTTTGGGACCATTCCTGCTCAAATTCCTGAACTGTTTTGGGACCTTGATCATACGCAATTTCCATGAAATCCAACGTGTCAAAAATATCCTGCACATACTCTGTCCTGTACCTTTCCCGATCTAGATCGTCGATTCTCAGAAGAATGTTTGCGCTACTTTTTTCAGCTATAGTTTTAGTAATTAAGAAAGAATAGAGGTTTCCCAAATGCAGAAATCCACTGGGAGTAGGGGCCAATCTTGTAAGCTTAAAATCCATCGGGTAAAATTACTCAGATTCAGATAACTTAAAATCATGAAATCCAAATCTGATTTACAGTTTCCTTTTTAAGTTAAAATAGAGAGAACATCTTAATCTGTTTCAGCAATATTCCTTGAAGGTGCAAAGAAAGAGTTAGAAGAAGAGAGCATACCTGAAAATTGAACTTCACATCGGATAAGTAGACTAGAGATTTTAAGAAATGATAAGCTCATTGAAATTTAAGCCTTTATTCAATAGCGTCTTTGAAATGTTGCTTAAGTTTCTTTAACTCCATAAATTTTCAGAGATGGATTTGAGTTATTAATTTTCCCTCCGATGAAATTCCGTCTTTTACTAGTTCTATCTTTTTGCTTTGCGAAAGCAACCTTGGCACAGCTGTCCTATTCAGGAAATGTGCTTGATGCTACGGATAAAAGCTATTTGGAAGGAGTGACTGTAGAAGTAATCAATTCCCAAAGCTCGACTATTACTAATACGAGGGGGTATTTTTCAGTAACAGCTTCGCAAGGTGATACGCTTAGATTCAGTTTTCCGGGATTTATTGAGCAGAAAATACTTTTAGCTGAAGAAAGGTTTTTGCAGATTCAGATTCAGGATAGAGCCAGATTGTTACCCACTTTTGAGGTTAAATCAGAACCTTATTCTTTTCGTTTTAAGGATGGAAAACTTACTATAGTGGATCCGGATGAAGAGAAAGCTCATTCTACAAAGGGAGGCATAAGTGCAGGTTATCTCGATTCCCCGAACACAACTGGTGGAATTGCGATTGCAGGTGTTCTTTCTTCACTTACCAAAAGAGCAAAGCAGGAGCGGGAATATCAGAAAAAGCAGGAGTGGATGAGAAGAAGGGAAGGATATTACGCAATTGTGGACTCGGATTCTGTCCGTCAAAATATGATGGTCAAATATCAGCTGGAGCGATCAGAATGGGATAGAATTATTATTCGCTTCAATGAAGGCAATGCGTACCATGAATTCCTGGATTGGAGCAAGGAACGTGTTTATGCAACTTTAAGTGAATTTATTGATAGAGAACGGCGCTGGATTAATTAGGCCTTTCTTTTAAAAGACCAAGTCACATAAAATCTGGCAACTTCTTCGCCCTGAGGATTTTTACCGTTGGATATCATCGTCAATTTGCCAGTGTCATTGGGTGCTAGCGATTCTAGAAGTCCAAATAACTCTAACCCCTGCTGGCAGGTAAAAGTTATTTTTTGATTGGCTTTCTTAAAGTATTCTGCTTTGAAATCGACAACTAACATGGAGTATTTGCCTAACCCACTTATTGCTAGCTGGCACAAAGCCCCGGTACTAAGCTCACCCGCACCAGCCATGGCTGCAAAGTAGATTGACTTAAATGGATTCTGTGTTCTCCAGGAATATGGGATGGTAACAATGCATTTTTCAGCATCTAGTTCCTTAATCCTAAATTTCCAAAAAATGGCCGAAGGGAGTTTAAATAGCATTCCAAACCAAAAATAGAGCGGATTGCTCATTTTTTTTTGATATGCTAAAGCTTTTGGTTTTAAAGTGTTTAAAGGCCTTACGGTATTCATATATTCCTCAATTGATATCATAAAGTAACGAAAATTGCTTTCTGGTATTTAATTTGGAACAAATGATGAAAAAAAATGACCACCATGAAAAAAATAGCAATTTTGTTTTGCACCGGACTAATTCTTTATTCATGTGCAAAAGTTCCTTTGACTGGCAGAAATCAGCTTGCTCTAGTATCAAATGAAGAAATTCAACCTTTGGTTGATGAGCAGTATGATGAGGTCCTTAAGAAGGACAAAGTAGTAACGAATACAGCTGATGGGCAGAAAGTTCTCAAAGTGGGGAAACGTATGGCGACGGCTGTTGAGAATTATTTGGTTTCGCAAGGTTATAAAGAACTTGCTGATTCATTTGATTGGGAATTTAACCTATTAGAAAGTGATCAGGTAAATGCCTGGTGTATGCCTGGAGGAAAGGTAGCTTTCTACACTGGTATTATGCCACTTACTGAGACTGAAACTGGTATTGCAGTAGTTATGGGACATGAAATCGCACACGCAGTAGCATCACATTCAGCAGAGCGAATGTCTAACGGCATGGCTGCTAATTTAGGAGTAAGTGCTCTTTCTGCTGCTATCGGCCAAAATCCTTCCATGACTCAAGAATTATTTCTCCAGTCTGTGGGTATAGGGAGTCAATTGGGGATGTTGAGCTTTTCCAGAAAGCATGAGCTTGAAGCTGATGAAATGGGCTTGATTTTTATGGCTATCGCGGGATATGATCCCCGGGAAGCTCCAATCTTCTGGAAAAGAATGCTGGAGAAAGAAAATGGTGCCGCTCCGCCAGAATTCCTTTCTACTCACCCGGCATCCCAAACAAGAATTGATAAGTTGAATAAAAATATGCCGGAAGCATTGAAATTTTATAAAGAATAAATTCTTAGAAGTGATTTTATATAAAAACGGGCTTAGGTCCGTTTTTTTTTAGCTTAACACGCTTTAAAATAGTAGTAAAGTGAATTGAAATAACTTTAAGATGAATAAGCTAATAGTTATTTTTTGTGTAGTGATCTTTGGATTAGCAGGATGTGAGGAAGAAAAACTTACCCGTGTAGAGTATTCGTTGGATGAAGTTCTTTTTGCTTGTGACAAGAGTGATAAGGCTGATTTTGTCTGGCTCGACCAATTTGTAGCTAAAGCAGAATCACAACCCTCAGGCTACTATGCTGTAGAATTGATGAAATATAAATCTTCGATCTATATACTGCTTCAGGATAATTTGAGCGCGAGTCCACCTGCAATTTACAATTGCGATGGAGATCTTGCATTAGCTGATTTAGGATTGACTTACAATGAGTTTATGGATGAATCTATCAAATTGAAATCGATATATTCAAAATAACAAAAAACCCGGATCCAACTCCGGGTTTTTTGTTATTGATTAAATCCTCTAAGCTTTATCTGTGTAAGCTTTCTTTTTGTGTCTAGCGGAAAATCACCTCGCATCATCCAATCATAGTATCCTGGCTCATCTTTTAATACCTGAGTAACTGGCGTACCTTTTTGCTTTCCGAAGTTGAAAACTTCTACACCCTCATTATTGAATACAAATCTGCCTGCAAGGTCTACCATTTTTTCATTGAGAAGATCATGAAGTTTTTTCATGTCATTTTCAATTACGCCCAATTTATTTCCTTGAAGGTCTTCCATTTCCTCACCCACATATCGTTCAATTTGTGCTCTGAATACGTCAAGTGTGGCTAAGGTATCCGCTTCAGCACTATGTGCGTTTTCAAGTGTACGCCCGCAATAAAATTTGTAGGCAGCAGTAAGATTTCTCTTTTCCATCATGAAAAAGATCTTCTGTGCATCAAGTAAATTTCTTTTATCCAGATCAAACTCGATTCCAGCCCGAAGAAATTCTTCTACCAGAAGTGGAATATCATACTTCAACACATTGAACCCGGCTAAATCCGATTGCCCGATAAACTGATAAATCTCCCTTGCCAATTCCTTGAATGTCCTTTCCTCTTTTACATCCTTATCATAAATGCCGTGGATAAGGGAGGATTCCAGCGGAATAGGAATGGTAGGGTTGATCTTTTTGGTATAGATTTCCTGTCCACCATCAGGCTTCACTTTCACAATGGAAATCTCTACAATCCGGTCAGTAGATATATTCACTCCAGTAGCTTCCAGATCAAAAAATGCTACAGAATTCTTCAGGTTTAATTTCATGAGTTTATAATTGATTTTATAAGTTACCCAGAACAATCGGGGCAAGCTATGGAATATCGCATGCTAATAATCATCCCCCTAAACGAGGGTAATTCATGCCGTATTTAAAGTTTATTTAAATTTAGCTTTAATCGGCTCAAGATCCATTTTATCATAGGATCCAGAACTCATCAAAAGTAAGTTGGAATTAGTATAATCTTGAGCCAAAAGAAACTCCTTCAGGCTTTTACTATCTGTAAATAATTTTAAGTCAGGCCTTTTGAATCCATTCCTCAAAGTATTCTCATCCATAAGCTCTAACTTTTTCAAAGCCACAGCATGAGGATCAAGATACACAATTGCTAAGTCAGCAGCTTCCATTGAGTGAGCATAGTTTGGTAAAAATTCCTTATTTAAGGAGGAGTAAGTATGCAACTCCTGAACAGCAATTAGTTTCCTGTCAGGAAACTGTGTCTTTACCGCTGCTACGGTTGCTTTGAGTTTTGATGGGGCGTGGGCAAAGTCTCTAAAAAGGCTTGAGTTGTCAGTTTGTACCAAAAGCTCCTGACGTTTTGCTGCGCCTTTAAATGACTGTATGCTTTCGTAAAACTGCTCCTTAGTCAATCCCAAAGCCAAGCAGATATCCATGGCACCTTGAAGATTTTGCAGATTGTGCTCTCCAAAAATATAAATTGGAATTAAACCATTATCCGTTTCCAGAAAGGTCTTTCCATCTTTGATAATTGCGGGATGAGCTTTATATGCAGTTTTCATTGCGGCAATACTTGCGCTCTCAGCAGCTTCCTTCACCAATGGATCAGCTTCACAATAAATCAATTCTCCGGAGTCAGGAGTCAAATTCATCAATTTGCTAAACTGCTTCTTGTAATCCTCAAAGTCAGGAAACACGTTAAAATGATCCCAGGCAATTCCACTCACTAGCACAATGTCATGTTTGTAGTGAAAGAACTTTGGCGTTCTGTCCAAGGGAGAAGTAAGGTATTCGTCACCTTCGATTATTATTACCGGAGCATCCGATAATTTTACCATCAAATCAAAACCTTCAATTTGAGCGCCTACCAAATAATCAAAATCCACATTTTGATCTTTTAGCACATGGAGAATCACAGAAGTAATGGAAGTCTTTCCATGTGAGCCTGCCACGACTACACGTTTTTTATTCTGGCTTTGATTATAGATAAATTCAGGAAATGAGTAAACAGGAATTCCAAGTTCCTGGGCTTTAACCAGCTCAGGATTATCAATTCGCGCATGCATGCCCAAGATTATCCCGTCTAATTCAGGGGTGATTTTCTCAGGAAACCATCCATACTCATCAGGCAAAATCCCAGCTTTCTCCAGTCTAGTCCGTGATGGTTCATAGATTTCATCATCTGAACCTGTGACTTGATAACCTTTCTCCACAAGTGCAAGAGCTAGGTTGTGCATCACAGCTCCTCCAATGGCTATAAAGTGATATTTATTCATTTGGATATAGAAAAGTTGGAATTCTGTCTCAAACTTAAAAATAATAATCGGCTGCTCAGGACCTTCTCAATTCTAATTCATAACATTTTCTCTGAGCGGTATAAGTTGCTACTATTTTTTAAGCCGATTAGTCAGCAAAATTTTATTTATAATGCCCTTTTACACATTTATTTCCATAACTATTGCTTAATAGTTCATAGATATTTCAGAATGGGTTATTAGTGAGAATTGTCTTTTGAGGCGTGATTATTGAGCCTTTGTATGTGTTGATAACTCTGGCAAAAGTTGTTTAAAACTCTTGTCTATTTCCCAATACATTTGTTCTATGTCCGAAAAAAGCAGCAATCCACGCATTACCCGCAATAAACCCACTCACCAAAATACCAATATGCTAGGTAAAATGCCTCCCCAAGCTATTGATCTTGAGGAAGCTGTACTCGGTGCTTTGATGCTGGAGAAAGACGCGCTTACCAACGTGATCGATATTTTGAAAGTGGAGAGCTTTTATAAAGATTCGCATCAGGTAATCTTTCAGGCTATTCTAGATCTTTTTACGGAAAGCCAGCCAATTGATTTGCTGACCGTTACTTCCCAGCTTCGCAAAAGTGGAAATTTGGAAATTGCAGGTGGTGCATTTTATGTGACCGAACTGACCTCAAAAGTAGCTTCTGCTGCAAATATCGAATATCACGCAAGGATAATCACTGAACAGTCTATCAAGCGGGAGATGATAAAGATTGCATCTGATATTCAAAGAGATGCCTACGAAGAAACTACTGACGTTTTTGAGTTGCTGGATAAAATGGAACAGAATCTATTTGAGATTTCAGAAAAAAACATCCGAAAGAATTACTCAGACATGAAATCCATCATGCGTGAGGCTATTATAGAATTGGAGGCGAGAAAAGGTCAGAAGGATGGTCTAACAGGAGTTCCTTCTGGATTGACTGCTTTGGATCGTGTGACTTCAGGATGGCAAAAATCAGATTTGGTAATTATTGCAGCACGTCCAGCGATGGGTAAGACAGCTTTCGTGCTTTCTGTGTTGAGAAATGCTGCTGTGGATCATAATCGTCCGGTTGCTATTTTCTCCCTGGAAATGTCCTCTGTTCAATTAGTGAATCGTCTGATATCTTCCGAAGCTGAGCTGGATTCTGAGAAAATTAAAAAAGGGTCTTTGGCTGAGCATGAATGGGCTCAGTTGGTTCATAAGACGGCAAAGCTTTCCAAGGCTCCACTTTTCGTAGACGATACACCAGCGCTTTCGATTCTGGAGCTTCGGGCAAAGTGTAGGAAACTCAAGGCTCAGCATGATATTCAGATGATCGTAATTGATTACTTGCAGCTGATGTCTGGAGATTCCAAAAGTGGAGGTGGAGGAAATCGGGAGCAGGAAATTGCGAGTATTTCCCGTGCTCTTAAGAAAATTGCCAAAGAACTGGAAGTGCCGGTAATTGCTCTTTCGCAACTTTCCAGGGCTGTGGAGACCAGAGGTGGAGATAAGAGACCGCAACTTTCCGATTTGAGGGAATCAGGAGCCATCGAGCAAGATGCCGATATGGTTATGTTCCTTTACCGTCCGGAATACTATGGCATCACCGAAGATGAGGATGGTAATTCCACCCAGGGAGTAGGAGAAGTAATTATTGCAAAGCACAGAAATGGTTCTTTGGATAATGTGAAGCTTCGGTTTATCGGTCGCTATACTAAATTTCAGGATTTGGATGGATTTGGCAATATGCAGGATCCTCAGGGCGGAAATGCTGTTTACCGTCCCACATTTGCAACTCAATCTAGTGGTATATCTGAGTTTGACTCTGGTAATACCATCAAGCTTCAGAGCAAGGCTAACAGCGATGACGGAGATGATTTATTAAATAGAAATAATTCAGAGGACGCTTTTTAACAGAATATGAAAGCAATTACTCTCAATAGCACTCAGCCGTCAAGATTATTACTGACAGAAGTTCAGACAAGAAGTTTGATGCCAGGAGAAGTTCGGGTGTTGATCAAGGCTGCGGCATTGAACCACCGGGATGAATGGTGTAGGCAAGGCCGCTATCCAAATATCAAAGACGGTGTTATTCTTGGTTCGGACGGAGCAGGAATAGTGAGTGAAATAGGAGAGGGAGTGGATTATTCCATTCTGCAAAAGGAAGTAATCATAAATCCAGCACTTAACTGGGGAGATAATCAAAAAGTCCAAAGTTCTTCATTTGAGATTTTAGGAATGCCCCGTAATGGTACGTTAGCGGAATCCGTGATTGTTCCAGTAGATAGACTTTTTGAAAGGCCTCAACATATGAGTTGGGAAGAATCAGCAGCGTTACCACTGGCTGGTCTGACAGCTTACCGGGCACTTACTTATCAGGGAAATATTCAATCTGGTGAAAATTTATTGGTCACTGGTTTTGGTGGAGGAGTAGCCCAATTTGCCGTTCAGTTTGGTATGGCGCTCGGCGCAAAAGTGTCAACAAGCAGTAGTAGTCCCGAGAAGCTGGAAATAGCTAAATCTTTGGGAGTATTACACACCTTTAACTATTTGGATCACAACTGGATATCAAAGGCTGTGGAAGAGACGAATGGCTTTGACTTAATCGTAGATGGAGCAGTAGGTGATACGTTAAATCATCTGATCCAAGTAGCAAAACCTGGAGGTAAAGTGGTGTATTATGGAGCAACATTAGGCAATCCCACAAAGCTGGAAGCTCGAAAAATCTTTTGGAATCAACTCAAAATCATAGGGACCACCATGGGGTCTGATCAGGATTTTAAAAATATGGTTTCTCTAGTAAATGAGAAGAAAATAAAGCCAATAATTGATCAGGTTTTTAAATTTGAAGATGCGGAAAAAGCGTTTGATAGAATGCGTGACGGAAAGCAAACTGGTAAAATTGTTTTGGTGCCTTAGACCAGTTTAAATTTCCACGTAAGTTTCTCCAAATTCTTTTTTTGCTATTCTATAGATCTCATCCTTCTCTGGAGGGACTACCAGCATATCTCCGGTTTTGACGATCATGGTAGCCTTCCATGGTGCCTGAAACTCCAAAACTTTTTTGGCACCCAAAGCTTCTAATTGGCTTTCAGAAACTTTTAATCCCAATACTTCGCCTTTTGGCTGATAGCTTCCCCAGCCTTTTTCAAGAGATTGGACAAGCGTATATTTCTTCTTGAAAGTAGACGCTTTTACAAGATAAAGTTCATTGGTACTAGTTTGATTTTCTACCAGCCAATCCCCTGACTCAGCCGTGTTTTGAGTCTCATCTCCATCAGATGTTTTTGTGACTACTAACAAACCAGGCTCTGCTTTCTTTGCGCGAACCAGACTTTTCTTTTTGTATTTTCTTCCGCTTTGTTCTAAGAGAGGGAGAAAGTGAGAGAGCATTTCTTGTTGGCTTATCATTGGGCAAAGGTGTCATGTAAATTATAATGAAGGTAAGAAAAGACCAAATAATCTAATTACCTATCATGTAAGTTCAAATGAGGATTTATTTTAAAAACTATTAATCCAAGTCATTTTCAAAGAGAAAATTCTGATACGCATTTTGTAATTCCTGTAAAGCTTTTGAATTATTTTGCTCTTTTGCCAAAGATATCCCACTTTCAAAAACCACTTTAGCCTGATCTATTTTACCCATTTCTGCAAAGAGATGAGCGGAAGGAAAATACGTAGCAAGATAATCGGGATGCTCAGAAAGCAGTTTAGAAAATAGCAAATACGACTCTTCAAAATCCGTTTCCCTAAACTCTATTGCCAACGCATACCAATTGAAAGGATTTTCCGGTTCTTCCTTGGTGAATTGTCTTAGTAGCTGTATCCTGTCCAGATTGCCCATCAATAGTTTTTTTAATTAAGACCTTACTGTTATTTTCACGGGAAATAAATCTAAACTAATCTAATCTAATACTAAACCAATGAAGATTCTTGTTTGTATCACTCACGTACCCGATACTACCTCCAAGATTCAGTTTACGGCCGACAATACCAAGTTTGATTCTACCGGAGTTCAATATATTATTGGCCCATATGATGATTATGCCTTGGCGCGTGCGGTTGAACTTAGAGATCAAGCGAGTGGAAAGTTAACTGTTTTGAATGTAGGAGAGGCTGATTCTGATCCGACTTTGAGAAAAGCTTTGGCTATTGGTGCTGATGAGGCTATCCGGGTGAATTCAGCTCCGAAGGATTCCTATTTTGTGGCACAGCAGATTGCACATTACGCCAAAGAGGGAAAATACGATCTGATCTTAATGGGAAGAGAGTCCATAGATTTCAATGGAGGGATGGTCCATGGAATGGTAGGCGAGTTACTTGGCATGCCTTCGTTTTCCCCGGTCATGAAGCTGGATGTGGACGGCTCTACTGTGAAAATGGCAAGAGAAATCGAAGGGGGAAAAGAAATGCTCGAAGCAAGTCTTCCTTTGATTGCAGGTTGCCAGGAACCAATTGCAGAATGGAAAATTCCAAATATGCGAGGAATCATGTCAGCCAGGACTAAACCGCTGAATGTAGTAGAACCCATCTCTCAGGATACTCAGGCTGAAGCAAGTAAATATGAGCTTCCTCCAGCTAAAGGAGCTGTAAAATTAGTAGATAAAGATAATGTAGCTGAGTTGGTGAAGCTTTTGAAAAACGAAGCTAAAGTACTTTAGTATAAACCCAATAACTTATTATAAATTAGTAAATTATGTCGATTTTAGTATATATAGAACAAGCTGAAGGTAAAGTAAAAAAGACCAGCCTAGAGGCAGTCTCTTTTGCACATGCTTTAGCTGGAAAAACTGGTGAAGGAGATGTGGTCGCTGTAGCTTTGGGAACAATTGATGCGGAAGAATTAGCTGCAGTAGGTAAAGCCGGAGCTTCCAAAGTGTTGCACTGTGCGGATAGTAAATTGGATGCAGGAGTAATCCAGGCACATGCTTCGGCAATAGCTCAGGCTTTTAATCAAATCGGATCAAAGACCTTGGTGCTGGCGAAATCCTCCCTGGGAGATTCTGTAGCTGCAAGACTTGCTATCAAGCTTAATGCAGGTTTGGTTTCCAACGTAGTAGAATTACCAAAAACTGATGGTGGATATGTAGTGAAGAGAAGTATTTATACAGGAAAGGCTTTTGCGGAAACTACTGTAACTACCGATAATAAAATCCTCGCACTTAAGAAAAATGCAATTGATTTGAAGCAGGATGGAGAGGACGCCCAAGTTGAGACCTTTGATGTATCGCTAAATGATGGGGATTTTGCCTCGAAAATTACGGCTACAGAACGTGCTACCGGAGATGTTTTACTTCCTGAAGCTGATATAGTTGTGTCAGGCGGAAGAGGATTGAAAGGTCCTGAGAACTGGGGAATGGTCGAGGAAATGGCCAAAATTCTTGGTGCTGCCACTGCCTGTTCCAAGCCTGTTTCTGATTTGGGATGGAGACCTCATCATGAGCACGTTGGGCAAACCGGTGTAAAAGTCGCTCCAACTTTATACATTGCGATAGGAATTTCAGGCGCTATTCAACATCTTGCAGGGGTCAATTCCTCAAAGTGTATCGTAGTAATTAATAAAGATCCAGATGCGCCTTTT
Organism: uncultured Algoriphagus sp.; assembly: GCF_963974835.1. GTDB lineage: Bacteria > Bacteroidota > Bacteroidia > Cytophagales > Cyclobacteriaceae > Algoriphagus. Next base: position 183,118 of record NZ_CAXBET010000009.1, on the reverse strand, counting down.
TTCAAAGCTGCTGATTACGGAATCGTTGGTGACGCTTTTGAAATTGTACCTAAACTAAACGAAGCATTTAAAGCTGAATTATAAATTTTTGTGGAAAAACTCATAGAACTTGAGATTTTGGGACTATCGTCCAATCATTCCCAGTCAGGATCATTTACATTGGTGCTAGGGGAAGTTGGTGGGTCTAGACGTTTACCGATAGTAATTGGAATGTTTGAAGCTCAGGCGATAGCTCTGGAAATTGAAAAGATAGTGCCTAATCGTCCCATGACGCATGATTTGTTTAAATCATTTGCGGCTGGATTTGATTTTGACATCGAAAGAATTGTAATCACAGATATGAAAGAGGGGGTTTATTACGCAAAAATCCAGTGTAAAAGCGCTCAAATGGAAACTGACGTGGATGCGAGGCCTTCTGATGCAATAGCGATTGCTATACGTTTTGGAAGTCCAGTTTTCTGCACTGAAAAAGCGATGTCAGAAGGGGCAGTCGAGCATTATGAGGTAGAAAAGAAAGACGATAAGAACGAACCGAAATCTCCAAGTCAGAAATTTACCACTAAAAAAGAAGCCTCTTTGAAGGATTTTAGTTTAGACAAACTAAATCAGATGCTTGACAAAGCGATCAATAATGAGGATTATGAACGTGCAGCCCGGATTCGGGATGAAATCAATAAGAGAAACTGATAACATAAAAGGCCCGGGCTAGCTCGGGCTTTTTTGTGTCTTATTGAGTCCAAGTCAATTGATGTGAACTACAGATCTTAATTCAGATCACCACGACTGCTCACTTTTTAACCTTTAACTCTCATTTAAACCCCCAATCATCTAACTCATGATTGTTTTATGCACCTGCGTTCCTTATTTTTAGGCCTTATCTGCAATAATTACTGAATGGATTACTTAAGAGGAGTCTTTGGTTTGGCCGTCATCGTTTTGGTGGCTTTTATTTTTTCAAGTAACAAGAAAAGAATAGACTGGAGATTAGTAGGGATAGGGATTTTATTACAATTGGTTTTTGGGTTTTTAATCACCCAAGTTCCTATCGTAGAAAGTGCGTTTGCGATGGTTAGTCGTGGCTTTGTAAAGTTTCTTAGCTTTAGTCGGGATGGAGCGGCATTTATTTTTGGTGATTTGGCTGGAGATAGCTATGGTTTCATTTTCGCTTTCCAGGTTCTACCTACAATTATCTTCTTTTCTACGGTTTCGGCAGGATTATATTATCTGGGAATACTTCAGAAAGTAGTTTTCGGCATAGCCTGGGTTATGGCGAGAACAATGAGACTTTCAGGTCCAGAAAGCTTATCAGCAGCTGGAAATATCTTCTTAGGACAAACTGAAGCGCCACTCTTGGTTCGCCCTTTTATCCCTAAGATGAGTAAATCAGAACTGATGTGCCTGATGACAGGAGGAATGGCGACCATCGCAGGGGGAGTTTTGGCCGGCTATGTAGCCTTTCTGGGTGGTGATAGTTTGGAAGAACAAAGTAGGTTTGCTGCATATCTTCTTGGGGCAAGTATCATGAATGCGCCGGCAGCTATAGTGATGTCTAAGATGTTTATCCCTGAAGTGGAAAAGGAATTGGTTCAAGATAAATTGGAAGTAAACGAAGAAGCGATGGGTGTGAACCTCATCGATGCGATGTCCATAGGCGCTTCCGAAGGTTTGAAATTAGCGCTAAATGTAGGAGCAATGCTCTTGGCATTTATCGCTGTGATAGCCGCTCTAAATTACCTTCTAATGGGCTTATTCGGTGAATTTACAGGGCTTAATGAATTTGTAGTAAACAGCACTAGAGGCCAGTTTAAGGGCTTTTCTTTGGAATACCTTTTTGGCCAAGTCTTTCGGGTATTTGCCTGGGTGATAGGAGTGGATTGGGTGGATACCCTTCAAGTTGGTAGTTTGCTGGGACAGAAAACAGTGATTAACGAATTTGTAGCTTATTTGAGTCTCTCCGAGATGAAGGAAATGGGAAGCCTTAGTCCCAAGTCGATTGTGATCGCGACTTATGCGCTTTGCGGCTTCTCTAACTTTAGCTCAATAGCAATTCAGTTGGGAGGGATTGCGATCATCGCTCCAAATCAACAAGCAAATATTAGCCGTTTGGGTCTGAAGTCGTTGCTTGCGGCTTCGCTTGCTTGCCTGATGACCGCGACGATTGCTGGGATGTTGTTTGGGTAGTTTTTTAGTGTCAAGTAGCAAGATGTTAGATATAAGACTTTAGAACCAAGAAATGAACGGTATGAGTTGGCTAAAAGAAATAAAAGAGTTCAAATCGTATTTAGAATTTCATCAGTTTGTCAAATATTTAGATGATAGGTTGGCTGAGAAGGAATTAAATGAAATTGAACCAAAAGTTTACTTTCACGGCAAAAGCCAACTTAGTTTAGATGAGGATAGATGGTTCCAAGCTAATTCGAGCCTAGATGTATGGAGACTCGTTCCTCCTGACTTTCCTTTCAAAGGTCTTTTTGAGAGGGTACATAATCCATTTGAATAATTAGAATTATTAGTCCTATTTTGGAGGAGTTTAAGGATAGCTATTTCTATTTACCGATCGTGCCTTTGGCACTCCGAATCTTTTATTGATTTGATTAAACCCCGAATTCCGCTTCACTGGATTTAGGGCTTTTAATGGAATTGCCTTTGGCAATTTTCCAGAATCCAACTTCTTATAAAACACTAAAGCTAAATTGGAAAAGAGGTTGGGTTTATTGGGCTGAAGGCACAACCTGTAAAAGCCCAGATTGAAATTCTGGGTTATAAATTATCCAAAGATCCTCCTGAGTGCCAAAGGGACGAACCGTAAAACAGTCTATAATCCATAAAAAGAGGCGGTAAATTGAATCCATCAGGATCCAACTTACCACCTCTCACTTTTTATCTCTTACAGAAATTAAAACTTACAAGCAAAAGGACTTACTTATCCCCGTATAGCTTTTTACCTGCTTCCTCGTACTTATCACCTGCAACCCACATTGGTTGGTTTTCGGCGTTGGCGATATTTTGCGCAGCAAGGATAAATGATTTCCAATAAAGCGTCACATAATCCAAATCCATGGAATCCACATGGTCACCAGCTTTGTGATAGTATTTGTTGATCTCATCATCAAAAGCTGTGAACCCAAGGCTGAAAGTAGGAGCAGGGATCCCTTCTTTGGCGAAATTTACGTTATCTGATCGGTCGTAAAGTCCTTGCTCTGGAGCTGGATCTGCGATGGCTTTCAAACCAAAATCTGCAACAGCCTCAGAAACTAAGTCATCTGCGGTAGTTCTGCCCAATCCGATCACAGTAATTACTGAGGTATCATTGTAGCCCGCACCGTCAATGTTGAGATTGTAAATGATTTTATCCAAAGGAATCAATGGGTTTTCTGCAAAATATGCTGAGCCTAAAAGCCCTTTTTCCTCTGCAGTCCAGAGTGCTAAAAGGATAGATCTTTTTGGAGGGTTTTTAGCAAAGAATTTAGCTGCATTCATCACAGCTACCGTACCTACAGCATTATCACGAGTACCGTTGTAGATGGAATCGCCACTTGCATCTGGTGTTCCAATTCCAACGTGATCGTAATGCGCAGATAGCATTACAAATTCATCTTTCAGCGTTTTGTCTGATCCTTCAATCCAGGCGAGTACATTTTTACCTTCCACAGGAGTGTTATTCTTGCCTTCTACTAAAAGATTTGCCTCAACTTTTCCTGCAGTCAATTGATTTTTAAGCATGTTTTTCACATCCTCGATCCAAATGTATGGCATTTTGCTTGATTCGCCATTATCTATGACCATCTGACTTCGATTGAGGTAGTTGACAATTAATGGCCAAGGAATAGATGGAATATTGAAGCGCTCAATGACTCCAATCGCCCCAGCAGCTTCGGCAAGTTTAGCTTTCTCGCTACCTAAGGCAAACAAATCAGCGGGACTCATACGATCTGGAGCGCCTACATTAGTCAGTAGGATTTTGCCTTTCAGGTCTTTCCCCTCCAAATCGTCGGCAAGTCCAAAACCAACGTCCACTAACTCGTATTTCCCGGAAATCGCATCACCATTGATGACAAGCATGTTTTTACCTTGGGAATAAACCGAATCTTTCAATTTGATTTCGCCTTTGCTTGGAGGAGAAGACATCATGAAAGGAATATTTTGGAAATAGCCATCGCCACCGGATAATGGTTTAGCACCTGCAGCTTCAAGTTGCTTAGCTATAAAATTATAGGCCAAAGCCATCTCTGGAGCTCCAGGGTCTCTTCCTTTCAATTCATCAGAAGCGAGATAGGTTAATTCAGCAACAGCAGCTTTTTCATTGAATTTTTTATCAATTTTCTTTTGTTGAGCTTCTGCTACAAAAGACACAGAAAGTAAAAGGCTAAGGCCTAAAAGTGATTTGTTCATAGGGTTAATTTAATGTGCTTTCTAAAGTAATTCAATTTTAGGAAAAGGAGGCTGTTCACCTTATAAATCAAGTTCTCGCCAGCCCAGATCTGTAATTGTTTTTTGGAAATGGGTTGGAAGTTCTGCCATAACTGAGATTCTATCTTTGGTAACTGGATGAGTGAATTCTAATTTTCTGGCATGCAAAAGTAGGTTCATCATCCTAAATTGTTTCTCGAAAAACTGGTTTTGCTTGTTGTCGCCGTGCTTTTTATCTCCCAAAATATAATGTCGAATATGAGCCAGGTGACGTCGGAGTTGATGCGTGCGGCCGGTTTCAGGTTTCAATTCCAATAACGCATATCGACTGGTGGGATATCTTCCTGTGGTATCAAAAGGTATTTCTGTTTCTGCTACAACTTTGTAATGAGTTTGAGCTTCCTGAAGCTTGTTAGAGCGCTCGCTTGTCAACGGATGATCAATCAAATCTGATTTTATGGTAGGAATCCCACGTACAATTGCCAGGTAAGTTTTTTGAACTGATCGATCAGCAAACTGCTCTTTCAAAATGGGCAGAATTTCTTCCTTTTTTGAGAAAAGCAAAACCCCACTGGTCGGTCTGTCGAGTCTATGAACTGGATACACATGTTGACCAATCTGATCGCGAAGCATTTGCAAAGCAAATACCGTTTCCTCCGCTGCGATGGAAGTTCTGTGAACTAGCAAACCAGCCGGTTTATTAATGGCAATAAGGTATTCGTCTTCAAAGAGGATTTCTAACACAGGGGAATTTAAAATGAATGAATGAAGAATTTAAAATAATGGCTATCTGAATGTAATGATTGAGGTTCAGGTTTAGCTATTCCCCCTTTTAAAGGGGGGTAGGGGGATTTTTATTAGGTAAAAAGAGGCTAATGAATTGAACCAAAATTTTCAACTATCACTAGCGCCGTAAATCCTAAATCGTAAATCCTAAATCGTAAATCTTAAAATATCGTCCCTGATCCTATACTTTCCTCTCCATCATACCAGGCTACAAACTGGCCAGAAGCTACTCCTTTTTGAGGTTGATCGAAGATGACATAGAGGCCATTTTCTTTTTGAATCAAGGTGGCTCCGCTTAACGGTTGACGATAGCGAATGCGGGCATCATACCTTCTTGTCTCACCAACGTTTAGCTTCAAGTCCTGACGAATCCAGTGTATATCTTCAGTTTTGACAAACAGACCATCACGAAGAAGCCCAGGATGTGTTTCTCCCAAGCCTGTGTAAATCACATTTTCTTGCGTGTCCGTAGAAATCACAAACAAAGGCTTTCCTGTGCCACCTACATGTAGCCCTTTTCTTTGGCCAACTGTGAAATAGTGGGCACCGTTATGTTCACCCAAAACTTTGCCTTGATCTTGAGTATAGTGAGTAGGAAGAGAAATCGCATCCAAGGTTTCCTGATCGTAGTCTTCTGGTGCAATTCCAGCAGGAATTAGCTGTTTTTTATAGATTGCCAAGTCCTCAGGAATTTGGATAATTTTTCCTTTTTTTGGTTTTAGTTGCTGCTGTAAAAAGTCCGGTAATCTGACTTTTCCAATAAAACATAATCCTTGACTGTCTTTTTTATCAGCAGTGATCAAGTCCATTTCTTTGGCTTTTGCTCGTACATCAGGCTTTTGCATATGGCCGATAGGGAAGAGTGCTTTGGCTAACTGACTTTGGTTCAATTGGCACAGAAAATAACTCTGATCCTTATTGGGATCGGCTCCTGCAAGCAGCTGATAGGCTGTTTTTCCATCAGCTCCTATGGTTTCGCCTTTCTGGCAATAGTGACCAGTAGCCACGAAATCAGCCTTAAGCTTTTCTGCTGCTTTTAGAAAAATATCGAATTTGATTTCTCTATTGCAAAGAATATCAGGATTGGGAGTTCTGCCGGCTTTATATTCTGCAAACATGTAATCCACAATTCTATCCTTGTACTCTTCACTGAGGTCAATCGCTTGAAATGGAATTCCTAATTTCTCTGCCACAAGCATTGCATCTGTGGAATCTTCCATCCATGGACATTCATTGGAAATTGTGACAGATTCATCGTGCCAGTTCTTCATGAACATACCGATGACTTCGTAGCCTTGCTCGATGAGTAGGTGAGCGGCGACGGAACTATCGACCCCTCCGGAGAGGCCGACTACTACTCTTGGTCTTGTCTTCATGCGCTGTAATAAGTAATGGATTCAAGGTCCATTAGGTTACAATGAGTGTAGAACAACATTTAATTAGAAAATGGTTCTGCTTCGCGCAAAGTTAAGGGAAATCTACTGTTCTCTGATTTGTTTAAAGTACTCAAACAAAAAAGTCGTTCGTGATGATACGAACGACGGCAAGAGAAATGTAATGAGCAAAGATTTTATAACGATCCTGATGACTTGAACGGTGGGTTAGCTGATTTTAATTAGAGACGCTAGGCTGATATTTGCCATATACAGCATCTTTAAACTTCTTATGAAGCTTGATCTGATCGTAAGGAAAAAGCTGGACGAACAGGACAGCTGTGATTTCATTCACTGGATCCACCCAGAACAGTGTACTGGCAGCCCCATCCCAAAAGAATTCACCAACCGTCCCATTAGTCTCCGCGGCACTTTTTGGCGGTGCAACTCGTACTGCGAAGTCAATTCCAAACCCTACATTCCCCTTGCTTGGAAGCCAGGATCTTTCGGTAACTGAATCAGGAAGTTGATTTGTGCTCATTAGTTCTACCGTTTCTGGTTTGAGGATTCTAGCACCCCCAAATTCTCCTTTGCGAACCAACATTCTGGCAAAAGTCATGTAATCATCCAAAGTAGAAGTAAATCCAAATCCACCTGGAGTAAGAGGCCATTCATTTATATTGAATTTATGAGCTTCCTCATTTGGCATTTGCTCCAGCTGACCTTCACCGGTTCTTCTGTAGGAAGCAGACATTCTTGCTCTGTCCGATTCAGGAACGAAATATCTTGTGTCGTTCATTTTAAGTGGATCAAGAACATGAGTTTGTACATATTCTTTATAGGGAACTCCAGCTATTCTTTCTACCAAAAAAGCTTGAACATCTACGGATTGACCATATTCCCATTGAGTTCCTGGCTGGAACCAAAGCGGTATTTCACCGATTCTTTTGGCCATTGCGTTCAAATCGATTTCAAAACTTCTTGGGTCTTTTTCTGCCAAAATCTCACTCAAACCAGGAATATCAGCTCGGTTTGGAAAGCCAGCTGTATGACGGGTGATATCACGGATAGTAACTGGTCTGGCTGCATCTACTAGTTTGATGTTTCCATTTTCATCTACACCGTCATACACTTTCATATCAGCAAACTCAGGTGCGTACTTTGAAAGCGGATCATCCAACTGGAATTTACCCTCTTCGTAAAGTGTCATTAATGCCGTGCCAGTGATCGGCTTAGTCATGGAATAGATCTGCACAATCGTATTTCTATCCATTTTTACCTGATTTTCCCGATCCGCATAGCCAAATGCATTGTAATAAACCTCCTGGTCTTTTTCAAAAATCAAGGCAGAGACTCCGGCTAGATTCCCGCTTTCTACGAAGCTGGATAGGGTAGAGTCAATTCTTGCCCGGATTTTCTCATTTACTAGGAGAGTTTCAGTGGTATCTTCTGTCTGCTTTTTCTCACAACTTGAAAAAATTAAGATCGCAAAGGCATAGAGGAATAGATGTTTCATAGGTTTGGATTTTGGGATTAGGTAATTGATTGTTTAAATCCAATCAGATAGAAAAATACGAAAAAACAAACGGCAGACGAAACAGTAATTAATAGCTGTTGATTTTGCTCAGGCTGATAAAAACACGTTTATCCAAGGAGTGAGAATGTAAGGCGTTGCGCTTTCATACTGGGATTATGAGTTAAGTCAAAATCTTACAACTTAAAATCCTCTTCCCAGAACTTGAAACCGCCTTTGAAGGCATTTTCATTTGTACCCAATCTACATCCCTCAGGAATTGTCGTTAATAATTTTGAATTTCCACCGCCTAATAAAACGTCATCAGGTTGAAATGCTGCTCTGAAATATTCCACGGTTTTTAGCACGTTTTTCTCCCATCGTTTAGATCCGCTCTTCGTCAGATACTCTTTTCCAACATATTCTTCGAAGGTCTTTTTCTTAAAAGGAAGATGTCCGCCTTCTAAGGGTAAAATCGTATTGTGAATGACCATGGCGGTGCCTAATCCAGTTCCGAAGCCTAAGAAGAGCAACTTTTTACCTTCGTAACTACCAAGAGCCTGCATGGCTGCATCATTTATAAATTTAATAGGGCAGTTAAATGCGGCCTGAAAGTCAAATTTGTTCCAGCCCTCTCCAAGGTTTACTGGATCGGATACTATTCTGTTTTCTTTGACTACTCCCGGGAAACCCATTGTGATCCTGTCATATTCCCATTCTGAAGCGTTTTCTTTAACCAGTTCCACCATTTGTTCAGGAGAAAAATCGGAGCCTGAAGGGATTTTTATTCTTTCTTCTGCACCTGTAGCCAGGATTTTTACATTTGAGCCCCCGATATCTATGACCAGAATTTTCTTTTTGTTTTTTTCCATCGATTGAAACTAAATAGAAATGTTTACTTACAGAAGAAGAAATTGATTCAATTCAGAATTTTGACTAAAATTAGCATGCAGATAATGCAATCTTAATTTTGGGATGAAATGATTTTTCTTTTGTCAAATGCTATGATCTCGCATTTCTTACTTTAAATTACAAGGAATACCAGCAACCCAGATAACCCAAATCATTTTTATATCAGCAATGATTTGATCGTTTTTGAAGTAAAATTACCAACCTAGCCTATGTCTATTAAAGTTGCTATCCGGCACTATACGAAATACGAGTACGACAAACATATAAGTTTAAGCCCGCAAGTAATCAGGCTCAGGCCTGCTCCACATTCCCGGACCTACATCAAAGGATACTCGCTCAATGTAATGCCTGAAGATCACTTTATTAATTGGCAGCAGGATCCTTTTGGTAACTATCTGGCAAGAATTGTATTTCCTGAAAAAGTAAAATATTTTGAGATTGATGTGGAAGTGATCGCTGATATGGTGGTGATTAATCCTTTTGATTTTTTTGTAGAAGATTATGCTGATAAGTTTCCATTTGAATACGACGAAAGCTTAAAGACGCAGCTTGGGCCATATTTGGAGATTAAAGAGTCTGATCCACTATTGATGAAACTGGTGGAGAAGGCTAAGTCACTTATCAGGAAGGATATCATTACGGTTGATTATTTGGTAGCTATCAATGCTATGATCAATCAGGAGCTACGCTACAATGTGCGAATGGAACCGGGAGTTCAGTCCTGTGAGGAGACGCTAACTATTGGTTCCGGTTCGTGTAGAGACTTTGCCTGGCTACTTGTACAGGTTTTGCGTCATGTAGGATTGGCCTCAAGGTTTGCTTCGGGATATCTGGTTCAATTAAAATCAGATGAAAAGTCCCTCGATGGTCCCTCAGGTCCGGAAGAAGACTTTACCGATCTCCACGCATGGACGGAGGTTTATGTGCCGGGAGCAGGTTGGATTGGATTGGATTCAACATCTGGTTTGTTTGCAGGGGAAGGGCATATTCCATTAGCTTGTACACCAAGCCCGCAGGATGCTGCACCAATTTCTGGCATGGCTGAACCTGCAGAGACTGAATTTTTCTTTAAAAATGAAATTACTAGAATAGAAGAAACCCCACGCGTAACCAAGCCATATTCAGAAGAGCAATGGGAGAAGATTTTGTCTGTTGGTGACACAGTCGATGAGGATTTGGAGGCAAATGATGTACGGCTGACTATGGGGGGTGAGCCTACCTTTGTTTCAGTGGATAATCAGGAAGCCGCAGAATGGAATACCGATGCCGATGGAGAGCATAAGCGAAGTCTTTCCAACATTCTTTTTCATAAGTTAAAAGGGGAATTTGGTGCTGGTGCACTGATGCAGTACGGACAGGGGAAATGGTATCCAGGTGAGCCTTTGCCTCGCTGGAAATTGGCTTGTTTCTGGAGAAAAGATGGCGTTCCAATGTGGCATAATGATGCTTTGATGGCAGATTTATCAAAAGATTATAAATTGACACACAGGAAGTCAAAGAGTTTCATCGATAATTTGGTTAAACAGCTTAATGTAGATCCTCTCAATATTACTCCACTTTATGAAGATCCGTTTTATTTCATTTGGCAGGAAGGCAAAGTCCCAGTCAATATCAATCCGGCAAAATATAATCTTAAATCCTCACTTGAACGTCAGAAACTAGCCAAGCTCCTTAAAAAGGGCTTGGGCAAACCAGTGGGGTATTCTATCCCCCTAGAATGGGAATATCAAGAAAACAGATGGCAAAGTTGCCGCTGGAAATTCCGTTCCAAAGAGCTTTACTTAGTTCCTGGGAATTCTCCTGCCGGATTAAGACTTCCCTTGGATTCGATAGAATATACAGCTCCAAAAGACGAGCCGCTCAAGCCGGAGAATGACTTATTTGCAGAAGTAGGGAAGCTTCCTTCAAATAGACGTACAAACTCTGCTAAATTAAAGCCTATTAATTCCAAACGAATTTTCAAGACAACCTTGGTTGCTGAAGTAAGGGAAGGGAAACTTTTTGTGTTTTTGCCTCCTGTATCCTACATAGAACATTACCTGGATTTGGTTAGCGCTATAGAAAGGGCTGCCCAAAAACTTAAAGTTCCGATTTTGATAGAAGGATATGATCCTCCTGCTGATAAGCGAATTGAAAAGATGATGATCACCCCAGATCCTGGGGTGATTGAAGTCAATGTGCAACCTGCGAAATCATGGAAGGAGATTACTCACAATTATGGAGTACTCTACGAGAAAGCACGTGAGTCCCGCCTTATCAGTGAGAAATTCAACGTGGATGGAAAGCATACGGGGACTGGTGGAGGAAATCACATTACACTAGGAGGGTCATCTCCAGAAAATAGTCCTTTGCTTAGAAGGCCTGATGTGCTAAAGAGTTTTATTACTTATTGGCAGCATCATCCAGCGCTATCCTATTTATTTTCTACTCAGTTTATAGGGCCAACAAGTCAGGCTCCTAGAGTGGATGAGGGGAGAGACGATATGCTTTATGAGTTGGAATTAGCATTTCAGCAGGTTCCAAACGGCTCTGAAAATGAGATTCCATTCTGGATGGTAGATCGGATCTTCAGAAATCTACTCGTAGATATTACAGGAAATACACATAGGGCTGAGTTTTGCATAGATAAGTTGTTTTCACCTGATTCCAGCAGCGGTCGCTTAGGAATTTTGGAATTTCGGGGCTTTGATATGCCGCCTCATTATAGAATGAGTATGGTGCAGTTGCTACTTATCAGAGCATTGATGAGCTGGTTTTGGAAGCAGCCATACGATCATAAGCTCGTAAGATGGGGTACTTCCCTGCACGATAAGTTCCTCCTGCCGCACTACTGCGAAAAGGATATGATGGAAGTAGTAAATGATTTGAAAGGTGCTGGCTATGATTTTGACATCGCTTGGTTTGATCCTTTCTTCTCGTTCCGTTTTCCTTTTATTGGCGAGCTTCAAGTTGATGATATTCATATAGATATAAAAATGGCAATTGAACCATGGCATGTATTGGGAGAGGAGATGTCCAGTTCAGGTACAGCACGCTATGTAGATTCATCGTTGGAGAGACTTCAGGTTAAAATTTCTGGTTTGACCGATTCCAGATATCATTTATTGTGTAACGGTTATAGAATACCACTGAAAAATACAGGGGTACAAGGAGAATATGTTGCTGGGATTCGATACAGAGCGTGGCAGCCATTTTCTGCCTTACATCCAACTATTGGAATTGATACCCCTTTGGTGATCGATCTGTATGATACCTGGACAAAGAAATCGGTGGCTGCATGTCAATATCATGTAGTTCATCCAGGAGGTCGCAGCTATGAAAATTTCCCTATCAACAGCAATGAAGCTGAATCCAGAAGGATATCTAGGTTTTTCGACTTTGGTCACACGATTACACCAGCGAGCACTTCGACTGCAACAATACAGGACGAACATAAATCAGGTAGATATATAACTAAAATAAATGCCCAGAATAATTATGAAGCGACAGAGGAGATTATAAACCCCGAGTTTCCATACACCATGGATCTCCGCAGATACAAAAAACGATAATTGTTTATTATTTCAATCGTAATTAGTTCAATTTTGGGGCATGATTGAGTCTTATCTTATTGACAAAATGTTCAATAACGCACCGTTTCTGGATGAAATGGCTACCGACCAAGGTAAAATACATCCCCATTGGGAACGATTGGCCAGATATTATGAGCAGATCGGCTCTGAAAAAATGAGACAGTTTCATGAAGAAGTTGGTCGTCAACTTCGTGAAAATGGAGTTACATATAATGTCTATGGCGATCCTCATGGAATGAATAGGCCGTGGATTTTGGACCCCGTTCCCATGGTATTCAGTAGTGAAGAATGGGAAGGAATAGAAAAAGGATTACTCCAACGTACTGAGCTTTTAAATCTAATTATGAGTGATTTATATGGAGAACAAACCTTGATTAAAGAGGGGCATATTCCATTTGAGTTAATATACAATCACAGGGGTTTTTTAAGACAAGCGCACAACATAAAACTGGATGGAGATCAACAACTCATCCAATATTCCTCAGACCTAGCCCGTGGACCAAATGGTAAAATGTGGGTGCTACATGACCGAACAGATGCACCCTCTGGAGCTGGATATACCTTTGAGAACAGAGCGGCAATGACTCGAGTGTTTCCTGATCTGATCCGTGAAAATCAAGCCAGGAAAATCACTTCGTATTATCAGACCTTTAAGAATACACTGAGCAATCTTACCACAAACAATAAGGAAAATCCCAGAGTAGTCTTACTTTCTCCTGGTCCAACAAATGAGACCTTTTTTGAGCATGCCTACATCTCATCATTTATGGGATTTACACTTGCTTTCGGTGAGGATCTTACGGTCAGTGATGGCTATGTTTGGCTGAAGACGATTAAGGGCCTTGAAAAAGTTGACGTAATAATCCGGAGAGTAGATGACGTATTTTGCGATCCTTTGGAGTTTAAAAGCGATTCTCACCTTGGGGTAGTGGGGTTGATGGAAGCGGTTAGACAGCGAAAAGTACTTGTTATTAATCCGTTGGGATGCAGAGTGTTAGAGAACCCCGGTTTAATGGCTTTTCTACCAAAAATCTCCAGACATCTGACGGGCGAGGAGCTAATCTTACCTTCTGTAGCTACCTGGTGGTGCGGTCAGCCAAAGGAATTGACTTACGTCTTTGAACACATAGATACCCTTGTCATAAGAAATATCTATCGGGGGTCGCAAAAGAAATCCGTGTTTGGCGGTAATCTGTCAAAGGCTGAGTTGGAAGATTTAAAGCGCGAAATCAGACGTAGCCCTTATATGTATGTTGGGCAGGAAATGGTTGAATTTTCAACAACTCCTTCCTGGATCAATAATAAGCTCGAGGCAAGGAATGCCGTATTCAGGAGCTATGTTGTAGCAGATTCTGAAAACAAAAGTTATAAAGTAATGCCAGGTGGGTTATCCAGAAGCTCCCCAAAGCAAGGTGCATTTTTAGTATCCAATCAAACGGGTGGAATCAGCAAGGATACTTGGGTTCTCGGCAAAGGAAAAGATATTGCATCGACTCTTCCAAAGGCGATAAAAAATCAGCCTTTGGTTCGAAACGTATTGCCAAGCCGTACTGGTGAGCGTTTATTTTGGCTTGGGAGATATCTTGAGAGATCGGCATATTCAGTCAGGCTGATGCGTATGACCTTACTTTCTTATAATGAAGCTGATGAGGATATCCATATTCATGATAATCCGGTACTTAGTACGCTGCTAAAAACCCTGACGGTAATGACCGGCACTCTACCCGGTTTCAATGTTAAAAAGAACCTAAAAAATCCCGAGTCTGAGTTATTGGCTTTGGTCCATGACGTAGATAAATCAGGAAGTATTGCATATTCCATTCAGTCATTTCTAACTAATGCCTATGCTGTTAGAGATAGACTAAGTTTAGACACATGGAGGATTTTGGACAGCATATCCGAAGAACTCACCCGTATGCGGAAATCAGATACCACACTTATGCATGCTTACCAAAGTCTGGATAATATGGTTGTTAAGTTAATGGCATTTTACGGTCTTAACATAGACAACATGACTAGGGAACCAACTTGGCATTTGTTGAATATTGGACGTTTTATTGAATCTGCTGCGAATAACTGTATGATTTTAAGGGGAATGCTTAGTAAATCTTTTGACTCGGAATCCAATAAAGAGTTAATGGAGGATACCTTGCGTTGCAATGAGAGTTTGGTCACCTATCGGTACCGATACAGATCTAATCTGGAAATGCACGGCGTACTGAGCTTGTTGATTTTACATGAAGACAATCCAAGATCACTGATTTTTCAGTTACTGGAAATTGATAATCACCTAAAAACCTTGCCTCAACAAGACGAAAACGAGCTATTCAGCACAGACCGTAAAAAGCTGCTGGAAGCCATTACCAAGATCAGATTATGTGACATCCAAAGGCTATCTTCTACTAATGAGTCGACTTTGGAATATGATGAATTAACGTCTCTTCTGGATGAGATCATATGTCTCCTTCACGAGACCTCAGACTTTATCTATGAGAAGTATTTCAGTCATACTGACACGAGATATAGCATGATTCAATCCTCTGTTATTCCTGAGATATGAAATCGAGAATTATTCAAAAGACCGACAACGTGATGATTATACCTTCTGCGAGATTCTATGTGATCATTAAAAAAACAATTTTTACCGCATGAAATATAAGGTGACACATATCACAGATTACATCTATGATTTTCCGGCGAGACTTTGCCACAACTTGATGTTTCAGATCCCTCCAGACCTTCCATTCCAACATGTGGATGAATACATCTGTGAAATCAGTCCAAAGCCAAGTTTTGAAATAGAAAGAACTGATTTTTTTGGGAATAAATATCTTTATTTTTCTGTGGAGAGATCGCATAAAAATCTCTCAGTGATGTCCCGTAGTGTAGTAGAACTCAGTGTTCCGTCGTGGAGTAATGTGAAAGCAGAGGAAACTATGGAGTGGGAAAAAGTGGTAGCATTACTTCATTCTACAAAGACGAGTACGGATGTGCGTCAGTATTATCTGGAATCGAATCATGTTCAATTTGTGGATGGGATTAAGGAATATGCATTGAAATCCTTCACTCCAGAGCGTCCGATAATGGAAGCAGTATTAGACTTGAATACCCGGATATTCAAGGATTTTGCCTTTACCCCAGGATTCACAGACATCAGTACACCATTGGAGAAAGTTTTCAAGCATAGGAAAGGAGTTTGCCAGGATTTCGCACATTTTGCCTTAGCCTGTCTGAGAGCAATAGGATTGTCCGCTAGATATGTAAGTGGATATCTGGAGACTTTACCTCCTCCCGGCAAGCCAAAATTGATAGGGGCGGACGCTTCCCATGCATGGATTGCTGTATACATTCCGGAGCACGATTGGGTAGAATTCGATGCGACAAATAATCTTTTGGTTAACGATAAGCATATCCGTGTGGCAGTAGGTCGGGATTTTGCAGATATTACTCCTCTGAAAGGAATAGTCTACAGCGGAAGTGAGCAAGAGATGAAAGTGAGTGTAGACGTACGAAATTTGGAGGAGGAGGAAGTCATGATATCCAAAGAATAAAATATCAAGTACTTTTCATTAAGATAATTAGTACAGATCCAGCTATCATTATGGCAGAGCCGATGATTTTTTTGAGAATGTGTTTCTCTTGGAAAAAGCGATAACCTAAAAGTACGCTGATAATAATTGAGAGTTGGAAAATGGATAAAGCATATCCGACTTTCATGTTTTCAAAAACAAAATTAGTAGAGAGTTGCATGACGCCTATGCAAATAATCAGAAATAGAAGCTTGGTGAATGATTGAGTATCAAACTTTTTAATCTCTGTTTTGATTTCAATTTGGAATAAAAGAACTAGAACAAAAGAAAATACAGCTCCAAAAATACACCAAGAAATAAATGCTACAGCAGGGGAGGATGTAAGTATAACTTTCTTCACAAACACGGCCTCGATTGCAGTGAGGATCATTGCTCCTATACGAAATTGAATTTCCTTATTTCTCAGTAATGCCACTGTAAAACGCTCTTCAGTTGTATCCAGAACCAAATAGCTTCCATAAATAATAATTCCGATTCCTACTATTCCCCAAGCATTTGGAAGTTCTCCTAATAGTATAGCGGCGAATATTAGACCTACTATGGACTTGTAAGAATTAATAGGTCCTAAGATTGAAAGATTGCCATTTTGAAGAGCTTTAACCAACAGGCCATTTCCTAATGCGCCGAAAACACCTCCAAGAATTGAATAGAGCCAGAATTCTTTGCTAATCTCAATTCTCTTTAATAGTATCAAGCCAAACAGGCAGAGTACAGCAAGAAGTAGATATGTTAAAAAATTAACCCAAAGTGGATGAGATCCTTTTTGTGTCAGTTGCTTTTGAAAAACATTTCCCAGGGGATTAGATACTACTCTGAGACTGACAGCCAGGGAAATGATTAGGATCTCTGTCAAAAAACTATTTTATTATATGTTCTAAGTGCGGGATTAATCATCAGAAAATTAAGTGCATGAATTATCCTCCAGATTTCTTTGCTTTATATCCAGCACCAAGAAGAACCTGCAAAACCTTGTCTCTATGATCACCTTGAATGAGAATTTCCCCATCCTTTGCTGATCCTCCAACTCCACACTTACTCTTAAGCATTTTACCCAACTCTTTCAGATCGTTATCACTTCCAACAAAACCTTCAATCAAAGTTACTTTCTTTCCTGCACGCGCTTTTTTGTCCAGCATCACTTTTAAGTTTTGCTGATTGGAAGCTAATGTTTCCTGAACATCTTTTTCTCCTGTTTGAAATTCAAAATCATCACTGGTGGAGTATACTACTCCGTCTCTTTTTTTCCAGTCGTTGTTATTTCTTCCCATGGTGTTCATTATGAAACTGAAGACTTATCAGAGTCAAATTTTATTTATAAGATCTTAATATGATCCTCTTTATTTTTTCTTGGTTTTAAATGTCATTACAGGCCTTTTGGCATGATTGACAACATCTTCAGCTATACTTCCCGCCATCAGATGAATAAATCCCGTATGGCCATGCGTAGCCATTGCGATTAAATCAGCATCGATATCTTCAGCAAATTCCACAATACCAGCCTCTTCAGAAGAAGAATTGTAAATCTCAGCCACAGCATTTTCGATATTATTTTTATTGACAAAAGTCTTTATTCGCATGGAAGATTCTCTTGTCGTTTCGAAATTGCTTGGAGTGTTTACGATAACCAAATATAAATCTGCATCAAATAGCTTCTGAAGATTAACTATCTGAGATACCAACTTGTAATCGTCCTCTCTGAAATCACTTGCAAAAACAATTTTTTTGAAATTGACTGGATCTATCTTGCTTTTTACAGTCACTACAGGGCAATTCGCAGTTCGAACCACCTTCTCTGTATTGCTACCTATGAGTATTTCTTCCAAACCACTTGTGCCTTTAGAACCCATGATCACTAAGTCTGGCTCCTCATCATTTATAGCTGTGTCAATGTTTCCAAATGCATTTCCAAGAGAAATTTTGGTGTTCAGATGGAATTTACTGTCGGCATATTTAGCTTCTAGCTCCTTGAATTGCTGTTTTCGCCGATCCATAAGTTCAATAAAGAATATCTGATTGTCCATTTCAGGAACCAATTCGCCGCCTCCCATGGTGCCCAGATTGGCTGTGGAGGGAACTTCTATCACATGCAAAACTACGATGTGTGCATCTTCCAGTTTTTCGGAGATGGAAAGCGTGAAATCCAGTGCATACTGAGCCTGCTCTGAAAAATCATATGGCACAAGTACTTTAGTCATAAATACGGTTTATTGGTTTATGCCAAATTACCCCATTTTAGAAGATAAGAAAAGGACTTTTGTCAGCTTTTTCCTAAAAAAACTAAACCAGTTCCAAATAATAGCACCCAAACCAACGTACTAATGGCCATTTTTTTCAGGTTAGGATCTATGGATTCCGAATCTTTTCCTTTTTGCACAGAAATTCCAATTCTTATCATCAGTGGAAATATGGCCAGCGCCAGTAGGGAAGTCCATTCTTTGGTCATAAAGGCAAAAATGAATAAGCAATAGTTGCCGCCCAAAATCAAAAACCAATTGTAAATGACAGCTGCTTTCTTTCCAATTCTCACTGGAATTGATTTTTTACCTGCTGTAGTATCGGATTCAATATCTCGAATATTGTTGATGTTCAGTACAGCTGCGCTGAACAGCCCTAAAGCAACACCTATCCAGATTACCGAATCATCCCATGTTAAACTGTGTAGAAAATAGGTACCGTAAACTCCTAGTAAACCGAAGAAGATAAAAACCGAAATATCTCCAAATCCTGCATAGCCATAAGGATTACTTCCTGAAGTGTAAGAAATAGATGCCCAGATCGCTAAAAGACCAAGTCCTAGGAATATTCCAAAGAGCATCCAGTCTTGAACTGCTAGATAGAGAAGCGCTAATCCAGCGAGGAGAGCCAAGGTTCCAAATAAATACATTCCCTTTTTCATCTCCTCAAGGGTAATCAATCCCGATTGCACAGCTCTGATGGGGCCCTGTCGATCTTGGTGGTCAGCACCATGAATGGTGTCACCATAGTCGTTGGAGAGATTGGAAAGAATCTGTAAGAAAATGGTAGTAAGCGAGGCTAAGAGCAGTATTTCCCAGCGGAAAACTTCCTTATATGCTGCTAAAAAAGAACCTGCAAATATGCTGGCTAGCGCTAGTGGTAATGTACGAAGCCTGACTGCATGCAGCCAGGCTTCTTTTTTTGTTTGAATAGCTTGTTTCACTCAGTCGGAAAGGTTCTGATTAGGCGTTGATTAAATCAATAATCTCCTGATCCAATGGATCTACTTTGAATGGGAAGTATTTGATCAATTCACCTTTTTCGTCAATCATGTATTTACAGAAGTTCCAGCTAGGTTCTTCGTTATTCCATCCATTCATTGCGGCATCTGTTAACCATCTGTAGATCGGATGCTTGTCAAATCCTTTCACAGATACTTTCTCAAACATTGGAAATGTCACACCATAGTTTTCAGAGCAAAACGATTTAATTTCTTCACTTGTTCCAGGTTCCTGACCACCAAAATTATTTGCGGGGAAACCCAAAATGACCAGTTTATCGCTGTTTTCGGAGTACAGCTTTTGCAAAGCTTCATACTGAGGGGTGTAGCCGCATTTGGATGCAACGTTTACTACCATGATTTTTTTGCCTTTGAAAGAATTGAAGTCGACTTCTTTTCCGTCAAGGTCTTTCATAGAGAATTCGTAAAATGATTTTGTCTTCTCAGAATTCGAAGATATGGGATTTGCCTTGGAGTCATGAGTTCTACTGATAGAATAAGCACTTACTAGCAATAGAAGGCATCCTAAAAATATTAGATTTTTCATGTGGATATAATTTAATTTTTTTTTCACTCAGAATATTTGGGGCAATCTATTAAATCACACAAGCTCCAACGTCAAATAAGTTTAAAACTAGGAGCATGCTTGATTTCATAATTACATTCGTTCAGGTACGGCAATTCCAAGCAGTTGCATTCCTTTTTTAAGTGTTTTGGCAGTGTGAGCCGAAAGCGCTACTCGGAAAGCAAGAATTGTTGGGTCACATTCCAGAAATATAGGAAGATCTGCATAGAATCTATTGTATTCCTTGGCTAAATCGAAAAGGTATTGTGCCAAAATAGCAGGGGAATAATCAGCTCCAGCTTGAGAAATCTTTTTTTCAAAATCATTGAGAAGATAAATCAAACTTGATTCTGACTCTTCAACTTTGGTAAGTTTTGAGAAATCAGCTTGCTTGTAATCTACTCCGATTTGAACGGCTTTTCTCAAAATAGATGCAATACGTGCGTGTGAATACTGAATAAATGGCCCAGTATTTCCTTGGAATTCTATGGACTCCTGTGGGTTGAAAAGCATGCGCTTCTTCGGGTCAACTTTCAGAAGGAAATATTTCAAAGCACCCATTCCAAGTGTTTCATAGAGTTCAGCTGCCTGCTCCTTATTGAAACCATCGATTTTACCCAACTCTTTGGTATGCTGCTCAGCAGTGTCAACCATCTCTTGCATCAGGTCATCGGCATCAACTACGGTACCTTCCCGTGACTTCATTTTTCCTGTCGGTAGATCAACCATACCATAAGACAAATGGTACAAACCTTCGCCATAAGGACGACCAAGTTTTCGCATGATCTTAAACAAGACATCGAAGTGGTAATCTTGTTCATTACCAACTACATATACGGATTTACTTATTCCGAAATCATCATACTTAAGATCAGCTGTTCCCATATCCTGCGTGATGTAAACAGAAGTGCCATCTCCTCGAAGTACCAGCTTTTCGTCCAGTCCTTCATCTGTCAAATCCACCCAAACAGAGCCATTTTCTTTCTTAAAAAATACTCCTTTATCCAATCCTTCAGTTACGATATCCTTACCTAATAAATAGGTGTCAGACTCGTAGTAATACTTGTCGAAACTCACTCCCATGCGCTGGTAAGTCTTTTCGAAACCGGCGTAAACCCAAGTATTCATTTGCTTCCAAAGAGAAACAACTTCCTCATCATTTGCTTCCCATTTGCGAAGCATTTCCTGAGCTTCCAGGAAGAGATGAGCGTTCTTTTTGGCATCATCTTCGGATTGTCCTTGTGCCTTCAGTTCAGCTATTTGCTCCTTATATTTTTCATCAAAAATCACATAATACTTACCTGCTAAGTGATCGCCCTTCAATCCTGAAGACTCAGGAGTTTCGGCATTGCCGAAATGCTGATAAGCCACCATTGATTTACAAATGTGGATTCCGCGATCATTTACAAGGTTGGCTTTGATGACTTCATAGCCATTTGCTTCCAGGATATTTGCTACTGAGAAACCCAAGAAGTTATTTCTCAAGTGACCAAGGTGAAGTGGTTTGTTGGTGTTTGGAGAAGAATATTCTACCATTACTTTTTGACCATTTGCAGGAAGTTGGCCTACATTTTCGTTGGCAATAAGTTTTTGGAATACGTCCACCCAAATCATGTTGTTCAATTCGAGATTCAGAAATCCTTTAACCACATTGAAACCGGCAACTTCAGCTACATTTTCCTTTAGGTATTCTCCTATCAGATTTGCCGTAGCTTCAGGAGTTGCTTTCGAAACTTTCAGGTAAGGAAAAACCACAAAGGTGTAAGTTCCTTCAAATTCCTTTCGCGTAGGAGCGAGGCTGATCTGGTCCAACGGAAGGTCGTGGTTGAATATATTCTGAAAGGCAAGCTGAATGCCGTTATGTATTGATTCTTGTATGTTCATATTTTTTTAACCGCAGAGCACGCAAAGATTTCGCAGAGGGCGCAATTGATTCATGTTATGTTATTGGATTATATTTTGGGTTTTGTATTAGCAACCCTTTGAATTCCATATTTAAGTTGGGAAACATTAAAATTAATAAGCAAACCCAATTTGAATTTCCCGATTTTTACGTAGTTAAGAGTTTGGGCAAAATGAACGTCGTTAAGTATTTCGACTGATTTTAATTCCAAAACTAATTTTTTTTCCACTAAAATATCAATTGTGTAGCCAACATCTAACTTAATATCATCAACTAACAAAGGCATTTTTTTCTCTACTTCTACAAAAATACCAGCTTTCTGGAGTTTATAGGCCAAAACTTGCTTATATGCATTCTCTAAAAGTCCAGGCCCTAATTGACGATGGACATCTATAGCTATACCAATAACTCTTGTGGCAAGTTCATTTTCAAGTATGAGATCTTCGTCAATCATAATTGTTTTTTCTCAGTGTCTCTGCGTAAAACTCCGCGCACTCCGCGGTTTATAAAATTAAAAATTATCCACCAAAGACTTAACAGTTGCCTCTAGAACTTCAAAGGCGTTTTCAGCCATCACATTTTCAGAGTCAAGCGTAGGATTCACCTCGACAATTTCCCAACAGCAGACCCGCTTATCTTGGATAAGTTTGACGTTTAATTCTATTGCTTCCTGCACAGTTAATCCATCAGGAACGGGAGTTCCAGTACCAACAGAAATAGAACTGTCCAAGCTATCCACATCGAATGAAATATAGATTTGATCACAATCTTTCAATGTTTCCAGAGCTTCAGATGAGATTTGATCAATTCCCTTGGAGCGAACTTCTTTGGTGCTGAAGTTTTTAATTCCATAATTTTTGATTAGGTGATCTTCCGGAGCTTCCGTATCTCGAACCGTGATAAAGACAATATCCCTAGGATCAATTTTAGGAGATTCACCACCTATGGTTTTTATCCGTTTCCAGATTGCCAAAGTCTCTTCTGAGGGTTCATTAACCTGACAATCCATGTTGTCCAATTGGGAAACCATTGCCAACGGCATGCCGTGCATATTTCCGGAAGGCGTTGTAAATGGGGTGTGCAAATCAGCGTGTGCGTCAATCCAAATTACGCCTAGACGCTTTTCAGGGTCAGCTGCTTTAATTCCCATGATTGTGCCAGCTGCCGTGCTATGATCTCCTGCCAAAACGATGGGAAACTTCTTTTCCATTCTCAAAGACTCGATAGTGGAATAGACATTTTTTAGCACTTGATAAACGCCATCGATGTATTTAGCATGGGGGAAATTATTTCCTTTCCAGAGATAGTTATTAGCATCGGGAACGTTGATTGGATCAAACTGAGTGAAGAAATCAGACTTTTTATCTAAGCTGGCAATCTTCAAAGCATCGATTCCCATACTCGCTCCCCGGGTTCCCGCAGCAATCTCAGACCGTACTTCTACTAATTTTATATCACGCATTCGAAGAATAATTTAAAGTTATATTGGGTTGCTTGAAGCGTGGCAAAAGTAGCTAAAAATGCCTTTAAATGATCAATTTTCAAGTACCAAAAGACAATTGAGAAAAGACAGAGTTCACTTTTCAATAATTCAAAGGCGAGGATTTATTATTATGAAGTTTTTCCCGCAAATGATCGAAGACAATTTTCGCTAACTTCTTCAGATATGATTGTCGATTAAATTCAAATATCTTATCAATTAAATCCGCTGTATTCTTCTTCGTCAATCTGCGCGAAATCAACACTAATTATAAGATTTTATCTCAAAATCAATAGTTTTGATGTATGTCGATTTCATCTAAACTTCCTGAAGTAGGAACTACCATTTTTACCGTGATGTCAAAGCTCGCAAGTGATTGTGGAGCGATTAATCTATCGCAGGGTTATCCAGGTTTTGAATGTGATCCCGAATTACTCGATTTGGTAAATAAGTACATGAAGGCCGGATTTAATCAGTATGCGCCAATGAGTGGTATCCGGGTTTTTCGTGAGCGAATTGCTGAAAAAACTAAGTTGGTATATGATGTTGAATTGAATTCAGAAACTGAAGTAACGGTGGCTTCCGGAGCTACCGAGGCGCTATATGCTGCAGTAACTGCTGTCGTAAAGCTCGGAGATGAGGTCATTCTTTTTGATCCTGCTTATGATTCCTATGCACCTTCGGTGAAATTAAATGGGGGAATACCAGTCTATGTCCCGCTTGAAATGCCTCATTTCTCGGTGGATTGGGAAAAGGTGAAATCAGCAATCACCGATAAGACAAGATTAATCATGGTGAATACACCGCATAATCCAAGTGGCTATGTGTGGACTCAAGAGGATCTAAATACGCTTGCTGAATTGATTGAGGACAGAGATATTTTTGTAGTAAGTGATGAAGTTTATGAGCACATCACCTTCGATGGTCGGAAACATCTTTCGCTTTTGACTCAGCCTCTATTGAGAGAAAGGACCTTTGTGTGTGGGTCTTTTGGAAAGACTTTTCATGTTACTGGTTGGAAAATTGGCTATTGCCTTGCGCCTCCGCAACTTACGGAGGAGTTTAGAAAGGTTCACCAGTTTTTGACCTTTAGTACTGCGACGCCTTTACAGTATGCCTTAGCAGATTATATGTCTAAACCTTCACGCTATTTTTCACTTCCAGACTTTTACCAGCAAAAGAGAGATATATTCTGTGAAGGGCTTAAAAAAACTCTTTTTGTATTCACTCCAGCTCAAGGAAGTTTCTTCCAAATGGTATCCTATGGGCATCTTTCCCAAGAATCTGATTATGACTTAGCGGTTAGACTTACCAAAGAAATTGGGGTAGCAAGCATTCCTATCTCAGTCTTTTTCTCTGACAAAAAAGATCATAAAATTCTGCGATTTTGCTTCGCAAAGGAGGAGTCAGATTTGAATGCCGCACTGGATAAATTAAAAGGAATAAGGTTCTAGTGTTGAAAAAATAGGTATTTAACATTAAGCTGTTGTTAAATATGTTTATAACCCTATAAAAATTATAGGGAATGTGGGATAATAAAAATAACTCTTCTATCTTTGATGCGTTGTTACATTCTAAAAGACACAAAAATGAGCGCATTACCACAGACAAGTCCTTCACCATCACATCAAGTGATCAGTTTAGCCAATGGCTTCTCTAAAATTTCTGTTAATCAGCAGGAAATCGTTAAGATTTTCAATCAAAAATCAGGAATGGTAATGCAGGGAATGTGCAAGTTTGAAGAGAAATTTGAAAATCTATATCCGCTATTTAGAGGTTTGAGTGAAGCAGGAAAGCCTAAAAGCTTGAATTTGAGGTTTTCTTCAGTGGAGAAAGCAGTATACTTTTACTATCCCGAAGTCAATCAAACTGAAGTAACCCAGTTTTTTTCAGAATTGGTTCTGGTCCTTCAAAAGGAAGTGAAGTTTAAGAAGATTTTAAAAGAGGTAATTATCAATAGAAACCGTTTTAGATCTGAGCAATTTCTGCTTCACAATGCTATGATGGCTTGAGAGAGAAATTAACAAATCATTACTATTAACTAATATTGGGACAGTCTTAAGGGATTTGTCCCTTTTTCATTTGAATTCCCCCAATAAAAGGTAATTTTTGCAGGGCTTTAACACCAATTATTTTTGCTGATGAATACGTACAAAGATCTGATTGAACAGACATTTGATTTTCCTACAAAGGAATTTAAAGTGGAAAACAATGAACTGCATTTCAATGGAGTGAATATGATGGAGATCATTAAAACCTATGGAACTCCGCTTAAGCTTTCCTATTTGCCGAAAATCTCCGAAAGTATTCAGAATGCGAAAACGTATTTTAAGAATGCGATGGAGCAGCATGACTATAAAGGAAAATACACTTACTGCTATTGTACCAAGTCATCCCATTTTAGTTTTGTGCTGAATGAAGCACTGAAAAATGATATTCATATCGAGACTTCCTCGACTTTCGATATCCCTTTGGTGAGAAGTCTCTATGCTCAAGGTAAAATCACTAAGAATACGTTTATCGTTTGTAATGGCTTTAAGCGTGAGCTTTACAAGCAATACATTACTGAGTTATTGAATGACGGTTTTGTAAACTGTGTGCCGATTTTGGATAATTTGACTGAGATCGACTATTACTTAGAGCATGTAAAAGTGCCTTTCCAAGTTGGGATCAGAATTGCTGCAGATGAGGAACCAAAATTCGGTTTTTACACCTCTAGACTTGGTGTGAGATACAATGACATCATCAAGCTTTACGAAGATAAAATCAAGGATAATCCGAATGTAAGCCTGAAAATGCTTCACTTCTTTATCAATTCAGGAATCAGAGATACGGCGTATTACTGGTCAGAATTGACACGTTTTATCCAGAAATATGTGGACCTGAAAAAAATAGCACCATCATTGGACACGATGGATATTGGTGGCGGATGGCCGATCAAGACCAATGTTTTTTTCGATTATGATTACCAGTATATGGCGGAGCAAATCGTGAAAAATATCAAGTGGATGTGCGGTAAAAACAATGCCGAGGAGCCAAATATTTTTACAGAATTTGGTAGTTACACAGTAGGAGAGAGCGGTGCTGTACTTTATTCTGTTTTGGAAGAAAAGCTGCAAAACGATAAGGAGCTTTGGTATATGATCGATGGGTCATTTATCACCCAACTACCAGATAGCTGGGGACTTAATCAGAAATATATCATGCTCGCTGTGAATAACTGGGACGCTGAATATCACAACATCAACCTTGGTGGTTTGACCTGCGATAGCATGGATTATTACAATTCAGAGGCTCACCAATACAATATTTACCTACCAAAACCAGAGGAGAAAGTGCAGTATTTAGGGTTTTTCCACACAGGAGCTTACCAGGAATCTTTAGGTGGATATGGAGGAATTCAACATTGCTTGATTCCGGCCCCTAAGCATGTGCTGATAGATAGGGACGAAAATGGAAATGTCACACACCGACTTTTCGCTGATGACCAGACAGAAGAAAGCATGTTAAAGACTTTAGGCTACTAAAATTGGAAACCGCTCCCGAAATGGAGCGGTTTTTTGTTATGTGATAGGGAAACAAAATTGAACTTAATAGCTGCTAATAACTTTTGCGTCTGTCAGCACCTTTCTCACCAATCGCTAGTGGGATTTTAAATTGCGAAATACAAGTTTGAGAATTAACTAAGAGCTGACTGATAAGATGATCAAAAACTTGATTAACTATGATATTAATTTTTAGATCATTTTTTTTTGACTAATAAATAAAATAATCCCACCATTTTTTTGATCTATGTATCAGGTATTTTGGTGTGTATCCTTAATTATCAATGCTTTAGTAAAGCTGTGTTAAATTAGCAGTCAACCAGCATTATTAAACCAACGTGAAAAGAAATTACCTATTTACCTTCGGTAAGATTGCTACGCTATTTCTGTACTTATTTCTTGGTTATTACCCATCAATCCAAGCTTCCTCAGTTCAGTTTCAAAATAAAGAAATTTCAAATGCATCGACTCCCAATCTAGTTGGTGATTCTGAAATATGCATGGTGTTGGGCAATACCATCGGCATTTACAGTGCAGGTGGTGATCCAGAAGATGTGTATGAATGGAGAATAGTAAAATCTACAGGGGAAGAGTTATATAAAAGAAGCGGTGGTGAGCAATTTGAGACGATAAAATTTGCTTTCTCCGAGATTGGAGAATATACTGTTTTCCTTAAAATACGTCGTGGAACAAATTCTGATTTTTACCAGGAGCAAATGAGCGTCAGAGTTCAAAATGGTCCTAAGCTTTCTCTTCTTCCAGATTACTTACTTTGTGGAGACAACCCTGTATCGCTTACCGCATTAGATCCTAATACACTTAATATTGAAAATTATACCATTACCTGGATGGATGCTAACAGAAAGGTGTTGGGAAGTGGTAATACCTTTACTGCTACTAAAGCGGGCTATTATTTAGTCGATTTATATCTTCAAAATCCGGGAGGCAGTCAAACATGTACTGTGAACGGATCTACCTATGTTGGTCCGGCAATAGATTTTCAAATTACAAAGTCAGCAACTAAAGTATGCGAAGGGGGAAGTATAAATATATCTACTGATGTCCCCTTAACTGGCGAGTATTATATCCGGAAACTGCCCAATGGTGAAAAGGTGAAACTAGGAACTGCATTTGGCATCAATATATCCTCATCGGAATTGTCTGGGACCGGATTTTATGAAGTGAGTGTGAGAATCCCAAGTTTTGATTATCCCGATTGTCCGTCTGAAAGAAAAATAGAGTTTGAAATAGTCCAAGCTCCTGAAATCGAGATAGAGATACTGGAGCAACCGGATGCATGCTATATTAAAAATGGAGTTTTTCAAGTGAAAGCAAGTTCGGATTTGGAGTCTCTGTCAATAGCTGAACTCGATTTTTCCAAAACTAACATCACCAAAGGGCAGATTTTCACTTTTAATGATCTTAAAGCAAAAACATATCTTGTCAAATATTTAGCAAATGGCTGCACTTCAACTGAGCTTATTCAGCTAAAGTCTGAAAATCTCTCTGGTACCTCAACTCCTTACAAACCAAACTGGACTATCAGCAAAGAGAATGAGATATGTACAGTAAATGGAGTAAATCCAGGTTATGTTAATGTGGATTTTGGAGAGTCAATTGAAAATGGTGAATACCGCATACTCTCATCGACTAATGGAACGGTGAAATCAGGAGCTATTCCTGTAAGTGGAAAATTTGAGGTAGAATTAAATTCCGGAGATTATCTTCTCGAAGTGATTATTGAAGGATGCACTTTTCCAACCGAGAAAATTTCTATTCTCAATAACCCACAGGTAGATTTCAGCATTCCATCAGCAATCACAATTTGCGAATCATTCTATCTTGCTCCTGCTTCGGAAGAAGAGCTGCTCTTCACATTGACTCATCCTGGAGGAAAGGTAGAGTCAGTAAAGAGCGGAGAAGGGTTCAACTTAACTGAGGGTGGAAATTATTCTCTTTTGGCAAAGCCAATAGATCCCAATTCACTATTGTGTGCAAAAAAAATAAACTTTCAGGCGACTTTGCTTTCACCATTTACTTATAGGCCTGTTTTTATAGAAGATAAATGCTTCGACCCAATCAGATACGGAATAGAATTGGAAGGTATAAATCTTAATAAAGTTAATATAAGGTGGCTGAATTCTGATGGGACTATTGTTGGCAGAAGTAGGCAATTTTATCCTCCCTCAATTGGAAAGTTTTCGTTGATTGTTTCACCCACAGGAAGTGGATTTTGTCCTGCGGAGCCAGTGGAATTTGAGGTAATAGCACCTATCAATTCTGTCCCAATGGATTTGGGAACAGGTCAATCATGCACCGACCTGGAGGCAGTTACTATTTCTTTGTCTACTGATCTAGATGAAGTGCTATCTACAGAATGGATTTATTATGATCAAGCAAACAATCGCGAGGAAAAGGTAGAGTTTGATGATCTTTTCGAAGTTCAGGTTAAATCTAGCGGAACCTATGAAGTGGTTGGCTATAATAAGCGGGGATGTGAGATTGGAAGAAATGTAATTTCTGTTGAAGTCACCCCACAATACACCCTTCTGGATTTAGAGGATAAGTATCCCGTATGTACTATGAAAAATAGTATAAGCCCTATAGACCCGGGAGAGTTTGAATTGTATCAATGGTATTTAGAAGATCAATTGGTATCTATGGATCGACTTTATAAGCCAGATCAAATTGGCAATTATCGATTAATAGTGACTACAAAAGAGGGATGTGAATTTGAAGATAGTTTCACAACATATGTAGTATGTGATTATCAGGTAGTCTATCCAAATGCAATGATTTTAGGTAATCCTAACAAGGATTTTAGAGTTCTGATGAGTGAGGGGATTAGTAAAGCAGAGCTGTTTATATTAAATCGTCAAGGAGAACTAATTTACCATAATCTTGCCACCGACATTCCGGTGGAAACTCCAATATTATCGTGGGATGGTAAATCTAATGGAAAATACGTTCCTACCGGTAGCTATTTGGTTGTGATTATGCTCAGAAATTCCGTCTACGGGACAGAGGAAAAGCAAACTCGGACATTACAGGTACTATAAGAATTACATAAATACAGGCATGTCTATCTTCCCATTCTAAATTAAAGAAAGAAAATGTTCAATGTTTATTCTTGTCGCTTAGGTCTAACTCATGTAAATTTATTTTTCGAATAAAAGTTTGGCTACACCGATCAATTTATAACCCAGATCAAAATGACAACTTTAAATACATACTTAACCTTTGAAGGCAACTGTGAAAATGCTTTCAGCTTTTATCGCTCTGTTTTCGGAGGAGAATTCGCTCATGTTGGAAGATTTTCTGATATGCCTGCTGATCCGACCTATCCGGTTGGAGATGAGTTTCGAAACCAAATTATGCACATAAGTTTACCGATTAGCAAAGATTGTGTTTTAATGGGATCGGATACAGGTGGACATGGCGGACCCATTACCGTAGGAAACAATTTTTCAATTTCTATAAATACAGACTCTAAGGAAAAAGCTGATAGCTTTTTTGAACAGCTTTCTGCTGGTGGAAAGGTAACAATGGCTATGGATACTACATTCTGGGGAGATTATTTTGGGATGCTCACAGATCGATTTGGCATCAATTGGATGATCTCTTTTGCTGAAGCTGCGCCTCAGGGTTGATCAAACTTTCGAGATTTAATTCAATCCAGTTTGGCATAAAACAAGCCTTCAGACTTTAACCAAGGTCCACCCTTTGTGTTACACGATTAGTTTGGTTAGGATTCCATCTATGTCCTGCTTTTCCTCAAGCAGGACAATTGCGAGCTGATTACAACCTTCTCTTTTACTATGAATGAATTTGTGAAAAACGTTGGATTGCTAATTTTCAACCAGCAATTCCTAATTCATCCTTACCTTTGAATTACAAACCGCCAAAGAGCATTCATGACTAATTCAGATATTTTACGGACGATACGCTATATTTTTAACTTTAAAGACCCTGAAATGGTCGGCATTTTTAAGGAGGGAGGATTGGATTTAAAGCGTGAGGAAGTAGCAAATTTTTTGAAAAATGATGACGAGGAGCATTTTCAGGCCATTGTGGACAAAGATCTTGCAGCTTTTTTGAACGGCTTTATCATCGAAAAAAGAGGGAAAAAGGAAGGTGAGGACCCAAAGCCTGAAAAGTCCTTAAATAACAATATCATTTTCAGGAAACTTCGAATAGCCCTGAATCTGAAGGAAGACGATGTGCTTGAAATTCTTTCTTCCGTTGGCATGCATATCAGTCCACACGAGTTGAGTGCCTTTTTCAGAAAACCTAGCCAGTCGCAATACAGACCTTGTAAGGATCAAATTCTCAGGAATTTCTTGAATGGGTTGAAAAAGAAACATCGTCCAACGGTCTAGTTAGTCTTCGACAAAGACGTCTACTACTCTTCCCACTTCTCCGGTGTCCAGCATTACTTTGATTCCATGGTGGTGTGTTGGAGAGGAGGTTAAAATTCGCTTGACGAAGCCTTCGGTGAGTTCACCAGATCTCTGATGGTGTTTTTGTACAATGGTGACTTCGCTGTCGATTTGGATATTTTTTCGGATGGTTCCGGGGAGAGTCTTCTTTTCCATGGGGTATTTAATGTAGATGCTGCAAATTACATTAGATCTGGTTTTTTGATAAGGGGATCTTGATTTTCTTGTATCGTTTGCCTGTTTCAAATCGTAATGGAAATGATTTTCAAATTGTTTGAAAGCTCATATTGGAGTTGAACTAAATCCAAGTTTCTTATGAAAGTAAGTTTGTTTTATTTGTGCATCGTTTCATTTCTGCTTTTTTCCTGCGATAAGGAGGAGGGAAAACCTGATCAAAGCCTAGTAGGTACCTGGGAAGCCGTTTATAAAAATTCTGAATATGATCGGGTGGAGACAATTCAAATTAATGCTGATGGGACTATAATTGGAACTGGAACTGTCAGAGAAAATGGCTCTAGTGTTGACTTGGGCTACACAAGTGAGGTAGAAGGGACCTATAAAATTGAAGGCAGCAAACTTTCGGTTACTCTTAAAAAGGCTGCATATTTGAATGATCCAGACATTACCTATACGACAAAAGATAAGCTTAATTTAGTACAAGGTTTTGAACGCGTGGATGAATATTTGATTTCGGATGATTTCTCTAAATTCTATTTTAGTTGTCCACCTAACGCAAATTGTATTCCGCCGCAGCCATATAAAAAAATCAAATAGTTTTATCTAATATAAAAACACTATGCTGATTAAAAGACTTTTACCTCTAATCGTCCTTGGACTACTTCTCTTCAGTTGCAAGGATAATGATGAAATCAACCCCGAAGTATTGACTCAGAACCAATGGCAAAAGGTCATTGAATATACAAATTCTGATCAGTCCTATGATATAGTGTATTCAATTGATTTCAAGTCAGATGGTGAGGTTTATTCTGAGGTTTCTGTTAGAGAGATGGAGAGCAAGAATGTGTTAGGCTTTCTGGAATATTTTAATGGCAACTACCAAATCGTTGAAAATAAAGTAGCTGTTTCGATTACAGAGCATTACATGAACTTAGGTGGAACGATGTATTCGGACAAGGAAGGTCTAAGTTTAATTGATAGAGAAAACGAAATCAGAGAATTTCAACTCAGAAACAAGAATTCTGAACTTCATACCATAATGCCTATTACAGCGAGCTCGGTGGGCATTATTTATGACCGAGTTGAAAAGTAATTAATCCTTAAAGGACACCTGAAAATAGAAAAGGGCTGCATTCAATTAAGAATGCAGCCCTTTTAAGTTGGTTCAACTTCCAAATCAATTCTTAGTTACTCTGTGGGATATTGACTAGAAGTGCAATTAAATCCTTTGGTGTATTCACAGTGCCTAGTTTTTCATCTTGAAAAATTACCTGTAGTTGATATTCCAATTCAAATATCAATCCGTTGATAAATACCGGGTCCATATGCAATTGGTGAATAAAATCAGCATTTTTTTGCTGACCAATCAGCGTGATGCCATAAGAGTGAAAAACTTCAATGGCTTTTTTTAGTAGTGTAAAGTGTTGGTTCATAGTTCTATATTTTAGGTGGTAATAGTTTATACATAACTGGAGTTACGATTCTTGAGAGTAGTGTAGAGCTGATCAAACCGCCTATTAAAACTATGGCCAGAGGCGAGATTAACGGATTGGTAGAGATTGCTATTGGAATCAAACCGCCTATTGCAGTAACTGTAGTCAGCACAATAGGTAAGAAGCGAACCTCACCAGCTTCACGAATCGCTTCATTCAATGCTTTTCCTTCTAATCTGAGTTGGTTTGTAAAATCCACTAGTAATATTGATGTCTTCACTTCTATTCCTGCTAACGCAATCAGGCCAATAATCGCTACAAAGGATAAAGAGTTCCCGGTTACCCAAAGTGCAATTAAAGCTCCTACCATTCCGAGAGGGATGACAGACAATACGATAATTGTGCTCTTAAAGGTTTTGAAAAGCAAAATTAAAACGGCAATGAATAAGAAAACGGTGACAATTATTACTGTATTAAATCCTGCGAAGGACTCTTGCCTTGTTTCATATTCTCCACCCATAGTGAAACTGTATCCTTCCGGTAATGATATTTGATCCATTTTTGAAATAACGTCTGCTATCACTCGGTCATTCAGGTAATTAGGATTTACGAAGGCAGAGACGGAAACGGATCGTATTTTATTGAAATGATCTATGGAAAGGTTACTACTTTCCAATTTTAAATCTGCAATCTGAGATAAAGGGATTGCTGCTCCCTGTTGGTTATTGATGTGTAGGC
This sequence comes from uncultured Algoriphagus sp., assembly GCF_963974835.1. GTDB lineage: Bacteria > Bacteroidota > Bacteroidia > Cytophagales > Cyclobacteriaceae > Algoriphagus. The sequence continues at coordinate 149,447 of NZ_CAXBET010000009.1, read as the reverse complement.
CATCAAAATTAGCCAGAGTAGCCTTTGCAACACGTGGGCTTGTGACTACAATGTCACGTTCAGATCCTAACTCGTCAGTGAAAGTCCCCAAGGTTAATCCTGCTATTGCCAATCTCACCGTCCGGTCAATATCTGCAATATTGATTCCCAGTTGTCTTGCTTTATCCTTTTGAATAGCTACTCTGATGTCTGTTTTTAGATTTGATATTGGGTTGTTGATGTAGAGTGTTCCTTCTGTGTTTTTAAGGAGATTTTCAACTCGGGAGGCTAGATTTCTGAGCGTGTCCAGGTTTTCTCCGCTAAGTCTTACTTCCACTGGAGCTGTCACAGGAGGACCTTGTTCGAAGTTTTTCACTTCTATTTTTGCGCCAGCATACCCAATAAATTTACTTTTCAGATCTTCAATAAGCGCCATTTTTTTGGGTGGGGAAGTACTTGGATCAAGTTGAACAAAGATTTGGGCGTAATCCGTGCGCTCATTCTCTGGGATTTCATTGTAATAGATCCTTGGGTTTCCCTTTCCTACGTTAGTGGAAAAATTCATTAGCTCAGGTACTTTGCTGAGTTCAGCTTCTACCTCTTGAGCTACCTGATCTGTCGTTGCCAGGTTGGACTGTAGGGGAGTGGTGATGTTTATGAGGAATTGCGGCTTTTCGGATGGAGGAAAAAGACTAAAGCCAATGATAGGAAATAGAATTAATGAAGCAGCGAATATTCCTCCTGCAATCGTCAGCGTGCGTACAGGCTTATTTAAAGCTTTCTCTAAAACCGGCGCATAGCTAGCATGTATCGCTTTTTGGACGAAAGTTAAAACTCGATTTTCACTCCCACCATGTTCTTTTAGGATTCTGGATGCCAAAAATGGAATAATGGTCAGCGAAACTAGCATGGAGGCGAGCACACTCATGATAACCGCCAAAGGCAAACTGCGAATGAAATCTCCGGAACCCTCGGGCAAGAATACCAAAGGCATAAAGGCAATGATCAGTGTAATGGTACAGCCAACCACGGAAACAGAAATCTGTTTGGTGGCCAAAAGTGCCGCATCCAGTCTAGAATGTCCTTCTCGTATCCATCGCTCAATGTTCTCAACCACCACGATGCTGTCATCTACCAAAAGCCCGAGTGCGACTACCAACCCAACAATACTCAGCTGATTAAGCCCAAAACCAAAGGCGTTTAGCAATACCAAACCTATGGCAAGTGAAAGAGGAATGGAGATCATCACTATCAGTGAAGCTCGATTTCCAAGTGGCAAAAGCGTAATGAAAACCAATCCTATGGCTATCAGAAAATCTGTCCCCAAGCCACTCAAACGTCGGTTTACATAGTCTGCCTGATCAAAAGCTGTAACTAGAGCAATATTTTCAGGCAATTCGGATTTGAAGGATTCCAGTACTGGAAGATACTTTTCTTGAAGAGAGGAAATGTTATTTCCTTCCTTCATGGCGGCTGTGATGAATAGGGAGCGATAGCCATTCAGTCTGGTCACATGCTTTTGATCTTCAAAGTCATTTTGTACCGTGGCTACATCTTTCAATGCTATATTTTTACCCTGATAGGAGAATATAATAGTCTCGGCGATTTCTAATGCAGAAGTATAATTTCCGCTGGTTTTTACATTAAAGGATTTGCTTCCAGCTTCCACGGCTCCCCCGGGAATATTCGCCAATTCACTTTGGATACTTCCGATGATTGCATTGATCGGAATATTCATTTCGGAGATTTTATCCAAGCTTAAGTCAACTCTGACGATTTGATCTGGAATCCCATGAATTTCTACTTTCTTCAATTCGTTGATTTTCTCCAAGGCATCCTGAAGCCGATCGGAATAACGCTTCATTTGTTCTTTCGAGGCATTTTCTGAGATCAAAGCAAGCTGAAGGATATTTACATCAGAAGGTCTGACCTTTCTGATTTCTATACTGTAAATATCAGCGGGTAAATCAGGTCGAAGGGAGTTTACTTCTCGTACCAATTCTTGATACTTTTCATTTACATCCTCATTGTAGTTGTACTCTACAAAGATCACAGCCACGCCATCCTGAATCTCCGTCTTAACTCGCTTAATATCCTCCAACCCATAAATCACATTTTCAAGCGGATCCACAACCAACTCTTCCATGTCCTCTGGACTAGCACCGGGATAAACGACTACAACGGGGAACTGAGGAGCCTCAATTACAGGATCTTCACTTCTTGGCATGTTGAAAAAAGTCGTCACCCCAACGGCAATGGCCATCAGGAAAATGATCAGTGTGAACTGATAATTTTTTACAGCAAAATCTGATATTCGCATCTTAGTTCTGAATTTGGATTTGAGACTGATCTGTGAGGTAGGCTGATCCGGAGATAATCAAAAAGGGATATTCTGCCAATCCAGCAGTTACTTGCACCGACTGGGAAGAGATTTTGCCCAGCTTTACTTCAACCTTTTCGGCCATTTTCTTGTCTTTAGTGACAAATACATAGCCTTGATCACCTTGGGCGTCTAAGAGAGATTCGTAAGGGATTTGCCATGCTTCAGTTCGATTACTTGGGAAAATAGTTGCTCTTCCAAACATGCCTGAGGCCAATTTCATATCAGCAGGATAGTCTGGAGAAATCTCTATCCAAAAAGCGCCAGTGACTGGATCAGCAGCTTGGCTCTTACGGATGATCTTTCCAGAAAAAGAGTTTCTTTCATCAGTATCTGTTACAATGCTTGCAGAATCGCCCAAGGAAATAGATGCCCAATTCTGATCATTTACGCTGGTTTGGTATACCCAATCACTAGCATTGGCTCCGTTTATTCTCAGGACAGGCGATCCAGAGGTCACTTGCTGGCCTTCATTTACAAATTTTGTTAAGACAAAACCACTTTGATTTGCTCTGATCTGCGAGTAATCCAGATTGAACTGAGAAGCGTTGAACTGCTGCTTGGCTATTTCTAGTGCGGTTTCTGCATTTTGCTTTTGCTCTAAAGTGGCTACACTGTCCGCAAAAAGTCTGGAAGCTCTGTCAAAGTCTCTTTGTGCCTTTTCCAAACTGATTTTGGCTTGATTTAAGCCGGATTGAATCTCGGTCAGGTTCAGCGTTGCTAATAGCTGTCCCTTCTTAACCTGTTCACCTTCTTGTACATACACTTTAGAAACAATTCCGCCAACCTTAAATGAAAGTGTGGTTTCATTTTTTGTGGTGAAATTCCCACTTGTGGTAATGGGAGTAGAAAAACTTCCTTTTTGGAGAGCTTGCACTTTGACTGGGATCACCTCACCTTTTGGTGGAATCAGACTTTTTGTTTCTGCTTCTTTGCAGCCATAAAGCAATCCTGCGAAGAGAAAAATAGCGGAGAGTTGTGTAGATTTTTTCATGATTAGTAAGTGTCAGTGAGCAGTTGTCTTTCAAGTGTCGCCTGTGCCTTCAGCAAAGCGTAGGCGTTAATGGTTTTCTGTAAAGCGGCTTGCGTGTATTGATTTCTAGCGTCTATAAATTCAATCAAGGAATTGGCGCCTTCCTTAAATCCTCGATCAACCAATCTGAGATAGGCACTCGAGGATTCGGTCTTTTTCTCTGCGGATCGGTACGAAGCCTCACTCGTTTTTAATTGATTTTTGGCAAGTTTGAGGTCTAGATTAAGCTTGTTTTCCAATAGGTTTTCCTGGATAGAAATAGTTTGAAGTTCCAGCTGAGAGCGCTGTATTTGGTTTCTATTTCTACCGCCTTGAAAGACAGGCATGGAAAGATTAAGTCCGAAAAAGACGTAGGCGCTGTTTTGGCTACTGAATTCAAAGTTGAAAGCCTGGCTTCCCAAATCTGCGAATGTGTTTAGTCTTGGAATCCAGAAATTCTGACTGGCTTTCAATTGAGTTTCCTGAATAGCTTGGTAAGTTGATATCTGCAATAGCTCGGGTCTTCCTGAAAGGTTTTCATCTTGTGTGAGCGTATTGATCAAATCCCAATCAGGAGCCTGTTCTTTGAAAACTAAGGGGCTGTCCAATGGTCTATTTAAGAGGAAGTTGAGATAGTAGATTGCATTTTTCTCTCTGTTTTCAGCCTCTATCATCAATGCATTGATGTTTTCAACTTCACTTTCTGCACGAAGTACTGAAGCGTGGAGTCCAGTTCCGTTTTTGAGAAGTGACTCATTGTCTTTCAGGTTGTGCTCTACCAGTTCTTTCGAGCTGGCTATTACCTCAATTGCAGTGTGGGCGGTACAAAAATCGTAGTATGCCAGCTTAATGTCCTGTATGAGTGTGGCTTTATAAATGGCTAAGTCATACTCGGTAACCTGTACCTGTTTTTCGCGAATGTCTTTTTGGTAGGAGAGGTCCGGATTAATGATTGGCATGGAAACCCGGAATCGGGCATCATAAAAATCGTTTGGAAGAAAATTCACATTGACGTTATCCAGTTGAGGAAATTGGGAGGATTGAGTCAATTCATTTAGCGTTCTGTAGGCTTCATTCAGCAAATCTCCCACAGGGAAATTTATCTTTCTTCCTCCTTTTGCAAGGTTATAGGTCATACCAAAATCAACTACAGGCAAAAAGTAACTTTTGGCATCCTGCAGTGCCAGCATGCTTTTATCGATAGAAATGTCTTTCTCTTGAAGGACCAAGTTATTCTCTATTCCCAGTTCAATATATTCCTTCAAAATGCCTTGTGCTAGTAGTGGCTTACTGACTAGAATGCTGAGAGGAAAGAGCAAAATCCAAGTGTAAATTTTCATTTTAATACATCGTTAAAATAATGAACAGTGTTTAATGGTGGTGCAAAAAAAAGGGAGTTACCCCAAGATTTTAAAGAAAGCCTCTAAGCCATCGCTTACAATATTTTCTCTACGTGGTATATCTATGACTTCACAACGTTTTCTGATATTCAAAGAAACTAATCCATGCACAGTAGACCATACCATATAAGCTAATGACTCAGCGTCATGACCAGGGAAGTATCCTTTTTCAAGAGATTCTACTATTGTCATTCTAAGCCCATTAAATGCAAACCAGCCTTCTTTCCATTCTTCTTTTTCAGAATCATTTACATGACACATAGGAGCGTCTTTAATAAACATAAGGTCGTACATATCAGGGTTTTCCATTGCAAATTTTACATAGATCTTACCCATAGCTTTGATTCTTTCCAAAGGATCCTGCACTACCGAGAGAACCTCCATTTTTTCACTAAGTGCTTTAAAGCCTTCTTGATGAAGCGCATGGAAAATCTCGTTTTTGTCCTTGAAGTAATGGTAAATTATCCCAGGGCTATATTCGATCTTATCAGCAATGGTTCTCATTGAGGTCTTTTCAATTCCTCTTTCAAGAAACAATGACTTTGCAGCTTTCAATATTGTCTCTCTTAATTCTTCCTTCTCTCTTTCTTTGCGATCTGTAATTCCCATTATATTTCAGTGAACGGTCAAATATAATTAAACACTGTTTAATAACCCTAACTTGATTTTACTTTTTTTCTGATTTTGCTGCATCTTTGATAGAATCGCTATCCCAAGTATGATCATTAACAGAAAATTTCCTCATCAGTTCTCCATTTAACAGACTTTCCTGCATTTCTATTTGCTGCCTGCTTTTAGAAATGTATTCATCCTTGTTATCCTTAAAATTCACCAACACTTTCAAAGCACTTTCGTCATAATCCCGAAATTGCTTAGCCAAACGGTGCACGGTATGAGCTCTGAAGCCAAGCTTCTTAAGCACATCTTCTCCCATTCGAATAGATGTATCCAGATGTTCTCTGTAAATATTTTTCACGCCCATTTCCATCAGCTCAAATGCATCATATCGGTTTTTGGCTCGAATCATAACTTCCAGATGAGGAAATTCCTCTTTGCAAAGCTCAACTAGCCTAAGACTGTATTCAGTATTGTCAAGTGCCGATATTAAAATGGAAGCGTCCTCTGCACCTGCAGACTGAAGTAACTCGGCTCTTGTTCCATCTCCGAAATACACTTTAAAACCCATTTTCCTCAGGTAATCAACCCGATCCGGATCAGCATCCAAAATAGTTGCTTCCACTCCATTGGCTCTAAGAAAGCGCCCCAAAGTTGATCCAAAGTGTCCAAAACCTACCAAAATGACTTTATTGTGCTCGTCAATTTTATCCATTTCTTTTTCGATTGTCTTGGCAGCTTTGTTGATATGTGGGATGATAGCCTTATCGAGAATCACCATGAGAATAGGAGTAATGGTCATACTCAGAGCCGTTATAGCCATTAAGGTGTCAGAAATTGACTGGTCAAAAATCCCCAATTGCAATGCGAACGCATAGGTGACAAAGGAGAATTCACCCACCTGGGAAAGGCCTATTGCAAAGCTTAGATTACTCGTCAATCGTAGCTTCTTGGTTCTACCAATTACTAGCAAAATGATCGTTTTCAAAACAATAATCCCTAGAGTAATAGATACTATGGTAGATGCATTTGAAATGATCAAGCTGAAATTAATCGTAGAACCTACAGCCATAAAAAACAAACCAAGAAGTAGTCCCTTAAAGGGTTCTAAATCGGATTCAAGAGCATGTCGGTAAGGAGAGTTTGCTAATATTACGCCTGCTAGAAAAGCTCCCAGTGCTGGACTAAGGCCTACCAGTTCCATCAGATAGGAGATCCCAACCACTATCAATAATGCAGAAGCTGTGAATAATTCTCTCTGCCTAGTCTTTGCTACCCAGTTTAAAAGTGGACCAAACCCAAACATTCCGAGAAGAACAACTATTCCTATAGCTGCAAAGATAGATAACGTCTGTACCCAACCTGGAAGATTATCTATAAGGCCATGCATTCCAGAAGTTTCGGTCGCAACAGTAGCAACCTCTCCGAAAATCAAAAGGGGTAACAGCGCTAAAATAGGTATTACTGCGACGTCCTGCATCAATAAAACTCCAAATGAAAGCTTACCATTCGGACTGTTCATTTGATTTTTTTCTTTGAGAGATTGCAAGACTATAGCGGTGGATGATAGCGCAGTGGAAAGCCCGGCAGCAAGCGATATTTGCCAGCGTACATCGAGCAATAACCCAATCCCAAATACTAAGGCAGAAGTGACCAATACCTGACTCAAACCCACCTGAAGAATGAGCTGACGCATTTTCCACAGATTTTTGGGTTCCAATTCCAGTCCAATCAAGAACAGCATCATAACTACTCCAAACTCCGTAGCGTGCATGATATCCTGACCTTGACCTTCATTGGTGATAAAGCCAAGTAGGTAGGGGCCAATTAAAATTCCTGCAATTAGATACCCTAATACAGAGCCCATTCCAAGCTTTTTGGCAACCGGAACGCAAATGATTGCTGCTAAAATATATAAGATTGCGTTTGCTAAAAATCCATTCATAAGCTTACATTTTAGCGGTTTTGGTAGGGGGTAAGATCATCATTATCCCGAAGGTTGAGTAATAATTCTCTGTAAGAATCTGCTTTTCTAATGAGTTCAGAGTCCGAAATTTTATAAGTTCCAGCTACATGGAATGGTGCCAAATAGTTCATGTGGCAAAGTCTGGCTGTTTGCTCAAATGGTCGAAGGAAATCCTCAATCTTATAATTATTTTTGCCTTCATATTGGTAGGCTTCTTGAGATCCACCTGAAGTAATAGCATTTAGAATATGCTTGCCCTTCAGGTAAATCCCACCAGGACCATATGCCCAACCAAACTCCAGGACCAGATCTATCCATTGCTTCATAAGAGGAGGGCAGGAGTACCAATAAATGGGATGATGCCAGATGACTACTTGAGCTTCAAAAAGTGCCTCCTGCTCATCCTGAATTGAAATGTTAAAATCAGGATAGAGTTCATATAAATCCCTGATTTCCACATTTTCCAATCCATTAGCAGCCTGGATTAAAGCTTGATTTGCTTCAGAATGCTCAAATTTAGGATGAGCAAAAAGAACGAGTACTTTACGCATGTATTTAGGCTTTAGCCTTGGAAGTTAATTTTCTTATGGGTACCATCACAAAACGGCTTGTTTTGGCTAGATCCACATCTACAAAAAGCTGAGACTTTACTTTGGTTTTTTATGTGTCCATCAGGAAGTTTAACTTGGAGATTTCCGTAAACCATCAGCGGACCATTGGCAATGACTTCCACCAATTGCTCTGACATCACATTACCGGAACTTGTTTCTTTTTGCTCTTTGAAATAATAACCAAGAGCTCCACTTGGACACTTATCTATTTGCTTGACAATTTCCTCCGTACTTGCTCCTTTTGCATTGACCCAAGGTCTTCTTTCAAAATCAAAAACTGAAGGCAATCCGGAAACGCAGTTTTTGGAATGTATACATTTATGAGGTTTCCAAGTGATAGTTAATTCTCCGTTGGAATACTCTTTATGAATAGGTGTGTCTGACATTTCGTTGATAAAGTTTGACGTTTTTAATATTACAAATTTTTCTATTTTAAAATAAGACAAAGTAGCTCGTATAAGAAAAAAGACCCAGTTACTTTACTGAGTCTTTTATAACCAATAAAACCAATCTGATAAAAGTATTCTTTGCTAATTAATTCAATCTTTAAGATTATTCTCAAGTATTTTTTGCCACTTTTCAGCAATACCGCGTTCTCCCGCTACACTAGTGAATAATTCACCGTCGTAAATTTCTATCGTCTTTGGAGAATGCGATATGTCTTTAAAATGAAACTGTAAGGCTAGAAAATCTAGAATGTAGCGTTTCTCGTTTCCTACTTGAACTCTGCGGATTTTTTCCTGTATGCTTACCTTGTTTACCTCTTTGAGGTCTATGACACTTTGCTCAGGATAGCTGCCAAACCTATGGTAGATCAACTTTTTGAATTGGCTATCCAAACCCAAATGGTAATGGTTTCTCCAGCGTTCGTGCAGAGTAGGAATGACGTTATTTGAAGTGGAAAATTCTTCAAATGTTGCCAGATTTTCATTCCTGATTTTTTTTAGTTTGTAGCTGTAGTAGATGAATGGCGATGCAGACGCCATCATAGCAAATGATGACACAGCAAGTGTGATAGGATCAATGGAGATCATAGGAGTGTGGTTAAATTGAATAGATGAATTGTGATTTTGGGATCACAGCGTGGGTTTCTATTCTGTTTTACCAGGTGTAATAAAAATGGATGAAAGTGTCCTTAACGTCAAAAAGTGGAATCGATTTCTTGAAAAATGAAGAAGCTAAGTATACTTTAAAAGGGCTTAGAAAGTCAAAATACCATTCAGGGTTAAGCTTGGCATTTAAGCTCCAATCAATCTTGAATTCAGGGATTTCCAGTAATTCTGGAGCAGCGTTAAATTGAATTTTTGCAACTTGTTCAAGATTCGAAATCGAATCATGTGTGTAGTCAATATTGGTAGAAACAATAGAGACAGGAAATGTAAAAACAGCTACAAACCATAAGATCCAACTAATGGATAGTATAAGGAGTGAAAAATGCTTTTTCATTTTTTATCGGTTAACATACTAATTTAAACCAAAATAATATGAGATGTCAATAGTATGACGTCCTTATTTTTTCAAATTATAAATTTTTAAGGAATTGAGGTTTTCTGAAACAGCTACATTTTTCCAAGGACTTGATGGAAATACTATAGAAGTCATCACTAACTCACCGTCATTTACGAATAATTCAATGGAGGCAGCATCCATAAATATTCTTATGTCTTTTGCTTCCCAGCTCATGGGAGCAGAGTGAATAGCAGAAAAGTCTTTGTTGAAATTACTTTCACCCGCACCTCTACGATCAATACTTACCAAACCATTTTCTTTGGAGACAAATAAACTGTCGCCTGTTTCATTTGAGAACGAAATCTTAAAAAAATCAGATTTAGTCTCTGCCGTAATTTCGAACGCCTCTGATGGTAAACCAGAGTTTCTATCCTTTACTCCATACTCTTTTTCTCTTAGATCAGTAAGTTCTTTAGCAGGCGCAGATTTTAGAAGCAAGGTGCCATCAATGTCAAATAAACTTAGCTCTCTGGGAACTGTCATTGCTGATCTCCAAACCTTTGTAGGTACTTGATTGGCATAAATCCAATTACTCATCCATCCAATGAAAAGAGTTCTATTTTGCTCAGTGGGAAGGTTGCTATAAGTAACTCCGGCATAATTATCCGGTCCATAGTCAATCCATCGAATCATCGTGTCGTCTGGAGTGAATTGACCATCCTCAAAATCTCCAATGAAATATTGTGTAGCGGATCCATTCTGAGGCCCACCTGGATTTATGCTCACTAGCAATACCCATTTATTTTCTCCCGATGGTGTTTTGAAAGGCAGCAGATCTGGACATTCCCAAACTCCACCATGCGCACCAATAGTATTTCCAAACTCACCAATCAAAGACCAGTTAATTAAATCAGGGGAACTGTAAAAATTAATATGGTCTAGCACCGCGAGAGTCATTATCCAGGATTTTGTGCCGTCTGGATTTGTGATTTGGGAAACTTTAGGATCGCGGAAATCACGAATTCCTGGGTTTTGTAGGACAGGATTTTTATCGTATTTATCCCATGTTCTGCCTTTGTCCAGGGAAAATGCTATTGCTTGATTTTGGAATGTATAGGAGGAGGTATTTGCTTCCTCAGCATTGTGATAGGTGAAGATTGCTACCATGGGAGGATTTTCAGCTGTTCCTAATCCCGAACTATTTTCAGCATCATATACAGCGCTTCCGGAGAAAATGTAACCTAGACTATCTGGATATAGGGCTATGGGCAAATCCTCCCAATTTACTAAATCGGTAGAAACGGCATGTCCCCAATGCATAGGTCCCCAAACAGTGCTGTCAGGATAATGCTGGTAAAATAGATGGTATTCTCCATTAAGGTAGGTTAGTCCATTTGGATCATTCATCCAGCCAGATTCGGGGGTAAAGTGGTAGGCTGGCCTATACTCCTCTGTCACCTGAGATTCAAAATTGACTTCAGGATCTGATTGGCAACTTGCGATTACCATCGCAAAAAATACTAGGAAAACTGAGTTATTAAGATTCATTCAATTAAATTTTTGATTGATAACAAGTTTTAGGATGTTTTATCATTTTACTTCACTTTCCATCTTGGTGGCAACTTTAAAAGCATTTTCGTCATATTTAGGTTTTATACAAAAGTCCTTCAAAGCTGTCTCAAATTTATCTTTGCCAGTTTGAAAAAACTATTAAGTTTCTTCCAAGCATTTTTACAGCTATCTATAATGGTTTTTCCACTTTGGGTTTCCAGCGTTTCTTATAAACCTTAAGCAAACTCGATGAACTCATACCCAAGTTGGGAAACTGTTGCTCTGAATTGCTATGTACATAAACAAATAACTTTGTGTCCCGCTCCAGCTTAAATCTCTGTCTGAGCTAAAAAAGATTCCATATCGCTTCGCATTCCTAAAGGAACAATCACTGTTTTCGTATCTTATTTTTTTAATTTTCGCCCTTTCAGTAGATTTAAGCCTTAATCTAACGCTATTTTCTATCTTTTACCTCAGATTAGCCCAGTTTGCTATTTCCTTATCTGATAAATTACCGATTCAGGTATTGAGATAGTTGGATTCATTTTTGGAAGTAACAGAAGTCTTAAAATTGAAATTTATACAATAAAAAATATGAAGGGAATTATTTTGGCCGGTGGGTCTGGAACTCGTCTATATCCTTTGACCATTTCGGTAAGTAAGCAGTTGATGCCGGTTTATGACAAACCAATGATCTATTATCCACTATCTGTATTGATGATGGCGGGGATCAAGGAAGTACTGATTATTACGACCCCAGACGATAGCGAGGCATTTCAGCGACTTTTGGGCGATGGATCACAGGTTGGATGTAGATTTGAATATGCTGTACAACCAAGCCCAGATGGATTGGCGCAGGCATTTATTATCGGAGAAAAATTCATCGGAGGCGATGAGGTAGCTCTGATCTTGGGAGATAATATATTTTATGGTTCTGGTCTTCACAATACATTGAAGGAGCACACAAATCCAAAGGGAGGAGTAGTATTTGCCTACCATGTCAATGATCCTGAGCGATACGGGGTGGTGGAATTTGACGAAAACCAGAAGGCAATAAGTATAGAAGAAAAGCCTGAAAACCCTAAATCAAATTTTGCTGTTCCTGGGCTTTACTTTTACGATAACAGAGTAGTCGAAATTGCGAAGAAAATCAAACCAAGTCCGCGCGGTGAACTCGAAATCACAGATATCAATACTGAGTATCTTAAAATGGGCGAGCTGCAAGTTGCTATCCTAAATAGGGGAACTGCCTGGCTCGATACCGGCACGCATCAGTCTCTTTTGCAAGCCGCCCAATTTGTGGAGGTAATCGAGGAGCGTCAAGGCTTGAAGATCGGTTGTATAGAAGAAATCGCCTACAGAGCTGGGTTTATAGGGGAAGAAAAGCTACTTGAAGCTGCTGATAAATTAGGAAAAAGTGGCTATGGTGGTTACTTGAGAAGATTGATAAAGTAAAGTCGATTATTTCTTGATAAGTTCCTCAAGGCTTGTTTTCATGATTTGACCCATGCTTTTGCATTCCAGGAACTTATCATTTCCATAATGTTTCGCTAAGTCGATTTTTAAAGAGGCAATATTTTCCGGTAAGGAAATCGTGTCGTGCTCCATGGAGCGCAAAATATCGAGGATGCCTTGCCGGGAAGATTTGAGTCGTGTAGCGATTAATGCACGCTCTTCTTTCTGGTATTGCACCATGGACTCAGGGGTGATGTATTTCATGCCCAATTGAATAAGCACATTGTTTTCCTTGAAATATTGGGGTAGGTAAATGGATTTTTTTCCCTCGTAGGATTGCTGATCAAAATCAATCGCGCGAATTCTATAATGCGTCTCTTCAAAGTCCGGTGTGACATCAATCACAAAGTTGGATGAATGCATATCACCCAATAATCTCACAAAGCAACGCTCGTTGAATTTGACGAATTCCTTCGCTAATCGAATGGGATTCAGATGAGGATCAGTCATGTGCGCTCGCATGAATTTGTCACCAGGAATGCCCGCTATATGTTCCTCTATTAGTGTGTTTTGATGAACTAAATAGGAAATCCTATTGGGTGAAAGTAAATGCTCAAACTCAAGCCCATAAACGCGTGATGCATCAGCGTTTTTCACATAGAAGTAATCAAAATTATCGTTGATTCTATTCACGATGCGTACTCGAAACGGCTGAGTATTTCCATAGACGCACAAGTCTATCCGGTCAACATACAGGTGCTCCATTACCGACATATCTCCACCGGCTTTCAGTAATGCATAGATCTTTTTGACATTTAGGTGGATTTCCTCACGGTCAGATTGGTCGTAGAATACCGTTTCCCAAAGCGTGTCTTGTTCTTTGGAATCATATAGTGCGATAGAACTAGAATAGCGAAGCAATTCGTGATAGTGGATAGGGATATCTACTTCACGGGAATATTTAATCAGATAGCGTCTCAGTCCATTGCTGATAGGATAGATTCGCTTCTTTTTACTGATTAAGGCCATATGCTACAATTCCACTTTTTGACTTTTCTTCAGGTTTCTATCAAAAATAAAAGGTCCAAATGGCAGAATTGAAGCAATGATTGCAAAGAATGTTCTGCTGAAATTCCATTTTAAATTATGAGCTGTAGGGAAAACCATGCAGATGTAAATAAGGAATAGAGCTCCATGAATCGATCCTACATATGTAACAGCCATCGGATAGTCCCACATGTATTTCAAAGGCATAGCAATGAAAAATAAAACTAACGTTGAAGTACCTTCAATAAGTGAAATCCATCGAAATCGTTTTGCCCAGGTATGTTGTTGGGGAGTTAGACTCATTATTTTTTAGCTATGTTAAATAATATTTTAAGGGTATTCCAAAGTTTTCCTTTAAGAACTTTATCTTCTGAAATAGTGGTAAGCGCATCTGCAAAAAGGTATTCAGTTTCCTTTTCCATATGGATCTGATAGTCGGATGCCGGCAATGCATTTATCGGGTGTTTTAGACGGCCGAACTTAAGAACGATGTGAGCATTCAGATCATAAAGTTCAGTGAGGGTCCTGCCTTCCAATTCTTTGGAAGAAAGTAGCCCAACTTCATTCATCGAATGGCCAACCGCATTAATCATTTTAACCAGCATATCCATTACCTCGCTCTTCAGTTCAGCTTCTTCATGAAGAACTAAAATTCCTTTTTCGAAATTCCCCCTCACTTTTAAAGGCTCAAGTTTTATTTCTTCGGTGGAAGGTGTGGAGGTTGTCAAATGCACTGTTTTCGGAAGAGTCTTTGGTTTTTCTGTCTCAACTGAATGATTTGAATCCTGTTTTCCCTGATCGGCTTTAAGTTCTTTTTCGAAGAAGAAAAGATCTTCGGTAATGATATGTTGGAGCTCTTGAATGCTCATATTTTCCATGTCGGAAATTGCTTAAAATTCGCCTTAACACAAAAAAAGAGGGGCAATATCTCAATTACCCCTCGAATATTTAATTTGCTTTCGTTTGGTCAATCCATATTGAAAATTGACTTCAGCTCAACAGCATCTTCTGGTTTCATTCTTTTTGCCAATACAAGTCTGAGTTGTCTTCTTCTTAATGCTCCTTCGTAGTTTTCAATTTCCTCTGGAGTTTCTGGAACTAACTCAGGAATTCTAGATGGTTTATTGTTCTCATTAACAGCCACAAAAGTGAAAAAGGCTCTGTGGGTCATTACCTTTTTATTAGCAGGGATGTCTTCCGCTGTCACTTCTATGAAAACCTCCATGGAAGAGTTGAAAGCACGGGTTACCTGAGCTTTAAGGGTAACTACATTACCAAGGGCGATAGGTTCCTGGAAGGAAATATTATCTGCAGAAGCAGTCACTACTATGCTGTTAGAGTGTTTTTGTGCAGCAATGGCAGCAACCACATCCATCCAATGCATTAGTTTACCTCCCATGAGGTTGTTAAGTGTATTAGTATCATTTGGAAGGACCATTTCGGTCATGATCACTGCGGACTCTCTTGCAAATTTCTTTAGGCTCATAAATCTAAATTTTAACAAAAATAGAAATTAAATTTTGTTGAAAAATCAATGGAGAGTTTTTATCGGAATATTATTTTGAGATTGAATGGATTTGCGTATAGATAAAATTGAAATCAAAATTCCGAAGTCCACTCAGCCCCAACCATCTTTTCCCAAAAGCGGTACAAATGCAAAACCCTCGTATTCTTCCTGAACGACTTGATCTTTTGACTTCTTGGTGATTTTCAGCATTGCCTGCTTTCGCTTATCGCCTACAGGAATTACCAAAATTCCTCCAATTTTTAACTGCTGAACCAAAGCCTCGGGTACAACCGGGGCTCCAGCTGTTACAATTATTTTATCGTAAGGTGCATAAGCTGGAAGTCCGCCTGTTCCATCGCCATAGAAAAGATGCATTTCTATTCCCAGCCTCGTTAAAAATCGTTTGGTACCCTCAAATAGTTTCTTCTGGTATTCTATAGTAAATACCTCTGCACCAAGTAGATGTAAGATGCTTCCTTGATATCCTGAACCGGTTCCAATTTCTAAAATTCTTTCTCCCTCTTTGATCTCAAGCAGTTCGGTTTGGAAGGCTACAGTGTAAGGTTGGGAAATAGTCTGACCTTCTCCGATGGGGAAGGCTTTGTCCTCGTAAGCATGCGAAATCAATGCAGAATCAAAGAAAAAATGTCTTGGTAACGTGTTGATAGCCTGAAGTACATGTTCGTTTTTAATTCCTTTTTCCCTTAGCAAATTTACTAGAGCTCTCCGTTTTCCTTTATGTAAATACGTGTCTTCGAGTTTGAGTAGGGGCATGGTTATTTACGATTCTGTGATCGAAGATAAAAGAATATTTGGCTTAATTTGAACTTGAATAGGGCATTTATTGCTTAGTCATTGAAACTTTGAAAGTTAAATTCATCGCTATGTTTACAGGAATTATTGAAGCTATTGGCACAATACAAAATATAACTCAGGACGGTACCAATGTCCACTTTGATCTGGAAGCAACACTTGCATCTGAGTTGAAGATCGATCAGTCTTTAGCGCATGATGGTGTATGTCTTACTGTAGTTCAAACAACTCCCGATTTATACCGAGTGACGGCAATCGACGAGACGATTCAGAAAACGAATCTATCACAGTGGAAAGTAGGTAAGAAAGTCAACCTTGAACGCTGTATGCCTGCAAATGGACGCTTTGATGGGCATATCGTGCAAGGACATGTGGACCAGGTGGGAAAAGTGAAAAATATTATTGATCAGAATGGATCTTGGGTTTTTGACTTAGAGTTTGACCATAGCCTCGGAAATGTAACCGTGGAAAAAGGCTCCATCACAATTAATGGTACCAGTTTAACCTGCTTCAATTCCGGACCTGGTAGATTCTCGGTAGCGATAATTCCGTACACCTTTGATCATACTAATTTTCATCAGTTGAAGCCCGGTGACTTAGTCAATCTGGAATTTGATATTCTGGGAAAATACATTCAGCGAATCACTAAAGGTTACCTTTAAAGCTATCTAGGTCCAAAGTAAAAGAGGAGGTTTCCAAATTTGGGACCTCCTCTTAAGTATTCAATACAAATGTGATTTCAGAATTTTAGTTAGTATAACTTTTTAAACTTTATATCTGAATTGCTAAAACTCGGTGTAATCATTTATTTCTTGATCTGATAATGCCGTATCGGCTCTTCTCCCATCAAATGCTCTATGAAGTAATCCCATCTTTTTTTGGTAAAGTAGTCTCCGTTGCTTCTTCCAAAATTATGGTTTCGACTCGGCCAGATGAAAAGGTCAAAATCTTTTCCAGCATTGATAAGCGCTTCTGCAAGCTTGAAAGTGGCGGATGGATTGACATTTTCATCTATTCCACCATGTGCTAATAACAGATATCCTTTAAGGTTAGCGGCATTGGTTACATTGGATTGCTCATGGTAGAAATCGCCTCTTGGATATCCCATATACATCTCTGGCCACCATGCTTTTTCCATTCTGTGGTCGTGATCTCCTGCTGATGCCACACCTACTTTGTAAAAATCCGGATGCAAAAGCATCGCCCTTCCAGCATCGTAGCCACCTGCAGAGTGACCAAATATTCCGACTTTGTCGATATCAATAAACTTATTTTTAGCGGCCAATTGTTTAATAGCAAGAACATGATCTGTGGTCCCATCACCGAGATTATTATAGGATACATCGTTAAATGCTTTACCTCTTCCTGAGGTGCCAAGCCCATCTATGGTGACCACTACAAACCCTAACTCTGCCATAGGTTGCTGTAAACCGATTAGACCAGCTTTGAAAGTTTTAGGAGTAATGTCTATATGAGGACCGGAATAAGTGTAGTCAATAATTGGGTAGCTCTTTTTAGAATTGAAATCTGTTGGCAAATAATAGATGCCATATAAAGTTGTTTTCCCATCCTTTGCAGTAGCAGTAAATTGCTTGGGACTTTGATATCCTTTCTTTTTCAGGTTTGAAATATCTGCTTTCGAGATTTCATAAATGATTTTGCCTGATTTGAGTTCACGTACGACAGAGACTGTTGGCTGATCTACAGTGGAATAATTGTCGATAAAGTAATCTTTTTCATCTGAGTAAGAAATAGAATGGAAGGCGTTTTCAGGTGTCAATAGCGCGATTCCTGAACCATCCATATTTATTCTATACAGATTGGAATAGTAAGGGTTTTGATCATTTTCCCTCCCGTTCGCCTCAAAGTAAATCACCTCATTTTTCTCGTCTACTGAAAGAATATTACTAACCACGTATTCTCCCGAAGTGATCGTATTAATGAGCTTACCTGTTTTCCAATCGTAAAGAGACAAGTGATTCCATCCGGATTTCTCAGTACCGAGAATGAACTGATCATTTTCTAAGCGTCTGAAAATATTATTGTTATTAACGTGAGTAGGGGAAGATTCAGAATAGATTTTTCGAAGCTCTTTCGATTTTGCATCAATTTCTATCACACTAAACCTCTTGAATCCACGCTCCAAATAAGTACCACTTAAAAATTGGCTATCAGCACTCCAATTGAGGTTCATGCCGATGAAGTGTGGTAAGGTTAGCTGAGGAAATTTTGTCTCTTCTTTAGAATCCAATTCAAACAAAACCGGTGTGTAAGTAACCACAGTGCTGTCGCCTGGTGATCCACGGTAATATGCCATCAGCTCAGGTCGAAATTTAGAATCTTGGCTGAAATCCAGCAAAAACATTTTTTCTGCAAGTCGAAGATCCACAATCTGAGTTTGAATGAATTTGGAATCTGGAGACCATCTGGCGCTGAAGTGATATGGGCGCTCTCCATTTTCTCCATAAATCATATCTGACCAGCCCCAAAATGATGCATATTCGTAGTCTTTTTTTCCATCAAAACTTAGCTGGATTTCTTCCCCAGTTTGCAGGTTCTCTACAAATAGATTGAAATTTCGGGTGAAAGCTTTCCAGTTTCCATCCGGAGAAATAGCAAAATCACGGGTTGGCCTATCCTTTACTTTCTCGCTGGTTAATTCCTTCTTCTCGGCATCAAACTTCCAGTTTTGATTCATCCATTCAAATGATATTTTTCCCTGTTCGTCCATTTCAATAGAAGTAAAGGGCAGAGCATCTCCAATGATTTCCTTTCCGGATTTTTCACTGAGATAATTTGCAAGTTCGTTGTGATCAAAGGCTTCCTTGGTACTCTTTTCATCTAGGTTGGTGATGAAAAAGCGCATTCCATCTTTTGTATAAGTCTGATGCCAAAAAGAATTCTGATTTTTTATCCAATGAGGAATTACTTCGAGATGATATACCTCTTTTTGAATATTATCACTTAGGAAATATTCAGCCTTGTGATAGGTTTCTTCTGTGATTTGTCCAAATGAATTATGGAACAAAAGGAGAAAGAGGAAAGTATTGAAGTAGCGATATATAAAAGATTTTAAAGAAGGCGATTTTAACATAATGGGGGATAATTTTGAAAACAAGGTATCCCCAAAATTCATAGCAAACACTTCAGTTATTGACCGAAAGTAATCCTATTTTGTAAAAGGGGTGGTCATCCAGCAGCTTCGTAGGCTATTTGAAGCCAAGAAATAACTTCTGGAGTAATATCGCTTTCAGGCGTGAGCAAAATCTTATGACTGCACATACCATTTGTTTTGGTGTCAATTTCAAGAACTCCTTCTGCTGGGTGACCTTTTAAATTGAGGCCTATTTCGTATCTCGTTTTAGTAGCAGGTATTAGCATGGCAAATTGCTTTTTGCGCTTTACACTCACATAAGCATTTTTTGGAGCGAATTCTATATCTGAGCCAAAAGCTTTGATTTCAGAGCCTAAGTTCTCATAAAGCTTTAAAAAATGTTCTTTGCCCTTGTATTGCTTTGTGATCAACTCATCTGTATCCGCAGCTGACCCTGAATCTGATTTTAAGGATTTGTGGGCCACAAGATTTGCAAAACCATGGGTAAAGCCATATTCAGACTTTAAAAATTTTATAATTTCTCCGTGCTTGTTTAAACTTTCTTTCTAAACAATAGATACCCATTGATCCAGGCTTTTACCTGTGTTTTTCTCTAGGTTATCGATCATTGTCTGTGCTGCTTGGTCCATTGGTTTTTACGGGTTTATTGTTTCTATCTCACAAAGCACAGGAAAATGGTCCGAAGCTTTTTTGAGTGAGTCGCTGACAGATTGGATTGCTGGATTACTTTTTTCAAGATATGGGTTCCACACTGTTCCTTGCAAGACTTTTAATCCTTGGCTCGCCAAAATATGATCAATCAAAACATTGATTTCATCTCCCGTAATCCGGTCTTTATATTTACTGGAATTTGGAGTGTATCCATAGCTATTTAGTTTTGGTTTGGGTAAAACAGGTTTCATGATAAATTCCGGCTTCCAAACGTCTCCAAGTAGGATTTCTACAGCACTTTTAGAGAATTTATTTTCGTAAAAATCCAACTCAAATCCGTCATTGATATCTCCCATCACTAGGACTTGCTGATTTTTTTCCAAATACTCATCGCATCGCTCTCGAATAGACATGCATTCTGCAAATAACTTAAGTCGGTCACGAGCGGAAATTTGCTCGAATCTGGCATAATCAACCATATCAAAAATTCCCTTGGATTTCGTATGAGCTACGATCACCCGTGTAATCAAAGAATCATCCAGTCCTAAAATGCTCAATTCCAGTGGGGGACGATAATGTTTGTATTGTTCTTTGATTAGACGGTTTGTGGTGTCCTGCAAAAAAGGTTCATCAAATCTATTTCCTTCCCTGGTCTCAGGAGTGAAAAGTACATTGACTTTATCAGGCTTGAAAATAGCACAAAGTTCCTGCTGACCTGCAGATGGGAAGCCGTGAATACCTTTGTAAGTTGAGCCAGGAATGAAAGTTTTAGTCCATATTTCCATTTGTGCGGAAGCAGTTTTTGAGCCATCCACCAGGGTGTTTGGACCTTCCACTATACCTAGAAAATCTGGGTCCATTGTCTGGATCACCTCAGCCAATTGCTGACTTCTAATAAGCTCTTTGCCAGTTGTTTTAGGAATTCCCTCTGTGTCAAACAGATCTCTCATCCATTCTACATTATAAACTCCAATTTTCAGAATCATAAAAATATTGGGTTAATTAAAAAACACCAATAAGTTACGGTTTTTGGGCAAAAGACTTATTATCAGAATATTACATTTTACACTTTTACATAGATCTTTCTTTTATCCATCCATAGTCCGATTAGCCAAATGAGCAGCATATAACTAAATGCAAATAGAAATGAAGCCATTTTTGGCGACAGCCAGGTTGTATAGAAATTAGTGTAAATAAAACCGCGTAGTGTTGTTTCTCCCATTGGAATCATACCTAGTATTCGAATAACCAGTCCCGATAGCACATATAGAATCAGGGGATTTCTTCCAAAAACTTCGAAAAAATAAGTCCAACCTTTCCAGTTTTTGATTTCAATAATCACCACCATGATCGCCAATAAAATAAGGTCAATCCCAATGGTCAAAAGAACATATGAGCTGGTCCAGATTTTTTTGTTGATCGGAAAAAATATATCCCAGATGTAAGCTACTATGATTAATATCAATCCCATAACCAGTAATTTCTTGATCGTTTTCACGGAATTACCAAGTTTTTGGATCATCATACCGGCTAGATAGCCAGCGATAACATTTACGATTCCGGGTAAGGTGCTGAGAATACCTTCAGGATCGAAAGGAATTCCTTCTCCGCCATACATTCTTTCAGGTCCGATCAGCGCTAAATCTAGCTTGATTGCAGCATTTCCAGTAAGGCCATATGGATCAGCAGAATCGCCAAAGAAATACATTACCACCCAATAACCTATAAGTGAGATTCCACTGAAAATCCAGGCACCCTTTATTCCTCCATAATAAAGTACTATCGCTCCAAAGAAATAGCAAAGTGCAATTCGCTGAAGCACTCCAAAAAGTCGGACTTCTGTAAAGTCCTTAATACTCATAGCCCCAGTATCAGATAGTTCATAAAATGGAAATGCGTTTAGCAACCAGCCGATCAGGAAAATCAAAGCTGTTCTTTTTCCTACCTTTTTGAAAAATTCCGCAGGATTCATTTGCTGAAGCTTTTTCATGGAAAAGCTCATAGCATTGCCTACAACAAATAGAAAAGTTGGGAATACTAAATCAGTGGGAGTGAAGCCATGCCACTTAGCATGAGCAAGAGGAGCAAAGAGATTGGTCCAATCTCCGGCTGTGTTGACTATGACCATAAAGGCAATAGTCAAGCCACGGAGCACGTCAAGAGCCAGGTACCGATTAGTCATGCCTGGAGAAATAGAATTTTGTACCATTTTAAGGTTGGTGAATTGGGGTAAAATGATGGCGTTTTTCTGTAGGGGTAAGATAAAATATTATCTTGTTCTTTTCTTAATGACCCACTCATTATCCACTAAAAATTAAAAAACGCATGAAAGATATTTCAGCTGATTCCTTTAAAGTAACGAAGTCTATCTCTCTAAAAGAAATCCCTACCTCCATTGATCTTGAAGCTTCGGAAAAAAAGAAGGAAAAAGAACTTAATAAATTGCGGGAAAAACTCAGCGAGCATCAAGATATCATGTATGCCCATAATAAATATTCAGTACTGATCTGTCTGCAGGGCATGGACACTGCTGGTAAGGACAGCTTGATTAGGGAAGTTTTTAAAGAATTCAATCCGCGGGGAGTTGTAGTCCACAGTTTTAAGACTCCATCAAAGTTGGAACTTCAACATGATTTTCTCTGGAGACATGTAATTGCTTTGCCTCAACGAGGAAAGTATGGTGTTTTTAACAGGACTCATTACGAGAATGTCTTAGTGACTCGAGTCCATCCAGAATATATTCTGGGAGAAAACATCCCAGGAATTAATTCTGTGGATGATATCACTTTTGATTTTTGGGAAAAACGCTTTGAGCAGATCAACAATTTTGAAAAACAAATTAGCGATAACGGAACCATCATTTTCAAATTTTTCCTACACCTAGGGAAAGAAGAACAAAGGCAGCGGTTGCTTCGCCGCTTGAACAAGGCAAAGCATAATTGGAAGTTTTCTCCAGGTGATCTAAAGGAGAGAGAACGCTGGGATGACTACCAAAAGTGCTATGAGGAAGCTATTAATAAGACCTCCAAAGAACATGCGCCTTGGTACATTATTCCTTCGGACAATAAAGAAGCTGCGCGGGTTCTGGTGGCTCAAATCATTTATAATGAGATGCAAAAAATAAAAGATATTGAAGAGCCAAAGCTAGAGAACAATATCATGGAGAATATAGAAATGTATAAGAAAATTCTGAGCAAGGAGGAAAATTGAATTCCTTTATTACTCATTGAAAATCACCTCATCTACAAATACCCAACCCTTACTTCCCGAGTTTGGATGCCATTTTGGTAAACTTTGAAGGGGAGATAATGTGATTTTTAGCTTTTCATAATTTGTGTTTTCCAGCGCAAGTTTGAGTAATTCGGATCTTGCAGGAGCGCCTTGGGTAGAAGGACTAGGAGTATTAATTGCCAGCTGGGTCCATCTTCCATTTTCCCAGCCCTGTACAAGTACTTTGGATGGAGGGAAGATATGGGCGCCTTCGTTGTACAAAAGGCTAAGAGAGATTTCTTTTGGGTTATTTTCCTTTTCAAAGCTTACTTCCAAAACCATCGGATCATCCTGAAATCCTAACCATTTTTGGCTATGGTTTGGTGCTTCAGCTTTTACCAAATCAAACAGCGTGGCAACACCTGTGGCTTTATATTTTGGATTTGGATCGTTAACCAAAACTGAT
Organism: uncultured Algoriphagus sp.; assembly: GCF_963974835.1. GTDB lineage: Bacteria > Bacteroidota > Bacteroidia > Cytophagales > Cyclobacteriaceae > Algoriphagus. The sequence continues at coordinate 126,220 of NZ_CAXBET010000009.1, read as the reverse complement.
TCAGTTGGTTGGATTCCTGAATGTATGAATATTGATTCTGATGGTTTTGAGCCTTTCCATTCGGATGCGTAAGCTTTTGCAATGATTTTTCCAGTGCTTTTGGTGAAAATCGGCTCTGAATAAACTTTTCCAGTAATACTGTCAGGTTCAGTTCCATCAAGTGTGTAGCGAATTTCTGCAGTTGGGATTGGATGCGAAAGAACAATTTTCAAGCTGTCTTGGTAGATCATTTCTGCTTGTGAAATGATAGGGCTATTCAATTCATAGATTATCCCTTTTCCATCAAATCCAAAGTCAATTTCAGTTTCAGGAAGTGCTTTCTTTAGCATTTCTTGGTCTTTTTCTCTCAGGCCAGTTTGCCATACAAAAAGCTTTTTCAAGAAAATCATTTTAGTAAGATCCTCCAGTGATTTTTCATCTATCGTATTTCCTGAAATTGCCAAAACTTCAAGCGAAGTCAGACTGAAAATAACCTTTAATTGATCTGCATTCAGTTCGGTAAAGTTTAATTGAAGCTCTTCCAGATGTTGAAAATCCTTCAAGAATTTGAGATCAACACTAGCCAAAGGCATCTTATTGAGGCTAAATCGAACGATTTGGTCTTTTACCCTTTTGAGGTCGGAGAGCGATTCAGGCTGAAAAGCTGAAATGCCAAAGTAGGAGACATCCAATGCAGGTGACTCAGGGAAAAGCGGCTGAACTGATCGAAAAGATGTGTTTAATTCTTTGATATCGTCTGGATCTGCAGGGTCGAAGGAATAGATTTTATTTCCTTCAAACTTCACAGATGCCAGTTGGTACAATTCGTTTTTAGCAGGAAGGGTAACCAATTTCTGTTCAAAACTAGCTCCTGAGGCAACCCATTCACTAAGGATTAATAACTCTTCATCTGTCAACTGTGCCTTATTCTTAGGGGGCATATGTTTTTTATCATCTTCAGGAAGATTGATTCTCTGGATGAGCATGGACTTCTCAAAATCTCCAGCTAAAACAAATGGCCCAGATTTACCGCCTTTTTGCAAACCTTCGATATGATCCATTCTCAGCTCTCCTTTAATCTTTCCTTCTTTATGGCAACTGATACATTTAGCCTGTAAAATTGGCTGCACCACATCTCCAAAGATTTCTGCTTCTGCTAGCGGAATTACCTCGATGTCCTTAGACTGAATAGGAGCCAAAAGAAAATCCTCGCCATGTGTTAATCCTGCGCCCCAATGTCCCGTAGCTATGATGGCAATAGCTAGAGCCACGCTGGATAAGCGCATAAGATTTGCCTTGATAGATCTGAAAAAATAGAGTAAAACACAACCAGCGAAAACAATTAAGCCTCCCCATTTATGCCAGGTTAAAATCTCACCTGTATACTCTTCTTGGGCTAAAATCAATCCTGCTAGCACCGTGATTCCAGCAAAATTGCAACCAGCCAAAAAGCTGATTTCTCCGATTTCTCTAATCTCGGGTTTTTTGTCAATTCCTGGAATCCAGAAGAAAAGTAAACCCATTAAGAGCAGCACTATGGGAAAATGTAATAGAATAGGATGGCTTCTTCCAACAACCTGAAGCCAATCTGGTAATACGAGTGCATTTCCCGCTAGGGTAATGATGAGCGTGAGTCCTATCCAGATAAAAAGGGTGCTTTCCAGAAAGGATCTGATCGAAGAAATCTTGAGCATATTGATTTTAAGCAATTATGTCTTTTACAACTTTACCTGAGACATCCGTTAGTCGATATCTACGTCCTAGGTGCTTATAGGTCATTCGCTCGTGGTCGATTCCCATCAAGTGAAGGACTGTTGCTTGGAAATCATGTACGTGAACTGGGTTTTCGGAAATATTGTAACCAAAATCGTCTGTCTCCCCATAGACCATTCCTGACTTCACACCGCCGCCGGCCATCCAAATAGAGAAGGCTCTAGGATGGTGATCACGACCGTAATTGTCAACTTGTATTTTTCCTTGACAGTAGTTAGTTCTTCCAAATTCACCACCCCAGATAACTAGTGTCTCATCCAATAAACCTCGTTGCTTGAGATCTGTAATTAGTGCAGCAGATGCTTGATCTACGTCTTCAGCTTGTAGGCGCATTTCATTTGGCAAATTGCCATGTTGGTCCCAACCCTGATGATAGAGCTGCACGAAGCGAACACCGCTTTCAGAAAGCTTTCTCGCAAGAAGACAATTGGCAGCATAGGTGCCTGGAACCAAACAATCTGGTCCATAAAGTTTGATGATGCTCTCTGGCTCTTTGGAAATATCAGTCATTTCCGGAACAGCAGTTTGCATACGGTACGCCATCTCATACTGCTTCACTTTAGCTGCTATTTCAGGATCATTGAATTGCTGCATGCTAATGTCATTCATGGCTGCAATCTGATCAATCATTTTGCGTCTTTCCGAGCGACTCATTGATTCTGGATCTTTCAGATATAGGACCGGGTCTTCAGAGTTTGAAAACTGAACGCCTTGGTGAGTAGCATCCAAAAAGCCATTGCTCCAAAGTTTAGAATACACACCTTGGCCATTTCCACGTCCTCGGCTCAGTAGAACAGAAAACGCAGGTAAGTTGCTGTTCTCAGATCCCAAACCATAACTCAGCCAAGACCCCATACTCGGACGGTTTCCAACCTGAGCTCCAGTTTGGAAAAATGTAAGTGCCGGGTCGTGATTGATGGCATCTGTGTGCATGGATTTCACAATACAGATATCATCCACTATTCCAGCTGTATGTGGGAAAACTTCTGAAATCCAAGCCCTTGATTCTCCGTATTGATTAAACTTATAATTAGACCCAACTAATGGGAAAGAAGATTGACCAGCAGTCATTCCTGTTAGTCTTTGAGTCCCGCGAATGGACTCAGGAAGTTCTTCTCCCATTCTTTTGATCAATTCTGGTTTGTAATCAAAAGATTCCAGTTGACTTGGAGCGCCATTTTGAAACAGATAAATCACTCTTTTGGCTTTTGGAGCAAAGTGAGGCAATGCATTCATCATGGCATCTTCTGCCTCTGATTTTCCTGAGAAAAGATCAGGTACCAATAATGAACCCAATGCAAGACTTCCTACTCCAAGACTAAGTCTCGATAGAAATTTTCTACGGTTGTGATTCATCCCTTCTTCTAATATTTCCTTTTCCATATCAGCTCTTGGTAATAGTTTCTTCCAGATTGTAAATACTTACAATTACTTGCATGAGCGCTGCAGTTTCTGGGTTTATGTTTTTCTCTTCCAGAGGATATTCTCCGACGCTTAAAGTCGAAAGAATCTGATCTGGATTTTCATTAAATCGATTTAATTGGTCTTCATAATAGGAGAGTAGGATAGACATCTCCTTACTTGTTAAATCCCTACAAACTATGCGTTTGAAAGAGGTCGCAATTGCTTTTTCCTCTTCTTTATTTTCCTCCCACATCTTACTCGCCAAGACTCTGGATGCCTCCAAAATCATAGGGTCATTCATCATTACTAGTGCTTGTAGTGGGGTATTTGTTCTGCTTCTACCAATCTCACATCGATCCCGATTGCTCGAATCGAAAATGATAGCTTTTGGTGGGGGCACAGTTAATTTGATGAAATTGTATAACCCTCTTCTATAAAGCTTATCTCCCTTGTCTTGAACATAGGTTGCCAATACACCTCTTCCAGAAGTGGCAGCCTCCCAGATTCCTTCTGGCATATAAGGCTTAACACTAGGTCCACCAAGCTTTCTTACAAGCAATCCACTACTAGCCAATACCAAATCCTGAATGTTTTCGGCAGGTAGTCTAAGTCGGGGAGCTCTTGCTAAGTAGAGGTTTGCTGGGTCGGTGTTGAGATGCTTTTCTGTGATAACAGCGCTTTGCTTGTAGGTTGACGAGGTGAGTATTTGCTTCATCAACCTTTTTATATCCCAGCCATTTTCTATGAAATCAACTGCCAGCCAATCCAAAAGTTCTGGGTGCGTCGGTAGATCACCCTGCATACCAAAATCACCAGCAGTTTTGACAATTCCTTGGCCGAAAATCTCCTGCCACATCAAATTAACAAACACTCTGGCAGTCAGCGGATTCTTTTTGTCAGTAATCCAATTGGCAAGTCCTAAACGGTTCTTTTCCAATTCTGGAGAGAACTCCATGATCGAAATTGGCGTAGATGGCTCAACTTCCACTGTTGGAGCATCATAAACACCTCTATCCAGAATGTAGGTAGGTCTTTGTTCCTCTAATTCTCCCATTACTGAAACACTCAGTTTAGTAGTGTCAGAATAGTTAATGAAACTCATTACCCCAGAAAGATCTTCCTGGTCCACCCATAGAATCGGGGTTTTAGCGGGCTTTGATTGAGAGACGTCACCTTCATATCCTTTTTCAGGAGAATTATTAAAAAAGGCAAACATCTGATAATACTCTTTCTGCGAGAAAGGATCGTACTTGTGATCGTGACATTGAGCGCACTCCATAGTGACTCCTAAAAGTCCCTTGCTTACCGTATTGGTTTTATCCAGCACGTACTCGATTCTGTATTCTTCGTCTATTACACCACCTTCTTCAGTGTACTTATGATTTCTATTGAATGCAGTTGCTAATATTTGTTCCTTGCTAGGATCTGGCAAAAGGTCTCCAGCAAGTTGCCAGGTGACAAATTGATCATATGGCATGTTTTCATTGAACGCATGAATCACCCAGTCACGGTATGGCCACTGCGTGCGGATATTATCATCCTGATAACCGTAGCTATCTGAATATCGGGATATATCCATCCAGAGTATAGCTAGTTTTTCTCCAAAACCTGGATCAGCAAGTAATCCATCCAGTAAATCTTCATAAGAATTTTCTCCTGAGAAATCACCAAACTTATCCAATACTTCTGGGCTAGGAGGTAAGCCTGTAAGATCTAGACTTGCTCTTTTAATTAATTCATAAGGCTCAGCTTCTGGATTTGGCTGAAGGCCTTTTTCCTTCATTTTCTTTAAGGTAAAGCGATCAATTTCGTTTGTAGTCCAGGCAGTTTCTTCAGGAAGAGGGGATTTTTCTGCTGGTACAAAAGCCCAGTGTGGTTCGTATTTGGCACCCTGCTCAATCCATTTTTTGATTAGCTCTATTTCCGTGTTAGATAAGGCAAGATTTGACTCTGGCGGAGGCATGAGCTCTCCTGGGTCTTCGGAAGTGATTCTATGATAAACAGTAGATTCTTCTAGGTTGCCTGGCTTAATTACAAATTGACTGGGGTCATCTTTCAAAGCTGCAAAAGCTCCAGTTTCTGTATCTAACCTAAGATCTGATTCTCTTTTATTTGCATCCGGACCATGACAAGCAAAGCATTTGTCAGAAAGTATAGGCCGAATATGGAAGTTGTAGCTGACCTGTTCGATCTCCGAAAGTTGTATTTCGCTGGACTGCTTTGTATTACAACTAAAAATCGTGAATCCGAGGCAAGTTAATGCCAAAAGTCTATTGATAGTGGGGAAAGTCATTTTTGGGTCAGATCACTGGTTAAAACATTTTCAAACTAGTGATAATTTGGACAAATAGCATCCTGATCAGAAGATTTTTGAATTCGTTTTTTAATTGAATGGCAATAACTTAAGTGAAAATATCATTTAACAAAAGAAAGTTTTGCAAATTTTAGATTTTGCAATTAATGAATTTCAAGCATCTACTTTGCAGAAGTAAGTTTTATTTTTTAGGTTCTATAGTTTTACTAATTAGAAGTTTAGATTAAACAAAGGCTAAAATTGGCAATGAAAAAACGAGCTTCATTTTTCATTTTAACAATCTATTCTTTTCCTAACTTCCTGCAAGGCTTACAAAAATCACAACAGTCTTAATCCAAAGTATATAATTGAGACTCCTGAACTTGCAGATGAAATCCTAGGACTTCAAAACATTCTGGAAGGTGAAGAAATAAAAGTAGCAAGAAAGGGTATGAAGATGGCCTACTTGGTCTTTGCTAGAGGAGAGGGAGGGTATCTCTTTGGAGAAGTATGGAAGGATGGAGGCAAAAAGTTAAACCAACCTAAGGCCATTCGTATTCCTATAAATCAAATAGAGTATATCAAAGTTAGACGGAAAGCTTGGGTGCCACTTTAGCATGGACCTATTGGTCCAGATGATATATAAGCAAAAAAAGCTGCCTACTTAAAGGCAGCTTTTCAATTGAGGTAACTATTGATTATCCTTTGATTACAGAGAAATCGAAGTCTTCTAAGAATTTCGTAGTGAAGTTACCTTCCTTAAATTGTTCATTTTCCAGTAATGCGATATGGAAAGGAATTGTAGTTTTTACACCGTCAATTACAAATTCCTCCAAAGCTCTTTTCATTCTCACGATTACTTCTTCTCTTGATTGGCCACTGACTATCAGCTTGGCTATCATCGAATCGTAATTAGGAGGAATGACATAGCCTGCATATACGTGCGAATCAATTCTAACTCCACGTCCACCAGGAATATGAAGATTCTGAATTTTACCTGGACTAGGTCTAAAACCATGAGCAGGATCTTCTGCGTTGATTCTACATTCCATGGCGTAAAGCTTTGGATAGTAATTTCTTCCGGAAATCGTCTCACCAGCTGCTACTTTGATTTGTTCTTTGATCAAGTCGAAATCTGTAACTTCTTCAGTGATTGGGTGCTCTACCTGAATTCGGGTATTCATCTCCATGAAAAAGAAATTGCGATGCTTATCGACAAGGAATTCCACGGTTCCGGCTCCTTCGTAACCAATAGCTTCAGCGCCTTTGATAGCAGCCTTTCCCATAGCTTCACGAAGTTCGTCAGTGATAAATGGGGAAGGGGTCTCCTCAACTAATTTCTGGTGTCTTCTCTGAATAGAGCAATCTCTTTCTGAGAGATGGCATGCTTTACCAGTTTTATCTCCAATAATTTGAATCTCTATGTGGCGAGGTTCTTCAACGTATTTTTCAAGATACAAGCCGTCGTTTCCGAAGGCTGCACCGGATTCCATTCTTGCGTCGTCCCAAGCTTTTTTGAAACCAGCTTCTTCCTTCACAATACGCATTCCTCGTCCACCACCTCCGGCGGTTGCTTTTAGGATAACTGGATATCCCATTTCATTGGCAAGCTTGATGCCTTGCTCCATAGTTTCCAAAACTCCCTCTGAACCTGGAATGGTAGGAACACCAGCCGCTTTCATGGTTGCTTTGGCAGTAGCCTTGTCACCCATCTGATTGATCATCTCAGCACTGGCACCTATAAACTTGATTCCGTACTCTTCACAGATTTTAGAAAATTCTGCATTTTCTGAAAGGAATCCATATCCTGGATGTATAGCATCTGCATTGGTAATCTCTGCAGCAGCAATAATTCTTGGGATGTTTAGGTAGGATTCTCGGCTCGGTGCCGGACCTATGCAAACTGCTTCATCAGCAAACCTTACGTGTAAACTATCTTTATCCGCAGTAGAGTAGACAGCCACAGTCTCAATCCCCATTTCTTTACAGGTACGGATTATTCTGAGTGCAATTTCGCCTCTATTGGCAATTAGTATTTTTTTAAACACAGCTATTTATTTTTAATTAAAAAATTAACCCGCTGGATCTACAAGGAACAAGGGCTGATCATATTCTACAGGCGTAGAATTGCTCACCAAAATTTTAACGATTTTCCCTGAAATTTCAGATTCGATCTCATTGAAAAGCTTCATTGCTTCTATTATGCACACTGTCTCTCCAGCTTTTACAGTATCTCCCACTGCTACAAAAGGATCAGCATCCGGGCTTGAGGTAAGATAGAAAGTTCCGATCATTGGGGATTTGATCTCTACCAAATTTGATGGAGCCGCCTCTGCTGCAGGAGTAGGAGCCGAAGCTTGTGGTGTTGCCGGTTGAGCTGGGGCTGGTGCTGCGATAGGAGCTGGTGCGGGAGCTTCCACCATTCTAGGGGCAGAGGAATCAGCATATTTTTTAATAGAAAGTTCAAACTCGTCAGTTTTGATTTTAACTTCCGCCAAACCAGAATTGGAGATGTAATCAATCAACTCCTGAATCTCTTTTGCTTTCATAGGTCTATTTATTTAGGTGTGCCAAAAGGCATTTTAGAATGATTTTTTAAAAGAATAAAGCTGTGTAATTTAATGAAATCAGACAGCTTAACTAAGTTATTTTACTCTTTCTGAGTAGGAACCGTCCCGAGTATCCACTTTGATAAGAATGTCTTGCTCTACGAACAATGGAACCATCACTGTAGCGCCTGTCTCCACGGTAGCAGGTTTTAGAGCATTTGTCGCTGTATCCCCCTTGATGCCGGGCTCTGTGTAGGTAATCATCAATTCTACGAAAGGAGGAAGCTCCACTGCAAGTGGTGTTTCAGTCTCATCATGAATCAAAATATCCACCAGTTGACCATCCTTCAGCAGATTGGCTCTTTCTATTAATTTCTCGTCAATAGAAATCTGCTCAAAAGAGGTAGTGTCCATAAAGTTATAACCCATGTCATCTGCATAGAGAAACTGATGTGGTCTTTTTTCCACTCTGGCAGTTTCTACTTTTTCCCCAGCACTGAAAGTTTTATCAAGAGTCTTCCCAGAAGTGATTCCTTTCATTTTTGTTCTCACAAATGCAGGACCTTTGCCAGGCTTGACATGCTGAAACTCTACAATAGTGTAGATATCATTGTTCATCACCAGACAAAGTCCGTTTTTAAAATCTGCGGTACTAGCCATAAAGTATTATCGTATTGTTTTAATAAAATTATTTTGGGTCGTAGCCCCATTTTAGATAAATGGAACCCCAGGTAAATCCGCCTCCAAAGGCTGCCATGATTAAATTATCACCTTTTTTCAATTTGCTTTCGTAATCCCACAGACATAGTGGTATGGTAGCGGCAGTAGTGTTCCCGTATTTTTCTATATTCATCATCACCTTTTCGGATCCGATCCCCATACGGTTCGCCGTTGCATTGATAATTCTCATATTAGCCTGATGAGGGACTAACCAGGCAATGTCTTCACCAGTCAAGTTGTTTTTCTGCATAATTTCGGCGCTAACATCTGCCATATTAGTTACAGCAAACTTAAATACTGTAGAGCCTTCCTGATAAGCAAAGTGTTCTTTGGCGTCGACTGTCTCGTGTGTTGCTGGTCTATTACTGCCTCCGGCTTTCATGTGAAGGTAAGGAGCGCCTGATCCGTCAGATTTCAGTATAGCATCCATGATACCGTAATCTTCTGTGGTAGGTTCCAGCATTACAGCGCCAGCTCCATCGCCAAAAAGAATACAAGTAGCACGGTCAGTGTAATCAACTATCGAAGACATTTTATCTGCTCCTACCACGATAACCTTCTTGTGAGTTCCTGTCTGTATAAACTGACTTCCCATCTGCAATGCAAATAAAAACCCGGAACAGGCAGCACCTACATCAAAGCTGTAGCTGTTTTTTGCACCGACTAGATTTGCGATAAAATTACCTGTGGCAGGAAATGGCATGTCAGGAGTCACTGTTGCACAAATGATCAAATCCACATCAAGGGGATCCGTTCCGGTTTTTTCTAAAAGACCTCTTACAGCTTCGGCTCCCATTACAGAGGTGCCTTGATCTTCTCCTTTAAGTATTCTTCTTTCTTTTATTCCTGTTCTTGAGACGATCCACTCGTCGTTCGTATCTACAAGCTTCTCAAGTTCTTTGTTAGTCAACCTATATTCCGGAACGTATCCTTGTATTCCGGTGATCATGGCTCTGAGTTTGTCCATTATGCTGGGTTTAAGCTAAGATGATCAAATCATAATCATCTCGAGCTGTATGTTATGGATGTTTTCTATCCTGTAAGGAAGGCAAAAATATTACAATTGTCATTCTGAACCAAAAGAAATCCATCAATGGAAAGTAATAGCCCTACTTAATACGGAGATTGAATAAGGGTAAAAACAAAAAAATCCATCTGCAATTAGCAAATGGATTTTTTCAGATTTATGTGGCTGATTAAGCCAAGATTTCTTTTTCGATGATAACCTGTCCTTTGTAGTACAATTTACCGTCCAACCAGAAAGCTCTGTGCGGAAGGTGCATTTCGCCTGTAGTAGGACATTTAGCCAAACCTGGAGCCTCTAACTTGTAATGAGTTCTTCTCTTATCTCTTCTGGTTTTCGAAATTTTTCGTTTAGGATGTGCCATTTTATGCGTGGTTTATGATTATTCCTTGTTTTTTAACTTTTTTAAAAGATCCCATCTAGGATCGACTGGTGTATTATCTTCATCGGATTCTGAATCATCTTCCGAGCTGCTGGAATCCTGCCCATCTATATAAGCGTAGATTCCTTCTCCTTCGTATTCCTCATCATCCATTTCGTTTCTGTAATCCGGGTGAATTTTTTTCAGAGGCAAAGCCAATAAAATAAATTCGTAAATCAACTGAGCGACATTGACTTTGGGAGTATCCCTAGTAATCATAATGACGTTTTCATCGATTTCTTTTTCTTCCGCTCCGTATTTGTAGATCATCTTTTCATGAAAATCCAGAGGTTGTTCAAATAGCTCCAGACTTCTATCGCAAGTCAGTATGACTGTTCCTGCAATATGAAAATCCATTTCAATTACGTTTGCTCCGACTTTCATGATGACCCGTGCGGTCAGCTTGCCTTTTTCGACTAATTCATTGTCTTCGAAGTGTTGGAAAAATGAATCTCCAATTTCGAAGTCAATTTCGTGGATGCCTTCGAGGAACTTAATGACCTCAATATCAAATGTTCTCCAGAATTTCACGATACCTCCTCTCGATTTAAGACCGCAAAAATAGTGAATAATTATAAAAGGATGAAAGAGATCTTGAAATAATCTTTGGTTTAATTCAATAAATCTCTGGTTTTCCTTCTTAATCCTCTAACTCCTGCGGGTTATGTTGTTGAATAATGTCCGATGCTAAGAAAATCGCAGCGCGCATAGAGCCTTCGTCTGCGACATTTTTACCTGCGATATTGTACGCAGTGCCATGGTCCGGGGAAGTTCTCACAATAGGCAATCCTGCTGTAAAGTTAACTCCAGTGCTGAACGCCATGGATTTGAAAGGTACTAATCCCTGATCATGATACATAGCTAATATCCCGTCAAATTTTGTCTGATGAGCCATCCCGAAAAAACCATCAGCGGGATAGGGGCCAAATACCATTTTGTTTTGATCCTTTAAGGTGTGAATTGCAGGTTTGATGATTTGCTCTTCTTCTTCACCCAAAAGTCCATCTTCTCCCGCGTGTGGATTTAGGCCAAGAATTGCGATTTTTGGCTTATTGATGCCAAAATCCTTTTCCAGTGAGTTTAGCAAAATAGTGGCTTTTTGGATAATTCGCTCCTGAGTTACATTGTCTGCCACTTTTGATAAAGGAACATGACCAGTGACTAAGCCGACACGGAGTTGCTCAGCAACCATCAGCATCAAGCTTTCTTTGGATCCTACTGCTTCAGTGATGAATTCTGTATGACCTATAAAATGCAATTCTTCTGAATTAACATTGTTTTTATTCAGTGGTGCTGTTACCAGACCTTGTATGTTTCCTTCTTTCAGATCATTTACAGCCATTCTCAAGGCTGCCAAGGCAAATTTCCCTGCCTCATGAGTCTCTACTCCAGGGATTACCTCAGGACAATCTTCGCTTACGTTGATGACATTGATCCGTTTGTGTTGGATCTCGTCAATACTTCTGATTTGGGAAAAATTAAAATCATCCAACCCTAAAACTTTTCTATAGAAAGTAAATGCTTTTCCATGAGCATAAATCAAGGGAGTGAAGGACTTATAGGTTCGATTGTCCAGCAAAGCTTTCATGGTGACTTCCACACCGATTCCATTGATGTCGCCAATACTTATCCCGATAATGGGTTTGATCTTTCGTTGATGCATATAAAATATTATGTGGGCTAGTTGTTAAGCTTTGGTCAAGCCTGAGTCAGTTAGCTAGTCCTTTAGAATTATTATCTTAATTTTGATTTCGCAATTTATAAAAAATTATCTGAGCTAGTCGATGGAAAAGGTCAAAGCCAAGAAACACTTGGGACAGCATTTTTTGACCGATTTGGGTATTGCGGAGCAAATAGCTCAAGCGGTCAAAGGGCATGGTGGAGTATCTAAAGTCCTGGAAATAGGTCCTGGTATGGGAGTGCTTACTGATTTCCTTTTGAAAGTGAATCTCGATCTGCATCTCATAGATATAGATAAAGAATCAATAGTCTACCTTCATAAAAAATATCCGGAATTGGAAGATAGGATCATTGAAGGAGATTTCCTTAAAATGAATCTTGAAGAAGCATTTCCAGATAAGTTTGCCATCGCAGGAAATTTCCCATACAATATTTCTTCCCAGATTTTCTTCAAAGTATTGGAAGTCAAAGATCAGGTAACTGAAGTGGTTTGTATGCTACAGAAGGAAGTAGCTGAGCGAATAGCTTCGCCAAAAGGAAATAAAGACTACGGAATATTGTCAGTACTCCTACAGGCATATTATGATATAGAATATGTATTTACTGTTCCGCCACATGTTTTCGACCCTCCTCCCAAAGTCAACTCAGGAGTGATCCGCCTTACAAGAAATGCTACAGACAAATTGGATTGCAACGAAAAGCTTTTCAAACAGGTAGTAAAAGCAGGTTTTGGAAACAGGAGGAAAACGCTCAGAAACTGCATGAAACCTTTTAGTCTCCCTGCTGACTTTAATTCAAATCCCATTTTGGATTTAAGAGCCGAACAGCTGGATGTGGCCGATTTTATATTTTTAACTCAGACTATCGAAGCTTCCCGTGGAAATAATTAAGCAATTTGAACTTTCGAAAGAATACTTAGAAAGCCTGCAAGAGGCAATTGAGTCAGAAGATTTGACTTTCATTCAGGAGTCTTTGGATGGGGTAAATGTGGCTGATATTGCAGCACTTCTCGATGAGTTGTCGATGGCAGAATCCATCTTCGTGCTTCGGGTATTGGATGCTCAGTTAGCCGCGGATATTATTATTGAGTTGGAAGCCACCAATCAGCACCGGGTCCTGAAGGAACTGGAAGTGCAGGAAATGGCCAATCTCATCGAGTTAATGGATTCCGATGATGGTGCGGATATTCTTAATCTTTTTTTGGAAAGAGAGCGGGAAGACATCATCAGCCACTTTCAGGATAAAGTAAAATCCGATCAGATCCTCGAGCTGTTAAGATATGATGAAGATACAGCTGGGGGGATTATGGCGAAGGAATACATTCGTGCAAATAAAAACTGGAATGTTGTTCAGACGATCAATGAGATTCGGCGACAGGCAGAAAATGTAAGTAAAATCTATTCCATTTTCGTAGTAAATAATAGGCAACAACTGATGGGAATTGTTTCTCTGAAGCGGATAGTTTTAGCTTCTGACGACACAAAGATTGAGGATATCTATGAGGAGGAAGTAATCTCTGTACCTACCTATATGGATCAGGAGGAGGTAGCGGAGATCATGCGTAAGTACGATTTGGAATCACTACCTGTGGTGAATAGCAAAAATAAATTGGTTGGTAGGATTACAGTGGATGATATTCTGGATGTAATCCGTGAAGAAGCTGAAGAAGATATACAGGCGATGACGGGTATTTCGGATACGGTCGATGAATATGACAGTGTAATCAAACTCTCCAAAGCCAGACTACCTTGGTTGTTAATTGGTATTTGCGGTGGTTTATTGGGAGCCGGATTCATAGGCTTTTTTGAAGAAGGCCTTAGCAAGGTAACTGCACTGGCATTTTTTATACCTTTAATTACAGCGACAGGTGGAAATGTTGGGATTCAAACTTCTTCCATTGTGGTGCAATCACTTGCCAGTAAGTCTATTTTCGATGATTCCTTAGCAAAGAGGTTTCTCAAAGTGCTCTTAGTAGCGATTCTAAATGGATTGATTCTGGCAACTTTCGTTTTTGGAGTGGTCGTGCTGTTCTATAAAACTGATGTTTCCTTTGCAATGGTTGTTTCCATCGCTTTATTTTCGGTTGTGCTCCTTGCATCATTTATGGGAACTATCACACCGATTATTCTTGACAAAGTGGGTATAAACCCAGCTTTAGCTTCAGGTCCATTTATCACTACAGCAAATGATCTTATTGGTCTAGCGGTATATTTTTTAGTAGCCATGTCCTTATTGAACATTTAATTCCTTTCAAAAAAATGAAGATTCTTATCATTGACGAAATGCACGAAAGCATCATGCCTATGCTTCAAAAGATAGGGCATGAAGTTATTTATTTGCCCAAAATCAACCGTGAAGAAATCTTGGCAACCGTTGCTGAATACGATGGGCTTATTATTCGTTCCAAGACTCCTATGGACAAGGAGCTGCTAGAACGCGCCAAAAATTTAAAATTTATTGGAAGGGCAGGAGCTGGACTAGATAAAATAGACTTGGATTACATGGCAGAAAGGGAGATTAAACTCTTTCATGCTGCGAAAGGAAATCGTGATGCCGTGGCGGAGCATGCAGTAGGGATGTTATTGGCTCTTTTCAACAATGTTAAAAAAGCAGATCAGGAAGTAAGAAAAGGCATCTGGGACCGAGAGGGAAATCGCGGCCACGAACTTATGGGAAAAACCGTAGGCATTATGGGCTATGGAAATATGGGGAAATCCTTTGCCCATAGATTGCAAGGTTTTAAAGTCAATATCCTCGCTTATGACAAATACAAGATGGATTTTGGGGATAATTTCGTTCAGGAGGTCATGTGGGAAAAGCTAAAAGCTGAAGCGGATATTCTGAGTATCCATGTACCACTAACTCAAGAGACTAAAGGCTTTTTTACTATGAAAGAACTAAAAAGTTTTGCAAAACCTTTCTGGCTGATCAATACAGCTAGGGGAGAAGTAATTAGTTTCAAGACATTAAATGAAGCACTGGATGAGGGTATTTTGCGAGGAGCTCTACTGGATGTATTGGAAAATGAAAAGTTTCAGAAATTTACCTCAGAGCAAAAAGAAGAATTTGAAAAACTGGCAGCTAGAGACAATGTATTATTTAGTCCACACGTGGCAGGATGGACATATGAATCTTATGAAAAGATCAACAAAGTCTTGGTAAAAAAAATAAAGAAAAACTTTAAGAGTCAGTGATTAAAATACTCAATTAATCACTTTGATTTTTTGGATCTCAGATATTTAAAATAAATTTTTTTAAGAATTTTTTAATGGATTTTGAGTTAGGTTTAATTTCAATTGAAGAAAAGCTATCAATCAAAATCATAGTGTAAAATTTAGGTTTAAAGTCACATCAAAGAACCTATATTTCGGATAACAAACAGCTGTTGTGCTGGGAGAATATCAACTTATATTTTACACGTTATGGAATCCAATGAATCTCTAAATCTTTTTGACGCAAGGAGGCTTTTGATTGGTGAAGATATTCCTTACGCTTTCCTAGCTGAAGTCTTTGTGCGTTCAGTTGTCATGTTTTTTATTGTGCTTTTGGTACTAAGGATGTCTGGCAAGCGGGGAATCAAGCAGCTTTCTGTTTTTGAACTGGCAATTATTATCTCATTGGGATCTGCCGCTGGCGACCCCATGTTTTATGAAGATGTGGCCTTGCTTCCGGCTATTTTAGTTTTCATAGTTGTGATCAGCCTATATAAACTCATAACTTACCTGACTGGTAGATATGAGAAGGTAGAAGAATTTGTAGAAGGGAAACCGGTGAAATTGATAGAGAATGGTAAAATCCTTTACAAATCATTCCGGAAGGAATCTTTGGCTTACGATGAGTTATTTTCCCAGCTTAGGCAAAATAGCGTATCTCATCTGGGGCAGGTGGAATTCGCCTATCTGGAGACTTCAGGAGATCTAAGTATTTTCTATTACTCTGATGAAAAGGTGATTTTTGGGTTACCAATTCTACCAGATATTTATGATTTTCCAGTCACTACATTTCATAATGGAGGAGTTTATTGCTGTAAGCATTGCGGGGAAACTAAGCCGGAAAACCCTGACAGTATCACTTGCGAAGTTTGTGGAGAGAAAGAATGGATTGCGGCTAAAAAGGAACCTAGACTAAAATGATTTAGCGTTTACCAAATCGTTTTACTTTTTGCTGCATATTGATTTTTAGCCGTTTCATAAGGGGTTCATGCTTAGTGAAGAATGAAATTCCTGCTTTGCTTTGTTTCAAAGCTTTGTTATCTTTGTAGTTCAAATACAAGCTAACAACAAGGTAACGGTCACGTCTTGCGACCGTTACTTTGTTTTTGTGGCTTAATTAATAGAAGAGTAGAATATGGGAACAATACAATACTATACTGAAGAAGGTCTGAAAAGATTGAAGGACGAACTTCAAATGCTTAAGACAAAAGGCAGAACGGATATTTCCAATCAAATAGCAGAAGCTAGAGACAAAGGTGACTTAAGCGAGAATGCAGAATATGATGCAGCTAAGGATGCTCAGGGCCACCTTGAATTGAAGATCGCAAAGTTGGAAGCTGTAGTGGGTAATGCCCGGATTTTGGACAGTTCTCAACTGGATACCACTAAGGTAGGTATTCTGACTACCGTGAAAATAAAAAATGTGAAAAACGGAATGACTGTAAGCTATACGTTAGTTTCTGAAGAGGAAGCTGACTTAAAGGCGGGTAAGATTTCTTTAGCTTCACCTTTCGGAAAAGGTCTAGTAGGTAAAAAAATAGGGGAAATCGCTGAAGTTAAAGCACCGGCAGGAACTCTCCAATTCGAAATTTTAGATATCACTTTCTAACTCAATCCCGACATTAGTCGGGATTTTTATTATTCGATTATGCCTTCAATTTTCACCAAAATTATCAACCGAGAAATCTCAGGTTACATAGTGGCTGAGGACGAAAATTACATCGCATTTTTAGATATCATGCCTTTGGTACAAGGACATGTTCTGGTGGTTCCCAAGAAAGAAGTCAATTACATTTTTGACATGGAACCGGAAATGCTTTCTGGTTTGCATCTTTTTGCGCAGCAGGTGGCTAAAGCTATGGATAAAACGATCAAATGTACACGAATTGGTGTTGCTGTGATCGGCCTTGAAGTTCCTCACGTGCATGTGCACCTTGTTCCACTTAGAACAATGGATGATATTAATTTCACCAGACCCAAGTTGAAGCCTTCAAAGGAAGAATTGGCGGAAACCGCTGAGAAGATTAAAGGAGGATTTTAATAATTAGAGGTCTGTTTACTGGGGTCAGGTCGCTTATCAGAACTCAACATAGAGGCTGATCAATGCGACTTCTCACTTTTACAAATCAGAAATCTCATACCTTGGTGTGCCTCCTTTTTTGCTGGCTACAAATGCGCCTAGTTTGCAGGCAAAATCAAGAACTTTCTTAAGAGGTTGTTCTTCAAGATAAGTTTTGATGAAGCCACTGAGAAATGCATCTCCTGCTCCGATGCTATCCGCGACTGTAACCTTATAACCTTCATGAGAAATAATATTCCCTTCTTTATAAATTAGAGCCCCTTTGGATCCTTGCGTCACGCAAATCAAATCCATAGGATAATGTGTGTCAAGGTAATTGCACACACTTTCCACATTTGGCTTTACGTCAAAGTAGTCAGCAAAAATACCCAGTTCATCTTCATTGATTTTTAGAATATCTGTGAACCCGAGTAAGGTTTCGATTATCTCAAAATCATAAAACGGTGGTCTAAAGTTTACATCGAAAATCCGTAGAGTTTGGTGATGAAGCAGTCTAAGCAAGGTTTGCAGACTATGTGAATTTCTCACTCCCAGCGTGCCAAACACAAAAGCTTCAGCTCCGGATACCGCATTATCATTTTCCTCATTCCAATCCACATAATCCCATGCGACCGGAGACACGATCGTGTATTTGATATTTTCTGGATCCGAGTCATTTACCAGTACCTTGGATGTTTCGTGCTCTTCATTAACCTGAATCAAATCTACGGGAAGATCGAAAGTTTTTAAAAATGCGATAAGCTTCTCACCATCACTGTCATTCCCGACAGCTGATATAAGTTTTGAATCTAATCCAAGTTGGTGGAGATTGAGGGTTACATTCATGGGAGCTCCACCTGGCACAGGCCCGGAAGGAAGACAGTCCCAAAGCATTTCACCAAATATTACTACCTTTTTTTTCATGGATTAATGAATATTTTGATGAATTTCTTCCAATGATCTTCCTTTAGTTTCAGGCATTCTGAACATTACCCATAGCAATTGCCAAACCATCATCACTGCAAAAAACGAGAAAATGTAGCCAGGACCAAATTGGTTGGCAAAGAACGGAAAGACATTTGCAATAATTGCTGCCAAGATCCAATGGGTGAATGAACCGATGGATTGACCGTAAGCACGTAGCTCGTTTGGAAACATTTCGGATATAAATACCCAAATGACAGAACCTTGTCCTATTGCATGTGAAGTAATAAAAGCAAAAACGAAGTATGGCAGCCAGAAAGAAGGAATTCCCGTACCAAGGAAATTATAGGCCATTAATGACAGGGAAATAATGTATCCAATTGAACCCATGTACATCAATTTTTTTCTTCCTATTCTATCGATCAGATAAAGCCCTAGAAATGTGGCAAATAAATTCACAATACCAATTCCGATGGTGGAGATCAAAGCACTTTCGGTGGAAATCCCTGCCATTTCGAATACTCTTGGTGCAAAATAGATGATGGCGTTTATACCTGAAACTTGATTGAAAAATGCGAACATGATAGCCATGATCGTAGTTGGAAGAAATCGCTTCGCAAAAATTGCTTTGAAGCTCCCTCTCTCATCAATTTTCTTTTCTTCTGCTATAGCTAATCGGATAGCATCATCCACACCTTCAGGATCTGTTCGTGTTAAAATTGCCCTGGCTTGTTCTTGGTCATTTTTCTTTCCTATCAACCATCTAGGACTCTCAGGAATTCTGAAAATCAAAACGCTATAAATTAAAGCAGGTACTCCCTCTACAGCCAGCATCCATCGCCATTCCTGAGCTATTTCAGCTGTCCCGATTAAGTAATTGGATACGTAAGCGATCACAATCCCGAAAACAATATTGAACTGATAAAGTGCTACCAGCAATCCACGGTTTTTGGCAGGGGCGATTTCTGAGATATACATTGGGGCTACTACAGAAGAAGCACCCACTCCCAATCCTCCTATGAATCGAAAAATGGTAAAAGAGGTGACATCCCATGCAAGGCCTGATCCGACTGCTGAAATCAGATAAAATAAACCTATCCAGAGGAGACTCTTTTGCCTTCCCCACTTATCAGCTGGAATTCCCCCAAACAATGCTCCTATCACAGTGCCATAAAGTGCCGAGGCTATGGCAAGTCCGTGCATCCAGTCACTCAACTGCCAAACTTCCTGTATTGCCCTCTCTGCACCGGAAATTACGGCGGTATCAAAACCAAACAAAAAACCGCCTAATGCGGCTGTCAGAGAGATGAAAAAAGCATATTGTTTAGAGGACATAGATTATTGGGGTATGATTATTTTGCTAAACTAACTAGAAGCCGAATAAATCAAAATCTATATTTCCGGATTTGCTCTATTATTACACCAAATAATATTTCGCGAATATAGTTGAGATAAAGTGGAGCGCCTATAATTGTTATATTTGTCTTCTGAGCAGATTAGCTAGAAAACCATGGTTAGCTGCAGAATAATAATACTATACCAAGTTAATTCAACTCGATGTCAACCATTCCTGAGAGCTATAAACCCAAAAATCACATTAGAATTGTAACTGCCGCGTCTCTGTTTGACGGGCACGATGCCGCGATCAATATCATGCGTCGAATCATTCAGTCAACTGGCTGTGAGGTGATACATCTAGGACATAATCGATCTGTGCAGGAGATTGTTGATTGCGCCATCCAAGAGGATGTGCAGGCAATTGCAATTACATCATATCAAGGTGGTCATGTGGAATTTTTTAAATACATGTATGATTTGCTCCGTGAAAAAGGAGCAGCTCATGTTAAGATTTTTGGTGGAGGCGGAGGAACCATACTTCCTGAAGAGATCAAAGAACTTCAGGATTATGGCATTAATAGAATCTATGCTCCTGATGATGGACGCTCCATGGGATTGCAGGGAATGATTAATGACTTGGTAAGTCAATGTGATTTTGCAATAGGAGATGAGCTTCCGGAAGGCTTTGTACTTGGTGTGGATAATAAAGAGCATGTCGCTCGAGCGATTTCTGCCTTTGAAAACTTCCCTGAAAATTCCACTCAGCTTTTGGAAAAAGTAAGAGAGCAAAGTAAAGAATGTAAAACTCAAATTCTTGGAATTACCGGAACCGGTGGTGCAGGAAAGTCTTCTCTAGTGGATGAGTTGGTTCGAAGATTCATTATGGATTTCGAAGATAAAACACTGGCTATCATATCAGTTGATCCGTCTAAGCGAAAAACAGGTGGAGC
This sequence comes from uncultured Algoriphagus sp., assembly GCF_963974835.1. Taxonomy (GTDB): domain Bacteria; phylum Bacteroidota; class Bacteroidia; order Cytophagales; family Cyclobacteriaceae; genus Algoriphagus. Next base: position 105,894 of record NZ_CAXBET010000009.1, on the reverse strand, counting down.
CCTTCTTGGAGATAGAATTCGCATGAATGCGATTCATCATCCTCGTGTTTACATGCGCTCACTGGCCACTAGACAATCTAACTTGGCGCTTTCAAGATATGTGCAGGATGCAGTGGATACAGTGAAGGCTGCTGGTTTTGATATGGTGATTTTAGAGACTTCAGGAATTGGGCAGTCAGATACAGAGATCATTGAGCATTCAGATCTCTCTCTTTATGTGATGACTCCAGAATATGGCGCTGCGTCCCAACTCGAAAAAATCGACATGCTCGACTTTGCCGATGTTATTGCGCTGAATAAGTTTGATAAACGAGGAGCTTTGGATGCGATCCGTGACGTGAAGAAGCAGTTCAAAAGAAATCATAACCTCTGGGAAGCCAAGGATGAGGATTTACCTGTTTTTGGAACCATAGCCTCTCAGTTCAATGATCCTGGCATGAATCATTTGTATCGTACACTGATTTCTAAAATAGCAGAGAGTCACCCTGAAATGAAAAGTGACTTTGAACTGACTGCCGGCAACTCTGAGAAAATCTACATTATTCCACCTGCTAGAACCAGATACCTGTCGGAGATCTCGGAAATCAATAGAAATTACGATGTATGGGTGGAGGAGCAAAAAGAAATTGCTCAGCAATTGTATAGCATTACCAAGTCTATTGAAGCAATTGAAAACACCAAAGTGGAGGACAAGGATCGTTTGATCAAAGAACTTCAGGAAGTGTATGCACAGGTAGAGCTTGAGTTTGACCCAAAGAACAAAAAATGGCTTGAGGAATGGCCTTCAGAAGCTGCAAAATACAGTGAGGACTTTTATGTTTTCAAAGTGCGCGATAAGGAGATCAAGATTAAAACTTATTCAACTTCACTTTCTGATTCCAGAATTCCAAAGGTTTGCTTGCCTAAATATGATGCTTGGGGAGATGTATTGAAATGGGGACTACGAGAAAATGTCCCGGGAAAATTCCCATACACTGCCGGGGTTTTTCCTTTCAAAAGAGAAGGAGAAGATCCTACACGTATGTTTGCTGGAGAAGGTGGGCCAGAGCGTACAAATAAACGCTTTCACTATGTATCAAAGGACATGGCTGCCAAGCGTCTTTCCACAGCATTTGACTCGGTCACACTTTATGGAGAAGACCCCGATCATCGCCCTGATATCTATGGCAAAATAGGGAATTCTGGTGTGAGCGTGTGCTGTTTAGATGATGCGAAGAAGTTATACTCTGGCTTTAATTTAGTAGATCCAATGACCTCAGTGTCAATGACTATTAATGGTCCTGCAGCTACCATGACAGCATTCTTTATGAATGCAGCCATCGATCAACAATGCGAAGTTTATATCAAAGAAAATGGCCTCGAGTCTGAGATAAATCAGAAAATAGATCAAATCTATAAAGCTAAAAATCTTCCGAGGCCTACCTATAATGCCAAAGTTCCAGAAGGCAATAACGGACTAGGTCTGATGCTTTTGGGTGTTACAGGTGATCAGGTGCTACCAGCTGAGATTTATCAAAAAATCAAAGCCGATACAATCTCCAAAGTTAGAGGGACAGTTCAGGCTGATATTTTAAAAGAAGATCAGGCACAGAATACCTGTATTTTCTCCACAGAGTTTTCACTTAGATTGATGGGGGATGTGCAGCAATATTTTATAAATCAGGGTATCCGTAACTTTTATTCTGTTTCCATTTCGGGCTACCATATTGCCGAGGCAGGAGCCAATCCAATTACACAATTGGCTTTGACGCTTTCTAACGGGTTTACTTACGTTGAATATTACGTAAGCCGTGGAATGGACATCAACCAGTTTGCACCAAACCTTTCCTTCTTTTTCTCAAATGGTATTGACCCGGAATATGCGGTTATAGGAAGAGTTGCGCGTAGGATTTGGGCAAAAGCCATGAAATTGAAGTACGGTGCAAACGAGCGCTCGCAGATGTTGAAGTATCATATTCAAACTTCCGGTCGCTCACTTCATGCGCAGGAAATTGATTTTAATGACATCAGAACTACGCTGCAGGCACTTTATGCGATTTATGATAATTGTAATTCTCTTCATACGAATGCCTATGACGAGGCAATCACTACGCCTACTGAAGCTTCAGTTCGCAGAGCGATGGCTATTCAATTGATTATCAATAAGGAATTGGGATTAGCGAAGAATGAAAATCCTATTCAAGGTGCATTTATCATCGAAGAATTGACAGACTTAATTGAAGAGGCTGTCTATGTAGAATTTGATAGAATTACAGAACGAGGTGGAGTTTTAGGTGCAATGGAAACGATGTACCAGCGTGGAAAAATCCAGGAGGAAAGTATGCACTACGAGATGCTGAAACATACTGGAGAATACCCAATTATTGGAGTCAATACATTCCTCTCCTCAGATGGATCTCCAACTGTCACTCCAGGTGAAGTAATCAGAGCGGAGAAAGAAGAAAAGGAAGCTCAAATCAAAACCTTGCAAACGTTGCATGCTGCAAACCCAGAATTAGTAAATAAGCACTTAGAGGCATTGAAGAAGGTTTCTGTGAAGAATGAAAATATATTTGAGGAACTAATGGAGGCTGTAAAGTATTGTTCACTTGGACAGATCACCCATGCACTTTATCAAGTGGGTGGACAGTACCGAAGGAATATGTAACCTGATAAATAGATTGAAAAATTGGAAGATTACAATATTCTTAAGAAGAGTAATTCTAGAGATTAATAAGAGATAAAATGGCAAAAAGAAATGTTACGGTTCGCATGAAAGCGGATCACGAATACGAGGCGGTAAACCCACAAGGAAATGTGGTTCAGATAGATATGTATGATCCTCAGGATAAAAAAGCGCAGTCTCCTATGGATTTGTTGCTTTCTGCGTTGGGTTCATGCGCCTCAGTAGATGCTGTTTTGATGATGAAAAAGAAGCGTAGGACGGTTACTGATTTTACTGTGGAAGTAGAAGGAAATCGAAATGAAGGTGTTCCTGCCTATTACACTGATATCAATATGAAATTTATACTGATTTCACCCGACGCCAAGGAAGAGGAATTTGCCAAAGTTGTAGCGTTATCTGTGGAGAAATACTGCTCAGTTGCCTCTTCGCTTAAAGCAAATATTACATTCTCGTCAGAAGTAAAAACTGCCTAATGAGAGTAGTAAAGGAATTTATTCAGGAGGATATACGCATTAGTGTGTTCTCCTGGAACAATAAATACATAGTTAAGTTTGAGCTCGGTCCTATGGAACAGACCTTTAAGATTCCAGAAACTGATGTACTAGAAGAAGCTGATTTAGAGGTCTTTTGGGCTGGTGTTTTTTTTGATAAAGTAAAAATGAGGTTTAAGGAAATGGGAGAATCATTTCGTGCTGAGTTGGAAAATTTATAATTTCCCAATTCAGCAAAGACTTATGAAAGCAACCCAAGCCTTACTTTTTCCAATTTTCATTTTTTTGTTTTCCTGTAGCTCGCCTGAGAAAAATGGTAGAGATCTGAATAATTCATTTGACAATTCTATAATTGGGGAGATGGAGTCCGAGCTATCGCGGCTTAATGATGAAATTATTTTCCTGAAAGATCATTTCGAGTTCTTACTGGAAAATAAGGACAGTTTGGAAAAGTTTCATGAGAAGGATAAGTACAGCTACGATAATGGATTCTCAACAAATACACCCAAAGATTCGGATCAATTAAGTTCCATTGTAATCCTAAAAACAACTCCTGATTATAATGAGGCGTTAAAAAACGTAACCATTACGAATGGGATGGATTCGGTCTTTTATAATACTTTTAAGAAATACGACATTCTTGCTCAGGTATATTATAACTCTATCGATCAAATTTCGCGTGTATTTCCTGCCTACGATGCGAAAACTTTACTTGACCCAAGTTTAGACCTAACTAGGTTTAATTTTTTTTACGAAGGGGATAAAACTCATAATCCGGAAAAAGGGCCAGTTTGGATACCGGAAGTCTATATTGATCCAGCCGGAAGAGGATGGATTCTCTCTTTAGTCCATCCTGTTTTTGAAGGTGAAGAATTGTATGCAGTTTTAGGGATCGATATTACAGTAGATGAAATAATTGGGAGATATTTAGAAAATAAGGAGGGCGAGTTTTTAATAGTGAATGGCAAAGGAGATATAGTAGCAGGAAACGCAGGAGCAATAGAAGCTTTAAGTTTTCCTCCCTTGTTAAATCATGTCTACCTAGAAACTATCCTTCAGGATAATTTTCGCATATCAGACTTTAATCTCTTCAACAGTAAAAACAATGAAGTTCGTATGATGGCACAATCCTTTATTATGAAGAATGAAACAAAGTTTTTGTTTGAAGGAGAATTTAGTCCTGAGGCCGCTTATGCCATGCCATTTTCAATACTAGATTGGTATTTGATAGAAATTGATCCGGCATGATTATGAAAAGAAGGGATGGATACCGTAAGGATTTTTGGCTGACCATTGTCGGTGGAAGCATATTAGTGATTCTGGTAATCATTTTGGGTGTAAGCTTTTTCAAAGCAATATCTGAAGCCGAAACAAAATCAAAGAGGGAATTTTTAAGGAAACAAACAGAACTTGCTGCTACCGAAATAGAAATCGAAATGGTTAGGTTTGGTGAAGATGCAAATCACCTAATCGAATTTTTGGAGGATGAGGACTTAGACAGTGATGATTATAGGGATGATTTTACTAATTCCGCCAGGCGGGTGTTCAATAGCTATCCCGATCTTATAGACACGGTTTGGGTGAATCTCAAGGATTCTGTTATCTATTTGACTAGAACAGAAAGAAACGATTTTATACGAGGCAAATTGGAAGGCAGTGTCCCGCAGAAAAATGATAGGGAATTTTTGTTTAAAACCAAAGGAAGGAATAATGGATTTGAGCTTACTTTTTCTCTGAATCCTGTAAAGTTTACCAAAGCTTTTGTCACCCATTATTATCTGAACAAAGGAGGAAGTAAACTACTGATGCTGGGAGGAAAGTTGGAAAATCTGGATCCGGGTCCAAAAGAGAACATCCTGACAATAGATAGTGAGTCACTGAATCAAATTCAGAATGATGTGGAGATTGGTATAATTGGAATTTATGAGATCGATTGGGTAAAAGGTGAGGATGGAGGTGAAGGAATATTGGTTCAGTTTCCATTCAATTTTGGTGACTTTTATGAAGATGCCTCTCTGTTGTTTGTGATAGAATCTGAATCGATTACAAGTGGTATTTATAGTACTTATTTATTCCTATTTACAGGCTTCGTAATTCTGTTGATTGGAACTGCCGTGTTTTTCACATTATCGCTTCAGAATAACTTGGAGTCCAGAAAATTACTAGAGCAAAATGCCAATGAGATTTCAGAGCTATTTGATCAGCAGAACATATTATTAAAGGAGCTTCGCGGATTTGTTTATTTCCACAATTACAAAGGAGAAATCACAAGAGTAAGTGACGAGGTGGAAGATATTTTGGGACATTCGAAAAAAGTTTTTCTGGAAGCATTTAAAGAGGAGGAAGGTAATCTGGATGCGCTGAATGTCAAAGAACTAGTCAAAAATGCAGTGAGTCAGCATAAAACATTTATTGATTTAGAATATGACTTTGTAAAACCAAATGGGGAGAAAGTCAGGCTTAGAATTTTTGAAAAATTAGTATTTGATAAAAACGAAAGATTCAATGGAGGACTTGGTATCTGTACTGATGTCACGGATCAATTTCTCAGCAAACAAGAATTGATAGAAAGCGGAAAACGTCTCCAAAACTTAATTGACAATATTCCCGATATTATATTCTCCTATGATAATGACGGGAAAGTGCTTGAGTCCCATGCAATTGATCAAAGATTTTTAAACTCCACAGATCAATCTATAGTAGGGGAATCCCTTTTTGATTTAGTTCCTCAAAAGCAGCGTGAGCAAACGCAGTTCGCATTCAACCTGGCTAGAAAAACTGAACAGATTCAAACGGTGGATTTGCAAGTAAACTCCAATCAGAGAAATCAATATTTTGAGATGCGTTTTTTCCCGTTGGACAAAAAAAGAATGATGTCAATTGCTAAAGACATCACTAGCCAAAGGATATGGGAAAAGGGACTTGTAGAAGCTATGAATGCAGCAGATCAGGCTAGCAGAGCCAAGTCGGAATTTCTCGCAAATATGAGCCATGAGATCAGAACACCGATGAATGGACTTTTGGGAATCATAGATTTACTCGATCAGACCAGTCTGGATGCTGAGCAACTCCAATACTTGGAAATCATCAAAAACTCCGGAAACTCATTGTTGAATATAATCAAGGACATCCTTGATTATTCTAAAATTGAAGCAGGTAAAATTGACATTAACTCGTTTGTTTTTTCTCCCTCCGAAGAATTGGATAAGCAAGTTCAAATCTTCTATGGCCTAGCCCAAAAGAAGGGAGTAATAATGAATGTTGAGTATGAGCCTATCGCAAATGAGTTGATGGAGGGGGATGTAGAAAAAATCAATCAGGTAATACTCAATCTGGTAGGTAATGCGGTAAAATTCACTTCTAAAGGTGGGAAAGTTTTGGTGAAGCTTGACCTGGAAAAAATCTCGGGTGAGATTTATTATCTCAAATGCAGCGTAAAGGATAGCGGTATTGGCATTCCAGCCATTGAAATTCCTAGGCTTACTGATCCGTTTTATCAGGTGGAAAGTTCAAGTTCCCGAAGCTATCAAGGTACCGGACTTGGTTTGGCAATAGCCAAGAAAATTGTAGAACTGATGGGTGGAGAGCTTACTATTACTAGCGAACTGGGAAAAGGCTCTGTATTTTCATTTTCAGTGATCCTTAAAAAAGCCCCTTCTGAAGTGTCAGAATCTACCTCCAACGATCATCCAAAACGAAAAAATTGGCTTGGAATGGCTAAAGAGTATCCTATGAGGATTCTTTTGGCTGAAGATAATGATCTGAATCTGCAGCTTATGACCCTTATCCTTCATCAATTAGGATATGATTTTGAAGTGGCAAGGAATGGCAAAGAAGCAGTAGCAATGGTTATGAATAAAGAATTCGATGTAATTCTGATGGATGTCCAAATGCCTGTACTAAATGGACTGGAAGCTGCCAAAGAAATCAGGGAAATGAGCGAGAAAGGGGATATTTTTATTATTGGATTGTCAGCGAATGTTTTTGATGAGGATCAGAAAAAAGCTACTGAAGCTGGAATGAATGATTATCTGACTAAGCCAATTCGTCTTGCTTCCCTGGCTGAAAAATTAAAGGAATACGCTCTTAAGGGTCAAATTAAGAATTCAGTATTTAAGTGATAAAAAAGCCGGTTTTTAAAGCCGGCTTTATATTTATAGAGGAGTATTGATGTCAAATGCTTCCAGATAATCTGAAACCCGCTTAACAAATTTACCGCCCAGCGAACCATCAACTACACGATGATCGTAAGAATGCGAAAGGAACATTTTGTGTCGTATAGCTATTACATCACCTGTTGGAGTTTCGATTACAGCTGGTTTTTTCACTATAGCACCTACAGCCATTATTGCGACCTGTGGCTGGGGAATTATTGGAGTACCCATCACATTACCGAAAGAACCTACGTTTGATACTGTGTAAGTACCACCAGCCAGGTGATCCGCATTTAATTTATTGTTTCTCGCAAGGTTTGCCAGCTCGTTTACTTTCTTCGAAATCCCTACTAGGTTTAATTGATCAGCCTTTCTAATCACGGGTACGATAAGATTTCCATTTGGAAGAGCGACTGCCATACCTACATTGATATCCTTCTTTCTAATTATTCTATCTCCATCCACGGAGATATTGATCATTGGAAAATCCCGGATTGCTTTTGCTACAGCCTCTATGAAAAAAGGAGTGTACGTAATAGATTCACCGAATTTAGCTTTGTAATCCAACTTGTGCTTCTCTCTCCATAAGACAATATTAGTCATATCAGCCTCTACGAAAGAAGTAACGTGGGCCGAAATCTGCTTGGATTCGATCATTCGATGAGCAATCATCTTACGCATGCGGTCCATCTCGATGATCTCATCTTCTCCGGACACACTCACCTGTACCTTTGGCGCAGAAATGGATGGGATAGCTGTAGTATCTGATTTTTTGGAGCTAGTTGTTCTAGATTCGAGATAGGTCAGCATGTCCTGCTTAGTTACTCTGCCATCTTTTCCAGTTCCCGGGATTTTTGCAAGTTCGGCTTTAGATATCCCTTCTTCTTTGGAAATGCTCTGAACCAGTGGGGAATAAAATCTATCATCACCCAACGAACTTGATTTTTCAGTGTCTGATTTATCAAATAAAATTTCTGTATTAGCAGGAGCACTGGTTAAAAGCTCGTCTTTTTTATTACCATCGGACTCGCTTTTATGAGAGGCTTTTTTTTCTTCCTCAGCTGTCTCGATGATAGCTATCGGGGCGCCTACTGCGATTACATCCCCTTCTTTGGCAATAATTTGCTTCAAAATCCCTGCATGAGTAGAAGGAACTTCGGTATCTACTTTGTCTGTAGCTACTTCCAGAACAGATTCATCCTGTTCGATAGTGTCACCCTCATTTTTAAGCCAGGTTAATACTGTGCCCTCTATGATACTCTCGCCCATTTTGGGCATCAGCATTTCTACAATTGCCATGGTTATGATTTAATGATTTATTGGGTTTATGTATAAGTTTTAAAATTAAATTTTATGAAACAGTATCACAAACCTTTTAATAGAAATTTTATTTGTTATTTCTCCAGAATACAAACTCTCAACAAGTTCAATATTGCAACTGCTGTCAGTTGAATATTAAGCATTCTGTCTTTTGTTAACTGCAGCTTTTTTGTTTCAATAAAACCTTCCCCAGCACAAGCTATCCAAATTGTACCAACAGGTTTTTCTTCTGTTCCTCCATTGGGTCCAGCTATTCCGCTACTTGCTAACCCAAAATCAGCTTGAAATAATTCCCTAACTCCAGATGACATCTCTCTAACTGTCTCTTCGCTGACAGCTCCACGCTCCATTAAGGTTTCAGCCTTCACATGTAAAATTTCACTTTTAAATTGATTGTGATAGGGGATCACACTACCTTGAAAGTAGTTGCTACTTCCGGAAATGCTGGTAATGAGATGGGAAATATAGCCTCCGGAACAGCTTTCTGCCAAAGCAACTGTTTTATTATGTAAAGATAGAAGCTTGCCTATTGCCGTCTCCAGTGATTCTGAATCATAGCCATATACGTACTTTTCAATACTTGGTAAAACTAGGTCAATTTGATGTTGAATCTGGCCTTCAATTTCCATTTTATCGTTCCCAAAACCTGTAAGCCTTAGCTTGACATGGCCTAACGAAGGCAAGTAGGCTAGCCGTATATTAGTTGGAAGTGCATTTTCCCAATCTCTGATCAGATCTGCCAGCCAGCTCTCACCAATTCCCACTGTTTTGATCATACGGTGAACAATGACAGGTAGGGGGAAAAGTGTAGGTAACTTTGGTAGTACAAAGTCTGTCATCAGCTTTTTCATCTCATGCGGTACGCCAGGCATGGACATCCAATAGGTGCCATTGCGCTCAAACCACATTCCAGGAGCAGTGCCAACTTCATTTGGTACATAGGTGCAGCACGCTGGTAGATGGCCTTGAAGAATATTCAGTGGTGTAATTTCTCTTCCCCTTTGTATGAAAAACTCTGTAACTGCAGCTACCGCTGATTCATTTTCAACTATAGGACAATTAAAGTATTCCGCCAATAGTGGTTTTGTCAAATCATCCTGTGTAGGACCAAGTCCACCAGTGATCAAAATGATATCCGCTCTGGCCTCAGCTGACGCAAAGGCAGCAAGTATATCCTTTCTATCATCACCCACAGTAGTTTTTCTGACAACTTTGACTCCCATTAAATCAAGTTCCTGACTAATCCAGTGGCTGTTTGTGTCTACTATTTGACCATAGAGCAATTCATCTCCAATGGCAATTATTTCGGCTCTGACTACTTTCATCAGTTTATAAAGGATTTTTAATGATCTGTCCGGTATCTATCCAAGGTGATCTTGCAGGATTTTTTCATTTTCTTTTTAGGTAACATTTGAATGATATTAGATTTCATCCAATTATCTTACCTCTGATTTACGGAGGATTTTTGTGAAAATAGTAGGGACAAATCGTTTAAGATATATTCCCATTGTTTCTTTTCCTCCGATATAAACTTCTTCCTTTTTTTTCATAAGTGAGAGAAAAATCTCCTTTGCACAATCGTCAGCACTCATCCCATTTTCCTGAGCTTTGTCCATCTCATTGAGAGGACTTCCATCAGCTGTCAGTGCATTTTTAGAAACGTCAGTCTTAATAAAGCCAGGGCAAATCATGGTCACAGCTATACTTTCTTCGAAATGCTCTAAACGGAGGGATTCAAAAAAACCATGCAGTGCATGCTTTGCAGCAGCATAGCTTGATCTAAAAGGTGATCCAAATTTTCCTACAAGCGAAGAAATCACTCCAAACTGACCGGATTTTCTGGCAATAAAATGGGGTAGGAGTGCCTTCGTAAGTGCCACGGTTCCAAAGAAATTAACTTCCATCAACTTACGGTCAACTTCAATCGGAGTATCCTTGATCAGAGATCGCTGACTGATTCCTCCATTATGCAGCATCATATCTATATGACCAAAAGAAGCGATTGCCTCCTTTGTTTTCTCTACAAAACTTGCCTGATCGATTAGATCCAAAGGAAGTACTTTACAGTTCTCAGGAGAAACACTTGATCGCTTGACCTTTTCCAAAGCTTCTTTGTTTCTAGCCGAAAGGATGACTTGATATCCTTCCTTTACAAATTTTAGCGCACAAGCTTCACCTATTCCTGAGGAGGCACCAGTGATCCAAATTACTTTTTTAGACATGCTGCTTTTGGATTCTTTCGTAATTGACATAAGTGAAAGCGTACTGGTGGCGTTCGTCTGCAGGATGAAATTCTGAGAATGTGACTTTCCAGTCTTCTTTATCAAATTCCGGAAAATAGGTGTCTCCTTCAGGGGTGGCTTCCACTTCTGTGAGTACTAGTTCATCGGCAATCGGCAAAGTGTGCTTGTATAGCTCTCCTCCTCCAATTACAAAAAGCTGATTTACCTCCTTCCTTTGACAAAATTCTAATGCTTTTTCCAAGCTCTCGAAGACATAATGTCCTTCCGGAACTTTGTAATCCTGATTTCGGGTAATGACAATATGTGTTCGATTTGGAAGAGGCTTACCCAGAGATTCAAATGTCTTCCTTCCCATTAAGATATAGTGGTTAGAAGTGATTGTTTTAAATCGTTTAAAATCGTCCGGTAATCTCCACACTAAGTCATTATTTTGACCTATGACATTATTGGTAGCCAATGCAGCTATTAGTGATATCTTCATGCAAATGCTTCTTGCCTTGAAGATAACAGGGAAACACCCTGGAAAAAATAAATAAGAGCAGAATTACTTCTGCTCTATTGAATTCATAATGTTTGGATATTCTGCCAGCGTAAAGGTTTTATTTGTAGTCTCATCTATCTCAGTCACTTTCATATCTATTTTGCCACTGTCTTTGGAGGTAAAAGTCATTTCCATAAAATTTCCTTTTGGGAGGTCCTTGAAATGTTTCGCGTACCTTTCTTGAGCTTTTGATGTCATCATGGGACTATTCGCTCCCCAAAAGGAAGTGTAACCTCCGATAGGATCTTCAGTCACCCAATAATAACCTTCACCATCTTTACTTTTGACATGATATTCCTCACAGGAGTAGCCCAGAATGTCTTTTGTATTGCCAGTTTTTTCTAAGGTAACATCTTTGTCCAGCGTGGTTGTATCCATTTGGGAGTCGATCATATCTTCCATACCATCTAAGTCAAGTTTGTAAGCAAAGCTTGATTTCTCTCCTTTGTTATTTAAAAAGAGAACTGAAGCCTGATTTTTCGCATCAAAAACCATAGATGTAGATGCTTCCGCATTTTTTGGATCGATGATTTCTATACCAGTGAAGTCAGTAGTCTTTGCTAAAAATGATTTCATCAAAATTGGATCCTGGGTTTTACCCTTTTCGTCTGTACTGATCATTTCCATTACGACATGACCAAAAAATGAATATTCAGATTCAGTGTCAACCGGTTCCCCTATACCTTTCATGATGCTACCCATATCAAACCCTCCGGCACTGCTGGAAGAGTCACTTCCGTACATATCCGAAAACAATTTCTCTAATTGTTTTTGGGTCATTTTGGAAGCTTCGTCTTCTACTTTCTTTTCTATGGCTTTTTCTATTCCACGATTTGCAGCATTTTGAATCTTTTTAATGAATTGGGCTTTTGATGGAATTGAAATGCAGAAAATAAAAACTAGAATGAATAAATTTTTTAAGACGCTCATCGTAAGTTATAGTTTAAAAATTTGAAATTAGTATACTACAAGTTCTTAAAAACCAGTAAAAAGTGAAAATGAGAGCAGATTTTATTTGTTACAAATCAATTAGTATAAAGGGATCTTTTAGTAATTATTAATAACAGATTTCCGGTATAAGTACCAGTACCTGACAATCGGAAAGTAAGAATTTTGACATCTCAAATTATTACTGATAAGCAAACTAGCTTTTCAGAATTTATAACCTCTAAGCAAATCATCAACTTTCATTCGTTTTTTTCCTTCTATCTGAAGTTCTAGTATTTCCAAAATGCCATCGCCAGTCTGAACTTTTAAATAAGTTTTATTATCCGTTTGTAGTTCACCAATTGCTTTGTTGCTGTTGTGATCTGATGAAACCTTGGTCTTGAAAATTTTGCAGATTTTCCCGTCAAATTTTGTCCATGCTGCCGGATAAGGGGATAGACCACGCACTAAATTATGAATTGATTCTGCAGAATTTGACCAGTTAATTTCTCCGGTCTCTTTGAAGATTTTCGGTGCATGGTGAATTGCTTGAGACTCATCCTGAGGTAGTGACTGCACTTTGTCTGCGGCTATATCTTCAACTGTCTTTAGGACGAGTTTCGATCCTACGTTCATCAATTTTTCATAAACAGTCCCCAAGTCATCCTCATCAAGAATAGCAACTTTCTCCTGATAGATTATGCTTCCAGTGTCTATCTCGTGTTTAAGGAAGAATGTGGTAACTCCTGTTTCCTTATCTCCATTGATAATAGCCCAATTGATTGGCGCAGCGCCACGATAATTAGGTAGGAGAGAAGCATGAAGATTGAAAGTGCCTAAAGGTGGCATATCCCAAACTGCTTCAGGAAGCATTCGGAATGCCACTACGATCTGTAAATCTGCATTTAGGGCTCGAAGTTTTTCCTGAAATTCAGGTGATTTTAGGTTAGTTGGTTGGAGTATGTTTAAATCCATCTTGAGCGCAGCTTCCTTCACTGGTGAAGGAACCAGCTTCTGACCACGTCCTTTTGGCTTGTCTGGTGCAGTTATTACACCCACTACATTCCATCCGCTTTCTACTAATAATTCTAATGCAGGGACCGCAAATTCCGGTGTGCCCATATATATGATTCGAAGGTTCTTATTCATTGTTTTTTCTATTTCTGTGAAGTGGTTCTAAGTAAAGATCAGCACTTGGCAGAGGAATATTAATTACTAAGATTGGCGCTTGGATTTATTAGAATTTATATGACAAAACTCAAAAAATAAATAAAGGGAGTAAGTTTCATTTGCTTCATGCTATTTTGCGGTCTGATCGAACAAATTAAAGCAGTCCTTTGAACCTTTCCTATTTCATCGCCAAAAGAATCAGTTTTAAGAAAGCTGGGGGATTTTCGGCCACCATACATAAAATTGCAGTAGGAAGTCTTGCCTTGGGACTGGCTGTTTCTCTCATTTCCTTTATGGTTTTGGGAGGTTTTCAGGAGACAGTTTCTGAGAAAGTCTATGGATTTACCGGACACTATCAGGTACAGCGATTTACGATGAGTAATGCGTTCGAGGAGGCTCCTTTTTCGCTCAATTCTCAGTTTAGTGAAACGCATCAGCTACTACCATTTATTACGAAGGTTCAGTCATTTGCGCACAAAGCTGCTTTGATCAAAGGAGATGAGGAAGTGGAAGGGGTTATTATGAAAGGTGTCGGCCAGGATTTTGACACAGTAGGATTCAAAAAATATGTGATTGATGGACGGATGCTTCATACTCCTGATGAGGGAACAAGCAATGAAGTCATGCTGAGCCAGTTTATAGCGAACAAGCTTTTACTTAAAGTAGGAGACAAGATCACTTTGTATTTTGTACAGGACCCTCCTAGGTACCGGAGAGTGGAAGTTGTCGGGATATTTCAGACTTATCTGGAAAATTTCGATGAAAAGATAATTATCGGAGAACTTCAAACTATCAGAAATCTTAATAATTGGACAAAAGATCAGATTGGCGGAATGGAGATTTTTGTAGATGACCACAGCAAGATCGATTCCTACACGCCAAAAATTGAAGAGCTAATGGATTTTGACCTGAAGCTAATAAGCAGTCAAGACAAGTTTTTGGAAATCTTTGACTGGCTAAAACTTTTAGATAACAATGTCTATGTATTTATAGGGCTGATCGGTTTTGTAGCAATTTTTAATATGGGAGCGATTCTCTTTATTTTGATCATGGAGCGCACCCAAATGATTGGTTTGCTTAAAGCTCTTGGCTCTACCAACAAGCAAATTAGAAGCATATTCTTTTGGAATGGAATCAACATTCTCCTGAGAGGGCTGATTATCGGCAATTCCATAGGGCTTGGAATTGGGCTGTTGCAAGACCAATTCAAATTAATCCCATTAGATGCTGCTAGCTATTACATGAGTTACGTGCCAATTGATTGGAACTGGCCTGCTTTTATACTCATAAACCTTGGGATCACCTTATTGACAGCTGCTGTTCTTTGGATTCCTGTTATGGTAATCTCCAGAGTAGACCCTATTCAGTCAATCCGTTTTGATTGAGTTGGTAAGGGCTGAAAATACTTTTGATTTTCATTAAGATCACTCCAAATCCAGCTTCCTTAAAAATCCCTGGGCTCATTTTTGAGATTCCTTTAGTTCTATCTGTGAAAATAATAGGGACTTCAACAATTTTAAAACCAAGCTTCCAGGATGTGAATTTCATTTCAATCTGAAATGCATATCCTACAAAGCGAACCTCGTTAAGTTTTATTCCTGCAAGAACTGATTTATGATAGCATTTAAATCCTGCAGTGGCATCTTTTACAGGCAGACCTGTTATGAATTTTACATACACACTGGCAAAGTAAGACATAAGAACTCTGCCCATCGGCCAGTTCACTACATTTACTCCTGTGATGTACCTTGAGCCAATAGCTAAATCAAATCCACCATCTACACATGCAGCGTATAGTCTAAGGAGGTCATTTGGATTGTGTGAAAAATCCGCATCCATCTCAAAAATATAATCATATCCTCTTTCCAAAGCCCATTTAAAGCCAGTGATATAAGCAGTTCCCAGACCTAACTTTCCTTCTCGCTCTAGTAAATGAAGTCTTTGAGGGTAAGTGTTTTGCTGTGATTTTACCAGATCGCCAGTGCCGTCCGGACTTCCATCATCAATGACCAAAAGCTCAAAACCACCGGATAGATTCATTACCGCTTGAATCATCTCAAGGATGTTTTCTTTTTCGTTAAAAGTTGGAATTAAGACTAGTTTTCGATGATCCATATTTTGGGCAAAGGCCAAAAGTAAGCCTTAAGACCGATTTTTGAAGAACGGTCCATGTAAATTTTGGTTAAAGTATAGATTTGGACAAAATATATACAATGAAGCAACACGTAGCAATTCTAAGTTATTTTTCAGTTGGAGCTTACGACTCTAACACTGTGGATGAAAATCAGATTCTCTCCGACATACTTACAGAATTGAATATTTCACATGAAATTGTAATCTGGTCAGATCATTCAGTTAACTGGAATCGCTTTTCACTTTTACTATTTAAATCTACTTGGGATTACTTTGACTTTTATCCTGAGTTTTTGGCTTGGTTAGATGATATTAAAAAACTGGGGATTCCTACATTGAATAATTTGGATGTCATTCTGTGGAATTCCTCTAAGAAATATCTGTTGGAAATTGAATCTAAAGGGTTCCCCGTCATTTCTGGGATGATTTTGGAAAAAGGGAGTCATATCTCACAAGAGGAAATAGCCACAAAAACAAAGTCCGAAACGTGGGTAATAAAGCCATTAGTAAGTGGAGGTGCAAAAAAGACCTTGAAATTAGATCGAAAAAATTGGAATACTCACGCAGATAAAATCCAAGATTGGGTCACTGAGGAATCTTTTTTAGTACAACCTTTTATCAGTGAAGTAGAAGAGATAGGTGAATATTCCTTAGTGTTTTTCAATGGCAAGTTTTCTCATGCAGTTTTGAAAACTCCATTAAAAAATGATTTTAGAGTGCAACACTATTTTGGAGGAACCATCAAATCCATCGTACCATCTGAGTCCATGCTTGCATCATGTCAAGAATTGGTACAGGAATTTACCAAAGATTGTCTCTACGTTAGAGTGGATGGAGTGGAGATAGCAGGGATATTCTACCTTATGGAACTGGAATTGATCGAACCTTACTTGTTTTTAGCGGTTAGTGATCAGGCTATTAATAATTACAAAAATGCTCTTGCAGACCGAATAGTTTAGGAAGCGCAACGTTCTACATGCTCCTTAGCATATTGACTTCCTTTGTTTGCAGCATTTTGGATCAATGTACAACCATCAGTATCGCCCAGATAAGTCATGCACATGCCTTTATGAGCCATTGCTTCCAGATGATTTGGATCTTGTTTCAGCACTGCGTCAAAATCTTCCATCGCCCATGTCAAATAGCCAGCGTTCATATAGGCAAACCCACGGTTATACCTACCAATCAAATTGTCTGGTTCATATTTGACGTACGAGTTGAAAGAAGCCGCACAACCTAAGGCATCACCTTGAGAAGCAAGTGCCATACCTGTGTAGAAATACACTTTAGCATAATCAGGTTTCAGTTCTGCCGCTAATCTTAGAAATTCTTCTGCTTTTTTATACTTCTTAGTCATAAGCATGGTACGACCAAGGAGATAAACTATTTCAAAATCGGGATCGTCCTGAAGTGTAGCTGCACGGAGGATGAGAAGTTCAGCTCCTTCATAGTCTTTTTTATCGAAAAGTTGCTTTGCCAGCCCCGCATATGCATGCGCGTAAGTATCATCAATTGATATGATGCGTTCATAATCTTTCTTTGACTTTTCTAATTCTCCAATCTCCTCATAGCATCTTGCTCTCATGTGTAGAGCCTTTATATCAGTCACATGAAAAAATAGATATTGATTCAGGTCAGAGATCGCATCATCATATTTCTTATCGTTAAAAAGATGTTCTATATTTTTAATGTTGCTTGAGCATGAGCTAGTTGCGGACATTAATAAAAGAATAGTCAGGGTACGTAAAAGTCGTTTCATGACTAAAAGAACAAAAAAAACAGGATTAGGAAAAATATTTCTGTTATTATTTTCCTAATCCTGCTGATATTCTTTCTTTATTTAAATTTTATAGGAGAAAAAGTGCTAATCTCCTGATAATTAAAGGACTCCTTTGGTACTGGGAAGTTGGTTTATATTTCTCGGATCCCGCATGACCGCCATTTTGATAGCGCGCGCCAAAGCCTTGAAAATAGCCTCAATCTTATGATGCTCATTTCCACCTTCAGCTTTGATATTCAGGTTACACTTTGCTGTGTCTGAGAATGATTTGAAGAAGTGATAGAACATTTCAGTGGGCATATCGCCAACTTTCTCTCGCTTAAATTCCGCATCCCATACTATCCATGGTCTACCCCCAAAGTCTATGGAAACTTGTGCCAGGACATCGTCCATTGGCAAAAGGAAACCATACCTATAAATACCTTTTTTGTCTCCCAAAGCCTTCAAATAAGCCTCTCCAAGAGCAAGAGCAGTATCTTCAATCGTGTGGTGCTCGTCTATATGCAAGTCACCGTTTACTTTGATTTCCAGGTCAGTGCTGCCATGCTTTCCGAGTTGCTCCAGCATGTGGTCAAAGAAATGTAAGCCTGTTTTGATATCGCATTGTCCACTTCCATCCAGATTTAATTTGATATAAATATCTGTCTCGGAAGTTTTTCTACTTACTTCTGCAGCGCGGGGAGGCATTTTCAAAAACTCGTAGATGACATCCCAATCCTTTGTGCTTAAAGCTGCCCTTTCAGTTGCTTCTCCTATGAAAATGGCCTTTGCTCCCAAATTCTCAGCTAGCTTCACGTCTGTGAGTCGATCACCGATCACATAGGAATTTGCTAAATCATATTCCTCTGAAAAATACTGTGTCAATAGGCCAGTGTTTGGCTTTCGAGTTGGTGCATTTTCATGCTCAAAGGTTTTGTCTACATGGATTTCTTTGAAGAAAATATTTTCCTGTTCCAGTGTTTTTAACATTTTAAACTGAGCCGGCCAGAAGGTGCTTTCAGGAAACGATTCTGTACCCAAACCATCTTGATTGGTGACCATTACCAGTTCAAAGTCCGTATCTTCAGCGATCTTGCGAAGGTTAGAAATAGCCTTAGGCAAAAACTCTAATTTCTCTAAGCTATCAACCTGATAATCAGTAGGCGGTTCTTTGATGATAGTACCATCTCTGTCAATAAAAAGTACTTTCTTTTTCATCATTTATAGATTAAAGCTTTCTGTATAGATTTTCTTCAGAGCTTTGATAAAGGCCTCATTTTCAGATCTTGTTCCCACAGAAATCCGAAGACATTCCTCACAGAGTTGAACTTTGGACCGGTTTCTTACGATAATTTTTTCTTCTATTAAATCATCGTACACATGACTTGCATTTGGGATTTTAACCAAAAGGAAATTTGCATGCGAAGGATGGATTTTCTCTACAAAATCCAGTTGGCTCAACTCATTCTTGAGAAATTCTCGCTCCTGTAGCATATCTGCTATCATGGAATTTACCTTATCCACCTTTTGAATAGATGCTAAAACAGTCTGCTGTGTAAGTCCGGAAATATTATACGGAGGCTTGATACGATTCAGTATTTTGATCAATTGCTTGCTCGCAAATGCCATCCCAAGTCTCAATGATGCAAGCCCCCAAGCTTTGGAAAAAGTCTGCATTACAATAAGATTACCATGTTCACCCAAATGCGTAGTGAAACTCGGCTCATCACTAAAATCTATGTAAGCTTCATCCACAACTACTAACCCATTAAATTCTCCTAATAGACGAAGAATATCTTTTCTATTTACTTTATTCCCGCTTGGGTTATTTGGTGAGCAGACAAAAATAATCTTTGTGTTTTTATCCACAGTTCGTAGTATTAGATCTGTCTGTATTTGGAAGTCTGCTGTGAGTGGGACTTTTCGGGTTTCCACGTCGTTGATGCCAGCACTGACTTCATACATCCCATAGGTAGGAGGTAGCAGGATTACATTGTCTATACCTGGATTACAAAATGCTCTGAAGAGCAAATCTATTGCTTCGTCAGACCCATTTCCCAAGAATATTTGGGAAGGTTTTACATGTTTGATTTTAGCTATTTCAGCTTTTAATTCAAGCTGATAGGGATCTGGATAGCGGTTATGATCCTCATCTGTAATAGATCCATAGGGGTTTTCATTTGCATCAAGAAATATTCCTTCCTTGCCGGTATATTCATCACGGGCGGATGTATAAGGCTGAAGGTTCGCGATGTGTGGTCTGAGTAATGGGGTCAAGTCAAACTTCATTTCTTCAGTTTTTTGAGATGTTTGAGTCTTATTGATACGGCGTTTTTGTGTGCATCCAGCAGTTCATTTTCTGCCATGATTTCTATGGTTGGTCCTATATTTTTTAAGCCTTCAGGACTTATCTTCTGATAGGTAATTTTCTTTACAAAGCTATCAAGAGATACGCCGCTGTAATTTCTGGCGTACCCATAGGTCGGTAAAGTATGGTTCGTACCTGATGCATAGTCGCCAGCTGATTCGGGAGTATAATTACCTATGAAAACGGACCCTGCATTATATACTGCTTCTACTGCTTTATCTTCATCTATTACGCTGATGATAAGGTGCTCTGGAGCATAGAAGTTGATTAGTTCCATAGCTTCTTCCAGGCTGTCTATGATTACCGCACGGGAATTTGACAAAGCCTTTTTTGCAATATCCTTTCTGAGTAAATCCTCCAGCTGTTCATCCATTTCTTTGATGACACGCTTCGCAAATTTATCCGAATCTGTAACCAAAATAACCTGACTATCCACACCATGCTCGGCTTGGGAAAGTAAGTCTGCCGCCACAAATGCTGGATTAGCAGAATCATCTGCGTACACCAAAACTTCTGATGGACCTGCAGGCATGTCTATCGCCACACCGTACTTGGTACACGTTTGTTTGGCAGCTGTCACAAATTGATTTCCAGGGCCAAAGATCTTATCCACCTTTGGTACGCTTTCAGTTCCAAAAGTCATAGCTGCAATAGCCTGAGCTCCACCAACTTTGACAATTTTGGTAATCCCAATCAGTGCTGCTGTGTAAAGTATCGCGGGATGAATTTTACCCTCTTTATTTGGCGGAGAGCAAAGTACAATCTCCTTGCATCCTGCCAAGACTGCTGGAATTCCTAGCATCAATACGGTGCTGAAAAGTGGTGCTGTACCACCAGGTATATACAAACCTACTTTTTGGATTGGAACGCTTTTTCTGCTACACACTACTCCTGGCATCACTTCTTCGATCAATTCAGGAGTAGCCTGACCCATATGGAATCGCTCGATATTAGATTTTGCTACTTCAATAGCTTCTTTTAGAGCCGGAGATAATGCTGCAGAAGCAGCTTGGATTTCTATTTCAGAGGGAAATAAGGATTCTAATTCCACGTGATCGTATTCCATTGCGAATTTGAAAAGGGCTTTATCGCCATTTCTTTTCACTTTGCGCAGGATTGGTTTTACGATTTTATTTATCTGCTTGGTTTTAAAGGCAGGCCGGGCCAGTTGCTTTTTCCAAGTATCCTTAGCGGGGTTGTCAAGGATTTTCATTTGTTTGACGTTAAGTAGAAAGTTTTGCTTGACGCAATTAAAGAATCATCTTTTCAATTGGCACGACGAGAATTCCCTCTGCACCTGCAGCTCTGAGTTCCTCGATGTTTTCCCAGAATTGGTCTTCGTTTAACACTGAATGGACAGAGGACCATCCCTTCTGTGCCAATGGCAAAATAGTTGGACTTCGCATTCCAGGGATCAAATTAGTGATCTTTTCAATAGATTCGTTTGGAGCATTTAGCAAAACATATTTGCTGCTTTTACCTTTTTGAACGGCATTGATTCTAAAAAGCAGTTTGTCAGAGATTTCTTTTTTCCAATCGGCCAGGTCATTATTTGCAATTAGAACTGCTTCAGATTTGAAAATTTCCTCCACTTCTTTAAGTCCATTCATCATGAGCGTGGAACCGGAGCTTACAATGTCGCAGATTCCTTCAGCCAGGCCAATGCTTGGAGCAATCTCTACAGACCCGGAGATTTCGTGAATATCGGCATTGATGTTTTTGCTTTTGAGGTAGTCGCCGAGGATTTTAGGATAAGAGGTGGCTATGTTTTTTCCTTCGAAAAATTCCACTCCTGAATATTCCTGACCTTTCGAGATAGCTAAAGAGAGTCTGCATTTTGAAAATCCCAAAGCCTTGAGAGTAGTGACATTTTTGTCTTTTTCTACTACCTCATTTTGGCCCACTATACCCAAATCAGCTACTCCATCTGCAACATATCCTGGGATGTCGTCATCCCGAAGAAACAAGAATTCAATTGGGAAATTTGTGGAGGTAGACTTGAGTTTACCTGTTCCGTTGTAAAATTTGATGCCGCATTCTTTGATGAGGCTCAGTGAATCGTCTGATAATCTGCCGCTTTTTTGTACAGCAATACGGATTATTTTTTCCATGGTCGTAAGTTACGCTAAGAAGTAAAAGATTGTAAGTATTTTGGGGAAAAGCGGAATCCCTATCATCGGCTTCACCGGGTGTGTAAAAATATTCCTCAGGAGGAATGATGGAAATGGTGCATCAAGTTGCCTTGATGTGCTGTTGCCAAAAAATCAATATTTCTATTGGTGTTTTCCATTATCATTGGCAAAGATAGGAGGTCATTTAGGAAATGCAAATGAGCAGTCACGTTTTTGAAAATTAACGTTGGGTATTTTGAGCTTTAGCTTAGTTACCTTTTTCCATGAGGGATTCCAAAATTTCATAATTGCCTTTCAGGGCGTCTGAAATAGCTTTATCCCAATCTGCCTGAATATCTTTATTGATACCATTCCGCGTCTGACCATCGTAAAAGTCCTGCAAATGATTCATTTCCCGGTAAGCATCCAAATAAATGTCGTTAAGAGTCGCCTCGAACAAATAGGGCTCTTTGTCCATCTGATTCAATTTTATTATCATTCTATCAGCAGCTATCCGGGTAAGGTCAAAATGCCTTTGCTCATGGTTATTGGCATATGCGTTCGCATCTTTTACCCAAGATTGATCTGGGATCATATATACTTTGATATCTATCGTCTGTACTATCTCTCCGTTTACGATAGCGGCATTTCCTGCGATAGACATGCTACTGAAGATAGTAGCGTTATACGAACTGCGCGGTGTAATTGGCCCAATAAAATCATCCCAAGTCAATGGTCTATCCGGATCATAGAATACCGTGTCTGAGTCGCTTGCTCTGATAGGATCCAGAATATTCAGCCGTATTGACTTAGCCAGTAGGCGATTGCTAAGACTTTGTGAGCCTATCCAATCATCGAAGTATTGCCAGCTGTTATCAAATAGTTTCTGAATAGATGGCTCAATGGTTTGGCTCTGAGAAGACGATCTTGTATAGTTGAATTTGCTGCTGAAATCCACCAGATTAATAGGGTCTTGTTCGCTCATTAAGAAGAAGCCCAGTTTTAATTCCACCTCCCCCTTGTAGGCTCTGCGATCCGTCAGATAGATTTCTTCTAAATCCAGAGAATAGATTTTGACCAATATACGGTGACTTGGAGATGAGGAGGTTTTAATTTTTGAGTTATAAAAATGTAGCACTTCCTTTTCAAAATTTTCCCCGAAAGTCAGAATATGTTTATTTCGCTGCGCATCGTGAAGAAAGCCAAGAGATTTGTCAATTCTGGAATCTATCGCTTTTTCAAATTGATAATTACGGCTTTCAACTGGGTTCTTCTCAGGGTTCAATTTTAAAATTATATCCTGACCAACGCAGATGCCCACTGAAATTGCAATACTAACTACAGTCAACAGAAAATATTTCATGCTTGGAAAACGACTTTCCCATTTAAAAGTTAGATCAAATGAAATCTATAATGGTTCACCGCTGATTTGACGATTTAAAGCAAATGAATTTCTTTCTAAGATTATTCTGAATAAATTATTGTCAGAATTCTTACCGCAGCACACTTACTAATCTTGCCAATAATGATATTTGACCCAGATGATAGATGTCGTGATGCAATACACCTAGTATCAATTCATAATACGTGTAGTTTTTATCATTGAACTGCTCATCGAAAATGGCCTCATCCATAGTTGACAAATAGGTCAGCCAAGAATCCTGCGACTGATTGAGTCGATCCAATGTCTTTTTCCATTCTATCTGAGATGGTTCCGATATAGGTAGGAAAAAATTATGACTTGGGCTGGTGTATTTTTTCTCATGAATGCCTTCAAGAACCATTTCTCGCCAACTGATGAGATGATTTAAAATTTCCCAGATGGAATTGGCGTCGGGAGTAAATTTAAAGGCAGCCTGATTGGGAGAAAGCTGAGCTAGTTTATCCACAAAATTTACTCCCAACCATGGATCTTGGTTGTACTGTTTAGCAAAAAGGCTCTGGATTCGTTGTGATTCCTTCATTAGTTTAAGTTCACTAGGTGTTAGATATGCTTAATCTAAGAAACTAACTTTTCGAATAAAAATCAGTGTAAAAAAAAGAAGTGCAGCTTTGACTGCACTTCGATTTCAGTTTTGTAGGTATTATTTAAACAGCATCGGTGCAAAAATAGCTAAGTAATCTCTCCAATTTGCCCAAGTGTGCCCGCCTGCACTTTCGTGGTATTCGTGCTCAAAATCTGTTTTTTCCAGAATTGAAAGCAAACGCTTATTAGAATCCATTACAAAATCATCGACTCCACAGGCCACCCAGTATTTGGTCACTCCACTAGCTTTCAAAGCTTTGAATTTTTCCTCCAAAGCAGCCATGTCTGCATTTGCATCGAAAATACCAGAACTGAATACACCTATGTAATCGAAAGTTCCAGGGTATTCTATCGTCGCAGTAATTGTGTGGCCTCCGCCCATTGACAAGCCTGCAAGAGCTCTTCCTTCTTTGGTTTTGATAACACGGTAGTTTTTCTCTATGTAAGGTACCACGTCTTCAACCAGACTCTTTTCAAATTTTCCCTGGAACTGTGCATAATTTTCTCGGGTGATGGCTCCAATTCCAGACTTATTTTTTAAAGTACTGGTCTGCCATGCATTTCCGTTGGTCATGACAATTAGCATTGGCTTTGCTTTACCTTCGGCAATTAAGTTGTCCAAAATATAGTTTGCTCTACCAAGTGCTGACCATGCGTCTTCATCTCCACCGGCACCATGCAATAGATATAAGACTGGATAGCTTTGTGAGTCGGTTTCATACCCTGGGGGAGTATAGACATACATTCTTCGATAGCTATCCAAAGATGGTGACTCATACCAAACCTTCGATAAATTTCCATGCGGAGTATCATTCAGCTCAAAAACCTTTGATCCTTCGCCAGGCACGATCAGCAAACTAGCATATCTAGTTCCATCTCTGAGTGCTTCAGGATTGGTAGGATCAATCGCTGATACTCCGTCGATGAAAAAATTGTAATGATACATCGAGGATTCCAATGGGTCTATTTTCACTGCCCAAACGCCATTTTCGGCTTTAGTCAAAGGTAACTTATCGCGGAACCCCATCCAGCTCCCATTAAGTTCTACTTTGTTGGCGTCTGGAGAAAACACCCGAAAAGTTACTGAGTTGTCCGCACCAATTTCTGGGGAAACGACTTGCGGGGCTTGCATGGCAGATATTTCCTGCGCATTTGTTACGTATGAACTGCCAAATAAAAGAATGGCAGCCATCGATAGTTTAATAGATTTTAGATTCATGATTTTGGGTTATTTTATTGAAAGCATTAGTGTGCATGTTCCCTAAATACATTTGATATATGAGGGAGAGCGATGTAAAGTGCGGAATTCCAGTATTCCCACGTATGTCCACCATCTCTAATTCGAAGTTGGAACGGAATGTTTTTCTTTTGTAAGGCCGCAATAAATTCAAGGTTAGGAGTTAAGGTGAAGTCATCATCCCCACAATCGATAAACCAGTTCACCGTTTTGAGATTTTCAACATCCTCTTCAGACGCATTAAGTAGCATTTTCACTGTGTTATTGTCTTCTACAATTTTTTGACGTTTCTCTGTTTCCGGATCATTGCGGTCGAGAAAAGGCAGATCCATTCTATACATATAACTGCTCATCGCATAAGCAGCGCTAAACATTTCAGGATGATGCTGCGCGTACACTAATGAACCACCACCACCCATCGATAATCCAGCTACGGCCCGATGGTTTTTGTCAGCGATTACTCGATAGTTGGATTCTATATAAGGAATCAATTCTTCAAAGAAGTAGTCCTCGTATCTCCATTCGGAATCATTGAAATAATTCATATGGACTTTTCCAGCTTCAGGACAAACGATAATCATCTCAGTTGCTTCCTTCGAATCGATGAGCTGATTGGCAGCTGCAGCTAGATGTCCCTTCTCAGGCCAAGCAGTGTGCGTATCTCCGCCGCCATGCAGGAGGTAGAGCACTGGATAATTTTTATCTGGATTATTTGCGTAGTTCTTGGGTAAGTAAACTGCAAACTCCCGGTCTTGACCTAATATTTCACTTGGCATGGAAGCGTATTCCATTTTACCTACAGCAGGCATTTGAGCAATTGCCTGACTTGCCAAAATGCTAAGAAATAGCAGAGCGATTAATTTTTTCATGATCAGTGGATTTGTGTTATACAAACAATAGCCTGCGCATTACTCGAGTCGCAGGCTATTGTTTTATTGGAACAACTGTGGAGCAAACTGTGTAAGATAAACTCTCCAGTTTCTCCAGATGTGACCACCTTCAGATTCCACATATTCATAAGGCATACCCATATCATCCAATTTGGCTCTATTTTCTTTATTGGCATCATAGAGAAAATCAGTTTTGCCTATTGCAATCCAATAGAGTTTGTAGCCATTGTCCATCTGAGTTTTTAGCGTTCCATCAATATCGCTGTAGACATTACTCGTAGCATCTTCCCGAGGCATGATAGCAGCGGAGAATAGCCCCATGTAATCGAAGGTATTTGGATAATATCTAGAAATATGCATCGTATGGTAGCCACCCATGGACAGACCGGCGATAGCGCGATGAGCTTTATCGGCTTTCACCTGATAGTTGGTTTCTACGAATTTGATAATGTCTTTAAAACTTCCCTCATACGTTCCGTCCATAGTTTTCGGGATCATGAACGCCGGCTTGTACATACCTTCATTTCCTTCACCTGGGGCAGCATCTTGGATTACATTGCCATTAGGCATTACCACGATCATTGGTTTAGCTTTCCCTTGTGCTATCAGGTTATCCATGATTTGAGCAGTTCTGCCCAAAGCTATCCAGGCTTCTTCATCCCCACCTGCGCCATGCAGAAGGTAAAGAACAGGAAATTCTTCATTCGATTGCTCGTATCCTGGAGGAGTGTAGATCGTCAGTCTGCGATCCATTCCTAATCCAGGGGAATCATACCATCGACGTGCTACAGTACCATGCGGAACATCTTTCACACGGTATAATGCTGCTTGACCTTCTCCAACTATAAAAACATTGGTAACTGATGCTACATCACGAATCAGAAAAGGATTATTGGGATCTGTTGTTTTTAGTCCATCGACTATAAAGGAGTAACTGTACAATTCCGGTGAAAGCATTTCAGACGTGAAAGACCATATGCCTTTATCATCTTTGGTGAGTTCGGCCTTACCTGGGCCATCCATTTCTCCCATAGGAGTTTCCATTTTCACAGTCGAAAGAAAATCTCCCGTTACGTGAACAGTGCTGGCTGAAGGTGCGAAAATCCGGAATGTGACTGTACTATTTTCATGGATTTCCGGTGAGGTAATTTGCTGAGCGCCAAATAAAGCTTCCTGAGCTTGAGCGTTCATTCCAATAAGGAAAATCGTTAGGAAGGAGAGTAATAAATTTCTTTTCATGAAAAGGATTCTTTGGGATTACAGTTAATTTTTTATTTAAATAAAATCTATTGTGTCACGATGACAATTACTGCAATAATTACCTTTTTTCCAAAAAACCGATCTTGGAGGTAGTTAAATTTTACATTTCTATGAAATGCTTTAGGTAAGAATTCTATTAAGTGATGATGCTAGGAAATTAGCTCTTGTCCGGGATTAGTTCGGCTACATGAATCCTATCGGACAAAATGTGTTCGGAAGTGTACATGAATAAAAATGCCACAAGAATGAAAACAATCTTTTCAAGCTATTTTCAAAATTAAATTTCCTTAACAAAGCATCAGTCATGCAACTTTAAAATCCGGAGAAATAGCCTAAATGTGTCCGCTTGTAATACACTCGGTCAAGATAGTGACCATTTATTGTACAAGTTTTGTTAAAAAATTGTGATCGATTCGGAATTTAATTCTGAATATCTGTTAATAAAGTTAAAAAATAAATATTTAAAAGCTTGTTGGTGAAGAGCACAATCCATTCTTGGTACGAGCTTAGCATAAAGGAAAGCATAACATTAAACCAACAAATTATGAAATCTCTATTAACAGTAGCACTAGTAGGCGCCCTATCTTTTAGCGCATTCGCAGCAAACGCAAGCGAAGATTTGAAAGAACTTTCCACAGTGAATTCTAATTATAAAAAAGTAAATGTAACTCTTAAAGAAGGTGTCGGTTCTGCCAAAATCTCTATCCTTACTCTGGATGGCAGAAATCTCAACAGTAAAAGAGTATATGTTAAAGATGAAAATGTGATGGTTCCGTACGATTTGGAAAGCCTTCCTGTAGGTGAATATCAAGTACGTATCGAGACCAATAATGAAGAGGTAGTCTATACTGTCGAAACAAAAGAAAAACCAATCTCTTCCTCTGATCTTCCTTTGATGGCTTACGGTAAAGCTCTAAACGAGAATACAGTTAGACTTGCAGTAGTCGGTCTTTTGGAACCAGGAGTAAATGTGAAAGTCTATTCTGCTGATTCAGGAAAAGTAATTTACGAAGAGCAAATAGATCAGCCTGAAGGATTTATTAAGAACTTTTCTTTTACAGGATTTAATTCAGACGATGTCTTTATGGAAGTAAAGGACGTTAAAGGAAGAGTAAAAACGCTATACTTCTAAGAGAAGTCTAAACCAACTATAACCACAAGCCCTGGTCTACAAATCAGGGCTTTTTTATGTGCCATAATTAGAAGCCGTTTACAGCCATTTTTTTCTTTTGAAGTATATGAAAGGCAGTATTGCAGAGCAAATCATCGAAATCAATATAATCGGATATCCATAAGCATAGGTCAACTCAGGCATTTTTTGAAAGTTCATTCCATAAACGCCGGCAATAAAAGTTGGGAGAGATATACACACCGTGACGACAGTAAGCATTTTAAAAATATGGTTTTGCTCAAGGTCAATCTTATTCGAGACATTTTCTTTCAGATCGTCCAACCTGTCAAAGTTGAATTGGATGTAATCGGAAATTGCTGTGAGGTCATTCAGTTCAGCTCTCACGCTTTCTTTTAAATCTGCTTTTTTCTCCCAGTCACTTTTTAGATACAGCCTCAACACACGCGTAGTTTCTATAAGTGCCTCTTTAATCAATAGGTTATTGAAGTTATTATGGGTAATGATATCCATGACATCACGGGAAAATTCCTTTTCTATCAGCACATCATTTGCAAGGAATTTTATCTTTCTGCTCAGATTTTCGGTTATATCTGCGAAATAATCAGAGATAAATTCAAATTGAAATTTGAAAATATCATTCAAGCTAGAAGTCTTACGAAGTGTAGAGACTTTGCCAGGATAAATCTCATTGATATATTCATCCAGGTTTGAACTGCTAAAAAGGAATAGCCCAAGTTGGGAAATGATTATGAAAAGCGGCTCTTCAATTAATTTTTTATCCTTATTAAAGTAGGGGATAGAAAAGTGAAAAGCAGCCTGAGATTCATTTTCCAAAAAATGTGAGCTGATTTCTATATCCTCAAAATGCTTCATGATAGTGAAATCAAGTCCATAGTTCTGCTCCAGCCATTTCAAATCGGAATTGCTGTGATCGAGAAACTGCATGATATGAAAATCAAGCTCAGAAACTGATAGCTCGTTTACCGTTTGAGCTTTAATTGACTTTTTGTTTTTGAGGAGGATTTCGATCATGGGTGTTTATTAAGTTTGAAATGGTAATTCAACCCATATTTAAGTTTAAATTATTTTCAACTTTCCTTCTTTTGACTATCCAAAACGCGACCACCATATTTGGAAGCCAACATAGCCAAGCTACCATGTGATAGGCAGGAATAAAGTCTCCATGATGTAAGGTGATCAGAATTGGAAGCCAGATTCTCAAAGTCACAGCAGCAAAACATGAAGCATAGCTAAAGATCATCCAGTTTTCATGTGAATCAAAATCATGTTTTTTGGCAGTAAGCCATCCCATCATCGTGGTCACAAACCAGACAATTCCCAAGCTAACAAATCCTACTATGCTAACCATTCCGCCAGTGGCAAATAGCGCTATATAAATTCCAGAAACACTACTCAAGAATGCAAAAGTGACATATGCCATTCCGATTTTCTTATGAATCTTTCTGTTTCTATCTCTAAAGTTTTTAGGAAACTGAGTCCAACCAATCAATAATGCAAGACCTCCAAAAATTATATGAGTGTAGAATGCAGTATTCCAAGTGGGATTGGTGAGTAATTCTGCAGCTTTGGATTGGAGTAATCCAAAGTTTCTATCGACGATGAAATATAAGATAGGATAAAGGCCAATAGTGATGCACAGTAATGAAAACACCCACCATCGTATCTTTTTAACTATAGTTTTCACGGAAGATAATTAGTTGAACTCAGAATATTTGGGAATGTAGGCCAGGACATAATGGGTCTGAAAATAAAGTTAAGTAAACAATCTCAAAGAATCCCCTGCAACCTCAAATGCTGAATTAGCATAATCGTCTTAGCGTCTTTGATCTCACTGGTATTTATCATTTTTAGCGCTTCTTCATAAGGAATTTCCAACACTTCGATATTTTCCTCTTCATGATCTACTCCGCCTCCTTCACTTACTTTCATATCATTGGAATAAGCAGCGATAAAAAAGTGGAGAATCTCGGTAACTGATCCCGGTGACATATAAGCTTCGAAGACTTTTTTCACATCTTTTACTACATAGCCAGTTTCTTCCTCAGTTTCTCTGCGTATACAATCTTCTGCATTATCCTTGTCCAAAAGTCCAGCACAGGCCTCGATCATCATCCCGGATTCATTACCATTTATATAAGTAGGAAGGCGAAATTGTCGTGTGAGAATGACTGTTTTCTTTTCCTGATTATATAAAAGGATGGTAGCGCCATTTCCCCGGTCATACGCTTCACGATCCTGCGTGATGATTTCACCATTATTCTTGGTGAATTGAAAAGTGATTTTACGAAGTGTGTACCAATTGTCTGAGAGCACTTCAGTATTTAAAAGTTTGATGTCTTTGATCATGGTTTAGTCTTTTGCTAAAAACAAACCCAGAGTTGCTGTCTGGGTTTGTTTGAAAATTTACTAAAAATTGAAACTGTTTACTGACGACTTCCCTCTGCGTGATCCACCATTTTTCCATCTAGTGTCATGTATTCTCCCATGCAATCCGCAGTCATACAAGAATGGACAGGAAGTATTCCAAGAAGATCTCCAACTTTCACTTTGGCGAGCAATTCGTCGGAAGCTTTGATGATGCCATGTTCTTGCGAAATACTTTTTAGAAAGGATTTTTCCTCAGGAATTGTCCAACCGTTTTCATTAAGGTAGACCACTTCCCCAAAATTCTTCAGGCCATTTTCACCTACCAAGACATCTTTGGCCAGATGCACTCCGCCACCATGAACTAGAATTTCCTTTCTATCTTTTTTGATATCAACCACAGGTACCGCTAGGCAAACAGCGATGTCTTCTTTATCGCATCCACCCAGTTCCACTTGCATCAAATCGTAGAAGACAAAATTACCTGGGCCCATCTCATCGATATCACCAAAGTCCTCCATCACTGCACAGCCAGGAGTATCTCCAGTTCGCGTTACCAGCTTAGGGTACTCGGAATTGTATTTATGCTTCAGCATGCTGAGTGCATTTCTGGTTTGCTCATAAAGCGCCGGAATATCCGGCATGTAATAGGAGTGACCTGCATGTAGATAAAAGCCTTTGAAATTAAGTTTGTCCGACTTTTTGGCGATCAGTAAGATCTCTTCGATCAAACCGAAGTCAGATACTTCAACACCGGTTCTGCCATATCCAGCATCGATTTCAATAAAAAAACCAACGGGATGTTCTAATTGATCCACCAGCATTTGTGCAGTTGGCGCATTAATTAGTTGGACTGAAATGGATTGTCTTTCAGCAATCTTATTAAGCTTTGGAATCTCAAGAGGATTGAATGGGAATGCGATATGTATATTCACCCAACCTTGCCCTGTCAGGTATTCTGCCATTTTAATCGAGGAAGCAGTCACTTCGGTAATATTATATTCCTTTGCCCAATCGCCGATTTGATGAGATTGGGCGGTTTTGAAATGCGGAACAAGCTTCATCTCGTGACGTGCAGCTTTATCGGCCATACGTTTGATATTTGCACGGCAGATTTTTTCGTCAAGAAGTAATGTAGGTGAGGATATTTGATCAAGGTAGCTCATTAGTAATTGTTGAGTTATTAAAAATTTTATTGAAAGTAGTAAAGATTTATGAAGTGAAAAATACGACTTACGAGATTACCGATGAGTGGAATTATTTTTATATGTCTATAATTTTCCAAATTAGACATAATTGAAATTGCTCATTGGCACCGTTGCGGGAGATTTTCAGAAGTGAGAAATTCTCGTACCAATGCAGGTAACACCATCAATTCTGTTAATTTTGTCACCCAATTAAAATGGCTGTAGATCGGCCTAAATAGCATTCTTAATTGCCTCAAAACCTTCATGGAAGCAAAGAAAATACGGAGCACCTTTATTGAGTTTTTCCAATCCAAACAGCATCATTACGTTCCTTCATCACCTATTGTGGTCAAAAACGACCCAACCCTGATGTTTACAAATGCGGGAATGAATCAGTTCAAAGACGCATTTCTAGGTAATGAAATAGTTAAATATTCCCGTGTCGCCAATTCACAGAAATGCCTTAGAGTGAGCGGTAAGCACAATGATCTCGAGGAAGTTGGAGTAGATACCTATCACCATACCATGTTTGAGATGCTAGGCAACTGGTCTTTTGGAGATTACTTCAAAAAAGAGGCAATCGAGTGGGCTTGGGAATTATTGACTGAGGTATATGGACTTGATAAAGACAGATTATATGTATCGGTATTCCAAGGCGATTCTGGCGATAACCTAAGTATTGATCAGGAAGCCTATGATCTTTGGAAAGCGATAGTTCCGGAGGACCGTATTATTATGGGTTCCAAGAAGGATAACTTCTGGGAAATGGGCGATGTCGGACCTTGTGGACCTTGTTCGGAAATTCACATTGACCTAAGACCGGATGGAGAGCGTGCTCAAATAGCAGGTAAGGATCTGGTAAACAACGATCACGAACAAGTGATCGAGATTTGGAATTTGGTATTTATGCAGTTCAATAGAGTTTCAGATGGATCTTTGAAGCCATTGCCTGCTACCCATGTGGATACAGGAATGGGCTTTGAGCGATTGGTAAGAGCTATCCAGCATAAAACATCCAATTACGATACGGATTTATTTGCACCATTCTTGGCTGCTTTGGCAAAGAAATCAGGCAAGGTCTACGGCGAAGATTTGCCGACTGACATTGCATTCCGAGTGATCGTGGATCATATCCGTGCGATTTCCTTTACCATCGCCGATGGGCAATTGCCATCCAATAACAAAGCTGGCTATGTAATTAGAAGAATCCTGAGAAGAGCTGTTCGTTATGGATATACCTTCTTAGGTTTCCACGAACCGTTTCTATATGAGTTGACAAGTCTGATCGCTGATAATTTCGGAGATATTTTCCCTGAAGTGAGGCAGCAGCAAGAGTTTATATCCAAAGTGATTTTCGAAGAGGAAACTTCCTTCCTTCGTACTTTGGATAACGGCTTGAAAATGCTAGATCAGATTAAGGCTGAATTGAATGAGAAAGGTGAAAATGTAATTCCAGGCAAAACAGCTTTTGAACTTTATGATACTTTCGGTTTTCCGCTGGATCTAACTTCATTGATCGCCCGAGAAAGCAGACTTTCATTGGATGAGAAAGGCTTTGCGCAGGAAATGGAAGCGCAAAAGACTCGTTCCCGCGCAGCATCCGAATCAGAAACTGGCGATTGGGTCATCGTGAACGAAGATAACGGTGTTGAATTTGTGGGTTATGACTATCTCAAAGCACACGCTCAGATTATAAAGTATCGCGTGATCTCCGATAAGAAAGGCGACAAGTATCAGTTAGTTTTGGATAAAACTCCATTTTATGCAGAAAGTGGAGGTCAGGTAGGAGATACAGGTGTGCTGATTTCTGATACCGAAACAGTCAAAGTAATTGACACAAAGAAGGAGAATGACTTGATCGTTCATTTTGTGGAAAAGCTTCCCGCAAATCCAGCAGCTCAGTTCGGTGCTGAAGTCGATGCAGAAAAACGCTTTTTAACCGAGAATAATCACACAGCTACGCATTTGCTTCAGGCTGCATTGAAAGAGGTTCTTGGAGATCATATTCAGCAGCGAGGTTCCTTAGTGAATCAGAATTTGCTTCGCTTTGATTTCTCTCATTTCAGCAAATTAACCGATGAGGAAATCTCAAAAGTTGAGGATATAGTAAATGAGAAAATCAGACAGAATATTCCGCTTTTAGAGCAAAGAAATGTGCCGATAGATGAAGCAAGAGGTCAAGGAGCTACGGCGCTTTTCGGAGAAAAATATGGAGACTTTGTGCGTGTGGTTACATTTGATAAAGATTTCTCCGTAGAACTTTGTGGAGGAACGCACGTGCCTCAGACTAGTAAGATTGGATTATTCAAGATCGTTTCTGAAGGTTCCAGCGCGTCCGGTGTCCGAAGAATCGAAGCTATTACAGCAAAGGCTGCTGAGGAATATTTCCGTAAGCAGGAGAGCTTGGTGAAGGAAATTCAGGAATTGCTGAAGAATCCCAAGGATCTGATGAAGTCAATTGAGTCTTTGCTTGAGGAGAGGAATGATCTAAAAAAAGAAATTGAGGCTTTGCATTTGGAGAAAGCTTCTGGCGTGAAAGTCGAATTGCTCAAGCAGTTTAAAGCTGGTGAAGGTATCAATACCTTGATAGCCCAAGTGGAACTTCCAAATGCGGATTCTTTAAAGAAACTGGCTTATGAGCTGAAAAATGAAATGGAGCATGCTTTTGTGATTTTAGCTGCCAAAGTCGATGATAAACCACAAATCGCTGTTATTATTGACGAAGGATTAATTTCAAGCAAAAATCTAAATGCTGGTCAAATAGTAAGAGAACTAGCTAAGGAAATCCAAGGTGGAGGGGGTGGTCAAGCATTTTTTGCCACTGCTGGAGGAAAAAATCTAGCTGGACTAGAAAATGTAGTAACCAAAGCCAAGGAGTTATATCTTTAGAAATCAGAAAAACAAGCGCGGATGCTAAGTGAAGAATTAAAGAATAAATATCAGTTAGTGATCGGTCTTGAGGTGCATGCGCAGCTTTTGACTGAGAGTAAGATGTTTGCCGCTGATGCCAATGAGTATGGAAAAGCTCCAAATACTCAGATTTCTGCTATCACTCTTGGACACCCTGGCACTCTGCCCAAGGTAAATAGAAAGGCAATTGCTTATGCCATCAAGATGGGATTGGCTTGTAATTCTGAAATTACCAAACATAATGTCTTTGCCCGCAAAAATTACTTTTACCCTGATCTTCCAAAGGGCTACCAGCTCACTCAGGACAAAGGTCCTATCTGTGTAGGAGGGACTGTTCCAATTCAGCTAGCTGACGGCCGCAAAAAGGATGTGATTCTGAATCGCGTGCATATGGAAGAAGATGCTGGCAAATCGATTCACCTAGCGGAAGAGGCTGATACTTTGGTGGATTTCAATCGTGCCGGTACTCCACTGATAGAAATCGTAACTGAACCGGATATTCATAGTCCAGAGGAGGCGTATGCTTTCCTTGCTGAGGTGAAAAAGCTGGTGAAATACCTTGAAATCTGTGATGGCAATATGGAGGAAGGTTCGCTTCGCTGCGATGCCAATGTTTCCGTGATGTTGAAGGGCTCAACCGAGTTGGGAAAAAAAGTGGAAGTGAAGAACATGAATTCCTTCCGCAATGTTTTCCGTGCTATAGAGCATGAGCATGAGCGTCTGATAGGTTTGATAGAGGCAGGTGAAGAGGTGATCTCCGAAACCAGAACTTTTGATGCTAATACCGGACTCACTGCCAGTATGCGTACCAAAGAGGATTTGAATGATTACCGCTATTTCCCTGAGCCAGACTTGAGTCCTGTAGTGATTTCCGATGAATGGCTGAATGCTGTTAAAGGCACCATGCCCGTTTTGCCGAGAGATCTACACAAGAAGTTTGTGCATGAATATGGCCTTCCAGTCTACGATGCGAGCTTTTTGACGGAGGCAAAGGAAGTTGCTTTGTGGTTTGATGAGCTTTGCTCCAAAACCCAAAACTATAAAGCAGCGTCTAACTGGATGATGGGTCCACTGAAATCGTACTTAAACGGACAATCGGTTACCATTACAGATTTTCCCATTAGTACGGATTCCTTAGCAGCATTGATCACTTTGGTCGATGCAGGAAAAGTAAGCAATACGGCAGCATCTCAAAATCTATATCCCGAGATGCTCAAGAGTACTACAGAATCACCGTTAGAAATAGCGCAGCGTCTGAACCTAATTCAAGAGAGCGACGAATCATCTCTAAAACCAATTGTGGAAGAAGTATTGTCTGCAAATGCTGCGAAGGTGAAAGAGTACAAATCAGGCAAAAAAGGGTTGATGGGCTTATTTATGGGCCAAGTGATGAAACAATCCAAAGGTAAAGCTGATCCTAAAGTCGCTACAAAATTATTGACAGAATTATTAGAGAAATAACCCATGCTTAATCGAATGAACGTAATCATACTACTTGCTCTGTTATCCTTTTTCTCATGCGAGGAAAAGCAGACGAATGATGGGAAGGTCCAAATCTCAGGAACTATAGAAAATGCACCTGCGGGAGCTGTGATACTATCTCAATTTACCGATAGTCGACCAAAAGTTTTGGATACCCTTCAGCTGGACGACAAAGGTAAGTTCAGTTATGAAGTAGCTGTGGATTCTCCAACTTTCTATGAGTTAAACCTTTACAGTCAAAAGTCTGTGAGATTAGCCCTATTTAAAGATGATGTAGAAGTTACTTACGATTTTTCTGAACCAGAAAGTCTAGCTATCAAAGGTTCCAAGGATAGCCAGGAAATGCTGAAAATCGAAAAACTGATGGAAGAATATCAGGCAAAAGTAAATGCACTCAATGAGGCTTATTACAAAGCAATGGGTGACAACAATACTGAAGAGATTAAAAAGATTCAAACTGATGCAATGGCATTAGAGAGTAACCAATCTACTGAAGTGAAGAAAGTTATTAATAGCATGGGCGATAGTTTTGCTTCATTAGCTGCAATCGGCTTATTGAATCCGAAAAATGAATTTCAGTTTATGGATAGTCTTGTTGCCAAACTCGACGAAAAGTATCCAGAGACAAAGACAATTATTCAACTTAAGCAGCAATTGGATGATATGAGGGCACTTTCTATGGGACAAATAGCTCCGGAAATTGAACTTCCAAATCCAGCTGGACAAACTGTAAAGCTGTCTGATCTTCGTGGTAAATATGTAATGATTGACTTCTGGGCTGCATGGTGCAAACCTTGTCGTGAAGAAAACCCAAATGTGGTAAAGCTTTACAATCAATATAAAGAAAAGGGTTTTGAAGTTTTCGGTGTTTCTTTAGACAGAGCCAAAGAAGATTGGGTAGAGGCTATAGCCGAGGATGGATTGACTTGGACACAAGTTTCCGACCTAAAGTATTTCAATTCTGTTGCGGCAGATCTTTACCAGATCGATGCAATCCCTGCGACATATCTGATTGACCCTGATGGGAAAATTATAGGAAAAGATCTACGCGGGCCAAGCTTAAGAGCCAAACTTGAGGAAATTTTTGACTAGAAAAAGCATTCACTAATATCCACAAAAAATCCTTCTGGAATTTCCAGAAGGATTTTTTGTGGATAAGTAAAACATGAAAGGAAGGAAGAAAAAGTACCAAACAGTCCTTCCTTTAAAAATCGTGTCATTGAAAAAGGAATAGCAAAAGTTGTTTATCACCCAAGACAAATCTACTGAAAAGATTCAAAAGAAAAACAATCTTAAAGCTATTCTTATTTAAATAAATATTAATTTTTCCTGAATTAGATTTAATATTCCTTGAAAATTAATAATTAATTGCGATATCAATTTTTAGCAATTTTCTCATAGCTCGCAATCACGCCCCTAACCATCGCAGAGCTGAATCCCTGATGCTCCATTTCATTTAATCCAACTATGGTGCAACCCTTCGGAGTAGTCACTTTGTCAATAGCAGCTTCCGGGTGGATATTTTTTTGAATCATAAGTTCGGCGGCGCCCTTTACCGTCTGGTTTACAATTTTACTTGCTGTGACCGAATCAAATCCAATTTGAATTCCTCCCTGAATCATTGCCCGCATAAATCTCAAAACATATGCAATTCCACATGCGCCTAATACGGTAGCTGCTTCCATTAGGCTTTCGTCGATAGGAATGGTAAAGCCTATTCCATCAAACAGTTCAGAAACCAACTTAATCTGATCAGGATTTGCATTTTGAGAGCAAATACATGTGACAGACTCTTGAATATCCGCAGCGATGTTTGGCATCGCACGGAATGCTATACTTGTAGGATCGATCACCTGATACATTTCCTCTAGCGATATTCCTGTAGCCAGAGATATGATTATCTGTTTCTTAGGATCGAGTGACGACTTGATTTCATTCAGAATAGGAGTGACGTTGTAGGGTTTGACACCCAGAATAACAATATCAGCATTTGCCGCAGCAGAGAGGTTATCACTTTGGATATTTGATCCTAATACAGCAAATCCACTTAAGCTATCCAAGTGTCTTTTTGTAAGTGTGAGATTTTTTGGATCAAAATCTTCCCGTCTTAAAAGTCCGTTTGCAATGGAAGCACCCAGATTGCCACAACCTATTATGGCTATTTTCATTTTCGAAATCATAGAAAATAATTATTTATTGGATTTATTAATTAAAGGTAAACAAATAGGCTGTTTATGTCAGAATTCACAGGACATAATGGATCTATAGTTTTTAACTTCAATAATAAAAAGCTATTTATTAGACAAAATTTTTTGACATTAAGTAAAGTTTGTTTTACATTTGGTAAAATAAATTTGACTTATAAATCGAGTATTAAGTGTATCATTCCACTTAGTAATTTTATAGATCATGCGATATTTCATTCAGCTGTCCAGAAAATTTAATCATATGAAAGAGAAATCAATTTTACATGTACCCTTACTTTCTCCAGCATGGAAGAAAGTTGCTTATCTGTTCTTTCCATTGCCGGTTTTACTAGTAATTGGAATGGCATTTTCCCAAATGGACATTAGTCCTAATGAATCCACTCAAGTGATTTATGGTTGCTGGGCAATAGGATTTGGCTTGTTAAATCTTTCCAGAGAAAAAGAGGAAGATGAAATGATTAAATCATTCCGGCTCCAAGCTTTCCAAACTGGGTCTTATTGGCTGATTTGGGGTGTTGCTGCTTTAATGCTGATAAATTACCTGCGTTTTGACAGAATAACCTCAGAGATTTTCACAGCTTACTTGGTTTTATTCCTACTGAATGCTTACGTCTATGCCGCATTTCAATACCAGAAGTTTATGGCAACCAAAGACTGATTCATATCAATATTTCTATGATTCTTTTGCATAGGTTTCACCAGGTTATAGCAGGTTTGGTTTTTTTAATTTCTATATGAAAAACTCTATTAAAGTAGAACGGGCACGACATAATATGACTCAGCAGGATTTGGCGGAAAAAGTAAGTGTGTCCAGACAAACTATCAACAGCATAGAGGCTGGGAAGTATGTGCCTTCAACAGTGTTAGCACTTAAGATTTCTAGGATCTTTTCGGTAAGTCTTGAAGAGATTTTTCAGTTGGAAGAAGGGGATTAATAGAAGCTTCCTTTGATAATTCTTGGGTATACATTCCCGCCCATTTTTAGAAAAAATTTCATAAAATAAATTATACCCGTTTTGAATAAATAAATGATAGTTTGATTTAGAAATTAGCTTTCTTGCGGGCAATTGTAATGTTTATGAAAAGACAAGTATTGCTATTGATCATTTTCATGGTCATTTCTCAAATCTCATATTCACAAATTAACATGGAAGATTCCACGGTCAGAACCATTGCCTATTGGAATCATAAAGAGATAAATACCTATCAAATATCTCTGGAATCTTTTGATCTTATCAATCAAGACACTAGCAATTGGAATAAGGTAAGTTACTTGGTAGATATGGAAATTTTGGATAGCACTGCAGCTAATTATGAGGTTTCCTGGACTTATAGAGAATTCACTTTTGATTTGGGAGAAAGAGATTCCACTTATCAATACTTTATCGATAAAATGCTGTCTATTACGGAGGGTTCCTTGGTGAAATTTAGAACAGATGAGTATGGTGCTTTTCAGCAAGTGACCAACGTCGAGGAAATAAGTGAGTTTTATAGAAAGGCTGGTGATACCCTCAAATTAATGTTTGGTAATATTCCGCAGATTGATGAAATGGTTGATCAAACTTTTAAAAACTATCGGAATAAAAATTCAATTGAAACCCAAAGCATCAAAGATATATTGCAGTTTCTTAATTTTCATGGCGCTGAATACAAACTTGGTGAGGAACTGTCCGGTGTGATAAATTCTGCAAATGTGCTTGGGAAGAATAGATTGGAAACCCAAGTAAACGTTTTGTTGGAGGAGATTTTTCCAGATGATAATGATTATAGAATAGTTTCAGTTTCAGAAGCTAATTCAGAACAATTGATTTCCGAGACTGAGTTGGTACTGAAAACTATGATGCCAAATGCCTCTGAGGAAGAAATCGACAAATTAATGTCTGAAGGTGGTGAACTTTCTAATACTATAGAAAATGTCTCTGTAATTCATGGTTGGGGTTGGCCAATTTTTTCGAAAGAAATAAGAATAGTTGGGTCTAACCAAAAAAATAAAGTCGAAATCAGAATAATTGAAATTATATAAAAGTCCACTTTGGAATACCATTTGCACTTTTTCCGCGATAGAAATTACAAAAGCTTTACCTTCGCTTTTTATATAGAATTCCTTTTTGATGCCAAAACTTATTCGAATCACCACTGTTCCAATTTCACTAAAATTATTGCTTGCCGGGCAAATTAAATTTTTGAGGGACCAAGGATGGGAAGTATTAATGGTGAGCGCTGACGGTAGAGAGCTTCCTCAAGTAATCAAAGCGGAAGGTTCTAAGCATGAAATTATTCCTTTTACCCGAAAAATTACACCTTTCCAGGATCTGAAATGTCTCTGGCAATTATATCAGTTGATTAAAAGAGAGAAACCGGAAATCGTGCATACACATACTCCAAAAGCCGGCCTGCTGGGTATGATTGCTGCGAAATTGGCAGGAGTGAGGATAAGAATCCACACACTTGCCGGCATTCCATACATGGTAGCAGAAGGGGGTAAAAGAGGGCTTTTGGAAAATATGGAAAAGCTTACCTATTCTTACGCGACACACGTATGGCCAAATTCCAATGGCCTGAAGAATTTTGTTATAGAAAATAAGCTATGTCCTCCGGATAAACTTACGGTGATTGGAAAGGGCTCATCAAATGGAGTGGACCTAAAAAAATTCAATAGAGAAGTATTGAAGGAAAATCACCTGGTTGCTGCTACTATGAGGATTCTTCCTGGAGAAGATGATTTCATTATTCTTTCTGTGGGTAGACTTGTGAAAGATAAAGGAATTCAGGAATTAGTCGATGCTTTTCTTAGCAGCAAAATAGTTGGTAAATCGAAGCTTGTATTACTTGGTAGTTTTGAGCAAGATCTCAATCCACTAGATCCCGAGACCATAAAAATTATAACGGACCATCCTAGAATTGTACAGATTGATTGGACTGATCATGTAGCACATTATCTTGCTTTGGCAGATGTGCTCGTGCATCCTTCTCACCGGGAAGGTTTCCCAAATGTGCTTTTGGAAGCTGGAGCGATGGAATTGCCAATCATTTGTTCGGATATTATTGGAAATACAGATATAATAACCCAACAAAAAACCGGATTGATCTTCCCTGTGAAAAACGTAGAGGTATTAAAAGAAGCAATGGAATTTGCTTATGTGAAGCGTGATAAAATGGCTGAGTTGGCAGCTAATCTATACAGGGAAATTATAGAAAATTACGATCGGGAAAAGATCCAGAGAGAGATTTTAGCTCAATACCAATTGATCCTTTCCGGATCAGATAGAGAGGAATAACTTATATTTGGTCAACAGAAAAACTGAATTTTTAACTTTGAAGCCGAACATGACTAGTGCGTCATTAATTGTTAAACTTGAGAGAATTCTTCTGATGGCTCTTAGATATCATGTACGCGACAAGGTCTGTATAAAAAATGAAAAATAGATGAAGTACCTAGTTACCGGAACTGCCGGATTTATTGGATTTCACGTTGCCCAAAAACTCTTGGAAAGAGGGGATGAGGTTGTGGGTTTGGATGTTATCAATGATTATTACGATGTCAATCTTAAATATGCACGATTATCCCATATGGGAATCAATCGTGATGAGGTACAGAAAGGTAAAGTCGTCCAATCGGGTAGTTTTAGTGGATATAGGTTTATTCAGCTGGATCTTTCGGTTAAAGATCCAT
The DNA here is from genome assembly GCF_963974835.1 of uncultured Algoriphagus sp. Classification (GTDB taxonomy): domain Bacteria; phylum Bacteroidota; class Bacteroidia; order Cytophagales; family Cyclobacteriaceae; genus Algoriphagus. The sequence goes on along the minus strand of NZ_CAXBET010000009.1, from coordinate 63,623 downwards.
TAATTGATCTTTTTTCACAAGAAAAATTCGATGTGGTGATTCATCTGGCTGCACAGGCTGGTGTTCGCTATTCTCTAACAAACCCTGAAGTTTACATCGACAGTAACATTGTGGCTTTCCTTAACATTCTGGAATGTTGCCGCTTTCATCCCGTAAAGCATTTGGTATATGCTTCTTCCAGCTCTGTATATGGATCAAATGAAAAGATGCCATTTTCCACATCAGATTCCGTGGATCACCCGGTCAGCCTGTACGCGGCTTCGAAAAAGTCAAATGAATTAATGGCTCATACCTACAGTCATCTTTTCAATATTCCTACTACGGGATTAAGATTTTTTACAGTTTATGGTCCGTGGGGAAGACCAGATATGGCATTGTTTCTGTTTACAGAAGCAATCTTAAAAGGCGAGCCGATTGATGTTTTTAATTACGGAAATATGAAACGTGACTTCACTTATATTGATGATATAGTGATGGGAGTGATAAAAGTAGCAGATAGACCAGCAAGCCCTAATGCTGATTTCGATGCTCAAAACCCCGATCCCGGAAGTTCCAATTCGCCGTACAAAGTATATAATATAGGAAATTCTTCTCCTGTTTTATTGATGGATTACATTCATGCTGTGGAGAAAGGTTTGGGCAAGGAAGCTAAAATGAATATGCTTCCATTGCAACCGGGAGATGTAATGGCTTCACATGCCGATGTTTCAGATTTGGTGAGGGACACCGGCTATAGACCTGATACATCCATAGAGCAAGGAGTAAAATCATTCACCGAGTGGTATTTAGAATATTATAAGAAATAAGATGGATAAATCAATTTTGATTACAGGTGGAGCCGGATTTATCGGTAGCCATGTTATAAAACTTTTCGTAGAAAAGTATCCTGAGTATAAGATAGTCAATTTAGATGCATTGACTTACGCAGGAAATCTAGAAAATCTCAAAGCAGTAGAAGGAGCTTCTAATTATATTTTTGAGAAGGCTGATATTCAAGACGCTGATGCTCTCACGGCTATTTTTGAAAAACATAATATCACAGACGTTATTCACTTGGCAGCAGAATCCCATGTGGATAGATCTATCACTGATCCACTGGCTTTTGTAAAAACCAATGTTTTCGGAACGGTGAATTTGCTAAATGCAGCAAAGGAATTCTGGAACGAGAATCTATCAGAACATCTTTTTTACCATGTGTCAACAGACGAAGTCTATGGCTCATTGCACGATGGGGGGTTCTTCTTGGAAGACACGCCATATGACCCACAATCACCTTACTCTGCATCAAAAGCATCTTCAGACCATTTTGTGCGTGCCTACGCTAATACATACAAAATGAAAACGGTAGTCTCGAACTGTTCTAACAATTACGGGCCAAATCATTTTCCGGAGAAACTGATTCCGCTTTGCATTCATAATATAAAAAACAATAAACCTCTTCCGGTTTATGGAAAGGGTGAGAATATCCGCGACTGGCTTTTTGTTAAAGACCACGCCAGAGCGATTGATACAGTTTTTCATAAAGGAAAAGAAGGTGAAACCTATAACATAGGCGGATTCAATGAGTGGAAAAACATCGATATCGTAAAGCTTCTTTGTGCTAAAATGGATGAAAAACTTGGTAGAACTCCTGGGACTTCCGAGAAGTTGATCACTTATGTAAAAGACCGCGCAGGTCATGACTTGCGCTATGCGATCGATGCTACCAAAATACAAAAAGAACTGGGCTGGGAGCCAAGTCTACAATTTGAAGAGGGAATAGAAATCACAATCGATTGGTATCTTAAAAATCAAGATTGGCTTGATGGTGTGACTTCTGGGGCATATCAGGAATATTATACTAAGCACTACGATAATTAAAATACCTATATAATAACATGGCACTGGACTTACTTACAGTGCCATTGTTTTTTACGGGTGGTTTGGGCTGATTTGCCATTTTGGTTTTCTTTGTAAAAACTTAATTACTATGCATATTAACTTGGTAAAGCCTTTTTACGGGCTTTTTCTTTTGATGGCTCTTAGTAGCGCCGCGATAGCTCAGACAGGCAGATTTCAGCAGGCTGCTAATTATCAAATGGACGTCGAGATGGACGTCAACACAAATCAATACACAGGAAATCAAGTATTGATTTACACAAACAATTCTCCGGATACGCTAGACAGGGTGTTCTATCACTTGTATTACAACGCCTTCCAGCCAGGAAGTATGATGGATGAGAGATCCAGAAGTATAGCTGACCCTGATCGAAGAGTTGGGGACCGGATTAGCAAATTGAAGCCTGATGAAATCGGTTACTTGAGAGTTAGTAGCCTGAAGATGAATGGTAAAGATTTAAAATACAGTGAAGTAGGTACTATTCTGGAGGTAGAACTTGCTGAACCGATATTGCCAAACTCCGAAGCTAAATTTGAAATGTCTTTTTCCGGACAAGTTCCAATTCAGATCAGAAGATCAGGACGAGATAGCGGAGAAGGTGTCAGATATTCCATGTCTCAGTGGTATCCTAAAATGTCCGAGTATGATGAACAAGGTTGGCATGCCAATCCATATATTGGAAGGGAGTTTTATGGTATTTGGGGTGATTTTGATGTGAAGATTACCATCGACAAAACTTATGTTCTTGGCGGAACTGGCTATTTGCAAAACCCGAATGAAATCGGCCATGGCTATGAGGACGAAGAAGCTAAAGTAACTCAGCCAAAAGGAGATAAGCTTACCTGGCATTTCAAAGCTCCAAAAGTTCACGATTTTATGTGGGCCGCAGATCCTAAGTATCGTCATGATAAAGTAGAAATGTCAAATGGTATTACTGTACACCATTTATATATTCCATCTCCCGATGTCATTGAAAACTGGGAAAAGCTAAAGGAATATACTCCTAAAGCGATTGAGTTTATGTCTAAGCATTTTGGTCAATACCCATATAAGCAATTCTCTGTCATTCAAGGAGGAGATGGAGGTATGGAATACCCAATGTCAACTTTGGTAACTGGGGGACGTAACTTAAACGGTCTTGTAGGAGTAATGGCTCATGAGCTAGCTCACAGCTGGTTCCAGGGGGTCTTAGCAACAAATGAAGCTCTTTACCCATGGATGGATGAAGGATTTACCAGCTATGCTTCCTCCCTTGCGATGTCAGAAATTTTCAGACCTAGTGAAGACCCTTTGAAAGGTTCCTATTCAGGATACTATAGATTAGTTTCTTCTAAGTTGGAGGAGCCTATGAGTACCCATTCAGATCATTACCATACAAATTCTGCCTACAGCTCTGCGGCTTACTCAAAAGGAGCAGTTTTCTTAGCCCAGTTGGGATATGTTATAGGAGATGAGGTTCGAGACCGAGGTATGCTGAGCTACTGGAACACCTGGGGTTTCAAACATCCAAATGTTAATGACTTTATCCGTGTGATGGAAAAGGAAAGTGGCTTGGAACTGGATTGGTATAAAGAATACTTCGTTTTCACCACCAAAACAATTGATTACGGAATCAAGGATGTTAAGGCAGATGGAGAAGGCACAGCAATTACACTAGAGCGCATAGGCTTGATGCCAATGCCAGTAGATTTAGTGATTACATATAAAGATGGAACTTCTGAAATGGTATATTTGCCTCTAGAGATAATGAGGGGAGAAAAAGCTCCGGAAACAAATGAACCAAACCGCATAATTTCTGAAGACTGGCCTTGGACAAATCTGACGAAGACAATTCGCCTCAACAAAAAATCTGATACAATCAAATCAATCGAGATTGATCCTAGTAAAAGACTAGCTGATATAAATCAGGAAAATAATAAAGTGGAGTATTAAGCTCCACTTGTAATCTTAGGTACATAAAAAAAGGTGACTGATCAGTCACCTTTTTTGTTGCTGGAATTATCCTGCATTTTTCTTGTCCTGAACTTCCTTGCGAATGTCCTGAGCCATGTTTTTCAAGTCTTGCATTCCTTTTCTTACTCGTGTACCAGCTGCCTGATTACCTTTTTCGTAGAACTTTTCAAAATCGTCTTTAAGAGAATTAACGAGTTCGCTTACTTCACTAAATTTGCTCATAGTAAAAGTGTTTTTTTTAGTTGTTGATAAGTTTATTGTAATTCAATATAGCCCAAATACTTGCTAATTCAATCCTGAGGGCATTTTTTTTGAATTTTTTTACTCACCAAACGAAATTGCTAATTCAGAATTCTTATAGAATCCACTGGTCAGTTTTTCTTTTATTGCAGCAAATGCAGTAATGGTTTCTTCCACATCTTCGATGGTGTGCACAGCCGTAGGAATTAATCTCAAGATAATCATTCCTTTAGGTACTACTGGGTAGATAACTACAGAACAGAAGATGCCATAATTTTCTCTTAAATCTTTGGTCAGTGCCGCTGCTTCGCCTACAGTTCCATTAAGTACTACTGGGGTGACAGGGGAGTTGGATTTTCCTGTGCTAAACCCGTTGTCATGAAGTCCTTTGCGCAGAGCTTCCACGATTTTCCAGAGATTATCTTTTAGTTCAGGCTGATTTTTCAGCAGCTCAAGACGCTTCAAGGCACCAGCTACCAACAACATTGGAAGTGATTTAGCAAAGATCTGAGAACGCATGTTATATCTCAAATACAGGATTACCTCTGGATCTCCCGCGATGAACGCTCCGATGCTTGCCATAGACTTCGCAAAAGTTGAGAAGTAAAGATCCACTTCATCCTGTACACCTTGCTCTTCGTCTGTACCTGCACCTGTTTTTCCCAAAGTACCGAAACCATGTGCATCGTCAATAAGTAGTCTGAAGTCAAACTTCTTCTTCAATGCAACGATTTCTTTTAATTTACCTTGATCACCAGTCATACCGAATACACCTTCTGTAATCACAAGTATTCCGCCGCCGGTTTCATGGGCAAGTTTGGTTGCTCTCTCAAGTTGCTTTTCGCAGTTTTCTATGTCATTATGAGGGAAAACATAGCGCTTACCCAAGTGCATTCTCAATGCATCAATGATACAAGCATGGCATTCGGAATCATAGACAACTACATCTTTTCTATCAAGGAGTGAATCGATGACAGACATAATTCCTTGGTAACCGTAATTCAATAAATAGGCTTTCTTTTTATTGACAAAGGCTGCTAATTCATCCTCTAGCTGTTCGTGTAGGCTGGTCTGCCCTGACATCATACGTGCACCCATAGGATAGGCGGCGCCATATTGGGCAGCAGCATCAGCATCAGCTTTACGTACTTCAGGATGATTTGCTAGGCCTAGGTAATTATTCAAACTCCAGGTTAGAACATCCTTCCCCTGAAATTTCATTCTTGGAGCAATTTCCCCTTCTAATTTTGGAAAGGAGAAATAGCCGTCTGCAAACTCGGAGTGTTTGCCCAAAGGGCCCATGTTCATTTTTAATTTTGCAAATAGATCCAAAGCTTTTCGAATTTAAGTGATATTGGATTTAATGATCTGTTCATTAAAATCCGACAAAAATAAAACTTAAATGCCTGCCAAGCAAAAAACGACGCTGAAACAAACGATTCTTAACAAAGCTCAGAATATTTTCTTTATTTAGCCAAAACCCAAAATTTTAGCTTTTAATACCAACTATAATGTCGAAAATCAATAAAATACTAGTTGCGAATAGGGGAGAGATTAGCTTACGTATCATGCGGACAGCCAAGGAAATGGGCATTGCCACAGTAGCAGTTTATAGTGAGGCAGATAGACTTTCGCCACATGTACTTTTCGCTGATGAAGCAGTTTGCCTAGGACCTCCAGCATCATCAAAGTCATACTTATTGGGGGATAAAATCATTGCTGTGTGTAAGGAACTGGGAGTGGATGCAATACATCCAGGATATGGGTTTCTTTCGGAAAATGCGGATTTTGCAAGAAAAGTAAAGTCTGCTGACCTGATATTTATCGGACCAGCTCCTGATTCGATTGAGGTGATGGGGTCTAAACTTGCCGCTAAACAGGCAGTGTCAAAATATGATATTCCGTTAGTTCCAGGTACCGAAGAGGCTATTTCTGATATCCCGATGGCAAAAGAAAGAGCCGCTGAAATTGGTTATCCGATTTTAATCAAGGCTAGTGCCGGAGGTGGTGGAAAAGGGATGCGAATAGTGGAGAATGAATCTGAATTTGAAGAACAAATGCAGCGCGCTGTCAGTGAGGCCCAATCTTCTTTTGGTGATAGTGCTGTGTTTATAGAAAAGTACATCTGCTCTCCGAGGCATATTGAGATTCAAGTACTGGGCGATCAGCAGGGAAATATCGTTTACTTGTTTGAGCGGGAATGTTCCATTCAACGAAGACATCAGAAAGTAATTGAAGAAGCCCCATCTGCAGTTGTTTCACCAGAGATGAGAAAAGCCATGGGAGAGGCGGCAGTGGGTGTAGCGAAAGCATGTGGTTATTATGGAGCAGGGACCGTGGAATTCATAGTCGATGCGGATTTAAATTTCTTTTTTCTGGAAATGAATACCCGGCTTCAAGTGGAACATCCTGTAACCGAGATGATCACTGGAAAGGATCTTGTTCGGGAACAAATATTAATAGCTGAAGGAAACCCGCTTTCTTTTACCCAAGACGAATTGAAGATCAGTGGACATGCGCTGGAAGTCCGGGTATATGCGGAGGACCCGAGAAATAATTTCTTGCCGGACATAGGGAGGCTCGAGACTTACAGACGTCCTCAGGGGCCGGGCATTCGGGTGGATGATGGATTTGAAGAAGGAATGGACATTCCTATCTATTATGATCCCATGATTGCGAAACTGATCACTTACGCAGAAAACAGAAATGCTGCAATCGGCAAGATGGTTCGAGCAATTGAAGATTATAAGATTGTAGGAATTCAGACTACACTTGATTTTTGCAAATTTGCTATCACGCATGAAGCTTTTGTCAGCGGAGCTTTTGATACCAAATTTGTGGAGAATTACTTTAAGCCTGAGATTCTCAACGAGGAGATTAATGATTTTGAGATGGAATTGTTGTCTGCCTTGGCAGTTGAGTTTTTCTCCAAAAATAAGCCTGCGAGCAACCTAAAAGCTGAATCAACTTTTCGAAAGCCTTCCGCTTGGAAAAACAGACTTCTCTAGAATGGCCGAGATATTACCTTTAAAAGCTTGGAGATATGCAGATGCTTTGTCTCCTAAAATAGAAGAATTAACAGCCCCACTATTTGATGTAGTGTCAGCCCGGCAAAGACAATTACTCTATGAAAACCCATTGAATAGCATACATCTTTCTGTTCCCAAAGGAGAAAACCCTTCACAAAAAGCTCTTGAAACACTCAAAAGCTGGAAAGCTGAAGGGGTTATCCAGCAGGATGAGCAGCCTGGAATCTATGTGTATTACCAATATTTTCGTGTCCCAGGAGAGCGTGATGAGCGTTGCAGAAAAGGGTTTATAGCACAGATCAAAGCCTACGAATGGAATGAGCAGGTTATCCTAAGGCATGAAAACACGATCGTATCTGCCGTGAATGACAGGATCGATCTTCTGAAAGCTACAGAAATACAGGCCAGTCCAACCCATGGTTTGTATGAAGATCCAGATGAGCAACTCGAACAATTTATGGATGACGCCATATCTAAGCCCTTATATGAGCTAGAGGATTACCAAGGGGTCCGTGAGGTATTGGCAGTCATTCGAGAACCTGAAATTATCAGTCATTTTTTGAAGGTTTTAAAAGGTAAACAAGTGATCCTCGCTGATGGTCATCACAGACTCGAAGGAGCCATAGAATACAGGAAATTGATGAGAGGAGAGCTACCAAATGAGAGATGGAAAGGCTTTGATTATCATTTGATGTACCTAACAAATACCAGCGGTAATCACCTGAAAATACTTCCGACTCACCGCTTATTTTATGGGTTGAAACTTTCTCCATCTTCCTTTTTGGAAGCGATCAAAAAATGGTTTGCTGTGAAAAAATTTGCTGATCCCGAAGAATTGGGTGCTTATGCTTTTCACAAACCTCATACCTTTGGGTTAGTAATAGGAGAGGAGAGCTACACTTTACATTTGAAGGAAGAGTTGATTGATCGGATTAACCTTCACTTGCCAGAGAGTATTAGAAAGCTGGATTTGGCAGTGCTACATGAGGTGCTATTTGATAGGATTTTAAGTATTCCTGTAGCTGATCAGAGGAATTCAGATCAGATCGTGTATGAGAGAAATTTCTCCAGGTGTATTCAGGAAGTTCGTACTGGAAATGCAAGTTTTGCTTTAATTACTCGCGAACTAGAACTTGAGCAGGTGCTTGAAGTGTGCAGAAGCGGAGAAGTGATGCCTCAGAAATCCACCTATTTCTATCCAAAGGCGTTAGGCGGATTGCTTTTCGCCAGTATTAAACAAGATGAATTCGAATTCGATTATGGAGCCTTTATTGAGCAATCTGAGGGATAAAAAAATTATACTTGCCTCTAATTCTCCTCGGAGACAAGAGCTGTTAAAGGGCTTAGAGATACAATTTGAAGTACGGGTAAATTCTGTTGATGAAACTATCCCAAAGGATATTCAGCCAGAATATGTTGCTGCTTATTTATCTAAACTGAAATCCGAATCTTTTCCGGGAGAGTTAGCTGATGGAGAAATCCTGATAACTTCCGATACGGTGGTGATTGCGGACGGCCATGTTTTGGGAAAACCAACTACAAAAGAGGATGCCTTTGACATGCTGAAAAGCCTTTCTGGATCCACACATTCCGTGATGACGGCTGTTACATTTAGAGATAGAAAAAGACAAATTACGCTTGAGGATGAAACAATCGTGACATTCCGCTTTCTGGAAGAGGAAGAAATCTGGCATTACATCCATCACTATAAGCCTATGGATAAAGCAGGAGCTTACGGAATTCAGGAGTGGATTGGTTATATGGGAGTGGAGAAGATTGAAGGTTCATATTACAATGTGATGGGTTTTCCTCTACACTTGGTGTATTCACAGTTGAAAAAATGGTAATTGATTATCTAGCTATTGAGAGGAAAAAGCCCTGAGAATTAATTATTCTCAGGGCTTTTTAGTCAATAGAAATTTTTCAATTCCTTACCTATTTAGTCTTTTTTGGCGGCAGTTATTTTACCATCCACAGAAGTTACTTTATCACCTTCCTTAAGGTCTTTGCTCACTACAAAGTAAGGCCCAGAGATGATTTGATCACCTTCAGCCAGTCCTTCCAGTACTTCGATATTTTGGAAATCAGAAATTCCTGTCTTGATTTCTTTAAGTTTTGCAACTCCACCTTCGTTTACAAAGACTAGCTCTTTAGAGCGGGTAGTACCAGCCACTAAAGTGTCTTGCTTATGTTCTCTTGTAGTCACAGCAGCCAAAGGAACAGAAAGAGCATCGTTTTTAGTATTTGTGAGGATTTCCACAGAAGCGGTCATTCCCGGACGGAATGGATATTTCTTGCCTTCATCCACTAAGTCTTGATAGGAGTCATTTAAAATTCTGATTTTCACTTTGAACTCCGTCACAGCATCCGCAGAAGCTTTCTCATTGGCAGTATTTGCTATACTTGTAACCACCCCTTTGAAAGTTTTACCAGTATAAGCGTAAGAATCCACGTCAATAATCGTGGTGTCTCCTAAGCTTAATCTTACAATATCATTTTCATTGACATCTACGCGAACTTCCATTTTAGATAGATCTGCAATAGTCAGCATTTCAGTTCCTGCCATCTGTTGAGTTCCCACCACACGTTCACCTTGTTCTACCAAAAGATTGGAAACAATCCCGCTCACTGGAGAGTAAACATTCGTCAATCTCAGATTTTCAGAAGCTTCATCTACGGAAGCCTGAGAACTTTTTACAACAAATTCAGCCGCACGTACACTCTGCTTTGCAGCTTCCAAATCTTTTTGACTGGTGATGTAATCTGCCTGTGCTTGCTCAAAATCTGCATCAGAAATAGCTTTCGACTCATAAAGTGTTTTCTGTCTTTTAAAATTTTGTTCAGCTTGAGTGAACTGGGCTTCTGATCGCTGCAATGCGGCACGTGATTGTGATAAATTAGCCTCCTGCTGACTAAAATTAGCCTTTGTTCTATCCAAGGCAGAGATAAAATTGTCAGGTCGGATTTTCACAAGTAGCATTCCAGATGCTACAGAGTCTCCCTCTTTTACATTTAGAGTGATAATTTCACCGGCAACATCGGGACTTAGATTTACTTCTACTTCCGGTTGAATTTCCCCGGAGGCGCTTACTTTCTCAATGATAGGCACTCTTTTTACCGTAGTGACTTCAACTTGAGTTTCCTTTTCACCACCTACCCATCCGGCATTACGGGCAATCACCGCAAAAATAATGAGTACTACAATACCTCCTAAGAGGTAATACAAAAGCTTATTCGATTTCTTATTTGCCATGGTTTAATTAAGGTTAATAGGATTACCCAAGTAAAAATCAAGAACTTTTACTCTGAAAATATAAGTGTATTTAGCGTTTAGCAAATTTGCTTGTGCATTGAAAAGATTGTTTTGTGCTACTTGAAAATCTACTGAATTTATTGCCCCTAGATCAAAGCGTTGCTGCGCAATACGAAAAGTCTCGTTTAAACTTTCTACCTGAACTAATGATGATTCGTAAGTCAGTTGTGCTGCAAGAGCGCTATTATAAGCAGTTTCGATATCATTTCTCAACTGATTTTCAGCTTCCAATGCGGCCACCTCACTGATTTGCTTTTGAACTCTTGCACGCTGAACGTTTGCTTTATTATTTAATCTGGAAAATAGTGGGATGCTTAACTGAAGATTTACTGCCTCAGATAAGTTATTGTCTAACTGCTGGCCAAAAGAAGGTCTATCTGTCCCATATACCTGATCCACATAATTGGAAAAAATATTAGCACCAATTCCCAGTGTAGGATAATATCCTCCCTTAGCAAGCTTTTCACCATATTCAGCACTTAGAACATTAGCTTTTGCCGCTTTTATTTCTGGCATAATTTCTACAGCTACCCCATAAATATCTTTTGGAGTTTCAGTCGCCATCAATAATTCATTGATTTCAAACTCAGGCTCAATTACTGAGAATTCCGGTGTATAGGGAATCTGTAATGCTTGCGCAAGATTTAACTTGGCAATGTTATAGTCGTTTCTGGCATTGATAAGGTTAACCTCGTTTGTAGCATTTTGCGCTTGGATATCCAATTGATCAGAATAAGGCAATGATCCTGCGTCTACCAACTTGGTAGTTCTTGTTAATTGATCTTTGGTGCTACCTAATTGATTTTCAGCCACATTTACTTGTTCCCTGTTGTAAACAACATTTATAAATAAGTTAATGGTATTTAGTATAATGTCATTTTTTGTGGCCTCAATATTATATAAGCCGGCTTCCAGATCTACTTTGGATTGCTTGATCGAATTATTGATTTGGTTTCCCGCAAAAATTGTTGCATTTGATGAGGCAGAGACATTTATATTACCAATCCTCGCAGTTTCAAACAAGTTAGTTACAGGGTTAATTGATCTACCCCATCTATAGCCAGAGCTTGCTCCAGCAGAAAGATTTGGATATCTGGATCCCTGATTTTGGATGAGAGTTGCTTCGTTGGTTAATTGGTTTAATTCACTTCTTTTTAGCGTAAGGTTGTTTTCTAAAGCAATTGCAACTGCAGTTTCCAGATCGATAGGTCCAGAGGGAATAGCTGTTTCTTGAGCAAAAGTTGAAAAACCAATCCCAGTCGCTAAAGCGAATCCTAGTAGGAATTTTCTCATAGTATAATTAAAGGTCAATGTCAGGTATATAAATTAATTCTGTAATCCAGGATAAAGATTTAAGGTACTTTAAAGTAATTTCTTTTATTCCGGAGTCCATTTCAATAACATGGCATGCTAGGTCATTTTTGCCTTTTCTGGATACCGACATGGTCGCAATGTTTGCTTTTTCCTGTGCGATCACCGCTGAAATAAAAGCAATAGCCCCAGAAATATCCTCCGCCTTAATAATAAGTGTGTGATCTGCTGCAGAAAAATTGGCGACAAAACCATCCACTTCTGAGATATTTATTATTCCACCACCCAGACTTTCTCCAACTACTTCCACAGATCGCTCACCTTTTCTGAGATTAAGTTTTATGGTATTTGGGTGATGTATGGATGAATTACCAATTGATTTAAACCTGTATACAAATTCTTTTTCCTTCGCAATTTCAAGGGCATTTTTAATGTTTGCATCATCAGTCTTGAAATCCATCAAACCTCCGATAATAGCCCGATCACTGCCATGCCCTTCATAGGTTCTTGCAAAAGAATTGTAAAAAGTAATGGAGGCATCATCTGGTATACCGCCCAATACACGGATAGCAGCTCTAGCAATTCTAACAACTCCCGCAGTATGGGAAGAAGATGGGCCTATCATTATTGGTCCGATCATATCAAAAACGCTACTTTTATTTGCCATCTGCCCCCAATGTTCCAATTTTAATGCTAAGGTAAAATCCTCCTTATGAATTCATGCAAAATTTCATATTTATTGTAGAGAATGCCATGTAAATGGTGTCATGTTTATATAGTTTAACATTTTCTTAATTTGACAAATCGGAGATATGACCGATTATGAACAGTTTTATGAACGAAATCGAAACATTCTTTCAAAAATCATCCTCAGACGAAACTTGGTTCTTAGATGACCACATCAAACTACCAAACCGAGCCATGAACTACGGTGATGGGTTGTTTGAAACAATGGTCTGGAACAATGGGGAAATTAGGTTTTTAGATAAACATGTGGATAGAATTTTGTCAGGGATGAAAGTTTTGGGATTGGACTCTAATTCTATCAATCCTGATAAATTAGTGTCATCATTTAGTGAAAAATTTCCAACGCAAAAAAAACGAATTCGATGGAGTGTTTTCAGAGCTGGAGCTGGTAAGTACACTCCTGAGATTTCCGAGGTAAATCAAACTCTGCAAATTTCCGATTTCAGTCCTGCAGCAATTCTGAAAGTGAAAGTGGGAGTTTCGAAGGAAATAAAATTATTTCCAACTCCATGGTCCGGCTTCAAATCACTCAATGCCTTACCCTATGTTTTGGCAAACCAAGAAAGAAAAAATAGAGGATTGGATGAAATAATTTTGCTCGATTATAGGGGGTTTGTATCTGAAGCAAGTGCTTCTAATATCTTTTGGATTCGGGATGAGGTGATCTACACTCCAGCTTTAAGTTGTAGTTGTATTAATGGAGTGAGCCGTCAGATGATTCTAGAACATTTGTCTATCAAAAATATTCCTTTTTCCGAAGGGGAGTTTCCAGTATCAGAATTACAAAATGCTGAGCAGGTTTTTGTGAGTAACTGCACGGGCATCAGTTATTTGGAAAGTTTTGTGGGAACGAAATTTACTACTGAACCATTGTCGGTTTTAAAAGAAATTTTTGAATGATTTTTAAATAGGTATTTTTTATTACTGACCTTATCATGAAAATATTATCTTTATCGCCCTATTGAATGAAGATTAGTCATTTACCCAAACTAACTGCCCAAATCCTAACCTAACACTTTATGTTATTAGAACCCTTAGACTTGGCCGTCTTTATAGGCTACTGTTTACTCATCGTCGGGATGGGGATTTTTGTTTCCCGTGAGAAAAAAGGCCACGTAAAAAACTCTTCTGATTACTTTCTAGCGTCCAAAGCTTTGCCGTGGTGGGCAGTTGGAGCTTCTTTGATTGCATCTAATATTTCTGCTGAGCAATTTATTGGAATGTCAGGTTCAGGTTTCGCACTAGGGCTGGCGATCTCTACCTATGAATGGATGGCAGCAGTTACCTTGTTGGTAGTAGCTATTTTCTTTTTGCCGGTTTATCTTAAGAAGGGTATTTATACGATGCCTGGATTTTTGCTTGATCGTTATGATACGAGAGTAAGAACTACAATGGCTATTTTCTGGCTATTGCTTTATGTTTTCGTCAATTTGACTTCAGTCTTATATTTAGGAGCATTGAGTTTAAATACCATTCTGAATGTACCAATGGGTTATGGTATTGTAGGATTGGCTCTTTTTGCCATGATTTATTCCATTTATGGAGGACTGAAAGCGGTAGCTTGGACGGATGTTATTCAGGTTGTGTTTTTGATAGCCGGTGGTCTAGCCACTACTTATATAGCTCTTCAGATGGTCGGTTCCGGCGATGCTTGGGAAGGATTAAGTTTACTACGTAGAGAAGTGCCAGGACATTTTTCAATGATTCTTTCAGAAGGTGAAATGATGATTCCTGATGGTGCAGGAGGAGTAAGGGATGCCTATTTGGATTTGCCAGGAATTTCCGTTTTAGTGGGAGGAATGTGGATCACTAATTTGAGTTATTGGGGATTTAACCAATATATAACTCAGAGAGCCCTGGCGGCAAAAAATCTGGATGAAGCCCAGAAAGGGATGATTTTCGCCGGATTCTTAAAGCTTTTGATGCCTTTGATAGTCGTAATTCCAGGTATTGCAGCATATGTAATTGTGAAAAACGGAATTGATGTCACATTTATTGAGTCGATGAAGGACCCAATCACAGGATTGGTAAAGTCTGATAGAGCTTACCCAACTTTGCTTCAACTGTTGCCTGTGGGTCTGAAAGGTCTGGCATTTGCAGCTTTGACCGCAGCTATTGTATCTTCACTTGCATCTATGGCAAATAGTACTTCTACCATTTTCACAATGGATATTTATAACAAGCATTTTGGAAATAATGCTTCTGAAGCCAAGCAGGTAAGAGTAGGTCGTATCGCAGCTATTGTAGCATTTGGTATTGCGGCTATCGTAGCTCCTGCACTAGGTGCACTTGATCAGGCTTTCCAATTTATTCAGGAATATACTGGATTCATTAGCCCTGGAGTTTTTGCTATTTTCTTCTTTGGTGTTTTCTGGAAGAAGACCACCTCTAATGCAGCTTTGACAGGTGCAGCATTGAGTATTCCTCTTTCTGTGGTTTTGAAGATTGCATTTCCAGAATTGCCTTTTATAGATAGGATGGGGATAGTTTTCTTGATTCTCGCATTGCTTATGATCATCATTAGTTTGGTAGAAGGTAAAGGAAAAGATCATCCTAACAGCATTGAAATTAATAAAGAGCTGTTTAGCACAAGCACCACATTTAAAATTGGAGCTGTTTTGATTGCAGGGATTACTGCAGCATTGTATATCGTATTCTGGTAAAAAATATTTTGATGAGACGCTTATTATTAGGGATTGACATTGGAAGCTCCTCTGTCAAAACTTCATTGCTTGATGCAGACACAGGAAAGTCTTTGCTTTCAAAAGCTTTTCCTGAAGAGGAGATGATTATCGATTCTCCTGAAAAAGGGTGGGCTGAGCAAGATCCTGAAATATGGTGGAAATATGTTCAACATTCCATCCGATATGTATTGAATAAGACTTCAGTAAAGGCAGGAGAGCTAAAAGGAATTGGAATAGCCTATCAAATGCATGGGTTGGTTTTAGTGGATAAAGACCAAAATGTCCTCAGGCCATCCATTATTTGGTGTGATAGTAGAGCTGTTGGAATTGGTGAGAAAGCATTCAAAGAGCTGGGAGAGGAATATTGTTTAAAAAACCTATTAAACTCACCAGGTAATTTTACTGCTTCCAAACTTCGCTGGGTCATAGAAAATGAGCCAGAGCTTGCAGCTAAAATTCATAAAATGATGCTGCCTGGAGATTTCATTGCGATGAAATTGAGCGGTGATATCGTGACTTCGGAGACAGGTTTGTCAGAAGGAATATTTTGGGATTTTCAAAAGAATGGCCTCAGTGATAAGGTTCTTGAGAATTACCAAATTTCAAAATCATGGATTCCTGAAGTAGTGCCATCCTATTCTATTCAGGGTAGAGTATCAGCTTTCGCATCAGAGGTTACTGGGATAGAGGAGGGAGTTCCTATTTCCTATCGTGCAGGTGATCAGCCAAACAATGCTTTTTCACTTCAGGTATTGGAACCTGGGGAACTTGCGACGACTGCCGGTACTTCAGGGACGGTGTATGGAGTCGCTGATAAGCCACTTCATGATCCATTATCCAGAGTCAATACCTTTGTACACGTAAATCACTCAGAGGACAATCCTTCGTATGGAGTGTTGCTTTGTGTAAATGGGACAGGTATTTTGAATAGTTGGCTCAAAAAAGTAATGGGTGCAGCCCATATTGAGTATGATGAAATGAATAACCTGGGAGGTTCTGTTCCAATTGGTTCAGAAGGATTGGCTTTCATTCCTTTTGGAAACGGGACAGAGCGTATCATGCAGAATCAACATGTCGGTGCCCATATGATGGGTTTGGATTTGCTGAAGCATGACAAGAGACATATGATCCGATCTGCACAGGAAGGAATTGTATCTGCACTCACCTTCGGATTCCGGATTATGCAGGAGATGGGACTGGATCTGAAGACAGTAAAAGCAGGAAAGGCAAATATGTTTTTAAGTCCGGTTTTCCGAAAGACTTTTGTGCATATGAATAAAGTGGTACTGGAATTATTCAATACAGATGGTGCCCAAGGTGCTGCCAGAGGAGCTGGCATTGGTGCTGGGGTATTTGCCAGTGAAGCAGAAGCATTTGAAGGATTGGAGTTGTTGGAAACTTTAGAGCCAAACGAACATTTCTACGAGCAATACGAAGAAGTATATGCTAATTGGAAAAACCATTTGGAAGCTATCCAGAAAATGAGTTAATAGTTGAATTTCAAACCTATAATTACCTAATAAAACACAGTAAAAATGTCAAAAACTTATTTCTCTTCAATCGATAAAATACCTTTCGAAGGTAAAGAAAGCGATAACCCGTTGGCTTTTAGATTTTACGACGAAAACCGTATCATCGCTGGCAAAACGATGAAGGAGCATTTCAAATTTGCTATTGCCTACTGGCATTCCTTCTGCGGAACTGGCGGAGATCCATTCGGACCTGGAACCATCGTACATCCTTGGGATGCAGCAGCTGATCCAATCCAGAGAGCAAAAGATAAAATGGATGCAGCTTTCGAATTCATCACTAAAATTGGAGCTCCTTACTACTGCTTCCACGATATTGATTTGATCGATGAAGGCCCAACATTAGCAGAATATGAGAAAAGAATGCAAATCATCACCGAATATGCGAAGCAAAAGCAAGCAGAAACTGGTGTGAAATTGCTTTGGGGAACTGCTAACGTATTCAGCAATCCTCGCTATATGAATGGCGCTTCTACCAATCCGGATTTTAATGTGGTTTCGTATGCTGGAGCACAAGTGAAGAATGCAATCGATGCAACTATCGCTCTCGGAGGTGAAAATTATGTGTTCTGGGGTGGTCGTGAGGGTTATATGTCTTTGCTAAATACTGACATGAAGCGTGAGACAGAGCACCTAGCCCAATTCTTGACTGTTGCCCGTGATTATGGTAGAAAGAATGGTTTCGAAGGAACATTCTTCATCGAGCCTAAGCCAATGGAGCCAACCAAGCACCAGTATGACTATGATGCAGCTACTGTAATTGGATTCTTGAGACAGCACGGTCTGGACAAAGATTTCAAATTAAATATTGAAGTTAACCACGCTACTTTAGCTGGGCATACATTCCAGCATGAGCTTCAGGTATGTGCGGATGCAGGTATGCTTGGAAGTATTGATGCAAATAGAGGTGACTACCAAAATGGTTGGGATACCGATCAGTTTGCAATGAACTTGCAGGAGATGACTGAAGCTATGTTGGTGATTTTAACTTCAGCAGGCATCCAAGGTGGTGGAGTAAATTTTGATGCTAAAATCAGAAGAAACTCAACAGACATGGACGATCTTTTCCTGGCTCACATAGGAAGTATGGATGCATTTGCCAGAGGCATGCTGATTGCTCAGGATATTTTGGACAAATCTGATTACCTGGAAAGAAGAAAGAACCGTTACGCAAGCTTTGACTCTGGAAAGGGCAAGTCTTTCGAAACTGGTAATTTCACACTTGAAGATTTGAGAAACTATGCAGCTGAAGTAGGGGAGCCTATCCAGACTAGCGGAAAACAAGAGTACTTCGAAAATCTTTTGAATAGATTTATCTAAGCATCTTTTATAAATAATTTTTGAAAGTCCGGTTGAGTTATCTCAATCGGACTTTTTTAATGAAAAATAATGCCGCCATTTGTAAAATATAAACAAGGAAATGAGATGTTTCCTTTAAAACCCATAATTTGGCGACTATAGTTACTGGAGTATGAAAGGAATAGTGATACGTGGGATAGCTTGTTTGATGATGTTTTGGGCAGGATCAGCTTTTGGTCAGACCGAAGTTGAAAAACTAGTATTTCGTAATCTTGATGAAAGTCTAGGTCTCTCTAATTCCAATATTCTCTCTATGATCAGAGATGCTGATGGTATGATGTGGTATGGAACAGCCTATGGATTGTACAGATACGATGGCACCCGGACCAAGATTTTTTTGAATACTAAAGACTCCGCATCGATCTCACACAATAACATTCTTAGAATTTTTGTGGGCCCGGAAGACAAACTTTGGGTGAAGAATGTAAATGGGATTTTTGATATCTACAATCCTGAGAATGAGTATTTTTCGAGAGGGGTCACTGTTTATAATTCTACTTATCATCTTGCTTCTGATTCGGTAGGAATGCTAATAAAAGACCGACAGAATAGATTTTGGTTTACCCATCCTACCAAAGGCATAAGCATTTTTAATGAGGAAACAGGTAAAACAGTCTATGTGCAGAAGTCACAGGAAAAGGGAAGTCTTTCTTCAAATCAGATTGCGGCCATATCAGAAGCTCCCGATGGTATAATATGGATAGTTCATAGTTCAGGCATCATTGATCTAATGGATCCCAATCGGTTAATAGTCACCAAAACATTGAGATTGCCTAAAGGTGAAATTCCTACTCTGGCTACTTATGAACTCATGATAGATTCAGATGGCGATGCATGGATATATGATCCTGATCGGGACTTGGGTGTATTTATAGTGGATGGATTTACCCATAGCATAGAGACTAATAAAGAAGATAAAGGTACTTATCTGCTGAATAATAACATGGTTAAGACCATAGTGGAAGCTAAAAAAGGCCAAATATGGTTGGGAACAGATCATGGAGGGATTAATATAATAGATAAAAATACTAAGACTGTCCGGTTTCTGACAGGGGAAAATGCACAGGATAATTCTATGCCGCATAATGTGATTTATTCATTGTATAAGGATAACGAAGACATTATTTGGGTAGGAACACACAAAAAGGGAGTTGCATATTATCATCAAGGATTGCTTAGATTTTCCCACGTTCGTAAAAATTTTGCTGACCGAAATTCCCTTCCTTTCAATGATGTGAATGCGTTTGCTGAGGATAGCTTAGGTAATATATATATAGGAACCAATGGTGGGGGACTTATATATTACAATAGAAAAACAAATACTTATAATCAATACAAGCATAATCCAGGTGTGTCAAATAGCTTGACAGGGGATGTGATTGTTGACTTGATGATAGATCACAAAGGGATTTTGTGGATAGGAAGTTACTTGAATGGCCTGGGCAGTTTTGATGGAAATGAATTCAAAAACTACCATTATTTACCAGAAGATGTCTCAGGAATTCCCGGGCCAAGCATCTGGAAACTTTTTGAAGATAGTAAGGGAAGAATTTGGATAGGAACACTTCGTGCAGGGATTTCCATGCTTGACGAAGACAGAAAGGTCTTTCATAATTACCCAGCAGGAAGTCCTCCATTTTTTACCAATAATCAATACATCACTGGTTTTGCAGAGGATAAGGACGGGAATATTTGGGTATCCGGTGGAAGCGGACTGAATATGCTGAACTATGAAACTGGCGCCAGCGCTTTTTATTCTGACACTGATGAGAATGGATTGATAGATTCGAATATCACTGATTTATTTGTGGACAGTGAAGGGGTTTTGTGGATTACTACCATGAGTGGTCTGTATTATTTCAATAAGCCAGATAATTCCTTTGTCCACTTTGGAGAGGAGGAAGGTTTGCCTACTGCTTACCTTGTGGATTTGCTGGAAGACGATCACAGTAATCTCTGGATCAGCTCTCAGATGGGTCTCAGCTATGCAGAGATAAATAGAAATGTGAATCCTTTCTCTATCACATTCCAGAATTTTGATCAGAAAGATGGCCTTCAAGCTGCTTTGTTTAATAAGAATTCAGCCCTGAAAACGAGTAAGAATGAATTCATTTTTGGAGGGCCAAATGGTTACAACATATTCAAATCTGAGAATTTTGCTTTCGAGCAAAATAATCCAGCTGTGGTATTCACTGATTTCCAACTTTTCAATGAGGAAGTAAAGGTGGGAGAAGAGCTGAGTAATCGTATACTGCTTCCCAAGTCCTTAGACAAGATGGACCAGCTCGTTCTAAGACATGATGAGAATATTTTTTCGATTGGTTTTAGTGCGTTGAATTTTCTTTATCCCGAGAAGAACAAGTATCGCTACAAGCTTCTGGGATTCAATGATGATTGGATCTATTTGAATGATGACTTGGCAAAAGTAACCTTTACCAATTTGGATCCGGGAAATTATACTTTAGTAGTGCAGCCAGGGACAGTTTTGGATGGATGGAGCCAGAATGATTACAAACTGGATATCAAGATTCTGGCGCCTTTTTGGAAAACTCCTATTGCATATTTTCTTTATTTAATGGTTTTCGTGGCCATTATATTCTATTTCAGGAATCAATTACTTACCAGACAACGAGAGAAATTTGATAAGGAGCAAGCCATCCGGGAAGCTAAGCGTGTTCAAGATTTGGATCGTTTGAAAACCAAGTTTTTCACCAATCTCAGTCATGAATTCCGAACACCATTATCGCTGATTTTGACTCCTACAGAGCATTTGATTTCGGAGACAGAAAATACGGGGCTGCTAAGTCAATATAAGATCATACAGCGTAATGCAAGGCGTTTGCTTAAGTTGATAAATCAACTGCTGGACGTGAAAAATGTAGAAAATGGGGGATTGACTTTTCATCCTTCCGAAGGTGACATAGTTCAATTTATCAAAGACTGTTTAGCTGATTTCCATGAACTTTCTGAGAATAAGCATATTCATCTGAATTTCGAGACGAATACTCATGGACAGCAGGCAATTTTTGATCCTGACAAATTGGAAAAAGTGCTTTTCAATTTGCTATCTAATGCTTTCAAGTTTACTGAGGAAGATGGCGCAATTACAGTCACACTGGAATTGCAGCAGGAAAGTGAGGAAAAAGGCATTTTAATTCTAGCCGTTTCTGATACAGGAGTAGGTATTTCTGTCGAAGATCAGCATAAGATTTTTGAGCGTTTTTACACAACAGAGGGACACAAGCAACAGCTTAATCAGGGAAGTGGAATCGGACTATCTCTCGTTCAGGATTTTGCGCGGACTATGAAAGGTGAGATTACAGTAGAAAGTGAGCCAAATATGGGTTCTGTATTCACTCTTACTATTCCGATAGCTTTGATCATTCCGGACAATTGGTATGAAGAGGATGAAAAAGAAGACCTTGATAATGGACATGTGAAAGAGGTAATTCTTATTACGGAAGATCATGTGGAATTTAGGAATTACCTCAAAGACTGCCTTTCGGACACGTATCAGGTAATCACAGCAGCAAACGGAGTTCAGGGATGGGATCTTGCCCAGCAGCATATTCCAGATTTGATCATTTCTGATTTGATGATGCCTCAGATGGATGGGAAGGAATTTTGCCAAAAAGTAAAGGGGGATATCAAAACCTCACATATACCAGTGATTCTTTTGACTGCCAAGAAATCAGAAGAAACGATGGTGCAAAGCTTGGATAGCGGGTGTAATCTTTATCTCACCAAGCCATTCAATTTGGAGATTTTGCAGCTGAGCATCAAAAATCTTTTACGCGAGCGCAATGTGATTCAGGAGCAAAACCGTAATAAAATCCAAATCAATGCTTCAGAAGTAAAAGTCACTTCCCTAGATGACCAGTTGATCCAGAAGGCTGTTTCTTTGGTAGAAAAGCACATGGAAGATCCCGATTTTTCAGTAGAATTCCTGAGCAAGGAATTGGCGATGAGCAGAGTTCATTTATACAAAAAGCTGCAATCAATCACGGGAAAAAGTCCGATAGAATTTATACGATTGATACGGTTAAAACGGGCTTGCCAGCTTTTGGTAAAAAGTCAACTCAATATCTCTGAGATTGCATATATGGTTGGCTACAATAATGCCAAGTATTTTGCGAAGCATTTCAAGGCTGAATTCAATATCCTTCCTTCGGAATATGCTGCCAAGCAACAGGAAATCACTACAGAATGATAAATTTTATCTGTATTTAACGATTCACCCCCTAATCGGCAACAATTGATACCCACCTTAGAAGTCACGTTGGCGTAAAATTGATAGCTCAATTAACCAAACCCAACAAATGAAAAAACTTCTATTTATGGTAGGATTGATTTTATCATCCTGCTCCGAGGCCTCGACTACAGATCCTATTTCTCCAGAAATTTTTAACGATACAAATCCGGCTGGTGAGGTTGAATTTTTCGGACACCTAAAAGTAACGGAAGGTAAATTAACGAATAGTGATGGAGAACCAGTAATGCTACGCGGAGTGAGCTTTGGGTGGCACAATTGGTGGCCTAGATTTTACAATGCTTCAGCTGTACAATTTCTTAAAAGCAACTGGAATGCAAATTTGGTAAGAGCTGCCATGGGTGTTGATCCATCCGGTGCGTACCTGGAAAACCCGGACTTTGCCCTCGAAAAAATTAAAGCAGTGGTAGATGCTGCCATAGCGGAAGATATGTATGTGATCATAGATTGGCATAGTCATGATTTGTATCCGGAGCAAGCCAAAAAGTTCTTTGTGGAAATGGCCAAGACTTATGGTGAAAATCCGCATGTCATATATGAGCTGTTCAATGAACCAGACTTTGAGACCTGGGAAGAAGTAAAGGCATATAGTGAAGATATTATTACCGAAATCAGAAAATACGATCCGGATAATCTGATCTTGGTTGGTTCGCCCAATTGGAGTCAGGACATTCAGATAGTGGCTGAGAATCCTATACTGAATCAGGAGAACATCATGTACGTGCTGCACTTCTATGCCGCTACGCACAAAGACTACTTAAGAGAAAGAGCTGATAAAGTATTTGAAAATGGCTTACCTATTTTCGTTACCGAATGTGCAGGGATGGAAGCATCAGGAGATGGTGCTATAGACACGGACTCTTGGAACGCTTGGATAGATTGGATGGAAAGTAGAAATGTTTCGTGGGCAGCTTGGTCGATCGCTGACAAAGATGAGACATGTTCCATGATCTTACCTGATGCTTCTTCAAACGGAAACTGGACCGACTCACAGATCAAACCTTGGGGTAAGCTGGTGAAGAGGGCGTTAGAAAAGAATTTAGAATAGTTCAATTGGTCCTTTTCACACAATGTTTCGCACTTTTTTAGTGAAAAGTAGAGGAGTTTAAGATTGTAAAACCCTTGTTTTCAATCGATTTCGAATCGGTTAACATTTGATACCCCTATTAAAAACATTTGAATACCCTCTCCCAAGCTTAGTAAAACTACATTTATTCGGATCAAAGAAGTAAACCCAAAAACCTGATCCTATTTCTTTTCAAATTGGATTTTATACATTCAATTCATTCCGATAGTACATTTCGGAGATAGGAATACATCTCAGTTTTTGGTGATTGTTTCGATGATTTTTTAACAAAAACCCAACTGAATGATACAAAACCGTCTAGCAGACAAATTCAATTTTACCTCAGGAAAATCTTTTCCTACATCAAACCTATATACCAATTTATTACAACTAAACCCCTCATGATGAAAAAACTATTACCACTTTGGCTAATGCTTCTGGTAGGTGTGGTTCAGGCACAAGTCACGGTCACAGGTACCGTGAATTCTGCCGGAGATGGACTCACACTTCCAGGAGTAACAGTACTGGTGAAAGGAACCACTACTGGTGTTGCAACAGAAGGAGACGGGACGTATTCTATTACGGTACCATCTTCAGAATCTACCCTTGTTTATAGCTTTATAGGTTATAAGTCCCAAGAAATCGTAGTAGGAAACCAATCTACAATTGATATCACGCTGGAAGAAGATATGGCTTCCTTGGATGAAGTAGTAGTGGTAGGCTATGGTACGATGAAAAAAAGAGATATGTCCAGTGCACAGGTGTCTGTGACGTCTGAAGATATAGAACGTACAGTCAATACCACCGTGGAGCAAGCACTTCAGGGTCGTGCAGCAGGTGTATATGTGACGCAAAATACCGGTGCGCCAGGAGGAGGGATTTCAGTAAATATCCGTGGCGTCAACTCTATTGGCGGTACTAACCAACCTTTGTATGTAATCGACGGTGTTCAGATTCAACCAGCTGCTGTATCTTATGGCAACACTTCTTCTACCAACCCATTGGCTGGATTGAATCCTAGTGATATAGAATCTATGGAAGTACTGCAGGGCCCATCTGCTACTGCTATCTATGGTTCTAGAGGTACAAATGGTGTAATCATGATTACCACCAAACGCGGAAAGGCCGGTGAAACCAAAATAACTTACAACTACCTATACACACTTCAGGACAAGCCTGAAAATTTGGAGGTGATGTCATTGAGCCAATATGCGACTATGACTAATGATATCCGCGAAATCACCGGTGGGGATTCTCCAGCGGCATTCTTGGATCCTTCACTTTTAGGAGAAGGTACTAACTGGCAAGATGCACTTTTCAAATCTGCGCCCCTGAATAAGCATAATATTACTCTTAGCGGTGGAGACGAAAAGACAAAGTTTTATATCTCCGGTGAATATTTTAACCAAGAAGGTGTAGCGATTGGATCTTCATTTGACCGATATTCTTTGAGAACAAACATAGACAACCAAACTAGAAAATGGTTGAAACTTGGTTTGAACTTACAGCTTTTTCATACGGATGAGCAATTGGCTACCGGTAGCTCTGATGTGATCAACAATGCGATTCAGATGGCTCCAAATGTACCGGTAAAAAACCCTGACGGATCTTGGGGTGGTGCGGATCCTGTGAATGGATCAAGCTTGCAGTTTACTCCAGCTAACCCTATCGCTTTGGCAAATCTATTGGATAGAAGCTATAAGAGAAGAGGTGCACAGGGTGGATTCAATATTGAAATAGACCTTGCTAAGGGGTTGAAGTTCCGTACGATGGTTAACACAAACATTAACTATAACAATGGCCACTTCTTCACCCCAACATATACGCTTGGTGTAGTGACTAATGATACGAACACGCTTGCTGAAGAATCAAGTAACAGTTTCTATTGGAACTGGAACCAAATGTTGACCTACAGTGCCGTTTGGGGCAAGCATGCGTTGGACTTAATGGGTAGCCATGAGGCACAGGAATCTCAATTTGAATACTTGAACGGTGCCAGAATGAATTTTCCTTCAAATGATCTTCAGGAACTTGGTTTAGGATCAGCTCAAGGAGCTACTAACAGCGGCGGGGCTAATAGCTGGGCGATGGAGTCATTCTTTGCTAGAGCAAATTACACCTTCAATGAGAAATATATCCTATTAGGCGCTTTCAGGGCAGATGGATCTGCAAATTTTGGACCTGAGAACAGATGGGGTTATTTCCCTTCCATGTCTGCAGCTTGGAGAGTTTCCGAAGAAGGCTTCCTACAGAATGCTGATTGGATGGATGAGTTAAAGATCCGATTCGAAACAGGCCTAACAGGTAACCAAGGAGATGCAGGTGCAATATTCGCACCTCTTAGCTCGCCAAGTGTTCCAACTCCTTGGGGCGGTGGCTTCTTGGTATCGAGATTTGGTAATCCAAATTTGAAATGGGAAGAGACTTCTACTGTCAATCTTGGTTTCAACTTAAATATTCTGAATAATAGAATCCAAATCGAAGGTGATTTTTACCTGAAGAAAACTGACAACTTACTTTTGCCAAACCCATTGCCTTGGTACATGGGAACCTCCGCTGAAGGAAGTATAGGTACTCCTACAGTGAATATCGGTGCTTTGGAAAATAGAGGCTATGGCATTACGATCAACACGATCAACATAGATAATAGAGCTACTGGATTCTCTTGGAGTTCTAATTACAATTTCTCAGGCTTTAGAACAGAAGTAACAAAATTCTTCTCTGAAACAGCTTTCATTGACCGTACTGCATGGTGGTTGAACAACTTTACTGCGAGAGCTATTCCTGGCCAGGCGCCATGGTTGTTTTATGGCTATCAGACGGATGGTTTGTTTCAGTCAATAGAAGAAGTAGAGTCAAGTGCAAGACCGGTGGATAATTCCGGAAATCCTATCCAGGTGGATCGTGATAATGGTATATATGTGGGTGATATCAAATACAAAGATTTGAACGGTGATGGGGTAATAGATGAGCGTGATCAGACTTTCATCGGTAATCCTTGGCCAAAATTCACTTTTGGTATGACTCAGCAATTTGCTTATAAAGGATTCTCTCTGGATGTTTTGTTCACTGGCGCTCTTGGAGTAGATATCTATAACTACAACAGATTCCTTAACATCAACCCAAACAATGTGAACTTGGGTAGAAATATGCTTTTGGAAACCTATGATTATGCTAGGATCGAGATGGATGAATCAGGAAATCCTTTCATAGCAAATGCTGGTACAGACGTCCCTAGGATTACAGCAACAGATCTAAACGGTAACGGTACAAGAATCTCTGACAAATTTGTGGAAGACGGTTCTTACGTACGAGTGAAAAATATCAATCTTTCTTATGCGGTTCCTGCAGAATTGCTTGAAAAGCAAAATGTGGTTAGAGGCCTAAAGCTAGCCTTCGGAGTACAAAATGCATTCACCTTCACCAAATACAAAGGATATGATCCTGAGGTAGGGGCTTCTGTAGGAAATAATGTACAAGCAAACAGCCAGTTAATCGGCGTAGACTATGGCAGATATCCTCAGACAAGAATGTACACATTCAGCTTAGGTGTAGACTTCTAATCCAACAATCATATATACATGAAAACAAACACGAAATTCCATAAAATAGTCCTTGGAGCAACTTTGCTACTTGGAGGAATGGTGAGCTGTTCAGAAGATTTCTTGGATAGACCACCATTGGACGCGATTGTAGATGCAAACTTCTACAAAACTGACGATCAGATTTTGGCGGCTTCGGCGCCACTTTACAATATAGTTTGGTTTGCTTATAATGATAAAGCAAGCCACGGGATAGGTGATGCAAGAGGAGGAACTCTTACTTCAGGATCCTACCAGCTAGAAAACGTGCGGTTCAATACTACAGGAGAAACTTCAGAAAACGGAGAGGCGTGGAGAGCCTTCTATAATGTAGTAGCTCAGTCAAATTCATTAATTAATAACATCCATGCTTTTGCCGGTGAGGATGTAACTGAACGAATCAAAAATCATGGTATCGCTGAAGGAAGATTCATGCGTGGTCTGGCTTATTCTTACTTAGTTCAAAACTATGGACCAGTGCCTATTATCACCAACAATACCGCATTGCTTCAGGATACGACTATCGCCAGAAATACCGAAGAAACAGTTTGGCAATTTATCATAAAAGATTTTCGCTATGCGGCGGAGAATCTTCCTGAGAGTTCTGTGTTGACTGGTCGTCTGACTAAGTGGTCCGCTGAAGGTGTCCTTGCAAAAATGTACCTGACGAAAGCAGGTGTTTCTGGAACACGTAATCAATCTGATTTGGACTCAGCAGCATATTTTGCGAAGCGGGTAATTGATAACAGTGGAGCAGAGTTGATGGATGAGTATGAAGATCTTTTCAAAACTGCCAACAACAATAATAAGGAAACACTAGCTGCTTTGCAGTGGGTTTATAATGCCGGCCAAGCTGGTCAGTGGGGTGCTCAAAATTCAGTACAGGCATTCTTGGCTTTTGGATCTGAAATCACCGGGTTCGGTGACGGATGGGGCGGAGATATTGGAGCATCCAAGTGGTTACTTGACATGTATGATGATCTAATATTTGACAAAAGAAGAAAAGGAAGCTTTATGTTCCCTGGTGATCACTACTCCTATATTACTCAAGTGCCTCCTGGTGGATCAGCACAAGAATTGGAAGTGCCTGCACGTAGCCTTGAGGGCGGTAGACCTTTCAACTCCAGAGCTTGGGTGAAAAAGTATGTGGTTGGCCGACCCGAAGATAACGATGGAAAAGTCGTTCAGCAGGGTACTGAGATAAATACCTACATCCTTCGTTTGGCAGATGTTTACTTGACTTATGCAGAGGCAATTTTGGATAAAAACCCTTCTGAAGCACTGTTATATGTGAATAGAGTAAGAGCTAGAGCTGGTGTAAATGCCCTGACTTCCGTCACTTGGCAAGATGTATTTGAAGAACGTATCAAAGAATTTGCGATGGAAGGACAGGCTTGGTACGAGTTTACCAAGTTGGAGTATTATGATCCGGCTAAAGCATACAGCATGCTTTCCGCCCAGGATCGAGGCACATTCAGGATTTATGCTGACCAGATTCCTGATCCTACCTTGTGGGAAATTGAGATCCCTGCAGACGATACTTCCCCAAGATTCTTTACAGTGAATGAATCTAATTTTAAGATTCCAATTCCTTCTTCGGAGTTGTCAAGAGCACCAAACCTGAGAAAGCCAGCTGTACCGTACGATTTCTCAGCCGAAAATTAATTGTGCACTTCTATTGAAAATATACATATGAAAATCATAAAAAATATAAGCTCCTCACATTCACTTCTGGTAGCTTCAGCGCTGGTAATGGTTCTGATCCTTGGCGCCTGTAAGGATGAGGATGAAATAAATGTCGGTCCCCCAACTATAGAGCGTGTGCGAAATACAGATCCTTCCTCAGCAGACAGCTCCTTTACTTCTGCGACATTGGGAAGCACGCTTGCGATTTTGGGAAATAATCTTCTGGGAACACAGGAGGTATATCTTAACGATTATCCGCTTGGGGTAAACACGGCCTATGTGACTAATAACACGGTAATAGTTACCGTTGGTGACTCAGTTCCTACCGTAGCCACTGACCCTAATGTGCCAAATACTTTAAGATTGGTAAATAAAGCGGGTGAGGCTTTGATGGAATTCACTACACTTCCTCCTGCTCCTCAGATCACCCAGGTGAAAAATCAATATGTAAAAGCTGGCGATGAGTTGACTCTTCTGGGAAGATATTTCTTCTTCGTGGACACCGTATATTTTCCTGGTGAAGATGCATTTGTCACTTCAGGGATTGAGACTAATTCCACAGGTTCGTCATTGACAGTAAAAGTTCCTGATAATCTTGATTTTTCAGATGGGCAAATGATTAGAGTTGTTACCCAATCAGGAGGATCAGCTACAAATAGAAATACCCAGATCTATGCTGAAAAAGGTATGGTTGCGGATTTTGACACCAACGGTGCACTTGAATATCCAGATAACTGGGGCTGGGGATTGTCAGGAGATATGATCCGCCCATCTCAGCCAGGAGTGGCAAGTCTAGAGGGAAGTTTTGCAGGAATGAATCAGGCATTTCCAGCAAATTGGGGCTGGAATAATGATAAGGTACTCAACCTAAGAAACAACAGCGGAGTTCAAATATTTCCTACAGGAGAAGGCTATGAACCTTCTACGCCTGCTGCCAGTTTTGACATTCGATTTGAAGTAGCAATCAATACTACTGCTTCAATTGAAGGACTTCAGATGCAGGTTTGGTTTCCCGATGTCAATGGAAATGAATTGAGTTACAATATCCCAATGAGTGATTTTGTTAAAGCGACTGATGGATCTTGGTATACCATGTCCCTTAATATGTCAAGACTTACCAATGGATCTACAAGATTGAATACTTATGCTGATTTCTTGGCAGGTACATTCATCGATCAAGGTATTAATACAAAACAACTTAGATTAGTGGTTATAAATTCGACATCTAATGATATTCCTGCAGTACTTGGGATAGATAATATCAGAGTTGTAAGAGCAGTTAATTAAATAGTATAGCATAAGAGGTTTATTAATTGGATCTCCGGGGTGAAGCGTTTTGCCTCGGAGATTTTTTCTAAAATTCTCTTATCAATCAATGAGAATTTAAATCTCTCTTAAGAAGAGCTTGGTGGTTTTATCTATTTCAACTGCCCAAGACTATTTCTTCAGTCAAACCCTCTCTTGAGCTTGAAGTCCCGACTCAAAATGTTTAAATGCAACTCATCAAAATTTCACCAATTCATCCTATTGGGTGCAGTTTTGTTTTTTTCTGCCTGTGACAGGAAAAATGTGGAAAGGGTTCCTACACTTTTCGAAGAAATAAGTGCTGATTCAACTCACATTATCTTTATCAATCAAATACAAGAAACAGAAGCTGCCAATATCCTCACTTATCAATATTTCTATAATGGTGGAGGAGTTGCAGTCGGTGACGTGAATAATGATGGGATGGAAGATCTCTATTTCACGGCCAATCAGGGACAGAACAAGCTTTTTTTAAATCAGGGAAACCTAAAATTCCGGGACATTACTTTAGCCACTGGCACAGCTGGTAAAGACAATGCTTGGACAACAGGCACAGCTATCGTTGATATCAACGGAGATGGCCTCAAAGATATTTATGTCTGCTATTCTGGAGATTTGCCCGAAGTGCAGCGAAGAAATCAATTGTTTGTAAATCAGGGATTGGATAAAGATAAAATACCATTTTTTAAGGAAATGGCAGCCGAATATGGATTAGACGATCCCGGCTACAGTACGGCTGTTTATTTTTCTGATCTGGATCAGGATGGAGATTTGGATATGCTTTTACTGAATCACAACCCTAGACTTTTCAGTAATCTTATTATCAATGCTTTTCAAGCAATGCTGACTTCTGCAGATTCTATGAGCAGCTCAAAGATATTCAAGAACGAAAATGGAGTTTTCAAAAATGCTACCAAAGAGTCTGGCTTGACGGAGACTGGTTTGAGCTACGGATTGGGTGCTTCCATTGCAGATTTCAATGGAGACGGATTTCCTGACATTTATTTGGGAAACGACTATTCTGCATCCGACTATCTGTACATAAATCAGCATGATGGAACATTTGTCAACCAAATAGAAGAGCGTATTGGTCATACCAGCCTTTACACTATGGGAGTAGATGCTGCTGATATCAACAGAGACGGGAAATTGGATCTGATAAGTCTTGACATGCTTCCAGAGGATAACATGAGGCAGAAATTGCTATTTAGTCCGGAGAATTATGAGCATTACAATCTATTTCTGAAAGCCGGACTTCATCACCAACTAATGCGAAATATGCTACAGTTGAACAATGGAGACGGTACTTTTTCTGAAGTAGGTCAACTTGCTGGGGTCAGTGCCACAGACTGGAGCTGGGCACCATTATTTGCTGATTTTGATAATGATGGTTTTACTGATCTCTTTGTATCCAATGGATTTTTAAAGGATTTTACCAGTCTCGATTTCATCAATTACAGAAATGAATACCTGCAAAACTCAAAAGTCTCATCTGCAGGAATAAATGATTTGATCGCAAAAATGCCAGCTACGAAAATTGGTAATTATGGCTATAGAAATATCAATGGAATTCAATTTGAAAATCAATCTGACAGTTGGGGGCTAGGAAAGCCAGGCAACTCCAATGGAGCAGCTTATGCAGATTTGGATCGGGACGGTGACCTGGACTTGGTTCTGAATAATCTGAATGAACCTGCTCAGATTTTTGAAAACAAGACTTCGGATGATTCTACATCAAACTATCTGCAAATCCGACTGAGAGGTTTGGAAGGAAACTCAGATGGAATTGGGGCACGGGTTAGCGTCTATCAACAAGGCAAAATCAACTATCAAGAACAACAGATTTTCAAGGGATATCAGGGAAATGTTAGTGCAACCATTCACTTTGGACTAGGAGATGAGGAAGTAGATTCCGTGGAGGTACGCTGGAAAAATCATAAAATCAGCAGGATTAAAAATCCCGGAATCAATCAGATGCTTGAAGTAGATGAATCCGATGCAGAAATCGAATACGAAATTGAGGCTAAAACAGAACCAGCTTTTATTCTTTTGTCCTCTTTCCTAAGCGAATCGAATTTTGTGCTTCCTAATGACTTTAAGCGTCAAAGCCAACTGCTTTACAGTTTGTCTCAGGAGAAAGTAAGCCTACTTCATGCTGATCTCACTGGTGACGGAGCAGGTGAAATTATCTTTTCTAACGGCATGTCAGTCCAGTTGATTTCTGAGAATAATTCTTTTAAGCCGGATAAAACTGAATTGATTTATACTACCGATTTCCCAAACATCACTTCAATAGTAGCTCTTGACGCAGATGGAGATTCGGATCTCGATCTATATGTAGGAAAAGGAGGATATTTCGATTTGGAAGTAGAAGATTCCAGACAGACCGATGTACTGCTAATAAATGACGGCAATGGAGTATTTACTGAATCCAACACTGATTTTGGAATAATGCCTACGGAGTTCGTCACAATTTGGGATGCAAACGGAGATGGATTGGATGATATATTCATAGGATCAGGCTATTTACCGGGAAGATGGCCTGAATCTGCACCCAGCCAGTTGTGGATTAACGGAGGAGATGGAACTTTTTCTCCAATTTCCCTGGACTTTATTTCCCGTGTCAAATCATCCCAAACCTATGACTTAGATCAAGATGGATTGGATGAACTCATCATCGTATCGGAGTTTGATCGCATTCGTATCATTAATATCAAAGATGGTAAAGTAATGGATCGATCAGATGAATTTTTGCCTGATGGGAAATCTGGTCTTTGGTCATCGATTTTGATTCAGGATTTGGACAAAGACGGAAGTCCAGAAATGATTGCGGGGAATTGGGGCCTAAATTCCAGATTGCAAACGGATCAGCAAAATCCTGTCCGTATCTATTACGAAGATTTTGACAACAATGGATCTGTAGATCCGCTGATGACTTTTCCTGTAATGGGAGAGGAATTCCCCTTTTTTTCCAGAGATGAGCTAGCTGCGCAGATGTATAAGAAGAAGGTACTTTTCTCTTCTCATGAAGCTTTTTCCAAAGCTAAAATCGAGGACATACTTACCGCTGAAGAGCTTGACAAAGCAAAAGTTCTTAAAGTTCAATCGTTGGAAACGAAGATGTACACACTTAAGAATAATGTATTTGAAGAAGTGAACTTGCCAACTATGGTTCAATCATCACCTGTTCAGGCTATTTCAGCTATCAAAAAACCGAAAGGAGTTGACTTGCTACTCCTCGGTAATCAGGAATACGCCAGACTTAAAATCGGTAGGATAGATGCTAATCCGGGATGGCAACTTCGAAAAGATGAAAAAGGGAATTGGAATATATTAAAGCCTATGTACTCCGATTTGAAGTTGAGAAACAATGTTTCCAGCTCCTTGACAATCGGTAATAAGCTCTGGGTAGGAGTTCCTAATCGTGGTGTTTTTAATTATGCATATTGATTTAAGTGATGATTAATAAAAAATTGAATTTCAGTTATTTAAATAAAATGAAATATTCGCATATTCTTCTGTTTGGATTTCTTTGCATCATGTCATGCAAAGCACCAATCGTAGATGAAAACCTAACTGTCGATGAATCTATCCGATTAAACCAAGTAGGCTTTTATCCAGATCAGCAAAAAATCGCCGTCATCATTAATCATGAAGATGTAGAAGATTTTGTTCTCTGGGACGATGATCAAAAAAATATCGTATACGAAGGAAAACTTTCTAAGGAAGTTATCAAGACTTTCTCCGGTAAGACATCCAGAATCGCCGATTTTTCACAATTCAATAAGGTTGGCAAATATGTATTGATATTAAGTGGAGTAGCGAAATCCTACCCGTTTGAGATCAATCCTAAAATAAATCAAGAGCTCGGAAAAGCCAGTATCAAAGCTTTCTATTATCAGAGAGCAAGTATGGAAATAGAAAAAAGTCATGCAGGTATCTGGGCAAGAGCACTTGGGCATCCCGATGATCAGGTGATGATTCATCCTTCTGCTGCATCCAATTTCAGAAAAGCAGGTGATATTTTAACAGCTCCAAAGGGCTGGTACGATGCCGGTGATTACAACAAGTACATTGTTAATTCAGGGATTACCGTGGGTACACTTTTGTCACTTTTTGAGGATTATCCAGATTATTTCAAAAAACTTGATTTGAATATACCTGAGTCAAGTGATCAAATTCCTGATTTACTGAATGAAGTCCGGTGGAATTTGGACTGGATGATCACTATGCAGGATCCAAATGATGGCGGTGTATATCATAAACTTACTACTGCCAAATTTGAAGGAATGTTGGAGCCACATTTGGCAAACTCCCAGCGCTATGTGGTGGCAAAAAGCACTACGGCAACGTTGGATTTTGCAGCGGTAATGGCTCAGGCTTCCCGTGTGTACAAAGCATATTATCCTGAAGAGTCAGTGATGTATTTGAAAGCCGCAGAAAATGCCTGGAACTGGGCGAATAAGAATCCAAATGTTCTTTATAAGCAAAATGAATTAAACGAATCCTTTGATCCGGATGTGACTACTGGGGCTTACGGGGATTTCAGTGCGGTGGATGAAAAGATTTGGGCAGCTTCTGAGCTTTTTATTACCACACACAACATGACTTATTGGGAAGAATTGATAGATGCTGATCAGAGCTTCAAGCTTCCTTCCTGGAATCAAGTCGCTTGGTTAGGTTATTATTCGCTTTTAAGACATCAGGAAAATATTTCATTACTTCCCCAAGAGTGGATGGCTATGCTGAAAATAAATCTGCTTTCCGCTGCAAGAGCTCAAATTGACGGTTTAAATGGTGTGGCTTTTCGAAGCCCGATGGAAAGCAATGTCAAGAATTTTATTTGGGGCTCCAATGCAGTTGCTGCTAATCAAGGAATTCTCCTCCAGTACGCTTACAAGCAAAATGGGGAACATGCTTTTCTGGAGGGAGCATATGATAATATGGATTATATTCTAGGAAGAAATGCTACCGGATATTCTTATGTGACCGGTTTTGGAAGTAAAACTCCACTTCACCCACACCATAGACTTGCTGAATCAAGACCTGATCTACCGCCCTTACCAGGATTCATAGTGGGGGGAGCAAATCCAGGCCAGCAAGATGGATGTAGCTATTCGAGCAAATTCGCAGATGAATCCTATTCTGATGAAAGTTGTAGCTATGCTTCCAATGAAATCGCTATCAACTGGAATGCTCCTTTTGCATACCTGGCAAATTCATTGGAAGCTATTAATCAATAAATTGTTTAAGATTAGCAATTGCATACTCTTCCATTGAATTAAGTTTAGATGTTTCAGATTTTTTAGGCAAATTCCCAATTGAAATAATATATGGTATGAAACACATCTGGAAAATATTCACCTTATTAATTCTTTTTTCCTGCGGATCGTCAAAATTTGAATCTCAAGTTACCCTTCCTAAACTTTTTGGAGATGGCATGGTCGTTCAGCGGGATGAAGCTATTTCTGTTTGGGGAAAAGGTGTTCCAGGTGAGAATGTACGTGTGAGTCTAGCAGGTGCAGTGACCAGCGGAACTGTAAATAATGATAGTACTTGGGTGATTAAACTACCTGAACTGAAAGCTGGAGGACCTCATACACTCGAAATCAATCAACAAAAAATCAATGACGTATATGTAGGTGATGTCTGGGTAGCTGGAGGACAGTCCAACATGGAGTGGAGATTGAAATCTCAGGTAATAGGTGCAGAAAAGGAATTTGCTGAGGGAGGAGATCCACAGATCAGGTTTTTTAAAGTCCCAAATTCATACAGTGCAGAGAAACTTGATGATGTGGTAGGAGGAGAGTGGAAGGTAGCTGATTCTGTAAATATGAAAGATTTTTCGGCTGTAGCTTGGTTTTTTGCAAAACGAAATAATGCTGAAAAGAAAGTACCAGTAGGAATTATAGAGTCAAACTGGGGTGGAACACCCGTAGAAGGATGGACGAATGCCGAGATCCTCGCAGAGATGGAAGGGTCATTCAATGAGCAGGCAAAAGATGTAGTAGATAACAATGAAAGCTGGGTTGCTAAACTGGACGAAAATGAAAAGAATCGTCAATTAAGGGATTCTTTGGTAAGCAAACCTGATTCAATTGCAGCGGCAAATGCTTCAGCTATAACTTTCGATGATTCAGGCTGGACAAAAATAAGTCTCCCTGAATCCAATCCTTTGCAATATATCGCCTGGGCAAGAAAGAAATTTTCCTTAACAAGCACCGAGAACGTAACGCTTCACTTGCCATATATTGATCAGATGGCATATGTGTATTTGAATGGAAAACTGCTTCATTACAAGGATTGGGGAACAACAATGCCTGATATTGAAATCCCGGCAGAGCTACTGAATGAGGGTACAAATGTATTATCTGTTCGAGCCATCAATAGTTGGAATAACCAACCTTCAATAGGAGAGGAAGGGGAAATGTATCTGATGGAGTCAGGAAAGCAAATTTCGTTGGAAGGAACTTGGACTTATTCAAACTCAGCAGTGGAGCCTACGCTTCCTAAAGTGGAGTATTTCAACTGGATGCCGGGGATGATGTATAATGCGATGATAGTTCCACTTACAAAGTATACCATCAAAGGTGCCATCTGGTATCAGGGTGAAAGTAATGCAGGCCGCCATGAAGAATACAATGAACTTTTCGCTACGATGATTACGAATTGGAGAAAGGATTGGGGCTTAGGTGATTTCCCATTTCTATTTGTACAATTGGCAAATTTCATGGAAAGAAAAGATGTGCAGCCGGAGAGTGATTGGGCATTTTTGAGAGAAGCGCAGAAGCAAACTTTAGAGCTTCCAAAGACTGGAATGGTAACCATTATAGACATTGGAGAAGAAGGTGATATTCATCCTAGAAATAAGAAAGATGTAGGTGAAAGACTCTGGTTACAGGCAAAAAAAGTGGCTTATGGAGAAAATAACCTTGCTTCGGGACCACAGTTTGATTCAATTTCCAAACAGGACAGCGTATTACTTGTGAAATTTAAATCTGTAGGAGAAGGATTGAAATTGAAAGAAGGCGAGGAAGTGAAAGGCTTTATCGTAGGAAAAGAAGGTGGAGAATTCGAACAAGTAACGGCTTCCATAGCAGATAAAGAGTCTGTCGAAATCATACTTCCTGAAGGGTTTGAGGCCGGTGAAATTCGGTATGCTTGGGCTGATAATCCGGAAGTGAATTTGGTTAATAATCTCAATCTTCCAGCGGAGCCTTTTAGAGCCAAGTTTGAGTAAAAAATATTATTATAATGAAAGATAAGAGGTCATGTTGGTAGCATGACCTCTTTTTGATCACTTTATTTTGCCCATAGACTCCTGTACTTCCAGTAGTTCGTCCACTTTTTCCTGATACTCCGGCTTTGCCGGGATTTTTGCCACATTTTCCAAGAAATCAATCGTGCTGAAAAGTACCCCTTCCCAATCTCCTGAAGTAATAGAACTTCCAATTACATGGTCTCCTGCATTGGGAAAAGCTTTCTTTCTTTTCAAATCGTTTGGCGTACTTATCTGGTCATACATTTCCAGCATCTTCGGAACGGAAACTACATTGTCCTGAGCTTCATTGTCTTTGTAATAATAAGCTAAAAATAAAGGTTGTTTAATTTTTTTGAAGGTGTCTTCATTCATATTACTATACATGACGAGTGCGAGACTTTTGTAAGCATTGATGTGATAATCCTCTGACCAATACATAGCTTTTTCACCCTCACGTTTCTGATGAATCACTTTATTTTCCATCATTGTCATCTCCATTAATTTTTGCATCCAGGGAGAAAAAAATGCGGAAAGTTTCTCTCCATAATCACGCATCGCAGGAGAATACACAGCTACAGCTTTTATATCTGGTTGCTGACTTGCCAATAACAAAGTCAGTGCTCCGCCCATAGATGTACCCACTACAATGACTTCATCACCAAGACTTTTCCCAATTTGATACGCTTCCCCGGCAGCATTTGCAAGCAGCTGAGCACTCAGGTATTCCATCCCATTATCACGTTTAATGCCATGTTCAGGGAGCCTGGTGACAAAAAGATTTGCTCCAAAATGGGCAGCAAGGAATCTATGCACTGGATCTCCTTCCATGGGACTTGCGCCAAATCCATGAATATAAACTATAGAGTAGGGAGTTTTTCGTTTATTCAAACTATCCGACCAAACAATATAAGCTTCATTTCCCGGCTTGAGACCTATTACAGAATCTTCTCTCTGGCGGATGTAGTTTTGTAATTCGGATAATCTAGTAGGTATTTCGGGAAATTCTATGGTCAGTTCCTGCTGCTTAAGTTTTGGTCCTAACATGTACACTATTGCCAGAATGATAGCAGCACCAAAAATGCCCAAAAGTATTTTTCTTAGCATAGCATCAATTGGTCAAAAGTACAGGCGATGTGGACTCAAAGATTTTCTCAGTTCCATTTCTTAGCTTTAAGATGGTTCTGGTTTTTAATTGGGATTTGTTATCTGGTTGAAGATCTATGTTTAGCCTATATTGTCCTAGTGATCCCTTAAATTCCCTTAAATCAGAAAGTTTTACGTTATCGTGAGTAGTTACCAAGTTAGAAATATTGGTTCCAGCTACCTTGTCACCAAAAGGTTCAAGAAGAATCATGGTTATACCTTGAATGTTTTGAAAATCTAAGTTTGGAGCGCAGGAAAGCGCATAGGCCACACCAGGAAAACTAGCAGTTCTAGATGATACTTCCGAGATGGCTTCAGATTCAATTTTTAGATAGATATTGAATTCATCCAGATTAACCGTATCAGATTCACTTGCATATTGATTGTTTTCATATGGCTCATAGAATAGACTTAAATCTATAGCATTTACCTTATATGGGCCGCCACATTCTCCGAAAGGACTCATATCCGGATCATCGCCACATCCAACAAAAATCATCATAGACAGGTATGCAGTAAGAATTGCCGCTGTCATTTTTAGCCTTT
Organism: uncultured Algoriphagus sp.; assembly: GCF_963974835.1. Taxonomy (GTDB): domain Bacteria; phylum Bacteroidota; class Bacteroidia; order Cytophagales; family Cyclobacteriaceae; genus Algoriphagus. Next base: position 24,721 of record NZ_CAXBET010000009.1, on the reverse strand, counting down.
TTAATTTTAAAATAGTATACATTTTGGTTATTCTAATGATTTTCGAAATATAAAAACTAATTATACAGTAAAAATTAATCAAATCTAATCATCTATTGAATTTGAAAAGCGTTAATTCGTATTAATATATCTTAAACCATAAATTATGAAACGTGTAATACTCGGAATCGTACTGCTTATAAGTAGTCAATTTGCGATGGCTCAAGAAGAAGACACAAAATTGCCAACTCAGTCTGTTTATGTGGAATTGGGTGGAGCTGGATTGCCTTATAGCTTTAATTATGATTTCCGTTTTGATAAAACACGAATGGAGTCATGGGGAATGAGAGTTGGTTTTGGTGGTTATACTACGAACTATGAGTCATTTTTTTCATTGCCTGTCATGGTGAACAGGCTTATGGGCAAGGGGCCACATTACTTTGAAGTGGGGCTGGGAGCTACTTTTTTTATTTTTGATAATGATGGATACTGTGTAGATAGCATATATGATCCTAATACAGGAATCTCCACCTGCATTACTTATGAACCTTATTCTTATAGCTTTATCCTTGACGTCGATAGTTCACCAAGTATCATGGGTACCATGAATTTTGGATACAGAAGGGTCCCAGTTGATGGAGGTTTTACTTGGAAAATTAACATCAATCCAATTTTTAATAACAATGGATTCTGGCCTTTGTATGGTGGAGTAGGGTTTGGATATGCTTTCTAAGACTAGCAAATAGTTTATATAATTTAAAAATAGAATAGGCTATGGACAATGATTCCTTAGCCTTTTCTAATATTCAGTGAGAAGCCACTTTTTTATAATATCATTCTTATACTTTAAATATTGAATTCGTAATCTCTCTCGACCAAACAAATTCTTGTTTTATAAGCTGAATACCATTTTTCTCTACCCATTCTTTGGGCTAGAAGGTGATCTGTCTGTTGTTTCCAATTTCGGATAGAATCTAGGTTTGCCCAGTAGCTAATGGTTATTCCTAAACCATCTCTCACACTTTCATGTCCCAGATACCCATCTTGAGCCTCGGCTAAGCGTACCATTTCAGTTGCGGTTTCTTCATATCCTTCTTCAATTTCGGTACGCATATTTGAAAAAATCACTGCGAAATAGGGAGGGGCTGGAGTGTTAGCTATCATTTTTATATTTTAACTAAGGGTAAAAGCAAATGTAGCTGTCTTAGCTATATCTGCTAAACATGATTTGAAAATCTGTTTCTATTTCTTAAAATTTAAATTATCTAGCTAGCATAGAATTTTTGATGAACATAAGTCTTAGATAGATTTTTATTCAGTATTTGTTCCATGCTAAAGTTTTAATCTGATGATATAATTAGATTAAGTAATTGAATTAAAGAAATGAGAGCACTTTTGAATCAGCGTCGATTGCAGAATAGGTATTAAAAAAAATCAACAGTTAATTCTGAAAACCTTCTGTTTATGAAAACAAAACAAATTAAAGTTCGATTAGGAGCATTGGTTCTCTTAAGTTCAACTTTCGCTGCCTTAAGCTCTTGCGATACCAACCTAGAATTGGTTCAATCTATCAATGAAGAGTTTACCAACATAACTACAATAAAGATCGAATCATCTTTCCTGGATGTAACCTATTTAGGTAACCCAAATGCAGAAACGGTTCAACTCATTGGAGCTTTGGAGTCCAGTAGAGCAGGACATTATTCTATAGAATACAAAGTTGATCAAAATAAATTGATCATAGAGGTAGAGAGAAATGGTTCTGGTGCAGGCAACAACCGTGGTTACATTAATCTGACAGGACCAGAACTGATGAATATAGATCTGGAAGCTGGGTCAGGAGAGGTTATGATTAGCCAAGTAATTGCTGATGAATTCGAGTTCGATGGAGGTTCCGGTAATGTGGAGCTATCAAATATTAGTGCGCCGCAACTCGATTTGGAGCTGAGTTCTGGTAAAATCAATGCCTACGATCTGGTAGGAAATGTTGAGTTGGAAATTTCATCAGGAAATGCTACGATTTCCAATCTCGAAGGAGATTTAAACGCAGTAGGATCAAGTGGAAAATTTACTTTCAAAATGATCAATGGAAAAGTAAACACTTCTTTAAATTCTGGAAATGGAGATTTGAATGGAGTTCAGGAACTAGGTATTCTGAAGATTTCATCAGGAAATTACACTGTAAATGATTCTTACCTCGGCGCGAATACAAGGTTTGAAGGTTCATCCGGGAATTTTGACATTCAGACAGATTCAAATTTGAATGATTTTAACTTTGATTTGAAAAGCTCCAGCGGGAACTTAAGAGTAGGAGAGAGCAATTCCTCCGGGTCATTAAAGATAAATAATGGTTCTCCTTATACCGTGTCAGGTGTTGTGTCAAGTGGCAACATCATGATAGTAAACTAAAAAAAATAGATATTTTCAAATCACCCAGAAACCCGGCTTCGTCCGGGTTTTTTATGCTCTATTTTTGTGGAAATGTAACAAACTGTAGGGGCCAAAAATTTTTCGCTCTGATTCTAGATTAGTGCGAAGTCAAACGGAACTTCTTTAGGTCCAAATCGCAATACCTAAATCTGATAGCAGAATTAAACCTACTAATTCACTTGTCTAAAAAATCACTTGCATTCCGCCAGTAACCCCTCCATAACTTCTGTAGATGCCATTTTTAGTAGTTTTCTCCAGGATATTCCAACCATTAGTGAAGTCTTCTTGACCTGGATCTAGGAATGCAAAATTGAGGCTTGGACCGGCAAAAATGCGAAGATGATTGCCAAATCTAAAGCCGGGAAATAGTCTAAAAGATTGGATATGATTTGATGTTAGCTCAAAATCGCTAGCTGTCATGGATAGAAATTCCAAATCAAGGGAGAATCTATGATCCGGAACCAGATGAATTCCAAGTCCAGCTTCCAGTCCAATAGGAGTATCAATATCTCGTAGATTATAAGCAAGGCCTAAAATTCCATACATTTTTCTTCCCCCAGATTTGAAGTTTAGATGGGAAAAGCTTGATTCATCTAGGCTTACTGAGATTCCCATTTCACCATTTTGAATGAAGTTTAATAGGCCAAGCGAGTAATCATTTTCTTCTGCAATATTGATCAATGCGAATTGAAAGCCATTCACTTTTTTTGCTCTATTTACAATCGATGAAATCTGATAATTAACTTCACCACCAGCGAAATTGGTAATCCCAGCTAATTGATAACCAGCAGAGGTTGATGCATTATTGACGATTCCAGCGAGCTGAAAAGAATTGGAAGTTTTGGCCTGATTCACAATTCCAGCTATCTGAGGACCAGCAGTTTCTCCCACTGTATTGATGATTCCTCCAACTTGGAGTCCTCTCACATTCCCCCGCACATTGTTATATATTCCTCCAACCTGTAATCCATCTACATTTTGGTAGACAGAATTGTAGATTCCGCCGACTTGAACTCCTTTCGAACTTCCACCAACCAAGTTAAATATCCCTGCTACTTGTAATGATTTGACATCTCTTTTATTGATGTTGAAAATCCCTGCGACTTCCATTCCCTCAATGCCCGCAGTATACCCACCGATTAAATTCAAAGAAAATTTGCTGATGGTTTGGCTACTGAACATTCCTTTGGTACTTAACCCAGGAATAAGAGACATTTGTACTGGGCTTTCTGCAAAAAAACTTCCCATGTTGATGCCTTGTAGCCTTTGCTTAAAACCGATAAATGCTCTTCCAAGAAAACTCTCTTCCAGCGCTTTTGTGGAACTGTCGCCGGGAATGTATCGGAATCTGTTATTTTCCTTATCGGCCACAATGCTGACGGTAGGCATTAGCAAAAAAGAGGTGTCCCGGTAGTTTTCCTTACTTAAGGTGAGCCAAATCGAGGAGTTCTGTTTTTTGTATTTGAGTTTAAAATACCCGTCTTCATCGGTTAGGGTAGAAGCAAGGCTGTTTTTATCATAGATACTTGCTCGGCTCACTACTTCATTAGTCCGGGCATTTTTTATGTAGCCTTTAACTGTGACTGTTTTAAACCTAGTCTCCATATCCGCATCGAGATCCAGTTTTTCCGGCGCATAGCGAATGATGATATAGCCTGGCAATTCTTTGTATTCATAGGAATCCCCTAATTCATCCAGAAGAAACTCTCCAATCGTACCTGAGAATTGCTCATTTTCGACTGGCTGATCCAGCTGAAGTAAAGTGCTTTCATAAGAGAAATAAAAATTGTTCTGCTCCGAAAGTGTATCCAATAGTTGTCTAAGACTGAGGTCGTCACTTCGCTGAATCTGGATTTTCTTTTCCAGCATCATCTGTGAGAAGCCATTCACAGAATAAACTAAGCATAGGATAAACAGGAGAGAACCCTGAAAAAGTGCTTTATTGGGCAGCATTACAATCTTAGGATTAAAAACAGGAGTTAATTTAACAAAGTAAGGACTATGATTTTTTCAACCATAGTCCTCTATTTTTATAAAAACTTCTAATTATTGGATAATGAATTTACTATCCCGTTGGGAAATGTTAAGGTTTAGGGTTTCACTGAGAACCTCAAGATTTTTGCTAAGTGAGCCATATTCCAAAGTTGTGGTAATAGGTAAAGTCTTTATTTCCTCTCTGTTTATTTCTATAGTCGCACCATATGCCTCACGCAGGGTAGCCACCAACTCTTCCAAAGGAATACCATCTGCTTGAAACTTCCTGCTGACGTAATAATTGTAGAGTTTATTGGATGGTAGCGTTTTGATCATTTCCCCAGTCAGTTGATTTACGCTTAGCTTTTCATCTGGTTTAAGCACTTCTTTTTTACCATCTATCTCCACTTGAACAGAGCCGCTAACCACGATTACTTCTGTAGTATTTTGGGATGTTTTGACATGAAAACTCGTACCTAAAACTGTTATTTGAACCTTCTCATTCTGGATTACAAACGGCTTGTTTTCATTCCTTTTCACATCAAAAAAGGCCTCTCCGCTTTTCAGATTAACTTTTCTTTGGGTTGCAAAAAGCTTTTGTGTATAGTCTAAGGCAGTATTCTTATTCAGCGTGATCTGCGTTCCGTCAAGTAATGATACTTCGATAGGAGAATCTTCTGACTGAAGTTCAACCGAGCTAAAATAAGCTCTTCCTGATTGTGGAAGGAATGCTGAATAGACCCAAGCTGATACAAATAGTAAAGTAACTGCAGCTGCTACTCTAAACCAGTTGCTCTGTAAAAAGCGCTGGTTTTGTTTTGGCTTAGAGCCCACTTTTTCATTTCTAAGTTCAGTGAATCTTTGCCAAGCCTTATTTTCATCCACTTCACTTTTATCAAGTAGGATCTTGCTTGAATTCCAAACCCATTCGATTTCTTCAAATTGCTTTTGGTTCTTCTCATCTTCAGAAATCCATTCCTGTACAGCTTTGGTTTCCTCCGAATCGCTTTCCTGAAGCAAATATTTGATCAATTTTTCTTCGTTCATGGTTTCCATAGCTTTATAGATTTAACAAAAAGATCAAAAGCAACGGTAGAAACTCTGCAAGTTCCATCCGCAGCGTTTTCAGTGCTTTTCCCATATGCGCTTCCACCGTTTTGATGGAAATTTCTAGCCTGTCGGCTATCTCCTGATATTTCAGTTCCTCAAACCTGCTAAGGTTAAATACCATCCTGCATTTCTCTGGCAGTTTCTCCAGCGCCAATTGAAAGCGCTCATATAATTCGTTTTCCTGTCCCTTAATCTGCTCGCCGACCTGCTCAGGTTTGCCCTGAGTCATTTCGTAGTGTGCATGGTCCCAATGCTTTCGTTTCACTTGTAGATGCTTGATGTGGTTCAGACTGTCGTGGTAAACAGCTCGGTAGAGGTAAGCCTTTAGCGAACTGCTGATTTCTAAGGTTTCCCGCTTTTCCCACAGCTTAAGAAAAACGCTCTGTACGATTTCCTCGGCAGTTTCCGATTCTTTGAGAATCGCCATGGCATAAGCATGCAAAGCCTTAAAATAGGTTTTGAAAACGGCTTCGAATGACTCTTCATCAACGAGTGTGGGAGTGTTTGACGGATTTAAGTGTATCTCAGTCACCTTCAATTTTTTGATGCTTTCATAAGTATGACAAGCTGAACAGAATTTACCCTTAGTGCATATAGTAAAAATATGGGATTATTGGGAAATGTGGTATTTGCTGGATGTCCGATGTCGGGTGACCGATGCAGACTACATCGGTCATCGGGCATCCAACATCAAAAACTTTTTTTAAAACCTCACATTAATTCCCGCAGTAAATCCCAATATCGCAGCGTGGTAATTTTCTCTCCAAGTCTCATCCCAAATTGTCAAGCCAGTATGATCTACAGCTTCAATATCGCTTGAGTGCATATAGGAAAGGCTAGGTCCTGCAAATAGATGAATGCTCCTAGTGATCTTCAAAGTAGGAAGTAATTGAAAGCTGAATTTGGAGAAATCATTGCCCTCAAAATCAGTTAGGTATTTGCTGACTCCTTCTGCATCCAGACGAAAATGGTTCGTTTCAGCCAAATTGAGTCCTAAGCCGACCTCAAATCCGTATTTCAAATCTTCCACTTCCAAGTTGGTGCCCAAGCCAACAATTCCGTAAACTCTCTTTCCTCCAGAGCGGAAAGTCAGGAAGGAATTGAGGTTTTCATCGACAGAAACACCCAATCGATGATCGCCATTTTTCACAACATTGATGAGTCCGATAGTGACATCACTGCTGTCCGCGATATTGATCAGGCCAATTTGCATACCTTTTACAGTTTTAGCTTGGTTAACTAGTCCGGCAATCTGAATTCCCTCAACTTTTTCGGCCACATTTGATAACCCTGCGATTTGAATTCCTTTAACTGATTTAGAAATACTGGAAATCCCTGCGACCTGTCCTCCGTCTATTTCTGGTGAAATACTGGCGATCCCAGCCACTTGCATTCCCATCACTGATCTAGACAAACTTGTGATTCCAGATGCTTGAATTCCGTCAATCTGATCAGCAATATTTGAGATTCCCGCAAACTGAGCTCCATTTACCAATACTGCCTTATTGAAGATACCTGAAGCCTGGAATGCCGAATTGCCTAGGTTTATATTACTTAATCCGGCTATCTGAGCTGCTTCGCTAGCTTCGGAACTTTGGTTCAGTAACCCAGCAACTTGTAGTCCTATTACTTTTCCGGAGACATTATTCCAGAGTCCTGAGATCTGGGCACCTTTCACATCTCCTTTGACCATTCCTGCCAAACCATAGATAGCAGCTCCATTTTCTCCTCCCGAAAGGCCAGTAAGTACATGGAAACTGAAATTATTAGTGTAATTCAAAGCCTCCGTTCCATGCGTGGAAATAGGGTAGAAAAAACCAAGGTGAGCTGGACTTTCCTCCTGAGCAAATGCGGTTGAAAATAAGATGAAGAGGAAAGTACTTAAGAGGGCGATTTTAAATGTGAATGTTTTCATTGCGGAAGTATTTGATTAGATCTATTTTCTCGTGAAAAACAAGGATTAGCTGTATTCTGGAAATAGAATTATAGAAGGGGGATGTGATTAGAGTTGTGATGAAATTCAATCGAGAAGTAGGGCAATCAATTGAGATGGGGCGTCCACATTCATGACTTTATGGTCATCAAGTTCAATGTTCAGGGCGTATTCCAATTCGAAAATCAACCAATTGAGGGAGATTTTGTCCATCCTTAGATCAAAGATGAAATGATCGTGCTTTCGGGCTCCAGTTAATACGATTCCGTATTCGCTGAAGACTTGAGTGATTTTTCGGAGTTGGCTATATTTTCCCATGTTGTCATTTTTGTGATGTTGTGTTTATGACAGCTGAGGAACTTACTACCCTTAGTTAGTTTGGAAAAAAATAAAATTTAACCGCAAAGCACACGGAGGAATACGCGGAGAGCTACAAATATTAGCTGAAAAAATTAGTTAAGGCTTTGAATCTTATTATTAATATTTTAATGAACGAGTACTTTTGGTTAAAAAATTAATTATAGAGTTTGGTAACTATTCCAAAGTCTTGAATTTTGGAATAGTTACTTTTTAAGGCATTGATTTGTACATACAGTTTTCTACCATTAATAATAGGATTTGGGAAACACTAGGATTGAGGGAGCTTTGGTCACCGGTCTTCGGTCGAGCTGAGCGCAGAGGTTATATCTCTTGGCTAAGTTGCTGAAAAGAACATTCTTTACAATCCAGAAGCAATTGATTTTAAGCCTCTTTCTTCAATTAGTGTATCTCTTACTTTAAGTGTGCGGAAAGCTTTGATAGGATCAATTGCTCCACCTGATCTGCGGGTTGCTTCGGCGAGCAAAGGACGAAGATCTGTTCTATAAGCATCCTGCAAAATCTCCTGAGCTCCTGCCACGTCATGTGTTTCCTGGGCACCTTCCAAGGATTTACTATCTACCAATAGCGCCTGGGAATAGGCAAGTTTGATGGCTTGAACAGATTGAATTAGATCTTCCATTGGATCCTTTAGATTGTGACTGGCGTCGATCATCCATGAAAGTGGGGGATTATTCGTTTCGCTAAAGCCTTTTACCAGCTCCTGGAAAATCAGGAATAATTGATACGGTTTAACACTACCCACCGTCAGATCATCATCTCCGTATTTAGAGTCATTGAAGTGGAATCCACCCAATTTCCCTTCGGTCATCAACGTTGCCACGATCTGTTCAATATTTGTATTTGGAAGGTGGTGACCAAGATCTACAAGCGTATAAGCCTTTTTACCCAACTTATTTGCCAATAGGAATGAGGTTCCCCAATCCTGAATCACCGTGCTGTAGAAGGAAGGTTCGTAAGGTTTATACTCAATAAGGAGTTTCCAGTCTTCTGGCACAGCCTTATAAATTTCCTGCAAAGACAAATGCGTATTCTCGAGTGCTTTTCTCAAACTATGCTGACCTGGAAAACTGCTTCCATCAGCCAGCCAGACGGTTAGTGCTTTGGACCCTAATTTATCACCAATTTCAATTACCTGCTTGTTATGCTCCACTGCCAATTCACGGACGGCATCTTCTGAATTCGCCAAAGAACCGAATTTATAGCTATGAGCTTGGTTTGCCTGATCCTGAAAAGTATTGGAATTCACTGCATCAAAGCCGATTCCAACTTCTGATGCAGTCTCTTTGATGGCTTGGTAATCAGTTGGGATATCCCAAGGAATATGCAGGGAAATGGCGTTGCTTGACTGATTGAGGGTATGAATTATGCCTACATCCTGAATTTTCTGGATTAAGGTTGCCGGTTCTCCACCTCCTGAAAATCTCCCGAATCGTGTTCCGCCTGTTCCCAGCGCCCAACTTGGTATTGCGATTTGTAAGGCTTGAAGCTTGGAAATCAGTTCTTCTACGTTGTTTCCTTTTTTGTCTAAGCTTTCGGCAAGGAATTCAAAGCTTCGGGAATGCTCATTGCTTTGAGTTTTATTTTGATCTTGTATTTGGTCGAGCGTAAGTTTCATGGATTTTGTTTTTTAACCGCGGAGGACACAAAGGTCACGCAAAGGGCGCAGTAATTTTATAAGTTAATTTAGCAGTTAGACTGCTTCTTAAGAAATTGTTGTTGTCCTGCTTCTCCAGAAGCTGGACTTTGCTGGATCATAATCATTCATTTTTAACCGCAGGAGAGCACAAAGATTATGCAAAGGACGCAGTCTTATTTTTCAAAATTTTCGTTTTCCTAAAGTTGTCATGCATCTCCAGAAGCTGGACTACTGATTAGTTGTCAGTTTCCTCCTTTTCATCAGAGCTATTCATCCAAAAAGAAGCGGAAACAAACCATACGATCGTCCCAATTAGCATAAGTGTTTTGGAAAGTTCCGGGCTTATGATTCCCTTAAAAACCAGAAAGGAAGGAAAAAGAGTAACTGCTAAAGCTATAAATGATATTATTTTAAGTAATGATTTCATAATCAATAGCTTAATTTGGTATAGGTTGCTGCGTTTATGATGGTTTTCTTTTGAATAACCTTTGAAGCGATTAGGTAAACAATCACTGCTACAAACCAACCTGGAAGTCCTAGGAAGAAGATTTCAATTCCCCCATAAATATTAAGCCCTAAACAGAAGACTAGTGAAATTGCCCAGGTAATTCCTACTGCTGGATTGAAATGGGATTTGGTCAACTCAGCATAGTTGCTGGCCAGACCCATTTTTCGAAGGACAAAAACATCAAGGAAAATCACTGCTCCGAGTGGCATCAAAATCAATCCGTAAAGTGCCACAAATTCCAATAGCTGCATCACCAAGGCAGGGAAACAGGCAGCGATGGTTGTCACCAAACCTACAAATAATGTCACCTTCCAAGTTTTCCATTTTGGGTTAATAGATTGAATTGCCAAACCGGCTCTGTAAAGGGTAGGGTTTGCAGTTGTCCAGCCTGCGATAATAACGCAAACAGCTCCTGCAATTCCTGCAGCTTCATAGGCGATCGGTCCTGGTGCGAAAACCAAACTTCCTTTCGACTCAATCAAGAATAAGGAATACAAAATTCCAGAAGCCATCCAGGCGATAAAGTGTCCAAGGAAAACACCCGTAGCAGATGAAAATCCATAGGTCCATTTCTTTGCGTATCGAAGCAGAGACATATCAGCCATTCCTATATGCATGCCCATGTTACAAAACCAGGCAAAAAACATAATGTGCCAGAACGTAAACTTGCTTTGACCTTCCAGAGGTACTCCATTCCAAATGGTGCTATCCGCCACAGGCCAAAAGTCTGAGAATGAATTGATCCCAAGTCTAGGTAGTACACCAACTGCAGCGGCAATAAATACCATTATCATCCAAGGAGCAGCGATATTGGCGAATTTTGAAATCACATTGAAGCCAAACATGGCTACAACAGTAGTAATTGCACCTATTCCGAAAACTGTAACTACCCATCCCACACTATTAGGGTAAACATCGGTGAGTGAAGGCATCTGAAGATTAAAAGGTATACCAACTGCCGTAGCTGAAACTGCGATCATGGAACCTGCGAGAAAGCAGAATAATGCAGCGTTGACTAAATTATAAACCAGCGTAAATCGGTTTCCAGCGATTTTCTCCAGTTGGTAGTAAAGCGTAGTTCTTGTCTTGACCGCAACTTTTCCTGTAAAAAATGCCCAGCTGAGTACGGCAAGAATATTTCCAACAATCAAGCCGCTAACCAGGTCTCCAGCTGAAGCACCATGAGCTACGAAAAGTGGCCCAAGCACAAACTCAGTTCCTGCGGTATGCTCTCCGGCGTAGGTTCCGATAAAGCTTTTCCAGCCTTTAAGTTTGTTTTTGGGAATGGGAGTTCGCTCGTATTCATTGACAGCTTCTAGCCGCTGCTTTAGGTTTTGGGTTGATGACATAGGTTTTCTTTTGGGCTTGAAGTTTAAATTATACCAGCGACAGTTGTCAAGTATCCTGTGCTATATGGGTGAAGAGTGCATTTAGTTTTTATTTTATTTGATTATCCCCAATGATGCCAGTCACCTTAGATTCTTTGCTTATCAGGTTGGAAGACCGATGACCGAAGACGGAAGTGGCCTCAATTTTTAAGTTTAACATATCTTATATTGCTTTTGACATCTTACTGATAGCAAAGCGCATATACATAATTTTATACATGGTTTCCTTTAAATAAGTCTCCTACCTGAAAAGTACAATAAGTACTGGGGGAATTGACTAACTCTAGCGTAGAGGCTACTTCTGCCTGTCCCTCCACTGCGGGAGTCTTCCGACTTCGGTCTTTTAGCCTGCAAACCAAAGAAAACAAGTACAATGGCATCATTGAGAATTAAGATATTTAGATCTAGTCAAACTGTGATATCTGAATTTTCCCGCCCAGGCCAGACGGCATGGTTTTCCAGTTACTCGCGTCAAATTGTTTATAATCGATATTGACAAAGTTGATTTCATGGTAATTTCTCCATTCAATGCCATTTCTATCCAGATAGCGAATGCTATTCGCCATCAGATTTGCCACTTCTATTTTGATTGTATTTTGACCATTTACCAACTGCTCAGTGATATCCAGTTGGTAAGGGATACTCCAACTATTACCGGCATATTGTCCATTGATCCAGATTTTGGCAGATTCATATACCTTGTAAATAGTCAATAAATAGTGCTTTCCTTCCGACTTTTTGAAATCAAATTCAGAGGAATATGTCGCCTGCCCTGAGAAATCATTGGCTATTGAATCACCATTATTCGTCCAAGGTTTGATTTGGTCCATAGATTGGGCAAGAGGAAGTTTTGGTTGACCCTGAGTGAAAGTGAGTTTCCAATTCTTGGAAATATCTGTGGTAGATGCTGATTTGCCGTAGTCTGGCCAAGCAGGTATATCTAGATCTACCTTGTCATTAAAAGTCTTGAGGAAAATTGATTCGCCAGATTTTAGGAAAAGGGTAACTCTTGTTCCATCTGCTGTGCTTTCTGAAGAAATAGTGCCTCGCTTGCCTGTCAGGGGATCCATTGCCATCACTGTTCCTGCTTTGGTATTCAGGGAAATGGTTTGGGAAATAGTAGTAGCGCTATGGTTTACAAGAAAGTAATACGTCCCATCAGCTACTTTTCTACGGATAAAACCCAATCCTGAATCCACTAGTTTTTCCCTGTAAATTTCTAACTCTCCCAATGTTTTGCTCAGGTCGCTGGAAAGGTAGATTTCGCCTTTACCAACATTTGATTTTCCTCTTTCAAATGCAATAGAACCCCATAACTGATTGAAAGCACTTTCTTTTGACTCTTGGTCAGCATGATATCCTGGAATAGATTTTGGCTTGGATTGAAAGATTACATTTGCTCCATTTTCCGCTAGTTTGAGAATGTTCTGTAGCGTTTCGATAGGCATTAATTCGGTCTCAGGAATGATCAAAACCTTGGCAGAATTTTGAGCTGAAGTTTGAATCAATCCTTTGCTAACCTGTGATTTTGAAATCATATCGTCTGAAATAAAATCCAGAGAATAACCAGATTCCATCAATTGCTTGGACTGTTTGTAAAACTCTGTGGGATGTAGCCATTCGTCCACAGCATGTACAGTGATCATTTCCATTTTACCTTTTGGCTCCGCCCAAACGTCATAAACGGGCCAGTAAACAAGCAATTCATTGTCTGCTTTACCGGATTGCAAAATAGCCTGTGATCTAGCAATGAAGTCATTGAATCCGTTGAAATGTGGCCAAAGACTATTTTGCTGGGTAAGATTCAGCGAAGCGTAAAACAACCAACCTGGATAGGAGACATCTTCGGGACTGTAAGTGACCCCATGGTAAAAAATGTGATTCACACCGGCCAAAAATGCCTGCTCCACCTCGGGCTTCATCTGGGAGAATGATGATTTGAAATGCTCTCCAAGCCAAGTGAAAGTCTCAGAAGAAACAAGGTTTTTGCCGGTCAAATGAGCTGCGGAAGAGGCAAACTTTAACATGATTGGATCTGGATCAACATTTCTGATATCCGCACTATCTCTTCTTAAGCCAGGAATAGGGAAGTAGCTGGATCCGAAAGTCTCGCATTCCGGAATATCCACCGATGCGTAAAGATCGAGCAAATTTCCCGGCGAACCGTGAGCTTGATTCTTGGTAAGTTTAGACTGACTATGCGCCCAATTTGTCCAGTTTTGGGTGAAATTAGTTAGCAGAAGATCATTGATTGTTTCTCTATAATCGGATTTTACCCTTCTAACTATTTCAGAATCATCTTCACTTTCCAGATAGGGAAGAAACTCCTTCAAATCGTAACCTCTCCGCTTTTCAAATTCATCAAAAAAGCTAGCTGTAAAATCTGCTCCATAGACTTCGAAGCTGTCATTATAAAATGAACGAATGCCGTAATCTTTTCCGGCAAATGCCTTTTCAAAATATTCATTGTATGAATCTACCGCTGATTTGCTGAAGTGATCTAGCGTGAAGCCAACTCCACCAGGTGCCGCCCGCTTTACCATCTGACCAGTTTTGTCCAAGAAAATAGCTTTGATCTGGTATTTTCCGGCTTTATTCCAGTTCAGTTTACCACCCTGATCAACATACTCGGTAATTTCTTTGGCATTATTATTCGCATCATAGGCCATCACGGCAACTAATTGCGCATCAGGCTGAGAGTCTTTCTTCTTTTCGAAAACGATTGGAGTCTCCAGTTCTTTTCCATCTACTTTCTCATAATTCTGAATTACCATGCAAGTTGCAGCATGCTCTAGGCTCACCTGAGGCCCTCCATAAGGCCATCCAGTCCCCTGAGTCATATCGACTCCCATCCCAAGTGCATGTGCCTTAGTGACCGTAAAATCCAACATGCTGAGCCAGTCTTCAGACAGAAGGTCTATGTATCGATCTTCATATCCTTTTGCTCCATAAATAGGAGCGATTTCCACGCCGCCAAGTCCTGCTTCATGATAGGTTTCAAGCAGATTGGATAGATTCTTTTCATCCACAGCATTTCCCATCCACCACCAGCGAGTCCAGGGTTTAGCCGTTTGAGTGATCTCAGGCCATTCACTTGAAGCTGCAGTTTTTTTACTTATCTGTTGAGAACCTAAGAAAAGAAGTATTGATAAAAGGAAGAGTAGGATTTTGAACTTAGCGTGCATTTTGGGTTGGGTTATTGAAGTTCGAAAACGTTGGGAAGGGCTACTGAAATAGGAGAATTATCAGGATTCGTTTCCATGATGTCTGCCATGTATTTCCACCATCGTTTCACAATTTCTGTGCTTCCCAAGTCTTGGGAATTTGCATTTCCATCTATCACCTGATATGCAAAAAGATAGGATGTCTCTCTATCCAAAAATATCTGATAATCAATGATTCCTGTATCCTTGAGTAAAGTAACTAATTCAGGCCAGATCTCACGATGTCTTCTTTCGTATTCTTCTTCGAAACCTGGAATTAGTTTCATTCGAAAGGCTAGTTTTTGAGGCATTTTGGTTGAAGTTTTTAGATAGAATTGATGAAACTGCAAAGCACTTTTGTTTCCAAACTATTCATTTTTCAAGAATTCTTTTAGACCTATTTCATCTAGACCATTAATGGCCTTAGCTACAATCTTTGCATTCAGTTTGGCTCCTTCTTCTATTGTATGTGTGTGATCTGAGTTATTAAAATAATGAGCTTTTACATAGCTTTCTCCCAGCTCATTATATTGATCCGCCACTAACTGGTTTAAGTCAATAAATGCCGTTTTGGTGTCTTCAGCCACTTGTTTTGCCCAAAGTCCATAATCATTTTCAGCAGTAACAACCTTCCCTTCTTTCCAGCTATTACGAGGAATAAGTGAGCAAACGATAGGAGTGACGCCTTTTGCTTTTGCCGCCAAAATCATCTGCCGCAAATACTGCCCATAAGAATAGACAGTTTCCTGACTCTTTGTGATTGGATTGTAAATATTTTCAGCTTCCAATCCAGCACTTTTGATCGTGCCTCGAGCGCGCGCTTCATCGTCTAATGGACTGGAGTCATTGTGACCAAATTGCATGATCAGGTAATCTCCCGGCTCCAATTTATCCAGAACCTTCTGCCACATGCCGTAGGTCTGAAATGTACGGCTACTGGTGCCACCCAACGCATGGTTTTGCACTTTGATCTTTTCCTCATCAAAATAAGGCGTTATAAAATCTCCCCAACCCCAAAGTCCACCTGCTCCATCGCCTTGTCCATTTTTCACAGTAGAATCGCCGATTAGAAATAGAGTAGGCTTATCCTTTTTCAAATAATCTTTCAAATCACAATCCTTCATCTCTTTCAATCCTTCAGTGACTGACCAAGCATTGATTCTGGCTCCAGCTTCATTTGTATGGGTATGATCTCTCTCAAAAAGCCCTTTCACGACTTCCTGACCCCATTGATCGTATTGATCTGCTACTATTGAATTGAGGTCAAGGAAGAATGCGCCTTTACGCCGTGCAGCTTCTTTTGCCCATTTTCCAAAATCCTGATTGGCTCTTTCTACATCTCCATCCTGGAATTTATTGCGGGGAATCATGGAGGCTACGATAGGAATAGCGCCTTTAGCTTTTGTCTCTGTGATGAATTTCTCCAAATACCACCCGTAGGTATGAACAATTTCTTTAGTGCCATCTGGCCAAGTAAGTTCCTTGGTTTCATCTCCCATTCCACGCAAAACACCTCTATACCCAGCCCTTGTTGTATCTGGAACAGATCCTTCATTGTGGCCAAATTGCATGATTACATAATCGCCAGGTTTTAGAGTCTCCAGCACTTTTTCCCATCTGCCTTCTTTGATAAAGGTTCGGGTACTTCTGCCGGCCATGGCTTGATTGCTTACTTCAAGCTTGGTGCTGTCAAAAAATTCCTGGAGGACATTTCCCCAACCTCGTTGTAAATTACCTTCCCCGCCGTTTCTGACGGTAGAATCACCGATTAAGTAAAGCGTTTTCTTTTCTTCCTTGTACTCGTGAAAGGCGGTGAATAGGAGGGCTAAAACAAGAATTAAAAAGGGTTTGATAGGGGTGTTGAATTTCATTTTTCACTAGGATTTGCAAAAAAAGGTGTTGTTTTTCACTGACCTAATGTAATGAAGAAAATTTTTCGAACTTGCCTGTGCTGACCTTTTAAAGGTGTCAATATTCATTTTGCCTATGAAATTGACTGAATACAGTTGAATTCTAAAAAGGAAATATCAGCAAGGCATGCTGTCCAACAGTATTGAAATCCCGCCAAACGCGATTGAGTTCGGTATGGGTTTTTGCAGCTTCCAATCCGGAGAATGGATAAAGTTTACCGTTTATTTCTCTGCAATGCTGGGTAAGTTTTCGGCTTATTTTGCTGACTTTTTTCAATCGCGAATCAGAGATTTTACCTTTTTGCTCCAATTCTTCCCAAGAAGAATTCACTTGACCATAAAACTCATCTCTCAGCTTTTGAAGCTTTTTATCTTGTTTGGTTAGTAGATCCTGGAAGTACCTGAGGTGTTTTTTGTCATACTTTCTGTACTCGTGTCTTTTCCAGAAAGATTGCTCAATCAATTCTTTCAGATGTTTGGAAATACCCAGAATATTCGCAGCTAAGGTTGCCTCGGCAAGTTGAAGGAATGGATATTGGTATACAGGAGCTTTGAGTTGAGCTTTGTTGGGAAGGATTTCAAAGCATCGATTTAAAGGAACACTTAAGTTTTCGCATCGAAAGGCATGACTTCCTGTGGCTATCATCCCCATATAATTCCAGCCATCAAGAATTTCTACGTCTTTTCTATCCAAAACAAAGGCTTTGACTACCGGCTTTCCTTTTTTATCTAGTAGTGCTTTTCCTTCTTCGAATATCTCACAGTTTGCAGTGAGATGTGTAGCATGTAAAGCTCCAGAAGCATAGGTCCAGCTACCGGAGATGAGGTAATTTTCTCCGATTTTATCGGCTTTCCCACCCACAAATCCGCTTCCAGCAAGACATAGTTTTTCATCAGGAAAAATGTCTTTTCGAACTGACTCATCCATAAATCCCACAAACCAAGCTGCGCCAGCACAAAGCGTTACTGTCCAGCCCAGACTTCCGTCTAGTTTGGCTAGTTTTTCCTCGATTTTCAGGGCTTCAGGTAAGGTGCAACCCAAACCACCAAGTTCTTCAGGAACGAAAATCTTGAACCATTTTTCAGCATAAATCTCAGCAAGCCATTCCTCTGGAAGATACCCGAGGCTCTCTGCCTTTGCGGCTAGTTCGTGATTAAACAGATT
This sequence comes from uncultured Algoriphagus sp., assembly GCF_963974835.1. Lineage (GTDB taxonomy): Bacteria > Bacteroidota > Bacteroidia > Cytophagales > Cyclobacteriaceae > Algoriphagus. The sequence continues at coordinate 7,104 of NZ_CAXBET010000009.1, read as the reverse complement.
TGAGTTGTTCATGGCGTTGGTCTAGTTCTTTCTTCCAATCGAAATATCCGAAAATAGCTACGACAAAAAGGAAAATGGTTAGTAATGAGATTAAAATCAGCTCTTTATGGAAGAGTAAAGGAATCGCAATCAGGTTCGACACGTTCAGCCAAATCCAGTTTTCAAGCTTTCTTTTTGCCAAAAGCCACATGCCTGCCCAGGCAGTAGATGAAACAAATGCATCTATGACAGGAACATCGGAATCTGTGAAGTTAGTAAGCATGAAATAGAGAAATGCCCAACCTCCAAGTGCAATGGCCCAGGTGATTTTCTGTTCAGAAACTGAACTTCGGGAGATTTGGGATGCTCCTGATTTGGATCTGTTTTTCCACATCGTCCAACCATAAATACTCATGATTAGGTAATAGGCGTGAAGTAAAGTTTCAGCGTAGAGCTTGGCATCTACAAGCAGGAACCCTGAACATAAAATACCGATAATACCCGCTGGATAGAGTAGGACATTGTTTTTGCGGGCGAGCAGGACTTCAGTCACTCCAAAAGAAACGGCGATCCACTCCAACAAACTGGTAGCTTTGATCTGCTCAGCGAGCAGACTCAGGTCAATAGAAAATAACATTTGAATAACGTTTTATGATTATTCAAAAAAGGGAGAACAGTAATCTAATCCCTACGCCGGCATTACCCGGATCAGGTGCTCCCGATAAATCGGGATGGGTATGATCTCAGCCCGTAACTTTTAGGGCACCCCTTATTTGATTTTGCTAATATAGTTAGGTTTTAGTTTTTGCGTCAAAAAAGGAAGAAAGAAATCCCGGGAAGATTCGATTACCATTTATAAAAAAAATACTATGATAATCTGCCGAGATGGATGTCGGATTAGACTGGTTGATTATTTGGTGGGGAAGACCGAAGCTAAAAAACTCCCGCAGTGGCGGGACAGGCAGAAGTGGCCTCAACTTATATGTTTATAATATAGTATTTTACTTTTTTCTCTTTACAGTAATATAAGTGGATATGCATGTATAAAAATGAAAACGATGGCGCCTCCTCTCGTCTGTGGTTTTTATTGATCCTACTACTCGTTAGTTGAATCTATTTTGGGTCTACTTGTTGGGCCTTGATTAACGCGTATGAGGCTTAATAAATATAGTAAACTTTTGGTGACCTACAGCCGGTCGATGGAGGCATCATCGCTTCTAATATCTATGGGTTTTAATCCTCGGATTTTAACTTGCCATCTTCGTCAAATGTCATTGTATGTGTTTGACCTTGGGCGGTCAAAAAGCTAATTTCGTAGTAAGTTATTCCATTTTCTGAGAATTCCCGTTTACTCTGGATCTTATCTTCGGAGATTGCTTCATCCTTAGCTATTACTTCTAGGACTGCAGATGGTAATTTTACGGAGTCTGCAGTGTCCATAGCGCCATCCAATAAGGTTCCGTCGCGTTTTACCATATTGGTATCATTCTCATGCACAGCTCCACTCATTTCATTTTGAGCTTCGATACTTTCTGTATTGACATCGTCTTTGTTTTTTCCGCATGACATGCTGAGACATGCGATCATTGCTGGATAGATAACTAATTGAGTTCTCATAGTTGTGTTGTTTTATAAATACATCTTATGTGAAAAATGTATTTATAATCCACTGGCAAAATTCTACCCAATTTGATAGTAGCTGAAATAAATGAATATTCTGTCCATCCGGATTTCGGAATAAAATTCTGAAATCTAATTTTTTAATTGAATTTGCAGTTTAAAAAGAAAATTTTGTTTGCTTTTAATTAAAAACCTACTGAATTGTCAAAAATAATAATTTAGGAAGACGACTTTTAAGAACACATTTTACGGTAAATAATTTGCTTATAATCTGCTCATTTTGATCTCTTTAATACCCAAAATGCGGAGAATAAAGATGGCGATTTTGAATGCTCAGATCGAGGAATTTACCTCTCAGAATTAACGTATTTTGTAAATCACTTAACAGTTAGGTTTCGCGTCTGAAAATTTTATGCAATTGTTTTATGTCCTATAATTCATTTTTGGCTGAATCGCCCATATTTGAGTTCCTAGATGACTTTTAAGGTATGGTCTTTGGAATTTTCCAAATGATAACTTAACCAATGAATCATGGAAACTAAAAATAGCGAACTATTCAATGCTGATGGATTGACACGGATTATAGGTGAATACCCAACAGATGGGATGTTTTCCAGACCAGGCCCATTTTTGCTGGCAAGTGCAGGTATTCATGGTAATGAACCAAGTGGGATTCTGGCACTTCAGCGCGTGTTCAAAAAACTTAAGACAAGTAAACCATTTGTTAAAGGTAGACTCATAGGGGTTTCCGGAAATATGACAGCTCTAAAGAAAGGGGTAAGGCTAATAGACAAGGATTTGAACAGAGTCTGTACTCCGGAATTTGCTGATCGGCTAAAGTCGGGAGAAATAGCTGATTTTCAGGAAGGATCTGAATTTCATGACCTTGCGGCTATAGTGGAAGCTATAGAAAATAACAAAAAGCAGGAGAAGTTTTTATTTATGGATTTGCACACTACGTCATCCAGGACGCCTCCTTATATAAGTGTTAATAAGAAAAAGGAAAATTTCGACTTCGCTAAGAAAATGCCTTTGCCCGTGGTAAAAGGAATTGAAAAATTTATTCCCGGACACTTCGATCATTTTTTAACATTGAAGGGACACACAGGGTTTACCATGGAAGCAGGTCAACATGATGATCCCAAATCAGTAGATTTTCATGAAGCAGCGATTTGGGTGGTAATGGTGGATAATGGAATGCTGGATAAGAGCGTGATCGATTATGCCCATTATCATAATTTGCTAAAAGAATCATCGCCTACTAGGGATAACTTTGAAGTTACCTATAGGCTAAATCTCAAAGACGGATGTGAGTTTGCTATGGAGGAAGGATTTGAAAATTTCTCGGAAATTAAAAAAGGCCAGCTTTTGGCAAAGTTAGACGGTGAGAAAATTCTCGCAGATTCAGACGCAAGAGTATTTCTACCTCTTTATCAACAACAAGGCTCCGACGGTTTCTTTATCGTAATGCCTGCAGATTAGTTCAAACGAAAAAAACAGGTAAAACTAATGGAAGCTTTCCCTGTCTGTTTTATGTGTGAACACTTTTCTTCAATTAAAGAAGCAAAAGCAATTTAGAATTTGTCTCATTTTAAAATTGAGGCTACTTCAGTCTTCCGTCTTCTGACCAAAGATGTAAAGAATCTAATGAGACTGGCATTATTGAATAAATTTTAAAGAGCGATCTATAAATCCAACGTCGCCAAATAAGCATTTGGCAGATTGCCATCGTAATACCTTTGATATTCCACTTTTCGCTCCAGTGCGGCAATCATTTCTCCACAGAAATCTACTCCTTCCAATCTGTGCATCGCATTGATACCTCCTGGACTGTCGAGGTTGAGTTCCATGATTTTGTCTCCCACGATATCGATACCTGCCAAAAACATTCCATCGCGGACTAGTTTTGGGCCAACTATTTTACATAGTCTTCGGATATCATCTGTGATTTCAGCATGAATAGCTTTTCCTCCTGTATGCAGATTGCTTCGGATGTCGTTGCTATTAACTCTATTAATTGCAGCAACTTTTCCCTTTATCTGGAGGATTTTTCCATTCATCATAATCACTCTGATATCTCCATTTTTGGCAGCAGGTAAATATTCCTGGGCAATCACAAAACCATATCTGTTAATAGTTTCTACGATCTGATTCATATTCTTGTCAGAGTCCACCAGAAACACGTCTTTTCCTCCGGAACCCTGGAGAGGCTTCAGGATGATCTTTTTCTTCTCTTTCTTATAAAATTCTTTGATCTCCTCTGAATCCCGGCTGATTATTGTCTTAGGGCGAACTTCCTCAGGAAAATGTTGGAAATACATTTTATTGAAGGAAGACATCAAGGAGTAAGGATCATTTACGACCAGTACTCCATTTGCCATTGCTATCTGGCCAAAGATCATTCCGGCGGTCTGTGCCCAGGCACGCTCCCCAAATTCCTCGCAAGGATTGTTTCTGAGAAATAATACATCCAAATCCGCGGAAGAAATACTTACTTTTTCAGCCTGTGGACTATGGATTGCATCCATGTATTTTTCCAGACTTCTGAATTTAGTTTTGGGAGCTTTAGTTGCTATCGCTCCCATATGACCGTTTTCAAGATAGCTGAGCTGACCTACAGAAATAAGGTAAACTTCATGCTCGCGATGAACGGCTGCAGATGAGATCATGGTGGTGCTGTAAGCAGCCGTTTCGGTCTCGATTTGATTTACTACTATTCCAATTTTCATATAATTATAGTTAGTGGTTTAGTTAATTGACAAGCTCGGGAAGGTCCATTCCTGCTTTAAGTTTTTCCAGTCTTTCTTTTGCAAACTGGGTTTTGAGATAGGAGGGGAAGAGCGGGGAGGGTTTAATAATTCCTCTGATCCTTAGCTCCTTAATTAGTGGGATGTGCTTAAAACCAATTTTGCCTACATACAAAGGCTCAAGTTCCCCACCATTCTTTAGGTATTCCACCAGTTTGATCAGACCTCTGAGGTAGATTATATCTTTGGTACATCCGCCGCCTTGATATGTTCGGGCTGTTATTTGGAATGCCTGCTCGGGTGACATTGCATAATCTACCGTGAGTGTTCTATACGTTTCCTCGAAAGTCTGACCTTCGGTCAAAGTCCTACCAGCAATCACTCTTGCTGCAAGGATTCTCAATCGGTTATTTGTCAATCCACCTACAAGGTATTCTGCTAATACTGCTAGGCCTTCCTGCAGCTCATCGTAGTCTGCAAACCCGCTGCTCATCTGACCAAATGGTTGCATTTTACCATTGTAGAAGGTAAGCACATGTGTACTTACTTCGTGATGGACCAGTGCCTGAACCCTATGCTCAGGAACTTTGAAACTTTCACCTATGTAGAGTTGTCCTCTGGAAACAAGCATTCCTACTATGTCATGTTTGACTTGCACTTTGGCATCCAATGACGGGTAGACCTCCCTGTATTTGGAGATCTCTTCAGTGCAGATTTTCGCGAGATCGTAGCAATCTATCCATTTGACATTTTCATAATTATCGGGTGGAAGTGTTTTCAGAAGATATTTGGCAGTTTCGTAGAGCTCTACCCCAGGCGAGCTGAACAGGCGAATGCTGCTGTACATAAAGTTCTTTGTGCCACGCTCTTTCAGCATTGTAATCTGCTTTTCCAGTTCCTCCCGCTTTTCTGTGTACAAAAACGCCAGCGTAGGATCTTCTATATCCCTTAGATTGATGGAGAAAAGTTCTTCCTTCAGTCTGTCAGGATCTACAGGTAGATTTCTGTAAAGGAATTTGGGATTGATTTTATGCTGCTTAGCGATGAATTCTTCCTTAGCCTGAAGCGTATTAGTAGGAGAGATAAGCATCAGAAATTGGTATTTTGCTTCTATCTCAGATAGCTTTTTATCGACTTCCCAAACCGCATTGTCGATGGCTGTACTTCCCAATCGCTGATAATTTTCTATATCAAAAGATGTCTGCACTCTAAGAAATTCGAAAATCGATTTTCTAAGGATTCCGGAAAAAGCCCTTTTAAATTCCTTGAACACCAGGTAATAAAACTCGCCTGTAAGTTCATTTTGGAAGAAAGGAGGAATCTCCAAACCCATCAGATAAATCCCAGCCTCCTGACATTGCTTTAGCGTTAGGAAATCAGAGATACCTTCCGGATGTCTGATCGTAGTTTCCTCAACCTTTACATCCAGTGTAGGTTGGATTTCTGTAAATTTCTTCAGGCCATCCTGAAAAGCTTTCACTGTATTTGGAGCCTTATCTTTTGCTGACTTGATGATAAAAGATGTGCTATCAGCTTTGCCTATCCATACCTCCAAAAGCATCACACTTCCATAATCATCAGCGATTTCCTTAGCCAGTTCTTTGACCAAAATTGCGGTATCGCTGTTATTATCCGTGGAAGCATCCGCGATCAGATAGGAGCTTTCCGTTGCTACCAGATCTGAAATAGGAGACCTTTCATTTTCTCTATATCTATGAATCAATAAAAAGGGTAGTCGCCGTTCTATCTTAAAGCGGTTTTTCTTGCCCAATTGCATATTAAGCGCATTACCTGTTTTTAAGGCATTAGAAATAGCATCTTTTGTCTTCTTATTGATCATATCTATTTGTCCTCATCTTCATTACTCTGACTGTAGGAATTGTTTTCTTCGTCCTCAGAACCTATTTCTTCCTGCTCATCATCAAGTTCACTTCCCGGTACATCCAGTTCCTCTCCGGCAAAGTCAACTCTTTCTTTTCTCTGAAGTAAAAGCTCATCATCTCCATCATCGTCACTAAGATTTGCACTTCTCGGTCCTAATGCATCCAGATCTTCTTTTGTGACTTTGGCTTCTTCTGCTAGTTGCTCGGTAGTTTTTTGGATGGAGTTCTTGTGGTTTTCTGAATTATTCGTAGTCATGTTAAATACATTTTAGTGTGGGAATAGAATAGGCAATCAGGATGCCCTTTGAATTTGTGACTTCTTTAAAAAAGTTAAATCTAGCCTTACAAGCCCCATAGCATGATTGTGCGTGAATTACGGAGGATCAGCTTCAGATTAAAAAATGCTTGGTATGGACTCTTGAGTAGGTTTGTTCCCAGTTTGGGTAGGGAGGACTAGCAGCGCTACAATTTATTTTTGTGTCCATTTTTAAATACGACTTGTAGCCATTTTTTTCTTATTCTTTTGATCACGAATTAAGCAGCATATGTTCTCGGGTCACCAAAGCATATGGTATTAAGTGACTACATAGTGCTCCAATTTTTCGATAGCCCCTGGTTTCAACTGGGGGTAAAGAGATAAACAAATGATTCACCTCTGCCCAATATCGTCCTATGGAAACGTACGTTGATGTGGGAGGATGGAAATGATTCCAATTATATTTTACCAAACCACCTGTGTCCATCAAACCTGGTCCCGATTCAAAAGCCATTCGTGAAGACACGAACGGCGGCAAAGGGAGTGATATTATGATTACATGGAGTGGATTTGCAACAAAAAACTGGACAATAGATTAAGCTGCTTTTGATTGATATGA
>NZ_CAXBET010000008.1:0-237989 GCF_963974835.1 uncultured Algoriphagus sp. | reverse complement strand
TAGAGATCACCACAGGTAAATCCCAAAATAATTTCCGTTTCCATCTTGCTGGCAACACGTCTTTATTCCAAATGATGATCGTGGGCCAGCGCTGTTGAATGAATATAATCGTCTATCCCAGGGTAAAACCCTGGGCTACCCAGATTGCATACCTAAGGCATGCTATCATAATCCCAAATCCCTCTCCATTTTAAATTCCCAATTCCTTCATTTTAAATTTCAGATAAACAACCTCCAACTTCCAGCTTCCAACTTCCTAACCTCCAACTTTTAACTTTCCAATGGATCCGTTTCCATCTTGCTGGCAAAACGCCTTAGTTCCAAATGATAATTCCAGTCCAGCGCTTTTGAATGAATATAATCCTTTATCCCAAGGTTAAAACCCTGGGCTACCCATGGGTCGTCCCGATGGGACTTTTTCATAATCGCCTTTATGAGCTATGTAGGGGCGAATCAACATTCGCCCTTCTATATCCAATAAATGATATAAAGTCCCTAATTCTCATTAAAATCAAGCGCCCCGTGCTACATTGAGCAAAGTCAAAATGTTTAGAGCCTTACTTTGATTTATAATACTAATTAAATTTTTAGACGGTTAAAGACTGCCGGAAGTCATCGATCTTTCTTCTAGATCAGCGAGATATAGAAGGTGACTGTCAAAGTATCCTGAAAAAAAATACCTGATCAATATGTGATCAGGTATCATTATACTTATAGAAAAATTGATTCTATATTTTAGGAGGTTCCCATCCCTTTTCATAAGTTCTCGTCCAAAGTGCAGCAGCTTTTTTTGAATTTTTGATATGGCCATTCATCGGATCGCAGATCAGACTTACTCCTGTTCTATAACTAATGTTGGCAAGGTGGCAGAGTAGGGTACTTACCGCTCCTTCTTCAATATTTGAATTTTGTTTTTCCAGTCCACGTACTGCATTGAAAAAGTTAACGACGTGAGTTGTACTCATATCACCACCACCTCCAAGTGCAGTTCCGGCTTCGTTACTTGAAGACATACTGTTTTTGATCTCTTTCCCAGCCCTGTCAAATTGCTTGTACCCACCACGATCTACATATACCGAACCTTCTGTACCATAAATTATTGTTCCCCTGTCACTTCCGTAGGTTTTATAATTGTTTCTGCTCTTGCCATCCCATTGGATTACAGATCCATTTTCGAATTTGAAAGTAGCATCCATTGTATCATACATTACCCAACCGTCCTCTGGAAAGTGTCGCTTTTCAGCTGTCACCTGGACCTCCTGAGGATAGTCTACCTGCAGAGCCCAGCGGGCAACATCCAGTTCGTGCGTGGCATTATTTCCAGTTTCGGCAGTCCCATATTCCCATCCATACCAGTGCCAGTTATAATCCCAGGTGTCATGAGTATACGCTTTTCTTGGAGCAGGTCCTTGGAACATTTCCCAGTCCAACCCATCAGGAGCAGGTGCTGCCACAGGATTTGGAACTGCCCCACGATTATTGCTATAAAATGCTTTGGCCATAAAAGCTTTTCCAATAGCTCCATTGTGAATGGCTTCGATGATTTCACGGCTTTCAGGTGCTGAGCGCTGCTGATTCCCCATCTGTACTACTTTATCGTACTTTTTCTGTAGGGCAATAAGTAATTCCCCCTCCCGAGGATTATGGGAGCAGGGCTTTTCCACGTATACATTTTTACCTCTCTCCAAAGCCAACCAAGTACCCGGAGCATGCCAATGATCTGGAGTAGCGATGATCATACAATCCACTTCTTTGTCATCCATCACTTTCATGACATTCTGCTCCAATTTGGGAGTATAGTCTATATGCTTCTGAAAGTTCTTTGCTGCCTTAGGCATTTGAGATTCCATTGCATCGCAGAGGTAAAGGAGGTTTACGTTGCTTGATTTCAATCCGATAGGCTCATAATAAGCTCCAAGTCGTCTTCCTAATCCTGCAATAGCAATATTTAATCTTTCATTAGCTCCAATGATTCTTGCATAGGATTTTGCAGAAAAAGCAGCAGATCCCAAAGCTGAGAAGCCTACAGTTGCGGCAGCAGATTTTTTTATAAAGTCTCTTCTGTTATTCTTTTTCATTTTGGGTTTAGTTTAAAGGCTTAATTTTGATGTTTTTAAAGCTTACCTCATTGCCATGATCCTGGAGAAGAATATGGCCTTCTGGAGCTTCTCCGAAATTTTCCCATTTCGCATACTTACTGATTGCTACCAAGTCACGGAATTCCTGAGATCCTCTCTCATATTCGACCACTTTTACACCATTAAGGTAATGGGTGACTTTATTGTCCGGAGTCACAACAATTCTTCCCTGATTCCATTCTCCTATCGGGTGGATAAAACGTGGTTGCTTATCAGCTTTGATAAGATCATAAAGTGAAGCTAATGTTCGGTTTCCGTCTCTTCCCATTTTTGCATCCGGGTGTTTTTCATCGTCCAAAACCTGATACTCCAATCCTATAGCCGAACCTTCATTTCCTTCAGATAAAGTCACAAAATATTTCACCCCAGAATTTGCTCCTTCTGTGAGCCTGAAATCAAAGGCAAAATCAAAGGCAGAAAATTGCTCATTGGTCACGATATCACCGGCATTCGTGGATTCAGTTCCATCCGTCTGTGCAATAGTTAGAATCCCATCGTTCACTGACCAGCCGGATTCCGGGAATGTCTCTTTGTAAGCTCCTTTCCAGCCATCAGAATTCTGACCGTTGAAAAGTAACTTCCAACCATGTTCTTTCTCATACTCAGTTAAAGAATTTAGAGAATTGTTGACCACAAAAATGTCTTTGTCAAACGGCTCAGTCTGAAGATTCTCTGTTTGTATTTTTACATTCTTAAATGAGGTCTTTCTTCCCGCATCTTCAGGCTTTTGTATACTATGAACCTGTAAACCAATAAAGCCGGTCTTGTCCATATCATCCACCACGTAAGCAACTTCCTGTCCATTTATCCAGGTTTTGATTTCATTACCTATGGCTTCGATTCTATAATGATTGAATTCTCCCATTTTGAAGGCCGATTTCGCATCGGGATTTAGATCTAACGGGTATAGCCAACCTCTTCTAGCTTCATCATATACACCGCCAGACCATGCTCTTTCAGTTGGATCGGCTTCGATTTGGTATCCAAATACCAACCCTTTACCATCCCGGGCAGCAGGGTCATATTGCCCTCTAGCCATTACTCCGGAATTGCTCGTGAGATGCTCGATCTTAAGGTCAAGCTCCAAAATGAAGTCACCATAGGTTTCCTCAGTGATCAGAAAAGTGTTGGGAGAACCAGCTACAGAAGTTCCTTCGATTACTCCATCCACTACTTCGAAAGTGGCAGTTCCTGCGACTGGTTTCCATCCACTGAGGTCTTTTCCATTGAATAAATTTGTCCATCCATCTTCTGATTTCTGCTCGGTAGAACAGCTGAAAAGTACTGTCGAAGTTATTAAAACCGCGAAAATGTTACGGGTGTATTTCATTAGTTAAGGTGTTATTGTTCACTATAAAATTCAAGATTTACTGCCACTGCCGCAAACTCAATTATGTTAAGTTACGCAATCGTTTGCGAGTATATCCCTAAAATTGATGAATAGTAAGCTCTGAATGAAGAGCGGAAAAGAATCCCTCTTAATTAATAATTGCTTTATGTTGGTGGGTTAACATAACCAATCATCCATGGCTTTGGGAAGAACTTCTCATGGGCATTCATTACTTTTGCGCATGCTTGATTTTAATCTCAAAGGAAAAGTTTTTGTCACCTGTAAGGATCGCTCTGTTTCTTATCTGGAAAAGGAGGTTCGTGAACTTGGTTTTGTACCGGAATCAGTCACCCGGACAGGTATAGAGCTAAGAGCAACTATGGAAGAGTGTATGGATCTCAATCTTTATTTACGCTCCGCATCGCAAGTTCTCTACGAAATAAAATCTTTTTACCTGAGAAACGCCGATAATATCTATCGACGTTTTAAAGCTATTCCATGGGAGGATTACCTGGATGTGGATGGGTATTTCTCTGTAAATTCTGTAGCTGAGAACGAAAGTATCACTACTCCACTAATCGTGAATGTAAAGGTAAAAGATGCGATTGTGGATCGTTTTCGTGAGTTGAAGGGACGCAGACCTGATTCGGGATCAGATTTTAACGGTTTGGTTTTTCAGGTATATTGGAAAGACACCCAATGCTCAGTATATATTAATACTTCCGGAGATACTCTTGCCAAGCATGGTTATAGAAAAATTCCGGGAAAGGCACCGATGATGGAAGCGCTAGCAGCAGCGACGATCTACGCTACTGAATGGAATACCCGAGTTCCTTTTATAAATCCTATGTGCGGTTCGGGAACCTTGGCTATAGAAGCTGCGCTGATGGCAACTAAACGTTATCCGGGGCTTTACAGAGATCATTATTCTTTCCAGCATATATTAGGATATGATGAGCAGGCTTTTTTAGCAAAGAAAAAGAAGCTTGAAAGTAAAATCATGGAGCTTCCTGATCTCAAGATCATCGCATCAGATATTTCTCTTCAGGCGATCTCATTTGCTCAGGAGAATGCAATCACGGCAGGTGTGGATCATATGATAGAATTTCAGGTTTGTGATTTTGCGGAAACAGAAATTCCGGAAGGACCTCGCGGAGTGATTATGTTTAACCCGGAATATGGTGAAAGGCTAGGGGAGAATGATGACTTGGAGATTACTTACAAGAGAATGGGAGACTTTCTAAAGCAGAAATGCGCCGGATACAGAGGTTATATTTTCACGGGAAATCTGGAACTGGCTAAAAAAATTGGTCTAAAAGCAAATCGGAGAATTGAGTTTTGGAATGGTACGATTGACTGCCGATTGCTGAAATACGATTTGTACGAAGGCAAAAAAGAAGAGTAAATTTAAGAAAGCTGAAGTGAGAAGTCTGAAATATTCAAACTTTCACTTCAGCATTTATATATTTATTGGTGTTCGTCCCTTAATAAATCATTTACTGTTTTTACAGGATTGAAGGTAATTATAGGCACTTCCACAAAGATTGTATTCCAGCCTGACATCGCACCATTCCAAAGGCCTGGTAATTCCAGCGCTTTAAGATCTTTTCCGCTTTTGGATTTCTCAGTGATAAATCCTGTCATCATATCCCGATATTTCAACAGGTCAAAAGGTTCTCCTTTATAATTTCGTGTAGCACAAACCAAGTCAACCGGATTAAAGTGGGTTGAAGAATTGAGGAATTCTTTGGATGCAGGGTTATCTAAATCAATCTGCGCAGTTTCCAGGATTTGAAGTGATTGGGAACCGTCATCTTCTTTTACCCAGAATGGCCCTCCGCCGGGTTCGCCGGTATTTTTTACCATGCCGCATACACGAATTGGACGGTTGAGCTTGATCTGTAGAAATGCTGCCTTGGCTTCAACAGAAAGTGTAGAAAAATCCTCTGGAAGTTTTGCTCCTAAATCGACCGTCACTACTTTCTCAGCCTTTTCAACGGCGGCTTCATCTGGATCATTTTCCAAACCTCTCAATGCATCAAAAACTTTTTCCTGTACTTCCAGGAGCAAACCGCCGATTGCCATTTTGTAATTCTTCGTATCGGGTTTCAATCGATCAGGAACAACATTATCCACGTTTTTGATAAAGATCAGATCAGCAGATACATCATTCAGATTTTCTAGCAAAGCTCCATGACCTGCAGGTCGGAAAAGAATACTTCCATCCTCTTCAGTGAATGGTGAATTATCAGTATTTACTGCAATGGTGTCTGTGGACTTTTTCTGTTGAGAGTAAGTAATCTCAAAATTCACCCCAAATTCCTCCTCTATTTCTGGGAGTATTTTTTCGATTTCTGCTTTAAATTTGGGAGCATGCTCAGGGGATACACTAAAGTGTATTTTTACCAAAGATCCTGTCCCGACAGCGTATTGTACGCCTTCTATCAGGTGCTCATAGGCTGGGGTTCTTCTCCCATCCTCATACCTGTGAAACTTCAATAAGCCTTTTGGAAGATTACCATAGCCAAGGCCTTCATCCAATAATAAAGCTGCCAAAATGCTTTTGTAATCTTTTGAGTCCAGTGCCTGACTAATGCTACTTCCCTGATTTTCCAGTACCTCATTAAGGTCATCATAGAAGGCAAATTTTTCAATGTTGTTCATGAATTTCTGGACAAAGGCTGATTTGCTGATGTCCCCATCTCCCTCTAAAAAAGCAAAAAGATCCTTGAACATTCTCGATGCAGCGCCACTGGCAGGCACGAATTTCAAGACTTCCACCTGAGATGCTTTTTCAGGATAAGTGCTTAGGAAATGTTCCAGCTCATCATCACTTAAGACTTTGATTCCGTTTCCTGGGGTAGCAGGTGATGTGATTTTTAAAAAAGGAAAACCGTTTTCAAAATGCTCAATCTGTTGGGCGACGGTTTCAGGATTCATTTCCTGATCTATAATCTGTTGTTTTAAAGTACTATCCATAAGGTCTAATTGTCAAAGTATAGCTTAAGATAACAGGCTTTATGACTTTCCTCAAGTCTTAAACTACTTTTATTTATATCTCACTTACTTCGAGGGAGTTCCAAAACCAGAAAAATCCATCAATCTAAATGTGATTGTTTGCTTGGCTTTCTTCTGGGCTAATATGGAGAGACCTTTTTGATCTACCTGAAGAATCCTCGGATATCCTCCAGTGACTTGAGCGTCTTTCATCAAAACAATCAGTTTTCCTCCTGCAGTCAACTGAACCGTCCCTGGGAAAACAGGAGCCGTGGCCATTTCAGGAATTGAGTTTGGGAGCAATTCCTCTAATTGTATCGCCATTCTGTTTTTGACATTAGAGATAGTGAACTCCATCGATTCTATAAATTTCTGATTTTCATAAGATAACAAATCCCATTCTGGTCCGGGATACGCTGCGATAGTTTCATCCTGTGCCCAGTTGAAATCCCATTTTGCTTTGGATGCAGTAAAAATTGGTGGTTTATGGCTTGCGAAATACTGGATTTGATCATCCTTATTAGCAGAACCTGAGCTGGTCAATCCGGATAACCAACTTCTGGATTCCATTACTTTTTCAGATTGGAAACCATTTTTGATTCCTAGATATAAGACTGAACCTCGGTGAAATTTTCCTATTTCCAGTTGGTCATTCGTATTTATTACTAGTATTCCGTAAGGAGAAACCTCTTCTCCGTTAAGTCTGATGTCTGCTTGTGCACCAGCGAGACAAATTAGCGTTGGCTTATCAAAATGTAGTTTCAATCCCGGCTGGCAGATTTCAAGGACGGCATCAGTTTGTTCATTTTTCAAGAGATGGTTAACCCATGAAAATGATCGGGTATCTACAGCTCCTGAGAATGGCACACCATATTCTGCAAATCCAAATCTGCCCAAATCCTGCACTGATGTTCCTGGTCCGGTTTTCAGTATTTTCAAATATCCTATTTCCTGGCTCATTTAGATGCTGGCATTTGAGGATGTCTTGTCAATCGGTCGAATTCCTTATTGGTGATAGGAAAGAATTCTATTCGTTCTCCTACTGAAGCAAATACAGGATGATTTTGATAGGGATTAAAAAGTGAAATAGGGGTTTGTCCTATCAAGTGCCAACCTCCTGGACTTGGGCTAGGATAGACGCCAGTTTGCGATCCACCTATGGCCACCGAACCCTTTGGTACTGAGCGGTCAGGAATACTTTTTCTAGGAGTATATAAGCTTTCAGAAAGTCCATTTAAATACATAAAACCAGGCAAAAACCCATAGAAATGAAGTCTGTAAAGAGGTCCAGTGTGAACTTCTACTACCTGTTCCTGGCTAAGGTTTTTGTTTTTGGCTAAGACCTCGAGGTCGCGTCCAGTTTCTATGGAATAGCAAACTGGAATTACCCAGATTTTTTCAGGAAGCTGATTGGAAGTTTGTTCCGGAGTAAAAGAGTTGAGCCAATCATGAAGGATAAATGATTCAAAAGCTTTTCGAAATACTATTGAAAGAGTTTTGAAGCCTAACCGAAGTTCGTGAATCTCACTTATGAAAGCTTCCTGAATCTTAGTTTTGAAACTTAATTGATACTGAAGTAATTCATCTGAAACGATAGAATTCCATTCAAACTCATAAATCACTGGGGTGATTTGCCTTACTTTTGGCTTCATGACCAAAACTTTTTTCTGATCGATGGTAAAAAGTCTGCAATTCCTGGATTGTCTCCGTGAAAGCAGATCGTGTCAGCTTTTATTTGAAGTTTCTTGCCCGTATCTGAGAGAAAATATCCATTCTCCACTAAGGTTTTCAAGTGTTGTGAAATATCTATTTCCGAAATCATATGAGATCCAAAAACTGACCTGGGTACCAACTGATAATTTTCCAAATACCGCCGATCTCCAAATACTTCAACTCTATGTTTTAAACCTTTCTGGATTATATATTTTTCCATTTGGGAATGTGGGGGCGCTAGAATTGGCGTGTTATGAAAATATGTGGCCACAAAGTCGGTCAGACTATCAGCTAATTCAGGATTTGCGGCAGCATCATTATAAAGTGCTCCATGAAATTTGATATGATCCATGGGCAGACCAGCTTTTTCAGCCATTTGCTCAAACTTGAGAATTTGAATTAAAATTGATTTTTTCAAATCCTTATCAGCGATTTTCATCGATTTTCTACCAAAGTTTTTCTGGTCAGGATAGGAGGGGTGGGCACCAACTTTCTTTTTTTGCTCTAATGCTAATTGAATGCTTTGACTGATCGTACTTTCGTCGCCAATATGCCCTCCACAGGCGATACTGGCCGTGTCGATCAAAGGAAAAATTAGTTCTTCATTTGGCATGCCTTCACCTAAATCGCAATTTATTTCTGGCAGTTTGTTCATTATTAGGGGAATTGAGTAAATTCTAAAATACAAAATGTCTTTTAGGTCAGCGACTATTCCTTATAAGTTATTGTAATATTTAATAAGTTCATTGAGTTGTTTGTAGTCAAGTTTGCCTTTCACCAGTTTGAGATGATGAATGATGGCAAGAGCTTTTTTCATTCTACTTTCAGGATTTTTTACTTTGGTCACAGTGTAGACCATCATGCGCTGCTTACCTCGAGTGAGAGTTTTGAAATATCGAGCACCTTCTTCATCCTGATCCATTAAGACTTGGAGTTCTTCGGGCATTTCGTGGCCATATTCGCTATGATCACGATCAATTTTTACGGCAAATGAATTCTTTTCATCTAGCTTAAAACGATTTCTGAGTTCCTGATTCACCAAGACATACCAGTAATCCTTCGCTTTCATAAGAGCCATATGAAATGGTCCTTCATCTTTAATCCAAACCAATACCCGGCGATGTGTGTCATCCATCATTTTGCTGGAAATATCCTCAGGTATAGGTATATGGTATTGCCAGTGATTAAATTCAAATGCAGCGATTTTTGCCTGAAACTCGATCATTAAAATTCTTTTGTTGGAGTAATTTTTAATGCTATTTCACCATTTATCAGCGAGACAGGAAATTCTAATTTCCCGTTATTGGTGGTGACATTTCCAAGATATTTAGTTTCACCAGTCAGTGTATCAATGCTCTCAACATTGAAACTAGTATGGTCTTCAGCATGAATGATTACTTGTGAATTGGATTCTCCCGCATCGATGAAATATGCCAGCCAACTTTCATCTTCAGTGCTGAGCATGTATCCGATCATGCCTGGCGCTGCCAATAAATATGACTGGGCCGGCTTAGCACTTTTTAGATCAATAGAATGAAGCGCCTCAGAAAGGATCATAAGTTCTTTCCTCAGAGCTTTGCTTCCCCCTCCCGGAGCCTCATTAGCTCCAGTTCCGTTTTCTTTCCCAGCAAAAAAGGAATAATCCAGGTTGTTAAATAGCCCGCCTCCAGAAAGCATAAACGCCCAAGCTTGCCTGCGATATACCATATCCTCTGAGCCTGCAAATCCTGATTCGTCAAATCCGATAACTCTATTCCAATGGTAATTCCAAGTAGCAGACTCTGGCCAGTTATAATGAAAATTAAGAATAGAGATATGTGGTGATACGGAAGTCAGGGGAGCTTTGAAATTGGAATAATTTTGTGCGATCAGGTGCTTTTTAGGAAGATTAGTCTCTGTACTGGAAATGGTTTCTGCAATAATTTCCTGCCATGCTAAAGATTTTTCATCCGCTACGTCCACTTTTACTTGCCAGTTTGGGCCATCGAGTGCATAGGTATTTGCGATGTTTAAAGCTGTTTGAGGTCTGTCAGACCAAGGTTCATTTTGGATTTCGAAAAAGAAATTGTTGTAGCCATTAAGTTCTTTCACCAAGTTTGAAACATACGTTTTTTGGAGACTCAGTAATTCACCATTCTCTGCGGTATGAACTAGTTCCCTATCCAAGCTAGCGGAATCCCCCAGACGATTTTTGGGATTTTGTGGGTTCATCTCCCAATGATCGTCGTTATAAATGGAGGAAAAAAGAGTGACCTCTACGATGATATCCAGTTTCTGCGCTAGTTCCATGAATTTGTTTAAGCGTTCATAATAGGCTGGATTTGTTGAGTTCCAATCATATTTGATCAAGCCGTTTTCAGCACTTGTCAGCCAAGGAACAGTAATCTTATCCGCTTCTGGAGCGAGTGTGTTGTGCTGTATAGAAAAACTTTTTGAGGGAATTTCAAAATAACTTCCCATAAATATCCGGGTATAGTTCATCCCTTCATCCTTCAGTGTGTGAAGGTATTCTTCATAATTAAAACTCTCATTCAATACAGCACCATAATGCTCTGCGGAGGTGATGAGTGCTAGAGGCTTGCCATTGAATTCAAAATAATGGGGATTTTCTGCTAATAATTTAATGGGTTCATCCTGTGCCATGCAAAGATTCAATGTTGAAAATGCGAAGATTACAATTCCAGTAAAAAGTACAAATTTCATTTGGTTGGGGTTATAGTGGGCATCCGATAGTAAGTAATTAAGGTAAAAAAAATCCCCTCAAATTTTATGTTTGAGGGGATCGAAATTTGTTTTTAGTAATATCAACCTGGTATATTAAAGGTAATCAGGAATGAAGTTCCTTTACCAATTTCGCTTTTCACACGAATTGCCCCGCCATGACTAAGGATAATATTTTGTGTATTAGTAAGTCCAAGTCCTGATCCTGTGGCCTTGCTGGTAAAGAATGGTTCAAATAAGCGCTCTAGATTTTCCTTTGGTATTCCTTCGCCGTTGTCCTTTATCTCAATTCTACATTGATTTCCTTTTGCACTGGTTCTTAGCATAAGTTTTCCAGTCCTTTCAGCCATAGCTTCTATCGCATTAACTATAAGGTTGACAAGTGCAATTTTTACTTTCTCCCCATCTACTTCAATATCACAAATATCAGCTTGATATTGCTTCTGGATGGTTATGCCCTTAAAGTCTATTCGGTCTTTGACATGTTCCAGAGCTTCGTCGAGTAGAGAATTTATAGAATGGATTTTTGCATCCAATTCTGAAAATCTGGTGCTGTCCAAAAGCTGTGTAACGAGGTGATTGATCCGGTCACAGTTTCTTCTGATTACATCGATCAAGTCGCCGCTTTCTTCCAAAACTGCCTCGGGTAACTCCATGTGTAATTGATCAGCCGAAAGTAAAATTGTAGTCAAAGGATTTTTTACTTCATGAGCCAAAAGCCTGGCAATCCTACCGGTAGATGAGAATTTTTTAAGGTTCAATTCTTCTTCTTCCTTGGCCTTGATAGCACTTAGATCTTTTATCAAAACCTGATAGATACTCACATCCTGCTTCACTATGCTGATAAGGCTGTTAATACTGTGACCATTCTCCACTGTCATTAACGATTCCATATCATAAATCTCTTGATTCTTAAAGAATATATCTTCAAGTTCCTGACGGGAGGATTCGTCCGGAAGGAGATTCTTAAAGAAAAAACTTTTGTGGGAATCAGGGTCGAAGGCATTTGTACCAAATTTCCTGAGGAAAGCAGGATTGGCTTCAATTATTTCACCTTCATCATCCATTAACAGAAAAGGATCACTTGCCAATTCAAAGATTGATCTGAATTTGACAGCAGCACTATCCAGTGATTCCATCAAATGGGCGTCCCGGATTGCGTACCGAAGTGTTCTATCTAGGATTTGTGCATCAAAGTCACCCTTGACAAGATAGTCTGAAGCTCCTATGGTAAGGGCTTCTCTATCAATATCTCCTGTACTCATACCGGTAAGCATGATTACAGGGGCATGTTTTCTGATGTTTTTAATTTCGTGAATAAGCTCAAGACCGGTGTCTTTTCCCAATCTATAATCTACCAGAAATACATCGTAGTTTTTGTCTAGCTTAGGAATAGCTTCTTCCAGACTGGTGGCACTTTCTAATTCATAGGTAGTATCAGTGATTCTCTTTAAAAGTGTAGATACCAGAAAGAAATCGTCCGGGTCATCATCTACGTAAAGTATTCGTATTCTTTCTGAACTATTCATGTTTTATAATTATCCTGGTAACAGTACTGTTTTAGACCAGTAATTTTCTATTTCCTCAGTGACTCTAACTAATTCCTCAAAGGATCCTGGCTTAGTGATGTAACTACTGGATCCCATTTTATAAGTAATCTTGATATCATCCACACTATTAGAAGTAGTGAAAATTATTATTGGAATGGATTTAAGCTCGTCAATACTTTTTATTTCTGCCAGAGCTTCCCTGCCATCTTTTCGTGGCATGTTGAGATCAAGAAGAATGATGTCCGGAGTGGGGTATTTGTCCAGATCATTGTAAGGGGAACTCCGTTTTAAATATTTCAAAAGTGCTTCTCCGTCTTCCACACAGGTTACTTTTTCCTTTGGCAGGGTCCTTTCAAAGGCTTTTAGGATTAATAACTTATCATCTTCATCGTCTTCTGCGACTAGGATTTGGATGGGTTTCTCGAAGGACATGAGCATAAAGTCTTTGACTGACAATGGTTGATAATTGATGAAAAGATAAGAATGATTTTGATAATAATAATTTTCCCTTGCTATTTTGGATAATAAGCACTTATGTGCTTATGGATGGTAGGATTATATTAAATGTTGCTCCTTTTCCAGGGCTGCTTTCAGCAAAGATAAGGCCTCCATTCTTTTCTATTATTTTTCTGGTGATAGAAAGACCTATTCCGGTTCCTTCATATTCCTCTTTGCCATGCAACCGTTGAAAGATGGAAAAAATTCTATCCGCATGTTCTTTTTCAAATCCGATTCCATTATCACTTACTTTGATCAAGTAATATTTTTGTGTCGTGTCCAGACTAGGGTATTTTGTTATGAGCTCATTACTTGCTTTTTCAGAAGTAATACTGATTTCCGGCGTGATTTTCTGATTTGAGAACTTTAATGCGTTTGAAACTAGATTTTGAAATACCTGCCGATATTCTGTTTCAGTCCCTTGTACCTTAGGTAATTTACCTAAAGTAATTTTTGCGGATTTATCATGAATAGCCATTTCATAATCATCCAACATATCGGAAACTACCTTGGATAATTTGACCGTTTTGACCTTTTCAATATCAATTCTTCCTGCTCTACTATACTCCAATAGATCAGTAATCAATCGCCTCATTCTTATTGCTGAAGCGGTAATTCTGTTCAGATACAAATCCCCTTCACCTTCCAACTTATCAGCATATTGTTCCTTTAGTAGATCAGAGAACGCCGTTATTTTACGTAATGGTTCTTGTAAATCATGGGAAGCTACATAGGCAAATTGCTCCAATTCTTTATTAGAGTCATCTAGAAGTTTGATTTGGTCTCTTAATTTTTCCTGATACACCGCGATCTCGGCATTGGCTGTGACCTGGGCCTTATTGTATTGGTAGATGGAGAAGAAAGTGATTAATCCTACGGTAATTGAGAATATAGAAATAAGGCCAACGATAAACGGAAGCGCATTAATATTATTAATCAAACTTTGATTTCTTCCCCTAAAAAGATTGTCTTCCACCTTATTGATCCGAAGAACAACCGCTCTAATCATCTTATAGCCGCTGAGTGCACTATTTGTTTTGGATGGATCGAGGAAGCCATCTAAGTCACCATGCTCCTTAATATAATCAATCGTAGCATTGAAGGTCCTTACTCTCGAGTTAATTAGACCTCTGAGTTCCTCTACATTGTTTTGCTGGATTCCGTTATCAACGGTCAACCGCTTAAGCTGTATCAACAGTGCATCTGCGTTCAAATTGGATTGGTGGTACTGAGTAAGAAATTCTTCATTTCCTGTAATGATATATCCTCTGATGTTAGTTTCTCTCTCCAGAATGCTTGAATAAAGCTGATCTGTACATTGAAGCACTTCGGATGTATGTCTTACAGCATCAGTATAAAATTCTATTCTTCCTGCGGTCCAATAGGAGACCCCACTTCCAATGACAATAAGTATAACGGTCACTATCGAATAGATCTTGACCTGACGGATAGAGGGATTTTGTTCGCTTTTCATTTTTATTTTCCCAGAATTGGGGAATTTTATACTCAAAAATCTAAAATTATATGAAATCGTTTTTTTGAAAATTCTAATTATGGCACTATTTGGGGCTGTTAACCCTGATTTGATACTAATATTCTATTTAGGGCATACCTGTTGAACTAACAGATTTAAATAAATCAAACAACCTAAACACCAAAACTATGAGTTCGTTATTGTATTTCATCGCAGTAATTCTTCTAATCGGATGGCTTGTAGGCGTTTTTGCCTATAGTGCTGGAGGATTGATTCACGTATTACTTGTTTTAGCTATCATTGCTGTACTATTCAGATTGATTTCGGGTAGGTCAGTTTAACATTTAAACAATTACTCTACTCATTTTATTATTAAGAATTTAAAATTTAACCACTAAGTACTAAAATCATGACTAAATCAACAATAAATAAAACTATATGGCTGAGCGGATTACTTACCGGAGCCATGGTAGGTGCCTATCTTTATAAGAATAAAGATGATTTTGGCCCCCAGAAAGAAAAACTTAATAGCCTGCTAGGTGATTTTCAATCCCTGATGGGCGACGTTAAGAGTAGACTTTTGGAAGCTAAATCCGAAGGTCTTGAAGCTACAAAGACAGCTCTTCAAGCTGCCAAAGATAAAGTAGATAAAGCGAAATGAAATAGGTTTAGAATAGTTTTGAAAAGGTGTGGCCTTTAGCTGCACCTTTTCTTTGAATCTAATCCTATGTTTTTCATACAAAAACATCCAACCGAAAAAATGAATGTGCCCTAGATTAAATAGAGTAGATGACTACGTGATGAAGAGTAAACTAATTCTAGTAATAGATGATGAACCGGAAATAAGATCCCTTTTATCCAGATTTTTGGGTCGGAAAGGTTATTCTGTAATGTCAGCAGGCACACTCGAAGAGGGTAGAAAGCTATTTAATAATTCCAGCCCAGAGTTGGTTTTTTTGGATGTAAACCTTCCAGACGGAAACGGGTTATCAGAACTTAAGCATATCAACTCAGGTGACAAAAAATTTAAAGTTATAATGATGAGTGCTTTTGATCACAGTGAAGTAAAATTGGAAGCAATTCAATACGGAGCTTTGGATTTTTTAAGCAAGCCATTCAATATTGCTCGACTGGATCAAGTGGTCCAAACCCAACTAATAAACTCAAACAATACTAAATAATATCATGGCGAAGATTCTCGTAATTGATGATAATATCGACATCTGTCAGCTTTTGGATAGATTCCTTACTAAAAAGGGCTATGATGTCGAAACTACAATTTCAGGAAAGAATGGGCTGGATATGGTCAAAAAAACATTTTTTGATCTTATCTTCTGCGATTTCAAGTTGCGCGACATGGAAGGTAGAGATGTGCTGATGAAAGTAAGAGAAATTTCACCTGGTACTCAAGTGGCTATCATTACTGGTTATGCCGACGTAAAGATAGCTGTAGAGGTAATCAAAAACGGTGCATTTGATTATGTAACCAAACCGTTGATTCCTGATGAAATAATTAATCTGATTGAGCGGGCACTTTCAGCTTCTAAAGCGAGCAAATCAAATACTCAAACATTTACCAAAGCTACCCAGCTAAAAAATCAATCTGACAGTAAAACTCAGAAATCCAATTCAAGATTTCTAAAAGGAACTGGACCAGAATCAAAAAAATTATACAAAGAAGTTGCCTTAGTTGCTCCGACAAGTCTAAGTGTAGTAATCTACGGAGAAAGTGGTGCAGGTAAAGAAAATATAGCACGAACAATTCACGATCAAAGTGAGCGTGCAGGAAAACCATTTATAGCGGTAGATTGTGGCGCACTTACCAAAGAACTTGCTGGTAGTGAGCTTTGGGGACACGAGAAAGGATCATTTACGGGAGCTCTGGCTGAGAAGCCAGGTCAGTTTGAGCTGGCCGATGGAGGTACGATCTTTTTGGATGAGATAGCTAACTTATCTTATGAAACCCAAGTCGGACTATTGAGATTGGTTCAAGAGCGTAAGTTGAGAAGGATAGGAGGAGCGAAGGATAAATCCATAGATGTTAGGATCCTGGTGGCTTCCAATGAAGATCTGAGAAAAGCTGTTTCTGATGGCAAATTCAGAGAGGATCTTTATTTTAGATTCAATGAATTTAGCATAACGGTACCACCTTTACGAAATAGAAAAGGGGACATTGAAGCATTTGCATATCATTTCCTTGAGCTCTCCAATGAAGAATTAAATAAAAAAGTATTTGGATTTGATGAGCAGGTAATGGATGTTTTGAAAGAATATCCTTGGCCTGGAAACTTGCGGGAAATGCTTAATGTAATCCGTAGGGCCACTCTTCTGACAGACGGAGGCAAGATGTCAGTCTCTGCACTTCCACCAGAGATAGTTTATTCCAATAAATTTAGTTTCTCTGAATCTGATTCTGAGAGATCAGAGAGTCGATCGAATAAAATGCCTTTAAATTTAAAGGATGCGGCTGCAGAAGCAGAAGCAGAAGTTTTGAAAAAAGTGCTCGAAGAAGTGAAATACAATCGTACTCAGGCTGCTAAGCAACTTGGTATTGACCGTAAAACTCTTTTCAATAAGATGAAACAGTACGATTTATAAGAAAAGTTGACAACACCTAGCCTGGAATTTATTCCAGGCTTTTTTGTGGAAATTTCATATAATCATAGGTTAGCCGTCAAACTTTTTCGCATATTCCTTAATTTAATTTCAACGGTTTGGGGAATTTTTTACTCCGTACTGATTTGGGGTAAATTATCATAAAACCTTCAATACCAATTTAAATTTCATCCTCTAACTATAATTCAAAATACTATTGTCTTGCAAGTGGTAAGAGTCTTGTTTCCTTTTGAATGCAGCATGATGGCACGGCCCTTGGATAATAATGCATATAAATTTTAATCTAAAAAATATATTGATATGACAACCACTAAAGCAACACTCGCAAATCATTTGAAATTGGACAATAAGGCGATGAAAAATGTTTCAGATAAGCTTAATGATTTGCTTTCCGATTACCACATCTATTATCAAAATGTAAGAGGATTTCACTGGAATGTTAAAGGAGAAAATTTCTTTGACCTGCACGTTAAATTTGAAGAACTTTATACACAGCTCTATGAAAATATTGATGAACTGGCAGAGAGAATTGTAACCATTGGTTTTAAACCTTTGCATGCATATTCTGATTATTTAAAAAACACGATTCACAAAGAAATTACTGATGTTTCCAACGGAGACGAATGTGTAAAGCATGTAATAGATGGACTAGGTATTCTAGCCCAGTCGCATAGAAAAGCTGCTAAAGCCGCTGAAGAAGCAGATGATATTGCAACTGCCGATTTGCTTACAAAATTTGTGGGTGACATTGAGAAAAGAATGTGGATGTTTACCATGTTCTCTAAATAAGCATCCCCAATTTTAAACAAGTTTATAAGCCACAGCGAAAGCTGTGGCTTTTTTATTTTATTATAAAATAAAATTTGGATAAGGCTAGGATATTTTATGCTCTCCATTTAAATGTTTTGGCAGGAATTTACTTATCTACCATTACTTTCTACTTTTTTTCAGTGACTGAAACGGGATGAATTCTTTTCCTGAATTGGATTACACTATTTATTAAATTTTAGTCTGCTTTTTACCCATTCCATTTCTTCCTTTCCTGCACCCAGAAGTTTAGATGCAAGAAGGTAAAGTCCAAAAATCAATAAGCTGTTAACTATTATATTAATAATGGGATGAATGTCAAGTGATAGGTAGTTTACTGGTAAAAAGGCTATTGTCGCTACGGAAATTATCTTGATAGTCTCTCTAGAAAATGGCTCAAAGCCTAATTTGATTTTCAAAAATAGGTACTTAACTAGATTGAAAAGAAACATAACTGCCACCGATGCCATGGCCGCTCCTTCTATTCCATAAATGGGGATCATCAAATAGTTCAAGGCTATAATCAAAATACTCATGCCTATGGTAGCTACCAGATTGAAATGGTAGTGCTTAGAGAATACTAATATTTCGCTATTCACCGAAAATGCTACATCCATGAGTTTGCCAAGCCCAATCAGCACAACTACATACTTCCCTGTTTCATAAATTTCACGGTTTGGGATAAAGTGATAAAGTGAATTGAGATTTGACCAGAGTAATATGAAAAGAAGCAAACAGATGTAAAGTTGCCTGTTAGAGACCTGCTTATATAGTGTATTGATTTCCTCGTGATTTCCTTTGGAGAAGTGATCAGCGATGACTGGCATTACCACCTGAGATATGGCTCGGCGCGGCAACTCTATTACCAAAGCCATGCTAAATGCAATGGTATAAATAGCATTTGCTTCTAAACTTATCATAGAACTCACCATGATGCTGTCTATTTTCATAATCAAAGTAGAAGCTGCCGTAGCCAAGAAGGTGACCAGACTGAATTGGATAAATGACGTACGAAATCCTTTTGGGAAGGTATTCCAGCGAAAATCAAGCTTGAGTACGCCGAGCCATAGCAAATATACCAGTACACCTATAAACGCAAATCCATACACTGCTACCAGTCCAAACATTACTTGTTCGAAATTTATCCATTTGAGCAGATATGCTCCAACCAAAATTCCCGTGAGAAGTCGAAGAAACACTTCCCGCATCAATGTAGGAACTGCTACCTTGACGTATGAGCGACTGTAAGCATCCAAAATACTACTCAGCAAGGCGAATAATGTGATCAATAGCACCACTCCAAAAAAGTCTATGACTTCCGGTGAGTTTACCGCAAAGAGATCAATGATTTGTGTTTTAAATCCTAGGAAGACAGTGCTCACTAGAACAAACCCAGCCATGGAAAATGCCAGTCCATAGCTAAGGAATGCCGATTGATTGGATTTGAGCTGAGGAAAATAGCGGGTAATTCCGTGTCCCACACCCAATTGGGCAAAAGGAACAAATAGTAACCCCAAATCCTGAATAGTTCGAAATGCACCTAGCTGCGAGGCATCTAAGGCATATGGGTATAGCCAAAGTACATTGACATATCCTATTACTACGCCCAGATAAGAAAAAATGGTGGTCTGAATACTTTGTTTGGCTACTTTGCCCATGAGCCTAAAAGTATCAAAAAACTGCTAATAAGAGACTGTTGTAGACAATAATCAGGGTTTGGCGCATTTATCACATCCAGCCTCCGTCTTTGATTTGAAGAAGTATTTTCTTACCAAAAAAGCCGTAGCTAACAAAATGATAACACCAACTAGAATTTCCTGCCACATATTACGATAGAATTTGATAGACCAGTAGCGCAGAGAAGTACGCTAAAGCGGTCATGTAAACTGTCTGTATCAACGGCCATTTCCAGCCTTTAGTTTCCCTATACACTACGGCAAGTGTACTCATGCACTGCATAGCAAAGGCGTAAAATACCATTAGGGAAAAGGCAGTGGCTGTATTATATACTTTTTCTCCAGTATCCGGATTGATCTGTTGATTGAGCTTTTGTCTGATAGTCAGCTCATCTTCAGTGTCTCCGCCTATACTATAAATGGTAGCAATCGTTGACACAAATACTTCTCTTGCAGCAAATGATGTAATTAACGCTATTCCTATTTTCCAGTCGTAGCCTAATGGTCTGATCGCGGGCTCGATCGCTCGACCCATGATACCGATGAAGGAATTTTCCAATAAATGTGAAGCTGTTACATTTTCGATTTCTGCTATTTGTTCGTCCGAGGTTGCAGCGTCAAGTTGTGTTTGAGCTTCTGCTCTAATAGCATCCATACGTTCAGGGGGACCGTATGAAGCCAGAACCCATAGAATTACTGAAATTGCTAGAATAACCTTACCCGCTTCAAAGACAAAGGTCTTTGACTTATTATACATTGTAAGTAGGACATCCAGCCATCGAGGCGCGCGATAAGTAGGAAGCTCCACCATCAGGAAGCTTTTCTCATCCGTTTTCAGAATATTCTTTAGAAGTAATGCAGTTAAGAAAACTCCAACGACGCCTAAAAGGTAAAGTCCAAGTAATGAAACTGCCTGAAGGTTAAAGATGCCAAAAACAAATTCATCAGGTACTACTAAACCTATCAATATGATGTAAACAGGCAGACGGGCGGAGCAACTCATCAATGGGGTTACCATGATGGTAATAATCTTTTCTTTCCAATTACCTATGTTTCTTGCGGCCATCACACCTGGTATCGCGCAGGCTACCCCGGATACAAGGGGAACAATACTTTTACCGTGTAATCCAAATGGTCGCATCCAGCGATCCATCAGGAACACAACTCTGGACATATAACCGGTGTCTTCCAATATAGCTAGGAAACCAAATAACATGGCGATCTGAGGGATAAAGATCACCACTCCTCCTATACCTGGGATAATACCTTCTGTAATTAAGCTTGTGAGAGGACCTTCCGGAAGCATGGATGAAACCCAACCGGAAAACTCTGCAAAGAAGCCGTCTATCATATCCATCGGGAAAGACGCCCAAGCGAAGATGGCTTGAAAAATAAGTAGAAGAATAGCTCCGAATATCGCATATCCAAATATTGGATGAAGCAAGATTTTATCTATCCCGGCCTCTTGTTTTGCATCCGGAGTTTTGATCACGGCCTTTTCTACGATTTCTGTAATCAGCCTATAACGAATCTTGGTTTCTTCCAATTGGGCTTTGTCAAGATCTATAGCAGCTATATCTAATTTTTCCTTGATCCAATTTCTGTCTTCTGACGAAAATGCTTTATCCTTTTCCCCAAACCGAAGTAGCTGATATGCCTGATAAGAATTTGAAAGCTGGAATTTATCTTTTACATCATCCAGCAGAGTCGCTGGAACTACTTCTTCGATGTTGATAAAAGATGATTTTTTACTGAAATTTTGCTGATGAATCAGCTCCCGGATTTGTTCCAGCCCTTTTTCTCCCCTTGCATCCGTGCTTAATATCGGGACACCGAGAGCTTTAAATATCTCGAAGCTTTTGATGGCGATATTTTTCCTAGTAGCTATATCCGCCATGTTGAGCACCAAAGCAAGATTTAATCCTAGGTCTATCAGTTGCGTAGCTAAAAATAATCCTCTTGAAAGCTGACAGGAGTCGATGACCATCAAGACAAACTCTGGCCTTTCCTCTTCACTCAATTCGTTCAATACACGATGTGCAATGATTTCATCCTCAGAATTTGGGTAAAGACTATAGGTGCCGGGAAGGTCGATAATCTGATAATCACTTCCATGGTAATGCATCCAGCCCGTCTTCTTATCCACAGTGACCCCAGGGTAATTGCCGATTTTTTGACTCAGACCTGTAAGTTGGTTGAAGATGGTCGACTTGCCAACATTCGGATTTCCGATGATAGCAACTTTTGGTGATTTTACTAAGGAAGGAATAGGGGACTCGGGCATGTAAGTTAAAGCAATTGTACTTCGATGAGAGAAGCTTCGGTTTTTCTTAAAGCAAGAATGGTTTCTTCAAGTTTGAACGCCATAGGGCCTCCCAATGGAGCAGAATGGTGGAGTGTAATGGTTTTTCCTGGTAAAAAGCCAAGTTCCATCAAATTGATTTTTAAGGGAGAATCCAAAATTTCTCGGATAATCGCTGCTCGGGTGACAGGTATTGTATCAGCTGTTATTAACATAGAATAGCATTGGTCTTTTGACCGAATGCAAAAATAGAATTATTTGGAATGAATCTAAAGAAAAATAGAGAAGTTTTTACCTTTCAAGTGAAATCCGCCATATGAAATTCATCTTCTGTACACTTGCTCTGTTTAAATGTAGAATCGTTAATCCAATTAGTTTGACTATTTAACACCTCCCAAATATTTTGAGAGGTATTTTTATGTATTTGTGACATTGATTACAATCGCAAAATTTATTACATCTTAGCTTTGAAGCCAATCCAAAACGATATGAGTATAGAGGAACTTAAGGAAGCATTGCCATTTTTCACTGACACTGAGCTCCTGCAGCAGATTTTGTCAAAGAGTCAGATCATGGATTTAAAAGCCGGAAAAGTATTGATGGAGCCCGGCCAGTTTATTAAGATGGTTCCAATTGTTTTAGAGGGTTCCATTAAAATATCCAGAATAGGTGATGATGGCAGGGAGTTGTTCCTGTATTTCCTGGATGCGGGAGAGACTTGTGCTTTGTCTTTGACTTGCTGCTCCTCCTCAAAGCCCAGTGAGATTAAAGCTGTAGTGGAAGAGGACGCAATCATAATTGGCATACCTATCACATCCATTGATCAATTATCTGATGAATTCAAACAATGGAAAGATTTTATATCGAATACGTACCAAAGACGGTTTCAAGAAATGCTTGTAGCTCTGGATGCTGTGGCTTTCAAGCGAATGGATGAACGGCTTATGAGATACATCGTCACTAAAATGAAGCAACATAAAACCAATGAACTTCATATTACCCATCTAGAAATAGCAAATGAACTTACCACTTCCAGAGAAGTTGTGTCCCGGCTTTTGAAACAGTTGGAGAAAAAGAAGTGGATAGAGCTTGGCAGAAATGTGATCTATATTCGAGATGATTTTGAAGAATTGATCAGCAGATAATCATACCATTACTAATAAAGGGACTTTTGAATGAAAGACCATTTCTATAGTTTGACTTCTGCTAAGGACCTGTTCCCATAGATTTTTGTGTTCATGACACATGACCAAGATTACTTTTTCATTTTCTTCCAAAAACTGATCTAAGCCCTCTACGGGAGTTTTCGCATAAAAAGTATGGATTTTAACAGGTAACCCAGGATGTTGGATTGCTAAAAAATTTTCTAAATTTTTGATTCCTGGTTCTTCCTCGAAATTAGATGAAGTCTGCACATGTACAAATTCCAGCCCGCGATCCCATCTTTTACTCATGTCGATTACCCAATCTATAAATTTTTCCTCGTGGGTGGCGAATTCCAATGCCAGAGCAACTTTCCGGATTTCTCTAGCATTTGATTCGGTAGGGACGACTAGAACTGGAATAGAAGATTCTTTGATCAGATTGATAGTCGTACTGCCTATCAGCGCTACCTTAATTCCACTGCTTCCTTGCGTTCCCATCACAATTAACGTGGCGTTTAATTCTTTAGCAATTCTGGTTACAGAAATAGAAGCAGTCCCCTCTTTGATGATTGTACTAAATTTTAGATTACTGGGCTGATACCTTTCCAGAATATTTTGCATCTCGGATTCTGCATCATCGCGCATGCTTTCCATTGCCACTGCTGCCTGGGATGCGAAGTCAAATACTGCCTCAATTACGTGAACCAATATTATCTCGCCATCTCTTTTTCCGGCAAGAGCTATCGCAAAATCTAGCGCGTTTAGTGAGTTGTCCGAAAAATCTATTGGAAGAATAATTTTCATTAGTTTGGGTTTATATAGTTTAATTTAGGCAATTGGCTGGAAAAAATCAGGTATTTATAGATGTTCTGATATTTAATTTGGAACTAGAGCCTTTAGGATTTTTATGCTTTTAATCTTAAGAGGTTCTTCTGAAAACAACCAATGTAACTTTTGTCACTTCCTAGCTTACAGGTCACACGTACTTTTGTGAGATCAAAAGCGAAATAGTAATATGGAGATTATAGTTTTAGTAGGGTATGCGGCGGCGGTGTTAATTGGAATAAGTTTGGGCTTGATCGGTGGAGGGGGTTCAATTTTGACTGTTCCTGTCCTAGTTTACATACTTGGTATTGACCCTGTTTTGGCTACAGCATATTCACTTTTTGTAGTTGGTAGCACTTCTTTGGTTGGCTCGATTACTTATATGAGAAAGCAGCTGGTGGATTACAGGACAGCACTGGTATTCGCCATTCCTTCATTCATAGCAGTATTCTTAACCAGGAAATTCATTGTTCCGTCACTTCCCGATCCTTTACTTGAGTGGGGCGACTTTGCGTTGACCAAGAGCATCGCAATAATGGTTTTTTTCGCATTTATTATGCTTGCCGCTTCCTATTCTATGATCAAAGAGAATGGTAAAAATGGTTCTGAAGAGAAAAGTGAAGTGAAATTTAATATTCCTTTAATTGCCGTAGAAGGAATTGTGGTAGGATTGATTACAGGAATAGTGGGAGCTGGAGGAGGATTTCTAATCATTCCTGCATTGGTGCTTCTGGCAAAACTACCTATGAAAATGGCTGTTGGCACATCATTATTAATCATTGCAGCAAAATCATTAATAGGTTTTTTAGGAGATATCAGTAATCAACCCATAGATTGGAATATGCTTTTGTTATTTACAGGATTATCGGTTGTTGGTATTTTTATAGGAAGCGCCTTATCCAAAATGATTAATGAAAGGGCTCTGAAGAAAGGATTTGGATGGTTTGTGCTAATAATGGGAGTCTACATTATCACAAAGGAATTAATGCTGATCTGATTTATATTCAGCACAATTTGAAATACAAACTACATCTTAGATACTATTTCTATTGTTTTTTTAAAAATTTAACGAATGTTAAAATCCAGTTGAATAGGTGGCTTCGTAAGTGTGGGAAATCAACTAATCAACTTATGAAAAGATCAACCATTTACCCAACACTGCTCGCCAGTATGATGCTCTCTCTCGTATTTATATCCTGTGATGACAAGGATGATGATATGGGACCGGTAATAGACATGCCAGGCACAGCACCTGAAGTAAGCTTCACGGCTTTGACTTCGGACAATAAAATTTTGATGTACGATGCCCAAAATCTAACGACGCCTACTAGCTCTGTGGATGTTACAGGTCTTGGATCAGGAGAGATGATCGTATCCATTGATTACCGCCCAGCGACTGGCCAGCTTTATGCGCTAAGTTCAATGAGTAGATTGTATCATATCAATGAAAATTCAGGAGCAGCAACTGCACTAGGCACTACAGCTTTCACTCCAGCATATAATGGTGCAAATCCTTCTTTGGACTTTAATCCGACTGTGGATCGTGTAAGATTAGTCACTGAATCCGGTCAAAATTTGAGACTTCATCCTGAGCTGGGTACAGTAGTTGCAATTGATGGATCTATCAATGGTGGTATGAATCCTCGTATTGGAGCTGTAGCTTACTCAAATAGTTTTTCAGGCACCACGACTACTACTCTTTATGATATCGATTTTGAGCAGGACAAATTGTATAAGCAAGTTCCTCCAAATGATGGAGGTTTAGAAGAAGTTGGAGATCTAGGAGTAGATTTCGACGGAATGGGTGATATGGATATCAATCCTGATAATTCTGTTGCATTGGCAGTAAATAGAAGTGATGATGAGACAAGACTATACACTATTGATCTATCTACTGGTGAAGCTATGTGGGTAGGAACTTTCTCTGCTCCAGTAGTTAGTATTGCATTTAAAACAAATCCAATCGCATATGCAACTTGCTTGGATAACAGACTGTACCGTTTTGATCCTACAAGCCCAAGTCCACTTGCAGTAGACATTATGGGATTAAAGGATGGCGAGAAAATCGTTGGTTTGGATTTCCGTCCAGTAAATGGTCAACTACTTGCAGTGTCTAACATGAGTCAATTGTACTCTGTAAATCCTTCAAGTGGAGCAATTACACCAATTGGAGATCCATTTATGCCAGCAGCAATGGGTACATACATTGGCTTTGATTTTAACCCAACTGTAGATAGAATAAGATTGATCACTGATCAAGGTCAAAACCTTAGATTACACCCTGATTTGGGAACAGTGGCTTTTGTGGACGGAAGTCTTAGCCCAGGTACACCAATGGCTAGTGGAGCGGCATATACCAAGAATTTTGCAGGAACAACTTCTACAGCACTTTATGTAGTTGATGCGCAAACAGATATGTTATATCAAGTTTCCCCTCCAAACGACGGTATATTAGTCGAAATCGGCCCACTTGGAATTGATATTACAGATGATAATGGATTTGATGTAGGTGGTACATCTGATATGGCCTATGGAGTATTTACTGTAGGTGGTGCTTCAGGAGTTTATTCAATCAATTTGATGACTGGAGCTGCTACTAAAGTATCTGATCTTAACTTTACGCCAAATTCTATGGCTCTAGGTTTAGGTTTCTAAGCTAAAAAATAAATAAGTTTAAAAGAGGGACCTGCATATTCTGCACGGTCCCTTTTTTCATTCTCAAGCTCTGTACACCATGATATACCAAGAGAGCCAAATAGCCAAAGGAATATAGTAAGACACGAAAACCACTATACTACATTCGCCAAATGGTCTTCGGCTGATCATGTGAAATCCGTACAGCCATACAATTCCGTAAATAATCTCAAAGACATTGAGCGTAGCCATAGCATAATGATATTGCGGAGCCACATTTCCCGGTCCCACTAGAGAGAGCAAGGAGAGCGCCCGAAATTCATCAATTTCAGTATAGGTAACTCCAGACTGTGGAGAGATATAAAGCAAAAGGCGGATCAATTCTGGGAATACAAAAACTACTTCGGCAATCAAGGCAAACTGCCACAGCTCTTTATAAGGGACTTTATAACCGATCAAAAAGGCTCCTAACCAAAATAAAAAGGAGATTACAGTGAATTTCCAAAGCAGTGCAAAAGGAGTCCAGAGATAATTGAGGGCATTAAAAATATGAAAAATCATGAAATCTCCCCTAGCTTCCAAATTATCGTAATCAGGTATAGCTTCGATAATTAATGTATTGGTGAGAAATCTGATTAGCAAAAACAGGAAGACTAATACAAAAAAATAAATCCGCTTGTCGAAATCAATTAGTTCTTTGAGACGTCGTCCTTCTGGAGTTAAAGTTTTAGCCATTTTTAAGATGAATCTGGCTCAAATCTAAAATTTTGTTTGGGAATACCTCTAATTTTGAGGTCTAATTAGATAGAAATATATGTTCAAAAAAATTGCCGTTATTTTAAGTATTTGGTTGGCTGGACTGGGCGTTGCTCAGGCTCAGGTTGCGGAAGAGGACTCTATGATCTTTGCTCCATCCAGATATTTATTGCTAGATCGTGGTTTACAGTTTAGAATTACCAAGGCAATCAATAGCATGTATAATTTTGATTTCCCTACAGCTGAGCATGACTTTGCCGTTTTGGCGCTTCAATATCCAGATCATCCTTTGCCAGAATTCCTTGTTGCGCTGGGTTATTGGTGGAGGATAGAAGTAGATGTTGCTAATGAAAAATACGATGCCACATTTGTAAAATACCTGGACAGAGCTATCGCTAAGGCGGAAGTAATGTTTGATGAAGATGAAACCAACAAAGAAGCTGCCTTTTTTCTGGCTGCGGGATATGGTTTCCAGGCAAGGTTGTACTCAGAAAGAAAAAGCTGGACAAAGGCGGCATGGGCAGGACGCAATGCGCTCAAGTACATGGATCTGAGTAGGGGTGAGGAGGAGTTTAATCCAGAACTTCTTTTAGGAGATGCATTGTTTAATTACTTCTCAGAATGGATTCCTGAAAACTATCCACTTTTAAAGCCAATTATGGCGCTTTTCCCCAAGGGAAATAAGGAGCTAGGCTTAAAACAGTTGGAGCAAGTCGCATCAAATGCTTTTTACACTCGGGTGGAAGCTCAGTACTTTTTATTCAGGTTATATGCCTCTGAGGAAAAGGAACCATTTAAAGCCTTACAAATTTCTGAATATTTGCACACCAAGTTCCCCAATAATCCCTATTTCCATAGATCCTATGCCAGGCATCTTTATACTGTTGGCCGATGGACTGAATCAGTAGAAGAATCAAAGGAAATCCTCGAAAGAATAGATGCAAAGCAAACTGGATATGAATCCAATAGCGGAAGATATGCAGCATTTTATATTGCGCAGTTTAATGAGCGCATGGGTGACCGGGAGGAAGCGAAAAAATATTATCAGAAAACACTTTCTTATGGCGAAGAGTCAGAGTCCCAGGAAAGTGGCTATTATCTCCATGCTTTATTGCAATTAGGAAAGATGGCAACCATCGATAAAAATAAGACCTTGGCAAAGAAGTACTTCAAGGAAGTAAAGAAATATGCAAAGCGTAAACACCCCGCTCATCAAGAAGCCAGAGAATTTATCAAAAAGAATAAACTTTAACTTAAAAAGTGACGTTCTACAAACTAGTCAACAGGAGATAATTTGAATTTGGCCAAGCAAGCATGTGATTTTATAAGGATTGTTTGTTGAAAGGCTTAGAAATATCAAGAAAATTTCGAATGTCAGCTTTAAAATTCTGATGAATGGTTTAAAACAATCATCAATTATATTAACTTTGCACGATATAAAATTTCGTAAATGCAAGAGATCATGGATCATAGCTTAAGAATAAAATTCGATAAAATCGATAGAAAGATTCTGGAAATCCTTCAGGCTAATGCCAAAATAACGAACGCTCAGCTTTCAAAAGATATTGGTCTTTCTCCCGCTCCAACATTGGAGAGAGTGAAGAAGCTCGAGCAATCAGGTATCATCAAAAGCTATCACGCAAAGCTTGATCCTGAAAAGATTGGGTTGGGAGTCAGTACTTTTGTATTAGTTAGTCTGATAGGACACAACAAAGGAAATATTGAAGCTTTTATGAAAGAGATCAATATTATTCCTGAGGTGATCGAATGTCACCACATTACCGGTACTGGTGATTTTATCCTGAAAATTATAGCAAAAGACATTACTTCTTACCAAAACCTGATGTTGGAGAAAGTGTCCGAAATCAAAGAAGTGGATTCCATGCAATCCATGGTAATTTTGTCTACTTTCAAGGATTCTAAAGTAATGCCTATCCCGGCTTAATGAGCCTAAATTATTTGTAAAGGGTGGCGAAAGTCACCCTTTTTTTTTGAGCATATGGAACACAACCCCTGGACTACCAAAAAGATTAATCCGATTTATGAAAATCCTTGGATTAAAGTAGAGCATCATGATGTCTTAAACCCTGCTGGCAAGGAAAGCATTTACGGGAAAGTGCATTTTAAGAATAGGGCCATGGCAATTATTCCAATTGATGAGAGTGGAAATACCTGGCTCATCGGACAATATAGATATCCGCTGGATGAATATTCTTGGGAAATACCAATGGGCGGAGGGCCTATGGCTGAAGATAAATTGGAAAGTGCCAAACGGGAACTGAAAGAAGAGACAGGATTGATAGCTGAAAAGTGGACCGAAATAATGAAAATCCATACTTCCAACTCGGTAACTGACGAGGTGGGTTTTGTTTACTTGGCTGAAGGACTTACTCAAGGTGAAACTGAGTTTGAAGAAACTGAACTATTGAAAATAAAGAAATTGCCTTTTACAAAAGTAGTGGAAATGGTAATGCACGGAGAAATCACAGATGGGATCAGTGTAGCAGCAATTCTCAAAGCTGCCAGGATTCTCAAATTATAGTATGACTATCAAGGATCATTTTAAAACCACTTTTACTCTGGCATTTCCGGTAGTGTTGAGTCAACTGGGTCAGGTATTGGTAGGCGTGGCTGATAGTATGATGGTAGGCCGCACAGGAGCAGTTCCTTTGGCAGCGGCGTCTTTGGGCAATAGTATTTTTTTTGTGATACTGATGTTTGGGATGGGAATCTCGATGGGAATCACTCCCTTAGTATCCGTAGCTGAAGGCAAAGGTAAATTCAAGCGAATCGGGCATCTTTTCCAGCATGGATTGTGGATCAACATCGTAACAGCTCTGCTTTTGACAGTGGTGGTGGTAGGCTTATCACAAGGTTTACATTTCTTAAACCAGCCCGAAGAAGTAGTTACTCTTACTATCCCTTATCTATTTATCATCACTGCATCGCTTTTGCCTTTTATGATTTTCCAATCATTTAAGCAGCTTGCTGAGGGTGTTGCCCAAACTAAGCAGGCGATGTATGTTACCATTTTCTGTAATCTGGTCAATGTATTTCTCAATTGGGTATTGATCTATGGTAACCTTGGTGCTCCGGAATTAGGATTGAACGGAGCAGGACTCGCCACATTGATTTCCCGCATTATGATGCCTATTGCGATGGGACTTTATGTGATGCGTTCCAAAAGATATAGTGTATTTAACCTTAAGCTGGGCATAGGTAAACTCAGGTTTTTACTCCTGAATAGAATACTGAAAATAGGAGTGCCAACAGGTTTTCAATACATATTTGAAGTAAGTGCTTTTAGTACTGCAGCTATAATGATGGGATGGATTGGAGTAAATGCGCTCGCAGCCCATCAGATTGCTATTAATCTAGCCTCAGTAAGTTATATGATGGTGTCAGGTTTGAGTACTGCAGGGATGATTCGTGTGAGTAATCAGGTTGGCAGAGGCAGTTTCAAAACCATGAGAGAAGCTGGAATGGTTGTTTTTGGCATGACATTGATTTTTATGTCAATCACTGGATTGATATTTATCCTCATGAGATCTTATCTTCCAACACTATATATAGACAATGAAGAAGTGGTGTCCCTTTCCGCCTCCTTGTTGATTATTGCTGGTTTGTTCCAACTTTCCGATGGTGTGCAGGTGGCAGGTTTGGGAGTGCTAAGAGGTCTTGAAGATGTGCGTTTTCCTACCTTGATCACATTGGTTGCCTATTGGGTAATAGGACTTCCGCTCGGATATTTCCTTGCTTTTGAACTTGGCTTTGCGGAAAAAGGAATTTGGTATGGTTTGTTAATAGGATTATCAGTGACAGCTGTGGTTTTATTTTACCGTTTTCATAAGTTGAGCCATCGCATGATCGCGGCAAATAAACCGGTGGTCATAGCCTAAGAGTCTTCGGACATTCTTGTGCTTCCAATTATTACTTTTTGTTTTATCTTCAAGCTTAATCCCGCCTAATATGATCAAAAACCTACTCTTTGCATTTTCTTTAGTTACACTATCTAATTGTGCTTTCGCACAAAACCTGGCTGTGCTGACCCAGCGCGATCAAGCTGAGGTAATAGACCGCTGGTTAGAATACCGTATTGAAAATCTTCTCCCGGAACTAATGACCGAAACGGGAATAGATATGTGGGTGGTGATCTCCAGGGAATACAATGAGGATCCGGTGATCCGCACTATGCTTCCTGCCACTTGGCATGCAGCGCGTAGAAGGACGATCTTAGTAATGTATCAACCTTCGGCAAGTGCGCCAGTAGAAACTTATGCAGTAGCTCGATATGATGTAGGAAAATCTTTCAAAAGAGCCTGGGATCTGGAAACACAGCCTGATCAGTGGAAAGCCTTGATGGATTTGATTTCATCCAAAAACCCAAAAAAAATAGGACTGAATTACGCAAAGGATTATGGCCATGCGGATGGCTTGACTACTAATGAGCATCAGGTGTTTTTGGAATATTTGCCTAAAAATCTTCAGCAAAATGTAGTCTCTGCCCAAACACTGGCCGTTCGTTGGCTGGAAACTAGAACTGAGCCTGAAATGGCTACTTACAAGCACATTCAGGAAATTGCCCATTCCATTGTAAGTGAAGGGTTTTCTGAGGCTGTAATCACCCCCGGTGTGACGACCACCGAAGATTTGGTTTGGTGGTACAGGGAGAAAATCAAGGAAATGAAGCTAGATACTTGGTTCCACCCTTCTGTGGACATTCAGCGTGCAGATCCTGCAAATACTGAACAGAATAGAAACTTCGCTACCAAGTCTCCAGAATCAGTGATCATGCCTGGCGATTTACTGCATGTGGATTTTGGAATTACTTATCTCAGATTAAATACCGATACCCAGGAAATGGCTTATGTGCTGAAAGCTGGTGAAACTGAAGTGCCGGAATATTTAAGTAAGGCTTTTGCGCAGGGAAATAGAGTTCAGGATATTTTGACTTCCAATTATGTAGCTGGTAAGACGGGCAATGAAATTCTTCGTGCTTCCCGAAAAGTACTGGACTCGGAAGGAATTCGTGGAAGCATCTACACTCATCCATTGGGTTACTATGGTCATTCTGCCGGACCTACTATCGGGATGTGGGACAATCAGGGAGACACTCCTGGAGCAGGTGATTTTCCTCTTCATGCAAATACCGGTTATGCGATTGAACTGAATGCTGTGGTTTTTGTGCCCGAATGGAATAAGGACGTGAGGATAATGCTGGAAGAAGGAGCTTTTTTTGATGGTCAAAAAGTCACGTATTATAATGGCAGACAAAAAGAGATTTTATCCATTCCGCGGATAAATAAGCACTTGGGAAATTAAATTCCTTTTGGAACGTCCAACTGATAAAGCCGCAGATTAACGCTGATCTTAAGATAACCTCCGATTATCAGACAGAATCTGCGCTTTCAAAACTTTAATAATCTGAGGAAATCTTTTGGAACAGATTATTCCAGTGCCATCCTCCGATTTGTTTTCGCAAAAAGCAAAGCAATAAAGGCCAATCCTGCAATTCCTGCACTGGTTAGAAATACCAAGCGGAAGTTGTCTGCGCTATTTGCAAAAAGAAATCCCGAAGTAAGTGCGCCAATTCCAATACCGGCCTCCAAAGCGATATACATGGTGGCTAGCGCCCTTCCCCGGAATTTGTCCAGCGAAAGATCTACCACCCAGGCTGCAGTAGTTGGACTGTACATTCCTACCGCACATCCGAACAACACGGCAGAACCCATCAAAGCAAATCTGCTCTCAGCATAAGCAATCAATACCATAGCACAAACCAGTGTGGCACTTGCTGCACGCATTACGGGAACACGGCCATATCTATCTGAGGTTTTGCCTGCCAATAATCGGATTCCTAATGAAGACAGCGTAAATACTCCAAAGAAAAGTCCTTTGTTTTCTATACCCAAGTGAGCCGAAAAATCCGGTATAATAGTGAGTATAACCCCGAAGGAAAAGCAGCAAAGGAATAGTATTCCAGAAGGAACCAACACGCGTGTTTCTATGATTTCGTCTCTTTTCAACTGAAGCAACCTCCATGAAATTGGCTTTTTTGGAGGGAGGGTTTCTTTTAGCCTAAATAAAATCAGGATAGACAATATGGCTACGGAAGCGGATACATAGAAAACCGTGTCGATCGTGAATAGCGTCGCTAGCCATCCGCCAATAGCTGGGCCAGCGGCCATTCCCATAGATCCAAAGAGGGAAAACATACCCATTGCTTCACCTCGCTTTTGGTAGGGAACTATGTCTGCGATGTACGCTGATTCTCCCGTGGGGGTGAAACCTGTGGAGAAACCATGAACCAGTCGAAGAAAAAGAAATCCACTTACAAAGCTGAGTAGGGGATATAATATGCCTACCAGAAAGCATACAGAAGCGCCAATCATCATAACGGGTATCCTGCCAATATTGTCGGCAAGCTTTCCACTAAAAGGTCTGGAAATACCCGCTGTCAAGGTAAATAAAGCAATGATCAATCCCTTGTAATCTTCCCCCCCAAGCGAAGTCAAATAAGCTGGTAGCTCCGGAATAATCATATTGAAGGATGAGAAAAACAGAAATGAGCTCAGGCAGAGTAAGGAGAAGTCCAGGGTAAAAAATGATGAACGTGTTTTCATAAAATCTGTAATAGAAAAAAGGCCAGGATTAACGCCTGGCCTAAATATTACTCTTTACTCGCCTGCTCTTCACTCTGTGCGAGTAGGAAGGCTTTCATAAACTCATTTAATCCCCCGTCCAGCACATGTTGTGTATCTGAGGTTTCATGTCCGGTACGGTTGTCCTTCACCAGCTTGTAGGGATGAAGCACATAGTTTCGGATTTGTGATCCAAAATCTACCCGCATCTTGGAAGATTCGATCTTTGCGATTTCCGCATTTCTCTTCTCCAATTCCAGCTGGAACAAGCGGGATTTTAGCATTTGCATTGCTTTCTCCCGGTTGGCAAGTTGAGAACGCTCGATCTGACATACTACCACGATTCCCGTTGGCTTGTGGGTCAACTGAACTTTGGTTTCTACCTTGTTCACGTTTTGTCCACCGGCACCACCTGATCTAGAGGTGTGCAATTCCACATCTGCAGGATTGATCTCGAT
Organism: uncultured Algoriphagus sp.; assembly: GCF_963974835.1. Classification (GTDB taxonomy): domain Bacteria; phylum Bacteroidota; class Bacteroidia; order Cytophagales; family Cyclobacteriaceae; genus Algoriphagus. The sequence goes on along the minus strand of NZ_CAXBET010000008.1, from coordinate 203,708 downwards.
TTCTATAGAATCATCCACTTCCGGATAGGCATACACCGAGGCAAAAGAGGTATGTCTTCTTCCTCCTGAGTCAAATGGAGAGATTCGGACCAATCGGTGAACACCAGTTTCAGATTTCAAAAATCCATAAGCCAGCGGACCTTCAAATTCCAACGTACAGGATTTGATCCCGGCTACTTCACCAGGTTGCATATCCACTTCCTTCACTTTGTAGCCATTTTTCTCACCCCACATTATGTACATTCTCATAAGGATAGAGGCCCAGTCATTACTTTCTGTTCCTCCGGCTCCCGGGTTGATTTCCAATACGGCGTTGAGCTGATCCTCCTCCGAAGAGAGCATTTTCTTGAGTTCCAACTCCTGTACGGCAGCCTCAGCTTTAACGTACTCAGCTTTCATTTCTTCTTCAGAAACTTCGTCTGCGCTGTAGAATTCAAATAAAACGTCGAGATCTTCGATGGTTTTATTGAGGGATTCAAATGAACCGGTCCAAGCTTTTCGGGCCTGAATCTGCTTCATGCTTTTTTCTGCCTCTTCTGGGTTGTTCCAAAAGTCAGGCTGGGCCGATATGGCCTCTAGGTCTTCTATTTCGGCAATCTTACGATCGTAGTCAAAGATACCTCCTCAAAGCCGATGTGCGGGCTTTCAAGTCTTTCAGTTGTTCTGAAGTCATCTGTCTAGGTTAAAATTTAGGGTGCAAAAGTCCGAAAAAATATCTGCTTATACCAATAAACTTCGATTAATCCATTCTCATTTGGATCAACTGAATCTTATTTCGACCAGTATTTTTAAAGGTTTTATAACGTAAAGGCAGCATCGCAAGGCCAGTTCCCAATAAAATCCCAGAGGTAAGTCCTACACCACTGTCAATGGAGAATTCATTGCCGTGATAAATGCTGTTTATTGATTCGGCTCCTAGTAAGATTATTCCAGCCCCAAGAGTTAATACATTCAAAGCTCTCAGCGTGCCATTCCGGCGATCTTTATACCGGATATCTATTTCGGTGATTGATTCTGGCGAGAGAATATTTTCACTTAGATAGATGAAATTCTGATCTATGCTTTGGATCACATCCGTGACAAAATAGTTTATTTTTGTGCTTTTATAGGTGATTTCTTCCCCTGGATAATATCGGATCTGAGACTTTTGTTTGGTTCCACGCTTCAAAAGTAAAAAGTCGGTTGACTGAGCAAATGCATGATTAGCACTGAAAAAAAGCAGGAGGGAAAAAAGAGTTAAAATTAGAAACTTACTCAATTTTTGAATTTTTGTTTTCGAAAAATATAAAGCAAACATTGTTTTATAGTGACTTAGTTGAACAGCCTATCTTTGTTTTCAATAGGTGAAAATAACACTTTTGAGGTATGAATTTTAAAAGTATAGGTTTACTGGTCTTATTTATCTTTTCATCCGTTGTATTATCCTGCAGTGAGGATCAGTGCCCCGAAAGCATCCCATATTTTTATGTCAGCGGAATAAGCAGTTTGATTCTGAATAACAGATCCCGACAGCCAATCAGCACTTCAAATCCCATGGTTTGGGAAGATATAAGCTATTAAATCTGGCTAGAAACAAAAGGGATTACACAGGGCAACTACTCTCCAAATGGATCTTTGCTCGCACAGGAATGCCATGTTATTGGATATGCAGGATCTAAAAATGGGATATTGGAGTTGGACATAATCAGTAATTCCAATTATTCCAATGAGATCCCAATTGGAGATTCAGCCACAAGTTTATTTGAGGTTGAAGTATCAGATAAAATACTTAGTGTAGAAGAATTTATGTCGATTTATAGGCAAAATTATAATTTCACTGATTTCAGATTGAAATTGTTAGAATCTCCCGCCGAAGGAGGAGAATTGCAAAGCTTTATAATTAAGCTAAAGTTTGTCGACGGTACATCCTTCGAGACAACTACAAGTTCTGTTCGGATTTTGAAATAGAAACAGCAGGAGAAAATTCTCAGATAAATTAATGGGATTGAAACACAATTCAGATCTATAGGCTTGACTAGTAAAAATTCCTACAGAAAATGATTCGGAGTTGCAGAGTATAGATTAACCTTATCCCGGAACTGTCGTAAGAGTATTTGTATTCAGGTAGCGATCAGTCAGAATGGTCGCTATTTTTTTAAATAGCTTCCCTTGAAATCTCAGCTATCACATAAATCCCTCCGTCTTTTTGCTCCAGCTTATGCTGGCAGACCGGACATTTGTGTGTTTTGCCAAAAGAACAAAGACTTTATTTCTTAGCCCTCGGTGATTTCCAATATTACGTAAGGAGGGCAATTTTCAAGATTCTTATCCTTCTATTCCAAGCATTATGACTTGGGTCCACTATTAATTTTCAACAAAATGAAGCCTATACTAACCAAAACGGACTATTCAATTATAAAAGAGTTAATTCTTAATACTCCGTCACCTATGATCACTAAGGAGATTTCTTTGCTGGCAAGGGAAATAGAAAAAGCCAGGAAAGTGACTGATTCTAAAATCGAACCTCAGGTAATCCGGATCAATTCCCATTTCGAAGTTCAGGACGTGGGCTCAGGCCAACTTTTGAAATTTCAACTGACCTTACCTAAAACCGCTAATCTTGCTGAAAAGCGACTTTCTCTTTTTACACCTTTGGGAGTAGCCTTAATAGGTTTTCAGGAAGGAATGGAGATAGAATGGACTCTTCCCGGAGGATTGAAAAAACTTAAAATTCTTAGGGTTCAGAATCCTGTTCATTCAGAATGAAAAAAGGCTGTCTACTAAAGTAGGCAGCCTTTATGCTAATAAGAAGTTCGGTCATTAGATAGATATGATCCAGTCATGAGAATCAGCTACTTGACCATATTTGATACCGTCTAGCTCTGCCAAAACTCTGTGGGAAAATGCATCTGCAGGTTTAGAAGGAAGTGTAAAATCTTTCCCGTTTACATTGATTCGCTCTACATGAGCGATTGTAGCTGCCGTACCTGTCCCAAATGCTTCTTCTAAGGTTCCATCTAATAAAGCAGTTTCCAATTCACCTACAGTCAGGAATCTTTCTTCTAAAGGCTCATTCCAATCTTTTGCCAGTTGGATAACTGAATCTCTGGTGATGCCTTTAAGTATAGTTCCAGTATTAGTTGGTGCAGTGATTAATGTTCCATTGATTTTGAACATTACATTCATTGTACCACTTTCTTCTATTTTGCTATGGCTTCTTCCGTCAGTCCATAGTAGCTGATCGTAGCCTGCCTTTTGAGCTTGACGCGCCGGGTAGAGAGAAGCAGCATAGTTGCCAGCTGTCTTCGCTGCACCTGTTCCACCTTCAGTGGCCCGGGTGAACGTAGTTTCTACTTTTACGCTTACTGGCTTATTGTAATAATTTCCCACCGGGCAGGTAAGAATGATGAATTTGTAGGTATCTGAAGGTCTTACTCCTATGTAATCATCCATGGCAAACATGTAAGGTCTCACGTAAAGTGAAGCTCCTTTTGCAGTGGGAACCCAATCTCTGTCCAAGTCAATCAGTTGAGTTAGTCCTTCCATGAAAATTTCTTCGGGAAGCTCAGGCATACACATGCGCTCAGCGGATTCATTAAGTCGTCTCCAATTTGCATCAGCGCGAAATACCAAAATCTTTCCATCCTCATTTCTGTAGGCCTTCATGCCTTCAAAAATTGATTGTCCGTAGTGAAGAGTTGCGTTAGCAGGATTTATGCTCAGCGGCCCATACGGCTCAATTCTAAGGTCAGTCCATTCACCGTCTTTGTAATCAGCCACAAACATATGATCACTGATCGTGCGTCCAAATACTAGGTTGGAAAAGTCTGTTTCAGGTATTCTAGAGTTCTGAACTTTAGTTACCGGTAGGGCAAGTTGTGTCTTCATTGGTTTTGCCGTTAGTCTGGCTGAGCCAGGTAGCTAATTATTTATTTCTGGGATTCCAGATTACTTCATTTACGTTGAGTTCTTGGGCCATTTTTCTGCATAATACAAAAAGATAGTCCGAAAGCCTGTTTAGATATTGAATCACTAATTCGGATACTTCCTCCATCGCTGCGAGCTCAGTGACTATTCTTTCACATCTCCGGCACACAGTCCTTGCAAGATGGCCAAAAGATATGGATGGGTGACCTCCTGGAAGAATGAAAGAGGTGAGTGGGGCTAGGGGCTTTTCCATTTCATCGATTTGCTTTTCAAGCATCTCAATGTCGGATTCCAATAAATCCGGCTTTTTCACATTTTGTTTGGAGGGATCTGTGGCCAAGTCTGCTCCAATAGTGAAAAGTCTATCCTGAATTTCTTTGAGAATTTCTGCCCTCATCCAGTTGACTTCCTGATCACGAAGCATACCTATATAGGAATTAAGCTCATCCACGGTGCCATAGGCATCGATTCTTACATCAAATTTTGGAACGCGTGTGCCTCCCAAAAGTGATGTTAATCCCTCATCTCCTGTTTTTGTATAGATTTTCATCTCCTTGCCCTGATTCTCTTAGGACAAAAATAACAATCTATTTGTAATAATAAGGTGTGATTATGCGTGCATTGCAATTCCACGGGTAGGATTCGGATTTATAGTATCCGTTTCCACCAAACCATCTCGTAATCTTACGATTCTGTGGGCATAATGGGCGATGTCATCTTCGTGAGTAACCATGATAATGGTATTGCCTTTGGAATGTAACTCATGAAAAAGCTCCATGATATCGTAGGAAGTTTTAGAGTCCAAGTTACCCGTAGGTTCATCGGCAAGAATGATGCTTGGCGTATTCACCAAAGCTCTGGCTATAGCCACACGTTGGCGCTGACCACCTGAAAGCTCGTTTGGACGGTGCTTGGTCCGCTCTCCCAATCCCACATTGCTCAGTGCCTGAAAAGCGATTTCTTCCCGATCAGATTTGGTCATACCTGCATACACTAGCGGAAGAGCTACATTTTCTAAGCAACTTGCTCTAGGAAGAAGATTGAATGTCTGAAAAACAAATCCAATTTCCTTATTTCTGATTTCGGCCAATTCATTCTCTGTCATATCTGACACATCCTTATTGTTCAGTACATAAGTACCTGAAGTAGGTGTGTCCAAACAACCTATGATATTCATCAAGGTTGACTTACCCGAACCAGAAGGTCCCATGAAAGCTACATATTCGCCCTTGTCCACAGATATGGAAACAGATTTTAGCGCTTGAATTACTTCTGAGCCCATTCTGTAGGTTTTGTTGATTTCGTGGGTTTCTATAATTTTCGTCATGGCTAGGGGTTTTGATAAAGTTAATGGTTTGGGTCAATTCCGCCTACACAAAAAACGTTAATAGGAATCAATAGTTCAAGTTCTGAAGCGTTAGAAGTTCATCTTCACTCAGCCATTGTTTTAGAATCTCCAAAGATTCATTCGCATAGGTATCAAGACCACTTTCCCTTGCCGCCTTGATTTTTCTTAGCCAGAGGATTGGATCCTGATTGAATTCAGTAGCTGCATTTAGTATTTCATATTGCGCCAAAGGATCCGAATTAGCAGCTACTGCGCTAATTATCAATGGACTAAGGTATGGATTTGCAGTGAGATCATTATTCGCTTTGATCCAGGAAACGAAGTGATTAACTGATTCTGAATTTGTGACATCAGGGTCGTTTACGAATGCACTAAGTTGTTCCTGCGGACCAATTTTTTCAGTTATAAATTTTTCCAATTCTTGTAAATTCGATTGGATTAGGCCATGAGACTTGTAGGCAACTAGCCTGATTGCTATGTCCGTTTTCAATTCACTTTCCGGTAGTGTTCGCCACTGTGACAATAAGTTTTGAGGGGATTTTTGGTGAAAATTGCTGATGATTTTAAAATACTCCCGAATTGTAGTATCCTCATTCGAAATGTACGCAGGCAAAGAGAATTGGTAGTTTTCTTGGATATCTACCGCTTTATCCGGCATGCCTGCTAATCCAAAAATACTCCAGTGATGGGTAGTGAAACCTTGAAATCCTTTCTCTTCGGCTGCTATAAATTCATTTGCAGCTTTTTGAAAATCCAGATTTTTTGCTAAAATACTTCCGGAAAGCTGAAGGTAATAGGCAGCATCATTAGGGTTTCGGAATGCTAACCCGTTAAGATTTTTCACTGCTTCAATTATTCTTCCAGCTGCTAAACTTCTTATTACTGCAGTCTCCTGAATTGACATAATGTATTCTGTCATTTCCGACTTCTGACCAAGACTATCCAAAAAATCTAAATCTGCGCTGGGATCGTTTGTATTGATCTCTGATAGTATATTTCTCCATCCGGCATTGATAAGCATAGGAGAGGATTCGGATTTGAGGCGTTCCCTGATGGAAGAAAGAAGTGCTGGATCAGGAATATTAGCCAAGGCATTAGACGCCGCGAGCTCATTGACCTGAGAAATCAAATCAGAAGATCCGTCTGAATTTACTTCGGGTTTTCCAAGCTTAGTCTTTAAAGCTGTTAAGTTAGCCTGCAAAACCGGATCAGTACTTTCTATGCTATCCATCAATTTTAAGGCTTCAGCAGACTTATTGACTTTGGTATAAAACAGGCCCAGGTTATTTAACAGGTGCGGTTCATCCGGGAAAATTGAAAGTCCATTTTCGAGGTAATATATTGCTTCAAACACTTTGTTCTCTTGGTGTAAACGATCTGCCAGCAATAGGATATTGTCAACCTGTGGGACTTCAGTAAAGCTTTCTTCCAGATGACTTTTTGCCAAAGTAGGTTGTTTAAGATCTATCAGCAATTGTGCAGCTGTAAACTTGGCCTTTGGGTTTTTGCGATAGCGCATCCATGCATTTTCGTATAGAATGCTTGCTTCCAGTTTTTTACCAATTTTATAATAATATTCTGCCAAAATATTACTTGTCATGGCATTTGCCTGCACTCCAATAATACCTCCGGTGTAGGTGGTCAAAACCAGAATAATTATCAAGCCACCAATCCTAACGTGATAATAAACAAGAGAATAGGGTTTAAATACCACTTTCTCAATTGCCTTTCCCGAATTCATGACAGACATAAAATTTGCCATGAGGTAGATGAAGAAAAACAGGGAGAACCCAAGTTGGGAATAAATAAGCAGGTGCTTGAACAGTTCCTCAGCAGGTTGATTTCCTGACAATTTCATTTTCCAGACTAGCCATAAAGCAAGGCCAAAGCCAATCAAATGCAGGGTCTTGATAACGATGGGAGTGGAGACTAACTCGTCACTTTGCTCTAATTTTTCTCCAATAGAAATCCTGCCGAAAATCCCGATTGGGATGAGTAGGAAAAGAGCCGAAAAGACTGGAAAAGGGAAATTCAAGTCTCCCTGCAAATCCATCAGGATAAAGAAGAGGGTTGATAGGTAGATGATTGCTACCAGAATGATTTGCACCCTGACATTCAGATTGAGATTACGGTTTGCTCTGGCGAGCAAAATGTAAATTCCCGAAAGAACTCCGTGTCCATTCCAAAATACCCAGCTTATTGCTAGCCCAAAACCAATTGTCAAGGTGTGCTCAGCAAGGTATATATCTGGACTTGCTATGGGACTTTGTGTCAAAAGAATAGCGAGTGCAGCAAAGGTTCCTGTGAAAATCCCTACCCATTTTATTGCCAGATGTATTTTTTGGCCCCAGAGGTGGAAGTAAATCAAAGGAATCAATGTGCCGGCAAGAAGAATTATCAAAGGATAATTAGCGCTTTGTCCTCCTATATTGAGCCCATTGAAATTGCTAAAAGTTAGCAGAACGATCCAACCTATTCCCCCAACTATGAAAAAGGTTTTTTTAAATTCAGTTATTAAGGTCAACACTGTGACAACTCCAAGCCATACTAGGATCGCATAGACATAAGATTCTGTCTGATAAAATTTAGGGGCCAAAGTCTTGAATTCTTGAAAGACCAGGTAATTGTCGACTTTGATTGGAAAAGAAATAGGACCAATCTGTACCCAGTCAAATGGAATTGCGATGGTATCGAGAAATGATCCAGCCTGAATATTGACGTAAGGCCGTGGGTCAAAAATTAAGTAATAAAGGGAAAAAAGCCCTCCCGAAACAATGAATAGGAGGGCTATAATTTTAATTAGGGTTGAGTATTTCAATGCGTTATTCAAAAATCTATTCCATTACTTTCGGTACGCGGAAGTATTCTGAGTCTCTTTTAGGCGCATTTTTTAAACCAGCCTCATGATCTAATTGGTGCCCGATTTTATCTTCCCGCATATCATTTACTTCTGAAGACATCGTAGTCAATGGCGCCACATTTTCGGTATCAATTTCATTCAATTTTTCCACCCAGTCCAAAATCTGACTCATGTCTTTTGACATTTTCTCCGCACTGCTTTCGTCAAATTCCAATCGGGCCAAGTGAGCGATTTTCTTGATTGAGTTAGTATCTATTTTCATGTCTTAATTTTTTTGTTTCACTAATTATCCCTCTCAGAAGAAATCTCTTATTATTACTTTTATGAGATACCTTTTGTCATGCTCCACTTGATGAGTTCGAATTATCTAAGTCAAGTTGACGCTGAATCACTTCAAAGCATTTTTCTTTTAAGCTATTTTCGGAAGCATATTGCGCAGGGAGTAGAGGATCGTGAAGCACCATTTTAGCACGCCTCCAATAAAGCAAAAGCTTCCCGTCGTCTGGCAAAATTAGGTGATTATAGGATAAAGTGACAGGTATGATGGGGATTTGTTTGTCATAGGACATCCGGAATGCTCCATTTTTGAAAGGAATCATCTCAGGAGGATTCTTAGTGAAAATCCCTCCTTCCGGAAAAATAATTACACTACTGCCAGATTCCAGTGCATTATCCGTTCGTTTCATTGTTTCAGCCCTACTTTTCAATCTTTCCCTGTCCACTGCTATGTGGAGATTTTTGAAGTAATATCCGAAGAGTGGGGCTTTTCTGATTGATGCTTTTCCCACAAAAAGCACATCTCCGGGAATAAAACCCATCATAGCGATATCTAGGTAGCTAAAGTGATTTGCCAGATAGATATAGGGTTTGCTTTTATCTATCTTTTTAGCTATTTCGATCTTGACTGGAAGAAAAATGCAAAGGAAGTAGCTTCTTGCCCAGTAGCGATTGATTTTTCTGCCAAATTTTTTCCAACCGGGCACCCAGATACAAATCAGGATAAATGGAAATATCAGAAGAAAACTCACTATAAAAATTAGTGCTGCATAAATGGAATACAGCCTTGCAAGCAAATTACGCATGGTTAATCATGTGATTTGCGGCTTTCACAAAATAGCTCATCATTGCTTCGCGTACATTTGCATCCAATGCTATCTGATCTAAAGCTAAGAGCATAGCATTCATCCAATGATCTCGCATTACAGCATCTATTTTCCAACGAGCATGCCGCATCCGAAGTCTTGGATGTCCTCTTTGCTCAGAATAGGTTTCTGGTCCTCCTAATACTTGTTGTAAGAAAAGAAATAACCGCTCCTCGGCAGGTTCCAGATTTTCTGGATACAATTTTTTTAATGCTTCATTTTTGGAGACTTCCTGATAGAAATACTTTGTCAACAAGCGGATCTGTTCTTTGCCGATCAGGTCATATATGGTCTGAGAGGAATTCATGGGGCAAACTTATTAAATTCTACTAAGCCTCATGCTTTTTTACTTTCAGAGAAGTGCCTTCAGTAGATATCACTATGATTTTTTCCCCTTGATCGATAAACTCTCCGCGGGAATAAGCGTCGAAGATATCCCCGTCTATTTCTATTCTTCCACTTGGTCTAAGGCGTGAGTGAACTACGCCAGTTTTTCCATTTAACGTGTCAGCATAGGATGAAGAAGTGTATCCTTCGCTTCTTTGCTGGGTGGAAGCAAGGGTTATGGTTTTAAAGGCACCCCACTCATTGACTTTCGGTGTCAGCCAGAATACTAGACCAACGGAAGCAATGGCGGCCAAAATAACAGTCAGTAAGGCGGCAAAGAGATCACCAGCGGGAACGAACTCGAAGTCAAAATTCTGGTTTGGAATCATTCCCAATACAAGCCCCGCTAAAATGCCAATAATTCCCAGAACTCCGAAAATCCCGAATCCAGGGATGACGAAGAGTTCTACTGCCAGCAATATCACTCCAATAAAAAAGACCAAAATCTCCCAGTTTTCAGCCAAGCCATTTAAGTAATAAGGAATAAAATAGAGTAAAACAGCTACTACCGATGCAAGGATAGGAAATCCTATACCGGGAGTTTGTAACTCAAAGTACAATCCTCCTATTATTATTAAAATCAAAAAACCGCTGACTGCTGGATTTAAGAAAAATGCTATAATCTGCTCAATGGACGCCGGTTCATAAGCAATCAATTGTGAATCACTCATGTTCTGAGCTTCTAGAATTGCCTCGATCGAATCAAATTGTCCTTCACAGAAACCGTATTTCTCTGCCTCTGATACGGAGAAAGTAATGACTGAGCCAGCTTCTGATATTCCTTCAATCTCGATTTTTTCATCTACCATTGCCTCTGCAATTTTCGGATCACGACCTTTGGCTTCAGCAGTACTTCGCATCATCGAGCGCATGTAGGATTGGTATTTGTCTGGTGCTGCAGCTCCATCAGTGTTATTGACCACTGTTGCTGCGCCTATGCTCGCACCTGGAGCCATGTAGATGCTGTCCGTAGCGATAGATATCAGAGCACCTGCTGAAGCTGCATCTTTATTTATAAACACATAAATAGGGATGGTAGAATTTAGAAGCATTGTTCTGATCTCGTCCGCATCATTAACGGCACCACCGTAAGTATCCATTTCAATAATAATGAGATCAGTATCCTGCTTTTCTGCACTTTCCAAAGCCAATTTTACTCGACGAGTCATGGCAGGATCAATGTCTTTATCGATTTTGAAAGTGAAAACTTTTTTGTCAATTCCATTATCCGATTGGGCAAGAACCAGTTGAGAGGAAAATAAGAGGAAAAGAATTAATGAGCTGAAATAGATTTTCATTTTTGATTTCATGTACGAATGATAAAAGATACGAAATACGAGTAAAAACTGATTCATTTGTTTATTTGGCAGCAATAAGAAAAAGTATTTTTCCAGCTTAAATTCCTATTCTTGGACTATTATTCGATCTTTGCGGGGAATGCAAGGATACTCATGGTCCATTTCGATTCTAGCATAATTCTTGCACCCTTGGCCTTTGGAAATTAATCTTGTATTTCTAATTAGTTTACTCCCAACTCAGTACATCTCTATGATTAATAGATCACAATTATTCTGGTCCTTTCTTCTTTTTTTCTCACTTTCTTCTTCAATATCAATGGCTTCCGAGAGAACTTCTGTCGATTCGGTGGGAGTGACACGCATCGGGGATCAATCATATATTCTTCATGAAGTAGATCCAAAAGAGACACTTTTCGGTATATCCCGTCGCTACAAATCTCCCGTAAGTGACATTGTGAATGCAAACCCTGCATTAAAGGAAGGCTTGAAAATTGGCCAGACGATCAAAGTACCTTTTATTTCAATGGCGGAAGTTCCTGCTGGTTCGGTAGTTCATAATGTAGTTCCTGGTGAAACACTTTTCTCGATCTCAAAAAAATATGGCGTATCGGTAGAAAGTGTAATGAAAGAAAATGGACTGAAAGGAAATGATCTCAGTGTAGGTCAGTCCCTCATTATTGAGCCTGCGGTGCCGGTGTCTGTGGCAAAAGAACCTACTCAGGAAGTGGCAGTTGCCAGTAGTCCGGTAGTATCCAATAAAAATGAAGGGAAAGGAAAGCCTGCAAAGAAAGTCGAAGAAACTCCTAAAGTAAAAGCAAAGCCAGAGCCTACTCCAAAAACAGAACCAACAAAGGCTTCAGCCCCGGAACCTGTAGTAGAAACAAGCAAACCGATGGTTCCAGGAGATTGGAAATCACACACAGTTCAGAGCGGTGAAACTCTATTCTCTATCGCAAATCAATATTCCGCTAAAGTTGAAGATTTGATAACCTGGAATGCTTTGACTTCAAACAATCTTCAACAAGGTCAGGTTTTGAAGGTTGGCCGTGGTGCAATGCAGGAATCTACAGTACCTGTGATTGGAGATCCAAGAGTTGTGAACAGCGTAGATGAAATGATGGTAGAGCCTGCAGATGCATCTACATCAGGAGGATTTAAAAATATCAAGGAAACTGGTCAAGCTGAACTGATTGAAGGAACAGGTGGGCATAAGAAATATTTGGTCCTTCATAGAACTGCCCCTGTTGGTACTATCATGAGAGTGAAGAATGAGGAGAACGATGTAACGATTTTTGCCCGGGTAGTCGGAACTCTTCCAGAAACAGGAGATAACAGCAAATTGGTGATTAAGCTTTCTCAGGCCGCTTTCGATCAGCTGAAAGCTGTAAATGGCAGATTCCCGGTAGAAGTAATGTATTAAGTTGAATGGCTAATGTCAGATGTTATCTGATTAATGAATGCCACTTTGCAATCAATAAATGCTCAAAGAAGACCGTCAATTCTGACGGTCTTCTTTCATTTTGAACCTATAGTTTACGCCCTAGGTTTTATCAGGGAATTTTGGTTTCCGCAAAGTCACTACTAATTTTGCGTATACGCTATGAATAAAGTCCAACTCATATTTCATCACATTTTCAGATTCATCTGGAATGTTATTTTTATTGTTTCTTACCCGATCCTGGCGAGTTTTGGATTGCTTTTTATAGGAGTGACTTATGTGTTTTCCTTACTCTCCAGATTTCTCAATAGACTTCGTCCTGAAGGGAAAAAAGTAGTGCTGAAGGAGTCTGAATGGGAGGACTTGCCATACTCAGGTGAATTACTCGAAGCAAAATTGATCAAGCAAATAGTATTTGGCCCATCTGGATTTAAGTTTAGAAGGAAGGACGGTGTCCCTTCTGTGCTTTCTGATTTTGTATTTGGAAATAAAGTACGCGTACTGGAAGAGGGTTATATTTTGGAAAAGTGGAATAGTACAGAAGCAAAGGACTTACCTGATTTCGATATTTGCCTTTATGATCCTGACGAAGATTCTCTTCGATCACTTACGAATATTAAATCCTTTGACTGGCACGTCTCAGATATAGTAGATAATGAATTGTGCTTCAAGTGGTTTGATGGTACTCAGGGCGGAGAAGTTAAAGTCGCGCTTTGATGCAAAACATCAAGGACTTTTTAGACGAAAAGGTAGAGCATTACAATCGTCCAAGCTTTATAACGCTTGATCCAATTTCGATTCCACATCGATTTTCAAAAAAACAAGACATAGAAATTGCAGGTTTTTTTGCTTCAATTTTAGCTTGGGGACAGCGGAAAACAATCATTAATAAATGCATTGAGCTTTTTGATAGAATGGACAATGCTCCACATGACTTTCTACTGAGTCATCAGGAAGATGACCTTAAACCGTTTGTACACTTCAAACATAGAACTTTTAATGATGTGGATACGCTGTACTTTATTCACTTCCTGAGCTGGTTTTACAGGCAGCATGATTCACTTGAAGAAGCCTTTCTCCTTGGACAAACCCATGAAATAGATTCAATGGAATCTATTTTAATCAAGTTCCAGGAGTTTTTCTTTTCTCTTCCAGATTCTCCACACCGCACGCGAAAGCATATTGCAACTCCAAGTCGCAAAGCAGCATGTAAGCGGATCAATATGTATCTACGCTGGATGGTGCGTGATGATGATAAGGGAGTTGATTTTGGGCTATGGAAAAGTATCTCGCCAGCTCAGTTGATTTGCCCATGTGACCTGCACGTGGATAGAGTTGGTAGAAAGCTTGGGATAATTACCAGAAAGCAAACAGATTGGTTGACGGCTTTGGAATTGACCCAAAAACTACGGGAATTTGATGCAGCTGACCCCGTCAAATATGACTTTGCACTTTTTGGGTTGGGAGTGGAAGAGAAGTTCTAAAGTTTTATCTCAATGAAACTTCTTCAGCTCAGGAGCATTAGCCACGGTAGAAAATTCTCTCGCAATTCTTTCTGCATAATCATCCAAAAGCTGCATCACCCGTTGCTGATTTTTAGACTTCACAATCAAACCAGCATGGTATTCCAGCGGAACCCGAAAGTAAACTTCTGGATCATCGAAACTACTCAGATCAGGATGTTCATATTTGGAAAGCGTCAGTAAAATTCCAGCATAGTTTTTGGCAACTTTTGGAAGTTTGTAAGTATAGTTTTTGGCAAGAGAATCTTCGATTTTGGCCCATTCAGCCCAAAGATTGATGTCAGTAGCAGCTTCCACCATTTCTGCCAAATGTGCTCCGCCCACGCGGGAAGATGTTTCCAGGAAGTAGATTTCCCCATCTTCACGGCACTTTATGAATTCCGTATGGGTAGCGCCTGACCTCATTCCAAAGGCTTTCATTATCGCAGCATTTACTTTTTTAATTGCTTTCTCATCTTCCGACCCAAATTTCAAATTAGCAGAACGGAATATTCCACCACCTTGGGAAATTTCCATTGGTGTAGATAGATATCTAGAGACGGAGCAGAAAAGATTTTTCCCGTCGAGCATTAATCCATCAGCATGATAGACATCACCTGGTTTGAATTGCTCTACCAAATAGTAAAGTCTATTGTCGCCTAATTGATGGATATTTTCCCATAAAGATTCCTTGTCGTGGACTTTGATGATTCCATGCGCAGAGGCTTCTGAACGCGGCTTCAAGACCCAAGGTGCAGGGATATGATCAGCAAACTGATTGATGTCGTCGTCATTGAATAACGGTGCAAAAGCCGGGACTTTTATGTCTGAGTCATGAGCTTTGATACGCATGGCCAGCTTGTCACGGAAAAAGCGACCAGTGGTCTGGCCCATTCCAGGAATTCTTAGGTTTTCGCGGAGATAGGTAGCTTTTTCCACGTCATAATCATCGAGTGCTACTATGCTTTCGATCTTATGACTCTTCATCAAACCCCCGACGCCCTTCATCAAAAGGTCTAGGTCCCAGTCCAAATCCTGACCAGGCATGTAAAAAATCTCATCTATGTATTCGAAGGCCCAAGGCTTGTTTTTTAACTTTTCAGAGGTGATCAGAAAAACCCGATTGCCCTGCTTTTTCAACTGGGTTAAAAAAGCATTCCCTTTGAAAAAATTGGAAATGCAAAGAAAAGTCTTGCCCTGATCATCCATAATTACAATTGATTTTCGATGAATTTAAGTAATAATTGAACTCCAAATGCAGTTCCTGATTTGGTTTTTGAAAATTCACTGTCTCCAAATGCTACTCCTGCAATATCCAGATGTGCCCATGAAGGATGATCATGGATAAAAGCTTCCAAAAATTTCGCCGCAGTGATAGCTCCGGCAATTGGTTTACCATGGTAATTTTTGATATCGGCGATTTCAGAATCCATTTCAGACCGGTAGCTTTCCCACATAGGAAGAGGCCATACTTTTTCCCCTGACTGCATTCCAGCTTCGCGAAGGGAGTCTGAAATTGCGTCAGAATTGGAGAAAAGAGCTCCGCATTCGTAACCGAAGGTTCCCACACTACTACCAGTCAACGTAGCCAAATCTATAAGTTGATCAACCTGATAATTTTTTACAAGGTAGGAGAGACCATCTGCCAGAATTAAACGTCCTTCCGCATCGGTGTCAATCACTTCTATACTTAATCCCGCATGTGATCCAATTACTTCTGAAGGTAGATAAGCATCTTTATCAACTGAGTTTTCTACTGCAGGGACAATGGAAGTGAGGTTAATCGGTAACTCAAGGGAGGCGATCAGTTGGGTGGCAGCTAGAACAGCCGCCGCACCTCCCATGTCTGACTTCATATAAACCATCCCTTGGGTTTTGATATTCAGTCCCCCTGTGTCAAACGTAACTCCTTTACCAACCAAGCCTAAATTAAATTTGGCCTCAGGATGTCTGTATTCCATGATGATAAACTTTGGCGCTTTTGCACTGCCACGTGCTACAGCCAAAAAAGCATCAAGACCTTCATCTTTGGCTTTTTCTTCGTCTAAAATAGTAACGCCAAAGGCGTGTTGTGCACCTTGCATTACTGCCCAGTTCGCCAGGTATTCTGGAGTGATAACATTTGGGGGAAGATCAACTAATTTGAATCCTTCAGTCTTTGCTTCTGCAATTTTAGTTGCTCGATCTATCGTTTTTGCAAGGTCAGTGGTTGCAGCAGTCACATTGACTGTCAGATTTTCAAAATTCTTTTGATCCTCCTTTTTTTGCTTGAAAAATCCAATTGAATACGCGCCAAGTTGAAAACCTATAAGGGCACTTTCGATTAATTCAGCCGTAAAATCCTCTGGAAAATCTATGGTGACAGCATTTTCAACCAATCCAGCATTTTTCGAAAGAACTCTTCGAAAAGACTTTTCAATGCTGGAAACATCCGGTTTCTCTCCCAATCCAATCAGTAAAATCAATCTTCCGTTGATTTCAAATTGATATGAAGTATCCTTTTTTCCCGAGAAAAGGGCAGAGTTTACAGTGAAGCCGTCAAGCTTGTTCTTAATAATTTCCTCGGAGTTGTTATTTATAACAGGAATGATAAGAAGTCCTGTGTTTTCGTCTGCTTCTTTTTGAGTATTGAATTGCATATAATATGGCTTTCGCTCTTTTAATCCTCTTTAGAACTGAAAAATAGCCATTCTATGGCTTTTGGGAACTCATCACTCCAATAAGTCTCATTGTGTCTGCCTTCTTCATTGATGCTGAGATGAACCTTCATTTTTCCCTTCAAACTCTCTCTTTTGAGTAAGCGCTTCCGAAATTTGGTTACATGCTCGACCATGGTTTCACCTTCATCACCGCCTGCATACATATAAAGTCTAGTATCCTGAGGTTCGAAAATATCCAGGAATCCAAGTTTGATTTTAGGAATCACCCAAAGGGAGGGAGAAAAAACCATTAGCTTTCCGAAGACCTCTGGATAAATCAATCCCGAGAATATACTTACCAAACCTCCCATGGAGCTACCGCCTATTCCGGTGAATTCCCGCTCAGGTTTTGTCCTATAAGTTTTGTCCACGAATGGTTTCAGGGTATCGGTGATAAAACGTATGTATTTCTTCCCACTTCCTACTCCTAAGACAGTTTTACCTACATTATACTCTTGCAATCTCTCAGATTCCCCATGTTCTATGGCGATGATGATGATCTTGCCAATGCCATAATCTGACATTACAGCCAGTTTTTTATCTATCTGCCAGCTTCCAAATGGAGCGTTTTCATCGAAAAGGTTCTGTGCATCCTGCAGATATAATACCGGATAAGATTCGTCGCTGTTATTATAATCATGCGGCAGAAGTGCCCAGACTTTCCTGGTTTTATTGAGTTGGGGTATTTCAAATTCCTCGGAGATCAGTCGTATAATGGGAAGCTGGCTGGGGCGATATGGAAGCCAGTTTTTGCGCCATTTTGCTACTTTTTCAATTTTGATGGCATTGTCGTCATTCCAATGTCTGTTCGGAGTTCTATTACCGTATCGGTCTATTTCTACCTCAGACCAATCTCCTTTGGTAAACTTATAGATTAGCTCTTTATTAAATTCTTCGCCTTGGGGAAATGTGAATTCATATTTTCCTTTAGCTGTTTTTTTCATCTGAAAACGACGGTCCTGTGTAGTCCAATTATTAAAATTGCCCGAGATGTAGACTGGTCTTTCGTCATCAAGGGGTGTATTCAGAATTATAGTTTTAGTCTTGATCTCAGGGTTGGGTGATATATTCGATGTTGATTCAGAAGTCATTCTAATGGGTGATTATGGGATAAACCCAGATTGCAAAAATAACTCTTGCAGCCATAGCAAAGAAATAAACTTCTAATCTTAAATAGTTTCCTCTGGCCTAAACCTGATTTCATCCGGATATGGAAAGGCATGAATGAGTTCACCTGAAGTAATTCTCTCTTGGACTTCTTGCCAATAAAGAGGGTCAAAAAGATCTTTATGATATTCCAGAAAATGATCTTTGAGGTCTTTTCTTCCAATCATCCATCTCTTGAAATCTTCCGGAAACACATCGTTTTTGGCAATGGAATACCAAGGTTCTGAAGCATAGATTTGCTCGTAGGTTTCAGCTTTTGGCTTTACACGGAAATTCATATCAGTCAGAAACTCGATCTCATCGTAGTCGTAAAAGATCACCCGTTTTTGCCTCGTCAAGCCGAAATTTTTGGTCATCATATCACCAGGGAAAATATTAGCCTGTGCCAGTTGGAGGATGGATCTCCCGTAATCCTCTGTTGCTCTCATTCCTTCCTCTGTGCTACAGTGCTCCAAGAATAGATTTAAAGGTTCCATTCTCCTTTCTGTATATAAGTGTTTGATTATTAGGTGTGAATTTGTGATTTTCAAAAGTGAATTAGTGGTCTTTCGAAGTTCAATCATCAACTCTGGACTAATTCGCTCAATGGGAATCTTGAAATATTCAAACTCGTGTGTATCTGCCATTCTTCCCACGCGATCATGAAGAGAAACCAACTTATATTTTTCACGGACTTCCTGTCTAGTCATGGTTTTTGGAGGTTCAAAATGATCCTTAATCATCTTGAAAACTATATTTAAGGAAGGCAAAGTAAACACAGTCATTACCATTCCTTTGATTCCTGGCGCTACTTCAAACTGATCATTGCTGGCATCCAGATGGTGTAGGAAATCCCGGTAGAATAAAGTTTTACCATGCTTGTTAAAGCCAATAGCATTATATAGCTCATGGATTTTCTTGTGAGGAATCACGGAATTCAAAAAGCCCACAACCTGAGATGGAACTTCAGCTTCGACCATAAAATAAGATCGGGTGAAGCTAAACATGCTGCTCATCAAGTTTGGATCAAAAATAAGTGTATCTACAAATACTCCATTTTTCCCGTGCAGCACGGGTATAATGAAAGGCATCCATTTGTGACCCAAAAAAGTCCTTCCAATTAAGTATGCCGCCTTATTTCTATAAAATACAGATTTCAAAATCTGTGTTTTGGAATCGTCTCCAGCTCTGTACCTAGTCAAGATTACTTTCTTTACACTGGAGATCAAAAATTTAATATCCTGCTCTTTATCCATAAAGGGAGCGCCGAAATCATAATCGTCGAGAATTTGTCGGATATTTTTTTCTAGCCCAAGGAAGGAAGGGTAAGTTCTTAGCAATTTATCTGACTCTAATACTGCACAGGAATCAAAACCTTCCATGACAAACATCAAATCTTCCTCAATAGTCAGTTTCGGAAAAGCTTTCCGGATCACCGAGTTGAAAAAAGTTTCAGCCAGTTCCAGATCTGGTCTCATGGCTATAAGCGAATGATATTCAGACTTTATCTGCATCCAACTCTCGAAATCTGTCGATTTTTCACTTAGGATTTCTGAACATTCCTTTGCCAACGGGAAGAGCAGATCCTTATACAGCCGGAGGCGCTGCTTATTGTTCAACTGCGTAGCATGCCATGCTTTTTCGCTGAAATATTTTGGAGCCAATCGAGTGTAAGTATTAAAAAGCTCCATATAAGTTATGAAGCCAGTTTCTATTTTTTTAGCAAGTTGTTGCGGAAGTGTCAAGGGCATAAAATTTTATTGGCTCAAACCTTAAAGTAAAGTTAAATTTTGAGTGAAAATATTTTTGGTGCATGTTAAGATATAATTTCATTGATTTTTAGCACTTTATCATATAAAACGGTAGGGGAAATATAATTTTGAAAATCTTTCGCAATCGATTGTTTGGAGTATATGAAAACATTTTATAATTTTCGCAGGTATTCATAAAACGAATATCTACAATAGGTTTAATAGGTTTGAGAGCAGGAAAAGGTTGGGTCAATGTCCCAACCTTTTTTGATTTTTAGTCGTCCTGACTTAGCTTAACCTTCTCAATTCAAAACTTCCATGAGGAGCCCAAAATTATCATCTACGTATTTGCCAGTCATATGCTTTCTAGTGCTTTCCATCTTTGGTTGCGAAAGTGGGGAAAAACTGGGAGAAGAGCGAATAGAAAGTGCTTCGGCTAATGAAGAAGAACTTAATAGGAATAGAGCCCAGATTGATTTGGCACTTGCCCAAAATAAAAGTTGGTATACACACTGGAGCAGTGATGTAGGAATGTTTGATGCCTCGCAATTTGAATTGATGATGACAGATTCCATAGATCCTATGGAAATGCCTGAGCGAAACCCTATTCTTGAAGGCGATCCTCTTTTTCCATATCAGATTTCCCATCCTACGGGCAACGGAACTATGGATATTTACAGTTATAAAGTGGAGGCGCAGGAAGCAATTGATACTCCTTTTCTAAATCCGGATTCTGAAGTGATCTGGTACAAGGAAGATGGGATGAAGGAACGCCTGCTTTTTATGGGGCCTTCCGGCATGTTTGAAGAGGGACTCTGGCTAAATGATAAGGAATTTTTAGTATTTGGTTTTTTTCAGGAAGAGGCAGGGTATAGACCCATGGCATGGCTTATCGATGTGGAAAAGCATTTATTGAAGCAATTTCAACTTAATAAATTATCCCGGGATTACGAGTCGACTTCTTATCTCAATTCTAAAATCAAGCAGGTAGATTTAATTTGATATGGATTTTAAGGAAGTGTTGAGCTTGTTGGAAAAAGGGATGAAGCATCCACTTCCCGGCAAGGAAGCGCAGCTCTCCATGTCACCAAATCCACAAGATCTCCGAAGATTTGATACTAAACTCCCTCTTAATCATAGAAAAAGTGCAGTCCTGATTCTTTTTTACCCCAATGAGGACAAAGCTTTTTTTCCGTTGATCAAACGGCCGGTATATCCTGGTGTTCATAGTGGACAGATTGCGTTGCCGGGAGGGAAAATGGAAGAAGAAGATCAGGATGTAATAGATACTGCGCTCAGGGAAGCATGGGAAGAAGTAGGAGTTCTTCCGCAGCAAGTGAAATTGATCGGCAAAATGAGTGATTTATTTATCCCTGCAAGTAATTTTCTAGTAAGTCCTATTTTGGGCTATTCTGAGGAAATGCCCGATTTTGTGCCTGAGGAAAAAGAGGTTGCTAGGATTATTGAAACTGCCGTCAGCACACTATATGAACCAACTATTAGAAAGAAAAAGATTTTGGAATTCAGTAATAATTTTCGGCTAGACACTCCATATTTCGAAGTGGACAAAGAAATGGTTTGGGGAGCTACCGCAATGATATTAAGTGAGCTGCTACAGATTTTGGAAAACGGGAAGTATTAGATTCTGGGCTTTTTGGACAATTGTTGGTATTGTTGCAGTCGGTTAACCCAGATATAATGGAAGAAAATATCCCTTTGCTTACAAATGATGCCGTGGTATTTGGATTGCTTATGGCGATCCTTGCAGTAATTTTTGCCACTTCAGCTAGTGATAGACCTTTTTGGAAGAAATTCTATGGAATAGTACCCACTGTTTTGCTGTGCTATTTTATACCTGCGCTTGCCAATTCATTTGGATTGATCTCTGGAGAAAGTTCCTCCCTTTATCAGGTAGCTAGTAGGTATTTGCTTCCGGCTTCTTTGGTTCTTTTTACCATCAGTATAGACATTAAGGGGATTTTAAAACTGGGGCCAAAAGCCCTGACTATGTTTTTGGCCGGTACAGTTGGAATAATGTTAGGAGGACCACTTGCACTGTTGACAGTCGGAACATTTTTTCCGGATCTGTTGGGAGGGAGTGGACCAGATGAAGTTTGGAGAGGGTTATCGACTATAGCGGGCTCGTGGATCGGAGGTGGTGCAAATCAGACCGCAATGCTGGAAGTATTTGGACCAAGTCCTGAACTTTTTAGTCAGATGATTGCCGTCGATGTACTGGTGGCAAACCTATGGATGGCTTTCTTGCTTTACTGGGCAGCCAAACCGGAGAAAATTGATAAATTTTTCAAAGCGGATAGTACCAAAATCTATGAGTTAAGAGATAAAATTGAAGAATTTAGAAAAGGGATTATGAAGATCCCAACTTTATCAGATACTATGATCATTCTTGGAGTAGGCTTTGGAGTGACTGGATTTTCCCATTTAATTGCGGATTATGTTGCTCCGTTTATTAGTGATAACTATCCTAACTTGAAACAATATTCCTTGGACTCAGCCTTCTTTTGGATTGTGGTGATAGCCACTACTGCAGGGCTACTTTTATCCTTTACCAAAGTAAGAAAACTGGAAGGTGCTGGAGCTTCCCGCATGGGAAGTGTTCTGTTATATGTGCTGGTAGCTACCATCGGAATGCAAATGGATCTCGGAGCGGTTCTTGACAATCCACTTTTGTTCGTTGTGGGGATTGTATGGATGATTTTTCACATCATTATCATGCTCATCGTCGCATTTATTATCAAAGCACCATTTTTTTATGTAGCGGTAGGATCTCAGGCAAATGTAGGCGGGGCGGCATCAGCACCAATAGTTGCGGCTGCTTTTGATGCATCACTAGCTCCTGTTGGCGTACTTTTGGCAGTGCTTGGATATGCTGCTGGAACTTATGGTGCGTATCTTTGTGGCTTAATGATGCAGGCTATTTCGGGAGGATAATGAAACATAAAAGGAAATTAGTTTTTATTTGCAATGGTTCCGACTGTAAAAAATCCGGAGCCAAAAAATTGTATAAAGAACTAAAAGGAGCTACTGATGAGCCTTCGTTAAGGGGCAGTTGCAAATTCATCAAGACCAAGTGTATGGACATGTGCAAAACGGCTCCCAATATAATCGTAGGAGATCATTTCTGTAAGAAAACTAGTGTTGAGAAAGTTTTGACTGAAATAAAAAAGTCCTGATCTACAGGACTTTTAAGTTTAATTCTTGAGAACTTTTACTGCCGTTCCACTTGCGGTCACCATCAGCATCCCATCCCGAATTGTTTCATAATCCAGATCAATTCCTATTACGGCATTTGCTCCGAATGCCCTTGCCTGCATTTCCATCTCAGTCATTGCAGTTGCCTTTGCCTCACGAAGTACGCGCTCATAGGCAGAAGATCTTCCACCGACTATGTCGGTTATACTGGCAAAAAAGTCCTTAAATACATTAGCTCCAATAATGGTTTCCCCGGAAACGATTCCTAAGTATTGCTCCACAGTGTAGCCATCAAGTGTGTTCGTGGTAGTTACGATCATTTTAAATAGTAATAGTTTTGGAATGAATAGTTTTAACTGACTTCACTAATTTACATATCAAATGGTTTTTATGGAAATGGAGACAGTTTTCTTTCGAAGTAAATTATTTGACCCTCAGGAATGACATCAATAATCTTATCTATTTTTCTAGCTACCCGTCAAAAATCTGGAATGGTCTAAATTGTTGGATGTAACAATTTATATAAACCACTATTTGATTTTCTGGAGCATGTGCATTGGAATTGTTAATGCATCCGGAAAATTGGAGAAACCGAAATGAGGTTAGTATTTTTAAAAAGATAAGTAGAACTTAATGGGTCGATTATCCAGAGATCTCATAGTTGAATGGAGAATATGTTTTTGAGCTAAAATAGAATTCTGTGGAATCACAACGTAAAGCCAACCCAAAACAGGTGGAAAATATTGATAGTACTCTGATTACTGCATCAATCCTAGTGGCAGAAGATAATTTGGTCAATCAGATCTTGATTAAGAAATTTTTAAAGAAATGGCATATCGGAAAACTTGTAATTGCATCAGATGGGCAGGAGGCCTTAGAGGAGTTTGAGAAATCTGATTTTGATGTGGTTCTCTTGGATATCCAAATGCCTGAATTGGACGGTTTTTCTGTAGCAAAAATGATTCGTGAAAATAAGTTTTCACGCAATCAGGATGTCCCAATTTTGGTATTGTCAGCTTCGACATACGAAGAAATTAAGAGCGATATGGATAAGCATGGGATTAATGATTTTATAGAAAAACCTTTTACTCCCGAAGATTTATATATAAAAATAGCAGCCTATCTTAGTCCAAAAGATCGCAATTGATATTGGTTTAGCATTAATTTTGCCTGTCAGCTGTGGGTTTTACCCATTTCAAACAAACCAACCATTCAATGCCCCTTTTTAATAGAATCTTAGTTCTGCTTATTGTTTTTTTTATAGCTGCAGATATTCATGCGCAGCAACTAATGACTAAGAGGTCCACTTTCTATGCCTTGATGGGTACTTCAGGTGGTAGGCTCAATCAATTTGATGAAATGCTGGCAGACCGTGGACTGACTGGCTTGAGAAATAGATATCAAACTATTGGACTGGGATACCAGGCAAGGATTAATGACTTTGTTATCGGAATGGATGTTTTCCATAATAGAGGAGGAGTTAGTGAGCTAGATGATTTTAGAATGAATTATCGGACATCCAGAGCATTGCTGAATGTTGGATATGCTTTTACGGAGGAGTCGAGATTTCAGCTAATTCATTACATGTCCATAGGAGTAGGATTCCTTAATTTTCAGATGTTACCGTCTGAGCAGTCGAAGGATTTGGATTCATTTTTATCCGATCCTGAGCAAGGTTTTATATTGAGGGAAAAGGATATTCAAAAGGGGACATTTCACTATGGAAATTTTCTAACTGAAATTGGATTTCAACTTAGCTATGATTTTGATTTACCCGGTAGACCGGAAGCACTTCAAGTCATGACCAAATTAGGTTATTCTTTCAGTCCGTTGGAAGGAAAGTGGAATATGAATGGGATATCTTTTGATAATGCACAAAGTGGGGCTTTTATTAGGGTTGGTGCAGGAATTTCACTTCCCGACAGGAATTTTTTCTATAAGGACGCTAGTGTAGAAATATCCCTGATCAGAGGTATTCACTTTACTTCGGCTTCAAGTTTCAATAAGCAATTAGAGAATGCAGGTCTGAATCCATTGATTGGTTCTCCTTCCAATTGGGGATTAAGAATTTTAGGTAATACAGAGCGAATACTTTATGGAGTAGAACTTTATAATCTTGCTCTGCATGGGGATGCAAATGCTGAAAAAACTCATTCACTAAATAGCTTAAGAGTCTATGGCAACCTTGGCTACAACCTGATAGAATATAGGAATTTTGGATTAGGGGCTCTTGCAGCACTTGGTTATGGTAATATTCGTTATACTTTGACATCTAATGGGAAACCTGATTTTCCTGAGCTTTTTGAGCAGAGAGAATTTGATGGGTATCTGAAAAATAGCGGTCTAATGGTTAAACCGGAGGTTTTCGCCGAATATGGAATACCAATGACTAAGCGCAAACTTTTTGATTTGGTATTTACAGCTGCGGCTGGTTATGAATTGCCTTTGGCTAATTATAAACTTGGAGATTTTAGCATGTCCAGCTTTATGGCAGGCCCCTATTTGAGTTTTGGAGTAGGTGTAAGGCCATAGTCTATCAATTTGTCAATCTAAATGAGTTTTAGTGTAGTCCTTTTAGGTTATTCTACTGTTTTATTGCCAAAATGCTATTAACTTTGTGTTGCTTATCGAGAAAGACTGAGGGAAGGGCCCGACGACGTCTTAGCAACCTGGAAATAAGGTGCTAACTCCCATCCCGATACTTCGGGAACAGATGAGCGGATCGGTACTTTGTACTATATTCCGTGTGTTGCTCGATAAGCTTTTTGATTAACAAAAGACTAGTATGCAAAACAGAACGGAATCCCTGCTTCAACAACTTTCTCAACGAATATTGATTCTCGATGGAGCCATGGGTACCATGATTCAGCGATACACGTTGACTGAGGAGGATTTTAGAACTCCTGAGCTAGCGTCTCACCCAAAATCATTGAAGGGGAATAATGATCTCTTATCTCTGAGCAAACCTCAGATCATTAAGGAAATTCACTCTGAATATTTCAAAGCAGGAGCGGATATTATAGAAACCAATACCTTCTCGGCAACTACTATCGCTCAGGCAGATTATGACCTTTCACATCTGGCATATCAGATCAATTTTGAGTCAGCAAAACTGGCTCGAGAGGTAGCGGATGAATTCACAGCAAAGAATCCAGATAAGCCTCGATTTGTAGCAGGAGCTATAGGACCAACCAATAGAACGGCCTCACTTTCTCCCGATGTAAATGACCCTGGGTACCGGGCTGTTACATTTGATCAATTGGCAGAAGCGTATTCAGAGCAAGTAAATGGACTTTTGGACGGAGGAGCAGATATTATTTTGGTAGAGACAATTTTCGATACGCTAAATGCTAAGGCGGCTCTATATGCGATTCAAGAGGTATATGAAAAGCGGAATATTCCCTTGGATCCTAAAGAAGGTGGTATTCCGATTATGATTTCGGGTACAATCACAGATGCGTCTGGACGTACACTTTCCGGTCAGACTACAGAAGCGTTCTTGATTTCTATTTCTCATGTGCCTTTACTTTCAGTAGGATTGAATTGTGCTCTGGGAGCTAAAGAGTTGAGACCATATTTGAAAGTCTTGGCGAATAAAGCACCATTCTTTGTCAGTGCTTATCCGAATGCCGGGCTGCCAAATGAATTTGGGCAATACGATCAAGGCGCAAATGAGATGGCCGATCAGGTTAGAGACTTTTTGAAAGAAGGAATGCTAAATATCCTAGGTGGATGCTGTGGCACTACACCTGAACACATTGCTGCTTTGGCACATATGGCTGCTAATTTTCAGCCTAGAAAATTACAAGAAGAAGAATTAGAAGAAACGTTGGACTGAGTAGATGGCAAAAAATAACTATATGAAACTCTCGGGCTTAGAGCCCTTGGTATTTACCCCAGAAATCAATTTTGTCAATGTTGGCGAGAGAACCAATATCACAGGTTCAAAGAAATTTGCCCGCTTGATATTGAATGGGAATTACGATGAAGCCTTGGAAGTGGCTTTGGATCAGGTACGTGGAGGAGCTCAGGTGCTGGATGTGTGTATGGACGAAGGGATGCTTGATGGGGAATTTGCTATGGTCAAATTTTTAAACCTGATTGCTTCTGAACCTGAGATTTCCAGAATTCCAATTATGATCGATAGTTCCAAATGGAAGATTATCGTTGCTGGATTGAAGTGTGTGCAGGGTAAAGGAATAGTGAATTCCATCTCATTGAAAAATGGGGAGGAGGAATTTATCTCTCAAGCCAAAACAGTGAAGAAATTCGGTGCGGCAATAGTCGTGATGGCTTTTGATGAGGACGGACAAGCGGATACCTATGAGAGAAGAATAGAGATCTGTGAGAGAAGCTACCGAATCCTGGTGGATCAGGTGAAGTTTAATCCTCAGGATATCATTTTCGATCCAAATATTTTCCCCGTTGCTACCGGAATGGATGAGCATCGGAAGAATGCGTTAGACTTTTTCAATGCTACAAAATGGATTAAAGCAAACCTTCCTGGTGCAAAAGTCAGTGGAGGCGTAAGTAATGTGAGTTTTTCATTCAGAGGAAATAATCCTGTGAGAGAAGCTATGCATGCGGCATTTCTTTACCATGCGATTAAAAGTGGGATGGATATGGGTATCGTAAACCCAACGATGTTGGAGATTTACGATGATATCCCAAAGGACTTGCTGGAAAGAGTAGAGGATGTACTTTTTGATAGAAGAGAGGATGCCACTGAGCGTATGCTTGATTTTGCAGAAACTGTAAAGTCATCAGATAAGAAAGAGGTTGTGAATGAAGCGTGGCGTTCTGACCCTGTGGCCAAGCGTATGGAACATGCATTGGTTAAAGGGATTTTGGACTTCATCATAGAAGATACTGAGGAAGCTAGAATTGAGCTTAAGAATCCATTGAAAGTCATCGAAGGTCCATTAATGGATGGGATGAACGTGGTAGGTGATCTCTTTGGAGAAGGGAAAATGTTCCTTCCGCAAGTGGTGAAATCTGCCCGTGTAATGAAGAAAGCTGTTGCTTATCTAGAGCCCTTTATGCCTCTTCCTGAGGAGGGGCAGGAAGCTTCTTCTTTGAAAAAGATTCTTTTGGCAACTGTAAAAGGTGATGTCCATGATATAGGAAAAAATATCGTGGGTGTTGTATTGGCTTGCAACAGCTACCAAATCATTGATTTGGGAGTAATGGTGGATGCCCAGAAAATAATAGATGAAGCGGTAAAGAATAAGGTAGATATTATCGGACTCAGTGGTTTGATTACGCCTTCATTGGATGAAATGGTGAATGTAGCTTCAGAAATGGAGCGCCAGGGTATTAAGATTCCTTTGCTGATAGGTGGGGCGACTACCTCAAGAATACACACGGCAGTGAAAATAGATCCTGTGTATAGCGGGACGGTAATCCATGTGATGGATGCAAGTAAGTCTGTGCCCATCGCAGGAGAGGCTATTTCTGAAGAAACCAAAGAAGATTATAGACTAAAATACAAGGAAATATACCGACAACTGAGAGTAGAGCATGAGTCGAAACAGTCCTTGAAACAATTAGTGAGCTATGAAGAGGCAAAAGCTAATCCTGTAGAAATTGACTGGAGTTCCTATGTGCCTGTAGTTCCAAAGAAATTAGGGAGAACTGTACTTAAAGATCTGGACCTTACTATTATTCGAAAGTACATCGATTGGACTCCGTTCTTCAGTACTTGGATGCTTAGTGGGAAATTTCCTAAAATATTCTCCGATCCTGTAGTGGGTATTGAAGCCAAGAAAGTTTATGATGAAGCCAACGCTATGCTTGACAAAGCGATTGCTGAGAAGTGGCTTTCTGCGAATGCTGTTTTTGGACTTTATACTGTGCAGAGAAATGAGGATGATGCTGTAGTTTTCGATGAAAATGGAAATCAATCAGCTTCCTTTCACTTTTTGCGTCAGCAAGGGAAAAAGGGCAGGGGAGTGCCAAATCGCTCATTAGCTGATTATTTGCATCCCTCAGACACGGATTATGTGGGTTGCTTTGCAGTCACTTCAGGAATTGGGATGGAAGAAAAGCTTTCTGAATTTCAGAAAGATGGCGATGATTACAATGATATTATGTTCAAGTCAGTGGCAGATCGTCTAGCTGAAGCTGCTGCAGAATATATCCATGAATTGGTGAGAAAGGAATATTGGGGCTATTCTCCTGAGGAAAATCTGGAAAATGACTCTTTGGTTCGGGAAGAGTATCTCGGAATCAGACCTGCACCAGGATACCCTGCCTGTCCTGAGCATTCGGAGAAGATCACAATCTCACAGCTATTGGATATGGAAAAGGAAATTGGAATAGAACTGACGTCTAGTTTTGCGATGTATCCAACCTCATCGGTTTCAGGATATTTCTTTGGACACCCTGAGAGCAAATATTTTGGGCTGGGCAAAATAGGAGAGGATCAAGTGGCAAGCTATGCCGAGCGAAAAGGAATTTCACTTAAAGATGCAGAGCGCTTACTTTCTCCAAACCTCGCTTATCAACCTAATTTAACCTTAGTAGAACCTACCACATGAAGATTACCGAACACTTAGGGAATGCGAAAAGTACGCTATTTTCCTTCGAAATACTGCCCCCATTAAAAGGGCAAAGTTTAAAAGAATTGCTTGAAGGAATCTCTCCTCTTATGGATTTCAAGCCACCTTTTGTAGATGTCACTTACCACAGAGAGGAATTTATTTATAAGAAGCATCCAAATGGATTGTTAGAAAAAATCAGTACCAAGAAGCGTCCAGGAACAGTAGGGATTTGTGCTGCAATTATGAATAGATTCCACATAGATGCAGTACCTCATTTGCTTTGTGGTGGATTTACGAAGGAAGAAACTGAAAATGCACTCATTGACCTCAATTTCATTGGTGTAGAGAACGTGCTTGCCTTACGAGGGGATGCCCCCAAAACTGAAGGTAAATTTGTGAAAGAGCCTGAGGGTCATGGTTATGCAAGTGAATTGGTGGAGCAGATCGTGCTCATGAATCAGGGTAGATATCTACACGAAGAAACTGAAATTGGTTTTCAAACTGATTTCTGCGTGGGTGCAGCTGGATATCCTGAGAAGCACTTTGAGGCCCCTTCAATGAAATTTGACTTGAAATATCTGAAGGAGAAAGTTGATAAGGGAGCTGAATATATAGTAACTCAGATGTTTTTTGACAATCAAAAATACTTTGATTTTGTAGACCAAGTGCGGGCTGCGGGAATTACTGTTCCTATTATTCCTGGAATTAAACCGATAACAACTTTGGGTCAAATAACTATGCTACCGAGAACATTCTTTTTGGACTTACCGGATCCGCTGATGGATGAGTTAGAAAAATGTAAATCAAATGCTGAAGTCAAAGAAGTAGGGATAGAATGGTCAATTCAGCAATGTAAAGAATTGGTGAAAGCTAATGTTCCTTCCTTGCATTTCTATACCATGAGCAAGGCAGATACGACTTATAAAATTGCGAAGGAAATTTTCTAATTTCTACTTGCTATAAAATAAAAAAGCCCTTCAGAATACTATTCGGGAGGGCTTTTTGGTTGATTGATTAATCCTTGTTAAGTTTCATGGAAATCTCTTCATATTTCTTTTTAGACTCATCACCTAATTTATCGAAGTTTTTCTCTAGCCAATCAAGACTTTCCTGAGTTGCATCTTCAATATCGTCAGCTGTATTTTTGGTGCCTTTCTCCATATCTGCTTCAGTTTTATCCCACCAAGTTTCCACATTATTC
This sequence comes from uncultured Algoriphagus sp., assembly GCF_963974835.1. GTDB lineage: Bacteria > Bacteroidota > Bacteroidia > Cytophagales > Cyclobacteriaceae > Algoriphagus. Next base: position 173,275 of record NZ_CAXBET010000008.1, on the reverse strand, counting down.
ATGTGCATTTCAGCAGTTCTTTCAAAGTTCTCTGATTCAGCTTTAGCATTTTTTATAACTGTTTCGTAGCGATCTTCAAGCATTTCAAGGTTGTCGTCTTCAATATCAAGATCGGTATAAACCTTCTCTGCACGAGAGTCTAAACTATCGTAACGTTCGTCGATTACGGACCAATTGTGAACCGGAACAACCTTAACAGCATTTTCCACACTGTCTACATAATTCTCAAGATTAGTAGTTGCTTGAACTCGGTCTTCTTCCGTGTAATTTTTTGTTTCACATGAAGTGATAGCCAATACGGCTGCTCCAATAAGTAGTGTTGCTTGCGTTTTCATTTCTTTTTTAGATTGGTTAGTAATAATACTTTGGTTTTTAGTGGTTAATTCCATTCATAGCAATGCAATACTTTCACCAAATTGCATTATAAATGTTAAATAACTGATAATGAGTTATTTAATCTCTATTCTTCATGTTTTTCAAAAACATTACCATAATTGGAATTACACGTAACATGAAATTTATTGCCCAGTTTTACCCAATCTAAGTAAAGAGTGATCGAACATTTTCCTGATATATTGGGAATTTGGAAGAAAGTATAGCCTATAAATCCAAGGTTTGTAACTTGTAACATGATTAAATTGATAGAATGTCCTAGGGATGCAATGCAGGGTTTGCCTGAATTTATTGATACAGCAATCAAAGCTGCCTATATCAATCAATTACTTGAGGTAGGCTTTGATACCATTGATTTTGGGAGCTTTGTAAGTCCAAAGGCAATTCCTCAGATGCGCGATACTGCCGAGGTCTTGAGTTTATTAGACCTGCATAATGCTAAGAGTAAATTACTTGCAATTGTTGCCAATGTAAGAGGGGCTGAAGATGCAATGGATTTTCCTGAAATTGATTACCTAGGCTTTCCACTTTCAGTATCTGAGACTTTTCAGCGAAGAAATACAAATGCAAGTATTGAGCAGGCTTTGATTACAGTAGGGGAGATTCAGAATCTCTGTGAGGTAAAAGGAAAAACCTTGGTGACTTATCTAAGTATGGGATTTGGAAATCCCTATGGAGATGCGTATTCCCCCGAATTGATTGCTGACTTTGTAGAGAAGCTAGATGCTTTAGGAGTGAAAATCATTTCTTTATCGGATACGATTGGAGTGGCAGATCCTACTTTGATTACTAGCTTATTAAGCCTTCAAATCTCTGCCTTTCCGCACATAGAGTTTGGGGCACATTTACATAGTAGGCCTGAAAATATAGCGGAAAAGGTTAAAGCAGGAATGAAGGCAGGTTGTAAAAGATTTGATGGAGCCCTTAAAGGATATGGAGGTTGCCCTATGGCCGATGATGAACTAGTAGGCAATATTGCTACGGAAGTAATGATTGATACTTTGGAGGCTGAAGGCTATGATCTTAAATTGAATAAATTGGAATTTGGAGAAGCTATGAAGTTGGCAAACTTCGTATTCAATTCATAGAGTAGCCTTAGCTAAACCAACAATCTATACTTTTTCCCAGGCAAGGATTTTACAATTCCCTCAAACTCTAAGGATAGTAGTTTCGAAGAGAGTAATCCCAGTGCTATATCTGTGGATAGACTTAAAGTGTCTATTTCCATTTCTCCCTTTTCCTGTAACAGTTTTAAAATTGCAACTTCATCAGATTCCCGATTTGTAAAGTCAAGTATAGGTTTTTGGGTTTTGGATTCTCCAGGTTTGCTCCAAAACAGGGCTTCTGCCACATCGTTAGGACCTGTGTAGATGTTGGCTTTCATTTTCTTGATCAATAAATTACAGCCTTCACTATATTGTGATTGCAGATTTCCCGGCACAGCAAATACATCCTTATCGTAACTATATGCTATTTCTGCTGTGATCAAGGCGCCACCTTTTTCTGCAGCCTCTACTACAATGAGTGCGTCCGATAGGCTGGCAATTATTCGATTTCTAGCAGGAAAGTTGCCAGGCACCATGGCGCTATCAGGTGCATACTCACTGATCACTGCGCCATTATCTAAAATTGCCTCAGCAGTTTTCTTGTGAACTGCGGGATAAATCCTCCCTATTGGAGAGCCAAGTACCGCAATTGTCGGGAGTCCTAGTCCAAGTGCTGTTCGATGGGCTTCAATATCTATTCCGTACGCCAATCCAGAAATAATCACGGGTTTGTAAATTGCCAAATCTTCAATGATTTTTCTAGTAGCAGATTTACCATAGCTTGTCGCACTTCTTGTACCTACGATTCCCACGCTTCGCGAAAAATTGAGATCAGCATTTCCCTGGGTAAAAATTACTACAGGTGAATCTTCCTGCATTTTAAACCGATGGGGGAAATCCGGATGCAGTGGGGTAAGTATGGTAAAATGCTTTTTTGAGCAATCATTAAGCAGTTCATCGGCTTTGCGAAGCAATTCATTCTCTTGATTTCGGAGATCTAACAGTTTATCGCCTACCTTCGGAGTTTTGGCAACCTTACCTTTCGGTAGTTTGAAAAAATTTGTAGCTGAACCAGAGTATGCAATAATAGCCTTAAATACTCCGGGCCCAACCTTCGGAGCAAGAGCTAACGCTAGGAAATAACGTAAATCCTCATGCTCCTGATTTTGCATTGAATTCGTCCCGGATATTAATTAAAAAGTCTTTGATTTCCTGTAGCCTTTGAACAGCCTGAACTTTATCAAACCCCTGTTCCTTACCACCTTTGATCACTTCCTGGGCGCCTTGTAGGGTATATCCCTTTTCCTTTACCAGATGATAAATATATTTGATTTTTTGAATATCAATTTTGGTATAGCGACGGTTGCCTTTTCTATCTTTCTTCGGGCGGATTATATCAAACTCTCCTTCCCAATACCTAATCAGAGAAGGTGCAACTTTGAACATCTGAGCTACTTCCCCGATGGAATGATATTTCTTTTCTATTTCTCGTTCTTTGTACGGCACGGTAAAAATTATCTTTGATTCTAAATTAATGAAAATGCAATAGTATATTCAACAACTGCTTTAACTGATCAAGAAAAAAACGAATATTTTATCTGTTTAGTGTTTGAAGCATCTGAACAGCAGCCAATCCAGCAGTTTCTGTTCTAAGTCTCGCCTCACCCAATGATACGGGCTTAAATCCTGATGCTAGCGCTTTTTTAATTTCCACGGGATCAAAATCACCTTCTGGACCAATTAGAATCAGGTATTTTCCATTTGGATCTGCGCTATCAAATAAGTGATGATCATGATTTTCATCCACGTATGCGATGAATTTTTGATAACCTGCAAATTCTTCAGAATCTAGGATTTCATCCAGTTTGGAAATTGAATGAAGAGTAGGTATTCTGTATTTCAAACTTTGCTTGCAGGCAGAAATGATTTTTTTCTCCAGTCGGTCAGTTTTCAGATAAATCCTTTCAGAGTTCATAGTTTCTAAAAGCGTGATTTCATGAAAACCAATTTCTGTAATTTTCTCCACCATCCATTCCATACGATCCGGACTTTTGGTAGGAGCTATTGCTAGATGAATGTGGAAATTATCTGGTTCTACTTCTGTTGTATTGAGAACTTTGAGGCTTGTCTTTTTTGGATTGGCTTCCAGAATCACACATTCAAATAGTGTCCCTTCTCCATTTGTGACGAATACATGATCGCCCTGTTTTTTGCGCAGCACTCTGCAGAGATGCTTAGACTCATCAGGCTCAAGAGTGATTAGAGGGGGAGATATGTTTTCCTGAAAAAAGAGTTGCATTGATATTACTAAGACACAAAAAAAGCACATTTCCTTAAGAAATGTGCCTTAGTACCATATAAACCTTATACCTATTATCCTTTAGAAACTTCCATGCTGACAGACTTGCCTTTGATGGTGTTGTTCTTCATTCCGTTGATTACTTGATCAGCATCTTTAGAAGGAACATCTACAAAAGAGAAGTTGTCATATATATCGATACCTCCAATGCTACGACCTGGTACGCCCGTTTCACCAGCAATTGCACCTACGATATCATTTGGACGAATTCTGTCTTTTTTTCCAAGATTCAAGAATAGACGAGTCATGTTAGCTTCGCGAGCTCTTTCTGGTCTTTTACCACCGTCTCTAGAGCCACCGTCACGAGATCCGAATTCTCTTCTTCTCTCACCACCGCGTTCTCCACCTCTTTCATTTCTTCCACCTCGTTCGCTACGCTCACCTCTTTCAAATCTACCGCTACGTTCGCCTCTTCCGCCGTCACGTCCGCCTTCTCTTCTTCTATCTCCACCACCGTAAGTATCGATGCTAAAGTTCTGCTCACTCATTTCTTTCACTGAGTCGCCCATTACTATTTTGATCAGACCTACAGCCACTTGATCTATGGTTAGACCTTCTGCAAGCATCTGTCCGATAGTTGCTTCGAAGATTTGATTGTCTCCTTCTTTCTGAACTTGCTCAGTTACATCTTTCACAAATTGAGCTTTTTTCAACTCAATTAATTCTGAAGCAGTAGGAGGTGACATTTTCGTGATAGTAGCTTTGGTATATCTTTCCAAATCTCTCATCTTGAAGTTATCTCTTCTGCCTGTTACGAAGTTGATAGCTTTACCATCTCTACCTGCACGACCAGTACGACCGATACGGTGTACGTAATATTCTTCGTCTAATGGAAGGTCATAGTTGAATACAGCCTCTACATTATCTACGTCAATTCCTCTTGCAGCTACATCCGTTGCAACAAGCACTTTGCAATGTCCTTTACGGAACTTGCCCATTACTTTGTCACGCTGAGCTTGAGAAAGGTCACCGTGTAGTGCATCAGCAGCAATTCCTCTAGAGATCAAGCCTTCAGTAACTTCATCTACCATACGCTTAGTATTACAGAATACTACACTAAGGTTGATGTTGTGAACATTCATCAAACGAGCCATCAATTCCAATTTCAATGGATTCTTAACTTCGTAATAAGTTTGCTCAATATTAGAAACAGTTAATTCCTTCTTATCGATTTTTACAATCTCAGGATTAGTCTGATACTTTCTAGTCAAGTCCATGATAGGTCTTGCCATAGTAGCAGAGAAGAAAACTGTTTGTCTTTCTTCCGGCATTTCCTGAAGGATAGCCTCGATATCATCTCTGAAGCCCATGTCTAGCATCTCATCAGCCTCATCCAATACTAGGATGCCTACTGAGTCAAGCTTCAAAGTGCCACGATTGATGTGATCTTGCACACGGCCTGGAGTACCTACGACGATCTGAACTCCTTTACGAAGAACTCTGATCTGACGATCGATAGACTCACCACCATAAATAGCAACAGAATTTATCTGTCTATGATATTTAGCAAGTTTTTGAATTTCTCCTTCTACCTGAACTGCAAGTTCACGAGTAGGGCAAAGAATAATTGCCTGTGGCTTGTTGAAATCCGAATCGACAAGGTCGATAATTGGAATAGCAAAAGCTGCTGTTTTACCAGTACCGGTTTGAGCTTGTCCAATGACATCTCTACCCTGTAGGATAAAAGGAATTGATTGTGATTGAATTGGGGAAGGTTGGGTGTAGCCCATCTCTTCCACTGACTTAAGAATTTCCGCAGAAATTCCCAAGTCTGAGAACTTGAGTGTTTGATCCATGATGTTTCCTTAATTTCCCTGCCATTCGGTCCTAATAAATATCCCGACAAGCAACAGTAAGGAATTCACGGCACGAAAAATTGTTATTTGTCTTATTGACGGTGCAAAAGTATGATTAATAATTTGGAATACCAAACTGTATCTGAAAGTATTTAGAATATTCCTTAAAAATTGACGGTATTTGGAGATAAATATTTGGTTGGAGGGAGATAGGGCTATTCTTTAAGAATAATAATTTGTTAAGAAGTCGATTAGATTAATTGAAAATGCCTTTGGAAGCAATTTTTAATTCTGATTCTCAAAACTTATCAATCATCCAATATCATTTATAGAAACGACTTATTCTCACTTGCCTCTTCAATCATTTCCTCAGCAAGATCTTTACCTAGGTATTTATCAATAATGCCATGGGCAACGTAAAGTAAGGGAGTGAGTACTATCGCAACGGTCATTTTATAGATGTAATTCATGATCCCTACCGCGATAATTTGACTGAGACTCCAGTTTCCAAAAACGTAAAAAGCTATTCCCAATACGACGAATGAATCAATGAATTGACTGACCAGGGTGGATCCTGTAGCTCTAAGCCATATTTTGTTTTCTCCTGTGACAGATCTTAGCTTTTGGAAAACATAAACATCGATCAACTGTCCAAGTAAGAATGCGGTGAGGGAACCGATGATAATTCCCAGTCCTTGGCGGAAGATTGTATTGAAGGCATAGCTTATGTTGAAGCTCTCCCCATCTGGGGTCGTCGCATTTACATCCAACCAAAAATCTGCAGGTGTCAATGCTGTGACTACACTAATCACTATGAATGCATAGGCTATCAGTCCAGCAGTCAAAAATGAAATTTTCTTTACTCCTTTTTTGCCGAAGTACTCATTGATAATATCAGTAGTAATAAAAACCACTGGCCAAATTACAGCCCCAGCAGTCAAATTGAAGTCCAATAAATACTCTCCAAAGAAGGTCCAATTTACAGGATCAAAACCAAGTGTTTTCTCAGCGGAGAAGATCTTCACTCCGATGATTTCAGCTAAAATCGCATTGGTCAGGAAGATGCTTCCAAGGATTATAAAAAGATTAGTCTTTCTGGAGTTTTGAGACTTGTTCATAGTTCATAAGTTGAGCCTTCTTCACTTAAGATGGAATTTTCAAAAATCGTTTTAGCTTCCTCCAATAAAGGCTCAAGATCCAAATAGCGAGAAGAGAAGTGTCCGAGTAACAACTTTTTCACTTGACTCATTTTTGCTATTTCTGCTGCTTGCTTTGCAGTACTGTGAAAAGTCACTGCTGCCCTTTCTAAATTGTCATCCATAAAGGTGGACTCATGATATAGCAGGTCCACATTTTTGATGTATTGCTTCAGTTCAGGATTGTAGATCGTATCCGAACAATAGGCGTAGGATCGGAGTGGGGGCAAAGGGTGAGTATATGCTTTTACCGTGTAGAGTTTTCCTTTCTCATCTCGATAATCTTGTCCTTTGCGAAGTGACTGAATCGCAGCAAGCGGAACTTCATTCTGCTCAAGCTTTTCTTTAATCATACTTTTCAATCCATGTTTTTCTTTAACCAGAAAACCTGTAGTAGGTATCCTGTGCTTCAATGGAAAGCTAAATACTTGGTAACTGGAAGTTTCCAGAAGTAAGTTTAGACCGTCGTCATGTGTTTCCACGAAATTCAGTGGATAGGGCAATTTTGTATTGCTATACCTGAAATTGGTGGTGATGATTTCGTCCAATCCCTTTGGTCCATAAATGGTCAGGGGTGAAGTACGCTTTCCTAAACTATAGCTGGAAAGCAATCCAATTAGGCCGTAATAATGGTCTCCATGAAGATGTGAAATAAAAATATTTGAGATTTTGGAGACTTTAACTTTAAAAGCACGAGCTTGTAGCTGCATGGCTTCTCCGCAATCCAGCAGTAAAAAATCCTGCCCAAATCTAACGACTTGGGCAGTATGATGTCTTCCATGCACAGGGATGGAAGATGTGTTTCCTAATATGGTGACTTCAAAGTCCGGGATCAACCTTCTTCCTCCTCTTCTTCGCCGTTTTCGATTGCATGCATAAAGATGGCCTCGCTAGCCTCTTCAAGAGAGCTTACCAAATTTAGTTTTTTATCCAGCATAGATATTTTCAACAGCTTCATTACATGATCCTGCACGCCAGAAATGATGAAAACACCACCGTTTTTACCAAACTCACGATCCCCAACCAGCAATGCACTAAGCCCGGAAGAATCTACATATTTCACTTCGCTCATATCTAAAACTAGATTTTCGAAGCCTTCAGCATGAATCGTCAGCAATTCAGACTTTAAAACTGGAGCAAGTAAAGAATCCAATTTTTCTTCCTGTGGAGTGAAGATGACGTACTGTTCTTTTTTATCAATTGAATATTTCATTTGTTTATAATTGTTTTTTAGCGGTCATATGGAATGCCCTAAATAATCATTCCCCTGTGTGAGACTTTTCTCATGGGCATTTCATGTGTTTATTGATTTTTATTCTATTAGCCTAGGTGTGAAAGTATTGCGTTTTCAATTCTAGACTCAATTTCTGTTGTGTTTGCTTTTTGGAATTTCTCTCCGGTAATTTTTTCGAAGAGCTCAATATAGCGATCAGAGATACTTTCTACAATTTCATCCGTCATTTCTGGCACAGTTTGTCCATCCTTGCCTTGAAAGCCGTTGGAAATCAACCATTGTCTAACAAATTCCTTGGAAAGTTGTTTCTGTGCGATTCCCTTAGCCTGATTTTCTTCGTAGCCATCAGCATAGAAATAGCGGGAAGAATCCGGGGTATGGATTTCATCAATCAGGAGAATTTTATCTCCGACTTTTCCAAATTCATATTTTGTGTCCACCAATATCAATCCCATCTCATTAGCCATTTCCTGACCTCTTTGGAATAAAGCTCTAGTGTACTTTTCTAATTGAATATAATCCGCTTCACTTACGATTCCTTGCTTGAGAATTTCTTCTCTAGAAATATCTTCATCGTGCCCTGCATCAGCTTTAGTGGTTGGCGTGATGATAGGTTCTGGAAATGGATCATTTTCACGCATATACTCAGGCATGGCTACTCCACATAGAGTTCGCTTCCCAGCTTTATGTTCTCTGGCAGCATGGCCAGACATGTATCCGCGGATGACCATTTCCACCTTAAATGGTTCGCAACGAGTCCCAATTGTGACGTTTGGATCTGGGATAGAAGTCACCCAATTAGGTACGATATCGGAAGTAGCATTAAGAAATTTGGCTGCGATCTGATTCAAAACCTGCCCTTTGTAAGGAATTGGCTTAGGAAGGACCACGTCAAAAGCTGAAATCCTGTCGGATGCTACCACAACCAATTCTTTGTCAAACATATAGACATCACGAACCTTGCCTTTGTAAAATCCTTGCTGTCCCGGGAATTGAAAATGGGTTTCTTTTATTGCGTTACTCATCCTTATTTCGTTTCGGCAAAAATAGAAAAAGCTTTTCCTTTCTGCTCTTGCCGGGTCTATTATTTATTGATTTTGTTACCGTTTTCGTAGTATTCTGTGTTGATCAACTTTTCATTCTCGTCAAAAAACTCCCGTTTACCGGTCATTTTTCCATCCTGGAATCTTCTGATTTCCTCCAATGAACCATCTTCCCTATATATTCTTACTTCCCCCTGGACTAGATTGTTTTGATAGTTGATGGCAAAGTAAACTTGCCCATTTTCGAAATAGTTGATTTCTAAAACGGGATTTCCAAGTTTATCAAAAGTTCTTTTCTGTTCAAGTTTTCCCGAAGGATAATACTTTTCAGTTGGTTGGGTTGGAATTCCTTTTTTGAAAACTGATTTTTCTCTCAACTTTCCATTTTCGTGAAAAGATAGAAACTCCCCGTCTTCATAGCCCTTTTTATAATTTCCCCGTCTTTCGGGAGATCCATCTGGATAATTCAGTTCATAAACCCCATCCAGTACTCCGTCGGAATAGTCTATGACTGATAATACTTGGCCATCTTCATAATATTGAGATTCTCTTCCATCTAAATTTCCATCGGAATAGGTGGCAGAAACCATCAGTTGCCCGTTTTCATAAAACTCCTGAAAAAGTCCGTCATAGCGACCTGCTGAGAAATATACTTTCGAGGCTTGCTTTCCAGACTCATAAAAGGTTTCGCTGAGGCCATTTGGTTTATTTGCAGAAAAGTTAGTTTTGTCACTCACCTGACCAGATTCAAAGTAAGTTATTACTTCACCTTCAATCTGATTATCTAAATAGGTGGAAGTCTGCTTTAGCTTTCCTTCAGGGAAAAAACTTTTAGCCTCTCCGGATCTCACATTATCCACAAAAGGAATAATCCTCAAGGTATCGCCAGTTTCTGGGTCCAGATCTATAAATAGGCCATCTCTCTGGTCTCCTTTCAGATTCCCGATCTGTACTAGATTTCCTTCCTCATCGAAACGTTTGATTTCACCATAAGCTTTTCCATTCCTTAAAGTGAAGATTTCTTTCAGTAAGGTTTCTTCTTCATCATAATAGGTTTTAAGCGTATCCTGAGCCCACAAGGGGTTAATCACAAAAAATAATAAAATAAGAAAACCTAAGCGCACGATGACAGGAGTTGTTTGGAATTGCAAGTTGCTAAATGTCAGGTAATATTTGAATACTTTTAGAAAATCTCAACTATTGGGTTTAAAAACCTACCGTGATATATGAAATTGGTTGGATTTTAGAAATCCTTGAAGGCTGCCAATCAAAAGTTTTTCTGAATTTCTTTCATGGATCAAATTCCCCTTTTGTAAAAAAGTTAGGCAAGGCTATCAATGAATTTGTGATATAAAACCAATATGGTAGTAACATGCAAGAGGAATGGATGTATATACACCGATAGAAATTATTATGGTGGTATTTCCATTTCAGAATCCATTAGCAATGGAAAATATACCAACCCAATAAGCCCATTTTTAACTCAGCTTCTTAAGAGAACCTACTTGGTATGAATTCAAGCTTTAACTCATTTCATTTATCATGTAGCTCTTCGAAGCATATTACTGTCAAACACAAGTTGGTAAGACTGTCACATTTTCGTCTTTCCATCCTGCTAGAATGAAAATGTCACCTATGAATAAACTCTTACTAACTGGTCTCTTTGCATATTTCCTTTTTGGAAATCAGATGGTGCATGTTCAGGCTCAGGACGTACTTACAATAAAGGAAGCGGTGCAAATTGGCATTGAGAATTATGGTGCAGTGCGTGCAAAAGGGTTTTATGCAGAGTCTTCCAACGTGCTTGCAGACAAGGAAAGGAGGGAGTACCTCCCTGACTTCACGCTATCTGCTCAACAGGATTACGGCACTGTAAACGGAATCATTAGTCCTTTATGGGGTTTTGGAGGCTATGGAGTTTCTTCTTCTGGCTTGCCTCGTGGCGAGCAAAACTGGGATGCGGCGTTTGGGGCTTCTTATGTGGCTAATATCAACTGGGAAGTATTTGCTTTTGGCAGAGCCAAAAAAAGAATTCAAACTGCTGAAGCTGTAGCCTATCGGGATGAAAAGGATCTCACTCAAGAAATATTTCAGCATCAGGTGAAAGTGGCGAGCGCATATCTGGATGGTGTAGCGGCCCATAAGCTTACGGCATCCTTCGAGAGAAATATGGAACGTGCTGAGACTTTCCAGAAGATAGTCAAGGTAAAAGCAAGGAATGGTTTGATTGCAGGAGTGGATTCTTCCCAGGCAGACGCAGAGTATTCCAATGCTAAAATTGCCTATCTCCAATCTCTTGACAGGGAATTGGAAGCACAAAATAAGTTGATGAATTTACTTGGGATTGTGGATCGAGAGTACGTACTGGATACTTTATTCCTTTCCCAAGCTCCGGAACAATTTATGGCAGATACCAGTATTGCCAATCATCCTATTTTAGAATGGTACCGGGCCCGTGTAAATCTAAATGAGCAACAGACGGCTTATTTTCGGACTTTCAATTATCCTTCCATCTCTATGGTTGGAATCGTCCAAACCCGGGCATCTGGCTTTGGTCCAACCTATAATGTGGATAATACCGACTTCTCACATTCGTATTGGAATGGGATTAATCCCACCAGATCAAACTACCTGATCGGAATGGGGATAACGTGGAATCTTTCCCAGATTCTCAGAACCTCCAAGCAGGTTCAATCACAGAAATTAATAAATGCTGGGCTTTTGGAGGAATACAAACAAGCCGAACAGCAAATAATCTTACAGGGGAATTTGTCAGACAAAAAGCTACAAAATGCATTGGAAAGCGCAGTGGAAGCCCCGATTCAAGTTCAGGCAGCATCTCAGGCATACCAGAGTCAACTTGCTTTATATGACAATGGACTTACCGATTTAGTAAATGTCACACAAGCTTTTTATCTCTTGATCCGCGCAGAAACTGACCAAGCTATCGCAACAAACAATGTGTGGCAGGCTTTGCTGTTTAAAGCTGCTGCAGCGGGAGATTACAGCTTATTCGAAGACCAACTTTAAACCACAGAGATTAAAATGGAATTGATACGTTTCGCCTTAAGAAAACCGATTACAATTTTAGTGGTTGTTGTGGGACTTTTGTTCTTTGGTTTCAAGGCTGTCAACACAATTAAGATTGATATCTTCCCTCAATTGGATCTTCCTGTACTGTATCTGTCGCACCCCCATGGTGGATATATGCCTGAGCAAATGGAGGCGTTTTATGGGAAGCGTTATGTAAATATTTTCCTCTTTGTCAATGGTATAAAGCAAATCACCACGAAAAATATTCAAGGTCTTACCTTGATGAAAATAGAGTTTTATCCGGGAACAGATATGGCTCAGGCAGCCGCGGAGATCAGCGCATTTTCCAATAGGATACAGGCAGCTTTCCCCCCTGGATCAAATCCGCCATTTATCATACGATTCGATGCTTCCACTTTACCGGTGGGTCAATTGGTACTCAGCTCCGATACCAGAAGCAACAATGAGTTGCTGGACATCGCAAACATCAATGTCCGCTCAACCTTTACAGATATTCCTGGTCTTGTCTCATCACCACCTTTTGGAGGAAGTTCCAGAACGGTAGTAATCAAAGTAGATCCACAAAAGCTTCGTGAGCATAACCTTACTCCGGATCAGCTAGTTGAAGCTATGCGCGTGAATAATATCACTACCCCTTCTGGTAATGTTAGGATAGGTGATGTGAACTATCTTACTCCTGCGAATACCATTTTAAGCACTGTGGAAGAATTTGAAGATATCCCGCTTTTCAAAGAAGGAATACATAATCTCTACATGAAAGATGTGGCTGTGGTAGAAGATGGGGCAGATATCGCTTCAGGATATGCATTGGTAAATGGTAGGAGATCAGTATACCTGAGTATTGCAAAAAGCGCGGATGCATCTACTTGGGAGGTAGTTCAAAACTTGAAAAAATCCATTCCAAGCATACAGGATCAACTTCCCGAGGATGTGAAGCTTACTTTTGAATTTGATCAGTCACAATATGTAATCAATTCTGTGGATAGTTTGATGCATGAAGGGATCATAGGTGCAATACTCACAGGATTGATGGTACTGTTGTTTCTCGGAGATGCCCGCGGCGCTTTGATTGTGATTTTGACGATTCCTGCATCCATTATCACTTCTGTGTTGTTTTTGAATTTGTTTGGCCAGACCATCAATATCATGACTCTTAGCGGACTTGCTTTGGCTATCGGGATTTTGGTGGATGAAAGTACAGTGACAATTGAAAACATTCACCAGCACTTTGATATGGGAAAACCAAAAGCTTTGGCTATCTGGCATGCATGTTCGGAGATAGCTTTCCCAAAACTCCTGATTTTACTTTGTATTCTGGCAGTATTCGCCCCAGCATTTACCATGGGCGGTATTCCCGGTTCACTTTTCCTTCCACTCGCTCTGGCAATTGGATTTAGTATGATAGCTTCCTATTTTCTTTCGCAGACATTTGTACCCGTATTGGCAAACTGGCTGATGAAAGTAAAACATCACATCAAGCCTGATGGAACTCAAATGACGGACCGGGAGGAAATGGAGTTAGCAGGATTGGATACTTCTATGGCAAGTAGCCATGAGCAGAAAGTGTTGCTAGCTGAAAGGATAGATGTAAACAAAGATGGGAAGGTGAGCTTTTTCGAACGATTTAGAAGAAGATATCTGGCGTTGATTGATTCATTGATTCCTTATCGCAAACCTGTTTTGATCATTTACTTGATAGTCAGTATTGGGATGGTCGCATTATTGGTGAATAGTATAGGAAGGGATGTGCTACCAAGAGTTGATGGGAGTCAGTTTCAGCTGAGAATGAAACTGCCGGATGGTACCAGAATGGAAACTACCGAAGCTGAAACCATTAAATTACTTGCAGGAATAGATGAAATAGTAGGGAAGGAAAATGTCTCAGTTACTTCTGCCTATGTAGGGCTACATCCTCAGCTTTATTCTATCAATCCTGTGTTCCTATGGATGTCCGGTCCTCACGAGGCAGTGCTTCAGGTAGCTTTGAAAAGTGAATATGAGGTGAATTTGGATGAACTGAAGGATGCAATCCGTGAAAAGGCCCATGCAATCAATTCACAGATGAGTTTGTCTTTTGAGCCAATTGAATTAACTGATAAAATTCTTAGTCAAGGGTCTCCGACGCCCGTGGAAGTTCGCTTCGTAGGCAGGAATAAGGCTCAAAATAGAGAATACGCCAGGAAATTAATGGATAAGTTGAAAACCATTGAATACCTCAGGGATATTCAGATCGGACAATCTGTCAACTATCCAACTATCAATATCAAAATAGATAGGCTACGTGCAGCACAGCTAGGAGTGGATATCAGTGATGTGTCCCGTTCTCTAATTGCCTCTACTTCCTCTTCGAGATTTACCGAAAAGAATGTTTGGGTGGATAAACCGAATGGCAATACGTACAATGTCCAAATTCAGGTGCCGGAAGGGCAAATGAATAGCATAGAGGAAATCGGGCAGATTCCTGTCAAAAGAAATTCCGCACGTCCTGTATTAAGCGACATAGCGACATTCGAAGAAGGGAGAACTGAAGGTGAAGTGGATAATCTTGGAGCAAATCCTATGCAGACTGTTACCGCCAATGTCAATGATACGGATCTGGCGACAGCTGCGGCAGATGTACAGGAAGCAATAGCTTCGCTTGGAGAATTGCCTAGAGGACTCACTATAGAATTGATAGGAATGAGCGCAACACTTATTGAAACACTGGATAGTTTGGAAGGCGGTCTATTGGTGGCCATAGTTGTTATCTTCTTGATGCTTGCGGCAAATTTCCAATCCTTCAAAGTCTCAGGTGTAGTGTTAGTGACTGTCCCTGCAGTATTGATGGGCTCCTTGCTTTTACTTATTGCTACAGGGTCCACACTCAATCTTCAGTCTTACATGGGCATAATCATGTCAGTAGGGGTTTCGATTTCCAATGCTGTTCTGCTCATTACCAATGCGGAAGAACTTCGTCTGAAAAATGCAGATGCAACCAAGTCAGCATTAGAAGCTGCTTCTTTGAGAGTCAGGCCTATTGTGATGACTGCCATGGCAATGGTAGTAGGAATGATTCCAATGGCAATTGGAATGGGAGAGGGCTCAGAGCAAACCTCGCCATTAGGAAGGGCTGTAATTGGTGGCTTGATTGCTTCCACTGTCGCTGCTTTAGTCATCCTTCCAATTGCTTTCGCTTGGGCTCAGGCAAAAACTTCAACCCAAAGTGTCTCTCTAGATCCCGAGGATGATCAAAGTATCCATTATGTGCCAACATCCAATTAATCCATTCCACTGTTTTGAATATGATTGATAATCTAATTACCCGAAAAATGATTACTACTCGATATAGAAAGTTTGCGATTCCTCTTTGTATTGTGGTTGGGCTGGCTTTGCAAAGCTGTAAATCTGAGGGAAAAAAAATGGATGAAAACAATTCGGAAACGGCCGTTTTGACTCATCAAGGCTTTCTTTTAAAAAAGGGCGAGGTTTCATCCACCTTCAGAATTCCTGGGGAATTGATAGCAAATCAGCAGGTAGATCTCTACGCTAAGGTCAGTAGTTTTGTGGATAAACTGCTAGTTGACGTTGGGTCTGAAGTGAAGCAAGGTCAACTTTTAGTTACCTTGGAAGCGCCGGAGATCAGCTCGCAGCTTGCAGGAGCAGAGTCACGATTGAAATCCTTTGAAGCCGTTTACCTAGCAAGCAAAGCTCATTACGATCGTCTGGTGAAAACCAGCAAGACTCCTGGTACTATTTCCCAAAATGATCTGGATATGGCTTTTGCCAATGAGCAATCGGATATGGCTAAATGGGAATCTGCTAAAGCTGCTTTCCGTGAAATCGCTGATACCAAAAATTATCTGGAAATAAGAGCTCCATTCTCTGGAGTAATCACCTCTAGAAATGTAAGTCCTGGAGCATACGTAGGTCCATCAGGAAGAGGATCTGAAATGCCTCTTTTCACCCTTTTGGAACAGAAAAAGCTACGTCTCGTAGTCAACGTACCTGAGCTATATGCAGCAAGTCTGAATAAAAGTGATAGCGTAGAATTTACAGTGCGCTCATTTCCGGGAAAGATATTCAGTGCAGAAGTTTCTCGTTTGGCCGGAGCTTTGGACGATCGTTTGAGATCTGAGAGAGTCGAAATGGATGTGGATAATACTGAGGGTGAGCTTTTGCCAAAAATGGTGGCAGATGTCACGATTCCAGTGAATACAAACGGAAGTAGTTTTGCTGTCCCTCAATCGGCTATTCTCAATTCTACATTAGGCATGTTTGTGATTAAAGTAGAGAATGACAGTTCGGTTTGGGTTCCGGTAAGCGTAGGTAGGAGTGGAGGAAACATTACCGAAGTCTTTGGAGAATTAACCGATGGCGATGTTTTATTAAAAAGTGTTTCCGAAGAAATAAGAGACAAAGCTCCTATAAAAGTAGAAATCACCGAGTGATTACTCGGTGATTCTAAATCATGATTTCAATTTGATTACATTTTTTCAATAACCATAGCCGAAGCACCGCCGCCACCATTACAAATTCCAGCTACGCCTATCTTGCCGTTTTTCTGATGCAAGACAGAATTTAAGGTAGAGATAATTCTGGCACCAGACGCTCCGAGCGGGTGTCCCAAAGAAACAGCTCCGCCAAATACGTTTACTTTATCGTTATCCAGGTTTAACTCTTTTTGATTGGCAAGCGCTACAGCCGAGAAAGCTTCATTGATTTCATAGAAATCTATGTCTTCCGAAGTTAAGCCAGCATGTTGAATTGCTTTTGGGATGGCAAGAGCAGGAGCGGTGGTGAACCAGAGTGGGTCAGTTGCCGCATCGGCAAATCCTCTGATTTTTGCCAAAGGCTTCAAGCCCAATTCCTCTGCTTTTTCCTTGCTCACCAAAACTAAAGCAGAAGCTCCATCATTCATGGTAGAAGCATTGGCGGCAGTTACAGTTCCTTCTTTGTCAAACACCGGCCTAAGTGAAGGTATTTTATCAAACATTACATTTTTATATTCCTCATCCTCATCTATAAGGATACTTTCTCCTTTTCTCCCTATAATCTCTACCGGAATGACCTCATCTTTGAAATAGCCTTTTGCCCAGGAATCTGCAGAGCGCTGATAGGATTGTATAGCATATGCATCCTGAGCTTCTCTGCTAATATTCATTTCCTTTGCGGTATTGTCGGCGCAGTTTCCCATCGGGAATTTATAATAAACTTCGAAAAGCCCATCTTTTACAAGTCCGTCCACAAATTCTGCATTGCCATATTTGTAGCCAAATCTCGCTTTAGGTACGTAGTAAGGAACATTCGACATACTCTCCATACCACCGGCCACCACTACATCATTGATTCCGAGCATAATGGACTGGGCTCCGAACATGACGGCTTTCATCCCTGAAGCACATACTTTATTCACGGTAGTACATGGTACGTTATAAGGAATTCCAGCGGCTATGGCTGCCTGACGTGCAGGAGCTTGTCCAAGATTAGCGGAAATCACATTTCCCATAAAAACTTCCTGAACAGATTCTGATTTTACGCTGGCTTTTTCAAGTGCACCTTTAATGGCGGTGCTGCCTAATTCTATTGCTGTCAATCCAGCCAGTTTTCCGCCGAAACTTCCTAAAGGTGTTCTCACAGCGGAAACAATATATACTTCTTTAATCATAGTTATTTGGGTTTAGTTATTGTTTGGTGACCGATGTAAAATGTCCGATGTATTGCTCATCGGTCATCGGTCATCCAACATCAGACATTTTACCAGTCAGGAATCCCTCTCTTTGGTCTCTCTGTGGCTTTTTTCTTGTTTTGCTGTATGTATCGCAACTCAGCGGCGTTCATGCTTTCCAGGATCTGTGCAGCTTGCTCAGGAGTTAAGTTCATGGCTTTCAGCTTTTCCTTAAATTCCTCCATAGCCTTTTGCTTATCAGCCAGATTAGCATCCATCTGATCATTGGCATTTTCTCCTGGCTTGTCATCGCTTTGCTCAGAAGGATCTCCAGCTTGGGATTCTTTTGCTTTATCCTCATTGGTTTTGTCTCCGTCCTCTTTGGACTCCTGCTGCTCTCCCTCTTCGCCCTGACTCTTTTGATCTTCTTGCTGTTGCTTTTCTTCCTGATTCTGCTGGTCTTGATTCTGTTTGTTTTCCTGATCTTGCTTCTCCTGCTCTTCCTGTTCTTTTTCAAGCTTTTCTTTCAACGCCTGAAGCTTAGAATCCCCAGGATATTTAGACAGACCATCGTTTACCGTTGCGAGAGCTTGATCTTTTTCGGTTTTGACATAGGAGCGTGCTGCCCGGTTAAAATACTCACCGGAAGATTGTGCTAGGGCGAAGGATGTACTTAATGTGAAAGCAAACCCCAGAATTATAAGAATTTTATTGCTCATCGATTTCAGTGATTTCTTGAAGACTGGTCATAAATTCTTGATATGCGGCAACTGTTTCATCCTGTTGCAACGCATCATTCATAATGGTCAACGCATCTTTGAAGCGGAATTGTTCCACCAGCCGATCCGCTTCTGCTTTTTTGCGCTTCGCAAATTCAGATGGCTCGGGCTTATCGTTTTCCTGATTTTTACGCTCTTCATCCCGCTGCAGCCACCTTGCCAGCAATTCATAGTTGTAGCGTGCGACCTCATTATTTGGATCCTGAATCAGAGCTGATTTAAACTTGCTCAATGCGGGCTCGTATTCCTTTTTGTCTCCTAATAATACTCCTCCCTGATTGAAGGAAAAAGAAGCTAAAGTCTTGTCTGCAGCTGTGGAAGCCTTGTCATAATACCCAGCGGCCTCATCCGGCTTTTCCGAATATTGATTGCTCAAGCCTAGGTTGTAATCTAATTGAGGAGATGCATATCCAAATTCATCTATGAGTAGTTGATGATTTGCGATGGATTGCTCGTATTCGGTTTTGGCGTAAGATTCTTCAGCCAGATCAATAGCGGAATTCAATCTGGAAACTCTAGTCCAAGATGCAGGAATCAGAAGAAAAACTGCTAAGGTTAGCTTACTCCAGCTCATTTATAATTTGATAGTTTTGATCGGTAACATCATGTCCAGCAAAGAAAGAACCAAGCCGGCAAGAAGAAAATAAAAATATTTATTGGCAGAAGCTTCCACGATTCTGGATCCGGTCACTCCGCCTTCCACTCGCTCCAATGCAGCAGTTAAATCGCCAATTTCCTGAACTTCGTCAGAAATCTCGAAATATTGGCCATTGGTCTCAGCAGCTATTTGCTGCAAAGGGCCTCGGTCCAAGACTGTCTGCGCCGGTTTACCTGTTTGCGGATCAATCACCAACCCATTTCCTCTAGGAATACTGCTTCCTCCCTCAGTACCAATTCCAAGAGAGAAGACTTTAATCCCTTCGCTATTCAGACGGGAACCAATATCTTCCAGGTCATCCCCGAAATTTTCTCCATCGGAAATCAGAATAATTGATTTTGATTTCACTTCGTTGCTTTCGTCATTCATAAATCTCTCTTCAGCCATTCTTAGAGGTCCATTCAGGTCAGTTCCAAAATTGGGAACCAACCCGGTATTCAAGCCATCAATGTATAACTGAAGTACACTCTGATCGAATGTGAGAGGGCACTGCATGAAGGCTTCCGAGCTGAAAATGATCAACCCAATTCTATCTGATGGGAAGCTTTTGGTAAGGTTTTTTAATTCAAACTTGATGCGCTGAAGTCGGCTGGGACCAATATCTGAGGCATTCATCGACTGTGACAGATCTACTGCGATGAAAATATCTTTACCTTCTTCCTGAATTTCTTTCATGGAAGTACCTATGGAAGGTCCTGCAAAAGCAATCAGGAAAAGCACAAAATAGACAGTTCTGATCACCACTTTGGTAAATAACCTGCGCTTCTGTACTTCCAGCTTACGGTTGATTTTCCAATAGCGAAACAGATAAATAAAATACAGCAAGCCGAAAATGCCGGCAAGCAAGAGGGTGAGTTTTACGTCCGGATATGCCCAAATCATGACCTGAAATTATAAAATAAAGATTACTTTGAAAGGGAGAATTATATAAGCAGTACCGCTAATTTCAAATGATCGTGAAAATTAACAAACATTAATTGTTCTGAATCGTCTAGTTTTGGAACCCTAGTCTTTTACTTCTGGAGTTATCCTTCTAAATCATACCGTATGAGGCCATCCACGAAGATGCGCAAATTCAGCCTACTCTTACTTTTTATTTTATCATTTACCAATGTAATGGCCCAGGAAACTAGCTTTTACAGTGCGGAAGTGCTGGATGCGAGTAATTCTTTGCCACTAGCTGGTGCTAGCGTTTATTGGGAAAATGATCAGGGCTCTGGGGTAATTTCAGGAGAGGATGGTTCTTTTCAGATTAAGAGTAAATCCCTGCCTATGCGTCTGATCGTTTCTTTTGTGGGATTTGAAACCTCGTCACGTCTGATCACTGCAAAAGACCTTGGTAAGCCTCAGCGATTTTTTCTTAAGCCTTCCGATGTTTCTTTGGATGAAATAATAGTTCAGGAGAGAAAGGCTGGTGAGCAAGTGAAAAGTATGGAAATGGGAAAAGCATCTGTGCCGATGGAAACCATAAAAAACATTCCTGCGCTTTTTGGTGAAGTAGATTTGCTTAGAAGTTTACAGTTGCTGCCAGGAGTGCAGACTGCAGGTGAGGGGACCACTGGCTTATTTGTCAGAGGTGGTTCGGCAGATCAAAATCTGGTGCAGCTGGACGGCGCTCCCATTTATAATCCTTCACATTTTTTCGGATTCTTTTCGGTCTTTAATCCTGACGGGCTTGATCGGGTGGAGCTATATAAAGGTAATATGCCCGCCTCTTTTGGGGGAAGGCTTTCGGCCTTGGTCGATGTGTCATTGAGAGAAGGAAACAATTCACAGATACATGGAGAGGGCGGAATAGGGAGCATTTCATCGAGATTGACACTTGAGGGACCTCTTTTTTCGGATAAATCCACTTTTATTATTTCCGGAAGGAGAACCTATGCCGATGTGTTTTTAAAACTTTCAAATGATGAGGATATCAAAAATAATAAACTCAATTTCCATGATTTGAGTGGGAAACTGGCGTTTGTCTTGGGAGAAAAAGATAAGCTTACTATATCCAGCTATGAGGGGAGTGATTATTTGGGTTTGGATGATGAGTTTGGTTTGGGATGGAGAAATTGGATTTCTTCAGCTCAGTGGAGTAGGACGAGTAGTGAGAGATTGTTTTTTGATCTTCAGGCATACCACTCGAGATACAATTACCGAGTAGAATTTGATGATCCGGATACAGGGTTTGAATGGAGAAACAAACTTTCTGAAACGGGTCTAAAAGCAGTTTGGACCTATTTGCCAAGTGATAAATTTCAAAGTTATTGGGGATTTCAAAATCAGTTGTATCATTTTGCCCCTATAGAATTAAACCCAGCATCCGATAGCAGCATAGAGCCAATTACCACCAATCCCAAAAACGGTTTGTTGAATAGTGCTTTTATAGGTGCTACCTATGAAATCACTCCAAAGCTCAGTACTGAAGCAGGTCTTCGATGGGGGTTTTTCAATCAAATAGGCAAAGGAGTGGAATATATTTACGAGGGAAACGAAGTAAATCCAGATGCCCGCATCACAGACACTTTAAATTATGAGGCGGGAGAAAATATTAAGTTCTACCAAGGACTGGAACCTAGGATTGCATTTCGGTATTTGATCAATGATAATTTATCATTAAAAGCTGCCTACAACCGCAATTTTCAATACGTACAAATAGCCTCTAATAGCTCCGCGGGACTTCCGGTGGATCGCTGGATTCTTGGCGGGACTTATGTTCCCCCCGTCAGGTCCGATCAGGTTTCCCTTGGCATATTTCAAAATATCAATGATAGCCGCTGGGAAGTTTCTGTGGAAGGGTATTACAAAGATCTAAGGAATGTAATCGACCTGAGAAATGGCGCACAGGTATTGTTCACTGACAATGTGGAAACAGAACTGCTCACAGGAAATGGGTGGTCATATGGAGCTGAGTTTTTGCTTAGGAAAAACATGGGCAAAACCACCGGATGGTTGGCGTATACGTATTCCCGGACGTGGAGGAAGATTTCTGGTATTTCCTTGGGACAAAAATATAATCCCCGGTTTGACAGACCTCATGATGTTACTCTGGTGCTAAATCACGAATTCTCTCCTTCATGGTCAGCAGGATTGACTTTTATATATACCACAGGTCAGGCGGTTTCTTTTCCTATAGGTGTGTATGACCTGGATTATCAATCGGTTCCATTGTATTCAGATTTTAGGAATAGAGATAGATTTCCGGACTACCACAGAATGGATGCATCGGTGACTTGGAAAAATGCCGACAAAGGGCGCAAGTGGAAGGGAAGCTGGAACTTCTCAATATATAATTTGTATGGGCGTAAAAATCCATTTGCCTATGAGTTTAGAGAAATTTACAACGATGACTTCAGATACGACAGTGATGATGATGGACCTGTGGTGTCCACCAGGCAAGGAATAGTTATGACGTATTTGTTTACCTTCCTACCATCTATCACCTATAATTTTCAATTTTGATATGAGGAGATTTTGGATTGTGATATTAGCCTTAGCGGCATTTTCCTGCCAGGAAGAAGTAAATCTTCCACTGGCAACTATTGACGATGAAATTCCTGTAATTGAAGCTACCTGGACAGATGATTCCTATTACAATCAGGTAAATATTTCTCTGGCTAGAAATTACTTTGATTCGGTAGATACTAAAGTGGTCTCAGATGCTCAGGTTTATATCAGTGTACCGGGATCATCAGTTCAGATTCCTTTTGTATTCAATAATACATCTAAAAACTATGTGCCGATCTATTCAAATGATGTGGCAAAAGTCGGAGAGTCTTATCAGTTACATGTATTATGGAATGATAACGAGTTTACATCTTCCGGTACACTTTTACCCCCGCCAACTGTTGACAGTGTCACATATGAATATCAGGAAGATAGGCTCTTCCGGGATGAAGGTTATTACATAAAGGTGTATGGTGAGATTCCTTTTGATGAAAATAACTACTACAGAATAAGAGTGATTGAGAATGATACTCTGAAAAACGACCGTGATGATTACCTGCTTTTTGACGATACGTTTGGCTTGAAATTTTTTGAAGAAGGTCTGGAATTGAATTATTCATTTGATGAAGGAGATAAAGTGCGGCTGGAGCTCTTCAGAATGAATGAAAGCTCCTATGAGTACCTTTCACAACTGGTTAATTTACTTTATAATGACGGTGGACTATTTTCCCCGCCACCACAAAACCCCGACTCAAATATTAAGGTAATCAATGGAGACTCGGATGTCTTGGGATTTTTCAATGTTTCATCAGTTCTTAGCCGAACTGTTTTTATAGAACCCAATGAGGATTAGCTCAAGAAATCTTTTAGTAAGTAGCCTCTCTATGTTTGTGTTATAAGAAGTCGTTTTCGTTTTAGGATTTTAATCTCAGCATTCTATAAGTCGCAATCGAAGACTTTATTAAGCTAAATAATCTGTAGATTTTAATATTTACGAAAAATTCGTAGAATTATTAAAAATTCGTTACTATATTGGAGGTATGAACGAATTGAACAGCAACGAAGAAAGGATAATGCGGATTTTTTGGAGACTTGAAAAAGCGCTTGTCCGGGATGTACTTGAAGAACTTCCTGATCCAAAGCCCCCTTACACTACACTGGCTTCTTCTATTAAACTATTGGAGAAAAAAGGCTATCTGGATCATAAAGCTTACGGCACCACACACCAGTATTTTCCATTGATTTCCCAGGCTGAATACAGCAAAAAGAGCGTGAATCAATTGGTGAAACATTATTTCGAGGGTTCGGTGGGGAATTTTCTTTCATTCATGGTGAAGGAAAATAAGATTTCCGATAAGGAAATTGAAGATTTACAGAAGATTATCGATGACATGGACAAACCCACAGAGTAATGAATGCAATCTTAATTTATTTGGCCGAAGCAAGCTGTTGCGTTGCTATCACGGTGCTTTTCTACCGACTTGTTTTGAGTGAACTCACATTCTTCACATTGAATCGGGTGATCCTGATCAGTATGCTTGTGCTTTCCTTTATCATTCCTATGCTGTCTTTTAATTTTGGACTTATTTCCACTGGTATAGGGGAGGTAGTGCTTCCGGAATTTTTGGTAGGGAATGACGTAGCAGAAGAAGTAACTGTATTCACATGGCAAGAAGTGCTGTTCTACGCTTATTTGGCTGGAGTGGTAGTGATGACTGTTCACTTAATTCTGGGCTTTTTCACTTCGCAGAGATTGCTTGGCAAGTCCCGACTGATGCAATATCAGGATTATTGGATTGCTGTGCATCCTAAGTTTATCCCAGCTTCATTTTTCAGTTACATTCTACTACCGGATTATGATCCCAATAGATCTGAGCAAAAGCAAATTATCCTTCACGAATCTATGCATGTTCGATTGAAGCACAGTTGGGATTTGTTGATGGTGCAATTTGCCAAAATCATTTTCTGGTTCAATCCACTTATTTACCTATTTGAAAAATCCCTGAGGGAAGTGCACGAATATCAGGCTGATCAGGGAGTCACTTCTTCCTATTCAAAAAAAGAATATTCCGGGCTATTACTACAGATGATCACAGGAGGACAAGGCTGGCACTTCATGAATAATTTTAATCAATTTCAAACAAAAAAGAGAATTATTATGATGAGTAAACCACAATCCCAAAGAAAGGAAATGCGCAGGTTTTTGCTTGCAATTCCGGTATTGGCAGCTTTGTTTTTTGTTTTCTCCTGCGAAATTACGCCGGAAGAAGACATAGAAGGGCCGACTATGGCTGGTGAATCTAAAGAAGTGAAAATAGGTCCTGCTGATTTAAATGCAAGAAAATTAGCTAAGGATGGCCAACAAATTTTTGACGTAGTAGAAGATCAACCCGAGCCTCCAGGGGGAATGAAAGGTTGGAATATGTACCTGAGTAGAAATTTGTCTTACCCAGCGGAAGCTAGATCAATGGGCGTTGAAGGAACTGTAATCGTAGTCTTTGTTGTGAATTCTAATGGGGCAATTTCTGATGTAGAAATTCTTAGAGGGATTGGTGCAGGTGCTGATGAAGAGGCAATTAAAGTGGTAGAAAATGCTCCTGATTGGATTCCTGGTAAGCAAAATGGTGAGGCAATAAATACACGAATGAGGCTGCCTATACGATTTAAGTTGGACGGGAGTGAGAAAAAGGAAGAGCCTATTGCTTCAGCTCCAAACGACGTTGATAAAATAGTGGTTGTCGGATATTAAATCATAATTGCATCTGACAAAATCTCCATAAATCAATGTATCACGGGATATGGAGAGTTTAATAAAACACTTCCAAACTAAAAACTAAATATGAAACTATCTAGCATAAATTTCTCACAAAAAGCAGTGACTCTCTTTGTCATAGCCTTGCTTTATTTTGCTGCTCTTCCCAATCAAGCTGCTTTTGCGCAAAATAATATTGTGTATGAAGAAGTAGATAAGATGCCGGTACCACATGGTGGAATGGAAGGGTTAATGTCCTATTTAGGACAAAACATAAAGTATCCGAAGGCAGCTAAGAAAAAAGGTATTGAAGGAAAGGTGTTTGTGGATTTCGTGGTCAAAGAAGATGGATCCATCAGTGACGTTTCGATTTTACGGGGCATCGGTGGTGGATGCGATGAAGAAGCATTTCGGGTAGTTTCGGATTCTCCTCAATGGACTCCCGGAGAGATAGACGGAAAGCGAGTCAGCACCAGAATGAAGTTACCAATCGAGTTTAAATTATAAGTAGTTAAGTTTAGTCAGAAAAACGCCTGAGGATTCCTTAGGTGTTTTTTTTTGTTTCTTTTGAAAATAGTTTGCTTCCACGACGAACAGCATGTTTTTGATAGAATTAATGTTTCTTCAAACATATTAAGTCGCAGTCTGGATAATTCTCGTAATTTCAATTTATGATGAGTAATTCTCCTATGCATTAATAATGAGAATTTCACATTATAGGATTAGTTTATTTATTCTATATGAAAAACTTCTAGTGATGATAGGAGAGAAAATGGGAGTTAAACCGTGGGATTTCATACCGGAATGGCCTTCTGATATCATTAATTATAAATCAAATAAGCAATTATCGCTATGAACTCTAAACTTAATAAGGGCTATTTTTTTTCTGGCTTTCTACTCGTGCTTTTGTGTGCTAGTTTTTTTTCGTGTAACGGGGGGCTTGAGGATACATTAATTGGTTCTTGGAGTGGAAGTGATTTTCTTTTTCAGAGAACTGAGGGTCCGGATTTGGTTGCCACTGTAAATGGTGGCTTGGATCAACATCTTCATAGCAAATTCATAATCAAGGATGATGGTACCTATGAGAAATTGGTCGATGATTATGACAATGGTAATGGAATTTGGGAATTGCGGAATGACAGTTTGATTATTCGAAGTGATAATGGAAACCAATTAAAATATAAACTTTTAAAAGTCACCGAGAAGGAGTTGGTAACAGTCCATGATGTGACTTTTAGCACCCCGCCGGGAGAGATTAAAGGTAAAATTACTCTCACCTATACCCGATAATTCGTTGTAAAATCAAAAGCCATCCACGATTTTCGGGATGGCTTTTGATTTTATTAATCTAAAAGAAACTTTAATTCATTAAGTCTCCAAAGAAAATTGCATTTAGAAACAGCTTGTTTGTTCCGAACCAAGCTCCTCTGAAATTAGGACTATCAAAAAAATTGATAACTCTGCCACGTCCTACAGGAGATATAATTACACTCGCGCTTTGGGTTAATTTATTTAGGTTGCTTTTGGAAATGTAACCACCCAAGTGGGGATTTTCAGAATATCGGATAGGAGTGAGGTATTTGTTTTCACTAGGTTTCATAAAGATGCTGCTATTTCTATAAACGGGAAGTTCCTCCCGACGATATCCATATGCTATAGGGTGGGTCAAATCCAACTTAGCCATATAGATACTTCCACCCACTGACTTAGCTCCCTCATAGTCCCGCTCCAACGCAAATGCAAGATTTTTTGGCTCTTCTGCTTTTTCTTCCTCACTGATTTCTACAAGTGATTCTTTGATTATCCCTTTTTGATTTAGCCAGAGACTGGCAGATTTCATAGAAATCACGGTTCCACCCCGCGAAATCCAATCTTTCAGATGTGCAATGGTGCCTTCTGAGAAAGAGTTGTAGTTTCCACTCGGTAAGATCAAAGTTGTATAATCATATAGGTTTACTCTGCCCATATCATCTGAATTAACTTTTGATATAGGCATACCGAGCTGAGAATCCATGAGGTACCATATCTCACCAGCTTCGTAGCTAGATACCCCATCTCCTACAATCATGATTACTTTTGGTTGAGTTACTGCGCCTACCAGATTAGATCCCAAATCAATTCCTTCCACATTCATTCCAGAGGTAGTGGCATAGATCTTTTGATTGTTTTCTTTGGCTAGCTTTTCAACTGTGGATTTTACATCGTCGCCGTCTAATTTTTGAAAACCTGTAGGAATCATCAGTGTTCCTGCGGAAAACTGAATTTCTCCGTCCTGGGTGTTTGATGTGAAAGGACGATTAATTATTTCAACATGAACGCCCGCTTCCAATAGATCAAAAAGCATCTTTGGAGCATAGTGATCTGACCAATCGATCAGGTAAGCATAAGCTCTTTCAGTAGGAAAATCGAAAATGTTAAGTGTTGCTTCTGTAATCTTATCACCGGTTTTGACAGAAGCCGATGGGGCAAATGGCATTCCGTAAGCTCGGGCCATGGTCCAGGCTGATGCATCGTAAAATACTGAATCAGCAAATTCTTTCACATCTTCAAACATGGTCCGAACCATTCTATACTGCGGCTGGGAAGTAGGTACGATCCAGGATTTGCCGGCTTTGAAATCATAACCTCCTGAGCTGATGTTGGCTGTGTTTTGATACACATCGATTTTGTGATCCAATAGAAATTTTACAAATAGCCTATTGCGGCTCTCGTCGTATTCATCTCCGAAAACGTAATTTTCTACAGGATCTTTGGCTCCCTCTGATACAGCAGTTTCAAAGAATTCGCGCAAGTAGTCATGCATATACACTCTGTTGTCCAGTCCTGCTTCCATGGTAGCAATGGAGCTTTTTACATGGTTTCTAATGGTAAAAGCAAAACTGATATTCCCCCGCTGACTGGACTGAAGATGTCCGCGGCTACTTGCCTGCTCAAATACCAAACCTAATCCGCCCTGTATATCAGGATAAGTGGAGCCGTAGCCTGGGTAGCTATTATCAAACACTTCTTTGGTCCAGTACAAGCTTCCGATTTCATCTAGGTATTTTGCGAAGTATTCCGCAAAACGAACGTTAATATCATCGTAGTTTTTTCGTGGCACTACCGGATTTTCGCTGCCATAAGGCTTCGTAGGTTCAAAAAAGTAGGTGCCGTCAGTTCCCATTTCATGAAAATCGGTCGTCACATTTGGGTACCACTCATGATACCATGCTATTTTAACCTGAGATTCTGGATGTGCCAAAGGAAGCCAATCTCTATTCAGGTCAAACCAATAGTGGTTCGTTCTTCCACCTGGCCAGGCTTCGTTATGTTCACGATCTAGGGGATCAGACACAGGAGGAAAGCCCTTGTTGCTGTTTGCCCATAGGCTATGGCGATCACGGCCGTCAGGATTGACAGTAGGGTCGAAATGAACAACGGAATTTTCACGGAGATTTTTCGCCAGCTCACTTTGTGAAGCAAGCAACCAATAAGCGGACAGCATCGCTGCTTCGGCTGAGGAAGGTTCATTTCCATGTACCCCGTATCCCAGATGAATGATTGCCGGCATAGCACTTACATCCGGTTTTGGCTGACTTGGATCCGCCAGCTGAACTTGAGTTTTTCTGATTTCTTCCAAATTACTCATGTGATCAGCGGAAGCAATGGTCAGGATGACTTTAGGACGGTGCTCATGCGTGTAGCCAATGGTTTTTAATTCCGCAAGCTCACTGATTTCGTCCAATTTTTCAAAATATTTTACAATTAGGTCATATCGGGTATGCCAGTCACCTATGGGATATCCGAGGAATTCTTCAGGAGAGGGAATGCTGGGGTCAAAGCTTTCTTCCGGAAAATAATAGGCTGACTGAGTAAAGCCTGAAAGGGAAATAAAAAATGTTGCAAAAAGGCTAAGTAATGGTTTTTTCATAGATTTTTGGTTTGTGGAAAATACTAAAGAGAATCCGCATGACAACTTAAAATCCACCAATGGTTTTATGTTTAGTCTGATTTGACTTAATTTATCAGCTTTAATAATAAATCCTAAAAGTCTATTGTATGAAAAATAGAATATTGGCACTGGCAGTGACTGCAAGTGCATTGAGCATTAGTTCTTTAGCAATTGCGCAAGAAAAAACACCACCCCCAATGAAGCCTGAGGCAACTGAGTTTTATACTCCTGTTCCTCCTAAAGTAACTCCAGGAGCAAACAATACTGCACCTCCTTCGGATGCAATAGTTCTTTTTGACGGTACTAGCTTAAATGGTTTTGTGAGTGCGAAGGAAGGCAATGGTCCAGCTGAATGGACCATTGAAAATGGTGAATTGGTAGTCACCAAAGGTAAAGGGGACATTCAAAGTAAGATACCGTTTGGTGATGCACAATACCATTTAGAATGGTCTGCACCTACAGAGATTGTGGGTGAAGGTCAGGGACGTGGTAATTCAGGTTTCTTCTTGATGGGACTGTATGAAGTACAGGTGTTGGACAGCTATGAAAGCAAGACCTATACTAATGGACAGGCAGGAAGTATCTACAAGCAGCATCCTCCTTTGGCAATGGCGCTAAGACCGGCCGGGGAATGGAACTACTACGATATCATTTTCAAAGCTCCTCGCTTTAACAAAGATGGTATTTTAACTTCTCCAGCCACAGTTACCTTGCTTATGAACGGAGTCTTGGTTCAAAACAATGTGATCCTAAAAGGTCCAACCGAGTATATCGGTATTCCAAACTACAAGGAGCATCCTGAGAAATTGCCTATCAAAATTCAGGATCATGGAAACCCAGTAAGATTTAGAAATATCTGGGTTCGGGAACTGTAAAATAGTCTAATGCAAAAAGAGTAGTTATTTAATTAGCTACTCTTTTTTTGTACCTTTTTCAATAAACAATAACCCAAAAGATATGTCATCAAGAAGAAGATTTATCCAAAACACCATGCTGGTCGGAGCGGGACTTAGCTTGCCAAGTATGTTGACCGCGGCTGATTTTGGAAGATTTACCAGAAAAGTAAGACCATCTGATCAACTGAATTATGGTCTAATTGGCTGTAAAGGAATGGGATGGTCCAACATGAGTGCACATTTGAAATTGCCTGAAGTGAATTGTGTGGCTTTGGCAGATGTTGATCAGAGCGTGCTAGAACAGCGTACCGAAGATGTTTTTAAACTCCGAGGGACCAGGCCAAAACAATACAAAGATTACCGAAAGCTCTTAGAAGATCCTGACATTGATATAGTAATCGTCGGAACTCCGGACCATTGGCATTGCCTGATAATGTGTGATGCTGTTTCTGCCGGTAAAAACGTGTATGTAGAAAAACCTATCGCCAACACGATTGAGGAATGCCAACTGATGGTGAAAGCCCAGGAGCGTTACGGAAAAGTGGTTCAAGTAGGACAGTGGCAAAGATCTGGATCGCAATATGCCCAGGCGATTGATTATGTGAAGTCAGGGAAGTTGGGGCAAATTAGGTTGGTAAAATGCTGGGCTTATCAAGGCTGGATGAAGCCTGTTCCTGTACTGCCAAACGGGCCAGCTCCAGCTGGAGTGGATTATAAGATGTGGCTTGGGCCAGCACCTGAGAGACCATTTAATCCAAACCGTTTCCATTTTAACTTCAGATGGTTTTGGGACTATGCAGGAGGTCTGATGACTGACTGGGGAGTACATGAGATAGATATTGCATTGTTTGCAATGGGAGTGTCTGCACCAAAATCGGTAATGGCTTCCGGAGGTAAATTTGCATACCCAGATGACGCCTCCGAGACCCCAGATACCCTTCAGACTGTTTATGAATACGATGGGTTCAACATGCTTTGGGAACATGCCACAGGTATAGATGGTGGGAATTATGGTACTACAGAAGGAATAGCATTTATCGGAAACAATGCAACTTTGGTAGTGAATAGAGGAGGATGGAAGGTGATACCTGAAACGGAGACAATTGATGGTAAACGCGTTCCTAAAGTGGAGGAAGTGGCTCACACTCCTGGGGTAGGAAATGCACTTGATCATCATGCGAAGAACTTTATAGAGGCAGTGAAAGCAAATGATCCAAGCATATTAAACTGTGCTATCCAAACAGGCAGTATTGCTGCGATCAATGCACAGATGGGAAATATCGCTTATAAGACCGGCAAGAAAGTCTATTGGGATGCTGGTAAAAATCAGTTTACGGATTCTGAAGCGAATCAATTGATCAAAGCGCATTACCATAATGGATGGGAATTACCAAAAGTGTAAGGATATTTCAATTTTGATTTAAAATCTGCGAGCCATTCGGAGAGGTTTGAAGGGTTTTTATAAATGGAAAAAGCCATGGAATCATCTTCCATGGCTTTACTTTTTCAAGTGAAAATCCTTTAAAAAGCTAACGCAGCTAGCCCAAGTTTACTTTTGAGTGGACCGATTGATTTTAGAATCTGTCCTGAATATTTTCTGAATAAATCGTTTCCTAATAAGCTAGTAAGGAACTTAGTTCTGTCGTTCTTCAAACCAAGAAATGCAGCTTTCTTATCTTCATCAGACTTTCCGCTTTTGCTGATGTCCATCATTTGATCTACGAAGCTTGAATTGTCCTTAGTTAGCTTGTCT
Source organism: uncultured Algoriphagus sp. (assembly GCF_963974835.1). Classification (GTDB taxonomy): domain Bacteria; phylum Bacteroidota; class Bacteroidia; order Cytophagales; family Cyclobacteriaceae; genus Algoriphagus. Next base: position 141,306 of record NZ_CAXBET010000008.1, on the reverse strand, counting down.
TTCTGGTCAGAATTAAGTTCAAGATCATCTGTGTTATTGAGGATTCCCAATACTTGAGAGGATAAATCCACCTCGGGAATGTTCATTTTAGGAGATTTAACGGATGGAATAGTCTGTGCATTCAAATTTACGGATAGCACCAATAACAGCACGAAACCTAGGATAAATTTTAATTTGCTCATGATTAGTGTAGTTGATGTATAATTGATTAGAGGTCAAATTTTGACGGTGTATATTTTCGTCTTAATGGTCCTGTCTGTTTCTTTATTTACTTACGGTAGGCATTCACAGTGTCTTCGCCAAGAATACTTTCAAAAGCAGACAATTGTTCTTTTCCTAGTCATGTGATCTTGGCAATCTTTTTATCGTCCGATTTATCTCCTCCAGCTATTTTGATTACATTATCGAGAAAAGAGGTATTACTTTTCTTCAATTGAAAAATTTATTTAAATAAGCTCTTTCCCAAGTCCATTAATCCTCCTAAATCCGATCCACCCTTTCCTCCGCCAAGCAGAGAACCTAGAAGATCACCAGTATTAATTCTTCCTTGTCCACCTTGTAAGGAAGAAATTACAGAAGATAGGATATCGTTATTATCCTGAGGAGCATCATTCACCCGCTTGTTGAAGAAGTTCATAATCATGGGAAGTGCAGCTGCAGCTATTCCCATTGCCTGTTCTTTGGATATACCTAGCTTATCCATCAAGCCTGTTGAAACATCGCCTTGTAAATTATTGATCACAGGAGCATTTGGTGAAGTTTCTTTCCCAGAAAACATCTCCTTTATAGCGGAAAGGTCGCCAGATGCAACTTGCTTTTGTACAGTTGATGTGATGGTTTCCTTTAATGCTGAGGCAGATGACCCGGCCTTGTTTTGATTCATTCCGGCGAGCATTTCCTGAAGCGGCCCTTCTGCCATAGTTAACAGTTGATCTAACATCATAATAAAGTTTGTTTGATGTAATTTCCTGAAATTGATAAGGGAATACAATAAAAAACCCAATTACTTACATCATTTACAAACTTCAGTTTCAATTAGAAATTGAATTGCATCTTACTTTGCACTTCCAAAGCACTGAACACCCATAAAATAGGGGACGTTTTGAGACTCCCGATTATTATATACTTGAGCTCCACAACCTAGCTCATCAAAATTAGGATTCAATATGCTTTTTCTGTGTGAAGGGGAATTCATCCAAAGTAACACAACCTCTCTGGCGTAGCTTAAATAGGTGTGAGGAAGTATTACTTCCCTTTTGGCGTTTGCATAAGTATACATGCCTCCGCTTTTTGGTATATTTATCTGCCTTCCATTTTGATATTGTAAGCCTATACTAGAACTGATATTTTCTCCTATCAGCATTCGTTTTATTCCCTCGAGAGCAAATCGCTCACCGATGGTCTTTTTGCCCTTTACTCTACTGACATGTGAATAAAAGTTATAAACGACCATGTCATTTGCATGCTCAGAGGCTACTTTTTCTATTGTGTTTGAATAGTTAAAGGGTTTAAGCCCAAATTTTATCCGCTCTTCATTGGTCACGTAGAACATAGCGGCTTGCAATAAACCCCGATCAAGTTTTTTGTAATTGATGGTTTGATTTACAGCTGCAAGCTGAAAAAACTGCTGTGGAGTGAAACGATTATAATCTGATGGAATCCAGGTTTGCGACAGAGTAACAGTACTTTTAAGGAAAAGGAAAACTATCGGGAGAATTCGTAAAGCCAAGATGCTGGAGTTAATAAGATCTGATAAATTATTCTGAATTCTAGACGAAGAAGTTGCTCGAATATTTTATCTGTTTGTAATCATTGATTGAATACGGACATAATTAGTGTTCACTATTGAGACATATAGTTTTTAGATTCTATATTTTACCTTACTTTAAATCAATCACTTAAAAGGATTCTGTATCGGTGGTACTGTTTTTTCTATATTTAAAACTAGACCTCATTAATTTTCTGGCCGATAAATAATTTTCGTAAAGACTGGAAGTCAAGTGAATTTAGGCCGGAAACATATTTGCTCAATGCATTTAAACTTTTGAATAATTAATCCAAGTAATAATGAATATGAGAAAACTTATTTTTGGTTTGTCATTATTGACAGTTCCTGTATTTAGCCAAGCACAGACAGATGCCAGACTCATGCAGCTTCCTGATGTGTCTGAATCCCAAATCACGTTCACTTATGGAGATGATATCTGGGTGGTGCCAAAGCAAGGAGGAGTCGCTCAGAGACTCACTTCACCTGTGGGGCCGGAAATGTATCCTAGATTTTCGCCGGATGGTACGCAGATCGCTTTTTCGGCAAATTATAATGGTAACTATGACGTCTATATAATGCCCACCTCAGGTGGAGTTCCTACACGCCTTACCTATCATGGTATGCCGGATTATGTGCAGGGCTGGACACCTGATGGCAAAGCTGTTCTTTTTACCTCAGGTCGCGAAAGCGGAAAAGAGCGTTTTTCACAATTTTATACCGTACCAGTTACCGGAGGACTGCCTACCAAACTTCCGGTTCCCTACGGGGAGTTTGCTTCCTATTCACCTGACGGCAAACGATTTGCCTATACCGATAGAAGCCGGGTAAATAGAAACTGGAAAAGATATAGAGGGGGTACGGCGCCGGATATCCTGCTTTTTGACTTGGAAGGTTATAAAACTGAAAATATTACGACCAATGCCGCAAACGATGAACTCCCGATGTGGATTGGTGATGCTGTATATTATATGTCAGACAATGGACCTGAGGGAAGAAACAATCTTTGGAAATATGATCTGAAAACCAAGCAGAACACGCAACTCACCGAGTTTAAGGATTTTGATATCACTTTTCCTTCCAACAGCGAAAAGGAAATAGTTTTTGAAGCAGGGGGGAGCTTGTACCTATATGACATTTCATCTGGGCAATCTAAAAGAGTAGAAGTACAGATTATCTCAGATCAGAAGGCAAAGCTTCCTAAAATCGTGAGCGTAGAGTCAGACATGATGTCAGCTAGCATTTCTCCTGATGGTAATCGGGTAATTGCTAATGCTCGTGGAGAGATTTTTAATTTGCCTGCCAAGAAAGGTTTTGTAACCAATCTTACCAACACATCCGGGTTAGCCGAGCGCTATCCAGAGATTGCTCCCGATGGAAAAAAGATCGCTTACTGGTCTGATGCCACAGGAGAATATCAGCTAACCACAAAGACTTTAGGGGTAGATAATCAGATTAAAACGCTTACCAAATTCCAGAATGGATTTGGCTATAACATCTTCTGGTCACCGGATAGTAAAAAGATTGTGACTGTAAATCAGGCAATGGAAGTGATGCTTATCGATGTTACTTCAGGTGCAGTCTCCGTTGTTGATCAAGGCAAGTATATGTTTGAGGGTGATCTCCAGAGTTTTACTGTAAGTTGGTCATCGGATAGCAGATACTTTTCTTATAGTCTGTCTAAGAATAACCGAGCCACTTCAGCACTGTATCTTTATGACATAAAGCAGAATAAGGCAGTTCAGATCACTTCAGGATTCTACTCGGATCAAAGTCCGACCTTCAGCGAAGATGGAAACTACCTCTTCTTCACCACAAACCGTAATTTCGATCCCCAATATTCAGATATAGACAATACGTTTATCTATTCCAATACTACCGGAATTGCAGTAGGTACGCTGAATCAGTCAATTTCTCCCCTGTTTTCTTTGCAAAATGATGAGATCAAAGTAGAAGAGGAAAAAACAGATAAGGAAGGGGAGAAGAAAGAGGAGAAAAAAGATGAGACGTTAAAAGAAGTTGATTTTGAAACGTTGTCCTTTGAAAACAGAATAGAAATGCTGGATATCCCTACCGGAAATATTGGCAGTTTGGCATCTCTAGAAGGGAAACTGCTCTACGTACGATATCCAAATACAGGCGCAGGCGATGACTCTAAAAGTAGCCTTCAGGTATATGATTTTGAAGAGAAAGAATCGAAGACGGTGATAGATGGAATAGGAGGATTTTCCCTTTCCGCTGATCGTAGTAAAGTGATGGTTTTCTCCCAGGGGAAACTTGCTGTGATCGATCCTGCACCTGGACAAAAGATAGAGGACACAGTTCCACTTGGAGATATGCAGATGACGGTGGTCCCTGCGGAAGAATGGAAGCAGATCTTCAATGATGTCTGGAGATTCGAACGGGATTACTTTTATGACCCGAATATGCATGGAGTGGATTGGGATTTGATGCGCAAACGCTATGGTGACTTAGTGGAGCAGGCAGGATCAAGACGTGATGTTAATATCATCATCGGAGATTTGATCGCTGAGCTGAACGCTTCGCATACTTATAACAACGGGGGAGATTTGGATTCTGGACCTTCCTTATCCGTAGGATATTTGGGAGCTAATTTCAAACTTGAAAATGGCGCTTATAGAATCGAAAAAATAATTCAGGGTGCTCCTTGGGATGTAGAAGTTAGATCTCCACTGCTTAAATCTGGTGTGGAAATTAAAGAAGGTGACTATATTTTAGCAATTAACGGTCAGCCAATTGATCCAAATATATCAATCTATGCAGCACTTCAGGGTTTGGCGGGCAAGACAGTACAGCTCACAGTGAATAGCTCCGCTTCTATGTCTGGCGCAAAGACCTATTTGGTAGAACCATTGGGATCTGAAGCCAGGCTAAGAAACCTTGCATGGATCAACGATTTCCGAAAAAGAGTGGAGGAAGCTACTGAAGGTAGAATAGGTTACATTTTCGTGCCAAGTACCGGAGTCGATGGGCAGAATGAGCTTTTCCGTCAGTTCTACGGACAGATGGAAAAAGAAGGGATGATCATCGATGAGCGATTTAACAATGGTGGTCAGATTCCGGATCGCTTCGTGGAATTGCTTGACCGCGAGCCTCTGGCATTTTGGGCAGTGAGAGACGGACAGGATTGGGCTTGGCCTCCGTCTGGTAACTTCGGGCCAAAGGTGATGCTGATTAATGGCTTTGCCGGTTCCGGGGGCGATGCATTCCCGGACTACTTCCGTAAGCGTGAGATTGGTCCATTGATCGGAACGCGTACATGGGGAGGATTGATAGGTATATCAGGAGCACCTAGCCTAATAGATGGTGGGTCAGTGACAGTACCAACTTTTAGGATGTATGATCCGGATGGCACTTGGTTTAAAGAGGGTCATGGTGTAGACCCGGACATTGAAGTAGTTGAAGATTTCGAAAGCCTCGCTAAGGGAACCGATGCTCAATTGGAAGCGGCGATAAAAGAAGTGATGAGGTTACTCAATAGTAGCGATCGCTTTAAAGTACCTGCGAGACCTGCTTACGAGAAAAGATAAAATTATCTTCCAATACTAATAAAAACTCCCCTTGGATTAAATTTTAAGGGGAGTTTGTTTTTAAGTAATTATGTAGAGCATTTGATCTGGTGATTTTGAATCTTGCTTCTTCCGCCTTTTTATTTACAGGAATTTTTTGATAACACTAAGAAAGATGTCCTTGTCGTTTTAGTGTGTTACTGCTAGATGTGAATAGCAATTCAGTTAGTCGTTCTCTGGCTAATTTCTCTTAAGTCCCAGATTATTTGGGGTTAATGATTTTTTTTCAGTCAATAAATTTTAATTTGTAGAGAGTTTTCACATTGAATCGACTTGATTTTTAGTCTTTGATTTGAAAACGTTTTTGGAAATTTTGAGGTGTTTTTTTTCACATCTCATGTCAATTTTATCCAGTTGACGCATTAATTTTTAAATGGTGTCACTGTGATTTTTAATGAAAAGTTTACCCATAACCTAATAATTTTTAACCATGGCCATTTTAAAACTTAAACTTAAAGGACAGGATCATTCTTCATTTCATAAAAATGACGACAGTGGATTTGAACTCTACAGATTTGATCAGGCATATACAATAGAAAGCCCCACAAGAGGAGATGTACCTGAGCAGGTCCTCGAACTGGATGAAAACCACATTATCGAGTTTGATTTTGAAGATGAAACCGTCTGGATGGGTGATAATGAGACCATCAAAACACTTTTTCCGCTAGAAGTAAAGCGCTCTGCGGGTGGAGATGAACTCTATCTGCCGCATGAGTTGGAATCAGATGTGCAGGATCGAGGAGTATTTAATAAGATAGGAATTAAGCTGTTAAAAGTCTTTGTGAAAGAGAAGGTTATCCAACCTAAAATTCGGGATTTAGCCAGAAATCTTGAAGATAAGCAGTTAGCTTTTACCGGCGAGAATTTCAAGAACGTCCAGCATGGTTTATTGACTGCCTGCTCCCCTGAAATAGAGCTTCGGCCTCTAAAGTTCAATAGCGACAAAGAAGCTGTATTAGATGTGAATAGTAGACATTTACTTTTGCTTCATGGCACAGGATCATCTACTGCCAGTTCATTTGGTGAGTTAAGGGACTCTGAAGAATGGAAGAAGTTGATCAAAAAGTATGGGGAACAGCATCTCATTGCTTTTCAGCATAGGACTTTGACTTCAAGTCCACTGGAAAATATTCTTGAACTGGTCCAGAGCCTTCCATCGGGAATACAACTGGACCTTTTGAGCCATTCGAGAGGCGGATTGTTAGCGGATTTATTGGCCAGATTTTCAACGAATGCAGAAGGATTTGATGAAGTGGAGAAAGCCCTTTTGGATAAGCATGAACGGGATTCCGACTTAGATACAATCAAACAGATCAGAGACGTTCTTCAAGCAAAAAAAATCGCAGTGAGAACTATGGTGCGTGTGGCTAGCCCAGCCAATGGCACTACGCTGGCCTCAAACCGACTCAATATTTTTTTAAACGTTACCTTCAATTTGCTGGGTCTATCAGTGGGACATGTGGGTAATCCGATTTTTGTAGCGTTCAAGGAGTTTATTATGGAGGCTGTAGCCTGCAAAGACGATATAGATGTCTTGCCTGGCTTGGAAGCTATGAATCCCAATTCGCCTTTTATCAAAGCGATAAACTATCAGGCTTCTAATATTGAAATCAATTTTCCACTTTTTGTGGTGGGAGGAAGCAGTGAATTAAGCATGAGTTTTAAGACGCTGGTGGTCATACTCGGTAAGTTTTTCTTTATGAAGAAAAATGACTTGGTAGTAGATACTGAAAGTATGAAATGGGGAGCTAGACGTTCCTCTGGCAATGTAGCGGTGTACATTCAGAAGAGTGGTGTTATTAATCACTTTAAATACTTCTCTAATCCAGATACTGTCAAGGCATTGGTGTCGGGATTGGCAGCCGAGGTGGGCGATGTTCCGGATAGTTTTGAACTGAAACTGGGTGATAAAGACAGGGGCGCTATAGAAATTGGGGTTTATAAAAAAGACAAGGTTTCTGGAAATCGCCCGATCGCTATCATCATTCCTGGAATCATGGGATCAAATATCGGGGAAAAGGACGAACTGCTATGGATAAACTATTGGCGTTTCCTGAAAGGAGAATTAAAAAATTTAGCGTATGATTCTACTATTAAGAGTAATCTCTCTGCCCATTCTTTAATTAAAACCTCTTATGGCAAACTTGGCGATAAACTATCCGAGACATATGATATAGTCACCTTTCAGTTTGACTGGAGAATTTCCTTAAAGCAAAGTGCTGAAGATTTCAGTAATAAAATTGAAGAACTTTTAAGCTTTAACCAGCCGATTAAAATCGTTGCCCATAGCATGGGAGGTGTTTTGGTACGGGATTTTATAGTTTATCACGGAGATACATGGAAGAAACTAAATAACTCCGTAGGATTTAGGGCAGTGTTTTTAGGTTCTCCTCTTGGGGGATCTTACCGAATTCCTTACGTGCTATTTGGCAAGGATAGCCTGATACGGCTACTTGGCAAAATAGACATCCGACATTCTACCAAAGAGCTTCTGGAGGTCTTCTGTAATTTCCCAGGTATTCTAAATCTCCTACCTATCAGTAATAATAGCAGACATGATTTCTCTGACCGAAAACTGTGGGAGCGAATGCGTGCTGCATCTGGAGATGAATCTTGGCCGATCCCTTCTTCCAAAGTGCTGGATGAATTTGGGAAGCATCAGCAGCAAGTTTTGGAAAAGGCAGATTCAATAGACTATTCTAATATTACTTACATAGCCGGACAGAGTGGAAAGAAAAGTTTTACCATTTCCAATCTTGATATTGAAGATGGGGAGTTGGTTTTTTACGCTACGAATGCAGGGGATGAAAGTGTGACTTGGATGTCTGGGATTCCAAAGGCATTTCATGACAAGAATCAAGTATACTATGCAAATGTGTCTCACGGTGGCCTTTCCAAGGAGCAGAATCTATTTGCAGGCATAGAAGATTTGCTGATATATGGTAAAACTAAGAGGTTGCAAAATAGCCTTCCAAAGACACGTGGGGAAGAAAAGGATTTTGCACCTACAGAAACTGAAGTGTTTGATATCAGCGAAGAGAATGTATTGAACACCATTTTGGGAGTGGAAGAGGTGGAGGAAAAATGGCAGGAAGTAAAGCCAATTCTTGTCACCGTAAGCCATGGAGATTTAAAATATGCAAAATATCCGGTGCTTGCCGGCCACTTCGAGTTTGATGCTATTCTCACTACAGAACTTGCTATAGACAGGCAACTGGATGGAGAGCTATCCAGATTACATGGCTTAGGTTTATATCCAGGTCCTATAGGAACCAACCAAATAGTTTTAAATGAAAACTTTACTAAATCTTCTTTCAAAGGTGGCTTGATCATAGGTCTGGGAGTTCCCGGGGAATTGTCAGGATTCGCTTTGATGAGTTCCGTCGAAAAAGGGGTAGCAAGATATCTCACTATTAAAAAAGGGAATACAAATGTAGCAGTAGATGGGTCTTATGCTCCAACTACCGGGATTTCAGTAATTGCTATTGCAAATGCTTATGGAGGACTTTCTACAGAGAGTTCTATTCGTGCGATTATACTGGGAGTTCAGCTGGCAAATAAAAACATTCAGTCAGTATATAAAGGTAAAATCAAAGGAATAGAAGAGATAGAGATTATTGAAATATTCAATGATAAAGCCTTGTCTATTTTGAAATCCATTCAGCGGTTGGAAGTGGACGACAGCAAGGAATTTAATCTGACTTTCAAGGATAAGGGGCTTCATTACAAACTAGGTAGACGTTGGAGAATTCCTTATGATAATACACAGGACTGGTGGACTAGAATAAGTGTATGTCATGAGTTAAAAGTCAAGGATACCGAAGAAGTGGAGGAAGCAATCCGTATGTCTATCGCTTCCAATGGAGCCAGCGAGAAGGTTGAGTTTATGCCTGCAAATGATAAGACTTTAGAAGTCTTGCTCCAGCGAATGACATTGGAAAATCAATACTCCCCGCAGATAGCCAAAACTATGTTTGAGCTTTTGATTCCATATGAGTTCAAAGAAGAAGTAAAACGCCTAAATAATGTTTCCTGGATATTGGATCTGCCTTCTGCGGAATATCCTTGGGAGATGATACAGGAAGATGTGGACGCTGTTCCACTTTGTGTACACACCGGAATGATTCGCCAGTTAAGTACCATGCAATTCCGTAAAAAAATAGCTAGAGTTACCGAACGTTCAGCTTTAGTGGTGGGAGATCCTATGCTTGATAAGTTCTTTCCTCAACTTCCAGGTGCAAAGCGTGAAGCTGAAACGGTGTCTATGATTCTTAGAAAAAACAACTATCAGATCGAGAGTTTAATTAGTAGCACGGCCTCAGATATTATCCTTAAACTTTTTTCCAGGAATTATAAAATCATTCATCTCGCTGGTCATGGCGTTTTTAAGTACGGCCCTAATCGGTCAATCGGAATGGTTATTGGCAATGACACCTTTTTAACTCCTGCACAGATTGCTGGCATGAGTTCGTCTGCGGAAATGGTCTTTGTCAATTGTTGCTATTTGGGACTAATGGATAGGGAATCGGAAGAAAGAAGTCAGTATAGGAATAAATTTGCGGCAAATATTGGTACCCAATTAATTAACAATGGGGCAAGGGCAGTAATTGTGGCTGGATGGGCAGTGGACGATGCAGCAGCCCTTGAGTTTTCTAAGCAGTTCTATGAAAATATGTTTGAAGGATTAGGATTTGGAGAAGCTGTGAAGCGAGCCAGAAAAGCAATCTATCAAGAATTTGGACGCAGAACCAATACTTGGGGAGCCTTCCAATGTTACGGTGATCCATTTTACAGGATATCTGAAGAGGGGACATGGGGAGGTAATGATGATGAACTGTTGGTTTGTGAGGAGGTAGAATTAGAATTGCAGAATACCCTAGAATCAATGGATGCCAATGAATATAACCCTAATGGCGTGCTTGCAAGACTTGATTCTATTTTTGAAAAAATGAGTAACAGAGATATGCTTACGGACAAAATCCATGAGCTTTCAGCTAATATATATGCTGGCTTACAGGAATATGAGAAATCATGTAATTGCTACGAGCAGGTCTTTAAATCCAGGAAATCAGAATTTACCATCAAAAGCTTTGAAAGGTATTGCAACACCCTTACTAAACTTACTGTTCAGCAGTATGGCTTGAGGAAAATCAATACCAAAGAGGCTGAGAAAATCCTTGATAAAGTCATCGGAGATCTAGTTGGTTTGGGTAAGCATTTTGGAGAAAGCACTGAGCGCTGGAGTTTGATTGGAAGTGCTTACAAACGGAAAATGCACATTCTACGGGATGCTCCGGTAAAGCAATTGATGGACACCATGATGGAATCCATCAATGCGTATAAGCAGGCAAGTAAGTTTTCCGGTTTTAAGGATGCATATCCACTTACCAACTGGTTAATATTAACTAGGCTTAATCTACTGCTTCAGGAGAAAACTGGCTTAAAAGATATTGATTTGGAAGGTAGGAGAGCCTTACAGAAAATCTTTGAGGAGTTAAAAGGCAATGACTTAAAGTCAGATGATTTCTGGAAGATGGCTCATTTCGTCAATATCATGTTAACACAATTCCTGATGGGAATTTCAGATGCTAAAAAAGAAGATATCGTCAATGAATACCTAAAGCTATGGCAATTAGCTGGCAACAAAGGACAAAAGATAGCTGAACTGGAGCATTTTGAGATTATTAGCTCAGTGCTGGATAAAGTCAAGTTGGAAGATAAAATGAAAACTGATTTTAAGGAAATCATCAAAAAGCTACAGGAAGCGCTATGAAAATTTAATTTCCGAAAACGGATTTAATTGCCTCCAGGTAATCAAACCCGTGCCCTTCAGTTGGCTCTATATAATTTCCTTCCAGATACTCGTTCCAGCAGCAGATCATTACCGTATTTCCGTTGCTGGAACGATATTTTTTTGATACTTGCTGAGCATCTTTCAGCATAGCTGTGAAAGAGCGTTTATCACTGTGGACTTTGTCTTTTTGTGGTTCGCTTGGGAATCCTGATGGCTGTGGCCAAGTTCCTCCGGCAGGTCTCATATCCCAACCCATAGCTGTAGGAACCTGATATTCAAAATCCGGGTCATTTTTAAATTTCTCACTCCACATATTCCAATGCCCCTTGTAAGTTTCACGCATATCGGCAAACGACTTATTGTCTTTATTCATGAAGTTGTGATATACATATGCAGTCATTCCTTCAAATCCCATGCTTTTCAGGCGTGGGACATATTCCTGAAGCAATTGGCGATTTTGATATTCTCCACCTTGCCAGGGCTTATCGGGATTTGTGGCTTTCCACTTCGTGGGAAGTCCGTAGATACGCTCATTCTCCAGCATTGGTCCGGAAGCCACAGCTATAAATTTGATTCCTGGAAGACCTGATTTCTTTGCAGTTTTCTGTGAAAGATCTAGTAAATCTTTGAGTTTAAGACCATAATAAGCTGCCCTAGATTCAGCATCCTGCGGAAAGTAGAAATAGACAATTGGCTTACCCTCTTTGCTTTTTAAATAATCTCCTCGGCTAAAGTATTCATCAATCCAAAGTTGGGTGATTTTCTCATGAACTTTCAGGTATAGATTCTTATCAGGTTTTTCGCCTTCGTAGTTTGCTTTGCGGGCCATTTCCTCCGGTGCTCCTACTTTAAGCCAAAGCTTCCATCGCTCATCACTGTCATCACACCAGTTGATTGCCCATTTCATTTGCTTTTCATTTGGCAGGCTGGCATTTACTTCCAGTAATACTTTCAGTTGGTCTCCCCATTCCACCAAGCCGGGAACTTCCACTCTTCCATCTCTATTGTTGTTACTCTTCCATCCTTTTGGATAGTAGATCTTGGACTGTGGTCCAAAATTCAAATGATAAAAATAATGTCTTCCAAAAAACCAATTGTAAGCAAAAAAATCAATGCCATAGCTCTTCATGTATTCCAATTGCTTTTTTACCACTTCAGGATCATCCCGTTTGTAAAAACCTTTCAGTTCTTTGATCGGCTTTTTATCAAGATACGGTCCTTCGTAAGGATATTTAGCATTATAGATCCTTCCTTTTGGCCCCCAGATCCCTGTGTTTTGAAGACTTGAACAATCTCCTCTTCCGGTAAGACAGGACCAAAAACTATCCCTGTCCACTGATGGGTCCGGCGAGGTATTCCAGGAAGGCATGAAATATACTCCGACCAATTCTTCCTTTTCCATCTTTACTATTGGTGAGGAAAAGGAGGCTAGACTTGCAAAGTTTTGGTCCTTACTAGATTTGAGAGAAGACTTTTCCTGACCTTCCTTGCAGAAATACAGAACTATCGAAGAAACTACAACAATTACAAAAAGTGAATATAGTGCTGATTTTAGCATGTCGCTTTTTTCTAAAAATAGTTGATCGAAGCTTTATTTAAAAATAATGCCCTAATCAGGTGATCTGAAACATACGGCTAAATCAACTTAAGGTCTTTCTTAATATCTGGATTCCACGATATTTTGGAAGTAACTTTTTGTATTCTAAGTGGTAAGTGAAAATCCACTCAAACCCCATCTTTCTATAAAAACGCTGAGCCTGCAATTGTGTATCCATCACTTCCAGCCACATGTATTTAAGTCCGCGTTCTCTTGAGATCGATTCCACCATTTTCATGAGTTGGGCAGCAATGCCTTTTCCCTGATATTCTTTGCTGATATAAATTCTGTGCAGATGTAATGAATTTGGAAAATTAATCAAAGCAGGAGATTCAGGATAGCTATATTTTAAAATGCCAATTTTCCACCCTTCATAAATCACAAAATAATAATGGCTGTTTGGATTGTCCAAGTCATTTTGAAAAGTAGTAGGATTATACATTTGTTCTAGGTACCATTCACCCGTGTCAGACCAAATGTGCTTGTAGGATGGGATATAGATTTCCCGCATCAGTTCTATCAACTCAGGTTGATCTTCATAAGTTAATTTTTGAATACTTATGTCTTTAGTAAGCTTTATCATTTGAAATAGGCGAGGGTAGTGGGAGGAATAAACATCACTTTTGGGTGTGTAAAGCTAGTTAATTCTTATTCAAAGAAATGCAATTCAATTGTCTGACCAAAATAAATGTCCGATCCTTTCTTCTTCTATTTTTAACAAATAATAGCAAAAACCACAGCATCCTTAAAAGCTGTGGTTTCTTGTATGGCAAACTGCTTTTTCAGAAGCAGCTTTAATAATAATCTTACTTTCTCGCTAATACTTTCTTAGCAGCTGCTACAATATTTGCAGCATCAAGTCCGTATTTATCCAATAATTCCGTAGGAGTGCCAGACTCACCAAAGCTATCATTTACGCCTACATATTCTACCGGAGCAGGATTGTGTCTTGCCAATGTTTGAGCCACACTATCTCCAAGACCACCATTGTATTGGTGTTCTTCTGCAGTTACAGCACATCCAGTTTTAGCTACTGAATCTAGAATTGCTTCCTCGTCAAGAGGCTTGATTGTATGGATGTTGATCACTTCAGCAGAAATACCTTCAGATCTTAACATTGCTTCAGCAACCACCGCTTCCCAAACCAAGTGGCCAGTAGCAAAAATGGTTACATCAGTTCCTTCGATCATCTTCCAAGCTTTTCCTATCTCAAATTTCTGAGCAGGATCGGTGAAAATAGGCCAGGAAGGACGGCCGAATCTGAGGTAAACAGGACCTTCATAATCAGCAATTGCAATGGTAGCAGCTTTCGTCTGATTGTAATCGCAAGGATTAATTACAGTCATATGAGGAAGCATTTTCATCATGCCCATGTCCTCTAGAATCTGGTGCGTAGCTCCATCTTCTCCCAATGTCAATCCTGCGTGGGAAGCACAGATTTTCACATTTTTGCCAGAGTATGCGATAGATTGGCGAATTTGATCGTAAACACGTCCGGTAGAGAAGTTAGCGAAAGTGCCTGTAAACGGGATTTTGCCATTGATAGTCATACCAGCGGCGATGCCCATCATGTTAGCTTCTGCGATACCTGTCTGGAAGAATCTTTCCGGGAATTCCTTTTGGAATGCTCCCATTTTCAATGAACCTATCAAATCGGCACAAAGTCCTACCACATTTGGGTTTTTGCGGCCAGCTTCCAGGAAGCCATCACCGAAACCCGAACGTGTATCTTTTTTTTCTGTATAGTTGAATTTTAAATCCAATGTCTTTTCCATGATTTTTTTTGAGTAAATGGTCTAAAAATGCGTGGATTAAAAATCCCCAATGGTTTCCGGTAATTGATCCAAAGCACTTACAAGTTGCTCGTCACTTGGTGCAACACCATGCCATTTATGCGTGCCAACCATAAAATCGACTCCATAACCCATTTCGGTATGAAGCAAATTCATCACTGGCTTACCCTGACGGGTTAGATTTTTAGCTTTCTCGAGGCCTTCAATCACCGACTTCATATCATTGCCTTGATGTGTATCTACCACTTCCCAGCCAAATGACTCATATTTTGCTCTTAAGTCAATCAAGTTCATGATCTCAGCTGTAGGCCCATCGATCTGCTGTCTGTTAAGATCTATGGTCGCAATTAGATTGTCCACTTTCCAGTGGGCAGCATACATTGCAGCTTCCCATACCTGACCTTCTTCCTGTTCTCCGTCACCCATCAATACATATACTGTGCTGTCATCTCCGTCAATTTTCTTAGCCTGAGCAGCTCCGATTGCTACAGACATCCCTTGTCCAAGAGATCCGGATGCAATTCTGATTCCCGGAAGCCCTTCTTCCGTGGCAGGGTGACCTTGCAGTCTGGAATTCAGTTTTCTGAAGGAATCCATTTCTTCTGGTTGGAAATATCCTGATCTGGATAATACGCTATACCAAACTGGTGAGATATGGCCGTTGGAGAGGAAAAACAGGTCTTCACCTTTTCCTTCCATTTTAAAACTAGGATCGTGATTCAGCTGGTTGAAATATAGTGCTACGAAGAACTCCGTACAACCAAGTGAAGCGCCAGGATGTCCTGACTGAACCGCATGCACCATGCGAAGAATGTCTCTACGTACCTGTGAAGCGGTACTTTCGAGTTGTTCGATTGTTTGTTTTTCCATTTCGGATAGGTCTATTTAAGGATTTGAGAGGTATGGTCTTTTGTATTTACTTTTTCTATTATTTCAGAGATTTTGCCTTCTTCATCGATGACAAAAGTTGTTCTGACGGTTCCCATATAGGTTTTACCAAATGTATTCTTTTCCTGCCAAGTGCCATAAGCTTCGTGTACTTTTAGATCAGTGTCAGCGATCAGAGAAAAAGGAAGTTCCTGCTTTTTCTTGAACTTTACATGTGATTTCTCAGGATCTGAACTGATGCCAAAAACCACATATCCGGCTTTTTGTAAGTCTTCGTAGTTATCCCTCAGATTACATGCTTGCGCAGTACATCCTGGAGTAGCATCTTTAGGATAAAAATAGAGGACCACTTTTTTCCCTCGATAGTCAGAAAGCTTGATCGTTTCTCCTGTTTCAATTTTCGCTTCGAAATCTGGGGCCATTTGGCCTTCTTGTAGTAGCATATTCTTTTGTTTAAAGCGCCTAATTTAATTAATCGTTCCTTTCCATTCAGCAGTATTTCCAGCTTTATCGGAAACTTTTAGCAAAACTTCTCCTTTGAAAGGCACATTTTCGAGTTTTTCTGACCAAATGACTGATTGCTTATACTCGTATCTCATCAGCACCCATTTGCCATTTACATAGGCTTCGTAGCTGTCAATGCCTGATAAATCATCGCGAATTATAAAGCGTAAGTCGGAAGAATTTGCTTTGATTACTTGGATCGTTGGCTTATTATTATCCTGCAAAATTGAAATTTCGCCTAAATATCTAGATCCAAAATTCAAAGTATCCCCATCCCAAGTTCCTCCTAGAAAGGATTTTCCACCCCCAGATGTATAATAGGCATGCGAGCGATCTTTGTTTCCTGTGTATTCTGGCACATTCCACAGAATATTTACTGCATTCCAAAGATATTCCCGGTTGTCGTTTACTATGAGTTTCGGTACGCTGGCAGATCCAGCCTTAGTAACTCTCAGAAATAGATCATCTAAAACTGTCTCATGATTGAAGTTCATCTGGACAAGATTGTCATAGTAAGAGGTTTCTTTGCCTGCGGCTATGAGAGCAGTAATGCCTGGATCCAGAATTTCTGAACAGATATCGATCTTCTCAGGAATTCCAAATTCCATATCCCATAGATAGGTACGACTGTTGCCATCCTGGTAAGCAGGTAGCATTTCAAAGGAATTTGCTCCGACCTGAAACTTGGCCAATCCACCTTTTGGAGAAATAGGGGCTTTGATCTTTAAAATATTATTTATGTAATCCAGTGTTGCTTTGGAAGGAGCTGAACCATCATTTACGTTTGTTTCCAGATCTTGACCTTGCAATGTAAAGCTGATCATCCGCTCATTTCCATGTGCGTCACGCAGCTTTAGCTTATAGTCTTTCTTTACTCCAGGCTCCAGTGCCAAATGACCAGCATCCTCAGAATTTGGAGTCATAAATTCGAACTTTAAATTCTTCTGATAATAAAGTCTGGTAAAACGGTTTTGATATGTATGCTGTAGAAATTGCCTTGTAAAGTTGAAATCAACTTTGTCAACTGTCAAATCAAAAACTTTGCCTTTGTCATCTGTCAGTTCAAAAGTCGGAAAGCCATTTTTGTTACTCGCACCATCCAATTGATCGTAGCTCCGGATTTCTAGACCGACTTTCCCTGTGATTTTGATGTCATTGGGAAGACGATAGTTTGATCCGCTAGCCACTGGTGTTACTTCCAGTCTGGCAAATTTGCCATTGACTCGGGAGTCAATATCCAGTGGGACAATGGCTATACTCTGAGGAACGGGAGCAGTTTTATCCAAGATTTCTGGAAAGCCAAATAGGAGAGGATCCATCGCTCTTTCCAAACTATCACGGATCTCAAAATGTAAATGTGGTCCACCTGATCCGCCTGTATTTCCGCTATCTGCTATTCTCTGGCCTTGCTTCACTGGAAGCTCACCTGGGGCTGGATATACTTCCAGATCAGTTGCTTTTGCTTCATACATTTTCTTCCGCATGTAATTGCTAAGCTCTGTATTGAAATTTCTCAAGTGCCCATAAAGCGTGATTTTGCCATTTGGATGCTTAAGGTAAATCACATTGCCATATCCGAAAGAAGAAACTTTGATTCTATAAACCCAGCCATCGGCTGCAGCCAAAATTGGAACACCTTCCTGGCCGCCCGTTTTAAAATCTAATCCTGTGTGAAAGTGATTTGGTCTTAACTCGGCAAAATTGCCAGCGAGATAATTTCTGGTCCCTGGACTGATTGGGTTTTTGAAATATCCTTTGTCTACTTCCTGGGCATCCAGAATAAGCGTATTCAACAATCCAAGAAATAAGAAAGCGTATCTTAAATTACTTAACCTCAAAATCCAACAGTTTTTCCGTACCAATAAATCCTTCCAACTTATCGCCAATCTGCACTGGGCCAACGCCTGCAGGAGTGCCAGTATAGATAAGGTCTCCTTTTTTCAGCATGAAAAACTGGGATACATATTCTATGATGGTGCCAAAGTCAAACAGCATGAGTGATGTGTTGCCTTTTTGACGGGTTTCACCGTTGATAGTTAAGTGAAAGTCTATATTTTTTTGATCCTCAAAATCATCTGCAGGCTTAAACCCTCCAATAGGTGCCGCGCCGTTAAATCCTTTTGCTATTTCCCATGGCAAGCCTTTCGCTTTGCATTGATCCTGTAGATCTCTTGCGGTGAAGTCAATCCCAATTCCAATCTCATCGTAGTAGCGATGTGCGAATTTCTTCTGAATGTATTTCCCCTGCTTCGAAATCTTCAAAACCAACTCAGCTTCATGATGGATGTTTTTGGAGAAATCCGGGTAGAAAAATGGCGCTCCATCTTTTAAAAGTGCTGTATCAGGTTTTAGGAAAACTACCGGATTACCCGGAGTTTCATTTTTTAATTCCTCTATATGTGCCGCGTAGTTTCGGCCAATGCAAATGATCTTCATTTTTTTAATTATAATAAATACCTGTTCTCGAGCGCTTTCTAATAATTGTTAATTCGGGTTAACGGTAAAATTAAGGCTACTTTCTTTACCTTTCTATTGTCACATTTCCTGCCATACTAATAATTTCTAAAGAAATCTTTTACGGAAGGTAAGTATGACTCTAATCTACAGCTTGGAAAGTCATTAAAGTTTCCCCTGCCTCATTCAAAAGGTAAAGTTGGTTGTTTTCAAGTGTATATCCACGCGTATCAGTGAGCGCTTTAGTAATTGCCTGTTCAGCAGACATATCCGGACAAGCCATTCTGGTAGAAGCTCCAGGGCCTAAAACTAATTTCTCCCCATTGTTTTCGGTGATTTCCCCACGCACAGAGTTGCAACCCATATTTCCTACATAAGTTCTTTTAGAAGCATCAAACTCAAATGTCAACGCTTCCTTATTTTTAAAACCGGTCGGGTTTTCAATACCTCCTACTTTTACGATTTTCCAGATATTTGTCAAACGTAATGAAGGGTCTGATTCCTTGCTCAGAATTTCTTCCAATTCATAATTTTTTGACGAAGCATCAGCAGGAACTGGTGCCTCTTTATCTGTTATTTTCACCTTTATCCGATAGATATGACCCGGTTCATAATCAAAGCCTTTGATAGAACTGTAAAATAATTGCCACTCTTCATCTCCAAGTTTTTCACCTTTCTGAATTTGGTAGCATGTCATAGGTCCTACACCGACACAATCCACCCGGACACTATTGATCCACCAAGTTTCAGTTTGCGTTTCCCCTTCTTTTTCGCAGCTCGTTGCTACTGCCATTATCGTACTGATTAAAAAAAATAGAATACTTTTCATATGTTATTACTTGTTTTTCAGCTGCCATATAGAAATCTCGCTCAGGCTAGTCAATCATATAATTCGGCTTGTGGACGGCTCGATTTAATGTGATAATAATTGTTTCTTAGTAAGCAATATTCTGTTTACAACCTTAAAATATTAAGAGGTAATGAATTGTTTTTCTTCATTTTTGAATTTACCGATCGTAGATATTCTTTAATAAACTGTCTTGACTTCATCAAATAGTTTTTGAGTCCATCTCTCATACATTTTAGCGCTCGGATGTAAACCGTCTTCAGCAAGCATCTCGGGCTGTGCTCCTACTGCACGATAGTCCTGAGTAATATCAATGTATTTTACATCGTGCTTCTCACATATTTTAGCCTTTATGCGGTTATAAGCATCGATTTCGTCGGCTATCTTGCCTTTATCTCTGCCGCTTTGGTTGGCGAAAGGAGTAACCCCCCAGTCAGGAATAGAAACAACGATCACATGATTGGAATTCACTCCGGCAAATCGGATAGCCCGTAAAAGAATGTTTTCAAATTCTTCCTCAAATTTTGAAATAGGATAGCCTCTGTATTGATTATTTACTCCAATCAAAAGTGTGACTAAATCATAGGTGTTTCCCTCAACATCTGCCCGGTTGATTCCTTTCTCCAATTCATCGACAGTCCAACCAGTTTGCGCAATTACCTTAGGCATTGCCCATTCCTTATTAGTTTCTTTATTTAGTCGGTCTACCAATTGAACAGGATATCTTCCTGCGTCGCTTACACCTTCACCTATGGTATAGCTATCTCCAAGAGCCAGATAACTGAGCTGATTGCTATCATTTGCAGGGTTTTCTGTCATCGGATTGTCTGAGTCGTCAGGTTGCATATTTTTGGTGCTGTTGCAGGAAAATATTCCAAGGATAGCCAATGTGAGAATTGTAAATTTCATGTGTTTCAAAATGATGGTTATGGACACATAGAATTTTGGATTAAACTTATTCTAAAATGAGTCCTTTTACTGAAATACGGACTCGAGTAGTGAAATGGTTCCCTGGTCTGCATCAATGGCAACTTTCCCGCCTACCGGAATAATAAATTGCTTTGAAATGTGCCCAATCATCGCGCCAGAATACGCTGGAATATTCAACGGTAAAATATAATCATCCAGCACCTGATCCAAGGTAAGGGATCCATATCCGCCACCGGGCTCACATTCAGAGCATTGCCCAAAAACAAAGCCTTTGATTTGATCCAGCGTGCCGTTAAGTTTCAATGTGCTCATCATCCGGTCCATTCTGTAAGGATCTTCCCCAACGTCTTCAATAAATAGAATAGCGTTTTTGAAATCAGGATAATAAGGAGAACCCGAGATCGCAGTTAAAACAGTCAGATTACCACCCAAAATTTTCCCTTCAGCTTTTCCACCTTTTAGCGTTTGAATACGATTTGTTTTGATTACCAAATCATCACTTTCGGGATGGATATTCTGATAGGTAATTTTCTCCTGATTAAAGAAGACTTTTTCAAATTGCTCCACATTAAAGCTATTCCAACTTCCGGAACCCATTGGCCCATGAAAAGTAATTAATCCCGTTTGGGCATGAATAGCACAGTGTAATGCCGTGATATCAGAATATCCCAATAGTGGCTTTGGATTTTTGGAGATGGACTTGTAATCGATCAAAGGAAGAATTCTGGCAGCACCGGATCCACCCCGGATGCTCACAATTGCTTTCACATCTTTGTCAGCAAACATTTCATTTAAGTCACCCGCTCGTTCAGCATCCGTTCCCGCCAGGTGCCCATAGCGGTTCATCAGGCTCTTACCCAGTTTCACTTCAAATCCCAGAGCTTCCAATGCCTCCTTCGCAAATGTGAATTGCATTCTGTCAGCCGTGGCAGCTGAAGGGGAAATCAAACCTACCGTATCTCCTTTTTTGATCGCCTTAGGCAAAAGAGTTTTTGGATCATAAGCAGGGTGGGCTGAATCCCAGGAAACAAGTGGGAGTGAAGCTGAAAGAAGTCCTAGTGATTTGAGGAAAGCGCGTTTTTGCATCAAAGAAGGGTGTTAATTCTAAGACGTGAAAATAAGGCTTTTTTATTTTCTTAACCTTTGAGGTTTTTAGAAGTGTGAATGTTTATTTGTTGGATGCATATGTAGGGGCGAAAAATCTTTCGATCTAAGCTATTTAGTGCTTTGATGTAATAGGCTACATCAAATAGTTGAGACTTTTTATTAAAGACTGATTCAATTGCAGTCTAAAGATTGCATTAAAAAAGGTCCAAATCTGAAGACTTGAACCCATTTTGAGCTACCTTTTTCCATTTTCCATGAGTTTCATTACTTAATCCACTTTCCTCTCCAGCATTCCCTCCATCTGATGTATTAGCGGCTTCAGTTCCTTATCGTATTTTTTCACCTTTTTCTTTATTTGCCAAAACATAAATCCGCCCACAATGAGAGTTAAGGCAAGATGTATTCCTATTCTTGAGATGGCGCTTAAAGGTTCAAGTAAAATGTAATAGCAAATGTTGAGTGCTAGCAAAAGCAAAAAGGTGTAACCATGCATATACTTCTTGGCAATCTCATATCTGAAGTGCAGCTTTTTGATCTGTGTCTTTAAATAGTCCTCATTGCTGAAACGCTCACTGGAGTCATTTTTACTCACCTTAGATCTTAGTGCCATAACCAATACCCAGATCATGGCAAATGCGATGATGTACAAACTGATTTCAATTCCACGGCTTTCCTTCCATGGCATAGACCAAAAAAGAAATCCTATTGTCAGCGGAGTGATGATTAGCATGGAGATCAACTCTCTTTTTTGCTTTGCTTCAGTCTTTTTAAGTCCGGATATCAAGCCGGTCAGGTCAAATTCCACAGGCTTCTGCGCCTGCCAAAGTTTTTGCATGTCTTCGAAATTATTTTCCATGGGGATTGAGCATTTGAGTAAGTGAGGATTTGATGCGGTTTACCTTTACCGCCACATAGTTTTCGGAGATTCCCGTCACCTCAGCGATTGTTTTGTAAGCAGTGTTTTCCAAAAGCAGCGTAGCAATTACCCTGTCAGTTTCTGCAAGTGAATTGATAGCTTCATAAAGTTTTTGAAGCTGTAGTTCCTTTTCCTGACTATGGTTTTCAGGTTCGGCGAGATCCATTCCTTTAGGAAGATCGGATTGTTCTGGCTTGTTTTTTTCTTTGGCTGAAAATGTAATGGCGGTGTTGTACGCAATCCTATAAATCCAGGTGCTGATGTCGCTTTGGTTTCGAAAGCTTTCCAGATGCCGCCAGATTTTTATCAGTATCTCCTGAAATAGGTCATGAGCCAGTTCTGGATCCTTTACAAAACCCAGACAAAGTCGAAAGATCTTGTCTTTATGGGATTTGTAAAGGCTTTCGAACGCTAGTTCCTTACTGTGCTTCATTTGACGAAGTTCTGAATTTGATCCATAAACCATTCAGGATTGTCCCACATTATAAAGTGATGAGCTGTAGGAGCCATTTCGATCTGTACATTTTCTGCAAATTGATATTGCTGTTCAAAATTGGTTTTGACAGATTCTGAGGTCAACCCATAGTCCTTTGCAGAATACCAAGCTCCCAAAACAAGTATAGGAGTCTTGAGGGTGCTAAGGTTTTTTCTATAATCCGTAGTCATCAATTCGTAGATCGCTTGCCCGATGGTATTTCGGTCACTTTTGGTTGACCATTCTGTCAACTCAGGAATTCTGGATGCTGTGGAAGTCATGATGGGCATATTTGCTGCCTGTTGCGCATTAAAATCTGCGTCACTTGCGGTTGCTATCATAGACTTTGTTTGCTTTGCCATGGGCTCAATGGATTCTACACTGGCCGATGGGTTCATAGCTGCAGAATAGAATGGGTAGGAGTCTACAATGACTGCTTTTGAAATTAAATCGGGATGCTCGTTGGCAAGCTGAAGGGATAAAAAACCTCCCAGGCTATGGCCTATTAGTATGACTGGCTCGTCGAGCTGCCCGATGTAAGCAGCAATCTCCTTTTTAATTGTTGGAAGAAATCCTGTGCTCACATCAGTGGCTGGCTGTCCCGCGAAACCAGGTAGGGTAAGCACATGGCAAGTGTTTGTTTTGCTAAGTTCGGCTACTGTTTCCTTCCAAACATTACCTGAGGAAGCTAGTCCAGGGATTAAAATAATAGCCGGGCCAGATCCGGAGACTTTGGCGTCAAAAGAGTTTTGGGAATAAGAGAGGGTGATAAATCCGAAAAAGAGAATGTAAAGAATCAGAGATTTTTTCATGTTGTAAGTTTTTTATTCTTTAGACCATGAAATGTCTGATTCCTTACAGATTTTTTAAAAAAAATATAATCATCCGCTATGATGCCAGTTGTTAAAGAATGAATCTAGAAAGTCCCGGATAATCATCAACAGATGACAGTCCACTTTCAATAGTAGGCTAGAGGAACTTCACACTCTTTTCTCATTAGCTATTGGTAAGAAAAAGGATATTTATAAAAAAGTTTTTTGTTTTTCAATTGACAAAAAAACAAAAAGAAAATAAGACCTAAAAACTGTCCAATTCCCTACAGCGCTTTTCCGTAAATCGTAAATCGTAAATCGTAAATCGTAAATCAAATCATATCTCTGATTATCACCATCACTTTTTCCATTTCCCTTCTCACCTCAGAAGCTTTCCATGGGTAGTTTGAGTTCATAAAAGCAAAGCTATAGTAGCGGCCACTTTTTCCCCTGATAAGTCCGACAAGGCTATGGTTATTGGACATCGTACCGGTCTTTGCAAAAATGTAGGGTTGCTCTGCTTTGTAGCTGTTTTCCAAAGTACCTGATTTACCACCTATAGGTAATAGTTCAAAAAGCTGATGATCAGGAACCATTCGGTATATCTTTTCAAACAGGGCTACCATCGTGCGGGGAGTAATTAAGTCATGTCTGCTCAGGCCGGATCCATCAACCCATTGAGGTTTGTCCGGCAGGTCATAAAGGTAGGTTTTGAGCATGTATTCTATCGCCCGTTCAGTATCCAATCGCTGGAAAAGTCTATCCGAAACCATCAGCATTAATTGCTCTGCAAGGAAATTGTCACTCTCCAACATC
Organism: uncultured Algoriphagus sp.; assembly: GCF_963974835.1. Lineage (GTDB taxonomy): Bacteria > Bacteroidota > Bacteroidia > Cytophagales > Cyclobacteriaceae > Algoriphagus. Next base: position 117,018 of record NZ_CAXBET010000008.1, on the reverse strand, counting down.
ATTTCCTTCAAAATAGGAAAAAGTGGTGCCCCTCTCCATTCTTGATGAATTGCAGGTAAACTGTCCGCTTGGTAGCTCCAGTCCTTGTTGATCACATCAGCTGCCAGTTTGATAAAAAGGTCCGGTGAAGTGATGAAGGGGATAAATTCTTCCCGGGCTCTGAAGTTGTTGGGATTGTAATAGAATTTATTACTGTGGAAGTCCCGCTCCAGTTCCCGAATCGAGCGGTTTGTAGGAAATACATCAGGCTGAAAACTTGGAGGGAAAACAGTAGGAGCATTGCCCACTTTTTTCACCTGAACCAGATTACCATAAATAGGCAATGAAGTTCTCTCAGCTGAGTAATTGTAATAATAATCATCCCATTGCCAACCATATCCAAAAGCCGGAGACATCATATTGGCATCTGAAAAAATCACATGCTCATAGGGAGCCAAAAAAGCTTGAAAATCCGGTTGATAAAGGGTTTTATATTTCCAACTTGGATCCCCTGACCCCCATATTTTTATAGTATTTCCTTCTGTGACGTAGCGCAAAGTTTGTGTGCTGTCGTTTAGAACAATCAGTGAAGAAAAGAGTGTAAGCAGCTTGGTAGTGGAAGCTGGAATAAATCGTTGATGACTGTTTTTCTCATAAAGCACCGTCTGTGAGTCCAAATCATACAGCATAAAACCTGTCAAATGCCCACTGAAAAAACTTCCATCACCTAAGGCTGATTCCAGTTTTAAGTATTGATCCCGATTGAGTTGGGCAAAAACACGTGAATAAAAGCTTACTGTAAGCAGTAGTAAAATGAGCAGTTTACGCATACTTATTTTTTTGAAGCTGCTAAAAATACCAATACCCAGCCAGCTATAAAGGCCACTCCACCTAGCGGGGTAATCGCTCCTAGCCACGTGATACCAGTCAGGGATAGCATATACAGTGAACCTGAGAAAATGAGAATCCCAACTGCCATTAAGATTGCTGCAGTTCTTAGTTGTTTCCAATCGGGTTTTATTATGGCTAAAATGCCAATTAGGAAAATGGATAGGGAATGGTAAAAATGGTACTTAACCCCAGTTTCAAAAGTATCGACTCTACCAGTTTCAGCAAGTACTGCCTTTAATCCATGAGCTCCGAAGGCTCCAATTCCAACTGCAAGCGCACCAAGGATAGCTGCCAACTTTATAATTTGTTTTCCAGTCATGCTACTACTTCAAAATTCTATAGTTCTTATCGTCATTCGAAATTAATGCATCTGTTTCTTTAATGAAGACTTTTGAAGCTTTATATAACTTTTATAATGTTGTTTTCTTATTCAGAATCTTTTAAGGCCTGAGAGTAGGGGCAACTGATAGGGTAATTATCTGTTATTAGTATGAAGGAAGATAAAATGCAGTTTGCGGTCTTTTAGCGGAGAGAATTAAAAAACCTCCAAATCACCTAAACTCCAAGCCCATGGCATTTTAACAGGATCTCCTACTGAAGACACTTTTCTCAGAGTTACTTCAGGACCTATAGAGAGCACTGGCGAAATCCCAAGTTTAATGGGTGAATTTTTGTGTATTCTTAAGCCTGAAAAGGAAGTGAACCTGACCTTTTGAATTTTTTGAATAGTTTTTAGTCGAATATTCAATTGCTTTTTCTCATTGATCCCAAATCCTGGAAGTTCGTAGAAGTCCACAATTCTAAGTTCTTTACCAAGCTGCCCTTCTTTGATTCTATAAATTAGGAGGTAAGTTTCCTTGTCACTGATATAATGGTAAGGAAAAAGTGGACAATTGCAATATCTCCAATGGAGATAGCCCGGGACTGGATTTGTCTGAATCTGCTCGGAATTAGAATTGCTGCATTCGACTTTTCTGATCAGACCCTCTATGCTTTTCCAATCACTAACTTGGATAAGATTTTTACTTTTCCCCACGTTAAGATTGAAGTGCATTTTCAATGGCAATTTCCCCCATTTCTCCCATCCCATCTTTAAATATCCTGGCATGCTTTCAGTATTCGGCGTATTGTAAATAAGATCAACACCTTCAGCTTTTAATTCTTCGATCAGCGAAAGTGTAAGGCTTTTAAAAATACCCTTGCCCTGATAGTCTGGATGTATAGCCGTATCTACAGCTCTACAAGCTTTGATTACTGACTCACCCTGTCGGAATTCCCATCGTAGAAAAACCCGCACTCCACAGATAATTCCCTTGTCATCAGCTACGAGTACCGGCGACTTTCCGAAAGGATTGTCCTCATGCTTCCATTTCCAAAGTTGCTCTGACTTTGGGATCATACTTTCCCCCAATGAAGCTTTTAGTAAGCAGATTATTGCCGGGAGGTCTTCAGCAACGGCCTTTCTGATTTGCATAGGATGAAGATAAGAAGATTTGCGAGACACGAAAAGTTAGCGAAAGTCTAATATTGCCTCACTAATTTCTTTCTAAATGAAATAAGCCTTAGAGTTTCGGGAAATCATCTCTACTTGTTGATGGCGGAACACTCTCAATGAACTTGACCTTTGAAAATGGATAATTAACAAGCAAACCCTTGTCCTAAAGTATTTTTAATATATTTGAGCCAAGCTAAATCTGTGCTTCCTGTATGAATAAAATCCTGTTTTTCGCCTTTTTGGTGTTTCTTATGTCAAGTTGTATCAGTAATAAGCGAATTACTTATCTGCAAAATCTACCGGAAAATACCCCGATTGAGCTGGATGAATTTATTCCTTTTGCTGAGGTAGATTACAGATACATATTACAGCCTTTTGATATAGTGGAGATTGATTTTGCTACCAGCGATCCAGAGTTGATTGAAGCCTTTTCTTTTCAAAATTCGCAGAATATTGGTGGAGTGGGCAGCAGCGGTGGAGGCGGGGGTGGTTCAGATCCTTTGTACTTCAGGGGATATTCTATTGACCAGGAAGGAAATGTGGAGGTGCCGAAGCTGGGAAAAATAAAAATCGCTGGGCTAAACGAGGAAGAGGCAAAAAATAAAGTTCAGGTGGAAATCAATAAGTTTTTCAAAAATGAAATTTATGTCAAGCTAAGGATAGCCGGGATTAGATATACCACTCTTGGAGAGTTTAATTCTGTGGGAGTCAATGTGATCTATAAGAATAGGGCAACCATTTTCGATGCCTTGGCTAACTCAGGGGAAACCACCATTCTGGGGAAGAAAAATAAACTGTTTATCGTACGTCAATACGATGGTGGAACCAAGATTCACCAGATCAATCTAAACGACCGGGCTTTACTGGCTAGTCCATTCTACTTCATCCAGCCAAATGATATTTTATATCTTGAACCTATGAACATCAGGCAGTTTGGTAATGCTGATAACTTAACTGCTTCGCTTGCACTATTTGCAGGTTTACTGGCATCCACGCTCTTAATTATTAACTTAGTAACAGGTAACTAGGTAATATGGAGAAATTAGATTTAAGCCAGCTAGACAACGAGGAGAAGGCACTGGAAATCAGGTATGTGATGGCCAAGTATATCCGCTATTGGCCCTGGTATCTACTTTTTATTATCCTGTTTCTCATTGCTACTTTCCTTTTCCACCGCTATACGGTGGATGAGTACGAGGTATCCGGCTCCATGGTCATCAAGACCAACACTTCTCCCGAAGCACGTATTCTGGATAGATCCAATATTTTTTCCACCGGACTGAATCTTGAAAACGATATTCTCCGATTGAAATCCAAAGGATTGGCCCATGAAGCATTGAAAAAACTTCACTTCGATGTGGAGTATTTTGCAAAAACAAATATTAAAGCAGTTGAGCTATACGATAGATCTCCTATATATGTAGAGGTGGATTGGACTCATTTTCAGGTTTCAGAAGTGCCTGTTCAATTGGAAATACTTTCCGAGAAGACATTTAGATTGGCTCAGGAGGAACCTGGGTTGATGGATTTTAATTCTGCGATGGCAGCAGGAGACGAATCCATTTACAACAAGACTTACTCATTCGGGGAGGAGATAGAAACCTCCAAATCAAAGTTTGTGGTGCACCTGGTGAATCCCGGTAGGATCAATGAGCAATTGGTGTTTAAGTTGAGGAATCCCAGTACGTTGGAGGACAATTATGCAAAATCCATTCAGGTGAGTTTACAGAATGAATACAGTTCTGTGCTTCGGCTGAGTACCACTACCAAGGTCGTGGAAAAAGGAAGGGATTACATCAATGCGCTTATGGAATCCTATATAGACTACGATCTAAACGAAAAGAATAAAATACAGGAGAACACATTGGCTTTTATCGAGGAGCAATTGGGCTTTTTGGAAGATTCACTGCAGCAAAAAGAGCGGGAATTACAGGATTTCAAGGTAGATAACAAGTTGCTGGATGTGTCGGCAGAATTCACAAATATTCTTGGTAAGATGAATAATTTGGATGAGATGAATTCAGAGATTGATTACCAGTTGGAGTATTTTGAACAGATTCGCTCTTACATGGAGAAAAAGAGCAAAGATTTTTCGGATGTAATAGCACCATCTGTAATTGGTGTTCCCGATCCTTTGTTAAATGGGCTTATTCAAACCTTGGTAACACTTTCTCAGGATAGAAGAAAATTGCTAGCCACAGTGAATGAAAATCATCCAGAGGTTCAGAAGATTGATGTACAAATGGACAAGGTGCAGGATGCGCTCTTCGAAAATGTGGTCAATCTGATAGAGAATACCAAGCAAAAAAAGAATAGTATACAGCGAGATATACGGTTTTATGACGCGGAGTTTTCTACTCTTCCCGAATCCGAATCAGAATATTCAGGGATTTTCAGGGAATTCAAACTTAGGGAATCCTTATATACCTATTTGTTGGAGAAGCGTGCAGAGGCAGGCATTGCTATGGCTTCCAATGTGTCTGATAATGCCATTTTGGATGCTGCCCGCAAGGGAACGCTGATCTTCCCAAAGAAGCAGCAGAACTATGGTTTGGCTATTGTGTTGGGATTTTTGCTGCCATTCGGATTTGTAGTGATTCGGGATATTTTTGATGATACCATCAAGGATCAGCGTGATCTGAAAAAGCACTTTATGATTCCACAGCTGGGTATAGTTGGTTTTAGCCAAAAGGATACCAATAAGGTAGTTCTAGATTTTCCCAAGTCGGCTGTGGCGGAATCCTTTAGGTCTCTGCGCTCCGCTATCACCTATCTGGCTAGCGGAAAAAACACTAAAAAGATCCTAGTGACTTCCTCCGTATCGGGAGAAGGGAAGACCTTTACTTCCCTGAATCTTGCTTCTGCGATGGCTTTAGGGTCTAAGAAGACAGTTGTAGTCGGAGGTGACTTGAGGAGACCCAAGCTGGCATCTTATTTTGATCAATCGGACCGGGTAGGCTTATCCACGTATCTGATAGGCAAGGTAGGCGCAGACGAAATCATCCTGCCCACTACGAATGAAAACCTATGGTTTGTGCCTTCCGGTATTATCCCTCCCAATCCTGCGGAGCTTCTACAGACTGCAAAATTGACAGAATTTCTAGATTACCTTGAATCAAAATTTGATGTGGTGATTTTTGATACTCCACCCATGGGATTGGTGTCCGAGACCATAGATCTGATGAGATTATTCGATATCAATCTGTATGTGGTAAGGCAGAATTACACCATGAAGGACCATTTGGTGATGATCAATGACTTATTCAATAACAAGCAGGTAAAGAATGTGTATGGAGTATTTAATGGCATTGTCAATTCAGGCTACCACTACGAAGGTTATAATTATGGTTACGGGAACACCTACTTGTATTCCCAAAACAATAAATACATGTACAATTACTACGGTGATGACTTAGAGTCCAAAAAGAAGAAGATTAAAAAAAGCCAGCCGAGCTTTTTCCGGAAACTGATAAAGGTATTCCAGGTAAAGTAAAAGTATACTGCTGTGATGACAGGAGACCGATCATTTAAGGAAGTACATTAGGATTATTTGAAGCCCGTAAATTCCAGAAAGAAAAGTTAGTGGTAGGTAAATTCGCATTGTTACCCATCAAGAGCCAAAAGTATTTTAGGATTTGAGTAACTCGGAAATTTAGCCCGTATTAGCCTGTCCTGCCATATCATTAGTATTCGCCCTTCTTCGGTCTGCTGTTTTGGCAAGTAAAGAAATTTTGGTTGCTGGTAAGATTGCAGATAATTCTATTTATTTACCTATTAAAAAAGAACCAAAGCCAATCAATACCCCCTCTTTAGACTATGCCAAAAGCTGCAGCATTGATTCCCGCCAGGTATGCATCCACCAGACTACCTTCCAAGCTAGTTCAAGATTTAGGAGGCAGATCTGTTATCCAGCGTACCTATTTAAGTACAGTGGACGCCGGGGTCTTTGATGAAGTGTGGGTAGTTACTGATCACTTGGAGATCAAAAAGCAGATTGAAGATATAGGGGGTACAGTGTTTCTTAGCAGGATTGAACATCAGAGTGGGTCTGATAGAATTGCTGAGGCACTGGATTCCGTGGATGCTGAGATCATCGTCAACGTGCAGGGAGATGAGCCCTTTCAGGACAGAAAATCTTTAATGGATCTTGTGAATGTTTTTGAAGATAAAAGAGTGGATGTAGCCTCATTGAAAACCCGGATTACAGCTGCAGAAGCAGAAAATCCAAATCTGGTGAAAGTAGTAGTAGATCTCTGGGGAGATGCCCTTTATTTTTCTAGATCCATCATACCATATAACAGGGACAAGTCAGATAATGGATCCTACTGGAAGCATGTGGGCATTTATGCATACAGGAGAGAAGTACTTAGTTCTTTTACTAGTCTGCCAAAGAGCGAGCTGGAATCCATAGAAATGCTGGAGCAGCTAAGGCTCTTGGAAAATGGGTATAGAATCCGCATGGTACAGACAGAGCATCAGACTGTGGCAATAGATACCGCAGAAGATCTGGAAAAGGCCAGACAATTACTGTAGAATAAATGTCTTAAATAATATAAATTATGACGTTGATTATTGAAATCAATTCAGATTTTGCCAATCTGTTAAAAAAAATCAATATTTACCGTTAAATGTTTAAGTTTGCGCAGATTTCTATAGAAATATTAAAAAATGCATATATGAAGTACTTGTCAAGGGGAGTGATATTGTCCCTTACTTTTCTTTTAGCTTTTGGCTGTATATCAAATGAGAAGATCATCTACCTTCAGAATCTGGAGGGAAATACGCCCATAGAAGACGGGGAGTTGATTACTTACGAAATACCCGAGTACAAGCTTCAATACAACGATATCATAGATGTGAATGTGCAGACTGTGGATGATATGGTTGAGAACGGCTTTAATAATAAAGCTGTAGGAGGTTCTAGTCAGATGGGAAATGTTGCCAGTCAGTCCGGAGGGGATATTTACTACATGACGGGATATACTGTGGACGTCAACGGGAATATACGCTTACCTATAGTGGGAGAGGTGAATGTGAAGGATAAAAGTCTGGAGGAAGCCAGAATTCTGATAGAAGAAAAGCTGAGAGTGTACGTTACCACGGAACTCTATGTTAAAGTAAAGTTAGGTGGGATTCGTTACGCAGCTTTGGGGGAATTCAGAACACCTGGTAAGTTTGTGGTTCTGCAGGACAGGATGACCATCTTTGAAGCCATCGCCAATGCAGGGGATCTGAGTACAGTGGCTAAGCGGGACGAGATTCTTTTGATACGTCAGTATCCTGATGGGACAAGACTACATAGAATTAATCTGATAGATAGGCAGGTAGTGGAATCCCCCTTTTATTTTATACAGCCCAATGATCAACTCTATGCAGAGCCTATGAAGGTAAGGGAAGTGGGAGCAGGGGAGAATGCGGCACAATCCCTTGCCTTGGTTATCTCTGCAGTCACTGCCCTAGCCCTGATCCTGAATCTAATTAAATAAGCATTTATATGTACCCGAATACTCCAACCACTCCCAATGCCGGGCCCAATCCTTTTATGGTGCAGAAGGAGGATGAAATAGATCTGAAAGTACTATTATTTAATTACTTACAATACTGGCCAATCATATTGGCTTTTATGTTGGCAGGATTGGTCTCTGCTTTTCTATTTAACCGCTATGCTACCAATATCTACAGTGTACAGTCCAGCATATTGGTAGAAGATGATAAGGCCAGTCTGGGTACGGACTTATTCGAATCAGCAGGATTTTCAATGCAGGGTAAAAGCAATATAGAAAATGAAATAGGTATACTCAAATCCTATTCCCTTGCAGAGGAGACCATTTCAGCTTTGAACCTGAATGTGCAGTATTTTCATGAGGGGTTTCTTTCTACCACCCAACTCTATGATAAACTACCCATTATCGTTAGTGTAGATTGGAAGCAGCCCCAGTGGGTGGGAGGAATGTTTAGCATAGAGGTGCTGAATGAAGATTCCTTCGAACTGAAAATTGAGGATGAAGGCTTTAGCGTGTTTAATCCTGAGGACCCCTTCTATAAATCGGGGTTAAATACCGTAGCGTTAAAGAAAGCTGTATACAGTTTTGGGGAGCAAATTGAGGAAGAAGGCTTATCCTTTAAGGTCAATTCCATCTATGCCAACCCCGGGGATAAAGTCCTTTTTAAATTGACGGATACCCCTACATTAGCACTTATCTACAAAGGGGAACTCTCTGTGTCTCCATTAAATAAACAGGCTTCCATACTTACCTTAAATCTACAGACGCCTGTCAGAAGACTGGGGGAGGATTACATCAATAAGTTAATGGAGATGTATCTCAACCGGGAGCTAAAGGAGAAAAACAGGGCATCAGAAAGCACTATACGCTTTATAGATCAGCAGCTAAGTGGGATTTCCCAGTCGTTGGAGGATTCTGAGGATAAGCTTCAGAAGTACCGCTCGGATAACAATGTATTTAATCTTAATGAGGAGGGATCTGTAATTTTTCAACGATTACAGGACTTGGATAGGCAAAAGGGAGAGACGGAGATGAGTCTGAAATATTATGAGAACCTAAATTCTTATCTGGAAAATAATGAGGGCGGTGAATTAGTTGCTCCTTCTATTATAGGTGTTACTGATCCCTTGTTGAATTCTCTGGTAAATGCTTTGGCAGAGCTGCAGGCAGAGCAGATCCGCATAAAATCCAATTTTACGGATGAAGCTCCAATGGTGCGTGAAAATTCCACCAGGATCGCCAATACAAAAAAGCAGTTAAAAGAGAATGTAAACTTGGCCAGAAGTAATACAGAAACGGTATTGGCTGATATCAATGCCCGCATACGACGGATAGAATCGGATATCAATACTATGCCTAAAACGGAGAGGGATCTCTTGGGTATGCAGCGTCAGTTTAATTTCAACCAGAATATATTCGTATACCTTCAGGAGAAGAAAGCGGAGGCTGAGATCACCAAGGCTTCCAATATGCCTAAGAACTCAATTTTGGATTTTGCCAAAGCAGGCCAGGCCCCTGTTGCCCCAAAGAGAAGTCTTAATTTACTCATAGGTTTGATTCTGGGACTGATTTTGCCGATAGGTTTTATTACAATCAAGGATTTCCTGAATACTAAAATAGAAGATCCAAAGGAGCTAGAAAATCAAATTAAGGTGCCTTTGATAGGTATGATAGGGCGAAATGCCTCTGAGGATAACGTTCCGGTAATGAATAATCCCAGATCTTCGGTGACGGAATCTTTCCGCTCCCTTCGCGCGGATATGTCTTACCTAAGTCCACATAGGGATAATCTGACCATCCTCTTTACTTCCTCAATTTCAGGCGAGGGAAAGACTTTTGTATCGATCAATGTAGCCTCCGTTTATTCCCTGATGGGTAAGAAGACCTTACTGGTGGGACTTGATCTTCGCAAGCCAAAGATCGCAGAGGACTTTGGTATGACCAATGATAAGGGGATGAGTACCTGTCTCAGTTCCAACATTCCTTGGCAAGAGGTAGTCAAGAAAACAGATTACGATAACATGGATGTGATTCTTTCAGGTCCTATTCCTCCAAACCCGGCGGAGCTATTGCTTCAGGATAAGTTTAGTGAAATTGTCAAAGAAATCAAAAGAGCCTACGACGTGGTAATATTTGACTGCCCTCCAGTAGGGTTGGTATCGGAGACCAAAGAGCTTTTTGGCTATGCCGATATCAGTTTCTTCGTATTCCGTCAGGGGTATTCCATGAAGGGAAATACCCAGATTCTGAATAACCTAGTAGAAAAAGGTGGGGTAACGAAAATTTATGGAATACTGAATGATGTTCATATAGATAAGGGGTATGGTTATGGATACGGATACGGATATGGCTATGGCTATGGAAATAATTCTTACGGTTACCATGAGGAAGCACAGTTACCTTGGTGGAAAAGGGCACTGAGGATGAAGAAATAATGGGGAATAATTTTGTTGCTTTGGCAATGCGGTACTAACAGTAACTATCTTTCAATTGACATTAGTTTAGACCAAGGTAGAAAACATATAGATAGTAAATCCAATAAAGTGGAGTGCCGATATATTCCGAAGTAGCCATCCGTGGATCTACGGATGGCTTTTCACCTCTGTCCAGTGTTGTCTGAGCACCTGTGCCACTTCAAACCGTGCTTGCACTTTCTGGACAGGTAGAGCCGATCCAGTCGGTAGAAGTCACGTCAGGCTTTGAATATAGATCATCGTAGTATCGATGCGTTCATGCCCCAGTAAATCTTACTTAACTATTGGCGGATTCTCTAAGGGAGGCCAACAGTAGCTTTTATTCTTTAGTCTCTATTGGCAATTGGCTTTCTAACAATGCTAAAAAATCTTCTGTAATCATGCGACTTGTAGTCGTATTTGATTTAAAATTTATATGAGGTGAGGCTGTTTCATAAGAAAATGCAACACTTCAAAAACCAAATTTCGAAGCAAATCATATTAATGAGGCGTAGTCAGTTGCATACTCTCTAAACATCTTCTCTAACACCATTTTAATCTCTCCAATTGATTATCATTTAGTTCTATAATATATTGCCTGTCTGAAAAGCGGAATAAGCGGTAACATACCCAAAATGGTGAAAAAACTTGGGTGAAAATACACAATAATTGGCTCTCATGATTGCCTTCAAGAGGGACCCAGTTATATGGGATTAAAGCATTTGCAAATAGAAGTGCCTGTTTATGTACTTCATAAATTTTGTTAGCAAAACGAATCTTACATCTACCCTTTAAGATACTTCTTTATAGAAATTTGGTCTGCTAAAAGGAATAGGCTCTATACAACAACTAGACAAATTTCAAATAGTTGCCACTTTAAAATCTCCCAAATCATTCGTCATTTCAAATTTTTAAGATTTATAAAAGCTTCGGATAGTTTCATTTTCCATATTTCTAATAGACGAAATTCAAATTTTTAATTAGGATAAGCCAGCAGGTAGCAATGTATAAGAGCAATCCGGACGGCATGACTAAAGTTGATTGTTTTGGCATCAATTAAAACTTCACGTAATCGGAAAGTGAACTCTCCAAAATGCTCCAAGCGCTTATTCTTGTCGATTTGATGTAGTTTCTCAGCTCCATAAGAACCCGCCAAAGTTTGAATTACATAGCAAGATGATAGTCGTGTATGATACAATTATAGTTTATCTGTTGCATTATTATCTAAGATCATATCATTTAAGATTCTGGTCATTCTACAGTGGATTTTGATAATAAGACCGCTAGAGTAACCAATTAAATTTGCATCATACTGAAGAAGGATAGTCAGTATTGTAAAATGAATTTTAGTATAACAATTTAGAAAATGAGCAAAAAAACCGTATTAATTACTGGAACAAATAGTGGGTTTGGATGGCTTACAGCCCATTCTGTAGCAGCTTTAGGACATAGTGTTTACGCTACTATGAGAGATACCAAGGGAAAAAATGCCGATAAAGCAAAAGCCTTGGCAGAGGTAGAAAATATCACTGTTCTTGATGTTTCCTTAACGGATGAAGAAAGTGTGAAAAACGCTATTGACACAATAATCGCAAAAGAGGGAACAATTGATGTGTTGGTTAACAATGCAGGTTCAGCGATGTTTGGTGTCGCTGAAAGTTTCACCACTGAGGATGTTAAATGGATGTTTGATGTAAATGTCAACGCTCCTTGGAGATTGATGAAATTGGCATTACCGTTTATGCGTAAAAAATCAGAAGGTTTAATCATCAATGTTTCTAGTGGATGGGGAAGATTCTCAGCTCCTTTTTCAGCGGTATACGCAGCTTCTAAGTTCGGTTTAGAAGGTTTGAGTGAAGGTTTGCATTATGAAGTTCGGCCATTAGGCATTGATGTAGCCATTATCCAGCCAGGTGCGTTTCCTACAGAAATGGCTCAAAAGATTCAGTTTGGGTCGGATACCTCAGTAGTTGACGGTTATAGCGCGATAGCAGAAGTTCCAAACAAAATGGGCAGTGCCCGTGACCAAATGTTTGAAACTGTAAAACCAGACCCTCAGGATGTCGCTGATGCAGTAGTAAACCTGATAAATTTACCACAAGGAAAAAGACCATTGAGAACAGTCGTAGATCCATCTACAGGAAAAATTGTACAGGCCGCCAACGAGGCTGTAGAAGTCGAATACGCAAAAGTATTAAACGCTTTTGGGATGAAAGAGCTTTTAGACTAAGCTGTCACTTGCTCTTTTAACTTGTGTTGCAATAAACACCTGATGGATCTGTTTATTGTACCAATAATCGAAGGCAGTGGATAAATTCCACTGCTTTTTTATTTGCTAAGAGCGTTATAAGCGCTTTTTTAAAACCTGATTTGATAATGTTCAAGCAAGTCAAGTCGCCAAATCATTCCCTACGATTTTCATTTTGGCTCGTAACAAGGCAAAGTCAACGGAGAAATGTTTGACAATACTAACAGGCGGTGAAATTGAAGGTTCTACTTTTTTAGCTATTTAATTCTCTTGGATTATGAATTATTGCCTTTCCTGAATTCCGTAGGTGTTACTCCAATATATCTCTTAAACTGTCTGCAAAAATGACTCTCGTCAGTAAAGTTAAATTCGTGGGCAATTTCGCTTAAGGAAAGTTTACTGAAGGTTAGCCTGGCTTCGATAAGTCCGAATCTATAGTTAGAGATATACTGCTTGATTGATTGACCTACCTGTTTTTTAAAAAAAATGCTAATGTAATTAGGGGATAGATTAAATCTCTCCGAGAGCGCTGAAATGCTCAAACGGGAAGGAAAATAAATATTTTTCTTTATATACATCAATATAAATTTCACCGAATCCGAATGGGAAGAAACCTGGTCTGCGCTTTCGGATAGCCTGAGTTTCCTGCCAAGAATAATCAATATGCTTCTCATCAAGCTGTCACGGACTATCTCATAATACGGCGAATGGTGGTTTTCATACTCACTCTCGAGCACACTAAGTAGGCTCATCAGCTTTATTTTATCCTGTTACCTTTATTAGGGAGCCACGGCTTTGCCTAGGGCTATGGAGCAAGGTGTCTATGATATTTTTAGATGAAGATTCATCCCCAATACTGAGTATTTTGCTAAAGGGCTCATTAAATCTTATAAAACAGAACTCAGTCAATTCGATTATGTCGAAGGTGTGATAATCCTCTGGTCCTAAAAGAAAAGTATCCCCCTGCTCATAGTCAAAGCTGTTGTCATTGAGATGATGTACTCCTCTTCCTTTGAGAATAAAGATAATTTCAAAATAGGTATGATTGTGAAGAGGGTGCTGCCATTTGTCTGTTTCAAAATGATAAATATTGAATGGAGTATGTAATAAAAATCGCTTCATGAAATTTTCAATTTCTGTGAATCCTGCCGTCTTTTTATAAAGGATTGACCGAGGTTTGGGACGGCTAGATAGTAATTTTAAGAACCTTCCACAGCCAGACAGTATTTTTAATGGTTGCCATGAAATGTACTTATTAATAATGGATTTTTACAATTAAAGTCAGGTTGCGAAAATCTATTTTTGATCGTACAAAACCAATAATAGTGACTTCATGAATTTAATATTAACTTTTATAATTACCGTTATATCTTTCTTATCCGCTTCAAACACTAATTTCAGTGAGGAATGGGAAGATTTGCTTGACCCGCAACTCAGTAAGTGGGAGAATTACCTTAGCTACCGACATAAGCTGGGAAATGATGGAAAAATACCAAAGGATAAAAATGGTGTAGAGATCAGTCCCATTGGATTCAACAAGGACGAAACAGGAGTTTTTACGGTTTTGAACGAGCAGGAAGGACCGGTTTTACGTGTGAGTGGAAAGATTTATGGCAGTGTTTATACCCGAAAGAGTTATAGAAATTATCTTCTCAAGCTTCAGGTCAGGTGGGGTAAGGACAAATATGAACCGCGCGAAGACTTACTAAAGGACTCTGGAATTCTATATCATTCTATTGGTGAACCAGGTGTGGAATACTGGAGATCCTGGATGCTATCCCAAGAATTTCAAGTGATGGAGGGTCACATGGGTGATTTTTGGTGTCAGGGGAGCTCTGCTATAGATATAAGATCTTTTCCCTCCGAAGGAGAATTGATGATCTCTGTAGCGGATGTTACTCAACCTTTCCGTCCCTTCCAGAGTGGATATGATTTCTTTTGTCTTAGATCAGCGAATTATGAAACTCCTGATGGAGGATGGACTTCCCTCGAGCTTATAACTTTTGAAGGCAAGAGTCTTCATATTGTAAATGGTAAGGTGGTAATGGTACTAGAAAACTCCAGATATAAGAATGAGGAAGGCATAGATATACCTTTATATGAAGGGAAAATCCAATTGCAGAGTGAAGCTGCCGAAGTATTTTTTAAAGACATCAAAATCAAGCCAATAGAATCACTGCCACAAGCCTACGAAGCCTTATTTTAATAAATACTAGGTTAATTTATTTAAGTGATTACTAGTCCAACGGCTAATTTGATATGAACTTCTTCTTTTCAAATTGATGAATAAAAGTTCTAATTTTTGGGGTTATGTTTCATTTTCCTAAGTAGGGACCTGCTACTTGATAATCCAATCCAGGTTAGGATAGCTATCCTGGCTACATTCATGAGGAAGTTTTCTGAATTAAAAGTAATTTATTACCTTATTTTCCTGAATCCGGCGCAATTATTTGTTGAAAGTTTTTTACTAATCCTCATTTTTGGTGCAAATAAGCACATTAGGAACTTTTTAAAGTTTTAGAAGATGTGAGTTGAAGATGCTAGGTATACTTTTCCGAGACATTTTCACTATTATCTTTTTCTTACTCTTTCCCGTTTTGCTTACTTGAAGCTTCCACTGAAACTAGAACTATGCACAAAACGGCCCCATCCATTTCTAAACTGTCATTATCTGAGTGGAAAAGTATTTTGCTTAAAGTAAAAAGACGTATTGGCGAAAATAATGTGGTAATTGTCGCTGCAGGAGTCGGTTTTTTTGGTTTTTTGGCCATTTTTCCAGCAATGATGGCGCTCATTTCCATTTATGGATTTTTAATCGATCCCAAAGAAATTGAGGAGCAGGTGTCCAATATCAGCTCCATGATGCCGGAGCAAACCCACGAAATCCTTCAGTATCGGGTAGACAACTTTATCAAACCCGAAGGAGAATCCCTTGGCTGGAGTACGTTTTTGGGGATTCTGCTGGGCATTTGGATTGGCAATCTTGGGACAAAATCCTTGTTTAGGGGTATAAATATTGCTTATGGGACAAGTAGTAAAAGGGGTATCATAAAAAACAACGGGCTAACCTTATTATTTACTTTTGGTGCGATCATCCTAATTATTCTAAGTGCCGCGCTGATCGTGGCATTTCCGGCATTGATTGAGAAAATAGGTTTACCCGATAAGATTTCATGTTTGATCAGTTGGATGCGATGGCTAGTCATGGGGATTGTGCTGGTGGGAAGTATTGGTCTGATTTATAATTTTGGACCAAAAAGGAAGCGGCCAGGGTTTAAGTGGGTGTTACCCGGTGCTGTTATTGCAACTTTCTTGTGGCTTATTGCTTCTTGGACATTTTCATTTTACCTCCGAAATTTCTGGAATTTGAGTGAAATTTACGGATCCATTTCCGCTGTTATTTTTCTAATGCTATGGTTGTTTATTAGCACATTTATAATTCTCCTGGGTGCTGAGATTAATTATGAAATTGAATGCCATGTTAAAGAGGGATAAGCCTATGGTATTCCGATATAGTTGAGATGCAAAAGAAAAATTTGAAAAAAATTATAATGATAAGACCATTCACAGCGAATATTTCCGAAGAAATTCTTGATGATTTAAAAAGGAGAATTGAAAATACACGTTGGCCAGATGAAATAACTAACTCAAATTGGATATACGGAACAAATCTTTCTTTTATGAAAGAATTATCCAATTATTGGCTTCACGAATTCAACTGGAGAAAAATGGAAGCTGAAATAAATTCTTTTCCGAATTTCATTGCAACCATTGATGGTTATGATATTCACTTTATACACGTAAAGGGAAAGGGTAAAATAAACATTCCATTAATCATAACTCACGGTTGGCCTGGTTCCTTTATCGAAATGCTTAAGCTAATACCTAGGTTGGCTAATGAGGAAGAAATTTCTTTTGATATAGTAATTCCTTCTATTATCGGATTTGGGTATTCTGGGAAAAGTCAGGTTGAAGGCTGCAATTCAGAATTTGTGGCGCACCTATGGCACAAATTAATGCTGGAGTTAGGATACTATAAATATGGAGCGCAGGGCGGAGACATTGGATCCGGAGTTAGCTCCTGGCTTGCCTTAAAATACCCTCTAAACCTAATTGGTTTGCATCTAAATTACATTCCTGGCTCTTACAAACCATTCTTAAAAGAAGGAGAGCAATTGACAGATGAAGTGGTTGCTTTCCAAAAATATGCATTGGATTGGGCATCTAAAGAAGCTGCCTATTCATATATACAAAGTACGAAGCCTATCACGTTAGCCTTTGGATTAAATGACTCACCCGTAGGATTATGTGCCTGGATTATTGAAAAATTTAATTCCTGGACTGATAACAAGGGGGATCTCAATTCCATTTTTGCAAAGGATGAATTACTTGCAAATGTGACACTCTATTGGATCACCCAAACGATTCATTCGTCCATTAGAATGTATAATGAGAACAGCAAACATCCCTTACAACTTGCCGAAAATGAATATATTGAAATCCCTGTGGCATTTATAAAATTTCCGAAAGAGATACCCACGCCACCGCGTTCATATATCGAGGAAGGATTCAATATTACACGTTGGACTGAGATGCCAGCCGGCGGACATTTTGCAGCGATGGAGCAACCAGACTTACTAGCAGAGGATATTAAAGAGTTTTTTAAAGAATTATCTAGTTAGGTATTTCAACAACTATCTGTAGCTAAACATCAAACCATATATGTACCTCGGAAAATGGGCTATCGATCCCTGAATGTAACACCTGACCAGGCTAATGCTGAATTGTCCATATGGCCAAATGCCGTCTTGCCCATATTAATTATACAGGTAATTTTATGATTTTCAGATAAAAATCTGTATATATAAAGACCGGCTTAAAGGTTGTGTTCTGTGGATACTTTTAGCGAAGGGCTTTTAGCTATGAGCATCGCGATAACAAGTGCCCTAACTGAGGACTAATTTTCTGTCATTTTATTTACGTTCTTAGCATTTTAGTTTTTAAGATCAATATTCCATGAAGTGAAGTATCTAGTGAGCAACCTAGCAGCTTCTTATCAGTAATTTCCATCTGGAGAAGGGTGGAACTTTTCCTTCTAAAGGGCAGCCTGACCCAAAGTATTTCGGGAAGAGTACAGAGGATTAAGCAAAATTATTAATCCTCCCATAGCCAAATAGTAATTGTACATTTTCAACCTAAGGTATCTAACACTTACTAAATTTATTTAAGGAGTTGATTCCTAATTTATATATAGTTGAGAGGTGAAGAGCTGTATATAATCGAGATATTGGCGAAATAGTGTAGTGGGAGTTGAGTATATACAAGTTTCTCCGCAACAAGTATGTAGCCCAATGATCAATAATTGAAAAATGGAAGAAAACAGAAAACATTCAAACATCTTCTTCACCCAACAGGCTTCAAAATTGGCTAGAATTGGAAGTTGGGAATTTGATGTTGCCAGCAACAAACTTTATTGGTCAGATATGGTATACGAACTCCACGAAACCAACCCGAAAACGTTTACGCCTAATTTAGACACAGGCTTTAGTTTCTACAGGGAAGATTTTCAATCAATGGTAAGGGAAATTGTACAAACATCTATTGAAACCGGTCATGAGTTTGACTTCGAAGCTATAATAGTCACCGAAAAAAAGAATGAATTGTGGGTTCGGGCAATTGGTGATGTAGAAATGATCCATGGAAAGTGCCGACGGGTTTATGGTAGTTTCCAGGATATTCATGCTTCCAAGATGTTGGAACTCCAGATCCGTGAGATTTTGGGAAGTATCTCTGATGCTTTTTATGCTGTTGACAAAGACTGGAAATTTACTTATTTCAACAAGGAAGCCGAGAACTTACTTTTAAAAAAGGCTGATGCTGTTTTGGGCAAAAATATTTGGGAATTATTTCCAGCGAGCGTGGATACACCTATTAGGAAGATGTATCAAAGGGTCGTCCGTACTCAACAAAAGGAGTCCTTTGAATATCATTACCAGGGAGATGGAAAATGGTACGAAATAAATGCCTATCCCACGCAAGGTGGTCTATCTGTTTACTTCAAAAATATTGATGAACGTAAACAGGCATCAGAAAAACTTGAAAGATCCTATCAGGAGAAAATCAATATACTGGAAAGTATTGGGGACGCTTTTTTCCATGTTAATACCGATTGGGTTTTAACCTATTTAAACAAAGAAGCTGAAAAGGTCTTAGGCAGGAAAAGAGATAGCCTGATTGGCAAAAACCTTTGGGATGAATATCCTGACTCCATTGAGACTGACTTTTACCGCCAATATCACAAAGCGATGGAAACTCAGGAAAATTTGACTTTTGAAGAGTTTTATCCCACATTAAATATATGGCTTGATGTGATGGTATATCCTACCACCACCGGGCTGTCTGTTTATTTTAGAGATATTACAGAGAGAAAAGTGGGGGAATTACTCCTGATTCAGTCCAATGAACGTTTTGAAAAAGTAACGGAAGCGACCCATGATGCGATATGGGATTGGAATATCCTGGAAAATACTCTGTATTGGGGAGCCGGGTTCAAAAATCTGTTTGGATACCAAGTTGAAAAAAATACACCAACTCTAAAGGCATGGACTGACTACATCCATCCGGATGATTTTGAGCGGGTATTGCAAAGTGTTTATAAATCACTCGAAAAACCTGACGAGTCTGATTGGATTGCTGAGTATCGCTATAAAAAAAATGACGGAACTTTTGCAGATGTGATTGACAGGGGGATTGTAATAAGAGATGCGAAAGGAGCGCCTGTGCGGATGGTCGGAGCCTTGAATGATATCACGGAACGAAAGAATTTTGAAATAAGCAGAAATAAATATGTGCGTCAAATCGAAATTCAGAATGAAAAGCTCAAAAATATTGCCTGGACCCAATCACATATAGTTCGGGCCCCTCTTGCGAGAATGTTGGGCGTAATGAATATTATTGACGATAATAATTCAGATCCAGATGATAATGTAACCTGGTTAAAACATTTGAGGGACTCCGCAAATGAATTGGACGAAATTATAAAGAATATGATTGACAAGGCACAAGACATAACTTTTAGATAAAGAAATGGGCAAAAAATTACTTATAGTGGATGATGATCCAATTGTTAGGTTAATTATCCAAAAAATGGTTCTTAAGTCTGATAGTTCAGTTATTTGCTACCAATGTGATAACGGACAAATTGGTTTAGAGGTATTGGAAAAACTACGGACCGAGACCGGAGCTATAGTTGTATTGTTAGACATTAATATGCCTGTTCTAAATGGATGGCAATTTTTAGATGGGTTGCAAAAAATAAATCTAAATTCTATAAGTCAATTTCATCTTTATATGATCACATCCTCCACCGACCAAAGCGACAAGTTGAAAGCACAATCATATCCTGTGATTAAAATGTTGTACCATAAACCTCTTTCCAAACAGGATATTGAAATGATCTTAGGTTCTAGTGAAATAAATTAAGTTTTACGCGTCCAAGCCATCGTCAATTTAACTTTAAATAGTCTTATAAATAGTCGAATACCTGTTCATAGCAGCGGCTACCCATACACGTGCATTCACTAGTTAAATCGAGCTTTAAATTGCACATTTTCAACCTTAAGGCTTCTATGCTTTACTAAATTTGGAATACTTTGTTTTAGACATTGATTCCAAAATTATTCTCAGTTCTCCCTACTTTACAACGCTCCTTGGAATTGCAGCAGGCAGCCTGCTTAGCATTTCATTATTCAGAAGTTGAGTTACCTGTGAGAATGAACTGATATTGATGGTATTGTTATTTTGCCTTCCTACCAAGACTACCTCATCACCCACCTGAACATCAGAAAGATTGGAGATATCTACCATAAAAAGGTTCATATTGATCAGCCCCACGATCTGTACTTTCTTCCCTTTGATCAACACATGGCCGCTGTTGGATTGTGCTCTTGGATAGCCATTGCAATAGCCTAGCGGCATCACCGCAACTTTCATATCCTGGGAAGCTTGATAGGAAGTGCCATACCCAATAAACTCACCTGCTTCCACATCCCGGACGTCCATCACATCAGTTTTCCAGGTAAATATTCTTTTCAGTGCACCGTCTGATTGCTTACCGGTTTCTTGCAAATGCATGTAGTAAATATCAGGACTCGGCCAGAATCCATATTGCGCCACTCCAATCCTTACCATGTCATAAACGGTATCCTTATAAGCCAAAGCAGCAGCTGAGCAAGCGATATGTCGAATCTCAGGCATTAGGTTCTTTTGCTTGCATTGCTTTAGGAAGTTTTTATATCGCTCATGCTGCATCGTGATCTTAAACTGATTTGAAAAAGTCTCTGCCCCACCGAAGTGGGTGCAAAGGCCTTTGAAGGCTATCTCTTCTGGATGTTTCTTTAAAAAAGTTAAGGTAGCAGGAAACTCTCCTTTGGTGAGTCCAGTACGATTTGCTCCTGTCTCTACTTCTATGTGAACTTTGGCTTGCTTTCCTAGCCTTTTTGCTGATTCCAGGACCAGTGGTAGGCGGGCATAATTGAAGACATAAAACTCAATCCCATTTTCCACTGCCCAATCAATATCCTCATCATAAAGAATCCCCATAATCATGGCATCGCTACTGGCAGACTTAGCAGCTAGGACTTCCTCTGCCTCAAAAGCCGAGGCGGTAGCAAAATGATTGACTCCCGCTTTTTCAGCCATCTTAACAAATTCACGAATCCCATGACCATAAGCATTTGCTTTGACCACAGAAGATATTCTCACTCCTTCACCAACTTTCTTTTTAATGAAGTTTATATTATTCGTAAGCGAGGATTGACTTAGCTCTATTCTCGACGAGTGTCTTACCATAATTTTGTTTGTTGATTCCAGAAATAGGATTTACCCCAACTCTCTCGCCCCATCTTCTCTACTTTGGCTATTTCCTCAGCCGGAACATCGTTAATCCTGTTTTTGACATCCAACGTACTGTAGTGAAAAGCATAGACTCTTGCTGCAAATTGGTAAAAGGGTAGAGAAGACTCACCCTTTTTTTCTCCCTTTCCATAAACAGAAGGCAAAATGCTTTGACCCCAGTCCTGCCTACCCTCATTGTTGGGATTAAGAAAATAAGCACGAATTTCTCCTTGAGGACTTTTTTCCACGCGCAAAAGTGAAACAGCATGAAACCCTATCATATCACCTTTATTGCTTGTGATGAAAATTCCTACAGGATTAGGATAAACCATCTGTTGGTTTCCATTGTATTCCGGGTGAAATGCTGCATAAAAGATCCGGGAATATCCGGGGTAATCCATGATGGAATTACTCATGTAATCGTAACAGGATGCAAACCCAACCTGAATCCACTGACCATACATGGCAGGGTTCACCCATTTGTGGGGATCATCTAATCTGCCGGTGGAAAGTCGCATCATCTCATTGTAGATTTTATCCAAGTGCGGTACCAAAACTACAGACACCACATCCAGATTATAATCCAACTGATCAAGCAGACCTTTGATCAGATTATTGGAAACCAGATTTTGGTTTTCAAAGCGCATAATCAGGTTATTCTGAGTTGCCACCGTGATAATCATATCAATTAGTTTGGCAGGAGAATGCTGGCTCCACATGCTGATTCCCCGGGCGGACTGGCAGGTTGGATTATTGCCCTGACCCACGCCGAGTGGCTGACCAAGTACCTTGATGGTTCCTCCGATCAAATATTGCAAAGCAGTAACTTCAGCATCTCGATCAACCAAGGATTTCAATATTCTTTTTTCTACCTGAGGATTAATCTTGATTCTGCGAAGATTTTCCAACCCCACACGCACTGCTCTTCTGGAAAAGAGATTCTTTCTTAGCATACGAGCCAGTCCATAAATGCACTGACAATTATTCCAGCTCACTGTTTCCAGAATCAGAGAAGAAACTAACTCATGATATTTCTCCCACTCTGCAATTCCTCTGTCATTAAGATTAAGACAGATAGGAACTAGGTCCGCATGTTCTTTTACTATATGCTTCAAGAAAACTGCCTGATAGCCACTTACCAGTCCAGTTGCATTCATATATTCACCCATTTCATGAGCCTCACCTGCTAAAACTGTTTCATTAGCACCTGCCAAAAATTCAAGATAGGCTTGCTTCCCCTCGTTCGCTTTGGATCCTTGGGAAGGAGCATATAATGCATGGATATAGACCCGAATTTCCTGATCTTTTTCAGTTTTTCCGGAAGTGTCAAACCTTCTATTTACCAGACTTATTAGCTCCCGGGCTTTTGAGGTTCGAATAGGTCGCTGCTCGCAAATCAAGCGAATTTCCTCAACCAACTTTTCATAGACCCCTTGCAAATCCATTTCAGACATGATAAAGCCAAACAGGTTGAAAGCCTTCTTTAACTCACGTTCTGGCATTTTCACCCGCGTTTCTTCGGTTGGTTCACGCAAAGCAAACTCCAGATTATGCACAACCACTTCTTCTAAGAAGCTTTGTGCATCTCTTGCTGAAACTACCTCATGAGTATCTTCACCTTTTGCATAACGCAACATCCGAAGTTCGGAAACTGTCTCAAAGCTGGAAGATGGATGACCGTACTTTAGCGTTCCTTTTACTAAAAAAGGAACAAGTTTAGCTGGATCACTCCAGGAAGTTCCTTTGAAAAATTCAGCACGATCGAGTTCTACACTTTTGCTATATAAAAAAGCAAGACCAGATCTGGTCAAGCTTAGTATATCAATATGACTGGCTAATTTTGTGGCTTTTTCCTTTTGGGTAAGCGGTCCTGAGTCTATAAACTCTTGGAGACTTTGATCAAAATTAGAAAATACCTTATCGGTGGTCAATTCCATTTATTACTTTAAAATTTATACGTAAAACTCTTCTTCCTCGTAATGCTTCAGCAACTCAGTCATACGATCTGGGTCTTCTCCTTTAAAGTTGATAGTACCAAAGTGATTTCCAAAACCATCCCGATCTGCACTTAGCTTTTGACCTTCGTAGGGAGCGATAAGCGTATGCTCGACAAAGTAGGGCTCATTATTCAGTGATTCTGGGATTTCAAGCTTGGAAAACTGCCGCTTGTGAGGATAAATCATCACATTTCCATGGTAGTTTTTGGGCTTAAAATCTTTGGCAGGGAAGATTTCATCCAATTCCTCCTCAGTTGCATTAGGATCGTGACTGATCACAAATGCCGCTAATGCATCAAATTCGTAGGACTTTGAACATAATTCTAAAATATGTCCTCCTGGGATTCTGCAGGCAGTTTCTCCAAAGTTGAGTTCATCCTTATCTGTCAAGAACCACTCTGGGTGTACCATTCCATATTCAATTCCGAAGATGTCCACCATTTTTTGAACTTCTTTGTGGATTAAATCACGCTTGCTTTCCAGGTATTTTCCTTCGGGAATGAAATTGGAATATCCGAGCTTTACATATTCTGTAATATTCAGAAATCGAATTTTTCCTTTATTGATAAATGCCTCACAGGAGAACTCACGCCCAGGAAGATGGCTTTCTGCCAAACATGGGAAATCACTGTCCTCACATTTTTCATCCACATCGCTCATTGAGCGTAGGAGTCTGTGTCCGACAGTGCCTGCAGAAGCAAAAGGTTTGATGTGTACCCAGCTATCCTCTTCTCCATCTAGCTGAAGGTTTGCTTGATTAAGTCGCTTCATAAAGGCTTTGACACCTTCCTTATTAAATACTTCCTCAAAAAGCCCAACTCGTAAACCTCCGATAAGCGCTTTTCGCTTCATCATGGCTTTGTTTCGGAATAAAAATGCTCTGTTGAGTACACGTGGATCACCCCGATAAATGGAGTTAAGTGCTCCTGCCCATTCCACCGTTTCTTCATAAAGTGGCACAGCCACATCCACATCAAAAGCTTTTAACTTTTCAAATAGATCGATTGAGTTTGAAGTATCACTCCACTCGTCCAATGGATAGGAAACGAAAGGAATATTATTTTCTGCTGCGTAGGGTTCAAAATCTGAAAAGGAAACTACTACAAAAGGTCTTCCGGTCTTCTGCATACTTTCAATTACCGGTAAACTCCATCCTATTAATGCGAAACATTTAGCCATTATACTTTTAAGGTTTAGGGTTAAAAATCTTTTAAAATCTGGTGCCTCGAGCAACACGGGAAATGTTAAGGGAAATGGACAGAACTGTCGAATAGATCACGGCACGCACTAATACAAGGGTGCTAAGTGGAAGATCGTTCCATCTATTTTCAATCCCTTCGCTGAGTGCAGAATTTTCTTGGAATATTAGAATTGAATGGAGCTAACGCATCAAATTCGTAATATTTCAGGACGACAGCTAGCAATTAAAGTAGTGGAAACTTGAGTTGATAGGATTTTCTCCGTTGACGGGTCATTAGAATCCCAAGCTTTGATTAATAATAGTTGGCCTACATAATCAGATTGTCTTTTATTTTGAGTCTGGAAAGTGTAGTAGTTGTTCTCAGCATAGGATTCTGAGCCACAATCCATCCTCCTTTTCTTCCTTCCCGGCAATTTGCCTCTTCTCTAAAAACTTCCGAAAGAGATTTTCTTAATGCTCAGCCTTTCAATGAAAAAGATTTGACAGATAAAATTTTTTAAACAATTATGTCCAATTCAGCCAGTCTGGATTGTTATTGAAGTATAAAACAAATATTCACTAACGGTTAAAAAAATGAAAGAATTCATTCTTATTTTCAGACACGAAAATGCAAATGGGAAAGTATCACCAGAGCAAATGCAACAATGGATGAAACAGCAAAAGGATTGGGTGGATAGCATTGCTGCCCAAAACAAATTTATTGGCGGAACAGGACTGCTTTTTGATGATGCAAAAGTTGTTGACCATAACAAAATGGTTACAAATGGCCCGTTCGGGGACATTAAGGAAACCCTTGGCGGTTATATTACGGTTAGAGCAGAATCAGCAAATGAAGCTGCCGAATTTGCGAAAGGATCGCCTGTTCTGCAAGGCGAGGGAAACACCGTTGAAGTAAGACAAATAGTTACCCACTAAACTCTACCAACAAGCCCCTGAATTGGGGCTTTTTTATGGAAAGAAATGACATCATATCAAACTTGTTTAGATCAGAGTTCTCCAAAATAGTTTCTGTACTTTCCAATATATTTGGCATCGATCATATTGAAATTGCTGAAGACATTGCGAGCGAAACTTTTCTAACAGCAATGGAAACATGGCCATATAAAGGCATCCCCAAAAACCCTTCAGCTTGGCTTTTGGAGGTAGCAAAAAACAAGGCTAAAAATCATTTTACAAGAAACGGCATATTTAGGGATAAAATTGCAAAGCAATTGCAAGAAAATGGGATAGAAGATCTCAGCATTGACCTTTCCGATAAAAATATTGCTGACAGTCAATTGCAAATGTTGTTCGCTGTTTGTCACCCAACCATTTCAGAAAAATCACAAATCAGTTTAGCTTTAAGGATACTATGTGGTTTCGGAATAGATGAAATTGCTGATGCTTTTTTGACTAATAAAGAAACCATTAACAAAAGGATTCATAGAGCAAAGGAAAAGTTAAGGTCAGAAAACATACCAATGGAAATTCCATCGAACGACTATATGGTATCCAGATTGGATTCTGTTTTACGGACAATATATTTATTATTTAATGAAGGGTATTATTCCGAAAGCAGTAGTACTTTGGTAAGAAAGGAACTTTGTCTTGAAGCGATGAATTTAAATTATCTTTTGCTTCAAAACTCCCGTACAAATACCCATTTTTCCAATTCCCTGATGTCGCTGATATGCTTTCATTCCTCTCGATTAGAAGCTAGGCTAACGGATAGTGGTGAAATAATCCTTTATCAAGACCAGGACGAAAAAATTTGGAACACAGAACTAGTTGAAAAAGGATTCTACTATTTACAACAGGCATCGAAATGGGAGACTGTCTCAAAATATTACCTTGAAGCAAGCATAGCTTATTGGCATACGGTTAAAAAGGACTCTAAAGAAAAATGGGAAAGCATTTTTAAACTGTACAATATTTTATTGAAAATCGATTATACACCTATTGCAGATTTAAACAGAATATTTGCTCTTTCAAAAATCGAAGGAAACGAAAGTGCATTAGCAGAAGCCGAAAAACTTCAATTAGAATATAATCACTTCTACCATCTACTTTTAGGTGAACTATACAAAGGCTTGGACGAAAACAAAGAAAAAGATGCGTTTGATAAAGCATTGCAACTTTGCAAAACAGAAACTGAAAGAAAATCCATAAGACAGAAAATGGAGAGATTTCACAAACACTAAGAAATAGAGCCGCACAACCAATTAGATTTCACCAACACTTCTTACACTTTGAGCCACATCTCATTCTTCTTATTTACCTTCCCTGCAATCTGGCTCCTTCACTAGAATGTCTCAAGGGAGATCTTAACGCTCGGTTAGACTAGTACTCAAAACAGCTGGATTTTTAAAGTTTGGAGTGACTTTAGTAAGACCTGGATCTTACAAACACCCAATAAGCACCTGACAGAAAAAATAAGGTTGCCACGATGCCGAATCATTTTTAACAAACCATATTGGCACATTTGCTTACGCATACCATACTAGACGATTTACAGCAAAACCGAATAAGGCAACCTCGCCAATGCCTAGGTGACTGACATCTTTACAAAATCTTTATATATCAATACCTAACTTTGAAACAAAAATTTTGGACTTACTAAGAACAAGAAAATACAGTAAGAATAACCAATACATAATAAGCGTATTGCTTATTGTGATAACTGCTGTTTTGTCTTTTTTTGCCGTTGACTATATTGGATACAGAGCAATAGCACTCATACTATTAGTAGTCGTCTCAATAAATGCAATTCTATTTGATATTTTTCCAGTGTTGCTTTCTGCATTATTAAGTGCATTGATATGGAATTTCTGTTTTATTCCGCCGACACTTACTTTACACATAGGCACTCCCGAAGACGGTCTTATGTTCCTGATGTATTTCGTCATTGCTTCTATCAATGCTGTTTTGACCTATAAAATCAGAGAGGTAGAACGAAAGGAACGAGACGAAGAAGAAAAGGTAAAAGCAATAAAATTGTATAATACCTTACTCAACTCTCTTTCACACGAATTGAGAACGCCAATTTCAACAATTATCGGAGCCATCGACACCATTAAGGACAATAAAACTATACTATCCGACAAGAACCGAAATGAATTATATTCTGAAATTGAAATTGCAGGTTTTCGTTTAAACAGACAGGTTGAAAATCTGTTGAGTATGAGTCGGCTAGAAGCAGGTTTTATTCAGCCTAAAAACGATTGGTGTGATTTAAACGAAGTTATTTTTACTGTAATAAAGGACACCAAGGATGAAGCAAACAATCACAAAATTGAATTCAGTCCTAACGAAAATTTACCCTTGTTTAAATTGGACAGCGGACTGATTGAGCAAATACTTTATAATTTAATTCACAACGCGCTACAGTATACAACTGAAAATTCTACGATAAAAATTGAAGCCAATAACAGCGATTCAAATTGCATCATTCAAATCACAGATAATGGCCAAGGATTTCCTGAAAATGAGATTGATTTTGTCTTTGATAAGTTTTACCGGTTGAACAAAACCGCAACTGGCGGAACAGGTTTGGGGCTTTCCATTGTAAAAGGCTTTACTGCAGCAATGAACGGAAAGATATATCTAGAAAATGTACCGGAGGGCGGTGCGAAGTTTACTGTGGAGTTTCCTTGTGAATTTTTACCAAACACCAACTTGGAAAATGAATAAGGCAGAAATACTCATCATAGATGATGAGCCGCAAATAAGAAAGTTGCTTCAAATAAACTTGGAGAGCAATGGTTATAATGTAGTTCAGGCCAGCACAGGAAAAGAGGGGTTGATTTTTTCTGCAAATCATCCACCTGACTTGATTTTACTTGACATTGGATTGCCCGATAAAAGCGGACACGAAATTTTAAAAGAACTGAGGGAATGGTACAACAAGCCGATAATCATTCTGTCGGTGCAAGACAATGAACTTGACATCGTTTCGGCATTAGACAACGGTGCAACCGATTATTTAACCAAACCATTCCGCACTGGGGAATTATTGGCAAGAATCCGTTCGGCCATCAGGAGAAGTCAGCACACGGAAAACAGATCAACCATCAGTTGCGGAGATATTAAAATTGATTTGATTTCCCGAATTGTGAAACGAAAGGGAGAAACGATTAAACTTACTTCAACTGAATATAATCTGCTGGCACTTTTTGCCAAGAATGAAGGCAAGGTTTTGACACATCAATATATTTTAAAAGAAATTTGGGGTTATAGCTACCAAAATGAAACACAGTATTTGCGTGTATTTGTCGGGACAATCCGTAAAAAGCTGGAAGACAACCCCAACCACCCACAGCATATTATCACTGAAAGTGGCATTGGATATAGATTTGAATAGTCTTTATAAAATCTTTATATAAGGCCGTTAAACCTTGATTTTTTGCTTATCCCTTTCAACTGACCTTTGTAGCATCAAAATGTTACAAAATGAAATGGGATTTTTTTATGATGGAGAAAGCAGTAAACCTTACCAACCTTTTCAGGATTGGCTTAAAGGACATCAGTCAGTTGATTATTGCGACTATTATCATGATGGTTTTCGGAACTGCTGTTTATCTCTGCTTCAAATACTTTCCATTTCTAAATTTCAAATCAATCTAAAAATGGAACAAGTACACAAGTTACACAATGGCTATGGCAATAAATCAAAGTCAAATAAATGGTATCCGCTAATAAAACGATACCGAAAATTTCAATTATCCCTCTCACCTCAACAAAATTTGCTGTATGGTTTTTTGACGTACACTTTCATAGGTTGGCTTCTTTTATGCATTCCACTTTTTCATAAACAAGCCGTTTCTGCTCTGGATAGTTTGTTTATAGCAACCTCTGCCATTTCCACAACAGGGTTGGTAACGGTCAGTCTATTTGATACATACAACTGGTTCGGTCAGTTCGTAATCATGGCCCTCATCCAAATAGGCGGAATCGGGTATATGACTTTTACCTCGTTTGTATTACTCTCAAAAAAAAGCCCGCTGACCCATTGGCACCAGCGTGTATTGGGTGCGGAATTTACAATGCCAAAAGGTTTTGAAATCAAGGATTTTTTAAAGTCAGTGATCATCTTTACAATACTTATTGAAGCCATAGGAGCATTATTCCTTTACATTGCGTTTACACGGGCTGACATTGAACCAAATTTCGCTGTCTGGAGCAGTATCTTCCATAGTGTTTCCGCATTTTGTACTGCAGGCTTCGGGTTATACAATGACAGTTTTGAGCAGTTCGCAGACAACACGTTCATCAATGTCATACTTTCAGTTTTGTCAATTTGCGGCTCGTTGGGTTTTATTGTAGTAACCGACTTTTGGAACAAGATCTCAGGGAAAACCAAAGAGGTAACATTCACCACTAAAACCATTTTTGCCGTAATCTTTTTGCTTCTTACAGTTGGCACATTGATGATTTACTTTTTTGAGCCTTCTATAGATCATCTGGTAGAGAATAAATGGATGGCTTCCTTTTTTCAGTCAATGACGGCTCTCACAACAGTTGGATTTAATACTGTTCCGTTGGGCAGCTTCTCGTTAGCTGTTATGCTAGTGCTCATTTTTTTGATGTATGTTGGGGCATCACCATCGGGAACTGGCGGGGGTATGAAGTCCACCACATTAACTGCTCTAATTGCAATCATGTGGAATAGGATTAGGAACAACAAACAGGTAACATTTTTCGGAAAAGTGATCCCTCTTGAACGGCTGTACGTGGCGACTTCCGTCTTTATCCTTTATGCTTCGGTGATTTTTATTTCCACTTTTCTATTGGCAATGACTGAAGATTTGCCTTTGGATAAAATTCTTTTTGAAACTACATCAGCCATCGGAACAGTGGGCTTAAGCACAGGTATAACAGGATACCTCACACCCTGGGGAAAATTGACGCTGATTTTTGTGATGTTTGTGGGACGTTTAGGCGTATTGACATTTGGCATAGCCATTCTTGCCAGAAGAAAAGGAATTAGTACAACAGCAGATGAAGGCGACTTGGCAGTTTAAAATAGGGATGGTGTTGAGTTTGTTAAGTTTTAAATTATCTATACAAACGGATAATAGTTGACATCAAAAACACACTCTGACTATTTTGGATTTGCTGAGGTTTTCTAACTGTATGATTTTAACCGAACACAAGGCGCAGAACGAAAAGCGTTTTTATTCATTACAATCAACTAAACAGGTTTAACCTTAATTTGAAATTTATAAGATTAGTTTTGGAGCTGTTAAAATACAGAATCAATATTGCTGTGCAACATCAATGACTGTAGGTAATCTTCCTATACGGGCTATTTTATCAAATGAGCTTGACTAAGAACTGATTTTATACAAAAATCCCTTTACTTTATAGTTATCAATTCTTTTTGAATTTCATAAACCCATTTCCTAATGAAAAGAGCTTTTCAATCCTTCTACTTTCTTCTGTTCTTTTTAATCACTTTTTCTGTAGAATGCCAAATTAGCCTTTCTAAAGTAAGTTCATTCCAGATCAACTCTTTGTTGGACGTTTCTATAGTGGATTATTCTCCGAAGAATGACCTTTATTTGGGATTTATCAATTCTCCCAAAGGGGAAAGAATTGTTTTGATAGATCAAAATGGAAAAATCATAGCTAATGAACGGCTGCAGGGAGAAGGACCCAACCAGTATGTTTCCCACTTAAACTGCATGGGATTTTCTGAAGACGGGAACATTTGGCTTCAAACAGTAACTCATTTATTTCGTTATGACACATCCCTTCAAAAATTGGAACGGATTCCCTTTCAATCAAGTGTAAAACTTCAGATATATGGAAGAAAGGAAGTTTTTCCATTTTTTAATCAAAGTGGTCAAGATGCTTTATTTTCCTTCATTACAAACCCTTCGGGTTCTAATTCCTATGTGCCGAATGCTCCTTTTAATAAGGATTTAATTGAAATTTTTAATGTTGGAGAACAAAGAATAAAACGTATAGCTCCTGTTTCGGACAGATCCATTTCCAGCAAATTGGATGAATCACTCCAAAGTTCTATGTATTTTATTGTTTACGCTGTGGACAGAAATAAGCAAAAACTTTATCTAACCTCCAGAATGGATAATGAAATAACCGTTTATGATTTAAATTCAGGGAGATTGGATTCTAGAATAAATATCCGTCATGGAGATTTTGATCTTTTAAATCAAAATTCAATTTCCGTTAAAGATCTGAAATCTAGTGGAAGAGAATTTTTAAGCTCTAGAAATCATAAAATATATTCATTGAAGGGAGGCCTGGTTGCATTAGATTATGTGACTGAAATCCCAGAGGGGATATTTCAACAAAAAAAGATGATGGATCCAAAGTACTCCAATATAATGGATCCTGATTATCATAAATTGATATTTTTTGATTTAGAGAAACAGTTGACTGATGATATTTCTGTGCCGAAAAATGGAGAATTAAGGGCTGTACTTCCGGGACAAAAACTTTTATTCAAGATAATTGATCCTGAAGTAGAAGAAGATTTTATTACCTATGAGGTGTATCAGGCTGTCAGAAAATAATTTTTAAATATCAATTGAAATATATAAGCTAGGGAAGTATGAGTACAGGATGTAAGGTTAGGGGCGAATCAACATTCACCCAATTGGAAATGGCTTGATGCGAAAGATCAGGCCATTTTTGTGGAATAAGAATTACAGATAAATGATAATCCATTTAAAAATGAAAAGAATTGTATTGGCTGCTGTTTTGACCTTCTTTGCAGCTCAGGGATACGCTCAAAAAAACGTGAAGAAAGTACTGTTTGTGATTGTCGATGGAATTCCTGCTGATGTCATAGATACAGTTGCTACCCCAAATATTGATAAGATAAGTGCTGTGGGAGGATTTACAATAGCTAGTATGGGAGGGGAAGTTGGAGGTTATTCCGAAACGCCTACTATTTCAGCCGTTGGCTATAATTCTCTTTTGATAGGCGTTTGGGCTAATAAACACAATGTTTGGGACAATGATATAGAAGCTCCCAATTATAATTATCAGACAATTTTCCGGATGCTCAAAGAATCCGATCCTACCAAGAAGACCGCAATTTTCTCTACTTGGCTTGACAATCGGACCAAATTGGTAGGTGCCAACTTGCCCGAAACGGAAAGGTTTGCCTTTGACTATTTCTTTGATGGGATGGAGTTGGATACACTAAATTTTCCTCATGACAAGGATAAGATGTATATCCATAATATCGATGAGGAAGTTTCCAAAGATGCCGCACGCTATATCTCTACCGAAAGTCCCGATCTTTCCTGGATGTACTTGGAATATTCTGATGACATGGGACATAAGTTTGGAAACAGCCCTCAGATGGTAGATGGATTGCAAAAAGTAGATGAACAGATTGGCCGGGTTTGGGAAGCTATCCAATACCGGGAAAAGAAATATAAGGAAGATTGGCTGATAATAATCACTACTGATCATGGAAGAACAGAAGATGGGTTCGGTCACGGTGGACATAGTGATAGAGAACGTGCCACTTGGATAGTTACCAATTCTAAAAACACTAATTCCCATTTCAGGCAGACACCTGAAATGGTGGACATTCTGCCTTCCATTGCCCATCACTTGGGGTTAAGTATTCCAAAGAAAATAGCCATGGAATTGGACGGTACACCATTTATCGGTCCTGTGGCTGCCACTGATCTTAAAGCTGAATTGAAAAATGGAGGGATATCCATGACTTGGAAAGCTCTATCCAACGGGCAGAATGGCAGAGTTTGGATAGCTACAACCAACCATTTTAAAACCGGCGGATTGGACAATTATTGGTTAGTAGGTGAGGTCTCTTTAGGTGAGGGCAAAATGAATTTCCCATTAAACGGTATAGAATCTGAAATTTTTAAAGTAGTACTGGAAACTCCTTCAGGCTACCTGAATTATTGGATTCTTAACCCAAGAAATTAGAGTTGTTGGGAGAATTTTGAGATTTAGGGCACAAAAAAACCTGTAAAGAATTTCTCTACAGGTTTTTAATAAATCTTACTAAATCAATACGATAACGAACTTGATTTTTCAGCAATTACATACTGGATTTTTTAACTTTCAAGAAGTTATCATACTGAAACCAGGCTTCTCCTAGTTATATGTGCGCTCGGAAGGATTCGAACCCTCAACCCTCAGAGCCGAAATCTGATATTCTATCCAGTTGAACTACGAGCGCGGAATGTACTGAAGAGAAATCTTCAGTACAGGTTTAATAATTTAAGCTTCGAGTACAGATTGTACTTTGTCAGCAGCTTCTTTCAGCGTGATAGCAGAGAATACTTTCAATCCTGAATCGTCAATGATTTTAGCTCCTTCTGCAGCATTTGTTCCTTGTAATCTTACGATGATAGGAACTCTGATGTCTCCGATAGATTTGTAGGCTTCCACCACACCACTTGCGATTCTGTCACATCTTACGATACCACCGAATACGTTGATTAGTATGGCTTTTACATTAGGATCCTGAAGGATTATTCTGAAGCCTGCCTCAACAGTAGTAGCATTAGCCCCTCCTCCCACATCTAGGAAGTTAGCAGGTTCGCCACCTACCAATTTGATCATGTCCATAGTAGCCATCGCAAGACCAGCTCCGTTCACCATGCAACCTACGTTTCCGTCAAGTTTCACATAATTCAAACCTGATTCTCCAGCTTCTACTTCCAATGGATCTTCTTCAGCCACATCTCTCAATGCTGCCAATCCTTTTTGTCTGTACAACGCGTTATCGTCGATATTTACTTTAGCATCTACTGCCAAAATCTTATCATCAGACGTTTTCAATACTGGGTTGATCTCAAACTGAGAAGAGTCCGTTCCTTCGTAAGCATTGTAAAGAGCCGTGATGAATTTCACCATTTCTTTGAATGCAGTACCTGAAAGACCTAGGCCAAAAGCTACTTTTCTAGCTTGGAAAGGCTGAAGACCAACTTTAGGGTCTATCCATTCTTTCATGATTTTCTCAGGAGAGTTTTCAGCAACTTCTTCGATGTCCATACCACCTTCGGTAGAGGCCATGATTACATTGCTACCTGTAGCTCTATCCAAAAGGATAGATAAGTAATATTCTTTGGGTTCAGAAGCACCTGGATAATAAACATCCTCCGCTATCAAAACCTTATTTACAACTTTACCTTCTGGTCCCGTCTGGTGAGTAACCAAGGTGCCGCCAAGGATATTTTTAGCTTTTTCAGCGACATCGTCTAATTTCTTTGCAAGAACCACTCCGTTCGAACCAGTTTCATTGACTTTGCCTTTTCCACGACCACCTGCGTGAATTTGAGCTTTGATCACATACCAGCTAGTACCGGTTTGCTCATTCAACTTAACGGCTGCTTCATGAGCTGCTTCAGGTGTGTCGGCGACTATACCTTCCTGAATACGGACTCCGTAACCTTTTAATACTTCTTTAGCCTGATATTCGTGAATATTCATGTGTGTATGATTTTTTTCTCAAATGTCACAACCTGTCCCGTGACCAAGGAAACGGGATGGAATCTTGCATCGTTGGGTTTGTAGCCCTTGCGACTTTTCAGTCATGCCCGATTTCATCCTTTGGAAATTTTTGCTCGAAGTTAAGTCCTAAGACTCGATAAATCAAACCTGAGTTTTTCCTTTTTACTTAAAAAAAGCCTTTAATTTCCCAATTAGATAGGCATATGTTCTATTTTTGAACTGATTAAAAAAGTTAGCATGCTGAAAGCCAACGGAATCCATAAATCCTATGGAAGCCTTCAAGTATTAAAGGGAGTAGATCTAGAAATTTTAACTTCTGAAATTGTTTCCATAGTCGGCTCCTCAGGAGCTGGTAAGAGTACTTTACTTCATATTCTCGGGACTTTAGATCAGCCCGATCAGGGATCTTTGGAGATGGATGGTAAAAAACTCCTGAATCTAAAAGGAGATGACTTGGCAAAATTCAGGAATGAGCGAATTGGTTTTATTTTTCAGTTTCATAACCTGCTACCAGAATTTACAGCTCAGGAGAATATTATGATTCCGGGCTTGATAGGGAAAACGAGTCCTGAGAAATTGAACAAGAAATCCGGTGAATTGGCAGAGCTGCTTGGAATTTCCCATAGACTGGATCACAAGCCCTCTACACTTTCCGGAGGAGAGCAGCAAAGAGTAGCTGTGGCCAGAGCTTTGATTAACAGTCCAGCAGTTGTTTTCGCAGACGAGCCCAGTGGAAATTTGGATACTCAAAATGCCAGAGGGTTGCATGAATTGTTTTTTACGCTCCGCAAAGAATTAGGACAGGCATTCGTAATCGTCACCCACAATGAAGAGCTGGCCGCCATGGCTGATCGGAAAGTGGTGATGAAGGATGGGTTGATTTTATAAGATTTTAGACGCTAGATTCAAGACATTAGAGTAGAAGGGGAGATTCGAGAACAGGAGAAAAGAGATTGGTGATTTAATTTCTTTTTTACTTAACTGTTTAAACCTGTCACTGTCAGGCTGAGTAGAGTCGCAGCCTAATATAGTCCTATGCTATTTCAAAATTAAGCTTAAACTGACCCTTCGACTTCGCTCAGGGTGACAGATAATGCGTTTAGGTTGACAAATAGAAGTATATCAAACGTTGCGCCTCCGCGCCGCTCCAAGCATTAAAACCTACTTCTTTATACTCTTCAACATACTTTCGATATGTCCCTTTGACTCAAACATGTCCGAAAACACAGCTGCAATCTTATGATCCTTATCTATCAAATAGGTAATTCGCTTAGGCATTTTTATTAGGGGAATCAATGCGTCATATGCTTTGCAAACTTCACCGCTTGGATCGGACAGCAGATCAAAAGGAAGTCGATGCTCTTTCTTGAATCTTTCGTGCGTAGGTATATCATCTTTGCTTATCCCTAAAACAGGAATGTCCAGATTACGGAAAGCTTCAAATTGATCCCTGAACTCACATGCCTCAGCTGTGCACCCTTTGGTGAAATC
This sequence comes from uncultured Algoriphagus sp., assembly GCF_963974835.1. GTDB lineage: Bacteria > Bacteroidota > Bacteroidia > Cytophagales > Cyclobacteriaceae > Algoriphagus. The sequence goes on along the minus strand of NZ_CAXBET010000008.1, from coordinate 80,421 downwards.
TTTTGGGTAAAAATAAAGTATGAAGGCTTGACCTTTCAAATCCTTCGAAGAATCAATTGATTTTTCTCCTGTAGACTTCAGGTTAAATGCCGGTGCTATATTTCCTATTTTCAATGCCATAGTGTCTAGAACATAAGCCGAAAGGAATGGTTCGAAAGCCTTATAAGATTTTGTGAATAATTTTTGAACCATTAAAGGTTCAATTTCCTTAGAAAAACATCACTCTTAAAACCCATTATTTTGAAGATTAACAGTGTCCAAGCCATGCTTCTGGCTGGAATATTTTTCGCTATGATGAATGTCTCAGTAAAATACATTCCACATATTCCTGCCATAGAGATTATTGTTTTTCGATCTATTTTCTCTTTGATTTTCAGTTATTTGGTTTTGAAAAAGCAGAAGGTAAATGTTTTTGGTAACAACAAAAAATGGCTTATTATCCGTGGTGTAGTAGGTTCTATAGGTTTGATATCCTTCTTCTACACATTGCAAAATATCCCCTTGGCGAGCGCCGTCACTATCCAATATTTGTCTCCTATCTTCACTACACTTTTTGGTGTGTATCTGCTGAAAGAAAAAGTGAAACCAATCCAGTTTCTATTCTTCGCCATTTCTTTTGCGGGAGTGCTGCTTATTCAAGGAGTTGATGCCCGCGTAGATATGTTCTGGGGGACTGTTGGGATTGTTTCAGCCATATTTTCCGGCTTGGCTTACAATGTTATCCGCAAGTTGAAAAATACAGAGCATCCGCTAGTAATTATCTTCTATTTCCCGCTAGTCACCCTGCCTTTTGCACTGATCGTCTCGGCTTTTGGATGGGTGAATCCAGTAGGATGGGATTGGGCTATTCTACTGTTTATTGGCATTTGTACTCAGACAGCCCAGTATTTCTTGACCATTGCCTACCAGAATTCCGACGTATCCAAAGTGGCAAGTCTTACCTACATAGGAATTGTATATGCGTTGATATTCGGATTCTTCTTTTTTGAGGAAACGTTCCCAGCAATAGTATATGTAGGTATGGGACTTGTTTTGATTGGAATCTTGCTGAATATGCGTGTCAAGCAAGTTGCCCAATAGAATTGGACAGGAATCTAAAGCAGGTTATTTTTGAATTAAGCTAAAAATTAACAATGAAAATCACCAAAGATCTTTATCAAGGCTCACTCGCACTTTTAACAGATTTCTATCAGCTCACTATGGCTTACGCATATTGGAAATCTGGAAAAGCTGAACAGGAGGCTGTTTTCAATCTTTTCTTTCGCAAACATCCTTTTCAGGGTGGATTTACAATCACTGCAGGTTTGGATTACATAGTGGATTATTGCAAAAATTTCAAATTCAATAAGGAGGATATTGATTATCTGGCGGGGATGAAAGGCAAAGATGGACAGCCAGTTTTCGCAAAAGGATTTTTGGATTACCTCAGCGAAATGAAGTTCACCTGTGACATAGATGCAGTGGAAGAAGGAACGGTTGTTTTCCCCAATACACCTTTGGTGCGGGTAAAAGGACCTTTGATACAATGCCAGCTATTGGAAACTCCACTTCTGAATATTGTCAATTTCCAGAGTTTGATTGCAACAAAAGCCGCCCGAATCAACTTGGCTGCTCAAGGTGAGCCTGTCTTGGAATTTGGTTTGCGGAGGGCGCAAGGGATAGATGGAGGGTTGGCGGCTTCCAGGGCAGCATACATAGGAGGATGCACTTCCACCAGTAATGTCATGGCAGGTAAACTCTTTGGGATTCCGGTATCAGGAACTCACGCGCATAGCTGGATTATGTCTTTTGAGACAGAAATGGAAGCATTCGAAGCGTATGCAGATGCCTTTCCCGAACAATCCATTTTCCTTGTCGATACTTATGATACGGTCAATGGAATCAAGAATGCTATCAAGGTTGGGAATGCTTTGCGAAGTAAGGGAAAGGAAATGGTGGGCATTCGAATAGATTCCGGTGACTTGGCTTATTTCAGCAATTTAGCGCGAGAGATGCTTGACGCAGCTGGATTTCCCGAGGCAAAGATTGTAGCATCAAATGACTTGGATGAGCACATCATCACATCATTGAAAGGACAGGAGGCATCTATCAATGTGTGGGGGGTAGGTACAAAGCTGGTGACGGCATTTGACCAGCCAGCACTTGGTGGAGTATATAAATTGTCAGCCATTCGGGATGAGAAAGGTTCCTGGGTTCCAAAAGTGAAACTTTCTCAGCAATCCTTAAAAATTAATATTCCTGGCGTGCATACAGTAAAGCGGTTTTTTTCGAAGGGAAAGGCTGTCGCTGACATGATTTATTTGGAAGACCAGGAGTTGAACCCACAGGCGGCTCTGATCATTGATCCCAATGATCCAACCAGACGAAAGCGGATGATGCCGGCGTTTTATCAGGAAGAGATTTTACTTAAACCTATTTTCTCAAGTGGCAAGCTGATTTACAAATTGCCTACCATAATTCAAATAAGAGAAAGGGTACAAGCCCAGCTTGATTCATTGGATAAAACACATAAGCGGTTGGTAAATCCGCATTTGTATCCAATTGGGTTGGAAGAGAACCTTCATCAGTTAAGAATGGATTTAGTATTGAAAGCAAAACAAGTAGATAATGGCAATGAATCTGAAAAATAGTGCATTACTGATCGTAGATGTGCAAAATGACTTTTTACCAGGTGGAGCATTGGCAGTAGGTGGAGGTGAAGAAGTAATTCCTCTTATCAATGCTTTGCAGCAGCATTTCAATTTTATAGTGGCTACGCAGGACTTTCATCCCGCAGATCATGGGAGTTTTGCAGCAAATCATGAAGGGAAAAAAGTAGGGGAAGTTATAGATCTAAATGGCTTACCACAGTTTCTTTGGCCAGTTCACTGCGTGCAAGGATCTATGGGAGTCGAATTTCATGAGGAATTAAACCCAACCAATTGGACTGCAATTTTCCAAAAAGGTAAAAATTCTGAAGTTGATTCTTATTCAGGTTTCTTTGATAACGCCAGGAGAGAAGATACTGGCCTAGGTGATTTTCTACAAAATGAAGGGATCATGAATGTGTTTGTAACAGGGCTGGCCCAGGATTACTGCGTGAAATTCACTGCATTGGATTCTGTCAGTTTAGGATTCAAAACCTTCCTGATCACTGACGCTACTAAAGCAGTGAATGTGAATGTTAGCGACGAAGAAAAGGCTCTGGAAGAAATGAAAAATGCTGGAGTGGTACTTATCGAAAGCTCAGCTATACTAGACCATGTTCGAATTTAACTCAGAGAAGCATTATCCCAAGGAAACAGAAAGCAGAGTTCTGATCAGATTTCAGGACTGTGATCCTTTACGTCATTTAAACAATGCGAAGTATTTCGATTACTTTTTCAATGCACGGGAAGATCAGGTGCCAAAACTTTATGGTGTCGAGATGATGGACTTTATCAAAAAGTATCAGGCAGCCTGGGTGATTTATAACCATAACATCTCCTATGTGAAACCAGCCATGGTGGGAGAGTGGGTGCGAATAAAGAGTCGAATTATATGGCACAATCACAATACTGTTATTTTAGAATACTATATGACGGATGATAGCGAAAAGCAATTAAAAACTCTTTTGTGGACTACGATGCGCTATGTTACACTTGCTGATGGGAAATCCACTGATCATTTGGGAGCTGTAAATGATTTCCTTTTGGCAACTTCAATGAATCGGGATATTTCAAATATGGATATAAAAGACCGTGTCAAAGAGCTAAGTCTGAGCCTAAAAAATAGTTGATATAAATCAATTTCTGTCTCTTAGCGAACGATACCTGTGCACGAGCGTACAGGTTTTCATTTTTTAAAATATTTGTTTTCAAGCACTTACATTATTTCCTAAAATTAATTTTCACTAACCTATACAATAAAGTGTAACCTCAATTTTAGTGGTTAAAGCTCAAAACTGTTCGGAGATATTACAATTTTCATCTAAAATGACCACTTTCTATACAGTTTTCAGGTAGTGATTCGGTTATTTACCAAATTATATTTTTCGCAAATGTTAAATTTTGTAAATGCCTAATCCTCACAAAATGCCTTAGAAGCGGGTTTCTGGCGCTGTTGGTATGAGCTTCGCATCTAGGAGAAGCATAACTCTAAACCAACAATGTTATGAAAACCTTATTCACATTCGCACTAGCTGGACTTTTAGCGACCAGTACATTTGCATCCAATGATCTTGAAGATTTGAAGGCAAATTCATCAGTTCACACTACTTATAAGAAAATCGCTGTACATCTAAATGAAGGTGTTGGCAAAGCAAAAATTGCCATTTTAGATATGAGTGGCAAAAAGCTTCATTCAAGATCTGTCAAAGCCAAAGAGGACCTTCACATTCCTTATGATTTGAACAGTCTTCCTTGCGGCGAGTATCAGGTATTAATTTCTACGGAAGATGAAGAAGTTTCTTATATCGTTGAAACTGTGGAAAAAGAAGAACCAGCTCCTGTAGTGTATCCATTAATGGCCTACGGCAAGAAAATAAATGACTACACGATCAATCTGGTGGTAGTAGGATTAGAAGAGGCTGGCGTAGACGTCAAAATCAAAAAAGTTGTTGATAACAAGGTTGTGCACGAAGAGATTATAGATCAGCCGGAAGGCTTCCGAAAGGACTATAAATTAAACGGAATACAGCCTGAAGATGTGTACTTTCAAGTGACTGATGCAAAAGGTAGAACACGAAAAATTTACATTTGAATTCTAAACCAAGTTCTTGCTTCTAAACCCTGAATCGGAAGATTTGGGGTTTTTTATTTATTTAAGCGCAAAGGAAAACGTAAAGACCATAGCGCTGTGATTTCCTGAATCATTGGGCTTTTCTAATAGCATTACATGTTTTTACAATAAACTTAGGTAGGCGCGAAACACTTCTCGACCATTAATAAGGTGAAAATTGTAGCATTGGCAAGCTGTTAAAGAGGTATCACTTCCCCAGCATATGAGCAGTCAATATGTTTGCAGTTTGGGCTAAGTCAATTCCAAGTAGCTCCTTATTTACTTTGAGGACTTTTTCTCTCTCTAGTTTTGGCAATTGCTCGAAGCCATAAAAAGCTCCTAAAATCCCTCCAGCCACCGCCGCAGTAGTATCGTTGTCTCTGCCATAATTCACCAGAAAGGTCATTGTACCCATAAATTCAAAATCTGAATAAAGAATAGCGGTAAGTGTCTGAAGCCAGATTTCCCCAGCGTGAAATGGCATGTCCTGCAACCTCTGATCCAGCTGGGTAAATGCAAACTCTAAAGCTTTGCTATCTGTTTTTAAAATATTCCCTAGACTATCCTGCTTAGCTGATTCGGCAGTAATCCAAAGCGCATTTTTCAGAATATTATGTGATGTTCTACCCACGAGCCGACTTTCAAAGTAGTGCTCCGGATCTAAGCGCAACGATGAGAGCAAATCTTCCTTAGTTGCTCCCGTTCGCATTCCGGCAGAAGTCATCGCTGCAGATAGGGCGGAAATATCTTTAGCATAGCCCAGATCATAAAAGGAAAGTTTGTACGCTTCTTTATAGGCTTTTTCAGGATTTCCAGGGAAATATGATCCTAAAGCTGGGGAATACAGCAGACCGGCACAGACCATTTCTCCTCCGTAGAATTTTCCCAGAGAATCTGCATACCCTAGCATATTACCATCTATAAAAGGCTGACTGACTTTAGCCCATTCCTGCAGCCATCCCATCTTTAAGGAAACATATTCAAATGGTTCTGGATCAATGCTTTGTATTTCTTTAATTTCCTTGGTATACAATTCATATGTGGATAAAATTTGCTTTGCAAAGTCCTCAGCATCTAATTGATTGGGACTTTGAGATAGTAGGTAATTGGCTGTCAATACTTTCCAACGGGTGTCATCTGTGGTGCATCCAGCAGGCAGATTCGCCTTCCAGATTCCCTCAGGTGATACCTCCCGAACCATTGAATCCAGACTTTCCACAAATCCATACTCTAGTTTAATTTCTTCACGGGACCACACCTCGGTAGGAGCTCCCATGGCATCACCAATTGCGGATCCTACAAGCATTCCCAAGATTTTATCATAAAGCTGCTTTTCAGTCAATCCAATTTCTGGCACTTCCTGATCAGAAAATTCAACAGGCGTTGTGGATTTCTTGTTATTGCAAGCTGAAAATGAGAGAAGGAAAATTACTACCAAACAGCAATTTTTCATCAGGATAGAATAAGGTTTCTTGCCTTCTCAAGCATTGTTTTCTTCTGGCCTAAATCTAACGAAACAGGCAACTGTGCTATGCCTATCAATCTCCGCATTATTTCCACTCCATGATAGGCATTCAGTAAGTTTTCGGAAATGGTATGCCTATACTTCTGGAGAAAACTTGTTTTCAAACTCCCTTCTTGCAGGGTAAGGTCAAAATGTGCCAACAAGACTCCCAGATCAAATTCCCGATCACCTAGGAATCCAAATTCGGGATCAATTACTTTCAGTCCATCGACAGTGGATAGCCATGAGCCAGGGTAAAAATCCCCATGAAGCAGAATATTTCCATTGCTCAGGTATTGCTCACCAAGTCCTTTTACGGCTTTTTTGAGTGATAAATCAGTTTTGTATTCCATGCTTAAGTCTTGCAGGCCTGTTTGTATCGTATCCAAGTCAAAACCGTTTTCTTCCAAAAATGGGAAATGAAATATATGCTCATGATTAAGATTCTTCATTGCTGAATTGTCAGGGAAATGAGTGATTTCCAACCCGTGAAGAGCGTTCAGGTAATCTACCAGACTTTCCAAATCGTTGGATTTTAACTTTTCATCAGCTTGATACAAAGCGGCAAAGTCAATTCCTTTTCCCAAGTCTTCTGTCAGCAGAATATGTTCATTTGGATAGTAAAGGAGGACAGTGGGACTATACTTTTTTAGTGTGGGATCGGACTGTATTATTTCGTAATAGGTGTGCTCCACTTCTATTCTTTCGATTGGAGCAGGCATTTGAGGGAATTTTCTAACGTAGGGCTTAGACTGTTTTAAGATTACGGATCGTAAACTTGTCTCGATCCTAAGGACTAAATTCATGTTGCTTTCCCCGGCAGGTTTTGCCGAAATCAGCTCCTCCTTTTCTTTCCAGAGAGGGAGGGAACGAAGTGTCTGCAGACTGGATTGCTCAGTTAAATCGATCATAAATTCTAATTGGGTGGTAAGTAACGAAGCTAAAAATAAGAATATAGATATAGATATGGATATGTTTTGTCTAAAGTTGGAAAATCAACTAAAAAAGATCTTTCATAAATGAATTTGAAGGCTAGGGAGTAAAATTCCTTATTTTTGGTTAGAATAAAACCCTAAAAATAAACAGCATGTTTGGACTACCCCGAACTCTTTTTGACGAAGAGCATGATCTTTTTAGAGCCAGTGTGAGAAGTTTTATTGCAAAGGAAATCACTCCCTACAATTCTACCTGGGAGAAAAATAAGATGGTTTCCAGGGAAAGTTGGCAGAAGCTAGGAGGGTGTGGTTTTTTGGGAATACAGGCACCGGAATATCTCGGAGGTCTGAATATTCAGGATTTTCGATACAATGCAATTTTTATTGAAGAGCTTGGATTGAGCGGTTGCTCTGGTCCAGCGATAGGATATCCCCTTCACAATGATATTGTGCTGCCTTATATATTGCATTACGGGACAGCAAGTGCTTTGGAAAAATACATCCCAAAGATGATCACAGGTGAATATATTGGTGCGGTAGCTATGACTGAGCCCGGAGCGGGAAGTGACTTGCAAGGTATCCGGACCAGCGCAGTAGATCAGGGAGATCATTATTTGGTAAATGGCAGCAAGACTTTTATTACCAACGGGTATCTATGTGATGTAGTAGTGGTCGCAGTGAAGACTGATCCAAAGAAAGGTGCTAAAGGAATTAGTTTGGTGTTGCTGGACAACACAATGGAAGGTTTCACCAAAGGACTACCCTTTGATAAAGTAGGCCTTCATGCTCAGGATACCTGTGAATTGTTTTTTGAAGATGTGGTCGTTCCCAAGGAGAATTTGCTTGGCGCTGCAGGGGAGGGTTTTAAATACCTGATGACAGAATTGGCACAGGAGAGATTAGTAGTTGCGCTTGCAGCAGTAGCATTAGGTGAATATATGCTTCAGGAGACGATCAAATATGTCAAGGAGAGGAAAGCTTTTAATCAGGCAATTTCAGATTTTCAGAATACACGCTTTAAACTAGCTGAGATGTGTGCAGCATTGGAGCAAGGAAGGATCTATTGCGATTATCTGGTACAACTACACAATGACGGCAAATTGGATTCGGCTATGGCTTCCGCTGCTAAATATAATATGACTGAGCTACAGTGTAAAGTAGCTGATGAGTGTGTGCAGCTTCATGGAGGCTACGGATATATGTGGGATTATGGGGTAGCACGAGCGTATGCGGATGCCAGAGTCCAGAGAATTTATGCAGGTACAAATGAAATAATGAAGGAATTAATTGCCAGAAAAATTTTGAAATAGACATAAGATCTTTTGACCTGAGTCTAGATTTTAATTAATTCAACAAAAATACATAAACCCAATACCAAGATATTATGAAGGATTTTCCCTGGTTTAAACATTATCCAGAATCTGTTCCAAAAGAAGTAGACTGTGAAGCCTATTCCAGCGTCGCAGAGCTTTTCGAAGAAAGTGTTAAAAAATATGGTGATGCTGTAGCTTATGAATGTATGGGGAAAACCATGTCATTCAATAAGTTAAACAAACTAAGTGAGGATTTTGCTTGCTATTTGACTCAAGTATTGAGATTGAAAAAAGGAACCCGCATTGCCATTCAGATGCCAAATACTCTTCAATATCCAGTGGCAATGTTTGGGGCTATTCGTGCAGGAATGATAGTGGTGAATACCAATCCACTATATACTCCTTCAGAAATGAAACATCAGTTCAAAGATTCGGGTGCTGAGGTGATCGTCATCGTCGCCAACTTTGCAGGTAATTTGGAAAAAATCCTAACTGAAATCCCAGCCAAGTACATTATAGTTACCGAACTAGGGGATTTGCTAGGTGGTCTTAAAGGGACTATCGTTAATCTGGTAGTGAAGCATATTAAAAAGATGGTACCGGCTTTCTCTATTCCAAAAGCAGTTACTTTCAAATCAGCATTATCCCAGGGAGCTAACCATAATTTCAAACCTGTAGAGCTATCCTTAGAAGATACTGCTTTCCTTCAATATACAGGAGGAACTACTGGAGTTTCTAAAGGGGCCGAATTAACGCACAAAAACATTGTAGCGAATATGCAGCAGATCTCTGCATGGATGAAGCCTAAATTGAGGGAGAATGAAGAAATAGTAGTGACAGCTCTTCCCCTATATCACATTTTTGCATTGACGGTAAATTGCCTTGCGATGCTTAAAATAGGGGCGCACAATCTGCTGATCACTAATCCGAGGGATATGTCCGCATTTTGCAAGGATTTATCCAAGTATAAATTTTCGGTCTTCACTGGAGTCAATACACTTTTCAACGGATTACTTAATCAGGAAGCCTTTAAGAAACTCGATTTTAGCGGATTAAAGATAGCTGTAGGCGGAGGAATGGCAGTGCAAAAAGCGACTGCCGAAAAGTGGATGGCTGTGACGGGAACACCTTTAGCTGAGGGCTATGGACTTACAGAGACTTCTCCGGTAGCCTCTTGCAATCCTATAGACGGTACAGAAAGAAATGGCACGATCGGTCTTCCACTTCCGAATACGGAATTTATGGTTATAGACGATGAAGGAAATATTCTACAGGCAGGAGAACGTGGGGAAATATGCATTAAAGGCCCTCAGGTGATGAAAGGCTATTGGCATAAGCCAAAAGAAACTGCTGAGGTCATGCTTGGAGATTGGTTCAAAACAGGGGATATTGGTGTGATGGACAAAGATGGTTTTACCAAGATTGTAGATCGCAAGAAAGAGATGATACTGGTTTCTGGATTCAATGTCTATCCCAATGAAGTGGAGGATGTGATTGCTTCTTTTCCGGCAGTACTTGAGGTAGGAGTGATCGGAATTCCGGATGAGAAATCCACCGAGAGAGTGGTAGCATACGTGGTAGCAAAAGACAAATCCATTACCAAAGAACAAATAATTGCTCACTGCCACGAATCATTAACGAATTATAAGTGTCCAAAAGAAATTCATTTCACAGACGAACTCCCAAAATCAAATGTGGGAAAAATCCTAAGAAGGAAGATTAAAGAAGCTCATTTAGAGAAAGTAGGTAAGTGATATGCTATGATCAGAATGTAGTGAACTTAGAGAAAAACAGCATCAGAGATTGGTGAATCAAGCTTGGCCTAAATGATGATGATATGCAGGAATTTCCAGATATTTTTATCCCGAGAACAAGGTGATTCGGGAGCAAATCGTATCTGGAAGAAGGCAAGGTGAGGCATAATAACTAATCCGATCCAGTGACAAAAGTAATTTCATTATAAAGATCATTACTTTATCTCTCCCAATAAGATAAGGTGCCTGCGCATTCGTACGTAGATAAGGCTGCCCATAATTTCTACATAAATTTATTAATAACAGCAAGATTATCATTCTAAATGGCGCTTCGCCACCTTTGGTTTCTCCACGAACCGCAGAAAATAGAGATTACCACAGATCAAAACCAAAATAATTCCAGTTTCCATCTTGCTGGCTAACGCCTTCTTTCCAAATGATGATTGTGGGTCAGCGCTGGTGAATGAATATAATCCTTTATCCCAGGGTTGAAACCTTGGACTACCCACAGTTTGTCCCGTCAGGTCTTTTTATAATCGCATTTATCATCTACATAGAGGCGAATAACATTCTCCCTTCTTTACCCATTACAAACATAAATCCCACATTCTCATTAGAATCACCAGACTTATGTTACATTGAGCAAAGTCGAAATGTAAAGAGCCAAATTGAATGGTGGTTTTCATATTTCAAAAGATTTGTAAGTCCATTCCACTTTAAGGACAAATAATCACCCGCCAAAGAATTACTGTAGTGCCTTAAAATTACCTCACGGCATTCAACTTCACCCACACATTTAGTACATCAGCAGTATCACATCCTATGACATAAGTCAGTTTCAATTGAAATACTTCTCAAGTTTTCAGGAGGAATAGGCGGGTACTTTTGCCAGTGCATACAGTGCAAAACCAATACACTATTCCTATGAAAAGTATCTATGTTACCTCCTTTGTTATTCTATCTGTGCTACTCTTCATGGTCAGCCCCATCTATGGTCAGCGGTCTTATAAATTGTCTGGAGCACAAAAACTGACGGTTTCTGGCACTTCCACTATCCATAATTGGCAAATGGAAGCTATGGATAATACTAAGGGGACTGCTGAGCTGACTGTAGAAAACGGAAAGCTGGTCAACATACAGTCCATGACAATAGAAATGCCGGTTAAAAGCTTAAAGAGCGGTAAGGGTGGGATGGATAACAATGCTTACGAAGCCCTGAAAGAAAAAAAGTATCCCTCGATCAAATTTGTGATGTCTGAATTTATTTCAGTCACAGGAAACTCTGTAAAGGTTAAAGGAAAATTAATAATTGCAGGGACTGAGAAGTCTATACTTCTGGAAGCCACATACGCTGTAAATGGAGGGTCAATCCAATTTAAGGGAGTCCACGACATAGCATTCACTGATTTTAAAATAGATCCGCCCACGGCAGTCTTTGGTACCATAAAGACCGGAGATAAACTGACACTCGGTTTTGAGACAAGCTTTTCTCCAATTAATTAAACTACACCAACATGAAATTATTTACGCTAAACTTTATCGCCTCCTTCTTATTTGGGGCTTTGCTTACCTGCAGCGCTGCTTTTGCTCAGGAAAAAACGGAACTGCAATATTTCCGGCAAAACAGTAAAGAGGGTTTGAATGTGTTTGAATCCCCTAAAGAAAAAGGAGGAGACTTTGACAAAGTACGTGTCTTTGTAGGGGGAGATTTTGCCCTTCAGTTTCAGTCTCTCAACCATTCCAATTCCTTGAATAATCTGGTGCAACTTGGCTCCAATTTCAACTTGCCAAGTGCAAACCTTAACATCAACACACAGCTCGCAGACGGGATGAGATTGCACCTGAGAACTTATCTCTCCTCCAAGCATCACAATGAGGCATGGGTAAAAGGAGGATATGTTCAGATTGACCGATTGGGATTCATCAAAGAAGGTTTTCTCGATGGGGTCATGGATTATACCACTCTTACATTTGGTATGGATGAGTTTAATTACGGGGATGCACATTTCCGGAGAACGGATAATGCCCGGGCTATCTATAATCCATTTATCGGTAATTATATAATGGATGCATTTTCCACGGAAGCATTTGGAGAAGTAACTGTTCAAAAGGATGGCCTTATTGCAGTCGTAGGTCTTACCAATGGCAAACTAAACCAGGATGTGGTAGTAAATGACAATACAGACAACAAGCTTTCCTTCTACGGCAAATTAGGTGTGGACAAGCAATTGAATGAAGATTTCAGGTTTAGGCTTACAGGATCCTGGTACTTGAATAACGGTACTACCACCGGAACATGGCTATATGGTGGAGACAGGGCAGGAGGGCGCTATTATCATGTTTTGGAACCTATAGAAGGAACTTCAAATGACTTCGAAGGAAGATTCAATCCACGATTCAAACAGATGACCGCATTCCAATTCAACCCTTTCATCAAATATAAAGGATTGGAGTTCTTTGGGATTTTGGAATCAGTAAGTAACTCCAAGGATCAGGGCGATGGAAGTTTTACTCAGGTTTCAGGTGAGCTTCTTTATCGATTTGGAAGCACTGAGCAATTTTATATCGGCGGCAGATACAATACAGTCAAGGGGAAAAATAATGATTCAGCTCCTCAGGACCTTGAAATAAGCCGCGTCAATGTAGGAGGAGGATGGTTTATGACCAAAAATGTGATCGTCAAACTTGAATATATGAATCAGGAATACAAAAATGGGTTTGATGCAACATCTCTTTATAATGGAGCCAAATTCGATGGTTTCAATCTAGAAGCAGCTATCAGTTTCTAACTTTCCTAAAGCAGCCTAGTCAATTTAACTTTCTAAATCCGACTAGGCTTTTCTATTTATAAACATGTGGAATTTACTTCTATTCATCACCAATTGCTGCTTAGTGATTACTTCTGGAGAAAACCCGGAAGTTAAAACATGGAAAATAGATTCAGGCAGTGTCATCGAAATAGCAGGAAGTTCCAATATCTCCGGGTTTCACTGCGAGTCGAGTAAATATCAAGGACATGATATTTTAAAGGAAACGTATTTTCCTGATAGTGGAATTACCAGATGGAGCGGAGTGCTTACATTAAACACGTTGGATTTTGATTGCTTCAACGCAATAATGACTAAAGATTTTCGGGAAACACTTCAGACAGATGACCATCCTACAATCAGTGTTCGCTTCATTAATCTGATCAGGGAATCAGAAAATATCAATCAGGAAAATCTAAAAGGAGAAGTGGAAATCACATTGGCTGGCGTTTCCAGAATCTATCCGATTTCCTGTGTCTTTCTGGCTAAAAACGACGGCAAGGCTCTTTTGGCGGGTACACGTAAGTTAACCTTTACGGATTTCGAAATTGTGCCTCCGGTAAAGTTCCTTGGGACAATAAAAGTGAGAGATTCTATTGAAGTTAATTTTGGATTGGTACTGGAAGAGCAGATGTGAATTTATTTTAGTAAACTAATCTGTAAGGGCGAATTTCCTCACTTGAATTCTGCTTTGGTATGCGCTGCTGTCGAGTTCATTCTTGACAGTCAAATATACAGTTTCACACCTTCAACTGAGATCACTGGTGTAAATCAAATAAACTGAAGAATACAATAGGCCTTAATGATTTTTAAAACCGATTCTTCTTTCTTTCCACATTGTAAATTCTATGACCATTAACCCAACTTATTGCTATGATTAATTATGTCACTCCGGAAACAGCCGTTTCCTTCATTCAAAGTAATCAGCGGGTTTTTATCCACGGAAGTGCTGCTACTCCCACCACACTTTTGTATGCTCTGGCGGCAAGAAAAGATGAGTTGAGAAATGTGGAAATCGTAGCCATTACCACGCTGGGTGAGATGCCCTTAGTTTCACCTGAATGCAAAGAAAGTTTTTACATGAACTCGCTCTTTGTATCCCAAAACGTAAGGGAAGCAGCTAATTCTGACCACGGAGGGTATGTACCGATATTTTTGAGCGAGATTGGTAATTTGTTCAGGCAAAATATTTTAAGAATCGATGTGGCAATTATTCAGGTGTCTGAGCCCGATGCGCATGGCTTTGTCTCTCTGGGTACATCTGTGGATGTCGCTAAGCCAGCGGTGGAAACCGCAAGAATCGTAATAGCACAGGTTAATAAGCAGATGCCACGAACTCATGGCGACGGACAGGTACACATTTCTAAAATTCATACCGCCATCTATGTGGATGAGTTACTGCCAGAAGTGAATTACAAAGAAAAAATCACTGATATAGAACTGAAAATAGGAAATCACTGTGCCGCTTTGATTGAAGATAGGTCTACTTTGCAAATGGGGATAGGGGCGATTCCTGATGCTGTTCTGGATTCCCTAAGACAGCATAAAGACCTTGGTATTCATACTGAAATGTTTTCCAATGGTATATTAGGTCTTCTACGGTCCGGCGCCATTACCAATAAATACAAGAAAAAGCATCCGGGGAAAATTGTTTCGGCATTTGTCACAGGGTCTAAAGAACTATATGACGCAATAGATGATAATCCGGAATTTTCATTCCATGAAGCTGCATATGTCAATGACACCGCCGTCATTCGTAAAAACCCGAAAGTAATCTCAATTAACAGTTGCGTGGAAATGGATTTGACTGGCCAGGTTTGTGCCGATTCCATCGGTAGCTACCAGTACTCCGGAGTGGGCGGACAAATGGACTTCATGCGAGGGGCATCACTTTCTGAGGGAGGCAAGCCGATTATGGCCCTGACTTCGTCCACCCGAAAGGGAACTTCAAAAATAGTCCCTTTTTTAAAGGAAGGAGCAGGAGTGGTCACTACAAGGGCACATATGCAATACGTGGTCACCGAATATGGAATGGTCAATCTGTATGGAAAAAATCTTCGCCAACGGGCTTATGAACTGATGCGGATTGCTCATCCAGACCACAGGGAATTTCTGGAAATGGCCATTGTAGATCGGTTTGGGTCTTCCATATATCCATTCAGATAAAGGATTCTAATGACTTATCTCTTCTTTGTTCGTCCATTCTTTTATTACCCAATCAAAAGATTTTCCTTGGGTTATTATCCAAAGCGCGGAAAATAGCATTGGTTTTTAGTGGGCATTTTAGATAGTTTCTATCTGTGATACAATAGGTGAATAACCTTCACCTATCGGCCCGATAAAGGAATTATTATGTTTAGAAACCATGTACCTTACCTCAACTTCTTTAATTCACCAGGTCTTCAGAATTACAACAGCAGCATGCTGATTCAGATCTATCTGCACTCGGATGAACAGAGACTAAAATCCGTTTTTTATCTCTTGAAATTTCAACCTTTAAGTGATAATTCTCCTCTTGAATCAAAGCAATTTTGGCTGCACTTCCCTTGCCTGATCCGATTGTGTAATATGCTATCGTCGGCATAGGTGCACTAATGACTTTTTCAAATGAGATTATTACCTTTGCAAGAAAAATTTATGAATAGAAGAGGGCCGATTGTTATAATTGAGGACGATATAGACGATCAAGAACTGTTTCAAGAAGCGTTCAAATCTTTGAATTATCAAAATGAAGTTATTTTTTTTTGGGATGGGGACGCAGCCTTAAAATATTTGACTGAAACGGAAGTCGAGCCATTTATTATGTTCTCTGATATCAATATGCCCATACTAAGTGGAATTGAATTGAGGGAAAAAATTCATCAGAATGAACAACTTCGGTTGAAGTCAATACCATTCTTATTTTTTTCAACTAGTGCAGAGCAAAAACATGTTGTTGATGCCTATTCTAAATCTGTTCAGGGTTTCTTTGTAAAGCCATCGAGTTTTTCAGGTTTGAAGGAGACGCTGAAAATCATTTTGGAATATTGGTTGAAATGTGTTTCACCAAATTACGTCAAATAGCATTTTATACAACCTCCTGTTTTGCCGATAATGCCAAGATTTAGCTAAGCAGGAGGTTCTGTTTTTTGACCAAATTCTTTATCACCTGCGGATAGAGCGCAATTCGATTGATTACCACCGTCCTAAAGCGGCAAAACAGTAATATTACATGCTGTCAACTATAAAAGTTGACCTGATATGGTAATACGGTAAAGGAACCCAACCATTTTTCGCAAAATTCAATCTCTCTTAAGGGTTCATTTTTAGGCCTGCGTCATAAGAAAAGATGGTATCCATTAGCACTGGTTGGAAGTGGGCCGGTCTAAACCGTAATATAAGTGGGGGAAAAATAGGAGAGCAAGAATAAATGTACTGAGCTAACTAAAACCATTACTTTTTCAAGGACGCCGTCGCAGCGCACGAGTATAGAAACTTATTAGCTCAATGAAATACCTGATCATTTCGGTTTGATCAGTGTAATGAGTATCGGACGCATAATTTTCCCAAGAAACTCATTATTACCTGTCACTATGACTAATTTGAATTAACAGCGACAACAACAGCTAAAACTTAGTCGTTAAACTATATTCATAGCTCGTTTATTGGTTTTCAAGTTCTTCTCGGTTCAAAGGACCTCTTCCCGTCTACCACCGAACTTTTAGCCAGAAATGTTTTGTGGCATTGCGCGAAATATTCCTAGCTTTTCTTTTGGATACAAAGTGCGTAATGATTACTTCAATAGGATGAAACTTATTCGATATGTACAGCATACCCTCTTTGCGAAATTAAACTCGATGAAAAATGAGAAAACCAATCTTAGGCAAACAGACCTTTCTAAAGGATAATACAGAAAGACTTATATCCTTCGAGAAATTCATAACAGAAGTATATGAACGACCAGTTGATCAAAAGCCTCTCTATACAGGACGATATCTCGTAATTTTAAAGGAGGGTGTAAAGAGTTTTACTAGTACTCAAAAACTTTTTGAATCCAATTTAGGATTCACAGTCGCTAACTCGAATGACTTTACTTCCGAATCATTGGACGACAATAAAATTCAGGCGGCGGATGCTTTAATATATAATGACTTGGGAATTGCCTTGGTAGGTGGAGAAGAGGAACAAATACAGATATTAGAATCTGCAAACGCTGATTTTATTATTGAGCCTGAAAAAATCGTCTATGTTCCAGACGAAGCACCTGCCACAATGAACGTCCCATCAACTTGGGGAGTAAATGCAATTCAAGCAGACATCTCGCAGTTCACTGGTTCGAATGTAAAAGTAGCTGTTCTGGATACTGGATTTGATGTCGATCATCCCGACTTTGTGGGAAGAAATATCACCACTAATTCATTTGTCCCCGATGAGACTATACACGATACACATGGACATGGCACTCATTGCATTGGCACGGCTTGCGGAAATACAGATATTAATGGACAACGGTATGGCGTAGCCAAAGACGCTTTAATCTATGCAGGTAAAGTATTAAGTAATGAAGGAAGTGGAGCACAAGCATGGATATTAAATGGCATGACTTGGGCTGCAAATAATGGCTGTAAAGTAATTTCAATGTCCTTAGGCTCCAGAGTTTTTCCGGGGCAAGGTTACGACATCGCTTATGAGCGAGCGGCTCAATTCGCTTTATCAAAGGGAGCAGTGGTCGTTGCTGCTGCGGGAAATGAAAGTAGGCGTGCCTGGAATCAATTTAGTCCCGTTGGGAGTCCAGCAGATTGCCCTTCAGTGCTTGCCGTTGCGGCACTAGATTCTAACCTATCTATTGCGGATTTTTCCAATAGGGCAATAAACCCAACTGGACTTGTCGATATTGCAGGACCGGGTGTGATGATTTATTCTTCTTGGCCACTACCTATGAGATATAGAACCATTTCGGGGACAAGTATGGCAACACCTCATGTCGCAGGAATTGCTGCACTGCTTTGGGAAAAATTTCCGAACTATACTCCTGATCAGATTATTTATGAGTTAAAAAGAATAGCAAAGATTTTGCCCTTACCAAATATTGATATTGGTGTGGGTTTGACAATGGCACCATAAGTCTACTAGTAGCATGAAAAATATTGTAATAACGATTTCGGAAAATTACTTGAACAACCTAAAGTCCATTGCTGACTTGTTGAGACAGGAAGGATTGACTATTACCAATTTATATGACTTTGGGGTGATTACCGGTTGCGCAGAGGAAATAATCATCAAAAAGCTTCGTGAGCATAAGGAAGTAATTTCTTTGACAGAAGAAAAACAAGCGTATATAGCTCCGCCGGACTCGGAGATACAATGATAGAATTAAACACGGATCGATACAGTATTTTGGCTCACTGGGAAGCTTTAGTAGTAAGGTAAACATCCAGCATCAACATTTGCGGTACTGACAGTTTTGTGCTCTCAGCCGCTGTGCAAAGAGAAAAACCCCTTTTGCCCGTTAATCTAGATTTAAGAGGAACTTTTTGATAGCTATCTGCTTAAAATACAGGTATTTGATCTTGAATTACAGAGGAAAGCGACTTTCTGACTCTGTTGAAGTAATAAAGTAGTATTGAGTTTTTTTGGTCCTGCAATCAGTTAGGGACTAATCAACATTCTTCCAAAAATAACTCATGAATTAAAGGTATCAGCATCAAAACGAACACTGTAATTATTGGACAAAATTTAATTGTTTAGTAAATTAGATCTTTAATAAACAATCAAAAAAAATGAAATAGATTTGCCTTAAAGTCAGAGTAAAAATGAAAACGGCATAGAGAAGAAATAGGCGGGATTTTGAACTCTTTTGCGTTTGGATACCTTGAGGAAAAGCTGAAATACAAGTAGATTCTTCCTGGGTTCAGAAGGTCAGCGAGTCATTCAACCTGCGGAATTTCTCTAGTTAAATAAAAACCAACACTATTTTTTGCTTAAAAAAGCGAATTACAGATTAAATAGACCCAAAATGAACAATTCACACATTACAAAGCCAATCTCTGTATTAATACCAGACGGAGATACAAATAATGCAGTCGCAGTAGTAAGGTGCTTAGGTGAATCGAAAAACAGTAAAATTTTTGTTCTGTCCAAAGATGAAGATAAACCTGTAAGATACTCCCGGTACATTTCAAAATATATCTACATTCCCAGAGGCGAAAGTAAGCAAGAACAACTAGCGGCAATAGTAAAGGCGATTAAACAGACAAACGCTGATGTTTTGCTGCCTATACATATAGAGACAATTAGGCTGGTTTCTGAATTCAAAGAACAACTATCAGAACTGATATCCATAGCCCCTGTCCCTGAGGTCGGTTCGTTTGATATCGCCGATGATAAACATCTGCTTTCGTTATGGCTTCAGGAGAATAACATTCCTCATCCGAAGACAATATTTTTTGATAAAAACAGGGATTTAGATGAGGTTGTATCTTCAATAAAATTTCCAATAATTGTTAAGCCTACGATTGGCTTTGGAGGAACTGGGATCGAAATCATAGAAAATTCCAATGAGCTTCAGCTTTGGCACAATAGAATTGATCAATCGGGAGATTATATTTTTCAATCCTACATCAAAGGATATGACATTGATTGCAGCGTGATCAGTGTAGAAGGTAAAATCCATGTTCATACCATACAAAAGAGTATAAAAATAATGAGGATGATACCTGGGCATATGCCATGGAATTTTTACAGGATGAAGCTGTTTATTCTGTAGTCCAGGAAGTAATAGAAAAATTCAACTGGTCAGGAGTGGTTAATATAGGTTTGAGGTATGATAAGGAAACAAACCAAATCAACCTAATTGAAATGAATCCTAGGTTCTGGGCCAGTGTAAGTGCATCCATATTTGCAGGGGCTAATTTTCCGTATTATTCCTGTCTTTTGGGCCTAGGGCAAGAACTTCCTGAAATTACCTATACGAATAAAATTGTAATAAGAACAAGTCCTGCGTTCAAAATGATTATGCGAAAAGTTCTGCTGAGAACCTACCAGAAATTTGATAATACCTACTTGGAATTAAACATCAAGGACCCCGTTCCTACGTTTATGAAAGAGTTTTATAAGTATTCTATCAAGCTAAGAAGAAATGGCAGTGTCACCTCAGTTAATCTCTGGACAAGTCTAACAAACAGGTTTTCATCATTGGTGAATTTGGGGCAAAGGTAATTAGCTACAACCGGTACTTTTATAGGGGGTATAACTTTGCCACCCTTCTCATGTTACGCTTAAGCCACCGTTCGTATCTCCACTTAAGCCATCGTTCGTATCTGCACTTACGCCGCCGTTCGTGTCTCCACGAACGGCTGAACATCGGTATCGCCACAGATGAATACCAAAATAATTTCCGCTTTCATCTTGCTTTCACTGCGTCCTAATCATCAATTATTATCTTAGCCTAGCGCTGTTGAATTAATTCATTCTTTTTATCCAGAGTTGAAATTCTTGGCTACTAATAGGGATACCTCTCCGTTATTTTTTTATCCTTGCGTATAGACCGAATCAGCACCTATCCATACCTGTTTCAAGGATAGCATGAATCATCCATCCTTATTAGAATCACTAGACTAGTGTCACATTGCGCGAAGTCGAAATGTAAAGGGAGGACAATTGATACCCAAAGATTCATTAGCCTTCTGTCTTAGGATAATTAGCCAACTCTATCCTGCCTGATTATGGGGAATACATATTTTATTAGCCAAGAGGGAAACAGAAGCTTGGCTCACTTAAAAGATTGCGAGCAATCCCATTACAGGCCTTTTGATTTGCCTGCAATAAACTCCAACAAGTAATATTAAATCCCTTTAAAAAAATCAGTCCGGTTTTGTCTCCGGATGCTTCTCCCAGTACTGAACAATGGAAGGCATATATTCATCGCTTTCGATGGTGCCTTGCAAATCAGCTTTCTGGCCTTGATAAAGATAAATTTTATTGTTTTCCACCTTTTCTACGGTCAGCGCTTCTTTTTCCAGTAGTTCCTGCACTTTTTTCCAATCCTCAGGGTCTTTAACGAAAGTTTCAAAACGGATATAAAATTCCTCTCCGATAGGAGGGATAGGGTAATCGCTTGGAATCTCAGCGCTGATCACAGGATCTGTGGGAAAAATGAGTTTCATAACTGTGGCAAATATTTGATTTATTAAAACTAACTAGGATTGCCTAGAAAGACAACCTAATTTCTTTCTAGGCAACTTAAAGTTGTTTCAACCCTCTAAGATAGGAAGAGGACTGCTTGGTGCCTTAATTATGAGGATTGGAGCTAGCTTTTCGGCTCCCAATATTACAAGGACATTTTGTAGTCCAGTATAAAGAATATAAAGCTACTGGTATCACCAGTAGCTAGTATACTGGTATTTAAATGTATAAGATATAATCCTGCGGATAAATTGACCTTTTTGAAATAGATAGGTAATATTCGCCGCACGCTGTAATAGGGATCAACCTGTTTGTCGCCAGTTCTTCCTGTTGAAATCCTTCAGTGAAGAATGTAAAAATCCAGGATTTGGGATCTTTGATGTGGATGATGTTTAACTCTCCACCAAATCCATTAAATATTCCGACCGCTTTTCTGAAGAATTCCTTGAAAAGTAACTTTAAGTGCTGTGGGTCTCCTTTGATTAAGGGAAGTGCACTATCAGCTTTGATTTTAAAATTGACCTTTCCTTCAAAATCATTAATTATTCCCTTGACCAAATCATAGCTATCTACAATTTGATCTTCATGAATAACCCCGTATTGGGTTGTGCTTAGATCTGTTTGGTTAACCATAGTTTTGTTTTTTTAGGTGAATGATTTGAATAGTTAATGTGTGGGTGAACAAACAACTTACTCTCCTCTGTATTTTTCTTTGACTAATGCTCTTATATTCTCTTTGTTAAATGTCTTTTTAAAGTGAATAGCTGAAATCCTATATTCTTAAGATAGCACTTTCTAAGCTTTGATTTATACAAATGTGCTAATTTGAAAAAACTTAAAAGAAGAATTTAGGACAAACACAAATAGCCTATCGTCCAGTTGCACTTATCTTTCGATGAATGGAAATCGGGGGAGTGATGGATAAAGGTGATAAACTATCAAAACGCATTAAACATCAATTTAAATTGACACTTTGGGTGCTTACTGTGGCGCTTTAGAACTATCATTCCAAAGCAAAAGCCTACATAAAAGTCAACATGGTAGTACATCCGATTTAGGGTAACCGGACACAGTATTTTATATAGAGTATGATCTATTGCGCAGGTAATACATACTGTTTTTGAAGATCATCTTAATACCAAATATATCAAGCCTTTCCGGCCGATTGGTCCATTGTTTTTTAGCCAAATTTAATGGAAGTTTTGGCTACGTCCATCATGGCCGCTAATCCTATTATAAATCTGATGCTTAGATGGCTTAAAAGTCTGTGATTTAATACGTTTTTAATGCTTCCATAAGGAGATTTTTTAGGGTGAAAATATTTTGAATTAAAACATTAAAAGTGTTTTGCTTTGTAGTTATTTTCCATGGTCAAAACCACTCTTACCATGAATAGAAAGGCACAATTAAAGTATTGCTCTGCATGTCTAAATAGGAAATTTAATCCCAATCACGGGATAGTTTGTGGCTTGACCGACAAGGCTGCAGATTTCGTGGATACATGTGATCTTTATCAGGAGGATGACATCAAGAAACGGGAACAACAGGAGTCCGAGTTAGTTACCCTATCAACAGAAGAATTGTTGACAACTTTACCTCTAGAAATCACCAATCACCTCCGGCAGCATCAAAGCTTTGGTTTTGCAGTTTTGGGAGGAATGTTAGTCGCTATATTTTCAGCTATTATTTGGGCTATTATTTCCGTCACTTTTCATTATCAGATAGCTTGGATGGCTATTGGCGTAGGATTACTGGTAGGATATTCAATTCGTTTCTTTGGAGCGGGAGTAGATAAGAAATTTGGTTATCTGGGAGCGGGCATTGCAGTATTCGCCTGCCTATTGGGGAATCTATTGACTGAGGTGGGTTTTTATGCAGATGAGCAATCAATCACATATTTAGAAGTATTGGGTTATCTCACACCTCTGATCAGTATACAGATTATCATGGAAAGCTTTGTCCCAATTGATTTGCTTTTCCTGGGATTGGCAGGGTATGAGGGATATAAATTTTCATTCAGAACTATTCCTGCTACTCTGGAAAACCAGAAAAATTACGAGCCACCGTTTGCAAAATTAAGGCTACCGTTGGCTGCCGTATCTGCGGTCATGATTGGCATATGTATGTTTACAATATCTAGCAGTTCTGAAGCAGAAAGTACCAATTATTATGAATCAGGCAATTTGCTTTCAAAAGGAAAACTCTTGCATGGCATTGCGGATGGTGAATGGGAATTTTACTATGAGGATGGAAGTGTAGTTGCGAAAGGCAATTACTCAAATGGATTGGAGGAAGGTTTCTGGCAATATTACGATGAATCAGGAATGCTCAGTAGCCTTCAGCAATATCAAAATGGTTTTCTCCATGGGATGTTCACTTCGTATTATGGGGATAGCCTAATCAACCAGCAGGGTGAATATAAGTACGATAGGATGGATGGAGAGTGGACTACTTTTTACGAGGATAAAACAATCCAGGATAAGGGGAAATATTACCTGGATATGCCTGAGGGGGAATGGGAATATTTTCATGAAAATGGCGAAATTTATCAAAAAGGGAGATTTGAAAAAGGGGAAAAGAGAGGTGTCTGGAAGACTTGGGACGAGGAAGGGCAACTTTTGGAAGAGGTAAATCATATCTCTGAAAATGATGTGGAATGGATCACCTATAGAAGTACTGCTGACAAGCCTTCTGTGCAAAATGGAAACGGCGATTTTATTTCCTTTTACCCAAATGGAAAAATCTCAGTTTCCGGGTCAGTCAAAAACAAAAAAATGGATGGGGATTGGAAATTCTTTGATGAAAACGGGAAGCACATATCCACTATTCAATACAAAGAAAACACGGAAAAAACATTGACAGTCCGGGATAAAGACGGAGCTGTTATAGTGAATAATGGTAACGGTAGGTTTGTTAGCTATTATGAAAGTGGGAATATGCAAGAGGAAGGGGAATACAGCAACGGACTGAAACAAGGAGAATGGAAGACTTATTTTGATGCAGAGGAAAATCCTATTCTGGGCATTGTTAATTTCAAGGATGGACTAATGAATGGAAAATATCTCGCCTATTTCCCAGATGGTAAAGAACAACTGAAGGGGGATTTTCAAAACGGATTTAGAAACGGACTTTGGACATGGTTTACTATGGAAGGTGAAATAGAATCAGAAGTGCGTTTTGCAGATGGAAAAAAGACTGGAGATCAAATTTTCTATAATGAATTCAAGGCAATTACTAAGAAAGAAAAGTATGATAATGGAGATTTGGTAGAGACCATTCTTCCGGAAAACTTCTAGAGCATTCATGGGGCGAATCAATATTCGCCCCATCTAACTAATCAGCTACACCAGGTATATCTACTTTTTTACAAGTAAATAGGCAAAAGCAATCTAGGATATGTTTAGATTTATATTTGAGGCTACTTCTGTCATGGGTCTTCTGTCTTCCCACCAAATAAGCAAAGAATCTAAGGCGACTTGCACCATTGCGGATAATCGTATTTCTTAAATATTATCCCAGACAATTTATATTTTTTGATCGCTGTCGGTCAATTCTGTCCGAAAAATAAAGCTCTTAATTTTTGCATTGCCCCAATTCGGCAAGCTAGGCAAGTTTTTATTTTCGGTATAGATCTAGAGGTCACTTTCCTCGCTTGCTATCCGAAAACCTCTTTTTTGTTAAACCCTATGTTTCAAAACTATCTTACTTCCCTCTGGAGACACGTTTCCAAAAACAAGGTTTTTACTTTCATCAATATTGCAGGGCTAGCCATCGGGATGTTGGCTTGCATTCTCATTACCCAGTTTGTCTTGCATGAATTGAGCTATGATAATTTTCTGGATAAAAAGGACAGAATATTCAGAATACAACAAGACCGATATGACAAGGGAGAACTCTCCACCCAATGGGCTGCTGGAGCAGCAGGAATTGGGCCTGATCTAAAGGCAAATTTTCCTGAGGTCAAAGCATATACACGACTCACCAACAGGGGAGCTACTCTTTCTACAGGAGATACCTTCTTCAAGGAAGATAACCTGTACTTCGCATCGGAAGATTTCTTTTCTATTTTTTCGATAAAACTTCTGGAAGGGATAGATTCTATGGTGCTAAGGGAGCCTAATAAAATGGTGGTTTCCCAATCCACAGCTAAAAAGTATTTTGGAAGTGAGGATGTCGTTGGTAAAACTTTAAAGGCTAACGGAAATCTGGAGTTTGAGATTTCCGGGGTTTTTGAGGACCTGCCTGTAAATACACACATGAAAATTGATGTGTTGGGGTCTTTTATCACCTTGGAAAAGCTGTCGAATAATACTTTTATGACATGGGACTGGGATGGCTTTCTTACTTACATCCTTTTGGAGGAAAATGCCGATGCGGAATCACTGGAAGCTAAATTTCCGGACTTTGTCCAGAATCAACACGGAGTGGAACTGAAAAAATATAATGCAGGAATTGAATTCCACCTGCAGCCTGTCGCTGACATACATCTGGACTCAGATTATATCATGGAATTTAAAGCCAACGGCAATCGGCAGTCTGTAAATTTCCTGTCTGTGGTAGCACTATTGATAATGATCATTGCCTGGATCAATTACATCAATCTAGCTACCGCAAAATCAATCGAGCGGGCGAGGGAAGTGGGAATCCGCAAGGTAATGGGAGGATATAGAGCTCAGCTTATACAGCAATTCTTGACTGAATCACTTTTTTTAAATTTTATGGCAGTGGTTTTTGCTGCAGGCTTGGCCGTTCTTCTTACACCTTGGTTCAGTAGTCTCACAGGAAGAGAGCTCGGCTATCATCTGTTTTTGCAGCCTTCCTTTTGGATTATTTTACTTGGTTTGATTGTGCTCGGTGCAATTATTTCAGGCTTATATCCTGCATTTGTTCTTTCATCTTTCCAGCCGGTAGCAGTTTTGAAAGGGAAATTCAAAAATTCAGATGCTGGTGTTTGGCTTAGAAAAGGCATGGTGGTTACTCAGTTTATCGCTTCCATCACGCTGATGGTAGGTACATTCACAGTGTATAGACAACTTGTGTTTATGCGGAATCAGGACTTGGGTGTCAATATAGATCAGACAGTAGTACTTAATTCACCGAGTGTAACTGACTCTACTTACAAACAAAAGTATCAGGTCTTCAAACAGAATATATCCAGTCACACAGGGGTGATTTCCGTCACGGCATCCACTTCGGTTCCAGGAAGCCAGCCAGACTGGAATGCAGGTGGAATCCGAAGATTGAGTCAAGCCGAGGATGAGCAAAACCAATACAGAATCATCATGACCGATGGCTCTTTCAACCAAAGTTTTGGACTGGAAATGCTTTATGGAAGAGAGTTTTCCGATGATGTAGCCAATGAGGAAAAGAATGTTCTCTTAAATGAATCTGCCACGCGCCTGATGGGTTTTTCCTCGCCTGAAGAAGCCATCAATGATGAGATTTTCTTCTGGGGTGACACCTTCAATATCGTGGGAGTAATGAAAGATTATCATCAGGAGTCTCTTAAGAAATCATTTGATGCATTAATTTTCCGTTACAACGAGGCACCCAATGGCTTCTATTCCGTGAAAGTAGCACCGGGTGAAATAAAGGAATTGATGGGAAAACTTGAAGCTGATTGGCAGGAAGTTTTTCCGGGCAGTCCTTTTGAGTACTTCTTTTTGGATGAGCACTTTGATCAGCAATATAAGTCTGATCAGCAGTTTGGAACCATCTTCAGCATATTCTCAGCACTTGCCATTTTCATTGCAAGCCTGGGTTTATTTGGGTTGTCTTCACTCACAACCATACAGCGTACAAAAGAGATTGGAATCCGCAAGGTAATGGGTGCTTCACTGCCGGGTCTACTTCAACTGATCACCAAGGATTTTATTATTTTGATTCTCATTGCTATTGCATTTTCAATCCCACTTTCTATCTGGATCATGAACTCCTGGCTTCAGGATTTTGCAACACGCATACCTTTGTCCTGGTGGATTTTTGCTATTCCTAGTTTGGCTGTGGTGATTATCACTTTGATCACTGTCAGCGTGCACACCATCAAGGTTGCAATGATAAATCCTATAGAGTCTCTAACCTATGAGTGAGTTTAACACCTTTCTCACGGCGGATCTATGGGTTATAATCAAAATCACCATATAGTTTTTTGTTTAAAAAGCGCTATTTTGTTCAGAATATTGAGCCTTCAATTGCTGTTAAATTTAAGGTCTTGATAAGGAGTTTTGGAAGGAAGGGAACTAGAAGTTAAGCTTTCTATAAAAGGAAAAATCTTCTACATGATGAGGTTAGTTTTCCTAAAGATTTTTGATTGATTGTCGGGCTTTAAACAATTGATATCACTTTAATCCCTATTAAAGAGGGGCATAGCCTAGTTTGGTCAGCATGGTAAATTGTTTGTATTGAAAAAATATATTCAAACAATTTAAAATAACCACATTATGAAAACCAACAATGAAACTGCCGAAATTCTAAATGATCTGGTACAGATTAACAACGACCGAATCGAAGGTTACCAAACTGCTATTGACAACCTAAAAAGTGAGGATAACGATTTGAAACCTTTGTTTGTATCACTTATTGGTGAAAGCCAACAATGTAAGCAGGCACTTTCCAAGGAGCTCAGTTTGCTAGAGGAAGATACGGATGAAGGAACAACTACTAGTGGTGCTTTATACAGAGCATGGATGGATGTGAAGGCCGTCTTTACCGGACATAACAGAAAAAGCATCCTGGAGAACTGTGAATACGGAGAGGATGCTGCTCAAAAGGCATATAAAGATGCTGCGAAAGAAGAAGGATTGCCAATGCATCTGAGAGAATTGATATTGGAGCAGAAAGCTACTTTGAGACAGTCGCATGATAAGATAAAGCAATTGAGAGATCAGCTAGTAGAATCTTGATAGAGTAGCAATCTTTTCAATCAATCACGCCCTAATTCCATTGTGAAATAGGGCGTGATTTTTTTTGTTCGGTGATTTATTGATCATCTCTCACAAGAACAATTTTACCCCATCAGAAGGAAGTGTGATTTATTTAGGCACCTATTGGAAAAAACTATAAGGATGAAACAATGGAGTCGGTTCTGTCTAATACAACTTCTTCGACGGAATTATTTCAGTTAGTCTTAAAACAAATTACCTAAATAATTTAAGGCCTGACTTCTACAATATGAGTATTTATTTCCCTCAGAATTATAGTTGATCCAGTAGCTGTATCCATAGCAAATAGGCTCTGTTGTGTTCTGGATGCAGTAAATGAACTTTTACCTAGGATGGCTAAGTATTTGGATTTGTTAGGTTAGGAATTTAACCTGACCCTTATGACTAGTCTGACTCCTCTGAAAAGCGATTATATCCGGGTGCTGGAGCAGTGCATAGCTGATTGCCAGAAGTTTGTCAAGAATCACAAATACACTAGAGGTATGGAGAAATGCATAGATGTATGTCAACTCTGTATCGGAGCTTGTGTGGAATGTCTTGCAGCCTGCGAAGCTGGCCGACCGGATCGTGGGAAGATGATGCACATCTGTATGAATGCCTGTCAGAAATGTCTTGATGAATGTGAAAAGCACAATAATGAAGATTGCCAACGCTGTGCGCATTCCTGTAAGAATTGCATCGAGGAATTCAAATACATAATGGCCTAGTAAAGCCAACCAAACCTTTTGTAAAACTACCAACTATGACCTACCCACACCAACCTTACTATTCCAGAATTCTGGATGCAGTAGGATTCACGCCTATGATTAGGCTTAATCGATTATTCGCTGATTCCCAGTTTAAGATTTTTGCTAAAATGGAGTCTTTCAACCCTGGAGGAAGCATTAAAGACAGAACTGCATTACAGCTCATCACCCACGCCATGGAAAATGGCAAATTGAAAAAGGGCGATACAGTCGTGGAATCCAGCTCCGGAAACATGGCCATAGGACTAGCGCAAACCTGTAAGTATTTTGGATTGAATCTGGAAGTAGTTGTAGACCCTATGGTTAATAAGCTGAATGTCAAAATTATTAAAGCTTATGGAGGAAAAGTGAACTTTGTTGACACTCCTGCGAAAGTGGGTGGTTTTCTACAAGCTAGATTAGACAGGGTACAGGAAATCCTGGATTCCAATCCGAGAAGCTTCTGGACCAACCAATATGGGAATATCCAAAATCCAGCTGCCCACAAGCAGACCATGCATGAAATCATCAAAGACTTGGGACAGGCTCCCGATTATCTCTTTGCAGCTACCAGTACCTGCGGTACACTCATGGGATGTGTAGAGTATATCAAGGCCAATAGGCTTAAGACTAAAATTATTGCTGTCGACGCTTTAGGAAGTGTTATTTTCGGATTACCACCTGGTGAAAGAAAAATCCCAGGTCATGGAGCAGGCAGAAAATCCCAGTTCTTAAAAGTAGAATCCATTTTTGATGTCGTTCATGTAAGCGATGCGGAATGCGTGGAAGGTTGTCATAGATTGCTAAATACAGAAGCGATACTCTGTGGAGGATCTTCAGGTGCCGTCACATACGCTGTACAAAAACTTATTCCTTCCTTACCCACTGGTTCTACCGTCGCCATGATATTGTGTGACAGGGGAGAGCGTTATCTAGACACCATCTATAATGAAGATTGGGTAAGCGAAAATATCACCAAGCTAGAAAAGGTTCTGGTTTAACTATAAATTATCAATGAAAAACCAAATCAATGACTGAAGAGCCTTGCAAACTGAGAGTTGGAATAATCGGACTTGGTCCTAAGGGGCTTTACGGGTTGGAGCGTCTACTAGCCAATTTAGCTAGGATGGATGATCCTTTGCCTGTTGAAATTCATCTCTTCAACAAGTCGGATTCTTTCGGATCAGGATACGTATATGATAGCAGTCAGCCTTCGTATTTGATGATGAATTATGTAAATGGCTACATCAATATGTGGCCAGATCAGGATCCAAAGCCCATTGTTCCAAGTCCAAAATCTTTTGTTAACTGGCTTGAGGAGAAAGAGGGCGAATTTCCTGAGGCGAGTGCATATACTTTTTCTTCAAGAGCCACAGTGGGCAAATACCTATCCGAGGGTTTTTCAGACTTGTTGAATGCCTGTCCAGCTCAAGTGATTATTCATAAGCACATTGGCGAGGTTAAGGACATAGCAAAGCAGGAGGATATTTACCACATTAGCTACCAAGATTCTCTTTCGGGAAAAGTTATTTCAATCGAAAATTTCCATAATCTTCTTATAGCAACAGGACATCCCTGTGTAAATGATCCAGAATCACAAACACAAGCTAACCACATTGATTTTATTTATCCCGTGACGCGGCGCTTATCGCAGATAAAAGAAAGAAGTGCGGTTGCCATCAAAGGTAAGGGGTTAACTTTTATCGATGCAGTTCTGGCATTGACGGAGGGAAGAAATGGCAAGTTTGAAGAGGACGAAAAAGGAATACTTTCCTACATCAAGTCTGGCCAAGAGCCTTCAATAATTTATCCATTTTCCAAATCCGGTCTGCCAATGATTCCAAGAGGAAATACCTTTGGGAAACCTGATTATTCTCCCTTTTATTTTAGAAGTGAATCCCTCGAATATATGGAAGCCTGGGACGGGAAATATGATTTTGAGCGCCAGCTTTTGCCGTTAATTGAAAAGGAATTCACCTCTGTTTATTATTCCAAACTGTTTAAGGAAAAAGGAATTGAGCTTACACTTTCGCATGATTTCACCCAAGTAGAAATTCAGATAGAGAGCTTTCTTGAAAAGCATCCCGACACTCCGCGATTTGATTTTCATGACTTTCTGGAATCTCGTCTGCCTGATTCTGATGTTCATAATGCTACTGTGGAATTTATTGAAAAAGGTATTTTGGAAGCGGAGATCGGTCCGGAGGAAAGCGCTTTGGCTGCTACGTCCGAACTGTGGAGGCATCTGAGTGACTTCTTTAATGAACTTTACAAATTCGGCGGCCTAAAGCCGCAATCTCAAAAGGTATTTCTGGAGAAATATGCAGGCCACTTGAACAGGATTTCCTATGGGCCACCTATACAGAATATGAAGAAAATCCTGGCTATTGCGAAAGCCGGATTAATCGATTTCTCATTTGCCCAGAATCCGGAAATAGAAAATTCTAATGGCTATATCTTATTAAATAAAAATAAACAAGATGTGCATGCCGATTATCTGGTGGATGCACGAATACCCAAAATTCAATTACATAGATGCGCAGGAGAGTTCTTCGGAAACCTGCTGGAAAATGAGTTAATTTTTCCATACGTAAACCGTCAGGAAGGAAGACTCGATTACCGTCCCGGTTGTATTGCCATCAATGAACATGGAAACCCTATAGACAAATCAGGCTTAGCCAATACCTCCATCACATTTACTGGAACTCCCACTGAGGGCCTTACCTATGACAACGACACTCTTTCCCGAAAGAGAAATGATTTTGTTTCGGATTGGGCAAAGTCACTAGTGGAAAAATTATCAAAGATTCAGGAAGAATCAGAACTCAGATCAACATTTTATTAATGTCCAACCTACCCACATTAACACCCATCACTTCTCCATGGATGCATGAGCTCATGGCTGAAAAAAGCCTTTTGGATAAACTGCTTTCAAAATATGGTTCTCCAATCAACATTCACCATGCTGATTCTATGGAGGAAAACTATAAGTCCTATCAGACGGTATTTGAAGAATTCGGGCTGAAGTATAAAATCTTTTTTGCACGAAAAGCTAATAAGACAAAGGGAGTGGTGCATAAAGCACAGGAATTGGGAATGGGCATAGATACAGCGAGCCTTCAGGAATACACCCAGTGTCTGGAAATGGGAATTGCCCCGGAGGACCTCATCGTAACAGCTGCAGTAAAAAACACAAAGTTGGTGGAAAAGGCTGTGGCAAACGGAAGCGTGCTAATTCTGGACAATGTGGACGAATGTGAGCTGGTCCAGCAGGTAGCAGCAGAGCAAAATAGGAAAGCAAGAATCGGATTCCGTTTAAGTGGATTTTATTGCAATGAGAAAAAACTCTACAGCAGATTTGGATTTGATGTGCTTGATATACATAAGTTTATAATTGAAAATTTTGTGGAGTCGAAAAGATTCGATTTGCTTGAATACAAAGGCCTTCATTTTCATCTGAATGGTTATTCCATTGAGGAGAGGTCTATGGCGCTTAATCAGTGTTTGTCATTCTCCCAACTTCTTTCCAACAATGGTTTAAAAACGGAATTTATCGACATAGGAGGAGGTATTCTGATGAATTACCTGAAATATGAAACCGAATGGGATCATTTTAACGAGCAACTCCGCAATGCTGTAACTGGAAAAGTCGATCCAATTACTTTCGGAAATCAGGGATTGGGATTTGAAAGGTTGGATGATAATCTATACGGAGAGCTAAAAGCTTATCCTTTTTGGAATCCAGTCACTAAAGGCGATTTTCTACGGGAGATCCTTTCTTATAAAAACCCAGTGGAGGAATCCTTAGCTTCACTTGCAAGTAATCTGAATATCGAATTAAGAATGGAACCTGGACGATCCTTGCTCGATCAGGTTGGTATTACTATAGCCAAAGTTGCCTTTCGAAAACAGGATTCACTGGGGGATTGGCTTATAGGGCTGGAGATGAACATGACCCAGATGCTGAGTGGAAGCTCCGATTTTCTGTTGGATCCCTTTGTTTTATACCAGCAGGAGGAAGAAGAAATTCAGCCTGTGGACGTTTTCTTTACTGGTGCCTATTGTCTGGAAAGAGACTTATTGTTAAAGCGGAAAATAACCTTACCTAGACTTCCGGAAGTTGGGGATATAGTTGTCTTCGTAAATACTGCGGGTTACATGATGCACTTTTTCGAATCCAGCGCACATCTATTTCCATTGGCCACCAATCTTATATGGAATAGAACTACGGAAGACGGCAAAATCGAATTAGCTCACTTTCAAAACGATGCAAATCTCTAAATAACTATACTATGATAGTAAGTCCAATAAACAAAGGCTGGAAAATCATCTTTCACAAGGCACATGCTCTTCTGGCAATGGACATAGGTTTAAAGTTGGACCGTTCACTTTGGGCTATTCCCAAATACTGGGCTGCCGGAATGGAAAGTATAGGTGAGCACGACAACGATCAACCCAAGTGGAACGGACGGGACAATCTCACAGATTCAGGCGCTCCATTGGACTACCGTCAGCGCAAAGAGGTGGACTTGAAACAAGCAAAAGCCGTAGCCAAAAGTGCCAAATATAAGTCCGGTTTCATCGTGTTGATGGTTTCAGCACATTTTCACCAGCTATATGGGGAATCAAAAGAGTTGAAAGTTCTTAAATTTTTGGAGGAAATGGAACATAAGTGTGACGATATTCGGATGAATCTAGGCTTGGAAAAGGACCTAGTGTCACAGTGTTATAGCTTCATTAGATTTTGTGATGAACTCTCACTTGCCTTGTGCCAAAATGACTTTGAAAATCAAAAGGAACCAGTGAAGATAAAACCCATAGTGGGCGAATCAGAAATTTACCTAAGCCAACTTCCATCTGGTGAATTTCAGATTGAACCCTGGATTTTTGCGGAGGATAAGGTGGAATTCAACACTGAATGTTTCACAACCACTACAGATTTTTATAGCGAAGATGAGGAGCTGAGAAATGACCTGGACTTTCTTCATCCATCTGAGAAAACCTTTTTATTTAAAAAGAAAGATGTTGTTATAAAGTCTTTATTAGTGGAGGAAGAACATTAAAGTACAAGATTATCCGTAATGATGCTATTAGCTCTTCTAGATTCTTTACTTATATGGTGGAAGACCGAAGGCCGAAATAGCCCCAATTATAAATCTAAACATACCCTAGATTGCTTTTGCCTCTTGTATGGTATAAAAGCGGGTACACAAACTAGAGTTAAAAGCTTTGCAGTTTTACAGTAGATATTATCCTATAAAGCTGGTTTTCTCATTGCGCTTAAAATGACAAAATATTAAATTGGTTGTAAAGAATTGATTATGCCTTGGAATAATAATGATTACCCGCCATCCTATAAAAATCAGCCTACCCACATCAGGAATAAGGCCATTGAGATTGCCAATGAAATCATGAAAGAGAACGATGATGAGGGATTAGCAATTGCCACCGGGCTAAAGAATGCAAGAGAATATTTCTCGGATCATCCGGAAGAAGTAAGTAAAGCCAAGCGAAATTCAAAATAAAAAAATAGCTGTATTCAAGCGCGTTAAATAGACTGAAATATGATAGACTATTTGATACAGGAATTTGAAGATGAAGTCCTCAAAACCCGTCAACTATTGCAGGCAATTCCTGATAATGACTTGGGGTACAAACCATCTCCCACATCCTGGACTATGGCTGAGCTCGCTCAGCATATTGCCACAATATATCATTGGTATGAAGCAACTTTGACGCAGGACGTATTCGATATCACTAAAGATAACCTGGAACGTGGAGATCCAAATGATACCCAAGCTACCTTAACGCTATTTGAGCAAAATGCGGAGAAAGCCAGAGCTGCCCTAGAATCGCTCACTGAGGAAAAACTACAGGCTGACTGGACTATGAAAGCAGGGGAGAAGACCATTCTCGGTCCCAAACCTAGGTGGATCATAGCTAGATCTTTTCTTTTTAATCATATTTATCATCATCGTGGAGAGATGATAATCTACTTGCGGGCCACCGGTAATAAAGTACCTGGACTCTACGGACCTACATACGAGGAGGGAAAGGAGTCTTAAAAATCTTTCATTTGAATTTTAAGTGGATTTCCAAAATAGAACATGTTGGTGAATGATTGGAGCTCAGAACGTGCTCGAATTGTGGAGCTAATTTCCCTGGATGGAATTAATTGATATCACTTTTAAAGTCAACTTTTGCAGCAACCTATTGATTTACCTCAGGCAATACTATTTCATAAGTTTGCACAAGTCTTGTATTACTTTCTACATAACATTAGAAAGAAAACATGAGACAATCCTATTTTATACCTGAACTGCAATCCCTTGGTAAATTTATTCAGTTCTTTACCATTCCGACTGCATTGCTGGCATCTCTCTCCAATGAAAGATCCAATGCTGAATTTTTAATGAAAGTTGAAGAAAAAGATCCTCCGTCTGAGGATTTTCCAATGCCCGATGGAGATGAAATAAATCCGAATAAGGAGATTCCAGAAGAGGAGGAGTATTTGCCGGACGAGCAGGAAGTACCTGTGCAAGAACCTCCTAAAGAAATTGAAGAGGATCCTTATTTTCCCAGAAAGGGTGAAGGATTGCCACCAGAAAGAGAGGATGAGTTTCCTAAGACCGATCCAGTTTAGTAAAAGTCTATCGTGGAATTTACGTTTATGGCCTTTGCCTGTCAGAGGGCAGGTAAAGGATATTTTCATCCTTATCTATTATTACATCAAAGTTATCGTAGGTCCCTATTTTGCTAAACTGATCTAGATTTACCAGCAGGCTATCAGCGCTACTAAAGGAAGGAATATGGAGTGCATACGCGGAAGATTCTCGTAGACTAATCGGCGACAATTCAGAAATTAGACTTTTGGAAATAAATCCTGTTAATCCATTAACAGTCATAATCTGATACCAATCAGCTGTACCTCCAAGGATAAAAACTGGTGTTTTGGCAGGTAGAGTCGTTATTATAGTAGATCGTGTATTGGGCATGTCTCGAAGATTAGTCTGGGATATGCTGGACATCATCGTGGAGTATTGCTGATCTGGTAGGGGAGATGCGGTCTGAAAATCCGTTCTTATAGCTGGAAGTGGATTGATGGCTCCATTTTGATAAATTCCAAAGTGTAGATGCGGAGCGGTAGTTCTAGCGTTACCGGTATTTCCTACCAAACCAAGGGTATCTCCTGGATTTACCCGTTGTAGTTCATTGACTGTCTGGCTATCCAAGTGTGCAAAATAAAGCCGCCAGTTCCGCTCATTGTCCCTAAGCCATACTTGTTTACCTCCTAATCCTCTGTCTCTCACTGCTGTGACTATGCCGGCCACTGGTGCAAGAACAGGAGTTCCTCTTGGAGCGAAAATATCAACTCCTTCATGCGATCTAGCACCTCCATCCCTTTCAGCTCCCCAAAAACTTTGTATAGCGGCACTTTTCTTTCCCATCACCGGAAAAACTGCATAGGTTTGAGTTCCATTGACGACTATCTGATAATTACCTTCGCCAAGTAGTTCAGGCTGTATTCTAATCACATATTCACCTGTATTATCCGCTTCAAAATGTAAGGAGTCCAACTGAATCAATTCCGATTCGATTTCTTTGCCCTCAGAACTTTCCAGTAAATCCACAATTAATCTGCTGCTATCCACTGGTTGCCAATTCACCTCAATTGAAATTGATTCTCCTTGCTCCAGTTTAATTTTCCATGCATTTGCCTCAATACTTTTGGCTTTAAAACTTCCTTGAATGGCAAAAGGCAAATCCAATAAAGGAGCAGTCAATAAGACAGTATTTCCTTTTTCCTCCCATTCTTTGCCAATTTTAGTAGCACTGATTCCCGATCCTTGAAGTGTATTTACATATTGCTCTCTTGCTGAACTGGATTTGAAAATTCTAATGGATTGATTGGTACAGGAGCTTGCCAAAATACTGAAAATGGCAATTGCTATGATCGGTAGTTTAGAGGGCTTCATGTGGATTTATTGAGGTTGGACTGCGAATATTCTATCAGAAGATAATCTGAAGTGATCTTTACGCTCCAAAAACATTCCAAACTATCATGAAATAATCTGTCTTGAGATACAGGCCATTACAAAATCAAGCTATTTAGGGTATAGGTGTTTTGTAAAGAAAGTTTAGTATAAATGTGTCCTAGAGGAAATTATAGAAGTACTCTTCTTGGAAACGATGATGTCATCTGTTTTCCTCAATTTGAGCATAAATGTCAGGTGAATTAATTTTGTTGGCCATAAATAAATCCTGTCCAGCGAGCGACAAAATTTGATTACTCGCATCAGATCAAACCAAATCCATTCACTTCTTACGAGTTCTTTTTCGATTTCTATCCCAGAAAATATAGCCTGCAAAAATTAAAACACACACCAGCGAACCCCACATCAAGCCAGTTTTGAGGGAATCTGTATTTTCTCCTGTCACAGCTATCAGAAGGATAAGAGGGGTAATACCGAGCGCTGTAGCGCCAATAAACTTGCTGTAGTTCATTTTTAAGATTCCAGTGACAAAACTGATTGCATCATTGGAAAGAAACGGATTAATCCTGGTAATACTTACCGCCCAAAAACCATATTCCTCTATAAACTGACTGATTTTTTGGATAGTTTTTTCGCCTAAAAGTCTTATCACAAAGGATTTACCAAGTAATCCCCCGATAAGGTAACCCAAAGAAGAAGCAATGATAACTGAAGTGAAACTAATGACTGAACCCCAAATCGGACCATAAGCGAGCACTGCCACAATCATCAACAAAAGTGAGGGAATCACTAACAGGAACATCTGCACTACCATAGCAAGGATTATAAGCATTGGACCAATCCAGCCAAAATCTTCAACCCATTTTTTAATGGTTGCTTCATCATCACTGGTAAGCACACGCCATGCAGTCTTTATAAATTGATTGAAATCAGGTATTGCGAAGTAGCATACCACCAATCCTGTGACCAAAAGAATAGAAAAATAGAGTGGTAGGTTACTCTTTTTTGATGGTGTGCTGGACGTGGATTCTTTCATTCGTTGTTCTCGCTTGACTTTTTTAAAGTCTACTTACAAAAGTCAGGCTTAGTTGATTTTATTTTTAGTAAATAGAATTTTGATAATTATAATCTCAAAAGTTCTAAAGCATAATTTCCCTTTTTTAGCCTATAAAAAGCAATCTGGTTTCTTTCCATAATTATGTCAAAACTAATACTTAGTTCAGCAAATATTTATCCAGCTTGCTAGACAATAATCGTTCTTATTGATGCTTAGGTGAGTAAGGGGGGATTAAACCGTTACTTTTTTTGCCTCAGGACTAGTTATGTCTCCAATTTGGATGCTTCGAATGGCTCTAAAAACTAAAACTAAAATTCAGACAGAGGCATAAAAATCAAAGGCTTCGAAAAAGAGTTAGAGAAACTTCACTTTCTTCACTCAAATGCTGCGGTGGGCATGGTGGCTGTCTTTACTTGGGAAGTTTCCCCGTCTATTTCCGTCCATGCGAAGTAGACCTTGTCACCATCTATTTCCATTTGGGGAAAACCACTTTTACGTGCAGGATCCATTTGGGAAATTGCTATAGTCTTGCCCATTCCTGAATTAGTCACTTTAACTGCTTTAAAATAGCTTGCATCCTTGTCAGATTCCATCCAGCTTAGGATAGCTGATTGATCTTCCAAAAGAGCTACATCCACTCTTCCCAATGCATTTGTACTATTTACTTGGATTGGTTCACCGAATGATTCACCGGCATTTGATGAAAAAGCAACCTTCACTGTAGGCGAATCATTCACGCCCGTAAACCACGCTACTACTACTGCCTTGCCATCAGCATCCACCTTTGGTCCATTTACAGGGCAACCATTTATTTCCCAGCCATCAGAATGCACTGGCTTTGGTGTTGTCCAGCGTTCATTCACTAGTCTGGTGATGAAAATGTCCCGAACCTCAGTGTCGGAGCGATCTCGGTAAACTACGATAGGTCCATTCTCAGTCATGGCAGTGGTAGTCTGGCAGCAATCACAGGTTCTGGCATCCAGCTCAACCTCATCTGTGATACTTCCATCGGATTTCACTGTTGCCGCCCTGATGGTCATCGAGCCTCCATGTTCAGTATGCGCATTTCCTGCTGCCATACCGGTGTTTCTCCCATCCAGCCAGGTGACAACGAATGAATCAGCACCATATGGTACAGCGGACACAAAACCATGTTCGGTAAAAGTGGAATCTGTATTCAGGGCCAAACCTGTTTTCCATTCCTGATTCCCATTCTCCAAAATATTTAGCTTCACATCATAGGAATACTTTCCTTCCGATGATTTTTGAAGAAAATGAGTTAACAAGCTTCCCTTGTTTTCAGAAATTAAAGGGAAGTCTGCCCAATTCAAGAACCAATCTGATCCCTGGGTAATCTCCTTTGGTTCTTGCCATTTGTTCCTTTCCAGATGTGAATATCGAAGTTGGGATGTGGAATCATCAAGCATTTTGACCCAAGAAATCATGGGGCCTTCTGATCCCACAAAAAGATGGGGAAGAGAAGTCTGCCCAGTATCAGGAAAGGGGATAGTGTCGAGTACGGGTATGTTTTCCTTGGTTTGAGCACATGAAAACAAACTTGCTAAGGCAAGTACTAAACCAAGGTTTTTAAGAAACTTCATTTAATCAAGAGTTAGTATTTGCTGAATCTCTTCTTCTGAATCCCAAGCTATTCTTCCGGATTTATTGAAGATTTTGTCACCATGTTCATTAAATACAAATGTGGCAGGAAGGGCATGGATTTGTAGTTCTGTAAGAGCGCCGATATATCTGGCGGATTCCAATGGGATCCCCTTCTTGTTCAGATAAGATGCGATGTCTTCAGCCGATTCTTCCGATACCAGTATAACTCTAAACTTATTTTCTTCCAAAGTTTCCTCTGCCCTTACCAAAGCAGGCAATTCCTCCAGACATGGCTTGCACCAAGTTCCCCAAAAATGCAACAGGAGTTTTTGATCCTCGGATTCGGAAAGCGTTAAAGGGTTTCCATTCATGTCCTCCAGATTAGCCATAAGCTTCCCAGCTTCTCCAGTCGAAAAATTCTTTTGACAGCCAGATAGTGCTAGAGTTAGAAAGAAAAGGAAGTAAATGCGATAGGACAATGTTCTAAATTAATGATGGTAAATATTCAAAACTTACAGGGATGTTCCAACATTTTGGTTATAAAAACAACCATGAAATGCTCAAATCTTTCCAATTCACGTGAGCCAACAGAAATTTAAGACTACATATTTTTAAAATAAGGGAGATGATAAAGGCGGTCAAACTTAGCTAGGTTACCACGCGGCTTCCAGCTGTAAGTCCATGCCTGTGGAAATAATATGTTTCAAAAAATGGAACACACATATTAATTCATCTATAGCAACGGCATATATGCTGCTCAATTGTTGGATTAACAAATTTTTATTGGCTTTTAACCCTGATTTAACCAATTAATTAACCGCATCGCTTCTATTTTCATCAGTATCAATTGCTGAACTGATAAGCATTTCTGGTCAATTGGTATTTCAATTTAACCCATAATATCCTAACAGATGAGTAAAAAATTACGAGCGATAATTTACTTCGCCTTGTTGAGTACGTTTGTAGTATTCACATTCTCCTGTGTCGAAGAAGATGAGCCAAACGCCGAACCGCGAGGCACTATCACCGGTACAGTTACTGATAGCGAAGGTCAGCCTATTTCTGATGTAAATGTCCTGCTGGCAGGAATAGGAGAGGAAGAGATTTCTGTCACTACGGGAAGTGACGGGAAATATATTTTTGAAAATGTCACGTTGAAAACACGTGCAGTGAAATTTTCCAAAGCGGGTTGGCTAGCGGTCAGCCTGACCGTAAATCCTGATAAATTCAATAGTGAAAATATTGCCACAGCGGATGTCTCTTTGGTTTTTGCTTCCGCAAAGATCTCAGGGATCATAAAGGACGGCAAGAATGGTGATGCTCCGCTGGAAGGAGTGACCGTCAGCGTGGGAGTAGCCGGCACAGTGACCACAGGAAGCGATGGTGTATACATGCTCGAAAATCTGATTGTGGATGAATACACTGTCACCTTTACCAAAGCAAATTATGAGACGGTTACCAAAAATGTCAGTGAAGCTGATTTTGTGGATGGTGTCGCAGCACTTGACATCGTCATGGGAAGCAGTGAAATATTGCGGGGATTGACCTATGCAGATCTGCTGACAGCCGAAAAGTGGTATTACAATGAATATCGCGGAGGCAGGAATGCCGATGCTTATCCACGATGGGACTGGGCTTGTAATTATATGTCTGCGCTAGATTTCAGAGGCGCATGGCAGGAGCAGAATGAAGGTACTACCCTTCAAATCAGAAATAATGAAGCGGATCGCAGCAACCCTGCTGACCTCAATGTATTCGATTCCTATGTCTATGGAAGTAAACTGATCACGGAGGACAATAAGATCTTGTCTTTGAGAGTCAGCACGCATAATGCAGACGAAGCTAACCCTGCTTATTTCGGTGTTCAGATAGTGGATATGTCCGATGCCCAGCCTACTGCGGTGAAGATAGGCGAAAATAGAACCTATGCATCCGGAAGCTATGGAGACATAGAATTTGATTTAAGTGAATATGTAGGCAAAGAGGTAATTGTTGCAGTGGGTATCTACAGACAATCCACAGGTGATTATTGGAAGCAGTTGGTGCTTCGAGCGATCCGCTTTGCTGACCGAAAAGTGGAAAATTGGGATTGGCTACCTGGAACTGAAGTAGTAGAAGGCTGGAAACTG
The DNA here is from genome assembly GCF_963974835.1 of uncultured Algoriphagus sp. Lineage (GTDB taxonomy): Bacteria > Bacteroidota > Bacteroidia > Cytophagales > Cyclobacteriaceae > Algoriphagus. Next base: position 38,760 of record NZ_CAXBET010000008.1, on the reverse strand, counting down.
ACTCAGGAAACTGTACGCTCCACTATGCCACATACCAAGAAGTCCTTTACAGGAATTAGCCCGGTAAGTGGAAACAGGGACAATTATGTGGATGCTTACCGCGCATGGAGAACAGTGGATCACGTGGCTGCTGAATGGTTCTTTGTCCCGCTGAAAAAAGATCCTGAGGTTTTTCCTTCTGAAGGCTATCTAATCAAGACCCGCAATACACCGGAAACTAGTACTCAAGTTCCTGAAGCCTATCTCTATTCGAAGTTTTCTATCAGCGCCGGAAGCAACCAGCTGACATTGAGCACCCGCAATTTCGGAGACAATTTTACCTACTTCAAACTTACTTCAATAGAAGACGACGGTACCGTGACCCATCTGGATCCACAGTCCAACACAGCAGATGAGGCTAGTGCAGCAGAAGAGGGAGTTTGGGAATTCAAGCACGGAGACGGAGGAGCAGGCAATCCTGAGGGTTACGCATCTTTCGTGTATGACCTTGCCCAGTTCAATGGTAAGGATGTAACTCTTTCCCTAGGAGTGTACAACGTGGAAGCCAATTCAGGGGAGAATAAACTGGTCATCCACAGGATTGATATGAACTAATACAATGAATCTTAACATGATACAAAATCGAATGATGATTACAATTTGGAGTTTGTGTATGCTGCTGTTTACGGCATGCACCGATAACTCGACTGACACCGACCCGACCGTCCCTCCAGTGGAGGTGAACGTTTCAGAGCAGAATCTTACGAGAGCGATGGAGCTAACTGATAAAGCTATTACTGCCCATTTTACAGGAACCGGAATGGCCATGGCCAGGTATTACAATCCCTACACGGGAGTTAGGTCCGATGAGACCGGTAGTGTGTGGATGTACACCTCTGCGATAGAAGCCGTGAATGCAATTCTTCAGGGTCTGCAGGTACAGAAGGATAATGGAAATACTGCAATTTATGATCAAAACTTTAATCGTTATGCTGAACTTCTCGGGCAGCTATACGACAATGTTGACTACTACCAAGGGACATTTGAACTGGTATCCTATACCCAGACAAAGGAATGGTCTATTTATGGAGTGAACCGTGGAAATGCCAAAGGAACAGCTAAAGTTGAAGGAATTGAGAATGTTTACGATGACCAAATGTGGCTTGTCCGTGAATTGCTTGAATCTTATAAAGTAACGGGAGAGGACGCCTATTTGGAAAAAGCAGAATACCTGACTGCTTATGTATTGGATGGATGGGATAGCACCCGGAATCCGGATGGAACTGAGCGAGGCGGTATTCCTTGGGGTCCTGGATATGTGACTAAGCATGCTTGTAGCAACGGTCCTATGGTAAGTCCATTGGTGTGGTTGCATGAAATTTACAAGGATAAAAGTGACGAGATCACCTACCGATATATCAATGCTGACGATCAGGAAACCCGGGAGACCACGTCAGTAAAGAAAAGCGCCTATTATGCGGATTTCGCGAAGAAAGTGTACGATTGGCAGCAAGATAATTTGCTTCGTTCGGATGGAGTTTATGATGATATGAGAGGTGGATGTTCTCCGGGAAATCCTCAAACAGAAACCATAGACGGGACAGTTTACCGCAAAGGAATCAATTGTCAGGATCGGGTAGGACCTGCAATTTCCTACAATACCGGCACCATGTTATCCGGAGCAGCGGATCTGTATAGAATGACAGGAGATGGTGCTTACCTGCAGGATGCACAAAAATTGTCCGACGACAGCTTTAATCATTTCGCAAAACTGGGACAGAATCAACCAGAGCTTTATTCCTACGATATCAGCGGATTTAATAACTGGTTCAACGGAGTCTTGATGCGTGGCTATGTCGATGTGGAGCCAGCCTACGGTACTGCCGCAGATTACATTGATACATTCCAAGAGAACCTCGATTATGGATATGAAAACTTCCTTTACGAAGGATTTCTACCTACCAACTTACTGGTAGGATGGAGTCTGACTCCTAATAATAACCGGACAGAGGGGATGTTCAACTTTGCGTTTGCAGCAGAATATGCCGTTTTATCACGGTACGAGCTTGCAAAATGATTTCGGTTTCCGGCTTCCTATTGAATTGGGAGCCGGGATTTTTACATGTTGCTACTGCCTCTGTGAGGCGACGATAAACCAAAATAGCCCAAAACATATGCAAAAGATATATAAGCATTTTTGCAGAGCATTGATCAACACTTCCCTATTGGGAGTGGGTTTACAATGCTTTGTATTTACACCTGTTTTTGCTTCAGATCTTACCACAAATAAGTATTCGATAGAGAAGCTTGGAACGCAGGAAAAAGATAGAATTGTCACTGGAACAGTGACCTTCTCCGAAGACGGTACCCCCATGCCTGGAGTAAATGTTTTACTTAAGGGAACAGTGGTAGGAACTACATCGGACATTGATGGAAAGTACCGATTGACTGTTCCCGATGAAAATGCCGTGTTGACATTTTCATTTATAGGATATGAAACCCAGGAGATAGTCGTAGGTGCTCAATCCATAATAGAGGTGTCCATGGTGCCAGACACCCAGCAATTAGGGGAGGTTGTGGTCGTAGGATACGGTATGCAGGAAAAAGTCTCAGTTACAGGTTCGGTAGCCAATATAAAAGGTGACGAGATGCTACGCACCAAAAACGAAAACCCTCAAAACATGCTCACAGGACGGGTAGCGGGGGTTCGGGTATGGCAGAAAAGTGCGGAGCCCGGTACTTTTAACGCCAGTCTGGACATTCGGGGATTAGGATCGCCTTTGATAGTAATCGATGGTATACAGCGTACCATGGCGGATTTTCAGCGCCTGAATCCTACGGATATTGATGAATTGTCGGTATTGAAAGATGCCTCGGCTGCCATATACGGAGCTCGTGCGGCAAATGGTGTAGTACTGATTACTACCAAGAAAGGAAGTCAGACTGGAAAAGCAACCGTCACCTATAACGGATCTTATACATTACAAAGTCCTTCAGGATTTCCTGAGCTTTCGGATCCTTACCAGACCATGACTCTCTATAACGAGATGGCCATGAATAATATCAATGGTGGAAATCTCATTTATGGGCCTGATGATTTCGAAGCTTTTCAGACAGGACGACGCCGGACCACAGACTGGAATTCATTACTGATTAATGAATATGCGCCACAAAGCCAACATGACATCAGCATTACCGGTGGGACTGAAAAAACGCAATACTACATAGCTGGTGGCTATATGTATCAGGAAGGATTTTTTAAATCAGGCGATATGAACTACAGCAAAGTCAACCTGAGATCAAACATCACTACTGAGATTGCAAAAGGATTAAAGTTCAACCTGAATCTGAGCGGAGTAGCCGATCAGCGAAATTCTCCTTATTCCAGTGCAGTGGATATCATTCGTAACTACTGGAGACAAGGAGTTCTTTTTCCGGCTTATGCAGATCCTGAAAATACCATGTTGAATTACGAAGGATTGGACCTGGAGCAAAACACGGTAGCTATGATGAGATCTGATGTGTCTGGATATAGAAGGTACAAGCAAAAATACTTTCAGTCATCTGCCTCGCTGGAATATGATATAGGAACTCTCACTCATGTGTTGGAAGGATTGTCTGCAAAGGGCTTGGTCAGCTATGATTATAGAGGTGACGATAATGATATTTATCGAAGGGAATATTATCAATACATGTATGATCCGGTGACGGATACGTATTTGTCAAAACTCTATAACAACAGTTCCCCAAATCAGATCAGACGGGAGCTGTATAGCAAGCAGCAGTTTTTAGGACAGTTTCTACTTAATTACAAACGGACGTTTGGCACAAAGCACGATGTCTCCGGACTATTAGGCTTTGAAACCCAAAACCGTAAAGGAGATAATTTTTATGCACAGCGGGATCTGGCATTTGCCATGGAATACCTAGCTGGAGGTATGAATGAAAATCAACAGGGAGGAATGCAGGGGGGATCTGGTGACTTGTATGAAATAGCCAACTCAGCCATGTTTGGTAGAGTGAATTATGGCTACAATGACCGATACATCGCTGAGGTCCAATTCAGATATGACGGCTCATCGAAATTTGTCAAAACAAACCGTTGGGGATGGTTCCCTTCAGCTTCTGTAGGCTGGCGTCTGTCTGAAGAGCCATTTTTCAATTCTATTTCAGCATTATCCTTTATTGACCAACTTAAATTCAGAGCCAGCTACGGGATGACGGCCGATGATGGATCACTGGCTTATGACTGGTATCCTGGGTATATCTATCCGGCTACCAGTGGCAATGCACAGCAGGGATATTACAATCAATATGCACCGGGATATATCCTCAATGGTGAGTTTGTATATGGTGCTTCAGTAGTAGTTCCTAATGAAAATATCACCTGGTGGACAGCCAAGACTTTTAATATAGGATTGGACTTTGAAGCTTGGAGAGGCAAGTTCGGATTCTCTGTAGATTATTTCGACCGTCGTAGAGATGGTCTGTTTTCTACACGTTCAGGAGATGTCCCATCTGTGGTGGGCACCGGAGCACCTAGAGAGAATACAAACAGTGACCGCCAATTTGGGATAGATCTGGAACTTTCTCACCGCAATACGATCGGGCAGTTGTCTTACGGATTAAAGGGAATTGCCACTATTACACGTAGGCAGCATTTGGTTGCAGCGGAAAAAGGACCTTACGGTAATTCTTATGACCAATGGAGAAATGACAACCTGACTAACCGTTACCAAGGCGTACAGTTTGGATACGAATCAGCAGGAAGGTATACCGATTGGGAGGATATCTGGTCTTATGATATTTACAAAGACCGGGGAATTCTTCCTGGGGATTATAAATACCAGGACTGGAACGGGGATGGTGAAATAAATGGATTAGACGAACATCCATTTGCTTACGACCAAACGCCTTGGTTAAACTTCAGTATGGCGCTGGATGCCAACTATAAGAATTTTGATATGAGCGTATTGTTCCAAGGTTCAGCATTGGGCTCCATGCAATACCAAGAGCCACTTTACTCTATCTGGGGTAGCAATGGAGGGGGAGCTTTGGAACAGTATCAGGACCGTTGGCATCCTGTGGATCCTACAGCAGATCCATACGATCCGGAAACTCAGTGGATAGGTGGCTATTATGGGTACACAGGAAATTATCCGTTTGGAAACTCTGATTTTAACCGTGTGAGCACTAATTATTTACGTCTCAAGAGCATTGAAGTAGGATATACTCTCAAGCCTTTCAATAGACCTACAACCAACATTAGGTTCTTCGCCAATGCATATAACCTGCTGACTTTCACAGGTGTGAAGTTTGTAGATCCTGAGCACCCAGGTGATGAGCTTGGACGCATGTATCCACTTACCAAAACCTATACGGTCGGTGTAACTGCATCTTTTTGAGAATAGATAATTCAGACTTTGAAAAATTAATTGATTGATACAAGAAATCTAGGACGCCAAAATCCAAGCAAAGCGAGATGATTTTGATGATTATGCGATTTCACGTAGCCATTGATAAAAAATTATAATCATATGAAAATAAGAATCATACTATTGGTATTCAGCTTACTGTACATATCCAGTTGTACAGATCTGGATGTACCACCACCGAATGTCATCGGCGATGAGACGCTGATGACGAGTGAATCCGGCATGGATGTATACATAGCTGGCATGTACAGCAAGATGCCTTTTGAAGATTTCAAGTACATGGCGCAGTGGGGAGTGGAATATAACTCCTGGCTAGGTTCACTAGGAATTGAAGGTACAGGTGAGGCTGTAAACAGGGATGGAATCAGTTCTGCCTTTACAGGCGAGCGAACTCCTTATTGGGGGATGGCTTTTGGTTTGCTTCGTGAAGCTAATTACCTCCTGGAGAAATTACCTGAATATGCAGATGCATTTCCTGAAGTAACTTATAACCATTACTTAGGCGAGGCATATTTTGTGCGAGCTTTTGTATTTTCAGCTATGGCAAGACGCTTTGGCGGCGTGCCTTTGGTGACAAGTGTACTGCGATATCCTTCAGACGAGGCTGAACTGGAAATTCCCCGTTCTACCGAAGAAGAGACTTGGGATCAGGTATTGGCGGATTACAATCAAGCAATAGAGTTACTTCAACCAGTAAGTCCTAAGCCTGGCTATTCTAATAAAAACGTTGCACTTTCTTTCAAATCAGAGGCTATGCTCTATGCGGGAAGCGTTGCTAAATACAATGAAACTGTCCCAGGCCGCCTTACTGGTACCGGGCTGAAGACAGGCGTTCGTGTAATAGGATTTTCTGAAGCTACTGCTCAGGAAGCATCCGCCAGATATTTTAAAGAAGCTTATGCTGCTGCCAACGAAGTAATCAACAGCGGTCAATACTCGCTTTACAAGAGAAAATGGGCAGCTAACGATCCTCAGGCACAGTACCAAAACATGGTGGATATGTTCAGTGATGCGACCAGTCCTGAAAACATCTACGTAAAGCAATACGATTTTCCAGTGGCCACTCATGGCTATGATGCTTATAGCGCGCCATTTATTTTCAAAGCTCCATTAGCTTCAGGTACTTGTCCTACACTTGATTTTCTCGAGTTGTTTGAAGGTTTTGATCGATATCCGGATGGTACCATTAAAGTAACAACAGGTTCTACCAATACAGATGGGGATTATTTGATGTATGATACCCCTATGGATTTCTTTGAAAATGCAGAGCCGCGTCTTCGTGCCTATGTGATTTTTCCAGGTGATATGTTCAAAAATCAGGAAATCGAAATCCGAGCTGGAGTATATACCGGACCTGAGCCGATTGATCCTTTGTTCAATGATTACAGTTATGCTACAGCAGAAACTCGCTATCAGCAACTTCCAATTTATACCCAAGCGCCTAAAAATCTTTTTCTAAGTGCGCGAGAGGGTGGTAGTCAGGAACTGGTTTCGTTTCAGGGTGAACAGATCACTGCTGCAGGAGCCAATGGACCTTTCTTTAACAATGGGGAAAGTACCCTTACAGGACTGTATGGCCGTAAGTGGCTGAACCCTGATCCTTCTTTCGAAGCTGGAGAAGGAAGATCTTCCCAGCATTTCATATTGATGAGATATGCGGACGTGTTGCTTAATGCTGCTGAAGCCGCAGTGGAATTGGCGCTCGCTGGGCAGCCTTCTCCTGATGGCTCTGATATGCTACAGGTAGCTACCGCTGGCATCAATGATATCCGTGAGAGAGCAGGAGCGACCTTACTTACTGGAATGATTACGCCGGATTTGGAAGGAAGAAATACAGTAAGGAAAGAACGTAGAAAAGAGCTTGCGCTAGAGCATAAGACCAAATGGGATTTGCGCAGATGGAGAGTGCAACACTACGAAGAGCGAGATGGGTTTTGGGGTGAAACCAGGGATAAGGAAGATTTCAGTATGAATTCCCGCTACCGTTTCAGAGGACTCTATCCATTCTTGTCTACCGAAAGCGGCAAATACTTCTTTGATGCACGATTTCAATGGGTAAGTCTGAAGACTTTCGAATACAATATTATCGACTACTATTTCGCTATCCCAGGCGGGGAAGTATCGAAGAGCGCGGTGATCGATCAGCAACCCAACCGATAAGCCCATATCAATAACCTAGAATACCAGAAAATGAAAAAGATAACATACCTAATACTATTCGCACTGATTTCACTCAGTTCTTGCAGTATGTTCGAAATGGATAATTACGATCTTCCTGCGGAAACTCTACAAGGCGAAGTAGTGGATAGAGAAACCGGAGAACCTGTGCTTACAGATCAGGGGAGCGAGGGAATACGTGTACGACTGACCGAACTGAGCTGGAGTGACAATGCAACTCCAAACCCGGATTTCTTTTGCATGCCCGATGGGACTTTCCAGAATACCAAACTGTTTTCAGGAACATATAATGTACGAATTGATGGACCATTTATTCCTCTCATAAGGGAGGATGATCGAGGTGTGCCGCTTGCGGACGAAACCCAGACTATGGACATCGAAGGGGTTTCGAATGTCAGATTTGAAGTCCAACCATTTTTGAGAGTGGAATGGGTCAAAGATCCTGAAGTCGTCAACGGGAAAGTTAGGGCTCAAGTGCGGGTAACACGTGGTGTTTCTGAAGATGAGTTTCGGTCTAAAATCGAACCTATGGGTGGTTACAGCAATAGCTTTCAGAATGTCACTGATATCCAGTTGTTCGTAAGCTACTCTTCTACTGTGGGCTACCGGGCACGTGACGAGAGATGGTCCAGCCAATTGGAATTTTCAGGAACTTCTTTCAATTCAATGCTTGGTGAAACCATTACTATAGAATCCAACGGTACGATTCCAGAGGGAAGAATGGTCTTCGTGAGAGCGGCTGCAAGAATTAACTTTGACACACCTAGAGGTAGCGGAACAAGACGTTGGAATTACAATGAACCACGTCAAGTACTGGTTTACTGACTATATTAACTAAAAAGCCATCCCGTGAGTGGGATGGCTTTTTAAGCTTTACCCTCTTTCCATTCAATTCCTATGAGACAAAATTTCTTCCTATATCTGATTCCAATTTTTTTAATTCAAGGCTGTGCCCAACTTCCTCAAAAAGAAAGTACTCCAGAGAAAGGGCCAAGCGAAAAAACAGCTTTCCAGACTTCAAATCCTTGGAAGCCTGTGACAGATGTCAGGGCAGACGTAGCGATTGTGTACAGTGTAAAAGATCATCACGGTAAAGCCGATATGAGCTTTGAGCAGCGGGTGCAAACTTGGAGAGATAAAGGATATACCACGCATTTCATGAGTGGAATTGCATGGGGAGAATACCAAGACTATTTCACTGGGGAATGGGATGGTGAATGGCATCTTGACGAAGGGCAGGTCACACAACAGGGTGACACACTTTGGCATGGACGTATGGTTCCTTATATCGTTCCCTCGATGAATTTTATCGAATACATGAAGGAAAAGGTAATCAAGCGTGTGATAGATACGGGAATCGATGCCATCTATCTGGAAGAACCGGAGTTCTGGGCTAAAGCTGGATATAGCGAGGCATTTAAAAGGGAGTGGAAAGAATATTACGGTTTTGATTGGAGACCACAGCATGAGTCAGCAGAAAACACCTACCTAGCCAACAAACTCAAGTATCATCTCTACTACCGTGCGGTGGAGGAGTGTTTTTCTTATGCGAAGGAATATGGAAAAAGCAAGGGCATGGATGTACGTTGCTACATTCCCACTCATTCCTTGGTGAATTATTCCCAATGGATGATCGTAAGTCCTGAGGCAAGTCTTGCTTCACTGCCGAGTGTGGATGGATACATTGCGCAGGTATGGACCGGAACTTCCCGGGAACCTAATTTTTACAACGGACAGGAAAAAGAGCGGGTATTTGAAACAGCTTTTTTGGAATACGGTTCCATGGAATCCATGACAGCGCCTACGGGAAGAAAGGTCTTTTTCTTGACTGATCCGATAGAAGACTGGCCTCGTGATTGGGCGGATTACAAAAAGAACTATCAGGCGACTTTTGCTGCACAGATGCTTTATCCCATGGTAGCTGACTACGAGGTGATGCCATGGCCGGACCGGATTTATGAGGGTTTATATAGAACAAGTGCTGACAGTGAAGAGAAAGCACAGATTCCCAGATTTTATTCTACCCAAATGCAGGTAATGATCAACACGCTTAATGATATGCCTCTTTCTGACAACAGAGTTAGCGGTTCGCAGGGTATTGGAATTCTAATGTCCAATTCCCTCATGTTTCAGCGTTTTCCCACTCATCAGGGGTATGATGATCCCCAGTTGTCAAATTTTTACGGGCAGGCTTTGCCTTTGTTGAAAAGAGGAGTTCCTGTCAAGACAGTACACATAGAAAACGTCTCGGTTCTTAAGACTTGGGAGGATGTGAAGATTCTTGTTATGTCTTATTCCAATATGAAGCCGATGGAGGAGCAAGCTCATGGCTACATTGCGGAGTGGGTGAAAAAAGGTGGGATTTTAGTCTATAGTGGTAGAGATGAAGATCCCTTTCAAACGGTACAGGAATGGTGGAATACCAACGGAAATAATTTCAAAGCTCCATCTGAGCATTTGTTTGGAAAGTTAGGGTTAAAAGCACCATTTGAGGCCGGAGAATATACTGTAGGAAGGGGCAAAGTAGTTATCCTGCGCAACGATCCAAAAGAGTTTGTTTTAACGGAAGGCAATGATTTGGAATACGTCAGCACCATAAAAAAGATGTATGATTCGGATTCTAGATCCGAAGATCTGGAGTTTAAAAATCACTTTTCGCTCACAAGAGGACCATACGAGATTATCTCCGTAGTGAATGAGAATGAAGACCAGTCCGCATATACAGTTAAGGGTAAGTATATAGATTTATTTGATCCTGAGATTCCGGTATTGGATGAAAAAAAGGTGAATCCTGGAGAGCAGGCGTTTCTGTACAATATACAAAGTGTCCAAAACGCTAAAACTCCGCAGGTTTTGGCAGCAGCAGCAAGAATCTACGAAGAGAAGTATAGTGATACTGAATATTCTTTCCTAGCCAAAAGCCCAAAAAATACCACCAATGTAATGAGAATTCTACTTCCTGAAAAGGCTGAGAAAATTGAAATCACCGATCAACAGGGTAAAGCTTTACTAGCAGAAACATCCTGGGATGAGTCAAGTAAAACTTACTTTCTAAGTTTTGAAAATTATCCGGATGGAGTTAAGGTAAAACTGAGCTGGTAATTTGATTAATTCTCAAGCGGTCTAAGATGTCAAGCTGGAAATCGAATGATGAAATTCCTTGCCTGTAACTCTCCTGTATTCTATCATAAAAGTCCTGAATGCAATAGTAGCCTCTTCATTCATTTTAAGTTTTATCATAGCTTTAATCTGAAATGCCAAAGCTGTCTCATGTAATGGATCGATATGAAACAGTGCTTCAGCAAGCAAAATAGTGGTCTGGTACGACTCCAAGGCAAAGCTCTTTTCAATTTCCACTAGTAAGACAGGTTCCAGCTTGGTCTCTGCCTCTTCCTTGAACGAATCGAACAAAGGATCATCAGACAGGTACAGGAATTTTCCTTGTGATACAATTTGCGCAAACTCATTTCTATGTTCTGCCATTTCGTGCGAGGAAATGATCTGCAGGCATCTCACATAGTCACAATATGCTTCATCATGAAGAATGAATTTATAATGCCCTTTTTCATGCACAAGCTCTATTCCTTCCAGCTCACTGAGTGTTTTGCGAAGGTTATTGATAGTTACTCCTCGTGAGTTTTTGACTTTGTCCGCAGGCTTATCCGGCCACAATAAATAGCTGAGATGCTGCGAGGAAATACCTTCTTCTGAAATGCTATATTGAAGAATGAGACAAAAAACCTGCTTCAGCTGTGTGCTAAACATATAGGTGATATCTCTGTTTTTACTGTCACGAGCCGTAAAATTCCCAAATAGCTGAATGGAGTTGGGTCTTGTTTTATGTTCCGTTTTTGGGATTCTGACAATCTCTTCAGCTTCTTCTACATTTCTCTCTAATTCTGGTGTTACCGGCTTAAGTTTTTTGTACAAAAAGAAACCTATTCCTAATACTCCTACACTGACCAGAAGCACTATGAAAGGGGTTTTGCTACTTTGCTTATCCGGGAAATTTGATAATTCTTCTTTGGTGATGGCTGGAAATGCCAAGGAATAAATTTTCAATTCGGAGGAAATATCATCTTCAAATTCCTGAACTAAAGCATATAGATTATTAAGACCTTTGTCAAAATAGAGGTTGGCATTTGTGGTTATTTTGTCTGATCGGATCGGAATGGAATCTCCAAGTATTTCATAACTGCCATCTTTCAGGGAAAAGCGGTATAATCTTAATGAGGATTCGGAGAAATGTTCAGGATAGCAGAGGGTATATAAACTGGAATCGTTCACCAGCACCATCCCTCTTACTGGAACTACGTTGTCATTTTCCCAAGGAATTTCCCAAAGTTTGGTAACTCTCTTCGAGTTCAAATCAACCTGATACAGATCGTAATAATATTGTCTTCCGACAGATTGCTCCCCAGACTCATTTCCCATACCGCCCAGGATATAGAGGCTGTTGTTCTCCGCCTGATACCCCAATGATGAAAAATAGCGGGGAGAAATAAAATCACCTTGGTATTCTTCTTTTGCACTCCAGGTTTTTTGATTCAAATCGAATGCAAAAAAGTTCTTGCTATACCTCATGTTTCCAAAACCTCCGAAAATAGTATATGTCGAGTCAGAGTAATCTAAGTAAGAGCCATGGTGGTGAAGTTGAGTAGGGAGTTGCTCATAGCTTTCTTCCGACCACTCATAAGAATCAAGATCAAGACTAGCTATCGTTGGCCCATCATAAGGTGTGTCATAATATACTTCATAGGTATATAGCTTGTTTTGCAGGGTGTCGACGAAGTTAGTTCCCAAGATCAGATCGACGGGATTTTTCTCTTCGAATACCCTTACTTGAGTTTCGCCTGATCTGACATGGTATGTCCAGATTGAATCTTTGTTGTAGTAGTATATTTCCTTTTTTTGAGGATTGTAGTTCGCTCCAGCGACGGACTTGGATTTCAGGGATGTTTGATGTTTCCAGTGGTAGGAATAATTTTTCAGCCAGTCTGGATTGGTGACATTTCCAATAGCATTACCGTCTGCGTCATGGACGATATTTCCTTCATTTTCATATAGAGGAAAGCTGTAGGTTTCGTCACCGATTACCGATAGGTTTTTGATTGCAAAGGAAGGGACATCTATGATATGATCACTTTTTCCGAACAGAATAACTGGACTATAAGTGTCTGCAAGATTCTGATTTTCAGCAGTAAATACCTCGTTGTTAATAGAGAGTGAAATAGAGTCTCCAATTAAATCAAAAGAGATTTTCATGTTGAACCACTGCATGTTGAGCAATTTGTCCCTGCTCATATTAGCGACAATCAGGTTGCTTCTGCCTTCTTCGTTAAATTTAAAAACTAGATTGTCGCCCTGACCATCGTAGAATAAATTGAAAATTCTTCCGTTTGACCTGTTTTTGATTCTTAGAATATAACCTATTTCTGTCACTGGACTGAGAGATAGACTGAAGTCCACATCGAATCGATCCGGGAATTCTACCTCATGATCCCCAAAAATATCATAGGAAGTACGTTGATTTATAGCCTGCTCACTTCCATGGAATTTCAATCCACCGGATAATGAAGTCTGCAGAATAATAAAACCTAGTACAAAAGAAAATAGGAAATGGATTTTAGTAATTACGGGCATTAGCGATAGTAATAAAGCAAACTCCCAGAGGGGTTATTCATTTATGGGTTTATAGTATTTACAGGTCAGAACACCAGTAATTGCAATATTAGGAGATTCTTTCCTTTCTGACACATTGGAATGAAAATCAATCTTGGACCTGAAGTTTGATCTCAACACATTATGCGTTAGTTCTTCAAAGTAAAACAAAGAAAGATCATTACAACCTTCCTACTGTCTAATTTAATAGAGAAGATTATATTAATTAGTTTTCATGGAAAGATCTCCGCATTTAAAATACAGGAGGTTAACTATCAACAAACCATAATTAGTTGTTGGAAAAATTTAGGCTACTAAGTAATAGATGGTCAACAATTTATCAGACTTACTGAGATCAGGAATCGCCAGCTCCACCCAGCCATTCTTTGAATTTATTTACCCGATCCCGGCTTACGATGATTTCTTCTTTAAATGGGATTTTTGGATTGATTTTGAGTCTGCTGTTGGAGTACACCAACACATCTTTGATCGCATTTAGGTGAATCATGAAACTACGGTTGACCCGGAAAAAAAATATAGGGTCCAACATCTCTTCTAAGGATTCCATTTTATAATCGGTGATGAAGCGTTTTCCATCCTCCAGAATCAGATAGGTATTTCTGCCTTCCGTATTGAAAAGTTGTATGGAAGCTGTGGGAATGGAATGGATGTGTTCTCCAATTTTCACCATAAACCGTTCTTTGTAGGTGGGCTTTTTAAAATACTGCCACAGCTGGTTATTCTGATTTTGGTTCAATGTTTTTCCGCTCAGTTGCTGGAATTTGTCCAGTGCTGCTTCGAAGGCAGAATAGCGTATAGGCTTTACCAAATAGTCAATTCCATTTGCCTGAAATGCCTCCAATGCATATTGACTATGGGCCGTGATGAAAATTACCGGTTTGAAAAAAGAAACCTGATCCAATGCCTGAAAAGACAAGCCATCTTCCAGCTGTACATCCACCAAAAGCAAATCAGCTTCTTCGCCATATGTTCTCAGAAGAGGAACAGCTTCCGCTATCGAGGAAGCAACTCCCAGAATAATAGAATCTGGCTTATACTTTTGCAAAAAGTGGCTTAATTTATCAATTGCGGGGAGTTCGTCTTCAATAAGAATTACTTTCATTGCATGCGTTTTATACTGGAGACTGGACTTTAAATGGACGCTCCAAAGGAATATAAATAGAAAATATACAGAGGTCTTGCCAGTGCAAACTGTTATTTAGCCAGCCATATTGTGATTTGATCACCCTCAGCGTGTCTATTAGTAAATCGCTTTTGATCAAGGAAAAATTGGACTCAAACTTAATGATGATTTCATTTTCTGCAACTTCTAAGCTGAATGGCAGAGGCAATGAGTCTGATGAAAGTTGTGAATAGGCGATGGCTTCCAAAATTTTTGTCAAAGTGCGCGGTACAATTAGCAAATCGTTGCCTTCAGGTAGTATGCTTAAACTGATGTTTTTACCTACAAACTGTTTAAAAAAACTCTGTGTGCACTGCATAGCTTGAAGCTCTTCCTCAAGCGGAACTAATTCTTCCTGGTTTTTCAGGGAATGTCTGTATATATCCGCTAATAACAGAATTCCCTCATCTGCCATTATCAAATTCTTTTCCTTGATTTTGATCACTATGGATTCAAGCCCTACCAAAAGAAATTCGGGATTGATCATGTAGTGAAAAAGATCTTTGTTTTTATCCAACAGCTCTTTTTCTCCCTTTTCCAGTTCCAGCTCTTTCTGGAATTTGTTGTGGATAAAATAATAACCGGCATAATGTCCCTGATACATCAGCGAAACAAAGAGGTAAAGCCCATTGAAAATCTGTAATTCTGTGGAATAGACCAAGGGGTCGGTCATGTTTTCAAACCAGGAGAAGTAGGAGATAAGCATCCCGCTGGTCAAGACTAAGCTTCCTGTGATAGTGAAAATAACTAATCGTATTACCTGTTTTTTAAATTCAGAAGATGAGGTCAGTTTTGACTCTAGCAAATTGATCAGAAGCCTGTTGCCTTCCAGAATCAAATAGCTGCATACTATACAGAAAATGAGTTCACGGGTGAAAAAATCCTGTAGAGCAGTCCCGACCGTATCGAAAGCAAGAAGGACACATAAGTATACCAATGCCCCCACTCCCAACGGAAGTAGCAATCTAGTCAGAGGATTATATGTAAGAACTTTGGTCATTTATGGCTACTTGGAAAAATAAAAGGCAAATTCACAAAGAAACAGGCCTGGGATTCCTGGATTGAAATCTGCTGCTTACCATATAGTTTGTAGCGGCTTTTCAGATTGGTAAGTCCTATTCCGATAGAAGGTATTTGCTCCGGCTTACGGGTGATAGTATTATTAACCACTACCTTATCCAGATCTGCAGTGATGGTGATTTTTAGCGGACTTTCCTGAGTGGCTACATTATGCTTAAGTGCATTTTCTACGAGTAGCTGAATAGCTAATGCAGGAAGTTGATATTGAAGAGCTTCCGGTTTGATGCGCTTTTCCAGGATCACTTTGTCTCCATATCGCACATTCATCAAGTGCATGTAATTCTCTACGATCATCAGTTCCTGCTCCAAAGAATTCAATGGCTGTATTCCGTTTTTTATCAGATGCTTGAAGTTATAAGCCAATTTCCGGATAAAACTCTCCGCCTGATCAGGATTAGTTGCGATCAGATTAGAAGCTGTATTAAGTGAATTAAAGAGAAAATGCGGGGTCAATTGGGAGCGGAGCAGTTTGTATTGCAGCTCTTCTTTGCTTCGTTCGTTTCGTAAGTGTTGGATGGTATTTTTTGAAAATTGTGCATAGGCTATCCAGGAATAATTAATCCAGACGATTAAAATAGATATTATGAGACCCACGATACTACCTTTCAAGGTCAACCCTTTTCCGATTCCTAAGTCATTTTCACCTAATCCGTAGGTCATCAGGCTTTCCAACAAATAGGAATAAAAGCCAAGTATTCCCCAGGTCAGTAGGAACAGTAAAATATACAAGCTCTCGTTTCCCTGCTCCCATGAAGGATTTTTTTTCACAGCTGTACTGCCAAAATGTATCCCCAATCCTGCAGCTAAACTAATCAGAAGAACAGCTCCCTGATATAAGGGAACTGTTATTAGCCAATCGATCAAACCGCCATTGTATAATAGATATAGGCCTAAACTTAGAATTAATAGCAATGAGAGAAATACCGAAAGTGCTCTTGACATACTATGCTGCTAGATTCTGACTACAAAATTTACCGAATCTTTTCATTAAGAAGCGCATCTAGCGACTTCGCCAAAGAAATGGGAGGAATCGATGTTGTTTTTCGCAGTTTCCATGATTTTCGCTTTTACTTTTTCGGAACCCTGTTTTCTGCATATGTATATTAACATTTCTGACTTGAAGTGGTCACTGTCTATACTTTGTACGCCATCCAGAAGAATCAAAGCTCGAGCTTCACTCATGTTTCCTTTATCTGCAGCGGTCTTTAAAAGTTCATTTTTGAAATGGTCTGAATCTATTGCTGGTACCAGTTCATTCACTAGAAATTTCAATTCCTGATCCGAAAGCTTACTGAATGAAATGGTTTTGGCGATTTCAGTTTTGAAATGATCACTGTCCACCATTTTAATTAATCTGATGGACTCCAGTCCTTTGCCCTCCATTACATTAGTTTTGAAAATTGGCTTCAGAAGTTCTGTTTTGAAATGATCAGAATCCAAGGCACTAACTGCTTTATTCAACTGGTTGATATCTTTAAAATAGCCGGGATTGACGGATTTGTATACTTCCAGTTGGTAATGATCAGAATCGATTTGAGCTGTAGTTTTATCTATGCAGGCGGAGATTTCAGATGGACTTAGATCCTTCTTCATTAACAATCCAAGATAAGTTGATTTGATATAATCCCCTTTCAATTGATCCACTTTGGCTAGCACGGCTTTGGCACCTCCGTTTGCATACATTCTGTCCACCCGATTTTCGGCTCCAAAAGTTGTGGTATTCATCAGTTCAGGAAGCATTTCTGCTAGCCAGGCTTTCCCATCCGGATCAAATGGCTTGCTTCTTCCGCCTTCTTTGTAATCGTGCTCTAGGCCCGAACCGTCGTTTTTGATTGTAATGGATCGGGAGTTGCCAAAGATGGTCTTTTCGATTTTAAAACTACCTCCCGGAGAAATGCTGGAGATTGATTTTTCATCATTGCTGATTTCAATCTTACCGTTCGATTCTATTTTTAGTTTTTGGTTGTCGTCTTTATAGACAAAATTAATGCTGTTGGTTGTCCTGCTGGTGGAAGTGCTGATAGTTTGGGCTTGGAGCAATTGCATCGAGGCAAGTAGAACCAACAGAGTCCAAAGTAAGTGGGATTTTGAAGTATTCATAGTTTAATTGTGTGTTTCTAAGTTATACTTCAAAGATGTCAGATGGTAGGTTGGCTTAAAAATGAAAAGTAATCAACTGTAGTATTTTTGGAGTGAACCGTAATATAAATGACTTGAAAAATTGGTGCCTAATGAGAATTCTCGATTTGAATGATCTACAAAAGAGATCTAACGTATTGAATATCCCATTTGACTACAAGAACCTGATCAATACAGGGCATCCGGTAATAGGATTGGCGCGCTCAGAGAGATAAGTAAAATATCCACCTTATCACCGCTTTCATTTACTTTTGCTCCTGATGTTGTCTTAATTCCTGCATGTATTGTAGAGGAGATTTTCCATATTTCTTTTTGAAAACTTTGGAAAAATTGGAGCTGCTTTGTAAGCCGATTCGCTCTACCACCTTGTTTAAAGGAATATCCTCGTGAGTCATGATGTGAATCGCTTTTTTGAGGCGGATGGTTCGGATAAAATCCCCTACGGATTGATCTGTAATGCTTTTGATCTTTTGATAAAGCTTAGTACGGCTTATATACAGGTGTTTACATAAGAAATCTACATCTAAATTCGTATCCTCAATGTTCTCCTCAATCAGTTTCAGAAGCGTCTCAAAGAAGGATTTGTCCTTTTCCGACTGGACTAGTTCGGTGGCTTCCGAAAGGTAATCATTGGTGTACTTAAGTTTCAATTTTGCGCTTTGTTCGAAAATGTTGTGAACTGTTAGCAGAAGCAAATCAATACTTAATGGCTTTGCAAAATAGTAATCAGCACCCGATTCCATCCCTTCAATTTTTGTTGCCAAGGCATCTTTGGCTGAGAGAATTATAAACGGAACATGACTGGTTTCAAATCTCTCTTTCACGGCCTTACAAAACTCTATTCCATTCATTCCAGACATCATCACATCACTTATGATAAGGTCAGGAACTTTCTCAATCGCTATCTCCAATGCAGCTTGGCCGTCCTCAGCTTGATAAATGGTGTAATTTTCTTCAAAAGTCTGTGTTAAAAAAGTTCTCAACTCCTGATTGTCCTCTGCAATTAGAATTTGCTTTTGGCCAAATGAAGATGTTGGAATATCTATTTTACCAGGGGCTTTCACTGGTATAAGTTCAGAAAGGTCAACCGTTTCCAACCCCGGATTTTGTTCTTTACCAACTTCTTTTCTTTCCGATTTAGTGTAGTTTTCTTCACCGAAAGGAATTCCGATGATGATCTCAGTTCCTTCATCACGCTCGCTATAGATGTATATATCTCCTTTGTGTAGTTGAGTGAGGCTTTTTACCAGTGCCAACCCAACACCAGAACCAAGATGATCTTGACTAATTCTATAAAAACGATCAAAAATTTGTGTTATGGAATCGCTAGAAATACCGACTCCTGTATCCGCTACCCGAAAATAAAGGTATTCATGGGCACGGTGTGATTCATTCTGCAAATTGAATCCGGCGGAGAAAGTAGGAATAAAGCTTTCTAAATCCTTAAAAATTTCAAAGTAAACCTTGCCTTCAGCGTCCGTGTATTTAAAGGAATTATTTAACAGGTTAAGGAGGATTTTTTCAAGAATCTGCGTGTCAAAGAAGCCTTTTACAGGTTGATTTAAATTTTTTCTGGTGTGATCAATGAATTGAAAATCAATGCCTTTTGCTGTTGCGATGGGTTGGAATTCTGTGACTAGATCCTGGCAAAACTGGGTGATGTCCAATCGCTGAACTTGTAATTTGATCATGCTTTCTGCCACCTTTCTAAAATTCATCAGCTCACTGATCAAGTTAAAAAGCCTTTTCGCATTTCGTAACATCAGTTGATATGAATTATCCACTGCTCCATTTCGATTCTGTCGAATCAAATTTTCCAGTGGGCCTAGGATGAGGGTCAGAGGAGTTCTAAACTCATGCGAAATATTGGTGAAAAATGTAAGTTGCTGCTGATAGAGTTCTTCCCGTTGTGAATACAATTCCTCGCGCTTTTTTTCTTTTACCTTTCGAACTTCCATTTCTCTTTTCAGGCGATACCATCTCGCCTGATAAATGTAAATTCCCAAAATAACTGAAATGACTAACAGCGCATACATGACTTTTGCAAGGGTGGATTTCCACCAAGGAGGCATGATCGCAATGTTTATTTCTGCCCTATTTTCACTCCATATCCCATCATTATTAGTAGCCTCTACTAACAGTTTATAACTTTTGTAATCCAGGTTGCTATAGGCTGCAGTAGGCCGCCTTCCATCGGTGTAATTCCATTCATTGTCAAAACCGATCAATTTGTAGCGATATTCACATTTCAGAGGATTGGCGAAATGCATGGCAGAGATGGTGATCACAAAATTGTTCTGCAAGTGATTTAGCTCGATTTCATTACTGTATCCTATCGCCTCCTTAAGGTAGTTTTGCGCCGAATCTCTTTCATAGTAATGAGGTCTCTTATTGTTGATCAGGATATCAGTGAGAATGGGCTTGGCATCAATGGTATTGGGTTTGATCTGCTCTGGGTAAAAGTAATTCAGTCCATTTACCCCTCCGAAATACAGTCTTCCATCAGCTCCTCTTTCTGATACTCCTACCTTGAAGCTATTGCCTTGTAGTCCATCATCTTTATTATACCTGATAATTTTCTGCGTTTCTGGATTTAAATGAAGCAGTCCATTTCCACCCATCCAGACGTCCCCGTTTTTATCAATTTCTACACTTTCTATATCATTGTAATCTCCGGATTGGTTACCAAAAGAGGTGAACGCATAGGAATTGTCCTTGATATCCAATGAAAGCTTGTTAAATCCACTTCCTATTGTACCAACCCAATAGATGCTGTCATTCTCGCGGGTGAGCGCTGTCACATAATCAGAATTTATGGAGCCTTTCTCTGCTGAAGCATTGTAATTAAAAGTTTGTGTAATATTTCCTTCACTGTCAACGAGGATCCGCTTCAAACCATGCCTGCTGGAAACAAACAATTGAGGCTTCGAAGGGTCGGGTAAAATGAAATAACCTTCGGTATATATCTTGACAGAATATTGACCTTTTGCATTTTTCCAGATCACACCAAAATTATCCAAGTTGCCAAACCAGATGTTGCCAAAATAGTCTTTGGCGAGTGTACTAACATAGAAGTTTGGGAATTCATCATAACCAGGCGGATACAAAAGCTTTTTCCGATCCGGGCTTAAAATTTCAATTCCTGTCCTACTGCCAATCCATAGGTTATGATCTTCGTCAAGAGTCAAGGCTGTAATTTCATCATCCTTGAGCGTGACTGGGTTACTTTTTGTGTTTAAAAAAGAGAATTGCTTAGTCTTTAAATTATAAAGATTTAATCCCTGAGCATAGGTCCCGATCCACAAGTCATCACCATCTTCAAGAATAGTCCTTACATTGTTTCCGCTTAGGGAGTTAAGCTGCCCAGAATTATGTTTTAAAGTGTAAAAAAGCTTTTGATTCAGATCTAAATAATTTAACCCCCCACTGGAAGTTCCTATCCAAAGGCAATCCGAGCGATCGATAAATGAGCTTAATGCTAAATTGGAATTAAGACTATTAGGAGTGTTTTGTTGATCTATTTTTTGGATAAAATTCAACTGAGAATCCAGTCTTGTCAGACCATCTCCAGTGTTAATCCAGTAATCCCCATTTTTGCCTACTGAAATAACCTGAACCGATTCCGCACCAGCGATGGAATACTGTTTTTTCACAGCAAAAACAGGCGAATCGTTGGTTTTAGACAACTCTTGATTTGCGAGAAAAACATTTGTTCCGGATGCTAGAAGGACATTGTTTTGGTTGTCAAAGAAGACCTTTGATAATTGCAGGTCTGGCAAACCAGTCACGGGAACTCGGATGAATTCAAGATTCTCATCCAATCGCCAAAGCCCTGTATTACTCGCAAAATGAAGTATGCCTTGTTTATCAGCTTGCATGTCAAAAATCTGTATGCCTTCGGGCAAACTTATTTTTTGCTCTTCAAGAATACTTCCTTTAATCCTGAAGATCTTAAAAGAATTATCCAGATATCCATAAACAAGATCACCCGCAGGCTTGTAAAAACTCCAAAATACTGGACTGGGCTGACCCTGACCCGCGCTGAAATCAGTGAATGTTTCCGTTTTGGGATTGAAGCGATGAAAACCACCCTCTGTGCTCAGCCAGATATTATCCTGTTCGTCGGGGTATATTTTTATGATGCGGTTTTTAAACGCATTTTTGATCGGTTCATTGTTGTTGTAAAATTTTCGGATCGAGTACCCATCGTATCTATCCAAACCAAAATTAGTACCTATCCAAATGTATCCTTTACCATCCTGCACTATATCATTGACATCTGTGTGGGACAGTCCTTCGTCTACCGTCAGGTAATTAAATTTATAAGGAAATGACTGGCCAAAAACCTGGCCTGACATCATATGCCATAGTAGACTTATAAATAAAATCCTCCGGGATATACGCATACTAATGGGTGTAGGGCATCTATTTATCGGCCAACGCATTTTCACAAAGTAAGAATAGGGTAATTTTTATTACTTCAAAAAGAAAGGTACTAAATGTACCAGGGTACAAAAAATGTGAATGTATGGACAAAGTTATTAGAAGGACAGATTATACCGATAGCACTGTTATTCATCAATAAATGTACGAATGGAATAAAAATATGTACATCCGCGTAATTCATCCGCTCTTTAAAAATCGGTTCTTTGGGGAGATAGATAAAGGTGATTTGTTAAAACAAAGAACTTGTTAACAGTAAGGATCTCCTGCAGATCCTTACTTTAGTTTTCTAGTCAAATCAATTTAGAGAGTAACTTAAGAAGAGAGTCGCTTCAATTTTCGCCCTAGAATATTTAGGTTAGCTGACGTTTTCATTAATGCACGAACGGATATCTGAATAGCCATGATATGACGTTATTAACCTAGAATTTCTAATCAACCAGCTTAATAAAAGATGCACAAGATCAATTTACTTATCCTTTTCTCCCTACTGTTTGTTTTTTCTTATTGTGGAACGAAGAGTGATGGCAAACAAAACCCGGACACTGACCAAAACTTAAACGAGTCGAATCTCAGCGAAGGGACGATGGATCAAGCCTATTGGGAAGATTTGGCGGAAGGCATGAGTCGCTCATTAATCAAACATTATTGGGGTGCAAACTTTGAAGGTCATGAAGACAGGTACTACTTCAATTATGGAAGTGATATGTCAAACATGACTACGAACCATTATTGGCCGCAAGCACATGCTATGGATGTGGTGGTGGATGCTTACAAACGAACTTCTGACGAATTTTATCTGGATTATTATCCACTTTGGTGGGAAGGTGCACCCAAATACAATTTTTCAGGTAGAGATGAGGATCCTTGGTGGAATGTGTTTGTGGACGACATGGAGTGGATTGTTTTGGCGCAGCTTCGTATGTATGAATCCACAGGAGATGAAAAATACTTTGCCAAAGCAAGACAAATGTACAACGACTGGATTTGGACTAACTGGGGACCGGAAGGTGAAGAGCCTTGGAATGGAGGGATTACCTGGAAAACTGATGTGGAGAAAACAAAAAATGCCTGCTCAAATGGTCCGGGTGCTCTGGTAGCTGCGAGAATCTATAGCATGTATGATAAAATAAGCGAACCTGGAAGTAAGAATAAAAAAGCCTATTTCGAAGAAGCTGTGAAGATATATTCCTGGCTGAGAGATACACTGTATGATCCTACAGAAGGGAAGGTGTACGATAATATGGATAAGAATGGCGGTATAAACAAAGCCATTTATACGTACAATCAAGGAACATTTATTGGCGCTGCCCACGAATTGTATAAGATCACAGGTGAGAAACACTATTTGGAAGACGCTATAAAGGCTTCCAATTACGTGATCGATCATATGTCTACAAACAACGGTGTCCTTTCAAATTCTACTTCCGGAGATGGCGGTTTATTTCACGGAATTTTCTTCCGGTATTTTGTCCGTCTGGTAAATGAGCCTGATCTGGATTTTGCCACGCATGAGAAATTTCATAATTACATCACCAAGTGTGCTACTGTGATGGCAGAGAATGGATTAAATAAAGAAACAATGCTTTACGGAGGAGACTGGTGGAATGCACCCGGCAATAATGACCCTGTGGCTTTGACTCCAATGCTTTCGGGATGTATGCTCGCTGAGGCTATGTGCATATTGAAGCCATTAAAATGATCAATGGATTTACTTAGACGGGATATTGCCTTTAGTTTATCTCTTGAAAAACCCTATTTACGATTAGCTTGATTATGAATGCTTATTTCCACAAAGTCCAAATTGAACAGATTAAGTCATTTAATTTTAGGAATGAAGGAATTGCAGAGTTTGGGGATTTATTCCACTTTCATCCTGAGGTAGAGTTACGCTATATAGAAAAAGGTGAGGGGATTCAATATATTGGAAATGATGTAAGTACCTTTTCGGAAGGTAGCTTGTTTTTATTGGGAGAAAGTTTACCTCATGCTTGGAGATTCAACAAGGAAAGCATCCAAAATGAGGGACATATAAATCACGCATCACAGGTTATAGAATTTTCTACCCAGTTTAGTTTACAGCTTTTGAATATCCCTGAAATACGAATCCTAAAAAGCTTATTTGATCTGGCCAAGCAAGGGCTGAAAATTGATGGATCAGCCAAGTTGAAAATAATTGATTTGCTGAAGGAGTTAAATGGAGCCACTGGCCAAAGCAGCATTTTACAACTGTTTCAAATTATTAAGGTCTTGTCAGAAACGGATGAGTTTACTATCATTTCACCAGGTTATTCATTTAGTAATATAACCCACGATCCAAAACACCAATGACTGGAAAAAGTGTTTTCATTTGTCCAGGAGCATTATAATCAAGAGATCAAATTAGATCAGGTGGCTACTTTGGCTAATTTTGGAGTGGGAGCTTTTTGTCGATTTTTTAAGTCTATTACCAATCAGACATTTTTTGAATATCTAAACAAAGTTCGGATTTCCATGGCTTGCCGGAAACTGGTGGAGAGGGATGCTTCCATTGAAATGATATGCTATGAGTGTGGTTTTAATACCCTGTCAAATTTCAATAGACTATTTAGAAGGACTACAGGAATGACACCTTCGGATTACAAAAAGGTAAATTTTAATGTGCCGGCCTACACTAGCGTATTGCATGAAAATTACATGTCCTAGTCCTGCATAGGTATTGTAATTTGCACTTTTATCTAAGGATGAAAACTCACCAAAAAATTCCGGGCAAGCATTCAACTTTTTCTTATAACTCAGAGCTATAGGGGAGTTGCACCAAGGTTTATAAAAGTAGTCCAACAGCTTTCCTTCCTTAAGATCACTATCATTTGTTGCTTAGTTAGGGTTAGCAAAATCTATTTGAATGTTTGACAGTGTCCATTGAGGAGGTTATTGTTATTTGTATATACTAGAGTATGCTATTTATATTTTTGCAGAAAATGGACATTCTAGCTTTTTAACTTCTTTTCAACCCATCGAAGAATGGTGCCTCATCTCAAAATTTCTAAAGAATCGATTTTCTAAAATAGAAAGCAGTTGGAGGCTATCTATGCTTGATTAGTACTTTAATTCAATTGTTTAAGACTCGAAGTGAGCTTTTCCATAGCTTATTTTTTCCTGAGACTATTGAAAATGCTTGTCATTTCAATGCCCATGGAGTAAGAAACCAGCATAAAAGTGCGGACTTAATATTTTGGTCATTTATGGAAATATTATGGTCATTCGAATGGGAAGAGGCGAAGTAATTTTACATCATCAAAAAAACATTTTATCTGAAGATTAGAAATTAAAAAGATCATGGAAAAATTGAATTTAAATATTAAAAAAATCGTAACGCGAATGGCAATTTTTTCGGCCGTTCTACTGATGCTATTAATAGGACTGGCCTTTACTACATCTGACGAACAAACAGAAGAGCAGACTGCGGAAACCGCACCTGCAATGCCAGTGGAAATAGGATTTCCGATACATGAGGAAATTACTGAATGGGATGAATACACGGGTAGATTCGAGGCAAGTAACCGCGTAGAAGTCCGGGCTCGGGTAAGTGGATTTATAGAAAGTGTAAACTTTGTAGATGGACAAATTGTCAAAAAGGGAGATGTTCTCTTTACTCTGGACAACAGACCCTATAAAATTGCGCTTGATCAAGCCAATGCGGATTTGGAGCAGGCCAAAGTATCGTTAAGAACTGCACAGGATAACTACGAAAGAGTAGAATCGCTGAAAGAATCTGGTGCGGTGTCCACTGAAGAATATGACCGAAGAAAACAGGCATTGGAATTTGCCAAAGCTAGCATTCAATTGTCACAGTCAAAAGTTGATAATGCAAGGTTAAATCTTGAATTCACCAAAGTGACTGCACCAATTTCAGGACTGGTAAGTAGGGATAAGGTAAACTTGGGAAATCTTATCGATGGCGGGTCTTCCAATTCCACTTTGCTAACTACAATAGTAGCGACAAGTCCAATTCATTTTTACTTCACTGGAAGTGAATCGGATTATTTAAGATATGTGCGCTTGGCTAGAAATGGTGAAAGAAGAGCAGCTCGTTCAGAAGGCATTCCTGTATTTATCAAACTTCAGGATGAGGATGATTTCACCCATGAAGCGAAAATGGATTTTGTGGATAATGAGCTGGACAACAGCACAGGTACAATAGAAAGCAGGGCCGTTTTGGAAAACAAAGATTTACTGCTGGAGCCTGGTATGTTTGGTAAGGCAAGAATCGTAGGTAGCGCTGAGCATGAGGCTATAATGATCCCTGATGACATAATTGGGACAAATCAATCTCTTCGTTTTGTCTATGTGTTGGGAGAAAATGATGTAGTAGAAGCTAGGAATGTGACCTTAGGTCCCCTGCATTCCAATGGGTTAAGGATTGTAAGGGATGGAATAAATCCTAAAGACAAACTGGTGCTGAATAATATCCAGAAAATTGCCCCAGGCACCCATGTTTCCCCGCAATTAGTTTCAATAACTACTGATACCCAAACATTAGCTACGGCTCAAGTGAAGTGATGTTCATCACTTTTTAGACAAATCCGCTAACATATAGCAATCCCCATTATTGCTCCTTATAAGCCTTTAAACAGGGTGAAAAGGAGCAACAGGGACTGCTTATTCCAAAAAATAAAATAATCATAGAATGAAATTCAGTCGAATATTTATAGACCGGCCCATTTTCGCTGCAGTATTAAGTGTACTGATAGTAATTGTGGGTGGATTGGCATACGTCAGCTTGCCAGTGTCTCAATTCCCCGACGTTGCGCCACCAACTGTTGAAGTGGTTGCGATATATCCGGGAGCTAGTGCGAAGGTGCTGTCAGAATCAGTCGCATCACCCCTTGAAAAGGAAATCAACGGTGTTGAAGGGATGATTTATATGACCTCTCAATCCACAGCAGATGGCCGTGTGGTTTTGCAAGTCGCATTTGAATTAGGAACTGACCTGGATAAGGCTCAGGTACAAGTACAAAACAGGGTAGCTATTGCGGAGCCAAGATTGCCGGAATCAGCCCGTAGGTTAGGAATAACTACCAAGAAAATTTCCCCGGATATAATGTTGGTGGTGAATCTAATTTCTCCAAACCATACTTATGATCAAACCTACATGGGAAACTACGCCACCCTTCAGTTGAAGGATGAATTGGCTAGGATAAAAGGGATAGGTGATATTCAGATTTTTGGAGCTGCAGACTACGCCATGCGTATCTGGTTGGATCCCGATAAAATAGCAAATTTTGATATGTCAGCGGGGGAAGTGGTAGCGGCTCTCCGTTCACAAAATATCCAGATTGCTAGTGGTACTTTGAACACTTTACCCTCAGGAAGTCAATCTGCATTTGAGATTAAAATCCAGACAGAAGGCAAATTGATCACTACTGAGGAATTTGAAAATGTGATCATCAAATCTGAAAGTAACGGTCGTATAGTTCAGTTAAAAGATGTGGGCCGGGTCGAACTAGGAGCGCAAAATTATGCGACCAAAGGTTATCTGGGTAAAGAACCGGCGATTGCCATGCCTATTTTCCAACAACCTGGTGGAAATGCATTGGAGACTGCTGAGGAAATCCAAAATAAAATGGAGGCACTTTCTAAGAATTTTCCAGATGATCTTGAGTACAAAATAGCATACAATCCCACTGAGTTTATTCAAAAGTCGGTAGATGAAGTTTATCATACCATTTTTGAAGCGGTGATTTTAGTGGTTTTGGTAATCTTGTTGTTCCTCCAGTCCTGGAGAGCGGCCATCATTCCCATATTGGCAATTCCTGTTTCTTTGATAGGAACCTTTGCAGTCATGCAGGGAATAGGGTTCGCTTTGAACAACCTTACGTTGTTTGGTCTTGTACTGGCAATCGGAATTGTGGTCGATGATGCCATCGTGGTGGTGGAAAATATGGAGCGGTATTTGGCCAAAGGCTTTTCACCAAAAGATGCAGCTATCAAAACCATGGATGAAGTGGGAGGTGCATTGGTAGCAATTGGTCTGGTGCTGGTAGCTGTATTTATCCCTACGGCATTTTTGGAGGGATTTTCAGGTGAGTTTTACAAACAATTTGGAGTTACCATAGCGGTAGCAACTACGATCTCGGTATTTGTATCATTGACATTGAGTCCTGCGGTAGCGGCTTTGCTGATGAGACATGAGGAGAAAAGTAGCAGCAGTAATTCATCTATGCTTTTAAGACCATTTGTTTACATAGGAAATGGTTTCAACAATTTCATGGACAGGATTTCTGAAAGCTATGGAAAAAGCGTTCAGAAACTGGTTCGGACAAGTGTACTGGTATTAGTTGTATATGGCGGGTTGGTGGCACTCACGGGTTTTGAATTCAACAGGGTTCCCAAAGGATTTATTCCCGCTATGGACCAACAGTACTTCATCACCTTGGTTCAATTGCCACCTGGCTCTTCCCTGACCAGAACTGACGCAGTGGTGAAGAAGGTGCTGGACATAGCTTTGGATATTGATGGGGTGGAAACGGCTGTTTCATTTACAGGATTTGAAGGTGCGTCTTCCACTAATGCATCCAATGCAGCAGCAGTGTTTCTAGCCTTGGAAGACTTTGATGTTCGGGTAGATAAAGGCTTGGAGTACACTGATTTGTTGGGAACAATCAATGCGAAATTGGCTCAGATAGATGATGCAATAGTATTTGTTATTCCCCCTCCTTCGGTCCGTGGAGTTGGGAACGCGGGTGGATTTAAAATGATGGTGCAGGATAGGGCCAATCTGGGTACAGATGAATTGCTAAAAGCTACCTATGCCCTGGCTGCGGCGGCTAATCAAGACCCGATATTAAGCAACGTATTCACCTTTTTTGATAATCAAACCCCACAGCTATTCCTGGATATAGATAGAGTGAAGGCAGAGAAATTAGGTGTAAATGTCGGAGACGTGTTTCAGTCTTTGGAGATTTTCATGGGGTCTGCGTTTGTGAATGAATTTAACTATTTGGGCAGAACTTTTCAGGTAACTGCTCAGGCGGATGCCCCTAACCGATTGACCCCGGATGATATCTCCCGGATTAAAGTCCGAAATGAGACCGGAGAAATGGTTCCGGTAGGGACGTTTTCAACCCAGGAAGATATTTCAGGTCCTGCCCGAATTCCCCGGTTTAATTTATATCCTGCTGCGGAATTGAATGGGGATTTTGCTCCGGGGCATAGCTCGGGAGAAGGATTGGCGAGGATGGAAGAACTGGCCAGAGAAGTCTTACCACAGGGAATATCTTTTGAATGGACAGAACTTGCCTATCAGGAAAAGCAAACAGGAGATACCGCAGCGCTTGCGTTCTTATTGGCAGTGGTTTTTGTCTTTCTTCTACTCGCGGCTCAGTTTGAAAGCTTGGTGCTTCCTCTCGTAGTAATATTAATTGTCCCGATGGTATTATTGTCCGCAATGATTGGAATTGATCTGGCAGGTCTGGATAACAACATCATGGTTCAAATAGGATTGATTGTTTTGGTGGGATTGGCTAGTAAAAACTCAATCTTGATTGTGGAATTTGCCAAGCAACTCGAGGACCAGGGAAAGGATTTGAAAACTGCGGTTATTGAGGCTTCCAAATTACGTCTTCGTCCAATTCTAATGACAGCCCTCGCGTTCATTTTGGGTGTAGTGCCTTTGGCTATTGCTACCGGGGC
Organism: uncultured Algoriphagus sp.; assembly: GCF_963974835.1. GTDB lineage: Bacteria > Bacteroidota > Bacteroidia > Cytophagales > Cyclobacteriaceae > Algoriphagus. Next base: position 8,988 of record NZ_CAXBET010000008.1, on the reverse strand, counting down.
AGGAGCAGAACTACGTGTGGCATTGGGAATTGCGGTCTTCAGCGGAATGCTCGGAGTTACGGTTTTTGGAGTATTCCTTACGCCTGTGTTTTATTATTTGGGTAGGAAATGGTCTACAAAACCTCAAAAGGTAAACGTGCTCCGACCTTCAACCCTTAGTTGAATTGCTTTAAAAAATTAATGTAAATACAATGAAAAATCTACTAGGTATTTCAATAATAACCCTTCTTTTGATAGGGTGTAAAGTGTCCAAGCGGGATTTTGATGTGAAGTCAAATGTTGAGATTCAGGATGGATATCTAACAGTTGAAGAAGCTGACTTTGCGATAGCTAGCTCAGAACCTGTAAAGGAATGGTGGTCTGAATTTAATGACCCCATTTTGGATACACTTATCGAAAAAGCCAGAAATAATAATCTGGATATCAATTCCGCAGTGGCGAATTATTATGCCTCACGAGCCTACTTGAAGGAGTCTAAATTTGATAGATTTCCTACAGTAACTGCCAATGGGGATTATACGAAAACCCGACTTGGTGAAAATGTTTTTGTACAAGGGACTAATCCTACATTCAGTACGTATAACGGTAGCTTTGATGCCTTTTGGGAAACTGATCTGTTTGGCAGGGTTTCTAACCGTATTAAAGGAGCCTATGCTAACGAGCAACTGACCCTTAACGAAATGCAGGCAGTCTATGTAAGCATATTTTCAGAAGTAGCCTATAGCTATTTGGAACTGAGAGGAACCCAATATTTGATAGACATTGCTAACCGTAATTTAAAAGGACAGCAAGAGGCTTATGACCTAACGGTAGAATTATCAGGTTCGGGCACAAGTAATAGTCTTGATGTGGCACGAGCATTGGCCCAATTGGAAAATACCCGAGCCACCATTCCACCGCTAAGGGCAAGACTTGAAGCGCTAAAAAACGGCTTAAGTGTTTTGGTAGGAGAAGTGCCCGGTAATCTGGAACCTGACGTCTTAAATACGCAGCCACTGCCAAGTTTACCGACTTCTGTTGCGTTAGGGGATATCAATGAGATGTTAAGACGAAGACCAGATGTGCAAAGAGCAGAAGCGGAATTGCAAATTCAAATTGCAAAATATAATCTGTCGGTAGCGGAGCTTTATCCTAAAATACAATTTGGAGGGTCTGTAGGGTTCTCTGCGATAGATTTTGCAAATTTTGGAAGTAAGCAATCCTTCACTTGGACAGTGATGCCAAATATTAGTTGGGCAGCATTTAACCTGGGAAGAGTGAAGCAACAGATAAAACGCGATGATGCACTGACCTTAGCTGCATTCAACCAATATGAAAAAGCAATTTTGGTTGGGTTGGAAGAGATTAAAACTGCATTGAGTAATTACTCGAATGAATTGCAAAGAAGGGAAATCCTAAGAGTTTCCTCAGGGGCAAGTGCAGAGGCTGCCAAATTTGCAAAGCAGCGTTTTAATGCAGGGTTGGATAGTTTTCTGGATTATTTGAGTGCAGATAATACTTTACTTGTATCAGAAAACCTGCTGGCACGAAGTGAGATATCATCCGCCACCTCATTAATTGCTATTTATAAAGCATTAGGTGGAGGTTGGGAAATTATTACTGAAAATGAACTAGAGAATAAGCTTGATAAGTTAAAGATTGAGCAGGAGGCTGCCTTCGAAAAGTAGGACTCAGTTAAACTTTGTGGGAAAGGCGATAACCAGATTTGGTTACCGCCTTTCTGCATGAAATTGTTGGAATATTTTGCAGGTGGATAGTTGAGAATTCCAGGTTTCCTTGGATTTTTAACGGAATGCTATATTTAGCATGAGAGGAATGGGATGTTTTATAGAATAAGGAAACTAGTAGAAATGACTGGTGCTTTTATAGGTTTTGATCAGCCTGGAGGTGTAATTTAATTTTGTATTATGAAGAATCTTGATATTCCTGTTTTTGAATCCAGTAACGATTTACATGAAGCTATTGAGTTTCCTCATCGAACTCATATCCCAAACTTTGATATTTACACTCTGCAAAGTATGGGGCAATCTGTAAGGAAATGCATGCCACCATACAGGCAAAGATTTTTTCAAATTGCGATCATGAGTGATGTAGGGGAAAGCAAGTTGAATCTGAACACGGACTTGGTTAATCTAGATGGACTTCCTTTGATATTTGCGGTGCCCGGACAGATAGTGTCTTGGTACAGGGACAAAGAAGTTAAAGGATATCATATCCTCTTTAAAAAGGAATTTTTGAAAAATGTGGCTCCTAGTTTAATCGAGGATTTCCCGTTTCTCAAAATGACTGAAAGCAATGTCTTAATGATGACAAAAGCTGAGCACGAAACGCTATTGATAGATGCCCAAAGAATGCAGTCGGTATTTAATAACCCGCATCCTTATCAGGAGAAAATGCTTGAAGGAATGCTTCTTTCTTTTTTGTATTTCTGCAGGGCAGTTTATGAACGTCATAAGTCATCAGAACACAGTCTGACACGGGCGCAGATCATTACCCAGGAGTTTGAAACTCTTGTGGACAAAATGTATGTTGACACTAAGAATGTTAGCGAATATGCCGAGCAACTTAATATAACGCCTAATTATCTGACGACAATGGTAAAAAGCCTTACCGGTAAAAGCGCTAAGGACATTATTCATGAAAGGGTTTTACTGGAGAGTAAAAGTCTGTTGAAATATTCCGGGCTGGACGTTGCTGAAATAGCATATAGGCTTAATTTTCAGGAACCTACCCACTTTACAAGGTTCTTTAAAAAACTAAGTGGAGTGACACCCAACAAATTCCGGCAACAATCATGAGGTCAGATATCTTGATTCACCTAAACAGTTTAATCTCACTGTTTTGGTCATTAATATTACGATAGTGGTTCTTTTTTGAGTAAGCAGTGGAGTAAATTTGAATGTTTAAAAAACAAGGTTATGGAACAGGACAGAGTAGCGGTTATTACAGAATCTGGCAATGGTTTAGCAGAATCATTTGCCAATATTTTATTAGCCAATAAGTACACGGTAATCCTAGCCGCCAGCGAAAAGAGCTATGATATTCTTTCCAAAGGAGAGAATATTTCAAAAAAATACGAATTAATTGAAGTTGATTTTAAGTCCGAAGAAAGCCTTTCACAATTAGAAGCTTTTATTAGTTCACGTTATGGACACTTGGATCTTTTGGTCAACAACGCGGAAATAGCGAATGGATTTGGTCAAAAAATTGATCAGATCAAATTGGAGGAAGTAAGGGAGCTGTATGAAGTGAATTTATTTTCTGTGATCAAGCTCATTCAGTTGTTGAAGCCATTACTTGAAAAGAGCGATGATCCAAGCATTATCAATATTTCCAGCTCGATGGGAGACATCAATAAAATGAGTGACCAGGAATTCTGCTACTCAGATTATTGTATGACTGCCTATGCTTCCTCAAAAGCTGCACTGGAAATGTACACTCATTTGCAAGGCAAAGAATTCAAATCTTCAAAGATTTACATAACCACCTTTGATCCCATTGTCCCAAATAACTGCACGCATAATTCAGTGAAAATCTGCGATGGCATTGAAAGCGAATTTATTTCCTTGATAAAAAAATAAATCGTCCGATTCGGTTGGGGGTATAATTTGCTGACCTGGTGAAGTATTTTTTGAAATAGGCGGTTGTAACAAGCTATGCTATTATCGATTAGCTAAGATTGACGTTAATTTAAAGTCTGGATAATATCTTGTTTATATAGGGAGGTTTATTTTGGACTTTAAAAATGGAATAAGGAATACTTGCCGAAGGTCCCTGACTCTCATTTTCAAATCTAATTTTAGCTAATGCAGATATTAAAAAGCCTTCCCCTCCTTTTCTTAATTCTGAATCTATCCGTGGATGTTTTGGGGCAGGATAAGTCCGACCGAATCCACCATTATTTGAATTTTAACTCGGCAAAAGACCTTCAGGAATTTTTTAGCTATAAGAAAGATGATATGCCATTGATTAGTGGGCATCGAGGTGGGAGTGAACCTGGATTTCCTGAAAACAGCATTGAGTCTTTTGAAAATGTATTGCAGTACACTCCAGCATTTTTTGAAATAGATCCCAGACTCACAAAGGATAGTGTGATTGTTCTGATGCATGATGCTACGTTGGAAAGGACAAGTAATGGAGTTGGCAACTTAAATGAATTGACCTGGGAAAAGGTGAAAAAACTGAATTTAAAAGATGCAGACGGGCATATCATGCCCTTTCAGATTCCAACCCTAGAAGATGTGATTGAGTGGAGTAAAGGCAAAACCATCGTTAATTTGGACCACAAAGATGTTCCTATGCAACTGACTGCGGATCTGGTGATAAGGCTAGATGCATTTGACCATGTGATGATTACTGTCCATAAGCCTTCTGAAGCCAGATTTTATCTGGATCAGCACCCGGATTTTATGTTCTCCGCATTCATCATGAGTTTGGAGGAATTTCAGGCCTATGAAGAAGAAAAGATTCCATGGGATCATCTTATGGCCTACGTGGGTTCACTCAGTAAACCGGAAAATATGAAGCTGTACGAAAAACTCCATTCAAAAGGAGTTAAAGTGATGGTTTCAGCCGCACCGTCCTATGACAAGATGGAAGCGGGTGAGGAACAAGACGAGGCATATAGAAAGGTTTTTATAGACGGGGCAGATGTGGAGTCTGATTATCCCATTCGCGTGGCGAAAGCTATCCAGTAATTTTTTTTACTTTATATTCCTTAAAAGAGGAAAGTGAACAGTTAAATGCATTGAAACTGTGGAGAAAAGCAACTCCAATTTCTAGGCGACAGTGCATACCCTTCGTCGTAGTTTTGCCACCAATTTATTGCAGAAGGTACCAATCTGCGCTGTGGAGAGTTACTACTGGGACATGAGAGAAATAAGACAACGGAAATCTACACTCAAATTCTTTCAATTTTGAATAAAAATATTCTAAGCCCACTAGATGGGATCGACGAAATTCTTAATTTGGTCAAAATAGTATCCTGAAACCCTGTGTACAATTGCGATATAGACGCAATAGGGTAGGGGTAATGCTGTAACCACAAGTGTTAGTGGCAATTTTATAAATATCAAATATGAGACATGCAATTCTAGTTATTGCTCTTATAATGAGTTCTTGTGATTATGCTTTAGAGCAAAAAGTATTAGTGCTAGATAGAAAAAGTGAAAATCCAATAGAAAATGCTAGGATTGACATTGAAGGTTATAATTGTATCACCGACTCAACAGGGTTTTGTGAAATTAGAGAAATAACAGGTCTTCTTTCTGACCGAACAATTCTTGTAACTAAGGAGGGTTTTTTAACATTTGAAATTCAAATAATCAGAGAAAGAAACGAATGGCAATATTTCCACAAAATTGATTCAACATATAAACCAGTTAACAGTTTTGGGATAAAATCTGATACACTCATAGTCTATTTAGAGGAGGGTAGGATAAACTGATGCTAACAAGGCATATAGCTTATGACGGGTGAATATCTGCCGGCAAGGCTTTCCCTCTATAACCAGATTTGGTTTCGTTGGACAGGACAGTGCTTCGAAACCGCCACAAGCCATATGCAAACCGTTGTAGCCAATGAAAAAAGACACGAATGAGCAAAGATGATTGGTATAGAAACACGGATTGGAACGACCAAATCGAATCCGAATTTGAAGCTCGACTGAATCGTTCACGTGGAAACTATTATAAAGCTCAATATTTAAGAATTCAAGCCGGCTACCTGCTATACTCTTCAAAGACTGAAAATCAGAAAAAAGGAATTCAGCTTATGGGAAGAGTCATTAATGATTATCCCGAAGAAACTTTTAGTACAATACACGGAAACGAACAACTTGGCGACTATTACCTGAAAAACGGAGATTATGAACAAGCTGAAAAGTATTTTAGAATTGTAACCGACCATTATCACTCGAACACGCGTAGCGGCACAACTGGACTGGCAGATTTGAAATTAAGCGAAACCGTTTTGCTTTCTGACCAAGAAGACAAATTTCAAGAAGCTTATGAACTGTCGACCATAAAATTTAACCAGAAAGGTGGCGATTTGGGACTCAATGACCAAAAATTCTACTATGCCACATTAATGGCAAACTTGTGCTTAAGAATGGGAAAAACTGAAGAAGCTTCGGAATACGCCAATTCAGCTTTGAAACTTTCGACAATAACAGAACCTCAATTCAGTCGACATAAGACCGTTGGAATTATTAAGGCAGACAAGAACACAATTGAAAGACTGAAAAAAATAAATGAAAAATCACTGGCTACAACAACACCTATAAGCAAGCGGGCGAACAGTGGTAAACGAAACAGTAGTACATTTAATAAACTTTGGTCCCGGCTGACAGGAAAGTAGCTTTTAAAGCCCGCCTGTTCATAGCCAAGACGTTAGCCCTAATTTTAATGAAACTAATAGATTTACATACTCTTTTAGACGAACACTCCAGACTATTAGATTTGGCAACCATAGCTGAAGAAAATTGCAAGCGGCTTTTAGAAGAAGAAACTAGGGACAGTCAGAACGAGTGGAATGAATTTGGGATAAATAACTTGATATTTCGACTGATTGAGCAAGTATTTGTATTTAACCACATTCTATGGCAAACACCGCACATCAGAACAAAAATTGGAATCTACATTAAAGACCCCGATAAGATTCATTTCATGGACTTGGAACAAGTAGGTTATTATCAGCTCGACACCATAGAAGACGGCGAGGCCATTGATGATTGGCTTGTCTATGAAAAGTAAGTGGTACTTAAAAAAAACTAGGGCTAACAAGGCATAAACGTCAGCCTTCGGCCGACGGCCTCGCCCGTCGTTTATACTAGACGTTGTAAGCCATTTTGAAAAACCACACAGCACACAGATTAGCAAATGAATTGGTTTGATAAAATAAAGAAAAAGATAGAGAAAATTGACGGTAGTCGAGATTTGAAACGTGGTGAGATTAAGACTGTCTTGATTGATAATTTCAAGCAGCAAATTCCTGACTTTCCGTTTCTGGATTATAAAAATGGTGTTTATTTTTTTGAGCGTATTCGGAGTATTGACAACTATAAAATCTATGAAACGCTTCACTTGTCTTTTGGATTAAAGGATAAAAATTTTTCATGTTCAGTTTCTTCGACTCTAAATCCCACTTATAGATACGTTGGAACTTATAATAGCGGGATTTTGACCCAACATGTGGATTTGATTGTACTCAAAAAGAATAAAGGAAGTATTCCGATTGAAGAAGCCTACTATTTTCATAACGGCAAAATTGACACTACTACCAATATTGTAAAGACTATTGTTGATGATTACAAACAATTTGGATTACGATTTCTTGACAAAAGGTATAATGACTTATTTGATAATAAAATTTTCGATAAAGGATTACGCCTATTAGAGAATATTACAATTGATAAAACAGTACTTAAGGAGCAAATCGAAAAGGAACTTAAACAAGTAGATTATGTATCGAGTAGATTGAAAAATAGTGTATACTTGGACATGAAAGAACAATTACAAGCAGTTCCAAAACAGGATAAAGATTTGAGACAAAAGATACCAGGATTTGCTTATTCTTTATTGGAATATTATTGGGAAAATGAATAAAAAACGGCTTACAACACACAATATAAAACAGTTGGGGTTCAGTGGTTTGCGAGGGTTTGGTTCTCGCATCGGCATTCTTGTCGGTGGACAAGAACGCACTCCGAAAACCCAACCGTTTCATATTGTCAAACGTTGTGAGTAAATAGGATGGAAATTAAAAAGGCATCAAAATATTCAATTTACAATATGGCTGAATTGGCCAATTCAAACCTTGCTGGGTGCTACTATTGCAAGTCAATTTTTAATGCAATTGAAATCAAAGAAACCGCTGATGATGGGAAAACAGCGTTATGTCCTAAATGTGGTATTGATAGCGTACTTCCCGAATCTTCGCCTTTTAAACTTAATTCTGAAACATTGTCTGCTGTTAACAAATATTGGTTCTAAATGAAGATTACCAAGACAACAAATCCAATTCATTTTGGAGACTTAGAACCTATGAGGTTTGAAGACTTGGCTTTTAATTTACTTTATCGACAAAATAAATGGCATTCCATTAATCATCTTGGACGTTCTGGTAATGATGGTGGAATCGATATTGAGGGAACTGAAATAGATTCTCAGACAGAGTTAAAAAAATGGATTGTACAATGTAAAAGGTATAAATCATTTAGTCTAAAGAAGCTGAATCGGTAATTGAGGGTCTGAAAACAATATATCCTTCGAACAACAATTTTTTACTCATTATTTCATGCCCCTTTAGTAAAACTGGACATGATAGATTGAAAAAACTAAAAGAAAAACTCAACATTGAGGAATTGCAAGTATGGACTAACTCAAACCTTGAAGCAGAGCTTTACCATAATCATCCAGACCTTTTAAACATTTACTTCGGAATTGCCATCGGAACTTCATTCGATTTAAGACTTGAATTGATTGAAAAAAGGAAAAAGATCAGAAATGATTTGAAAAAAGAACTTTTAAAGGAATTTGATTCATCTAAACCAATTATTGGACCGCATAGATTTCATCACAGAAAATTTATTGTTCGCTCAGTAATGGACGATGATCATGAAACTTACCAAGACAACTTTGGGTGGTATAGTTATTTTGGAGTACAACCACATTATATCGGGGATTTTGGTATAACTGTAAACCTAGAATTTGATTATGGCTATTTCAATGAAAAACAAGAATTCGTTAGGTCAGGGAATGTGGTGGAAAAAGATCGAAAAACTATCATTAAGAGAGCACACCTTCCGTATGAAAATATTCTAACTTATGATTTAGATAATGATGAATGCAGACCTATGTTTTATTGTATTTACAAAGGAGAAAAAGGTCCATTTGATAAAATTGAATGGGAAATTGAATAAAAACTCATAACACTGTGTTCCATGAATAATCAAAAGTTCATTTTCTAGCATTTTTTCTTTGTTTTGGC
>NZ_CAXBET010000007.1:0-250462 GCF_963974835.1 uncultured Algoriphagus sp. | reverse complement strand
CTCCCCCGTCTATGACCTGGTAGCTTTTGTGGAGTGGATGATAGATCAACACCCAGCAAAGATCCGAGTGCCTGGCCCGGCCCACTTCCTCCACAATCCAGGAGATGGAATAGGATCCGTCATTGTCCTTCACCAGCTTCAAGCCTGGTGCAAGATCCAGATCCCCGCCGCATACTTTGACCTTTTCAGGGTAGAGCCGGGGAACTCCATCCTCATTCTCCACTGCATGCTTCAATGCCCAGGACATGGCGATGTGGATCCCCCTTTTCCCACCGGAAACAAAGCCCCCAAAACCTACAGCCAATACTGATTCTATGGGAAGAAGGAATTGCTGCACCTCCACAAAAGCCATGTTTGAGTAGATCTGCTTTTTGGAGGGTTTGTATTCACCGGATCTAACGGCGATCTGCTTGATGAACGTCTTCCCCTTTTGCTTGTAGATTACCAGGTTTCCGACTTTTCCGTTGACTCCGCTAAGCAGAGAATCTGTTATTTTTCCCATGGTAGTAAGTAACTCGTTAGGTTTAAAGTATAATATGACTTATGCCAGTCCTATAGCACCTCCCTTGTTGCTCCCACTCTGCGCCCTTGCTGCTCCCTTACGTACTGGGAGAGTCAAGGGAACAGCAAGGGAGGATTAAGGGAGAATCAAGGGCGGAAGTATGACTTTGGCTGCCTGTAAACTCCTATCATTCCTGGCTATGGTGGGGATAGCAACCCTGATTTGACAAATGGAGCTCTAGAATAAATATTCCCTAAGCTTTTCTTCCGGTATCCCGGAGAATGCGGAAAACTCCGCCACAGTCACAAACTGCTTTTCCCCTTTATCAAAATGTTCCCGGATTTTACGTAGCACATCGTGGCTGTACCGCTCACTCCTACCGGTGATCCGCTGGACATCCTTGGCATAGATTACACATCGTTTGATTAGCATCTGACTTCTCCTTTCCGAATTAGGTTTTATTTATTCCATTTATCTTGGTTCCATACCGAAGTGCATTTTCTTCGGACCAATACAGGCAACCTCCAAGCAGTAAGAGTAAGCTATCAGCCCATGCTGCGAGGCTCTTATTTTCATTTCTGAATTCCTCTGTCATCTCCCACAAACTGTCAAAGAGCTGGTAAAGGAGTCCAGCCCCATGTCTACAGGCCTCTGCGTCAGATATTCCCGTATGAATCTGTCTTAGCACCAATTCATTGTGGGTGTCCTGGATTTTTCTGTGATATTCAAATCCCCTCAGATCGGAGTAGAGACATATAATTCTGGCTATGCGTTGCTCCACCCATTCTATGGGATACTCCTCCGCAGGAAAATGGAGTTTAAGAAAGTGGATAGCTAAGTAAATACCGGATGCATAGGCATGCTGCATGGTAAATACATTCATACCTGGGATAATACCCTGTCTGACGTTATTGAATTCCCAGCGTCTTGCCTGTAGGTAATCGTCCAGATAAAACCAGAGGCTATCCAACCATTCCTGATCGCTGAAATGCTCCATGCTCTCCAACACATCATCCAATGCATACCATACAAAGGAGAGTGGGCTATCAAAATCTTCGTAAAACACATACTCTTCCCATCTGTGGAAAAACTCCATTGCCTCTTCAAATCCACATTTTTGAAGCATTTCATCCAATGTATGAAGGCAGAAAAAAAACTTGGTAATCTGCTCCAGCTGTAATCTGTCTAGATCTGGCAATGCATAGCCTGCAAACCATAGGATTTTCTCACTCTTTAATACCAGCTCATCGTCTACCAGCCCAAAATCCCAACCCCAGTCGATGGCAGCAGCTTCCGCGCTGAGTACATGTAGATTGAGAGACACAGGTAAAATGGGATGATTCATAACTATTTATCTTTAGTGTCTCTTTTCCAGCGGGAAACTGTACTTATACTGCAATTGAAAAAAGAAGTCAAATCTTTCAACTTTAAAAGTGGATATGCTCCCGGAAGAAAATCTTTCAGCTGCTCTACTCCTTTTTCCAGTCCCGCCACTCTGATCGCATTCAATTTGGTTCTTCTTTGAAGTATATATTGGTACAGTCCATTATCTACCTGAAGGAGTTCCGGACTTCTTCTTATCTGTATTCCTTCCTGTCCACGATCAATCTGAAGAAAGACCGCATCAGACATCGCCAATAGAAAATAAGGACTTGGCTCGCGTGTATAATAAGAGTGAAACTCCCGTACAATGTCAGATGCGCCGAATAAATGCTCCAGTGAAGCGCCTCCATCTTTTTCCTGATATAGCCCAATAATACCTACGCATAAAAATCTTGAGGAAATATCCACTGTGCCAGACGCATTGATTACTGTGCCCTTTTTCACTTTTTTTTGATTTACTGCCCATAGTAAAGAGTTTATAAATTCATCGGACGCAGCTGATATTTCCTTCAAAAAATCTATCAACTGCTGTTTATACTTATCATCCATACCTGCACTTTTTAATAAAACAATAGCTTCAAATTAATCGAACAAAGCATTTAACTACTCATTCAAACTAAAAACACAATGTTAATATAATGTTAAGAACTTTAGTTTTCCAACCGCTAAACAGCTCTGATTTAAATTTTTAAGCGAAAAATTGTCATTTGACCATTTTTGAAGGAATTATTTTTTAGGACTGGTCAAATGACCAACCACCTATTGCTTAGGACTGCTTAACTTTTCAAGTATACTAGCATAAGCAGTTGAATAGCAGTCTGTATAATCTAAATGGGTTCTGTAAAGGTGTACAAGAATATGCAAGTCTCGATAAGGCTGCTTGGAAGGAAGTACATAGGATTTCAGGATTTGCTACAATTGATAGCCAGTGCAGTAGCAATAGTTAAATAATTCGAATCATGAACAGAACTTTCATTACACTACTCATTCTATTATGGACCTACGCGGGATTGGATACCATATGTTTTGATTACAGCAGAAAGGCTTTCCATAATCAAACGTTTCCTGCGCAGTGTGATACCTATTGGCTTATGCGATACCGGCAAGCGAGTTGCTGATTGCCCTGCTCCTGCTCTTTACGGCAATTTCCGGGGCATCTTCAAGGTTACTCTCACCCGGAATCTCCAGCCGAATCTGAGCGGGAGCTTTAGCCCCGTTTAAAAAATGAAAGTTGATCAAGAAAGATTTGAATCATATTCCAAAATGCCCTGAGACTCTCCTCCAAAATGGAGGACTTAGATCAAAAACGAACTAAACCATGGAAAAAACTGACATTTCTTTTCTGATAAGTTTACCCCTACTCATTCTTTGGGGATATACATCAATTGACAAAATTCTCTTCTGGCAGGAAAGTTATAGGGCTTTTCTAAACCAGCCATTTCCAATGTCATGGGGAATTGTTCTGGCCTATGCTGTTCCAGGCTTGGAGATTTTGCTAGTGGTTTTGGTAATGATTCCTGAGACTAGATACTGGGGTTTTTTGGGTTCAGCACTGCTCCTGAATTCCTTTTCAGTTTATGTGGGCATGGTATGGATCGGAGTCTTTCCCGAAACTCCCTGCAACTGCGCCGGACTAATCAATCTGTTAAGCTGGGAAGGTCACCTTTTCCTTAATCTCGGATTTCTTACCCTATCAGTCTTAGGATTATGGATTATAAAAAGAGGGGCCGAAACCCCTCCATACGGCGTTAAGTAGTAATCAGGCTTAGTAAATCAATTAATTAATCTGATTATCCGCAATGATGCCAGTGACCTCTTTGCTTTGCTAATCAGGCTGGAAGACCGATGACGGGTGACCGAAGTACCAGCAATGCTAGTGTTTACCTTACTTTAAGTCGCTTTTCACCTTTTACTGGTGCAATTGCAGATATACATATTAATTGAAATCAAAAGTCAACTAAAAATATAAAAAAATAATATAAAATAAAAGTGAATTTCTATCCGACCCAAAATCAGAACCATGTTGTTTGGGCCCATGGTTCTGAAGGTGGATTTTCCCGGGGGAAGCTGAAAACCCGCAATTGAGTAAGCTACAACAAAACGGTTTTGCCGATTTTTTGATCAGTTAAAAAAAACGGTACATTATGAAACGTAAACAATTAAGTATTTCAATGATGGTTCTTGGTCTGGTAGCATTTGGCACTTTTGCCTTCACTCCACCAAAATCCAATACCGGTTTATTTGCTCAGGATCCTGAGACGCCTTCAATCTGGTATGACCTGACTGAAGTGGAGCCTGGGGATGAAACCTACCGATGCATCGGCACTGGGGATTGCCTCCGGGACGCACCTTCTGAGAACGGTTCTGTCGAACAAAATGGGATGTTTGTCAAATACGCTGAAGAACTTCCCATTGCTGATTAAAAAGTAAATCAAGTTTGAATTAAAACCCAAAAGCCCTTTTGAAGTTCAGAAGGGCTTTTTTATATAAAACAGGGGCAGAAGCAGTGTTCACTCCCACCCCAAAAAAAATAACCTAAAGAAATTCATGTCTTAACTGGCCAAACCTAAAAATCTGAGTTCTCAAAAAGTATCTCGAAAGGTCAAACAGCAAACCTCTGGGTATTAACAAACACCATTGACCGAAAAATTATCTGATATTCGGTTCCAGCCCGTTCAATTGCAGTTCATCCTGCGGGATCGGGAAAACATACCTTGGAGAATTCGGTGGCATCGAATATTCAACTTCATTTACAGTGCGCTTCAGGGTTTTTGCCAAGGCAGGTTCCAGGTTCAATCTTCTCAGGTCATTCCACCGCAAACCCCGGAAAGCCAGCTCTTTCCTTCGCTCTTCGAAGACCAGATTCAAAGCCTCCGACTCATCCAAACCGCGCCAAGGTTGAAACTCCCCTACTTTGTAGCGTTTCTCTAGCAACTCATTGAGGTATCCCAAGCCTTCCGCTGTTCTTCCCAGTCTGGTTTCAGTTTCGGCCAGGATCAGGTATAATTCCCCGGTCGACAATCCTGAAAACAGGGGATAATCTCCGGAAAAACTCCCTCTAAACACATAGCCCATAGCACTTTCATTCGGCTTTCTGTAAAACAGCTTCTTCCTTAAATCCAGCGAATCATAGGAATCAAATAATTCCTGATCCACAAAAGTCAGATTGCTATAATGAAACAACTGGCCATTCATCACCGAATAGTACAGAGTTTCTTTATTAAAGGGAGCAAAGGAAAAATTCCCTGAGGGCATCACCTCATTGAAATCCAGCAATTCGGCGCCCGATTCCAAACTTGCTTTGGCCCATTGATTGGCCATTTCATAATCCGACATGCTCAGATATACCCTTGCCAAAAGTGCCTGTCCCGCTGTTTGGGTTGGCCTGGTGGGAATTACCACCGTTTCCGGTAATAACCCGACCGCCTCATTCAAATCACCCAAAATCTGATCATAGGTTTCCTGTAGGGAAGTTCTCTCCTGCTTCTCGGTGATTTTTGGATTGGTCCGGATCACTACTCCCAAGAAATCACTTGCATTTTCCTTCTGGTAAACCGGAGCAAACTGCCCTGCAAGATCAAAGAAGGCCTTGGCCCTCATAAACAGCGCTCTACCGATTAGTTCATCCCGCTCTTTTTGTTCGGCATCAGTAATGGGATCCATTTCCATTGCTTCCTCCAATACTAGATTGGCATAGAAGACCTGACGGTATGAAATGACCCAATCAGAAGATTGGGGTGTATCAAAGATCTCTTCTTGCCAGACATAGGAGTTTTGATTGGGAATGGAATTAAAGGACTGAAAGCCCTGGTCCGTGGTCCAAAAATCATCCGTCCCATTAAAGATCAGGGCCGGAGAATCATTCATCAGGAAATTGGTATTATCCAACAATCCCTGTAATTCAGCTAAGGTCTGGGGCACCACCAAGCTCTTGCTGGGTTTTTCATCCAAAAATCCATCACAGCCAACCATTACCAGCAGTATGGAAAGTAGTTTAAATTTATATTTTTTCATGTATTTATAATTGTTTTTCAATTGCCACATGGAATCTCGCATAACGGATAATCATTACTCTGTGCGTCGTGTTCGACATGCTCGATTTCATATGATTATAATTTTTTCTTAAAGGTCATCCCGACTATTCGGGACAGGTTATAGAATCTCGCATGTAGTATTATCATTCCAGTGTGTGACTTTTTAGTCATGCCTGTCTGCCTCAGGCAGGCTCGATTTCATGTGTTTACTTGATTAGGGTTAAACCCCGGGAGCTTGACGGCATATAACCAAATCAGGGATTCCTAATATATATGCCTTGCCAGACTCCGGGGTACCAATTTAAAATCCTGCACGGATGCCAAGTGAAAGGGAAGTCAATGCCTGACTGGTCTGGTAATCCGGGTCCTCATAGGAATCTGTCTTTTTCCAGATGATACCTAGATTATTGGCATAGCCATACACCTCCAGGGAGCGAAATCCTATACCCAATACCTTCCTGGATTCAAGGGAATAGCCTAAGCGAACATCCTGCAAGCGGATATGGTCCCCCGGGATCACCATGATTTCAGATCGGTTATAGAAATTATCCCGATTGGATACCTGGCCCTGTGGGAAAGATGGAACCGTAGTCAGAGCCTCATCTCCGGGTGCCATCCAGCGCTTCGCATAGTCCCCATGGATGATTCCTCCCAGATACAGATTGTTATAAACCAACGTTTGTCTTCTGACAAAATACCCCATCCTGTAAGAGATATTCACTGAAAGTGAAAATCCTCTCCAGGCAAAGTTGTTCATCCAGGAACCGAATACCGTAGGTCGGGCCGAACCATGATATACCAAGTCCTCAACCGGGGTGGAATTCAGGATCGCATTGTAATTGGTACTGGGTTCCCCATCCTCCAATCCCAAAGGATCTCCTGTATCCCCATCCAGTCCAGCCCATGGAAATGAGAAAATCGAGAACAGCGGATAACCTGTCAGGGGTGCTGGGAAAGTTTCCCCTCCCCCTCCAAATCCCGTATATTGTACGGGAAGTGCTTTGACTTCATACCCCGTTACTTCCTCCTTCAGCCAGTTAAAAATCAACATCTGGTTCCATTTCAGTTCCTTGTCCAGCACTTTGAAATTCATTAACAGATCCACCCCTTGGGTTTTGGTATCCGCAAAGTTCCCCCGGAAGAGACTCACTCCTGTTGAGGTAGGAAAAGGCTGGTCCCCGATCAGATCCAATCCGGTCTTGTTGTAAAATTCAATGCTGCCGGAAAGGAATCCGTTCTTTGATTCAAAATCCAATCCCAGGTTGATGATCTTGATCCGTTCCCAGCGCAGCTCAGGATTGGGTGGATTTTGTATAGCATAGCTGGGAAGACGGGTCAGAAAATTGTTGTTTCCGTCAATAAAGTTGGCAGTGGTGTAGGCACTTACCGAACGGTTAATGTTTCCGTTGTACCCATAGGTAGTCCTGAGC
The DNA here is from genome assembly GCF_963974835.1 of uncultured Algoriphagus sp. Taxonomy (GTDB): domain Bacteria; phylum Bacteroidota; class Bacteroidia; order Cytophagales; family Cyclobacteriaceae; genus Algoriphagus. Next base: position 243,113 of record NZ_CAXBET010000007.1, on the reverse strand, counting down.
CTTAAGTAAGGCATCCAATCCGCTTTATAAAAGCCCTCTTCACTGATGATCCAGCTTCCTCCCACAGACCAAAGCGGGACACCCCGGTCATTCGCCTCTACCCCGAAGATGTTTGACGCATCTTTTCTGGCACTGGCAGAAAGCGTATATTTTTTATCCAGCGTGTAGGAAGCATTGGCATAATAGGACAGGAAGCGATCAGCTGTCCCAGTATGCGAATTCCTATAGAAAATATTGGCCAAAGACTGATTGTGGTACCTGCGGAATCGCGTCACATAATCTACCCCCAAAGAAGATCCCAGTTCATCATCGTATCCATAGAACCGGGACTGGTTTGCGAGCCCGTCCACTGCTTTGATCTCAGCGCCCGCCAATGCAGCGACCTGATGGCGTTCATTCCAGATCCGGTTCAGGGTTGACTGTAAACGCAGATGATGACTCTGGGATCTGGACTCACCCAGATCTGCAATACTGCCCCTTGGCACGGCCAGACTCAAGCTTCCGTCTTCCCCTACTTGCGTAAAGGAATTGATCAGGTCACGGGTGTAAAATGTACGCTCATCATTGAGTTCCCAGCTTCTGCCGCTGTTTTCCCAATACTGGTACAAGACATCCAAGGTCCATCCTTTAGTTAGTTCATAACCGAGTCCCAGATTGCCCCTGAAATCAAAATATTCCTGTTCATTGATCAGGTTCCCCCGCTCAGCCAAGGGATAGTAGCTCCAATCCAAGAGTCCCAGCTCTTCCACGCCATCGGTAAAAGTCTCCCGGTATCCCCTGCCTACGGCAAGCGGATTTCCCTGCCCATCGGCCAGTCGGATATAATTGGCAGAGAAACCGGAAGGAAGCTCGGTGCGGCGGTTGCTATTCCCATTGACCAAATACAGGCCGGTCTGGAGACGGAGCCTGTTATTCAAAAAATTCCAGTCATTTTTCAGGTTAAGCGTCAATCTGGAATTGTCATTTCCTATCGTTCCAGATAGGTTTTTATCATACCCTACAGACAGTCCATACACATGCTGATCCTTACCTCCCCGGATACCCATTGCATATTGTTGCTGTAAGGCAGGCCGGTAGTAGAATTGAGCCAAATCATTTCGGGTATCCTGTGAAGCAAAAACTGCAAACCTTCTGTCCGCTTCCTCCTGGGAGATCTCACCGTCCCGCAAGGCAATAAGCGTTTCAACTCCCGGACTCAGCAAAGGCTTGTTTCTGGAATTTTCCCGTGAATTATACAAGCCTCTGGAAAACAGATCCTGCTCCACTTCCAGAAAGTCCGAAGGGGAAATCGTAGGTACATAGAATGGGTCCTGCTCCTCGACCTGGGTGACATTTGCAGTAAAGGTCACCTGCAAGGGCATATTCCTTCTTCCGTTTTTTGTGGTGATTACGATTACCCCATTGCCTGCCCTTGCTCCCCAGATAGAGGCAGCCGCAGCATCCTTGAGTACTGTAATGCTTTCCACATCATTGGGATTGATGCTTTCCAATGGCCCATCATAGGGGAAGTTGTCCAGGACAATCAACGGCTGGGACTCGGAGAAAATAGTGGAAGTACCCCGTATCGATATATCATCTGATCTTCCCCTGTCCCGGTTAAAGACCAAGCCCGAAGTCACATCCTCCAGCCTGTCCAGAATCCCAGTGCTGATCCTTCTGTTTACCAGAGTTTCATCCAGTGAGGCAAAAGAACCTGTGGTTCTTTCACGGGGAAGCTCCTGATAGCCAGTGGAGACGATCTCCACCCCATCCAGATTAATTCCATCCGCTTCCATAAGGATCTCAAGCGTACCTACTACATTTCCTACTTCCAATTCCTGGGTGGCAAAACCTACAAAACTGAAAACAAGGATGGGGTTAGCAGATCGGGGAACAGCAATTGTAAACGCTCCATTTTCATCCGTTACCTTCCCTCTCGTCGTACCTTTCAGCATTACCGTCGCTCCGGGAAGGGGAGTTTGATCGACTTGGGACAAAACCGTCCCGCTCAGCGTTTTTTCCCCAGACTTCTGGGCCTGTAGCAGTCCTGCTGTAAGGAGCAGGAACAGCCAATTCAGTAGTAAACTTTTTTTCATTAGTGAGTTGTGTTTAGGTGGTTTTCATCAGTAAGATTTTCCTGGATCAGATCGATCAAACTTTCCGCTTTGGAAGGCATTTTCAGCGAGCGGATAAGCTTTCCCTCTCCATCAATCAGCATCAGGCTGGGATAGGCTTGGATATCATAGAATTTGAGAAATGGGTGCATGTCCCTGCCTCCCAAAAACAGGTGTTCATTTCCAAAAGAATAGCTTGGGTTTTCACTCAGGTAGGTTTTCCAGAGCACCGGGTCCGGATCTGTATTAATAGAGAGTATGGCAAAATCCTCCCGCTCCTCCAATTCCTTTTGGACTTTGCTCAACTGTCCCTCATGCATGAGTTTGCTGGGCAGGCAACCCGGAAACCAGAAAGCAAGCAAAACGGTCTTGCCGCGATAGGCTTCCAAATCAGTGGAATCCCCATTTGTATCGATCAAGGGTAACTCCTTTACAAGGCTTCCTACCCTATGAGCAGCAGCTAGAGATTCCAATCCCAAACGAATCTCAGTATCAGAAATCCTGTCGGTAACACGGGCAAGGGCATTGCCGAAATCGGGCAGGCGGTAATAGTTTTCAAAGAGGAACCTTCCCACCATCCGGTCATACACTTCGCCGGAAAACCTGGCTTCCAAACGCGAAAAGAGACCCTCGCCGGAATAGATGGAAAGCAGACTTTCCCGCTCCAAGAGGTACTCCTGATAGAATGCACTGGACGCAGCAGCGTCTGGCGAAATCTTCAGATCCCCGATTTTACCCAGATACTCCTCTAAAAGTTCCTGGGACTCAGATCTAGACTCCAAGGGAAGATTTTTGATCAAGGAAATTGATTGGGAAACACTTTCCCCGAGCACATCCGCTCGAAGGATATCCAGAAATTCATCAGAAAATCTGCCGCGGTATTCCTCCAAAATCCACAACCTAGAATCTTCCGAGGGAAGTTTTTTCAGGCGAGCTTCCATCCACTTCCTTCGATCTGCTCCAAAAGCAATAAACTCCATACTTCGGGGTGCATACCCATCCACCAAAGGAGAGCGATCCATAAAACTCTCCTGCTGAACGTCTGGATCCTGGCCTGCCTGAAGATGGAAAGCAGGAGTTTCCATAAAAGAGGCTTTATTCTCCTCCCTTGCCAATGTATGCTGAAGCTCAAACTTCAAAGCATCAGGGCCAGCAAAAATTAATTGCCCCAATCGGAGGTCCAGGCTAAAAATCAAGGAATCCCCAGGCTCCACCAGGAAGCGGTCCAAATATTGATCCCCCAAAACTGAGGCTATGGAAATATAGGCTTCCTCTGAAATGGATAAGGATTCATAATGCAGCACCTTTTTACCGGCAGCACCCTGAAGCATACTCCCCTCTTCCAGCACTACATACTCTGAGTCCATGCCCACATAGGACACATATCGTCCTAGGTACTTTTCCCAGAAAGTCAACAACAGGGAATCCGACATTGCCCCCGAACGGATTTCACCATAAACGAATACAGATAAGCCCTCTTTCCTGAAATCCTCCCCCACTGAGGCAGAAGAGCTTTCGCCCTCCTGCCCTTTTGCAACGGAGTGATCAACCAAACCATTTTGCTCCGGCAAGGTATCGGAGCGGGTCTCCCCGCCCCGATGGGTGTCCCGCAATCCAAACGGGACACTGGGGCTAGACCTATGAAGAAAATCCGCCCCGGGTGAATCAGCAACCTGTGCTGTGAGTGTGCTTCCGTATAGGCATAGCGATGCCAGGAAGCATGTGAGTAGTGTTTTTTTCATGCTTTAAATTTTTAAGCTGGAAGACGGAAGAAAGGTGTCCGGTGTCGGATGACCGATGACCGGTGTTTGTCATGCTGACACTTCGACGTCGCTCAGTGTGACTGGAGTCGAAGCCTCTTTTCCCTAATCTCCTATCTCTAGCTTCATTGTACTTTGTACTTTGTACTTGATACTTGGTACATATTTCAAGTCATACCTCTCCCACCCTGCCTTTCTCAGGCAACCAGCAATAATGAATAATAAGATGTAATGTGTCAGCTCTACCGGCTACTGTGAGCTTGCTGACGTGAGTGTGCGGTAACCGATCTGCTCAGGAATGTGCACCTCCCCTTTCACGGTCATAAAAATTCACCCTTTAGATTGGGTTTTTGGGCTTTAATGGAAATAACAAATCCATAGAGCCACCTTCCTGCTGCGCAGGAGCTGCTTTATTCAAATATACCGGAAGTGCTAGCCTCCCTGTCCCATTGCTGGGGCCTGAGAAGATGCCCGAGCCTCTAATAAAATAGGAGGCTGCACTTCCAATGTCGAAAATCAATTTAAACATCATCCTGAATTTTAGGCTTCTCAGACCAGCAATAAGGATGAATAGTAACCAAATATATGAAAAAGATTATTAAAGTCAACATTAATGTTGACCTATTTTACAACTTCTTTAGTGAGCTTCAAATTATGGAGGAAGTTGATCTGAAAAGTTTTCGGTTATTGCTAGGCGAAAAAATAAAACTTAGGAGAGAGGAGCTTGGATTATCCCAGGCAGCACTTGGTGCTAGGATGGGGAGCAAAGACAAACAAATGATTAGTAGATACGAAACTGAAGGAGCTAATCCAACAGCTTACAATTTGGTACAATTGGCTAACTCCCTAGAATTTTCTGTTCAGGAATTGCTTGATTATGAAACGAAAATCAAATAATTAGATTGTTTAATCTAGAAAGTTCTTTAAGACATAAATTTTCAATTAGAGTCTTCATCTTTTTTACTACTCTAAGCATCTCTATAGTTTCTGACTCTGTAATCTGAAAATCTAATTTGTATCTGGCATCAATGTATCCTTTCTTTAAATTTTTAAAGACTTGGGTTTCAAAATGCTCATCAGTTTCTGAAAAAAACAATTTAAAGAGATCAGTGCTTAGGTGCTTAGAATAATCTCTCAAATTTTGAAGATTATGCGATTTAGGCTTGTAGCCTGTAAAAACAAGTAGAATAGCAGCATAAAAATGCTCTACAGTCTGATGCAGATAAAAATTACAAACTCTAAAACTTTCTCTTTCAAGAGCACTCTTGGCATCAATTAAGAAATCGTTGCCCATTGTAAACCAGATATCGTAATATTCTTGAGCTCTATCTCTTAATTGTAAGTGACTTAATGAGCTTGGTTCGATAAATTGAACATTTCCAGATTCGTAAAGGGAAATACCCTCTTCAATTATTTGTTTAAAAAAGTACTGGTCATAAGCAAGACCTTCATTTATGTAATCTATACTGTGCACCAATGCACTTACAATCCCCATTACAGAAGAAACAGATCTGTTTTCAATTTTACTTTTTAATTCATACTCTTTTACTGAATTGTCCTTGGTCACCACCAAAAAATCAAAGTCACTCCGGTAAACGAATGTAACCCCATCTTCAACGGTAATATCATCCACCCACTTGTTTTTTGCATAGCTACCGAAAAGAATCACTTTTTCAGGATTAGCAACTTCCAAAATGATATCCAAAGCTTTTGCGATTTCATCCTGTTTCTTCTTTGGTAAATGAGGAAGTTTTGTACTTAAATCCATAACTTAAAAGTAACAAAAATGAGTAGGTGATCAATCGGAATTCAATTATTATTCTTAAATTGATAGTATGAACTTTTTAATTGTAACGAGAAAATTACTAATAGTTTTTGTACTCGTATTTTCGATAATTTCCATCCACGCTCAAGAGCATCATGGCCCTTACAAAATCCACAAGATCATAGATGGCGATACCTTTTGGGTGAAGATTGAAGGTGGAAAAACTGAAAATATCGTATCCACCTCTCCAAGTACATATTTCATAAATCCGATTGATCGGATAGGTTTGCATCAAAAACAAATCTATGAAAAGAGCAAGCCAACAAGAAATTGAAGCGGGAGTAGCTTCCTTCAAATCCAGTGGACTTTCCCAGCGGGAATTCTGTAAACAGCAACAGATCAAGTTGGCCACATTTTCTTATTGGTACCTAACGGTCAACCACAATAACCAACTCCTATATCCAGATTTAAAGTAGTAACAATCCGGTGAGTTCTGTTAGGCTGGAAGTATATTTTTTAATTAGGTGACTGTCCCTATCCTTAAAAAGAAGCCCCCGAAGCCATATAGACTCGGGGGATATTATTTTCAAATTAAGTAAGATCCATTGTTCAGATATTAGGAAATTATGGACAACTTACTCGCATCCATCATATTCCATAATGACATTTTGTATATCACCATTATCACTTTCTGCTCTTGCTTCGATAGGATATCCGCTTTCATTATAGACATAAGTATAATTAATGATACTAACATTAGCGGAACTACCGTTATATTCTGTAAAAGTTTGCTTGGTATAATTATTCAGGTTAATATAGGAGGATTCTGTAACCGGAAGCCCTTTTGACGCAAGGTAAAAATTCTTTTTATCATCGTAATTTTCGGAAGTAATGGATCTTATCAATGTATTATTATTGAAGTAATCTTCCTTAATAACATTGCCACGATTATCATAAGCATATGTAATTTTCGAACCTCCACTAGAGGTTTCTTCAATGAGTCTTCCCTGTTCATCATAGGTGTATTTAAAGGAGGTAACCAATTCACCGTTTTTTCTATAAAGTTTTTGCTCACTTAAAATTCCTTCCTCATAGGTAAAGGTACTATAATCCTCCTCTATGCCATTATAGTTAATTCGGATCATCAAATTATCTGAATTATATTCATAAGTTGGCGGAAGATCATTGTCATCATAATAACTGCTAATAACATAGCCATCCTCATTATATTCGAAACTTAACTCATCATCTGAATCCTCAAATAAAACACTTAAGAGCCTACACCCGTCGTCCGAAACTTGGGTTGGATTAACGATTATTTTAACTTCTGCTTTCGAAATACCTCCTTGGCCATCATTAACAGTAAGCTCCGCTACGTATTCACCCTCTAGATCAGGGGTGAACTTAGCAATGGCACTATTTGCATCTGAAATTATGGACTGACTGCCTTCCGGTTTTGATTTAAAAACCCAAGAGTAAGTTAGGTTATCACCGTCTTGATCAGAGGAACTACTACCATCCAATGTTGCTTGCTGTCCCTGAGAGATCGTTATTTCTTGCCCTGCATTTGCTACAGGCATGTTATTTCTAGGGCCTTCGGCTTCGTCTTCACAGGCGGAAAAGCTAAGCATGAATGCTATTCCAATCATAAAAAGGTATTTGTTTCGCATAATTTCAAATTAAGAGGTTATATAATTAGTTTTAAGTTGTAAATACTATAGTTATTTCTTAAAGCTAACGCCTGACCCTCAAGCATAGGATCTAATTAGTATAAAAATTTTTAAATTCAAGCCCTGTTAAAATACAGCTATGGTTACCTGATTAAAGCCTAGATGAACCCTAAAAGCTGGCTACTCGTTTTCTACAAAAAGGATATTGCAAGAAAGAGTATTAATTCGATAAAAAAATACCCTGTACAGGGTATTTTCCATATTTTTCGCAGCTTTTTTTTTACAAAATTCAGATTTTTAAAAGGCAGTTTTTACTTTTAATTGAATTCCCTAACCTTAATTGCTCTGGTATCCTGTCCTGAATTTCCTGCACCTGATGCCCCCAATGACCCGCTGCTAGTGGAAAGAGACAGCTTGTTGGCTGTATATGGTGCCCGGATCGATGCTGAGGATCTGATTGACCTGTGGAAACGTTGATTTTTCAGCCGTTCGTGAGATAGGATCATAGTAAGATTGATCTTTCAATCGTTAATCAGAAATACGAACAGTGACAATAGTGGCTCTCTCACAACTATTTTTCATTGTCAGGCTGACATTTCGACTTCGCTCAATGTGAAACCATTCGAGTTTCCACATACATCAAATAACAAGAATGCCCAAAGATTACCATTTGTCTCAACTATTGCCTTTGCTGGCTATCTTCAATATCTTTATCAAAAATCCAATTTCTCTTGATAGGAGCAATAATCCTTATTCTACTATTATTTGGTATTAGCCAACCAATTCTGGACAATCTTCAGAAGGAACATAAATGGATTAAGGCAGGACTTCTTAATCAGATGTACTGGTACCATATGCTTTTTGGGCTGGTTTATTGGACGTACTCTCAGTTTAACCGTTCAGATTCGGTTAATTATTTCAATAGTTACCGAGGGTATAAGGACTGGTCAAGTGCCTTTAAACCTGGAACTTTATTTATTGAATGGGTGAATTATCCATTCGCCAAGTGGTTTGGGTTCAATTATGATATGATGATGTTCCTCAGCTGCTGGGTAGGTTTCTGGGGTTTTGTCTATTTTTATTGCTTTTTCAAGGAAAATCTTAGGTTTAATGCAAAGTTTCAAGGCTGGGATGCGATTACCATATTTATGTTCCTTCCCAATATGCATTTCTGGACGTCTTCTCTAGGTAAGGGAGCGTATATTTTTGCGGGGTTAGGCATTCTAACCTACGGACTTTCGTGGCCAGGAAAACGGATTCCTTACATGCTATTGGGAGGTTTTATTTGCTATATGATCAGGCCTCATATACTTTTTGCTGTATTGGTGGGAATGGGAGTTGGCTTTGTTTTGGGAAAGGAAAAGGTACCCACCTATCAAAAGTATTTAGTAGTAGTAGGAGCCATAGCGATGAGTATTTTTGTCTATGAAGATCTATTGACCTTTTTGGGATATGACCCCAATAATGTTGTGGCCAGCTTTGAAGAAGAGACTGGACTAAACGCACAACGGCTTCAGTCCGCAGGATCAGGAGTCGATATGTCCTCCTATAGCCTTCCCATGAAGCTATTTACTTTCTGGTTTAGACCTCTATTTATTGACTCTCCCAATATCCTAGGTATTGCTATTTCCTTTGAAAATGCTCTTTATATCTACATGTTTAGTAAAGTTCTAAACAAGGATTTTATCAAATACATTAAGGAAGCTCCGGCAATGGTTAAAATGTCTGGTGTGGTATTTATATCAATTTCAATATCAATGACTTTTGTGATGTCAAATCTGGGGATAATTATCCGGCAGAAATCGCAAATCATGTACTTTATGCTTTTTGTGATTGTCGCATTTATGGATTGGCAAAAGACAAATAGAATAAGAAAGCGGGCTGAGATTTTTAATAGGATTGTAGAAGAGGAAAGGCGGAAAATTGAGGAGAGTGAATTAGTAAAGTAGTGGTTGGTTGTTGGTTGTTAGTTGTTAGTTATTGGTTGTTGGTTGTTAGTTGTTAGTTGTTAGTTGTTAGTTGTTGGGAATAATAATTTGACAATTTCAAATAAAAAATGAGGCTAGAAGTATCGTTGTTGGATGAAAGTACAAAATTACAGGATAATAGAAGAATTGCTTCTACATGAGTTATGAATAAAGGAATTTTCACTATATCCCTTGACTTTGAGCTTCTTTGGGGAATATTTGATAAAGTGGGTAATACTTATAATCCTGAGTATTTTAAAAATACGAGGGAGATTGTGCCTGAAATGCTGGAAGTTTTTTTCCAGAATGGAATCAACGCCACATGGGCTACAGTTGGGATGTTGTTTGCAGAAAATGAGGAGGAATGGAGACAATATTCACCTTCGCAAGTTCCTACTTACAGGGAACCAAAATTATCCGCCTATGAATTTGTGAAAAACTCCGGATTAAATCCTGAGGTTCATTTTGCGCCAGACCTGATCAAGGAGGTAATCAATACTCCAGGACAAGAATTAGGATCCCATACTTTTGCCCATTATTATACCTTGATGCGGGGACAAAGTCCGGAACAGTTTCGTCAGGACCTGCAAGCCACGCAAAAAATCTCCCAGCAAAAATTCGGACTCAAATTAAACTCTCTCGTCTTTCCTAGAAACCATATCAATGAACTTTACCTGCCTATTTGTCTGCAGGAAGGATATACACAAGTAAGGACTAATCCGAAAAACTGGTATTGGCAGGAAACACAATATGAAGACTTAAGCAAAAAATGGTTTAGATCAGCAGACTGCTTTATCAAAGTGGGAAGCAAGACAAGTTATCCTCTGGCAGATATATCAAAGTTAGAGAATGAACCTTTACTTATACCTGCATCCAGAATTCTCCGCCCGATTTCCAAAAACAACAAACTTTTTAATTCGGTACGTCTCAACCGAATCATGGAGGAGATGTCGATAGCAGCAAAAGAGAATGAGATTTATCATCTCTGGTGGCATCCGCATAATTTTGCTACAGATCCAGTAGCAGCTATGAAAGAATTAAATTCCCTGATGATACATTTCCAAAAATTAAAAAATGAATTTGGGATGGAAAGTATGCATATGGAGGGAGTTGGTAAATTACTTGCCTGTGAAGTTGCGGGAAGATGAATTTTGCCTTTGGTAATTTATAATTTTTGAATTTATAATGATGGGATTTTTCCCAGTTTCTAATAGTGGAAAATTGCGGATTGGGGAAATTTTTAATATGGAATGGCAAATGAATAAAAAAGAAGTGGCGTCCAAGCAGGTGCGTGATGTAAAACAAAAAATAAGGGTATTACATCTGATTAAGAGCCTGGGCAGAGGGGGTGCAGAAAAACTGATACCTGAGACAGCACTTGTACATGATCAAAGCAAATTTGAATTTCATTGCCTTTATTTTTACCATCAGCCAAGTAATATAGTGGAGGAATTGGAAAGATCAGGAATAGCCGTACACCATATTCCTTCAAGTAATCTTGGATTGTTTTTGCAGGTGAACAAGGTGCGGGAATACATTCAGTTGAATTCCATACATATCATCCATGCGCACCTTCCGTGGGCAGGCATTCTCGCCAGATCTGTGGGAAATAGTATAGGAATTCCCATCGTATATACCGAACATAATACCTGGGAGCGATACAACAAACTCTCCTACTGGGGTAACCGGATCAGTTTTAAGAAGCAGGATGTTGCCATTGCTGTTTCCAATGAAGTAGCACTTTCTATGCGGTTAAATTCAATTTGGGATCCTTATCAGCGAGGGGGCAGAATGAAGTTGAAGGTGATTCAGAATGGGGTGAATACGGATGTCTTTAAAAGAATGGAAAATGACAAGGCATTTGCAATTACTGAATCGAGAGATAAAAAGTACAAAGTAGAAAGCACAAAGTTCCAAGCCCAAAATGAGATGGGCTTAAAGTATCAATTAGGTATTCCAGAAGACACTCCAGTAATTGGGATAGTTGCAGTATTCCGGGATCAGAAGCGTTTATGGTTATGGGTTGAGGTTGCATTGAAGATCTTGGAACAATGTCCAGAAACTCATTTTTTACTGGTGGGAGATGGAGAGTGGAGAGAGCGATTAGAGGCCCAAATCAAAAAATCCGGAAAAGGAACCCATTTCCATTTGGTGGGAGTGCAAAAAAACGTTATCCCTTACTTATCTCTTATGGATATCTATCTAAGCACTTCCGAATTTGAAGGATTGCCTATAGCTATGTTGGAAGCTATGTCTTGTGAGGTACCTGTAGTAGCTACTAGTGCAGGAGGGATAGGTGAAGTGATTCAACAAGGAATTCAGGGATACTTGACTGAAATTGAAGGTTGGGAAAAACTAAGTGATTACTGCTGCGAATTAATTCAAAATCCGGAATTGCACGATACTATGAGACTTGCCGCTAGGCAGCGCGTTATTGATCAGTTTAGTATGAAGAGGATGGTGAGAGAATTAGAAGACGTGTATGGGGAGGTCATGGATTTTTAAAATTTAAAATGGATGAATTTAAAATTTGAGAAATTTGGGTGAGAAATAGGCAATGGAGATTGTCAGCCTGAGCGGAGTCGAAGGCTATGGAAGGGTAAGTTTTGGTTGTTAGTTGTTGGTTGTTGGTTGTTGGTGGTTAGTTGTTGGTTCCGTTTTGCCTGATAGTTTGTTTTAGCTATTGAAGAAGAAGTGAATATTCCTGAGTATGAAAAATTCATAATTTACAGAGGAGAGATAACGCTGTCAGCCTGAGCGGAGTCGAAGGCTTTGGAAGGGAATAAGTTGTTGGTTGTTGGTTGTTAGTTGCGTTTTGTCTGGTAAGTTGTTGGGTTGATTGCCTGTTGTTGGTCGTTGGTTGTTAGTTGTTGGTTGTTGGTTTTTAGTTCCGTTTTGGCTGGTAAGTTGTTTTCAAGTATTGTATAAGAAGAAGAAGAAGAAGGGAATATTCCTGAGTATGAAAAATTCAGAATAAATAGAGGAGATAATAGTGTCAGCCTGAGCGAAGTTGAAGGCTTTGGAAGGGAATGAGTTGTTGGTTGTTGGTTGTTGGTTGGTAGTTGTTGGTTCAGTTTTGCCTGATAGGTTTCAGCTAATGAAGAAAAAAGTGAATAAGGCTGAGTATGAAAAATGCATAATTTACAGAGGAGTTATAACGGTGTCAGCCTGAGCGGAGTCGAAGGCTCTTTTTAGCTCCTAGACTCCGCCCGGACTTTCATTAGTGGTAGTAAAATATAAAGTCCATCATTGTTTCAGGAATCCAAGATATTAGATGGTGAATTAATAGTGATTATTAGTCTGCCTAAAAAAGTCTAAGTACTGCTTTGCAACCTTTTCCATTTGGAAGTGCTCAGAAGTAAATTTTTTAGCGTTTATGCCTAGCTGAATTCTTTGATGAGGATAATCAAAAAGTAGGTTTATTTTTTGGCAAAAAGCATCTACAGAGCGGTCTGGAATTAAGTAGCCTGTTTCTCCATCAATCAAACATTCTTTGATCCCTCCCACCTCAGTCGCAACTGTGGGAACTTCGAAATATGCTGCCTCAAGTACTACTCCAGGAAGCCCCTCTGTATCTGAAGTGAGGACCAGGATGTCTGCTGCGGAAAGGTATGGAGAGACGTCTTTTTGGTAACCTGAGAAAAAGATGTTGGATGCCCGATGTCCGATGACCGATGACCGATGACCGATGTTCAATCCTCCTTCGCCGACAGGTGTGGGGTGAGGGTTGACAGAAGACGGAAGATAGAAGACGGAAGATTCCTCACTGCTTGCCTCTTGATTCTTGTCTCCCCACTCTTGATTCTTGTCTCCTGACTCTTGATTTTCGATACTTAATACTTCTTTCTCCAATTCCTTTCTTAATGGTCCATCTCCCACAATTAAAGCTTTTAAGTGAGGGCGGGTTTCGTTAAGCTTTTGAATGCTCTCTAAAAACCGATCTGGGCGCTTTTGAGGTGAAAGATTGCCTAGAAAAAGCAAAACTTCATCGGCATTGTCCAAACCTAACTTCCTTCTGGCATCTTCTCTAGTTGGAGCATTATTGAATTTGACGCGGTCGAATACCCGGTGAATTACTATTCCAGGCTTTTTGAAATTATAATGGCGGATCATGGAATCCAGAGAGGCTTGGCTGACTGCAATACAAGCATCAAACTGAGGCAAGATTAATTTACTGTACATCAATTTAGAGGCAATCCCAGGGTTCCAAAATTCAGCATCATCAATCCATCTAGCTACCCATAGTGCATCTCCCCTATAGAAATGTCGGGCAGATGCAGAATATTTTAAAGTTCTGGAACCGTTAGCCACAATTACATCAGGAGAAAATATATTGATCTCTTTAAGTAGCTTCCTGATTAATACAGGGTCGACTCCCGGCATTTTTTCAAAGGTACTATCCTTCTTTCCATGTAAATAAGTTACGTTTGGAGATAATGCAATTGAATCATCAGAATCATTCTTAAGTTGATATAAGTAAACTATCTTAGTTCGGTGTCCCAGTGGATCCAAAAACGAAGAAAGCTCAGAAATAAAAATCTGAGCTCCTCTCCTGATAGGTTCAGTATCAATGAATAAAATTTTCAAATTGAGTTGGCGAGTATTTTGGAATAAAATGACTCGAATTTTTTCGCTATTATAGGTATCTGATACTGCTGAAGTACTACTTTCTTCGCATTTTCTGTCACTCTCGATTTTGTTTTATCATTCATTGAAAGAATCTGACTTACGGCATTTACAAACTTCTCACTCTCTCCTACTGGCACTAGCCAACCTGTTTTTTCCGGTATTACAAGTTCGGGAATCCCTCCTACACCATAGCTGACCACAGGCACATTGTTATTCATTGCTTCCAAGATCACTCCAGGTAAACCCTCAATTAAGGATGGTAAAAGCAATCCTTTTGCAAAGGGAAGGATAGAATCGACATCCAATCGTGAACCTAGAAATACAATCTCAGGTCTATCTGCTAATTGCTTTTGATATTGAGCTTTTAATGGCCCCTCTCCTAATAACAGTAATTTCAGGTTGGGATAGGCAAGAAGAACTTGATCAAAAATGATAAAGAGGTCCTTATGATTTTTCTCTGGAACAAAGCTCCCAACATGAATCAGAAATTCAGAACCATCCAGCAATTCAGATATATCATTAGGAAGACTGGAAACAAGCTTTTCTTTTAAAACTCCAATGGGAAGCACAGATACTTTATCCTCTGGGAAGGAAAATGTCTGAATAAAGTCATCCGCACAGATAGCTGATACAGAAGCAATACCAGCTACCTGTCTAAGTAGAAACTGGTTAAATACTTTTTTGGATTGGTTGGTTATGAAACCAGAAATAAGATTGGCATTTCTAAAAACCAACTTCGCTTTCCAACCAAAAAATATGCGGGAAAAAGCAGCATACTTTAGGGTATCTCCAGCATTTGCTTGTACGATATCAGGCTGAAATTCTGCAATCAAATTGGCTAATTTTTTCCAGGATTTTCTATCGAACAATCTTTTTGAAGCCTCAGCATTAATACAAACGTGTTTGCCAGAAAATGGTAATTTTTGGTTCCCCTCAAATATGCTCACCAGAAGTACCTCATTCCCCATAAGGAATAATTCCTCAGACAGTTGCGCAGCAAAAATCTCTGCACCTCTGAGCTGTTGTTTTTGGATCAGTTGGAGGATTTTCAACTATTTAAAAGCTTGAGATAGGTTTCCTCGTATTGGTTTGCTATCTTATCGATATCGAAATGCTTACTAGCATACTGATAAGCTTTTTCTGTGCGAATATCCCAATCCGTAAGCAAATTGGCTTCCTTCATTTTCTCAAATAGATCTTGGGCATCTCCAACTCTGTGAAATAAACACATCCCATCTTTAAGACATTCTTTGTTCTCTGGGATATCTGAACAAATAATAGGAATACCTGAAAGCATAGCTTCTATTATACTTCCAGGTAAACCTTCGTAATAAGTAGGGAAAACAAAAAGATCTGAATTCCGAAGTCGATCAGGAATATCATCAACTGAGCCAACAAGCTTCACTGTTGAACTTAATTCCATGTCTCGAATTAGCTTTTCCAGTTCCTGCCTCTGTGGGCCTTCCCCACAGATCGTGAGTGTAACTTTCCTGTTTTCTTTCTGAAACAAAGAGAAGGCTTCCAATAAATCAATGAAGCCTTTAGATGGCACCAACCTACCTACTGAGATGATATTGAGTTGAAATTTATACTCACTTGATTTGTTTTTTTTCTTAAACTCATCAATTTTTCTTCCTCTATAAATAACTGCTACTTTCCCACTTTTATAGGAAAGCTCTTTGATGTATGCTTCTCTTATTACTTCCGAATTAGCAATAAAAAAATCAATTTTAGATGCAGTGAATCTATCCCAAAATTTCAATAAAATAACTTTAAAAGCCACATTCAATGGTACTTGGGTTAACCTTCTTCGGGAATATGAATTACTTACTAATCCAGTGACTTTTGGCCCTCTAAACTCTAAATACCGCAGAGTCATATCAGCATGAAATAAGAAAGAATGAATAATGTCGGGTTTAACTGTATCAACTAACATTCTTAATTGTACTGAATTTCTTCTGAATCTGTAATTGCGGGGTATAGGGACGGAAAAAACAGGAATATTATGTTTATCAAATTCAGGTTTGAGTTCGAGTGAGTTAGATAATACCCCTACAGTAGGAATCAACTGAATAAAGCGTTTACATAATTCTAGCAGACTCCGCTCTGCACCCCCAGTTTGCAGTCCATCAATAAGAAATAAGATAGTGGGTTTATTCAATGGGTAATGTTTTGCCTTTTATACCTCTCGCATAATGGTAAAAGGCCAAAATTATTAAACGCATATTAGTCCATCCATATCTTAAACCATACCTATAGCCATAGAATGCTTTGGCAGTCCACTTGGCAAATAATTTCTTCCTCATCGTATTCAATGTTAAAGAATTTGATATATACAAGAGGTTCCTTAAACTGTAATACTCACGATTTAGATTTTTCTTAATCTGGTAGGCAGGCCTCTCAAATTCCAATCGTCCCGATTGCTTTCTTGCATCTAAAAAGAGCTCACAGTTCACTACTAGTGAAAAGCCCTTTCTGGCTGCTTTCAAACAAAAATCAAGTTCTTCAAAACCAAAAAATAGATCCTTATCCGGATAAACCCCAGCGTTTACCAATTCTTTAGAAACCAACATGCACATACCTCCTGCGATACTATCAACTTCCACCCAATCCTTTTTTTCTAAAAGTCGAGTTTGAATACGTTTGATCACTCCTTTTTTTCTATCAAAAAAATGTCCTACAGCACCTAATACACCGCAAAATGGGTGCTCATCAGAAATACTAAGTAATTTTTCAAAACAATCAGTTCTGAATGGAGGGTCATTATCATCTCCCCAATAAATCCAATCAGCTCCATCTTTAGTGCATAATTCCAACCCTTTGGCAGCCGCTCCAGCTGGTCCAGCATTATAGCCCATGCGAAGATATTTGATTCGAGAATCTTGAAGTCTGGAAATGGCGAAATCCGTATCAAAATTTTCAGAATTATCGATGATCCAGAGAAAATCTGGAGGATGGGATTGACTAAAGATTTTTTCAATCGTGTTCAATACAGTTTCAGAGCGATTATATGTTATTAAAAAACCACCGAATCGAATCATGAACTTGAGATCTTTAAATATTTTATAATAGTTCTGACACGGTTTTCCCACGTAAAGCATGCGACATCTTTTTTTGCAGCTTCTCCAATAAATACCCCAATTTCCGGATTCTTCTGAAGTCTTCGAATAGCAGTCAACCATCCATTTACATCATCATATTCGATCATTATTGCATTTTCACCCTCTCTTAAAACTTCATATAGCACTGGCAATTGAGACGAAATAATTACTCTTCCAGTAGCCATATATTCAAACATTTTCAATGGAGATGCAAAAGGGGATGTACTATTACCTGCTGATCCAGAAACAAAAACTTCATTTTCATAAGGCATTAACAATATATCACCAGCAAGTTGATATTTACGAACTAACTCTAGATTAACGAAACCCACAAAATGGATATTAAAAATCTCGGCGCATTTTCTCCTATAGAAAGCTACCGACTCATCATTTCCGCCAACAATGTAAAAACCAATATCAGGAGCTAACTCCGCCAAATTTATTATCAAATCAATACCTCTTCCTTTGTATAAATGACCTGTATAAACACAACAAAAATCGAACTTTATACCTAAACTATCTCGATCGTTCTTTGTCACATTTTTAACTTTTAAACTCTTTTCACTAACACCATCTGGCAAATGCAATAACTTATTTGATGAAGAGGGAAAAATATCTATTAAATGTTTCTTAAGGGCTTCAGTAATAACAATAAGACGCACCAGGAACTTAGATTTCATACATTTTTTGAAAATATTAAATCCACGCTTGTTTGACACAGGGGAATCGTGTAATTCTAGAATCGTCGGAATACGAAATAGTACGCAACCTAAAGCGACAGACAAATTTCTTGTATGAACATAATCGACCTGTTTCAACTTCAGAAAAATTGGAAAAAAAAGAAAAAACTGAAGAATACGAAAGAAATTATATCTACTGATTAGTATTTCAATAATTGGAAATTCATGTATTAGTTCATATTGTTTGAATACATCCTGATTTTTAGATAAGGTCTTATTTCTCGAAACAAATAAAAAAACTTCAACATTATCTAAGGAGACATATGAGTCACACATTTTCATAACATGTACACTATTCGCCGTCTTTGACGGTATAGTAGTGTAGGGGGCAACATAGGCTATTTTCATTTAGTTTTTTTTGTTTCCCAAATGATCCAAGGTATAACTAATCGGGAAGTAATAGCATTAAAGACCTCTAGACAGCCTATAAAAAAATACCCTAAATCTCTTCGTTTAATTCCTGCAAGTGATATTTTAACGCTCTTCATAATATCAATACCAAAAGCTGACAATTCAGCTTGAATAAACCCCTCATTCTTAATCACACTTCGATGTTTGAAATAAAAGTATAATCTCATTAATTGACTACCGAAGAAAAATCGACCTTTTTTATAACTAATAAAACAATGATAATGATCAACTACAGCATTCTCTTCGTAGACCACTTTCCAATTTTCTGCTCTAAAAGATAAATTCAAGTCTACTTCTTCATAACCACCTCGAAAAAAAGGATCATATCCACCAATAGATTTCATAGCAGACATACGCTGTCCCATGTTAAGATTGGAAAAAATAGTGGCAGTTTCGGGATTATCAACACGAGTTAAAAATCCATTTGAAGTGATAATTTGTAAGCCTTTAAAACGCATGTATTCTGGAAAACCATGATTTACAATTTTACCCGCTATCAAACCTATTTCATCATCTTTCTGAAACCTATTTATGTATGCCTCAACCCAACCAATAATTGGAATTACATCATCATCACACCATAATAAAAATTCCCCAGATGCTGCATCCACTGCTATCTGTCTTGTCTTTGCAAAACCATTCGACTTGTCACTAAATAAATAGCAAAATTCAAACTCATTTACAACGCTTTTAGTATTATCTGAAGAATCATTGTCTACGACTACAATTTCTAAGTTCGAATAACTCAGCTTTGAGACAGCCTCTAAAGTCTTTCTAAGTGACTCGGACCTATTTCTAGTGATGATAGCCACCGTAACTAATGGCCTTGGTGAAACATTCAAATTTGAGCAAAAATCCATCCGAGTTTTTTGAAATTCCCAGCTAATCTTTCCATCAAAAAATTACTAAAAATTGGATAATCTTTTCTTGATCTAAAAAAAATACCATACAAGGCAATTACAAAGATCTTGATTAATTCATTAATTAAAACAAAAAATCGAAAATTAGATTGTCTATAGGTTTTTGCAGCTTCGGATTTTAAATAGTTGGATTTACCTTTACCTATGAAAGCTCGAATGTTCCAGATAATAGTCATCTTCTCTGGTCTAACATAGTGATAAATTGAAATTTTCGGAAAGTAATAAACAAAACTGGTTTTGTTTATTTTTCTATACCGCATCTGAAATTCTGTCTCTTCGGAATATAAAATTGTGTTTTCTATCATTCCCAAGTCAGTTCTAAACCATCCTATTCTCTCAAAAACATCTTTCTTGACAACAAAATTGCATCCAATTAATGTTTCATTCTCGTTTAGATATCTAGGAATATTTCCACAGTAAAAGGAAATATACTCATCCTTATACCAATCTGGTTTATCTTTTGGATAATAAGGAAAAACTGGACCTCCAAATATATCAGGACTTTTATTAACTGAGACTTCCAAAACGTTCGCCGCCCATGTCGATGGTAAAAGAACATCATCATCAATGAATGCCACATATTCATAGGTTGACTCTAAAACCCCTCTATTTCGAGCATAGGAAAGACCAGCATTTAGTTCGACGATATATTTAAATTCTGCAAAAAAATAGGAATACAGATCTGCCACCGTTGAAGTTTCATCCTTTGAATTATTGTCGACTATAATTAATTCAAAGTCTTTATTAGTTTGATCGATAAGAGAATCTAATGTACTCTTCAAAAGATTGAAACGATTAAATGTACAAATAACGACTGAAATCACTTCTACCTTACTTTCCTACCAAGATATTTCAAGCTTTTAAAAAGTCCCTTTAAATAGAAGAAAAAACCAACTTTTCCATCGCGTATTCTCTCCAAATTATCCTTTAATCTAGCAAGTTTTTTGGTTTTTTGCCCCCAATAATCTGGCAAAATAATATCGGAAATAAAAGGTTTATCTAAATTCAGATTCAATCTTGAAAACAAAAATAAATTTTGCCTATACCAAGGATCAATACGAGAGTCATTCCAAAAAATTCTACGAAATGGATCAAAAACCTCAAATCCATGACTATTAAAAATATCAATCCAATATTTTGGCCACTGTTCATTCAAATGGTTTTGTCCATCCTGTCCTGGGACGGCAGCGGAAAAAACTACTATATCCGCGTGTAGACATAAACTGGAAACATATTCTCTTGCAGCATTAATAGACAGATGTTCAGCAACCTCCAAGGATAGTACCATATCAAACTTTCTTCCGAGATCAAATGAACATTCTAGATCTACATCTTGAAAACAATCTGGGGGAAGATATTTTGAAAGTAGACTCTTATCTATATATCCTCCATCAATACCAAAAACATCCTTAACTCCATAATTCCTAAAGACATGCAACCAAGTACCAATACCACATCCCACATCTAAAACCGATTTTGGATCTAGTAATGATAAAATGTAGGGAACTAATATCTCTGAGGCTTGAGTGTTATGAACAGATTCCGAATGTTCATATTTTAACCTACTATTGGACTTCATCTCAAATAATTCCATTTAAAAACTTTGTCTATGGATCCCATTTTTAATGGATTTGGCTTCTGTACATATTGACTATCTGAAATGTATTCGAATGTTAATGCATGTTGCTTCACATCAAAGTCAACGGAGATATCACCTAACCAAATCGAAATTTTATATATACCCGAATGTAATTCTGGACCATCGACCAACGCCTCAACTACCCCTTCCTTTGAACTTAATGGAAGACTATCACTTTTATGAAATCTAGGATTAGAACCGAAAACGGGACTACCCTCTTGATTAAATAAGACTATTCCAACAACAGGCTTTGTAATAAAGAAAGGGCTCTTATACTCTATTAAAAATCTTAAACCAGAATAAGTAGGATCAAAATCCACTTTGGTTATACTTGGCTTATTATTTTCATAATAAAAACTAACAGAATGGTTGACCTTGTATGAACCAACATACATATTAATTCCTGTTGCTATATCACCAATGAAATTTATCTTTCCTTTCTCTAATACTAAACTTGTCTTACACAACGACTTGATTGCATCCATTTGATGTGATACAAAGAGGACGGTTCTTCCTTGGTTTAAACTCACATCTTCCATTTTACCAAGGCATTTTTTCTGAAACTCGAAATCTCCAACTGCCAATACTTCATCAATGATCAATATTTCAGGCTCCAAGTGGGCAGCCACAGAAAAACCCAATCGAACCTTCATTCCAGAGGAATAAAACTTCACAGGTGTATCAATAAACTTCTCTACTCCAGAAAAATCAATAATCTCATCAAGTTTCGAATCGATTTCCCTTCGTGTCATCCCCAAAATGGTTCCATTCATATAGATATTCTCACGACCAGATAACTCTGGGTGAAAACCAGTACCAACTTCCAAAAGAGAAGCGACACGACCGTGAATTTCTATTTTGCCGGAAGTGGGATCAGTAATCTGTGATAATATTTTCAGCAAAGTAGATTTTCCTGCTCCATTCTTTCCGATGATACCCAGAACTTCCCCCTGCTTTACTTCGAAATCTAGATCTGATAATGCCCAGAAAATTGATTCGTCTTCAGCGCCAAATCGACTCATCTCACGAAGTCTTTTCAAATTGCTCCATGGAGATTTGATCAAGTTAGCAAGCTGCCCAGCTAGGGTTTCAGACTTTTTCTCCTTAAGGCCAATCCTATAACGCTTAGAAACATTCTGTACTTTAATTACACTCATTAAATTGTCTGGCTGAAAACAAATTTTTTAACATTGTAGAACAAACGGTACTTGATTTTTTTGAAAAATGAAAACTTAATAGATCTTCCATTTTCTCCGTTAATTGCGTTATAAAAGGGATATGTAGGCCAAAGTAAAATCTTCCCACCATCATATTGAAACAAATGAATTGATCTAGCATATACTCTTTCAAAAAATATAGATGAAGGTTCATCTAAAAATTTATCCATTGTAGGGAAAAGATAATTATTAATAAAATAATGGTCCAATATCATAATTCTAGTATCTACCCATGAAAATCTCCTAGAATAATTACAACAATGTATTTTATTATTAAATGTTAAATTAGAAAGGAAATGAATAAAGTTTGAAATTATATACCTTCCAGAAATTTTAATTATATTATCATATTTATTGATTAACTTCGAATTTTCAAATGCATATTTTATAATTTCAAGTTCGCCATGACCTTTTCCTTTATTACTATGATTACTTAAAAAAGTCAGATACTCAGATTCCGAAATATTGGAAATAACACTATTTATTCGTTTACTGAAATGACCTGAATTATCTATAAAAACAATCGGCAAATTAAATTTACTATAAAAAGATAATGCTAAAAAATAATCTTCTTCTCTTTCATCAATACCTTTTCTTCCAACAAAATGCCAATCCTGAGGAGAAATTGTTGAAGTTAAAAGTAATATTGAACTATTTAGCACTTTTTAGTTTAGTTATAAACAAATTAAAAAAATAAACACAAACTACACAAAAATTACTCCAGCTCAAGTATTTCATTAATAACTTTAAGTAAATATATTTTTTGCGATTAGAAAACCTAAAATCCTTTTTTTGATCTGAAATACCTTCTCCTTGAAATGTGCAAAATACCAATTCAAGATATTTTTTATTCATTTTTTTATTAAAGAAAATTTCCAAATTCATTAAATAATCTGCCCAAATTTTATAATGTAAATCATACATGCCAATCTTATTAAAAACAGATGACTTATAGATAATAGCTTGATGAGATATGTTTTTGTATAACAATTTCATTAAATTAAAAGAACCATCATATAATTTATTACTTTTAGACACAATTACATTTCCATAAACCAAATCAAATTCACTATTTTCACTTTGAACCGCAATATTTATTTGATCAAGTAGTAATTTATCCCCTGCACCCAAAAACATAAGCCAAGTCCCACTTGCCAGCCCTATTCCTTTATTCATAGCATCATAGATTCCTGAATCCTCTGAGGAAAAAAAGTTAATAGCATCCTTTGGATATTTATTTATATATACTAGTGGATTATCCCTTGATAAATTATCCATTATCAAAACTTCAAATAAGAGCGAAGTTTCCTTTGAAAAAATGCTCTTTAAAGTATGATCCAATAAAATGCCTGAATTGAAATTTGGTATAACAATAGAAAGTTCAATTCCTTCAGCCATTTTCTTTAAAAAAAATTGCATCTGCCTGCAGAATTGACCCATCATTAGGAGAATACAATTGATCGTAATTTCCCATATACTTAAATCCCAGATCACATAGTAGCGAATAAATAGAATCAAAATACTCTTGATCCTCATAAAGTTCATAAAAGGAGACTTCAACGATTAATACTGATGCTTTTTTAATAGTTTGCTTTCCTCCTAGAATCACCATTTTTTCAAATCCTTGAACATCAATTTTGATTAGCATAGGTAACTCCAGATTGATACAATTGGAGATATTATCAAGACTTTCTACTTGAATTTTAATTTTACTTTCATTTTGAGTTTGAGGAAAGTTTTCTTTGAGGAGATCCTTGGATCGCATCAGACTAGAGGAATCGGAGAAATCTTTTTGAAAGAAATCAAATTCTCCTGATTCTAAACCCAAGCCAAGATTAAAAGATTTAAACTTTAAGTCTTTGGAAAATCTATTATTTAAAATTTCAAAAATTTCCTGTATAGGCTCAAAACTGTATATAAATGCATTTGGAAAAAGCATTCTAAATTTTGAAGCAAACTGGCCCTTATTTGCACCGATATCTAAAATAGTCAGGAAATCTAGTTCAATTAGCCATTTATGGCTAGCGAAGAAACTCGAGGATTGCCCTTTAAATACAGAATCATTTGTAATAGTATATCCTAGTCTTTTAAAAAATTTATGAAGTATTTTTTTAACTGCTATAAGATTTATCTTCATGCTTAAGCACCTTTATTATAAAATAAAGCTTCGACCATAATTGAATTCAAACCAGTAAAGGCAACCTCTAAATATCCTTTTTTTATCAAGTAATTAACTAATTCATTTCTTCTCTTTCCCGTACCATTATGAGAATATTCAACTGACTCTACACAAACAATTTTTGGCAAACAATAGTAAAAATCCCAGTTTTTTAAAATCTCATAATCTAATCCCTCTGCATCAATACTCAACAAATCTATTTTGGTGAGATTTAATTCTTTAATTACTTTCTTAACCTCTTTCACTTCAATCAAACTTTTACTTTTTAATTTGTATTTATTTGAACCAGTGTCTATATATAATTTATTAAAATTCTCGTATTCATTAGTTGAAAATGTATTTAAAGTTGAATCATGAAAATTATAGTATTCAAGAACGGTATCATTAACTCCAATTCCAATATTAATATTAACATCTCTTTTTCTCTTTTTCAAAAATAATTTAAAGTTCTCAGGATTTGGTTCAATATTCACCCCAATTGATCCTTTTAAATAGAAAAAATTTGTGTTACTTAATTTCTCAGGATGATAGGCGCCAATATCAAAATAAAATGGGGTCTTTATTCCTCTAGCGGAAAAAATATAATTAATTATAAGATCTTCACCGCATTGAGAAAAAGATCTTTTACCTCCAAACTTTGTAATTTTTGATATAATTCTATTTGAAATTTTAAACATTCTTGCTTAATTAATCATACAAAATAATTCTACTATTAAAATCACCCTATTTTGATCAACGTTAAAAAATATAGCTCGCCACCAATAAAAATGCATTCTGAAACTTTAAATTTTTCTGAAATACAAACCAGTACAATAGAAAAACTACTGGTAAGAAAACGAGAAAGGTAATGGAGTTAAATAGCACTATATATTTGAGATTATCCTCCCAGGCACTCCTACCACATTAACCCCATCAGGCACATCCCGGGTTACTACAGCTCCGGCACCTATTATTACGTTATTACCTATAGACAATAGCGGCAGTATGGTTGCATTCGCTCCTATAGAAGAAAAGCTGCCCACCTTGACTCCTCCTAAGAGGATAGCGCCTGGATTTACTTCCGAGAATTCACCGATTTGTACTTCATGATGGATCTGGGCGCCAGTATTGATTAGGCAGCCTTTTCCCAATTGTGTGTTTGGTCCGATAAAGCAACCTGTGAATATATCCGCATCAGTGATGGTGCTATAGTTACTTTGCCGAACTCCCTGCCCTGTCACGCAAGTAAGCTTCCCTCCTAGCTTGATCAGTCTTTCGTACAGGCGGAAGCGGATTTTTGGATTTCCTGTACCCAGAATGAAGCGGGAATCTTCCTGAAGGGCATTTTGTAGTTCTCCTTGGCTGCGGATGATGGGGAAAGTACCTTGGAAAAGTGAATCCGGTTTATTGTCATCAAAAAATAGAAGGTCTTCTGTGTTTCCCTGTGAAATCAGAATATCCAATAGTTCCAGCGCATGTCCTCCAGCTCCTGCTATGATCATTTTGTTGGTTGTTGGTTGTTGGTTGTTGGTTGTTGGTTGTTGCTAGTTGTTAGTAGTTTAAATGGCTAAGGACAGGATTCAAGATGGGCTGATGTATGAGGGAATGCTTAACCCAAACGAGTTCGGGACGGGCTGTTTTCTTCGATGATTGCAATGACGGAAAGGCTGAGGACTCTCTACCGTGATCTGTTGACATGTTCATTCCATATCCTTAATCCACTACGAAACTGCCGCGATTAACCCAAGAAATCTATATTCCCCACCTACGAAAACGGCATAGCAAACTTTTCTAAAGCTTTGAAATTCGTTCGAAATATAACCCAGTGTACCAGAACAACCATAAGTAAGAAATCGACTCAGCAAAGGATTAAAATAGCTATCTACTTTCAAGCTAATTTGACCGAATTAATTATCAATCACTCTCACTAATTGCTGGGTAACCTCTTTGGCCCCCTCAGGAGACCAATGGGAATCATCATAATAATAGAAATCAAGCATATCCAATTCACCTTTGTCTTTGGAATCCATCAAATCCACATATGCATATTCTTTCTGTAACTTAGCAAAGTTGGAGAATAACAATGGGGTATCAAATCCATCTGTATTTTCTAAATCATCTTTATAAAAATGATATTTATCAGGCACAGGAAACACAATTAAATTTGTCCCACTATTATCCAGGTCAGTATTTAAATCATTTAGTAGACTGTTTATATTCTCCAATTCATCCATTGAATTATTGAGCGCTATATTAGCCACGTCCAGGTGATAAAAATATAGTGTATTATCAGAGAGTGAAAATGGATTATTTTTTAACTCTCTGGCATAAACCAATGAAATCAATTTATCCGGAAATATTTTCCTGTAAAGTGTAAAATATGGAAATTTGAGAAGTTGATTTAGGACTTTATCTACTTCCTCATCTTCCACATTTTTTGACTTAATGGGTTGAAATGAGTTATAATTCATTGAAGAATCTATTTTCAATTCCATAGAATTTTGAATAAAATGTCTTTCCACAACCTCTAGAATAACATTTTTTATTTTAAACTCTTCAAAAAAATCCCCATTCTGCAAAGCTATTAATGCTTGAAACGGATTGCTATGATAAGAATTATCTATATGCAAAACTGATTTTCCATGCATAGAAGCTAAAAGGTTTTGATAACCAGCAGCACCCTGCTCTGAAAATGAATCTCCGATCGTAAGTATATCATATTCTCTCTTAATTGGATTGTTTGATAACTTCTCAAACTTAATTTCTCTGGACAGTTCCTTCTCAAATTTATCTCTGTAATTAGGAAATAAATTTGGTATATATCCTATTCTTATTAAGTCTCCTTTATCAGTTGAATAGGTGAAATAGGTGATGACCCAAAGTATTCCAAATGGAATAATGAATATTAATATATTAATTAAAAACTTTTTCAAAATTGAAAATAGATGAATTAATTTTCATTTATAGTATGCGAGATGTTGGCTTCGCTTAAAACTACGCTATCTGTCGGAAGAGATAGAAGATAGTTGAGTTTTTCAGCATTAATTCTTTTGAATAATTCTCCCTAGTACTCCTACTACATCCCGAGTTACGAAAGACCTACTCCTATTACTACGTTATTCCCTACTTTTAACTTTCGGAAGAATGGTAGCATTGGCACCTATGGAACTTAAGCTTCCAATCTGCACTCCTTCTAATATTACAGCTCCAGGATTTACCTCTGTGAAATCTCCAATTTCCACTTCATGGTGAATCTGAGCGCCGGTATTGATCAGGCAACCTTTACCCAGTTGTATATTTGGTCCAATAAAGCACAGATTGAAAATATCAGCTTCTTCTACTTTACTAAATCCACTTTTCACCACACCTTGTCCTTGTACAGTAGTAAGTTTTCCGCCCAGCTTGCCTAATCTTTGATAAAAGTGGTACCGGACTTTTGGATTTCCCGTGCCCAGAATAAATCCGGGATCTTCATGAAATACTTTTGCAACTTCCTCTTCAATGTGGATAATTGGATATGTTCCTTCAAATAGCTTTAAGGATTTATTTTCATCAAAGAAGAGAAGACCATAGGTTTTACACTCTGAAATGAGAATATCCAATAGTTCAAGCGCATGTCCACCTACTCCTGCTATGATCATGCAGTGGAGTTATTTTGATTTATTTTCAAGATTCTTTCAAAGGTTATTCGATTTTTATCTTTTGCTTAAAAGAAAGCAATCGAATTTTGCACTTAATATTTCACGCATACCAAAAAAATCTCGGCGCAGTTTTCCTGAAAGTGTTGACCTGCTTTATAAAAACCTTCAATCATTTCTTTTGTCCAGTGTTGTTCAATTTGTTCATTTGACACTGGTTTCAAAAATATACCACCTGTCTCTTTTACTTTAAAACCAGCTTCCGTGACATGGGACTTTAACGTATCCATATCGTAAACCCGGTAATGTCCTAACTCATGATCTCTGCTGTTTAATTCATAAATTGAGTTCAACAATCCCATTTCAACAGCTACTATTCGGTGTAAGGATTTAGCATTGGGAACAGATATTAAGAAGACTCCTTCCTCGTGTAGCCAGTTATGAATTTACGTAATACTAGAACCGGATCTTTGATGTGTTCCAGCACATGGCTCATGATAATGGAATCGTATGTATCTGTAGGTTCGAATTCTTCAAAATATGAGTGAAATTTTTTGACATTCGGATAATCCGGAATCTGATTTAGCAATTTTTCAGAACCTTCCACTAAATCGATGGAATCAAATTCTTTAATCAACGATTTCGTCATATAGCCTGAACATGGCCCAAGCTCCAACGCCTTCTTTCCTTTAAAGAAAGGCTTCAACGATTGAAAGTTATAATCGGCTAGTTGGTAATCGAAATTCAAAAAAGACTTTCCGTAAAAATTTGCTGATTCGATCACCTTATCTTTTGAAGGATCCATACGTTTATTCGTCAAATACTAGATCAACCACACTATTTACTATTATATCTGGTTTATACTCCAGCAGTTTTTCTTGATTCAAAAAACCCGAAAGCACCGCCGCTGTCAATAATCCTACCCTCTTCCCTGTTTCAATATCTTTACCCGTATCTCCCACAATCCAGTCAGAGCCTATATTAATCTCTTTTGTCAAAATCATTTCTGACTTCTCCCGCTGATGTTTTGTTACCAGTACATCTTCAAAAATTGACTCCCACCCATACCGCTGAATCTGCATTAATGCTTGCTCTTCGGACTGCCTTGCTGTAACCACAAATAAAGAATGTATTTTTTTTTGCTCCCATAAAAAAAGGGTACTATTCTCAACTGGTTTGTCCAGAGCAATCCATTCCGGCAATTCAATCATGTGTAACCACGTATTCTCAAATTCCTTTATTTGCTGATCTGAATACTTAAACTGATTTCGCAATATTTCTGCGTGTGAAATTTTATTTTTCTTAAGCTTCCAATAGGAATCTTTGGTGAGTTCAGAATTAGGTACTAGAAACTTAAAAAGTTTAAATAATCTATCGCTGGCATCTACAAGGGTTCCATCCAGATCAAAGAAAATATTCATCGACTGAACTGTTTCATATATTCCCACTCAGCTGTTAGCCCTTGTAGCAAAGAGGTTTCTTTCAATCCCAATTCCTTTTGCATTTTGGTATTATCGAAAATAAGATCTCTGCCTTCAGTAGTCATCTTTACTTCTTCTACTGTGGAATCAATACCACTAATTCCCATAAGTGTATGGATCAATTCACGGACAGAGATTGTTTTTCCACTGACCAAATTTATGACTCCTAAATCAGCCTTAGTTTCCAAGGATTTTAATATTGAATTTACCAAGTCATCTATATATAAAAAGGAACGTAGTTCATTGCCACTACCCCAAAGTTGTAAAGGCTGACCTTCCAACAATTTACGCATAGTAGCCGGGATCAATTTCTGATAGGCTTCTTCGCCTGGACCGTAAATATGACCTACACGAAGCAAATGAGCAATTTTATTATTGGTTTTCGCCCATGAGGCAATTACTTTTTCACAATACAATTTTGAATGTCCATACAATGATACTGGATCAATGGGAGAGTCTTCACTAATCTTCGCGTCCTTTCCATATACGTCCAGTGTACTCAAAAAAACAAACTTCTCCAGTGCGGGCAATTTTAACTGAAGCAACTTAATGGTATTGTTGATGTTGCTGGTACATGAAACCACATCATTTCCCTCTGCTGAATTTTTGGGTGTGAAAGCGCCAGCATGTAATAGGGTAGTCACATCAGCATATCCAGCTTTTATCACATAATCATGATCGAATGAATAATTATCATGTAGCAGGTATTGGCATTCTGAAATAGGTTTTGATGTAAGTGCCAAAATGTGATCAACTCCATACACATTGACCAATGCAGTAATTAATTTTTTCCCAATAAACCCAGAAGCTCCAGTAACTAAGATCATAACAAATTTTCTACTTCCCTTTCAATATCACCGGGCATCATCAAGCGTGGCTTGGTGTCCATTCCTCTTACCCACAGAAGTCCCTCTGGAAGTGGATTGATTTTCTTTTCCAGATTGGGAAACTCATCGTATAAAACAAGGTCTTTAAATATCGCTGGCATGTTGAGACCCGCTTTAGTGAAAAACAAAACGGTAGTGAAGAATCGTGAGATATTAATTTCTGTTGGATTGGGAATTCCATCTACATCGTAGGTCATATCTACACCAAATATTCCATGTGGCTTATCCGATACTGCAAAAATGGTTTTCATTGCAATTTCATCCACCAAAGGATCAGCGTAGGTTTGTCCAACTTTAGTTACCCCAGTGACGCCTGAAAGAGTACGATTGCCATGAACCCATCCTTTGCGAATTCGGGTTTGGGCTACAATGAGTTCACCTTCATGCCAAATGGAAAGCCATGTTACTGTTTTTTGGGAAAGCATTTGCGCTGCACAAAAATCTCCCCAGCCATTGAAAAAGGTGATCCAATGCTTTGCAAATTCGAAGTCATTTGTGGGCAATGCCCCTTTTCCTCCAGCTCCAATGGAAGAAGTTCGAAGCCAAATTTTACCTTCTTTATCACCCAACTCCTTAAAAGCTCTAATAAGATCTTGCTCATCATTCAACATGATGTTTTTAGGCACCTTAATCCCAGCACTTTCGAGTTTAAGATATGTTTTATACTTATGCACGCAAGTATCTATTACCTCATGATCAGGCATATAGGTTTTGACTCCTTCAGCATGAATCTCATCACGAAAAAGAGACGCGTTAAAAATTTCCAAATCGTTTTGAAAATGAATTAAATCAGGTTTCTCAATACGAAGGATTTTAAGCAACTCAGTTTTATATTCTGGTGTATCTGCGTAAGGAACGAAGTATTTACGAACCGCTCTGGATAGAACCAGATCGGTAGGCTCACTTCCCATTCCAATAATTTCTTCTCCATTTCTGTTGTCCAGTAGAGAATTAATAACTCCTTCCGATGGAGCTCCTCCCGCTCCACCTATTAAAATTTTTTTCATACTTTTTAAATGATGTTAACTCGCTGTAACCCCTTAATTTGCCACTTTAAAAACAATTTTTTAAAGCTTAACATACCCATTCAGCAGTTTTTGAAAATTCCATTGTTCCCCAAAGAAATTAACTAAATAAATGGGGTCAAAGTATTAAATGCAAAGATTAGTCGATTTTCCTGAACTTTTTCAGCTAATTTCCTTTTTTAAAATCACTAATTTTTTGGAAAAAGGCAGGGTCAAACCCCATTTAAAAATTTCTAAGAATCGTGTGGAGTGTTGATTTGCAGCACTGCTTATACTATTCAGTTTTTAATCCTCCATTCATTTCCAAAGGAAATTTCAAAACTAGTTGATAAAAAGAAACTTACATGCGATTTACATACTATTGAACAAATGGTATAAAAGTACTGTGAATTTGTAGTGAAAAAGATCACAGCTTCGCCCCTTCACTCCCATTCGAAAATTAGAGTTTGCACATATTTCATTATTCCTAGAAGGGTGCCGAGAAAGCTATTAACCTTGACTGAGTAATAAATTTACTCGGTTGTTTATGAATTGCAAACTTTGGTTGTCAGTTCCCAGGTTTTCTGTTATCAGTTGTCAGTTGTCGGTGATGAGATCTTTTCTCTCTGCAGTCGTCGAGAAGACTGGAAATTTCCGGTAATTCATAGAATAAGGGCAATCTCAAAAGGCAGTCTGAATAACGATCGGAATTAGGTAATTCTCTATTGTATTGATCCGGAAAGTGCTTTTTGGAATATGCGGATTTGTGAAGACTTTGGTAGTGAAAAACGGCCAGGATTCCTTGTTCTTTTAGGTCTGCTGCGTAAGCTGTTCGGCTTTCTAGAAATGGGAAGAGGATGTAGAAGAGGTGGAAGTTGGAAGTTGGAGGTTGGAAGTTGGAGGTGGAATGCGAGGAATTAGATATTTTAAATTTTAAATTTTTAACTACCCCCAAGTAATTAGCGCTCAAAACTGTAGGTTTAGCGAAATCGTTGTTGAAAGCATTAAAGTAGTCTTTCCATATTGCCTTTCTTCTTTCCTGAATCCTATCCAAATTCTCCAGCTGTGACCAGAGGTAAGCGGCATTGAGTTCGGATGGCAAATAAGAACTTCCGATATCCACCCAGCCATATTTACTGATTTCCCCCCGGGAGAAAGCCACCCTTTCAGTTCCTTTTTCCCAGAGTATTTCTGCTCTTTTAATTAGCGAGGGGTCATTGATCATCAGCATCCCTCCTTCCCCACATTGGATATTCTTGGTTTCGTGGAAACTCATCGTTCCCAGATGCCCTAAACTTCCTAACGCTTTGCCCTTATAAAAACTATCAATGCCTTGAGCCGCATCCTCCACCACCCTCAAACCGTGCCTCTCCGCGATATCCATGATCACATCCATTTCGCAGGCCAAACCTGCATAGTGCACCACTACAATCGCCTTGGTTTTTGGAGTAATTAATTCCTCTATCAGGCATTCGTCCATATTAGGATGATCTGCCCTGCTGTCAACAAAGACAATTTTTGCTCCACGCAATACAAAGGCATTGGCAGTGGATACAAAGGTGAAGCTTGGTAGGATGACCTCATCTCCCGGTTGTATATCAAACAAGATAGCGGCCATCTCCAGCGCATCAGTGCAGGAAGTGGTTAGCAGACATTTCTGATAGCCATACCTCTTTTCAAAAAACTCCTGACAACGGCGGGTAAATTCTCCGTTACCTGAGATTTTGCCTAGGCTCACCGCTTCCTTAATGTACTTAAGTTCGTTCCCTGTGAGGTAGGGTTTGTTGAAGGGGATAGGGATTTGGGAAATGGGAAGTGGGAAATTTAAAATGAGAGAATTTAAAATTTGGAATTCGGTGGTGGTTATTGGTTGTTAGTTTTTGGCTGTTAGTTGTTGGTTGTTGGTAGTTGGGTGTTGGTTATTGGTTGGTGTGTTGTTTTCTGGTGTTATCAGAGATGATCTGAATAGTATTAAGTTTTCCAGTAATGATATACAAAGACGGTATCAATTAGAGTATAATCTAAGGACTCGTAAAGCCTACAAGCTGGGGTATTTGATTGCTGGGTGCTAACGGAAATAGTTTTTGCTCCAAGTGAAAAAGCCTTCACTTCAGCCGCTTTCATCAGCTGCCTGCCCAATCCTTTACCCTGTCTTTTTTCAGCAACAGCTATTAAACCAATAGCGGCAGACTTACCCTCTACAGCGTATGACACCATACCTTGAAGCGGACTGGCCTCTAATATTGAATGGGATTCCCATGCTTTCTTAATCCAGAGCTTGTATAGTTTTTCGAATTCATCATTTTCAAGTCTCTTATCGATTTTAAAGCGGGAATACACCCCACTCAAAAACGCTAGTTCCTCTAACTCCTGGCTCAACCCGGCATTATAGGTAGTGATATCTGGAACGGCTGGAAGGCTACCTAGTTTATTTTTAAAAGTTAGCTTAGTATCGACTAGCTGAATATGTGGATCTGTGAATTCAAGGGGTTCTTTTGAAAAGAGGTAGATCAACTGGAACTTCTCGGCAGCATTCAAAAAGTCTTCCTCATTCCAATCACCGTCGATTGTCACTTTTCCTACTGGATAGCCGAAGAGGTTGGAATCGAAAGAAAGCTGTTTGATTATTGGGTTCAGGGAGGTTGGGTGTTGGTTGGGGGTTGTTGGGTGTTGGTTATGGTTTTAGTGGATTGTTTTTTCGATAATGTAAATGGGTCTGTTTTTCACACCTTCGAAGGTTTTACCTATATAAAGTCCCACTATTCCTAAGGTAATCAGTAAGAATCCTGTAAGAACCCAAAGTGAAATAATCAAGCTGGCATATCCTTCCACCACTATATCTCCATGCAGGTATCTATATAAAGTATACAGGGCGAAGAGAAAGCCGGTAAGTGCCACTATCAATCCCAATTTCACAGTCAGTCTAATAGGTTTGTCTGAATAAGCCAGCATGATATCCACCGCCAGATTGAATAGGCTTTTAAAGTTGTAATTACTGCTACCTTCCCCGCGCTCCGCATGGACTACATCCAGCGTAGTCTGCCGGAAGCCAACCCACTTGACCATGGTAGGAAAGTAGCGGATGCTTTCTCGCATTCCCACAATTTCATTAATCACTTTGCGATGATAGATACCGAAGTTGGCTATACGCTCGTCCTGTTTGGAACCTGTAAGCCAGGCGAGTGTTCTGTAAAAAATCTTCGAAGCAAATCGTTTGAAAAATCCATCCTGGCGATTTGTTCGCCTGGCCAATACCACATCGAATCCCTCATTAGCTTTATCCAGCAATAATGGGATCTCTTCAGGTCTGTCCTGCAAATCGCAGTCCATGACTACTATCCATTCCCCTCTGGCAGAATCCAGCCCAGCGGTGATGGCGTAATGTTGTCCAAAATTCCTTGAAAGTTTGATTCCCCTGATATCCGGATGAATTTCTGCGAGCTGTTCTATCTTATCCCAGGAACTATCCGGACTGTAATCATCCACAAGTATAATCTCTATTTCCTGTCCCACTAAAACTTTCCTGATTCTAGAAGTAAGTTCATCCAATGTGTTTTCAGCGCGATAGACCGGGGAGATGATGGAGAGCAAGATTTTAATTTTAAAATGGAATAGTTTGGAATTGGGATAGGCCCTTAATTAAGATATGATTTCCTGTTGGTAGTTGTTGGTTATTGGTTGTCGGAGTGAATTCAGTTATAATTAGTGGAAGTGGACAACATTTTGCTACGCTACGTCAGCAAAAATCCTTTCCATTCTACGGAAGTACATCATACCGAAGATGAAAAGGAAAAGTGCGACAATACTCCCTGGCCAGATCCATTCCCAAGGCATAGGGCGATCCAGAAAGGCTGCACGAAAGCCTTCGATTACACCTACCATTGGATTAAGTACATAAAATTTCTGATACTCC
This sequence comes from uncultured Algoriphagus sp., assembly GCF_963974835.1. Lineage (GTDB taxonomy): Bacteria > Bacteroidota > Bacteroidia > Cytophagales > Cyclobacteriaceae > Algoriphagus. The sequence continues at coordinate 208,120 of NZ_CAXBET010000007.1, read as the reverse complement.
TCAGGCACTGCTGTAGTGCTATAGACCACCGGTGCGGCATATAGAAGGAGTTGTACCACGAAAGTAAGGGCATGCTTGACATCCCTGTATTTCACTGCCATGGCAGAAAGCATCATTCCCATCCCCAGACTGCACATGAGGAGTTGGACAATCAACAAAGGAAGGAACAACAAACCCCAGCCTGGAGAAACTTGGTAATAAATCATCATTCCCACTACCACTACGAATGCAATAATAAAATCCAGCAATTTGGACAGTATGGAACTTAGGGGAAGTACCATCCTTGGGAAATAAACTTTGGTGATCATATTGGCATTTTGTATCAAGGAATTGGCGGACTCAGTGAGAGTTCCTGAGAAATAATTCCATGGCCAAAGTGCCAAATAGGAAAATAAGGTATAAGGTATTCCGTCGGAATCTACCTTTGCCAGATTGCCAAAAACAATCGTAAATACAACGGTGGTAAACAGTGGTTGGATAATTGCCCACGCCACTCCCAATACTGACTGCGCATACCTTGCCTTGATTCCCCTGAGCGTCAGGAAGTACAATAGATCCTTGTAGCGCCAAAGTTCCTTGAAGTCTATGAGTTGCCACCCCGAGGTTGGTTGGATGATTTTGATATTATCCTTAGGATTCAAATTTTGAAATTAGAAATTTAAAATTTAAAATGAGTGAATTAAAATTGAAAAATGTAAAATGTAAAATAGGGGGATAGAGAATTTAAAATGAGGCAATTAGTAATTTGAAATTTACTTCCCGTACACCAGAATACCCTGAATGTCTCCAGGGTCAGTGTCTAGGATGGATACTTCCACTTTGCGCTGGACTTTTTCGTAGGTCTTCTCCTTGATAAATTCCAAGTACTCCTTGTCGAGCTCTTTTCCGATAAGCACCATCTGTATAGTTCCAGAATCGACCCCTTTGGCATAGTCGCCGATAATATATGCTCTTTCCACGGCTCCCATCCTTTTGACTATCCGTTCCATCAGATCATCGAGACCAAGAAATTTCGATACCATCCCTTTGATTTCTTCGAAAAATGGATGGCTGGTATTCGCCTTATACATCTTGGTTTTTCCCTCATCTTCAGCCACCAATAATCCTGCCTCTGTAAGCCTATTCAGCTCTACCCTTACGGAATTGGTAGATTCGTCAAACTCTTTGGCAAGGGAGCGCAGGTATCCTGAATTAGCGTGGGAAAAGAACTTCAGGAGAAGCTTAATTCGTGTTTTAGAGGTGACTAGGGATTCGAGCACTATTTAATTTAAAATGAAAGAATTAAAAATTTAAAATGAATTAATAATGTAAAATTTAAAATGGAAGAATTAAGAATTCAAAATGGGGGGACTTTTATTGAGCACCCGGTAATAGGTTATCTATTTAAAGTTTTCGCGGGATTTCTTGATAATAGAATTAAGTAGTAGGATTATTTCTTCTATTTCTGATGTCAAGTAGAAATATGAAGGATGGTCTCCGAGAAATTCTTTTTTTTCCAAAAGTCTTAACCAGTATCTAGTTTCTCTTGCTTCTTTATTTGAAATTGTGAGTTTGGATATGAAATCTAGCTTAGAGTGAGCAGCTTGAGATTCTTCAATATTGGCACCAATTGAAGTGCCTGATTTGACAAGTTGATCCGCAAGTTTAAAATGCCCTTTTTCTCTTAAAACCAGATAAACTGTAATAATCTCCTGAGCAAACCGGAAGGATTTTTCAACAATAATGTTTGCCATGCTCTAAATAATTTAAAATTGAAAAATTGAACATTTTAAATTAACTACTAATCAATTAATTGACAATGAATTACAGCACATTACTGAATGAATTTTAAATTCAAAAAAATTATTCATTACAAATTCCGCCTTCGGCGGAAAGCTTCGCTCCTTCACTCCCATTCCAGAAACTAGCGGTGATGAGTAAAAAACTTACTCACCGAGTAACAAATTTACTCGGGTAAATGAGTTTTGCAAATGATTATGCGGCTAATGGAATGAAGTGAAATTGGAGATTACTTAATTAATGTCAATATTTATCAATCAAATAATCATTTGGGCACTCAATAAAAATCTCCATAGGAGTAATGAATTTCAGAAAGATTAATAAACTGCACTATCTGCTGATGGCACTGGCAGGAGTTGTTGCAGTTTACGTCTATTTTTTTTCTTTCCTGAATTCAAACTATGCCCCATACTACGGAGATGAGCATTTTTATTTTAAAAACTCAGAAGGCTTTTACATCACAAACAATCTAAAAGCGATATTCACATATAGCGGTGTAGGCTCCAGAGTCTTCGGGGTAGATGCCCATGGACCAGCTTATCCACTTATCTATGGAACAATCTCTAAACTAATAGGCTGGGGAGGTTTAAGTATACCTTTAATTAACATAAGTGTTCTATTAATCGCGGTTATAACCTTAATATTGAGCAAAGGAAACAGCGCTAGCGTTAAAGTTTTTCAAGCTCTTTTGATCCTTGGAAGTCCGATTACCCTTTTCTACTCCGTAACATATCTCCCTGAACTCCTACAGCTAGCTGGGGCTATAGGATTATTTTTACTTACAAAAAACTATTTAAAAAGTACTAAACCCATTGATTTACTTATTCTTCTAGTATTCATCTTACTCTTAGGATCAATCAGAACCACTTGGTTTTTTGCGTTATATGGAGTAATAATGCTACCTAGACCAAATAATTGTAATTTAAAGCCTGTCTATTTAATTCTTGGGATTGCCTTACCCTTCCTGTTCCAATATTTTTTTCATGAGCAGGTACCCAATACCTTTTCAGGAATCAATGAAAAAATCCAAGAGCAGGAATATTGGAAAGCATTGAATACATTGGTATTCAACTTAAAAAGAAACATATATTTTGCGCTGTACTATACAGAGGGACATTTTTATACTTTGCAAAAAATCTGGGTAGCGGCAAGCTTGCTGTATTCCATTCTATATTACAGGAAAGATAAGCTGATGATGGGTGGGGTTGTTGTACTCTTAATTATTATCATTTTTAATCTCATACTATATAAAAATTACACTTGGGTGGATTTAAGAATGTACACGCCAATATGTCTTTTCCTTAATTTAGGGATTATTTCAAATCCAAAACATCGCTGGTCTGCAGAGACGTTTGTAGCGATAAACTTGGCTTCCTTTGTATTGATATTACCATTTCAAAACACTCTCATCAGCTACAGAGTAAATCCGGAAACATTTGAAATCCCTATAGAAATCACAGAGAAGATCGAGACCATGCATACTACCCTCGTCCAAATTGATTCTGTTATACTTCATTCATATTCAATTTCCCAATTGCCAATTCAAGCAAAAAATGGAGAAGTAATACGTTATGTTCTCCCTTATTATGAAATGAACATGCTCGCACCTAGCCATATTATTGAGGAGAAAAATGGTCAGCTCAGTGTACGCTCAACGAATATTCTCAACCAGTAGCACAGTCCCATTGCTACCTGAATCACATACACTAAAGCGATAGCAACATACTTAGGAGTCCACTTTCTGCCTTCCAATCGGAAACTGCGAATAACCGCCAGCAGAATACTCAGGCTGTTGATAAGCAAAGCAATAGGAATCTGCCAGTAAAAATTACCATGGAACTCTCTCCATCCGGTTTCTGCTAATAATAGATATACCAACAACGCAAAAACCAAGAGAAGCAAGGATAAGTTGAAGTAGGGAGTTTCAAATGCCGATTTTTTCCAGCATATCAAGAAGAACAGCAGTAGTGGGAAACTACTAATGAGATCAAACAATGGTTCATTTGAAAAATTAAGCCACACACCCAATGGGTTAATCACCACCTTAGATATCTCATCTACAGCATACAACTTATTTATCATGGGATCCCAAGAAAATATCAGGTATTTCTCCAAAAATAAAAGCAGAAAGATCACGGAAATAAAAAGCAGAGAATGAATAAACTGTGTAGAAAGCTTCCTGTCTCTTATCAGTATATATATGGGTAAAGCTGGAATAAAGCAAAAGAGAAAACTAGGCTTGATCAATAGAATAGAAAAACAAAGTGCGGACATGGAGAATAGGTGAGTTCTATCCTTAGAATCCAACCATTTTAAGGTCTGTAGAATAAGGATTATACAAAAGGGAAACACACATATTAGTGTAGAATTATGCCATATCGTTTGGGTAAACTTACCTAAGTACCAAAAATCCCCATCAATAGCAGGAATGAAAATAGGAGATAGAAATAGAAAAGATAGTGAAAGCAGAAAGCTTTTGGGTCCTTTCCTCCCCATTGATTTGCTAATTTCAGTAAACAGCAACTTATACTTCCACCAAAGAAAAAAGGACAGTACTAATGCAGAGCTTACTACAAAAGGGTATTTAATTCTTATCAGCATATCCAATGCATATACTAAAAAATAGTAACCCGGAGGTATGGGGAAATAACCTGCCGATAAATAGTTGCTTAAGAGTAAATTATGATCTTTGATATCAATAAAACCAAAAAATTTAATAAAATACCCAATGGTAAATAAGTAAAGTAAGAAGACTATTCCATCGAAGAACAGAAATTTGAAACTACGCATTTTTAAAAAATAATAAGTTGATTTGATCCTTCAGATCTTTGCTGCAGTTCTTTGAAATATTGGAAATTAGTATCAAAAATTTCTTTATCAATAAGATATTTCCGGTTAACCTTCTGAACATGATTTTTACTATTCTCTAATAGTGTGGGCCAGCCTAATAGTTGAAAGCTGAAAGGTTTACCCGGGGTTAGATGAGCATATACCTCATTTGAGGCGATAAGAATTATTTCTCCGTTAAAACTCTTATTAGATTCCTTCAGCAAACTCATAATTTTATTATTAGCTTCATCCCTTTTCACATTGCTTAGAAAATTATATATATGAACACCAATCATGACCAAAAGGAAACTAGCGAATAGCTTACTATATGCTAGTTTAGCATTCTCAGTATCACCAGCAGTCAAAGACCACAGCAAAAACAGTAGGAAAAAAATCACATAGACCTGAATTTTAAGCAAGTAGAACGGTGAAAGAAGAAGGGCTACCAACGCAAATATTAGGATATTAATCATAGTACTCTTCCAAGTTTCCAGGATGCGAAAAGTGACAAACACACATGCTATCAGAATTAAATACTTTTCATTTAGTATATAGTAATACAGGGAAAACCAGATGTTTTTAAAATCCATACTTTCAAACCTTGACTGGTCAAGTAAATCTTTCCAACCCAATAACTTATTTTTTGTTAGATCATCTGTCTGAAAATCCATTAGCCCATTTGAAAAACTAAATAACTGAGGATCAGAAACTAAATAAGCACTTTTATTCATCTGAAGTGCTGGATGATCAAATACCAAGGAGCGAAGTTTATTTAATTCATAAAACTCAGATAGTCCATTGATATTTAACCACAACAAATTGAAACAATAACCCAAAGCAAGGAAAAGCATAGGAATTAACAATAGTTTCGCCATGTGAAGCTTTCTAAAAAGGAGCTGAAGTCCAAGCAATCCAAGTAGAAAAAGTAACAAAACTTCCATTCTTATCAGCACTCCGAAAAGGATCAAAAGATCTGCAGCATATATGTTGAAAATCCTACTATCATGATTCAATCTAAATGCAAAACCAGCTGAGATGGCAAAAGCTGAGACTATAGAAAATTGTAGAAAAAAGAGGAAATGGACTAATAAACCAAGAATAAATAAAACCCAGACAGTCTTTGCTGAAGTGGAATTGAAATTTTTCTCTATAGCTTTTAAAAACACCAAGTAACTCAAATAAATGACCAAATACCAGGTGAAGGGGTACCAAGGAATGGTAGGAGCAAACGTATAGAGTTTTGAAAAAGTCCAGCTCAGGAGTGGATGTATAAATACCGCGTAGGATTCTGGCGTGCCGGTATAAGCCCCAGAAACCAGCCACATCATAATGACGTCATCATTGACCTGAAATCTCCAGGGTAAAAACCAAATGAAAATTAGAGCACCTAAGCCTAATAATGACCAGAATAAAAAGAAAGTCTTAGATTTTACTTTCTCCATAACACCTTAATTTCTTTGCTATCCGGAAGCTGGACATATTTTGTCGAATAATCATTTTTCACAAAGGAAGGTAAGGAATCTAGGGAGTTGACTATAAGCAAGTCTCTTTGATAAGTAGAAGGAAAAAAATATTCGGTTTGACTTTTTGTCCAGAATCCTGGGGAACTTGGAGAAGTTTTATTTAATAGAAATGGAATTCCTGGAATTCTATACAATGCCAAGAGTTGGTCCTCCCCTTCCACCAGAGGCTTAATAGCATTTAAAACAAGTATCTGATTTTGGGACAGAAATAAGTAATCTTCATTACTATAATTCCATTTTTGATCTGCTTCCCACAGCGGCTCTTGTTCAAATGGATGAATCCAGATGCCATTTAACACCAAGAGTAAAGAAATTAACCCCACTACTAATTTTACATATTCTATGAGATTAAACTTCATGTGTTCAAAGAGGAAAAAAGTGGCCAGAATCCAAAATACCCAATAATGGATGCCTAAGCGAAGCCAATAGACATTGCTTCCGAAATGAAGAACAAAAGGTAAAAATAGGAGAACAAGTATAAGAAATTGCTGATTCCTGGAGATGGATTTCAAGTCAATTTCAGTGGAAAAATATGCCAGGATAGCTACAGTAAGAAGAAGGACTATGTGATTCCACTCCTGAGTAATTGAGGTGTAATAGCAAATAATGACTAACATAAATACTGCTATACCAAGTAAGGACAGTCTTACTGTTGGCATTGATTTTTGAAATCTTGATGCAATCAGAAAGGGAATTGCAGTCAAAGCAATCCAGAAAAAGCCAACCCCTGCATATTTGAACAACAATAGTATGGAGTAATCAGGACGCGCTGCCATCATACGGGAGGCACCCGATAATCTGGAGACCAAAAAGTCGCCTAAGGAAGAGTATAGTAATATCTCAAAAATGAGGAATGGAGCTAGTAAACCAACTATTTGATACCATTTGAAATTCCTGTCAAATGTCGCTGACGTTAAAGTAAGTAGCCCAAGCCCAAGTACCGCTGTAATTTTTACATATAGCATGCTTGCCAGCAATATTCCCATGAAGATGTAATGAATATCAGCCTTATCCTTTTTTGAAATCAAGCATAACCAAAAGCAGGAAAGTACTACGGAAATGGAATTATAGGAAAGGCTTTGAGGCAAGAAACCATACCCTGCAAACAGACCTGCCAGGGATAAAAAATATATGTTGATTGAAAATTTGGAGTTAGTAAGATTTCTCCAAAAGAGAGTCAGGGCATAAGCACCAAAACCATATAGAATTAAGCGAAGTAACCTAAGTCCAATTATCCCAAACTCAATTCCTGTGATCTTGTAAAAAAGCTTGAAGAATAAATCGTAGTTAAAAATGCCAGCAAAATTTTCCTGATCTGGAACAGCCAATAAAACATACAATCCTTCATCAGAAATATCAAAACCCCGGTTGACTCCTAGAAGGATAAGTACAAGCGAAAAAAGTGTGAGAATGGCTAAAGTCCTATTCAAGTCAAATGCAAATAAGTAATGCTCAAGATCTAAATTTATAATTTTAAAATAAAAATAAGTAAATCACAACTTACAATAATACCATTATGTGGAGAACTTTCCCATGCCTAAACAAAAAAATACCCTGTACAGGGTATTTTTTTTTAATAGCGTCTACATACCTTTATGTCAGGGTGATTAAGCAACTTTTCCAACACAATTTTTCTTAGAAAATTTTAAAGGGATTTTTTATCTAATTTTTTAATCCCTTTTCCCTTTCCCTCAATAGTACCTGACTTCACATTCAGGATTTGATTTTTTGAAGTTATCCACCGCTCTACTATTCAGTCTGGTATTGAAACAAGAAAGTTTTTTCAAGTTGGGAAGTCCTTCTATTTGCTTCAGAGATCGAAGATTAGTACTTGCCACATCCAGTTCCTGAAGGTTAATCAAAGGCTCAAGTCCTTTCAGCGTTTTAAGATTAGTTCCGGAAATATTCAGAGTTTCCAAGCTCACCAGACTTGACAATGGCTCTAAATCCTCAATTCCAGAATTGCTGATATCGAGTTCTTTTAAATTTGAGAGGCCTTTCAAAGGAGAGAAATCCGTTACCGGTACCTGTGAAATTTTCAATTTCTCCAGTAATTTCAGTTCTTGCAGAGGAGAGATATTTCCCAGAGGTGCATCAAAAATCACCAAAGATCTAAGATTCACAAATGCGGTAAGGGCCTGTACATCTCCAACAGATACCCGCTCGAATGTCAGCGAGGAAGCTTCTGTCATTGCATGCAGCTCCTCAGTAGATGGATCATTAGATAAAGAAAACTCCTTAGTAAATATTTCCTTCCAAACCCCATCCAAAGATTCCCACCATGTATTCAACTCCTCTGTTCTGTAAACAATGGTCAAATTCGGCTTTTGAATTATGATCTGCGGCACCTCATCGTTTACTATTTCAGATCCATTTACATTAAGATAGGTTAACTGAGGAAGACTCAGCACATCCATGATGCTGGATACTGGACTTCCATCCAAATCTATTTTAACCAATTCCTCATTTGATTTGAGGGGAGAAATATCTTTCACTTGGGAATTTCTTCCGACTATTTCTTTCAAGGTCTTTACCTCAGTGAGGGAAATCACGTCTGTGACAGGATTATCGGAAAAGTCTACTTTGGTAAGTTTTGCAAATCTCGTGATAGGATTTATAGTTTTGATCCCGGCCCCACTCAAATCCAGCTCTTCCAATCCTATAGTAGAAGTGAGTGTTTCCACACTAGGGTTATCAGAAGTAATCATGGGATTGGCCTTTTTCATGCTTGCTTTCCAGGCATCAGACAATCCTGCCCACCAACTTTCCAAATCTTTCACGTGATGAATGAGTAATACCTTTGGGTTTGTCCGGATAAAATTATCTGAAGAAAGTACAGAAAGTTTAGTATCATCCGCCAAGACTTTATGCAATTCAGCTTTGCCGTTCAATGCTGATATATCTGCCACCTGCGTACCTGTGATATCCAGCATTTCAAGTTGCTCAAGTCCTGACAATGGACTAAGATCCTGAATATTGGTATGGGAAAGATTTAAATTCTGAAGGGAAGCCAATTCAGATAGTTGGCTGAAGTTGACTAGGTAATTATTGCTTAAATCTAAATCTTCGAGTTTTGATAGATCCTTGATATTATCCGGATTATTAAACCCGCTTTTGGCAAGAAACAGGCTTTTCAAACTGTCAAATTCATTCAGCACTGCAAAACTCATAACTGGAGTCTCCTCCACTCGCAGGGATCTAAGCGACTTTAGATTAACCAGCTCACTGATATCCCTAATCTGGGTTTTGGAAATATCCAAATGCTTAAGTCTATCGGAATACTTGATAAACTGAATGTCTGAAGTGGGGGTATTTGACACATCCAAGTATTCCAGAAAGGTCACATTTGAAATAGGACCGAGTTCAGTGATTTGGGTATTGCTTAGATTCACATACTTCAGATTCCGCATAGCTTCCATAGGACTGAGATCCAAAAGAGAATCCGTACCAGAAATATCCAGAGAATCTACCTCTACAAATCTGTAGAGAACATCCACATTTATGGAATCGTATTCGCTTAATGCAAAGCGATCTCTAAAATAAGCCTGCCAATGGGTATTAAGTACTGACCACCATTCTGCTAACTCCTCGTCCCTACTAACTTTGGTAGTATAGACACTGGCTATTTTCAGTTCCTGGGTTTTGGGATCAAGGTTGACCTCCACAAATCTAGGTTTGGTGTTCGTTACTTTTTCATTGTTTATCCCGGTGGCAGTGATTGTTCTGTCCAGGGAGACCGTAAAAAACACGTCACCATTTTCTTTCTGGTGAGGCTTTACATCTCTAATTTTGAATTTGAAATTGGCGTCCCGATAGAAAAACTCAATGTCTTTAAGGTAGGATGTTACATTTTTGTTGGTTACCACCTTTCTATCCAATAAGAGATCATCTTCTACCTGAACTTCCCCATCACGGAAAATCTTCAGATAACTTTCTCTAATCACCACGTCCTTATCTCTAGGCTGCGTCTCGGCAGAGCCTATGGTATTGAGCAGATATTCCAAGAAGCGGATTTGATCTTCTACTTTGGCCGAATAATCATCTATTTCAGCTTTGGTATAACCCTTTATAGTCTGAGCCATTCCGTAGAAGCTCAGGAAGAAAAGGAATAAACTTAGATATATTGACTTAGTTCTGATCATAAATGTATTTCTGAATAGTTTCCTTGTCGCCAGGGTTGAGTTTGACAAGATTAGAAATCAGCCATCCTGTATTAAAACCAGGGCGGTTGAATTGTTGTACTTCAAAATACCAGCCTTCAATTTGGAAGAAGTGAAATTTGACATCAGTAACAGTCTCGTACCGGATGTTGTTTTGCTTCATTTCATACAAAAACAAGGTCAGATAATCAGGTTTAAAACTTGATTCAGTAAATGATTCGGGCATTTTCGAATCCTGAAAAGCCCTTCTGAGGTTCATAAACCCCAGCTCATGGCTCAAAGGATGCAAAAAGTCTTTTGAACCTCCCACCGGTTTGTTAAATATGTTTTTGAATGGGGGAAAGGAAACCTCATCTATTACCCACTCATACCCCAGCCCTTCTGCCTGAAGTTTTAAGATTAGGGTAGCTTTCTCTCTTTTGCCTTTAAAGATAAAATCGGCCTGAACCTCGGCATACCAACCTTCTTTGTGGAAGTTTATGTATTGAGGATAGCTAGGCGAAAGCACATTGTTAGTAAACTGAGTTTTTAAATCCTGATTTACAGAGGAAGTCTGATTGTCAAAAAGTATCTTCAGAAATCCACTTCTTAAAGCAGCGTTATGGTAAGAGGAATCTCCAGGATAGAACCTTACGTTTCCATCTGTGGGTGATTCTTCACCATTGAATCTTCTGAAGAATTGGTTTAGTTGTTTGGTAGAGGCGGCAAATTTGCCATCATCTTTAATTGTCCCGGGGCTGCCTATGCCCTGCCCCGAGACAATTGAGATGCTTGCGATGAATATCGCAAAGATAAAGGTTACTATTCTCATGCGGAGGTTTCTGTCACTCTCACGTCACCTAGCATGACGTCCCAAAATTCGATAGTTCTACCGGCAATTTGGGTTTGCTTTTTCTCAACGTAGATAGTGATGTCTTTCTTAGTAGTGTCTTTGTAATTCATACCTGTTTCGATAGAGGTTCCTTCAAATCGTTGGAATACAGTAATCACTCCAACATATCTACCGTCAGGCTGTCTTTCAAGATCCGAAATGTACTGGATATCGTACCAGGTAATATTTACTCTGTCGTAGTTCAAAGCCATCAAACGCTCAAAATAACGTCTTACCTTATAATATGCGATTTCGTTTGAGTTGATACTTGAAACTCCCATTTCCGCACCAGGAGAAAAAAGTTCTTCAGCACGATCCATTACTCTATTAGCTTCAGAGAATTGGGTTTCTTTGCTTCCAATGATGCTGATGTACTTACTCAAATCTTTTACTTTTTCAAGTGCAAGTGAATCAATTGCTTGCTTTCTCGCCGGGCTAATTGTTTCGGACTGAGCCAATACGCTAACTGAAGTAGCAAGGAAAAGGCCCAGAAAAAGAATCATTTTATTTTTCATATCTATTTTATTTTTTCAGATGAGCGATTATTTTCTTCTAAGCTCCAATTCAGAGACTTTACCATTAGCGTCCATACGGATATCGCTGATGTAATTAAGGTTCTTCTTTGTGTCTTTTAAGTACTCCAAATACTTCTTAATCGTAGTTGGCTCATCGTAATCTTTGATACCATTTTCTTCATGGATCACAATCAATACTGGAGTTTCCTGATTTGAGAACATTGCTAAAACCTCCTGAATTGTTTGGTTTGCCATGGATGCGTTGCCGGCAGCAGCTACGCTATTGAAATAATTTTCAAGTTTTTCTACTGCTAATTCCTCTGCTGATGATTCCGGAGCTGCAGGAGGAGCTGTTTGTTCTACTTGCTCAACCGGTGCAGGAGGTGCAGGTTCTTGTACAGCTTTCTTTTTACTCTTACATGCTCCCATCGCCAACATAGCGACCAAGGCAATCATAAGTGAGCGATTTACCGAAATAGAGAACAAATTTTGCTTCATTTTGGGGATTAGATTAAGATGATGAGGTTTTTTTTTAATTTTTAAACAGGGACTTCCCCTACTTTTTGATTTGGGTACAAAGTAAATAAAATCATATGATTAAGTCGCAAATGCTATTCCAAATCAAGAATGCTTTTTTTAATAATTTCAATTTTACTCTGAGCGGTGTATGAGTCAGGAGAGTGGTGCTCCCTAACTTAAATAATAGCTTTCAAATTATGCACACCACTATATCAATAAGTGATCCAAGGATTTTTGTAAATAAAAATATTATGAAAATTCCTTTCTCACTAAGTCAAAAACATAAGAAAAATACCCTATTCAGGGTATTTTAAATTCAAGTTATAGGTCACAACTTTGAGTTCGCGTTAAGTTTATTAGGCACTTGCCTAACAAAAAGGCCCAGGGATCTTCTCTGGGTCTTTTTATTACTATTTCTATTCACTGCTGGGCGGATTTCCAGCTGCAATAGAGAAAATTGATAGACTTAAGCTAATAAATAGCATAAAGCGGAGGATTAACAAATGAGATTATGATTCTGAAGATCAGTTTAAATAGAATATGATTATCCGCAATGATGCCAGTCACCTTAGATTCTTTGCTTATCAGGTTGGAAGACCGATGACCGATGACTCCCGCAGTGGCGGGACAGGCAGAAGTGGCCTCAATTCTTAAGTTTAACATATCTTATTTTGCTTTTGACACCTTACTGGTATAAAGCGGATATACAAAAATAGAATATGATGTATCTGGATATAAAATGATTTATGAAGTTTTACCAAATACAGTACTTTCTTATTATAAAGGCTCTATGATCGCTTAATCCCTTAGATTATTTTTCCAAATATTTTAGGAAATAGAGTACATTAACGCTATAGAGTATTTAACTACTTAAAAAAGACTTTTAAAATAATCCTTCAAAAAAAAGCGGAGGCAATACTATTGGCCTCCGCTTTTTTATACAAATGAACTTGAATTTTATATAACCAAATATCGTCCTAAAGACGGGCATCAATTAATGATTTGTCCAAAAATCCTTTCACATCATAAATTACCTGATGGTCAGACTTTTTGATTTTAAGATCTCTGAATTCCTTATGAGCCACAGCTAAAATCACAGCTGAGTATTCGCTTAACTCTGGAGATTGACTTCCTTCAAGGATTTTAATTCCATACTCATCTTCTACGTCAGCAGGATTTGCTCTAGGATCAAATACATCCACATTGATATCATAAGTCTCAAGCTCCTGATAAATATCAATAACGCGCGTATTACGTACATCCGGGCAATCTTCTTTGAAGGTAAAACCAAGGATGAGAACTTTGGCATCTATAACTTTTAGATCTTTTCGCATCATAAGTTTAACCACTTCTGTAGCGACATGCTTTCCCATACTGTCATTTAGCCGACGTCCAGCCAGGATGATTTCTGGATGGTATCCCAGTTCTTGAGCCTTTTGAGCCAAGTAAAACGGGTCCACTCCAATACAATGCCCTCCGACCAAACCCGGTTTGAAGGGTAAGAAATTCCATTTGGTACCTGCTGCTTCCAGAACTTCATGTGTGTCAATTCCCAAAAGATTAAAAATCTTGGACAACTCATTGACAAAAGCAATGTTAATGTCTCTTTGTGAATTTTCAATCACTTTAGCAGCCTCTGCCACTTTAATCGAAGAAGCCTTATGAGTGCCTGCACTGATGATGGAGCGATACAATTGATCCACAAACTCCGCAGTTTCGGGAGTTGATCCTGAAGTTACTTTAAGAATATTAGTAACAGTGTGTTCTTTATCTCCAGGATTAATCCGCTCCGGCGAGTATCCAGCAAAGAAGTCAATATTAAACTTTAAACCCGACACTTTTTCCAGTACAGGAACGCATTCGTCTTCTGTAACACCAGGATAGACTGTGGATTCATAAATGACAACATCCCCCTTTTTCAGATTTCGACCAATATTTTCAGATGCTTTCAGCATGGGAGTAAGAACTGGACGATTGTGTTTATCTGTGGGGGTGGGAACTGTTACAATGTAAACATTGCAATCTGCGATATCAGCCGGGTCAGTAGAAGCAATAAGTCCTTTAGTAATTGACTGAGAAAAATTTGTGATTAAAATTGATTTAAGTAAATCATTTTCCACTTCTAGAGTTTTGTCACTTCCCTCTCTAAGTTCAGCAACACGCTTTGGTTCAATATCAAAACCTACTGTAGGATACTTTTTGGCAAACTCCACAGCCAATGGTAGACCTACATAGCCTAATCCTATAATGGCAATCTTTACTTCTTTTAATTCTAAATTCATAGGTGGTTTAATTACACAAGACGTAATTTATAAAGGTTATTCAATTCTTATAATTGAGCACACAATTTTTATATTTTTTAAAAATTATTAGAAATTACATGGAAGATACTCCGTGTATTATCATTATATATTACTTTAAATAAAGCCAATATTAATGATAGTAGATTATATATTGAACTAAATAGCTTTGAAGTGCTATTAATTAATAGGTATAACACTTTTTTACTAAGTAAAGAGGGATAAGAGATCTTGGATATGTTTAAGTTATAACTCAGGCAACTTCGGTCTTCCGTTTCCCGACCAAATAAGCAAAAAATCAAAGTAGACTGGCACCATTGGAGATAATCATATTAATTATTACTTATGAAGTTGATAAATTATATTTACTGTTCCTGAGAAGGTCCAGAGCTTTTGGCCAAGAGGAAATCCCAAAGTGGATCGTGAATTATTATTCCATTGATAATTTACGCCATGAATAACCTGCGTCTTAGTACTGAGAATAAGGTTGCCCCATTGTTTATCGTAAAGTATGCCAAAACTGAAATCAATCCATGGCCGCTTACTAGGATTTTCTGCAAACGAACCATAATAAAAATCTTGTTGGTTTTCCAAACGCTGGAATAAAACTCCGAATTTATTTAGCCCGGATATTCTAGCTAATTCCAATATCTGCACGTTAGCTCCAGTACCTATTCCTACCCCCATTGCCTGCCCTTCATTGCTAAATCCCCTTGCTTGATAGTGTGTGTGCCAGCTAGCATTAAAAGTATTGAGAAACTCGTACCTTATATATCGATTAACAGATTCCTGCTGATGCACGATTTCACCTCTTGCTTGATAAAAAACATTTTTCTTTCCAGTTTTTATCAACTTCGTAAATCCTAGTAAATATGCTCGTGCATGTTCTGGATTAAGGATAAAATCCCTCCAATCATAACTATGATCTCTTCTACCATATTCCGCATACAAATCAAAATTTGCTTTGGGACTAAAGTATCTAAGAGATATTGCTACCTGTTGATCCTGACCTTTACCATCATATTCTACTGAATTTTCATTAGTAAACAACTTTTTCTTTTGAAATCCTTCAAAGATGGGCAGCCTTCCCTTAAATGAGTCTTCCACCATTTCATTATATTGTTGAAATGTTCTGCTGAACCCTAAAAATAATCCAGGAAGAATTACTGGTTGAAATATAATATTAATCCCACTAACGTATCTCCAGTCACCTGTAAAAGGAAGTGCATATTTACTATTTAATTGCTGATTCTGAGACGGTAAAATGCCGGAATCTTCAGCTCTACCCACAATAATTTCTGCTTGCAACTTACCAATAAAAATATTGGTAGGCCGGCTTGTTTTGAGATATAAATGTTTCATACCTCTAGCATTATTAGTAAATATTAAGGAATTAAATTGTCCTGGTCCCCACCATATATTTTCTGTAGATAGTCCCAAAGCAACAGGACCCGCATTAAAACTTATGTATGACTGGCCCCACCATAAAAAAGAATTATATTTTTTAGAAAATCTTTCCGGATAATCACCATAGTTCCAAAGTCTAAATCGATTCCTATTAATTATATCACTAAAGTCTTCCCCATATCCCTGATAAGCCTTATTTTGACTAGCTACATATTCAGGTCTCAACTGAAATTTAATAAAAAATAGCTTACCATAAACTCCAGGAGAAACCATTGATTGTAAACCAGTACTATTCATCATAGAAAAGTTTCCCCAACCATAGGGCCTATTAGAATTATAAACTGTGGTACTCAATATAGGTAAGAATTTCAATTCGACTTTATTCTGTTTGATAGGAAGTGAGTCACTATAAGTTTTAAAAGAATTTATCTTCAAGTTTTCTATAGGTCTTAATCCAAAAGAATAATTTGCTAAACCTTTATCTCCTAACAATTGATCTCTTCGAAGGCTTTCCTCTAAAACAGGAAAACCAGCAGGTACAGTCTGAGCTAACAAATTAATTGTTTTAAAACCTAGAAGAAAAAATAGAACTAAAATATAAATGTATTTCAACCTCAAATAGACTTTAGCATTTGTATATACTTCTTATTAATTGCCTTCCAAGAATAGTTTTTTTTTGCAATTTTATACATATTCGATGACATGGCCTCTCTATCGTAACTATCCAATTTTAATATCTGATTTAACAATTCACTTGCATCATCATAATAGATTGCGCTATTAAAAGTAGTTTCTCTATTATAATTAACACCATATGCTATAATTGGTAAACCCAAATACATCGCTTCAACAAGGGACGGGTTAGTGCCCCCTGCACTATGGCCATGAAGATAATAATGACAATTTGATCTTAAGACATTTAATTCGTTACTTGCATAGATAGGATTAAATAAAATAACATTATTTTTGGTGGAGTACTTTTCATATAAACGCATTCCATATTCACTTGAGCTCCAATTCCCTACAATAATATATGGAATCTTTAGATCATTATCAGAGAAGACTTTGAGTTGTAATTCAATGTTATTTTCAGGCTCAATGCGGCACACAGTAAATATATAGGGGGAAGTAATAAAGGAGTATTTCTTTATATATGGTGCTGGGTCAACAGTGCTTACATGATTTGCTCCATATGCGATTAAATATGACTCTTTGTTATATTCCTCATGAACATAATTGTAAATATGTTTATTATCTGAAATGATTCCATCAGAATACTTTACTGCAATAGATTCTGAAAATTTTAAAAATCTTTTTGCGAAAGCTCCCCATTTATCACGCTTCCATTCAAGCCCATCTATATGTGAGATTATTTTAGCTTTAGTAAAAGGCTTTAATAATGGAATTGCTAAAGAACCTGAAACACCTAGGGATAGAATATAATCAAAACCATTAATTGATTTCCAAAGCGAAACTGAATCGTAAATAACGCTTTGTATTCCATTTGCTTTCAAATTTATATATTCCAATTTGGCTCCCTTATACCTGTCTAACTTCTCAGAATCATCAACAGCCTGACAATAAATGGTAATATCATACAATTTGGGAAGATCATCCAACAAATATTCAACAAGTGTCTCGAAGCCACCATAATTTGCAGGAACTCCTACAATACCAATGATGGCTAGTTTTAATTTATGCATTTATAGCTTTTCTCAGATTATACAGAATTTTAAATCCTAAAACCTTACCTACTGAAAAATCCATATCAAGTTCCTTCTTAAGCTTGATCCATGAACGTATATAAAAAGGAAAGAATTTTACTTTATGAAATAAATATGTTTTAGACATCCTGAATGACCCCAAGACATTACTAGAATGTTGTCTGTATTTGACTAAGGGTTCGTCTATAAAGATGATTTTTCCATAACGTGCTACTTTTATAGAGATCCATTGATCAAATAGAAAAAAATTAGTCTTAACTGGAATTACCAAGATTGCTGCACTTTTATTCAGCATGATGGTATTCCCAGTAACTACGCTATGAGCAATTAGTTTTTCAAAATCATTTAATAGTCTAGGATCATCATTTCGATCTTTCCAAAAGGAAGGACTAACTAATTTCAAATCGCTATCCACAATTTCAAGGTCCGAGCATACCATAATGGCCAAGCTTTTTCCAAATTCTTTTTCAGCAGTTTGAATCGCCTGAAGACTCTTGCTTATCTTTTGAGGATGCCAATAATCGTCTTGATCACAAAGCATTATGTAAGGAGCTTCACTCTTACTTATTAAATATCCATAACTTTGAGAAACTCCCAATCCTTTCTTTCCATCAGTTAGTTCTTGAATCTGCTCTGGATATATGTTCTTCCAATAGGCTATGATTTCCCTAGTATTATCACTCGATCCATCATCTCTCAATATTATTCTCCAAAACTTGTAATCTTGATTGAAAATAGACTGAAGTTGCGCATCAAGATATTTAGCTCCGTTAAATGTTGGAATTAAAATGTCAACCATTAATATTTTTTAAAATGTCCATTTACCTGTTCTTCCAATTATACCGTGTAATATTGACGCATAAACTACCTTTAAATTCCGATAATCATTAAGGCCTTTGATCAAATTTACTACAACGCTTTTTGCAATAAACTTACTAAGATATATGAATATAGGAAGTGTTCTGTAGTTCACATCTTTCAAAAGTAAAATTGCATTACGTATCTTATAATATTCTCTGGTTTTGCTATGGGTCGTAATTGAAACACCTAAGTGTGACCTAGTATATTGCCCTAATTCATGAGACACTATAAGGGTGGGTATTTGCAAATTCTCAAAGCCATGCTTTTGTGCTCTCCAACACCATTCTGTATCTACCCAATCCATAAAAAAATCCTCTTTCATTTTTCCTATTACCAGAAAGGCGCTGGCTGGAATTACCATACCAGAAGAAATAAAATGAGATACTGATTCCGGAATTTTAGCGGGATGGATTTTAGCTAGACCGAATTTTTTAAATCTAACCATGGAATGAATTCTTCCTTTATGATTCTCATCTCGAAAGATCGGTCCTAGAGCAGCTATATTTCTTCCTTCAGATGACAACTCTTCGTAAATTCCAAGCACATTTTCAACGTAATTCAATGGGAAAATAGTGTCCTGATCAGCAGTAAGTATAAAATCAGCTCCTAATCTTATTGCCATATCAATCCCTTTGTTTTGTGCTTTACCAATACCGAGATTTTCATTCAATGGAATATGAATATAGATAATTCCAAAATTTGAGAAATCATCAGGCCCATTACTTACTACTATAATATTTCGAACTTGAAATTTTAGCGACTCTATCCCTTTTTTTAATTGATCACGATTTGGCAAATAAGTTACTATTACTAAGTCTACATTTTTTTTCATGTACTTATGGAATAACTCGGACATTGAGGATTAAATGCATAAAATAAAAAAAGAAAAAAAGCAGAAAACCTACTGAGGCTAGATACCATTGCTTAAACTTATCAACCAAATACGGTATCAATAGCAACAGTGAAATATTTAAAAATTCAAAAACACGAAATGCCATCACTGGTTTATTCAAAATAGCGAAAAAATAGAAGGAAAAAATTGATGTGCTGAAGACTTTAAAAAGACTAATTTCTAATGTAGAGAATTCGTCCTTCATATAATAAATCACAAAGCAAATCACGAAAAACAAGCCTAAAAAAGCCATATTAATCGCATTAAATATATTGATTGCAGAATCATGTCCAGAATGAGTAGCATAATATAGGGCCAATGCAGGAAAGCCTGATAAGGCAGATAATATATATTGTTCAAAATTAATTCGTGGTAGAAAAATCAAAATCCCTACCAATGGTAACAAGGCAAAAAAACGTAATGAAAATTTTCTTATAAAAAAATACAGCGGAATCATAATTAATGCTGTCCAATGAAACATGCATGCCATCACCACTTTGAAAAAATAAGTAGACTTGTCACCTTTAGATAAATCGGGCAGAGCTAACAAAAAAAAACCAGACGCCACCCCTGCCCTTATCTGAGTGTAATCATGAAGCAAGAAATAAGAAAGTAAATAAAGGATGAAGCTAAGAATAGGAATAGGAGAATGTTTAGAAAATGACCAAACTTTTATAGATATTCCCAAACTGGCAAAAATCAAAAAAAAAGTGTTTATGCTTGATCTAAACACAAAGGAATTAAATCCAAGTAAAAATCTAAAACCAAATTCCTTAGTCAGTAATTCTAGATCATTCTGAGCCTTAAAAAACTTCAGGTAGTTAAAATAATCTGCATCTAGACCCATCATACGGAAACCAACAATTGGAATTAACAGTAATAATATAAATCCCCATAAAATTTGATCATATGTGATGTAGGTAGATTTCATCCAAATGAAAGAAAAGAATAATAAAACCTCCTCAACCGAATTCTTAAAGAAAGTTTAACTTTATTCCAGCGGTTTAATTTCTCTGTATTATGCGGAAAAAGTTTAAAGTATTCACCATCATTAATGGAATAAGTTCCTAAAGGATAGGACATATCATTTTTCCACAATATTGGAGGTAAGCTTAATTGGTCCCTGAAGTAACCCTGATTATATTCCTCCCACCATTCCTCCATCAATCTGATCAACGGAGGTGAATTATGCCTCCTTATCAAAACCCCATTTTCGAACAAACCATAGCTAACGGGAAATCCTTGTCTTTTATATTTTCTAAGTTGGGAAACTGTATTTATATAGGAAGATTTCCCAAATATCACACATTCCCTTGCTTCATCATACACACAGTTCCTGAGTCTATGTTGCGCTAAAATCATATCATTATTTCCTAATTCTTGAACAATAAGCTGCTTTGGACTTTTGAGGAGTTGAATGCTAACATCCATATAAATGCTAATTTCATAATTGCTCAAAAATAAGTGGGGAAGCATTTTATACTTTCTGTTCAACCAGGAAGGAGAGTGATCTTGGCCTGTTATAAAAATAATTTTCCACACGTTAGATCTCAATTGTACCTGATCTGTGAAGCAAATAAAGTCAAATTCATCTATCAACTCTTCAGGCTCTCTTAATTGATCATAGTCTCCAAAAAGGGCTGTATATATTACCCACTTTTTCATTTAAGGAGTATTAGGTTAGTTAAAAAATACATGTTCCAATTTCCCCTTTTCGCCGTCGCGCATGGCGCGCCAAATCCAAGGAAATCTTTGTTTAACAATTGCAGGTGATATCAAGCAATTTTTTACTGCCAAAAGTCCCATTATAGAAATAAACACCCACTTGTTAATAGTATAAATTAAAATATTGTTAGCGGATTTTTTAGATAAATAAGCTGTGTTCCTTAATCCATAAAATATTTTAAAAAGTGAAGTTTTTGCTCCAAAATACCCCCCTCCTTCTCCTACGGAATGATCAATATCTTTTAGTTTGCTAGAATAGATTAAATACTGGGGAATCGAGTTTTGAAAAAATCTAAATGAATATTCCTGATCATCGGCATATAATACCATCTCCTTTCTGGGCAAACCTATTTTTTTAAAGTTCGCCAAATTTGTGAACATCCCCCCATAAGGGCCCCATTTAACAGAGATCACTGGGTACTTTACTTGATCTGTAAATTCTGAGTTTGACTTAGCTTTTTTATTTTTTTGAAAAAGGTCTGCTAGTTGAAATCCACAAAATGTATTGGGTCTTGGTCCTTTAATTAATCCGGTTGTCACTGCTATGGGATCCTCTTTACCTGCATCACCTCTATAACTATATAATACAGGACTTCTCATATCGTCTTTTAGAAGTGAATGAGATAATATTAAGGAAGAAAGTGCGCCAGGTAAAGCAACATTATCATCATCTATCAACCAAAAAAATTGGTCTACGGTAGATTCAAATGCTTTCTTAAATACTTCATGATAGGCTCCGGCAGAGCCTAAATTTTCTAAGAAGGAAATAAGTTTGATCTTTGGATGGTTATTTACCTTTTCAATAAGTTCAGTTCTGGAAATAGAGGACGAGTTATTGTCTACTACCCAGATTTCATCCACTTGCTCTCTCAAAAGGGAGTCTATGACTTGATTCACTAATGAAAATCGGTTACCATAGGTAACTGTAACCGCAGTTACTTTCATAGCTTGCTATCAACAAGTTGAAGTTCATTCTCAGCCTCAACACCTAATTTTCTAGAATATTTGAAAGAATTTAAAATCAAGTAGAAATAATAAATCTTCTGAATAAAAGGTTTGTTTTTCTCAAATGAAGAAATGTTAGCAAAAAAATAAGTAATTACAAAAGTTAAATTTTTTCCCAGCAATATATAGCGATAAAAAGTCTTCACTTTCTCAATAGATGCTATGGATTTCTCAGTTAAGGATTTTTTCTCCAAAAGTCTGTTTACCAACGTATACTCTTTTATAAGGGCGTTTCTAAAAGGTAAGTGGTTAATTTTTGATTTTTCGTGTGAAAATAGTCTTTTAAATTTTTGGCTAAATGGTGATTTATATCGGGATACACCAATAGAGTTTTTACTATGTTGTCTATACTCCACTAGTTGATGTGGAAGGTAAATAAGCCCATTTTCAAGATATGCCAAAATAGCTAACCACTTATCATGAACATATAGTCCTTGTGGAAATGGCAAAGCAGATTTCAGAAAAGACATACGTACTAACGCTGTGCAACCTGTAACACTTCCGTTTAACAAAACATCAGAAATAGAATTAGGATGAACCATTTTGTTTGCATATAAGCTGTAGGAATCTGCAATCACATTGCGTTCAGCATCTATCAAAATAGCATCCGTGTGAACCAGCACGTTGTTACCAATTTCATCAATTAGCCTTGATATCTTAGTAGTTTTCCATAAATCATCTTGATCGGCCAATGCTACAAACTCGCCTGAGCATAATTTTATAGCTTTCTCAAAGTTTTTCACATATCCTAAATTTTCAGAATTTTGGTAAAAGTTGATCTTTCCTAACGAAGCATATTTTTTAAGGATTTTTACCGTTTTGTCAGTAGAACAATCATCAACAACAATCACCTGAATGTGAGGATAATCCTGATGAAGAATACTATCTATCTGCTCTGCCAGAAATGACTCCCCGTTATAGGTTGTCATAGCGATTGAAACTAAAGGTTTAAACAATTAATTTTTGCTTAATTTTCGACAAACAATAGTAATAAAATTCCCAGTCTTTCAATAATCTTAAACTTTTTACAAAAGCTTCTCGAGGATTAACTTCTCTAAGTCGTTTTAAATTATATAAGTACAATGGGAAAAAAAATCGATGAAGTTTGGACTTCATAGCATATTCTCTCTCTTTTTCCAAGAGCCAAATAGAGTCCCTCAAAATTCTTTCTCTTTTTGTTTTTGAAGTATTATTGTCGTGCCATCGGTATAATGCTACTACTTTATCAACCAAAATAAATTTATAATTCTTAGCCAATTTTAGCCAGAGCTCCCAATCTTCTACAGTATTTTTGGCAGTCCAACCACCCACAGATTTTATTGCTTCAGTATTAATTATACATGACATTGCTGGCAAATAATTTCCTGAAAGTAGAGAACAGTAACTTCCAAAAACCGCCGGATTGGACCATGCTAAATTTCTTCCATAAGCGTAATAATTCAAAAATAAGGTATGACGATCCAGAATATTTCCCTTAGAATCTAGAATTTCTTTTGAAATGGCTCTTCCACTTTCGTCAATAAACATAGCGTTTCCAAAGGCTACTGCATGAGATGCGCCTTTATCTTCTAGTACTTTTACCAATAATTCAATTTTATCCTCACATAGAATATCATCTGAAGCTATTGGAGAAATATATTTACCCTCGGCCCATATAATAGCGCTATTTAAAGTGGCCGTAAGACCTTGATTTTCTTGTTGAATATATTTCAATCTTACCCATTGCCTTTTTTGAACAACAATCCACTCTTCAATGATCCTGTTTGAATCATCCACAGATCCGTCATTTATAATCAATAGCTCTAAATTAGAATACGTTTGCTTTTCTACACTATTCAAGCACTCTCTAACAAAATGCTCGTGATTGTAAGCGGGAATTATTACGGTTACTAAGGGCATATGAGTATTCGCAATTCTCATTTTAGCTTTGGTATAGACACAAATTTTATGGTCATTTTTTCTTAATTAGGCTATTTATTTTTGTAACTAAATCCAATGCAGTGTTAAGCCTTTTAAAAGAAAAAAATGAAGCTATTACTGCAACCGATATTCCCATTGAATATCGAAGAATAGGAGAATCTTCTAAATAAAAAGATATTAAAGCAAGGGTAATTAAGCCAAAAAAAATCACAAACTTTTTTATGATTTTAAAATCAAATATGAATGGGAATTTCCAATATGAAACGAATATTACCTGAACAGCATAAATAACATATCCTATCAAAAAAGAAATTCCTATTCCTGCTAATCCCATAAAGTAATATCCAGCCAGATTTAATGCTAGTTGATAAGTGAGTGCTATGAGCTCATTCCGGAAAAAGAAACTAGAACTCCCTTTCGTCAATATTATATATCCCAAAGTCCAACCTATAGCCTTGAACAACATTCCTAAAGCGGACCAAACAATCATTTCATTTATTGCGCTAAATTCGTCAGAGTATAGAAATACTACGATAGGATTTATAAGAACAATAAACCAACAAAGAATTGGTCCTAATAATAGAAATGCTATTTCCATTTGATGATTTACTACATCAGAAAATGCCGATTTCTGTGAAGCCGCAGCTGAAAGTCTTGGAAAATAATCAGTAGTCATAGCGGTAAATACCAAACCTACATAAGTATTAATCATGGCAAATCCCGCATTGTAAAGTCCCACTTGATCTAGAGATCCGACCTCGTTTATAAATAATCGTAGAACATATGATGACCCAAGAGCTAATAATCCGGAAAAACCAATAAAAAATCCAAGTTTTAATATTTCTCTTCCCTCTTTAATACTCCGTAATAAATCAACTTTTACTCGAGGATAATCTATTTTTGATGAAAAATAAAGAGCCCCAAGAAAATTAGCTACAGAGATCAAAATCAGCGCCACTACAATACCATCTTTTTCAAAAAAATAATAGAGCGGAACTGTGATAAGCAAAGAAAAGGCCGAGTTAGAAATTGTGCATAGAGCCAACAAAGGTAATTTTCTAAAACCTTGAATTAGAGCAGTGCGACTTGCCAGTAATTGGTTTAAAAACAAAGTAATCGATAGAGCTACAAAAGCCCATTTATAATCCAGACTATCGAAAACAAGTTTACTAAGAAGATTTGAGAACATGATCATTACTACCATTCCAACAAATCCAGTAGTTAGCGCAAGATTCTTGATAATTGCAATAGTTCTGGCGAGATCTATTTCGGTATCTTCATCCTGAGCTAAGGCTAGACTCCTAACTGCGGAAGTAGACAATCCAAAATTTGTAGCTGCTCCAAAAAAATCAGTGGACGAACTTAATAGTCCAACAATACCCATTCCCGAAGGCCCTAATAACATAGCTGCAGCCTTTGTCCTAAAAATAGTAAAAACTATAGTGACAACTTGGACTCCCCCAAAGATCGAAGAGGCTTTTAAGATTTGAATAAATCCTTTCCTCTGTTCCTCCATCTAGTTCCTTTTGAAAAAGGATTTAATCTGATGGGAAATAAATTCAACCTGAGATGGAGACATACCTGGCCAAATTGGCAAACTCAAACTTGTTTTTGAAAGTTTCTCAGCTAAAGGAAAATCTCCAGATTTATGGCCAAGATAAGCATAAGCTTTTTGCATATGGGGTGGAATCGGGTAATGAATTAATGTTTCAATTCCCATTTGATAAAGCATATTTTTTAATTCATCCCGCTTCTTAGTTCTAATCACATATAAGTGATAGCTGTGTGTGGCATCTGTGTGTACAAATGGTAAAGTAATTTCTGCAACATCCTTAAGCATTTCTCCATATAATTTAGCTATTATATTTCGCTCATAAGTCCAATTGGACAGATGTCCAAGTTTAACCGATAAGAGAGCCGCTTGAAGTTCATCAAGTCTCATGTTATGGCCCCGAACTTCATTATTATACTTAATTTTACTCCCATAATTTCGAAGCATTCTAATTTCTTCTGCAAGTTCTAACTTATTAGTAGTCACTGCACCGCCGTCACCTATTGCTCCTAAGTTTTTTCCAGGGTAAAAACTTGTTGCGTTCAAATCTCCCCAGCTTCCAGTCATTTTTCCTTTAAAAGTGGCCCCATGTGCTTGAGCGTTGTCTTCTACTATAAAAAGTTTGTTGGAATCCGCAATTTGCTTGATTTCATCCATTTCGCATGCTTGTCCATATAAATGTACTGGCATAATCGCTTTGGTATTCTTAGAAATTCGCTCGTTGATATTCTTTGGAGATAAATTATAGCTGAATGCGTCAGGCTCAACCAAAACAGGCGTAGCGCCTACTGATGAAACTGCCAATAACGAAGCAATAAACGTATTTGATGGGACAATAACCTCATCACCCTTTCCTATACCAAGAGCTTTGAGTGAAAGAAAAAGAGCATCCAGTCCATTGCTTACACCTATTGCATATGCCACCTCATTAAAATTCGCATACTCTTCTTCGAAAGATTTCAATTCTTTGCCCATAATATACCAATGACTATCATACACTTTTTCAAATGCTTGCACCATTTGATTCTTGATTGCAGAATGAGTTGGGTCAAAATTAAGAAAAGGTACTTTCATCTATCGGTGCAATGCTGAATGAAAATTCTCTTGACGAGATTTGATTGTTTTATAGTTAAAATAAATTTTATTCATGTAACTTATATTTTTTAAAATCTGAGTATAACCTTATGTAATCATTTTCATTGAATTCGGTAGAGGCCAACACCAAACAAATTGAACCCGAAGAGAAATTATCAAGTTCTCTCCAAAGCCCTGCTGGAACATAAACTCCAAAATTTGGGCGAGATAGATGAAAGGTACGTTTAACTCTACCGTCATCAATAATCAAATCAAAACTTCCACTGACTGCCAAAATCAGTTGCTGTAGCTCTTTGTGCGCATGTCCGCCCCTACTCTCACCTCCAGGAACATCATAAAGGAAATAAACTCTCTTTATATCAAAAGGAACATCTTCATAATTATTAATAGCAGTTATATTACCCTTTAATGAATGATTTTTAGGCAACTCCAAAAGCGTACAGCTGAATACAGAAGTGTTTCTCATCTTTAATAATCTTTAAATAAATTAAAATCAGTTATATAGTCCAATTTTTCGAATGCCAAACTTGACAAATGTAAGCTAAGCGCATTAGTAGAAAAATTTTCTATATGTCTCCATGTGAGCGCGGGAAGATATAACCCGTAATGAGATCTGTTCATCGATACTTTTTCAATAGAACCGTCTTTCTTAGTAACTATCACGTCAAAGCTACCGCTCAATGAAATAATAATTTCCTCTTGAGTTTTATAAGCATGCCCACCCCTCTGTTCACCGCCAGGAACGTCGTATGTCCAGAATACTCGTTTAATTTCAAAGGGTATTTGATTATTGTTCTCTAAATATGTAAGATTTCCACGTTTATCCAGAATTTTTGGAAGTTCCAATATTTTTATCATTTTATTTTGCTGTTGCATTTATTTGAATCATATAGAAGGATTCTTTATTCTGATTGATGTCCCAAATCATTCCAATCTATCTTGAGATAAAATAGCATCTGCTTTATCAAACAAGTTGCCAATGCAGCCACTACACCAAATACAACAAATCCTATTAATATTAATGGACGATTTGGACTGGATTTCTGAATTGGTATAGTTACTTTTTGTATCACTGAAAAAACAGGAGTGTCTTTGGCAACTTGAATTTTGGCCTGCTCCAATTGCTTAGCTAGTTCTGTATATATGGAAAAACTAAAGTCATACTCAGCCAGCAACTTTTGCTCATAATTTATAAGTGAGGCTGAAATAATATTTTGGTTATTGTCTCTAAAGTTTGCTAACTTTTTTTGTGTTTGCTCAAATTCCTTTTTACGCTCTTCAAATCTTTCTTTCATAAATTCCAATTGAACATTCGCATTATGTATTTTGTAATTTATTACTTGTTCTTGTAATAAAGATTCTGCTGCTTGAGCCATTTCAGCAGCCATCAGAGGATTCGGCATTTTAAAAGTAAGTTCAACGATACCTTCATCTTCCTTGCTTTCCACATTAAGTTGTCCCTTTAATCTATTAAAATGTTCGAATTCCTCAAAAGTAAGTTGCTCAAACAAAGGTACTTCGGAATGAGATTGTACAACGAACTCTGGTTTTTTCTGTATTGTTTTAATTAATTCTCCTGGAAGACCTAAAGTATATTTCTTAACAATCCCAAAGATTCCTGTCTTGTAATATTTTTCATAGTATTCTTGGTAAGTTACCTGCTGTGAAGTTCCGGGAATAGTGACAGGAACAAGCAACAATTTCATCATGAATTCTGTTGAAGCCAAAAATTGGGGATAAAGTGCAGGTGGCACATCTGTAGATCTGGAAAACTCACCCAAATTAATTCCGGCTAAAGAAGCTAATCCACCTAAGGAACTAGAAGACTTGTTCGTATCTCCACTTTGAGGAATAAACACAGATTTCGCAGTATAAACCCTCGGAGAAAATATGGCAATAAATAAACCTACAACAAAAAAGAGAGCAACAATCTTTATTACTAGAATTCTGTCACTCCAGATTTTCTTTATCAATAGAACCAAATCTATTTTGCGTTGATTTTTCATTCTAATTTTATAATGTATATATCAAAAAGAAATTAGCGAAGATAATTTTACGCACGTCTTGATTAAACAATCTGGCGATATTATATAAGAATCAGCGTGTAAATATTTACTTAGTGCTGTAATCATCAAATCTTAAAATAAGCTCACACTTTTTTAAAGTTCTATAAATAAGTCTTAATGCATTGATGAAAATTATTTTAGTCTTCAAATCAATTAAAATTAATAGATAAAGTTTTAACTCATCAAACCTAATGTTTCAAATAATTTTCACCTTAAAAATTTCTTTATAGAATAATGTTTTTGCTATTTGACAATTTGCTTCCTGAAAATGAAAATCTCAATAATTTAACTTCAAAACTAGAGGATTAGATTAAAAAATATATATGGTAATATAACAAGTTACCTAACTGAAAATGAAGCTATTTAATTTTGCTACTTTTAACAGAAATATATATCGTTCAATTGCTTATATTTTTTGAAATCTATGGTAATAATCTATCAATTAAAATACCTAATGTCGCTAAACTAGAAGCTAGTCCTATCCAACCTGCGGCACTAAGCCTATCTCTATCTGGCTTTCTAGGAACAACGATTTCTGCACCTGGCTCTAGCTTGGGATAAAATTTCAAACCTAAGAAATTATCTGTTTTCTTCGCGTCGCCATTGGCATATACAACATAAGTTTTACTTCTCCTAGCATCCCCAGTAAATCCTCCAGCCTTACTGATATATTTTTTAAGACTACTATTCTCATTAAATCTAGTGGTGGTAGGTAATAAGACCTCTCCTACCATTCTCACAGTCTGAAGTTCCTTTGGAATTTGAATGACGTCCCCTTCTAACAATAATAAATCTTCTTTTGACCCTGGATGTGCTAAAATATATGCTAAATCTATACCGACAAAGTCCTGCTCTTTTAATCGCATAGAGGTAATAGTAGAATCTTGTCTGAGTGTATCAAAAGCAGGAATCATTTCAAATAATTTCCGTTTCCGCTGAGCTTCCTCACTTTCAAGTTCCTCAAGTTCCCTTAGTTCAATTTTCTTGTCAATCCTTTCAAACAAAAGTTCTTCTGCCTCATTGTTATTCCTATTATTTTCCGGATCCAGCTTTGCCCTGAGGGCCTCAAGTTCTTTTTGTCTCAATTCTTCATCTGTTGGCCCTTTATAATAAACTGTCCTTCTGATTAGGCTTGCACCTTTGGGATAAGCGAATTGAGTAATCCCTCCTGCACGCTTAATAACATCTGAGATTCTTTCATTAGCTCCTGCAATAGCAAACTCACCTGGATAAGTCACTTCACCTTGAATAGTTATCAGTTGCTCCCTCTCAAATCCCGGACTTCTTCGAATAAAAACATGATCAAAAGGTTTAAGTGGTTGATTTCTTTCTTCCGGCGTCAACTCCAAGTTTGGGTCAATTGACAAGGTTTTTATCTCAGCAATCTTTCCTGATGTGGCATCCCTAACTCTGCTGGAAATTTCGATTGAAGAATTTGTGGCAGATTCCAACATTCCTCCGGACCTTAAAATTAGATCACCTACAGTCATTTCGGCAGCATAGGGATAAGTGCCCGGGTAATTAATTTCTCCGGATATTTTCACATAGTACTCTTCCTGAATATCATACCTACTTGGAACGAATAACAGGTCTTCATTTTTCAATGGTATATCTGCTGCGGTTCCATCTAGAATGCCTTTTAAATCAAGAGGTTCAGCGGCCAATGTCAGATCTGAACTAGTCCTATATAGTGTTGCCCTGGTAGAAAATGCCTCAGGCTTAAGACCCTGTGCTTTTTCAATTAATCCTTTAACGGTCAGGCTGCCTTCTTCCAACGAATATTCACCTGGACGGGTCACTGATCCCGATACTTGAACCCTGTTTGAGAATCGTTCAAGGGCTTCACCGATTAATATTTCATCACCATCCTCAAGCGAAAAAGAATCAAACTCACTGGAAGGAACATCCACCACTTTACGCTGATTATTTTCAATACGCCGGACTGTCACCCTGTCTTTATAAGCCAAGCTAGTAAACCCTCCTGTATAGACATACAAGTCATCCAAGGATTCATCAGGTTTTACTTCGAATAAGCCTTCTCTACGTACTGGACCAATAATTTCAACACGGGTTTCTACCGGTGGAACGATTACCACATCATTATCCTGAAGAGTAATATTAGAACTTTGATCTCCTTTGGAAAGAAATTCATAGATATCAACTGTCGCAACTAATCTACTGTCGCGATATACCTGGATCTTTCTAAATGCCCCATTTTCATTTGGACCACCAGCTGCGTATAAACCATTAAATACTGTGGCAAAAGAAGGTAAAGTATAAGTGCCTGGTTTAGTTAGTTCCCCAACCATAGAAACTTTGATAGAACGGATATTACCTAATCTTAATTGAGTAAAAGTATTGGGATTAGAACCATTCAAACCTGAATATATTCTTCCAAGAGCAGAATTAATTCTCACAGTTGCAGCTGCAATGCTGGATCCTCCTACTTGCACTGGGCCAACATTTGGTATAAAAACCCTCCCCTCAGGACTTACACTTAAATCGTAGGATTGCTGAGAAGCGCCATAAACATCAAGTAGCAATTGATCTCCGGAACCAATGACGTACGATTGTGGTGTTGGAATATTTAGGCTTGGGCTAAAGTTTAGATCCTTATTATGAAATAATTTAAATCCGAAAATCTTCTTCTGCTTCACTGTCAAGTCATAGTATGGATCAGATCTTCTTATGGAATCAAACATATCCTCTTCATGAAAACCATTAACTGATCTAGATCCCATTTCATCGGAAAACCCGTTCTGGGAATTTGCAGACATCCGAAGTTCGCTGATTCGGGCACTTAATTTAGCTGCTTCAATGGCAGACATCCCTCTTTCGCGTGCCAGTGCAGTTAATTGGGTAGTAGAGATACCACTTGCCTCTGCTCTTTTGATCAATTGCTCAATCTGAGCATCTGATAAATCATCCACTTTAAGATTTTGGATATCGGACAGACTCTGGCTTTGTGCCACCACAGCTATCAGGAAAAAAATCACCAAAAGCAGGCAATTTTTGAAAATATTATTTCTAGAGACTTTTTTCAATTCAATAAATTTTGTGTTCACTGGAATTTTCACAAATTAATTATGCTGCTAAGTTCTTATTTTATATCGATTCTTAGGCAGTTAAATACAGCTTCGCCCTTTCAGTCACAAATGCGCCTATCAAAAATTTTAATACTTAAGATTTTGAGCTTCTTAAGCTCCCACTTCTTTGTCAAACAAAATTAGCCCAGTGGATCCTATCCGCCCAGCCTGCAATGTCAATACCACTTTTCTATCTATCAATTCTTCAATTTTAGTGGATAGATTTAGTATGTAATTCTCATTCAGATTATCACCGGTAACCAGAACGTCAATTTTCCCGGAATCGATACCCTTCGATAGATCCCCAATTAAAATCACTTGGCTTACATCGCCCATTCTTTCTAGAATTTGCTCAAGCAACTTATCTAAGCCTAAGTATTTACGAATGATATCCTGAATGTTTGTGAAAAAAGGGTGCTGAACATTTGCCTTGTAGGCAATTTTATTTTTATCCGACTCTTTCACCAATATCCCCGCCTTTGTCAGATTGTTCAACTCCTTACGAATTGCATTTGTTGATTCACCAAATTCGTCTGCCAATCCTCGCAAGTGGCTTTGTGTCTTGGAGTTCACAAAAAACTTGACAAGCAACCTCAACCTTGTTTTTGAAGTAATTAAGGATTCAAGCATAAAACTGCTCTTGGTAGTGAGTAACAAAGGTACTCATTGGTTTGAATTGGAAAAATAAAAAATGTCTTTTTGATTAAGAGTGAAGGCAAATAACTAATTATTAATTATTTCAATATCCTCCATAAATATTATCAGGCTTTCTTTTAAACAATTTTCTAAAAAAACTTCCGCTTAAAGCACTAAATGCACCTAATAAAAATCCTAATACTCCGGTAATTGCAAATAGCGCAATTTCATTTCCAAAGCCCATCAATTCTCCCATTTTATTTGGCAATGAACTACCCGAAACTGTGCTTATATAAATGCTTTGCCCTAACCACACTAATCCCATCCCCAAGCCCCCGGCAAAAAAGGCACCAGCTCCCTTATTACCAATAATTGCGGCGAAAATGAATATAAGAAGCATGACCGACCAATATGGCAGAAACGGATTAAATACAAGTACAATTAGAGCCGTGAGAAAAGTAAAAAATATAAACTTCATAGCTTTATTTTAGAATAGTTTGAAACAATACACCCTCTGTCTGATCGGGTTTCCTAAGATCGAAATTAAGGTATTCACCGTCTGCCCACTTCTGAATGAAATTACTGTAGAATTTACTTCCTGGATTGCCGGACTGCCCTCCTGGATATATACCAAACGCTTTGACCTCGGAACCCAGTTCTACCACCATCCTCCAGCTTGCCCCATGTCTCTCACTGGTTGCATTTAAGATCCCTGCTCCTCCTCCCGTATATACATTCTGCACCGAGAACGATTTGAATTGCGGAACAAGGTGCTGTATACTAGTTCGTTTATAGTTAGCCCATGAAAAATCACCCTCTTCTGCTTCCCAAGTCTTCATTACTTCAATCATTTGGATGAAACCTTGCTTGATGTGAGTTGCTGCAGTTTCTATCTCCGCTGTGTTTTTAAAATCAAACAGCTCCCCGGTCGGCTCATTTTTGAGAAACAAAACTGTTTGATAATAAGTAGGCAAAACTATCGGAGCCTTGTTTTGTGATAATTCCTTCCAAATTTCACTGTATATTTTTCTCCACCAGATATAAAACAAGGTTGGAGCTTTTTGATTTGGATCTGCATAATAGTCCCATTCTTTCAGTAAGGATATATATTTTTTAGCATCCGATTGATTTTCATATTCACCCAAGAGATCCAACATGATGGGTAAAGCCTCCGCAGCATGTAAGTAATAATCATCAAACTGTAGGCTTTGCATATCCTCAATAGTGATATTTGTCATCTCTTGCAAACGGCTATTCAGTCTGCGGTTTCTATAAAACTCATAGCTATTATCAAAGACATAATACGGATAAGTGGAATCTGTAGGGTGCTGGTTAGCAGAGCTCACAAATCCACGGGAAGGGTTTAACGTATTTGCATTTTGCTCATTGGGAATATATCCTTGCCATTCCATTTGGGGATCGGATCCATCCATGAAGAACTTCCCTTGGCCTTTCCATTTCAACGGAAATTTACCCTGAATTCTCATCGCTATATCACCGCTTTTTGATGCAAAGACAAAGTTCTGAGCAGGGGCGGTAAAGTTATCCAAGGCTGCATTGTAGTCCTCATAATCTTTAGCTGCATTCAGAAGAAGAAATGTTTTCTGCTCGTTTGATCCTTCATGCACGTTCCATTTCAATGCGAAATTTACATCCTGCCTATTTGACTTAAAAGTTTTGTCATAAACAACTGGTCCATAATGAGTGTAGACCACAGTGTCATGAAAAACTTCTTCACCTTTAACTTTTATTTCTTCGATCCGGAAGCTGGTCTGCTCCCACTTTTCTCCATATCGAAATGCTTTTCTGGACGCATCCTGAAAGGTGATTTTGTACCAATCCCGGGTATCTCTAGTAGCGTTAGTGACCCCCCAAGCAATATTTTCATTAAATCCGGAAATCACCCCTAATGCTCCGGGCAGAGTTGCTCCTTTCACAGAATGCTCAGGAGTGGTCAATTGCATAGAATACCAAAGCGAAGGTAGATTTAAACTTAGGTGAGGGTCATTTGCCAAGATAGGATTTCCGCTTTCAGTTTTGGATCCGGAAACTGCCCAGTTGTTAGAACCAGTTCCTTCTTCAGGCTGTGGCAAAGGATCTATTATCAATTGATCATCAGCATAATTTATACTATCCGGCCGGGAAATTAGTAACGGATCAAAGTCCCATTTATGACCAGACTCTATGATTGGATCTACTCCGATGGGATATTCTGGGTAGAGTTTGTCCAACATGACATCTCCCAATAGCTTTCTCAGATTAGAATACTCCAGATCACGATCTCCCACCAACATGTCAGTCATGTATTTCAATAAAAGAATGGATTTGAATGATGACCAATGTTCTGGACGGTAATTCAATATTTTATATTCTACAGGTAACCTAGCAGCTGACAGCTGGTCAATGTATTGGTTTACCCCATCCGCATAAGCTTCCAATAATTTTAATGACTCAGGATCGGTTTCTTCAATAAATTTCATCCCTTTCTCAGCTCCATAAGCCAAGCCTTTCCTTCGGGTCATTCTATCCAAATCGATGGCTAATGGCCCCACAATCTCTGAGATTCTTCCGGCCGCTGCCATGGTTTGGAATTCCATTTGCCACAAGCGATGTTTTGCTGTGATATATCCCTGCGCCCTATATAAGTCTGCTTGTGTGTTAGCAAAAATATTAGGAATCAGATTTTCATCGTACACCACTTTTACTTCGCCTGACAAATTAGTGAGTTCTAATTCTTCGTCGGCCAGCGCGTCCTCTGAAATGCTGTTTTGCCAAAAACCATGATTTGGATCAAGTAAGGGAGCCAAAGGCGGTATTGCTCCAAAAGGAGTGGAAACTGCAATAGCAAGGGCTAAGGTTAAAACCAATATGATTAAAAAGCCTACATACCTCATTTTTTCAATTTTAGGATTTGAAACGAATTTAACCCAATCTGAATAGGATTTAGCATACACCTTTTCTTTTAAATTGCACAAATAAAAAAGCCCTCAAATTAAATTTGAAGGCTGTGATAAGAACTTGCTATTTCTACATAATTGTAATTGGCAGTTTGAGTTTTTCCCATCGAATTACTATTCCAGGATTTTCTATTTCGATTGATAACGATTCCTGACTACTTGTCTCCCAGACCGGAGCCACTTCCACTCTTAATAAATCATTTTTCTCATCATATTGGAAATGACCATGCTCTAAATCCCATTCTGAATTAAAAATAACCGTCCAAGGTCCGGTTTCCTTAGGGATTGTAAACAAAGAGTATTTGCCTGCGGCAAGCTTCTCACCTTCTACAGTCATATCCTCAGATAGTTCCACATAAGATGCTTCATTTGCACCTGTTCTCCATACCACATTGTAAGGCACTAGATCACCCCACAATTCCCGGCTTTTAACTGCCGGTGAGCCATACTGCACTTTAAATGCCTTGCCGGAGATTTGCCCCTCATTTACCATTAATGGACTTGGTCGGGATTCTACCTCTTCTGCAGCCTCCATAGCCTCTACACCTACTTCCGATTCTGTGGATTCTGTTGTCTTTGATTCACTGCATGAAGCAAAAACCACAAGAATCATTGTTGTAGCTAAAATGGTATTAAATGTTTTCATAGTGGGTAATTTTCTATCGAAATAACTAATATTTTGTAAATCAGCAAAATTCAATCCTCTCTTTCACTATTTTAATCATATTCATTTGCTGAAATACCAAAATTTCTACCTTTACAAGGTAATTAATTAGATTTCTGCAAACAGCATCTAGATCTTTTATGCTTCTTTCAGCAAGAATTTAACGCAAAAACCAATTCATGAGGACATGATTTATTGCTTACCTTTTAGCCAGATTAATTTCAATTCATGAAAGTCATTACCTGGCTGATTTTTGCCGTTACCTTATTACTATTTGCCAGTGTCTACATATCGCCAGAATATTATCAATATGTAGGACTCTTGCCATTTTTCATTCCGGTAATTCTGATTTTAAATCTATTTCTTTTAGTGACTCTGATTCTTTCCTGGAGAAAGCTGTTCTTAATTCCCCTCATAGCGCTATTGCTAGGTTATAAATTTCTACTGGCCACTTTTCAGATACATCCAAAGAATGAAGATGCCGATGGCCTTAAAGTACTTACATATAATGCACATATGTTTTACGGCTTGCGAAAAAGTGAAGGCGCTCAAGAAGCTAATGTGCTCTCATGGCTTCAGGATCAGCCGGCAGACGTAAAAGTATTTCAGGAGTTTTATCAGGATAATACTACTCCATCCCGCGACGCTGTCAAAATTCTAGGCAAAGAATCCAATTACAAAGTCTCTTACCATATCACAGATGGCAATCCGAATAAAAGATCAAATGGACTTGCGATTTTCTCCAAGTATCCCATAATAAATGATGGGAAAGTATTCAATGCGCAAGGAACAAACGGAGCGATATTCGCAGATATTCTAGTAAAAAGTGATACCATCCGAATCTACAACGCCCACCTTGAATCCATGAACATTGACTCTGATGGATTGGAAAATCTGGATGGTGTCAAGGAAAATTATCGACAAACGCTGGGCAAGCTACAAAGAGGTAGCCTGGCTAGAAGTAAGCAGCTCAAAGTTCTGATCGAACATATGAACAATAGTCCTCATCCTTTGATCCTTTTGGGTGATTTAAACGAAATCCCTTATTCTTATACTTACTTTAAGCTAGGAGAAAAATATCAAAATGCCTTCGAAAATGCCGGTCGGGGTTTTGGCTTCACCTATAACAGAATATTATTCTTTCTAAGAATTGATCATATTTTTTCAAGTGAGAAGCTCAATGCTGTGCAATTCAAAACCCATAGAGAAGTGGATTATTCGGACCATTATCCAATTTCGGCAACCTTCTCCTGGGACGGATTTGAGAAGTAGTTTTGTGATTACTGCTTAAGAAACTTCTTTTCCCACATCTTTTTAAGGGGTAAAAGCAATAAAGGAAGTAAAAGCATATCAGCTAGAATGGCAAAGATCATGGAGGCAGAAATCAGGAGGCCTGTAAAGTGAGTGACCCCAAACTGGCTAAAAATCAATAACCCAAAACCAGCTGTCAAAACCAGAGTAGTTAGAACCATCGCTTTCCCAGCTTCCAAGTAAGTTCTCTTCAGAGCATAAATCAGGTTTTTCCCAGAATTCAGTTCATGCTTTAGTCTACTCATGAAATGAATACTGTCATCTACGGCGATTCCAAAAGCAACTGTAAAAAGAATGGCTGTGGTCAATTTGAATTCAATTCCCAATAAATACATCAATCCCAGCATCCAGACTAAAGGAATGAGATTGGGAATCAAAAGAATGAATGAAATCCTCCATGATCTAAATAAAAAACCTACGATCACTCCTACCAATAAAAAAGCGACGCCAAGACCTTTTGCCATTTGCAACGTCACAGATTTATGTCCCTTATCAATTAGATAAGCAGTTCCGGTCCAGCGAGTCTGTAGCAAATTAGAGTTTACTTCAGCTCGTACAAATTCATCAAATTCATTACGAAGCTCTGTCATTTGAAGAGAACCTAAGTCAGGTGTTCTAGCACTCATTCTTCCAGATTTTTTGTCCTCACTCAACACGTTTAGAGCACCAGTTGAAACAGCTTTGTCTATCCAGCGATCCATACGCTGCCGCTGTCCTTTGGATGGAAGTATAAAGGCATTTGGATCTCCCTGATTTTGGGCTTGATTTAGGGATTTGACTATGGTCAAAGGAGATATTGTTTCCCCTTCTCCAAAAAGCTCTTTGATTTTTCCTTCCACTTTATTCATCTCATCCAAGACATTAAGGTCCAGCAAGGAATTAGCCTGAGGGCCTACAGATAAGTATATCTCCAGAGGATTTGACCCGCCAAATTCCCTATCGAAATATTCAAAGTCCTGGTGAATTGGATGATCATTTGGAAGATTATCAAGTAAGTATCCGTTAACCTTGACTTTAGACCCAAGAAAAAAACAAATCAGTGTAATGCCAAGAAAAGAGAAGTGAACCCATTTCCTATTACTTAATTGCCATTGGAAAAGTCTATGTAAAATGCTAGGGCTCTCAATTTTTTGAGTAGAGGATTTTATCTTGATTGGGATTAAAAACAATAACCCCGGTGAAATGAAAATTACCGCAAAAAAAATAACCAAAACACCAAGACCAGTGGTCCAACCAAAATCCTGAAGAGCAGGAATGGTGGTAAAATAAAGAGATATAAATCCTAGTGAGGTAGTCAATATGGTTAGCCAAACTGGAATCACTAATTCCTTGAAAACTGCAGGGATAGCTTCTTCCTGTTTTGCTCCAGCCTTAAGTTTAGTAATCAAATGCGTAAAAAAATGTATCAGCGCACTTAGACCAACGATCATAAAAATAGTTGGCTGCATCACCGACATTACATCTATGGGTTTTCCTAAATAGAGCAGCAAACCAAAAGCCCAAGCAACTCCTATGATCAAAACGACTAAGGGTATGACCACTCCCCACCAAGACCTAAAAATTAGGACTAGCAAGAAAAGCATGAGTAGAATAGAGCACCCGAAAAATAGTCCAAACTCATTTTGCATAAGTTTTATAAAATCCCCCTGCATCTGAATTTTGCCAGCTATGGCAACTGGCTGAACGCCTGATTCATTAAAAATATCAGTAATTGAGCTGTATAATACATCTCCTTCTTCTTTGCCTATATTTTGTTCATTTTTAATCCAAAGCAACAAAGCGTTTCCATCCTTCGAAATTAATTGAGATCTATATTGATCCAAGTTACTGGACGTGCGGGCAAGTGTTTTTTCATCAGACCAGTCCAATACTTTTCTATAACTTAACCCAAACAACCCAATAACTGGCTGCTCCAAATTAAGGATGGAAATAACTGTATCGACTTTATCCAATTTTTGAATTTTACTTTGAATTGAATAGGACTCCGTCAAAAATTCAGTGTTAAAAAGATTTCCATCCGGATTTGTCAAGGCTATGAGTAAGTAGTCATTGTCATTTTCGAATTCACTTTTGAAACTTTCATAGAAATCCAGGTCCACATCATCCTGTGGAAAAAAAGTTTCGAAATCATAATTAAACTGAGGAACGGGATGAAAAATAGCCAGAGAAACGCAGAGAAAAGTGGCAATACCAAGAAATAAAAAAGCTCTGGATCTTCGAAACATTAATAGGAACAGTTGGATTTATTGAACTATCACATATTCAAGTATAACAAGAATGACGCGGCTTTGTGTTAAATCAATTCCATTTATTCTCGGAACTGATTAACTTGCCGAAACTAGAAAATCAAATAAAAAAGATGAAGCAATACCACGATTTGATGCGCAAAATCCTAGATGAGGGAGCAGTAAAGGGAGATAGAACCGGGACGGGAACGTTGAGTATTTTTGGACATCAGATGCGGTTTGATTTATCGAAAGGATTTCCGGTAGTTACTACCAAAAAACTACACCTTCGCTCAATCATCATTGAATTACTCTGGTTTTTAAAAGGTGACTCGAATATCAAATATCTTACTGATAATAAAGTTTCCATCTGGAATGAATGGGCTGATGAGAATGGAGATCTCGGTCCTGTCTATGGCTATCAATGGAGACATTGGCCGGATGGCAAAGGTGGGGAAATCGATCAAATCAAAAACTTGATTCATCAGATCAAAACCAAACCGGATAGTCGCCGGCATATCGTAAGTGCTTGGAATGTAGCAGATGTAGATAACATGGCTTTGCCACCATGCCATACGATTTTCCAATTCTATGTCGCTGACGGCAAGTTAAGCTGCCAGCTTTACCAGAGAAGTGCGGATGTGTTTTTGGGTGTTCCTTTCAATATTGCTTCATATGCCTTATTTACGATGATGGTGGCACAAGTGTGTGGACTGGAAGCTGGTGATTTCATACATACATTTGGAGATGCACACTTATATTCTAACCATTTGGAACAGGCTGAATTACAATTGAGTCGGGAGATTAGG
The DNA here is from genome assembly GCF_963974835.1 of uncultured Algoriphagus sp. Taxonomy (GTDB): domain Bacteria; phylum Bacteroidota; class Bacteroidia; order Cytophagales; family Cyclobacteriaceae; genus Algoriphagus. Next base: position 167,689 of record NZ_CAXBET010000007.1, on the reverse strand, counting down.
GATTTACCAACGATGAAAATCAATCCTGAGGTAAAAGATATTTTTGAATTTAAATACGAGGATTTTGAACTACTTAACTATGATCCGCATCCTCATATCAAGGCTGCCGTTGCGGTATAAAAGTCAGCAATTTGAATTTTAAAATTTACTGGAAGATTATCCTGCTAAAAAACAAAGGCTCTGGAATTTCAATTCCAGAGCCTTTTGCTTAATCCTCCAACTCATATTTAAGAGTCTTTCCTTTTTGAACTGCAGGCAATCCTTCTGACATCCATAGTGGTTCAGGAGCTCCTTTCAGGTAATGATCAAAGAACTGGCTCAGTCGCACTGATAAATCCTTTCGGTTTTTACGCTGCACCAAATTATGATCCTCTCCATTGTACTGAAGTAACCATGCAGGCTGATTCAATCGCTTTAAGGCCATAAACATTTCAATTCCCTGATACCAAGGCACAGATCCATCCTCATCGTTATGCATGATTAAAACTGGCGTGTTGACACGATCCATAAAGAACAAGGGTGAGTTTTCTATGTAGTAAACCGGTTTTTCCCAAAGCGTCCCTCCTATCCTAGACTGGGTTTGTTCGTATTGGAACATGCGGCTCATGCCCGTACCCCATCTGATTCCTCCATAGGCAGAAGTCATATTTACCACAGGAGCGCCTGCGCCAGCAGCTTTGAACATATTGGTTTGGGTGATCAAGTAAGCGACCTGATACCCTCCCCAGCTTTGTCCTTGGATAGCCATATTTTCTGTGTCCACATAGCCTTTTGCAATAATTGATTGTACACCTGGTATGATGCAATTGTAAGCACTTGGCCCTGGAAGCCCAAGTTCATATTTGATATCCGGTACAAAAACCAAATAATCATTGCTGACAAAATAGGGAATGTTGATCGTAGATGCACTTGGAGCAGGAGCCCTGTAATTATGCAGCCCGTCACTATTTCTCTCATAGAAGTAAACCATCATCGGATATTTTTTGGAGGCATCGAAATTCTCAGGTTTAAACAACAAACCCTGCAACGGCTCTCCGTCATTTGCCAGATAATCTACAAGCTCAACAGAACCCCAATTAACATTAGCTTGCTGAGGATTTAAATTAGAGACTTTTGTGAAATTCTTAAAAGTCAAATCACTTAAATACATGTCTGGATTCTCTTGATAAGTAGATTTGTTCAAGAATACCTCTGCGCTTTCTTTTGCTTTTGTCAACCCGTAATAGCGATTTGCTGACATTAATAATTGCTTTGGCGCAGACTTACCGTCAAAAGAACCTATGTAATATCCGGAATCCTTCGTTTTTTCATTAAATGCAGTGAGCAGCAATTCACCTTTGGGATCAATACTTTTTTCCTCTCTGTCCAGATCTTGTCTCCTAAATACAGTATTTGACTTTCTTCCGGCTCCCAAAGTCAGATTAATCGCTTGTGAAGGATTTGCCGGGTCAATTTTCCAGATATCATATCTGTCATAAACTAAGAAAGCTTCGTCTTTAGCCAACCAACCAGCGTTTCCGTAGCTGCCAGGCAACGAAGGGGAATCGTGCAACTCTTCATAAAATACTTCTGACAGTTCTTTGGTAAGGTTGATTTTCTCTTTTTGATCTACATTGTATGCCACCCAACTGCTGTCTCTTCCATCATACCAATAAACGTATTTTCCTTCAGGAGAAATAGATGGAAATCCTGAAGCATCTTTTTCTATCAAAGTCTTTGTACCGCTTTTAAAATCCACTAAATACAAATCTCTGCCCGTCTGAATATTCCAGCTGTAATTAATCCTGTATGGATCATCAGTCCAAGCTATTCCAAAATCACGCTCAATCTTTGGTTCTAAACTGACATTTTTCACTTCTGGGTCTGCCAACTGAGTTATTTTTTCTGTGTTCAAATCGATTACTGCCAGATATGAAAATTTTTCCTCACGGCTTTTATTTTTGAGTTGCATAGGTTGAATTTCAGAATCCTGCCATCCCCAAATATCCAAGCTCACGCGCTCTTCATCCAGAATTGTAGTGTCATTTTCATAGCTATAGTCCACGTAATCAGGAGCAATTCCAAAAAACAAACGCTCTTCATCCTCTGAAAATCTAAGATTGCCATTTTCACTTATTCTGCCATTTTCCAGAATACCTTCTGAATCCTTAGTTGCGATTTCCTTCACTTCCCCATTTGAAGTGGGAAGTAGAAACAGTGAATGATATGGCTTTTTTGCTTTTGTAGAATCATCTGTGGCAAGGTATGCCAGGTAGTTAGATTCGGGAGAAAATGTAACGTCTGAATAGGAAGTCATACCTTCCGAAATCAATTTACTTTCCCCATTAGATAAATTTAGCAGATAAATCGCCGCGTTATCCAATGTATCTTCTTCCGCCAATACATAATGCAGAAACTCCCCATTTTTAGAAAAGGCAAATGATTTAACTCTGTCAAAATCATATGTGATTGATCCGTCCAGTTTTCTAACGGAAAGTTTTGTCCCGTCTGTTTTCTTTGGTTTTTCAGCTTTTGAGGTTGAATCTGACTCAGTATCTTTTTCATCCTTTGTTTTCTCTTTCTTTTCCTTCTCAAAAAGGATCGCAATCCAGCTTCCCGCATCCTGAAGAGTTGCAAATGATTTGACTCTGGGTAATTTTTCCAACTTGCCTTCGGTCAAATTATATATGAAAAGGCTATCTGATGGCATATCATCCTTCTTAATCTTTTTCAACTTAAGTACATGAATGGAATCTTTTTCAGGCACAATTTTACCAACTGCAAATGCATCATCTGCAGAGAAGTCAAAGGACTCCCCTCTAGGTATTATTTGCCTTTTATCCGGATTTTTAAATTGAAAAATCTCCAGCCTTCCGTCACCATCCTGAGGTAATACCTGATACCCGACCCACTTTCCGTTTTTTGTAATTTTCTCTGAAGACAAACGCTCCCAAGCATCATAGTCAGCATGGGTGAGTGGTCTTTTCTGCTGCGCAAATAGAGTTTGCGAAATGAGGAGCAGCAAAACAAGCGTAACTCCAATTCTTTGGATTTTCATTTTTTAGGGATTTACAACGAATTCTTGTTCAAAAAAGCCTCCTCTGGTAGACGATAATCTAATTTTACCTTTGACTTGATCATCGCCTTTCACATTTATTTTAAATGTTGCTGACTTAGATTCTCCGAGGCCTGTATATCCGGCATAAATTGTTTTATCGTATAAGTCAGGACTTTCTATTTTAACCTTGGCGTCCTCATATCCTTCAGTCAACTCTTTATCAAAAACCAATGATACCCGATCCTCCTGAACGATTTTCACTAATTTGGCTTGCTCGAGCGCTACAGGAAGTCCTCCCACATTTTTCCAGGAAAGAGTTATTTCAAAATTCCCATCAGCATTTTTTTTCACCTCTACTTCTTCCACTTTCAACTCGGGAAGCATCTTTGCCATTGCCAGATTGAATTGTGCTTGCTTCTTTGCCCAATTCTCCAATTGCCATGTTGGACCATTCTGTCCAAAAAATTTCGGATGAAAACCACCAATCTCTACCTCTCCAAGCGTCGGATGAGTCATAGAAGTCCAGGATTTAAAACCTTTACCCTCATTTGCCTCTTCATCCCACATCAACGCATCGTAATCATCATAAATACCATCCCCATTGTAATCTTTCATAGCTCCATTATTCCAAAGCTCATCTCCGTACCATATGGATCCATAGTAGAAGTATCCGAAGTCTGGCCCATGTCCAAAGAGCGGGGAAGGTTTTAATGGATCACCCGTCATTCTATTTATTTTATACCTAGTCGAGTAAGTATTATATACATCGCCAGCCCATGGATAGCCTGTAAATGACAATCCCAATTCATCCATTTCTCTATAGATCGCCAGATCTGAAGGATACATGCGCTCCTCTTCTTTAGAGGTAGACGGTGCCCGGAGATGCATTGGCACTCGGGTGTCCATAGAATTCACAACCGAAATATTCGGATGTGTCAACATCCACATAACAGTAGCTTTAGACTCCACTTCACTCATCGGAAATTCTCCTGCACCATTTTGAGTGTATCCTCTTCCTGTCAAATCTCCACCGGTATCGGGACGCCAGTTTTCAGGGTAATTTCTATGAAGATCCAATCCACCTATTCCATCTTCATTGTAGTCTCCATCTTCATCATTATCAATTCCCTCGGAAAACATCAAATAATCACCCTTACCTGAAAATACACGCTTCATCAACTTACCTGAGGGATGCTCTGGATCTATGATATAATTCGCTTTTTCCTTTTCTTCCGGAGTAACAGCTTTTTTTCGGATCTGATAGATTATACCATCTCCATCCAAATCCTCATTAGGGTCTTCATCCAGCAATCCATCTCTATCATTGTCATGAGGTTTTACTGTGCTTCTGTTGCTTTGCGCTGTATATAGGTAAAGGTTAGACCCATCAGGATTATTCTGTGGTCTTAAATAAATAGCCTTGGTATCAATCAAGTGCGTTATTTCAGGATCCTTTCCATAGTTTTCGAGCAAATGCTGAGTTAGCCAAAGTAAGGATTCACTTCCGGTAATTTCCCCAGAATGTCTTCCTCCTTCGAAATATGCAGCGGGTTTGTCAGTATCCTTTCCTGTTTTTTTATTGGTAATCGTCATCTGCAAAATAGGCCTACCTTCAAAGGATTTTGCTATTTCGTACAATTCAACTATTTCCGGATATTTTTCTGCCCATAGCTCATACCAGTGATACATTACATCTACCGTGTGATATTTATCAAATGTCAACTGATCTGTGGGGACGTATTCTACTTCCGGGAACTCATGTTTTTTAAAAAAAGCCGGTCCGTGTCGCTCTCCGGATACAGTATGGAATTTAGCTTTGGGGTCACTTTCACTAAAGACCTTTTCACTCTTAAATGGCTTGACTTGTGCTAAAGTCACTCCGAAAATTAAGGATAATGGTAAAATTAGTAGTGTTTTTTTCATTAGGGTGGTGATTTTATATCCATCAAAAATAAAAATACCATACCACCAATACCCAACCGCTTAAAAAAAAAAGCCGGCCCAGCCGACTTGCTATTTTTTAATAATTAATTCAAAAGTTTCCCTCCCATACTTTTCAAATCCAGGAACAGGTTTGCAGTCAGGCAACTTTTTAAGAATATACTCAATCCTTGCAAGCATTCTTTTATTCACTTTGCTAATAATTTCTACACCACTTAATCTGCCGGTGCAGTTTACCTGAAGAAGTATTTTCAACTCTTTTATCTTGGAAGATTTTTTAGTACCAAATAAAAATTCGGATTGACTATTTATCATCTCTAATGTAGTTTCTGACCAAATCCAACGGGAATTAAGAATCTTGGCGAGGTCATCTTCAACGTTAGTTAACGGGAAAAAAATTAATTCTGAAGGCATGGAGATTCTTGTTGAGCTAGAAATATTCTCCACACTTCTAAGGGTAATATTACTGAATTCTACTAGATCCCGATCAGCAATAATGTGCTCGCTTATTACATTTTTGGCAAACAGATTCCCCGCGAAAAATGTCGTAAGGAAAATAGTAACACAGCTGTAAAAAAATCTAAGCATGGCCATTTTGTATGATCTTACCAATCGAAAATACAAAATTATTCTTTAAATACAATAATATGTATTACATATAGTTGCCTGAAAACAAAAAAGTCTCGCCAGAAGCAAGACCCTTTTCAGAATATAAACCCAAATATAACTTTAGAGATTAAAAGTTTCAGTTGAAATTAAACTAAAATTTGGAAATGAAAATGATCTCAAATTTTAATTTGACTTTTTACTCCATGAACAAAATATTCAATCGAACATTTATATCGAGTCCAAAGTAAGTAGATTTTGCTTTTAATTACAAATTGAAAAAAAAATTTTGCTATATTTTGAACAATCTCTAATTTACAAGCAGATTCATTAACAATCATCCAAAATCATTCGATAAAAATGGACAAAATTTTAGATATCGATAACATAGACCTAAAGATAATTTCTCTTCTCAATGAAGATGCTAAAACACCTTACACAGAAATAGCTAAAAAGGTATTTGTTTCTTCAGGTACTGTTCATGTCCGCATGAAAAAACTTGAAGATATGGGTATCGTCAAAAGCGCGACTTTGAATATTGACTTTTCAAAACTCGGTTATGACATCTCTGCATTTTTGGGGATTTATCTGGAGAAAAGCTCACTTTATGACACCGTCATTGAAAAACTAAAAACCATCTCAGAAGTTGTCAGTGCATATTATACCACAGGAAACTATTCCATCTTTGCAAAAATAATTTGTAGGGATACGAATCACTTAAGATTTGTCCTTGATAATATTCAAAAAGTGGAAGGAATAGACAGAACAGAAACGTTGATTGTACTGGAAGAATCAATTAATCGACCAATTCAATTTTTCGATAAAGAGAAATAACACAATTAAGATTAAATCTAGATAAAAGATTTTCTTAATAAGTTAAAAATCAAAAGTATTGAACCTTCAATACTTTTTTTTTGTAAAGACGGTATAGAATAATGGAAAGGGCATTTTCTATCAATGTTTTATATGCATGATAGAATTATCCAATGGCTACAAACATGATATTTTCATTATATGTTGTACCTTCGCCGTTAAAATGTAATTAGTCTAAATAACTCAGCAAAAATGAGCAAAGACAATCAGATTTTAGAAGAACTAACGTCAAAAGAATACGAACACGGGTGGTCAGTTAACTATGAGGCCGATGAAGCTCCTATAGGATTAACTGAAGAAACCATACGATGGATATCCGCAAAGAAAGAAGAACCTCAGTGGTTACTCGACTGGAGGCTTAAGGCTTTCAAGACTTGGGAATCCATGTCTGAACCAAAGTGGGCGAATGTCCATTATCCAAAAATTGATTTACAGTCTCTGAAATATTATTCAGCGCCAAAGCAAGCTAGCAAGCCTAAGAACTTGAATGAAGTTGATCCTGAATTATTGGACATCTACAAGAGATTAGGAATTAATTTGAATGAGCAAAAGAGACTTCAGGGAATTGCCGTAGATGCAGTGCTTGACTCAGTTTCTGTAGCTACCACATTCAAAGGAACTCTTTCAAAACTTGGGATTGTATTCTGTTCTTTCAGCGAAGCTGTAAAAGAACATCCTGAATTGGTTAAGAAATATTTGGGTTCGGTCGTACCAATGACTGACAACTATTATGCAGCACTTAACTCTGCTGTATTTTCTGACGGTTCCTTTTGTTTTATTCCAAAAGGCGTTCGTTGCCCAATGGAGCTTTCTACCTATTTCAGAATCAATGCTGCAAATACCGGTCAGTTCGAAAGGACACTGATTGTGGCTGAAGATGAATCTTATGTTTCCTATTTGGAAGGTTGTACAGCACCGCAGCGTGATGAGAATCAATTACACGCGGCAGTAGTAGAAATCTACGCTGGAGCTCATGCTGAAGTGAAATATTCAACAGTACAGAACTGGTTTCCAGGCGATAAAGAAGGAAGAGGCGGAATTTATAACTTCGTAACCAAACGAGGAATTTGTGCCGGAGACTTCTCTAAAATCTCTTGGACTCAAGTAGAGACTGGTTCTGCAGTGACTTGGAAGTATCCTTCTTGTATTCTTAAAGGAGATAATTCAATTGGTGAATTCTATTCAGTTGCTGTTACCAATAATTATCAGCAAGCTGATACCGGAACGAAAATGATTCATATTGGTAAAAACACCAAATCAAGAATCGTATCTAAAGGCATTTCTGCAGGAAAATCCCAGAACTCATACAGAGGTCAGGTTCAGGTGATGAAGCGAGCTACTAACGCACGTAATTTTTCACAATGTGATTCCCTACTGATGGGTGATCGCTGTGGAGCACACACCTTCCCGTACATAGACATCAATAATCCGACTGCCAAAGTAGAGCATGAAGCTACTACTTCGAAAATCGGAGAAGATCAGCTTTTCTATTGTAACCAACGAGGTATTGCTACTGAAGATGCAGTTGCTTTGATTGTCAACGGTTATGCAAAAGAGGTATTGAATCAACTGCCAATGGAATTCGCTGTGGAAGCACAGAAGTTATTGGCTTTGACTCTAGAAGGGTCTGTTGGGTAATGGGATTTGAGATTTGAAATTTCTGATTTGGAATTATGGCAACCATCACTCGCTTTGAAGATTTAGACATCTGGAAAAAGGCGAGAGAATATTGCAAGATTATCTTTGACTTAACTCAACAAGAGGGTTTTAGAAATGATTTCAGTCTGAAAAATCAAATTAATTCATCTTCAGGTTCTATTATGGACAATATAGCTGAAGGTTTTGAGCGAGAAGGAAATAGAGAATTTATCCAATTCTTAAGCATTGCCAAAGCTTCAGCAGGAGAGTCAAGGTCTCAACTTTACAGAGCTTTTGACAGAAAATATATCACAGAAGAAACACTTAATGTAACTAGTGAAAAAAGTCTCGAAATCAGCAAGTCTATTTCTGGCTTTTTAAAATATTTAAAGGACAGTGAGATAAGGGGAAACAAGTTTAAAAGCTAAAAGTAAGGTAGCCCCAATTTCAAATATCAAATGTCAAATTTAAAATTATGTTAACAATAAAGAATTTACACGCCTCTATTGAAGGGACTCCAATCCTAAGAGGTATCAACCTAGAAGTGAAAGCAGGAGAAGTTCATGCGATCATGGGACCAAACGGTTCTGGTAAATCTACTCTTGCCTCAGTTTTGGCAGGTAGAGAAGAATATGAAGTGACCGAAGGAGAAGTTTCTTTTAAAGGAAAAGATTTGCTTGACCTGTCTCCAGAAGATAGAGCAAGAGAAGGTGTATTTCTTGCATTTCAATACCCTGTAGAGATACCAGGAGTTAGCTCTACTAATTTCCTGAGAACTGCAGTTAATCAAGTTAGAGAATACCGTGGTGAAGATCCCCTTGACGCTGTTAAATTCCTGACTTTGATGAAGGAGAAAATGAAGCTGGTGGAAATGGATCAGAAACTTTTGAGCAGAGCTTTAAATGAAGGGTTTTCCGGTGGGGAAAAGAAGAGAAATGAAATCTTCCAAATGGCAATGCTAGCTCCTACCCTTTCTATTTTGGATGAAACAGATTCAGGTTTGGATATCGATGCACTTCGTATCGTATCAAATGGTGTGAATCAACTGAAATCAAAAGATAACGCAACTATTGTGGTAACACACTACCAGCGTTTGTTGGATTACATCGTCCCTGATTTTGTTCACGTATTGTACAAAGGACAAATTGTAAAATCAGGTACTAAAGAGCTTGCGCTAGAGCTAGAAGAAAAAGGATACGATTGGATCAAAGACGAAGTAGATTCCAAGGCGACCGTTTGATTTTCATCCTAAAACATCACTCATGAGTACGCTTATCAAGCAAGATATACTTGTGGAATTATTGGCTAATGCTGGCACTGGCTTTGAACAAGTCAGAGAAGCAGGAAAGTCAGCTTTCCAAGCCCAAGGATTCCCTACTAATAAATCAGAAGAATACAAATTCACCACGATCACCAAAAAGATCGAGCAGTCTATTCAAAACTTTGCGTCAGCAGGAGCTTTTGAAATAACTACCGAGCAGGTGAAGGCTAATGTATTTCCAGGCTTTGCAGGTGATGTATTGGTTTTTGCCAATGGACATTATCTGCCAGCTCTTTCTTCTAACATTGAAGGTGTAGAGATCTCAACCCTTTCTGATAAAGTTGACACAGCTCTTGGAAGTATTGCCAAGCCAGAAAAAGATCCTTTTTGTGCTTTAAATCAGAGTTCTTTTGACGGAGGAGTTTATATCTCCGTTCCTAAGAAAGCTCAAATCCAAAAGCCAATACTTTTCTTGAATTTCTTCAAAGCTGATGCTGGCCAAGTAATTCAACCAAGAGTCTGGATCGAAGCAGGCGACTTCGCTGAAGTGACCTTCATAAATCACAGTGTCAATCTTAGCGAATCACCCTATTTCGTCAATAAAGTTGTAGAAATAAAAGGTGGAATCAATTCTCAGATCCGCTACTATAAGTTGCAGAACGAAGGTAAAAATGCAATTGAAGTCAGCAACATTGAAACTGATATTCAGAAAGACGGTAGATTCTCTTCTGTGACTATTTCTCTTTCCGGAGAACTTGTAAGAAATAATTTGAGCCTGAATATTCTTGGAAGCAATTCCGAAGGAAATATGTATGGTTTGTATTTGCTGAATGGCAAATCACACGTGGATAACCACACCAATGTGGACCATACTGTGGCTCATGCTGAATCAAACGAGCTTTATAAAGGCATACTTACTGACAGTTCTAGAGGAGTTTTCAACGGAAAGATCTTCGTAAGACAGGACGCTCAGAAGACAAATGCTTTCCAGCAAAACAACAATATCCTTCTCTCTGAAGATGCTGTGGTGAATACCAAACCTCAACTGGAAATCTGGGCAGACGATGTAAAATGCTCTCACGGTTGTACCACTGGTCAGTTGGACGAAGAAGCATTGTTCTACCTTCGGGCAAGAGGAATCGCAAAGGATCAGGCCAAAGGCTTGCTACTTTATGCTTTTGCAGGCGAAGTGCTTGAACATATCACAGACGAAAGCTTTAAAGAATATTGCACAGAATTGGTGCAGTCCCGTCTTGGAAGCAAATTCTAATAAACAATATGGGAATTGAAATCGAAAAAATCAGAGGCTTGTTTCCGGTACTCCATCAGGAGGTGCATGGCAAGCCTTTGGTTTATTTTGACAATGCCGCTACCACTCAAAAGCCTCAAGCTGTACTTGCTGCGCTGACGAATTACTACGAGAAAGACAATTCGAATATTCACAGAGGCGCACATGCGCTGGCAGATCGGGCTACTCGCTATTTTGAGGATACTAGAGAAGCTATTCAGCAATTTATAAATGCTCGTGAAGCTGCAGAGGTTATTTTCACTAAAGGGACTACTGAGGGGATTAATCTCGTCGCATCAACATTTGGGAGAAAATTTGTAGAAAAAGGTGACGAAATCATCATTTCTACGTTGGAGCATCACTCCAATATTGTGCCTTGGCAGATGCTCTGCGAAGAAAAGAGTGCAATTCTAAAAGTTATTCCTATCAACGAAGCTGGAGAAATCCTTTTCGAGGAATTCGAAAAAATGCTCTCTCCAAAAACAAAATTGGTGAGTATAGTCCATGCGTCCAATGCACTAGGCACAGTGAATCCGGTCAAAAAAGTAATTGATGCGGCTCATGCTGTTGGAGCAAAAGTTCTCTTGGACGGCGCCCAAAGTTCAAGTCACTTACCGATCGATGTGCAGGATTTGGATTGTGATTTCTTTGCTTTCTCAGCACATAAGCTTTATGGACCAACAGGCCTAGGAGGTTTGTACGGAAAAAGAGAAGTTTTTGAAAGCATGCCTCCCTACCAAGGAGGTGGTGAAATGATCAAAGAAGTAACCTTTGAGAAGACTACCTACAATGAAATCCCTTTCAAATTTGAAGCTGGCACTCCGAATATCGCGGATGTTATTGCTTTTAAAGCCGCGATTGATTTTGTCAACGAAATAGGAAAAGAAACAATCAAGGCACACGAAGATGAGCTACTCTCCTACGCTAACGAACAACTGTCCCAAATTAAAGGTTTTATACCTGTAGGAACTGCAAAGGACAAAGTGAGCGTACTTTCTTTCAATATTAACGCGATGCATCCATACGACGTGGGAATGATGCTGGATGCCAATGGAATCGCTGTACGCACAGGACATCACTGTACGCAACCTTTGATGAAAAGATTGGGACTTGAAGGAACTGTAAGAGCTTCATTTTCGGTTTATAATTCGAAATCAGAAATAGATAAATTGGCGGAAGGCGTGAGCCGAATCGCACGAATCAAAAATAAATGAGCAGTATTCAAGAAGTTCAAGATGAAATAGTTTCAGAATTTGAAATTCTAGGAGACGACAAGGAATCAACGATTTATTACATCATGGAACTAGGCGGTAGCTTAGAAGATTTCCCTGACAGCGAAAGAATTGAATCCAATACAATTAAAGGATGTCAATCCAAAGTATGGTTAATAGCAGAGGAAAAAGATGGAAAAGTACATTTCCAAGCGGATTCTAACACTGACATAACTAAGGGTTTGATCTCACTTTTATTGAGAGTTTTGAACTATCGCAGCCCTGAAGAGATTATTAACGCGGAACTCAATTTCGTAGAGAGAATCGGGATGGGCTCCATCATCGGTAGTCAGCGATCTAATGGATTCGCCTCGATGATCAAGCAAATTAAACTTTACGCTTTGGCTATTCAAACTAAGCAAAATGCCTGATAGTATGTCAACAGAAAGTAAACCGGAAACATCAGTAGGACAAGTAGAAAACTTGAAAGAAAAGGTCATTCAAGCTATTAAATTGGTGTATGATCCAGAGATTCCCGTGGATGTATATGATCTTGGATTGATCTATGAAATTACGGTTTATCCTGTTAACAACGTCTATATTTTGATGACCTTGACTTCACCAAACTGTCCTTCTGCAGAATTTATTCCTTCTGAAGTAAAAGATAAGATTCAGCAGATTCAAGGGATCAACAATGTCGAGATAGAATTAACCTTTGACCCTCCTTATTCTCAGGATATGATGTCAGAAGCAGCCAAACTTGAATTGGGCTTTTTATAAATTAGAACTATATAAACTAGTAATATTATGTATCCAGAAGAATTGATCGCTCCAATGAGAGCGGAACTTTCCAGCGTAGGATTTGAAGAGTTCAGAACAGCTGAGCAAGTTGCCACGCATCTTGGTCCAGACCATAAAGGCACTACCCTTGTTGTAGTAAATTCAGTTTGCGGTTGCGCGGCAGGAGCTGCAAGACCAGGTGTAACCTATGCAGTTGAGAATTCAACTGTAAAACCTACCACCCTTGCTACCGTATTTGCGGGTAACGACAGAGACGCAGTAGAAAAGTTAAGAGAACTTTGTCTTCCTTATCCCCCATCTTCTCCTGCGATGGCACTATTCAAAGACGGAGAGTTAGTTCACTTCATCGAGCGTCACCACATAGAAGGAAGAAATGCTAAAATGATCGGCGACCACTTAGTGGAAGTTTTCGAGCATTTCTGCGCATAAAATTAGCCCTCCGGGGCTTTTTTTATTCCTACTATAAAATTCACAACAGATTACTAAAATCAGGCATCTGAATTTCTTAATACCAATTAAGAAATCTTTAGAAAATCCTTTGATTTATTTCACTATTCACAAGAATAATAACTCATAGGTCACATTCTGTAATTAAAAAGCTACCTGATTTTATTATCTTACCGCCCTAATTCGAGGTTTTTTAACATAAGCAATCCAAACAATAACTATATGTCTGAATCAGCAAAGCTTTCTTTCAAAGGACAAGAGTATGAATTTCCGGTAATCACCGGCACAGAAAATGAATCAGCGATTGATATCGCAAAACTTAGAGCTTCTTCGGGTCTTATCACCCTTGATCCGGGGTACAAAAATACTGGAGCTACAACTAGTGCTATTACTTTTTTAGATGGAGAAGAAGGAATTCTTCGCTACAGAGGATACAGAATTGAGGACTTGGCGGAGAAATCTACCTTCCTTGAGGTATCTTATCTATTAATTTACGGTGAACTTCCTACTCAGAGTGAGTATGAAAATTTCTCCAAAGAAATAACTCACCATACATTAGTTCACGAAGACATTAAGAAGATTCTAGAAGGATTTCCTTCCAATGCTCACCCAATGGGCGTCCTTTCATCTTTGATCTGCTCATTGACAGCTTTCTATCCAGATTCTTTGAATCCAAATAGAAATGAGGAGGAGATTAACATGAGCATCATCAGATTAATTGCCAAGATGCCGACTTTCGCTACTTGGGCATACAAAAACGAAATGGGTCATCCGGTAAATTATCCTGATAATTCATTGGATTATTGTTCGAACTTCCTGAAAATGATGTTTGCACTCCCTGCGGAGAAATACGATGTGGATCCAGTGGTTGCTTCTGCTTTGGATAAGCTTTTGATTCTTCATGCAGACCATGAGCAAAACTGCTCTACTTCTACAGTAAGAATAGTAGGCTCATCTCAGGCAAGTATCTATGCTTCCATTTCTGCTGGCATCAATGCACTTTGGGGTCCACTTCATGGTGGAGCCAACCAATCTGTAATTGAAATGCTAGAGGCAATCAAAGCTGATGGAGGAGATGCGAAGAAGTATTTGGACAAAGCAAAAGATAAAAACGATCCTTTTAGATTGATGGGTTTTGGACATAGAGTTTATAAGAATTTTGACCCTAGAGCAAAAATCATCAAGAAAGCTGCTGATGATGTATTGGAGAAATTAGGCGTAAATGACCCAGTATTGGATATCGCTAAAGAACTGGAACATGCAGCTCTTAATGATCAGTACTTCATAGACCGTCAATTATATCCAAACGTAGATTTCTATTCTGGAATTATCTACAGAGCACTCGGGATTCCTACTGACATGTTCACTGTTATGTTTGCCTTAGGAAGACTTCCTGGCTGGATAGCACAGTGGAAAGAAATGCGTGAGAATAATGAGCCTATTGGTCGTCCAAGACAAGTGTACACTGGAGAAAATGAACGTGATTATGTCACGATGAACAAAAGATAATTATTGATAAAAATTCAAACTTTGAAAAATACCAGCTGATTATGCTGGTATTTTTTTTTGCATACCCCTAATTACAATTGTCTTCTTGCATTATATTGGGCCTTTCACCCTTAATCCTACAGAAATGTCCGCTAATACACTTGAAGAAGCCGTTGCTATCACGAAGAAGTTTACTGAGAAGCCCAGCAATGAAGATCTTCTCAAATTATATGGTCTTTATAAGCAAGCTACTGAAGGAGATAATGAATCTGAAAGATCTGGAGGCTTTGACTTCAAAGCAGCTGCAAAATATAATGCCCGGATGAACGTGAAAGGAAAATCAAAAGAAGAGGCAACTGAGCAATACATTCAGTTGGTAAAAAGCTTTCAGAGAAATATATTTAACATAAAAAAAGCCTGAGAATTAGGCTTTAACTATCAATTCTTAAGATTTATTTCTTCCCATATTTAGAACCAAACGGGGGTTCTCTTAATCATGTAACTTACACTTCCTTCATAGGCATCTATTGTATTTCCGAAAGCATGCCTGGAATCTGAATATAAATTTTTGCCTTGGTCATTAAATAATCTGAGATCCACGGAAGTATCATATTCCACTGTGGTAGAGGAATTGACAGATGTATATGAAGAACCTTTGGTTCTTTCGACCGTATTTCCCTTTTCTTTAGATTTAGTATCCTTTTCGTTGTAAGTAGTTCCTGCGCCGCCATAAGTACTAGTCCCCTTATTTGTAATATGGACAGTTCCATACACGACATATTCCACACCCAAAATCACTGCAATTTCACTAGGCGTAAATGACTTTAAGTTTTCAAATAACACATTATTTTTCGCGAGTGTAGCATTTGTAACCATAGGATCCTGAAGTTCTAAAGACTGGTATTGCTCACGAATATCATTTGCAGCAGTATTCTGAATCAAATTCCTCATAGACTCCGTTTCCATATTTTCATTGGAAATAAAATCAAAGGGTAAAACGGCAATTTTGTTATGACGGGAAGGGTCGTTAGCAGGGGCATTAGCAGAAGGCAAGGCAGATCCTGCAGGAGGGGAAGCAGCATCCACAGCATTTTTACTAAACTCTTCTACCCTTCCACTCGCAAACTGCACTTTTGCCACTTCGCTTTTTGAAAATTCATAATCAAATTCTTCTCCAGCGTAGCGAAATTTAATCTGGGTCTGAGTTACTCCTGTTACTTTACCTTGTTTAATGTCGCCATTTGTCATGATCACGACATCTACTTTTTCCTGCGCTGTAATTTTCAGATTACCGGAGAAGACCAGCAGTAGGAATGTTCCAAACAAAAATCTTAACCAATTATTCTTCATGGATTCTTTGGAAATATTACTATTAAAATTTAGATTATTCGGCAGAATTAAAAATAATCTATTGTAAAAAACATTAACAACAGAACCAGCTAATAATCTAAAAACTTATATTTTTTTTGAAAATCTGGATGCAATAATACTTCCTGCTATAAGCTGCTGAATGTGATACAACATCAGTGGAAGCAAAACCAAACCTAAAGTAGCTGGATCAGGAAAAATCACTTTTCCTATCACCACTCCTTGAACTAATGACTTTTTGGATCCACAAAACAAAGCAGTAACGCGATCTTCCCAGCTAAACCTAAGTAATCTGCATAAGATCTCAATAACCAACCATACTAGGAAAAAAAGCGCCAGCATAGTCGCTCCAATTTCAAGCAGGACGCTAGATTTATATGGAGAAAATACATCCTGCGAAAAAGACTGAGCAAACGATGTGAACACAATGATCATAATTACTGTCTGATCTATGTACTTTAGAGCTGAGAGATGCTTTTCAATCTTTGGGAAAAGCCAACTATGAAGAAAAATGCCCACTATCACGGGAAGCAATACCTTTATAGATAATTCACCGAGTGTAGGTAGAAAATCCATCTGTACATCCGTAGAATCTACCAAAAATCCCATCCAGAAGGGTGTGATCACTACTCCAAGCAAACTGGAAATACTTGCGTTGAATATTGCTCCTGGGATATTTCCGTTTGCTATTGACACCATCACTACTGAAGCACTTACCGTGGAAGGAAGAACCGACAAGTAGGTAATTCCAAGGCGAAAATCCTCATCGATCCAGCTCAGGTATGGAACTATTGCCAATACTATCAATGGAAAAACTACAAAAGTTGTAAGCTGTATAAGTACATGTAGTTTCCAGTTTTTCAATCCAACCTTTAATTGAGCTGGATCAAGCTTAACTCCGTATAGAAAAAAAACAAGCCCAATCCCGACATTAATAATTGGTTTCCATGGAACTGGAGATTGATTAGATCCGGCAAAAGGAAAAAGCCAAGCTAGAAAAATCGCAGCAAACAATCCTAGCAGAAACCCATTAATCCCAACCTTGTTAAGTGTTTTGGCTAACTTATTAATCATCCTAAGACTAATCTTTTAAAATTATCACATAAAATGGCGGTAGCTATAGCTACATTCAAGGATTCCGCTTCACCAAATCCTGGAATAGTTACTTTATCCGTAACAAGTTTTTCAAGATTTTCTGAAATGCCATTGGATTCGTTACCCATCAGAATTACCCCCGGGGATATTTGTGTCATTTTATGCACATTTTCGCCATTTAGAAATGCTCCATAGATAGGGACATTCCAATTCCTAAAAACATCTATTAAATCATCATAGAAAAAATTAACTCTAGTAAAGGATCCCATGCTGGATTGAATCACCTTTGGATTATAAAAGTCAGCAGTTTGGGATGAAAAAACCAGATTTCTGATTCCATACCAGTCCGCTATTCTTATTATAGTACCGAGGTTTCCCGGATCGCGTACATCATCCAGACCCAATACAAATTCCCCGATAGGAAAATCAAAGGAATCGTTAGGTTTCATATTTACTACAGCCAAGGCACTATCATTGCTTTGGTATTGGCCAAGGTTTTCTAATTGCTGCTGCGTTGCGGAAATTATTTGAAGATCTAACTTATTCAACTGCTTATGATAAACCGAGAAAAAAGCCTCAGTACAAACCAGGATTTCTACTTTGAAGTTGGAATTAAGGACCTCCAGCACACTTTTTTCTCCCTCGACAAAAAATTTTTGTTCCTGATTTCGGAATTTTTTCTGATGTAAGGATTTAATAAACTTAACTGTATTTTTGCTAAGCATTCGGATCGATTCTGCCATTTTGAAATTCATCAAATATATACTTTTTATCTGTGTCCTCGGGGCTATGCATGCATGCTCTTTGAGCAAAAACTTACCTGAAGGTGAGTATGTGTTGGATAAAAACACGCTTGAGGGAGTTAATAAGGCGAATCGCCTAGAGATTGAACAATTATATTTTCAGGATCCGAATACTAAGATTCCGCTGACGAATTCCTCTCTGGGCGTGAGTATTTACAGATTTGGTAAATTATTCTATGATAGCGCGAAGGTGAATGATAGACTGGAAGAAAAAGAAGCTGAACTTCAAGAAATCAGAGCCAGTCTTGAAGAAGTGCCTAATGACCGTAAGCTTGTGAAGAGACGGGATAAGGTGCAGACTAAAATTCAGGATTTAGAAAAATTAAAAGAGTACGGAAATTTCCTAATGCGAACAGGAAATCCGGTGACAGTTTTAGACAGCGCCGAGACTGAAAAGACGGTCACCGAAATAGATAACTACCTTTATAATAAAGGATTTTTAGAATCGGAAGTCTCTTTCGAGGTCATCACTAAGAAAAAGAAAGCGAATGTCATCTATACGCTAGTAGAACGAGAACCCTACTTGTTGGATTCTATTTATACTAATTCCGATAATGAGGGGATATTAACTTTGATCAATGCTTCGAGTGATGAGACATTGATCCATCAAGGTGAAAATTACGATCAAAGCAATTTCATCAAAGAAAGAGAAAGGCTGGAGGAACTCTTAAAGAACAATGGATATTACATGTTCACTAAAAGTTTCATAGACTACAATTTATATTACGATACTACTGCAAAGAAAATCAATGTAGAACAACGGATACTAAAACCATCATTTGCGGAGAAGCATGAAGTTTATAGTATTGATTCTATTACCTTTCAAGTAAGTCCTCCAAGTGATGATTTCCTTGATAGGAACGTTGAAAGAAACTATCGAAATATTGATTTCACATTTTACAGGGATAGATTTTCTGCCAAACTGCTTAGCTCTAGAATACTCTTCGACGAAGGACAGAAGTACAAAAGAATCGACATCATAGAAACCCAAAAGCAGCTTAGTAATCTTGACCTTTTCCGATACATCAACATTTCATTTGATACGGTTGGTACAAATCTTACCGCAAAAATATTAACACAACCAAATCAAAAGTACCAACTTACCAATCAGCTTGGGCTAAGTATAACTGAGCAATTACCAGGTCCATTTTTTAGTGTTCTTTTACGAAATAGGAATTTCTTTCGTGCAGGCGAAATATTGGAATTTAACACAAGAATCGGCTATGAGGGTGTAGCTTCTGCAACAGATCAAGGGGTCTATCAAAGTAAAGAGTTTGGGACATCAGCTTCCGTAATCTTCCCAAGATTTCTAATTCCTTTCTATGGAAAAAGTTTACAGAAATATGGGAGATATAATCCCAATACCCGTACACAGCTAGGGTACAACTATACTAACCGACCTGAATATACACGTTCCGGATTAAATGCACTTTTAGCATATACTTGGGCCACGCGTGGCAATAGACAGCAATTCACAATCAACGCAGCTGATATTAACTATATCAGAACTCCACAAATTTCAGATGAATTTGCTCAAGTTCTATTGGACTTGGAAAATCAGGGAAATAATCTGATATGGTCTTTTCTTCCCTCGTTGATAAGTAGCGTATCGGCTCAGACGATCATTAATTTCAATGATTATGGCAATTATAATTCTTCAAGTAGGGCTTCTTTGCTAAAGCTATTTGTAGAAAGTGGCGGTACCACCCTGAATTTAGTAAACGCTACGAGCAATAGTGAAACCACTGATTTTGCCAGATTTCAATGGCTAAAACTTCAGGCAGATTATAGAAGATATCTTCCTCTCAATCAAAAATCGACACTTGCCTATAGAGCAAACTTTGGCATTGCCCATCCTTATGGAGTAAGTACTGGAATCTTACCTTATGAGAAGTATTTTTTCGCAGGTGGTGGTACGAGCATTAGAGCTTGGCAAGCACGTCGACTAGGTCCAGGTAGTTATACTCCTATCATTGGTGATAGAGGAAGATATGATTATGCCTTTGAGCAGCCTGCAGAAATGATTGTAGAAACGATGCTGGAATACCGCAGAAATCTTGTGGGATATTTTGATATGGCAGTCTTCGTGGATGCGGGAAATGCTTGGGTCATCGGTGTGGATAATTCCCGGCCTGGAGCAGATTTTAGATTCGACCGTTTTTACAAAGAGATAGCTCTCGGGACAGGAGTTGGATTAAGAATGGACTTCAATTTTCTGGTTGTAAGACTTGATTTGGCAACAAAAGCAATTGATCCATCCATGCCTCTAGGCGAGCGGTGGGTGTTGGATAATATCTCATTCAGCAATCTATTTGGTGTGAAAGGCCAAACAGTTCTTAACTTTGGTATCGGTTATCCATTCTAACGAGATAAAAAATTAGCAATGTCGCGAAAGAGTAAAGAAGATATTTCAAAAATCTATCAGCAAATGCAGGATCACATCTGCAAAGAAATTGAATTAGCCGATGGTAAAGGATTTTTCGAAGAAGACATCTGGCAAAGACCTGCCGGAGGAGGCGGAAGAACCAGGATTTTTAAAAATGGTAATATTATAGAAAAAGGAGGAGTAGCATTTTCTGCGGTGCATGGACCTACACCTGATAAAATTCTCAAAAAACTAAAATTGGACAAAGCTGATTTTTTCGCTACGGGGGTTTCCATAGTGTTGCATCCCAAAAGTCCAATGGTGCCTATAATCCATATGAATATCCGCTATTTTGAGATGGACAATGGAGTGCATTGGTTTGGGGGAGGAATAGATTTGACTCCTCACTACGTTGATCAGGAAGATGCAAAGCATTTTCACCTGGAAGTGAAAAAGGTCTGTGACCAATACGATTCCAGCTACTATCCAAAATTCAAAACCTGGGCTGATGACTATTTCTACCTTCCGCACAGAGATGAAACCAGGGGAATTGGCGGGATTTTTTATGATAGGTTAATAGCCAAGGACGATGAGCAATTCGAAAATATTCTTCAATTCAGCTTATCGTTAGGTCGTTTATTTCCAGAAGTTTATGGGCATTTCATGAAAAAGAACTCACAACTCTCTTTCGGAGAAAACGAAAAATCCTGGCAAAGTCTGCGAAGAGGAAGATATGTAGAATTCAATCTGGTCTGGGACGCCGGCACAAAATTCGGGTTAGATACAAATGGACGAACCGAAAGTATTTTGATGAGCATGCCCCCACAGGCTGAATGGGAATACATGCATGAGCCTAGGGTGGGTTCGGAAGAAGAATACACTCAAAAACATCTTAAAAAAGGGATAGACTGGTTATCATTAGTAAAATGATCGAACAACTTAAGACTTGGGACGAGGAATTATTCCTCTGGCTTAATTCCTTTCACTCGGATTGGTTGGATGCTGTAGCATTTCAATTGTCCCAGACTTTCATCTGGTTTCCTTTCTATGCTATTTTGATATATTTCATTTACCGGGCTGAGCCAAAAAATAGTTGGTGGGTATATGGAGGGGTAGCGTTGACTATTCTTATTTCAGATCAGGTGACATCGGGATTCATGAAGCCCTTTTTTGAAAGACTTAGACCCTGTCATGATGAGCGCTGGGATGGCTTGGTTCATATTTACGAAAGATGTGGTGGCTTGTATGGTTTTGCTTCATCTCATGCAGCCAATACATTTGGTTTAGCTGTGTTTTTAAATTTGAAGATGAAAGGTAAGCTCAGGTTTTTGCCGTGGTTATTTTTATGGGCAGCATTTATTTCCTATACGCGCATCTACCTTGGGGTTCATTATCCGATGGATGTGATTGCAGGAGCTTTAGTGGGAGTAGCTGCTGGATTTTTGAGTTGGTTTATTATAGTTTTTGTGAGGAGAGAGATTTTAAAATTATTCCTTAAAGACTAGAAATTAGAATTGCTAATTTTTGTATTTTATGATATCTGTTATTCTTCGAGTGAGCAGGATTATTAAAATAAAATAAGGTTTTCTCTAGATTTTAAGGGCAATTCAGTTGGCTTTTCAATAGTGTAATGCAATTGTGACTTCTATCATCACATAGGAATTAAAATTATATCATACTTTAGTTTATACAGTATTGAATTAAAAGAGTTTACACCTTATCATTTTTAAATCTTAGTATTCTATTTCAGGGCATAGTATTTAATTCTTTTACTCTAACATAGACCAAAATGAAATCTTTTCTTCATAGGAAAATATGCTTACTGTTTTTTGTCTCACTTGGCTTTGGATTGATTAGTTACGGCCAAGACACACATCATTGGGGCAATCAATTTGGCACGCGGGCGGCGCTTCTCGGTGGTGCTGTTCTTACGGACACCTTGGACAATGCCGGAGTATTTTATAATCCTGGTAATCTGGCATTCTTAGACACTACTTCTTTATCCATAAATGCCAACCTTTACGGTTTGGAAAATATTAAAATTGAAAATGCATTAGGACAGCGAGCGGATTTTAAAGGCATCCAATTTAACACGATCCCCCTACTGATTAGTGGCTCAATACAGACCAAGTCTGATTGGAACGTGAGCTATGGCCTACTCACTCCAGTAAGCTTTAATTTTAATGGTGTAGCACGTATAGAAGGTGAATTTGATTTAGCCGGAGATGAATTCAGTCCAGGAATGGAGCAGGTAGTTTCTGAATCAGGTATCATTACAAAACTCCAAGAAACAACAGTGGCAATCGGAGTAGGAAAAAAAATCAATTCACAGCTTGGTTTTGGAATTAGTCTATTGAACACGCTGCGAACTATGAATTATTCCTACAGGTTTTCAGCCAAAGCCTTGACAAATTCCGATGACTATTTTTTAATTTCGAGAACACAGAATGAATTCATCAACTATTTCGCAGTGCGAACTGCGGTAAAACTTGGATTCAATTATCAAAAAGAAAGTTACGGTTTTGGAATAGCCGTCACGTCTCCAGGGCTGGATTGGATAGGAAATGGAACTGTGGAAGAGGACCTAACTTTATCAAATATAATTCTTCCTGGTACCGCTAAGCCTCTAACTGCTTATGCATCTGATCGGCAGGAAAAATTAAAGACTACTTACAAATCTCCCTTTGAAATAGCGATCGGTTTACATAAAGCTTTTAATAGATCTGTAATCAGTCTAAACCTCACCCATTTTGGAGGATTTGATAATTACCGTATTATCAATGCAAAACCTGGTACCTTGGTACGCCCGGACGATGTGGGAGAATCATTTGACAGCGAGGATTTTTTGAATGTAGGAACTGCTATGAAACCAGTCACAAATATTGCTTTAGGCTATGAAAATCAATTCAAAGAGAATATCACACTGCTGGGGAGTGTAAGGACAGATTTTTCATACTTTGATAAAGGCTCCCTGCAGAATAATCAATTACAAACAGAAATTACCCAGTGGGACATTTTTCATGTTTCAATGGGCACTGAGATAAAAAAATCCAGAAGTAGTCTAACACTTGGGTTGGTTTACAGTTTTGGATATACAGATGAATATCTGCAAAGGGGGAGTTTTAACAATGTAGCAGCTGACCAATTGTTGGAGGGAGCTCTTGTCATCACCAAAGCGGGCTATTCCAATTTTGGACTTTTGGTAGGCTACGCATTCAATTTTAAAAAATTCGACTAATATAAACATGATTAAAAAATTACTATCTATACTTCTCTTTGGATTATGTGCGCTTAGCCTACATGCCCAAGTGACCACTATAAATCTAGATCTTATTACCGGTAAAATTAATGGCGGACTACCACTGCCAGCTGAGAAAGAATTTTATGTTCAAGGAGCGATTCCTGAAAAAATAGAAATGGTAAAGCTGCTGATTTACCAATCCAGAAAAACAGAGAAAACTGGCTATACTTATTTCTGGAAAGCGCCTTTTGGATATAAAGATCTATCCTATCAAGTTTTGATGGCAGATCCTTTACGTTCAAATACTGATTATCGTCTTGAGTTCGGATATTATCAAAAAGCCGGGCCTGAACAGATTGAAGAAGTCAGGTCTCTAATTCATCAAAATATTAAAACATATCTCAGCACAATCACGACTATAAAAAGAGGAGGTATTCATTTTTCAGAGTCGGATGAAGTTCTGATCAACAATCTTTCGAAAATCGTTGATCAGGGGGCTTACTATTTTGAGCTTCCTAATGGCGATAAATTCCCCGGCTTTAGCGACATCACACGATCTAAGTTAGAGCAGAGAGGCAAGTTGAAAATGGGTAAGGCCAAATTTAACGTGACAGGCATGACTGAGGCTGACAATGTCCGAGCGGTTTTTGCAAATAATTACATTACCGAATTGGAAAATATCCTCTTTTCAGAAGTGGACCAATACTTAAGTCCAAATATGCTAGTGAGAGTAGACGAAAGTGTGTTTGAAAATTATCCTACTGAAAAAACAGCCAACTCTCTCCCTATCAATGTAGGATATGGAGCGATCTCACTTAGTGATGGTTTGCCTGAGCAAGACTTTGTGATGAGTCCTTATGCTGGATTGTCCTTTCCGCTCGGCAATAGAACTTTTGCAAGATTCATGAACAACATGTCCATTTCTACAGGATTTTTCCTTTCTGGTGATATCAAAAATCAATTGGATGAGAAAATATCAGGACCAGTTTTAGATAGACCTATTTATGTAGGACTTGGATACAACTTTTTCCGATTTATCAGATTAAATGCAGGAGGCACATTTATTACTACAGAGCAAGTGGGAGGAATGTCCGACGACAGTTTTCAGCCATTCGTTGGGGTCAGTGCTGAGTTTAATATTTGGTTGGGCATAGGAAGCAAAAAAAGATAAGCAAATGAAAAAGCTAACTTTACTAATTCTCGCTTTTGCCTTTGCCATTTCTGCTCAGGCACAATTGTATGGCTACAAATGGAGATTTGGAGCAAGTGCTGGAATCACCAACTATCTAGGTGATATCCAACCTATAAAAGTTGACAACTTCCAGAATTTCACCAGATATTATAAACGCTATACCACTTATTCAGACCAATTATCCTATCAGATTTCACTAGAATATGCTTTGGGAAAATCTGTAGGACTAATGCTGACAGGTGGAAGTTATCAGTTCGGGTCCAGTGATCGGTTTATTAAAAATGACAGGACTTTGTTTACAGACAGTCCGACCTTTGACCGTGCACTCAATTTCCAGACAGATGTATACGACGCTGGCCTATCCCTAGTGATCAAACCTGACAACAATTGGCTATTGTCAGGCAAATCTTTTTTTGCCCCATACATTACCGTTGGAGCAGGTGTGCTAAGCTACAAAGTGCATGGAGACCTATTGGATTCCAATGGCAACAGATATGATTACACCAATCCCAATGAAATTCCTGATGGAATTTTTGAGACAGATCTTACAGTTCTTAGTACTGAAAAGTCAGACAACTATAAAACAACCTCATATTATGCAAATGTGGGCCTGGGGATACGATTTAGAATTACGAAAAGCATTGAAATCTTTGCACAGTCAGATTTCAAAAGGACTAATACCGACTATTTGGACGATGTGTCTGGGGTTTACAGAACTTCCTACGACAATGCCTTCCAAGAATATGCTGCCAAACCTGGTACAAATCTGGTAACAGCCGAAAATCCTTATCGCGGAATGGAAGACGGAAACCCAGACTGGTATATCTATCATGGCATAGGAGTCAAATTTAGTTTAGGGGCAAATAAAAAAGTCTTTAACCCTCCTGTGATTACCCAACGCTACACCTATGTTCCTACAGAACTTTCCAAAGCTCAAATGGCGAAGGAGGATTCTCTGGAAAACTTGGGAAACAAAGGTCAGCAAGTAACCAACAATTATATTACAGTTATCCAACTTCCCTCAAATGGCATCTCAAATCTGTCAGGTCAGGAAGCAATAACTGATTCGGCTTCCCTGGCCCAAATTGATTTTGAAATTGATTCGCTTACTACTGCAAGACAAATCGTAAGAGATAGTATTTCACTCGGTGAATCAGAAATTGCAGGCATTGATCAGGCAATGGCGTTGTCAGCCCGGGATTCTTCTACATCTGAAAGCATCAGGGAAACAAGAGTATCCAATTTGGAAGCCGAAAAATCATTGGCTGAATCACGAATGAATGGGCTCAATTCACAGGATTCAGAAATTAAATTCAAACTGGATTCACTGAATACTGTCAAGAATTCAGGAAGTTCATCAATAACCAAACTAGACTCTGCAAACTTGATGAGCCAATTGATCATCTACCCCGGTCAAGTCAGCAGAATACTTTACTCTGCAAACAATGTAAATCTCACTTTGGATTCAGCTACCTATCAAGCTTCTCCTACAGCCAATTCTTCGCAATTTAGAACATTGCCGGATTCAAGCAATTCGTTTACGAGAGAGCAATTTGATCAGGAGATGAGCAATTTTAGACGTGAGATGCTACAGGCTCAGGCTACTAGAGACTCCGCCATGATGATGGCATTTGCAAGCAGATCCTCTTTTATGTATGACTCCAGAGAACAGCAAAGTTATGACCCGCAAGAGCTTCAAGTAAATACTCAGGCGATGGATGATAAAACTGCCAAAAGGATTGAAAAAAATCAAAGGAGGCAAGACAGAATAGATAAGAAAAACAACGAAATTCTCAAAGACGCATTACTTATAGGTGGTACAGCAGCTACTACAGCAGCGATCAGCAATAGCGGTAATAAGAAAAAAGGAGAAGTATCAGCGGCAAATGATTCTACATTAATTGCCAGGATAGCAATGGATTCTATATTGATTGACAGTTTATCTAATTTACCAGTAAGAGTCGATACGGTGACTGTCACAAATGTGGTCGAAAAAAATATAGAGACCTTACTTCCTGAAAGTAAGATAGAAGTATATTTCGATGTGAATGAATCCACTCTAATTGATTCTGAAAGAAGTAAACTCGATCCCGTTGCTAAGTATCTTGAGGCAAATCCGGATGTGGATGTAGAGTTAATTGGTTTTGCTGATAACACGGGTTCTATAAATTATAATCTTAAATTAACAAAGCAGCGAGTGGATTCAGTGGCCAAAACGCTTACTGATATTTACAAAATTCCCAGCGATCGGATCAATATAAGCAATGGAGGATTGATAATCAGAGGCAGTACAAAAGGTTCTGTCGAAACGGATCGCAAAGTAGAAATACGCGTATTAAAGAAGTAAAGAATATTAGGCTATAACCAAGATACATTTTAACTAATTAATGCTCAGACTAATTTTTAATTAAATCCTAAAATCATGAAAAAGCTTCTACTATCGCTGCTCTTTATGGGAGCATTTGCCACGCTAACGCTTGGACAGGAACTTAGAGTAAATACCTATGCAGGTTACGTTTTCATGGATAAAGTCGATTCTTACTATTCCAACACCTCGTATTTCAATGGACAAATTCAGGATGGACTTCGATGGGGAGCTGGGATAGAATATCATATTCCGAACCGTGGGGCAGTGGAGATTCAATACCTGCGACAAGACACCAATGCACCTACAGTATATCAGGATGGGGGAATATTTGGAGGTCAAATCCAAAACACAAATTTCGATTTAGCAATCAACTGGATAATGCTTAATGGAACGAGGTATTTTCCTGTGAATGAACTAGTAGAGCCATTTGCAGGAGCTGGATTTGGTATTGGAATTTTTAATGTTAGAAATCCAGACAATGGCAATGAAAATTCAGCGAGTAAGTTTGGCTGGAATATAAGAGGTGGTTCCAACTTCTGGGTGGCAGATAATATTGCTATCCGAGTTCAAGCCTCTTTATTCTCAGCAACTCAAGCGGTCGGAGGCGGACTTTACTTCGGTACGGGAGGTGTAGGTACTGGCCTTTCAAGCTACTCAAGTATGTATCAGTTCGGATTGGAAGGTGGATTAGTATTCCGACTTCCAGAAGCATCAAAATAATCGTTAAAACATTTCAGATCAAAAGGCATCGGGAAATCCAAAAGATTCTCGGTGCTTTTTGCGTTATTTGGCCTTTCAATTTACAATTCAACAGGAGATGCCTTTGCTAATAGTTTTTTACAGAAATACTTTAACCATTTTCCTATTGTGGGTTATCCTGCTTTCAGGAACCACTTTTTCATACTCACAGAAATCTGACACCACGCAGACCAAGTCAGAAAAAAAAGAATCTTTTCTAAATCATACCTCAAAAGGTTTTATTCTAAAAACCGAAGATGGCAATTACGAAATGCAGATAGCCGCAAGACTGCAGTTGCGTTTTGCCTTACCTGATGATCAGGATCCCATAACATTCGCTGATTTTCGCAATCAAGATCAGCGGGTTTTTAAAATCAACAGAGCTAGATTAAAAGTGGGTGGACATGCCTACCAGCCTTGGATAAAATACTACTTTGAATACGAGCTTTCCAGAAGCTTACTACTAGACTACAGAGTAATGATTGAAAAGTGGCCTTGGATGAGTTTTAAAGCCGGTCAGTGGAAGGTGGAATTCACCAGAGAACGATTCATCAGTAGTGGGGAGCAGCAGATGGTAGACCGTTCCCTTCTGAATAGAAAATTTACAGTAGATAGACAGCAAGGCGTTGAAGTCTATGGAAATCTAAACGCTGGAGGTATTGCCAATTTCAATTATTGGGCAGCTATCCTTACTGGAATGGGACTGGGAGCCACACAAAATGATGATTCCAAGATGATGTATTTCGGGAGATTTCAGTGGAATTTCCTTGGGAGGCCAGTACCTTTTTCTGGAGGAGACTTGAAAATTTCCTCGAAGCCAGCTGGGATCATTGCTATCGCTGCGGTGACTAATACAAGTCCTTATACAAGATTTTCTACTTCAGGAGGAGGAAATCTTTCAGGTTTTGAGGGAACGAACGACGCGCAGTACACTGTAAAGCAATACCAGGTAGAGACGGCTTTTAACTACAAAGGCTTCTCCTGGTCAAGTGAATTTCATCGGAAAAACGTATATGATAACTTTGATGAGATAAGCACAGATTTAGGAGGGTTTTATATTATGGCAGGATATTTCCCCTATCAACTAATTAACTTTTGGCCAGAGCCATTGGAAATTGCTTCAAGATATGCGGTAATCAATCCTGATCTGTCAATTGACAGCAATAAACAAAGGGAATTTGCTGTAGCATTTAACTGGTTTTTTGTCGAGCATAAAAACAAGTTGACCGCTGAATTAACAAGATTTACATTTGAAGATAAAGATTTGCCACAAGACAATGAATTACGCTTTCGCCTACAACTTGATATATCCTTCTGATGAAAAAATTCTGTATCCTATTCTTAATTGGCGTAATGATAAGCTCTATTGCCAACTCTCAGGATGCCGATACGGTCGCTTATGAAGCAAATAAAATAAATGATTTCAGTATTCTTCCCTTACCAGCAATCGCGTATAATCCTGCTAATGGATGGATGTTTGGCGTAGCAGCAGCAAGCTCCTGGTTCATGGGCGATCCTGTCAGCACACATCAGTCCAATCTGGTTTTTAACTTTTTATACACTACGAAGAAGCAATGGATCATCAGCTCTAAAAGCAACGTATTCCTTGCGGATGATCAATGGAACCTCATAGGCGACTGGAGGTATTTTATCACGTCTCAGCCTACTTATGGGCTAGGAAGCTCAACTCCTAATGATCTGGAGTTTATTCAAATTGGCCAAGAAAATGTGCTTAACGGGAAACAGCAAATGGACTTTAGTCTGATTCGCTTTTATGAAACTATTCTAAGGAGGATTGGTACAAGCAAATTCTATCTAGGCTTGGGTTATCATCTGGACATACACCAAAAAATCGAATCCTTTATAGATGAACCAATAGATTTTGACGCTGACTTTAGTCACGATTTCTACAATCAAACCTTGGGATTCCCTATAGACCGCTATACACTTTCGGGTATATCCATCAATGGGATAATGGAAAATCGTGATGTCGCCGCCTCTCCATATGAGAGAAATTATGCGATGATTTCCTATAAAATCAATCCTGAATTTCTGGGTTCTAACAAATCATCCTCTACCCTACTATTGGATTACAGACATTATTTCAATCTAAGCAAGACAAGAAAAAGACATCTAATCGCAACTTGGGCCTATGCAAATTTCTTAGTTTCAGGAGATCTTCCCTACATGAATTTACCTTCTTTGGGCTGGGATATGTTTGGCAGGTCTGGAAGAGGATATTCCCAAGGTAGATTTCGCGGAGAAAACATGGTATATACCGAAATGGAATATCGCTTTCCATTGCAGAAAAATAAAGATCTCTTTGGTGGAACAGTATTTCTCAACGCGGCCTCCTTCAATAGTAAAACCACAGGTGAAAAGCTCATGAATAAAATTAATCCTGGATATGGACTGGGTCTACGAGTGCTCATCAACAAAGAAAAGCGAACTACGATTACTGCAGATTATGGCTTTGGCCAAAAGGGAAATTCTGGATTTTACCTAAATATTAATGAGTCTTTTTGATTAACTGATAGCCAGTTCATTACATAAATAAAATTCTAGGACTATTCTTTTATATTTTTTAATTGTCTTCTTAAATTAAGAATGATTTTGTTATTCAATGAATTTCAACTCTTAATTTAAATTTTTATGAAAAATGCAATTTTTATTATCGCATTACTTCTAATAGTATCCATCCACACTTCATTTGCCCAAAGTTCAGAAAATGATGAAATCACACTTATACAGGCATCTTTTGGTATGGACAAAAAACAGATTATTGAAGGTTATATGGATTTGCCTGAGACAGTATCTCCTGGATTTTGGACAATTTATCAATCCTACGAGACCAGCCGAAAAGAGCTGGCAAGGGAAAGGTTGAAGATTATAAATGACTTTCTCTCGGAATATGAAAAAATCGGAGAAGAAGAGGCTGATGATTTAGCAAAAAGAACCTTGAAGAATGATCTAGCTTTATCTAAGCTTCACTCCAGCTATTACAAAAAATTCAAAAAAGCCACTTCGGCGCTTGACGCTGCTAAATTTTTGCAAATAGATACTTATATCCACAATACCATAAGAAATGCTATGCAGCAGGAATTGCCATTTATAGATCAATAAGATATTAAACTAAGTGTTTTTATGGTTACCAAAGTAAATTAGTCTAATAAATTTTGTCCACCTTATGAAAAAAATAAGTTACTCCTGGGTTGTTCTACTACTAGCAGTTATTTCCTGCACTGCCTCAAATGTGGTCGTGGAAAAAGGAATTTATGATGAGTTTGATTTGAGCAAGTATACCAGTTATTCTTTTATGGATGTAGATGTGGATAATTCTCACAATGAGAATTTTAAACTGGCTACAAACTATTTAAAAGAAGAAATAAGAAAACAACTGGATTCTAGGGGAATGTCGGAAGATGAAAATAATGCTCAGCTAAAAATTAATCTGGGAATAGCCGTAGAAGATAAAGTACAGACCCGGGAAACTAATTTAACAACTGATCCTTTCATGTACACTGGTCAAAGAAACTATACATGGAAAAGTGAAGAAGTAGTTGTAAACAAGTATAAAGAAGGTACACTCACTGTTCATTTGGTGGATTCACAAACCAATAAAGCTGCCTGGGTAGGTGTAGTATCCAAAGTTATCCCAAGCAAACAGGAGAAAAAGCAGGATGCAATCGAAACGGCAGTTCAGGAAATATTTGATTCAATAGACAATAAAAACTAAACAAACAAATGGGAAAACTTAATGCAATAGTCGGATTGGTGCTTTTAGCAGCTGTAACAGGGTGCTCACCCAGCACAAAGATCACTGGTTCTTGGAAAGCGCCGGAAGCAAAAGCTGGTGGGTATACTAACATTTTTGTCACCGCGTTGACTGACAAACTTTTGGCTAGACAGACCATAGAAAATGACCTTGATGCAATTCTTGAGGAAGATGGAATCACTGCTAGCAGCAGCTTTGACATCATTCCTCCAGGGTTCAAAGCCACTCCGGAAAACAAAGAAAAAATAGTAAGTGACATCCAAGCTGCTGGCCACGATGCTATTCTTACTATAGCACTCCTAGATCAAACATCAGAAACCAGATATGTACCTGGCACTACTATGTACTCTCCTATGGGCTATGGTGGATACTATGGTAGGTTCTACGGTTATTACTCTTACTACAACCCTGTAATGTACGATCCTGGATACTATGCAACAGATAAAAATTACTATATAGAAATGAATCTTTATGATGCGCAAACCGAAGCTTTAGTATGGTCTGCGCAGTCAGAGACTACTAATCCATCCTCAATAGAGTCTTTCTCAAAGACATTTGCTCAATCAGTGGAATACCAATTGGTAAAAGACGGAATCATCAGTAAATAAACTTACTAATCACATGAAAAAGCCCCGACAGAGTTAACTATCGGGGCTTTTATGTAATGAAACTAATTAAATTATTTAGCCTCGTTTTTCTTAGCTGTAACTTCAGCTCTAATTTCCTGTGCAAGATTTTTGATGGCTTGCATCCCGGTTCTCACTCTAGTACCAGCTGCTTTGTTACCATTTTCGTAGAATTTTGCAAAGTCTGCTTCTAAAGAATCGACCAAATCTTTAACTTCTTGGTGTCTGCTCATAATCTTTTTATTGGTTGGTTATAAATGTAATTGAACACAATAAACATCATTTATAGTGCCATTAGAAGTCTTTTGGAGTTTATTTTTAATTTTTAGTGCAGATTAATGGTGTTTTCATTAAAACGCTCATTTTATTAGATTTTCAGCAAAATATAGTAAGAATCGTTGATTTTAATGCTCCTGAAAATCTGCTTCCACTATCCCCAAATTGGCTTCTTGATTACCCAATATGTATTGAAAAGCCGTTAAATCGTCACTTTTGCGCCATTTTCGGCGGATTTTAAAATAGCCTGAACTATCCGGATATCCCGAAGTCCTTCCTCGCCAGGTACCGATTGCGGCTTCCCATCCATTATTGTCTGAGCATCATCATCCATTTGCCACACTTGCTCCATGGGCTGCTGAAATGGAAAATTAATTTCGCCTAATGGGCTCTTCCCCTGATTACCTGCATAGGCAGAGAAGGGCGCCATTTCAATCATCCCTTTTTCACATTTGATATTTAAAAAATTCATATTACCACCAAATGAAGTTTTTATGGTTCCCACTACCCCTCCTGGAAATTCCAACTCAGCCTCGACAATTTCACCTAATCCATCTTTATAAATCTCAGGGCGCTCGGTCCAGACCTTGGCTGAATTCACAGCAACTGGCTCCATACCTGAACCTAGCCTAGCTCCTTGGATAGCATACACTCCCATGTCATATATTACTCCACCGCCCATTTCTCTCTTTTGCTTCCAGTGGTCAGTTCTATTTTCACGATATCCAGCCGCACAGTCCAATCCTAGTACTTTGCCTAAACTTTGTTCTTTGACAATTTTCTGATAGGCTTTTGTATTAGGTTCATGCTGACATCTGTACCCTATCGATAAAGAAACATTAGCTTCTTTACATGCATCTATCATGGCTTGGCATTCTTCCACGGTCATTGCCATAGGTTTTTCACACCAAACATGCTTTCCAGCTTTTGCAGCCCTGATCACATATTCCTTATGCATAGAAGGAGGCAAAACTATATAAATCACATCTATGTCAGGGTTGTCGGCAATGGAATCAAACGTATCATAGTTATAGACATTCTTCTCAGGAATTTTATACTTTGCCTTCCACACGGAGGCTTTCGAAGGAGTGCCTGTAACTATTCCTGCTAGGTAGCATTTCTCTGTCTTTTCCAAGGCTGGGGCCAATAAGTCAGTGCTATAATATCCCAACCCAACTAAAGCCACACCGAGTTTATCTTTGCGTGGAATGCTGTTTGAGAATACATTTAAAGGTGACACTAAACTTAATCCTGCACCAAGTGCAAGAGATTTCAAAGTGCGACGTCTTGAGATTAAATCCATAGGTTGTAGGTTAAGGGTCTGAAAATTAATAGACTGATGAAGTTAATGCTTTCATCGGAGCCTCCAAATAAATGTTAAATTCAATTTTTAACTAATTTAACTCCAAACTGGCAATAATATGTAGAAGTTGGTGCTTCTGATTCTATTATTAGTAATCCATTTTTTATTCAGGTGCAAACTAATTTACAATCATATCTTACTCTGGATGACACAAAGAAGCAGTTGCTCCGGCCAGATTAGCTGCCTATTGGCATTGGCAAATAAAAAACCTCCGATCTATATGAAGTATATTAATCGGAGGTTTTGTTCCTTTTACAAGTTAAAAGATATCGTTACATATTATTTAAAGATCAATAATTCACCCATTATTTAATATTGGTAATAATTGACTGATCTCCTGATAGACAACAGTTCTTGCACAATACAACATTATCTTTAAGTGTCAAAGCCTTTCTCAACGCTTCATTTCCTGTATTGTAAGGCCCTAAATAATCCCTGTCGTAAGAATTCGGAATAAGTTCACATTCGCGATCATGCACTACGTAAAGTCCGTTTTCGTTTGGATGGGAAGACAAATAAAAGAATTTCATAAAGTGTTGGTGGGTTATTAATTTATCAAAATTACCCACCAATTTAACATTAAAACATACCCTACACAGGGTATTTTTTAAAAGTTTAAGTAAAAAACACCCCTATTATCATCAAATAGTTAAATTAGATATTGTAGAAGTAACATTGCCCACTCTTCTTCCAATGTGGCTTCTGGCCTGGCAGCTCCTGCCCTTCTATACCAATAATCTGCATTCCATTGATCTCCTTCCTTTCTATGCAAATAAGCGTGGATTCTGGCAGCATCTTTTCCATCCAGGCTATCCACCTTATCATGAGCTTCTTTCCAATCGCCATTACCATCATACCACAGCGCCTTCAGGATGGGATTATAATTATTCAACTTTTTTTTATCTGCTAAAAAATCAGCAATTACTCGTTTGTCCAGTATCATAGCTATTGTGTTTACTTTATAAAGAAAAGAAGCTATTAAATAAAATGGTTACTCTTCCGTGATTTTTTTGTGATACTCTAAGGGGAATTTTGGGTAAACCAAAACCTAAAAATCATGAAAAAAGTATTTCTCTTATTCTATGTTGCCTTTTTAGGCTTAGTCTCTTGCTCAGATGACAATGATCCGATCACGATAGATTCGACCAAGCCCACAGGTGCATTAAATGTGTCCCGTAGTGGAAGTTTCGTTGATCAAAATGCCGCAGGTTCTATGGGCACTGCAGCGCTCGGTACGGATACACAAGGCAAAGAATTTTTACAATTTAGCTCTGACTTCGATACAGCCCTAGCCACTGGCACTGTGACAGTTTATCTATCTACCTCTGCCAACTTTATGCCGGACCCAGCAAACGGAAACCCTGATTTATTGGCTATTGGGCCTGTGAGAATGGCTGGGGAAAATTACTTCGCAATTCCCACAGGCGTAAATACATCCATCTATACGCATGTGCTATTATGGTGTGGATCTGTAGGTATACCATTCGGAAATGCTCCTCTTCAGTAAGATGATGCGTCCTCAAAATAACCTTTCAATTAAACTCAGGGCCATGTGCCTTGGGTTTATAGGTTTGTTTTCGATAGATGCCGCTGCGCAAAGTGGCTGGACTAAAGCGAAGTCGGAAGGCTTTTACCAGTTGAGTTATCAGACTATGAGATCCAATGATTACTATTCTCTGGAAGGAAACCTACTTGTAACCAATCAATTTTCTCAGCAATCCTTAGTTTTCTATGGAGAATATGGTGTGACGGACAAATTCACAATTATTGCGAATTGGCCATTACAAACCTGGAATGGATTTGAAACGACAGAGACAGTAAGCGGTTTAGGAGATTTAAGGCTAGAATTCAAACATGCGCTCCTCAAAAAGTATTTTCCCCTGAGTGTTGCAGTTTCCCCTGAGTTGCCCATTGGTAAAGCAAATCATTTTGCCCAAAGCAAAGCAATTGACTTTGAACAAATCAATCTGCCATCCGGTGATGGAGAATTCAATGTTTGGACCACCCTTGCCACATCATTTGCTCTCCCTTCTATTCCATTTTACGGAAATATTTTTGGCTCCTACAATTTCCGGACGGAATATAAAGGAGTCTCCTTCTCTGATCAATTGGCTATAGGAGCTGAAATAGGATATCATATCGCAGATTTTGTATGGGTAAATGCCAGATTGAACGCACTGAAATCAGTGGATGAAGTAGTTGTGGCGACTGATTTTGTACGTGGAGATGGCTCAGAATATACTAGCTATAGCTTTGGTGCCTCCGTACCTATTCGCAAAAACATCCACGTCAGTTTGAACTACAGAAATTTTAACGACTTGATTTTCAATCGCAAAAACATCTACTCTTCAGGAGTATTTGGCTTAGGTATTTACTACGAAAAAAAACCACAACAACAATGAATACCAGTCTGATCGAACCAATCCGAGAACCCATTCAGGTTGTTTTTCCTGTTTCTAAAAGTTATACTAAAGGACAGACCATTTACAAGCAAGGTCATATCTCAGAAGGTTTTTATCTTATAAAAAAAGGAAGTCTGAAGCTTCAGAAAATGCTTCCGAATGGGCTTCAAACAATCCTCAAAATAGCAACTGAGGGAGATTTAATAGGAGAAGGTGATTTTGGCTCTGTGACATCCAGAATAAATCCCAGCTATGCAATCGCTCTGGAAGATGGGACTATCATCCAAAAGCTTGATCCTATTTCCAAGCTTCCCGAAGATGTGAAATCCCATCTTACACAAAAACTTATAGATCGTGCATTGGAGTCTGCCCAACGACATGAGCGACTGATTTCACTGGATGCAGAGCAACGAATAAAGTCTGCACTTAAAGAAATCGCCTTGAAAATCGGGAAGAAATTTGGGGATGAAACCCTCGTGAAAATTAACCTTACTCATGAAGATTTTGCTTTGCTCTCTGACTCCAGTCGCCAGACTGTAACCAAAACTCTCTCTGCCATGAAACGCCAAGGAATAATCAATTACAGTAGAAATAGAATTCTCTTCAGAAATCTCGAAAATTTTAATCCTCAACACTCATGAAGCTTTTACATTCCAGCCTATTTTTCCTTTTATTCTCTTTAACCCTATTTTCGTGCAACGAATCCGAAGAACCAAAGGTGACTTTACCTGATGGAAACAATAAAATATCCGGAGATTTAGAGATAATTAAAAAAGGCACCTTCATTGCGCAAAGTGGTTCCAATACCAAAGGCACGATAGAATTGGGATCAGATGATGATGGAGAATATTACCTCAGACTAAGTGATGATTTCAATTCCAACTTCCACACTGGAACTGTTACCGTCTATTTATCTACATCTAGCAACCTAATGTTAAGTGAGACCACAAGCTATCAGCTGGTGGCAGTGGTGGATGAAGGCGGAGAACATTATTTTAAGCTACCCAACTTCCCTAATGCAAAATTTTCACATGGAATACTTTGGTGTGGAGCAGCTGCAATTCCTTTTGGCTTTGCTGAATTGAAGTAGGCAAGCTAAAGCATAAAAAATATCACTTTTAACTCTTGGCTAAATCTGAATTAAAGCTACTCTATAATTTGTCATAAAGAATATCGTAACAAAAATCCGCGGGACAGCCTTGGTATACTGATAATACTTTATTGCTCTCCAATAGTTTATAGGACATTTTTCGGGACAAAGAAGGTCCATACTTCTCAAGTTTTTCTTTAGCTACAAATTCCAAAGCTCCAGCAGATTCGCCAACATCATATGTTGTATAATTTGTAAACTCCAAAAACCCATTTTTCGCCGCATATTCGCTGGTTGCTAAAAACCTGTATGACTCCTCTTTACTTTGAAGATTTCTTTTCAAATAACCTTCTTCTAGAGTAAAATCACTTTTCATCTCATAGTATAACACAATAACGCTAGAGCTATCCTCTGGATCTGGAGAGACATTTTCCCATCTCCCGGTCAAATCGTCCTTTTCTAACTGGGCATCATCGACACAGCTACTTAGGAAAATAACTAGACCTACTAAACCAAAAATGAAAGTATTTTTCATAGCGCTTTGAATTATAAACAGTTGATCAATTGAAATATCAAACTATTTAATAATTAATCCAAACTCTTACTAAGGAATTAAGCAAGCAGCTCGAAAATGAATTCTGTATAAGTTTTAGAATCTGACTCTATATGAATCTCCGAGCCATGCACTTCCAAGATTCTCTTAACAATCGCCAAACCTAATCCTGATCCTTCCACACCTTGCCGCTCCTTGTCTATCATGTAATACCTATCAAAAATCGCCTCCAAATCTTCCTGAGGAATACCTCTCCCAGAGTTTTTGATTTTCACCTCCACAGCACCCGAAACTTCCCGAGCCTCTATACTGATCTCGCCATTGTGAGGTGTATATTTTACTGCATTGTCTAGCAGATTTTGGATCACGCGATCTAGCAGGTAAAGGTCCGCTTTGACCAACGGAAGTGAAGAGGAAATAGAACTTACTATAGAGATGTTTTTAGAATTAGCCAAAAGTTCATACTTCAAACTGCTGTCCTGAAGTAGTTCATTAACATTCAGGTTCTCCTTCTTCACTTGCATCTGACCCGACTCCAGTTTTGACAAATCAAAAAGATCGGCAACAAGCTTCGTCAATTTATCTGTACTATTTCCAATAATTTTTAAGTAGTTGTCTCGCTCCTCAGCAGAAAGTGTTTCTCCCTTCATCTGTAGCGTTTCGATGTAGCCATTGATGATGGCCAATGGATTTCGAAGATCATGGGAAACATTGGCAATCAATTCTCTTCGCAGACTGTCTACTTTCTTAAGTTCTTCTATATTATCAAGAATTCTATCCGCCATATGGTTAAAGGTTTCTCCAAGCACGGCAAATTCTGAATTGGTTTTGTTATGCGGTACTCTGGCATTCATATCTCCATCTTTAAATCGCTCCACGGTCTTTACTATGGATCGCAGATGCCTTGTCAACCAAGCGATCAAAACCAAACCTATCAGCAATGCTACAATGAGTGTAATCAAAATGGAATTGAATGTCAGCTGCATCCAATAGCTACCCAAAACACCGGAAGAAATGGTTTCATATTTCTCACTGGCTAAAATAATATATACATAACCCAAAAGTTTTTCACCTTCATATACAGCAGTTGCGGAGAAAACTGACTTCTCACCGGGATTTCGAGGATCATCTCCCATCACAAAATCATCGCCTTTGGCAGCAATGAATTCTTTTACTGGCGCAAGATCTACGCGCTTCAGCTTGACCAATTGATCAAATACCACAAAAGAAAGAATCTCTCCAGTAGGATCCAGCAGATACACTTCAATTCCAGGGTTCACTGCCATCATGGAATGCATGATAGTCCCTAGTGCAGCCTCATTAACTTCCCCGTTTTCGAATGGGTTAACTTCATCTATCATATATTCTGCTACCGTGGCGTTTAATCGCTGAGTAGTTTCCTGGAAATAGCGCTGAGCAGTGATCGCAGTGATGAAAACATAGGAGCAGCCAACAATTAACAATACAAGAATAAATATTAGGGAAATTCTCAGAAA
This sequence comes from uncultured Algoriphagus sp., assembly GCF_963974835.1. Classification (GTDB taxonomy): domain Bacteria; phylum Bacteroidota; class Bacteroidia; order Cytophagales; family Cyclobacteriaceae; genus Algoriphagus. The sequence goes on along the minus strand of NZ_CAXBET010000007.1, from coordinate 128,347 downwards.
TAAACTTTTCATGACTATTGTTTAAAATTCATCATTGAATCGATATCCTACACCCCAGGTAGTGAGAATATAAATTGGGTTGTTTGGATCCTTTTCTATCTTGGCACGAAGCCGGTTAATATGTGCATTTACGGTGTGCTCGTAACCCGAAAAATCATAGCCCCAGATCAATTCAAGAAGCTCCCCTCTCGAATAACTTCTTCCGGGATTTTTGGCCATGAGTACTAAGAGATCGAACTCCTTAGGGGTGAGATCAACTCTTTTGTGAAGTAGAATAACTTTCCTCTTTTTCTCGTCTATTTCCAAAGATTCAAATTTGATCAGCTTCACCTCATTGGCGGCAAGCATGGCAAATTGATCCTGACGACGCATAATTGCTTTTACACGTGCTATAAATTCCCGAATCTTAAATGGCTTAGTGATGTAATCATCTGCTCCGGATTCCAGGCCTATGATCTTATCTATTTCCTCAGACTTTGCAGTGATCATTAGAATTGGAGTGAAATTATCCAATGCCCGCAGACGCTGGCAAATAGCAATCCCATCCATTTCGGGTAACATGATATCAAGAATGATCAGGTCAAAAGAATTAGCATTGGCGGATTCAAATCCCTCCCTACCATTATTCTTTACTTTAATTTCATAGCCCAAATCCTTCAGGTGAATCTGTATCAGCTGACTGATATTGGGATCATCTTCTACTATTAATACTTTTTTCATCTTAAAAATAATGCGATGCGGTAAGTTATAATCTAATCATCACGAAACTATCACGATGGCCGTTCCTGTATTTATTATGGTGTAAAAGCGCAAGAAATCCAGCCTCTAACACTCTCACTTGCCAATAGCATTCATAATTTTACATATTTGAATCATCAACCCAATATCCATGGCATTATATCGCGCGCTGTTCTTATTCATTCTATTCTCGATCTTTACTGTTGTGATTCAGGCTCAGACTGAAATTGATCACCAATTAGATTCTTCTATTAATGAACTGAAAAAGACTTTTAATGGAGATATCGGGATTTATATAAAAAATCTAAAAACTGGTTCTATAGTAGAAATAAATGCAGATTCAATATTTCCTACAGCCAGCATCGTAAAGATCCCAATTCTTTTGGGAGTATTTGACAAAATAGAAAAAGGAGAACTTCACTATCACGAACCGCTGGTATATCGGGACTCGATTAGATATGGAGGTTCTGGAATTATGCAGTTTTTTAAAGATTCCACACAAACTGACTTAAGTACTTTGCTCGCACTTATGCTGAGTTATTCTGACAATACTACATCTCTTTGGAATCAAGCACTTGCCGGAGGGGGCGTTCAGATAAATCACTTAATGGAACAGCTTGGATATACATACACCAGAGTGAATAGCAGGACAGCAGGAAGAGAAAGTAATTGGGAAAAATATGGATGGGGTCAAACAACCCCCAAAGAAATGGCGGATATCCTAATCCGGTTAAACAATCGGGAAATAATCAGTCCAGCAGCATCTGAACAAATGTACCGTCTACTCTCTAATACCTTTTATACAGACTACGCTGTGTCAGGTATTCCTGCCAGCGTGAATGTAGCCAGCAAACAAGGAATGGTGAATGCTTCTAGGTCTGAAGTTTTCCTGGTGAATTCACCTGAAGGCGATTATGTCTGTGCGATTTTTACAAAAAACAATAAGGATGAAAGTTGGGATTATAAAAATGAAGCGTGGGTTCTGACAAGAAAAATCTCAAATCTAGTTTGGAATTATTTCAATCCTGACCACCCCTACCAGCAGCCCAAAGGGTTCGAAAGATACTTGGAAGGCTTATCGTATTAACTCTTTTTTATAGGCTCGCCTTAGCTAATTCATCTATTTTAGAAAGAAGATATTGAAAATTTTCATCCTTGCCAGGCTGTAAAAACTTCAGTGCATAAGGAGAGTGATAGTGGTGACTTTTCATGAATTTCTCACTGTTTCTCAACCAACCCAGCAGATCTACGGACTGATTATTTAATTGCTCAAATTCCTGCTTCAAAAGTAAGGTTTGCTCATAAAACTGATCTGAACTCAAATGATAAAGATCTGCGTCACAAATTATTGATTCCATAAGATTACGGGGTTTTTGAGGAACTTTTGTAGCTCGAATAGCTGAGCAAATAACTTCTATTCGCGCTTCTGGCAATCCAAACTCCATCAAAAAATCTTGGGCAAAATTAGCTCCACGTTCCTCATGCTCTATCGCTATCCCTTCCCAATATCCAACATCATGTAACCAGCCAGCAAAAAACAGATTCTCAAGTTGCTCTTTATCTAATTGATGATATTCACCTATTTCATTGACTTTGTCTACAATAGATAACGTATGATCTAAATTGTGATAACAAACAGCTGGATTTAACCGCTCCGCAAATAATTTCCTAATTCTATGTTCAAAACTAGTGAGAGATATACACACAGGCGTAAGGATGATATTTAAAAGCTATAAGATAACTAATTTAATATTTAAGCTGACTAATCAATCTTTAAACAATTGAAGTACAATTATTTAAAAATAGAGCGATACAAATTTCAAGGGAAAAAGAAGCATTATTTTATTTTTAATTACAGCCGTTTATATCCTTAAACCTCATGAAATCTTTGAAAAGTTATGGAGTTCAAATATTCTGCTCTTTTACCAAATCCCCACCCATTCTAGATTTTTTTTATAGCCGATGGAAGAAAAAAGACTTTTCTTTGATCATTCTCCAATAAATTCTGCAATTAATACGATTTATGCAATAATAATCTGCGATTGGTCGGTAATTGAGAAGTTATATATTTGCTCAATTAAAAAACCCAAAATTAACTGTACTAACACCTTATGGAACAAGCTTTAATTTATGTAGTCCCCGCATTGGGACTGGTGGGCCTGATTGCGATGGCCATTAAATCTGCCTGGGTAACTAAGCAGGAAACAGGCGATAAAAACATGATGGAACTCGCCGGTTATATTGCAGATGGTGCCATGGCCTTCTTAAAAGCTGAATGGAAAGTTCTTTCCTATTTTGCAGTGATCGCAGTAATTCTTTTAGTTTGGTCAGGGATGTCCGTGGAAACATCCAGTCCAGTGATTGCTATTTCTTTTATTATCGGTGCGGTGTTCTCCGCCTTTGCGGGATACATCGGAATGAACATCGCTACCAAAGCTAATGTTCGGACAACCCAAGCAGCCAGAACAAGCTTAAAACATGCCCTTAATGTTTCCTTCACAGGAGGATCTGTAATGGGACTAGGAGTTGCCGGTTTAGCAGTTTTAGGACTTGGCTCCCTGTTTATCCTGTTTTACAGCATGTATGTACAAAGTGTAGGTGCAGGAGTAAATGGTGTGGAAATGGAAAAAGCTCTGGAAGTATTAGCTGGCTTCTCTTTAGGAGCTGAATCGATTGCCCTTTTTGCACGTGTGGGTGGTGGTATTTATACAAAAGCTGCTGACGTTGGGGCTGATTTGGTGGGGAAAGTAGAGGCAGGAATCCCTGAAGATGATGTGAGAAATCCGGCAACTATTGCGGATAATGTGGGAGATAACGTAGGGGACGTAGCTGGAATGGGAGCAGATTTATTTGGATCTTATGTGGCCACTATTTTGGCCACTATGGTATTGGGACGTGAGATTGTTTCAGTTGACAATTTTGGTGGTATTGCTCCTATCCTTCTTCCTATGGTACTGGCAGGTTTAGGAATAGTTTTCTCAATTCTGGGGATGTTTTTCGTGACTATCAAAGATGACAAAGGGGATGTTCAACATGCATTGAATATGGGTAACTGGTCCTCCATCGTATTTACCGGGGTTGCTTCTTTTTTTGTAGTTAAATACATGTTACCAGAGACATTATCTATCCGTGGATATGACTTCACAAGCATGGATGTCTTTTATGCCATCATCTTAGGCCTAGTTGTAGGTACGCTGATGAGTATCATCACTGAATATTACACTGCCATGGGCAAGCGACCTGTAAAATCAATCATTCAACAGTCTGCCACTGGCCACGCAACGAATATAATTGCTGGACTTGCTGTAGGAATGGAGTCTACAGTACTTCCTATCCTTGTGTTGGCAGGTGGCATTATGGGTTCTTATGCTTTTGCAGGACTATATGGAGTAGCGATTGCTGCTGCAGGCATGATGGCGACCACTGCCATGCAACTTGCGATCGATGCATTCGGTCCTATTGCGGATAATGCAGGCGGTATTGCGGAAATGAGCCAATTGCCAGAAGAAGTAAGGGAGCGTACTGATATTTTGGACGCAGTGGGAAACACAACTGCAGCTTCTGGGAAAGGATTTGCTATTGCGTCGGCAGCGCTAACATCTTTGGCTTTGTTTGCTGCATTTGTTGGAGTGGCTGGAATCGATGCTATCGATATCTTCAAAGCTCCGGTACTGGCTGCATTGTTTGTCGGGGGAATGATCCCTTTCATATTCTCATCGCTTGCTATCGCAGCGGTGGGACGTGCAGCAATGGACATGGTAAATGAGGTAAGACGTCAGTTCAGGGAGATCCCGGGGATAATGGAATATAAAGCAAAACCAGAGTATGATAAATGTGTAGAAATCTCAACGAAAGCATCTCTAAGGGAAATGTTACTTCCAGGTGGCATAGCTTTGATAACTCCTATAATTGTTGGGTTTGGTTTTCAAGGAGTCTTTGAGCAGGTTTCCTCAGCGGAAATGCTTGGAGGTTTACTTGCAGGGGTGACTGTTTCGGGAGTTTTGATGGGAATGTTCCAGTCCAACGCAGGTGGAGCTTGGGATAATGCCAAGAAGTCATTTGAAAAAGGTGTGGAGATCGATGGAGAGATGTATTACAAAAAGTCTGAGCCTCACAAAGCTTCCGTGACTGGAGATACAGTTGGTGATCCTTTTAAAGATACCTCAGGACCATCCATGAACATTTTAATTAAATTAATGTCTATTGTCGCACTGATCATAGCTCCCCATATCAGTCAAAGTCCTCATGCTAATTCTATGTCTGGCGAGGCTGAGATTAAAAAGGAAATCACCTATGTAGATGGGAAGAAAGTGGTTACCGAAACAGTTACAGAAATAAAAACTTTGGATTAATTAAGATACACATAGAAAGTCCTAGAAGACTGTCTGACATCAGGCAGTCTTTTTTTATGTCATTGATCAAGTCAAATAGCATACAATTGCATGTATTCGAAATAAAATACTGCACAAACACGCACAAGCAAATATTATTTGAATTGAAAAAAATTATCAACAATTCATTAAAAATGATTCTCAAAAAATTGATATAACCGATGCAATATTCGTAATTTATGGAATAATGCTGGTTAGAATGACCAAAATCCATTCGAATTTCAACCAAAAAAACAATTGAGGTTTTATTTTAAGGCTTTGACTATGGGAATTTCATAATAATTCATGTTTTGTGCCCATCGTTGGAAACTGTATTCACTCATTATTATTTGGCTCCAAGTAGCAATATAGTAATGCAGGAATTTGCCAGATATCAAGTAAAAAACAGCAAACCAATTAATAATCCATATAAACAACTAAACACATGAAGAAAAACTACGCAATGAGTTTGCTTTTTCTTTTGGGGTTTCTGGGGAGTATTCCACTCTATGCCCAACAGACCGTAAAAGGGAAGGTAACATCAAAAGAAGATGGGGAATCTCTGCCAGGAGCTAGCATCCTGATCCAAGGCACCAACACAGGGACTGTTACAGACATTGATGGATTTTACAGTTTAGAAGTCCCAAATGAAGATGCTGTATTGGTTTTTTCTTTTATAGGTTTCGACTCTAAAAGCTTACCTGTAGGATCTGCAACTACATTAGATGTAGTTTTAGCCGCATCGGCATCGAGCCTGGACGAAATTATTGTCACTGCGTTCGGTATTTCACAGGAGAAAAAATCACTTGGATATGCAGCGCAGAGTATTGATGCAGAAGCAATCACAGCCACGAAGCAACCCAATATAGTAAATGCATTACAAGGACAAGTAGCTGGAGTTCAAGTCACTAATTCAGGAGGTGCTCCTGGACAATCTGCAAGAATTATTATCCGTGGAATCAACTCATTGGATCCTAGCGCGGACAATCAGCCATTATTCGTAGTTGATGGAGTTCCGGTTGACAACTCTACTGTTGAGTCTACTGGAACACCCCGCGGTATGACTAACAGAATTGCAGATATCAACCCAAATGATATCGAGACCATGTCTGTCCTTAAAGGCGCTGCCGCTACAGCTCTTTATGGAGTTAGAGCTGCGAATGGTGCTGTTATCATTACTACTAAAAAAGGGAAGTCCGGTCAAATTCAGGTCAACTTTTCTAGTTCTTTTGGAGTTGACGAACTCGTCAAAATGCCAAAGTTGCAGGATCAATATGGACAAGGATTTAGTGGCGAAAGAGATGATGATAGCTTTTGGCCATCATGGGGAGCTAACATAGCAGAAGAAAATGATCCGTCTTATGTATTTCAAGATAACTGGAATAATGCATTTAACACTGGAAAAACCTTTGATAACAGTTTAAGTGTGTCAGGTGGTAACGATAAGGCTACTTTTTATGGCTCATTCGGAAGACTAGATCAAGAAGGAATCATTCCTTTCTCCAATTGGGAAAGAACAACAGCAAAGATGTCCGGGACAGTTACCGCAAGTGAAAAATTTAATTTTTCAGGATCAATCAACTTTAGCAATTCTGGAGGTAACCGGGTGCCTCACGATCGCTTTTTGGAACGAATGATGTATTGGTCAGAAACTACGGACGTAACAGACTATATCAATGAAGATGGCACCATGAAGTCGACAGGTGGAAACACCAACCCGATATATGATGCCAGATTCGCAACGTATGAAGATGATGTAAATAGAATTATCGGAAACATCAATTTTAATTATAGCCCTACTGATTGGCTTATGTTCTCCTATCGCTTAGGTACTGACTTCTACAGCGATAGCCGTACAGAGATTACTCCTGGCCCAATGGGTATTGATGGCGAACAAGCATTAAGTTCAACTGGATTTATCGAGGAATCAAGGATCACCAGTAAAGATCTTAACTCCAACTTTTACATTACTTTGAAAAAGCAATGGAACGACACTTGGAATACGCAGTTAAGACTGGGGAATGATGTATTTGAAAGAAAGTACGATCGCATTGCACTATCAGGAAGCAACTTTGTAATTCCAGGCTTTTATAATATCAGCAACACCACTCAAGTATTTGGAAGTCAAGGAAAAAGCATTCGACGTCTAGTAGGATTCTATGGCGACTTGATGGTTGATTATAAAAACTTTCTATTCTTAAATGTCACTGGTAGAAATGACATTTCATCCACTCTACCTAAAGAAAACAATTCTTTCTTCTATCCATCAGTCAATTTAGGATATGTGTTCAGTGAGAATTTCGATATGCCTTCTTGGTTTACTTTCGGAAAATTAAGAGCATCATGGGCGCAGGTAGGTAAAGACACCAACCCTCATATCTTAGGAGCTACTTTTGTTTCTCCTTCGGTATTTCCTTTAAACGGTCAAGTTGGATTCTCAAAGAATTCTACTTTTGGTGACCCCAACCTTAAGCCAGAGAGAACAACTTCGATGGAGTTTGGTACACAGTTGGCATTTTTCAACAATAAATTGAATCTGGATGTGACTTACTACAAGTCCAATGCAAAAGATCAAATTATTCCTGTGCCAATCTCTGATGCAACTGGTTTTTCCTCATACATCACTAATGCTGGGGAAATTGAAAATAGAGGATTTGAGTTTGTATTAGGAGGTACCCCTATCGAGGAAGGTAATTTCCGATGGGATGTCACTGCAAACCTAACCACCAATAAAAATGAAGTAAAAGGTATACGTGAGGGTATTGACCAAATCGTAGTAGGTTCTCAATTTGGATATGCCAGCAGTACAGTAACGATGATTCTCAAAGAAGGACAAGCTTACGGTAACATCTACGGCGCATCTTATGCTAGAGATGGGGCTGATCCAGATTCCGAAGTATTGGATAGAGGCCTAACTCAGGTTATAGGAACAAATGGATTCCCAGTGAGAAATGGTAACCAGCTGATCCTTGGAAATGCTATTCCGAAATTTTTCGGAGGATTGAAAAACCAATTTACCTACAAAGGCTTGGAGTTATCATTACTGATAGATTTCAGATCTGGTCTAGAGCAATATAATCAGTTTGCCAACTTCCTTTCCGCATTTGGTAAGCAGGAAGATTCTGAGAGAAGAAATGAAACAGTTGTATTTCCAGGAGTTCTTGCAGATGGCTCCCCAAACACGAAAGAAGTATGGCTGGGACAAGGCATAGGACCTGACGGTGTAGATTACGGTGCTGGTTATTGGAGGAATTCTTATCGGGGAGTTTCAGAAAACTTCGTAAACGATGCAAGCTTCATTAAGCTAAGAAACATTACCCTTGCATATAGCCTTCAGCCAGAGGTGCTCGAGAAAACTCCGTTTAGAACAGCCAGAATTTCCTTGGCGGCTAACAACATTATTCTCTCAACACCTTGGGACGGATTTGACCCTGAATCCTTCTCAGCGGGAGCAGGCGGAAATGCTGTTGGATTCACCGGACTGGGTTTCCCAGGTGTACAGAGCTATTTCGTCACTTTGAACCTAGGACTCTAACCTCTAAAAGACTAGAAAGATGAAATTTAAAAATAAATTAAAAGCAATATTGGGAGCATCTTTGATTCTATCAGCTTCGGCTTGTGAATCCTACCTAGATGTCAATGAAAACCCAAACAATCCACAGGATGCCCCTATTTCAGGATTGATGGCAAACAGTACCTATGAAACCAGCCTCAATGTGTATAGAGAAGGTAGCGCTGTAAGTAACTATGTGCAATATTTGGCATCTCCAAACCCTGCCAGCAGCTCCGATACAATGGATCCGTTGAACTTCAGCAATATGTGGTTCAATCTATACAACGTCATGACAGACTTGTATACTATGAATGAAAAGGCTGAAACTGAGGGAGCATTTCAATACTTAGGTGCTGGTCAAGTATTAATGGCGCTAAACTTAGGAATGACAGTAGATCTATTTGGAGATGTGCCTTTTTCTGAAAGTTTTAATTTCAGCACCGTTACCCCTGCTTATGATGATGATGAAGCGCTTTATGCAAACGTAATGAGCCTACTGGACCAGGGAATAGCTAACTTAAACAAAGAGTCCACGTCCTCTATAGGGGATGATGATTTTATCTATGGCGGAGATATAGATTCTTGGTTGAAATTTGCCTATACACTAAAAGCCAGATACATGATCCATATGAAAGGTGATGAAGGCTACAATGCTTCGGAGGTCTTGGCAGCTGCGGCAAAGGGATTCACCTCCAATGATGATAATGCTCAAGTCACCTTCTTCGAGCAGCGGTTTAATCCTTGGGCTCAGGATGCCATTGATAACGCTAATTTGCTTTTGACTGGGTGGATATCTGAGCAATTTATTGAGGCTTTGGATGGGACTTCTTATCCTACCGTTGACCCACGACTGGCACTTATGGTAGGAACCACTGATGATGGCGAATTCATTGGCACCGTTAATGGCGCGGGCAGAGGTAACGCTCCCGAGCAAGGCGCGAGATCTACTTTGGTAGAAGGACTGTATTACACTTCCCGCCAAGCTCCGCTATTGATAGCTACCTTCGCAGAATTGAAATTTATAGAAGCAGAAGCTGCATTCGAAACTGACAAAGCTGCAGCATATGAAGCGTATCTAGCAGGAATTGAAGCTCACATGGACATGCTTAAAGTAAGCTCTGAAGATAAAAACGCTTATCTATCCCACCCAAGTGTAAGCATGGGAGCTGCCGCTCTTACGATCGATGATATTTTCAAGGAAAAATATGTAGCAATGTTCTTACATCCTGAAACATGGAACGATGCCAGAAGATATGATTATGGATATAAGAATATGACCTTGCCGGCTAATGTGAATCCTGATCTTGGTGGTGAGTACATTAGAAGACTTGCATATCCCGATAGTGAAGTAAGTAGAAACGGAGTCAACGTACCGAGCGTTTCCCTCACTGACAGAATCTGGTGGGACCAATAAGATAATTAGTCTACTAAGGTCTCCTGCTCCATTGCAGGAGACCTTTTTTATTTTACTTTGAGAAAGAAATAAATTTCCAATGAAAAAAACACTACTCGCCGTACTGATTGCATTTTCATCCTGCACAGTCCAAAAAATAAACAAGTCCCTTACCAGATCCGACGTATTTGATAAGGGACATCTGGGATTTATGTTAGTGGATCCGGAGAAAGACAAAACTCTAGTAGACATCAATTCGGATAAATACTTCATTCCAGCTTCCAACACCAAATTATTCACCTTCTATACTTCGTACACTGTTTTGGGAGACAGTCTGGTAAATGGTTTAAATTATTTAGAACGTGGAGATTCTTTGATTTTTTGGGGAACAGGAGATCCGAGTTTGCTTCATCCTGATCTAAAAAACACGGTGGCGGTGGATTTCCTTAAGGCTCAGGATAAGAAGCTTTTCCTACTTGACAATTTTGACCAGGTAGATGCATTTGGGCCAGGCTGGTCCTGGGATTGGTACAATGCTTATTATGCCGCAGAGCGCTCTGCTTTGCCTGTGTATGGTGATATTGTTCGCTTCGCCAAAAGTGAAGGAGATTCCACATTTAACATATATCCTCCCCGATTCGAATCCTCCATGAATCTTACGGAGCCTAAAGGCAACTCAAGCTCAAGCTTTAGAAGAAAACATCTTGAAAACAAGTTTGACTACTATGTGACTTCAGAGGCGGCGCTAACTAAATTTGAAACGGACATACCATTTATAACTTCGGCGGAGTTTGCGGCACAGCTACTTTCGGAAGAACTGAAAAAAGAAGTAACCGTAATCCAAAATCCTGCTTACTTCACACAAGATCCTAACAAATTACTTACCTCCTCAGCAGATAGCATATATTCTCAGATGATGAAAATCTCTGATAATTTCCTTGCAGAGCAACTTTTGCTTCTGGTCTCAGATCAGTTGGAAAATAAACTTAGTACTGCCGATGCTATTGCGTATGCCAAAGAAAATCTCTTTACTGATCTCCCTGATGAACCTATTTGGGTGGATGGTTCCGGGCTTTCCTCTAAGAATATGTTTACGCCTAGAAGCATCATTGCATTACTCGCCAAGATCCGCGAGGAAGTACCTTTGGATAAAATCAAGGCCTATTTTCCCGCGGGAGGTGAGTCAGGAACGATCAGAAATTGGTACCCAGCGGATGAAGGACAACCACCATATATTTATGCCAAAACAGGGAGCCTTTCTATGAGCAATGCACTGAGTGGTTACCTATTGACTAAAAGTGGAAAAATTCTTCACTTCTCTTGTCTGATGAATAACTACGCCATTTCGGCAAGTGAATTAAAGACTGAGCTGACAAAAGTTCTGTATTACATCCACAACAACTATTAATTATGAAAAAGACTCTCATTTTATTATTCATTTTTTCATTATGCAATCATTTTTTAGCAGCACAGTCCTTTACAATGGAGCAGGTAGGGAAATTTAGTTTTCCCTCTGAATTAACCTCCTCACCTGTCGGTGAAAAAATTGCCTGGGCCATGAACGAGCAAGGAAGGCGGAATGTGTATTTAGCAGAGGGGCCATCTTTTGAACCGAAGAAACTAACTGCTTTCAAAGAGGATGATGGGCAGGAAATCAGCAGTTTGCAGTTCACGCCCGATGGTAATTGGCTAGTTTTTGTACGGGGTGGCGATCACGGAGGTGGAAATGCTTCTTCTACAGTAAACGCACAGAATCTACCTGAATTACCAAAAGTTCAAATCTGGAAAATCAATCTGGCAAACGGAAAAGCTGAAATAGTAACAGAAGGAGACGATCCATTTGTAGGATTTCCTGATAAACTGGCTTTTATCAAAGGAGGACAGGTCTGGACAGCAAACTTATCCGATACATCTAAACCAGCCCAGCTTTTCGAAGTAAAAGGAAATTTAAATTCAGCACAATTTTCTCCTGATGGAACTCGTCTTGCATTCGTTTCCAACCGAGGTTCGCACAGTCTAGTTGGCATTTTTTCAGACTCCTCCACTCCTATCCAGTGGATTTCTCCATCCTTTCATCGCGATGTACTTCCTCAGTGGTCTCCTGACGGCAAGGACATTGCTTTCATCAGACTTCAAGGTGGAAAAGGTGCTGCATTTGACCTTCTGGAACCACGACATAATCCTTGGGAAATTTGGATTTCCAGTGCAAAAACCGGAGAAGCTAAAAAACTGTGGAAAGCACCAGAGACTTTGCGAGGCTCCTATTCATACCCATTCATTTCCTTTGGGGCAAATGGAAATCTAGTATTCCAGTCTTATGAAGACGGTTGGCAGCATTTGTATTCTATAAACACCGACTCTGGAGAAACCAAACTTCTAACTCCGGGAGACTATATGGTGGAACAAATCAAAATCAGCTCAGATCGCAAAAACCTTATTTTCTCCGCTAACACAGGATCAGAATCTGATGACTTGGATCGGAGACATATTGGATCGATTGAGATCGACAGCGCCAAATTGACTTGGGAAACATCAGGAACCGGAATAGAAGCCTATCCAGTTTGGATAGGCAATGAGGGCAAAAAAGCATATTTCAGCGCTACAGCACAGCGCTCACACTTAATCGCCATCAATGATAACAAAAGCACCAACTTACTTCAGGAAAACATTATTCCAACTGATTTTCCTGAGAAATCACTAATCATACCCAAACAAGTGAAGTTTACTGCTCCAGACGGTACGACAGTGTATGGTCAATTATTTGAAAAAGAAGGAGGGTCAGCTAAAAAACCGGGAGTAATTTTCGCACATGGAGGACCTCAGCGTCAGATGCTTTTGGGATGGAGCTACATGGATTATTATTCTAATACCTATGCACTCAATCAATATCTAGCAGAGCTTGGCTTTGTAGTTCTTTCGGTAAATTATCGCTTGGGAATCGGTTATGGTTATGAGTTTCATAGGCCAGCCTATGGATATTATCAAGGCGCTGTAGAATATCAGGACATCAAAGCTGGAGGAGAATTTTTGGCGGATTTATCTCAAGTCGACGGAGACAAAATCGGAATATATGGTGGCAGCTACGGGGGATATCTGACTGCTTTGGCGCTTGCCAGAGATTCGGATTTATTCAAGGTTGGTGTAGACATCCATGGAGTACATGATTTAGATGGACGCTATGACTTACCGGAAACATATGAAGTTGCGGCTGATTACGAAGAAGCAAAGAAAATAGCTTGGAAGTCCTCACCGATGGCTGACCTAAAAACGTGGACTTCACCAGTATTATTTATTCATGCAGATGATGATAGAAATGTATCTGTAAGCCAAACGGCCGACTTGATCAGAAGATTTGAAGAAATGGGTAAATCGTATGAATCGATTCTAATTCCAGGAGACACGCATCACTGGATGAAGTGGTCAAATATGATCCGTGTGGATCAAGCCACAGCTGACTTCTTGGTAAAACATTTAAAGGATTAATCATGCTACATCTAGAAGCTGTCCATCACATCGCTGTTATCTGCAGCGATTATGAAGGTTCTAAAAAATTCTACACTGAGGTTCTTGGTCTTGAGATAATTCGGGAAGTTTACCGGGAAGAAAGAGATTCATACAAGCTTGACCTAAGTCTTAATGGTCAATATATCATCGAGCTTTTTTCTTTTCCATCACCACCTGATCGTCCTTCCAGACCGGAAGCTGCCGGTTTGAGACATCTAGCATTTACAGTATCAGATCTTGATGCCATTGTAGCGGAGTTAGCCATGAATCAAATAACTGCTGAACCAATTCGTGTTGATGAACATACGGGAAAACGTTTTACGTTTATCGCTGATCCTGATGATTTGCCCATTGAGTTTTACGAAGTGAAAATCTCATAAATGTAAAAATGCCCGAAGGAAAATCCCTCGGGCATTTTATTTATATTCTAAATTTTACGATGGATTTTGTACCATATTTTCATTGGCATTCAATTCATCAATAGGAATTTGCCACTGCCAGTTGTTAGTTCCGGCAGGCTCTGTGAATTTTCCATTGATTACTGATTCCACATGGTTCGATCCAGTTCTATCCAATGGAAGATTCAAGCGTTTTAAATCATAGAATCTGAAGCCTTCACCCCACAATTCTATTCTACGCTGAACCATGATTTCTTCAATTAAAGCTGCACCAGTATTTGTCGTTTTTGTGTAAGCGTCATCTCTAGCTGATGCTAGTTCAAACAAAACGTCAGCAGCAGCGGCATCATTTCCTGACCTTGCCAAAGACTCTGCTTCAAGCAAAATCATTTCTGCAGTTCTCATGTATGGAACATCACCCACAGACGATGCATTTCCTTGAGCTATAAATTTGCGGTTCATATAATCGATTTTTGCAAAGCTAGATAAGGTCATCTCATCGATGTAAGGATCTCTCAAATCGGGGTCAGAAGCATTTGGATCCCAAAGGCCCTTTCTAGCATCTGTGTCCGAAATCATGTCGTAAAGTTTACTGCTGATTGCCTTAGGATTGTTTCTAATGTTTGTAGAGCTGAAATTCAGAGACATGTAAGCAAAGTATGAAGCAAAGTATGTCTGCTGATCATCTACCTGATGACTCCCCCATATCCACTCTTCATTATCTACATTATTGAAACCGTCATAAAGGGCATCCTGAGACATTAAAGAATAGCCCTCTCTTGCTTCATTAGCCAAAGTAGCAGCAAGAGAATAGTTGCCCTGAGTAGCTGCAACTCTTGCTTTGATACCCTTAGCCACATTGATATTCAAGTGGGATTTGGCATTCCTGCTTTCATCGAGTAGGCCAATAGCAGCATCTAAATCAGCATTGATTTGGGCATAAACTTCCTCTACAGTATTTCTGGCGCCGCCTTCAGTGATTGGTTCTAACACAATCGGGACACCAAGCTGAGTATTTCCTCCTGCTGCATCGTAGCGCTCTCCATACAGCTGCACTAGATTGAAATGAGCCCATGCTCTATACGCTAGGGCCTGACCTGTGATTTCGTCCTTTTCTTCCTGTGGACCTTCAGCAGCATCTATTCCCGCCAAAATCATATTGGCATTACCAATTACTCGGTAATAATATCTCCATACAAAGCGGCTGTCCCCACTTGTTTCCAAATTGTGGTTTTGCCACCTTGAAAACGACACATACCAACCATTTCCCTGAGTAGTCATCACCAGATCTTCAGACATTACATCGCGCATTATCATCACAGCTCCTTCGGCTGCTTGCCCTTGACTATCGAATCTCAGAAGTAACATTCTATGAATTCCATTCAACGCCGTCATGGCATTTTGGGTAGACGTGAATACCGATGATGCCGACACCGCATCTGTTGGTATGGTGTCCAAATAATCGTCTGCACAGCTAAAATTCATTAGAAGTGCAACTACAACAATTGATTTAAATATCTTCTTCATAATTATCTCTGATTAAAGGTTGACATTAAGACCAACCGTAAAGGTTCTTGCAGGAGTGTAAGCGTTTGATGTAGTTCCGTCAAATTCACCTGAAACATACATTCCTTTTCTATTGGACAACCATCCTAAATTTTCACCTGCCACGTACACTGAAGCACCGCCAACACTTATTCGCTGCAGAAGAGTTTTTGGCAAATTATAACTTAGATTGATTGACCGTAAATTCAGATAAGATCCATCTATTAGCCATCTGTCGGAGGCAGCGTTTGATTGGGCAGCTGTAGTCACATCCATTCTAGGTACGTCTGTTATGTCACCAGGCTGAGTCCATCTATCTAATGCATCTACATGAAGTGCGTTGCCATCTGGGTCTGCACTCATCAAACCAGCATATATGCCATCATACATTTTTCCGCCAACGGAATAAGAGAGCAGGATATTCAAAGAAAAACCTTTGTATGTGAAAGTGTTCGTTAACCCACCAAAGAAATCAGGGATAGAAGTTCCTGCGAAGTGATACTTAGCATTATTGGAACGAGTAGTTAATGTATCCTGACCAACAATTTTAGTAGTGGGATCATCCTCCGCATATTCTTCAGCTCTGAATAGCCCTTCGCCTGTTTCTGGGTCTACGCCATACCAATCTCTTAACCAGTAATCGTAAATCGATCTACCAACCATAAGTTTTTTAGTGCCATCAATTTGCTCATCAAATGGAAGTTTCTTGAACTCATTTTTGAAGGTTGAAATATTGGCACTTGCTGTCCATGTGAAATCATTGTTTCTGATGATATCACCTTGGATACTAAATTCTATACCTGTATTGGCAAGTGTGCCTATGTTTTGAAGTTTCTCTTCCAGACCTGTAGTCAGAGACAAAGGAACCTCAAATAGCAAATTCTCAGACTGTCTGTTGTAGTATTCCAATGTTCCGGAAAATCTCCGTGCAAAAGCAAAGTCAATACCTACATCAAATGTATTGTTAGACTCCCATAGCAAATCTTCCGCTGCAAGACTAGCTTGAAGAATACCAGGTTCTGAAGCGTTGTTATAACCTAGGTCGTAAAGTGCCTGCCATGGATAATAACCACCAATAGCATCATTACCTACTTCACCATAAGAAGCCCTAAGCTTCAACATATCGAAGAAATCCACATCAAAAAAGGATTCTTTATCAATATTCCAGGCAGCCCCGATAGAATAGAAATCACCTCTTCTTACGTCCTCGTAAAACTTAGAAGAAGCATCCATTCGGAATGAGCCTGACAAAGAATACTTGTCATCAAATACATAATTCACTCGAGAGAACACTGACTCAATTCTATGTCTATCCACACGACCATTTGCAGAGCTAATAGTTACAAAGTTTCCTGGCTCAATGTTACCTTCCAATATCTGATCCTGCTTAGCCAGATACTGATAGTTGTATTTGTAGTCATAATTCTCATGACCTACTAATACTTCCACAAAATGCTTATCGCTGAAGGTATTTGTATAGGTCAACAATTGATTGAACGTATATGAATTTGTCCGAGAGTTAGCGCGATTAGTACGTCCCGCAGGCGCACCATCGCCCACGATTGGGTTATCATAACCTATGTCTAATAGTGACGTCACATCGGTCGCAATATTAGTTCTTAAAGCAAAGTGTTTTAGAAAAGTAACTTCTGCGTAAGCACGGGCAGAAATCACGTCTCTATCAATTTGATCTACATTTAATAGCGCCTCTTGATAGGCATGACGACCAGGGGATCCGCCAGTACCTCTTCTCGGCAAGCCTAAGGCAATTAAATCCCCCGTATCAAAAACTCTGTTTCCAAATTCATCCAAAACATAACCTCCAGTCATGGGTGTCTGTGCATATACAGGATAGATAGGACCCATGTTTCTGGCGAAGAACATTGGATTCACATAACTGGTACTTCCTCCTGTTCTCGCATTATTGCCATCACTCATAGTGGCCGAAAGGTTCACACCAGTCTTAAACCATTTTGTAGGTGAAGTATTAATGTTTAATCGACCGGTGAATCTTTCAAAATCAGAGTTTACAATAAATCCTTTTTCGTTCAGATAGCCTACAGAAGCTAGGTAATCCGTGTTTCCAGAACCTCCACTGTAAGACATGGTATATTCAGATCTGCCTCCTGTGCTTACAATATCATCGAACCAGTCAAGACTTTGGAAATTGTTAACTGCAGAAGAATTCAACATACCATCGCTGCCCACAATTTGATTATCAGGAACATTGTAAACATTATATCCTAGTACTGTTATCAAGTTTTCGGATGCATAAGTAGCGGCAGTCGCTTCATCTTTGCCTCCTGTAAGCTGGCTGTTTCTCAAAGACTCCCAAACTAGAGGATAATACTGTCCAGCACTTACTTTATCGTATTCCGGTAAAGCCCTACTTGCAGTACCTTGCTGAACTCTAAATGAGAAATTTGAAGTATTTTTCTTTCCTCTTTTGGTAGTAATCATTATCACACCGTTTGCAGCCCTTGATCCATATAACGCTGCAGAAGATGCGTCTTTAAGGATAGTCATATCTTCTATATCCTCAGGATTCAAGTTTGAAATATTGGCATCATACGGTACCCCATCCACTACATACAAAGGGTCGCTGTCAGAATTTACAGATCCTATACCTCTGATTCTAATATCTGGAGTAGACCCTGGTTGGCCAGATGCAGATGTTGTTATTACACCTGGTGATTGACCCTCTATAGCATTCGCAACGTTATTAATAGGACGATTGGCAATCTGATCACCTTTCAAGGAAATGGCAGACCCTGTAAAATTTCCCTTGTCCGCTGTTCCGTAGGCAGTAATGATTACTTCATCCAAATTTTGAAGATCAGACTCCATAGTGATATTAATCACGGATCTGTTGCCAATCACTTCTTCCACAGAGCTGTATCCAATGTAGCTGAATACTAATGTCTGCGATCCTTCAGGTACTTCGATACTGTAAGTACCATCAATGTCAGAAACTACTCCTATAGTAGTACCTTTTACTAAAACGCTGACTCCTATGAGTCCTTCCGGGTCCTCAGCCGAAATCAATTTCCCTGTCACAGTTTTGCTCTGCGCAAAACCTGTAACAATCACTAGCAGCCCAAGGAGCAAACTGAGTAATGTTTTTTTCATAAGTATTTATAAATAGTTAGTAATCAACAAACTCACTATGAGCTTGCAGTGTCTTAAGTTTTACCTTCGATATTTTTGAGAGATTACTCTGGGTATGGCTTTAGTTGGGTGTAATATCCTTTAGGATTCAGAAGTACTAAAAACCATTTTTAACTAAAATCACATTAAAAATGTAATTTTTTAATAATTTTTAAACCATATTTTCAATAATTATCAAAATTATTTTGATTTATATGTCAAATATGAACCAAAAAAATTAAAACCTGCTTTCCGTTTAAAAAATAAATTGAATATAAAATGTATCTCGTTTACCTTTCAGCCTCTTAGCCGGAGTATAAATCTTGAAAGGGAAATAAAAAAACACCCTTTCTGATATATTACCAGAAAGGGTGTTTTTTGGACTTACAGGCATTTATTTTGTCTTTTCTATTACGTTTTTATTCTTAACATATTCTTCCAACCAGTTATCCATTTCCCATAGCATATGGTTGATCGACTCTTTAGCAGCATATCCATGGCTTTCATTAGGCAGAAAGACTAATCTTGCCGTGGCACCATGTCCTTTTAAAGCATTATAATACCTCTCAGATTGAATTGGAAAAGTTCCGGAGTTATTATCCGCCTGACCGTGAATCAGAAGTATTGGTGTTTCTACTTTATGAGCAAATGAGAATGGAGACATATTGAAATAGACTTCCGGAGCTTCCCAATAAGTTCTCTGCTCATATTGGAATCCAAAAGGAGTCAATGTTCTATTATAAGCGCCACTTCGGGCTATACCCGCAGCAAAGAGATTCGTATGTGACAGTAAATTTGCAGTCATAAATGCTCCATATGAGTGTCCACCTACAGCAATTCTATTTCTATCACCTATCCCTAAATCTACTATCTCATCAATAGCAGCTTCCGCATTTGCTACCAGCTGATCTATGAAGTAATCATTCGGTTCTTTGTCTCCTTCCCCGACGATAGGCATTTCTGTTCTATCCATGATGGCATAGCCACGTGTGACCCAGAATAGTGGTGAACCTGAACTAACTCTAGTAAAGGCATATTGTGACCCTCTCACCTGAGCTGCTACCTCTTTTGATTTATATTCTCGTGGATAGGCCCACATCAAAACCGGTAGTGGAGCATCCTTCCCTGGCTCAAAACCCTCAGGGGTGTAAATCACTGCTGATAAATTCAAACCATCTTTCCTTTCATAGGTAACCAGTTGTTTCTGAATACCTTTAATAGACTCATATGGATTGTCAAAATTGGTTATTTGTCTTGGAGCAACTCTCTTTTTGGTGTTTACCAACCAATAGTTAGGCTGTATATCCGTACTCTCTTTTATTGTGATAAATTCTGAGGCATCGTCATTCAAGACTTTAGAAACTCGTTCATAATAAGGAGCTTGGGATCTCCATAAGATTTTCTCTTCCTTGGTTTCTGTATCAAAAGTTGATAGGTACGGCATATCTCCTTCCGGTGAACCACCTGGGCTTGTCATGTATACCAAATCCCCTTTTCTCAACATTATATTTCTACCATACTCATTCTCCACCATCACTGGATCCCCTGGATCATTATATAAGTCATCAGATGATCGATCAATAATAACCTCCTTAGCCTGTGATGGATCAGAAGGGTTAATTATTGAGCGCATATCTTTTCTTGTTCTAGACCATCGCTCATTCATAATGGCGAAAGAATCGTCTGACCAATCTATTCCTGCAAATCTGTATGCTGAAGTTGCAAGTTTCTGCTTGGACCCTGTAAATGGAGAAGCCAACGTATACACGATCTCCCGTTCCTCCATATCAACACGGGCATCTCCACCATCCTGAGCTTCCACCCAATAAAGCATAGCAGGCTTGTCCGCTCTCCAGCTGATATTTCTCGGACCAGTCACAGTCGCATCAAATCCTGTAGGCCTATTCTCATCCAATGGGATTTGCGCCAATGTTTTTAATTTCTTACCATCTTTTGCCCATATTTCTACATCATAAGGAAATCTATTTGCTGGAACCAAATAAGAAAATGGCTTTTTAATCAACTCAACCATTAAATACGAACCGTCAGGTGACAAATCCATAGACTTAATCATACCTGTTGATCCAATTGGTTTTTTGTTTCCGTCCAAATCAATTTCCATCAACTGAGAATCCATAAAGTATGCGAAAAGAGTCTCATCGTAAGGGTTCTCGAGTAAGTCTTGGTAAGTTCTACTTGGAGCAGCATCTCCGGAAGTTTCCTGAATGATCGGTCCTACCGGAGCTGAAGGTTTTTCAGGAATAGAGCCGCGGGAAGGATTCACAGCTTTCACCAATAAATTATTCTCCGGAGTCCATATGACAGAATTCCCGTAAACGTCATTAACGATCTTCTCCGTAAGTTTTTTTGCAGCATTTGTAGTCAAATCCACTACCCAGAGACTTATTCCATCTACCTCGGTTTGGGTAAAAGACATATACTTCTCGTCATGGGAAAATCTGAAATCACCCATGTTAGGATTAGCAGGCAATCCTGTGATCTGAAATTCTTCACCCGATTGAGTTTTTTTGATTTTTATATTCTCTACACCGATTTGTCGGCTTGGTCCGGAGGTAGCAGGATTGATTCTCATTCCTGCAATCTTCAACTCTGGCTGGGACAATACCTCAATGGTGGGATTGTCCGATCTCTCCATGAGCAACATCCACTCACCATTTTTATTGAATCTTACAAAAGGCGTATTTGGTGCATTCACCAAATCAGCTATTGATTTAGGAGGGGTTTGATAAGTACTCTGTGCCAATACATCTGACTCGAAAAATCCGAGTAAAATAATAAAAGCAAAGATCGTAGTAGCTCTTAATTTCATTGTATTATATTTTTGGTCAATGAAAAATACTACAAACAACCCAGAGACGCACTTATATTAAGACAGAAGGCTAAAAAACAGTTTAAAACACATTTTTAATGAAATCATTGGAGATTTTTAACTGGCTAATATAAAATTCTCAGATTTTCGAAAACTATTCATCCATATTTAACCCACTTAATTAAAAAAAAGTAAAATTTAGCAATCTTTAAATAAGAACTATCAACAACCTTTTAATCAAAACTTCAGCAATTCCAATCTCACTCTAGGTAGAATAAAACATGGAATCTTTTAAGATAAACGTTCCAAACATAACACCCTTGAGGTATTTTGTAAGAGTTACTTTTTAGAATATTTCTCTATAAATAAATTAATTGATTTCCAACCTCTTTCTTCTTCAAGAAGCAAATCAAAGCTATCCAATAGCTACAGTTTGGAACCTTTTAGTCCAAAATTAGGTAAACATAAAAATTAAATGGATGCCTTTACATTATATACAGGCCTCATATAAATGGGGAGAATTTTTAGGGAAATGATCCGTACTTCAATAAATTTAATCTTCACAAAAAACCAAAAACACTCATATGCTACATGTATTAAATGGTGATTCTTTAGCATCTTCATTCCCAGCCAGCCTCCCTGGAGAAATTGCAGTGGCGAGGGAATGCTTAGTTGACGGACCTGTAAAAGCCCATTCTATAGAAGAGCTTTGGGTGATTCGAGATAAGTATCTTTCCAAAAATTATGAAGGGGCAGCAAAGGAAGATTATTTCACCAAAGTAGTTCCTGAGTTTGAAAAAATCATGACTGCTTCATCTGAAACACAAGTCTATCTCTGGTTTGAGAACGATCTGTTTTGTCAGGTGAATTTATGGTTTGTAATGCATTTGCTAAAAAAGCACAAAGGCTCAGTTTACTTGGTTTCCCCTACTACGGATTTAATTGAAGGCTTTGGTGGAATGAATCAGCTGCAATTGGAGCAGGCATTTAGAGATGCTAAATTACTTACCACAAACGAAAGACATATCTTAAGTCACATGTGGGAGTTGTATGAGAGACCGGATGTTTCTGAGGCGATTACCCTTTCTAAGCAGACAAGTCCGGAACTTCCATTTCTATATCCAGCCGTATTAGCATGGAAGGAGTCGATTCCCCATGGAGATTATCCGGGTAAACCTAAGGCCGCATTGAAAGAAATCTCTGCTCAATTGGGTACTGATGATTTCGGAAAAATTTTCAGAGCATTTCATATTAAATTCCCAATCTATGGATATGGAGATTTGAAAGTCAAAAGTCTTTGGGAAGAAGTGAAAAAGGAAGAAGCAAGAAAATAAGTAATTAGCAATCAGTCACATGAAGCAAAGCCGAAATGCGTTTAGTATAACATAATTAATTTCGACTTTGCTCATTATAACTTCTAAGCCATTTTTCAATCTAATTCACGAAGCATTTTCTCAGAGGAATCAATCGTTCCGTTGTATTTTTTATAGGCCCATTGGGTGATTAAATACATAAATATAAAGCCGCCTGGAATATAGATCATCCAAAACACGGGATTCATTATCTTATCTACAGAACCGTTCAACTCTGTCAAAGGAGGCAAAATCGTGATCATTAAAACTCCTCCCAAAATCATCCCATAGCGCTGCACCTTCCAGAATCTATCCTTACTTTTTCTAAACTTTTCCAGAATTGTTGCCGGTGCATCTAAATCTATTCTCACATTACGCATAGCCTTTATTGCAGTCAGACTAGCTGTAGGTAACACAATTAGAATTAGAATAGTGATCAAAGCAAAAATCTGGTTGTACCACATCTCAAACTCTCCAAAATATGAAAGTAAATACATCGCATAAAACACACATATAAATGAGCCGATGAGCTCGGGAATTCGAATCCCATTGAGTTTACTTCTGAATTTTTGTTTGGTGATTTGCATTAAGAGTTCTTTTTGAATTTTGTCTTGTTTTTCCACTTGCAGACTAAGGTCAGCCCAAAGGGATTTCATTTCATCGAGTTCCATATTCTACTGATTTAGGATTCATTTCTGATTTAAGTTTTTGTCTGATTCTAGACATTCTTGTCCCTACATTACTGACTGAGATTCCGGATATCTCGGCAATTTCCTCGTAGGTTTTTTCTTCCAAAAAGAGAAAGATAATACCACGGTCTAGCAGGTTCAATTTTCGAATTTGTGCATAGAGCATTTGAATTCTCTCCTCTTTCTCCGAATCCTGAGGTTCGGAAAATTGAAGCGTAATCTGCTCAAAAGGCAAGGTATTTAATTGCTTTTTTGACTTATTCAAATGAGTAATCGCGGTGTTCATCCCTACCCTATAAAGCCAAGTGCTCGGTTTGGAAGCCTTTTTGAAATGATCAAAAGATTTCCACGTCTGGTACACAATCTCTTGATACAAATCATCCTGTTCAGCTTTTTCCTTCGCATAAATCGAGGTGATCTTATAGATCAGCCCCTGATTTTCATGGATTAGATTGACGAACTCTTCCTCTTTACTCATTTGATTTCATTTACTCCATTAGTCTATAATCTTTGAGAAAAATCACAGAATTGCTGTAAAATTTTTAGAAAGAAGCAAAATACTTAAAGAAAAGCCATTTGTGGAGCGACGAATGACAGCAAATAAAAACATCCAGCTTCTGGAGAAGCAGGACAATGACTATTGACCTATTAGCTCTCAGTGAAACCTTTGTGCTCTCCGCGGTTAAAACAATCCGTCACAAATCCTTAATTTCGGGTATGCAATGGTCCACCGAATTCACTATTCCTGAATCACAATTTCCTATTTCCCATCAGAGCAAAATCCTTAGTATGGGTTCCTGCTTTGCTCAGACGATTGGGCAAAAAATGATTGATGCTAAAATGGATTGTCTAGTCAATCCTTTCGGGACGATTTTCCATCCGATGATTCTGGGTGATCTACTGGATCATGCAATATTTCAGGACAAGCTGGAAGAAAATGGGATTTTGGAGCGAGAAGGGCTGTACTTCTATCTTGGAGTGCACTCTGACCTCCATGCTGAATCGCCCGAAGAACTTAAGCAGAAATATGCTCATCAACTTTCCTCGGTCAGGCAATACCTGGAAACTGGCTCACATCTAATATTGACCTTTGGTACAGCCTGGATATATGAAACCGAAGACTTTGGCAGAGTAGCCAATTGTCATAAACTTCCCCAAAAGCAGTTCAGCAAAAAACTGGTGCCGCTGGACGAAATGGAATTCCATTTTAACCACATTTTCGGGAATATTTCCAGAGCATTTCCGAACCTAAAAATTATCCTCACCGTCAGCCCTGTTCGTCACATCAAAGACGGAATACCAGAAAATCAGTTAAGTAAAAGCCTGCTTCGTGTCCTTTGTTCGCAGTTGGAAAACAAATTTTCCTTTGTCTCTTACTACCCAGCCTATGAGGTGATGATGGACGAATTGCGTGATTATCGATTTTATAAAAAAGATCTGATCCACCCATCTGAAGAAGCCGAAGATTACATCTGGGAAAAGTGGAGTAATTCATACTTCAGCAATGAAACCCAAGCAAAAGTGCTTGAACTCCAAAAAATCAAGCTAGAACTTGCCCATCGAGCACTCAACCCAAAAAGTGAAGGTCATCATAAATTTCTTAACAATCTTCTCCAAAAGCTGGAACGATTGAATAGGGAATTTGATTTTTCAAAAGAGATTAAATCTCTGAACCCAAGAAGGGTTTGAAACCCTTGGTGGGTTAATTCAACTAAATTCTCCAATCTCAAATGTCCAACCTCCTAATTCATTCCCAATCCCCCTACCTACTCCAACACGCGCACAATCCTGTTGACTGGATGCCTTGGGGCCCAGAAGCTTTGGAAAAAGCGAAAAGCGAAAACAAACCGATTTTGGTTTCAATCGGCTATTCGGCGTGCCACTGGTGTCATGTGATGGAGCGTGAAAGTTTCGAGGATGAGGCTACTGCTGAGATCATGAATGCGCATTTCGTATGCATCAAAATCGATCGGGAAGAGCGACCTGATATCGATAATATTTATATGGATGCTGTACAGGCCATGGGATTGCAAGGTGGCTGGCCACTGAATGTTTTTTTGATGCCGAATCAAAAGCCTTTTTATGGTGGGACTTATTTCCCAAATCAGCAATGGAAAGAGCTGTTATCAAACATCGCCAATGCCTTTGAAAAACATGAAGATCAACTGGCTGAAAGTGCAGAAGGATTTGGCAACAGTCTTAATAGAAAAGAAACCGAGAAATACGGAATTACTGCAGGAAATCAGGAGTTGGACCCCGATGAACTCGCAGAGATTGCAACCAAGATAATTGCTCAATTTGATTCAGAATGGGGGGGAATGAATCGCGTACCGAAATTCCCAATGCCGACAATTTGGCATTTCATCTTAGATTATGCTGTGCTCAGCAAGAATGATCAAATGTTGGAAAAGGTCTTTTTCACGTTGAAAAAGATAGGAATGGGTGGAATCTATGACCAACTGAGAGGTGGATTTGCCCGCTATTCTGTGGACGGAGAATGGTTTGCTCCCCACTTCGAAAAGATGCTATACGACAATGGGCAACTGCTGGAATTGTATGCAAAAGCATATCAAGTAAGCAAAGATGATTTCTTCAAAGAAAAAGTCAATGAAACAGTCGCTTGGTTAGATGCAGAAATGCAGAATGGAGAAGGTGGATTTCATGCTGCACAAGATGCTGATTCGGAAGGCGTGGAAGGCAAATTCTATGTTTGGACTTATCAGGAACTCCAACAAATCATTCCCGAGGAATTACCATGGTTTAGCAAACTCTACAACCTCAAACCAGGAGGAAACTGGGAAGAAGGCGTGAATATTCTTTTCCAAACAGAAGCCGAAAAAACAATTGCCGAAGAGTTTGGAATAAGTTTAGAAGAATTTCAGACCAAACTAAAGACATTAAAAACCAAACTTCTGGAAGTCAGAAATCAACGGATATATCCTGGGAAAGATGATAAAATCCTCAGCGGCTGGAATGGCCTGATGAGCGCTGGACTAATCCAATCCTATTATGCTACGGGCAAAAAAAGCATGCTTGATTTGGCAATCAGGAATCTTGAATTCCTTCAGGAAAAACTATTAATTGATGGAGTTTTACATCGTGCCTACAAAAACGGAAGTGCTTATACTCCCGGCTTTTTGGAAGATTATGCAGCTGTGATTAGAGCCTCCATGATGGCTTTTGAAGCAACCGGAAATGCTAGATGGTTGGATTTTGCGAGATCGATGACCGATTTTTGTATCGCTCAGTTTTACGATGAAAGCGATGGCTTTTTCTTCTTCAATAATCCCAAAGCAGAAAAACTGATCGCTAATAAAAAAGAGCTATTTGACAACGTAATCCCTGCTTCCAATTCAATAATGGCAGGGAATCTTCATAGACTTTCACTTTTCACATATGAAGAGAAATACTCGGAAATAGCTTCAAAAATGCTTGGAGGCATGAAAGATTTGACCCTAAAGGAACCTGGATTCCTCTGTAATTGGGCAAGTCTATTTTTGGAAAAGCTTGTCCCAACTGCTGAAATCGCTATTGTCGGAAAGGGAGCATCCGAGAAGGCTAAGGAATTTCAGCAAAACTATTCGCCTAATATGATTTTAGCTTTTTCAGGTAGTTTGACACAAAATGCCGCTATTCTTGCCGACAAAACACCCGATCAGGAAGGAAATGCCTTAATTTATGTTTGCTTTGATCACGCCTGTCGCAAGCCAGTTAGTGCGTATGAAGAAGCGATTTCACAACTTCCCTATTTAGCTTAGTCCTTGGAAAGCCTTTGTTCAGATCAAGATTTATATCCTTCAGGAAGCGGAAATAATTTCGCAGATATCATCCTGCCCGTTCCAATTCCAAGGATGTTCACTTACAGCATTCCGCATTCAATGCAGCCAGAGATCAATCTGGGGGCTCGCGTGATTGTACAGTTTGGAAAGAAAAAAGTCCTCACGGGAATCATTGGAAAAGTCCACAATAAACCCCCGCAAGCTTATCAAGCTAAGCCAATTTTGGAAGTTTTGGATGATACACCCAGCGTAAATCCGCTTCAGATTCGATTTTGGGTTTGGATGGCCGAGTACTATTTCTGCCATATCGGTGAAGTAATGCATGCAGCGTTGCCTTCTGGCTTACGATTAAGTAGCGAAAGCAAAGTTCAACTCAATCCAAACTTCGATAGGGAGGAAAGCAAATATCCATTGGATGCCCGTGAAATTCTGATTTTGGATGCTTTGGAAAATCAGCCTGAGCTTTCTTATGATGACTGCGAAAAAGTGCTTTCCATCAAGAGTATCCATCCTATCTTAAAGAGTCTTGTTAAAAAGGAAGCAATTCTGATTTTTGAAAAAATACAGGAAAAATATACTCCAAAGGTTGAGACGAGGATTCGATTAACGCCGGATCTGTTAGCTAGCAAAAACGCACTACAGGAAGTTTTTGAAGCCTTAGCTGGAAAGGCAAAACAGGAATCAATTCTATTAAAATACCTACGAGATGTCCCGGTCCTTCAAAAACCAAAGTCAAATTCAACTGGACTTGATAAAGCAACACTCTTAGAGGAAGGTGATTCTGAAAGTTCTCTTAAGACGCTAATCAAAAACGGGATTTTCGAATCCTTCAAAGTCGTAGTAAACAGGCTTGCCGAAGAAGAACCTGAATCCGAACCAGCCGTACTTTCTACCAGCCAGCAAGCAGCTTTCGAAGAAATCAAGCATCAATTTGAAAGTAAGCAATCCGTCCTGCTTCATGGAGTGACAGGAAGTGGTAAGACGGAGATATACATTCAGATGATACGTGAAGTGCTGGATTCCGGCTCTCAGGTATTATTGCTATTACCTGAAATTGCACTTACTACTCAGATTGTAACGCGTCTAAAAAAGGTATTTGGCAGTCAGATGGGCGTGTACCATTCGAAGTATTCTGATAACGAGCGGGTGGAAGTTTGGAATGGCGTATTAAGCGGGAGATTCTCTTTCGTAGTCGGGGTTCGCTCATCGATTTTTCTGCCTTTCGATAGTTTAGGATTGATTATCGTCGATGAAGAACATGAATCAAGCTATAAGCAATTTGATCCTGCGCCACGGTTTCAGGCAAGGGATTCTGCCATTATGTTGGCCCATTTTCATCAGGCCAGGACGCTTTTGGGATCCGCTACTCCTTCTTTTGAATCTTACTTCAATGCAAGCCAAGGTAAATTCGGCTATGTGGAATTAACACATCGATTCGGTGATGCTACCATGCCTAACTTTCATCTGGCAGATTTGGCTGCGGATAAGCGCAAAAACTTACTCAAGCTAGACACTACAAGAATACTTAGGGAAAAAATACAAGATGCTCTAGCGCGGCAAGAACAAGTTTTAATCTTCCAAAACCGTAGAGGCTACTCACCTTATATTCAATGCGAAGATTGCGGCTGGACTGGCCAATGTGTGCAGTGCGACGTGAGTTTAACGTATCATCAGTTTTCCGAAGAACTTCGCTGCCACTATTGTGGATACAAGGAAAAAACACCTAGCTCCTGCCCTGCCTGCGGAAGTACGCAATTGACCACGATGGGTATGGGCACAGAAAGGATCGAAGAATCTTTGAGTTTGCTTTTCCCTGAAGCTAGAATTGGCAGAATGGATCTGGACACGACCAGAAACAAACATGGATACCAGCGCTTATTGGATGAATTTGGATCTGGAAATCTGGATATTTTGGTGGGAACTCAGATGATTACCAAAGGCTTGGATTTTGGGCGTGTGACAGTAGTCGGGATTTGGGATGGAGATCGAATTTTAAACTTTCCTGATTTCCGGGCTGGAGAAAGAGCTTTTCAGCAAATCACACAAGTGGCTGGTAGAGCTGGACGAAGGGAAGTACAGGGACAAGTAATCCTGCAAACCAGAGATCCTGAAACACAGATTTATACTCAGGTGATTAAGGGCGATTACTTTGAATTTTTCAATCATGAAATTCATGACCGTAAAAAGTTTTATTATCCGCCTTTTGTAAAACTGGTAAAGATCACTACACGACACACCGACTTCAAAGTAGCAGAAAAAGCTGCACTAAATCTTCATCATGGGATGGCTGAAATTCCTATAAAGAAAATTGTCCTCGGCCCGGAGAAAGGCATCATCGCACGGATTAAAAATCAATATCAGTTTGAGAGTTTGATCAAATTGGATCGCTCAGGAAATACTCCAGTCACTTTCAAAGAGCACCTCTGGAAAATAACCGAAGAGCTTAAATCAAGACCTGAGTTTCGCTCTGTGAGATTTGTGGTGGATGTGGATCCTTCATAGATTAATTGATTGGAAGATTGAAAAACTGGAAGATTACATACAATTTTAACTACTGTTTATCAAATAGTTAAAAACTATTTGATATATTCATGCGCATAATTACAGGATCATGCGCATAAATTATGAAATCGAGCATAACAAAATCGTCATATGGTTGGATGATTATCCAGTATGCGAAATTCCATGTGACCTTTAAAATAATTCTACCCACATGAAGAAGAGACTCAATATCACCATAGAAGAAAATCTGCTGGATAAGATCAAGGCTTACGCGGATCAGAATGAGACGAGTATTTCAAGTCTTGTGGAAGAGCATTTCGAAGCGCTAATCAAACCAAAGCCAAAATTGAAAAACGGAATGAGTTTGGTGGAATACATGAAATCTTTACCAAAATTTGATATTCCAGACGATTACGATTACAAAGAAGAATATTACAAAGCCAAAGCAAAAAAAATGGGCTATGAAGATCTTTTTTGATGTAAATGTACTCCTCGATATCAGTATTAAAAGAACATCCGACCCTGAAAAATTTTCAGTAATATTAAATCACTTGTCAACTGGAAAGATTCAAGGATTCATTACTACTGGAGTGGTTCAAACCTGTGCTTACATTTTGCTGAAGCTTTTAGATTATGAAAAAACTGCTGAAATATTAACTAACCTGATTCCTAATTTTGACTTTTTAGAGGGTAAAAAAAGCCATGTTCAAAATGCTTTGGAAATGAAGTTTGCTGATATAGAAGATGCTATTTTCTATCAAATTGCGCTTGATCACCACATGGACGCCATTGTCACTTCTGACAAAGATTTCCTCAAACTCTCGAAGCCTTACCTCCAAGTAATTACTCCTGAGGAGTTGATCGACAGCTTAACAAAGTAATTTTTAAAGATCAATTCTCCTCAATAAACCCAAGGACATCTTTATAGACCCTACTTCCAGTCCATAAAAACTGTGTGATCATAGGGATATGCTTTTTCTTAGGGTAGATCTTCACTGTTACATTTTCGATTACTTTTTCTTCTACCCGCTTCATAAAACGTATGCGACTAGCTTGAATACTTGGATAAGTCCTTTCTCCTTCCAAAATCAACATAGGCCCTAAATCTTCCTTCAAATAGTACATCGAAGAATATTCCTTCCAAACCGCAGGATCATCTGTAAATGCATTCAGGTACTTCTTACCTTCTCCTTCGCTCGTTTCCTCCAAATAACCATACATATCCAATCCCGCAGCATCAATCAAAATAGAACCTGCCAATTTCTTTCCATTTTCTGAAGGCTCTAATCCACCTTCTTTGACAGCAATTAATGAGGCCAGGTGCCCGCCTGCAGAATGCCCAGATACAAAAATTTGGTTTGGATTTCCACCATAACCTTCGATATTATCCTTAGTCCAATTTACAGCCGCCAAAGCCGCATTCTGCATAGCAGGAATCTCATAATCCGGAGACAAAGGATAATCAGCAATCACTACGATCACATCCCTCCTAGCTAGCCTATTTCCAAGAAAGTGATACATCTCCTTATTCCCAGACTTCCAACTTCCACCGTAAAAAAACACCAATACAGGAAGTTTCTCAGCCTTTTTTGCCGCATAAATATCCAAACTCTTGTTTGGTAAATCCTCTTGGGTATTGGCTGAAATGTAGTTGATATCTTTAGTTCTTTTTAAAGTTTGAAAAGCACAAGAGCTAATCAAAAATGTTAAAAATAGCACAGGAAATATTCGAAGCATAATTGGTGATTTTCCTTATAAACGAACATACGCAAGCATTAAGATCGTTTTAAGCCATCGTCATTGCGAAGAGGCAGTTATTCCCGAATTTTCGGGAACGAAGCAATCTTATGTTATTTAACTGGATTGCCACTCTCCGCTCGCAATGACGGAAATAATTACCAAGCAGACTAAAGACGGCGACTGCCTACTGCAAACTATACAGCCGGTTCCTGCTGACTCAAGCAATGGAAACTACCTAATCCCCAAATAATATCTTTGGAATCTACTCCTACTACTTTTCGATCTGGGAAACAATCTGAAATAATATCCAACGCTTGCTGATCTTTTTTATCTCTGAAAGTCGGAACGACAACAGCATGATTAGCAATGTAGAAATTCGCATAGGAAGCAGGCAGTCTTTGATCTTCCCAAACCACTGGATCCGGCATTGGAAGCTCAATTACATTCAGTTGCTTACCGTTTTCCAAACGCATCTTATGTAATCTCTCCAAATTCTCTTGTAGCAATTGATGATTTTCGTCTGACTTATTCTCCTCCACCACCGTCAACACAGTATCCTCATTGACAAAGCGGGTAATGTCATCAATATGCCCATCGGTATCGTCACCAATGATCCCATCTCCTACCCAAAGAATATGGTTTACTCCGTAATAATCCTGAAGGTAGCGTTCGATCTGAGCTTGGTTCAAATGTGGGTTTCTATTTTCATTCAATAGGCAAGCCTCTGAGGTCAAAAGCGTCCCTTTTCCGTTGAACTCCACCGAACCACCTTCCATAACAATTCCTGGTTTGAAACAAGGAATCCCCAATTCAGCAGCGATTTTGATCGGAATCTGGTTGTCCAGATCATGAGGAGGATATTTATTTCCCCATGCATTGTAATCCCATTTCACCAAAACCTTTTTTACATCCGCTTCAGGATTAACCAGGAAAGCAGGTCCGTGATCTCTGCACCATGCATCATTCGTTGGGAAAAAGTGAAAACGGAGATTTGCCAAGTTTACTCCTGCTTTTTCAAGATGGGACAAAGCAAAAGCCTTCATGGCTTCATCTGCCACGTTGATATTGACGATTTCGCCAAGCGCTACGTATTTGATAAACTCGGAATAGGGTGCGTAAACGGTGTCGATTTTTCCAGGCCAGGATTCCTCCTTATGTGGCCAACTCAACCATGTAGCTGTATGAGGGGCAAATTCCGCAGGAAAATAATATCCCAATTCTGCGGGAGTTTTGGCTCCCGAATTGGCAAGTGCAAAGATATCTGTCATGAATGTCTATTCTTCGTCCAAGTATCGCTTGGTGATTGGCTGATAGGAATCAATTCTACGGTCTCTCAAGAAAGGCCAGTGAGTTCTG
Organism: uncultured Algoriphagus sp.; assembly: GCF_963974835.1. Taxonomy (GTDB): domain Bacteria; phylum Bacteroidota; class Bacteroidia; order Cytophagales; family Cyclobacteriaceae; genus Algoriphagus. The sequence goes on along the minus strand of NZ_CAXBET010000007.1, from coordinate 95,451 downwards.
TATCTATCAGAACCTGCAAAATCAAGCTCTTCCACGTGGATTTGCTCTTCTTCGTGGGAAGCTTTAAATAATACTCTTCCAAAAGGATTGGAAACAAAAGATCCTCCCCAGAATTTCATATCCCCCTCGATTCCGCAACGGTTCACGGAAACCACGGGAATACCATTGGCTACCGCATGCGAACGCTGGATTGTCTGCCAAGCGCCGTATTGCTCGTCATTAGTCAGACCATCTTGATCCTTGTGCCAGCCGATAGCTGTAGGATACACCAAAAAATCCGCTCCTTTCAAAGCCGTGATTCTCGCTGCTTCCGGATACCACTGATCCCAACAGATCAAGACACCAATATTCCCGAATCGCGTTGGGAAAACTTTGTAGCCCAGATCTCCTGGAGTGAAGTAAAACTTCTCAAAATAGCCTGGATCATCCGGAATATGCATTTTACGGTACTTGCCAAGGTAAGAACCGTCCGCATCTAAGACTGCTGTAGTATTGTGGTACAAGCCTTCTGCCCTTTTCTCAAAAAGGGATGCAACGATGACCACGCCAAGTTCTTTTGCCAAGGCACCAAAGGTATCCGTAGAAGGGCCTGGGATGGCTTCAGCCAACTTGAAGTTTTCGTAGTCTTCTACATCACAAAAATAAAGGGAACGGAACAGCTCCTGAAGTACAACCACCTGAGCGCCTTGGGCCGCAGCCTCACGTACACCAGAGATGGTTTTTTCAAGATTATCTGCCACATCTGCAGAACAACTTAACTGGACCAAGCCAACTTTAACAGTTTTATTTGCCACTATAGATCGGTTTTAAAGATTAAGGTTACAAAGATACTTTTGCCTGCCGCCATTCACAAATCGAGATTTTGAAATTCACATTTCGTTAATTTAGCAGTCAAGGAGTCTGATAACGGAAGGAGAATAAAAATGATTCACTAACGTATTCCCTTTGTATAGTTGTAATAACTATTTCTAGTCTCTAAGAAGGAATCCTACTGATTGAAAATAAACTATTTAATCTACCTTATACGGCAGCTAATTACCCAACTATGTTTACCAAATATTTAAAAACCTCAAAACCACCCACTCATCCTTTATTTGTTTGGGACGGGGAATGCGGCTTTTGCAAATATTGGATCATGGTATGGCAGAGTAATACGAAAGGGTTGACTTACCGAACTTTTCAAGAGGTAGCGAGAGATTTTCCGGACATCCCACTCAAAGAATTTAAAAAAGCTTCCAGACTCATAGAGCCGGATGGATCAGTTTTTAGTGGCCCTGATTCGGCATTCCGGACTTTCTATTATTTCCATAAACCCAATAAACACTGGCATAAGTGGTATGAGAATTCTTCAATCTTCCAAAAGCTCACTGATCACGGCTATAATTGGATGGCAAAAAATCGACCGCTAATGATGAAAATTACGCTTGCTTTTTGGGGTAAGAATCCACTCAGGAGAAAGACCTATTGGCTTTTTTGGCTGACTGGAGCGATGAGTATTCTTATAGGAATGATTTATTTACTGAGTTAATTTCTAAACTTACAATACTTTAAAATTTCGCTAAGCATCATGAAAACCTTCATCTTATCCGTATTCTTTTCCTTTTTTATTTATTTTTCTACTTCGGCACAGCAATCCTGCATGACTGAACAAACTATTTTGACTCTGGATGCTCAATGGGAAGCCATGAACTTGAAACCAGACCCTGAATTTTTCAAAATCACGCTCGCAGAGAATTTTGTGTGGGTTCATAACCACGCATCAATGGTTGACACCAAGAAAGATGTAGTGCAACGAGCTGAGAAGCAAGCCAAAAATGGAACAAGCAATACCAGATCTAGAGTACAAAGCGATGTCAAAGTTGCCATCACAGACAATATGGCGGTGGTTACGGGATTTACCCTAGTCGATAGAGATCCTAGTCCTACGCGATATCATTTTATGAGGACTTATATAGAAGTAGATGGTAAATGCCTCCTTGCAGGAAATCACACCATGGCAGTTCCAGAGGAAGAATAATTTCTAAATATATTTCAATACTCTGATAAAATTTAGAATTTTTCATTTTACTTTGTAACTCAAAGTACTTTTAAACATGAGAAAACCCGAACAAGAGTTAGCCGAAATCAAATCCATGATGGAGCGAAGTACCCGCTTCCTATCTCTAAGTGGACTTTCTGGGATACTAGCTGGAACTTACGCCCTGATAGCCGCAGGAATGGCATATATTTGGGTTTATTATCCAGAAATGCCCTTTGGAAGCAATATCAGTGAAATCAAACAAGAAGATATCTTAGGAAAATTACTTGCGACGGGTGCAGTTGTCCTACTTCTTTCCATTGGTACGGCCTGGCTCATGAGTCAAAGCAAAAGCAGAAAAAAAGCTCACAAGTTCTGGACGCCAGCAAGTAAACGATTTATTCAAGCCTTATTTATTCCGGTTGTAGTCGGCGGTATATTCTGTCTGGCATTATTATTAAAAGAACATTATGGAGTAGTCGCTCCAGCCACATTGATTTTCTATGGACTTGGCCTGCTGAATGCTTCCACTTTCACACTCAATGACATTAAATATCTAGGTTATTGCCAGGTTGTTCTCGGCCTAATAGCCGCTTTCTTACCCGGCTATGGTTTGATTCTTTGGGCAGTTGGTTTTGGAGTTTTGCATGTCATCTATGGCGCGATGATGTATTACAAATACGACAGATAAGGTGAAGGGGAATTACGACAAAGCATTTGAAAATGTGGTTCGGCTACGGGTCATGTCCATCCTGATGGTGAATGAAAATTATGATTTCAATTCATTTAAGGAACTATTGGAGGTGACTGACGGGAATCTCGCCTCTCACCTGAAAAACCTGGAGAAAGCAGAATACATCTCTGTAAACAAGAGCTTTGTAGGAAGAAAAACAATGACCACCTACGAGGCGACTTCGCAGGGTAAAACAGCATTTGAGGAGCATCTGTTATTCCTCGAAAATTTAATTAACGAAAACAAAACCTAAAAAAATTTAACACTTCACTTTGAATTACAAAGTGCTTTCAATTTTCAAAATCATGGACACTAAAATTAAACTTCTAAAAGGTATCCAAGCTAAATCTGCAATAATCGCCGGATTAATTGGTGCTAGTATTCCATTTTCATGGCTCATGTTTCTCATTCTGGTCAAGAGTTCGGAATTCGAAAACTGGATGTTTGTCCCCCTCACATTTATTCCACTGGGAGGCGTATTCGGTGGATTGTTTTTCTACCTCATGGGATTTGTTTGGTTCCCTTTTGGTCCCCGAAAGCTGGGAGCAATCATTTTCAGTACACTCTTCTATTTTATTGGAATCTGGCTAAGTGCTGTTTTTTCTTTTAGCCTGGTTGGACTTTGGGACTAATCATTCTCTTCTAAATTAATTTGAACACCCATAAATTCAATAGAAAATGACACTAGCGAGTTTACCAGAAAAGTTAGAATCCTATTACTTCAGCATTAAGAAAAACAGATGGCACTGGTTGTTTCAACTCGGATGCAGAATCCTGCTAGCCTATGCATTTATAGTTGCGGGTATGGTGAAAATCCTAGGCGAAAGATTTGCCAGCGGTTTATCTGTGATACATCCCATGGGCTCCTATCTGGAAGCCCTGCATCACACTGGCTATTACTACACGTTCATTGGAGTGGCCCAGGTGCTAGCTGCCATCCTACTTCTTATTTCTCGCACTGTATTAATGGGGGCTTTACTATACCTGCCCATCATTGTAAATATTTGGATTTTATCATTTGCAGTTCGATTTGTGGGCTCCTATGTCACGTCTCCATTGATGGTGTTGGCCAACCTCTACATTCTAGCATGGCACTACGATAAACTGAGATACATCTTGCCTTTTAATCAATATTCGAAGGAGGTAAGCTTCGCAAAGCCCGTGAAATACGACAAAAAGTTTCCCTTTCTGTTTTTTGCAGGTGTTGCTTCAACCATGGTTTTTACTGTATTGTATTCCTTTTTTGGACATGAGGTTATGCCACAGAATTCATTAAAATCATGTAATGCTCAATTTGAAAATACTGAAAACCGAGAAGCAGGATCTGAATTTTGTGAATGCGTCCATACAATTGGAAATCCACTCGACACTTGTCTGGAGAGATTTGATCAATTAAAAACTAGCATTCACTATTTAAGCAGGAGTCCCCTACACCAAGAAATAGCTCTTATCATTTAAAAACACCTTATCCATCCATACCATGCAGCAAGGAATTAAAAACCACATCGATGATCCAGCCTATCTGGAAAATCTTTACAGAAAAAACAAATCGGGCTTTAAAACCGCATTTACAGCTGTCTATCCCGAAATGACTGATAGCATCACTGCCAAAATCTGGCATGAACGACTAACCTATGAATCCAATTCCATTTCATGGGGATCTAAAAATGACTTCCTTTTTGTTGCCATTTCGGCATTTCTCGCTGGAATGATCGCAAGGATTCCTTTTACATTTTCTGTTTCGGAAGACTTCTTTTATCCGAGAAATATAGCATTCATAGTCTTCCCCTTTCTGACGGCCTTTTTTGCCTGGAGAAACCAATTAGCCCCAAAGACAATTGCAATCATAACTGCTATCTCTGTAGCCTGTCTGATTTATATCAATTCACTTCCGGATAAAGAAACGGATATACTCATTCTAGCCTGTCTACACCTTCCAGTAATGCTCTGGATTCTCATCGGTGTGGCATTTACAGGAAATGAACCAAACAATCTGACCAAGAGGCTGGATTTCCTCCGGTTTAATGGAGATGTGATCGTGATGTCTGTCTTGTTAGGAATAGCAGCAGGAATTTTATCGGGAATTACCTTTGGACTTTTTGCTTTGATAGACATCAATATCGAAAAGTTCTTCCAGGAAAATCTAGTGGTTTTTGGACTTCCAGCCATCCCTATTTTGGCTACGTTGCTAACTCAAACCAATCCTCAGTTGGTAAATAAAGTTTCCCCTATCATTGCTAAGCTCTTTAGCCCGGCAGTATTAATAATGCTGGTAATTTACCTAGGAGCAATAGTCTTTTCCGGAAAAAACCCTTACACCGATCGGGATTTCCTTTTGATTTTCAATGCTCTACTGATTGGAGTAATGGCACTGATCTTTTTCTCAGTGGCTGAAAGTGCTGAAAAGAAAAAGAATAGCACTGGCTTCTGGATTTTATTTCTTCTGTCCATCGTCACCATCATTGTCAATGGAGTCGCTCTTTCTGCAATCTTATTCAGAATAGCAGAATGGGGCTTTACGCCAAACAGAATGGCCGTATTGGGAAGTAATATGTTGATGCTGATTCACTTATTGATGATTGCTGCAAAACTTTACAAGACAGTAAAGAATGCTAATGAAAGTATTGAAGTAGGGAAAGCTATCGTGCGATACATCCCCATCTACTTCATTTGGGCTGCGTTTGTTCTGTTCATCTTTCCTCTGATTTTTGGCTTTGAATAATCAGGTTTAGTTATTTTGGAGTGACAACTCCCATAAAAGTTTGGCGGATAATTTTGCCATCATGAATGATAAATGAATCAGAACAGTGCTCAAATTCAAATTTGGGGGCATCTGCATTCCAAATGATATACCCTACATCTTTAACAGCCATGTTTTTGGATACAGTTACCAACGTAGAATCTGTGGGTAAGGCAGCATAAGCATTTATGAAATTCTCACGGATTTCTGCCAAACCTCTATATGTACGGTCAGGTGTGACCAAAATAGACTCTTCAATATAATCGGCCATCACTTCTTCGAGATCATTTCCAATAAATGCCTCTAAGTGATGGTCTACCACCTGTTGTGTTGTCTGCTCATCATAATTTACTTCTGGGATAGTAGAACTTTTTATTTCAGAACTCTCTACTTCCGCACTTTTTTGGTTGCAGGACATTAAAACACAAAAAACTAAGATTAATAAATTATTGATTTTCATAGCCATTGGAAATTTTATCACTTCCAATTTAATGATTTTGACCTTTTTGAGCTAGGTTTTTATAAAAGCCTTAATTGGTCAATAGATGAAATGATTGTACTTTGAAAAAACCAATCTATCAAGCGACTCCCTATGGACATTTTTACCATCATTACTATACTTATTGTTCTTTCCGCAGCTTTTGCTTTTATCAACACCAAATTTCTGAAGCTACCTTTTACCATCGGTCTGATGATTATTGCTATTGCATTTACCGTAGGTATCACGCTCTTAGGGAAAATCAATCATTTTTTTATAGACGAAGCGGAGTTGCTTATCGGCTCAATTGACTTCGAAACGGCACTGTTAGATGTAATGTTGAGCTTCCTCCTTTTTGCCGGAGCTCTTCATACCAAATTAGATTCCCTGAAAGCTATGAAAGCACCAATAGCTGCCTTTGCAACGATCGGGGTAGTACTTTCAACTTTTTTAGTGGGAACCATGATGTACTACATTTTCATTCTTTTCGGGCATGAAATAAACTACATCTACTGTCTTCTTTTCGGCGCGTTAATCTCCCCTACTGACCCTATAGCTGTTTTAGGGATTCTCAAAGATGCCAATGCTCCCAAAAAACTGGAAGTCAAAATTGTGGGTGAATCCCTTTTCAATGACGGTGTGGGCGTGGTAGTTTTCCTTGTTATTTTTAAGATCGCCCAAAAAGGACTCAGCTCGATAGATGCCAGTGAAATAGGATTATTATTTCTGGAAGAAGTGGTAGGCGGGATCGTCCTGGGCTTGATTACAGGTTGGGCGACCTTTAGACTAATGAAAGTCATTGACAATTACGAAACTGAAGTAATCATCACCCTGGCCCTGGTAATGGGTCTTTCAGGATTGGCTCATTATTTACACGTTTCAGGTCCATTGGCGGTGGTAGTTGCCGGCATATTTATTGGAAATAAATCACCAAAAATCGCATGGTCAGAGACCACACATAATTATGTGGATAAATTTTGGGAGCTGATCGATGTGCTACTAAATGCAGTATTGTTCGTACTAATTGGTCTCGAATTATTAGTTATCACAGCCACTGGAGAATATTTGATTTTTGGCTTGATAGCTATACCAATTGCATTGCTTGCCCGATATTTATCTCTTGCAGGACCGGTGGCAATCTTTAGAAAGAAATTGGATTTCATTCCTAAAACCGGTTTAATGATGACTTGGGGAGGGATCCGTGGCGGCATCTCAATTGCTTTGGCGCTATCCTTGGAACCTCAAATGGAGCGGGAATTATTTCTCACCGTTACTTATGTAATTGTAGTTTTCTCGATTATTGGACAGGGGCTGACCATTGGTCCTTTGGTGAAAAAGGTTTTGGCAACAAGTCTCTATAAAGCATAATATCAGATTAAGCTTTACTTTTCAAAAGTGATAGCTTCAGGCTTAGCACCAAGTTCTTCCAAAATTTTACTGATATTCTGGACCATCTGATCTGGTCCACAGATATAGAATTCCTGTGTAAAATCTTTTACATGAGTCTTGAGAAAATCCTTATCTATCCTTCCATTTTGATGTCCGCCAGCCTGTTCTTTATCTAAAATTGAGATAAAATTATTGCCGAGGGCTTTTCGGAAATAGGATTCAAGAATTACATCTTTAGCCGTTTTATTCGCAAAAATCAAGGCATTGCCCTGCAATTCATCTTTAATTTCTAAATCCCGGAAAATCCCGATAAAAGGTGTAATACCAGCTCCACCAGCAATAAATACGCCTTTACCCTGATATTGAATTGCTCCCCAAGCATCATCCACAATTAACTCGTCACCCACTTCCATCTTGCGTAATTCATTGGTCACGCCATCATGATCAGCGTAGGATTTGATCACGAATTGTAAGTGTTCCTCTTCTGGCAAAGAAGTGAAAGAAAATGGTCGCTTCTCTTCTTTCCATTCCTCCTTATTAATTGCCACTTCAGTTGCTTGGCCAGGAATAAAAACATATCCTTCAGGTTTCTCCAAAGTGTATTGGTTTACATCGTGTGTTACTGGTTGTATGTCTAATATTTTCAATACATGTGTCATGGTAAATGTAGGGTTGGTTTAGTCTTTCAAACGTATTTGAGCTTATTTGTTTGTCTGTGACCAAATTTTCTCTGCCCTCATTTTAAGAGTAACTTTAACGAGGGGGGAATTATTTCTATGATTTAGCTATCTTGAACGCATCAAAAACGATAACCTATGAAACATAATTCTAATTTGACCTTTTCATTACTCCTGGCCTTGACTCTTGGCTTTACAGCGTGTAGTACTGAGAAAAACACTGAAGTAGCTTCTGAGACCCAAGAAGTTGTTCAAGAAGAACCTGAAAGCTTCGGCGGACTTGCACTTTATACAGTAAGAGATTCCATGGCTAGTAATCCCAAAAGCACACTTCAAGCAGTAGCGGATGCAGGCTATGCTTATGTAGAAGCAGCAAATTATGAAGATGGCAAATTCTATGGCATGACTCCTTCTGAATTCAAATCTTACCTGGAATCACTTGGCCTGACTGCTAAAAGTGCCCACATGGGTATGTTGAATATGGAGAACGCTGAGCAATTGATCGCTGATGTGAAGGCAGCTGGGATAGAATACTTTGTTATACCTGTCCCTCCTATGGGCATGTTTACTTTTGATCAAGCCACCCGATCTATGGGGATGAAAGGAACCCCAGATGAATTGGTGAATATCATGAATAGCTTGGGAGAAAAATGTAATCAAGCGGGAATCAAACTTCTTTACCACAACCATGATTTTGAATTTAAAAAGATGGCTGACGGTACTGTCATAGAAGATCTTCTATTAGAAAAATGTAATCCTGAATTTGTAAACTTCCAGATGGACCTTTTTTGGGTGGCTAAAGCTGAAGTTGATCCTTTGACTTACTTCGAAAAGTACCCGGGAAGATTTAAAGCTTGGCACGTAAAAGACATGAATGCTGAAGGAAATTTTGCTCCTGTCGGCACAGGTAATATTGATTTCAAAAGAATATTGGCAGAAAAAGACAAGTCCGGAATGGAGTTTTACTTAGTAGAACAAGACCAAACTTTTGGTTTGGATCCTATGGAAGCCATCAAAATCAGCCATGGCGGATTGGAAGAGATAGGCTTCAAGTAAAGTGTATTTTCTTCTTTAAAAGAAAAGCCATTCCGATCTCTTCGGAGTGGCTTTTTTCGTTTTGGGAATTCATTTGTTTGAACTCACCAGCTTTGTTCTGCTAATTTCGATGGTAATAGGTATATTAAACAGTCAGCCCTGAACTGTTTTCTGATTATGATAAACCCAATAAATTTATTCCTTCTTCTACTTTTCCTTCCATATCAGCTCCGACTAGCTGAAGAAAAACCCAATATAGTTCTAATTCTGGCTGACGACCTGGGCTGGTCAGATATTGGTAGCTATGGAAGTGAGGTAGAAACTCCGAATTTAGACTGGCTTGCAGAGAGAGGCGTCCGATTCACTCAAATGTATAATACATCAAAGTGCAATCCTTCGAGGGCAGCATTGATTACGGGCATGTATGCTCAGCAGGTTGGCTATGGCGCCACTTACCTTCAGCCTTTGAAAAATGGAATCACGGTCGGAGAGCTTCTTAAATCAGCTGGATATATAACATTGTGGGCAGGCAAGCATCATGGTTTCGATCATCCTATGGACCGCGGGTTTGATAGGTATTATGGATTAAAAGAAGGCGCTTCAAATCACTTCAACCCCGGTCCTCGTCGAGATAATGAACCAGAACCTGCCCAAAAAAGACCTGATCGGCCATTTTACGAAGACAGAAAATTGATGCAGCCTTATACAGTGCCGCAAGACTATTACTCCACTGACTATTTCACCAAATATGCTTTGCAGTGGTTGGATGAGTACAAAGAAGATAAAAAACCATTTTTTCTTTACTTGTCTTATACAGCTCCTCATGACCCATTAATGGCTTGGCCTGAAGACATCAAGAAATACAAAGGTAAATATTCCGAAGGCTATGAGGCTATCCGTAAAAAGCGATTTGAAAAGCAGAAAAAGCTAGGAATCATAGATGAAAGCTATTCTCTAAGCGAGCCAACTTATGCGCCGTGGGAATCTCTTTCAGATTCTGTCCGAAAAGTTGAAGAGCTGAAAATGGAAGTATATGCAGCAATGATTGATCGAATGGATCAAAAAATCGGAGAAATAATCCAGAAGCTAAGAAAACAAGGCAAGCTAGATAATACTGTTTTTCTTTTCCTTTCGGACAACGGTGCTTCAGCCGAAGTAGTAACTATCCCTGGAAACGGCGAAATCGGATCTGTTGGACAGTGGACTTCCCTGGGACCAGATTGGGCAAACGTAGGTAACACTCCACATCGCTTTTACAAAAACTACTCCTTCGAAGGCGGCATCAAAACACCTTTGATCATCTCGTGGCCGAAAGGCCTGGGACATGAGAATGAGGTAAGTGCTTTCCCAGCCCACCTTATAGATATTCTTCCAACACTTGCCGAAATCGCAGGTGCTAATTACCCAACTGAATATAAGGGAAATCCTATTTTTCCTGCTGAAGGCCAAAGCCTTTTGCCAGCTATCCGGGGTGAAAAATCACAACGGGAAGAAGCAATTTTCTGGGAATGGTCTGTGGGCAAAGCCGTGAGAAAAGGCGACTGGAAACTTGTCACTCATGGAGAAAATGCTCCCTGGGAATTGTATAATCTTAAAAGCGATCCAACAGAGATCAATAATTTAATTATTCTGCAACCCGAAATTGCTAAGGAACTCGAAATTGAATTTCAAAACTGGAAAACCAGAGTTAGTCTTTGATTAAGTCTAAACTCAGTTAGAAGGTAACAAACCACTTGTCTTAGATATTCAATGAGCGGAAACACCACAATAATCCTGATTTTCGGAATCCTGATTCTACATTTTGTAGTTGGGATCGGCTATTTGGTTTTCAAACTATCCCCCAAAAACCAAAACAACAAAAAGTGATTCCTTTAGAAGATTAGAGATATGATCTGGTGTTTTCATGAAAAAAACCACTTCTTAGTAGAAGTGGTTTTCGAGATTAAACCATTTTCAATCTTTACCCAAGTAATAGTGTCAAATTCCGATGGGTATTGTTATAACCGACCCAAGAATAACCATTTGTAGTCCTCGCACTTGCTGCCAGTACAAAGCTGTAAGCACAGGATTGAGGTGGTCTCCAATTTCCGGATTCAGGAATTAGCTTGTTTACAAAGCCTGCCCAATTTCCTTTTGCAGGGGTATAGTTTTCACTATAAATACTGGTAGAAAGCCCATCTCCATAGGTGGCATAAAAACTTACTCCTCTGAGATTTCCTTCGGGATCATTGGCAGTAATCCGAAAATTTAAGCCATCCGGAGCTGCGCCTATTGTTTCGATCGCACAGGCAGACACTTCGCTGCTGCCATGCTTCACACTTTGGATCACAACGTCTGGAACATGATTGTCTATATTCAACCTCAACACTTGAGAATCCAATTCAGTATTACTAGTACCTACGTAAAAAGTAACTTTCACACTGTATAAACCTGGCAGAAGTCCTGTAGTTGGGAACTGAAGGAGCAGATCATCAATGGAGTAATCTATACCAGGATTTGCCAGCTGATAATAGCCAAATGAATTCGGAGCAAATGACTCCAGCACATAAGTTGACCCTGTCCAACGATAATTCGACCAATTGCTAATCAGATTTGTATAGGAACCTCCACTGGGACCTGCTATTTCCACCTTATACTTTCTGTTGTTTGCGCTATACAGGCTTTGCATCTTGGTTCTATTCCCGATAAGATTCAGCGTACCACCAAAGGCCGCATTCTCCACAAAGTGATAATATCCCGAGCCCGTTGTTGCCCTACCGGTGGTTGGAGAGATTTTCGTGGTAGGAATTAATCCTACGCTGCCTACCAATGGTCCCAAATCCTTGGAAGGAATGGATGGTTTTCTGCTAAGGATTAGTTGTCTTAGCTTGGTGAAATCCTTATAGAAGTTTGTTGGAAAATCTGTTGTAAATCCAGGGTTACTGGACTTTACTCTAAATCCAAAATACGTATATGGGGTACTAAGTGGCCAAGACAGCGCCACATTAATCTCACTGAGTTGAATTTTGAATTTCCAGATTCTATGAGACTCACTTGAGTTTGGACTAGCCCCAAATTCCTGCACCACTGCCGAATTAGATGGATCAGAAAGTAATCCAGTCCATTGACCAGGACCTAGATATTTTTGTTTTCCCAGCTTGTTTGGTTGTCCAGGGTATAAGCCATAGTTCACATCCACACCAGAAGTGATATTACGATCACGGTTGTTGTCAAAAGACAGCCAAAAGTAATCGTTCGTACTTGGGTCATTTCCAGTATCAGACACCACATCCAGTGTCAGGTAAAGGAAATTAGCATCATTCTTTGCCATCACAAAGCCTCTTGAAAATTTGAGAGTGCCGGCACCATCCCAGTCTCCAGCCATTATGGGTTTATTGATATCAACTGGATTTACTGCCCACTCGCTTCGAAGTGGCAACGCAAAAAGAATAGGGGTTGTAATAGATAAATTTTTAAGCTTAGCCATTTTTTTAAATAATTATGAATTTGAAAAGAAAAGTTGCCTCTTAAAAAGTTGAGACAGATCTGAAAATATAATCCCGCTATCATGTGAAAAAAATCATGCATTAAACGGAAACCAAAGAATATCAGTGAATAGAAATCCCTTCATAAACTGATGTTCAAACGCTTAACAAACTTAAAGCTTGGATAGTAAATCAGTTGGAAAATCTTCACAAAAAAACCCTGACTTGTACTAAGTCAGGGTTTTAAATAATTGTTTTTTGCAAATTACTTGGCTGGAACTACCTTGGTTTTCACTTCTCCAAAGCCAACTCTGATTCCATCTTTCTCCGCAAATCCTTTCATAATTACGGTATCTCCGTCCTCGATAAAAGTTCGCTCAGCTCCGGATTCAAGTTTGATCTTTTTTTCTCCATTCCATGACAATTCCAGCATGGAACCAAAGGAATCGGGCTCCTGACCAGAAATTGTTCCCGATGCCATCATATCGCCAACATTGATATTGCAGCCATTTACTGTGTGATGAGCGAGTTGCTGAGCCACATTCCAGTAAATATTTTTGAAATTGGAAGTACAAACTTTTGTACTCTTTTCATCTTCCGGCTGAATGTAGGTTTCTAATTGAATATCAAAACTATGTGATTTGTCACATTTCAAATAATCAAGCACCTCTGGTTCCTGCACGGGACTTTCCACTTTGAATTGCTCCAAGGCTTCCAAGGTTACTACCCACGGAGAGATGGAAGAAGCAAAGCTTTTTCCTAAAAATGGACCTAAAGGCACATATTCCCATGCCTGAATATCGCGTGCTGACCAATCGTTAAACAATACAAAACCGAAAATATAATCCTCAGCATCTGCTGTTGATACAGAGTCACCAAGCTTGGTTGATTTGCCGGTTATAAATGCAAGTTCCAACTCAAAATCCAGCTTTTTGCTAGGTCCAAAAACGGGAGAATCTGATCCAGGATCTTTTGTTTGTCCTTTTGGCCTGATTACCGGCACTCCTGAAGGAATAATGGAGGAGGCACGACCATGATATCCGACAGGCAGATGTTTCCAGTTTGGCAATAGAGCATTCTCAGGATCACGGAACATTTTACCTACGTTCGAGGCATGCTCCATACTGCTATAAAAATCTGTGTAATCACCGATTTTGACAGGAAGAAGCATTTCTGCCTCCTTCCTATTCACCATTACTTTTCCACGTGCAGAATGATCTCTAAGCTTTTCATTATCTGCTAGCAACAGGTCCTGTACACGCTCTCTAATTTTTTTTGTAATCACCTTTCCTAAGCTAATCAACTCATTAAGGGAATCACTTAAGAATACTCCTTCAGGTAAAAACATGTCGGAAAAGAATCCTTCCTGATCCAGCACACTCAAATCGACAATCTTGTCACCGATAGCTATTCCGATACGTGCGCTAAGTCTTTTATTCTGAAATACTCCGAAAGGAAGATTGTAAATTGTGAAATCAGAAATCTTTGATACTTCCACCCAGGTACTCAGGGGGTTGGTTGGGCTGTCGCTCATTGGTAAAAATCGTTGTGACCGCAAATTTAGCCTTTATGTATGAAATGAAAAGTTTTAAAAAGGAAGATTATACGATTCATCATCTCTTAAAGCTCGTAAGTATTTGGAAACTTGACCTTTAGTGGAAATTATCAAAACTTCAATTAATTCGCCACCATAAATAATGACCAATCATCATTTTATGCAGTTCTATTCCTGTCTCTTCGCTAACTTAGATTGAATCTGAAGGTCTGTCACCAGTTAAAGACCCCATACTAATTGGATAAAACAAAAAATCGGGATATGAAAAAAATCATTAACGCATGAAAAACTTTTACAACATCATTCTCACTTTTCTGCTTGTCATGGCCGCCTTTGCTGCTTCTGCACAGGAGAAAAGCATAATCGACCAACTTGAAGAAGTAGCTATTGTAGACCAGAAAGTCATGATGCCCATGCGGGATGGCGTTCGTTTGGCTACAGATATTTACCGTCCCAAAGGAGAAGGGAAGTACCCTATTGTATTTTCAAGAACTCCCTACAACTTCAACACCTGGGGAAATGGAGAAATGAATACCCGCACTATGCAAACTGCCCTTTCCTGGGTGGAGAAAGGTTATGCATACGTAGTTCAAAATGAGCGTGGAAGGTATTTTTCAGAGGGAGATTGGGATATCCTAGGCGTTCCTTTGACTGACGGATATGACGCTTTTGATTGGATGTCCAAGCAAGATTGGAGTAATGGGAAAATAGGAACTTTGGGTTGCTCGTCCACTGCGGAATGGCAAATGGCTGTGGCTTCCTTAGATCATCCAGCATTGGCCGCTCTTGTTCCACAAGGCTATGGAGCAGGTGTTGGCCGGGTAGGTGAATTTAATGAGCAGGGAAATTGGTACAGAGGTGGTGCCGGACAGATGCTTTTCACCAACTGGCTTTATGGAGTTCAGCAGGATCCTTTGGCTCCTAGATTGCCAAAAGGTATCAGCCAAAAAGATTTGCTAAGGCTACAGCGCTTTTATGATATGTCTCCTGAATATCCTAAAATCGATTCCAAAGAGGCATTAAGCCACCTTCCTATTCAGGATATTATTAAAAATCAAAATGGTCCTATGGGAATCTATGAAGAGATGATTACCCGCAAACCTAATGATCCAAAGTGGTTTGAAGGTGGATTGTATCATGATGATATGCCTTTTGATAAGCCAAGCTTCTGGTTTGTGTCTTGGTTTGATGTATCAGCCGGGCCGAATATCGCCTTGTTCAATCACGCTAGAGAGAATGCTGTTTCTGAAATGGCTAGGAATAATCAATACTTGGTGATTGCTCCAGTATTGCACTGCTCTTACACTCGTGCTACTGAAAACACCATGGTGGGTGATCTTAATGTGGGTGATGCCCGATTAAATTACGACGAGATTATTACAGCTTGGTTTGATGTGTGGCTGAAAGGCGAAAAATCTGAGGTCATGGAAGAAATGCCAAGAGTACAGTATTATACTATGGGCTCAAACAAATGGCAAACTTCAGATGTGTGGCCTCCTGCAGATGCTGAGATGAGTACCATGTATTTGGACTCAGAAGGCAAAGCAAATACACTTAATGGAAACGGAAAGCTTACTTCAAAAAAACCTAGAAAAGACAATCCTGATACGTTTACCTACGACCCGATGAACCCGGTCACTTCCTATGGCGGAAATGTCTGCTGCACAGGAAATGCTATTGATGGTAATGGCGGCTCCAAAGATCAATCTGAGATGGAAAAGCGTGAAGATATCTTGGTTTATACTTCAGATGTGCTGGAAGAGGGAATTGAGGTTTCGGGATTTATTGAATCCTACCTCTATCTATCCTCAGATGCTAAAGACACTGATGTCACGATCAAGCTGATCGATGTATACCCTGACGGAAAAGCTTACAATCTGGATGAAACTATTCAGCGTGTTCGATATAGAGAAGGTTATGATAAAGAAGTTTGGATGGAAGATGGAGAAGTTTATGAAGTGAAAATGACCCCCATGAGTACTTCAAACTACTTCGGCAAAGGACATAGAATCCGCATCGAATTGAGTAGTTCTAATTTCCCTCGCTTCGATAGAAATATGAATACCGGAGGAAATACCTATGACGAGACTGAAGGCGTGATAGCCACAAACTCCATTCATCATGGGGCAAAAAGTCTAAGCAGAATTGTGCTGCCGATAGTGAAAAAGTAAATTTTATCAATTTGATTATCTGTAATGATACCAGCCAAATTTGATACTTTGCTTATTAGGCAGGATGAGCTAAGTGGATTTTATTCTTAAGATTAACAAATCCCGAATTGTTTTTTTCATTTACCTGGTAGAAAAGTGGATGTACATATATATCTATATTGATACTTAAAAGGAAGCAGAAATGCTTCCTTTTATTGTTTGGCTTTGTTTGAGAAAACCAATTTCTAATAAGCCAGTACAACTCCAAAACAGCGTACCTCCAAGTAATCTTCTCGACCTTTGTGTAAAAAATTCACTATTTTCACCCTCACTATGACAGCCCTCGAACAAAATATAACCACCTATTTCGGAGTCATGCGTGAAGATAGTTTGAAATCCATAAGCTCGAGATTTCATCAGGAAACGCTGAAAAAGGGTGACTACTTTTTGAAAACAGGAAAGCCCTGTAACAAGCTAAGTTTTATAAAATCAGGATTGCTGAGAGTTTATAAGCAAACTGACGGCAAAGAAGTCACCCAGTGGATTTCTACGCCTGGCTATTTCGTAGCAGATCTTTCCAGTTTACTTTTTGGCACTCCTGCACGATGGAATATAGAATCTTTGACTGATGCAGAGCTTTTCACTATCAGTGGAGAGGATTACAAATCCATCGGAAATGTCGTTGCGAATTGGCACGAACTTGAGAAATTGTTTATTGGTAAATGCTTTACCTTTTTGGAAGACCGGGTTTTCACCCACTTATCCATGACTGCCGAAGAACGCTACATTCATTTCTTCGAGTACAATAAAGAACTATTCAACCAGGTTCCACTCCAGTACATCGCCTCTATGCTTGGAATGACACCAGAGACATTCAGCAGAATCAGAAATAAACAGCTCAGTTCAACTTCTTGATATTTATCAAGAGCGCTCTCCCTACTACTTCCCAATTTTGCCTCAACACTAATTCAGTTAGAAATGAGGAACTTATTAAAATTGGAAGAAGCAGCAATATTTCTGTTATCCCTATATTTATTCAGCACATTAGATTTTGTCTGGTGGTGGTTTCCAACACTCTTGTTGGTCCCTGATATTGGTATGGTCGGATATTTAATCAATCCAAAAGTTGGAGCTTTTCTATATAATTTATTCCATCACCGATTGGTCGCAGCGGCTGTTGCATTTTATGGTCTAGCATTTGAAAACGAGTATTGGATGTTTGCCGGGATTATACTATTTGCTCACATTTCCTTCGACAGAATCATGGGCTATGGATTAAAATTCAATGATAGTTTTAATCATACACATCTTGGAGAAATTGGGAATATTAAGCGCAATTGAGAAGCTTTGAACCTTAATCAGGATTAGTATTCCAAAATTCGATTCGTTCAATTAAGCCTCATGAAACTTAATCGCACCTCTATTCCTTATGTAGGTTAGACAATCGCAACCAACCCATGAGCAGAGGATTTGTAAAAGAAGATGATCAGGAAGAAACACCACTTGTGCCGCCAAGAGCGGATTTACCAGAGGGTGTTACAAATTTCGTCACAGAAAACGGAATGTCGGAACTACTTGCAGAAAAGCAAGCGCTGATCGATGAAAAATCTGCTATTGAAGCCTCCACAGAGCAGGAAAAACGTGTTGCTTCAAATTACATCAATGCAAAAATGCGTTTGCTTGATGAGCGAATAGCAGTTGCTAAAATTGTGAATTTAGACGAGCAGCCACAAGATGAAATACGCTTTGGCGCAACCGTAACGCTCAAAATCGGCACCAGCCCTAAGCATCAAACCTACCAGCTTGTAGGTGTGGATGAAGCAGATATTTCTAAAAATAAAATCTCCTTTATCTCTCCTATTGCCAAGGTATTGATGGGTAAGAAAGTCGGGGAAAAAGCAATATTAAAGTTGGCCAAAGAGGATAGGATTTTTGAGATCATGGAGGTTAAATACAATAGATAGTGTGAAATCCAGGACTGGAAACACATAATAGCATGACTAAATTTTTGATCCTGCCTCTGCAGAAGCAGGATCAATTCCTTCGCACCCTTTGCGAATTCTTTGTGACCTTTGTGGTTAAATTAGAATCAAACCATAATTGATCCTCCAATCATGCCTCCAAAATTGGCTTTTTCCCTATTTTTGCCCCTCTAAATACTAATCTGAATATGTCTATTGCCAGCAAATACGATCCAGCATCTACCGAAGCTAAGTGGTACGCTTACTGGATGGAACACAAGCTATTTTCGTCGAAAGTTGATCCGAATAAAGAGCCTTACACCATCGTAATTCCTCCCCCTAATGTCACAGGAGTCTTGCACATGGGACATATGCTGAACAATACCATTCAGGATGTATTAATCCGACGTGCCAGAATGCAGGGCAAAAATGCTTGCTGGGTTCCTGGCACTGATCACGCTTCGATCGCAACAGAAACCAAGGTCGTTAATCTGCTAAAAGAGCAAGGCATAGACAAAAAATCCCTTTCCCGCGATAAATTCCTTGAGCATGCCTGGGAATGGAAGGAAAAATACGGCGGGATTATCCTGGATCAATTGAAAAAATTGGGAGCTTCCTGTGATTGGGATCGAACCGCCTTCACGATGGATGCAGGCTTGAGTGATGCTGTAATTTCTGTTTTTGTGGATTTGCACAAAAAAGGAAAAATCTACCGTGGTATCCGTATGGTAAACTGGGATCCAAAAGGCAAAACTGCCTTGTCTGATGACGAGGTGATCACTAAGGAAATCGCATCAAAACTTTACTATATAAAGTATAAGATCGAAGGAACAGAAAATGAATTTCTGACCATCGCTACCACCCGTCCTGAAACAATCATGGCAGATGTGGCAATCTGCGTCAATCCAAATGATCCGAGATTCACTCACTTGAAAGGAAAGAAAGCCATCGTCCCTTTGATCAATAAAGCCATCCCTATTATAGAAGATGAGTACGTGGACATGGAGTTTGGAACAGGCTGTCTGAAAGTTACTCCGGCTCATGACATCAATGATTACGAACTTGGACTGAAGCACAAACTCGAAGTAATCGACATCTTAAATGATGATGGAACTCTAAATGAAAAAGCTCAAATCCTAGTTGGCGAAGATCGTTTTGTCGCAAGAAAGATGATTGGCAAAAAGCTGCAGGAAGTAGATCAGTTGGAGAAAATAGAAGATTACAAATCTAATGTAGGTCACTCTGAAAGAACTGATGCGGTCATTGAGCCGAAACTTTCCTTACAGTGGTTTTTGAAAATGGATGAGATCACCAGGCCTGCTCAAAAGGCAGTGATGGAAGATATAATTCAACTTTATCCGCCAAAATTCAAGAACATGTATCGTGCTTGGATGGATAATGTACGTGACTGGTGTATCTCCCGCCAACTTTGGTGGGGACATAGAATTCCAGCCTATCACCTTCCAAACGGAGAATTTGTTGTAGCTAAAACTGCCGAGGAAGCCTTGCAACTTGCCAATGAGCAATTTGATGGTACGTTTACCTTATCTGATTTGCAGCAGGACGAAGATGTATTGGATACCTGGTTCAGCTCTTGGCTTTGGCCTATTTCAGTATTTGACCCGGAAGTTTTCACTACGGGCAAGCCGAATGAGGAATTGAACTATTACTATCCCACAAACGATTTGGTGACTGCACCTGAGATTTTATTCTTTTGGGTAGCGCGTATGATCATAGCTGGCTATGAATACATGAGAGAAAAGCCCTTTAAAAATGTATATCTGACAGGTATCGTTCGAGATAAACTAGGTAGAAAGATGTCCAAGTCTCTTGGCAACTCCCCTGATCCTCTGGACTTGATTGCCCAAAATGGAGCTGATGGAGTCAGAACAGGAATGCTCTTCTCCTCTCCTGCCGGAAATGATTTGCCCTACGATGACAAATTAGTGGAGCAAGGAAGAAACTTTGCCAATAAAATCTGGAATGCTTTCCGTCTGGTAAAAGGCTGGGAAATCGATCCAAATTTGGACGGATCGAAGAATAATTCCAGCATCGAATGGTTTGAAAACCGTTTCAATCAAGCGTTAATAGAAATCAATGAGCATTATGAGAAATTCAGAATTTCGGATGCCTTGATGACTACTTATAAATTGGTTTGGGGCGATTTCTGCTCTTGGTATCTTGAGATGATCAAGCCGGAATATCAGCATCCTATCGATAAGGCTACTTACGACAAGACAATTGCTCTTTTCGAAGACATCCTAAAGATCTTACATCCATTTATGCCATTTATCTCTGAGGAACTTTGGCACCAGATCAAAGAAAGGTCTGTAGAAGAATCATTGATACTAGCTTCCTGGCCAAAAGAAAAAGGGTATGACAGCAATATCATTGAGGAAGCAAATCAGGTGTTTGAGGTTGTTTCCCAGGTTAGAAACCTACGAGCTTCCAAAGGCATGTCCCCTAAAGAATCGCTGGATCTGACCATCAATTCTAAAAATGAAGCATTGTATGGAAGATTCTCAGCGGTACTTAATAAACTGGCAAACCTGTCCTCATTAAACTTCGGGGAAAAGGTAGAAAATGCAATCAGCTTTGTGGTAAAATCTGATGAGTGCTTTATTCCAATGGGTGACTCAATCAATGTGGAAGAGGAAAAGGAAAATATCCAGAAAGAAATCGACTACACTAAAGGCTTTCTAAACTCGGTGATGAAGAAGCTCAGCAACGAACGATTTGTAGCTGGAGCACCTGCTCAAGTAATTGAGATGGAGCGCAAGAAGCAAGCTGATGCAGAAGCTAAAATTAAAGCTTTGGAAGAGAGTCTGACTAAGCTGGGTTAATCAGATAAATCTACCGTAAAGGTCAGCTTTTCAGATAGCCTGACCACAATTAGGTGTAGCAAATACAAAAGCTCTTTGAACTTCACGGTTTAAATAAGAAAGCCCGGTTGAATTTAAGTTCAACCGGGCTTTGACATTCATTACTTATTGAAAATTATGCTGCGTTTCTCGCCGCATTGATGATTCCAAACATACTTCTCAAAATCAATCTCTGGAGCACTTCAGTGGTCTTACCTGTTTCCAGGATTTGCTGAATCGCATATTGCTGTACCGTAATCAAAGGCAATACTATTCGCTCACGAATTTCGATCGACTTTTTGATCACTTTATTATCTCCCATCAACTCATCCATGGAAGAAACTTGTTTTAGTTTCTCGATGGACCTGAGGTATTCACTGTGCATGATCTCCCAAAATTCCCCATAGTTTTTATCCTGCTTCAAATAAGCCGTGGCCGGGTAAAAACACTTGGTAAGAGACTGCATCGAATTGCCAAGTAGAGCTCTGAAGAAAAGAGAGTTATTATAAAGTTCTTGCAGTTCGCCCAGTTTACCTTTCTTTTCCAAAACTTCAACGGCTGCTCCTACTCCGTAAAAACCAGGAATATTCTGCTTCATCTGTGCCCAAGAACCTACGAAAGGAATAGCACGGAGATCTTCAAATTTCAAGCCTTCACCTTTACCTCTTTTCAAAGGTCTGGATCCAATATTAGTCATCCCAAAATACTTAAGCGGCGTGACATGCTCCAGATATGGAACAAACATTGGATGACTTTTGAATTTCTTATAAGATTCATAAGCCTCACCCGCTAATTCGTCGATCAAAGCGCGTTGTTCTGTATTCAGGTTTTTATCTGCTCCTACATATAGATGATTTTCTAAGCCAGCACTTAGAAGCTGCTCGAAGTTATAGGTACATGAAGCTACTTTTCCATAATTAGCAGAAATCGTCTGACCTTGGATCGTAACCTGGATCTCGGAATTCTCCACTTTCTCACCTAGAGAAGCATAGAAGTTATGCATATTTCCTCCACCACGTGCAGGAGGTCCTCCTCTGCCGTCGAAGAATACGACTTCAATGCCATTCTCTCTGGAAACCCTGGTCATTTCCTCTTTTGCTCTCAAAATAGACCAGTTGGCTTGTAAATACCCACCATCTTTGGTTCCGTCAGAGAATCCCAGCATGATGGTTTGCTTGTTTCCTCTAAACTCCAAATGCTTTTTGTATTCAGGCATGTTGTAAAGACTAGCCATGATTTCCGGAGCTTCTGCCAGATCATCGATCGTCTCGAAAAGTGGCACAATATCCAAAGGCATATTTTCCTTGTCTTTACCCAAAGACAATAAATTCAGCTTGAATACTTCAAGAAGGTGCTTTCTGGATTGACAATTGGAAATAATGTATCTGTTCATAATCTCCTCTCCGCTTTCCTGCTGGATAGAATCAATCACACCCATAGACTGAAGCATCTCTTGATTGAAAGGATCCTGAAAGGAATCTATTTCAGGAAGTTCAGTAAGGCTCATGATTTGGGCAATCTGCTCATCTTCTGTTCCTTCTAGCTTTTTACCTTGCAGTTCAAAAATCTCCTCGATCAATGTATCGTGCTTACGGCTATCCTGACGCATGTCCATGCATGCGAAGTGGAAGCCAAAAATCTTAACCTTAAGAATAAACTGATCCAATACATCCAAGAAAAGACCTTCATGATACTTGATCAATCCTTCTCTTGCAGAAAGCAAATCTCCAAGCAACTGCTCTTTCGTTTGGTAAACAGGATTATTTTCAAATAAAGTTGCATAAAGGCCACGTTCAATGTTGATCAGTATTTCTTCGACATGCTTGAAAGTCAATCTTCTACGCACTTTACGCACGTCTTTGTAATAGCATTTTAAAACCCACTTTTTCAGACGAGCCGCTACTTGCTTTGTGATCGTATGGGTGACAAATGGGTTGCCATCCCGATCTCCACCTGGCCAAAAACCAACTTTCAACAAGCCTGGATTATCCCAATCATGTAGAGGGATATTTAATGAACCCAGCAATCGGGTCATAATATCCGTAATACTTTCATAAAATATGTTTTCAAGAAACCATATCAAACTTATAGCTTCATCATACGGAGTCGGTTTCTCCCGTTTGGTAAAGCCAGTTTTTCCCAGTTGCTGAAGTAGGGAATTGATCTTGCCAATATCATCTGTGCGGATTGCATTTTCGAGATCAGTGATAATTGCCAGAACATTTCCTGGATAAAACTGTGTAGGGTGAGCAGTGAGGGTAAGACGCACAGAGAAAGTCTTTAACTTTTCTATCAATGCCTCACGCTTATTATCGTTATCAGTTCGGTCAATCAGTGCTTTGATTGTACCTTTTCCGTTCAGATCATGGATTTTTTCATAGGCTGCATCTTCTATCGAATCAAACAATACAACCTGTCTTTCAACGTATTGAATCATCTGAAATAGCAAATCGGATTGCTGCTCCGGAGTGGATTCCGGCATTAATTCATCGAAAAACCCTGCAATAATTTCCTTTGGAGTCAATCCTTTTTGGAAACCATCCTGACATGCTGTCCCTAAAATCGGAAGTAAAGTTCCGGTGCGGTAGATGTCATTGAAGGGAAGATCTAAAAATAAGCTGTTGTAAATGGTGAAGCGCTTGGCTACTTGGGTATCATAAGTTTTGTACATTATTCATCTTCCGTTTTAATGGTTAAGCAAATTAGTAAAAATTCTAAAAACTGAAATAACTATTGTATTTTCATTAATAAATATTCTTTTTCCCATCCTTTTTATTAACCAAATGAGTAATTTTTAGATAAAAAGGCAAAATCATCATTTCAAATTATTCGATATCTTCGATTATGCTAAGATCACTTTTATCAGCAGGCCTGCTTGCTATCTTTTTTTCCTGTACTTCAGATAAAAAAACTGAACTAATAGAAACACCTATGACGTATTCTTTTCTGGTAGGTACCTATACTGAGGATTCCACTCAGGGACTCAATCAACTCGATTTTACTCCCTCAGAGAATAAATTAGAAATCAGAACAATCTATCCTGGCATCAATGGACCTTCATTTGTTTTGGCAAATTCTGCAGGAGACAAGGTCTTTACTTTAGAGGAAATAGACAATGTTCAGGGAGGAAATATTATCAGCTTTGATCGAGACTACGACAAACCAAACCTGACGAAAATAAGTGAAGCACCGAGCTTCGGAGGTCACCCGTGCTACTTGGCACTATCTCCGGATGAAAAATTTCTGACAGCTGCTAACTACAGCGGAGGTAATTTCAGCGCTTATAAAATTAATGAAAATGGGGATTTAACTCATCTTCAGACTATACAGCATGAAGGCAGTAGTGTCAATAAAGGCAGGCAAAGCTCGCCTCATGTTCACAGCACTGTTTTTAGTCCGGATGGAAAATACCTTCTTGTGGCCGATCTGGGAACTGATGAGGTATACGTGTATGATTTTAATGCAAATTCTACAGAGCCACTAACTTTAAACAATGCCTATAAAGTAACTCCAGGAGACGGTCCAAGGCATTTAGTTTTTGCGGCAGATGGAAAAGAAATAATGCTGGTGCAGGAGATGACCGCAGCCTTGGATATCCTAAGCTTTGACAGTGGGAAAATTAGTCCAAAGCAAAGAATTTCCTTACTATCAGAAGGCTTTGAAAGCAGTGTAGGAGCTGCAGAAGTCCGGCTTTCTCCTGATGAAAAAAACATTTATGTCTCAAACAGGGGGGATGCAAATACAATCTCAGTTATCAGCAAAAAAGATTCTGGTGAATATGAATTTACTCAGCAGATTTCGTCCGGAGGTATCATGCCTAGAAATTTCAATCTCACGGCAGACGGGAAATACCTGCTTTCAGCACATCAGGCAAGCAATGATATTGTTGTTTTTGAACGGGACTTAGAGACAGGAAAACTTACGCAGACAGATTGGAAAGTGAGTGTACATAGTCCGGTTTATCTCTTTAGGCTGGGAGATTAAGAAGGTTGCTCCCAATTAATTTGGTTATTGTATTTAATCTGTCCTCGCTCTATTTCCAGAGGAGACTCTAGATTATTCTCATACAGTTTTCCCGTACCCAAACCTTGTGGAATAGTGGACTCTAAGCTATCTGCAAGCTGAGCTATAGCATTTAATCCAACATTGCTTTCCAAAGCCGAGGTCATCCACCAGCCTATATTCCTCTCTTCAGCCAACTGTACCCATTCTTTAGTTTCTAAAATCCCCCCCAATAAAGTCGGTTTTAGAATAATATGCTGTGGATGAATAGCATCTAAAAGTTCAGCTTTATTTTTCACACCAATCAATTCCTCATCGAGTGCAATTGGGATGGGAGTAGCTGCGCAAAGCTTTTGCATCGCATCCCAATTTCCAGCGGCAATTGGCTGCTCTATGCTGTGTATATAATAATGGGATAATTTCTGAAGCTTTTTGAGTGCCTCATTTGGAAAAAAAGCACCATTAGCATCTACCCGAAGAGTGATCTGATCTTTTGAAAAGCGCTCCCTGATATAAGAGAGAAGATCCAATTCCTGCTGTAAATTAATTGCACCAATTTTCATTTTGATACAGTCAAATCCATCGGAGAGTTTCTCTTTTATCTGGGACAACATAAAGTCCTTTTCCCCCATCCATATCAATCCATTGATTGGGATATTTTTTTTCCCTTCAAAAAAATCATAGCCTAGAATCTTCTTCTTACCTCCATTTCTCAAGTCAAGAATGGCTGTTTCCAAGGCAAATCGAATACTTGGTAATTCAAAAGGAACCAATTCTTTCAATTGGTTTAAAACCTGTGCCTCATCTTCTCTAAAAGAAACCTTAGACATCTCTGATAAGGTTTTACCTAGAATCTCCTCAAAATCCTCCCGGTGATCCAAACTCAATTTCACCAAAGGCGCAGCTTCACCCCAGCCTACAACATCCGGTTGATCGGAGTCAAAAGCCTTTATCCAAAATACTTCTTTGGTTTTCAAAACCCCTCTGGAAGTACCAGCGTCAAACTTAAAAATCAATGTTCGCTTAAGGTACTTAAAAGTGATTTTGGAAGATTCGCACATGGATTTTGGATAGTTCAGGAAAGTACTTGAATGAGTTGGGCTATATTTGCAGGCAGAAATTAAAGCCGCTATGCAGATTCCAGCAATTGATTTACGAGAGTACGAATATACATTACCACAGGAAAAAATCGCCAAACATCCTTTAGCAAAGCGTGACGCATCTAAACTTTTGCAGTATAAGGAAGGGGAAATTTCTCATTTAAACTTTAGCAACATTCCTGATTTACTTCCAGCTGAAACACTTCTGGTGTATAATGACACGAAGGTAATTCCTGCCCGATTGATTTTTCAGCGGGAAACTGGAGCGAGAATAGAAATATTTTTACTACAACCAACCTCTCCTACAACTGTGATCCCTGAGATTATGCTTGCCAAGCATCCCGTAATCTGGGAGACCATGATAGGGAACGCTAAAAAGTGGAAGGATGGTGAAGTATTAAAAGGCCTGATTCCCTTTAAAGGAGATACAATTATACTTCATGCAAAATTGATTGATAGAGAGACCCGAAAAGTGGAATTTTCTTGGGATAATGCTGAGGTAGCTTTTGTAGATGTGGTAGAAGCTAGTGGAGAAGTACCGCTTCCGCCCTACTTGAACCGCAAACCAATTGAAGAGGATAAATCGAGATATCAAACAGTCTATTCTGAAAAAGAGGGGGCCGTAGCCGCTCCTACAGCAGGACTGCATTTCACTCCAGAGATTTTTGAACAATTGAGAGCAAAAGGAATCAAAGAAGCTCAGGTGACACTTCATGTGAGTGCCGGCACGTTTCAACCGATCAAATCTAGCCAAGTGACAGAACACCCCATGCATAGTGAGCAAATCCATGTAAATCGGGAAACTATAGAAAAAATTCTATCGCACCTTGGAAAGGTAGTGGCAGTAGGAACTACTTCCGTCAGAACCTTGGAAAGCTTGTATTGGTACGGAGTGAAACTGCTTGAAGGAAAAGGCGAAGATTTGAAAATAGAAAAGCTGTTTCCTTATGTGAGTAGAGAAAGCGTCCCATCTGCTCAAGAAGCCTACGAAGCTATTGTTAATTATATGAAAAAACATGGTCTTCAAACGATCATGGGAACTACAGAGATCTTTATTTTCCCCGGTTATAAATTCAAAATTGTCCAAGGCTTAATCACAAATTTCCATCAGCCAGGCTCAACATTGATTTTGCTTATCGCCACAATACTTGGTGAGGACTGGAAACGAGTTTATGGGGAAGCTTTGGCCAGTGATTATAGATTCCTAAGCTATGGAGATAGCAGTTTATTATGGATTAATCAAAGATGATTTTTTAAAAACCCGATTTTTAAATTACCTCGAAAGCTGCCTAAGCTGTTTGGAGGCTAAAACTCGAGAACTCGGAATAATCGATTTCTTTTACCATTAAGATCATGGCGTTTGCAAATTCTTGTTTGCAAACACTGACGGTATAAGTGTAAAAAGACTCATTAGTCTCAGTAATCTCTAATGATCCAAAGAATCGGTAAAGTTCCTCTCTAGAGTTAGAGCTAACAATAATACATCCACTTTCAGATTCACATTTCTCTATCAAAAAACTAGCGGAAGAGGTTTGGATTTTCATACAATTCAATTTTAAAAGCTGGCAAACTTAAGGTTGATATCTAATAATTTTATACCCTATACAGGGTAATTTTATATTTTCAGAAGATAGTTGTCAAAATATTTAATTTGATTTTCAGCATTTTAGATAAAAATAATTAGCCATTCAGATCCTATCTATTAATGATTTGTTAAAATGTGATCAATTGGCTTATATTTGCATCGCTTAACGACTGGTGGATAACACATCCAACCAATACGGGAATCATTAAACGGATGTTTCGGTCAAGCAAAAAATTAAGCCAAATAAAAATATCTAGAGGGTTGGGTGAGTGGCTTAAACCAGCAGTTTGCTAAACTGTCGTACGTGTCAAAGCGTACCGGGGGTTCGAATCCCCCACCCTCTACCAGTAAGCCACTGAAAAAGAGTGAGTTACGATCCAAAAAATTGTAAACTCGCTTTTTTTATTTCCTCATTAAAATATAACCAACTAATTTCCAGATGGTTATATAATTTTCAGCAGGAACTAAACTACTGATAGGACTAATCGGAAAAACTGCCTTTGCTGCATTTAATCGCGGTCATACCCATATAATTTTCATAATTTCCTGTAATTCCAGTGCGTCATTCGTGGCGTTCGCCTAGTCGAAAAAAAAGACGCACTGAAACCTTTATAGATTACTGATTTACAACATGTTCAATATATGAGCATCTTGTGATTTAGAACTTGTATTCCGAGTTTTGTTCAACCTAACTAATCAAATCATGTTAGAAAAAAGCTTCGGATTGCTCTTCTTCTTGAAACAATCGAAAAAAAACACCAAAGGAGACAAGTATGTGTACTTGCGAATTACAGTTGACGGAATACCGAAAGACCTGTCAACAAAAAGATTATGGAGCCCAAAACGTTGGAATGCAACCATTGGAAGGGCAAACGGTAATAAAGAAGAGGACCGCACTTTAAACGCATATCTGGATTCTCTCCACCACAAAGTACTTCAGGCAAAAAAACAGCTAATTGATTCAGATAAGGAGGTGACTTCCGAAGCATTAAAAAACGTCTTACTTGGAATCGGAGAAAAGAAAAGGATGATTCTTGAAATATTCAAGGAACACAACGACCGGGTAGAGGCCCTATTGGATAAAGAATTTGCCTATGGGACACTGCAGCGCTACCGCACATCCCTGGATCATACCCGAAGTTTTATTCGCTGGAAATACAATATGGAGGATATGGATATCAAGTCTCTTGATTACGATTTCATCTCTGGCTATTCCTTTTGGCTAAGGTCTATCCAAAACTGCAGTCACAATACCACAGTAAAATACTTGGCCAACTTTAAAAAAATCGTCTTGATCTGTATAAAGAATGGCTGGCTCTTAAGAAACCCATTTATCCAGTTCAAGATGGTTAAAAAAGAAGTTAACCGCGTTTTTTTAACCTGGCATGAAATCCAAACTATCACTAACAAAAGATTTGCAACTGACCGGCTCAATCACGTGAGGGATATTTTTCTCTTTAGCTGCTATACCGGACTTGCTTACATAGATGTCAAAAACCTCAGCAGAAATCAGATATCCACAGGAATTGACGGAGAGCAGTGGATCTATACCCATCGACAAAAAACGGACTCTCCTACCCGTTTGCCCTTATTGCCAAAAGCTTTGGAGCTTATTGAAAAGTATAGAGACCACCCTCAATGTAAGGAAGGGACTCATGTTTTGCCAGTATTGAGCAACCAAAAAATGAATTCCTATCTAAAAGAAATCGCGGATGTTTGCGAGATCAATAAACCGCTCACCTTTCATATTGCCCGGCACACATTTGCTACAACCATCACATTGGCCAATGGAGTCCCTATTGAAACCGTTTCAAAAATGCTAGGGCACAAATCGTTAAAACAGACTCAGCATTATGCAAAGATTTTGGACACCAAAATAAGCTTTGATATGCAGGCTCTGCGAGATAAGTTAAAATAGATCGAGAGTGACGCTTTTTTAAGGAAGAGCTCTAAACCCACAAATGAATTTTAAACTGAAAATAACAATGGAAAATAAAATCAAAATTCCCCAATCCCCAAATAGCGAAACTCAATTTGAGGTAAGATTTGAGGACAATACTATCTGGTTAACAAACAGCCAGTTAGTAGAACTTTTTAAATCGAGTAAAGCAAATATTAGTGAACATATTAAGAATATTTTTGAATCTAAGGAACTAGAGAAAGACTTAACTGTTCGGGATTTCCGTACAGTTCAAATGGAAGGCAAAAGAGCAGTAGAAAGAGATAGAGTACATTATAACCTGGACGTAATAACTGCTCTTGGTTATCGAGTAAATTCCAAAAGAGGTAGAAAATTGAGACCATAAGTACCTCTAAACCTCAAAAATAATTATTCGCTCATGGCTTTATAATCAATGGGGCAAGACTATCCTAGAACAAGGAAATCATCCAGAGACAATTAATTAAGGAAAATTCTGTAATGAAATAATAAAAAAGAATATTGTTCATTATTTTATTTTGTTCACGAAAAATGAACAAGCTATATTTGTGAACATGGAAGAGCGGGAAATTATAGAGACAGCATTAGAAAACCTAAACAGGACTCTGACGATACAAGCACACTGGGATGGATTAAACCATCGAGAGTTGGACGCCTATATAACCTTAAACTTGCTTGAAAGCCCAATCACGTTCGAAGCAGAGGTGAAATATGAAATAAGGGAAAGCATTCTCAGGAACCTTAAACTTTTGGAAGAAGAAAATTCTAATTTCTTACTGATAGCCTATAGATTGTACCCTAAATACAAGAAGTTGCTCCAGGAAATGGGCATCAACTATTTAGAAGCCAATGGTAATGTATTTATAAAAAAACAAGGAATCTTTATCTTGATTAATCAATACCCTCTGCTAAAAGAACCGGAAAAAGAAGCCAATAGAGCATTTACCAAAACAGGACTTAGGGTGTTTTTCCAACTTTTGGTAAGCAACGAAAATCTATTTAAGACCCAAAGAGATTTGGCCGAACAAGCAGTAGTAGCTTTAGGAAATATTCCTTTGGTTCTAAAAGGTCTAAAGACTATAGGGCTTTTACTTAAAAAAAATGACTTAGGATATGAATGGGCTAATAAAGATGAAGCTGTGGACCATTGGATTACTGGATACCGAGATACTCTTAAGGCAGCCCTTTACCAAGGCAGGTATAGGCTTCCAAAAGACAAACTCTGGACCCAAATCCATCTCCCAACACCAAAAACACGCTGGGGTGGTGAACCTGGCGCAGACCTTCTGACTAATTACCTAAGGCCGGAAAAATTCACATTATTCACTGACCTCAAAAAAACAGAATTTATTAAGGCAACGCGCCTGATGCCAGATCCAAATGGAGAAATAGCAGTTTATGAAACCTTCTGGGAAAAAGGGAACGAAAAAGAAGGGTGTGTACCCCCACTTCTAGTTTATGCCGACCTGATCATCAATGGAGACAAAAGAAGCCTTGAAACTGCCAAACTTATTTATGAAAAATATCTCACAGAGCTATAAAGAATTGGGGCTTCCCCATTTCAAGGAAGTGTTTGATTTGCTTGATGAGACATTCAAGTCAAGAGGAATTCCATATTACCTACTTGGAGCCACTGCTATTTCTTTAGAACTTTTAAAAGATGGAATAAAGCCTTCAAGAGGGACAAAGGACATTGATTTCGCCATAATGATAAGCTCAATAGCTGAGTACGAAACATTTACCAGAGCGCTTGAAGGAAAAGGATTCGTAAAAGTAGCCGCTCCATGGACCTTCAGACACCCTGAGTATGATGTTGTCGTAGATGTTCTCCCATTTGGAGAAATTGAAGAAAACTACACCGAAAATTTTAACGAAAGGCATACCGACTTACATGTCCTTGGTTTTAAAGAAGTCATGTCTAGGCCTACACAAGTAGAAATAGAAAACATCCTAGTTAATATTCCAACGTTACCGGGTATGATAATTTTAAAATTAGTTGCTTGGTCAGATCGGCCGGAAGAAAGAGAAAATGACTTAAATGACATTCTTAGGATCATTTCGAAAGCTTTCTGGCTAATGAATGATTCAATAATTGATGACCACTCAGATCTGTTGGAACTCTTAGGAAACGATGGTGAAATCAGCCAAAGAATTGTTGCTTCCAGAGTATTGGGAAGAGAGGCAGCCAAATTTCTGAAAATTTCAAACAAACTTAAGGAACGAATTCTTAGTGTAATTGAACAAAATATAAAAGACGAATATCAATCAGCTATTGCAAAAGATTGGGCTGCAAAATTAGATCAATCTATTGATTATACCCTTTCTATATTACAATCATTTTTGAACGGAATCAAAGAACGCATCTAAGTTTTAGACTTGCCTCATCTACTGCAGATTCTATAAGCAGATAGCTAGATAAATACTAAATATTAAGCCGCTTTATGAGTATATTTTAGCATACTGCTAATCTGATTATGTTTAATTGAAAACGAAGATGTATCCCTGTGAGGCTAATTCCATTTATTATCGATTTATACTTTTCAAGCATCTACCCCTTCCTAATCACCAAATGCCTCTGCGCCGGATCATTGATTAGCCGATCCATTTCAGCAAGAATAATATCCTGCACATCCTGCTTGATCTGTAGGTAGTTTCGCTGAACAATAGCATGATTTAACTTGCGAATTTCAGGTATGGAAACATAGTTTTCCTGCTCTTTTTTGAGGGCGTTATGGTCGTTGATTATCTCTGAATGAAAAGCTTTTAGACTCTGCTTACAGTCTGGATTATCAGCTACCATACCGACAAATTCACCGGAGGAAAGGGAGGAAATAGTAGATGGAGGAACGGCTGATTCCAGCTGTTTTGATTTGCTTATCGAGGTGTCTGAACTGTTAATTGAAAGGCTTTGTCTGTCCTGCATAATCTTCCCTATCCGATCCGATAATTGCTTGGCTGAATCCCCATTTACCTGTCCTGAAACAATGTTCCCAACGATGCCCATGATTACATCAGCAAGCTCTCTCCCATAGTCTTTTCTAAGTTGGCTGAGATCCTGAACTCCCAAAGTAGTAGCAACTTTATTACTCCGAGCTGTGGCAATCAGACTATCCATGCCATTCAAATAGATCGTCGGAAACTCATCGAAAATCAGACTACTTTTCAGCTTACCTTTCTGGTTTACCAGCTTCACCAAACGATTAACATACAATGAAAGTACCGCTCCATAGATCTGGATTTTCTGAGGATTGTTTCCCATGCAGACCAGTTTTGGTTGCTCGGGATTATTGATATCCAGCGTAAAATCATTGCCGGAAAGAACGTAGTATAACTGTGCAGAGGACAGCCTTGCCATGGATATTTTGGCTGAAGCGATCTGTCCTTCCAGCTGTTCCATCACATCATTCAGGTAGGCATTCACAAAGGGATTGATCAGCACATCAATATCTTTTTCGGTCCTCAAAACTGTAAACAACTCATCGTAATCAGCCTGCATCAACTCGATGACATGGGGCAAGGTACAGAACTCACCATCATTGTATTTCCGGAGAAACCAGATGATGGCTGTCAGGAAATTGATCGGTGATTCCACAAAAAAGTCTCCCTGCTTTTTGATCCATTCTCTATTCAATCCCATTAAAATAGTCCGTGCTGATTCTGCTGCATCGGTAATATCCAGCATAGTTTCCGGTGTAAGCGGGTTGCAACGGTGACTCCGGGTGAGGTCATCAAAGTTGATCACATAGAAAGCTGGAACTACATTATAACTAGCCTTATTTTTAAGCCAGGTATTGTAAACAATAGCCGATAGATCATCGAATTTGAAATCATACACAAACATGGAAAACCCTTTTTTGATATGCTGGGTAATCACGTGACGAATGACAAAATAGCTCTTTCCCGATCCCGGTGTTCCCAATACCATCAGGCCACGAAAGGGGTTGATGATATTGATCCAGCTGTTTCTGATCCTTCCTTTTAGCTTATATTTCGCTGGTAGATTTACCGAAAACTCATTCTCAATCAACCGTTCTTCCTGAGGAAAAGTCTCATTTTCTGAGTTGAATACGTCGCTACTAAGCTGGTCATGAATAATTCTCGAGAGCTTTGTTCCACCCGAAAGTATTAGCAAATAACCTAGGGAGGTAACTATTATATAGGCAATTGAAATCAATTCGATTGAAGCTTTCCAGTGCATTACCATGTAACTCCCGAAGTAAAATCCCATACCCAGAAAGCCATAAACGAAAGCTGTCTTTGCGTTCATCTTTTCATTCTTCCTACCCTTGATTCCCAAAAGAGAGATAGCAAGCAAGGCAATCGAAATAAGCTTGGAAGTATAAAAATTCTTAAACAGACCTGTATTATAAATATTGTCTAAAACTCCATCTGTCAGATCCGATGCCAGTCCCCAATCTTTAAAAGTAGCATAGCAGAAAAAATAAAAATGCAGCCCCAAAACCCCGATCCCCATCAGTCTGGTCATATCCAAAATCTTACGCAATCCCTGTTCGTTTTCGCCTGTCTGCATCCCCATCTTTCCTTGGTTTAAGTACTTACTTTGTTACTTTTTTCTTCCTCTTCCGCTTCTTTTTCCGCCACTCGAAAGGCAGATAGCTATAGGTTTCATCCGGTGACACCACTGATTCCAACAGACCTTTTGAAGCGTTTAAATCTTGCCGTGCTTGTCCGATCTCCTTTGTCGTAATTGATGTCTGGCCCACTTGCTTATCCTCCAATTGACTGCGCATGTTTGTCAGTGATTCCGGTCTAAGCCCACACATTTGTGATTGAGTACCTATCCTATCCATCAAACCTTTTGCGCTGTAATTTTTACCTAATGCACTCCCATTAAACACACATTTGGTCCTGTGATCTACAAAGGTGACCCCATACAGTCTTCCCTCTTTGTTCTCTCTTTTTATGGTGGCTATACCCTGCTTTTCCAGACTTCTTATCACCTCATCAAGACTCTTTTCAGACATCTTCATTAGCGTTAAATCAATGGCTGAGCGGGTGGATTTAAGATGTTTTTTACGCTCCATTTCATTGGACTCGAATTTGGATTCTATGGATTTCAGCGTCGCTTTAAAATAAAAACTACTCGCTTTGATAGGCACCCCGACCTTGTCTCCCTGATCATCCAACACCCGGTAAACCAACCCACTGTTTTTGAAAATCCGTGACTCTTCTCTTCCCCTATCGGCAACTATCCGGTATTGGTTCAATACTGCATTCAGCTCAGGGAGAGAAGTGAATTTGTAGTTTTTGAGCACATGCTGCAGCACATTTCCTATTGCCCGTTTGGTCTCTGATTTACCATAGTCCAGTCTGGAAATGGCAATTGGTTTGGTGATAAAAAGTCCCTGTTTCTGGGACTCGGCTGGTACCAGCTCAAACTGTTCTTCGATAGCTTTTCGGATCAGTTCAGATTTGAGTTTGCCGATATTATGCAAGGGAATCCGCCTTCCGTCAAGCTCAATATTCGTCGTCACAATATGCAGGTGCGGGTGCCCTGCATCAGAATGTTTATACACCAGGTAAGGCTGGTTTTCAAAGCCGATCCCACGCATATATTCCTTGGTAATCTCTTGTAATTTCTCTTTTTCAAAGTCTTCTCCGGGAGCAAAATTCAAAGAAATATGGACTGCATTTACCGACGTTCTGGAATTCAATCCAGCAAGTTTCAGTAAATATTTCAGCCGCAAATCAGCCCTCTGTTCCGCATTTTTCATCGGATAATTCTGGGCTAAAAGTAGTTCAGCCACTCCTACATTCACCTTATTTTCATTGTAGTGAAACGGTCGTCTCAAAGACTTGCTGGTCTTTATGATTGCAACCATTTCTCCACTGTTTGATCAACAAATCGGTTCACTTGCCTCAGTGTTTCTTGGATACTTTGCTCCAATTTCTCGACCTGGAAACGGTTGGAAGTAATTTCATCATCAGTAGCCGTATTCATCTTTTTAGTTAACTGGTTGTAATTGGTCGCCAGGCCATGGAGATCCCGCTTCAGTGTTGTCAACTCCTTTAAAAGTTCCTGGATACCCGTATCTCGATACCTTCCGATCACCACCTTTTTGAGCAATATTCTTCTGGAATATTCACTCAGATTATCATGCACCGTCTCATCACAATTTGCCTTTAGCTTCAGCAATTCTCGGTCTGTCAATCGGATATGCAGCCATTTGTTTCTCTTGCTCTCTTCCATCTTCGCAGTTCATTTTCACTGTTCAACATCTTTACAATTTCAAACCCCACGACTTCGGAGTAAGGGGTTTCAAGATCCGGTTGTGATACAACCGTACATCTTGCCGATTTCACAGGACATAGGAAATCATGTTAGCTTTTAGAATGATTCTGATAAATTGAGGAAATCATCTTCGGCATTACAATTCTTCCCATCGGGTGATACAAGTATATAAAGTAGGTTCCAGAGTAACCTATCCTGATCAATTTCTAAATAGATAGAGTAATTAATATTGCCGCTAATTATATGGAACTTATCTAGGCACCTCAGCAGGATGAAAAAAAATGGAAGTTAAAACTCCATCGCCCAACAAGTACATCTGGCAGGTAGGTATGAATTCAACAACTGCAAAACTTCTTCCAATCTACAAGGCGTCAGCCCAGCCATCCTTAGATGTAACGTTACTTAAAAACTGACAGTCTGCAACCCGACACGATTTTCATAGCCCATTGTGATAGAGGTAATCATGTAAGTGAGATAAGTTTCTCGAAAAGCGTAATTACACACCCCGTAAAAACTGTAACTCAGAAAATCTGATTACACCTTGCAAATTTCTAAGTTTAACTAAAAATTAAGTAATTTAATCTTTAACAATTTTCTTTTGGATTGTCTAGAAAAAGCATTGGATGTTAAATTAATGATCTTAAAACAATAACATTCAAAAGACTTAGATCTTGTTTTTTCAATACAATCAGGTGAGCAGTTGTAGGATTACCTAAAATTACAAAGTCGTATTTAATTCTTCAAAATTCGAAAAATACAAAGTAAACGTCGTGCCTTTTCCCTTTTCGCTATTGACGGTAATGGTACCCTTGTGGTTTTCCATGATTTTCTTGCAGAGAGCGAGTCCAATACCGGTTCCGCTGAATCCAACATTCAGCCGCTTAAAAGGTTCGAAAGCCCTGTCTGCATATTTTTGATCAAATCCTATTCCGTTGTCTGAAACGGTAATTAAGAAGCCATTTCTATACTGACCGGATGATGAAGTCCACTCATCCTTATAAGCAATTTTAATTTTTGGAACAGTTTGATTGAATTTAATTGAATTACTGATCAGATTACTAAAAACTTGATGGATCTGAAAAGGTATCCCCATAATTATCGGCAGCTTATCAACCTGAAACTCCACAGCTTTTTCCACTATCTGTATCTCATATTCAGATAGTACATCAAGAATTATCTGGTTGAGATCAACTATGGAATATTCTGGTTGCTGTTCATGGGAAAGCTTTGAAAATGTCAATATATCCTTTATCAGCTGGATCATTTTATCAGCACTTCTATCAATTTTTTCCATGTAAAACTCAAGGCTCTCCTTATCATTCAGATCCTGTCTTGCCAAATCTAGAAATGAGCGTATCTTACGGATCGGTTCCTGTAAATCATGGGAGGTCACATACGCAAATTCTTCCAGTTGTTTATTTTTGAACTCAATGTTCCTAGCATCCCGCTCTTTTTGCTCTTCTGCTAACCTTCTCTCAGTAAGGTCACGGGTAACTTTGGTAAAGCCTATTATTTCTCCCAACTCATCGTGCAGTGCAGTGATCACTACGTATGCCCAAAAGGTGCTGCCGTCTCTTCTTAATCTCCATCCCTCATGCGAAGCCCTTCCATTGTCCTTGGCCTCGGCTATCAGCTTAAATGGGAGGCCGTCTTCTCTGTCCTGCGCAGGATAGAATATACTGAAGTTTCTTCCGATAATTTCATCTTCTTTGAAGCCTTTGATTTTTTCGGCCCCCCTATTCCAATTACGGATATTTCCTTCCGTATCGAGTAATATAATTGCGTAGTCC
This sequence comes from uncultured Algoriphagus sp., assembly GCF_963974835.1. Taxonomy (GTDB): domain Bacteria; phylum Bacteroidota; class Bacteroidia; order Cytophagales; family Cyclobacteriaceae; genus Algoriphagus. The sequence goes on along the minus strand of NZ_CAXBET010000007.1, from coordinate 57,722 downwards.
TCTACCTCTTCGATCATCCTTTGAAACCGAATTTCATCCTTTGAGTTACGGTATTTGGAATGGTCCTTCATTTCTGAAAATTTAAAACATAAGGCATTTCTGCTCCTGAAACCAATTTTGTAATTATATCAGTAAGTAACTGAATGTTAAATACCTTGGTTAAAAAATGTGATGCTCCTAGTTTTTGACATTCTTCGATGTCTGTGTGAAAAGATGAAGTAGATAAAATAATAATAGGTATAGCATTGTAGTCTTTGAGCTGCCTAATTTTGGAAAGGAGTTCTTTACCAGAGAGTAATGGCATATTCAAATCTAAAAAAATGTACTGTGGCTTATTCCTCGCTCTATTCAATATATCCAGTCCGCAAAGTCCATCTGGAGCAGAATATAAATTAACATAAAAAGGCACTTTGAAAAGGGCAATTTTAAAGAATTCCCTGTCATCTGGATCATCATCAATCAATAGGCAGTTTACCTCAGTCATATGAGAATATTATTTACACTCAAGTTAGCTTATAATATTCTAATATACTTTAGAAATCTATTGAGAAAGTGTATCCCTGCGAAAAACTCAGGAATGATCTTAAGAACTCAAAACGGCAATAAAATCAATTAAAATTGATAAAAACTGAAAAGTGAAAGCCAGCGCATTTTCAGGGCATTACGAAAAAGCAAAAAGAGAGAGGGTGCTGTTGTATGTATGTATTCATAAATTCAACTTAATCCTTATTTACAATTTCTGAAAGCTACCATACACCTTCTGGTACAAGAGAGAATGAGAATTTCCAATCTAGCTGAGCTCATTGGACAACCTTTTTCCCTTCAGGTTCACGTACTTTCCAAAGCTCAGGTTTCACGCTGTCGAATTGTTTCACCTTCTAAAAACGGGATGGCCCGCTTACTCGGTTTCTTCCTGCATGCCATACTGTATCGTCTTCGATCTGGTAGATTGGCTTACCAATTACCTTGTGCTTGTCAATGTTGTTGATCGTAATAGCGCTGTAAAATTTCATATGATACCAGTTGTTTTTTAAGTTCATATGGAACCTCCCCAATGGAATGATCATGCTTCTGTGGGGTATACTTTTAAAAGCTCGCTTTCATGGTTTTTACTTTCTTTATATAATATTTCTTCCAGCTTGCGATCGACAAGCATTATCTTAAAATCATTTTCTGAAATAGGCTTGCTACGAACAGAAGTCTTTTCATCAATGCTTTGCCTCCCCGGCACCCTCTCTACTTCCACAATAGTTTTTATTTTGATTTTTCAAATGTTCAAAAACCTAAACTTTTAAAAATCAACCGATTATAACAATCCTAATTCCAAAATTTAAACTAACAGGAGATTTTCTCAATTCTTATTTAGATTAATTATAATTAAATTCTATTTTTGTGCCTGTTAACCCATAGGCAACACATGAAACTAGCTTTAACCGCTGTAATTTTTCTTTCCGGCTTTTTGATCTCAGCATCTGTTTTCTCCCAGACGGGAAATCTTTCAGGAACTTTGACTTTCGAAAATGGAGCACCAGTAGCTTATGCCTCAATATTTATTCAATCGTTGAAAAAGCAGGGCTTGTCTGATGAGTCGGGAAACTATACCATTGAGAATCTTCCATATGGAAAGTATATCGTGCAGGTTTCCAGTCTTGAAGCCGAGCTGAATGAATTTGAGATTGAAATTAATACTGCTTCCAAAACGGTACCCACAATCGTGAAAAGAGCCGGCCATACCAATCTGGACGAGGTGCAGGTCGTCGGAGAATCCTACAAAACCCAAGTTGAAAAATCCGGATTCGCTGTCAATATAGTAGATACAAAAGAAGCCAGCCTGCGAAATATTCAGACAAACGAATTGTTAAATACTACCGTGGGCGTTAAAATCCGTCAAAATGGAGGTTTAGGTTCTGAGGTCAATTATAGTTTAAACGGTTTGTCAGGTAACGCAGTGCGTATTTTTATCGATGGAATACCAATCTCTGCCTATGGCAACTCATTTAACCTGAATAGTATACCGCCTTCAATGATTAAGGAAATTGAAGTGTATAAAGGGGTGGTTCCCGGACATTTGGCAGATGATGCTTTAGGTGGAGCTATCAACATTGTGCTTCAAAATTCTGTTCAATCAAATTTCAATACCTCCCTTTCTTATGGTTCCTTCAATACCCTACAGGCTAGTTTAAACGGCTTGCATCGGTTTAAAAAATCAGGCTTTACGGTTAAGGGATCTGTTTTCTATAATTATTCTGATAATGATTACAAGGTTTCAGGCAGAAGTGTAGTGGTGACAGGATTAGGAGGTGTGCAAACTCCGATCACAGCCAGAAGATTCAATGATGCCTACAGGTCTTCAGGGGGAATGTTCCAGATTGGCTATACGGATGTAAAATGGGCAGATCAATTTTTGATTGGTTTCACAGGATCCAGTGATTATAAAGAAATCCAGCACGGGGCTTTTATGACCATTATGCCCTACCAGGATAGATTTATGGAATCGGACGCCGCTTTGATGAATCTAACATACCAAAAGAAAAACCTTTTTACGAAAGGACTGGATGTCACTATCAATGGCTTGTATGGCAAGCGAAACCGTATGGTAAGCGACACGCTTGCCTGGGCATACAGCTGGAACGGAGAAAGAGCCATTGACTTTAGAGGAAATGAATATAAATATTCATGGAATTCCCAGCAGGAAGGCGGGCCTACACTGGCCAGAATCAACAGGAATGTATCCTCGATTAGAACAGGGGTTTCCTATGGCATTGGCAAGAATCACAGAATCATGCTTAATCATGTGTTTAGCGGCATAGATCGGGTGGATAGCGATCAGTTGAGATCGGTTTTGGAAAATACATTCAGGGGAACGCGGGATTTAGAAAAAAGCATTCTCTCTCTTACCTATGAGCTCAATGCGCTGGATGAAAAACTGAAGGCGAATGTTTTTGGAAAATACTACCAGCAAAAAACCGTAAACATTGACCCTGAGATTGATCAGGAAACCAATGAAATAGTAGACGATATTACCAGTGCCAACAAAATTGATGAAGGCTACGGATTTACTGTTTCCTATGCTGTTCTTCCAAATATCACCTTGCTGACTTCCGCAGAAAAAGCTGTCAGATTACCCAATGAAAGTGAAGTATTCGGTAACGATGGGGATAATGTGGTGGCCAATCCTAGCATCAGACCGGAGCTTAGCAATAATTTTAACCTAGGATTCAGATTAGGATCCTTCAATATAAACGAGCACGATTTTACGGTATCTTCCAATCTGTTCACCCGTAACATCAAAGACAGAATTGGGTTGCCGATTGAAACATCCTTAAATGTAAATGATGAAACCATACTCTATGAAAATCAGGGGAATGGGACTTCCAAAGGATTTGATGCGCAATTGGACTATACGTTCAACGACAATTTTGGATTGAACTTAAATGTTTCCCGATTTGATCTGAAAATTGTAAACAGAGGCGTGGAGATAGACGTGCCAAACACCCCATTTTTCACTATGAATGGAAGCTTACGCTATTCATTTAAGGATTTGATCCAAAAGGAATCCCGCTTGAATCTCTTTTACACCATGTACTTCACAGATGAATTTTCCTACCTGGTACCCCAGGGATCAAATACTGTAGGCGATGAGTTTTTTAAAGTCCCACAGCAGTTGGCGCAGGATTTAGGACTTAGTTATGTCTTTCCAAGCGACAAATTGGTGATGAGTTTTGACGTCAAAAACATATTTGACAAGCCTGTCTATGATAATCTCTCCGTGCAAAAACCGGGAAGGGCATTCTACCTGAAATTAAACTATAGAATCAATAATTATTAACCAATTAAAACCTTCTACCTAATGAAACACACTTTTAAAAATTTCCAAAAACTGACTACCATGCTACTGGCAGGCGGACTCTTGGTTGCTTGTTCTGAAGATCCAACCCCTAACCCCAATCCGGGTCCGGATCCAGCTGAAAGTAGATGGATCACCGTGGCAGCAGCAAGAATGGGAGATAATCCGGGCGATGGAAACGGGGGGACATTAATTTACTCGCTAAGCAGTGAGGAAGCCAAAGACCCTACCGTATCCATAGCTCCTTTTGACAATGGATTTATTGTACCTTCCAACAGAACAGCTAGATTACAGTCTTCAGAAGACGGAAGCACCATATTTAACATTAGCTATGCCGGGGATACGGGTGGCCAATATACCAAATACACTGTTGGTGGTGGACAGACTTTTACTCAAAATGGTACTGGGGTAAGCATTGCACCTTATGTAGGCTCTGCCCCTAGATGGATAAAACTTTTTGATGGAGACCAAACTGGAGCTGCAGTATACGTAAATACAGAAGCTCAATTTGATGACAATGATACACCTAATGATGCTACTGATGACACTTACTTGCGTCATGAGGCCACCATGGGAGTTGTAACGTTAAACCTGGTAAATTCTTCTATCATAGAATTCCAGGAAAGCTCCCTGGCCTTGAGTGAAGAGGAAGAAGCAAATGGCTATTATATCTCCAGAATCGACATGCCTACTTTAAATAAAGCTGGAGATAAGTTATACATCGGTGCACGTCTGAGCAAAGTAGATCCAGCCACTGGTGAATCTGACAATGGAGGCGAAATTTTAGGGGCTAAGACAATTGTATTGGATTATCCATCTTTGTTGAATCCAACAGTAATTACATCTGGAGTAGGATTGGGAAACACCAATGGTTACCGTAGCATCAACGCTTTTGAATACAATGGCAGTGTTTATCAAGCTAATCAGGAAGACCCTAACGGTTCGCATATCCTGAGAATCGGGTCAAATAACCAATACGACGATTCCTATGTGTTTAATCTAGACGATGCTTTAGGCGTAGAAGGAGCTTATATACTTGCCTGGAGACCAGCAGCAAACGGAAAAGCAGTAATTGCTTATCGTCATGACGGGTCTGAAGAAGGAGTGGCAGGAGCACAGGGATTCTTTGCTTTGGCTGACCTAAATGCCAAGACAGCTGTAAGACTTGATAACATCCCTTACGAAGCTGACTTTTACTTATTCCAATACCAAGGTTTTGTTGTGGATGGAACGGATATTTACCTTACTCAAGCCCCTGTAGGGAAAAACGGAAACATCTACATAGTAAACACCGAAACAGGTGAAGTAACCAAAGGTGCCCAACTGGAGAACGTTAACGGAAGTCACTTTATAGGTGTATTTTAATTCAAAACCTTTTAAAAGGAGCCTTTAGCCAAAGCTAAATGCATCACCACAAAATCTCGTAGAAAGAGCTCAACAGGCTTAATCTGCGGGATTTTTTCATGAAAGCCTGAATGGTATCGGCCACAAATATTTAATAAAATAAACTCCCCTCTCTCTATGTAGATCAGAATATTATTATCTGAGATACAGATTTAGACTGATCCTTTCTCACCTCTCAGACAACACTTTTAGGCTGAATACAGCATGTTTTTCCTCCTCTAGAATTCCATTGCTTCGGATGTTAGTAATTGTGGAATTCCCCACACTTATATAGCCTAAACCGCTTCATAGCGTTTCATTACCGAATGTCGCTGGAGTTCTGCAACACTGAACCGTTTCTTAATTGCGGTAATGAAAGTTATGGCTATCATCTAAGTTCTTATCAGTAGATTACTGCTCTGCATGACTATTACGCTTATGATACTTGCTTTGAATCCACAGGAAGCACACTGGAAAGAAAAACTTTTTTACAAGCCAGTAATGCCTGACTCCAGTTCTTTAACAAATTCAATGAAGGAACCCCCTATTTAAACCGATTCATGAAAGGGATACTACTCGTAGTCAAATCCGTGTATGACATAATTTATAATAAGTAAAAACCCTCAGTAAAGCAATTTTCATTAACTGTCAATAAGGACTCATTTTGCCATTGTAGTCATTTCAGATATACATAACTATTCCTTAGTATAACCTGTTGTCTGACTTCCTGTTTCAATTAACCTGAGTCTCATCCGATGAAAGTAAACATTGAAATTGAAAGTAATTTACTATTTGCATATTACTATATAAGTGTCTTTAAATATTTTACTATTCTAATCATTCTCTAAATAGGTTCATATCATTGATATACAATAGATTTAAGAAATAAAAATTTCTAACTAAAACCAAGGATGCCATGACAATCCCATCACTTGAAACTATCTACGATACACTGCTTGCCGTACCCGGAATGCATGACACGGTAAAGATCGATCTAAAAATCCCACGCAAAACAGTGTTGTTGCTGACCGAAGTAATCACCCTTGGGATGGAACAAAAATCTGAATCCGGAAAAAACCCTTTTCGTATTTCAAAAGAATCAGAAGAAGAACTGAATATTATTATTGCCGATAGCTTGGAAAAAGCTGGACTTACCACCCTAAGCTCCAAACTTAAAGAGTTATCTATTTAATGCTTTTAATAGGGATAGTTATTGATCACAAACAGATTGGTTAACTTTCAAAACTGACATCAAATTAAATCCGCCGGCGAATGGATCGATGAAGCGAAAAGCAAACCTATTCCCAAAAAGATATTTGGTCCATTCTGGTATGAAGAAGAGCTATGTATTCTCTTCGCTGATGCCAACCAGGGAGGACAAGGCAGATCTGAATTAGGAACCGGCACCACAACAATATTTAAGAAAGCAAACGATGTGCTGGCGGTATTTAAAGCCGAAAATCTTGAAAAAGTAACGATTTTGGGATTCAGTGACGGAGCTTATAGGATATAGTTTCGCTTTTACTTATCCTCAACGAATCGAAAAACTGATAGCCATCGGAGCTGGAGAGGGAACACTGGAGTTGAGAAAGATCTCTATGAACTTACTGAAGCTATTTGACTTGGATCCTGAATTTCGAGATCAGTAACTATCAATAATGCCAGAATCCAATAGATTAAAGGAGAAAGGAGATCGAATGGCGGCATGGAGCCTCATTTTAGTAAGGAGCTTTTCTCTTAAATCCAATGCTCTGTACTAATTATGGCTGGGGAAAAAGACGGTAACGCCCCACTAAACATCATCGTCAACGCATATCTCATGACTCCCGATAGCCAATTGGGTATTATCCTAACACAGGCCATGTGGTGTTTTTGGAGAATTTTGATGCAGTTTGGCATGCGATTTATCCTTTTTTAAAACTTGATTAATTCAACCCTAATAGAAAACATTTGCTAATTCAATTCCTGAAATTCCAGTGGAGTTTTACCAGTATACTTTTTAAACAATCTTGAAAAGTGTTGAGGGTGTTTGAACCCGATTTGATAGGCAACATAACTTACTGAATTTGAGTTATCCAGAAGCAAATCTTTTGAAATCTCAATGATTCGATCCTGAATGAATTCACGAGCGGATTTACCTGTTTGTTTTTTAATTAAATCCCCAAAATAATTCGGTGATAAATGTAATTCATTGGCAAAAAATCCGACGCTAGGCAATCCGTCTTTTTCAACCGAATCAGAGTGATAATAATCAAAAAGACTTTTTTCGAATTTTTCAAGAACCCCAATTGAAACATGCTCTCTTGTTATAAACTGTCTGTCATAAAACCTGCTGGAATAATTCAAAAGCAATTCTAAATTAGTAGCAACAAGCCTCTTACTATGAGTGTCAATGTTATGGTATAACTCATTTAAAATATTTCGAAAGCAGGTCAAAATAACTTCACTTTCCATCTCCGAAAGATGAAGTGCTTCATTTACCTGATATGAAAAGAAGCCATATCCAGAAATCTGTTTGCTAAGTGAAGTACCTAATAGAAAATCAGGGTGAAAAGCCAATGCCCATCCATTGGGTTGATACAATCCATCCTCCTCAATCCCCATTATCTGACCTGGGGAAATGAACATCATGGTTCCATCCTGATAATCGTAGTGCTGCCTTCCATATTTGACTTCACTACACTTTTTGTCCTTGTAAAAAACAATGTATAATTCAGTGAGCCATTGAGTTGGTTTAAGCAAAGAAGATTTGGATTGATCCAATACCGTAATTAGAGGATGCAATGTTTTTTGACCTCTTTCCTCATTGAATTGGCTTACCGTTCTTAACCTGACATTTTCTTGCTTTTCCATCAATTACTATTTCAATTTTTGAAAAATAAGAGACATCGCCGATGGGTCTAACACATTCATATCGACAAGCTTCAGCTCTTTCACCATATGTAAAGTGCTTTTTTTATAATACTGAAAATGCTCGGAAGCAATATGAGATTGATAGGCTTCTTGATCTTGATAAAATTCCAGAATCCTGATTTGAGTAGGGTTTTCTTTTTGGACCATTGGAAAAATTGAAATTACTCCAGGCTCATTATTTACTGATGCATTGGATTCTTCTTTTAAGATAGAAATATATTCGTCAAGGAATTCAGGAAAAATTTCAATCTCTGAAATCCGGATCAAATGTTTTTCAGCTGGATGAGGGCTTTTAAAGGTGGAGTCAAAATTTGACACCTTCTCTGGTTTTTGAGCTACCCTATCTTGTGAGTAAGCCGCTACGTGCTGGACCATAAGTATAAATATCAGAAGTGAGAAAGCTTTCATTGTGTTTAAATCAATTTAATATTTCACAAATCTCTGATAATGTAACCTAATTCAACCAACCCGAATTACAGGACTTTAAACCAGAAAGACAGTTTTATTGTGCGGCGCTACAAAAAGTTTTACCACAAGGAAGCCTAGGTGTTGTTGCAACAAAGTAACAGGAATGTTTCAGGGATTGCCTTCTCCCTAGATTTTTGGGGAGTGACTTATTTCAATAATTTTTTCAAAAAGCACACAAATCTCAACCCTACCCAATATAAAAAAACATTTCTTGAGCTTAAAGATTATTATTTATTTAGCTTGTATCAAGATAATCCAAATCACATGGCAAAAATATTTATCACAGGCTCCACCGAAGGGATTGGATTTTTAGCTGCTCAACGCTTATTAAGTGAAGGAAACGAGGTTCATATGCATGCCCGAAATAGAGAAAGAGCAGCAGACCTTCAACTAAAGCTGGGTGTAAAGGCAACTACATTCATCGCCGATCTTTCAGATATTAGACAAGTTTTAAAATTGTCAGAGCAATTGAATTACCAAGGTAAATATGATGCAATCATCCACAATGCAGGAGTGCTCTCAGTAGTCCCAGAAGTTATATTCAAGGTCAACGTTTTAGCACCCTATCTTTTAACCACTCGGGTGGAAAAACCAAATCGGCTAATCTATCTAAGTTCAGGTATGCACAGGGGTGGAAAAGTATTCAAAAATGAATTTTATATCCAAAAAACAAGCTATTCCGACTCAAAGCTATTTATTACTACTTTAGCAAATGCTTTTGCTAAACAATATCCTGATCTGTATATTAATTCCGTCGATCCCGGATGGGTACCAACAAGAATGGGAGGATCAGGTGCTCCAGATGATTTACAAAAAGGATATGAAACACAGGCCTGGCTTGCTACAAGCAAAGAAAAGGAAGCATTAGTTTCCGGGAAATATTTTCACCATCGAAGACAAGAAATAGCTAACCCTGAGACCAATAGTCCAGAATTCCAAAACAGACTACTTTCTGAATGCGAATCCATTATCAAAGAAGGTAAATATGATAGGCACTAGCCGGCGTTATAACTAATCGTATTTCCTCTAAAAAAAATGTCAGTTTTTTAATTTCAGACAACCTTTTCCAAACCTCAATTTTTCCTATTTAAAAAGCGGTTCATCTATCAAAAGAGTTTTACACTTTTTTAAAGCAACTGCTAACTTAATCACTATTTACCATGTGAGCTTGAATGGTGCTAATAAGAGTATTTTAGAAAAAGATGACATTCTAAAATACAAGTAATTTCAAATTGTCAACTAGCTGAAATTCATCTCCAAGTTTCGTCTATAAAAAAGGGAAAGATTTTGCCTTTCCCTTTAAATTCATAGTCCAGTTAACGCTTTTGCAAAGATTAATTGTTCTTAATATCTATCACAAACCGATACTTCACATCGCCTTTTTCGAGCCTTTCAAAAGCCTCATTGATTTCAGAGGGCTTGATTAGTTCGATATCAGCAGTGATATTATGCTCGGCACAGAAATCAATCACCTCCTGAGTCTCCGCGATACCCCCGATATTCGAGCCTGAGAAGCTTTTGCGTCCATTGACCACATTGAAAGCCCCAATTTCCAAAGGCTCATTGGGAAGTCCGACAAGGACTAAACTGCCATCCACTTTCAGTGCATTGAGGTAAACATTTACATCATGCTTGGCGGATACAGTATCCAGAATCATGTCAAAATCTCGTTGGGCTTTCATCGCGGCTTTGTCCGTGGAAAGTACTGCAGAATCAGCTCCGAGATTTTTGGCATCTTCCAACTTGGATGGGGAGGTAGTAAATACCACCACTTCAGCCCCAATAGCTTTGGCGATTTTGATGGCCATATGACCTAGCCCTCCTATTCCAATGATTCCAACTTTTTTACCAGGGCCAACTTTCCAGTGCTTCAATGGTGAATACACGGTAATTCCAGCGCAAAGAATTGGTGCGGTGGCGGCCAAATCGACAGTTTCAGACATTTTCAAAACATAATCAGCATTGGCGACGATTTTCTCCGAAAATCCCCCATAGGTCATTCCTCCGGATATTTTATCAGGAGAATTAAAGACCACCGTCCAGCCGGTTTCGCAATATTGCTCGTCTCCATCATGACAATGGCTACATTTACCGCAGCTGTCCACAATACAGCCAATCGCTCCAATGTCACCTACTTTGAATTTGCTGACCTCACTACCGACTTGAGTGATTTTACCGACGATCTCATGGCCAGGAACCAAGGGATAAGTAGACCCTCCCCAGTCATTTTTTACGGCATGGAGGTCGGAGTGGCAAATACCGCAGTAAAGAATTTCGATTTCTACGTCGTTTGGTAAAAGCTCTCTGCGTTGAATGGTCATTTCCTTAATCGGCTGATCGGCAGCCTCGGTACCAAAAGCAGATGATATTGTGTAATTCATAGTTTGTTGGTTTTTTGAAATTTATTCGGTCTCCAAGTGACCTACTGGGTGATAAAGCAACTTTTAATTTTATTTGAGATTCTCCTTGAAAAAGCTATTCAATTTGTCGAAGGGGATATAGTTTTTGTCTCCCCCATCATAAAGGTCTGTATGAACAGCTCCAGGAATAATCATCAACTCTTTAGGCTCAGCGGCAGCTTCATAAGCGTCCTTGCTAAAATAGAGCGAGTGAGCATCCGACCCTGCGATCAAAAGCATTGGGCGAGGAGAAATCTCTTTGATATAAGTAAGGATTGGCATATTCATTAATGAAATTGGCGTGGTAAGCGTCCAAGAACCATTAGAGTTGATGGATCGTGGATGAAAACCTCTTTCCGTTTTATAGTAATCAAAGTAGTCTTTCACAAACTGAGGTTCTTCTCCTGTCAGTTCATTTGGTAATCCATCAGGAGATAAAGCCGGTGAACCGTTTTCAGCATCCTCCCATCGTTGATAACTCATGTTTTCCAATAATGCAGTGCGTTGCTCAGGAGTGGTAGAGTCAAAATATCCCTTGGTATTTACTCGGCACATATCATACATACTGGTGGTCGCAACAGCTTTCACGCGCTTATCCACTGCTACAGCGTTCAGTGCAAACCCTGCAAAGCCACAGATGCCAATAATACCCAACTTCTCCCGATCAATGCCTTCCTGTAATCCTAGAAAATCAATAGCTGCGCTGAAATCCTCTGTGTTAATTTCAGGTGAGGCAACATTGCGCGGTTCGCCACCGCTTTCGCCCGTATAAGAAGGATCAAAAGCTAATACAGCAAATCCCCTTTCTGCCATTTGATTGGCATAATATCCTGAAGATTGTTCCTTCACCGCTCCGAAAGGGCCACTAATTGCCAATCCTTCTAGCGGTTGGTCACCTGCATCTTTGGGAAGATAAAGATCACCTGCCAGGGTTATCCCATATCTGTTTTTGAAGGTTACTTTTTGACGGGTTACCTTATCACTTAGCTCAAATGTATAGGTAGTTTCTTCGTTAGCAATTTCTTTGCTTACGACTTCTTTTTGGCTGTTTTCCATTTCTTGACTTGATTTCTGTGTACAGCCATTTCCCATTATTAGAAAGATAGTGACTGCAAAAACTTGTATTTTTTTCATTTGTTTATTATTCATTTTTCAGTTGTCAGATGGAATCTCGCACGATTAATATTCCTCGCAATATGTACCCCTTGCGTCGTCCTCGATTTCATGTTTTATCCTTTTGTGAGTTTGTATTGATCGTCGCTTACCTTTTCCATCCAATCCACCACTTTTCCATTCACTTCCTCTTGAATAGCGATATGACTCATGGGGAAATGGGCATCTGCTCCATGCCAGTGTTTTTCCTCCGGTTCGAAATAAATCACATCACCAGGGCCAACTTGCACAATTGGACCACCTTCTTTTTGAACCAGCCCAAGACCTGTCTGAATTATCAAGGTCTGGCCTGCTGGATGCGTATGCCAAGCCGTTCTCGCTCCCGCTTCAAAGCTCACCAAAGCTCCTGCAGCAACTGTCTTAGGCTGTTTTGAGATTAGTGGTTCAATTCTAACACTTCCGGTAAACCATTCCTCAGGTCCTGAATAAAAACCTTGCGTTCCATTTTTCTTAATCTCCATAATTTATAGTGGTTTAGTTTTCGACTTCAAATTTTACAGTCACATTACCAGCCCCAAGAGCGGCTTCCAATCCAGCGGGATCTTTAATGGTCCCCATCGGGGTATAGCTATAGCTGGTGTTAAATGACTTATAGAATAACACCAAAGTATTGTCTCCGTAAAGCAAAAGGTCTCCTGTTCGTATAGACGAAGGCACGGAAGCCTGTGTAGGAAGGCTTTTTTCGAGGCGGAAAAACTTCTCATTCCTATTGAGTTCTTGCATGTCCAGTGTAAGTGGCAACATTTGGAGAAAAGAAGCCGTGGTGGGATTATCCACCAATTCAGCTGTAAAGGTTTTTTCTGCCACCGTGATTTTGATAGTCGTCTGCATGGCTGTTGGTGATTGAATTGGGTCGATTTCCGAATCGTTTTTTTTACAGGCTGTAAAACTCATTAGCCCAAGTAATCCCAGGCAAAGAAGAGAATGGAAGAATTGCTTTTTCATTTGTTCCATGTTTAGTTAAGATACACTTCGTCAGTCACAGCTTCTTGCCAGTCAACGATTCCTTTTTCAGTGTTAGGCACGATATAGAGTTGATACAAGCTTTTTTCAGGACTTGCTCCATGCCAATGACGTACATTAGGAGGGCATATGGCAACAGATCCTTTTTTTAGAATTTCTTTGGGCTGCCCTTCAATTTGATGGAAACCTTCTCCGTCGGTGATGACGAGAATTTGTCCAGCAGGATGACTGTGCCAATTACTTCTGGCTCCTGGTTCGAAATAGACATTTCCCACGAGCGTAGTCAAATTACTGTCATTCGGCACTAGCCCGTAGTTGTAGGCATTCCCTGTGAAGTTCTCCTTTGAACCGAGATTCCCTTGTGGAAAAATGGCTTGCTCTTCATTGGTGGGTAGTGATTCTAAAACCTCTTTTCCGTTGAGGGAGGAATTCTGCTGGCATGAACTTAAGCCCAAAGTCATTGTAATCAGCAGACTAAGAATATGTGTATGATCTAATTTCATAGTACTAAACTTAAGTTTATCACCCAGATTTATTCCTCATCAATGGTCTTGAGGATTTTTGCAGGAATACCACCTACAACAGTATTATCAGGAACATCTTTGGAAACGACCGAACCTGCCGCTACTACAGAATTCTCACCTATTGTAACCCCTTGCAAAATGGTGGCTCCTGCACCTATCCAGGCATTCTTCTTAATATGGATCGGCTTTGGAATGAGCGAATGCCTTCCTTTTGGTGAAATGAGATGCCCTTCTGAAGACAAGCATACTTTTGGGGCAATTAATACACCTTCTTCGATAATGATGCCTCCTAGATCGAGAAAGACACAATCAAAATTGATAAACACATTCTTCCCGATTTGGGTATGCTTACCATAATTGATATGGAAGGGAGTGAAAACCACTACACTTTCGTCAATCTTTGTCCCGGTAATTTGACTCAAAAAATCCCTCACTATTGCAGGATCGGAAGTATTGTTCATCTGTAATAACAACTCTTTAGTGGCAAATGAAGCTTCACGCATTCTAAAAGCCTCTGAATCTGAAGCTGAAATAGTTTCACCTGATTTCAGTTTTTCAAATATGTCTTTTTCGATCATTTCCTTTGTTTTGTATTGCAATACAAAATTATCGAATCATTTTTTCCCTTTATTACACATTTTTCTAGATTAGTGTCATATTTCACCTATATGAAAAATTCAAAAAAAAATAGTGGGTTTAAATGATAAACAGGTCCAACGTATTCTTATTGGAAGTCAAAAACCAAGAAGATTTTCCTGAAGAATTTTTAAAATATTATCATACCCATTTATTGTGTCAAAAAGGTTCGATGGAATTTATTTTTAATCAGGAAGAATTTAAATGTAGAGCTGGAGAATTTGTTTTCTGGTTTTCAGGGAGTAAGGTAATTGATATAACATTTTCTAAAAATTTCAAGGCCTCAGTTCTATTAGTGGAGAAAGAATTATTAAATGACAACATTCCTGATCAAGGCAGAAGTATTGATGCCACTTTACATTCTAATCGCTTCCCAGTACTTCATTTACACGATAAGGATGACAGGAACAGAATTTTGCAGAATTTTAGATTATTGCATGAAAAATCTATTCAGACAGAACACAGGTTTTATGAGGAGGTACTGAAATTTCAAATGCGCCTGTTTATTCTGGAGATGTGGCACGTTTTCTCCAATGATTTTGAACATAGAAAGCGAAGTATACAAACGGGCTCCCTATATGAGCGATATATGCATCTCCTCCAGGAATATTGCATGAAGGAAAGGGAGGTTCAGTTTTATGCCAATCAGCTTCATATCACGGCTAAATATCTAAATGCTGTCTGTAAACAGAATTCAGGAGTTACTGCTTCCGAATGGATTCAGCGATTTGCGAAGGAACGTTTGGAAATCCTTCTTCAAAACACCGACTTGAATATTTCTGAGATTGCAGACAAGATGGAGTTTTCGAGCCGTTCATTTTTCACTCGATATGTAAAAAAGGTATTGGGGCTAAGTCCAAGTGAATATCGAAATCGCTTAGATTAGTTGCATTTTTACCTAAGCTCTTTTTAATTACTCTTATGGTTTTTGATTGAGATATACTTGGCACTTGATTTAAATAAATAAGAATGAAATAAAATGGAGAGTGGTATTAAGTAGGGTAAATATTTTTTTTTAAAAACAGATGCATGGATTCATTGGATAGCAATTTGTGCCTTTCTGTATCTAGGAAATGGTATTGATAATACAAGAAAACATTTACTAAAAATGTAAATTGATTCATTCATTGGCTATGGTCATCAGGATTTGAAATGCATCACATGGGAAATGATCTCTTTGAGTGACATAACTTATACAAGAATCTTTTCACGAAGAAAACCTTTTCAGCCCGAATCTGAGCAAATAGCAGGTGTTGCATTATAGCAACAGCCCTTTGATGGTACTACGCTTTAATATTGGGAGTTCCTGAAACAACCTAATGGTACAGCTCTATTTCGATTAAAAAACACTGATTTGTATGTGACAATTTCTTCAATCGCAGAAAATGCTTTAAAAATACTAATGCCGCTCAATAATAGTGATGAGCAAAAATGGTAATTTATCGGTAAGGCACCTTAGTTTTAAGTTTTCCATTTTAATGGTTTCGGGTTAACTTTCAGGATGAACTCCAAGAGACCTTTAGCCAATTTTCTAGAATCATTCATTCACTTTTCTGAAGAGGAAATGAATTTGATTACGGAAAGTTTTGAAGTGGAAAAAATTTCAAAGAGACAAAAGCTATTAGAATCCGGAAAGGTATGCAAAGAATATTTTTTTGTGGTTCGGGGTTGCTTTCGGATGTACGGAATCGACGATCGAGGCTTTGAACACAATATTCAGTTTGCTGCGCAAAATGATTGGATTGCTGACATCTCAAGTTTTTATACTGGTAAACCCAGCCTTTTAAATATTGAATCTCTGGAAACTTCCGAAATCCTAAAAATCCATCAAAAGGACCTTTACCGACTTTTTGAGAAAATCCCGAAGATCAACCGGGTTTTCAAAGTCACTATCGAACACAAATACATTGAATTACAAAATCGTGTGATGCAGACTTTTAGCTCGACCGCAGATCAGAGATACTTGGATTTTTTGGAGCAATATCCTTCTCTTTCGAATCGACTTCCCAATACCCAAATCGCTTCTTATTTAGGTATCACCCCTGAGTTTTTAAGCAAAATAAGGAAAAATCTTACCAATAAAGGCTGATTTCTTAATCTAGTTTAAGGGTAGCAAGCAGGCAGAGTTCGGATTTTTGCAATAACAAAAACCAAAAATCCAAACTCATGAAAATCCTTTTCATATTTCTATGCTTCTTCGCTATGACGTCAGTTGCAAATGCACAAACTGCAACCTCTTCCTTGGTCGCTGATTGGGAAAGAGCCAAAGCCTACACTTTGGAATATCTGGAAACTATGCCTGCTGACAAGTACAATCTCAAGCCAACTCCCGAGATGAGGACTTTTGCCCAGCAGATGCTTCACCTGACCGATGCCAATTACAGTTTTACATCCGCTGCCACAGGAGCGCAAAGTCCAATAGGAATGGGAGAATCTGAAAAATCCGCAGATCAAAGCAAGGCAAGCGTGGTAAAACAAGTAACTGCGGGTTATGACTTTGTTATTGCAAATCTAAAAACGATGACTCCTGAAAAACTCAACGAAAACGTGACCCTCTTCGGAAGATTCGAAATGACCAAAGGCAAGGCCCTGGAAAAGCTGTTTGAGCATCAAACACACCACAGAGGTCAAACCACGGTCTATATCCGCTTGGCAGGGGTAACTCCTCCCAATGAGAAACTATTCTAAGCAGAAGATTTATGCGAATATTTCATAGACTATTGGTCCTCTTGGTTCTGACCAGTTCATTTTCTTTGAATGTGAATGCTCAAACCTTGAAACTCAAAAAGCAGGAATTTGAGTTGCACAACACAACTGGAGAAATCGTCAAATTCCAGGGAAAGAGAACATTAAAAATCGAACGAGATCTCAATGCGATCCCCTTTGATTCCACCCGAGTGGAAGCCACGGTAGACGAACCCCATTATGCCAGGCTTGTTGGTCTGGATGACTTTGAAAATGGAACCATCGAAGTCAAAATGTACAGCCAATTGAAGGTTCCGGCACCTTATTCCGGAATTGCCGGATTCATTGGACTTTTCTTTCGAGTAAAAGAAGATGACTCGGAATTTGAGAGCATCTACGTTCGACCAAAGGTCGGAAGGGCGAGTAGTCAGCGATTCAGAAACCACTCTGTTCAGTACTTTTCCTACCCCGATTACAAATTCGACACCTTGAGAAAAATCGCTCCTTTCGAGTATGAAGGCTCAGCCCCAACTGCTCTGAATGAATGGTTCACCATGCGAATCGAAGTCAATGGAGAATCCGCCGAGATGTTTATTAACGATGAAAAGTACTCCTCTTTTGTGGTTGACAAAATGCTGGGAAAAACCAAAAAAGGATTTGTGGGCCTGTATGTCGATATTGGAACCATTGGCTATTTCAGGGATCTTAAAGTGACCAAAAGAGCTTACTTAGAGAAGAAAGCGCAAGAAAAGGTGTCGGATATTTAACCAGACTAACTGTTGCATTGCGCACTCTATTCCTTTCCATGATTTGATCCACAAGAATTTATCAACCTTCGAATGAAAAAGCTTCTTTTATTCTCGCTAATGATAATGACCATTCATAGCTATGCCCAAGAGGTCGACTATGGCAACAACCCAGCGGCTGGACGCTACGTGACCGCTGGAGACGCAAAGATTTACTATGAAGTATATGGCAATGGTGAACCAATTGTGCTGTTGCATGGTGGAATTATGGGTTCCACCGCTGAAATGACACAGTTTATTGACAAATTGAAACCCAACTATCAGGTAATAGCCATTTCTAGCCGAGGACATGGCAAGTCGGAAATGGGTATTTTCCCTATTACCTATGAGAGGAAAGCCAAAGACATTTTTGATGTAATCAATGAAGTAACGAAAGATTCTGTGACTGTACTCGGTTTCAGCGACGGAGCATACACCGGATACAAAGTAGCGAGTATGTATCCGGAAAGGGTAAAAAAGCTGATAGCAATCGGTGCAGGGGAGCAAATTCCGGGACTTCGAAAAGTGGTATTCAGCGGAGGGCCTTTTGATCCCGAAAATAAGCTTTGGCAGGAAAGAAAATTAATCATGCCAGAACCGGAGCGTTTGGAGGATTTCTGGGCAGCCATGGAATCTTTTTATAATTCTATGACTGCAAGCAAAGAGTTATTTGGCTCCATCAAATGCCCTGTACTGGTGATGTCAGGCGAATTGGACCGAAATGCTCCGCTGCCTACCGTAATCAATGCCTACAACATGATTCCCAACAGCCAATTGAGCATCATTCCAAACTCTGGTCATGTGGTGTTTTTGGAAAATTTTGAAGCGGTTTGGTATGCTTTAAAGCCTTTTCTCGGAATCAATTAAGTTCTAGAGGATTGAATACTCTCTAATTTATGCCTTATAATTCCTTCATTTAGCATCAAGCCTCGGCACTTAATCGCTCCGATCTATAGTTTATGTAAAATCATTTGATCAACCGCATGAATAGCCTTATAGTACCTGTAGTCCAAAAATTATATCAAATCCCTACTCATCATAATGGAAATTCAGGAATGACAATTCTTCTATGAATTTGGTTTATTGATCCCAAGGTTTTGCCTCACATTAATTTGAGGGTCTTCAATTAGCTTGGAGATAAAAGTTGCCAGACTCCTTTGCGAAATCACAGAGCCTTTTTCTGGCTCACCTTTAGTGGTGATTTCATAGTCCACCTCGTCAGTTGCCGTGAACCAAGCAGGTCTTAAAATGGTATAATCCAATTCAGAAGACTCGATTATGTCAGAAGCCTTTCGATACTGTTCCAACACAGATTTCATTGGCACATCATAAATTCCGATGGAGGAGATGAATATAATCCGCTTCAACTGAGTTTCTTCCATGGCTCTGACAATGTTTTTGACCATATTTCCAAGCTCTCCCGCAAGATTGACATAGACGATTTCCTGACCAAACATAGCTTCTTTGAGCTGGGTATAATTTAGAACATCTCCTTCAATGATTTGAGCCCTAGCAACATTATTCTTTCGAAGCCTTCTAGCATTTCTTAAAAATAGCGTCAACTGTATGCTGGAATTGTTAATTAGCAAATCATAGACATGCCTCGCTATGGTGCCGGAAGCACCGAGTATCAATACATTTTTCATAGGTATATGTTTATTTGGAAAGAAGGAGCGCTTTGCCACTCCTTTCAATATTCTTGAGATACTAAGTGTTTACAGACTTAGTTCTGCACTCTGCTTCTTTCCACTTCTGTATAACGATCTCCGACGATTTCAATTTTCGAAACTGCATCGTCCAATTCCATAAGATCAGCCTGAGAAAACTGTATTTCGGATGTTGCTAGATTTTCATGTAAATGCGCTTCTTTCGTAGTGCCTGGAATCGGCACGATCCAAGGCTTCTGATGAAGGAGCCAAGCCAAGGATACCTGTGTTGGCGTCAATCCCCGCTGATGTCCGAAGTTGATCAGAACTTCGATCAATGGCCAGTTGGCGATCATGGATTCAGATGTAAACCGAGGCAAGCCTGCTCGGTTATCATTTTTAGCAAAGAACTTAGTCTGTCCGTTCAGAGTGCCTGTCAAATAGCCACGACAGACAGGACTATATGGAACAAAACCAATTCCTAATTCTTCACAGGTATTTAAAATATCACCTTCAGGTTTTTTCCATATTAGGGAATATTCACTTTGAAGGGCAGTGACAGGTTGGACCCCATGAGCTCGACGGAGTGTATCAGCATTTACCTCACTCAATCCAAAATTTCGGACTTTCCCCTCTGCAATTAGATCCTTAACGGTGCCCGCCACATCTTCCACAGGCACATTTGGATCTTGGCGATGCTGATAAAATAAGTCGATCACATCAGTTCTCAATCGCTTTAAAGATTCCTCAGCTACTTTTCTGATTTGCTCAGGGCGGCTATTTAGTCCAGCCATCGTTCCGTTTTCGATGTTAAAACCAAACTTGGTGGAGATCAAAATTTCCTTTCGCAGAGGCTGAAGCGCTTCTCCGACTAAGTCTTCATTCGTATAGGCTCCATATACTTCAGCTGTATCAAAAAGAAGAACTCCAGATTCTACTGCTTTTCGAATCAGTTTAATACTCACATTTCGATCAGGTATTCGGCCTCTGTGATAACTCATACCCATACATCCTAATCCAAGAGCAGAGACTTCCAAACTATGTTTGCCTGAACCAAGCGTTCTATGCTTCATAATGTTGAGAGAGTTCATTGAGTTCGGCTGTTTTAAAACAGAAGCTGAAATAGCTGGAGCACTCAATATCCCAGCTCCCAAAGTCGCTCCAATTTTAAGGAAGTTTCTTCTGGTAGAATTTGATTCTTGGGGGATGTTTGGTTGATTGGTTTTCATAGGAAAAGAATTTAGGGTTTTCAGATTTAGAGGGTGGCCATATCTATCACAAATCGATATTTGACATCACCTTTTTCCAATCGGTCAAAAGCATCATTCACGTCCTGCATCGCGATGATTTCTGAGTCGGCTGTGATGTTATGCCCATAGCAGAAGTCCAGCATTTCCTGCGTCTCTGCAATGCCTCCTATGTTGGAGCCTGCAAAACTTTTTCTTCCCATGACGACATTAAAGGCGCCTACTTCGAGAGGCTCTGGAGGAAGGCCAACTAACACGACTGTTCCGTCATGTTTCAAGAGATTCAGATACGAATTCACATCATGTTTTGCGGAAACAGTGTCAATGATAAAATGTAATTGACCGGTATATTTGGCCATTTCTTCAGCGTTGCTGGATAGGATAGCGTAATCTGCACCCAAGCGCCTTGCATCTTCAACCTTGGAAGGAGAAGTGGTAAATACAGTTAATTCGGCTCCCATGGCTTTCGCGATTTTAATAGCCATATGGCCAAGACCGCCTATTCCCAAAATGCCAACTTTTTTTCCTGGGCCTGCTTTCCAGTGCTTCAAAGGAGAATAGACCGTTATTCCTGCGCAAAGTAGAGGAGCTGCTGCTGCTAGATTTTCAAAATTTGGCATGTGCAGCATATATCTCTCGTCACATATATAGGACTTTGAGAATCCTCCAAATGTTGCCCCTCCTAGATGTTTGTCTGGAGAATTGAAAGAAAAGGTTACTCCTTCTTCGCAGAACATCTCCAAGTTATCCTCACAACTTTCGCAGTGACCACAGCTGTCCACGATGCATCCCACGCCGGCGAGTTCACCTACTTTGAAGTTGCTTACATCTGAACCCACGCGGGTTACTCTTCCTAAAATTTCATGTCCAGGAACAATCGGAAACATAGTTCCTCCAAAGTCATTTTTGATTTGATGCAGATCCGAATGGCAGATACCGCAATACAGAACTTCCATTTCCACATCGGAAGGTAGTAGTTCTCTTCTTTTGATTTCAATTTTATGCAGCGGAGTGCCCTCTGCTTCAGTTCCGTATGCTGTGCTGTTGGTAGTTTTCATTTATTTTTGACTTTTAATTCTAGATGAAAATTCAATTAACTTTTAGGAAGTGGCGATATCCCATGTGTGCCTTTTGACTTCACGTCACCCTGATTTCCTATATCCAATAATTTTAATACATCTTCAGCAGCGCGCTTTCCTACGATTTGAATTTTAGACAAACCCAAGTCAATTTCCTGTAAATCACCTAGGGTGAGTTGAACATTGGACGCTTGCATGTTTTCTTTTAAGTGTTCCAAGTTTGTAGTCCCAGGAATTGGTATGATGAATGGCTTTTTCGCGAGTAACCAAGCTAGATTTACTTGACCGGGAGTAGAATTATATTTCTCCCCAATTTTTTGCAGCAATTCAACCAATTCCCAATTTGCTTGCATGGCCTCTTTGGTAAATCGTGGCATGGTGCTTCTGCGATCACCATTTGCAAAAATAGTATCAGGAGAAACGGTCCCTGTCAAATAGCCCTTCCCCAAAGGAGACCAAGAAACCAAACTAATTCCTAACTCTTCACAAACAGCCAAAACTTCACCCTCTGGGTCACGAGTCCAAACTGAATATTCATTTTGAACAGCACTTACTGGTTGCACAGCGTGTGCTCTTCTGATAGTAGCTTCACCAACGCCTGACAGTCCGAATTCTCTGACTTTCCCCTCATTTATAAGATCTTGGACAGTTCCCGCCACATCTTCAATAGGAACGGTCGGATCAACTCTATGCTGGTACAAAAGATCAATGTAATCAGTTTTCAGTCGTTTCATTGAGCCTTCAGTGGCTTTTCTGATGTTTTCAGGTCGGCTGTTGAGTCCGGTTATATTTCCCTGATCATTGATCTGGAAACCGAATTTGGAAGCGATTATTACATCCTTTCTGATAGGGGAAAGGGCATCTCCTACCATCTCTTCGCTGAGCCAAGCTCCATAGGCTTCTGCTGTGTCAAAGAAATTTTGCCCGTTATCTGCTGCTCCTCTAAACAATTTTACTGCAGCTGACTTTTCCATGGGTTCTCCGAATCCCCACGCTGCGTTCATGCAACCAATTCCCACAGGGAACACCTCCAAGGATCCGATTTTTCTTTGAGTTGCTGCGGAGAAACTGGCGAGATCAGAAGTTGACTTTTGATTGGAGGTTTGGTTTCCACGACTTCCCGCAGAAAGCCAAGACGTCGATCCAAAGGTTAAGGCCATTCCGGCCAGCGAGGATTTCACGATGAAATCTCGTCTGTTTGTAATAAAATTATTTTCCGTTTTCATCTTAGATAGGACTCTAGTTTCCAACCCTTTTAGCCAAATTCTCCGGATAGCGGGCACCTTGAATTTCCACTTGGGCGGCAACTGCTTCGATATTGATTAAATCGTCTGCATTGAGTTTAATACTGGCTCCTCCAATGTTTTCTTTTAATCGATGCAGTTTAGTAGTTCCGGGAATAGGTGCAATCCAAGGTTTCTGTATGAGTAGCCAAGCCAATGCAATCTGTGCTGTGGTCGCTCCTTTCTCTACAGCAATTTCTTGGAGTAAATCCACTAATTGTTGATTGGCTTTCCTGTTTTCTTCTGTAAAACGAGGAACAATATTTCTGAAATCAGAGCTGTCGAATTTGGTGCCTGCGTTAATAGCACCAGTCAAAAAGCCTTTTCCCAATGGACTAAAAGGCACAAAGCCGATTCCGAGTTCTTCGAGTGTAGGCAGGATTTCAATTTCAGGCTCTCTCCACCAAAGCGAGTATTCACTTTGCAAAGCTGTGACAGGCTGGACAGCATGCGCTTTTCGAATAGAGTTTACTCCTGCTTCGGATAGTCCAAAATGCTTCACTTTCCCTTCTTGGATGAGTTCTTTCACTGTGCCTGCCACATCTTCCAT
This sequence comes from uncultured Algoriphagus sp., assembly GCF_963974835.1. GTDB lineage: Bacteria > Bacteroidota > Bacteroidia > Cytophagales > Cyclobacteriaceae > Algoriphagus. The sequence goes on along the minus strand of NZ_CAXBET010000007.1, from coordinate 34,141 downwards.
CGGTACAGAGGTATCAACTCTATGCTGATAAAACAGGTCAATGACATCGGTTTTCAATCGTCTCAGCGATTCCTCAGCTACCAATCGAATTCTGTCTGGGTGACTGTCTTGGCCTTGTTTTGAATCGCCATTTTTGAATCCAAATTTGGTGGCAATGATTACGTCTTTACGGAACGGAGCAAGTGCTTCACCCAGGATTTCTTCGTTGTCGATGCCGTAAGCTTCTGCTGTATCAAAGAAGGTCACTCCTTTCTCTACCGCAGTCCTGATCAGCTTAATAGCTGCAGTTTTGTCCGTAGCAGGGCCGTATCCAAAGGTTAGCCCCATACAACCAAGCCCTAAAGCAGATACTTCCAATCCCTGATTTCCTAATTTACGCTTTTCCATGATTTACTTTGTGATATTGGTCTTGAATAGTACTCAGTGCCTTCAGAAAGAAATAGAACCTAAAAACCGGAAGGTACTTTTACTGATTTATTACAATACAAATGTTGCCTTTCGGTATCTTTCATACTAACAGCATTCAAACAATAGATTACTATATTCAAACAATTAGCAAAAAAGGACATCCAACATAGTGAATTGACTGAATGGTCATTACGGTTTGTATTGACTTCTGATGGTAATAATTGTCACTTTGGAACTTTAGTAATTCAAATCAAGAAGTCACTTAGGAATTTGACTTGAATCTAAATTTGAACTGTAGAAATGTTTGAATTTTGTAAGTATTGATTTGAATCTTGTTATCATTTTAAAATGATACACCGCAACTTTGTGATTGGTTTTGATATCAAAATCAGTTTGCTGAGTTTCTGTCTAAATCAATTCTCAGTATATAAACTAATGACATGGAAAAGCCAGAGAACCTAGGTGAGTTTTACGAGAGGAAAAAGAGTTGTTCGTCGGCTGATTTTCATAGCGAGGTGAAGCATTTTAACCTCTTCCATCTGGAGCCTTTAGATCCAGATAAACCAACAGTCATACCTTACAGAAGACGTGATTTTTATAAAATCATGTTGGTAAAGGGACGCAGCTCGGTCTTGTATGCCGATAAGGAAATTGAGGTCAAAAAGCAGGCCTTGTCTTTTTCTAATCCTATGATTCCGTATCAGTGGAGACATCTAGACGGTAAAAGAGAAGGCATGTATTGTATCTTCAGCAAGGATTTTTTTCATCAGTTTTCCCAGTTTCAGCAATACGAAGTTTTTCAAAGTCATGGAACACATCTCTTTGAGTTGACGGATAAACAAGCGGAAGAAGTGCAGGTGATTTTTGACAAACTGGAGAAAGAGTTGGATTCTGATTACAAATACAAGTTTGATCTGATTAAAAACCTGCTTTTCGAACTCATTCATTATGGTTTGAAAATGCAGCCAGCCGCTCCTGTGAAAAGCAAAAAGAGTTCAGCATCAGAGCGGATCAGTTCCATCTTTTTAGAGCTTTTAGAGCGTCAGTTTCCGGTTGATGAACTTCATACCTCAGTGAAACTTAGAACAGCTTCTGACTTTGCCAATCAACTGAATGTACATGTCAATCATTTGAACAGAGCTGTCAAGGAAATTACCCAAAAGACCACTTCAGTTCTTATTGCTGAGCGTTTGCTACAGGAAGCGAAGGTGTTGCTGCGGCAAAGTACCTGGAATGTTTCTGGTGTTGCTTACGCCCTGGGATTTTCGGAGGTGACACATTTCAATAATTTCTTCAAAAAGCATACTGACCTTAACCCTACGCAATACAGAAAATCTCTTCTTTAAAATTTGAAACAGAAATCTTGAAATCCTTTGCCCCTATTTTTTGAAACCAATTTCATATCTTCAGTACTTGGATAAGTTTAGATCAATCCAAGCGTAAGCACCTGTTATCAAGTGAATAACATATATAAATGCAGGGTCTACTGCTGCTAACTCTCCAATTATTTTTCCTAAATGGAGTTTGAGTCAAGTTTTCCTTTATCGTTCAGGATTTTAAATAACCTATAAGTCCTGAATGGACAAAATTATCGCAACAATTGCAAATACTACCAAGTCTAAAAAAAATTACATTCCTTATCCGACTATTAAATCTTTTAGTAAAAAATATTTCCTAATTGAGGTCAAGGAAACTTCAAAATGATGCTTGACTATACCTTTTATATATCATTTGCCCTCAATAAATTATCAAATAAGAAAAGGGGTATGTAATAATTGCCTGAATTAAATATAGCTCCTAAAAGAAGTCGATTCAGGATATTTTGTCAGTAAATAAGCTTTTGTCAGAATGAATAATTTACGAAGAACACAAATATCCGACAAAAACAACCAGGAGTTAATTACCTACAAGCGAAATGGTTCATGAAAATGACTAACCAATACTTGATCCGGTTTTGTATCTATTAGCATAGTATATAGCACGGTAAGCTTGTATAGAAAGCAGACATTCAAATTTGTTTCCCCATTGTGGTTATTGCGAGCTTTAGACTGAGATAGAACGGTTCGGAATCCAACATCAATTCAGGGTTTGGTAAACCCAAAATAAGACAAAATATCGACAGCCTTTTTCCCCTTCATAAAATTGAAAAAAGATTCAGCCAGCTCATTTCCTTTAGCTCTTAGCGTAATGATTGCTCCCTGAAGCAACGGGTCATGGCTGGACTCAGGAATTAAATAGTACTTTCCTCCCAATTGCTTCATAGTAGGTGAAAGTGCCAATGATAAGGCTATGATCCCAATGTCTGCTGCTCCGGTGGTCACAAACTGGGCCGTCTGAGAGATATTTTCACCAAGTACCAATTTGTCTTTGATCTGGTCATGCAGCTTGTAAAATGTCATGGATTCCATCGCCCGCTTACCATACGGGGCATGCTCGGGATTTGCAATTGCGACTTTTCGAATTGATGAAGCAAGGAGAGCATTCATCCCATCCTTGGTTGGGTCCAATCTTTTACTCCAAATCACAATTCTTCCAATTCCATAAGGATATACTTCAGAGGCTGCAAATCCTTTCTCTTTTAATAAGTCCGCATAACTGATATCCGCCGAAAAATATAGATCGAACGGAGCGCCATTTGAAATCTGCTCATATAGCTTTCCTGAAGAACCATAGGTAACATTGACCGCTCTGCTGTCTTCCTTATTGAAAACCTGGATAATGGAATCCAAGGCAAATTTTAAGTAGGAAGCAGCTCCAATCAGAATTCTATTGGAATTTTGGGCAAATGAATGACTGGCAAAAAATGTAAACAGTACGAATACAGCGATTTTCTTAACCATAAGTTAAACTATTAGTCTTTTGGTAAAAGTACTTGAACAGCGGTCAGCTCACGAATCCAACGGGCTGGCTTTTTATCTTTTGATGCTACAATTCGAAAAGGACCTTCACCACTTGGTAGCATATGACCATCCACTTCATAGGCGACTATAACCGCCGAATCGGTAAACTCCGGATCAATCTCAGCTAGAGAATACACAACTTGGTATCCATCCGGTGCAGAAAGAAGCAGATATTTGGTTAGATTTTTCCCTCTAAGCTCTTTTCGCAAAGTAACCCCAGCAGAGTCAAGAATATGCACGAGCATGACACCTTTATATACATGCTCTTTTCCTTGCATATCCAGAACTTTTACTTGCGTTGATTGCATTTTTACCAAATCTTTTATGCTCAATTTCAAAGGATTTAAAACCTCTCCTTCAATAATTATTGAAGGAGAGGTCCCAATTTGTCCGACAGCAAATTCGGGGGAAAATACTATGCAAATAAGACATATAAATAAAACTGGTTTCCAATTCATACCTGTACCGGTTTAAGGAATGTTAGGTGAGATTTCTAAACAAAATTCAACAACTTAATTTTGAGAGAATGGGAATCGTTTCTCAGATTGTCCAACTCTTTGAGTATACCAAACGATATATACACGTATACATATCGAAATGTACACGGAAATACCTAATTGGGAAATTTTTAATCCGAGAAAATCGACAATTGTTTGAAAGTGATAATAAATTGTAAGTGATAAATAAAAAATTTTACTCTTAATATCTTTTATACTATCTCAATCAAATACTTATACTGTTTAGCCACTGACTCTAATGAGTCAATCAATTCCCCGTATTTTCTAACTACCTCTATACCTTTTTCAGTTAATTCTGCCCCTCCACCCCTTTCTCCACCTTTTCTGGAAATTACATAAGGGCTTTTACCACGTGAGTTCAAATCTGTTACGATATCCCAGGCTTTTTTATAGGACATGCCCATCGTTTTGGCAGCTTTGGCAATGGAGCCTTCCTTGTGGATCAATTTGAGCAATTGTGCAGGTCCTGGACCAAAAAATTTTTTTTCCTCTATCTCTATCCAACATCGCAACCTGATTTCCTTACTTTCCATATGTTATAATTAGCAACCTGTAATCAATACATAAGTTAGATGGTTGGGTATAGGAATCAAAATATAATATAAGTAGGTAATTTGATATTAAAGCTTTCCTGCTAAAGCACTGTAGCACCTATAATGAAATAGCCAAATCAAAAGCTAAAAGCTTTCTAATTTGGATATTAATTCTTACGCATTTATTTACATTATCCTTACTGAGCCGGTGCCACTGCACCATTTTCAATCCAGGTCAACCAAGCTTCTTTGAATTCCTCATAACTAAGGGGAGGTAATTCTCTGTCTCCACCCATTGTCCAGCCTTCTTTGACCAACCCGTCATTGACGTGCTCTTTGAGTGCTTCCATATCCTTATGTCCATTTTTCTCCGGATCAACTAACTGAAGTGCGAGTTCTCTGGGAGATTTTCCTTCAAAGACCATTTTCATATCTGCAGGAGGTAGATGCCAATCGGGATTTCCAGGCGGCGTGTGATCACCTGGCACTCCTTCCGGTGCATGGCAATTGGAACATTTGAGTGTCAAAATCCCTTTGCCATCCACCCCTCTCATTGGAGACATGGTGTGCAGTTTTTGTTCGTCACCCTGAAGTGGAATATCTCCAGCTGGATGGCAATTCATACAGCGGGGGCTCATCAGCACTTTATAGACATTTTCAAAAGCCTCTAAAGACTTTTCCTCGGCTTTCAACTCGATTGATGGATTGTTTAATCCATTTTTAAAGGAATATCCTGAGAAAATCAACAATCCGACGAAGACCAAGTTTGTTAGTAAGAGTAGTCTGCTCCTGACTAGCGTTAGCGCATTTTTATTGGAGGGTTTCATAAAAAGAGTGGTTAAAGTATAATTAAATTTCACAATAGTTATTCCAATAGAATTCTCAGTTATACAGGTCTTAATCGTATTAAAGCTCAATCCTCAATGCTATTTATAAGGAGAAACAATCGCTAATCACGAAAATATTTCCTCATTTTAAAACTCACAAAACCAAGCCGTTAAATCAAAAAAAGTATCTGATTAACTTATAGCAACTTCCTGTCTCCCAATTTTTTAAAAAACTCGTCCCTATAATTTCTACTAATTGGGTAGAGCTCCTTTCCTATCAAAACTTCATTGGACTGCACTTCATCGATGTGCCTCATGTTAATAATAAATGAGCGGTGAATACGGATAAATTCTCCGGGCAACGCATTGGCTATGCTGGTGAGGGAAACCAATGACATTACCTTCCTGTTCGCTGTAATAATCTTAATGTATTCCCGTTGAGCCTCTATTGCCTGCACTTCGGCGAAGAGAAATTTGACAATTCTCGTATCCGTTTTAATAAAGAAGTAGTCGGGTTTCTCAGGAGGCTCCTCCGCTACCACTTGTACAGACAGATATTCCACCGCCTTATCGATAGCTTTTCTAAATCGCTCCAATGAAACCGGCTTTACCAGGTAATCAATGATATCTAACTCATATCCTTTCAAAGCATACTCCCCATAGGCTGTCACAAATATTGTGAGCGGTTTATCTTCCAATTCATTTAGCAAATCCATTCCCGTCATAAGGGGCATACGAATGTCCAGCAAAAGAATATCTACAGAATTTTCCTTCAGAAAAGCCAAAGCTTCTTCCCCATTGCTACACACTCCAGCCAGCTTCAGATTAACAACTTTAGAAACATAGTCCGAAAGTAGTTTTCTTGCCGGCGGTTCATCATCCACAATTAGGACTTGGTAGTTCATTTTAGATTTATGGTTAATTTCACTTCAAAAGAGGTGAACTGCTGATCCAGAATCAACTCATGTTTACCGGGATAAATCAGGTTCAGTCTCTTTTTGACATTAGATAGTCCCACCCCACTCTCCTCCTCGGCAGTTTTACGGGCGTCAATCACATCATTTTTAATATGGAAAAACAGCTGATCAGAAGCATCCACATGTAGGTTAATATTTATAGTTCCGTCAATAGTATTCCCATGTTTAAACGCATTTTCCAGAAATACTAAAAAGATCAAGTGGGCGATCTGATGACTGTCTCTTACTCCTTTATGTTTGAAAACTATTATGGGTTTTTCATCCAGTTTGAGTCTCCAAAGCTCAATAAAATTCTCCATAAAGGTGATTTCCCTGGAAAGGGACACAAATTTTCCCTGATCCTCATAGAGCATATGCCGCATCATTTCGGAGAGTTTCATAATAGCCGGTGCGGTATTGCTATCGCTGAAATAAGCCATGGAATATATGTTATTTAGCGTGTTGAATAGAAAATGTGGACTTAGCTGTAGCTTCAGAAACTTCAATTCAGAGGCGAGTTGACTATTTCGAAGTTCAATTTCATTTCTCTGCGCTTTAATCAGATTGGCAAAGAACCATACAACCGTCGTGACCAAGTAGAAACCAATGGCAGGAACCGATCTGATGAAATAAGTATAAGCAACAGATTTATGAGACATCCCGAGGATATTGACTCTCAGAAGCACAATGACAATCACCAAAGCAAGTGAAGCGATAACGTAGGAAAGATACTTGCCTTTAGCGTACAGCTTGGGCAGAAGCAAATAGTAATTCAGATACGTGATGGCGGAGGAAGTCAACACATCAGAAATGACGATTTTCCAAATTTCCAACGGAGAATCAATCCAGCTGCTAAGCGAGGCAAATAATATGGCTCCATAGCAAAACCAGAAAAGTACATGCAGCGCGTAAAATGCCGGACGCGATATCACATTATTCTTCATTTTTGAAATTTAGAATTTTAAATAACACCACAACTCATGGATCATCCAACTGACTGTTGTGCTCTACAGAAAACAGGATTTCCCCAACGAGTGGTAAAGTATATATTTTTATGCAAGTTATGCGAAGCGGGTTTTTCATTCGTAGATCAAATCTGTTAACTGGGTGAGAGAACCTTGCTGTCTACTGATTTACCTCAAACCCTAGTATTTTTTTTCGTCTATTAGTAGCGATGAATTGGGTAAATCCAATTTACAACGCATTGAAATTTATCACATCAAAAACAAAATAACCATGCAAAAACATCTCATCGTTTTTACCCTTTTATTATTTAGCGTTTCCTTCACTTTTGCCCAAACTTCTACCGAGCAGGAAATTAAAAAGCTTTCCATGGACAAATGGCAATGGATGGCGGATAAGGATGTTGCCAAACTGGAAGTGTTATTCGATGACAAGGCAAAGTTTGTTCACATGAGTGGAAGCTGGAAAAAAGACCGTGAACTGGAAATCATCGAGTCGGGTAGTATCTGGTACAAAAAAGCAGAGGTACATGATACAGCTGTTGAGATTTCAGGGAATACCGCAATTGTCTGGAATAGAATCACCTTGACAGCTTTTGTTCGAGGAAACGATGTAGTCACAGAATTTACCGTGACAGAGGTATATCAAAAGCAGGGTGAAGATTGGAAAATGCTTGCGTTGACATTTAGCAGCGTGAGGGATACCCACGAGATTGAACATTAATCTCAAAATCAATCAAGCATGAAAAAGATAATTCTAGGAGTATTCATCCTTCTTTTTGCAGCCCAATTTACCTACGCCCAAGACGAGGCAACCAAACAAGAAATCATTGAGCTCTCCAAAACCAAATGGCAGTGGATGGCAGATAAAGATACGGATAAGCTTGCAGAGCTCTTTGATGACAAATCAGTGTTTGTCCATATGGGCGGAGCCTGGGGAAAAGAGCAAGAAGTCAACATCATCCGAAGTGGCGGGATCTGGTATAAGAAAGCGGACATACATGAAGTATCTGTTGAAATTATTGATAACACTGCCATCCTGCTCAACCGCATCACATTGATCGCCGAAGTTGGAGGCAATGAAGTCACCAATCCTTTCGAAGTCACGGAGGTTTACATCAGAAAAGCCGAAGGCTGGAAACTTGGATCCCTTTCTTTTACCAAATTGATGGCGCCTGGGGACAGGTAAGTTAAATGAGTGGTGACATTCACTTTGCCACGACGGCCCCAGTTAGTGTCGCACTAGCCACAACAATTCAAACTAACCATGAAGTATTTCTTCCTATTCATTTTCCTCTTTAGTTCCTTAAGCTGCACAAGCCAGGTACAAACCGAGGCAGATAATAATCCGGTTGAATTAGACTCGGATAAAATCCTTATAGTTTATCTCACGCGTACCAATAACACGAAAGCGGTGGCAGAGATGATTCAGGAAAAGGCAGGTGGGACTTTGGTGAGTTTGGAATTGGAAACCCCTTATCCTGAAGACTATCCAGCCATTGTAGCACAAGTTGCCCAGGAAAATGAGACTGGGGTACTTCCTCCATTAAAGACAAAAGTGGACCTCTTTAAATACGAAACTGTATTTGTGGGATTTCCGACTTGGGGAATGCAGTTACCGCCACCGATGAAAACATTCCTGAGTGAAAATGATCTCAGCGGCAAGACTGTTATTCCTTTCAATACCAATGCAGGTTATGGAATAGGAAGCAGCTTTGACTCCGTTGAGGAGCTTTGTCCGGAAAGTGACATTCTGGAAGGCTATTCCACTACAGGTGGAATAGAAAGAGACGGGATATTATTTGTCATGGAAGGGGAAAAGCAAGTGGAAGTAAGAACGGCCGTGAATAATTGGCTGAGTGATTTGGGCTTCTAAGCGATCATCTACTTAGCAAAAAAGATTATAAAAATCTATGAGTCAGACAGCGAATAAAATAAGAGCTAAGATAAAAACAGAAGAAAATTCAAATTCTGCTGCAAAACGGATCAGTACAGATTTTCTGGAATTGCTGGAAAATCAATTTCCTATTACTGATTTACGCAAGACACTAAAGCTTAGGTCCGCATCAGCTTTTGCTCACAAACTGAATATCCATGTAAACCACCTCAATAGATCGGTCAAAGCAATAAATGATAAACCAACTTCAATCATCATTAGCGAAAGAATCCTAGCTGAAACCAAACGCCTTTTGAAGCAAACTGAGTGGAACGTGTCTGAAATAGCTTATGCATTGGGATTCACAGAAGTGACTCATTTCAATAACTTTTTCAAAAAAGAGATGAATATGAATCCATCCCAGTTCCGCAAATCATTAATTGAGAACAGAAAACAAAAATTATAGATTGGGTTATAAGAAAGAAAGGCCAGGTCCATGTGGGCTTGGCTTTTCTACATAACCTAATTGAACAAATAAAATTGACATGAAAATCATAACATTAAACAACGGAGTAGAGATGCCAATTCTAGGATTTGGTGTTTTTCAGATTGCCGATCAGGACGAGTGTGAAAGAAGTGTTTTAGACGCGATAGAAGTAGGATACAGATTACTTGACACGGCTACCTCTTATCAAAATGAAGAAGCAGTCGGAAAAGCTATTAAGAAGAGTGGAATTGCCCGTGAGGAATTGTTCGTTACAACCAAGCTTTGGATTCAGGATACCGGTTTTGACAAGACTAAAGCAGCTGTTGAGAAATCCCTGAAAAAGCTCCAATTGGATTATCTGGATCTATATCTGATCCACCAGCCCTATGGAAATGTGCATGAATCCTGGAGAGCTATGGAGGAAATGAACAAGGAGGGAAAAATACGGGCAATAGGAATCAGTAATTTTCAACCCGATCGAGTGGTTGATCTGATGGCATTCCATGAAGTCGTTCCGGCAATTAACCAGATCGAAACCCACCCCTTCCACCAGCAGATCCAAACCCAGCAATTTCTAACTGAAAACAACATTCAGATCGAATCCTGGGGGCCATTTGCAGAAGGTAAAAACCAACTTTTTAGCAATGAACTTCTAGCCTCCATCGGTGACAAATACGGGAAATCTATCGCCCAGGTGGTAATCCGTTGGCTTAATCAGCGTGGCATTATTGCAATTCCTAAAACAGTCAGCAAATCCAGGATGATAGAAAATTTTGACGTTTTGGATTTTGAACTCAGTCCTGAAGACATCAAGCAAATCGAATCGTTGGATCAAAAGGAAAGCTCCTTCTTTGATCATCGGGACCCAAATATGGTCAAATGGCTGACTAGTAGAAAATTAGAGGGGTAACCACAATCAAGCAATAAACTTCCAATCCCAACCTTAATTCAAAATGAAAAGAACCTTATTGATCAGCTTATTTTTCCTGATAGTAATGTCAGGATTTGCGCAGGAACCCATCGTAAAAATCAGTTCCGGTTCACTCCGGGGAGCGACGGAGCGTGATGTCACCAGCTTTAAAGGGATCCCTTTTGCAGCACCTCCTGTCGGAGAGTTTCGTTGGAGACCTCCCCAGCCTGTCACATCTTGGGAAGGGGTGAAAAATGCCACGGAATATTGTGCCGATTGTCCCCAGAGACAATGGCCAGGAGCTACTTCCAAAATTTCGGAGGATTGCCTTTTTCTGAATATCTGGAAACCAGCTGATGCAGTAAAGGGAGCGAAACTTCCTGTAATGGTGTGGCTTCATGGAGGAGGGTTTACAGGTGGAAGTGGCGCAGGTCCAGGCTCAGCGGGAGATGCATTTGCGAAGCAAGGGGTTATTTTGACAACTATCAATTACAGGTTGGGTAGATTGGGTCACTTTGCGTTTCCAGCTTTGAGCCACGAGAATGCTGAGGAAATGAAAGGTAGCTATGCCTACATGGATCAAATTGCTGCGCTGAAATGGATTCAGGAAAACATTGAAGAATTTGGTGGCGATCCTGATAATGTGACAATTTTCGGTTTCTCTGCTGGAGGTGTTGCTGTGCATTCGCTGTTAAGCATTCCTTCAGCTAATGGACTTTTTCATAAAGCGATCAGCGAATCAGGAGGTGGACGTGATGGGGTTTTAACAGGAAGGCCAATCAGTGAAGATAATTATGATGAATTGTACCCTGTATCAGCCGAAACTATAGGGATTAATTTTGCAAAAAGGTATGGAATCGAAGGAACAGGCAAAGATGCTTTGAACCAACTTCGGGCATTAAGTATGGAAGAAGTTTTAGATGGTGGTCAGGAAAATGACAGCACTGGAGCCAGAACCTACTCAGGTCCAATACTGGATGGGAAACTCGTGGTTGAAACAGCCGAAACTGCATACCATGCAGGAAGACAGGCAAAAGTTCCTCTGATGATAGGAAGTTCAAGTGCTGAAATCGGCGGAGCTTTTATTACAAGCAGCCAAACAAAAGAGGAGCTATTTTCACAATTCGGTGATTTGGCTGCAGAAGCTAAAGCTGCTTATGATCCCGATGGCAATAAGGAGTTTGCAGAAATACTCATACAATTTACTACTGATTGGGGTTGGGCTGAACCTGCTAGAATGACTGCAATAGCATTTGCAGAAGAAAATGAGCCAGTTTATGTTTGGCAATTTGGATACGTCCCCCCTGCAGCCAGAGAGCGTTCACCTTATGGTGCAGGTCATGGTTCTGAGACTTCATTTGTATTCAACACACTCAATGCAAGATGGGGAGCTCAAGGAGAACCGACGCCGGAAGAGAAAGAATTAGCAAGAATAATGAATACCTATTGGGCCAATTTTGCCAAAACCGGAAATCCTAACGGAAACAACCTTCCAGTATGGCCACAATACGACATACAACAAGCAGAGATTATGGATATAACGCTCGACGGAAAAGTGACCAGCATCCCCGATCCTAGAAAAGCACGATTCGATGTGTTGGAAAAAGCATTTAAGAATCGTGCAAAAATACAAACCAGAGGTATATGAGAATTAGTGAATTCAAGGCATTTCACTAAAGAATCAAAAGTAGCCTTTAATTTAAAAGTAGATAAATCAGGAATTGAAGTTAAGAAACAAGCATGACCAATGAAATTAAATCCAACCGACGGGAGTTTTTTAAAAGTGCTACATTGGCTGGAGCCGGTTTAATAATGACCCCTACTCTGGCAATGAGCTCAGGAGACAAACCACATTTAAATGCATCAGCCGCTCTCCCAACCCGAAAACTTGGAGCATTAGAAGTTTCAGGGATCGGTCTGGGCTGCATGAGCATGGTAGCGGGCACTTATAACCCAACCCCACCAAAACAGGATATGATCGCCCATCTTCGAAAGGCTGTGGAACGTGGGGTAACTTTCTTTGATACGGCGGAAGTTTATGGACCTTACGGAAGTGAGGAAGTTGTGGGTGAAGGTTTGGAGCCATTTAAAGGTCAAATCAAGATTGCTACAAAAATCGGTTTTGAGATCCAAAACAATCAACGAATGGGACGAAATAGCAGCTATGAATCACTTAAAAGAGTGGTCGATGGTAGCTTAAAAAGGCTTCGTGTGGAAACCATTGATCTCCTTTATCTGCACAGGTGGGATCCACAGATTCCGATTGAAGAAGTAGCAGGAGCATTTAAAGAAATTATCGCAGCAGGAAAAGCAAAACACTGGGGATTATCAGAGGTTGCCCCCGATACCTTGAGAAAAGCTCATGCAGAATTACCTGTTTCGGCTCTGCAAACCCAGTACTCATTAGGTGAGCGATTTCCCGAAAACAAGATTCTGGATACCTGCGAAGAGCTTAAAGTGGGCTTCGTACCATGGGGACCGACATTGAGATCCTTTCTGACGGGAAGGTTTAATGAGTATAGCCGATTTGAAGAATTGGACAGACGTTCTCAATTGCCATTTTTCTCTCCTGAAGGATTGGAACAGAACATGCCGTTTTTGCGGATTGTACAGGAATGGTCGCAGAAAAAAGGCATCACCATGGCGCAATTTTCCCTTGCCTGGCTCCTTGCCCAAAAGCCGTTTATTGTACCTATTCCAGGAACAATAAACCCCCAGCATTTGGAAGAAAACCTCGGAGCTTTAGAAGTGAGGTTTAGCGAAAGTGAGTTAACTGAAATTCGATCCGAAATAGAAAAATTCGATTTGTTGGGTGTCCGTTCTAAAGAATCTGCTTTAGTTGATCAGTAAATTCTAAATCACTCCAAAGCATATCCTATTTAAAATCAGTAAATTAAGCAGACATGTTTATTGAATAAGTATTTCAACCTACCTATGAAAAAACCCATCCTAGCCATTCTGTTCATTCTTCTTTCGGTCTCTGGATTTTGCCAAAACAACCGGGTAATGAATCTTTTCTCAGAGGGAACAATCCTCTATGGAAATATTCCCTACCAAAATGACACACTAAAGAAGCATCTCCTGGATATTTATTTACCAGCAAATGCTAAAGGCAAGATCCCTTTGGTAATATTTATTCATGGGGGCGGATGGCTGAGTAACGATAAGTACGCAGACATGGGTTATATGAATGAAACCGTTTCGGAAATTATTGAAAGTGGCTATGCTTTGGCTTCGATCGATTATCGTTTTAGCACCCAGGCAGTATTCCCGGCTCAAATGCTTGATTGCAATACGGCCATTTCATATTTGGTGGATAATTCTGAAAAATATGGTTTGGATACAAAAAGAATGGTTGTCATGGGCTTTTCCGCTGGAGGTCATCTGGCATCCATGGTTGGATTGGCCAAAAACAATGAGGTAGATGCATTCTTTATTCCAGAGAGCAATAAAAATTTCAGCTTCAAAGGAGTGGTTGATTTTTATGGCCCGGCAGATCTGACTCTTTTTCCCGGAGCTAATGATGCCCAATCTCCTGAAGGAATTCTGATTGGCGCAGCTCCACTGGATAGACCGGACTTGGCAAAGGCAGCAAGCCCAGTTAGCTATATAGATGAATACGATCCGCCTTTTCTGATCATTCATGGAGAGAAAGATGACTTGGTGTCTCCGAGACAATCCCAATTATTAAGTTCTTGGCTCACTGTAAAAGGTGTATCCAATGAACTGATTATTGTCAAAGACGCTCCTCACTTCGGACCTATGTTTGATGTTGAAGAAATCAGAACGAAAGTGATGGCTTTTTTACAGAAAAGTCTGGACTGAAAACCTTGAAACTATATTCATGAAAACTGCAAGTACTAAAATCAACCGCCGCTCATTTCTCAAAGTCTCCGCACTTACCGGAGGTGGGATGCTGCTTAGCCTCAACTGGCTGGCGGCTTGCCAACCTAAGGAAGCAAACGCTTTTGGTATGCCTAAAGAATGGTTTCAGTTCAATGGATTTATTAAAATCGGTAAAAACGGATTGGTAACTATCATGTCTCCAAATCCGGAAGGAGGACAAAATGTAAAGACTTCCATGCCCATGATCGTTGCCGAAGAACTCGATGTGGATTGGGAAAATGTCGTTGTAGAGCAAGCGGATTTAGACACCAAATATTTTACAAGACAATTTATCGGCGGTAGTCAGGCCATCCGCTCTGGCTACACAAATTTGAGAACGGCTGGTGCTACTGCCCGTGCGATGTTGATAGCTGCCGCAGCCCAAAACTGGAAGGTTCCCGCAAATGAAATAACTGTAAAAGCAGGCACCATTTCCCATAAAGGATCAGGTAAATCAGCACATTTCGGAGAGTTTGCTTCTTTGGCAGCCACGATGCCCGTTCCTGAAGAAGTTCCATTAAAAAGCGCCAGGGATTTTAAAATTATCGGTACCTCCAAGAAGAATGTAGAAGCAAAAAATATAGTGACAGGGAAACCGCTTTTTGGAATAGATACAAAGCGGGAAGGTATGCTGATCGCAATGATCCTGCATTCCCCTGCTTTTGGAAAAACGCTAAAATCGTTTAATGATTCCAAGGCCCGAAGCATGCCTGGGATTAAGGATGTTTTCCAGATAAAATCCATCCAGGATCATTACAAAAGAACCTTTTTTGATACGGTTCAATTTACCGATTTAATCGCGGTTGTAGGAGAAAGCACTTGGCAGGTCTTGCAGGCAAAGAAAGCTATAGAGGCAGAATGGGAAATCCAGGAAAGCTATGAAGAAAAGCGCGATATGTTTGGCAGAGACGGGATAAGAGTAGTCCCGAAAGGATTGGAAAGCTCCAGCTCACAGGAGCAAGCGATGAAATTAGCCGCTAAAAATCCGGAAACTCAGCGCAAAGATGGAAATCCTGAAGCAGCATTTGCCAAGGCAGCTAAAATTATAGAAAGAAGTTACACAGGGCCTTTTCTAGTACATAACTGTATGGAGCCGATGAACTTTTTCGCGGATGTACAAGGTGATAAAGTGGAATGCGCCGGACCCTTGCAGAAACCGGAGTTAACGGAACAGGCACTTTCTTCCAGATTGGGAATCCCTTTGGAAAATATCGATATCAAAATGACCCGATTGGGGGGTGGGTATGGGCGAAGATCTTATGCGCATTGGCTGATAGAAGCGGCTATAATTTCCCAAAAAATGAAGGCGCCAATCAAGCTGATTTACTCCCGGGAAGATGATATGACCGGAGGAGTTTACAGATCCCGCTATCAGGCAACATACCGTGCTTCTTTGGATGAAAACAATAAGCTGACAGCATTTCATGTTAATGCAGGAGGATTGCCTGAAAACCCACTTTATGCGGACAGATTCCCTGCGGGAGCAGTGGATAACTATCTGGCTGAAGGATGGGAAGTACCTTCCAATATCACTACAGGCTCTTTCAGAGCTCCAAGATCCAATTTTATGGCCTGCGTAGAGCAATCTTTTCTGGACGAAGTAGCGGAAGAAGCAGGGAAAGATCCTATTGATTTCCGCTTGGAATTATTGGCAAAAGCCAAAGCAAACCCTGTGGGAGAAAGAAATGATTACGATGCGGAACGCTATGCAAAAGTGCTGGAATTGCTTAGGGAAAAGGCTAACTGGGGAAGTTCAAAAGATGGAATTTCAAGAGGAGTATCGGCCTATTTCTGTCATAATAGCTACGCGGCTCAGGTTCTTGATCTGAAAATAGTCGAGGGTCAGGTGAAAATACATAAAGTTACCACTGTGGTAGATTGTGGAATAGTGGTCAATCCAGATGCTGCTAAAAATCTCTGTGAAGGTGCCGTGGTGGATGGCATTGGAACGGCAATGTTTGGCGAGTTGACTTTCAAGGATGGAGTGGCAACCAAATCCAACTTTCACCAATACCGTCAGATCAGGATGACAGAAGCCCCAGATTCCATAGAAACCCACTTTATGGAAAATGGAGAAGATCCTTCGGGGTTAGGTGAACCCGCCTACCCTCCTGTATTCGCTGCTTTGGCGAATGCGCTTTATAAAGCAACCGGAAAGCGATTTTATGATCAGCCTTATATCAATCAGTTGAACAGTTAGTTGAATTTAGAATCCTTTTAAATAGTAATAATTCGATTGCAGAAAATACGCTTCGTTTGAATTTCGTAAGCAACACTCCTTGTAAATAATTAATTTAGAGATAAATACAACACTTATGGCACAGTATAATTTAAGCATCAACGGAAAATTAATGAATGTAGATGTCGATCCCAACACCCCTCTGTTATGGGTATTGAGAGATCATCTGGATTTGGTCGGCACCAAATTCGGTTGCGGCATCGCCCAGTGTGGTGCATGTACCGTCCATATAGACGGTGAGGCGGTAAGATCCTGCTCCTACCCTGTTAGTGTGATTGAAGACAAAAAAGTGGTTACCATAGAAGGCTTGTCCGAAAAAGGCGATCATCCTGTACAAAAAGCCTGGCTGGAACATGATGTGCCACAATGTGGGTATTGTCAATCAGGACAAATAATGACTGCAGCCTCACTTTTAGCTGAAAATCCCAATCCCACTGATGAGGAAATCTCTTATGCGATGAACGGAAATATCTGCCGCTGCGGTACCTACACCCGAATCAAAGCAGCCATAAAAACTGCTTCCAAATCACTCTAATCCGCGCAAATCATGACATTAATTGATAAAAAATTAAACAGAAGATCCTTCCTGAAAGTCTCTACACTGGCAGGAGGAGGAATGATGCTGAGCTTTAGCTGGCTGGCTGGATGCAAACCGACCGCTGAAGAAGTACTGACCATGCCTGATGAGTGGTTTACAATCAACAGTTACATCAAAATCGGTGAAAATGGAGCCGTGACACTTTTCAATCCGAATCCTGAATTTGGCCAAAACGTCAAAACTTCCTTGCCAATGATCCTTGCTGATGAGTTGGATGTGGATTGGAAAAACGTCTTTGTAGAGCAGGCAGACTTCTATCCAGAACGATTTGAAAGACAGTTTACCGGGGGAAGCAATAGTGTCCGTTCAAGTTGGAAACCTCTTCGTACTGCTGGCGCTACTGCCAGACATATGCTTATAAATGCTGCTGCCCAAACCTGGAATGTACCTGCAGGGGAAATCACTACCAATGCAGGAACGGTAGAACATACAGGTTCTGGTAAAAAAGCCGGTTATGGTGAAATGGCTTCGCTGGCAGGGACACTCGAAGCTCCGGATCCCGAGGCAGTGAAACTGAAGGAAAATTCTGATTTCAAGATCATCGGTAATTCCAAAAAGAACGTGGATGGGGCTAAAATTGTGACAGGAAAACCTCTTTTTGCTTTAGACCATAAAGTGGAAGGCATGAAATATGCCGCTATAGTTCATCCACCAGCTTTTGGAATGAAGTTAAAATCATTTGACAAGAGCTCTGTGACTTCCTTACCTGGAATTCAGGATGCCTTTGAAATCAATATTTTTAAAGAGGACTATAATAGAAACTTCTTTGATACTACCACCTTCCCACAGATCATAGCCATTGTAGGGAATTCTACATGGGAGGTTATGCAGGCAAAGAAAAAACTGAATGTAGAATGGGAGAAAGCTCCTGACTCCACTTTCCCTATGGCGGGTAGAGGAGGTCAAAATATGGACATTAAAGTCCCTGGAGGCTTGGAAAACTCTGCTGCACATAAAGAAAAGATGGCTGAATACATCACCAAACCAGGTAATGTGCAAAGAAAAGACGGGGATCCTGAGGGAGCTTTTCAAAAAGCTGCCCGAGTCCTCGAGAGAACTTATACTGCTCCTTTCTTGGCCCATAATACTATGGAGCCGATGAATTGCTTTGCTGATGTAAAAGGTGACAAGGCAACTATCTATGGTCCAACACAAGCGCCGGAATCCATTATGAATGCCCTTTCCAGCAGCCTAGCCCTTCCTAAAGAAAATATTCAGATCAACCTTGCAAGAATGGGTGGCGGATTTGGTAGAAGAGCCTATAGCCATCATTTGGTAGAAGCTGCTTTGATTTCCCAGAAGATCCAGACTCCGGTGAAAATGGTGTATACCCGAGAAGATGATATGAGTGCAGGTGTATACAGGCCCACCTATTCGGCTACTTACAGAGCTGCTTTGGACGAAAATAACAACTTACTCGCGCTTCATGTAAAAGCAGGTGGAATTCCTGAATCCCCTCTTCATGCCAATAGATTCCCTGCTGGAGCGATTGACAATTACCTCGCTGAAGGCTGGCAGATCGAGTCCAACATTACAATTGGTGCTTTCCGTGCACCGAGATCAAACTTTATCGCAGGAGCGGAACAGAGCTTTCTGGATGAATTGGCCGAAGAAATGGGAAAAGATCCCATTGAATTCCGTCTCGAATTGCTGAAAAGAGCTGAGACAAATCCTGTAGGAAAAGATAATGACTACGATCCTAAGAGATATGCGGGAGTGTTGGAATTGGTACGAGAAAAGTCCAATTGGTCAACGGTTCCAAACGGCATTTCACGAGGTGTTTCTGCCTACTTCTGCCATAATTCCTATGTAGCCGAAGTCATAGATGTGAGCATCAAAGAAAATCAGCCAGTGGTGGAAAATGTATTTGCGGCAGTTGATTGCGGTATAGTCGTCAATCCTGATGCAGCAGCAAATATGGGAGAAGGAGCGATTGTCGATGGAATAGGCAATGCTTTCTATGGGGAAATGGCATTAGAAAATGGAGTTCCTACCAAGACAAATTTCGATAAATACCGCATGATCCGCCACAGCGAAGCTCCAAAGAAAATCGAAGTTCATTTCGTAGAAAGTACTGAAGATCCAACTGGATTGGGAGAACCGCTCTTCCCCCCTGTGTTTGCCGCATTGGGCAATTCACTTTACAAAGCAACTGGCAAGCGGCTATATGACCAGCCATTCCAGCCTCAGATCATGCAGATGGAAAATCTGAGAATGTAATATTCTGGATTAAATAAAGGAATATGGATCTCTTCAATTCAGAGTCCTATTCTTTTTGGTTGAAATAAAACAGCAATTTTATTCATTCAAAGTTTACTAGCATAAAACGGAGGTTAATAAAATTGACCTCGGTATTAATTGAGGTTACCGATATATACAAATAATATACTTGTAAAATTATAATAGCAACAACAGAATATACCTACAATTTCCACAACCCCACTCTATTTAAGAGTAGTCCAAGAAATACTGCCTTATTTCAGTTAAATATTCTGAAATTAATCCGGTTCAAGCCATTATTTTGGATGGGATGCAGAAGAGGCGGTTGATATAGTGCGAACACATGTAGCCAAACTGATAAATTCAAAGTAAATCCAAATCTATTTTTACATAATGAACTGAGGCCATCAATATAAAGACTGATTGGAAACTGTGAAGCAAGTAAAATATTAGAAGCACACCATAACCTGCAAGGATATACATGAGGTAATACCCAAAGTGGTGAAAAGTATTTTAAACATAGACGGGCTATTGTCTTTAAGAATTAATTTCTCTTCCAAATATGCCAATGCCTTTATAGATTGGGTATTAAAGTTTTAACAGGGACAGATAATTTTTTCTCTGCTGATCTGACTTCAGATTTCTTTTTAAAAGACATTGAAGATATCCCCAGTTTCATGGATTTTGACCATACTCCAAAGCTTTTGATTAGGATGGTAAAAATTGGTAATCAAAGGCTTAACTTTTCCTTTCCTCTTTTAACAGGATAAAGTATGAACACTTTATCCTGTTAGCTTTGGGTAATTGTTGATAAATAGCAATATGAATAAAACTTTACATGGCTTTTTAAAACCAATATAGCCTATCCGGATTTATTAGCTGGTTTTTTATTGTTTATAATCGATTGATTTGGTTTTATAACCGCTTGTAATCTCTTAATTCAAGCAATTATTTTTGGGATAACTATCCACAGTAGTGTCTAGATATCCAGCATCTTTCCAGCTCTTACTTAGCTAAATACTTGCAATACCAAAATCCACTGATAATTCCTTATAAAAAACATACACCCAATACAAATCCTTTATAAGGAAAAAGATAAAATACGTTCTGTATATTAAAAAATTGGAGCCCTAAAGCTCCCCTTCATCCGCAAATGAATAGTATCCATCAGCAGTCATAATCACATGATCCAGAACCGGGATATCCAGTATATTTCCAGCCTGTTTGATCCGCTGGGTCAATCGCTTATCCTGTTCTGAAGGCCTCATATTCCCTGAGGGATGATTATGAGCTATAATCACCGAGCTGGAATTAGATTTGATGGCAGCTGCATAAACCAGCTTAACATCCACGACGGTACCTGCTGTACCGCCTGAGCTGATGTTCACAATCCCCAATACCCGGTTTGCTCGGGATAACAACATCACTTTAAAATCCTCTACAAATTCTATCCTATCCTGATCCCAGGCATTGGTAAACACTTCATACACTTGCCTTGAGCTTTCAACTCTTGGACGTTGTGAAGCTTTTATTTTTGTACTGTAGCTCAGCTTAATCTCAGCTACTTCAAACAAATCAATTTTTCTTTCTTGAGTCTCCATAATGTTTTTCGTTTTTGTGGAACAATGAATTATGAAGCTTCATCAGGCCTGGGGCGACAAAGACCGGAAGGAAAAGGAATAAAAAGCGCAGCGAAGCAAGCGGCTTTATGCCGGAAGCTTACGGTCGCCCAGAGCCCAGAGGACTAACTTGGTGAGGAATTCAGGGATAAAAAGCCAAAACCTTCCAAACAGCCTTTCAATTGAAAATTCTACAGATCAAGAACCTGGTTGACCTAACCACTCTGGATTTCTGTAGGTATCATAAATAGATAATAAAGGGAGTAGGTTTTCTCATCCAAGCCTACCAATTCCTCAAAGGCTTTAGCGAAAACAAACCCTAAAACACACTCAATCCAATAAATAATCCTTTTCAAATATGGAATAAAATCCCGTCGGCAAGAATGATCAAAACAGACTAAATAACTAATCTCAAACTACTTACATCAACTAATGTAACTTTTTTCAATATATTGTATATCAATCCGCTGATTTAGACTAGAAGCTAATTATGATCTAATTTTTAGGCACCATGAATATTATACATAAATCGCTTTTTTTCTTCCTCATCATGTCATCCCACCTCCTCTACTCCCAGGCCCAGAGCAATCAAGAGATAGATAATCTGATTTCCTTTGCCAAAGCATATGGCTATGTAAAATATTTCCATCCTAGTACCGAAGCAGATCAGGTGGACTGGGGATGGTTTTCTGTCTATGCTAGCGAAGAAGTTCTGAAATGCCAGAATAATGAAGAGCTAATGCAGACCATGCAGCGGATCTTTGAACCCATTGCACCTACGGTAAGCTTCACTCTTGCTGAATCTTCTTCGCAATATCCTATCAATGCAACCCCTGAAAACAAAGAAGGATACCTGCCTGTGTATTGGCAGCATTTCGGGGTATCCAAAGACATGAACCAAGGCAATCCGCTGTACCGGAGTGTCAGGGTGAATTCGCCCCAGGCAGCTGACGGAAATGAAACATTAGCAAATGAGAACCAGGAATCTCCCGCCAATAATAACAACAAGATGGGCAATGGTGAATTGACTCCCACCCCAGCTCTTTTTCAAGGTTCACCCAATAAAAATGAAAACTGGACAGTTCAGATAGGAAAAGACCTATGGATAAGCATGCCACTGGTACTCTACAGTAAAGACGGGCAGACCTACCCACAAAGCAGTATAAGCATAGAAGGTCTTATGGATTTGGCAGAGCAATCAACCGCTACTGATGCTTCAGCTCTATCCTTCCGCTGTGGCAACCTGATCAATGCCTGGAATGTGTTCCAGCATTTCTATCCCTATTTCTCAGAAATGTCCATAGACTGGAATAAAGAGCTAAAGGCAAGCCTGACAAGAACCTTTGCCAGTAATGCAAAAAACCACATGAATGAACTGAAGCGCCTCACTTCAGCACTTAAAGACAACCATGTGAGTGTAAGGGGTCCACAAAACCCCTATTTTTCTCCTCCCATTAATGTGGCATGGATAGAAGGGCAACTGGTCATCACCGATGTATTTGATCAGAGTTTGGGTTTTAAGCCGGGGGAGATTATTGAAAAGATAGACGGTATATCTCCGCAGCAGCTGTATGAAGAAATGAAACCATTGATCTCCGCTGCCACACAAGGCTGGTTTGATTATACCGCTCCTATCCTGATGATAACCGGAAAACTCAATACAAACCTCTCTGTCACCGTAGCAGGAAAGACCGTCACATTAAAGAGAAAACTGAACTATTATGCCCAGAAAGATTCAATCAAGTCCTTGAGTCCTGGATATAAATTCCTTAAAAATGGAATAGCCTATCTCAATCTGGATGCAGTTCCGATGGATACGATCAACCAAATCATGTCCCAACTGGAAAAAAGCAAAGCCATCATAGCAGATGTCAGAGGCTATCCAAATAGCAACCACGGATTAATCAGCCATCTTATATCGGAACAGGATAAGCGCAAATGGATGCAGGTAGACCATCACATGTATCCTGACCAAAAACAAATATCCGGATATTCGGATTTTGGCTGGTCTGTTGAAGCAAAGAAACCCTATCTGGGCGGCAAAAAAATCATCTTTATTACCGACGGAAGAGCGGTAAGCTATGCAGAAAGCTATCTGGGCTTTATAGATGGATACAAACTGGCAACTATCGTTGGACAGCCCAGTTCCGGGACCAATGGAAATGTCAACAGCTTTACACTGCCGGGGGAATATATTATTACCTTTACCGGTATGCGGGTACTGAAACATGACGGATCCCAGCTTCATGGGATAGGCTTCTTACCAGATGTCTATGTAAAGCGTACCATTGAAGGCGTAAAAACCGGAAGGGACGAATTCCTGGAAAAAGCGATTGAACTGGCCAAGCAGCAATAGAGCCCAATCCAATTTACTGGAAAGAATAAACTCTAAATCCATTGATTAATACTAATCAGCGTAAATCGTGTAGCCTGCTACAAATCACTGTGCCAATCATCTAATAATCAATGTCCTTATGGGTAAGGTTCGAATCGGGGGAAAGCATATTTTTTAAGATTCAATCCTATTGAAACAGTTCTAACTAACTACAAAAGTAATACATAAAAAATGAGGGGGTCTTTTTCTATTTCTCTTCCAAATACTCATCCTCATCATTGATAGCCCAAATATGCTCTCTGTTTTTAGAATCATCTATAATACACTGCACAGAAGCCATGGCCGTCAGCATAGAATGATCTTGGTTATTATACCTGTGCATACCATTTCTCCCTATCAGAAACAAATTGTCATACTTGCTAACATAATCCTTAATTTGATCAAAATATTCATAGCTGCCCACATAGGCGGGATAGGCTTTGGGAACTTTGATCACGGTTCCATCAATAAAACTTTCTTCATCAATAATGCCCAGCTTAGAAAGCTCATTTTTACCAAATTCAATCAAAGCATCTTTATCCATAGTCCATAATTCATCTCCTTCATTACAAAAGTACTCAAGACCCAACCATACAGTTTCCTTATCATTAACCATATAAGGACTCCAGTTGTTAAAAATTTGAAGTCTCCCTATTTTTACGTCCTTTTCTTGAATATATATCCAGTTGTCAAGAATATTCCCGCCATCTGGATTACGGATTTTCAGCTTATGAACCAATATGCCCACAGTAATAAAATCCCTGTATTTTAGCTCACGGGCTAATGCACTTATTTTTGCAGGCACATCATCAGTCATACATTGAATCAGATCTTTCACAGACATTGAGGAGAAAAAATAGTCTCCCATTACTACCCTTTGTTGTTCCCCATCATCAACCAATGCTCCAAGAAACTGCTTATCATCCAGTTTAAAATCAACAACTTTGGTTTGGGTAATAATCTCACCGCCAGCTTCCTTTACTTTTAAAGCAACTTCATCCCATAACTGTCCGGGACCAAGCTTGGGATAGAGGAATTTCTCGATTAGGCTGGTTTCGGTGTTTTTCTGGCCGATGGAATTATCTTTTTTTCTTTTCATAGCATGTGCCAAAATACTTCTGATTGAAATACCTTTGATCCGCTGCGAACCCCATTCTGCACTTAGTTTATTGCATGGTATACCCCACACTTTTTCAGTATAATCCTTGAAAAATGTCTTGTAGAGTTTACTACCAAAGCCGTTAACAATATAATCTTCTAAAGTCTCTATATTTTTTCTGGGAAATACCCTGATGTAGAGGTAGCTGGACATAATCTGCAATACGTTTATTATCCCTAATTTCTTTAAAGTATCTAATGAAAGAGATATAGGATATTTAAAAAATTTACGGCCATAATATACTCTTGAAAGACGGTTCCTCACCAGCATCACTTTATCCTCTTTCGCCGCATCTATTCCGTTCGCTGAATTTACAACAGTTCGATGGCTTCTCTGGTAGGATATTGTTAAAGGCTGCCCTCGATCCGTTGCATAATTTTCTATGGGTAAAATCTTCGCCCACCATTCCATGACCCTGTCGGATTTGGAGAAAAATCGATGGCCGCCAATATCTATTCTGTTGCCTTTATAATTGACTGTTCGGGATATCCCTCCCATGTATTCACTTTTTTCAAAAATTATGGGTTTGATGTCAGTTTTCTCCAAAAGCTCCAATGCTGCAGTCAGTCCGGCAGGCCCTGCTCCAATAATTATCGCGGTTTTTTTATGCATCAATCGTTAATTTGGGACCCTTTTTTATTTTATAAATAATATACAGTCTGTTCTCAAAAACATGTTCAAAGCCTTCATGCCTGGTAATCTCGGAAATATTTGAAATTTGAAAATTATGGTTCCAATTCTTAAAAAGCACCAACCAATCTCCCTTTTCCATAATAATATCAGCACTTTCATATTCAAATATTGATTTCCTTAGCGTATAAAAATTAATAACCCTAGGAAAAGGAAAAACAACAACTTCATCCTGAGGAACTTTATTCTTTATAAAATCATACATAGCTTTACTATCAGCACTCGCTGGACCATATGTTATATAAATATCATTATTGTGCTCAGCAGTCTTTTCCACAAGTGAAAAAAGATTAAGTCCCGCTAAAAGTAAAAGTAAATAAACAGAATAATTCTTTCCTACCAACCATACACTAACTAACCCACAACCTCTAGCAAAAAAATAGCAAAATAAAGGAATCAGAGAGTACATATATCTATTATAAAAATATGGCCAAATAAATAAAACAAATAGGACAATAAACCAATAAGCTATAAATAAAAAGTCCTCTCTCCACCTAGACACTAAACCAATTAAAAAAAAACCTATTACTAAAATGCTATTAATTAAATTTATATTCTCATTAAGAAATATTCCTAAAAGTTTAAATATCAAATCAGTATGATGGAGAGATGTCTCAATATTAAAATTCTCCAAAAATTCCAAATGAGATGTAAATCCTGTAGGAAATATTGCTTTAGATAAAAAATACAAAAATAGAAAAACCAAGTGAGGACTTGCAAACAGCATGAATGATTTAAAATCTATTTTAGAAAATTGTTTTATAATAAAAAGTTGATATAATAAAAATGCACCTACTAATGCTATGCCCTCAGACCTTATAAAGAAGGTGAAAAGCATTAGAGATCCTATTAGTATATTTAAAGGAGTCGGAAAATTTGTTTTTGATGCTTGTTGAATCACATAAAGTGTAAGAGCAGAAAAAAACAAGAAAGGTATTTCGGCTAAGACATCATTTGTATGTAAAATAAATACCTGATTTAAACCAATCAAAGATATTAGCGCTATACGTTCGGGATTTTTCAACTTATTTGAAAGAAGCCTATCAAAAACAAAAAGGAAAGCAATCAGGATTATTGCCTCCAGAATCTTGAAAAATTTAAAATCAATTCCAAATATATAAAAAAAGGGTGAAAGCAAAAGAGGAAATCCCCAAGGATAGGATTCTGGAGAAAAAGTTGAAACTGTAGAGTTTCTTACAGCATAAATGTTATTATAAACTGTTATTTCAACTGTACCATATATGATACTCCGTGCTTGATTTAAATAAAGTGAAAAATCATCCCCCCATGACTGTCCTTCATAATGATTCATAAGACAAAACAAGAAAGTCAGCGCAAGGATGACTATAAAAAATACGCTATATATAGATCCCTTGTTAGTCTTCAATGACATCAGCGATTCCAATTTTTTACTAATTTAAACATCCAATCTTCCACTGCAATTTCTTGTTGGGTTTTGGTCATTTTACATTACTTTTTTTGTGATTCTGTCATATAATAAATAACAATCGCGTATAATAAAAAATTTTTAGTACGCAAGTAAACTTTACTAAAACTTACTTTTTTCTAACCTTTCAGAAATTGTTATCCAAGAATATAAAAATCATAAGGACTTTAAATATCTCTGTCTTTCTTTGTCCATTTTTGTCCGATTTTATACCGTTTACTAAAACATTTAATTTTTAATTTTAACCAAACTATTTTTATGGATAATATTAAACAGTACCGATTAAACATTCTTTCCAATTTTCGATCAGATAGCTGGATAACTTCCAGCAGGCTTATATGTGGGTTGTCCGCAAGCCTCATTATTGCGTTTCTTACCACTCTTTCTAATGGTTTCCAGCTAGACTGGGACGATACTTGGCAGGTTCTGGAAAACCCACTTGTCAGCTCTCCATCTTCACAGGACATTATTTACCATTTCACCCACTTTTGGCAGATGCAGTATTCTCCTGTCAACTCAGTATTCTATTTGATGATTACTCAGCTCTTCGGTATGCAAGCCGGTGCATTTCATACCGCATGCCTGCTGGTTCATTGGTGCAGCACTGTTTTAGTTTTTTTTATAGTTAAAAAGCTTGTTGCTGCTTTACTTCCCCATGCAGGAAACACGAAAATCATTACTTACGCATTCTTTACCGCATTGATCTTTGCCATTCATCCCTTGCAAGTGGAATCTGTGGCTTGGATAAGTGCCTCGAAAATTATACTCTATGGCTTTTTTGCCTTAGTTGCTTTATATAGTTATATAAGATACATTCAAACTTCCAATTGGCTTTTTCTAATAGCAACAGCACTAGCTTTCCTTTTGGGATTTGGAGCAAAAGAACAGGCAATTATTCTTCCGCTCAATCTGATACTTTTTGACTATGCATTTAGCCGGTATTCGGAATTAGGTTGGAAGAAACTGGTTACTTCACGGGTCTTTCTTGAAAAAGTCCCTTTCTTTTTAATGGCTCTAGGATTCTGGTATTTTTCCTTTACAAACAATCTAGGCACTGTAAATACTGGAGGATATCCATTTTATCAAAGGCTGGTATTTGGCCTGTACAGTATCAGCGAATACATTTTCCGATTTCTGGCTCCCGTTAAGCTGTATTTCTTTCACCCCTTCCCTATTTCGCCAGGAGAAGCTCTTCCTATATACTATTATGGATACATAGTTTTGGCAGGGATTATAGGCTATTTCGTCTGGGTCAATTTCCGCAAAGGAAATAGATTTGTAGTAGCTGGATTTTTGTTTTTTATCATCAATCTACTATTAGTACTCCATATCATACCTTTACCCCGTACTGTAATCACCGCAGATCGCTATATGTATATTAGCATCATAGGAATAGCATTGATGCTGGTTTGGCAAGTCGATCAGTGGCTTTCCTCTAAAAACAGACCTATATTAATAGTGGCAGGTTCTGTATGGTTTCTTTTTTTGGGCATACATACTTTTTTAAGAACTGCTGACTGGAAAAACAGTGAGACTGCAAAAGCAAGTGTGTATGAAATCATAGAGCAAAAGAAAAGCAAACAGGAGGGAAAATTATATAACTTCATCGAAAATGAATGATTTTTTACTTTCCATAGTGGTTCCCTGCTACAATGAGGCTGAGAATATAGCACCACTACTTGCGCGTATAGAAATAACACTTAAAGAGTATAGCTATGAAGTGATATTAGTCAACGATGGCAGTGAGGACGAAACGCAAGTGGAAATCGAATTGGCTAACTCCATGAACCAATCGGTCAGCTATATAAGGTTCCCCAGAAATTTTGGCCATCAGGCAGCTCTTAAGGCAGGGATAGACCATGCAAATGGCGATTGCATTGTCACCATTGATGCCGATCTTCAAAAACCGCCGGAAGCAATCCCGGAAATGATCGCCCTTTGGCAAAAGGGAAATGACATCGTCACAGCAGTATGCAGGAATGAGGGACAGCCTTCCCTTTTTAAAAAATTGACATCCACCTGCTATTATAAGGTTTTATCCTGGCTGGCGGATCATAAGGTCTTGCCAAACGGTGCGGACTTTCGGCTTTTTGACAGAAAAGTGGCAGATATTATCCGCAGTGTCCAAACCCAAAACCTGTACCTGAGAGGAATATTCTCCTGGATAGGATACAAGCAGGCTGTCACTTACTACCTAGAGGAAAAAAGAAAGTTTGGTGAAACAAAGTATGGGTTCTGGAAAATGCTCAATCTTGCCAGCAATGGCATCACCTCCTTTAGCGTCAAACCCCTTCGCTTTGCACTCGCCGTGGGAGTGTTCTTT
Source organism: uncultured Algoriphagus sp. (assembly GCF_963974835.1). GTDB lineage: Bacteria > Bacteroidota > Bacteroidia > Cytophagales > Cyclobacteriaceae > Algoriphagus. The sequence continues at coordinate 5,210 of NZ_CAXBET010000007.1, read as the reverse complement.
GCAGGTTTGGCATTCGGATATGGAATCTATGCAATCATAATAGTATTTCTTGGTATGACAGTGCCAGGATGGGCATCCGTGGTGGCCAGTATTGTGTTCCTTTCAAGTGTTCAAATGATGGTCTTGGGTGTGATCGGAGAATATATCGGTAAAATATATATAGAAATAAAACAAAGGCCTACATATCTCATTTCAAAAACCAACATCACTCCTGCTGATGACCTTCGGGGAGAAAACTATTCACTAAACCTAAAAGGCCAACCATCAGATAGGCAAGAAAGGAGGGCAGCCATGACTTGACCTCATTGTTATTTTTCTTCTGCTGTCGGGGCAACAGAGGAAAGGATAGGTGAAAACTAAAAAATTAACAACAACTAAAAATAAATTCTTATATTAAAAATCTTATCAAAATGAACACTAAATTCAATAAAATCGTAAAAACAGCCGCTATGGGAATATTCTTTATGGCACTACTAATGAATGTGAAGGTAAGCTTGACAGATCCATTTGTATCGATCAGTAATGATGCGCTTGCTCAGTCAAGCAGTAGCAGTAGCAGTAATCCGCCATCCTGTGAAGCTCAATACACAGAAGACTTTAAGCTCACAGATCTGTCAAAATGGTGTGGCTCATATTTTACATTCTGGCAAGATTGTGAATATGTACAAGGTGCTATGTGTCCTTGTACCTATGTGGAAGAAGAAGACTGTGTGTAAAATATAAAATCATCAAATGGAATCTGATTAAATCAATTTTAGTTAGATTCCATTGTATTACCTTAAATATGAAATCTATCAAAACTTTATTATTCAATTTTGCTGTATTAATGCTTTTTACATGTGTTTCATGTTCCAAAGAGAAAACGATGACCAAAGGCAATATTTTGACAATTGAGACTAACGAAAGTATTGACCTTAAACTATCAGAACTTTTTGATACACTTTTAATTGTACCATTGGAGGCTACAGAAAAATCGTTCATCGGACGTATTTCAAAAGTAATCACTACAAAACAGTATATTTTTGTGCTTGATAATTCCATTGCAGAGTCCTTATTCATTTTTGATTATGATGGACGGATTATAAATTCATTTCAAGGTACTGGAAGTGGACCTGGGGAGTATATTCGTGTTTCAAACTTTATTCTTTCACATGATGAGAAATCTGTTTTTATTAAGGATCATTCCTTAGGAAAAATTTTGGAACTTGATTTAAATGGAGAAGTGATTAGAGATCTATCTTTCTCGGAAGGGATAGGTTATCATGATTTATACCCATTTGAGGATGGATTCTATGCAGTTCTACCTGCTGATAATAATATAGGGGTTAAAATTGATATTTTAGATGCCGATTTAAAATCTACAGGTGTAACGATTCCAATTAAAGAAAGTGATATTAAAATTGAAGATGAGTTTAAAAACCAATATTTTTACAGGGGATCAAATGGAGAAATTCTCTTTAAGAGAAAGGTTGATAACACATTGAGTTATATTAATGAAAATGATTCGAGCACTTTTGTGGAATTTTCCTTTGATAAAAATGAGTTCAATACACTCGATATACCTTGGAATAAGGGCGCCGAAGCTATTCATCAAGACAATGTAATTAATGAAATATGGCTCAATAATTTTTATGCGTTTTCTGATCAAATTATAGACTTAAAGGATTATACACTATTTAATGTATGGCATGGGAAAAGTTGGAAGATACTAGCAATGAATAAATTGACTTTAGAGGCTAGGTTTATAGATAAGATGGAAAATGACATGGATGGGTTAATCGCAAATATTCCTGGGATTTTTCCCGCTAACGCCAATGCAAATCAAATGGTACTTGATATTGCGCCAGACGATTTATTTTCTTTAAATGCAGTTTTGGAAAACCCAACAAAATATTCTGATAGGATCAGGGAAGTAGAAAAGCAAATTGTTGAAAACCCAGTTTTGTTTATATATAGAAATAACTAACTGGTCGCATGTTCTTTAGCCAGCAGCATTTGTTATTTTTAAGAAGCTTCCCTTGACTTATTTGGCTATTTTCTATTGAAAAATAGTAAACAAAAAAAATGAATTTGGTTAAATATGAATGCAGAAATGATGCTAGTCACGAAGAGGAACACTTTTACAGAGGTAGTACAAATCATAATTGTTTAACAAAAAAATAATTACTTACAGAACTTGCATCATTCGTAGGAATTGGTTATTTTTTTATAAATCAATCTTCTTTTGCTTGCAGGATCCTCCGAGTGTTAGGAGGCTCTGTTTTTTAGGGGATTCATAAAAAATAGTGGCTTTTTGGAGATGGATGCGAGAGTGAATGCGGTGAAAAAAATCTAGTAAGGGAGTGGAATCTTTCGAATTCCCGAGGGCATTTGCTTCAATTCGGATGCTATTTAAGACGGCATCTTTCTTTTGGGATTTTATTCGGAAGAACCATTCAATAGTTAACTTTATTGTTGGTGTAAGACGAAGCAAATAGGCCAAATGCTTCACAGCCTGGATTTTTTTAATCCCCTCCCCTCCAACCTAAATTAGCTCATCAAAGATAAAACTTTGTAATAACTTATGAATGGCCAATACGTCTGTCCCTTCAAACATCTAATAGAATTTCAAATTCAGTTCGATGTATTTGGGCGTATTTTTATCCACTCTTTTGTGTGGCTTCGGCTCAATGAGATACTGTCCCTTATTATCAACCGAATTGATGACGCGCTCCAACATCTTATCGATTTCAGCATCGCACTGTTCATTTTTCAGCAGGTTATCGTAGGTTTTCATTTCTGTCGAGGTGCAAAAAGCTCACATTATGGATAGTTGGCGCGTGGCATTTCTAACACATCAAAGAGCAGAAATCTCTATTTAGTGTCTGGGTAGAATATAAAAAAGCGAGATTTAGATGGATTGAGTGAGATTTTAGGAAGACAAGTGCAAGGCACTATGCAGAAGACTTCTAAAAGGCATACACCAACGCAGCAAATATACCAGCCAAAGCCAGCTTCCATTCACAGGATTTGAAACTCCCTTCCACAATAGTTTGAATCCATCTAACCGATGGGTTGTACTCAGTTCCGTGATTCCCTCGGACGAGCTGTTGAGTCTGTTCAACAAACAAAACTCTCCCAAATCCACGAGAAAGCCTTAGTTGAATCCCAGAGTATTGATCGAAGTGGTGATCATCAAGCACATGCTCAATGCGGATGATCTGGAGGCCGTTGCCCAGACCACCGAAAACATGTAACTCCAGTATTTTGGGGTTACAGCTCTTACATTACGGCCTCCCTTTGATGCTTCCCTGTTTGTGGAAATCAGAAAACGGCTTGGCAATGAATTGCTTGCCGAGATGAACGAAAAGATTCATGAATTATCCCAGGTCAAAGCGTTAAAAAAAAGATAAAACCACTGCCCAGACGAATGGATCAGCTGTAGCTCCTGTTAAAAAAGGAGAGGTGATCTATGATGCCACAGCCTGTCCCCAGGACATCGCCTATCCCACCGATATTGGATTATTGAATAAATCCAAGGAGATCACAGAAGCGATCATTGATCAGCTGCATGCGGCCAACCCTCAGTAAAAATAGCCCCGGACTTACCGGGAAGTAGCCAGAAAGCGTTTTCTCAAGGTTGCCCAAAACAAAAAACCATCTGGGAAAGTCATCCGAAAAGCATCAAATTCCAGCTCCAGTACCTGGGGAGGAACTTCAGGATTATTGAAAAACAGCTCGATGGCTTTACCGTGCTTCCACTCTCCGCCTGACACATCGGAAGTATTGGATCATCCAGACCGTATATGCACAGCAATTGAAGATGTTTCGGGAAGAAAGCCATCAGGTGGATCATCGAATAGTCAGTAATTGGTCAGCCACATATTCCCCCTATCGTGCGGCGTAAAGCAAAAGCAAAAACAGAGTTCGGAGCCAAGATCCATCTGAATCTGGGAGATAATTTTTTCTGGATTCCATCTACTGGGATACCTTCAATGAGGGAAGCCATCTGGCTGACTATGTGGAGAACTACAGGGAGCGCTTTGTCCTTTATCCTGCCAAAGTGTTGGCAGATAAGATCTACTGCACCAGGGAAAACAGGAAATGGCTGGCCTCCAAAAATATAAAGCTGGCGGCCAAACCCTTATGCCGTCCATCCGCAAAGGCAGTGGCAAATCAAGTAACATCCTGAGGGAGGAATCCGATTTAGAGAAAGTTTGTACAGGCCAAAAATGCATACGGGATGAAAAGGATCAGGGTAAGACATAAACAAACCAGCCAATCGTGGATCGCCTCCATCATCCTTATGCTGAACCTTGTGAAACTGGCAGGGAGGGCACTTGTATGCCTGGGTTTTATAAGTTAAAATCCCTGAGTTTTTCAGCAGACTCTATTGAAACAGTAAAAATTGAGTAATGAAATCCTTTAGCGTGGAATATTTAGTGGAAAGAATATGAAAAGGACGTGCTTCCTTCAACAATGTCAGAGTTCAGCTTTTTAGTGATGTTTCAACTCTGAAAAGAACAGAAGCGTTACGCCTTTTGTATCACGAAGAATCATCATGAAGCTTTTAGGAATCAAAAAAAATAATCAAGTATAACCCTTGCATTAGTGACTCGAAAGATAGAGAGATATGGAATATCGGCACTTGTAGCATTAAAGCTAAGTCTTACCGCGTCTATTATAGGTTAGCTAAAAGATAAAAAACTAAACAATTTTAGAGTTGCTATCTCTTTGGATTTCCAAATTTTTCATACAGTACTGATTGTTCTTTTGGCGTTACTAAGCCATTTGAAATAACAATTCTTTCCTTCTTAATCCAACGTAAAAGAGTTTTGGTAGAAACGCCATATTCATCAGCTATTTGCTGTCGCGATTTAGCTTGATTATCCATAAAAATTTTGGGTTTTTAGTTTAAATGAATGACTAAGATAAAAGTTATTGAAAACTAAACAAATAATACATACTAAATAATTTCTTTTTTTTCATTCGCCCTATTTTTTAGGCTCTAGCTGGGATATAGCTAGGTAGTCGAATTTGAGTTTACCGGCAATGAAGTATATCATATCGATATGTCGGAAACCACGAGTTCCTTTTTGGCCAGTTGTATTTTAGCATTGATACCTTCTAAGATTCCGTTGTTAAGGTCTGTGTCCGAATAGTTGACGATTCGGAACCTGGACCTGCTACATTTGATTGGACAGTAAGTTAAGCCCCCTTAACTTAGAACC
>NZ_CAXBET010000006.1:0-275886 GCF_963974835.1 uncultured Algoriphagus sp. | reverse complement strand
GGTTCTAAGTTAAGGGGGCTTAACTTACTGTCCAATCAAATGTAGCAGGTCCAGGCCCCCTCTCAGCGTAGTTTGATCGCTCGTGGCACTGGGTGTAATTTGCTTGCCCTACAAGCTGGCCCAAGGCTAAAACAATTCACTGGATTGTGTTAGCCTTGTCCTACCCAAATATCCTAACCGATTTGAAATCGGAAATTAGTGCAATCTAGCGTCCAGCGATGAAATACAATTGCAAATTCGTTGGGATAGGAAAGCAAGATCGAGCGTAAAAAAAGCTTCAGTGTAGCTTTTTAAGGAGATGTCGGCATTCCGGGTGGGAAACCACGCTTATCGCCCGTGTGATCAAATTAAGCCGCTACCAATAATCCGCTTCTATTAAACCTTTCATTGCCAAATAATTCCTTGCTCTAGAATACACAAAGTCTTCCTGCTTTTCTACAAATCCAGATCTTACTGGATTATCGTGCATGTACTTAATACCACTTTCGAACATTCCTATTCCCAGTGGACGTTTTCGATATAGAGGAAATTGCTTATATTCAATTGTTTACAATAATTTGAGAAGATCATTAAAATCAAAACTATGGGTTCAAATAAAATTCAAGGAGAACTTTGGGGAAAGAATCCTGAAGATTGGGCATTAATCCAAGAAGCTACGGGTAGCGCAGGATATAAACACGTTTTTGATTTTCTTGATTTAAAGTCAACTGACAAACTTTTAGATGTGGGTTGTGGCTCTGGCTTCTTTAGCAACCTAGCATATTTAAAAGGCATAAATGTAGTTGGAATAGACGCAAGCGCACCTTTGATTGAACAAGCAAAAAAGCGAAATTCTCAAATTGAATTCCACATAGGAGAAATGGAAGAACTTCCTTTTGAGGATAATACTTTTGACATAGTTTGTGCTTTCAATTCAATCCAATACGCTGAGTCGGTTAAAAGTGCAATTTTAGAAAGTAAGCGTACTTTGAAAGAAAAAGGGAAATTAGTCATAATGATATGGGGTAATAAAGAAGATTGTGAAGCAGGTTCTTTCCTTAAAGTCATAGGTAGTTTACTTCCACCTCCACCCCCTGGCGCTGGTGGTCCTTTTGCACTTTCAGAAAACGAATTATTGGAAAATATTATAGCAGAATGCGGTTTAAGGATCATTGACAATACTGATGTCACCTCTGTTTGGGATTATCCAAATGCCGAAACTGCTTTAAAAGGTATATTATCCGCTGGACCAACAGCAAAGGCTATCAATAATAGTGGATTTGAAAAAGTATATGAAGAATCAGCGAAAGCAATTAAACCATACACAACAGATAATGGACATGTCGTGTATAAAAATAAATTTAGAGTGGTAATCTCTGAAAAAGAATAAGAAACTTTTGGCAACAATGGGTATCATATCATAATTCCCGATGGGACACATAGCCATCTGAATGTATTAAGATAGTAGTTTTTGAAAAATCTTCGATCAACTTTCTAGATATAGTCAGATCGTATTGAAGTCTAATTTTGGTTCCAAAATGATTTTTAACTCCTCGTCCTCTACCATTGCTTTTAAGAATGAATTTCATGCCCACTACTATCCCCCAAAACCAAAGCAAACGATTCCGTAGTATTGGTAATCCTCAGGACCTCTCTTTCCTTTGCATTTGCTAAATTGGCTTATAATAACTCCTAAAATAATTTACATGAAATTAACCTTATTGACCCTTTTCTTTGCAATGGCGCTTATGGTTTGCAAAGCTCAGGAAAGCAAACCAGGACCACAGCCACCGCCTGAAACAGGTGAAACATTCAAGGTGGGAATTGCCGGATACACCTTCGTGAAATTTGACCTGGACAAGACACTGGAAACATTGAAAGCCTTGGATGTACACTACCTGTGCATCAAGGATTTTCATTTGCCGATGGCTAGCACCGATGCTGAAATTGCTGCTTTTCATGAAAAACTGAAAGCCCATGAAATTACAGGATATGCAGTTGGCCCCATCTACATGAAATCCGAGGCCGAAATTGATAAGGCATTTGAGTACGCAAAAAGAGTTGGGGTAAAACTGATCGTAGGCGTTCCCAATGTGGAACTGCTTCCCTATGTAGATAAAAAGGTGAAGGAGTATGATTTTAAATTCGCCATCCATCTCCACGGTCCGGATATCAATATCTATCAGGATGCTGATGATGTGTGGAACCACACCAAAGACCTAGATCCAAGAATTGGAATGTGCCTGGATATTGGACATGACACGAGAAATGGGAAGGATCCAGTAGCCGATATGGAAAAGTATCACACACGCGTATTCGATATGCACATCAAAGACGTAACAGGACCTACAAAACAAGGCTATTCCCTCGAAGTAGGCCGTGGAGTAATAGACTTTCCGGCAATGGTAAAAATGATCAGAAAAGTAGGTTACACCGGTGTGTGCAGTCTGGAACACGAGCGGAATATGGATAATCCATTTATGGGGATAGCTGAATCCCTCGGATATTTCCGCGGGGTAATTGAAACGACCAAAGAATAGACTTCGAATTATTGCAAAATATGTATATCCGCTTTTCTACCAGTAAGGTGTCAAAAGCAATGTAAGATATGTTAAACTTAAGAATTGAGGCCACTTTTGCCTGTCCCGCCACTGCGGGAGTCTTCGGTCATCGATCTTCCAACCTGATAAGCAAAGAATCTAAGGTGACTGGCATCATTGCTGATAATCATATTTCAAAAACTATAAAGGCTGAATTCCCAAGGATTCAGCCTTTTTTTGATATAGTCGGATAGTAAGTCCAAGCATAATCTGAATGCCCTGCCACCCAGTCAAAGGGTAAAAAAACCACTGAATTATTTTTTAGTGACTTGGCCTCCTTTTAGCTACATCCTTACACAACTTTAAAAAACTTAATCAGTAAACTAAACCTGATATCAGTAGTTAAGATGTGTAAATGGATAAAATAAAAGAAACTACAGTAGCTATTATCGGCGGAGGGGCTTGTGGTGCGGCTACATTAGCAGAACTGATGGTGCAGCTGAAAATAGCGGGTAAGCACAAAACTACCAGGATTCTATTACTGGAAAAAAGGAAAGAGATCGGATTAGGACTAGCATTTAGCACAGATCAGCCCGGCCACTTGCTAAATACGCAGGCAGATCTGATGGGCATACATTCCTTTGAACCTAAGCACTTTTCACAGTGGCTGGAAGAGCATAAAGAAAATATCAAGCATGAGGTAAGAGAAGAAAATACCTTAGATGATTCCTATACCACGCGAAGGCTGTATGGAAATTATATCCAGGAACAGGTCAAGCATTACTTGGATGAGGCCAAAGAAATTGGATTAGAGATTACTATTGTTCACGATGAAGTAATTGATCTTATTCCCGGTAATGATCATCACTGGGAGATTAAGATGGCGAAGACGCCCAGTAGAAATGTAGATCATGTCATTCTGGTACCGGGAACGCCTAAGCCCAATAACTTTCCGGAATTTGATTCATTAAAGTCTTATTTTGGATTCCCTTGGCCAAGCGAACCCATTATCAACGGCATACCAAATGATGCCGAGGTTTGCTTGCTCGGCTCCAGCCTCAGTGCAATTGATGCGATTATGACCCTAATCGATAGCGGTCACACTGGTAAAATCCGGCTTTTTTCACTGGATGGCTTATTGCCTAGGGTTCAACCCAAGAAAGAATCACAATACGAAAGAAAGTTTTTGACGCTTGCCTGCATTCACCATATTCGTCGCACAGCATGGAGGCAACCTAAGGTGAAGGAGATTTTTAGACTGTTCCAGCAGGAGGTCGAGAATTATTTAGGCCATTCCATAGACTGGAAAACAACGGAGCGAAAAGGAATTCCTGCGGGTCAGCTTCTTGAACAAGACATCAGAATTGCTGAAGAGGGTGGTGATGCCTTTATTAATATTTTATACGGTTTACGTTACGAGGCTTCCCAAATCTGGGATTGGCTATCTGTGGCAGAGAAGCAGAGATTTAAGAAGTGGTTCGGGTCTTATTGGACAGTTACCCGCCATGGCATGCCTTTAGTCAACGCACGTAGATTAGATGAACTGTTCAAAAATGGAAAACTGGAAGTAAATTCTCCCCTCCATGACGTTAGCTACGATAAGGAAAAAGGGAAATTCATTTTTCAGTATGGTAATAAACAGAAGCATGAAGGAACATACTTAATCAACGCAACTGGTCCGGCTACAAAAATCGACAAGATGAAATCTACCTTACTTCAAAATTTACTGAAGAGTGGGGTTATTGAAGCCTATCCTGTAGGAGGGATTATGTTGGATCCTGATAAGATGGAAGTAATCAGCTCAAAAAATCCCCATAAAAATCTGTATGCCGCGGGGCATATCTGTAATGGAATGTTGCTGGATGTAAACGCCGTATGGTTTAATGTTAGGTCCATTGCAATGCTCTGTAAGAATATCACAAAAAAGATATAACATGGATGTTCTTATTGAACTTTACAAAAACTTATTACCCGTACTGGCATTTATAGGAGTTGGCTATTTCTTAAAAAAGCGGTTCAATATAAACCCAAATTTCATTTCAAATCCTTTGGTTTTTTTGCTTCTCCCTGTGCTGGTCATCTACAACATCTCTGAGGCTGACACATCCAAAATCGTAATTATCCCAATTATCTCTTTTTTAATTGCTTTGGCCATGAACCTTCCTGCTCTTTTGGCAAGGAAAACAATTGCAAAGGAGGAGGATATCAACTTGCTAAAGAGCTCCTTCACTTTTTTTAATGTTCTGTTTTTTGGAATACCTGTTGTATCAGCCCTTTTTGGCCAGGAAGCTACGAGCGTTTTGATCTGTGTATATCTGGGTACAGCGATATATGGTGATATCTTTGGATATTTTCAAGTGGCAAAGACAAAGCTGTCCACCAAAGAAGCATGTAAAGAACTGGCGAAAGTGCCTTTTATCTATGTCTTTATAGTTGCAATAGGTATTAAGATTTGGGGTGTCGAGATTCCCGATGAGGTGGATCCTGCAATGAATATTTTAGGCTGGGTCGTTTCCTGTCTCGGGATGATGATCGTGGGAGTACATCTTACTGATGTTGATTTCAGGAAAATCAAAATTCCTTATTTTGCAAAATTACTGGGTTTCAGGACGCTTTCGGCAATAGTTATTTCTATCGTATTCATCGGAGGTGAGTACTTGATATGGGAAAGCTTAGACACCGAAGATTATTTGATGTTGATACTACTGCCATTCTTACCTGTTGCATCCAATATTTCTCTATTCGCTTCTTATCTGGAAACTGAAGAAGAGCGTTTTTCACTGGTTGTGTTGCTTTCTATTATACTGTCACTGGTTCTTGTACCGGCGGTATCTCAATTTTTTCCCTCTTAAGGAATAGGTGTAGCCGCTCTAAACTCAGACAAGAGTATGTTGCGGTTGGCTATGTTTTATATGATCTACCAATAGCCTAACCCCCCAATTCGCTGGATTCTTATACCCTTGACGCTTTTAAGGATATATTAACCTTTTCTGGCTCAATCATCAACTGCTACCCATGGTGCTAATTAAAAAAGTTATCAGGTTCTCTTGTGCAATCAAATAATTGCATATATTTGAGCAACCATTTAGTTGCGGATAAGAAATGAAAACCAGACGAGACGTATTCCAAGCCATTGCGGACCCTACCCGACGGGCAATTATTTTGCTTTTGACCGTAGGTGCAATGACTCCCAATGCCATAGCAGAACATTTCAACTCGAGTAGGCAAGCTGTTTCCAAACACCTGCAAATTCTCACCGAATGTGAACTGGTACAGCAAGAGCAACAAGGCCGGGAAATAAATTATCACCTGAATGCTGATAAGATGAAGGACATAGAAAAATGGCTGGAGCAGTTTAAGCAACTTCTTACACAGCGATTCGACCAACTTGATACTGTTTTAGAACAATTAAAATCCAGAAGAAAATGAAAAGCAATCTAAAATTTGACTTTACTGTCAACAAGGAAAACAACACCGTAAACGTAAGCCGTGAATTTGCAGCAAACCTGGAGTTGGTTTGGGAAGCTTGGACCACGCCTGAGATTCTTGATAAGTGGTGGGCACCTAAACCCTACCGGACAGAAACAAAATCAATGGACTTTAGAGAAGGCGGAATGTGGCTTTATGCCATGATCAGTCCTGAAAACGTAAAGCATTGGTGCAAAAATGACTACCATAAAATTGTTCACCAATCTATGTTTTCGGGTTTGGATGCTTTTTGCGATGAGAAAGGAGAGGTAAATAAATCAATGCCAAGAACATTTTGGACCAATACATTCAACGAGCAGGGGGAAACTACAACTGTGAATATTGTAGCCCAATACGATAGCCTGGCTGATTTAGAGAAAGTTATCAAAATGGGCTTTAAAGAAGGCTTCACCATGGCGCTCGAAAACCTTGACCAATACATAGAATCACAGTTTAAGCTTCGCCAGCAAAACAAAACCAGCACTAAAGCTAGAGTTTCGAGCTACTTGAATTTTGACGGGAAAACCGAAGAGGCATTTTTGTTTTATAAGCAAGTATTCAAAACAGAGTTTTTAGGAAAAGGCATTGAACGCTTTGGTGACATTCCTGAAGAACCTGGAAATCCACCAGTAGCGGAAGGAATTAAGAAAATGGTCCTTCATGTAGAGCTGCCCATTCTCGGTGGACATATTTTAATGGGAACGGATGCGCCAAAGGAAATGGGCTTCACACTCTCAAAAGGAAACAACATGCATCTGTGCCTTGAACCTGAAACAAGGGAAGAAGCAGATCGCCTTTTCAATGAACTCTCAGCAGGTGGAAATGTCACCATGCCAATGGCCGACATGTTTTTTGGAGCTTACTTCGGAGAGTTTTCAGATCAATACGGGATTAATTGGATGATCAATTACCAAAATCCAGCCTGATGAAAAGAAGGTTTAATTGAGCACCTTATATATTGATAACTCGTACGCATTTTAAAAAATAGTAAATCACAATTTAGCCAGCCGTTTAAATGGCTGGCTAATTGATAATTAAAACCTACGGTATTGACGAGCTTATGATAACCTACAGTCTGGCTGCTCACATTGCTTGTTCAATAGGAAAATCCTTAACTCTCCCTCCTCACGAAAAGGGTGATCTCGTGGCAAGAGGTTTCAGAGACTGAATTAATTCTTTGTCCTACAATCCATACTTTTCTCCCATTCCCCTTATCAGTTCAAACCCCTTCTCTGCCATATCCCATGGCTCAGAAAAATTCCTCCACACACCTATGGAGTTAGCAAAAGCGGGATCATTTCTGGTAAAACCTTCGATAGTCAACCATCCTTTGTATTGGATATCTGCTAGAGCTTTAAATGTCTCATCAAAATCCACATGACCTGAACCCGGCGTACCACGGTCGTTTTCTGAGATATGGAAATGCCCTAATTGTGGCGCAATAAACTTGATCGCATCTCCCAGCTTTTTCTCCTCTATATTGGCATGGTGCGTATCAAACATGGCTTGCACATTTGGATGATCCACTTTCTTGAGCAAATACGAAAGCTGCTCCATGGTATTGCAGAGGTAGCATTCAAAGCGGTTTAATGCTTCCGGAGTCAGCAATACTCCAGCTTGCTGAGCATAGTCACCCATTGCATGCAGATACTCTGACGACCAGTTGTATTCATCTTCAATTGGTTCGCGGGAGGCAAAAACCGTAAATGCCGAATGATAAGGGCCACAAAGTACTTGGGCATGTAAATCAACTGCTCTATCGATCACCCATTTGAGTTGCTCGCAAGCCGCTGACCTTACTTTAGCATCGGAAGAAATTGGGTTTTGCTCTGGGCCCATGACAGTCACAGCAGTCACTTCCAATCCTATATCTGCACAGTGCTTTCCAACTAATTTGAAGGACTCCACAGGCGAACCACCTATAAAAAATTCCGCTCCATCATATCCTATCTTTTTTAATCTATCCAGAACAGGCAATAGCTCCTCAGACATTTCAGCTGACCAAGCCAGCACATTAAATCCTATTTTGTTCATTTTATTATTGTCAACAGACTACAGACCATAGTCCACTGCCGCATCTCTATCGACTGTTGACTGTGGTCTATGTACTTATTTTATTTGAAATCACTTACTTTCATTCCCTTTCTAAAGCTGTCAAAGCCAAACATAGTAGGCTCATAACTCCCAACTATCTCTACAGAAAGCTCTGGTGTGATCACCTCTGGCATGTCCAGCAGCCAAAAGGAAGCATTCACTATCAAGCGACGCATATCCTCCACCTGAAAATCTAATGAGGAGCCTAGTGTACTTCCTAGTACTTTTCCGGATTTGCCACCATCCATGGAATACTCTTTTGTCCAGGCTATCGGCATAATTGATTTATCCCACATCAGTGGAGACTCCGGAGTCATTCCAGCTGTAGATTGGCCAAATAACAATACGTTAGCGTCTGAAGATAAATTCTTAATCGAATACACATCAGTCGGTACCCAGATATCATCCACTCCACGAAGAATCGGATGATCAGCATCGCGATCTATTCCATCGATCAACACTCTAGTTCCTTCAGATTTGTGGATTCCGTGATGATTAATCCAAGTTTCGCCTACGATTTGCTGACCGAAACCGCCTTCCCAACCTGAAACTTTACTATTCCAATTCCACTTGAAATAAGGGGAGTTTTCATCTTTTATTGCAAAGGGATGAGTAGAAGTACGCAGAGCAATGAAGGGTTTCCCGGATTTGAAATAATCCTCCAAATGTTTCATTTGATCTAAAGGAAGATCCCTAAAACGGATCAACATGATGACCAAATCAGCCTGCTCTAAATACTCTAATCCAGGGATGTTATTTTGGTAGCTTGGCACCACATTTCCCGTTTCAGGTTCGATTGGGAAAAGCACCGTGGTATTAAAGCCATACTGTGTGGAAAGAATTTTCGCCATCATTGGCATAGATTCCTCCGACCTGTATTCATCATCTCCTGAGATGAGCACAACATTCTTCCCTTTACCGGGGCCATCTTTTCCCTCGAATTGCAAGTAAGTTTTGCCATTTTGGGCTGAAGCACAAGAAACTCCAAAGGCTGCTACAAAAATCAATAGGAAGTGGAGCGTTTTCAAATAAGAATTAATCATAATTTGTCAGAAATGAGTTCGGAAAATAGTGAATCTTTTAAGGCTTTTCATCCTGAAAGTGAATTTCTCTTTCGGTATCGATTCCGTTAATTCTTTCACCTTTCAACAGAAAAATGAAAAAAGTAGCAATAAAAAATTCCTACTTTCTCATCCAAAATAAAATTGTACAACCCAAATAGCCTCAAAACATGAATTGAAGCATAGCTTATCCTCTTTAAAAAGGATATTTATTGACTATGCGAGATTCTTCCGACGAAAATTGGGACAGGCTGTCTGACGATTAAAACAATAATAAGCTCATGAAAAACGACAGAAGAAACTTCCTCAAAACCGGTTCGCTTGCGGCGTTAGGACTTAGCGGAATTACATTCGTTCCTTCGAATGTACTAGGCAAGACAACTGGACACATAGCTCCAAGTGATAAGGTAAATCTTGCCTGTTGCGGAATTGGTAATCGTGGTGCTCAAATAATGGATGCACTACATGCTACTGGGCTATGCAATATCGTAGCTCTTTGCGATGTGGATATGGGAGCTCCCCATACTACGGAAATGATGAACAAATTTCCCAACGCCAAACGTTTTCAGGATTTTAGGAAGATGTTTGATGAGTTTGGAAATGGATTCGAAGCGATAACCGTCGGAACTCCTGATTTTTCCCACTTCCCGATTACTATGCTAGCAATGTCCGAAGGAAAGCATGTGTACACAGAAAAGCCCATGGCACGTACTTTCAATGAGGTGAGCTTGATGATGGATTCGGCAAAAAGGCATAATGTAGTCACCCAAATGGGGAATCAGGGACATTCTGAAGGGAACTATTTCCAATTTAAAGCTTGGAAGGAAGCTGGGATTATCAAAGATGTCACTGCGGTGACTGCTCATATGAACAGCCCACGAAGATGGCACGGTTGGGATGTGAATATGCAGAGTTTCCCTAAAGCTGAACCTATTCCTTCTACTCTAGACTGGGATACTTGGCTTATGGCAAGATTCCCGCATGATTATAACAAAGACTTCATCAATGGACAATGGAGATGCTGGTATGACTTTGGGATGGGGGCGTTAGGAGACTGGGGGGCTCATACTATGGATACAGCCCACGAATTTCTTGATCTTGGTCTACCTTATGAAGTAGAGCCGGTGATGCTGAAAGGTCATAATCCATTCTTTTTCCCCATGTCATCAACACTTGCTTTCAAATTTCCAGAGCGTGGAGATATGCCGGCTTTGACCATGACTTGGTACGATGGCGTGGACAATGTCCCTCCGGTACCTGAAAATTACGGAGTGTCTGAACTGAACTCGGATATTCCTGCAGCCAGCACAGGACAGATCCAACCTGCGAAGCTAAATCCAGGAAAAATAATTTATGGCAAAGACCTCACCTTCAAAGGAGGATCTCATGGCAGCACACTTTCAATTATAGGTGAAGAAAAAACTAAGGATATGGCAAGCAAGCTACCTGAAGTACCTGAAAGTCCTTCCAACCATTTTGCAAATTTCTTAAAAGCTTGTAAAGGCGAGGAGGAGACACGCTCAAGATTTGAGATTGCTGGACCGCTAAGTCAAGTATTCTGCTTGGGTGTACTTGCTCAGCAATTGAATACTACATTGAAATTCGACAGGGAAACTCAGAGAATTACTAATAATCCTCTTGCTAATCAATTGCTTGGAGGGGAAGTTCCTAGAAAAGGATGGGAAGAGTTTTATACTCTTTAATATGATTATCCACACTGGTGCCATTCGCGCCTTACATTCTTTGCTTATTTGGTCGGAAGACAGAAGACAGAAGTGGCCTCCATTATGAGTTTAAACATATCCTAGATTGCTTTTGACTCTTTACTTGTAGAAAAGAGGATATACATACTGAGTAAAAAATGATTGTTAATAAAAAAGCTGGAACAATTTCTTGTTTCAGCTTTTGTTGTTTTTAAACCTCTCAGTTCATAGAAGTTTCGAAAGGGCATGGTAAGAATCCCCAAAAAGCTAAACCTTAGTTATTTTCTAATCCAATCAAAAGCATTGAATTAAAAGGGAGCTTTGGTAATTCTGGAAAGTCGCTAATAGAAAATCTTCAATTAAAATTTAGGGCAAGGAAGCAAGGTATCGCGTCTCTGTGGCTTGCCTTGGTTATTGTTAGGTAAGGTCCAGGATAAACTTAGCTCATGGGCTCCACCTGATTGGATACCTAACTGGGATACGGTATAATCAAAGCTATATCCGATGTTCAACCCGGAGAGCAAGTTCAATCCAACCATCATGACAATCGCATCGCGGTTACTTTGCTCCTCCACTTTTTTGTAAGGCAGTCCTCTATACCATACACCAAATACGATAGGCTCCACATAAAAATATGCTCCCACATCAAGTTGCTCGAACGGACCTTGTTTTTTATAATTAATAGTAGGCGTTAAGTAGCGCTGCCTTCTAATGTGGGTAAAATCGCCTCTCATGGCACCTTCTCCCAAAGAAATTCTATATCCGGCATGTGCAGAGAATTTAGCCGGTAGAGGACTATCTCCATCTATAAAAGACTGGTTCGGCTGATTCACATGATGTGCAGATCCCCCAATCCAGAAATCTTCTGTGAAAAACAACCCTCCAAAAGAAAGGGAAAGCATATTTACAGGATCTCCCAAACCCGGAATATCACTTCCAGGAAGTGTAGGACCAAAAGGGTCACTCGGATTTATTTGATTGGCAAAAATTAAATTTTCATAGAAGCCGATTTCCCTGCGGATATAACTAGCCTGAAATCCAGGCCTGAAATAAGCATTCTCCCCCAATTTCAATTCATAAGAATAAAGGGCTGAAATAGTAGTAGAGCGCAGTTTGGAAGCACCTTCTGTGTCCTGCATAACCATCACACCTATCCCAGAGTTGTAATCATTCAGATAGGTATCGTAGTAAGCGGAAAAAGTAGTAAACTGTGCATCAATACTTGGCCACTGGTTTCTATAATTAAAACCCACACGGCCTGTTAACTCAGATCCTGCAAAAGCTGGATTTAAGTAAAGAGGCGCCGCATAATATTGGCTATATTGCGGATCTTGTGCGTAAGCATGGGTTCCAACAAATAGTCCAACCACGCAAAGAAAAACAACGTAAACCTGAGACCGTAACAAGTATTTGTTCGTTAATTTGAATATTCAGTAGGCTTGTTCAACGATACAAAACGTATCTAGTTGTAGAAGCAGTTCGAAAATTATGAAAAGCAGCCCTAATTCCATAAGGTTACCGTACATTTTTATTATTAGCCTCCTATTTACAACTTTTGTATTTAATACTATCGGCTATTCTCAAGGATTTAACGACAATGAATGGATTTTCGGGTATTGCAGTGGTTCTACCGAAAATAATTACATATCATTTGGCAAAGGAGGCAGTCCAACGGTACAGTCTATTCCCGGGTCAATAGTATTTACAAAGAATAATTCAGCGCTGGCCATCGACCCCATAACGGGTCAACCCTTATTTCTTACAAATGGTGAGTTGGTCTACGACTACAGCCAAAATCCCATCCAAGGAGTTGGTTCTGGTCTCAATGGAAACATAGATGGCGTACAGCAAGTAGCTACCGGTTTCTTGGAATATGATCCAGATGGAAATAAGCTATTTTACATATTTTATCTTTCCCTGGGAGGTGAGTTGCAATATGCATTGGTAGACATGAATGCTCCAGGTCAAGCAACCGGAAATGACAGACCTCTAGGCGAAATCACCTCCAAGGATAATGTAATTGGCTCCGGATCCGGGGCAGTCTTAGTCGTCAAAGCCCCTTCATCATCTTCTTATTTGATCAGTTTTGATAATGGAAATTTGATTTCTCGCAGTGTCGATGCCGGTGAGGGCAATTTCACCACCACTGACAGTCAGGGAATTGATTCCACCCCAAGGCAAATCGTTTTTTATGATGATACCAATCAACTAATCATTATACCTGAGTCTGAAAATAACCCTATACTTCTTTTGGATTTCGATACGGGTAGTGGGACTTTCGGGGCTCCTACTCCGATCACCCAATCATCTGGAATGGGGGCTTATGGTGGCGCGGAGTTTTCTCCGGAAGGTAATTTCATTTATTATTCCGCAGGTGATTCATTGCTACGTGTACCCACTGCTGACCTCACCGCTACTCCGGAAGTAATTCCTATCGAAGGGCCCGGCACTCCTCCCTCAGGAATTTTTGCAGTGTATGATGTGAAAGTAGGACCAGATGGAAACATTTATTACATCTATGAAGAAGTAGAAGGCGGGCCTCAAATGGTTGGTAAAGTAACCAATCCAAATGAATTGGACTTAAATCTGATTGAAGTAGAGGAAGACCCATTTGCAGGAGCAGACTTTTGTGGAACAATATTCCCTACGTTTGCTCCCAATACCGATATTGCTCCAACAGTTGATTTTACATGGGCTCCAGAAATGCCATGTGCAAACAATCCTGTTCAACTTACTTCGATATTAACTCCAGAAAACTACAGACCAGTTAGTTTTGAATGGTCATTTGATCCTCCACTTCTTGATTCGGCGGGTAATGAACTTCCTGCCGATTATTCTCAAGAACATTTTTTAATTCCTGCTGATGCAGCACAAGAAACCAGTGTGAATGTCACTCTAACGGTAACTTTTGCAGATAGTATTACTCAGGTGGTTAATCACACTATCCCTCTTACGGAAAATAATTTACAGGCTAATTTTTCCCCATCGGACACCACGCTGTGCGAGACTTGTATTGATATAGGTCCATTGCTTTCTGCCCAATCCGGAGAAGAAGATGGCCCAGGAGGAGGGACCGGGGGCGGTGGTCAGGGAGGCCAAGACAACTATGAATATTTCTGGTCAAATTATAGAGACGAAGGCTGGGGCACCAGAACTGAAAATACGGTGTGCAAACCAGGTGTATATTGGGCATTAGTTCGTGAGCCAGGATCGTCTTGCTATGCATACGCTGAGATACGCGTTAAAATGTGGGATGTAGACGATCAGACCAACAACATTTGGTACTTTGGTGATGGTGCAGGACTGGACTTCAATCCTGATCCTGATAATCCTGAAGGCCCTACTCCTAGACCTATAGCCTCACCACATCCGCAAAATATACCTTCCGGAACGACTACTATTTCAGATCAGGCAGGTCAAGTACTCTTTTACACTGATGGCCAATCTGTCTGGGATCTGAATGGAAACTTGATGGAAAATGGTGAGGATATCGGTGGGGATAATTCGAGTAGTCAAGGCGTAATCGCCGTGCCGGTTCCTGGAGAACGAACTCTCTTTTATCTATTTACTTCCCAGGTATCTGCAAATGGAAGCAACGAGGCAAATTACACGCTGGTAGATATTAAGTCAGAAAATCCTACAGGTGTAGGAAACGTGGTGACTAAGGATAATTTTCTATTTAGCCCTTCCACTGAACATACTGCTGCATTGGAATCAGGAGATACGACATGGGTAATGTATCACGAACTAGGCAATAACACCTTCCGTGGCTATCCGGTTTCTGCACAAGGTATAGGTCAGCCCGTGCTTAGTTCCGTAGGCAGTAATCATGGATTTAACTCTGGAGTCGGGGCGATGAAATTCAACTCAGATGAAGACAAACTTGCTGTCACTATCACAGAGGGAGGATGTAGCAAAGTTGAAATTTTTGACTTTGACAGCGACACGGGTGAAGTGACCGAATATGCGCGAATTGATCTGGGTTGTGAAGGGGAAGTTTACGGGCTTGAGTTTTCTGAAGACGGGGAACGAGTCTTGATTTCCTACCTGAATGGCGGACCGGGCATAGAGGAGTTTATTATCAAAGCGACTGAAAATGACGACCCTGATGCTGCTGTTTGTCCTACATGCTTCGAAGGAGCAAGCACCCGAGCGGAAATAGAAGCTTGTATCCTTAGCACCAAAAACCAACTCAGCGGAACTGCAGGACTTAATCTTGGGGCGTTGCAGATAGGTCCAAATGGTCAAATCTATGTAGCCGTAGTAGGTGACAATAGAATAGGGCAAATCAACGTAGGTACAGGTTGTACTTCTGAAAGTACTTTTACCCAAGACGGTATAGATGCTATGCCGGGAACTTCAAACCTTGGGCTACCTTCCTTTGTCCAAAGTTCTGGAAGCTCAATTCCCGAACCTAGTTTAGCCGCTCCACCAAGACTTTGTCTTGATCCAGAACTCGGTGCAGGTGCATTATTAGAAGGTGGTGGAGAACCTGACATAGACAGCTATTTCTGGACAATTACCAACAATGATGATGGTACCGTGATCAGAAGTGACTACGGAGGACCTGGAGATGAATTTCAAAATTTGGAGCAGATATTCAGTGAGGCAGGAACTTATACTGTGGAACTAAGAGTCGATAGATGTGGTGATCCTGAATTTTTCCGGGCTAGCACAGAGATATTGGTTGAAGCTCCCCCACAGTTGACACTAGCGGATGATGCGACGCTTTGCGCTGGCAATCCTATTACCTTAACTGCAATAGACGGGTACGATCCAGCTGAAGGCTTGTATGATTTCGAATGGACAAATGCTGCGGGTCAAGTATTTGGGGATGAAAACTCAAACACAATTACGGTAGAAGAAGAAAGCATTTATACTGTAACTGTTAATTATAGATTGCCTGAGGGAATTTCTGAAGAGGAAGCCCTTTTATACAATACCTGCCCTGCTACTGCAGAGATTTTTGTAGGTCCTGCATTTGAATTTGAGCTTACACAGACTGCTGAGGAAGTTTGCTATGAGGAAACCACAGTCACTTTTGCTCCAAACACCCCTATTACAGGTCAATGGTTCTATGAGTTGGAGGGAGATCCAAACCGGGTTTCTTTAGGTGAATTCTTTGAGCTCGAACTCAAGATCCCATCCCTTCCTGGCCCAGGTAATTACGAGATAATTTTCGTAACACAAGATCCTATTTTGGAAGGTTGCACAGTTGAGAAAAAATTAGATCTGCTGGTTAACGAGTTGCCGCTGTTCATTGCTGCACAAACTACTCCAGCTACCGATTGTGTGACGCCCGATGGATCTTTTGAGATCACGATGCAATCTCCTGCCAGCACTGTCAATGTAGTGGGTGAAGACATCTCATTTACCAATGTGAATCAGGGCGATGTATTGACTGTACCTAATCTTCTTCCGGGGAATTATAGCATTGAGAGTGAAAACGCGACGGGATGTACCTACTCACAAACAATTACAATAGAAAACTTGAACCCTCCAATAGGTTTTGATTATACTATTTCAGTTGAAAATGAGCAATGTAATGATTCTGGTGTAGAGCCTGGATCTATCCAAATATCATTTTCTGCTCCTGTAACAGCAGGCTATGTGATTACAAGACAGGGTGATGGAGCTGTTTTTCAAGGAAATATAATTGCAAGCCAGCAAGTAACAGTACCACTGGGATTTGGAGATTATTCTGTAGAAGTAATAGACCCATTAGGATGTGCTATTCCTGATTCGAACATCTATACAATTACTGAGACCCTCGAGGTAGTATTCTCAGTTCCTTCAGATTTCACAGCATGCGAAAGCTTCACCTTCACTCCTACTTCTCCTGACGAATTAAATTATACGGTGACAAACTCTAGCGGAACTGTGATACCTGCCGATGCAAACGGAGAATATATAATTATTGAATCAGGGACTTATACAGTGACAGGCGAGGATCCAAGTGGCGTAAATTGCCCATCTGAGAAAACAATTGTGGCTAATATTACCCAACCTATAGATTTTGAAATTTCTGATCCAATTGTTGATTGCGAAGTGGGTGTTCAGTACGAAGCAATCCTGAACAATGCAGACCCTGCTGATGTGGTTTTCCTTTGGAAAGACAATGCTGGTGTGATTGTAGGAAGACGGCAAACATTTGCACCTAGCAGATCAGGAGAATATACCTTGGAAGTTCAGCCCATTTCCGGAGGATTATGCATCACGGAAGAAATATCCTTTACAGCTGAGGTAAGTTCTCTAACTGTAGATGTAAGTTTGGATATTGCTCCCTTCTGTGTTGAGCAGACGAGCACTACAATTACTGTAATAGCAGACACACAGGATGTTGCAGATATAGAATGGTATAGTGTAGTAAATGGTACCCGAACAAGAATTCCTGCTTTTGATGGCTTGCCAATTATAGAGGTTTCTCAGGAAGGAACTTACGAAGCATTGTTAAGGAGCAGCTTTGGATGCGAACTGGGCCGTGCAAATGGGGTTGTTTCCAAATCCACCATCATCCCTCCGATAGTTCCAGCTGAACTTACTATATGTGCTGTTGAAGGAGTTACCCAGGAAATTGACCCGGGCACCTATGACAATTATTCCTGGAAGCTAAATGGAATTGAAGTTTCCCAGGCTCCTGTGTTTACCCCAACTCAGGAAGGAATCTATGAACTTACTGTTTCTGATAATTTGGGTTGTGAATACATCACCAGTTTTGAAGTAAGAGAAGATTGCTCGCTGAAAATAATTTTCCCGAATGGCATAGTACTCAATGATCCAAATAGAAACTTCATACTTTATGCAAATGAATACATAGATGATGTAGAAGTATATATCTACAACCGATGGGGAGAACTGATTTTCTACTGTACACATGAGAATCTAGAACCACAGCAGCCATTCTGCCCTTGGGATGGACAGGTAAGAGGAGAATTGGTGCCGAATGGAACATATGCTGTGGTAGTGAAGTTTACCAGCGAGGACCAAAATAAAACAGAAAAATTAACCAAAGCGATTACAGTAATTCAATAGTATGCTTATTCTGATATCTCCAGCAAAAACCCTGGACTATAGTACACCAAATTTTCAAACATCTACCCAGCCTGATTTTCAAACAGATACTCGCTCACTGGTGAGGATTATGAAAAAAAAGTCAGCGAAAGAAATCAGTGATTTAATGCACATCTCTGATAACCTAGCTGAACTGAATACAGAACGATTTAAGAATTTTCAGAATGATTTTACAGTCGAAAATTCAAAACAGGCAATTCTAGCCTTCAAAGGTGATGTGTATACCAAAATGGATGTCGATGATTATTCCAAGGAAGATTTCGATTTTGCACAAAAACACCTTCGAATTCTTTCCGGTCTTTATGGCTTGCTAAAGCCATTGGATTTGATCCAACCTTACCGCTTGGAAATGGGGATCCGACTAGAGAACAAAAAAGGAAAAAACCTATATGAGTTTTGGGATAAGAAAATCGCCAAAGCCATCAATGAAGCATCGAAGTCCAAAACTATCATTAATCTCGCTTCACAGGAATACTTTAAAGCTGTGCATCTCAAGACTTTGAAAAGCCCTGTTATAAACATCGAATTCAAGGACCAAAAAGAAGATGGTTATAAAATCATCGGGTTTTTCGCAAAGCAAGGGAGAGGCATGATGAGCAATTTTGCTATCAAAAACAGAATCACTGATCCAGAGAAATTAAAAACCTTCAATGAAGGTGGGTACGAGTACTCTGAAAAAATGAGTGATCAGCACAACTGGGTCTTTATCCGCTAGTACTCCTTTGCTCCAATTTATTCATGCATAGTTGTTTAAGTCTTCTGTTAAATTTGAAACTATATAATAGGTTAATATATATAGTTGATAATAATAATAGGTAAGATTAAACAATTACATATTTAGGCGGATTTTATCTTATCTAAAGATCAGATATTATGCATAACTAAATTATTTTTTGGCATTAAATTGGCAAACCGGATTGAATCTGATATACGTATGTATCTGTCAGCATAAGTCACTTATTTTCTAGGTGATGTGGTGAACTTCGAAAAATCAGGGATTACAATTCATGTTCTTAAATAGACGCACTACCTTTAATTAAAAACATCTCAATAGTTCATCTGAATTAAGGGTAGAATATTTTTATTCACTCATAAAGGAGATACTTCAATCATAAAAGGTATTGTTACCTTTGTGAAGAATCTAATTTGAAATTATTGAGACCTCGCCACCAACTTACTACAATGATGATTAGGTTAATTTTTGTTTTCACCATCCTTATTTTAAATCTTCTAGCAACTTGGGGGAGCGATTTTAAAGATGAGATTGAAAACAAAAGCGCCAACAACATAGCAGATCTGGGAATCACTGGTGACGCGGATATGTGTATGGTCAATGGTTTTGTAATCGGAACATATAGCGCAGGAGGTGAAGCAGGGGATGTTTATGAATGGATAATCACAAATTCCTCAGGGGCAGAACTTTTAAAAAGAAGCGGTGGTGACCAATTTGAAACTATCCAATTCTTATTTAATGAAGTGGGTAACTATACAGTCTCCCTAAAAGTAAGAAGAGGTACTGAAGCTAATTTTTATCAGGAAAACTTTCCTGTTTCGATACAGAGTGGAGCTACACTTATATTAAAACCAGATTATTTATTGTGCGGCGATTCACCAGCTACACTTTATGCTTTAGATCCTGGGTCCCCTAGCCTTTCGCAATATTCGATTGTTTGGAAAGACATTAGTGGTAACATACTTGGAACCGGGAATGAGTTTCTTGCCTACAATGCAGGCTACCATTTTGTGGAATTAATCCTCTCCGATCCGAATGTCACGCAGGCTTGTTCTATCAAAGGAACCACCTTTGTGGGACCACCTATTGACTTTCAGATTATCAAAAGTTCAGATAAAATCTGTGAGGGAAACAGTATAACCTTAAGACCAGACACTCCTATAAGTGGAGAATGGTTCGTTAAAAAAAGTACCGACGCTACCAGAACAAGTTTGGGAAAAGCATTTGAAATTGATATTCGCTCTCAAGATCTTAGTGGTCCAGGGATTTATGAGGTAGTTTTCAGTGCTGAGTACGACGAATATCCAAATTGTGCATCCCAAAGAACTACTACATTCGAGCTATTGCCTTTTAGACAGGTAGATACTAAAGTTCTAATAGAACCTGATAATTGTTCGGACGAAACTGGAAGTTTTAGTGTTACGAGTAATTCTAATCTAACTTCTATAGAAATACCTGAACTCGGAATAACCGAAAGCCCTGTAGCAGCTGGACAAGTGTTCACTTACACTAATTTAAAATCAAAGGTATATTCTGTCATCGCTACTCAAAATGGCTGTAGGGTTACAAAATCGGTTACACTTGACCCGATAAACCCTCCTACATCGCCTGTGCCAACAGTGACGATAACACCCGAGTCCTGCTCCGCAGAAGGAGTGTCTAGAGGGACTATGGGAGTTAGTTTTGGAGAACCGATTGTAAACGGAGAATATCGTCTATTCTCTCCTAATAGGGGAATAGTAGATTCAGGCACGATTCCAAATAGTGGTGAACTAAGCTTAAGTCTTAATTCTGGTGATTATTTGATTGAATTGACTCTTGACGGATGCACCTACCCTACTGAATCATTCACCATAATAGACCAGCCTCAGGTACAGTTCACTGTCCCTGCTAATTTTCAAATATGCGAAACGTTTGATTTCATCCCTGAAACAAATCAGGATTTGATTTTCACAGTAACTTATCCTAACGGAAGCACTCAAACGTCAAATTCGGGAGAAATTTTTGTATTGGATATGGAAGGTGATTATTCTATCAAAGCTGTAGCTAACGATCCTTCATCACCATTATGCCCACAGATCAAGAGTTTTAATGTAAAGCTTTCCAAAACTTTCACATACGAACCTACTAAAATCGAAGCGGGTTGTGTTGCTCCTATCAAGTATGGTCCAAATATCCAAGGAATTGATCCTAACGAAACCACGATAAGATGGTTAAATTCAGCAGGAGAGGTCGTTGGAAGAGGTATCGAATTTTACCCTCAGACAGTAGGTTTATACTCCCTAATAGTGCAGCCTAGGTCTAGTGGTTTTTGTGATGTCGCTCCTGCGGAATTTGAAGTGGTAGCGCCAATAACTTCTGTACCAATGGACCTGGTAGCTACACCACTTTGCCCTGATCCGGGAAGTGCTATCATCACTTTGACTACCAATGAAGATGAAGTCTTGACTACAGAATGGAATTTCTATGATTTAAATGACCAGCGTGCAGAATTGCCTGAGTTCAACAATCTCTTAGAAATAGAAGTAAATCAGCCAGGAACTTACGAGGCCGTTGCATTTAACCGTTTAGGATGTGAGATAGGAAGAAATCTAATCGCGGTAGAAGAAAGTGCCCAACCGAAACTTGAGTTGGAGGAGACATACCCAATTTGCTCCATCAAAAACAATATAACTCCAATAGATCCAGGAGAATATCAGAAGTACGAATGGTTTTTTGGAGAGGATTTAGTTTCAACTGAGCGATTATACATGCCAGGAGAAATAGGCGAATACACATTAGTAGTTACTACAGTTGATGGATGTGTATTTGAAGACAGCTTTATGACCGAAGAAATCTGTGACTTTAAAGCAGCTTACCCAAATGCAATGATTTTAGGAAATTCCTCGAGAAATTTCGGAGTAATGTTGAGCGAAGACATCACTGAGGCAGAAGTTTATATTTCCACTAGGCAGGGCGAGTTAATTTATCATGCGACTACTGATGAAATAGCTTTTGGTGTACCCGTGCTCACCTGGGACGGAATAGTCAATAGAAAATACGTGGCGACTGGAAATTATGTGGTGGTTTTATTCATGAGAAATCCTCTTCTTGGTTTGGAAGTAAAAGAAACAGGATCTTTACTCGTAATAGATTAAAGACGTAATTCTGAACAATATTTTTATTAGCGGAAAAGGTCAAATCCGATATTTTCCCTATTTTTCCGCCTTTGGAATCAATTGTTCACAACCCAAAATTCAAAAACCTATAAATATGAATCAAACCATTAACAAATCGGCACTTTTCAATGGCAGCTGTTTTGCGCTAATTACCACTGGCTTATCCTTCTCTATCCGTTCAGGAATTCTGACTCAACTTGGAACCGAATTTTCCCTATCAGGCGAGCAGCTTGGTTTCATCAACTCCATGTGGTTCTTTGGTTTCCCTATTTCAATGATTATAGGTGGATTATTCTACCATTCAGTTGGGCCAAAAAATATCATGAAGATTGCTTTTGTAATGCACACGCTAGGTGTCTTATTAACGGTATTCGCAACAGGATATGTAGGACTACTTATTTCAATGCTTTGTATTGGATTAGGTACAGGCTGTACTGAAGCTGCATGTAATCCTATGATTGCTGACATGTACTCCGGAGACAAAATGAACAAGATGCTTAACAGATTTCACATGTGGTTCCCTGGAGGTATCGTGATGGGAGCATTGATTTCCAAGTTCATGACAAATATGGATCTAGGTTGGCAAGCTCAAATGGGAGTAATTATGATTCCTGCCATTACCTATTTTATATTGTTTTATGGGAAAAAATTCCCAGAGCCAAAAATTAACGAGGCAACTTCACTTAGTAGCAATCTAAAAGCAATGATGTCCCCATTATACATCTTCCTGATTGTTTGCATGGCACTTACTGCTATTTCTGAATTTGGACCGGGACAGTGGGTAGAGATCATTCTAGGTAGTAGCGGTGCGGATCCAATGATAATTTTAGCACTCACTGCTGGTTTAGTGACTATATTGAGATTCTTTGCTGGACCTGTAGTTAGTTCATTGGGACAAACAGGTGTCTTGTTGGGAGGAGCAATTTTTACTGCTATAGGCATTTATCTGTTTAGTGTTGTTACAGGACCTGTTGCCTATTTGGCAGCAATCGTTTACGCATTAGGATATGCGTACTTCTGGCCTGTCATGGTAGGAGCGGTTGCTCAGCGTGTTCCATTAAGTAGCGCGTTGGGAATGTCAGTAATAGGGGCAATTGGAATGTTTTCTTCTGGATTTTTCCAACCGATTATTGGTAACTGGATTGACGATTCGACAATCGAAAACACTGCAAAAGGACTTACTGGTAATGCACTAGAGCTTGCGACAGGACAGGATACACTTCAGAAAATGATGGTCTTCCCAATCATTTTGATAGTAATGTTCACCATACTGTTCTTCTGGCAGAAAGGCAAAAAACCAGCTGCAGTTGCGGCTCACTAAACATTATTAAAAGCAGCCTTCGGGCTGTTTTTTTTGCTTCAATTCTTTTAAGAAAATTCTCTAATGCGAGAACTCAGTTCATATTTAGTTACTTTTCCTTAATTTGAATCTGCAATTTTAAAACTCTATTAACCTCTCCTCCTATGTTCAAGAATTTTACTGTGATTAGTCTTCTGGGACTTCTACTTTTTTCCTGTGAGAAAAAACCGACAACTCTGACGGATGAAGAGTATTCTAAGCTCACCGACGAGCAAAAAAGATCCCCAGAACATGGGGTAGACGGAATAGTCGTGGCAGACGAAAGATTGGAGCTCACTCTATTCGCATCAGAACCTATGATGTCCAACCCTACCAATATGGACATCGATGACCGTGGTCGGGTATGGATCGCTGAAGCTTACAATTATAGAACTACCTTAAATCCCCGTAACCCAACCAAAGCGGAAGGCGATCGAATCCTGATCATGGAGGATACAGACGGAGATGGAGTAGCTGATGAATCTAAAGTTTTCTATCAAGGCACCGACATCAATGCGGCTTTGGGAATTGCAGTTTTCGGAGATAAAGTTTATGTGTCTGTAAGTCCTTATGTATATGTATTCACTGATGCAGACGGGGATGATATTCCTGAAAAAAAGGAAATATTATTTGAGGGCGTAGGTGGTGAGCAGCACGATCATGGCATGCACTCCTTTACTTTTGGACCCGAAGGCAAGTTGTATTTCAATTATGGAAATGAGGGAAAAGGAATCCATCATGCGGATGGATCCCCGATTTTAGATCCGCTAGGCAGACCTGTGAACAACGAAACCTCTCCGTATCGGGAAGGGATGGTTTTCCGGATGAATCCAGATGGCTCTGACGTAGAAGTGATGGCTTGGAATTTTAGAAACAATTTTGAAATCACTGCCGACAGCTACGGAAGAATGTGGCAATCTGACAACGATGATGACGGTAATAGAAGTACCCGAATCAACTACGTTATGGATTATGGAAACTACGGCTTTAAAGATGAAATGACAGGAGCCGATTGGAGAGCTAGAAGAATCAACATGGAAGACTCCGTTTATCAACAACACTGGCACTTAAATGATCCGGGAGTAGTTCCAAATTTACTTCAGACTTATGCTGGTTCTCCTACGGGTATTCTAGTATATGAAGGGAAACTACTACCTGAAGAATATCATAATCAACTCATACATTCTGATGCTGGACCCAACATCGTACGAGCTTATCCAGCTGTACCAGCCGGAGCAGGGTTTGATGCCAAAATCATTAACATTCTGGATGGTAATTCACGTGACAATTGGTTTAGACCATCTGACGTGACTGTATCCCCTGATGGATCACTTTTCGTTTCAGATTGGTATGACCCAGGAGTTGGTGGGCACGCGATGGGTGATTTGGAAAAGGGGAGAATATATCGTGTAGCTCCAAAAGGAGTTGAATATTCCATTACGAAGCCAGATTACACAAGCATTCCATCGTTGATTTCTTTACTTCAAAACCCAAATCGTGCGACACACTTCAAAGCTTTCATGGCTTTAGTGGAAAAAGGCGAGGAAGCGAAAGATGCATTAGAAACACTCTATGCTGAAGGAGAAAGCAGAATGCGGGCAAGAGCATTCTGGGTACTGACCAAATTGCCAAATGGCAATAATTACATCAAAACGGCAGCAACAGATTCAGATGAAAACATCAGAGTGGCAGCCATTCGAGCTTACAGAAACAATAAAATGAGTGATGTATCCTTCTTGCTGGAGATGGCTGGGGATGAATCAGCACAGGTACGCAGAGAAGTAGCCTTGGCAATCAGATACAAGTCTAATCCTGAGGTGTGGCTAAAGCTGGCAAATGGGTATGAAAGTGGAGATCGCTGGTATTTAGAGGCACTAGGTATCGCTGCAGAAGGCTTTTGGGATGATTACTTACCGAAATACCTAGAAGCAGTTGGTTCGGGATGGATGGAAAGTCAAGAAGCAAAAGACATTGTCTGGAGATCCAGAGCAGCTAATACTGCTGAATTACTCGGCAAATTAATCCTTACCCAACCAGGAAGAAATAACCAATCCTATTACAGAGCGCTGGACTTCCAATCACCTTCCGCAAAGAATGAAACGTTAAAAAGCCTTCTAGCAAACGCTCCTGAGGAAGATCAATTGATAATTTTGAGACAAATCAGTTTTGATCCAAAAAATCCGGATAGGCAGATACTCTCTCTTGCCAAAGAAACTGCGGGAAGCATAGCAGATGATAGAGACTTTATGGATATAGTAAGTAAATACAGCTTGTCCGATCAAAAAGAAAGACTTCAAAAGCTGGTTTACCAAACGGAAAACAATCAACATTCCCAAATGGCAGCAAACATCTATGCCTCACTTTATGGTATGGATGACATTGAAAAATCATTTGCAAATTCTGATGAAGCGCAGAGCATTCTCGCTATTAAGCAATTTGGTTCCATTGACAATGAGGCTATGGCAAGATCCCTTTTTGCTATTTATTCCGATGAATCCAAATCCTTGGAACTAAGAACTGCTGCCATGGAAGCTGCAAAAGGCTACAATTCTGAACCCTATCTGTGGGAACTTGCTAAAGCTGATCAGATACCTGCCGATATGCTTCCAATTGCCCAAAAAATTCTCCTCTCCTCATGGAATGGAAACATCCGAGCAGAGGCAAATGAAAAATTCGGCAGTGATTCCGCAAATTCAACTATTGATATAAATAAATTAGTCTCACAGCAGGGCGATGTTGAGCAAGGTATTCTTATTGCGGATAACTACTGTCTAGCCTGTCACAAAATCGCGGATAAAGGAATTGATTTCGGTCCTGGATTATCAGAGATCGGAGATAAACTCTCTAAAGAAGGGCTGTTCAACGCCATCATAAATCCTTCCGAAGGGATGGGCTTTGGCTATGAAACACAACTGGTGAAATTAAAGGATGGTACTGAGTTCACTTGTATTGTCAACTCTAAAACAGAGAATGACCTGGTAGTGAAAATGGTGGGTACTGCAGAACAAAAAATCTATAAGTTGGTGAACGTAGAAAGCATAACCCAGCTTGAAGAATCACTTATGCCTAAGTTCCCGCTCTCTGAAACTGAGCTGGTGGACTTGGTTAGTTATTTGGAAACACTGAGGAAATAGGGAGTTAGCGAGTCAGAGAATAGATATTGGAGATTTGATTCGTTAATATCTGTTCTCTTAATCTATTAAAGATTAACTATATATAAATTAACCAAACCTCCATTCCACTAAAACGTCTCTAATATTTTAAGTTTTAAAAGCTGTGATCCCAATTATTAAAAAGAAACTTAAGCAGATCGAAATTTTGTGCAGAGAGCATAAGGTGGATTCATTTGCTCTTTTCGGATCAGCCGCAAACGGGGAATTCAATAATTCTAGCGACATCGATTTCCTGGTGAAATTTTCTAACTCCGTCGAACTACTTGATTATGCGGACAACTATTTCAATTTGTTGGAAAATCTAGAGAATCTTTTCGAAAGACCAATTGATTTAGTCTCGGAAAAAACCCTGAAAAACCCAATCCTCATCCAAGAAATAAACAAGTCAAAAATCCCTCTTTATGAATGCTAAGCATTTAAAATACACCCTTGATATTCAAAGTATCATAGAGGAATTAGAGATAATAAAAATCCGCGTGGGAAATGATTTTATTGTGAAAAGGGCGGTAGAACGAGATTTGGAAATTATCGGAGAAGCGGTTAAAAAACTTACGGAGTTGGACTCTACCATTAAACTATCCTCAATCAAGAAAATTATAGGATTGAGAAACATGATTAGTCACGCTTATGATTCTATTGAAGACGA
This sequence comes from uncultured Algoriphagus sp., assembly GCF_963974835.1. Lineage (GTDB taxonomy): Bacteria > Bacteroidota > Bacteroidia > Cytophagales > Cyclobacteriaceae > Algoriphagus. The sequence continues at coordinate 248,921 of NZ_CAXBET010000006.1, read as the reverse complement.
ATTGATTTGGGCAATTATCCAAAAGGACATCCCAATTCTCGAAAAGGAAATCAAAAGTCTCAGAGATCTATAAATTAAGCCCAAGAATTAGATGAAACTAAATTTTATCAGCACAATTTTTCTATTATTAGCAACCGTCTTAAGAGTCTACAGCCAGCAAGTAAAATCGGTGTACGAATCTGAAACACTACAAATCGAGCAAATCAGCCCAAATACATTTGTACATATCAGCTACCTAAATACCGATGATTTTGGAAAAGTGGCCTGCAATGGGATGATTGTCTTGAACGATGGAGAAGCGCTGGTTTTTGACACTCCGGCAAATGATGATGCTAGTTTAGAATTAATTAATTGGATAGAAAATGATCAAAAAGCCAACGTCAACGGAGTTGTTGCTACTCACTTTCACTGGGATTGCTTGGGCGGTTTAAACGAGTTTCATGCGAAAGGAATCCCTTCTTACGCATCTGACAAGACAATTGAGTTAGCAAAAACTGCTGGCTATACCACCCCAGAAAATGGCTTTAAAAAGAAACTTATTCTAAAAGCTGGCAGCATAAAAGTAACAAACCAATTCTTTGGAGAAGGCCATACTAAAGACAATTTTGTCGCTTATATTCCTTCAGATAAAGTGATCTTCGGCGGTTGTATGATCAAGGAGCTAGGCGCTGGAAATGGTAACCTAGAAGATGCTAATGTAGCCGAATGGTCTGCAACTGTTAGAAAAGTAAAATCAGCTTACCCGGAAGCTCAACTTGTAATACCTGGCCATGGAAAAATTGGTGGGACAAATTTGCTGGATTATACGATAGAGATGTTTGCCAAAATGCCGTAACCAAAAAAAAAAGCTCTTGCAGATTTCCGCAAGAGCTTTTCAATTTCAAACCATAATTCTATTACTTTCTATCTACTATTTTAAAAGTTGTTTTACCTGTGTGCACTTGGCCAAATCTATCCGTTGCCTCAATTTGGATAACATGTTCACCAGCTTCTAACCCTGAAGGAATACCTCCACGCCAAAGATGCTTACTTGCAGCAGGATTAGATGGGCGACGACCGTCAATTAATTCTTCTGTCACATCCCACTGATACAAATCAACCAAATAGGCTGGATCGTAATCCTCCACTTTATTAGCTTTCTTCCATTCTCCCTCATCAACTTTGATCAACACCTCATCTCCTTCGCTTCCCATAAAGAAGTTTACAAAGATGCCTGCAGTAGTCCGTTTGTCTTTTTCGAGGACTTTCGGTGCGAAAATCTCCATCTGATAATCACTCGACTTACCTGCTACTTGATAGCGGATTTTATACTGATTTCCTTCGAAATGAATCAGTGCATAGCCTTTCGGAGTACCATCTCGCATGGTAGATACGGGAATTCCCTTTTCATCCAGCGTACCCTTGTACCAATCACCAGAAGTAGTGCCTACATTATAATGATGATGTGGCTTATCCTGTCTCCATCCATCTTTTTTGTAAAACAAATCCTGCTTCTGCAAATGGGTGTGGGCAGATAGGGAAAGTGTATTTGGAAAATCAGCCAATAAGTCAAATATCTCCTGACGGTCTTCATCGCGGAAGGAATCCCCTTCCTCAGCCAATGGAATGTGCATAGAAATCACAATCAAGTGATCCTTTGGCACAAACTTCAAGTCGTTTCTCAGGAAGTCCAATTGATCGGCCCGCAAACCTCCCCAATATCCTTGCTGATCCCGAGGATCTGGCCATAGGATGTCGTCAAGGACGATAAAGTGAACTTTGCCCACATTATATGCATAGGCACTCGGACCAAAGTTAGCCTCGAATGCTTCATCGGCAAACTCATCACTTTCCACATCGTAATTCTGATCGTGGTTCCCCATGACGTTATACCAAGGAAGACCAACTTTCGCCACAGCTTTAGCATAAGGACCAAACAAACTCAAATCATCACCGACCAAATCTCCCAAAGAAAGACCGAAAGCTACGTCCTGAATTCCTTCCACTTCACTGACAATCCCTCGATCGAAGAAGTCAACTTCCTCTAAAGTGTAGGGCTGCGGATCTCCGAAAATCAGTGCCGTGAAGTCATCGGGCTCTTCCACCGCCGTCATTGCAAAGTTGATTTCCTTTGGAAGCTCACCTATGGGAGACGAACCTGCATACTTTAACGCCGGAGAGCCACTTGGCTTATGGATATGATAAAACTGTGGTTTGTTCAATGAATCCAGCTCAACCGTATAACCTGTTGGCTTGATCACAAATAGTAATTGCCCGTCTTTCAGTCCAATCTCATAGTAGCCATTTTCATCTGTCTGGACTACTTCCTGACCGTTAGAAATGCTAACTCCCGAAAGTCCTGCTTCCCTACGCTGCTTTTTACCATTTCCATTAGCATCGTGATAGACATAGCCTTTTGCCTGTTCTTGCGAAAAAGCTGTTAGACTTGTGAATCCCAAGACTAGGATTAATACTGTTTTTAATGAGTTTCTCATTTTTGCCACCATACTTTTGTATTGATATCATCAGCTCCCATTCGGGCTACCGCTGCATTATAATTATCAGGATTATTGATTTGTACACTTACAGGATACCGGAATCGTACTGGAGCCTGTTGGTTGTTTAGCATTCCCTCATTTTTTGGAAGTACAGGAAATCCTGTTCTACGGTATTCGAACCATTGTTGGTAATCATTGAAATATAATCCTATATACTTTTGAAGCATGATTCGCTCCAGCGAGCCATCATAAGCAGCTTCAGAATTAGCAAAATAACCAGGCGTCAATTCTACTCCCCACTGCTCCATTGCAGCTTTTACACCATTTTCGTAGTGTGTTTCCGCCTCTGTGTCTATCACTCCCCGCTGAGCAAGTTCTGCTTTTATAAACTCCACCTCGGCATATGTCAATAGTAAGGAAATCATTGGGGCTTCAACCAAAATCCGATTATGGTTGCTCGGGATAAACTGGAACTGATTGTCATTCCCATTGTATCCGCTAGGAATTCCTTTGTACCCTATGGCTGTCGTTCCATCTATATCCCGCGCCTGAGTCATAAACTTGGCTCTTCGAGGATCTTCCAAAGCATTCAATCTATCTACAAAAAACTCAGAAATTGAGCGGAAAGTAGTGAAGTCAATTGCCCTTCCCCAAGGAGATAGATTTGGCGTCACGCCGGTTATCTGAAGTATAGCTGATTCAGCTGTATTTTGAAAAACCGGATACTGCTCAGGATTATTGATCATGGAAGCCATTTTCGCAAATGAGTTCATCTCAGCTCTACCTGAAACTCTTAGTAATAACCTCAAATGCAGGGAGTTTGTAAACTTTCTCCATTTTTCTACATCATTGTGAAAAAGAATATCATCTCCGTAGATCATAGCCTTCGTGTCATCGTAAAGAGAATTTGCACGCTCTAGATCCTGGAAAATCTGAGTATAAACTGCCTCCTGAGAATCGAATGCTGGTTGAAAAATCCCATCTTCCGCCCGACTTGCTTCGGTCATAGGAATATCGCCAAAGCTATCTGTCAACTGACTCAAACTGTAAGCTCTCAAGGTCAATGCAATTGCCTCATAGTTCACATCAGAATTCTCAATAGCAGAAGTCTCCATCTCCTTGATGTTGATCAGCCATCTGTAATAGGTGCTCCAGGTGGAATTTCCCGCACCCTCGGATATATCATAGCGGTGAATCCCACCATTTGCACTAGGAAAAGGCAAGGCTACTTGCATCACCTGAAAGGTAAATGCATCAGCTCTATCCGTGCCAAAGCTTGATATTCCATAAATAGTTGGATTAAGCAAAGTTCCTGGACTAATCTGGTCGATCCTGTTTGGATCTGTGTTGATTTCCTCAAAATCATCGGTGCAGGAAGTCGAAGCCCAAGCTAGCGTTCCCAGCAAAAGTGTTGCAATATATTTGTTCATACTGTTCATCAATTAAAATTTAAGGGTAAGATTCACACCCATATTTCTTGTAGTCGGCAACTGCCCCATTTCCACTCCAGGGAGCAACGTGCCGCCATTCAGTGCAGCCGTTTCTGGGTCAAACATTGGGAACTTGGTCCACATCGCTAGGTCTCTACCATAGATGGCAATGGATGCCTGACGAATACTGGTTTTCTGTAGGAATTTGACAGGAACACCGTATTCCAATCTCATTTCCCGAAGTTTGATAAATGAAGCATCAAATGAATTTGATTCTACGTTTGCTCTTCTATAATAATCAGCATAGTAGCTAGCCAAATTGACCTCTGTGGTATTTGGAGAAAAAGTACCATCTCCATTATCCACCACGCCTTCACCAACAATAAAACCATCTTCTCTTCCCTTCAAGGTGTGCTTTAGCTTTCCTTGTTCAGACATTTTATGGTGCGTCTGTGAATAAACTATTCCTCCATACTGACCGTCAAAAAGCACACTCATCCGAAGGTTTTTATAGACAAATTCATTTCTAAAACCGCCTTTCCAATCTGCATAAGCATTTCCTTGGTATTCGATTTCGGCAGGTCTGGCAGGAAGACCATTGCTTCCATATACTATTTCACCTTCTGGTGATCTCACAAAACCAAACCCATAAATATCTCCTGTAGTCCCGCCTACTTTGGCTATAATTGTAGCATTTCCTCCATAGCCAATAACTTGGCTACCATCGACTTCGTCTGGAAGAGAAATGACTTCATTGTCATTTTTAGCCCATGTAATGAAAGAATTCCACTGGAAATTATTGGTTTTCACAGGACTGCCGTTCAGTACTAATTCTATTCCTCTATTCTGCACTTTTCCCGCATTAAGGACTGCACTGGAATATCCTGTAGTGATATCTACAGGCACTTCAAGAATCTGATTTTTGGTCTCAGAAATGTAGAAGTTGACATCAAAACCCAATCTTCTGTTGAAGAAAATCATCTCTAAGCCTGTCTCGAAACTTGTAGTAATCTCAGGTTTGAAGTTTGTATTGTAGAGCGTAGAAGGTACAGAAGCAGAGCCTGGAAACTCACTTTGCCCATAATATTTCGACGTACGATACGGATCTGTATCATTTCCCACTTGAGCGCCTGATACTCTTAGCTTCGCAAAAGAAATCGGTTCCGGCATTTCGAAAATGTCAGAAAGCACAAAGCTGGTACTTACCGATGGGTAAAAGAAGCTGTTGTTTTGAGTAGGAAGTGTACTTGACCAGTCATTTCTTCCTGTGATGTCCACGAATATTTTCTCATCAAAATCCAAAGTCATCAAGCCGTAAAGGGAATTGATCACTCGATTATTATTATTTGTTGAGAGGACCGGATTGTTAATACCATTAGCAAGTTTGTACACACCTGGGATCACCAAACCATCCACATATGCAGACATCATGCGATACTTTCTAGACATATGGTTTCCACCTACACTTGCTCTCAAAGAGATTTTCTCAGCCAATTTCCCGGTGTAAGTGAAAAGAAAATCTGAGTTTTGCTCGTAGTTAGTGATGTTTTGTTCTTTATAATATCCTCTTTGGAAATTTGCAGTGCTATAAGGTCTTTGCTGTGCACGCTCTTCCTGACTCATCGCCAAACTCGTACGAAGCATCAATTCAAAATGATCATTGAATTTGTAATCGGCCGATAGATTTCCAAAGACTGTATTATTATTCACAGAGTTAGTCATCTCATAAGCGATCAAATATGGATTGTCTATGAAAGAGCTAAATGGATGAATCTGGTCTACATTTTCCTGGCCTTCCTTCCAAATAGGCCTGTACCAATTCAGGTCAATACTGGGGTTTTGAAAGATCATGAAATAAGAGATTGACTGATTGTTATATCCGGTAGCGGGAAGGTTGTCCGAACTCTTGTTGGTGTAATTTACTTTAGCATTTAGCTTCAACTTTTTGCTGATTTGCTGGGAAGCCGAAAGTGCAGCTACTAAGCGATCAAACCCAGTATTTGGCATGATCCACTCATTCTTGGTCTGTGTGATAGATGCTCTCAGTGAGCCACCTTCATTGGCTCCTTCCAAGGACACGCTGTTTACCATATTGAAGCCTGTTCTCCAGAACCCAGTCACATTATCCTCGTAAGGCCGCCAAAGCTGGCGTTCTGCAGACTGACCTTCCAACGTAGGATCATATTGAAAATAAGATTGACCTTCAAACTTTGGCCCAAAGGCACTACTTGTACCGCCTGTATTCGAGCCATCTTCTGAAACTCCATAGCTGTAGAATAAATCTCCATCAGCATTAAAAGCCCTTCCTGTCCCCTGTCCATATTCGTATTGTCTGTCTGGCCACTTTAATGCATTTTGGAAGCTAAAATTAGAATTTATTGTCACCCCTAATCCTTTGGTCTTTTTGGAGCCGCTTTTGGTAGTCACGATCAAAGCTCCGTTGGCAGCACGGCTACCGTAAAGTGCTGTTGCGCTGGCACCTTTAAGAACGTTGATGGTCTCAATATCATCAGGATTCAGGTCGGCAATGCCGTTTCCAAAATCTACAGGAACATCATTTCCTGATCCAGCTCCATAGGCATTACTAACTCCTGATGAAGTCAATCCAGAATTCATAGGAACTCCATCCACTACAATCAAAGCAAAGTTGCCATTCGGATTAAGGGAATTATCACCTCTCAGGCTGATCTGAGAAGAATTCATTGGTCCAGAACCTGCAGAAAGCACATTCAGGCCTGCCACTTTTCCGCGCAAAGCATCCGACCAGTTGTTTGATCTTGCATCCAAAAGCTGTTCTGAATCCACTTTTTGAGTAGCATATCCCAATGCTTTTTCCTCTCTTTTGATACCCAAAGCAGTCACTACAACTTCACCAAGCACGTCCCCATCCAATCTTAATCGGACAGTTAACTCTGTTTGGTTTTGAGCAGATATTTCCTGCCTATCATAACCTACATAGGAGAAAACCAAAACAGCTCCTTCATCTACGGTTATTGCAAATTTCCCATCAATATCAGAGGTGGTTCCTTTGGTAGTGCCTTTTATGATGATGTTGACACCGGGTAGGGTTTCTCCAGTCTCTTCATCAATGACAATTCCTGAAATCTGAACCCTTTCTTCCATTTGAGGCTGCACTGCAGAATTGTTCTTGGTGCTAACAGCAATGGTGTTGTTGACTTGTTTGAATTTCAAATTAGACTGAGCAGAAATCTCCTCCAGAATAGTCTGCAGATCATTTTTCCTTTTGCTATAGCTTATTTTTGAATTAATGTCTAATCCAGCTTCATAGGAAAACTTAAACCCAGACTGTTTTTCTATCTGTACAAATGACTCAGATAAAACCAATTCATTAGTGCTTAACGAGACCATAGTCTCTTCCAGTTTTTGAGCATTGACGCCACTGGCAAACACCATGGAGTGCATCCAGCAACTGAGAAGGCAAGCCGTAAATAATCTCATAGCCAAGGTTTTTAAGGCAGGTGGTAACTTTTTTTTCATAGATTTGATGTGTTCATGTGATAAAATGTCTGAATCGTTTTTTTACTCGAACTGAATGGATTCGTTGGCGCGGATCCATTCGTCTTTTAAGGGCAATTTTTGAAGGTTAGCATTACATTTTTAGCCTCTATCTCATAAGTTATTGGTATAGAATATTGAATCAATTGCAGTAGGTTTTCCAAATTTTGATTCTTGTAGGTTCCTGAAATTCTGCAGGTATTTGAAGCCTTGAGATCAGAAGTTATCTGCACTCCATACCAATCTTCCAGCGTCTTTAACATCTCTTGCATTGGAGTTTCATCAAAAACAATGATGTCCTCTGTCCAGGCGAAAAGCGGGTCGGATTTGGGAATAGTGGAAACGTTACCTCCTTGATCAGAATAATCAAGGCGTAGATTGGGAGTAAGCATAAAAATTGAATCCAAAGGGTCAGAGACCTTTACCAAGCCAGTTTTCACAGCTACTACTACTACTTCCTGTTCATCGGGTTGATTTTTGATCAGAAATGATGTACCAAGGACCTCAGTTGTTAGAGTCGCTGTTTCTACTCGAAACGGATGAAGACTGTCACGTTTTACCTCAAAAAATGCCTCGCCTGAAAGTATTACCAATCTATTTTCTGAGAAGTTTTCTGAAACCTGAATTTTGGTATCATGGAATAAGCTTACTGTTGAACCATCAGGTAGGCTTACCTTTTTAATCATCCCTTTACCATTTTCGAAAGTCAATAGCTTCGCTTCCTGAATTAGTGAATTCTCAGAAGGCATCAACTTCGTGACAAATAGCCCTATTCCAATTAGAATAATAATTGATGCTGCAATCTTCCAACCCAAAAAGCTTTGTTTAGGAGATGAATCCGGAATTCGGGAACGGGTAGCTTTCTGAATATTCTGGAGCATTTCAGATTCAACCTGGTCTTTGTTCCGCTTTTTATAATCCTGAATATGCCAAGGAGTGTCAATCCCCTGGTTGTACCAAGAATTGAACTTTTGAACATCTTCTTTGGAAGCTTTGCCTCGCAGCATTTTAGATACAATGTCCGAAAGGACCGATGGTAATCTCATGTATTGTCGTCTTTCACTTATAGAGTACCGAAACGACTACTCGACTACCGCCCATTTTGATTAAGTAATCATGAATAATGAGCTGAGAAAAATTAATCTCGCGGTAACAAAGAAGTGCTTATGCCACTAGGTAGATCGCCAATGCCGGAGCCAAATGTTTCAGCTCACCACGCAAAATTTTTAGGGACTTAGAAAGTTGATTGTGAACTGTCTGAGGAGAAATAGTAAGCTTTTCTGCGATCTCATCTACAGAATATCCTTCCATTCTACTCATACGAAAAATCAGCTGAGCTCTTGGAGGAAGCATCTCTACTGCAATTTCTATTTCCTTGTACAATTCATCAAAACCAAAAATATCCTCTTCATAAAAAGATTCAGGCAATGCATCAGTTCTTTTCGACTTACTTTTTGCCTGCTCATCAAAATACTTCATCACCTGATATTTCACCGATGTGAGGAGGTACCCTTTGATTCCGGATTTGATTTCCAGTGAAGCACGTCTCTGCCAGATATCTATAAAAATCTCCTGCAGGATGTCCTCTACGATGGATTGATCACCTATTTTACTATAGGCACTTTGGTACATTAATTCCCAATTGTCCTTGAAAACCTGTTCGAAATGTGCTGTATTCTGAAAAGTGGACATAATCCTATGAAGCGTATATATCAAAATTAATTCGCCCTAGATTAAAAGGTGAAAATGATAGGTTAAGATATTATTAAGAGGTGAACTCAAAAAGTGGTTTTAACCTTTCAATTATCAACCAAGAAAAATATTTTATGCAATCACTAAAAGGAAAAAGCGCGCTGATCACTGGCGCAGGAAAAGGATTAGGTAAAGCTATTGCTCTGGCTCTTGCCGCAGAAGGAGTTAATTTGGCAATTCTATCCAGAACAGAATCTGACCTAATTAAGGTAAAAGAAGAAGTCGCCGCAATTGACTCCTCATTGAAAGTTGCGATTGCTGTCGCTGATCAGTCAGATTTTTCTAGCATCAAAACCGCCATCGCTTCTTTGATCTCTGAAGTCGGAGTTCCCGACATTTTGGTCAATAACGCCGGAACTGGCAAGTTTGGCAATTTCCTCGATCTGGAAGTAAGTGAATGGGAAAACATCGTAAAGGTGAACCTATTCGGGGTTTACTATGTGATCCACGAAGTTCTTCCAGGAATGCTGGAGAGAAAATCAGGAGATATTGTAAATGTGTCTTCTACCGCCGGACAGAAAGGTAATGCGATGACTAGTGCTTACAGCGCATCCAAATTTGGATTGAACGGACTGACAGAATCATTGATGATGGAAGTTAGAAAGTCAGATATCCGAGTATTCAGTATGAGTCCTAGCACTATTGCCACTGACTTAGCCATGGACAATAATCTGACCGATGGAAATCCTGATAAAGTTTTGCAGCCGGAAGATTTTGCAGAGTTGCTTGTAGCCCATCTGAAATTGCCAAAGCGTGCTCTTGTGAAAGAAGTAGGGCTTTGGTCTACTAATCCTTAACGGGTTTTTCTTCCAAGATCACTAATTCTTACCTACTCATTAATGCAACAATATTGCATTAATGAATGCTTTTTCTACCTTTGCCCAACTAATCAATATAAAGATGGAAGAAAGCAATTTCGAGGTAATTATTATTGGAGGCAGCTACTCAGGCTTATCCGCCGCTATGGCACTGGGAAGATCATTGAGAAAGGTATTGGTCATCGACGCTGGACAACCATGCAATCGCCAAACTCCTCATTCCCATAATTTCTTGACGCAGGATGGAAGAACTCCCGCAGAATCTCAACTATTGGCAGAGAACAAGTAGCTTCCTATGAGACCATAACTTTCCTTGATGGGTTTGCAGTTGAGGGAAAAAAGACGGATTCCGGCTTTGAAATCAAAACTGAAAAAGGCGAATTATTTGAATGTAAGAAGTTGATTATTTCCACTGGGGTCAAGGATATTATGCCTAAAATCCCTGGCTTTGCGGAGTGCTGGGGAATATCTGTGATCCATTGCCCGTACTGCCACGGTTATGAAGTTAGAAAACAAAAAACCGGTATTCTAGCTAATGGAGAGTTTGGATACGAGTTTGGGAAATTGATCACCAACTGGACCGATGATTTAACAATTTTTACTAATGGGAAATCGACATTGACAGATGAGCAAACGGGTAAATTGGCTGGGAAAGGCGTGAAAATTATAGAAACTGAAATAGAAAAAATTGAGCACACCAATGGTAAACTTGACCATTTAATTCTAAAAGATGGTACTCAAGTACCGTTGCAAGCAGTTTATGCAAAAGCTGATTTTGTACAGAGTTCTGGTATTCATTTAACTCTGGGAATTGAATTGACAGAGCAGGGTCATATTAAAGTGGACCCAATGCAAAGAACAAATATTCCTGGCGTTTACGCTTGTGGGGATACTACCACGCAGTTCCGCTCAGTGTCATTTGCGGTTTCTACCGGCACAATGGCTGGAGCTGCTTGCAATAAGGAATTGATAGACCAAGATTTCTAGAAACTAGCTTTTCAAGCAATAAAGGCACAAATCCATCAACTTTGATTGTGCCTTTATTGATAATTTTAATTTCTATTTGACTACACTGGCAACTTTTTCAATCACTACATTCTTTGGCTCCAAATTCCTATCAAATAGCAAAGGGTAATTAGTTCTTCCCCTCACCGGAAAATTATTCAGCCAGCTCGTTCTATCACTTAATCCCCAAAATGTTACCCGTGTGATCTTGTCCTTATGCTTTTCATATATGCCAAAAATTTCTGTATAACGTGCGGCAAGTTGTGCTTCGGCTTCTGGGGTAATGCCCTCTTTATACGGATTATATTCATCCGAATTAGCAAAATTCATATTCAGATCAGCACCCTCAGCTCTTCGTGGTCTAGGCAGCACATCTACATCGAGCTCAGTAATCATTACTTTAAATCCAGCCTCATGAATATCAATGATTCCCTGTTCGATCTCTTCTAAGGTGGGTGAGTCCAATTGATAGTGCCCTTGCATTCCTATTGCATCCACTTGGATTCCTTCAGCCACCATTTCTTTTGCGAAATCCAGAATCCCTTTTCTTTTAGAAGCCTTCCAAACATTGTAATCATTATAATACAACTCAGCATCTGGATCCACCTCGTGAGCTTTTCGAAAGGCTGTTTTGATAAAATCTTTTCCCGCCACGTTAAACCATTTGGATTCACGGAAAGAACCATCTTCATTAAATGCTTCGTTTACTACATCCCAGCCATCAATTTTTCCTTTATATCTTCCAGCTACAGTTTCTATATGATCCTCCATTCTGGCTAATAAAGCTTCTTTGTCCAGCATTTCCTTTCCCTCATTTTCAAAGACCCAATTCGGAACTTGCTGATCCCATACCAAACAATGCCCGATAATAAAAGAGTCAAGTCTTTCCCCTAGGGCAACATATTTATCGCCAAACTCAAAATCGTATCGGTTAAGTTCAGGATGAACCAGTTGCCATTTGAGTCCATTTTCGGGACTTAAGCTGTTGAAATTCTTTTCAATGAGAGACTTTACTTTTGGATCAGAACTGTCAACTTGACGGGAATTGAGAGCTACACCAATGTGATAGCTGTCTGAAAATATATCTTTCAGCCCTTCGCTTTTAGGTTTTTGAGATGAAAAAATAAGAGTGAGTAAAACAAAGAGTATAGATTTTTGAAGCATAGTTGTCGTGATTTTACCGGAACCGTAAGGTATTAAAAAAGAACAATATTTGTTTAGATGTCAATAATTAAGAATTTAAAGTTTAAATCTGATCATACCTCATAACAAAGCATCATTTATTGACAAAAGTCAAGGCATAAGAATAGGCATCTGGCTAGATTTAAAATGTATTTTTAATCCCTCCCAAAATGACCATGAACCGACTCAACTACCTAGCTCTCTTTTTCATTTTGCTTGTTGGATTCAGCTGCAGCAGTTCTTCCAATGAACAGACTTTTGACAGCTCTGCACTTCCGCGAATGACTCAGGAGCAAACTGAAAAAATTATTGAGGATTTCATCATGGCTGAAGATGGGCAGACGATTGAGATTCCGAGCGGATTTTATGAGTTAAATACCCAATTGATACTTGACAACAAATCCAATATCACAATCCAAGGCTCCGGCATGAAGGAAACGGTGCTATCTTTTAAAAACCTTAAGTCAGGTGGAGAAGGAATTAAGTTGGTGGGAAATAATCTAACTATTCAAGACCTGACAGTAGAAGATGCTCCCGGGGATGGAGTGAAAGCCCAGCATGCAAATGGAATTACTTTTCGTAGAATAAATGTCACTTGGACTAACGGAGATAAGTCAAAGAATGGTACTTATGCTATCTACCCAGTGCAATGCAAAAATGTGATGATAGATGATGTCATCGCATCCCACTCTCGCGACGCTGGAATCTACGTAGGTCAGTCTGAAAATATCATTGTCAAAAACTCACTTGCTTTTGGAAATGTAGCTGGGATAGAGATTGAAAACTGTGATAATGCAGAAGTATTTGGAAATGTTGCCCGAGACAATTCTGCTGGAATTTTGGTATTTAATCTACCCGGTTTGCCAAAATCTGACGGTGCAAAAACCAAAATCTACGACAACGACATCATTGAAAACAACCACGAAAACTTTGCGACAGCTACAGGAGAAGGTGCAAATGGCAATACAGTAACTATGATTCCTCCCGGTTCAGGTGTAATTCTTTTGGCTGCAAAAGAAGTGGAAATTTACAATAACCGTATCCTTCGCAACAAGACAACAGGAGTGGCTATAGCAAGTTACCAGATCACAGGTTTCCCAAGTGATGCTCCAAATTGGTCGCCATTCACAAAAGATATTTTTATTCATGATAATGAATATGACCGCACCAAAGGCTTTCCGGATTTAAGCAGAGAGTTGGGACAATTGATCAGTATTTACAATGCGCATGGTAAAGCCAAAACCCAGGACATTATCTACGATGGAATTTGGGATGAATCCATCAGCAACGACATCACCACCAATCCGATGAAGGTATGTCTGACCGAAAAAAATATGGCTGATCTATTCTTTACCAGATTTGATTTCAGTGAAGGTGAGGATAATATAAAATCTTTTGCTGATGCCACTCCATTCCAAAACTGCAAAGTTTCTGTAGAAACCAACGTCAGCGAAATAGCTGAAATGTAATGGGGACTAAGAATATTTACAGGAGGCTCTATCTATTATTAGCAATTGGAATTGTAATGGTTGCCTGTAACACTGACCCCAAAAACACAGCTGTAGAAGAATTAGCCTTACCGGAGGAATCGGCAGACGAAAAATACCCTTATGGAAGACTATCTACCTATGGTTTCTTTTCCGGCGAGTTACATCAATTAACTCCAATGGAAGAAGTTATTCCATACAAACCCGCCTCTTCATTATTCACCGATTACGCTTTGAAAAGCCGCTATATATTTTTCCCAAAAGGAACAAAAGCCACTCTTACTTCGAATGAACTTGTTTTTCCTAAAGGAACTATTCTAATCAAGAACTTCTACTATCCAATAGATTTCAGAGAACCAGAAGGTGCCAGAAGAATTATAGAAACAAGACTATTAATTAATGAGGAAAATGGGTGGGTTGCCTATCCTTACATCTGGAATGACAGCCAAACCGAGGCAATACTAAAAGTAGTAGGTGGGGAAATTCAGGTTTCATTTACTGGCTATGAAGGCAAAGACCAGGTAATTAACTATCTAGTACCAAACAAAAACCAATGCAAAACTTGCCATAATAAAAATGAATCCCTTGCTCCCATTGGAGTGAAAGTTCAACATTTAAACAACGAACTGGAATTTAACTTCGGCAAAGCCAATCAATTAAAGCATTGGGTTGAGTTAGGAAAATTGGAAGGTTTTGAAGGGGAGAAAGCTCATCCCTCTATGATCAATTACGAAGACAAAGATCTTCCTCTGGATGATAGAGCCATGGCCTATCTTGACATTAACTGCTCGCATTGTCACAGTGCGGAAGGTCCGGCAAGTACATCTGGCCTTTTCCTAACTTATGATCAAAAAGATCCAAGGAAACTCGGAGTGAATAAAATCCCTGTGGCAGCGGGGAACGGTGCTGGAACCTTCGATTTTGATATTGTTCCAGGCAAGGCCAATGAGTCCATCCTAACTCACCGCATGAATTCCACGGAAGTCGGGATCGCTATGCCTGAACTTGGCAGAACGACAGTCCACAAAGAAGGTGTACAGTTAATCAAAGACTGGATCAATAGTATGAATTAGTATTCCGATATAACAATTAAAGGTTGGGATGGCGAAAAAGTCAAACTGGAGTCGAGCTCCCTTCGACTTCGCTCATGGTGACATAAATATTCACTTATGCATAAAAAAGCACTTCCCTCATTAAAGATGGAAGTGCTTTATCAGTTAAATATTTTTCTTAGAAAGTATAACCTGCGGACAATTTAAACCCTCTGTTATATACGTCGTCATCACTGTCCTTGAAAATTGGAGTGAAGCCATAATCATAAGACGCCTGAACATTAAAGCCTTTTGGAAGATTATATCCTACACCCAAAACCGCTGAAAAGTCAGTTTCTTTAATCGCGTCAGAATCATAGGAAATTGTGTTTCCGAAGAAATCGCCTTCGAATTTAGAACTCGCTAGGAATGAAATCTGAGGACCTAGAAATACATTAAATCCATCTGAAGGATATAACCTAAAAAGAACCGGCACATCTACGTAATTCAGAATAGCTCTGCTATCAGCAAAATCATCATTTTGTGTTCCCTTTACAGAGTAATAAACTCCAGGCTCTAAAGCCAAGCGGTCAGTCATAAACAACATAGTGTAACCACCCACGTGAAATCCTACTCTATTGGTGTAATCATTTTCCGAGACATCATCACCTCCAAAATTGAAAAGACTTGCACCACCTCTGACACCGAATCCTCCTGGTTTTTCAGATGATTGAGCCTGTGACAATTGGACTACTCCGAATCCAAGGGCAAGAAATAACAATACTTTTTTCATAGTCAAATACTAGTTGGTTTCCCTATAGTATTCCCATGACCATGCCAAAAATAATTTTTTAGTCTAAATTATCAATTACCTTCTTGTCGATATAGTCGGAATTCAGGAGGCTGAGAGCTCCCATGTATTTCATGTCAAAATTCAACGTATCGCCTACTTTATAGCCTTTTGGATTTTGACCCAAATTGATAATCAGCATATCAGAACTTCCTCCAAGAATCTCAAAATCCTCATCGCTAGGAATTAAATATTTCGGATCTACATCCAATAATCCTATATCGATGATTGCCCGGAAAGAACTTTTTCCATAAAGAGATTCATCAATCGCCGCGGTTTCGCCCTGAGGGTTAGCTGCCAGATTACCAACTGGTAAAAGTGGTTTTTCCTGCATTTCTATAATCTCCGCATGCAGCTCAAACACATCGCCGTTCATACCCTCGATTACTTTTTCCTCAAACAGATCAAGACCAAAATACAAAGTCTCACCTACCCTAAAGTGATTGATTCCTTTGGGAAGTTGATGGGTAAGCATCAACGGAATGGTCACAGAAGTCCCGGCAGAAACCCACGGAATTTCTTTATTGAATTTCAGCTCAATGATTTGCTTGTAAAGAGACAACTGAATAAGCTTATCTGTAGAAGGCATCACACCGTTGAGGCAGTTTAAATTCGTGCCCAAACCTATAATTTCTATATTGGGAAGATGGAAGATTTGGGAATAAAATTCCACTAATCGCTCGCCCATCACGCCTTCCCGCAGGTCTCCAGTCTCTACCATAATGATGATCTTATGCTTCTTTTCCTGCTTGACCGCTTCCTGGCTGATCCATCGTATAGTCTCCAGTTCGCTATTAAGACTTACGTCTGCAAACTCTACCATTTTAGACACATACCGTTTGGAAACGGGCTTGATGTAAACAGTTTGTAGTTCCGGGTGTAGCTTTTTTGCAATCTCGAGATTACCTATTCTACTATCGTGAATCTCTTTCACACCCAAATCTATCAGTTCCTGTAGAAAAAGTTTGTTGCCACAAAGTAACTTGGATACTACTCCCCAAGAGATGTCGCTATCTTCAAAAGTCTTTTTGAGAAACTCAAAGTTCTCTTTGAGCTTAGCTCTATTTAATGTCAGGTAAGCCATTTCACTTATTCAACCTCATTTCAAGGTATTTGTTGGTAAAGCCGATTCTTTCGTAAAGTTTCTTAGCTGGGTTTTCTGGCTCTACGTGCAAAGCGATGGAGCCATTGGCCATTTTAATTGCCATGTCCATAATTTTCCCACCAATTCCTTTTCCTCGCTGCTCTGCATCCACTGCGATATAAACCAGAATATTTTCAGGAATATATCCCGACATCCCGGTTTTATTCATAATCAATGCTCCTAGAATCTTGCCTTTTTCTCTTGCCATCACCACAAATCCTCCTGCATGTAAACTTTGATCAAGCGCATAATCAAGGCACTTCATAATATCCTCTTTCGGATCACCGTATTGGCCAAGATGAATAAAAAGAAAGTCTGCAATTTCCTTTTTTTGGAGATAGGTCGCAGAGTCAATAGTGGATAGAGTTTCTAGTTTGATCATATAGATTTTAACTTTGAACTGTTATTTTTTTCGAAATAAATCACTGACAAAAATGTCAGCAAAGAGAGCGTAAGCCCAAATAGGTTGGCATCTAGACCAAATGGCAAACTGACTTCTGAAATTATTAGACCTGCCGTCAGCGAACCTCCCATAATCATAGATGCCGTAGCAGCTTTGGCACTTGTCTGATTGAAAAACAAACCTGCTACCACTGGCACTAGAAGACCAGAAACCATAAATGCATAGGAATATAACATCAAACTGAGCACCTCTGTCATCTGCCAGGCAATTATAATTGCCACAATTCCAATCGCTAAAGTCAGTAACTGTGAAATCTTCATCTCTTCTTTAAGAGATTTTGATGTGTAATATTTACCTAAAATATCTGTAGTCAAGTTTCCAGACGCAGCCATCAGACAGGAATCTGCCGTAGATAGCACTGCCGAGAAATATGCCGACATCATCAGACCCAAAATGCCAGCAGGCAGGATCTGACTAAGCAAAACCGGTAGCCCCATCTCTGGATCCATTGCAGTGGTAAAACCTTCCAATGCTCCCTGTTCTACGGCTACCCTTGATAGTAAACCCAAAGACACGCCTAAAAGTGCCATGATGGGCCATTCAAATAACCCTGCTATAAACCAAGCCTTTTTGGCTGACTTCACATCACGGGCTGCAAAGATCCGTTGATAAAGCGTCATACCCACAAACCAAATTGGAATAATGGTAATCCCCCAGTTAGCCAAATCCTGCCAAGTCAGATTGGAGAAAGAGAAAAATTCCTGAGGTAAAGTACTCTGAATACCTTCCCAACCTCCTACATGATTATATGAAATAGGAATTCCAATAAACATCAAACCAGCCATCAAAACAATCCACTGAATAGTATCGGTATAAATTACCGCCTTCAACCCTCCCATCACAGTATAAATCACTGCCACAGCTCCCATGATCAGAAGCGCATAAGAAAGATCAAGTTCTTCGAAAGTTCCTGAAGCTAGTTTGGCGCCAGCTAGAAGCTGTGATGAGGTAAAACCGAGATATCCGAGAAAACAAATTACTGCGGCAACCTTTGCAGTAGTGGAATTATACAGATGGCCGATGATCTGCGGAAAGGTGAAAAACTTAGCAAAAGCCGGGTCAGACTTCACTCTAGGAATTAATACAACTGCAGCAAGCCAGGCGCCCAAAAGACCCGTAAAAAGCATCCAGGAACCTGACATTCCCATCACAAATCCTAGTCCACCAAGACCTATGGAAAAGCCTCCTCCTACGTCAGTCGCAACTACCGAAAGACCTATGTGCCAGTGTCCGATGTTCCGGCCACCCACATAGTAATCCTCCTGACCTGAGTTCTTCTTCATGTAAAAATATCCCACTCCCAGCATTGCCAGCATGTAGGCGACAAAGATCCCCAGATCTAAATAACTCATATCGATTTTCTATTTGTAACAAAAGCTTTTTGAAATATAATTTTTCAAAGTTAAGCAAAATGCCTCTTAATCAAAATTTTATTGGGTTAATAGATAAAATTTGACCTTTCAGTACAATTTTGAATTGGAATAGTATAAAAAGTAAAGTTTGATATCAAATTCAGGCACAATAAATTGAAGAATTGAAATCGATACACTTCAGGAGGTTAATATTTGAAGAATAAAAGCAGTATGGTTCCGGTCATAAAATATGACTATTGCCATCCAACTTTTTGACAAATAATTAATACGTTTTCCGTCTTTCTAGTAAACAATGGTTAAGGCGTGATTACTCTGGAAAAAAATTACTTGCTATCCGAAATGCTAATACTGGAGCCATGACAACATGCTCTAAATATCTCAAGGGCTTTGATCGTTTTATTACTTTTTTCATCAGCGATATCGATCAAAGACATAAGTGGGCTTCTCAACGGAAAAGAACTGTGACCCCTATAAGCTGAAACAAAAACTTTCTCATGTATTCTTTCAGCTATTGACTCTTTCCCAACGATACTGAATATCTTTCCATAAACCGGAGGAGCATATTTATCATAGAGCTCAGGAGTTAATTTCTGATTATTTTCTTTAGCCTCTTTATTTTTATCCGGGTTCATAATTGACCAAAAATTACTTTTCTGAATTTACTAGGTTTCTGCTTTTTATACTTAGACAAAACTCACTCCAAAAAAGCATGCAGAATTTGGACAGTTTCATTAGGATGACTCATATGGGGGCAATGCCCATGTGCCTTTAATACTTCTAAAGTATTATTAGGAGTATTTTCATTTATATATTGCCCTACGGACATAGGAGCTAGCATGTCCTCAGAGCATTGAATAGTCAAATTTGCTATTGGAATTAAAGGAAGGTCTTTTCTATTGTCTGATAAAAAGGTCACACGTGCAAACTGCTTAGCGATTACAGGATCAATTAAGCAAAAACTACCCGATAGTTCATTGGCAAGTCCTTCCCCGTTTTGGGTATTCATGATGGATGGAGCCGTTGCTCTCGCCCAAGTTATATAGTCCTCCTCCATCACCTCCATAAGTCCATCGATTGTATCCTGATCAAATGCACTCTCAAAGTTATCCTTGCTGATATAGCATGGGGAAGGACAGATAAATACAAGCTTCTTAAAAATATCTGGTCTTTTGATGGATGCCAGAGCGCCTATCATACAACTCACTGAGTGACCTATAAAGACTGCTTTTTTCAGACCTAATTCATCGCATATCTCAATGATATCAGTAGCGTAACCATCTAATGAAGAATACTTTATTGGATCATAGGATGACAGGTCAGACTTTCCTGCACCTACAAAATCAAGCAGCACAAGCATGTAATCATTTATGAAAAAGTTCTTAATGTAATTCCATGCTTTCTGGTCGCATCCAAATCCATGGGCAAATAAAAGTACGTCGCTTCCATTTCCTATGACAGATACATTGTTTCTTTTCAGGACACTCGTCATATAGTTATTTAGGGCTCATCTTTAAAAGTTTAAAAATACAAAAATCCCTTACTTTTCTTTAACCGTCTGTAACTATCTCTTAAGGGTAAAAATTATATGCCGAAGAATTTACTTCTTTGTGATGAATGTATTTCAGTTGTAAGTCTCTATAATGTCCTCCACTTTATGTAATAAAATAAAATAGGTTCATGGGTAATAAGATTCTAAGTGATTTTCATTATTTGGTATTTAATCTTGAGCATTTTATTTTCTAAAAAAAGATAATTAAGAAAATCACATGTTACTGATTTGACAATTACAGAGATAAACAAATCATTGCGGACACCTCATCCAAAAACCAAAAAAGCCAGCTTTCGCCGGCTTTTTTGGTTTTAAGAATATCTGATTCAATTATACATTCTCACTTTTCAATGAAGCGGAGAAGAATTCTCTGTTCATTTTAGCGATATTTGTCAGGCTGATTCCCTTAGGACATTCTGCTTCGCAGGCACCTGTGTTCGTACAAGCCCCGAAACCTTCGGCATCCATCTGAGCAACCATCTTCTCTGCTCTGGACATGCGCTCCACTTGACCTTGTGGAAGCATCGCCAGCTGAGAGATTTTTGCAGAAGTAAATAGCATCGCTGAAGCATTTTTACATGCTGCCACACAAGCTCCACAACCAATACAAGTGGCAGAATCAAATGCCTCATCAGCAATTCTTTTAGGAATAGGAATTTCGTTGGCATCAGGCACGCCACCTGTATTCACAGATACGTAACCTCCTGCTTGGATTATTCTATCAAAAGAACCGCGATCAACCACCAAATCCTTCACTACCGGAAAAGCAGCAGCTCTCCATGGCTCTATCGTGATGGTATCTCCATCAGAGAAAGAACGCATGTGAAGCTGACAAGTAGTTGTCTGCTTCGGACCATGTGGATGGCCATTGATATAAAGAGAGCACATGCCACAGATACCTTCACGGCAATCGTGATCAAAGTGCACTGGATCCTCTCCTTTGACAGCAAGTTCCTCATTCAAGACATCCATCATCTCTAGGAATGACATGTCAGTGGAAATTCCATCTATAGGATAGGTGACAAAACCGCCTTTATCGCTGGCGTTTTTCTGTCTCCATATTTTTAATGTCAGTTTCATACTTTATAGTTATGAATTAAAGTCTTGAATTTATTTGTAAGATCTCTGAGTCAACTTCACATTTTCAAACACTAGCGGCTCCTTATGTAGAGTTTCTGGGGCATTTTCAGCCATAAACTCCCAAGCTGCTGCGTATGCAAAGTTCTCATCGTCTCTAAGTGCTTCACCTTCCGGAGTCTGGGATTCTGTTCTAAAGTGCCCACCGCAAGACTCATTTCTATTGAGTGCATCGTCTATCATTAATTCACCAAGCTCCAAGAAATCAGCTACTCGACTTGCTTTTTCCAAGGTCTGGTTCAATTCTTCGTTTGCCCCCATCACCTTCACATCATTCCAGAACTCTTTTCTAAGCTCCTGAATCATGCCTTTAGCTTTGGTCAAACCTTCTGCTTTTCTCGCCATACCACAGTATTCCCACATGATATGTCCCAATGCTTTATGGAAGTGATCGACGGTTTTGGTACCGTTGATAGATAATAACTTTTGGATTGCGTCCTTCACTCCTTTTTCTGCTTTCGCAAATTCAGGATGATTGGTGTCCACAGGCGCTGGACCTATTTGTGCCAAGTAGTCCCCGATAGTATAAGGAATTACAAAGTATCCGTCTGCCAAACCTTGCATCAAAGCGGAAGCACCTAATCTGTTTGCTCCGTGGTCTGAGAAGTTTGCCTCACCCAAGGAATAAAGCCCAGGAACGGTGGTAGATAAGTTATAATCAACCCAAAGTCCACCCATAGTATAGTGAACTGCAGGATAAATCTTCATTGGAGTCTGGTAAGGATTCTCACCTGTGATCTGCTGATACATGTCAAATAAGTTGCCGTATCTCGCGCGGATTGCATCTTCGCTGTCACGATTGATCGCATCACGGAAGTCAAGGAAAACTGCCTGACCTGTTTCATTTACCCCTCGACCTTCATCACAAACGTCTTTAGCATTTCTGGAAGCCACATCTCGGGGAACCAAGTTACCGAAGGACGGATATTTTCTTTCCAAATAGTAATCTCTATCCTCTTCCTTGATATCCTTTGGCTTGATCTCTCCTTTACGAAGTTTCTCAGCCGTTTCTTTTGTTTTTGGTACCCATACACGACCGTCGTTTCTCAGGGATTCAGACATCAAGGTCAACTTGGACTGATGATCTCCTGAAACCGGAATGCAAGTTGGGTGAATTTGTGTGTAGCAAGGGTTAGCGAAGTAGGCTCCTTTCTTATGAGCTCTCCATGCTGCGGTCACATTCGATCCCATTGCATTGGTAGATAAGAAAAATACGTTTCCGTATCCTCCAGTACACAGCAGTACCGCATGGGCAGCGTGAGTTTCGATCTTACCTGTGATCAGATTTCTGGTCACTATACCTCTTGCATGACCGTCGATAGTGACGACGTCCATCATTTCGGTACGTGGATAAAGTTTCACTTTGCCATTAGCTACCTGACGGCTCAATGCAGAATAGGCACCCAAAAGCAACTGCTGTCCAGTTTGGCCCCTAGCATAGAAAGTCCTGGAAACCTGAGCTCCACCGAAAGAACGGTTTGCGAGCAATCCCCCATATTCTCTGGCGAAAGGAACACCCTGCGCCACACACTGGTCAATGATATTTACAGATACTTCTGCGAGACGGTATACATTGGCTTCACGGGAACGGTAGTCACCACCCTTGATGGTATCATAGAATAATCTAAAAACCGAGTCGCCGTCATTTTGGTAATTTTTAGCAGCATTGATCCCGCCTTGTGCAGCGATGGAGTGTGCACGACGAGGGCTATCCTGAAAGCAAAAAGCTTTCACTTTGTACCCAAGTTCTGCTAAGGAAGCAGCTGCAGAAGCTCCGGCAAGACCGGTACCTACCACGATTACTTCGTATTTTCTTTTGTTTGCCGGGTTTACCAGCTTACTGTTAAACTTATGTTTAGTCCACTTTTCGGCTAAAGGTCCGATTGGGGATTTTGAATCTAGTATCATAGGGGACTATTGATTAGCTCTGTGTGAAATAGATATAAACTGGCATGCTGGCAAAAAGAATTGGCACCACAATGCAATAGATTTTTCCGATCACCGAGATGGCTGGAGAATATTTCGCATGGTTCAAACCTAGCGTCTGGAATGCACTGGCAAAGCCATGAGAAAGGTGGAAAGCCAGGAAAGCCATTGCTATTACATAGCCGATTACCATCCATATATTTTGGAAAGCGAAATATACAATGCTGTAAAGATCCTTGTATTCTTCTCCTCCATAAGTCACTATCGGAAGATCTCCCCAATGCATCTGAGCCCAGAAGCTTTGCATGTGAACCACGATAAAGATCAAAATGATCGTACCCAAGATTCCCATATTCCGGGAAGAGAAAGTGGTAGAAGGTGGCGTGGAAACGCCATAACCTACCGGGCGTGCTGATTTATTTCTTTTGGTAAGCCAGATGGAAAATATCACGTGGCCGATGATGGAAATATAAGTCAACCAAGAAAGTAGCTTTACTGCGGGGTTGGTGGTCATGAATTTGGCATAAATATTAAATGCCTCCCCACCGTCATCCTTAAACAACAGTAAATTACCCGATACGTGACCTGTCAAAAACAGGATCAGGAAAAGTCCGGTCAATGCCATGATCAGTTTCCTGCCTATTGTGCTACTCAAGGTTTTTGTAACCCAGCTCATACAATTTTTGCGATTAGATTAAAACGAAATCTTTGATTATTACTGCCAAATTTACATGCCGATGAGGTAGCAAACAATCCATTCAAAAACACTTACCTTATTTTAATCGGTTCTAAATAATAACACAGTCAATTCTAAGTTAACTTTCGGTTTAACACACTCTCAACAATTATTGTTTGATTTTGCCGGGTTTTTCTACTTACTTCCATTTATTTCGTATAGGAAGAAAATGAAAGCTAAAACCTTAATAAAGGATAAATTCGTACATTCTATTTCTCCTTACTAATGAACTTGACCAATATGAAGCTGAAAATCACCCTTGGACTTTTTTTAATCTTCCTGGTTGCAGGAATTTCCGAAGCTTGGGCCACGCACATTAGGGCTGGAGAAATTACTGCCGAAAGGGTTTCACCTCAGACTTTAGAGTACGTTATTACCGTAGTCGGTTATACAGACACGAGGTCAACTGTGATTTTTGGCCCTGGAACAATCAATTTTGGAGATGGGAGAATTGTAGATGGCTTGAATACTGAAAGTGAATTTGGTTTTGTAGAAAATGTTGGAAATCAGATTGAGAAAAACACATTCGTAATAAACCATACATTCCAGGGCCCTGGAACTTACACCATCCGCTTTCTTGAGCAAAATCGAAATGATCTAACCTTAAATATGGACAACTCGGTGGACACACCATTTTATGTGGAAACCACTATAACGATTGACCCATTTATAGGAGTAAATAACTCCCCGGTTCTGACCATTCCACCGGTGGATAATGGAGCGGTAAATGTAAGATACATTCACAATCCAGGTGCATATGATCCTGACGGAGACAGCTTAGCTTATGAGTTGACAGTACCAAGACAGCAGTATCAAAGGTTTGTAAATAATTACCGAAGCCCAGCATCAGCTGAATTCAGCACCAGGCAAGAGGATGGTACTACCCCTGCATTTTTAACCTTAGACCCTTTAAATGGAGATTTGGTGTGGGATGCTCCAGGCACTGCAGGTCAGTATAATGTTGCATTTTACATCAAAGAATTCCGAAAACTTAATGGAGAGTGGGTACAGATTGGAAGTGTAGTAAGGGATATGCAGATTATCATTGAAAACTCAAATAACACCAGACCAGAGTTGATTTTACCTCCTGACCTTTGCGTGGTGGCGGGAACGTTGATTGAAGAAGTTATTCAGGGGCAAGATGCCGATGGTGATCCTATCATAATCGAAATCTTTGGTGAACCAATGGAAATAACCACATCACCAGCGACCTACTCTCCGGATAGTTTATACCAGCCTACACCAGGAATTGTAAATTTCAACTGGCAAACTGTATGTAACCATGTACGAGCAAGGGAATATGAGGTTAGGGTAAGAATTTCTGATCAGCCGCGCTCTGGTCCTTCACTCGTGGATATCCAAACCTGGAAGATTAAAGTAGTCGGCCCTCCACCTGTTTTTGATGAAGTAGAACAGATGCCTGGAAGAGTTGTGGAATTGAACTGGGATCCTTATGTATGTGCCAATTCCGCAAATGAGATGCAAATCTGGAGAAGGATCAATTCTAATCCTTACCAACCAGACAGCTGTGAGACTGGCATTCGGCCTGGCTATGAATTGATAGGCACTACAAACATGCAAACTCTGAATTTCATAGACGCTAATGGAGGAGATGGTTTAGCACCCGGAAATACCTATTGCTATAGATTGGTGGCTGCTTATCCTGAGCCGAGATTAGGTGAAAGTATCGTGTCTGATGAAATATGTATTACTATCGACGTGGATGTTCCAATAATCACTAATGTTAGCGTCGAAGAAACTGATCCTACAGCGGGAGAGATATTTGTGAAATGGACCCCACCTTATGATATTGACCCTGTGCAATTCCCGGGCCCATACAGCTATGAGCTTCTTCGAAGTACAGGCTTCACTGGTAATACAGAAATGGTTTCTCTTGGGGTCACTTCAGATACCTTATTCACCGATACTGGTTTAAATACCCAAAACATTGTCTACAATTATGAAGTGGTTCTTCTTGATAGAAACACTAAAATTGACACTTCTTCCAAAGCATCTTCGGTGTGGGTAGAGCCTACGATTATTAATGAGGCTATTGAACTGAACTGGCAATTCACAGTTCCATGGAACAACTCCGTAAGTCAATACGAGCATGAAGTCTACAGAAACAGGACAGATGCCGCGGCTGCAGATGAAGACACTTTTGTGAAAATCGCAGACGTGGATGTAACTACCGAAGGCTTCACCTATTTGGACGATGGCAGCTTCAATGGAGTGCCTCTGAATAAAGAAGTTGAATACTGTTATTATGTGATTACAAAAGGCTCTTACAATGTTGCTGGACTTGTTTATCCTTTGGAAAACAAATCTCAAATCGTCTGTGCCAAACCTGATGACAATAGACTGCCATGCCCACCGGTTTTAACTTTTGAAGGACCTGAATGTTCAGCATACCTGGCAGAGCTCCCTTGTGGTAACAGCACATATGAACACGATTTGAGTTGGACTCCAGATTTCTCGGGAGAATGTGATGACGAATTAAGTGGATACAGATTATACTATACATCTGATGGAGAGGATAGTCAATT
The DNA here is from genome assembly GCF_963974835.1 of uncultured Algoriphagus sp. GTDB lineage: Bacteria > Bacteroidota > Bacteroidia > Cytophagales > Cyclobacteriaceae > Algoriphagus. Next base: position 222,499 of record NZ_CAXBET010000006.1, on the reverse strand, counting down.
TGAATTGATCGCGGAATTATCTTCTTTAAATCTATCCACCACCATTCGTAATCTGGCTACCTACCGCGGATGCTATTACATAACTGCCGTTGACAGATCGGGAAATGAGTCCGAGCCGAGCAATGTTGTCTGTGTGGAAAATTGTCCTAGCTATACCTTACCAAATGCGTTCACTCCAAACGGAGATGGAGCAAATGAAACCTTTATGGCATTTGACAATCCATTTTCACAATGCCCTAGATTTGTTCTAGGAGTTGAGATTTTCATTGTAAATCGTTGGGGTGTAGAAGTATTCTCTTATAACAGTTTGGAATCAACCGAGAATGACATCTATATCAGATGGGATGGAAAAGACAAAAATGGCAATGAGCTACCTGCCGGCACTTATTACTATTCCGGTAACGTCCTATTTGACGTACTTGACCCCGCAGCAGCAGAACGGAGCCTAAAAGGCACAATCCAAATCCTTAAATGACATACTACAAATCCATCATATTCTTTGATGGCGTTTGCAACCTTTGTAATGCTTCCATTAATTTTGTGATCCAAAGAGATAAAAAAAATCACTTTTTAGTGGGAGCTTTACAAGAGGATTTCAGTAGAAAGATTCTCTCAAAGTTTGAGGTAAAAGAAGATTACCTTGACTCACTCGTACTTTTAGAGAGAGGTAAAATCTTTTACAAGAGTACTGCGGCACTGAAAATCGCACGAAATCTCTCAGGATTTTGGCCAGCTTTTTACCCATTAATTTTAATACCAACATTCCTCCGTGATCCGATTTATAATTGGATCGGTAGTAATAGATACCGTTGGTTCGGCAAGAAAGACACTTGCCGCCTCCCTACCCCGAAGGAAAAAGCTAAGTTTCTTTCAGAAGAAACTATATCACAAACTGGAATCAATCTTATTGGCTGAATTCTCTATTGCAGGCCGACTTTGGGAAAAGCATTATATTTGCTCCGAACAATAAACACTAGTAAATGAAGGCATTTGTTTTTCCGGGCCAAGGGGCCCAATTCCCAGGAATGGGAAAAGCACTTTATGAAGAAAATTCCCAAGCAAAAGAATTATTTGAGCAAGCAAATAAAATCTTAGGTTTCCGTATAACAGACATCATGTTTGAGGGAACTGCTGAGGAACTGAAACAAACAAACGTAACTCAACCTGCTGTATTCCTTCATTCGGTGATTTTGGCTAAAACAACTCCTGATTTTGCACCAGATATGGTAGCAGGTCACTCATTGGGAGAGCTATCTGCTTTAGTTGCCAATGGCACACTTGCCTTTGAAGACGGGCTGAAATTGGTTTACCAAAGAGCCCTTGCAATGCAGGAAGCTTGTGAAATCAATCCGTCCACCATGGCAGCAATCTTAGGTCTCCCGGATGAGAAAGTAGAAGAGATATGCGCAAGTTTTACGGAAGAAATTGTCGTGCCGGCAAACTATAACTGTCCCGGTCAATTGGTGATCTCAGGATCTAACAAAGGCATCGAAATCGCCTGTGAAAAAATGAAAGAAGCAGGAGCGAAGCGTGCACTTCCACTTCCTGTAGGTGGTGCATTCCACTCACCACTGATGGAACCTGCCAGGGAAAAATTGCAGACAGCTATCGAAGCAACCACCTTCCATACTCCAAGCTGTCCTGTATACCAAAATGTGAGCACCACAGCTGTAACGGAGGTTTCAGAAATTAAAGCAAATCTAATAGCTCAATTGACCGCTCCAGTTAAATGGACTCAATCCGTTCAAAACATGGTTGCTGATGGTGCTACTGAGTTTGTAGAATGTGGCCCCGGAAAAGTACTTCAAGGTCTAGTTAAAAAAATCCATCCTGAAGCTGAAGTTTCAGGTTTGTAAAATACAAAACCCGCTCACAAGGCGGGTTTTTATTTGTTTAGCTTTTTAATACTATCGAAAACTCCCTATTATCCTTCCCACTCCCGCACTTCAGATTTATCCTTACACTCTTCCAATAATTGCTGATTGCTTTTTCTCAAACTTGGGTGAATAAAGTCAGGTAAAATCTCCACTAATGGAATAAGTACAAACTTCCGTTCTGACAAATATGGGTGAGGGGTTTTCAATTCCGCGGTATCGATCACTTGACCGCCAAAATAAATAATATCAATATCCATCGTCCGATCTCCCCAATGTTCATCTCTTTTTCTTCCAAGATCTAACTCGATTTTCTGAATGAAAGCCAAGATTTCAAAAGGTGAATATGCCGTTTTAATTTCAACAACTTGATTCAAAAAAGGCCCCTTAGCTACTCCTCCCCAAGCTTCCGTCTCATAAACTTTCGACTTTGTTGTCATTTCACCCAATTCTGAAACTGCCATTACAGCCGAAGTTAAAAGCCCATTTCTATCCCCTTTATTTCCTCCTAATATTAAAACTACGTTTTCAAACTTTCTCGGCATAAAATTGCTTTTGTATACATGCCCCAAATTAGGTTATTTTGGGCTTCAAATAATTTAGCTTATGAAATTCTTGGGAAATGTACTAGCGGTGATCGTTGGTCTTTTTGTTTTCAGCATACTAGGTGTGCTTCTTATGTTTGGCTTGATCGGCATAGTAGCCTCCTCAAGCGGAGACAAAGAAGTGACGGTTAGCGAAAACACCGTATTACATTTAGATCTGAACGGTAGGACAATTGTGGAGCGCACCTCCGAAGAAGATTTGGATCTTTCCATATTAGGAAATCCATTCGGGCAGGAAATGACTGCCGGTTTGGTTAATCTTAAAAAGGCTATTGGTGAAGCAAAGACCAATGAAAATATAAAAGGCATTTATTTAAACACAGGTCTTTTAATTGCTGGGCAAGCTAACTTGCTTGAGCTCCGGGAAGCTCTTCTGGATTTTAAAACTTCCGGAAAATTCATCGTTGCTTACGATGAGGCATACACTGAAGGCGGATATTTTGTCGCCTCAGTTGCAGATGAAATCTATCTTAACCCTCTCGGTGGAATCGACTTTAACGGCTTTTCTTCTGAGGGAATTTTCTTTAAGGGACTTTTCGAAAAAGTAGGTGTGAAACCTGAGATCTTCCGTGTAGGAGAATTTAAATCTGCAGTGGAGCCATTTATTCTTGAGAAAAACAGTCCGGAGGCTAGGCTCCAAACTCAATCATTTTTGGACGACATGAACCAGTTTGCTTTGCACGGTGTGTCTGAATCAAGAGGGATCGCCTACGATAGCTTAAAGAAAATCAATGATTTGATGTTGGTCCGCAAGCCAAAAGATGCGGTAACCTATGGACTGGCAACAGATTTACTTTATTTTGATCAAGTACTTTCCAAACTAAAAGAAAAAATAGGAGTGGATGATGACGAGGATATCACCACAATCAATGTGACTGATTTGAACAAAGCTGTAAAATCTAAAAATATCACTTCCTCAAATAGAATAGCAGTAATCATAGCAGAAGGTGAAATCGTCGGAGGAAAAGCCGATGGCGTAATCAGTTCCGAAAAGTTTGCCAAAGAAATCAGAAAGGCAAGGACTGATGATAACATCAAGGCAATTGTACTTCGCGTGAATTCCCCAGGAGGATCTGTAGTCGCTTCGGAAGTGATCTGGAGAGAAATGGCTGAAGCCAAAAAGGCAAAGCCTGTGTATGTATCTATGGGTGAAGTAGCAGCCTCAGGTGGTTATTACATTTCAGCACCAGCTGATACTATCGTAGCACAGCCAAATACTATCACGGGTTCTATTGGGATATTCGGCATGATGTTCAACGCGCAGGAATTGCTAAATGAACATTTGGGAATAACGGTGGACGTGGTAAAAACAGGCGAGCTTTCTGACTTCATGAATCCAACAAGACCTTTGACTGAGGTAGAAAGAAACATAATTCAAAGCACAGTAGAAGATGGCTATGAGACTTTCGTCACCAGAGTATCTGAAGGCAGAGGAATGTCTGCGGAGGCAGTGAAAGAAGTGGCTTCCGGTCGAGTTTGGACAGGCAATCAAGCAAAAGAACGTGGACTCGTGGATGTGCTTGGAGGATTAAATACAACAATTGAAATTGCTGCTAACAGAATTGGTGCAGGAGATGACTATCGAGTAGTTTATTACCCTACTAAAAAACCCTGGTTCGAAACCATTATGGAAGACTTGGGTGAAAATGTACAACTCAAAATCCTTCAGAGTAAATTGGGATCTAACTACAAGCTGTTCCAACAAATAGAGAAACTAAAATCCTATGAAGGTATTCAGGTAAGAATGCCTCAAGAATTCATCATCAAATAAAAAAAGCGGCTTAGGCCGCTTTTTTTATGACTTTTGTAAAAGGATCAACCAAGCTCTTTCCACATCATTTTCATCCAGAGCTTCCTTTGCCAAAAGATGTAAGTGATCTATTAAAGAATCTGGATCATATTTAAATCGAAGTCTCATTTCTTCGATTTCATCGCTTTTTCCAAACTCCGCTATTTCAGCGTCACTTGGAAAAGCTTCAACATTACCAAGTCTACCCAGGTTATTTCCACTTAGAATGGTGCTATTTCTAACATCGTCCGGCATTTGATCAACCCCAATCCCGAGAGTACGCAAAGGCTTAGGAATCTGAAAAAGTGAAGCTCCACTGGCTCGACTGTACCAATTACCTCCAAGACGCGCCACTGCGTCGAGCTTGTTTGGATCTATCACTCCCGCCTCATCAAAAATGGCTTCATTGACATGAGCCACCAATACTTCACAGATTACTATACTTCCTGCTCCACCACTATCTCCGAGAGATTTCACCTCATTCACCTTGCATTCAAAAGACACATGAGCCTCCTTGATCCTTGGCGGCTTCACTTCATTTGATCCGACAGGAGTAAATCCCGCTTTTTCAAACTCGTTCACCCCCTTTTCATATTCAGTACTCGCAAGTGACATTTGTTCTACCATGCCAAAATGAACGATATGGATAACTACTTCAGGCACTTCAAGAATATTTTCAAGGGTATGCTTAGTAGTATTATCCCTCATTCTTCGTAAGGGAGAAAATATCAAAATTGGAGGCTGGGAACTAACTAAATTAAAAAAGCTAAATGGGCTGAGATTTACATTTCCTGCTTTATCGATCGTACTCACAAATGCAATCGGCCTCGGCGCCACAGCTCCTTGCATTAATCCGTAAAATTCTTGGGTACTTAGGTCTTTGGGATAAAAGGTCTTCATGTGCTTTTAATTTGATTTTCAATGGCCACACGCCTGTCCCAATATTTCGGGATGGTCTCTTGCATATTAAGAAATACTCTTCATTGAAAAGTTTTCTCGATGTTCGATTTCATTTGATGAAATTATGACTCAATTTTAAATACTTAAACCATTTTTCAAGAATAAGTTCTGAATTCATGACAAGAACCCTGATAAGTTTATTAAAAACAAGCCTTTTATTGCTGGCTCTAAACCTAGGAATTAATTCGATTTCTGTCGCCCAAACCCATAATTTCGCTACGTTCAACATCCGATACGCCAATCCAAACGATGTAGGAAATCTTTGGGCAGATCGCCTTCCGCATGTGGCAAGCTTGATTCAATTTCATCAAATCGAGCTCGTTGGCGTACAAGAGGCATTAAATAACCAACTCGTGGATCTGACCAAAGAACTTGGCTATTCATATATTGGTGTGGGGCGCGATGATGGAACTGAGAAAGGTGAATATGCAGCAATCCTCTACGATCCGAAGAAGTTTGAAATGCTGGATCAAGGCACTTTTTGGCTTTCACCAACTCCTGAGAAACCAAGCAAGGGCTGGGATGCTGCGCTGAATAGAATCTGTACTTGGGGCAAATTCAAGGATACCAGCGGAAAAACTTTCTATGTTTTCAATAATCACTACGATCACATCGGTCAGCAAGCACGGGAAGAAAGTAGCAAGTTGGTGATGGCACAAGTGTCTTTGATCAACAAAGAAAATGCTCCGGCAATTCTGATGGGAGACTTCAATGTAAAACCTGATAACGCAGCATATTCTACTATCACTTCAAATCCAGATTGGCAAGATGCCAGACTTATTTCTGAAATCCCATCTTATGGCCCTGCAGGCTCATTTACAAGTTTTGACTGGGAGAAAATGCCTGATGGAATCATCGATCACGTGTTTGTAAAAGGTGATATTAAGGTGATTCGTCATGGGATTCTGACTGATAATTATGGAAAAAAATATCCTTCAGATCACTTTCCAGTGTTGGTGGAAGTGGAGTTCTAACTTCTCCCCCACTTCGAAATTCAGCATTCATGGTTTGGAATTTGAATAAAGCCCTGAATAACTTAACAGATGTGCTCTTTGCAGTTTAAAAAGTCAAAAAAAAAACCTTCGGGGTTTTAAAAACTCCGAAGGTCTGAAATAAATGTCTGAAATTCTTAAGGCTCTAATGCCGCAACACCTGGAAGCACTTTGCCTTCCATATGCTCTAGCAATGCTCCACCACCAGTTGATACAAAGGAAACATCATCTCCATATCCAAACTTATTAACCGCAGCTGCAGAGTCACCTCCACCGATTAGAGAATAAGCGCCAGCTTTGGTCGCAGCTACTACTGCTTCAGCAACAGCCTTTGTTCCTTTGTCAAAAGAATCCATTTCGAAAACACCCATTGGGCCATTCCAAAGAATAGTCTTTGAATTTGCTATTACTTCAGAGAACAATTCACGGGATTTTGGTCCGATATCCAAGCCCATCCATCCATCAGGAATTTCGCCTTTGTTAGCCATTCCCTGCTCAGCATCATTTGCAAAAGCCTTAGAAATCACTGTATCAACCGGAAGGATAAGATTAACTCCTTTTGCTTTTGCGGTTTCCATCAGTTCAAGAACGAAATCCATTTTATCAGCTTCAAGTAAAGAATCACCGATTGTTCCACCTTGTGCTTTGGCAAAAGTATAGGACATACCACCACCAATAATCAGGTTATCTACTTTGTTCAGCAATTGCTCGATGATCAAGATCTTGTCAGCGATTTTAGCACCACCCATGATTGCCGTATAAGGTCTCTCAGGATTACCTAGCACTTTGTCTGCATTTTTCAACTCAGAAAGCATCAGGTATCCGCAAACTTTATCATTAAAGAATTGAGCAATAACCGCCGTAGAAGCATGCGCTCTATGTGCTGTGCCGAATGCATCATTTACATAGACATCGCCAAGTTTGGAAAGCTTCTCCGCAAAATCCTTATCTCCTTTTTCTTCTTCCTTGTGGAATCTTAAGTTTTCCAAAAGCAACACTTCACCAGGCTTCAAACCTTCAGCAAGCATTTCAGCTTCCTGACCGATGCAGTCAGGAGAAAATTTCACTGGCCTTTCTAGCGCCTTCTCTAAAGCTAGCACAATGTTTTTAAGAGAAAATTTATCCTCAGGTCCAGATTTTGGTCTACCCAAGTGAGACATCAAGATCACAGATCCGCCATCCTTCAATATTTTATTGATAGTAGGTAGTGCAGCTTGGATACGGGTATCGTCAGTCACATTCAGTTGGTCGTCCAAAGGAACATTGAAATCCACTCTCACGAGCGCCTTCTTGCCTTCAAAACTAAGATTATCTACATTTTTGATTCTAGAGTTCATAGTAAGGTTAATAGCTTTTGATTAATTAAATAGATAAAAATCAGGTGTGAATTTATCAAAGATTACGGCAAAAATCGACTTTCGCCTAGGATCAATTTGTTAAGAAATACTGCAATGGTTAATTACCCCTTCGTTGCAGCACGCTTTAAGCGGTCATTGATGGCTTTTCCCAAGCCTTCCTCAGGCATCAATTCTGCCAAAATCACGGAAGCGTTGGACGCATCCAAAGTTCTCATAGCAGCAAAGAGATTCGTAGCCGCCTCTTTCAAATCTCCCCTAGTACTCAGAGCGATTTGATTTCCTGTTGGAATAGCTGGAAAGGATTGAACTAGAGAAAGTACAGCAAAGTCAATTCCCTCCCTTTTGCGCTCAGCAATCAACTCTTCCAAGTTACCTAATATAAATGGCTTCGTGGGCGCGTAGTGGCTCTCTAAAAGGCCAGGAGATTGAGGATTGGATGAGCTATGGCTTTTGACTGTTACTTTCCCAACAATACGTTCGATTTCCGAAATTTCTAACCCCCCAAGACGATAAATCACAATTTCGTTTTCTTCCATTCCTACTATCGTACTCTCCAACCCTACCCTGCATTTTCCTCCATCCAAAATATAAGAGATCTTGTCTCCCAACTGAGCATCCACGTGAGCAGGAGAAGTAGGGCTGATGTATCCAAAAGGGTTTGCACTTGGCGCAGCTAGGGGGAAATCTAACTGAGAGAGTAATTCTAAAGTCAAGGAATGATCAGGTACGCGAACGGCAACTCGTTCCAAACCCGAAGTAACTATGTCAGGAATAGTATTTTTCCTGGGAAGAAGCAAAGTCAAAGGACCTGGCCAGAATTGCTCAGCAAGTTTTCGGAGAGGATCTGGAATGTCAATTACATAGTTCTCCGCTACTTCAAGAGAAGGAATATGAACAATTAAGGGGTCAAAACTTGGGCGGTTTTTCGTCTCAAAAATCGATGCTACCGCTACAGGATTCAGCGCATTTCCTGCCAAACCATAAACGGTCTCGGTAGGAATAGCAACCAACTCACCTGCATCCAGAACTCTTTTTGCTTGCGATATGTCCTGCCCAATCACTGCCATCTTATTCGCAGAAATCGTCTATCCAAGTTTTAGCTTCAGTGTATCCAAGTTGAAGAGCCATCTTTAGATCTGCGCATCCTACTTCTTTTTCAGATTCTCCCAGAGCGGACATTCTTGTCACGCCAAGTAAATAATAAGCGGCACCATTCTTACCATCTAAATTGATGGCATCAGTCAAGGCTTTCATCGCATTGGCTGGATCATTATTTCCTAAAAGTGCTTTTCCACGGTTGAAGTGGACGAGCGCTTGGTTTGGCTCCACTTGAAGTGCTTTATCAAAGTCCAACAAAGCATCTTCATATTCTTCCAAGCCTAATAAAGCCAAGCCACGGTTGTAGTAAATATCAGTTTGAGATGGATCAAGTAGGGTCGCCATATTGTAATCAGAAACGGCGTTTTTGAAATTCTCCAGCTTCAGATTCGCATTTCCACGATTGAACCATGCCTTGTAGCTAGCTGAATCCGCCTGAATTGAAGCTGTAAAAACAGGAACTGCTTCTTCAAATTTTTCTTCCTGAAAAAGTGCTGCTCCTTTTGCATTCAGAGCCAGTGCATTTTCCGGATTGATCTCAAGCGCTCGGTCAAAAAGAGTGATAGCTCCACTCCAATTTTGAGCATCCATTTGAAGGATTCCTTCTTGTACCAATTCCTCTTCACTTGGGCTACAACCCATCAATCCTGCCAATAGCAAGGTAATTATCCAAAGTTTTTTCACAGCTTAAATTTTGCGCAAAGATAGGGATTGCGTCTTTGAAATCAGGATTTGGGCTGAAGTTTTGCCCTATAGTTTTCCGGAAGCGGCATGGGCTTCATCGTATTCATATCTACTGAGACGAGTATGCATTTACTTTTTGCAAATGTATAATGCTCTCCAGTCTTAGTTTCTCCCACCAAATATTGCTCTAAATCAAAGGAGGAATTTCCAATTCTACTGCATTTCACCAAAGCTGTAAGGGTATCATCTACATGAATTGGCCGGAAATAATCCATTTCAATTCTGCCGACTACACAACCGACTTTCATGATATCCCATTGACAAACTTGCTCCAAATACAAGGCTCTTGCATGCTCGAAGTAATTGAAATAAATACCGTTGTTGACATGCATATAGCCGTCAATATCCGAGAATCTGATTTGAATAGGTAAAGAAAATTCAATCTCACGCTGAAGCTCAGCGGGGTCAAGCCTAATCATCAAAGAAGAATTTCTGATTTACTGGTTTTTTCAAGCATTCTTAAGATGGAAGGATTATAGCCAATCACATCCTGAACTGAATCAAATGCTACCCAAGCCAAAGAAATACTCTCATCACTTTTAATCAATGGCTCATATAAGTCTGCTTCCAAAATGTAGCGCACATCGTAATGAAAATGCTCAGGCACATGTGGACGCTCCGGAATAATATGCTTATCCAAGTCAAAAATCGTTTTATCCACAAACTCCAAACTCTTCAATCCGCTTTCCTCTTCTGCCTCTTTCATGGCAACTTCCAGTAAATCCTCATTTCCATCCGCATGTCCACCCAACTGTAACCATCTGCCAAGTTTGCGGTGAAGTGTAAGCAAAGTATGCGTACGCTTGCGGTTCACTATCCAAGCAGAAGCTGTAAAATGACCTTCCAATCGCTCCCGCCCATAGGCAAGAGGATCCTCGGTCAAATCCAAAAAGTCCTGTATAAAACCAGCCTCCTCTTCGTACGGTGTCCGATATCTTCCTAACTGCTCTCGTAAGTTAATTCTGTCCATCATGAGTTGCTTCAAATAAATGATCAAGAAATTGATCAAACGGTTTGGGGTCCTGGTATAGCCTATCCGAATAAAACGTCGCTAATACCTTGAGGTAATTGGGCTGGTTATTTACGGTGATTTTCTCTATAGCAATATTGCCAAATAACTGAGAAATCAACTCATTCTTTCCAAGTGCTTTGAGGGGAGGTTTGAAATAATACTTGTCAGTGACTTTCACTTGCTCATTTATTTCCTCCATTTTCCGATCCAAACTCACTTGCCGGTATCCCAAAGCTAGAACACGCTGCGCAAAAGCCAAGAAAAGCAACGAAAATGTTTGCTCATCTAACGGATCGTCATAGGTAATCGCAAAGCCTCTGGCATACTTCGAATCCAAAATATGAATTTGTGGACGCTCTTCAATTTGGATAGCTTTGAAATAATAAGACTTTGAAATTCTTGCAACCAGCTCTTTGCCTTCTTTTGAGTTTATCCATTTTTGTGCATCTTCAATCTCCAACTCCTTGTGCACAATATTCTCCTTATGCGTCATCGGAGTCTTTTCCGAAGACTTAAATACTTTGTCAAATAAATCGTCAAGAAAATTACTCATGAGTTGAAATTGCGTAGTTGCCAGACGTCAGTTGTGTAATATATCCCTGATCCTGCAAAATGCGCAATACACGAAGGTTTTTTTGCGAGGCTGGCAGACGAATACTTTCAAAGATCTGCTTTTCTGTTAACTCACCATAAAGGCGTAAAGTTTCTAGAATCTTGTTTTTAAGCTTATTTTCAGCCTTTTTGGGATCTTCCGCCTTTCGGTTTGCTATGCAAACATCACATACTCCACACTGCTCATCCGTATTTTCTCCAAAGTATTCCTGAATAAATTGTGTACGACAAAGCTCATTTTGCTGTCCATAGGCAACCATGCTTTTTGCCTTTTCCAGCGTCAAAGCTCTCCTAAGTTCTATCCTTTTGAAATTGAGAGGCAATTTCCCTGCATCATAGCGCGGAGTTAAAAAAGTAATCTGAGGCTTGTCCTTCCGCTGATCATAGACCATCACTTCCAGTTGCTCCAATTGCTTGAGTGATTTGACCAGTTCATTTTCATAGATATTCAGGGACTTGGCAAGTTTCGCTTCCTGGATTTTGATGTATTCCGAAAAGACGTTTCCGCCATAGGTTCGCATGATGATTTTTACCACTGGGTCCAGCTTTGCATAAGCGATTTGAATATCATACAACCTCGATGGATCTACGGTGAAATGTATTTTCGAAGGAGAATAATAGCTTTCGCTCAACCCAATGAATCCTTCTTCTTCCAATAATTTCAACGCATAAAAAGTCTCCAAAACACCCAATTCATAGGTATTTGCAAATTCATTCCACTCAAAATCAAAGCTGCTCAGCATATTGCTACCGACTGCGATTCTGTAGTAGTTGGCGAGGCATTGATATACACGTTTAACAAAATCAATTGGCGGATAAACCATTTCTGCACGCTTCAAAACCGTTTCGAAATCCTGATTATTTGCCAGCAGAACTCCGTAGGCTTTTTCCCCATCCCGTCCTGCACGACCAGCTTCCTGATAGTAATTTTCCACATTTTCCGGCAAATCACTGTGGATCACTACCCGCACATTTGGCTTATCTATCCCCATCCCAAAAGCATTGGTACTTACCATCACCCGAACTTCATTTTTCATCCATGCCTCCTGTCGCAGAGCTCTGTCCTGCATGGACAATCCCGCATGATAAGCAGAGGCTGGAACTCCAAGTTGCCCGAGAGCCTTAGCAATTTGATGCGTCCCCTGCCGATTTCTCACATACCAAATAGCTGATCCATCAATGCGACTGAGTATTTCCAGTCCCTTTTCAAGTTTGTTCTCTACGAGTCGTACTGAGTAACTGAGATTTTTTCGGGCAAAACTCTGATGGAATTCAGCCGCCTTTTTCATCTCCAACTTCTCCATGATATCCGCACAAACCTGCGGAGTGGCCGATGCTGTCAATGCCAAAACCGGGATTTTCGGGTGATATGGGCGAATCAGAGCAATCTCCAAATAAGGCGGGCGGAAATCATATCCCCATTGAGAAATACAATGCGCTTCATCCACCGCAATCAAATTTATTTTCATCTGCCGGAAACGCTCGACAAAAAGCTCAGCTTTCAGCCGCTCCGGAGAAACGTATAGAAACTTGTAATCTCCATAGATGCAGTTGTCCAGTGTGCGATCAATCTCTCGATAGCTCATACCGGAATAAATCGCAGCAGCCTTAATTCCTTTAGCCTTAAGCGCATCCACCTGATCTTTCATCAAAGCGATCAGCGGACTCACAACCAAGCAAATCCCCTCTTGAGTCAAGGCAGGAATCTGATAGCAAAGTGACTTTCCTCCACCTGTAGGCAAAAGCGCAAGCGTATCCTTCCCAGCCAAAACTGACTCGATGATTTCTTTTTGAACTGGCCGAAAATCAGCATGTCCAAAAACTTTATGAAGAATCTCAGTAGCTCTAGTTAGCATTTACCAGTCTGGCGTAGTTCTATTCAGGAAAGCGGCAATTCCTTTTTTGCAATCAGCATGAGCACGGGCCGAAGCGTTCATTTCAGCGGCAAGATCAAGGGATTTATTTCTAGTGGTTTGATTTAGCTCCCGCAATAGTATTTTAGTTTTCCCCATTGAAAAGGAAGAATTCTGGGTAATTAGTTTTGTAGCGAATTCCATCACATATTTTTCCAAAAACTCAGATGGTTCTACTCCAGTGATCAGGCCTAACTCAGCAGCTTTGCTGGCAGTTATAAACTCTCCAGAAAGTAATAGCTCCTGCGTTTTTGCTGTACCAATTTGCTCTTGTAAGAAAACGGAAACCAAGGCTGGCACGAACCCTATTCTCACTTCAGTATATCCGAAAAGTGCATCAGGCACTGCAAATGCAAAATCACAAACCGTCGCCAAGCCACATCCTCCCGCCAAAGCATGGCCTTGGACTTCAGCGATCACAACCTTAGGAAGGCAATAAATCAAATTGAAAAGTGCCATAAGTCTGCGACTATCCTCCAGATTTTCCTCATAGGAAAAATCCTGAAGTTGCTGCAAATAGGCTAAATCTGCACCTGCACAAAATGCTTTTCCAGTAGATCGAAGCACAATGATTTTCACCTTCTCATTAGCATTCATTTCTTCGAAAGCTTGATGAAGTCCCGCAATCAGTTCTGGACTAAGTGCATTACGCTTATCTGGCCTATTCAGCGTTATGATTCCAATTTTATCGGTGATCTCTGTAAGTACAGCACTCATTTGTATCGCAATTTGGGTTTGGGATCAAGTTAGTTTCAATAGCAGGGTTTGCAAAATCTAACTCAGAAAAGTATTCGGTAGACTAAGGAATCAATAGCTAGTGAATCTGAAATTGGAGAATCGATCCAGCTACCTTCCGACCATAACTGAATGGACCGAGGAGGAATTTTAAAGGTCAGCTTTTTATTCTTTAGGTAAAAAGCAAAATCTGTATTTATAAAACCAACTTCTCCTAAATCATCCTGATAAGCCATTAATGAATTTGGAATCTGTGCCCAATGATTTTGAACCCGATTGGGTTCTACTGAGTAACTTATTTCGTTTTCTTCTAATCCTTGATTCCAAGAATACAATTCTCCTGAAATTGAAACATCGAAAAGCTGAGATTTCTTTCCCTGATAAATAATCAGTTCTTTGGAAGGAACTTTTAACCCCTGATAAAGCTGTGTTCCAGCCCAGAAAAAAAGAAGACTCAACCCCAGCCAAGTCAATTTTCTTTTGGAACCGAACTCCCAAGCTGCAATAATTAAAATCACTCCCCATACCAGAATCATTCCTGAGAAATCCATGGTAAGTCTATCCAATTTTCCACCGGGAATTAATCGAATGGCTTCAGCAATCCAATTTTGTAACCATATCAACCAGCTTAAAACCCAACCCAATACATCACCCAATACTGGAATCCACCCAAACATCATCAAAGGAACACCGACTTGCATGATCACAAAAGCCAGCGGAAGTATCAGCAGATTACCCAGCAAAAAGTAAGTTGGGAAGACATGAAAGTAATAAACAGAAAGAGGGAAAGTGACTAACTGTGCAGCTAGGCTGACGGATGTCAATTGCCAAATGTATTCTAAAACCCTTTTCTTTGGCAACCATAAATTCAAAATCAAAGGCTGTATCATCACTATGCCCAACACTGCCAAATAGGATAATTGAAAGCCTACTTCGAAGATCACATCCGGGTTTATTGTAATCATCAGAATAGCTGAAAAAGCAAGAATATTATAGATCGAAGGGCGACGCTCCCTCATTTGTCCGAATGTCATTAAGGAAAACATCGTGGCCGCACGAACAACCGAAGGTGACAAGCCTGTGAGGAAAGCATACAACCAGATTATTAGAATGACGAAAAGCAAATACATCCTTGCTTTCTCTTTCTTCAACCTGAGCGGCTTCAAAATCACGATAAACAGCGCATAAATAATCCCAACATGAAGACCAGAAACTGCCAGAATATGCATGACTCCAGCCTGAGTGTAAGCTTCCCGGATGGTTGGATCAAGTTCCTTTTTCTGTCCTAAGAGTAAAGCAAGTGTAATTTGTGCTGAGTTCTCGTCTGGAATTTTGGCTTTCAGCATCTCTCCTATCCTGTGCCTCAAATGGACTAAAGAATAATCAAATCCCTTCTTAGAATGATTTTGGATTAGTTGAAAATCCTTTCCCAGAAACTGCCGATAGTAAATTCCTTGCCTAGACAAATATTGCTTGTAATCAAACTCAAAGGGATTCTGAGGACTATCTATTGGCTGAGGTTTTTTGCTTACGAGAAGAATCTGCCCTGGAGCTAATGAAGAATCACTTTGATGATAAATTAAAACTTTTCCATGGGCGTCCTGCCATGTACCATCGATCCGTACAGATTTTACCTCCAATAGATTCTCGAGGGAATTTGGTTTTTCCTGATCGTACACGGTGACTTCAGCTAGGTATGATTCTGCTTGTAAAATATCTGGGCTGAAATCCGAATGCACATGTTTATTCTGAACCAATAGTGCTCCAAAAGCAATCAATGCAAGGTAAGCCAATGGGCTGACTTCAGTTGTAGATTTTCTTTTTGACTGGATAGAAACAACTATCACATATCCTAGCCAAAGCATGCCCAGAATAATTGTCAGGGTTCTGACATCAGGAGACCATTCTGATTGGCCTAAGAAAATCCCTACTAAAACAAATGGCAGATACCTTAAAAATGGAAAGTCAGCAAATCTCATCTTTAAAAAATTAAAGAATTAATTTACTTAATTTTTAAATCAAATGTATAATTCTGTGCTAGACCTTCTTACATAAAAAAAGAGCCCTAATGGGCTCTATTAAATATTACAATTTCAAATAAATAGAATATCCGGTTTCCTACCTGTTGAAAGGCCAAAGCAATCTAGGATATATTAAATTTTATAATTGAGGTCAATTTCAGTCTTCTTAATAAATAAGCAAAGAATCTAAGCCTACTTGTATCATTGCGGATAATCATATAAATGAATTATCAGAATCTATATCCAAGATTAAATCCTGCATTTAATTCTATTCCGCTAAAGCGGTCTGTGACATCGTCGCTGAAGTTTCTTCCTACGCTTGCGAATGGTCCGAATGCAAAATTCTGAGACAATTCCCACTTATATCCAGCTCCTGCGCCTATGATAAAAGCGGTCATATCCGTTGTAATTATATCAGTTCCATTAGGTTCTTCAAAATCACCAAATCTTACTTTAGCCAATGGGAAAATAAAAAACCTACCGTTGCTACCATTTCCAAAATAGAAATTCATGGATGCCTGAAGAGAGTTTGTTTTATATTTCTTCCCTTTATTCTCGTTATTGAATCCAAAACGGTCATTGATAAAACCTTTAAATTCCAAGGAATGATCATCACTCAAGTAACGCTCATATCCCACTTCAACAGATCCGAACCATATCAACGTGACAAAATTGACGTGAATTTCGTTTGAAAATCCCCCGGTCATTGGGCTATTAGCGTTGCTACTTGAGATTACTTCTTGGCCAAAGCTTGTGGCAGCCAATCCAAGAATCAGAGTAAGTGTAAAAATTGATTTTTTCATATTTCTATAATTAGTTGGTTAATAAGCGGCAATACTCAAGCCAATTGCATTTTATAGTGCATAATATTACACTCTTCAAATATATCTCCTACTTTATTAAAACCAAATTTCGAATAAAGTGGAACAGCTGACAGCTGAGCATGTAGGTATTTTAATTTGCCTGTGGATTCTTCATATTCATTAATATCCTTTAGCACCGCAGCAACCAAAGCTTGCCCCACTCCTTTCCCACGGGCTTCCTCCAATACCGCAAAGCGTTCCAACTTAATTCCCTTAGGAGTAAATCTCCACCTTGCCGTTCCCACCGGTTTATTGTCAAGACTTGCCAGAAAATGTGAGCACTGACTTTCAAATTCATCGTATTCATCCCGGGCATCAACTCCCTGCTCAACCACAAAAACCTGCTCCCTGATCCAGTAAGCAGATTTTAACTGCTCATCATGGGTTATTTTTTCTACCTGCAGACTCATCTTTTTGTAATTCTCTTTGATAATGATCTTTCTCGTAAGCTTCAATGATTGATTTTACAAGCCTATGTCTGATTACATCCTTGCCACTGAGGTTTACTATACCGATTCCTTTCACATCCTTCAGGATTTTCAATGCTTCCGCCAATCCACTTTTTTGCCTTACCGGCAAATCAACCTGTGTCTGATCTCCCGTAATGATCACTTTCGAATTTGGCCCCATTCGGGTCAAAAACATCTTAATTTGCTCATTTGTGGTGTTCTGCGCCTCATCAAGCAACACAAATGCATCATGAAGAGTCCTACCTCGCATGTATGCCAGTGGAGCAATTTCTATAACTCGGGTTTCCTGGTAATATTTTAGCTTCTCTGGCGGCACCATATCCTGAAGTGCATCATAGATTGGCCTTAAGTATGGATCCAATTTTTCCTGAAGATCTCCGGGTAAAAAGCCAAGGTTTTCACCAGCCTCCACAGCTGGCCTCGTGATAATGATCCGTTTAACTTCTCTGTTTTTCAAAGCCCGGACAGCCAGCGCCACAGCTATGTACGTTTTACCCGTACCAGCTGGACCCAAGGCAAAAACCAAATCAT
This sequence comes from uncultured Algoriphagus sp., assembly GCF_963974835.1. GTDB lineage: Bacteria > Bacteroidota > Bacteroidia > Cytophagales > Cyclobacteriaceae > Algoriphagus. The sequence goes on along the minus strand of NZ_CAXBET010000006.1, from coordinate 204,922 downwards.
TCTGCATGGCTGATTCTACCAGCTTTCTTTGATTGGCTGACTTAGGCTTAATAACTATACCCTTGTTGCCAAATACGATTACTTGATCACGATTGGCTTCTTCGAAAGGAACGCCCTCTACTTCGAGGTAATCTTTTACATTTTCCGGGGTGATATGACCAAAGCGATCCACATGCTCCAGCAGAAGATTAAGCACGTCGTTAATTCTCAGAATCTCAGGCGCTCCACCTTGAATTCGGATCTCATTACCTCGGGAGATTATTTTACTTTGGGGAAAGGCAGCGGCAATTTGCCTGATATTCTCATTGGCTTCGCCTAAAAATTCTGCCAAGGGAACATTTTCTAATGTGATTACTTTTTCGACCAAACTCTTATTATTGATTAGATTATCCTTGAAGGTAGAAGAATAAAATTTCTATTTTTGTTCCAACCCCTCCTAAACAAAAGTACATAAATTTTAATTGACTTGCTTCTATGGCATTGGTGACATTCCTCTCAGATTTTGGGGACAAAGATTACTACGTACCGGCAGTAAAAGCTAAAATGCTCGCCGTAAATCCACAGTTAAACATCATCGATATTTCTCATAATATCGAGACATTTGATATAGCTCATGCAGCATTTGTATTGCGATCGACTTTCAGGGAATTCCCAAAAGGGACCGTGCATCTGGTATCTCTAAACACGACAGGGAGTATCACCCATGGATATATTGGTGTGAAGCTGGAGGAGCATATTTTTATTGGGCCGAATAATGGAATATTAAGCTTATTGGCAGATCATGATCCCGGCATTCTGGTTCAATTTGCAGATATCCATTTGAAAGATTCTACATTCCCTACGAAAGATATTTTGGCACCCATCGCTGCGAAGGTAGCAAGTGGTGCTGCAATCCATGATTTTGGCGGACCTCTGAAAAACTTCCGCAAGCTGATGTCCCGTCACCCAAAGGCCACGCGAGAGCATATTATAGGACATGTATTGCGTGTGGATCGCTATGGCAATCTTATTACTAATGTGAATAAAGAGGTTTTTGACAAATTGAATCCAGGCAAATTCACCATAGAATTCGGTAGAGAGTCTGTGGCAAAATTACACAGTGGATACGATCAGGTGGAGCCTGGAGATTGCTTCGCTTTCTTCAACAGTGTCAATCTATTGGAAATTGGGATCAATCATGGTCATGGAGGAGATTTACTTGGATTGAAATACGATAGTGTTGTTTATGTGACTTTTCATCCTTGATGCTGATTCGCATAGTAAGAATGACTTTCCAACCAGAAAGGGTAGCTGATTTTCTGCAAAACTTTCATGCAAATAAGAAATCTATCCGCAATTTTCCCGGATGTCATCACTTAGAACTTTGGCAAGACGAAAATGACAAAAATATTTTCCTGACTCACAGTCACTGGGAAAGCGAAGAAAAGCTGAATCAATACCGTGACTCTGAGCTTTTTAAAACCGTTTGGACATCTACAAAATTACTCTTTTCAGAAAAACCCGTGGCTTTCAGTTTAAAAAAGATAGAAGATGTGGAAAAATGAGTTTGTAGAAAAAAGATTCTTTCCTCATATTTGCATCCCGTTACGCAAGTGACGGAGCCAAGTCAGGTGAAAGGCCAGACTTACCGAATGCCCAGATGGCGGAATCGGTAGACGCGTTGGTCTCAAACACCAATGCCGCAAGGCGTGCCGGTTCGACTCCGGCTCTGGGTACAAAAGCTCGCTGCAAAGCGGGCTTTTTATTTTTAATTTCCCCAGACTTTTAATTGCTTTTTCATCGGACCTAAATCAACTCTCAATTTTCTCTCGGTTCCTCCAAACCATAAAGCCTTGCAAGTTGAAAGAAAAATGTTAAGGAGATGATCCAAAGAATACTTAAAGAAAAGCTTATTAACAGCTTGAGAAACATGATCGGCCAATCCAATAAAAATCGTTGTGCAAATAATCAGAACTCGTAGTTTAAACGATTGGACTAATGTATGTTAACATTCGCTATTTATCCACTAGTAAGTTTACTAAAAGATTAAGTAGTATCTTAGTTCATAATCCCTTTAATCAATAATGAGAGACACAATTTTTATCAGCCACGCCACCCCTGAAGACAACGAATTTACAATTTGGTTAGCATCGAGACTTGAATTACTTGGGTATAAGGTATGGATAGATAAAAAAGAACTTTTGGGTGGCGAGACTTTTTGGGAAACCATTGAATCCGCGATAAAGATAAATGCCACTAAATTCTTACTTGTTTACTCTAAACATATTTGTTATCCGAACAGTACGGAAATAAAAGCGGGAATTCAAAAGGAAATTGATTTTGCGAGGTCGGTGATGGCTGACGATAACTTAAATGATTTCTTTATAATTCTTCATATGGATGATACTGGTTACGATCTTTTTCCAGGTTCAAGAGATCTCAACCAGATTGCGTTTAGCGAAAATTGGGCAGAAGGTCTGACTGTTTTACAAAAAAAATTGATTAGGGATAATGTAGTTAAAGCCAATTTTCATGACATGGATGAAGCTGCTACATGGTATCTAAATAATTATATTGTAAAAAATCCGATCGTTGAAAAAAAGGAATTGTATTATACGAACTGGTGGAGCGTAAAGTCACTACCAACTTCATTTTTTATTTTGAGATTCACAAATGAAAAGCAGGCTTCGACTGTAGCATCTTTGAATGATGGATGTTTGTTAGTTCAAGATTCTAATTGCATTACAACATTTAATAAAGATCTTAAAGTAGACATAAAAGATAATTTTGGGACGACTCAGATAAAGCCGGTAGATATATTTGAAATAAAAATAGGTGATCTTATTCTGGGTTATGAAAAGGAGAGTTTCCCCTCTCACCGAGACGCAGAAAATCATTTAAAAAAACTATTTAAACGATCGTTGCATAGTTATTTCAAAAGTAAAAAGATGTTTTGGTATGACATGTCTAATAAGAATCTTGCATATTACCATACGTATTCAAGTCTTCCGACTTCTAAAGTTAAATTTGACTTTCCGTATCGCGCAGATGTTAAATCAAAAACCAAAAATCTCATAGGAAAACATTTAGATGTTGGAAAATGGCATTTTGCTGTTTCTGCGAAAACCGCACTAGCTCCTTTTGTTGGATTTCATTTGAAAAGTCATATAATATTTAGCAAAAGTGGATATCAAGCTATTGAAAATAAAGACATACAGCATTCACATCGTCGAAAAAAAGGAAAGCTAATGTTTAATGAAGAGTGGCGTGATCTTTTATTGGCGTTTATGAAAAGTATTGAAAATAGCGATGGAAATATCATTTTGAGCACAAGCACCGAAACCGATATAATAATGAAACCAAGTGTTGAAACGTTTTGGTCAGATTTCGGCTATATCGACCCTAAAGATTGGAAACGACAAGAACTTTTTGTACAGCCAGACCGAGACGATATGGATGAAGAGCCTGAATTAGAATAGTGATATGATATTAGAACCTGAATTGTTTTTCATAATCGAACCTGAACTTTCTTTCGGCCATAATCAGCGAACGGCTGACCCAAGAGACGGTCTAATGTTATTTGGCCCACATGATAGTGAGCGAATTAAGGGGCAAATAAACATTGGTATTATTGGTTGTTTAACTCAACGTGAACGGCTTAAATCTTACCTTAAAAGGATTCATCAGGCAGTGGGATCAGCTGACCCTGACATTGCAAGGCCATTTTTTCCTGGTTTAGAAGCCGCGTTTGGAGTTCATATTAATTTTGACAACCTCATCGAGATTAATGTAAATGAAGGTGAGGTAACTAAATATCTGCAATATTCAGACGGCCATCAACGAGTACATAACTTATCGAACTTGTTTGCAGATGAGCTTATCAAATATCATCAACAAGAAGAACGACCTGTCAACGTGTGGTTTGTAATTATACAGGACGACATTTTCAAATTTGGTCGACCAAAGTCCAAAATACCTAAGTCCCCTCAAAACATTAGGCTAGGTTTGAAGAAGAAAGAACGTAACACATCCGCACCTTTTTTATTCGACTTTTTTAATGATTTGCAAGAGGCCTATGACTACGAGGTCAATTTTCATAATCAAATAAAAGCCAAATTATTAAATGATAAAATTGTAACCCAAATTTTAAGAGAAAGTACAATTGCTTATCAAGAAATATGGGAAGATGAAAAGAAAATTTCACAACAACGCATATTTGATAGTGCTAAAGCCTGGAATATAGCTACAACATTATACTATAAAAATGGCGGGCTACCATGGCGCCTTGGCGATATAAGGGAAGATGTATGTTATCTTGGTCTAGTCTATAAAAAATTAAATGACGATCCTCAAAACCGAAGTGCTTGTTGTGCTGCACAAATGTTTATTGACTCGGGAGACGGAATGGTATTCAGGGGCAATATAGGAGATTGGTACAATCCTGATACAAAAGAATTCCATATTACCAAAGACGATGCTGCAGATATGATTAGTCAGTCCTTAGAAGCTTTTAAAGATAAATTAGGTAAGGGAAATTATCCAAAAGAAGTTTTCATCCACGCTAAAACCCTTTTTGATGATGACGAATGGTCTGGTTTCACTCAAATGGCGGCAGGAAGATCGCAAATTATTGGTGTTCGTATCCAAAGTACGAGCCAGTTTAAGCTCTACCGGGATCACTCATTTTGCGTGCCTAGAGGCATGGCTATGAAAACAGAAACCCATAAGGCATATTTATGGACAAAGGGATTCATACCTCGCTTACAAACTCAAGTCGGTTTAGAGACCCCTAATCCTATACTAATTGAAATAACCCGCGGATCAGCAGAAATACAACAGGTTTGCAAAGACGTACTCGCCTTAACCAAATTAAATTACAATGCTTGTATTTTTGCCGATGGCCAACCAGTAACCTTACGCTTCGCCGACTCAATTGGTGAAGTGCTTACGGCCGGAAAAAATGTAACTACTGCAATTTTGCCTTTTAAACACTACGTATAATCCACTAATTTTATCCAAAGAAGTGTTTTTTCATTTTATCATTTTTTTGATTCAAGTAGTCTGACGAAGGTTTCTAACATTCATCAAACCACCTAATACTTGCTGTCATCTTATAAAATCTTTAACTTTTAAATCTTGAACTATTGTCTCAATTACCCGCAAATATGCTCTGAAACGCTGAAAATATCCCGGCCCTCCTAAAAAAGGCCCACATTCATGCAAGCCTTTCAGATTTCATAATTCTAATTTCAAACTTTAAGTCCTCCTTCAAAATATCCATTGGAGGCTGATTGATTATATTCTTACCATTGAGCCAGCCTAGGACAATCTTCAAACCAGTAATGGATAAGTAAAGTAACTAAGCTTCTATCCAAGCCCCTCGGAAATGGAAAATTGAAACGAATTCACTAAGCAACCAAGTAGTCCCCAAAGACAGTAAAATCCCTGACAGCGACGCTAAACTCAGAGATGTTGAATACCAATATTTTAGTAGCAATACTGAAAAATGCCATAAACTTAATCAAATAGCTGATACCCCCTAAATTTCTTACACCCCAAATACTCTTGGAAGCCAAAGTGTGATTTCCGGGAAAAGCATAATTAATATCAATGCCAAAATCATTGCAAAATAGAATGGAAGCATAGGCTTCATGATCTTCTGAATGGTAGTGTTTGCCACTCCCACTCCAATAAATAGTATAGAGCCCACTGGGGGAGTACAAAGTCCAATACACAGGTTAAGCACCATCATGATACCAAAGTGGACTGGATCTACTCCCAAGGCTGTCACCACAGGTAGGAATATAGGAGTGAATATCAATACCGCCGGGGTCATATCCATAAAAATCCCCACAAAAAGTAGCAGCAAATTGATCATTATCAGGATGATAAAAATATTATCACTCAATCCCAGAAGTGCATTGGAGATATTTTGAGGAATTTCCTCGCTGGACATCACCCAAGACATCGCCATGGAAGTGGCGATCAAAAGCATCACTACTGCTGTAGTCTCTGCTGATTTCAACAAGACTGAAGGCAGGTCTTTTACTTTCAATTCTCTATAAATCATGGACAATACCAAGGAGTAAACCACCGCAATAGCAGAAGCTTCAGTCGCAGTGAATACTCCCCCGATAATCCCACCTATTACGACAATAAGAAGGAATAAACTTGGAACTGCCTCCCAGAACGTTTTCAAAATCAGACTCAATGAAGAGCTTTCACCTGCAGGAAGTTTATGAATTCTTATCATAATTGCCGCTGTGACCATAAGCATCAGCCCAACCAAGAGACCTGGCAAATAACCTGCAACAAACAAAGCTGCCACAGATACTCCACCTGATGCAAGAGAATACACTATCAATACATTGGAAGGGGGAATGATCAATCCTGTGGTGGAAGAAGTAATATTCACTGCCGCTCCAAGTTCTTTTGGATACCCTTCTTTCTCCATCCTTTTACCCAAAATACCGCCCATTGAAGAGGCAGCTGCCACAGCCGAACCTGCAATCGCCCCCATTAACATCGCTGCAATGATGTTCACGTGAAGCAATCCTCCCCGCATTCTGCCTGTCAAGGCTTTTGCAAATTCTATCAGTCGATTGGCTATCCCTCCCCGGTTCATCAATTCTCCTGCAAGAATGAAAAAAGGAATTGCCAATAAGGAAAAACTGTCCAAACCTGTCCCCATACGCTGGGCGATGGTCGTGATTGCCGGCATAGTCTGCACTGTTACCATTAGGGTTAGCATGCTGGAAAGTCCAAGACTCCAAGCCACTGGAACGCCTATTCCTAGAAAAAACACGAAAGAAAGTACTAATACTAATACGCTTAAAACCTCCATTACACAGCAGATTTAACAGTGGTCAAAAATTTAATTGAGACTAACTGGTAATAAATAACCAATAGCCCGCTAAAAGGGATTATTCCATAAATATATGCCAGAGGAATCTGGAGAACTGCTGATTTTTGCTCTAGGATAAAAGTCAAGTATACAAGATTTGAGCCTCCAATCACCATTACCACCAGTCCAAAAATCAGAATGCAGGAATTGATCAAAATCATCAATTTATCCTGCGCTTTTTCTTCCAGTTTGGTGAGGAGAATATCTATGGCCAAATGCTCATTTTTACCCGCTACGTAAGCAGCTCCAAGCATACCTACCCAGATCAACATATAGCGTGAAAGTTCGTCTGTAAATGAACTTGGATTTTGAAAAATGTAACGGGAGACCACCTGCCATGTGACATTAAGTACCATTAACGCCATCAAAACAACTAGGAAATGGGCTATCCATTTGTCCAGATTTAGCTTGGTTTGGGGTGAAAACATAGGTTGATACTTTGGGTTAAGTATTATTTAACTGCGCGGATTTGCTCCACAATTTTATAAATTTCTGGTTGCTGTACCTGGAGATCAGAATACATGGACTCCACAGCTTCCCTAAAAGGCTCCTTATCAGGATAGGTAATGGTTACTCCTGCCTTTTTCATTTCACTCAATGATTCCTCTGTAGACTCTGCCCATACTTTATACTCGTATACAGCAGATTCATCAGCCGCTTCCTGAAGCCACTGTTGCTCCTCTTTATTCAGGCTTTCCCATACTTTGGTACTTACTATCATCACATCAGGAAGTGCAGTATGCTCATCTATACTGTAAAACTTGCACACCTCATAATGCTTGGAAGTATAGAGACTCGGTGCATTATTTTCCGCACCATCTACTATTCCTTGCTGCAATGCAGTGTAAAGTTCCCCATAGGAAACTGGAGTGGGTGAACCTCCAAGACTTTTTACCATGTTGGAAGCAGTATTGCTTTCCATTACCCTGATTTTTAATCCCGAAAGATCCGCAGGCGTTTCTACCGGCTTTGTTTTAGTATAAAAACTACGTTTGCCAGCATCATAGTAGCAGAGACCTCTCAATAAATATTTCTGAGGATCTAGCAAAAGCTTTTTGCCTATCTCCCCGTTCAAAACTGCTAACTGATGTGCATCATCCCTGAAAAGATATGGCATCCCAAAAACCTGCATGGTCGGAGCAAAACCTTCCAATGCCGCTGAAGACACTTTTGTCATGCCCAAACTTCCTATCTGTAGTAATTCTACAAGCTCACGCTCACTACCCAACTGTTGATTTGGGTAAACTTTTACCACCAATTTCCCTCCTGATTTTTCTTCTACTTTCTTCGCTAAAAAAAGCATGGATTCATGAACAGGGTGTGTTATCCCAAGCCCATGACCAAGTTTGATGATTCTTTTTTCGCTGGTGGACTGGCACGAAAAAAAGACCATTACTGCGGCACAAAAGGAAATTAGTTGAAGTATTTTGATTTTCATCTGCATATTAACTTTGTCATTTCAATTTCAGATGGAATCTCGCAAGGTAGATAGTCGCTCCAATGTATGACGTTTTTCGTCATGCTCGATTTCATGGGTTTATTGAACGTAAAAACATACTATACAATAATAGGTGTTTCTAAGCTTATATGTTAGGTTGATTTACGGAATCGATTTAGTCTTTCTGATTAATGGTATATCTAGCCTAAGAATAGAATTGAAGTTATTAAAATAAAAATCCCGCTAACTCATAACTCTAGTTTGAGAATGGAATCTTTTGATTTTGCCCAGCTTATAAGAGTTTCATTTTTTACTAACCATTTCCGTTATTGCGTAAGAATAATTTGAATTGCGCAATCGATTGCGCAATCGATTGCGCAATATAATGATAATTTCCAATGAACCATAAAACGTTACAAATTCATCCCAAAGACAATGTTTTGGTCGCTTTGCAGGACCTAATTTCCGGTGATACTGTCGAACATAAAGACTTAAAAATCATTCTCAAGGACAATGTTCCTGCAAAACACAAATTCGCTATCAACGACTTAACCAAGGGCGAGCAGGTCTACATGTATGGAGGAATTGTAGGCAAAACTCTTTCAAATATTCCCTCCGGAGGAGTTCTTAGCACCCAAAACGTAACTCACGAAGCGGAGGATTTTGGTAAAAAATCTGGCGATTATCAATGGGATGCTCCTGACATCAGCAAATTCAAGGACAAAAGTTTTATGGGTTATCACCGTCCCGATGGACAGGTAGGAACAGGAAATTATTGGTTGGTCATTCCGATGGTTTTCTGCGAAAATAGAAACGTGGATATCATCAAAGATGCTTTTCTGGAGGAGCTTGGTTTTGGTAAGCCAAATCCATTTAAAAAGATGGTTAGAGAAATGGCCAGCCTCTATAAGTCCGGACAAAAGGATTCTTTCGATACTGTCGCTGTTGAGATATTTGCAGAAAAAGCTGAAGAGAAACTTTTTGAAAATATAGACGGAATTAAATTCCTAAATCATCAAGTGGGTTGTGGCGGCACAAGAACTGACTCTCAAGCTCTGTGTGCTCTTATAGCTGGCTATATCAATAATCCAAATGTAGCTGGGGCAACAATCTTAAGCTTAGGCTGCCAAAATGCTCAGTCTTCTTTTATGGAGGAAAAGCTTCGCCTAATCAATCCAGATTTCAAAAAGCCTTTGATCATTCTGGAACAGCAAGTAGAGGGAACTGAGCAGCAGATGCTCACCCGAGCAATCAAGGAAACATTTATTGGAATGGCTGATGCGAATACTCAAACACGTCAACAAGCTCCTTTGAGCAAATTGGTTGTGGGCTTGGAGTGTGGTGGATCGGATGGATTCTCCGGAATCTCAGCAAATCCTGCTGTAGGGTATGCCGCTGATTTGATAGTTGCATTGGGTGGAACAGCCATACTTTCTGAATTCCCAGAGCTTTGCGGAGTGGAGCAAGAGCTGATTAACAGATGTGTATCTGATGAAAAGGCTGAACGTTTTTCCACATTGATGCGGCTGTATGCCGCTGCTGCTGAAGCTTCAGGTTCCGGCTTTGACATGAATCCAAGCCCAGGGAATATCAAAGACGGTCTGATCACTGATGCAATGAAATCTTCCGGCGCCGCCAAAAAAGGTGGTACTTCTCCAGTAACCGATGTACTCGATTATGGAGAATACGTAAATACACCGGGTTTAAATTTGCTTTGTACCCCTGGAAATGATGTAGAAAGTACAACTGCAATGGCCGGTGCCGGCGCAAATATGATCCTTTTCACGACAGGCCTGGGCACTCCTACAGGAAATCCGGTAACTCCTGTAATCAAAGTTTCCTCCAATCACAAGCTAGCCGAGCGTATGCCTGATATCATAGATATTAATACAGGATTTGTGATTTCCGGAGAGAAAAACATCCAGCAAATGGGCGAAGAAATCCTCGAGAAAGTAATCAAAGTAGCCAGCGGAGAAGAAAAGTCGAAAGCAATGATTCTCGGCCAAGATGACTTTATCCCTTGGAAAAGAGGTGTTTCGCTTTAGGCATGATCTATAAAAGGGAGTTCTACTTCCTTTTCTAGTTCTGAAGACTTATAAATGGCTCGGATCAATTCAACTGATTTCCGGGCCATATTTCCTTCTACCAATACCGGTTCATTATTTTCTACAGCATGTAGATAATGCTCCCATTGAGCTTTGTGAAGCGTATGGCCAATTGCCATAGGATCAGCTGCCCCAGAACCAGAATTAGTATCAGCAATAATTGGCTCAGGCTCTTCTCCTTGAATACTCCATTGAGTCAGTTTTCCGGCTTCCAAAACGGCGCTTCCACATTTTCCAAAAATCTCCAATCGCTCAGGTAAGCCTGGATATAAAGCCGTCGAAGCCGTAATATTTCCCAAGGCTTTATTCTCAAAAGTCACCAAAGCTGCCCCCAGATCTTCTCCTTCTATAGGATGTAGCGAGGTTTTTACTTTTGCAAACACACACTTCACATCACCCATTATATCGAGTAACAAATCAAAAGTGTGAATCCCCTGATTCATAAACGCTCCGCCTCCATCTCCTTCCAGCGTTCCTTTCCATGGGCTATTACTGTAATATTCAGGAGCTCTGTACCAATTCACATGAGCATTTCCCATTAGAAGTTTCCCAAACCTGCCTTCCTGGACCGCTGCTTTGAGTTTTAAATAATCCGATGAAAATCGATTTTGGAAAATCACCCCAAGCTTCACTCCATTTTCTTCACAAGCATCGATCAACTGATCTGCTCTAATCAAATTGATTTCAATAGGCTTTTCTATCAACAAGTGCTTTCCCGCTTTAGCCGCTAGTAAACCAGCCTCCATGTGATTTCCGCTTGCGGTGCATATGCATACAATGTCGAGCTCTGGATGTGTCAAAAAAGCGGAAACATCGGAGTAAGTATCAACCCCGAATTTGTCCTTGGCAACTTTTGCCCGATCGGGTGAACTACTGCAAAGTGCTACCAATTCCGCATTTTCGATTTCCTTGATCGCATCTGCATGCTTGCCTGTTATTGCACCTGTTCCAACTATTCCTATTTTAAATTTTCGCATTATTTTAATTCATTTTGAAGCTCGTCCCAAAGTTTTTCAGAGATCGGAACTCCATTTTTTAGATTTTTATTTCGGGTTTCCAACGTGTTTTCTCCTGGGAATCTGACTGATTTCCCGTCAAAAGTCGATGAGTTTTTCAGGTCTTCAATCAGCGCATCAGCTTTAGTTTCCATCCATTCTGTGAGCTCAAGTTTAGCTGGATCGAAGCAAAGAAAAACCTGCGAAACAGCACTTTCATGTCCAGACTTTCCCACTTCAAATGAAGCATTTCCTCCAGAAAGAACAGCTGCCAACAAATCCAACACCATACTAAGACCTGAGCCTTTCCAAAGTCCAATCGGCAATCCCAAATGATTATTAATTACTGTTCCTGGGTCCTTAGTTAGATTTCCATTATCATCAAATCCGGCTTCAAAGGACATCTGCTCACCTTTATCTTTTGCTATGCTAAGCTTTCCGTAGGCAAATTGTGTAAAAGCCATATCAAGAACTACTGGTCCTTTTTCCCTAGGAACCGCGATGACCAGGGGATTATTTCCAACTTTTGGTTCACTCCCGCCCCAAGCAGGCATATTGGGAATGGTATTGGTGAAGCAAATCCCAATACATCCAGCTTCCACAGCCTGCCAACCGAAATTCCCACCACGCATCCAGTGGTTGGTGTTTTGCAGCGTGACACAGCTGATTCCAAATTCCTTGGAAAGTTTGACGGCTCGGTTCATAGCAAAGTCAGCATTAAGATTACCCACACCTTGCTGCCCGTCCCAGCGCTCAAACATCGCCAATTGACTTAATGCAATGGGTTCCTTGTCAGGAAAGACCAACCCTTTTTTGATAAAGTCCAGAAAAAGGAAAAAGCGATTTACGCCATGTGAGCGTACTCCATCCAGATCAGCTTTGGCAAAAAGTAAACCACATCGCTCTGCCCGCTCTTCTGAAAATCCGTATTGAAGCAATATTTCTTTCAGAGTATTACTAATCTGTTCGAAGGGAATTAAAAGATCGGCCATTGAAAAGTTGGATTCTAAGAGTGATATCCCCTAAGATAAAATCAATGATTCACTTTTGGCTGTTTTGTTAAAAAAACTATTAATTGATCCAAGGCAAAAATGCCGTGAGTAATCAATCAGATCATTGGCGTAGTTCTTTTACACAGCTGCAAACAAATACCCCAGGGATCTCGCAACATTACAAGATGTGATCCATCAGGTAAAACATCATCTGAAACCTCAGTAGCACCTGCTTCTAACAATCTATTTTTATCAGCTATAGGGTCATCTGAAACCAAAGCTAAATGAACTGTCAATGGATGAAATTTATCAAAATCCAAGGTTTGCCCTTTTGGGTTTGTATAGATTTCCAGCATTACTGTACCACTATCATCTGCCAAAAAAGTCATAAATGGAGATTCAACCATTTTCTTTTTTACTGTAAGACCCAGATGCTCTTCGTACCAAAGAGAAGTTGATGTAGCGTCCGGGACATTGAGAGCAAAGTGTTCAAATTTCATAAAAGAATTTTAGAGTAATAGTATTTATAGCATTCTGCAAAGTTGCGATTTACTGACAAACCTTTTTTGCAAAACATTAAAACTGAAGTTGTATCAAAACTAACAATTGTTAAATAAATAATGATGCAACCTGGTAATTAGTAAAGAGGACATAATTGTCATAATTTTTTAGACAATCGATTGTATGATTATTAAATTTTTTAGAAAACAATTATTCAATAATTGAAGTGAAAAACTTACAATTAGACTTCTATAAACCTATAAACCATTGATTTTTAAAATTAATCGATAAAAATTTTGAGAGAATAAGTTTTATACTTAAAATGCAATCGATTGCACATTAATTTAACATCAAAACCCAAAATCATTTAATATGAAGAAACTTTTAACCCCAGAAAAGAATCGATTCCTATGGGCATTTATTCTTATGATGCTTGTGAGTGCGGGTGCACTTGTCGCCCAAAGCAAGTCAGTTTCAGGCACAGTCACTTCTGACTCAGGGGAGACAATGCCCGGTGTCAGTATCGTGATAAAAGGAACGACTGTAGGCACTACTACCGATATAGATGGAAACTATACCATATCCACAAGTGAAGGCTCAACTTTAGTATTCTCATTCATAGGAATGAAATCAAAGGAGGTAATGGTAAATTCATCTAATGTTTACAATGTTGTATTGGAAACAGACATTTCACAGCTAGATGAAGTATTGGTTGTAGGATATGGAACAACAAAGAAAAGTGATTTGACTGGGTCCGTATCCTCAGTGAAAGCCCAGGAACTTACCGCTTTTCCTGTAGCAAATGCTACACAGGCACTCCAGGGACGTGCAGCAGGTGTAAGTGTACAAGCAAATAACGGAGATCCGGGGGGAGCACTCAAGGTGCGTATCCGTGGTGGTAATTCTATAAATGCAAGTAGTGATCCTCTTTATGTAGTAGATGGATTTATCGGAGGAACACTACCTCCATCTGAGGACATTCAGTCTATTGAAGTATTGAAAGATGCGTCCGCCACAGCGATTTACGGATCTAGAGGTGCAAATGGCGTGATAATGGTAACCACCAAAAAGGGAACAGTTGGAAAAGCGAAGGTTGACTTTAACACTTCCTATTCCTCACAGAAAGAAATTAACAGACTAGATCTACTTAATGCTGATCAATTTTTAGACTATACCCGGGAAGTTATCCCAGACTATGTAGATCATGGAGCCGACACAGATTGGCAAGACCAAATTTTTAGAACAGGGGGAATTCAAAACTATCAACTTTCCGTATCTGGAGGATCTGATAAAACAAATTATTACGTTTCCGGATCCTTTTTTGACCAAGATGGAGTCATTATAGGTTCAGACTTCAAGAGATATGCAGTAACAAGTAATTTAAATTTCAATGTTTCGGAAAAAATTACTGTCGGCCTAAATCTTCTTGCTAGAAGAACTGGAAGAAATGGTGTCGTGACACAAGAAGGCTCTGCAGGTGCCGGTGGGGCTGGTGTTGTTGGTTCGTCGCTTAGATTTATGCCTGATCTTCCTGTTACCAATGAGGACGGAAGTTTTACTTTGGCCTCAATAGGAGACCCAATTGATAATCCATATGCAGTGGCAACCCAAAGAGAAGAAGAAACACTCGCAGATCTTTTGCAGGGAAATCTTTTCATCAACTATGACATTACAGAAGCACTGTCTTTCAAAACTACGCTCGGCGTAAAAACTGATAATTACAGAACCGGTGTTTTTGTACCTACCACTCTCTATGCTGGTAGGAATGTAAATGGTGACGCTACTATAAGCTCAGGAAAAAACACAGATATCATCAATGAAAACTACCTGACTTATAATTGGAAAATCAATCCAACTAATACGCTGACAGCGCTAGGAGGATATTCTATTCAAAAGTCCACTGACAATTATTGGGCTGCAGGATCTCAATCATTCATTACAAACTCAGTTTCTTTCTGGAATCTAGGTGGAGGAGCAGTTCCAAAAATCCCTAGTTCTTCTTTTTCGGAAACGCAGATCGCTTCTGTATTTGGCAGAATTAATTACTCATTTAACAGTAAGTATCTGCTCACATTTAATGCACGATATGACGGATCTTCCAATTTCAGTAAGAACAACAAATGGGCATTTTTTCCATCCGGTGCTTTTGCCTGGAACATGAAGGATGAAAATTTCATGCAAAACGTCGACTTCATCTCTGATTTCAAATTGAGAACAAGTTATGGCTTGACAGGTAATCAGGCAATTTCACCTTATCAGACCCTTGCCAGATTCTCTACATCATACACTATCATTGATGGTGTTCCTGTAAATGCGGTAAGGCCAACAACTGTTGCTAACGATGATTTGACCTGGGAAACAACCCGGCAGTTTGACTTAGGAGCTGATATCTCATTCTTTGAAAACAGGCTAAATATTACAGCAGATTATTATAGAAGTGTTACTTCTGACCTGTTGTTCTCTGTGCCGCTTCCTTCCTATTCAGGCTACTCAAGCCAATTGCAAAATCTAGGTAAAGTTGAAAATAAAGGCTTTGAATTTGCACTAAACACGGTGAATACAACAGGTGCATTCCAATGGAATACCGGATTCAACATTTCTTTCAACAGGAACAAAGTATTAGAACTTCCTGACGGAAATGACATTCTATATGGCTCAGGGCCAGGACATTTGATTGGCCTAGGACAAACTCAAATTCTCCGCGTAGGTGAACCTGTCGGTAGTTTTTATGGATGGGTTTATGATGGAGTTTATCAGGAAGGTGATGATTTCCTGCCGGGAGGTGGATTTGAGCAGGTAGCAGGTGGTGAAAAATTCCGGGACATTGATGGGGAAAAAGATGCAAACGGACAACTTACCGGGAATCCTGATGGTACACTTAACTCAGATGACAGAACGGTGATTGGAAATGGACAAGCAAAGTTCATTTGGGGATTGAACAATGACTTCAGTTTCAAAGGATTTGATTTAAACATTTTCTTCCAAGGATCTCAAGGAAATAAAATCCTGAGCTACACACTTTTGGAAATCGAGACGTTGTCTGGATCTAATAATTCAACTACTCGCGCATTAGACAGATGGACTCCTTCCAACACAGATACAGACGTTCCTAAACGTACCCTCAGCCGCTCTCAACGAGTATCAACACGATGGATTTACGACGGTAGTTATGCTCGATTAAAAAACATCTCATTGGGTTATACCTTCCCATCTACAGTTTCAGATAAAATATCTGTATCGCGAATTAAGCTTTATGTAAGCGCGCAGAACCTTCTGACGTTTACAAAATATCCAGGATTTGACCCTGAAGTGAACTACAGTTCTTCTGGAAGTACCAATTCCAACAGAAACTTAGGTTTGGACTACGCCAGCTATCCAAATGCTAAATCATATACTGTAGGTCTAAACATTAGCTTCTAATCATCCTAACATCAAAATCATGAAAACGACAAAAAATATAATTTTAGCTGTTTGGTTGATGCTATCTGTTTCAGCCTGTGCAGATCTGAATGAAAAACCTATCGGTGTTTTTGCGCCTGAGACCTTTTTCAAAACCCCAAAAGATGTAGAAACTGCTGTCTTGGGAGCTTACGGAGTGATCGCTTCGGAAAATCTCTTTGGAAGACAATTTATCTGTGCACTGCAATTCCGTGGTGACATGGTAGACATTGGTAATCGTGCCACTTCAGCAGAACGAATCCAAGTCAATGATTTCAACATGGATTCCAATAATGGAATGGTTGGAAAGTTTTGGCCGCAATGGTTTCAAGCAATCAATGCTGCCAACTCGGCCGAAGCAGGAGGAATGAGCCTGGGGCTTTCGGATGAGGAGATTAATCCTTTGATTGCCGAAGCCAAATTCATCAGGGCATTTTCCTATTACCACTTGGTGAGAATGTTCGGTGATTTGCCTTACATCAATTTTGCAGTTACGGATCCTTCAAGTCTAAAGACTGTTTCTAAAACTTCAGAAGCAGAGATTTATGCAGGTATTATCGCTGATCTCGAATTTGCCAAGCAGTGGCTACCAGATACACATAAGAATAATATACGTACCCGTCCTACCGCAGGCACTGCGGCATCCTATCTCGCTTCTGTTCACTTGACTTTAGGTGAATACCAGGAGGCATATAATGAAGCAAAATTTGTTATAGACAACAAAGCGTTATTTGGATATGAATTGGAGACGGACTTCGAAGACAATTTCAAAGGCTCTATTGCAAATTCCCTAAAGGAGACCATTTTCGCTTTTGACTTCCTTGGTCAACAAAATGTCGGAGGAAATAACGATGACTCTCTGGTGCCGATGATATTAGTGCTTAATCTTACAGGAGGCTATGGTGTTTCAGTTCCAAGTATGAATGTATATGAGGAATGGGACGATAGGGATTACAGGAAAAAAGTAAGTTTTATTGACACACTGACTATTGACGGTGTAGCACATCCTTACACTGATTTCTCCACTCAGAGACCACATATTGGGAAGTGGGCAAGAGATTTCGGCAATGGTAATGCCATCGGGCGATACTCTGATCATAACTTTTCCGATTTTAGATATGCAGAGGTTTTGTTGATCGCTGCGGAAGCATTGGGTGAAATAAATGGTCCAAATGAAGAAGCTGCTGGCTATTTAAACCAGATTCGGGCGAGAGCCAGAAACTGGAATGGAGTTCAATCCGATTTTCCTGCCGATGTAGCTCCTAGTATGAGCAAATCCGAATTCATTGATTTGGTAATGGAAGACAGAAGATTGGAACTGGCATTTGAGTGGAAAAGATGGTATGATATAAAGCGAAGAGATCTGGGCGCGGAGGTTTTTACAGGTCCAAACAGTCTTGAGCCACACCCGAATTTTGACCCTAGTCGGGATTACCTGATGCCACTTCCTGCTTCCGAATTGAGAATCAATCCGAACTTGTCTCCAAACAATCCTGGTTATTAATTCTTATTTTGTAAAAATGGATCGACGAACGAATTCGTCGATCCTATTTTCCACAAATCCCGAGTCAATGAAACATTTATTATTTCTTTGCTTAGGCATATGCCTTTTAGCTACTAGCTGTAAATCAACCGCAGATTTAAGCGTATCCAAGACCATGAATACTGCGGAATCCCAACTTAAATACAGTCTGAAAAACCATACCGATAAGTCAACATACCCACGGTCAGTTAATGCTGACGGAAGTTTGCATGCAGTTTCTTCGAAAGATTGGACCAGTGGATTTTATCCAGGAAGCATGTGGTATATGTATTCTTATACCCAGGATCAAAAATGGGCTGACTCCGCTGCAGCCTGGAATGCAGGTTTGGAAAGTGCCAAATTTCACACTCATACTCATGATCTTGGTTTTGTGTTGTATTGCTCATTTGGTAATGGCTTAAAACTTACCGAAAATCCAAAATATGCTCAAATTCTGTTGCAGGGATCCCAGACCTTGATTAAAAGATTTGACCCTAAAGTTGGAAGTATACGCTCTTGGGACTTTGGATCCTGGGAATATCCTGTGATTATCGATAATATGATGAACCTGGAAATGCTATTTTGGGCTACCAAATACAGTGGAGATACTAAATTCTACGATGTGGCTGTAAAACATGCGGAAACCACTTTGAAAAATCATTTTCGACCGGACAACAGCAGCGTGCATGTGGTAGATTATGATAAGACTTCAGGCAATGTAAAAGCGAAAAAAACGCATCAGGGTTATTCTGACGAGTCCGCTTGGGCAAGAGGGCAGGCCTGGGGCTTATATGGATTTACTGTGGTATACAGAGAGACAGGTGACAAAAAATATCTGGAGCAAGCGGAAAAAATCGCAGACTTCTTTTTAAATCATCCAAACCTGCCAGAAGACATGGTTCCTTATTGGGATTTCAACGCACCTGATATTCCTAATACCCCCAGAGATGCTTCTGCTGCGGCAATAGCAGCTTCTGGATTACTTGAGCTTGGAAGATATTCTGCTAAGGGCTCTACTTACTTTGATGCGGCAGAAAAAATTCTCACAAGTCTCAGTAGTCCTGCCTATTTAGCTAAGCCAGGCACTAATCAAGGGTTTATCCTGAAGCACAGCACTGGGCATATGCCTAACAAATCCGAAATAGATGTGCCGATCAATTATGCAGATTATTATTTTCTAGAGGCATTGCTAAGGTACAATATGCTTAACCCTGAGAAGTAAAGTCCAACCCTACTTTTAGGCATCCAATAATTCCATATTATGATCTTTCAACTTATACTAAATGCCTTTCTGGTAATTTCAGCTGATCCTACCTTCACTGTAGAAAACAAACTGGATTTCCGGAGAAAAGAAGTAGTCAGTATATCTATGACCCAACTTGAAGAATTGTTGGATGAAAAATTCGACACTTCTTCCCTTCATATAAAGGAGACCAAATCAAATCTGACAGTGCTGACACAGTGGGTAGATTCTGACCTGGATGGCCACTTAGATGAGCTACTCTTTCTCGCAGAAGTGAATGGAAATGAAACCAAAAGTTACACCCTGACTTCAAATGCCGAACCTGCTAGTTCTGATATCAGCACATTTGGCCGATTTGTACCTGAACGAATTGATGACTTTGCCTGGGAAAATGACAAGGTAGCTTTTCGCACCTATGGCCCTGAGGCGCAACGACTGACAGATGAAAAACTTCCCGGCGGTACGCTTACAAGCGGAATTGATGCTTGGCTTAAACGTGTGGATTATCCCATCATAGATAAATGGTATAAGAAATATGTAGATGGTGGGAGTTATCACAATGACTCGGGAGAAGGATATGATCCCTATCATGTAGGTGATAGCCGAGGAATCGGAGGAATCGGAGTTTTGATCGAGGATTCATTGTATGTTTCTAAGAATTTTACCACTTATAAACTTATAGCAAATGGTCCTTTACGGACAATTTTCGAATTGAGTTACGCACCATGGAAAGCAGGTGAGGCAACTATTCAGGAGACAAAAAGGATTTCTCTAGATTTGGGATCTCAACTTTATCACATGGAAGTGAAATTGAAAAGTGACAAATCCTTACCTAACGTAACAACTGGTATTACCCTCCACAGTGGAAATGGTGAAGTGAATTCTGACCCTGAGGCTGGATGGATTAGCTATTGGGAAACCATAGATGATGCCAAGCTAGGTATTGGAATAGTTGCGAGTAATACAGATATCGATCGATTATTCGAGTTCAGGACTGAATCCAAGGAACAAAGTCATCTATATATGGTTTTCAAACCAAAGGAAAAAATCAGCTTTTACGCAGGTTTTGGATGGGAAAAAGCTAACGAATTCTCTTCTCTTTCTGA
Organism: uncultured Algoriphagus sp.; assembly: GCF_963974835.1. Classification (GTDB taxonomy): domain Bacteria; phylum Bacteroidota; class Bacteroidia; order Cytophagales; family Cyclobacteriaceae; genus Algoriphagus. The sequence goes on along the minus strand of NZ_CAXBET010000006.1, from coordinate 184,699 downwards.
CTGGAATAAGTACCTCATGAATTTTTCTAAAACACTTGAATCTCCCTTTATTTTAAAACTTGATTAAATAATTATTTAGTACTGCTTTGCCAGACTAATATAACCACCCTTACTTATGCAAAACCAATCTTATTTTATTCAGCATGCCGTTAGTCCGCGTGAGTTTAAAAGTATGGATACAGATCAATTGAGAGAATCTTTTTTGATGGAAAATCTATTCATAGAAGATCAAATAAACATGAATTATACACACTATGATCGTATGATTGTGGGAGGTGTAGTACCTATCAGCAAAGACTTAACACTGGAAACTATAACACCTCTAAAATCTGATTACTTTCTTGAACGTAGAGAATTGGGGATTATAAACATAGGTAAAACGGGAGAAGTCATAGCAGATGGAGTGAGCTATACCTTGGAAAATAAGGAAGCGCTTTACTTGGGAAGAGGCACAAAGTCAGTCACTTTCAAATCTGGAAATTCTACAGATCAGCCAATATTTTATTTTAATTCTGCCCCGGCTCATACCACTTATCCATCAAAAAAAATCAGTGAGCAAGAAGCAGAAAAGGTAGTAATAGGTTCTCTTGAAACATCCAATCATCGTAAAATCCGAAAGCTGATTGTGAATAGTGTTGTTAAAACCTGCCAACTTCAAATGGGCCTTACCGAACTCAAAGAAGGGAGCGTATGGAACACACTTCCAGCGCATACTCATGATCGAAGAATGGAAGCGTACCTGTATTTTGATCTTCCAGAAGATCAGATGGTTTGCCACTTTATTGGAGAGCCCCAGCAAACCAGACATATTTGGATGAAAAATCAACAAGCTGTTTTGTCTCCACCATGGTCTATTCACAGTGGAGCCGGCACTTCCAATTATACTTTTATTTGGGGAATGGCTGGAGAAAATCTCGATTATGGAGACATGGATGTGGTCGCACCTTCAGAATTAAGATAAAATTAAAACAAGGTTTGCCTATCCATAGAAAGATATAGGTATGAATAAAACCAGGCGAAATCCACATTGCCTTTGAAAACCAAATCACAAAACATGAAACCTAATTTCGAACTAAAAGGCAAAATTGCTTTCGTAACGGGAGCAACACACGGGCTTGGTATGGCTATGGCAAAAGCCCTCGCCCATCAAGGGGCTACTTTGGTCATCAACGGTCATACACCTTCTAAGATGGAAGCAGCACTAAAGGATTATGCTGCCGAAAATATAAAAGCTCATTCCTATTTATTTGATGTAAGTGATGCAAAAGCTGTGGATGCAGCCATCACTAAAATCGAAGAGGAAGTTGGTAATATTGATATTTTGGTAAATAATGCTGGTATGATCCAGCGGGTGCCAGCTCTAGAAATGGCGCCGGAAGACTTTCGGAAAGTTGTTGACATTGACTTGGTGTCACCGTTCATAGTTTCCCAGAGAGTTGCCAAAACCATGGTGAAAAATGGCAGTGGGAAAATCATAAACATTTGCTCTATGATGAGTGAACTTGGCCGAAATACAGTAAGTGCCTATGCGGCAGCCAAAGGTGGTTTGAAAATGCTAACCAGAAACTTGGCCACCGAATGGGCTAAATACAACATTCAAGTCAACGGCATAGGACCAGGTTATTTTGCGACTGAGCAGACTGCTCCGATCCGGGTAGATGGACATCCTTTCAACGATTTCATTGTCAATAGAACTCCGGCGGGAAGATGGGGAGACCCTGACGACCTTGGAGGAACAGTAGTTTTTTTAGCCAGTCCGGCGAGTGATTTCATTAATGGTCAGATCATCTATGTAGACGGGGGTATTTTGGCAACTATAGGAAAGCCAATTGGAGAATAGTTATTTTAGCTGCTGCAATCGTAAACCCAACCTATAGGCAATGAAAAACGGTAAAGCCACCATTCATGACATAGCTGAAAAGCTACAGGTAACTGCCTCTACAGTTTCGAGAGCATTAAATAACAATCCCAGAATCTCTGAAGCCACAAAGAAAAAAGTATTAAAAGCTGCAAAAGAACTGAATTACCAGCCGAATAACATTGCTTCAGCGCTAAGAAGCGGTCGAAGCAAATTAATAGGCGTAGTAGTTCCAACTGCGAATAGAAACTTTTTCTCCTCGGTCATCCGAGGGATAGAGGAAATTGCCAATTCATTGAATTATAAGGTGGTCATTTCCCAGTCATACGATGACTACGAAAAGGAAATGCAAACTATTGAAGCTCTGCTAAATGTACAGGTAGACGGTGTTATTGCATCCATAGGAAAGACGACTGAAAACGTAGATCATTTCAAAAAGATATTAAAAAAGGGAATTCCATTGGTATTGTTTGATCGAGTGACGAATGAGCTTGATGTTAGCCAAGTTGTAATTGACGATTATTATGGGGCATTTCAGGCAACTGAGCATTTGATAGAACAAGGATGCAGGAGAATCATACATTTTACCAGTTCCCAAAACATCAATATCTACAAAGAGCGCAAAAGAGGTTATGAAGATGCCTTACTGGAACACGGAATTCCTTTGGATTCAGAATTGATTCGATTTAGTAAGCTTCAGCTGGAAGATGGGCGGGCATCCATGCAGGAAGTCATTGATGCAAAAATCCCTTTTGACGCAGTATTCTCAGCCTCAGATTATTCTATCATGGGAGCTATGCAGGTATTGAAAGAGAATGGATACAAGCTTCCTCAAGACGTAAAGTTAGTTGGCTTCGGAGACGAGCCTTTCACCTCCTTCACTGAACCAACACTGACTACAGTCAACCAAAAAAGTATTCCGATGGGAAATATCACAGCGGAAACATTTTTTGAAATTCTAAATCAAAAGGACCAAACCAATATAATTTCCAAAAAAACGATTCTAAAACCAGAACTAATCATCAGGAATTCCTCCTTAAATATTCAGAAGATCTAACACCCTTTACACACGCTACTTTTCATGCAACTTCTATCCAAAACTGCTCTACCTCATACTTCTCCAAGACCTGTCAAGATTCTTCAATTTGGAAATGGAAATTTCCTTCGTGGATTTACAGATTGGATGGTAGAAAAGTCAAACCAAGCTGAAGTATTTGATGGTGATATACACATTGTGCAAGTCCATAGCAAGTCTGCAAATAATCCAATGAAAGACCAAGATTGTCTTTTTCATGTGATAGAACAAGGCTTAAAAAATGGAGAATTGGTACAGGAATCCACCCTTGTCACCTGTGTAGCAGGAATTACAAATGTGTTTGAAGATTATGAGGAATACCTGAAACTCGGAGAAAATCCGGACCTACGATTTGTAGTATCTAATACCACGGAAGCAGGAATTGTTTTTGACCAAACTGATCACTCAGCAGACAGTATTTCTAAAACTTTCCCTGGGAAACTTACAGCATTGCTTTACCATCGATTCAAAACTTTCGATGGGGATGCTTCAAAAGGCCTGATTTTCCTCCCCTGCGAATTGATTGAAGGAAACGGAGATGCACTAAAGGAATGCATACAGAAATACATTTTATTCTGGAAGTTGCCGGCAGAGTTTTCTGAGTGGATTGATTGGAAAAATATTTTCTGCAACACGCTAGTAGATAGAATTGTCCCTGGTTTCCCAAAAGGATCGATTGAAGAAATTCAGGAGAAACTCGGCTACAAAGACAATATGGCTGTGATGGTGGAGCCTTATCACTTTTGGGCCATAGAAGGGGCTGACACTGTGAAAAAAGAATTCGCATTGGATAAAGCGGGTCTCAATGTGAAATTTGTGGATAACCTCGCTCCTTTCCGTACCCAAAAAGTAAGAATCCTCAATGGCGGTCATACTTCTATGGTGCCTTATGCATATCTGAAAGGCCTAAGAACTGTAAGAGAAGCTGTGGAAAACCCGGAAATCGGAGCTTTTTTGAAAGAAGCGATTTACGAGGAGATCATTCCCACACTTGACATGCCTCAGAAGGAATTGGAGCAATTTGCAAATGATGTATTAGAGCGGTTCGCCAATCCATTTATTGTGCATGAATTAAAGTCCATCGCGCTAAATAGTATTTCCAAATTCAAGGTCCGTGTTCTTCCTTCACTACTTGCTTACTATGAGTTGAAAAAAGTTTGGCCAGAAAAACTTACATTATCTTTCGCCGCGCTATTGGTATTCTATAAAGGAAATTACAATGGAGTCGAAACTCCAGTAAACGACAACCCAACGATTATTTCAGAATTCAATGCAGCTTGGAAGCTTGGTTCTACTAAGGAAACTGTAGAGAAACTATTGAGTGAGAGATCCTATTGGGGAGAAGACCTGAGGAATTACGATGGACTGGTGGAAGCTGTATCTGAATCAGTAGACCAACTTTTACAAGCTAAGTAGGCTCAAATAAGATTATCAGATTCAAATCTGTTTATATAAAAAGAAAAAGGGAAAGCAATAGTATGCTTTCCCTTTTTCTTAATGGGCAATCCTTATAAAGGCATAACCTGCGGGGTAGTTGTTGGTCCATGGACCACTAAAGTGCCGTCAGGTTTGATTTCCATTTTATCGAGAAATACTACCCGCTCTTGTCCTGATTCCTTCGTACGACCATGATAAACACAATACATGTCTCCATTATCCATGAAAACAATGTTATTGTGTCCAGTGCCAGTCACCTCGCCACCTTTGTGCGTATTGAGTTCCAAAACCGGATTATTTTCCGCTTTGGTAAAAGGACCTAATGGACTCTTGGAAGTTGCATATCCAACGGCATAATTTTCACCAGCGTAATAGTTGCTAGAATACATCATGTAATAAGTGTCTTCATGCTTAAATATCACAGACCCTTCAGTCCATCTTCTGTTTATTTCCTGCTTGGTAACTGACCTGCTTTCCCACTCGGATTGCGCATCATCCATTTTCACAGGCGGGCGAAGGCATAAAACAGGCTCGCCAATTACCCCCGAGAAATCAGGTTTAAGCTCAACTCCGTAAACCCAGCTTTCTTCGATCTCCTCATACCAGCCTTTCTCTTTGGCCCAGTCTGCTACTTCACTTTCCACAGGATGCTTGTAGCATGCTCTTGAATAATAGAGGTAATATTTCCCGTCCTCCCAATAAACATTCGCATCAATAATAGGATAGCCAGGATCAAAAATAGGCTTGTCGTACATCTCTGTAAAAGGTCCAGTCGGGCTATCAGACTCTGCCACTCCAATCATGAAATTCTCCTCTTCGTTCGTTGGATTCACCTTCCATTGGGCGCTAAAAAACATGTAATATTTCTCTTCAATTTTATAGACTTCCGGAGCCCAGAAGAATTTACTTGCCCAGCTATCTTCGGTATTTCCCTGATAGACCTGACCTTCAAATTTCCAATCAATCAAGTTTTCGGATGAATAAGCAGCAAAACCATCTTTTGCTCCCCCTCCGGTTCCGTACATATAGTATTTCCCATCCCCGTCATTCAGTATAAATGGATCTCCAAATGCTACATCCAAGGGATTGGAATATGTTTCCTTATCCAAATCAAATGTGGATTCCTCCTGCTTTGTTTCCTTGGGCGTGCAAGATCCTAAACCGATCAAACTCAACATTACGACCCCAACATACTTAAGCGAACTTCTCATGTAGCAATACTTTTTTAGTTTTCTAAACTACCAAAGTACATTCTTTTGCTAAAAAGGAATTGATTCTAGATAAGAAAGCAGGGAAAAAGATCAAAATGGATTTTAAGATTTCAAATGAATTTCAAATTGCAACTCTGATCCAAACCCTAGGATCTTGGCGCATCAATCTCACCAATGCCCCATATAGCTCGGGATGATAATCAAAAAATTCATGAGGCTTTTCGAAGAACGTTTCCAAAGCAACCGCGAAAAACTCATCATCATCAAAGCCGGCACTTGATCTGAAAACGGTTTGGTCTCCGACTTTTATTTTTTGGATTTCTTCATTGGCGAGTACTTGGAAAGACCGATAAACCTCCGGGTTGAAGAATTCACATTCATCGTTATAGTAAATCTGATTTTCCAGTTTGAGGGCATGGGCGACCTCATGAATACCAAGATTTACTCCATCTTTCTCGTTTTTCATCCCATCCAGAAAACAATTCCATGACATGGCAATAATCCCATGCCTTGGGTTAACCTCACCTCGATGGTACTTCTGGGAAATGGTGCTGTAATATGTATCTGGGTATATCAGGATTTTATCGAAATGACGAAGACGAATGTCATCCCAGCCAAAAGTTACCATCACGATGGTTGCTCCGATTAGTAATTTCATTTCTGGAGTAACAACCCGTATCTCAGACCTACCTATAAACGATTTGGAGGTAAGAATCACTTGAAGCTTCTCCCTAAATTCCTTTTTGTGCTTTTCTGAAAGCCTGGCGTAATACGGAAACTTTTGTTGCAGAATCTCAATTTCAAATTCAGTCAATCGAACCTTACTAAACAATATTCGAAGTTCCTCTATCAAACTTGCGAGGCTGTTCATCCTATACAATGGTATCATAAGCATAAAATAGAAAGGGCAGCTACCAAGTTAGTAACTGCCCTCAAAATAAGAATTAATACTTACGTTATCTAGCGTAATTTACTGACCTCATTTCTCTGATTACAGTAATCTTGATCTGTCCAGGATACTGCATTTCCTTTTCTATTTTCTGAGAAATATCAAAAGAAAGCTTACCTGCTGTAGAATCATCTACGTTATCTGCATCTACTAAAACCCGAAGTTCACGACCTGCCTGCATAGCAAAGCATTTATTCACCCCGTCAAAGCTCAAAGCAAGCTCCTCAAGGTCTTTCAGACGCTTGATGTAACTATCCATCACTTCGCGTCTTGCGCCTGGTCTAGCGCCTGATATCGCATCAGAAGCCTGTACAATCGGCGAGATCATGGAAGTCATTTCAATTTCATCGTGGTGAGCTCCAATTGCATTGCAAATCTCAGGATGCTCTTTGTATCGCTTCGCAAGCTCCATACCCAATACTGCGTGGGGGAGTTCCTGCTCCTCATGCCATACTTTTCCAATATCGTGAAGCAAACCTGCACGCTTCGCCATCTTCGCATTCAAGCCCATCTCAGCAGCCATGGTAGCACAAAGCTTGGCCACTTCTCTTGAGTGCTGCAATAGGTTCTGACCGTAAGAAGATCTATATCTCATACGTCCCACCATTCTGATCAACTCAGGATGGAGACCGTGAATACCTAGATCTATACAAGTCCTTTCGCCAATCTCGACGATTTCCTCTTCTATATTCTTTTCAGTTTTCGCAACAACTTCTTCAATTCTCGCTGGGTGAATACGTCCATCCTGCACCAATCTATGAAGGGAAAGTCTAGCTACCTCTCTTCTTACCGGATCAAAACCGGAAATAATAATTGCTTCTGGCGTGTCATCAACGACAATCTCCACTCCTGTAGCTGCTTCCAGCGCACGGATGTTTCTTCCTTCCCTACCTATGATTTTACCTTTGATGTCGTCACTTTCAATGTTGAATACAGACACACAGTTTTCAACAGCATGCTCAGTTGCTGTACGCTGTATGGTATCCAAAACGATCTTCTTCGCCTGCTTGGTAGCTGTAAGTTTTGCCTCGTCAAGGATGTCTTTGATCTGGGAAGACGCTCTGGAATTAGCTTCCTCGGTAAGCATAGTTACCAATTGATCACGAGCTTCTTCACGGGTAAGATTAGCAACTTTTTCAAGGTCTGCAATACGCTGATTCGTTACGCGATCAAGCTCCTCCTTTTTAACTTTTACAGAATGTAGTTGAGCACTAAGATTTTCAGATTTGCTATCTAATTCAGCTTCTTTTCTCTTCACTTGCTCCAATTCCTTGGAAACCTGCTGCTCTCTTTGTTTAACCTTATTCTCGTTGGTGATGATAATATTCTTCTTATTATTCATCTCCTCATCAAACTCAGATTTCAGCTTGAGGTACTTTTCTTTTGCTTCTAGAATTCTGTCTTTCTTGATAGACTCTGCATTTATCTCTGCTTCTCTGAGCATGGATTTCACACGCTCGCGAGTCTCTTCTTCTAATTTTGCGTTTTTATTCTTTATTAATGCGCCAGCAATAGCGGCTCCTGCACCAGTCCCAACAAGGGCTGCGAGGACAATATATAGTATGTCTCCCATAGGTATTTTGGATATAATTAGACCTTGGGGAATCTGAAAAATCTCCTGATTTTGTGTTATAAATAATTATAGCGCCTTAGCTAATAAAGCGTTAATATGAGAAATACTGGATTTAATATGCTCGGAATCTTCCGTGTTAACTTGGTTAGTTTCTAACGATTCCACCATGCAATCGAAGGCTACCATCGCCAGCAAATCCTGGTTATCGTCCAGTCCGTACTCCTCTTTATACTTTCTTAATTTTTCATTTATCAGCTTGCCAGCATGGCGGATTTTGGACTCATCCTCGATCTTCACGCGCATAGGATATTCTCTATCCCCTATTTTCAATCTGATGGCAAGTGTCTCCATATTACTCAGATAAGTAGGTGATTAAATGATCGATCTCTTGTATATAATTATTGATTAGGTCACTCATTTCAGTTGACTGTTCCGGATTCACCGGTTGGTTGTCTACAATGTTACTAATTTTAATTTTATTTTTAAAATGTTCGATTTCCTGCTCCTTTTTATCCAAAGCAGTACTTACTTCAGATAATTTTTGCTTCAATTGCTGGTTTTCCTCACTGATCTCAAGCAATTTACTACTCGCCTGTAGCGCGAGTTTCTCTAATTTTTGCAGTTCCTCCTGAATCATTTCTATGTTCTTATCAAAGCACCTACCTCTTTCTCAAAGGCTTGAATCAATTTACTCATAGTTTTGTCAATTACCTTATCAGTTAACGTATTTTCCTGATCCTGTAAGTGAAAACTTAATGCATATGCCTTTTTGCCAGCATCAATTTTATCACCTTGGTACACATCAAAAACTCCAATTCTTTTCAATAATTTTCCACCAAACTTCGTGGCTACCGTTTTCACCTGATCATAGCTCACCGTTTTGTCTATCACCAAGGAAAGGTCTCTGCGAACTTCAGGGAATTTTGAGATCTCCTCAAACTTCTTCAAACCTGTAGCTTTTTTGCACAGCAGATCCCAGTTCAAATCCGCAAACCACACTTCTTGTCTTACTTCCGCTTGCTTCAAAATCTTATCATCCACGAGACCTATTGTCGCCAATTCCTTCTGACCAAGCATGATTTTCAAACCATATGCATAAGGCGCGGTTTCAATCATAGAAAGATCGCCTGCCTGCACATTCAGCTTTTCCAAAATAGCTTCAACCGTCGAATAAATGTCTGCGAAAGCAAATGATTTGGTTGGCTCCAACCAGCTTTCGGCAGTCTTTTTTCCCGTAAGAAAAAGAGAAAGTCTTCTGCTTTCTGAATATCCTCCCTCAGCCTTATGATAAACGGTGCCAAATTCAAAGTATTTCAAATCGGTCTGACGACGGTTTATATTTCTGGCTAAAACCTCCAGCCCGGAGTAAAGCAAACTTTGACGCATCACATCCAGATCCTCGCTAAGCTTGTTGTAAATAACAACATTGTCTTTTGGATCAAGGAAGCCCGATTTCTCCGCATAAGTCGACTTGGTCAAGCTATTGGTAATCATCTCGTAGTAACCCTGACCAGTCAATATCTCAGTAAGGCGATATTGCAGCTTGTTCAAATCCTTCACAGGATGCTCCGCGAGGTAATCCGTTCTTAGGTTTTCGGAAAGCTCCACATTGTGGAAACCGTAGATTCTTAAAATCTCTTCGATGATATCGGCTTCCCGAGTTACATCCACTCTATATGGCTTGGCAGTGGCGGTAAAGCCCTCTGCCGTTTCATTTTCCACTTTGATCTCCAGGCTTTCCAAGATAGATTTCACCTGAGTAGGCTCAATTTTCTTTCCAATCAGACGATTGATATGACCGTAATTCACATCAATCATAAAATCCTCGATCGGCTCAGGATAGATATCAATCAGCTCAGAGCTCACTTTTCCTCCCGCGATCTCCTGAAGTAACTTAACCGCCATTTTCAGCGCATAAACTGGCATATTAGGATCAGTCCCTCTTTCGAAACGGAAAGAAGCGTCTGTTTTCAAGCCATGAAACTGGGATCCTTTTCTGACGATATCCGGAGAAAAATAAGCAGACTCCAGGAAAATGGAAGTGGTGCTATCTGAAACTCCAGAATCTTCTCCACCAAAAACCCCAGCGATACAAAGTCCACCTTTTGGATCTTTAATCATCAATTCTTCACCGGAAAGCTTGCGCTTCTTTTCGTCTAAAGTCACAAATTCTGTGTCCTTCGGAAGTTTGCCAACGATGATTTTTCCTTCGGAAATTTTCTCTGCATCAAAAGCGTGAAGAGGCTGACCCAAATCATGTAAAATGAAATTGGTGATATCCACCACATTATTGATTGGCTCCAAATCCAATGCCTTCAGGAAATTCTGAAGCCAAGCCGGAGAAGGCCCAACTTTCAGGTCTGTAATCACCACTCCGGCATATCGTGGGCAATCAGCAGTGTTTTCAACTTCCACCTCAATCACAGGACCGGAAGTTTCTACTTTCAATTCAGGTGCAGCATCGATTACTAAATCCTTTCCCAAGAGTGCCTTCAAATCTCTCGCAACTCCTAAGTGGGAAGCTGCATCAGCACGGTTCGGCGTTAAACCGATTTCCAACACCTGATCCTGACCAATCTCAATGAATTCAGAAGCCGGAGTACCATTTGGCAGGTCCGTATCCAAAACCATAATCCCGGCATGGCTGGACCCTAGGCCTAACTCATCCTCAGCACAGATCATCCCTTCGGAAACCTCGCCTCTGATCTTTGCTTTTTTAATCTGGAATGAATCTCCTTCAGATGGAAAAAGTGTAGCTCCAACTGTTGCAACCAACACCTTCTGCCCTTTGGCCACATTTGGTGCTCCGCAAACAATCGGTGAAATTCCAGTTCCAATATCTACGGTGGTAATGCTTAATTTATCAGCATTAGGATGCTTTTCGCAAGTCAACACCTCTCCAATCACAATACCTTCAAGACCTCCTTTGACTGAAACAAATTCTTCAATTCCCTCCACTTCCAAACCAGACTGCGTCAGCAAGGCGCCGATTTCCTCTGCAGATTCGGTATGAGGGATATATTTTTTTAATCGATTTATCGAGATTTTCATTCGTAGTACTAGATAAAGCAAATCAGAATTGACCTGCGTGATAAACAAAAGGGGTTCGAAAACCCCATTTTATTCAATAATGCGTACAAATTTAAGAGATTTGAGCTAGTCAGAAAGGCTATTTCCCGTAATTTTTCTCACCAACTGGAATTGGGATGTCCAGTAAATTTTCTTTAGGTGGCAGCGGGCAGCCATAATCTGGATTATAGGCACAATATGGATTGTATGCCAGATTGAAATCAATGGTGATGCTATTCTTCCCATCCTGCCGGGCGTTGATATATCGTCCTCCTCCATAGGTCTCAACAGCACTGGTTTCATCGGCAAAGGCCAAAAAGAAATTACGCTTGTCCGGTTCATTCATCGCCTGGAGCAGCAAGAGTTTCTCAGTCTTACCATTCAGTTCAAATTCAGCCCAGGAGTGCTCTATGTATTTCTCCTTTGTCCCATCCGTAAGCGGGACCTCTCTTACCTTCCTGTCTTCTATCGCCACCATCCGTGCCTTCACCTTGTAGTTTGGGTCGATTGGATAAAAATTCAATTTGGTAAAAGAAGCCTTCTGTTCATCAGTAAGTGGGGATTCAAAGTTGAACCGGATAAACTTAAACTGTCTTTCCCGCTCAGCCTCTATTTTTTCAATGTAATCTTCAGGAGATTCAGCACTCGTCAAAGTGTAAACGACCGCAGCAAAAACCACCACTGAGATAATCAGAAGTATAATTGTATTGTTTTTCATGTCTCAATAATTTTCCACTCAAAGGTGAACTAGCCTATAGAGAATTCACCTGGTTTAAACAGGATGTTTCCTGATTAATTAGAGAATGCCGTCATCGGCGAAGCTAAAGTAGCCACTATCTGTAAAAATCACATGGTCAAGTATAGGCAAATCTAATTCTCTACCTACTTTGACCAAACGCTGAGTCAGCCGCTTGTCTTGTTCAGAGGGGCTTAAATTACCACTAGGATGATTATGAACTAATATTATTGACTGAGCCAGGTGCTCCAAGGCTATTTTGAAAACGATTTTAGGATCTACAACTGTTCCTGCAGTACCACCTTGGGACACTAGGTACTTCTTCATCACCTGATTGCCTCTATTCAATAAAATCAAATAAAAATACTCAACCTGCTCATCAAGTAACTCTGGGCGCATCAGATCATAAATATCCTGCGAACTGCTAATCTTAGGCTTTACCACAGGTTCAGAATCCTTCCTTCTACGAGCCAATTCCATCGCAGCAATGATAGAGATGGCTTTTGCTTCCCCTATTCCCTTAAATTTCTTCAAATCCTGAATTGAGAGTTTTGCCAAAGCCCGAAGGTCATAATTCACATTAGCAAGAATATGCTTCGATAGATCCACTGCGCTGACTGAAGGAGTGCCTGAGCCAATCAGGATTGCAATGAGTTCGGCATCTGTTAAGGCTGACCTCCCTTTGAGGAGTAGTTTTTCTCTTGGGCGATCTTCTTCTGCGAGTTGGGAAATTTTGATAGAGGAGTAAGTATCCATAGTGCTCAATTAAAAAATGATCTATGAATTTAAATACTTAAGAGGACAAAAAAAACCCTGACAAGCAGGGTTTTAGAGAAATAAAAATCTTAGAGAATTAACCTAGAGCAGAAACGAACTTGGCCAATCTTGATTTTTTGTTACTTGCGTTGTTCTTATGAATCACATTCTTCTTAGCCAACTTGTCCAACATAGAAGATACTTTCTTGTAAAGCTCAGAAGCTTCTACTTTATCAGTAGTTGCTTTCAATCTTTTGATGAAAGTTCTAGTTGTTTTAGCCTGATATCTGTTTCTCAAACGCTTAGCTTCGTTAGCACGAATTCTCTTCAGAGCTGATTTGTGATTTGCCATATCTTGATATTAATTGAATTTCTTTACGTGTCCCTATCCTGAATCGGAGTGCAAAGTTATTGTATTTTATTAAATCTGCCAAAGGAATTTTAAACATTCCCCATCAAAGCAGCCATTTTCAAATCCAATAATTTGGCAAAACCTTCGATTGCTGGGCAAATATACCGATTATCCGACCATTTATCTGCCAAAGATTTTGATTATTTTTAGATATGAGAATTTTTCTAATCTTGATATTTGCCATTTTTTTAATTTTTGAAACAGCATTTACCTGGGGTTTCTATGCACATTCCTTGATAAATAGACTGGCGGTGTTTTCTCTCCCCGAAGAAATGATTGGTTTTTACAAACCTCAAATACAATACATTACTGAAAATGCAGTAAACCCAGACCGCAGACGATATGCAGTGGAAGGAGAAGCAGAAAAGCACTACATAGACTTGGACATTTATGGAGATTCAGCTTTGCAAATTCTCCCTAAATACTGGAATGAAGCCGTTGAAAAATTCTCAGAAGACAGCTTGAGAATGAACGGAATCGGACCTTGGTCTGCCTATTTCACCTTTTTAAATCTCACCAAAGCTTTCGAAGCCAAAAACTCAGCGGCTATCCTCAGACTGTCCGCAGACTTGGGTCATTACATAGGTGATTTGAATGTGCCGCTCCATACCACGGTGAACTATAATGGACAGCTTACAGATCAAGTTGGTATCCATGGATTCTGGGAAAGTCGGATTCCCGAGCTTCAGGCAAAAGATTATCCACTTTGGGTTGGGCAGGCGGAGTATGTAGAAAAACCGCAATTGGCACTTTGGGATGCCGTCGCCGCTGCACATGCACAAGTTGACAGCGTGTTGGCTATTGAAAGAGACCTAACGAAAAACTTCTCTCCTGATCAGAAATACAGCTATGAGGAGAGAAACAATCTAACTGTTCGCGTTTACTCCAGAGAATTCACTGAAGCCTACGCTCTTGCATTGAATAGCCAGATCGAGCGACAAATGAAAAAATCCATTAGGATGATCGCCGACTTTTGGTTCACCGCCTGGGTAAATGCCGGGCAACCTGATTTATCTACTTTTTCAAAGGAATCGGGCGAGGAGGAAGTTATTGTTCCAGATTCAATGATTAAAGTGAGAGATCATTGAAAATCAGAAGGATGAAATTAAAAAGCTTAAAGTTTTCGCTAATTAGTATTTGAAGACTATGAAAATCAGAAATATGAATTTTGAAATCTAAAAATGTAAACCATCATGGATAAAGACTTGAAGCAAAGAACAAAAGCATTTGCTTTGGAAATTATAAAGCTTGTTTCAGAACTCCCCAAAAACACAGTTGGGTTTGAACTTGGAAAACAAATTGTCAGATCTGGGACCTCGATAGGAGCAAATTATAGATCCTCTCAGCGAGGTCGCTCGAGAGCTGAATTCATTTCCAAGTTATCAGTAGTTCAAGAGGAAGCTGATGAAACAATCTTTTGGCTTGAACTGATTTCTGAATCAGGAACTTCTCATGAAGAAAGGATAAAGCCACTTCATAGAGAAGCCTGCGAGTTAACTGCAATTTTCACCACAATGGTCCTCAACGCCAAGAGAAACTCTTAACGTTGAATAGCTCAGGTTTTTAGATTTTTCACTTCAGCATTCAGACTTTTAATTTGATACTTCCACTTCCGACCTCAAATACCTCCTAATCGCTGTCCCCAGTCTTCTAAACGTATTCTTAAATACTTCCTCATTCTCCTCCAAAAGTGTGACTCGGAAACCTCTCAAATCTGAGCAGAAAGAGGAAATAGGAACCACGCAAATCTGCTCGGCTGCCAATAAATTATAAACAAAGCGCTTATCCAAAGGCATGTTTTTCTCTTCCAGCCATGAATCCAGCAAACTTTGTAATTTCTGATCTTCAATCGGAAGAAACTGATCTTCTTTCAATACTCCCTCCTCAAATACAATGGTATTATAAAAAGCTCCTTGGGTTGGGTTAAACTTTATTCCCGGAATATCCCCCAAGATTTCACTCATCCACTCACTTCGCTTGCCGATTTGGGCATTTGCCTCTTCCCTGTACTTGAAATAAGCTGGATGCTTCATGATTTTCGGGATAGCTAGTTGTGGTAAAATAGTAGAGCAAACCTCTATCATTTTGGCATTTTCCAGCGTCTGGCAAAGCTTGGAGAATTCTTTGGATGATTCCCGATTGTAAAATTCCATCCAGCCACAGCGTGAACCTGGCCATGGGAATTCCTTGGAGATTCCTTTCAATGAAATTGCAGGTCTGTCTCCGATTACCTCAGCCAATGGAACAGCTGTAATTCCGTTATAGGTGATATTCTGATAAATCTCATCGGTGATGAGCAGTAGATTAAACTCCTCAGCAATTTTCACAAAAGCCTCCAAAACCTCCCTTGGATACACCATCCCTGTTGGATTATCAGGATTGATAATCAAGATTCCAACGATTGATGGATTATAACGGACCTTCAAATACAAATCCTCCATATCCGGAAGCCACTGATTATCAGGATCAAGTTTGTAGGTGATAGGGGCAGCATTGGCATGAGCAGCTTCAGCAGAACTATGGGTACTATAGGCAGGAGATGGACCGATAATTCTTGCCGTAGGGATCAAAAATTGATACAGCTTTGCGATAGCGTCGCCCAAGCCATTGAAGAATAAAATATCCTCGGCTGTGATTTGGGTACCTCCCCTTTCATTATTTAGATCAGCAAGAAACTTACGTGTTTCCAGCACTCCTTTAGAATCGGCATAGCCGTAAGTTTTATCCTCTTTCAATAAATCAGCGATAATCTCTTTCATCCAATCAGGCACATGATTGCTCTTTTGGATAGGATCACCGATATTTTCCCAAGTCATAGAATAGCCCAAGGCTTCCACTTGACGCGCTTTCTTCACAATACCGCGAATCTCATAGGTCAATTCTTCCGCTCCGGGTCTAAGGAGTAGCTGTCTCATAGGTTCGATGGGCTTAATTCCAACTATTTCGGGTGCAAAGAAACAAAAAAGGGAAAGGAAAGTGGATTTACCCGATAAAAAAAGAAATAGAATTTGGGTATCATCTTAGGTCAAGCTTCATTTCCTTAGGAAGTATTCCTGGGTTATTAAGTCAAATAACGGAGTTGGATCTTATTGATAACTCAGTTATTTCAAGAAATCAGACCTAAGAACTCCCCTTTCTTTAGATACCTGAGAAATTTTAAGTAAAATTCTTTAATCTGTTTACCCAAACAGGCATATACTACGTAGAAGGTTAATCTATTCTGCCCTTGCTTATATAGTATTCGGCAAATCATCTTACAATTCCCCGTTCAATAAAATACTCCTCTATTGTTACGTATTGCAATTCTCCTAGTCTTTGTATTCCTTATCGACTGGTATTCCTATCAAGCATTCTCGACATTATTCCCAGAGCAAAACTGGATTAAGATCAGCTTTTGGATCTTCTCAATTTCAGTATACCTTTTTGTCGCCTACGGTTTTCTGACCTTCAGCCGTAGTAGTCCTACTCCCAACTTTGGAAGGGTTATTTCCTTGCTCGTACTGTCCTTGATTCCAAAGTTGATCATTCTGGCATTTCTATTTGGAGAGGATCTCGTTCGGTTCTTAAGTGGAACCTATCAATCCCTTACCGGAAACCGGGAAGGTGATTTTCTAGCTGATCGCCGGAAGTTTATCAGTCAAACTGCATTGGTACTTTCCGCAATTCCTTTTTTAGGAATATTGCATGGCGTATTAATAGGCAAATATAGATACAGGGTAGTAAATCACACCCTGGAATTTGACGACCTACCCGAGGAGTTTGATGGCTTTACGATTACGCAGATTTCAGATATCCATTCCGGAAGTTTTGACAATAAAAAGAAATTAGAATACGGCATTGATCTTATCAATCAGCAAACATCTGATGTCATCCTATTTACTGGCGATCTGGTAAACAACCAAGCGACAGAAATGGAACCTTGGATTGATACTTTCAAGAAGCTGAAGGCACCTATGGGGATCTACTCCATTTTAGGCAATCATGACTACGGGGATTATGTTTCCTGGCCAAGCAGGGAGGCCAAAGCAGCCAATATGCAGCGCCTGTACGAAATCCAAAAAGAATTGGGTTTTACACTCTTGCGTAATGAAAATGTGAAGCTTGAAAAAGAAGGCGCAAGCATTGACCTGATTGGGATAGAGAATTGGGGAAAAGGATTTGGTCAATATGGAGACCTAAAGAAAGCTACATCAAATCTCAGTGATCAAAGCTTTAAAATCCTGATGAGCCACGACCCTTCTCATTTTGATGAGCAGGTGAAAAATTTCTCCCAATTTATCCATCTCACCTTGAGTGGACATACCCATGGAATGCAGTTTGGGATCGAAATTCCAGGTTTTATTAAATGGAGCCCGGTATCCCTCCGTTATCCTAAATGGGCAGGTTTATACGAGGAACTAGGTCGCTACTTACATGTCAACCGTGGCTTTGGATTCGTGGCTTTCCCGGGACGAGTGGGAATCTGGCCGGAAATTACGGTGTTGAAGTTGAAGAGGAAGTAGTGATGTTGGCTGGAGGGAATTTTTCAGAAAATAGTTTATATTAAAAAGTATGCTTTTGACTGGACATACAAGCCAATTCTAAATTGTTATATTATGAGGGTGGAATTACAAATTTCACTCAGTGCCTGTTTGCACTTCAAAGAATCAGGGAGGAAACTACACGCAGCAGGAAATTTTGGGGTACAATTATCTAAATCATTTCCTTAAATTTCAATTTTGAGATTTAGGTTGTTTGTTGAAAAAAATAACTCCCCATAAGACATAAGTCAATAATATTGCCATTACCACTAAACTGAAATAACCTTCGTACTTAAACTCAACTAGATCTAGCCACATAACCATAAGAATCATGAAAAGAATCGAGCCAGTCATCCTTAACGGCTTTGCTATTTTGACATTTTCCTCAAATTGATTAAATCTTTTCATACTTTTTTGATTACTTTCTGTTGGTATAGTTCTGAGATACTTTAATAATGCATAGTTAAAACCTGCTGCCATACATAAAACAGCAAGCATTGGTAAAATATTCATACCACTTGAATTAAAATAGACAAATGCTATAATTGCAATAGACCAAAGCGGTATAAGAATTTTTAAATATTTAATATTCATTAGTGTCCGTTTAAAACCAAGCGACTTAACGTTAAGATCGCTTGGCGTTGATAGATTTAACAACCCTCATATATAGCTATACCTGCAGCCGCAGAAACGGAGGCTACCGCTTGCAAACCAGCACCGGTCATTAATACCCCCATAAATGCAACTGGAGCAAAAAAAGCAGTTGCTCCAAGAGCTGCAGTCGCAACAATACCTCCAATGCATTGTGTAGCATTATTCATTTTTCCTCCACTTACCATCTGCATTTTTTCAATACTTAACTCTTTCATATTCTTATAATTTAAAGTTAAAAATTAATTGCAGATTTTTACGAGTAAGTAGCCCGCTACTTGAATGTGAACCTTGGCTTTGGATCCTTGGTCTTCCCTAGTCGGGTTGGTATATGGCCTGAACTTATTGTATTGAAGTTGAATAGCAGTAACTCCAGCTTTATTGATTAAAAACCCCAAGAGTCCGCTTGACAAGATCGACGAAATCATTAATTTGGTTACAACACCCGTAAAGAAGACCTTTTGCCAATTTCGATATAGATCCAATAAAGTGGATTAATGGGATTTATAGAGATGTTGGCGGTTATATAAAGCACCTATCTGGACCACACCTATTGACTTAAACCATATTTATGAGAAACCTAACTATTTTACCTCTTGCCTTATTATTGAGTATGCTCATCTTGGGGTGTGAAAAGGAGGACGAAAAAATCCAAACATCCATACTTAAAATGAAATGGATAGAGGCTTATGAAGAGAAGACTTCGGAAGAAATTGAAATTTTCCGCCCCGGTGATTACAATGATTTTCCTGCAAGCAGGTATAGACAAGTTTTCGTTTTTGATGATAATGGAGAAATTAAATATAGAGTGTTAGGTGCTAATGATGCTCATTATATGGCAAAAGGAAGTTGGGAGTACAATGAAAAAACAAAAATCCTAAAAATTTACAATACGGATTTGGAGAAAATATATGAATTTGAGATTATTGAACTAACCAATCAAGTGCTAAAAATAAAAGCAAACACCTAACTATATAATATATTTTTCTACTTGGGTGCAGGATTGTGAAATTGAAAGTCTAAATGCTAAAGTGAAAAGTCTAAAATTGAAAGTCAGAAGCCTGAAGTAAAAAGTCTGAAAAAAAAATACAAACTGGTATGCTCCCGATATACATCGTGTTTGTAACTCTTAACCGATTTCTTTGGCTTTCTAATCCGATTTTTTTTGGAAGGAGATGGTTTTTGAGAATATAGATCTCCCGATAAAGCTTCGCGATTTTATCCACCTTTATTATCGGCACTCGATGCTGGAAAAGGATTTTGAAGGTTAAAATTCTCATCTAAAAAGAGGATACAAAAAATACCCTGTACTGGGTATAGGAACTAAAGGTTTTGATGCCGTTCTTAAAGTTTTGTTGGATTATCGGAACTGAAAGACTTCATTTTTCAATAACATCTATTGATCCGTCAACAAAAGTTTGTTGTCATTTTGCTGTCTCATTTTTATTTTAAATAACTGATAAACAAAACATTAAAAGCAGAATAGAATTAATATATATATGATATATACGCAATTGTATTTTTACAAGTGTTAGCATCAATTAAAGAATGAAAGCACCAGGATATTTTACAAATAAGCCTCAATTCAAGATAATAGGAGAGT
This sequence comes from uncultured Algoriphagus sp., assembly GCF_963974835.1. Classification (GTDB taxonomy): domain Bacteria; phylum Bacteroidota; class Bacteroidia; order Cytophagales; family Cyclobacteriaceae; genus Algoriphagus. The sequence continues at coordinate 164,849 of NZ_CAXBET010000006.1, read as the reverse complement.
TACGAAAGACATTAGGCTTTTATGATTCAATTCCAACTACTATTGAATTAGTCATTAATGACTATGTAGATAAATGTAAGATTAAAGGAGTTACTCCAGAAAATGAACTCAATACAGTAGCCAAAAACTTTACAGTAAAGAATCACAATATCCAAAGTCTTGATTCTTCCCGTCAACACATCTATAACTTCTATATTCTATCTGTCTTCAATGTCGCTGATTCATTTTTCAGAGATCTAAAAAAGCTGATGATCAAATTGAACTCTATCCAAAACTGGAAAACAAAAAGTGGTAGAAAAGACTTGGACGCATTTAATCAAGTCATTGAGAATTGTAAATCTAAAGACGGTTCGACTTTAAAGTCTAAACCTGAATTTCACCTAATAAACTATTACAGATTACACCGAAATTCGGTTGTCCACAGGGTCTTTAAGAAAGAAAATCAATTTTCCGAGTCCGATAAGTATTATGACAAATATGTCCTCCCAAACGTCAACTATCATAAGACCACTTATAACTTGGATGCTCCTAATAAAAGCGATTCAATTAATTTACATGATTTCTTGATCTATACAAGGGCTATAAAGTACTATAACAACCTTATAAATGATGCTTGTTATAACTTAACTGAAAGTAATCTTGTGGATTTTGCATTAAGTGATGAAGCATTGACGAAAAAACTGAAGGGTTTTGACAAAGCAAGCGATAAGAAAAAACAGAAGCCTCTCAAAAATTTACTACAGCAGTATTTTAAGTTAGAGCAATGTCCAGAATTCGACTCTTTCTATAGAAATTACCTAATGAACGCTTAAAGCAAGAACTAAAAAAATGATAGGAAAGGAAAAAAGGAAACAGCTTTTTGATGTTTATTCCGCTCAACTTCAAAGTCTGATTGATCAAGGCTTATTCGACTTAGAGTTGCAGTTCGAACAAACATTTATTTGTCCTACTTGCTTACTCCAATTTTCAAAAGATGACCTTGATGTAACCAAAGAGAATTTCCTAACTCTTTAAGACATTACACCTAAATCTCTAGGTGGAAAAACGAATACTCTTTCTTGCAAGAAATGTAACAACTCATTTGGTCATGAGATTTATTTTTATTTAACTGAATACTCAATGAACTACACATCCATTCCTTTCTTTTAAATACAGGTTCAAAAGTAACCGTTACTCATAACGAGATTCAAGTTCAAGGAACTGTGAAAGTGGATGACAACGGTAAAATAACTATTATTCATCTTGAGAAGGTTAAGTAGCAGCAGACAGGATTTAGCCTAAAATATATGTCATTTGAAGAGACGTAATATTTTATAAGTAAAACCAGTCAAAAAATGTGTGTTGAATTCATGAGAAAAAGAAATAAGTAAAAAACTGTTGCAATCAAGTAGACGGCCGTGAGCCATAAGCCTAGGATGCGCCTCTCACTTAGCTTCGGGTAATAGCCTGTCCAGATTATTATTGGGAACTCCAGCGCTTAATGGACTTCACCCATTTGAACGACCATCTTTTTCGTCTATATTCACCATTCAAGGCACACAACGATTAATAGCAAATCGAGGTTTTGGAATTAACAATAGTAATTTTAGAAAACAAGTAAGTAAAGATTAAGCCAACAAGTCCAAGGAGTAAATTCCTATACTTGAAATAATAGAGACCGTTGGGTGTAATTTTTTTAGATATCAAAAATTTCAAACTATATGGACGAACAAAGTAAAGTAAATGCAATTGTCAACATTGGACAAATGAAGGTCGTCGAAAAAGCTTACGACGATTTAATAGGTCCACCTGCAAAAAATGTAGGCACTGCATTGAGTACGATAATCGATTTAGGAAATACTGTTCTATGGCCAATCAAATGGGTAAATGAAAGAACAAGAATTTACTTTCAGGCTAATTTAAAAAAGTATGAAGAAAGACTGAATAATATTCCAGAAAAATATATAACCGAAGTACCGACAGAAATTTCAATGCCGGTTTTACAAAGATTTACTTATGTTTCAAATGAAGAACTTAGTAATGCCTTTGTGAAACTATTGACATCTGCGTCGTCAATAGAAACTATAAGTAAAGCACATCCCGGCTTTATATATCTCATAGATAGACTCTCCCCTGACGAAGCCAGAATTCTTACTTATTTAAAAAATAAGAAAGACATACCACGTATCGACATTGTTTTTCATGAAGACCCTTCGAAATCAACTTTTGTGCATATAGCTTTAAATGTCACATCTTTGCAAAAAGCGGTAAATCTCGACAATCCTCAAAATATTGACCTTTACTTCGATAATTTAGTCAGTTTAGGATTGATAAGGCTTGTTGATTGGTATCACACTAATTTAGAGGAGGAATACAAAGAACTTGAGAATTCCATGAAAGAAATTATCCAAGAGTACAAAAAGGAAGGTGTTGAAGACAAAGTATTCGATAAGCAAATTACAATAGAAAAGCAAATGTATTTGGTTAGTGAATATGGGCAAATGTTTTTAGATGCTTCTATTGACTAAACTATGCCCAACAGGCGGTATGGCAATATGGCGGTAGTAATACTTCTGTTAAACATTTGTGCAAAGCTTAATGGCAGGAATACTATTGAATTTTGTGCTAAAAATCCACCAGACAGCCAAGCCATATCCGCTGCAGATAATTTTAGAAACCCCGTTTTAGGGTAGTCAGATCAATTATCTAGGCGTAGTCCCGTAAAGTGGCCGGGAGTATGAACGTTTTATTATCCTATAGAATAAATATTTTTAGTATAATCAAAAAACTTCGAGGTCAACAGAAAGGCCCCTACTTCTCCAACATCTTTTGCATAATCTCCACCTTCTCTCGCTCCGATTCTAAAAGGCGCTCATAAAGCTTTTTGTTTTCTTCCAATGCTTCTACCCACTTGTCTATTGGGTTTATGGCACATTCGATATTTACTGTATTTTTATTGCCTGGAGCATTAATCCCTGCACTATCATTAAAAGTATTATTGAATATCTGAATTGCCACTTCTTCTGAAAAACTCTTAATCGCTTCAGCAGGCACTTTTAAAATCTCAGCCACCTGTCGAAGTAACTCATCCTCCACTTCTTCTTTTTGCTCAAGCAAGCTGATTTTCTTCTGGGACCAGTCTTCCCCTAGCTCAAATGCCAAGGCCTCCTGTTTGATTCCCATCATTTCCCTGAATCGCTTGATATTTCTGCCGTGGTGGATCTTTTCGTTCATAGGTGAAGTGTTTAGAAAGGGAAATTAAGGATTTCTGACGAATTGACTAAACTAAAATATTCTGTTGGATGATTATATCCAAGTATGTCCGCACGAATCAAGACATTTGCTGTCTCTAATTCTTACACCAACTCGGCCTTTATTGACGCGGCGGCGTAAAAATTATTGTAGCGATCAGGTTTGGCCAGCCCCCTACTATATCGGCCATGCCTATGGCATTTACTGGAATTCTAGATCGACCATGTTTTCCAGCCATTGAAATGGCTGGCTATAGGATCGTCCATGCCTACGGCATTGGAATGGAAACCTTCATTAATCCAGATCTCAATCCCGAATGAACGGTTCTAAAAAATATCAATCCTTTCTATTTCAAGAATCTTATTTAGGAGTTCCGTAGGAACGACTCATCTCTTAGCCAGAGGTTTTAACCTCTGGAAATAAAAGAAACAGAGTTTTTTCAAAGTCCCATAGGGACGGTCAATAAAATTTATTCAATCCTATGGCATGCCTGCCTTCCATTTGCCTAGGTCTGAATATTTTATTCAAAACCCTTTCTAAACTATTCCCTTTAAGAATACCCTATCCCATTGATATTCATCAACTTGAATCCATCAAAAAATAAAAAACCACATGGAATTCAATATACACCTTCATCTTTCCGACATCTACTACTCCCCTATTTCATTGGGGGAGTCTATTTCCTCTATTCTTCAATCAAACCCATCCCTGACCTTGGAATATTTGCTCCAAGCCCTCGAAATCAACCGGGCACTGATTGCAGCAATGAACAAAGACTGGGCCTCAGAGTCTGAAATGTACAGCACTGTTCAGGCTTTGGTCAACAAACAGAAAGAACTGGAATATCAGGTCAGCCAATTACTAAATCCCTAAACAATGGAAAACACCTTTAGTACTTGCCGAAAAGCCTTTCGATCCAGCAACCAGCATCAGGCATTTGTCACATTAAAAGACCTCTTTCAGAATATCGGTGACATCTCATATTGGACCAGAAAAATTCAGGAGATACAGTGGGCTGTTTTTGATCATGAAATTGACTTTGAGAAGTGCCCTCCAGACTCCATGATCTATTCCGGTCAACTCACCCTGAAAATCATTTATTCAAGAATTCACTTACAAGAATTCCCAGAAATCCAAAAGAAAGACTTAGTCTGGGAACACATGGCTGATAGCTGGATACAAAGTATGTTTAAAAAACAATCTGAAAATTTAACAATGCTTCAATTAATGGAGCACTTGCCTAAGGCTCTATCGGCTGAAGAAGTATTAAACCCTTCTGCTTTTCTTCGAAAATTTTACCTCAAACACTCACTTAAAAAATGGATCAGACGCTGGAATCAGTTCCGTGAAATGGCCTTTTATAGCTATTCCATCTTTGATGGAGACGAAGGTGAATACCTGGAAGACTTCAACTACTTTCTCAAGCTGACAGAGGCTTGTTATCTGATCCATTCAAGATATTCTCCCATCCAAACCAATTGACCTATGTTCCAACTTAATTTCAAACACAGTCCCGAAGAAATTTTCGACTCTTATTATGATGAAGATATCAATGCTTACCTCTGGGAAATGCATCAAAGCTGGTTGCTGGAAATAGCAAAGCGGGATCTTACACACCTGGAAATCAGCAATAGACTATACTTTTTTGAATTGCTTATCACTCAGGTAAGCAAGCAAATGGAGCTGTTTAACGCCAGATTCAATCGCTCCATGGATGAAAAAAACCAAGAGCTCTGCAAGGCATTGGAGTTACTTATCCAGCCCAAAGCCATTTATTGGAAGAAAGGAAATGATTTCGCGGACTTCTACTTACTCCTTCCTAATCTATCACCGGATCAGCACGAGGAGGTAGAAAAGACCATGGGATTCCTAAGTAGCTTCTCCTCTGAATTTCACATTCATAGCATTGCCTGTAGCTATCTGTCCAGCCATCTAGAAGAAGGAACCCCATACTTTTGGAGGGAGTTTTCCCAAAGTCAGCCAGTCTATCAATCGCCGGATTTCAAAGGACTTCCCGAACTTTCAAAAGCGACATGGACAGAGATCCAACAAAAGGCACTGATCCGCTATGATTCAGGCATGAAAAAAGCAGAGGAATTGATGAAGCAAGCCCAGTCCTGTTTGACAGAAATGAAAATAATCCTAATGCATGAGGCTGCCGAACTATCCCTGCGAACTATCCTGCAGGCCTGGGAAATGATAGAAAAGAAAACTCATGAAATACGCGTCTTACTCCGCTATGCCGGAAAATACATCCCAGAGCTTACGCGTTTGTTTCAGTCTGAGGAAGAGATAATCCTATTAAATCTTCTTGATAAGTCCTATTCACCATCCAGATGCAAACCCCAATTCAATTGCTGTACATCCGCAATAGAAGAGATGAATGGGATGGTGGAGCAGATCCTAAAACTATGCTTAATAGAAAGAGAGAAATTTACCAGTGAACAATTGAATTGAAACCATCCTTTTTAGCATCTGCTTTAAGCCACACTCTCTGGCAGTTCTGACTTGTTAATGAGTCAGTCAGCGGGTCAGTCCGAGTAAGAAAAATTTAGAATTTATAGAAGACAGATGACGGTGTCAGCCTGAGCGAAGTCCAAGGCACTCTTAAAGTAAGTGAAGTTATTGTCCTCGTACCTTCAGACTTCCGTCTTCCGGGTGCTCGGACTGACTTGATTTTCGATAAAAAATACAATCCGTAATTGGTAGAGAATTAGAAGTCAGGCTGAGTAGAGAATCTACTTATGGGACTTCCTCATGGATCACAGGATTTTTAGCTATTCAGGCTCCTTGACGATTTTCAGGAGCAACCCTGAACCTATACGGTAGGATTTATAATTTTTTGGCCAAGCTTCGAGCTTACATCCTAGATATTTAATAGGATTCGAAGAGCGAGAACATTTTTGTTAAGCCCTCCACTAAGTCCCAATCAGTCAAAACCTTATCAAAAAGTATAGAGGAGCAGGACTTTATACAGGGTTTATCCAAGGTTTATACAGGATTTATATATGATTAACCTGCTTTTGCCTTGTAAAAATGTTGTTAAAAGAATGTCTAGTAGCTACTTAATCATTTGATTTTTAACCATTTATTATTACTTTGTCTATAGTTCAACTTTTAAACTAAAATACGTATGGCTACTCTTTCAGATTCCAGTGTAATTCAGCCTCAAGGAAAAGTGGGAGGTTTTACTTTTTACAAGCTCAATGGTAAAATCATCATGAGAAGTTTGCCCCGGGCTCCTCATAAAAACGGAACCAACCCCACTCCTCTTCAAAAAGTATATCAAAACCGCCTGGCAGAAGTAAATGATTATCTCCGACCTCTTTCCCGGGTTTTGGATTTTGGATATCAGAATTATCTAGACCAAAAAACCGGAGTGAATTTGGCGCACACTAATGTATCCACCAAGGGGTATAATCATAAGGCTAATCCACGAATAAACCCTGCCTTTTTACAAATCAGCAGGGGAAGTCTTTTGGGAGCTGAATCCCCTTTGGCGGTACGTACCGCAGATGGAATTACAATTTCATGGAAAGACAACTCAGTGGAAGGAAACGCCAGTGAAGGAGACAGTGTGATGATCCTATTGAACCAGCCGGAATTACAAAAGCATATCTGGATAAAAGAGGCTGGCAGAAGAAGAGACTTGCAAGCGTTGGCTCCACTTGAGGGTGAAAATTCGGAAAAGGAATGGGAAGTGTACTTAACTTTTTACAGACCTCTGAACAACAAAAAACTAGTGATATCTGATTCTATGTATTTGGGGAGAAGTTAAGAATATGGTACCCCAGCAGTTTCTTAAATGAAACTTGATTGAATTTTAAGCAGTATAAAATGATTGCCCGATAGAAACTTGTTACCAAAACTTCTTGACTAATTTATTTAGAACAAACTAAAGTATGCCAGCTGGATAAGTCAAGTTTCTGGGTATCCCGCAAAAATATACTCAGAAAAGTTAGTTAATTTTGCCCTGTGATCTGTCGGTTATTACATAGCAGTTTCCTAAGGTTTTTTTGGGGGTTGATGGGCTTGTACCTCTTCAACCTCAGTGTAGACACGTCAGATCCAAATCCAAGACACATTCCGGAAGATCTATCCATCAACGACCAGGAAAGCATGGTAGAATTGGTCGCAGAGCAAATCTTGGGTATGGAGGATGCTTTTGAGGAGTTTGATGATACTGATTCGGAAGATCAAACCTCCAAGAAGAATCTGAAACCTGATTTTCTTAAATTTTTCTCTTCCACGCCCAAACCTGTCGACAATCTTATCCCGATCAGGCTTCATCATTTTTCTAAGTATGAGGCAGTATTAAGCGGAGGGTATACTAGCATCAGCAGTCCTCCACCTAAATGGTGATTTGAATTTCTTTACAAAACCTGTCTGATTTTCTGTCAGGGTTAATTCAAACGAAAAAACACAATCACATTTAGTATGAAATATTTCTGGTTGCCAATAGTACTATTGGCCATGACCTCCCTTGCCCACGCCCAAAACACTGAAGCTGAACTGGACAGCATATATATTCAGGAAGTAGAAACAAAAAAATCTCCACCTAAAGTACTCCATGCCGAACCCCTTTATATAGATTTGATCCGGGATTTGGGAGCAAGAAAAGGAGAGAAGGAATGGAACCTTGGATTGGGACTTACTGATAATTTAAACTTTGACAGTTACGAAGCCTTAATCGAGTATGAATGGGCTCCTATCAACCGGTTAGGTTTGGAGGTCGAATTGCCTTTTACATTCTACTCACATTTTAAAAACACCGAACGAGATTCGATACCTGCCAACCGCCTAAACAGTTTGAAACTTGCGGCGCAGTGGTCCTTTTACGTGAATGAAAAAATTGCAACTTCCATGGCAATAGGATATATAAACGAATTTGAACTATCTGACTTCAAGAGCTTTGGAAATCCCATGATAGTAGGAAATGTTTACAATCCATTTCTGGTTGCAGCGAAAAGATGGGGAAGAAACTTTCATTCATTAATCTATACAGGGCCGATGATTGCCAGGCATTTTGAAACCAAGGAGGTTCATGTGAGTTATGATTTAAACACCAGCTTTCATTACATGATCCCTGGAACAAGGAACTTCATTGGATTTGAATTCAATAAGATTTTTGAAAAGGGAGATTTTGATATGACTATTCGTCCCCAAATGCGGGTAGGAATCACTGATCATTTGATGGTTGGCATCGTGGCAGGAATCCCTGTCAATCGTGAAAATGAGCGCCTGAGTTCTTTTGTCCGATTAATCTGGGAACCCAAAAATTAGATTTAGTACAGACAACCTTTGAGGTTTATATTAACCTCGAAGGTTTTTTTGATTTAACCGCAGAGGTCGCTGAGTGGCTCGCAAAGATGAAAAGATTCAGGTTGCAGTCTCAGTATAAGCATTATATGGTATTTGGTCTTGACTGAATTTTGATAGACGAAAAGTAACTTATGTGTCCCTGCACTGTAAATCACAACCTGTTCATCATCAATCAACTGTGCATCTTTTAACCACTTAGACTCACCAGACCCCTCTCATTCGCAAGAAACTTGATAAATTCACCCTGCCAATTGTACACCTAGGCTTATAGCATCTTCCTCCTATTTAAAACTAGAAGTTGGTCTTAATCGAAGTCCACTTCATCTCATTCAACAAAACCTATAAAAAATAAAAACCTCATCCAAGCCTGATAATCAAGTTTGAAAGAGGTTTTATGATTTTTAAACAATTATTTACGACTACCCGTCGACTTCGCTCAGGGTGACAATGTCAAGCTTATTAACCGAGTAACTAGCTCTTCAGCTTTTTTACTTCAGCTTTCTGATTTAATACTTCAGCCTACCTGAACACTGCCACTGTCAACTTTTAAGACTTCTGAATTTAGCTTTCAGACTTTATTTAAGGTTTTTGTATCGAATCCTCTTCGGCTCCACATCACCCAATCTTTTCTTCTTATTCTCCTCGTAATCTGAGAAGTTTCCTTCAAACCATACTACCTGAGAGTCTCCTTCAAAGGCCAAAATATGCGTGCAGATTCTATCCAAGAACCATCTGTCGTGGGAGATGACTACTGCACAGCCACCGAAGTTTTCTAAAGCTTCTTCCAGCGCTCTCAGTGTATTCACATCCAAGTCGTTGGTAGGCTCATCGAGAAGCAATAGGTTTCCGCCTTCTTTCAGCGTCAACGCCAAGTGAACCCGGTTACGCTCTCCTCCGGAAAGTACTCCAACTTTTTTCTCCTGATCGCCACCTCCGAAGTTAAATTTGGAAACATAGGCTCTGGAATTCACTTCCTTATTTCCAAGTTTCATCAGTTCATTTCCTTCGGAAATGGTTTGGTAAACCGTCTTATTTGGGTCCAGAATATCATGTCCCTGATCCACATAAGCCAATTGCACAGTCTCTCCTACTTCGAAATTACCTGCATCCGGTTTTTCCTGTCCGGTAATCAATTTGAAAAGCGTTGACTTACCCGCACCGTTTGGCCCGATCACGCCGACGATACCACCCTGTGGCAAAGCAAAAGTCAAGTTTTCGAATAGAAGTTTATCTCCATAAGCTTTAGAAACGCCATTCACTTCGATCACTTTCGCTCCCAATCTTGGCCCAGGAGGAATAAACAATTCTAGTTTTGCTTCTTTTTCCTTAGACTCCTCACCTACCAGTTTATCATAGGCACTTAGACGCGCCTTACCTTTAGCCTGACGCGCTTTTGGAGACATTCGGATCCACTCCAGTTCGCGCTCCAAAGTCTTCTGTCGTTTGGATTCTGTTTTCTCCTCCTGCTTCAATCTATTTTGCTTCTGATCCAGCCAGGAAGAATAATTCCCTTTCCATGGAATACCTTCGCCCCGATCCAACTCCAGAATCCAGCCTGCAACATTATCCAGGAAATACCTATCGTGTGTTACCGCAATCACGGTTCCTTTGTAATTCTGCAAATGTTGCTCCAGCCAATGCACAGATTCCGCATCAAGGTGGTTGGTAGGTTCATCGAGTAATAGCACATCCGGCTCCTGCAAAAGCAATCTACAAAGAGCCACTCGTCTCTTTTCCCCTCCGGAAAGGTTAGCTACGTTGGCATCACTAGGAGGAAGTCGAAGCGCGTCCATTGCTTTCTCCAACATCGTGTCCAATTCCCATGCGTTGGCAGCGTCTAGCTTGGTCTGAACTTCACCTTGCTTTTCGATCAAGTCATTCATCGCATCAGGATCTTCCATCAAAGCCGGATCCATAAATTTCTCATTGATTGCTTCGAATTCCTTTAGCAAAGCAACAGTCTCAGAAACTGCTTCTTCTACTACTTCTTTGACAGTTTTGGTAGGATCTAATTTTGGTTCCTGCTCCAACATTCCCACGGTATATCCAGGTGACCACACTACCTCACCTTGGAATTCCTTGTCAATTCCGGCAATGATTTTCAGTAGTGAAGATTTACCTGATCCATTCAAACCTAGAACCCCGATTTTGGCTCCATAAAAAAATGAGAGATAAATATCTTTAAGAACTTTTTTCTGTGGCGGGTAGATTTTTGAAACTCCTGCCATGGAAAAGATGATTTTTTCTGAACTCATGCGTTATATTTTTACTTTAAAGTTGCACTTAAAGATCAAAGATGGCAAAAAAACCGCTTTCTTAGGATAAGTGCTTTTGAATTAATTAATTTGCGGAAAATCGAAAACCGCCAACTAACCTACTGTATAACAATGGAACATCCGTATGGATATATCAAAGAAAATAAAGTCTATTTAAAAGGTTTTTTGGGTCAGCAAGACCGGGTGATCGGTGAGGTAAAAGAAGATGAAGTTTCTACACTAAACTATTTTGAGGATCGATTCAAACAACTCAAGGAAAAAGTAGAAAAGCTCAAAAATGACATTCAGGAAAACCAGAATAAAGGTTCCTTCCTGATGAAACTTATACACCTCAGGGAATCACTTATGCAATCTGATGCACTGGGTGATTTTGAAGCATTAATCAACGAACTAAGCGAACAAGAAGAATATCTAAACGAAATAATACAGGTAAACCGCAGCAAAAACCTTGAAGTAAAGAAAGCTTTAATTCTCGAAGCTGAGGAGAGAAAAGATGACACTGACTGGAAGGAAACCACAGAGTTCTACAAGGAACTCAAATTACGATGGATTAAGACAGGACCAGTTGACAAGGAAAACCAAGAAGAAGTAGAGAATACATTCAATGCCTTAGTACAACACTTCTTCGAAAACAGGAGACATTTCTTCGAAGGTCTGGCACTGCAGGCTGAGGAGAATATCAAAGTTTACGAAGCATTGGTCGTGCAGGCTAGGGAAGCGCATGATTTTCCGGATGCCAAAATTGCTTTTGACATCTCCAAGAAAATCCAACGGCAATGGAAAGAAGCTGGCAAAGTACCTGCAGAAAAAAGACAGCCGCTGTGGGATGAATTCTCCAGACTCAACAACCGTATATTCTCCAGATATAAGAGAACTCTTCAGACTGGGCCACAAATGAATCCGCGGGAACTCATGCGGAAGATAGAGACTTTGACAGATGAGATTAAAATCCTTGCAGGCAAACCCACTTCTTATACCCTAGTCGGAAGGGCAAAGGAAATTCAGGAAGAATGGCGAAAACTTCCTCAGCGCAAACCTAGGGAAGCAAATTTGATCGTAAGATCTTTCCAGTTCTTCTCTGATATCGTTTTTGAAAAGGCATTTCTTGAAAAACTGGTTCACGGTAAATATTCTGATTATGATGAGAAGCCCGAAGCGGAACAAATTCAGATAAAAACTGCTTTATTGAAAGATTTATTGAAAAGAGATCAGACTGAGCTGGAGGCGGCACAAAACAATACGGAGAACTTCCGCGTACAGTCAGCTGATTTTGATATAATGATGAAGAAAAAATTATTTGCGGTGAAGAGAAAAGTAGATGTGAAAAATTATATTTTGAAACAACTTTCTTTTAAATAGAAATACACCGCTGAATATTTGAAAAAAAGAATAATTTTGCAACCCTTAACTCCGGAACTCCTTTAAAATAAACATTATGTACTGGACACTCGAATTAGCATCCTATTTAGAGGACGCACCCTGGCCAGCCACCAAGGATGAATTAATTGATTATGCCATCCGATCCGGCGCACCAATGGAAGTAGTAGAAAACTTACAAGAATTAGAAGACGATGGGGAACCCTATGAGACCATCGAAGAGATTTGGCCTGATTACCCAACCAAAGACGACTTCTTCTTCAACGAAGACGAATATTAAATGCAAAAGGCCCTGAATGATCGGGGCTTTTTCTTTTTTGTAACCTGGACTATTTTAACCACAGAGGACGCAGAGATCTCGCAGAGAACGCTGTATTTAATTAATAGGTCCTACCACGAATTTAATAGAAGTCTTTCAATGAAAAACGAATTGGTTCAAGTCTCATGACTTGGACCTTAATCATTGCAGTCTTCAGACTGCCTTTCATTGATCATGCTTTTTTTACAGCAGTCTGAAGACTGGATTAAAAAAGGCACAGGTCTGAAGACTCCTTGCGCCAACCACTGCAACTGTTCACTGAAAACTATAAGCCCAAAACCTGTCTCAGCTTGGAATAGCCTGTCTTACTCACTGGCACTTTTTCTCCGCCGCGAAGTAGCACAAGGTAATTATCCCGCTCGTAGGGCTCAATTTTGGTAATCTCATTCAAGTTGACCAAGTAAGATCTATGAACTCTGGCAAATCTGGCTGGATCCAACGCTTCCTCCAGTGACTTCATGGTCATTTTCTTCAGGTATTTGCCAGTAGCCGTGTGAATCGCGATGTAATCGTCTTCGGCTTCGAAAAAATTCACTTCATGGGTAGGAATGATTTTGATCTCATTCTTCACACGTACCACCAATCTATTTCGCTTTTCTGCCAATTCATTCATTCGCTGACCTGATTCATTTTTCGCTCCCTGCTGAGCCAGGAACCTTTCTATTGCTTGAATAAAACGCTCCTGAGAAAAAGGCTTCAGCAAGTAGTCTATAGCCATAGCATCGAAAGCCTGTAAAGCGAACTGGTCAAAGGCCGTGGTAAATATCACTGCCGGTGGCTCATCAAGTAATTCCAACATTTCGAATCCGGTGATTTTCGGCATCTGGACATCCAAAAAAATCAGATCAGGTTCATGTTCCTGTATTGACTTCAGTCCCTGAAAACCATTTTGGCAAATACCCAGAATCTCAAACTGTGGAAAATTGGCTAAAAACTCCTGCACAATACCAGCCGCCAAGGGTTCGTCATCTATGATTAAAGTTTTGATCATTTCAGTTGGGGGATTTTTAAAATTACAGTAAAAAGTGAATCCGCGGATTTAGATTCTAAAAGGTCCTTTCTTCCGAAAAGCAAAAACAGCCGGCGATCTACTGAGCTCAACCCAAAACCAGTTCCTTTTGGCGCAGCAACTTCAGGATCAAATGGATTGTCGATTTTCAGCTTCAGGTAATTTTGTTCCTTAAATGCGTGCAAAGTGATTTTCACATCCTCCGTGATGCCATACAATCCATGTTTGATGGCATTTTCAAGTAGAGGCTGAATCAGCAACTGAGGTAAATGCATTTGCTTCACATCGTCTTCTATATCAAATTCTATTTCCAGTCGATGACCAAATCTGACGCGTTCAATGTCGAGGTACATTTTCAGGTAACTTAACTCTTCCTCCAAGCTCATCCATTGCTGGTGGTCCTTGCGAATTGTGCCCCTTAGAAAATCAGAAAGTTGAAGCACCATTTCTCTAGCTTTCTGAGGTTGAGAAACTGTCAATGCGCTAATTGAATTGAGACTATTGAAAAGAAAGTGTGGCTGTAGTTGCTGACGAAGCTGGGACAATTCAGCCTCTTTGGAAAGCTCATTCATCATAATCTCCCGCTTTTGTGCTTCATCCTGCTGCTCTAACTTGGATACTACAATTGCGATTAATGCCACCAGGACCTCCGCCAAACCCAAAATCACCCAGCGAAGGTAAAAATGATTTTTAAGGAAAATCTTATACGATTCCTGATCAGAATAAATCCACTTCAACAAAAACTGATGACAAAATACTGCAAGCAAACTATATAAAAGAGGTAATCCCAACAGCAACCAATTGTTACTTCCTTTTGGGATATAAAAACCAAATACCCGATCAAGCATATTTATCCCCAGAGAGAAAAACAATGCAAAAATCAAAGCATCTACAATCGCTATAGATTGATCAATTCCATAAAAAAGAAGTAATCCAGACGTAGCAAGGAACCAGATTACTCCGGCTCCTTGGACTATCCAATTACTTTTAGAAGGGTTTGAAAATGCTTTCGAAAACAAACGACTTGGGGTTTTATATAAGGGATCTCGTTAATAAGATTTAATTTCCAAACCTCCGAAGAAAACTGTTCCTCTAATTATCAACACTTTATCGGAATCTACTTCAGACTGACGATACACTCGCTTGTCTTCCACTCCCGCAGCTATGTTGGTCACTTCTACACGCACATCCCAATGCGGAGGCACCACCAACTTGATAGCTCCAAATATCACATCGACTTGAAGAGTTATCATTCCGGAGAAATCAGCCTGTGTCAGGTCAAGATCGATCCCACCAAATGCAGCAGTTAACTTTCCTCCTTGGAAATTCTTCGTAAGCATTCTCTTATTTATCCCACTCATGATAGAGTCTATGGAAACACTATCTGAATAACTGGTTCCTGAGACTCCTGACATACCTGCGTATGATTTTGCCCCTGAAGAATAATTGGAGGAAGCGGTCTTCTCGCCTTTATTATATTCCTCCCCTATTTTAATCTCCTCACTGGTCGCCAGGGGAGTTTTGGATCTAGCCCTGATTTTTTCCTGAATATCTTCTAAGACTTGTTGCTCTCTGCGCTTCTTCGTAATCAGGTAAATACCAACCATGATCAGCGCTATAGGAAATACAAAACGCTGCAAACCGAAATTAAAATCAAATTCCCGTTCCAGCAAAAAGAACATACCTAATCCCAGCATCAATACCCCAAAAAAGCTTTTGAATTCGTGCTTTACCAAAGTAATCACACCTATGGCGATCAATATCATCGGCCACGAGAGTAGCCAATCCGGATAAAAAACATCCAATTTCCTAAGTAAAATCAGGACACCCACTGCGAGGATAATAAATCCGAAGATCATCCCTCCGTCATTATTATGGTTAATGCGATTTCGTTTCATCTGCGTATATTTTTTTTTTTAAAAGTCAGATGGAATCTTACATAGTTAGTGATCATTTCATGACATGACACCTGAAGTATGTTCGATCTCATCATTCTGCTTGTTTAAATGATGTTCGAAAATACTGAGCACATGCACATCCTGAAATATACAAAAGGTCAAGCCTCTCAAAAAGTCGGTAAAGCACACAAAAAAGTCGGTAAAATATCCTCTTAAAATTTCATCGATTAGGAAAACTTCTTAGTGGCAATAAACTCCGCATAATCCATATCTTCAGGAGTTGTGATCTTGATATTTTCGGTATTCCCGGAAATTAAGGTCACTTGCCACCCTTGGTTTTCATAGACAGTAGCATCATCGGTAAATTGCTGAAGCTCGGTGACCGCGAATGCTTTCTTGATTTTATCAACCTGGAAAGTCTGGGGGGTTTGCACCAAACGGAAGTTTTGCCTCTCCTGATAAAATGATTTTCCATCATCCGTGAGCTTTCTAATAGAGTCTTTCAAAGCCATCACAGTAATAGCACTCCCTTCCCGCTCTGCCACCTTATAGCTTTCCAAGATTACTTTTGGATCCACGAATGGCCTTACTCCATCGTGAATAGCTACTAGCTTGGTATCAGGATTTAGCGAATCCAAACCATTTCGGACAGACTGAAATCTTGAATTTCCGCCGGCTACTACACGATGTGGAACAGAGAATTTATATTCATTACAGAGTCTTTCCCAGTAGGAAAAATCATTTGATGGCAAAACAAGTATCAAATCAATAGCAGGATCTATTTGATAAAAAACAGAAAGTGTGCGCATCAATACCGGCTGTCCGGCAACAGGTAGATACTGCTTGGCAACTGGCCCACCCATTCTTGTACCTCTGCCTCCTGCTACCAGGATAGCTGCTTTATTTGTCATACTAATTTTCCGCAAAAGTAAGGATTCCAATACCCTCAGGTTTTACCGCAAAGTTATATCTGTGTGAAAATAAAAAAAGCTCCTTTTCGGAGCTTTCAGTATTAAAGGATCAACATCGCGTCTCCGTAAGAGAAGAATCGATATTTCTCTTTGATGGCTTCTTTGTAAGCTTTCATCACCAGATCATATCCTCCGAACGCTGCTGCTGTCATAAGCAAAGTAGATTCTGGAAGGTGGAAATTGGTAATCAATGAATTTGCAATTTTGAAATCGTAAGGAGGAATAATAAACTTATCTGTCCATCCACTACTAGCTTTTAGGCGACCATTTGCTGTCACTGAAGATTCGATAGTTTTCAGGGAAGTCGTCCCTACTGCCACTACACGTTTTTTGGCATCTAAAGATCTATTGACCATCTCCACAGTTTTGTCTGGAATCTCATAGTTTTCAGAATCCATTTTGTGCTTGGTCAGGTCCTCTACGTCTACCTGGCGGAAAGTACCTAAGCCTACATGAAGAGTAATAGGAGCCACATCTACACCCTGAAGTTCTAGACGCTTCAGCAAATGTGGGGTAAAATGCAATCCTGCTGTTGGAGCTGCTACTGCACCTACGTTTTTAGCAAATACCGTTTGATATCTATCTTTATCTTCAGCTTCTACTTTTCTTTCGATAAATTCCTTCAATAGAGGAGTTTCACCTAACGTATCTATTGTCTTATGGAATTCTTCTTCCGTTCCATCAAACAAGAAACGGATAGTACGCCCTCTGGACGTTGTATTGTCAATCACCTCAGCTACTAGATCTGAATCCCCAAAGTAAAGCTTATTCCCTACTCTGATTTTTCGGGCAGGGTCTACCAAAACATCCCAAAGCTTCAACTCAGCATTTAATTCTCTTAACAGAAATACTTCGATTTCAGCACCGGTTTTTTCTTTGTTTCCGTATAGTCTTGCAGGAAAAACTTTTGTATCATTGGTAACAAAGACATCACCATCACCGAAGTATTCGGTGATATCTTTAAAAATTCTGTGTTCAATTTTTCCCGTATCCCGATGTAAAACCATCAATCTGGATTCATCCCGATTGGCTGCTGGATAATGGGCTACTAGTTTTTTTGGAACGTCAAATTTGAAATCCGATAATTTCATATGTTTATTATTTGTCTTTTAAAGGCCATATGGAATCTTGCATGGCTGATAATCATACCCGTATATGTCGTTTCCGACATGCTCGATTTCATAGATTAATTTTAGATGTCTTGAGTGATTTAGAATAACTCTAAAAAATGCAAAGATACTAACAATATCAGGCAATTTCAGCTAACTTAACAAATTGTTTTAAACCAACTAAATAGGCATGCTCTTTTTCAAACTAACATGGGAAAGTTTTCGCTTTGCGATTTCAGCTTTGAAAACCAATCTGACTCGGACTATATTATCCCTTTTGGGGGTTACAGTAGGTATTTTTGCAATTATAGCAGTATTCACCTTGGTGGATTCCTTGGAAAATAATATAAAGTCTTCCTTTTCTTTTCTTGGCACAAATGTGATGAGGGTAGACAGGTTTCCATTTGCCAATGGCCCACAGGATTATCCTTGGTGGAAGTATTTCCGTCGTCCGCCGGGTACCGTGGCTGAATATGAATTCCTTCAGGAAAGACTAACAGCCGCTGAAGCAGTGACTATATCTGCCTCAGCAAATACCACGGTGAAAGCGGGGAGTAATGCCTACCAGGGAATGTCTCTCACAGGTGCAGTCTACTCGTATCAGGATGTATATGAAATATCCTTGGAAGAAGGTCGCTATTTTACACAGTCAGAGATCAATGCTTCCAGAAACTTTGCCATCATAGGAAGAGAAATCGCCAACACACTTTACCCACAGCAGGAAGTGATAGGTAAGCCTATAAAAATAAAAGGAATGAAATTCACCGTAATAGGTGTATTTGAAGAAGAGGGTGAAGGGTTGTTCGACGCCCCGTCCAAAGACGAAGCCTGTCTGATTCCTTATGGTGCGTTTAGCAAAATGTATTACACCGGAAGGAATGGCATGGAGCCAACCATCGCTGTCAAAGGCTTGGAAACAGATATTGGATTGGTCACTTTGGAAAATGAAATGACTGGACTCTTACGCGCTAAAAGAGGCCTGAGACCACGAGACGAAGACAATTTTGCATTGAATAAAACAGAGTTTATTCAAAATGCCATCGGATCAATTTTCGATGTAATTTCTGTCGCAGGTTGGGTTATTGGAGGATTTTCTATTCTCGTTGGCGGGTTTGGAATAGCAAATATCATGTTTGTATCTGTTAGAGAACGGACTAATATAATTGGAATCCAAAAATCATTGGGAGCAAAAAATTATTTTATCCTATTCCAGTTTCTTTTTGAATCGGTCTGCCTAAGCCTGATTGGAGGAATCACAGGGATTTTTATAGTCTTCTTGCTGAGTTTTATACAGCTAGGCAGTCTGGAAATAGTACTTTCTTTCAGCAATATCATGCTGGGATTGGGAGTTTCCACTATTATAGGAGTTGTTTCCGGAATAGTTCCAGCTACACTTGCTGCACGGATGGATCCTGTAGAGGCAATTAGAACTACATAATTGATTTTTATGAAACAAAAAAAACAGGTTGCTCTATCACTGAGCAACCTGTTTTTGTTTCCATAAGTAAAATTCTAGAAACTATTCTTTTTCAGCAACTTCGATTACGCCTTTTGAAGATAGTCCCGAGGCGGACTTAATCTTAACTTCCAGTTCTTCCATCAATTCGGGATTATCCAGAAGAAGAACTTTCACCGATTCTCTCCCTTGGCCTAATTTCTCGCCATTATAAGAGAACCAAGAGCCAGCTTTTTTGATAATATCCAGTTCTACGCCCAAGTCTATGATCTCCCCTACTTTGGAAATCCCTTGCCCATACATGATGTCGAACTCTACAACTTTGAAAGGAGGTGCAACCTTGTTTTTCACCACTTTCACCTTGGTTCTATTACCCAAAATATTATCTGCGCTTTCCTTGATTTGACCAATTCTACGGATATCCAATCTCACAGAAGCGTAAAACTTCAATGCATTACCTCCAGTAGTAGTCTCAGGGTTTCCAAACATTACCCCAATCTTCTCACGAAGTTGGTTGATAAAAATACAGGCACAACCGGTTTTATTAATTGCTCCAGTCAGCTTACGTAAAGCCTGGGACATTAACCTAGCCTGTAACCCCATTTTACTGTCACCCATATCCCCTTCCAATTCTCCCTTTGGCACCAAAGCAGCCACAGAATCTATCACGATGATATCTATCGCTCCTGAGCGAATCAAATGCTCGGCAATTTCTAACGCTTGCTCACCATTGTCGGGCTGGGAAATCAATAGATTCTCAGTATCAATACCCAGTTTCTCAGCATAACCCTTGTCAAACGCATGTTCGGCATCGATAAAAGCTGCCAAGCCTCCAGCTTTTTGAGCCTCAGCAATACAATGAAGAGTCAAGGTCGTTTTACCGGAAGATTCCGGTCCATATATTTCGATTACTCTACCACGTGGTATACCTCCAATGCCCAGAGCAATATCCAAACCCAAAGAACCTGTAGATATAGCTGGGATATCCACCACTTTATTGTCACTTAGCTTCATCACAGTTCCTTTTCCATAAGTTTTATCCAACTTATCGATGGTCAGCTGCAAGGCCTTTAATTTTTCAGCGTTGTTACTCATATATTTTGAATTTGTAAAATCAATTGTTTAGTGAAAGTAAATAATCAACAGACCATTACCAAGGTGGGCACATCTATTGTTTTGGGATACTAAATTCGTAATTTTAATCGCCTTTCGGCACGTTTTTTCGTAATACCTAAAGAATACTGCCCATTTCGTCAGGTATTGTCAATAAAATTTATGAAAAGAATCTTCGGATCGCTTATTCTACTAATTCTCTTCTCCCTATCAGATCTATCAGCCCAAGATCTGCCAGGCAATCCCGCCTTTACTTTTGGTGAGGAATTGTCTTTTGAAGTATCCTACGGATGGCTAAATCTGGCAGATGCAAAAATGCAAATTTCCAAAAGAGCCCAACAACAAAATGAAAAACCGCATTATAAAATAGATGTATTCGGTAAAACTAAAGGTGCTGCAACTATTTTCGGAAAGGTAAATGATAATTGGGGAACTTACTTAGACGTACAAACAAACTTACCTACTGTCTCCTATAGGCACATTGAGGAAGGTAAATACAGAAAGCACGAGTTTGTTCATTTCGATCAAAAGAATAAGAAAGCTACCATGAAGCTTTTTGATAAGGAAAATAAGAATATAAAGGAGACAAAGGATTTTGATCTCCCTGGACAAGTGCAGGATTTGGTCAGTGGATTCTATTACCTAAGGTCTCAGGATTTACGGGATTTGGAACAAGGAGAAATGATAGAAATCCGAGGTTTCTTTGATAAAGAAATATATAACATAAAGTTAATCTACGAGGGTACTGAAACCCTCGATACTAATCTAGGAAAGAAAGAAACTTATATATTCTCTCCACAACTACCCAAAAACAAATTGTTTCGGGGGGAATTCCCTGTGAAGGTGTGGGTCACAAAGGATCAGAACAAAATCCCAGTGAAAATCAAAGCCAACCTCTTTATCGGCTCGCTTAATTTGGACATCACTTCTGCGAAGGGGCTTAAAAACAACTAATTTAAAAGCTAATAACATAGCGGTAACATAGTGGATCTATCACCTGATAATATCCTACTTTTAGCTGAAGTGTTGGATGATTGACAATCTTTTATTTGGCAGCAATCCTTAAATATTCCTTAATTTTAAGCCAAACATTAAGAAATCACTGATGAGCGATAAGCAAAAAATCAAAGTTCTGGTAGTTGACGACGAACCTGATATTGTTGAAATCCTGAAATACAATCTCCAGAAAGAAGGTTACGAAGTAGCTACTGCGGAGGACGGACTAAAAGCAGTCAAGACAGCTGCAAAATTCCTACCTGATGTGATCCTACTTGATATCATGATGCCCAATCAGGATGGAGTAGAAACCTGCCTACAGATCCGACAGATTCCCGAGCTTAAAAATACGTTCATAATTTTTCTTACTGCTCGGATGGAAGAGTACTCTGAGGTCGCAGCTTTTGATGTGGGGGCGGATGATTACATTACCAAGCCTATCAAGCCAAGAGCGCTGATGAGTAGGATTTCCGCTTTATTCAGAAGAGAATCTAAAAAAGAACAGGAACAGGTTCAGATTAAAATCAGGGATTTAGTAATTGACCGCGGAAGTTATACAATAGACAAAGCCGGAAAAACCATTACGCTGCCCAAGAAAGAGTTTGAGCTTTTGTATTTCCTTGCCAAAAATCCTAATATCGTTTTCAGTAGAGATGAACTTCTTCAAAATATCTGGGGCGCTGATGTATTTGTATTAGCCAGAACAGTGGATGTGCATATCAGAAAAGTGCGTGAGAAAATCGGAGAAGACTACATCACTACGGTGAAAGGTGTAGGCTATAAATTCGAACTAGGGCAATAAATGTTTACCACATCCAGGGGAATTTCTTTGATATTGGCTTTAGCTATCTCAGCTCTGGTTGCAGCATTTTTATCTTTAATGGACGGATCTACCCCATTGCTGCTCTTTGTAGCATGGGGAGTATCTTTCTCCTCCGCATACTTACTTATTTCTTTTATGCTGGAATTCCTGATTTTTAAGGAAATAGGTGACATCTATTCCCTTTTGGAAAAGATCCAGCGAAAAGACCTTTCCGAAATCAGTGAAAAAGGAAGAAAAAGTTCGATTTCACCATTAAGAAAAATTAATAAGGTCATCAATTCCTATGCGATAGCAAGGCAGAAGGAAATAGAGACACTTCAGAAAAATGCCGAATTCAGAAGAGAGTTTATTGCCGATATTTCACATGAGCTAAAAACGCCGATTTTCGCAACCCAAGGATACATTCACACCTTACTTGACGGAGCCATAGATGATAAACAAGTCCGCATGCGCTTTTTAAAAAGGGCAGCCAAAAGCCTTGACTCACTGGACGTTTTGGTACAAGATCTCCTGACGCTGAATCAGATGGAGAGCGGCGTGATAAAATTTAATTTCACCGAATTTGACCTCAAAGAACTTCTGGAAGAAGTAATGGAGGAATTGGAGCATAAAGCTTCCAAGCGTGATATCAATGTGGAGTTCCAAGTAGAACCCAATAAGCACTATTTGACAAATGGTGACAGACAGAAAATTTACAGGGTCTGTCAGAACCTAATATTCAATGCCATGAAATACAATCATAATGGCGGAGATGTGCGGATTACGCTTCGGACACTGAAAAACACTATTCAGGTAGACATCAAAGATGATGGACAGGGGATACCTCCTGAAGATCTAAAGCGCATTTTTGAGCGTTTTTACAGAGTAGAAAAAAGCCGTTCAAAAGAGAAAGGTGGTACTGGATTAGGACTAGCGATAGTGAAACATATTCTGGAAGGACACAAAAGCAAGATTTCTGTGAGTTCTACGGTAGGAAAAGGATCAATTTTTAGTTTTTCGCTGCCACTGGTAAAAAGTGAGTCACCTGAAGAGAGACTTAAAGTTGTAACTCACTAAGAATAAAACTCAGAGAAGTTTTTTACCCATTCTTTTTTACCTACTTTTGCAGCCTCAATTGAAAGAGGCAGGACAATCCATGAAGAAAGTAGATTTTGATAATCTTATTCTGTTTGAAAACGAGGATTACCTGGTAATCAATAAACCGCCGTACCTATCCAGCTTAGACGATAGACATGAGGCGCAGAACATCCTAGACCTTGCCAAGGCACACACCCCCGATGCCCAACTGTGTCACAGATTGGACAAGGAAACTTCAGGATGTCTAGTGATTGCCAAGAATCCAGTGGCTTACAGGCATTTGGCCATGCAGTTTGAAAGCAGAAAAGTAAACAAAGTCTATCATGCTGTGGTGGAAGGGATCAAGGAATTCAGCAATGAGCTGGTGGACCGAAATCTCTTAGCCAACAACAAAGGAATCGCCAAAGTAAGTAAGGATGGCAAGCCAGCGCAGACGATTTTCAATACATTGAAAACCTACTACGCACATACGCTAGTCGAGTGCAAACCCATCACGGGGAGACTGCATCAGATAAGGGTTCATTTGGCTTATTTAAAATCGCCCATATGTGGCGATACCTTATATGGAGGCAATCCTTTATATCTTTCTTCTATCAAGCGTCGCTTCAATTTAAAAAAAGAGACAGAGGAATTACCAATTATGCAGCGGGTGTCGCTACATGCTTATTCGATTGGATTTAAGGGTCTTGACGATATAGAAATATTCGTAAACGCGCCTTATCCTAAGGATTTCAAGGTTTTGATCAATCAACTGGAGAAAACCAGTTAGATAAAATCCATCGAAAAAGAGTAAAAATTGACCCGTTTTAGGAGGTAGTAAAACGCTAAGCCTGTGAAAATTAGGACTTAGTATTGGAAATATTTTGCATCGAAAATAAAATACTCCTATCTTTGTGTCCCTTTTTGAGGGTGAAATAAATTTAACAAGCTAAATATTAAACAGTTACACAGTGGATACTTTGAGCTATAAGACCGTATCAGCCAATGCCGCAACTGTAGAAAAGCAATGGGTGGTAGTGGATGCCCAAGCTGCAGTTTTAGGTAGATTGGCTAGTGAGGTAGCGAAAATCTTAAGAGGTAAGACGAAGCCAAGCTTCACTCCTCACGTTGATTGTGGTGACAACGTCATCGTAATCAACACAGACAAAATCAGACTAACCGGTGACAAGTGGGACTCCAAAGTTTATGTGAGACACACAGGTTATCCAGGAGGACAGCGTATTTCTACCCCAAGATTATTGAAGGACAAATCTTCAACAATCTTGATCGAGAAAGCTGTTAGAGGCATGTTGCCGAAAAACAGATTGGGAAGAAAATTATACGGCAACTTGTACGTGTATGAAGGATCTGAGCATCCGCATGCAGCGCAGCAGCCTAAAACTATCACTCTTTAATCGTCTATTTCATGGAAATGATCAACAAAATCGGTAGAAGAAAAACCTCCGTAGCCAGAATTTACATGGCTCCAGGAAATGGTACAATCACCGTAAACAATCGTTCTTTGGAAGTTTACTTCCCATTTGATCTACACCAGATCGTTGTGAAGCAGCCACTTGCCCTTGTAGGCGTGGACGGCAACTACGACATCCAGATCAATGTAGACGGAGGAGGAATCAAAGGTCAGGCAGAAGCAGCCCGTATGGCTATCTCCAGAGCTTTGTGCGAATTCGACGCGGAACATAGAACTGCCTTGAAAAAAGAAGGTTTCCTTACACGTGACCCTAGAATGGTGGAACGTAAGAAGCCAGGACGTAGAAAAGCAAGAAGAAAATTCCAGTTCTCTAAACGTTAATCTGGAGATTCTTCCTTAATAAGAAAAACACATTTTATAATGGCAAAATTAGAATATAAAGACTTACTAGATGCTGGTGTTCATTTCGGACACTTGACGAGAAAGTGGGATCCAAGAATGTCTCCATATATTTTCATGGAGAGAAATGGTATCCACATTATCGATCTTAATAAAACGCTTGTATGCCTCGACGAAGCATCTAACGCAATCAAGCAAATCGTACGCTCAGGCAAAAAAGTGATGTTCGTTGCGACTAAAAAGCAAGCGAAAGATCTTGTAGCTGCTGAAGCGAAAAGACTCAACATGCCCTTCGTAACCGAAAGATGGTTAGGCGGTATGATGACAAACTTCGCGACTATCCGTAAATCATTGAAGAAAATGTCTGGCTTGGACAAATTGATGAAAGAGGAAGCTTATAAGAACCTTGCGAAGAAAGAGCGTTTGATGGTTTCCCGTCAGAAAGACAAAATGGAAGATGTTCTTGGCGGTATCGCTGACTTGAGCAGACTACCTGCTGCACTTTTCATCGTGGACATCAAAAGAGAACACATTGCAATTGCTGAAGCAAAAAAGCTTGGTATCCCTGTTTTCGCATTAGTTGATACGAACTCTAACCCAAATGAGGTAGATTTCCCAATCCCAGCTAATGACGATGCTTTCAAGTCCGTTTCTTTACTAGTTAAAGCGTTCGGTGCAGCTATCGAAGAAGGTCTTTCAGAACGTAAGAAAGACAAAGAAGAGGCTAAACTTTCTGAAGAGGAAGAAGCTAAGAAAGCTGTGGACGCTGAAACAAAAGAATAATCCACAACTTGATTTGAAATAAATTAAAAATTGAACATCAAGTTTCGGCTTATGTTCAATTTTTTTGTTTTATCCTATCCTTCAAGGTGCTGGTCACCAAGAAGTAACTATAATTATTCCTTGCGTGACAGACTTTGTGAATTGATCTGACCCCAAGGTTCCAAAAGAATTTATCCCGTTTTATTTTAAACTGATAACACAATGGCAATTACTGCACAAGAAGTAAACAAATTGAGACAAATGACCGGTGCCGGTATGATGGATTGCAAAAAAGCACTTACCGAATCAGAAGGTGATTTCGAAAAGGCTGTAGACATCCTCAGAAAGAAAGGTCAAAAGGTATCTGCTTCCAGAGCCGATCGTGAGACTAAAGAAGGTGTAGCTGTAACTAAAGTGTCTGAAAATGGCGATAAAGGTGTACTACTAACTTTGACTTGCGAAACTGACTTTGTTGCTAAAAATGATGGCTTTGTAACTTTTGCAAATGAGTTGCTTGACCTTGCTGTAGAAAAAGGAGCTTCCTCTGTAGAAGAGCTTTACGCACTTCCTTTCGAGAACCTTACTGTTGCCGAAAAGATCGTTGAGATGACTGGTAAAATCGGTGAAAAAATCGAAGTTTCTCATTTCGAAATCATCGAAGCCGAAGCAGTAGTTGCTTACATTCACTCCAACGGTAAACTAGGTGTATTGGTAGGATTGACCAACACTAGCGGAACTGACGTAGAAGAAGCTGGAAAAGATGTAGCGATGCAAATTGCTGCTATGAATCCAGTGGCTTTGGATAAAGACGGCGTTGATTCTTCTGTAGTAGAAAGAGAAATCGAAGTTGGAAAAGAGCAAGCAAGAGCTGAAGGTAAGCCTGAAGAAATGCTTGAGAAAATCGCTCTTGGTAAACTAAACAAGTTCTACAAAGAGAACACGCTTCTTAGCCAATCTTTCGTAAAAGACAGCAACAAAACTATTGCTCAATACCTTGATAGCGTAAGCAAAGGATTGACTGTATCTGCATTCAAAAGAGTATCTATCGGTTAATCCGAAAAGATTCTTAACCATAAAAAAGCCTCTTCAATTGATTTTGAAGAGGTTTTTTATCATATAGCTATATTTTTTTATGCTCATAGAGATTAGACCCAGAGAAGGCAATAAGCGACTTAATAGATAATAAACAGTCGCATCACTGGTACTTCGGTCATCCGTCATCGGTCTTCTGACGGGTTGAGCGAGGAATTTAAGCTATTGGCATAATTGCCGACACTAATATTTTAATCAGAAATGCTTCCAGCCTTGAGCTTTGATCTGTACGGCAGTACCACTTTTTGTAACCAAATACTTGCCTTCTTCAGCCTTGCTGATGTGACCGATGAAATGGATATCCGGATGCTTTTCCAGCTTCGCAAAATCTTTTTGATCGATGGTAAACAGTAACTCGTAATCCTCTCCCCCATTCATTACACAGGTGATCGGATCAAGATTCAATTCCACAGCTGTGTCAAAAGTTTGCTTATCGATTGGCAGCTTATCTTCATAGATTGTTGCTCCTACTCCTGATGCTTTACAGATATGAAAAATTTCAGAGGCCAAGCCATCAGAAATATCCATCATGCTTGTAGGCACTACCTGCATTTCCCGAAGCTCATGAATGATATCCACACGGGCATCAGGCTTCAATTGACGAGCAGTAACTAGCGCGTATTTTCCTAAATCAGGCTTCATATCAGGATTAGCTAGAAAAACTTCCTTTTCACGCTCTAAAATTTGTAATCCCACCAAGGCAGCCCCAAGATCACCTGTCACACAAAGAATGTCATTTTCCTTTGCGCCAGACCTATACGAAATCTGCTCAGGCTTTGCTTCGCCTATTGCTGTAACAGAGATCGCTAGACCGCTTCTGGAAGCCGTAGTGTCACCCCCAATCAAATCCACACCATAATGTTCACATGCTGCATGAATACCTTCATAGAGCGCATCAATCGACTCTACGGAGAATCTATTAGATAAAGCTATACTAACTGTGATTTGCTTAGGTACAGCATTCATAGCTGCCACGTCAGACACATTCACCGCAACTGCTTTGAAACCCAAGTGAGGCAATGGCGCATAGGATAAGTCGAAATGAACGCCTTCCATCAATAGATCAGTCGTCACAACTTTGACCATGTCACCTGCTTCAATCACCGCAGCATCGTCACCAATACCCTTGAGTGTGCTGGAGTTTTTGATAATTACTTTTTCATTAAGATGATCGATCAATCCGAATTCACCTAAATCACTTATTTCTGTTCTTTTTTCTGACATGCTTTTTATATCCTCCCGACAGTGCGAAAAGGCGCTATTTTAATTTTTGCATTAACTAATACTCTCGAGCATTTTAGATTTACGAAGTATGAATTATGAGGTTCTCAGTAGTGTAGGGTTGCTTCTCCAAACTTTATCACTTTACAACCTTACAACGTTCCTACTTTACAACCCAAAACGTTCTCGGCACTGAATTTTCCAATCTTCCAATCAAAAATATCGAATGATGAATGTTGCATAAAGAAGTCAATCTCTCTCCTGACACAATTCAATCAAAACACCATTTGTGCTCCTAGGATGCAAAAATACCACTAATTTATTGTCTGCACCCAGTTTCGGCGTTTCATTCAGTATTTCAAAGCCTTCAGCTTTCAATCGCTGAACCTCAGCATCGATATCCTCCACTTCAAATGCGATATGATGAACCCCCTCTGACTTTTTTTCAAGGTATTTGGCTATTGGACTGACTGAATCAGTTGCCTGAAGCAGTTCCACCTTCGTTTCTCCAACCTGAAAAAAGGAAGTTGCCACTTTTTCCCCATCTACTTCTTCAGTCTTGAAATGTTCTTTACCCAGTATCTTAGCAAAAAGCTTATTCGAATTCTCCAGATCCTTGACGGCTATTCCAATATGCTCGATTTTCCTCATGTTTAAATTTGCTATATTTGCAGTGAATCATTTTGGGAGACCTACTGTTTTCCCATTACTTCAACTTAAGACAAAGTAATAAAAAAGATATGATAATCGTTTCTGACAAAGCCAAAGAGCGAATCCTAGAGCTCAAAAAAGAGGAAGGACGCTCAGAAAATGAAAATATTCGTGTATCGGTGAAAGGTGGTGGCTGCTCAGGTCTAATGTACGATTTAGGCTTTGATGGCGCTCAGGTGGAAACTGACCACGTATTTGAAGATAAAGGAGTAAAAATCCTGGTAGATAGAAAAAGCTTACTTTACCTAGCTGGAACTACATTAGAATTCACGGATGGATTAAACGGAAAAGGTTTCCAATTTGTAAATCCAAATGCCAGCAGAACCTGTGGATGCGGTGAAAGCTTCTCTGTATAAGCTAAAACTTTATATAAAAAATGGAAGGCAACCCTATCAGGTTGCCTTTTTTAGTACAATTTTCACCTCAATCCTTACCTTTGCCCACTAGAAATTTAACCCAGATTATGGAAGAGCAAATCAAAAAAATCCAACTTAATGACTTGCACATTGCCCTTGGCGGTAAAATGGTGCCTTTTGCAGGATATAACATGCCTGTGCGTTACAGTTCTGATAATGAAGAACACCTTTGTGTAAGAAACGGCGTTGGTGTATTTGATGTATCCCATATGGGCGAATTTATGGTAGAAGGTCCCGAAGCTCTGAACCTAATCCAAAAAGTAACTTCAAACGATGCTTCCAAAATCGTCAATGGACAGGCACAATATTCTTGCTTTCCAAATTCTAAAGGAGGTATTGTAGATGATTTGATCGTTTACAAGTTTGAAGATGAGAAGTATATGCTGGTTGTAAATGCATCAAATATTGATAAAGATTGGGCTTGGGTAAATCAGCAAAACACCATGGGTGCTAAGCTTACCAACATCTCCGATGAGATCTCTCTTTTTGCTATTCAAGGCCCGAAAGCTATCGAAGCGGTACAGGCATTGACTCCTGTAAATCTTTCAGAAATCAAGTTTTATCATTTCACTGTAGGCGAATTTGCCGGAGTTCAGGATGTGATTATCTCCGGTACAGGTTATACTGGTGCTGGCGGATTTGAAATTTATGTGAAAAACGAAGATGCTGAGAAAGTTTGGAATGCTGTATTCGAAGCTGGAAAAGATTTTGATATCAAACCAATCGGTCTTGGTGCTAGAGATACACTCCGTATGGAAATGGGCTACTGTCTATATGGAAATGACATCACAGACACTACTTCACCTATAGAAGCTGGACTAGGTTGGATCACCAAATTCACCAAGGACTTCACTAATTCCGAAGCTCTAAAAGCACAGAAAGAAGCTGGCGTGTCAAAGAAATTGGTTGGCTTTATTATGCAGGAAAGAGGTATTCCAAGAGCTCATTACCCTATCGTAGATGCTTCAGGAGAGGTAATCGGAGAAGTAACTTCGGGTACTCAATCTCCAAGTATGGGAGTTGGTATTGGGCTAGGATATGTAAAAACAGAATTCAGCAAACCTGGAACTGAGATTTTCATCCAAGTGAGAAACAAGAACCTTAAAGCAGAAGTGGAAAAACTTCCACTGTTGAAAAAATAAATGAGGCAAGTAGAAATATGCTTCAGTCCTGAACTGATTCATTTGCATGAGTTGCAAGGGAAAATTGTTGTAGTAGTCGATATATTCCGTGCCACCTCCACTATGGTGGCTGCTTTGGCAAATGGAATCTCTGAGATAAAAACCTGCGCTGATCTTGAAGAATGCAGAGCAATGGCTTCCTTAGGCTATCTAATAGCAGGAGAAAGAAATGGGATTACTGCCGAAGGTTTTCAGCTGGGAAATTCACCCCTAGCCTATCTTTCGCAAAATTATCAGAACCAAAAGTTGGCCATGACTACCACCAATGGCACTTTGGCCATTTCAAAATCAACTGGTGCAGATGAGATTCTGATTGGCGCTTTTCCTAATCTACAAGCTACTGTAGGCTACATTCAATCTCGCGATAAAGATGTGCTGATTCACTGCGCTGGATGGAAAGGAAAATTCAACTTGGAAGATTCACTTTATGCTGGCGCCTTAGTGAAAGCTCTGGAAGCTACTCACGAAGCTGAGGATGATGCAGCCATAGCCATGAAATCACTTTATGAGAAAGAAGGCCATGATTTGAAAGGATTTTTGTCACAGGCTTCACACGCGAAGCGGCTGCAAAACCACAATATTGATTCTGATATTGATTTTTGTCTAACTCCAGATCTTTTTTCCCTAGTAGGAAAAATAGAAAGTGACACCTTAGTTGCAGTCGACAAATGGTAAATCCATGATTTAGAATAATCTACAACACAAAAACCCGATACTAATGGTATCGGGTTTTTGTGGTTTTTAAGGGCTATATTTTCCCCATTTTGAATCACAAAATCCCGTTTAAAAATTGTTTAAACCATCTTAGGATTTTGGCGTTTACCGATTAATCTTAACCACTAACTAACCAACTTTTGAATATGAAAAATGGAACTATGATCCAATTTTTCCATTGGTATTCTCCGGAAGACACCCTTTGGAAAGAAGTAAAAGAAAAGGCAGAATATCTAGGGAATCTGGGAATAACAAGCGTCTGGCTTCCGCCTGCTTCTAAAGGTGAGCAAGGTGGGATGAGCGTAGGATATGACACCTATGACTTATTTGATCTTGGAGAATTTGATCAAAAAGGCTCTGTCAGGACGAAATACGGCACAAAGGATGAATTTATTGAAGCTACAAAAGCACTTCACGACAGAGGCGTTCAGGTAATCGTAGATTTTGTCTTTAATCATAAGGCTGGAGGAGATGAATCAGAACTGATGCAAGCTGTAAAAGTCAATGAGGATAACCGACTGGAAAACGTCTCGGAACCTTATGAGATCGAATCATTTACCCGATTTACGTTTCCAGGCAGAAATGGTAAATACTCTGATTTTATCTGGGACAAACATTGCTTTAGCGGGGTAGATTACGATCATCGGAATCAGGAGCATGGTGTTTTCAATCTCTTGAGTGAGTATGGAGATGACTGGGAGGAGATGATCGATGACGAAAAAGGGAATTATGATTTTCTGATGTTTTGTGATATTGAATTCAGAAATCCAGCTGTTCGTGAAGAGCTCTTAAAGTATGCCACTTGGCTTCACGAACTCACCTATTACGATGGTGTGCGTTTGGACGCTGTAAAACACATACCCCCACACTATTTTAAAGAATTCCTATACTTACTTCGGGAGCGTACAGGTAAAGAAATTTTTGCTGTGGGTGAATACTGGGCTCCAGGTCACTTAGAATTGCTAACACGTTATTCAGAGGCTACGGATGGGACGATGAGTTTGTTTGATTCGGCTTTACACCACACTTTTCACCATGCTTCGAATTCAGGAAGTGAATTTGACTTACGAGAAATATTTGATGATTCTCTTGTAGCAAATAATCCAGAGCTTGCCGTAACGCTTGTGGACAATCACGATACACAGCCGCTTCAGTCGCTTGAAGCACCGGTGGAATCCTGGTTTAAACCTTTAGCTTATGCGCTGATTTTGCTCCGTGAAGATGGATATCCATGTGTTTTCTATCCGGATCTGTTTGGTGCAAGCTATTGGGACAAGGGTCAAGACGGGAAAGATTACGAGATTTTCATCAATCGAGTAGAGGAACTAGAACCTATGCTCTATGCACGTAAAGATTTTGCATTCGGAGTACAACGAGATTATTTTGAAAGTGGCAATGCCATCGGGTGGACTAGAGAGGGAAATGAAGAGCATAGTGGCTGTGCTGTAGTCATGTCAAACGGTGATGGAGCTACCATTTCCATGGAGGTAGGAGCTAGATATGCTGGAAGAAACTTTAAAGATATGCTAGGTAAAATCCAAGATGAAGTCACGGTAAATGATTCCGGTTGGGCAGACTTTCACTGTGCACCTGGCTCAGTCTCTGTCTGGACTGAAGTAAATTAATCATATGAGGCTGTCCTACAATGTTAGACAGCCTCATTTTTTATGATAGAACAAATTTCGATATCCGTAATATTTATATATAACCAATAAAAGAGTGTAAAATTGATTCACTCACTTAAAAAGTTAATTTACCAGTAGTCTCAAATGGAGATAGGATAGAGTACTATTTCAACTTTTCGTTATTCTTATGTCGATCGATGTCCCGAATATTTTTCTTTTCAAAGTTTTTCTTCATGGCTTCGGTTAAGTCCACGCCAGTTTGATTAGCCAGGCAAATCAGAACCCAAAGAACATCCGCCATTTCATCACCCAGATCCTTTCCTTTGTCTGATTCCTTGAACGATTGCTCCCCATAGGTTCTTGACATGATTCTGGCTAATTCACCCACTTCTTCCATCAGGATAGTCATATTGGTAAGTTCATTAAAATATCGAACTCCTACTGTCTTGATCCATTGATCAACTTGCTCCTGAGCTTCTGAAATTGTGATTTCCGTTTTCATAATAATTCAACCCTTTTCATTAAAATTAACATTCAAATAGGATTATTCTTGCCATATCGCCAAATTAAAGGCTCGGTTATTGCAAAAAACATTTTCATATTGAGTCTATGATTTTCCAGCTCTAAAGACAAGCAAAAAAGAACATTCTGTATGAATCAGTATTTGGAAGCCATCCGAATTTCCTTTTTTTATTTTCCTTTGGTAGCACTGTTGAGTATAGTACCCTATGCTTATTTTCAATATAAGAAAATAGGCTATGTTCAATTCAATAGAAGTTTAGTGTTTTACATTTTCGCATTTTATGCGATGACTGCATTTTTTATCACAATTCTTCCGCTTCCTGAAGTCAGTGCGGATTTTTGCAATAATAGAAGAGGTAGATTAATTCCGAGCTTTTTCCCTTTTAGATTTTTAAAGATGTTGACAAGGGAATTAAGAGGCAATATTTCACTTTTCAGCATTGTGAAGAGTCCAACTCTGATGGTTACCGCATTCAATGTTTTGCTACTTATGCCACTTGGGTTTTTTCTGAGATATCTATTCCAAATTAAAAATATTGGAGTAGCAACTATGATAGGATTCCTTGTGTCTCTATTCTATGAAATCACTCAGTTGACGGCTCTCTACGGATTATATCCTTGCAGATACCGCCAGTTTGAAGTGGATGATTTGATTACAAATACTTTTGGTTGTTTTATAGGTTTTTTAATTGCCAGATACTCTAATCTTTTACCAAACATTTCGAGTAAACCTCTGTTGAATCGGACGGAAGTCACCTTGACACAGCGGTTTTTGGCAATTTTTGTTGACTCATTACTCGTCATTTTCTTTACTTCCTATGTTATCGAAGGATTGTCCCAAAACATCTGGTTACAATCATTAATGAAAGTTGGAACGATTGTTTTCTATTTTATTTTCGTGAGCAAAATAACCAATGGGCAGACTTTTGGCAAAAAGTTACTTGGTATTCGAATCGTCCGAATGGATGGAACTAGACTTACTTACAAAGATTTAATAGCCCGATACAGTGTCTTTTTGATACTGCCTTTTTTTGTAGGTGAAGTATCAAAATTCCTTTTGGATACACGTTTTGATGATAAGGTGTATTTATTTTTATACTTGCTCTTTCTGGCTATCTGGTTCTTTGGAACAGTCATGGTGACGTTCATAAGGAAGGACCATAGAGGTTGGTTGGATAGATTTGCGCACACGACTCAAGTCCTTGCGAAACAGGATGATTAATGCTACAGAGCCTTACTATATTTTTTAGAATTATATAAATACCATTCTTAAAAATTTTATGTAATGTTTCATGATGTTCGTTAAATTCATGGACTCAATTAGGACAGATTTACTTTCGCTCAGATAATACCATTGATTTAGTCTTCATGAAATACTACCTATCCCTTCTATTTATTCTTTTAATTGCTGTTTCTTGTTTACCCAAAGAAGAAACTAAACCACTTCCTAGGATAGCTATCGCAGGATTAGCGATTGAGTCAAGCACTTTTTCACCAGCTACCAGTGACGTAGCTGCTTTCCGAACTAGGGAAGGGATGGACATCTTCAACTATTACCCTTTCTTGGATTCAGCTTCAGCAGATCGAGAAAGAGCCGAGTGGTTCCCAACTCTACGTGGACATGCCATTCCCGGCGGTATTGTTACTAGAGAAGCATATGAGGAGTTGGTAGGCAAAACACTAGATATGCTGAAAGAAAATCTTCCCTACGACGGACTTTTCTTCGATATCCATGGAGCGATGAGTGTGGTAGGATTAGATGATCCAGAAGGGGATTTTATTGTCCGAGTTCGTGAGGTAGTAGGCCCCGAAACCTTGATTTCCACTTCCATGGATTTACATGGAAATGTCTCTTGGAGACTGGCTGAAAACACAGATTTGATTACTTGCTACAGAATGGCTCCACATGAGGATGCTTTGGAATCAAAACAGCGGGCTGTAGAAAATATGCTTGATCGCTTGGAAAGTGGCAAAGGAAAACCAGCCTTCAAAGCTTGGATTCCCGTCCCGATTTTGCTTCCCGGCGAAAAGACTAGTACCAGAATCGATCCGGGGAAAAGCCTTTATGCGAAAGTGGACCCTATGACCAAAAAACAAGGTGTGATCGATGCGGCAATTTGGATAGGTTATGCTTGGGCAGATGAGCCTAGAAATCATGCGGTGGTAATGGTGACAGGTGATGATGAAAAAGCAGTAACAGAGTCAGCGGAAGAATTGGCACAAAGCTTTTGGGATGTGCGGAATGAATTTGAAATTGTAGCGCCTGTTGCACCATTGAAGGAGAGTTTGGATATGGCGATCGCCTCTGACAAAAAGCCTTTCATGATTTCTGATATGGGCGACAACCCAACTGCAGGTGGTGCAGGGGATGTGACTTGGACTTTGACAGAAATCCTGAAGCGCCCGGAGTTCAAATCTGAAAATGGCCCTACGTTGATTTATGCTTCTATCCCAGGCCCTGAGTTTGTGGAGAAGGCAATCGCTGCAGGAGTGGGAGGAAAAGTGGAAGGAACGGCTGGAGCCGCAATTGATGATCGATTTGCACCACCTGTTATGCTCAAAGGAACTGTGGAAGCAATCAAAGAAGGAGACGGAGCTGCAGAAGTAGAAGTAGTGGTGAAAGTTGGTTCCGTTCATGTGATCGTCACTAAAAAGCGCAAACCTTATCACAATGAAAATGATTTCACAGATCTTGGTTTGAAGCCAAGGGAAGCAGATATCGTAGTAGTGAAAATCGGATATCTAGTACCTGAGCTCTATGATATGAGAGCAGACTGGATCATGGCCTTGACACCGGGCGGAGTTGATCAGGATTTGGAGCGACTAGGCTATAAGCGTATTAATCGGCCAATGTTCCCTCTTGATAAGGATATGGCAGACCCGGATTTGAAAGCTAAATTAGTGCCTGCAGCTAATAAGCTCGACTGATGTGTACTGAGAAAACTCTTAAATATTGTGTTTAACATCTAAAATCTCAATAATATGATGAACGCAAAACCATCTTCCGTAGAGGAATATCTTAGCTGGTGCTCTCCAGAAGTGAGGGAAAAGCTCCAGCAGATGCGTGAGACAATCTTAAAAGCAATTCCAAAATCCAAAGAGGTAATCAGCTACAGCATGCCTGCTTATAGAACCACCGAAGTGTTGGTTTATTTTGCAGCAGCGAAAAAGCATATCGGCTTCTACCCTACTAACAGTGGGGTAAGCGAATTTAAAAAGGAGCTAAAGAATTACGTGACATCCAAAGGAGCCATACAATTTCCTCTGGACAAACCTTTACCGCTTGAATTAATCGCAGCCATCTGCCAGTTCCGATATTTAGAAGCAGAGGTAAAAGTGGAGAAGAAAAATAAAAAGTCTTAGCCCAGAACCTTTTCAGTAGCTTCAAGAAAACTGTCTATTTCGACTTTACTATTATAAATATGAGCTGAAATCCGAATTGCATCCAGCTTACTTTCTGGAACTTGGCGAATCCTAAATCCTGCTTTACTTATTAAACCAGCAGCCTCTTGGTAGTTCATTTTCTTCGGTTTGAATGTGACCATACTGATTCGGGATTCTGGTTCTGCAGGACTTAAAATTTCAAGCATGGAACTCATTTCGGATAGCCCATCAAACAAATATTGATTTAGCTCCCGTATTCGGGTTTCTATTTTCTGCTTCCCTATTTCTTTGTGAAAATCCGCAGCCGCAACAGCTCCTCTCATAATCGGCAAACTCTGACTTCCATAGTCAAAACGATGGGCTGTTGGTACATATCCCTTAAACTCTGGTGGATTCTGGTACAAATCCCAACCTAAATCAGAATATGCACCTACTTGATAGGCCTGCACTTGGTCCAAAACACTCTCTCTAACATATAGAAATCCGGTTCCATTTGGACCCAAAACCCACTTATGGTAACTGCTCGCATACATATCACAGCCCAAATCATGAAGATCAAGATCGAAAGTACCTGCTCCATGTGCACCATCAATAGCTGTAAATATTCCTTTACTTCTGGCAAAAGCGGAAATTTCTTTGATTGGAAAAACTAACCCAGTTGTGCACGTGATGTGAGGAATCGCAATCACCTTGGTTTTAGAAGTCACCAAGGTTTTAATTAAGTCTAGGTTTTCTGCTTGAGTAGCTTTGGGTTCAAAAGGCTTTAAGACTATCCCATGCAATTTTGCCCGGTTCAACCAAGGCAACGCATTTCCTACATGCTCGTGCAAAGTAATGATCACCTCATCTCCAGCTTTCAGCGGAAGTCCCCAACACATAATATTAATCCCCTCAGTTGTATTATGAGTAAGAGAAATCTCAGAAGTTTTGATTCCCACAAAAGCTGCCAATTTCTCACGTTCGGGCTCTATATGACCATATTCACCAGATGTATTAGTGTCAACAAAGGAATTTTGCAAAGCATCCAATACCACTTGAGGTGAAGGCCCAAAAGTTCCATTATTCATGTAAACTCTACTGTCCTTCAGAGGAAATTTCTTTCTGAGCTCAGCCCAGAATTCTTCC
Organism: uncultured Algoriphagus sp.; assembly: GCF_963974835.1. Lineage (GTDB taxonomy): Bacteria > Bacteroidota > Bacteroidia > Cytophagales > Cyclobacteriaceae > Algoriphagus. The sequence continues at coordinate 127,309 of NZ_CAXBET010000006.1, read as the reverse complement.
CCCACCAGAGAAGGGGTAATAGATTTCGTAGAGGTTTCCTCTGGAGAATTGAATGAAACCAAGCCTGGAATCGCTATTCCTGCACTGAGTTTCTGGATAAATGATCTTCTACTATTCATAAGGTCGGTGGCTATCTTTATGAGTTAGGAAATGATCTCCAATAATTCAAAGAAAATCCTATTAGGGAGTAATAAATCGGGTTGGTCGGAAAATGACTAAGGCTGATAAAGCCTTCTTTCACCTAAAAAACTTATGATTTTCTTATCCAAAGTCCATATTTGCAAATCAAACTTTTCGGCGGCATGAATGATAACTGCATCTACTAAGCCTATTCCACGATTGATCAAACCTGCTTTTCTGGAAAAAATACCTGACTCGAAAATCAAACCCGGCTGATCCAAAAGCTTCAGTTGGCGATAAAAATCTGTTATCAAATTCAGTTCTCTAGTTGTCTTCACTCCCTGAAGCAGTTCTGCAAAGATCAACTCTAAAGAATAAATTTCGCCATCTTCCATCAAAGCAATCATGGGAAGGAAATAATCTCGATTTCCTTTCAAAAATTCTATCCAAACAGAAGTATCAATTAAGACTGACTTCATTGTCGATTGATATCTCTCAATTGATCTGCTCCGTATGTGAATTCTAAAGGCTCAGCGACAATTTGATCAGACAGTTCAAGTAACTTTTTGCGGGACAAGTAATCGCGAAGCGCTATCCTCAAGGCTTCGGTGACGTTCTTTGCTCCGGAGATTTCGATCACATCTTTGATCAACTCATCTTCAATTAATGCAATGACTTTCATGAGTTTATAATTTATTTAAAAATACGAAGGCTTATCGTATTATGTTAATTTCAATAGAAAAAACCAGATTTCTATTGAGAAAAAATAAAGAAGGGTTTTACTTGTAAAAAAACAGTACGATATGCCACTTAAAACCTGTGACAAAGGTCATCAATTCTATAAAACCAGCGATTGCCCCACATGCCCGATCTGTGAAAAGGATAGAAAACCCACAGAAGGCTTTTTATCCAAACTGCCAGCTCCAGCTCGAAGGGCACTAGAGTCAAAGCAAATTAACTCACTAGAAAAGCTAGCCACATTTACCGAAAAAGAAATCCTCTCTCTTCATGGTATGGGAAAAAGCTCTATTCCAAAACTAAAAGATGCCATGGACAAAAAGGGGTTGACTTTCAAAACCCCGGATTAAATTGCATTTTAAAGTTCTCGTTACAATTATCCCTAAAACCCAAAATGATTCAGTACATCCTTTTTCTGCTTTTTGCATTCAGCTTACTTTTTAATCAGTCGAAACCTGAGATTTCGGAAACTGACTATCTCGCAAAAGAACGAGCAAGGGTTATTCAACTAGCAGACAAATATGCTAGCGAAAAACCAATTACAGTCACGGCAGAAAGTAGCCCAAGATCTGCAGGTGGGATACATGATTTCTATTCCGAAGGAGATTATTGGTGGCCAGACCCAGACAATCTAGATGGACCATATATTCAGCGTGATGGCCTGACCAATCCTGACAATTTCACAGCGCATCGTGAAGCGATGATTCGCTTCAGCCAGATTTCTGGAGCACTGGCTTCAGCCTATTTGGTAACCAAAGATGAAAAGTATGTCACAGCTTTGGCTCCGCATCTGAGAGCTTGGTTTATTGATGAAGCCACGAAGATGAACCCAAACTTGCTCTATGCGCAAGCGATTGAAGGCAAAGTAACGGGTAGAGGAATTGGAATCATCGACACCATTCAACTCATGGAAGTGGCCAAAGCAATCGAATCAGTGGAAGATTCAGAAGTGATTTCTGATTCGGACATAAAGCAGATGAAAGATTGGTTTTCGGAATATTTGAATTGGATAACTACTCATCCATACGGGATAGATGAGCGTGATCATGGAAACAATCACAGTGTATGTTGGGCGATGCAGGCAGCAGTTTTTGCGGAGCTTGTCGGCAACCAAGAAGTATTAGACTATTGTAAAAACATGTATAAAACGGTGCTGCTTCCTGATCAAATGGCAAACGATGGAAGTTTCCCACTGGAACTCAAACGTACAAAACCTTATGGGTATTCTCTTTTCACTTTAGATGCCATGGCAACGCTTTGCCAAGTATATGCGGACGATTCCGAAAACCTATTTAGCTACCAAACACCAGAAGGGAAATCGTTGGAAAAAGGGATTTCATTCCTCTACCCTTTTGTGGAAAACAAGGATTCCTGGCCCTACCAAAAAGATGTGATGTACTGGGACAAATGGCCTGTTCGACATACTTTTCTGCTTTTCGGAGGACTTGCTTATGGTCAGGAAAAATACCTTGAGCTATGGAATTCACTTGATGCTGATTTTGACACTCCAGAAGTCATTCGAAATATGCCGGTTCGATTCCCTATTCTTTGGCTTTCTGATCAAGAAAAAGAAACCATTGGGGAGTTAGACGCTAAATTAATTTCGGATGCAGCCGCAAAAATAATAGCTACCGGGGTAGTGAATTACAGTGACTTTGGAGCCAAAGGAGATGGCAAAACAGATGACATGCAGGCAATCATTTCTGCGCATGAATTCGCCAATGAACATGATTTAAACGTGATAGCGGATGATGGAGCAAGCTATTACATTGGAGGAAAGGCTCGTACAGCCATCATCCAAACTGATACCGACTTTGGTACAGCATCCTTCTTGATTGACGATAGAAATGTGGAAAATAGAACTGCTCCTGTTTTCTTGGTAAGCTCAAGCCTAGAATCTTATAAACTTGATGGCATCACTTCACTGAAGAGAAATCAGGAGAAAATTGACATCACTTTGCCAGGTTCTGCGTTGATCACTGTCACCAATTCAAACAAGATGCGGTATATCCGATATGGGCTAAATCAAAACAATGGCGCTCCTCAAACAGATATTTTTCTGGTAGACAAAAATGGAAATGTGGATCAGGATGCTCCTATTATTTGGGATTTTGATCAAATCACAGAGATCACAGCTCTTCCCATTGATGAGAAAACCCTGACTATTTCTGGAGGATTTTTTACCACCATTGCCAATCAGGAGGAATCGAAATACAACTATTACAGCCGAAATATCTCCATACAGCGATCCAATGTTATTGTGGATTCATTGGAGCATCGCGTCATTGAAGAAGGAGATCAAGGAGCTCCATACAGTGGATTTCTAAATATATCCAACTGCACAAACGTAACCGTTAAAAACACCATCTTGACAGGTCATAAAACCTACTCAACCATAGGAAATGCGGGGAAACCTGTAACTATGGGAACCTATGACATCATAGTGAACCGAGCTCTGAATGTATCCTTTGTCAACTGTACTCAGACAAATGACATCGATAACAATGTTTATTGGGGAATAATGGGCTCAAATTACTCGAAGAATCTGCTTTTCGATAAATGTGTCTTTTCCCGTTTCGATGCTCACATGGGCGTTGCTAATGCCACCATCCGAAACTCTACGCTAGGGCACATGGGTATCAATGTGATCGGAACTGGGACATTCACTGTAGAAAACTCCACTATTAGAGGAAGAAGTCTAATCAATCTCCGGTCCGACTATGGTAGCACTTGGGAAGGAAAACTAATTATCCGCAACAGTACATTCATTCCAAATGGAGGAAAAAGCTACAGCGCTTCACTGATCAATGGATATAATTCCGGTCAGCATGATTTCGGCTACACCGCTTATATGCCGGAGCAAATCATTATCGAAAACCTAAAAATCGACGACTCCAATCATCCCGAAGACTATCAAGGGCCTGCTATTTTCGGGGATTTCAATTCAGAAAGAACAGATGATTCCTACGAAGAAAAGTTTCCTTATGTATTAACCAAAGAAGTGACGCTTAAGAACGTGACAACTTCGAGTGGAAAGAAATTGAGAGTAAGTGAAAATGAGACCATGTTCAAGGGGGTGAAGATTAAAATTTAAACAAAAATTTCAAGCCTTACTTCCCTAACAATAAATCAGTTTAACATTAGGTTAATTGAGGTTTTTTCAATCAGAATTTACTACTCAAAAACGAAAAGCTTCTGAATCAAAAACCTCATTACCAAGCAGGGCCGAAATACCACTTTACAGTGAATTGGATCTGGCCTGACATATCAACAACAGTAATTCGTTTATCTATAATATTATTCCCGTCCACCTCTGAATTTGTAGTAACCAGTAATACAAATTCCAATGCGAAATCCCAATCACCGTTTAAATTTGTGCTAATACCTGTCCTTACTGGTACATAAGGAATCAAATCACTTTCTTTGGATTTGATAATTTCTCCTTCTTCCAGCAAGTCATTCAAAACTAAACCGTTTTTTAAAACCTCCTGATTTCTTTGAGCATACATAACCCCAAAACCAGCTCCAGCATAAAATTGTAACGAGGACATCATCATGCCAGCGGAATTAGGGTTGGTGGTAAATACGGGCATTACGTCAGCAAAGTAGCCTTGTCCTTTAAAAGCAAATGCCTGATCCTTATTCCCCCATTTGACCATCTGCTTCGGCAATTCCAGATAATATTGTCCAGAATTTAGGAGCTGAAGTCCCACAGATCCCCTCAATCCTATATACTCATTTAATTGTTTATTAATCGAGAGAGTGATAGCGGGCTGAACCTTAAATTTAAATTCTCGGTAAATGCCAGAATTATCTGAATAAAGTAAGGCTGGACCTATCCCTAAAGAAAGATGATCTCCTTGAGCCATTACTGATTGACTTAGGCAAATAATAAAAAGGGCTATTGTAATTTTTTTAATCATACTTCACATCTCTAATACTTAAATTCAAACGCTAAATTATGTATTTAAAATTAATTCCTAAAGCAAACTAAATTCAACGAACATCCTATGCAACACAATCTATTTTTATATCCCCGCTGATTAATCTTTCCCTATTAATAGCTATCATATACGGAAAATAATGTCTCCAAGATGATTACTTACTTAATTCAATCACCTTCTCAACAGCGTCTGGCACATCCTCAGCGTAGTGGCTGACATAAACAACCGTGATAGTGCTTCGCACACAGATTTGCTGCACAGTATCTTTAAACAGTCTACGCTGAAACTCATCCATTCCTTGCGAAGCTTCATCGAGGATAAGCAATTTGGGTTGCTTAATCAATGCTCTAGCAAGTAATGTCCAACGTTGGTTTTCCAGAGAAAGTCGGTTAATAGGAATGTTTGCAAAGCTTTCCAAATGAAAAAGTTTTATCCAAGATTCAGCCAATACTTCCTGCTCGGCTGTTACTTTTTTAAATAAGCCCATTGTATCAAAAAGCCCCGAAAGGATGACTTTGCGGCAGGTTTGGTTGTTAGGAAAGAATCGGCTAAGCTCAGGAGCTACAAAACCAGTGGGCCGCTTCACATCCCAAATACTCTCTCCAGTTCCCCGTTTCCTTCCAAAAAGCCATAGATTTTGAGAATAGGCCTGTGGATTTTCCCCGATCAGCAAACTGATCAAAGTAGATTTCCCAGAACCATTGGGGCCTTTCAGCAACCACCGCTCGCCGGATCTCACTTCCCAGTTGAGATTTGTCAGAATCTGCTTTTCCCCGTATTTGATATTGAGGTTTTCCAGACGAATCACCTCGGTGTTTTCATTAGGTCTTTTTGGTAGCAGGGAATCTAATAATCCCCAATCGTAAGAGAGATTTTGCTCATGTTTGGTAGTCATACGAAAGTCAGCTACTTCCCAAACATTCCCAATTCCTTTTCCACTTAACTTGGCTACATGAGTAATTCCTTCAGGGATTTCATTAGCCGATGTGGTCAACAAGACTTGCACTCCTCTGGAAATTATAACTTTCAAAATCTCCCCAAACTCTGCCCTGCTTTTGACATCTAACCCAGTCATGGGCTGATCCATCAGGTAAATTTTCGGCTGACGCATAAGCCCCAAGCCTAGCGCCAATCGTCGGGTTTCCCCATTGGAAAGCAAGAGCAAAGACTTGTCCAGCAACTTCTCTAAATGCAATAATTCAGAAACATTTTCCAAGGTCCATGGCCCTTCAACTTTTGCTTTTACTTCCAATAAATATTCCTGGACAGTGGCTGTATCTTCAGATTCTGAGGAGTTGAATCGCTGCTGAAAATAGAAGTTTTGCTGATTGGATTTATTGCGAATTTCGTAGCGCTGAGAAACGTAGGCTATCAGGTCACGGAAAGAGTTGATCTCACCAGAATTGGTTTTCCTCACCGTATATTCCTGTACAAAAGGCCGATGAATCTCGCCTTTTGGAACCACGCAATTGCCTCGGATGGTCTCAATAAAAGCTGTCATATCTGCCCCAGAAGTACCAATGATTGCCCATTGCTGACCTTCTTCCCATCTGAAATCCAGAGATTCAAAAATTTGTTTTCCTTTGGTAAGAACTTGGGCCGAATGGATATTGAGAAGAGTTTGCAAAATGTGTGGATTGGAAGATTATAAAATTGGAAGATCTAAAAATTACTATTCTTTACATCCTATTTTTACTATCAATCAAAATAGTCACTGGGCCATCATTTACCAGGGCAACTTTCATGTCTGCACCAAATTCCCCAGTTCCAATTGCTTTCCCTAAATCCGCTTCTAATGTTTGGATCATCTGCTCATACAATGGTATGGCAATATCCGGTCTCGCAGCTTTTATATAAGAAGGTCGATTCCCCTTTTTTGTGCTGGCATGAAGTGTAAACTGCGATATCAACAAAATCTCTCCGTTGATATCCAGCAAGCTTTTATTCATCACTTCATTTTCATCTGGAAATATGCGGAGATTGAGGATTTTTTTTGAAAGCCAAGCAATATCCTCCTGATTGTCCGACTCTTCAATTCCCACCAAAATCATCAAGCCGGTTCCGATTTCAGCTTTTACTTTCTCACCAATTTTAACGGATGCCTCAGATACTCTTTGAATAACCACTATCATTTACTTAGGTCTTGCATTTCTCCAGAGGAGATGATTTCTACAGAATTTGATTTTTGAGTCAGCGCTGTTTTTACTAAAGCTTTGGCAACCTGATAATCATAGATTGGGCGAATATTCTTAAACAGCTTTAACCAAATCAAAGGCTTCATCACCACCTGGGCAACTTGCTCTCCAAATCGAAACTCATTTCTGTTGCCCATCAATAAAGAGGGCCTGAATAAACCGATATAGCTAAATCCGATTGTCTTGAGATCTTCTTCGGTTTTACCTTTTGTTTGACTATAAAAAATCGAGGATTTCGCATCAGCACCCGAGGAGGAAACATAAAGGAATTTGGATGTTCCCAAAGTTTTTGCCCACTTGGCAAAATCAATCACCAAATCATGATCAATAGCAAAAAACTTCTCCTTTGATCCTGCTTGTTTAATGGTAGTGCCTAGTGCGGAAAACGCGTGTATTTCTGCCGTTTTCTTATTCAGCTCATCGATCAGAGGAAAATACTCTCCGCTTAAACTCTGTTCGGCAATTTTAGCTTCCCAGTCCCAGCTTTCAATTTTCGCGATGTCACCTTCTATCTGAACAAGCTTTTGTTGCTTTATAGCGAGCTTTCTCCGTCCAATACTCAGGACATAATCATATTCTTCACTTTTAAAAAGTTGGTGAAGAATAGCCTTTCCTACAAGACCAGAACCTCCGGATATCAGTGCGATTCGCATAGTTTATTTATAAAGTTGAAGCAATCAGCGGGATCAATTCCTCTGACATTGTTTTGTTTTTATCCCGTGCATACCAAAGATGCGTTCCGTCAGCAAACTCCTTGGAAGTAATGTTTTGAGGATCGAGCTTGTAAGCTTTCAGTCGATTTTGAAGAAATTCCGGTCTAGGTCCCCAGACGAAAAGCTCTTTACTCAAATCCCCAGTTAAGCCAATCAAAATTGGAATTGATCGAGCTCCCTCGGTAAGATAAGCATCCATGAGTGTAGGATTCTCATCACGCAAAACAAATTTTAATTCAATAAGAGGATTCAATTCAGCCAGTTTAGCCATCAATGGTATACTTTGAGCTGCATCTCCACACCAAGCTTCAGTGATCACCAGCCATATTTGGGGAGAAGCAATTGATCTAACTACTTTCTCCAGTTCCGGAGAAACCTTTGCCGTTTTATCCCAGCGATTCATTCGCTGCACATTCATCTTAGTATAATCAAGATAGCTCTCGGGGTGATTGATTCCAGTAGTCTTATTTTCAGCCAAAAGCTGATCAATCATTTCTCGATATTCTGAATATGTCTGAGCCGAATCAATTAGCTCAGAAGAAATCAATGATGTTTGTTGGTCTAGCATTTTCTGTGATTTTGAAAGCTAACAGACCTATTTAGCCTTGAGTTCTCTCCCAATCCAGAAAATCTTCAATCTCATCCTTTACTTTAGCATAAATTGCTAAAACAACACTTAAATCATCCGCAAAACCAAAGAATCCCAAAAAGTCAGGAATGATATCAATGGGAGAAACAAAATAAACGAGTGCCAATAAAACCAGACCAAGGGTACTATTGGTCATCTTATGCACTCCACTAAAATGCGCTTTGATCATTCGAATGAAAACAGATACGGGCTCAATGAGTTTCTTCACGCGGGGGTTATCTCCTACACTCGAAATTTTATTTCCAACCCCAGCGATTAGCTCTGAGACTTTTTCTTTCTGCTTAGCGAGCGCATCTACTTTCTTACCAAAAAGTGCTTTGGCATTATCGATCGTTGCGGAAGTTTTAGACTTGAAGTTGCTCATGATCAAAAGTAAATCTGAATCTCTGATTTTATTTGTTTCAACGCATATCCGATCGGATCGTTCTTTCTATCTAGCGCTTGCGCAAAAATAGCCTTGGCCATATCTACCCCAGTAGCTTCCTCATTGAGGATTTGCCTACTCTGGTTGATAATCGTGGTCACTTCTTCAACCGCTCTCTTAACGGCTTCCCAAGTTTCCTCAGAAAAATATACCTGCTGGGAAAAGTTATGGTTGAATTCCTCCCGAACTTCTGCCAACAAAATCGAATGCAATTCCCCGGATGTTAGCCCTCCCGGATTGGATCTTCTCACCAGATTATTTGGGGTGATGCGCTCCAGGAAAAGGCAAATTCGCTCTGCTGCCTGCAATCTTATTGGGAGAATAGTCTGCGAATTCTGTGTTTTCAGCTCTACCAGCGTCTTTTCCCTTTCCTTCGAAAGAAAAGAAACGACCACTAGATACATGCCATACAGGACTATGCCTGCCGGCAAAAGAATTTTCAATAAATCGGATACATATTCCATTTTTAGGGATTAAACTCGAATTTGCACAAATTATCCTCCTAAGATAGCCTCAGGGGAATGTAAATTTGTATTCTCGCGAACCAATTCCCTGCCAAAATCATTTTCATCACATGATAATCCCAATCAAGATCACAGAAAAGGCCGAAGCCGAGATCAAAAATATCATGACCAATAAAAACATACCTACCGATTACCATCTGCGGGTAGGTGTAAAAGGTGGTGGATGTGGAGGAATGTCTTATGCTTTAGGCTTTGATAAACCAAAGGAGGAAGATCAGAAATTTGAATTGGCGGGAATTCCAGTTTTGATTGAGAAAAAGCACTACATGTTTCTGATGGGAATGCAGATAGATTTTTTTGAAGGCGACGAGGCAAGAGGATTTACGTTCGTGAATCCCGAGATCCCGAAACGTCACGATGTTTAATTTTCATTTTTTAACAGCGAAGGACACGAAGGTTTCGCAGAGAACGCAATTGAAAAAGTTGTTCTGCTTCTCCAGAAGCTGGAATAATATAGCTCTTCATAATCGTAACATTATCCTCAGAATTTTTAATAAATTCATACAGAACAAAACCTTTTCTATGAAAAAGTCAATACTCTCCTTCATTCTACTTTTTATATGTTCAATAGCTTTTTCTCAGGTGAAGCAACTCGAAAAAGATCAAGAGCCAGGTAAAGGAAATGTATCTGAATTGGATTGGCTGGAAGGTTTCTGGACAGGAACTGGATTCGGTGGCGAATGCGAGGAAGTCTGGATGCCTGCAGTCGATGGAAATATGATTGGTACTTTCCGTTTTTGGAGCGAGGGCAAACTTATTTTTTCAGAATTCATGAACATCGTCCAGGATGGGGAGACTTTTTCATTGAAACTCAAACACTTCAATGCTGACCTTTCTCCCTGGGAAGAAAAAGACAAATGGATTACATTTCGATTGGTAGGAACTGAGGAAAACACCGTGTATTTCCACGGTCTAACCATGAAGCGAGTTGGCGATGAGATCAACCTCTGGCTAGCCTTAACTGAAGATGGAGTTCGTACAATTGAGGAATTGAAGTACGTGAAGCGGGAGTTTTAACTCTCAAAACCTGGCTTCACATTACTCCAAAATTCATCCAAGGCGATGATTCTGGGCTTTAGAAATGATATTATCTCTGGCCAATCTGCTTCATTCATCACATTTACGGCTGGTAAAATTTTTTCTATTCTGGAAACCAACTGCCCAAACTCATTCTCTTGGTGCAACTTCCAACTCCATTCTTCGCCTACCTTGACCTCCAGCATTTTTTTAAACTGAGCAAATTGATCAAAATACAACTCCTGCAACTCTTCATCGTGATGACCTAATTCGATCCCAATAGAGGCGAAATCGCGCTCTGCTTTCATCCGAAAATAGATGTTCCTAACACCTGTTTTGTAATTCGGCCAATTGATTCTCCTTCCTTCCGCATTTGGAATTGGTTTCATGTATTGCCCAAAAGCAATCCAAAACTCCGAACGGATTCTCGATGTTTCAGCTTTGTTGTACAAGATTAATAGGTAGTATGGCTGTCGCTAGGTAAGACAAGGATAATTTCACCGGCTTTTGCATTTTTATCATCTAGTTTATCCAATTGATCCTGTGTAACCATGTGGATATCTAAAATTTTCAGATCTGGAAACTCTCTTTTCAAATACCATAAAATACCCTCTCCGTCCTTGGTATGGTATGAACCATTGATATGATAGATCTGCTTTCCTCCACGAATAGGCTCAAAAAGTGATTCTGCCATTGTCGCATCTTTCAAAGCCTGAGCTTGAATCATAAATTCCGAATTGCCCGGCGCGCCATGCATCATATCCTTCATGGCAACGTAGCCTGGCATGCTCATATCTACCTCAATTGGCAGTTCTGCAAAATAATTTTTAGCCTGAGGTGAAAGTGAATCCAAGGCTCCTAAACCAGCCTTACTGACTAGAGAAGCATACTTTCTTGGAACATTCGTGGCAATAAACCTTAAGCCTTTCTCCTTCGCGTAGCGCAAAACAGGGCGGTAATCCGTGTTGTAATTCTTCCAAAGATTCGCCTCAGCTTCGAAATTGCTTTCGGTAATTTGACCTGAAAACCACTCGTCCAAGTTCAACTGATCTTCTCGCTCAAAAATCTCTGATCCTACTACCAAATCAGGATTCTGAGTTTGCAATCCCTTCAGCACCTGCAATTGTAACCAGTGCCCAATACTGTTATTGTGAAGCTCCCCAATGAAAACTGCATCTACCTCATTAGCAACTTTGAGTACATCCTTCAGATCTATTTTTTTGCCTTTGTTAGTAAAAAACTGATACGCCTCACCCTGCGCATTGATTGTTACTATTGACCAAAAAATCAATAAAATCGCAAATAAGGATTTACGCATAATCTTCAGGATATTGAATTTGCACGGAAGAGAAGCTTACCAATCCCCCAAGTGCAGGGTGATGTTTTTTAAGCGTTAATCTGATTTTGGTGGTTCTGGGATAAGCTTCCAAAATATCGGTCACGATCATATGCCCCAAATGTTCGAGCAGTTTAACCTTCACATCCATTCTTGCTTTAATGAGTTTATACAATTTGGAATAATCCACAGTTGCACTCAAATCATCATGTAGCATAGCTTCCCTGAACTCAGTTTCCAATTCAAGATCCAGCGTAAAGCGATTTCCAAGTATAGATTCCTCCGGATATGCTCCGTGATAAGCATGAAATTCAATCCCTTCGAGACTTACTTTTCCCATTAGTCAAACTGGTCAAAAAATGACCCTGATTCATTCTTAGGATGAGCTGGATACTGGGGAGATCTTGCTTGGGAAGTTCTTGGTTCTTCAAATGGCTTCTTTTCCTTAGCTTCCTCCATTTCCTCGATATCCTCATCCAAGACCTCATCCTCCAATTCCATCTTAGTATCTTCAAGTTCCAATTCTTCCTCAGCATCCTCTTCGATTTCCATTTGCAAATCAGGAGTTGAATCATGATCCTCTAGTTCCAAATCTTCTTCTATTGACTCCATCTCATCCATAGGACTTTCTTCAAATTGCTCCTCTTCCTGTTCCTCTTCTTCATATCCAAGATTCCCTAGGTTTGCAAAAGTAAAAGTCTGCGATCTGCTCAACTCATCTATAGCCCGAGCATGTGCTTTTGCATCTATTCTTGTATAATGGGCGTCTGATAGATCTATTTGATTTAAGGCATCCTGTGCAATCCTCTTGAGGCTCTTCACCATATTTTCACGCTGCTCTGCCAGACCTTCATATGATCTGACTAGTCCCTGCATACTTTCTCTAAGCTCCACAATTGTTTCCTTTGCTTTGGCCTCCGCAGCTCCTATAATAGCCGCTGCTTGGTCTTCAGCTTGTTTTCTGGAATCGGCCACTAGCTTATCGATGTGCTTCGTAGCATTTTCAGCTGTTTCGTTAGCATCAGCAATGATCAGATCGGCTGCTTCATTTGCCTCCACTATAATGGATGCCCCAGTATCTTCAGCTGTTTTCAGGGTGCGAAAGAGTGATTCTTCCACATCTTTCAGACGCTTTGCTTCAGCTTCTGTATGCTGCAGCTTAGTCTTAAGCTCCATATTTTCCTTATGCAAAGCATCTACTACTTCAGAGATTTCATCTAAAAACAGCGTTACATCTTTTTTTTCATATCCTCTGAATCCTACTTCAAAGGTTTTTTGCCGAATGGCTGCTGGTGTGATCTTCATAACTTAATTTGCTTCAATTTGCCAAATAGAAATAGTCCGGTCATCTGACACAGAAATTACATTGCCCTGATAGCTACTCCAAATAACTTTATTTATTGAAGTACCATGGCCTGCATTTCTTGCTTTGTCTATAACCTTGCGGAGTTTCTTTTCACCTACATCCCAAATCTTAATTGACTTGTCCATGGAGCAGGTGACAAGGAGATTGCCGTCCTCCTTGAAATATAAATAATTAATGGCATACATATGTGCCACGATGTTTTCTTCTAATGAATAGCTTTCCGCTTCCCAAAATTTTAACTGGGCGTCCCTCCCTGCACTGACCAACATAGACTCATCAGGTGAATATGATAGTGCAAATACTGAATTGGTGTGCCCGGTTAAATTAGCAATTGGGCGGAAATTATCTGATAAGTCCAATATCTTAACGGTATGGTCACTCAATCCTAAAGCCAGATGGCGTCTGTCTTTTGCCAAAGACATCACGCGTATACTCTTATCACTCAGTTTGATATGCTTTTTGACCGTTTTAGAATTGATATCAACCACAATTAGCACTCCGTCTCCTGTTCCTATGTAAGCTTCGTCCCCGAAGATTTTGATATCAAAGATCGACTGATCAGTTAGCTTAAGAGACCATGCTTTCTTTCCTTCATTTAGGTCTATTACATGAATTCCTTCAAAATTATGCCCAATGAAAAGCAAGTTACGAATCGGGTCAGTAGTAAGCGCATAGACTGAATGCGGTAGTCTTGCAATCAATTTACCATCCTTCGGATGGTCAAGATCCCATTCCACCACCATTCCATCCCCCGCACCGGTATAAAAAAATCGGGGATCACAGCCCTCAGTCAATGCATAGATACAGTCATTGTGCCCTGTTAGTGTTTGTAATTTATTAACTTCTATTTTTGACATATATTGGACGGAGACTTTGGGTGCCCTTCTGGCCTATGCAGACAAAAATAGAAAAAATTGATTCTTCCTCGGCCTTGGCCATCAAGATTATCGAAACTCAGGATGAAAATGAATTGGATTTCCTCAGCTTTCGGGAAAAGCTAGCCTATGCAAATATTTCCCATCATGAAAAAAAAAGGGAGTGGGCTACGGCGCGAATGGCTATCCGGGATGCCTTGGATGTTTTGCATGTGCCCTATCCTGGATTTTTCAAAGATGAACATGGCAAATCTCAAGCTATGAACGGACATGGATTTATATCGCTTTCTCACACGATGGGCTATGCAGGAGCAATCTATCATCGGGATAACCCAGTAGGGATTGATATGGATCTGATCCGGGATAAAATCCTGAGGATTGGATTTCGGTTTTTGGATCAATCTGAATTAGACTTCCTGGAAAAAGATCCCTTACATTACACCATGGCTTGGTCGGCTAAAGAATCCATTTTTAAATGTCAGGGAAAACGCGGTGTTTCCTTCCGAGAGAATATTTTGCTGGACCCATTCGATTCCAACACCGGGATCATCAAAGGAAAAGTTCGTGGCACGGATTTTACTGATCATCATTATACAGTACAAGTTCGTGTGATTTCGGACGTTGTACTTACCTACACTATCTGGTAAATGAAATGATCCTGCTACAGACAGGGTTAACATTAGGAAAAAGACAAAGTAGCCGCCTTCCTTGAAAGTCCTTAAGCCTGCCAAGATTAATTGGGAGGACTAGAAAAAAACTATAACATATGAAAAAACTCAACATATTAATCCTAATACTCCTATTTGCTACTTATTCACTTTCCGCTCAAAGCCTGGAAACGATCAATCTTACGGATGCCGTCACCGGCAAAGTAATTAATATACAGTCACAGGTAAAAGGAAAAGGATTAATTCTGATTTTTCACAGCCTGGCTTGCCCCTTTGCCAAAATGTATGAATCGCGCTTGGTCGCATTGCGCACTAAATATCAAAGTCAGGGATTTACATTTATTTTGGTCAACCCGGAAGTCAGCACTAATGAGGATGACAAAACTGCGATGCGTAACTACATTGATCAATCTGATATCAACACTCCTTATTTGATCGATGAAAAACAGGCACTCACCAAACACTTTAATGTTACCAAAATCCCGGAAGTTATCTTCCTTTCTCCGGAAGGAAAGGTAAACTATAGAGGAGCACTTGACAATAACCCTCAGGCAGAAACGGCTGTATCCGCTCACTACTTGGATAGAGCAATTGATTCTATCTTAAAAGGGGAGGCACCGACACCTGAACAGGCCAGAGCAGTAGGCTGCAACGTCAAGACTTATTAAGCGTTCAACAGCTCTATCAATTCTTTGATTTCCTCGACTTTATCCGATTCACCGAGTTTCTCAAAAGCATTTTCCAAGTTTCTGAACATTCTTATCATCATTTGCAAATGCCCGCAAGGCTCAAAGTATTCTGGCTTTGGCTCTATTTTCAACTGCTCCAAATAATTAAAAATATCCTTTCTGCTAAATATCAACCCCTTGTTAAAGGCATTGATGTAAAAGGTAACATCCGCAGATTTATAAGTAAGTACAAACAGGTTGGGAAGATTAACCCCATAAATCGGCAAGCCCAGCTTCTTTGCTACTAGCAAATAGATAGAGCACAAGGTCAGTGGATTTCCACGCTTTGAATCCAATACCGAAGAAAGCATGCTATTGGCAGGAGAGTGAAAATTCTTGCTATTGGCAGAAAAACGGAGCGTATTGAACAAGACATTGTTAATGGCACGCACCTGTTCGTAAGGAGTCAAATCACTTTTAAAAGCAGTCCAGACATCGAAATAAATCTGATGCATTTCTGCATTTAGCTTTGCATATTCGAGATCCGGATATTGATAAGTATTGATGATCCAAAGTCCGGTAAGCAAATCCCGATCATCCGTATCTCTCCAGTCTATCAGCCTTTCTTTCAAGAGAGAAAACTGTAAGTCATGTACCAACTCCTCGATCTCTTTCTGAATATCCGGATTAAAACTATTCTCCCATTTTTTCTCTAAAAAAGGAATAATGTCATTGCCCAGAGAAATAATCCGATCACGAACGTGCATTCTTACTTCTCGATCAGAATCATCCAATAAGGATACCAAGGCATTTAATTCTCCAGGTGTCAACTCACTCATAGTCAAAAGGCTGCGGATAATGGGCTAAAACTGTAAAATAAGATACTAAATTCATCCTAAGTTTGGATCACTCCTACATTAAATCTTTCAGTTTTTGGAGCATGATTTGCAGCTTCTATTCCCATACTGATCACTTTCCTGGTCTCTGTAGGATTAATTACTCCATCTACCCAAAGTCTGGAAGCAGCATAATATGGACTGAGTTCCTCATTGTATTTGGAAGTGATTTCATCAAGCAATTCTTTCTCATCCTCAGGTGTTATTTCCAGTCCTTTTTTCTTCAATCCTGCAACTTTGATCTGAAGTAAGGTATTTGCCGCCGCCGCACCCGACATCACTGCCATCTGAGCAGTAGGCCAGGAATAGATCAAGCGGGGATCATATGCTTTGCCACACATGGCATAATTACCTGCTCCGTAAGAATTGCCAAGTATAAAAGTGAATTTTGGAACGACTGAATTTGCCATGGCATTTACCATTTTGGCGCCGTCCTTAATAATCCCCCCATGCTCTGCTTTGCTCCCTACCATAAACCCACTGACGTCCTGCAAAAAAACAAGTGGGATTTTACGCTGGTTGCAATTCATGATAAACCGTGCAGCTTTGTCTGCCGAGTCAGAATAAATCACTCCTCCCATCTGCATTTCACCCTTGGCAGTTTTGACGATCTTCCTCTGATTCGCTACTATTCCCACTGCCCAGCCATCGATTCTCGCAGTGCCACAAATCAATGTTTTGCCGTAGTCTTCCTTGTATTCATCAAAGTCTCCAGCGTCCACAAGTCCTTTCACAATCTGGAGCATATCATAAGGTTTCACTCGCTCAGTCGGAAATGACGCTATCAGTTCTTGATCGGTTAATCCTGGCTTCTTTACATCAATCCTGTCAAAACCAGCAGTAGGATTATGACCTATTTTATCAAAAATCTTTCGGATCGCGTCCAGGCAATCCTGATCTGTGTCGTATTTATTATCCGTCACACCAGAGATTTCACTGTGTGTAGTCGCTCCACCAAGTGTTTCATTATCAATCGTCTCACCGATTGCTGATTTCACCAAATAGGATCCTGCCAAGAAAATAGAACCTGTTTTGTCCACTATCATAGCTTCGTCAGACATAATCGGCAAGTAGGCGCCCCCAGCCACACAGCTCCCCATGATCGCGGCAACTTGTATAATTCCCATCGCAGACATTTGTGCATTGTTTCGGAATTGTCTTCCAAAATGCTCTTTGTCCGGGAAGATCTCATTTTGCATAGGGAGAAAAACTCCTGCGCTATCTACCAGATAAATCACAGGAATTCGATTTTCCATGGCTATTTCCTGAGCACGAAGATTTTTCTTGGCTGTCATGGGAAACCATGCACCTGCCTTCACGGTCGCGTCATTGGCGACAATCATGCACATTCTCCCGCTCACATAGCCAATTCCTGTGACCACGCCACCGGATGGGCAACCTCCCTCCTCCTGATACATGCCATCGGCGACAAAAGCCCCAACTTCTAAAAAATCAGTGTTCTCATCACGCAAATAATCAATTCGCTCACGGGCTGTGAGCTTCCCTTTTGCATGCTCTTTTTCTATTCTCTTGGCACCTCCACCCAGTTTTACCTGCTCGTATTTCTCTCGTAATTCCTCAAGTAAATTGTCCATGGACGGGCTGGAATTTCCTGTAGTCGGCATCGTTAGTCAAATTTGGGTTAAGATTCAAAAACCAACTATCAGTTAGAATGGTTTATCCTAAGTTAAAAAAACAATTGTGAAGTCCGGAATTGGGTAAGTAAGTAAAGGAAAGTATCCAGTCGTATTCACATTGTTTAAAGAAAAAGCCCTTTTCTGACGAAAAGGGCGGATGTTAATTAATTGTAATTTGCTTTAAAATTAATTTGACTCAACAGCTTCTTTATAATCACGGATGGATCTATAAATTGCTGAAGCCATATACTCCTTGCCTTGTTGACTCATAAGGAATTGCTCCTCTGTTGAATTAGACAAAAATCCCAATTCTACTAAAACTGAGGGCATGGACGGGGTCCAAAGCACATAGAAAGGACCTTGCTTTACTCCACGACTTTTTCTCCCTACTCTTTCTCTAAACTGGGTCTCTACGTTATCTGCTAATGTCACTGAGTTTTCGAAGTGTACTTTTGACATCAAATTAAACATCATGTAGGACTCTGGGGAAGCAGGGTCAAACCCTTCATAGTTTTCCTCGTAATTGTCCTCCAGAAGGATTACAGAATTTTCGCGTTTAACTATATCAAAGTTTGCGTCAAAATGCTTGGTACCCATCACAAAGGTTTCAGTACCATACGCAGATTTATTTGCCGCAGAATTGGAATGAATTGATACAAATAAGTCTGCCTTGTTATTATTAGCGATCATAGGTCGATCTTTCAAGGCCGGAAAGCTGTCATCTTTCCTAGTATAAACTACTTCAACATCTGGAAGATTTTCCTTAATGTACTTACCAACCAAAAGTGTGACAGCAAGATTGATGTCTTTCTCCTTCGACCTAGACCCCAGATTACCAGGATCTTTACCACCATGACCTGCATCAAGCACGATTTTTTTCATCCGAAACATCGGCATCATTGAATCGTTAGTGATAAATCCACCAAATAAGAAGGGAATACATAAAATTAAACTAAGGA
The DNA here is from genome assembly GCF_963974835.1 of uncultured Algoriphagus sp. Taxonomy (GTDB): domain Bacteria; phylum Bacteroidota; class Bacteroidia; order Cytophagales; family Cyclobacteriaceae; genus Algoriphagus. Next base: position 108,580 of record NZ_CAXBET010000006.1, on the reverse strand, counting down.
GAATTTTTTTGTTTTTGGACCGTTCCATGAGGGCAATAAAATTAACTTTACACGAAATTTCACTCAAATTAAATAAAGCGTAAGCAACAGTGCAGGGATTCAGGCTCTTTTTATTTTGCTTTTATGGGCTATTGATTGTTCCGCTGGTGGCGACTGCGCAAGACCCTATTCGCAAAGTTGATGAAAAGCCTTTGACGCTTCCCGATACGCTGATGCCGCCTTCGCTAGACTTAGCAGCATTAGACACTTTGCCTAATTCCACTGATACGCTCGCGTTATCTGATTCGACAAAAATTATGCCTAGGAGTGATATCTCCACAGATATCACCTACTATGGAGAAGATAGTATAGTTTCCGATTTTACAGAAAACAAAGTTTATCTCTACAACCAAGCTTGGTTCGAGTACGGTACAATGAGATTGGAAGCAGACCTTATTGTCATAGACTGGAAAAACTCAGAGCTTTATGCTTCCGGAGTTACGGATAGTTTAGGGAATGTAACCGGAAATCCATTTTTCAAGGATGGGAACGCATCGTATGAAATCCGTAAGGAAATGCGGTACAACTTTAAAACCCAAAAAGCCATCATCAAGGATGTGGTCACCGAACAGCAAGATGGTATTTTGCGAGGGGAAACGATTAAAAAATTAGAGGACGGAAGTGTTTACTTAGCAAATGGCTACTACTCTACCTGTACGCTAGCTACTCCACATTACCATGTAGCGGCCAATAAAATCAAATCTGTGCACAATGGACAAATTGTAGCAGGACCTTTCAACCTGTATTTTAACGGCATCCCCACACCCCTAGGACTGCCTTTTGGAATACTTCCCAACACACCTGAAGAAAAGGCGTCAGGTATTATTTTCCCTTCCTATGGACAGGAACAAAAGAGAGGATTATATCTGCGTGATTTGGGCTACTATTTTGCAATCAACGATTATATCCATGCGAGAGTGACCGGGGATATTTATTCAAACGGCGGATATGGGCTCAAATCACAGGCTGTCTATAAAAAACGCTATCGATTTGGCGGATCATTCAATATTGACTTCCAGAAATTTAAATCTCCGGAAACCGAATTAAACCCTGTCGATTACAATACCTTCCGTATTCAATGGTCTCATACACCTGTATCCCGTGGTAATAGTAATTTTTCTGCTTCGGTAAACGCAGGTTCCACCAGCTATTTCAACAATATCATCAACCCGAATAGCTACACCAACAATGTAACTTCCGATCTATCTTCGAATATAAACTACACCAAGACTTTTACCGGAACGCCTTTCTCTATGTCAGCAAGTATGAGGCATTCCCAAAGTGTGCAGACAGGTGAAGTACAACTCAGTTTGCCGACCATGAACGTGAGTATGAATCGGCAAAGCCCGTTCAAAAACGCAAAATTTGAGCCGCTGAAAACCTTCTATGTGGGATATACACTGGACCTGCAGAACACTATTACCAATAAGGTGGAACAAAATTTCGGTGTAGATCCAGATTTGGTGGAAAATCTTGATGAACCGGATTTAGTAAAATTTACTCCATCCAACTTTGTTTATCTGCTCGAAAACGCAAATAACGGGGTGAGAAACAGGATTCCGGTAAGTTCTAATTTCACACTCTTCAAATATTTCACAGGTACAGCTTCTGCCAACTTAACTGAACTTTGGTATCTCAAAAGAATTAATTACTTCTATAATCCTGAAGAAGAGCGGGTAGACAAAATTCTGGAAGATGGCTTTAACCGGGTGACTTTCTATTCTACATCGTTTAGCATGGCCACTAACATCTATGGCTACTTTGATTTCAAAAAAGGGAAAATCAAAACAATTCGGCAGCATATTCAGCCTTCAGTTGGCTTCAACTTCACTCCGGATTTTTCAGATCCTTCGTTTGGCTACTATCAGAACGTCCGGATAAATGAAGAAGGGGACACCCGTATATATTCCAGGCATGCAAACTTTTCTTATGGTGGTGCCCCATTGGGAGAAAGCAGATCCATGAGTTTCAATATCCGTAGTGTGTTGGAAGCCAAAATCCTGAACAAAGAAGACTCCACTGGTGATAATCCCACCAAGAAGATCTCCCTGTTAGAAAACATTGATTTGGCTTCCAACTATAATTTTGCGGCTGACTCTTTTGCACTTGCTCCTATACGCATCAGTGCAAGGACCAGTTTTTTTGACAGAAAACTATCTGTAAATATGAGTTCTACGCTGGATCCCTATGCCACTCGACCATTTATCACCACAAATGGAACACCATCAATCCGATCTATAAATGAATATGCCTGGAAAAATGGTCAGGGAATAGGCACTATTAGAAGTGCTTCACTGAACATGAATGCTTCCATAAATCCCAGCAATGCCCAAAATCCAGCTGAGGTCCGGGATGAAATAACGAGCGAATTTATGCAGCAGGGAGGCATAATGAATGAATTTGTAGAAAGTGAGATAAATCGGATTGCCACTGACCCAAGCCAATACATAGATTGGGATATTCCATGGAATTTATCATTCGGATACGTTCTTTCATACAGCAAGCAGGTAACAGGGAGAAAGAATATTACGCAGACGATCAGTATGAACGGAGATTTTTCATTGTCTGAAAAGTGGAAAATGACCTTCAACACAGGTTTTGATGCTCAGACAAAAGAGCTTACCCAAACTATGATCAGTATAGCTAGAGATTTGCACTGCTGGCAGATGAATGTCAGTTGGATTCCTTTCGGCAGATTCACATCTTACAATATTGATATCCGTGTGAAATCGACGATTCTTCAGGATTTGAAAGTATCGAGAAGAAGATCATTCTTTGACAACTAGAGAAGCTGAGAAGTTTAAAGTTTGAATTCGAAAAGAGGAATAATTAGAATTTTTTCTTCCAAATTTCCACTACACCCGCGACCTGCTTATCGGCATAGTCATACACCTTGGTCCTCCTAGACCCCGAGAAAGCTCAGAGGAAGGAATTTCCAATACTTCAACCCCCATATTCCTCAAAGCTCTATTAGTATGGATGTTTCGGTTGTATGATATTACTCTGCGTGGACCGATCGCAAAGACATTTGCTCCATCAAACCACTGTTCACGCATCGCATAGTCAGGATTTCCATTTGCAGTATGCAAAATTTCGAGATGAGGAATTTCCCTCTCCAAAACAGTTAGCAAGGACTCCTTAAGTACTTCACGCTTGATGTGTACTTTTCCATCCTTAATCTCCTTCAGCGTAAAGAGTGATGTCTGTAATACAGCGTTCATCGCATCTGGATAAGTCAAAACTAAGTTTTCATCCAAAATAGTAAACACCGTATCTAAGTGCATAAACTGTCTTTTATTAGGCAAATGAACTTCATAAACGCGTTCCACAGTCCCTTCAGCCAGCATTGCCTTAGCTGCATGGTAGATCGCCTTTTCATCAGTCCGCTCCGAATTGCCGATCGCTACAGCTTTATGAGACAATATTATAACATCTCCCCCTTCAATACTTGGAGGATTGTCATGTGTAGCCACTGGATAGAGTTTATTGATATTTTCTTTGAAATCAGGATGGTTTTCAAAAACAGTCCTAAGCAAATCCGCTTCTCGCTGTCTTCCTTCCATTCGCATACTTGAAAAGATAATTCCTCCAGGAGTGAGAGCCATAGGATCTCTCTGAAAATATAAGTTAGGGCACGGAGATATGACAAATGCGAATTCCATTAATTCTCCTGCATTGAGGTTGGGAATTTTCTTTCTTAATTCATGAACCTTCAGTCCAGCTGTAAGGATCCCTGCACACTCTGCTGTGGAATATCTAACCAGAATTGCCTCAGCCAGATGAACCATTCCCGAGCGTTTTAAAGATTCCTTCAGGAGGTTAAGCAAGACTTCCTGATCATAAAGCACCCGTATCAGCAACTCGCGCAATTGATAGACATGAGCCCCAGTAGATTCTTTGATCAAATTGGAAAAAGTGTCATGCTCCCGCTGCAAAGCTTCAAGATAGGGCACATCATCAAAAAGGAGAAATTCTTTATTGTAAGGAGTGAGCCTGTCAATTTCCTTTCCTGGTCTATGCATCAAAACAGCCTTGAGTGTGCCGAATTCTGAATTAAGTCTGAGATTCATTTCATTAACATATTATCATCCATTTTAATTAATAATTATCATATCTCAAAAAATTGAACGTAGTTATTAATAAAATGAAAAATTTCAGCTTTACTTCTTCTTGGATTACTACTTTAAGTTTTCTGCTCAAATCCGCCAAACAAAGTGATGATGAAAGCAGTGAATCAAAATTTTTAATTGCTGTTTGATCATTGTTTAATTATCAACGAAAACAAATTTGGGTATCATTGTTGAAAGTAAAGAACTCCAACCAAGCTACTTCCTATGAAATTTCAACAATCCAAATACAAAAAGCTATCTATTTCATTCATTCTACTTAGCGTACTTTTTCTTGGAGGATGTGATACGCTAAGTCAGATAAGTAAATCCCTGGATCTAGGCACTCCTACAGATTCAGAGATTAATTCCGGCTTGAAACAAGCCTTAGAATATGGTACGAGCTACGCTTCAGGGGAACTATCCAAGGAGGATGGCTATTTCGGAAATATCGCAGTGAAGATATTATTTCCTGATGAAGCAAAAAAAGTAGAGAATACACTCCGATCCTTAGGTTTAGGATCTGTTTGTGATCAAGTGATATTGAGTGTTAATCGAGCAGCTGAAGATGCTGCCAAAGAGGCAAAGCCAATATTTGTAGATGCCATCAAGCAAATGACAATTACAGATGTGAAAAACATTCTGCTAGGTCAAAATGATGCTGCTACTCAATATTTCGAAGGCAAAACCACAAGTTCCCTAGAGTCTAAATTTAAACCTGTCATTCAATCCAGTCTTGATAAAGTAGGTGCTACAAAATATTGGAGTGACTTGATTACCAAATACAACAAGGTGCCACTTGTCACGCCTATAGAAGCTGACTTATCTACCTACGTAACAAAGAAAGCGATTGATGGTCTCTTCCATGAAATCGCTATAGAAGAATTGAAAATCCGGGAATCAGCAGCAGCTAGAAGCACATTTTTATTACAAAAAGTATTCGGGTATGCGGAAAAACAAGGTTCATGATAATTGATTAAGTCCCCTTATCTAAACTTGTGACAAATCAGAAACCGAACAATTAATATTCGATTTTCTGTCCAAAATTATCTCTAATCTTTAATGCACAGACCATCAGTCAAATTTCGCATTACCTCAATATTATTTGTGGTATATTTGCGAATTCAACACTAGCTAGTTGTGCTGCCAATTTATATATGAACGAGAAGCTAACAATATTTTATACTGACGATGACATTGATGACTTGGAGTTTTTCAAGACTATCGTGAATATGATAACTGAAGACTATGCTGTTGTAACTCATATGGATGGGCATCAATTGTTGCAAGCACTTGATAACCCTCCGCCAAATCCATACTTGCTTTTTCTGGATATCAATATGCCTGGAATGAATGGTCTGGAAATCCTTCAGACTGTAAGGAAATCTGAGAAACATTCTGGCCTTCCAATTATTATGTTTTCTACAACAAGGGATGAATTCATCATTCGGAAAACACGTGAATTAGGAGCTAATTTTTATATCCCTAAAGCAAGTAGTTTCAAAGACCTGCGTAAATCAATTGAACATTCGCTTCAAATAAATTGGAGTAGTTTCATCGCTGACCAAAGTAATTACTTGTACAATTTTAATTGACCGTATTAATATTGTATGAGTGCCCAAGTTTTGACCTCTTTTTTACCACAAAGACTCAAAGAAGCTACTTCTGAGCTCCATCAGGACCTGGAAAGCTTGTCTATTTCCAAATCCATCCTCAAGGCAGATGTGACTTCTGAGGAATATCTCAAGTATCTTGATCTGATGCATGACATCATCTATTCGGTGGAGTCAACCCTATTTCCTTTACTCCATGATTATGTCCCAGATTTGGAAGACCGGAAGAAAGCCAGATGGATTGAGCAGGATTTTAGTCAATTAAGCTACCCAAAACATACTTCCATTAATGTACTGGAGGGAATGGAAAACATCTCTGTAGGTTTTGCTTTAGGAATGCTCTATGTGCTGGAGGGATCCACATTGGGAGGAAGAATTATATCAAAACACATATTGAAAACACTTGGATATGATTTCCATACTGGAGCTGCCTATTTTAATGGATATGGTGATCAAACGGGTGCATATTGGAAAAATTTTTTGGCAGTTTTAGTAGCCCACGAAAAAACCCACAACACTAGTGGTGAGATTATTGAGGGAGCAGTTTTTGCATTTCAAAAAATCAAGAATCATTTTATAGCAAATACCAGCAGATAGTTTTATGAAGTTAAAGGACATTGTAAACAGGGATATAGTCAATCTTACCAACTGTGAGCAGGAACCCATTCATATTCCCGGAAGTATTCAGCCCCATGGATTTCTCATCGGATTAGACATAAATTCACTCGTAATAGATTATTGCAGCGCCAATTCATCCGAGTTCATTGGAATCAGTTACATAGACATATTGGGGAAATCCTTCCCCGAAATCTTCGGCGAAAAAGCCAAATTAGATTTACAGGAATATATATCCAAAGATAAAATGTTGTCTTCTCTGTTGTTGAGAACAACCCTTCTTGGAAAGGATTTTCTTTGCACTGTTCACAAAAGCGACTCAACATTTATTTTGGAAGCTGAGCCTGTAAATAAGATCACTAAGCTACCAAACGAAGTATACGATAATACTTCCCAATTCCTTTCCTACATGCACACCACGCATAGCCTTAAAGATCTATGTAGTTTGGTGGCCAAAGGAACCCGGGACATCACCGGTTATGACCGGGTGATGGTATATCGGTTTGACAGCAATTACAACGGTGAGGTGATTGCAGAAAGCTGCCGTGAGGACTTGGAGCCTTTCTTAGGGCTGCACTACCCACATACGGATATTCCACCGCAGGCTAGGGAGCTCTACATGAGAAATCTTCTTAGGATGATCACCGATATTGATTATACTCCAGTGCCTATATATACGATAGATGACCAGCAAGAGAAAAACCTCGATCTCAGTCTTTCTATTTTGCGTAGCACTTCTCCTATTCACGTGCAGTATCTGCACAATATGGGCGTAGGCGCCACATTGACTATTTCCCTTATTTACAAACAGAAACTATGGGGACTGATCGCGTGTCATCATTATTCTCCGAAAAATCTGACACCTGAATTACGGCTTGCTGCTCAGCTTCAAGGGCATTTTATTACTTCGCAGATTGATTTAAGGCAATCAAATGAAGAATACGAAGTATCAAGAAAAGTCAATGCAGCTTTTGACATATTGAATGCATTTGAGATTTCTGATGATCCAGAGTCATTTAATCATTTTATTGAACAACCCGAACTTCTGAAGATTTGTAATGCCAGCGGCGTATCGCTGTTTTTTGAAGGCAAAGTTTACAAAAATGGAAACACTCCTTCAGATCAGGAGATCATGTTTTTATCAAATTACTTCGGTAGTATATCTGATCATACCAGTTATAGCACGAACAAAATGGTGGATTTGCTTCCAGATCATAGAGCAGTTTGCGAAAATACTGCTGGAGCAATCTATCATTCATTGGATATTGAGGGAAACAATTCAATTATCTGGTACAGACCCGAAACAAAAACCGAGGTCAACTGGGCAGGTGATCCGAATAAGTCAATTATACTTGACGAAAAAGGTCTTTCTCCAAGAAATTCATTTAAACTTTGGAAGGAATTCGTGGATTGCACCAGTAAGCCGTGGCTTCAGCCCGAACTGGATACTGCTGCAGCTTATGCAAATGGCCTTCAGAGACAGATTAACCTGATTAAAATAACGAAGGAAGAACAAAAATACCGAAAGCTAAGTGAGATGCTCAAGGAGGCAAATGCCGAACTGGAAAACATGAACTGGATTAGTTCTCATGACCTTCAGGAGCCACTTCGCAAGATGCAGCTGATCTCTTCCCATTTGTTGTTCGAAGATAAAGTGTCTGATACTGTACATCACTCGCTCAAGCGACTTAATTTCTCAGCAGAACGAATGCGCACTTTGCTTCAGGATATTTTGAAATACACTCGCCTGAAATATTCTGAGGATGATTTTGAAACTGTAGATCTTAATGAATTGGTAAACGAAGTGGGAAATGAACTAAGCGATGATTCTGAATTTATTACAATTGAGACAGAAAATCTTCCTGAGGTAAAAGGAATTCCATTTTTCCTTAAGCAGCTTTTTTCCAACCTTATTTCAAATTCAATCAAATATGCCAAAGCTGAGGTACCTACCAAAATTTCTATCTCAGGACACAACAAGCCCGTTCCATATCCTGACGGTTCAGATGATTTGCACCATTTGATTATATTGAAGGACAACGGAATTGGTTTTGATCAGAAGCATGCAGAGTCCATATTCAACGTGTTTACCCGTTTGCACCGCTCTAATGAGTATAGTGGATCTGGAGTAGGTCTTGCTTTGTGCAAAAAAATCATGCAGAACCATCGCGGATACATTAGTGCCAGTAGTACACCAGGCCAGGGAACAGAAATAAGCCTATATTTCCCTATTGAACAATAGTTCAAATGAGTAAGGGAGTCAATTCCTACTCATTTGAATATATTGTAGTATTTTAAAACCGTTATTATACCTGAAAATCATCGGTTTCAATTAAGTGAAGTGTTACGGGAAAGGATAAATGCTACTCAGAGAACTTGAAAAGCACTCAGCCGCCTTTTTCAATTCAACTCATCTGGGTACTTACTGCCCAGTAATTGCCGGCACAATCATAAAATGATCCTCTAGTATCAGGATCATTTTCTTTATTAACAGGTTTCTCAATTACTTCACAGCCAATTTCAATGGCTTTGTACAAAGTCGAGAACACATCCGGCACATACATGTGAAGCATGGTTTTGTTTGGCGGATATGCCGAGGTAGCGTTGCTAATCATGATCACTGAGTCATCCACCTTTAACTCAGCATGCATAATGGAACCATCTGGACGATCATATCTTCTCAGTTCTTCTGCACCGAAAATCGCTTTAAGCTGATCAATTAATTTAGGCGCATCATCGACGATCAAATAAGGTGAAAGTGAATTGTAAGCTTCAGGTTTGTAAGGATTCATTTTTTAAGGGAAATTAGCTCGAAATTCAATTTACAGAAGAAGATCAACTGATCCTACTACGAGTAAAATCAAAACTAGGCTGAAAGGAAATTGCGCTAATCTGGGAATCAATAAAGGGATGATACCTAGCCGAAAGTTTTTGGAGCTGGAGAAGTATATTCGATAGATAGCCACAGTATTCGGACCTAATTGCGAAGGGATTGACCATATATATTCGACTAGAAAACCTTCGATTAGGCGATATGAACTTTAAAATAACTGACTAACAATGAATACCGAGAATTTATTAAAACAAGTAAACTTCATCAAAGAAATAGATAAGTTGAAATACATTCAGCGTAAAACTAGGTTATTTAACAGTGATAGACATGAAAATGATGCTGAGCATAGTTGGCATTTAGCCATGATGACGATTGTTTTGGCGGAGCATTCTGACAAACCTATTGACGTGCTCAAAGTTGTAAAAATGGTCTTGATTCATGACATCGTTGAAATTGATGCCGGTGATACCTTTATTTATGACAGTGTAAAAAACCATACCAATACAGAGGAAGAATTAATTGCCGCTAAGCGCATATTTGGGCTTTTACCCAGAGAGCAGGCAGCGGAATTCATTGCCATTTGGGAGGAGTTTGAAGAGGGCTTGACAGATGAAGCGAAATTTGCTAAATCTATGGACAGGTTTGAGCCATTATTACAAAACACATCAAACGAAGGTGGAACATGGGCAGAATATGATGTTCCGTACGAAAAAGTGTATCAAAAGAAAAAAGTAATCAAAGAGGGTTCGACTTCAATATGGAACTACGCCGAGAATCTAATTAATGAAAGTGTGGAGAAAGGGATATTAAAGAAAACTGTTTAAATAATTTTCTACTGTTTTTATCTAATTGGATTTATAGCGGGTTTATTGACTTAAGTTGAAAGGTTTTACCATAAAACTAACATGCGCTAAAAAGTATCCCACAAAAAAAAACCGAGCTTCACAGCCCGGTTTTTACTTTTATATCAAGTTGGATTAGTCGACAAGTGATACTGTGATCGAATCACCCTCTTTAGTCACTTTAGCAACTCCCTTGCCTGTAAGGCCTTTCATTGCCACATCCCATTTCTTCCCGCTAAGTCCAGCTTTCCCTTTTAGATCGGCAATAGCCACTGGAGATTCCGCTTTAAGTAATTCGAATATGCCTTTTTCTTCCTCAGTCATTTCCACCTGCTTTTTCTCAGGTCTCATCTGAGGAAAAAATAATACTTCTTGGATGGTAGTATTATTAGTCATCAACATAGTCAGACGATCGATACCGATACCCAACCCTGAGGTCGGAGGCATGCCATATTCCAAGGCACGAAGGAAGTCTTCGTCCATCGCCATCGCCTCGTCATCACCACGCTCAGCCAGTTTCAACTGATCCTCAAAGCGCTCACGCTGATCGATAGGATCGTTTAGCTCGGTGTAGGCATTTCCGATTTCCTTACCATTTACAAACAATTCAAATCGCTCCACCAAACCTGGCTCGGTTCTATGCTTTTTCGCCAACGGAGTCATCTCTATCGGATAATCCGTGATGTAGGTAGGCTGGATCAAATGTGACTCAACTTTCTCAGAGAAAATCTCATCAACCAATCTACCTTTACCCATAGTCGCGTCAGTCTCTATGCCCATTTCAGCACAAACCTTGAGAAGACCTTCCTCATCCATCTTACTCACGTCCACGCCAGTATACTCTTTAATGGAATCGTACATGGTCAATCTTCTATAAGGACCGGCAAATTCAATCTCATTATTGCCTACCTTAATCTTGGTTTTTCCGTGAATAGCTTCTGTCACCTGCTCTATCATTTCCTCTACCATTCCCATCATCCAGATGTAGTCTTTGTAGGCCACATAGATTTCCATCGAAGTGAACTCTGGATTGTGTGTACGGTCCATGCCTTCATTTCTGAACATTTTCCCAAATTCATAAACCCCATCAAATCCACCTACGATCAATCTCTTCAGGTATAGCTCATTCGCTATTCTCAGGAATAGCGGCATATCCAAGGTATTGTGATGCGTATCAAATGGACGTGCAGCAGCTCCACCATGCACAGCTTGCAGGATTGGAGTCTCTACTTCCAGCCATCCATGATCGTCGAAATAGCGACGCATTTGCGTGATGATTTTTGAGCGTGTGATGAAAGTTTTCTTCACTTCAGGGTTCACTGTCAAGTCCACATAGCGCTGGCGGTATCTCATCTCAGGATCAGTAAATCCATCGTGTACATTGCCATCCTCGTCCCGCTTCACCACAGGAAGTGGCTTTACCGACTTCGAAAGCACAGTCATTTCCGTCACGTGAAGAGAAATCTCTCCTGTCTGCGTAGTAAAAATATAGCCTTTCAAGCCTAGAAAATCGCCGATTCCCAAAAGCTTCTTGAAAACTGAATTATATAAAGTTTTGTCTTCGCCTTCACAGATATCATCACGGCGAACATAAAATTGTAGTCTGCCAGTAGAATCCTGAATCTCGCCAAACGAAGCTGAACCCATAATTCTACGGCTCATCAGACGACCTGCTATAGAAATGCTCTTGTAGTCATTCTTGCGATTTTCATAGTTACGATGAATATCCTCCGCAGTGACATTGATAGGAAAAGCCTCAGCTGGATAGGGATTGATTCCTAGCTTCATCAGTTCTTCCCGATCTTTACGTCTTTCTATTTCCTGTTCGCTCAAAAGTTGCATTGTATTGATTTGAGATTTGTTGTCTATATTATTGTTGGGTGTCAGATGACCGATGCCCGATGTAAGCAGCAACTTTACAATCTTTCATCGTTTTACCTCACACTATTTATTATTATTTAATCTTCTGGGCTTCGACTCCGCTCAGCCTGACAACACTTTAGATACTGGACCTAATAATATTTTCGACTGATAACTGAGAATGCCAACTGATCACTTACTTTTCTTTCTTCTCTCTATTTCCTTCTTAATCAGCATAAACTCCCTACTGCTTTGTCCTGCAATACTGGAATTTTCAGAAGCTCTACGAATCAGGTAAGGCATTACTTTTTCCACAGGCCCGTAAGGAACATATTTCAACACACGATAACCAGCATCCGCTAGGTTAAAGGAGATGTTATCACTCATTCCATAGAGCTGCGCAAAGAAAACCCGGTCAGAGTTTTTGTCTATTTCATGCTTATCGATAAGATCAACTACTAGATGGTTACTTGCTTCATTGTGCGATCCACTGACTAAATACACACTGTTCGCTAGGCAAAACTCTACACCGAGATTGTAGTCCTTATCAGTTGCCGATTTGCTCGGTTGGATAGGACTTGGATAACCCATTTCATCTGCGCGCTTCGCTTCCTTTTCCATATATGCACCACGAACCAGTTTAGCTCCCAGTAAATATCCTGCCCCTCTAGATACAGCTTCGGCGGCCTTCAAGCGCTCAAGCATGTCGTGTCGATACATCTGATAAGTATTGTATACGATGCAGCTTTCCCTGTTATACTTCTCCATGGCTTCGTAAGCCAAGTCATCAATCACATCCTGAAACCAGGACTCCTCCGCATCGACCAATATTTTTATTCCTTTTTGATAAGCCGCACTACACAATTGATCAACTCGGTTTTTCATACGCTCGAAAGCAAGACGTTCTTCTTTCGAAAGTTTCTCTCCAGCCTGCATTTTGGTCATAATCTGATAATCACCTAATCCAGTCACTTTGAAAACCGCAAATGGCATAGAATCCTGATTCTCTGCTTTCTCGATAGTTTTCAAAATCTCTGCACAAGTCATATCAAAACTCGCTTCATCACCTTCTCCTTCTACTGAATAATCCAGTGTACTTTCTACACCGTATTCAGCTAATTTGCTTGCCGCATCGGAACTTTCTGAGATTGTTTCCCCTCCACAAAAGTGGCCAAACATCGTTTGCTTCATTATCCCTTTGATTGGCAGATGAAGCTTAAAGCCGATATTGGTCAAAGCAATTCCTATATCAGAAACCAATTTATTATTCAACATGGCAAAAACCAGGTACATTTTCCTGAGTTCTGCATTACTTTTTGAGGCGAAGGCAACCTTTAAGTTCTCAAAAGAAATATTGGGTTTGGCGGGCATATTCCAGAAATAAAGCTGCAAAGATATCAAAAAAACTGCTTTTGGGTTCCTTTTGTTATGATAATTGAATCGTGAAAAGTAACTGAAAAGCAGACATCAGTGAAGAGATATCTGAGATAGGCAAAAACATATTGGATTTCTTTGGTAATGGATTGCAGTCTCACATTATTCCTTAAACCAACATCCTTTCCCGTAAAACACAGCTAACATTTTTAAATTATTCCAAAAAAAATTTTCCAAATATTTCGATATGTTTTTAAAAATTAAACAAAATATAATTCCGAAAGATATCATATTTCATTTCCCGTTTAGAAAAATTCAATGAATCACCTGAATCTTTGCCGATTAAATAATACTCCGAATAAAAATTAATTTTGATTTTAAAAATCACCACTTTACATTTGGCACATGTTAAACACAGCAACGACATATTTTAGCTTCTTTTACTTTTACTTTCGAAGACAAAATCGAATCGGAGTTGTGTATTGCCTAGCCTAAAACTAAAAAGAAAATATAACACATAAAGCCCGATTCGAAAGAGTCGGGCTTTTTTCATTTAAAGCTCAGTAATTATGAAATCGAGCATGACGAAAAACATCACAAAGTGCGATGATATAAACCATGTGAGATTCCATGTGACCATTGAAAATAAATAACAAACACATGAAACAACACTTGCAAATCAAAGACTGGGGCCTAGGACTTACAGGCCCAACCATCATCGCAGGACCTTGCTCCGCAGAGACTCCAGAGCAAATCGAGCAGATTTGTATCGAGATGAAGGAAAACAATGTAATTCCGTCTATGTTCCGTGCCGGAATATGGAAGCCAAGAACTAGACCAGGAAGCTTCGAAGGTATCGGTGAAGAAGGACTGAAGTGGATGGAGATCGTCCGTCATCACCTGAATATCCCTATCACGGTTGAAGTTGGAAATGCAGCTCACGCTGAAATCGCCCTTAGAAACAATGTGGACGTAGTTTGGGTAGGCGCTAGAACTACTGTAAACCCATTTGCAGTACAGGAAATTGCTGACGCATTAGCAGGTTCTGATATACCAGTGATGGTGAAAAACCCAATGAACCCTGATCTTGACCTTTGGATGGGAGCTTTGGAAAGATTCCATGCTGTTGGACTTACTAAGCTGGCTGCAATTCACAGAGGATTCTCTGATGCATACGATAAGAGATACAGAAACAAGCCAAACTGGTCTATGCCAATGCATTTGAAACGTGTTTGGACTGGAATGGAAGTAATCAACGACCCTTCTCACATCGTGGGTAAAAGAGACGGAATCCTTGAAATCTCGCAAAAGGCGATGAACTTCGGATTGGACGGACTAATGATCGAGACGCACCATGACCCAGACAAAGCTTGGTCTGATGCTAAGCAGCAGGTAACTCCAGCTCGTCTAAAAGAGATTCTTTCAGCTATCGATTTCAAAAAACCATTGGAATCTGAGCAACCAAGCGAAAGACTGAATGATCTGAGAAGAGCGGTAGATCACTTGGACGATCAATTACTGGACATCCTACAAGAAAGATTTGCTGTGATCGACCAAATCGGCGCACACAAAAGAGAACATAACCTTTCCGTATTTCAATCTGATCGCTGGAAGGAAGTAATGGAAGGACGTACCGCAAAGGGAGTATCAAAAAACCTGAGCGAAAAATTTATGAGAGAGTTGCTTTATTGCATCCATGAGGAATCCGTGAAGCGCCAGGAAAAGCAGCTTAGAGAAGCTGATCCAGTAAAAAAGTAAATTCATAATCACTGAGCTATTTAAATTCTGAGGGGAATATTTCTCCTCAGAATTTTCTCCCAATTTTAGACTCAGTAAACTTCCTGCTTCGTGAACTCTATTATCTTTTCTGAAAACGCATCTGTGGATTTGACCGCCGTACTTGGCGAGCTCAACTTCTCGAGTCTTTTTATTTTAACAGATGAAAACACCAAGGAACATTGCCTACCCTTGGTTGAAGAAGTTTTCCCTTCAAATAGCACTTTTTTCACCATTGATTCCGGTGAAAAGAATAAGACCATTGCTACCTGCATGCAAATCTGGGCAGCGATGACTGAAGCCCACATTGACAGAAAAGCACTTTTCCTGAATATCGGGGGCGGTGTTTTGGGAGATATGGGTGGCTTTTGCGCCAGCATATATAAAAGAGGCATACGCTTCATAAACATGCCCACTACCCTACTTTCGCAAGTGGACGCGAGTGTGGGAGGAAAATTGGGAGTAGATTTCGAAGGCTTAAAAAATCACCTAGGCGTATTCAATGAGCCCGAAACTGTGATTGTTGCTTCCGAATTCCTAAAAACTTTACCTCAACAAGAGCTAAGATCTGGCTTTGCCGAAATCATAAAGCACGGATTGATACGGGACAAGAACTATTTCGAAAGTCTGGATTTTGAAAACTGGAGCAATTCCTATTGGACTCCGCTGATCCATCACTCTGTAGAGATCAAAAAAGCTGTAGTCAAAGAAGATCCTAAAGAAGCTGGCTTACGCAAAATCTTGAATTTTGGACACACGATAGGCCATGCACTTGAAACATACTTTTTGGATGGACCTAGACATTTATTACATGGAGAAGCCATCGCAGTCGGAATGATTTGCGAAGCCTGGCTCTCACACAAGAAATTAAAGCTTTCATTGGCAGAAGTGGAGCAGATTCAAGCTGCCTTTTTGAAAGTATATGGCAAGGTAGAAATCCTGGAAACTGACCTTCCAGCTGTTCTTGACTTCTGCCTGCAAGACAAGAAAAACGAAGGCAAAGAATTGATGTTTTCTTTGCTAAATGCTATTGGCGATTGCACCTATAATATCCCAATCACCCGCGATGAAATCCGGGAGGCGATCTATTATTATCAAAATTTACCTCAGACCTAATTACCAATATTGTGAATACTGAAACCATGGAAACCATTCATCTGGCCCAAAAATCAGATTTTTCGTCTACCCATATCCCACTTCCTTCTTCGAAAAGCGAATCCAATCGAGTGCTAATAATTGATGCACTTACGGAAGGTGAAAACAAGATAAGCAACCTTGCTGAGGCTCGTGATACGCAGACAATGATCAGTTTGCTTAAGAAAAACCCTCCAGTCTATGATGTTTTGGATGCTGGGACTACCATGCGATTTTTAACAGCCTATGCTGCGATCACCAACCAAAACAAAGTGATGACAGGAACTCCGCGTATGTGTGAGCGCCCGATCGGAATTTTGGTAGATGCACTGAGGACTGTAGGAGCTGAAATCCATTATTTAGGAGTGGAAGGCTATCCGCCGATGGCGGTTCATGGACTTTCAGAGCAAAAAAGTGATAAAGTTAAAATCCGAGGGGACGTTTCCAGCCAATATATTTCTGCGATGCTAATGATAGCACCTTTGTTACCAAAGGGATTAGAACTTGAATTGGAAGGAAAAGTTGGTTCTCGCTCTTATATAGAAATGACCTTAGATTCCATGTATCAATTTGGGATCAATTTCACCTGGGTTGATAATAAAATCACCGTCCCGCATCAAGTTTATAAATCCACAACATTCGCTGTAGAAAGCGACTGGTCAGGTGCTGGATATTGGTTTAGCTTATTGGCATGCGCTGATTCCGGTGAGCTTTTTCTTTCTGGATTGAAAGAAAACAGTCTCCAGGGAGATTCTGCAGTAGTGGAAATCATGGGGCAGCTAGGGGTTAAAAGCACGTTTAAGGATGGTGGGGTTTTATTGCAAAAACAGCCAGTAAAAGGATTGACTACTTGGGATTTCACGCATTGTCCGGACTTGGCTCAGACTATCGCAGTGACTTGTGCGATCTTAGGACAAAACGCGACCTTCACCGGATTGGAAAGTTTGAAAATTAAGGAAACAGACAGAATTTATGCCTTGCAGCAGGAATTGGCAAAGTTCAATGCAGACTTAAAGGAAGTCAAACCGGAAGTTTATCAAGTGATTCCATCTGTGACCATGCCTACTGATGTAAAAATTCACACCTACGATGACCACAGAATGGCAATGGCATTTATGCCTTTGATCACCAAAACCAGAGTGAGCATTGAAGATCCATCTGTGGTTAATAAATCTTACCCAAGCTTCTGGAAACATTGCCAGCTTGCGGGTATTTCCATTCTCAGCCAGTCTTAATATATGAGCAAGCTAAAAATAGCTATCCAAGGAGTACTTGGATCTTTTCATCATCAGGTTGCTTTGCGCAATTTTGGCAACGACATAGAAATACTAGATTTCACCACTTTTGAGCCAGTTGCTCGTGCTGTGTCAAATGAGGATGCTGACTTTGCTGTGATGGCGATTGAGAATTCCATTGCCGGAGCGATTTTGCCTAACTATGATTTAATTGATCGCTATGGATTGAGTATTCGTGACGAATATTACCTTCCTATTGGACATCAATTTATGGCACTTCCTGGACAAACAATTCAGGAAATAACTGAAGTTCGCTCCCACCCTATGGCTCTTTTGCAGTGCAAGGCTTTTTTTGCGCAGCATCCACATATCGCACTAAAAGAAGATACCGATACGGCTTCTGTAGCGCGTGATATCGCTGAAGGAAATTGGAAAGGTGTCGCAGCAATCGCATCCA
Organism: uncultured Algoriphagus sp.; assembly: GCF_963974835.1. Lineage (GTDB taxonomy): Bacteria > Bacteroidota > Bacteroidia > Cytophagales > Cyclobacteriaceae > Algoriphagus. The sequence continues at coordinate 90,696 of NZ_CAXBET010000006.1, read as the reverse complement.
GCATCGCAGCCGAGATCTATGGAATGGAAATCCTTGCACCGGATATTCAGACTGTGAAAAGCAATTTCACTCGATTTATTATTCTTCAGAAAGAATCTGTAAAACCAGCGAGCGAAGCGAATAAAGCATCCATAAAAGTTACCATCCAAAACCAAAAAGGTGGATTGGCGAAATTGCTGACTTTGATTTCTGAAAATGGAATTGATTTAAGTAAAATTCAATCCATTCCAGTGATCGAAAAACCATGGGAATATGCATTTTTCATCGACTTGGTTTTTGAAGATCATACCGTCTTCACTCAGACAATTGAAGAAATTCGAGCTAGCTTTGGTGAAGTGAAAATTTTTGGGGAATACCTAAGTAGGAAATAATAATATGACTATCCGTATTGATACAAATAGCTAAAATTTCCTTGCTGACCAAGCCCGATGACCGAAGTACTCTCAAAGCTAGTGTTAAACAAATCCTATAATGCTTTAGTCTCTTTACAAGTAAAAAAGCAGAAATACATAATTAAGAATAGATAAATGAAGGGCTTTGCAGATCGAGTGAGTAGTGTAGAGGAATATTACTTTTCCTCCAAACTGCGTGAGGTGAATCAGATGATTGCTGATGGAAAACCTATCATTAACCTAGGGATTGGGAGCCCGGATTTGGCTCCTGACAAACTTGTGATAGATGCGCTGAAAAACACAGCTGACAATTCCCAAGCTCATGGTTACCAAAATTATCAGGGAATTCCGCAGCTTCGAACTTCCATTGCCTCCTTTTATTCAAGGGAGTATGGCGTCACATTAGACCCAAACAAAGAAATTCTCCCTATGATGGGGTCCAAAGAAGGAATCATGCATCTCAGTATGACGTTTTTGAATCCAGGCGATGAGGTTTTGATACCAAATCCAGGTTATCCTACTTATACATCTGTCACAAATTTACTTGGAGCTACTCCAGTTTTCTACGGAATTGACCTGACGAAATCGGGCCGACCTAACTTAGAAGAATATGAAAATCAGGATCTAAGTAAGGTGAAACTTATGTGGATTAACTATCCTCATATGCCTACTGGCGCTCCTGGAAGCAAAGCTATTTTACAGGAATTGGTAGCTTTTGCTAAAAAGCATCAGATCGTCTTGCTTCATGACAATCCTTACAGTCACATTTTGACCAAAGAGCCAATCAGCATTTTGTCTATTCCTGGAGCTAAGGATGTTGCGATGGAATTGAATTCTTTGAGCAAAGCATTCAATATGCCTGGCTGGCGTGTAGGAATGCTTGTAGGTCGGGAAGATTGGATTGCAAAAGTATTGAAAGTGAAAAGCAATATGGATTCCGGGATGTTTTTGGGAATTCAGAAAGGTGCTATTGCAGCTTTAAATTTAGGGGAAAGTTGGTTTTCTGATATTGAAAGCACTTATCAAAGCCGCAGAAAACTGGTCTGGAAATTGGCAGATAAGCTTAACCTAAGCTATGATACTAATGCAGCAGGGCTATTTGTCTGGTGCCAAGTGCCTGAAGGAAAGACTGCCGATCAAATCGTGGACGAATTACTCTACGAGAGAAACATATTCATTACTCCTGGAAAAATCTTTGGATCAGCTGGAGAAGGCTACGTTCGCTTTTCGCTTTGTATGCCTGAGTTTAAAATCTTGGAAGCTATAAACCGGATTAAATAAATTTACCGATGACGGGTAACCGACGACACGAATTCGCTAGTGTTGCCCAAATCCTATGATGCTTTTATCTTTTTGGATAGAAGAGCAAAGCATTATTCTAAACTACTAACTATGAAAAAAATACACATTGTAGGTCTAGGACTTCTGGGAGGCTCTTTTGCCTTGGCTGCTAAGGAAAAATTCTCTGATCTTTTGATTACAGGCACTGATGCAAATGAGAAAAATTTGCAGGATGCTTTGAGTCTTGGGATCATTCAGGAGGCAAAAGAATCAGCAGATCCTGACACTGATATTATTATTTTGGCAACTCCTGCCGACAAATTAAACGATCTTTTGCTAAAAACCCTTGATCAAGTAGGTGAAGACACTTTGGTTTTTGATGTGGGATCTACAAAAGCAAAACTCTGTTCTTTAGTTACAGATCATCCCAAAAGAAAGCAATACCTAGCTGCTCACCCAATTGCAGGGACTGAGTATTCGGGACCAAAAGCAGCTTTTAAGGATTTGCTTGACCGCAAAGTGATGATCATCTGTGAGCTTGAACAAACTGATCTTAGTCTGAAAGAAAAGGCTTATGAGCTATTTGATGTGCTGAATCTGAAATTGAGATTTATGGATCCCGAGGAGCACGACCGCCACTTGGCTTTTGTATCGCATCTCTCTCACATTTCCTCATTTATGTTGGGTAAAACTGTCCTTCAAAAAATGGAAGACGAGAAAAACATCTTCGATATGGCAGGTTCAGGATTTGCATCTACCGTCCGTCTCGCCAAGTCAAGTCCTGCTATGTGGGCTCCGATTCTGACAGAAAACAAAGACAATATCTTATCTGCCCTAGACGGTTATATTTCCAATTTGACTGCATTCCGTGATAAAATTGCCGCAAGTGATGGACAAGGCTTATCAGATGACATGAAAGAAATTAACAAAATCGGAGATATCCTGGATTTGGAAAAGTAAGTCAACACCGGATTTTTGAAATCTGATTTCACTATTTAAAAGCGCCATTTGTTTAGATAAGCAGATGGTGTTTTTTATTTTATAGAAAAACTCATTAGCTATTAGTATACCAAATTATTGAAGGGTTTCTCAACTTTCACTCGCTAATCCAGTATATTTATATGCCTTTAAGTACACCAAAAACTAAGATAATGACACTTCAATATATCCAAGACAAAGAAGGAAAAACTACTGGAGTTATAATTCCTATTGAAGAATGGGAGTCATTGAAAGAAAAGTATTCTGAATTGCAAGAAGCTGACAGTCCATCCGATTTAGCGTCATGGCAAAAGAACATTATAGATGAGCGAATTGCTGATTATTATGATGATCCAAAAAATGTAAGTGATTTTGACAAAACACTGAACGAAATTGAAAAGAGTTTATGAGTTTCATTTTTGTCAACAGTCCTAAAGTCTACTCTGACATTAGAAATGCTGTTGCTTATTATAATGAAATTAACCCAAAACTAGCCAAACAATTTTTATCCAGAATACGCGAAGCTAAATCTCGAATAGCTCAATCTCCCGAAGCATTTCAGATAAAGTACAATGAAGCAAGGACAATTCTATTACATCAGTTCCCCTACCACATTCACTACCTAGTTGATTCCACAAAAAACAGAATTGTCATTCTTGCTATCATTCATTCTTATCAAAACCCACAAGATTATACACTCAGATAAGATTAATTGTATTTGAATCCTTATTTTTATTCTAACCAAACATATTTCGATCGCTATGAAGCACTTTTTTATAATTACACTTTTGCTCTTGACTACAGCCGCATTTTCTCAATCATCAGATCACTGGACGGCAGTAGAACCAACAAACTATCCCTTACCACGTCATGAAAATTCATTCGTGGAAGACAATGGAAAGTTCTATCTCCTTGGTGGCAGAGGCGTCAAGCCAATCGAAGAATACGACCCAAAGTCCAATACCTGGAAAACGTTGGCCATGGCTCCGATGGAGTTCCATCACTTTCAGGCAATTTCTTTCAAAAACGAAATCTATGTGATCGGAGCTTTGACAGGAGGATATCCTCACGAAACTCCTTTGACGCATTTCCTGATTTTCAACCCAAAAACTAATACTTGGAGGGAGGGTGCTGAGATTCCGGAGGACAGAAGAAGAGGTTCTGCAGGAGTGTTGACTCGCGGAGATAAAATCTACATGGTTTGCGGAATTGTAGACGGTCACTATGCCGACTTTGTCCCGTGGTTTGATGAGTATGACACAAAAACGGGAGAATGGACAGTTCTTCCAGACGCTCCAAGACCAAGAGATCACTTTGGAGCTGTGTTAGTCGATGACAAAGTCTATGCATCCGGTGGGAGAACTTCGCATGCCGAGATTGGAAAAGTATTGGACTTGGTGATTCCAGAAGTGGATTTCTTCGACTTTAAGACGAAGGAGTGGAATACCGTTGAAGCAGGATTACCTACTCCGAGAGGGGGAACTTCTTCGATAGGAAAAGGCCCTTATTTATTGGTCATGAATGGAGAAAGCACTGTCCAAGAAGCTTCGCATTCTGAAGTAGAGGTACTTGATACGCGTACTGGAAACTGGTCTAAACTGCCAAATCTTATTCAGGGAAGACACGGAACGGGTGTGGTCTACTACAAAGGCAAACTCCACGTAGCTGCCGGCAGTGCGAAAAGAGGCGGAGGACCTGAATTAAATACAATGGAAGTATTGGAATGGAAGTAGAGAAATCTGATTTCCGATTTGAAAATTGAGATTTTAGTAATGGCTACTTAATTTTTAATTACAGTTCCCTTAATTTCTCTTAATAGAAATAATTATGTCTAAAGCTGGCTTCGATTTTGAACAATCAGAAGCAGAACTAAACCAATCACACAAATGAAAAATTATTTAACTCTACTATTTGCATTAATGCTGGTAGTGCCTGTTTTTGCCCAGGACAACATGACTGTTCCTCTAATAGAAGTGGAAGGATTTAGCGAGAAAAGGGTAGCACCAGATGAAGCCAGTTTTCAGATCAACCTGGAAGAAAAGGCCATGAAAGTAAGTGACGCAGTCTCTGTTTTAAACAAAAAGACGCAAATGCTGGCTGATGCTTTAAAAAATGCCAAAATCAAAGATTACAAATTGATTGCAGACAATTATTCAGTAGACGTTAATCGAATTTATAGAAGTGGTACATCGCGGGATTCTGGCTATGTAGCGCATCAATCCCTTAGAGTAGTCACCAGCAGTAAGAATGAGGATTTACAGAAGATAGTAGAGGCCATTCAGAAATCCGGAGATATGAGTTTTAATTTGAATTTTCAGATTTCCGAGGCTACAAGAAAGTCGCTGGAGGATAAATTACTTACCGTAGCATTGAAGAATGCAGAAAGTAGAGCTCAATTTATCGCCGAGACCTTAGGTATTAAATCAATACGTGTTCATAGAGTATCGCTAGAGTCCCAGCCAGTTACTTATGCTTATGCCAAAATGGAAATGATGCGTACGAGCGCCGATGCAGTAGCGCCTCCACTGCTCAATCCCGATGATCAAAGCATTCAAAAAAGAGTTTACGTAAAATATACTTACTAATTGAAAGGCCTCTAACGAGGCTTTTTTAATTATTAGGCTATATAAATTAACAAACAGTCGATCGCACTCTCCGCATTTTATGGAGAAATTTGGGATTGCTACCTACTTATTTTTAAATGAAAATATACATAAATGAAACAATCAGATATTAGAATAAAACCTGCCTCCCATCCATCCATAGAGGCCAAATGTCAGGAGATAGGATTTACCATGCCCTCTGATCTTTATATCGGAACACTCCTCAAAACCTTGATAGCCAGTAAACCTGCCGGAAATTTCCTTGAACTAGGTACAGGAATAGGATTATCACTTTCTTGGATGGTCGATGGCTTGGATAAATTCGGCAAAATCATATCTATAGATAATGACCCTGAGCTCACAGGCATAGTCAGTGCAATTTTTGAGCAGGATCCAAGGGTAAAAATCTTATGTCAGGATGGGGCTGAATTCATCAAGACTTTCGAGGGGGACAAATTTGACCTTATTTTCGCTGATGCCTGGCCAGGAAAATATAGTGAGTTGGATGAAACACTTTCCATGCTGAAAGTTGGCGGCATGTATGTCATCGATGATATGGATCCTCAACCTAATTGGCCGGAAGGACATGCAGAAAAAGCCAAAATTTTAGTTGAGCTATTGGAAAATCGAACCGATTTTACACTTACGAAAATGAACTGGTCAACAGGAATTATTTTGATGACAAAGCTGAAGTAAAAAGGCTCATTGATGCTGATGACAATTTTCAATTAGTTATCCGCGATTTGACGAAGCTTACAATTTTACCTAAACGTCACCTGCTAAAAAAACTTGGCCGCATTCTCTCAACCTTGTTTTTTTGACTCTAGAATGTCTTCCATTTTACATTTTTTCATAAAAATGAAATTACATAACAATTACTCAAGCAATGCTAAGCCTCTGATCTAGTTTAATTTATAGACTTTCACTAAAAATCATAACAAAAAGGAAATCACAGAAACCTTCTGCCAAAACAGAAAAGTCCCTATAATTAAATCACAAATCAGTGTTATGAACGATTCAAGAAGAGAATTTTTAAAGAAAGCAGCTTTGGTAACTGGTGGTGCAAGTATCTGGAGCTCCATGCCAATGGCAGTACAGCGTGCCATGGCGATTCCTGCTGCTCCGGGAACGACTTTTTACGACGCCGAGCACGTAGTAATGCTAATGCAGGAAAACAGATCATTCGATCACTGTTTTGGTACCATGAAAGGTGTACGTGGCTTTAATGATCCACGGGCGATTACTCTTCCAGATCAAAATCCTGTTTGGCTGCAACCGGATATAAATGGAAACCGATTTGCACCTTTTCGCTTTGACATCAAAGACACCAAAGCAACATGGATGAGCGGAACGCCGCATTCTTGGGAAAATCAAGTGGACGCAAGAAATGAAGGAAAATACAATGGCTGGATTGAGGCAAAGAGACCTGAAAAAGAATATTACGATCTTCCCCTCACGATGGGATTTTATAGCCGAGAAGATTTACCTTTCTATTATGCATTAGCAGATGCATTCACGGTATGCGATCAGCACTTTTGCGCAGCACTGACAGGAACTACTACAAATAGAAGTTATTTTTGGACGGGTAAAACCCATGGAGAAGATGGCGAAAAAGCCAAAGTCCGTAATGGAGAATTAACTTATACAAAAGAAGGTAGCTGGAGAACATTCCCGGAATTGCTGGAAGAAAACAATGTTTCTTGGAAAGTCTATCAAAACGAACTGAGCATTTCTACTGAATTACAAGGTGAAGCGGAATCTCTTTTGGCAAACTTCACAGACAATAACCTGGAATGGTTTTCACAATTCGGTGTTCGTTTCCACCCTGAGCATTACCTTTTTCTTCAGAAACGGGCAAAGGAACTTCCTTCTGAAATTTCCAAATTGAAGGTGAATATAGCCAGCTCTCCTGCCAATGTATCAGCCCTGCAAAAAGAATTGAAAGAAAAGGAAAATAGCTTGGCTTATCTCGATGTATACCTAAAAAAGTGGAATGCTGAAGAATTTGAAAAGCTCTCGGACAAATCAAAAAATCTTCATAAAAAGGCTTTCCAAACAAATGCAGAAGATCCTTATTTCCACCAAACCGAAAAACTATCCTACCAGGAAAATGGAGAAGACCGTGAAACTTTGATTCCAAAAGGAGACATTCTCCACCAATTCCGTAAAGATGTAAAAGAAGGCACTTTGCCGACAGTTACTTGGTTAGTAGCTCCGCAGAAATTTTCTGATCACCCAAGCGCGCCTTGGTATGGTGCATGGTATGCCTCGGAGGTAATGAATATTTTGACCGAAGATCCAGAGGTGTGGAAGAAGACCATTTTCATCATCAATTACGATGAGAACGATGGCTATTTTGATCACATCCCTCCTTTCGTCCCGCCAAATCCAAACGAGCCTAATGGAAAAATGTCTGAAGGACTTTCCAGTGTAGGAGAATTTGTGACTGCAGAGGAAGAATTAAGAGAAGGATTTAAGGCCAATGAAGCGAGAACCAGCCCAGTTGGATTGGGATATAGAGTGCCTCTGATTATAGCCTCACCTTGGTCGCGCGGCGGATGGGTAAATTCTGAAGTTTGTGACATTACTTCCACTATTCAATTTTTGGAAACTTTCCTTACCAAGAAGACCGGCAAGAAAATCGAAGAAACAAATATTAGCTCTTGGAGAAGAACAGTCAGCGGAGATTTAACATCGGCATTCCGTCCTTACAATGATGAGAAAATTAAACATGCTGAGCCCGTAAATCAGGAGGAATTTGTGAAGCAGATTTACAATGCTAAATTCAAAAATGTCCCTACTAATTTCATAAAGCTTTCGGAAGAAGAAGCTAAAAAAGAAGCGTCTAACCAAGCAAATTCATCTGTTTTCCCAATTCAGGAACCTGGCACTAAGCCCTCCAACGGATTGAAATACGACTTGCATGCGGACGGGAAAATCAGTTCTGACGGGAAAAATTTCATCATTACTTTCACATCATCTCAGGAAATTTTCGGGAAAGAAGCCCTAGGTTCGGGATTTAATGTATATGCTCCTGGCAACTATCTCAACTCCAAATCTAAAATTTTTGAGCCGGTAAAAATCTGGGCTTTCGCTGTAAAATCTGGAGACACTATTTCTTATGAATGGCCAATTTCAGAATTTGAAAATGGGCAATATCACCTTCGTGTCTATGGACCAAATGGATTCTATCGGGAATTTAAAGGTAAGTCTCCACAAAAAAACTTGGACGTCAGTGCAAAAGCAGTTTTAAATAACAACAAAGCCAGTGATGAACTTTTGTTTATAATAAAAAATACCTCTTCATCTAACTTGACATTGAAGGCTAAAGATGATGTTTATCTAAAAACAAACAAAGAAATAAAGCTGGCTGCAGGCGCTGAAACAAGCCTTAAAGTGGATACGAAAAAGTACAAAGGATGGTATCAGGTTACTTTTGAAGAAAAAGATCAGGATCTGAAAATAACCTATGCCGGAAGATTGGAATCAGGCAAAGACAGCATTTCAGATCCAAATATGGGGAGAGTAATCTAGTGCTAAAATCTGTTAGCTACATTGCCCCATTAGCAAATAGATAACTACGAATACCAGAATAGTTCCTAGGCATCCTCCGCCTAGTTTATAGGCTCCGTAGCCTGCGATTAATCCTTTGAAAAGATTGTTCATGTCGGGGAAATTATATGGTTAAATTGTTTGTCGGATCATCAATTCACAAGTTGTGCCACAGCAATTATTATTTTGAATGATCCATTCGAATCACTCTAATTCGCCGCTTGGTACATAGAAATCTATTTTCAAATAATACCGCTGAGTAAAAAATATCCCGATTTGAGATTACAATCGCTCGCCCAAATCGAGTGGGATTTGTAGTTCTAATCTGAGTAATACAAACTTCAAACTCACAAAAGTGAAACGCTAATGTAGGCTCCGCAAACCCGTAATTTCAAACTGAGCGAAGTCGTAATATTAGGCTAAGCTAATTCGGAATGTCAGGCTAAGCAAAGTGGAAATCTCAAGCTGAGTGAAGTGGGAATGTCAGGCTGAGCGAAGTCGAAGCCTGATTTATAATTGTCCTCGACTTCGCTCGGACTGACATGATTTCCAATAAAATCATAGTATGTCATTGATAGCAAAATTGGGATGTTTCCTAAAAAACCAACAATCCATGCTCTCTCAGGATTTCCCAGACTTCTGATTCCAACATCTCTTCAAAGTCGCCAAATTGAGATTCATAGCTTTCCCGGATTGGCTTTAGGGTATTTAGCTTTTGGTTATAACCCACTGTATTTAGAAGTTCAGCAACCCAGATCCCCAAATTAAGCGGTAGCTCCATGGCGAAGTCTTCTTTTTTCCCTGAAAAAATCAACTCCGCAAGCTCATCCTCTTCGAAAACCTGCAGCTCAGGCTGCGCTCCTATCCAAAGAATTCTGTTTCGATCTTTATATTCTGGAGCTGGCTCGTTATTGATTTCTTGAGCTATGTAATTCTTAGAAATAGTAGTTTTTGGTACCTTGGCTTCAAACCAATCCTGAAGCGGTACATCGAAACAGACTCCATGCATGTAATTGAAAAGTGATTTGCGTAAGCCCTCGCTAAAAATCTCATGATCCGCTCCCGTAGGATCATCATGAGGCAAATCATTATTTGCAAAAGTACCTTCCACAGGCATGAGATTAACTGCTCCAAAAGACTTTGGATCCAGCCCAACTGGGCTATGTGCAGTCATGGCAAATCGATGCCAGAAACCGGATTGGATCACTCCCGCTTGAATTAGCTGACGAACCATTTCCAAGGAATCAATTGTTTCCTGAGCAGTTTGGGTTGGAAAACCATACATCAAATACGCATGAACCATGATTCCTGATTGGGTGAAATGGTTGGTTACCTGGGCGACTTGAGAGACTGTCACTCCCTTTTTGATCATTTCCCGCAAGCGATCAGAGGCGACTTCCAAACCGCCAGAAACCGCAATACATCCAGAAGCTCTCAGAAGCCGGCACAGGTCTGCGGTAAAACTGCTTTCAAAACGAATATTCGTCCACCAAACCACAGAGAGTTCTCTGCGAAGAATCTCAATTGCCAGATCCCGCATCAAAGCAGGTGGTGCCGCCTCATCCACAAAATGAAACCCATTTTCGCCAGTCTGAGCGATAATCTCCTCGATACGATCGCATAAAATCGATGCAGTGATCGGTTCATACCTCCCGATGTAATCCAGCGACACGTCGCAAAAGGTGCATTTTCCCCAGTAGCAACCATGTGCCAGTGTCATCTTATTCCAACGACCATCCGACCAAAGTCTATGCATTGGGTTTGCCACTTCAATCACAGAGAGGTAATCCCGAATCAGCAAATCGCTGTAATCCGGCGTACCCACTTCTCGCTGAGCCACATCTTTTACTGCATGATTATTACAAAAAGTCACTTGACCGTCAACTCGGGTAAAGGTTCGCTTCAGCTCAGCAACCGGTATCTTCCCATCCAGATGATCGAGCAACAGCCGAATTGGAGCTTCTCCATCATCCAGTACAATAAAGTCCATGTAATCAAAAACCCGAGGTTCCTTTAGCGAGCGCAACTCCGTATTTGGATATCCTCCTCCCATCCAAAGTACCAAGTTTGGATGATGCTTTTTCAGGTATTGCCCGCATTTGAAAGCCCCGTAAAGATTTCCTGGGAAAGGCACTGAAAAGGCAACAGAAGTAGGCTGGTACTGCTGTATCTTTTGCTCCAGTAAATCACAAAGTAAGTCATCGATCAAACCGGAAGGTTGATTCAGTGCTTCCTGCATCTCATCATAAGTATTGGCGGACATGCCCAAGCGCTCAGCATAGCGGCTAAAGCCGAAATGAGGATCTATCTGTTCCGAGATCAAATCACCGATATCTTCCAGATAAAGAGTCGCGAAATACCGGGCTTTATCCCGAATCCCAAGCGTACCAAAAGCCCATTCCAGATCATCCAATTGCTCGAAGCGACTGGCCTCAGGCAGGTAATCTCCCTCAGCAATTCTATAAGCCAGCGTAGGATTTCTATCCTGTAGAAAAGCAATCACAGGATCTATGGTTTGCAAGTAATTAGCTTTCAATCGCACAATACGTGCAGCATTGTCCGACAAATCTGCCTGATTAGCTTCAATCTCTGCAAAAATCTTGGTTAATCCTGCCTTGGAAAAAAGTTGCAAAATCACCTCTATTCCTAGATCAACCTGATTGGATGCCACTCCGATTTGATTCATATAGCCTTTCAGATAAGCCGTAGCCGGATAAGGCGTATTAAGCTGGGTAAAAGGCGGGGTGATGAATAGAACTTTTGAAGCCAAGGGAATAGTCAATGATTTGTGCGTGCAAGTTCGGAAGAATAAAAGGAAGTTGGAAGTGGGGAGAGGAAGTTGGGAAGTTGGAGGTTGGAAGTTGTCAGTTGTCAGTGCTTGATTCTTTGTACTTGGTACTTGGTACTTTGTACTTGAAAGCGTCTAAAGAATTACACGAGTGAATTTATTTACTTCATGCAATTCAGTAAATTACACTACAACCCACAAAACCAATAACAATGAAGGAATTAAGAAAAGAAGACATAGACCAAGGCGTATTTGATCTATACGATGCTTATGCACACAACAAACTTGAGCGAAGACAATTCATAGAAAAACTTTCCGCTTATGCCGTAGGAGGCGTAACTGTTGCCGCGCTTATGAGTGCAATGATGCCAAATTATGAAGACACCCGTACCATCAAAGCAGATGATCCTCGCTTGGAATCAAACTACATCACTTACGATTCTCCAAAAGGTGGAGGCAAGATCAAGGGATTGCTTTCTACTCCTGCCGGAATGAAAGGTAAAGTACCTGGAGTGGTGGTTGTGCATGAGAACCGAGGCCTGAATCCATACATAGAAGATGTGGGAAGAAGAACTGCTGTAGCGGGTTTTATCTCTTTGGCTCCTGATGCGCTCACTCCACTCGGAGGGTATCCCGGCAATGACGATGAAGGTCGTGAAATGCAGAGCAAACGAGATCGGGATGAAATGCTGGAGGACTTTATCGCTGCTTACGAGTATTTAAAGGCACATCCAGACTGCAATGGCAAAATCGGTGTGGTAGGATTCTGCTTCGGAGGCTGGATCTCAAATATGATGGCGGTTCGAATTCCAACTCTGGATGCCTCTGTTCCTTTTTATGGAGGTCAACCCTCTGCAGAAGAAGCCGCAAAAATCAAAGCTCCTCTAATGCTACAATTTGCAGGACTGGACGAGCGGGTAAATGCCGGCTGGCCAGCGTATGAAAAAGCCCTGAATGAAAATAATGTGGAAAATCAGGCTTTCATCTATCCAGATGTAAATCACGGATTCCACAATAACACCACACCTCGCTACGATGAGGCTGCTGCAACTTTAGCTTGGGATAGGACGATTAGTTTCTTTAAAGAGAAGTTGGGGTAAGGATTTTGAAATATTATTAGGAGCGCTGAAAAGCGCTTCTTTTTTTTCTCAGAAAAACAAGACTAAAAATAAATGAAACTATTACCATCCCAAGGAAGTCTCTTTGCTGTCTTATTTCTCGCTGCTTCATGCGCTAATCCAGTTAAAGACTGGTCTGCCCAGACAGAAATTACAAAGTGGCCAGATGGAAAGAATGGTGCAATTTCCATCACCTATGATGATGGGATCATCAATCAATTGACCGTCGCAAAACCAATAATGGATAGTTTGGATCTGCCAGGGACATTTTTCATTATTACCGGAAAAGTGGAGGGGTCTGCAAAAGGGCGGTTTATAGGTAGAGAACCGGAAACCATCATTTCGGAAACGGCAACTATCAAAACTGATTCTACCAATTTCTTCGAAAGAGCTTCCTTGATTGCTTTCACAGGAACCACTGAGGCAGAGGAATATCATGCGAATGTAGGGTCATTGTTCGAAGCCGGAAAAGTTTCAGAGGCTTATCTGCTTCTCGACGAAGGCTATGAAAAAATAAGAAATGGCCGTTTGAAAGATACGGAAGATGTGGTTTTTCATAACAACCCAGTTGACACCACTACTTGGGAGCAATATAAATCATACGAAAAGCAAGGACATGAAATCTCCTCACATACAGTCACTCATCCTAGACTAGCAGTGCTGGATGAAGCAAACATTCGTTATGAATTAGAGCAAAGTAAAGCTGACTTAGCGAAGTTTATGGGTGCGAAAGCGACCTTTTCAGCGGAAGGCCCATATGGCACTGAGAATGAAAGAGTCATGGAGTACGCTCATAAAATCTATCCTGCTTTAAGAAACAGAATGCCTGAAGAATGGTTGGAAGAAATAAATAGAGGAAGTCAAAAGCAACCTGGAAACACTGATAAAGAATATGTCCAATGGCAAAGAGGTGCAATTAGCACTACGGGTATTGATCAGATGAAAGCCTGGACAGACACAGTGAATGCACATGACAACATTTGGCTAGTGCTGGTGATTCACGGAGTTGAAGATTACGGTTGGGAGCCGCTGAAAAGAGAAGAGTTGGTCCAATACTTTGGTGATGTTAAAGAAAATGAGGATTCTGTTTGGGTTGCCACTTTTGGCGATGTCACCAAATACTTAAGAGAAAGAAAAGCAGCTCAAATTAAATCTGAATTGGAGGGGGATACTATTATGATCAAATTAAGCTCAGACTTGGATGCTGCTGTTTATGACATTCCGTTGACGCTTAAAACATACCTTCCCGAAGGCTGGGAAGGTGTTCGTTTGAGCCAAAATGAAAGAGATATCAATCTTAAAATAATGTCTGATTCTAATGGGAGTTATGTATCGTATTCTATTCCCAGCTCCGAAACTGAAGTCCAACTTGTGAAATTGGAAGGGAATTGATAAAAAATTACACACTATTTCATAAGACTCCGAAGGTTCCAGAACATTCCATTACCCTCTCTTTTTCCTGCCAATCCCCAAGCTCGGCTTACTAATTGCTAACTTATGGGCTAATACATTATATTTTTATACATGCAAAACAATAAATTCAACATCGCCGTCCTCATTGACGGGGATAATGCACAAGCAAAATTAATCAAGGAAATTCTCGAAGAGGTTTCCAAATACGGCAAAGCCACCATCCGGAGAATCTACGGGGACTGGACCACGCCACATATGAATAGCTGGAAAGAGATGATCAACCTGCATTCTTTCAGCCCGATCCAAAAATTTTCCTACACTACCGGCAAGAACTCCACTGATAGCTCCATGATCATAGATGCGATGGACATCCTTCATAGCGGAAGCGTGGACGGTTTTTGCATCGTATCCTCCGATTCTGATTACACAGGTTTGGCAAAGAGAATTCGGGAAGAAGGAATGTTTGTGATGGGAATAGGTCGCAGGATCACCCCAAAAGCCTTTGTGCAGTCCTGTGAGATTTTCACCTATGCTGAGAATCTTTTGCCAGAAGAAAAACCAAAAGCAACAGGTAAAAAAGTGGATAAATCCCAGGTCAGTACCACCAGAAAAAATGTGGTAGTAAATGAGGAAATCAAAAAGGAACTTCCTGAAAAAGAAGCTGCGGAACTTGATCTGAGTATAATCGATAAAGCTTTTGAAATTTCTTCCGATGAGGAAGAGGAAATCCACATTGCCAAGATCGGGGCATCGCTGAGAAAGATTGACCCCAGTTTCGATCCAAGATCCTATGGCTTCCGAAACCTTACGGAGTTATTCAAGAATTTGGATAAATATGTAGTAGTAAAAAACCTGGTGAATGGATTGAATTACCCGCTGGTGAAGTTGAAATGACAGATGCGGGGTGACCGGTGCCGGGTGACGTATGTAGCTTGAATGCTAGTGTTAAGCATTTTATATAGTGCTTTGATTTCATTTACTAGAAAAAATAGAACTTCAAAGAAATGGTTAACTGCTACTTTGAAGCCACACAGGACATCGGACACCAGTCACCGGACAAATGCCATAGAGTTATTGCGTTATCAGGCATAATTAAGAACAGTCATAAAATATGAAAATCATCATCACAGGTACCACAGGGATGGTTGGCGAAGGGGTAATGCAGCGATGCCTTGAGAATCCCAAAGTTGAAAAGATATTGGCTATCAGCCGCAAGCCGAATGGCCATCAGCATCCCAAATTGGAGGAGCTGATTCATGCCGATTTCACTGACCTTGGCGCTGTGGAAGCTCAACTTTCCGGCTACGATGCCTGCTTTTTCTGTGCAGGAATTTCTTCCGTGGGTGTCAGCAAGGAGGACTATGAGAAAATTACCTACGATTTGACCTTAAGCTTTGCGCAGACTTTGGCGAAGCTTAATCCTCAAATGACTTTCACCTACGTCTCAGGACAGGGAACTGATAGTACTGAGAAGGGAAAAAGTCACTGGGCAAGGGTAAAGGGTAAAACCGAAAATGACCTGAAGAAGCTTTCTTTCAAACAGGTTTTTGCCTATCGTCCCGGTGGCATGAAGCCAATGGAAGGAGCCAAGCATGTACTTTCTTGGTATAAATTCTTTGCCTGGATGTATCCTATCGGAAGAAAACTCTACCCAAATGGATTCAATACACTGGCGGAAGTAGGTGATTCCATGGTGAATGTCAGCCTTTACGGTTATGACAAATTCATATTAAATGGTAAGGAGATTACCCAGACTGCCGAGCAAACAAAAGGCTAAATCTTAACTGATGAATCTCTTCTCCTCTTTCCTTCCAATAATGAGCATATAGCATTCAGGCTTTTAAAGCCTATGTGGATAATATTGTGATTTTATTTCAATCATTTCTTTGACATTTTTCATTTATGGATGAGTTTCAGTACTTTTTAATTCTTTACTGACACCTATGAAAAAACTTCTATTCCTGCCCCTCCTGATTTTGGGAATTTCTGCCTTTAGCCAATCACTAACCCAAGCAGAACTTGAAAAACTAACAAATGAAAATTGGCAACATGGTTTAGACATTTTACAGGAGATTGTCAGTATACCAAATGATGCGGCTTACCCTGAGCAAATAGAAGTTAACATTGCTTGGTGCGAAAAGGAATTTGGAGAAAGGGGATGGCATTCAGAAAAACTAGAAACAAATGGAATCCCTTTGCTTCTTGTATCAAAATCGCAACCTAATGCCACTAAAAATGCACTTTTTTACTTCCACGTAGATGGTCAGTCAGTAGACACCAGCAAGTGGCTGCAACCCAACCCCTATCTTCCTGTTTTAAAATCCCTGGATGCCAACAGTGATTGGCAGATAATCCCTTCAGAAAATCTCCAAACAGATTACAATCCTGAATGGAGGCTTTTTGGGAGATCTACCTCAGATGACAAAGGGCCAATTGCTATGTTTCTTACTGGATGGGATGCTCTAGTAAAAGCAGGTATTTCCCCTGATTATAACATCAAGATTATCTTGGATTTTGAAGAAGAACAAGGTTCTCCGAATCTGCCTCAAGCAGTTTTGGACCATAAAGAAAAGTTAAAAGCTGATCTGATGCTGATCATGGATGGACCAAGACATACCAGCAATGAACCTACGCTAAGCTATGGCGCAAGAGGAATCTCTCAGATGACCCTGACTACTTTCGGCCCAAAACTCCCTCAGCACAGCGGGCATTATGGAAACTATGCTCCTAACGCAGCTTTTCTTCTTTCGCAGCTTTTAGCTTCCATGAAAGATGAAAACGGCGTAGTGGTAATACCCAGCTTTTACGAAGGAATAAATCTATCCGAATCAGAAATGGAAATCCTAGCTCAGGTACCCGATGATGAGCAGGCTATCCAAAAGAAACTGGGAATAGGTAGGACAGATCAGGTAGGTCAAAGCTATCAGGAAAGCATTCAATATCCCTCACTGAACATCCGTGGAATGGAGTCAGCTTGGGTAGGCAAAGAGGCAAGAACGATTGTACCGGCTACTGCCTTAGCAGAAATCGATGTGAGGTTAGTTCCGGAATCAGATCCAGAACGTTTATTTTCCCTTATCAAAAAGCATATCGAGGATCAGGGCTTCCATATACTTGATCATGATCCAACTGATGAGGAGCGAATGAAGTATCCTAAGATCGTGAAGATGATTTATTCTATTTCCTATCAGGCATTTCGTACTCCGATGGACTCTGAAACGGGTGCATGGCTGAGAGCTGCTATGAATCGAGCATTCGGAAAAGATCCAGTGCAGATTAGGATCTCTGGAGGATCTATTCCCATTTCTCCTTTTGTGGATGCACTGGGAATACCTGCAGTTACCATTCCTACGGTGAACGCAGACAATAATCAACACAGTCCTAATGAAAACATCAGACTGGGGAATTACAAGGAAGGAATTACGACTGTGATGGCAATACTCACCCAATCTTTAAAATGAGAAGGGTTCTAGATTAGAAACTTAGAAATAATCTGTGTAACATTATTCCGGTTGGCTAAAAGGGAGTTTACTCCACTTCCTTTAGCTTAAACACCTCAAAGCTCATCAGGTCTTCCTCACTATTGGGATTTTCAGGATGATTGATGGAGATAAAAAGCCCGTCTTTGCTCACAAAAGAATTATTTGGATAGTAGGTATTTTCAGGCATAAGCGTTTCTCCCAGCACGTTCAAGTCTTTATCCAAAATCATCACGGCAAACTTCCGAGGAAATCTCCTCAACTGAGTGATTTCCTCTTCATTTTGTACTTCTACTTTAGGAAAAACAAAGCGGTAAAAAACTCCTCTATATTCGTCATACAAAAGACGCTCGTAGCGATCTGAGGCATACACATATTTCATCGTTTTAAAACCATCCGTCGCCTCATTAAAACTAGGAAAGCTTTGATCTATATACTTGCTTTTAGCAGCTACAGTCTTTAAAAATTTTCCATCTAAGTCAGAAACATAAAGGTCATGATCTGCCACAAGGGAGTAAACCAGATTCTCACCATCAGAAGCCATACTAAATTCCAGAAGTTTTGAACCAGAAGCATTGTAGCCAGCAGGCCAAGTAATAGGAAGTAGATTCACTTCTGAATTCTCAAGATCAATAGTATAGCTAAATGACTTAGTCGCCAGCGTATCATCCGGAATAGTTCTCAGGTCTCCTTCAAACTTTGTGTTTACCAGCAACTTATTCCCCCGTAAAATTGGAGTGTAATTGTAATGGGCATTATGAACAAAAGCGGCCAAATAGTTAAAGGGAGGTTCATAGTTATAATTTGCTTTAATTGCCCCACTCGTATCTGTCAGTTGAAGACTATATAATGGATATCCAAACAGAAAAATACTATCCATAGCCTGCACATGGATTCCCAAAATACTTGGTACTGCCTCTGGACCATCTTCTTCAAAAATTATTTTCTTCTCCAGCGATTTTGAATCTAGATTATACAACTGAATTTCATTATTCATCATATTCAATTTGAATAACCAGCTTCCATTTTTATCCTGAAAATGGACCAATCCATCACTTACATTCGAAGTCTGGTCATCTATAGTCAGGGAAACAAGTTCTCCCTCAGATACCAATTCCTGCGGGGTGGTAATTTCCTTAGAATTGGAGTTACAGCTTTGTAAAAGTATAGTCACTAAAAAAAGTGTAATGTAGTAGTTCTTTCTCATAGACCTAATTTAGAAGTTTCAACTTGTAATAAACAACTAAATCGTCTTCTGTTTCAAAAAAATCTGGATGTTTTAGTGCTAAAACTTCTTCTTCCTCGGTCAAAATAGTGGTAAATATTAGCCCTTTCGGAACGGGAATATCATTTTGAAGCAAGTTAAACTCAGCGTCAAATACGGCGACATAGTACTGTTTCAATTTTTCCAATTCTCTCCGTCCCGAAGCTTCATCTCGATCCACCTGCCTAGCCAATTCCTCTGGAATACCCTTATGGTAAATCACTAGAATCTTATCCTTTGCTCTGTAGATTTCACGTATGGTACCCGGAAAATTATACTTGGTTATTTCACTGTATTCTACTTCCTGTTTGAATGAAACACCAATAGATTTCACGGCATCATCCACTTGAAGCGTTACTTCCCTGTCAAAAATCACTTCTCCCTCTTCTTCCTTATAAACCCAGTATTTCATTTCATTCCTGAAATAAAGAATCCATTCTTTATCCGATCTGATAACTGTCGGAAACATCCAAAAATAGAAGTTCCCATCGCTATACATTGAATTGGGAGGAAAAGGCATGGTCTCCCGATCAACATTCGAAACTGTATCGATTACTTCTAAAATAGGCTGACCATAAATTCCTTCAAATATGCTTGTCATTGATTCGTCTGTGACCACCTCAGCACGTTCTGGACGGATAAATGCAATCGCATCACCCAAAGGATAAATCGCATCCCCGGACAATCCATTGATATAGAAATAATCAAACGGCAGTTTATACTTCCAAATTCTATTTCCATCAAAATCGTATCTAAAGAAACCCTGATTCACTATATGAAATTCTATCTCCCCATCCCTAAGGCCAACTGGATTGATATATCCATTTAGCGCATTAGGTCCATCAGAAGGGAAGTTAATAGTTGATGTGACCAGCCCGCCTCTATCTAAAATCAGGAATTCCAAATCACGATTTCCTTTAGCTAAATAACTTTGACTAGCTGAATCCAAATCTATTATCCACAAACTCCCTAAGTAATCAATCTGAAGAGAATCGATGATTTCAAAGCTGTAGTTAGGTGATTTTATTGTACTTGAATTATCTTTTTGGCTACAGGAAAAATGAGCTAGCACTACAATTAAGGGAAGTAAAAGTCTTTGCATCCCTCAATATAAATAGCTCAAACTAACTAGCTAAGTTAATTTACCTTAACTCAATTTTTGGAACCGATATTAAAGACGAAGGCTCTATATTTCAATAACGCCACGAAGATCGCACCGCCAAAGGCATTGCCCATCAGCGCGGTACTCTGGAAACTGAGGTAATCCAAAACAGAGATTGCCGGCGAACTGATCATTCCCGAGAACACTTCCACACTACCGATTATGCTATGATGCAGGCCGGCAAATGACATAACGGCTGTGATCATGTAGATCATCACAATTCTACTGATCGTATCTCTGGACGAGGCTAGCAACCAAGAAAGTAAACCCATCATCCAGCCCGCTATTATTGCACTGACAAAAATAACGTGAATCTCAGTTCGGAGGGTATGCAGGGCTATCACCTCCACTACCTCATGATTGAAAATCTCCAAGTGTGGACCCAACCAAAGTAAAATCGCGGAAATAACATATCCCCCGACCATGTTACCAGCAATCACAATACCCCAAAGCCTTAGCATACTTACGGCAGACCTCTTTTTGTTAAGAACAGGTAGAGTCAATAAAGCTGTTTGCTCTGTGAATAGGATACTTTGTCCTAGTACAACCATGATAAACCCAAGCGGGTAAACTAAGGAAATCACCCGGATGATAGAGTGAGAATCCATCTTCCCCATAAGGAAAAAGTAGAGTGTACATAACATCAAGTAACTGAAGCCAATCTCCAAACCAGCGGTAAGTGAACTTGTAAACAGGCTGGTCGTTCGCTTATCATAGACCTCAAGTGCATCTATAATCTGATCCCTTAGAATTTCACCATGAGTTTTGGCTGAATCTCTGCTTTTTGATTTAGAGTTCTTGAGTTCAGTATCAATTTCGTTCTGCAGCTCTTTGGCAACCTGCTCCTCAGTTTTTTCTTTTTTCCAAGCCATTCATTAGGTGATTATT
This sequence comes from uncultured Algoriphagus sp., assembly GCF_963974835.1. Classification (GTDB taxonomy): domain Bacteria; phylum Bacteroidota; class Bacteroidia; order Cytophagales; family Cyclobacteriaceae; genus Algoriphagus. Next base: position 69,778 of record NZ_CAXBET010000006.1, on the reverse strand, counting down.
ACAATCCGCTTACTTAAATTATAAGGATTGTTTTAGAGCAAAAAATGTGTCTGCTAAAAAACAATTAGTATGCGTAGTCAATCCACAACTAAAAAAATGACTCAGAGGTTCTATATGCAGTCAAAATAGTAAAACCAAAATAGTCTGTCACCCTTAAAAATATCAAAGGATCATAAGCTATAAATTGCCCAGAATGGAATTTCAATATTCCCCCTAAACAAAAAGATCGGGAATCCCGGTTAAAGTTCTGTCAGCAAGATATTTTTGAATTCCACCTCGGCACCTTCCGCCTGCAAAGCAATTTTTCCACGTGTGGCCGTTGCATTAAATCCGTCATTGACAAGATCACCATTTAACCATACAGTTACTTTGTCACCATCACAGGTAATCTTAATGTGGTTCCATTCGCCAAGAGGTTTTTCCGAGTCATCCGTTAGATTTTTGATTCTACGCTCCTTGTTTCCGTTTACACCCCAATTCTCCTTTGGACCTCTCCTAGTTTCCATATCCTCCACTTCGATATTTTGTTGTATACACCAAAAATCCCCGGCATTGCTGTGCATCAATTGGACCTCAATAGACTTCGGAAACATCCCGTACAATGCCCGAGGTGTAGACGCATGAACTAATATTCCACAGTTCCCAGGCTTTCCAGCAAATCTATAATCAAGTTCTAGCGTGTAATTGTCATACTCCTCATATGTCATCAAATGGCCTTCCGGTGTACCCAAACTTACTAATAGCCCATCTCTGATGATAAATGGAATTCTCAGTGAACTATCTGCTTCCAAATCCGGAACGTCCATATACCATCCAAAAAGGCTTTTGCCATCAAAAAGATTTTTGGTTTGACTTTGGGCGAAAAAAGCAATGGAAATAAAAAACAGGAGGATGGTAATTCTTTTCATGATTTCGGGATAATGTTAAATATTCATTAAGCTAAAAATAATCCTCGAATTCTCATGATTTACTTCCTGCATTCCCTGCAAACTGATCACTGAGTCGGGACTTTGTTCACTGAGAATGAAAACTGACATAGCGAGCTTGGTTCAAATCTCCCGAACAGGACAAATGTCACTGCAGCCTGAGGGCTTTTGCTAACTGAGACTCTGTTCACTGAGACTAAAAACTGCCCACTACTTAACTCTCGCTTCCCAGATTCTCGTAAAAAGCATATGCGCCATTCGCCGTGCATGTTCTTTAGCATAATCCGCAGTTTCCCCTTCAAAATATCGATCCAACGTCTGAAACCAGAGTTCAAGCCAATTTCCAAAATGTGCCTGTTCTATGCTATTGTCCACTTCAGCATCCACATTTCTGTGAACTTTCACTGGGTTGAATTTCCCGGCACCAGGACCAGTTTGTAGCAAGATCATTTCCCAGAAATCACTCAAATGAATCAGATGCGTATCCCAATCCTTCACAACTCCATTAAAGATCGGCCCCAGCGTGTCATGTTGACGAATTTGATCATAAAATCGCCTAACTAAAAAATCCACTTCCTTCCTCGATCTAATATCTATCTTATCCATTATGTTATCTCAATATAGGCTCCAGCACTTCCAATCTACCATCAATATTTTCCGGAGCTGGAAGGTCAAGGATCTTACATATTAAGGGATACACATGGATATTCTGAAAAGTTTCAATTTTTAATCCTGATTTGAAAGCGGGGCCATTAGCGTAGAAGATCGCGTGCATGTCTTTGTAAGCAGTGCTAAAACCGTGCTCACCAAATCTATCCGTATCTAGCCTTTCCATATTTGCCTGCATTCGTGTCAAAGTCGTTTCCCAAGCTAGATAATAGTCACGGTCAGCTATGATCAAAATATCGCCTATTCTGTCCTTATACATCAAATCCTGATAATTTTCCTTATCGTCTACATCTGTGATATGAATCGGCAAGTCTGATTTCTCCAAGGTTTTAATCACCTGCTCTTTATCCTCAGGATTCTCTAAATAAATGTGAGCCAATGCTCCATTATTTACGATTCTTGCAGGAATCCCTTTGGTCAGTTCAGTTAGATTTAGGAAGTGATCTGGCGTCACCTCCATCATACCATGATCCGAGACGACAATTACATTGATATTCAAATCATAGCTTTTTAAGCCCTCAAAAAGTGCCCCTAATTCATGATCAAGTTTCATCAAAGTTTCCGAAAGCTTTTCATCATTTGTCGGTCCATAGCGATGGCCTGTATCGTCCATATCTGAAAAATACATGGTAATCAACCTCGGACGCTTTTCTTCAGGCATTTCCAACCATTTGAAAACTTCAGTGACTCGTGTCAGATTACTTACATTCCCATCATAATCATAATAGTAGCTCGGCCTAACTCCCTGCACATTTGCTTCCGATCCCACAAAGAAATAACTCGCGGCAATCATATCATTTTGCTCTGCAAGCACCCAAAGTGGTGTTCCTCCATACCAACTCCCATCCTGAACCAATTCCTTTTTACTGATTGCGTAGGTCTGATCTTTCTCCGGATCGTAAAAAGAATTATCCACCAAACCATGATGCTCAGGTTTCAAGCCCGTGGCTATCGTGTAGTGATTTGGGAAAGTCTTGCTAGGAAAGGAAGGCATCATACTTTCTGCAGCAACTCCACCCTCTATAAAACTGGTGAGATTCTCAGGCTGGAATCGTTCCACATAATCGTATCTAAAACCATCCAGTGATATTAAAATGACGATTGGCTCTTGACTTTCTTCCTGGGAAAAAGCAATGGAAGGAATAGATAAAGCCGTAAACAAAAGCAGGGAATAGAATTTTTTCATTGCAAAATCTTTACTTAAAAGTACTTGCTCCAGCCTTTCCAAGCAATCCAGCCATCATTAATAACATTGTGATTAATTAAGATGCCTAAAGGATTTTTACTTTTTGAAATAGGCATGATCCTCCAACCAATCTTTCAATCGGTCCGGCCAATGATTGATACTTACAAATTCAGACCGAGAGCCCATATTAAATGCATGCTCATCTTTTGAATACAAATGCATTTCTACATCTGCACCAGCTTTACGGTATGCTAACATAGTATCTACAATAGTGCTTGAGCAACATTCATCATTATTTGCAGCAACAAGGAAAATCGGTGGTGCATCTTTAGCTACTACCATCGGAGTACCCAGCGGTCCTGGGTAAATCTGAATCTGGAAATTTGGCTGAGCAGCGAATCGCTCTATAGGATCGCTTGCATTAGCATTACCAGGATTAGCATCATAGGCAACCCAGTTGACTACCTCTCCGCCCGCTGAAAAACCCATGATACCAATTCGATCCGGATCCACTCCCCAATTCTCGGCATTTGCCCTCACCATTCTCATCGCCCGGATTACATCTTGGGTAGGATGCTGTTCTGTATAAGGCGATTCTTCTTCCCGGAAAAGACGATATTTTAAAACTCCAACAGTAACTCCTAGCTCATTGAGAAATTTGGCAGGAGCAACTCCCTCTCCATTATAGCCTAGATTTCTAAATCCACCTCCTGGACAAACTAGAATAAAGCTACCATCTGGTTTTTCAGGTTTGAATAGTGTGATACTTGGGTTATGAATATTTCTCACCCACCAGTCCTGTGCGAGTTCGGGTTCGTCCTTTCGATCTTCAAATCCTGGAGCGCCTCCCTCCCATAGAAATATCTTCTCTCCCGTTTGCTGAGCGATTAGTATACTCGGTAAGAATAGCACTACTAAAAAAAATAATTTCTTCATCATCATACTAGGAATTTTGGGGTTTTGGTCTTCAAACATAAATGTAAGGAATCTAACTACCAGAATTGCGATGAATGTAAATGAAACCGCCTGTTACATTTCCTCATAATCGGGAATATTTTCCCGCGCAGTTAATAGATAAACATAACCACCAGCCCCCAAGCCGTGTTGGTACATCAATTGAACTATATAGTGGATCAATAAAAATAATGATATGAAAACGACCAACAAATTTTTAATGGCAGCCTTAATAGCATCTACTACTTTGGGTGCTGTAAGTTGTAAATCGAGTAATGCAGTTAAAGGTGGCGCCATCGGTGGCGCAGCAGGCGGAGTTCTGGGAGGAGTGATTGCCGGTAAAAATAATACGGCAGTAGGTGTCTTGATAGGATCTGCCATTGGAGGTTCCGCAGGAGCTATAATAGGAAATCAAATGGATAAGGCCGCGGATGAATTACAAAGAGATCTCGAAGGCGCAACTGTGGAGCGTGTAGGCGAAGGAATAAAAATCACATTCGACTCGGGATTGATGTTTCCGGTGGACAAATCTGATCTGAGCGATGTATCTAAAGAAAACCTGACTGAACTAGCTGAAACACTAAAAAAATACGCAGAGACGAATGTGCTAGTTGAAGGGCATACAGATAGCACTGGTGCTGATGATTATAACATGGAGCTTTCACGTAAAAGAGCCTATTCAGTAGAAGATTTTTTGACTGAAAATGGTATTGATAAAAGCAGAATGGAGATCATGGCTTACGGAGAAATGCAACCTATTGCAACTAATGAAACTGAAGCAGGACGTCAGGAAAACAGAAGAGTAGAGGTAGCTATCTATGCAAATAAGAAGATGCAAAAAATGGCTGAACGAGGTGAAATTGGAGAAGTAAATTAAAATTCCATTCAATCACTCATAAATTCGAAAGGCGACCAATGGTCGCCTTTTTTTTATATCCTAATATCCGAAAGTCAATTCGCTCATATTACCGGAATGAGCAAAAATTTTTGATAACTTAAATTATAACAGTCAGATATTACTAATTCAAAAGTGCTTGAATCATCCCCTCAATTTCTAATGCCTTTTCCTGAGCCTCTTCTAATGGCAGACCTTCAGCCAATCCTGGACGTAAATGCCCGGTGGACGTAAGCCAAGCATCCCGCAGCAAAGCTTGGCGCTGGGTAATCAAACTCAGAATTTCTTTCCCTTTAGGAAAAGATGCGACGGCTTTATGGATATCCGGAAAGTCCTTTACTTCGGATTCTCCCAAGAAAAGTAAAATCTCCTTAGCCATCAACCAGTGACCCGTTTTACCCGGATGAATACCATCATTTGCCAAGAAAAATTCGCTATCCAATTCACGCTGGTCTTCTAAATATTTTCGCATCGGCCAATGCGTATCAATAACTTTCCAATCATCTGTATACCTTTTGGATAGCAACCAATCCGAGTAATTATCCAACACATTGGAATAAGCTTCACCCTTTTTCGGGTCGTAGACTGGAGGTGTCAGAAAAATAGCTTCGGCATCAATTTCCATGATTTTGGCATCAAGCCATTCCATTCCATCCTGATATTTCTGGAATCTCCCCTCGTCAAGTGGCAGGTAAATTCCATCATTCATTCCATAATTCACAAAAACTAAATCAGGTTTCAACTGTCCAAAAACCCGGTCGAGTCGTTCATGCAAGTCTGGTCGCGAAAAAGCTCCCCCGGCATGATTATCCTCAGATAGCCCCGAAACAGTCTCACTTGGTAAACCTACATTGATCCATTCCAACTCTTGATCTGGATGCTTTAGTCTAAAATATGTTTCTACATAGCTAATGTACTGGCCTGAGTAGGTGATACTATTTCCCAAAAAGACAATTCTATTGACATTGTGCGGGAGGTGGGATTCATTCTGTGCATATGCCGAGAAATTAGATAGCAGTGAAATAAAAATTACAAGTAAACCTCTTTCCATTACTTATCCTTTGGTATAAAACATGTATAAAATTCTAAGTTAACCAGTTTCTCAAGTACTAACGTAAAATCCCAGTCTTGAAATATTCATTTGTTCACATCGCCGGAGCAAAGTATATTCACCTGCAATTGTGGGAAATCACCAATATTTTTCAAATAATTAGATCATAATAAATGGCTTCAGGAATATTTGCATTGTTAGATGACGTCGCTACACTGATGGATGATGTGGCAGTAATGAGTAAAGTAGCAGCTAAGAAAACAGCTGGTATTTTAGGAGATGACTTGGCCGTAAATGCTGAAAAAGCTTCGGGATTTGTCTCAGACCGGGAAATCCCAGTACTTTGGGCTATTACAAAAGGATCCCTCATCAATAAAGCGATTATTCTTCCTTTTGCATTTTTGCTAAGCGCTTTCGTCCCTGCAGTCATCACTTACATTCTATTACTTGGAGGACTCTACCTTGCTTATGAAGGTGCTGAAAAGGTTTACGAATATATTTTCCCCCATAAACATCCAAAAAAAGTGATCCTTGCAGAGGACCTTACTGAAGAACAAATTCTTGCTAAAGAGAAGGAAAAGATAAAATCCGCTATAGTTACTGACTTTATTCTCTCTGTGGAGATTGTAATTATCGCACTCGGTACTGTAGTCAATGAACCAATTCTAGAGCAAATTATCGTGGTATCAGTAATTTCTATGCTTGCCACAGTTGGTGTATATGGAATTGTGGCGTTGATCGTCCGAATGGATGAGTTTGGCTACAAATTAATTGCTTTAAACGAGCAGGAAGACAGCTTTTCTGACAAGGTGGGCTTAGTTCTAGTTAACGCTCTCCCAAAAATAATTAAGGGAATGGGGATCGTAGGTACAATAGCCTTACTCCTGGTTTCCGGAGGAATTTTCGTTCACAACGTCGAATTTTTCCATCATCTATTACCCGCTGTCCCTTCCATCATCAAAGAATTTGTCTTAGGCTTGATTATAGGTTTTGCTGTTTTCGGGATCATTTCGTTAGGAAAAAAGCTTTTCAAAAAGAAGTAGAAAGGTTTATAAAGATTTTACATCATTACCAGGACCCGCTTTTTAATCTGCTAAGTAATCTTGGTGCTTTTGATAAGCTTATACTTTCATCAACTTCATTTAAGCTTCGCATCAACCAGCTAATAAATTTCAGCATGATAAATTAATATAAATCAAAAAATTTACATGTATATACATTTATTTTCTAAACATTGAACTTTAAGAATCTAAGCTTGTTTGGTAATTACTGCTTCTGAGTGATAGCTCAGGAGTTATAAAACTGAATCAAGCTATTATGCAAGTATTAGAAAAATTGAACTGGCGATATGCCACCAAATCAATGAACGGAACACCGGTTCCGCAGGAAAAAGTAGATTATATCCTGGAAGCTATTAGACTTTCGGCTTCATCTTCAGGATTACAACCTTATGAAATCTTGGTTGTCACTGATCAGGAGGTAAAGGAAAAAATCAAACCTATTGCCTGGGGGCAAAGTCAAATCACTGATGCTTCGCATGTATTGGTATTTGCCGCTTGGGACAATTACACCGCCGATCGTATTAACAGTGTATTCGATTACAACAACGAGCAGAGAAATCTACCCGCTTCCGTAACTGATGATTATAGAAATAAGCTGCTGAATTTATACGGCGCACAAACCCCTCAGCAAAACTTCACTCATGCAGCAAAGCAAGCCTACATTGCATTAGGTACCGCATTGATTGCAGCAGCTGAGCAGGAAGTAGATTCCACTCCTATGGAAGGTTTTGATCCAGTAGCCTTAGACGAAATCCTGGATCTTAAATCAAAAGGGCTTCGAAGTGTAGTTATTTTGCCACTAGGCTATAGAAATGAAGAAGGCGATTGGCTATTAAAAATGAAGAAAGTACGTACTCCCAAAGAGAAATTCATAACAGTTGTCTAACTGTAAAGATCTTCGGATTAACGAAACGGATTGGGTGAGCACTCAATCCGTTTTTTTATTTTAAGTCAGGAATTGTAAACTTGGATAAAGTAAGTAACCCTTTTGATATGATTTACCCAGAAGATTTCTCAGCCATGGCCCTATCCTTTCCTGGAACTGAACAGGCTCCCCATTTTGAAAGAATGGCTTTCCGGGTTGTGAAAAAACGCATTTTTGCTACGCTAGATTTTAAAAGTAATACTGCGAACCTGATGCTTAACCTTGCTGAACAAGCCAGTTTTTCCGAATTCGTTCCTGAAGGAATTTTTCCATTACCTAATAAATGGGGACAAAAAGGCTGGACAACTTTTGACCTTAGAGTTGTTTCTAAGGAAGTGTTACAAGAGGCTTTATTATCTGCGTATTCTGACATTATTGGGCCAAAATCAAAGTAGCCCGTCAAAGAAAGATTCAATCACTCTCCCTTTCTGTAAACATTTTGACCTTCATCTTTCTTTTACTTTAAGAAAATGAATCAAAGAACTGCCGCTTTATGTCTTCATCTGCGAGGAAAAACATTGAAATTCTAAGCTCTAAAAAATTCACCGGAATAGAGCTCAAAAAACCTGCGACCTATGCTGCTGGATTTATTGGGGTGAAAGTAGCGCTACAGCACACCTTTAAGGAAATGGGAGCTATAAAGTCATTGCAGACACTTTCTCACATGAATCAAAAAGATGGTTTCGACTGTCCTGGTTGCGCATGGCCAGATCCTGAGCATAGATCTAAAGTGGCAGAATATTGCGAAAACGGCGCAAAAGCCTTGGCGGAAGAAGCAACTTCAGAAATTGTAGACAATGCTTTTTTCTCAAATTATTCGGTGCAGGAAATCTCCCAATGGTCGGACTTCAAAATTGGGAAAAGTGGACGGTTAGTCGCTCCCATGATCCTAAAACCGGGATCGAATCATTACGAAGAAATAACTTGGGAAGACGCATTTAGAGTGATTGCGGACCATCTTCATGCATTGGAGAATCCCGATCAAGCGATATTTTACACTTCAGGAAGATCAAGCAATGAAGCTGCATTTTTATATGGACTTTTCGCTAGAGCATTTGGCACGAATAACATGCCTGACTGCTCCAATATGTGCCATGAATCGAGTGGAATCGGACTTTCCGAAACATTAGGAATTGGCAAAGGCTCAGTAAAATTGGAGGATTTTGACAAAGCCGAAGTAGTGATGATAATGGGGCAAAACCCAGGAACAAACCATCCAAGAATGCTTTCTGCACTGGAAAAATGCAAAGCTAATGGTGGCAAAATAATTAGTATAAACCCGCTGCAGGAAGCTGGTCTGATCAGATTCCGAAACCCTCAGGAAATAAGCGGAATGCTACTTAATGGCCATGGTTTGACAGATATTTATCTACAGGTAAAAATCAATCAGGATGTGGCACTTTTAAAACTGATTGAGAAAAAGCTTGCTGCGATAGACAAAGAGAACGCAACTGTTTTTGACCATGCTTTTATAGAAAAATACACCGAAGGATACGAATCTCTTTTAGCTCATTTGGACAAACACTCCGAGCAGGAATTACTTGAACTATGTGGAGTTAAAGAGAAATTGATTGACGAAGCTGTTGCCCTTTTAGCTAAAAAAAGTAAAATCATCATCTGCTGGGCGATGGGCTTGACACAGCACAAAAACGGTGTGGAAAACATCAAGGAATGCGTCAATCTACTTTTGCTCAAAGGAAGCCTTGGCAAACCTGGCGCGGGAACCTGTCCCGTTCGGGGTCACAGTAATGTGCAGGGAGATCGCAGTGTAGGGATCATGCATTATGTCTCAAAAGAATTAAATGCAGCGATCAAAAACACATTTGGATTCGATGCTCCTGATCATGCGGGAGTCGATGTAGTAAAAGCTATTCCAGCCATGTATGAGGGCATAGCAAAGATTTTTGTTGGCTTGGGTGGCAATTTTGCATCGGCCGCATCCGATACTGAATACACTGCCAAAGCTCTTCAGAACTGTGACCTAACCGTCCAGATCAGCACCAAGCTTAATCGAAGTCATTTGATTACAGGAAAGATTGCGTTGATTTTACCTACGCTTGGAAGATCAGATAAGGATTTAAAAGATGGAAAGCAACGCCATTTCACTGTGGAGAATAGCATGGGAGTTGTCCATCAATCTAAGGGATTTCTCGATCCGATTTCGGATGATATTAAAAGCGAACCTGAAATAGTTGCTGGAATTGCTTCCGCTTATTTCAAAGGAAACCATCCCGTAAAATGGAAGTTGTTAGGTTCAAATTATGAGTTGCTGAGAGAGAAACTAGGCGAGGTGATCTCAAGCTTCAAGGACATGAATAGCAAGTCAGAAGGATCCGGATACTACTTGCCTAATAATGTGAGGGAGCTGGATTTCAGCAAACTCCCGAATCAAAAAGCACAATTCAGCAATACTGAACTCCCCATCCACAACCTCAAAGAAAACGAGTATCTACTGATGAGTATCCGTTCACATGATCAGTTCAACACAACGATTTATGGTTTGAACGATCGCTACAGAGGAATTCATAATGAGCGCCGAGTGATTTTTATGAATGAAGCTGATATGGCTCGGGAGAATTTCAAAAAAATGGATGTGGTGAATATCATGAGCAATTATGAAGGGCAAGAGAGGAAAGTCTTTCAGTTTCTAGTTGTCCCATACAATATTCCTCAGGGAAATTTGGCAGCCTATTTCCCTGAAATTAATCCCCTCGTGCCAATTCAGGAATATGCCGACAAAAGCAATACGCCAATTAGCAAGTCAATAAGGGTGAGTTTGGAGAAAGCTGGTTGAATTTATTAAGAGCCATCAATTTCTGGAATTGAACTTTGATAACTCTCCTCAAAAAGGAAGTCGGAGGATTTTTACTTAAAAGCCAGACTTTATTAAACACATCTACCTATTGTATTTACATAGTATTACTTACTCAATTTTATGGAATCCTTTTCGTAACAAATCACAACCAGCAATCTACTACAGGTTAGAATTAAAGAAGATAATTACTATTTTAAGCCGAACTTAAAATGATTTTTAGGTAAAACCCGAATTATCCAAAATAATCCTAACGTATGAAATCCAAACAATGGAAACAATTGGTGCTCGCTGTGATTGTATTGACAGTTGGCTCATATCTTTTTCTTTTTAAAGACGGAAAGCTTGATCCCACTTTGGCAAATGTGCCTTTCGTTTTTTGGTCGGGTTTCCTAATCACAGTGCTGGTTGTATTTGCAACATTTATTGCTTCAAAAGTATTTCCATTTGAAGATCCGAAGAAGCAATGATTGGATGGTTAGTATTCTTTTTCACCTTGTTCCTGGCGATGCTAGGATATGCATCTTATAGATCCTACAACAAAGAGAGAACCTCCGACGACTTTATTTTCGCAGGTTCAAATATTGGTACCATATTAGGGTTTTTGACCTTTTCAGCAGCATTATTCTCTGCTTTCACCTTTATGGGAATGCCGGATTTCTTCCGAACTCATGGTGTTGGCGCCTGGATTTTCCTGGCATTATCAGACGCGCTGATGGTCTTTTTCCTGATTTGGTTTGGATATGCTTTGCGAAAGCGGGCAACTATAAATGGATATAAAGGAGTCGCAGGACTAATGAAATCCTGCTATGAAAATTCCTTCGCTGGCTATCTGGTATTCGCCAGTGCATTCCTCTTTTTGATTCCTTATGTAGCCATTCAGATCCGCGGAATCTCCATCTTTCTGGACGCCGCTTTCCCTGACATGTTTCCTTATTGGGCATGGTCGGTTTTTTTGGTTGTCATCATGTTGATCTACTCGGAGATCGGCGGCCTAAAAGCCATAGTCTATAGCGATGCAATCCAAGGAGTGATTATGCTCACCGTAATCTGGATTATTGGCGTGACTTGCTTGCAAATGAGCGGAGGAATGGAAGCTGGTTTGGCAAAAGTATCTGAAACCAATCCCGACCTTCTTACTCTTCCTGGCCCAAAAGGCTTATTCACTTCGCCATTTCTAATTGCCTCAGCCATTGCGATTGTGCTTATTCCAGTTTCACAGCCACAATTCACTACCAGATTGGTGGTGATGAAAAGCTTGAAATCTGTTCACAGAATGGCTTATGCAGTTGGTATTTTCGCTATTCTGGTGATTTTACCCACAGCATTTATTGGGCTTTATGGAGCGATAAAATATCCTGATGCCAGTACTGCAGATTTCTTGACAAACGCGCTTCTCTTTGATCAGGCGGTACCAGTTGCAGCGCTCGCTGTGGTAGGTTTATTTGCGGCTTGTCTTTCTACTACCAATGCGCAAATCTTTGCCTTAGGCACGGAATTACGCTCCCTTCTTTCTGGGTCTGATAAATCCAACATGCGTATCACCAAGATTTCCATTTTGCTTTTCTCCATGATCGTTTTGGTGTTTTCTACCTATATGAGTGATGAACTGGTGCTATTAGCGAGAGTAAGTTTCGCAGGTACATCAATGATTGCTCCAGTGGTTTTGGGAGCGGTTATATTCAAAAATCCACCCAAAGAACTTATCTGGATTTCTATGCTAGCGCTGGTTACATTCTTATTATCTCTAATCGGAATTGTACCAAGTGTCATCGCAGGTTACCCTCTGGATTTCTTAATGTATTGCGTACTCTTTGTTTTAACTTTTACAGTGATGCTACGCCATCATTTGTCTCAAAAAACAAATCATGAAGCTTGATTCAACTATTTCAATTAATGACTTGGAAGCAGCCCTCAATAGATTTTGGGAGCTTTCCGGAAAAAAAATAAATCTGATCGAAAACTCTTTCGACACTGCGAATGGCGCTCCTGTTTTCACAGAAAAAGGGAAATATGTCACTCGAGGGTGGACAGAATGGACTCAAGGATTCCAATACGGATCGGCAATCCTGCAATTTGATGCGACGGGTGATGAGCACTTTTTGAAAATCGGTAGGGATAATACCTTGAATAAAATGGCTCCTCACCTTACGCATACCGGCGTGCATGACCATGGTTTCAATAATGTGAGTACCTACGGAAATCTACTTCGCCTGATCGAAGAAGGAAAAATCGAAGGTGCTGATTGGGAGAAAAACTTCTATCAACTTGCGCTAAAAGTAAGTGGAGCTGTGCAGGCAATGCGCTGGACAAATACGACTGACGGAGGCTACATTTATTCATTTAATGGCCCGCATTCACTTTTCGTGGACACGATTCGTTCATGTCGTGCTTTGGTAGTTTCACATGGCTTGGGACACGTTTTGCAGGGTGAAAATGACAAACGAATTTCACTTATCCAGCGGGCGATTCAGCACATTTTGAGTACCGTCAAGTATTCTATTTTCTACGGAAATGGCAGAGACACTTATGATATTTCAGGTAGAACCGCTCACGAGATTATCTTCAACACGAACGATGGTAATTACCGATGTCCTAATTCCCAGCAAGGCTATACGGGCTTCAGCACCTGGACGCGGGGTTTAGCTTGGGCAATCTGCGGATTGGGTGAAACGCTGGAAATTTTGGATAGTATTGATGAAAGAGACTATTCATCGGTTATCTCGAAAGCAGATCTTATCTCAGAATTAAAAAAAGCTGCAATTGCTACAACTGACTTTTACCTAGCAAATACTCCTACAGACGGCATTCCTTATTGGGATACTGGAGCACCAAATTTGCATAAAATGGGTGATTACCTAAACGTAAAATCAGATCCCTTCAATGCCTATGAGCCAATCGACTCTTCAGCTGCCTGCATTGCTGCACAAGGATTTATCCGGATCGGAAACTGGCTGAAAAGCTTGGATCCTGATCGATCAGAAAAGTACATTCAAGCAGGAATTCAGATAGCTAAAAACCTATTCTCTGAGCCTTACCTTTCTACAGATCCAGAGCATCAGGGTTTGATTTTGCATTCCATTTATCATCAACCAAACGGCTGGGATCATCGCCCGGATCCTACAAAAGCTCCATACGGAGAATCTTGCATGTGGGGAGATTACCATGCTCGAGAATTGGCGCTATTACTTCAGCGCATGCAAAAAGGCGAAAATTATTACAGCTTCTTTAACTGTGTAAGCCAATGAGCACTGGAAAATACAAACCTCAATACCCAAGAGTTGCCCAACTGAAAACAGGAGATCAACTTCGAGATCATCTTGCTAAGGAAGGTATAGCAATGGGTTTTGATGAAGAGTTGAAAACGGGTAGAAATTCTCCTTTTGCCAAAGGCCACACCACCAGGGCAGGAAATACCATAGGAAATGCCTTTTGCATCCTTCCGATGGAAGGTTGGGATGGCACAACCGATGGCAAACCCACAGAGCTAACCAAGAGACGCTGGAAAAACTTTGCGATCTCTGGAGCCAAATTACTTTGGGGCTGCGAAGCAGTTGCTGTACAAACAGCCGGAAGAGCAAACCCAAATCAACTCATGATCAATGAGCAAAATCTCGGTGATTTTGAGGAGCTATATAAAATGGTCGAATCGGAGCACGAGACAGCTTTTGGAAATGCAGATGATTTGCTTACTGGCTTGCAACTCACACATTCGGGCAGGTTTTGCAAGCCAAATAGCAAAACTAAAATGGAGCCTAAGATCCTCTATTCCCATCCGATTTTGAATAAGAAATTTGGCCTTGCCGAAGATTATCCGCTAATGACTGATGGAGAAATCTCTGAACTGATCGATGCCTATGTAATCGCAGCTGTACGGGCTCAGAAGGCAAGATTCAAATTTGTCGACATCAAGCATTGCCATGGTTATTTGGGACATGAGTTCTTGAGTGCCTATGATCGGGAGGGAAAATATGGAAAGTCTTTAGATAACAGAACTAGATTTATCCGGGAGATCGTAGCAGGAATCAGAGCAGAAGCGCCAGCACTGGAAATCGGAGTTCGTATGAGTATTTTTGACTGGATGCCTTTCAAACAAGGTCCAGATGGAACTGGAATCCCTGCCACAGACAGTCCATACAAATATGCTTTTGGCGGTGACGAATCAGGAATTGGCGAAAATCTATCTGAGTCTTTTGAGTTTTTAAAAGAATTAGAGAAACTAGATATAGAGCTGCTTTGTACGACAGCAGGTAGTCCATATTACAATCCACACATTCAGCGCCCTGCCCTTTTCCCTCCTTCAGATGGCTATATGCCTCCAGAAGACCCCCTTCATGGGGTGGCGCGACAAATCGCTGCTGTAAGCGAAGTGAAGAACGCTTTTCCAAGTTTTTATGCTGTGGGTTCCGGCTATTCTTATTTGCAAGAGTGGCTACCAAATGTCGCTCAAAATGTATTAGATACAGGAAAAGCAGATTCCATTGGCTTAGGTAGAATGGTACTCAGTTACCCGGAATTACCAGCAGACGTTTTGGAAGGAACTCCGATGAAGCGGGCAAAAATTTGTCGCACTTTCTCGGATTGTACTACTGCACCAAGAAACGGAATGATTTCTGGTTGTTTTCCATTGGATCCTTTTTACAAAAAAATGGAAATACACGAAACACTTAAAACTATCAAAGCATCATGAGTCGAGTAGCATTAGTCACCGGTGGATCACGAGGAATTGGTTTGGGCATAGCGCGAAAACTTGCAGAAGCTGGAATCAACCTAGCGATCAATGGTGTACGCGAGGAAGCGAATGTACGAGAAGCTTTGGAAGAACTGAAAGGCTATGGTGTCCGGGTAGAATATCTTCAAGGGAACATTGCTTCCGGTGAGGACCGAAGAGCGATTGTTGAAGGCTTGTTAGCGAAATTTGGTAAAATCGATATTCTGGTCAACAATGCCGGAGTGGCTCCAAGAACTAGAAGTGATTTCTTCGACGTGACTGAAGAAGACTATGATCATCTGATGGAGATCAATCAAAAAGGCACTTTTTTCTTGACGCAGGCTATTGCAAAATGGATGGCAGATTTGAAGAGAACTAACCCTGAATCGCAAATTTCAATCGTGAACATAACGTCTATTTCCGCTACTGTTGCTTCCACTACTCGTGCTTCTTATTGCATGTCCAAGTCTGCCCTATCTATGCTTTCCAAAGTTTTGACTGTGAAAATGGCAGAGTTTAATATCCCCGTTTATGAAATTCGCCCAGGTGTAATCGAAACGGATATGATCGAAAAAGTACGTGAAACATACCATCAGGGAGTGAAAAACGGGATGACACTAGAGCGAAGAATGGGAGTTCCTGAGGATATTGGCAAAGTAGTCGCTGCCTTAGTGAACGGTGATCTTCCCTATTCCACAGGTCAGGTAATTTGTGTGGATGGAGGAATGACTATTTCTAGGATGTAAAGAGGAATATTAGCCAATAACAACAAGAATATAATTTCGTAGACATTGTTAACTGATTTTACGACATTTAGCTATGGAACTTAATAAGTATATCGAAATCAATCCCAACAAGCGTTTTGGAAAACCATCGATAATAGGTACCAGAATTTCGGTAGCTGATGTATTAAACTGGTTGGCAAACGGGATGACCAAAGAAGAAATCATTTCTGATTTCCCTGAATTATCTGAAGAAAGTATCAATGCATGTTTATTTTTTGCAGCAACAAGAGAAAAACAACTCGGGATTGCATCATGAAAGTCTTGTTCGATCAGAACATTTCTTTCAAAATTGTAAAAAGGCTATCAGATATATATCCTGAAGCAAAACATGTACGAGAACTAGGAATTGAAAATTTCACAGATCATGAAATTTGGGGATATGCTAAACGAGAAGATTTTACCATTGTCACATTCGATGCTGATTTCTATCATTTTTCACTTATCTGGAACCATCCTCCAAAAATCATCTGGATTCGCTCCATCAATCAAACTACAAGCATGATTGAATCTCTTTTGCGAAAACATCATAGAGATTTAGAACTTTTTAAGGCTGACGAATCGCTATCTTGTCTCGAACTAATTGGCAATTCATAATTTCTAAAACTACTTCATTTTAAAAGCTTAAATTCTCAAACTACCAACCCATGAAAACCCATTTCTTCCTCAGTTTCTTTTTAGTAGTACTTTTAAGTATAAACTCATTTGCCCAGCAGAAGCGAACCAAAATCGGAGTAGCAGGACTCACACATGGACATGTTGGTTGGATTCTAAATGCAAAAGATCGCGGAGATTTAGAGATTGTAGGAATCGCAGAACCCAACAGAGAACTAGCAAAGCGACTGACAGAGCAGCATGGGATATCAATGGATCTGGTTTTTGATACCATGGAAGAAATGCTTGATAAAACCAACCCTGAGGCTGTTACCGCTTTCGGAAATATATATGATCATCTCTCTGTAGTTGAGGCATGTGCACCTAGAGGCATTCATGTGATGGTGGAAAAGCCTCTGGCAGTAAGTTTAGAGCACGCTAAAAAAATGAAGGCTTTAGCTGAAAAGCACAATATTCATCTTATCACAAACTACGAGACGACTTGGTATCCGAGCACCTTCAAAGCATATGAAATCTTGCAAAGTGGAGAAGTAGGAGATCTTCGCAAAGTAGTAGTTCGCGACGGTCACAAAGGACCAAAAAAAATAGGTGTGAGTAATGAATTCCTGGAATGGCTAACAGACCCAAAACTCAATGGCGGGGGAGCAATAATAGATTTTGGATGTTACGGTGCAAATCTGGTGACCTGGCTAGAAAGTGGAAAACGACCTAAATCTGTCACTGCCGTGACGCAGCAACTACAGCCGGAAAACAATCCAAAAGTAGATGACGAAGGAACTATAATCCTGAATTACGACGATTCACAAGCGATTATTCAAGCTTCATGGAACTGGCCAATCGGCAGAAAAGATATGGAGATTTACGGTCTTACTGGCGCAATCTATGCCGATAATCCAACAGATGTGCGTGTACTAAATGCTGAAGGCTATTCCGGATTTGAAGAAACTGAATACAAGCTGAAATATGAAAACACTCCTTTCGAAGACCCTTTCACGTTATTCCTAGCGGTTATTAACGGCGATCTTGTCCTTGACGAGTATGCTTTACCATCTTTAGAGAATAATATGATTGTGGTAGAAATTCTCTCTGCAGCTGTGGAAAGTGCCAGGACTGGCAAGACGGTTTATTTGAAGTGATGGAGGCGGGAAGTTGGGGAGTTAGGAAGCTGGAGGTTTTCTTGTTTATGAGACTGCTATCTGTATAAAAAAGCCGTTCGTGAGGACACGAACGGCTGCAAATTATTATTTCTTGACTCTTGATTCTAAAATCTTGCTACTTACGTTTAGGTACTAGCTACTTTTTAAAGCTCCTTAATCTTCAAATTCTTAAATATCACTCCCTGACCCTCGCTCTGTAATCCAATATATCCATCGGTCAGCGCTTTACCATCTTCCTTGTATTTAGGATCAAAATTATTTGCAACTCCACCGCCAATCTGAGGCTTAGTGTATTGTAAAACAGTATCTCCATTTACCATGTGAATAACCAATGAATCACCGTATACAATGAGATCAGCCTTTACCCATTCATTCCATTTAAAAGTTGGGGATGAAGAATTGATGCAATGCCGTGGATCTTTTTCACCTTCAAAAAACACATCAGTTCCAGGTGAGCACATATTCCCAGTTGGTCTAGGAACGCCTTCTTCTTCCTCAGCCAGCATTTGCCACTCCACTGAAATAGGCCAATCCTGTTCTTTTAAAATAGTTTCGGGAGCTTGGGAATGGAACATCACACCGCTGTTTCTATAAGTATAGCTCGCTGCATCTTCCAGCCACTGGTCAGTAAATCTATATTCCCAAGTCATATGAAAAGATGAAAATGGCTTCTCATAAAACAAATGTCCATAACGGTCATTGAAACCTTCTTTATAGTCGTCGTAATTAACTTCTATAGCTCCGTCTATAACCCGAAAGGTGTTTTGATAATTATCTCCTGACTCATGATGAAAAATTTTAGGAGTCCATCCTTTTAGGTTTTTCCCATTAAACATTTCAATCCATTCTGAATCAGACTCTTCTATCACTTGGACTTCTGACTGTTGAACATCTTTTTTCTCAGAACAGGATATTAAGATTGTCCCTAAAATGGACGCTAAAATGACTTTTTTAAACATGGAGGTAAAAATTGATTTTAAAAGATAAAGTAAGTTAATGATTTCCTACTTCTTAAAAACCGAATTTGGATAAGTGTCCTCATTCTCCTGAAGCATGGCATTGTGCAAAGGATTTTCCTGTAAGAAACTTAAAAGCATGTTTATCTATTTTGGCGGAGACCTTCTCTGGACTTTTCATCATCTCCCCATCAATCTGAAATTCTGCACCTTCCAGATTAATAATTTCGCAGCTTGTGACACTCCATGAATTTATCCCTTCCAGTTCGTGAAGATCGCCTTTTACAAATCCAATCGTCATTTTCAGATAGTGTTCAACGGTTTCGGGATTTATGGAAATTACTTCAAATTTACCATCGTCCATGATACCATTGCAATTCACAATAGCTCCTGTACCATATCTATCTCCATTGGCTATAACAATCATTTTGGCCGAGAGATCAATCGTTTCCCCATCGATCTTCAATTGAAAATTCATGGATTCGGTACCGAATATTTCGCCTAAAGAGTGTTTTACATACCCAAGCATTCCCCTAGAGTCATCCTTCTCAAATTTCTGGATCAAATTGGCATTGATTCCAAAATCAGCTAGATGCAGGCAAAGCTCACCATCGATATCAATAGCATCTATATTATGCACATCAAAGATTTTAATCGCTTCCCAAGCTTCTTCCAGTGTATCAATTCCCATACATTTTGCCAGACCATTTGCAGATCCAAGAGGAGCAATCACTAAAGGTACGGTTAGTCCGCGCAGACTTTTTGCCACCAACTTCACAGTACCATCTCCACCTCCGACTATTACCAGATCAGGTTTTAAATTCTCAAATTGAAGTTTGATGAGTTCAGAATCGTCTTCTCCTGTAGTCTCTACAATTTTAACTTGGTAATCTGAGAGTTTCTCCTCAACCACTTCATCCAATTCCTCTCTACTCAATCCATTTTTACCGGAGGCAGGATTGAAAACAAACAAACAGCTTTTGCGCATATAATTATATTATCATTTCTTTTTCGGCTATAGCGATAGCTTCGTCCGAGGTTTCCACAAAGTGAAAATGTTCCATATTAATCAAGTCCGATAATTTCTGCTTTCTCTCATCGTCCAACACATCGACTAATCGAATAAATACCCCCCTAATTCTTCGTGGGTGGCTTTGGAGTATTTGCGCATAAATCTCGGGATCCTGCTGTCCGCTATCCCCTATCAGATAAAAAGACATATCAGGATACATACCGAAAATCAACTCAATTTTATCAAGCTTGTGTTGGTGATCTCCTCCACCTGATTTCCAAATATTTCTTAGGTTAATATGTTTGTCCTTTAGTAAAATCGGACCATTTGGTATATGTCGGAATTTCATGAAATCCCTGATCAAATCAAATAGGGACCAATCACTGCTGGAGACATAAAATATGGGTAATTGCCCGTTCTCAGTAAGTTTTTTATAAAAATCAGACACCCCAGGTAATGGCCTTCTAGTGAAAGCATTTTTCGAGATTGATAGCCAAAATTTCTTTCCAATATCTGTAGAATGAGAAATAATGACGGTATCATCAATATCTGAAATCACTCCGGTCGGACCAGAATAATGGTTCACTTCGAGCTTAGCTACTTGTGATTTTTTGGAAACTGGCTCTAGTACTTTAAATGTAACAATTTCCTTTGATCCTTCATTGGGCTGGTAATCCCCAATACGTAACTCGAAAACCCCATTCTCATCCGTGGAAATCACATAACTAACTTCCTGAAATTTGATCTCTACTTTAGCAGAAGGGATAGATGACCCGGAATACCGCTTTATAGAAGCAAGGATGTTTTTAAGCCAATTGTTGCGGGAGGAAGGTCTCTTGTCTGTATAGGCACTAATTACTCTGCCTTTCAGAAAAACTTCTTTATTGTTTCCAAAAGCCAAAAAAGGTTCAACAATGATTTTATCCCTTTTTACAAATTTCATGAAAAATTATACTGATTATATTCATCAATTAAGGCAAAAATTAGGCATAACCAGCATCAAAATAAAAAATCAGCCCTTTAAACAAAATATCCAAAGGGCTAATCTGGTCAGTGCTGCCAATCGTATTCATCAATCTGCTCCAGGCAAGCCTTTAGCAAAGCAATAGAATCCGCTATATCTTTCTTATGAGCCATTTCGATCACTTGATGCAAATGTCTCGTCGGGATAGAAATCGCGCCTGCTATCGCCCCCTGTTTACCCATTCGCTGTACTCCAGCAGTATCTGTTCCGCCCGCCACAAGTATTTCAGGTTGCCAAGAGATCGCAGACTTGTCAGCTGTTTGCTTCATAAATTCCACCATACGATAATCACAAATCGTCATCGCATCCATGATTTTTATTGCTGTGCCTTTTCCAAGTTCGGTGACTTTTTCATGGGCTTGCGCTCCCGGCACATCAAATGCAATAGTGGTATCCAAGGCAATTCCAAAATCGGGATTGATTCCATGGGCAGCCACATTTGCCCCGCGTAAACCTACTTCTTCCTGAACTGTAAAAGTTGCATAGACATCGTAAGCAGGATTTTCAAGTTGTTTCAATGTCTCAATTAGGATAAATACTGCCACTCTATTATCGATGGATTTGCAATTAACACAATCACCCATCTCAATCAATTCCCGATCTCTGGTGACAGGATTGCCCACTGTAACCAATTTTTCCACTTCTCCCTTAGGCATACCCATGTCGATAAAAAAGTCAGTTGTCTTAGGCAGTTTGGTTCTTTCCTCTGCAGACATCACGTGAATAGGCTTACTTCCCATCACTCCTACCAAATCTTTTTTTCCATGTACGATTACGCGCTGGGCAGTAAGTGTTTTAGGATCAAATCCACCTAAAGTATGGAATCTCAAAAAACCATTATCATCAATATGAGTAACTATAAAGCCGATCTCATCCATATGGGCAGCTACCATCACTCGCTTTCCATCGGGATTTCTCTGCCCCTTCTTAATGGCAATCACATTACCTATGTTATCTACTTTAACCTCGTCAGCCAGTGGCGTAACCAAGTCAATTACCAAATCTCTAACTCTTTTCTCAAAACCTGGAGCTCCTGCGATTTCGCAGATTTCCGTTAAAAGGCCTACGTTTATATCCATTTTATATTTTTTTCTTCTTGGGTGAAATTAAGAATTTGAAGTTATTGGCACTAAAAAAGGCACAGAGAATATATTCCTGTGCCTTTGATTATAGAGTTATAATATTTTTAGTATGCTCTCACAGTTTTGCCTTCCATGTAATTCACAAATGACTTGTTCACCACTCTCATTCCTCCAGTTGTCGGATAGTTCCCAGTGAAATACCAATCTCCTAGATGATCAGGACAGCATTTATGAAGGTTATCCACTGTTTGGTAGATGACTTTCACTTCAGCTTTGATGTCTTCATTTGTAACGATTTCTGAGATTTTCTCAGATATTTCATCATCGGTAAAGGAATTATAAATGCCTTTGACAAAGTTTTCTGTAGAATAAGGAAAAGCGACACAAGAATCATAAACCTGATCAAGTGTATTATCAATTTTTCTTTCTTTAAGCAAAGCTAGCGCTGCTCTAAAAGCAATAAACTCCTTCATTTTTGACATGTCTATGCCATAGCAATCTGGGAATCTAATCTGAGGAGCAGAAGAAACTATGATGATACGCTTTGGATTCAATTTATCCAGCGTAGTCAAAATACTTTTCTCCAGCGTAGTACCCCGAACAATACTATCATCTATCACCACCAAAGTATCAATGCCTGATTTGATTACTTCATAGGTAGTATCATACACATTCGCTACTATAGTGTCACGATCTTCGTCATTCGTAATGAAAGTTCGCAGCTTCACATCTTTGCTTACGAGTTTTTCCACTCTCGGCCGGAAATTCAACAATTCATCTAAATCTCCCATGTGAGGCTTCCCATCCACAAAGACCTCTCTTCTTTTGGCAGCCAAATAATCCTCCAAACCTTCTATCATACCCAAGAAGGCTGTTTCAGCAGTATTCGGAATATAAGAAAAGACGGTGTTTTTCAGATCAAAGTCTATTGCTTTTAAAATCTGCGGTATCAATGCTTTACCAAGATTTTTCCGCTCTTGATAGATATTAGGGTCAGTGCCTCTGGAGAAATAAATACGCTCAAATGAGCAAGACTTTTTCTCCCTTGCAGGCATGATTTCCGATTCAGCATAAGAGCCATCTTTATTGATCACTAGGGCATGACCAGGCTGAATCTCTTTGATGGAATTGAAATTTATATTGAAAGCGGATTTGATAGCAGGCTTTTCGGAGGCAACCACGATCACTTCATCATCAGCATAATAATAAGCAGGACGGATACCTGAAGGATCTCTTACCACAAAGGAAGAACCATTTCCTACTATACCAGCCATAGCATATCCTCCATCAAAATCTCTACATGACCTTCGGAGAATTCTAGCCATATCCAATTCATCCTCTATTACTTGAGTAATCTGTTCATTGGAGAATTGATGCTTGTACTTATCAAAAATACGCTGATTCTCTTCATCCAAGAAGTGGCCGATTTTCTCCATCACAGTGACAGTATCGGTTTTTTCTTTTGGATGCTGACCTAGTTGTACAAGCTTATCAAAAAGCTCCTCCACATTGGTCATGTTGAAGTTTCCGGCCATTACTAGGTTACGGCTTCTCCAGTTATTTTGCTTTAAAAAAGGGTGACAAGTCTCAATTGAATTTTCTCCATGAGTTCCGTATCTCAAGTGTCCAAGCCAAACTTCCCCTGTAAAGGCAATATTTTCCTTTAACCAGTTTCCATCAGAAAGCGCATCATGGCCTCCGATTTTCTTCGCTTTTTTGTACTTACGGTTGATCTTGTCAAAGATGTAATTTACTGCCGAAGGTTCGATGGATCTATATCTGCTAATATATCTCGTTCCTGGCTTGGTGTCAATTTTTACATTGGCTACACCCGCACCATCCTGACCTCTATTTATTTGTTTTTGCATCAGGACATAGAGCCTATTAGAGGCAAAAGCCGCTGTCCCATATTTATCGATGTAATATTGGGCAGGTTTTCGCAATCTAATCATTGCTATGCCGCATTCGTGTTTGATAGCGTCACTCATAGAGTCTGGCAAATGTTATTTTGAAGAATCAAAGGTAGTTGTTTTTTGAAGATATTTTTGGCAAAATAAGTTCTCTTTGCTTCCTAAAAATTTGGCAAATATTATCTCTTTTGATCTATCTCAAATTCCCCACCATGAATTTTATATTATTTTGAATCAACAAATTGCCCGAATGCTCCACATTAAATTCTACCGCTTTTCTTCAAAATGCACCCTATTTCCTATTAATCACAGTTGGCACAGTGATAGATGCTAATCTAGCTGAAGGATTTATTAATTCTTTTCTCCGATTCTCTCCAAGTATCATAAAACTTATAGAGTGAATTTAAATTTTAAAGAATCCAGAGAATTAACCAAAATTAATAGGAATCAATAACTCTCTGAAAATCACAAAAAGAATTACGATTACTGATTTTAAGAAATTTTGAAACAGGAGAATTACCTCGATCTATAGATAGTTTTCCATATAAATCATTACCGGCCTAGAGTCCGAATCCAAAATTATTAGAAAAATTTCCTTGAAGGAAAATTAAGAATAGTTGCTCAATCCCTTAAGTCAAAACGCACTGGACAGTTGTCTGGTGCTTTTTTTGTTAATTGCATTTCCAAAGAGAGTAAATCATGAAGAATATATTATTAGTAGAAGATGATCTGACATATTCAAGGATAGTTAAAACCTTTCTTGAGAAAAATGGATTTACTGTTCAGACTGCCATCAAGGTCAAAGAAGCACAACAATTATTTAGCAATTCAAAATTTGATTTGATCATAGCGGATTTCAGGCTGCCTGATGGGACTGGAATGGAGCTATTACAATGGTCAAAAAGTAATTACCCACAAACTCAGGTGATCCTGATCACACATTATTCGGATATTCGAATTGCGATCAAGGCTATGAAACTTGGGGCTTTTGAATACATTACCAAGCCTATCAACCCTGATGAGCTTTTGGCAACAGTTAAAGAATCCCTTTCAACCCAAATACCGCAGGTTTTTTCTCCTGAAGTTGCACCGGACACTTCTAGTTCTGCACAAAACAGTATTTCCAAAAGTAGTTATGTAGTTGGCGGTTCTGCTGAAGCGGATAAGCTGGAAAAGCACATCCAATTGGTAGCGCCAACTGACTTGAGCGTGCTTGTTCTTGGCGAGACTGGAACAGGGAAAGAATTTATCTCCAGAAGGATCCACGATCTATCTGCTAGGAAAGACGGACCATTTATCGCGATTGATTGTGGTGCTTTACCAAAAGAGCTAGCGGGAAGCGAGTTATTCGGGCATGTAAAAGGTGCGTTCACAGGAGCACTGGATAATAAGACCGGTCACTTCGAAATGGCAAATGGAGGAACTATCTTCCTGGATGAAATCGGTAATCTGGGCTATGAAGTACAAGTTCAGCTACTAAGAGCTATACAGGAAAGAACTATCCGTAAAATTGGCGGAAACAAAGAAATACAGATTGATGTCCGGATCATTGCAGCCACAAATGACAATTTGATTTCTCTTGCTGGAGATGGCAGTTTCAGGGAAGATTTGTACCATAGATTGAACGAATTCACCTTAAGTGCTATCCCGCTTCGTAATAGAAAAGAAGATCTGGAAGATTTTGCGGATCAATTCCTGGAAGAAAGCAATGAAAGGCTTGGTAAAATTGTGAAAGGTTTTTCACCAGAGGTATGGGAAATATTCCTGGGGTATGACTGGCCAGGTAATCTTCGTGAATTACGTAATATAATTAAGCGTGCAGTACTTTTGACATCTGGATCTTATGTGGAGAAAGAATCACTTCCAGTAGATCTCTATGAGCCTCTCTCCAGCAACTCAGGAATGCGAGGATCAAATCAATCCTTTTCCGGAACGACTGATCTTCCATCACCTAAAGATTATAAATCACACTGGGTGGAGCAGGAAAAAGAATTAATTCAGAAAGTGCTGATGGACACTAAATTTAACAAATCTAAAACTGCAAGAATATTAAATATGGACCGTAAGACTCTCTATAGCAAAATGGAGAAATACGGTCTGGATTAATTTAATTCCTCAACCGTTTTAAAACTAGTCTCGGAAAGTGCTAACAGTAAGATATTGATTTCCTTGTCCAACTGATTCAGCGTTTCGCCGAGACCATTTTTGTTTCCTATTTTAAGATTATTTTCCACCCTTCGGGCGATGTGTCCTGCGGAACTTTTTATCTGGCCCAGACGACTTCCTAGCTGATGGCAGATTTCTAAAATTTGATCGTAATTATTGTTCAGACGAGCTCTCCTCAACTTTTCCATATCTTTTCGGGTCTCGACAATAAGTTCGCGCACGATGTCCTGAAGCAGTGCCTCGTCACCCATACAGAATCTTGAAAGATCATTCAGTTGGAAAAGACTACCCTCCGATTCGCCTATTTGCTGGTCAGCAGGAGTGTCCCTGAATACATGATCTGGAAAAAACTTACCTAATATCTCTATTAAAACACGCTCCTGAAAAGGTTTGAAAATAATATCGGTGAATCCATTTTCCAACATTTTATCCCGCTCTTCGACAAAAACATTCGCAGTCATTGCAACTACAGGAATATCCTTGTATTTATCCATATTGCGCAGTTTTCTTACTACATCAAACCCTGAAAATTCAGGCATTTGTATGTCCAAAATCACAAGATCAAAATCAACCTCCTCAAACTCATCCCTAAACTTAGTGCCTCCGGTATATGCGGTGATTGTGGCGCCGAAGTAGCTCAAGATAGTTTCCAAATATCTGATTCCTACTTTATCATCATCAACCAGAAGGATATTTAATCCTGTCAGATCCAAGGAAACAATTTCGTCTGGATTAATTTCCTCCTTCAATGATTCTGTGCAAACCATAGGCAGTTGTACCAACATGGTTGTCCCCCTATGCTCTACACTGGAAACCTTTATCTCACCCTTCATCAGCGAAACCAGTCTTTGCACAATAGCCAATCCTAAACCAGTACCTCCATATCTTCTGGAAATTGATGTATCAGCTTGATCAAATTCTCTAAATACCTTTTCCAGAACTTCTGGCGACATCCCAATACCTGTGTCCCTAATTTCCACAGATAGTAGGTCTTTCACCCACCTCACATTTACACAAATTGACCCCTCTGAGGTGAATTTGAATGAATTGCTGAGTAGGTTATTAAGTATTTGCTTAAGCCTAAGTTGATCTCCGATCAACCATTTATCTTCAGGAAGATCTAAAGACCACTCAAAATCAACTTTCTTCTCTACTGCCTGGAGTTCGAAGAAACTCTGTAAAGAACTGAAAAGTGACTCAGGATCAAATGGATGCGCATCTAATTTCAACTTTCCTGCTTCCAGCTTAGAGAAATCCAGTACTTCATCCACAATTTCCATTAAAGTATCAGAAGCAAAGCCTATCATCCTTAAATGAGATTGCTGACCAGAGTCAAGTTCGGATTTTTCCAAAACAGATCGGTAGCCTTGAATCACATGTAGTGGGTTTCTGATTTCGTGGCTCATATTTGCAAGAAACTCCTGCTTAGATCTAGCCAGTTGCTCAGATTTCTTTCTTGAAAGCTCAAGATTTTCCTGATATTTTTTAGTCACTTTAATCTCTTTCAGGATAGAATAGACCATTATACCAGCTCCAATCAATGCCAAAATAACAATCATGATCAGTATGTAAGTCATGTCTACAGTAAGATTGTAAGCATAACTGTTTTGTGCCTCCGATTTATCCAGAGCACGTTGTTGAAGCGTGGTAACTAGGTTTTGAATTGTATTAATGATCTTAATTTGACTGACGGATATGTCAGCTTCCATCTTCGCAAGCCTTTGTCTTTGAATGGACTCTTCTCTGTTGACTTTATTCAAAGTCCCCTTAATATTGTATAATACGCTATCTAAGGTCTGAACTTGGGGTAATTTTGGATCCCGGAGATTTTGCTTTTGCAAATCACGTAAGTATGCAATTGACTTATCGTCTTCCTTTACAATTATTTTCTTTTGAAAATCGTCGCCGAATTTTGCTTCCTGACGGGAAGCAACTTCCTGCTGTAGTTCGTTGAAAAGATAATCTTTAGGGTTTATTTTCTCGATAGGCTGCAGCTCCTGTATAGCTGCACGTCTCCGAATTCCTAGCTCTACTTTACTTATAGCCTCTTGGTTGTAATTTCGATTTGCAAGGCTTGTCTTGACATTATATAGGCTTTCATAACCTTGAACAAGCGTGTCCAAATTTGTTTGAACGCTATGTATATAGGCATTTTCAAGTGAGTCTTCTGCCAAAGAGGATAATTCCCGCAACTTTTCCCTCAAAGAATTAATACTTGTGTCTTGGACTCTAAAATCCTTATCAATTCTGGAATGATCGACTTGGGTGATGTGTATAAACTCAGCTTGGAGGTCATTTAGGAGGTTTAGTCTCTGATTTGGCGCCGCCAAATCCTTCATCGTTTCTAATAGCTTATTTTGGGTAAAATAAGTTAGTCCTGCCATTCCTATTAGGAAAACAGCAGCTATCAGGAAGCCTGTAATGACTTTACCAGCTGTATTGGAATTTGGGGATATTTTATTCATCAAAAACACATTACCCCAGGAACCAATAATTATTCCAAACGGGGATTAAAACTTTAAGACGGTATAACCTTTTGGTGCATAAGTAGTCACAGTGGTCAAAGCCGAAAGTGCCACATTTGCGCCGACATACAAATCAGATTTTTCTAAATCTCTAGCACGCATTGATTGGCCGCATACCAGGATTTCTACTCCAGCTTCTTGCAGCGCTTTATATACCGCAATATTTGGGTTATCGGAATTGTAACGTTTCTGATAGACTTCATTGTTCATCACAGTGGCAATCGCACCACCATGCACCACTACTTTCACATGCATTCGCTCTTTGGTAACCCCAGCAAGACCATGCAAATTCATCATCCTCGCAACATTATCTACCCAGCGGCTTACCTCGGCATTGTCCTCAGCAGCCGTAGAAAGATCTACTAATATATAAAAATCTAAGCTTCCATCGGGCTTTTCCGATGCATCTGGCACCTCATAAATTCCTCCAAACCCCTTCACCAGAGGGAATTGCGCTTCTTGGGAAAATGAAAACTGAGAAACTAAAAGAATAAAGGCAAAGATAGCTGAAGCAAATAATGGTTTC
Source organism: uncultured Algoriphagus sp. (assembly GCF_963974835.1). GTDB lineage: Bacteria > Bacteroidota > Bacteroidia > Cytophagales > Cyclobacteriaceae > Algoriphagus. The sequence continues at coordinate 40,833 of NZ_CAXBET010000006.1, read as the reverse complement.
ATAAGTCTGTAATTAGTTCGAAAATGTAAGGAAATATAAGGGAGGAAGGATGCCGATGGTGGAAAAAGGAAACCTCCTTAAGAATTTTTATCATTCCTCTCAACTTCTTGTAAATACCCAATATATCTCCTAAAAATATTTTGAAGCTGCTCTAAAAAAAATCCCATACCACTAATTGGGACAACTATTTCACATACTCTTGAACTACTTTCATTTTTATCTAAAAAAATCACAGATACATTAGGTTCAAACGTCACTCTACCATGTGCAACAGCATTTCGCATATGCCTTACAAAGTCAATAGACTTTGAATCAGACTCATAACTAGAGTTGGCTTTTAGTTTAATCAGATCAATAAATTTATTCAAATTATCAAACTCAGCAGGAAATTGATTCTCTAATAATTGTTTAGGCAACACCAACATTGCACATAAAGTCATAAGTAATGCACCTTGATTATCCACTTTTATTTTCTTTAAAGAATCTTTAATAAATGGATCTCCAAATTTCATTTGCTCATAATAGCTTGAATCCAAAAAATCATTATTTTTCAACTCAATCAACAAAACGGTAGTAAAATGAGCCTGAAGGAGTAAATTATCTTCTTGGGAAAGAGTCATAATTATAAATCTTAAATTCAATTACAATATAGGCTTAGTTGCTTTTATATGGATACTTTTTAGGTTTCTCACAATAGGTAAATCCCAGATATCTAAATTTTTGTGTAGATATTCTAACTGAGTTGAAGCTTCTGGAGAAGCAGGAAAACTTTGTAACCTCTGCGAAAAACTCCGCGTCCACTGCGGTTTAAAAAACAACAAGACCTTCGAGGTTTCAAAAACCTTAAAGGTCACAAAAAAAGCCCTGAATTGCTTCAGAGCTTCCTTGTGCGCACGAGAAGATTCGAACTTCCACACTACTTAAAGCACCAGCCCCTCAAGCTGGCGTGTCTACCAGTTTCACCACGTGCGCGGTTAACAGTCTGCAAAAGTATCAGACTTGCCTATTCCAAACAAACCCGACGCAAACCTTTTGCATTTATTTTCTTTGGGATTCCTCAAACGCCTCTGTTAGTATTTTCACCAACAGAAACACATTATCATCCGTAAACTTTCTTCTCAGCTGACAAGAGCGTATTGTAAAGTAAAGATGCAATCGTCATCGGCCCTACTCCACCAGGTACCGGCGTGATCGCAGAAGAGATTTCCGCCACTTCTTCAAACTTCACATCTCCAACCAATCTGAAACCTGACTTCTTGCTTTCATCTTCGATTCTGTGGATTCCCACGTCAATTACCACAGCGCCTGGCTTCACCATATCTGCAGTTACGAAATGAGGCTTTCCTAAAGCTACGATCAGAATATCAGCAGTTTTAGCGATCTCTGGAAGATTAGCAGTTCGGCTATGTGTCAAAGTCACGGTAGCATTTCCAGGATAGCCATTTCTTGCCATCAGGATACTCATCGGACTTCCCACGATATGAGATCTACCGATCACCACGCAATGCTTGCCTGAGGTCTCGATATTGTATCTCTTCAGCAATTCTACGATCCCATAAGGAGTTGCCGCAACGTAAGCAGGCCAGTTCAAAGCCATACGTCCAACGTTTGCTGGAGTAAATCCATCTACATCTTTCTCGGGCTTGATCTTATTGGTTACTTTCTCAACAGAGATATGCTTAGGAAGCGGAAGCTGAACGATCAATCCATCGATATCAGCATTCTCATTAATATCCTCCACCACTTTTAACAATTCATCTTCGGAGACATTATCCTCCAGTCTTACCAAAGTTGATTCAAAACCACATTCTCCACAGGCTTTCACTTTTGCATTCACGTAGGTCTGGCTCGCTCCATCACTTCCCACAAGAATAGCTGCCAAATGAGGTGTTTTGCCTCCTTCAGCTTTTATTTCCGCCACTCGGGCAGCGATTTCGGATTTGATTTGCGATGAGGTGAGTTTTCCGTCGATGAGAATTGCCATATTTTATTATTTACGGATTCAAACTTCGAAAATCAACATTCGAAGTTCGCCATTCATTATTCAATTATTATTTCTTTCAGCTGTTCCAACACTTTTTACAAATATTGAAATTAACTGGTTGCATTCATTCTGTATAACTTCAATTGCATTTTGATCAAGATGAAGTTTAGCTTTTTCAACAATCTTAATAGCAACTCCACTTTCCCTTAGCTCTTTCAAAACTATTTTCATTTTATGGATAAAGTCCTTTCGGGATTCTCCTGACTGTGCTTCTCCATAATTCAAATCAGTCGATGTTCCACTTCTAAGAAGCTGATTCGCCATGTGATTTCCTGCTTTTGAGTTGACCATGGAATCGGTAAAAGATATAATAGCAGCAGCGAAATCTATTAATCGCTCCTCTAAATCATACTTTCTTTCCATTATACCCAAGTATAGTGTTGAATTCTAATACTTCATTATTTGAAATTCTTCATTCTAAATTCGAAATTTAAACCATCAATGGTTGAAGTACCGTTGACCCCCACTTCATTATTCGAACTTCATCATTCTTCATTTGAAATTAAATTAATAATGAATGTCGAATGATGAATACTGAATTTCGAAGTTTTAATAAGCGGTATTAATCCAGCTTCAGCACCGCCATAAATGCTTCCTGAGGCACCTCTACGTTTCCGACTTGTCTCATTCGCTTCTTACCTTTTTTCTGCTTTTCAAGCAATTTACGCTTACGGGAAATATCACCTCCATAACACTTCGCCAACACGTTTTTACGCATTGCCTTTACTGTTTCTCTAGCTATAATTTTCTGCCCGATTGCCGCTTGGATAGCGATTTCAAACATTTGACGTGGAACGAGTTCCTTCAGTTTCTCACAAAGTCTTCTGCCCCAATCGTACGCTTTATCTCTGTGAACTACCGCTGACAAGGCATCAACAGGCTCGCCATTTAGCATCACATCCAATCTCACCATGTGCGAGATCTCGTATCCTTTTAACTCATAATCCAACGAAGCATACCCTCTAGATATGGTTTTCAATTTATCGAAGAAGTCAAAAACAATCTCCGCCAATGGCATATCGAAAGTCAATTCCACACGCTCAGCAGTAAGGTAAACCTGGTTTTTGATCTGACCACGCTTGTCCATACAAAGCGTAATTACTGCACCAACATATTCTGCGGCAGTGATGATAGAGGCTTTCACATAAGGCTCTTCAATATGCTTCATCCGGGTTGGATCAGGCATATCGGAAGGTGCATTAATGATCTGATAGGTATCGTTTGTCATGAGTGCTTTGAACTGTACCGAAGGCACTGTCGTGATCACAGTCATGTCAAATTCCCGCTCCAAACGCTCCTGGATAATCTCCATGTGGAGCATTCCCAAAAATCCACAACGGAATCCAAAGCCCAAAGCCATGGATGTTTCAGGCTCCCAAACTAGCGAAGCATCGTTCAGTTGAAGCTTCTCCATGGAATAGCGTAGCTCTTCGTAGTCCGTAGTCTCCACAGGATAAATACCTGCGAAAACCATAGGTTTTACGTTTTCAAAACCCTGAATAGCTTTATCACATGGTCTTTTGATGTGCGTGATTGTATCACCCACTTTGATTTCTTTGGCAACTTTCACCCCAGAGATCAGGTAACCTACGTTGCCGGCGCTCATGGTTCGTTGTGGAATTTGGTTTAAGCCCAAAATCCCGATTTCATCTGCCTCGTATTCCTTTCCAGTGTTGACAAATTTGATCTTGTCTCCTTTGCTGAAGGTACCGTTGAAAATTCTGAAGATTACCTCCACGCCTCGGAATGGATTGTAAACCGAGTCAAAAATCATCGCTTGAAGAGGTGCATCCGGATCTCCTTTAGGAGCTGGGATTCTAGTCACCACAGCTTTCAGGATATCGTCAATACCAATACCTGTTTTGCCGGAGGCCAAAATAATATCTTCTCTATCGCAACCGATCAAATCAATCACCTCATCAGCAACGGATTCTGGATCAGCTCCTGGAAGGTCAATTTTGTTTAGTACAGGGATGATTTCTAGGTCATGACCCAAGGCCAAGTATAAGTTGGAAATCGTCTGAGCTTCAATTCCTTGGGAAGCATCCACAATCAGCAAAGCACCTTCGCAGGCCGCTATAGATCGGGAGACCTCGTATGAAAAATCCACGTGACCGGGGGTGTCAATCAGGTTGAGCGTATAAATTTCACCTTCATGAGTATATTTCATTTGGATCGCATGAGACTTGATCGTGATGCCACGCTCCCGCTCTAGATCCATATTATCCAACAACTGGTTTTGCATATCGCGATCTGCGACCGTATCAGTTTGCTGTAATAGTCTATCCGCCAAAGTACTCTTCCCATGATCAATATGGGCTATAATACAGAAATTCCTTATTTTTTGCATATCCATTCTGCCCGCAAAAGTAGTAAATAAGTAGGAGATAAGAGAATTTTCAAACTCAATGATCAAGTTTCAAATTCAATATTCAAAATAGCAATCCTCCAATAGTTCTCCTGAAAATTGAAAATTGGTAATTGAAAACTGAAAATTTCTCGAACTTTGCACTTTCAAAAACCCAGTAAAATGCAGTCTGTAGCCGAAAACAAGAAGTCAAACAACATCGCCGAATACATCATCTACATGTACCAAATGGAGGATCTGATCAGATCCTACCAAGGAAATCCTGATGAAATCAAAACCTTCGTAGTAGAGAAATATCCAGTTTCTGAGGATGAGAAAAAGCAAATAGCTGATTGGTATTTAGGTCTTCTAGATAAAATGAAAGCTCAGAATATTTTGGGAAAAGGGCATTTGGAAGAATTGAATAATCTTGTTTCTGAGCTGGCTCAAATCCACTGGAACCTACTAAAAGCTGATCCTACATACTTTGAAGCCTATAAAAAAGCCAAACCATTTATTATTGAAGCTGTAATGCAGGCCGAAGGCCAGGATCTGGGAAATGAAATTCAAATCTGCCTAAATGGGGTTTACGGTCTTTTGCTTTGTCGCCTTCTAGGTAAAAAAGTATCCGATGAGCAATTGAAATCAGCTGATGCCTTTGGGGATATTCTTAGCACGCTGAGCTATCATTTTAAAGTGAAGAATACGATTTCGAAGAATTAGAACTGGATTGAAAAATTTGAAAATTTCCTCCCAACTACTCAATCAAAACAGTTACAATCAGCTTTGATAGACAAACCAAACAGATAGGATACTTTGAAACGAAAAATAAAACAAATACTCACATTTATTTTCGTGACACTTTTAATAACTTCTTGTGACAAGATAACTCCCGCTGGTTTCTGGACAGATTTTCATAAAGACCTGATGTTAACAAAAAATAGTGACCAAGGACCCTGGGGAGGACATAGGGAAATAACTTGGAAAAGTGAAGCTAACGGTACCTTTACTGATAAAGCATTAATTGAATTTGCTGATAAAAATGGCTGGAAGCTTATAGACAGCACATCATTTTCAGTAGATACCTTGACCGAAAAAACCTTTTCTAAATTAAAAAGTGACGACTATTCCTTAGATATTTTAAACGAAAACATTTTACCAAAACTCAAAACAAAGGATAATAGAGTATTTGTTTTTAAAACGAATTGGTTAGAAGTTGAACCAGGAAATGCTCGTGAATCCTTTGAAAATGGCTTTGCAATACTAAACTCAGACGGGACAGAATTGAAAATATTTCACTTATGGGGAGATTAATATTTTATCAATAATCAGCTCATAGTTAAAGTAGATTGTTTATATAAGAGACCATAGCTACGAACAAGGCAGAAATTATTTTTCTTCACCTTGTAATCGAAATCGAATTTTCAGGGTGTTTAACAGAATTTTCAAATCTTCATAAAAACTCCCACACACTTCTATATCCCTCATTTTTCTCAAAATACTGAAGTAATTGATCAAAGAATGGGTTTTGGGCTAAAGTGCTGCTATCGCCAATCAGTACCAGTTTTCTCTTTGCCCGCGTCAAAGCAACATTCATCCTGCGAGTATCTGCAAGAAAACCAATCTCCCCTTTTTCATTGGACCGAGTAAGGGAAATCATCATCAGATCACGCTCCTGACCCTGGAAACCATCCACCGTATCGATCGTAATCACATCAGAAAAAGCTCGCAGATTTGGATATTCAAAACCTTCGAAAATCAAAGATCGAAGCAAACGAACCTGTGCTCCATAGGGAGCAATCAGACCAATAGTCCAGCCTTCTTGCTTAAAGTCCGAAATCCCAATTCTTTTAACAATCTCATTCAGATAGCGGCAAGCAAAAGCAGCTTCTTCGGGATTGCATGTACTCAAGCTGTCTTGTTCCTTTTGATCAGTAAATCCTGCACCGGCTGTATCAATCCATTCCAAGGCACTACTCTCACCAGGAAAAGTATGGGAGTTTGTATTCTCGGCAGCATGAAGTTCTCCTTTATAGAACTGCTCATTGGAGAATCCCATAATTGCTTCCGGCATTCGGTATTGCACTTGTAGCATTTGTGAAGTATGAGGCTTCCGGGCGATCACTTTTTCAAATAAGGTCTCAGACAACCCTTCCTGAGCCGCCTGAAAAGACTTTATTGTAGGCGGAAGCTGGCAATGATCTCCTGCAAAAACTACTTTCTTGGCCTTCAAAATTGGAATCCAAGTTGCCGCCTCCAGTCCCTGAGCTGCTTCATCGATAAAGACCACATCAAACTCCATCCCTTTCAAATTGTAAGATGATGCACCTACAAGTGTGCTGGCAAAAACCTTTGTCCTCTGAAAAATATCGTATTGAATGTATTCTTCCAGAGATTTGGATGCCTCCCTGAGTCGGGAAACTTCCGCATACATCAGCTTTCTTTGCGCACGTTCTTCAGGACCAAAATTGCGCTTGTATTGCTTGGCCAATTTCAGGTATTGGTCAGTTTCTTTTCTAAGCTTTTTTAAATCACGGTAACTCGGATGGTAAGCTGTTTTGGCATCCAAAGTCTGATTCAGAATCTTCTCCTCCACTCTAGCCGGATGACCAAGACGCAAGGTTTCAATCCCTCGATCGATCAGCTTTTCTACCAAAAGATCCACCGCGGCATTACTTGGTGCACAGACTAAAATCGATTCTCCGGCGATCACCGAATCTTGTATCGCTTCGATCAATGTTGTCGTCTTTCCAGTTCCCGGAGGTCCGTGAACGACCGCCACATCTTTGGCATTTGCTATCAGTTCACAAGCTTTGTTTTGGGAAAAATTGAAATTGGGTTTTGTGTAAATCTGCTTTTCAGAAAACTGGGGCGATTTTTCACCCAGCAGAATTTCCTTTAACTCATCTACCCGCTTGTTTTCAGAAGAAATCACTTTTTTCAGTGCAAACTCCATTTCCCGATAGCTCGCTTCATCAAAAAGAAGGTCCACCCCAAGCTTCCCTCCATCCATCCATTCTGGCAATTCATCTGCTTGCAAAGTGACGGCCATGGTATTTTGTCTGACAAAATTTATGACACCGTTTACCTGATTCTCAGTAGCATTATAGTATTCATGAGTACTGAAAAAGGAAACTGATTTACCCGAATTAAACGACGACGCATAACTCGCGTCCGAGCGCTCCACCTCCACGATAAGGCGTTCTCCCATTCCGATTTTACTCTTTTTGAGTTGAATCGGGTGCCAAGTAATTCCTGCTTTTTTCTTCTCAGCAAGCGAAGTATTCAGGAATTTCTGTTTGTATTGGGCGAGATCTTCCTGCCATTCCAGTTTTAAAAGTTTCAGTCCTTTCTTTAATTCCTCAGTGACTTTGTCCATCAATCCGTATTTTAGACGAAACTAATCAAAACCGCTCGAGTTTTCCCAACTCAACATTGCCTATGAACTACCTAGCCCATGCTTATCTTTCTTTTGGTCAGGATGAAGTGCTTGTGGGTAATTTTATTGGTGATTTTGTGAAGGGAAAAATGATGAGTGGCTTCCCTCAAGGCGTTCAAAATGGAATTAAGCTACATCGTGAAATTGATTTGTTTACAGATACTCATCCATTAGTAAGAGCAGGACAGAGCTATTTGAGGCCAACATTCAGACATTACTCCACCGTGATTACGGACATTTATTTTGATTATTTCTTGGCAAAAAACTGGGCAAAATACAGCAGCATCCCTCTGGAAAATTTTATCCAAAACACATTTGTCACACTGAGACACCATCGGCAACTTTTCCCTGATCGCTTCGCAAACATGTTTCAATGGATGGAAAAAGACAATTGGTTGTTGAAATACCGAGAAATAGACGGGATTAAGCAAACACTTACCGGAATGTCCCGAAGAACTCGCTTCGATTCTAAAATGGATGTAGCCCACCTGGCTCTAATAGAGAAAGAAGCAGAATTTGAGGTGATTTTCTTCGCTTTCTTCAAGGATTTGGAGACTTTTGCACGAGAGAAATTAATAGAAATTCGAGATTCCAATGCTGGTCATTAAACCAAAAGTATCCACCTACATTTCTTTGAGCCTAGTTTTGCTCATCCTTATTTCTGGCTTAGTATTCATCCTTAGGGACTTTGCCTACAAAGGAAGTTTTGGAATCTGGTTCTATTTGAGTGCCTGCTCGCTGATTACGTTAGTGATTTTGATGCTACTGGTGAAAATGCTGGCGGGATACCGGTTCATCACAGCAGGAAGAGATCAGATCATTGTCAAATTACCTCTGAGAGGTTACACGAAAACCTATCCAGTCAGTCAAATTTTAGCTTGGGAAGAGGAAGTAGTTATGGCGAATAAAAAAGAGTTTCGCCAAGTAACTATCGCATTTTCAGATAAACAATCCATTTCTGTTTCTAACCACGAGCATGAAGCCTATAAAGATCTAATAGCATATTTGGCTAAAAAAGCGAGTAAGCAAAAAATCAAAAGTAAGAAGTAGGAATTCAGAAATCTGTAGTGAAAAATCTTATCACTAGACAAAGCATATAATCGCGATCTCACATAAACCTTTGTGACCACAGCAGTGAAAAACGAAAAAAGCCTGAGATGATCTCAGGCTTTCATTTTATTTTCTAGTGCGGAAGTTTTGATCATATAGCGCAACGCTCTCTTTGATGATTCTCATTGCATCTTCTTTACCGAGAAAGTCTTCAACTTTCACTTCCTTATTTTCCAGCTTTTTATAATCCTCAAAGAATCTGTGAATTTCCTTCATGAGGTGCGGTGGTAGGTTATCAATATCCTCTATGTAATTCACGGACTGGTCACCTGCAGCTACCGCAATAATCTTATCATCTGCTTCACCACCATCAACCATTCTCATCACGCCAATCACCTTAGCTTCTACTAAGCACATAGAAGGAATGTCTATCTGTGAGATGATTAGAATATCCAAAGGATCATGATCTTCACAAAAAGTTTGTGGAATAAATCCATAGTTTGCAGGATAGTGAACTGCTGAGAAAAGCACTCGGTCTAGCATCAGCATTCCGGTCTTCTTATCCAGCTCGTATTTTCCTTTACTACCTTTAGGTATTTCAATTACTCCTGTTACGAATTCAGGGGCATTTTTCCCAATGTTGACGTCATGCCAGGGATTAATCATAATGTATTTAATTAGTTGATAAAAAGTTTAGCTTATAACAAAGCAAGCACAAAGATACATTTTAGTATGAAAGTCCAGAGGAACCTGTCATTATTTCATGCTCGGCAAAGTTACTTTGAAAGTTGTCCCTTCTCCAAATACCGACTCCAAATCAATTTTTCCACCCATTTGCTCCACAGCTTCTTTGACCATATAAAGTCCCAAACCAGTGCCCACATTCTTTTGAGTTGCCCGGGAAAATAAGTTAAACACATCAGGGTGATGCTTCTCCTCTATACCGATTCCATTGTCAATTAATGTAATTACTGCGCTCGCTTCGGATACATCTATATTCAGACTTATTTTATTTTCACCTTGATCCCCCTTTTGAAATTGCACTGAATTACTAAACAAATTATTTAGTATTACGCGAATTTTTGAATCGTCGGAGTAAAATGAATGCTCTTGATTAATGTGAATATCAATTCGGATATGCTCGATGTTGAACTTCTCGTTATAAGCAACAAGCTGCTGATTTACTATTTCCTTAAAATTGATTTTGGCTATTTTATTGTCAATTTTAGTTGACCGATAGAAGTCCAACATTTTGAAAATAAAGTCATCCAACTTATCCGTAGCACTGTCTATCATATCAAAATACTCTAATGCATCAGGATCCTTAAGTTCCATTTTTGCCAATTTGGATACCCCAGAAATACTCATTAACGGCCCTCTTAACTCATGGGATAAACTATAAACGAATTGATTCATCTCCGAATGAAGTTTCTTGAGTTTAAGATTTTTGTCTTTAAGCTCACGCCGCATAAAATAAATATCAGCAGCATTCTTAATAGAGTTCTTTATCTGCTCAATATTCCAAGGTTTGTCAATAAACCGATAAACTTCCCCTTTATTGATAGCATCTATCACAGATGCTATGTCGGAATAGCCTGTTAGTAATATTCGGATAGGGTCAGGATTAAACTTTACAAGTTCCTCAAAGAACTCTGTACCAGTCATGCCTGGCATTCTTTGATCAGCAATTACCACATGAACTTCTTCTTCCTTGGCAATTTTTAATCCTTCTTCAGCATCAATAGCAGTAAAAATCTTAAAGTCTTTTCTGAGGGTGGCTCTGAATGACTTTAGGTTATTATCTTCATCATCGATATAGAGTACATGAATTTTATCATTCATAGCGTTTGGCGCTTTGGTGAATAGGAAGAGTGATTTTAAATAGAGTTCCCTGATCCTCCTCAGAAATTACTTCAAGAGTTCCCTTATGATTTTCAATTATAGAATAAACAATTGAAAGCCCCAAACCTGTACCTTTTCCGACAGCTTTTGTAGTGAAGAAAGGTTCAAAAATTCTTTGCTTGACATGTTCTGGCATCCCCGGTCCGTTATCTTCAATTTCTATCGTGACAAAATCTTGAGATGCTTTTGTACTGATCGTAATTTTAGGATCTTTAATAGTATCTATTCTATCTCCTAATGCCTGAACTGCATTGTTGATAATATTCATGAATACCTGATTGATTTTTCCTGCCAGGCATTCTACCATAGGCAACTCACCAAACTCTCTAATAACCCGGATTTTACCTGGTATGGTGCTATTCAAAAGAATAATAGTACTATTAATCCCATCGTGAATATCCACTTTTTTGACATCCTGTTCGTCCACGCGGGAGAATATGCGAAGTCCCTTTACTATTTCTACAGTACGCTTCGCCCCGTCGTCCATTCCTTTTAGAAGCTGATCCACTTCCCCAAGGACATAGTCTAATTCTAAATCCTCCTCAAGATCCTTTGCCTTCTTCTTTGAATTTTCAGTGAATTCCTTCTCTCCGGTTTCTCGATAAAATTCAATAACCTCCATAATGTCTTTGATATCTCTTTTTAGAGGGGTAATGTTAGAACTGACAAAATTGATGGGGTTATTTATTTCGTGGGCAATTCCCGCAGTCAGTTGACCAAGAGACGCCATTTTTTCTTGGTTTACTAGTTGACTCTGCGTATTCTGCAAATTCCTTAATGCTTGCTCAAGTTCATCAGTTCTTATCTTAACTTTATCCTCAAGCATGCTATTCTGTTGCTTTATTAGCTCCTCATTCTCGTGAAGAACACGAAGCCTTTCAATTTGTTCGTCTTCTTTTTCTTTTTTCAGAATATTAATCCTATCTGCAAGCGCAAGTGAAAGTATTATAGCTTCTAAAGCTGTCCCAATTAACATCGGTAAGTTTGAAAACGAACCGAAGTTTATTAGACCTAGATTTTGAAAAACAAACAACAAAAGACCAAAGAGAAAAAAGATCCACGCTGCTAAAAAGTAAAAAGCCGGGCGATATCCCCTCCTCGCCATAATTATACCTGTACTCACAAAAAAAACTACAACCAATAAAGCCCCTAAATCTGTAAATGAATAGCTTAGCGAAACAAAACCAAACACTCTGACAACCGAGCTGATTGTATATACCAAAAAAATTAAGTTTAACCCTTTATTAATTAATGGAAGGTGCTTTTTAGTCTGTAGAAAATATCTTAAAAACAGGACTCCAAAAATACCAGATAAAGATGAAAATACTATTAAACTGTTTTCGTATAAGATAGAATTTTGAAAGAATATAAAGAAATAGCTATATCCTAAAATAGAAAGTTGAACCGCAGCTATAAACAATATATATAAACAATAAAAAAAATACACTTTATCCTTGACTGAAAAATACAATAACAGATTATATAAAAATAAGGCAATCATAATACCTACATAAATGCTCACAAGTGAAATTATAGTGGTATATTTATGATAGAATTCATCCACTTCACTTACTGCTACAGAAAAAGCAATTGGTTCTGTAGAAAATATTTTCAGATAATAGGTTTCGCTCTCCTCTATCTTTTCTTTAAAAATAGGAAATGGGTAAGTAAAGGGGTTTCCTTTCCCAAGATGCTCTTTGAATAATCTGTTTTCCTGCTTAATAGACTCCCCTTTTGCAACTTTATATAACTCTACTATACGGAAAGTGGGATTTCTAACCTCAATAATAGATTCTTCACCATTTTTTGCAAAATCGGTAAGATCAAGTTTAGCCCAAACCGTATCCGCTAAAAACCCTAGAGAAGCATTTTTAATAGGTTTCTCTTGTGTGGTTTCTAACGGTTGAAATTCACCATTTTCTACGTAAAAAAAACTTATATTTTTTACCTCATACTCCTCGTTAAAAAAACTAGAACGAAGTAGAATTATTGACAATATAACTACTGCAACTAATAAAGATACACCTAAATATAAACCTCGGGTTCTAGGATTTCCTTTCATATTATAGTGAGGTCACTTATGTTCAAATCGAAATGAATTTCCAAAGATCCTTTAGGACTCTCATCCAATAATATTTGATTCGGATTATTTCTTAAATTATCAATAAACTCCTTTTCTACTGCAACTGAATAAGGCAAATTCATCACATCTTGAATTTCCATAATAGTAGCTACAAGCCCTTCCTTAGGATACAGGAAAGAGCCATTATCTCCTAATCCATGAATTATTTCAAATCCAACAGATTGTGAATTCTTGACAGTATAAGGTGAGCAAAATGCCATTAAACTCTTTAATCCTAAAAATGAGGTAATCGCAACTCCAATTCTTATAAGGTAAATACTTCCAAGTCCGTATCCAGATACCTCCCTAGAGTTCCATAGACCACAATATTCTGCCACTTCCAAATCCTTATACTTTTTCATGTACTCTATAATCTTGACATCCTTTTCCAAAATAGCACCCTCTAATGGAAGTGGGAAATTTTGATTGCGGAGCTGGATTCTTCCTCCACCCAGAACCCTGTTTTCTCCATCCATTGATTCTACTAGAAGAAGATAAACATTAGGGTTGCTGACCCATGATCTATCTGCAGATGTCACTTTAGTCACACCGTAAGATTCTAAGACATTAAAGTGGCCTGCAATGTATTTTTCGGTTTCTTCCGGAGAAGAAACAGCTCTAACCACCCTAATTCTTACCTTCATGACCTTCTACCAAAAATTCATCTAAATCCACATATATTCGCCCAGAATACGAAATCTGAGAACATAGGATATTTTTTGAAAAATAGGCACACATCGCTCCACCCATTACCACTGAGGAGGCTAGTTGAGGCCAAGTTGTTATGCTTTTACCCATTTCTCCTATACTGAATTTCGCCTTTTCAGATAATTTTTCGAAATCCAAAATAGACATCATCATGTGACCTCGATTCTGTTCCAAAACATCTAGCAACTGGCTTTCAGCACCAAACTTCGCAAGCATTCCGTGAAAAATAGGAAGATCGTGCTCCATATCAAAGCGCTCCATATCTATCATGCCGCGATCGCTTGTGTCCATCAAAACAGGTATTTTAAGCTGTTTAGCTTTAATTCTACTCTTAATTTTCATGTCAAGACTATCACATTCTTCAATCAACAAATCCAGCTGTCCATCCTTTGTGAAAAAATCGTCGATATTTCCATCATGAATCCCTTCACTATAGAGCACGACATTTAAATAAGGGTCTATTTCTGCAATTTCACGAGCTACAATAATAGATTTCTTAATCCCAATATTAAATACTCCCGTCCTAATCCTATTTAGATTACTGAGTTCCAGTGTATCGAAATCAGCTAATCTGAGCTCACCAAATCCTCTCTCCATTGCCAAGGTCAACGCAACGCTCTGTCCAACAGAGAGACCAATTACTCCAATTTTCTTCTTTGAAAGCGCTTTTTGCTCCTCCTCTGTTATTTTATATTTATTCCTCACTGTTCGTACAGCTGCATATTCTTCCTCAGGGAGTAAATGGACCAAAGATTTTCTCCACGGATAATAAACCCAGTTTCCATAGTTGAAGGAGCTTTCAGCACCAAAAAATTCTGAAATCGCTTCGTCAAGTTCAATTTTGCTAAACTTCCTTTGTGGATTTCTTAATTTGATCAAATCTCCAACTTGGGAATTAATCTCATCAAAGACAAAAATTGAAGAATCATTTATAAATTCTTGTAGAACCTTTTCCGAATCTCCTCCTGAATTACTTATAATCAGAGGTTTATATTGTTCTTCATAGGAAACGTCCATTTGTAGTGACATCGAAATTTACTTGTTAGATTTTACTATTATGGGTGAAATATTTTTTCTAAAATGGAATAAATCAACGTACAATCTTTGAATAAATAAGTTTGATTTCAACTGATTATCGCATTTAATAGACAAGTCTCTTTTAATTCACCGTGGTTTTCAGCATGTTAATTAAAACTTTAACATGATTCATTTAAGATAACTACCAGTGTATTTTCAATAGACAAGGATAGCGAAAAAAGACTTAATTATAATATGAAAATTAAAAACATGTATTTTACTATCAAAATAATTGGAATCAATTAAAAATGATTCTCTCACTTATAGAAAATTTAGTCAGAAATATTAGAGTTTTAATTTAACCCAAGATTTTAATTAAAAACAATCAATTTATAATGTACTTGTATATTTCTAAAAATAAAGCAACCTTAACATTGCATTAAAAAATTCATGTCATTTTAGAAAATGAATTCATAATCGTGCAGACTTATGCAATTTTTTTAGATTTTTGTACAATGGAAGATAAATCTACAGAAAAAATACGGATTCTCTATTTGGATGACGAAGAGAATAATCTTCAGGCTTTTAAGGCCACTTTCAGAAGAGATTATAAGATATTTCTAGCTATATCAGCTGAAGAGGGGCGTGAGATTCTTTCAAAAGAAGAAATAGATATAATTATTACAGATCAGCGGATGCCTGAAGAAACAGGAGTCGAATTCTTGGCTTCTATTATACCAATTCATCCGGAGCCAATTCGCATATTGTTAACTGGTTACACAGACATTCAGGCTGTTATTGATTCAATCAACAAAGGGCAGGTTTATCATTATCTGACTAAACCTTGGGAGGAAGATTATTTGAGGACTGTGATCAAAAATGCTTTCGAGATCTATACTCTTCGTAAAGAAAACATTAAACTTACCCAGGAATTGATAAAATCCAACGATCAGTTGGAGTTCCTTTTAAGGCAAAATCTGCTTTCATAAATTAATACCTAGCAGCTAGTAAAAGCTGCAATTCTTTATGGCTGATGCCAAACTTTCTACCCAAATAGGCATTTGTCAAACTACCTCTATAAGTATACACTCCCCTCAAAAACCACTTGTAATTAAATATCATTTCTTCAGCACCTCCCAGATCCGCTATCTGTAGAATAATAGGAGTAAAAATGTTGCTGAGAGAATATGAAGCTGTTCTTGCTACACGGGATGCAATGTTTGGAACACAATAATGAATGATATCGTGAACGCGAAAAACAGGATCGTCATGGGTAGTCAATCTTCCTGTCTCGATACATCCCCCCTGATCAATAGCCACATCGATAACAATACTTCCGTGCATCATATTGGCCACCATTTCTTCAGTAACGACAATTTTATTTCTACCCTTCTCAGCCCTTAATGCTCCAATCACAACATCCGCTTCGGAAAGAGCCTGGGTCAAGCTAAAATTATCAATCGTAGAAGTATAGATTTGCTGGCCAAGCAGCTGCTTCAGCCTTCTGAGTTTATAGATATGATTGTCAAATACTTTAATATTTGCGCCCAGTCCCAGAGCTGTTCTGGCTGCATATTCTGCCACAGTTCCAGCGCCTATAATTACAACTTGAGTTGGAGGAACTCCGGTAACGCCCCCCATAATTAAACCCTTGCCATTATTTTCGCTTGAAAGATATTCTGCTGCGATCAGCATGACTGTGCTCCCAGCAATCTCTGACATCGCTCTCACTACAGGCATACCTCCTACCTTATCTTCCAAATATTCAAAAGCCACCGCAGTTATTTTCTTTCTATTGAGCGTTTGGATGAAGTCCTGATCCTGTCTTTCTAGTTGAAGAGCGGAAATCAAACAGCTTCCCGGGGTCATGTATTCTAACTCCTCTTGAGTCGGAGGATCGATTTTAAGAACAATATCCGACTCAAAAACTTCCTTTTTACTATAACATACTTTTGCCCCAGCATCTGAGAAGTCCTGATCGGTAAACTTTGAATGCAAACCTGCATTTGACTCTACCACAATGCTTATCCCGTTATTGGAAAGCAATCCTACAGATTCAGGAGTAATCACTATTCTTTTTTCCTGAGTCGAGGTCTCTTTAGGTATTCCTACTACCAAAGAATAATCACTCTTTCTCACTTTAGATGGTGATTCTTTCGGGATCAGCCCCACTGCAGCAAGTTGGTCTATTTCAGATGGCATCTTTGATATGTTGAAGGTTCAGGGTTCTTTGTGTTTCGGAATCAGCTTGAATTCTAATCAGAAAGAATTTCTCAGGCAAAAATGGAAAAATTTTTTCAGCCCATTCTAACCAGCAATAATTCCCACTATAAAAATACTCTTCTATTCCGATATCCAAGGCTTCGGTGGGATTATCCATTCTATAAAAGTCAAAATGATAAAAAACTTCTCCATCCTGATTTTCATAGTGATTGACAATCCCGAAAGTAGGGCTGCTAACTTGATCCCTAACCGAAAAAGCCCTGGATAGGGCTTTGATTAGCGTAGTCTTTCCTGCCCCCATCTCTCCCTGAAAAACCCACACTTTTTCTCCCCCTGCAGTTTCGATAACTACTTCCGCAGCTTTTTCAATCTCACTGAGTTGGTACGTAAACTGTGTCAAATGCTCAATTATTTTGGTGATAGATGCACGATCGGAATGATCATTTCCTCCAAAGATACGCCTCCATGTTGGAATGTATCCTTATAAAAGTTCACATAATAATTGTAATTGTTCGGGTATGCAAAGAAATAATCCTCCACAGCAAAGACATAGGTTGAAGACACGTTCAGCCTGGGAAGCTTAGCATCTTCTGGTTTTTTTATTTCAAAAACCTTCCCTGCTTCAAAATTCAGATTTTTCCCTTGCTTGTAGCGCAAGTTTGTAGTTACATTTTTATCTCCGATTATTCTGTAAGGTTTGTTTACTCGTTTGGTCCCATGATCTGTTGTAATAATAACCTCAGCCCCGGCATCATGGATTTTTTTCAGCAATTCAAATAAGGATGAATGCTCAAACCAACTGGTAGTCAAAGATCTGTAAGCAGATTCGTCTGGGGCTAATTCCCGGATCATTTTCATGTCTGTTCTTGCATGAGAGACCATGTCGACAAAGTTATAAACCAGCACGTTTAAATCGTTTTGAAGAAAAGTATGGAATTGCTCCAATACCGCCTTACCCTGATGCGTCTGTATTATTTTATTGTAACTTGACTTAATCGGCATTCTGCTTTTCTCCAAGTTGATCTTCAGCCATTCTTCCTCAAAATTGTTTTTCCCCTCATCAGAATCCTCATCTTCCCAGAATTCTGGATGAAATCTAGCCATATCCATCGGCATCATTCCGCTGAAGAGCGCATTCCGAGCGAAGGCAGTGGTGGTTGGCAGAATACTATAATAGGTATCCTTGTCTTTTATGTTGAAATAAGGAGAAATTATAGATTCTATATCTTCCCACTGGTCTAATCTGAAATTATCTATCACAATAAAGAAAAGAGGTTTACTCTCCTTGACGTGTGGAAAAACCTTCTTTTTCATCACTTGATGAGAAAGCAATGGTTTTTCTTGATTTTTCTCATTCATCCAATCGATGTAATTGTCTTTGATGAATTTGGAGAAATTAGAGTTAGCCTCAATTTTCTGTGATTCGAGAACTGGAAGCATGTTTTTGTTCTCGGTGTCGTCAATCTGCATTTCCCAATATGTCAACTTTCGATAGATATCTGCCCAGTCCTGATGATCTTCAGCGTCGCCAAAAGCCATACTGATATTCATAAAATCCTGCTGGTAACTCTGAGTAGTCCGCTCGTCTATTAACTGTTTATTCTGAAGAAGTTTTTTTACCGAAAGCAAAATCTGGCTGGGATTGATCGGCTTAATGAGGTAATCGGCAATCTTCCCTCCGATTGCGTCATCCATGATATGCTCTTCTTCACTTTTGGTGATCATCACCACAGGCACCTGAGGCTTGATTTGTTTGATTTGCTGGAGAGTTTCTAGTCCAGTCATCCCTGGCATCATTTCATCCAGAAATATCACATCAAAATTTTTCTGCTCCACTTCCTCTATGGCATCCACACCGGAGTTGACAGTGGTAATGGCATAGCCTTTTTGTTCTAGAAAAAGAATATGTGGTTTGAGCAAGTCGATTTCATCGTCCGCCCAGAGTATGTTGAATTTTTGAGTCATTACAGGTTCCGTTTCTTTTAAAATTATAATTACTTTTGAGGCAAACAAAGAAGGCCTCCTTGAAAAGCCAGAAGATACTAAACGACCCGGTTTACGGATTTATCACGATCCCAAGCGAGTTGATTTTTACGATTATTGACCACCCTTACTTCCAACGATTGCGGAGAATAAAACAGCTGGGTCTGACTGACTTTGTCTATCCCGGCGCTCTCCACACACGATTTCATCACGCGATTGGGGCAATGCACTTGATGAGCATTACACTAGACAATCTACGAATAAAAGGCACTGAAATCACAGATGAGGAGTATGAGGCCGCTTTAATCGCCATTCTTTTGCATGACGTAGGGCATGGACCTTTTTCACATGCTTTAGAATACAGCTTACTAAAGGGCGTACCCCATGAAGAGATTTCTCTTTTGATTATTGAACTCCTTAATGAGGAGTTTGGTGGCAAACTGGACCTTTCTTTAAGAATATTTAAGAATCAATATCAGCGTAAATTCTTCCATCAACTAGTTTCCAGCCAGTTAGATATTGACCGTTTGGACTATTTACAACGTGATTGTTTTTTCACAGGAGTATCCGAAGGCACCATCGGAGCGGACCGTATCATCAAAATGATGGATGTGAAAAATGATCAGGTAGTAATCGAGGAAAAAGGAATTTATTCTATTGAAAATTTCCTAAGTGCGCGCAGACTGATGTACTGGCAAGTTTACCTGCATAAAACTACAGTCAGCGCAGAGAAAATGCTAATCAAACTAATCCAAAGGGCAAAATTTCTACGACAATCAGGATATCGTTTCACCGTGACTGATGAATTTGATTACTTCTTGGAAAATGACCCAACCTTATCTGATTTCCGAACTAATCCAGATCTTTTGCGCTTGTTCCTCGAAATGGATGATTTGGACATTTGGGGAGCAATCAAGCTATGGAAAAAACATCCCGATTATGTGCTCAGAAATATTTCGCAGATGTTTTTGACTCGAAACCTCTTCAAGATCAGCCTTACCAATGAGGCTTTTTCCCCTGATGAAATCAAACAATTGAAGGAGAAAACGATTATAAAACTTCAGATTCCAAGCGATGACTTGGACTATTTCTTTTGTCACGGAGCTGTGAGTAACTATGGATATTTGGCCAAGGATAGAATTAACATTCTTACAAAAAAAGGAAAGGTTATTGATGTAGCTCAGGCCGCTGACCTCCCAAATATCAAAGTCATGAGTAAAATCGTGGAGAAGCATTATGTATGTAAGGCCAAAAGCCTAAATTTAAATTATTAACACCGTTTATATTGTTTATGGAATTTACCCTCGGACAAGTTGCTGCAATCCTACAGGGCACAGTAGAAGGTGATGAAAACCAAAAAGTTTCTAGATTGGATAAGATCCAAGAAGGGAAACCGGGAGGTATAAGTTTTTTAGCAAACGAAAAATACACTCAATTCATCTATGACACAGAAGCAACAGCCGTAATTGTATCCAAAAGTTTTGTAGCTACTAAAGCTCTGAAAACCAATTTAATCAGGGTTGAAGATGCTTACAATGGGTTTACCCAGCTTTTGGAAGCATACGCAATGATGATGAAAAGTAGTGTGGTGGGCATCGAAGAACCTTCTTATATTGATGCTAGTTCTCACATTGGTGGACAATCATACCGAGCTGCTTTCTCTTACATCGGAAAAAACTGTAAGATCGGAGATTCAGTCAAAATTTATAGCCATGCACACATAGGAGATAGAGTGCAGATAGGTGACAACACCATCATCCACGCCGGTGTAAAAATTTGTGCTGATACAGTAATTGGCAGCAACTGTGAAATCCATCCTGGGGCAGTAATAGGTTCTGACGGTTTTGGATTTGCACCACAACAAGACGGCACTTATAGGCCGATTCCACAAATCGGCAATGTAATCATAGAGGACAATGTTAGCATTGGCGCCAACAGTACAATTGACTGTGCTACAATGGGCTCCACTACAATTAAAAAAGGCGCGAAGATTGACAACTTGGTTCAGATCGCACATAATGTAATCATAGGTGAAAACACCGTAGTCGCTTCCCAAACAGGAATATCTGGCTCTACCATAATAGGAAAAAATTGCATAATCGCAGGTAAAGCGGGCATTGTAGGACACATTACCATAGCGGATAATACTACAATAGGTGCTAACACCGGAATAAGTAAATCAATTACAAAACCTGGGAGCACCTTATTCGGATACATGGCGATGGATGGGAAGAATTTCTTAAAGTCCTATTCCATCTTCAAAAAGCTAGACACAATAGAAGACCGCATAAGAGAACTAGAAAAAAAGCAGTAAATTTGCTGCCTTTAGCTTGCTGAACGGTTCAAAAATCAGATGAAAGTAAAACAACACACCATTAAAAAACAGGTGGAATTATCCGGAGTGGGTCTCCATACCGGAGTCATTTCTAATATGACATTTCTCCCTGCACCCCCCAATCACGGATATAAGTTTCAGCGCATTGACCTGGAAGGCAGTCCAACTGTGGATGCAGATTGCGATTTGGTAGTAGATGTTTCCAGAGGTACCACCTTGGAGCAAAATGGAGCACGCGTTTATACAGTTGAACATGTTTTGGCGGCGCTGGTTGGTTTAGAAATCGATAATGTTCTTATCCAGTTGGATGGACCGGAACCGCCTATCATGGATGGATCTTCGATCCAGTTCATAGAAGTTTTGGAAGATGCAGGACTTGAAGAGCAAAATGCATTACGCAGATTCTATGAAGTTCAGGAAAGCATCCAGTACAAAGATTCTGCCCGTGAAGTAGAAATGGTAGCATTGCCTACTGATAACTATCGGGTAACCGTCATGGTGGATTATAACTCTCCAGTTTTGGGTAGCCAGCATGCTTCGATTACGGACATAGGTCAATTCAGATCAGAGATAGCCTCTTGCCGCACTTTCTGCTTTTTGCATGAACTAGAGATGCTTTATAACTCAAATTTGATCAAAGGTGGGGATTTGAATAATGCCATCGTGGTAGTGGATAGAATTGTTGAAGAAAGAGAATTAGTGCATCTAGCAAAGATGTTCAACAAACCAAAAGTCGAGGTTAAGAAAGAAGGTATTTTAAATAATGTGGACTTACGTTATAAAAATGAGCCAGCTAGACACAAATTATTGGATGTAGTTGGTGATTTGGCATTGGTAGGCCGACCTTTGAAAGCACAAATAATGGCAGCCAGACCAGGTCATGCTGCTAATGTTGCTTTTGCAAAAAAAATAAAGCGAGCTATGGAGAAGTCCTCCACTTCTCATATTCCCTACTACGATCCACGCCTACCTCCGGTGATGGATATCAACCAGATCAGCAACATTTTGCCTCATAGATATCCTATGCAGCTTTTGGATAAGATTATCTATATGGATAGCAATGTGGTAGCTGGAGTGAAAAATGTTACTATGAACGAACCATTCTTTATGGGTCATTTTCCAGGTAATCCGGTAATGCCAGGAGTATTACAAGTAGAAGCTATGGCTCAGACAGGAGGAATATTAGTATTGAGTACAGTGGATGATCCGGAAAATTACTGGACTTATTTTCTGGGAATCGAAAACTGTAAATTCAGAAAAATGGTTCTTCCTGGTGATACTCTAATTTTTAAATGTGAACTTTTGGCCCCGATAAGAAGAGGTATTGCAAAAATGCGTGGTGAAGCTTATGTCGGAAATACGTTAGTATGTGAGGCCGTAATGACAGCAAGCATAACCCGAAAAGAATCATGATCAGCCCTTTAGCCCATATAGATCCAAAAGCAACAATAGGCAAAAATGTACATATCGACCCTTTCTCTATGATAGGTGAGAATGTAACTATTGGCGATAACACTTGGATTGGGCCTAACGTCACTATCTTTTCCGGTGCCACCATCGGTAAGAATTGCAAGATTTTCCCAGGGGCTGTGATTGCTGGAATTCCTCAGGATCTAAAATTCCAAGGTGAAGATTCCACTGTTTTGATAGGTGATAACACTACGATTAGAGAGTGTGTCACGATCAGTCGGGGCACTGTAGAGAAACAGACTACTGTCATCGGTAGCCATTGTCTACTAATGGCTTATGTACATGTAGCACATGACTGTGTGATCGGAAGCCATGTAATTATTGCTAATTCGGTACAAATCGCGGGTCACGTCTCCATCGATGATTGGGCAATTGTTGGTGGATCCAGTGCTGTTCATCAGTTTGTGAAAATAGGAATGCATGCAATGGTTTCAGGTGGTTCTTTGGTAAGAAAAGATGTACCACCCTTTACCAAAGCTGCTCGTGAACCACTTTCTTACGCAGGTGTGAATTCACTTGGCCTTAGAAGAAGGGGCTTCTCGAGTGAGTCTATTTCCCATATTCAGGAAGTATATCGCTACCTTTTTCTCAACAGCATGAATAATAGCCGTGCATTGGAGGAAATCGAAGTTAATCTCCCTGCTACAAAAGAAAGAGATGAAATTCTCAATTTCATCCGCTCGTCTGAACGTGGTGTAATGAAAGGTTACATTAACTAACTATGCTGAAATCGAGCATTACGTATTCATCACATACTTGGAAGAATATTAGGATTGCGAAATTTCATGTAACCGTCAAACAGCAAATTATCGACCCATGAAAATCCACTTAGAAGAAGCCTCAAAACGCTTCCAATACGAATGGATTTTTAAGAATCTAAGCCTTGAGCTTTCTCAAGGAAACTCACTTGCTATTACTGGAAGTAATGGATCTGGAAAATCCACGTTATTAAAATGTTTGAGTGGTGCTATTCCAATTACTTCCGGAAAAATAGAATACAAATTGGGAGAAAAATCGATTCCAGAAAGTGATTGGTTCTCGCATCTGAGTATATCGGCGCCTTATATGGAAGTTCCAGAGGAATTTAGTTTAGAGGAATTGCTCAACTTTCATTTCAAGTTCAAAAATCCGCTGGCAGGCATTTCCAATAAGGAAATTATCGATATTCTTTACCTGACTCAGCATAGTTCAAAACTTGTTGGGCAATTTTCCTCAGGCATGAAGCAAAGGTTAAAACTGGGATTGGCTCTTTTTTCTGATGTGCCTTTTATTCTTCTTGACGAGCCTACTTCTAACTTGGATAAAAAAGGAATCGAATGGTATCAGGAAATGATGGCTCATTATGCTCAAGGTAGGATTTTAGTGATTTGCTCCAACGAGCCAAGAGAATATGAATTTTGCGAGCAAATAATTGCTTTGGAGGATTTTAAGTAAATATTTGACTAAAACACAATACTTATCTTTAATTTAATAGGTGCAAGTTCTTCAAATATGAAATCAATCCTTTATAAATTATTCATTCTGGTAGTAGGAATGATCGCAATCCAAAGTTGTGGAGGTGAAGATCCAGAACCCAGGCCAGTAAAAACACCTGAAGAACTTGCCATTGAAGAATTGACAGGAGACGGAATGCAGGCTTGGGGAATTGACGGAGGAGGCTCAGTGGAGCGGGATGGAGCGGTGATCACTGACAATTATGCAGAGTTTGAGCTGGTAATGAGTTCAACCTCTTCCAAATTATACACTTCGAAAAATAATAATGATCTTTTTGACTCCGCTGGTACATGGTCGTTTGCCGGAACTAACTTCGACAAATTCATTCTTTCCGGCACAAAACCCGCTGCGGATAGAGAAATTTCATTTACTCAAGCTGGCGAAAATCTAAAACTTACTTTTACAATTCCGGCTCCCGGAGCTAGAATCAATGGAATACATGCAGTAGCTGGTAGTTATACTTTTAACTTGATAAAGCAGTAATACTTATATAACCCCATATGAAAAAGGGAAGTCTGTGCTTCCCTTTTTTCTAATTTAAGGTAACCAATGTCACCCCCGCACCTCCACGGTCTGCGTGCTCATCCTCCATATGCCTGACTTGGCCCATCTCTCTTAGGAAATTACGTGTCAAATCACGAAGTATTCCATTTCCTTTTCCATGAACTATCCTTAAATCCTTTAATCCAAGCATATGACCTTCATCAATAAATAGCTGGATTAAAGGAAGTATCTCTTCTCCCCTTTTCCCTCTAATATCAAGATTAGGAGAATAATCCATCATCTTCTCCGTGGTATTATACCCACTTCGGGACACTGAGGATTTTTTCTCTTTTTTGGCTTCGCCTTGGGAAATTTTTTCAAGTCTTGAAAGTTTCACTTTCGATTTCAGTTCCCCAATCGATACTTCAATCTCATTTCCTTTAACCTGAAGAACTTCCGCTATTGCCCCATTATCTTTTACTCTCACCCAATCTCCCTCTGTGATTCTCCCTCCCAACACTTTGATTTCAGGGCTTTTCACAACTTCCTTCTCCGGTTTGACTTTCTCCTTGAACTCCTCAAATTCCTTACGAACCTGCTTAGTAGCCTCCTTTTCAGCTTTACCTTCCTTAATTTCTCTAATAGTAGCTTCTATTTTCTTATTTGCCTGATCTAGCAATTGTTTCGCTTCTTGCTTAGCATCCTGTAAGTAGCCCTTTTTAGTCGATTCCATGGTCTCCTTCAGATCATTGTATTCCTGAAGTCTGGTTTTCAGCAGTCGCTCTTTAGCTTTTACATCTGCCAGCAGTGTGGCGTACTGGTTTTTCTCATTTTCCACCTGGGTGAGCAATCTATCATAGCGAACACGGTCCTCCCCTATTTGCTCTTTAGCATACTTCAAAATTTCCTTAGGGATACCAATTTTGGAGGCAATCTCCAAAGCGAATGAAGAACCTGGCTTACCAATCTCAAGCTGATAAAGTGGCTCCAGTTTGTCCACATCGTATCGCATTGCCCCATTTACCATGCCTTGGTTTTTATTGGCGATCTGCTTCAGGTTTCCATAATGCGTAGTAATAACTCCATAGGCACCGAGTTTATTAAGCGCCAAAAGAATGGATTCGGCAATCGCACCACCAAACTGTGGCTCTGTACCAGTACCAAATTCATCGATAAAAAGTATGGTTTTCTTATTTGCAAAAAGCGAGAAATGCTTCATGCTCATCAAGTGCGAGCTATAAGTACTCAGGTCATTTTCCAGGTTTTGTTCATCCCCAATATCAATAAAGAAATTGTCAAATAGCGAACTCTTGGAATCTGGATGAACGGGAATCAAAATCCCACACTGAAGCATGTATTGAATGAGGGCGACAGTTTTCAAAGTAACTGACTTTCCACCTGCATTAGGGCCAGAAATCACCAGAAGACGTTCATGGCCACTCAGTTTTACATCAAGTGGAACAATGCTTTTTCCTTGGGACTTAAGCGCCATTTCCAAAAGTGGATGCCTGGCTTTAGTCCAAGTCAATTGTCTTTCCTTAGTGATTTCTGGTCTACAGCTATCTGTCTTCTGGGCAAACCTGGCTTTAGCACGAATAAAGTCCATCAAACCCAAGAAATTAGTAGCCTTTCTTAGAGCAGGAATAGCAGGTCTGACTTTATCAGTCAATTGCGTGAGAATCTTTATTATCTCCCTACGCTCCATGTATTCCAGATCCCTGATCTCGTTATTAATATCCAAAGCCTCTTCTGGCTCCATAAATACAGTTTGTCCTGTTGCAGATTCATCATGAATGAATCCTCGGAGCTTACGCTTATTCTCAGCCGCAATAGGAATCACTAACCTGCCGGAGCGAACAGTAATTGCAGAATCTTCTGTAGTAAGTCCTTTAGCTTTAGCTTCTTTGAAAACCCGATCCATTACCTTTCTCAAGCGACCTTCCTCGTATAAAATCTGAGTTCGAATGAGTTGCAATTCCCTGCTTGCATTAATGCGCATCTTGCCTTTTTCATCTATGATTAGCTCAATCGCTTTAAGCAAGCTCATATCCAAATCTATCAAGAGTCCCAGCAATTGACTTAAAACAGGATACTCCTCCTCTCTTTTCTGAAAGAAAGTAATACAGCCTCTAAGCGTCTCCAGAGATAGTTTTATTTCATGAAAATCCTCCAAATCAAGAAAAGCATTTTCCAATTTAGCTTTCTCTAAATATGGATTTAGGTTTGTGAAATTGGATGAAGGGAATAGGTCTCCTGAAATCAAAATCTGACGGAATTCTTCCGTCTGATCAAGCAGCCTAGTGACTAGATTGTAATCAGAAGAGAACGTCAGGCGATCTACGTACTGCTGACCAAGTGGAGAAGTACACTCCGTTTTCAACAGCTCCTTGATCTTTATGAAATTTATTTTTTGTTCGAGATTACGTGGGTATAGCATTAGAATTGGTCTAGAACTCCTCCAGAAGATTCTCTGACTACTAAAGAATCGACTACTCGGGAATATATTTGCTCCATTTCAGCAGGATCTTGGAGATAATAGAGCATGCTTTGTGTAAAAACTGAATCACTTACCTCATGCTTGAGGAAAACATCTTTTTCAAGCAGATTATATAGCACCTTAGAAGAGTCATAAGCAACAGGCATAGCACTCGTAATACCCTCAGTAAGATGTATATCAATCAGCACCTCTACCATCTTATCTTCAGATAGCAAATCAGTTGGCTTATTACCAGATCCACAACTTGAAAGACATAAGATGTAAAAGCTTAGTATTAGGAATCTTTTCACAGTCCAAAATTAGGTTTTTTTAACGGAAAATCTCCCCACCCTTCATGTAACTCAAATTTTATAATTCAGCTTAGAAGCATAACTTAGGCCGTTCAAATCACCACTCATGAACGAATTATTCAGCAAGCTCAGAAAATACGAAATCATGATCCGAAAGGTGGCCAATAATCACCTGCAAGGAGAGTACCAGTCGCTATTCAAAGGCTCAGGATTGGAGTTTGACGATCTGCGTCCTTACCAGTACGGTGATGACATTCGTACGATAGAGTGGAAAGTATCTGCTAAGGGACACGGAACATTTGTGAAAACGTTTCGCGAAGACAAAGAACAATCTGTTTTTTTTCTTTTAGACATAAGCGGAAGCCAGGATATTGGTCAGCCAGGTAATAAGAAAATTGATCAAGGAAAGATAATTGCTGGTGTATTGACTTTAGCAGCTGTTTTTGAGGGCAGTCAAGTAGGTTTGATCAGTTACTCGGACCAAAAGGAAAAATTAATTTTACCATCAAAGGGTAGCAAGCAGGGTGTGAAAATGATTCGAGGAATTTTTGACCATGAAAACAATTCCCTTAAAACGGATCTGAACTCCATGTTTATGTTTGCATTGAACCTCATCAAGAAAAGGGCAGTGATCGTAATCATTTCCGATTTCATTGATGATGGCTACGAGCGGCCATTTCGAGCACTAGCTGAACGACATGATGTGGTCGCTATTCAACTTACAGACCCAAGAGAGTCAGCATTGCCTTCTTTAGGAATTATTCCAGTCTTTGATAAAGAAAAGGGGAAAACTACTTGGGTGAATACGGCATTTGGAAGCTTTTCTAAAAAAATAGCAGATACCTTTACTTCTGAACGGGAAAACTTGAAGGATATTTGCAAAAAAAATCAAATAAACTACCTGACTATAGATACCACCCAGGATATAGTTGGGCCGCTTTTAGAGCTATTTAAGTACCGAAACAAAAGCATGAAACGTGGTTAAAACGCTCAAAATCTTTTTATTTATTCTATTACCATTTCTGAGCAATGCTCAGCAGATAAAAGTGGATGCATATTTCATGCAAGATTCCGCTAAGCTTGGTGAGCGGGTAGGATATGTATTGAAAGCAACTTATCCAGAATCAGCACAGATAATATTTCCTGATTCTACCTTCGACTTTTCTCCGCTGGTTTTACTCGAGAAGAAGACATTCATTTCCAATACTCAGGATAGCATTACCCAGGATAGCACAATCTATTACGTGTCAAATTTCTCGTTGGATCCTAGCTCTTATCTAACTTTGCCCGTCTATGAACTGGCAAGGTATGATAGCGTAGTGCACTATCCTTTAGAGGCAGAATTGAAACTTAAGCTCACGTTAGATAGTATTCCTGAGCAGCTGGTTTTCCAGCAGAATAACATTTACCAACCGCTTGAAAAGTCCTTCAACTGGATTATCATAGGTATAATCCTCGGTGGAATTCTTCTTTTGTTAGGCCTGCTCTACTTTTTCTTCGCAGACAAAGTTCAGGAATACTGGAATGAAAGAAGAGAAAAAAGGCGATGGTCTCAATTTGAAAAACGATGGAAAACCCAGACTGCCCTACTTACGCAAAACCCTTCTATTGAATCAGCAGACGAAGTCATTGGACTTTGGAAAGGCTATATGGAGAGTATCACCAAGCTTCCTATAAAGGAATGGACATCAAGTGAGATCGGTGAGCGATTGAATAATCTTAAGATCTTCAAGGCGCTTCGTACTATTGATTTGATCATTTATGCAGGAGAGTCTTCTAAGAGTGAGGAAGCGACAAACTATTTATTAGAAGTGGCAAGAGAGAAATACCAGGAAAAACAAACCAAAATCAAGCATGAGAGAGCAGTTGTCTGAATTCTTTAGCTGGTCATGGTTTCAGCCTGAGACCTTCAAAAGTTACGAATGGGAAAATCCGATTTTGCTGAATTTAATCTGGATTATTCCGGTTTTCATACTACTCAGAACCTTCGTGAAATTTCTGAAAAATCCGGTGCTGGAACTTTCGCTTCCAAAACGCATCGCGAATAACAATCCTTGGACTTATTTACGCTTAATTCCAGCTGGTTTCTTCTATCTTTTCCTGATCATGCTAGTCGTCGCTTTAGCCCGACCACAGCGGAGCAATGAGCGTGTCGAGCAATATACCGAGGGTATAGACATCATGCTTGTAATGGATATTTCAGAGTCCATGGATCTCCAGGACTTTACTCCAAACCGTCTAGAAGCCGCCAAAGCAACCGCAATTGACTTTATCAATGGACGTGTCGGAGACAGAATCGGAATGGTAGTATTTGCCGGGGAAGCCTATTCATTGGCACCGCTAACCAATGACTATGAATTGCTAACCGACCTTGTTAAAGAAATATCCTTCAGCATGATGGAAGCCAAGGGTACTGCAATAGGTTCGGCTTTGGCAGCTGGTACAAATAGGATGAAAGAATCTGAATCAGCATCCAAAGTGATGATACTTTTAAGTGATGGAGAAAGTAATGCTGGAAATGTTGATCCACTTTTTGCAGCGAATCTGGCTTCTGCATTAGATATTAAGATTTACACAATTGCCATGGGTAAAGATGGCTTGGTCCCATACGGAACAGACTTCTTTGGCAGACCACAGATGGTAGAGAGTTATCTGGATGAATCAACGCTTCGTGAAATAGCCAAAGTAGGAAATGGTGAATTTTATCGAGCAGCAGACGGCGGAACCTTAGCTTCCATATTCGATAGAATTGATACGCTGGAAAAGACGGAGGTAATTGAAAATCGCTACAAGGAAACTGCTGATTACTATCGAATCTATCTTTTCTGGGGATTGATGTTATTCTTTGTTTGGTTAGCTCTGAAAAGCAGTTTCTTGAACAACTTCCTGCTGGATTAAGCGTGTTATAAAGGCTGATAGAAAACAGATTTATCCTGATTTTTGTCACTTTTATCACTTCCAGAAATCATCTATCGGTATAACAGCTCAGACTAGATTTGCAGAAAATAATTTCCTATGCAAATCCATGCTGAGTTAGTTAAGAAATACAATAGCCAAGCGCCGCGATATACTTCCTATCCTACTGTGCCTTTGTGGGAAAACAACTTGAATGAACGGGATTGGGAAGATCTAGTACAAAAGGCATTTCAAGACTTCGGAGATAAGGAAGGTATATCGATTTACATACATTTACCATTTTGTGAAAGCTTGTGCACCTATTGTGGTTGCAACAAGAGAATTACTAAAAACTACGGAGTAACAGCACCTTACATTCAGGCACTTTTAGCGGAATGGAAAAAATACACTTCCCTTTTTACAGGTAAGCCTAAGATTGCGGGAATTCACTTAGGTGGAGGAACGCCAACTTTTTTTGATCCATCCGATCTGGAAATCCTGCTCTCTTCAATACTTTCAGGAGCTGATGTCCTCCCACATTCAGAATTTAGCTTCGAGGGCCATCCAAATAATACCAGCTTTGCTCACCTCAAAACCCTCGCTGATTTAGGCTTCGATCGTGT
This sequence comes from uncultured Algoriphagus sp., assembly GCF_963974835.1. Lineage (GTDB taxonomy): Bacteria > Bacteroidota > Bacteroidia > Cytophagales > Cyclobacteriaceae > Algoriphagus. The sequence goes on along the minus strand of NZ_CAXBET010000006.1, from coordinate 9,911 downwards.
CAGCTACGGTATTCAGGATTTTGATACTAAAGTACAGGCAGCAATTCATAGAATACAGCCATTTGAGAAGGTAAAAAAGGCAACTGATTCGGCGAGAATTTTGGGCTATTCATCTATTAATTTTGATTTAATCTATGGCTTGCCTCATCAAACGTTGGAAACCTTAAAGTATACTTTCAGCAAGGTTGAAGAGTTGAGGCCAGATCGAATTGCATTCTATAGTTATGCCCACTTACCAAGTGCGTTTTCAGCACAAAAGAGTTTTGAGGAATTCCTTCCTTCAGCGAGCGAAAAAAGTAAGCTGTATGAATTTGGAAAAAAACGTCTAGTAAAAATGGGGTATGAAGAGGTAGGTATGGATCACTTTGCCCTTCCATCGGACCCGCTGACTTTAGCCAAACAGGATGGATCGCTCCATAGAAACTTCATGGGCTACACAACCTTGCAATCCAAACTTCTGATTGGATTGGGAGCAAGTAGTATAAGCGATGTTTATTATGCTTATGCCCAAAATGAAAAACGAGTAGAAGAATACCAATCCAATGTGCTAAATGGCAACTGGACTATTCGAAAAGGACACCAGCTAACAGATCTGGACATCCATATGAGGGCTATTCTTTTAAATTTAATTTGCAAAAAACAAGCAGAAGTACCCACTGAAATTTGGGAAGAATTAAAGAACACTCAATTGCAGAATCTTAAAGACATGGAAAGTGATGGGCTTATCTCGATAGATTCTAATACGATAAAAGTGACCGAAAAAGGAAGAAGGTTCATTAGGAACATTTGCTCACAATTTGACCTCCGATTGGCAGAAAACAAGGCAAAAAAAGTCTTATTCAGCAAGACGATTTAAGGACACATTGTAATCTCAATTTGCTTTGATCCATAATCAAAGACCTGAAGATCTGGACTAAACATCATCCCTAAACCTAAGCCACGAAAAATAAAAAGAAGTCCTATTAGTACTCCTAAGTATGGAATTGCTTTCTGAAATTTTTGTCTCATTTGAACTGAGACTAAAGATCCCGAATACATTAAAACCAGTAAAAGTGGGATGGTTCCTATTCCGAAAAAGAACATATAAGTAGCTCCTAACACTGGGCTCTGCAACCCTAAAGCTGCTACCAAAGCCATATAGACCATTCCACAGGGAAGGAGGCCATTTGCCAAGCCGGTACCAAAAAAAGCGAACGACCCTCCTGCTTTGAGGAATCGATTCAACTGCCTTTTCACCCAAATCACTATACCTGATAGTGCAGGAATGGTCATGAACTGATCTGCCTTTTTATAGCTAAGTGCCAAAATCAGAATAAGCAATCCCATGGCTATAGAAAACCACTGCTGAACACCGACCAAAGAAAGAGAAAAACCTATGCTTCCTATTGCTAAACCTAACAATGCATAGGTGACGCTTCGCCCAAGATTATAAAGTATTTTGTGATGGAAAAATGAAACATTCTTTTTTCCACCCACTGCCAGCGCAATTGGCCCGCACATTCCAACACAGTGAAATGAGCCTAGAAAACCAAGAAGAAAGGCAGTCCAAAGCATTTAAATAGTGATTTTTTTCTCCTGATAACGATCTACTCCATTTTCAGTCCAATTAAGCTGGACTTTCCAATACCCAGATTTAAGTTCTTTCAAAGGAATCTGAGTTATTCCTGAATGAGTTACATCCAATTGAATTTCCTGATCTAAGGAAGAATCAGAAGGGCGGAAAAGTTGCAATGAGCCTTTTGTACCATTCGGAAGATCAAGTTCTATGACTTTGGATTGAGCATCAAACGAAATCACTTCTCGGTCTAAATCGTCTGCAGATTTAGATTCATCGATCCTGTCTTGATATTTTATCTCCTCCTCGTAGTAATTTTCTGTTACTAATTCTATACCGTCCATGCGTACGGATATCACCACCATGGTCATAATCAGTGCGACAAAGCCTATAATTGTAAGTATTATCCCTTTTCCCCAATCCATAATTCCTCTGATTTTAATGTAACCTTACTCGATCGGTGCTGTGAAATTCGTTTTGATACGATCAATCTCCTCACCCAAATGAAGAACAGAAAGTTCGACTTTTTCTTGATTTACTTTGACCTCATCCAGGTGTCTTACCAGAAAAAATCTACCCTCATATTTAGACTGAGGTTCCAATATCAAGCGCTGCTCTCCTACCACCTCTACATCTATCCCTTCCTTCAAGGATTCAAGTGACACTTCCTGCTGATCGTATGTTTTATTGATCAAGGTAATCTGATAGAGGTTAGTCACCATTCCGTCTTCCCGCATTTGATAAGTCATTCCAGGGAAACGCGTAACCGTGGCGCCAATATCATTACGTGTCACCAGTAAGCTGACAAAAGCTATTATTAAAAGCACAAGAACAACAATATAAGATTTAACTCTATTTGTAAGCAGCTTCTGAAAACCTTGTTTTATACTGTTTTCTGACGCATATCGGATCAAGCCTGTTGGTCGCTCTACTTTCACCATGACCTCATCACAGGCGTCAATGCAGGCAGTACAATTCACGCATTCCATCTGTATGCCATTGCGGATATCTATCCCCGTAGGACAAACCTGAACACAAAGATTACAATCTACACAGTCTCCTTTATCCCCATTCTCGGTAGGATTCTTTCGAATTGGCGCTCTTGGCTCCCCTCGAACGTAATCATACATCACGTTAATGGAATTATTGTCCAGCATCACACCTTGAAGGCGTCCATAGGGACATACCACCAAGCAAGCTTGCTCACGAAACCATGTAAATACAAACATGAAAATCCCTGAGAAAGCCAAAAGCCCTATAAATCCAGACATATGGGCTGAAGGCGGTGAGGACACAATGTTGATCACCTCATCTATACCGATCAAGTAAGCCATTACCAAATGGCCAATCAATAAAGAGATTATAGCAAAAACGCTAATCTTGATAGTTTTCTTGACGATCTTTTCTTGATTCCAAGGCTGAGCATTAAGAGTTCTTTGCTGATTAGCGTCTCCTTCGATGAAGTACTCAATCTTGCGAAAGACCATTTCCATAAATAACGTCTGAGGGCAGGCCCATCCGCACCACACTCTACCAAAAGCTACAGTGAAGAGTATGACAAAGACGAAGAAAATCAGCAATAGAAAAATAAGCAAATAGGTGTCCTGAGGCCAGAATACTGCTCCAAAAATGATGAATTTACGTTCGAAAATATTGAATAAAAGCCAAGGTCTTCCATCTACTTTAATAAATGGTCCTGAGAATAAAATAGCCAGTAATACCCAGGATAAGTAGGTTCGGTATTTATAAAAATACCCTTTGACTTTCTTAGGATAAACCCAATTCCGCTTCCCATCATCTTGGACAGTAGCCAGCGAATCTCTGAATGTGTCAGGATTTAAATGGGGATTCTTTTTTGCCATGATTGTAGGCTGATTTCTACCGGGAATCTGATGATCCCCGGTACTATGAACTTATTCTGCAATAGCAGTAGTATCTGAAGCAACCGTTGATTCATCACCTTCAGCCTCGGACTTTTCTGTAGCAGCGCTTTCATCATCTCCTGAGTACAATTCTCCCTGAGGATCTTTTGGAGTCGCAGGGCTCGTACCCTGAAGGGTGAGTATATAACTTGCTACATCTTGTATTTCTTTAGGGCTCAACTGATCTTCCCAAGGCACCATTCCTTTTTCAATCATGCCATATTTGATCACTTTGAAGAGATCTTTGATGTCTCCGCCGTGTAGCCAGTACTGATCAGTTAGGTTTGGACCTACTCCACCTCCTCCGTCTGCAGCATGGCATGCAGCACAATTTGCTGTGAATATTGCATTCCCTGCACTTAATGCTGCACCAGAGTCATCTACTACGACATTGGTTTCATCAATTGAAGCTAGCAAACTTACGCCGCGTGCTTCTGCTTCTATGGCTGCTATACGGACCTCCTCTTCATATTCTTCCACTCCAGTTTTACCGAAACCAAGTACTGTGTAATAACTGAAATACGAGATAGCAATAATGATTGTGCCCAAAAACACATATTGAAGCCAAGGAGGCATAAAGTTGTCAAGCTCCTGAATTCCATCATAAGAATGATCTGTCATTAGCTTGTCTTTTTCTTGCTCTTCTTCAATATCACCGGTAACAAATCGCTGCTTAAATGAATCCCACCAACTTGGTTCATTTACCAATTCTGGATTTTCCTTACGGAAAACAGCTGAGATAAATGACATCAAGTATATCATCAGAATCAGGAGTAAAATAATAACTCCTATTACGGCGCCTATGATAATCAATAGTGCCATCTGATTAGAATCCATTGCTCCAAACCCTCCTGACACAGCTTCATTCTGCGCCAATACTGGGCTAGACATCAAACTTCCCAACAGGGCAAAAAAGGTTAAGTATTTTTTCATGGCTGTTTGTCGTTTAATTCATTATCATCCATAGGCAAAGAACTCATATGGTCGATTACCTCCTTCGGAACGCGAATTGTCCAAATCGTGATTCCAATAAAAAAGAGGACAAATATCACGAGTGAAACCACTGGGAACACCTCTACATTTTCGATTGATCTTAATACTTCTTTGTACATGATTCCTCCGGTTAGTTAGATGATGAAACTTTGATATCTGTACCCAATCGCTGCAAATAAGCAATCAGTGCAACTATTTCGGTGTTTGGCATGACGGCAATGCCTGCATCTTTCAAGCCGGTAGCAATTCCTGCTGCCTGAGCCTCCAAATCTGCTACTGCTTGCTGATCATACCCTTCAGGATACGGAACGCCAAGCTTTTGCATAGTTCTTATTTTTGCAGGCAAATCTGAATAATCCAGTTCGTTAGTTTTTAACCATGGATATGGTGGCATCAATGAGCCTGGAGACATACTTCGAGGGTCTTCCATATGGAAATAATGCCAGCTGTCTGGATATTTCTTTCCTACTCTATGCAAGTCTGGACCAGTTCTCTTAGACCCCCAAAGGAATGGTCTGTCATATACAAATTCACCGGCTTTAGAATATTCCCCATAGCGCTCTGTCTCAAATCTAAATGGCCTGATCATCTGAGAGTGACAGCCTACACAACCATTTTTAATATAAATATCTCTTCCTTCAAGCTCAAGAGCTGTGTAAGGCTTCACCGAACTGATAGTCGGAACATTAGATTTCACCAAAATGGTTGGCACTATTTCCACGACCCCACCAATTAGGATGGCAACTGTCGCTAGTATCGCAAAGAAAACAGGTTTTCTTTCCCATGCTCGATGCCAGAATTCCCCTTTAGGATTATAGCTTTTTGCCAAAGCAGGCGCAGAATCTTCTTCTGTTTCTTGAAATACTCCTTGCTGGGCAGTTTTAAACATATTGTACATCAGCAAAATTGCTCCGCTCAGGTACATCAATCCTCCGAATGCCCGAAGCATATACATTGGCACTAACTCCACTACAGTCTGCAAGAAATTGCCATAAGCCAATTTACCCATCTCATCAAATTCTCGCAGCATGAGAAACTGAGTCAAAGCAGCTACATACATTGGTAACGCATAGAAAATGATCCCCATTACGCCTAGCCAAAAGTGAATATTCGCAAGTTTGGTGGAAAACAGTGTGGTCTTAAATAGTCTAGGCCACATCCAATAAAGCATCCCAAATGTCAAGAAACCGTTCCATCCTAGGCCGCCTATATGAACATGGGCGATAATCCAATCTGTGTAGTGTGCAATTGCACTTACATTTTTAAAGGAAAGCATTGGGCCTTCAAATGTTGCCATACCATAAGCAGTGATGGCGACTACCATGAATTTCAAAACAGGATCATTCGTTACTTTATCCCAAGCTCCCCGCAATGTCAATAATCCATTTACCATACCTCCCCAGGATGGTGCTAATAACATCACCGAGAAAACAGTTCCTAATACTTGCGCCCATTCAGGGAGTGAAGTGTAAAGCAAGTGGTGCGGACCAGCCCACATGTATAGGAAGATCAAGGACCAAAAGTGTATGATAGAGAGTTTATAAGAATAAACGGGTCTATTAGCAGCTTTTGGAAGGAAGTAATACATCAATCCAAGGAAAGGAGTAGTAAGGAAAAATGCCACTGCATTGTGACCATACCACCACTGCACCAATGCATCCTGAACACCAGCATAAGCGGAGTAGCTTTTCAAAAAAGAAACCGGCAATGCTAGTGAATTGACAATATGAAGAACAGCTACTGTGATAAATGAAGCTAAGTAAAACCAAATAGCGACATACATATGACGTTCCCTGCGGGTCAGAATAGTTCCGATCATATTGACCCCAAAAGCTACCCACACCACAGCAATGGCAATATCAATTGGCCACTCTAATTCGGCATATTCCTTAGAAGTCGTGAGCCCTAAAGGCAATGTCAGAACCGCTGCAAGAATAATTAATTGCCAACCATAGAAGTGAAACCAGCTCAGTGACTTATTCCACATCGGAGCTTTCAGCAAGCGCGGCATGGAATAGTATACCCCAGCAAAGATTGCATTTCCCACAAAAGCGAAGATTACAGCATTGGTATGCAGTGGCCTAATTCGCCCAAAAGTCGTATAGGGATTACCCAGATTGGCTTCAGGTAAGAAGAGCTGTACCGCCGCAAGAACTCCGACGAGCATCCCTATTACGCCCCAGATAATTGTTGCAGCTCCAAAGTACTTGACAATTTTGTTGTCATATTGGAACCTCTCCAGCGTAGTGTCATTCATAGGATTTAGGTTTTGATGGTTGATCTTTTTTTGGTTTTTTCGAATTGTTTTCGAAGAGAATCCTTATCGAAGGAGTATAATTATCATCAAATTGGCCATCCTTCATCGCTCTAAAAAAGAGGAAGAGAAATGTACTTGCCAGTATCAGACTGATTGCGATTAATAGAAAAATAACCTCCATATTAAATAAATTTTGAAGGTAACAGCCCTTTCTTCCAGGCCACAAAATTGGTGGTCAAGGTTGTAAAAACGACCACAGAAATACTACTTAAGGGCATCAAAATCGCACAAATCACAGGACTTAACAGTCCCTGGACAGCAAGCCCTAATCCAACTAAGTTGTACAATAGACTTAAAACAAAGCTTGCCTTTATAATGAGTCTACTGGATTTTGCAAAACTCAAAAAGCCTGGGATTTTCCCAAAAACGGCTGAGTCCATGATTGCATCACTGGCTGGAGAGAAGTGAGAAACACGATCTGACAATGCAACACCTACCTCACTCTCCTGCAACGCTCCTGCATCATTTAACCCATCTCCTAGCATAAGTGTGCAGTGAGAACGATTTAGTGCCCGTAGGTAATAAAGCTTATCAGTTGGACTTTGCTTAAAATTAAAGTTAATCTCTCGACCAAGCTTTTCCTCCAAGTAAGTTTGCTCATGAGGATAATCCCCTGATAATACATGAAGATCATAATCATCCTTAAGTTGATTGACGACTTCTTCTGCCTTTTCTCTTAGCCCAGATTCAATTTGGAAATAACCTAGTTCCTGTCCTTCAACAGTTAAGTAGACTACATTACCTTTTTGACTATCGATTTTATTTGTGAAGCCAGTAAACTCAGCTGAGCCCAGTCTAAAATATTGATTCTTGAAAATAGCTTCAATTCCAGCCCCCTTAACTTCTGTTACCTCCTCAAGTGATAATCCAGCTTGATTACCTAACCAACTATTGATTCTATTACTGAGTGGATGAGAGGAACGCTCCACCATTGATTTCAATATACTTCTACTGTCTTCAGACAGAAGCTCTCCCTGATAATTTATGTTGGCGTCGGAAGGATCAGTAAGTGTCCCTGTTTTATCAAAAACTACAGTATCGATCAAAGCTAGTCGCTCAACCACAGCCGCATTTTTTAGATAAAATTTACTTTTCCCAAAAATTCTTAGCGTATTTCCTAAAGTGAAAGGTGTGGACATAGCCAAAGCACATGGACAAGCCACTATTAGCACTGAAGCAAAAACTTTGATGGCTGTAGAAAAGTCGAGAAACGACCAATACGCAAAAGCCAGAGTTGCGATCAACAGAATAGACCATGTAAAGACTGAGCTGATTTTATTAGACAAAGGCTCCAGTAGTTTCTTGTTACCTTTTTCAAAAGACTCATTATTCCACAAATCAGTGAGATATCCTTGAGAAGGCAACTTTTGTACGGTTAATAAAATAGCATCTCCTTTTTGACGCCCACCTGCATAAACCAATTCACCTTTTAGCTTGGGAACAGGCACTTCTTCACCTGTCACAAAGCTGAAATCTATACTTGCTTTAGTACTTAATAAAAGTGCATCCGCTGGAATTAACTCTTCATCCCTAACCAAAATCACATCTCCTACTTTCAGGCTTGACAATGGAACAACGTTTTCTTGATCCTTTACTATTCTGGTAACTGCTATAGGAAAATAAGACTTGTAATCCCTATCAAACTCCAGTGTAGAAAAGGTTTTTTGCTGGTAGATCTTGCCTAATAGTAAAAAAAACAATAGCCCACCAAGGCTATCCATATAGCCTGATTGGTGAAAAGCGAATATTTCCCAAAGGGAATAAACAAAAAGCGAAATAATCCCAAGTACTATTGGGACATCCATATTGATCTGTTTTTGCTTAATCGAATTCCATGCAGAGCGGTAGTAGTCACTTGCAGAGTAAGCTACGACTGGAATGGCCAGAATTACATTTAGATAGCTGAAGAGCCCTCGAAAAGAAGAGTCAATCAATTCTGCTTCAGTAAAATATTCAGGTATGCTAAAAAGCATCATATTTCCAAAGCAAAAACCGGCAACAGCAAGACGCTGAATTAGACGCTTATCGATTCCTGATTCAGGTTTTTCATCAAGATTAGAAAGGTTAATTTTAGGTTCATAGCCTATGGTAGAGAGTAGATTTACTAGCTCTTTGATAGAAATCTTATTATGAAGAATTTTAATCTGAACTTTCTTTTTAATAAAATCAACTCGACTATAAAAAACACCTGAATTAATTTGACTTAGATTTTCCAGTAGCCAAATGCATGATGAGCAATGGATAGCTGGGATGTTAAAAGTGATATGACTTTCAGTTTGATTACTGAAATCAAGGAGACGATTCGCAGTATCCTGATCATCTAGGTAATCAAACCGATTAGATTGAAATTTCTTGCTCTTCTGGCTTTGTCCAGGATGACTTTCAATATCATAATAAGAACAAAGATCATTCTCAGACAGAACTTCATAAACCAACTTACATCCCTGGCAACAAAAGTTTCTTTCCTGCGAAACAATCACCATGTCATTACAATCTTCACCGCAGTGAAAGCATTTCATTTTGCTTGTAGAAGAGACATTTGGAATCATTACTCTTATTTTAAAGAGTTAGTAAATCAAAAAGTCATCGATGGTCTTTAGTAGAGCAGTTATATAGACTTATAGAATACTGAAGCCCTTATGATTGACAATCCAATTATGTCACGAAAGTAGCGCTTTGAGCAAGCGATACACCTGAGTAAAAACAGGGAAAAAGCTGACATAAATCAGCTTATTACTAAAAAACAGACAGACTAAAACGTAGTAAAATGATTCCAGAAAAGAAGGCTCTGGATTTATGAGAAAGAAACAACAGAGGCCTTTAAAAATCATGTTGGAATTGCAGGGAAGATAAGCATGTCAATTAATGATATACACACTATCTCTCTAAACTATCTAACTAAATTGAAAAGCTTGATGTATAAAAGTGTATCATTTAGAAGCCTAAAAACCGATGCTAATTAAGGGTTTATTTACTTAGCAATAAGAGGGACGAAATGAAACTTGAAAAAGTGAACAACAAACTCTAGAAAAGGAATAACCTTAAACGCGAAAAAGCCAGCTGTTTAAGGCTGGCTTTGGAATAAATGAGGCGGCGACCTACTCTCCCGGGTGTAACCCCAGTA
>NZ_CAXBET010000005.1:0-337805 GCF_963974835.1 uncultured Algoriphagus sp. | reverse complement strand
ATATGGATTGCCATTCGTGTGGCATGCACTTCCAGGATACAAGAGCCTCATTTCCTTTTCCTCTTCCTTCCTTCAGTCTGAATCCCGGAGTTCTTTTTGCCCGCTGCTTATATGCATCATAAGTGATAGCAGCGATAGAATGAGGATGTCTCTTGTCCGAATCAGCGATGAGATAGCTAAGCCTTACACCGATTTGATTTTCGTGAATTTCGTATGGTAAAATCTGCATGGTTACTAGTGGTTATTGAGTGGTTATGCTATTTCCAGTACAGCCTTTAGTTTGGGAATTATATTCACACCCTTGTAGTGGCCATTGATGGTTTCATTTAGAACTTTTCGAGAGCAGCCAATGCGTTCTGCAAGCTCCTCCTGCGTTAAGCCTGACTTGAATACCTCTATAGAGAGATATTTATTTTCAGGATACTTGGGCTCTTTGATTTCCATATTTGTTGTTTACATTTGTAACTATTAACACAAAGTATGTGAATCAAATTCACATAAGCAAGTCATAATGTGAATTATTTACACAATTTTTAAGAATGGATTTTTTACGCCTGAATATCAAACACTTAAGGACTCTTAATGGCCTTACACAGGGTCAATTGGCTCAAGTTTTAGGAGTTTCAAGGGATAATGTCGCCAGTTACGAGCGCGGAACTACGCCTCCTGTGGATGTGATACACGTTCTTGTGAATCATTTTCACATCAAGTTTAATGATCTGATGGAAAAGGATCTTTCACTTTTTGAATCAAAAAATGTTGAGGGGGTTATAATCGATACGGAGAGAAAGAATGCTAATTCTCCAAATACTTCTAATGAGGTAAAGGATTCTCAAGATCCAGCTGATATATATAAAATCAAGAATATCCAATCATTGGAAAGGGTAATAGCTGCTCAAGAGATTACCATACAGTCCCAGAAAGAGACCATTCAAGCACTTAAAGAGGTGATTGATGGGAGAAAGGTTTCCCAATAAAAAAGACCACACACACTTTTTTTAAGTAAAAACTCTCAAAAATCAATTTAAATCTCTGATTATCAACTGATTAATGTTTTTTACTACGTGTTCAAATATGGTTTTATAGGGGCTCGAACAAGCTTTAATACTGGCTTTAAACTCATTATTTTGTGAATAAAGGGAGTTGAAAAGGATTTTTTTCACGCTTTTTTGTCACCCTAAATGTCACCCTAAGTGTCACCCATACCCACACAATCACCCGATTTACCTAATTTGTAGAAGTGAATTTTGGCTTTCCTTTTTGGCGATTCCAAGCACTTTAATCGGCTTTTAAAACCGCTTTATTAGCCCTTTAAATGCCTATAATGGAAGTTTTCTAGCCGTTTTGGGCTATCTTAGGCTTTGTGATGATAGCACGATGGAAGAGGATGGAAGAGATGGACGTTTCGATTTCAGCCGTTTGAATAGCTAAAAACACTAAAAAAGCCTCTCCATTTGCTAGAGAGGCCGTTTTTCTACCGTTTTATAAAAATGCCGTTTTAGTACGGTTTGTTTTGTGCCCTATACAAGAAATCCAGTCTTAATAAATCTTCTTTGTCAATTTCCCAACCTTCAAAATCGATTTCCCATCTTTCTTCTAGAAATGAGAGCATTTTTTTACCTCTGCTTTTAATTTCAGTTGGTGTCCAATGTTCATAGCTTGAAACTTCAATCTCACTATATGCTCCATTGAAAAAACCAACTTCATTATTGTCACTATTTCGGTGCTTTTTCTTAAAGTCGAAGCATTTGTTTTGAAATTCAGAGTTTTTGGACTGACCTAGCAAAACTAAGTTACCTAAAGTGTTTAACAGTATTTTCTTTTCCTTTTTCGAGTGTTTGTTGAAAACAGAAGTCCAACAATCGTCTTTTGGTGTTTGAGGATAGATATGCTCAATTGTATCTTCTTTTTTTCGTTTGTTAAAGTCTGACCAACTCACTTTTTGATTTCCATTGGCTTTTTGTTGAAGAAATAGTTCATATTCAAAAAGGAAATACCTTAAACCGTTCCAAGTATAAAAGCCATCTCCTTTGTTATATTGGTCTTTTACATAATTATCAAATTTTGCAAGGTCAAACCAACCATAATAAACATAATCGTCTCCTTTTCCTGATTCTCCTTGTGTCATCCAATCAATATTCATAATAGCGGATTGAATAGTTGTTGAGTCCTTATTGAAATAATAAGCGTTTGCAAGTCTATAAAAATGACTGTTTTTTGTGTTTGATGGTCGTTGTGAAAGTCTGAAAACAAGGAAAATAAATCGCTCCGCTGACTTTAAAAGTGGTAAGAAATCAGTTTCATCACATTTAGTCATAGCAGCCATAAGTAAAGGTGGAAATGCACTCATTCCTAAGCGATTGAGTTTCTGTATCCATTCTTTTGTTTCATCTAGATATTCAGAGAATTGTGGGTTAAATAAATAAAACCAAGATTTAACGCACTTTGAAAGACTATCTGTATAATCTTTAATATCAGAAATAAGAATGTTTCCTTTAATTGCATTTTTTGCAGTAAATTTTTCATTTAATAAAAATTTAGCGTAAGAAGCAGATTCTTTTCTATCGTACTTGAAGTAAACTATCCAATGATTACGTAAGAACTCGTCATCATCCATAGCGAGATATTTGTTCTTGCCTAAATACTCATAAATTGTTTTCCAAGTTTCGTTTATGTCCTTTCTTATCCGGGCTCTAGTTTGATTGTTAACATCCAAAAGAGTTGACAGGTAAATTAATCTGTTTTTTAGGAGTTCTAAATTTGATAATGGTTTCCCCCTGTTATTCATTGTCTCAAAGGTTACATAAACATCTAATTCATCATCTATTTCATAGAAATTGAATTTAAACTTAGCGGTAACTTTCTTGAATAAATCTTCAAGTTCTAGTTTTTGGAGTTTTTCTATTTTTTTTTGAAAAAAAAATTTTGCCGTTTTTAGATTGGAAGTATATAATGTTTGTTCTGGAACTTTATCGGCAGTTGAGGAATGTTGTTCTAAAATTTTGGTTTTAAAATACTCATCACTTGGATTGTCGCGCTCATAACCAAATATGTAAGATTTATAATTTTCTCCATATGCTTGAAATAGAAACTTGTTTACCCAATATGCCTTTTCCTTAAAGTTTATTCCTTCGCTATCAGTAAATTGGTTTAGGATTTCATTGATTAGGATAATTGAGGTTGTAAGTCTTTGTTGACCATCAATTAGATAATACGCTCCAAGTTCTCTTTCAAAAAGCCATAAGTCGTCTTGCCATTTTTCTATGTTCACAACACTTGATTTTGAAATTGGCTCAACAGTTAAAAGCCCTGTATAATGAATTTTGTCTCCTTTTAGATTTATTAGGTCTTCCCAAAAGTCTTCGAGTTGGTTTGTTTGCCAAGAATAACCCCTTTGAAAATCAGGTATTCTGAAAAATTTCTCGTTAAATATCTCCGTTAACGATTGAAGTTTATTGTCTGCCATTTATGTTGTTTATTAATGAATACCATCTTGAATTTTTAAATTTATCTTATCACTAGTATATTTGGTAGGCTAATTTCAGGATGATTAATTTTTATCCCTCAAAAAATTTCCGTTGTATTCTTCTATAAAGCTGCTGAAAATACTTCTATAATTTTAGGTTTGCAAGGCCAGTTTGAAAAGTCAGAAAGCTGAAAAGAAAATTCTGAAATATGAAGTCAATAATCTAAAAGCAGAGGAGGTATAGAATTTTTAGTTAAGCTCTATCCCCTTTTTTATTAAATTCATATTAGGTGTTCGCTCCATCAATCCATTCATTTATAATCATTGTTAATTCAGCTTTTCCATTTTCTATGTCTGTCAAACTTTTGAAAGTTGCGACAGCTCGGTCATTCTCTTTCCAGACTAGCAGTTTACTTTCATTGGCTATTAATCTAGCGCTTGGTTGTACTTGCTTTTTTGCACCTCTATGAAAAATTAATTGTGCTTGTTTCTTAGGTGGCTGAATCCTCATGGTGATTCTGTCTTCGTTGTCGAAACAGTAGTTAGGTCCGTTCCATTTAATATTTTCAGTCAAGCCCGAATTTGCAGATAAAATGCAATCCCGTAACTGGTCAATTTCGATTTTGAACGGATGGTTTTGCTCCTCCAGAAATTGGCTTACTTCTTCGCTTTTATTTAGCATTTGCTTAGTTGTTGAGGGATGTCTATGGTTTGCAGCCAAGTTTTATCTTCGATTCCAATAAATCTTCAAATTATTCGTAGCTCGGCCTGAAGCGATAATATCCAATTTTCCATCACCGTTAAGATCAGCAGCAGTTAGGCTCTCGGTTGCCATTCCGTTTTGATCAATCCAATGGGATTTAAATTCGGTATAGTTCTCGTTTACAGGTTCGTATAGTTTGATGCCTATATCTCCCGCTTCATTTGGCATGCGCCATGCAGCCACGATTTGGATAGTGCCATTTCCCAGAAAATCCCCTGTGACAAGTCCATGTCCTTCCTTCAAGCTTTTGTCCAAGACGATCCGCTGCGGCTCAGTTGATTCCTGGGTTGCTGTGTATGCTGTCACTTGATTGCCATGCATGGGTTCTATGCCAGCCAGCAGCATACCGCCTCCGGGTACAGCTGCAAGAGACAGTTCACCATAAGATTCATGTCCGGGAGGTGACTCGGTTGTAGGTCCGGCAAACCACTTGTCATCCTTAAATGAAAAGCTTTTTACTCCTTCTTTGCCACCAATAAAAATCGTCTCTCCTTCACCCACGCCTATTTCTGGGGTGATCATATTATGCGTCAGATGCATGGATTCATCGATCAAGGTTATTTTCCATGGATCTTTTGGATTGGCGGGTTTTTCATAGGCTAATACCTTTACTCCCGCACCTTCACCTGCTTTATTTCCCCGCCCGTGAAGGGGAAGCACGATAAGTTGATAGGCCGCACTCCCTGTTTTCACCCAATACATGCGATGCACTGTTGGCTCATGTGGAAGTTGCACTGGGGTCCAAAGTTGAGTAGGATCGTCTGGCCGGATCAGGTAATGTACAGAACCTGACTGGGCTTCATCGCTTGTTTCACCTGGATTCCATTGCGCTCCGACGGCTATCTCCACCATTCCATCCCCATCGATATCCCGCGCCGCTATGCAGACATTATCCCGCTCGGTCAGGTTTTCTGCCAGTACAAAGCGCTTCCAATCACCGTTACGGTACCACACAAATTGTTTTTTATCTGCCAAAATCAAATCCGGCTTTCCGTCTCCATCCACATCACCTACGACGATTCCATATCCTATGGAGACATTGTCGTCAATAAGTTGGGGTTCAAAGTTTGGGCTGCCTTGGGAAAATAAAAGTGCAAGCCATGGGAGAATAAGGAAGTTCATAGTTCAAAAATTTTGCTGTCTTCTAAAGTTATAAAAATTGAGTTGAATTTATTCGGTATGGAAATGTCATTGCTTCACCTCGGTCTGTGTCTCACAGACCGAAACAAAATAAACTTAAAAGTGGTCTGTGGGACACAGACCACGGGGACAAAAAAATGGCTTTTGGGACACAGGAGAAGTGTAAATGGAGGGTTTATCCGCAACTTTGCCTAGGTCAGTTCTGTTTAACTACCATGCATACGCTTGAGCCTTATTTTAACTGGAGACATCTTTACATCGCTTCGGAGGATCCTCAATCTCCATTTTTTGAATATCAGAACAGTGAAGTTCACTTTACGGATCAGATCTATAATTTTCTGATTCACCCGCAGTGGGATAGCATGGAATCTGAGACGCTTTTTCTGAAAGTTCTCTATGCAGACTATCACCTGGGTTTTGCTGTGATTGAATTTATCGGTGAGTGGAATGACCTGCTGAACAATGATATTATGACCTTAAAGCGGAATATCATCGAATTGATGATCGCAGAGGGCATCAATAAATACATACTGATTTGTGAGAATGTGCTCAACTTCCACGGTGATCTGGAGGCTGATGATTACTACGAAGAATGGCAGGATGAATTGGAAGACGGCTGGATCGTCATGCTAAACTTGCAGGATCATGTTCTGTCTGAAATGAGTAGGTTTGGTGTAGACCGGTACTTGGTCATGGGAGGGAAGCTAAACGATGTGAGTTGGCGTACCCGCCACCCCAAGCAACTTTTTGAAGCAATTGATAATGTGGTGATCAGGAGATTAGGTGGTTAGGATTTTAAATACCTCGGTCTGTGTCTCACAGACCGGAAGGAAAGTTTTTAAGTGGGCTGTGGGATAGACCATGGTCATAAACGGTCATGGTAGAGGACATAGACAATGGGATAATAATAGTGGTCTGTGAGACACAGACCACGGGGTAATTAGGCACAGACCACTGAGACAGGGTAATAACAATGGTCTGTGGGTTACAGATCATTGTTAAGAAGGACCATTTTTTTTAATCAATGTCACGAGATTAGATTAATTTTAGGATAGAGCGTATACACTTTATTTTTTTAACAATAAGACAGTGGAACATCAAGACAGCAAATACCGCAACTCCCGGATGGAATTTGATTCTGTATATTTTTGGACAGATACTATCAAGGACTGGAAATGTATTTTAAAAGATAATTACTTCAAAGAGATTATAATCTCATCGTGGCGAGAATTGGTTTCAAGAGGTATGGTGGTAGTTTATGGGTTTGTGATCATGCCCAATCACCTTCATGTGATTTGGGAAATGAAGGAGCCAAATGGTAAAGAAATGCCTAATGCTAGTTTCAATAAATACACAAGCCATATGATTATCAATCATTTAAATTCAGTTAGCCCAAATAGATTATCTGAATTTAAAATTGATGACAATGATCGCCTATTTAGAATTTGGCAGCGAGACCCACTGGCAATTTTGATGGACTCTAAAGAGAAATTGGAACAAAAGCTAACTTATCTCCACAATAACCCACTACAAGCACATTGGAATCTTGCTGATAGCCCTGAAAACTATAGATGGTCTTCAGCTATGTTTTATGAGAAAGGGGCTGATGATTTCGGCTTTATAACTCATTATATGGATAGGTTTTAGGTTTCAATGGTCTGTGGGAGATATATCACGATGCGAAATTCCTTCGCTGTCACCTCGGCCTGTGTCTCACAGGACGAAACGAAATGAATTAAACTGAAAGTGGTCCTCCACCCACCTCGGTCTGTTTCTCAAAGACCGAAATACAAAGTGGTCTGTGAGACACAGACCACGGTTGTGAGACACAGACCACGGTTGTGAGACACAGATCACGGTTGTGAGACACAGACCACGGTTGTGAGATACAGACCATGGCTGGGGAAGCTAAACGATGTGAGCTGGCGAACCCGTCACCCCGAGCAACTTTTTGAAGCAATTGATAAAGTGGTGATCAGAAGGTTGGGTGGTTGAACCTACTTTATAGACTATGCTTCTGTTTATTCACTTCAGTACTTTAAGCAAGGTATAAGGGGTATTTTCCGATTTTGCTGAATATACTTTTTGCATAGGTCGTTACGGAAGAGAATGGGACTTTAAATGTTTTTTTAAGAGGATTTTGACCATCTGGCAAAGTAGTATCATCCAGAACTGAAGATGCTGAAAGGTCATTAGGTCCGCAGTATGCTTGTTTTAATTTGTGACGATAAAATCTCGCGTCGATCTAAGGAGCGGTAGATTTATAAGCACGACCGAATCAATAAAACCCTAGTTTCCGATTCATTTTTTTCGTCCGAAACCGAGCGAAAGTCATCAAAGTCGGACAAAGGAAAAAATTGTAAATCCTTTTCTACATCGACCCAAAGGCATTTTCGCCTCATTGGCACTGGCTGTGCAACTGTTTGGGGGCAAGATGCATCTTTAAAGTGTATCAGGTGATAAGTATGAAGTACAAAGTATCTGGTAGAAAGTACCAGGTATGAAGTACCAAGTATGAAAATTATTATTCCACAGGTGACTCTATTCACACTCCCAACTGCCAACCATGATCAAAAACTACTTTAAAATCGCATTGAGAGGTTTTGCAAAGCATAAACTCACCTTTTTTATCAATCTTTTTGGGCTATCACTGGGTCTTTGGGCAGCGATTCTTATTGGCCTTTGGGTGACTTCTGAGATGAACGTAAATAAGGAGTTACCCGAGGTGGAGCGGGTCTATCAGATGATGGAGCATCAATCCTATGGAGCTGATATTTTTACCACGGCTTCCACGCCCGGTGTGCTGGCGGAAAGTATGAAGGAAACACTGGCTGATGTGGAATATGCTGCCACCTATACCTGGTTGCAGAATTTACTGTTTGTTCAAGGTGATAATCGGATCAAGTTGGAAGGCCTCTATGCCATGCCTGATTTCCTTAAAGTGTATGACTATGGAGTAGTAGAGGGAGATCTGAATTCCATGCTCACAGCCGACAACCATGTGGTCTTGACTGAGAGTGGGGCTATTTCGCTTTTTGGCAGAACGGATGTAGTGGGCGAGGATGTAGAGATAAAAGGAGGAACAGATTCGGAAAACTTTATAGTTCAGGGTGTGATCAAGGACTTCCCAAACAGTTCATCCTTGCAGTTTGATTTTGTGCTTCCCTATTCCATCTTTTTTGAGGAAAATGACTGGCTGGAAGAATGGGGAAATAACGGTCCCCAAACCGTCGTACGACTGCGTGATGGCGTAGATGGCGACAAGTTTTCTGCCAGCATGGAGAACTATATCAAGGATAGGAATGAAGAATCCAATGTGCGGTTGTTCGCTTATCCTTATGCTGACTACTACCTGCATGGTAGCTGGAAAGACGGTCAGAAAGTAGAAGGAAGAATCAAAAACGTGAAGTTGTTTGCGATGATAGGCATCTTTGTGCTGCTTATTGCCTGCATCAATTTTATGAATCTCAGCACAGCAAAATCCCAAAAGAGAGCCAAGGAAGTGGGGGTGAGGAAAGTGGCCGGAGCGGACAAGGGTTCCTTGGTTATGCAGTTTATGAGCGAGTCCTTATTGATCACATTTTTCTCGGCGATTTTTGCAGTGCTTTTGGTAGAGGCCAGCTTACCCATATTCAATAACCTCACTGGAAAATTGATGACCGTACCTTACGGCTCAGGTTTTTTCTGGCTGGAACTGGTCGGTATCATCCTTTGTACCGGGGTAGTTGCGGGAAGTTATCCTGCGTTTTACCTCTCCGCTACTAAGGTCGTATCCGTATTCAGATCATTTACCAAAGCCGGAAGAGGCGTGGTGATGGCCAGAAAGGGACTGGTGCTATTCCAGTTTATATTGGCTACTATCCTGATTGTTTCCACGCTGGTGGTGTACCAGCAGATCAATTTTGCGATGAACCAGGATTTGGGCTACGCCAAAGATCAGCTGATTCAGATTCCTCTGGAAGGAGAGCTGTTGGAGAGTTTTGATGTATTTAAGGCCGAACTGGAAAAGAATGAAAATATCGAATCTGTGAGCAGATCTTCCTTTGGATTTCTGGGAAGAAACTCAAATACCGGTGGCGTATCCTGGGAAGGAAAAGACCCTGAAAACGCAGCACTATTTGAAATCATCCGGGTGGATTATGAATTTCTAAAGACGGCAGGTTTTGAGTTGACAAAAGGACGGGATTTCGATAGAGTCAATGGTGCAGATTCTACTTCCGGCGCTATCCTAAATCAAACTGCTTATGAGCTGATGCAAAAAGACCACGAAGGATCTGAGTTTTTCAGACTTTGGGAAGATGAGCGGGCTATTACCGGAGTGGTCAAAGATTTTCATTTTGAGAGTTTCCGCCAGAACGTAGCCCCAGCCATTTTTCTGCTGGACCCGAAGAACACCTGGCAGGGCTATGTGAAAGTGAATACTTCAGATATTCAGGAGACGGTTGCCTTTATAGAAAATCTGGGGAAAAACATGAATCCTGAGTTCCCATTTGAATACAGCTTTATGGATGAGAATTATGCGAGGCTCTATCGGGAAGATGTGAGATTCCGGGATTTGGCGCAGTACTTCAGTATTCTGACGATCATTATTTCCTGCTTAGGTCTGTTGGGTTTATCCGCACATATCGCCGAGCAGAAAACCAAGGAAATCGGAATTAGGAAAGTGTTGGGAGCTTCCACTTTGTCTATTCTTCAGGTGATCAACAGGGAGTTTATCCTAATCGTATTCTTATCCATTCTCATAGGTTCCGGGTTGGCATTCTGGGTAATGCAGGACTGGTTGAATGGTTACCAATATAAGATCAGCTTTGAATGGTGGTTTATTCCCCTTGCCGCTATCACGATCATGGGAGTAGCGTTGATGACGGTAACTTTACAATCCTTGAAAGCCGCCAATTCCAATCCGGTGAAGGCGATAAAGAGTGAGTAGGGAATTGGTTTTGGGATTTTTGATACAGCTCTATATGATTATCCGCAATGATGGTAGTCACCTTAGATTCTTTGCTTATCAGGTTGGAAGGCCGATGACCGAAGACTCCCGCAGTGGCGGGACAGGCAGAAGTGGCCTCAATTCTTAAGTTTAGCATATCTTATTGCTTTTGACACCTTACTGGTAGAAAAGCGGATATACATATAGCTTTAAAATGTGATGTGCTGGGGCGAAAAATGTTTCGACCCTAAAAAGGAATGGTTACGACAGACTCAAATAATACGAATTGCATCCTTCCTCGCGATGACGTATTTTTAAAAATCCTGAAATAAACTTAACCAACTCATGAAATTCCTTTCACTTTTTGCCCTGAGCATAGCTTTTTGTTTTTGTACCACAAAGCTTCCTGCCAACCAGCCTGAAGCGCCCCTTCAAGAAATCGAAACAGGCGCGGAGCAAACTGAATTGTACCTGCCGCTTTTAAAAGGCAAACGTGTGGCTGTACTGGCCAACCAAACCTCAATTATCGGCAAAACCCATTTGGTGGATAGTCTGCAAACCTTGGGAGTTAACATCGTGAAAGTTTTTGGCCCGGAGCATGGATTCAGAGGTAATGCCAGTGCTGGCGCAAAAGTGAGCGATGAAAAAGACGAAAAAACGGGAATTCCAATCATCTCACTTTATGGTAGAAAAAATAAGCCAAGCAAGGAGGATTTGGCAGATGTGGATATACTGATCTATGATCTGCAGGATGTGGGAGTTCGATTTTATACCAATATCAATGCCTTGGCCCGTCTGATGGAGGCTTGTGAAGAGAATGGCAAACGCCTAATTATCCTGGACAGGCCAAATCCAAACGGGTATTTGATCGATGGTCCGGTGCTGGATATGAAGTATAAATCAGGGATCGGGATGTTTCCTATTCCCATGGCTCACGGCCTTACAGTAGGGGAGTTTGCGATGATGGCAAATGGGGAAGGTTGGCTGGCAAACAAGGTAAAAGCTGATATAGAAGTGATTCCTGTTGCAAATTATGCACATGATATGCCTTACGTTTTACCGGTTTCTCCTTCACCAAACTTGAATACTCCTCAGTCTGTCTTGCTTTATCCTAGTCTTTGCATGTTTGAGGGGACTTATATCAATCTTGGTCGCGGTACTTATTTTCCTTTTACAGTTTTGGGAAGTCCTGCTTACCAAGGAATCTACGAGTTCAGTTTCACCCCAACAGGCATCAAAGGAATGGCAGAAACGCCACTTTTTATGGATCAGGTTTGCTATGGAATTGACCTTCGGGAATACGATACAGAAAAATTAAGAGCTAGTGGGCAAATCAATTTTGAATGGATCCGTGAACTTTATAAAGCTAGCCCAGAGAAGGAAAAGTTTTTTGATTCGAAGCTCAGCAACCAGATGAATACCATCGAAATGCAGATAGGTAGGGGAGATTTCAGACAGCAAATCATTGATGGTGTTCCTATGGAAGAGATTAGAGCAGGTTGGGAACCAGGGCTTACTGCCTATAAGGAAATGCGAGAAAAGTATTTGCTTTATCCTTGAGGTTAATCTCCATAAAAACCTTTGTCTTTTTGCCCTCGGTCTGCGTCTCGCAGACCGAAATGAAATAAATTAAAGTGGTTTGTGGGACACAGACCATGGATTGTCCAAAAATTGTATTCGACCGATTGCGGACAAAAACGTTCGGTGAATATCTTGAGATTTTTTATTTTTTGGCTTTAATGTGCTGATTTAAGGGTTTTTGACTGGCACAGAAGTGGAAATAGTAGTTCCGTCATTGTGAACGACTTATGGGGAGGGCAATCTTATCGCCTCGGTAAATGTTTTCAGATATTGAATATGTGGTTTGTGGAGACACAAACCACGGCGGGAGACTGAACTTGTGGTTTGTGAAGATACAAACCAAGGCGGGAGACTGAACTTGTGGTTTGTGAAGATACAAACCAAGGCGGACTATTTCACTCACAGTGGCGAGAAGCGAATGATGAATATTGAATTTTAGAATGCGAGGAAGCTTCACATTATTTCAACTAAGAAACATTACAGCGTTATGTGGAAAAACTATCTTAAAATCGGCTGGAGAGTACTGAAGAAAAACAGGCTTTACACCATACTCAATGTACTCGGACTGACTATGGGTATTTCCGGGTTTCTGATGATCATGCTTTTCATTCAGGATGAGATTAGTTACGATCGCTTCTATCCTGATTCCGAGTCAGTTTTTAGAATCACCTCCCACTGGGGAGATTACAGTACTTCCAGTTATGCCACTGCGCCCCCATCACTTGGACCAAGGATACAGTCGGATATTCCAGAAGTTGAGGCGGTCACCAGATTGCTGAAATGGAATGATTTCACCATACAGCCTGGCTCCGGACAAAATAAGGATCAAGTATTCCGGGAAGAAAGTATCTTTTATGTAGAGCCAAATTTCTTTAAGGTTTTTGACCTGAATATGCTGGCTGGAAATAAGGAAACGGCACTTTCGGATTCCAAAAACGTGGTGATTACCGCGAGTTTGGGGCATAAATACTTCGGTGATCTCTCCCCAAATGAGATGGTTGGCAAGACTGTGATGATAGGAAGCAACGATCCCAATCCGAGGCAAATCGCAGGGGTGGTCGAAGATCTGCCTTCCCAGACGCATTTTCAGTTTGACATGCTAGTGTATGAGCCTTGGATGAATGCGGAGATTTTTGATATGGAGAGCTGGTCATGGCCTATTCTTTATACCTATGCGAAGTTTCCATCGGTTAAGCAGGATGTAGTCGCAGCAAAGCTGGAGAAGATCGTAGCCGATTATGCCATTCCCATGCTGGAGGCTGGCGATGAGAATTCGGATTACAATCTGAAAGTTATGCCCGTACAGGATATTCATCTCAACTCCCATTTACTTCGGGAGCATGAGGCAAATGGATACCAGAGCTACATTTACATTTTCTCTTTTGTAGCTGCATTTGTGCTGCTTTTGGCCTGTATCAATTTTATGAACTTGGCTACTGCCAAAGCTGGACTAAGATCTATGGAATTGGGTGTGAGAAAGGTGATGGGTTCACAGAAATCCCAATTGATATACCAATTCCTCACTGAAGCTTGGATTCTTGTGCTGATTAGTGTGGTCATTTCCCTAGTGGCGGTGACACTGTGTAATGGTGTTTTCAATCAACTTACCGGCAAAGAACTTCAATTTGAGCTTTGGAAGAACCCGATGATCCTATGGATGATACCATCTCTGGTGATTATCCTCACGCTTCTTTCTGGCTTTTATCCTGCATTTTATCTTTCCTCTTTTAAGCCACTTCAGATTATTAAGCGGCAATTGTCTTTTGGGAAAAACAGCAACAGTCTACGACATGGGCTGGTAGTATTTCAGTTTGCTACTTCACTTACCCTGATCATTTGCACACTGTTGGTGCAGCGGCAGATGAGTTTTATCCAAAATTCTGATCCGGGTTTTGAGCGTGATCAGCTGGTCATTATTCATAACGACGGAGAGATCCAGAACAACCAGAGGGAGGATTTCAAAGGGCAATTTACCTCAAGCACCAATGTGCAAACACTGAGTTTCTCCACAGGAATTCCCATGTCAGGTCAGTTTCAGATGCGTTCATTTTCGCTTCCAACCAGTGATCAGGAGCAGGGTATGAATTGGTACGAAGCTGATGCTTCCTATCTGGATACCTATCAGTTTAAGCTGATCGAGGGGAGGAATTTTGCAGAGACTGAGGGAGCTGATATTAACAAAATCATCATCAATCAGACGGCAGCCAGACAACTCGGGATTTTGGATGATCCTATCGGGCAGTTGGTCGTCAAAAATGCTGGAGCCAATGACGAGGCTACACAGGAGGTAATCGGCTTGGTGGAGGACTTCAATTTCGAATCTTTTCGGAATGAAATCAAACCTCTGGTGATTGAATACATGCACGATTATTTCCTGCGGGATTACATTTCGGTGAAAGTCCAAGGTGGAAATATCACTGCCGGAATCGCGGAATTGGAAACTGCCTGGAAGAAGTATGAGCCAAGAGTTCCCATGAATTACAGTTTCCTGGGTGAGGATTTCAACAGGGTTTATAGATCCGAATTGAAGATGGCGAATCTACTTCAGGTATTGACGGGCATTTCTATTTTGATAGCCTGTCTAGGACTGTTTGGATTGACTGCCTATACTACGGAGCGGCGATTTAAAGAGATAGGAATACGCAAAGTCTTTGGAGCGACTTTGTCCGAAATATTCCTGATGCTTTCTCTCTCTTACCTCAAATTAATCCTGATTTCCATGCTGATTGCGGTGCCGCTGGCCACGGTGTTTATGAATAAGTGGCTGGAAGAATTTGCCTATAAAACAGGAATAGAGATTTGGGTGATTGGAGTGGCTATACTGGCATGCTTTGGACTTGCTTTAGTGACGATCTACTTCCAAACCTATAAGAGTATCCGTGCGAATCCGGTGAAATCGCTGAAAAGCGAGTAGTCAGTTTACAGTGATCAGTAGCAATAATGAGTTGAGAGTCAGGAATCAAGAACCAAGAATTCGGATTATCAGATTGCTTCAGGGCAAGAATTCTGATGTGACACTAAGGATCGGGATGCTTTTCTCAATGAAGAATAGATGGAGGAAGAGAATATTTCAATCTTCAAATATTTCAATTTTTAAATCAGTAAAAAATGATAAAAACCTACATCAAACTAGCATTTAGAAACTTATTGAGAAATAGGACTTCGACCGTGATTCATATTGCTGGATTGAGTGTGGGGATTGTCTCTACTTTGATGATTTTGTTCTATGTGGATTTTGAACAGAGCTACGAGAACATGCATGCCAAGGCAAAGAACATTTATAGGATCACACTCGATATTTATAATGGAAATGAGTTTGTGCTGAATGACTCGCAAACCTACCAATTGATAGGTCAGGAACTGAAGGAGCAGATGCCTGAAATTCTGGATTACGTGCGTATGTATCCTATGGAGCCAATCGAGGTAAAAGCTATTTCAACTGATGTGAAAAGCTATGAGTCTAAGGGTTATCTGGTAGATGAATCCATTCTGGATATTTTCACTTTTGATCTGATTGAAGATAAAGGGATATCCAAGTTTTCGGAGCCTTTCAAAGTGATTGTTTCAAAGTCGTTAGCGGAAAAATATTTTGGAAAGACAGATGTGGTAGGAGAGATGCTAAGCTTTCCATATAGTACAACTCCCTTGGAAGTTGTGGCTGTAATGCAAGATTCTCCGCAGAATACCCATATCAAATATGATTTACTGATTTCGCATTCTACTTTGCCTATCACCCAAAGTTGGTATGATAAAAACCTCTGGAATGCCAATAACGAGTACACTTTCCTCCTGATGAGTGATGGAGTTAATCTCGCAGATTTCAATAAGAAATTGGCGAAATACTCTGAAGACAATGTGCAAATGGAAGATAGAATAGTGCTCGCTGAGCCTATGGAAGATATTCATTTGTATTCCAATAAAACCTATGAGCCTGAAGTGAACGGTAGTGCCCAGACGGTTAACTTCATGTTCGTGATTGGCATTCTCATCTTGGTTC
This sequence comes from uncultured Algoriphagus sp., assembly GCF_963974835.1. Classification (GTDB taxonomy): domain Bacteria; phylum Bacteroidota; class Bacteroidia; order Cytophagales; family Cyclobacteriaceae; genus Algoriphagus. The sequence continues at coordinate 321,928 of NZ_CAXBET010000005.1, read as the reverse complement.
TGGCCTGGATTAATTACATCAACTTATCCACTGCCAAAGCCATGGATCGTGCTAAGGAAGTTGGGATTAGAAAGACGATTGGTTCTTCTAAAAGTCAGTTGGTTTTCCAGTTTTTCACTGAAGCATTTCTTACGAATTTGCTAGCTGGAGTGACTGCATTATTGATTTTTATAATGCTACTGCCATATTTTAAGGAGTTTACCAAGCTGGATCTGAGTATTGCTCATTTCGGAGAGCTACGATTGATGCTCTTGCTTTTGGGAGTCATCATTTTCGGAACTCTATTCTCAGGTTTTTATCCTGCTTTGGTATTATCCGGTTTCAATCCAATATCAGTTCTAAAAGGCAAATTCAGCAATACGACCAAGGGAGTTGCACTTCGCAAAGGATTGGTTTATGTACAGTTTATTGCTTCTGTAGTTTTGCTTTGCGTCACCATGGCGGTTTACAAACAAATGGATTTTTTGAATTCCCAGGATTTAGGAGTGAAAATTGACAATTCCCTGGTGATCAGAACTCCTCAGGGGATTGAATCTGACTCTCTTAAACTTAGTTTGATGAACGCTTTTGAATCAGAAGCTTTACAGAATTCCTGGGTAAAAGAAATAACCAATGCTGGCTCGGTGCCTGGCTCAGAAACAAAGGATATGAGTTCATCTTCCAGAGTCAAAAAATTAGGAGCTGGTGAAAGTGACGCGAACTATACCTACTATCATTATTCCGTCAAGGAGAACTATCCCGAAGTGATGGGATTAGAGCTATTGGCAGGGAAATCATTTGAAGCAGAAACGCCTTTTGAAAGTGTTTTGATCAGTGAAAAGGCCATGGAAAATATAGGTTTTTCAACTCCTGAAGAAGCAATAGGCCAGAAAATTACTTTCTATAGAGGTGAGACCCCTTCTGAAATTCTTGGAGTTTTTAAAAATTTTCATCAACGGTCTCCTAAGGAAGCATATATGCCATTGATTTTATATCGAGGCAATAATCCAGACAATATCATTGTCAAACTGAATACTGCCGATTCAAAAATGGCTGTGGCTGGTTTGGAACAAATTTGGAATAAGGTGTATCCAGAGTCCAGCTATGATTATTACTTTCTGAATGATACCTATAACGCACAGTATCAGCAGGAACAGCAGTTTGCAAAAACAGTCTTACTCTTCACATTATTGTCTATCCTGATTGCAGGATTGGGCCTGTTTGGTTTATCTGCATTTATGGTTCAGCTGCGCACCAAAGAGATTGGAGTTCGCACAGTTTTAGGCGCTTCCAAGCTTTCGCTAGTATGGATTCTTTCCAAGGGATTTATGGGAATAGTTGCACTATCAGGATTGATCGCAATTCCGATTTCGTACTATTTTATACAGTCATGGCTGGGAAATTATGCTTCACAGTTTGATATCAACTGGCAGCTCTTTGCAATTCCGCTGCTGTTTATAATCATGGTAGCAATGCTGACAGTAGGCGCTCAGACGCTGAAGTCTGCTTATGCAAATCCGGTGGATAGTTTGAAAAGTGAATAACCAGTTTGCGGTGTTCGGATTACAGTGATCAGCCGCTTTAGTGAAGTGAAAATTAAAAATTTAGAACCAAGAAATTGGGTAATTAGATTTTGCTCTCGGAAGCTTTTGGTACAAAATTATAAAGCAAATTGAGTTGAGGAGATGAAATACTTGTCAGTCCGAGCGAAGTCGAGGACAAAGATTTCACCTGAAGTTAAAAGGGTTTCGATTTCGCTCAGCCTGATACCAACTTCGCTCTTTTGTAAACTCTAAATTTCACGTACCCGCAATGACGATTATATAAGATTTAATATTTCACGCCCGAGTAAAAGGGTGGAATAAAATAAAATTTCCAATGCTTGAATCAGTGAACTATGTGGAAAAACTACCTTAAAATCGCATTTCGGAGCTTGATCAAGCGACGGCTATTCACTGTGGTCAATTTGCTAGGGCTGGTGCTGGGTTTGGTTGCCTTTCTTGGTCTGTTCGCCTACGTAGCAACTGAATGGAGTTACAATGATTTCCATGCGAATAAGGATAGAATCTATAGGATTGTGGTCAATGATGGGGACGAATCATTTGAGACTTTCCTTCCTCCCGGTTATGCAGGGGTGTTGGAAACTAACTTTTCGGATATTTCTTCTGCAGCCAGAGTGGCTAACGATATTGCAGGTGGACTGATTGCAATTCCCGAAACAGATCTGGTTTTCAGAGAAGACGCGATAAACTTTGTAGAAGGCGACTTTTTTCAGACTTTCTCCTTTCCAATCGCAAGAGGAACTGCTGATCTAACTGCTACAAATACTGCTGTAATCACACAAGGTATGGCAGATAAGTTTTATGGTAATTCAGACCCAATCGGAGAGAGCTTTTTTCTAAGTAATCAATTTGGTAAACAGGAGTTTATAGTCACTGGTGTTCTTGAAGCGATCCCGTTTCGATCAGACATTAAAGGGAATGTTTTTTTATCGATCAGCACTCTGGAAAATCCTGACAATCGCTCTGGGAATGACTGGGCAGACCCAAATGGCTTTGATTCAGGCTTTGTCAATCTTTTTATTTTGGCTAAAGAAGGTGTGGATCAAAATAAATTGGCTGAACAGCTGACCAGTTTTATCCGCCAAACCCCTAATTCCGAGGAGACGACCATAATTCTTCAGGACTTGCCTAGTATCCACTTGGGAAATTCTATTTCTGATCCCTTACCTACGACCTCCGAGATGGGCGCAGTATTGGTTTTTCTTGCGATCGCAATTTTGATTTTGGCTATTGCTTACGTGAATTACCTCAACCTTTCTTCAGCGAATATTTTGACGAGGATTAAGGAAATCAAGATGAGAAAAGTACTGGGAGCACATGCTTGGCAACTTGCTCAGCAGTTTATGACCGAGACGCTTCTCATTCTGCTGGTTTCACTCTTTATTTCCATTATTGGCTTGAATTTATTGGCTCCTTTTGCCACTAGTATTTTTGGGAAAGAAATTTGGTTTGGAGCCTTGAAGACGCCTCAGACTATACTTGTGATCACTGCAATTATCGGGGCCTGCGCTCTGATTTCAGGGTTTTATGTGGTTGTTCTTTCGGGGAAATTTGAACTGCGATCCCAATTGAAATTTAAGCCTGAAAGCCAGTTGCTACGCAAATCCCTGGTTGTTTTTCAGTTTGTGATATCTATTGGAATCATCATTTGCACCATGGTCATCCGCGATCAACTTTCATTTATGCAAAGTCAAAATTTGGGAATGAATGTGGATCAGAAACTGGTCGTGTCAGGTCCAAATGACGTTGGAGAAAACCGATCCTCAAAAATGAATGCCTTCAAACAGGCTCTGGAATCTCAAACTTTTGTAAAGAAAATAGCCGGTTCTAATAATCTGCCGGGGCAGGGATATAATTTTTCTACAGGGGGAATTACCCCTATGGTTGCCAGACCTGAGGATAAGGAGAACAATTATTCCATGTTTATTATTGACGATCAGTTTATCCCGACCTATGAAATTGAGGTTTTGGCAGGGAGAAATTTCACTTCAGGTGAAGCCGTGCAGGGTTGGAGTGGAATTAATAAAGTATTGCTCAATGAGTCTGCCGCTGCTCAACTTGGCTTTGAAAATCCGGATGCAGCAATCGGTCAAAATATTCTCTGGGGAAAAACTTTTGAGGTTGTTGGGGTAACGGCAGATTACCATCACATGTCTTTGCGTGAAGCTATCAAACCTATGATTTTCCTTGCTTCCCAAGCTGATGGGTTTTTTACATTGGTCGTTGATCCCGCTAAGATGAAAGAAGCCATTGCTTCTACCCAGGAGACTTACGGATCCATATTTCCAGGAAATCCTTTTACCTATTCCTTTATGGATGAAAAGTTTGCTGCGCAATATGAGCAGGAAGCCCAATTGAGTTTGGCTTTTTCCATAGCGGGCATTTTGGCAATTATGATATCCTGCCTGGGATTATTTGGTTTGGCAGCTTATGCGGTGCAGCAGAGAATTAAGGAGATTGGTATAAGGAAAGTGTTGGGCGCAAGCACAGAAAGTCTATTAAGCCTGATCAGTAAGGATTTTGTCATACTGGTTTTCTTTGCTATGATCTTCGCTTTCCCACTAGCCTGGTATGCGATGAATTCCTGGCAGGCAGACTTTCCTTATAAAGCAGGTCTTTCCATTTGGACCTTTTCCTTAGCTGGGATTTTGACCTTGGTGATAACACTTCTCACTGTAGGATTCCAAGCTTTAAAAGCTGCCTGGGCTAATCCTGCGGAGACATTAATAAGCGAATGATGAATTTTAAAAAGTCGGTAAACTTGACAACCTACCAACTATAAACATTAAAACAAGATGTGGAAAAACTATATAATAATCGCTTGGCGTAATATTCAGAGAAGCAAGGTTTTCTCATTTATTAATATAGGCGGACTGGCGCTGGGTCTAGCTTGCTGTATGATGATTTTATTATATGTGAAGGATGAAGCGAGCTTTGATAGATTTCATGAAAACGGTGATAATCTTTACAGGATAAAAGTTACCATGAGCAATGCCGAAGGTTCCAATACCATAGCGAGCACCAATGCCATCCATGGACCTACGTTTCAGGAGGAAATTCCTGAAATCACCGAGGTCATCCGAACCCAAAGTCAGCCCTTTGTGATGAGAAAGGGAGATGAACTTTTGAATACAGATGTTTTATTCGCTGATCCCGAGTTTTTTGAGGTTTTCACACTTCCTCTGCTGTCAGGGGAACCCACTAGGGTGCTTGCTGATATTGGATCTATCGTAATTACTGAGGAAGTAGCAAGAAATTATTTCAACACCACTGATGCTGTTGGGAAAGTAATAGAGCTTAAAGTCAGAGATGAATTTATGCCATTTACGGTTTCAGGTGTGGCAAAATCCATTCCTCAAAATTCTTCCCTACAATTCGATTCTGTTATCTCTTTTGCTTTTCAGGAAGTAAATGGATGGACAGATAGCGAGTGGTTGGGATTTTACATGAATACCTTCGTGCAAGTGGATGAGCAGGCAAATATTGAGGAAGTTGCTGGGAAAATGGATAAGATCTTTGCAAGAAACGCTGCAAAGGAATTGGAAAACTCTCAAGGCTTTAAGAATGAGATCTCTTTTGGGCTACAGCCTTTTATGGAGATACATCTGGATACGGAAATCGGTAGTGGCAGAAATGGGATAGATAAAGCAAGCAGCCCAGTTTATTCATACATTCTATCCGGTATTGGACTGTTTTTGCTGACTATAGCCTGTATCAATTTTGTTAACCTGGCGGTAGCTAGGTCACTGAAGCGGGCAAAGGAAATCGGTATCAGGAAAGTAATCGGGGGACATAGAAAGCAATTAATATCCCAATTTCTAACTGAGTCCTATCTGATGACTTTCATCGCCTTTTTGCTGGCCCTTATCCTTACTCAGTTATGTCTTTCTGGATTCAATGAATTGGCAGATAAGCAGTTGTCGCTTTCCTATTTGCTAGATTTTCAATTAGTATCCGTATTTATCGCCTTGCTACTTGTGACAGGTTTGGTGGCTGGATTTTATCCGGCTTTGGTACTTTCCGGTTTCAGTCCTACGAAGAGCTTGTATAAGCGGGCGAAGCTTTTGCAGCAGAATTTCCTGACCAAAGCTTTGGTAGTCTTTCAGTTCACACTTTCTATTTGTCTGGTCGTCGGGACCATCGTAATCTTCAGTCAATTCAATTATCTGACGAAAGTAGATCTGGGGTATAATGATGATAATCTGATGAAACTTGGCGGTTTCAGGGGAATTGAAGGTGGGGTTAGCGGAATCAAACAAGAAATTCTTGCGCTTCCAGGAGTAGAATCTGTGGGGGCATTTAATGGAAATTATAATGGAACTGGAGCAAAAGTCGATGACGTGAGTATAGACTTTGGTTACATAGGCGTGGACGATGATTTCCTCAGTACGATGGAGATTCCGTTGGTGGAAGGAAGAAATTTCTCAGCTGAGCATAGTACAGATCCCACGGATGCCATTGTGGTGAATGAAGCATTTTTGAGGGAATTAGGCTGGACTTCCGGAGTAGGAAAAGAGGTAGACTTTTTTTGGAAAAACAAAAAGATGAACATCATCGGAGTGGTGGAGGATTATCATTATGCTTCGCTAAAAGAAAAAATTGCACCGCTGGTGATGACACAGGATCCCCAATATGGTCTTCAGTCGCTTTTTATCAAACTGAATCCCACTATGACGGTGGAGACGATCAAATCGATTGAGGAGATATTCAAAAAATTTGTTCCTTATATGCCATTCAGTTACAGTTTTGAAGATCTGAATAACCTCAATCGATACGAACGGGAGCTTAAGTGGAAGCAGATCACTACTATTGCGGCCTTGCTCTCCATTTTCGTGTCCTGCATAGGGTTGTTTGGCTTGGCAGCGTTCAATGCCGAATCCAGAGTTAAAGAAGTTGGCGTTAGAAAAGTGATGGGAGCTTCCGTTGGGAGCATTGTTGCCTTGCTATCCTCTGACTTTGTGAAACTGATCCTGATAGCCATAGTAATAGCTTTTCCTATTGCCTACTACGCATCACAAATTTGGCTGGAGGAATTTGCCTATCAAATTCAGCTCCAATGGTGGTTCTTTGCGCTTGCTGGTGTGATGGGAATTAGCATTGCTATGCTGACAGTAGGTATAGAATCCTTTAAAGCAGCATTGATGAATCCGGTGGATAGTTTAAAGAGTGAGTGATGGAATTTTCGATTCTTCCTTATGGGTTTAGCAATAAAATATGTTGAAGAAAAGGCGACAAATTCTTCATGATTTGTAACCTCATGCGGTAGTTTTTTATCTAAAAGAATATGCTCAAAAACTACTTAATTATCGCTTGGAGGAATTTGATCCGAAATAAGTCTTTTAGCTTGATCAATATCCTTGGATTAGCAGTCAGCATGTCTGTTTGCCTGCTAATTATCATGGTCATTTTGGATCAGTACAGCTATGATACTTATCATAATAATAAGGATAGGATATACAGAGTTCATACCACTCGCTATCAGCAAAACAATGGGGAATCAGCCAGTTCTGCTTTGCCATTGGCTGAGAAACTAAGAACTGAATATCCTGCTATCGAAGAGGCAGCTGCAATCAATAAGGAAATCGGCGGAGATATTATCTATGGTGATAAATTCGCTTCGGGTGGAGGTTATTTTGCTGATGAAAATCTCTTCAAAATTCTTGATTTTTCCTTCAAAGAAGGCAACCCAAATACTGCTTTAAAGGAACCGTTTTCCTTAGTGATTACCTCGGATTTAGCTGAGATACTTTTTGAAAACGAATCAGCGCTTGGTAAGGTGGTGGCTTTTCATGATAAGGATATTAAAGCCACTGATATTGAGGAGGGAAATATAGAAACAGACTTCGGGTATTTCACGATTACGGGCGTGCTGAATCCAACTCCTGGCAAAACACATCTTCCTTTTAAATTATTGGCTTCTTTGAATACCATGAAGTCTTTACCCCAAGGGGCCATTATGTCTACTGCGGAAAATGATTGGGATAACGTTTGGACCAATTACACCTATGTTTTACTGAAAGAGGGAAGCGGAAAGGAAGTATTACAAAGTGACTTGGATCAAATATCTGAGGAGATCTATGGACCAAAGTATGAGAATAAGCATTCGTTCAAAGCCATGGCTTTAGGGGACATTACTCCAATTGGGTTTATCGGAAATACTACCCACGTTTCCATTCCTAAAGTCGTCTTGTTGATTTTGGGTGTATTATGTCTGATTGTTATGTTTTCGGCTTGTTTGAATTACACCAATATGTCCGTTGCCAGAGCGCTGACAAGGGTGAAGGAAGTTGGTATAAGAAAGGTATCCGGGGCAAATAAGAAGCAGATATTTGCTCAGTTTATTACTGAAGCTGTGGTCATCTCTTTATTTTCCTTGGTTTTCGCTTTTATCATGCTGCTGGTTTTGGAAAGGGGTGTTGACGGATTGACATTCAATCAATATTTGAAAATTTCCTTTCAGCAAAGCCTGCCTGCGATGCTGATTTTTATAGGGTTTAGTATTCTGGTAGGAGTTGTGGCTGGATTACTTCCGGCTATGTATGTGTCCAAACTTAATCCGGTGAACCTCTTCAATAAATTAAGTGGAGTGAGGTTTTTTAAAAGCATGGGCATCCGAAATATTCTACTGGTAATTCAGTTTTCGATCTCTTTGATCTTTATCATTTCTGTGGTACTTATTCAGTCTCAGGCAAAGCACATTCTTAATTTTGATTATGGGTTTGACAAGGATAATATAGTTACGGTTAAACTCTTTAATCCTGACAATTACCAGCGCTTTGCCCAGGCAATATCTTCAAATCCCGCTGTATCAGAGGTTGGTGCTAGTTCTTTGATTCCAGGTGGTGGATGGAATTTTGGTGGAGAAGTTCTCAATTCTGATTTCCCACTTGACAGTATATATACCAATTTTTTCGATGTTAATAGTGGGGCAAAAGATGTGTTAGGGTTGGAAGTTATCGCTGGAGAAAATCTGCCTGTAGAGGGAAATGACAATCTAATCATGATCAATGAATTTGCTGTCAAAGACTTCAAGTTAGGGAGCAATGAGCAGGCTATCGGCAAGCAATTAGCAATTCAGGATGGGGATGATTTCAAAAATGCCCAGATAGCAGGTGTAGTAAAAGATTTTCAATTTCTCTCTCCGGATAGGGAAATGCAGAGTTTGGTTTTGCGCAATAGAAATGATGCATTGGGTTTTGCTTTGGTAAAAGTGTCCGGTGAAAACCAAGCACAGACACTTTCCGCTTTGGAGACCGCCTGGAAGGAAGTGAATCCAGCCTCCAAGTTCTCTTACAAGTACTTGGATGAAGAGCTTTTGTTTATACACCAAGTTCTTGGGGATGTAATGTCCGTCATTGGGTTGATTTCGTTTTTGGCGATTTTTGTTTCCTGTTTGGGTCTCTTGGGCATGGCTACCTACACTGCTCAAACACGCACCAAAGAAATTGGAATCAGAAAAACCTTAGGATCCAGTATTCCCCAGATTATTTATTTGCTTTCAAAGGGATTTCTAAAACTACTGGGATTCGCTGTCCTTTTGGCCGTGCCTGCAGCTTATTTTATCAATAACCTTTGGCTGGAATTCTTTGCATCCAGAGTAAGCATAGGAGTGATTCCTATTGGAATTGGCGTGGGTTCGATTTTGGTTATCAGTTTGGGGATTATTTTGTCCCAGGCTTATCGGGCAGCACAAGTGAATCCAATTGAAAGTTTGAAAACTGAGTGATGGGAGATTTCGGATTTATTGGACACGTTCCAAAACCAGCAACCGCACTTCGATAAATTCCGGGCCTTTTATTTCTGAAGCTTTCATGATAATAGGATGATGGCCTTTATCCAATTGAATTACTCCGATTTCCAAGGGTTTGTAATCCTTCTCATAGGATTCATCCCGAGGTGAACGATCATATTCCACGGCTAGATAGTCTGAGTCATGCGCTTCATTGATGAGAGTGCTGACTTCATTCGCTCCTTGTTTCAATTGTAGCGTCGAACCTACTGCTGAAGGCTTACAGGTATAATAAACGGTTGCTTTGTACTTACCTGAAGTCAGAATATCTGTATCCCAAGTGATACTATCGGTAGTAGATGTCCAATTGGTGAAAAAGGAGGAATTGGGATGAATGCTGGATCGCGCTATGCCGCCATGGGGAATCCCATCTCGGGCTGGTAAGAGTGTGTACTTGCTGTCTTTGAATCCTACTGGAAATATCTCCTGCCTGTCGCAATCAAGCTCTGATAACACAGAATTGATCCACTCTTCTTTTGCTTTGGATAATTCACTATAAGCAGCAGATGTATCCTGGGGAATAGGCTGATCCTGTCCAGGATCTGCTTTTAAGTCATACAACTGATTATCGCTATCCAGGATATAGTTTTGGTTACGGACACTGACTCTGCCATTCCAATGGCTATACACATTTCGCTCCTTCCATTCTTCCTCCGAACCCATAAGCAAGGGCTTCAAGCTTAGGCCGTCTAATGGTTTTTCAAAAGGGTTTGTGATGCCTGCCAAGTCCATTAGCGAAGGTAAAATATCGATGGTACTCGCCAGCTGAGAGATGATCTGTGGTTTTAGAGTTTCCTTCCAATACATGATAAATGGAGAACGAACCCCTCCTTCGTCAGTGCTTCCTTTAATGCCTTTTAGTCCATCATTCCATCTCCAGCCATTTGGGCCATTGTCAGATAGGTAGATCACTAGGGTGTTTTCAAGAAGCTTCAGGCTATCCAGTTTATCTACAACTCGACCTACATTCCAATCCAGGTTTTCACATAGAGCATAGGCTGCTCGAGTTTTATCCATCTTTTCTTTATCGGCATAGCGATGAGAAGTATCAATGGCCGCATCCTTGTATTTGTCCCACCAAACATCAGGAACCTGCATAGGACTATGAGGTGTATTGTAGGCCAAGTAAACAAAGAAGGGTTGATCAGAATTTTTCTCAATGTAGTGCATCGCATGATCCGTCAGATCATCGATAATAAAGCCATTACCTTGGGTTACCTCACCATTGTGCTCTAGCATTGGGCTGAAATAGTTGCCCCAATGCCCTGAGGCAAAGCCATAGTACTCTTCAAAGCCTCTGTTATTTGGGTGATAAGGAGGCTGGGAGCCATTGTGCCATTTCCCAAAAGCAGCCGTTTTGTATCCATTTGACTGGAAAATTTCGGCAATCGTTTTTTCATCCAAATCCAATCGCTCACCACCTCTGGAGGTAGAATAAACTCCGCCACGTGGATGATACCTGCCTGTCAAAATCTCCGCTCGGGTAGGTGAGCAAACCGGGTTTACATAAAACCTGCTGAACTGTACCCCATTGTTTGCCAGCTTATCAATATTGGGGGTGTGTACGTTTGGATTTCCATTAATACCCAGATCTCCCCAGCCTTGGTCATCTGACACGATTAGAACGATGTTGGGTTGTTTCTCTACTTTTTCCTCGGTCTGGCAGGATTGAAAAAGCAGAAGTCCAATACTAAGGATCAGATGAAAAATAATTTTTGGATTAAGTACCATTGATCTACGAAGGTTAAGTGGGCTGACGCTATTGAAATCCTTCATGCAACTTAAGTAGAAATGTCTTAATCAAAAAAAGCCCGGAATTGATCCGGGCTATATTAGAATTGAGATCTTCCGAAACTTAGAAAACGCCTTTGAATTCCTCCAGCTTCTGATCCACTTGGGTATCTACTTCGAACCACAGCATCACATCTGCCCACATGAAGGTTACCGTAGCTACTTTATTATCCTCAGCTGAAATGAAGTAAGCAAGCCTCTCGAATGTTTCAGGAGCTGCCATTGGAGTAACTTTGATAGCTACAGCATCGTCTTTTGCCATTGCTTCCTCGTCGATTTTACCATCTTTCATGTAAGCAAAAACTGCATTGGCTTTGCCGTTTAAATGTATTGTCCAATCACCAGATTCCTGCGGAGTAATGAATAAAGAGTATTTACCCGCAGCTAGGTTTTTGCCTCCAATACTTACTCCAGTACTGAATTCAATAATTGTTGGGCCATTTGCGCCAGCTCTCCAGGTAACGCCATATTTTTCAAGCTCGCCAAATACTTTTCTGCCTTTCACGGCAGGAGAAGAGTAGTCAATGCTGATTTTGGTGAAACCAACATTTGCAGATACATAGGCTGCGGGGCTAGGTGCGGGAGCCTGTAGCTGCGCAAATGTTGCTGTGGAAACTGAGAAAAACAGAATAAAGGCAAATGCCGATAAAAAGAGTTTGTTGTAGTTCATATGATTATAATTTGTTATTAGTAGGCAGGTGACGGTAGTTCTGAATTTACTTTTTCTGTAAAAGGAAAGCCTTGCTTCGATAAAGAATAAATACTAAGTACTTGGATGTCATTAAGGTGAAATTTTAACTTCCCTCCTTGACTCAATAAGGCTCTCTTATTTCAGAGGGTTTTTGATCTCCAGAATTTTACTTTTGATTGTTTTCATCAGGTTTTTGGGATAGCTTCTATTCCCTATGTATATATCTGTCATAAAGTTAATGGCATAATCACCATATTTTCGTAACAGCAGATTTCGGATAATTCTATAGCTATAAAACCATTTGGCAGCGACAAGTGAGGTATTAAGTTCTGGTAACAGTTCTTTTTCCAACTTTTGCTGGTAAAGCACTCCTGCTTTTACCGGATCCACCCCAGCCTCAATAATTGCCTGTGCTACCAATTCTCCGCTCCAGAGAGAATTAGATATTCCTTCCGCAGTGACTGCATCTGCAAATCCTGCAGCATCACCAATTAGAAAGACGTTTTTCCTGACAAAGCCATCGGTACGCGGGGAGATTGGAATCTGATATCCATGAGCTTTTTCGCTAATGATTTCTTTAATTTCCAGCTTCTCCAGATACTTTTTGTAATAGACTTTAAGGTCAATTTTCTTTCTTCTTGTCGAGGCTATCCCTAGTGAAAGGTGGTTTTCTTTAGGGAAACTCCATGCATAACCGTGAGGAATACTGTCCATATCGAACCGCACTTCTATGGATAATCTTGCGAAATCTTCAGCACTTACTTCTACCTCATATTCTAAAGCAGGAATGAGTTTGCGAGTTTCCTTCCAACCCGCAAGTTTAGCGGTGGGACTTAACGCTCCATCTGCGGCGATGATCAATTTAACATCAATATCACCTTGACTGGTGTGTAGGGTAGTGCTGTTACCAAAAGTGATGGATGTTAGCTTGTGTTCTTGTTTGAGAGTTGCTCCAGCCTCTATGGCTTTCTTCACAAGGAAATTGTCGAATTTGTCACGCATGACCATGCTGATCACCGGAACATCCCGAACAGTGGAAAGTACTTTTTCCTCCCCTTGCATATAAACTTTCATCCTGTCATATTCCCGCTCCACGACAGAGGAAATATCAAAAGGCAACCTTCTACGTCCTCTATAAACCAGTCCGCCTCCACAGGTTTTATATCTTGGTAAGGTTTCTTTTTCTATGATGACTGTAGAAATGCCTTTTTTCGCCAGAAAATAAGCAGCCAAAGCCCCTGCGGGCCCACCGCCTATTATTGCAACGTCGTAATGACTCATGTACTCAATCGAAAATCAATGAAAACTGATGTGCAAAGAAAGGCCAAAATAGAAGCAAAACTTCATCCTTCATGTAATTATCTCGGCCAGTCTTGGACTTGATATATCCGAAGGATAAAGTTGTCCTTAGTTTTTCTCCAGCTCTTTTTTGATAAATGCCACACTCAGAGGTATCTGGGTAACAGATCTGGAACTTTCATCTTCAATCGTTAAATATTCTGTTCCTTGTTTTTTGGCCTCTTTGATGATTCCTGCGATATCAATGTCTCCAGTTCCCAAGACCACATTGGTTTCTACATCTCCTTGCCCATCTTTAGATCCTGGAGTACCTTTTTTTCGGTCTTTGAGATGAAGAATTGGAAATTTGCCAGGATATTTTTTCATGATTTTCAGCGGATCTCCTCCACCCATTTTTACCCAGAACACATCCATGTTAAAACCAAAGTTTTTGGCATTGTCCAGCATGTAATCAAACCTGACTTTATTACCGTCTTTGGTAAATTCATATCCATGTGGATGATATAGAAAAGTAATTCCCTCTTTCTTCAGTTCCGCACCTACAGCATTGAACAGTGCAGTAGCTATTTTGATTTCTTCCATAGAGATAGGGCCTTCTGCGTGAGGTATCCAGTAGCAGATGGCGTATTCTGCACCATATTTTTTTGCCTGATCGATAATGGGTTGAATGTCTTTTGTGAGCTGCATATACTCAGCACCCACACCTATGACACGCAGATTGTTGTCAGCAAGAAGTTTTGAATATTCCTCATCTGACATCCCGTATCCGCCCCCACCTTCCAGTGCCGAAATTCCCCAATCCGATATAAGCTCATGATATTTAATAGGATCTACTTTCATTTCATTCCGCAAGGAATATAACTGCAGTGCCACTTCCTGAGCTTGAACACCTAGCGTACATCCAAGCAAAAAGAAGGTAAATAGAATTTTTTTGATCAAATTTTTCATATTTGGTTAACTTAGGTTTGACCTAAAATATGCATTATTCTGCAGTTTTCGATAGTAATTCTTAAATTGATGTTTTACCCTTTACCTATGAATTCTGATCGAAGAAAGTTTATCCAAAATACCTCGCTGATGGGACTTGCCATGTCAATTTCACCTACCTTTTCTTTTGCCAACAACCGTGATAAAGTAATTGGTCATGGAGAATTTCAGTATCAGGTGGACCCAAAATGGGGGATGCTTGATCCTGCTAAAATCCCTGTAAACAACTGTCACGAGATGGTGATGGATCGTAAGGGAAGGATGATCATGGTGACCGACGAACCAAAAAACAATATCATCATCTACGATCAATCAGGTAAGTTTTTGAAGGATTGGACTCTAAACATGGATCGTGCCCATGGCTTGACCTTGGTGGATGAAGGAGATGCAGAATACCTTTGGATTTCGGATAATGCAGGCAGAGTGGTGAAAACTTCCCTGGATGGTTCCATTGTCGCGGAAATAGCCGCCCCGGTAAGTGAGGGTATTTATACTGAGAAAATGTCTTATGTGCCTACAGAAACTACCGTTGCTCCAAATGGAGATTTGTACGTAGCAGACGGATACGGATCGCAATACTTTTTGCAGTACGATAAGAATGGGAAGTTTATCAAGAAATTCGGAGGAAGTGGATCCGGAGATGAGCAGTTCAGTACTGCACATGGCATCACTGTAGACCAGCGTGGAGGTAAGGCACCGACCCTCCTTTGTACATCCAGAGGTCATAATTCCTTCAAAAGATTTAGTATGGATGGTGAATATATGGAAACGATCTTTTTGCCAGGAGCATTTGTGTGTAGACCTGTGATTCATGGAGACCATCTCTATGCAGGTGTGTGCTGGTCTCGTCTTCGATATTTAGAGCAAACACCGGATTCTGGTTTTGTGACTATCCTAGACAAGGATAATAAAGTTGTTTCAAATCCGGGTGGCACGGCGCCGGAATATAGACATGGAGAACTGCAGCTTATGGTGCAATCCGAAGCTATCTTTAAGCATTGTCATGATGTGTGCATAGATCAGGATGAAAATATCTATGTGTGTCAATGGAATGCGGGCAAGACATATCCTATTAAGCTTACGAGAGTATGATAGATTACTGCAATTTTATTTAAGCTAATTTTTAAAAATAGAACGTATGAAAAAAGTTACTGTAGGCTGGTTTGAGATCCCAGTCAAAGAAATGGATAGGGCTTTAGCATTTTATCAAAAAGTCTTCGATTGCCAACTTCAATTGATGGACATGGGTGATTTTCAAATGGCAATGTTTCCCGGTGAAGGAGGAGGCCAAGGAGCAGAAGGTAGTCTGGTTTTCCACAAGGATTTTTATGAACCAAGTAGTTTGGCTGGAACTCTAATCTACTTTGTCTCTGAAGACGTCTCTATTGAGCTTGCAAGAGTAGAAGAGGCTGGAGGGACAGTTCAGATTTCCAAACGTATGATTTCACCTGATTATGGATTTATGGGTGTTTTCTTGGATTCTGAAGGCAATCGGATCGGCCTTCATTCCATGAAATAAAACCTCCCTAAGCTAGAATTACATTTGTTTTAGAAATGGAAACAAACTGATGTAGTCGCTCAATAAGAAATGATGAGCGACTACATCAGGTTTTACCTTTTACAGGAAATTGAGCTAGATAATCACTACTCTTAGACTCAAAGCTCCATGTGCTCCTACAACCAGGGATTGTTCAATGTCGGCGGTTTTGGAAGGTCCTGCGATAAAAATTCCAAAGCCGGATTTGGCCATTCCTATTCGATTATATGCTTCATGCATATTTCCCACGATATTTTCCTTCTTGATCACGATGACCAAGTGGGCAGTGATAAATGGGATTGCTCTTAGATTCAGGTTGCTTTCATCCAGCCAGATGGCGGCATTTTCAGCAGAGGCAAATTGCCCCTCAATAATTGCTAAGTCTAAGTCTGCGAAATCAGAAGGATGCTGAGGCAGGTCGCAATTGTTGAATTTTGCAAAAGTTGGACTTGAGCTATATATCTTTTTGAAAGTAGTCTCTGCGATCATTTGCTCAAGCTCTTTCTTACTTACCACCGAACCTTTATTTCCAGCCAGAGAAATGGTGTAAGTTTCTACTAGATCAGTAGCAACATCAAAATCTGGAATATCCGGAAGCGGTTTTTCCTCCAGCTTTAATCTTTGGATTGCTGCCAATATGGATTCTTTGCTGCTCATTTTCTATTCTTTTTGTACCAGGCTTTGAACGATTCTTCAGGTAGGTCAGGTAGATTTCTTCCTTTACCCCAAGCATTCAGTGGATTGTAGATGATGCTATCCGGCAAAGTTTTTAAGGATGCGCGCATCATTTTGCCGGATATTCTGTAAGCCAATGGGCTTTTAAAGATTCCATTTGCCATTTTCATGGAAAGACCCTTCAATGAGGTACCATGAGCTTTGGTGATTACCTGTCGCCACTCGTACAGTTGCTCGTGGATGTTGATTTTAACAGGGCAAACGTCAGAGCAGCTACCGCAAAGGGTGGATGCGAAGGGTAGTGTGCTATATTTTTTCAGATCAATGCCTGGTGAAAGTATGGATCCAATAGGTCCGGGAACTGTGCTTCCATAGCTGAATCCTCCGCTTCGTCTATAAATAGGGCAGGTATTCATACACGCTCCACAGCGTATGCATTTCAGGGAATTTCTGAATTTCTCCCTGCCAAGTTGCTTGGTCCGGCCATTGTTTACCAGGATTAAGTGAAGTTCTTTGCCTGGGGATGGACTTCTGAAGTGAGAGTTGTAATTCGTGATTGATTGTCCCGTAGCTGATCTAGCTAGTAATCTAAGGAATACTCCTAGGTCTTTTCTTCTGGGAATAAGCTTTTCTATACCCATACAGGCTATATGTGTATCCGCGAGATGCACACCCATATCTGCATTTCCTTCATTAGTACAGACCACAAATTCTCCAGTCTCGGCTACAGCGAAATTAACACCTGTGATGGCCACTTTAGCCTGAAGGAATTTTTCCCGCAGATGTAATCTTGCAGCTTGAGTTAAGTAAACAGGATCGATATTGTCTTTTTCTGTTTGTAGCTTCTCGTGGAAAATCTTGGATATATCAGCCTTTTTCAGGTGAATAGCAGGCATCACAATATGACTTGGTGGCTGCTTCAGAAACTGAATAATCCGCTCTCCCAAATCAGTATCCACTACCTCAATTCCCTTAGCTTCCAAAAATGGATTTAAGTGACACTCCTCTGTGAGAATGGACTTACTTTTGACTACAGTAGTGCATTTCTTTTCCTCCAGAATTTTCCCAATGATCTGATTATGTTGGTCCGCATTTTCAGCCCAGTGAACTTTGATGCCATTAGCTGTGGCTTTTTTCTCCAATTCTTCTAAATAAAAATCAAGCTTGGAAAGCGTGTGATCTTTAATTTGTGAAGCAAGCTCACGCAGCTTTTCCCATTCAGGAATCTGATGGATTGTGGCATCTCGATTTTGGCGTACGATCCATAGCGTGTCATCGTGCCATTTTGCACGTTCTTTATCTTTTAGAAAAACCGTTGCATTCTGAGGATGACTCATGAGATGACCTGGTTAAGAATTTCTGCAAAATGCATGAGTTGTACGTTGTCTTTATCGCGTGTCGCGATTCCCTGCATGTGCATGATGCAGGACATATCTCCACCTACGATGATTTCTACGCCCTTATCCAAGTGATCAGCTATACGGTCTTTGCCCATCTGCACGGATATGGATTCTTCGCTTACCGCGAAAGTTCCGCCGAAACCACAGCATTCATCTTTTCTGGTTAATTCTACTACTTCCAAACCCTCTAAATCTTTCATCAACCGCAATGTTTTATTATAAACTGGTTCGTTTCTTTCGGAATCGCTGGCAAGTCTCAATCCGCGCAATCCATGACAGGAAGCATGAAAGCCAATCTTATGAGGAAAGCAACCTTTGATTGAATCAACCTTCAACACATCTGTGATGAATTCACTGAGCTCGTAGATGATTGACTGTATGTGTTCCTGGTTTTTGTGAAGCTTATCTATTTTCGGGGAATGTTCCTTAACATGTAAAACACAGCTACCTGATGGTGCTACTATGTAATCAAATTCGGCAAAATCACGGATGAATTTGGCAGTAGTTCCTTGGGTGTCCGCCTCAAAACCCGCATTTGACATAGGTTGTCCACAGCACGTCTGATTCAAGGGATAGGTGACCCTGCAGCCTAATTTTTCCAGTAATTCTAGCGTAGCAATCGCTACATTCGGATAAAACTGATCTATGTAGCATGGGATAAATAGGCCGATATGTGGAGAGTCTTTAGTCATTGATGGGTAAATTAAGCGATCTAATCCATTGAAACCAGCATCGCCGCTCCTAATGCAGATCCATTTGGAAAATCACTCGGAATGATCTTTACTCCTGGTAGTTTTTTGCGAAGCATCTCTACAAAGATATCGTTGGCATTGAAGCCACCATCTATGAAAAGTCTTCCTACAGGCGCATTGTCCAATACAAGTTTTATAGCAGCAGTTTGAAGATCTGTGAGCTCATGGATAAAGGAATAATAGGCTTCAGTAAATTCCGGAATCAAGTGCCATGTTGATTCGGTGGGATGATCGATCCCATAATCTTCTGGTTTGAGGTGTTGAAAATGAATACGTTTTACCTCAGATTTTTTTACTTTTTCGTACAGCTCAGCACTAAACTTCAATTTCTTGTATGTTCCAAGAGGCATCTTAAAATGCTCGTAAAGCTTCTCTACCTGATATTTGTGCTCTTCACCTATAAACAATCTTGAGATTTTGATGGGATCACCTTTAATGCTTAAGAAATGAAGACAATCACATTTCAGCTCTTTTTTGGTGAGTTTTGTCTTATTAAATGGATTGATGCAAATCGACCAGGTACCAGTGGAAAGCAAGGCAAAAGGTTCTTTTTCCTGCTCTATATATGGTAGCAGTGCAGACGAAGAATCATGGACACCAATTCCACAAGGTATATTTCCCAGTTCAGGCTTGGTCTTCAACAGTGTATTACCTGGAACTATCGGTGGTAATAATTTTCTTATTCCTTCGCGATCCACCCACTCATGGTAATCATTTGCCTCGTAATCCCACAATCCTGTATGACAGCCAATGCTAGTGTAGTCAGAGACCATTTCACCTGTAAACAGAAAACTTAAGTACTGAGGAAAATGGAATGAGTGGGCAATTTTTTTGAATAATTCCGGCTTGGTGTATTTAATGAAATAAAGCTGTAGTCCAGAATTCAGCATGGCCAATGGAGGAGAAGATGTAGCACGACAGAAGGTCATTTTCCCACCATTCTCCTCATAAAACCTATTTAAAAGATCTTCAGGAAAAGGTTTGAGGTAATCATACAAGGGAGTTGCAGGGTTACCATTTTCATCTGTGTGGACGAAAGAAGCTCCATGACAGGAGAAATTCAGTAGCTTAATCTCATAATCCGGAGATTGTAGAGCTTCTTTAAAAGTGGTTAGCATCCATTCTTCAAGCGGTGCCAATG
The DNA here is from genome assembly GCF_963974835.1 of uncultured Algoriphagus sp. GTDB lineage: Bacteria > Bacteroidota > Bacteroidia > Cytophagales > Cyclobacteriaceae > Algoriphagus. The sequence continues at coordinate 302,325 of NZ_CAXBET010000005.1, read as the reverse complement.
GTTCACTAGGGAAATTATCTTCATCAGGAATAGCATCCAGTCGTATGTATGAACTGTGAACTTCGGCTAACTTATCATCAAAAAGAAAGAATTTCTTGTTCGTCTTGCCAATGTCAAATACAGCCGTTACGGGAATTTTACTCATATCAACGCTATCAAAGCGATTTTCTAATGATCATCTTAAAAGGATTTTTTATAGGGATTCTATCCTCACCTCCCAGGATTTGATTTGCGATGGACTGACCCATCTGAATGAAATCTGTAGAAATGGTAGTAATTCCTTCCGCCAGAATCTCTTTCAGCGGAGTTTCATTGTATGAAATTATCCCAATGTCCTTACCTAATTCTAAATCCTGCTCGCGGGACTTTTTCACAATATTTGCCAAATCAGTTTCGGCTAATACTATAAATGAATCTCCTTCGTAAAGTGGTTCATCATCGATTCCATCCAAAATCACATTGGTGAAATTATGGAAAAAGCAAAAACGCTTAAATCCATCTATGATCTCTACCGGATACATTTCACCCTTGGGAAATACCAGAATCAACCTGGAGTACTTTCGCAGATGTGTAATTCCTGATTCCAGTGCTTCCAGTATATCTCTGGCAAAATCCTGATAAACTCCTGGAAATTCATTCTCGTGGTTTTTAACGTCACGGTCCATAATAAGGAGTTTATCTTTTGGAATTTGCTTGATCAAATCATAGCAGGTTTCAGGATGTGTATTTTCATCGAAGAAATGTGGCGCCAAGACGTAATAGTTGTAATTTCCCAAATTTCGCTCTAGTAGACTTTCGAAAATTGAGCGGTTGTAATGGTGAATTTGCAAATCTACGGTCGCCTGATTCCCCAATGTCTCCACTATAGAATAATAGATGATTTTCTTATATGAACTAAGTTTATTGAATATCAATAGCACCTTTACCTTATTAGCCATATTCGTCGAACTTATATAGAATCCTTTACCTCTTACAGAGGTGATGATCCCTCTGTCACGGAGTTCATTATAGGCCTTTTCTACCGTGTCCCTGGAAAGAAGAAAGTCAAAACTTGTTTCATTAATCGAAGGAATTCGGTCTCCGATTTTGAGTTTTCCCCGGTCTAGATCATCGAGGATAAGATTGACTACTTGCATATACTTAGGAGTACGTGAATCCGTGTGGATTTTTTCTGATTTGTCAACTAACATACCATTTTGGGTTATTGTTGGGGGTACTATAGGTAATCGAGGTTCATAATCTTAAGGCTATCTAGGGAATGCAGCAGCAAGGCCACCATCCACATTTAGCATATTTCCAGTGCTTTTGCCCAGTTGGCCGCTCACGAAAACAAATGCTGCATTTGCGATATCGCTGGTCTTCACACTTTCTTTTAATAGGGTGCGGTTAGCATAGAACTGAGGAAGATCTTTTACATTAATTCCATAAGCTTTAGCGCGGTTTTCTCCCCATCCACCTTCCCAGATGTTGGAGTTTTCAATCACAGCGTCGGGATTGACTACGTTAACTTTGATTTTGTCCTCAGCCAGTTCAGCTGCCATCAGTCTTGACATGTGAAGCTGCGCTGCTTTTGCAGTGCCATAAGCAACATTTTTGGGACCGGCTACTAAGCCATTTTTGCTGGCGATATTCACAATATCTCCACCATGACCTTGAAGTTTCATGATTTTGACTCCGGCTTTGGAAATGTGGTATTGGCCCATTACCAGGATGTCATTTAGTTTATCCCAATCTTGATCAGTGTGATCTTCAAAAGATTTGCTGATTGAGATTCCTGCATTATTCACCATAATATCCACTCCGCCAAATTGCAGACAGGTAGCTTCTATAGCAGCTTCCAGGCTTTTTCCGTCTGTTACATCAAGTTTTACGGCTAGAAATGAATCTCTTCCATATTTTTTGAGAAGGGAGTCGCTGGTTTGTTTTAATCTTTCTCCGTCAATATCAGTGACGACAACGCAAGCACCCTCTTTTATGAATTTTTCTACGATAGCCAAACCTATTCCTCCTGCACTTCCTGTTACCAAGGCTACTTTTCTGGAAAGGGGTTGCTCTTTTGGCATTCTCTGAAGTTTCGCTTCTTCCAATAGCCAATATTCAATGTTGAAAGCTTCCTGAAGTGGTAGCGAAACGTATTCGGATACTGCTTCAGCACCACGCATAACATTGATGGCGTTGATGTAAAATTCACTTGCCACACGGCTGGTCTGTTTGTTTTTTGCGTAGCTAAACATGCCCACGCCTGGCCAGATAATAATTACTGGATTTGGGTCCCTAATGGCAGGGCTATTCGAATGTTTATGGTTTTCGTAATAGTCAGCGTACATTTCTCTGTAAGCCTGAAATGCTACTTCCAATTTCTCCTTCAGCGCCGAAGGATCAGATAAATCCATATCAGCATCAATATCCAATACCAAAGGTGAAATTTTCGTTCTCAAAAAGTGATCAGGACAGCTGGTACCCATAGGCGCCAATTTGCCAAGATCATTACTGTTGATGAATTGTAGAACTTCAGGGGCATCGGTAAATGTACCGACCATTAGATTCTCAGAAGAAGCAAGACCTCTTAGCAGAGGAGCAAGCTTAGCTGCTTGACTTTTTCTCTGATCTTCAGGAAGGGATTTGACTTTTTCACCTCCAAAAACAGGACGTGTTTTGCCGTAATTCTGGGCTAAGTATTCTGAAGCAGTTTCAATCACTTCCAGACTGTTCATGTAACATTCGTATGATGTATCACCCCAGGTGAAAAGACCATGTCCGCCTAGCATGATGCCTCTGATTCCAGGGTTTTCGTCAAGTGATTGCTTTAACTGTAAGCCTAGATCGAAACCTGGCTTTTGCCAAGGAACCCAGGAAATCTGGCCGTTCCATAGTTCCTGAGTAATTTTTTCGCCATCCTTCGATGCAGCGATAGCAATGGCGGCATCTGGGTGAAGGTGATCAATATGCTTGAAAGGTAGAAAAGCATGCAAAGGTGTATCTATGGAAGGCGCCTTGGAATTTAAATCGTAAATACAATGATTGAAAAGCTCAACCATTTCATCTTCAAATTCCAGACCTCTATAAATACCTTTTAAAGCGCGTAGTTTGTCAACATATAGTCCTGCCAAACCAGATTTAGTCAAGGTTCCGATGTCCCCACCTGAGCCCTTTACCCACATGACTTCTACTTGTTCATTTGTCAGTGGATCTGCCTCGTAGGTTTTGCAGCTTGTATTTCCACCACCGTAATTGGTGATTCTCAAATCAGCACCAAGAATATTTGAGCGGTATATTAATAAGTCAACCTCTTTTCCTTCAAGCGATGAAGCTACCGCTTCATCCCATAGATAACTTACGTATTGAAATTCTTTAGTCGTTTGATTCATGTGGTTTGATGATTGTTCTGATAGTGAATATGAGGTAAAAGATTCCTTTAGGTATCCTGTGCTGTCTTGAATCTGAATGAATTTTCAGGTAGTTGACAGCCTATCAGTGGTTATAATATTTGGTTGATTTTAGTAAAGCAAATGAGATAATATTTTTGAAAATGATTCTAATTAGATATTCATAATTTTCCTCCAATTAGTTGCCGGAGATATCAAATAATTTAACGCATGTTAAAGTTGATCACTGATTAATTTAAGCTAAATCTAAAAAGTAAAACCCAGAATGCATAAACACAGAGAGGGTAAGTGTATATCGTAACCAAACTTTAATACACTAGTAAAGCTGGCCATTCTTTTGAATGATCAGAGAATAAATAAAAATTTTTGCTTATTCCCGGCGATCCTGTTTTTGGAGAATTTTTTGTGCGAACAAGAATTGGAACCTGCATTTATATCTGAAGAGCTAAGTAGGTAAAAAAGTAAAATCTGGCTTTTTCATTTAGTTATGGGCTAAATGGCTGGTTTCCTAAGCTGCAGTGATTTTTTGAAGGCATAAATTCGTTGAAAGTATGCCTACTAAAACTGGCCTGCTTTTCCACAAATCGTGTATATACGAAACAGGATCATCATACTATTATGAAAATATCCCCTGAGCAACTCTTATCTTTTTCTTCCACTGATTTTCATACCCGATCACTGGATCTTTTGCGGGAGCGCACTTCACAGCAGAATATTGACTTAGAAGAAATTATCCGCAGAATTGAGGTTTTTCAGATAGCAATTCCCAGTGCCGCTCTGGGAAATGGAAAGTCAGGAAATGGTAGATCCAGAACTGGCGGGGAACCGAGGAGCCTGAATGAGAAGCTAGAAGATATAGGCTTGCTTCAGCAATTGACACGTAAAACCAATGCTGTATCTATTTACATACCTTGGGATTTGCCTGAGGATTTTAAAGAGGTAAGAGGATTGGCAGATGAACTCAATCTGAAATTTGACACGATGAACAGCACTAGGTTTCAGGATCCAAATCAAAAGGAGCTTGCTAAGCTTGGCTCTTTGGGTAATCCTGACAAGTCTATACGCGAAGAGGCTGTCGCCCATAATGAAGAGGTAATAAACATCGGTAAAAAACTGGGAAGTAAAAGGCTTACTGTGTGGATGGCAGATGGAAGTAATTTTCCTGGGCAGTCCAACTTTAGAAGTACACTTGGATGGACTGAAGAGTCTTTACGGGAGATATATGAATTCATGCCTTCGGATTGGGAGTTGATGTTGGAGTACAAACCCTATGAGCCAAATGGATATCATACAGTAGTTCCGGATTGGGGCACGTCATCTTTGCTGGCAAAGCGGTTGGGAAGTAGAGCCAAAGTTCTGGTGGATTTGGGGCATCATTTACCAAAGACGAATATTGAACAGATTGTAGCTACACTGATGTATCAAAATCTCCTGGCAGGCTTTCACTTCAATGACAGTAAGTATGGAGATGATGACATGAATTCAGGTAGTATCAAGCCTTATCAGTTGTTCTTGATATTTTGCGAACTAATTGGTGGTGATCAGGATAAAGCACAGAATTGGGAAAGTATTTCTTGGTTGATCGATACGAGCTATAATACTCAAGACCCTTTGGTGGATTTAATCCAAGCTTTGGAAGCCATTACCATTGCTTATGCCAAAGCTCTTCTTGTGGATAGGAAGCAACTTCTTGCCTGCCAATTGAATGGGGAATTTTCACAGGCACAGGAGATTTTGCAGATGGCATATCTGACGGATGTGAGGCCTCTAGTTTGTGAAGCAAGAGTGAGAGTCGGTGGAGCCGCCGAACCACTGGAAGCTTACAGGATGTTGATGATAAGAAATAAATTAGTTCAGGAAAGAGGAGCCAGATCTTATCATTCTATTTTTTAGCCAGAGGTAAAACTTATTATCTTCGGGTATGTCTAAACGCACAATTTTACTTGTTGACTACCTGCTTATTTGCATTTCTTTAGTGTTCACTAGCTGCAGCTCCAAATCAGAAAAGACAGGGGAGAAAATAGAACCTAAGGAGAAGGTTAATATTATATTTATCCTTGCGGATGACCTCGGATATGGTGATCTGGGTTTTTTAGGCCAGGAATATATAGAAACTCCCAACATTGACCGACTTGCGAAGGAAGGCATGTTTTTTAACAACTTTTACTCAGGAGCTACAGTATGCGCTCCCTCCAGATCATCTTTTTTGACAGGCCTGCATACCGGTCATACTCCTATACGGGGAAATCTGGAAGTTATGCCCGAGGGCCAATATCCAATGCCAGATTCGATCCAATCAGTTGCTAAGGTGATGCAAAGTGCCGGCTATAGAACTGGAGCTTTTGGGAAATGGGGTTTGGGATTTATAGGTACTTCAGGAGATCCAAATAAACAGGGATTTGACGAGTTTTATGGTTACAATTGCCAGCGTTATGCGCACAGATATTACCCTTCACACCTATGGCATAACGACGAAAAAATCGTTTTGGAAGGGAATGGGTGGATGGAAAAAACGGTGTATGCGCCAGATGAGATACAGAAAGAAACAATTACATTTTTAGAGAAAAATAAGGAAAATCCTTTCTTTCTTTTTATGCCGATCGTGATGCCCCATGCTGAACTGGCATCTCCAGATGATGAGATTTTTCAAAAATATAGAGCAAAATTTACTAAGGAAAAATCATTTCCAGCAAGAGAAGGATCTGAATATGGTCCAGATTTGAATATATCGGGATATCAGTCGCAAGCGTATCCACACGCAACTTTTGCAGCGATGGTGGGGCGAATAGATCGGTATGTAGGAGAAGTGCTGACTAAGTTGGAGGAATTGGGATTAGTTGAAAATACACTGATAATTTTTGCTTCAGACAACGGTGCTCATCAAGAAGGGGGAGCCGACCCGGATTTTTTCAATAGCAATGGCCCGTATAGAGGCTATAAAAGAGATCTGTATGAGGGAGGTGTTCGTACTCCTATGATCGCTTGGTGGCCTAATAAAATTAAAGCAGGTTCACAAGGTGATCACATATCTGCTTTTTGGGATCTGTTACCCACATTTGCTGAAGTGGCAGGTGCCGAAATTCCAAAAAATATTGATGGTATTTCCTTTTTACCTGCGTTGTTGGGAAATAAAGATCAGCAAGAGCACGAGTATTTGTACTGGGAATTTCATGAGCAAGGAGGTAAGCAAGCGGTGCGGCAAGGAAAATGGAAGGCAGTAAAACTTCAGGTTTTTGGTATTGCGACTCCGGTGATTGAGCTATATGATTTAAGTGCAGACATAGGAGAAGAGCATGATATTGCTGATCAATATCCGGAAAAAGTAAAGGAATTGGAAGAGTTGATGAATTCGGCACATAGGCCCAATCCGGTTTTTGGATTGTTGCCCAATGAGCGCAAAGAATAAGAAGCAACTAAAAAAAGGCGAAGAATAGTCTCCGCCTTTCGGTACCCAATCTATTTACTGTAAAACCTTTGAATTATTAATTTACTTTATATACTAATTGTAGCTGTCCTTCTCTGTCCTGTATAAGTTTTATTCTTTGTGTAAATTATTGGTTGAGTTCTATTTTAAAGATGTTAGATGAAAAAAATTATCCTAAAAAACTCAAGTTTTATATTTCTCTTGGCTGGTGCTTTAGCATGTACTAATCCTAAAAGCTCTTTCATAGAAGAGGAAACAAGGCAACCTTATGAAACTGTAGGTTCCATAGAGAGGTTGGACTCGGCAATAAATTCATTGATACCTGCCGGAGCTGAGATCGAAGTTTTGGCCTCAGGATTTGAATGGTCAGAAGGTCCACTTTGGTTAAACGATCAAAGTGCAGTCATATTCACTGATGTGCCAACCAACAAAATATGGAAATGGTCAGAGGAGGATAGTTTGAGTTTGTACTTGGAACCGTCGGGCTATTTGGGGACGGAAACAAATAAGAAAGAGCCTGGGGCAAACGGTTTGGCTTTGGATGAAGATGGTAGTTTAATTCTTTGTCAGCATGGGGAGCGGAGATTAGCAAAAATGAATTCCCCACTTTCAGATCCAAAAGCTGAATTCACCGCCTTGGTATCTGAGTTTGAGGGTAAAAAATTCAATAGTCCAAATGATTTGGTTCTGAATAAATCAGGTCAGATATTTTTCACTGATCCGCCATACGGTTTAGACGACTGGAATCCAAAAGAGCTGGATTTTCAGGGCGTGTATAGATTGGATAAGGATGGTAGCCTTAGTTTGCTATTGGACAGCCTTACCCGACCAAATGGAATAGGCTTAAGTCCCGACCAAAAGATACTTTACATAGCTCAGTCTGATCCTCAGAAAGCCAGATATTATTCCTTCGATTTGAATGAAAACGGTGACATACTTGGAGGCAGAATTTTGCTGGATGCTACTTCCAGCGTTGGGGATAAGTTGCCTGGCCTTCCAGATGGATTGACTGTCCACAGCTCAGGAACTCTCTTTGCCTCCGGTCCAGGGGGAATATGGGTAATCAGTCCGGAGGGTAATCATCTAGGAACTATTAAGACAGGTCAGGGCACTGCGAATTGTACTTTTGATGCGGATGAGACTTATTTATACATTACTGCGGATGCCTATTTAATGCGGGTAAAGGTAAAGTGATTTTTTCTGTCTGAGATTTTCGAGTTAATTACTGTAATGTTCTTAAGTTGTTAACAACCATGTATTTAAGGTGAATAAGTCTGTTCGTTTAGAATAAAATTTTGTGGAAAGATGGTGGGGAAATAAGGCTTTCAATAATTGTAATTTGTTAAAATTTTAGAGAGATTTATTAAACCAAGTAAGAGATAAAAGATCGGAAATACGATTCCGGATTAAGATTGAAAGCTCGCAATTAAAACATGAATGGTCAAACTCCTTCGGGATTTGTCTGAAATGGATAACCACAAAAGTGTTGATTGAACAAAGCCTTAGGGCAGAGTGGTGGAGTGAATAGATCGAAATTTTGAATCTGGGAAACTAGATGAAAATCTTAAACAGTAGCTTGGCTCTTGATGAAGATCAAGGTCCTCATCAGGAGAAAGGGAAGCGTTCGAAAGAGGGTTTCCCTTTTTGCATTTAGACCATCTTACTCCAGTCCCAGATCACAATATTCCACTCATGCACACCGTCGTGAAAAGTATGGATCACCTCAAAACCTACTCTCAAGTGAGCACGCATAGAACGATGGTTTGAGGTGGAGATTTCTGTGATAGCAAAGTCATATTTATTCTCAAATGCCTCCCGGTATTTTGCGTAGCATTTGTCAAATAATCCTTCGCCTCGGTAAGATTTTCCAATACATACTTGACCTACAGCTATGTAATTGTATTCGCTAACTTTTCTCCCATTAAACATAATCTCATCAAACTGACGAAACATAGGCACTAACTGCGGAATGTCAGCTCTAGAATCTTTTGTCATAGCCAAAATATAGGCAGCAATGATATTGCCATCCAATGCAACAATATGGGCTTCAATGTCATTAAGTTTTTTTAAGTCTTCCAATGAATGCTGGACATATACAAAGCCTTGATTTGCTTTCTCATCTTCTGAAATCAATGTGCTTAAATTTGCCTTTTGTAGGTCTATGATGCCTTGTAAATCTTCTGTGGATTTACTTTGAACCAATGTTAACATGCTGAAAATAAATGAAGGTTTACTCTGATGACTTTCCCGAAGTTGAGTCCACTTTGAAAGATGGGCTGATGTAGTCTTCAGGCAAATAGGTGGAAGGAATGGTAATTTGATTTCCATCCCGTGCTGCCCGGTAATGAGGAGACATTATCTCCACGCCAGCCTCATTAAATGCATCCTGTATACGAGAATGTAATTCAGAGTAAATGGCTGCAGCTTTCTCCGGAGTAGTGGTGTAAGCATTGATTTGATAGCTCACATAAAAATCATCAAGACTTGTCTGTAACACAAAAGGAATAGGTGCCTTTAAAATCCTATCCGTTTTCATGGCTGACCCTATCAGTAGCTCGTGAACTTGCCTCCATGGCACATCATATCCTATGGTAACAGTGGAATGAAGAATAAGCCCGGGTCCGCTTGCTACAGAAGAATAATTAATCGTCTTTCCTGCGAGGATAGAAGCATTCGGGATGGTTACTTCTTCATTTTTGATTGTTCGAAGTCGAGTCACGAGCATAGTTTTCTCAATAACGTCACCAGTAGTATCTCCGATCTTTACGCGGTCTCCAAGCTTGAATGCTCTCATATAAATGATCACCAGCCCTGCAATGATGTTACTTATGGCAGATGATGAACCCAGTGAAATCAATAAACCCAAAAACACGCTCACTCCCTGAAATGCAGGTGAATCAGAGAATGGTAGATTATTGAATATGACTATAAATGAAAAAGCAATTACGAAAATCTTCACCAAGTTGAATGTCGGCTTTGCCCACTCAGGATAGAAGCCCGGAATTGAGAGTGTACCTTTTTCCACTTCCAAGGAAATGAAGCTGATTGCCTTAGTGATATAATAGGTGATAAAAACCACTACCAATATCATAAAGAGCTCAGGAAGGTATCCGATAAAACCAAAGACGATAAGTCTTACAGGGGAAGTGATGTAGTTAAGAAGCGTAGTAGCCAACCCTTTGGTCGCAGGAAAAATGCTGAAAATTATAGGCAGGGAAAGATAAAGCAGTAAAATGATCAGAAAGATCTTAGCTGCTCGCATTACGATAAAAAACATCCTTTCCTCTCGCTCAGCAGACAGAATCTCGTAGTTTTTAATTTTTACGCCTTTGAAGAATTTATGCCATTTTCGCAGGATAAAATCAATCAACTTATTGAAACCTTTGTTGATGAGTTTTACCAAAAAGAACAGGATTATAAAAATCCCCAATAAAAACCCTGTTCTTGTTAAATTAGTTATAAGATTTTTCTCGCTGTAATGAGCAACATAGCTGGCCTTTATCCTAGAAAGATATTCTTCCGCAATTTCCATTTTGCTTTTGCCCATGATAGTGGCATCCGCTTGGGTAATACTTCCTATCACCAAATCACCATGAGTTACTTCCACTGCCAGTTCGTCCTCAAAAACTGATAAGAGTAAGGTGTCGAACTCTTCATTATCAATAAGTGATTCCAGTTTTTTGCTTTGGTTTTCAGCTCTCTCTTTGGCTGAATAGGGGCCTAGATTGGCAGAAATATAATGCACTGTATCCGTCAAAAAAATCACTGGACTTTTCTCGATTTGGGAAAAAGTAGTTGTGTCCGAACTGGACTTTTGAACAGCAATGACTTTGATTATGGCTCCGCAAAACAGAATTGTAAAAAGTATAGTGAACCGTAATCTTTTTGACGAATTAAATTCAAAAGTCATGGATAACTGGGATAAAGCCTTTTCTCCAAATTTAATGGAAGTATTTGGTGGATTGTTTTCCAATCAATTTAAATTTAATTATTTGCTTTGCTGTAGTTTTGATCAAACCCTGAAATATCATGAAGTTTAATAAAATCTTTTTCGGGCTGTGGATTTTCATCTTCGCTCTTTTCGCATATTGGCAATTCAATGACCCTGATCCAGAGGTTTGGGTGAGTATTTATGGAGTTGCTATCATCTTCTGCATTTTAGGTACACGAGGGATTTTCCCAAAGATACCTTTGACTGTTCTTGCTGTTGCTTGTATTCTTGGAGCCATTTATTACTGGCAAGGAGATGTGGGTGGTTGGGTTTCCCAGGAAGTGGAGCAACATAATTTGAGCATGAAGACCCAGTCGATGGAAGAATCCAGAGAGACTTTTGGTCTTCTGATTATTCTTATAGTAATGCTTCCTGCGTTGTGGAAAGCATGGAAAAAATGAGAATAGCCTGAAAGTAAAACTTTTACCATAAATTGGCTTAAGTACTCAAACCCAATAATCATGAAGAAACTATTCCTAAGTATGATCGCAATGCTTTTTGCCTTTGGTGGCTTTTCCCAACAATTACTTGAAAGCAAGTCCACCTATTTCGAAATTAGAAAATACTATGCTAATGAAGGTAAGCTCCCGGACCTCATTAAGCGTTTCGAGGATCATACGATGGCGTTATTTGAGAAAAGTGGAATGGAAAATATTGCCTATTTCCTGCCTGCGGATAATACTGATAATTCTATGACTTATATACTGGGCTATCCTGATCAGAAATCCCGGGATCGTATGTGGGAAAAATTTAGTAATGATCCCGAGTGGCAGAAAGCTAAAAAGGAGTCGGAGATCAATGGAGGTCTTGTGAAAAGTGTTGATCAAACTTTCATGAAGCTTGCTCCAGGATTGAATGACACTTCCAAACCTCGACCAAGTGGAATTTTTCAGCTCAGAACCTACACTTGCTTTGACGGTAAACTGGATAATCTAATAACTAGATTTAAGGATCATACGCAGGACATATTTGAAAAGCAGGGTTTGAGAAATTACCCTTATTGGGTTACGGTAGAGAAAGATGGCAGTCAGCCCAAGTTAGTTTATCTTTTAGCAGATAAGGATCAGGCATCATTTGAAAAGGATTTTCAGAACTTCCTCAAAGATCCTGCATGGGTAAAAGCCAGAGATGCCTCTGAAGCAGACGGGAAAATAGTTGAGAAAGTTGATGCTCAGTTCTTTAAGACTTTGCCTTTCTCTCCTATGAAATAATACGGAGTGCAGCGGTTTGCCATTGATTTTCGTAGAGGGTAAAAGCTCATTTTCATTAAAATACCTTCTAATGAAAAAATCAATTCTACCTTTTTTATTATGTATCATTCTAGGTTTCGCCTGTCAGGACAATAATGACCCTGCCTCAGCCTGTGGCGTGAATGATCCTGTAGAAAATATACCTTGGTTGAAGCAATTGGCTGAAAATTCAGCGAATGAAAGCTCTGACGGATACTCGTATATCGCGCAGGCTAAATTCAATGGCAAAAGAGTTTTTTATTTAGGCAGCTGCTGTCCGTTCTGCAATTGGAGTTTGAGATTATTGGACTGTGAAGGGAATTTAATGAGTGATGAAGTCATATTTGAGGATTTGGAAGACACTGAAATTATCTGGAAACCTGATAATTCGCAATGTTCTTTTGATTAATAATTTTTTAAAATCCAGGTTTTATTTTGCTTTAATAAAAAACAAAATCCCGATTTGTCTGATCTTCAGAGTTTAGACGAATCGGGATTGTTTTTAAGGTTAGAAATCAAACTTGCTTTCTGCTTTTTTATTTGTAGAACTCAAAACTCTATAGGAGTATATCTTTCAAAAACCTCTGACCCAATACAATTTTCAAGTGGACCACATGGTGGATAGATCCAGGTCATTTTGTCATCGGTGATTTCTACTTCAATTTCCCTTGAGAAATGTTCTTCAACATAAACAAGACTGATACTTGGGACATATGGATTTTCTGATGATTCCGGAACAGTATAAATGTCTGTAGCCTTAATTGTGAGTTGGTTATTCAGGAGAATATAATCACCACTTGATCTTCCAGAATAGCCAAGTAATTCCTCTATATCAGATTTGATGTAAGCTGTTTGGGATTGGAACTTTCCATTTTCTGAAAAAGTATAGGAGCGAATCATTTGCTGGTTGTCGTCTAGATCTATGATATTTCTCCAATATCCTATGACTTTCGAAGAGTTGTCTATTGGTTTTTCGTCCTCTTGACATGAGGTAAATAATGCCGAAATCAAAAGGCTAAGTAAAAATATCCGTGGAAAATCTTTCATAAATGATATTATTTTGGTTTTAGTTATAGGACGTAGATTTAGTTTCAATGGCTACAAGTTTCCTGATAAAATCTTTTGTAAACTTTTTCTAACATTCTGACTTACTTCGAAATAGTGTGAGGAATCTATAAGATTAGATTGGTTTTTATGATTTCAGTGATTTTAAAACCAAAAAAAGCCATCCCGATTTCGGAATGGCTTTAATTTTTGATGATTTTGAAATTTTACTTTGCGTTGAAAGTTAAGCCAGCAAGGATAAATGTTCCAGCTTCACCTCCGTTTATGGTTTTGGTCGTGATGTATAGCTTATGGATCTTACCATCAGCTTGGCCAGTCACAGGAATAGTAAGCGATTCAAAAGCGGGAGCTCCAGCAGGTCCATTCATAGGACCTTGGTTATATTCCTTACTTCCCACCACTTCTCCAGTAGGACTATCCAGTCTCAATTCGAAAACGAATCCATCTGTCAACTTGGCTGTTGCTGCAGTATTCAAGGTAACTGAAGAGATATCTGTCAAATCCACTTTAGAAATCGCAAATGATGCTTCTGTAGCAGGAACCGTCAAAAGATTCTGACCTCCATACGTCATTTTGCTATATCCACCAGTCAGGTCTACTGTAGTGCCTAGGTCAACGGAATTGCTAGAAAGCAAATATGATGTAGAACCTGTCAACGGCTTGATGCCATCTCCACCCTTGTCTGTGTATGAAGCACTTATCATTAAGATACCTGTAGGGGTAGCAGTTTTGCCCATTGTGGAGTTTATGGAACCGTTGCTAGGAAGCGTAGCTTGAGCGACCTGGTCGAGAGAAAGTATATAGCTGATCAAAGCATTTAGTTCAGACTCCGGCAAATCAGGATTGGCAGGCATAACAGTTTCTCCCCATACTCCGCCACCACCGGTTCTGATTTTGTTTTTCAGATAAGGAATATCACTTTCAGAATACTTGCTAGCAACACTGGTATAATCGGGGCCTATTGAAGCCTCAGCTTCTTTATGACAGGTTTTACAAGTCAATGATGCTACCAATGATTTGCCCACCATGGCATCAGTCATGATTTTGTGACCTTGATTTGCTTCAGCCTGATCGATTCCTTCCAGATAATCAGCACTTACGAATAGATTATCAGTATCACTTGCGGCATCAGCGTGATCCTCATCACTTACAGTTACTTCATATGCTACCTGCTTTCCTGGGAAGTAAAATGCTTTATTTCCCTGAATAGCAATAGACACTTCCGGTGCAATGTTTCCGGAATAAACAGAAACTGGAATTCCAGAGCCTTTTAGTCCTGCAGGATCATTTGCAGTCACATTCACTTCATATTCTCCTATATTATTGAACGTATGAGTGAGTGTTGGCTCTTCAGTAGTTTTGCTTTCTCCATTTCCTAGATCCCAGGTATAAGTAATTTGGTCTCCTTCAGGATCTGAAGCTTCAGCGGTGAAAGTTGCCGTAAGAGGATTTGAACCGGAAGTTTTGTCAACTGTGATCTCACTTACGACTGGCGCTCTATTTCCACCATTGTAATCAATTCGGAAAAGACCCGAATCGGCATTTTTAGAAAACCAGCCATTACCGTATTCCAACCCATAGATATGTCCATCAGGACCCATTTCCATATCAATAAGGGCATTGAACTTGGTGCCAGGCATAAAAGGATCCATTTTATCATAATCGCCAGCTTCGGTCATAGAAACCACTTTGATCCAGCCTCTCACCCAATCGTAAATGATCAGTTTGCCATCAAAATAGTCAGGTAGTTTATTCTCATCCGAGTACATATCGGAATAATAAATAGGGCCAACCATGGCATTTCTACCACCAGTACCTAAATCAGGGAATTCAGCAGATTCTCCATATGGATACCATATGAACGCTGGTTGGGTAGGAGGTAATTGCTCAATGCCGGTATTGTTGGGAGAAGTGTTTTTAGGACCGTTTACATCAAACAAATCCCCTGATGATCCATCAGAATAATCATACTGACGGTAAGGGAAGTTATTTGCGATCACGTATGGCCAGCCAAAATTTCCAGCTTTACGGGCTTGGTTTATTTCATCGTACCCACGTGGGCCGCGTGTATCTGTACTGTCTCCACTAGCATCTGGTCCTACTTCACCCCAGTACAAGAATCCAGTCTTCTGATCCACGGATATTCTATATGGATTTCTTAGTCCTTGCACATAAATCTCAGGCTTTGTTCCTTCGGTACCTTTAGCGTAAAGATTTCCTTCCGGCACATCATAAGTACCATCTTCTTTAACTTTAATTCTTAGGATTTTGCCTCTTAGGTCATTGGAATTTCCAGAGCTTCTTCTTGCGTCAAATTGCTTATTTCCAGCTCTAGCATCTAAAGGTGCATATCCACTGTTTTTAAACTGAGTATTTGACTGGTTAAACGGAGTTGAATTATCACCTGTAGAAACAAATAGATCCCCGTCAGGACCAAATGCAATTGATCCTCCCGTATGACAGCAGATCTGTCTTTGAGAATATAGCTCAAGAATGATTTGCTCAGAGCTCATATCCCATACACCGTCTTTGAACTTGAATCTGGAAAGTCTGTTTACTTCCTTATCGGTAGGAGAATAATATACATATACCCAATTGTTGGAAGCGTAATTAGGGTCTTTTTGTAGACCTAATACTCCTTCCTCCGCATTAACACCCTTTACTGAAGTTTTCCAGTAAACATCTAGATTAGCTACTTCAGCTATTTCTTTCGTCTGGCTGTTATAATATAAGATTTCCCCTCTTCTCTGCGCAACCAATACGTCCAAATTAGGAAGTACGGTTAATTCTGTAGGCTCTGTGAATTCACCTACAGCTAACATAGTTTTAGAAAATCTATTTTCTTCCGGGACTTTTTTGCTTTTCGCTTTGGAGAAATCCAAAGCATTGTTTCCTCCCATTGCATACTCAATTCCAGCTAATAGGTGCTTCAAATAAAGCTCCTCAGTATACGATTCGTTGGTATGACCACCGCCGGTGTAGAACGCGCGACCACCATCGTAATCATGATACCAGGCGATAGGATGTTCGCCCATATCGAAACCACCTTTATAGGAATCTTCGTCCAGCGAAAGTAATACATGTACGTCCGGATTCATTTTCTGGTAAGAATACCACTCATCTGTCCTTTCCCAAGAACTTGGAAGGAAGGAAGTAGAAGTGTTTTCCGAATCTACAACAGTCACCTTACCAGCTTGTACATTAGGATTTGGATCGTTGATGCCAGGGTGGTCTACAAAATATCCACCAACTAGGCGATTATACCAACCCCAGTGATACTCCGTATCAGCCGCAGCATGAATACCCACAAATCCTCCGCCCGCTTGAATATATCGCTCAAATTCCGTCTCCTGGACATGATTGAGCACATCCCCGGTTGTACTTAGGAAAATTACAGCAGCATATTGAGCTAGATTTTTTTCGGTGAAGCTTGTGCTTTGTGTGGTCGTATCGACTTCAAAGCCGTTCTCCGATCCTAATTTTTGTATAGCTTCAATTCCTTGTGGAATGGATTCATGGTAAAATCCTGCTGTTTTGCTAAATACAAGCACTTTTGGTTTTCCAGAGCGGGAATTACAGCTCCAGAAACTTACACTCGCAATCAATCCAAGAAGCAGTAAGCTTCTTAGGTTTTTTGGAAAATTCATGGTTATCAAATTTTTGGGTAAATAGGTAATAAGTCTTAATATAGCGTTGGGACTACAAATTGGGGATTTTTTTGATAAAAATAATATTAATTGTCTTTTTGAAACAATAGTAGGAGCCCCAAGGGATTTTATCCGACTATTTCAGCGCCCTTAGAAAGTGAAACTGGGATAAAATCAGCATCTATGTCAAATTTCTCTTTGTAGGCTGTAGACAGAGTATTTTGGAAATTTTGAAGTTCAGCATTTGCAATAAGATTTATAGTACAACCACCAAATCCTCCTCCCATCATTCTGGAGCCTATAATACCAGGTAAAGTCCATGATTTTTCCGCAAGAAAGTCAAGTTCTTCACAGCTAACTTCGAAATCTTGACTTAGGCTTCTGTGTGATTCTTTAAGTAAGTTTCCAAAAACTTTGAGATCACTTGCATGGAGTGCGTTCGACGCTAAATTGACCCGGTCGATTTCTGTGATTACATGTTTCGCCTTAGTGAATAGCTCTTCAGGTAAAATCTGTTTTACCTTATCCAGGTCTTTCACAGGTATATCTCTTAGTGTAGTTGCTTCGGGGTAAGTTGGCTTTAGAAGGGCGACACTTTCTTCACAAGCTTCCCTGCGTTTGTTGTAAGCAGAGTCTGCCAGATTGTGTTTCACCTTGGAGTTGACAAGTAGGAGGGAGTGGTCTCCGAAATCCACCTCAACCTCAAAGTGAGTGTTGGTGCGACAATCCAACAACAATGCTTTGTCTTTGACTCCAAATGCAGATGCATAAGGATCCATTATTCCACACTTCACGCCAGCGAATAAATGCTCAGCCTTTTGGGCATAAAGTACAATTGATTTTTTGGTGATCGTCAGTTTAAAAAGTTCTGTCAATGCCGTTCCTATTGCTACAGAAAGTGCAGCTGATGAAGAAAGTCCGGAAGCAGGAATATTTCCTCCAAATACCATATCAAAACCATGCAGCTGATAACCTGCCTGCTGGAACTGGGAAACTACTCCCATGGTGTAGTTTGCCCAATGACCTTTTTTAGGAGAAAAAGAATGAACATCAAAGACAAACTCTTCTTTGTAATCGTAAGAGTATAGCCTGCATGAATCAAGTCCATTTTTTTGAATCCCAACCCAAATTCCATGCTCTACTGCGGCTGGAAATACTAAACCATCCTGGTAATCGGTATGCTCTCCTATGAGATTGATTCGGCCCGGGGCAAAAGCCAAGATTGGCATTCCGCCAAAAAGTTCTTTAAAGGTTTTGGTGATTTTACTTATCATCTATTTAAATACTTTTGAAGATTGCCGAGGTATCAGAGTTGTTTCGAGCACAATGGAGATTGGGTCATCAGAAGCGATACCGTCTAACTGATCCAGCAAGTGAGTTACAGCTAATTTTCCCATTTCATAACCGGGTTGAGCGACAGTGGTGAGTGGTGGTTCCACCACGGCTGAGGTGGGATTATTTGTAAACCCTGCTAGTGCCATGTCTTCCGGAACTTTGATACCGATGGATTTCCAGTAAGATAGGATGTCCAGCGCGACTGGATCAATCATACAGAATACGCCGTCCGGTCTGGTTTTCATCTCAGCTATTTCTTTACCCACTTGGATGTTTCCCTGCGTGGTGAGGTCAGAGATTTTTACCAGTTCCGTTTCAGGAGCGATCCCAAATTCTTTCAGTGCATTTAGATACCCCTCTTTTCTTTTTTTACTGATATACAAGTCTTCCGGTCCTGATACATACATCACTCTTTTGCACCCAGTTTCGATAAGGTGCTTGGTTACTTGGTAGGCTCCTCCTTCATCATTGAAAGTGACGCGTGAAACAGGAATATCCTCATTCACCCTGTCAAATAGTAAAAATGGAATTTCTCGATTATATAGGTCTAAAAGGTGCTCGTATTGATTTGTTTCCCTGCTAAGTGAGATCAGCAAACCATCCACCTGAGAAGCTACTAAGGTCCTGATATTGGCTTTTTCCAACTCCAGCGTCTCATTCGACTGGCAAATCATGACATTGTAGCCACGCTTATTAGCATAATCCTGAATACCGGAAATACACGAAGCGAAAAAGTGAGAGGTTATCTCAGGGACGATAACACCCAAAGTATTTGTTCGGCTTATTCTAAGACTTTGGGCAAGGAGATTTGGCTGATAATTCATTTCCTTCGCCATCTCAACTATTCGTTTTTTAGTGTCAGGATGAAGCTCGGGGGAGTCTTTCAGTGCCCGGGAAATAGTTGATACAGAAACGCCCAATTTCTTGGCAATTTCTTTCATCGTGACCTGATGACCTTTTTTCATATGTTTTCAATTGTCTTTTCAGTGTTCATCCTTTCCCGACACTTCTCGGGATCTCTCGGGAGGAATCTCGCAACTGATGTTCACCTCACAATAAAGCCTTATAATAACTATTTGCCTAAGGAAAGCTAGATTTCTTAGCTAAAATCAATTTTACCTGCAGCTTAGAACTTTTCAAATTGTAAAATTCCAAGCTGGAAAGATAAGCTTTTACTCTTGGTAAATTGTAAATAAAACGGTTTCTCCTACAGCCTGTAATGTTCTACGATTGATGACCTCCATATTGTCTGAATGCTTATGATGGTACTGAGCAAAACCGAAATCCGGGGAAAACTCAATAATATCAATCATAGGAATTTTGGCGAATTCATTTACAAAAGCATGATCGTCAAGAATCTCTGGCGCATCTTTGTAAATAAAGAAGTCACCTTGGCCTATCTGATGGGCATTATCCCATACTTTTTTCAAAATACCTGAGGCATATTGGCGGGAGTATCCTTCCCTATAAAATCTTGCTCCTTGGGCACCTACCATGTCCACCAATATGCCATAATAAGCTGAGTAGTTAGGTTTATGCTTGTTTTTGGACCAATGCTGGGACCCTAGACACCACCAAAAATCCTGGTCTTTGTTTCTAGTAGTTGTTCCTTCCGGCTCACCATCATCTTCTCCGTCAAACAAGATAATATCAATCCCAACATTGGGCTTTAGTTCTTGGGAAGAAATAACTCTTGCAATTTCCATCAAAACAGCCACGCCGCTGGCACCGTCATTTGCACCTTCAATAGGTTGATCGATACGCTCAGTGTCTTTGTCAGCTATTCTTCGGGTGTCCCAATGTGCTGCCAAAAGGATTCTTTTAGTGGCTTCAGGATTATGGGAAGCTATGATATTACTTAAGTTCCAAGTCAGGCCATCGTAAGTCTTCGCTTCGAAATCCTGTGATTCCACTGTAAAGCCAAAACCCTCAAACTTGGCCAGAAGCCAGTTTTTGGTGGCCTCATGAGCTTCTGTTTCTGGTACTCTTGGCCCGAAATCCACTTGTTTTTGCACATAAGCATATGCCGAATCCGCAGAGAAAGTAGGGTAGGGCTTAGCCGGAACTTCCGCTACTGTTTCAGCTTTCTTTTCAGGACTAGAACATGCCCAGGCAAGTAGGAGTAAGCTTAGCAGCCAAAATTTATTCTTCATAAGCCCAGTCAATTTTATCTTTCATGTCTTTTACCACAAATCCTATCCCTTTCAATCCAGCCCTGATTTCATCTACTTTGGTATAATCTCGGGCAGTTTTAGCTTCAGTGTATAATTGCAAAAGCAAGTTTAACATTTCATTTTGGTTGTCTGATTTCTCCTCTATCAATCCGAGAATATCCGAAACGAATGTGTTAAATGTATTGATCAATTTGTTGAAAATCTCTTCACCAAAGACAGCGGACTTCAATTGTCCGGTGTACATGGAGTTGATTTTCTTCAACAAATTGAATAAGTGCCCAATTGCTTGCGCTGTGTTGAAATCATCATCCATCGCCCGGTAGGCATTGGTGATGATTTGTTCTACTTGAGCGATTTGCTCTTCATCTTTTTCAGCCTCACCTGCCTCATATTTCAATAGCTTAGAAATTCTAAGACCATTGATAAGTTTCTTATAGCCTTTTTGCGCAGCCTGAAGTGCATCGTTAGAGAAGTCCAGCGTAGAGCGGTAATGGGCAGTTAGGATAAAATAGCGGATCGTCATCGGGCTGTAAGCCTGATCAAGCAGCTTATGATCTCCATTGAATAATTCCTGTAGCGTAATGAAATTGCCCAGGGACTTACCCATCTTCTGTCCGTTGATGGTGATCATATTGTTATGCATCCAATACTTCACAGGATCCTGATGATTGCATGCGTTTCCTTGCGCAATCTCACATTCATGATGTGGGAACATCAAGTCCATTCCACCACCGTGGATGTCAAAAGTTTTTCCTAAATATTTTGAACTCATGGCAGTACACTCCAAATGCCATCCTGGAAATCCAACTCCCCATGGAGAATCCCATTTCATGAGGTGTTCTGGAGATGCATTTTTCCAAAGGGAAAAGTCTACTGCATTCCGCTTTTCTTCCTGCCCATCCAGTGTACGGCTGCCTGTCAGCAAGTTTTCCAAGTCCCGGCCAGAAAGCTTACCATAGTCGTTTGTTTCGTTGTATTTCATCACATCGAAATACACCGATCCATTTACTACGTAGGCAAAACCTTCTTTCAAGATGGCTTCAACCAAAGCAATTTGCTCTGGAATGTGTCCGGTTGCTCTTGGTTCGATATTAGGTTTCCAAGTATTCAGCAAAGCCATATCTCTATGGTAGGAATCCGTGTATTGCTGGGCAATCTCCATAGGTTCCAACTGCTCTAGTTTGGCTTTCTTAGCGATTTTATCTTCTCCCTCGTCTGCATCTCCCTGCAAGTGACCGACGTCAGTAATGTTGCGAACATATCGAACACGATAGTCCAGATGGGTTAGATATCGATTAACAGTATCAAATGTGACTGCGGGACGAGCATGTCCCAAATGTGCGTCTCCGTAGACAGTCGGTCCGCAGACATATAATCCTACAAAAGGAGGGTTGATTGCTTCGAAGTTCTCCTTCTTGCGGGAAAGAGTGTTGTATAGCTTTAAATTATGCGGTTTCATTTATAGAATCAAGATATAAATATCAAGAAGCAACAACGGAAAAAGCCCGAAATTGATTCAGGCTGCAAAATAGGGGATTCAAACCGGGAAATGAAAGGGAATTAAAATTAGGTTATTGACAGGTCAATTCGATTGGCCGTAGCTGTAAATGGTTTTAAATAGTAGCGAAAAGCCATATTCAGTATAAAGCTCCACTTCTTCTATCATTCTAACTTGATCATCATAGAAATAGAAAAACAGGGGTTCGAGATTGTTATCAGAAAAAATGGGAATAGACTCGGGTGCGGAAAGTGAGATAAAAATCCAGTAACTCTGATTTTTAAACACCATTGTAAAGCAAAAGACCTTCGAAAATTTGAATTCCGAAGGTCTTGAGAACCATCTTTTGAGGTTTATAAACCTCGAAGAATTAAATATGAAAGAAAAATCTTCGGGGTTGGAAAAACCCCAAAGGTTAATAAATCAATGCTTAAAGTGTCTCACGCCGGTCATCACCATTGCGATTCCGTTTTCGTCACAATAATCAATGCTTAATTGATCCTTAATGGATCCACCAGGCTGAACCACCGCAGTGATTCCAGCTTTGCCGGCAATCTCCACACAGTCTGGGAATGGGAAGAAAGCGTCGGAAGCCATCACGGCACCGTTTAAGTCAAAGCCAAATGCTTTTGCTTTGTCAATTGCCTGAAGCAATGCATCCACTCGGGAAGTCTGACCTACTCCGCTGGAGAATAATTGATTATCATTGGAAAGAATGATGGTATTTGACTTGGTGTGCTTACAGATTTTAGCTGCAAAAACCATCGCATCCATCTCCCTATCAGAAGGTTCCTTCTGAGTTACTACTGTAAAGTCAGCTTTAGTTTCAGTTGCCAGATCCTTGTCCTGCTCGATTACGCCATTTAGCAATGTCTTGATCATCTTAGTGCCAGGAAGGTCCATCTTCTGATGAAGCAAAATTCTATTTTTTTTGCGTGTCAAAATTTCCAAAGCATCATCAGTAAATTCAGGAGCAATTAAAACTTCAAAGAAAAGTGAGTGCATTTCCTCAGCAGCTTCTTCGTCCACGGTTTGGTTTGTGATCAATACTCCGCCGAAAGCCGATGTAGTGTCTGCTGCAAAAGCTTTTTGGTATGCTTCTTTCACTGTTGGAGCTAAGGCCACACCGCAAGCATTGGTATGCTTTAAGATGGCGAATGCAGTTTCACCTTTGAATTCAGCAATCAGGTTGACTGCTGCATCCACGTCCACAAGATTATTATAAGAAAGTTCTTTTCCGTTGAACTGATCAAAAAGTGCTTCCATATCGCCGTAGAAGTGGGCATTTTGGTGTGGATTTTCTCCGTAACGAAGAGCTTTTGCCTTGGTCTCAGATACTTTTAAAGCTGGAATATTCTCGGCTTCATTAAAGTAATTGAATATGTGGGTATCGTAATTGGAAGAAACCTGAAAGGCCTGAGCTGCAAAATAACGACGGTCGGCAAGAGTCGTAGCTCCTTCTTGCTCTATCAGTCTACCTTCCAATTCTGTGTATTGATTTTTGGAGGCAATGATAGTCACGTCCTTAAAATTTTTCGCCGCTGCACGGATCAGGGAAATCCCTCCTATGTCAATTTTCTCGATAATATCAGCCTCAGGAGCACCTGAAGCAACTGTTTCCTCAAATGGATACAAATCGACAATCACCAAATCAATCGCCGGAATGTCGTATTCTCCAGACTGGGCCACATCGCCTTCATTATCTCTTCTATATAGTATCCCTCCAAAAATCTTCGGGTGCAAGGTTTTAACCCTGCCACCGAAAATAGAAGGGTAGCTGGTCAATTCTTCCACAGGAATTACTTCAGCACCTTGCTCTTCGATAAACTTTTGAGTACCGCCGGTAGAGTAGATTTTTACGCCATGTTTTTTTAGAAGGGCTATAATAGGTTCGAGATTGTCTTTATAATAGACAGATATCAGGGCAGATTGAATTTTTTTCGTAGCCATTTGGGAATGGATTTGTTTGATTTTTGGGAAAAGGCAAAGGTAGGCAAAAACACGTTAAGACAGGGAGTTTTAAAGACTGTGATTTGTACGCTCGCTCCATTTGTAAACATTGGTTGCGGCTATATGAATCTAATTTTCTTTGTTTTTTTTATTTGAAATCCCCACTAAACAGTAACTTTCAGTAAGTTATCATGGAATTATTTTTCCAGCTCCATCAAAAATTTTACAGATTCAATCCTCAAATTTCGCTTGTTTAAAATCCCACATAATTCAATTTAAAAATTTTTCAATCCTTGGAATCATGTTTAAAAATTACCTAAAAATTGCGCTTAGAAATCTTCAAAAGAATAAAGTTTATACAAGCATTAACGTACTGGGACTCACACTGGGATTTATGTGTTGCATGTTGATTATGCTTCATGTAAAAGATGAAATGTCATACGATAAGTTTATTCCTGATCATGAGAATATTTATCGTGTTGCTTTGAAGCGTATCTATCCAGATCATGTTAGTTTTTATGCTATTATTCCACAAAGTTTTTCGGAAGCCATTCAGAGGGAAATTAAAGGTGTGAAAGAGTCTACCAGAATATTTTATTTTGGCAATGGAAATATGGTTTCCTACCAAGATCAACTTTTCGAAGAAGATTTCATGTCCGCTGCAGATTCTAATTTTTTCGATGTTTTTGATTTTAGATTAATCTCAGGGAATAAAAATTCAGCATTAAAGGATCCATTCACTGTTGTGATTTCAAAATCAGCATCCCATCGGATCTTTAAGGAGGAATCAGCTCTTGGCAAATCCATAAAGCAAGGAGATCAGGAATTTGAGATTACTGGCGTAATGGAGGATTTACCTGAAAATTCCCATATGAAATTGGATTATCTTTTTTCGTCAACTTCTTATCCTTTTATCAAACAGGATAATTTCACCTCCTTTTCAGCTTTTACCTATTTAAAACTAGATCCAATGGTGCGCTCAGAAAGTGTGGAAGCAGAAATCCCGAACTTGGTCACCAAATATGCGTCCGGACAGATAGAGCGTGATCTGGGTGTCAGCTATGCTGATTATACCGCTGCCGGAAATGGGTATACTTATTTTCTTCAGCCATTGGCAGATATACATTTACATTCAAATCTCGAAGCAGAGATGCGGGCAAATGGGAATTATCTCTATGTCTATATTTTTATATGTATCGCTATTTTTATTCTGGTCCTTGCCTGCATCAATTTTATAAACCTTGCCACCGCAAGATCAGCTGACAGAGCCAAAGAAGTTGGAGTGAGAAAAGCGATGGGGTCCGAACGAAGCCAAATAATTACCCAATTCCTTTTGGAAGCAGTTTTGCTGACTTTTGTGAGCTTATTAATTGGGATCGTACTTGTGAGTTTTGTGGTACCATTTTTTAATAATCTTGCACAAAAGTCTTTAGTTTTTGACGTTAAGGCGATGTTAGCATCAGTTCCTCTACTGTTGCTTTTCGGCGTAATCGTAGGCCTTTTAGCTGGATATTACCCTGCTTTCCATATATCAAAATTCAATACTATAAGCATTTTAAAAGGTAAGCTTCAGACAAGCAAAGGAAATTGGCTAAGGAATGGATTGGTGATTTTTCAGTTTGGAATTGCCATCGTGTTGATCTCTGGAACCTTAATAATCAATAAACAGATAAATTTTATTCAGTCTACAAGTTTAGGTTTTGAAAGAGAGAATGTGCTTGTATTGAGGCGCTTTGGAAACCAGCAAAATCACGACGCTTTAAAGCAGGAGATAGAAAATATGGCAGGGGTGATTTCAGCTGGTAAGACTAGTACTATGCCTGGCCAGGGAACTTTCGGAGTACAATTCACTAAGCCTGGTGGAGGAGATGTATTGACTACCAAAGGTTTTGCTGCCGAGGCTGATTTTTTCCCAGCTATCGGCTTGAAGCCAAAAAGAGGTAGGTTTTTCGATTTAGATTTTAACGATTCCCTTTCTCTGATATTGAATGAAGCAGCTGTTAAAGTGTTTTTTGGTCAAGAAGATCCTATCGGTCAACATCTCACTACTACCAATAACATCGGGGATGAAACAGTGGCTTCGGAGTTAACAGTAGTAGGAGTGGTAGAGGATTTTAATTTTGAGTCGCTTCATACTAAAGTTACTCCTCTTGCTATTTTCAATACGAAGAATCCTACGGGCTTCACTAATTTTTTGGCGATCAGATATGAATCGAATAGGCAAAGTGAAGTGGTAGAATCAATAGAAAATAAATGGGCTGAGCAGTCTGATGGTATGCCGATTTCTTATTATTTCCTAGACAATAGCTTAGCTGAGCTTTATAAAAATGAGCAGATTTCAAGTAAGATTCTCGGCATTTTTTCGATTTTGGCTATCGTAATTGCCTGCATTGGTTTGTTTGGGTTGGCAGCTTACACAGCCTTCTTACGAACGAAGGAAATAGGGGTAAGAAAAGTCTTAGGAGCTTCGGTGGGAAGTATCGTGCTATTACTTTCGTTGAATTTTGCCAAATTAGTTGGCATCGCATTTTTGATTGCAGCACCTATCGCCTGGTTTGCGATGTCCGGATGGTTGGAATCCTTTGCTTTTAAGATTGACCTAGGGATTAGCGTATTCTTAGTTGCTGGTCTAATAACCTTGGCTATTGCGCTACTGACAGTAAGCTATCAGGCGATTTCTGCTGCTATTGTCAATCCAGTAAAGAGTTTGAAAAGCGAGTAAGAATGGAATGATTCCGCGGAAAAAAAAAGGTGTAAATCCCGGAAGCTTTGGGACCACACTTTTTATATGAGTTCAGAAATCTTCTTATTGAATTCAAGATTTATTTCCTTGCAGCCTTATAGATGGCATCCAATAAACTGCCTTCTTCTTTGGTGTCGTTGCCTAATTCCCAAAACATTATTCCACCTATTCCTTTTTCCATGGAATACTTTGTTTTCAATGCTACTGAAACTGTATCATCGTAAGATACAAGCAAGCTATCAGTAGCATTATACATATATGGTGCTTTGGCTTTATCATCCCAGTAGCGTGTAAAACTACTATCTGCTTCATATTTACTGCGAATTTGATCATAGGACATCCAGCCTATATGAAGTCCGCTACTCAATTGGTATAAGCCGTTGTTTGTTGGAGGAACGCCTTTCCAAACCCTTCCATAAAAGGCACCCCCGATTACAATCTGCTTTGGATCCACACCTTTCTCAATGAGAAAATCGACTATCTTCTCTGCAGAACGAGGATCTGCATCCGGGTTTTCTCCGCTTGCAAATAAACTATCCAGATGAGCTTGAAATGGTGTTCCCTGAATATCTGAACTATTCATATTTCCTAATGGCGTATGATGTCCCGTGTATATGGACACCCCGGAAACCTGATCATAAGTCATTACATTGGTATAGTTGGCATATTTCATCACTTCATTTATTTCAATGAAATCGTAATAGCGCTTCCAGCCAGCCGAAGCGAATGTCAATACTTTTGGAGTTTCAAACTCATCGAGCATCTCTCTCAAGCCCTTCATTAATGCCGTAAAATTCTTAGTGTCTTCGGGTCGGGCCATGGTTCCGGCACCTGAAATACCTGGATATTCCCAGTCCATGTCCATGCCATCAAGTTTATATTTTGTGATGAAATCGGAAGCACTTTTGATGAATTTTGCGCGACTTTCTTCAGTCAATGCCATATCAGAAAATCCATCTGCACCCCAACCACCACAGGCAATCATGACCTTCAGATCAGGATTGCGTTCTTTTTGCTTCACCAAAGCTTCAATTTTAGGACCTGCCTCTTCCTCATTTCTAAACTTCATTTCCCCATCAATCACATTTGTAAATGAGTAAATGATATGAGTCAATTTTTCCACCGGAATCTTCTCAGGCTGATAATCGCGCTCAGCTACATAGTAAGCCATAATTACCCGATCGGGGGTAAGTAAGGTTTCTACTTTTTCTTCAGACTGCTTTTCTTCAGGAGCTGAGCAACTTATTAAGCCTAACAGCAGAAATAAATAGGATAGAGTGGAGGATTTCAAAATTTGGAGGATTTAAATAGCTTATAAGATTTTTTTTAATAAGTTGAAGATACTTAATTTAAAATATCTAGTAATATTAATTGCTGAAAAATGCTCCTATTTCGATTAAATTTTAATTAATATTTTGATGGTGAGGTAGGAGTAATCACTTATTTTCATTTTGTTGCCGTAACTGAATATCTTTTCAGCCTACATAAATAACTTGATGATTTCCAAAAAAATATCCTAATTGAGATGTTTTTGTCAAGAAACAGTATTTTTTAGATTTAATACAGTTTGTTTTTGCAATTCTAATGAGGGAAATTAGAGTATTCCTGTTTTAGCTTAAATCTCTTTAGCAAAACAATTGCACGTATGAGAAGATACTCATGAATTGGATTTTCTCTTAGTGACTGTTTTCCATTAGCTGAAATAATTATATAGGAATTTATATGTTGCATTTGTAGTATGATGCAAGATGATTTTAATATTAACAAAACCCAATAAGCCAATGAAGAATCAAGACCTCCTTCATCTCATTCGAGATCCATCAAATTCTAATTTATATACCTTATTTTTTTGAACCTGAATCATATCTATCTGATAATTAACTGATAGAAGGTTTGATGTGATCACTTCTAGTCCTTAGAGATTAACAGTGGCCGATTTGAATTAAAATCGGTAAGCGTATATCTATTGTGTAATCGGTACTTACATATTTTATGTAAGGTGGAATACTATTGTGTTTAAATGAGTATCAATTATTAATTAAACCCATAATAAATATGAAAAATAATTCTTTACAAAAGAATGCCTTATTTATCTGTTTGGTGTTGTTGTTTAACGTTTCTTTTATGTCAAGATCTAATGCACTTATAATAAATAAGGCTTCGAAGATTTTGGAATCAAAAGAAGTTGAAGTAACTGGCACCGTACTAGATTCTCAAGGGCTACCATTGCCTGGGGTTTCCGTAATCGTTAAAGGAACGACAACTGGTGTGGCTACGGATTTAGATGGAAGGTTTTCACTTTCTGTACCAGGCCCGGAAAGTATACTGGTTTTTACTTTCATTGGATTTAACAGTCAGGAAGTAACGGTAGGAAATCAGACTTCAATTAATATAACTCTATCGGAAAATCTTGCCAATCTGGATGAGGTTTTGGTGGTAGGTTATGGAGTTCAAAAGAAAGGAACTATCACTGGAGCTGTAGGAGAAGTTAAGGCAGATGAACTTTTGCGAACTCCCGCTGTGACTACTTCAGGAGCATTAGTCGGTAAAATTCAAGGGGTAACGGCCCGTCAAGGAGACGCCAGACCCGGTGCAAGTACATCAATACAGATCAGGAATATGGGGACACCGTTGTTTGTAATTGATGGAATACCTTCGGATGCGGGACAATTTAACAACTTAGGACAGTCAGACATAGAAAGCATTACTGTGCTTAAAGATGCTTCTGCTGCAATATATGGAATGCGTGCAGCTAATGGAGTGGTTTTAGTTACAACTAAAAGAGGTAAGAGTAACCAGAAACCTGAAATTAATCTTTCAGGATATTACGGACTTCAAAACTTCACTAGATATCCTCAGCCTGCAAATGCATATCAACACATTCGAGCTAATGCTGAGTCTGAGGTAAATCTAGGAGGTTCGCCCACCATTTCTCAGGATGAGCTAGCTAAATGGGAGCAAGGAACAGAAAAGGGCTATCAAAGCTTTGACTATTACGACTTCATTATGAAGCCCAACGTACCCCAATATTCATTAAATGCAAGTGCCATCGGGGGGTCAGAAAACACAAAGTACTTCTTTTCTCTTTCGCATCTTAATCAGGATGCTCTAATAGACGATTACCTTTTCCAACGAACCAACTTCCAATCTAACATTGACATGACATTAGCGGATGGTCTGACGGTGGGTACTCAAATCTCGGGTCGTTTGGAAAACAGAGAGCAAGTAGGTGTGCCGGGTCTGGATGATTACTTCAATCCTTTCCTGAGTATTTTCACAATGTGGCCTACAGAGCGTCCTTACGCTAATGATAATCCGAATTATGTAAATGGAGATGTTCATAATATTAATGTGAATCCAGCTACGTACACGAAGGAAGTAACAGGTTACGTAGATGAGGTGTGGAGAGGAATTAAAGGAAACTTCTACGCTCAATATGAATTTGATTTTGGGCTTTCAATGAAAGGAACTTATTCTTACAATTTCACAAATCTTGATTTTGATGGCTTTGAGTATACCTACGACGGATACATCTATAATGAGGATACAGATGTATATGAAACCCGACCAGAGTGGGGCAATCAAAACCCGTGGAGAGAGCGAAGGAAGCGAAATACAATTGATCGGGTGGGGCAGTTCCAGATCAATTATGGTAAAAACTGGGGAGATCATTTTCTATCGGCAATAGCTGCATATGAGAAGTGGGATCAAAATTCCCATTATATGGTCGTACACACAGTTCCACCAAATAACTATATTCCAATTATGTCATTTGCAGATCAGGATCTTTTGATCGATGAAATCTATCAAGAAGCCAGAGAGGGGTATTTGGCAAAAATCAATTACAACTATAAAGAGAAATACCTACTCGAAGTTTTTGGCAGGTATGACGGTTCTTTCCTATTTGATGAAGAAAATCGCTACGGTTTTTTCCCTGGAATATCAGCTGGATGGCAATTATCGGACGAGGGTTTTATGGATAATGTAAAGGGGAAATTTTTAAGTGGAGTAAAGCTAAGAGGCTCTTGGGGACAGACAGGTAATGATAGATTTATAGGCAGCAATGATTTTATTGTGGCACCATTCAGTTATTATTCTGGATACAATTTTATTTCCACCGCAGGAGGAAGTGCTATTCTAGATGGCTCTTTTGTTCCAGGTGTTGACCCGAGAGGACTTCCTGTAAGGAACTTATCATGGATTACCAATACCAATATAAATTTTGGAATAGATTCCTATTTCTTTGACAATAAGTTGTTTTTGCAGGCAGACATATTTGAAAGAAGAAGAACTGGACTTCCAGCAGGAAGATACGATGTATTGCTTCCTACAGAAGTAGGGTATGGTCTACCCTCAGAAAACCTGGAGTCTGATGCTCACCGAGGAGTGGAAGGAATTTTAACCTACGCAGGAAATGTAGGAGATCTAAACTTCACGCTAAGTGCAAATGGAACAATCTCCAGATTGAAAATCATCGAAAGATATAAGCCCAGATTTGGAAATTCCTGGAATGAATATCGTACGGACCAAGAAGGACGCTGGGCAAATATCAACTGGGGATATGAAGTAGAAGGTAGATTTGAAAATCAGGATGAAATAGATAATTATCCAGTAAATATTGACGGGCAGGGCAACAGAAATCTTTTGCCAGGCGACTTTATATACAAGGATGTGAATGGCGATGGAGTGATCAATGGAATGGATGAGCGACCTATTGGTTATTCTGAAGGAGCTAACCCCTACATGAGTTTTGGTTTTAATGGCTCAGCAAACTATAAAGGATTTGATTTATACTTCAGTTTTGCGGGAGCTTCCATGCAGACATTTACCAGAAACTGGGAATTAAGATATCCTTTTCAGAATAATGGTACCTCGCCTGACTTTATGTTTGAAGACAGATGGCATCACGAAGACCTGTACAATTCAGACAGCGAGTGGGTAGCTGGTACTTATCCAGCAATTAGGAGATTTGGCGCGGATCACCTGTATAGACACAATACTTTTTGGCTTACCAATGTGAAATATATGAGATTGAGAAACCTGGAGTTGGGATATAGATTACAACCAGCAGCATTGGACAAAATCGGTATTACGAACCTGCGGATTTATGCTTCGGGAACCAACCTATTCTCATTCGACAATGTAAAAGAGTTCGGAATTGATCCGGAAATCGGAGCTGCAAACGGCTTGGTATATCCACAGCAACGTTTGTTCAATTTTGGATTTAGCATCACCCTGTAAACGTTACTATTATGAAACTATTTAAAAGATATATATTAGGATTGGTGCTTATAGGCGCAGTATTTACTTCCTGTGATTCGGATTGGCTAGAGCGAGAGCCACCGAATATTCTCCTCGACGAACAAGTATGGAATGATACAAAACTTGTCACCGGAATACTATCTAATTATTATGACCGTCTTCCTGCGCATACTACCTTAACCGCAGGATGGGTTGATTTTGCTGCCTATGACGAAGCCATGTGGTCTGGGTATTCCGGAAATGATGGGTTAAATAATATCTTCTCCTATGATTTCGCACGCTGGGGACTATGGGATTATGGTTTAATACGCGATATCAACCTTTCCATCAACAAGCTCAATACGATTTCAGAGCTTCCAGATGATCAAAAAACACAGTTTCTAAGTGAACTTAGATTCATACGTGCATTTGTTTATTTCGAGCATGTGAAGCGAATGGGAGGGGTTCCTATTATTACTGAGGAACTGGTCTATGATTTTAGTGGTGATCCTACTTATTTACAATATCCTAGAAATACGGAGGCAGAGGTTTATGATTTCATAATATCTGAGATGGAAGCTATCAAGTCTACTCTGGGAAATAATGGAAGCAATACTAGGGCAAATAGTAATACAGCTATGGCAGTAGTCAGTAGGGCTGCATTATACGCAGGCTCTTTAGCTAAATACAACGCTGAAATGAGTTCTCCCATTCAATTGCCTGGAGGTGAAGTGGGAATAGATCCTTCAAAGGCAAATGCTTATTATACTAAATCACTTGAAGCCTCAAAAGCTATTTTAGAAGGTGGAAGTTATAGCCTATATACCGCAAATCCTGATTTGGGTGAGAACTTCTATGAAGCCATAATTACCAAAAATGGCAATCCAGAAGTTATTTGGGCCCAGGACTTCTTATTAGCTGCAGATAAAAGACATGGTTTCACTTATGATAACGTGGCAAGATCAGCAAGAGAGGATAATTTAGGATCCTCTGCAATTACGCCAGGGCTTAATTTAGTAGAAGACTTTCAATATTTAGATGGAAGCTCTGGAGAATTAAAAACCCGTACAGCCGATGGCTCTGATTATATCTATTATGATGAGGTGGATGAAATCTTCCAAAATAAGGATGCTAGAATGTATGGGACGATAATCTATCCAGGTGCCTCATTTCGGGGCCAGGAAATCTTTATGCAAGCAGGTGTAATGGTATGGAACGGCAGTAGCTATGACCAGATTGAGTCTGATGGGCTAGCTACCGAATATACTGATGGTGGCGTGCTTGTAGCTGCCGGAGGCCCACATAGGTCTATCCAAGAAGTTAGCAATACAGGTTTTTATCTACGGAAATATGTAGATAACGCAGTTGGTGCCAGTACAAGAGGTATTCGAAGTGAGGTTTGGTGGGTGAGATTCCGATTAGGTGAAATTTATCTGAATGCCGCCGAAGCTGCTTTCGAATTAGGTCAAGCTGATGCTGTGGACTACATCAATCTACTTAGAGAAAGAGCTGGATTTGGACCAAACAGCCTAAGTGGTCTGACTTTAGAAGACATTATGCATGAGCGGCGGGTTGAGTTAGCTTTCGAAGATCATGTAGTATGGGATTATAAACGCTGGAGAGTAGCTCATGAGAAATGGTCTGGTAATCCTAGCAATCCAGAAAGTATGATATACAGTCTTTATCCATATCGAGTCGTCAGACCAGGTGATTCCCGTGATGGTAAGTTTGTTTTTGTCAAATCTGTGGCTCCTAGATTCCGCGCGCCAAGATTCTTCCAGATGGGAAATTATTATTCCCTGATAGGTCAGAATATTATTGACGCAAATCCTAAAATTGTAAGAAACCCATTCCATTAAACAGGAGAAGCTATGAAATTGAAATCCATAAATACGTATTTAATTCTACTAATTGCTATTGCTTTAGCCAGTTGTGAATTTGATAATTTCGAAGAACCGAAATCTACGCTATCAGGAAGATTAGTATATAACGGGGAGACATTAGGTCTTAGAAGTAATGGTGTTGAGCTTGAGCTTTGGCAGCGCGGTTATGATCTTTTTCAGAAGATCCCTGTGTATGTTGCTCAGGATGGGACTTTTTCCGCAGTCCTCTTTGACGGCGATTATAAAATGACTCTTATCCGAGGAAACGGTCCTTGGATGGACAGAACTGACTCCATTGATGTGCAAGTGAGAGGATCACAAATGATAGATGTAGAGGTACAGCCATACTATGTTGTGAATAATACAAGTGTAAATGTAAATGGAAACAACTTATCCGTAACATTTACCATTGATGATATCAATCCAGATCGTAATCTTGAATTTGCAGCAATCTATATGGGCAGAACGAGTATAACAGATGCCGTTCGCAATGAAGGGGTGTTCAATATTCCTGCAGATCAAATAGTATTGGGAACTCCCCTAACAGTTGAGTTTCCTATCCCTGAAGCATTGGCTGGGCGTAGTGAGATCTTCGTTCGGGTAGGGGCAAAAACTGTAGGTATTCCAGAGTTAGTATATACGCAGGTAGAAGGAAAAACATTGTAAAACTTTAGCATAGGGATGTAATGTTTGGCAAGTTGCTGTAAGGTGACTTGCTTTTTTTTAGTCTTTTTCTCCCAATTCGATTGAATAGGAGCTCTACGTCTTATGTCAAGTTTTTTGGATTTATTCGTCCGTCTCCGCACAAAACAGATCTTGCTCGGACAGAAAGGAGATGCGAAATACTGTTAAATCGAGCTTAAAGGCATTTTTTACCCTTGGCACAATCTCTGAAAACTAGCTGGTGGAATAAAATTTAAACTAATACGCTATGGCCTTCTCTAAAATATCCGCATTTGTCCTTCTACTATTTTTGATGGGGACAACAGCTCAGGCACAAACTGAAACACGTACTCCAGGCAAATTCACAGGTGTAGAATCCGATGGAAGCTGGGACGTTTATGTTACCATAGGATCCAAAGACGAAGTTCGATTGGAATCAAAAGGTTTTGATCTGAACAAAGTAATAACTGTAGTAAAAGATGGGAAACTTGAAATAAGGCTAGAAAAGGGAAACCACCGAGATGTCAATTTTGATGCTTACGTGACAGTTCGTGAGTTGGAAAATATAGGTTCTGGAGGTTCTGGAAATATGATTGTAGAATCAGATATCAACTCAGATAAATTAAATATTGGGCAGTCTGGAAGTGGCATTATGAGGCTAAAGATGATAAATGCCAGTTCGCTTAATGTAGGAATGAGTGGTTCGGGAAATATGTACGTGGCTGGTGGAAACGTGGATACAGTCAATATTGGACAGTCAGGATCAGGTGATTTCGACGGATTGGATCTATTGGCTACCTCTGTGAAAATAGGAAAGTCAGGCTCAGGAACCACTTCAATTGGCGCTAGTGAAAACCTGACAGTTGGCTCCTCCGGTTCAGGAAATGTTTACTACAAAGGCAACCCAAATAACAAGAAAATTGCCAGTTCTGGATCCAGTAAGGTGATTAAAAGGTGATCCTCTAATACCTTTTAAGGTAAGGACTTTTCACTTTCTATTTTAATACCGTGCACCTTATCAAATTTTCACTTTACCAATCTTCGAACTCATGCTGAGAAATTATTTTAAAATACTCATCCGGAATACCAAGAAAAGTCCTTTGTACATGTTTATCAACGTGTTTGGCTTGGCAGTAGGCATGGCAGTGAGTATTCTGATATTTCTATTTGTGCAGCATGAGCTTAGCTATGATAAGTACCACGCCAATGCGGACCGGATTTATAGGGTTTCCAGAGCTTGGTTCAATCCTGATGGTGCTATTAGTTTGCATCTTGGACATGCAGCGGCTCCATTTGGACCTTTGATGAAGTCTGATTATGGTGATGATATAGAAGCTGTAGGTAGATTTTTTCACTACGAGCCTTTGGTTAAATACCAGGATAAAGCATTCGAAGAGGGCAATTTCTTCTTTGCTGACCCTGAGGTATTCGATATTTTTTCATTTCATATGATAGAAGGAGAGGCAAAAGACGCCTTGGTAAACTCAGATGGATTAATCATTACAGAATCAATGTCCAAAAAATATTTTGGGCAGGAGAACCCAATTGGTAAAGAATTGGAATTGAATCTGGCGGGTCAGGAAGCTACTTTTCAGGTCCGAGGTCTTATGGAAGATATGCCGGATAACTCCCATTTTCATGCAGAATTCCTCGCTTCAATGGCCCCAGTTGTTGCCTTTTATGGAGGTCAGGATGCTTTTATGAGCGATTATGGTGGAAATAATTTCTCTACCTATGTCTTGCTTAATGAAGGTGTGGATTACAAAGCTTTCGAAGAAAAGCTTCCAGCATTGATTGACCGCAACATGGGAGAAGCTCAGGCAGGCATTCCCATGTCCAAAACTACCGCCTTGACCATGTGGCCATTGGAAGATATCCATCTTTATTCTAACCTGGATTCGGAGATTGAGGCGAACAGCAATATTGATTATGTCTATATCTATTTGGCAGTAGCAATCTTTATCCTGCTTATCGCTTGCATCAATTTCATGAATTTGTCCACTGCCAGATCATCCATGCGATCTATGGAAGTGGGCTTACGCAAAGTGATGGGAGCTGACAAGGGTCGCCTGATCAGACAGTTTTTGGGGGAGTCATTTATGCTTACCAGTATTTCTATGGTTTTCGCATTGATTTTCGTTTACCTGTTTTTACCTAAATTCTCCAATTTCACTGACAAGGATCTTAGTCTAAACTTCTTTCAAAACCCAGAATACATTTTAGGTTTGGTTGGATTGGTGTTTTTTGTAGGCCTGATTTCCGGTAGTTATCCAGCATTGTTTCTTTCAGGTTTTTCTCCTGTGAAAGTGTTAAAGGGAGCTTTTAAAGCGGGAAAAGGGCATGAGAATTTTCGATCTGTCTTGGTTGTGGGACAGTTTGCTATCTCAGTGGTTCTGATCGTGGCAGTTCTGGTAGTAGTCAGGCAATTGGATTTTATGCAGAGCAAAGATTTAGGATTCGAAAAAGAAGATATCGTAGTCTTACCAACCAGCCCTGCTATTCTTCAAAATTATTTGATATTAAAAGATAGACTGGAAAGGCATCAAGGCATCAATTCTGTCAGCATATCTAGCCGGGTTCCATCTGGAAGGCTTCTGGATAACCAGGGGAGTACTGCCGAAATTGACGGAGAGATGACGCAGCTAAATCTTCGAATTGCGGATGTGCATGTAGCCCATAATTTCCTGGATACTTATGGCATTCCAGTAGTTGCAGGTCGTGATTTTGATTTTAACCTGGCAAGTGATTCTACCGAAGCATTTATCCTGAATGAAGCAGCGATTAGAGAGATTGGTTGGGAGAGTCCTGAGGAGGCTGTAGGCAAAAAGTTCTTATATGGCGATAGACGCGGGTTTGTGACAGGTGTGATGAAGGATTTTCATTTTGAATCACTGCATCAGCCTATCGTGCCCATCGTTTTTATGATTTCACAGGATAGAAATAATCAGATTAGTCTAAAAATAGATGCGGAAAACAAGGAGCAAACCATGGCTTATCTCAAAGAAGAATGGTCTGTTTTAAGACCGGATTTTCCTTTTGAGCCTATTTTTGTCGACGAGGGATTCAATAGACAATACGAAGCTGAGGAGCGTGTCAAAACTATTTTCACATTCTTCTCTGGATTGGCAGTCGTTATTTCCATTCTTGGATTGCTTGGCTTGACCACCTTTGCTACGCAGCAAAGAACCCGGGAAATCGGTATCCGAAAAGTAATGGGAGCAGAAACGGGAAATATCCTGGTGTTACTGGGGAAGGACTTCTTGAAACTTGTAATGATAGGCTTCCTTATCGCTATACCGATTTCCTGGTTTGGAATGTCCAGTTGGCTGGAGGATTTTGCATATAAGATTGGCATCAGCTGGACGGTATTTCTTTGGGCAGGATTGATCGCTGGAGCGATAGCCGCACTTACAGTGATGTCTCAGTCGCTCAAGGCTGCTTGGGCAGATCCCGTGAAGAGTATTAAAAGCGAATGAATTAAAGTAAAAAGTATTAAGTAGTAAAAAGTATTAAGTACAAAGTACCAAGTATAGGGACGATTACTTAAGATTTTAGAATCAAGACAATTAGGGATTTAAGGGCTATGCAACCTATTCGACGTTTCCTGCATCTAATAAAGGAGGCTAGAATTTTAATGCGCTATGCCGCTTTCCAATTTTTACCACCAAGAATCCAATTTTAAAATGTTTCAATCTTTCAATACAAATATTATGAAAACTTATTCTAAAATATTAGCATTTACATTCACTGCGATGGTGATGGTATCATGCGTGCAAGCACAATCAACGGAAACAAGAACTCCGGGCCATTTCACAAAAGTACATTCTGGCGGAAGCTGGGAAGTAGTTCTGAAAGAGGGCAACACGGAAGAAGTCAGAATAGAAGCCAGA
The DNA here is from genome assembly GCF_963974835.1 of uncultured Algoriphagus sp. Classification (GTDB taxonomy): domain Bacteria; phylum Bacteroidota; class Bacteroidia; order Cytophagales; family Cyclobacteriaceae; genus Algoriphagus. The sequence continues at coordinate 264,206 of NZ_CAXBET010000005.1, read as the reverse complement.
GGGGTAGACATGGACAAAGTGAAGACTGAAATCGATGGAGATGTTTTGAGTGTTGGCTTGGTGAATGGAAACTATAACAATGTCAAGCTCAAGTTCTACATTACCTACAAGGATTTGGAAGGAGTGAAATGCTCCGGTTCCGGTACCATGGAAGTGACTTCACCTGTAAGATCAGAAGAGTTTTATGCAGGTCTTTCCGGTTCTGGAAACATCACTATGGGCAAGCTGGAAGCTCAGGAACTGTCTGTTTCTATCTCAGGATCTGCTGATATTAAAATCGAAGATGGCGCTGTGGATAAAGCTGAAATCAAACAGTCAGGTTCGGGAGATTTTCATGGAGAGAATCTGGCAATTGGCGAATTGGAAGTAAGTAAGTCAGGCTCTGGCGATACACATGTGGGTGACTTGGGTAAAGTATCTGTTAGTGCTTCCGGATCCGGAGATGTGACATACACTGGGTCACCAAGATTAGGAGAAGTTAGAACTTCTGGTTCCAGCAGTTTAAGAAAAAGATAAGCAGGTAATATTTAGTCTTTTAATCTCTCAGACAAAAGTTTGAGGGATTTTTTTTGATCTACTACTCCCCAATCTATTGTTGTGGGACCTGATTACATTAAAAATCCATTTTCAACAGCATATGGTTTGGGGATGTTTTTTTCTTCCAGCATTTCTAAAAGATCAATTTCAATAGCTCGGGCAATAGATGAAATCGGCACATCATTATAGCCTCCCTCAAATGGATTTTCTGAGTAATCACCTATTCTATCCACTACAAAGAATGTCCAAATAATTACCGCGGAAAAGGGTATGGTAAGCCAATAATGTAATGCACTCGACTGTTCAAAAATATCCAATAAGCCAAATGGAATCAATGCACAAAATATATAGGTGATCCATAAACCGGTTGAAGCATATTCTCTCGGGAATGGGAAGTTTTTGATTCGTTCGCTCATTCCTTGGTGGGTGTATAATCTACCGATCAGTTCATGTAGCCAAACCTGCTTATAATCAGAAATGAATGCCTCTTCATTGAGAATTCCTATTTCCTTGCTTTGATTTTTAAGTAATTGTGAGGGGACATTGGATATTTTTTTCATTCTGGAGAGTTCCTCTTCCGATAGATATTTTTCAATTTCTTTAAAAATCCCATCGTAATATTCCTCTATGAAACCCGGGATGAAATTTAGTTTATTCACCGGTAGGTTATGCTCCCAACTTTTTTCGTTTCTCATCACATGTTTTAGAGACAGTAGCCAGGCAAGATGCCTGTGTATTAGTTGCCTTTTAGTTTCATAAGGCAAATCCTTGCTTGGTAAGCTTAGAATCCCTGTGGCAAACGTTCTGCTGTCATTCACTATAGCACCCCAAATCTTTCGGGCTTCCCATGTTCGGTCGTATGAGCTGTTGTTTTTAAAACCTAAAAAGAAAGCCACAGCTATACCTATCACAGATATTGGTTCCCAAGGAAGGGAAAAAGGAATACGGGTAATTTCATAAAGAATGATGATCAAAAAGGAATATAAAAATCCATATATCAAGGAAAATTTGGACCAACGGACTGTCATCCAAAAGCTGTAGTATCTCTTAACGTACATAAAAGCTTGTTTACAATTAAGTTATCAAAAAAGATATTGAATATATAAAATTGGACAATAGAATTTATACTGAACAATTCGGAAAGCTCAGGCTTGAAATTCCGATTAATACAAGCTTGTTCACATTTTGGTTAAGTCATAGTAGAATGGATGTTAGAGATTTTTGCTACTAATAAAAAGAAATGCCCGAGAGCGAACAAAACTGTCCGAGCAAGATTATTCCGAAATGATAGAATCCCCTTTTTTTGGTGAAAAGAGGCTGTTTTTAGTGGCATAAAAGTGGAATTGACGAGTCTATACTTTCTGAACAATTCCAAATCCAGATTATGAAAAAGCTGATTTATTCACTTGCCCCGCTAGTATTATTACTCTTCTCATTTTGCATAGCTGCTTCAGCTTTCGAGGCTGACCCTTATCTCACAAAGAAATTTACACTCAATGGTTCAGGGAATCTCAAAGTAGAAACTTCCGGATCATCTGTAGCCGTAAGTGGGACTGCTGGGAATCAGGTAATCGTAGACATGTATGTGAAGTACGAAGGAAAGGAAATAGAAATCGAAGATGCCCAGGTAGAAAATGAACTTGAAAATTATTCATTAGATATCAGCCAAAGTGGAAATACAATTTCCTTGATCATTAAAAAGAAAAACAATACGGGAAGAAACAAATTGAACCTATCATTTAAGGTACAAGTGCCCACTGAGATGTCTTCGAAGATTCAATCCAGCGGTGGTTCCATAGCATTTGATGGAGTAAAAGGTGAACAGGAAATTGCCACAAGTGGCGGAAGTATCCAAGTCGTAAACAGCTCTGGATATGTTAATACGCACAGTTCAGGAGGTTCACTAAGAGTAGAAAATTTTGAAGGAAATATCGACGTGCAAAGCAGTGGTGGATCAGTAAAAGTCAGTCAGTTAATCGGGGATTTGAAGGTGAATACTTCTGGAGGAAGTGTGAATTTAACGGAGATCGAAGGAAGCATTTCTGCCAACACTAGTGGAGGATCTATCAGAGCCGAGCTTTCTAACCTAGAAAAAGAACTAAGCATGAAAAGCAGCGGCGGAAGTATCACAGCAGTTGTTCCTGATGGTTTGGGGCTTGACCTTGACCTAAGTGGAGGAAGAGTGAATTCCAAACTTTCCAACTTCAGTGGAGAAGTAAAGAAGGACAGGATTCTTGGCAAAATCAATGGAGGCGGAGTTCCTGTCACCATGCAGAGTTCTGGTGGAAGTATCAATCTGGAGTTTAATTGATTAAGAGTACTTAGTATCCAGACATAAGTATCAAGATAACAGAACCAAGAATCAAGAGTCAAGACTTTACAACCTTAAAACCTTTCAACTTTAACTTTCATGCTCAAAAACTACTTTAAAATCGCCTGGAGAAGCCTAAAGAAGAATAGGTTGGTTTCGTTTATCAATGTCTTGGGACTTGCGTTGGGTATTGCCACTTGCACGGTGATTAGTCTTTATGTGATCGAGGAGTTTAGCTACGATCGTTTTTTTGCTGATTATGATCGAATCTACAGAGTAACCTTGGATGCCAAAATAGGAGAGCAGACACTTAGTGAAGCGAGTGTGATGGCACCTGTCGCAGAAACTTTTAAGGAGGAAATCCCAGATGTGGAGATAAGTACTCGGGTGTTGAATATTCATTCCAATACAAAAGTTAGGATAGGTGAAAAGGTAATTCGAAAAGGAAATACAGCCTTGGTGGATCCTAATTTCTTTGAGGTTTTTGACCTTCCTTTTATCAGTGGAGATCCTGCGACAGCACTTTCTAAACCGAACACAGTTGTGCTCACCCAAGAACAGGCAACTGCTGTTTTTGGTAATGAAAACCCCATCAATCAGGCTGTAAAACTGGAAGGGATAGGCTATTATACCAGTCAATACATAGACTTTTCTGGTGATTATACCGTCACGGGCGTGATTGAAAATATTCCGGAAAACTCCCATTTTGATTTTGCGATGCTTGCCTCTATGTTGGGTAATCCAGATGCCAAAAATCAAAGTTGGCTATCAGGAAATTACATAACCTATCTGCTGCTGAATGATGGCTCCACAGCTGATCAAGTGGAGGCTAAATTCCCTGCCATAACCAGAAAGTACATGGAGGATCAGATGAAGCAAGGTATGGGCATGGACTTCGATGAGTTTTTTGAAAAAGGAAACCATGTTTTCCTCAAACTTCAGTCACTTACAGATATTCATCTGCATAACCAATTTGCTGGAAAAGGCGATTTTGAAGCCGGCGGAGATATGCAGAAAGTGCTGATTTATTGCGCTATAGCAATCTTTATGCTGCTGATTGCCTGCATCAATTTCATGAATCTTTCAACTGCCGGAGCTTCGCAGCGTGCTAAGGAAATCGGAGTTAGAAAGGTCATGGGTTCGGGAAAGCAGGATCTAGTATTTCAGTTTTTGTCAGAATCGTTGATAGCAGTCTGTATTGCAATGGTTTTGGGCATTCTAATGGCAAAATTAGCGCTTCCATTTTTTAATAATTTTGCGGATAAATCTCTTTCACTTGTATACTTAATTCAGCCAGTAGTACTCATTTCTCTTTTAGCACTCGTTGTTTTGGTCACCCTAATGGCGGGAGGTTATCCAGCATTTTTCCTTTCTGCATTTAGACCGATTGAATCCTTAAAGAAAAAGATCAGTAGGAGCAATAGAAGCGGATTTAGAAGTAGTTTGGTCGTATTCCAATTTGCTGTTTCTGTGGTCTTGATCATCGGGACGATCGTGGTTTCCCAGCAGATGAATTACATCCAGAATAAGGATCTTGGTTATGATAAAGAGCAATTGATTGTGCTACGTGATGCAGGACTTTTGGGAGAGCATCTGGATGTATTTAGGGATAAATTAAAGGCTGACCGGCGGATTAAAAATGTTACCAAATCCGCATATATACCATCAGGGCCTACGGATACGAACAGCCAAAATCTGGTCATGGATGAATCTTCTTCTGGAACATTGAGGATGATACAATTTGGAATTGATGAGGAATATATTCCCACCATGGGAATGGATCTAATAGCAGGCAGAAATTTCTCGTTGGATCTCGGCTCAGAAGAGAGTAACATTATCATCAATCAAACTGCCGCTAGAGCATTGGGGATCGAGGATGATCCTATTGGTCAGGTCTTTGAAAAAATGACTGACAATCAGGGGGGAAGGGAAGATGTGAAAGTTGTAGGTGTGGTAAAGGATTTTGTGGCCAGATCACTAAGAGAGCCTATCAAACCACTGATGATGGTTTATAATCCGTATTACAGTTTGATTTTGAAAGCAGAAAAGTCCGAGTTGGATCCATTGCTTGCAGATATGGAATCTAGCTGGAATAGCTTTAACACAGGCGAGGCTTTTCATTATGCTTTTTTGGACGAATTATACAATGAGACTTACATACAGGAAGCGAAGATGGGGTCATTCCTAACAGTGCTTTCATTGATGACAATTTTTGTTGCTTGTCTCGGATTATTCGGTTTGGTGACTTTCACTGCAGAGCAGCGGATAAAAGAAATAGGAATCCGAAAAGTACTGGGGTCTAGTGTGAATCAAATTGTGGCTATGCTTGCCAAGGACTTCATTAAACTGGTTGGTATTTCCTTGATTATAGCCTTTCCAGCAGGTTATTTCTTTATGGATATGTGGCTTGAGAATTTCGCATATCATATTGATATAGCATGGTGGATTTATGCCTTGGCTGCTGGAATGACACTTGCGATTGCTTTTGGGACCATCTGTCTTAGAAGTGTGAAAGCTGCTCTAATGAATCCGGTAGATAGTCTGAAAAGCGAGTAAGAGAAGTATTATAGTTAATATCAAGACCTATAGATTTAAGAACTAAGAATTCAGAAGAAACCTCAGCAATGCATCCAATCCAACTTTACCACATTCAAACCTTTCAACTTTCATGATCAAAAACTACTTTAAAATCGCCTGGAGGAATCTCCTTAGAAGTAAAGGATTTGCTTTACTGAATATTGGCGGACTGGGAATCGGGATGGCTGCAGCTATTTTGATCTTGCTATGGGTACAAAATGAGGTTAGCATGGATCGGGATCATCCTAAGTCCGATCGTATATACAAAACATTCAATCGGGATACATTCAGTGGTGAGCGCTGGGTTTGGGGTTCCTCTCCTAAAATTCTGGGACCAACTCTTGAGAAGGATTATCCTGAGGTGGAGCAGGCAGTGCGTCTCAATACTACGGGCTTCCTATTTACTGTAGGAGATAAAAAATCGAATGAGTCAGGTGTCTTCGTGGATCAAGAATTTTTCGATGTTTTTGATTTACCAGTTCTACAAGGAAATAGCACTACGGCACTTGAAGATCCTTATAATATAGTGGTCACCGAAGATTTTGCCAGGAAGCTTTTTGGAGATGAAGATGCAATCGGTCAGTCTGTTAAGATTGATAGTACTGATATTTTTACTGTTACGGCTGTATTGGAAAACATACCTAATAATACGCGCTTTCAGTCAGACTACTTTCTCTCTTGGGAGTATATGAAAAAGCTTGGCTGGGATGATGAATGGTGGGGAAATAACTCGGTGGAGACATTCGTGTTGCTTACAGAAAACTCTTCTGCTGAATCATTCAATGACAAAATAGTCAATATCACCAAGGATCACACGAACGGGGAGTCTTCTACTGAGGTGTTTATTTATCCGCTTTCCCAAGTTCATCTTTATGGAAAAAGTGAGAATGGCAAGCTAGTAGGAGGCAGAGTTGTGACAGTGCGATTATTCGCTTTTATAGCTGTATTTATTCTTGTAATTGCCTGCATCAACTTCATGAATCTGAGTACAGCCCGAAGCGAAAAAAGAGCCAAGGAAGTAGGATTGAGAAAGGTAGTAGGAGCAAGAAAATCCTCCCTTATTGCGCAGTTTATTGGAGAAAGTACATTGATTGCATTTATTGCTGGTGTTTTAGCAATTCTGGTTGTTGAGCTGACGCTGCCGTCTTTCAATAAATTGGTGGATAAACAGCTTTCCATTTCATATGGCAGTGTTGTTTTTTGGCTCCAGCTGATTGGTTTTATCCTACTCACAGGTCTTTTGGCAGGAAGTTATCCGGCGTTCTTCCTTTCTTCATTCAGTCCGGTTAAAGTATTGAAAGGTACTTTCAAATCTGCTGCCTCTGCGGTAAATCCTCGAAAAGTACTGGTAGTGCTGCAGTTCAGTTTTGCCATTGTACTTATTGTTTCCACCATTATTATACAGCGGCAGATTAGCCATGCACAGAATAGGGAGCTGGGCTATAATAAAGAGAATCTCATCTATGTAATCATGCAGGGCGATATTGACAAGCATTACAGTGCTATCAAGCAATCGCTACTAAACACCGGTGCTGTGGAAGCAATGACGAAGTCCATGAGCCCGATTACCCAGCGCTACAGTGATGGTTGGGGTTATTCTTGGGAAGGCAGTACTCCTGAAGATGAGAAACTTGATTTCATCAGATTCAGTACGGATGCGGATTTTATGAAAGTAATGGGAACTGAACTGGTTGAGGGCAGAGATATCGATATTAATCAGTTTCCAAGTGATTCAACAGCTATTTTGTTAAATGAGACGGCAGTGAGAAAAATGCGTCTGGAAAATCCGCTGAGGCAAGTGGTGACTGATGGAGAGGAGAATTTTACTGTAGTTGGGATCATCAAGGACTTTATTTTTGAGTCTCCCTATGATCCAGTGAATCCTTTGATGGTATTCGGTCCATCATCTTGGTATAAAGTACTTCATATGCGTCTAAACTCGGGTCAGTCAGTGGCGAATAATATCGCTGTTATCCAAGAAGTATTCGAAGATTTCAATCCTAATTTTCCTTTTGAATACAGCTTTGTAGACGAGCAATATGCACGGAAATTCAATGATACAAGGCGTACGGCAAGTCTCTCAATCTTATTCACAATCCTGACCATTATTATTTCTTGTTTAGGACTATTTGGGCTTTCTACTTACATGGCGGCAAATAGAATTAAAGAAATCGGTGTGCGAAAAGTATTGGGAGCTAGTGTGGGAAGTATTTCGATGTTGCTGTCCAAGGACTTCCTAAAGCTGGTTGGTATTGCATTTCTATTTTCAGTTCCAGTGGCTTGGTATGTTATGAATCAATGGCTTCAGAATTATGATTATAGCGTGGGAGTCGAGTGGTGGGTCTTTGTGGCTACTGGTACAGCAACGATGCTTATCGCGCTTTTTACGGTAGGTTTCCAATCGATCAAAGCGGCATTGACTAATCCTGCCAGGACCTTAAAGAGTGAGTGAGGCTTATTTCAATGTATTGAGTACATAGTATCAAGATAGCACAACCAAGAATTACGAGTCAAGACTTTACAACTTTCAAACCTTTCAACTTTCATGCTCAAAAACTATCTAAAAATCGCCTGGAGAAATCTTTTGAAAGCAAAAGGTTTTGCATTTATCAATCTAACAGGATTGAGTATTGGAATAGCTGCATGCATCCTGATTTCAGTTTACATCATTCACGAAACGAGCTATGATAAATTTGTGCCTAACTCAGCTAATATTTATCGGGTAGTTTCCCAAGTTGATTTTGGTGAAGGAGCTGAGAAAGGAGTTCATTTTTCAGCCAATTTGGCTAGAACTGGTGAAGCTGATTTTGATGAAATCGAACAAGCTGGAAGGATCATGGCTAATGACCTTTTTTATGGTGCGGGCACCAATGAAATCCAGATTGACGATGAGTTGATGCAGCATCATGAAGATGGGTTTGCCTATGCAGATCAGGCTATACTTGATATTTTCTCTATACCGATGGTGTTCGGTGATGCAAAAACTGCATTGGCAGAACCAAAAACCATCGTGATTTCACAGTCCGTTTCCCAAAAATATTTCAGAAATGAAAATCCAATTGGGCATGTTATTTACCTGAATGGTAATAGAGATGACCCAAGAAAAATCACAGCTGTAATGCGCGATTTTCCAACCAATTCCCATTTAGATTTTAACTATTTTCTGACGCTAAAAGGAGTGGAATTTGGAAAAGGCGAGCAGGATCGCTGGATTCAATCAAATTATTTTACCTACGTCAGTTTGCAGCCTGATACCGATGTAGCCGCTTTTAATAAGACATTTGGAAATACCATTATCCTTAAATATTTAAAGCCCGCTTTACTTGCAGGAGGCTATACAATGGCAGAGGGTCTTGAAAATAAAGCATCAATCTATTTTCAGCCAATGACTGATATCCAACTCTATTCTGCCGATATCGGTCATGAGTCTGGTTTTAGAAATGATATCAAAATAGTCTGGATTTTTGGAACGGTGGCCTTGTTTATTCTTCTGCTTGCCACAATTAATTTTGTGAATTTATCCACTGCCAAATCTGCAAACCGGGCAAAGGAGGTAGGCCTGAGAAAGGTGGTAGGTTCTGGCAGAAAGAACTTAATCCTACAATTCTTAACTGAATCCCTATTACTAACTCTTTTCGCTTTCATACTTGGCGTTGTACTGGCGCAGGTTTTATTGCCTGTGTTTCAGGAAATGACTGGTATTGAATTAGCAATGCCTTGGGAAAACCAGTTTTTTGTTCCGGTTTTACTTTTTTCAGTCTTACTGGTCGGATGCTTGGCAGGCTTTTATCCTGCTCTGTATTTATCAGGATTTTCTCCGATCAATGTCCTCAAAGGGAAACTTCGCCTAGGTGGCAAATCAGGAGGTTTTCGCAGTGGATTGGTCGTTTTTCAGTTTACAATTTCTATAATACTGATTATTGGGACGCTCATAATCAATGAGCAAATGTCATTTATCCTTAATTCCAAAGTAGGGTTTGATAAGGATCAGGTAATTCAAATCTATGGAACAAATATGCTGGGAGATAAAGATGTGACCTTTAAAGAGGAGCTTGCCCGGCTGCCTGAGGTGGAATCTGCCAGTATAAGTGATTATTTGCCTATAGAAAACACCAAGAGAAACGGAAATCAATTTACCAATGAAGGAAGAGACAAGATAGATGAAAGTATCTCGGGTCAAGTATGGCAGATAGATGAAGATTATTTTGAGACGCTAGGTATTGAGTTAATAGCAGGTAGAAACTTTGACCCAACCATTGCCTCAGACAGGAGTGCTACCATCGTGAATGAGCAAATGGTGGCGGATTTGGGACTTATTGATCCCATAGGAAAGAAGATTTCCAGATCAGGTCAACTCAATGAAATAATCGGTGTAGTCAAAGATTTTAGGTATGATAACATGAAGCAAAGAGTAGAGCCTTTGGCTATGTTTTTTGAAAAAAGCAATACCATTACCTCCATCAAAGTGAATACCGCAGACATGCCTGTCTTGTTAGAAGCACTAGAGAGTAAATGGAATGAATTTGCTCCAAATCTTGCATTTCGCTATGCTTTCATGGATGATTCATTTGCCCAGATGTATGACAACGTATTTCGGATAAAGGTCATTTTTAGCAGCTTCGCAGTGCTTGCAATATTGGTTGCATGTTTGGGATTGTTTGCCCTTTCTGCTTATATGGTGGAGCAGCGTAATAAGGAAATGAGCATCCGCAAAGTATTGGGAGCCTCTATTGCTGGGATCTTCAGAATTCAAACCCAAAACCTTATATTCTTAATCCTGATATCCTTTGTGCTGGCAATTCCAATCGCATACTACTTGATGGAAAACTGGCTGAAAGATTACGATTACAAAATCGATATAGGCTGGCAAACATTTCTAGTCTCAGGCTTCATTTCAATTGGGATAGCCATACTTACCGTGAGCTATCACGCGATCAAATCAGCTCAAACTAATCCGGTCCATAACTTAAAAGGTGAATGATGAAAAAGGTACTGAGATGTAAGTATCGAAATTCAAGATTTCGATCCCGAAAGCTAAGCTGTACGCTTGGGCTGATAGACATTTAAACCTTTCAACCTTAACACTTTCCAACTTCTGAACACCTAATCTTTCAACCCGCCACGGCGGACAAGTAATTAAAATCTTCAAATTCCAATGCTTAAAAACTACTTCAAAATCGCCTATAGGAATCTTCTCAAAAAGAAAGTTTATTCCTTTATCAATATCGTAGGGCTCGGAATAGGAATGGCCTGCTGTGTGCTCATTTTTATGTTTGTGCAGGATGAGCTTTCTTATGATAATTACCATGAGAAAGGTGATCAAATATATCGACTGACACATGGTTCCGGTTCACCTGAAGGGGTGGAAGAAGGAGCAGAGGCTGAGCCTTTTTGGGTTTGGCACAACGCACCTGTTGGTCCGGCTATGAAAGAGGAATTTCAAGAGATTGAGAAGATTGTGCAGTTCTCTGGTCGATCAGATTTATTACTTACCTATGGAGAAACTACCCAGCAGGAAGACGGCGTGTTTTTTATGGATTCCACTGTGTTTGATGTGTTTTCCTGGAAGATGCTCCAAGGTGATCCGAAGACGGCATTAGTCGCACCCTTTAGCATAGTACTTACAGAAAGCACCGCCAAAAGATATTTTGGAGAGGAAGATGCATTGGGAAAAACGCTGAAGGGAAGTGAATCGGCCGGAAGGGCAAATGCCGGAGATTACACTGTCACGGGAATTATGGAAGATGTCCCTGAAAATTCCCACTTCAAATTCAATGCGCTTCTTTCATTAAGCACTTTTAAGTTATCGCGTCCTCAGGTTTTTGACCAATGGGGGTATGTAGATTTTTACACCTATTTCTTAGTTAATGAAGGATTTGACCAGTTGGCTTTTGAGCAAAAGATTCCTGAGTTTTTGGAAAAGAACTATCCTTATAAAGAGGATCCATATACAATTCATGTAGAAGCGCTCAAAGATGTTTATCTCCGGACAACTGCAGACCGTCAGCCAGGGGAAACAGGTTCACTTTCCAATATCTATGTGTTTTCCATAATAGGACTTTTTATTCTTGGGATAGCAATTATAAACTTTATGAACTTATCCACTGCCAGATCCTTGGAGCGGGCGAAGGAAGTGGGAATACGTAAATCCATCGGTGCGGATAAAAGCAGTTTGGTTTTTCAGTTTCTCGGGGAATCATTGATCATCGTTTTTCTTTCCGGAATTGTGGCGATTATTTTCGTCACGATATCCATTCCTTTGATGAATAACTTGACAGGCAAAGTTTTGGAAGTCAGCCATATCATTAATTGGCAGACTATGCTTTTATTTTTTGGCATTGTTGTGCTAGTTGGTCTTTTGGCTGGCTCATATCCTGCATTGGTGCTATCCAGCTTCCGTCCAGTGATGATATTGAAAGGAATCAATAAATCAGATGCCCGAGGAGTTAATCTTCGCAAGGGCTTGGTGGTATTCCAGTTCAGCCTTTCTATTGCCTTAATCGCAGGGACAATAATCGTGTATTCGCAGATGAGTCACCTGCTTGACAAGGAAATGGGATTTGACAAGGAGCAAATGCTGGTGTTGGATTATAATTACGATGAGGATGTAAATACCGCTTCTTCTGCACTGAAAACAGAAATGGAGAATATCCCTTCAGTCACATCAACGGCTTTTTCCCGAAGCGTCCCGGGGAGCTATTTCCCAAATGCTGGAACGGGCATAGAAGGCCCTGAAGGAGAAATGATTTACGAAGGCCAGGCTATTTTCCAGGTGGGGATCGATTTTATCAACCATTATGATCTGGAATTGATAGCGGGGAGATCCTATTCCAGAGATTATCCTTCGGATTCTTCCTCAGCTATTGTCATAAATGAAGCTGCTGCCAGACAATATGGATATGCATATCCTGCAGATGCAGTCGGAAAGAAATTTGAGCAATGGGGAAGAGCTGGTGAAGTAATTGGAGTCGTAAAAGACTTTAACTACATCTCCCTGCATCGGACTATTGAGCCTTTGACTTTGCCATTTGAAGCCTACGCAAGCAGGTATATGACCTTAAAAGTAACGGGTGAAGATCTTCCAAGTACAATCGCTCAGATAGAGCAGGTTTGGAACAGAATAGCTCCGCATAGACCATTTCTTTACAGCTTTCTCGATGCTGATTTCAACAAGCAATATGAGTCAGATTTCAGGTTTAGACAGATTTTCACTACGTTTTCTGTTTTGGCGATACTGATTGCCTGTTTGGGCTTGCTAGGCTTGGCGACTTACACCGCGGAGCAAAGAACCAAAGAAATCGGAATCAGAAAGGTATTAGGCGCAAACATCGGAAGTATAGTAGGATTACTATCCAAAGACTTTATCAAACTGGTTTTGATCGCGATTGTAGTTGCTACTCCTGTAGCTTGGTTTGGAATGAATAAGTGGTTGGAAGGCTTCGCTTACCAGGTACCAGTTCATTGGTGGGTATTCTTGATCTCTGGACTTTTATCTGTTATTGTGGCTTTGGTGACGATCAGTTTCCAAGCTATAAAAGCAGCTATGCTGAATCCTGTGAAGAGCTTGAAGAGTGAGTGATGTACAGATTAGAAAGTACAAAATATCAAGTAGAAAGTACAAAGTATCAAGGCTAGGAGCGAAGAATCAAGACTTTGACCTCACTCAGGGTGACATCATGAAACTTTACCACTCTAGAGCATCTAATTTTCCAATAGTTAAATTTTAAAATCTTGCAATCATTCAAACAATGCTGAAAAACTATCTAAAAATCGCCTGGAGAGGTTTGCTGAAAAACAAGGTTTTTTCATTCATAACTATTTTTGGATTGGCGATAGGTATGGCGGCATGTTTGGTGATTTTTCAATATGTCATTTTTGAAAAGAGCTACGATAATTTTAACGAAAATGCCCGTAGGATTTATAGAGTTGATCTGAAACAATATAAAAACGGTGAGCTGGAGAATAGTTTGGCTACCACGTTTCCTGTGGTAGGAAGAACCTTACAGGAGAGCTTTCCTGAATCTGTAGAAGCTTTTGTGAGACTTATGCAGCAGCCTGGAGTCTTCTCTGTGGAAAGAGGAAGTGAACAGTTAGTTTTTGAAGAGAAAAAGGTTTTTTATACAGATAACTCTCTCTTCAAGATCTTTACTTTTCCAATGATTTTGGGAAATAAAGATGATGCTTTAGTATCTCCTAATACTACCGTCATTACAGAGTCGGTGGCTAAAAAATACTTTGGGGAAAATTGGAAGTCGTTAAATCCAGTGGGAAAAAATCTCCAGTCCAAAACTTACTTTGGTACTACCGATTTGCAAATTACAGGAGTAGTAGCAGACCCTCCCGTTAATTCACATTTACAATTTGATTTTCTTGTTTCGTACCCCACTATGTATGACTGGAATGATGGGCAAACGGATTATCGCAATGAATCGGAAAACGCCTGGTTTTGGGAGAACTTTTATACTTACGTCCTTCTCGAACCGCATTCAGATCCGCGGCAATTAGCTTCCTCTTTTCAGTCAATTGTAGATTTTAATACTAGCGAAAGAAAAGAACAGGGCTTTGCTTACAAGATGGATTTCCTGCCGGTCACTGATATTCATTTGCATTCCCATCTTAAAAATGAATTGGAGATCAATGGTAATGAGCAAACGGTTTATAGCCTTTCCGTAATTGCCATCTGTATTCTTGTTTTAGCTTGGGTGAATTTTGTGAATCTTTCCACCGTACGGTCTATGGAACGTGCCAAAGAAACGGGACTTCGAAAAACTGTTGGTGCTTCGCGCATCCAACTCGTATTCCAACATATGATGGAGGCATTTCTGTTTAATATTTTGGGTTTCGTTCTGGCATTTTTTATCTATTATGTGAGTATGCCTGTTTTTTCAACCTTGTTCGGCATCCAGTCGGACATTTCCTTGATGCGGGACACCAAGGTTATTTTGGGAATTGCATCTATTTTTCTTCTAGGAGTTTTATTGAGCGGATTATATCCAGCATTCATCCTGTCAGGGTTTAAGCCTATTTCGGTTCTGAAGGGAAGGCTAACTTCGGCGGGTGATGGATTATGGTTGAAGAAAAGCTTGGTTGTATTTCAATTTGCCATTGCCTCCGTTTTTATCATGGTGGTGTTTACCATCAATAGGCAACTTTCCTTTGTGCGAAATTATGAACTTGGTGTTGAGCTGGAACAGAAATTAGTAATTGAAGGGGCGACTTTTGCGAGTAGTTTAGCAGAATCTCAGTCTAAAATGGCGGCTTATAAGAGCGCTCTGAAAGGTCATACTCTGGTAAAAAATGCTACTCTTTCACGTAATATCCCAGCCACTGAGATCAGGGGTAATAATTTTGTGCGAAGACAGGACCAACCGGAAAGCGCTAAGTTTTTTCACGTCATGGGAGTGGATTATGATTACACTTCCACATTCGGATTGGAGCTGGTAGCCGGACGTTTTCTGCTGGAAGATCAACCTGTCAGTGGTGAATCCATACTCAAATCCAATGAAGGCGCGCCGGATTTTGGAACGCAAGATCACTCGGTCCTAATCAATGAAACTGCAGCAAAGAGGCTAGGATACAATGATGCTGAAGACGCTATACACCAACAGATAGCTGTATTTGGGGGGACTAAGGAAATTGTAGGAGTGATCAAGGACTATCATCACAAGTCACTCAAAAATAGTTTTGAACCTATTATTTTCTACCTGCAGCCCAATTACAGCGATTATATTACGGTGGATCTAAACTTTGCAGAAGATGCGTCCCAAAATTTAGCTGCGGTGATTGATTTTGCCGAAAGCGAGTGGAAAAGGATTTATCCAGAAGAGCCTTTTAATTTTTTCTTTCTGGATGACTTTTTCAATGAACAATATGCAGCTGACCAGCAGTTTTATTTGATCTTCAACTTCTTCACTGGACTGGCGATATTCATTGCTTGCCTAGGATTGTTTGGGCTTTCATCTTATGAATCAATCAAGAGAACTAAGGAGATCGGGATCAGGAAAGTCAACGGAGCAACTGTCTCACAGATTTTCACACTGCTTACCAAAGATTTCTTGAGGCCAGTATTAGTTGGATTTGTGATTGCATTGCCTGTTGCCTGGAAATTTATGGAATTCTGGATTACAGATTTCGAATATAGGATTAGACTAGAATGGTGGATGTTTGTAGCGTCTGGTACTGTAGGATTGCTGATAGCTCTTTTTACAGTCAGCTTTCAATCAATGAAAACAGCTAGGATGAATCCTGTAGAAAGTTTGAAAACCGAGTAGAGATGATAGTATCAAAACATATGTAAAAACCTTTCAATTCCTAAAATCATGCTGAAAAACTACCTTAAAATCGCCTTCAGAAATATCGGGAAGAACAAGCTTTTTTCCTTTCTGAATATTGCCGGACTGTCCATAGGAATGGCGGTTTGTATTCTAATCATGCTTTTTGTGAATTATGAGCGGAATTTTGATAGCATTCACGCCAAGAATATCTATCGTTTGGACGAGGTACAGAAATGGGAAGGTATGGTGGCACCACAGAAAGTAGCCTTGTCCATGTATCCTATGGGACCGACTTTGCTGGAGGAATTTCCTGAAATCACGAATTTCACAAGAATCAGACGGGGTGGTGAGCTCAGGTTTAAGGCCCAAGGTAAGGAATCCATGCTCTCAGATACCTTTTGGGCTGATTCGTCATTCTTTCAGATTTTCGATTTTAAACTGAAAGAAGGAAATCCAGCTACTGCATTGTCCGAGCCTTACAGCCTAGTACTGACGGAGAAGAGTGCCGAGAAGATTTTTGGCGAAGAGTCCCCTGTAGGTAAAACCCTCACACTATCAGAGCAAGATACGATCTCGTATACTGTGACGGCTGTATTGGAAAATATTCCTGAAAACTCCCATCTCAAATTTGAAGGGTTAACTTCCTTTAGTAGTTATGTAGGTCCTCAGGCTATGGAAAATTGGGGAGGAAATTGGCTGACTACTTACTTGGAATTGAGTGAAGGAGCGGATATTGAAGCAATGGAATCGAAATTCCCTGCTTTTTTGGTTTCCCATATGGGAGAAGAAAGAGCAGGTGGGTATGAGCTTTTTCTTCAACCTCTAAGTGAAGTCCACGCTGGCTCTACAGACATTACCCATGATTATATCAATTATCAAAAATTTGACGGTGCATACACCCGCATATTTTTCTATATCGCCTTGATCGTACTTTTTATCGCTGGGATCAATTTTGTCAATTTATCCTCAGCCAAATCAATAAGTCGTGCCATGGAGATCGGTGTGAGGAAAGCTTCAGGCGCATCGAAATCCCAGTTGTACTTACAGTTTATTGGAGAATCAATTATGATAAGTTTGATGGCGATGGTGCTGGCGGCGGTTTTAGTATCTTTTGCTTTACCTTTTCTAAACCAATTCAGCCAGCGACAGTTGGAATTCCCATTATTTAGTAACCCTTTGTTCCTTGTGGCAATGCTCTTAGGAGCTGTCATGGTAGGTGTTCTCTCTGGATTGTACCCTGCACTTTACCTTTCTAATTTTAATCCAGTGAAAGTATTGAAAGGCTCTCCAGTCACTGGTAAAAGGAAGGCTGATTTCAGAAATGTTTTGGTAGTCGTACAGTTTAGCTGTGCTATTTTCTTGATTATTTCTACATTGTTCGCTTCTCGGCAGGTAAAGTTCATGCAGGAAAAAGACCTTGGATTTACCCATGAGCAAATAATCACTATCCCATTTGGCCAGCGTTTTACGGATAGGTATGAAACCCTCAAACAGGCTCTTTTGGGGAGTTCGCAAGTGGAAGAAGTGACGGCTTCCGGCCACAGACTTGGCAATAATCTTCACCAGACAGGAATTACATTTCACGGAACAGGACCTGCAGTAAACCTGGCTACGTCGCAGGTTGTGGTAGACCCTAATTTTTTAGATGTGTATGAAATTGAATTGATAGCGGGGCGAAATTTTAACGACAGTGAGGCAGACAATGGAAATACCTATCTGATCAATGAGTCCCTCGCCAAAGAGCTTATTCTGAAAGACGGAGAGGGTAGGGATATCGAGTCATTGATAGGTTCGCAATTTGGATTCAGCGGAATGGACTCGGCTGGTAGGATAGTAGGAGTGGTAAAGGATTTCAACTTTAATTCCCTGCATCATAAAATAGAGACCTTGACCATTTTTAATCAGCGCAATTGGGGTTTTGAGGAATTATCTGTGAAAATAAGTGGTGAGAATATTCCTGAAGCTCTTGCCCAAATCGAAGCCATCTGGAATACCCAGATCCCTGAGCGGGAATTTGAATACCAGTTTTTGGACGATCACTTTACAGAATTGTATAGAGCTGACCAAACGGTAAATACCATCGTTGGTATGCTGACCGGGCTTTCCATTCTGATTTCCTGCTTGGGGCTTTTTGGGTTAGTCTCATTCACTTTAGAGCAGCGCGTAAAGGAAATAGGAATCAGAAAAGTGCTGGGGGCATCAGTGACCACGGTGGTCGCTATACTTTCAAAGGACTTTATAAAACTGGTATTGGTTGCTATCGTCCTTGCCGTTCCGGTTTCCTGGTATGTAGTCAATCAGTGGATTCAGGATTTTGCCTATAGAATCGACATTGAGTGGTGGGTATTTGCAATTTCAGGTTTGGTAGCGATACTGATAGCCTTAGCAACTGTGAGTTCACAGGCGTTCAAAGCAGCTTTGATGAATCCTGTGAAGAGCTTGAAAAGTGAGTGAAAAGATTTTGAATTTACGAAATACAAGGCCATCAAAGTGATGAAAACTGAGATAAGAGTATTGAATGATAATTGTTGAACAGACAAAATTTTAACAACCTTCTTATTGCTAAGCATTCCAACTATAGATCACAATATATGCATCATTAATTACACACTAAAAAGTCTAAATCCATGAGTCACATTGCTATTCCTATTCCTAGCTTGCCAGGCAAGCAGAATATTGACATTCAGGTTATCATCAATAATGAAGTGAAGTCACTTCATTACAAGGTGGAGCTTTTCTACTGGGATGATTGTAATAATCCTACAGCCCACCGAGCAGATTGCATTTCCGAAATGCTGACTAAGCATGATCCAAACTGGACAGTTTATTACATCGGCGCTCCTACAGATAAGTTTGTGCCGATTACCTTTGTGGATCGGGAGAGTAAAAAGTGGATGCAGGTAAGATAATACTTCTACTTCACTCAGTAAAAGTTTTCGAGATACCAATTCTTCATCCGGGATTTACCGGATGAAGAAATGCCTATTGTGGGCGAAGGTATTATTAATCAAGCTTTGCTATTTATTTCAAAATTTAGCTCCAGAGTTTTGAACATGTTTATTTGTCGGCTTGCTTGGCAAAACCAAAAACTTTTTCGAGCAATGGGGAAGATCTGGCGGAAATGTTTTCCCTTATTTTTAATTCCTCTTTTGCTATTTCTATAAATAAACCGTCAATCGCTTTTTTAGTCACATAAGCTGTGAGATCGGTATTTACTTTTTTCACAAATGGGACCTTATTATAACTGGTCATTACATCTTCCCAGTATTTAGTAGCGTCGGTTTTCTTTAGACTACTATCAAAAATAGGTGAAAATTTTTCTGTGAGCGCAGGGGAAGTGGTCGTATTGAAATAACTCGTAGCCGCATTATCTTCTCCTAAAAGAATGGTTTTTACATCGGCAATGCTCATTTGCTTTATTGCATCGGTAAAGATTGGTTTTGCTTCCAAAGCTGCATCTTCCGCAGCGCGGTTGACGCTGTTGATCACCTGATCTACCATGTTGTCCAGCCCAAGTGAACGAAGGGTTTTCTCAATGTTTTTTGCTTCTTCAGGGAAAAGGATTTTCACATCCAGATTCCCCAGATATCCGTCTTTTGCTCCCAAACGCTCGGCACTTATCCCGGTGGCTTTTTCCAATGCTTCCTTAATACCTGAGTTAATTTCTGCATTGCTTGGAATAGTAATTCCCTGTGCCTTGGCTTCAATAAAGTATGAAAAGCTTATAATCGATACCATGATGATGGTAACAATTTGGCCGAATGAAAGGAGGGATTTATAATTCATAGGAAGTGTTTGCGGTGACATTATACAAGTATTTTTGAATAGGAAGTTGGTGCCTCAACCTCGCATTTTTATACCTCCAGAGCCTTGGGCAACCAGAGTTAAGTGACCTAACGGATAGTTTCTCCTGCAGTTCCGATAGCTTAAGTTTTATTAAAAAATTAACTTTTGAACCTACATCAGCATGAATTTGGATTCAGACAAAATCTCCTTTCATCTCTTTACAACAATCTTTCGATCACCTCAGGAAAGTGCTTGTGCTCTAAGGCATGCACTTTCTGGGCGATAGAGTCAGGTGTATCATCTAAAGTAAGTGGGGTGGAAGCTTGGAAAACTATTCTTCCTTCGTCATAATTTTCATTGACCAAATGAATGGTAATACCGGTTTCGGTATCTCCAGCTGCTTTTACAGCCTCATGCACAAAGCTTCCATACATTCCTTTTCCTCCGTATTTTGGCAAAAGTGCAGGATGTATATTTACCATTCGATCAGGAAAAGCTCTTGTCAATTCAACCGGGATTTTAAGTAAGAAACCTGCCAAAATCACCCAGTCAATCTTTTCTTCCTGTAGTTTTTCTAATAACACTCCTGCGTCCATTTCCTTGCGGGAAAAAGTAAAAGTAGGAACATCAAATTTCTTAGCCCGATCCAAGACAAATGCATCAGTTTTATTGGAGGCGACTAATGCGATTTCTGCAATTTCTGAATTCTGGAAATGCTCCATGATTTTTTCTGCATTACTACCAGATCCGGAGGCTAGGATTGCGAGACGTTTCAAATGATATCGGGTTTTGGTGGGTCGATGCGAAATTAATGCTTATCTAGTGGATGCTTAAAATCTTTAAGGTTTTTTTCTAATACAGAAGATTCTGATTTGAAGAAAGTGTGTTTCGTTGCGGCTCAAAGTTGCTTAACAATAGATTTTATCTATACAATACAGACAAAGCCCTGCCTCCAACTGAATGAAAACAGGGCTTTTAAATTATTCGCAAATCTTAAATCTGCTGCTGTAATTATTTCGACCAGATGGCTTCGTATTTGGCTACGGATCCTTGATGATATCCGGTGACGCAGCGGGTCAAATATCCATTTTCTAGCATACTTGTATATTCGTTCTGATATTCTGCTGAGTCCAAGTTGTATTTTTCATACCATGAATTGAAATCGGGGGCATTTTTGTACCAGATGCCGCTGAGTCTTGGCTGGTTCCCTTCCATATATGCATCCAGATACACAAGTTTGAATTTTTCTTTGTTGGTATATTGGTCAAAATATGTTTTGAAACTTGACAGACTCATGGCAGGTCTTAGGTAAAATCCTCCGGTGGATTTCTTTTCCCACAAGGCAGTGACGTAGGTTTTTCCAGCCAGAATCACACAGGATACGTTAACAGGTACATAGCCAGCTTTGTGGTGCTTCTCAAAATTGGATTCGTGCCATTCCAGCGATTGCCCATGATAAGCAAAACTCGATACGCTACTGTCTTTGATCCAAACAGCCGCATAGCGTACTTTTCCCGAGGATACATACGAGTTTACATTGATCAGCCTATAGCCAGCATCTTTCCATTTGTCAAACTCATCCTGATATTTATTACCGTCCATTCCGTGGCGGGCTACCCAGGAGATAGATTTGGATGGTCTAAAAATCATGTTGAAATATGTTTTACCTGAGACTTCGTAGCCGTCCACCCACACTGGATAGTACCCACATGGCCAGATCTTATCAAATTCAGTTTGGTACTTGGCTGCTGGTACACCATGTCTGGCTACCTCACCCCAGTTGGTAGGATAAGAGCAATAAGGATGGGTGGCTGATGGATAGATGAAGCAGGCTTTGCTTTTCAGCCCCGGGATTCCCTGATTGGTAAGCTTGGACCAATTGACGTTTGACCCCGGTTTTGGATAGTTTGCCTGTCCGATTGCATATCCAGTGTTAAACACTAATGGTCTGAAAATTCCACCTTCAGGTTTATCATCACTTTTATAGGTCTTTAGATGAACGTGAAGGTGTGGGCCTGTAGAGTTTCCGGAGTTTCCCGCCTTGCCGAGGATATCGCCCTTCTTCACTGCCGCCCCTATTGAAAGAAACTTAGACGGGATCGAGCCTTTTTGGAAATGTGCATATAGGGCCACAACATTTCCGTGTCTAACATACACATGGTTTCCGCCATGTCCCTGATCATAATTCCCCCAGAGTTCATCCTTCTGTTTTTTCATACCGGCATCCGAACCGTCAGGCTTCCAGTTGTTGGGTATGTTGTTTTGGAAATGGATCACGACTCCGTCAGCCATTGCTCTAACTGGCTTGCCCCAAATTCTGAAGTGTTCATTTTCACTTCCGTTCTTACCCGGAAGTAGGTCACTCCATTTGTCGTCTTCATATCGCTGCACTCCCATGTCGTAGGCGAAAACCTGTGAGCCGCCGCCGTGCATCGAGTATCCGGTGACAAATTCATCCGATTTGAAGTCCACAGAAGAAAATGGAAACGCCAATCCCGCTGTGTAGTTTTTCAAGCTTTTGCTCAATGTGACCGGCCCTACGTATCCTTTAAAATAGAAACTCAATTTCACCACGGTAGGAAATGGAGTTGTAAGAAAAACTACATCACCGTTTTCGTGATAATCCCTGCTGTTTTGCCAGTACCAAGCTTCATTTGGATTAATTTTAAGTTGGTCTGAGGGAAGATACACCTCTTTTTTAGTGGTCTGGCTACCGATTTTGTATTCCAAGATCACTTTGTCCAAATCCACAGATTCGGCTCCTTTATTGTGAAGCAGCGACAAAACTGAAAGCTGAGCCATTGGGGACTCCTGACTGGTAAATCCAGGTGTGTGGTGCAATACCAGCTTGCCTTCTTCCATCGGTTCCAAACTGATCTCGATATTTTTGGGAGAGGAAGAGCTCATTTCCAGCCTCTCAGGTCTAAAAGTAACAGGCAGCTCACTCACAGGCTTGCGGACTGTGAAGTCAAAATGTCGAATCTCGGCAATTTTTCCCGGAGATACTTTTTTCACTGTACTAACTCTGGTCGGCTTGGTCAACGTACTTGTCATTGTTGATCTTTTGGCTACGACCGGGCGGGAAGGATCGATTTTTGAATCTTCGGATTTTGTTGATTCAGTAATTTTGGGTAAAACTCTTTTTAGTGCCATCGCATTGAAAAATTTTTGGTTAGAAATAGTGTACAGATTATCTCTATCAATAGAAATCTACATTGATAAAGATTTTTCAAATGTATTTTTCAAAAAGTAACCTTCTAACAGTCAA
The DNA here is from genome assembly GCF_963974835.1 of uncultured Algoriphagus sp. GTDB lineage: Bacteria > Bacteroidota > Bacteroidia > Cytophagales > Cyclobacteriaceae > Algoriphagus. Next base: position 241,453 of record NZ_CAXBET010000005.1, on the reverse strand, counting down.
TCAATAATAAATCGAAGTAAAATTATGGGAAATCAATTATGGGCAAGGTAAAGCCTTTCGCTTCCCGTGGTTTTCGCATAAAGTATATTATCACCCCTGTATTATAGGCGATTTTGCAAAGTATTGTTTCAGGCAAAAAATGTAGGATTTTACCCATGATCTTGACGTGAAAACGATCATGATTATTCAACGATGAATTTTGATTTACTGAAAGCTGATCCCCAGCTAACTGATCACGGCAAATTAACTTCTAACCTGTCCATTTCCCCTTACTATCCACTTGTAGCTGCAAAGCTCTTTCAGTGCCATAGGGCCACGTGCGTGAAGTTTTTGGGTGCTAATGCCAATCTCTGCTCCCAAACCGAATTGGGCGCCGTCGGTGAAAGCGGTAGAAGCATTCGCATAAACGGCCGCTGCATCCACTTCAAGTAGAAAGCGCTCAATTATCTCCTGATTTTCTGAGACAATCGCCTCAGAATGTTTGGATGAATACTCCGCAATATGATCTAACGCTTCATCAAGATTTGCTACAGTTTTGATAGCAAGTTTAAACCCAAGAAATTCTGTTCCGAAATGAGACTCATTAGCTCTTGAAATCAGCTCATTTTGAGCTAAGGCTTCAAAAGCTTTTTCATCAGCAAAAACCTGAACCTTGCTTTCCAGCATAGGTTGGATTAACTCATTTAACTTAGGCAGAAGAGATTCGTGAATAATCAAACAGTCCAATGAATTACATACACTTGGTCTTCGGGTTTTGGAATTAAAGGCGATCTCTTTTGCTTTTTCCAAATCTGCGGATTCATCTACATAGGTGTGCACGATTCCAGCTCCAGTTTCGATCACGGGCACTTTTGCATTTTCCCTGACGAAATTGATCAGGCCCTGAGATCCTCGTGGAATGATTACATCCACGAAACGAACAGCTTCCAACAGCGCTTTGGTAGCAACTCGGTCTGCCGGTAAAAGTTGAAATGCGTCAGTCGGCAACCCATTATTTTCCAGGACCTGATGAATCAAACTCATGATGGCACGATTGGAATGGTCAGCATCCGAACCGCCTTTTAGCACGAGACCATTTCCGGATTTTAGAGCTAACGTAAACACATCAAAAGTTACATTTGGTCTGGCTTCATATATGATCCCAATCACCCCAAGAGGTACAGTAGTTTTCTCCAATGAAAGACCATTTTCCAGGGTTTTGCTTTCCAATACATGGTGCAATGGGCTTGGCAACGCACTTACTTGGATGATATCCCCGGCGATATTTTGGATTCTCTCTTCAGTGAGCAACAATCTATCGTACATAGGATTGCCCTGATCCATGAGATCCAGATCCTTTTGGTTTTCCTCTAGAAGGAAATACATGTTTTCCACTGCTGAAATTGCAAGGTTATGCAGGACTTGATTAATCTTCTCATTGCTGAGGCCGGTCAGTTTCCTAGCTCCTTTTTTTACTCCTTCAAATATATCCTGGTACTCAGTCATGATCGAAAATATAGAGGTAATCGTAATGTATTAATGCTTTTTGGTTTTTTAGGCCAATGCGTTCATTGGCGACTTTTGAGGAATACTCAGCGCGACCCAAGCCTATTTTAAGGCCTTTCTCATCGCGAATTAATAAAATATCCCCTTTGGAAAACTCTCCTTCCAATTTAATAATTCCAATTGGCAAGAGGCTTCGGATTACCTCGGCGGTGAGTGAGTTTTTTGCTCCATCATTAATAGTGATCTCACCCACATAATAGTGCTCTCCGTGAGCCAGCCATTTCTTTGCCCCATGCTTCGCTTTTTGTGGTTCAAACCAGGTGCATTTCAGGCTTTTGTCTGCAAATTCTCCCAATACATTTTCCCGCTTCCCGTTTGCGATAATAACCTGAATACCCAGATCAGCAGATTTCTTTGCCATGGCATATTTGGTGAGCATGCCACCACGTCCAAAGGATGACTTGGAGGCGGAGATGTAATTGGATACTTCTGGCATACTAGAGGATACTTTTTCTATCAGCTGTGACCCTGGATCTGATGGATTTCCAGTGAATATTCCATCCACATTTGTAAGTAACATCATCGTATCTGCATTGATCATCGCAGCAGTGAGGCTTGCCAGTTCATCGTTATCAGTAAACATCAGCTCGGTGATAGTAACCGTATCATTTTCGTTAATGATGGGCAAAATACCCTGGGAAAGTAAAGCCTGAACGCAGTTTTTCATATTTAGAAAATGCTTTCTGTCACGAAAATCTTCTTTAGTTACTAAGATTTGAGCCACTGCCTGCCCATGTTTTTCAAAGAAGTTTTGGTACTGATTTATCAGCCGGATTTGTCCTGTAGAAGCCCAAATCTGCTTTTTGAAAACCGGGTTGAACTTTTCAGGAAGAGGAATAGCCTGTCTCCCAAAAGCAACTGCGCCTGAGCTGACAAGAACAACTTTCTTTCCCAAAGATGTCAACTCATGGATTTGGGCCACAAGCTTTTCCATGCGCTCCAGATCAGGAAGTCCGTTTTCCTGAGTCAGTACATTCGACCCAATCTTGATTACAAGTAATTTGCTTTCTAGCATGATTGAAAAATTTGGGTGAAAATAGGGAAGAAGGGCTGGAATAGCTAAAAATGATTCTACGAAGTACAATTGCAAAAGCAAACTTCATCATTCAATATTTATCATTCCTCATTCGAAATTAAATTTCAAAAGTGAATGAAGAATGTTGATTAGTGAAGTTACAAGAACCCCATGCTTAGTGTGCCTACCAGCATCAATATCTTTGCAAATGTGCTAAGTTGGGTGAAGTGGTCTTTTCGATCAGCAATGTAGATTCGGTGCATGAAGTACATGAAAAAGACACCAAGACCACCGAAATAAATAAAAATTACCGGACGGTCGAGCTTGAACATCACAATTAGGATTGCGCAAATAAATACGCCTGCGATCAGAAAAATCACCGCCTTGGTTTTGCGAAACCCGAGTACAATAGGGAGCGTTCTACAGCCATGTTTTCTATCACCAGGTCTATCCTCGATGTCTTTAATTATTTCCCTTATCAAATTAAGGAAGAAGGCGAAAATGGCATAGGTCAACACAAGTAGCTCAGATTTCTGAAAGTAGAAACCAATCAGATAAATCGATACTCCTGTAAGAAATGCGACCGTAAGATTTCCTACAAAAGGTTCTCGTTTGAGCTGATTACTGTAGATCCAAAGTAGAAAGGCAGCGGTGAAATTGATTATTGCGAAAATTGGACTTACCAGAAATCCAAGACCGATAGCTGTAAAATTCAGAACTGTGTGAAGGAAAATAACTACCCGTCTTTTGATTCCTTTTCCTACCACAACATCGCCAGGCCGGTTGACATAATCGATTTTAACGTCGTAGTAGTCATTAATCATGTAGCCTGCTGCAGTGATGATCAGGGTTGAGATAATAATCAAATACAGTTTATAATCCTGTAGAACAGGCAAGCCAGAATTTGTCGTTTTCACTAAAAAGTACGCTGTCATAAGCTGTGCGAATCCCACCATCAGCAGATTAATAGGTCTGCTGATCCGAAAAAGCCCTCGGATCGAAATGGTTCTCTCCACAGTCATGGTATTCATCTGTTTCTAATTTTGTTTTTTATGTTCAGATGGAATCTCGCATGGTTTAGATCATGCCAGGGTGTGACTTTTTGTAGTCATACTCTATTTCATCTATCAAAAATAGATTCAATTCCTTTCACATCTAGGGAAATAGCTAGGTATATGGAAATTAAAGGAGATTCGTGAAGGTTTTGCGGGTAATCATAATCTATATATTATTATCCGCAGTGATGCCGATCGCCTTAAATTCTTTACTTTTCTGGTAGGAAGACCGAGCACTCCTACAGTGGCGGGACAGTCTGAAGCGGTCTTAACTCGTAAGTTTAATATATCCTACATTGCTTTTTCAAATTACAAAAGAGGTATGAGGGTATTAGACAGAAAGAAGACGAAGTTATAATGGGAATTCAATTTGTCCGCAGATATTTTCTATTCAGCTCAGCTGTTAAAATACTTTACACTCGCCTGCCTCTCCCGGTTCACGCTGAGCTTTAGCACATCCGGTCGGGAATAATGTCCCACTGGATCAAAGTTCTGCCGCTCTTCCAGCACACGGTTAAAATCCAGCGTCTCGATCAAAAGGCCTTCCGAATTTGCTACAGGTTCTAAAATCCATTTACCATCCGGTCCTGCGATACAGGAACCGCCATCGGCTAACACATCAGGAGCATTTTCAAGGATCACATCTATATGAGGCATGTCCGTCGGAAAGTCGGATTTCCGCATCAAACTGGAAACAGAAATTACAAATGACCTGCTTTCCTGGGCTATCATGCGCGTGATATTTTCTGTGTTTCTGACAGCTCCAGGCCAAACTGCTATATGAAGATTTTCACCAAACCCATACAAGGCCGTTCTTGCCAACGGCATCCAGTTTTCCCAGCAATTCAATCCACCCACAGTAAACTCCTTCAGCGGATGTACTTGAAGACCGTTTCCATCACCAGGAGCCCAAGTAAGTCTTTCTTCGTAAGTAGGTTGCAGTTTGCGGTGCACAGACTTAATCTCCCCTTCAAAGTTAATATATACCAAAGAGCAATAAATGCTATGGCCACCTCTGTCTATAGGCCGCTCGATGATTCCCAAATAAATAGCGATTTTAAGACTTTTTGCAAGTTCTTGTATTTCCTGCAAATCACCTTTTTCGATCTGAACTGCATTCCTCAAGTAATGTGCGTGAATCTCTTTTTGCACTTTGTCGTCCCAGGCTGAGCCATTAGTTATCGACAGCCAAAAAGGATAGCCGGGTACTAGACCTTCTCCAAAAATAATCAGTTCGACTCCTTGGGCAGCAGCCTCTGATATCGATGATTTAACTTTCTCAAGCGTTGCGGACTTATTCAGCCATACCGGAGAAATCTGAGCTAATGCTACTTTGAGAAAATTTGACGGGTTCATGAGAATCAAGTTTGATCGGAAATTACCAGAAAGGAATGTTGGATCAAAATATTAGCATTCGCAGCAGGAAAGGTGGATTCGATTATTATCAATGACTTATAATCCCAAGACGGATTTCTAATGTTAATCCAACCGACTTATTGGCTAGCTGTTGGAGTTTGATTTTCCCTTGAATTTATTCCAGATATTTTCTCCCCATACACTTAGAAAGCCTTTCTTATCCGAATTGCCGGTATCTTCCTCACCTAAGGCATAACCAAGTGGTTTAAGCCCGTCGGTGGCATCAAAAACTATCTTTAAAATCCCGGCAATAGGTATACTCAGGATCATGCCTGCCACTCCCCAGATAGAACTTCCAAGAACCACTACCACGATAGATACCAGTGGGTTAAGATTTACTTTATCTCCCACCACATATGGCTCGAGGATATAAGATTCGATAAACTGTGCAAGACCGTATGTAAACGAAACTACAATCAAAGACCAGGTCTGTGCGCCGCTGAAGATGGTCATGCAAATCGCTAATACATAGCCTATCACCACGCCAAGATATGGCACCAAAGACAGTAAAGCCGCGATGGCACTGATCAGAATAGCATTTTCCACTCCTGCTATCATCAGCCCCACTGAGTAAATAATTGCAAGGAAAAGAATTAGTGTAAGTCTGCCAACAAGGAAATTTACAGCGAGTTGAATGGATTGTACCATAACTTCCTGCGCCTGTTTTCGCTTTTCTGGATCGAAGAATTTCAAGATAGAAAGCTTAATTTTCCTTCTGTAGAACAGCATGAAAAACAGGTAGATAAATGTCAGCATTGCGCTGCCCAGAAAACCGAAAAAATCCATTACGATTAGTCCGATTTTCTTTTTGGCATCCTTTGTCAAGATTTCGGAAGGATCCCCATCAATTTGTTCTGAAGCAGAATCACTTTTATTTTCTTCAGATGAGTTTCCATAGATCATTTCCATCTGCTCTTGGGTGCTGATTCCTGTTTTTTCTCTGATAAATTCCTGAGCAGATTCTAATTTAGGTTTAAGGGCTTTCTTTGCCTCTGGCCATCTTTCTGAGATATTACTGATCTGTGCAGAGATAATCCAGAAAAAAGCTAAGAAAGTGACAATACTAAGAATGACACATAAAAATGAAGCAAGCCCTCGGGAAATCCCCAAACTCTCCATTTTGCGGGAAAGCGGAATGCAAATTAGTGTGAGAAGGCAAGCAAATACGATAGGAATAAGAAATGTGGTGGATAGTACCAGTCCATCTATTAGGAAGTAAGTGCCCAGAATCAATAAAGCTGAACTGAGTAATATTTCCTTTGATTTCATAATTAGTTGGTTTCGGGATGTATTTTCTTAATGAGTAAGTATATGGAGTTTGATAATTCTTGGTTAATGAAGTTAGCCATTCAATTCTTGAGAATCTTCAACTTGTGTGGAGTCAAGGATAGAGTTACTTCTGGTGTGCCTTCGTAAAGCGTATTGTGATGATAAAACTCATCATCTACATGGAATGGTAGATGGGTTTTGATTTTGATTTTTTTGGCCTTGATAGTTTTAAAAGGGCTAGGTGAGAAAGCTTTTTTCTGACTCTTTAGGAAGTCTTTTAATTCAGATTTCTGACTCTTTTCTATCAGCATCACATCCAAATATTCATCACTATGATCTGCATCAGGAGCCAGTTCCAATTGCGGCCCCAGTCTTTTGGTATTCATGACTTCCACCCATAGGTATTCTCCTGAATAGTCTTTTCCGTCCAACTCAATTTTGTAATTATTGGTCGGTAATTCATCGGGAAGCTTCCGGAGGTTTTTTAGCCCAAATTTTACTTTTGAGGATGAGTCAACAGTCTTTTTCTCTTCTCTTTCAATTTGCAAAAGGAGAGCCGTGAATATACCCCAACCTACACCTTCTATGAACCAACCTTTTTCTTCAGGAGTTACAAATTTTCCAATACTGAGTTGGTGAAATTTCTTATCGTTGAATTTCTGAACAATGTTTTGATAGTCAGTTTTTAGACCTAGGCTTCCAGCAATATTGTTTGCGTTACCAAAGGGGAGAATTGCGATAGGGATATCTGTGTCGCGCAATTCCAGCAATATTTTCTCTACAGTGCCATCACCTCCAGCAATGACGATGAGATCGAAAATCAAATCGAATACTTTTTCGAATTTTTCCTCCTTAGTACTTTGGGCCAAGACACGACCTCCTTGCTCCTCCAGGGAGTTTACAATTTTTTCCAGAGGGAAATCTTCGTCACCTGCAGTTGGATTATAGAGTAATATGATTTTCATAAAGTAGTTGGCTAAAAGTCCTGCTTGTTATTTGTATACAAAAAGATGACTAATCTGAAAGACTATGAAAATTTTGATCACAAATGACGATGGGGTATATAGCCCTGGGATTTTAGAGTTGGCGCAAGTGGCGTCAGAATTTGGTGATATCCGTATCGTGGCCCCAGATGTGGAGCAGTCCTCGATGGGTCATGCAGTGACTGCCACCAGACCTCTATCTTATAAAAAAACTCAGATAGGCGAATTCGATGCTTATCGGGTTAATGGAACTCCTGCAGATTGTGTGTCACTCGGAAGCTTCCACTGGGATAAGGTGGATGTGGTCCTTTCAGGAATAAATTTAGGACCAAATCTAGGCAATTCGATGTGGCATTCGGGGACACTCGCAGGGGCAAAACAAGCCGCATTATTGGGCATTAAAGGTATTGCGTTGAGTACTCCCACTCAAACTGAGGAGTATGACTTCTCTAAAATGAGACCTTACATCAGACAGGTATTGGAGTATCTGATCAGTGAAAGAGGACCACAATTAGTCAATGTCAATTTCCCTTTTGCACCCGTAGGCATCGCATGGACAAGGCAGTCTGTACGTCAATACGACGGTTTGGTAAAGCCTTCGGAGGATCCTATGGGTAGAAAGCACTATTGGTTTACGGTGGTGCCATTAGAAAATCCGGACGAAGGAACTGATAGGTATGCGATGGGTCAAAATTTGGTGTCGATGACTCCACTTAGATTGGATCTGACTGACGAAAAGCAACTGAAAAATTTAGCAGAAATGAATATTTTCAGTTGAAGGATATAATGGATTCCTTAATTTCTGGGGTAGAATTTTCCTTATTTATGGAATCCATGCTACATGGTTTATTTTTATTTGTAAAAACTAACTCGGAGTAGCTATAAAAATGGGAATGAAATTGACGCTGTAGGCTTTTTTCATTCCCATTTTTAATCAGAAAATCTTAAATTTTTTATCCACCAACTATTTCACCTCCATTCACATGGATAAATTGTCCGGTGATGTATGAGCTATCCTCGCTAGCTAGGAATACGTAAGCTGGAGCAACTTCGCTGGGTTGACCTGCTCTTCCCAAAGCCGTGTCCTGACCAAATTCTGTCACGTCATCGAAAGTTGCGGGGATCAATGGTGTCCAAATCGGGCCAGAGGCCACACCATTAACGCGTATCTTATCTTTGGCTACCATAAGTGCAAGTGATCTGGTAAATCCGACTATAGCGCCTTTGGTACTTGCGTAGTCCACCAAGTGCTCACTTCCACGATAAGTGGTCACCGAACTGGTGTTGATGATCGTGTCTCCAGGGGAGAAGTGATCCATAGCGAGTTTAGACAGATAGAAGAAGGAAAATATATTTGTTTCGAAAGTTTCCTTTAACTGCTTGCCAGTGATTTGCTGAAGAGAATCCTGAGGAAATTGGATAGCAGCATTGTTTACAAGGATATTCAATCCTCCAAGTTTTTTCACACAGGAATCAACTGCTTTTTTGCAGAAAGCCTCTGACTTGATATCGCCTTTCAATAGAAGGCATTTTCTTCCTTCTTTTTCCACCATTTTCTGGGTGTCTTTAGCATCTTTTTCTTCGCTGATATACACTATTGCCACATCTGCACCTTCTCTGGCGAAATACACTGCGACACTTCTTCCTATGCCGCTATCGCCTCCCGTGATGAGCGCTACTTTATCTTTCAGCTTGTCAGAGCCCTTATAGCCTTCCCGGATGACTTCCGGTTCCGGTACCATTTTAGATTGCTGCCCGGGAAGGGACTGTTTTTGGTCTTTAAATTCTGTTGGTTTTTTCATGGTTTGAGTGGTTTAGTTTTTAATTATTTATTCAGGAATTCCGTAGGGCGGAGATTAATTGCTGTTTACTCATTTTACTTCTGCCTTCTATTCCGATTTCTTTGGCTTGGTCATAGAGTTCCTGTTTGCTCCGCTCATTATATTTGTCAGCCTTGCCGCCTTTTTTTCCCGAGTTGGGGTCGTTTGCTATGCGTGCAGCCTTTTGCTTACTCATTCCTTCTTTCCGTAGTGCCTCATATTTTTCATCATTTTTGATGCTTGGTCCATGGTCCTTTGTCATGATAGTGTACGTTTAAGAGTTAAATAATTGATTTCTAGTTTTATCAATGCGCCAGTATTTATCTGATTCATTGGTGGCTGATATAGTAATTCCAAAAAAAACGCCGAGATTTTATTTACTTCTCATAGGAATAGCATTTGAATAGATCTGTGGCTATATGCAGGTACAATCAGGATAAAATTGACTGGAAATATGAAAATCAAATTATTTAAAGAGTTTAAAGAATTTGCCATCAAGGGCAATATGATCGATATCGCAATAGGTGTGATCATCGGTGCGGCATTTAATAAAGTGGTCGATGTGCTTGTAAAGGAGATTTTCCTTCCGCCCTTATCATTCCTTACCAACGGGATTAATTGGGAAAATAAAAAGATTGTCCTACGTGAAGCCGTGACTACGGAGGGTGTAGTGCATCCTGAGGAAATAGCGATAGGTTACGGGAAGTTGTTTGAGGCATCGGTCGATTTCCTGATTATCGGATTTACAGTCTTCTTGGTAGTAAAACTGATGAACACCATCCGGAAGAAAGCGGAAGATCCTAAAAATGAAACGGTCACTACCCCGAAAAATATTGAGCTACTGAATAGGATCTCTGAACTTATGGAAAGGCAGGTGCAGCTGCTGGAAAGAAATGGGAATAATTCTGATTTGAAAAAGACTGATTAAATTAGGTATGTCTGAAATTGATTTCTTACAATCATATATTTCTAAACCTTACCCACAATGAGCTCAAAGTCTATTTCAATTCTACTTGTATTTTTTTTCATTTCTCTGATTTCTTACGCTCAGTCCACTAATCCTGCAAAAGTGATATTTGATACGGATATGGGACCTGATTATGACGATGTCGGGGCTATAGCCTTACTGCATGCATTTGCTGACCAAGGCAAAGTAGAAATTCTGGCTACTATGGCAAGTACAAAATACGAGGGAGTTGCCGGAGTATTGAATGTGCTGAACACCTATTTCTTAAGAGAAGATTTGCCGATCGGGGTTCCTACAGGAAATGCCATCACAAAGCGGGATTGGCAGCACTGGACAGATACATTATTGGCAAAACACCCTCATCAGATCCTCAGCAATAGCGAAGTGCCAGATGCAGTTGAGCTATATAGAAGGCTGCTTGCCGAGCAGCCGGATGGAAGTGTGACCCTGATTACAGTAGGATTTTTTACAAATATTTCGAATTTACTTCAATCGGAAGCTGATGAGTATTCCCCTCTTGATGGAATTGAATTAGTGAAAAAGAAAGTATCTAAAATGGTCAGTATGGCTGGTTATTTTCCTGAAGGTTCGGAGTTCAATGTAAATCAAGACCCTGAAGCATCGATTTACGTTGTAGAAAATTTTCCAAAACCAATAATTTTTAGCGGATTTGAAATAGGAAAGCAAATTCACACTGGGATTCCCTTAATCACCAATAGCAATATTGAAAACAGTCCTGTTAAAGATGCTTTTTCGATAGCTATACCCATGGCAGAAGAAGACAAAAACGGCCGTATGAGTTGGGATCAGACGGCCGTTTATGTAGCATGTTTGGGCTATGAGAAGTTTTTTACATTAGAAGAAGGTAAAATGTCTTTAGCCGAAAACGGATATAATACATGGGATAAATCCGGGAAAGGCCAGTATAAATTAGTTGAAAAAAGTAACATGATGGACATTGAATCAGAGATAAACTTCCTGATGATGCATCTGCCTGGAAAGTAATCGCTGGATGGCAGCTTACTTTATGTCAGAACTTTCAAAACCCAACTTCTTCAATCCTTCCTGAATTTCCGGTGCTCCCATAAATAATTTCCAGCCTAGCCCAGTTCTGTAATTTTCTATCATCGCCACCATCGGACCTTGATCTATTGCCAAATATCTAGTGGGATAGTAGTCGTGCTCTGGGCTCATCGCATCGTAAAAGCCATATCTTCCGAGTACTTTTTTGCCATAATTGTAATAAAGATTTTTGATCACTTTCATGGATTCCTCAGGAGTGTATGGAATAGATGAAATGGCGGCGGTAGGGGAAATTACGCCAGTATCATTTGCTGGAAAATGAGCGTTGTATCCATTAATGGAATAAGAGGCGGTAAGTCCCCAAAGGTCTTCTCCATATCCAGCAAACCCTTCTGGGTTTTCCAGAACATGTGCCCTGTTGATGAGTGTATGGTTTGTATTTAGTTTCTGGTAATCAGCATATTGATCTTTCAGACCCATTGGGTTAAGCCCGAGATAGGAGTAATGTGCCCAGAAAAGTGGGCCTCCCTTATCTTCTGCACCATTATGCTTTAATATCAAGTCATAACCAAATGCTTTTTTATCAGATCTGATTGCCCCGCTTCTTGCCCAGCCTTTATGATAAACTTCCGGATCAATGCTGTGAGTAGGAGAGGATGCTGCGAGCACATAAGTGATAAGGCACTCATTGTATCCTTCCAGCGGGAAATTCATATCCCAGGCATACTCAGGCGACCAGTGCCAATAGAGCACATCCTGTCCATCCCGGGTATACCAAGTCCAGTCCATTTCCTTCCACAGTTTATCTATTCTTTCAGCAACGGCCTTTTGTCTATCGTCTCCTCCCTTATAATACTCGCGCACTGCAATCAGGCTTTGCATCAGAAAGGCGGATTCCACTAGATCTCCTCCGTTATCTTTTTGACCGAAGGGCTGAACCTTTGCAGTCTGCCCATTAATCCAATGTGGCCAGACTCCTTTGAATTTGTCAGCTTTTTCCAGAAAACTTACAATCTTTTCGAATCGGGCAACGCCTTGTTCTTTAGTAATCCAGCCTCTTTCCATTCCGGCGATCAATCCGAAAATCCCCATTCCTGATCCGCCGGTGGTAACAACGTGTGCATCGTTCTCAGGATAGTCTCCGTCTATGTGGATTCGCTCTGGGCCCATTCCCGAATTTGGTTCAGCGCCTTCCCAAAAGTATCGGAAGGTGTAGAATTCCACCATATCCAAAAGCTCCTCATCTGTCATTTTATGGGTTTTGGTTGCAGCTCTTCCTACGATGATAGAATCCTCTCCAGAGTAGGCCCTGACTTCGTAGTTCAGATCCAGCTCCATCCCAAGATCATTTACAAAATCAAGGTAAATTGTGTCTTCTAAAACTGCCCTTCTCGTATAGTGATCATCGTCCATACTAACCCAAACCCCGTAGGAATCGGCCTCAGGTGATTTATTCCAAGCGAGTTCTACGTGGATGTCATATGGGGTGGCTTTGATGTTATCGGTTTTTTCTTCATTTTTTTGGCAGGCAAAGGAGAAGCTAACCAATACCAATAAGGCGAAGGGGTTTTGAACATTCATCTGTTTATTTTTAATGGTCAGATGGAGTCTCGCAACATTGAAAATCATTTTATGAAGTAGTGCTTGAATAATGCTCGATTTCATAGCTTAAAAATTGGGTGATTCAGTGAAAATGGAAATAAAGTAGACTCCCGCCCCAGCAAGAAGGCAGGAGTCAAGGGGCTTAATACCCCGGGTTTTGGATGATAGACCCCCCGCTAATGTCGATTTCGGACTGAGGAACAGGATAGACTTCATGCTTGCCTGGAGTCCAGGTGATTCCCAGCTCTGAAAAAACTTCCTGCGCTCTTCCTTGTCTTACCAAGTCGAAATATCTGTGCTGCTCCATCGCAAGCTCTACACGTCGCTCATGATATATATCCTCCCTTAATTCAGCCTGAGTTGTCACTGTCAAGTCTGGCAGAATTTCTTCATTACCTTGACGGGCTCTTTCACGCACCATATTGACATATACCAAAGCTTGGCTAGGATTTCCGATTTCGTTAGCAGCTTCTGCTGCAATCAACAACAAATCGGCATATCTGAATAGGCGGATGTTTGCCCCGCTATTTCCAAATCCAGATGGTGGTCTCTCAGGAAGCCATGCTTTTCTGCTAAATCTTGCATTTTCGCCCATGTTAGGATCTGCCTCTACTACCTCTCCAGATGGCAAGGTATCACCGTCATTGATGATGGTTGCTGTCAACCTTGGATCATTCTCCTCGAAAGCTGCCATCAAATCATCAGACGGGCCATTGAATCCCCAGCCGTTGTTAGGATTTCCACGGATTCCCTGTACCTCATTGAACTGCGATCCGCCGCCTCCAGCCTCGAGCGCCACGGTGGACACTTCGAAGATGCTCTCCGAAGAATGTTCTCCTTCTCTTCGGAAAATCCCTTCGTAATCTGGATAAAGTTCATACTCACCGCTTGAAATTACTTCCTGAGCCAAATCATAAGCTTCCTGGAATTCGTTTTGGAAGAGATGGACTTTTGCCAAAAATGACTTAGCAGCACCTGCCGTCGCGCGACCTAGTTCCGATGCTTCGTACTCAGATTTTTCTGGAAGATTAGCTGACGCAAATCTTAGATCCTCTTCGATGAATTCATATATTTCCTCTTTAGAAACCCTGGACTGAGCGTACTCATCAGGGTTAAGGGGACGATCGATAAGCGGAAGGTCTCCATAAGTTCTCACCAAAAAGAAGTAGAAATAGGCTCTGAGGAATCTTGCTTCACCAATCAATCTCGTTTTTAATGCTTCATCCATATCTATTTCAGGTACATTTGCAACCACCTGATTTGCACGGAAAACCCCCTGAAAATATCCTGACCAGATACCATTTACTGCTGTATTATTTGCATCAAAGGTGAAATCATTTATATCCTGAAGGAAACCGGCATCTCCTGGCACTGAACCCTTATCCGCATCATCCGAAGCGATGTCAGTGATTCCTATGTATGAAAACACATGCACGTTGAAATTTCGAAGATGTGAATAAATGGCATTGACAGCCTGTGTTGCCTGCAGTTCGTCCTTGAAGAAGTTTTCTGAAGTAAGCTCACCAAGTGGCGCCTTTTCCAAATAGTCTTCGCAGGAAATTAGACCCACACTTAATAAAATGCTTAGGCCTACTGCTGCTATTTTATAGTTAATCTTATTTTTCATGGTTTGATTGGGTTTAGAAGCTAGCTGAAATACCGACGTTGAAAGTTCTGGCTACTGGATAAAGACCACTGTCATATCCTGTCCCAAGTACATCTCCACCTCCAATTTCAGGAGTATAACCTGAGTATTTGGTCCACGTGAATACATTCGTGCCAGATAGGTAAACCCGGAAGTTTTGAACCTTGATCTTGCTTAATGCGACTTCCTGGAAATTATATCCAACTTGGATATTTCTCAATCGAAGGAAAGAACCATCTTCTACAAATCTGTCTGAGACTTCATAGTTGTGTCCACCATTCGTAACTCTAGGTTCAGAATTGCTTGTTCCCTCGCCAGTCCATCTTTCTAGGTAGCTTGTTTCAAAATTATAAGTGTTGAAACGGGTTTGTTTTTTGGCGTTGTATATCTCGTTGCCATAGGTTCCGTTAAAATCAGCACTCAAATCGAAACCTTTGTAGTCAAATCCAAAATTGAAACCGAAAATCAGGTCTGGAATGGGACTTCCAAGGATTACTCGATCATTGTTGTCTACCGTGCCATTCCCGTCGGTATCTTGGTAGATCAGGTCTCCAGCTACTTCTGGACCACGGGTAGGGATGGATGACAATTCAGATTCGTTCTGAAACACACCTACAGTTTTATAACCATAGTAATGACCGATAGATTGTCCTACTATCGTTCTGGAGCCTAAGTAGCCACTGATTCCTACGGCTCCGCCGAAAATGGCTTCATTGCCATCTCCCAAATCCAAAACCTTATTATTTACTGTAGAGGCTACGATGCCGAAGTTGTACCCAAAGTCTCCTTTCTGGTCTCTCCAATTTAACGTCACGTCTACTCCGGAGTTTTTCACGCTTGCAGCGTTTATTACCGGATTATTGGCAGAGCCTACATAGGATGGGATCGGAACTGAAACCAGTATATCATTGGTCTTCCTCGTGTAATAATCTAATTCACCAGTCAGTCTTTCATTAAAAAACCCGAATTCAAAACCTATGTTTGAGGTAACTGTTTCTTCCCACTTAATGAATGGATTAGCCAATCTGGTCAGTGTAGCTCCATAAATCAACTCTTCATTTTCACCGAATACTGCATTCTGATTTCCTGTCACGACAGGTCGCCCTTCGTAAAATGCGATTTTGTCATTACCTATCTTACCCCAGCTACCACGGATTTTCAAGTTGGAAAGTGCGTTTTGATTCTGAAGAAATCCCTCTTCGATGATGTTATATCCAAGTGCAATAGATGGGAAATTTCCATATCTGTTTTCCTTTCCAAAGCGGCTAGACCCATCTCTTCTGAAAGTACCTGTGAAGAGAAATTTGTTTTTGTAGGTATAATTAGCTCTGAAAAGATAGGAGAGCATAGCCCAGTCACCGGCAGAATTGGAATTGGTTTGAGTAGTAAGTTCACCGGCATTCAGGTACCAAAGTGAAGGGTCTTCGCCTGGAAGATTTCTTCTACCTCCAGATAAAGTTTCGGTATAGAAATCCTGTGTGGTAATACCTGCAAGCAAGTTCAATCTATGATCTTCCCACTCTTTGCTGTAATTCAGTGTGTTTTCCCAAAGGATATTTCTATTTCTTAGGTTTTCTACATTGACCGAGTTCTCAGGGTTTTGCTGAGTAGGAGATACGAAATATACCGGGGTGAATGATTTCGTGTCCTGAAATGCCAGATCCAAACCAACATTACTGCGGAAAGTGAAATTCTTAAGGAATTTTACATCCATAAAGAAATTGCCCACTCCACGGTAGTTATTTGTCTGGTTATTTGAGTTGTATTCAAATTGCGCAGCAGGATTCCCCACCGGAGCTGTGTTGGTATAACTTCCGTCCGGTTGAGTTGGATCAAAAATCGGATATGCTCTATAGGCGTTCCCGATTACTCCTGGCTCATTTTGCTGATTGTAATAAATAAAGGAAAGATTGTGCCCGAAGGTCACTGCATCACTAAGTTTATATTGGTTGTTCAACCGGATAGTCAGCCTTTCATATTCAGATTCTTTGACTACACCCTGTTGGTTGAAATAGTTGGCACTTAGGTTGAAATTCGTTTTTGCCGAACCACCAGAAGCACCCAAACTCACATTGTTAATAGCAGCGTTTCTGAAAATATAATCCTGCCAGTCAGTTCCTTCATTGTAATCGTTGACATTGTATATGGGTTGATTCCCTACATTTTGCTCCAGCTCATTAGCCAATTGAGCAAACTCACGGGCATTGACAAAATCGATCTTGTTAGCTACTTGTTGCACACCTGTATAAGCGTCTACGCTTACTTTGGTATCCGTATCAAATGATCCTTGTTTAGTAGAGACTATGATCACACCATTTGCACCTCTGGAACCATAGATAGCAGTGGCTGAAGCATCTTTTAAAACTTCCATGGATTCCACGTCATTGGGATTCAGGAAATTGATGTCGTCAAGCAACATTCCATCTACAACATAAAGAGGAGAAGAGTTATTTAAAGTACCTACGCCACGAATACGAACAGTAGATCCAGCACCTGGTGCACCAGAGTTTTGGGTGATTTGTACACCACTCACGCGTCCTTGAAGTGATTGTGTAACATCTGATACAGGAAGTCTGCTGATGTCCTCAGACTTCACACTGGAAATGGCACCCGTCAGATCACTCTTTCTCTGGAGACCATATCCGACGACGACAAATTCATCTAAGTCGCCCAAATCTTCCTCCAGTGTAACATCAATCGTAGATCTACCACTGACAGGAGATTCCATGGTTTTGAATCCGACAAAAGTAAATGCCAGGACTGCATCTTCAGGAACTTCTAATGAATACTTACCATCCAGGTCAGTTACAGTTCCGGTAGTGGTTCCTTTGATAACCACATTTACTCCAGGCAGTGGTTGTCCTGAAGAATCGAGGACTGTTCCCTGGACGGAAACATTGGTTTGTCCAAACGAATCATGGACGATAAATAATGAGAATAGGAGGAGGGTAATAATTAAATACTTGCTGTGATGCCAAGCAATTTCCCTCTCAGGTAGCAATTTTTCCATTTGGCTAGTTGGGTTAGGTTATAGTTTTCTAAACAATGCCTGAGGATATTCCCAAGCATTGAATGAAACTAGCACAGTATAGTTCTAGCCTAAAGTATTTGATTCGAAATCGATTGAAAATGCTGATAAAAATCATAGAATACATTTAGTCAATTCCTGCTTTAATTTCATGCAAAAATGGGCTATCTGATTTATTTAAGCACTTTTTATAAACTTGATCACGCTTTGTTATCAGGAATTGAACATCTCTTGAAATTGCCTAAAATCAGTTGAGTTCGTGGGATCTTTCCAACACGATATCCTCCCAATCTGGATGATGAATTCCTTTCATTTCAAGTTGCAATTTCACTTTCACGCGAAAGCTACTGATAGCATTTACACGAAGGTCTAGGAGTTGGGAAAGCTCTTCCAAGGTGAGTTTGTTGTGCTCAGAAATTACCGTGTAGGATAGATAGAACGCTTTCTCAATAGGAATGCGGATTCCATGAAAAATAGTGCCTGCTGTAGCAGACTCAATATGTCCGCATCGGGAGCATCTACGGTGAAAAATCTTCGAACTCTTCGAGAATTTGCCGTAGTCACAAGCTTTACAGCTAAAGCCATTTTCCCATTTAACCTGCTCAAGGTAACGTAGGCATGAGGTTGAATCCGGGAATATCTTTTGGAAATCTGTATAATTCAAACGCTTATTGGTGATTCTAGCCTGAAGGTTTTCTTTGATCTGGGACTTTAACTTCCAGATATCCTTATCGAGCATAGAATTCATACGTTTGATTTCCTCGTCTTTTTCCAAAATCTGCTGATTGTAGGTAAGCAACAGTTGGTTCTTCTTAGCAAGCTCCTCAGTTCGTTCATTCACACGCTGCTCCAGTTCGCGGTTTACCTTGTCTTTGAGCAGGGCATTGGCTTCTGCCTGCCGTAAAGATCTTAATAATGCCCGGTCACGATTGTCTTTCAGGATTTTCACCCTATCTCCCAGCGCTAATGTGAGTAGCAGCATTTCCATCAAAAAAGCGATATGAAGACTGTAATAGAGTATAGTACTGTGCGGAATGATAGCGGTATGAACCATAGCTTTCAGCGCCACTCCCAAAAACAAAATTCCATAGGCTATCACAAAGAGTCTTGCGACACTGTAGCCCTTTACTAACACATAAATACTTGAAAAGAGAATGAGGAAAAAAGGGATGATGTCATAAATCTGTATCTCGAGCAAGGCCGGGAAAAACGCAACTCCAGTAAGAAAAAGAATTGTTTTAGCAAGTAAAATTACTTGAAAATAACGATGCATGCTGGGGAATCTCCTCTTCAAATTGAGGAAGTGAGTGGAGAAAAGCAACGCAAACATCACAATCAAATAACTGGAAAGTCCAGATATAGGCTGGTTCCATTCGGGATGGTTGGGCCATAAATACTGGAAAGCTATTCCATCTACACAAGCGGCAAAAATTCCTACGCTCAATAAGTAAAAGACGTAATACAAGTATTTTACCTCTTTGATGGCCAGATATATCAACCCGTTGTAAAGGGAGATGATCAATATCATCCCATAGAATATCCCATAAAGAAAGTACTCATTTAATGCATAATAAATGAAGCGGTTGTATGATCGAAAGGCGATCCTTACATCTGCTTTTTGAGAGGATTTAATTTTGAAATAATAGGTGTCAATTCCTGAAGTTTGGTTTGCTACAGGAATCTGAAAATTCTTATGCGAGAAAACACGATCTCCGAATGGAGCCTGATCACCTAATTTTAATTCCTTAAATCCACCATCCGTAGGAATATAAGCAGTTATATGATCTATGGTCTGATCATAAAATTCCAACAACCATTGCTTATTACTTTGAGGTGTTTTCTGAATTGCGACCTTCACCCAATAGGTTTTGTCAGTTGAGAATTGATGCTTGGTAAAGTCTGAATTGATCTTAAGCTTTCCCGAAATTGGATTGGAAAGGATATCAGCTATTTCAAGTTCATTGCTTTCATCTTCGTAGAAGGTAAGGCGGTCAATCGCATAGATTCGCTCGTCCAGCTGATCATTAATTTGAAATGTATAGCTGGAAGTTTGACTAAAGACTGTGGAAGAATAGCTAAGGAGAAAAGCAGACAGCCCCAAGACAACTCTTCGGTAAAGCTTAGACATAAAGTATTGGGTTTATCCTGAAAAAGGCACAAAAACAAGACCTGATTTTTTAGATTTTTCCGGTAAGGAATTATCATGACTAAAGTTTCAAAAGGTTCTTTATCAAATTTGAAACTTCATGATTTAATTCAATAAAAGTCAATTTGTTCTTTATCCCTGATCTTTTGGGACTATTTTTACCTCTTCATTAGTGCACAATTGAGGACCTAATTTTCTATCGAATAAATGGATGATCTTATAGCAGCACGTTCACAGATGGCCCTCTCCATGGCCTTTCACATTATTTTTGCCTGTATCGGTATGGTAATGCCATTTTTCATGGCTACTTCCCATTACAGCTATTTAAAAACTAACGATTACCATCAGAAAGAATTAACAAAAGCATGGAGTAGAGGGGTTGCTATTTTCTTTGTGACTGGCGCTGTTTCCGGGACCATGCTATCTTTTGAGTTGGGATTACTTTGGCCGGAGTTTATGCTTCATGCCGGGCCGATTTTCGGAATGCCTTTTTCGCTGGAAGGAACTGCTTTTTTTATTGAAGCCATAGCCTTGGGGTTTTTCCTATATGGCTGGGATAAATTTAACAAATGGTTTCACTGGTTTACGGGAGTGGTAGTAGGTGTGAGTGGTTTAGCATCCGGAATTCTGGTGGTGGCAGCAAATGGCTGGATGAATAGTCCGAGAGGTTTTGATTATGTGGATGGAAAATATATCAATATTGATCCCATCGCCGCACTTTTCAATGATGCATGGTTTACCCAGGCGCTGCACATGACATTGGCATCCTTTGCAGCAACTGGTTTTGCAGTAGCTGGGATTCATGCACTTATGCTGATTAAAGGGAAAAACAAAGTTTTTCATTGGAAAGCTTTTCGCATCGCCATTGTATATGGCGGAATTGCGGCCTTGCTCCAACCCATCTCCGGTGATATTTCTGCCAAGGATATTGCAGTGCGACAACCGGCAAAATTGGCTGCTATGGAGGCTCATTTCGAAACTACAAATAGTGCTTCTCTACTAATTGGTGGCATACCCGATGCAGAAAAAAGGGAGGTGAACTACGGAATAAAAATCCCTGGAGCACTGAGCTTTTTGGCACATGGGGATTTTGAGGCAGAAGTGATGGGATTGGATCAGATTCCGGAAGATGAGCAACCGCCAGTGATGATCACTCATTTTGCTTTTCAGATAATGGTAGGCTTGGGCATGCTAATGATGGGATTAAGTATTTTGTATTTTTTTTCTATCTGGAAAAAGAAACACTGGCAAGAAAAACGCTGGTTTCTTTGGCTCTTTGCATGTGCTACACCCTTGGGGTTTTTAGCCGTGGAGGCAGGTTGGACTGTAACAGAATTGGGTAGACAGCCATGGATTATTTATGGCTTTATGAAAACAAAGGATGCATTGACACCGATTCCGGGCATACAGGTGTCCTTTCTGATTTTTACTGCGGTATATGTTTCTCTATCTATGATTGTAGGCTTTCTATTGTTCAGGCAAATTAGAAGTCTGCCTAATATGGAGGGAAATCAATCCTTAGAAAACCAATCTTCCACTATTCATTAAATCCTGAAGATATGCTCTATGTAGTCATCGTTTTCCTGTGTCTTGCGATCCTGATGTATTTACTTCTAGGAGGGGCTGACTTTGGTGCGGGAATAGTGGAATTGATCACTCCTAATGCGGTTCGGTCGAAAGTTCGTACAATAACCTACAGAACTATAGGTCCGATCTGGGAAGCAAATCATATGTGGCTGATCATTGCGATTGTGATTTTGTTTGTAGGTTTTCCACCTATTTACACCATGCTTTCGGTTCACCTACACATCCCCCTTGTGCTGATGCTGTTGGGGATTATCGGTAGAGGAACAGCTTTTATATTTCGCCACTACGATGCTGTGAAGGACGACATGCAGCGGGTGTATAATTTGATTTTTACATATTCCAGTTTTATCACTCCATTTTTCTTGGGAGTAATAGCGGGAGCAATGGTTTCTGGGCAAATAGATCCAAATGCGCCAGATTTCTATAGCGCTTACATAGGATCATGGTTGCATCTATTCAGTATATCCGTAGGAATTTTCACTGTAGCTATCTGTGGTTTTTTGGCCGCAGTGTATCTAATAGGTGAGGTAGAAGATGAAAGTATCAAAGCGTTGTTTATTCAGCGGGCGAAGGTTTTGACTTTTCTTACATTTATTTCAGGAGGTCTGGTATTTCTGGCTGCGGAGATAGATGGGTTGAGCTTGACCAAAGAAAGATTTACAGATTGGGTGAGTTTAGGTTTCTTGATAGTAGCCACTGTTTGTCTATTGGTTCTATGGAGATACCTGCGAAGAGGTCATAAAAACTTATGCCGTCTCTTGGCGGGTTTTCAGATCAGTCTCATTTTGGTCTCATTTGGCTATCACTATTTCCCTGATTTTATCATCGTAAAATCAGGCGAAAACCTAAGCCTTTTCAATTCAGCTGCAATGGGACTTCCAATGGAGACATTGGGTTGGGCACTTCTTCTCGGAAGTTTACTGATTCTGCCTTCTTTGTTTTATCTTATCTACAGTTTTCAGCAAAGGCCATCATCGCTTTAATGTTATTTCTTTATTGATTGAGGATCTTTTCTGCTGTTATGGGTAGATCGTATATACGTTTGCCACATGCATTATAGACCGCATTCGCTATCGCGGCTCCAGTTGGAGGCATAGATACTTCTCCTCCTCCTTCAGCAGCTAATTCTGGCCGGTCGATCATAGCTACTTCTACCTCAGGAATGTCAGAAAATCTGAAAATAGGGTATTTCATCCAATCTGAACTTGTGATCCTATTTCCTTCAAAAGTCACTTCCTCTTTCAGTGTCCAGCTGGCAGCCTGAATCATGCCTCCTTCTATTTGGTTGATGATTCCATCGAGATTGATGATTTCCCCGACATCTACAGCTGCCCACATTTTAAGTAACTTAACTTCACCGGAAGTTTTATTTACACTTAACCTGACTGCGGTGGCAGAATATGCCGACGTGTTTTTGTAACGCGAGAAAGCATAGCCGATTCCTTCGCCTTCCCTCAAATTCACTGAGCTGCACATTTCCTGAATCTTTTTGATTGTGGCGATTGCTCTTTCATCATCCAAATGTGCCATGCGGAATTCCAATGGATCCATTTCTGCTTTTTCAGCTAGTTCATCCATAAATGACTCTATGGAAAATACATTGGTATATGAACCCAAACTCCTTAGAGACGATACCCGCAATGGCCCATCAAAGAAATGCGCATTCACCTGCATCGTTGGGATGTTGTAATAAGGATCTGCATTTCTATGTCCTCCTCCTAAATATCCCCGTCCTTTTAGCTGAGCCGGAGGATTCAAATATCTCGTATTAAGAAGGGTCGCTGGGTCGCTATCAGGTCGCATGCTATGGGAATCTGTCCAGACATCCGATTTCCAGGTTTTGATGGTGCCAGCTTCATCTAGACTTGCCTCTAACTCCATGATCATTGCTGATCCATAGGGATCCCAGCTATGTTCGTTTTGGCGAGACCACTGAACACGAATATGCTTGCCTGGATATGCCAATGCTAGAATTGAAGCATCGGCGGCGGCATCATCAGCAGTGCTGTGCCCAAAACATCCCGCGCCGGGAACAGCTATTACATGGATTTTATTCTCTTCTATTTTAAGCATTCCCGCGATAGCTCTTCTCATGGGATAAATGCCTTGGCTGTGTGACCAAATATGTAGAATCTCACCATCGTACATCGAAATCGCGCAACCCGGACCAATAGAACCGTGTTTTAGGTAGGGCTTAGTATAAGTGGCTTTAAATGTTTTTGAACTGGCAGGAGTAGTAGTTGCATCGCCTTCATTCTTAATATTTTGTGGGTGTTCGGCGATGGATTTCAGATAGAGATAGATATTTTTCTGATCCGGAAATGATGGACTGGCAGACCATTCGGAATGCTCTTTCAAATACCTTTCTGCTTTTACAGCCTGATATTCTTTTTCGGCAATAACTCCTAAAAAACTGCCATTTACCACCGTTTTTATCGCTCCCGCAACTTCTGAGGAAAGTCCACTATCACCTACTTTTGTCAAAGTAGAACCGTATCCCTCCGGGCGTACAACGCGCGCATGTACCATACCCGGGAATCTCAAATCCTGGATGTAAACTTCTTCACCACGAACCATTTTAGAAATGTCGTTTCTTGGAATAGGCTTGCCTACGTACCTATAGCCTGATTTTAACTTTACAGGAACAGGCTTGGTTATTTCCATATCTATTTGCAAACCATCCAGTATTTCGGAAAAATTTAGTGATTGAGTGCCGTTTTTGGTCTTTACAGTTCCATTGTAAAAAATAAGATTCTCAACTCCTGTTTTCAGCTTGGGGCTGGCCAATTCCAACAATTTTTGTCGTGCAGTGGCAGCAGCATAACGTACCGACATGGCGCTATTTGGAATAGAGCTGCTTCCGGCAGTATATCCTTCATCAGGAGTTACTTCTGTCTCTGCTAAGTGAACTTCAATTTGGTTTAGCTCCATGTCTAGCTCTTCCGCAGCCACTTGCCTGATAGCCGTACGTATTCCCTGACCCAGTTCCACTTTTCCGGAAAAAACCATTACGCGGCCGTCCTGCAAAACTTGAAGCCAGGCATTTACCTTATTGGCATTTCTTAGGCTCCCCGGAAGATTACCATCATAATTTACCCTAGCGGCGATTACAGGATCCTGCCCTGGAAAAACGGTACTGAGTAGAGGGAAACCAACGCTGAGATAGCCTATGTTTTTTAGAAATTTTCTTCTGGAGGTTTTAGGAAGTTCGACCATTTCTTATTGACTTTTTGCGCAGCGTTTTACTGCTTTGATCATTCTGCTATGCGCGCTGCAGCGACAGAGATTTCTTTCCAGAGCTTCTTTGATTTCTTCTTCATTAGGATTGGGGTTTTCATTAAGAAGTCCCACTGAAGCCATGATAATACCATTCAGGCAGTAACCACACTGGGCAGCTTGCTCTTGGACAAAAGCTTCCTGAACCATATGAAGCTTCCCATTTTTATCTGCCAAACCTTCCAAGGTAATAATCTCGGAATCATCCACTGATGATACTGGCCTGATGCAACTTGGCTCCGCCTTTCCATCTATCAATACCATACATGCACCGCACTGGGATAAACCGCATCCGAACTTAGGTCCATTCAGTTCCAAATCATTGCGGAGAACATATAGAAGTGGAGTATCTGGTTCAGAATCAACAGCTATTTGGGAACCGTTGATGGATAGGGTGTATTGAGGCATAGGATATTGCTTTGGATTCTAAGATATAAAATTGAAAAGGCAAATGAATAATTTACAACCTTAAAATAGGTTAGAAATACGCAATGGCCAATACAATACCAGAGCGAAAAGGGGCTAAAGACTTTGAGTGGTAACCGAAAATTCTTCTGAAAAGTAAGATAGGAAACATTTCTTCTCACAACCATAAAGCAATTATTGGTGCTTAAGGAATTGCAAATATTAAGCTTAACCGGATTGGTTTTGTATAAGTCTTCTGGATTACAAAGAGAATATTCAGACTATTTATTCTCTCTTTCTTGAATAAGTTGTAAGAGCAATTCAGGCTCATCGGTCGTGATAAAATCAGGTTCTTGATCCAATAGCCAGTTCAAATCTTCAATGGAATTAACCGTCCATGCATTCACCGTCAGCCCAAGATCTTTTGCTTCTTTGATCCATTGAGGATTCTTTTTCAGGAGGTTAATATTGTAATCAAATCCAAAGAATCCGGCTTCTTTAAGTTCTGCCGGAGTTTTGTCTCCATTCAAATATGCAACATTGGCTTCAGGGTCCATTTCCATAGCTTTTAGGCCACCCTCATAACTGAAAGTAATGTAATCCACCCATTTTTCCGCTTTCATTTTCTTTACTGCTAGTACGGACTTTTCTGCTACTTCCTTGCTTCGCGCTATTGATATTTTTGAAGGTTTTATTTCGAAAATTAGCTTTGTTCCCTTTTGCTTTTTACCAGCTTTCAGGTATTCCTCTACCGTAGAGAGCTTCTCGCCATTTTCATGTTTCTTATTCAGGAGTTGCTCATAAGTGGATGTTTCGATTTCCATTCCTTCAAAATCCGCGTCGTGATTAACTACCAAAACTCCATCTGAAGTCATCCACACATCAAACTCAGAACCTTCGCAACCAAGTTTTACAGCTTCTTTCAGGGAAGCAATTGAATTCTGTGGATTGCCCTGTGCTTTCCATGCCCCCCGATGTGCGATCACTTTGTTTTTGTGAAAAGACTTCTGGGCAAATGAAGCAGTACTGGCCACTAGAAAACTGAGAAGTGTGAAAAAAGCGAATCGCATAGCTATGGGTTTTAAATTTACTTACTCTCCAAAAGTAAATAATGAGGACTAATGAACTATCCCGTTTGAAATAATTCATAATAACTTAATGCTGGAAAATGATTGAACTCAGTATTCGAAATTTCTTCTAAATTCCTTTTGTTATTTGAATTTAGAAATTAGAGGATGAAAAAAGCCGATTGAAATATACCTCAAAGGAGCAAAGGAATATTTCATCAAATCAACAATAATATATAGAGATGAAAATCCTGGTAATAGAAGACGAAAAGGAGCTGGCGAGTGATATAGTGAAATATCTGTCTGAGGAAGAATATCGATGTGAGACCGCCAGCGATTTTGCTACGGCCAAAGAAAAGGTGAGTCTTTATCAATATGATTGTATTTTACTTGATCTGATGCTTCCAGGAGGAGATGGATTTGATATACTGGAACATCTAAGAAGCCAGAATAAACAGGATGGGGTGATTATTATTTCGGCCAAAAATACCTTGGAGGACAAAATCAAAGGATTGAATATTGGTGCGGATGATTACTTGGCAAAGCCATTTCACCATTCAGAGTTGGCTGCGAGGGTTCATTCGGTAATTCGCAGAAAGCAATTTGATCCTTCAAACCTGATAATCCAGAATGAATTGAAAATTGATCTGCTCTCCAAAACGGTTCAAATAGAAGGCAACTCCATTCCCTTGACCAAAAAAGAATATGACTTGTTACTTTTTTTCATAGGTAATAAGAATCGGGTTTTATCAAAGAGTGCTTTGGCCGAGCATCTCTCCGGAGATTTAGCGGATATGTTTGATAGCCATGATTTCGTCTATGCACATGTCAAAAACCTAAAGAAAAAGCTTAATGAAGGAGGTTATGGAAATTATTTGAAAACGATGTATGGCACTGGATACAAATGGGCAATATGATCAAGCTGCTCGATAAACCCTTCAAAGCCTTTACCATCTATGCATTGGTTATTTTGCTAGTTAGCATTCCGATCTATTTTTTGGTGGTGGACTGGATATGGGTGACTGAGATAGATGACAATCATGAGATTATCATGGAGCGGATCGAGAACCGATTCGAGCAAGCTCATGTGTCGGGACATGATTTGGAGACGATTCTCCATACTTGGAATACCTTGCAACCAAGCTCGTCTATTACACCAATTACCGAAATCGGTGTGAGTAGGGATAGTATATATGAAGTGACGAAATACAATGAATATGAGTCTGAGTGGGACCGTTTTCGAGGTTTGCAAACGGTGATTTATATTGATAAGAAACCGTATTTACTTAACATCGAAACCAATGTAGAGGAAGCATATGAAACTATTTTTGCCATCGGTCTGGTGACGGTTTTGCTTTACGGAATTCTTGTTTTTGGCTTTATTCGACTCAATAGAAAGATTTCGCAAAGCGTATGGAAGCCATTTGAGAATACCCTGGCTACGCTGAAATCTTTTGACTTGAGTACAGGTAAAGAGGTGACTTTTGAGCCTACAGACATTGAAGAATTTGAGTCACTTAACCGGACTATTGCAAAGCTAATTTCTGAAAATGTAAGCGTTTATAATCAGCAAAAGGCTTTTGTTGCTAATTCTTCCCATGAATTGCAAACTCCCATTGCTCTGCTGAAGTCGAAATTGGAAATGCTTTTTCAGAATGAAAGACTGAGTGTAGATCAATCGGAATTGGTCAATGCCATTCAGATTCCACTAGCCAGACTTACTCGGGTCAATAAGAATTTACTTTTGCTGGCAAGAATAGATACAAGTAATTTCTCGGATGTCTCAGAAATAGATTTTGAGGAGAAAGTGGAGAAAAGCCAAGAGCTGCTTCAGGACTACATAGCAGAAAAAAAACTGCATTTGCAGAAAAATGCAAGAGGTGAATGCATTTTTCAGTGTAGTAAATTTCTCGCAGAAACACTGGTGAATAATTTACTTTCCAATGCGATTAGACACACTTCCGAAAATGGTAAAGTTAGTATTGAATGGGATGAAAGCGGATTTTCATTCAGAAACTCTGGTAAAGAGGCTTTGAATCGGGATCTACTATTCAAACGATTTTCTATTTCCACGACAGAGACTACCAACAGTGGCTTGGGTTTGGCCATCGTGAAGGAGATTTGCAAGCAAAATCGATGGGAAATCAGATACGATTTTTTGGATCACTTCCATATTTTTTCGGTACGCTTCGATAAATTCTAAATGTCTTCTAAATCTCCTGCGACTTTTGGGTAATGCTTGTTTTCAAACCCAAATTTCAAATGGAAAACTCCCTCACGGTTTCATCTATTGGTGTCTTGAATTCTAGAAAAGTCAGTTATAAATTTTAACGGTTTTGGCTGGATTTTCAGTGGAGAAGATAACTAACGGAATCACCATCGTCATCCCTATTTTCAATGAAGAAGAAGGGATTGCTAGGCTTTTGCCTGCATTTGAGGAGTA
The DNA here is from genome assembly GCF_963974835.1 of uncultured Algoriphagus sp. Lineage (GTDB taxonomy): Bacteria > Bacteroidota > Bacteroidia > Cytophagales > Cyclobacteriaceae > Algoriphagus. The sequence continues at coordinate 213,161 of NZ_CAXBET010000005.1, read as the reverse complement.
TATGAACTCTTCCAAATTTGACGTGAACTTACTCTTGGTCAACGATGGCTCTACGGATAATAGCTTGATTGAAATAAAGAAACTAGCAGAACTTCATGAGCATGTTGGCTATCTCTCCTTTGATAAAAACGCAGGTCTGAGCGCTGCAATTCGGGCAGGATTCGAAAGATCTACTACTCAATGGGTAGGTTATATTGATGGTGACTTGCAGACAGATCCTATCGATTTTCTCAAGCTGGAAGAAATGATTCCTAGCTACGATCTGGTGACAGGTAGGAGAGAGGGACGTAAGGATAGTACTGTAAAAAAAATGTCATCTACTTTTGCTAACTGGTTTCGGGACTCCATGCTTCATGACGGCGTCAATGACTCAGGATGTCCGTTGAAAATCATGCGGAGATCGGTGGCTATGGAAATGTCTTTTTTCAATGGTATGCATAGATTCTTTCCTGCGCTGGCATTGATTCAAGGTAAAAAAGTGATAGAAATACCTGTGAAACACTTTCCAAGGATCACGGGAAAATCCAAGTTCAATGTGTGGAATCGGCTGTTATCACCACTTCAAGACACCTTGGCGCTAAGATGGATGATGAAGCGGCAGGCAGCTTATAGAATTTCGGAGAATTCCATCGAAAGACATAATGCTGTAATCCATGAATAGTGCGTTGCTTCTTGGAATTGGGTTTCTCGCTCAAGGGCTCTTCTCCGCCCGATTTCTTATCCAATTGATTAAGTCCGAGAAAGCAGGAAAAGTGCTTTCTCCGGTTATTTTCTGGCAACTCAGCTTAATTGCCTCCTTTCTTTTACTGGTTTACGGAACATTTCGTCAGGATATGGTGATCGTCGGTGGACAACTGGTGGGTTATTTCATTTACATCCGTAATCTGAAAATTCAGAATGCCTGGCAACTTTTTCCAAGGTGGATTCGATTGGGTTTTCTTTTCTTGCCAATTCTATTTCTAGGATACTTGGTTTTCCATGCGCATTACGACTTCCGTAGCTTGGTACATAATCCCGAAATCAGTGGCATGCTGCTTACTTGGGGTACACTTGGTCAGGTTATTTTTACTACTCGGTTTGTAGTGCAATGGTATGAATCCGAGCGAAGTAAAGAATCCCAGTTCCCGTTGAGCTTTTGGTACATCAGTTTGGTAGGAGCTGTATTGATAGCTTCTTATGCTATTCTGCGGAGAGACTCCGTATTGTTTATAGGTCAGGCTTTCGGGATTTTGGTTTATGTGAGAAATATCATGATTCAGGACGGAGCTGTCAATGAAGCAAAGCTCAGTTTCTTAGATCGAATTAAAAGCATAAGAATGATCTTGTTGTTGGCTTTCGTGGCAATGGCATTATTTTTCAATTTGGGGGCTTGGTCTGTCACTGAATCCAGCGAAGCACGCTATGCTGAGATAGCCAAAGAAATGGTGCAAACCGGAGATTGGTTGCATCCTCAATTGATGGGTATTTACCATTATCACAAGCCACCTATGACGTATTGGCTGACAGCTTTGAGCTATAAAGTTATGGGGATTTCTCCCTTTTCTGCGAGGTTCTTACTTCAGATTTCTGTACTTCTCCAGATCTGGCTTGTATATAAGATAGCTTTGATTTTCTTTAAGCGATCCAACCCTGCCTTTCTTTCAGCCATGCTCTATGCGTCATTTCCCTCCTTAATTATTGGAAGTAGGGCGTTGACTACAGATACGTTTTTGGCACTTTTCGTTTTGGCTGCATTGTATTTCTGGTTTAATTTTTTGGAAGATAAAAGGCCATTAAATCTACTTATTTGCTATGTTTTTCTGGGAATTGGTTTTTTGACCAAAGGTCCTGTAGTGTTGATAGTGCCTGTTTTAATATGGATTTATCAAAGGCTTGCAATGAAGCAAAAGATGGGCTCACTGAAGATTCACTTGGCCGGAATAGCATTGATGTTTGGAATTGGACTGAGTTGGTTTGTCTTTTTACAGGCAGAAGATGATCGCTTCCTGAATTACTTTCTTTTCAAACACACCATAGATCGCTTTGCGACAGATACCTTTCATCGCGGTCAACCCATTTGGTTTTATGCAGTTGTTTTGCTGGTAACAGCTTTTCCTTGGGTCATTATATTGCTACAAAAGATACCGTTAAAAAGAGCCGACATTGGCAATAAAGGAGCTCTTCTAGTAATGTGGGTGCTTTTACCCTTGATTTTTTTCTCCCTCAGCCAATCCAAACTGGTACTTTATATTTTACCGCTCTACTCAGGCTTGGCAATAGGATCGATTTATTATTGGGAAAGACTTGTTGACTCCAAGCAAAAAATATGGGAAAGGTTGCAGCTAGGTTTTCATGTATTGGTGATGCTTGCCTTGGTTGCTTTGCCATTGATCGATTCGAAGATCACATTGAATTTCAAGTTCTACTTCATTTGGTTTATAACAGCTTCCTTGCTTTCTGCCATGCAAAAGGTTGATATTTTTAGAGTAGATCGAACAGTGATTTCTGCTTTTATATTCACCATGGGCTTGACAGGAATGTCCACTTATTTCATGAGTCAAAATCCGGGTTTGACAAATGATACCCATCGTGTGACGGAATGGATTTCGGAAAATATACCATCAACCAAAGAAGTATTCATCTACAATAAGAGATTGCCCTCAGTGCTATTCAATTCTAATATGAAAGTAATCTCTGTATATGATGGCGATGAGAGTTTAAATAGGGAGACGCAGTTTCAGCAAAATGAGGAATGGAAATCTAATTTGATCAATCTGCAATTAGATTCTACGTGGATATTTCAGAAAGCTGCAGATAGGTCTATTTGGATTTCAAAGGGAAAAAATGAACTTCCAGATCTAAAAGGGAGTGGTAAATGGATAGAATTGCAAACTGTAGATGGATGGAGAATTACCCAATGCCAAAAAGGATATTGAATTAAACTTAAAAATTAGCTTAGAGATTGGTTCATAAATAATTAGTACGTTTTTAAAAGCTATTTAGTGGGTAAAATGAACTTCCAAAATCAATAGATTAAAGATATGGGAACTGACAAGTTTGATGATTATCTGGCAGTGCATTATGTACAGCGAAGCAATTGGCTGAGAGCTGCAGTATTAGGAGCGAATGATGGGATTTTATCGACCTCAAGTTTGGCTATCGGAGTGGCTGCCGCATCAGACCTCAGAGATCCTATCATTCTGGCCACTATAGCAGGACTTGTGGCGGGAGCATTGTCAATGGCAGCTGGAGAATATGTAAGTGTAAGTTCTCAAACTGATGTAGAAAAAGCCGATATAGAGCGAGAAAAAGAGGAACTGAAAGAGATGCCTGAAATTGAACTTCTGAGACTGGCATCCATCTATGAAGAGCGTGGGCTGAGTAAAGAAACAGCAAAGCTTGTAGCATTAGAACTCACCGAAAATGATGCTTTGGCAGCACATATTAGAGATGAGTTAGGCCTTAATGAAGTGTCTCAAGCTCACCCGATTCAAGCTGCGATAGCCTCTGGAGCATCATTCACAGTAGGAGGAATGCTTCCGCTGTTAGTGGCTTTATTCATGCCTATTGAACAAATGGAAATCTATCTCTACTGTTCTGCAATATTGTTTTTAGCAATTCTGGGAGCCGTCTCCGCTAGAACTGGCGGTTCGCCAGTACTCAGGCCTGTCCTTAGAATTACTTTCTGGGGAACTGTGGCGATGGGCATCACTGCATTGATTGGTTATCTATTCGGAGTAAATCTCGGATAAGATGCGAACCTATTAACATCTGCCTTTCCTAGTAAGTACGTAATCATTGTAATAATCACCTTAATATTAAACTAACCTAATAAAACGTATGTCTGAGAAAATATCAAGAATGGAATTTCTTAAATCCATGGGATTTAAAGGCGCATCGCTTTTAGCAATTTACTGCGGAGCTTCGGCAATTTCCTCCTGTATCAATGAAGCCGGAGATCCTGCGGATGGTCCTGCAGGCATAGATTTCACCCTAGATCTAAATGACCCCGCCAATGCGAATTTACTCAGTGCCGGAGGCTATTTAATTGTGAACAAAATTGTAATTGCCAGAGTGTCTGCAGATGCTTTTGCAGCTGTGACACAAGTATGTTCACACGAAAACAAGTCCAAAGTTGTGTTTAGAGATGATGAATTCTACTGTACGGAACATGGAGCTAGATACACGCTTGATGGCAAAGGACTTAATTCTGAGGGTAAAAAAGGGATCAAATCTTTTAACACGGAATTTTCTGGAACTTCCCTTCATGTTTTTGCTTAATTCTTTAAGAAACTGACATGAACGGACTAATGAAAAAAGCAACCTTGTTCATTCTGCTTTTGTGGACTCATGCTTCTTATGCACAGGATGATTTGCTGAAGATGCTAAATCAGGAGCTGCCAGAGGAAACGATTTACACCCAAGCAACCTTCAAGGCAACCCGCCTGATCAATGGGCAAACGATGGAGACAATTTCCAAAAACCATTTGAACTTTTGGATTTCCCATCGCTTTGGATCTGTGAACTCTGGTTTTATTTCCAATTTCTTTGGATTGGATGAAGCTAGAATTCGATTGGGATTAGAGTATGGAATCACCGATAGATTACTGGTAGGAGTGGGTAGGAGCTCAGAGGAGAAAACTTATGACTTCTATACAAAATACAAGGTCCTAAGACAGTCCAACGATTTTCCTTTCACTCTTTCAGCTTACGGAAGTATGGCTGTAAATACCATGGCTACTGGCTATGTCATGAACTCGGAAAGCCAGATGAAATTTTATTCCAACGCAGAAAGGCTTACCTACACCAGCCAATTATTAATAGGTAGGAAATTCAGCGAGAAAATCTCTATGCAATTGGTTCCGACGTTCATCCACATCAATAAAGTGGAAAATCCATATATGGCCAATAACCTTTTTTCACTGGGTATGGGTGGAAGGTATAAAGTAAGTAATAGAGTGACCTTATCTGCTGAATACTATTATAATTTCCTGGATAGAGATGTCTATCAATTGGAGACAGGGACACCATATCCATATCATAATTCACTTTCTCTGGGAGTGGATATAGATACAGGAGGGCACGTTTTCCAATTACATTTTACCAATGCAAGAGGTATGGTTGAGCGTCATTTCATCGCATTGAATACCGGGACTTGGGAAAATGCAGATATTTTTTACGGATTTAACATCGCCAGAACATTCAGTTTAGGACGGGACAACAAAAGGAATTCAAAATAATATCTCATGAAAAAATTATCATTACTATTCCTACTATCCTGTTTTGGCCAAGGTCTATTTGCGCAGAACTTATTTTCTACGACCACAGGAAAAGTATCATTTTATTCAGATGCACCGCTAGAGGATATACAGGCTGATAATGCAAAATCAGCAGCAATTTTCAATACTGAGACAAATGAAATGGCAGTTCAGATGAAGATCACAGACTTTGAGTTTCCAAATAAATTAATGCAGGAGCATTTCAATGAAAACTATCTGGAGAGTGAAAAGTATCCTACCAGTGTTTTTAAAGGAAAGATCAAAGAGAAAGTTGATCTGACTCAAGCAGGTACATTTAAGGTAACTGCAGATGGCACTTTGTCCATTCATGGCGTTACCCATCAGATTCAAATTCCCGGCACGATCGTGTCCGATGGAAAGCAGCTGAAGCTTGATTTCAAGTTTCCTGTGAAACTGGAAGATTACAAAATTGATATTCCTACAATTGTATTCTCTAAAATCGCCGAAGTAGTGGAGGTGTCAGGAAGTATGTTGCTAGTGAAAAAGTAGACTTGCTCACGTTTTATTGATTGCCGTGGTATGTGTGTACATGCCACGGCAATTTTTTACTAAAGCATGTAATTCTACCCTAACGGAAATCTTATATTAAAAAACACCTTGAGATACTTAAATCCCAAGGTGCTTTGATAATCATATTGACAAGCAAATACTTATTTCTGCTGTTGCAAATAAGTCACCAATGAAGCTAATTCCTCGTAAGAAAGTGCGTTAGCTAAACCGGGTGGCATCATGGAAGTTTCCATCACCTTTCGGGTTTTAATTGTGCTCTTGTCGAGTTTGGTAGCTGTGCCTGTGATATCCTGAATTACTACTTCATCAGCTGTTTCCGCGGTTACGAAGCCCATGTAACTTTTGTCATCGTTGGTGTCAATCAATACCGACGCAAAACCTTGGGAAATGGAAGCATTTGGCTTGAGTATGGATTCTGTGATCTGAGAGCGGTTCATGATCGAGCCTATCTGACCCATAAACGGACCTTTAAGTGGCTGACCTTTCTCAATGCTATGGCATGCCACACAGCCTTGGCTAGTAAATAGAGCTTTCCCTTTTACAGGATCACCTTCGATATCTTTCACCGCGATCATTACATCTTCTATGGAAGAAGCCCCAACCTGTCCTTTTTTACTTTTGATTTTTTCCAAATCAACTTCAGTTTCCTGAATCACCAAGTTTGATTCTTCTACACCTAAATCCTCAATATCCATTCTGTTTCTCTCATTGAGGTCGGCGAAGAACTGTCTTTTCGCAGGGTTTTCCGCTGCACTTCGCTCACCAACCAAGAAATCTTTGATCTTGTCTGATGATTCCCAAGTGATTGCTTTGTAGTAAGGGCCGTGGGTGTCTGGGCGAGTTCCCCACCACCAAGAACCGTCGTAAGGAGCTTCTTTCTTATACAATCTGGATATAGTTCCCAAGATCTCTTCTTTCAACTCCTTATCATCTGTATCGCCATATGCTTTGATAAGGCCATCAACTGCTTTTGGATCATGCATGTAGCGTAAAGTCCAAAGTGCGATTTTGGAATTTTCGGTTCCAATGGCATTTACAGCTGCGTCCACCGCATTAAGTTTTACCAATGATTTCACTGCTACGTGAGGAAGGATGATAGCTGAATTCGGTGTAGCATGTGGACCTTCTGAACCTTTTTCAGGTTGCTTGAACGAATCAGGTACTTTTACTTTCAACAATTCCTCAGCAGCTTCCGGATTTCCAATTCTTCCCAAAGCCACTATAGCTGCAGACTTTACCCGGTCGTTTGGATCACTTACTCCCTCGATGAATGGATCCAATGGAACACCTTGAAGACAGGTTTTGCGATCAGCTAAGGCACGTAAAGCAAATTCCCTGATTTTTTCCTCCTGACTTAGTTTAACCAATTCTCCATTGCCACTTTCACAGGTAGCTTGAGCGTACGTGTAAATACCTGCAACTCTAGCTTCTAGCGGTAAAGTCTTGTCATTTGCAATAGAAAGTGCAGCTGCTCCAGCTTCATTCGGGAAGCGGGCTAGTAGTTCGCGTTGTGCATGAAAACGGGAAACTGAATTACTGGCCTTAAGCAATGCCGTCAATTCTTCCAGAGTAGCGGTATTCAAATCAGGAAATGCTTCAAAAGTCCAGTCTTTCGGCACCACACGCACTACATATCCTTTTTCCTCACTGCCAAAATATCCAGCGCCATCCCAAGCCGCAAGAAACATACGCCCAGATGCATCTACATCGATATCAGTAATCTGGGCAAGCTTAATAAACTCTTCATCCTGTTGCTTAAATCCTGGTCCGTCCATTGTCACACGATGGATATACAATTGACTTCTGCCCCAATCCGCCATCATCGGTACGTGATTGTATTTTGCTGGCCAGCGATCATCATCCATGAAGTAACTACCTGTACCTGATCCTCCTCCTACATCTACAAGAGCTGGAATGATTTCTTCCGTGAAATTTTTGAAAAAGTTAGGATACCCATATTCACCTGATTGTGTATAGTGGATGAAACGAATGTTCCAGCCACCGCCATCATTCGTGTTGCCACGGGTATAGATATTCATAAATGGATCAATAGCCACATCGTAAATGTTTCTAGTGCCATGGATGTATTCTTCCATTTCGGTACCATCCGGACGCACACGTACAATTCCGCCACCAAGCATAGTCATATGTGTTCCATCTCTATCGACAGCATCGGGGAAGCCGAAGTCACCCACAGCGATATAGATCCATCCATCGATCCCCATACGGATGCCATTTGTAGAGTGATCGGTGCCGCGTGAGCGGATTGATTCAGGAGAGGAGATTCCTTCAATCAACATTTTGGCAGGGCCGTCAGCCACGCCATCGTCGTCCTTATCTTCATAGACAACTAAATTCATTCCTTCTGCCACACCTGTTTCTTCAGAGAACTGTGTATGGAGTACAAACACCTGATCTCTCACAGCGATGATGCCACGCGGATTATCCACCTTGACAAACTCAGTATGGGAATCCAGTTCACCGTCATTATTGCTATCGACCAATTTGACGATGGCACCTTTACCTGCTTCCTTTCCTAGGGAACCCATCATATCTACTCCCACGAATACATCTCCGTTAGGAGAAACTGCCAATGCAGCTGGTGAGGGTACGATGTCGGGACCAGCAAAATTAGTCATGATCAGCTCAGTACTGTCTGCACCGTGTTTGGCTGTATCCAAAGGGTATTGTGGGTAATAATTTTTAAGTTCTTCAATATCAGCTTTTCTGGAATCTGGACTGGAACATCCATATGCCATTGCCGCACCAACTAAAGCAAGTATTGGCAGGTAAATTTTAGACATGTTAAAAATATAATTAGAGGGTTATTATATTGGAGATTGCATTTTGCGCTTCCAAATATATCAGGTTCCCTGAGATATGGCCCCCTATAATCAACAGAAGCTCAGTTCTAGTGAATTTTGGCTTATAATAGGGGCTTAGCGGTTTAAAGGATATTCATTTACCCAATTGAATCCACGCTGCATCAGAAAGTAATCTGATTTCATCTTCCTGTTGGTGTTGATATCCATTTCTTTATTACCAAGCGTTACTAGGAATTGATATTGACCGTCATGATTTTCAATGATCTTTAAGAGGTAAGGATCTTCCTGTTTTCCCGTTCGTACAAAATGTATCTCGCCGTCCTCATTAAAATCTTCTATGGTGTAGTAGTGAGAGTTTTTGCCTGAGGTTTTTACACTTAAACTCTTTTGATCGATGATGACATTCGTCCAATACACTCCTGCGCTGTCAGGTAAGTTGTTGTGAGAAAAAGAATAAGCTCCTTCCCATTGATTTGAACTTCTTTTCATCAAGGTCTGAGCCGTAAAATGTCCCACTATCATCATAAGGGGAATCAAAACAGCAAATAGTAATTTTCCCCCGAGCCAGAGTCTATGCTGTGTTTTTGTTTTCCAGTAGGTCCCCGGCGTTTGAAGTTTTGCAGGTTTTTGGAGGATGAAAAAATCCAATAAGACCTTGATTGATGGGGAAAGAATCAAAATGGAAAATAATAGGAGGTGAGATGACATGATTTTCACAGGTACATCAAAACTGAAATTCACCAATACAATATTTGTAGTGACGGCGATTGCCAGTAATGCGCCAAGCACGGCAGTTCTTCGGAAAAGCAATAATATACCTGCGGAAATTTCTGATAGTCCCATAAATATTTTGTAGGTGTCAGAGTAGCCAAAAAATCTCCAGGCTAGACCCATAGGGGAAGATTCCCCAAAGGTCTGCTCAAGGGTGTAGATGCTTGGTCCAGGAAACTGCCCAGCCATAAATTTTGCCACACCATAAGAAATCAGAATCAATCCTACGTGATATCGGGCATAAATCAGAGACCAAGAAAAGAGTTTAGTGATCCAAGGTTTTTTCCTGAAAAGAACTAAAACAAATACAGCTAGAATTAACGCGATAATGGGAAAGCTGATCAGCTCGACATAGTCAAAAGTAGTATCGCCACTGCCGTTATTCTGTGGCTTTATAAAATCTGAATGGCCTAAAACTGATCTTGCAATTAGAAAAGTGAATTCATCTCTTATTGCTACGATATATTTCAAAAGCAAATCACTGAGCAGCGGAATATGAGAAAAAGGATAGGGAAAAGAATAGATTACAATGTAAAAAGCGATCCAGATTTTGATAAAAAGTTTTGGGTTGAATGTCGAATTCATATTAGCCATTTATGGGTTTTATGTGTTTTTAAAAAAAGAAGTAGACTCTACTTCATTTGATTTTCGAAGAGAAAAATACCGTTCTTGTTTGCGATCAGAATATCAGGCTTACCGTCCTTATTCATATCTTCCACTGTTATATTTAAGCCAGCACCCGAGTCGTTATCGATAATGTGTTCGTGAAAATAGGGTTCGGTTCCCGGTGTTATTTTGTAATACAGCAAATATGGAGTATCCGCATCACCGGCATCATTTCCATTATGAGCCAAATAGCGTTTGCCCGTAATCCATTCTTGCTTACCATCATTATCTAGGTCTGCCATTAAAGTAGCGTGGGTCTGGGCCGTAATGTCGCTTATGAGATGTGTAGCAAATGTTTGATCCATCACACTTTCCTGCCACCATATGCCAAGAGCATGCGCAGACGAGCTAAGGATATCATTCTTCGAATCACCGTTAATATCCAAGACCTGCATATGGGAGGCAGCTTCACTGATCTTTATTGGATGAAAGATCCAGTCACCTGATTTCAGATCTGTTTTCCCTTCGAACCAACCTTCTGATATTACAACGTCCTTAATATTGTCGCCATTGATATCGCCAAATCCAAGACCGTGGGAATATCGGTCTGTTCCAGGTACATTTTCTTCTGAAAGTGCAAATCGATTCCATTTTGTTTCCCCTGGCTTTGTGGGAGCCTGAAGCCATATGATTTGTTTCTTTTCGGGATCACCACAAAGGATGTCCAATCTTCCATCTCCATCAATATCAATGAATCCCGGCGATTCATTTGATATTCCCACAGAGTCTGCAATAATATGCTTTTGCCAGTCGCCGCTCTCTGTTTTTGGGTTCTCAAACCAGTAGCCCGGAGTGCCAGGATAATCTATAATTACCACGTCATCCCAACCGTCCAAATTGACATCCATTCCCAGATTTAGAAAGGAATTGCTGTATTCTTTCCTTGGATCAAAAACCTGAGATGGAGATATCTCATGCCTTACCCAATTAGGTGCTTCAAACCAATAATATCCTGCCACAATATCCATCTTCCCATCCTTGTTAAGGTCTGCTGCAGCGACTCCTTCTGAAAGAAAATCCCGTGTTATTACTGTTTTTTTAAAATCAGATTTTTGCTGAGCTTGGCTTTCCACTGGATTTGAAAAAAGGGAAAAAGAAAAAAGGCAAGTGATTGCTATGCCTGGATAGTTAAAAATTTCACACTTCATAATTTTAGATTTATAAGAGATGGTATTAATGTTCAAGAAGAATATTCTCCAACTTCATTTTTAATTCATGACTACCGTGCCCACTGATTTCTTCGAGATATTTCTTGAGTTTCAGGAGCGCTGCGGCAGAAGTTGGATTTTTGAGTTCGCCAAGTTTCTGTACTGTATACTGTAGGATCAGAGGATTGCTGGCTTTTTCAGATAAACTCAGAGCACGATCAGCATTCAGACCAACTAGTGGCTCCATCGCGTACCAAAGCATCAATGGCATATTATGATCATCTAAGTCCTCTGATCTTTGTAATAAATTAGTCATCACTTCCCACCGCTTTTCCGGTTCCAATCGCAGCATTGCTGAAGTCAGATAAAGTCTTACCAAAGCAGAGGTATCATTTTTTGCCATGCTGTAGAAAATTGACAGAGTTTCATCCGAGACTTTTTGATCTTCGACTTCAAGTTGAATAGCCCAGCTTCGAATGTATTCATCGGCATCAGACATTAGCTTGGTTAAGTCACTTTCAGAAAGTGAATGAGTAACATGAAGTGTCCAAAGTGCTCTAAGTCTGTTTGTGGTCTCAGGGTCACTAGTTAAAATTTCCTTGAGCACCTTTTTAGCTTCTGGAGTTGCCCCTAGCTCCTGTAAAATCGTCCTGGCTTGTCTCGCATACCATTCATTTTTGTGAGTTTGATAGTTGGCAAGTTCTGTACTGCTAGATTTGGATAAGTCTACTTTTTCCCAAACATCATCCTTATGTGAAATTTTAAAAATTCTTCCCAAAGACTTGTCATGAACATCAGGATTGGGGCTGTGACATTGGTTTTGATCGTACCAATCAATTGCAAATACAGAGCCGCCGGGGCCATATTTAAAATTGAGCCACTGAGACCAAGAATCATTCATTGCCATGAAATCATTTTGGTGAGTGGCCACGTAACCTGAGCCTTTCCGGTTTAATTGATCTATGTTTAGTCTTGAACCATTGATGTTATTCATGAAAATGTTATTGCGGTATTTCTCGGGCCAGGTATCACCACCCAAATAGATCATTGCACCAGCATGCGCATGTCCACCACCTGCAGACGCTGATCGAAAATTGCCTGCATGTGGTCCACGATCACCCACCCAATGCACATGATCCGCAATGGTTTTGATATCATCATAGGTATATGGGTTAAAATGTTGCCCAGCTTGCCTTTGATATCTGGCACCTTGTATGACATGATACATGTGCGGAATCACACAAACGGTGATGAAAGGATGACCATAGCTGTTGAAATCAATTCCCCAAGGATTGCTGCTTCCTTCGGCAAAAACCTCGAACTCATGACGTGTAGGGTGATAGCGCCAAACTCCCGCGTTTATTTTGGTCCTTTGCGAATCGGGAGCGCCGGGTTTGCCGACATTGGAATGGGTAAAAACTCCATGAGTTCCGTATAGCCAACCATCCGGTCCCCATCGCAAATTGTTCAATACTTCATGTGTATCATCCGTTCCCCAGCCATCCAGAAGTTTCACAGGATCACTAGTAGGTTTGTCTGTTTCAAAATCCGTGGGAATAAATAGGAGGTAAGGTGCTGCTCCTAGCCATACACCGCCCATTCCAACTTCTATTCCGCTAACTAGATTTAGGCCTTCGGCAAAAACCTTTCGGGAGTCCAATGTGCCATCTCCATCTGTGTCTTCGAAAATCAATATGCGATCCTTTCCCTCACCTTCAGGAGCGGGAGTAGGGTAGGTATGACCTTCCACCACCCAGAGTCTTCCTCTATAATCTAAGGTGAAACTTATAGGTCTGATGATATCCGGCTCTGATGCGGCAAGAGTTATCTCAAAACCTTCTGGTGGAGTCATGGCTTTTGCCGCTTCCATCCCTGAAAGACCAGAATTTAGCACTGGATCCAATGGAGGTAAAATGATAATGTCTTCAGGCTTTAATTCATTAGAGAAGGATGGTCGAGTCGGATAGAACCTGAAGTCATCAAAGTTGATATGAGCCCAGGTGTCATGTCCTACGTAAGGAATTTCAGAGATACCGGTTTCATTGTCAATGATTCGGATAAAAATAGGTTGCTCCAAATAGTTAGTTAAATCGACTACCACTGGCTGAAGTGTAGCACGACCTTGACCAGTAGATCTATAAATAACTTCATCGGATTCTGCTAATACCAATTCCACCCGGGTATCTGCCAATGCGCCTCCGGAAACCAAAAAGCTTGCAAATGGCTGAGTTACCGGGAATGATACGGAAGTGAGGGTTCCTGTCTGTTTGTAATTCTTTGTGCCTCCGCTACTCAGGAAGTTTTTTCCTTCAAAATTTATATTATCCTCCTCCCCATGAACAGGAGAGGGATCAGTATTAAATATTGGGTTTATAAAAGCATCACCAGTCGCTTTCCAATCCTGAAGAGTGCCGCTTTCGAAACCTAGATTAAGTGGTTTTCCACCATTATGGGGGATAGTTCCTTTTATTTTGACTACAGGTTCGTCTTCCTTGATGAGTTCAAATTTCCCAACCATTCCCGCTGCTCTATGTCCGGGAATCGAGCAATAATAGGTGTCATCACTGGTAGCGACGAAGGTGATGCTAGTTGAAGAGCCTTCGTCAAGAATAGTTTCGCTCTTGATGCCTAGCTTTTCCATGGCGACATCGTGTGTCATGATTTCACCGTTCGTTATAGTAATGGTTACACGATCACCTTTTTTTGCTTTTAGGGTTGGGTTTCTGGTTCCATCTGGAGCAAAATATCCGAGGATTGTTGCTTGTAATTTAAATTCAATTTCCTCTGCCTGATCCTTTGTGAATGTAGCCTTGGCGGTGGCGGAATAGGAAAGTGCACAGAAAAGCATGCACAATACTGATAGTATCCAGCTTTTGGTCATGTGGTTTGGGTTATTGATAATCGATTGAATTCTAAAATCAATCTATAATCTATTCTTTTTGAGGGAGTTCTTCAATAAAAATATCCTTAAAATATATTTGGGCTTTTCCACCTCCATGAATTTGCAAACCAATCAAGCCGGATTGTGGAATTGAACTGTCTTTTTCTGTATAATCCACAGTTTTATGTCCATTGATAAAAAGTTGGATTCGACCATTCTCGATATGGATTTTATAATCGTTCCATTCATTGACATGAATCCATTCCATCACCTGTGTAGAATCGGGAGCGATTAGCGTAAGGTTTCTTCTCGATTCATCGTACAGACTTGCCCAATATCCTTGGCCCCAGTCAGCCTGATAACCTTCCATTTCATAAGTTGGATCAGAAAGACTTTTGCTGTGAAATTGGACTCCTGAATTAACAAAACCATCGTCTCCGATGAGTTTGATTTTTAAGGTCAAAATGAAATTCTGATAGCTTCGATCGGTTACCAAAAATTCATTGTTTGGAACGGTTTCGGTTAATGAGCCACCTACGATCATTCCATCTTCTACTCGCCAGGTATTTTCTAGATCGCCTTCCCATCTAGTTAGGGTTTTTCCATCAAAAAGAGAAACTGGTTGATTTGCTGAATTATCGCTACAACCTAAAAGTAGTAATGACACCAATATTAAAATCAGCAAAAGGACTTTCATATGCGGATGGTTTAAATTCTATCTATTTCTAAATCACAATGCGTTTTATAATTATGAAATTTCGAATATTTAATGATGAATTCAGAATAGCGCAGATTTATAGAACTGCCATATCCCATTTTTTAATGATCTCCTGAATAAAGTCGGAAACCTTGGTGTTTACTTTTTTGAAATACTCATCAGCCTGTGTTTGATCAAAATTTGGATAACCCTGACCCTCTTCGTATAAACCTATGGAAGAAGGGAAAGGAAATGCTGACCAAGTGCCATTCGCTGGATAGGCTGTGGCCATATCTGCACTGTACCTTTTTCTCTGTACCAGAGTAGAGTCAATTGCTTGGATGTAAGCGGTCTCATTGAGTCCGGCATGTCCTCCGTTTTCGCCAAAAACTTCAAATGTCACATCAGAGGCAAATGACCACCAGTTTATGACTAGTGTCCTCACACCAAGTTCAGATGAGACTTCAGCTGCCACTTGTTGGAGCACGGCAGTTTGTCCTCCTCCATGCCCATTGAGAATGATGATATTCTTAAATCCATTTTTCGCAAGGCCTTTTAAAATCTCCCTTATAAATGGACGATAGGATTCTTCGCTGATTTGAAAAGCTCCAGGAAATGCTGCCATACTTCCTGTCATTCCATAATTGAGCGTAGGGGCAATGAGTGCATTAATATCTCCTGCAATTTCCTTCGCCATGGCTGTTGGGGCAGTGTTATCTGCACCGTTATTTACAACTCCATGAGGTTCCAGAGTGCCGGTGGGCAAAAGCACGGTGTTGATTTTTTCCGGCACATGCTCCGCAAAATCCATCCAGTTAATCCGATCCATCTCTCGCGTAGGCAATTGTTGGGAAAAAAGTGGTAAAGAAGTTAAAAGAACAAGTGTAACCAGAATAAGTGGTTTCATATTTATAAGGAGATATAGACTATTAATTAAGATTCAATTTTCTCTACTGGGACATTAATTTTTTCAAAGCTAAGAATGATCTCAGTTCCTTCATTTGGCGTACTCTGGATGTCGAATTTCCCCTTGTTTTTCTCAGTAAACTGTCTGACGAGTAACAAGCCCAAGCCCGTCCCTTTTTCCTTGTGCGTTCCCTCGGTAGACTTGATCTGCACTAAATTTGAGAAAATTTCTTTCAATTTATTTTTAGGGATACCTATTCCTTCGTCCTTTATATGAAGATTGATCAGCCCATCTTCAGGATTTTCCGAATTCCACAGCTTTATCTGGGAATTTGGATTTGAAAATTTGATGGAATTTTGAAGGCAATTTTGCAGAATAATCCGAAGTTGCTGAGGATCTACCATGACTCGGATATCTTCATTTATCAGTGAAAAATCAATAGAGATTTTTTTGGAAGTCTTCTGGTAGTTTAGATGGTCTACCTCATCTTTTATTATTTCATATAGGTGAGTAGGAATTCTTTTTGTCAGAATTCCATCGAGCTGAGCTTGAGACCATCGAAGGATTTTTCTTAGCATCTCATCGGTATCGGACACTTGCTTGATAAGGAGCCTTCGGGCAGTTTTTTTCTCATCTTCATTGAGCATCCCTTGTTCTTCCAATTCCAAAAGCTCTTTCACTGACTTGATCGGAGCTTTTAGATCATGGGAAAGAATGGAAAATAGTTTGTTCTTCTCATCATTGATAGCTTCAAGCTTTTCATTTTGTATTTGAATTTCGTTTTGCTTTTCAAGAAGCACTTGATTAATTTTTTCTTTTTGCCTGATTACTTTTCCATATAGTATAAACCCAATGATCAGGATTATCAGAACGATTGTAAGAATCAATATGAATTTTTTATTTAACTGAGCATTGCTTTCTGCCAGCTCTTTTTCCTGTAGCAAGTTTTGATTGTCAGCGTCAGCCAAATGGAGCTGGAAGTAGATGATTTCGGCTTTTTTATTTTCATTATACAGGCTGTCCGAATATGCTTTGTAAAGTTTGGAGTGCACTAATGCCAGAGGATATTGATCAAGTTCAGCGTGAATCGTCATCAATGCTTTGGATAATCTTGCTTTGTCCCAGTATCCCCGAGTTTTATTGACGTAATTTTTGGCGAGCTCACCAAGTTGTAATGCATCTGCATAATTTCCTCTGGCGATCTGTATTTCAGCCAATCCAGTATATGCAAATGCTCTTGCCCAATTGCTCAGCTTGCCAGGATAATTTAAAACACGATTATAGTAGTCCTCAGACTCAGTTAGTTTGCCCTCATCAAAATAGATCTTTCCAGCTCTATTTAATGTCATCGTGTAAATCACCCTGTGTTTATGGTCCTTTAGGTATTCCAAAGCTAAATTGATAGAATGATGGGCCTTATCATACTGGCCAAGATCCGACTCTCCTATGCTTCTGTTGAAATAATTTCTACCTACCAAATATGTGTCCCCCAACGCCTTGTTGATTTCAATACAGCGGTTAAAAATTTCAATAGCTCTTTCGAGTTCATTTTGGCTAAGGTATATAAGTCCTCTTCCGTTGAGAGCGTAGCCCAATCCTGATTCATCTTGGGTTTTGTTAAAAATTTCGCTTGCGATAGAGTAATATCTAATGGATTCTACATAGTCGCCTTCTAGGTAATGTAAAGTCCCAAACAGGTTGGAGATTTTTCCAACTTTATTTTCTTGATTAAGAAGCCGTGCAAGAGAGTCGGCTTGAGTTAGATAGGAATAGGCACTATCCCATTCTAAGTATAAATAATATTCACTTTTTTTTATTAGCGAATCTAATATTGCATTCGATTCTACTTTGGTAGAATTGTCTTTAGGAAGCGGGGCGAAAGCCCATAGGAGGGAGATCAATAAAAAAGATTTGGACATTGTGCGACCTCTAGAACTAATTTAGTTAAAACAGGAGGATAATTTACTTGTAATGAATTTATTAAAAAAATAACTGAAAAAACTTTTTGAGAAACCAATCCATAAATGGGTAAAAAACGGATTTTTAAGTCGTCCTATGAAATTTAAGATACCTTATTTTTGTGATGTGAAAAGCTAGAATGTATTTATAAAAAGCAAATAGAATTATTAATAAAGCAGCTAAGTCATTAATTAATAAGTTCTTATATAATTTTATATATTCTCTTATTTATATTAATTCTTCTCTTATTTATAGATTCAAAAACAGGGAAGAATAAGTTTTTAACTGTTTAGAAGGTTTCTTTTTAAGCTTTATCCTCTTCGAATTAGAGAGTTTTTCAACCTGAAAATCGCTCAATATCAGTTATATTTTTGTGGCAAAGACCACATCTTCGGGATATGTAGATTTTTTTTTAACTGTGCTAAATCCAGTTGCTCACCTCACTTCGTAAATCTTTTCAAATCATTAAAACACTTGATCGAATTTCGATTTGTGGTGAAATCTTTTCAAATGAAAACCAAAACCGAATTATTAACCTAAACACTCAGAAGATGAAAAATGAATTAATTAAGCCTCAGGGACTGGTGAAAAATGCTAACCGCAGACAGTTCCTTAAAACAGGCTCACTTTCAGTTGCCGCCGCCGGATTGATTATGGTAGGCTGTAAGGATGTAGAAGATATGGATCCAATGCCGATGCCTGATGGCGTGATGCTAGGATCTGGAGATATTGGAATATTGAATTATGCTTATGCCTTGGAGCAATTGGAAGCAGCATTTTATGCTACTGTTATGCAGGGAAGTTATTTTGCAAATGCAAGTGCTGAAGAGAAAACCATTATGGGGGATTTGGAAAAGCACGAAAGGGCTCACAAAGAATTTTTCAAGGCAGCTTTAGGAGATGCAGCTATTGCTGATCTGGAAGTTGATTTTAGCTCAATTGATTTCAGCAATAGAACTTCTGTCTTGGGTGCTGCAAAGACTTTTGAAGACTTAGGGGTTGCTGCTTATAATGGTGCTGGTCAATTCATTGAAAATGTAGACTATCTAGTAATTGCCGGAAAAATTGTTTCTGTAGAAGCTAGACATGCTGCGGCAATCAGAGATTTGATCAATCCGGGTTCTGCTGATTTTGCAGGAGATGATTTGATCGATGCGAATGGTCTTGAGCGTACGCTGACTTTCTCTCAGGTTTTGACCGCTGCGAGCACGTATGTTACCACACCAATTGATTTCAGTCAATTACCAACATCTTAATAACCACTTTAAACAACACAAGACATGAACTTATTAAAATTGCTAGATAAAATGTGTCCGGATACCAATAGTCCGGAAGAAAAAGATTTGTTTTTCTCCAGAAGAGAGGCTTTCCGCCAGTTTGGAGATATGGGTAAAAAAGTAGCTATGGCTGCTGTGCCACTTGGATTACTTTCTGCACTGCCTAAAGTAGCGAAAGCAGATACTGCAAGCTTAATCGGTGTATTGAATTACGCCTTGACTTTGGAGCATTTGGAATATAGATATTATCAGATGGGTATTGAATCAGGAGTTATTGAAAGTGCTGATTCAGCCATATTTACTAAAATCAGAGACCACGAATTGGCTCACGTTAACTTCTTACAAGAAGTAATTTCCAATGTACTGATGGGTACGCCGGTAGCTGAGCCTGAATTTGATTTTACAGCAGGCGGTAACTTTATGCCATTTGAAGATTATCCTACATTCCTGGCTTTATCCCAAGCTTTTGAGGATACTGGGGTGAGAGCTTACAAAGGCCAAGCTGGTAATGTAATGGAAAGTGACGTGGTATTAACTGCTGCTTTATCAATACATTCTGTAGAAGCTAGACATGCATCTATGGTAAGAAGATTAAGAACGAAAAAAGGACTGGATACAGTGAAAGGTTGGATCACTAACGACTCAAGAGGTTCCCTGCCAGCACCTACACAGGCTATCTACGATGGTGAAGGAAACGTAATGCATGGGGGTGTAAATGTCGTAAACTTAACCGGAATAGATGCTAGTGCAGTGTCCGAAGCATGGGATGAACCACTAAACAAAGATCAGGTGTTAGGAATTGCTTCTCTTTTCCTAGCGTAAGAATTGGTTATTAGTTGGGGTTGAGTGGTTTGATGTCACTTCCATTTGGGAGTGGCATCTTTTTTTTTCTTTAGTTTTAAAATTATTTGTTGGTAATAATATGAGTAAGCTACCAACTGATTTTATATAATGTACATTCTCTTAAGCTCGGATAGTCTTTAAGTTCAGGATGTTCGAAGTCAGCTTCATATTTCATTCCGATTTTTTGCATTACACGGATTGATGCTCCATTCTTTGCAGAGGCTAGAGAATATACTTCATTAATGCCTATTTCTTTAGCAAATTCAAGGCATCTTGCTGCTCCTTCAGTAGTATAACCTTGATTCCAGTATTCTTTTCTGATCCGCCAACCTATATCCACACAAGGGGTGAAGTCTGCTTTGAATGATTTGGTGCCCAAGCCGATCATTCCTAAGAATACCCCACTTTCCAATAAGTCGACAGCGAAATAACAATGCCCGCGATCAGCGTAAAGTCTTTTCATTCTATCCATCAAAGCTTGGGATTCATTCTTCGAAAGTGGGTGCTGGAAAAAAGTCATGGTTTCAGGATCTGCATTCATGGCGGTAAAGGCTGTAAGGTCTGAAGGGTGCCAGGTGCGAAATCCCAGTCTTTCACTAGTGAAAAGATGCAGAGGTTTCTTAGTGCGGGAACTAGCGCTCATCCATTGTGATCAATTAAGAATTGGCGTAATAAAGGTTTGAACCAATTTTATGCAAAATTATTTCTCTAGCTCCACAATAACTTCTATTTCCACTGCCATATTATTTGGTAAGGCGGCTACACTAACTGCTGATCGGGCATGCTTTCCTTTTTCTCCAAAGACTTCTACCATAAGATCAGAAAAGCCATTGATTACAGCAGGCTGCTTATCGAATTTTGGATCGGAGTTAACCATTCCCAATACTTTCACAAACTGTTTCACTTTGCTTAGGTCCCCAGTTGCAGCTTTTAGCATAGCAATAACTTCCAGTCCTGTCTCCCGCGCAGCCTGATATCCTTCTTCTACAGTCAGATCTGCTCCGACTTTCCCAAATACGTCAGGTCCGGTGCCTGATAGATAAAGTATATTATCTACCTGTCGCCATTTTACATAGTTTGCAATCGGCACACCGACCTCAGGCAGTTCTAATCCCAGTTTTTTAAGTTGTTCATCCGGTGATTGTGCCAAGGCAAGTGAACTGCCTAATAGCAGCAAAATAAAAACGGAAAATTGTATAAGGCGCATATTGTTTCTTAAAGTGTTTTTTAATCTTTCTAAGCTAAAAGAAAACTTTTTATTTTTGAGTTTCTCTGAGCCCCTAAAAATCTCATTCCATGGAAAATATTGACATTTTACCTTATTCGCCTGAATTAAGTCCGTTTTTTAAGTCGATTAACAAAGCTTGGGTTGAACAGTTATTCGCTATCGAACCCTTTGATCAGGCCCAATTTGATTCTCCCGAAGAAACGATTATCAAGCCAGGTGGAACGATCATTTATGCAAAGTTAGGAGAAGAGATCGTCGGTACTGTTGGACTTCACAAAGTCTCTGATGGCGTGTATGAAATGATAAAAATGGGAGTTAACGAAGATGCAAAAGGTAAGGGAATAGGAATGATCCTCGCAAAGGCGATTATTGAAAAAGCTAGAGAAATGGGAGGTAAGAAAGTAGTGCTTTACACTCACTCCAAGCTTTCACCTGCTTTGAGAATTTATCAAAAACTGGGATTTAAGCCAGTGGAACTTGAAGAAGGCAAGTATTGCCGCTGTGATATCAAAATGGAGTTAGATATATAATTTCAAATTTGAGATTTAGAATTTGAAATTAAGCTTTACCAGAAGCGGAAAGCTTTTTCATTTACTCTGTTTCTAAAGATGAAGTTGTCCCAAATATCCGGGGCAAGGTATATTTCCACACCAAAATTTACGGTCATGTAACCATCGTAGCGATGATCTAATCCCGAACCGCGACGGATTCTTCCTCCATTTCTCAGGATTTTATCCACATCAGGCAATCCATTGTCATCCATGAAATCCGGATTTCGAACGGCCAGTCTCAATCGATCCGGATTTTTACCTGTTACATAATCTTCCACTAAGTCAAGATAGAATTCACTGATATTATAGGCTGAAATATCATCCATATAATCTGTAAGAGTGAATCTATAGTTTCCTTCCAGAAAAAAATCCATATAAACGTTCATCTTATATTTCAATCCTAATCCCATCGGAAAAGTAATAATATAGCGTTCGTATGGGTTGTTTTCGAGTTGCAGCGGTCGAAGGTCAACCCATTCTCCGTCTAATTGAGTTTGAGGGTTGTTTGTGGACATACCTACTCCTGCAAAAATGTAAGGATTCCACAGGGAGCGATGTATGTTTGGTACCTTTACGGGAAACCAATAATACTCTACCATTGCGGTGGTTTCCCAGTTTTGCGCTTTAAAATCAAGGTTTCTGACGACTCTGTGTGCCCTGGGATCGGATGGAGGATCTTGGCCGGACATTTTAATGTAAGAAAAGTCTGCCCTGGCTCGAAGATGTGTTCCAAAGGTATAGTGGGCAGCGATGTTTGCATTCCAATCAGGCTGTACACCTTCGCTATATTTCCAAAAAGAATATAATTCCCCGAAATATTGAGTAGCTCCAGCACTCGCTGAAAATGACCATGGTTCCTCAAAGCGAAACCTATAGAAACTCTGTGAATAGGCCAGAGAAGAGGAAAGAAAAATAAAAATGAAGAACAATTTTTTCATAGCCGGCTTCCCCCGTTTTTTCCCAAATTAAGAGTCAGTTGAAAATTAGACTAATTTTCTAACTTTTCAAATCCTGACTTAATATGAAGGTCACGTTGAGGGAATGGAATTTCTATTCCTTGCTCGCCAAACTTCTTAAAAATGGCGTAATACAACTGGCTTTTAAGCACTTTGGGTTTATTGATGTACTCAGAAGACCATACCCTTAGTATGAAGTTGATACTATTGTCTCCATAACTATCAAAAAGTACATCAGGCGCTGGAGTATTCAATACTCCATTATTTTCTTTTGCTGCTTCAATGAGTATACTTTTCACCTTCTCAGGGTTTTCTTTATATGCTACTCCTACCGGGAAATTGAATCGGATATTACGATCATTGTGCGACCAGTTGATCACAGGACTGTCAATAAATTGACTGTTAGGAACTATAATCGTGATATTGTCATTGGTTACAATTGTAGTGGATCGGGCAGAAATTCGGATTACATCTCCAGAGACGTCTCCCACCTCAATTCGGTCACCTACTTTGATAGGCCTTTCGAATAGAATAATGAGGCCGGAAATGAAGTTGTTGGTGATGTTTTGCAGGCCAAAA
Organism: uncultured Algoriphagus sp.; assembly: GCF_963974835.1. Taxonomy (GTDB): domain Bacteria; phylum Bacteroidota; class Bacteroidia; order Cytophagales; family Cyclobacteriaceae; genus Algoriphagus. The sequence goes on along the minus strand of NZ_CAXBET010000005.1, from coordinate 190,084 downwards.
CCGATACCTACACCCAGAGCACCAGCAAGAATTCCGAAAGCACTCAGATCAACTCCATTGGTTTGTAAGATGGAAAATACACCTGCCAAAATCAGCACGTATTTCACTATCATGCCGATGGATGAGCGGGTTCCTGAATCTATTTGATAACGGGTTAATACCCTATTAACAAGTAATCTACGTATCCATTCAGTAACTATGAAAAGGACAATGAATGAAATAACAAGAGTTAATATTAAACCTACTGTTAGTTTGGATTCACCTAAATTGACCAGGCTGTAATTGAATATTTCCTGTATCCATTCTATAAATCCCTGTGCTTTTTCTTCAGCCACTTCTTTTATTTCCTGCTGCATATAGTTTATGCTATCTTTTCTCTATTTGTATTCTATAACTATTCAGAATTGCTTTTAATGTACTATAATTCTGGCATAACATGATAATTTGGGATTGATCTGTTTATTTTCTTAAGAAAGAGTGATTAGAAATAATTAATTGAATTTGGCTAATTTTGAACCATGAGCAAGCAAAAAGAAGAGTTAGAGCATAGGCTTAAGCTTAGAAATATAAAACTTTCGGATTACGAAGATATCCGGGAAATAATGGTTTCCATTTATAAAAACCAAGGTGGTGCTTGGACCAAGGAGGAGCTTAAAAACCAGTTGAAGGTATTTCCGGAAGGTCAGATAGGTATTGAGGATAACGGTAAAGTAGTCGCTGCTGCTTTGAGTATAGTAGTTGATTACAATAGATTTGGAGACAATCACACGTATGATCAAATTACCGGTTATGGAAAGTTTGATACCCATGACATGGATGGGGACACACTTTATGGAACTGACGTCTTTGTGCATACTGACTATCGAGGCATGCGTCTCGGGCGTAGATTATATGATGTGAGAAAGGAGATCTGCGAGAACTTAAATCTTCGATCCATCATTGCCGGTGGAAGAATTCCTGGATACACAAATTACGCCGATGAGATGACCCCTAGGAAATACATAGACCTAGTCAAGAATAAAGAGATTTTTGACTCAGTTTTGTCTTTCCAGCTAGCAAATGAATTTCACGTTAGAAAGGTGATTACCAAGTATTTGCCTTCAGATACAGATTCCAGAGCCTATGCTACGCTTCTTGAGTGGATTAATATTTATTACGAAAAAGACGAGAAGCTAATAGGTAATAAGAAGTCAATTGTGCGTCTTGGTTTGGTGCAATGGAAGATGCGTCGCTTCTCCAATGTGGATGACTTGATGCAACAGGTAGAATTCTTTGTGGATACCGTTTCTGGATACAAATCAGATTTCTGTTTACTTCCCGAATTCTTCAACGCACCACTTTTGGCAGAATTCAACGACATGGATGCTTCAGAGGCAATTCGAAATCTGGCAGATTATACCGACGAAATTATCAGCCGAATGAGCGATTTGGCTGTTTCCTATAATGTTAACATAGTTGCGGGGTCAATGCCTGAGTACGACGGCAAAAAGCTTAGAAACGTAAGTTACCTCTGCCGACGAGACGGTACACAGGACAAGCAATATAAGCTTCACATTACTCCGGATGAAGCTTCTTATTGGGGACTTCAAGGAGGAAATGGTATCAATGTTTTCGATACTGATGCAGGAAGAATTGGGATTTTGATTTGCTATGATGTGGAATTCCCCGAGCTTGGAAGAATCCTCGCTGAGCAGGAAATGGACATTTTATTTGTACCATTCTGGACAGATACTAAAAATGCTTTCCTGCGGGTCAATACCTGTGCAAAGTCGCGTGCGATAGAAAACGAGTGTTATGTGGCGATTACGGGTTCTGTGGGTAATCTGCCGAAAGTGGAAAACATGGATATTCAGTACTCGCAGGCTGCTATTTATTCTCCTTCAGATTTCTCTTTTCCCCATGATGCAGTAGTAGCAATGGCCTCGGAAAATGAAGAAACTATCATCGTTGCCGATGTGGATTTGGATCTTTTGACTAAACAGAGAAAGGCAGGAAGTGTACGAAACCTCGAGCAGAGAAGGCTCGATCTTTATTCTATTCAATGGAAACAGAAAAAATAATAGCTGATTACTTTGCTCACGTTTCAGATGAAGTGTGGGAAAGAGCAGCCAAAATAAAATTGCTCATCTCGGATATTGATGGGGTGATGACTGACGGCGGAATTATCTATGATGATAATAAGCTGGAATTCAAAAAATTCAATGTAAAGGATGGTTTGATTGTCTACCATCTTCGCAAAAGCGGGCTTATGGTGGGTGCTATCACGGGAAGAGAATCATATGTGGTTCAAAACCGTTGTGAGGAACTTAAGTTTGATTTCCATTACCATGGAGTCAAAAATAAGGGAAAGAAATTTCAAGAAGTCCTAGAAACGCTTGAGCTACAGGCGGAGGAAGTCGCTTATATCGGTGATGATTTGATTGATCTGCCTATTTTAGCCCGTGTAGGCCTAGCTGTAGTGCCTGAGGATGCCTTAGAATATGTAAAGCCAATAGCTCATTACGTTTCTCGATTCAAAGGTGGCGAAGGGGTTTTTCGAGAAGCAGGAGATTTGCTTCTCCACTCCATCCAGCAATTAGTCCCATTGATAGATACTTTATCCCAAAAGGAAAATGAAAAGAAATAAACAACCTATGCGCATCACTGATTCGGTGATTTTGGGTGAAGAAAAGCCTGTTTTATTCGCTGGTCCTTGTGCTGTTGAGAGCTATGACATATGTCTGGAGATAGGAGCCAAGACCAAAGAATGGGCAGAGAAATATGGTTTTTCCTATGTGTTCAAAGCGTCTTTTGATAAAGCCAATAGAACCTCATCCGGTTCTTTCCGAAGTATAGGAATGGATAAGTCATTAGAAGTGCTGCAGCGTGTGGGAAATGCTTTGAACGTCCCATTGGTGACAGATATCCATGAAAGCTATCAGGTGAAGGATGTCGCAGCTGTTGTAGATGTCTTGCAGATTCCTGCATTTCTGTGTAGGCAGACAGATTTGCTTTTAGCCGCAGGCGAAAGTGGAAAGGCTGTTAAAATCAAGCGCGGACAGTTCATGGCACCTGAGGATATGCAGTACGCTGTGAGTAAAGTGAGATCAACTGGAAACGATAATGTATGTCTTACTGAGCGTGGGTTTTCTTTAGGATATCATAATCTGGTGGTGGATATGCGTGGACTTCCGATCATGCGTCAGTTTGCACCGGTTGTTTTTGATATTACCCATTCAGTGCAGCAGCCAGGTGGTCAAGGTGGAAGCAGTGGAGGACAACGGGAATTTGCGCCGATCTTGGCAAGAGCAGCAGCTGCAACTGGTATTGACGGTTTCTTTATCGAGACTCACCCAGATCCTTCCAAAGCACTTAGCGATGGGCCAAACTTGATACCTCTCCATAAGATGGGAGAATTCTTGGAAATGCTAAAAGAAGTGTGGACGCTGGGAAGAAAATATCAAAATTTTGAGGTGCAATAATTCAAAAGAGATTATGCTTAAGAACTTCATTTTAATTATGCTCCTGAGTTTTGCTCCGGGGCTTTTTTGTATCGCACAGAATACGGACTTGCAGGATAACATCCGGATTCGTCTGGAACAGGATCAGCCGGATATTCCGCTTAACGTCCAGAACCAGGAGCTTTTCGCAAAAGGAGAAATCCATAAATTTTATACTTCAAGATTTTTCGAGCCAGCTTGGATTAAAAATGGAGTTCTCACAGAACTTGCCTATGAACTTCGATTTGAAATCTTGCAAAGCAAATTTGACGGGCTGACTCCTGAAGACTATCACCTGAATCTGATCAATGCTTTTTTTTCCCAGTTTGAAGCAAATAAGAAGTCAGGAAATGCGAATGAACTTGACGATTTGGCTGGGTTGGATTTACTGCTGACAGATTCATTTTTCCATTTGGCAGCACATCTGGAAGTAGGTAAGGTAGATCCGCAATCCCTAACTGGCGATTGGGAAATCACCCATAAAACATCAAAAACGTCTTTTCCTGATTTGCTGGCAACAGCTTTGGAGCGCGAGCAAATCCGGCAGCCCTTGGAGACTCTTTATCCCAACCTTCCCATGTACAAAAAGGGAAGAGAAGTGATCCGCGCCATGGATGAAATCCGCAAGAAAGATACGCTCAATTGGAAGGCAGTGAAAGTAGTGAAATCCATTAAAGTAGGAGAGAGTAACGGGAGCATTGCGAATTTGCGTGAGCGCCTGACTTTTTGGAAATATTTAGAGTCGTATTCGTATGAGGATGAAAATGCCTATGACTCCACGATGTTTGTCGCAGTGCAGAAATTCCAGCAGAGAAATGGTCTGGAACCGGATGGCGCTTTAGGTAAAAATACGGTGAATGCATTGAACCAGTCTCCGGGTGATTTGATAGACAAGGCTTCAGTTAACATGGAGCGTCTTCGCTGGCTTCCAGATACGTTACGTGGTGCTGAAATGATTCTTGTAAACATCGCAAATTATCAATTGGATTATCTAAATAACAGAGACACATTACTTTCTGCAAGGGTAATCGTCGGGAAGAAATTCCATGAATCTCCGATTTTTTCTTCTGCGATGAGTTATATCGTGTTTAGTCCATATTGGAATTTGCCAACTTCTATCGTGCGAAACGAAGTAATGCCGGCTGTGAGAAAAAACCCAAACTACCTTACCCAAAAAAATATGGAAGTGGTAACCTACTCAGGCCAGCATGTAGACCCTTCCTCTGTTAACTGGAGTGGGAAATCTATCCCTTATATGGTGAGGCAAAAGCCAGGTGAAAATAATTCTCTGGGTTTGGTAAAGTTTATGTTTCCAAACGAGCACAGCGTATATATTCATGATACCCCAGCTAGAAGTTTATTTACCAGAGAAGATAGAGCATTAAGCCATGGATGTATTCGAATTCAGGATCCAGCAGCATTTGCAGGGATACTACTAAAAAACGATAGTTCTTGGACTCCGGCAAAGATCAATGCAGCGATGCATCAAAGCCATGAGCAGATAGTGACTCTGGATCGCAAAATTCCGGTAGTATTACTTTACCTCACGTTTTGGGCAGATTCCAAAGGTCAGGGGCATTTCCGCCAGGATATTTATGACCGAGATGCTGAGGTGCTTGCAGCACTTCGCAATTAGATTATAGGTGTTGAGCTATGTTCTGAACCCCAACTTGGGAAATTTCAGTCTCAGTCTAAATTTGTGGAAAATGTTGTCTGCAGATTTTATAAGGTTGTAAACCACTGCACATTAGCTGATTAGGTTAAGGCTGAAGGCTTTTATTATTATAGAATTATATGCGTACGAACTTTGATTTCTAGAAGGTGATACAAAACGCCTTATATGAATAAAAAGATAATTGTCCCATTCGTCGCAGTCTTAATTCTAGCGATAGGATTGATCTGGTTTTTTAATCACCGCAGGTCAGACATTTCAGATGAACTTCAAGCAGCATTAAGCGGAGATAGAAGTGGATCACTGTCTCAGTCCAATTATTCTGAAGAGCTTGAGAAGTTTTATGCAGATAGAGAATACCTAGAGGTGTGGCTTTTTAACGGTTCACTTTCCAAATCAGGTGAAGAATTACTGAAGCAGATAGAAGATTCAAAATTTGATGGTTTGCAACCAGCAGATTATCACTTGGAAGAAATTTATGCATTTTCTTCAGATTCGGATAAAAAGAATAAAAAATTTAAAAGTCTTTCTGCTGAGGAGAAAGTCAATCTGGAGTTGATGCTAAGTGATAGCTTTTTCAATCTAGCTCATGACTTGGAAAAAGGTAAGGTAAATCCTTCAAGCCTAGATCCTAACTGGAAATTCGAAGAGAAGGAATCTGAGATTAATTATACAGAACTGCTTAAGGAAGTGGCAAATGGAAGTTCAGTTGAGAAGACTTTCGCAAGCCTTTATCCTAGCTCAGAAATCTATGCACAGGGTCGTGAAGCCATCGAGGAGCTGTATGAGATTCAAAGAAATGATACTCTAACTTGGGAATTTGCCAAGGTGGATGGCGTTATAAAAGTAGGTGAGAAGCATTCGGCAATTCCAGATCTTCGTAAGCGGTTGGTCTTTTGGGACTTTTTGAAACCTTATGATACGGACGAGCCAACTTTGTTTGATTCTACGATGTTTGAGGGTCTACAGAAATATCAGGAATCCAACGGTATGAATCCAGATGGAGTAATTGGTTCTTTGGTGGCAGAGTCCTTAAATAATTCCCCTCAAAATCTAATCGATATTGCTTCGATAAACATGGAGAGACTTCGCTGGATGCCAAAAATCGACTGGGATCAGGAGATGGTTTTGGTGAATATAGCCAATTACCAATTGGACTACATGAACAAAAAAGATACAGCATTCACAGCAAAAGTAATCGTAGGTAAAGAATACAATGAGTCTCCAACATTCACAGCTCCTATGAGCTATATTGTCTTCAGTCCTTATTGGAACATTCCTGAATCAATCACTAAAGATGAAATAATTCCATCCATGAGTAAAAACCCCAACTACCTATCGCAAAAGAATATGGAAGTGGTGAGTGGCAGTGGTGAGGTGGTAAAAGCATCAAAAGTCAATTTATCCAAAGATCAGGGATACCGGGTGCGGCAAAAACCAGGAGGGGATAATTCTCTAGGCCTAGTAAAATTTATGTTCCCAAATGAATATAACATTTACATTCACGATACTCCGGCTCGTAGTCTATTTGAAAAGGAAACTCGCGCGCTGAGTCATGGATGTATCCGAATTCAGAATCCAGATCAATTCGCAAAAATTTTACTTGACGATAAAGAATGGGATGATGAAAAAATTCTGGAAGCCATGAACCAGGATACCGAAGAAGTGGTAGAATTAGACAGAAAAATACCTGTTGTCTTGCTTTATATGACTTTCTGGGCGGATAAGAATGGCAAAGCCAATTTCAGATCAGATGTTTATGACAGAGATGAAGCTTTACTCAAAGCGTTGAGAAGAGAAAAATCAAGCCTTGATAAGGCTTGATTTTGAAAGATAGTTCTCATCTTTTCCAAAAATGAAAAGCAAAGAACCGTCTTTGATCAGATCGATAGCTTTGGCAGATAGCTCACTTGGAAGAGCTGGGCAACCTAAACTTCTTCCTAGTCTTCCTACTGACTTAGCAAATTCTTCGCGGGCATAATCTGCTCCGTGTATTACGATAGCACGGTTTCTCGCTTGATCATTAAAACCTTTTTCTAAGCCATCTAATCTCAAAGAATAGCCATGTTTGCCTGAATAGGTTTCTGCCGTTTTATAAAACCCTAAGCTACTTTTGAAGGATTCGGGTTGATTTGAAAAAGCTTTTGCCAACAAATCTCCCGAGTTTCTTCCATGAGATACTACAGAATTTAGGAGGATATCTCCATTTTCCGGATCAATGATCCACATACGCTTGGCTGTGGAGGGAAGGCTAAAATCAATGACAGTAAGCACCTTGGATTTAAGATTGTCCTTCATTTTATCCCAACCTTGTATAGCCATCGTGAAAACTTCTCGCGAAGGCAAAACTCCATTATCGCTGTGCAATGCATCATAGGATACTGAAGTTGCGTCAATGGATGAAATATTGGTAGGGTTATTTTCTCTAAAATCTGGATTGTTGAAAATTCCTATGAACAATAGGAAAGTAATAGCGATTGTTTGGTAAAGCATAAGCATTTGGGTGATTGTACAAATTTAGGAGGATATCCCGGTAGATCAAACGAGCTTTAATTCAGTATCTTATGATTTTGGTCATAAAATATGTGAAATTTAGCCGGGAACCTTCTAGTTATAGTTGATGGTTGAAGGCTAGATGAGATTACTTAGGTTTTGGTGCCAATTATTATTCTGTAATTTTGCAGACCCAAAATTATTTCTCTGCTATCAGTGCCATCCTTGTACTGTAACAGTCAAAAATGAAAATAATTCAAACAAATTCAGAAAAGCCGCTGTTTCAGCATTCCATGAAAGTATCAGTATTTAGAAAAGAACATTTCAACGCAGCCCATAGGCTTCATAATCCTGAATGGTCAGATGAGCAAAATCAGTCCGTTTTTGGGAAGTGTAATAATCCTCATTTTCATGGTCACAATTATGAATTGGTAGTAAAACTTAGAGGAGAAATAGATCCTCGTACGGGATACGTATATGATATGAAAGTGCTCAGCGACCTGATCAAAGAGCATATATTAAGAAAATTAGATCACAAAAATTTAAACCTTGATACCGATGAATTCAAAGAACTTAACCCAACCGCTGAGAACATTGCAGTGGTTATTTGGAATATTTTAAGGGAACAAATTGATCGAAAATTCGAGTTAACGATTCGACTTTATGAAACAGAAAGAAACTTTGTTGAATACGATGGGAATTAATATTGCCCGTGCATCTGCTGGTGACATCGGAGATGAACATGTAGGAACTTCCCTCGAAACGCCCCTTAGAGAAGATGCTTTCGAAATGGATGATGAGCTAAAGGTCGAATTGATCGAGAAGCACTTTAAAGAAATCATGCATATCATGGGATTGGACCTGACAGATGACAGTTTAAAAGGCACTCCGCATCGTGTGGCAAAGATGTATGTGAAGGAAGTATTCAGTGGTCTCAATCCAAAGAATAAGCCTGTTGCAAAGCTTTTTGAAAATAAATATAAATATAATGAGATGCTGGTGGAGAAGAATATCACCTTCTTTTCACACTGTGAGCATCATTTCGTGCCGATTCACGGTAAAGCCCATGTAGCTTACATCTCCAATGGATCGGTGATCGGACTATCAAAGATTAACAGGATAGTTCAATATTTTTCCCAGCGTCCCCAAGTACAGGAGAGGCTGACGATGCAGATCGGGAATGAGCTAGTAGAAGCTCTGGGTACAGCGGATGTGGCAGTAATTATGGATGCAGATCACATGTGTGTAAGCTCAAGAGGAGTGAAGGACACAACAAGTAGTACCCTTACCTCGTTCTATTCAGGAAAGTTTGAAAAAGATGAGCAAACTCGTAATGAGTTTATCAAGTATATAAGCTTGGAAAGATAACTTTTGAAATACTAGACCAACATTTAAACCGGGCTGAAAAGTCCGGTTTTTTTTATGCCTGCATTTGTGAATTAAGCCATGGAAAATAATAAAAGAGATGTGTAGAGAAGTTTCTTACATTTTAGATTCTGCCAGGATTAAGTTAAAATATTCTGTGGCGTAGTTGAATTAAACCACATACTGATATTTCTAGTCAAAATAATTTAAGGAATCCGATTTGTTCCCTTTCCTAATTTCTGACTGCCTCATGGGCATTTGATCTATTACTTCGAAAAGTTTTTGGCAGGAAATGAATTCATTTTTACGGAGTTTTATTCCTCCATCCAATCCGATAAGCAATACTTCAAACTCCTCATCAATTTGCTTGATATTGTCTGAGTCTTTGGTAGATTCCCATTGACCATCATTAGAAAAGCCCTTTTTATACTTGTTTTGAATCATTTGATAAACAATTAGATTTCTGTCATCCAATCCAGCCTTATGTTTTTTCAGCTCTATGAGTTGCTTTTCGAGCAATTGATTGGCAGGATCATTAACCTGAAGAATGATTATACGGTCTTGCCATTTATGAGAACTCAGCTTCTGAGCTATTGCAGTTGAATATGTCATAATCAAAAGTAAAATGAGTAAATGCCTGAATTTCTTCATAATAGGTTAACATAATTCAGGCAAGTAGGTTTGAATTTTCTTCCAAGTTTTTCTTATGAATTTCTTAAACGCTTACCTATCTTATTAGGAAATTAAAATCTATGAAGAATTTTTTTCTAGCTCTTCTTTTTCCTGTTCTTGTTTCATGCAGCGAAAAGACTCATGAAAAACAATCTGAGGCTTATATTCCTGAATTGGTGATTACCGATAGTTTGGTGATAGATCACTTGACCGAATTGGGAATGATAGATGTTAAGGAAGATCATTCTGAATTTTTGTTTTATGATTTTAAGACAAATGAGCTGATTCGGGTAGATAAGTCTGGTGAAATTCTTGTCAAAGTAAACCGGAGTGAGGATGGTAAGGATAGTTATAAGACTCAGTATTTTATCACTGCTAATTACAAAGGAGAAAATGAAATCATAATTATTACTCATGCTGGAGCATTTATCTATGATCTTGATTTTAATTTGCTGGAAGAAAAGAAGATTCAATTTGATTTGGTTACCCGCAGGATTGGAGGGAGTCGCGCAGCACTCACACATAAAGATTTCTTCTACACGTTTTCTTTAGAAAAATCTGCTGCACCTGAGGTTCTTAAATCTAAGGATTTTAGTAATTCTTATTCCTTTATGTCGGTAAGGGATCTTAATACTTTGGAAATTTTGAGATCGGATTTGATTCCTGCAGAAAGTCAAATGGCGATCAGTCCTGGGAAATACAATAATTTAGATCCTATTGTAAAAATAGTTAATGACGAGATGTTTGTGCTTTTCCCGAACTCTCCTGAAATGTATGTATATACTTTCCCTGGGTTGATTTTGCAAAGAAGTTGGGCATTGAATCCTGGTGATAGCTACAGACAGATTTTGCCAACTCGGGATGATACATCTTTTGAAGGGTTTTTAAATGCATTGGCAAGTTCAGAATACACCGATTTTGCCTTTTCAAATGATTATTTATTAACCCAGTTTGTTGGTTTCGCACCTCAACAAGAAGTAGATAAGCTTCCGCGGGAATTTATCGGTGGTCCTGAGTTTATGGGATTGGTAAATAAGTATAAATCAAAATATAACTACCAAATTTTCAAAGGTGAAGAAAAACTATGGCAAGGAGCATGGGATGTGAATTTAGGGTCAGTTCGAGATGTGCTTTATTCCAATGCCAAACCTGGCGAAGATCCAGAGGCCATCGAGAAAGAAGTACAGACCATTTATTTTTATGAGTTGAAATAGGACCAAATTCAAACAATCTCCTTCTCATACTGCTTTACTAGAAAAGTATTTAATGTATGAAAGGAAAGAATATTGTTATCATAGGAGGGAATTCAGGAATAGGAAAAGCCGTTGCGGCATTAGCCAAGGAAGGCGGAGCAAATTTGTTTCTCTATTCCCGAACTGGTGAAGGAAATTATCAAATCGATATTACAGAAGACTCTTCAGAATTGCAGGATTTACCAGAAGTAATTGATGGTGTGGTTTATTGCCCTGGTTCCATCAATCTCAAACCATTCCATAGGATTTCCATGGAGGATTTTAAGAATGAGATGGATGTTAATTTTTTCGGTGCTGTCAAAACGCTTCAGGCATGTATAAAAGCTCTTAAAAAATCGGAAGCGGCTTCGGTTGTACTTTACAGCACTGTGGCTGTGCAAACGGGAATGGGATTTCATGCTGGAATAGCATCTGCAAAAGGTGCTGTGGAAGGATTAGTAAGATCCTTGGCAGCAGAATGGGCACCTAATCAGATAAGAATTAATGCCATTGCTCCATCTTTAACGGACACACCGCTGGCGAAGCAATTGGTAAGCACAGACGAAAAGCGCGCAGCCTCAGATAAAAGGCATCCCTTGGGTCGAATAGGCACGCCAGAGGATATCGCTGAAGCAACCTTATTTCTCTTGGATGATAAATCTTCTTGGGTCACAGGTCAAATACTCCACATAGACGGAGGAATGTCTTCTTTAAAATAAGAGTTTAGCGTAAATCAAGCTGTATATCTCTTGGCATTAAGGGTGGTAGTTGCTTAGCTTTATATATGAAGCATTCTATAGTAATTGGACTAAGTGTATTGATCCTTTCTTTTTCCTGCTCCAAGCCTAATTCTAAAACCAGTTACATTAATACTGTTTCTGGATCGATTTCGACAGATTCCATGGAGCTAACATTGATTCATGAGCATATGCTGGTGGATTTTATCGGGGCAGATTCTGTTTCGCCAAATCGCTATTCGCAGGAAGAGGTAATTGCTAAAGTATTGCCTTATTTAATCGAAGTGAAGAAATTTGGAGTAAAGACCATTTTTGACTGCACACCTTCTTACTTGGCAAAAGATCCAGTTTTGCTTAAAAAACTGAGTGAGCAATCCGGAATTCAACTCATCACAAATACTGGACTTTATGGAACTCAAAAGGGAAAGTTTTTGCCTGATTATGCATTCACAGAAACAGCTGAAGAGTTGTCAGAGAGATGGATTGCAGAATACGAGGATGGGATAGAAGGAACTGGTATCAAACCAGGCTTTATCAAAATCTCGGTCAACGAAGATAATCCTTTGGGGGAAATGGACTCGAAATTGGTCAGTGCAGCTGGTCTGACATATGAGAAAACCGGTTTAAAAATCTACTCCCACACTGGAACCTGGAATACTGCCAAACAGGAAGTTGAGATTCTTCAGCAAATGGATGTTGAGCCATCTGCTTTTGTTTGGGTGCATGCGCAGGCGGAGCAGGATTTTCAAAATTACCTTGAGGCAGCTAAACTTGGAGTTTGGATCAGTTTAGATGGGATAGGTTGGAGTTTGGATGAATATGCGGACCGCGTATTTTTCGCTAAGGAAAATGGTTTTTTGGGAAATGTACTGATTTCCCATGATGCAGGTTGGTACGATCCCGCCAAGCCAAATGGAGGTAATTTTGTACCCTTTACTAATATCTTCGAAAAGCTTATGCCAGCATTGAATGTCAAAGGGTTTGAAGAAGCTGATTGGAAATTGCTTTTGGAAGAGAATCCGAAACGTGCCTTTGGAAATGGTCAAATTCAATGATCAATTCTCAAATACAATTTCCAAGAGGAAGCTGATATTATTTCAATTTGAATCCCATGCGATAAGTTGCCATTAGGTACCATGGCCAATAGCCGTCAAATGAAGACATGCTAAGTACAGCTGAATTTCTGCGATTTTCATTTTTACTTTTCCAATCAAAAGCGATCTGTTGGGTGTAACCTAATCTGGCAAATCGCTCTATGCTATACATGTATTCATAGTAATTCCCTGATTCATCATACCGCAGGAAAGCTCCATCGGTACTGTTATCACTTCCGATTTGAAAGGATGGACCAAAAGCCAAGGAGATACGGAAATTATTTTTGGTTAGTAATAGATCGTATTTGAATGTGGCATTCGTAAAAAGTCCAGATGAATTATCCTGTCCAAACTTTGGGTCATCAAAACTATCGAAAGATTTAATCGATTGATAGTAGGTTAATGATGGGTTAAGGGAAATTCTTTTACCTAATCCAAAACTCAGTTCATTACTTACATTAATTCCAAAAAGCCCCAAATTTCCATCAATTGCAGGTCCGATTCCCACGTAATAGATTAAGCTTTTGTTGTCCTGAGCATAAGCATTGGACTGTAGCAAGAAGAGTATAAGTGCAAAAATTGGGAGTAAGAATTTTCTCATAAAAGTGAATTTAAGTTGTACAGAAATATATAGATAAAAATTAGTTTAAACTACAAATTAAAGCTGCGGCACATGAGCCTTGATCGCCTCTTTCGCTAGCAATATTCTCCTCAACGTTTTTTCATCATCAGCAGGAACCAAGTCCTTGATAGAATCCATAGCCTTCGCATAATAATCCGCCCAGGTGTCGAGGATTTTTTGTTCATCTTCTTTGGACCCACCTGCAGCAATAGCATTTTTGCTAAGCTGAACTTCTGTCATTAACCGTATTTGCGCTTTTGCTGCAATCATTAGCATCAGTTGATCTACTGTCGTCTCATCTGCATTCAAAAGCGTATAAGCCGATACTAAAGCTCCTGTGCCGACATTGACCATGGTTTTCTGAGAGACTTTATCCAATCGATCGTTATCGGTGTGGTAAAACTGATCTGTAAAATGCCAAAGTAACAATCCTGGAATATCTGCCTGAAGGAATGGCGTATGATCCGAGCCTCCTTCGAAAGGATTGGTTTTCACTACCCAGTTTGCATATTCACCCTGAGCTTCGAAGTTGGTCAGGATAAAGTCATTAAAGTAGTGTGGCTTCAGTTGATCCACCGTCATCGGTGAACCGCCCCATTCGCTATGTTTGTCTTCTCCACGTGTCCAGATAGCGCTTGGGTCAGGCATTTTTTCGATTAGGAATGTGCCGCCAGTTACATCGGTATTTTCACCCACCATATCCAAGGAAATTCCCCAGTTGATCTCAGCTTCACGTTTATCTTTTTCTTGGATATATCTTCTCGTTGAAATTATCTCATCACCCCAAAGGAAAGTCAACGTACGCTTCAGGTCAAGCTTTCCTTCTTGAATCAAATCTGCAGTGATTTTAGCCATTTCCAGTTGCGTACCCACGCCAGTAGCATTGTCATTTGCGCCAGGCTCTTGGATGTGAGCGGAGAAAACCAAGCTTTCCAACGGCCATTCTGATCCTTTGACATTAGCAACAATAGTAAGTTCAGCTGAATCATAAATCTTCGTTTCTGCCTTTACCAGTACTTCCACCTTTCCTTTTGCCAGCTCAGCTTTCAGTTTTTCTTTTGCTTCGAAAGAAAGCGCAATCGCCCAAGCAGGATTATTGGCATCATGTCTCAAACCTCGAAACTGTATAGAAGTAACGTTTTTCTCAGGTTGCAAATAGCTAGGCATGTCATAAGTCAATACGCCGACAGCGCCATTTTCTTTCACGGCTGACTGCAAAGTTCTATAGCCGACCTGGTCAGAAAAGAGGATTTTCCCCTTTAAATCAACAGAGGAAAGAGCTTCCTTGCTTTCTACATAAATTACTTCACCCGTAATTCCATCAGCAGGAGTGGAGGAGGAATACTGATAAATCATATTCCGATTGGTATCTGAGGAAAGTAGGTTTTCATTCGAACCAACTATTTTCAAGGATGCAGAAACAGGCTCCCAAGTTGGCTGACGCATCTCTCTAGTCTCGATTCTATAGGTGAATCGATCTGAGTCTTTTGCCTTTTCTTCCAAAACATACCCTGCTGCTTCCAGCCTCTCCGCAATCCTAAATACCGTATTATTAAAACCTGTATTTCCAGCAAGTCTCCAATATTGCTCTACAAATGCTACCGTTTCATAGGCCAAATCACCTTTAAATTCTGGTCTTACCAACGCGAAATAAGGATCAGTAACTTTCTGAAGTGGAGTGTTTTGAGCAAAAGAACTTATGCTTAGAACGAAAAGAAGCAGGGAAAAGGAAGTTTTTAAATACATATCAGAAAGTTGAAATCGGTCGATTGAAGGCCGCAAGTTAGCCGTTTAAGATTATTTCTTCCCGAATTTAAATCTCAATTTATAGGTAGCATTTAGGTACCATGGCATGGCATTGTTAGCTCCGAATGCTGAAATACTAAATGCATTTTTTCGATTAGGGTTCTTGGAATTCCACTCAGCTTCCAATTCCATGAACAAGCCGACACGCTGATATTTGTTGGTAATGTAGGCAGTGGATGTTGTTTCCGAAGAAAAAGGATCGGAGCGAATAAAGGTCTCTCCACCTAGCTGTTGTGATGGTCCAGCTGAAAATGCCAACTTAAATCCAGAAGGACGCTGGATAATGTCGTATTTGAAAGAAGGCGTAATGAAAATGCCAGAGGATTGTTCCTTATTCTTTCCGTCAGACAATGGGGGTAATATCCTGTCCTCATAACTGCCTAAAGATTGGTAAAATGAAACACCTGCATTGAATGAAGTTCTTTTACCTAGTCTTAAATTGAGTTCATTGGAGTAATTCAGTCCATACAATAAATTCATTCCATCTATAGATGAACCGAATCCTACGGTGTACTGTAGTTTAGGTTTTTCCTGCGCATTTGTAAAGATCGGAGCAAATGCAAAAAAGAAAAGGATCAGAAGTAGTCGATGTGATTTCATATACAAAACGTTTAGAAGTTGATTTCCCGAAATACTACTAATCTTTTTTAATACTAAACTTTCTTTAGTTTGATTAACTAAAAGATTGTTAAAAAGCTACATAGCAGTACTAGAGTTGTAGATTCTAATCTAAAAAACAATGAATGTCCAACGCTGAATTTTAAATAATGAAGTGGGACCACTTTCCAACTTTTCCACCTTAGAACCTTCAACCCTAAATCCTCCAACCCTTCGACTTCGCTCAGGGTGACCCAAATCTTCCAACTTTTCAATCTTCCAATTTTGAATTCCCTTCCCGCCAAACATTATTCTGTAAATTTTACAAGAACACTTCCTCAATTTAACTGACCTGCTTACCTTTGCGCATGGCAGAACAAATCTTGATCCTCGATTTCGGTTCTCAGTACACACAACTCATCGCCCGAAGAGTTAGAGAACTGAATGTTTATTGCGAAATTCACCCTTATAACAAAGTTCCAGAAATCACCTCCGACATTAAAGGAGTGATACTTTCAGGCTCTCCTTGCTCGGTAAGAGATGAGGGATCTCCTGATTTGGATTTGGATATTTTAAGAGGCAAACTTCCTCTTTTGGGCGTATGTTATGGTTCCCAACTTTTAGCTCAGAAGTATGGCGGAGAAGTAGCACCTTCAGAGATTCGTGAATATGGACGTGCAAATCTCAGCCACTTGGACAATCATTACGATTTGTTGAAAGAGATGAATCATGGTTCACAGGTTTGGATGTCTCATGGAGATACGATCAAGAATTTGCCAGATAACTTTGATGTGATCGCCAGCACAGATTCTGTTCGTGTGGCTGCATTCAAAATTCAAAATGAAGAAACTTACGGAATTCAATTCCACCCAGAGGTAACTCATTCCACTGAAGGCAAGAATCTACTTAGAAATTTCGTGGTTGGAATCTGTGGCTGTTCCCAGGACTGGACTTCAGATGTGTTTATCGATGCAAGTATTGCGGAATTGAAGGCTAAAATCGGTTCTGACAAAGTCGTAATGGGTCTTTCTGGAGGAGTCGATTCTTCTGTGGCGGCAACATTGATTCACCGAGCAATTGGCGATCAGCTGATCTGTGTTTTTGTGGACAATGGATTGCTTCGCAAAAATGAATTCGAAGAAGTATTGGATTCTTATAAGCACATGGGATTGAATGTGATTGGTGTAGATGCCAAGCAGAAATTCTATGATGCGCTTGCTGGTGTTACCGACCCGGAAGCTAAAAGAAAAGCGATTGGAAATGCATTCATCGAGGTTTTCGATGAGGAGTCAAATAAGCTTGAAGGTGTAAAATGGCTTGGCCAAGGAACCATCTATCCAGATGTGATCGAGTCAATCTCTGTTAAAGGTCCTTCGGCTACCATCAAATCTCACCACAATGTGGGTGGTTTACCTGATTTCATGAAGTTGTCAGTTGTTGAGCCATTGAATACACTTTTCAAAGATGAGGTTCGTGAAGTTGGACGTGCGCTGGAGATTGTAGAAACAATCATCGGGCGTCATCCTTTCCCAGGTCCGGGGCTTGGAATCCGTATTTTGGGGGACATTACAGCTGAGAAAGTGAAGACCCTTCAGGAAG
Organism: uncultured Algoriphagus sp.; assembly: GCF_963974835.1. Classification (GTDB taxonomy): domain Bacteria; phylum Bacteroidota; class Bacteroidia; order Cytophagales; family Cyclobacteriaceae; genus Algoriphagus. The sequence goes on along the minus strand of NZ_CAXBET010000005.1, from coordinate 172,716 downwards.
TTGACCATATTTTTATCAAAGGATTGAAAGATTCAGGTCTTTATGATCAGGTGTGGCAAGCAGGAGCGATGCTTCTTCCAATACAATCTGTAGGTGTGATGGGAGATGAGCGTACCTATGAGAAAGTTGTTGCGCTTAGAGCTGTAGGTTCTGTGGATGGTATGACTGCTGACTGGATTCATCTTCCTTACGAGTTCCTAGGTAAGATTTCTAACGATATTATCAATAAAGTGAAAGGCGTCAACAGAGTTGTTTACGATATCTCTTCTAAGCCACCGGCAACTATTGAGTGGGAATAGAAAACATTGAGAATAGAAATTTCAAATTTGAAATTGTAAAAACCCGAAGAATTAGCTTCGGGTTTTTACTTTTCAAGGCTTTTCGGCCTGAACTTTGGGTTTGAAAATAATGGGTTAAATTTGCACTCCCTCTACTGATGTTTGATTCACCACTTTAAAATGAAAAAATTTCTTTTAGTAATCCCGGTATTTTTCATCCTGAGCTTAGCAGTTGCTCAAATTCCTACACCGGATGCTTATCGCAAGGCTCAGTCCGAGTTGGCAGCCAAAAACTATTGGGAGGCGATTCCGCTTTTCAAGCAATTTACTGACCCAAAAGAATACGGAAATCTAGCAAATTATGCATCTTTTCACTTGGGCGAAGCTACCCTTGGAGCGAATCAACCTGCCCAAGCAATTGCTGCTTTGGAACCTATACTAAATAGAAATTGGGCAAAGTCTGAAGAAGCGAAATACCTTTTGTCGGTCGCCTATTTTAAAAATCAACAGAACATTGAAGCTCTTAAGCTTATCAAACAAATCAAGAACGACAGGATTATGACGATGGCTGAAAATGCCACTTTTGAAAATCTGAAGCAGGTTAGTGCCAGTTTTATGATTGCCAATCTTTCCGAGTTCAAAGAGAATAAGGGTTATGGAGAAGCTTTGAAGAGAGTTTTAGAAAGCCAAACAATTCTTTCAGCTTCGGAGCGAAATGCCTATTATGAATTGCAAGGTAAGGCAAATGAGAGTACTAATGTGGTGAAAGATCAAGTATTGGACATCGTGGTGATTTTGCCATTTACTAACTCTTCACGAACCAATTTGTCAAGTATTCCACCAAATGACTTTGTTTTCGAATTGTATCAGGGTTTGGAATATGGGGTTGCGGAATTGAAAAAAACTGGAACAAAAGTTAATATGATGACTTTTGATTCTAAAAGAGATGTAGCACATCTTAAGAACTTACTTGCTGACCCTTCGATTGCGTCGGCTGATATAATTATAGGCCCTATTTATCCAGAGGAGTCCGATTTGGTCAGTAGTTTTGCAGAGACATCCAAGATTCCATTTGTGCATCCTCTATCAAATTTGGGTGATAGGTTCGAAGAATTGAACTATAGCTATTTGTTTAGACCATCTGTTAGTTCCATTGCTGATGGGATTGTAGAAGGTTTAAGAAAGCAGAATTGGGGAAAGAGAGTAGCAATAGGTTATAGTGGAAGCTCTCGTGATGAGATGCTGGCCAAAATGCTTCAAGACCAATTAGGACGTGCAGGTTTCCAGATTCTAAAATACGAGCAAGTCAATTCCAGAAATACAAGTGAGTTTTTACAGGGATTGGGAATTCGCGGGGGTCAATCAAGAATGTCCGTAGATCAGGTAATTTTGCTATCAGATGATCCCACTATTGCGCAGCCAGCATTTGCTTTGATGGAGTCAATTACCGCTTCTATCCCGATGGTCGTGATGGATTCCTGGTTGAGTTTTAACTTTGCCAATTTTGAAATGCTGGAATTTCCGAATTTCTATTTTATTGGTAATAATACTTTGAATTTTTATGGTGAGCCAATGGAGAAATTCCGAAATAGATTTTATGATAAATACCTTAATTTACCTAGTATAAATTCCACATTAGGAGCTGAATTGATAGATTGGGTTGCTTCCAACATGTCAGACTCAAAAGGCTTTGATTTGAGAAGGAATCTGGATCAAAAAGCATTTCAGGCAGGTAAGTTAACTTGGGGATTTAATTTCCAAGGAGGTCACAATAATCAATACGTGCCGCTGTTTGAGTTGGAAGCAGGCGAATTGAAACCTTTAGATTAAATAATGAACATTTCTAAGAGCAAAGCGCTTTTTTCAAAAGCCCAAAATTTCATTCCAGGTGGAGTGAACTCTCCAGTTCGTGCCTTTAGAGCTGTGGGTGGTGATCCACTTTTTATCAAAAAAGCTGATGGTGCTTATTTGTATGATGAAGATGGAAATCAATTTATAGAATTAATCAACAGCTGGGGGCCTATGCTCCTGGGCCATAATCACCCGAAGGTGAGGGATGCGGTGATCAAAGCAATGGAGGATGGAACTTCTTTTGGAGCTCCTACGGCTAAAGAAGTGGAAATTGCTGAGCTGATCGTAAGTATGGTTCCTTCCATCGAGAAAGTTCGTATGGTGAACTCGGGTACCGAAGCGACCATGTCTGCGATCCGTGTGGCTAGAGGCTTTACAGGTCGTGATAAGTTTATCAAAATGGAAGGCCATTACCATGGTCACGGTGATTCATTTTTGATCGCAGCAGGTTCTGGTGCCATGACTATGGGTGATCCTGATTCTCCAGGAGTGACCAAGGGAACTGCTAAAGACACCTTGATTGCTCCTTATAATAATCTGGAAGCTATTGAAGAGTTGGTAGTTGCGAATCCAGGTGAAATTGCGGCCTTGATTCTAGAGCCAGTCCCAGGAAATATGGGGCTATGTCTTCCGAAGGAAGGTTATCTGCAAGGATTGAGAGATATCTGTTCGAGAGAAGGGATTATCCTGATCTTCGATGAGGTGATGACAGGATTTAGATTAGCCAAAGGAGGAGCTCAGGAGGTTTTCGGAGTAACTCCGGATATGACCACTTTGGGTAAAATCATCGGTGGAGGAATGCCAGTGGGTGCTTACGGAGGAAAGAGAGAAATCATGGAGTTTGTTTCTCCGGCTGGACCTGTTTACCAAGCGGGGACACTTTCAGGTAACCCAATTGCCATGGCAGCAGGTTTGACCATGCTAAACCATTTGAATACTGATCCAACTGTCTATGATGAGTTAACTCATATTGGAAGTAGATTAGCAGAAGGCATAAAAAGTATCAATCAGGAATTAGGATTGAATTACACGGTGAACAGCTTAGGAAGCATGTATTCCTTGTTTTTCACTGATAAACCAGTATTCGACTTCGAAACTGCAAAGAATTCTAACACTGCTTTATTTGGAAAATATTTCCAAGCAATGTTAAAGCGTGGAGTTTACTTGGCCCCAAGCCAGTTTGAAAGTTTGTTCTTGTCCACAGCCTTGAAAGACGATGTGATCGACCAGATCTTGGTTGCTCATAAGGAAGCTATGGTGGAGATATTGGGGCTATAAATTTTATTTATAGTCCAGTTAATTCTACCTTTGGAAACATATTCATGAAGCTTTTCCGCAACTTCAATCGGAAGTTTCCCGCCATATTTAGATGAGATGATCTGCGAATTGTTTTGAGTAGTTGGATTACTTTTCTTCATAGTAAATTGAGCTTGAAATCTTTTATTAGCCTAGAAGCAGGCTAAGCATATTGTATCTTGCCTTTTGGCTTTGGGATCTTTATCCCATCTTCTTTAGCTACTTTGATCCAAAGTTCAATTGCTTGCTGAGCATTTTCCAATGCCTCTGTTTGGTTGTCACCATGTGCTTTGATAGATGGAAGTTCAGGAACTTCTGATACAAAGCATTCATCTTGATCACTCCAGTAAACGAAGATTCCGTATTTGCTCATTTTTTTGAAAGTTTATAAGCGACAATAATTTCTCTAATTTGCTTTACTTGATAGGGTTTAGCTTTCCCATCTTTGGTCGATTGAATATTAATAATTTCAGGGATGTCTTTTCTTTTGTAAACTGAATGACTTCCAGAGCCTCCTCTTTCTTGAAAATCTAGCTGAATAAGTAACGTTTTCAAATCCGAAATGGATAGATTTTTATCCGATTTGCCAGAAAGAATCTTAAGTAAAAGCTTTTCAAATTTACTCATTAGGAAAGATTTGTCTGAAATGTAATTCGAATTACATTTTTAAAATCAAGATTACTTTATCTAATATAATTTTAAGATTATAATTTTGATTTGCCAAGTTGATACTTTTTTAAGTGTTAAAAGTTGATTTTGGATCTATTTAGAATCAAATTCACTGCCTTAAAAGAATAATTAAGATATGTCTATCAAAGTCTACGGAATTAAGAATTGCAATACGATGAAGAAGACCTTCGATTTCCTAGCGGAAAAGGGAGTTGATTACGACTTCATTGACTATAAAAAGCAACAGCCTAGCGCCACACTTTTAGAAGCGTTTTTAGAAAAAACAGATCTTGCTTCTCTGGTGAATAAGAAAGGTACTACCTATCGAAAAATGTCTGATGATCAGAAATCGGCTTTGGAAAATGAGGAAACAGCTATTCCCATTCTTGAAGAAAACTCAAGTATGATCAAACGTCCAGTGATTATTTACAAAGATGGAAGCCTGAGTTTGGGTTTTGATCCAGAAGTGATTGAGGGGCATTTGAATTAATATTGCCTGCTTCAGCTTTGCGCCTTTGCAGGAGACTGACTTTTCAATAAACTATCGTATCCGTCGGCAAAGGGGGTAGGCTCAAACTTCCAGTTTCCAAGTAAAAACTAAACTGGGAAGGACTTCCATTATCTGCTACCGGTGATTTAAATGCGAATACTTTTTCTAAAGTAGGATGATTGTTTAGAGCTGATAGTTTATCAAGACTTACTTGAGTATCATTGATGTAGAGTAGCTTTAAGTTTTTGTTTTCAACCAGTTTTCCTAAGTCAGATCCTTCGATAGCAGTCTGATTAAGTTTCAATACAGTTAAGTTTGGCAGCGTTGCAAGTTGCTCCAAAATTGTATCGCTAATCGCTGTTCCTGTCAGGTCCAGATACACAATTTGATCTTTAGCAGATTGCAGCATATGCCAGTCTGAATCAGAAAATGCCGGAAAATTAATACAACTGATCTTCAAGAGGGGCGAATCTTTCTTTACTACTTCAGCAAAAAAACCTTCGCTTCTTAACTTTGAAATCGAATCCTGAGGAAGCTTTGCAACCTCAACGACTGGATAAAATGGTATTTCGTTTTTCTTGAAAAATGGCTCTACTAAATTCACGTTTATTGTTGACTCTCCAAGCTTAGTGTTTTCAGGTGATCCAGATTCAATCCAGGCTTTGATCAATTCAATTTCTTCTTTACTAGGCTGTCGCTTATCTTTTGGAGGCATGTGATCATCTTCATCCTCTGGCAAAATTAATCGAGCAAATAAGGCGCTTTCTTCTGCGTTTCCAGTTTCTAAAATTTGCCCGTCTTCACCTCCTTTTTGAATTCCTTCAAACGAGCTCAGGTCCAATTCTCCCTTTAGCTTTTTAGGATTATGGCAGCTTTTGCAATTCTGATCTAAAATTGGCTGGATCGCGCCCGAATAGAATTCAACCTCTTCCCAATTGTCTGCGGGTAGTTCAAGAGGTTCATTTGTACTTACTTCTCCACCTAGGAAGGCTTGAAGTTCTGGAGGTAACACTTCTGTAAAATAATCATCCCCATGGGTGATATTTCCTCCCAAATGACCAGTAATAGTTATGATCAGGATCAGAGTTGCTCCTTTGATTTTCAATTTTGCTGGAGTTGAAACAGCCTTTTTTAGATGATACCAAAGACCAAATGACAGTAGGGTAGTGAGGATTCCTAAGAACAAATGAAACTTAACTGTGTCCCAACCATATCCTTCACTCTGGTATTGTAAAAATCCGCTGATGCTAGCTAAAAAAGCTGAAATTCCACCAAGCAAAAGGGCTAATTGGATGATTGGGGAATAGAGGGAATACTTCTTTCCAAACCCAAAAATGAGGATAACACCAAAAACCAGGAAGCCAATTGGCAAGTGAACCAAAATCGGATGAAAACGTCCGAACAATGGCAAAATAAAATCAATCATTTGCGAAGCGGGCTTTAATGGCTTTCATGATAAATACGTTGGCTTCCCATTGATCTGCGATGGGTACGTTAGAAAAAGGCACAGTAGGCAAGTAGGGTGGAGGACCAAATTCAGTCGTAATGGTGTATAGATCTTGACCGGAATTCCGAATTATATGCTCCCAAATATCCAAGTGAGTAGTTAAGGCAGATTTCCATTCAGGAGCTGCAGGGTTATTAACTTGTGGTCCTTCTGCAAATCCAACTCGTGCGTGAATATGATCCACTCGAGGAATAATTTGCTGAAGCAAAGGATCTTTCAAACCAATCAATCGCTCATGAACTATCATCCAATGGCTGATGTCCAAGTTCAATCTCAAATCTGGCGCTGCATTTACCATTTCAACAGTAAGCGGAACGTTGAAGGAAAATATACTGCGGTGAGTTTCATGAACAATCGGAATCCCTGACTCCCTACTGGCTTTTGTGGTTATATCTATAAAAGCTTTGTTTTCTTCCAAAGACCAATAATCGGAGCCCGTATGTGAGTTGATTTTAACAGGATTCCAGGCAATTATTTTTTGCAGATTTTCCTCATAGACTTTTAGCGCTTCTGCATAAGGCAAACCTTTATTTGTGCCATGAAGGAAAATTACCTTCAAATCGTATTTTTCCAGTCCAGCTTTCAATTCTTTTTGTACATCCTCCGAGTAAGGAAACCAAGTTTCGATGCCATCATAGCCATCGTTTTTGGTCCGTTTTAGAAACTCGTCCAAAGACAATTTATTACCCCAGTCAGTTTGGAAAAATAGGATTTGCTGCTGGGCAAAAATTGGTGAAAGAAAGAAAATGAATAGAAATGCTAGAATGGTAATTCGTGTAAGCATGCAGGATTAAGCTAATATTTTATTGATCAATTCTCCTTCTACATCCGTCAATCGGAAAGGACGACCTTGGAAATCGTAGGTAAACTGCTCATGGTCAAAACCCATCAAATGAAGTATGGTGGCATGAATATCATGAACTGAAACTTTCTCCTCTATGCCAGAAAATCCGAAATCATCTGTTTTGCCATAAGTCACACCTGGTTTGATGCCGCCACCAGCCATCCACATAGTAAAGGCATCTCCGTGATGATCTCTACCTAGGAAACTTTGAGTTTTACCTTCCCTGTTTTCCTGCATTGGGGTACGACCAAATTCTCCTCCCCAAACTACTAAGGTGTCCTCAAGTAATCCCCTTTGTTTCAGATCAAGTAATAAGGCGGAAACGGGTCTGTCCATTTCCCGGCATTTGTTTCTCAATCCCATGTCGATAGATCCGTCATGATCTGTGCCGTGCGTATCCCAACCCCAATCGTATAACTGTACAAATCGAACTCCTTTTTCTACCAGTTTCCGGGCAAGAAGACAGTTGTTGGCAAAGGATTCTGAGCCAGGTTTGGTGCCATAAAGCTCATGAACTGACTCAGGTTCGTCGTTTATATTCATGACTTCTGGCACTTCGATTTGCATACGGTAAGCCATCTCGTACTGGTTGATTCTAGCCAGAATTTCAGGATCACCATAGGAATCAAACTCCTCCTTATTTACCGTATTGATAGCATCAATAACGTTTTTCTTCAAATTTCGAGACATTCCCTCTGGATCATCTAGATACAAAACCGGATCTCCTTTAGATCTGCATTGCACACCTTGATATACTGAAGGTAAAAAACCGGATCCCCAGACACTTTTACCTGCATCAGGAGTTTTTCCTCCAGAAGTAAGAACCACAAAGCCTGGAAGATTTTGGTTTTCTGTGCCCAAACCATAAGTCACCCAGCTTCCCAAACTAGGACGGCCAAGTCTCGCACTTCCTGTCTGCATCAAAAGTTGAGCAGGTCCATGATTGAATTGATCGGTATGAACTGCTTTCAAAAAGGAGACTTCATCGGCCATTTTTTGAAAGTGAGGCATGTAATCTGAGATCCAAGCGCCGGATTCTCCATGTTGGGAAAAATTAGCCTGCGGTCCAAGGAGATTAGGAACACCACGGATGAAAGCAAATTTCTTCCCTTCCAATAAAGATTGCGGACAAGGTTGGTTATGATATTTTGCTAATTCCGGTTTGAAATCAAATAGCTCCAACTGCGAAGGAGCTCCGGCCATGTGCAGGTAAATGATTGACTTCGCCTTAGCTCCAAATGGGGGTGGCAAAGGAGAAAGCGGATTCAAATCACGCTGGCTTAAGTTTAACCCTTTAGAACCTGCTGATGAACCAGTATCGCAACCAAACATCAGTGGAGCCATTGCGAGCCCACCAACTTTCGATACACAATCCATCAGGAAATGTCTTCTTGTTTGCTTCTCCAGCTTTTGCTGTGCAAACTCAACGAGCATTTTATCTAGACTTTTCATATCAAGGTTTGGTTAAGAATTCATCCATATTCAATAAGGCATTTGCCACGACAGACATGGCCGCTTGCTCAGGATTTGTTGATTTTTCTTTCACAGTGAAGAAGGCTTCCAATGAATCAGGTTTGCTTTTATATTCTGCCAACGCTTCTTCGTACAGATTAGAAAGTGTATTTAGCTTTTTTTCTGAGATAGGATTTAGCACTAGCTTCTGATAGCCATAGGCAATTCCTTTCTCGGGTTTTGAAGCATCATGTTTGATCATATCTTCTGCTAAGTAATATGCAGCTTCAAGATACACCGGGTCATTCAGTGTGACCAACGCTTGGAGAGGCGTGTTAGTCACTATCCTGCGACTCAGACAAACTTCCCGACTAGCTGCATCAAAAGATATAAAAGATGGGTAAGGACTAGTTCGCTTTAAGAAGGTATAAATACCACGTCTGTGTGCATCTTCTCCTTCACTTTCTTTCCAGGATTCCCCATTATAAACTGTCTGCCAAATCCCATCAGGCTGGTGAGGCTTGACACCTGGCCCATACATTTTATCACTCAACAATCCAGATACCGCTAAGGCTTGATCCCGTACTTGTTCGGCGCTTAATCTAAACCTTGGGCCACGGGCATACCATTTGTTTTGTGGGTCTTTTTTGTAAAGTTCGGCAGAAACTGCCGAGGACTGCTTGTAGGTAGCCGAAGTGACGATTTCCCTTATTAAGCTTTTCATGCTCCAATCGTACTCGTTCATGGTTTTCCAAGCCAAATAATCAAGCAGTTCAGGATGAGAAGGAGGATCAGATTGCGTGCCCATATCTTCCAGTGAACTTACTATACCACGACCAAATAGCTGATCCCAAACCCGGTTTACAAATGTTCTCGAAGTCAATGGATTCTCCTTATCCGTCAACCAATAAGCAAATCCAAGCCTATTATTAGGCCACTCTGGCTTCCAGTTATTGAATGTCTTTGGAGTTTCAGGGTTTACTTTTTCTCCCAGACTCATCCAATTTCCCCGCTCAAAAACATGACTCTCCCGCGCCATATAGGGAGGATTTTCAATCATAATTGGAAGCTTTGTTCCTCTGAAGTTCAATGCCGTTTCCCATGAATTCTGAATATCCTTGAATCCCGGTTTATCCTTTCCTTCCAAAGTTGGGACAAAAGCAAACCAGACAAATTTGGCGGCATTTTGCTGAGTTTTAACGCTTGGGTTTCTAACCTCCAAATAGAGATCTACCAAGCCATTTGTTGGCTTTATAGGAATGGGGCGAACAATATCGCCACCGGTTTTATTGATCGGAAATTCTGCTAGAACGTCTCCTTCTGGTCCACCATTCCGAATGGTCATTTTGCTACCATCAATGCCAGATCCGTAGTACATTAACATTTGGTCTGAGCCTCGGGTGTCGACTTTTCGAAGATAAGCTGACCCATTTGCCTGAATCCCTAGCCATTTAGTATCAATTAGCTCTGCGTTATTGAAGTCAACGGCATTGTGTGAAGGATACTTTGGTTCAAGATAAGTCAGGAAGTTTTTACGAGCTATTGCAGCTTTTTCACTTTCATTTTCTTTTACCCAAGCTAATACAGATTCAATTTTTGTTTTCTGCTCTACTGAATAAAATCTCAACCTAGGCTCTTCATCGTGGGTGTCTTCGTCTCTTGAATTATTGAAGAATGCCATGGATTGATAAAATTCCTCGTGACGAATTGGATCATACGGATGACTGTGGCATTGAACGCATGCCATTGTGGTGCTTTGCCAAACCTCATAGGTTGTTCCTACTCTGTCTAGAACTGCAGCTACTCTGAACTCCTCATCATTTGTCCCACCTTCATCATTATTCATGGTATTGCGGTGAAATGCCGTAGCTGCTAATTGATCTTCTGTAGGATTTGGAAGTAGATCTCCTGCTAATTGCTCTATAGTGAACTCGTCAAATGGTTTATCGTCATTGAATGCTCGGATCACGTAGTCTCTATATGGCCACATGGTTCGGGAAACATCCCGCTCATATCCTTTGGTATCAGCATATCTAGCCAGGTCTAGCCACCAAGTAGCCCACTTTTCTCCAAAAGAGGAAGATGCTAACATCTTGTCCACGGCTTCCTCGTAGGTGATTTTCTTGGACGAAAATTGCTCAACCAATTCGTTGGTTGGAGGTAAACCAGTAATATCCAGAGCAGCTCTTCGAATTAATTTAAGAGGGGATTCCTCTTTTGAAAATGTCAGTTCTTGCTCTTCGAGTTTTTTACCTACATAAAAATCTATTGCATTTGTAGATGCTTGAGCGTTGTCCCCAGAAAATCCTGCTGTCGTTTTGTTTTCAATTATTGCCGGAGCCTGAACGGGTTCATAAGCCCAGTGCTCACCCCATTTTGCTCCTTGTTTGATCCAAGTTTTTAAAAGATCGATTTCTTCCTTGGATAAAGGTGATCGCTCATAAGGCATTCTCAATTCAGGGTCTGAAGCTGTTAAACGTTTGATCAACTCGCTGCCATTCGGATCTCCTGGAATTATAGCGGGGTGTCCTGATTCTGTGTCTGCGAAAGCTTCTTCCTCAAAAAGCACAGAGAATCCACCGCTCTTTTTTACTCCGCCATGACATGAGATACAGTTTTTGTTTAGGATAGGCTTAATCTGGGTGCTGAAATCAACTTCCTTTTCAGGACCGAAAATCATGAATCCAGCAATTGCTATAATTGCAGCAATGGTAAGGAAACCAGCTATTTTAAGATTATTCATGGGTAATTGAATGAATCTTAAATTAGGGAATTCTGAGCTACTTCGAAAATAAGCTATAGTATAAAGCTAATTTAGAATAAGGATTGGATAATATTCTGTAAGCTAAATAGTTTGCTGTTAGAATATTTCCTTGCCATTGATTTAAAATGAAATTGTACACTAATCGTTGAAGAATCAGAAATGAAGTAGGATAAAAAAATGCCCAGCTAATAAAAGCTGAGCATTGAATTTAGAATTTATAGTTTGGAAGGTTTTCCAAGATGTCCTTAGTCATGGCGTCTAAATCGTAATCGTGCTGCCAGCCCCAATCCTTTCTGGCACAACTATCATCAATGCTATCTGGCCAACTATCAGCGATTGCCTGACGGAAATCCGGGTTATACTCGATTTTGAAATCTGGAATGTATTTTAAAATGCTCTCATAACTTTCTTTTGGTGTAAAGTTCATCGCAGCAAGATTGTAGCTAGAGCGTATTTTCACCGATTCGCGTGGTGCGTTCATCAGGTCCAAAGTTGCTTTAATCGCGTCTGGCATATACATCATCGGAAGGGAACTGTCTTCACGAAGGAAGCAATCAAATTTCTCGCCTGCTAATGCTTTGTGGTAAATATCCACAGCATAATCGGTTGTTCCACCTCCAGGAAGAGACTTGTAGCCAATCAAACCTGGGTAACGTAGACTGCGCACGTCCACATTAAACTTCTGAAAGTAGTATTCACACCATCTCTCCCCCGCCTGTTTCGAAATGCCATAAACCGTATTTGGCTCTTTGACGCAGTATTGAGGCGTATTGATTTTAGGAGTATTTGGTCCAAAGACCGCAATGGAAGAAGGCCAGTAAACCTTGTTCAATTTAAATTCTTTGGCTAGCTCAAGTACATGAAGCAAACTATCCATGTTGAGTTCCCAAGCAAAAAGAGGTTTTTTCTCACCAACTGCTGAGAGCACTGCCGCTAAATGATATATCTGAGTTATTTTTTCATTTTTTACAAGGTTTCTCAAACCTTCTTTGTCCATCACATCGAGGACCTGAAATCTACAAAAGTCAAATTTTGATTTTGCTGATTCGTTAAGATCTGTCGCTATTACTTGTTCTGCACCAAACTGATCTGCCAGAGAACGAGTGAGTTCTGAACCCAATTGCCCTGCGGCGCCTATTACCAGGATTTTTTCCATTAAAATTTCTTTAAAAATCAACCAAAGACGAGGTCTAGGTTTTTGTTTATATTTGGGTTTGCGACTGCAAAAGTAAGAAAAAACTGCTTCGAGAGCAGGTTTTTTGACCAAAGGAATAAGACGTTTTTGAATAACATAAAATCAACTAGCTATCATGTACGATCAGTTCAGACCCAAATTACAAGAAGAACTTAAGGGAATAGAAGAAGCAGGCCTTTTCAAAAAAGAGCGCGTCATCACCTCTCCACAATCAGCAGAAATTACTATTGCCGGCGGGCAGAAAGTTCTGAATTTCTGTGCAAATAATTATTTGGGGCTTTCATCTCATCCAAAAGTGATCGAAGCGGCTAAAGCTGCTATAGATTCTCATGGCTTTGGAATGTCCTCCGTGCGTTTTATTTGCGGTACGCAGGATATTCATAAGGAATTGGAAAAAAAGATTTCAGAGTTTTTGGGTACTGAGGATACGATTCTTTATGCAGCAGCTTTTGATGCAAATGGGGGAGTATTCGAGCCTATTTTGGGTCCGGAGGATGCGATTATCTCTGATGCTTTGAACCATGCTTCAATTATCGACGGCGTTCGCCTTTGCAAAGCAATGCGTTTTCGATACCAGCATAACGATATGGCTGATCTTGAAGCTCAGCTTAAGGATGCTATCGCAAAAGGAGCAAAGCAAAAAATCATCGTTACTGACGGAGTATTCTCCATGGACGGCACAATTGCTCAGTTGGATAAGATCGTAGAATTAGCAGAGAAATATGAGGCACTTGTAATGACAGATGAATGTCACTCTACAGGTTTTATGGGTAAAACTGGCCGTGGTGTCCACGAACATTGTGGTGTCATGGGCAAAATAGATATCATCACTGGTACGCTTGGAAAAGCCTTGGGTGGTGCTTCAGGAGGATTCACTTCAGGAAGAAAAGAGATTGTCGAATTACTTCGTCAGCGCTCTAGACCTTATTTGTTCTCCAATACCTTGGCTCCTTCGATTACAGGAGCCTCTATTGTGGTCTTTGATTTACTTTCTGAGACTACTGAGCTGAGAGATAAACTGGAAGAAAACACGAAGTACTTCCGGGAGAAGATGACTGCTGCTGGATTTGATATCAAGCCAGGTGAGCATGCAATCGTACCGATTATGTTGTATGACGCAGTTCTTTCACAAAAAATGGCTGAGAAAGTTTTGGAAAAAGGGATCTATGTTATTGGTTTCTACTATCCGGTGGTACCAAAAGGTCAGGCAAGGATCCGAGTTCAGATTTCTGCTGGTCATGACAGAGCTCATTTGGATCAGGCAATTGCCGCTTTCACTGAGGTCGGGAAAGAATTGGGAGTGATTGATTAATTCTTTACAGAGTTTTATCTAAAATAATAAAGCCGGGTATCAAATTTTGATTCCCGGCTTTATTGTGACTTTTTTAAAAGAACTTGGTTAAGTTTTTCGTGAAAATTGAAGGTTGCCTTACCTGACAGTCACATGAAAGCAACTCTGTTTCCTTTCTTTGATAAAGAAAATTTTGTTAGCTTCTTGAAATTCAGTTAATATCTTTTCCAGCTTTTTTTGAGTGCTTCTGCTAAAACGTTTCTTGCCATTCAATCTAATGTAAGAGATGTCAAACGATGCTCCATAAGAGTGGGAACTCACACCGCTAGTTGCATTTCTATTTTTCTTTCTTAAGCTTTTCTGCTGTTCAGGGGTTCTAGTTACTGAAGTAAGTGTAAAGAAGCTTTCAGAATCGGTTAGAGTTTGGAAAGCAATTCCTAGTTCTTCCAGAATAATTTTTGAATAGGGGGTCACATAAGGATGACTATGAGTTAATTCCATTACTTCATATCCTGCGCCCTCGTCAATTAGTACTAATTTCTCTTCTTCAATCAGCTTTTTAAATTGAATTTCATTCTCTATCAATCCAAATCCATTATGTTCTGCAGCATAAAGATGCTTGTCGTATTCTTTTGTAATCAGTTCATCAGGAATAGGAGTAATTACTCTTGGAGCAGGTAAGTCAAGTTCAATAGGTTCGGGTTTCTCCGGTTTAATCTTCGGTTTCTCAGTGTTTGTCAGGGAAACATAAGTGTGCTTTAATTGATTTTTTAGCTCTGGCATGTAAGCTTGTGTAGCCCAAGCACCAGCCGAAAAAAGTATAAATATTGAAGCTAGTTGAATATAAAGCGGTTTTCTCATAGGGTAATAAGTACTTAGTTTTTTCAAATTTAATACTGATTATTTCCAGAACAAAGATTAAACTTTGTCCTACCATTAATTTAGTTTTGGGTGATTAATGGACCAGCTTGTTCTGGTTTTGATTGAAATTACAACTTCTGCTTTTTTGGATTCAAATCCGAATATAAATTTTCTAACCAGTAAATTACATTTATTAGAAGTTATTAATCTTGAGAAGGTATAATTATACAGGTGACATAAGAATGACGTATGGATGTCTAAAATATTATTGTTTTCCCAAACTATTTTTTATTTTTTGGAAAATCAGTCCGCAAAAAATGCCATTCTACTTTACGATGCTGACTTAGTGGTCATCGCCAGTTTTCTTCTCTTTTTCAACTCGTATTCCTCAATATCTTCAAATCTAGCATCCACATCTAGATTATTAAGATAATCATTGATGGTTTCCCTGATTTCCTGAAAAGACATATTATGTAAAATCTTTCCATTTTTGGACATGGATAATTGTCCTGTTTCCTCAGAAACTATTAATACTATAGCATCCGTGGTCTCAGACATACCGATAGCAGCTCTGTGACGAAGTCCAAATTGTGCAGGTACTTCTCGCTCCGTAACCGGCAATATACAGCGAGCAGCTTTGATTTTACCGTTGTGGATGATGACAGCACCATCATGTAGTGGACTATATTTATTGAAAATTGAGATGAGTAGTCTTTTTGATAATTCAGCATCTAGAATATCGCCACTTTCTGCATAGAACTTGAGTTCAGTGCTTTTAGAAATTACCATCAAAGCTCCGGTATTGCTGCCTGCCAGTGTCTTGGACGCATCAATGATAGGGCTAATATTGAACAAAGAGTTATCCTTTTTTCTCCAGAAAAAAAGCATGTCTTTCCAGACATTGTCATCGGATAGTAGGGATGAACGACCTATAAGGAGGAGGAATTTTCTGATCTCAGGTGCAAAAATTATAATGGCGGCAATCACACCTACTCCCATGAATTGTCCTAATATGGCTGAGAGCAGTTCCATTCGAAGTGCTCTGACTAATAGGTAAATCAGATAGATGGATAGGAATCCAAGAAAAATCTTAATCGCAACACTTCCCTTTAGCAATTTATAGACTTGATATAATAGAGCTGCAACCAGCGCAATATCAATGATATTGACGATGGAGATGTCTAAAAATCCTATTTTGAAAAGTAAGGTCAAGGGTATAAAGTGTTGTATAATTTTAATGTTTCGTTAGCTTCTCTAACGTCATGAACTCTTAGGATGTTTGCACCATGACATAAAGCAAACATGTTTAAAGCTGTTGTACCATTCATTGCTTGATCAGCTTCCACATCCAGTGCTTTTGATATCATCGATTTCCTCGAAATACCTACCAAAATTGGTAAAGAAAGCGATTGAAACTGACGGAGGTTCCTGAGTAAGAAATAATTTTGATCGAGGGTTTTTGCAAATCCGAAGCCAGGGTCAATTATTACATCTTTGATGCCAAACTTTTTGAATTGTTCCAGTTTTTCAGCGAAATAATACAATATTTCTACCAAAATATCAGAATAATTCGTTTTTTTTTGCATGTTTTGAGGATTTCCTCTCATGTGCATGGCTATATATGGCACATTTAGCTTTGCAACTGTTTGGATCATTTCACTATCAAGGTCTCCTGCCGAAATATCATTGATTATATGCGCTCCAGATCTTATACCTTCTTCAGCTACTCTCGCACGAAAAGTATCTATGGAGATTATTACTTCAGGATAATTTGAGGTGATCCAATTAACAGCTGGTATAACTCGGTCGATTTCTTCCTGAAAACTTACTTCTGCAGCTCCGGGTCTAGAACTGTAACCTCCAAGATCCAGGATACTAGCCCCATTTAAAACGTGGGATTTAACAACTGCAGCAATTTTATCCAAAGATTTCTCAACTCTACTTGCTTTAAAAAAAGAGTCGGGAGTCAAGTTTACTATACCCATCAGTCTTGGTTTGTTGAACCTGATGAGCCGTCCATCGATTTGAAGGGTGTTTTTTTGGGGAAATGATTTATCTTCGATTCTAGAAGACTTGCCCGGAAGAGGAAACATTAAATTAATAAACTTTGGAGACGCAAACGAGTAACGAATATAAGGAAGTTATCAGCCGTTGTAAAGAACTATTTCGTAAGAAGACTATAGATTATGGTACAGCGTGGAGAATTTTTCGACTTCCCTCCATTACAGATCAGATTTTCATCAAAGCTCAACGTATAAGATCAATTCAGGAAAAAGGGAGTCAGAAAGTGAATGACCCCATTGAAGATGATTTTGTAGGAATTATAAATTATTGTCTAATCGCCTTGCTTCAAATTAGCTACCTAAAAGATGAGCGAATGGAGATTCCTTTTGAGGAGCTTGAATCGGCGTACGATCATTGGGTGAGCGAAACTCGTGGTCTTTTAGAGGATAAAAATCACGATTATGGAGAGGCTTGGCGGGATATGCGCGTGAGCTCGATGACAGATATTATTTTAATGAAATTACTTCGGACTAAGCAAATTGAGGATAATCAAGGTCACACGCTTGTGTCGGAAGGTATTGAGGCTAACTATCAGGATATGATCAATTATGCAGTGTTTTGTTTAATTAAATTGAATTATCATGTTTAAGCAAGGGTTTTTATGGGTTATTCGATTTATCGTTGGAGGCCTATTTATTTTTTCAGGATTAATCAAGGTTAATGATCCCGTTGGAACAGCTATAAAATTGGAAGAGTACTTCGATGTATTTTCCAATGATATCGCAGGATTCTTCACTTACCTCAAGCCATTTGCTTTGGAACTTGGGATATTTCTTGTCGTTATTGAAGTAGTCCTAGGTGTCATGCTAATTTTGGGAGTTAAGAGTAGGTTTATAGTCTGGGCACTTGGGCTTATGATTTTATTCTTTACTTTTCTTACCTTCTATTCTGCCTATTTTAATAAAGTAACAGATTGCGGCTGCTTTGGTGACGCAATTAAATTGACACCATGGGAATCTTTTTATAAGGATTTGATCCTTCTTGTGTTGATAGCAATTTTGTTTTTATTTCAAGCTGATTTACCAAAAAGCTCTCCTGCTTGGTCAAAAATGGTAACTGCATCTGTTTTGGTTATTTCCTTTATTTTGGCGATTGTGGCTGTCCGTAATTTGCCTTTTATAGATTTCAGAGCATACAAAGTTGGAGTGAACATTCCAACCAATATGCTTCCGTCTTCTCCTTTACAATATTCTTATGTGATGAAGAAGGGTGGGGAGCTGGTAACTTTTGATCAATACCCTTCGGATGAAAGTCTGGAATTTGTCGAAATGAATCTCAAGAACCCTGATGCTCTACCAAAAATTTCTGATTTCGCCGTATGGAATGATGATGGCGATTACTCAGAAGAAGTTTTTACTGGAAAAAAGGTTCTGATTTTAGTGAGCAGTATGGCCAAAATGAGCGATTCTCATCTGGATGAAATTACAGAGATGGTTAAATCACTTTCTGGATCACCAGTTCAGCCTGTTTTTGTAGCAGCTGCATCCCAGGAAGAAATCCAGAAATTCACCGCTTCACATGGATGGGACGTACTTTCTCTTCAAGCTGATGCAACGGTAGTAAAAACCATTATCCGATCTAATCCGGGAATAATGGTACTAAAAGACGGGACAGTTTTGGCGAAATATCATCATAACAACACTCCAGAGGCAAGTGATGTACTAAATCTATTTCTGAAGTAATGGGGAAGGATCTTAAAATTGTACTGGTAGGGCTTCCCGGTTCTGGAAAAAGTACATTTGGAAAGCAACTGGCATCTGTACTAGATTTCCCTTATTTCGACCTTGATAATTTGATCGAAGGAAGATATCAGATGAAAATTCCAGAAATTTTCACTCAGTATGGGGAAGGGGAATTTCGTAATAGGGAAACCAAAGTTTTACGTGATTTTTTGAATAGAGAAGATTCTTATGTGCTAGCTTCAGGCGGAGGATCCCCCTGCTTTAATGATAACATGGATTTGATAAATGAGAAAGCTGTTTCAGTTTATCTTGATGTGCCACTCGAAGAGATTTCTACTAGATTAGGAATGTCCAAAGCCAATAATAGACCAATGTTCATGGATCTAGATCAGGGAGAAATTACATTGAAACTTAAAAGTTTGCTCGTAGAGCGTGATTATTTTTACAATCAATCAAAAATAAAGCTCAGCGGTGAAGATTTCTCCGCTGAGCTTCTGGTATCTGAATTAATTCGTTTAATTAAAAGCTAAGACCAAGTGTAAGCACTCCATTAAGCAGGTTGTTCTCAATTTCAGTGACAGGACCGATATTACCTCCCTGCTGATCCAAAACCTGATAGCTGCTATAAAGCGTGTTGAATTTTTGGTTTACCAACGCAAAATCAACTGAGAACTTTTTAATCTTCACTCCAAGTCCTCCACTGATTTGTTGAGTGCTTCTGTCGTAATCTGAGTTAGCTATTGGATCTCCATAAAAACCATATCCTCCTCGAAACCTGAAATTGCTTAATTTGAACTCGGCTCCAAATCTAAAGTTAATTGTGCTAGTATATAGGTTTTTTATTTCCAGATTATCTGGTCCTTCATCAAAATCCCTTGTGTTAATTTTTGCAGCGCTGTAATCCACCCAGTCTACATCTGCAGAAATAAATCCATTTTTTCCTAAAAATACAGTTGCTCCACCACCTATTTTAAGTGGCGTGTTCAAATTATAAGAACTTACAAATATGTCTGTGAATTCCTCATACTCACCTAATACTTCTTCTTCGTCTTCTGTTGGATTATATACATAACCATCATAATTAGCATAGCTACTTGCTGAGTATTCATCATTTAGGGAGTACCAAGTTGGAGATTGGAATGTGAAACCTAAATTCAAGTAATCAATTGGCTTGTAGATTAGACCCAAATTCAAATTAAGTCCACCACCATTTATTGCCAAACGCTCGTTTAGAGAAGAATTTATCAAAGGGGCATCAGTTCCAAAAAATTCATTGTATTGTTTCGTTGACGAGAAATTTACAGTTCTGATTCCAAGTGATCCACCAACAAATAACTTATAATTAAAATTTGCGCCATATGAGAAAGTTATTTGGCTGGAACTTCCTTCCTGCTGGATATTCTCATCTTGTTGAGCGGCAAAATCTAAACTGTTTATAGGCACATACTGACCGGATATAACTTGACCGTTTGAATTATATGCAGGGTTTATTTGGTAGGTTTGATACGCCAGATTAGTTAACCCTGATAATTGTTGTACAGATAAGCCATTTGCATCCTGGACATAAAAATCCAAAATAGATGTTTCACCAAACTCATCTGAATAATAACCAAATTCTGTATTGAAGTTGGCAATTCTTTGAATGCTAATGCCAAAGGCACCTCCTTTAAAACTTCCCCTATCAAATTCGCTTCTTGGACTAGCCAATACATAACTTGCATTTGGGAGTGAGAAGTTGGTGGTATTATAACTATTATTCTGACCGAGATAATTTGTCTCAACTCCCCAGTCGGTATAGCCTATTGTGATGCTACCTTCTGATGTTCTAAAAAATCCAAGCCCCGCTGGATTACCTGCAATATTGGAAACATCGCCACCAAGCGACCACTGGGTACCTCCCACACCTATTATCCGGGCTGACCCGGCAGGCTTGACTTGACTAAATCGGTAAGCATCTTCGTAGTAGCCGCTTTGCGCCAATACAACAGAAGATGAAATAAAACAGAGGGATAAAACCAGAATGGATATTCTCATTTAGATTTGATTTGGGTGTTATAAATAAACGTGAAAGTGGGGTAGATTTGTTACTAATTCTTGGTTTTCTTCTCAAAAAGAATCACTCTTGGTGAACGAGATAGCTATGGTTGCAACTCATATCAATAAAGAAGGCAGTGAATTCACTGCCTTCTTTATTGATATTTTATTACTTAAAATTAATTTCCTCTACCACCTCTGGAAACACCAGAGCTGCCACGGCTAGCTCCTCCGGTAGATCCGCTACTACTTCCTGAACTTCTACTTGGTGAGCTGAAAGTCGGAGAGCTACTTCTAGATGGAGCAACTGTTCTGGTATTCATATTAGAACTACCTCTATTGTAAGATGGTGATGAAGTTCTTGAAGGAACATTACTTCTATTATAAGATGGGCTGGATGTTCTGCCATTTGAAGGATATGAAGATCTTATCATACCACCTCTGCCAGCATCAATTGCTCTAGAGTTAGAAGGGTTAACGCTTGGTCTAGCAGAAGGCATCGCGCTTCTAGTTCGTGAAACCGGTCTATCAATAGCTGCAGAACCTACATTTCTTGTACTACCAGTTCTTGATCTTGAATTATAATAATCATTTTGGGATGAACTGAAGTCTCTTGCAGAAACTCTTGAATTTTCAGAATTTGATATAACTCTTCTTGTAGACGATCCATTGTTCAAAACGTCTCTTCTTGCTTGAGCTCTAGCAGTACTTGGTTGAAGTGAGGCTCTAGAAACGTTACTTCTGCCATTAGATGCTGCAAGTGAAGATCCACGTGTTGGTCTTGCACCGGTTACTATTCTTCTGTCTCCGTACTCACCACCTGGCAATACGTAAATTGGGTTTCTGGCAAAATATCCAGGGTATCCATATCCATAGCCAGGGTATCCACCCCAACCATACATCGGCATTCCCCATGGGTCGTAGAATCCTCCATAACCAAATCCTGGTCGATAAAAAGGTCTCCCAAATCCAAAACCTATGTTTAGATTGAAACCAGGTCTGTATCCGAAACCGGGACCCCAGAATGGATCGTAAAAACCACCCATTCCCCAAGGTGACATTCCATACATCATACCCATACCAAATGCCATAGAAGTGTTAAAGCTGGAATTATTTCCTGAACCAGCTACTCTATAATTATTGTATGCATTTATATTAGGTGAAAATTCTTCAGATCCCTCTTCATCGAAATATACAATGTCATCCTGCACAGTATCCTGCTCAGCTTGATATCTAGCGATGTAATCTGGATTTACATTTCTAGAACTGAAACTTTCCTGAGGAAGAGCTTCTTCATTGGTTGTTGCCAGTGTCTGGAACTCCTCACGATTATTATTTTGCACGGCATATTCAGTTGCCACTTTAGCATCTGAAGCCATGAAATACAGATTATCGTCCGCCCCTGTAGTAGCCAGTTTATTAGTACTACATGATGCTAAGACTAATGCTCCAAGTATTAATGATGATGTTTGAATTGGGAAATTCTTCATGGTTGAAGTTTTATTAGTTATTATCTTATACGTGGCTATGGGTGGAGGGTTATACTTTTTGAATATATTTGCCCCGCATAAGTTAAGCAAATTTAACTATAATCTGTATCTCAACCAACCACAATGAGTAAAGGACTACCTAAGAGAAGCGAGGATTATTCGCTTTGGTACAATGAATTAGTGAAAAAAGCTGATTTGGCTGAGAATTCAGCTGTAAGAGGTTGTATGGTAATAAAACCCTATGGCTATTCTATATGGGAAAAAATGCAAGCGGAACTAGACCGGATGTTCAAGGAGACAGGACATTCCAATGCATATTTTCCACTTTTTATACCCAAATCTTTCCTAAGTAAAGAAGCTAGTCACGTTGAAGGTTTTGCTAAAGAATGTGCTGTAGTAACCCACTATAGATTGAAAAATGCAGAAGATGGCAGTGGCGTTATCGTAGATCCTGAGGCAAAACTGGAAGAGGAGTTGATTGTTCGTCCTACTTCAGAAACTGTCATTTGGAGTACGTATAAAAATTGGATTCAATCTTATCGGGATCTGCCTCTCTTGGTTAATCAGTGGGCAAATGTTGTCCGTTGGGAAATGAGGACCAGGTTATTTCTGCGTACAACAGAATTTCTGTGGCAGGAGGGACATACTGCTCATGCAACCAAAAAAGAAGCTGAAGCGGAGACATTGCAAATGATGAATGTTTATGCCCAGTTTGCAGAAGACTTTATGGCGTTGCCAGTAGTAAGAGGCAGAAAAACAGAAACTGAACGATTTGCAGGAGCTGATGATACACTTTGTATTGAAGCTATGATGCAGGATGGCAAAGCTCTTCAGGCTGGAACTTCCCACTTTCTAGGTCAAAATTTCGCCAAAGCTTTTGATGTGAAGTTTGCTACTAAAGAAGGTGGACTTGATTACGTTTGGGGGACTTCTTGGGGAGTAAGTACACGTTTGATGGGAGCGTTGATTATGGCTCACTCAGATGATAATGGATTGGTACTTCCTCCGAAACTTGCGCCAATTCAGGTTGTCATTATACCTATATACAGAAAAGATGAGGAGTTTGACGCCATCTCAGAGAAGGCAAATGAAATTATGGCTGAACTTCGAAAAGTAGGAGTTTCTGTTAAATATGATAATAGAGACACCTATAAGCCGGGTTGGAAATTTGCAGAGCATGAATTGAAAGGTGTTCCGTTAAGAATTGCTATTGGTCCTAGAGATTTGGAAAATGGTACCATTGAAATTGCAAGAAGGGATACGTTGACCAAAGAACAATTTGAATTAGCATCTCAGCCAATAGCCGAGAAAATATCGGGAATGCTTGAAGAAATTCAGGCCAGCATTTATTCTAAAGCTCTTGATTTCAGAAATGAAATGACCACGGAAGTGAATTCATGGGATGAATTTAAAGAAGTACTGGAAAACAAGACTGGATTCCTATCAGCTCACTGGGATGGTACAGCTGAAACCGAAGAAAAAATCAAAGATCTCACCAAAGCAACTATTCGCTGTATTCCATTAGATAGAAAAGAGGAAGCAGGAGTTTGTGTGTATTCAGGAAATCCTTCTAGGGGAAGAGTACTATTTGCCAAAGCTTATTAAGTTATTAATAGCAAAGAATAGTATCTACTCATAGGAAAAAGTAAGAAAAAGGCTGGTCGATTATTCGGCCAGCCTTTGAATTTATAAACTCCAAATAAGAGTTTAAAAAAGAGCTTTCACGACTGTAATTAGGTTTATTAGAATATATATTCTAGTCATGTTTTTGAACAAAAGACTTGAGATCTTCACAAATTATGTGATGCCTTTTAAAAGTTATAAGTCTACTTATCTTCCACCGATTAATCTGAAAAGAATAGCTACTACAGCGAGAACTAGTAAAATATGGATTAGCCCTGTGACGCTATAGATGAACACGCCGACTAACCATCCTATTAATAGAATTGCTGCGATTATGTATAATAATGAACTCATAATGTGTTTTTTTAAATTGTATTTTAATAGTTGGGGCTATTTTCAATACAAATGCCACTTAGGAAAAGTGTCTTAATCGAGTCTAAAGGGTGTTCTAGTCCATTTTAAAATTGTTCCACTAACTTTTACGGGAAAAATTAATCCCAATGCGGGCATCTAAGTACATACTGCTAACACCAAGCTTGAAAAAATTCCAGCATAGTCAAAGCTTCTCCTTAAATCTTAGTCAGTCCTATTATCTTTCCCCAAAAATCGCAGAACCGATCCTTACCATCGTGCTCCCTTCTTCCTGAGCAATAAGGTAATCACCGCTCATTCCTATGGATATGTCCTTGAATTGGACAAACTCTGGAAGTTGACGTCTTTTCAGTTCCTCGAAAAGTGATTTCAATTCTCTAAACTCTTTTCTTACCTGGTCTTTATTTTCTGTAAAGGTGGCCATTCCCATTAGACCTCGAATATTTACATGGCCAAGACTTAGGAAATCTGAGGTGGCAAACATTTCATCCAATTCCGTAGTGTCAAAACCAAATTTCGTTTCTTCCTTCGCGATATGGATTTGTAGTAGCACATTGATTTTACGGTCTATCTTTTTGCCTTGTTTATTTATTTCCTTAAGTAGTTTGAAAGAATCCACGCCGTGAATTAGATGCACAAAAGGAACTATGTATTTCACCTTGTTGCTTTGAAGATGCCCTATCATATGCCAGTTAACATCCACAGGCATTTCAGGTTGTTTGGTCTGCAGTTCTTGTACTTTGTTTTCCCCAAAATCCCTCACTCCAGCGTCATATGCCTCTTTCAAATCAGAAAGGGGCTTGGTTTTGCTCACTGCGATTAAACGACATTCTTGATTTAAGAATGTTTTTTTTACTGCTTCAAGGTTGGCTTTAATGTCCATTTTCTATTTTTATGCTTTACTTATTTTTCCAGAAGGCCTAAAACAAAGATATGGCGATCATTAGTACTTTGCTAAAAAAAGGCATTCGCCTGAGAGAGAGTCTAGAACAAGAGTACTCTCATCCTTTAGAACTCCAACGTCAGGAATTGAAGAAAATGCTGATATATGCAGCGGAAACAGAAATTGGCAAAAAATATGATTTCGCTAAAATACTGAAGGGTTTCCGCTGGGGAGAGAGCGAATTTTACGAGCGCTACAAATCCCAGGTTCCTATTTATGATTACAACCGTATTCATGACGAGTGGTGGTATAAACTGCTTGAAGGGAAATCAAATGTAACTTGGCCTGGACCTGTAAGGCATTTTGCATTAAGCAGCGGTACTTCCGGTGCCACTTCCAAATTTATTCCGATCACAAGGGATATGGTGAAAGCAATACGTAGAACAGGGGTGCGTCAAATTCTGTCTCTTTCTAAATATGATCTGCCCGCGTCATTACTGACAAGAGGTATTCTAATGCTGGGAGGAAGTACTGATTTGGAATTTAACGGAACATATTTTTCAGGAGATCTTAGCGGAATTACTACAGGCCGATTGCCAATATGGTTTCAGCGTTTTTATAAGCCAGGAAAAAAGATATCCCGAAGTAAAAATTGGGGAGATAAATTGGATCAGATTGTAGAGAAAGCCAAGTCTTGGGATATTGGAATTATAGTAGGAGTGCCAGCTTGGCTTCAGATCTTGATTGAAAAAATCATCGAACGATATGAGGTGAATAATATTCATGAGATCTGGCCCAATCTGCAGATTTTCGTTCACGGTGGGGTTTCTTTTGAACCTTATAAAAAAGGCTTTGAAAGACTTTTGGGTAAACCTCTCTTATATCTGGAGACTTATTTGGCATCAGAAGGCTTTTTGGCTTTTCAGGCTTTGCCAAATCGTAAATCAATGCGTCTTGTTTTGAACAATGGTATTTTCCATGAATTTGTGCCTTTCAACGATAGCAACTTTGATGAGGAAGGGAATATCAAACAGGATGCTGAGACCCTGAAAATAGATGAAATTGAGGAAGGAAAAGATTATGCTTTATTGATCAGTACGTGTGCTGGAGCATGGAGATATCTGATTGGAGACGTGATACGCTTTGTTTCAAAGGAAGAATCGGAAATAATTATATCTGGCCGAACAAAACATTTTTTGAGCCTTTGCGGTGAGCACCTTTCGGTTGATAATATGAATAAAGCTATTGAGCTCACTGCAGAAGAGCATGATTTCAATATCCGGGAATTTACAGTTTTGGGTATTCCCCATGGAAGTCTTTTTGCACATCATTGGTTTGTAGGTTCGGACACAAAAATTAAAGAAAGCGTCCTTAAAAAATCCATAGACAAAAATTTGAAGTTACTTAATGATGATTATGCTGTGGAGAGAAATCATGCTTTGAAAAAAGTATTTGTAACAGTTTTACCTCCAGCTTTATTTTATGATTGGCTAAAAGAACAAGGGAAAGAGGGCGGACAAAATAAATTCCCTAGAGTTCTTAAAGGAGAAAAAGCATCAAACTGGCAGGAATTTCTCACCAATAGGGATTTTAAATTGTGATTGAAGCATTATTGGAGGGGATAAGTATGGGATTGCTGCTATCGGCTATGATAGGTCCCGTATTTTTTACCTTAATCCAGAGTAGTCTTGAAAAAGGTTTTCGATACGCCGCAATGGTTGCTATTGGTATTTTAGTGAGTGATTCACTATACGTTGTTCTTACTTATTTTGGAGTTAGATTTTTGGCTGAGGCTACTTACTTTGAATCTTTACTAGGGTATGTAGGAGGGGTAATTTTGATAGGATTCGGCATTAGTTACTTAGTGAAAAAGCAAGCTGTAAGACCTAAAAATGAAATTGGAGAAGAGTCAAAAGGAAAGAAAAGAGGTGCTTTTATCAAAGGTTTTAGCATAAACGGCATCAACCCTTTTGTGCTGCTTTTTTGGATATCAATTGCAAGCTTGGTCCACCTCAAGGAATCATTTGATTCAATGGATGTTTGGGCCTATTATGTTGGTATTCTTTCGACTGTTTTCTCAATTGACTTGACGAAAGCTTATATCGCAAAGAAATTAGCACAGTTTGTAACTCCTGTATTCATGTTTTGGCTAAATAAGATTGTCGGAATTGCTATGATAGGATTCGGAATTCGTCTGGTATGGTTTGCCATGGGTTAGAACATTAAAAAATATTAGTATGACAGGCGGTTCATAATAAGCTTATAAAACAATAAGTAGTATAACTGGGTTGAATTTCCAATTCCCAAACATGTTTCAAACCTTTGATTATGCTCAAAAATTCACCTTCATACTCACTCATACTTTTTATAATTTTGCTTACTGTAGTCTTCATACCTCTTGAATCTATGGCACAAAATATCCCTGAACTTCAAAATTTCAATCAAACCAGGATTTCTTACAACGAAAAGGGAATGTTGATTTTGGGAGGTTGGGCTGTTGGCAATATGATTTGGGGAGGAATAGCTGCTGGACAGCACACTGGGCAAAGCAAAGCATTTCATCAAATGAATCTCTATTGGAACTCGGTTAATTTAGTTATTGCCGGGTTTGGATATTGGCAAGCAACGAAAGAAAATCCTGGTTCCGACTTTTGGGCAACCATGAGTTCTCAACAGAGTATGGAGAAGATATTGCTTTTTAATGCAGGTCTCGATATAGCCTATATTGCAGGTGGTATGTATTTAAAAGAGCGGGGACTTAGAATTGATAAGGATAAGTTTGTAGGATTTGGGAAGTCCATTATTCTCCAAGGTGCTTTCTTGCTAACTTTCGATGCGATCATGTATACTTTTCACCATACACATGCTCAGGAACTTCCCCAGATAGTTAATCAGATTAGTTTAAGTCCTACAGGATTTAATTTTTCTATTCCGCTCGGGTCATTTCAATAAAAAGATCTAATAAGTAATTTATAAAAAAAGGTTACTTATTCTGTAAAAAAATAATCCCTCCAGTTTTCACCAGAGGGATTTATCTTATAGAGTTTATCTTGGATTAATCAGCCAAATACTTTACTACAGGAGTGTAGTCCATATCAAATGCTTCTGCAACTGCCTGATAGACAATGTCACCATTTATCACATTTAAACCTGGAACTAAGTCAGGATTATCTTGGGCAGCTTTTTTCCAGCCTTTCTCTGCCAGTTGAATTGCGTAAGGAAGTGTTGCATTGGTCAAAGCCAGTGTAGAAGTGTAAGGCACAGCTCCAGGCATGTTTGCTACACAGTAGTGAACTACATCATCAATGATAAAAGTAGGATCCTGATGTGTAGTTGGTTTACAAGTTTCTATACATCCGCCCTGGTCAACTGCTACATCCACCAGTACAGTACCAGGAAGCATTTCCTTCAGCATGTCGCGTGTGATCAAGTGAGGAGCTTTGGCACCCGGAATCAATACAGCTCCGATGATCAAGTCATGATTTTTAATCAATTTTCTAATATTATACTCATTAGACATCATGGTATTTACGTTTGCAGGCATCACATCAGCCAAATATCGCAAACGTGGCAAGTTGACATCCATAATAGTCACATCGGCACCGAGTCCAGCAGCCATCCAGGCAGCCTGCGTACCTACTATACCACCACCAAGAATCAAAACCTTCGCAGGAAGTACTCCAGGTACACCACCAAGGAGAATACCTCTTCCACCCAGTGGTTTCTCCAGATAGTTAGCGCCTTTCTGCACAGCCATTCTACCGGCAACTTCAGACATAGGTACCAATAGAGGGAGGCTTTTGTCAGATTTTTCTACAGTTTCATAAGCTAGGCAAACTGATTTACTAGCTACCATCGCCTTAGTCAAAGGTTCGTAAGAAGCGAAGTGAAAATAGGTAAATAATAATTGACCTTCTTTGATCAGCTTATATTCAGGCTCGATTGGTTCCTTCACCTTCATTATCATCTCAGCGATTTCGTAAGTTGCCTCGATGGTTGGAAGGACTTGAGCACCTGCCTGTTCATATTCAGAGTCAGGAAAGCCACTTCCTTCACCTGCAGTATGCTGAATATAAACTGAATGACCTCTTTTTACCAATTCTTTTGCACCGGCAGGGGTAAGGGCTACACGGTTTTCATTGTTTTTGATTTCCTTTGGAACGCCTATGATCATGAATTCTCTGGTTGGATTTAAATAAATTCGTGTGCAAAGATAATAAGCAAAGGAATATCACTAGGTATAAAAAAGAATAGTATTTGGTATGCTTTTGAAAATTAAATGAATTCAAAATAATGTATTGAAATTGATGTTTTTGTTTTAAAAAATTTTAATTTTTGACTTTTAAGCATTGAAAATTTTGAAGTGCTTTTTTGGTTAAAGAATTGGTTTTTATAGGACAATTATTTCAGGTTTATTTGTTTGATTTGTAGCTAATTTAAGTTTTTCAAAATAAAATTCTGTTAAAGATGTTGTATCCTGGTCTTGTCCAAATTTTTGATCGGAAAATAATAATGTTGAAATTTGTATAAAAAATGGATTTGGCTATTTTTGAGTGATCCAAAAGATCATTTAGCCAAAACCCAAATAACTTTAGTAAATTATTCTTATGTCAGAAGTTCAATCAGTACCCAAAAACCTGAATTCTCCGAATCTTTCTAAAGAAGCTATACTTGAAGACTTTCGTGTTGCCATGTTAAGTCGGCATGCTTCTTTGGTAGGCAGAAAGGAAGTGTTCATGGGAAAAGCCAAGTTTGGGATTTTTGGAGACGGGAAGGAACTTGCTCAGATTGCAATGGCTCGCGCTTTTCAGCTGGGTGATTTTCGTTCCGGATATTATAGAGATCAGACATTTATGTTGGCCATTGGTGAACTGACTGTTCAGCAATATTTTTCTCAATTGTACGCTTTTACCGATGTTAACGCCGAGCCTGCAAGCGCTGGAAGGTTGATGAATGGCCACTTCGCTACACGTTCCTTAAATGAGGATGGAAGCTGGAAAGACCTAACTAAGAAATTTAATTCTGCTGCAGATATATCTCCTACAGCAGCCCAAATGCCTAAGCTTCTTGGATTGGCTTATGCTTCAAAACTTTTTAGAGAAAACAAGGGATTGAAGGATATGACTAAGTTTTCTGTGAATGGAAATGAAGTCGCTTGGGGCACAATAGGAAATGCTTCCACATCCGAAGGGATGTTTTTTGAAACCATCAATGCAGCAGGCGTGATGCAGGTACCTATGGTTATCTCAATATGGGATGATGGATATGGGATATCTGTACCAAATGAATTTCATACTACCAAAGGAAGTATTTCCGATGCTTTAGCAGGGTTCGAAAGAACTGATGGGCAAAAGGGCATCGAAATAATAAAAGTGAATGGCTGGGATTATGAAGCTTTGCTAAATGCTTACATGGAAGCGGGAGCTCTTGCCCGAGCATCCCATGTCCCGGTGATGATCCATGTACTAGAAATGACTCAGCCTCAAGGACATTCTACGTCAGGTTCTCATGAGCGATATAAAAATGCCGAACGTCTTAAATGGGAAAAAGACTGGGATTGTATTTCCAAATTCAGGGAATATATTCTGAGCAATAAAATTGCAAATGCTGATACGCTAGATAAAATAGAGAGTGAAGCAAAAGTACAGGTTAAAAAAGAGAAGGAAGCAGCTTGGAATAAGTTTTCAAGTGGAATTAAGCAGGAGCTGAATGAAGCAGTAAGCTTGCTAAGAGCTGCTGCTCAGCATAGCACTAGAAAAGTACTTATTAATCAGCTGGCTGAGGAATTGTCAAAGACAATTAATCCAATAAGAAAGGATGTAATAGTAGCTGTAAGGAAAGCACTTTTGACATTAAGACTTGATTCTCCTCAGGTTAAAAAAGATCTGAAAGCATGGTATGAAAAACAGACTGATCTGAATTTTGATAGGTACAATAGTCATTTATATAGCCATTCAGAATGGAGCGTGTTGAATGTGGAGGAGGTCCCTGTTCAGTTCAATTCCAATTCTCATTTTGTTGACGGTAGAGAAATTCTACAGTCTTTTTTTGATTATACATTAGAAAAAGATCCCCGGTTCTTTACTTTCGGTGAGGATGTAGGTAAGATTGGCGATGTTAATCAGGCTTTTGCTGGTCTGCAAGCTAAACATGGAGAGTTGAGAGTGGCTGATACCGGAATCAGGGAATGCACTATTATTGGTCAGGGGATCGGCACATCCTTGAGAGGATTACGTCCACTTGCAGAGATTCAATACCTTGACTACTTGCTTTACGGTTTGCAGATGTTGGCAGATGATGTTGCTTGCCTTCAGTATCGCACCAAGGGTGGCCAAAAAGCTCCGATGATCGTACGTACAAGAGGCCATAGATTAGAAGGAGTTTGGCATTCAGGATCTCCTATGGGAATGATTCTGTCAACTCTAAGAGGAATGGTAGTATGTGTGCCTAGAGATATGACACAAGCCGCAGGAATGTATAATTCCCTGTTAAAATCCGATGAGCCAGCTATAGTAATAGAATGCCTTAATGGTTATAGGTTAAAAGAAAAGATGCCTTCCAATATCGGCGAATACACTGTGGCGTTAGGAAAGCCAGAAATTCTAAGAGAAGGAATGGATGTGAGTATTGTAACCTATGGATCTATGTGCAGAATTGTGATGGATGCTGCCGCTGAACTTTCAGACATTGGGATTGATGTGGAGGTGTTGGATGTGCAAACACTTTTACCTTTTGACGTACATGGAATCATCGCAGAATCGATCATAAAGACCAATCGCGTTATTTTTGCAGACGAAGATGTGCCTGGAGCAGGATCAGCATATATGCTACAGCAAGTAATAGAAGGGCAGGAGGTATTCAAATATTTGGATTCGGAACCTCAAACTATAGCTGCAAAAGCTCATAGGACACCTTATTCCTCTGATGGGGACTATTTCTCTAAGCCTAGCGTGGAAGATGTAGTAGAAAAAGTATATGCAATGATGAATGAGATAAATCCTAAAAAATTTCCAGCTCTTTAAGATAATATATTTGTAAAATAAATTAGAAAAAGCCCTTCCAAAGGGCTTTTTCTAATTTTGTGGCCTAGTAATTTGGGACAGTGTCACTTCCGGACTAAATACTTCATTGCTCCTGTTCAACGCTCTGTCTTGGATTTCTACAGCGATCTGAATAGTGTCATTTCTAAAAATTGACTCCCATCCAGAAGATAGCATTCCATAGCTTATATTTCCTTCAACAGCTTGTCCTACGTCAGAGGTGAGAATTCGTGGAAAACGTCCATTAAATGTTGTATAGTATGGAGGATCCTGCCATCTGAATTCAGTGAACTGACCATTTCTTTTGATAAAGAATTTTACGAAAATATTAAACTGATTAGGGTTTTGTTTCACCCAAATAGTATCATTCACTCTCACATTTCCCACTAAAGGATCTACAAACCAGTCGATGGGATTGTAGGTAGGAGCTTCTGGAGGTCGCGTACCATAAGTGATTAATTCGCCATTGGCATCCCTCTGAAACTCAACATTGTTAAAGGGAGGATCATCATCAGTACCGGATAGACCTAAATCCCCTTCTGCATCCTGAAAGTCTATACCGACAATCAAAGAATCAGATCCCGAGGTTGGGGCATATTCGATTGATTCAAAGGTGATTTGAGGAACTGAGGGGAAATTATCAGGCGGATTGATACAGGCAATTGCGAGAATCAACAAAAAGAATATTCCTAAATAGCTTTTTAAACGCATAGGGCGAAAGTAAATTTACCACCAAATTAAACCATTACTTTGGTTGGATTAATGCAAAATATAAAACGATGCAGGATTTTAAAAGTTTTTCAAGTAGGCTAAGTAATTTGAAATCGGAAGAATTCGAAAACTTAGCTCTACAACTTTTTGAATTCCAGTCTCAGTCTAATCCAATTTACAGAAAATACCTGGAGGCTCGTAATGTATCTACGCAGTCGGTGAAATCATTAGATCAAATTCCATTTTTACCCATCAGGTTCTTTAAAGATCATCAGGTTATATCAGGAGATAAAGCTAACTATTCTGAGTACTTCTCCAGCAGCGGAACCACTGGAATGATTACAAGCAGGCATTATATATGGTCTGAGGATTGGTATTTGGATCATGCACAGCAGATCTTTGAAAGCAACTATGGGAGTTTGGAAGGTTCTCATGTGCTGGCTCTTTTACCAGCATATTTGGAAAGAAAAGGAAGTAGTCTAGTAAGCATGGCAAATCATTTTATCAAAGAAAGTAAGTCTGCACATTCGGGCTTTTACTTGTACAACCAAGATGAATTGCTGGAAAAAATGGAAATGCTCGCTGCAGATGGAAAGCAAATTTTGCTGCTTGGAGTTACCTTTGCTTTACTTGATCTAGCTGAATCCGGTAAGAGTTTTTCAGCACCGGGAAATCTCGTGGTCATGGAAACTGGTGGTATGAAAGGAAGGAGAAAAGAGATGATTCGTGAGGAAGTGCATGATATTCTAAAACCATTTTTCGGTGTGAAGGAAATTCACTCAGAATATGGAATGACTGAGTTGATGTCCCAAGCGTATTCTAAAGGTCAAGGGAAATATACACTTCCGGATTCCATGCGCGTTATTCTAAGAGATGTAAATGATCCGCTCTCACTTTCCCAGCGCTCTCAAGGAGGTATTAACGTAATTGATCTAGCAAATTTTCATTCCTGTGCATTTCTTGAAACACAGGATTTAGGGAGATTTGATGAAAACGGAATGCTGGAAGTGCTGGGGAGATTTGACAATAGCGAAATTAGAGGTTGTAATCTCTTGGTTCAGTAATTGCTATCTAACTATTAATTGAACATATTTGAAAAGAACAAATTATAAGACATGAAAAAATTAGCCACTGCAGCATTAATGATTGGGATTTTAGCATTGGGAGCTTGTGCTTCCAGTAAGCCATGCCCAGCTTACGCAAAGGCTCCTACATCTCAGGACGCCAATAGCTAAAAAAATACGCTGACTCAATAGTCAGCGTATTTTTTTATATCGGCTAGGCTAATTTCAGGCTCGCCAAGAATAACCAATCTTTCTACTACGTTTCTTAGTTCCCGGATATTTCCTGTCCAAGGAAATTCTTGCAGTTTTGCAAGAGCTGCCTTATTTATAGTTTTTGGTGAATCTCCATTTTCCTGAGAAATGTCCTCCAAAAATTTATTGACAAGCAAGGGAATATCATCTTTCCTGTCCTTGAGAGCAGGTACTTGGATCAGGATTACACTCAACCTGTGGTACAGGTCTTCCCTAAATCTATTTTCCTCGATTTCCTTTTTAAGATCTTTATTAGTAGCTGCCAGTACGCGTACGTCTACTTTGATGTCTTTATCTGAGCCTACACGGTTGATCAAGTTTTCCTGCAGCGCACGAAGTACTTTTGACTGTGCAGAAAGAGACATATCTCCGATTTCATCCAGAAATAATGTTCCTCCCTGAGCTTGTTCGAATTTGCCCTGACGTTGCTTGTGAGCCGAAGTAAATGCTCCCTTTTCATGGCCGAAAAGTTCACTTTCAATTAATTCAGAAGGAATCGCAGCGCAGTTTACTGCTACGAAAGGAGCGGAGGATCTATTGCTTTTTGCATGCACCCAATGAGCAACTAATTCTTTTCCTGTGCCATTAGGCCCTGTGATAAGAACTCTGGCATCGGTTGGAGCTACTTTTTCTATAGTCTCTTTAACCTGATGGATAGCGGCTGATTCTCCGACCATATCCAGTTTTTTGGAAAGCTTCTTTTTCAACACTTTCGTTTCTGTTACCAGTTCTTTTTTCTCCAAAGCATTCCGAACGGTAAGCAGCAATCGGTTTAAGTCGGGAGGCTTAGGGATAAAATCAAAAGCTCCCTTCTTGGTGG
The DNA here is from genome assembly GCF_963974835.1 of uncultured Algoriphagus sp. Taxonomy (GTDB): domain Bacteria; phylum Bacteroidota; class Bacteroidia; order Cytophagales; family Cyclobacteriaceae; genus Algoriphagus. The sequence continues at coordinate 138,183 of NZ_CAXBET010000005.1, read as the reverse complement.
CTTCTACGGCAGTTTCTATACTTCCATGAGCCGAGATCATTATAAATTGTGGTGATTTTTCTAGTGCCTTGGCTTTTTCCAAAACTTCTATACCATCCATTTTAGGCATTTTGACATCGCATAAAACTAGATCATAATCTTCTTCCTGCAATTTTGCCAAGCCTTCTTCGCCATCCTGGGCTTCAGTTACACTGTATTTCTCGTATTCTAAAATTTCGCGTAATGTAGCGCGGATGACTTTCTCGTCATCGATGATAAGTATTTTTGACATAGTTTAAATATAAAATAAAAAAGTGCAAGTCTATAAGCCGGGTTCTGTTTCCTCTTCTGTTTCCAGAATCAGTTTCTTGCCATTTATCTAGCCCCGACTTCACAATCGGGGTCCATCGATCTACCCATTCCGCATAAAAGCGAGCAACTTTTCTCGGAACTGAATCCGACGCGGAACCTATTTGATCTTTCAACCCATAAGGTTTGCCATGCACCTGACATCACTGCCAGACCGGTGGGCTCTTACCCCACCTTTTCACCCTTACCCTTCGACAAGTCTAAGGGCGGTATATTCTCTGTTGCACTAGCTGTAAACTGACCGTCACCAGTCAGCCCCCTTCCCGTTAGGAAGTATGGCGCTCTATGTTGCCCGGACTTTCCTCCTTCTCACTATTACCATGAGACGACGACAAGACGACTTGCACGCTACAAAGTACGTCAATTTTTAGCGATCGGTTTAGGAAAAGTATAGAGTGAAATTTGATTTGAGAATTGTGGTTTTATATGTGGTTCTTTTTCTGAGCCTTTTCGCTTATATTCTCTCATGGATAATGGGAATAGCAAAAAGTTCAAAAGACTTATAAGGTTGATCAATTGGTATCCTCCTTATTTATTTTCAGGAATTAAAGTGATTGACTACGCGGATGATTTTTCCAGTTTCCGGACACGGCTCAAACTCACTTGGTACAATAGAAATTTGATAGGAACTGCCTTTGGAGGATCTCTTTATTCCATGTGTGATCCATTTTTTATGTTTATAATACTGATTCAGTTGGGTGAGGAATATATTGTGTGGGATAAATCAGCAACAATAGAATTTGTGAAACCTGGAAAAGGAACTGTTTATGCAGAATTTAAGCTTTCACCGGATCAGATTTCCGAGATAAAAGATGCTGTGGATCGGGATGGAAAAGGAGTGTTCGAATTTCCCTGTGAGGTAAAGGATAAGGCAGGTAATCTCATTGCCAAATTGCAGAAAGGGGTTTATGTGCGAAGAAAAGACTTTGCAAAGCCGAAAGCCTAGCATTCGATTGCTTACCTTTGCGAGCTAACAAATAAGACAATGATTATAGTAGGGGACACAGTGCTTTCGGACGATATTAAGGAGAATTTTTTTGTCTGCGACCTAGAGGCTTGCAAGGGTGCTTGCTGTGTGGAAGGTGACGCAGGCGCTCCGTTGGAAGATGAGGAAACCAAAATCATCGAGGACATTTACCCAATCGTCAAAGATTACATCACTGAGGAAGGTCGTCAGGCGATTGCTAAGCAAGGTACTTGGGTAATTGATAAGGACGGTGACAAAGGAACTCCTACCATTGGTGATAATAGGGAATGTGCCTATGCCTTATACGATGATAGAGGTATTTTAAAATGCGGTATCGAACAAGCATACCTTGATGGCAAAATCTCTTATAAGAAACCGATCAGCTGTCATATGTACCCAATTCGTATTACAAAATACGACCAGTTCGATGCTTTGAATTACGATCGTTGGCATATCTGCGATCCTGCTTGTCAATTAGGATCCTCCTTGAAAGTTCCGATTTATAAATTCCTAAAAGACGCGCTTACCCGCAAATACGGCGAGGCTTGGTATGCGGAGTTGGTGGAAGAGATTGAGGGATAGTGATTTAAGCGGTGAAAATCCGGCTTCAAAGTCTAGAAACTAAAGCCTTTATCCAATTTCTTCAACATGCACCACCTGCTCAATTGGGTAAACAGGGGGTCCGAATTGGTTGAAAATCGCTACATCGGCTGCATCCCTACCAAATCCTAAAACCACATAGCCTCCAGGAGAGCCTACCTGAGTTGCATCAAAAGTATACCACCGGTTGCCTACGTAAGCTTCAAACCAAGCGTGCATATCCATAGGTTTCAGATTGTGTAGATATCCTACTACAATACGAGCGGGAATACTTAAGCTTCGGCACAAAGCAATTCCCAAGTGAGCTAGATCTTTACAAACTCCAAATCTTCTGCTATTTACTTGAATTGCAGACAAGGGTTCATTATTGCTTCCTGGCAAATAGCTGATATTTTCACGAAGCCAGTTTGTAATGGCCCAGACCTGATTATAACCTAATAAGTATCCTTCTGTAATAGCTGTTCCCATTTCGTTAAAGCAGTCTGACTCACAATATCGACTAGGCAATAAATAATTCAGAACCGAATCAGGTAGATTCTGGATTTCGACAAATGGGGCATCGAATGCCTGATCAATTAAATTGGATGTTACTACCACGGAAGAAGTTTCTATGGAAAACATTCCTGAAGGTGCGATCAAGCGTTGGCAAAGATTACCATAGCCATCCGTTAATTCAAACACTGGAATACTTGGTGTAATGGTAAACTCTTCTTTTTCTACCCACTGCTGATTACCACTGCGTGGCCTAAGCATGAGAATAAAAGGAGTTGGCTCAGGAATTTCAAATCTTATCCTGCAAAAGGTGCGTAGGCGCATATCATTTTTTTTAGAACCTTAATGCAGGCTCACTAGTGCAAGACCAATTTTCAAGGAAAAGATAAAGTGTGTTATACAGGTAAATTTTGGGCATGTGTGTCAAGCCGAAGAGACTAAATTGACAATCCGTTTAAATTACAGCTTAATTTTACCATAAACAGAAAATACCCCGAATTAAATGAATTCATATTCATGATTGCTTTTGGAAGGTTGATAGTGCTAGTAGCAACCCCACTGATTTTTTCGAAAACCTGAGAGCCTTTAATCCAGAAAATGCTATACAAAATGTTTGATAAAGCTCTTGATTGAATGGTTAATATCGCTGCAAAAACATATTTAGCCGACTGTCAAAGAAGATAAAAGTTTATTTTGTAAAAGGGTTTTTTCGAATAACTTTCCGACAACTAATTACTCTATAGGATCTTTTGAGAAAATTACTTGGTACAGAGTTGGATAGATGTAGGTGTAAATGTGGTACTTAACTATGTGTAAAAAGCATGACCCATATTTCCAGCCTATTTCAGTTCAGAAAATAAATCATAGCTGTTGCCCATTCTGCTTCAATGCAAAATATCAACTAATTAAAAGCCATTAATTGTGAGTTTAAATATCCTGAAAGGAGACTTAAGGCAATTACTGTAAAGAAGTAGGAGATGTAACTGAATTTTGCTTAGATGGATTCGTAGTTATCATTTAAAATAAGCTGGATTCTTACCTTCTCTAATAAAGGACCTTGGCGAATCAAAAATTTAGCACATGAAAAGAAGGGACGTTTTATCAACCATAGGAGCACTTTCGATAGGTATATCCACTACTGGAATTTCTAAGGGGGAAGTTCTAAAAAGTCCGTATAAAAATATTGACAGGGAACTGGAAACGGATATTCTGGTGATTGGTGGAGGAACTGCAGGATCAATAGCGGCTATCCAAGCTGGCAGAACTGGCCATGATGTGACTTTGATTGAGTGTCAGAGCCAATTGGGTGGAACTATTACCACGGCAGGAGTCGCTTATCCAGGTATATTTTTCGCCTGGGGCAAGCAGGTAATAAGTGGCGTTGGCTGGGAGGTTGTACAAAGTGCTGTTCAGCTAAATGGCGATTCCCTTCCTAATTTTTCTATTCCACATGGTAGGGAGCATTGGAATCATCAGATTAGACTTAATGCATCATTATACGCACTTCTCATTGAGGAAAAATGTCTTGAAGCTGGAGTTAACATCCGTTATTACGAAACGCCAACTTCAATGGAATTTAGAGATAATCACTGGTATGTAGAGACAGTAGGGAAGGGAGTAAAAGCAATGATTAAATGCAAGCAGATCATAGATTGTTCTGGCAATGCTATAGGAGCATCTATGGCAGGCTATAAATTGTTCAAGGAGAAAGTGACACAGCCTGGGACGTTGATGTTTACTATTGGCGGGTATGATTTTGAGAACCTAGATTTAGAGAGACTCAAGGTAGCCTATGAAATGGCCATCGATAGAGGTGAGCTGATAAGAGGCGAGTTTCGTGGGGATATTATTGCACTGCTTAAGGAAAAAGGGGACAATGTCCAGCACATCATCAATGCTGATTCAACTACCTCAGAAACCCACACTTCAGCAAATATTAAAGGGAGGGAGTCTTTATTAAAACACCTTCGTTTTTTAAAAAAGCAACCAGGTTTAGGTAACTTAAAGTTAGTGGAAATGAGGACTGAGGCGGGGATTAGAGAAACCTACAGAATAGATGGTTTATATAGGATTAGTTATGAAGATTATATTTTAGGAAAAGTATTTCCAGATTCCATAGCTTATTCCTATTATCCGGTAGATTTTCATACAGAAGAAGGAGTAATTCCTGAGCAATTGACCGAAGGCGTAGTGCCGACCATTCCATTTCGGGCGATGATACCTAGGGGAAGTAAGAATTTTATTGTTGCGGGAAGGTGTATCTGCAGTGACCAGCTAGCCAATTCAGGGCTCAGAGTTCAGGCTTCCTGCATGGCAATGGGACAGGCAGCCGGGGCAGCAGCAGCACTGGCTATAGAAAGGAACGTCACTCCTTCAGATCTTGTTATAAATGATCTGAAAAAGCTGATAGAAATGCATGGGGGAATAGTACCTACCGGTGGGAAAGCTTCTAAACGTTAAGTTATGTACAAAGTCTTTTCATTTGTCTCTATACTGATATTTCTTTCCGGAGGGTTAGAAGGTTTGTTCGTGGATGCAAGGGAAGAGGAAAAGAACATAAGATATAAGAATGAATTAACCTTAGATTTTCCAGTGGCGAAAATCAACAATAAGGTAATCTATGATGAAGTAGAGAAAAAGAATGTCACCTTGTATCAATACATTTCTGACAAGGGTTTTCCTGTCTATTATTCAAGAAATGTTAGCACTGGTGTATGTTATGACAATCAGTGCAAACAACTGAATATTACACTTTACTGGAATCCTACAGGTAGATATTTGGGTTTTGAATTGCCTGAAAAGGAATTTCTAAGCAAGGATGATCACGTACCCTTTACTGAAGAAGAATACATTAGATTAAATAAATTGCTTTCTGATCCCAAACTTCCGTTGGGTGATTTTACATACAACCAGATCGCAGCAAAGAACAAGGCAGCGCTTTACAGTGTGGATGGTGTCAGTGGTGCTACTTCAAAAGACGTCTTGGAATATGTGATAAAAGGCTCTGCCTACACCACTTATACAATTTATGAATTAGTTTACGGGGCTACTCAGTCCGAAGTAGAATCATGGACTAATCAAGTTTTGACAGATGAGTTTTTGGAGGATATATTGACTGAGTCACCCTACCAGGATAAATTGTGGGTCATAGATTTGATCCAGGGAAGACTTTCTTACTTTTCACAGTCCAGAGATATTGTTTTGGATTTGATGAAGTCAGATGATTTTAGTTTGGCGGAAAAGTCTCTAAATAGTTTGATTGCAGAGGACCTAATGGACGAAGAAGTTCAGATTAAGCTCATGGGTGAATTTCACGATTTTGACTTCGGAATGAAAAGTAGGACTCTAAGCCTACTTAAAAATGCCAATTATATCTCTCCAAAAGTTGTGGAAATACTCAATGATGACATCGAGGATATGGAAGTGCCTATCATTGCGGCGATACTGGATATATATAAAGCTAAAGGAATAAAAGACAGCAAAACTATCGCAGCTGCCAGAAAGATTTCGGATTCTGATAATAGATATTTGGCCAAAAAAGCTGAGGATTACATTCAGATGCTTAATCAATAAATCCTCAGCTTTCTTGGTTTTTCTTTATTCATATCCAAGTTTGTATATTTTATCGTCAAAGCCACAGATGTATAATTCTTGGTTTTCATCAACACCGAATGCAGAAACAGGGAAGTTTACATTCATTAATTCTTTGTTAACAGGATTTGACGGATCACTGACATCCAAACCCCAGATTCGACCTGAAACGTAATCGGCGTAGATATATAATCCCACTAATTCCGGTATTTCTGAACCCCGATAAACAAAACCTCCTGTCACTGATATATCACCTTGGGAATGATCGTATTCCCAAACAGGCAATTCCAGTCCATTCATATCACAGTCAGCAGGCTCGAAGCAATGAACTCCTTCCATGGTATTCCAGCCATAATTTCCACCCTTTTTCACGATGTCTATCTCTTCGTATTTGTTTTGCCCCACATCACCTACCCATAGTTGGCCATTTGCTGAGTCAAAGCTAAATCTCCATGGATTTCTTAGACCATAGGCATAAATTTCCTCACGAAATCCTTCAGTATTATTGGCAAATGGATTATCTGACGGGATGGAATAGTTTTTTGATCCGTCAGTTTGATTTACATCTATTCTCAAAATACTACCCAATAAGGTCTTCCTGTTTTGTCCATTTCCCTGAGGATCTCCACCACTTCCTCCATCACCTACTGCGATATAAAGAAATCCATCAGGTCCAAATGAAATTTGCCCACCATTATGATTAGAGTAGGGTTGGTCGTATTCTAAAAGCACAAGTTCACTTCCAGGATCAGCTGTATTTGGATCAGAGGATGAAGCAGTAAAACGTGAAATCACCGTCCTATTCGGATTTTCTGCTGTATAGTTCACATAGAAATAGCCATTGCTTTTGTAGTCCGGGTGGAAGGCCAGCCCCAATAATCCCTCTTCATTTCCGGAATCATCGACCTTGCTATCAATATCAAGAAATTCCAATTTTTCAGTTGAGCCGGACTCATTTTGAAAAACTGAGATGACTCCTCGCTGTTCCACTACAAATATTCTATTTGAGTTGTCACCTACATGCTGAAAGTCTACCGGTCTGGTGAAACTCAAATTAGGATATGCTTCTATAGCACTTATTTGTGCTTGAGGAGATGGACCGCTGGACGGGGCTTCTTGAGAGCAAGCTGTAGTGTATGATATTGCTAGAAGTAATAATGTTTTTAATTCGGTTTTCATGCTTGATGTGATATAATGATTGCTGATACTTTACTTACTACGCAAAATAATTGGTTTTGAATGGATTAGGATTAATTGATAATCCACGATAATGTGAAGACATTATTTAAATTGTAAAATCAACGACCTTACTTGATCGACAAAAGATATTTTGGTAATGGGGGGAATTTATGTAGAGATTATTGTTATAAGCTGTCCGCACATATAATTTTATACACTATAGAGCTATTTTTTCAATAAATTGATTTCAATAAAACCCTTAAAACCTGATTTAATATGAGTAAAGAATCATCAAGAAGAACCTTTATTAAAAAGACAGCGATCGCAAGTTCGGCAGCGCTGGTGCTTCCTACTATTATTCCTGCTTCTGCTTTTGGGGCAAATGATAGAATTAATGCTGCAGTACTTGGGATTAATGGTAGAGGAAAAAGTCATATTCAGGGATTTATGGCCCAAAAAGATGTGGAAATCACCACTCTTTGTGATCCGGACATGAATCTCTTGACAGCTGGTCAAAAATCTTTTAAAGAGAAATACGGCAAAGATGTAGCGTTGGAGCAAGATCTTAGAAAAGTATTTGACAATAAGGATATAGATGTCGTAAGTCTGGCGACTCCAAATCATTGGCATGCGTTGGCAACTATATGGGCATGTCAGGCTGGAAAGGATGTCTATGTAGAAAAGCCTGGTTCCCATAATATTTCGGAAGGACGTAAGATGATCGAAGCTGCGGATAAGTATGATAGAATCGTCCAGCATGGGGTGCAGCTTAGAAGTTCGCCAGCTGTGCAAGAGGCAATAGAACTCATGAGAGATGGTTACATTGGTCGAGTATATATGGCCAGAGGTCTTGTATTTAGAATGCGGGGCGACATTGGTATCAAGGGAACTTCCCCTGTACCTGAGGGATTGAATTATGATTTATGGACAGGTCCGGCTCCGAAGGTACCATTTACTCATGACCTCGTGCATTACAATTGGCATTGGCACTGGGATTATGGCAATGGAGACGTCGGAAATCAAGGTATTCATGAAACAGATCTATGCATGTGGGGTCTCGATGTAGGCTTTCCTACCAAAATTACCTCTATGGGAGGAAAATATCTTTGGAATGACAGTAAAGAAGTGCCAGAGGTATTGACTTCCATCTATAATTATCCTGAAGAAAATAAAATTATTCAATTTGAAGTCCGGCCATGGTACACTAACTCAGAAGATGGAGCCACAGTTGGGAATATCTTCTATGGTGATAAAGGATACTTGGTGGTAGATGGCTATGATAAGTATAAAACTTTCCTAGGCAATGATAGGACTCCAGGCAAATCTGGTGACGATGGTGGAGAGGCAGCATCCGGAATGGATAGAGGAGCGGGAGGGACTGACGGACATTTTGCCAACTTCATCGAAGCCGTTCGTAAGCATGACAAATCCATCCTTAATGGACCGGTAGAAACTGCTCATCTTTCTTCGGGCTTGGCTCATTTAGGAAATATCGCCTATAGATTAGGACGTGTTTTAGATTTTGACCCAAAGTCAGAAAAATTTGTAAATGATGCAGAAGCAGATGGCATGCTCACACGAGAATATAGACCTGGTTTTGAAGTGCCTGATCAGGTGTAGGGATTTGTGGGTATATTAATTGATAGATAGTAAATATTTGCATTAACTCTGATGAATTCCAAAAAATAGGAAAGCTGTCTTTAACTAGGCAGCTTTTTTTTGTGTTCTTTAAAACATCATTATTTAGCTCTAATTTAACCTCAGACCTCCTGCTTAAAAATTAGAGTTTAAACGGTTTTTATTTTGGAAGTCATAGCATTGTACAAACCTGACTTCTATATAAATTCACAAGGTAAAATCTTTGATAATCAAGTTCATTTCCTTAAATTATTACCATGCTTCTTAGATATATTCAAAAAACAAACTGGCAGAAATTGGGTCAGAAAAGTAATTTTATTTTTGCGTACAGCTACATGGCTTTGTAATGAAAGCTTTTTCGGAATTTATTTAAATAATTGTAAATCAGTTTTATATATTCTTTCTTTCGAAGTAGAGTGTATTTCGTTAGAAATTGATTCAAAATCGGCAAGCAAATATAAATAAAGCCTGTAATATGCCTCTTTATTACAATTGTCTTGTTTACCATTATCATTGTTTAACAAAGGATTAATGATCAACGTTTTCGTGGTTTTTTCTGGTGAGTATCTTCTGATGGACATTAAATCCAAGCAGCTGGAGGGGACTTTGCCAGTGTTTAGAATAGAAGGGGTTTTTAGCGAACAGAAAAAATGTGAGAGCTGGATTGAAGCCCAACAAACTGCAGAGAATGGGAATATGCTATATAGCTTTATCGAAATCCCTTTTGATCCAGTTGCCGGGCAAAAAGAAGAAGGAACCCAGATTTTTTCCATTCGGATGAACGAAAGATTGCAGATCGTAGAAATCACGATGGCGGAAAATGAGGAAATCCCATCAGACAAACTGTTTTCTTTACAGAAACTTGAAAATGGGCATTTCTATGGAAGTTTCTGGGCGAGGGATTTTATTGATGCCTGTAAGCTAGCTTATGTAAGAGTCAAAGAGGCGATTCAAGATGGGGAGGATGACCATAACCTTCTCCAATGATCACTAGCAATAAGTAGAAAGTCAAGCATGGGATTAATGCCCGGCGAAATATTCAAGGCTAATCAAGTCGCTTTTTTTTCCGATGTTCATTTCTGTAACCGGAAGGCGTATTGTGGTAGATTTTTTTGAACAATTCAGTAAAGTAGCTTTGGCTGTTGAAGCCAACTTTGTCCTTAATTTCCTTTAAACTTTCATTGGTATTGATGAGCAAATCTTTCGCGAGATTCAGTCTCAAACCCTGCAAATACTCATTGGCACTCTTGCCGAAAAAATGGCGAAAGCCGTTTTGGAATTTTTTCGAACTAAGACCAACCCGCTGAGCTACAGAATGAAGAGAGCTCAAGGAATCAATCTCAGATTTCATGATTTCAACAGCTTCTCTGATTGCGTTGGCCTCTGATTTTCGCAGGATTTGTTTATCCAAATTCCCCTCTGAGTCATCGTCATATTGAATAAGTTGCTGCACAAGCATGCGATAGGACTGGCTTTCCAGAAATATCTTCTTCATGAAATGATCAAAACTCTGGACTTTTATTTCGTCAAATATTTCTCCCAAGACTAGGCTGTAAAGCCCATTGTAATAAAATGACTGGGCAGCATTTTGGTCTTCAAAAATTTTTCGAAGACTTGGTTTTGTTTTCTTTAGCTCGCAGGACATTCCGGCATTGAAAGTCTTTCTGTCAATTTCAAGGCTATAAATTTCGGTATAGACATTTTCTTTAAAGTTTACTACATGTCCATCTAGACCCTTACTCGCTACTATAATGTTTTGATATTGCGAAAGTGAATGTTGTTCATCGCTTTTCTCGAAATGGTGCATTAGCTGTCCTTCCAGACAAAATAAAAACTTCAACGGATGAGTCTCACCCACCGTAAAACTTATTTCCAAATCAGAATAAAACTTGCATTCATAAATCAACAGCCCTAAGCCACCTTCAAAATTAATTCCTCTAATACTTCCCTGTCCCCATTCTTCGGGAATTTGAACTATATATTCACTACAAGCTTGGATATAGCTTGTTTTCAAACCTATAGCAATATCTTCAATTACATCTTTTAGCGGCAAGGATTGGACTTGAAGTTTGTTCATTTTGATCTAGGAATTAAGATATAATCTTAAGGTAAAGTCTTTTTAGAAGAGTTGTTTTAGTGCTTGGGTGGTGAATATATAAAACATGTTTTTGAGAATCGTTATTCCATCTGACAATTCCTCGTAGTGAACCTTCGAAAGATAAAAGAAATAGAGAAAAGTAAAATTTTCATAATTTCGAACAACCTAATTGCTTTCTTACTTTAACATATAAAGTAATTTCAGACATAGGGACATCATTAAGCTCATAATAACAACCTGTGATATCAGAACATAAAGATTCCAACAGCAGAAAAGTCAGTAAATTAATTGACGAAATAAATTGGATTGATAACCCCTTAGGATCTACTGAAAACTGGGATGCAAACTTGAAAGCCATGCTTTCGATGGTACTTGCCAACCCAATGGCCATGAGTATAGTCTGGGGTAAGGAGTTGATTCTACTTTACAATGATAGCTATGCAGGTATTTGGGGCGATGATTTTCATCCGCGCGCGTATGGAAGTAGTGCTCTTAATTTTTTTGGCAAAAGCAGAGAAAAATGGGTTACAGTATTCAGTTCTGTTTTCAAAGGTGAAGCTATTACCTTTTCCGATTCTGTTCGAAAATCACCAGAAACAGAACAATTTTTTGACTTTACATTCAGCCCCCTGAGGGACTCAAAAGGTGTAATTCAGGGTATCCTAATTACTGCTGTTGAAACCACAGAACGCAAAATTATAGAGGAAAAGTTACAGGAAAATACAGATCAGCTTCACTTTGCCATAGACGCAGTAGATTTGGGAACTTGGGATTATAATCCGCAGACAAATGAATTTATAGCAAATAGTATTCTGAAATCCTGGTTTGGCTTAGCTCCAAAGGACAAGATTGATTTGAGTTTTGCTGTGGATGCTATAGTTCCAGAGGATAGACAGAGAGTAATTGACGCAATTCAATATTCACTACTTTATGAATCCGGAGGAAAATATAATATAGAGTACACGATAGAAAACCCTTTGAACGGTGACAAGAGAATTGTCCGTGCCAAAGGAAAAGCTTGGTTTCGCGATGATCAAATCTGCTATCGGCTTAATGGAACTCTGGAGGATATTACATTAAATACGCTTGCAAGAAGGAAGTCCGCCGAGAAAGAGCAGATCGTCAGAAATATGGTGCTGGAGGCCCCTGTAGGAATATGTGTAATAGGAGCCAAAAGCAAAGTTATTGAAATTGTGAACCAGCGATTTTCTGAAATTATCGGAAAGCCGTCCTCCTTTATGATAGAAAAGCCTTTTTGGGAGGTGCTGTCAGAGATCAAAGTTGATTTTTCCGCTCACTTGGAAAAAGTGACCCAAACGGGAATTCCATATTTTGCAGACGAAGTAGAGCTTGCGCTGGATCATCTTGGTGTAGGTAAGACGGTATATGCTACACTTGTATTTTCTCCTCTGACAAATGAGATTGGTCAGATTTCAAAAATTGCCATCTGGATCGTGGATAACACTATTCAGGTCCGGGCAAGTAAGAAAGTTATAGAAAGTGAATACAATCTAAGCTTGATGATCCTTCAAGCTCCCATTTCAATTACGATCCTGCGAGGGTTGGATTACATGGTGGAAATTGCCAACAAAAATGTCTTAGGACTTTGGGGTAGTAAAGAAGAGGATGTTGTAGGCCGCTCAATATTTGAGATCATGCCTAGTCTCAAAAGCCAAGGGCTAAAAAAGTTATTGGATCACGTCAGGCGGAAAAGGAAGCGATTCTCTATGGCTGAGTACCCGATGCAAGTAGTCAGAAACGGAGAACTGGAGACGGTTTACATTAACTTTTCATTAGAACCTCTGTATGATGAGGAAAGCGAAGGGACAGGTGTAATGGCTATTGGGGTTGATGTGACCCAGCAGGTTTTAAACAGAAAAGTGATAGAGGAAAGTGAGCAGCGTATCCGTTCAATTGTGGAGAATGCACCATTTCCAATAGGTGTGTATGAAGGACAGGATCTGATGATTACGCTTGCTAATCATGCCATCATGGATGTTTGGGGCAAAGGCAATGACGTCGTAGGGAAATCGTATAAGTCTATTTTGCCAGAGCTGGCTAATCAGGAAATCTTTGAGCAAATCTATAATGTTTTTGCTACGGGAATTCCTTTTAGTGCAAAAAATCAGAGAGTGGATCTTGTGATTGATGGGCATTTACAGTCATTCTTTTTCAATTATGATTTCACACCTCTATATAATACCGCGGGGGAAATATATGGAGTAATGAATACTGCCGCTGAGGTAACTGATATTCACATCGCAAAACTTAAAGTAGAAGAGAGTGAAAAGCGATTTAGGGATTCTGTAGAGCAGGCTCCGTTAGGAATTGCTATTTTCCGGGGGAAGGATTATGTGGTTGAGATGGCAAATGAGAAATATTTGCTATTAATTGATAAGACTGAAGAAAGTTTTATATCCAAACCAATTTTTAAAGTATTGCCTGAGGTAAGAGAAACTGTTGAGCCTATTTTTGAGCAGGTAGTTGCCACGGGAATTCCATTTTTCGGAAATGATTTCCCTGTGACCTTGAAAAGGCATGGAAAGTTAGAACTCACATATTTTAATTTTGTATATCATCCGCTAAAGGAAGAGAGCGGAGCAATCAGTGGAATAATGGTGGTGGCGATGGAAGTCACTGAGACTGTGAAAGCCAAGCAATTGTTGCAGGAAAGCGAGAAGCATTTCAGAAATATGGTGATGCAGTCTCCCATCCCTATGACAATATTGAGAGGTAAAGATTTTATTATCGAATCTGCTAACAAGGTGATGTTTGAATCTGTATGGAGGAGAAAGCCAGAGGGAGTAATTGGGAGATCTATTTTGGATATTTTCCCTGAACTAAGAGTTCAAAAATATCCAGAACTACTTAATCAGGTATTTACTACAGGCAAAACGCACAGTGAGAAGGAATCCATGGCTATAGTGGAAGGTGAGGATGGAATAAAAAAATTCTTTCTGGACTTTGAATATGCCGCATTGCATGATGCTGATGGATCTGTTTCAGGAATTATGATTACCGTCAGTGATGTGACTGATAAGGTGGAAGCACGTCAGAAAATAGAAGAAAATGAAGAACGCCTCAACATTGTAGTTACAGCCAGTGAGCTAGGAGTTTGGGAATATGATGTGAAAAATGACCAAAGTATTATTTCTCCTAGGTGTAATGAGATTTTTGGGTTTTTGAATGGAGAAGAGATTTCAACGACTGCCATGATGGAAGTTTTCCATCCGGAAGAAATGGAACAAATCAATAAAGCTTATGAGGAAGCTTATAAGTCTGGAACGCTGTATTATGAGACCCGATTAATTTGGAAGGATAAGTCCATCCATTGGGTAGAAGTAAGAGGTAAAGGGTTTTTTGATGAAGCAGGAAATCCTGAGCGACTTGTAGGGACAATCAGGGATGTGACAGAGGAAAAGAATTTCCATAAGCAGCTGCTGGAGAGAGAGGAGAAATTTAGATTGCTTGCGGACTCTATGCCTCAGATGGTTTGGACCTCGGACAGTGATGGAGTACTTAATTATTATAACAAGGCACTCTATGACTTTACCGGACTAAGTTTTGAAGAGCTGCGAGGAGATGGCTGGATCCAAGTAGTACATCCTGACGATAGAGCCGAAAATATCGAAAAGTGGAATAAATCTATTTCCACAGGAGAGGATTATCATTTTGAGCATCGTTTTAGAAAATTTGACGGTACATACCGCTGGCAGTTGAGCCGTGCCATTCCCCAGAGGGACGAGCAGGGAAATATCAGAATGTGGGTCGGATCCAGTACTGACATCCAAGATCAGAGAGTTTTTACACAAGAGCTTGAAAACAAGGTAATCGATAGAACAAGAGAGCTGAATCTCAAGAACAGTGATTTGGAAAAAATCAATAAGGAGTTACAGTCCTTTGCATATATTTCCAGTCATGACTTACAGGAGCCTCTTCGTAAAATCCAGACTTTCACCAGCATGATACTAGAGGAGGAATATGCGAATATGACGCAGCGAGGGAAGGATATGTTTAATAGGATGCAGGGAGCAGCGGTTCGAATGCAAACATTGATACAAGATTTGCTTGCCTATTCCCGCACCAACAGTCAGGAGCGGAATTTCGTGTTTTCTAACTTACAGACAATTCTGGACGAAGTGAAGAACGATTTAAAGGAAGAAGTAGATAATAAAGGTGCGGAAGTGGAAGTGGTGGCGGATTGCTCGGTAAAAGTCATACCTTTTCAATTTAGACAGCTGCTATTTAATTTATTCAGCAATTCCCTGAAATTTATTGACAGTTCAAAAAAGCCTTTGATTAAAATCACTTGTGAACAAGTATCGGGTAGAAAGACTGGAATAGAGGGATTGGATTCAGATAAAACCTATTCTCATATCACTTTCTCTGACAATGGAATCGGGTTTGATTCTGCGTATAAGGAAAAAATATTCGAGGTGTTCCAGAGACTTCATGGCAAAACAGAATATGCGGGTACAGGCATAGGCTTGGCTATCGTCAAAAAAATTGTGGATAATCATTATGGTGTAATTAAAGCAGAAGGAAAATCTGGAGAAGGTGCAAGGTTTGACATTTACATCCCTGTCTAATTAAAAAGTTATTTAAAAATTGACATTGTCAGTCGCTTGCTTTCAGCTTATATAAAGATTTCAGCATTGAAGATGGAGCAGAAAGCGCGCTGTTTTGTCATTTAGCAAAATCTGTTAATCGAACTGGAAAATCACTAGTTTGTGATTCCATCATTGGATATATTTCTAATAGCAAAAAGCAAGAAACTTCGGTCAGTTGGATACTAACCAGGTTATGCTTCAAAACTTTAATTGATAGCGAATTAATATCTTCATAGCATGAGTTTTCAAATTAAAAAGACTTCCGATGAGTATGATGTAATCATCGTTGGATCTGGAGCCGGCGGAGGAATGGCTTCAAAGATTTTATCAGAGGCAGGCTTATCTGTAGCTGTGATAGAGGCTGGAGGAGATTTTGATCCGGCCAAAGAAGAAGACCGTACGCAGCTCAGGCCACCTTGGGAATCTCCGCGCAGAGGTGCTGGAACTCAAATCAGACCTTTCGGTGACTTTGATGCCGCTATTGGAGGATGGGACATTGAAGGGGAGCCGTATACCCATACCGAAGGAACTTCCTTTGACTGGTTTAGATCCCGGATGGTGGGAGGACGTACGAATCATTGGGGTAGGATTTCTCTGCGATTTGGCCCAAATGATTTTAAAAGAGCAAGTATTGACGGATTGGGCGATGATTGGCCTATTGGATACGATGACCTCAAGCCTTACTACGATAAGGTTGATCAATTGATAGGCGTATTTGGCACTAAGGAAGGTATCTATAATGAGCCGGATGGTTTTTTCCTTCCGCCTCCAAAACCTAGACTTCACGAATTGTATATTAAAAAAGGTGCTGACAAAGCGAATGTTCCGATGATCCCGGGCCGCCTATCTATGCTTACCCGACCAATCAACAATGAAAGGGGAGTATGTTTTTTCTGCCGTCAATGTAATCGTGCTTGTCAGGTATACGCTGATTTTTCTGCTGGGACTTGTCTTGTCCATCCTGCTATGAAAAACGGGAAAGTGGATTTGTACACAAATTCGATGGTTCGCAAAGTCACTACCAACGAGCAGGGAAAAGCTAATGGAGTTTTCTTTGTGAGTAAAGTGGATTTGAAGGAATATAAGTTGAAATCAAGAGTGGTGGTGCTTGGTGCTTCTGCTTGCGAGTCAGCCAGAATAATGATGAATTCAAAATCCAAATCCCATCCTAATGGCATCGGAGGAGATTCAGGTGTCCTAGGCAGGTATTTGCACGATTCTACTGGTGCTAGCAGATCTGGAATTATCCCGTCGCTATTTGGAAGAGAGCGGTATAATGAAGATGGAGTAGGAGGTATGCATATGTATACACCTTGGTGGGGAGACAATAAAAAATTGGATTTTGCCCGGGGCTACCACATCGAATATGGTGGAGGGATGACTCAGCCTGGCTACGGGGAAGGATCTGGGATGGATTCTATGAGAAAATATCTTAAGGATGAATTTGGTAATCCTAAAGAGGGAGGAGGCTATGGAGAAGACCTCAAAAAGGACATAAGAGAAATTTATGGCGCTAGAATAGGAATGGCGGGCAGAGGAGAAAGTGTTCCTCGCTATGAAAACTACTGTGAAATAGATCCCAACACTGTAGATAAGTATGGTATACCTGTTTTACGATTTAATTACAACTGGACTGATCAGGAGATCAAGCAGGCTAAACATATGCAGGACACTTTTGAGGAAATATTAACTAATGCCGGGGCAATTCCATTAGGAGATAAGCAAGGTCCTGAAACCCAATATGGCTTGGCAGCTCCTGGTCGGATCATCCATGAGGTCGGTACGGTGCGGATGGGAAATGATCCGAAATCTTCCGTACTCAACTCCAATTGTCAGGCTCATGACTGCGGTAATTTGTTTGTGGTAGATGCAGGGCCGTTTGTGTCCCAGGCAGATAAGAACCCGACGTGGACTATTCTGGCATTGAGCTGGAGGACATCAGAATATATCGTGGACCAGTTGAATAAGAAAAACATCTGATGATTAGAATTTAAACTCCTATTATAAGATATCCTGAGTACTAGATTGCTTGTAAACTTCTGTAGTTTCGTCAGCTTTCTAAGCTTCTTATTTGGTTTGGCATCACTTAAAACATTTCATTGAATAAAGGAATTACTTTTCGGAAGGTTACCTGATGCAAACCTTATGGGAATGTTGCCTTAATAAACAAAAAAGCTAATCCATTCAAGGATTAGCTTTCACATTCAAATTGTGTTTTAGTCTTATAATAAAGGGTCCCCACCTCTACGAATGTCTGATTGTCTATCTCCGCGATGTCCTCTTTCCAGAAATCCATCGCCAAATTCAGCGTCTCGGATTCTACCGGATTCCGAATCAACTCTGTCTAGGTCATCATCGAAATAGGATCTGTTGATGTGATCATATCTTCCATATAAACTGCGTGGTTCCTCACTGTAATAGGTACGCATGGTGTGAAGAAATTCATCTTGCGGTCCAGTAGGCCATGCGTCATTGTCAAAACCTGGTGCATTTTGTAATGTTTCCTTAGTTTCTTTGACAATTACAACGTCTTCCTGCACTGGATGAAATTCAAATGATTCAAGCGGTAAAGCAAGCAACTTTGACCCAAGATTTAGAAAACCATCGTCTACTTTTAATACAACATAATCAACCTCACGTGTTGAAGTATTGATTATAAAATCTTTGATTGATCCAACAGACTCATCTCTAGCTGTTTTCACATTGCAGGACCTCGCATCTGACGAGCTCAATTGCATTTTGTTTGAGGTATTCATGTTTATTGTGGTTAGTTAGTAAATTATTTGATGGAATTAGTCCCAGATTTATGCCAAGTCAAGAAGCCGCCAATTGACGTGATTAGGCTGTTTTCCTCAAATAATGCCGCGAAATGATTTCCCTTTTAGTGGAATGATTTTCCTGAAAGTGGGTTGATTGATAGGTGAATACTTTAAAAAATCATCATCTAATTTTTAACATTCATTCAAAGCGATAAACTCATTTTCACGGCAGCTTAAATTTTCCATTAATTAATTATTTGCTCCTAATGAGAAAAGGATTCGCATATTTATTATGCGCCTAATTTTAAAGCACTGCCGTAATTTGAGGAAAAATATACCCAGTAGTAAAATTAATTAGTTAGGGAAGTTATAATTACAGGCCCTACATGTGTTTATTCTCCATAGCATGAATTTTGAGTGTACGTGCTTGAAACGAAAATTCTAATTCCATGAAAGACAATCATATTACAATATCAAATAGGTTGACGAAAATCAGTAATTATTCTGAGGGACTCACCTCTTTGCTTGCTGGTTCATATGTGTTATCACTTGCGCTAGCAAACAGGAATTTGGCACTAAGAATTGCATTGGGTGTAGCTGGAGGTTTTCTTATTTTGAGGAGTGGCTCTAAACTAAATGCCGGGAGCTTCGATGAAGAATTGATATAAATAATGTGCATGACTGCACAGTAAATATTTTTAAAAACAAAAGCCAATTCCAGTCCTACTTAATTCTGTAGGTCGGGAATTGGCTTTACTATTCTAGCCATAGGTCAGATTTTTATGATAATGGCAGTTAAAAAGCTCTGAATATTCTCTTGGTCAAATAAGGCTTACTCGAGTTTATAAATCTCATCTTTAGGTTAGGATAGCATCAAATTTTTGTGGGTAATAGAATATTTTTGAGAATCTTGAAATACTAATGGTTAGATTCTATAAAAAAAGTTGTTGAAGATTCTTGTACCTTCATATAAAATTGTGAAAATGATTTCCACAATTACATCGAAAATTTATCAGATTTCAATATCGTAAGGGAGTCATTTAGCCAAATATCACTTGATTTTAAAAAGCCATAAGAATTCTATTTCATGTCATTTACTACATCCGTAAAACACTTTGATGAGCTTTCCAATCACGAGCTTTATGCAATTATTAGGCTTCGCAATGAAGTTTTCGTTGTAGAACAGAACTGCGTATTCCAGGATGCTGATGACAAAGATCAGTTGGCATACCACGTCATGATTTTTTCTTCCTATAGTTTAGTTGCTTATGCAAGGGTATTGCCTGCTGGTGTTTCTTACAATGAAGTATCCATAGGGAGAGTGGTAAGTGATAGAAAAGCCAGAGGAACTGGGGCAGGAAGAAGATTAATGGTTGATTGCCTTTTGTTTATTTCGGAGAAATTTGGCGACTGTGATGTACGGATTAGTGCTCAAACTTACCTTCTAAAATTTTACAACTCACTAGGATTTGAGGAGTCAGGTGAGGTCTATCTTGAAGATGGTATCGAGCACATTGAAATGACATCTACGATATCGAAAAACACTGAAAAACAAGCGACATAAGAAAGCCAACTGAATAAGTTCAATAAGTATTGCTCACAGATTCACACGTTATAAATCTAATCAAGCAATGCTACTACCAGAATATTTGGACAATCTAATATTTCAAGTTTCTGAGCTACTACTTCAGATCCTTCATCCAATCCAACAACACATCTCTCCAGCCGTCAACAGGCCCTTTTCCTAAGCCAAACCCGAAACCGTGACCGCCTTTTGGGTAGATATGAAGCGAGGCAGGTACTTTTTGAGCATGTAGTGCTTTGTAGTACAGAAAACTGTTTTCGATAGGTACTCCACCATCGTCTTGCGCATGAACCAAGAAAGTTGGTGGTGTCTCAGCAGTTACATTCAACTCACCCGAAAAACGATCTATCAATTCTTGGCTGGCATTTTCACCAATTAGATTTTTTCTCGAACCTGAATGGGCGCTTGCGTCACGGAATGAGATTACTGGATACGCTAGGATAGAAAAATCTGGACGAGCAGAAAGTGCATCAATCGCGTCTTTTGGTCTATCGACTTCATGTTCATATTGAGTGCTAACGGTAGAAGCCAAGTGTCCACCAGCGGAAAACCCTAAAACTCCAATTTTTGCTGGATCAATCATCCATTCTTCGGCGTGATGTCTAGCTAAGCGAACTGCCCGCTGCGCATCAAGTAGCGGAACTTCTTTCGCATCTGTGAGAGATTTGGAGTCTGGAAGTCTGTATTTTACTACGATTCCTACAATTCCCTGCGTATTAAGCCACTTGGCAAAGTCTCTTCCTTCCCAATCGTAAGCCAAAATATGATATCCGCCTCCTGGAAAAATTACCACTGCTTGACCCGTACGCATTTGCTTACTTGGCAGGAAAACTTCGATTTGGGGAATCTGTACATTTTCTATTCTTATGATTCCTTCCTCAATGGCCTTTTCCTCAAGTCCCATATCTTTCTGAAGTGGAGGATTGCCTTCCCAAAGAGGAAGGATTATTTCTTGGGCATTCACGATCATACTTATCATGATTAGGCTGAATACTAAAAGAGACTTTTTCATAGGTATTATTTTAGGCTTTGAATTCGAAGATTTTATCCATTAACTGCCATCTCCAATTGTCAGGAGTGCCGGGAAGATTAGTTTGATATTGACCGAGAAAAGCTTCCCAATCCTGAACTTTCTCATTGGCATTGTCAAGAGCAGCTTTCTTTTCGAAGGTAAAGTTTTCATCTCCAACTAGTATCATGCTCAATCTGTGACGCCAGCGATAGATACTCATTTGTAGAATTCCGGAAACACGAATGCTTTGTATAATTTCTGGAGCTACTGCTTTATGACATTCCACGTAAGCTTGAATGGCTTCTTCATCGTCTCTCAGGTCACAGATTAATACAAAGGTTTGGGTTTTCATGTTTAATATAGGTTTACTCAGAATTATTAACCGTTATTTTTTTGTCGACGGACCACAGACAACTGACCAGTGCCGATATTTACAAGACAAGATTCTTATGTACCGATTAAAGAATCTTACAATTTTCCAATCTTAGAATCTTTCAATTACAACACTTTTTCAACCTTCTACCTTTCCCGCCTTTTTAACTCGAACACTAAACAACAACACCATTACAAAGCAGGCCAAAGGAAGAATAAAGGAGAAATTAACCTCTGGAACGCCCAAAATCAAAGTGTCATCGTATGCGACTCCGCCAATGTCCATGATCATTCCTTGCAGTGTAGGCATAATTGCTCCACCCACGATGGCCATCACAAGGTAGGCTGCAGCAAACTTGGAGTCTTCTCCTAAGCCGTCCAAAGCAATTCCATAAATAGTAGGGAACATCAGGGACATGGCAAATGAAATAGCTACCAATGAATAAAGCCCAGTCATGCCGGGAAGGAAAATAGCACCCGCAGTAAATATAATTGCCAACACAGAAAAGATGCTGAGCAACTTAGTAGGAGAGATGTAGCGAAGTAAAAAGGTACAAACCCAACGTCCTACCAAAAAGATCACTAACGCAGCATAACCATAATTTACAGCATCGGCATTCGATATTCCAAGGACTTCTGCGTATTGGTAGATGTAGGTCCAAACCATGATTTGAGCTCCTACATAGAACATTTGAGCGAGTGTACCTTCTACGAAGTTTCTGTTTTTCAGCAAGCGACCCATCGTAGCTTTGAATTCAACTTTGCCTGTCTCTTTGCTTTCTGGCATTTTGACCATCGCAATGATCACTAAAATGGCGATAACCACTAAGCCCAGCATCACATACGGATTTCTAATCACCATTAGGTCGGCGGTTCGAATTACTGCTTTGGATGCTTCATCGAGCGAGGAAAATATGATGTTACCATCCGCATCAGTTGCATTCGATTGAAGTGCATTCAATATAAATTGCTTCGCAACAAACAAACCAGCTAAAGCTCCCATGGGATTAAATGCCTGCGCTAAATTTAATCGCTGAGTTGCAGTTGCCTCAGGTCCCATTGATAAGATATAGGGATTGGCAGTGGTTTCGAGAAAAGCTAAACCAAAGGTCAAAATGTACAGGGAAGCAAGGAAAAAGCCATAACTCTCCCAAGCTGCTGCTGGGTAAAATAGCAATGCTCCAAAGCCGTAAAGGCCTAGACCGAGTAAGATTCCAGTTTTATAAGAATACTTTTTGATAAAGAAGGCAGCTGGCAAAGCCATAGTGAAATAACCTCCATAAAATGCCATTTGCACCCAGGATGCTTGGGTGTTATTCAGTTCGAGTACTCGCTTGAATGCCGCCACCATCGGATTGGTGATGTCATTTGCGAAGCCCCAAAGGGCAAAAAGAGATGTGATTAAGATAAAAGGTAGGATAAGCTCCTTTGGGACTAATGTAGGTTTTTGGGTCATGGGTATATGTTATAAGGCTCGGTCAAGATGGGTATACCCACCATCTACAAAGAGATGCTGACCGGTGATATGTTTGGCTTTGTCGGAGAATAGGAAAATCGACATTGCAGCAATTTCCTCAGGAGTTGTCATGCGTTTTCCTAAAGGGATTTTTGCGGTGATCTCAGCTAGTCTCTCTTTTGGGTTTGGGAATGTATTGATCCAATTTTCATAAAGTGGTGTGAAAACCTCTGCTGGGATGATGGCATTTACTGTGATTTCATACGGAAGAAGTTCCACTGCCCATTCCCGAGTCAAGGATAATTGAGCTCCTTTGGCAGCTGTATAACCAGAAGTTCCTCCTTGGCCAGTTACAGCTGTTTTACTGCTGATGTTCACGATGCTTCCCTTTGCTTTTTTCAAATGAGGCAGTGCAAAATGTGCCAAATGATAGTAATGATTGAGGTTTTTGGCTACTGATTTTTCAAATGCTTCAGGGCTTCCACTTTCTAAACCAACACTGTCATTTGCTCCGGCATTATTCACAAGTCCATCAATTCTACCATATTTCTCTAGCGTAAGGTTGACGGCTTTTTCGGCATCAGCAGCTTCGAAAAGTCGGATTGGAATCTGAAAGGCTTCTCCCAAGGCGAGGATTTCTGCACCTTCTTTTTTGGAAGGATCAATCATCACAGGAATTGCACCTTCGGCAATCAATCCTCTGGATATAGCCCCGCCAATTCCTTTGGCTCCGCCAGAAATCAGGATGACTTTATTAGTTAGGTTTAGGTTCATTTTTGTTTTATTGTCCACGGTCCACTGACAACCGTCCACAGTGGGTGATTTAAAATTTATATTTATTCTTTGATTTCAGTGGTCGGTTGACTGTTGTCTATCGACCTTCAAATCCCATAAAACTCAGCAGCAGTATTTCCCATAATTGCTTCTTTCTCGGTCTTGGAAAGTTTATCGGTGAAACGCTCGATGACTTCCAAAACCTGCTCATATTCTCCTGCAATCTTACAAACTGGCCAATCACTTCCAAACATCAGGCGCTTTGGACCAAATAGTTCGAGGACTACATCCAGATAAACTTGAAGTTCAGAAGCTGTCCACTTCTTCCAGTCCGCCTCCGTGATTATACCGGATACTTTACAGAAAATGTAATCACGTTCAGCCAGTGGAGCCATTTCCTTTTTCCACTCTCTCCAAATACCCAATTTGATATTTGGCTTAGCGATGTGGTCGATAACGAAAGGCTGTTCCGGCGCTTTTTTCACAAACTGCAAAGCAGCTTCCAATTGATTGTGGAAAATCAGGATATCGTAAGTATAACCCCGCTTTCCAATTTTTTCAATACCACGGATAAACTCCTTTCTTAGCATGTAATCCACTGGCTTTGATTGGAGGACTTCCCGGTAGCCCTTTAGCTTTTTTTGCGAAGCAAACTGATCCAAATCCTTATCCACATCATCAGAACCCAAGTCTACCCACCCCACGACAGCTTTGATTTGTTCATGTTCTTCTGCCAAATCACATAGAAAGGCTGTTTCTCTGAAACTTTCATCGGCCTGTACGGCGACGCAACCGTCAATCTTATGCTCTGCTAAAATCGGGAAGAGATCTTCCGGAAGAAAGTCACGCTGGATCACCTTCATGTCGTCGGTGATCCAGGAGTGCTTTTGGGGATTGTATTTCCAGAAATGCTGGTGGGAATCCAGTCTCATGCTTCTGGGTCGTTGATTGCTATTTGCTTGGCTTCACCAAGCCCTTCGATGCCTAGTTCTACTACATCACCTTCTTTCAGGTAAGTAGGAGGGGTCAATCCAAGGCCAACGCCAGCTGGAGTTCCTGTAGAAATCACGTCTCCAGGTAATAATGTCATGTACTGACTCAGGTGCTCGATCAATTCAGGAATATCGAAAACCAAATCTGACGTATTGCTGTCCTGGAGCATTTTCCCGTTCAGTTTCAACCAAAGTCTCAAGTTATGCGGATCTTCAATCTCAGTTTTAGTGACCAAAACTGGCCCAAGAGGAGCGAAGTTATCAGCACTCTTTCCTTTCACCCACTGTCCTCCATGATGTAATTGGAAATCACGCTCTGAGACATCATTGTGCACACAGTACCCTGCCACGTATTCCATTGCATTTTCTTTGCTTACATATTTCGCCCGCTTGCCGATCACCACAGCCAATTCTACTTCCCAGTCAGTTTTTACTGAATTCTTAGGAATCAAAATATTATCAAATGGCCCACAAAGAGAAGAAGTAGCTTTCATAAAAATGATAGGAACTTCAGGAACTGCCATGCCTGATTCAATTGCGTGCTTACGGTAGTTTAGGCCTATGCAAATTATTTTAGAAGGTCTGGCGATTGGCGAGCCTAAGCGGGAACCAGCAGGGATTTCATTTAAATTCTTCTGATTTGCGTCCAACCATTCTTCAAGTCTTGCAATTCCATTGTTCGTGAAAAAATCTTCGTTCCAGTCTTCATTGAACCCTGAGCAGTCCAAATATTTACCATTTTCGTCTTGTATGCCTGGTTGTTCTTTGCCGGCTTCGCCGAATCGTATAAGTTTCATTTTTTAAGTATTAAGTAGTTAGTATCAAGTATTAAGACTCTGGATTCAAGACACAAGATATTAGATTCAAGAGTCCAGAAGGAAGTCAGAGTCAAATGTTTACATAGATGTCTTCGACTTCGCTCAGACTGACTTACAGACGCTCGTATATTCATGAATATTTTGTGATTCTACGGCATCGGTCTTCGGACATCCAACATCCTTTTCCTCACATTTTCAATCCCAAGAACCCTCCATCAATTGGAATATTTGTTCCTGTGATGAAGTTTCCAGTTTCTGAACTCACAAAATAGGCAAGTTCTGCGATTTCTGAAGGTGTAGCCATTCTTCCTATCGGCTGAGTAGCTGCAAGTTTTTCAAACATTTCCTTCTCCTGACCTGGATAGTTTTTTGCCAAAAATCCATCCACAAACGGCGTATGCACACGTCCCGGAGAAAGACAATTGCAGCGAATCCCATCAGCGACGTAGTCTCTTGCCACACTTAATGTCATGGAAAGTGCCGCGCCTTTGGTCATGCTGTATGCAAAACGATCAGGAATACCTATCGTAGCAGCCACTGAAGCCATGTTCAAAATTGATCCACCGCCATTTTCTTTAAGCTTTGGAAGAGCTGCCTTGATACAGTTAAACATACCTTTCACATTTACCTGAAAAACTCTGTCGAAGTCTTCAGGAGATGTGGTTTCAACTTTGCCTATGTGCGATACACCGGCGTTATTAATCAAGGTATCAATCTTACCTGGAATTGATTGAATAAGATTTTCAGTTTCTACAGGATCTGCTACGCTGCCGCACAGAAAGGTGACATCAAGACCCTTTTCTCGCTCATTCTGAGCTACTTTTTCTCCGATCTCCGGATTAATGTCTATAAAGTAAACTTTGGTTTTTTTGGCTGCAAAAAGCTGAACCATGGCGAGTCCGATTCCGGATGCACCGCCTGTAATAAGTACTGTTTTATTTTCCATAATTAAAGCAAAACGGAAATTAGGGTCTTTGACCTAGACTCCCAAAATAATTTCCATGGATTATAATTTAACTGTTTCGCCAGTTTTAACTGACTCATCGCAGGCGAAAGCTATTTTTAGACTGTTGAGTGCATCTTCCAAGTGATCGTCTAAGGAATTGTTTTCCAGAATTGCTTTGAGGAAAAAGCGCTGCTCTCGGTTGCAGAGTTCCTGGTGATCTGGTTCATCTTTCATATCTATCCATTCATCTGGGCTTGTAAATTTATTTTCAGAATCAATTGCCGCATGGTGAACCCGGATAGATTCTGTTTTAGTGTGGGAATCTATATTGTCTGATTGACCACTAGCTCCGGCATCTTTTGCAGTAATGGAGACAGCGCCTTTTGGGCCAAAAACGTCCTTCACAAAGAAGGCTGTCTCGCTCACCATTGGTCCCCATCCAGCTTCATACCAACCTACTGAACCATCTTCGAAGCGAATCTGGAGTTGGCCGTAGTTGTAATTGTCTTTCGAAATGTCGTCTGTGAGTCTTGCGCCGATTGCGGATACAGATACTGGTTTTGATCGAGTCATCTGACACATTACATCGATGTAGTGCACTCCGCAATCCACGATAGGGCTGAGGCTTTTCATTAGATTTCGATGCACATCCCACATGTAGCCTTGACTTTGCTGATTGAGATTCATTCGCATTACAAGCGGCTTGCCAAGCTTTTTAGCTTCGTCAATGAACCGAATCCAAGATGGATGATGTCTCAAAATATAACCCACGACTACTTTTTTGTCCATTTCCTTCGCTTTTGCAATTATCCGCTCGCAGCCTTCGATGGTATCAGCAAGTGGTTTTTCAATGAAAACATGACATCCAGCTTCCAAAGATTTTACAGCAAAGTCTTCATGCGTATCGGGATAAGTAGAAATGCAAACTGCATCAGGTTTGGACTGGGATAGGGCTTCGTCGAAATCTGAAAAAAGTGGGTAATTAGCTTGAAGTTTCTCGTTGAGTTTGTTTTTGGAACTGCCGCGGGAAACGAGACCGCAAATTTCGAATTCAGAAAAATTGTGGTAAGCAGTAGCGTGTGCTATCCCCATATTTCCGCAGCCAACTACTAGTATTCGTAATGGTGTTTTTGTACTCATTTATTTTGGGCCTTACTTTTATTATTGATTTACTTTTTCGTCTATAACCTCTTCCAATTCATCTTCTTTGCTCCTAAGCGCGATTGATATTAAATATTTTTCATTCATCGGATTATCAAAATTGGCGGAAAAGGGATTTGAGGCCATATATTTTCCTGTCATTTCCTCAGCTGCTACCATGATCGAGAAGCTGGGTTTCTTTAGTTGAATTTTGTCATTAAAAATAAAAAGAAGACAAGTAAAAATGCGAATAGGATTCTCACAAAACCTTCATAATACTTTAAGGCTTTCCTTCTGTAGCAAGGATTATTCATTAGGTAAATAATAAAGTGAAAGGTCTTCTGACTAATCTACTTTATCAATTTCGCATTTTATCAACTTGAGCCTTTTCTAATGAGATTATTTTTACAGACAAAGTAATTGGATTTATTGGTTCATCTTTACTGTCTCGCTTTACCCGAACAATTTGTTCAATCACGCTCATTCCCTTAATTACATGACCGAAAACTGTGTAATCTCCATCCAGTCTGGGTATTCCTTCGGGGTTCTGAACGATATAAAATTGGCATCTGGCGGAGAGTTTTCCAGGATTATCATCTCTTCCTGCGCCGACTGCTCCATAAACATGCTTTAGCTCAGGCACAAACTCTGGTTCCAGAAGATACTCAGGGTCATTAAATCCTTCTTCGGTATCAGGGCAGCCACCTTGCGCAACAAAATTTGGAATGACTCGGTTAAAA
Source organism: uncultured Algoriphagus sp. (assembly GCF_963974835.1). Taxonomy (GTDB): domain Bacteria; phylum Bacteroidota; class Bacteroidia; order Cytophagales; family Cyclobacteriaceae; genus Algoriphagus. Next base: position 110,066 of record NZ_CAXBET010000005.1, on the reverse strand, counting down.
GTCAGGGAATCCCAATAGCCTGCATTTGCAAGTTCGATAAAGCTTTCCTTATGGTTAGGAGTTCTGTCATCTAGCGCTATGAGTATTTCTCCGTATGATGTAACGATTTGTCCTACAGGAACTTTGATATCGGAATCTTGGGCAAGCAAATTGCTATTAGAAAGTAAAAACAGGCCCAACACCAATAGTAAAATATTAGAAAGATAGAGTTTGGTAATCCAATTAGAGGAATAACGAGTATATAGAAAAGTATTTGTCATTTCGTTTGGAAAGATATTTGAAATAAAGATTTTTTGTATCTGATGAATTAAAATTAGTAAAATGAATCAAGAATCCGTCTTACAAGAGAATGAATTAGATAGGCTTTTGGCACTCAGTAATCTAGGTGTCGATTATTATGAACCAAGACAAGGATTAGACTTTCTGACCGAATTAGCTGCAAAGATTTGCGGAACAGAAGTTTCATTAGTCAATTTAATCGATTCTTTCACCCAGTGGAGTGTCTCGTCTTACGGCATGGACATTACCCAGATGCCAAAAGAGGATTCAGTATGTCAGTTCACTATTCAAACCGAATTGAAAGAAGGATTTGAGGTGGAGGATCTAAGAGCTGATGACCGTTTTAAGGATAAGTTTTATGTAACTGATGCACCAAATCTACGATATTACATGGGCGTGCCTTTGACCTCACCCGAGGGGTATAATCTTGGAGCCTTGTGTGTTTTGGATAGTCAAATTATGCATCTTTCGAATGATGTCAAGGATATTTTAAGGTTGATCGCTAGGCAAGTCGTAGACAGATTACGGGTAAGTAATCTTGTGGCTGACCTAAAAAATAAAATGAAGCAGTCTGAACTGAATCAGAAGAAACTGGCTCATGATGTTCGAGGTCCGATAGGTGGTATCATGGGTTTATCAGAACTGATTCTTGACACAGATACACCTGCAACTCCACAAGAAATACAGGATTATTCAGAGATGATCCAGCAGAGCAGTTTGACCTTATTAGAGCTGACAAAAGATATTTTGACAAAAGAATATGATGGAAACTCTCGTAAAACCCATGAGTTGAAAGATGGTGATACTAATTTGGTTAAACTTAAAGAAACCATCTCACACCTATTAGCTCCTCAGATCAAAATCAAAAACATAGATTTTAATATTAGCATCAGTCCGGAAAATCAATTCGAAGCTTTTTCCAAACACAATATTTTACAGATCTTGGGTAACCTTCTATCCAATTCAATTAAGTTCACGAAAAACGAAGGCAAAATTTCTCTATTCCTCAATTTAAGACGTCAGGGATTGGATTTGATATTAGAGCTAAAAGTAGAAGATAACGGAATTGGCATGACGGATGTCAAGATTAATGAAATTTTAAGAGGCGGTACGTCCACAAATAACGGGACAAAGGGAGAAGTTGGATTTGGATTGGGGCTAAAATTGGTCAGACAACTGGTCTATCAGCAAGGTGGATCTATGAATATTGTTTCAGAGCTGGGTAAAGGCACTCAGTTTATTATTGAGACGAAGGTAAATCCATACTGATAGCAGATTTTTGGTTGTTTACTGGGTTAGCATACATCGCCAAAAAGCTTTTGATTAGGAATTCATTGTTGGTATTTACTTTTTCATTCATTCTCTTTTCAAATGATTTTTTTTCCTCTTCAGTATAAAAGTCTACATATTCCCCATCACCATAAAGTAAGTCGTGTGCAATGTAGTTACTTGGCCAAAGCTTGTAACCTGCCCATATCTTCTGATCGATAGTCTCTGCCAATTTGCTGAGTTTATCGGGCTGGCTGAGTTCCATTTGTGAGATTTCCTGAATTTCCTTATCCAATAATCCATTGACTTGTAGATGGATTCTTTTTTTGTTTCCCATTATCCCACGCAGAAGATTTAGAAAATCTTCATTTTCTCCTTTAATATACTTTTCGTCCCGGGACTTGGCTAGCCACTCAGGCATCTTTAGGATGTCTGTGGGATCGTATTCGTAAGAAATCGAAATGGGGACTACCTTTATTTTTTCAAAATAGCCGAAAGGATTAGGTCCCTCTTCTGCCAGTGTAAGCATTTTCAAAACTCCACGATGTGTAGAGTCATTCCCATCTTTTGTTCGTCCCTCACGCTGTGCCGTCCAAACAGACCGATTTTCGGAAAGCAGAGACTTTTTAATGTATGCAGATGCTATTTGTGAGCTTTCCAGCAAGGCTCTTCCTTGTAATCCACGTTTGATTGCGAAGTTTCTGTTGAGCTTCGAAAGGGTGTGAAGAAAAGGCTTTTGTATTAAATTGTCACCTATAGCAGAAGTGGTAAGTACTAGTCCATTTTCATACAGACACGCATTGAGCAAAGAAGTGTCAAGAATGATATCACGGTGATTTGAAATGAAAAGGTAAGCGGTATTACATTTCAATTGCTCAAAACCACCGGTACTCAATCCTTCGGAGCTTTTTTCCAAAACCTTTTGCACGCCAGGGTAAATAAAGTTCACCTGGAAGTCCCGAAGTGAATGCGTGTGTACCATTAGATCCTTCCAATGTTCCTTACTGTCAGAAGGGAACGTGAAACTCATCATTGCCTCCATCATAGGATCATCTACAATCTTGCGAATTGCAACATTAGCTTCTGCATCATAAAAAGGCCTGATAGAATCAAATTGCGACATAATAATCTGGTGGGTGGTCTGCAAAAAGCAAAATTTAGCTTAGAATTAGAAGCTAATTTACATAGATCAATGTTAATAAATCTTGAATCTATCGAATGAGATACTTATCTACAAAGAGTAAATGAAAAGGTAGAGCCTGGGTCCAGTACTCCCATGTATGTGCTCCCGGTCTCTCGGTGTAATCATGTGGAGTGCCATTTGCCAATAACAGTTGGTGCATTTGTCTGTTGGTTTCCAGCAGGAAATCATCTACCCCACAATCCATTAGCAGGGCAATTCCATTCACTTTCATTTTGTCTACCAAGCCTACTGCAGTATAGGTGCTAAAAGGCGCATCGTATTGCAGATCTTTTCCAAGCATTTCCTGTTGCTGCCCTTTTCGAAGTTTGCTGAATTCTGCCGGAACTTTCCATAAACGGGTGTCGATGTTCATCACTCCACTCATGCTTGTGGCAGCTATAAAGAGTTCTGGATGCTTTGCACTTAACATTATTGCTCCATGACCTCCCATTGACAGGCCAGTGATAGCTCTGGATTCCCTTTTTGCTAATGTCTTGTAGGATTTATCAATGTGAGGTATTAGTTCTTCTATGAGGTAAGTCTCGTATTGCACAGAATCCATCATTGGGCTGTCATAATAATAGCTTGAAGGGCCAACTCCAGGCGTGATGATGATCAAATTATATTCTTCTGCCATGCGGTTTACCAAATCAGGTTCAGTGACTTTTTTAAGCCAATCGCTAAAAATGCCACTTCCTCCATGAAGTAAGTAGAGTGTCGCAAATTGCCTACTACCATCGTAAGTTGATGGAGTGGTGACGGCAGCTTTCAGCGTTTTATTCATGGCTTTACTGAATACTTCTATAGTATCCACTTTTGCCTGTGCAAAACAAAATAAGGGAAGAAGGAACAATACGATAAGTATCTTTTTCACGGGAATAGGTTATTTAGGTAGTAAAGCCAACAAAATAAGAATAATACTAAAGATTTCTGATCAGACAGGTGCTAAAAATAAAAAAGACCTCCCAGTTTCCTGAGAGGCCTTTGTGCGGATAGAGGGACTCGAACCCCCATGCCTCACGGCGCTAGATCCTAAGTCTAGTGCGTCTACCAATTTCGCCACATCCGCAGCTATTTTCTATTGGGATGCAATGTTACCTATTAATATATTAAAATAATATTAATCGGATGAGATATATGCCCCGAAGTATACAAATGAAATAGAAGTGGTTCATTTTCAACAATTTTAATTTTCCAGATATTTAGAATAAAAGCCTCTCCTAAAATTTTCTAAAATTTTTTCTGGAGAGTGGAACTTTCAATAGGAGTTTGTGATTGAACGTTCATTCACTCAATAATGGTAATGCAAAGTCAGCTAGATAAAAAGAAGTGTATCGTGATAAGTGCGCTGGATTTAATCCAAGAGCATGGTTTTCATGGATGCCCTGTCAGCCAAGTGGCAAAAAATGCCGGAGTAGCTGCGGGTACCATTTATACTTATTTTGAAAATAAAGACGATTTGATCCTAGGTGTCTTTGAATATGTAGTCGAAGAAACCAAAAAATATGTTTCAGAGCGTGATGATACTACTTTAAAATTTCGGGAAAGATTTTTTAATTATTGGAAAAATTTAACCGACTTTTATGAGTTAAATCCCTCTGTTCATGGATTTTATGATCAGTTTTTAAATTCTCCTTTCAATTCTGAGGAGATCCAACATAAACCCAATGCATGGCACGATTTCGCTTATGCCTTTTTTGAAGAGGGAATTAAGCTTGGTGAAATAAAAGAATTGAATCCTATTGTGCTTTCAATTCTTGTGAATACCAACGTCAATTCTATAGTCCGGATCAAAACCAATTTTAAAAAGAAGCTTGCCCGAAATAACATGGACCTGAATGAGATATCCAATTTGATATGGGATGGTATCAAAGCTCATTAACCCAAAGACCTTTTTCAAACTAAAACCAAATAATTATTACACACATGTTCAAAAAACGTTTACTGTTGGTCGGACTGAGTATTTTACTCTTGTCAAAATCCGCCTTCAGTCAGGAAGAAAGTGAAGTGCCCCAAGGGACGCTGACTTTGGATCAGGTGGTCGAATATGCGCTGATTAAGAGTCCGATCATCAGACAGGCTCAGATAGATCAGGAAATAGGAGAGCGGGACATCAAGTCAAATCTGGCAGATTGGTATCCTCAGATTACTGCATCTGCGGCAGGAGCCTACAATATTAAGCTGCAGCAGCAGATCATCGGTGACCAGCTTATCACTTTTGGCCAGAAGTATAACTCTAACATTTTGCTTCAAGCGGATCAGACCTTGTTTAATAGAGATCAGTTATTTGCTTCGAAATCATCTAAATATTACCGTCAGCAATTGCAGCAAGTAATAGAAGATGCCAAAATCAATACGGTAGTGGACGTGAGTAAAGCTTTCTATTCCATTCTGTTATCCGAGGAGCAAATAAAAATCCTTGACCAAAACTTAGATCGTTTGGAAAAGCAATACAAAGATGCATTCAGTCGCTTTGAAGCTGGTTTGGTGGATAAGACAGATTATCAGCGGGCATCGATTGCTTTGACTAATGTGAAAAGTGACCGTAACAGAGTTGCCAATTCTTTTGAGTCAAAGTACGACTACCTCAAGCAATTGATGGGATATCCAGACAGTTTGAATTTCACCATCGAATTTGACATTCAAGGCGCCGCGGGCATGATCGGTGAAGATGCTGCTGACCCACTTATTCTGGAAAATAGAGTAGAATATCAACTCTTGCAAACTCAGCAAACACTCAATGAGATTCAGACCACTTACGAAAAGTGGAATTACCTACCTCAACTATCAGCCTACTACAGATATAACTGGAATTACTTCAATGCAAATTTCTCTGATTTATATAGGACCGCCTATCCCATTTCATCTGTAGGACTGAATTTATCCATTCCGATTTTTCAAGGTGGTAAAAGAATCCATCAAGTAAGAGCAGCTGAACTTCAGGTTGACAGGGGTGTGATAGAACTGGAAAATCTCAGCAATCAAATTAAAACTGAATACTCAACAGCATTGGCAGACTACAACAGCAGTGTCTACGAATGGCAGTTGATAAGGGAAAATATGGTGATGGCTGAAGAAGTCTATAACATCATCAAAATGCAATATGATGAAGGAATCAAAGCCTATGTAGAACTAGTCGTAGCTGAGACTGACCTTCAAACCGCCCAGATTAACCATATTAATGCATTTTATCAGGTTTTGGAAGACAAGCTTGACCTGGAAAAAGCTTTAGGTACCATTAACTAATTAGAATCCTCCTAAAAATTTTATAGCAAATGAAATTATCATACAAACTCGTAGCTTTTTCGGCCTTGGTTATTGCAGGGTTTTCTTGCGGGCAAAAGCAACAACAGGCGGGACAGCAAGCTCCTCCTGCGACTGCGGTCACTACTTTTACATTGGTAAAAAAGTCCGTAACAGGACTTGACGAATATCCAGCTACACTTGTTCCATTGAATGAGGTGGAGATCCGTCCTCAAATCGGTGGGTACATCACAAATATTTATGTAAAAGACGGTCAGGAAGTAAAGAAAGGCCAGAAACTTTACGAAATAGACCGAAGCAAATACGCAGCATCAAGACAGCAGGCGCAAGCTTTGGTGGAAAGTGCTGAAGCAAATTTAGCTCGATTGGAAAAAGATTATGATCGCTACAAAAGGTTGGACGAGGAAGATGCAATAGCAAAGCAGACTTTAGATCATGCCCAGACAGAAGTGCTGAATGGTAAGGCCCAACTTAGCTCTGCGAAAGCGCAGCTTGAGTCAGCTTCTACGGACTTCGGCTATTCTGTACTTGTTGCTCCATTTGACGGGACAGTTGGGATTTCCCAAGTGAGATTAGGTACCCAGGTTTCTCCTGGAGCACCTTTGTTGAATACTCTTTCTTCCAATGACCCTATGTCATTGAATTTTGTGATCAATGAGCGTGAGATTCCACGCTTCAATAAAATGTTAAAGGCTGAAGAGAATCCCGATTCATTGTTTAGAATCAAATTCAGTGATGGGTCTGTTTATCCTTACAATGGCAAGTTTACTACCATCGATAGAGCAGTAGGAAGACAGTCTGGTACGATCAATCTACGAGTTCAATTCCCAAATCCGAAGCGGGATCTCATTGCAGGAATGACAGTAAACCTTATGGTGCTGAATCAGGACATTGGAGAACAAATCGTAATTCCTTACAAAGCTGTTACTGAGCAGATGGGCGAGTATTTTGTCTATGTAGTGCAGGAAGATAATACAGTAAAACAGCAAAATGTTCAGCTAGGATCACTCATAGGAGAGGATGTGGTAATCAGAGATGGTGTACAAGAAGGTGCCAAAATCGTAGTGACTGGCATCCAGAAGCTTCGTGAGGGAGCTCAGATCACTGAGCAGACTGCAGCCCAATAAATCGTTTTTTAATAAGACTTGATTAATTACTAATGATATCAGACGTATTTATAAAACGGCCAGTAACGGCAATGGTGATTTCGATCGTCATCGTGCTGGTCGGTGTTTTAGCAATTTTAAATCTCCCCGTCACACAGTATCCAGACATCACACCTCCAGTAGTTTCGGTGTCAGCCAACTACACGGGTGCAGATGCAAAGACGGTTGAGCAGACGGTAGCTACACCCATTGAAACCCAAGTGAACGGTACTCCAGGAATGGCTTACATTTCCTCGAACAATACCAGTACAGGGCAGATGCAGATGAACGTGACCTTTGAAGTAGGGACAGACATCAACATCGCTACGCTGGATGTACAGAACAGGGTTTCTATCGCCGAACCATCCCTTCCAGAGGCAGTTCGTAGATTGGGAGTAACTGTGAGAAAGAGAAATCCATCCATTATGATGGTATTGAGTATCACTTCACCAGAAGGAACCCATGACTCTAAGTTTCTTTCCAATTACGCCAACATCTTTATCAAGGATGCACTTCTCCGTGTAAACGGAGTAGGCGATATCACGGCTATTGGTCAGGATTTCAGTATGCGTGTCTGGTTAAAGCCTGATAAACTCGCACAGTACGGTATAACAGCAAGAGAAGTAACGGCTGCGATTCAGGAGCAAAACCTCCAAGTAGCATCAGGTACGGTGGGAAGTATGCCTCAGTACGATACACAGGCATTTGAATATCCGATTACCGTTAATGGCCGATTGGAAAGAGCAGAAGAATTTGATGATATCGTTTTAAGAACGAATCCTGCAGATGGCTCTCTGGTTTATTTGAAAGATGTGGCTAGAATTGAGTTGGGTCAGTTTGACTATGGCAGATATTCTACACTGGATGGAGAAGATGCTGCGATTTTGTTGGTTTACCAAGCTCCGGGAAGTAATGCCTTGGAAACAGCTGAAGGTGTATATGCCGCTTTGGATGAGTTGCAGAAAAGCTTTCCAACCGATATGAAATACACAGTGCCTTTTGAATCTGTGTCCGTTGTAGAAGTATCTATCAATGAAGTATTGCACACGTTTGTGGAAGCATTGATTCTCGTGATCATTGTAGTATTCTTATTCTTGCAGAGTTGGAGAGCTACTTTGGTTCCAGTTTTGGCGATACCGGTATCCATCATCGGTACTTTTATTTTCTTCCCTTTACTAGGATTTACAATTAATACGCTGACGCTATTTGGTTTCGTATTGGCAATCGGTATCGTGGTGGATGATGCGATTGTAGTTGTGGAAGCGGTACAGCATTACATAGATTCCAGAAAGATTTCTGCAAAAGAAGCTACGCGTCTTGCAATGAAAGATATCACAGCTCCGGTAATAGCAATTGCGTTGATTTTGGCTGCGGTATTTATTCCGGTAGGTTTTATCCCTGGTATTGTAGGTAGAATGTACCAGCAGTTTGCGATCACAATTGCGATTTCTGTATTGCTTTCAGCATTTATCGCCTTGAGTTTAACTCCAGCACTTTGTACGCTTCTTTTGAAGCCTTCAGAAGTAAATGAGCATGGAAAAGGGCTAAATAAGTTTTTCTATAAATTCAATGTGTGGTTTGAGCGTACTACGGGAAGCTATACCAATGGAGTGAGAAATAGTATCAAAAGAGCACCACTCGTATTGATTTTACTGGTATGTATTTTCGCGGGGACTTTTGGCCTTTTCCAAACCAAACCTACAGGTTTCTTGCCTACTGAGGACGAAGGGAGACTTTATGTGACGCTTCAGCTTCCTGAAGGTGCTGCGAGTAACAGAACTCAGGCTGTGATGCAAAAGATGAACGGCATTCTAGAGGAAACTGAAGGAATCAATCACGTGACTGGTATCGGTGGATTGAACGTGATCAACTTCTCATTTAAGCCAAATGCTGCAACTTTCTTCGTACAGATGGATCCTTGGGATGACAGGAAAGATCCTTCGCTCCAACTTGGAGGGATGTTGGCGACCTTGAATCAAAAGTTTGCATCAATTACCGAAGGAAGTATTGTAGTAGTTCCGCCGCCTGCGATTCCAGGTTTGGGAAGTACAGGTGGTTTCAGCTTTATGCTGGAGCAGCGTTCCGCTATTGGAGACATCAAAGAGTTTGAAGCAGCTATGGGGCAATTCCTTGCAGCTGCGAATCAACGCCCTGAAATAGCAATGGCGTATAGCTTCTTTACAGCAAAGACTCCAGGTTACCATGTGACTGTGGATAGAGAGAAAGCCAAGAAATTGGGTGTTCCTCTTACAGAAATCTTCACGACAATGTCTAACTACATGGGGAGTTCATATGTCAATGACTTCACCAGATATGGCAGGAACTTCCGAGTCGTAGCACAGGCTGACACCGCATATCGTGCAGGAATAAACAATCTGGAGCAATATTATGTACAAAGTGCCGGAGGAGAAGCTGTTCCTTTAAGTGCGTTGATTAGTTATGATGTGGTAGAAAATGCTCCGGTAATTTCACATTATAATTTGTTCCGTTCCGCTGAAATCAATGGTAATGCGGCGCCAGGCTATAGCTCCGGTCAGGCGCTGGCAGCTTTGGAAGAAGTGGCAGCCCAAACTTTGCCTGCAGGATATGGTTACGATTTCTCTGGCTTGAGTAGAGAGGAGCTTTCCTCTGGTAATGCAACCATTTTGATATTTGCACTTGCCATAATATTGGTGTCTTTGCTTTTGGCAGCCTTATATGAAAGCTGGTCGGTCCCATTCTCGGTCTTGTTGGCTTTGCCGCTTGGAGCATTCGGAGCGATTATCGCGTTACATTTCTTGCCAAAATTAGATAATAACATTTACGCCCAGATTGGTTTGATTACGCTGATAGGTTTGGCTGCGAAAAATGCCATTCTGATTGTGGAATTCGCCAAAGAACGTGTGGATGTGGGAATGCCACTGCTTCAGGCGACTTTGGAAGCGGTGAAATTGAGACTTCGTCCGATTATCATGACTTCCCTTGCCTTTATTTTGGGTGTGGTTCCTCTGGCTATTTCCAATGGAGCAGGTGCTGTGGCAAGACAGACAATTGGTTTCACTGTAATAGGAGGGATGCTTGCAGCTACTTTCCTGGCGATCTTCTTTGTGCCAGTCTTGTATGTAGTGATTACTAAAATTGCTTACGGTAAAAAGGGTTTGGCAGAATTGGAAGCCAATTATGATCCAAGTAAGCATGAAAATCATTAAGTAAGTATAAAAGTTAGTTATAATGGATATTCTCCCAGTAAGTTTCGGCTTATTGGGAGTTTTTCATTTAAGCTATTGCAGCACAAATCAATTAGGTTTTGGAGAGAATGTTATGCCTTAAAAATTGTTCATGATAGTCTATTAACTTCATAACACAAACTTCAAACCCTTTAATTTTTTTCTAGTTTAAATCAAGGCACTCCCCAGCATAAAGATGACATGTTATTTACATCTATTAAGGGATAATTGATTCCAATGGGTTTTGAAAATTATATCTAGGGAAATTCTATTGTCATATTTTGATACAATAAAAATTTTGCACTATTTAAAAGCTCAAATACCGATTATATGAAAAACACCTTCCCCTTAATTTTACTCCTCTTAGTAATGACTGTAGAGGGTTATGCCAAAACAGATACTATTCAAATTGTAAATAGCAAAACCAGCATCACCTACAAAGCACTTGTAGTCACACCTGAAGCCTACGATCAAGGAGATGACAAGTTCCCAACACTTTATCTTTTGCACGGAGGAATGGGACAATTCTCAGATTGGACTAAACAGATATCTGATAAAACTTTGATACAGAGATTGTCTGATCAATATGGTTTTATTATTGTAATGCCAGAAGGAGAGAAATTTAGTTATTACATTGATAGTCCCGTGGAAGCCACTAGTCAATTTGAAAGCTACATATCAAAAGACGTGATTGGGCAAATAGATTCTAAGTATAGAACGATTGCGAAAAAAGAGGGTAGAGCTATTACAGGATTATCTATGGGTGGATTTGGGTCTTTGTTTATTGCAGCAAATCATCCTGATTTATTTATAGCTGTAGGAAGCATGAGTGGCGCTATAAATCCAGATATGAAGGGATGGAAACTTCCTCAGGAAGCAATGACAAACATTGGGAATGCTTTTGCTGGCATTTTGGGAAGTAAAGAAGAATATCCAGAACGCTATCATGCTGTCAGCATCATAAATAATATCGATACCTATAAAAAGAACAACATTCGCTTAATGATTGATTGTGGTGTAGACGATTTTTTAATTGAGCCAAACAGGGAATTGCATAGGAGATTGGTTTTTGAAGGAATTTCCCATGATTATACCGAAAGGGATGGGGGACATTCCTGGGGATATTGGGAAAATGCTCTCCCTTATCACATGATATTCTTCGCAAGTATTCTTGAGAAATAATAAGTGAATTTTGATCAGGAATGGCCTGAACGTCAAACGAAAAATAAGGACATTTAATAGACCGCAATAAAAAAGCTTGATTAGGTAGCATCCCATTAAGTGTGTAAGTGTATGAAAGTTATTCCGGAATTTTTCGGCCCATTGAAAGGCCGGGAAAAATTACGGAAATAACTTTTCGGGGTAACTTTACACATTTAAAGCTATGAAAAAAGAAGATGTCCTGAGCGATGAATTCCTCAAGCAGTTTAAAACAGGAGAAGAGTTGTACTCTTTCCTTGCACAGATCCAGAAGCGTGGGGTCGAACAGATCCTGGAAGGTGAACTGGATTCCCATCTGGGATACGATAAGCACCAGCCTTCTGCCAGTGATAACACACGAAACGGCCACAGTAAGAAAAAAATCAAAAACCAGTTTGGGGTAGCGGAGATTCAGGTTCCCCGTGACAGGGACGCGTCTTTTACTCCAGCTCTTGTGCCAAAGCGTAAAAACATGGCTCAGGGAGTAGAAAACATCATCATCTCCCTGTACGCCAAGGGCATGAGTGTCAGCGATATCGAAGAACAGATCAGGGAACTCTATAACATCGAACTTTCCACCTCTGCCATATCCAGAATCACTGAGCGAGTTTCGCAGGATATTACCCTGTGGCAGAACAGACCACTCGAATCTGTCTATTGCATCGTTTGGATGGATGGGATTGTTTTCAAAGTCAGGGAGAACTCCAGGGTAATAGACAAAACCATTTACATAGCCATAGGACTGCGCACTGATGGTAAGAAGGAAGTTCTAGGTCTTTGGTTGGGCAAGAACGAATCGGCAGCCTTCTGGCTGGGTGTATTGACCGATTTGCGGTCCAGGGGCGTCCAGGACATCCTGATTACCGCCACTGATAACCTGAAAGGTTTTACAGATGCCATCAGATCAGTTTTTCCCCAATCCACCAAGCAAATCTGTATTGTCCATCAGATCCGCAACGCCTGTCGCTATGTGGTCTGGAAGGACCGAAAAGCCTTCACTGCTGATATGAAAGAAATCTATACGGCTCCAAACCGTGAGGCAGCAGCCCTTGCGCTGGATCTGTTGGAGGCCGCATGGAGTCAGAAATACGGCTATGCGATCAAAAGCTGGAGGGATAACTGGGAGGAGCTGACTGCATTCCTGGCTTTCCCAATGGAAATCAGAAAGATCATCTAAACCACCAATATCATCGAAAACCTGAATGGAAAAATCAGAAAATACACCAAGAATAAACTTTCCTATCCAACTGATGACGCGGTAATGAAATCCGTGTTCCTGGCAGTCAACGAATCCACCAAAAAATGGACTATGCCAATCAGGGACTGGGGTACCATCCTAAACCAATTTATGATTATGTTTGAAAACCGTCTAAAATTCTAACCAAATCCTAAAATTCATTTACACACTTTTCGGGATAGTGTCCTTGATTACAATAAAACCTCGCCTTAAGGTGAGGTTTTATTATTCAGTAGTCTATCTGTTAGTCTTTTTATTCCACTTTCCCTTTGTGTTTTGGATCAAAATCAACCATCCATTCAATGCCGTATTTGTCCCGAAACATCCCGAAATAGGAACCCCAAGGGCTTTCACCCATCGGCACTTCTATACTTCCTCCTACGGAAAGTCCATCAAATAACTTTACAGCTTCTTCCTTGCTTGCTGCACCGATAGATATTTTAGACCTGTGTTCATTTTCATTTACCCTGCCCATTCTTTCCGGTACATCATTTCCCATTAGGATGTTTTGTCCGATTGGCAAAGCAATGTGCATGATCTTGTCTTTTTCATGATCAGCAATTGGGTTTTCAGGAATATCGAGGTCTTTGAAACGGGTAATATTCGCGAATTCTCCGCCAAAGACAGATTTGTAAAAATTGAATGCCTCTTCAGCATTTCCATTGAAGTTAATGTATGGGTTAATAAGTGCCATGGTTATTTTGTTAGTGTATTGCCTTAGATGTAGTTAATGTAATCCAAAGCTATAGCTAGGATAATAAAAGTCTAGGTCCAAAGACGTCAAAGAATAGGTAGTATGCGTCAGACAACCCTTTAGAACATTCTTAAGATTTCTGATATACTGTTAACTAGAATATAAGGATGAAATTTTTATTTGCAATCTTCATCTGTATATCGTAATATTGCAATCAATAAATGAAAGCAAATGGGACTTACCAAAACTGAAATATTTTCGGAGCAACAAAATGAGATCGCGATTTTTGCGAAGGCATTTGCTCATCCAGCCAGAGTAGCGATTTTGCAGCATTTATTTAAAATGAATAGCTGTGTTTGCGGAGAATTGGTTATTGAGATCGGTTTGGCGCAACCAACCATTTCCCAACATTTGAAGGAACTCAAGCAATTAGGTCTTATCAAAGGAAATATAGAAGGTACTAGTGTTTGCTATTGTATCGACAGGGAAAACTGGAATAGAATGAAGAGAGTGCTAAATGAATTCTTTGATCAGGATTTAAAGGCAAAAGGAAATTGCTGCTAGCAAAACTCTTATTTGGATAGTACCAACGCCAATAGTCTCAATTTGCTTTTCATGTCAGAAAATCGACTTCAAATAACCGAAATAGTCCGAAGTAAAGAAATTAGCATGTTTTGGAAAGCTTTTTTGCTTTAAAACAGTTCTGGTAGAAATATAAAAATCACATTTAAACAACTTAGTTATGAAATTGTCAGAAGTAAAATCAGCATTGGGAAAGTTAGATACAATTGCTTTTCAACTTCCAACTGGGGAATTGGTTCCAACTCATTTTCATGTCACTGAAGTGGGAAAAGTTGCCAAGCATTTTATCGATTGTGGAGGAACAGTGAGAAACGAACAGGTGGCTAATTTCCAGCTTTGGAATGCGGACGATTATAATCACAGACTTCATCCAGAGAAGTTGCTTAGCATTATTGAGCTTTCTGAGAAAGTGCTGGAAATGGGAGACCTGCAAGTGGAAGTAGAATATCAGGCCGAAACCATTGGGAAGTTTGGGTTACATTTCGATGGAGTTAATTTCCAGTTGACCAGAAAACAAACTGATTGTTTGGCGAAGGATAATTGCGGGGTTCCGAAGCAAAAGTCAAAAGTAAGATTGTCTACTTTGCAAGCTACTGATACTTCCTGTACTCCCGGCTCAGGCTGCTGCTAATCCAAATTATTACATTTCAGTGAACATGCCTAAAATTGAATTGCTGCCGGTTTTATCCCAAACTATAGATAAAGCTAAAGCGCTCCCGATTTCAGATGAAAGAAAGCAAGTGCTTCAGAAGCTGATAGATTACATTCAACAAAAGGTAGATGCCAAGGAAGAAATTAATCTGACATTTATCTGTACTCATAATTCCAGACGAAGTCAATTTTCCCAGATTTGGGCACAGACAGCGGCGCAATTATATTCTATTCCTGCAGGCTGCTTTTCTGGTGGGGTAGAGGTCACTTCTTTCAATGAAAGAGCAGTTGAATCTGTAAAGAGGAGCGGATTTAGAGTAGCCAAAAAAGGAGATATAAATCCAATTTATCAAGTATTCTACTCGGACGATGCTAATCCAATTATTGCTTTTTCCAAGCTTTATGATGATCCTGTCAATGAGGCAGAACGTTTTGCGGCGGTGATGACCTGTGATCATGCAGACGAAAATTGTCCCTTTATTCCCGGCACCGAAAGTAGAATACCGGTTCGCTATGAGGACCCGAAAGAATTTGATAATACCTCTGAAGAAGCCAGTAAATATGATGAGCGATCTCTGCAAATTGCCTCAGAGATGCTGTATGCATTCTCGAAAATTTCGATCTAATTGATTTTAGCTCAAAGAAGATGATTTTTTTTCAGGGGATATTGGATAAATAGTAAGGTAAGTGAGTGGAATTGGGTTAGTATTCCCAAAGCCCATTTGCTTTTGTTAAAATAACCGGAGCACCATCAGTGATCAAAATGGTTTGTTCATGTTGGGTGACAAATCCTCCTTTGTTTCCTACCAGCGTCCAACCATCGTTTTGTTCCACAGCAATGGTAGAATTGGTCGAAATAAAAGTTTCAATTGCAACAGTAGTGTTTTTTTTGAAACGCTCTCTGTTGCTTTTGACTCTATAGTTTAAAATGTCTTCTGGCTTTTCGTGCAGACTCCTTCCGACTCCGTGTCCGGCTAAGTTTTTAATGACTTTATAGCCTGATTTCCTAGCTTCAGTTTCAATCAGATGCCCAATGTCGGCGATTTTCACTCCACCTTTTATAGCGTTGATTGCTTTGTGAAGGATGTTTTTGGAAGCATCCACCAAAGGCTGATGATTATGAATGTCCTCACCAAGTACAAATGAACCGCCGTTGTCAGACCAAAAACCGTTGAGTTCGGCAGAGACGTCAATATTGATCAGGTCACCTTCTTTTAATATAATTTTCTCGGAAGGAATTCCATGAGCAGCTACCTCATTTACGCTGATACAAGTGTATCCCGGAAATTTATAGGTTTCATAAGGAGCAGATTTTGCACCGTAACTTTTCAGAATTTCCCCACCGTATTCGTCAAGCTCCTTGGTGGAGATTCCGACTTTGGCGAATTCTGTCATAAGTCTGAGTGTGGTTCCTACAACTTCTGAAATTTTTTTCATTCCGATAAGTTCGGATTCCTTTGAGATGGACATGCTGATCTTGGTTAAGTAGATATAACAGGTTTAAGATAAAATGGTGCCTCAATATGATTTTTTAATTCCAATTTTTCCTTCAGACTAGTCTTTTAAGAGTTTTTCTGTATGATTAGTATATTACCTATGTGTTGAGATCAGAATGATAAAAAATTGAAATTCATAAGCTTAGTTCAATAATCGTAAGAGGATTGTTAAATTAGTGCCAGCGCAATTCTGTGTTTTTTAAAGGATCTATATTTTTGAAAAGATCAAAATTTTTGTCTTTATTGATTTGCCACCAGGAAAAATAGGAGTCAGCAACAGTAGCGCGAACATTGTTATTTTGTTCTATCCATTCAAAATTATTTTTGTTTTCCACTATCGGATTTTGAGAAGGAAATGTGCCAATTAAATTTTCGCTTTCCACCGCCCGAGCCCGGATGGATTCTATAGTCCATAGAACATACATACCTAATGTGCATTCCGGAAGCCAATAAGAGGATATCATGTTAACAGGAAAGTCCTTGATCAGTTGACTTTCATTTCTGTAGGCTAGCAGGGCTGGAATATCCTCATAAGAAAAATTAGGCAGTTCTGAAGAATTGTAATCGCCTTTCTTAAGCAATTCCACATAGTTGTCCACGCTTACATTGGATGGATCTGAATCGTCCTCACACCCAAGGAAACTAATTAGACAAAGACAGATAAGTAGGATTTTCAGGTTTTTCATTAGGAGATGGGTTAAGGGTTATATCCAATTAGCTATACTACTACTACTACTAACTAAATCGAAATTTATCTCATTTGAATTAAATTCATCATTCCATTTACTAGATTATGTGAAATTAAGGCTAGTAAAATACTTCTGCTTTTCAAGGTAATCCAACCCCACAATAAACCATAGATCATCGTTACTGTAAATGGTTGAAAATCAAATATAATATTAAAGTCTTTTGTAAGGAAAAAACCGTGTGCCATTCCAAACAATATGGAAGTTATCCAAAGCGCAGGATTCAAAATCAAGTTTTTGCTTTTCAATATTTTCACCAATAGCCCTAGCATAATTCCGCGATATGCAATTTCCTCATTTATGCCTGGCATGGTAAATTGGAAAAAGAGGGTTTCAAAGTTTACCGATTTAGAGGGTGAGAAAAAGGCAACTATACTTTGAATTATTAAAATAATGATGACAAGAGAAATCCCTTGTTTTAAAAATTGTCTATCCTGTTTGAAATTTAAGAAATAGTCAGATACAGGAAATTTTCTATAAACAGCTAAAAATAGCAATGCTCCAATTATAGCGTAGGTTTTTCCGGACCAATTCCAATTGATATTCCAGTTAGAAATTTTTAGGTCAGGATAAATGAATGGTAAATAAAGAAGTACTTGATTTAAAAGATAAAATGCTGTGAAGGCGACTAAAATTTTGACAGTCTCTAATTTTCTGTTTTTTAAGGTGAGCAGAACAATCGGCAATACAAATAATAATTGAAGTGCACTTTCAGCTAGTATTCTAATCATAGTTTTGAAAAAATCTTATCTTAAAATTTATCAGATAATTAATTAATTTATTTGTCTAAGTTTAAAAGAAAAAGCCGACAATCAACTTGTCGGCTCTAGTATTCATTATCCTTTTAAAATAGATTATCTGTTAGTGTTGCTCTTTGTAAACTCTACGGAGAAACAATCTTTACTTCCAGAAATCAGCATTCTCTATATCGGCATCTTTAGCTACAAAGACAGGATCTTTGCCTTCTTTTTTCTGACGCTGATAATCCTTTAAAGCCTTGAAAGCTGGCTTGCGAAGTAGAATAATAGCGATAATATTCAACCAAGCCATCAAGCCGACACCGATGTCACCCATAGTCCAAGCCATCTCTGCGGTTTTGATAGTTCCGTAGAATGTAGCTCCTAAAATAGCAAGTCTCAAAACCCAGATACCCCATTTGTTCTGGGTTTTTCTGGTCAAATAACTCAGGTTGGTTTCTGCGATATAGTAATAAGCCATGATTGTTGTGAAGGCAAAAAATAGCAAAGATACTGCAACAAATCCTGCTCCTAGCGATGGGAACTGAGATGCCACAGCAAACTGCGTGTACTCCGGACCAAATGCTACTCCAGGGAGATTTTCTACTATAAATCCCCCTTCTGGATTTAATACGTTAAACTGGCCGGTGAAGAGTATCATCAAAGCGGTGGCAGTACAAACGAAGAGTGTATCCACATATACCGAAAACGCCTGTACCAGTCCTTGTTTTACAGGATGACTTACTTCGGCTGCAGAAGCAGCGTGCGGAGCAGTTCCCTGACCAGCTTCGTTGGAGTAAATCCCTCTTTTCACCCCCCAAGCGATAGCCATACCAAAAACACCACTAAAAGCAGCTTCCAGATTGAATGCTGATTTGAAGATTAAGGCAAATACTGCGGGCACCTCCGTGATATTGATACAAATAATAATTACAGCCATAAGGATGTAAGCTCCCGCCATAAAAGGAATTACAACCTCGGCTACTTTACTGATTCTCTTCACTCCACCCAAGATGATCAACGCCATCAAAACAGTAATAATAATTCCAGTCCACATTACAGGAATATCAAATGCGTTAGCCATACTTAAGGCGATACTATTGCTTTGAACTCCTGGCATAAAGATCGCCGTTGCTAGAATAGTGGCAAAAGCAAAGAGCATTGCATACCACTTCTTACCAATTCCCTTTTCTATGTAATAAGCAGGTCCACCTCTGTATTCTCCATTATTTACCTCCTTATAAATTTGGCCCAATGTAGACTCTACGAATGCTGAAGATGCACCAAGAAATGCGATCATCCACATCCAAAATATGGCTCCAGGGCCGCCCATAGCAATGGCAGTAGCTACACCCGCAATATTTCCTGTACCCACTCTACCAGATATAGCAATAGCGAATGCCTGAAAGGATGAAACGCCTTCTTTGGACGATTCTCCTTTGAATAGGAGTTGAACCATTTCTTTCAGATAAGTCACCTGTAGAAATTTGGTGGCAAAGGAAAAATATACTCCGGCAGCCAGGCAAAGAAAGATCAATGCATTACTCCAGACAACCGCGTTAATAGCTTCTACTATTTCTTTCATGTGTTTTTAATTGTTTTTCAATCGACATCCCGAGCTATCGGGAGGAATATCGCGTACCTGATACTCAAAATTTTTGAGTGGTTTCGCAGTACGCTTGAATTCATTTTTTGAATTTAAAACTTAGAATTTCTGATGATAAGTGTAATCTGGGTTTATTTTGAACCCGAAGAAAGTGAAAATTCTGCGATAATAGCAGAATAATCATTTTGAATGGCCGTAATAATTGATCAGTTTCATTTGAAAATTGGGTGTTATTGGAAAAAGCTTAATTTTTATTCAGATTGTCAAACTTGCTCATTTACCTGATGTGTAAAACTCACTTCGGATCAAATTCGATGAGCTCAAATCTATTTCCCCAAGGATCTCTGAAAAAACAACGATCACGACCATCGATTACAGAGGAAAAGCTGACTGGTATAGTTATATTTTGAAGGAAGGATTTGGCATCATCTAAGTTTTCAACCACGAATGCCGGATGTCTGGATGAGTTACTTTGATGATTATCTTCCTCCCTTATATGCAACTCTATATTTCCTAACTTCAGCCAGATCGCTCCGTTTGGATGCTGCCCAGGAATTTCTTCCAATAACAGCTTTTTAATATAAAATTCCCTTGCGAGCTCACGGGTATTGGCGGGAATGGTGATTAGGATGTGATCCAAAACTTTGATTGCTAGCATTTTCGTTTTTTCAAAAATTGTCTTCGATATAAAGCCAGCTTCAATATACCCTTGATACTATTAAAACTAAAAAATCACCCCAGCTTATAAAGGGGTGATTTTTTGATATTGTTTTAGTAACATGTTTTTATGGTTCTACAAGCTCTGGAAGTTTGGCGTCAAAGAGAGCTGCAAATTCCTGACTAGTCAAAATATGGCCTTGTTTTTTGGCATTATTAGCTATGCTGTATCCCCACTCTGCAGCCGCCATTCTCTGAAGCGGAGTGCCGTGATGGCCACTATTTGCAAAACCACAATCTCCGATGTTGAAGAAAACCTGAAGGAATTGTTGTACTCTTTTCCATTGCATAGTCGCCCCTCTAGCATGAGATAAGTAATAAGCTGAATAAGCATCAGCCATGAGCTCTGTTCTTCTAGTAGCTTCAGCAGGATCTGATATAGGGCTATCGAATAATCCTAATTGAAATTGGATATGATGGCCAAATTCATGTGCTAATATAGCCTGAGGAGCAACATCACTAAAACCTAGTGCAGTATAAGCATCCATGATCCCATCACCCATAATTATTTTAGAAGGAATCACTCCGTAAGGAGGGAAAGGGAAACTGCTTTGAGCAAAGGCATTAAAGGTAAATATCGGATGGTCTCCATTCCTGTATTGGGGATAATTATTCAGCAAATCTAAAATAAAGTCAGCCCAGAACTCAGCATCCTCTTGAGTATCCGAAGGATAAAGAATTCGATCAATTCTAATCACCTTTTCTCTGTCGAGTAGCATGTCACCATGCATAGCTGCCAAAACAATATTTTTAGAATCGATATTCCAAAAGCGTTGCAAATCTTTAAATGCTTTGGTTAAAGGCTTGGTATACTCTCCATCCTTACCGAAATATTGGCCCTGTGAGCTGTTTTCAAATAGTAAGGCATCGTAGGTAGGGAAATCCAACATACCGGAAACAGAAGCATAATATATTATTTCAGCATTCCAATCCGCAAGTTCCTGGTCGAGCCAAAAATTTAGATCAGTATCACCACAATCCGTAGGGGCCACTGCTTCCAGTGCTCTACGTACCATTTCCCTGTATTGCGGATCTGTTTGTAAATCTAAATTTAATTGCCGTGCGGATTCGGATCCTAAATTAAGTTGCGGATTTGATCTACCCTCAGATCCTTCAGGTAAGGCTTGGATTTTATCTTTTAATTGAGCCGATATTAAATCTGATTCTGTTGGATTAATAGATTCCGTCGGTTCTATTTCACATGCTGTAAGTAGCATGATAGAGGCTGCAAAAAATGCGGCAAGATGCCTGGTAAAGAATTTTGATTGTTTCATAATAAATTAAAATTTTAGTGTTGAAAATAACATGAAATCCAGGATCACATTTAAAAAGCTGGATGATTAAAAATACCTATTCAATGTAATCGTTTACTTGAAAATATAAGGAATATTATTTGGAATAGTAAATTGAACAGCCTGGAAATATAGTTTTTAAGAAGATTTTTTTAAGTCAAAATTTTATGGTTAGTGAAAATACTGAATCTAAAAAGTATGGTTTTAGATGACAAGAATGTTTTCAGATTTTTGTCATAGATCTATCAATCCTTTTTAAGTAATTGCAGTTAGTGCCTCCTAATATTTTAACTGGGCAACTAATTTTATTAAACCCAAAATGCATCGTTATTAATGAATCTGCCCCTTATCGATTTAATAGTTTTCCTTGTTTACATGGCAGCAATTGTACTTTTTGGTGTCTCTTTTTCTTTTAAGAAAAGAACAGCACTAGAGTATACTACAGGGGGAGGAAGGCTTCCAAGCTGGGCAATAGGCATGTCTATTTTTGCTACGTTCGTCAGCAGTATTAGCTTCCTCGCTTTACCGGGCAATGCTTACCTATCCAATTGGAACGGGTTTGTATTTAGTCTTTCTATTCCATTTGCAGCGTGGATAGCTGTAAAATATTTTGTCCCACTGTATAGAAATCTCAGAAGCGAGTCGGCTTACTACTATTTGGAAACTCGCTTTGGTCCTTGGGCAAGTATTTATGCATCAATTTGTTATTTACTTACTCAGCTGGCGAGGATGGGGGCGATCATGTATTTGCTTGCTTTACCCATGAATGCGCTCTTTGGTTGGAGTATCCCTATAATAATTATTTGTACGGGGGTAAGCGTGATGATATATGCCATGTTTGGAGGTATCGAAGCCGTGATCTGGACGGATGCAATCCAAGGAATCGTATTGATAGGAGGCGCATTGCTCTGCTTGTGTGTGATTTTGTTTTCGATGCCAAACGGGCCATTGGAAGCAGTCACAATTGCAGCAGAATCCCGTAAGTTCAGCTTAGGTAGTTTCAGATTCAATTTTGTAGAATCCACCTTCTGGATGATTCTCATCTATGGATTGTTTATAAACCTTCAGAATTTTGGCATTGACCAAAGTTATGTACAGCGATACATTACTGCGAAATCTGAGAAGGAGGCTGTGCAATCAACCTGGCTGGGCAGTCTTCTCTATCTACCCGTATCCTTTTTGTTTTTCTTTATAGGAACATCATTGTACTCATACTATCAGGCTTTTCCGGATTTACTTCCTGCTGAATTGCAACTAGGAGAAAACTCAGATAAGGTTTTCCCTTACTTTATTGTATCGGGATTGCCAGTGGGTGTGACAGGGATATTAATAGCATCGATTTTTGCTGCTGGTATGAGTACAGTATCGACCAGTATCAATAGCTCTGCGACGGTTTTTCTCTCAGATCATTATAGAAAATATATTCGTCAAAGTGCCACCGAGAAGCAATCAATGCAGGTTTTGTGGATTAGTTCCTTCGTAATGGGAATACTGAGCATTGCGGTGGCTTTAGCATTCAATGGAGTCACCAGTGCATTGGATGCATGGTGGGCTCTTTCATCTATTTTCAGCGGAGGTATACTAGGTTTGTTTTTGCTGGCTTTTATTGTAAAAAAGGCTACAGGAAAAGCCGCGGGAATTGGAGTTTTATGCGGAGTAGTTGTGATAGGATGGATGAGTCTTTCTCCAGTGCTGTTAAGTGGAACTGAAATGGAGGGCTTTCAAAACAGACTTCATACTAACTTGACTATTGTGATGGGCACAATCACCATTTTTATCGTTGGTTTTCTTGTCACAGGTTTCTTTTATAAACGAAAATCAAGTAAGTAGAATGATTTTAGTAAACAGCTTCGACATATGGATATTACATTTTTAGCTATTCGGGCTGATCTAAACTTATGGAGGAAAAATATATTCTATGCAATTAATATAATTGTTTTTTGCTACAAAATAATATTTAAAATACAGATAAAGTATAATGAAAGTAATATTATTATATGTGATAATATAATTGCTTGTTTCTCTACACTATAGTTCAGTTTCTTAATTGAGATAAATTTTTCTGATATAATTTTACTCGATATTTTGCCGTTTAAAACTAGTTTTGAGCGCAAAAATTTTTGATAAATTGGTATGAATAAACTACTGGTATGATGAATCACTCTCAATGGTTCGGAGATGGACCAAGATTGGAATCACTTGAAAGCTTGCAACTGCTTAATGCAAATAAAGAGAGGGAATTTGACGGTATGGCCAAACTTGCTCGTATGGTCACCGCATCTTCCGCGGCTTTGATTTATTTTTTTGATGTAGACAAAGTATGGTTAAAATCTTCCAATGGAGATTTTGGCAGTATTGAACCTAATGATTTGGAGTCAAGTTTCTTCGGGCTTCAAAATTCATACTTTTTGGAATTACAGGAAGGCAATGAGGATTTTGGCAAAGAAATTATTGAGAAAGGATTTAATTTTTATTTGGCACTTCCAGTTAAAGATCAGAATGGATATCTCCTTGGTGCGATAGCGGTATTGGATAGAAACAGTAAGAAACTTGATGAAGAGCAAAAAGAAGGATTAGCCATACTTGCTGGAGGTATGATGAGCCTGTTAAGGGATAGGAAAACTAACATTGAACTTAGCCATTATGAAAAACTCTTTCGCTTATCTTCTGATCTGGTCTGTTTAGCGAGTAATGATGGTTTTTTTAAAAGAGTGAGTCCATCATTTAGTAAAATTCTTGGATGGGATACTGAAACCCTATTGACTAAGTCATTTTTTGAATTAATTCATCCTGATGATTTGGACAAAACAGCGGAGGAAGTAGAAAGACTTTCTCAAGGCATTCCTACTATCAATTTTATCCATAGGTTCAGTACAGCTGATGGATCGTATAAAGTACTCCAATGGACGGCATCACCTGAACCTGCAACAGGAAATATTTTCGCAATAGGCAGGGATATATCTGTAGAAAGGGAAAAAGAATTAAAACTAAAAGAAAGCGAGGAAAAACTGAGGGTGTTCTTTGAGAATTCCCAAGGTTTAATGTGTACTCATGATCTTGATGGGAATTTCCTCTCTGTAAATGCCTCTGGTGCTGAGATATTGGGTTATACTGTAGGTGAAATCACTTCAATGAATCTTTTTGATATAGTCCCTAGTAAAGCCCATAATGAGGTCCATGCATATTTAGAGCTTATCAAGGAGAAAGGGAAAGCAAAAGGTCAAATGTTCACCTGCCATAAGAATGGCTCAATTCATACTTGGCTATTTAATAATGTGCTGGAGAAAAGTAATTTGAGCAGCTCCTATTATGTAATTGGAAACGCTATTGACATTACTTCCCGAGCGTTGTTAGAAGAGGATTTGAAAGAAACAAAGCTCTTGCTGGAAGAAACCAGCAATGTAGCCCGAGTAGGTGGATGGAATTTGGATCTTGTTGACCAGCGCTTATCCTGGACACCAGTTACAGGAATTATTCATGAAGTAGAGCCAGATTTTATTCCTTCTGTAGAAACAGGAATTAATTTCTATAAAGAAGGAGAGAGTAGACAAAAAATTAAAGCGGCACTGGATAATGCAATTTTGAATGGTGAACCTTGGAAGTTGGATTTGCAAATAATAACACAGAAGGGAAATGAAATTTGGATCAGATCTATAGGGCATCCAGAATTTAAGGATGGAGTTTGTGTTAGGATATTCGGGACTTTCCAGGATATAGATGAGAGGAAGAAAATTGAGGTTGAGGCTGCAAGGAGTAGAAAAGCATTGGATGATATCTTCAAAGCATCTTCGGAAGTAAGTATCATCACTACTGATGTCGATGGATTGATTACGGTTTTCAATGTTGGAGCAGAAAAAATGCTTGGCTATACAGCTGAAGAACTATTAGGTAAGCATACCACCAACATTATTCATTCCCCAGAAGAAACTGAAAAATTGTCCAATGATCTTTCGCAGGAATTTGGAAGACCCATTACCGGATTTGAAATATTTAAAGCTAGGCCAGAGAGAGATGGCTATGAAAAAAGAGTCTACACTTTTGTTACTAAAGATGGAGAAGAACGCTTGGTATCTTCTGTGGTTACTCCAATAAAAGATGCAAATCAGCAAAGTATAGGTTATCTGAAAATCGCAATAGACATTTCAGACAATCGAAAAATGGAGCTTGATTTAATCAACGAAAAAATAAGATTGTATGCATTTGTTCTGCACAATCCAGAGGCGGTTGCGATGCTGGATAAGGACATGAAATACATTGCTGTAAGTAATAAGTGGATCAGTGATTTTAAACTTGCCGAGGAGGATGTAATAGGGGCATCTCATTACGATATATTTAAGGATAGAATAAAGAAAGAGGATGTAGAAAGACATAAGCGGGTCCTAAATGGTGGAATAGATAGGAGAGAAGAGGCGCTTTACCCTTTCCCTGGATATGATGAGGATCAGTATATCAATTGGGAAATGAGACCCTGGTTTTTGCACGATGGAGAAATAGGTGGTATGATGGTTTATACCCAAAACATTACCACATATGTAAAGCAAAGGGAAGAACTAAAATTGGCTAAAATCATGGCTGAAGAAGCCAATAAAGCCAAATCTGAATTTTTGGCAAATATGAGCCATGAAATCAGAACACCTTTGAATGGAGTTATAGGTTTTACAGATCTGGTATTGAAGACCAAACTGAACGAAACGCAGCATCAATACTTATCAATTGTAAACCAATCTGGAAATGCACTATTAAGTATCATCAATGATATTTTAGATTTCTCAAAAATAGAGGCAGGAAAACTTGAATTGGATATTGAAAAGTATGACCTCTATGAAATGTGCTCTCAAGCTACCGATATAATCAGCTTTCCAATTCAGAATAAAGGGATCGAAATGCTGCTTAATATTAAAAGTGATTTGCCAAGATTTATCTATGCAGATGCTGTAAGATTAAAACAGGTGTTGGTTAATCTACTGGGTAATGCTTCCAAATTTACAGAGAAAGGTGAAATTGAATTAAAGCTTGAAAATCTGGAAACTACTGGAGATCAATGTAAGATTAGGTTTTCTGTCCGGGATACGGGTATAGGGATCAATCCAGTCAAGCAAAAGAAAATCTTTGACGCATTTTCGCAGGAGGACAGTTCAACTACCAAAAAATACGGAGGTACAGGACTTGGCCTAACTATTTCAAATCGTCTTCTTGGACTTATGGGAAGCAAATTGCAATTGGTGTCAGCTCCGGGAAAAGGAAGTACTTTCTACTTTGATGCAATTTTTAAAACTGAGCAGGGCGAGCCAATTGAATGGGCCGGCATACAGAATATTAAAAGAGTACTGGTGGTAGATGATAATGAAAATAATCGT
The DNA here is from genome assembly GCF_963974835.1 of uncultured Algoriphagus sp. Classification (GTDB taxonomy): domain Bacteria; phylum Bacteroidota; class Bacteroidia; order Cytophagales; family Cyclobacteriaceae; genus Algoriphagus. The sequence goes on along the minus strand of NZ_CAXBET010000005.1, from coordinate 83,405 downwards.
CTAATAGTAAATCAGATGCTCCTGTTACAAAATATCCATACAGTCGAAGCTTCTAACGGATTTGAGGCACTCCACATTTTATCTAAGGGTGAAATGTTTGATGTCATCTTGATGGATTACAGAATGCCATTCATGGATGGCTTAGAGACAATCAGGAAAATCAAAGAAAGCTTTGCCGATAACTTGGATAATATGCCGGTAATGTTGCTTCAAAGTTCTGCTGAAGATCAAAAAGTCATAAATCAATGCAGGGAATTGGGTGTGAGGCATCGATTAATTAAACCACTTAAACTTGATGACTTTTATCACGCACTTTCGAGATTACATACCCAACAGGAAGCTTTACAAAGCGAGGAGGAAATACTCATAGTACAAAAAGAATTACCATTTAAAATCCTTATTGCTGAAGACAATGCCGTGAATATGCTGCTGGCAGAAACCATCATAACAAGAACTTTTCCTAATGCTTTGCTGATAAAAGCTGTGAATGGATTAGAAGCATATGAGCACTGTAAAAAAGAGATGCCAGATATTATTTTGATGGATATACAAATGCCCGAAATGAACGGGTACGAAGCTACAGGAAAAATAAGGAGTTTAGATGAGCACATACATGTACCAATAGTGGCTCTGACTGCAGGCAATGTAAAGGGTGAAAGAGAAAAATGTCTACAGGCTGGGATGGATGACTTTGTAGTAAAACCAGTTGTGGAAAATACACTAATCGAGATCTTTAAAAAGTGGTTGCCAGTCTCAAAATCTAAGAATTTAATTTTGGGTAAAGATCCAGGCGACAAATTGGAAGATCACTACAATAAGCAAAAACTTATTTCATATACCGATAATAATACGAAGGTCTTGAAGAGAATTCTTCAAATAGTAAAGTTGGAATTAAGCGAAACGTTAGATGATTTGCGTTCGAAAATTGAATTGGAAGATTTAAATGGAGTGAAAGAGGCAGGCCATAAAATGTATGGTACAGCAATATCATCAGGGATGCCCATCCTATCTAAAATGTCTCTGGAATTCGAAAAGCTTTCCGTCTTTGATAAGATAGAAGCTATGGAGAAATTCAATTTGATAGAGAAGGAGGTTAACTATATACTAAGCCATATTCAGGCTTAATGATTAATTGGTGATTCTATCGATAGGGTAGAGTCACTAATTAAATCAAGTTGAGTTTTCCCATTAGTTCAGATCTTTTCGTCCTACTGATAGGGATTACTGACTTATGGATTAAAATGGTATTGTCTTGAATATCAATGATCTTTCGAAGATTGATTACATAGGACCGGTGGACTTTAAAAAAAGATTCAGCAGGAAGTTTCTTTAAAATATTCGTGAGTGTACTATGCACTTTGTATTCTTCATTGTCCAACTTAATAATAGCGTAGTCACCTTTCGCCTCAACCAAATTCACATCGCTTGCATTTATTTTAATCAACCGCTTATCGATATTGATAAAAAACTGGTTGATTTCAGCTTTATTGGATAAGATTTTTTCAGGCTCAGCTGATTTAGTTTTAAGGAGGTTTTCTACCTTTTTGATAGCTATTTTTAATCTATTTGGATCAATAGGCTTACTTAAAAAGTCAACTATACTATCATATTCAAATGCATGTACAGCGGAGGTTTTGTCTGATGTGGTAAGAATAATATGAGGTGAGTTTTTTATAGTCTGTAAAAAGTCAAATCCACTGAATCCAGGCATGTGGATATCGAGAAATATTAGATCCACACTCTCCTGATTAAGAAATCGAAAAGCTTCCATGGCGTTGGAAAAACTACCTACAACAACTAAATCAGGTTCTTTCTCACATAGAAAAGTTAAAATCTCTCTTGATACACTTTCATCGTCGATGATGATACATTTCATAGATTACTCTGAACATTCTGGGAGAAAGTTAAGTATTTTAGTTATAATCTCCTGAAAATCTTTGTCATAATTTAAACTTTCTTTTAATAAGGATAATTCATGTTCTTCTGCAACCGAAAAGGCCAAATCCATCTGAAAAAATGCAATTTTGTGTTTCATTTTATGCACGATTTCTGAAGCCCAATAATAGTTTTTAAGTTGAATTGCTTTCTCATAAAATGCATTCTCTTCTACAAGCTCATCAATCATGATTTTTATAATTTTCCTTTCGAAAACTACATTTCCTTTTGATAGCTCTTTTAAATACGTTAATGAAGGAGATTCCATGCGAGATACTTGAAGGGTAGAATTAATACTCATTCCAGATTTGGATTAGGACTTTTTAGAGATGCACAAATTGAACTCACTTATTGTATCGTGTTTATGATTCTGATCTCCATACTGAAAACCTTTGATGAAAAAGGCAAAAATCCATGCGTGCGGGTTTTTAATATGAATTATACTTACTTCCTCAGCTGTACCGTTAAACTGCTCGATTGCTTTATTTATGAAGTCTTTAAAGGATGCCTCAACTTGATCAGGATCTCCTTTTATTAACGGAAGTTGGTTGTCAATCTTAATTTTTAAAGAAGCTTGCCCTTCAAATCCAACAACGATACTTGTTATCAAATCATAGGTGTCTATGATCCGTTCTTCAAGTCCAAATCGGGAGCGCGTTAAGTTTGAGTCATTTTGATTTGGCATGTTGTTTTGAGTTGTATTTAGGGATTTATATAGGGCAAGCTTGTGGGTGACAAACAACTTACTCTCCTTTACCTTTGAAACTAATAACAGTTCTAACTGTTTGTGATTTGACTTACAAAATGATATTAGGTACTAATTATCTGGATTATACTTATACCACTTCCTTTGTTAAATCTTCCGCGATTGTTTTATTTATTTTTGAAACATTTATCTATTTGGATTAATAAAGTCTTACCAACTCACCGGTTTATTTTAACCATAAGCGCTTTATTTTTTTCTTATTTCAAATGTCATAATAATAAAAATGAATTTTTAGAGAGTGAAGGTCAAGTCAACTTGCCTGTCGATGAACTGCATTAATTTATCGGTGAACGGAAAATCCGATGAAGGTAAAAAACGTGATTTATCTACTTAAACCTGATTGATTTGCGCTGTAAACCCTTTTAATTGGCCTAAAATCCTAATTTTTATGTTTTAACAGTTAGATTTAAATGGGTCATACTTTGATCGTGTAGTCATTTCATAGAAGTAGTTAGAAGTCACAGGAGATTTTTTTCCAGCACAGTCTAACTAGTTACATATTGAAAAATTATTCTATACATCAATTTGAACTTATCTTTATTAAATAGAGTATTTATTCATATTCTAAATGCCTATTAAGAATGGATTTCACGCATAAAAACACACAGGATTTCGAGGCATCACATCTTGATTTTAAAAAATTAATAGAAAGATGGGAAATGCTTGCCGATACTATTCATCCGAGCATCTGCCTCTACCATGATTATTTGGATAGGATTAAAAAGTTTCCTCAGCTTCTGGAATCAAATATTGACCCGAAGATATTGAATACCGATCAGAACAAACTTGGCTTTGGTTTGATCCTAAGTTCAATTCTACCTCTTGCCGGTCAGGGAGATAAGAAGATATTGGCCATCTCCAAGCCATTTGACTATAATCCTATCTATTCGACTTCAGCTTTTTCAGAACAATTTTTAGATGAAAACGGTCACATAAAAATACCTGAAAATATTGATTTAGAGCGTATTGCTTTTGATAAAATGGTAAATGTCTATGGCATGATCCTGAATCAATTTTATGGAATAAAGATGAATCAATTCCCACCGATGATTTTCAAATTCAGAGGGAAAAGTGGTGTCAACAAGCACTACCAGATTCAGCTTAACACTGAGTTTGTACGGGTGGTGGCAAAAGGACCTTTACCAGAGATTCGTGATAAGTCCGAATTCTGCACTGCTAATGAACCGTACCATTACGAACTGGAGCGTCTCCAAAATCTGCTGCCTTTAAATCTCTTCGAATTTCATGGCTTTGTGATTATGGAAGCCAATGATTTGACGGTGGCCCAAAGTGTCGCAACGCTTAATGAGGCCGTGCTGAAACAGGATCAGGTGAGCACGGAAGAATTCATGATAATAGTGGAAGATTCTGTTAAGAGTCTGTTGGGAAAGGGCAATTTGAAAGTGGGTTTGGCAGTTCTTCAAAATATTTCGGGAAGGATTATTATGTCTGAAAGCCGTTTAGCTTATAGTTATCTCATTAGTCAACTTTTCGATTCAGGAAGTGAGAATCCATATAAGGCTATTATGGAATTTCTTTCACAGGTAAATAAGCCGGTTTTCTTAAAAGATATTCAGGATAATTCAGAGGAGTCAACTTTGATTACCAAGATGGTGGATATGGGGCTTCAGGAAATCATTCTTTATCCCTTGAGGCATAACAGTAATCTGGTAGGAGTATTGGAAATATGTTCTTTCGAGAAAGGGACTTTTGATCCCTTGATGATTCATACATTGGATCATTTGGCACCATCCCTTTCTCTCGCATTGCATAGGCAGGCAGAGAATATGGATTACAAGATCAAGGCTATAATCAGAAAAAATTTCACAGCGATACATCCTGTGGTAGAATGGAAATTTGATGAAATAGCCTTGGATTATGTCTTGGATGAAGAGGAAGGTAAAAGGCCCGAAATTAAGCCTATTCTTTTTAAGGATGTATTTCCGTTATATGCTGCAATAGATATAAAAAACTCTTCCGTGCAGCGTAATCAGGCGATACACGATGATTTTGTGATTCAGCTAGATAGAGGAAAAGCTATCCTCGAGTTAGCTGGTAAGCTACATTACTTGCCTCTTTTGGACAGTCTAATCGATCAAATCAACGAGTATAAGCGACGTATCAATTTGATTTTGCTCAGTGAGGAAGAAGTGCGTATTACTGAGTTTTTTCATTATGAGCTGGAGCCTACTTTTGTTCATTTAAGTGAAACCTTTAGTGACCTCAGGGAAGAAGTGAAAGCATATTTTGATGAATTAGATCCTCAACTTCAAATTGTTAATTACCATAGAAAAGCTTTTGAATCCAGTCTTCAGCTGATCAATAACACTGTGGGGACATTCATGGATGAACAGGAATTGAAAATCCAGAAGATCTTTCCTCACTATTATGAGAAATTTAAGACAGATGGTATAGAGTACAATATATACATAGGTCAATCTCTGGTGAAAAACCATAAGTTTGATTTGATATACCTAAAGAATCTTAGACTTTGGCAGCTACAGAGCTTAATTGAAGTGTATCATTTAATTCAGGAAAAAAAGCCATTGCTTGAAAAACCGCTGGAAATCACACAACTTATTCTCGCCCATAGTACTCCAATATCCATAAGTTTCCGCCTGGATGAGCGAAAGTTTGATGTGGAGGGAGCGTATAATATCAGATACGAAATCATGAAAAAGCGTATCGACAAAGCTCTGATAGCTGATACACATGAGCGATTGGTACATCCCGGCAAAATTGCCATTGTTTATTCACAGAAGCGGGAGGCAAAAGAGTACTTGGACTTTATTACCTACTTACAAAACAAAGGGCAGTTGCTTGATCAGATTGAGGAGCTTGAATTGGAGGAAATGCAAGGAGTTCACGGGCTGAAAGCTATTAGGGTAGGCGTAGCACCAAGATCAATGGATGAATTATCAACCAATTCAAAACTGATATCCGAAAGAAAAGAAGGGTAAGTATTCTTCCTCACTAAAGCCAACGGAGAACGTAGCTACAACCTGGTTCAAGGGAGCCAGCCAGACACCTGCGCCAAAGGAATTGTGCCAATCGTCTGACTTCTCACCTGTGACCCACACCCTGCCGATATCGTTGTATGCCAGGACACCGACCGTCGCAGGAAGGATATACGTTTTTAGGTTGAACACCCTAATCCGTACTTCGGTATTGTTGTAGGCTACCGCACCGCCGTTGAATCTGTATCTTCTGTACCCACGCAGGTTGTCCAATCCCCCAAGTGTTTGGCCCTGGAAAAATTCATAATCCCCCCAGTTTTTGCCTGCCCCAAAGCGGGTAGCCCACACCAGCCTGGACGGATATCTGAATGACCAATACAGTGCCAGCTCACCCTCAACCCTGGTGAAATTCCCTGAATAGGAATTCAGCCCCCACATTCTCCTGGCCTGACTTTCAAAATACAGCCCCCTGGTGGGAATTGCCTTGTGATCCCTTCTGTCAAAGACAACTTTGGCGGACAACCCACTGTAAAACTTGGCCTTGTCCAGATCAACCTGGTCCAAGCCACTTTCCGGAGAGGTGATGAACTTGTTGCTGTTGTCATCTTGGTCGAAGCGGTATACCTGATAGTGAGGACCGATGGTGAAGCTCCCACTTTCGCCCAGCCTGGACTGCAGTCCACCGGACAACTCATACCAGCTGAACCTTGCCCTGTAATAATCTATTTCATAAGTACTGTTGTTGTATTCCGTTTCATTGCCGGTTCCGAAGAAATTGTAAGCGTAATCGGGGGCCCGCACATCTGCCTTCCATACCAAATCCAAATTCCCCACCGCATCCACAGCATGGCCATTGTATTCTATATTGAATGCGTTTGATTTGATCGCATAATTACCCACAATGGACTGCCGCAGCGAAAAGGGTTCCTTTTTGAACCCATGTTTTTCCCAAAGGACACCGGCTCCCAGAAACACGCCGTCATCTTTGTTGATGGCCACCGAAGCCAAGGGCATGACCTTGTCGTATTTGAATTCCTTCCTGTTGTAATTCAGGTAGGAGATGGAAGGGGCATACTTGATTCTGGCACTTTCCCCCAGCGCTATTGGCACTTTTTCATCTGGATTTTGGTAGATAAGCGTGTTTCTCTTTTTGGTGTTTCCCTTATCCTCAAATGATTTTTCGCCCTTGCCTGGAATCACCCGCACTTTTATCCTGCCGGGTCCTTCCCCTTTGAATTGGAAGGTATCGTCACCTTTCAACCCATAGAGTCGGATCTCCTGCGTTTCCCCGGGCAAAAATGTCCGGCTGTAGAGCTTCTGCTCCAAATCCCCCGATTTGTCGATTTTCCTGACTTCGACTTCCACCCGACCGTCCTTGTGGTAGTTGACTTCAAATTCCTCGTTTTTGTTGGAACCCGCCACATTCACATCCTTGGACAGAAAGGCATAATGTTTCTGCATTTCCTCCTTCAGCCAGGTCTTCCGCTGGCGGAGTTTGGCCTGGATTACCGGGGCGTCTTTTGCCGCCACGGAATCCGGCCAGTCCCTGAAGGCATTCAGGATAGCCTCCTCGGTCATTTTTGGTATTTCCTTGTCCAGTGCTTTTATCCAGTCTTCCCGGTCCAGCCCATTCAGGAAACTCCGGTCGAAATACCTACCGTTGAACATAAAGCCAGAGACAAACCGGGGAGGGCTATAGTCGAACCCCTGAAATCTGGGATCTGCCCATTTACGGCTGGCTATTTTGGGGAAAATTCCCTGGTTTACGAAAAAAGCCTGATCCCTGTCCCTTGGCATGGGCGTGAACTCCCAGCCTTTCTTGCCTTTTTCACCGATCCATCTCCACTGATCGTCGTGGCGGTCCCAGTCACCGATCCACAGGTCGAATATTCTTGCCTTCAGGACTTCCTTTTGCATGACCTGATGGTCATTGTCCCCATGGATTTTTTTGAGCATTTTCTCTGTATTGAAAAACTCAATGTCGTCCGGGGCTCCCTTTCCGGCGACCTCCCGTTCCTCAAACAGATACAGGTCGTCACCAAATCCCTTTCGGTAGATGCCCAGCAAAGGGTCATCAGGTAAATAGACAATTCTGGGGTTGGTGTGCACTATCCCCACCTCATCGGCCAGTCGGGCCACGGCAAGTGCGGCATAGGGATGGGAAGCCGAGATCTGGTCCTGGATGACTTGCCTGGCAATGGTTTGGCGCAACTGTGGGGAAAGAGCACTTTCGGGATATTTATTGACAGACCTCAGGACATATTCCTTCCCGGCACTGTTTGCCAGTCTCAGTGAATGAGTCTGCAGACCACCACCTTTCCTGATTATTGTCAGCCCTGATTTGGCGGTGCTGAGATCGAGTGTCTCGAAGGTGGCAGGTATGGCCCATGTTTCCCGGTAGTTTTTCCCCAGGAAATTGTAATACCCTTTGCCATGGAGGTACTGGGTGGAAACAGGGCGGGTCGCCTCTGCCGGGATATTCCTGTCGAAGAGTTCCAATTCCTGGGCATTACCGGCATAAGGGGTTACCAGCTGGGCCTGATAGAGCGGTTCTTGTTTTAGCGGATCATAGAAAGAAAGCTTCACTGCATGGTTCTCGTAGAAGTCCAATGCGGCGTACCCCTGCCGGGTATAGGTGAAATCAGCCGAGTTGTTCTTTTTTACATAGGTCTCTTTAGCTCCCGCACCACTGATTACATAATGGGTGTTTCCTTCACGGGTATATGCCAGACCATGTTCGTGACCGGCAACCTGGATTACATTGGGGTGCGTGTCAAATATTCTGTCCAGGGCATTGGCCATCGCTTCATACCTGGGATGGGGAAGGTCCTGGATGTCACCGAACCAACTTCTATACAGCGGGTAGACAGATCCGATTACCGGTAAGGGGATATACAGATTCGGGTAGGGAACGGTAAGCGGGAATAAATGGTTTTTCCAGCTGAAGCCGCCGTTGTGCGGTCCGTAGGAACGTGACGGGTGATGCATGGCTACCAGGATGGTTTTATCCTGGTTTTCCTCCAATAGATAGGCTAGTGCCGCCAGAACTTCCTCTTCGGATTTGTAATCACAATCAGACTCCCTGCCCGGTTTGTCCCTGGACTGCAGCCACCATTGACTATCCACAGTCACAAGCAGTGTCCCGGGGTCCAGCGGGAAAACAGTTGGGCCCGGGCACCCACTACCCGGTGTCCACAGTACCTGGTCGGCAGGATAATTTTCCTCCACGTATTCCTCGGCTCTCAGTACAGCGTTCCAGCCGTCGGATTTGCCTTTGTCCCAGTCATGGTTTCCCGGCACCATCCAGATTTTCCCGTTGAGATGACGGTAGAGATCCAGTTGTGTTTTTAGTATTAGTTCGGCACCCTTCCTTTCCTCATTTTCATAGTCAGGCATCCCCAACGGGTAGATGTTGTCCCCCAGATAGATGATATGGGCTTTTTCCCCGGGGGATTCCTGCAGTTGCTGAAGGACATCCTCCACTACTGGATGATGACCGTCCTCCATTTCTCCGGCATCGCCTATCAGATACACACGGAATTTCCTGGGAGATTCCTGGGCCGCCACAGAACATGTCAATAAACAGAAAACAATATATAGGTAATATTTCTTCATGGATTAAATTCAAAAATCAGGATGTTCGGCTCGCCATCTTGAGCTTCATTGGAAATGTACATATTCCCCTTTTGGTCAAAAGTGATTCCTTCGGGTTGTTTAAATATTCTTGAATCAAGATTGTAAACTTCCTTAGCAATGAAATCTGTATCGGCTATCAATAACCATTTACCACTGGAAGAAATAATATAATATTGGTTTTCAATGGGATGTAAGGCAATAGCTGAAGGCTGGATGTCCAACGGTTTATCCATTTGGCTTGTAAGGAGCGGCTGTATGTTTTCTCGTTTCAAAGTCTCAAAAGGAATGGAGTCGTAGCTTTTTGAAATCAGGTCAAAGCGAAACACAGATGCCTTTTCAGGGCCTTTATCCCACTTACATGCTTTACACAAAATAAATAAGTATGGTTCTGTTTTGGAAGCAACAATTGCTTCCAGATCTCTTTTTTCTTTGATTGGGAAATGATATTCCGTGGTTTGTGCATCTTTAGTAAGAGGAGAGGTGACCTCGTACAGCGTGCCATTGCTTTGAAGAACCCATGCAACGTCCTTAAGCACCAGTAAATCCTCAATGTCCTTATTTTTGGCAAACTTCCTCTTTTTAAGAATTTTCCCTGTTTTTGGATCAATTCTATAAATAATGGAGGATTCGTCCTCGATGGCCCAAAGTTGGTTTTCACCTACCCAATGAAGTCCCGACACCTCTTCCAGATCATCTTGAAGCTTGATTTTCTCATAGTTGGCTAGATTATATGCTTTTGGAAAAGGTTGGTTTTCAAGTTCTGAAAGGCGTGGAGTACAATTACTGTTTAACAGAAGAAGAAGTATAGTTAATATATTGAGGTAGTACATCGTTATTTAATTGGAACTAATTACCTTGAAATTAGTATCCTCAAAATAAGTGAATAGCTGTGGATAAGCAACTGGAAAAATTTGAATCCTGGATAAGGGAAATGTTTGAGTATAGGCAAAAATCAGAGATTTGCTATCATAACCTTGACCATACATTACACATAGTCAAGTGGGTACGGATAATAGGGGATTATTACCAACTCGAAAATGAAGAGCAGGAGGATTTGTTTTTTGCAGCGTGGATGCATGATGTCGGATACTGGGAAGGAAAAGGCGAAGGTCATGAAGCCAGGGGAGCCACCATGGCAGAGGAATGCTTAGCGGAGTTGGGAATCCGTAAAGAAAGGATTGACAGGATTAAATCTATTATTCTTTCCACAAGGATTCCTCAGAATCCACAAAATCTGTTGGAACAAATTATTTGTGATTCGGATTTATCCCATTTAAGTTCAGATCAGTTTTTCGATCAGACGATGTTACTGAAGAAAGAAAAAGAGAATTCTGGGTATGGTAATATATCACTTGTCGAGTGGCTGAAGGGAAGTAAACAATTTATGACAGCTCACCACTACCATACAGATTATGCGAAAAAATATTTGCAGCCAGGTAAAGACAAAAATTTGGAATTATTGGATATGAAAATAAAAGAGGCTGAAGAGGAACACGATTCCGATAAAAAAGAAAAGAAAAAGAAGTCAGAGCGGGGAGTAGAAACTATGTTTCGTGTTACATCTACCAATCATTTGGAACTATCTTCCTTGGCTGATAACAAAGCAAACATAATGATCTCTGTAAATTCGATCATTATCTCAATTGTGGTGACAGTCTTAATCCGAAAACTGGAGGAATACCCCAATTATATCGTTCCTACTTTTATGCTGGTGGCTACCTGCCTTACAGCAATGGTTTTTGCGATTTTATCGACCAGACCGAAAGTTACGACAGGTGTGGTGACCAAAGAGGACATTCTTAAGAAGCAGGGCAACCTTCTTTATTTTGGAAATTTTCATGAGATGCCACTTTCCGAGTATAAAGACGGAATGCATGCCTTAATGGAGGATGGTAATTTCCTCTACGACAGCATGATTACAGATATTTATTTTCTAGGTAAAGTGCTGTCGAAAAAGTATCAATTACTCAGGAAAAGCTACAATATTTTTATGTTCGGATTTGTCATATCAGTAATCTCGTTTCTCGTGGCAACACTCTTTTTTGACCCTGTACAGTATTAGACTTGGATTCTAAAGTCTGGTAAGCAAATAAATAATCACAACTCCGTCTGCCTAAAACAAATAGTCATCACTATTCGAATTGGGTTGTGGGGATTATAGTAAATGCAAAGACCTTCGCTTTAATTAAGTAGAGGGATGACCTTTGAAAACCAAATACTGATCACATGAAAAAAATAGGATTTTTATCCTTTGGACATTGGGCAAATCACCCTTCCTACCAAGCTAATACCGCAAGTGATACCTTGCTTCAGTCGATAGATCTGGCAGTTGCTGCTGAAGAAATAGGAATGGACGGAGCATATTTTCGTGTTCACCATTTTGCTCAGCAACTGGCTTCACCTTTTCCGTTGTTGGCTGCCATTGGAGCCAAAACCAAAAAAATTGAAATAGGGACTGGCGTTATCGATATGCGCTATGAAAACCCTTCATACATGGTGGAAAATGCGGGTGCTGCTGATTTGATTTCAGAAGGCCGTCTGCAGTTGGGAGTGAGCAGAGGTTCACCTGAGCAGGTAATTGATGGATGGAAATACTTTGGTTACGATTTGGAAGAAGGTGAGACGGATGCTGAGATGGGTAGAAGGAAAGCGTTGGAGTTTTTCAATAAACTTGATGGTGTAGGCTTTGCGCAGCCAAATCCAAATCCGATGTTTCCCAACCCGCCGGGGTTATTACGGATTGAGCCTTACTCAGAAGGTTTGCGTGACCGCATTTGGTGGGGGTCTGCTTCAGATGCTACTGCCATATGGGCGGCGGAAGTTGGCATGAATCTCCAAAGTTCTACCTTGAAATATGACGAGAGTGGAAAGCCTTTTCATATTCAACAAGCAGAACAAATCAGAGCGTATAAGGAAGCCTGGAAAAAGGCAGGTCATCAGCGGGAACCACGTGTCTCTGTGAGTAGATCCATCTTTGCCTTGGTAAATGATCAGGATAAATACTATTTCGGAGGTGAAGCGAACAGGAGAGATAAGGTGGGAATGATAGAGGCAGATAAGAGTGCTATTTTCGGAAGAAGTTATGCTGCCGAACCGGAAAAACTGATCAAGGAGCTAGCTCAGGATGAAGCAATTCAGGAAGCTGATACCCTTCTATTAACCATCCCCAATACATTGGGAGTGGAGTATAGTGTTCATGTCCTCGAATCCATATTGAAGTACGTAGCGCCGGAATTAGGATGGCGGTAAGGAGAGATTCATGGCAGTCAAAATCCGCTATAAGACCAAAATCGTAATCATCGGAGCTGGACAGGCTGGGCTTTCAGCAGCATACCACCTCAAAAAAATGGGTTTTAAGGTTGGTCCCGATTTTATAGTCTTGGATGAATCACCAAAGGCAGGTGGAGCCTGGCAATCCCGCTGGGATTCCCTTACCTTAAGTACAGTAAACCGTATTCATGATTTGCCTGAGATGTCATTTGAAGAAACAGTGGAAACCAAAGACAACGAAGTGCAGGCGAATTCTGCGGTTCCCCATTACTTCGATTTGTATGAGAAGAAATTTGGACTTCAAGTATACAGGCCAATAAAAGTGGAAAAAGTGTATTTGCAAGAAAACCGGTTTTTCATTGATACTTCTACCCTTGCTTTTTCATCGTTGGGAATCATTAATGCTACAGGAACATGGGAAAGTCCTTATATACCGGAATATCCAGGTGCAGAACTTTTTGAAGGCGAGCAATTACACACCCGTGACTATAAAAATGCAGACTATTTCAAAGGCAAACATATAATTATAGTAGGCGGAGGCATATCTGCAATTCAATTGTTGGATCAGATCTCCAAAGTTACTTCTACTACCTGGGTCACAAGAAGACCACCGGAATTCAGAAAAGTGCCCTTTGACGATATGGCTGGAAGTAGGGCAGTGGCTAGGGTAGAAGAGCGTGTAAGAAATGGATTATTGCCTCAGTCTGTGGTATCTGTCACTGGATTGCCCTTTACTCCTGAAATTGAAGCTATGGAAAAAAGAGGAGTCCTTCGGCGTTTTCCTATGTTTAGCGAAATCACCAAAAACGGAGTGAAATGGGAAGATGGTACTGCAATTAAAGCAGATGTGATTTTTTGGAATACTGGTTTTAGATGGCCAATGTCTCATTTGGATCTGGTGGTTCCCAGAGAAGATGGGGGAGGTATTAAGATGTCCGGAAGATTGGCAACCGAAGTAGAAAAAGAACCTAGAATTCATTTGGTAGGATATGGTCCTTCTGCGTCAACTATCGGGGCAAACAGGGCAGGAGCTGCAGCTGCTAGGGAATTGGTGAATACATTGCAGATATAAGAATCAGAGAATAGAAATCTTTAAACTTGTAGTAGTTGTATCCACCATATTTTAATTAATTCTATGTGGTCTGACCTTAAAAGAGCAGAGCACATAGAATTACTGTAAGCATGAAAATCTATTGATAGGTTAGAAATCAATTATTTAACACCAAAATCTATCAATTTACAATTATAGCAAATTCCTGTTTTGATATTCTTACCTTTTTAAGTTTAGCGAGATAGTCATGTTCCTCATCGCGATATCCTAATGCAAGCAGGACTACACTTTTAAGATTTCTTTCTTTCAACCCAAGGATTTTATCAAATTTCTCACTGTCAAAACCTTCCATTGGGGTGGCATCTATTTTCAATGTTGCTGCCGCAATGATTCCTGTACCTAAAGCTATGTATGCCTGTTTGGCTGACCATATAAAATTATCGTTGTCGGTCTGTGATAAAATATGGCCGGAGATAGAGGTTTTGAAATCAGTTAAATTTTCAACTGGTATATCTCTTTCTTTGGCGACAAGCTCAATATATGAATCAATGTCCTCTTGATTGATCGAGGCGAATGCAGCAAATACCAATAGGTGGGATGATTCGGCAATCTGAGAATTAAATGAGCCTTCTCCCAGCTCCTTTTTTAAAGCTTGGTTATCAATAACCACAAGCCGATAGGTCTGCATACCTATGGAAGATGCAGAGAGGTTAATTGCTTCAATTATTTTTTCTACATCTTCATTTTCAACTTTCTTATTACTGAATTTTTTAGTGGCGTATCGCCATTTTAAATCGTCAATTAGTTTCATTGCTATTTATCGTTAAAATTATAAAGCAAAAATATACTTGAATAGTTACTTTTTGTAACTTAGTGCCTAAAAGTAATAGTTACATTCATGTAACCTGGTAATTCATATGGAAAAAGGAATGGACATAATGAAAGAATGCAGTCATACTATTCTAGCAATTAACGATGTGATGGACTTGCTGAGTGGTAAATGGAAAGTTTCAATAATTGCCTGCCTATGTTTCAAAAAAATGCGTTATTCTGAATTGCTTAGAGAGGTAAAAGGTATTTCAGGAAGAATGTTGAGTCGCGAATTGAAAGAATTAGAAATTCATCAATTGATTAAAAGAGTTGTGCTAGAGACCCAGCCAGTAACTGTAGAGTACGAAATAACAGAATATGGATCTACGCTTAAAAATTTAACCACCACCATTGCCGAATGGGGTTTCAGCCACAGAAAGAAAATCATAGGTAAATAGTCTGATCTTAAGATAAAATTACTGCTGCAGAGACTTTTCAACAAACGTGCCTCAGGCACTATTGTCTCAGAAGTAACTTTTACTGATTTGGTTTGGATCACCTGTTAGCAAAGCAATTCATGAAAGCTCATTGATTTTTAAATAATTTATCCCTTAACTAACGAATGTACTTTTATACCACATGAATCATATAGGTTTAAGGGATTACTAACTATCCAATTTTGTATTTTTTGCAAGTCTTTTAGACGGGTGTTAAAGCATATTTGCCTTAATGCTGGCATAATTGCTGATAAAGTTTTTAAAAATATACGGTAACTGAAAATTTAATCAGATGCATTCCAATCTTGGCGAAATCACAACAAAGCTTAAAGCTCTAGAATCTGAAATGGATAAAATAGGCGGCGAGTTTTCTGAAATTCTATCTCAGATTTATCCAGATAGTAAAATTTCTGCAAATAACTTGCTTAAGTATCTGGTTTTAAGAAAGACAGATATCCAAGAGCTACAGCACGATCTGCATCTGATGGGACTTTCTTCTTTAGCAAGCTGTGAAAGTCACACGCATTTTCAGATTCAGTCTACATTAGAGCGACTCGGATGCCAGTTTGAAAAAAAGGATCCAAGCTCAGCGGAATATGGAGCAGAGCGTATTACCCAGACGAGTGAAGTTTTGTTTGGGCATACTCATAGGGAGTGGCCTTCATCTATCATGGTCACGATGGATCCTTCTTTTTTGACTAAGGAGCACGCTATCTGTAATCTGCTTAGAAATGGGATGGCAGTTGCCAGAATCAACTGCGCGCATGATGATGAGCAGGTGTGGGAAAAGATGATCTTGAAAATCCGACAGCAGAGTGCAAAAGAAAAAATAGAATGTAAAATTCATATTGATCTTGCCGGTCCTAAGCTTCGAGTGGTTCTTCTGAAAAAAGGAGAAAAAAAAGGAAAAGTAAAAATCAATCAGGGAGATACTATTTGGTTGGCCGAATCAGCGGATTTTTTCTCGGATAAAGATGTAGTAATCACCCCGGGCGAGGAAGGTGTAATAAATGCCATGAAGGTAGGTGAGCGTGTGTTTATAGACGATGGATTAATTATGGCAAGGGTGGACGAAGTGTTGTCTCACGGTATTCGCTTGAAAATAGAACGTGATTCTTCCAAAAAATCCAAAATAAAAGCGGAAAAAGGTATCAATTTTCCTGATACAGAACTGCCCATATCTTCATTGACAGCGTATGATATCGCCTGTCTTCCTTTCGTGATGAGCCACGCCGACACTGTTGGTTTTTCCTTTGTTCGTAAGGCTTCGGATCTGGAAGATCTTAGGTCCAAACTTTCAGGTTTTTCCAGTGATATTCCCCCAGTTATCTTGAAAATCGAAACCAAAGAAGCAGTGGATAATTTGCCCCAATTACTTTTGGAAGGAATGAAACAACCTCATTTTGGGATTATGATCGCACGTGGAGATTTGGCGGTGGAAATTGGTTTTGAAAGACTGGTGGAAATTCAAGAGGAAATTTCCTGGCTTTGCGAAGCAGCACATACCCCTGTAATCTGGGCTACTCAAGTTTTGGAAAACCTTCATAAATCCGGAATAGCATCTCGTGCAGAAATCACAGACGCGGGGCGGGCATCAATGGCAGAATGCATAATGATCAATAAAGGTGATCATACTCTTAAAGTACTCAAAACCTTAAGGGACATAGCAAAAAGAAGCCGCGGCTTGAAAATGAAAAACCGGTTGGTATTTAGGGAACTTGGAATTGCGAAGAATTTTTTTCTCCATCCAAATCGCTGATTGGATGCATTAGCTTAGGTAAAATGAATTGAAAGCTGATTCTAAAATTTCTTACTAAAGGACATAATAGGATTCTGGATCTTCCTTCTCCGGAATGCGATTTTCTCCTATCATCTCTTTAATATTGATCTCAATCGTTTGAGCTAGATCAGTCATCGGAGTGTCTAAAGCCTGATTTTCAAAGGGATCCTGCATTAGGACAGAGGTCTTTTCAATAGCTATGAATATAATCGGGATACCCATGGTGAGCACTATCTCTACCATGAGAAACCTATCCGCCAACCCAAATGGAAGCATTGCTGCGAAAACATAGATGATGGTATGGATCAGCATACAGTGGGCCTTTGGAAAGACTGTATTTTTGATCCGCTCACATTTCCCCATGGAATCACACAACCTAGCTATTGTGCTGTCTATCTGTACCTGCTGGTAATCATTTACTAATTTATTCTGATGGCATTTTCTCAGAGTTTCGGAATGTTTTGATAGCAATTCGTTTGGGATATTGGAATTATCGAGTCCCTTTGCATTCGCATAACGAACTACTTTGGCTGAAAAAGGCAAAGTTCTTAAGGATTCTCCAAGCGCATAACACCAGATAATCTGACGAAAAGCCATATCCTTTACCATCAAATCATAATCCTGGTGATCCCTGTCAAAAAGAGAGATGCTCTGACGAATGAGTGTTCGGGAATCATTCACGATAGCTCCCCAGATTATTCTTGCCTCCCACCATCGATCGTAGGCCTGATTGGTTCTGAAGGCCAGCAGCAAGGCCACCGCGGTACCAAAAATAGCAGTTATACTGATGGGTACTGAAATTTTATCAAAAAATCCGTATTGATGAAATATCCCTACGACTATTGAAAATGCTATGATAATAGCAATGTCCACTTTTATAGATTTTAAAAAGTATAGGATAGATATTCTTTGATTCAGCAGCATTGATATTTTTGCTTAAAGTTAAGATTATAATGTCTGGTTTGAATAATAACCCTCAAAGGGTAGTTTGACTAGGATTATTTGGGTTTAGTACACTTGCGCTATACGATCACAAATTATCCTCATTTACATCATTTAGGATATTAATAAAATTTAAAATAATTGGATAACGTTGCTTGTTGTAAATCCATTTATTATTCATTTAACTTGCAAAAGATTTCTTAGTGACTACCATGCGTAAAAAGCAGATTGCATTCTTTCTTGGCCTCATATGGCTTGTAAGCTTCACTGCTTTTATGTCGTTTCCTGTCCAGGCTGAGCACCACAGCGTGCGTGAAGACAGCCTAGCTACACTTCAGGAATCTTTAACTCCTACAATTCATCTTCTCGGATCTAATGAAGTTCCGAAAACTCCACCCTTCTCAGTAGATTGGACTGTATGGTCCAAATTTAATTCCAACTGGGATTCACTGAATATAGTTGTAGGAAAAGGTTTTCACCAACCTTCATTTTTCAAGAAATCTCTGCCACTATTCGATGTGAAAGAGACTTTTATGCATTTCTTCCATACTTGGTAAGATTCGAATAAAATCCATGGTCATCTACTTGACCAGCACTTATTTTATTCACCTTACTATCATCTCATATGTTTACTATAGAACCTGTGACATTGACCATGTCATGTCTATTAATGTTCGCATTTAGCGTACCGTTCATTTATCATGGACAAAAAAACAAAGCAATTAATAAAAAGCTATTAGCCAATCTAAATGATTTGGCAAACCGAAAAGGTGCCAATCCCACGGAGGTCGATACGTGGAGGTGTCGCTATGCACTAGGGTTGGACCAGAAAGAAAATGTGTTGGTTTACCTACGTAACGATACCGATAGTATTAGCTATAGTTTGGATTTGGCTGAGTATAAGAATGTTCAACTTATTAAAAAATTCCAGGTAGAAAATGGTAAAGAACTGACCACTAAGCTCCCGGAATATGTAGGATTGCAACTGATTCCTAAACTACCCTCAGCAGAACCTGTCGCCCTAGAGATTTATGATGCAGAGATGTATTCAGATCTTTTAGGGGAAACTGTAATGGCCGATAAATGGGTAGCAATTTTAAATAAGCAATTAAATTAAACCACTATAAGGGCATCCTGATGGATGCCCTTATTTCCCACTTGTAGTTATGGCGAAGCAAAGCGATTCTTGGGGATCAAGAATAGGTCTAATTCTGGCGATGGCTGGAAATGCAGTTGGATTGGGAAACTTTCTAAGGTTTCCTGTACAAGCTATCCAAAATGGAGGAGGATCTTTTATCATTCCATACTTAGTTTGTTTTATACTGATGGGCATCCCCCTATTATTTACCGAGTGGTCCATAGGTAGATTTGGTGGTAAAAAGGGAAATCATAGTACTCCGTATATTTTGGATTCTATGAGTAAAAGGAACTGGTGGAAGTACATTGGAGTCTTTGGCATTTTCACAAACGTTGCTGTAGTCGCTTACTACACTTACATTGAGTCCTGGACATTTATTTATGTTATTCATACGGTAATCGGGACATTTACCCAAATGACCCAAGCTGAAGTCAGCGAGTTTTTTGTCCAGTATGTGAATCTCAATGGATCAAATTTTGGGATCCCGTACCTTCCAGTACTGGTGTATATTCTAGTGTTAGGAATTAACATTTACATACTTTCCACCGGACTTGGTGGAATAGAAAAAGTAGCGAAGATAGGAATGCCGCTTCTAATCTTGTTTGGAGCTGTACTAGCGTTTAAGGGCTGGACCATGGGCGCAGCGAATGCATCTGCTGCTTTTCCTGATGCAAATGCTTGGGACGGAATCAATTTTCTGTGGACTCCTCAGTACGGTTCTTTGTTTGATCCAAAAGTTTGGCTTGCCGCAGCAGGACAGATATTTTTCACGCTTTCGGTAGGGATGGGTTCTATTCAATGCTATGCTTCTTACCTGAAAGAAAACGAAGATATAGCTCTGAATTCCCTTACTTCGGGCTTCACCAATGAGTTAGTAGAAATTGTGCTGGGAAGTGCTATCGTAATCCCAATTGCGGCAGGATTTCTAGGATTGGACTGGATCATTGAAAACGCCGGATTTGGAATGGCATTTCAGACCATGCCTTATTTGTTTGTGCAGTGGGGGGAAATATTCGGTGCTATAGCAGGGATTTGTTGGTTTGGCCTTCTTTTCTTTGCAGGCATCACTTCGTCTTTGGCTATGGGGACTCCTTGGATGGGATTCATGGAGGATGAATTTGGATGGGGAAAGGTAAAAGGCGCTCTAAGCTTTGGTGTTCTGGCTCTGATAATGGGATTGCCTACTATTCTTTTTTACCAATATGGCTATTTCGACGAATACGATTATTGGGCAGGAACTGTAAGTTTGGTCGTGTTTGCTTTGCTGGAAATGATATTGTTTACCTGGGTTTTTGGGATGGAAAATGGGTGGACGGAGTTAAATCGTGGAGCAGATATCCGTATTCCGATAGGCTACAAGTGGATCATGAAGTACATCACTCCGGTGCTTTTGTTATTGGTGCTGCTAAGTGCTTTGATCACTCCTGAAGGTAACAACTGGAGTGCTGCTTTCGCTAGCATAACCACTGGAGAAGGTTGGACCTTAGATCCAAGCTCATTGATCTCCAAGCTGACTCACGATGACCTGAAGCTTCTCAGGTTTTCCGACCCAGAAAACGGCGAATTTTATGATAAAAAAATCTTATTCTCTACTCTTGCCCGTATACAAATGCTTGTGCTCTTTATGTTTATAGCAGTCCTTGTATGGTATTCAGGCATCAAACGTAAATCCATTTCTCATGAATAATTCAGCATTACTTCTTTGCATTGGAGTTCAACTTTTGGTAATTCTATTTACCGGATATTGCTTCTACCAGGTTATGAAGAAGCCAAATTCGAACTAACTTTCCATCGATTTCATTGAATGCTACTTAATGCGTAAAGGACTCCTTTAATTAGTCGATTACAGTCAAGTGCATTAAGGTCCCAATTAACTTTCCCTTGTGTTTATTGTAATCTCCTTAGCAGCAGAGGTTTGATATTTTTGCCCAGAGTGAAAAATGAATTCTATTCAGATGAGGATAATTTTGCTCCGTAAAAATTAAGGTTGCAGATTCTAACTTAAAAATAAAAAAATTAGGAGCACAGGTTTGCTAAGTGGCTACCAATGGCTTTCAGTGCTGAAAATTCAATAGGCTTGTTAAAATAATCTATACCAGCTTGACTAAACACTAATTTGTCTGCTGGATTTTCTCCTGAAGAAAGCACTACTATGGGAATCGAGCGAAGATAGTTATCTGCTTTGATTTGCTCAAATGTCTGTCTGCCATTGAGATAGGGCATATTCAAATCAAGCACAATCAGACTAGGGAGTGAATGGTTTTCTTTAGCTAGATTTAATGTTTCCAATGCCTGAAGCCCATTAATTGCAAAAGTCATTCTCACGTTTGGATCTACCTTTAACATCACTTCCCGCAAAAGATCCCTGTCTTCAGGATCGTCGTCAACATGGAGAATTACTTTCTCTTTAGCTTTCACTTAATTCGTCTTTCGTTTTTTGCGAAGGTAAATGTATAGAATTTTCTTGTTTCAAAGGTAAAAATAGATTTACACAAGTGCCCTCACCAGGCTGGCTTTTTATAAAAATAGATCCTCCATGGTTTTCAATTATTTTTTTGCAAAGTGAAAGACCAATTCCCTGTCCAACACTAGGATGCAGCTTACGGAAAAACTCAAAAACCTGCTCTTGGTAGTTGTCGTCAAAGCCAATTCCTGAATCCTGTATCTGTAGCTTTAGAAACGAAGCGTTTTTATGATCCCCGGATAATTCCTGTAAATGTTGTATTGGGACAATACTAAAATTCACTTCCAAGCTGGCCAAATTCCCAGGCTTTCTAAATTGGATTGAGTTAGATATAATTTCCAGAATTAATAGTTTCATCTGGGCATAGTCCGCCTCAATAATCGGAATTTCTTTAAAGTCGATACTGATAGTCAAGTCAGGATTTTCTGATCTTAGTTTTTCCTCAGCTAATCTAAATAAATCAGAGAGCCTTACTTCTTGGATAGTCAGTTTACCGTTGGCTAGCCAAACGTATTGCTGCAATCCCTTCAGCTTCTCCTGCATATCCTCGATTGTCTTTCTGATCTGCTGATTCTCCTTTTCGCTTTTGACTTCATTCTCACTGAACTTGCTAGAGAAATACATGAGTTTACGGACAGGTTCCTGCAAAGTATGAGTTACCAAATGGTTGATCTGCATTAGTTCCTGATTTTGGATTTTTGCTAATGCCACTTGCTGATCCAGTTTTTCACTTTGTTCTTGTAGATCTTCCTTTGCTACTTTTAGTTCGTGGTTCTCAGCCAAAGCCTTTTCTGCAGCTTTTCTAGCAGCTACGATTTCATCCTCGTATTTTTTACGCTCACGAATAGGAATTCCTGCATAATGCAACTGATAATTCCCGTCAGCATCAGTTCGTACTGCATTAATCAGAAGTGCCAGATCATCTTTTGACTTGCTTCTAAGGGTAATGTAAATTTCCTCAGCATGGCCTTTTAGCTGAAGTAGGGGATAAAAATGAGTTTGATGGAAAATTCGGGTGGCTAGTGAAAATATTTTTTCAAGTTTTTGCCCAATCAATTCCTCCCGGGAATATCCAAGGAATTGACATAAGGTTTGATTGACTTCGATAATTAATCCATCTGCAGATGAAGAAAAACAAACGCAGGGATTATTCTGATAGAAATCATGCATTGCTTTCTCTTACTAGAAAATTTTTCATTAATCCAATCACTTCCTCTGGATGACTCATGTGGGGGCAATGGCCGGTGGCATCCATGAATTGCAATGTGCTATGCGGTAAATTTGAAGCGAGATATTCACCTATCTCAGTAGGTGCGATCATATCTTCGGAACTTTGTAGTACTAAAGTTTCTATTGTATTTAAAGATAAATCCTGTCGGTTGTCACTTAAGAAGGTTGCCTCAGCAAAATTCCTGGCAATTAACGGGTCAGTTGAGCAAAAGCTCTCGGTAAGCTCTTCCCCCAATTGCGGTCGATCGGCATTTGACATGATATGAGGTCCAAGAAAATTAGCCCAGCCTATGTAATTCTTATCCATCATCTCCAATAGCCCTTCAATGTCTTTACGCTCAAAACCACCAATATAATCACCATTATTGATGTAACATGGGGATGGGCTAATCATGATCATTTTGCTAAAAAACTTCGGCTGCTCTATAGCCGCGAGTAAGCCAACCATCCCACTTACAGAATGTCCTACGAAAATCACATTACTTAAATCTAACTCTTGGCAAATTTCCAAGACATCTTTAGTATAGCCACGCAAGGTGGAATACCGCAATGAATCATATGCTGCTATATCTGATCCACCTGACCCAACATAATCAAAGAGGATGATTCTGTAATCAGCTTCAAATGAAGGTGTCACATATCGCCACATATTCTGATCGCATCCAAAGCCATTGGCAAAAAGTATAGTTTGTGATCCGCTACCCAGAATTTTTACGTTGTTTCTGATTGAAATTGGGAAAGCAGTTTTCTGGGTGAGCATTATCATTCTGTTTGAAGTTGGTAATAATAGTAAATATTTCCATAAAAGAAGATTCCGTAAATCTTAAGTTTAGAGACATATTATTGTAAGCTTTAAAAGCAGCTAGATAGGGGGTTAAATTGTAAAATCTGGCAATCACGAACTCAATGTGGGTAGTGTCACCACACTATTTTTCTTATATACCCCGCGATTTCAGCAAAATAGGCAGGTTTTGGCTTGGCATCCCAATTGGATAGTTACAACTACCAACTAGTATTGACTTAAACTACCAAACCAATGACACCTAATAGCTCACACCAACAAGAAATTGTTTTCAAAGGGTACCAATCAGGAAGAATGGTTCCAGATCTTTTCTCCCTTGCCACTATCTCAAAAAGCTCTCTTACGCAGGCTATGAACGAAGGTATTGCCGTTACCACGGACATTGCCAAAAGGACTTTTGATATTTTGTTTTCGTCTATAGCCATTCTCGCAGGATTACCTGTCTTTATTGCGCTGATGCTGATTACTAAGCTTACATCTAAGGGACCGATATTTTACAAGCAGGAAAGAATCGGTAGGAATGGACAACCATTCAATATCTTGAAATTTAGAAGTATGATCGTGGATTCTGAAGTTAACGGTCCACAATTAACTACTGATAACGACCCAAGAATTACTCCATGGGGAAATTTCATGAGAAAGACTCATTTGGATGAGATTCCACAGTTCTTCAATGTATTAATGGGTGATATGTCTGTAGTAGGACCACGTCCAGAGCGGGCACACTTTATTAAACAGATCGTTGCTAGACAACCAAGATATGCTCAGCTTCTTGCGTTACGTCCTGGTATTACTTCTATAGGTCAGGTGGATTATGGATATGCTGAGACAGTAGAAGAAATGTGTCAGCGAGTGCGTCTAGACCTTCAGTATCTGACTCAGGTTAACTTACTCACTGATTTGAAAATAATCGCAAGCACGTTCATGACAATGATTCATAAAAAAGGAAAATAAGTTTGATATGTAAGGATCAAGTTGCTACCCTAAGCTCAGATCAATCGGCAGTCAGTAATGGCTGCCGATTTCTTTTTCCATACTTTTTAACTATTTCAAATCCTATATTTAATAAAGGAATACGGTGAGCGTTCTACCAAGATTTAGCAAGCTCATAAAAACTATCTTTTCTGTATGTGTACGGTCAATTTTGATGGTTTTGGACAGGGATTTTTAGTTACAAATTGAGAATATTTATACCGATTAAAAATTGATTTGATATATGAATATTTCTAGATTTTTTTAGAAAATCTGCTGTTTTAGCAAATCAAACGCGCTAAAGAAAAATTGGCCAAATAGTTGGCTTTAGTTATGAAAATCGAGACTACCATGACTAATTTAATTTCATTAAAGAGCGATTGTATCAAAGCAATGGAGAATTGCATTAGGAATTGCCATGAGCTGTTACAAAAATATAAAGGAATTGAGGAGATGAGTTCGTGTATAAAACTATGCGAACTGTGTATTAACGCATGTCAGGATTGTATCGCAGCATGTGAATCAGTCCAGGCTAACCGAGGTCAGTTTATGCAAATCTGCGTCGGCATCTGTAATGCCTGCATTGCAAATTTTGAAAATTACGTGCAAGTAGAATTCAAAAAATCAGCGCTTGCTTGCAAGGATTGTATAGAGGAATTTGAACAAGTAATGGCTTGATTTCAAAAGTTTTATGGTTTGAAATTAGGCTAAAATGTAATTTTTAGTTTTAACACTTGCCTAACTTATTAAAAAAAAACTTATTTTTTTTTCTTTGTCCCTTTTCCAACCGATTGGCTTGCAGAGCTAAATATTTTTTCGATGAACTTCATTGAAATTTCAGGCCCACTACTTATGTCGACTGGATTTCTGATGAGTTATGTAAAGGTCATTTAAATAATTCAATTGTTTTTTAATCAAATATTAAATCCTCGATTTGCGATTAACTAATATCATTTAAGAGTCCCTCAATCGAAGAAGCAGATAAACTCTACTATTCTTTATTATCGAATCCAGTATTACCCGCCAATCAATAAAAATTTGTCTTAAATAATACAAGTTTTTCCTCGCTAAGTTTAAATTAATTTGTGATTAACATTTCATTACTGTTTGAATAACTGCTTTGAATAGGTCTTTCAAAGAATTTACTTTGGATTGCCCTAATATCCTACAGCTTCATAATTCACACTCTAATTTTTCAAACAAGAGAGGGAAGATTTTCAAAGCGATATTCCTTGGAATCAATACTGATCCATCTTTTGGATTTCAAGTTGACCAAAATATAGACCCCAGTTCTTTAGGATATTCTATTGATAAAAGGAAATTTTAAGTAGTGCCTATGTAACAGATTAAGATTAAAGCAAAAAAACAGGAACGTACTGCAATACGCTCCTGCGAAATCAAAACAAATTATTTACCCTCAATCCCACAGTTTCGCAGGCTGAAAATCGAGGGAAACTATGTTTCATCTTTCAATTTAAAATTATGCAAAAAACATTACCGTTAATAGTAAAGTCTATCAAACTATTGACAAAGGGAATTGCGACTCTATGCATGGGTATAGTGCCGCTTTTCGCCTACTCCTCAGATATCGACATCAAAGGGACGGATGATTTTACAGAAGGGCATGCAGAAGCTATGGGCTTTCTCAGTAAAAAAATGGAGAAAATTTCCGGTGTAGTAAAGGACGAATTCGGCGATCCTATGCCAGGGGTTTCAATATTGGTAAAGGGAACTACGGTAGGTACTGTCACCGATTTAGATGGTAGATATACTTTGGATGCTGCGCCCGGACAGGTATTACAATATTCTTTTATCGGGTATAAAACAGAGGAGCTAACAGTAGGCTCATCCTTGGAGATGAATGTGTCCTTGGCTCAAACCGAAAATAACCTAGATGAAGTAGTGGTAGTAGGATATGGACAGCAAAAGAGAGCAAACCTTACTGGGGCTGTGGATCAAGTTGAATCTGAGGTGTTTAAAAATAGACCCATTTCCAATATCGCCCAAGGACTGGTGGGAGCTATCCCAAACCTTAACATTAGAATGCTCGATGGTAAACCTACACAGTCTCCTTCATTCAATGTCCGTGGTACTACATCTATTGGTCAGCAGGGGAGTGCTTTGATTTTGATAGATGGGGTAGAAGGTGATCCCAAAATGCTAAATCCTAATGATATCGCCAGTGTGACTGTGCTGAAAGATGCTGCATCTGCTTCTATTTATGGCGCAAGAGCAGCATTTGGGGTGGTTTTGATTACTACTAAATCTGCTACTGAAGGAAAAATTT
The DNA here is from genome assembly GCF_963974835.1 of uncultured Algoriphagus sp. Lineage (GTDB taxonomy): Bacteria > Bacteroidota > Bacteroidia > Cytophagales > Cyclobacteriaceae > Algoriphagus. The sequence goes on along the minus strand of NZ_CAXBET010000005.1, from coordinate 56,868 downwards.
CCGTGACCTATTCATCCAATTTTTCTTCTAAATCCCCAACAGCAGTTCCTGACAATATCACTGAGTCATATCCTTGGGCAAAAGGCTTTAGCGATGCGTGGTCTAACTGGAACGACAATGGAAATACGCCAACGGCTATTAATAAAACATTACCTTTTTCTCCAGCCTATCTGGCAGAAATAAAAAGAAGGTGGGAAGACCCATCCCTTCCAAGGGTAGAAGTCAATCCATCTACCGGGGAGTACCAATATTACTACAGTACTGACTGGTACAAGGAATTATACAAGGATAACTTTTTTGCTCAAGATCATAACCTAGCTGTAACTGGCGGGGATAACAAGACCTCATATTATGTAAGTGGAAGATATAACGGGCAGGACGGATTGTTCCGCTACAATTCAGATAAGTATGCCATGTATAACCTCCGGGCCAAAGGGACTATTCAGGTAACTCCTTGGCTGCAGATAGAGAATAACACGGATTATTCCAGAATGACTTACCATCAGCCATTGAACGTGGGTGAAGGTAGTGGTATTTGGAGAAATCTGGCAGATGAAGGCCATCCTCTAGCTCCTTTGACCAATCCTGATGGTTCTTTATCGTTTCCGGCAGCTTATACTGTTGGAGATTATTACATAGGAAGAAATGCAGTAGATCAGGTGCAGCGATTTCTAAAAAACCGTTTTGCTGCTAAGGCTGAGTTATTTGATAAGGAGTTGACGCTAAATGGGAACTTTACCTTCCAGTCAAATGACAATAGCTATTTCCAGAAAAGGGTTCAGATGCCTTACAGCAGATATGAAGGCGTTACAGGGTATACCGGTACCAATACAAATGACCTTCAGGATCGTAGAAATACCACGCAATATTATGCTACAAACCTTTATGCGAATTACCAGAAAACATTTAATAATTCGCATAACCTAGGCCTTTTGGTTGGCTTTAATTATGAATCCTCAGTTTATGAAAACCTAACTGCCAGACGAAATGGTATTGTATTTCCAGATGCCGAGGATATCAACTTAGCACTCGGTCAGAGCATTGTTACCAATGGAGGTTATCAAAAGTGGGCTATTGCTGGTTCATTTTTTCGAGTGAATTACGATTATATGGGGCGCTACCTTTTGGAAGTTAACGGACGCTATGATGGCTCTTCTAAATTTCCTACAGACCAGCAATGGGCATTCTTTCCTTCTGCTTCGGTAGGTTGGGCAGTATCAGAGGAGCAATTCTGGGAAGTTAAACCTAGTCTATTGACCAGCCTGAAGCTACGTGCATCCTACGGGTCCTTAGGTAATGGAAATATTGACCCTTATTCCTTCACAGAGAATTTCTCAATTTCCCAGATGGGCAGAATCATCAACGGACAGCGACCACAGGCAACTAGTATGCCTGGCGTAGTTCCTCAGGGACTCACTTGGGAAACTTCTACTACAGGGGATATTGGGTTGGATTTTGCAAGCGTAAACAATAAACTTCAATTCACTGCAGATTTATACCGTCGCTGGACTTCAGACATGTTTACGGTGGGACCTTCTTTGCCGGCAATCTATGGTACGACTGTGCCAAAAGGCAATTATGCGGACCTCGAGACCACAGGTTGGGAAGCCACAGTTACCTGGAATGATGAATTTATTATGGGTGAGAAGCCTTTTAATTTTAGTGCCAGACTTACCATGTCTGATTATAAAGCCTATATCACAAAATACAACAATCCAGATAAAAATCTGACAGATTATTATGAAGGTCAACGAGTAGGGGAAATTTGGGGATATCAGGTGGAAGGTTTATTCCGTTCCGAAGAAGAAATACTTAATTCTCCTTCCCAATCAAATATTCCGAATACCAATACACGGAAAAACTATGTGGGTGATTTGAAATTCAAAAACCTGGATGGTGACGATGTGATTTATCATGGATCCAATCGGGTAGGTGACTCAGGGGATAAATCCATTATTGGTAACTCAGAACCACGTTACACCTACGGTATTAATTTAAATGCAGATTGGAACGGATTTTTTATAGGAGTCTTTTTCCAAGGTGTATTAAAGCAGGATTGGTATCCATCCGGTGAATCCCGTTTCTGGGGGCAGTATAACCGACCATACAATCAATATCCTAGCTGGCATGAAGATAATATGTTTCGGGAGGAGCTTGGCAATTTCGACGCCTATCTACCTAGATTGGTTGGATACATAGCCCAGGGAACAGGTCGCGCGCTAAATATGCCAAATGACCGATATATGCAGAATGTTGCCTATATCCGTCTGCGAAACATACAGTTGGGATACACGCTACCACAGCACTTGACATCAAAAATCAAGGCGAATGATGTGAAAATTTACGTTTCAGCTGAGAATCTATGGACTTGGTCTTCTCTATATAAGTGGACCAAAGACACAGACGTAACCAGTATTTATGGATCTGACCGTGATCTGAGTGGAGGTAGCAGCGGAGACGGCTACAATTATCCTATGCTCAAAGCTATTTCTGCAGGACTTACAGTAAACTTCTAATTCGAACAATCATGAAGATTCTTCATTATATATTATCATTTCTATTAATAGCTGCAGTCACATCCTGCAATCTGGATGAATACCCAGTGGATACTGCGACCAACCAAGCAATATTCGGTTCTGCCAATGGGCTGGAACTTTATAGCAATTCATTTTATAATATTCTGCCAGGCACAGATGTAGGAGTTTTTCAAGGTGATGATGTATCTGATCTGGTGGCAAGAAATGGAGTGGATACTTATTTGTCAGTAAATGCATTAAGTCCAGTTACCAGTTCAGGATGGTCTTGGAGTAATTTACGGAACATCAATTATTTTATAGAAAATGCCGAAACCAGTACGGTAGCAGAAAAGAATCATTACATAGGGATGGCTAGATTCTTTAGAGCCTTGTTTTATTTTGACAAAGTTACCCGGTTCGGAGATGTTCCGTGGATAGACCGGACTATTGAGATTACGGACAGTGTTACTCTATATGGTCCCAGGGATGACAGGTTTATGGTAATGGACAAAGTCTTGGAAGACTTAGACTTCGCTATCGAAAATATCACCTTGACATCAGATGCATCTTCCACCAGAATCACCAAAAATGTAGCACGGGCCTATAAAACTAGGATTGCTTTGTTTGAGGCTTCTTTCAGAAAATACCATGTCGAATATGGCATGCAAGGAACAGCCGATACCTGGTATCAGGAAGTCGTAACTACCGCTGAAGAAATCGACGGATTTTCCCTTCACAGGGCAGCTCAGAATGATCGTTCTTACCGAGAGATTTTCATTACAAAGTCTCCGTTTGCAGATGAGACTATTTTGTCAGTGGCATTGGATGCAAGTCTTCAGGTTTTTAGTTCAGCTAATCGACGTTTCATTAGTCCTACTTACGGTAACAGACCGAGTCTGACGCGTAACTTCGTCAATACTTATCTAAATCTAGATGGTACTCCATTTACCGGAAATCCGGATTATAAAACCACGCCATTTGTAGACGAGGTTAAAAACAGGGATCTTAGGCTGAAGCAAACCATTCGTCTTGGAGATTATCATCGTACCGAAAACGGAGTTTCGGTAGTTGCTCCGCCAAACTTCAATCAGACTTTCACAGGATACCAGCCAATTAAGTGGTGCTATGATGAACGTTTTCCTTACGATGACGAAAGCAGGAATGACAACGCACATATAATTATGAGATATGCGGAAGTATTGTTGAATAAGGCAGAAGCACTTGCAGAGTTGGGCGCTATGACTAACGTTCAATGGGCAGAAACCATTGGAGCCCTCCGCAGCCGTGCCGGCATCACTGGAAACACTTTGAATTCACTTCCCACTGAAGCAGACCAATACCTTGTGGATTATTATAAAGGCAAGTTTACAGATCCAATCCTTTTGGAAGTAATCAGAGAAAGAGCGGTTGAGTTGGTGTTTGAGGGGCTTCGTCCTGATGATTTGCGAAGATGGCATTTGGGAGAGCTATTTGCAGATTCCCCTATGAATGGGATGTATGTGCCGGGTTTGGGAGAATATGATCTTAATGGCGACGGCGTAATGGATGTGTTATTTTATCAAGGCAATAAACCTGATTCCTCGACTCCTGCAATTGCCTATGTGGACGTAAGCCCATCATCTGCGGCAGGCAGACTTCAGCTATCCAATGGTACTTATGGTGAAGTCATCTTCAACCCTGGAGTCAGAGAATGGATGGATAAAAAATATTTATATCCAATTCCGGAGTCAGACCTAATCCGAAATCCGGCCTTAAAACAAAATCCGGGGTGGTAACAGATTAAACCAATTATCTCTATTAATATCTTCTTAATAGTAGAATATTTGATAAATTTTAGATCAATTCACAGTATTCAGTAAGCCTTTACTATAAAGACTTGCTGAGTATTTTAACTAATAATAAAATGAAAATTTATTTAGCAACTCTTCTTGCATTACTATTTTCTGTTTCGGCTTTTTGTCAACAGGATGCTGAAATAAAGGTGGCAAGTTATAACCTTCGAATGGATACACCGAGGGATAGTATGAATGCATGGCCGCTCCGGAAAGAAAATGTAAAAGCTTTGATACAATTCCATGAATTTGACATCATGGGTACACAGGAGGGATTTATCCACCAACTCGAAGATCTTCTGGAAATGCCAGGTTTTGCTTTTGTAGGTGCAGGTCGGGATGATGGAAAGACAGCAGGGGAACATTCAGCGATATTTTATAAAACAGACAGGTTTGATCTACTTGATTCAGGGAATTTCTGGTTAAGTGAAACTCCGGAAAAACCGGGTTTGGGCTGGGATGCGACTTGCTGTAATAGAATTGCTTCTTGGGCCTTGTTTAGAGACAAGAAATCCAAAAAGGAATTTTACCTATTTAATGCACATTTCGATCATCAAGGAGTAGTAGCCAGAAAAGAGTCTGGGAAACTTATGGTTCAAAAAATCAAGGAAATCGCAAAAAACAAACCCGTGATATGTACGGGTGATTTTAATTCTACCCCAGATACAGAGCAAATCATAGCTCTGTCTGCCCTGCTTAACGATTCCTACACGGCTACTAAAATGCCTCCTTATGGACCAATTGGAACTACTAATGCCTTTCAGTTTACAGCTCCGATGAAGAATAGGATAGATTATGTATTTGTAAGTGATGATTTCATTGTTTCAAAATATGGTGTTTTAACTGATGCAAGGGACCAACGCTATCCCTCAGATCATCTACCTGTGGTAGCCACTGTTCATTTTGCTAAATAGCCGATTTAAGTTTTGGAAATGGAAATCCATCAAGGAGTGACTTGATGGATTTTTTTTGTTTTTAATGCTTTCTACAGTGAAGAAGTCGACAACAAATCAACTATATGCAGGACGTTTTAAACTTTTTTAGGTGATCGATTTTATTATCAAATCAATCAAGTCTAAAGCAGTGGAATGAAACTTGAAAAGTATTTAGGAGAGGTTCACATAATTGAAAAAGATAAATCCATGGATACAAGTATAAATAAGCAATATAATAAAGCAGCAAAATTCCCGAGAAGCTGGAAAGTAGTTCTTACCAGCATATTTCTTTTAACTGTTTTTCAGCTAGCCTCAGCCCAGCAGGCAGAACAGGAGTGGCTAGACATCGAACTTTCAAATTATAGATATCCTTACCAAGTTGAGTTTTTGAAATTAGAGGTTCAAAATCAGGAATTGAATATGGGATATATGGACGTTAAGCCTGATATGCCCAATGGTAAAAATGTCCTGTTGCTTCACGGGAAAAATTTCAACGGTGCTTACTGGAGGGAAACGATTCAGCACCTTACTGAAAATGGCTACAGGGTGATAGTGCCTGACCAAATAGGTTTTGGTAAATCCACCAAGCCTGAACATTTTCACTATACGTTCCAGCAACTGGCAATGAATACCAAAGTGCTGCTTGATTCTCTCAAAATTGATCAAATATCTGTTCTGGGACATTCCATGGGAGGGATGTTAGCCACACGTTTTGCATTGATGTATCCAAGTGTTACAGAAAAATTGATTTTGGAGAATCCTATAGGATTGGAAGACTGGAAGTTAAAGGTTCCTTACCAGCCCGTGGAATGGTGGTATGAGAACGAACTGGAAAAGGATTATGAACAGATCAAAGCTTATCAAATGGAGAGCTACTATCATGGTGATTGGAAGGAGGAATATGACGAATGGGTAAGGCTTCTTGCAGGATGGACACTCAATTCTGATTATGATCGTATCGCATGGAACGCTGCATTGACTTATGATATGATTTTTACGCAGCCAGTTTTATATGAATTTGGTGAGCTCCAGATGCCCACACTTTTGATCATTGGTACAGATGATAGAACTGCACTTGGAAAGCCATTGGTCGATGAGGAGATAAGAAAGTCAATGGGGCTTTACGATGAGCTGGGTAAGAAGACTCGTGACGCCATACCTAATGCGGAATTAACCGAGATTCCCGGTGTGGGTCACCTTCCCCACATTCAACGGTTCGATGAGTTTATTAAGCCACTTTTGGATTTTTTAGCACGATAAATATTTGCACTACGCTCTGAAAATCAATGGCAAGGCAATGGGGTTCATTTTCTTGAGATCGTATAATCTTTTCCCCATAGGTATCAGTTTGATTTGATCCACTATTGGAGAATGTAAATTCTGTTTTTTTATTGGCAGTCTAGAATTCCTTTGCAGAATGCAGCATAATGGCTGAAGGGTTGGGAATGTGTATTTCTATTAATTCTCTTCTCAATCGCATTCTATTAGACGGATGCTAGGATATTTAAAATCTGGGAAAAATATCTTTCAATTATTATTTAAAAATCTGTTGAGCAGGGAATGACAGAATTTCGTTTTCAATTCCTAATACCCTCTGCCTAATATTCCTTACAGGTTTCCAAGGCTTGGTGTTTGATGTATTCTACTTTAGAAATTCAATTTGGGAGTAGTTTTCATAAGATGGACTAGTTTCTCCCTTATGTTTAACTTCTCACAAGATGAAGCAGATTGATCAAAATTTAAGCGAGCGGAAGCTTAGCCCCGACGAGGAAAAGATACTAAGTGACCTAGGTTTATTCGGGGATTCCCGACGTAAATTTTTAAAAAAGCTATCCGCCGCAAGTGTAAGCGTTGTAGGGGTCCCATTTTTTACTTCTGAAGTTTTTGCACAGTTACCTACCAAGAAAATGGATTCAAAATCAATACTAAATGAAGTGAAGGTCAATCTTCATATCAATGGTTCTGTAAATCCACTTTCATTGGATTCCAGAATGACTTTGTTGGATGCTTTGAGAGAGCGCTTAGAGCTGACCGGTTCCAAGAAAGGATGTGACCATGGGCAATGCGGTGCATGCACAGTTTTGATTGATGGGAAACGTAAACTTTCCTGTCTTACATTGGCAGCCACCTGTAAAGAAAAAGAAATTAAGACTGTTGAAGGTTTGTCTACAGAGGAAGGTTTGCACCCTATGCAGGATGCATTTTTAAAAAGAGATGGTTTCCAGTGTGGCTATTGCACTTCGGGGCAAATATGCTCTTCAGTTGCTTTATTAAAAGAAGCTGAAAACGGAGATGCAAGCTTCGTAACAGAAAAACTTACTTCGGTAGAAAAAGGTATGAAACTTTCCGAAGAGGAAATCCGGGAGAGGATGTCAGGAAATATCTGTCGTTGTGGTGCCTATAACAATATAGTCGAAGCTATTCAGGAAGTGCATACAGGTAAAGAAGTACCACATAAATGGGAGTTTGCTACCATGGAACAAATGCAAAACGCAAAATCCTAAACTAAGAACCAGATGAGACCATTTATATTTTCTACAGCCCAAACAGCAGATCAGGCTTTGTCCACAGCCATTGAAGCGAAGGATGCCAAATATCTAGGAGGAGGTACTAACCTGATTGACCTGATGAAGGAAGATGTGGAGCGTCCTTCACAATTGATCGAAGTAGCAGATCTTTCCTGGAATGAAATAAGAAAAAATGCAGATGGGGGATATTCCTTGGGTGCAATGTGTAGTAATGCTGACACTGCAAATCATACTGCTATTCGCCAAAACTATCCCTTGCTATCAATGGCCATGCTTTCCGCGGCTACAGCTCAGATTAGGAATATGGCCACCAACGGGGGGAATCTACTTCAACGCACACGTTGTCCTTATTTTTTCGAAACTTCTATGCCCTGTAATAAGCGTGAACCTGGCTCTGGTTGTGGAGCTTTGGAAGGCGATAACCACAATCATGCGATTTTCGGATGGAGTGAAAGTTGCGTAGCTACTCATCCTTCAGATATGTGTATTGCTTTGGCAGCTCTTGGAGCAAAGATTCAGGTCCAGTCGGTTGACGGATCGACCAGAATGATTGATTTCAGCGAATTTCACAGACTTCCCGGTGACCAGCCTGAAAGCGATAATAACTTGAAATCAAATGAATTAATACTTTCAATAGAATTACCTAAGCCGCAATTCGCCAATCATTTTCATTATCTAAAAATTAGGGAGAGAAGCAGCTATGCTTTTGCAATGATATCCGTAGCTGCCGGACTGGAAATTAAAAACGGGGAAATTTTAAATGTAGCATTGGCAATGGGCGGGGTAGCGCATAAGCCGTGGAAACTGAAAGCTTCGGAGGATTTTTTGAAGGGTAAAGCTCCCAGTCAGGAAAATTTCAAGGAAGCTGCAGAATTGGCAATGCGTGACGCAAAGCCCCTTTCACGCAATCAATATAAAGTGGAAATGGGTAAGAAAGCAATCGTAAGAGCATTGAGTGAGGCTACTGATAGAAAATCAAATTAATAAAATCTGAAATTACAGACGATGGAAAAGGTGAAAATATCAGGAACCGGAGAGGCTATCAACCGGGTGGAAGGAAAATTAAAAGTAACTGGTAAAGCCAAATATACCACTGAATTTAAAGTTGAAAATAAAGTATATGCTCAGGCTATCACAAGCACTATAGCAAAGGGAAAAATTGTTTCCGTAGATACTTCTCAGGCTCTGGCTGAAGAAGGAGTTATTGATGTCCTTACTTTCCAGAATGCTCCCAAGGTGAAAACCTATGAAGAAAAAATGAATCCGATCAGTACTACTTCCATAGCTCCTGTTCTTCAAAGCCCAGAAGTTAAATATTATGGCGAATATGTGGGGCTAGTAGTTGCTGAGACGTTTGAGCAGGCACAGCACGCTGCACGCTTGGTCAAATTCGAATACGAAGAAGAAGAAGAAGAAGCTGATTTTATCTTCGAAAAATCTAGGAGTGCGGCCTATAAGCCAACCGAGGAATCCGACTATTCCCGTGGAAACATAGAAAAAGGGATGGCAGACGCTGATGAGACTCTGGAGGAAACTTATAATACTCCCATAGAGCATCAGCATCCAATGGAACTGCATGCTGTAATAGGATCTTATATCGATGGAAAAATCTTGGCTTATGCAAGCCAGCAGATGATAGATAACTGTGTAATATCCATTGCTAAAACATTTGAAATTCCAGAAGAAGATATTCGTGTTGTAGCACCATTTGTGGGTGGAGGATTTGGGTCAAAGTTAAATACCCAGCGACACGTAATTCTGGCATTGATGGCTTCACGCAAAATAGGTAAACCTGTACAATTGACTGTGACCAGAAATCAGATGTTTACTAACACAGGATTTCGTCAGCGAAATGAGCAAAAAATTCGACTTGGGGCGAAAAGAGATGGAGAATTAACTGCTCTTTCGCATGAAATTCTATCCCACACTGCTATCAATGAAGAGTATCAGGAACCATGTGGCACCGTTTCAAAGATGTTTTACAAAGTGCCAAATAATCTGGTTACCCACAGACTGATGCCTTTGAACCTACAGGCTCCATTTGCTATGAGAGCTCCGGGAGAAGCCACTGGAAGTTTTGCATTGGAATCCGCTATGGATGAAATGGCTTGGAAGCTAAAAATGGATCCCATTGATTTTAGGATCAAAAACGATACACAGGTTGACTTAAGCAATGATAAACCATTCTCTTCCAGACTAATGATCGAATGCCTGCGTATAGGGGCAGAGAAATTTGGCTGGCAAAACCGAAAGATGGAACCAAGAAGCAATAGGGAGGGCAACTGGCTGAAAGGATATGGAGTAAGCGCCGCATCAAGGAATGCTCCCTATCAGAAGACCTCTTCCAAAGTAATTCTTGAGTTAAAGGAAGGTTTGGTCTCTGCTACCATACAAATGGATGCTACTGATATAGGAACAGGAAGTTATACGGTGATTGCCCAGACAGCTTCAGAATTTCTTGATCTTCCTTTGGATAGAATCAATGTAGAATTGGGAGATTCGAGATTTCCGGTAACTCCGGGGTCAGGAGGATCATGGGGTGCAGCATCTTACACCAACGGAGCAAGAATGGCTTGTCTCAATGCTATCAAGAAATTGAAAGCTCAAATCAATCCGGAAGATCAGAATGAGAGTTTGGAAAAACTGCTACAGGCAGCTAATTTGACCAAATTCGAGTCCGAGGGTACAGCAGAGCCCTCTGAAGAATTTAAGAAGCATTCTGTATATTCTTTTGGGGCCAATTTTTCTGAAGTATGGGTAGATCCGGATACAGGAATGTTTAAAATAAAGCGGATGGTGAATGTTGGTGCTGCAGGAAGAATATTAAATCCAAAAACAGCATTCGGACAGATCATTGGTGGACTTACTATGGGAGCAGGAATGGTGATTGCTGAGCAAACGAAAGTTGAGCCTAACTTTGGAAATTTTATTACCCGTTCATTTGCTGATTATCATGTTCCGGTGAACTTAGATATGGCAAATATAGAGGTGGTATTTCTTCCTGAAGAAGATCCCATCGCCAATGAAATGGGAGTGAAAGGTATTGGAGAATTAGGTATTACCAGTGTGGCGGCGTCCATTACCAATGCGATATTCAATGCTACCGGCCAACGATTCAGGGATTTGCCCATCACCCCGGATAAAATAATTTCTACACCTGTAGTAGAAGGGATTGTCTGATTACTTAGGTAGATATTATGGTAAAAAGTAATTTATCTGACAACGAAATATTTGTATTCGCAATGATGCCAATCGCGTTAGAATCTCTGCTTATCTGCTTGGAAGACCGATGACCGAAGACCGAAGCGGCCTCAATTATAAATTTTAATATATCCTAGATTGCTTTTGTATTTTTATTGGTAGAAAAATGTTTGTACTGTTTTTCGATTATTAAGTAGTTGCCTTTAAATATGCTGAAAAAACTATTCCCATTAGCTGTTTTTATACTTGGCTCATATCAGACTTTTTGCCAAACTTCCGAAAGGCCAAATATCGTATTTATCCTAGTAGACGATTTGGGCTACCATGATTTGAGTGTTACCGGTAGCAATTATTATGAAACTCCTAATATCGATCAGCTGGCAAGTCAAGCTTATCAATTTTCTCAGGGATATTCTGCTTCACCTGTCTGCAGCCCTGCCCGGGCAAGCATCATGACTGGAAATACACCAGCTACTCACGGTATAACGGATTGGATAGGAGCTCCCGAAGGTGAAGCCTGGAGAGAATATGGAAGGCATACTAAACTTTTGCCACCTAACTATCTACATGATTTACCGGCAACTTTTATCACACTTCCTGAGGCTTTAAGAGATTCAGGTTATGAGACTTTTTTTGCGGGTAAATGGCATTTGGGAGGAGAAGGTTCATATCCTGAAGATCATGGATTTGATACCAACATCGGAGGATATTCTGCGGGTAGTCCAATGGGTGGGTATTTTGCTCCATATGAAAATCCAAAAATGGAGCAGGGACCTGACGGTGAAAATTTGAGTAGGAGACTTGCTAATGAAACCGCCAAGTTTATTGAGGGGGTTCACGATAAACCATTCTTTGCCATGCTATCTTTTTATGCTGTGCATGGCCCTATACAGACCACTCAGCAGAAATGGGCAAAATACCGTGCAAAAGCTGCGTCACTGGGCATAGCTGATCATGGTTTTGAAATGGAAAGGAGATTGCCGATACGCCAGCAACAGGATAATCCAGTTTATGCGGGACTTGTGGAGGCGATGGATGATGCAGTAGGAGTGGTTATTCAGGCTTTGGCACAAAGTGGATTGGATAAGAATACCATTATCATATTTACGTCAGATCACGGAGGAGTAGCTTCAGGAGATGCATTTTCTACTTCAAATTTGCCACTTAGAGGTGGAAAAGGATATCAATGGGAAGGTGGGTTGAGAGTCCCGTATTTTATAAAAGTCCCATCGCAAACCGAAATGATCGAGGTGAGTACACCTGCAAGTGGCATAGATTTTTATCCTACCCTTTTGGAGTTGGCGGGTGTGGAAATGCCTTCTGGGATCAGAATTGAGGGAATAAGCTTAGTTCCTGCTATGCAAGGCGAGAGCATGCTTTCCCGCTCTATGTTTTGGCACTATCCCCATTATGGTAATCAGGGTGGTGATCCAAGTTCTATTGTTAGGGCGGCAAATTGGAAACTGATTTATTATTGGGAGGATAAAAGTGTTGAGTTATATGACCTTGCAAAGGATCCAAGTGAGCACAGTGACATCGCTAAAGAAAACCCTAAAATAGCTGAAAAGCTTACTGCTGAACTTCTTGAATATTTGGATAAAGCTGAAGCAAACATACCATCTGAGGATCCGCAGTACGATGAGAAATTACATCAGGAAGTTTTGGATAGAAACAAAAACGTACGTAAGCCAGATTTGGAAGCGGAGCGACTGAAGATGCTTAGCCCCGGTTGGAGTCCTAATGATGACTGGTGGGGATCTATGGTGACGAAGGATTAGGTGTTGAAAGAGTCGTTTCTTGAGTAGCAAAAAGAAGTTGGAGAAGAGACAGTCCCCAACTTCAATTGTTATTGAATTTCCCATAATTCAGCCTGCAAATCTCTTTTGGCGTAAAATCATTTTTTTTGGCTGTAAAGCAATGCTGCTTCTACTCCTCTGATTTCCGCAAGACCTTTCAATCTACCAATAGCAGAGTAGCCAGGATTAGTTTTTTTGTTTAGGTCGTCCAGCATCAAATGGCCATGGTCAGGTCGCATTGGAAGACTTTTGCCACGCTTTTGCTGGACCTGGATGATTTCATCAATCACTGCTACCATAGGGACGTTTCCTTCCAAGTGATTGTCTTCGAAGAAATTTCCCATTTCATCTCTTTTGGTACTTCGCAAATGAATGAAATGAATATTGTCTCCAAATTCTCTCACCATCGCAGGCAAGTCATTATCTGCCCTCACTCCGAACGAGCCTGTGCAGAATGTCAAACCATTATAGGGGCTTGGCTGATCTCTCAAAATTCTTCTGGCATCTTCCGCCGTACTCATAATTCTAGGTAAACCGAATAATGGAAAAGGGGGGTCATCCGGGTGAATCGCTACGCATACGCCGTTTTCTTCTGCGACGGGAACTATGGCATCCAAAAATAAACGTAAATGATCCGCCAGCTTTTCAGCATCTATGCCATCATATGTAGCAAGCATGGTTTTGAATTCTTCGAGGGTATATCCTATCTCGGAACCTGGAAGGCCTTTCAGAATATTGTCAAATATCATTTGGTGCTTGGCAGGTGTAAGAGCTTCGTAGTAAGCTTTTACTTCAGCATATTCTTCATTAGTGTATTCATCTTTTGCACCTTCTCTTTCCAGAATAAAAAGGTCAAATGCCTGTACAGCCTTTTTTTCATACAGCAAGGCCTTGGCACCGTTTGGAAGTTCAAATTCTAAGTTTGTTCGAGTCCAATCAAGAATTGGCATGAAATTGTAACAAACCGTGAAAATGCCTTCAGCAGCAAGATTTCGAATGGTTTCTTTATAATTTTCAATTACCTCAAGGTAGTTTCCTGAACGGGTTTTGATCACTTCATGCACGGGAACAGATTCCACAACGGACCAGGTCAGGCCAGCAGCTTCGATTATGTTTTTACGTTTTTTTATTTCTTCTCTGGACCACGTTTCGCCATTTGGAATATGATGAAGTGCCGTCACAATTCCCGTTGCTCCGGATTGAAGAATATCTCTTAAACTAACAGGGTCATTTGGGCCATACCATCGCATGGTTTGCTCCATTTTGTAGGTCATAGTATTTTGAGTTTGTGATTGAATAATCTGAAATTAGAAATTTCAAATAAGTATTTTAAACACCTGAGTAGGCTCCGAATCCACCGTCTACAGCTACTATAGTTCCCGTCACAAACTCTGATGCATCAGCACAAAGCCAATGAAGCGCACCATTAAGATCTTCCGGCTTGCCAAATCTACTCATGGGTGTATGGCTGATAATTTGGTTTCCCCTGCCCGTAAGACTTCCGTCCTTTTCGGTAAGAAGAGTTCTATTTTGCTCGGTGAGGAAGAATCCAGGTGCTATAGCGTTTACCCTATATTCCGGACCATGCTTAGCACAAAGTTCTACAGATAGGAACTTGGTGAGGTTGTCAATTGCAGCTTTGGCAGAAGCGTAACCCATCACCCGTGTCATCGGTCTCGAAGCAGCCATGGAGCTGATGTTGATGATGTTGCCTTTTCCGTTTTTCAACATCAAAGGAAAAAAAATCTTTGATGGAATGGCTGTACCCAAATAATTCAGATCCATCACCTTTCTTAAGCCATCCAGTTCCAAATCCTGCAGAGTTTTCTCAGGGGTAATCACAGCCCCCGGCATATTTCCCCCTGCGGCATTGATGAGAATATCCAGATAACCATGCTCATTTTCTATTTGTGAGAAAGCACTCTGAACACTTTTTTCGTCAATTACATCGCAGATATAACCATACGCTTTGCCTCCTGCTGCCTGGATATCTTTTACCAACTCATCAACTTTCGCAGGTGTGCGTCCTAAAATCAGAATTTCTGCTCCTTCTGCAGCCAGATACAAACTCATGGATTTGCCTAAGACTCCTGTGGCTCCGGAAAATGCTATTTTTTTTCCCTTCAAGGAAAATAGTGAAGTGCTCATAATTATACTTGAATGTTTTTTGGACTAAAATCGAAATAGTTTTTGGCGTTGTGGTAGCAAATATCTGAGATGATTCCGCCCAGCCATTTCTCATCCCAAGGAAGCTCACCATTTGCTACATCCTGTCCGAAAAGATTGCAAAGTATTCTTCGAAAATACTCATGACGAGGAAAAGACAGGAAACTGCGCGAATCTGTAAGCATCCCTATGAAGCAACTAATTAAGCCCATATTTGAGAGGGTGTTGATCTGCTTTTCCATCCCATCTTTCTGATCCAAATACCACCAGCCAGATCCAAATTGGATTTTGCCTTTCACGGACCCATCGTTATAATTACCGATCATGGTAGCAAAGATTTCGTTGTCACGGGGATTTAGATTGTAAATTACAGTTTTGGTGAGCTGGTCTTCCAAGTTTAGTTCGTTGAAAAAGCCGGACATAGCCTTGGCCTGATCAAAATCCCCAATTGAATCGTAACCAGTATCCGGTCCAAGAATCCGCAAGGAGCGCTCGTTTGTGTTTCGTAGAGCTCCCAAGTGGAATTGCTGCACCCAGCCTTTGGCATGGTACATTTTACATAGAGCCAATAGCGTGGTGTATTTGAAGAAATTGACCTCCTCCGAGGTGAGTGGTTTTCCCGAGAGTACTTGGGAGAAAATGGACTCTATGGAAAAGCTATTTTCCTTAAAAAAATATAATTGCTCCAGTCCATGATCTGAAAGCCTGCAGCCTCTCTCATGGAAATAGTCTATCCTTTTACTCATTGCTTCCAGCAATTTCTCAAATGATGTGATTTCAAATCCTGCAGCTTCACCCAGACTCGAGAGGTAGGATTGATACGCAGATGGGTTTTCCACAGCATAGGATTTGTCTGGCCGGAATGCAGGATACATTCCAAGGTCTTTCCCTTTTTTATGAAATGAAATATGCTGGTCCAAAGAGTCAATCGGGTCGTCGGTGGAGCATACCACTTCTACTTTCATTTTTGCTAAAAGCCCCTGAGTAGAGTAGGAGTCTTGTTCCAAAATTCCATTACAATGTTTGTAAACTTCCTTTGCATTTGCCTCAGAAAGCAAATCCTCAAAACCAAAATATCTTTTCAATTCAAGATGTGACCAGTGATATAGAGGGTTTCGTAAAGTGTATGGAAGTGTCTTTGCCCAACTTTTGAATTTGTCCTCATCAGATGCATCACCGGTGATAAAGCTTTCCGTAATGCCAAATGCCCGCATTGCCCTCCATTTGTAATGATCACCTGCAAGCCAGATTTTAGAAATATTCTCAAACTTTTTGTCTGCATTGATTTCGGCAGGGGGAAGGTGATTATGGTAATCGATTATCGGAAGGTCTTTGGCATATTGATGATAAAGTATCGAGGCATATTCATTTTGCAGTAGGAAATTTTCGGATATGAAAGATACTTTTGTGCTTGAATAGGGCATAGGTTAGACTGGATAATATTTATAGGTCCTTTAATTTTGATTTTAAAAATACCCCGAAACAACTGTTTTTTTATTAGAAAATGCGGAAACGATTTCGATTTTTTATAAGCGGAGTAGGCCTAATTTAGGCAATGATTTGTACTTTAACACAAATTACAAAAACCCAATAAACATGGCCGGAGGAATTAACTTAAAAGAATTGGCCGCTGAACTAAAGCTTGCACCTTCCACAGTTTCGAGAGCACTAAACGATAGCTACGAAATAAGTGAAGCCACCAAGAAGAAGGTGATTAGTATGGCCGAAAAGTTAAACTATCATGCAAATCCGTTTGCAAGGAGTTTAAGAGAAAATAAGAGTAAAACAATCGCAGTAATCATTCCAGAGCGCATTAATAATTTTTTTGCGCAAGTAATGGATGGTATTGAAGAAATTGCTCAGGAACATGGGTACCATTTACTTGTTTACAACACGCACGAAGATGTAGAGAAGGAAAAAAAAATCGTGAATCTGCTGCTCAACGGAAGGGCTGATGCTATAGTGATGTCAGTTTCCAGTCAGACAAGTGACGTTTCTCATCTAAGAAAACTATATGATCGGGGACTTCCCATTATATTTTTTGATAGAATATGCAACGAGATTCCTACCACGAAATTTATTACAAACGATTATGAAATCGCCTATGAAGGTACCAAGCACTTAATTCAGCAGGGGTGCAAACAGATCGCTTTTTTAATGCTTAGCATTGATTTATCCATTACCAAAGAAAGGCAGAGGGGATATCTGGAAGCGCTGAAAAGCGAAGGTTTGGAGATGAATCCTGCCTATGATTTCTATTGCACTCACTCAGAGGAGACGAATGTTAAATTGATTCAGGATATGCTTATGCTACCTAACAGACCCGACGGAATTTTGGCATCTGCAGAGAAACTTGCGTTTGCTACTTATCATGCGGTGGGGAAAACAAAACTTAGCATTCCGTCAGATCTGAAAATAATCAGTTTTGGCAATTCTTCCATTGCCGGGCTTCTCTATCCTTCACTGACTACTATCACGCAGCCAGCGATAAGTATAGGAAAAGAATGCGCCAGACTCCTTATCAAAAAACTGACTAAACCAAAGCATTACGATCTAGTGGACCAGGTGATCACCATACCATCAAAAATTACGATTCGTTCGTCGACGATTAATAATCTCAACCAAAAATAATGAAATGACAAGGTGTCTTTTAGACCTACTTATTATTCATTCTTTAATAAAAAACAGAGATCGATATTTTATCGATCTCTGTTTGCTTTTATATACTAGTCTTCTGATTCGTCTATTGTAGTAAGAGGAGGAATATTGGTTTCAAAACCATAATAACCTTCATTTTGGTTGATGTGACCTTTGGTGTTTGAATTAATAGCATTCTGGGGAATCGGCCATAACACGTGATATGGACTCATCGTGTATGTATCTCCGTGTCTGGTAAATACTCCTTTATTATAGAAATCAGTCTTTTCCATGATTCTATCGTAATAAAAGTTGTTTTTAGAAAAGTCTGCTTCATTATAACTTTTACCATTGTAAGCAGTAATACCAGTCATGGCAAAGATTCTAGCTATTCTTGTCAATTCAGTTTTTCTTGGCTCCTCATAATATAATTCTCTTGCTCTTTCGTCCAGTACAGTTCCTATATTTATATCTTCCACAGTGTAAGGCGCAGCGCCTGCCCTTGTTCTAACGGCATTAATATCTGCAGCTGCACCCGCTAGATCACCCATCCAAACTTTAGTTTCAGCTCTTAGTAAGTAAGATTCTGCCAATCTGAAAATGTACCAGTCAGTTTGCCCTCCCTGAGGCTGTACACGAAGGGGATCCGGTACATATAGCTTATAATGAGGCCATGAGAACCAGCTTCTAATTGTATCAACCACAATTACAACTCCGTCATCGTTTCTGAACTGCATGTTCTGTCCATAGTAAGGGTCAGAATCTTTGATTCCAGGATTATTATAAACCATGTCTGTCATATTCATCCAATTACCTGGGGCATGTCTTAGGTCATTTTCATCATCCCAAATCATACTTTGATGGTACCATGTAGCTCTCAGTCTTCCAATGCCTCTACCGAATTCGGTAACTTGATCTATTGCCAAATTAGCTACATCTGAAGTTCCTTTATTACCTGCCGGAGTATTAATATTGTTTCCCCAAAAAGGTATGGCATTTCTCATTGTAATAATTCCACCGGAACTCCCATCGACATTAACCCTATCCATTACGAGCAAAATTGTCTCAGTATTCGAAACAGGAGATTTGTTTTCAGGTCTATGAAGATCCCAAACCACGTTTTTCGTAGGATCACCCGCATCCACTCCAAATCTTCCAGTCATGAGAGAATATGGGCCGTTGTCAATTAGTCGGTTGGCTACGTCCAATGCGTCTTGAAATTCACCAAGAGCAAGATTGATTTTGATCAAAAGATGCTGAAGAGCTCCTTTTGGCACCCTACCTCTATCTATTGTTTCAGGCATCCATTCCTCACCCCAATCTAAATCCTCCTTCATTTTTCTAAGTATAACCTTACGATCAGTAGAATAGAAGTCAAGTTTGGGTGTAGTTATTTCTTCCAGAATTAATGGAACATCCCCAAATTGCTGGGTTAATCTGTAGTATCGTAGAGATCTGTGGAAATATGCAGTGGCGAGTATATGGTTTCTTTCTGCCTCAGATTCATAATCCTGTGGCTGATCTATCCGGGATACCACCGTATTTGCATACTTGATTCCTTTGAATCCTTCATACCAGTACCATCCGATTCTATTATAATCCGTACTATTCAAATTGGCATCTGGTGTAATTAGCAAATTCAAATCCTGTGCAGGGCCGGATTTATCTGTTGTACCTTCTACGGCTACTTCAGAGAAGATATGTTCGGTTAGTATTGGAGAACCATCGCCGGTGTATTCGTGACGCATATTTCGCTCACATGCTACTAGAGCAGCCCATAATCCACTTGCTTCATTGTAGGTATTGTCAGGTGAGAAGAAAGATAATGGCTGAGGTTCTAACCAATCTTCATTACATGCAGTGGTGACTGCTAGTATTAATCCCGTTAATAGGATTTTTATCGCGTTAGTTTTACTTCTAATATTCATTTTAGTGTTTTTTAGACTTTACAGTGTGACGTCAATTCCAAGTGTGAAATATCTAGGTATAGGCCCCGAATTTTCCGGATCCCAGAAATCCCACTGTGGAGCATAAAATCCAACATTTCTAATGTTACCGTAAACCCGTAGGTTGGTGATATTGGCTTTTTCAGTCAATTGTTTAGGAAGGTTGTACCCCATTGAGATATTTTCCAAGCGGACAAATGACTTTTTACGGTAGACATTAAATCCACCAGCTCCACCTTCACTTGAATTAAGTCTTGCCCACTCATTGTTAGGATTATCTTCTGTCCAATATGGTGTTACATATGAGCTAGTTCTATCTAGGAAGCCATCCCTGTTTTTCATTTGGTTAAAAGAGCCATAGTGTCCCAAATAGGAATACAACATGAATGAAATATCGAAGTTGTTGAAAAGAGTAAATTCGTTTCTAAGGCTCCAGCGGAATCTAGGTGCAGTATAACCCTGAAATTGTCTGTCTGCATTGGTGAATTTGCCATCTCCATCCACATCTTCTATTTTATAATCTCCTGGCTTTACACCATATAAAGCAGCTTCATCTGCTTCATCGGACTGCCATATCCCCTGAGTCTTGTAATTCCAAATTTGGTCGATGGCATGACCTATAAACCATCCATTACCTGGGTCATCAAGCTCTTGACCATTTTCATCTAAATCACCATAAAGGCTCACAATCTCATTTCTATTCAATTGGAAATTGGCTGTGGATCTCCAAGTAAAATTATTTCTTTCGAAATTTGTAGAATTTAAAGTAAGCTCAAAGCCTTTGTTGTCGACTTGTCCTAAATTATCCCAAACAAAGCTGAATCCTAGAAAGTCCGGCAAACTTCTCTGGACAAGCAAATCCCGGGTTGACATTTTATATAATTCTATAGTTCCGGATAATCTGGTCTTGAGCAGTGAAAAATCAATACCTAGGTTAAATGATTCGGTCCTTTCCCATTGAAGATTTTTGTTTTCCATTCTATTTACATAGAGCTGATTGACCAAATAAAGCTCTCCACTCGGTCTTTCGTAGAAGTACTTTCCTGTGCTCAAGTCTGATATAGCGACATATCTACCTATATCTCTATTACCATTACTTCCCCAGGAGAATCGCATTTTGCCAAAATCCAACCAATCAAAATTGATGAAGTTTTCATCTGAAAAGACCCATCCGACTGCAGCGGAGTAAAATAAAGCTCTTGGATTACTCTGTCCAAAGGCAGAATATCCATCTCTTCTCACAGATAAAGTGGTCGAATATTTCCCATCATAAGAATAAATCAAGCGACCCATCATTGCATCACCTGTACTATACTCATCATTGCTGGAAATAATAGGGTTGATCCCACCACCAATATTGTGATAACCCAAACGATCATGCGGCTCAAAACCGTTATTTGTCATGGTGTTGTCCCAAGACTGGAATTTTTCTGCATTGATCAAGAATGTGCCATTGAAGTCATGTTTTTCCGCAAAGGTCTTCTGCCAAGTGAGGATATTATCTAACTGCCAATAATATTGCTTGTATTCTTTTCTTGATGCTATACCTCCCTCAGCTGACCATTCTGCGTGTTCTGCAGACTTGTGATAAAATCGGTCATTATATTCAAATCGAGGGCTAAAATTTGTTCTGAAATTAAAACCGAAAGGTAATTTTATAGATGCGAAAAGCGTAGAGTTGATGGAGAATCCTTTTTGGTTTCTATCTGTAAAGCTGCGATCGTAAGCTGGGTGTTTACCACCACTAGGTTCATCGTTTGGTCTCCATTTATAGGTGCCATCTTCATTGTATTCTGAGCCCCAAGGCGAAAGAGTACGGTATAATCCCCAATCTGAATACATAGGGGCTGGATCATCATCAATGGGCACACGACTGTCATCGCTTAGCGCAAATTGGGTGTTCATTCCAACTGTGAGCCACTTATTTACTTTTCCTTCCATATTTACTCTACTGCGGATGGTAGAGTATTCATCACCTATGATAATGCCCTCATTGTTCAAGTAGCCAAGAGACCAGTAATAGTTAAAATTTTCTGTTCTTCCTGAAAGACTCACGGTGTAATCTTGTCTAAATCCAGTCTGAAATATTTTATCCCTCCAGTCCACAGACCTCCCCGCTTTGTAATTTTCAATTTCTGCAGGTTGCATGTTGAGTCTTTGAAGCCATACAGTCACTGGGTCACCTGATGATCCATCATAAGCCATCCAATCTTCCAGGGAAATATCACTCGGTAAAGTTCTGGGATCGGAGAATTCATAAGGATCATACCCACCTGCATTTATACTTTTGAATACATCTTCTCTCCAGCTAATAAATCCATCAGGTCCATAAACATCAGGAAAAGTAGCCATTGTGGCTAAGCCTGAGTTTATATTGAATTTGATAACAGGCTTACCCAAAGAGCCTTTTTTAGTTGTTATTAAGATTACCCCGTTTGCGGCTTTAGCTCCAAATACTGCAGCAGCACTGGCGTCTTTAAGTACTTCCAGATTATCAATGTCATTTGGATTTATATCGGATAGTTCTCCGTAATAGATTGCTCCATCCAAAACTAGTAAAGGAGAATTTCCGGCGTTCAGTGAGGTTTGACCTCTTATTTGAAGTGATCCACCACCTTTGGCAGATGTAGCCATCCCTACATTCAATCCTGCTGCATTTCCCCTAAGGATGTCTTGGACAGAATTTGGATTTTCATTTTCCAACTTATTTGCATTTACTGAGGATACAGCTCCAGTAATGTCACGCTTCTTTGCAGAACCATATCCAATGACCACTACTTCCTCGAGATCAGAAGTATTAGGATTCATCCGAATATCAATTACGGACTGATTTCCTATTTCCATTTCTATAGGATCGTAGCCTATAAATGAAAATACCAATACACCATCTTGAGGTGCATTAATTGAATATTTTCCGTCAAGATCGGTAGTGACTCCCGTAGTTGTTCCTTTTAGAATAATGGTCACTCCCGGTAAAGGCATATCTGTTTCGTCTAAAACAGTGCCTGTGATCTGTACTTCCTGAGCATGCGTATAGGTGACGCTTACACTCAGAAGAAATACAATCAACCAGAGGTTTTTGTAAAATTTGTACCGCATAAGAAGAGGGTTAATCGTTAATGATTTATTTATTAAAATATTAACTACATGATTTATTAGTAATTAACATTCTAAGGTAAAATAAATATATATGCACGTCCTATTTCTATTAGTAATAATCAACGCAATCGTTTTCGGACGCGTTTAAGGCGGTTTTTTTAATTATTAGTGTTTAAATGTCCAATCATTTTATATGATAAAATCCAATCTATTTAACACATCTAGTTATATGTTTAGTGGTGGAATTTATATATAGATGGTCTTTTTACATATAATTTTGGTATATATATTAGGTAAAAAAAAGAGCTGCTTCGAATTTCGAAGCAGCTCTTAAATAACATAATTTGTATCTTAATACCCTGGGTTTTGCGGGAATGCGCTGGCATTTCCTTCGGCCCGGTCAATTTGGTTCTGAGGAATAGGTCTCAGTACATGGTAATCCTGGATATTGGTTTTAGCATCGGAAGGATTGTAAGCCTTTACTCGCTCCACCAAGATATTCCATCTAACAAGATCCAACCATCTGGTCTGTTCACCTATGAGTTCCCTTGCTCTCTCCTCAGTAATGAATTCGAATGTTAATTCAGATTCTGAAATTTCCATCTCCGCCTCTTTTCCGGGGAAAGCAGCTCTTCTTCTTACCACGTTAATATTTTCTGTAGCCAAGCCAATTTTTCCTTGTTTGAATTGCGATTCTGCAAGAAGTAAGTAAGTATCAGCAAGACGCATAGCAATGTAGTCTCTACCACCTTCAAATTGCGTACGGTCCACACGCCCAGGATCTTTATGCTTTTTCATTGGAGGAAATAATCTCTCTGTATAAAGCTCTGGCGTCAATACTTGATAGGGGTATTTTGCCCTTTCTGCCTCAGACATATTATAGCCCGGAAGCCAAATTGTGGTATCACCTGCAGCAAAAGTTACCGAAGCTTTTGATTTATCAAATGTAGTATTGAATGTACCTGGGTTATTGGAGAGGAAATGGTCTACATACGTGTTTTTATACCTAGAATCATTTACACGGTCTGCAAAGATGGTATTCAACGTGTAGTCAGTGGATTTATACCGCTTGAATGGTCTTCCATTTTCAGTATCCCTGATCATTCCAGGCTGCACATCGTATTCCATCAGGAAGAAAACGTGAGCGTTATTTCCACCTCCGTTTGTCAATGGATCATACGTATACTGAGTGGACCATATCACTTCACTGTTGATCTCGTTGCCAAACGCGTGGATATCTCCAAAATTATCTAGCAATTCAAAACCATAGTTATCAATTACGCTTTGGAACAATGGTTCAGCATTGGCAAAGTCTGATGATTCAGCAGCCTCTGAAGTACCTTTTGTCAGATATACTCTTCCCAATAAATGCTCTGCGGCAGGGCGGGTAGCACGTCCATAATCCGATGATTGAGCTTCGGCTTCCAGATTAGGAATAGCTTCCTGCAAGTCTTTTATTATAGCAGAATAAATTTCGGGTACTGTCGCCCTTGTGACTTCTTTGGTAGGTAGAATGGTTTCTGAGAGCTGTAGATCAATTCCTCCAAATAACTGAACCAAGATGAAATAGTGGTGAGCTCGAATGAATTTGGCTTCTGCCACACGTTGTGCGACAATTTCCTGTGAAATTCCTGTAAGATTGACAGATCGGTCTATCACAGCATTACAGGTGTTGATTCCTCTGTAAAATTCATCCCAAAGTTCTTGTAAATGGTTAACCCTGGAATCAAACTGGTTGGTATACGTATTCATAAATTTATACGATCCATCAGCTCCATTTGTGAATATGTCTGTTCCGAAAATTGTCAAGTTATTTCCGCGCTCGGTACCGTACCAAGCTCTCATCGAGCTGTAAGCGGCATTAATTCCGTCATTCATACCTTTTGGTGTGTTGAGGTAATCATTGCCAATATTGGAAATTACATCTTCCTCCAGAAATCCATCACAGGATACAGCTGCCGAAAGGCCTAGAATTAGGGCAGTCGACTTTGCCCAGTATTTTATATTTATGGCTAATTTTTTCATAATTAATTAGAATTTAGCATTAATACCAAATGTGAAAGAAGTGATGGCAGGTGTTACGTTAGAGTTAACCGCACCGGCACCTACACCTTGCTCTCCGTCCAAATAAACTTCAGGATCTATGCCTTTGTGTTCTTTACGGTAGTTGGCAAAAATGAATGGCTGCTGAATACTACTATAAAGTCTCAGGCTTGTCAATCCGATTTTCTTTGCAGCTTCAGGAGTGAAAGTATATCCGAAGTTGATGTTTCTTACTTTAATAAAAGTACCATCAAAATACTCCATAGAGCTTGCGTATTTCGCACTTTCCTGGTTCACATTTGGTCTAGGATAAGCATTTGTAGGATTGGTTGGAGTCCAATAGTCAATATCCAGGTTGTTGTATCGCCCTGCTAGAGAATTATTTTGGGTGTGGAATTGAGATCTGATCATGTATCCAAACCTACCGTAAAGGAAAAATGATAGATCAAATCCTTTGAAATTGAATCGGTTAGTTAAACCCAACGCAAAATCAGGAACTGCAGAACCTAGAAATTGTCTGTCTTCGGAATTGATGACACCATCGTTGTTGAAGTCTTCAATTTTGATCTCACCTGGTACGCTACCATAAGATGTAGCTTCATCCAATTCGGATGTCTGCCAGATTCCGATTTTCTTTAAATCGTAGAATATGGTTAAAGGCTGACCAATAAATCTGCCTGCAGCTATATCATCCCCATTAGGTAAAGATTTGATCTCTTCAGTATTCTTCGTGAAAACGATATCAGAGGACCAAACAAAACTTCCCTTTTCAATATTTAGGGTTGATATGGTAAGTTCTACACCTCTGTTTTGGGTTTCTCCGATATTAGTTATAAATCCTCCAAAACCAATTGATGTTGGAAGAGGCTGAGGAGCTAGCAAATCACTGGTATTCGTAACATAGTATTCCAAAGAACCAAAGATTCTACTGTTCCACAGAGCAAAGTCTAGACCTACGTTCAATGTGGTAGAGGTTTCCCATCTCAAATCAGGGTTCCCGATTGAGCTTGGTCTATAACCAAAAGCAGCAGTATTATTATATGCATAACTAGTTCTGCCTAATAGTGCTTGGGTCTGATAAGGGTCGATTGCCTGGCTTCCTATAGAACCATAAGATGCTCTCAGTTTCAACTGATCTACAGTTGAGGAATTTTGCATGAATGCTTCTGAGTGAATATTCCAACCAAGGGCCACAGAAGGGAAATATGCGAAGCGGTTGTTAGAACCAAATCTGGAACTACCATCAGCTCTCAACGTGGCTGTTACCAAGTACTTGTTTTTGTAGTCATAATTGACTCTTCCCATGAAGGACATAAGTGACCATTGTTCCAAGTAAGTGTTTGCTCCTGTAATTTGAGAAGCATCACCGAGCCTGTGGAATAGCTGCGATTCTGCAGGTATTCCAAGGACGCTGATCGAAGAGTTCTCTTGATTATCCTCTTGAATGGATTGAAGAGCTGTAATATTTAGATTATGAACTTCATTGAAGGTCTTGGTATAGTTTACAATATTTTCTAGCGTGTAATTGAATCGGAATTCTTCATTTACACTCCCTGTAGCTGCCCCACCACGTCTTGCATTAGTCTGAGAACCTGTAAACCTACCGTTTCTACTAATTGTAAAATCTGGACCGAATACCAATCTGTAACTTAGGCCTGGAAGTATATCCCACTGGGCAAAAATACTATTGAAAATCCTGTAGTTTTTAGTCAAATCCATTTGAGCTCCAGGTACTATTTCTGCAAAAGGATTGGTTCTTAAACCATCTTGAGTAGGAAGGAAGATTAGATTTCCTTCATCATCATAGGGCTTTCCAAGAGGATTTTCTGCGAGGGCTCCTCCAAGAGGATTAAAATTTTCTCCATTACGCTCACTATATGAAACTAAGGTAGAAGTTCCGAATTTGATATTTTTTGAGATTTTGTGATCGATATTCGCCCTGAAAGTATATCGCGTATAATCCTGATTGATAATTACACCTTCGTCTTTAAAGTAGTTGCCGGATACAAAGAAGGTGGTTTTATCACTTCCCCCACTTACACCTAACTGATAGCTTTGTATGGAACCCGTTCTCATTAGTCCGGCAGGATAATCTGTTGTTCTTCCCTGTGCGATTCCATCCAGTTCTACAGGCTCAAAAATTGAAGCATCCGCTTCCGGGGTTGCAGGACCTTCAGGGTACCCTTCTCCCGCTCTTCTGGATTCTCTTTTATATTCTGCGAACTCCGGTCCATTGAATACATCAATTCTTCCCAATTCTTTATTTATTCCATAATAGGCATCCAGAGAGACCACTGTTTTACCCACAGTTCCTCTCTTTGTAGTGATCAGAACCACCCCATTGGAACCTCGGGAACCATAGATGGCGGTAGCTGATGCATCTTTCAATACCTCCATGGAGGTAATATCCTGAGGATTAATATCATCAATACCTCCAGATAGCGGAATTCCATCTACCACGTACAATGGCTCATTCGATGCAGTGATAGATCTTCTCCCCCTAATTCTTACCTGAGGAGATGCACCTGGCTTAGAACCTGGCTGTGTCACGTCTACACCAGCTGCACGTCCCTGTAGTGCTTGTCTAGCATCTTTGATCGGAAGTTCGGCGATTTCTTTTGATCCAACGGAAGATATTGCTCCCGTCAGTTGGCTTTTCTTAGCTGTACCGTATCCCACGACTACCACTTCCTCCAGATCTGCTAGATCTGGAGATAGATTTACATCAATCACGGTTTGGTTGCCAACCTCTTTTTCTATAGGAGTATAGCCTATGAAAGAGAAAATGAGTGTGCCGTTTGCAGGGCTTGAAATAGAGTACTTTCCATCAAGGTCTGATGTAGTTCCGGTTGTTGTACCTTTTACGAGGATAGTTGCGCCCGGTAGAGGTTGTCCAGTTTCATCATAGACTGTTCCTCGGATTTGAGCTTCTTGTGCCCAGCTGTAAGAGGAGCTGAGCAACAAAAACAGCACTACCCGCAAGTGCGAGTAAATTTTTGCTTTCATAGTAAATTGGGTTTGTTGATAATAAATAAATACTCATAATTCTTCCTCTGACATGAATTCTAGTAAAAAGCATACAGGCGGAAACTATGATGAAGTCAAGATACCTTATATAAAACCTTTTTTCAAGAGGATGAATGGTGGAGTTACGCAATCGATTGCGTTAATAAAATCAAAATCACGAAATTCAATTAGCACTTCACTATGGCTTAGCAATTTAAACAGTCTCGAGGCTATTAATCCTGATACATGTAGCATAATATGTACATCTGCAATTGCACCAGTAAAAGGTAAAAAGCGACTTAAAGTAAGGTAAATACTAGCATTACTGGTACTTCGGTCACCTGTCATCCCCGCCTGCTGTCGGGCAGGGGTCCTCCAGCCTGATAAGCAAAGCAAAGGAGGTCGCTGGCATCATTGCGGTTAATCAGATAGCCTAATAGTTGAATATAATTCTTCCTAAACCCATCATGTACAGTGCGCCCCTTAAATCAACTTTGCCTATAAGGAAATTACTAAAAATGGGCAATGGATATTTCCGGAACTTGAAATTCTAAACCGTAAAAACACTGATGTTCTTATCACATAATCCAAAGGCGACCCTTGTCAGGATCCTTTCATTCTTTAGAACTTCAAAATGAATTGGGGACATATAAAATAAAATTTCTATGAACTTCCAGAGCATTTGGAGAAGCAGTTTTGTGCACGTGCAGGCGAGAAGGAAGACCGGTATTATCAGTTTCAATTATACCCGATCTTCGGAACCAGCACCTACTGCCTGGTTCATCCCATCTAAGCTACACTGATACTATTGCAATTTGACGAATTCAACATCCAGTGTTTGGTAAAAGTCTGGTTTATCGTTATCTGGTACCCATTATTCATGGGAGTAATTACCAGGGCATGTAGAGGGATGTTATTTTCATAAAAGTATTGAGGAATATATTTAAAAAGATAGGCGCTTACTACCTCAGATGTTATCAGCTCATTTGACTTAATACAGATTATATCATATATCTCATGAAGAACATTGTTAAGCATTAGCGATAACTCTTGTCTAGAATCTTTCATAAAAAACTTAGTTGCAATTATTGAGTCAATTTTAGTTTCTAATTCCGAAATTGATCATTCAGGTCAAAACTGACTGGCTAAAAGCTAAATATAATCAGCAATGAGGTGCTCCAGCAAGTTTTTTTCTGAACGGGAGATTTGCTGTATGAACTTTTTAAAATAGAGTTATGCGAAACCCAACTCTCATTTTGGGCAAAAACTGAGGAATCGTTAAACACTAGGATATACCTAGTTACCTGAGCAGAATTGTAGAGTTATAGTCCTTCTTACTTCCATTTTTTATGCATTAGGACAGACCCAACGTTAGGCTAATTCCACTAATTCTCGATTGGATTTGACCACACCCAGCAGACCAAAGCAGTATAGGTATATTTCTCGATGATAAAGAAAGCCTATTCATATTTACTACCTCAGTTAGCTATTTAAATTATAGTCTGATCAAAAGCATCATAGTAGCTTTTCTACAACCTTTACTTTTTATACAGAAACTCCTATATTAAAAAACACTTAAACTTTTAGCTATGAGAGAATTTAAAATTAAAAGTTACATTTTCACTGAATACACAGATATTAAGCAAGTAACCACAACCACACCGAGCATTTTCATAATCGCAACTATGGAGACGATGGAGACAGTGCCTATCAGCAATATCTCATTGGATATAGGTTTTCTTACTAGCAATCCCTATGAGGCGGTAAGCTTTGATACTGGCTACCCAATACTTAAGGGAAATGAGGTAATCCTACTTTTACAGCATGAGTATAAAACTACTGAGGCACTGCTTCCAATTGTCCTGGATCTAATGGAGTACCATCCCTTTAGATTTGTCAACTTAGACAACACAAAATCTATAGAGCTAGACGAATTAAGGGAGCTGCTACAGCACCAGTAAAGAACCATTTCAGCCTCTAATACCTGCCAAAATCTATTCCAATACCATCACAAAACTAATCAAGGAATAGTATGCCTAAATAGCTTTATCAATGCTACTCAGCTTTTAAGTATGTTGAGGGTAAAAGGTTACTCAACTTCAGGATCTCCCTGCTCTTTAATTTTTTTTAAATCCCTATCCAGAGCAAGCAGAAAATTAATTAATGCATCCTTTAAAACATCATCACCATGGCAAAAACCCATCAGTATTCCTTCCATAGTTCGAGGATAATGTTTGACAGTAGTATCACCACTAGCTTCATTAAGCTGACTTTCAATCTCTATAGCCCTACTATAAATCTCCAGAATTGATTTTTCAGGATACTCAGCCTGTAATTCCTCAGTAATACTTACATAATGTTTTCGTTTCATAACTAAAAACTAAACATTATTAATATAAAAATCAATCCATAGTTTTAAAATAGTAGAATCTGCAAACCTCAAAGATGAAGATCTTATGTAGGATGCACCTTGCGATCCATGTTTTTTTGCGGGCATATTGGATAGTCTCTAACTTTATTCCATCGCTGGAATGCGTAAATTACTTAGTCCGATTTATCAATTGATAGTACTTGCTAGATAAAGAAGAGAAGTCACGCCAAACGCCGAGCTCACAGGTTTTTGAATAGGATCATATGTCCCCTTTCTGTTTTCGACAGAAAAAGTGAACAGAGTTATACAGGTAATTCTTTGGAAAGAAGGGGGTAGGTACAAAAAATACCATAAACAGGAGGGGCGAGCGTAAAAAAATGATCCCTTTGGCTCATTTTAGCGAAGCAGCCAGGCTGCGCGCTGGGAATCTTCCGATTTTTCCCTTTTCTTGCCTCAGCCTTTTAATTTTTGAGAACAACCTACTTCATAGCCTTGATCTCCTTCTTGAGCAGAGCCGATCGCCCTTTCTTTGAGGAGAGGGGTGAGGTAGAACAACCAACTTTTATAGCATCCTTCCGGGCTTAATTCAGGAAATCCACCTGAACCCAATCTAACCCAGATGTACAAATTTTTGTACTGCTTCCTTTTCACCGCCTTATTTCTACTTGCAGCCCAGCTTCAGGTTCAGACTGTCTCTATCAGTAAGACAGGAGCGAGGTTAAACAAGGAATCCTGCCGCTACTCCATAACAGGCTGGGCTTCAGATCTTGCTGCAGCCAAAAAGATAGGCTTAACTGCCTGTCTGGTATGCGAGTCTTCCAGCACAGAAACGAGAGAAGCCAAACCAATCCCGCTAACATCAGAACCAAAAAAGTTAGAATCAAGCAAAGAAACCATACCGACTCAGCCAGCTTCCACTCAATGCAGAGCCACCACCACCAAATTTGTATCGAGATGTTCACGGAAATCTGCTGCTGGAAGTAGTTATTGCTGGCATCATGATGGATAGAAAGCTATATAACCAAGTGCAAATTAGAAAGGATAGAGGGATGAGTTTGTAACTTCACCCAGTGCCACGAGCAAAATGACTACGCAGAGTGGGGGAGTCGCTTGCAGGCTTTGCGTCACCAATTCCTGAGAATGGGATTTATAAAAAAATTGCTTTTGGAAGCATTTGTTTAAGTGGAGAAATAGTATGGTCAGGCAGTTTCAGAAGTATAAAGAACAGCAATATGAAGCTCAGCTGGATTTTGCCCAACAACTGATTGTTTCTTTCGCTTCCATCATCCATTTGCTTCAAAGGAAGATCAAACCAGAATAGTTCATCAAAATTAAAGTAACAATGGATCAAATTATTTATGAAAACTGGGAAAGTACATTTAGAACGGTTGTGTTAACTGTATTAGGATATCTGGCGATGGTATTTTTGCTTAGGATATCGGGTAAGAGAACCTTGTCCAAAATGAATGCTTTCGACTTTGTAGTTACCATAGCGTTAGGTTCATGTCTAGCGTCGATTTCACTCAACAAGAATATTACCCTGGTTGATGGTGTTTTAGCTATTTCACTTTTTATAGTGATGCAATACATTTTTACATTTCTGTCTGTACGATTTAAAGGTTTCAAATCATTAGTGACTAGTCAGCCAGCCATTGTATTCTATCAGGGAGAATTTTTGGATGACGAAATGAAAAAGCAACGACTCACTCGGGAAGAGTTATATAGTGCATGTAGACTGAAAGGTTATGCCAACTTGGACCAGGTTCATCTGATCGTTTTGGAAAGTACGGGTGATCTCTCCGTCATCGAAGAAGTCAGCAGTGGTAAGATCAGTTCGGTAGGCAACCTTCTAAAAAGTAAGTTTGGTTATTGAAATATCTATTAAGGGAAAAATTGAGAATGATCCAAAATGAGACTAAAGTTGAATTATTTGAGTCGGGTAATTTAGTTTAACAGAAAAAGTATGAATAGCTTATTAAAGGTTTGTTGCTACTCAGCCTTCTTTTCGGCTGTAGGTTGCGGAATCCCAAAGGATTCCCGAGACTCATTGGAGATTGCCCGAAGGCTTAGTTTGAAAGTAGGTGTGACGGATAATCCACCATATTCTTATTTCGACGGGGAAAAGGCTCGGGGAATAGAAGTGGATATTGTTGAAGCTTTTGCTGAGAAGGAAAATCTGGAGGTAGAATATGTGAAAGGATCAGAGACATATCTGGTTAGTAAGCTGGAGAAGGCCGAAATAGCAATATTGGTAGGTGGCTTCAAAAAAAATACTATCTGGAAAGAAAAGGCAGGGCTCACTTCTCCTTATGACGAGGACAACCATGTGATTCTTATTCCCAAAGGGGAGAATAGCCTGGTTTTTACCCTTGAATCATTTCTAAATAACTTATGAGAACTACGGCTGATTTTAGGTTACCTTTTAGGTTAAGATCTACCCTAAGGCAAGCGGTTAAACTTGAATGGATTACTATCGGATATTTGATTTCCGTAATCATTGTAATGAATCTTGTCATGGGCTCAAGCCAGGCAATGAAAACAGCATGGCTTGAAGATGCGCTGAGTACTTTGCCGGCTATTGCTTTCCTTATTGCCAGCCGATATTTTGAAAAACCAGCGAATAAGCGCTTTCCATATGGATTCCATAGAGTATTTAGTATTGCCTTTTTGACAGGTTCGGTAGCCCTGTTTTCCATGGGGTGTTATTTGGCGGTGGATTCTTCGATTTCCCTGATAAATATGGAAAGACCGACAATCGGAAGTGTTTTCATCTTTGACGAGCAGATCTGGATGGGATGGGTAATGATAGTAGCCCTTTGTTACAGCGCTTTTCCTGCGATGTGGCTTGGTTATAAAAAAATGCCTTTGGCTAAAAAAATGCATAACAAAATCCTATTTACTGATGCCAATACTCAAAAGGCGGATTATCAAACAGCCTTTGCAGCTGTAGCGGGCATAATAGGAGTGGGACTCGGGTTTTGGTGGATGGACTCTTTAGCTGCTCTTTTGATATCAGTATCTGTGATAAAAGATGGGTTGGAAAATCTGAAAAATGCCGTGTCGGACCTGATGGACAGAAGTCCCTCAGATGTGACAGGTTCAACCCCAGATGGACTCATAGATGAGATTAGGGAACTTGCAAGCGAATGGCCCTGGGCAGAGAAAATCATGGTTAGGTTCCGGGAGCAAGGTCAGGTGTATTTTGGGGAAGTTTACGTGGTTGCCAAACAAGTTGCAAACCTCGAAGAATTACTGACCGAATCGCAGAAACAGCTGCTTGATTATCATTGGAAAATCCATGATGTGACCATAATGATCGTGAAAGATTTTGAGCAGGAAGACAGATAAGGTATTTTAACAGTGGAATATTGCAGCCTTAGTGAATGACCAGCGAGAAGGTGCATTTTAATTTTTGATGGTGGAATTGAGGGTAAATGCCAATATTTCCTGAGGGAATATGATGGCCACTCTTCTACAAGGTGAGGATTCTTTTTCAACAATTAACTTTAATTAAATTATTATACCTGCGCATAAACTACCCTATTTCTGAATTGGCCCATGGTAGATAGTGTTAGTTCAAAGTGGCTGAATTTTTGGTTTTTAGTTATTGGAATAGACCCAGAAACCAATGAATCGATTGACGCAACTTAAAAACAATTGCACAAGAGCAATTGAGCGATGTATTCAAAATTGTGAAGCAGTTGTCCAGAATCATAAATACTCACCGTGTTTGGATGCCTGCGAATCTGCAAGGTTAGACAGAGGAGTGATGATGTATTCCTGCGCCGAAGCATGCAAAATGTGCATAGCTGAATGTTCTAAACATGACCTTGTCGAATGCCGGAATTGCGTTGAAGCCTGTAAAGATTGCCTGGAAGAATTGAGCCATCGCATGGCCTAATGTCTAGATCCTAGGGTTATTAGGTCCATTTCTTTTTTTATAGGAAGTTTATTGATGACTTCATAGCTGAATGCCAAAGTCTTACCTGAATATTTTCTTAGAATCCCCTGAAGGATTTTATCATACTCATCAAAATAGCGTTTTGAGGAACCCAGTAGCATAAAGTAAACGGATTTGCAAGGTCCATCCTGCAATTTAGCTCCATACAAATTCGCCTTTATTACCGGATGATCCTGCTCCAGATGGGCATTGACTTCTTTCTCATGAAGGAGGTAAGTATATTCATTTAAGAGTTTCATAAGTCAAGTGGGAAGGGTAAAAAATTCAAAAGATTAATATAAGAATAAAATCACAAAATTGCAACGTCTTATATATCA
The DNA here is from genome assembly GCF_963974835.1 of uncultured Algoriphagus sp. Classification (GTDB taxonomy): domain Bacteria; phylum Bacteroidota; class Bacteroidia; order Cytophagales; family Cyclobacteriaceae; genus Algoriphagus. The sequence continues at coordinate 22,514 of NZ_CAXBET010000005.1, read as the reverse complement.
GAGATATACTTAGGATAAAGTTTTGACTGGATCTACTGCGACTATATGTAGGGCTAAATTTTTCTCCCATCTCATCGGCATAGGGCAAAATCCCCCTGTCCATCTCCTGTCAAATTCCAGCAAAGTCAACTCTTTTCGGCACAGGTAGGTGGTCTTCCAGCCTGATAAGCAAAGTGGAAGTCACTGGCTTCATTGTGGATAATCTGATAAATATTTGGATACTGGCTTCAGGGTCCAGATCTACCAAGTATTCACGGATTTTCTTCCCTGGTGATTCAAATAAGCCCAGCCAGAACATGCCATCAACCTTCCCATAGAGGTAGGTGAGCCCAACCACTCCATGCGAATACACTTCAAGATATGCCGGATCCTTGATATCCATCTGATCTCCATAGATGGCTAGTAGACTATCCCGTGCCGTAATACCTGGATCATCTGGAAGACTGGGGATTTGCTCTTCAGAACAAGCTCCCAAAGCAACAGAAACTATCAGAAAAACAGGACTGACTCCTTAAAAAAAACTTCATAGTACAAGATAATCAGAAGATTATATGCAAAAATACCCTGTACAGGGTATTTTTTTATATCCATATATTCCCGTTCTTACAATTGCTCAAAACATCAGAAAACGCACCAACTTTTAGTATCCTCTCTAGGCTTAAATCCTAAAGTTCTTTTTTATTATTTTCTTTCACATACATAATCATTAAATCATGTCAAAATATGTAGTTAAAAAGGCAACAAATGGTCAATTTTTCTGGGTTTTAAAGGCCGGAAATGGAGAAACTCTTCTAACTAGTGAAACTTATACGACAAAGCAAGGATGCTTACAAGGCATATCCAGTAGCAAAAATTGCGTTTCGGACACAAATTTTAGAAGATTAAGCTCAGCCCGCATGGAGCCATATTTTACACAAGTAGCCAATAACTACCAAGTGTTGGGTACAAGTGAGATGTATAGCTCTTCTTATGCAAGAGATCAGGGTATAGAAAGCGTCAAAAGAAATGCGCCAAATGCACAAGTCGAAGATTGACTTAAGCAAATTCATTAATTCTGACAGTGACTTCGCCAACAATTGGTATACCTTCAAGGACTTTAATACAGACCCCATTCACCACCTTTTGATTCTGATATCTTGATGATAGTACTAAACAAGCGCCCTCTCTCTTCAGGAGAGAGCCTGTCCCGATAGCGCAGCGTATCGGGAGAGGGGTGAGGTGACAAACTGCTGTACGGCTTCTTTTCCACGCTCTTCTTCTTGCTTGCTTCCCAGCTTCAGGCGCAGACGGTCTTTATCACAAAGACAGGAGTGAAGTATCACAAAGAGTCCAGTCGCTACGCCAAAACAGGCTGGGCAGCTACACTTACCGATGCAAAAAAGATGGGATTGACCGCCTGTTTGGTATGCAAGCCTTCCAGCACGGAAACGGGAGAAGCCAAACCTCTTCCTCTATCGGCTGGGTCAAGTAAAACAGAGCCAAGTAAAGAAAATAAGCCAGCACAAGCAACTTCCTCCCAATGCAAGGCAACCACAAAAGCTGGTTCCAGATGCTCAAGGAAATCTGCGGCTGGAGGTAGTTACTGTTGGCAGCATGATGGGTAAGCGGGGATACGGTTGCAAATAAATAATAGTAAAAAACGTAAAGTCAGGTCACCAGAAATTGATGTTTAGTCTTTACGAAGAAGTCTAATAAATGCCTTAACAATATCTTTATGAGTTACGATTATTCAAGTCTTCACGAAATTGACGAGTCTACAGAGTTTACAAGAAGCTATGATACTAGATACATAGCAGAGATTAAGCATTTAGGCTTGGGGACATACAGGGTTTTAAAGGATCTTGATAGTTACATCTTGGACAAAAAGATTAAAGCTCAATTTTTTAAGTGGGATGAACAGTGGAATAAAATAGAGCTCAGAAGTAAAGCAAATTCCGAAAAGGAAAATAATTTAAGTACAGCTGAGGAAAAAAGTTTAGAGGCTAAAACGCTGCAAGATGCTGTCTCAAACCTTCTTCATCATACACTGGATATTGATGATACGGTCGACTGGGAGAGTTTGAAGGATTTCAGAAAATTCAAAATACCAAATCCCATAAATGGATTAACCAGTGAATTGAAAAAGCATAAGGAACCAACCCCTCCTGTTTTTAGAGAAAAAAGTGCTCAGCCTCAAAGTTACTATTTTAGTCCAAAGTTATCCTTCATTGATAAAGTCATTCCCTCATTTAGAAAAAAGAAAGAAGATAAAGCGAATCAGGAATTTGAAATGGTGTTGGAATCATGGAAGAAAAGCGTAATGGAGACGGAAGCTTATAATGTCTCCTTGCAATCCGAATTCGAAAGAAAACTATTAGCTGTTGAAGATGAAAAGGAGAAGGTAAGATCTCATTTCAGAGAATTGGAAAAAGAATGGCTATTGCATCAAGAGGAGCATTATGTCAATCAAAAAGAGCATAATGAAAATATAGATATTTTAAAAGAGAGGTATTTCTCCTGTGATCCAAGGTCAGTTATTGAGTATTGTGAGATGGTACTGAATAACTCAGAATACCCTGATAGTTTTCCGAAGGATTTTGACATTGATTACAACCCCGAAACAAGAATCCTGTTGGTAGAATATGTTTTACCATCCCCATCTCAAATCCCCACTTTACTAGATGTCAAATATATAGCTACCAGAAAGGAGTTAAAGGAATCTCATTTGTCAGAGGCACAAGTTGCACGAATTTATGACGAGTCGATTTACAAAATTACCTTGAGGACAATACATGAACTTTTTGAAGCGGATCAGGCCGATGCTTTGGATGCGATAATATTTAATGGTTGGGTTGAAGCAATAAATAAAGCCACAGGGAAATTAGTGAATAACTGTATAGTTTCCATTCAAGCTGGGAAACCAGAGTTTATGGAGATAAATCTTGCACATGTAGATCCCAAAACTTGCTTTAAAAATCTAAAAGGAATAGGAAGCAGTAAATTAAGTGGAATAGTGGCAGTTCAACCAATCGCTCAAATCAATAAGGAAGATAAGAGATTTGTTTCTTCCTATGATGTTGCAGACCGGATTAATGAAGGAGATAATTTAGCTTCCATGGATTGGGAAGATTTTGAACATTTACTGAGGGAGATATTTGGGAAAGAATTCAATTCAAATGGGGGAGAGGTAAAGGTAACTCAGGCAAGTCGAGATGGTGGAGTTGATGCTATTGCTTTTGATCCTGATCCAATAAGAGGTGGTAAAATTGTGATCCAAGCTAAAAGGTATACAAATACAGTGGGGGTCTCAGCGGTAAGGGACTTGTATGGAACTGTATTAAATGAAGGGGCTACTAAAGGTATTTTGGTTACCACAGCCGATTATGGGCCGGACGCTTATGAATTTGCTTCTAATAAACCGATTACTTTAATGAATGGATCAAACTTACTTTACTTACTTGAAAAACATGGGCACAAAGTAAGGATTGATTTAGCTGAGGCAAAAAGGATTCAGAAAGCGATCAATTAGAATTTTGAATCAGATCATAAAATCACAAGCAAATGCTAATTTGAAATAATAATTGGGGTGAAGATATTGGACTACATAGTTAATAACTAGCAGCGCCAAGCGCCCTCTCCTAAAGGAGAGAGATGGGGTGAGGTAGACTAAGTCAATTACAAATTGGTAAGGATAGAGGGGTGTAATTGCAAATCCCACCCAGTCATCACAAACCATTTAGCCACGCCCATACGGGGAGTTAAAGAATAAAATCCCTTACTGAATATGACATGAAATACGAATTAAAAAATGGTAAAAAAAATTCAAACACTTACAAGCAAATCTGGAATTGATAACGGTGTATGGGAGAAGTTTTTCTCATACTTTATACCATACATACTTGGGATTATCTTTGCTGGTTTTAAGGATAGAATATCAGGGAGTATACGTTTGTTTTTTCAAACAGTGTTTTCAGATAAAAAAATTTCTGAGAGCTATGTAGATTGGTTAACTTCTATTTACATACTAATTACTTTTTCATTTCTTTTTTGGTTAGTTTTTTATTATGGTAAAAGGAATAAGACGGGCAATGAGAAAATGGATTCAGCTATTTCAGATATCAAAAACTCAATATATAAGGCACCAAATATTAAGATTTTTGATCAGTATGGGCCAATCTATAAAAGTATAATGAAGAGCATCTGGTTAGCAAAAAATGCTAAAATACCAATTTCAAAAGAAGCCTACGAAATGATATTTATTAACGTGTTAGATGGTTTGAGAGATCTGATTTCTAGATTTTCAAACATAGAAAAGAGTAAATATTCAGCAGATTTAATGATCTTTATTAAAACTGAAAATGACGTCCTTATAAAAGAACTTGAAAAAAATAAAACTTGTATAAGGAATTATATTAAAATTGAGTATTTAAAAGGGGTCTTGACCAATCTGCCCGAAATTTATTCATTTGATGGCTTAGACAATAAGAATAGGCAAATTACTATTCCTATAATAAACGAAAGAAAGATTAATCTTTCTCAGGTTCCTGGTTCGGGGTTAGCTTTCCTGAAGGGAGAGTATTATTGCAAAAACACTCTTGATAGTAGTAAGGAGTATGATTCTCTGCCGGAAAAATTAAAGGATGATGTTGTTAAATATTACGAAAAAAACCGTAATTTTTTCAATAGTTTTGCTTCGTTCTCGTTAATTTGTGAAGGAGAGCAGGGGGTTGATGTGGTTGGGACTTTGAATATTTACTTTAAAGATGAGAATATTTTGGGAAGTGATGCCACATTCCATAGTACTTTCGAAGCATTTGCTCTGCCAATTTTGAATTCTTTGGCATATGAGTTGAGAGATTATGTTCAATTGTATTATAATAGCAAATTAAATTAACAGAGGGAGGAACTTATGACTGAAAATCTTAATATTAATAATGCTGATTTTTTGAGAGAACAGTTAAGAAAAATTCGCGAAGAAAAAGAACGCCTATTGAAAAAAATAGATGATGGAATTAGCGCTAATGGAGGCTCTTCGGTAGTTAAATATTATGGTGGGTTTAGTTCAATTAATGGTAATGAATACACTTTTGATGAATTATTTCCGCCAGAAGTTGATAAAGAAGAAGATTCGGTTTTAACCGTTTAAATATTTCGTTTAATCGTACTATTAATTTCGCTTTGTTAACACCGTTGTAAAAATGATTGTGAGTTTTAACACGGCACAAAAAACTCGTCATTTATCTATTAAAATTCTGAGCTTTACAGGAATTTGGAATTTGTAAAGAAATTATACATGAGGGGCTAATGCCCCTCTTGTTTTTTTAATCCACTGAACGGTTAAAGTTTTAAAGACTCCATAAACCAATCCCAAAGACTTTTCTTCTTATTCTCTTCAATCAGTAATTTTTTTTCAGGCTTAGGGGTATAGTACTTCTCTTTGGCTACAATATCGGCTTGCCTCCCGTTTGAAATTTGATCATCTGACCAAGATCCGGACCATTCCACATTTCCCTTTTTGATCCAGTAGTGAGACTGACAGTCAAAATTCCAATTGCCGATGGAAGGATAGAGCGAAATGCTTTTTCCGTCAAATGTCATTTTCCAGTCAGTAGGAGAGAATGGTGTCACCACTTTATTGCGGCAGCCACACACACAAAGGTGTATGGCTGTGCAATAATCTATAGAAATGTATAGTATTCCTTCATGTAATTGATCAGGAATAAATTCTACAAAACTATGTTGCATGATCATCATTTAGGATTTTTGAAACCTCAATTGAATAAGTTGAATGATGCTCATTTTCCAAATCAGCATATATACCAGAACACTTTTTCCATCTGATCACTGCCATGGCTCCATTAAGGACATTTAAATCCGCTATCTGAATGTTTGTAGCATATTCATTATCCCCTGCTTCTTCGGGAAATATCCTTGAGTTTAAATGGTCTGTTTTTTCGGTAGAACCAGAAGTCACCCTAACTGCCCCAGTAAGTTTTCCATCTACTTCAATTATGCCAAGACCAACATCCGAAAAGGGAATTCCCTTTTCAGCTAAATAGTCGGTGATCATTTTTCTAGCTGCATTATTATCCACACAGACAAAGACATAGGACATCTCATCCAACTCAGACAAATTACCTTTTTTAACATAGTATGCATGCTCCACAATTCCTTTATGCATTTTGGAATATGTCTCATTATAGTAAGAGACTTTTGAAGGACTCTGGTTGAGAATATCGACAGAAGCAGCACCTGGAGATCGAAATGCATTGTGCTGGTCAAAGCTGTCTCCATCATAGATATGAATTTCTCCCACAGGAGTTTTGGCCACCAGATCCAGTATATAAGCACCTGTTCCGCCAAGACCCACTATTGCAATCTTATGTCCCTTTACTTTATCATTGATGTTCTCAATTTGAGCCCTGCTCGAATTGGTGTCGATGTACTGGAATACCGTTTCACATGCTGAATCAGCAATAACTTTAAAAGTCTTCTCAGTCACTCTGCTATCTAGAAATTTAGCCGATGCAGAAATGATATCCGCATATCGCTTGACCTTCTCGTATTGATTCGGATATCCTCCGGGTGGTTTGTTAGAAAATGATCTATCAATATGAATTCTGTCATTCAGTTTTTTTGGATTGTTTGAATGCTGTATTTCAGAAATCACAGTGCCATCTAGATTGCATGGATTTTCTCCGGCAAACTCTATTACATGATTGTTTGGCTTCTCGATTTTCCCATTCCCAATCAAAGTAAGTGGGCTTACCAATGTTCCGTATTTGATTTCTTTTTTTGAATTCAGATAGGGGATATGGTGGACAAGTAAATGTCCACCTATAATTTCCATTTCATAGCCCTCATCCCGAAGGCGTTTTAAGTCCGGATTACGATTTATCAGTTGCTGTGACATTGAATACCATTTTGTTTTTAACACGTACAACTGAATTTTTCACCATAGTCCCTTCGGGTTTTGGTTCATGTCCTCTGAAATAGTTAACCGTATACCCTTTATTTGGATTAGGGTCATAAGCTCCAAAGGCCAACTTTATAACTTGCTCGAAGGAAATCGTTGGTTTGTCCCAGCCCTTCTCTTGCGCGTTTACGATGACCGTAAATTTGACTGGAACAGGTTTGGTGATAAATTTCTCCTTTCCTGGTCTAGCAAGATCTACTATCTCATCCTCAGTGATCAAATCGTCCTCCCATCCTTCCTTGATATCCAGGAAAATGTCTACCTCTGGAGGAATGTTTCCAAGCTCCCGAATTTGAATTCCTCGGATATACTGTTTGTACCAGACAAATGGCTTTCCATCGATAGAGAAGTGAAGCTTCTTTTTTACAAAGAAGTACTCTGTCTCTGGTCTGGCAAGATTGACTGACTTGTCGTTTTCTATTAGCTCGTCCTTGTAAGGTCGAGCTATTGAAAGAAAAAGCTCGGTGGTTAATGGGATCCCAGCAAGTTCTTTAAGCTGTGCTCCAGTCAAGTATTGTTCGAAGGTTTCATACTGCTTACCTTCAATCACGAGCTTTAGGCCCGGATTTTTTTGGGGTATCACCCCTTCTTCGAAATTGTTCATTTTAATAATCTTTTTGGTGTTAAACACTTTTCACTTTCACTTTCACATTCCTATCATTTCAGCAGTGAAAGATTTTGTGGGCAATGCCCTGAAAATTAGCCTTCTGGTTGCAGTTAAAATTGTTTAGTTAGTACTGCCGGCATATGAATTTTCATATGTTAAAAATTCCTATAGGCTTGCATTTATCACTTAAAGGAGGTACGTTCGAAGTCTGAAAACAATCGTACCGAAAGCCTTGCAAGGGCCTAGGTTTCCTTAAAGGAAAATGAAACCGGGAATTTTTTCCGGTTTTTCTATTTTTAGTAGATTTTCATTTTAGTGCTTCTTGTCTTTTATTGATCTAGGATCGTTTCCAGGCTTCACGGTATCGCTGTCTCTGATAGGTCCTGCATTCGGGCGATGGATCCTAACTTCACCTCCTCCATTATTTGATGCAAACTTTTTTGCGGTTTGCTCTGCTTGCTTCTGGGTTGGAACAACTGCTGAAGCCTTTTTACTACCTTCTTTTTGGACGTTCCATCCCTTCTGCCCTGCTTTTTGTGTTACATGATAATTTGCCATAAATCCTTTGTTTTTATTTTATAATGCCTCAAAATTATAAAATCTAAATTTATCAAGCAAGTAATTATTGTAAATTTAGATTTCATTTAGATTTTTGCTTGATATTTAAACGGGTTTTGTATCTTTGTAAAAAAAAATGATGAGTTCACTTGGCATAACCTTAAAAGATGCAAGAAGAAACGTTGGGCTTACTTTGAGGCAGGTCGAAGATTTGACAGACATTTCTAACGCTTATTTAAGCCAATTAGAAAATGATAAAATAAAAAATCCATCCGTTAATATTTTGTCAAAACTTTCTTCTTTATACAAAGTATCTTTAAAAACCTTACTATCAAATGCAAATTTGATAGATAGAAAACAAGCTCAGCAGGAATCAATTAATTTGAACTTTGCTCAAAAAATAGCATTTCGAGCGGAGAATTTAACTGAAGAGGAGCGCAATGATGTTCTGAAGTATCTAGAATTCATTAAATCACGAAAAAAGGAATAATGATAGATGACTTTACTAGAAAGGAAATTGAAAAAATTTCTTATAATATTTTAAAAGAGAGTAAATCCTTCGATGTTTTTCCTACTCCAGTCGATAATATAATAGCTTATTCGAATTTCGCCATTGATACCCAAGTAGATTTAAACAATATTGACACGTCATTCTTTGATTTGTTAAGGGATAAATTAATAAATCCTTCAAAGAGTGCTTTACAAAGTGCCCTGTCAAAAATTAAAGGCATTTTCGACAGGCAGGAAAAAATCATTTATGTAGATTCAAATTTAGATAAAAATTTAGGTAAGAAGAATTTCGTCAAATTACATGAAATTGGACATGGTGTTTTGCCATGGCAGAACGAAATTATGCTAGCCTTAGATAATGACGAGACCTTATGCGAAGATTATGGGGAACAGTTTGAGGCAGAAGCAAATTATTTTGCTTCCATCACCTTATTTCAACATGAACGCTTTTTGGAAGAATGCCAAAAATTGAAACTAGGACTTGGTGCTGTAATGGAATTGAGAAAGAAATTTGGTTCGTCTGTTCATTCAGCCTTTAGGAATTATGTTCTTCAATCAAAAAACAGGTGCGCGTTACTTGTTCTAAATCACCCTGTTAATCAAAATGGTCATGTTAATATATTAACTACAAGGGATTTATTCTACTCAAAAACATTTATTAAAGAGTTTGGTGAATTATTGCTTCCCGAACAGTTTGGTTTTAAATGGGCATTTGTACAAGACTTTAAATTTGGAAAGAAGTTTCACGAAAAAGGAGCGATTTCATTAACTACACAAGAAGGAGAGGAAATAAAAGCGGCATATCATTTTTTTAATAATACATTTAATAGTTTCGTTTTTATTTTTCCAAAAGGAGAAAAAAATAAGGCGAAGACTAAAGTCATTCTTCAATGACTTTATATTTAAGGATTAAACTTTCTGGTAAGTTTAGAAACAAATTTTAAACCATCCTCTTCCCGTTCTCAATAATCACATACCTCTGCCTAGAATTTTGGAATCTCATGATAAAAAATGACTTTGAAAACGGCTCTTATTCCCAATCAAAATCCAGAAACGTTTTTGGATGAACGTTTAAGATTTTAGCAAATCTTTCTAATTCGCTAATCCCGAAGTTTGTCTCACCTCTTAATACCCTTCCAATTTGCCTATTATCGTCAGCTTGGAATAATTCTGCAATTACTTCCTGTTTTAACTCTTGTTCTTCAGCAAGTTCCAAGATTTTAGCGCTCACCTTGTCAATGAATGCTTGGTTTTTGTAATTTGGCTTTCTTCCCACATAACAATAGTCATGAAATAAGTAAATTAATATTAGGACATATTTGTCCTTTTGTATGTTTTTACTAACTTAGATGCGGTTAGGATATTTACTAACCTGCAAACTTTCTTTTTGAATGCATTTGCACTTGTGAGTCTCGTCTTAGGAAACTGGTAATTTCAATTGAGGAACGGGATAAATGAGTGAGAATGCTCACGCCATTGGCGTGGGCTACTTACTTGCTTGTTCCTCTGGTATACCAGTACCTCTAAGACGGCTAGTTTGAGTTCACGCCTCTTTTTTTGAGACGGACTTGACTTGGACATATTTATAACCCAAGTATCATGGAACAGATTGTGATTTTTTCTGGATTAAGTAGCTTCCCGGGATCAGTATTCTGGAAGAAGGATCTGTCTGCGCTTTTTTACATTGGGTCACATTGCTCATTACCTATTACCTATTATTCATTACCAGAGGTACACGGCATCGCCGCGGTAGATCGTCTGTATCCCCTGAAGCCCAAGAATCCGATTTAAGGATCAGGGCACTTTTTCTCTCTGATTGCTTCCGATTGGGCTTTGTATGTTCGTCGGGCCTGCCCGCCGTGGCGGGACTATCCACACAAATCAGGGAAGGACGCCACACGATGATGGAGATCATCTGCTGCAGCAGGTCAACAGCTCCATTACTTCAGTTTATTTCTTATTCATATTGCTGGTTGTCTGAGAAAGGCAGAGTGGCAGAGGTATGTCTTGGTTTGAGTATAAAGTACCAAGTACAATGAAGCTAGAGATAGGAGATTAGGGAAAAGAGGCTTCGACTCCAGTCACACTGAGCGACGTCGAAGTGTCAGCCTGACACACATTGATCTTCTCACTTCTGAATACTGCGACTGCTCACTGCTCTCTGCTCACTGCCCACTGACTGCTGTGGATTATGGACTTGTACGCTTCGACTTCAGTCACACTGAGCGACGTCGAAGTGTCAGCGTGACAAACACCGGTCATCGGTCATCCGACACCGGACACCTTTCTTCCGTCTTCCAGCTTAAAAATTTAAAGCATGAAAAAAACACTACTCACATGCTTCCTGGCATCGCTATGCCTATACGGAAGCACACTCACAGCACAGGTTGCTGATTCACCCGGGGCGGATTTTCTTCATAGGTCTAGCCCCAGTGTCCCGTTTGGATTGCGGGACACCCATCGGGGCGGGGAGACCCGCTCCGATACCTTGCCGGAGCAAAATGGTTTGGTTGATCACTCCGTTGCAACAGGGCAGGAGGGCGAAAGCTCTTCTGCCTCAGTGGGGCCAGATCCAGGCTTGGGTAATAACGCGGTAATATGGGGCCGCGTATCGGAATACAGTGAGCGTTCCCAGATCCAGTTGATAGTTTATCCAGATTACTTTTTTACCGGAGCGAAAGCCCCCCGATCCAATCACCTGTTTTTGCAGTTGCAGCCCGGGAACCTGATGGAAGGCGGATATCCAAAGGATAAGAGCTTCCAATATAATCTGGCTGCGCATGGGACGCAGTGGTTTTCCCTGTCCCTGAATGATGGTAATCCTTTTATGGAGCTTTATCGGATTGATCCCAATGATAGCATTCAGTTGTTTCTGGATCTGGAAAGTAGTTACCTAGTGTTTGGTGGGAAAAGCAGGGAGCAGTTTAAGCTTCAGCAAGGGCTGTTTGAATTGCAAAGGGAACAGATAGCCAATACTGTTCCTACGCTATGGACCCCAAATCCTAGGAAGGTATTGGAAAACCCGGACTTTGCCAAACAGCGGGAATCAGCGCTATCCAGTGCAGGACCGGTACTGGAGATCCGAAGCCGTGACCTTGAGTTGTTGCAGGAGTTGGAAAAATTGGATCTGTATTCACCCTCCGGTAGCCTAAAGGCCTATTGGGAATATATAGATTCCTACACCGGCAAAGTTTCGGAATCTTATCTGGATTTCTTTAGGAAGGAGGTAGAGCTGCGGGAATGGAAAAACTATCTTAACCAGTTAAGCGGCCATCTTCGCTTTGCCAGACGGTCAGGAGAACAGGGTGATTTTTTGGATGGATTGCTTGCATTGTCCAGGGAAAAACTGGATCAGGCAGAAGGTTCTTTGGAGCTAGACTTGGATAAGAGATCCGCAGCAGCTATGGATTACTTTGCCGCCAAGATGAAACTCTGGTCAGCAGTGAATGATGAGGAGCCATTGGAAGGGATTTCCTCAATCAATTTGGCGTACTGGAGGGAAAAATTTCTGGTGCGGTATTTCTACGAATCCTTTGGGAACATACCCTTGGCAGAGGGCAGGCTGAAAGATTTTATAGCTGACATGAAGTATTCTCATTTTGCCCAGGAGCTGCGCACGCTGGAAAGTCTGAAAGGAAAAGGTGTTGTTATCGAAGGCTTTGAATTTTTGGATGAATCGGGCAATACATTGCAATGGGATGAAGTGGCGAAAGGGGAGGTGATCCTGATTGAATTCTGGATTTCGGGCTGCAAAGCCTGTGTGGCATTCAATGAGCAGACCCTCAGTGTACTGGAAGAAAAATATGAGGGCGATCCCCGCGTTCAGGTGATTACCGTTTCTGCTGATTTCGATACGGAACTCTGGCAAAGAAGCCTCCAATCCGGCCGCTACACCCAGTCCGGGTTTACCAATTTATATACCGGAAAGGAAAACAGAAACCATCCATTTCTAATTCGTTATGGGATCAGTTCCTTTCCCAATCGCATTCTGATTAACCGTGAAGGCAGGTTTATTCAGACCTCCCAAGTGCCTTTTCTTGCTCCTGATTTGATTGCCTTGATTGAACATGAATTGAATCAGAATCCACCCAAACCTTGAAACCATGAAAAGAACACTACTATTACTTGCGATGTGGGGGAGCTTTCTGTTTCCCCTGCATGCACAAAAATCAAAGATACTGCAAGGAACGGTGAGCTCCTCCGAGGACGGGCTGCCCCTACCTGGTGCAAGTATTCAGGTGCAGGCCCTTTCGCTTCTTGTGATTTCCGATGAAAACGGGGAGTTTGAGATGGAACTGGATGAAGGTACCTACGAATTATCGGTAAGTTTTATTGGGTTTGAAACCTGGAAATCAACTGTTAAAGTGCCCACCCGGGAACCGTTGTCTATCCTTTTGATTTCTAAAGGCCTGGAACTTGAAGGTGTGGAAGTTTTATCCACAGGGTACCAAGAGCTTCCCAAGGAACGCATTACAGGTTCATTCGTGGGAATAGGGAATGAATTGGTCAATAGGAGTAACAGCCCGGATATCATTTCCCGCTTAGCCAATGTTACATCGGGGTTGATAGTCAATCCTATGGCAGGAGAGGGTGAACAGCTTTCCATCCGTGGACGTGGTACCTTGTACGCCAGCACCCAGCCACTGATTGTGGTGGATAATTTTCCTTACGATGGCCCTATCGAAAACATCAATCCCAATGATGTGGAATCGGTGACCGTGTTGCGGGATGCAGCGGCCGCTTCTATCTGGGGAGCCCGAGCAGGAAACGGAGTGATTGTGATCACTACCAAAAATGGGGCTTACAACCAGCCCATACAGGTTTCACTTAATGCCAACACAACGGTATTCCAAAAGCCGGATGCCTTCTATGCCCCTCAGATGGATTCAGGGGATTTTCTGGATGTGGAGGAATTGCTGTTTTCCAGAGGTTACTACAATTCGATCATCGAATCTTACGATCATCAGCCTATCACCCCAGGTGTGTCAGTGATGGAATCTTTGCGCAAAGGGGAGATTTCCGGGGAGGAAGCAGACAGACAGCTTTCAATATTGCGCGGTCAGGATATTAGGTCGGATATCAACCGATACTTTTACCAGCCCCAGATCGATCAGCAATATGCCCTTCAGTTGACCGGAGGAGGAAACAATCAGCGGTTTGGTATATCCTTAGGCTATGATTCCAGCAGGGGAAACCTACAGGGTAACTCGAATGAAAGGATCACCTTTAAAGGAAATCAGGAAATAAAATTCTGGAAAGGGAGAATCATATTTTCCAACCAGCTGGCATGGATCCAGCAGGGGGGAAGCCAGGCCAATCAAGGGGTGGGAAGTCTGGATTTCTCTCCAGGTACCCGGGTATATCCCTATGGGCAATTGGCAGATGAAGCAGGAAATCCTTTGCCGCTGATCAGGGACTATAGAAGGGAGTTTGTGCTGGAAGCCGAACAACAGGGGTTGCTGAACTGGGAATATATCCCTCTTCTGGACAGGGGGAACAGTATGGATAACTTTACTTCCACAGAAATTCGCTGGACCACAGGGGTGGCCTATGAAATACTGGATGGGTTGAAGGCAGAACTAAGTTATCAGTATTGGGACAATCAGTCGGTTGTCCAAACCGAGCACGGACCGGAGAGCTACTTTGCCCAGGATCTGATTAATACCTTTACCCAAGTGGATGGGGCTGGGACACTGAGCTATCCTGTACCAAAAGGAGGGATTTTGGATAGGAATAATTCATCAGGCAGAAGCCATCAGTTTCGTTCCTTGCTACGCTATGGAATAACGAAGAGAAAACACCGGCTGAATGTTCTGGGTGGATTTGAGGCAAAGGACAACCAGTTCAATTCCTATGGCACCCGCTATTATGGTTATAATCGAACATTAGCTTCATCTATACCGGTGGATCTGGTCAACACCTATCCCTATTATTATAATCCATTCCTGTCACGGCAAATTCCCAACAGTGCAGGACTCAGTGACAGGTCAGACCGGTTTCTGTCCTATTACGGGAATGTAGGCTATACCTATGACCAAAAAGTAGACGTGACGCTGAGCACCAGAAAGGATCAATCGAATTTGTTTGGGGTGAGGAGCAACCAGCGGGGAATTCCGTTGTATTCCCTGGGTTTGGGATGGACACTCAGTGAGATGGGCTTTTACGATTGGGAAAAGCTTCCTTACCTCAAGCTGCGGGGATCTTATGGGTATAACGGGAATATTGATAAGTCCCTCACAGGTGAGACTACCGCCCTGTTTTTGACGAGCTCGTTTTTTGGCTATAACCCTGGGGTGCCGTATGCCCGAATCATGAACCCTCCTTATCCTGATTTAAGGTGGGAAAGAATCCGAATAGTGAATGTAGGAGTTGATTTTGAATCCCAAAACGGAAGAATTTCAGGGTCTGTGGAGTATTACTGGAAGAAAGGAATGGACCTGATTTCCAATACACAGCTTCCACCCTCCAGCGGCTTGGGTTCCTTTAGGGGAAATGCTGCCAACAGTTCCGGACATGGTTTAGATCTTATCCTAAACACCCGGAATATCCAGGGAAAGGTGAAGTGGAATACCCAGTGGCTATTTAGTACCAACAGTGAAATTGTATCAAGGTATTTATTGGAAGAACCCATTAACAATGTTCTGATGGATGGAGCTACAGGTTTTGGGGTGATTTCCCCGGTAGAGGACTATCCGCTCTATCCTGTCTTCAGCTATAGATGGGCAGGATTGGATCCTGATACTGGAGATCCGAGGGGCTATCTGGACGGAAATCCTTCCAGCGATTACTCCGGGATAATTCAGGCCTCAGATTTGGAAAGTCTGGTTTACCATGGATCTGCAAGACCTACCGTATTTGGATCTATCAGAAATACCCTGCAGTGGAAAGGGCTTTCTGTTTCTTTTAACATCACTTACAAGCTTGGCTATTATTACAGAAGGAATTCTGTGTTGTATGAAAATCTTTTGACAGGAGAGCCGGATCACTCGGACTTTGCACTGCGTTGGCGGAGCCCTGGTGATGAGCTGAGGACTAATGTTCCTTCCATTCCCGAAGCACGAAGTTCCAACAGGGATCAGTTGTACCGCTATTCCGAAGTGTTGGTAGAACGGGGAGACCACATCCGATTTCAGGACATAAATATCAGTTACAGCTTTCCGGCTGATGGATCGTCCAAAAGTTTCCTTTCCGGTTTAGAGGTTTACTCCTATCTGAACAATCTTGGGATGATCTGGAAAGCTTCTTCTGATCGGTTGGATCCTGAATACAGATATCTCAATCCCATGAGGTCCTACGCTGTAGGGGTACGCGCCAGTTTTTAACCGTTAATTAAAGATTAAGACTATGAAAATCAACTATGTATATATGCTGAGCTTGTTTATGATTTGGGGTTGTGAGGGCTTTTTGGACGAACGCCCTGATAAATCCATTTTAATACCTACCACAGTGGAGGATATCAGGGCATTATTGGACAATGATAGCGACCTGAATGTTGTCCCGGGTTTTGGTCTGCTGTCTTCGGATGATCTGTGGATCACAGATGATGGTTGGACAGCCTTATCCACGCCGGCAGAGCAAAATGCCTATATCTGGGAAAAAGACATTTGGGCTGGGGCTGAATCTGCAGATTGGTCCAGAATGTATCATCAGATATTTATCGCCAATGTAGCATTGGATCAATTGGGCCTCTTACCTCAATCACAGGAAGTAGATTACCTAATGGGGGAAGCTCTGTTCCATCGGGCTCATGCCCATTTTATGTTGGCGCAGGTGTTTTCCCCTGTTTACCATGCTGAAAATGCAGCCAGTACGTTTGGGATTCCTCTAAGATTGAACAGTGAGATTCTGGAACGTTCACCCAGGGTGGAGCTTAACGTTTTTTATAAGGCAATTTTGCAGGATTTGGAAGTAGCTTATTCAGTATTACCGGAGACCCAGTCACTTAAAACAAGACCTTCACGGTTGTCAGCTAAAGCACTTGAAGCAAGAGTTCATTTGGTGATGGGTGATTATAAATCTGCAGGGAATGCTGCAAACTTGGTGATGGAAAATTCTGCCTATTCTTTAATGGATTACAATAGCCAGGATAGCACGGCACGCTACCCCTTTGCAAAATACAATTCAGAAGTGGTGTTTCACTCAGTGATATTGTCCTATAGTTTTTCAGGGGTGGGGAATGTAAATGTCTGGATTCATCCAGATATTTATGAGAGTTACGGTATGTGGGATTTGAGAAGAGTACTTTATGGGCAGGGCAGATCCAATGCTGGATTTTCTTTTAAGGGTCAATATACAGGAAATTTCGGAAGGTTTGGAGGGATTGCATTGGATGAGCTTTACTTTATCAAAATGGAGTGTCTTGCGAGAACAGGGCAGAGTGCTGCAGCTTTGGATCTACTGAATGATTTCTTGGAGACGAGGTTTGTTACCGGAAAATTTATTCCTTTTAATATTAACGGAATTCAGGAACTTCTCGAAGTCATTTTGGAGGAGAAGCGAAAAAGTTTGGTGTATCGCGGAGTCAATTGGATAGACCTTCGGCGATTGAATCAAGAGGAGGAATTTAAGAGGGTAATAGCCAGAGAATGGATGGGAGAAGAGGTGAAATTAAATTACGGATCCAAAAAATATGTGTTACCTATACCCCAAGGAGAATTGAATTTAAACCCGATACCCCAGACTGACAGGGAAGATTAATGATAGCGGGGAGTTTTTGCTCCCCGCCTCCTTTACAATTCTGTAAAGGTTCCAGATTGAATGACATTCCCGTTGGGAGCATCATACAGGCAATCCCCTGTGGCATTGCAGTTGTAATCCACTCCAGGTTCCCATTCTGTCACATCGATAAACTGGGAAGGGTTGGAAGGATCTCTTGCATATACCTGATCAGGCATTGGATCTGCGAAATTCATGGCCATCGCCATGGTTGCTCCGAGCACTAATCCCAGTGCCGGGAGCATTTTGGTTATTGATTTCATAATCGTGTCGTTTTTGGGAGTTGCCTCCCAGTTGAACAATAATTATATTAGATACCCTGGTCCAGAGTCCCTTCCGAGGACTTCATCCTTCGTGAGGAATCCACCCAAGGACTCTGGTTCAGGGGCTGAACCGTCCGGGTAGCCCCGATCCGGGAGCCGGTTCCACTCCCTGCACCGCCGAGTGTTGACAGGCATCTCAACTCCCCGTCATTTGAGATGGACGGTGCAAATTTTACTGATAGGTCACATTATAGTGTCCGCATTGTCATTTTTCGGGTGGGGATCTGACCAATGTCCCTGCCCGTTTTTTTATATTTATTATTTCACTTGGATCATTTTTTTCTATGGTAGTATAGTTTACTTGTAATTATAGTTTATCTTTACGGCGTAGAATTGATAGGTCTTTATAGTAATTAAAGCTTAACGACCGACGTAGCCTGGGGCATTAGCCCTGGGCTTTTTTAGTGGGGTTTGGTACAATCCATGAAAGCAATTGCGAGGAATACTGAGTTGGTAACAAAGTGGTCTGCCCCCGTTCGTGTCTCCAAGAACGGCTCATCGCCACAGCTTATACTATGTCTCCATAGACCATTTTCATATTAGAATACATTTCCATCTTGCTGGCATCACGCTTTCGTTGCAAATGAAGATTGTGGGCCAGCGCTGTGGAATGAATATAATTCTTGATCCCAGGGTTGAAACCCTGGGCTACCCACATGGCATACCTACGGCATGCTGTCCAGGCCACCTACTAACCTTCAAATAGTCCTTCGTCTACAGTCACACTGAGCGAAGTCGAAGTGTCAGCCACACAAAGCCAACCAATAACCAACAACCTCCAACCTCTAACTTTCAACTTCCCAATGGATTCGTTTCCATCCTCCTGCACTACTTCTTGTATCCAATAGATGATCTTGGGCAGGAGGCAATGGCCTTTTGATCTTATTTTACACCGGGTTAAAACCCGGCGCTACCTATATTGCATACCTACGGCATGCCCACCTCTTATTTCCTCTCCATTCTCCCAATCCCTAATCTCTTTCTATTTTAAATTCCCAATTCCCTCATTTCAAATTCCTTTTTAGACTTTTACTCCTGTCACACTGAGCGAAGTCGAAGTGTCAGCCTCACAAAGCCAACCAACAACCCCCAACTTCCAACCTCCGAACCTCCTGACTTCCCAACTTCCCACCTCCAGCTTCCGCCCATTTTAAATTCTCAATTCCTTCATTTTAAATTCCAGATAACTAACAACCAACAACCAACAACTAACAACTAACAAACCTCCCAACCTCTACCTTCTAACTTCTAACTTCCCACTTCCCAACCTCCAACTTCCAAACCTCCTAACCTCCAACTTCCCTCCATTTTAAACTATACAGCCCCCACACCCCAACTACAATAAATCCCAGGTTCAGGAAGAAATGCTCAGCCCAACCCAATGACTCTAAAATCCCAGCACAGTTACAGGGAACCCGTGGGAAAGCTCCTACCCAGATCAATCCTACATAAGTGGTGAAGACGGTAAGGAGGAGTATACTTGAGAGGTATCCCCACCATTGTGTGACCGAAAAGAGCAGGAGCAGGGCAATCAGCAACTCTGAGATAGGAACTAAATAAGTCAGAACTTCCGCTAGGTCTGCAGGGAAAGTCTGGTTATGGAAAGCCTTTCTACTTGCTTCCAAGCGGATCAGTTTATCCAGCCCCGTATAGGTCCATAGCAGAATTAAAGTAGCACTCACAATTTTATTCATAGTTGATATATTATTCGACTCATTCATTCTCTTAAAGAAAGCCCGTCCTGAGAATAAATCATGTCTGGAAGGCTCTGAATCGGGATAAGAACCCTCCCTTATTTTCTTCAATAGAAAAGTTAGCTACTCTTTGTGAATAGTTACATGGTCATTTGACACCAATTGGATTTCCATTATGAATTCGTGTCAAATGACACAAATTCAACATGTTATTTAATAATTAGGAGGAGTGGATTTGGATAAACGAAAAAGTTAACATTATCTTAATACTACAATTTTAGTCTGAGATAGATGATCCGTCTGCTTTTTTCGCCCTAATGAATTGATTGTTTTTATAAAAAGTAAGGCTATGGATAAACAGTATCAAAAACAGTTAGTTGATTTCTTTAATCAACTGATGATTGTATCGGAGGAGGAACTTTCGCCAGTCTTTCCTCTGATACACCAAAAATCGGTTAAAAGGGGAATTCTCATTAAGAACCCTGGGGAGGTGGATACAAATTCGCGCTTTTTATGCAGTGGATTTATAGGCCTTTATAAGGAAGAGAAAGGTAAACCAACTCTCGAACATATTTTTGGCAAAGGTGATGTGGTGAGAGAATACCATTCCTACTATTCTGGTAATAGAATGGATTATTACCTAAAATCAATCACAGAAGTAGTGTTTCTGGAGATGAGTGTGTCGGATCAAAAAACAATGCTCGATACACATCCGATCCTAGTGGAGTTAAATGGAAAAATGATGCATTTCATAATCCAAAGGCGGGCGAAAGTCTCAGGAGTAAGAATTCTGGGTTTAAAAAATGGATATCCTGAACTTTTGAAAGTCCTGCCTGGTATAGGTTCATTTTTGGATAGGAAGGAATTGGCTGCTTTTTTCAACTGTAGCACGAGTAAGGTGGCCCGCTGGAAAAAAGAACTAGGCAAATCATGAACCTGTCATCATTGCCCATATCCTTAAATCTCCATACCCGGGAGGCCGAAGCTAATGTTCTAGCTTGGGGGAGAAATTTTGGGATTGTGAGAAATGGATCTCTCATTATCCAATATAAAGTCTTATGGTTTGCAGGCTATACACTACCATACTTGGATAAACCATCGCTTGAAAGAGCGATGAAACTGTTTCTATGTCTACATCACCTGGATGAACTGTTGGAGAATTGTGTTTTTGAAGAAGCACAGGCATTCTTCCACATGTGGTGTGAATTTTCATATGTAGAGAACTATGATTCGCCTTTTAGCCCGCTTTCCTGTGCACTGGCAGATGTCCTTATGGATATGGAGCATAGCGGAAATGCAGAGTGGAGTGAATTTCTTTGGTTTAATATGGATGATTACCTCGGCTCAAAGCGCTGGGAATTCGACTATAAAAACCGGGGAATATTGCCGGATCTGGATTCCAGTGTGAAGCAGGCAGGCTTTGGATCAGGTGTTTTTCCGGCGCTTCACTTTTTGAAGATGGATTGGCGGGCAGAAAGGTATCCAATTGAATGGGTAGAGTTTGAACTATGCCGAATATGTTGCCTTTCCAATGATCTTGTATTATTTAAAAAGTTTAAGAAGTCTCAGTTGGGAGCAAATGAGCTTGTTCTGAGGCAAATTGATTTAGGACTGAGTGATGTGGAGATACTCAGGCATGGCGGAAATTTTCTGATGGAACTTCTAAAGAGTTTTTCAGAAGTAGTAGAATGTGTGAGAATGGAAGGTGGTTCAAGAGCTGATTGGGCCGATGAACTCCGATTATTTCTTGGAGGGTGCCTGTATTGGTCCGAAGAAAATGCACTTCGGTATGGAACCAAGATAAATGGAATAAATAAAACCTAATTCGGAAAGGAGAAGTCAGATGCTAATCAAACGATGTGTAATCTATGCCAAGGATGTCCAGCGGATCACCGGTAGGAGTGAGCGGTACAGCCACGATGTGCTACGTAAAATCCGGGAACATTTTGATAAAGGGGAAAAGCAGTTTGTGACTGTGGCGGAGTTTTCCGCATTCTCCGGGATACCGGAAGAAAAGCTTAGGGAATATTTATTCTAGAGCTCCATTTGTCAAATCAGGGTTGCTATCCCCACCATAGCCAGGAATGATAGGAGTTTACAGGCAGCCAAAGTCATACTTCCGCCCTTGATTCTCCCTTAATCCTCCCTTGCTGTTCCCTTGACTCTCCCAGTACGTAAGGGAGCAGCAAGGGCGCAGAGTGGGAGCAACAAGGGAGGTGCTATAGGACTGGCATAAGTCATATTATACTTTAAACCTAACGAGTTACTTACTACCATGGGAAAAATAACAGATTCTCTGCTTAGCGGAGTCAACGGAAAAGTCGGAAACCTGGTAATCTACAAGCAAAAGGGGAAGACGTTCATCAAGCAGATCGCCGTAAGATCCGGTGAATACAAACCCTCCAAAAAGCAAATCTACTCAAACATGGCTTTTGTGGAGGTCCAGAAGTTCCTCCTTCCCATAGAACCGGTACTGGCCGTAGGTTTCGGGCGCTTTGTATCAGGTGGGAAAAGAGGGATCCACGTGGCCATGTCATGGGCATTGAAGCATGCAGTGGAGAATGAGGATGGAGTTCCCCGGCTCTATCCAGAAAAGGTCAAAGTTTGCGGTGGGGATCTGGATCTTGCACCAGGCCTGAAGCTGGTGAAGGACGGTGACGGATCCTATTCCATCTCCTGGATTGTGGAGGAAGTGGGCAGGGCCAGGCACTCGGATCTTTGTTGGGTGTTGATCTATCATCCACTCCACAAAAGCTACCAGGTCATAGACGGGGGAGTGTACAGAAAGAGGGGCCTGCTGCAATTTACCCCGCATCCAAATCTGGATCTGGTAGGTGGATATGTGTATGTATCTTTTTATCGTTCAAAAAAGAACGAAAGCAGACTGTTTTCGGATTCCATCTGCTTGGGTAGGTTGGAATAAGGTTCCATTCACCTTCACCAAAGTATCAGTCGCCTTATAACTTCCAGCAGTAGCTTAATCCCGGTTTTCCGGGATTTTTTTATGTCCGGATACCTTCCAGAATACTGCAAAAACCTGAAGGTATAGCAGATTCTGTAGTAGACTGCACATTCAATTGATAGCCAGTGTTATAAACCTGAATTTTCCTGCATGTTACACTTAAAACCCATATACATATGGCAAAACAAGC
>NZ_CAXBET010000004.1:0-349229 GCF_963974835.1 uncultured Algoriphagus sp. | reverse complement strand
CTCGGTTCAGTAGAGCATCCCGATATTAATCGGGAGGGTCCTGGGTTCGAGCCCCAGCGGGATCACAAGAAAGCAGTCCAAACGGGCTGCTTTTCTTATTTTTAGGCAATACAATTCTTCGTATGGCTACTCTTTATATTCTATTTTCTGAAAAGCTTAACAAATACTATGTTGGTGCCTGCACGAATCTGGAGAGGCGCTTATATGAGCATAATATTGGGCATTCTAAATTCACTTCCGCTGGTATTCCTTGGATCCTAGTTTATCAGAAAACATTCGAAGATTTACAAGCTGCCAAGGGTAGGGAACTTCAAATAAAAAAGATGAAGTCGAGAAAATATATTGAAAATTTAGTTAGCTCGGTTCAGTAGAGCATCCCGATATTAATCGGGAGGGTCCTGGGTTCGAGCCCCGGCGGGATCACAAGAAAGCAGTCCAAATGGGCTGCTTTTCTTATTTTTAGGCAATACAATTCTTCGTATGGCTACTCTTTATATTCTATTTTCTGAAAAGCTTAACAAATACTATGTTGGTGCCTGCACGAATCTGGAGAGGCGCTTATATAAGCATCAAATTTGACACTCCAAATTCACTTCCACTGGGATTCCTTGGATCCTAGTTTATCAGAAAACATTCGAAGCTTTACAAGCTGCCAAGGGTAGGGAACTTCAGATCAAAAAAATGAAGTCGAGAAAATATATTGAAAATTTAGTTAGTTCGGTTCATTAGAGCATCCCGATATTAATCGGGAGGGTCCTGGGTTCGAGCCCCGGCGGGATCACAAGAAAGCAGTCCAAATGGGCTGCTTTTCTTATTTTTAGGCAATACAATTCTTCGTATGGCTACTCTTTATATTCTATTTTCTGAAAAGCTTAACAAATACTATGTTGGTGCCTGCACGAATCTGGAGAGGCGCTTATATAAGCATCAAATTTGACACTCCAAATTCACTTCCACTGGGATTCCTTGGATCCTAGTTTATCAGAAAACATTCGAAGCTTTACAAGCTGCCAAGGGTAGGGAACTTCAGATCAAAAAAATGAAGTCGAGAAAATATATTGAAAATTTAGTTAGTTCGGTTCAGTAGAACATCCCGATATTAATCGGAAGGGTCCTGAGTCGAGCCCCGGCGGGATCACAAGAAAGCAGTCCAATTGGGCTGCTTTTCTTATTTTTAGGCATTTGGTGTTCTTGTTAATAAGAATTCATTACTCCAAAAAATTTAATCTTGAGGGGAAAAAAATACCCCCATCAAGCTATTTACCTAATGGGGGCATGATATTAATATGCTTTGAAGGCTTAAAGCTTCTTAATCATTACATTTTTAAAATACACTAGATCTCCATGGTCTTGAAGTGTAATGCTACCTTTTTTGAAGGTACCCCAATTAGGCATGTCTTTGAATTTGCTATCAGCGATCAAAGCTTCCCACTCTGGAGTCCAAAGCGTAGTGCTCACCACAGTAGTTCCGTTTAAAATGAGGTCAAGCTTTCCATTGTTAGCTATGATCTCCGCAGAGTTCCACTCGCCATAAGGCTTGGCCGTTTCCTTACTGCTTACGATCAAATCATACAGGTCTCCAGCTCTATGACTAACTATCTTTGCATCGGGATGTCCTTCGTTGTCCAATACTTGCATTTCCAAACCAGTGTAGTAAGACTGCTCGTATTCTGGTCCTTCATGTGTATAGAAGATGACACCACTATTACCGTTTTGAGAGATTTTCCAGTCGTATTTTAAGTGGAAATTCTCGTATTCTTCATTGGTGGTGATATCACCTCCAGCTCCTTTTTCCCAGTTTTCTTTGTTTTCTGCATCAAGATAGACTTCGCCATTCTCGATTTTCCAAGCATTACCAACTTCTCCACCACCGTATTTGTGCCAGTTGGAGAAATCGTTGTTAGCAAACAAATCAGTCCACTCTTCAGCTGGAGTTTCAGTCACAGTTACTTCTTCAGTTTCCGTTTCAATTGCTTTCTCACCTGAGCATGAAGCTAAAATTCCAGCCAATGCTGCGATGAGGATATAATTTTTTTTCATCTTATTTTTTCAATAATAAAACATAAGCTACCATATCCTTAGCATCTTCTAGGCTCAACGCAGGGTGTGGAGGCATTGGTATTTCACCCCATACACCTACTCCACCTGCAATTACTTTCTCAGCAAGCATGGTGATATTCTCATCAGTAGTTTCATACTTTGCGGCCACGTCAGCATAGGAAGGTCCTACGATCTTTCTCTCTACCATGTGGCAAGAAGTACAATCAGAGGTTTTTAGCTTTGCCAATCCTTTGATGTAGATAGGATCGTCCTGATATTTCTCTTCCAGGCTGATTTCCTTTTCAGGAGCTGCAGCAGGAGTTTCGACTGCCGGTGCTGAAGTAGTTTCAGTGGTTTTTTCCCCTCCACCGCAAGCGAAGGT
The DNA here is from genome assembly GCF_963974835.1 of uncultured Algoriphagus sp. GTDB lineage: Bacteria > Bacteroidota > Bacteroidia > Cytophagales > Cyclobacteriaceae > Algoriphagus. The sequence goes on along the minus strand of NZ_CAXBET010000004.1, from coordinate 346,807 downwards.
AAAGCCTGCAAGAGCTACTATTGCAAGGTTTAAAGGTTTCGTGATTTTCATTGAGTTGGATATTAAAATTGAGTAATTAAATTCCTAGTATTTTTTTGTTGAATTCTTCGTCAGCACCTCTGCCGGCAAAGTCGTCAAATGCTTTTTCTGTTACATTGATGATGTGCGAAGCAATAAATGGAGCGCCTTCTGCGGCTCCTTGTTCTGGATGCTTGATAGCACATTCCCATTCTAAAACGGCCCATCCGTCGTAATCATATTGCGAAAGTTTGCTAAAAATTCCGCTAAAATCAACTTGACCATCACCCAAAGATCTGAAACGACCTGCACGCTCTACCCAGCCTTGGTATCCGCCGTATACACCTTGTTTTCCCGTTGGGTTAAATTCTGCATCTTTCACATGGAACATTTTGATTCTTTCATGGTAAAAATCAATGAATTGTAGGTAATCCAGGCATTGTAACACAAAATGACTTGGGTCATAAAGAATATTAGCACGCTTATGATTATTGACTTTATCTAGAAACATTTCAAATGTTACACCGTCGTGTAAATCTTCACCAGGATGAAGCTCATAGCACAGGTCTACACCATATTTATCAAATTCGTCAAGAATAGGGGTCCATCTTTTCGCTAATTCAGTAAATCCAGTTTCAACCAATCCTGCAGGTCTCTGAGGCCATGGATATACTGTATGCCACATCAATGCTCCGGAGAAAGTTGCATGTGCTGATAATCCCAGGTTTTGAGAGGCTTTCGCTGCATATTTCAATTGCTGCACAGCCCAGTCAGCTTTGCCTTGAAGGTTTCCTTTGAGACTGTCAGGAGCAAAGCCGTCAAATAATTCATTATATGCTGGGTGAACGGCAACCAATTGTCCCTGAAGGTGAGTGGAAAGTTCGGTGATCTGCAAGCCAGCTTCTTCTACGGTACCTTTGATTTCATCAGCGTAAGTTTTGCTTTCTGCTGCTTTTTGTAAATCCATCATTCTGCCATCCCATGAAGGAATCTGAACTCCGGCATAGCCAAGATCAGCCATGTATTTACAAATGTTTTTCAGGTTATTAAATGGTTCTGCATCATCAATAAACTGTGCGAGAAAAATCGCAGGGCCTTTAATTGTTTTCATTTTACTTAGGTTAAAATATTAGGTTCAAGAATTTATTTTTCTACCACAAATGGAGTCCATTTGATATCGGACTCATTACTTTTCAAAACATGATCTATAAAAGCCATTCCTCTTAATCCATCTTCTATGCCAGGGTAATCTTCCCATTCCGGTTTTGGCACCTCTCCAGCTCGCTCTGCATAGATACATCTTGCGAAATTTCTATACAAGTTTGCGAAAGCCTCCACATATCCTTCCGGGTGTCCTGCTGGAGTACGGGTATTTTCATTCGCCAAGGAGCCTAAATAGCCTGTGCCTGCTCTTAAGATCTGAGCCGGAGCATCTGGCCAGCGGACAATAAGGGTGTTATTTAATTCTTGTTGCCATTCCAACCCTCCTTTTTCCCCATACACACGGATTCGAAGGTTGTTTTCTGCTCCAGTGTCTGTTTGAGAGGCAGTAAGTACTCCGGAAGCTCCGTTTTCAAATCTCATCAATACCACACCATCGTCATCTATCGGTCTTCCTTCTACTTTGATGTAAAGATCTGCGCAGACTGAGGCAACTTTCTCTCCTGAGACATACTCTGCCAGATGGAATGCGTGCGTGCCAATATCCCCCATACATCCGGCCAAACCATTTCTTTTCGGATCGGTTCGCCATTCTGCTTGTTTGTTGTTTTCGGATTCAAGAAGTTTCCAAAGCCAACCCTGAGAGTATTCCACATAAACTTTCCTCACTTTACCAATTTCACCTTTTGCGATCATCTGCTTGGCTTGCTTGATCATAGGATAGCCAGAATATGTATGTGTCAACAGGAAACGCTTATTTGAAGCTTTCACAATAGGATAGAGCTCTTTCGCTTCATCGTAATTTAGGGTAAGTGGCTTGTCCAAGGCTACGTGAAAACCATATTTTAATGCCTTGACTGTTGGGTCAAAATGCACATTATTAGGAGTTACGATCGCTACCACATCCATCCGTTCAGATTCGGGAAGTTCCAGTTCTTTCGCAAACATCTCGTCGTAATTGGCATAGACACGAGACGGATCCAGCATAAGTTCTTTGCCTCTTTGCTTTGATTTTTCGGGATTTGAGCTGAATGCTCCGGCTACCAATTCGAACATTCCGTCCATTAGGGCTCCATTCAGATGTATTGCTCCGATAAATGACCCTGGGCCTCCGCCTATAAGTCCGAGTTTGAGTTTTTGAGATGATGACATGGATAAAACTTTATATTCAGATTTAATAGCATGAAATAATTGAATCCGAGTGTAAAAACCTTCTCACTTCGATCAAAATCATGGAATAATTTACTAGTAGCTGAATCAGGGTATGAGTGGCTCTCACTATATTAATGTTGTGCTTACTTTTCGAAAAGACATTTGAATTGCCTAAAATACTTCAAATTGACTAAATTTTAAACTTTGCTGAATCTTTAAAACAAGGCTTTTACAATACATTTTAAGATATATGAATATCAATACTAAGCTCCGACTTTCCTTTATGATGTTCTTGGAGTTTTTTATCTGGAGCTCCTGGTTTGTGACTATGGGTACATTTTTGGGATCAAATCTGCTGGCAAAGGATCAGGATATATCGCTGGCTTTTTCCACTCAATCATTTGGGGCAATTATAGCTCCATTTGTGGTGGGGTTGATCGCTGACCGTTATTTTCATGCGCAGCGTATTCTTGGCGTGATTCATCTCTTGGGCGCAGGGCTGATGTATATGCTATACAATACCTCCAATTTTGCAAGGTTCTTTCCCATCCTGCTTGTATACATGATCCTGTTTATGCCCACGCTTGCTTTGGTAAATTCCATATCATTCAATCAAATGAAGGATCCTGCGAAGGAATTTTCCGGTATCCGCGTTTGGGGAACACTGGGGTGGATTACTGCTGGTATCTTGATAAGTTACCTAGCATGGGATAGTCAAGATGGCCTGAAGGAAGGTTTATTAAAAAACACCTGGCTGATGGCATCTTTTAGTTCTCTGGTGCTAGGAATGTTTAGTTTTACGCTTCCTCAAACTCCTCCTCAAGCTAAGACTGGAGGGGATTTTAAACTTACTGAAGTATTAGGTTTAGATGCTTTAGGGTTACTCAAGCATAAAAATTATGCGGTTTTCTTTATTTCTTCTATTCTGATCTGTATTCCTCTGGCATTTTACTATCAAAATACAAGTCCTTTCCTTACAGAAATAGGTTTAGCCAATTCCACAGGGAAAATGGCATTGGGGCAAGTTTCAGAAGTTGTCTTTATGCTGGCGCTACCTATCTTCTTTTCCAAGTTTGGGATTAAAAAGACTTTGATTGTAGCGATGCTTGCCTGGGCGATTCGCTATGCTTTCTTTGCTTATGGCGATGCTGATGAAGGAGTATGGATGCTGCTGGTCGGTATAGCATTGCATGGGGTCTGCTATGATTTTTTCTTTGTAAGTGGGCAGATATACACAGATTTTCATGCAGGAGCAAAATACAAATCCTCGGCACAGGGACTGATCACTTTGGCGACATATGGAGTAGGGATGCTGATAGGCTTTTGGGCGGCGGGATTGATCTCAGAATATTACACAAATGTTGACGGCGCTCATCTTTGGAAATCAATTTGGTTAATTCCCGCTGGTATTTCTCTTTTGGTTTTGTTACTTTTCATCGCCCTTTTCAAAAAGGAGAAAATAAATTCAACTCAATTAGACCCACATGACCAAACCTATTGACAATGGAAGAAGAGATTCTTTTAAGAAAGTCTTGCTAGGTGGTGCTGCATTCAGTGCCCTTTCATCTTTTGATATCAAAAAAGAAAAACCTTACGAATTGAAAGGAAATATAAACCACGGTGTTTGTCACTGGTGTTTCAGAGATTATAGTCTTGAAGATTTTTGTGTAGAAGCCAAAAAAGTGGGTATTAAGGGAATTGACTTGATAGGACCTAGCAATTGGCACATTCTCAAGGAGCACGGGCTTGATTCATCCATGTGTAACGGAGCTGAGATCAGCCTTACAGAAGGTTTTGGTGAGGTTCAATACCACGATCAATTAATAAAAAATTATACAGAAGTTATCCCGCAAGTAGCGGAGGCAGGTTACAAAAACCTCATATGTTTTTCAGGAAATAGAAGGGGAATGGATGATGAAACAGGATTAAAAAACTGTGTAATAGGTTTGGAGAAAATCATTCCACTAGCTGAGAAACACGGCGTCATCCTTCAGATGGAGCTTCTTAACAGTCGGGTTAATCACCCGGATTACCTGTGTGATAAATCTGCCTTTGGTGTGGAACTATGCAAAAGGCTGGGTAGTGAAAACTTCAAACTGCTTTTCGACATCTATCACATGCAGATAGATGAAGGAGATCTTATCCGAAGTGTGCAGGATAACCATCAGTATTTTGGACATTATCACACTGCTGGAAATCCGGGTAGAAATGAATTGGACGATACACAGGAGATATATTACCCTGCACTTATGAAAGCTATAGTCGCTACAGGTTTCAAAGGCTATGTTTCACATGAGTTCATTCCTAAGGGGGATGATAAAATAGCTGCATTAGCTCAGGGAGTTCAGATCTGCGATGTCTAAATAAAACTATAATTAATAAAAACCATATATATGGCAAATGAAGCATACGACGCAATTGTAGTTGGGTCAGGAATAAGCGGCGGATGGGCAGCTAAAGAATTAACAGAAAAGGGTTTGAAAGTGCTGATGCTCGAAAGAGGACCAATGGTAGAACATGTGACTGATTATAAATCTGCCACACTTCCACCCTGGGAAGTCCCACATAGAGGGAGAAGAACTCAGGAACAATTGGAAAATCACCCAAACCTTAGAAGGGACTATGTTCTGAATGAGCTAAACCTTGACTGGTGGGCACATGAAGATGAATCTCCTTATGTAGAGGAAAAGCCATTTACTTGGTTTAGAGGATATCAAGTTGGGGGTCGTTCGCTTTTGTGGGGAAGGCAGTCCTACCGTTGGTCAGATATTGATTTCGAAGGAAACGCCAAAGAGGGCGTTGCAGTTGATTGGCCTATACGTTATAAGGATATTGCCCCTTGGTATTCTTATGTGGAGAAATTCATAGGTGTTTCGGGTTCCAAAGAAGGGTTGGATGTACTTCCTGATGGAGAGTTTATGCCTCCTATGCCTATGAACTGTGTGGAAGTAGATGGCGCAGCAAAAATAAAGGAACATTACAAAGGTGCAAGAACATGGACAATTGGTCGTCCGGCAAACATCACTCAGCCACTTCCAGGCAGACCAGGCTGTCAATACAGAAATAAATGTTCACTTGGCTGTCCATTCGGTGGATATTTTAGTACTCAAGCTTCCACTTTACCTGCTGCCAAGGCGACTGGTAATCTTACACTCCGCCCATGGTCTATTGTTAGAAAATTGATTTATGATAAAGACACTAAGAAAGCAACTGGAGTAGAGGTACTTGATGCGGAGACAAATCAAACGGTAGTGTACGATGCAAAAATTGTCTTCCTATGTGCTTCCGCTTTCAATTCTACAGCTATTCTAATGCGTACTGCTACAGATGTATGGCCTGGTGGATTGGGAAGTAGCTCTGGAGAGTTGGGGCATAATGTAATGGACCACCATTTCCGCCTAGGCGCAAGTGGCACAATGGAAGGATACGATGATAAATATTATTTCGGAAGAAGACCAACGGGACTTTATATTCCTAGATTCCGAAATGTAAATGGTGATAAGAGAGACTACCTACGAGGATTCGGGTATCAGGGTGGAGCCAGTCGCAGTGGATGGACACGAGACGTGGCAGAATTGAACTTTGGTGCTCCGATGAAAGATGCATTGACCAAACCAGGACCTTGGTCTATGGGAATAACAGCTTTTGGTGAAATTTTACCATACCATGAAAACACTATCAAACTTAGCGATACATTGAAAGATAAGTGGGGGATGGAGGCTTTGGTGATGAATGCTGAAATTAAGGACAATGAAATCAAGATGCGCAAGGATATGATGGCTGATGCTGCCGAAATGCTGGAAGTAGCAGGCTTTAAAAACATCAATGAGTACGATGCAGGATATACTTTCGGACAGGGAATCCACGAAATGGGTACCGCCCGTATGGGACGTGATCCCAAGACGTCTGTCTTGAATGAAAATAACCAGGTATGGGAAGCTAAAAATGTATTTGTGACTGACGGAGCATGTATGACCTCAGCTTCTGCGGTGAATCCTTCACTTACTTATATGGCTTTGACAGCAAGAGCGGCAGCGTTCGCAGTAGATGAATTAAAAAAGCAAAATCTCTAATCGTAAAAGACAAGACTATGACTATGAATAGAAGAGACGCTTTGAAAAGCGTCATGGTAATGATGGGAGGTACAATGATTGGCGCTACGGCGATTATGACAGGTTGTACTCCAGAAAACCAAATAGAGGGATTAGATTTTGATCCAGATGATATTGCTTTCTTGGATGAATTGGGAGATACTATTATTCCAGAGACTGATACTCCAGGCGCCAAAGCGGCAGGCATTGGGTCATTTATGGTAATGATGGTAAAGGACACTTATGATGCAGATAGTCAAAAAGCTTTCGTTGACGGCGTAAACAAACTCGGAAAAGACTTCAAATCCGCTAATGGAAAAGCTTTCGTAGGTGCACCAGCAGAAGAAAGACTAGCATTTTTGAACGGAATGTATGAAGAGTACAAATCCAGTGGCGACAAGCGAGAGCCTCAGGTGATTAATATGCTGAAAGATCTTACTGTTTTAGGATATTTCTCCTCAGAAATCGGAGCTACTCAAGCCTTAAATTACATCGAGGTACCGGGAAGATTTGATCCGTGTATTCCTTATAATGGCGAAAGAAATTACGCAATCTCATAAAAACTCAACCTTATAATTAAAGCCTGCTCGTAACTGAGCAGGCTATCCTATTTATGAATAAACAAAGAAGAAAATTTCTGCAGATTGGAAGTATGCTTGGAGTCGGAGCAGCTTTGTTCCCATTTGAAATTGCATCTGCAAATTCATTGGGTTTAGCTAAGCTTTCAAAATTTGGACTTCAGCTTTACTCTGTAAAAGAAGAAATGGCAAAAGATGCTGCAGGTACCATGCGCAAATTAGCAGGGTTTGGATACAAGCAGTTTGAAGGATTTGACGGTGGCAAAGGAATACTCTGGGGAATGCAGCCAGCGGAATGTAATAGCCTTATGAGTGATATCGGTGTTGATTTTATTTCTTCCCATGCCAATGTATTCAAAGATCTGGATGCTCAAGCCGAGCAAGCTGCAGAAGTAGGAATGAAATATCTTATATGTCCTTACATAGGAGCACAAAAATCAGTGGATGAATGGAAGGTAGTAGCTGAAAAGTTTAATGCCGCCGGCGAAACACTTAAGTCACACGGATTAAAGTTTGCCTATCATAATCACGACTATACTTTCAAAATGCTTGACGGACAATTGCCTCAGGATATTTTGATGGAAAATACTGATCCAGAGTTGGTGGATTTTGAATTAGACATGTATTGGGCATTTGTGGCTGGATATGATCCTTTAGAATATGTCGCCAAATTTCCGGGAAGGTTCAAGCTTTGTCATGTGAAGGATGCGGAAGCAGCTGGAAGCAATAATGCGCACGATCGTGGTGTCTTATTGGGAACGGGAGAAATGTCCTACGCAAACATTATCAAGAAATCCAAGAAGTACGGAATGGAGTATTTCGTCGTAGAGCAAGAGCGATTCGAAGGTACAAACCCTTTGGAAGCTGCAGAGAAAAACGCAGCTTATTTAGCCAAGCTAAAGGTTTAAATTAAGTAAAGACCTTCTTATTCCTAAAGAGAATAAAATATAAGGATAGTCCTAATATAATCAGCAAAGCCACTTCAAATTGAGACCAGATCTGGGAGCGATTAATAATGATGTTGGCTTTGTTGATTAATTTCTCTCCTTCTTCAAGTTGAATTTTGCTCAAATTATCCAAGTCGCGCTGCGCAATGCTGATTTTTTGATCATATAGTTGTACCTGGCTTTTATTGATACCTGAGGAATCAGAATAGAGTAGACTATAATTTTTTATCTGTAGGTCATTTTCGATGATCGCACTGAAATCAGCTAAATACACTGCTTCCTGATTTGTAAGGTTTGTCTGCTCAAAATCATCCACGATATCTTTTATTTCGAGTTCGTGATTGGCTATCTCTTCCACCACTCTTGAGTAATCATAGTTGATATTGCAATGATCAACTAGTTTTTGGATTTTAAATAAGTTCTCGGATATTCTGAAAATATATCCTTCTACCACAAGCCGATCATTATAGACTTCGGTAAATGTACTGCTGATACTTTTGAAAGCTTGACGCTCTGTCAAATTCTTGCCGTAAAATAGAAGCATCAACAGACCTATGATCACAAGTGCAGTTATTTTCCTGCGCCTAGCGTTATTTTCTCTCATGGATATAAATTTGGGATGAATGTATTTTCACCAGTTTAATAATTACTTGCCGACTTCACAAAGATTCCTAAAACTAAAGGAGAAAGTCCATTTAAAATACAATTCGCTAATTAAAAAAGTAAGCTCAATCAGAGTTGTTCGGGTTTTCTGTCATATACCCTTACATAATCTACTTCCATTCGCTGTGGCCAAATGTCACTTGCAACACCTTGCTGACCTCCCCATCCACCGCCCACAGCAATGTTTAAAATCAGATGGAAAGTCTGATCAAATGGCCATTCTTTATAGTCATTGCCAGTGTTTTCAAAAGTGAAATAAACATGACCGTCAATCAGGAAGTCGATTTTGTCAGCGGTCCAATCTATGGCATAGGTATGGAACCTCATATTAAAATCAGACACTTGCATAAAGCCTCCTTTTTGAGTGCCGATTGAGTGATTGAATGCCTCTGTATGCACAGTTCCATGAACTTTTCCGGGGTCATAACCTACATGTTCCATGATGTCAATTTCCCCGTTTTTGGGCCAGCCGCCATGTAGATTCTCCTCAGGAAGCATCCATATGGCAGGCCATGTGCCACGGCCTTCCGGCAATTTTGCTTTGACTTCTATGTAACCATATTGCCAAGACGCTTTCCCTCGAGTAAGTAGTCGGGCAGAAGTGTAGCCTTTTGGATGGGATGTGTCAGCATGTGCTTCGATGATCAATTTTCCATTTTCAACTCGCGCATTTTTCAGGTCATTCTTGGAATAATATTGCAGTTCATCATTTCCCCACCCATGATCTCCTACATCGTAAGTCCATTTTTCCGGATCGGGTAATCCATCTTCTGTGAACTCATCAGCCCATATTAACTGAGCTTCCTGGGCGAATGAAATATTTATAATTAAGAGAAAGAGTAAAATCGGAAGTGTGGTTTTCATTTTGGGTTAGTCTGACAATTTGCTTTGCAAATTACTAGTTAGAGATGGTATAAAACTATATCATAGCGATTTAGTCAACCTTTTTAAAATTAAAAGATCAAGAGAGCCATTTTTCTTAAATAGGAGTAATCCTTTTGGGAGAATGATTAAATTTAACTTAAGAAATAAACCCAAAATACATGGCATATTATCATAGAATGGGAGATATTCCTCCTAAAAGGCATACCCAGTTCAGACAGCCCGACGGATCACTTTACAAAGAAGAAGTGGTTAGCTCAAAGGGCTTTTCTGGCATTTATTCCACCCTTTATCATATCCATAATCCCAATGAAGTAAAGTCAATAGGCGAACCTAAACCCTTTTCCTGGAAGGAAGCAAACGAACATGGGTTGCGGCAGACACATTTGAAAACTTCCAATGTGATGTTCACCGGTGTAGATTACCTTTCTGCGAGAAAAAATCTAATGATGAACTCTGATGTTATGATGGGGATTTGCTCTCCTAGAGATCGGAAAATGGATTATTATTTCAAGAATGCTGATGGGGATGAATTGATATATGTGCACGATGGAGAAGGTGTGATGTATTCTCAATTTGGAAAGCTTAATGTGCACAAAGGTGATTATATAGTCATCCCACGTACTACGATTTATAGATTTGAATTTGAGGAAAAGGGACCTTTAAGACTGTTGATTATAGAATCTGTAGGAGCCATAGAGACTGTCAAGCGCTATAGGAATGAAGTGGGGCAATTGCTGGAACACTCGCCATACTGTGAGCGGGATATCCGGCCACCGCATGACATTCATGTAGAAAGAGAGAAAGGTGATTATCTCGTACAGATCAAAAAGCAGGGAATGCTTCATCAGTATTCCTACAGTCATAGCCCACTTGATATTGTGGGCTGGGATGGGTATTTATATCCTTATGCGCTTTCTATTTATGACTTCGAACCAATTACCGGAAGGATTCACCAACCGCCTCCAGTTCACCAGACATTTCAGGCTTGGGGATTTGTAGTTTGTTCTTTTGTCCCAAGATTATTTGATTATCATCCACTATCGATCCCAGCACCGTACAATCATTCGAACATTGATTCGGATGAGGTATTGTATTATGCTGAAGGGGAATTCATGAGCAGGAAGGGAATAGATCGGGGATCTTTTACTCTTCACATGGGCGGCTTGCCACATGGTCCACATCCTGGGACAGTGGAAAAATCAATAGGAGCAAAATCAACTGAAGAGTATGCCGTTATGCTGGATACCTTTAAATCCTTGCGGATTACGACTGACGCACTGGAATTTGTTGATGAAAATTATCCAATGAGTTGGACGGAGTAATGCACTTCTCACAAAGATTTATCACAAAAAAACCTCGATCAGCGAAGATCGAGGTTTTGATTTTATTACTTTTTATAACTTATATAAATCCGCTTTTCTACCAGCAAATAGATAAAAGCAATCTAGGATATGTTAAAATTCATTATTGAGGCCACTTCGGTCATCGGTCTTCTGACCAGATAAGCAGAGAATCTAAGGAGACTGGCATCATTGCCGATTATAATAATAACTTATTTCTTATCTGTTATCTCCAAAATTGGTTGACCCGTGGTGCCGTTTGGTAACTTGATATTCAGCATCATGGAAAGGGTAGGTGCGATGTCTGTGATAGTAGCATAGCGTGAGCTTTCTCCAGCAGGCACATTCCATCCATAAAACAGGATTGGGACGTTGGTGTCATAGGTAAATCCGGTACCATGAGATGTACCTGTTGCTCCACCGGTTAACCATCCTGGCTCGAGTATCATCAAAATATCTCCAGAAGCTTTGTGGTTATAGCCCATCTGAAGCCTCATTGCTCTTCCTTCAGTGAACTCCCTAGTACGCATGGCCGTACCCGTGTACACTTCTTTTATTCCATCAAATCTCAGTAAGAATTGGGCAATCTCATTTTCAAATAATTCCTGATTTATCTTCTTATCCTCAATTAGCTCGTGGTTAAGGAAGAGTTGGCCGTTAGAACTGTTCTTTATCCACTCCCCTTCCCCATATTTTGAAGCTATGAAGGTGAGAAGCTCAGCTCCAACTGCACTTGTACGGAGATTTCCCCCAGGTACATTTTCGCTAATCATATGAGTAGCTACTTCAGCCACGGCATGATCTGCAGATAGAAAAACTACATATTGATCTTTACCATATGTATCATCTAGGTAGTCTAGAAGCTTCTCTATATCTTGATCCAAACGGAGATAGGTGTCTTCGATTTCTTTAGACTGTGGCCCAAATCTATGTCCTACATAATCAGTGGATGAAAAGCTCAAAGCCAAGAAATCCGTTTCATCACCCATTCCCATTTTCTCTCCTTCAAGTGCTGCCAAAGCAAAGTCCAGAGTTATAGAATTGCCAAAAGGCGTAGAAGCAAGTAAACCAAATTGGCCATTTGTCTTTCTAAGCTCTGACAAATCATAAGGGAAAGTTGGAGTTTCTTTCCCTTCGAAAAGTCCCTCAAAAAGATTGTCATCTACCATACTAGCCTTGTAGGTTTCGATAGGATAAAGCGTATTCCAAGTTTCCGAAAGGTATTTATCCGCACCCTTTTTTGCATTGAAATCACTCACCCACTTAGGCAATTTCTCGTAGTAATAAGAGGATGTCATAAATTCTCCTGTACTGGAATCAAACCAATAGGCATCGCCAAGGTGACCTGCCGGAAGACTAGCGCCACGATCTTTGATTGCTACTCCTACTACTTTGGATCTCTTTTGAGTTGCAATTCTTAGCTCGTCAGTGATGGTCGTTGTAAGTAAATTTCTTGGGCTGATAAAGCCATTTTCTGCAGTTCCGCCGACGTTAGTTACGGTGGTGTCTTCTGCGCAATAAATCATTTTATCAGTGCTTTTTACATACCAATCATTACCGATAATTCCGTGTGTGGCTGGTGTCGTACCCGTATAAACTGAAGCATGGCCTGGTCCGGTATAAGTGGGGATGTAATTATAATGGCCGTTTTTCATCATAAAGCCATCTTTCATCATCCTTTTAAAACCTCCTTCAGAGTACCTATCCGCAAAGCGGTATAAATATTCCTGACGCATTTGATCGACGATAATTCCGACGACAAGTTTAGGTTTTTCAGCTTGTGACTGAGCGAATAAAGGGCCGGCAGCCAAAATAAAAAGCAAAAATACAATCCCGATTTTTCTCATGTTTTGATTTTTTTAAAGCCCAAAGATAAGGATATGCCTTTATCCGAGGATTAAGACTTTGTTAAATGGTTAAAACCGCAGACATTAGAACTCTCAAATCAACATGATCCTAATGAAATCGAATATGACTCAGGATTCCGAACTTGGAATAACAACAGTCCATGCGAGATTCCATTCTGCTTTTAAGAAAAATTGTAATCGTATGAAAAAAATATTTTGGACTTTGCTCTTGCTTTTATGTTCACTCACGAGCTTCTCCCAGTCTTACTTCGAAGACGGTCTTTCTTCAGATTGGCATAAAGGAAGAAGAGCAGAGCTTAGAAAATTGATGCCAGCAAATTCTGTAGCGGTATTTTTTAATAACCCAGTGAAAAATAGAACCAATGATGTGGATTATGTTTATCATCCTAATACGGATTTTTTCTATCTGACTGGTTTTCGGGAACCGAACGCTGTATTGGTGATTTTTAGTGAAGGGCGAGAGGTAAATGGAAAAATGTCCGATGAGTTGATATTCTTACAGAATAGAGATCCACGTGCTGAAATGTGGAATGGTAAACGATTAGGAGTGGAAGGAATGATGAGTGAGCTAGGTTTTGATGAAGCGATGTTGAATTCTGAGTTTGGAGCAAAATCTGGAATTAACTTACAGGATTTTGATAAGATTTTGACTTTCAGCCTTTCTGAAGAAATAGAAGGAAGCAGCACAAATGCCCCATTGATTCAGATGGTGGAGGAATTCAAAACGGCTACGGCTTATCCAGAAAAACTTAATGAAGTTACTGCCCAGATTTATAAGATGATTCAAAATTCGGATCTGGAGTCTTCTGATCAGGTAGTGCAGATGCTGAAGCGGTACGAAAGGCAATATCCCGAAATGATGGAAGATCCGTTGATCAGCTCCTTTATGAATGCAGAATCTCCTGAGAAGAGAATGGTAGTAAAAGATGGCATACCTGAACACAAGGTAGACATTACCTCGTTGTCCAGCATGATGGCTTCATTACGTGAGATAAAAACTCCGGAGGAAATTACTTTACTTAAGAAAGCTGTAAAAATCTCTGCCGTGGGTCAGATTGAGGTGATGAAAGCTGCTAAAGTAGGTATGACCGAACGCGAGATTCAAGGTGTGCATGAGTTTATCTATAAACGCTATGGGGCTGAAGAACTGGGCTATCCATCAATAGTAGGGGCAGGAAATAATGGCTGTATACTTCACTATATAGAGAATGATAAGCGCGATTTGACAGATCGCTTATTATTAATGGATTTGGGAGCAGAATGGAGAGGTTATACTGCTGATGTCACTCGCACTATACCAATCAACGGTAAGTTTAATGAAGAAGAGAAAGCAATTTATGAGTTAGTGTATCAAGCCCAGGAAGCGGGTATTTCAATTTCCAAACCAGGTACTACCTTTCAGGAAATTGATGAAGCAGGTCGCAAAATCATTAATGATGGCTTGGTAAAACTTGGAATTGTCAAAGCAGGTGAAAGTCATATGTATTTCCCTCATGGTACAAGTCACCATATCGGATTGGATGTCCATGATAGAGGAACTCGTGAGCCACTTAGAGAGGGTATGATTTTCACTATTGAGCCGGGAATCTATATTCCAGAAGGATCAAATTGTGATAAAAAATGGTGGGGTATAGGAGTGAGGATCGAAGATGATATTCTGATTACTAAAGATGGAGCTATCAATCTGTCTGGTGATGCACCTAGAAGTGTAGCAGCTATCGAGGAAATGATGAAACTACCAAGTGTACTGGAAGATTGGGTGCTGCCGGAGATTGATTAATTTAACATGATTTTTTAAAGTTGCTCGCGGCGACGCGGAAGCGCAGCGGTTTTTTTAAGATGAAAAAAGTTGATAATGATATAGCTACTTTAATTCTGGATAAAGCATTTCTAATGTATAGAGAGTTAGGACCAGGTTTGCTTGAGTCCATTTACGAAAGAGTATTGAGTTACGAATTGAAAAAGTCTGGACTTAAAGTATCTAATCAAGTATTCATTCCTTTCAAATGGGATGATATAACCTTTGAAAATGGATTTAGAGCGGATTTAATTGTTAATTATAAAGTTATCATAGAAATTAAATCAGTTCAAATTATAGCTCCAGTCCATTCCAAGCAGTTAATGACCTACTTGCGCCTAACCAAGTTAAAATTAGGCCTTTTCTTGAACTTTAATAAGGATCTATTAAAAGATGGGATTAAACGAGTAGCGAATAACCTATAGCCTTTTCGCAAATATTCGTTGCGCCGCCGCGTCGCCGCGAGAGGAAGAAAAATTAAGGTAGATCTAATCCTTCTTTTTCAAATCGCCCCGTTTGATAGAACGGATAAACTGACCCCATGCAAAGGGATCGAGAAGTCGAAGTGTCCTTGGACCATAGAGATCCTGATTTTGCTGTGCTTGGGTTTGCTGGAAATAGCGGAAGTTCTCATTGCCGGAGGCTGGCATGGATTCAGCCCAGCGGAGAAGCATTTCAGGACTCATATTTGCCCGGGAGATGGACATAGGGTCCACAATATTGAGGGCTATTACCGCCTGTTTGAATTCTTCCTCGGTAGGATACGGCATAACTTCGATCTCAGCTAGAGCTATTTCATCGACTTGCATCGTCAGAATCAAACTCACCCGGTCACTTTCTACCTTGTCAGGAACTTTGAAGGTTTGTTTTTTCAATCCAATAAAGCTAAAAATTACAGAATCTCCTTCCAATACAGGCATCGAGAAGTAGCCGAAGCGACCAGAACTCGTACCTCTTCCTTTTTTAGGAACATAAATGTTAACTCCGGCTACAGCATCTGTGCTATCTGCATTAAGGATAATACCGGAAAGTTGGATTACTTTTTTTTCTTGCACATCTTGAGCTTTCACTTCAAGTGATGAAAAAAATATTCCCATTAGGAAAATGAAGGTGGTACTTATGAGTAATGAATTCTTCACGAATTAAATGACTTTATGGAACGGCAGATTTTGTTTTTTATGATGCGATATTACCCCAATTTCGGTTGAATTTTTATTTTACCCTCATAAACTCCGTTAAATCTTACAAATGCGGTTAAAAAATATCAGTTTAAACTACGGGCTTAGAATTTTCAAAGCTCTTTCAGAGGAGCCTCGTGTGAGAATATTCCATCTGTTAATGCTGAATAAAGAGCTTTCGATCTCCGACTTTGAATTAATTCTGGATTTTACGCAGACTAAAACCAGCAGACACCTTATTTATCTTAAAAATGCTGGCTTACTTGGAAGCAGAAGGGTAGACCAGTGGGTATTTTATTACATCCTGGAGGAATATCTCGAAATCATAAATCAGATTTTTAAGTTTATTCAAAAAGACCCAAGCTTGATCAGGGATCAAGAAACTTTCGAAATATTAAAATCCAATCGGGAGCTTGCAATCAATAAAATTCAGAATAACCAATACCGACGTTAATTTCCTTTGAAAACTTACCAACATTTATTCTTCGATTTAGATCATACACTTTGGGATTACGATCGAAATGTCCAGGAATCACTATCCGAATTATTTCTTCATTACAAACTTGAAAAGCTAGGAGTGTTATCTGCACAGCATTTAATAGATTCCTTTTATGCTGTGAATTTCAAACTTTGGTCTGCTTATGACAAAGGAGAACTACGGAAAGAAGAACTCCGAACAATTCGATTTCCCAGGATATTTGCCCATGCAGGAATTGTGGATGCCGTAATTCCTGAAGAATTTGAGGGTGATTTTATGCATCGCACATCAAGCAAACCTCATCTTTTTCCTCATACTATTGAAATATTAGATTACCTCAAACCAAACTACAAGCTCTATGTGATTACGAATGGTTTTGATGAGAGTCAGGCAAAGAAAATGAAATCATCAGGCTTATATGATTATTTCGAATTGGTTGTCACTTCGGAAACAACAGGACATAAAAAACCGGATCCCAGGGTTTTTCGCTATGCGATGCAGCAGGCAGGAGCAAGTAAGGAAAACAGCTTGATGATAGGAGATAATCCTATTTCTGACATCAAAGGAGCTTATGATGCTGGAATAGATCAGGTATTTTTTAATCCACTTGGTAAGTCCATTGACTTGATACCCACCTTTACAATTTCACATTTGAGAGAACTAGAAGAGATACTTTAGGGTTCTTTTACCTTAAATCACTTAGCCAATAAAACCTTCTGGTTATCTTTGGCAAACAGAAATTCATAACCCCAGATATCATGCTCAAAGGTTTTTTTAATGTACCTACTCCGGTAAATGAGCCGGTAAAAGCTTATGCTCCCGGAAGTCCCGAGAGAATAGAATTGCAAGCAGCGCTAAAAGAAGCTAGATCTCAGCAAATCGATGTGCCGATGTACATTGGTTCTGATGAGGTCAGAACTGGCACCACACATAAAATGTCTCCTCCACACGATCACCAGCATGTATTGGGACATTTTCACGAAGGCGATGCTTCCCATGTTGAGCAGGCTATAGATGCTGCTTTAGGTGCAAAGGAAGCATGGGAAAACCTAGCTTGGGAACAAAGAGCTGCAATTTTCTTGAAAGCAGCAGATCTTTTGGCAGGGCCATATCGAGCTAAAATCAATGCTGCTACCATGCTTGGTCAGTCTAAGAATGCCATGCAGGCAGAAATCGATTCGGCATGTGAGTTTATCGACTTCTTACGCTTCAATGTGCAGTATATGACTGAAATCTATGCTCAACAACCTCCAGTTTCTGGAAATGGTGTTTGGAATAGATTGGAGCAAAGACCTCTTGAAGGATTCGTATTTGCCCTGACTCCATTCAACTTTACAGCAATCGCTGGTAACCTACCTGCTTCTGCAGCTATGATGGGTAATACCATCGTGTGGAAGCCAGCCTATACGCAGATTTATTCTGCAAATGTGCTGATGCAAGTGTTCAAAGAAGCTGGGGTTCCAGCTGGCGTAATCAACTTGATCTACGTGGATGGACCTATAGCAGGAGATGTGATCTTCAAGCATCCTGATTTTGCAGGAATTCACTTTACAGGTTCTACAGGAGTATTCCAGCACATTTGGAAAACGATCGGAACAAACATTCATCAATACAAATCTTATCCCAGAATTGTCGGTGAGACAGGAGGGAAAGACTTTGTCATTGCACATAAATCCGCTTTACCAAAAGCAGTAGCTGTAGGACTTGCCCGTGGTGCATTTGAATACCAAGGTCAAAAATGCTCAGCAGCTTCCCGTGCATACATCCCTTCAAATATTTGGGAGGAGGTGAAAGAAAACCTGTTAGCAGATCTTGCTGATATGAAAATGGGCGGGACAGAAGATTTCACCAACTTCATCAATGCGGTGATCGACGAGAAATCTTTTGATAAAATTGCCAAGTATATAGACAATGCGAAGTCAAACCCTGCTGTGGAAATCATCGCTGGAGGTAACTACGACAAGTCGAAGGGTTACTTCATCGAGCCAACTGTAATCGTGACTCAAGATCCTATGTACACTACGATGTGTGAAGAGATTTTTGGTCCAGTATTGACTATTTATGTATATGATTCAGAGCGATTCGAGGAAGCATTGGAATTGGTAGATCAGACTTCTCCATATGCTTTAACAGGAGCAATATTCTCCCAGGATCGTTATGCTGTGGAATTGGCGACTACAAAGCTTAGAAATGCAGCAGGTAACTTCTACATCAATGATAAGCCTACAGGTGCAGTAGTTGGTCAGCAGCCATTTGGTGGAGCTCGTGCTTCAGGGACGAATGACAAAGCCGGTTCTATGATTAACCTACTTCGTTGGGTTTCTCCACGTACGATCAAGGAAACATTCGTTTCTCCAGAGGATTATAAATATCCATTCTTGGGAGAAGGTTGAGAAAGTTTCAATAAGCAATGATCAAATTCAATTTTCAAGAGCCTCGGATTTAAATCCGGGGCTTTTTTTGTTCTTAATTTATTTACCTATTTTTAGTTATCCTTCTAAAATTTCGTAAATGAATAATTACTGCTTACTTTTTTTGACCGCTTTGTTTTTTGCTTGCTCTGAAAAAAGTAATGATGAAATCTATCAAGGGAAGCTGGAAGAGTTAATTGTGGGAGATCTAATTATCAAAAAAGATAGTTTGACAAAAGGTATAGAAGTTAGGCAAGTGATTAATCATGAAGGTCATGATTATGTAGTTTCATTGGCAGATAGAGAGCGGACAATACAGTATTATTCAATTCATTCAGGCGATAAAGTAAAAGAAGTAAAACTCCCTTTTGATGGGCCAAATGGCTTTAGAGGCTATGTTGGGATGTTGATTGCTGAGGGGATGGATTCATTAACCCTTATTAGTTTAGATGGCTGGTATTATTTTTACTACAAAAATCAACGGGAGAAAGTGGAACAAATTGATTCGCGACTGGAATTTCCGAATAGCTATTACAGTAGTATTTATTATGATAGAAGGAAAAATTTCACCAAGGTCTCTAAAAGCCTCTATCAAATAGCCGTATCTCCTCTTATTAGACCAGTCAGCAATTTTTCCGGAAAAACTAAAGCATTCGATAAAATTGAAAAATGGATGATCAATTATTATCCCCAAGAAAATAAAGCAAGTACGCAAACCATTCCATTCCCTTCTGGCTACAGATTAGATTTTTTGGAAGATCATTTGTCTTACCCACCTATAGTTGAGTTTGTGGGCAATAGAAATTATGTTTTATTCCCGTATTCTGATTCAGTGTTTGTTTTGTCAGATTACAATGTAATAGAGAAGAAAGTACTAAGGTCTCAAATGGATTTTAATTTTTCTGGTAGCGAAACAGTAGTGAGAGAGGAATATGGATTTCTCGAATTGAAAAAAGATGCAAGCTCACATTTGGATTTGCTATACGACACATATAGGGATGTTTTTATCAGGATTTCAAAAATAAAGGAATCAGGAAATGGTGAAACTACCCGGGAGAGGGCCAAACATTATTTAGTCAGTGTGTTTGATTCCGATTTGAATACGCTATCTGAGTATACAATAGAATATGGTCAAGGGTCGAGGTTGGAAAATTACTTTATTGCATCCGAAGGTCTATTTATCAATAAACCCGAGCAAACATCTGAAGATGAATACGAATTTTATAAGATTGATTTAAGTCGGTTTGTTGATTGAATAAATAGAGGATAACTAGAATCCCACCGCTTTGCGTCACTCGTTCACTTCGCGGTTAAAACAAAAAAAACGGCTGAATCTCTCCAGCCGTTTAATCTAAAATCTCAAATAATAAATTTCAAATTTATTAAGTATACATCGCACCATTCACATGAAGCACCTGTCCAGAGATATAGCTACTCATTTCAGATCCTAAGAATACACAAGCATCAGCCACTTCTTCAGGTTGTCCGCCTCGCTTCATCGGGATTCCGTCTCTCCATCCTTGGACAGTCTTTTCGTCCAGCACTTCAGTCATCTCAGTTTCGATAAATCCAGGTGCTACTGCATTGCATCTAATATTTCTCGAGCCAAGTTCCAGTGCAACTGATTTGGTGAAGCCGATGATTCCTGCTTTTGAAGCTGCATAGTTGGACTGGCCTGCATTACCTTTGGCTCCCACCACAGAGGTGATATTGATGATGGAACCTGATTTTTGTTTCATCATGGTACGGGTCACCGCCTTTACGGTATTGAAACAGGATTTCAAGTTGATGTTGATGACCTCATCCCAGTTCTCTTCCGACATTCTCATCAGGAGGTTATCCCGGGTGATACCTGCATTATTGACTAAGATATCCAAAGAGCCAAACTCTTCCACAACTTTATTGATAAGTTCCTCAGCTGATTTGAAATCTGCTGCATCCGATTTAATGCCCATGGCATTCTTTGGGACAGTTGCATGACCAAATCCTTTTTCAACATTATTATATGCCAACAATTCGTGTTCTAATGAATCGGCTTTTTCCACGCTAGAGAGATAGGTGAAAGCCACTCTTGCGCCTTCCTGAGCAAATTTAATTGCAATTGCCCTTCCGATGCCTTTAGATGCGCCGGTGATCAATGCCGTTTTTCCTGAAAGTAATCCCATGGAGTTTAAAATTTTGTTTGGCCAAAATTAGAAAAAAAGCTAAAACTTTTAGGTGGGGTGTTTGAATCTATCGATTAAATGAAAATTACTAATTGAATTTTCTGAGTATTCAGTATGAATAGAATGAAAAACAAGTGTGAACTGTATTGTGTAAAATTATATTCTTTATAGAGGTCGGTAAGCTGTCCAAAATTGGCCTTTGAAGTATAATTGCGGATGAAGTGGAATTTTTTTCTGAATCTAAAAGGCCTATTTTTGCCTAGTTTCAACTCGTATAAAAACTCAAAATAGATATGTCTTCGACAAAATTTGACGTGATCGTGGTGGGCAGTGGACCAGGTGGCTATGTAGCTGCTATCCGCGCTTCCCAACTCGGTTTAAAAACTGCCGTAGTAGAAGCTGCGGAATTGGGTGGTATTTGTCTTAACTGGGGTTGTATTCCCACCAAAGCTCTATTGAAAAGTGCTCAGGTTTTTGAGTACATCAATCATGCAGCGGACTACGGCATTACCGTAAAAGACGCCAGCGCTGATTTTACCGGCATTGTCAAAAGAAGCCGTGGAGTTGCTGACGGAATGAGCAAAGGAGTCACCTTCCTGATGAAGAAGAATAAGATCGAAGTAATCAAAGGATGGGGTAAAATCCAGCCAGGCAAAAAAGTAGAAGTGACCGATAGCGAAGACAAGAAAACTGTCTATGCTGCGGATAATATCATTATCGCAACTGGCGCTAGATCAAGAGAGCTTCCATCGATGAAGATCGACAAGAAAAAAATCATCGGTTATCGTGAGGCGATGACTTTGGATAAAATGCCGAAGAAAATGGTTGTTGTTGGTTCTGGTGCTATCGGAATTGAATTTGCATATTTCTATGCAACTATGGGTACTGAAGTGACTATCGTGGAATTTTTGGATAGAATCGTCCCAGTGGAAGATGCAGAAGTTTCCAAGACTTTGGAAAAGCTTTACAAAAAAGCAGGCATGACTATCATGACTTCTTCTGAGGTGACTGCTGTAGATACGAAAGGAGAAGGCTGTAAAGTGACGGTAAAAACTGCTAAAGGCGAAGAGACTTTAGAATGTGATATCGTGCTTTCTGCTGCGGGCGTTGTTTCAAACTTGGAGAATGTTGGTTTGGAAGATGTTGGAATCCTAATAGATAAAGGGAAAATCAAAGTTGATGAGTACTATAAAACTAACATGCCAGGCTACTATGCTATAGGTGATGTAATTCCTGGTCCAGCTTTGGCTCACGTGGCTTCTGCTGAAGGAATCATCTGTGTAGAGAAAATCGCGGGCCAGAATCCTGAGCCATTGGATTACGGGAATATCCCAGGTTGTACTTATTGCTCTCCTGAGATTGCTTCTGTGGGCATGACAGAAGCAAAAGCTAAGGAAGCTGGCTATGAGTTGAGAATCGGTAAATTCCCATTCTCCGCGTCTGGAAAGGCATCTGCTGCTGGCGCAAAGGATGGGTTTGTCAAACTGGTATTTGATAAGAAATACGGGGAATTGCTTGGCGCTCACATGATCGGATACAACGTTACGGAAATGATTGCTGAGATTGTGGCCATCCGCAAGCTGGAAACTACTGGTCACGAATTGATCAAAACCGTGCATCCTCATCCGACGATGTCAGAAGCGATCATGGAGGCAGCTGCCGCGGCTTATGATGAGGTGATTCACCTTTGATATAAATATTTTGAAAATAAATGGCACAAGACCTAAAACAATTGGTCTTGTGTTTTACTTTTAAGGAAGAATTTTTCAACCCCCAAATTTTTGGAAGAAGTACAAATCATCGCCGGACTAAGGGCAAAAGACAGAAAAACAACTGAGTATTTGTATGACAAATACTCCAGGGCTCTGTTTGCGGTGATTTCCAGAATTGTATTTGACAAGGATTTAGCTGAGGAAGTTTTTCATGATGCCTTTGTCAAAATAACTAAGAAAATTGAGAGTTACGACGAATCAAAAGGGCGTTTATACACTTGGATGGCCAATATTTGTCGTAATTCTGCCATTGATAAGCTCAGGTCTAAAGAAATTTCTCAATCCACTAAGACCAACACGATTGATGACTTCGTATATGGGATGGAAAGCCAGTCTGGCACCCAAGAGGCTGTGGATGGAATCGGAGTGAAGGAGCTGATGGTTCAGCTCAATGATGACCAAAAGTTTATGGTTGAGTATATTTACTTTAAGGGATATACGCATTCTGAGGTTTCGGAGGAATTCGAAATACCTCTCGGTACCGTCAAGTCTAGGGTGAGGGCTGCAATACAAGTGTTGAAAAAGAATTTAGAAAGAATCTAGTGGATATTCAATCTTACATAGCATCGGGTAAACTGGAGCTTTTCCTACTGGGAGAGCTGACGGAGCGAGAGCGTGAGGAGGTTTTAGTCCTGGCTAAGATGCATCCAGAGATCCAAAGAGAACTGGATGAATTGGAGAAGACTATGTTAGCCTTTGATAATTTGACTGGAGTATCGCCATCGCAGAAAGTGAAGGAGAAGATTTTCTCCACCCTGGAAAAAGACTTTATCTTAAAAGAAGCGCCGAAGCCCACAGCTGTGCCTACAGGTACTAAAGTTGTTGCGATCAGCAGTCCGTGGAAGCCATTTGCAATCGCAGCATCTATTGCTGCTATTGTAGCCTCTGGAGCAGCATTTTATTATGCTGATAAGTATCAGGAAAGGAATGATCAATTTACTGCCTTACTTCAGGATCAAAGCGTAATGGCTGATAACCTGAATCAAGTGAGGCAGGAATATGAGCAAAAGGATGCACAGCTGGATAAGATGATAGCTGGAGATTTCAAGCGTGTGGAGATGAGAGGTGAAGGCTTTGAAATGCAGAAGGATGCCAAAGTGGATGTCTTCTGGGATCAAAATGCACAGGAAGTATTTGTAGCTGTAAATAACCTGAATGACCTAAGCGAAGAGTTTGATTATCAACTATGGGCGATAGGAGACGACGGTCCTGTGGGTATTGGTCTTGTAAACTCTGGAGAGAAACTTACTTTACAGCAAATGGAAGCTGTGGCTAAAGCTGGAGCATTCGCAATCACCATAGAGCCTAAAGGTGGATCCAAAGCACCTACATTGGAAAAATTGGTTGTGCTGGGTGAAGTTGCTTAATAATTTGAGATTTAAATATTTTGATATTGGCCTGTTCTGAAAAGAGCAGGCTTTTTTCATTTAGAGGAATGATCAAATCCACTTATCGTTAAAGCGATTTTGGAAAGGATAAACCCTGCTGTTAAACTTACTTTTAATTGCTTTTATATCTTTATTAATTGAGAGGCAGGGAAACTAATTAAAATAAATATTTCCTCTATGTATTTGCTTGCAAGAGATCATAGATTCACCTATTATGAAGAAACTTGTATCCATTTTATTGTTCTCTTTTCTTTCAATTTTTTCCTTTGCCCAATCAGTTCCCGATGAAGATCAACTGGGTGCTTGGTACATGTACTTTTATAATAAATCCTTCAAAAACTCCCAATTTGGACTTCAAGGAGACGCGCAACTTAGGCTTTGGAGTCCTGTAAGTGATTTGGAGCAGTTACTGCTCAGGTCTAGGCTTACTTATACGCCTGAAAATGCCAATATCTTATTTACGCTGGGCTATGCCAATATCACTACAGGGGCTTTCGGTGAATCTGATGCCACGCTACTGGAAAACAGGATCTATCAGGAAGCACTATTTCCAACTAAAGTAGGTCGTGTTTTTCTGTTTACTCATAGGTTTAGGTATGAGCAAAGATGGGTGGAGTCACAGGACCTGCGGACCAGATTCCGATACAACCTTTTTCTTAATGTTCCATTAAATGGTTCTGCTTTGGAAAAAGGAGTCGTTTATTTGGCTCTTTATAATGAGATTTTCATTAATGGGCAACGTGATATTGGTGGAGGAAGAACGGTTGAGCTATTTGATAGAAATCGATTATACCTCGGTGGTGGCTATGGATTGCTCTCCAATCTTAGAGTGCAAGGAGGCTGGATGTTGCAGACCACTGATAACTGGAGCAAAGGTCAATTACAGATTAGTTTACACCATAAGTTTTAAGAGTCGTTGATTTTCTGGTTTGATGGCTCAGAAAGGAGCAGGCTTTTTTCATTTTTGGGAAATAGAAACATCTTTAATCTATTAACTTTCGCCTATGGAACTCCAACTCTCAACGCCTGCTTTGCTTTTTTCGGCTATCACTTTACTAATGCTCGCTTATACCAATCGCTTTTTGGCGATTGCGAGCCTGATTAGAGGATTGCACAAAAATTATACTGAGGCTTCCAATCAGGAAATTATAGTAGAGCAGCTCCATAATTTGCGCCGCCGACTTACACTCATCAAAAACATGCAACTCTTCGGAGTTTTCAGCTTTTTATTATGCATCATTTGTATGTATTTGCTTTTCCGAGGTTACACCATTATAGCGAATTGGATTTTCGTAGGCAGCATGGCTTCTCTCTTGATTTCCTTGGGAATATCGCTGATTGAAATTCAGATTTCTACGAAAGCTTTAAATCTAGAGCTTAGGGATATGGAGGATATTTTCGAAAAACGAAGTAGCGGGCTGGATTTTATCTTCAAAAAAGAATCAAAAAAGGATGAAGAATAAGTTTTTATGGATTCCATTTCTACTCTTGGTTTTTGGTTCATGCAGCCAAAAACCAGGAGAGCAACAGGAAGTCCTTGAAGTAGAATCAGGAGTTGAGACTACTGAAAATTACATTAAGGTAGGCAGTGTAGAAGAAGCCCGGGATTTTTATACCTGGACTTCGGATCGCATTCCTATGGTTTCTGCACATCGGGGTGGACCATATCCTGGATTTCCTGAAAATGCGATTGAGACTTTTGCCAATGTGGTGAAATACACTCCGACAATTATTGAGTTGGACGTGGCCATGACCAAAGATGGAGTTTTGGTTCTGATGCATGACGATAAACTGGATAGAACCACAACTGGCAAAGGGCTAGTGAGTGATGCCACCTATGAAGAGATTCAAACTTTTTTTCTGAAAGATGAAGATGGGAATGTTACCGATTTCAAGGTACCAACCTTTGAAGAAGCTTTGATTTGGTCTAAGGGGAAAGCGCTGTTGACGGTAGATATTAAGCAGTCGGTTCCTTATGAAAAAATCATCGATGCGGTACAGAAAACTGAATCAGAAGCACATACAGCTTTGATCACTTATTCTTTTGCGGCAGCCAAAAAGCTTCATTCCATGGCTCCTGAGTTAATGCTTTCAGTGACTATCCGAAACGAAGAAGAGGTTGAGCGTTTTGAGGAAACAGGGATTCCGTGGACTAGAGTTATTGCTTTTACGGGAGTAACTGAGCGCCCTCAGCAATTCAATATGGCATTACACGAAAAAGGAGTATTTACCATTTTGGGAGTACTAGGTAACCTAGATAAAAGTGCCATTGCTCGTGGAGACCAACTCTATAATAGTTTTGTGCAGAAAGGTGCTGACATTCTTGCGACAGATAGACCGATCGAAGCAGCAGCTGCCATTAAGACTTTGGCTCCATCAAAAAGTTCTAAATCCAAGTATTTCAAAAAATGATAATTGACTTAAGAAGCGATACGGTAACAAAACCGACAGCGGGAATGAAGGAAGCGATGTTTTCTGCGCCTGTTGGAGACGATGTTTTTGGTGAAGATCCGACGGTGAATGCATTGGAAGAGAAAGCTGCCAAGCTATTTGGGATGGAGGCTGGGCTTTACTGTCCTTCAGGCACGATGACCAATCAGATCGCTATCCGATTGCATACTCGAATTCAAACAGAAGTGATTTGCCATAAATATTCTCACGTTTACCTCTACGAGGGAGGCGGAATTATGGCAAATTCCTTGGCTTCGGTGAAATTGCTCGAAGGAGATTTGGGAAAAATCACCGCAGAGCAAGTCAAAGCATCCATTAATCCTGACGATGTACATGCACCTGAGACTACTTTGGTTTCTTTGGAAAACACGATGAACAAGGGTGGGGGAAGTATTTATACGCTAGATGAAGTCAAGCCAATTCGCAAAGTGTGCGATGATAATGGACTGAAACTGCACTTGGATGGAGCAAGATTGTTTAATGCGTTGGCAGAATCAGGAGAAAGTCCAGCTGCTTGGGGCGCTCAGTTTGATACGATTTCTATATGCTTGAGCAAAGGTCTTGGTTGTCCAGTGGGTTCCTTGCTTCTGGGTTCTAAGTCTGATATTAAGCGGGCTAGAAAAGTAAGAAAATCCTGGGGTGGAGGAATGAGACAAGCTGGTTTCTTGGCTGCAGCAGGGATTTATGCATTGGACAATCATGTTGAAAGATTGACCGAGGATCATGCGCGAGCAAGAGACTTAGGAAAGATGTTATTGAAGTTGTCTTTTGTATCTGAGGTTTTTCCTGTTGCTACGAATATTGTGATTGCCCGATTGGACGGGATTTCTCCGGAGGAGTTCTTAAAGAATCTTGCAGGTAAGGAAATCAAAGCTGTCAAATTCGGTCCAGACTTAGTTCGGTTTGTTACTCACTTGGATTTTGAAGATGACCAGTTGGAAGAGTTTGAGAAGAGAGTTTCACAATTATAAACCCTCTGACAACTTTTGTCAAAATAAAAGGCCTTTGAAGGCCTTTTTTCATTTCTCCTTATCTTGCTTCTTGAACCTAGATTCTCCAAAATGAATAACACTCCTCTTGCAGAACGAATGCGCCCAACCCGATTGGAAGATCTAATCGGACAAGAACATTTGTCCTCTCCCAAGTCATTTTTATTTAGAGCCATCAAGTCAGGGAATGTACCTTCTTTGATACTTTGGGGGCCTCCGGGTGTGGGAAAGACGACCATTGCCAATATCATAGCGAATGAAATCAAAGCGCCTTTCTATACGTTGAGCGCGATCAGTTCAGGAGTGAAAGATATCCGTGATGTAATTGAGAAAGCGAAGTTTCAGCAGGGAGTAGTTCTCTTTATAGATGAAATTCATCGCTTCAATAAGTCCCAACAAGATGCGCTTTTGGGAGCTGTGGAAAAGGGAGTGATTCGACTAATAGGTGCGACAACGGAAAACCCTTCTTTTGAAGTCAATGCTGCATTGCTTTCTAGATGTCAGGTTTTTACCCTCAATTCTTTGGGAAGAACTGAGCTTGAAGCGATGATTCATCAGGCCTTGGAGCAAGATATTGAGTTGAAGAAAATCAATGTTGAGCTGATGGAAACTGATGCTCTCCTGCGTATTTCTGGAGGAGATGGAAGGAAGTTGTTGAATTTGCTGGAGATAGTGATCGATGGGATAAATGAGGATCCGTGTGTGATCACCGATGAAAAAGTGATGCAGATTGCCCAGCAGAAAGTAGCACTTTACGATAAATCAGGCGAACAGCATTACGATATTATTTCTGCTTTTATCAAATCAATCCGTGGCTCTGATCCGAACGCTGCGGTTTATTGGTTGGCTCGGATGATTGAAGGGGGAGAAGATGTGAAATTTATAGCCAGAAGATTGGTGATTCTTGCTTCTGAGGACATTGGTAATGCTAATCCAAATGCATTGCTTTTGGCTACCAATTGCTTTGAAGCAGTTAAGATCATCGGCTATCCTGAGTCAAGAATTATCCTTTCGCAGTGCGTGACTTATTTAGCAAGTTCTCAGAAAAGCAATGCAGCTTACATGGCTATAAATCAAGCTCAGGCGCTGGTGAGAGAAAAAGGCGATCTTTCGGTTCCGCTCCATCTTCGCAATGCTCCCACGAAATTGATGAAGGATTTGAATTATGGAAAAGCCTATAAGTACTCCCATGATTTCCCGGGAAATTTTGTAAACCAGGAGTTTTTGCCAGATGAAATTAAAGGATTGAAACTTTACGATCCAGGAGAAAATGCCCGTGAAAATGAGTTGAGAAAGTATCTTAGTTCGAAGTGGCAAGGGAAATATGGGTATTAAGAAATTTCACAATTTGAGAATTGAGATTTCAAATTTTAAATCCATTAACCTACAAACCCCATAAAAATTATAGAGAATTGTATTGTCCGTTTATATTTTTCATATATTTGTCACACTAACTATTGGTATGACACAAGAGCAATATTCCAAGTATTCATTTCTACTGGACCGTACGGCCCGTAAAGTGAAGCAATATGCTCAGCAACAGTTCAAATCAGGAGATTTTGATGTGACGGTTGACCAGTGGCTAGTACTGAAAAATCTATCTGAAAATGACCTTTTGAGTCAGACCGAGTTGGCAAACTTGGTATTCAAAGACCATCCCACACTGACTCGAATCATTGATTTGCTTTGCAAAAAAGGATATGTGGAGCGGGTGGCACATCCTCAGGATAGGCGTAGTTTTCAGTTGCATTTGACGGAATCAGGAGTTTCCAAAGTGACTTCTCTACGGCCCGAAATTCTTCAGATTAGAGAGAAAGCATGGGAGAATTTAAGTCCTCATGATTTTGAAGAGTTCAAGAGGATTCTCAACACGATTTATCAA
Organism: uncultured Algoriphagus sp.; assembly: GCF_963974835.1. Taxonomy (GTDB): domain Bacteria; phylum Bacteroidota; class Bacteroidia; order Cytophagales; family Cyclobacteriaceae; genus Algoriphagus. Next base: position 317,592 of record NZ_CAXBET010000004.1, on the reverse strand, counting down.
AATCTGAACGGTGAGTCATTTGAGCAGTAAGCAATTATATAAAAAAGAGAACTTTTAACCGGGGAAGCACCCCAAATTTCATACATCATGATCCATACAGACCTTTGTATTATCGGAGCAGGCCCAGTAGGGCTATTTGCAGTATTCGAAGCTGGTTTGCTCAAAATGCGTTGTCATCTTATTGATGCTCTGCCTCAAGTGGGTGGTCAGCTTTCGGAGATTTATCCCCAAAAGCCTATTTATGACATTCCAGGATATCCTGAAGTGAATGCGCAGGATCTGGTGGATAATCTGATGGAGCAGGCAAAACCTTTCTCTCCGACTTTTACTCTAGGTGAGCGTGTAGATCACCTGGACAAGCAGGAAGATGGATCGTTCATCGTGACGACGAGCGACAAAACAAAAGTTCATGCACAGGTAATTGTGATCGCTGGCGGTCTTGGGTGCTTTGAGCCTAGAAAACCTGTCGTAGAAAATCTGGAATTGTTCGAAGGCAAAGGTGTTACTTATATGGTGAAAAACCCTGAAACGTTCAGGGATAAGAATGTCATTCTTGCTGGTGGTGGAGACTCTGCTTTGGACTGGACTATATTCCTTTCCAAGGTGGCCAAAAGAGTTACGCTGGTGCATAGAAATGAGACTTTCCGGGGAGCTCCGGATTCAGCAGCCAAAGTCTTTGATCTTGCAAACAATGGCAAAATAGATTTGATCCTTTCTGCCAATTTAAAAGAGTTGGGTGGTAATGGTACACTTGATTCTGTGACTTTCGTGGACAAGTCTAAAATTGAAATCAAATTAGAGGCGGATTATCTGATTCCCTTGTTTGGTCTAAGTCCAAAACTTGGCCCGATTGCAGATTGGGGATTGAGCATAGATAAAAATGCGATTGAGGTGGACACACGGGATTACTCTACTGGAGTGGAGAGGATCTATGCGATTGGGGATATCAATACTTATCCAGGAAAGTTGAAATTGATTCTTTGCGGATTCCACGAAGCAGCGATCATGATGCACTCTGCATTCAAGTATGTGTATCCAGATCAGAAATTGAGCTTCAAATACACAACCGTTAATGGTGTAAATTCATTTTAATACTATTTTTGCAGCATGGTTAATTTCACTGTAGAAGATCAAGAAGGAAATCGTCAAGAATGCGAAGCACCAGATGACATGGGCTTCAACCTGATGGAAATCCTGAAAGCATACGAATATCCGATTTTGGCTACCTGTGGAGGTATGGCATTATGCGGAACTTGCCACATCGAAGTTTTGGAAGGCAAGGATGAATTGGGTCAGGCCACGGATCCTGAATTGGATCAACTGGAAAACCTACCAGAGTACTTTCCAACATCCCGTTTGGCTTGCCAAATCCGGATCGGAGATGTATTGGAAGGATCTGTACTCAAGCTAAGAGGAGAAGATCAGTAAGCGATACAACTTCACAGTTATCCTGCTTCTCCAGAAGCTGGACATTCGAATCATCTTACTTACTGTAAATATTCTTAAAGCCACTCAGGAATGCGTGGCTTTTTTTTGTGCTTTTTGTTAACCACATAGGACTCAGAGATCGCGCAAAGGGCGCAGTTGTCTTGGATCTTCAGAACCTGGAATTGTCAGGTGTTTCAGAAAAGTGTAAATTACTTCAAACAGAAAAATTTATGACCAAGAGGACAAAACTGATAAAGCACATTACAGAATCTGTTTGTAGAGAGAGTGTTTTTGAGGAGGAACTGAAGAAAGAAATTCATAATTTTTGATAATGAATAGACTAATACTCATTGGAAATGGATTTGATTTAGCGCATGGGCTGGAAACAAGTTTTAAGGATTTTATTTTATCATATTTATGTGATTGCGTAAAATCATTTGAAAATTCCGCTTCTTATAATGATGGTTTAATTGAGTTCAAAGTAAAATTCTCAAGCATTCTTTTTAGGAGTAGTCATGGAGTTAAAGTTGAAAGTGTACTTTCTATTATAGATTTTCTAATTAAGGCAGAAGAATATAATGTTGTTTTCAAATCATCCTTTTTAGAAAGGATTTATCACAAAATAAATGATTTGTCTTGGGTAGATCTTGAATTAGAGTTCTTTGAAACTTTAATTGAAAATCGTAATGATAAATATAATTGGCAAGATTCTGTAAAATCTATTAATAATGATCTAGATTTTTTAAAAGTAAAGTTGATTGAGTACTTGAAAAAAGCTTGTAAAGGCAATTCTATTCAGCCAAGTTTTGAATTAGCTCAATGCTTTACATCCAATATTCAGGCAAATGAAGTAAGGGCTGTAAGTTTGAAACAGGATATTCTTCCAGAAAATCTATACTTTTTGAATTTCAATTATACAGATACATTGTCTCACTACCTTCGTCCGCTTTCAATCCCCTTCAAGGTGAATTATATACACGGAGATTTGAACGAAGAGTACGCAAAGCCAATTTTTGGGTTTGGAGACGAGTTGGATAAAGACTATTTAGAATTTGAAGATCACAAAAACAATGAGCTATTTAAGCATATCAAGTCATTTCAATATCTATTATCTACGAATTATTTCGACTTGACACGATTTATTGAATCTGAGGACTTTCAAGTTCACATTTATGGACATTCATGTGGCCTTTCAGATCGGACAATGCTTAACCAGATTTTTGAGCACGATAACTGCAAGTCTATAAAGATATATTTTCACGAAATAGACTCTAACATAAATGATTTTGTAGAAAAGACGTATGATATAGCTAGGCATTTTAAAGATAAAGTGATGTTCAGGAAAAAACTTGTTCCATTACCTCTTTCTAAGCCCATGCCTCAACCTAAATTAAGCCATAATCCAATATGAAAAAGCTCTCTTTCCTATTACTCCTTGTTCTAATCAGTTCTTCGGCCTTTTGCCAAAACCCTATTGATACAAAAGGAGAATCTCAAGAAATCATTGATTTGATCAGTTCGTATTCTACGGCAAGGGTAACCAAGGATACGGTGTTGCTAAAGGAAATATTGATAGAAGATGTAGATCAGTTAGTTTCTTCAGGTGAATGGCGCAAAGGCATCGCTTCAGCTGTTCAGGGAATGATGCAAAGCTCATCAGAAAATCCTGGAGACCGTACATTGAAGGTAGAGTCTATCCGATTTCTCAATCCAGATGTCGCCATAGTAGATTGCCGATACGAAATCAAAAATGGTCCAGGAACTGTCCGAAAAATGTGGAGCACATTTATGGTAGTGACGGAAACAGAACAATGGAAAATCTCTGCAATACGAAATATGTTGCCGGCTGGGAATTGATTCGTAGACAAATTTTACGCATTCACCGATTTTTACACGAGTATCCATTATGATCCTATTTTTTGGCTTAATTTCACCCTGAAAATTATTTTTAGACAAAAAATCATTAAAAAAATTCGGATACTTAACACATATATGTATGAAGAGAAAATTATTAATCCTGCCAGCATTGCTTTTGGCCGGGATGACTTTCGCCCAGGAAGTAGAGCTGGATGCAATTGAAAAAATCAAAAAAGAAGGCTTAGAAAATTCCAATGTAGAAGAAATTGCATTTCAGCTTGTGGACAAAGCTGGTCCAAGATTAAGTAATTCTGAAGGTTATGAGCGTGCAGCAACTTACGCTGTGGAGCAACTTTCTGATTGGGGCTTAGTAAATGCTGCCACAGAGCCTTGGGGTGAATTTGGCCGTGGGTGGGAAATGGAAAAGAGCTATGTAGCTATGACTTCGCCTTATTATATGCCATTTATCGCCATTCCCAAGGCTTGGACAGAAAGTACAAAAGGTGAAGTTAGCGGTAAAGTAGTTTTCTTGGATATTCAAAAAGAAGAGGACTTTGCTAAGTACAAGGGTAAACTGAAGGGTGCCATCATTGCCATTAAACCTACCGGAACACAGGAGCCTACTTTTGAGCCAGATGCGGTTCGATTTACAGTAGAACAACTGCATGGTATGGAGCATCCATCTCCTCGTGGGAATAGCAGTTATACTCCTGAGATGCTTGCCCAATACAGAGCAGCACGTGAATTTGCCACAAAGGTCAATGAGTTTATCGCCGAAGAAGGTGCAGCTTTAATTATCAAAGGTGTAAATGGTCGTCATGGTACTCTATTCACAAGCAGCCCAAGAGGATATTTGAAAGATACTCCTGAAGGTATTCCCGAATTGGAAACTGCCCCTGAAAACGTGAATTTGATGGCTCGATTGAGCGAGAATGGTGTTGAAGTGGAAGTGGAAGCTGAAGTAAAGACACGATATCGAAATGATGATTTACAAGGGTACAATGTAATTGCAGAAATTCCAGGTTATGATCCCACTTTGAAATCTGAGGTTGTAATGCTTGGTGGTCACCTCGATTCTTGGCATGGAGCAAACGGCGCAACAGATAATGCTGCGGGTTGTATCGTAATGATGGAGGCTGTAAGGATTTTGAAAGCTACAGGCCTTCAGCCAAAAAGAACTGTTCGGATTGCACTTTGGGGTGGTGAAGAGCAAGGGCTACACGGATCTAGAGGATATGTGAAAAACCATTTTGGTGACCGTGAGACAATGGAATTAACTCCAGAGCACGAGAAGATCTCTGCTTATTACAATATTGATAACGGTACAGGAAAAGTTCGTGGTATTTATCTTCAGGGTAATGCAGCTGTGGAGCCGATTTTCAATGAGTGGTTCATGCCTTTGGATGATATAGTAGAAGATCGTACAATTACTATTAGCAACACTGGAGGAACAGATCATCAGAGTTTTGATGCTTTAAGCATTCCTGGCTTCCAGTTTATTCAAGATCCTATCGAATACCGTACGCGTACTCACCATACAAACATGGACACTTTCGAGAGATTGGAACTTGATGATTTGAAGCAAATGGCAGTAGTAATAGCTTCCTTTGTGTACAATACAGCACAAAGAGACGAAATGCTTCCAAGAAAAGAATTACCAAAAAGAGAATAGATTAACCTACAATCAACCAAATCAAACCGGATATAAAGCAATTTGTATCCGGTTTTTTAGTTTGAAAGCTGCGGTTGTCCACAAATGGATTTACTTTTGATAAAGCAAACTTTAAAGTTTTGATCAAAGAAAAAGCACTTTTGAACTGGAGCGGGGGCAAAGACTCTGCACTTACTTTATACAAGTTACAACAGTCTCAGGATTTTGAAATTGCCTGTTTGTTGACAAGTATCAGTGAAAAATACCAGCGGGTCAGCATGCATGGCGTCCGTTCTGAATTGCTTGAAATGCAGGCAAAAAATGTAGGTATTCCCTTGGTGAGAATGGAGATTCCTGATATGCCTTCAATGGAAGTATATGAGCAGACGATGAGGGAAACACTTTCTGAATTAAAAAGGGAAGGTATTACTGCCTCGATTTTTGGGGATATATTTTTGGAGGATTTGAGGACTTACCGTGAAAATAAATTGGCTGAGTTAGACTTAATGGGCATTTTTCCTCTTTGGAAACAGCCGACGCACAGACTTATCCGCGAGTTTTTGGATTTGGGTTTTAAGACCATCACTACCTGTGTCAACGAGAAGTTTTTAGATAAAAGCTTCGTCGGGCGAGTGATCGATGAGGACTTTTTAAAAGACCTTCCTGAAAACGTAGATCCCTGTGGTGAAAATGGCGAGTTCCACACCTTTGTATACGATGGACCAATTTTTAGTAAGCCCGTTGAATTTGAGATTGGAGGAAAGGTGCTGAGAAAATACGAAGCTCCAAAGACCGAAGATGATTCCGACCAGTGCTTTTCCAAGGATAAAGAAGATCCTGCTCAATACGGATTTTGGTACTGCGACCTGATTCCTGTTACTCCTTAGCCTTAGTAATAGGTTCGCCTAATTGTGCTCCAAGTGTTAATTCAATTGATGCTGTTCTACCGATTTTCTCTTCGATTTCTCTCTTGATTTCTTTAAAATCATTTTCATTCAAAGCATCTTCAGAAAGTATAGTTACAGATAGTTTCAGCGGTTCAATTTGTACAACTTTCACCTCTCTAAGTAGTCCATGAGGGATTTCCTTACCACTGAGATCTTGAATAATCATGTTTTCATTTACCATTTTATTGAAGCTCAACCCTAGCGGTAGGGCAATTGCTGCCAATATTCCCAGGCTTATCAATAGACCTCGTTGCGCCAATCTGAAGGGACTAAATCCAAGTATTAGGAACGTCAAAGCTGCTGACATGGTGATGCCAGCTAAGTTGGTGCCTAGCAATAGCATAGCTCCTCCAAAGACTTCCTGATCCATCCACCCGATTCCAATCCCTGCAACAGCCAGTGGAGGTACTAATGCAACTGAAATAGCGACTCCTGCAAGCGTTTTGGAGATTTCCTCTTTGGAATAGGCATACGCTCCGGCTATTCCAGAAGCCACTGCAATTCCTAGATCAAGAAGGTTGGGACGTATTCTAGCAAGAATTTGATCGTTTAGTACTTCCAGTGGAGTTATCAGTGAAATCAAAATTGAGAAGAACAAACCTACAATGAGCCCCCAAAAGATGGTGATCAAACTGTTTTTGATCAGCAAACCATCTTGACGCAGCATGCCCATAGCGAGGGAAATAATCGGCCCCATCAGCGGTGCTAAAATCATTGCGCCTATTACTACCGGAGCAGAGTCGCCAAAAAGTCCGAAAGATGCGATCATCGTCGAGAGCGCCATCAAGACTAAATAGGTAGAGGAAGTTTGAGAATTTGTCCTTAAGAGCGTGAAAAGATCTTTGAATTCTTCAGCAGTGGCATGGCGAACCCAAGGTAAATAGGAGTGAAGTAATTCCTCCTTCAAGCGTCCTGTCGGAAGCTTAGAGACATTGATGGATCTTGGACCTTCAGATTTCTCTTTTTCCTGTATACTGGCTCCGGGAAGAATTTTAACCTTTTCTTCAGTTGCGGTAATTTTTAATTCTTGTTCTTCTTTTTCCTCTCCGTCAATAGCGAACTGAATCGTTTCAGTGGAGTGAATACATGCTTCGCTGGTGGATATATAGCCAACGAATGTTGGAAGTGTACCTCCTTTGATGGGGAAAAAAAGATTCTGTAATCCAAATTGGATTAAGGAGAAAATGCTTTTTGGCGCCAAAATCAACAGGTGGATTCTCCCATCATTCAATCCGGATTGTTCTATCACACGACGAAAAATCAAATTGCTTTCACAGTGTGCCACAGCTAATACTCCCATCGCAGCGATTTCGATTTTGATATCTTCCTCGCCGTTTTTATATGTGATGGTGTAGGGCTTTAGCTTTACCCTACGGAAAAGATTAAGCAACTGAGAGAACCTTGTTTGTACACCTTCGAAGAAATTCTCAGCTCCATTAGAGTAAAGAATACCCAACGAGGTACCGACCACTAAAGAATTAAATGTTAATTCTTCATTTACCCGCATCAAATCTATTTCAGGTATTTCATCAGCTTCTTGGATTTCCTGCCAGGCAGTTTCAAAACTGGTTTTTATTCCAAATCCCTTTTTAGCTTGATCCATCTCAGGATGGGGTAGGAGCGCAACATTTACTTCTCTACTTTTTGCTTGATCGAGAAGTTGGCGAAGCTGAAAGTCAGAAAGTGAACAGGCCAACCATTCGTCTTGACTAAGATTCTCGAAAGACACTTCATCCAAAGAAAGTTTTTTATCAGGTTTGGGATCCATCATTTCGAGCAACTCATCGAGTTTTTCGCTTGTTATTTCCGGATCATATACAAAAGTGATTTTCTTCATTTTGGGTTTAGAGTGTAACGAAAGTTTGATTTTCTTAACTCAATGGGAGTTAAAAATTCCAGCCTGAGCAAATGGAAAGTCTTTTATTTACAAATATTGTTCTCGACTGGGTATGAACTAGAAAAGTTAATTCGCTTTTGAATCCTTTCAAATTACGCGGATTGCTCACTCATTTCTCTCAATCGATCTATACAGTGATCTAATGATCTGTAATGATGGTAAATTCCTTTCCAAATATTCCCTTTTCCTACAGTTTTTAACTCAGGCTGCTTATCCAATCCTCCGGAATACCAGTCACCATTTTCATGATCAATTAAATAAGCATCTGTGTAGTCCCAGAGTTTTAGGAACTTCCCATAATAGCCGTGCGGGTCATTTGGGTAAAGCTCAGCCATCAATAAAAGTGCATTCATTCCCTCGGCTTGAGCCCACCAGTTTTTGGTGTCATGTGTCACACGATAGCCGTCTTTGAAATAATAGCCTTCGTCATAAAAACCGCCTACGCTTTCATCCCAACCATTTTCCAGTGCATGATCAATCATTTTCTTTGCGGTTCGGTGCGTGGTTGAGTCATTTTCCAATCCTAAAACCTTTGATGCCTCAATCATCAAAAAACCTGTTTCCACATCGTGACCAAAGGAAACATGATCAAGATTATGGTGGGCTAATATTACTTCTTCGGTAGAATCTACAAAGGTTACCGGACTCCAATCAGGATAGAGAAAAAGTGTCAAGTTGCCTTTTTCTGTAACAATTTGATCCCGGATCAAAAGTAGCATTTCCTCTAATCGATTTTTGACCAACGGATCAGGCCAAACTTGATACAGTTCAGTAAATGCTTCCAATAAATGGATGGAGCTATTTTGATCTTTATAACCAAGGTCTGAAGTGGAAGGTGTGGATTCTGGTCGGGAAATAGGAGTGCCATCTGGGGCTAAATGCTGATAGTAACCTCCATTTATAGAGTCATGTGCATGTTTGTCTAGCCATAGGAAAGCCTCTTTTGCAAGATCCAAAACAGACTTATCTCCGGATGCATCATAATAGGCAGCAAGTGCAAAGATCCCAAAAGCATTTCCATAAGCTGTTTTCATAGGATTGCCGATCTGATTTCCTTGTTTGTCCACCAACCAATGAAATCCACCATATTCATAATCCCACATTTTATCCCGTAGAAATTCAAATCCGTGTTTAGCACCTGTCTTATAGTATTCAATTTCAGGATACTTTTTTGAAGCTTTAGCATTGGTCCAGACGTGGCGAGACTGGGTGACGATCATTTTCTCCTGCTTTTCTCCTGGCTTGAAGTCGTAAGAAAAATTGCTCAGAAATCCACCATCAACTGTGTCCATAGCCTGAGGATACCATTTGTCCAGCACTTCGGTTTTGAGATGATCTTCCATTTGGTTCGCAAGGATTTCCTTGGGATCTTCTTCCTTTTCAGGTGAATGACAAGCAATTAAAACTGACAGAAAGAGAGTTGAATAATACCTTAAGGGCATGCTGAAATAGTTTTGAAAGAAAACTGATGAATTTAAACAACTTAAGACAAATGTCGTTAAATTTATGACAGTTGTACTTAATATAGCTTATTGGCCATGACTCAATTTACTATTTTTGATCCAGAAGTAGCTTATAGCACTACAGACGATAAGTTTATAAATGAGGTGATAATGCTGGTTAGGCAGGGTATTGCTTTTGAAGACTTTGAGAAATTTGCTTCCAAAAGTGCTTTTTCAACGGAAGAATGGGCAGAGTACCTTCATATATCAGAGCGTACGTTGCAGCGTTACCAAAAAGAGCAGAAGTCTTTTGATTCATTGCAGTCAGAAAAGATTATTGAAATAGCGCTCCTTCAAAAAAGGGGAGTAGAAGTATTCGGGAGCAAGTCAAAGTTTCAGACTTGGCTTGAGACACCTTGTTTGGCTTTGGGGGATTTGGTCCCAAAATCTTTTTTGGATAGCAGCTTTGGTATTAATCTCTTGAGAGATGAGCTGACTAGAATTGAATATGGTGTCCTGGCATGATAGTTTTTCGGTTGAGCAAAAGTAAGTTCTCAAGTGATTTATCAGGAAAAGGAGCTGAATTGGCTAGCGGGAGATGGAACAGCAAAGGAAAAGCCGTGGTTTATACCAGTCAATCTCGAGCTCTTTGTACAGCTGAAATTGCTGTCCATACGCCACTCGGGAACATTCCTAAAGACTACGAAATCGTAGAGATCACGATACCAGATGGAGTTGAGATAAAGGAAATTGAAAATTCGGAATTACCTTCTGATTGGAAATCCATACCACATTCTCACACCACGCAGGAAATTGGAGACGGATTGTTATCCGAAAATAACTTCTTGGTTTTTAAAGTCCCCTCTGTAGTTGTGCAGGGGGACTTCAATTTTTTGATAAATCCTGCTCATAGAAGATTTAGAGAAGTTGAAATCACTTCAATAGATCCCTTTGAGTTTGATATGCGGTTGTTTTCAAAATAGAATCACTGATTTCACTCCTCTATCAATTTCTCCAAGATTTTAATGGCTGCTTCAGAAAGAACAGTTCCAGGTCCGAAAACGGCAAATACGCCTGTCTCCTTTAAAAACTGGTAGTCTTTTGCAGGAATCACACCCCCAGCGACAACCATAATATCCGGTCTTCCCAGTTTATTCAATTCATCTATCAGCTGCGGAACCAAAGTCTTGTGGCCTGCCGCCAAAGAGGAAGCGCCAACGATATGCACATCGTTTTCGATTGCCTGCTGAGCTACTTCTTCCGGTGTCTGGAAAAGTGGTCCTATGTCCACATCAAAGCCCATATCTGCAAACCCGGTTGCAATGATCTTGGCACCCCGATCATGTCCGTCTTGGCCCATTTTGGCTACCATGATTCTAGGACGGCGACCTTCTAGTGCTGCGAATTCGTCGGATAAAGCGATTGCTTTTTTGAATGAGTCTTGATTTTTCACTTCTGCTGCATAAACTCCGGTTATTGATTTGGTTTGGGCCTGATGGCGGCCAAAAGCCACTTCCATCGCATCTGAGATTTCTCCCAAAGTAGCTCTTTTTCTAGCAGCACCGATCGCCAATTCGAGTAGATTTACTTCGCCTGATTTCGCAGCCTGAGTCAGTTTTTCCAGAATTGCTTCTACTTCACCCTGATTTCTGGATTCTTTCACTGTTTTCAGACGGGCTAATTGGGATTCCCGTACAGCCTGATTATCCACGTCACGAACTTCAATCTCAGATTCCTCATCTACCTCGTAACGATTCACCCCGACGATTACATCCCTTTCGCTATCGATTCTCGCTTGCTTTTTGGCCGCAGCTTCCTCAATTCTCAATTTTGGAAGACCGGCTTCGATTGCTTTGGCCATTCCTCCCAATTGTACAACTTCCTCGATCAAAGTCCATGCGCGCTGCACCAACTGATCTGTCAAAAACTCCACATAATGTGAGCCTCCCCATGGGTCGACCACTTGGGTGATTCCAGTTTCTTCCTGAAGGACTAATTGAGTATTTCTGGCAATTCTGGCAGAAAAGTCAGTTGGTAAAGCAATGGCTTCATCGAGGGAGTTTGTATGAAGGGACTGAGTACCTCCCATGACGGCGGCAAGTGCTTCAACTGCTGTTCGGGTGACATTATTGAAAGGATCCTGCTCGGTAAGTGACCAGCCCGAAGTCTGGCAGTGGGTACGTAGCGCTAAAGATTTATCAGATTTTGGATTAAACTGCTTTACGATTTTTGCCCAAAGTAAACGTCCTGCCCGTAGCTTGGCGATTTCCATAAAATAATTCATCCCAATTCCCCAGAAAAAGGAAAGTCTTGGAGCGAAATCATCAATGTCCAAACCAGCTTTCACCCCTGTTCTCAAATATTCCAATCCATCAGCTAATGTGTAAGCCAACTCAATGTCTGCCGTGGCTCCGGCTTCCTGCATGTGATAGCCGGAGATGGAAATAGAATTGAATTTCGGCATATGCTTCGAGGTAAACTTGAAGATATCTGCGATGATCTGCATAGATGGCTGCGGAGGATAGATATAGGTGTTGCGCACCATGAATTCCTTGAGAATATCATTCTGAATCGTTCCACTGAGTTGCTCTGGTTTCACTCCCTGCTCTTCCGCAGCGACTATGTAAAAAGCGAGGATTGGAATCACTGCGCCGTTCATTGTCATGGAAACTGACATTTGATCCAATGGGATTTGGTCGAAAAGCAATTTCATGTCTTCGACAGAATCTATCGCAACGCCAGCTTTTCCTACGTCGCCCACTACCCGTGGATGATCAGAATCATAGCCTCGATGGGTGGCCAAGTCAAAAGCTACAGAAAGGCCTTTTTGGCCACCCGAAAGGTTCTTTCTATAAAATGCATTCGATTCTTCCGCGGTTGAAAATCCAGCGTATTGACGTATAGTCCAAGGACGCATTCGGTACATGGTGCTATATGGACCACGTAAATAAGGAGGAATTCCTGCTGCAAAATTCACATGGGAAAGTGTTGCGATTTGCTCACTGTCGAAAACCGGAGGGATGGAAATCTGCTCAGGAGCCTCCCAGTTCGCATTTTCTTCAGATATAGAATTCTGAATTTTTGCAGATTTCCAATTTGTCAAGTCTGGTCTCATGCGTTGCTCAGGTTTCTTTGTTCCACGAAATAGGTCGCTCGACTAGGGAGCAATTCAAATTCCTTTTCTTTAATAGGCTCAAAAGCCAGATTATTTTCAAGCTTGTCCTTCGCGAGGTATTTATTGGCTCCAACTTTTATAGCGGCATCAGATAAAACTTTCTTTTGTGCGATTTCCCTGGAGTTTCGGATAGCAGTATGAAAGGAACGGTCTTCGAAACTTTTTAGCCAACCGCCATTTTTCTCCAATTCCTGTAATCCTGTGATTACCGAATTTTCTAATTCCTCTTGAAGTTTTTCCAAGTAGAATGATCCAGCTGCTGGGTCCATTACTTTATCCAGATAACTCTCATCCTTTAAAATCGATGAAACATTTCTCGCAATTCTTTTTTCTAAAATGCTGGCTTTTTTTCCTTCGGTAGGTTTCACCCAAAGTGAATTTCCACCTCCTAAAATCCCAGCCATAGCCTCATAGGTTTGTCGAATTAGATTGGTGTTTTTGTCCAAAAGTGATTTGCTCCATTCGCTGGTTGAGGTAATAATTTGGATATTTTCCAGTTGGATAGTTACACCATAGTTGCCAGCTAGCCCAACGATCAGTTTTCGAAGAGCCTTGACTTTGGCGATCTCTGCGAAATGGGAATCGGCAATAGCGGTATGAAATGTCAGGTTTTCAAAAACCTGTGTAGGTGAAATTGCTTTTTTGGATAGCTTATCTATCAATTCAATTACTTCGGCCAGGCCATAAGTAAGTTCCTGGATTCCAGTTGCGCCTGCGTTGGCGTAGCGAGAAAGGTCAATGGTCATGGGATAAAAATCTCTGAAATCCTTAAAGTCATTGATCGCTTTGGCTGCTTGGTTGATTGCTGAATCAAAATTTTCTCCACTTCGGAATAACTCATCACAAGGGTTCCATAAGATCGCGCCTTGCAACATTCCTGGCTTCAGACTGATCGATTCAATCCATTCCTTTATTAAATGAAAGAATTGGATAGTATCTCCAGTGGGCAAGAGGTTTGTTGAAATAAACTCTGTATGAACGGCTTTTAGTAGCTCATTTATATTTTCTGTTCCATCTAAATAGACAACCAATCCATCTGCACCATTTTGAAGTGCATGCAGGATTTCTTCATTTGTCTCTTTTTCATTTTCGGGAAAAACTGAAACTAAATTATTCCAGATTCTAGGAGACATACCTGGGATTTCTGAGCTAGGATGGAATTGGTATTGGTTAGCATCTTCAGTTAAATCTTCGGCTGTATAGAATGGCTGAATTCTGATTTTCTCCCATAAAATGGAAGTAAGTGTTTCATCAAAATCCTTTCCCTTCAGGTCTGAATTTACCTGATCAATCCAGTCAGATTTACTTGAAGGAGGGAATGTATAAAAGTTGTTTTGTGTCATAAGTGGGTTTAAAGTTTTTCTGATGCTATATTTTCTACAATCAAATACCAATTCCTAATCTATATTAACAGATCAAAATGGCCTTTATCAAAATTAGGGAAATGAGGGGGAAATCAAGAAAGTTATTGAAATGCATTAAAATTTCGATTTGTTCAACGATTCTTTCAAGCACTTGAAAATTAGAATAGTTATTTAATTGAATTAAAAGATGTCTTCATACCCTCCAATATGAATATCAAAAACCAAAAAGGATTTTCATCCCAAAAATTCTTTGCACAAAAAATAGTGGTTGGTCAAAAACTCAATATTTCAAGAAGAAATGCATTTTTTATTTAAGTTAATTTTGCTCAAATTTGACACCCTTGCACCTACCGCAAGATCATTGTTTTTCAGAAATCTTCTCTAATGAGTTCAGAAGCTAGCGCCGTTTGGAATGAATGTTTACGTGTTATCGAACAACACGTCAATGAGCAGAGCTTTTCAACTTGGTTTAAGCCCATCAATCCTGTAAAGCTGGAAGGCACTTCATTGACTATCCAGGTTCCAAGTCAATTCTTCTACGAATGGCTGGAGGATAATTATGTGCAGGAATTAAAAATTGCAATAAAAACTACCCTCGGTCAAAGTGGTAGATTGGAATACGCAGTTGTGGTAGATAGAGGCAATTCTTCTAATCAGCCTTATGTGGTTTCATTTCCTCAGGGTAACTCAGGAAATACTAATAAAAAGCCTCAAGCTCCAGTGGAGCCGGATAAGACTCCATTTGAGATGAAGTCGCTGAATGCTGAAGCATTGACAAACAGCAATCTAAATCCGACTTACACTTTTACCACTTATATAGAAGGAGATTGCAATAGACTAGCGCGATCTGCTGGTTTTGCGGTTGCTACAAAGCCAGGCATTACTTCCTTCAATCCACTGATGGTTTATGGTGGAGTAGGACTTGGGAAAACCCACTTGGTTCAAGCTATCGGAAACGAGATCAAAAATGGTCCAGAAGACAAGTTTGTGCTATATGTGTCCTCAGAGAAATTTGTGAATCAATTCATGGACTCCATCAAAGATGGTAACGTGAAAAGCTTTACTAATTTCTATATGCAAGTGGATGTGTTGATCATTGATGATATCCAGTTTCTTGCAGGAAAAGATAGAACTCAGGAAATGTTCTTCCATATTTTTAATCACCTTCATCAGAGTAAGAAGCAAATCATCATGACTTCAGATTGTCCGCCAAGGGATCTGAAAGGCTTGGAAGAGAGATTGCTTTCCCGATTTAAATGGGGGTTAACAGCAGATTTGCAGATGCCCGATTTTGAAACGAGAGTTGCTATTATCCGTCGTAAGATGCAATCTGAAGGAATAATTATTCCTGACGATGTGGTAGAATATCTTGCTTATACAGTTGATACCAATGTTCGGGAGTTGGAAGGGATTTTAATCTCATTGATTGCTCATGCTTCACTCAATCGTGTCGAAATCAGCCTAGAGCTTGCCAAAACGGTGATGAAGAATATCATCAAGGATATCGAGACGGAAGTTGGAGTGGATTTTATCCAGAAGACTGTTTCAGAATACTACGGAATAGCACTAGACGATTTAAAGGCCAAGACGCGTAAAAAAGAGATTGTAACTGCCCGACAGGTTGCTATGTACTTCTGCAAAGAATTCACCAATCATTCTTTGAAATCAATAGGTTATCACTTCGGAGGACGAGATCACTCTACAGTAATTCATGCAGTTCAAACGGTGAACGATATCATGGAAACCGATAGCTCTTTCCGGAATGCGGTGCTTGAGCTGAAGAAGAAATTTAAGATGCGTTCGTACTAAGGAAGTTTCCAGACAGCAAATCAACGCAATGTGGGGTTCTTGGTATCAGTGCTGATATTCATCAATATTTTTACTCATTTAACTTTTTCCCCATCGTGTCTTCAAATCGCTGCAATAATCTGATGTAACGGTTTAGGATATTTTCCAGAAATTTTTCCTGAGTATCAATTTCATATACTGGGTTGTACTGGATTCTGTCAATGACTATATCAAGCCAAGCTTTTCCATCGTCGATCAATTCCGCATGAAAAGCTTCAACCGTCAAATCCCTGGATCCTGTGAATGGACCTTTGCCGATTTGTCTGAAATAGTGAGTGATGACATTCAAAGCCAACTCATGCGTTTCTTCAAAATGTTTCAAGAGATCTCTCGATTGAGGCTCAGTTAGCTTCCCTCCATTTTTTGATCGCTTGGCATAATCGATAAGATCTGCCAATTCAGTGCTGAATTCTTCGAAGCATTTCTCGCAGGATTTGATGACGGTTTTCATAGATAAGTTTTTTAAAAGTAGGGATATCCGGGTCTCTTATTAAAGTCTATTTAAAGTACTAAAATCAAACGAGAATTACAGAGTGAATTATGACTATGATGTAGATTTTAAAGATTAGCTAGAAGTAAAAGTCATATGGCCGCAAAAAAATCATGTATAATAAATGATAAAATTATGCCTTTGAAAACAAAACATAGAATAATACAAAGTTTAAAATATGTATCAAAACTATATAATATATTATTAGAATAATGATTTAAGAGTAAAGTGCTAGCTAATGAAAGTTATTTGAATTTTAAATGGATAATTAATCATAAAAGAACCACACTCTTGAAATTTGCATGCATTTTAGCCTGAAGAGCGAATTTTTAAGCGTAAATGTTAATTTATTGTAAATTTTTTTGGATATTTAACTAAATAATCAACCAAATCTTATGAAGAAAATTTTACTATTTTCCTTCATGATGATCTTATCAGGTCTAATTTTGGCCCAGAATCGTACAATTAATGGTACGGTAACTTCTGCTACAGATGGGACAACTTTACCTGGTGTAAGTGTCATTTTGAAAGGAACTCAAAACGGAACAATTACCGATATTGACGGTAAGTATCAATTGTCTGTACCAAGTACTGGAGGGGAATTGATATTCTCATTTGTAGGAATGACTTCTACTGAAATTGCTATCGGAAATCAATCGACTATCGACGCGCAATTATCAGAAGACGTAACACAACTGAATGAGGTGGTGGTGACTGCATTGAATGTGGCTCGTGAGAAGAAAACATTGGGATATGCAACGCAGGAAGTTGGAGCCGATAATCTTCGTGTAGCTAGAGAAACTAATTTAAATGAGGCTTTAGCTGGAAAAGTATCGGGTGTACAGGTAATATCTGGTTCTGGTGCTAAGTTTGGAGAAGCTGCTGTTAGAATTAGAGGCGTAAGGGGTTTTGGCTCAAACTCTCCGCTATATGTGGTAGATGGTATTCCCACTTCTGATCCGGCGACAATAAACATGGACAATGTTCAGTCTATTAACGTATTGAAAGGTGCAAATGCGTCTGCTCTTTATGGTTCACGTGCTCGCGATGGTGTCATTATTATTACAATGAAGAAAGCGAAATCGGGAAGAATGAACATCGATTTTAACAACACGACTACATTTGAGAATGTATCCGTGATGCCAAAATATCAGAATGAGTATGGTGGTGGATATTCCCAAGAATTTCAGACATTTAATTTCAACCCAGCTACAGATGATCCCGCTTTGTCTGGATTGGATGGAGCTTCAATTCCGGAATTTTACGCAGATGAGAGTTGGGGTCCAAGAATGGAAGGCCAGCAAGTAGCTCAGTGGGATGCTTTTACCCCTGGCACGGAAACATATGGTCAAACTAGGCCTTGGTCTCCGAATCCTGATAACGTGAAGAATTTCTTCAATACTGGCGTATCTCTCCAAAATAGTTTGTCAGTAAGTAAGGCTGGTGATGGATATAACATTACTGCCACTCTTTCTAACGTAAATCGTACTGGTGTACTTCCTAACACGAAACAAGAAAAGACGTTTTTGAATTTAAATGCTACCGTTGATCTAGCTAAAAATCTTAAGTTGACTACTTTGGCTAACTACAACAGGACTAATGTTTTTGGTAGCTTGACAGAAGGATACCAAGGAGGTAGTATTGGTCAAAACTTCAATCAGTGGTTCCAAAGACAATTAGATATGGACTTGCTGAAAAAATACTACAGAATGCCTGATGGTAGATACACCAGCTGGAACATTAACTCTGCGAGAAATCCTCGTCCTCTGTACTGGAACAACCCATATACAGAACAATATGCGAACTTCTCAGAAAACACAAAAGACACCTATAGTGGTAAATTTGGTTTGACTTATGAGTTAATAGAAGGTCTTTCTGTATCAGCAAACCTAAGTCGCTATTTTACTTCCTATTTTGCTGATGGACGTATTGCTTCGGGTACACTTGAACTTGATTCTTATGGCCAAAGCAAATATCAGGAGAAGGAGGATAATTACGAATTCTTAGCTCAGTATAATAAAGTTTCTGAGAACTTCTCTATTTCAGCTTTGATAGGTGGTAATATAAGAATGGAGGATTACAGCTCAAATAGTTTTTCAACTGCTGGTGGTCTTTCTGTACCTGATTTATACAACATAAGTGCATCAGTGGATAGGCCAAATACTTCTAATTTCACCAGTCAGCGACAAGTAAATTCGATTTTTGCTCAGGCAAGTTTTGGATGGAAAGAAATCGTTTTTGTGGATGGATCTCTTCGTCGTGACTATGATTCTGTACTGCCTGAAACTAGCAATGCATTTACTTACCCTGCGGTTTCTGCATCATTTATATTCTCTGAATTGTTACCGAATTCAAATGTATTGTCATTTGGTAAATTACGCGCTGGCTATGCCGAAGTAGGTGGAGAGCTTGATCCATATCAATTAGATCCTGCTTACTCATTAGGAACTCCTTATAATGGAAATCCAACTATGACTTATCCAAATTCCTTGATAGATCCAAACCTTCGTGCAGCGACTACAGGAGCATTGGAAGCTGGCTTGGAATTGACATTCCTACAAGGAAGAATCAGAACTGATTTCTCTTATTATTACTATGACAATACCAATGAAATACTAAGAACGGAAGTTCCTAGCACGACAGGAATTTCTTCTTATACCATTAACGCTGGTAAAACTTATACTAGAGGATGGGATGCAACTATTGGAGGTACTCCTATCCAATCTCAGAACTTTAACTGGGATGTTAATTTTAACTTTGCAAGAAGTAGAAACGTAATCGAGGAAATCTACCCTGGTATTGATGCGATCCAGCTTACTAACGGTTTCCTTGGAGATCGAGTAAGTGGAGGATGGGGTTCTATTTCTGCAAGAGCTAAAGTAGGTGAAGATTGGGGTACAATCATTGGTGAGAAATTCCAAAGAGATGATGCAGGAAATATTCTTATTGATGAAGATGGATATCCATTGACAGAGCAAAATCAAATTTTAGGTACAGTACTTCCTGATTATACTGGTGGTATTTTCAATAGATTGACCTACAAAGGTTTTGAATTAAGTTTCACTATTGATTGGCAAATCGGAGGTAAAATAAACTCTATTACAAATATGTTTAACGCCTACTCTGGTCTTGGAGAAATGACCGTGGGCAATAACGATAAAGGTTTCCCAATGCGTGATGCGGTAGCTGACGGTGGCGGATTGAAATTTGATGGTGTATTTGCTGATGGAACTCAAAACGACATATATCTAGACGCTTCAGAATACTTTAAAAGTCAGTTTGGCCTTCATGAAGCATGGGTTTATGATGCCAGCTACGTGAAACTTCGAGAAATCAGATTAGGCTACAATTTCCCTTCATCACTTCTTGAAAGTACTAAGTTTTTGAGAACAGCATCATTTGCTGTTGTAGCTAACAACCCGTGGTTAATCAAGACAAATGTTCCAGGATTGGATCCATCTCAAGTTAGTGGAGATACAAGGAATTCAAGAAACAATGGTGCATGGGTAGACTCTGGACAATTGCCAGCTACTCGTTCTATAGGTTTTGACATTCGTCTAGGATTCTAAATTAAACAAACATGAAAAAATCAATTTCAAAATATTTGATAATAGGGATGATCACCCTTGGTGTCTCATCCTGTGAGTTGGGAGATTTTGGAGATACTAACGTCAATCCTAACCAGACTACTCAAGGGATCCCATCTTCTCTTTTGACGAACGCAATTAACGGATTGAAAGGGACTATTGACGCTACCCAAGGTCAACATTATGCCCAATATCTAGCTAATTCACAATATACCAGTGCTGACAACTATCAAACTATAATATTTGATTATGGCGGATACTACAGTGGGGTACTCATGGATCTGGAGCAGATTATAGTATTGAATTCAGATGAGGAAACTATGGTGGAAGCTTCTCTGTATGGTTCTAACGCGAATCAAATAGCAGTTGCTCAAATTTTGCAATCCTACTATTATAGCTTTATGACTGATAGATGGGGCGATATACCTTATTCTCAGGCATTGGATATAGCAGAGGGTGTACGCCAGCCTGCATTTGATCCACAATCAGAAGTATACGCAAGCATCTTGGCTACATTAAAGACAGCTCAGGCTAATATTTCTTCTACCGCACCTGTTCAGGGTGACATCCTTTTCGGAGGCGACATGGATATGTGGAAGAAGTTTGCTAATTCCATTAGATTAAAAATGGCCTTGAGAATGTCTGAAGTGGAACCTGCAACAGCTCAGGCAGAATTTGTTTCAGCTGTTAATGATGGGGTTATTGCTTTGGACAACAGTGAAAATATCTATTACAATAATCTTCCAGAAGCAGCTTTCCAAAATGCTTGGTATGCTAGATTCCTTACACGTAGAGATTATGCTGTTGCTAATACGTTGGTAAACAGGATGCAAACTACTGCCAATGGAGGTGTACTTAATGTCTCTGTAGACCCCCGTCTTTCAGAATATGCGGATCCTACAGATATCGGCGGCAAGTATGTTGGAATGCCTTATGGACTTTCTGAAGCTAGAGCAGGTGCAATTTCCAACTCTGATGTATCTTTCTTAAATGAAGAATTAAGATCTCAGGATGCTCCTAATTACATATTTACTTCTGCACAGATTTTATTTTCTATGGCAGAAGCGGCTAACAGAGGTTGGATTCCTGGAGATGCAGAAGCTTATTATTATGATGGAATCGAAGCTTCTTTGGATCAGTATAGTGTATCTGCCGGCTATAATACTTACATAACTAATTCATGGGTAGTGTACGATAGCTCAAAAGCATTGGAGCAAATTATTACTCAGAAGTGGATTGCGAATTTTCTTAATGGATACGAGTCATGGGCTGAATGGAGAAGAACTGGCTTTCCTAACCTACAGCCAGGTGAGGATGCGCTTAATGACAGCAAGCAAATACCAGTTCGTCAAGCTTACCCATTATTCGAGCTGAACCTTAACTCTGACAATTACAATGCTGTAGTTGCCAGACAAGGCGAAGACGGTTTGGATACACCAGTTTGGTGGGACGTTGATTAATAAAAACTGAGAAATTTTAAATGCCATCTGCTAATTGCAGATGGCATTTTTTTGCTTAATAATCCATATGAAAGGAAAACTACCACTACTTTTATTTTTTATCCTTATTCACCACAGTTTCGTTTTAAGTCAAACTACCCATAAACAAATATTTTTTCAACAAGATTACTCAGACACTCCTCTTCCTGAAGTATTAGAAGATCTAAAATCAGAATCTGGTGTACGCATTTACTATAAAGACGATTGGGGGATAGATGCGTTTTTAGTGACTGCCCAAAAAGGCAGTGACGCCATTGAAAATATTAAAACTTTATTGGGTAATTATGGCTATAGCTTGATTCCTTACCGAGGAATATATGTAATAGTCAATCAAGAAGGGCTTGAATCCTATCAATATGAGCAATGGAGAGAAGATGATTCCGGCCTTAATGAATACCAATTAATTGGAGTAGGCAAACCTGATAACTCAAATCTTCCAGTCCCACTTTCTGGCCAGATAATAGATGCTGCAGAAAATAAGCCTTTGATAGGGGCGAGTGTGATGGCCGTAGATACTGCAGAAGGAGTAGTGTCAGATTTGGATGGGGAGTTTACATTATCACTGGTTCCCGGTAAATACAAGATATTGGTTCAATACGCAGGTTATGAGCCTAAAACTATTCCAATCCAACTTATTAACGGTGGGGAATTAGACATAAAACTTTTTAATGAGACTCTGAAACTTGAAGAAGTGACCATCTCAGCCAAAAGTCAGGATATTTCTGTATCAGAAAAAATTGCGGGCAGGGAGATTCTTGACATCGCAGTGATCAGAAGCCTGCCTACCTTCATGGGTGAAGTGGATCCTGTGAAAAGTTTGATTTCTTTACCAGGAGTAAGTTCAGTAGGTGAGGGAAGCTCAGGATTCAATGTCCGTGGTGGTGATCCTGGTCAAAACTTAGTGATGATGGATGGAGCTATTGTCTATAACAGCTCACATTTATTTGGGTTTTTCGGAGCCTTCAATTCTGATTTAATTAGAGATGTTGAGCTTTATAAAGGGGGTGGGCCTGCCAATTTTGGAGGTCGAGTTTCATCGGTATTGAATGTGAATCTAAGAAATGGAGATTCTAGAGATTTAAAAGTTCAGGGAGGAGTAGGATTGATTTCTTCAAGACTCTTATTAGAGGGTCCGTTGAAAAAAGATAAAACTTCATTTCTTGTTTCTGGCAGAACTGCTTACCCTAACTGGATGCTGAAGCAGATGAAAGATCCTGATCTCTATCAAAGTGAGGCAGGTTTTTATGACCTAAACCTCAAAATTAATCATGTTATTGACGAAAAAAATGTCTTTTCATTTTCAGGATATCTGAGTGACGACAATTTTGAATTTGCCTCTGATACCTCTTATGTATGGAAGACCAAGGCTGCAATTCTAAAGTGGGACCATAGACTTTCGAATAAGTTCTTAATACAAACCCAAGCAGTAGTAAGTGATTTTCAAAGCAATATCAGTAATACTCAAAATAGTTATGATTTTGCTTACCAATCTGGAATACTTAATTATCAAGGTAAGGTTGATTTTTCCTATGAACTTAGCAATGCTCACAAATTTGATTTTGGGGTAAGCTCTCTTTATTATGTTTTTAATAACGGAGAATTCCTTCCTGGTGCTGAGAATAGCGTGTCTGAGGAGATCATAATCCCACAAGAGAAAGCGATCGAAAGTGCTATATATATTAATGACGAGTTTACCATTTCGCCCAGGGTTTCATTGGTCTATGGTGTAAGGGCGTCTAATTATATGGCATTGGGTGGAACTTACTATGAGTTTAACCCTAACCAGCCTCGATCTATAGCGTCTATTTCTGATACGTTAAATTTTGCTCAAGGCGAAGTCGCAAAATCATATTTAGGGTTAGAGCCTCGAGCTTCATTAAGGTGGTTGGTGACACCTTCAAGTTCTTTGAAAGTCAGTTATTTCAGAACTAAGCAATACATACATCTGATCTCAAATACGGCGGCAATCTCACCGGTTAATTATTGGAAGTCCTCAGGATATAATTTGATGCCATCTGTAGCAGATCAGTATACGCTGGGCTTTTTCAAAAATTGGAATGACAATTTGATAGAGGTATCTGCAGAAGGCTACTACAAAAACATCCAACATGTGGTAGATTATAAAAATGCTGCTACTATTCTGCTTAACGAAACGCTGGATGCAGATCTGATCCAAGGAAATGGTGAGGCTTATGGCTTGGAATTATTGATTAGAAAAAATAGAGGAAAACTTACTGGTTGGGTAGGTTACACGTACTCAAGAAGTCTCAGAAAATTTGATCAATCCAGATTTCCTGAGGAAAATATCAATGATGGAATCTATTATCCAGCCAATTATGACAAGCCACATGACTTGTCAGTGGTGATGAATTATCAAATGAGCAGAAGGTTCTCCATGAATATGAATTTTGCATATTCCACAGGAAGACCGATCACAGTTCCTGTATCTAAATTTCAATACGAGGATATTTTATCCGTATTGAATTATAGTGAGCGAAATAAATACAGAGTGCCAGACTACCATCGCTTGGATTTGTCATTCACACTTAAAAGCGGCCTCAGAAAAGATAAATTTGTGGATGGAGAATGGGTTCTATCCTTTTACAATATATACGGAAGGAAAAATCCTTTCTCGGTTTACTTTAACCAAAGAGGTAATGCATTTCAGCTTTCGGTCTTAGGAAGTGTGTTCCCTTCCCTCACTTACAATTTTAAATTATAAAAATGCGACACAGTTTTGCGATTGCACTTCTATTGATATTGACGGCGTGTATTGATCCAATTACTTTCGAAACTGGCAGTGAACCAAGACGGTTGGTAGTCGATGGATTTATTTCCAATATTTCTTTTGAAGAAAGGGCTTACTTACCTGCTCCTGCCTCAAAATTCTACCTTGCACTGAGATGGACAAGCAACGTCGATAATGTCAAGGATGAAGTGATTTCGGGTGCCAAAGTTTCTTTGATTGCGTCGGATGGAACAACAATCGACTATCTATGGAGTGAAGCAGATCAACGCTATCTTATTTTGGATGATTCATTTGCTGCGAAAGAAGGTGTGAATTATAAGGTGCATATAGAGACTGCAAATGGAGCAGTATATGAATCTGATCCCGATTCAGTTCATCCAGCGCCGCAATTAGAAGAAGTTGAAGTTGACTACCAAACCATCGTTAAAAGTATAGATGTAGCCGGTCAGGCTCAGCTTGTAAATCAGCGTGGCGTCCAAGTTTCTGTTCCATTGCCTTCTCATTCAGGAGAACCGTATCGTTTAAGATGGAAAATAATTCCAAGCTGGATATTCGAAACTTCCCGATTACCTGTTGAAAACTCAAACCAGCAATGTTTTGCGACTAACCTCTATGAGTACCAGGATATCAAAGTGTGGGAAGATAAAAATGGAGGCTATAGTCGTGATTTGTTTTTCTTAGAAACTGATGATAATGAACAGGTTCAATACGGATTCTCAGCTTACATCACGCAATACAGTCTTTCTCCAGCAGGATTTGAATTTTGGAACCAGCTTGCTATTCAGCAGCAAAGCGGTGGAGGCATTTTTGATCCGCCTCCATTTTCATTAATTACAAATATCCGAAACGTTAATAATCCTGATGAACTGGTCTCTGGTTATTTTTATGTAGCACATGAGTCCTCTATTAGATGGAATCTTTCTCCGGAAGACTTGCCATATAATTTACAGTTTATTGACGCGTGCGAACCCATACCTGGGGTTCCGTATATTCCTCCTGCCGGTTGTTCTAATTGTTTGGAATATAGAGGCGTACATACAGATATTACAAATGAAAAACCAGAATGGTGGGAAGAATTTTAAAGATCATCACGTTAATTACCTGTCTTCTTGAGTTAAGTACTAATAGTTTATTGGCTTTAGACGATCAAACAAAAGTGAAGATGACAGTTTCCTCTTCTCTGTATGTCAGTGGTGATTTAGTAAGTCTGCAACTTTTGAGTGGGGGTGAATTAGACAAAGTGATGTCAGAAGGAAATTTGATAAACTTGTACTTAGTGGCAAGTGATGGCCAAAGTGTATCAATGCAGCGTTTTAATACCTCAGAATGGCAGAGAGGGATGGCCTTTGAACTGCCTAAAGAACTGGAGACTGGAAATTATAAGTTAGTAGCACATGTGCCAGGGTCAGCTTTTCAGACGGAAGCGATCATTCATGTTTATAATCCAACAATCTTCTCCTCCGCTATTATCCCTAGAAATGCGGACCCAAAAGTCGGTATTGCAAAAAATCTCTTTCAACAAAGCCCGCTTCCAGTACAGATAGATACAGCGAGAAAATTAATCAAACTTCCACCTCAGTTAGAAGATGCAGGTGTCTTGGCGGTAAAGATCTTTGATCCTACATTAGAAGCTTTGCCTGTGATAGGAGTAGTGAAAAATTCTGAAATCACAGTGGATGACCAGCCTGAGTTTCGATTAGATCCGATTTCAAAAGATGCTAATTCAAGAATTTCTGTATTTTTCTTAGATCTTGGAGTAGTGAAAGAGTTTAATATGCGAGATAGTGCAGCTATCGAAGCTGAATTAATTCAGCAAAGAGGTACTTCTGCAGTTTGGGCATATCAATTCGATAATATGGGAGCACCAATTGGTGAAGTGTCAATTGTTCTGAATGAATCAAAAAGCCTAAAATTTTCTGCTTTTGACAATACAGTTCCTTTTTCAGATGAAGTAGTCAATATGCTGGATCTTAAAAGAAAGAGAAAGTATATCAATCAGATTTATAGGATTAATTCGGATGGCTACGAATCTCTATATAATGACTTGACTCAAGCTGTACCAGATCAGATCTATCTTAGTACCAATTTTGAAGGAATAGCTACGCTAAGGGAGGCATTTTCCAGTGTCATATCAAAAGCTTCAGTGAAACGTTCTAAGGATGGTTATGAGATCTTATTGGCTTCAGTCAATTCTGGTTTTAAGTACGAAACAGGTCCGCTGATCCTAGTGAATGGGTGGCCTATGTTTGAGATTGGTGATTTGATTGAAACTCCTTTTCATCAAATCGAATCAGTTTCAATCTATAACTCTATTAATTCTCAGAAGCAATTTGGCGTATTAGGTAGACATGGTGTAGTCAGTTTCAAGATAAAAGAGGAATTTTTGGATAAAATAAATTTAGATCAAAAAGCCTTTCCAATTTACGAAGGAGTGAGCCGGCTAGTCCTTTCGGAAAATAGGATTGCAGAGGAGTATCCTGATTTACGATCTGTTCTTCTATGGAATCCATTTTTATTTTTGGTTGAAAGCCAAAATAAAACTTTAAGCTGGAATCCTAATGATACTATGGGGAAATACGTGATGTGGATTGATTTTGTAAATAAGGAAGGGATCTCAAAACAATGGATTCAGCCATTGCAGTGAGACCCCTCACTTTATTCCTATCTCACATTATAACTTTGCATAAATGGTTGGCCATTTGAAGCAACTCCTTCTAGAAGCAATCTTCCGCTGAATTTCTCCAAATAAGCACCAACTTTGGTTGGATCCTTTGCTGGATCACCGTTGACCTGGGTAATGATAAATCCTTCCCTTAGCCCTAATTCTCTCAAATATCCACGTGTCAAACCAGTAAGTTTGATTCCGTAATCAACACCAAACTTGTCTTTTTCAATGGTGTTGACAGCTTCTAGCCTTGCTCCAAGTAGTCCTGAGCTATAAAACTCCCGCTTGATCACACCGTTACCGCCTTCAAGATTCTGAAGTTGAAGACTGGCAGATTTCTCATTGCCATCTCTTAAGTAAAATACTGGAAGTTGGTCACCTGGGTAATAATAGGAAAGCGCCTCTTCAAAACTTCCTTTTCCAGTAATTAACTGATTTCCTAATTTTGTAATTACGTCATTTCGCTTCAACCCTGATTTCTCTGCAGCTCCGTTTTTTATAACATGGGTGACTATCACTCCATCTAGCGTTTTTATATTCATTTCTTCTGCCAGCTCAGGAGTGATTTCTACAGCTTCTATGCCCGGGATCGCCTTTTGAACTTCTCCATACTTAATCAGATCATTGGAAACTTTCATGGCAATATCCACCGGAACCGCGAATCCATAACCAGTATATGAACCAGTTCTGGACAAGATAGCCGTATTAATTCCAACCAATTCTCCATTGACATTGACTAATGCACCACCTGAGTTTCCAGGGTTAATTGGTGCATCAGTTTGGATGAAACTTTCTAAAGGAAAATCTCCACCAAGAATATTGATTTGTCTTTCTTTGGCGGAAACTATCCCTGCTGTGACAGTTGATGTTAAATTAAAAGGGTTACCGACAGCGAGCACCCACTCACCGATTTTTAGATCGCGGCTGCTTCCGCGCTTGATTGCAGGAAGGTTTGTTTCATCGATTTTCAACACAGCTATATCTGTGTTTTTATCAGTACCAACTAAAGTAGCTTTGTAGGTTCTTTTCTTATGCACAACTTCAATTGTCTCGGCTCTGTCGATCACGTGATTATTGGTTACGATGTAGCCATCACCTGAGATAATTACTCCCGATCCGGTGCTCACTTGCTGGGAGGGAGCGCCACCACCACCAAAGAAGTAGTCAAACATGCTGTACCTTCTTGGGTCCGTACCGGAAAAGTTTTTGATAAATACGACTGACTCTGTACTGTTTTCAGATGCATCTACAAATGAAACAGGTACTTCAGAGGTGGAGTGATTGGTAACGGGTTGATATTGTGAAGCAAAACTTACCTCAGTTTTATTTTCCTGCGGATAATCCAAGAATTGCTCAGGTTCATTTACATTGATAGTTGTCCAAACTGCAGCTCCGGCCAAGCCTGCCAGAAAGGAAACTCCGGTTGTTTTGAATAGACTGTTCATTGGCGAATCATTTTATCAATTTGACGAGTGAGAAGTTATTCCGTTGGATAAATTCACATTTTTTAAGTTCCCAAATAGGGATAACGCTACCATTTGACCTTTAATATTATGCCATTTGGGAAAAACTGACTATTTGTACGAGGAAAAGTGGGAGCATCTTGTAATTTTGTCAGCTATTGAGAAAACTCTTCAAACCAATAAGAGTTTTAATTACTCGACAATCCCAAACTGAATGATAGAACCCAAACGCGTAGCCATCCTGGGCAGCACCGGAAGCATTGGTACTCAAACCCTAGAGGTAATTCGTCAGCATCCTGAAGACTTCATCGTTGAGGTTCTTACAGCTCAAAATAATGCAGATTTACTGATTGAGCAGGCATTGGAATTTACACCAAACGCTGTAGTGATTGGAAACGAAAGTCTTTATGCCAAGGTACGGGATGTATTGCAGCCGAAGGATATCAAGGTTTATGCTGGTATGATGGCGATTGCCCAGGTAGTGGAAATGGAAACTATCGATGTTGTGTTGACGGCATTGGTTGGCTATTCCGGCTTGATTCCTACGGTAAATGCGATTAAAGCAGGTAAGCAGATCGCGTTAGCTAATAAGGAAACCTTGGTCGTAGCAGGTGAGATTATCACAGCTTTGGCGAAAGAAAATCGGGTGAATATATACCCAGTAGATTCTGAGCATTCAGCAATTTTTCAATGTCTGATAGGTGAGTTTCATAATCCTATTGAGAAAATCATACTTACAGCTTCGGGCGGACCTTTCAGAGGGAAAGACAGAAGTTTCTTAGAAACTGTCACCAGAGAGCAAGCACTCAAGCATCCAAATTGGGATATGGGCGCCAAAATCACAATTGACTCTGCTTCCTTGATGAACAAAGGACTGGAAGTGATTGAGGCAAAATGGCTTTTTGGATTAAAAACCGAACAGATAGATGTAGTCGTACATCCACAGAGTATCATTCATTCTATGGTGCAATTTGAGGATGGATCTATAAAAGCACAACTCGGATTGCCGGATATGCGTATCCCAATTCAGTTTGCGCTAAGCTTTCCTGACCGATTGAAAAGTGATTTCGAAAGATTTGACTTTATGAATTACCCTCAATTGACCTTCGAGCAGCCGGATTTAAAGACTTTCAAAAACCTTCAATTAGCATATGATGCTCTTGCAAAAGGCGGTACAGCACCATGTGTGTTGAATGCTGCCAATGAAATTGCGGTAGCTGCTTTCTTGAATAAAGAAGTTGGTTTTCTGGAAATGTCGGATTTGATTGGCGAAACTCTCGAAAAAGCTGAGTTTATTGCACATCCAAATTTGGAAGATTATGTGGAGATGGACATGCGGGCGAGAGAAATTACTAAAGAACTAATAACGAATAAAGTATAATGGATACCTTAATTATGGTGGGCCAGTTGCTCCTTGGATTATCAATCCTTGTGGGTTTACATGAGTTGGGCCACTTGCTTACCGCCAAGATGTTTGGCATGAGAGTAGAGAAATTTTCTATCGGATTTCCCCCCAAAATTGCTGGATTCCAGTGGGGAGAAACTGAATATTCTATAGGAGCAATTCCGCTTGGAGGATTTGTGAAAATCTCCGGAATGGTGGATGAGTCCATGGATGCAGACCAAATGGCAGGTCCTCCGCAGCCTTGGGAATTCAGATCTAAACCAGCTTGGCAACGCTTGATCGTAATGCTGGGAGGTATTATAGTCAATGTTGTTACAGGTATTGTCATTTTTGTGATCTTGGTTTATAACAATGGTGAGACTTATTATTCTCGTGATCAAGTAGTAGAAAACGGTATAGAAGCGCTGGAAATCGGTGAAACTATTGGCTTGAAAACGGGAGATAAGATTTTGGATATTAATGGTGAACCTTACCAATCCATTAACGATTTGACTGCTGGTTCGGCTTTGCTTAGCGAAAATGGATATTACACCGTTGATCGTGGAGGTGAGATTTTCAAGGTTGAGATTCCAAGAGGTTTTATCAATTCCTTCAACAGTCAAGAAGCAATCAACAGCTTTGTCGAAATTCGATATCCTTTTGAATTACTCAAAATAGACGAAGGTGGTGCTGCTGAGAAAGCTGGAATTACCACCGATGATAAGATTCTGTCTGTAAATGGTAAGCCCATCACTTACTTCGACGAACTGAAATCTGAGCTTGCAAAAGCTAAAGATCAAGAAGCCGATATTGAATTGTTGACTAGCGCTAATGATACTATTCATACAATGGTGGCAGTGACTGATCGAGGCACTATAGATATTGCTGTGAATCCTTTGATCGATATGGTGCAACGCAAATATGGTTTTGCGGAAGCACTGAAAAAAGGAACAGCCAAAGCATTTACAGTAGTAATTGTGAATGCAAAAGCAATGGGCAAGATGTTTACAGGTGAAGTCTCAACCAAAAACGTCAGCGGGCCTATAGGAATGGCAAAAATCTACGGGGATACTTGGAACTGGACTAAGTTCTGGACAATCACCGGCCTGATTTCAATGATTCTAGCATTTATGAATCTCTTACCAATTCCAGCTTTGGATGGTGGTCACGTGATCTTCTTATTATATGAAATGATTTCTGGCCGTGCACCTTCTGACAGATTCCTTGAGAATGCGCAGAAAGTAGGTATGGTTATACTTTTGGCATTGATGGTCTTTGCTATTGGAAACGATGTTCTTAAATTATTCACGGGTGAAGGATAAGTTTCAAACTGCCATTCTGACCACTTAGGTCTCTTGGCATGCACCTTGACCTTTTAGGAAGAACCTTCGTATTTTGGAGGTTCTTCTTTTATTTTAGCATAAAACGGACAGCTTAGCTGTCATTCTGTCTATATGAGCCAATTCGAAAATTCTGTGTTTCAAAACTTAATGGTCGGTGAATTTGCCGGTGAAGGAGATCTGATCCAGCTGATAACCGACGAGGAAGATGATTCACAAGGAAAAGAAATACTTGAAGAAGAGATTCCAATCCTTTCAGTAAGAAATACAGTCCTTTTTCCAGGTGTAGTTATTCCGATCACTGTTGGTAGACAGCGGTCAATTCGCCTTGTGAAAAAAGCCCAAAAGGGAAATAAATTGATTGGGGTTTGTGCTCAGATTAATCCAAACATAGATGATCCTGGATGGGAAGATATCTACCAAGTAGGTACTCTCGCCAAAATCATTAAAATGATTGTTCTACCTGATGGTAATACCACAATAATCATTCAGGGTAAGAAACGATTCAAGGTCAGCGAGCAAATCACTGATGATCCATATTTCATAGCTAAAGCAGAGTATCTGGAAGAGAATTTCCCGACAACGTCCAAGAAAATTCAGGCACTTGAAGAATCATTAAAGGAGTCTGCTACCCGCATTCTTCACCTCAATCCAGAAATTCCTCGTGAAGCACAGGTTGCTTTAGACAACATTGACAATACAGCATTTCTTACTCATTTTCTTTCTTCCAACATCAATGCACCAGTTGAGTCAAAGCAGAGATTATTAGAGATTAATGATGGAGTAGAACGTGCGACGCTTTTGCTAGAATTCATGATGAAGGATATCCAGATGTTGGAGCTTAAATCTGAGATTCAGAAGAAAGTTCATACGGACATCGATCAGCAGCAGCGTGATTATTTCCTTCGTCAGCAGATGAAAGTGCTTCAGACTGAGCTGGGAGACGAGGGTCCTGAAAAGGAAGTGGAAGATCTTGCCGCACGTGGTGCTTCTAAAAAATGGCCTGCAGAAGTGAATAAACATTTCCAAAAGGAACTGGACAAAATCCTTAGAATCAACCCTTCTGCTGCTGAATATCCAATTGCATTGAATTATGCTGAAACGATGGTGGAATTACCCTGGAATGAATTTACTCAGGATAATTTTGATTTAAATCACGCCAAGAAAGTATTGGATGGAGACCACTTTGGTCTGGAAAAAGTTAAGGAAAGAATCATTGAATACCTTGCAGTATTGAAGTTAAAGAATGATCTGAAAGGTCCAATTCTCTGCTTATATGGCCCTCCAGGTGTAGGTAAAACTTCATTAGGTAAGTCCATAGCTGCAGCTTTAGGTAGAAAGTATGTGAGAATGTCTTTAGGAGGGATGCATGACGAAGCTGAGATTCGCGGTCACCGTAAAACTTACGTAGGTGCGATGCCTGGAAAGATTATCCAAAACATGAAAAAGGTAAAAATCTCCAATCCAGTGTATGTGCTGGATGAGATTGATAAACTTTCTTCTGACTTCCGCGGAGATCCTTCATCAGCATTCCTTGAGGTTCTGGATCCCGAGCAAAACAATGCGTTCTTGGATAATTACCTAGAAGTAGAATATGACTTGAGTAAGGTTCTTTTCATTGCTACAGCTAACTCCTTGGATACTATTCAGCCGGCTTTGCGGGATAGGATGGAGATCATAGAGGTGACTGGCTATACTCAAGAGGAGAAAGTGGAAATTGCCAAGCGTCACTTGGTGCCTAAGCAACGTAAGGAGCATGGTTTGAAATCCAAGCAGATTACGTTTGATAAAGCTGCTTTAGTGAAGTTAATCGAAGATTATACTCGAGAATCAGGTGTGAGAAGCCTGGAAAGGGCAATTGGGAAAGTAGTGAGAAATATTGCTAAGTCTATTGCTTTGGAAGAGGAATACAGTCCTAAAATTACTGCGGCCGCGGTACGAAAGATTTTAGGCTCAGAGATTTTTGATAAAGAGTCATATACCGACAATAGCATTGCCGGTGTGGTTACAGGTTTGGCGTGGACAAGTGTGGGAGGGGAGATTTTGTTTATCGAGACAAGTCTAAGTAGAGGAAAAGGCAAACTTACGCTTTCCGGGCAGCTAGGTGATGTAATGAAGGAATCGGCTATTACGGCACTTTCCTATCTGAAATCCAAAGCTGATAAGCTGGGTATAGATCACAGAGTGTTTGATCAATACGATCTTCATATTCATGTGCCTGCAGGAGCCGTACCCAAAGATGGACCTTCAGCAGGTATCACAATGCTAACAGCGATGGCTTCGGTTTTTACTCAGAGAAAAGTAAAAGCTAAAGTTGCAATGACAGGAGAAATTAGCTTAATAGGTAAAGTGATGCCCGTAGGTGGAATCAAGGAAAAGATATTGGCTGCCAAAAGAGCTGGAATTAAGGAAATCATCCTTTGCAGCAAAAACAAACGGGATATCGAAGAGATAGATGAACAATACGTTAAAGGTGTTGAGTTTCATTTTGTCAATAGAGTGGAAGAAGTTTTGGATATAGCTTTGTTAAAAACTAAGGTGGAAAGTCCGCTTCATTTTAATCTCCAGCCGGAAAACGGAAAAGATAACTAGGGAAAATGCCTTCTTTAGGAGGCATTTTTTCATTTAAATAACAAACCATAAAAGCTCAGTACCAAAATTAACCACAGCGGACTGAGCATATTTTAAGCTAACGACATGGAAAAAATACTTTCACTTACTCCAAGACAGATTGTCGCAGAGTTAGACAAATATATTATCGGTCAAAATGATGCCAAGCGCAACGTGGCCATTGCTCTCAGAAATCGAATTCGTCGCCTAATGGTGAAAACGGATATTCAAAAAGACATCGTTCCTAACAATATCCTGATGATAGGATCCACAGGGGTGGGTAAAACTGAAATCGCACGAAGATTGGCCAAAGTGGCTCATGCACCTTTCACCAAGGTGGAGGCCTCCAAATTCACAGAAGTCGGTTACGTAGGACGTGATGTGGAAAGTATGGTAAGAGATCTAGTAGAGCAATCTGTTGCTTTGGTCAGAGAACAAAAAAATGAATCTGTCAAAGAAAAAGCTGCCGAAGCTGTCGAAGAGATAATTTTGGATATTTTGATCCCTCCGGTAAAAAGTGCAGGCTTTACACGAGCTATCCCTACAGATTCTGATGAGCATTCCGAACCTGCGAACGATGCAGAATTAAACGAAAGAACTCGTGAGCGATTTAGAGAAAAGCTTCGTAACGGGGAATTGGACGAGCGTAAAGTTGAAATCAGCGTA
Source organism: uncultured Algoriphagus sp. (assembly GCF_963974835.1). GTDB lineage: Bacteria > Bacteroidota > Bacteroidia > Cytophagales > Cyclobacteriaceae > Algoriphagus. Next base: position 283,530 of record NZ_CAXBET010000004.1, on the reverse strand, counting down.
AAAGCGGGATCACCGATGGGCGTAGGGATGATCGGGAATGGAATGATGGATGATGCCAGTATGGCAGGTCTTCAGGATATGATTTCGAACATGATGCCCAAGAAAGTCAAAAAACGTAAAGTCAGTATTTCTGAAGCCCGAAAGATTTTGCTGGAAGAAGAAATGTCCAAGTTGGTTGACTTCGAAGAAGTAAAAGAAGAAGCCATCAAACTTGCCGAAAACAACGGCATAATCTTCATAGACGAGATTGATAAGATTGCATCCAAATCAGGAAAAAATGGTGGTGGGCCGGACGTGAGCCGTGAAGGGGTCCAGCGTGATTTGCTTCCTATTGTTGAAGGATCAGCCGTAAATACTAAATACGGAGTAATTAATACTGATCACGTTTTATTTATCGCCGCGGGTGCTTTTCATGTAGCAAAGCCTTCTGATTTAATACCCGAGCTGCAAGGTAGATTCCCTATTCGCGTAGAGTTGCAGAGCTTGACTCAGGAGGATTTTTCCAGAATTTTACGTGAGCCTAAGAACGCACTGACCAAACAGTATCAGGCTCTGTTCGAATCTGAGGAGGTGTACCTTGAGTTCAACGATGAATCGATTGAAGAAATCGCAAGACTAGCTTTTCTGATCAATCAGGAAGTTGAAAATATTGGTGCTAGAAGACTTCATACAGTGATGAGTCACTTGCTGAATGATTTCTTATTTGAAGTGCCAGATACTATTACTGCCAATTCTAAAATCATGGTAACCAAGGAAATGGTGCAGGATAGATTAAGTACCTTGGTACAGAACAGAGATTTGTCTCAATACATCCTTTAAAAATTAAATTAGCTCGGCTATGCAAAATTCACTCCTAATACTCACAGGTCACAGTAAAGGCTTAGGGAAAGCCATCTTAGATGCTTATTTGCAAAACGAGCGATTTAATATCCTAGCTATTTCCAGAACTACACTTGGAATCAATCATCCAAATCTACTTGAAGTCAGTATTGATTTTGTGGATTTGGATGCATTGGAAACAAAGCTTGACGGATTATTTCCCAAAGGGAATTATGAGGAAATTCTTCTTATCAACAATGCCGGATGGATAGGTGAGATCAAACCCGTAGGAAATCTGAAAGCTAAAAACATGAGGACTCAGATCAATATTAATTTATTGGCTCCTATGTTTCTTACTAACGCATTTGTAACTGCCTATAAGGACTCCCCAGCTAAAAAAATCATTTGTAACATCAGTTCAGGAGCTGCATCCAAACCTGTTGAAGGTTGGAGTGGATATTGTACCACGAAGGCTGCAATGGAGATGTTTACAAAGGTGGCGGCAAAGGAAAATGCAGACAATAAGTTTAGATTTTTCAGTTTAGCTCCGGGAATTGTAGACACTCAAATGCAGGAGGAGATCAGGCAGGCTGATAAATTTGATTTCCCCCAGATTGAGCGTTTTAAAGGTTATAAAACAAATGGTGATCTTTCTTCACCGGATTTCGTTGCTGCAAAAATCAGTTATTTATTAGAAAATGAGGGCAAATTTCACGACGTGGTGCAGGATGTTAGAAATTTTGATTTGCCTTGATGGCTTAATTACTCTCAAGATTACAAGGTTTGTTTAGCAGAACAAGCTTCTAATAAAGGACAGTCAATTTCTCTAAGAAACTGGCGCATTATTCCCACTTAGTCAACTTCTTTTCTTAGGGTAATCTAAAAACCACAACTTGGAATTTTCAGGACGAACCTTGATCCAGTGCTCTGTATCGACGAATAATCCATATTGTCCTGAAGTTGGAAGATTATCGAAACTTCCTCCAAAGAAATCAATAAAGTCATTCATTCCAGGGTTGTGACCTACGATAAAGATCAATTCATTAGCGTCATCTTGCTTCTGTATATTTTTTAAAATAATTGCTGCAGACGCATGATATAAGTTCTTATCATAAGTAATCTTAGTTTTTGGTAGATGAAGGACTTCAGCGAGAATTTCTGCAGTTTGAGTAGCACGCGTGGCAGTAGAGCTTAATATAAGATCAGGCACAATTCCTTTTTCTTTCAATCTAATTCCCATTTCGGGGACATCATTAAGACCACGCTCAGCCAAAGGTCTGTCGTGATCTGTCAAATTGGGGTTATTCCAAGCTGACTTTCCGTGCCTAACCAAAATTATTTTTTTCATTTGCTGAAAACAAGAATGATTATTTTGTTTTTTTTAATTGAATATTTACTTTTAACGCTCTTTCAATTCCAATTTATCACAAATTATTATGTTTACCGGAACAGTAAAATTTTACAATGAAGCCAAAGGATTTGGGTTTATCGTTGACGATGAGTCTCAAAGCGAAGTATTCGTACACGCAACCGGTTTGGTGGATCAGGTCGCACAGAATGACAAAGTAACTTATGACATCAAAGATGGCAAAAAAGGACCTAATGCTGTCAATGTCAAAAGAGCTTAATAAAGATCTTTTTTGTTAGCGAAATTAATCCTTTGAAGACTATTCTTCAGAGGATTTTTTATTTTCTTCCAATTCTGAGCCCACCTTATTTGGGCTGATGTCTTCTCCAGGCTTGGAGATTTTTTCCTGCCAATTAGATGGTACAGATTTTAAATAGAGATCTCTTTTTGGGAACGGGATCTCAATTTTATTTTCAGCAAATTTCTCAAAGATATTGCTCATTACTTCAGCCCGCACATCTATCCAAATGTCCATACTTTCCACCCAAAATAATACCCGAAAGTCTACAGAACTATCATTGAAAGTTTGCATGTAAACGCGAGGTGATGGTGCTTTAAGAATTCTTTCAGCGGAAACCACTTCCTCCAAAATTGATTTTACCAACTTCATGTCCGAGCTATAACCCACACCGATTATTAATTCTACACGCCTCTTTTTATCAGAAAGTGTCCAGTTGATCAACCTCTGGGACAGCAGATCGCCATTAGGCATTACTATTTCTGAACCATCGTATCCCTGAATTTTACTGGCGCGAATTCCAACTTCTTTTACAGTGCCACTTGTCTCACCAACTTGTATTTCGTCGCCGATTTGAATAGGCCTTTCAAATGCCAGAATTATTCCTGAAACGAGGTTATTGATTATCGTTTGCAAACCAAAACCAATACCTACGGAAAGTGCTCCAAGCACTATGGCGATTCTGTCAAAAGGGATTTTTGCAGCAGTCATACCTATGAAAAAGCCGACTATCAATACCGCAAGCCGGATGAGAAGAACTGAGCTTCCCAGACGTTGTTTGCGCGAAGTTGCAGTTCGTTGATCTTTGACAGAAGCAAAATAGGCAATGTTGTTTGCCAAAAAAGTACTGATGTAAAGAATTACCAGAAACAGAAGAATACTGCCGAATTGGAATGTGGTATCTCCCAGTATACGATCTTTTTTTAGAAACTCCACGAACGAATCGTAGAAATAGTTGAAATATCCGAGATGCCAGAATAAACCATATGTCCAAATACCGCAGGCGAAGATTATTAGTAATCCCTGCATTCTTTTCTGTAAGTCCTGGAAGTCAAAATAAGAAGTGAAACTGTCTTTCTCATTTTTACTATATTCTATGAGCAAATAGACTAATTCCAAGAAAACATAGATAAAGAGAAAAAGCCCAACGCCTCTAAAAAAGAGAATAGCTCCTGTGACGGAGTAGGTCTTTGCAATGTTAAAACGGCCGAAAATATTAGCTATCGCAGCAAAGCCCTGAAAAGCTATAAGGAAAATTGCTAATGGCTTCAGTAACTCACCCCCCTTGTAAAGATTTTTCTTTAAGCTTCTTAAGATAAATACCCCCATCAAAATAAATAACAGAGAGGAAACTAAAATATACCAGCGCTCTTGAAATGCGACTTTCCAGTGCAAGCCACTCAGTGCCAAGAGTAAATAAGGAACAAGATATACCCACCATAATTGACTGAAATACTTGCCAAACTGATCTTTGACTATAAAAGTAGAGGCGAATACTAAAAGGAATGAAAGTGTAGAAATGAATACTAATGGTGGCTTATTAAAAATGATTAAAAAAATAGGCAGGAGGATTATGAGTGTGGAAGCGAACGTATGATTTTTGAAATATCTAACCCGATCTAGGATTAGTTTTGCAAATTCTTTCTCATTGGAAACCGCTTTTATGATTGATTTAATTTTCCAATATCCTAGCACCAAAATAATCAGACATGTAATCAGAGACATATAAGTCTTTTCAAGGTAAGCCATCATCAGCTGAAGATTTACCCTACTTGATTCCTTAATTACCTCTCTTAGATTTGTTTCCTTTTCATAGTTTGTAGATTCCCACAAGTAGTTGATCTCCTTTTTCCAGAAACTCTGTTCCATCGCCGTCCTATTAGCTTTGAGAAATTGCTCTAGTTCAAGAAACAAAATTGTGTTTTCGCTGATTTTCGCCTGGAATTTTGCGGTCAGGATTTCCTGGGCCAGATAAATGCTATCGATGGTTTTGATGGAATTTTTTAGAAGTACTAATTCCTTATTTATCGAAGGAATTAGTGAAGTGTCTCTAAGCGTCAGATTAAATAATGAATCAGATTTGATTTCATTCAGACTGTTTCCTGCCAGGGTTAGTTTGTTGACCCGTTCTTCTATTTTCTTATCCAACTTTTCATTGACATCACCCACTAGTGCAATAAGATTTTCTATTCCCTGTAAGTATCGAAGGTTAAGCTTATCTTTATCTAGATCCATTTGAGACTTAATCCTCTCAGCCACTAACTTTATTTTGGGAAGTTTTTCTGACATTTCCGCTGTATCAAGATTGTCAGTTAACTGTAGTTTTATTTGACTCAGAGCTATTGCATTTCTTTGAGCACGGTTGATTACTTGACTTAGCAAGGATGCACTAGGAGTGTTTTTTTTATTAATAGTAAAGCTATTAGAGTCCGAATAGACAAATAGGCTATCCACCGCACTGATACCGGTTTTGACGTCAGAGTTATTTTCCGATGCTGAATTGTTTTCCTGCCCAAAAAGGGAAGTGACTAAAAAAATACTTAAAACAACTAGCAAAAGTGTTCGATTCATTGCAAAGAGATTGAGCAGTTAATATAATTAAAAATGGCTTTACAGATTTATTGAAAAATCAATTAAGATGCTTGTAGCAGAAACCTAAAGAATATTGATTTTCTAAATTTCTAATGAACAACACTGATGGTATGGGCGTTAGTTAAGTATGACAAAGTCTCAGCTAACTTAGCTGAGTATCATTCTCCAAACGCAAAATGTCACGTTTGGAAAGGTAAAATATATAAAGACTACTAAAATCGGTTAATTCATGTTAATTTGGGTGTGGAGGCGGTTTTTAAGGTGCAGTATTTGGACCTATTCATTCATCACTCAGGTTAATTAAAATAAAACTAAAACTTAGGAAATATGAGCAAAAGACAATTCTTTCTGGGAATGCTTCTTGCCTCTTTGATCGGAGGCATAGTGGCTTTAGCTGGCCTTAGCTTTCTCATTAAACCACAGAATGCCACAAGTTTTGACGAAAAGCAGCAGGCGAGTTTTGTGAACTTACTATCTGGTGAAGATTTCACTGTTCCTGATGGTATTAATTTCGTAGCATCTGCAGAGGCAGTTGTACCAGCCGTGGTACACGTGAAAAGTCAAATGACCTACGCAGGAAGTGGCAGAAGTCGTAGGGATCCGATCCAGGAATATTTTGGGATACCTCCCAGAGACGATCAGGGTGGCGGAAGTGGCCATGGTAGAACACTGATGAGTTCAGGCTCAGGCGTGATTATTTCATCCGACGGATATATTGTGACCAATAACCACGTAGTAGAAAATGCCAGCCGACTTGAAATTTCTCTTGACAATAACAAACGTTATGTAGCTAAAGTAGTGGGCACCGATCCAACTACTGATTTGGCTTTGTTGAAAATTGATGCAGAAGGATTACCATTTGTGCGATTTGGTGATTCTGACAAAACAAAAATAGGAGAGTGGGTTCTTGCTGTGGGTAATCCATTTGATTTGAATTCTACAGTTACTGCCGGGATTATTTCTGCGAAAGCTAGAAATATCAGGATTTTGGAAAACGTGGAAAACGGACTTTCCGTGGAAGCATTTCTTCAGACAGATGCAGTAGTAAATCCAGGTAATTCCGGAGGTGCATTGGTGAATCTTGCAGGTGAATTGATAGGTATTAATACAGCGATAGCAAGTAGCACAGGTACATTCAGCGGATATTCATTTGCGGTACCTAGTACGCTGGTAAAAAAGGTTATGGATGATTTAATGCAGTACGGCACAGCTCAGAGAGCTTTACTAGGTGTAAATATCCAGAATGTTAGTCCGGAGCTTGCTGATTATTTAGAGAAGGAATTCCCAGTGGAACAAGGTGTATACGTTGGCGGAGTAAATGAAAATAGCGCTGGGGAAGATGCTGGATTGAAGCCTGGCGATATTATTATCAGTGTTGATGGAAGAGTCACCAATAATGTGGCGAACCTGCAGGAGATGGTGGCTAGAAAGCGGCCAGGAGATAAAATTGAAGTGGAATACATAAGGGATGGCGAAACCTATAAGGCAAAGGCTACTTTGAAAAATTTCTCTGGTACCACAGATATTGTTGAAAAGGTTATCCCGAAAAGTTATGACTTTGAAGGTGTGACCTTTGAAGAAGTTCCTGCTCAGCTAAAAGGTGCTTTAGATATTTCCGGAGGAGCGTTAATATCAAATGTTGCTGGTGAGAAATGGGTTAGAGCCGGAGCAAAATCAGGCTTTATCATTACTTCCATCATCGCAGAAAGTGGTAGGATTAAAATTTCAGGTGTGGACAATCTGCTTGATGTTTTGAAAGATAAGGAAGGTGAGGATATCGTGGTGCTGGGAATGTTCCAGGATGGTACAGAATATTATTTTGAAGTGAATCAATAGATTGGAATAAAAGAGAAATGCAGGCTGATGGTTCCATCAGCCTGTTTTTTTTATCTCTTTGGTAAGTAGAATAGATTTTAGGGAGAGAATTCCTAATTTACTTTTCAATCAAAACCCACGACCTATGAAAAAGAGCCTAGGCTACTTTAGCAGCTTCAGTTTTTTACTGTTTTTGAGTTTAAATATTTTTGCTCAAAGTCCATCAGTTACACTTTCACCCCAAGGTAATCAGTCTTTAAAAGGGATCTCTTCCGATCGATTGAGCAAAATTGATCAGATGCTTGACAAAACGATCAGTGAAAACCAAGTTCCTGGTCTGGTTGCTTTGATAGTGAAAGATGGAAAGATAGTCTACCACGAAGCCAAAGGTTTTGCAGATGTGCCTTCTGAGACGAAAATGGCAAAAGATCAGATTTTCAGGATTGCATCCCAATCCAAAGCAATTACTTCTACAGCAGTAATGATGCTGTGGGAGGAGGGAAAGTTTCAGTTGAATGATCCTATTTCAAAATACATTCCAGAGTTTGCCAATCCTAAAGTGTTAACTGCCTATCGTTATAATGATACTACATATTCTTTCCGCCCTGCATCTAGAGAGATTACTGTCAGAGATTTGCTAACCCATACTTCGGGTATAGGATATGGCGTGATCGATGGGGATGAGCGTATGAAGATGATTTACAATAAAGCTGGCATAGTAGATTTGTTCACCACTGAGCCAGTCAAAATCAGCGATAATATTAAAAAGCTAGCAGAGCTACCTCTTCATCATGATCCAGGAACAAAATTCACCTATAGTGAAGGATTGGATGTACTAGGCTATTTTATCGAGGTAGTGTCTGGAATGCCCTTTGATCAGTTTTTAAAGACCAGGATTTTTGATCCAATTGGAATGAAAAATACTGGTTTTTACTTAAATGAGTCGCAGGGCAAAAAACTAGTGACTATACATAGAAAAGTGAATGATAAATGGGAATCATTTCCGGTGACTTTTTATGATCCTGATTATCCTAAAACCGGAGCAAAGACTTTCTTTTCGGGAGGAGCAGGACTTTCTTCGACAGCAGAGGATTATGCAAAATTTCTTCAGATGTATCTAAATGGTGGGGCATATAATGGTAAAAGATTTTTGAGTCCAGTGACCATTCAGGCAATTATGAGCAATCAGGTTGGTGATTTGTTAGGAGATGGAGGAAAAGACTACGGATTGGCATTTGGACTTGTGGATGAAAAAGGTGTTGCTCAGGGAGGAATTGGTAGCCTTGGGACGTTTGATTGGGGCGGATATTTTAATACTCAATATTTCGCGGATCCTGTGACTAACACTATTGGTATTTTAATGAAGCAAACTCAGGGAGGAACTGGTGATGAGTCTGCTTGGAAATTCCGACAAATGGTGTTTTCTGCGATTGAGTGATGCCAGGTTTTGTATTAATCCAAACAAGTTGCCAAATTCTTGATCCGTTCTTGAAATAGGATTTGTAGAACAAATAAACCTTCGGAAATCAAGTCAATCGACTTCCTTTCCGAAGGTTACTTTAATACGCAAAGAACTGAGAAGAGCTTTTTTGGCTCTTAGCATTTGTGAGAGTTGCAGTTTTAACTGATTTACAAAAATCCTTAAACCTTATCCACAGCCAATTTATAGGTAGGATCTTCTATGACATTGACGTCAATGAGTTCATCAGCATTTGCAAGCAATCTTCTGCAATCTGGGCTTAGATGTTTCAAATGTACTTTTTTACCGACCTTGTGATAACGCTCAGTTAGCTTGTTCAAAGCTTCGATTGCTGACATATCTACTACCCGGCTTTCCCGGAAGTCAATGATCACTTCTTCCGGGTCATTTAATATATCAAACTTCTCATTAAACGCTGAAATAGATCCAAAGAATAGCGGCCCAAACATCTCGTAATGTTTTACCCCATTTGCATCCATGTTCTTTCTAGCACGGATTCTTTTGGCATTATCCCAGGCGAAAAACAAAGCAGCGAGGATAACCCCTACCAACACAGCTAAGGCCAAATTATGCAGGAAAGCAGTTATAAGAGTAACCAATACCATTAGAAACACATCTGATTTGGGCATCTTAGTGAATGTGCGAAGACTTGCCCATTCGAAAGTACCAATCGAAACCATAATCATTAATCCGGTCAGAGCTGCCATCGGTACTTGCTCGATCAGGCTGGACCCGAACATTATAAAAACCAAAAGCATTACTGCTGCTACGATCCCGGAAAGTCTTGCTCGGGCACCGGATGAAATATTGATCAAACTCTGGCCGATCATCGCACAGCCGCCCATTCCTGAGAATACACCCGAAAGCATATTGGCAATTCCCTGAGCAATGGCTTCCTTGTTTCCACGTCCACGGGTTTCAGTGATCTCGTCAATTATATTTAGGGTGAGCAGACTTTCGATCAATCCTACGCCAGCTACGATTGCTGAGTAAGGAAAAATGATTTGCAAAGTTTCCCAACTTAAAGGAACAGAAGGAAGGTGAAAGGGGGGAAATCCACCTTGGATGCTCGCCATATCTCCTACGGTCTTAGTGTTAAGATTCAGCAAGCTCACCACTCCAAAAACTACCAGAATCGCTGTAAGTGAAGATGGGACTACTTTAGTAAGTTTTGGTAATCCCCAAATAATAAGCATTGTTAAGAGAACCAAGCCTACCAAAATGTACATGGAGCTACCAGTAAGCCAATTTCCGTCCGGGTCTTTAAATTGATCCAGCTGGGACATGAATATGATGATTGCAAGCCCATTTACAAATCCAAAAATAACTGGATGTGGCACCAAGCGCATTAGTTTTCCAAGTTTCAAAGCTCCTGCTGAAATCTGCAAAACACCGGATAAAACCACTGCAGCAAACACATATTCCACTCCATGAGAAGCAGCGAGAGTAACGATTACTACGGCCACCGCACCTGTTGCTCCGGAAATCATCCCTGGTCGACCACCAAGAATTGATGTAACCAACCCCATCATAAATGCGGCGTATAGGCCAGTCAATGGGGAAAGTCCAGCGATAAAGGCAAAAGCTACTGCCTCTGGAATCAGGGCCATGGCCACTGTAAGGCCGGAAAGAACTTCGGTTTTGTAATCTACTTTTTGGGTGAAATCGAATAAGTTGAAGTATTGTTTCAAGGCGTGAATAGGTTTGGCGACTGATGCCGCTACTGTTAAAAGCAAGCTGCAAAGATAGATAAAAAGAGCAATTCAAAATTTTATTTGGCGAAATAGGAGGGCAGTGATGTTAGAAACTCCTCTGATTTTGAATTAATCGAGACATCTGTAAGGAGAAATCATGTGATTATTGAGAAGCTTTACAGCTTTGGATATCAACCAATTCTATCTAAAAATCAAAACAGGTTTAAATTCCCTCCACGTCTGAATTTATTCAAATCATACTCAGGCATGGACTTTCCATCAAAATATTTTCTTTTGGCCGTTTTAAACAATTGATTGATAATCTCAGCGACTTTTCCTTCGCCTTTCATGCGTCTTCCAAATTCTGAATCATTCAAATTGCCGCCATGGGCAGATCGGATTTGGTTCAATACTTTAGGAGCACGATCAGGAAAATTCTTACTCACCCAATCTTCGAAAATAGGACCAACACTTCCATTTAAGCGGACGATGGTCATACCTGCGGAAAGTGCACCATGATCTGCAGCTGACTTAAGTATTGATGGAACTTCATGGTCAGTCAATCCAGGAATAATTGGAGCACACATCACTCCAACAGGTACGCCTACTTTAGAAAGTTCTTCTATAGTTTTAAGACGCTTAGTAGCGCTTGCGGTTCTTGGTTCCATGGCTCGTCTTACCTTCTCGTCTAGAGATGTGATGGAAATATAAACTTTCACCAAGTTGTCCTTTGCCAAATCTTCTAGCAAATTAATATCTCTTAGAATAAGACTATTTTTGGTAATCATTCCCACCGGATGCCTATACTTGGCAAAGACTTTAAGAATACTTCTGGTCAATTCCATTTTACGTTCCAATGGCTGATAGCAATCTGTATTGCCGGAAAGGCTTATGGGATTTGGCTGCCACTTGGGGTCCAATAGTAATTTTTCCAGCAACTGGGCAGCGTTGGTTTTAGCGATCAGTTTGCTTTCGAAGTCCAGTCCTGCATCAAACCCATAATATTCATTGGTATTTCGGGCATAGCAATAGCTGCATCCATGTTCACAGCCTTGATAGGGATTCAGGGAGTACATCATCCCCACATCAGGACTGGCAACCTTGTTTACTATTGTTTTGGAGTGTTCATAAAAAATTTTAGTTTCAGGGGATTCCACTAACGGCTCGTCCAATCCTTCAACGTGCTCGGTGACATAGCTGTATTTAAGGAATTTATTGGTTGGCTTGACCTGTGCACCGCGACCTTTGAAATACTTCTCTTCTTCTTTTTTCTCCATTTGACTTCAATATACCAGCAGTTCTAGATACGAAAAAAGAATAAAAATGATCGAGACAAAGGTTGTCCTAGTAGGTATTTCCATGTCGGGTTTTAATCATTTCTGAGCCCCTTCAGAGTTTATGATTCTTATATAGATTCTCAATTATCAAGATTTGGCTTATCTTATGAACAATATTTTTATAATAATTTAAGCCGATCAATAGTGGTAATATGTACGGCTATCTAAGAGGAAGTTCAATCTATCTTTTCCAAAAAAATCAATAAATCACCAGACAAGTAATTAAAATTTTTAATTAAGTTTTTTGCTTCAAAATTGTCATGAAACCTTAAATTGCAATCTAGTATTGAAGAATGAATGCAATAAACGTTTAAAATGTCTCATCATGTCCAAATCTAATTCTGTTCTCATTCTTACACTTTTTGTATTTGCGCTAGGGTTAGCTTCATGTAATTCCCAAAAAATTAATGCGGGAAAAGACTTTGTGTCCCTTTTTAATGGTGAAAATCTAGATGGATGGGTAGGAAATAAAACTTCCTATCGGGCAGAAAATGGAATGATTGTCATCGATCCGCAAGGAACTGGTGGAGGAAATTTATTTACCGAAAAGGAATATGGTGACTTCACACTTCGTTTTGAATTTCAACTGACTCCAGGTGCGAATAATGGATTGGGAATTCATGCACCCTTGGAAGGTGATGCGGCATACGTGGGCAAGGAACTGCAGATCTTGGATAACACCGCTGAGAAATTTGCGGAACTGCAGGAGTACCAATACCACGGTTCAGTTTATGGAGTGATTCCTGCCAAGCGTGGATTTTTGAAGCCGGTGGGAGAATGGAATTCCCAAGAGGTAATAGTAAATCATCCACACATTAAAATAATTCTCAACGGTGAGACTATCTTGGATGGGGACTATTTGGAAGCAAGTAAAAACGGTACAGTGGATCACAAAGATCATCCGGGGTTGCAGCGCAGTTCCGGACATATTGGATTTTTAGGCCATGGAGATGTAGTCAGATTTAAAAATATCAGTATCAAAGAATTATAACATAACCCAGTAATAAATTCACTGAAACATGAGTAAAAATATAGAAAGTATTGACCGTAGGGAGTTTGTCAAAAAGAGTGGCTTAGGTCTACTCACTGCTGCACTTGCCCCTTCATTTTTAGCTAATCTGAAAGCAGGCGAGCGTTTAAGAACCGCTCACATAGGCCTAGGTGGTATGGGAATGGCAGATTTGGATGCGATTTCATCTCATGCCTTGGTGGACGTGACAGCTTTATGTGATGTGGATAGTGCTAATCTGGCAAAAGCCAAAGCCCTTCATCCAAATGCTAAAGTTTATGCAGACTATAGAGTATTGCTGAAAGAAATGGGAGATCAAATCGATGCGGTAGTAGTTTCCACTCCTGATCATACGCATGCACCAGCATCTATGATGGCTATGGAAATGAATAAACCGGTTTACTGTCAGAAGCCATTGACTCATCACGTAAGCGAGGCAAGAGCGATGAATGAGCTGGCTACCAAGAAGAATCTGGTAACTCAAATGGGAATTCAGGTTCACTCTTTCTATGATTACAAACTGGCGACTTTACTGATCCAATCTGGAATTATCGGCAAGGTTCATACCGTCCGTGCCTGGTCTCCAAAAGACTGGGGTTACGATGGGCCAGAGCCTGAAGGGTCTGATCCAGTTCCGGCAACTCTTGATTGGAATCTTTGGCAGGGCACAGCTCCTGAGCGACCGTACAAAGAAGGTTTCTATCACCCAGGCAATTGGAGAAAAATAATGGATTATGGTTGTGGTACCTTGGGAGATATGGGTGTACATATTTTTGATACCCCTTACAATGCTCTAAAACTTGACGTACCACGCACGATTATCAATGAGTGCCGGGAGCCTACAGGATTTGGTTTTCCTGCAAATAATATAGTGACTTACGAATTCCCGGGTACAGAGCATACTGCGGATACTTTAAAATGGGTTTGGTACGATGGAATAGGAGCTCCTGAAGCGCATGAGGATTTAGTTTTGCCAAACGGAGATGAACTGCCAGATCAAGGTGCGATGTTTATGGGAGAAAAGGGAAGATTGTTGCTGCCTCATTTTCAGCAGTTACCTCGCAAAATCGTAGATGGAAAATATGTGGAGATGGATATAGAATCATTTAATCTGGGCAAGCCAGTGAAAGATTACGATGGAGAAAGCAAGAAACACTATCATCAGTTTGTAGACGCATGTCTTGGAAAAGACCAGACTTCTGCACCTTTTTCCTATGCTTCTAGATTGACAGAAACCATTTTGCTAGGTGTGATTGCAGGAAGATTCCCTAATGAAACCCTTCACTGGGATAGCAAAAAAGCAAAGTTTGCGGAGAAGAAGGCTAATAAATTCCTGACAGGGAAGTATCGAAAGTTTTAAGAGCTAGCATAAACTACCAAGCCTCTAGATTATAGATTCAAGAGCTAATTATTGAGATATAATTATCAAAATCCTTTGTTATAGCAAGGTTTTAAGAGATTTTAGTCTAGCGGGTTAGCGGACTTGGAGATTGAGTTTAAGTATTTCATTTACTTTCCGTATCGCCTGTGACGCTTGCTTTCACATTTGATTCGAAAATTGATTATTGAATTGATACTTGAGCATTGAGAATTGAAATTTGATCATTCCTTTTGTTCGCCGGCGAACAAAAATGTTCGAGAAAGTAAACCTTACAAAAGTATAAAAATGCCTCTGGAGATTATTCAGAGGCATTTTTTTATGGCATAAAAGTGGAAAAGAATGGCAGAGCAGTATTCAGTCACCAATAACAGCATTCAGTAAATCAAACCACACGGACTCTTGTAAATACAATTAAACTTAAAGTGCAGTATTGGATTAGCCTAATTTTCCAATGTTTAAATCCGCTACGGCGGACAAGTAAATCTAATCTCCCAAATTCTTATGTGGAAAAATTATCTGAAAATATCTTTTCGTAACCTGGGCAAGCGCAAGTTGTATACTGGTATCAACTTGATAGGGCTTACGATAGCTATTGTAAGTTTTTTGGCGATTTGCCTATATATCCAGCACGAGTGGAGCTACGACAAAATGTACGCTGACTACGAAAGGATCTATAAATTCAATCAGGAATTCATATCTCAAGGCGAGAGTCAACTTGTTTCTTCAACACCGTCCAGTCTGATTCCTACACTGATCGAGGAAGTACCGGAGGTGGAGACTGGAACCTTGGTTTTTGATATTAGCATTTTCTCCACAGTTTTGATAGATGCGGGTCAGGGTAATCAGGAAGAACAAGCCTTCGCATACGCGGATGAGAATTATTTCAAGGTCTTTGATTTTGAGTTGTTATCTGGTAATCCTGAGCAAGTTTTGGCGGAGCCAAACCAAATTGTACTTACCAAAAGCACTGCTGAGCGCCTTTTCGGTAATTCAGGATCTGCTACAGGCAAGGTCTTAAAGGTAGAAGGAACTGATTACAATGTTTCTGGAGTGATGGAAGATTTTCCAAGCAATAGTCACATGGAATTTGACTTTTTGGCTTCTTTCAAATCCCACAGGCATGGCAAGAACCCAGAATGGTCCCCAAGCAACTACTATACATATGTGAAGCTTATACCGGGAACAGACGTGGAGGCTTTTACAGCTAAAGTTGAGCAAATCAAGGAAAAATACCTTGGTAAAGATCTAGCTGAGTTTGGTTATAAAACATCCTTTCACTTGCAGCCTGTAAGTAATATTCATCTGGGAGATCAGTCTCTCAGCAGCATCAAGCCGGGAACGGATATTCGCTACTTATATATTTTCGGGATAGTGGCTTTGCTCCTTATCGCAATTGGTATTATCAATTATGTGAATCTGGCGACAGCAGAAGCTACCGAGCGTAATAAAGAAGTGGGGCTTCGCAAAGCAATGGGTGCAGGTAGAGGTCAGCTATTTGGTCAATTTGTTTCAGAATCCATGTTGCTCACGTTTGCTGCAACAGTACTAAGTATTCTGTGTCTGTATTTGATTTTGCCCAAATTCTCGCAGATTGGAGGAGTGCCACTAGATACCACTTCTTTGATGAGTCCTATGGGGATAGGATTTGTGATAGGGTTGGTTGTAATAGTAGGCGTAATGGCAGGAATGTATCCATCTCTAATTTTGTCAGGTATGGAACCGATCAAAGCCTTAGCAAATAAAACAAAGATTGGTGGGGGAGCTTGGGTAAGAAAGTCCTTGGTGGTTTTTCAATTCTTTGTTTCCATAGGACTCTTGACAGCTACTTTTATTGTGAAAACCCAACTTGATTACATGCAGAATGTTAGTCTGGGATACGATCGTGAGCAAGTAGTAGCACTTACTTATCACTACAGTATGCGCAATGTAGCTGAGACAATGAAGTCTGAAATGCTGAGAAGTGGTGCGGCAAGTTCCATTGCTTTGGCAGGCGATATGCCTGTGCATATCAAAGCAGGGTATAAAATCTTTCCGGGAGGAGATAATCAGCGTGAGTTTATGATCACCGGATATTCTACGGATGAAGATATTGTGAAAACACTTAACCTAGCAATCCTCGCTGGCACTGATCTTAACGAAAATGATTTGACCAGAGCAGATGCTAATGATAGCGAAGCTTTGGTTCCAATCATTTTAAACGAATCAGCTATCAAAGAAATGGGATGGACACCTGAGGAAGCAATCGGAAAGACAGTGAATTTCGGTTTTTCTGACGCTACAATTAAAGCGGTAGTTGGAGACTTTTATTTCAATTCCATGCATGAGAAAATCGGTCCGCTTGGAATATTTAAAGATCAGGGAAATGCGAATGTCATGCTGGTGAAAATTCCTTCGGGAAACCCTTCTGCTACCCTTGCTTCTTTGGAAGAAATATGGAAAAAGTTTGTGCCGGAGCGACCGTTTAATTACCGATTTGTGGATCAGGAATATGCGCAGCTTTACCGTTCTGAAGAGCGGGTTGGAGTGGTGTTCACATTATTTTCTGGAATAGCTGTATTGATCGCCTGCATGGGTTTATTTGGATTAGTTTCTTATGTGGCACTTAGAAGAACGCGGGAAATCAGCATCCGGAAAGTGTTGGGAGCTACACAAAAAGACGTTGTTTCTGTTCTAGCCTCTGATTTCTTCAAATTACTGGCAGTGGCTTCTGTCCTAGCAATAGGATTTGGACTTTGGTTTTCTGATACTTGGCTTCAATCCTTTGCAAATCGGGTTTCATTCTCCCCGTGGCCATATATTTCTGCAATTTTGCTTGTGTTATTATTAGCAGGATTGACAATAGGATATAGAAGTTGGAAGGTATTTAGAATAAATCCTGCCAAGACTTTAAAGAGTGAATAGAGTTTAAAATGAGGAATAGGCGATTTTCCTATTTTCCAACATGAAATATTTCAATTAAAAATGATACAACTTAAGAATTTAGACAAGTTTATAGAATCGCGTTTTCAGCGGATTTTTTTACTCAAAGGAATTACCCTTACCATTAACGAAGGGGAGTTTGTCACCATCATGGGACCTAGTGGTGCGGGTAAATCAACGCTTCTGAATATCCTGGGATTGTTGGATGAAGACTATGAAGGAGAATATTGGTTTGGTGATAGGAATCTGGCTAAAATGAAAGAGCGTGAGCGCTCAGCGCTACACAAAAGTGAGTTTGGATACATATTTCAAGCTTATCATCTAATTGATGAATTGACAGTCTATGAAAACATAGAAACTCCGCTTCTTTACAGAGGGGTCTCTTCAAACGAACGAAAAAGTATCATTGCCAATCTTCTTGACCGCTTCAATATGGTTGCGAAAAAAGATCTTTTTCCTGCCCAACTTTCCGGAGGTCAGCAGCAGTTAGTAGGTATTGCAAGAGCAGTGGCTGGCAAGCCCCGCGTGTTACTAGCTGATGAGCCTACGGGGAATCTGCATTCTGGTCAAGCGAAAGAAATTATGGAAGTATTTCAGGAATTGCACCGGGAAGGAACTACGATTATTCAGGCCACACATGCCAGAGAAAATGCAGATTATGGCACTCGATTGATCGATATGCTAGATGGTAAAATAGAAAAAGATGAAGCGATTGTTCATGTATAAAAAGTATATAACGCTACTTGTTGTAGCTATCATTGGAGGAGGGGCCCAGGCTCAGGATACGCTGAAGATCAACTTCCGTCAAGCAGTGGATTTGGCATTGGCCGCTAATGTTGACTATCAGACCCAGTCGAATAATATGGAGGTTTTGAAGCTACAAAAGCAGTCCTCCCTTCTTTCGCATTTGCCAAATGCGAATATCAGTAGTTCGTTTTCCCAGCAGTCGGGGCAGCAATTTCAGCAAATTGAAGGGGAGATTGTGGTGACGAATGTCAAGAATGAAGTGGTGAACGCAGGCTTGAATATGAATATGCCGATTTTCAATTCTGGCAGACGAATTTTGGATACGCAATCTTCAAAGTTAGCTTATGAAGCTGGAGAAAAAGGGTTGGATAGAGCTTCACAGCAGGTGATGTTTGATGTTGCCAGAATGTATTTGCAGGTACTTTTGGATGAGGAGTTGATAGCCATATCCAAGGAGAATCTGGAAAACCAAAAGGAAACATTGCGTCAAATAGATGGCTTTGTAGATGCAGGATTGCGAACACTTTCGGATAAATACAATCAGCAATCAGAAGTTGCCCGATTGGAATCCGTGTTGGTTGATGCAGAGTTGCAATACCAAAATGACGTTTGGGATTTATCTGAGTATTTGCAATTGGAACCCGGAGTAGTACCTGTTCTGGAATCTGTCAATCCTAGAACCGAAGGGCTGGGGTATGAAGGTATGGATATGCAGGAATTATATGATATAGCTCGGGCCAATCGGGCAGATGGAGCACAGCAGGAACTTTTGGTGATGTCCTTTAAAAAGGATATGCAGGCAGTTAAAGCGATGTACTATCCAAGAATTGGAGCATTCTATAATTACAATACTTTCTTTACTTCCTTGGATGAGCGAAATCTTCGTGATCAGCTATTGAAAGTTTACCCTCAAAACACATTAGGGCTTAGTCTTAATATTCCAATCTTTAATAATTTTCAAAACAGACTTGATGTTAGCAGAAGCAGGGTAGCATATAAAAACCAGATATTGCAAAAGGAGTCTATAGATAGAAAAATTTATCAGGATGTGAAGCTTGCATACCTAAACTATTTGGCGGCCGTAAAAAAAGAGGGAAATACCGGAGTTCAGGTATTGGCAGCTGTGGAGGCTCAAAATGCAATTTCAGAGCGTTTTCGCCTCGGCATTTCCAATTTCGTCGACTTGGCAACTGCCAACCAACAATTGGTAAGCGCTCAAGCTGATCAAGCTCAAGCTATTTATACCTTGTTTTTTCAGGAAGTATTGATGCAACATGCATTAGGTACATTAGAGGTATTGGAGTAGATCTTACATCAAAGAATGATGTCATAAAAAATTAAGATCTAAAGAAGATACTGTCTCGGGAGCAACAAGAAAGCATTTTGCAACTCGCATAAAAATTCTTTGTGCTACTGGCGCGTGAGTAATTAAAAAAAAAGCAAGCTCTAAAGCTTGCTTTTCGGTTTTGGTGGTTAAAGTAGTTTTTGTTTTAATATTAAAGCATCGCAAAGAACATATCCAAGTCTGGAATTAATACGATTCTTGTTCTTCTATTGATGGCCATGTTTTCTGGAGAGTTATTTTCCACAATTGGCATATAACTCGCTCTTCCCGCAGCAATCATTTTTTCTGGAGCCACATTATAGCTTTCCTGAAGTTTTCTAACAATACTTGTTGCTCTCTTCACAGATAGATCCCAGTTATCTTCTACCACTCCAGTAGAAATTGTTCTTGGATCTGTATGTCCTTCAATCATCACTTGTAAGCTTGGCTCCGCATTGATAACCTCCGCAAGTTTAGCTAAAAGTGGATCAGCCTTTGAATTGATTCTGTAGCTACCCGTATTGAATAACAACTTGTCAGATACTGAAATCATCACAACAGTTTGGTCAATGCTGATATTTACGTCATCTTCCTCACCATCTACTGTAGTTTCAGTAATATTCTTTTTTAGGTTGTATTCCACTGCGAGATTAACCGAATCCTCCAGAGTTTGCGCTTGAGCTAATTTAGCTTGATCTACATTGGCTAAAGTTTGCTTCATTTTCTCTTTGGAGTTTTTGGACATCATAGTAGCTCCTTCTAAGCTATACATGCCTTCGTTTTGCATGGTTAATGCATCATTGGTATCACGTAGCGAATTGATTCTGCTATTATACTCCGCAACTCTGTTTTCAATGATTTGCATTTTCTCTTCCAACTCAGCTTTTTCCTGCTCAGTTGTGGCTAGTTCGGTTTGGGTTCTAAAAAGATTGCCTTCTAATTCGGTGTATTTTTTTTTAGAAACACATGACACCATCACTGTGGCGCTCAAAAGTCCTGTAACAATTAGTGATTTTTTCATAGTTGATTTCTTTGTATTTCAAATTACTATTTCAAAGCAATTGCCACTAAGTAAAAAACCATAGTGTAATGCCTTAAAAGCAGCTGAAATGCTCTTTTTAAGTGAATAAAGCTATATTGTTACAAAAAAAAATGTCCCGCATTTACTACGGGACAACTTCAAAAAACTGTGGAATGACTACACAGAATGATCATTAGCTTACTCAGAGGCAATCTATTTTTATTCTAATTTATTGTTCAAAACTTTGAATTCATTCATAACTCTATAGGCAGCCCTTGTAATGTCAGATTGGAAGTTAGGATCACTAGAATTGAAATTTGCAGCAGTATACCCCTGCCAAATAGTATTGCCTCTTTTGCTGTCGATTACATAGATTACCAACATGCCTTGATTTTGACTGTATCTTACGTGATTATAAGTTTCATCTTTTTCTTGTTCCTTGTCTAATTCTCCATCCTCTTTTTCAGGTACATTGCTCACTCGTTGTAAGTAATAATCAAATTCAGGTTGCACATACCCTCTATATCGAATTGAATCCATGAAAATTTTGTAGCTAACCAATAAGTCTGGCTTAGTTTCTTGTTCTCTAAAACCTTGTGAACCCAGCCTAGCACCTATTGTTGCACTTAAAACCGGGGTTATCATACTCGTATCTTTTTCGGTAGGTACTACAAATGCAAAAGTCTTATACTTCTTAAAAGAGGCTTGATAATTATAGTCGTAGTCAGTTACATAATCTTTGGATGAAAAGCATCCTACACAAATAAAAATAAGTAGGGCAAAGAGGAAGTAAGTATTTTTCATGGCATTATGGAGGATTGGTTGAAAGATGTTTTACCACATACGAGCTATTGCGGTCAGATGGATTTAACTTTAATTAACAGGTGTTTGTTATAGATTAATTATTTGTAGTTCAGGTCAGTAGCCTATTAATTTACTATAAAATCAGTATAAAAATCAATTTCTGGATATTTTCCTTCTTTTTTCCGTTCAGGAAGTGTAGCAAACTGATGTAAATGTTGATTGATGGATAGATTTAACTCTTTAATAACTGAGGCTCAATCGTGTAGACTTTGTGAAGAATGTTTGCCACTTGGGCCTAGGCCAGTTTTTTCCATTCATCCTAAAAGTAAGGTTCTGATTATTGGTCAAGCCCCTGGAACGAAAGTTCATGCGACGGGTATTCCATGGAATGATCTAAGTGGTGAGGAGCTCAGGAGATGGATGGGAGTGGATCGGGAGCTTTTCTATAATCCGGAAATTTTCGGGATTATGCCGATGGGTTTTTGCTATCCGGGGAGAGGGAAAGGTGGAGATATGCCACCAAGGCCAGAATGTGCTCCAACTTGGCATGAAAGGATGAGAGCCGAAATGCCGCAGGTTCAGCTGACCCTTTTAATTGGGCAATATGCACAGAAATATTATTTAGGGTCAATGCGAAAAAATACGCTTACTCAGAGAGTAATGGCTTATGAGAAATATCTACCTGATTTTTTTCCGTTAGTCCATCCATCTCCGCGAAACCGCATGTGGCAACGAAGAAATCCATGGTTTGAAACTAAAGTAGTACCTGAGCTGCAAGAGAGGGTACATGAAATCATTACTGGGTAGAAATAGTTAAAAAATCTTATTTAGTTGGTGGTTGCTGACAGATTTAGTTTTTTAGAAATGAATAAGTAAATCATATACTTGGCTTACTACTTTTCTACGCTTAACTATTTCCTATGAAAATTATTTTCTCCCGATTAGTGCTTGTTTTATTACTGTTTAGCTTTTTTTCCTGCGACCAAAAATCAGATCGTAGCATCTCTGAGAAATCTTTTTCTCTGGAAATCATAGATTCTATGCAGGTTGATTACTTAGGTGAAATGATGTTGCTTGATTACGATCCTAAAGCTGATAAATATCTGCTTGCTACCGATGCTTATTATGAATACCTCGAAGTAAATGCTGAAGGAAAAATCCTTAACCATAATAAGTTTAGCCAAGATGGGGTAGATGCAGTGGAGCAAGCATTAGGCCTTGGTTATTACAATGGTGATGTGACCGTGTTCAATCCGCCAAACGGTTATTATAGGTTTCAGGATTCTTCCAAGATTGGTGAAATCACTATTCCATATTCATATCAGGTGTTTATGATGTATCCAAAACTGGGTGTGTTTGAGTCCGGAAATAAGATCTATTATCCTAAACCTTGGCCTGAGACACTGGCTATAAATATGGGAGAAGGTGAATTTTATCAAGAATTGTATCGACTTCCTATAATTGAGTCTCAGGATAAAACCACAGGAGATACACTTGGGGTCCTAAGATTACCCGAGACCTCTGATTTGCTAGGTGACCAGGTTCATGGCTTTCCTATTCCAGTTTACACTTTAGATCAGGATAAGCTACTGATGAGTATGTGGTTTGAGCCAAGATTTTATGTTTATAATAAAAAGGGAGATCAGTTTGAATATGATAGGACGGTGGAAGTGGATATTCCGGATTGGGTGCCATATACTCCAGTTCCTGTAGATAAAGCCGAGCAGTTTTTTGTGGAAAATGGGAAAAAGCGAACTGGTATATTGACAAATATTTTGATTTCTGGTGACTATTATATCGCTGTTTACAATAAGGGTCTTACCGAAGAGGAAATGAATGAACTTGGCCCACCTACCAAAGATGGTTTGGCTGCCCGTAAAAGGAATCCAAACTACGCCGCCATTTTTGATAAAGACTTTAATCAATTGGCAACCAATGTTCCTTTTCCAATAAGTAGTAATGATCCAAATGTAGTTAATAAGGATGGTGAGCTTGTTGTCTCTAAAATCGCGGGAATGTCCGAGACAGAAGATGATGGGATTGTACTTTACAAGTTGAGATTGAAAGTTGAATAGTTACGATATGAGATTATTCTTTGGTCAAATTATAGGTTCAATCTTGACGCTTAGTGTTTGTTCCTGTGGTGAAAAAAAGCAGGCAGATAATACTTCAAGCACCTTCTCTTTTCAACTAACCGATTCTATTCAGGTGGATTATTTGGGAGATATGCGTTTGATCGATTATGATGAGCAACAAGATAAATATCTGATTTTGGATAACGCCAATAGAATTTATTTAGAGGTGTCAGGCTCTGGAGAAATCGTCAACAAAAATGAATTAAGCTCAGACGGGCTGAATGCTGTTTCTTATGTTTCAGGACTAGGTTACCTCGATAGTAAAGTAGCAGTATTGACTCCCACAGATGGATATTACTTGTTTCAGAATACCACTAAAGTGGATGAAATAGCTATTCCTTACCCTTATCGAACTGTGGTTTTTTATGATAAACTTGGGATTTTTTCAGAAGGAGATAGGATCTATTTTCAAAAACCTTGGCCTTCGTCTATGGATATGTCTATGAACAATTGGGGATTCTATGAGGCATTGTACGAGTTGCCAATTATAGAATCCTTGGATACAACTAAGGCAGATACTATGGCTGCATTGAGACTTCCGGAGAGTTCGGCATTTTTGGACGGGCGGGTAGATGGAATAGTTTACCTAGTTATTCCAAGTTTGATGATGTGATATTACTAACTATGAAATTTCGTCCGGAGATTTATGTCTATCAAAAAAATGGCGTTGGCTACGAGTACCTCAAAACTATTGAAGTGGATATTCCGGATTGGGTGAGTTATGACCCTGTCGAAAAAGATAATTCTGCCCAATTTTATAATGGAATGTTATCCAAGCAAGTTGGAGTAGTTTCGGATATATTGAAGGTTGATGATTTTTTTGTGGTGATTTACTCCAAAGGAATTCCAGAGGAAAAAATGCCAATTGATGTAAATGATTCCAATACGCGTGCTCTTAGCAGAAGGAAAGCAAATCCATTTTACGCAGCCATACTTGATCAGGATTTTAAACAACTAGCTACTGATATTCAATTTCCCGCTTCGAGTAATTTTCCAAATGTGGTTAACAAGGATGGCGAGCTGGTGGTGTCTAAAATCGCGGGAATGTCCGAGACAGAAGATGATGGGATTGTACTATACAAGTTGAGATTGGAAGTTGAATAGCGACTTTCTGAAGTTATTTCAAAATGATTACATTGGTTTTTAGTTGATATGTATTAAAAGTATTTCTATTCTTTTAAATGAAGTTTTTTAAAAATCATGTGGCAATTGGCTTTTTAGCTTTCATCTTGTTCTCCTGTGGAGGTAATACCGAGGAAGTGAATAAACCTATCAATTTCTCTTTTGAAATAACAGACTCGCTTCAGGTAGATTTTCTGGGGGAAATGATGCTAATGGGGTATGATAGCAAAGAAGATAAATATTTGCTTGCCACAGATGAATTTTATGAATACTTAGAAGTTAATGATTCCGGAGAAATAGTAAGTCAAAATGAATTGACTCCTGATGGCATTGATGCGGTCGCATCTGTTCTTGGGTTTGGGTATTTTGAAGGGGATGTAACTGTTTTATCTGAAAGGGGAAAGTACATGCGGTTTCAGGGTGCCAAAAAAGTAGGGGAGATAACTTTTCCGTATGCAATTCAACCTTATACTTTTTATCCCAAGTTGGGTGTGTTTAATTATGAAGGAAAAATATATTATCCTAAGCCGATGTCTAGCTCTTCTAATTTGTCCCCAGGAGAAGGTGAGTTTTACCAAGCACTTTATAGATCTCCGGTTCTAGAAGGACAAAATCTCGCTACAAGAGATACTATTAATACAGTTACACTCCCGGCAACTTCCTCTATACTAGATGGTCAAATGCATGGTATGCTATTTCCTATTTATACTCAGACACAAGATTTGTTGTTGTTAAGTAATTGGATCGAGCCAAAAATCTATGTCTATAGAAATGGAGATGATGGATTTGAATATGAGAAAACTGTGGATATTTCTATTCCTGACTGGGTTACTTATATTCCAAGTTCTTCTGAGGACCCAGGAGAATTCTATCAGCAGAATAGCAACCAAAAGGCTGGGAATTTTGTAGAGATTCTTGTTTCAAAGGATTATTACATTGCTGTCTATACAAAAGGAATTCCTGAAGGGAAAGCTCCTGAGCGAACCGCTGATGGAAGTGCCTATCGACTGGCCGTTCAAAAATTAGATCCTTATTATGCTGCGATTTTCGATAAAGAGTTTAATCAATTAGCATCAGATATCCCATTCCCTTCTTCAAGTAATCGTCCGATGTTGGTGAATAAAGAGGGAGAAATTGTAGTGTCTAAAATTGCGGGATTATCGGAAACCGAAGACGATGGGATTATACTTTACAAACTTACGCTGTCAGAAAATTAAGCTGTCAAAATTTGGTAAGTTTTAAAATTCACCTCTATGATCACATTTAGGAATTCAACTATTTCTTTCCATTACAAATTGAAATCTCTCTAATTCTGATAACCGATCGGTATCCCGAGAGGAAAGGAAAACGGTCTTTTCTCTAAGGATCTTAATCCGGTAAGGTTAGTATTTTGGAAGATATGAAATTGATGGATTATGATTTTACACCAAAGAAATACCTTTTGCAATAATTCAATTGACTCCAGGTATAGCATGGATTGACATAGTTTGAATTAGAACTCTTGGTGAAAATCACTTATTTTGAAAATTCAATTTCAATTTCCCAAGATAAGTCATTCACCATGAAATTTTTATCGAGCATTTTTATCCTTGGCCTATTATTTTCCAGCCAACCAAAAAGTATTTCTGATTATGAAGCTGACCTGATCATTTACGGAGGTACATCAGCTGCAATTACTGCTGCTGTTCAGGCAAAAAAAATGGGCAAATCAGTCATTGTTGTTTCTCCTGATACGCATTTGGGCGGACTATCCTCAGGGGGATTGGGGTATACTGATACAGGAAATAAGTCTGTGATTGGAGGATTGGCTCGTGAGTTCTACCACAGAGTGTATTTACATTATCAGACGGATTCGGCTTGGAAGTGGCAGAAAAAGGAAGAGTATGGAAATAAAGGACAAGGTACTCCGGCAATGGATGGTGAGAATAGAACTATGTGGATTTTTGAGCCTCATGTGGCAGAACAGGTCTTCGAAGATTTTGTTTCAGAAAATAACTTAGAAATTCACCGAAATGAATGGCTGGACAGAGCGTCTGGAGTTATCAAGAAAGATGGGCAAATCACTCAAATTAAGACTCTTTCAGGAAAAACCTATAGTGGTAAAGTATTTATTGACGCCACCTATGAAGGCGATTTGATGGCTGCTGCTGGTGTGAGCTACCATGTAGGACGGGAGTCAAATGCAACCTATGGGGAAAAATGGAATGGAGTGCAAGTTGGCGTTTATCAACATGGTCATTATTTCCAAAAGGATATTAGTCCATATAAAATACCTGAAGATCCTTCCAGTGGATTGCTGCCCGAGATATCAGCTGAACCTCCTGGAGAGAATGGAGAAGCGGATAACAAGTTGCAGGCATATACTTATAGATTGGCGATGAGCCGTCATCCTGAGAACAAAGTTCCTTTTCCAAAACCAGACAATTACGATCCAGCTCGGTATGAATTGATGGCTAGAGTATATGCGGCAGGTTGGGATGAGACTTTTCAGAAATTTGATCCGATTCCAAATCTAAAAACCGACACTAATAATCACGGACCTTTTTCTACGGATTATATAGGTAAAAACTATTCATACCCAGAAGCGAGTTATGAAGAGAGAGAAGCAATTCTCAAAGATCATGAGGACTACGAAAAGGGCTGGCTTTATTACCTCTCCACTAGTCCTGAGGTTCCAGAGAATGTTCGGGAAGAAATGGCCCATTGGGGTTTGGCCAAGGATGAGTTTACCGATAATGGTAATTGGCCACATCAAATCTATGTGCGTGAAGCACGTCGGATGATTGGTGCATATGTGATGACTGAGCATGATGTGCTTGGAGCCAAAGAAGTTCCAGAGCCAGTTGGCATGGGATCTTATTCCTTGGATTCCCATAATACCCAGCGCTTTGTGACTGCAGATGGATTTGTACAGAATGAAGGCGATATAGGCGTTCATCCTGAAAATCCTTATTCAATTTCCCTTGGTACGCTTTTACCTAAGAAGGAAGAATGCACAAATCTACTAGTGCCTGTATGTGTATCGAGTTCGCATACTGCTTTCGGCTCGATCAGAATGGAGCCTGTGTTTATGATTTTGGGGCAATCAGCAGCTGCTGCGGCAGCCTTGGCTATCGATCAGGGCATTGCAGTGCAGGAAGTGAGTTATGCTGATTTGAGAGAGATTCTAATATCTGAGAAGCAAGTTTTGGAACAATAATCTCATGCTATCAGCTCCACTTGTTGTGTAAAGGTTAAGTTTTTGATCTCTTTCTGGAGTTGACTGAACTGAGCTTTCATTTTTCCCATAAGATCTACAGAATCCAACTGAACAGAATTGATCATTTGCTGATAATAATCTATGCCTTCAATCAGGTTTTTTCTAAAGTTCTCGAAAGAAGCTTCCTTAAATACTACTTTGTCAGTGATCTTTGATTCCAATTCATTTTTCAAATAGGTCACATAAAGCTGTAGTTCTTTTACAAAAATGTGCGGCCTTTCAGGATCCACCTTCAGTGACAATTTTCCATATATATGATCAACCATTTCTTTGAGTGAGAATGTGCCTTTGAAGTAAGCTAGATTAGGCCCAGGACAAATAGTGACTGCAGTAAGATTTCTACGTGGTGTCTCTCCTGCTGCCAAAATAGCCGGAGCACTTAGCCCTTCACACAGGCAGTCTTTTGCTACCACCTTTGCTAATTCCTCTTCCTCTATTTCTCCTGCAGCAAATTGTCTTGTTTTGAGTATCTGATATTGTCTTGAAGCAGTACAAATCGGTTTTTCTGTGAACTCGGTATTGTTGGAAAGAAACCTTTTATAACATGGACTTCCAGGACGATTTTTTTCTATTCTTGAGATTCGCTGTATTTCGCCTGAAGAAGTTCGCAAATTATTGAAAGGTACTCCAAGCGGTGAGGCATGACTGAGGTAAAAGTCAGATTTTTTGGCGTTAAGCAGCCTTTCTAATGTATCATCATCGACGGAAGTCGCCTCGGGAACAAGGAGAAATGGGCTTCCCCAACCAGTGCCGTCGAGTCCATAATTTTTTCTTAAGAAACTGTCTTCATTTGCAGTTCCTATTCCACCTTGATAGCTTATTTTAAAATTGGGGCTTTCTGAAAGTTTATTCAATTGTCGGTTTTCCAGAGATTTTTGGCAAGTCTCATATAGCGTATTAAAGAGCTCGCTTCTTCTATTCTTGAATTCTTCCAAAATTGGCCCTATCAGAAATCCATCCGTAGCAAATGCATGACCGCCACAGTTCAATCCGGATTCTATTCTGAATTCTGAAATCCAAAGTCCTTTTTTGGCTAGGAATTTTCCCTGGATCAATGCTGAACGAAAATCACTTACTTTTAAAATGATTCCTTTGGGAATTTCTCCTATCTCATTTGGATAGAATTGTGAAAATTTCTCGGCATAGCCATAAAGTGCTGGATTCATCCCCGCTGAGAAAACCACTGACCCCTTTACCTTACTCTTAGCGAAACCTCTCAAAGCAGATAAAGCATCTGAATATTCCCTAGGCAATTCCTCACCTGAAGTAGAATAATTGATTTTATCGACCTTGGTCATGATGTTTACATCGATTGATCCCATAGCCATAAGTGATTTTACCTCTTCCATGAGTTTGGCTTTTTCAGATTCAGAACCGCATTGAATCTTTTGTCTCAATTCAATTAAATAGTTATCCTCAGGCAAAAGATCCAGGTACTTTTGAAACTCGGTGTTCGTTTCCCAATCTTCATTGATTAAGCGGTCATGTTGTTCATTTACAATTTCCTGAGTGAGATCTAGGTATGCGGTAATTCTTCTCGCCCTGTAATCTTCTTCGTTGGCTCCAATGGGAATGTACTCACGTACAAATTTCTTTGAATAAATTCTCCTCAATTCCTCAAGCAGATGGTCATCCATAATAGAGATTACGCTGGATATACCGTATTTTGCAACTTTAATTGGAGTGTCTACGGTATAGCCAAGTCCCATTACCGGGATGTGAAACGAGTGTGAGAGGGGCTGTAGAGTCATATTTCTATGGAGAAGTTTTCAATTGTTTGAAAAAGTAAAACTAGTCTCATCCGTCTCGCCCCTACATGCCAATCCTCACTATTGGGACTGACTTTTATCAGTTTTAACTGCAAACAGGAGCATTAGAAATTTTTTGAAGAAGATTCCAATAAATTTTCAGTGTTGCTGTAGCGAATTAAGCAAGAGCTCCGTCTTGGTAAAAAAATCAAAATGAAATTATTGCTTCGGATTTACTTGTTTCTCTTATTCATTAGCTTTTCTCTGGAAGCTGGAACAGAGAATAACTCGATTAATTCAGTATTTCCGCTGGAAGAAACTAATTTTGCAAGTAGCACAATTGTTCCCATTGATAATACCAATAAAGTTCATCCTTTAGTAGAAGGTGGGGCAGTAAATCAGCAAGAATCTAGTACGAAGCTGGACTTGGAGATTGAGAAGTGCTTAAGCGAAGTAGGAAAGATTTCAAAGAGATAAGATAGTATTCCGACACCAATGTGGAGGTCGAAACCATAGAAGTAAAAGGGTTGAATTGAATTGGACAGATGAGGAGCTGATTGAAGGTTGCAAACGACAATCAGCTAAATATGAAGAGGTGTTCTATAAAAAATACTATGGCTATGTCATGGGTATAAGTCTGTCCTACTCCAAAGATAGAGCGCTGGCAGATGAGATTACGAACGACTCTTTTATGAAGTTTTTCGGATCGATAAAGAAATTCGAAGATTTCCAATCTGTAAAGGCATGGCTTCGCCGGATCACCGTAAATACAGCGATAGACTATTTCCGCAAACAGAAGAAATTCCAGAAACAAACAGATGTATCGGAGGAAACCTCGGTTTTCCACGAAATAAATGCCCTGGAGGACTTGGCATTTGAAGATATTATAAAACTGATCAATCTATTACCGGAGGATCATAAAATGGTATTCAATCTCTATGAGATCGAAGGATATAGCCATAAAGAGATTGGCGAAAAGCTCGGCCTGACAGATAGTTCTTCCAGAGTTTATCTGGCAAGAGCAAAAGCCCAGCTCCGCAAATTAGTTTCATTACACTTGAAAGAATATGAAGGAAGATAAGCTGGATAAGGATATCGCTGCTTCCCTTAGAAAGAAGTTAGTAGAAGCCTCGGTGCCTTACGAAATGGGAGCCTGGGAAGGTTTTCAGAAAAAGCGTGCCGCTAAAAAACTTAAAAATATTACCTATTGGGTATCAGGAATCGCTGCGTCTCTACTTCTGCTGGCAGTAGGATTAACTTCTGTGGACTTTTCACAAAATGATGAGGTTGAAACTTTACAAGTTCAGATAGCGGAATCCGATAATTCTATGGACGCGGTCGAGCAAGAATTCCCGTCTACTGAATTCCCTGAACAAGATTTACTTACTGATTCTTCCGCGAATACTCAAAAGGAATCTAATTCAGACCAAAGTGTCAGAGACTCTAAATGGTTAGCAAAAACACCGGAATCCTCTAACCCACAACCAAAGTCAAATGATAAAAAAGCTAATCCTGTAGTGACTGACCCTGAAGTAAAATCGGGCAAAAATGAAGTTAAGGTCTCCCCGGATTTTCCAGTAGTCGGAAATGATAAGAAGTTGGCGCAAGGGAAGGAAAACTCCAATGTAAAACAGCCGCTACTCCCAGCCAAGCCTAAAGAAGAAGAAAATACAGCGTTAATTCAATCACCCTTAATTGCTAAAACAGAAGAGCCTACAAAATTACCTTCAGTAGTATCAGAGGATACATTGGCTTCAAACACAAATGAAAAGGCATTGAATAAAGATGTTTTTGTTGCGGAAAGTGATTTTCCAGATATACCGCAAGATAAGACTACAGTTGGGCTAGGTATGGGAGTTTCTCCGGGTTTTGGCGCTATCCAAAATGATTATCAGGTAGCTACTGCATCTACAATTGGACTTGGAATGCTCGTCGATATTAATTTGCCTGGCAAGTTTACGTTAGGCTCCGGATTAGGACTTAATTACCTCAGTCAAAATGCCAAAGAAGAAAGTACAGTGATGTCTTTTGGAAATTCTTACCCTCAGACGGAGAAACTTGAAGTGCGTCAGATGCAAGTGGAAGTTCCAGTTTTTGTTAAATATCCTTTGACCAGAAGCAACTCTGTTTCCATTCAAGCTGGTTTTTCAAATTATTACGCGCTCAATGAAACGGCAAGTCAGGAGAATACAGTAGCTAGGCAAGTTGCAGTTTATAATAGTGATGCTTTTGGTGCTTCATCGTTATCCTTGCGTCAACAAGACGTCACAGAAAGTACTTCCCTCGAATCCAAAAGTGGTAAATTCTACCCTTTTGCTACTTTGAATTTTGGTCTTAATCTGCGGGTGTTAGAGACCGAAGGTGCGAATTATGTAATTATGCCCTTTTACAATTACCAGGTAAAGCAGATCTCTGGATATGGTGATACTTATGGTTTGTTTGGAGCAAGTTTCAAGATGAATTTTGGAGGGAAGTAGTAGAATCAAATAATTCTTCGAATCTTTTTTCTTTTGAATGATAAAAAGACAGGAGGTCAAACTCTTTTTAATTGCATGCTTATTTGGATTGCAATAATTCAACAAAAGTTAAGTTTTAATTCCTAAAAAAACCTTTCTGATTTTCAGGAAGGTTTTTTGTCTTTTCAGCATCATTACTTCATGCTAGTGGATTTTAGGGATTAATTGCAATTTGAAGATTGCTAAAATCTCGTGAAATTGTAATATTTAAATTGTAACCCTCACCATTTTAATCTTTTCGCCATGCTTAAAAATTCTAAAGCTTTCAGCAGTTTCTCAGCAGCTGACCTTCCAAAATCCAAAGATTTTTATCAAGATGTACTGGGATTGGATATTGAAGAAACTGAAATGGGTATTCTTTCAATCCATCTTTCAGGAGGAGGAGAAGTAATCATCTACCTCAAACCAGATCATGTACCTGCTGCTTTTACTGTATTAAATTTTCCAGTGGAGGATATTGATCAGGCGGCGGATGAATTGATTTCAAAGGGAGTGGATTTTGAACAATATACAGGAGAAATACAAACAGATGAAAAAGGTATATGCAGGACGGGTGACGGACCTTTGATTGCATGGTTTAGAGATCCAGCAGGCAATATTTTATCTATTCTTCAAGAAGTTGAGTGATAAGCTAAATTCAAAATACCTGAGAGTGATTGTTTTACTTTTTTAATGAAGACTGAACTTTTGTAAAAGATGATACGCCATTTGGAGGAAACAAAAAAAATCCCGTTCTGAATAAAAGAACGGGATTTTTCATTGTAATAGAGCAAAGATTAGTAATCGATATAGTTGGTCAATAATTGCAAATCAAGCTTTTTAGGATTTTCAGTAGTGACTTCAAATCCTCTTACCACTAGTGTATAAACTCTGTTTCCTTTAAGCTCCAAATTGGTAGCAGTAGCGAGGGTTTTTCCAGTACTTGATACAACCTTAAGGTTATACGTGTCTTTATCCAGACTTTCAAATTCAGAATAGAACTTAAATGCCAAGTCACTGAAAAAAGCAGTCTCATTATCATCGATAAGAAGTGAAACCTCTCCGGCATCAGGAGATAGATTTATCATTCTTATCTGTGCTTCATCTGCATTTGGCTCAGACCAATCATCATCCACTAATACAGCGTCTAGTTCTCCCGCATTTTCAACCATAAACATGGAATAAACTGAATCGACTTTTATCTCAAATTCCTTTTCCAAAAGCGAGGTCACGGAATTGCTCTCTGAGAATTTGAATAGTCTATCTCCAGGATAAAAGTTGCTGTAGGATAAAACTTCAGCGTACTTCAAAGGAAAATTGTTCACTTGATTTTGATCCGCATAAATGATCACTGCAGGGCTGCTAGGCGCTCCGTTGTAAATGGAGATGTATCCTGCATCTGGATACTCTATAGGATCTAAATCGTCCATACATCCGGTCATTGCTAAAGTTCCGGTAAGTAGTGCGACAGTTGTAAGAGATTTAAGATTCTTCATAGCGAAGGATTTTACACTCATCATAAGTAATCGTTGGTTTAGTTTTAATACTTTACCAAGACGCATTATAGTTTTTATTCGCTACAGCAATGAATAAAATCTTTTGTGATATGAGTACGAAATATCTTTTTCATTTGTATTCCGATTTAGGAATCTTTTCTATAAAAGAAGGTGGTCCACATTTGTAGCCCACCTTCCTTATTTTTGATAAGTAATTAGAAAATCAATATTGCTCCCAAAAATTTGGAGGAGTAATACCCAATGCACGCAAATAAACAAACCCTTGCGCGCGATGGTGGATCTCGTTGTCTATAATATAGAATAAGGTACTATAGCCAGTGCCTTCGTATTGTCCAAATGCCACTATTTTTTCCTGAAATTTCTCAAGAGTGATTTGATCCCAATATTTTTCGATCAGATCTGTCGATTTATCCCAACTTGCCAGAAGATCAGCTTTTGTAGTCAATTCCGGCTTTTCTTCATCCAGTGCTTCCCACTTATCTGTGGCCAAGCCTATGGCTGTAGGAGCTCCCATACTCAGCATTTCTTTCATCAGCTGCGCAAATGTTCTCATTCCTCCAATGCTGAATTCGAAAAGTTCTTTCTCAGGAAATGCTTCCAGCGTCCTGCGGGTGACTTTGCGATGTCCTAGCCAGTGGGTCAAAAGTTGCGATTTGTCTATGATTTGGGCTGCGGATGTTGAAGTTGTTGTTTCCATAGTTATGTGTTTTTGTTTATTAATATTCAAATTAAGGACTGACTTGTGTCAGCCCTATGTCAGTAGGATTTGGAGAGGCGAAAGATTTTTTGATTTTT
This sequence comes from uncultured Algoriphagus sp., assembly GCF_963974835.1. Taxonomy (GTDB): domain Bacteria; phylum Bacteroidota; class Bacteroidia; order Cytophagales; family Cyclobacteriaceae; genus Algoriphagus. The sequence goes on along the minus strand of NZ_CAXBET010000004.1, from coordinate 249,871 downwards.
TTCGATTTTCTTTACTAGCAAATCTTCAAGAAATTTTAGATGAACAGAATAGATAGACTTACGGCCATTCTCACCCACTTGCAATCAAAGCGTACAATCAGAGCGGCAGAGCTTGCTACACGTTTTGAGGTGAGCTTGCGGACGATCTATCGGGATGTGAGATCACTAGAAGAGTCTGGAGTACCTATCGTAGGCGAAGCAGGCCAAGGGTATTCTTTAGTGGAGGGTTATAGACTTCCGCCAATCATGTTTAGTAGGGAAGAGGCATTATCCATGTTGGTTGCCGAGAAACTGGTGGAAAAATCGCTTGATGAGCAAAGTAATAAGTCATTTAAAGAGGCACTTATAAAAATCAAAGCAGTGCTGAAGTCTTCCGAAAAGGATTTGCTTGTAGAAGTGCAGGATACTATAAAGGTTTTGAAGTCTAATTCATCTGATGGAGCGAATAAATCAAGCAAGGCCTTTCAGACCATACTTTTGAGTATATCGGAAAAGAAAGTAGTGGCAGCGACTTATGTCACATTTGATCCTGAACACACCACAGAGCGGGAATTGGAGCCTGTGGGTTTGTTTCATTCGTTTGAGCAATGGTATTTAATGGCTTATTGCCGTCTGAGAAATGATTACCGTACTTTTCGCTTGGATAGATTCAGTTACCTTCATATCACTGATATTTCGTATTCGACTGCTAAGCATCCTTCCCTGCAATCTTATTTGGACAAGGTTTCTAGTGAGAGGAAGCTTCACCAGATTGTCTTGGAGGTTCCAGATAGCTCTTTGAAGTATCTAGTCAATTCTAAGTATAATAACGGCTTTGTTTCAGAAACAAGAATTGATAAAACCACAGAAATGACTTTTATGAATTCATCCATCGAGGGTTTTGTTCGCTGGATCATTTCACTTGGAGATGTAGTAAAAGTAAAACAACCCGAACTACTTAGAGATAGATTAGCAGAGCTAATTAGAGAAATCAAAGAAATGCAGGGTTTTTCGTAAGGTCATCCTATTTTTTATAGAAAATGTAGTCTGTTATAGGTGGCTCAATGCCGCTAAGTCTTAGATCGGAAATGAGTTGACCTTTATGATGAGTGAAGTGATTGCAAATATGGAATAATATCTCCTGAATAGAATGTTCATAAGCTCCACCTTTGCTGTTTACATAGTTTACTCTCTGGGATAGATCATATTCCGCAAGAATAGAAAGGGTATCTGAGTAATTGGAATCATCAAAATTTTTGCAGGCATCTAAGGTGTGAAGTTGATGAACACCTAGTGAAGATTTTATTAATATTCTCGAATTCCATATTTGGTGAGCATTGATAGTATGGGAAAATAGAGGAATAGTTCGGTCACTTAGTTTGCCGTAGTTTTTAATAAATATATCTGCCAACTTCTGATTGAAGTAATGGTGATAAGCAAAAATATCCTCAAAGAATTCTTTCATGTGCTTAAATATTAATTATAACATTTCCGGTTTTTTGACCTGACAACACGTACTGGTATGCTTCATCAATAGCATTCAGTGGGTATTCGCGATCAATCACTGGTTTAAATTCTCCTCTTTCCATTAATAATTTAATATACGGAAGCGTTTTACTCAGACTATATGGAACAGGAAAGATTACTTTTTTATCTCCAAATAGTGGTGTGAAAAGAGCTAAGAAAATGTTCTGAGAATAAGGCCCTAATTCCGAAGAAATATAGATACCGCCCTTATTCAGTAGATGTTTACATTTGCCAAATGTACTTTTACCAACAGAATCAAAAATGAAATCATATTTATCATCATCCATTGTAAAATCCTCTTTTGTGTAGTCATAGACTTTGTCAGCTCCAAGGGATCTAATTAGCTCCATGTTCTTAGTATTGCAAGTCGCAGCGACATAGACGTTCAATGTTTTTACAAATTGTAACAGCGCCGACCCAATCGCTCCAGTGGCACCATTGATCAATATCCGATGGTCTGATTGGATATCAGTTTTATGGATAAATGTGTATGCATAGTGAGCACCTTCCAGACTAGCTGCTGCCTGCTGGTAATTAATATGGTTTGGGATGCTCAAAATATTGTCTTTTGGTTTTATGACCATATACTCAGCCTGTGATTCCAGTCCCGTATCAGTAAATCCGAATACACGTTGATTGACCTTGAAGTCTTTTATATTTTTTCCAGTTTCCACTACTTCACCGGCGAAATCAGTTCCAAGCACAACTTTTCTTGGCCTAAAAAATCCTAAGACAAAATGCATTATAAAGGGTTTTCCGGTAAGATTGGCACAATCCGTTCTATTCACAGTTGTGGCATGCACACGTATCAGTATTTCATCATCTTCTGGAATTGGCTGATTGATTTCTTCAACACGGATTACATCAGGACTTCCATATGATCTTCTAATTGCGGCTTTCATTAAAAGGTTTTCTTTTCTAGATGCTGTTTAAGAGGTAAGTCAAGAATTGAATTTAAAAATCTATAATAATTATAATGAATATAATTGATATGGATGGTTCCCAAAATCAAATAGATAATGATAAACGTCGTGGGGAATATATTACCCGATTCAGGGAAACTTAACGCAAAGGCAAATAATTATTTAAGAAAGTGTCTTTGTAAAGTAAGAGGTTTCATATCAACTTAATTAAAATGAGTGCTAAGATCTTGGAGGAAGCATGTAGCTATTCGAATGCTCCTGAAGCTAATTACGAAGTGTTTTTTTGGAGAATCTATTATGGTGAATCGTAGATTTTATTCTAAGATGAATAACTTTGAATACGAATAGCATTCTATGTGGCGATGGAATGGCATTTGAGACTTTTATAAATATATTAAAACACAAAAAATTGAAAATTATGAATGTAAAAATATTAGGTACAGCAGCTGCAGCACTTTTAATCGCGGTAAGTTGCCAGCCGAAAAAAGCAGAAAATGAAGAAGTAGTAGCGGAAGACATGGAAATGACTGCTCCAGCAGAAATTTCAATTGAAAAATTTACTAATACACCTGCCTATGGATCTTCCTCGCTAACATTGAAGCAACCATCTAACACAACTATCGCAAAAGCTGGAGAAGTTGATTTTGCTTTTGAAGTAGGAGATTATGAATTAGGAGCACAAACTGAAAAAAGTGGAATGGCTACCAATCTTGCCAATTCAGGTGATGGTCAACACATCCATTTTATTTTGGATAACATGCCTTACTCTGCTCACTATGAGCCAGAATTTAAGCGTGAGATGCCTGAAGGCACTCATTATTTAGTTGCATTTCTTAGCAGATCCTACCATGAATCAGTGAAAAATGATAATTCATTTATTGCTAAAAAAATGGTTGTTGGTAATGCCAGCGATGATATGGATGTTGATTTTGAAAAGCCAACATTGATCTACAGTCGTCCTAAAGGTGAATATACTGGGGCAGATACCGAGAATTTGTTATTGGATTTTTTCTTGTTAAACACTACGCTTTCTGAAAGTGGAAACAAGGTAAGAGCTACGATAAACGGCAAAGAGTTTATGATCACGGAATGGGCGCCTTATGTAATTAAAGGCTTACCTAAAGGTGAGATTTCAATTAAACTGGAATTGCTGGATGCTGATGGAAACTTAATCCCTGGCGGATTTAATGAAGTTACCAGAACAGTAACCCTAAAAGATTAATTAAAAGTTAAAAACCACCATATATTGGAACTCCGTGTAATTAGTTTACACGGAGTTTTTTTGTGGGGAATTTCTGGAAGTTGCAATGGAGAAGTGTCAAAAATATGTTATTCTAAATGTTGTATTAGAAAATTTTCACAAATAGGGATCTTAATTTATCCAATGTCTCTGACATTGTTGCCTCACTCATTCCTCCGGCAGCATTAGCATGTCCACCTCCATCGAAATGCTCAGCCGCCAACTCATTTACAGGATAATCTTTTCCTTTGGAACGGAAAGATATCTTGATGATTCCATCCCGCTCCGAAAGGACAATAGCGGCCTTCATTCCTTTAATAGACAAAGCAAGGTTTGCCAAGCTGTCCGTGTCACCTTTTTTGTAATTGTACTTTGCCAACTCTTCCTTGGTGAGGGAGATGATTGCGACGTAGCAATCTTCTAGAATTTCCATTTTTTCAGACATCGCAAATCCCTGCAAGCGAAGGCGACTTGCCGTATTTGTATCATTCAGGAGTTCATGGATCAAGTTATGTTTAACTCCTGCAGTTAACAACTTGGCCAAGATTTCATGAGTTCTTGGTTTCACGGAATTAAATCGAAAGCTTCCAGTGTCAGTGAGGATTCCCAAGTATAAAGGAGTGCCGATTTTTTCATCCAGTAATGCACCATTTCCTGATTGCTCTATCAATTCTACAATCAACTCCGCTGTGGAGGATACTGAAGTTTCAGAAACGATCAAGGAAGCGAAGTCCTGTGGATCCAAATGGTGATCAATCATTATTTTTGCACAATTGGCAGATTCAAGTAAAGGTTGCATTCCTTTCCCCAAGCGATCAGTAGAATTATAGTCTAGACAAAATATCAGATCTGCTTCATCAAAAAATGCAGTTACTTCATCAGGTTCCTCATCCATAGTGGAGATGGCTGAGAGGTCGAGAAAATCCAGAAAACTTGGTGCTTTGTCAGGATGGCATATTTTAGCTTGCTTCCCAAGCTTTTCTATAAAATACAATAGTCCGAGAGAAGAACCAATAGAGTCTCCATCCGCGGATTTGTGTGCAGTTATAAGAATATTTGAAGCCGATAGAATTTCAGCTTCTATTTGTTTGTAATTATTCATTAAAGGGATTATTAAGGAAAACTGAAGGTTGGGCAGTAGGAGAGCAAATGCTCATAGGTGTCTTCCAAAGCAAAAGAACAAAACTGAACGTATTAAAGTGTATGATTAATCTAATTTTCTTTCAAGTAGAAATGTTGGAGAACTTGTCTTTTTTCACCAATTACTTTTCAAAAGTGATTTTTTCTTCAACTTTAGTTAGATCCTCCTTTTGATCCATAGTATACAAAAATGAAATTAATTCACTGAGTTTTCTTGGCTCAAACATGAATTGGTAATATTTTCTTAAGCCGTTATGGTATAGGATTATGGTCTTAATAGCTCCGTCACAGCATAGAATTTGATTTTGTCCACTTTCTAGCTTTGTGATTTTTGATTGTATAATCAATTCATAAAGCTCATCATATAATTCATCTGGTAACTGACCTTTAAAATTTCCAGAGCGAGCAGAGTCAATTTCATTGAAATTTTCATCCTTAAAATAATTTCCTGAATATTTGATTGATTTATCCGAAGATATCTCCAAATGGATAACAGGACAAGATCCAAAGCAGGTTGAAGTATGGAAAATCAATTTTGAGAAGTTGAATAAACTATCCTGAATTTGTTGTTGATCAGGGAAACCCACAGGTTCGCTCAACCTGAAAAATTGTCCTGATGCTTCATTTTCAGCATTTTGGATGCTTTCATTAATTTGCTTAGCTGTTTCGGGATTCCCAAAGCAAAGTTGAGAAATCACTTGGAAGACGATTAGTAGAGAATATCTCATCATGGTTGAATTTACTTTATGACCATGACGCTGAGCTCAGAATAACGATACATTAGTTAACTGATTTTAACTCGCTAATTATTTTTAAATGAAGTCAAATAAAATCTAATTGAAATACTTAAATATAGGATTAGGAGAAGAGGTAATTATCCCTACATTCGCAAATAATCAGATGTATGTAATAGGTAGGAGTTTTTCTTGCTACCGTATGTGTCCAAGTATTCAATGTTCGTCATAAATATCATGGAGTTTTTCATGAAAATATTTTACATTAAAATGATTAAAAAATGAGATTAATGATGTTCAAACTTTACTCTGATTGGGTATATTTCCGCTTTATCTGGGATCATTGCTTAATTGAAAAATTACAGCATAAAGGGTGCCCCAGATAACTTCTTTAGTTATTTTTCAAGCCTAAATGCTTGCCTATGGCTCCACACAATTCCAATAGCCTCAACCATTCTTATTAGTTAAATGAATTGTCTACATATCAATGTGCCCCAACTGTGGTAGAAATTTTGCGCATGGGATATGAAGAGAAATTCAAGTTAAATAATGGTTTTAATGATGCATAATTTGCAGATAGATGTTTCTGCGTAGAGTTTTTAATTTGCCTACTACAAATACCAATGAAAGATACCGCCTTCAATAAAATATGGAAGCTTTCTCCTAATGTAAGCCAAACTGAATATTATCAAGAACTTGTCCAGCTCACTCAACAAATAATTAACGAATACAAAGATCAGGGGAGGATCGACATAAACCCTCTTGAATCTTCAAGAAAAAGAGAATTAAGCCTCCCTGTTGATTTACTTAATGATAAACTTACCAATGCTACTTGCATAGTTACCGGCGGTCTGGGATGCATCGGTTCTACTTTGGTTACAGAACTATTGCAATTTGATGTTCATGAAATCATTGTCATTGATAAAGTTGATCATAATGGTATTCCATTAGACGAAAGAATAACTTATTATAAATGTGACATTTTAGATGAGGAAGCATTGGCTCAAATTTTTAATAAGCATAATCCTCAAATAGTTTTTCACACTGCCGCTCAAAGAAATCCAGGACTTGCCGAACAGAAAATTTCGGAAACGATAGATACCAATGTTTTCGGCACTTTGAATATGGTAAGAACTGCTGAAAATACACCTAGCGTACGCCATTTTGTATTTTCATCTACGGGAAAGGCCAGCAGATATTTTACAGAGGAAATTTATGCTGCTACCAAGAAAATATGTGAATATCTCCTTGAGGTCACTTCTAAAGAAAGTAGTATAATCTATTCCATGGCTAGATTTACACATATAGTTGATAATAGCTTAATGGATAGAGAAATCCATGAAAGCGTATTAACTGATCCTTATGTAAAAATCCACAATCCAGGGAAATTTGTAACAGCACAGAATGCTAAAGAGGCTGCTTACTTGTTGCTGAATGCATTAATTTATTGTGATGAAAAAAAATGCAACTTCTTATTAGTTAGATATCTTGAATGGCCTGTGGAGAGCCTTGAACTGGCACTTTACTATATATCGACTTTCAAAAAATCTATTCCAATAATTTTTATAGGAAATCCACTCGGATATACTGAGAAGTTTTTTAGGGGTCAAATGGATTGGAGTAAGCCAGCAGATTTAAATTTACTGATTAACGTATATGAGAATCGCTTTCGTCGATTAAATGAAGAAGGGGATATCATCATTTCAAATATTTTGGAATGTTCAGGAACTGTACTTAACAGATGTTTAGATAATCTCCGTTCAGCCACTTCGGATCAAGAGGCAAGGTCAAGTTTAATTGCGGGATTAAAGGACATTGTGAAAGAAACTCTGGTGAGTGCTGACAAGCGTGATACAGTTAGTATTCTAAATTGGGGTTTAGATAAAAAGATCCTTGAAGTAGAACATGCAAAAGCAGAAGACTACGGTCCTATTATCCCGTTACTTTTCCAATCCCTAGAAGGCACGCCACATTTCAATCAAATTGAGCATTTATTGGAATTTTAGATCATGTGTATATCCATAAAATTTTAAGATATCATGTTGTGTATTACAAGCTCAGTTTTTCATCAGCTTTTAGACGAAGTGGAAATGGTTCCTGAGGAATCCTGTGGATTTTTATTCGGGAAAACTGAAAACGGGGATACCAAAATTTGTGAGATTATGCCTGTAAGTAATGTGTCTCCTGATAATAAAGAAGTAAGGTTTTTAATCGATGGAAAGGATTTTATGAGGGCAGAAAAACTAGCTGACGATAATAATTTGAATTTGACAGGTATTTATCATACTCATTTAATAAATTCCGCATATCCATCGGAAACAGATAGGGTATCTGCATTCCCCAATTTTTCATATTTAATAATAGCAATTCCAAACTTAAAATATTCAGATATGAAATTTTGGAAACTCAATAAAAGTAACCAGTTCGAAGAAGAAGCATTTAGAATTTTAAACTAATATTTTATGGCATCAGTATATATTCCTACCCCTTTGCGGAAGTTTACTAACAACACCGCAAAGGTTGAAATACAAGCGAAAAATGTCGACGAAGTTTTAATCAATTTGTCGTCCCAATTTCCAGAAATGAAAAAGCATCTATACACTTCTGACGGAAAGATTCCTTCTTTTATTAATATTTTCGTAGGCGAAGATGATATCCGGAATCTAGAAGAAGGCAAAACTGCCTTGACAGAAAAAAGTGTAGTGAGTATAGTGCCCGCTATTGCAGGTGGTATTGATTTTAGTAAGGAAGAGCTAGTTAGATACAATAGGCACATTATAATTCCTGAATTTGGAATTGAGGCTCAAAAGAAACTTAAAAACTCGAAAGTATTGGTAATTGGGTCAGGAGGCTTAGGTAGCCCAATGCTTCTTTACCTAGCTGCCGCTGGGATAGGAACGATAGGTATAGTTGACTTTGATATTATAGATGATAGCAATCTTCAACGTCAAGTCCTGTACGGTATAAAAGAAGTGGGTCAATCTAAGGTTGAATCGGCTAAGAAGAGATTAACAGAGCTAAATCCCTACATCACCATCAATACGTACAACGAAAGATTTACCTCTGAAAATGCGTTGGAAATTGTGAAAGATTATGACATCGTTGCAGATGGTACAGATAATTTTCAAACCAGATATTTAGTAAATGATGCTTGTGTTTTGTTAGACAAGCCAAACGTTTACGCTTCAATTTTTCAGTTCGAAGGACAAGTTTCCGTATTCAACTATTTAGAGGAATCAGGCGAAAGAGGCCCAAATTATAGAGACTTGTATGCATATCCGCCTCCTCCTGGTCTTGTTCCAAGTTGTGCTGAAGGTGGAGTACTGGGTGTATTGCCAGGGATAATTGGGAGTATTCAAGCGCTGGAAGTTATTAAAGTAGCTTCTGGAGTAGGAGATGTCTTGAGCGGACGTTTCTTTACATTCGATGCTTTGACATTTCAGACCAGAACCTTGAAATTCAAGAAGAATCCAGAGAATCCAATAAGTGGTCAAAATCCTAGTATTACGGAATTAATTGATTATGAAGAATTTTGTGGTCTTAAGACTGAAAAAGAGGTAAAAGAGATTTCAGTTGAAGATTTACATTTATGGATGTCTGAGGGAAGGGATTTTCAGTTAATTGACGTGAGGGAGCCTTATGAATACGATATTGTTAATATCGGAGCTGATTTACTCCCACTATCTAGTATACTTGATCAATCTGACAAAATTGCGAGTGATAAGAAAGTGGTGGTTCACTGCAAAATGGGAGGAAGGAGCAAAAAAGCTATAATGGAACTGGAAGAAAAATATGGGTTTAATAATCTATACAATCTGAAAGGTGGTGTGATCGAATACATAGCTACCTAGGATCCTGAAGCATCAACTTATTGAATTGGACATTCAAGCGGCCAACCTAAACAATAAAATGGCATTATTTGATTTGGCGTAAATCGTATTTTGTATACATTATTTTGCATTCTATTATTCTCCTTATTAATTTTAATTTTTAGATAGGATATGGCAGTAGAAATTTTAAATAGGCCTGTTGTTGTAAATTTATTAATTGAAAGAAGTCAAGATTTTTGTCCTTTGAATTTAATTTCAATCAAACTTTTGGTTAAAGATGATAAGTTCTTCAGTTAACTTTATAGATGATTTTGTAATTTGGTTGAAGTGTAAAAGTTTTGATGTTAAGAGTTTTAACATTAATTATAAACTTAAAAACTCAATAACTTTTTGGCATATGGAAATTAAAACCACCTAAAATGTAAACTATGGAAGTACAATGGCAGCATTAGGTTGGACTGCTTTAAATCTTTTAAAATCACTCTCCAATTCTTGTAAATCACTATAAATGAAAATCCTAATAACAGGAAACATGGGATATATAGGTCCCGGTTTAGTAAATAAATTACGTCAATCTTATCCTGATGCAGAGCTTATTGGATACGATACTGGCTATTTTGCAAAGTGCTTAACTAACGTTGATTATCTTCCGGAGATTAGGTTGCACAAACAGCTGTTTGGAGATGTAAGAAATTTTCAGGAAAGCATGTTTGAAGGAATTGATGCTGTAGTTTATTTAGCTGCGATTTCAAATGATCCTATGGGGAGCAAATACGAAGAAGTGACCATGGATGTTAATTACAGATCGGCAATAAAAATGGCCGAATCCGCGAAGAAACATGGGGTAAAATCATTTGTATTTCCTTCTAGCTGCAGTGTTTATGGCTTGGCAGGAGATTATCCCAAAGTAGAAGCTGACGAGTTGAATCCTTTAACTGCTTACGCTAAATCAAAAGCCGAAGCTGAGAACGGATTGAATGCTCTTGCGAGTGAAGACTTTGTAGTTACTTGTTTTAGGTTTGGAACAGCCTGTGGAAATTCTCAGCGTTTGAGACTAGATTTGGTTTTAAATGATTTTGTGGCAGGTTCAGTAATTTCTAAGGAAATATCCATTTTGGGAGACGGGACACCATGGCGTCCACTTATTCATATATTGGATATGGCTAGAGCGATTGATTTTGGAATCAGTAGAGATGTTAGTAATGGAGGTAATTTTTTAGTAGTTAATACAGGGTCTAGCGTATGGAATTATCAAATTATTGATTTAGCCCAAGCTGTAGCAGATGTGGTACCGGGTGTAAAGGTCTCTGTTAATCCAAATGCCCAACCAGATAAAAGGTCTTATAAGGTTGTATTTGATTTGTTTGAGAAAGTAGCCCCAAATCATCAACCCATTATAGACTTAAAAACAACAGTTAAAGATTTGTATGCAAATCTTACTGAAATGAATTTTAATGACCACAATTATAGAAAATCTCAGTTCATACGACTGGAGGTTTTAAATAGCCTGCAGAATAAAGGGTATTTGAACGAAAGTCTGATTTGGAATTCGCAAAACTAATTACATATGATTTTTACAGAAACGAAACTTAAAGGAGCATTTGTTCTAGAAATTAAGAAGCTTGAGGATGATAGAGGCTTTTTTGGAAGAGCATGGTGCGCTAATGAAATGGCTGATCACGGCTTAAAGTCCGATATAAAGCAAGTTAATATGTCGTTAAGCTTAAAAAAAGGTACTTTAAGAGGCATGCATTATCAAAACGATCCCTTTCAGGAAACTAAAGTTGTTAGGTGTACCAAAGGAGCAATTTTTGATATAATTATTGATCTTCGTAAAGATTCACCAACTTATAAACAATGGGTGGGAGTTGAGCTTACTGAGCATAATTATAAAATGCTCTATGTGCCAGAGGATTTTGCACACGGCTTTATCACCTTGGAAGACAATACTGAAGTGACTTACTTAGTCAGCCAATTTTACACTCCAGGCGCAGAAGCGGGAATTCGATGGGATGATCCTGCTTTTGGTATTGAATTACCTATTGACCCCGTCATCATCACAGATAAAGATAGAACTCACCCTAATTATTAAAATTATAATTCTATGGTAATTGTAGATACTGCCTTAAAAAAGAGAGAATCTGAGAATAATCCAGTTAAAGTGGCAATGATTGGTGCAGGTTTTATGGCTCGTGGTATTGCGAACCAAATAATTAATTCAGTTCCAGGGATGGACCTTGTTGCAATCTTTAATAGAAATGTTGAACGCGCTGGGGAAGTATATCTAGAAACAGGGATTGAGGATTCAGTATATACCTCAAGCACCAGTGAACTGGAGGAAAACATAAGAAATAAAAGATGCAGTATTACGGATAATGCAGATATTATCTGCGAAGCAGATGGTATCGATGCAATCATTGAGGTTACCGGAGCGATAGAATTCTCAGCAAGAATTATTCTGAAGGCATTTGAATATAAAAAACATGTAATTCTCATGAATGCTGAGATCGATGGTACGATAGGTCCTATATTAAAAGTGTATGCAGATAAAGCTGGTGTAATTGTTACCAATGTTGACGGTGATCAACCAGGCGTAGAAATGAATCTTTACCGATTTGTTAAATCCATCGGAGTTAAACCTGTTTTGTGTGGGAATATTAAAGGATTGCATGACCCATATAGAAATCCGACTACTCAGGAGGGTTTTGCAAAGCAATGGAAACAAAACCCAAGAATGGTAACTTCTTTTGCTGATGGTACCAAGATTTCTTTTGAACAGGCAATCGTTGCGAATGGAACTGGGATGAAGGTAGCTAAAAGAGGGATGTTTGGTCCTACTGTAGCTAGTGGCACTCCACTTAAGGACATTTTCCAGAATTTATATCCTTTAGAAGCATTATTAGAAGGAGAAGGAATAGTTGATTATGTAGTGGCTGCCGAACCTGGCCCTGGAGTTTTTGTTCTTGGAACTCATGATGATCCTAAACAGCAGCATTACCTAAACCTCTATAAGCTAGGTACCGGTCCTCTTTATTTATTTTATACTCCTTACCACCTTTGTCATTTTGAAGTTCCTTTGACTGTGGCTCGAGCCGTGATTTTCAACGATGCTGCGCTCGCACCGTTAGGAAAACCCATGGTAGACGTAGTGGCAACTGCTAAAATCGATCTTAAAGCGGGTGAGAAAATTGATGATCTTGGAGGCTACATGACTTATGGATTATGTGAGAATTATGAGACATCTCTAGAAGAAAACTTGTTGCCAATTGGTCTTGCGGAGGGATGTATACTTAAACATGATGTTGCTAAGGATACAGTCTTAACTTACTCAGATGTAATTCTCCCTTCAGATAGACTTTGTGATAAATTAAGAGCTGAGCAGGTTGCTTATTTTAATTGATGTGACAATCTCTTAAGGAGTTTTTGCATAAATTAAACCAGCGCATTTAGAAAATATAAAGGGCTCTATTGAAACATTTCAATAGAGCCTTTTATATTTTTTATCTATCAGATAGGTAGAAGTAATCAAACAGTATAGAGCAGAACTTTAAGGAAGTTCAGTCCTCGTCCATTTCTAATTTTTTGAGATCAATATTTGTATTTTGAAGATTTTTCAAAGATTTCATTCTCTTAGCTCAGCTCGTTTCTCTTCGATTTCATTAGCCAAGATCGAATTAATGTCTATTTTTGCATCAAGAAGTAGGTGAACAATGGTTTTGTATTCGCGAGCATTGGAATCTGTTATTGTTCCTATTTCTTCTGATTTTTCGAATAAGGAGATTTCGCGATCACTTACCCCATCGGAAGCTTCACGGACTAAAATTAAATTCTTGATTTCCCGACTTAGATCAATCCAGTTGACATAATCTGCATTCATGGTGACAGCTCGTAAGTTTTTAGTTTTAGTATAAAAGTTAATTGCTCCAGCTTGTCCGTAATTATCGCATATGACTAAAGTATACTCATCTGAAGGTGCTTTGGAATACGCATGATCAACTTTATTTGCTAGTTCTTTCCAGCCCAACATATCCGCAAAATCTTGAGGTATGGCATGGATCTCTCCGTCTTCCCAGCGGGTTAAGTTCAAACTGGAATGCCTTTTATAGATTTGATTGAGTTTTTTGGGCTCCTCTATTGGGAAAATTAATGGAGCCATCAAAGCAAACATTCCAATGGGTAAAATTAGAGCTAGTGGTTTGAGGTATATTTTCCACCCATTTCCTAAAAGCTGCGATAAATAAATAGATCCAAATGCCAAATAAATAGGATACAGCCCAATGGCATAATATGCTTTTGCTTGTAATAGAGTAAAAACTGCCAGAGTTGCAATGAGGGTGAAAAAAAGGAATTTAAATTTTATAAAAGGGCGATAGGTGAAAAATGAAATTAGTGAAGCAATCAAGATAAAGATGGAACCTATAAAAAAGAGTGGTTGATCACTCAGGAAATCCATGCGGTTGACATTTACCAATTGATATTTGCTTAGCATTCGCATATGCCAGATAACCGGAAAGCCATTTGTCCATTGCCAGAATATATTGGGCACTGTAATAAAAGTTGCTAATGCCAATCCCCCATATAGATGTGGGTTTTTAAAAATTTTTCTTTCTGAGGTGAGTAGAAATCCTATAAACAATCCAATTGCTAAGAAAACTACATTGTATTTGTTTAGAAAGCCAAATCCAAAGCCAAGTCCCATCAAATATAACCAGAAACTTCTTTTCTTATTTACATAGTTCACTAAAGTGTAAAATATAAATGTCCAAGCCAGGATGTCAAAAGAATTAGGTTGAAATAGCAGATTCAGGCGTGCTAATGCCGAGAATATTAAACCAATTGCAGCCAAAGAAAGTGCAAACAGATTTCCTCCCAATTCCTCTATTGTTTTCCAGACCAACACTAATGTCATAACTCCAAAAAGTGCAGGGAAAAACTTAACCCAAAATTCATTATTACCCAAAAGGTAAATGATATAGGAAAACCAGGATGTCACTGGGGGAACAGAAATATATCCCCAAGCCAAATGATGCGCCTGATCTAGATGAAGATATTCATCTCTATGGAGATCATATTCCGAATCTATTAACAGGTACTGAAGAGAAAATTTCAGCAATATAAATCCCAATAGATAAAAAGATTTTTTGGTCATATATTTAGTGTTGTGTTTTATCGCACCTGTTGAAGGAGATATTGAAATAATCCTAGATAAGTGAGTTATTAAATCATAAGAAATGATTACAGCAAAAAACTATATTCTACTTGAATATAAATTTTCAGGATGAGCCATGTCAAATTATTGTGCAATACGTTATATAGGATTTAAACTACAATTATATTAATACATGACATAAGAAGATGCAGTATAATGAATGCATCTAAATTAGTCCAAAAATAAAAAGTCTAAAATTTCTTTATGAATTTGTTCTTATTAGGCTTTAATTCTCTATTATTTGCACTACAGTTAAAGAATATTACGCAAAAAGATGATTTCTAAAAATTTAGAGATATCCATGATGATTCCCACGAATCCGCTTGTTGGATAGATGTATTTAAATGAAATTCAGCGGTTTACAGATTATTGAATTTGTTCCAAGGATTCCTTGCATCATAACTAAATGAAATATTGTATGGTTTCAGGAATAATTTTCTGAATTCTTCGTTTTATATGGTTTAGTTTTTGAGCAAAATTCTGACTTCGTAATCGCCCAATTAGCCCGTTTGTTGTTAAGGGATTATTATGAGTATATATAACCCTTTGGACTGTCATTATAAAAAGAGATATTTGTATGGAATTTGGAAAATTGCATGCAATCGAAAGAGAAAGGCGTAATCCCGAATTTTATAAGAATTCAAAATATTATTTGGATTATTCGAATAATGTGTTTGTAGTAAGTTTGTTTTTTGTGATTATTTAAAAATATTTGGACAAAATGTCTGAAACATTACTAAGTAAAAATTGAGTGTTTAAAGGTTTATTAAAATTTAAATTATTATAATAAAATGATTAGTAATCGCAATTTCGCGGGAAATCAGCTTTTGTTTTTTCTGTTTGTGACAGTTATTTTCTCCTCATGCTCAAATAGAAATCTTCTCTATATGAGCGATTTAGAGGAAGATGAAAAATTTCAAACCGAGATTGGACAAGATCGGCAAATAAAAATTCAGACAGGTGATTTAATGAAGATCAGTTTAAGCAGCCTGCAGCCAGAAATGGATGAAATGTTTAATGATCCATCAACCGATCTCGACTACAATAAGAGTATTATAAACAGTATCAATGTACAAGGATTTCTAGTAGATGAGAACGGGGAAGTGAATATCCCAGTGGTAGGAAGGGTGAAGCTAGCAGGTCTTACTATCGCTGAGGCAACAGCCTTGGTTGCTAAAGGCATAGAGGAGTACATTGTGGACCCAGTTGTCTCCATAAAATATGCAAATTTTAAAATTACAGTCATAGGGGAAGTCAAAAACCCATCAACTTTTTATGTGCCTTCTGAAAAACTAAATGTTTTTGAAGCATTGGGTTTAGCTGGCGATATGACTGAATATGGACTTCGTGAGGAAGTCCGATTGATAAGAGAAACTGATGGGGTAAGGTCAGTAATCACTCTAGATCTTAACGATAAAGGAATACTTGCGTCTCCCTATTATAATCTTAAGCAAAATGATATAATCTATGTTCAACCTGACAAGATGAAATCAGTAAAGGTAAGCACTAATGAAAGAAGCATGGTTTTTTTAGCCTTAGCGGTTTCTATATTGGTGCCAATTTTGTATAGTTGGGATGCAATAGTTAATTAAAAATTGATTTCCGATGTATTTTCTGTTAAAATATTATGAGAAAAAATAAAGAAATTAAGTCACACGAGGAGCCTATTAATCTTAAACTTGTTCTCAGAGCCATTTTAAAAAATTGGTATCTGTTCCCAATTTTTATTTTAATTAGTTGTGGGTTGGCTTATGTTTACCTTCAAACACTTACTCCTGCGTATTTGATTTCAAGTACCATAATTATTAAAGAGGGGGAAAGAAATAGTAACGTGACAGAAAACGCAATTATAAGTGATCTGGAGAATATGAAATCTACTGTGACAGTAGAAAATGAACTGGAGAAACTTAAATCCAAATCATTGCTTACGGATGCAATAATTAAGAATAAAGGTTTTATAAATTACTACGTAGAAGATGGCTTCTTTAAAAAGAAAATAGATTTTTTTGATTCCCCAATTGACATTAAAGTTCATTCTTTCAGCAAAACATTTTTGTCTCCCTCAGAGTCATTTGAAATTCAACCTGTATCTGAAACTAATTTTGTTTTAATACTTGATGAAGATAGAAAAAAAGAATTTCAGTATGAGCAAGTGATCAAAATGTCTTTCGGTGAAATTTCTATTCAAAATAATCCTGAAAGAAATGAATTTGCTCCAGAGATAGGTAATGTATTTGTGGAATTGGTAAATCCACAGGTTGCTGCGGATAATTACTCCAAAGTTTTTGAGTTCGAGAACCCTTCCATCAAATCAAGTACACTATATATCAGAATGCGGGATTCGTCTCCTCAGATGGGTAAACAAATTCTTACTTCAGTGATAGAAGGATATAATCAGAGAATTATTAACCAGAAAAATGAAACTGCACTTAAGACCATTGATTTTATAAATGATAGATTAGGTACAGTTAAAGAAGATTTGGAAGGGTTTGAAAGGTCTAGCGAAAACTTTAAGACTCAAAATAATATTACTGATATCAGCATGAATTCAAAAATTTACCTTGAGAGCACTGCTGAAACTAGAAAGCAGGTAGCCGAGGTAAGTGGGAAGATAGATATTCTTGAATCGATTGAGTTTAACATGGGTAATCAGACTGGTCAATATGATCTTATACCTGGTGGCTTAACCGACTTAGATCCTTCGCTTTCGGGATTACTTAATCAATATAATAACCTTCAACGCGAGAAGCAGAGAAGCAGCAGAGTATTGCAGCCTAATAACCCGAAGCTTTTAAGCTTAAATGATCAAATAGCTACTTTGAAATCGAACATTTCAGCTAACATTTCAAGCATAAAGTCAAATCTCCTTATCAATAAACGAAATCTAGAAGCGGCTTTAAATGAAAGCAGCTACAGAGCTCAAAGCATACCTGGAATTGAACGGGAGTTGGTTGAGATAGATAGAAACACGGATCTTAAACAGGAGCAATATCAATATTTGCTTAGAAAGCGAGATGAAGCGGTTTTGGCACTCGAAGTCACTGGTGTAAATAATGCACAAATTGTGGATCCACCCATCGCCAGTATCAAGCCAGTTTCTCCAAAGAAGTTGATTATTATGGGTGGGGCTTTTGGATTAGGTTTATTCTTACCTCTTGGCTTTATTTTTGGTAAATATTTATTGACATCAAAAGTGACTTCTAAGAGTATTGTTGAAAAAAATCTAAATGCTCAGATATTAGGTGAAATTGCTAAAAATGATCAGAAGGGAATAATTGCAATAACTCAGAAAAGTATATCTCCTACGGCGGAACAACTTAGAATGATTAGAAGCAATTTGAAATTCCAATCAGGGGATGATAACCAAGTTATTATGGTGTCTTCCTCTATGTCAGGAGAAGGAAAAACATTCTTCAGCCTTAATTTAGCTACCACACTTAGCCTTGTAGATAAAAAAGTAATTGTGGTCGATTTAGACCTTAGAAGACCAAGTATTTTTAAGGCGTTGGAGCTTAAATCTAAATATTCCTTATATGAATATCTCAGTCAAGATATTAAGGATTATAAAGAAATAATAACAACCTCGGGAGTCAATATAAATATGGATATTATAGGATTAAATAAGTCCATTGAAAATGCCTCCGAAATAATTAATTCTGAAAAAATAGCTAAACTAATTGATAATTTAAAGAAATCATATGATCACATTATCATAGATACTTCACCAATCGGTTTAGTTGCAGATGCGTACTCACTAAGTAAAATTGCAGATTTAATCGTGTTTGTGGTTAGGATGAATTATACTAATGTAGATAATCTGGAAGCATTAGGAGAAATAATTGATAAAGGTATATTCAAGCAGAATTTTGTAGTAATAAATGATTCTAATAAACACTACGGAAGTAAATTTGGTTACGGTTATTACTCTGGAAAAGATAAAGAAATAGTTTCAGTCTAAACAAAAGTTATACAGCAGTAATTAATTATTAATGTTTAGAAATATTTTGAGTTTTTTCTATAATATTCCGAGTGTTGGTGAGTCTTTTAATAAGGTTTCAGCTGCGTTCAGGGGAGGGGATAGATCTTCTTTAGTAATAAAAAATATTATTAATTCTATTGGGATCAAAGGAGTTGGAATTGTTATTTCGCTTATGTTGATCCCTCTTTCAATAAATTATATTGGAGCTGTCAATTATGGAATTTGGTTAACAATAAGTTCTGTAGTAGGCTGGATGAGCCAATTTGACCTTGGATTAGGAAATGGCTTACGAAATAGGATTACAGCTGACTATGCCAAAAAGGAATACGATGACGGCAAAATATATGTAAGTACGACTTATGCAGTAATGTCTTTAATTGCTGCAGTTTTTTTCTTTCTATTTTTAATTGTCCACGTTTTTGTTGATTGGACTAGTGTTTTTAATACGCCGCCAGAAATGGCGCATTATGTAAATCAAATTGTTCTTATTGTTCTGATTTGCTTTTGTGGACAATTTGTCCTTCAAATTATTATAATTGTTTTAACAGCTGTCCACCTATCTTATAAGGCTAATCTCATTCAGACAATGGCATTAGTCATATCATTAATTGGGGTACTAGGATTAACGTATTTTACTGAGCCTAATCTTATATATTTGGTTTTAGTACTAGCTTTTTCTATTGTTCTCTCCATGTTTATTTATACATTTTATTATTACTTCCGTGAGTTAAGTGTATTTAAACCTGATTTTAGAAAAATTGACTTTAAAAAGTCTAAGGACCTTTTTGGTGTGGGATGGCTATTTTTTATTATTCAGCTTGGTAATTTGGTTTTATATCAAACAAGTAATCTAATCATTGCAAATATTTTAAATCTTGAGGATGTTTCTGTTTATAATGTTGTGTATAAGTACTTCACTGCATTGTTCATGATCATTTCGGTTATTTTGAATCCGTATTGGAGTGCATTTGCAGATGCGTATGAATTGAAGGATTATGTTTGGATGAAAAAGAGTTTAAGTAAATTAAGGAGAATGTTTTATTTATTTTTCGTACTAAATGCTCTTTGTGTTGTAATTTCGCCTTTTGTATTTAGAATTTGGCTTGGGGATTCTTTGACGATACCATTTACTGTTACCTGGTCTTTGGGAGTTTATTTTATTGCTTTCTTTTGGTATAATATTCATGCAACATTTATTTTTGGTGTAGGGAAATTATATGTCCAAGTTGTATCTGTAGTATTGTCAGCGTTAGTTAATATACCGCTCTCTATCTACTTAGGAGGTATATTTGGACTGCCTGGAATTATTTACTCTAATATTATCGTGTTTACTTTCCTTGGGCTAATTACTTACCTCCAAGTTCAGAAGATAGTTGATAAAAAGGCTTTTGGGTTTTGGGACAAATAAAAATTCGTTATAGAAGTTATAATTCGAAATAAGTATAGATGATGAAAATTGCTGTATTACTTACATGTTTTAACAGAAAGGAAAAAACTTTAAAATGTTTGGAAAATTTATTCTCCCAAAACAACATTGATAAATATGGAATTCATGTGTTTTTGACAGACGATAATTCCAAGGATGGCACAGCAAACGCAGTAAAGGAAAAGTTTCCGGAAGTTAATATTTTAATAGGAAATGGCTCTTTGTTTTGGGCAGGAGGAATGAGAAATTCCTGGAGAGCGGCAATTAATTCTGATATTGAATTCGATTATTATTTGCTTTTGAATGACGACACTGTAATTTTTGAAGACACGTTGGAAAAGTTGGTGAAAAGTAATCAGTCAATGAAGCTCAAAAATAATAAGTCAAATGTGACGATTGGAACAACCACTGATTTTATAAGCGGAAAATTCACCTATGGTGGATTCAAACTTTATTCTCCAGAAAAACTAAAGCATACTCTAGTAAATAGTCAGACTCAGGAATTGGCGTGCGACTTTGGATGTGCTAATATCATGCTTGTTCCAAAGGAAGTATCAGATACTATTGGAGCTTTAGCTGATCGATTTGTTCATGGTATTGCTGATTTTGACTATACATTACGTGCGAAGAAAGCTAATTTCGATGTGTGGGTTGCACCAGGAGTTTTAGGACACTGTACTTATGACCAAGTTAGGACTTGGAAATCTATGGATTCTAAGCTTTCTGATAGGATTGAATTCTTGTATAGCCCTAAAGGACTCGAATATAAAGAATACATGTATTTTCTGAAAACGCACTTTCCTAAGGAGGTACCGGCAATGTTTGTTAAATTTTGGGTTAAGACCTTATTTCCTTTGGTCTACGATAAATTTAAAGTAGAGAGAAAAGAGGTTCAAATAGAACAGCAATCTTGAATGTCTGTACTACGAGTCGAGCTGAAAAAATTATCCTGAGAATCGGTTAATACTTAATTCAGTTATACAGCTAATCTTAACTAGACAGCGTTGTATGGAAATTTGTAAATAGATAATGAACTCCGTTCTTTGATGAGTAGAAAAAATTCCTCAAATTGAGAATAAGAATTTCTGGAAGCATTCAGCTGTTATTCGAACGGCTCATTGATTTTGAAACTCGTCAAAGCGTTTTAATTTAACTCTATAGAAATTATTAATTCAATCGTGCTAAAAACAGAGGGATTTTTTAAGCAAGAAGCAGTTTCAGGAACTAATTTTCACTCAAAATAATTTTAAGAGTTGCGATAATTAATATTCGTCATTTATTTCAAAAATTAAATTTTTGTCTCGACATATTTTATTTAAATTCGCTTCATTGCATTTTTGTATACAGTTAATTGTATTATATTTTCTATGCGCATAACCTTTTAATAATTATAACAATGAAAGCAGTAATTTTAGCGGGCGGCTTCGGTACCCGAATTAGTGAAGAAAGTGGTGTAAGACCTAAACCCATGGTAGAAATCGGTGGGAAACCCATACTTTGGCACATCATGAAGATATATTCCGCTCACGGGATTAATGATTTTGTGATTTGCTGTGGATATAAAGGTCATATGATCAAAGAATATTTTTCCAATTATTTTCTTCACAGGTCAGATGTGACTTTTGATCTTGTAAATAACTCTATGGAAGTTCATCGCAGGAACTCCGAACCATGGAAGGTTACTTTAATTGATACAGGTGAAAACGTAATGACCGGTGGAAGGATCAAGAGAGTTGCGGAGCATATTAAAGACGAAGCTTTTTGTCTTACCTACGGTGATGGAGTTAGTGATTTAGATATTACTGAATCGATTGCTTTTCATAAATCCCAAAAGTCTATTGTGACACTTGCGGCTGTACTACAACCAGGGAGGTTTGGTGCTTTTATATTGGATCAAGAAGACACCAAAGTTCAAAGTTTCAGAGAAAAGCCTACCGGTGATGTGATGAATAATGCTTGGATTAATGGAGGCTTTTTTATTGTTGAGCCAGAAGCACTAAATTATATCGTAGATGACAACACGATCTGGGAGAGAGAACCATTAGAGGAACTAGCTAAAAATGATCAATTATCAGCTTTTAAGCACACAGGTTTTTGGCAGCCTATGGATACTCTTCGAGATAAGCATATGCTTGAAGAGCTTTGGGATCAAGGAAAAGCGCCGTGGAAAATTTGGTAAAAATTGAATGCTATAAATTTTATTTAATCAACCTATGTTAGAAGTTTTTTCAGGTAAAAAAGTCCTCATTACTGGGCACACAGGCTTTAAAGGTTCATGGTTATCTTTATGGTTAAAGCAAAAGGGGGCAATTCTTTATGGTATATCTTTAGATATTCCTACCCAGCCTTCTTTGTATGAAGCATTGGAACTTCAAAATCAAATGGAACATATCTTTTTGGATATAAGAGATCTTGATAGACTTAAGTCAGAGGTTAAAAGGATATCTCCAGATTTTATTTTTCATATGGCAGCTCAACCTATTGTCTCTTTATCATATTCTGATCCATTAGGTACATTTACTACCAATGCGATAGGAACCGCTAATGTGCTTGAAGCAATTAGGGAGTTGGAGAATAAATGTGTGTCAATCTTTATTACTTCAGACAAATGTTATGAAAACGTTGAGTGGGTTTGGGGATATAAGGAAACAGACATGCTTGGTGGTAAGGATATTTATAGCGCATCAAAAGCTGCTGCTGAAATTGTCATTCACTCTTACTATCATTCTTTCATAAAGAAAATGCCTAATATAAAAATGGCATCTGTGAGAGCAGGCAATGTGATAGGAGGGGGAGATTGGGCTGCAGACCGAATAGTTCCAGATTGCATGAGGTCATGGAGCCAAAATGAAAAGGTAAATATAAGAAATCCTGGTGCTACCCGGCCTTGGCAGCACGTGTTGGAACCATTGAGTGGTTATCTTAATATTGCGGCTGAGCTGTGGAATGAGGGAGACTTTAATGGTGAGAGTTATAACTTTGGCCCGCCTTCTGAAAATAGTATTACAGTAATGGAACTGCTTGAAAAATTAGGTAAAAGCTGGAACTTACATAGAGCAGAAGATATTTATACTCAGACAGGTGAACTGAAGTTCTCCGAGGCTGGATTGTTAAAACTTAATTGCGATAAAGCCTTATTTGATTTTAAATGGCAACCTACTCTTAATATTTCTGAATTGATTCAATTTACTGGAGATTGGTATTATATGTTTTACAATGATCCAAAGAATGTAGTTTCATTTACAAAGCAACAAATTTCCGATTACGAGAAAAAAGCTGCAGATAAGAAAATCAGTTGGGCAATTAAATAGAACTAAAAAAGTAAAGTAGCTAGCTAATTATCATTCTTAAAACTTTTTCTACTCTTGTAATAATTTATTTTAGCCGTCAATTTGATTTATAAGACCGGTAAAATTCCTTAGTGGAGAATTCTTTTAAAACTTTGTCAATTCTTAAAAAGGAAGGTCTGGTAAATTTTACCAGACCTTCCTTTTTATTGTAATGATTTAAGTTTTTGAAAGATAAAACACAATCAGATTTTGAATCTTAATATACTTTAATGATGCAGATTCAGTTATTTTAGGATTACGAAAGCGATAAATATTTAAGGGCCTACTTTGATCTATTTTTTAATTTCCTCAGAAAGATCTTGGAAAACACTTTTTAAAGAACTTCCGAAAATATCCATATTGTATTTATTTTTATGAAGTTGAAAAGCTTTTTTGCCCATTTCTTCACACTTTTCCG
The DNA here is from genome assembly GCF_963974835.1 of uncultured Algoriphagus sp. Lineage (GTDB taxonomy): Bacteria > Bacteroidota > Bacteroidia > Cytophagales > Cyclobacteriaceae > Algoriphagus. The sequence continues at coordinate 226,137 of NZ_CAXBET010000004.1, read as the reverse complement.
GGCTTTCAATTAGTTGTTTGATTCTAGAAACCCAGCCTTGTACATCTCCCTCTGCTACCCAGTATCCCATACCTTCCTTTTCAATATCAATATCGATAAAAGAATTTTCTGTCATTATAACAGGTTTTCCAATTGCCATTGAATCTAATAGTACTGTCAGGCCCAAAGTTGATTTTTGCCTAATCTTATAACAAATCAATACGGCAATAGAATTCTTATATAAGTCAATTATCTCTTTAGAGCTATTAACTGTGGTATGGATCTCCACATTTTTAGGGATATCTTTTGTCTTAGGCTTATAGTTTTCCTTAGCGTAGATTTTCAATTTACAATCCAGATGTCTAAAAGCCTCGATTAAGGTGTCGAAATCACGATCCGTTTGTCCTGAACTAATAAAATATTTCTCACCCTCAACATGATTTGAAGGGTTTGTAGTAGCATAAAATGAAGTCTCGGCCCCCCAATTTAAGTGTACAAATCTCTTTTCATATTCTTCAGGAGTTAGCGAAAATGCATTAATATTATCTAATTGAATGCTTTGACTGATAAAAAGCATGCGATCAAATCCCTTCATCAATCTCTTGCCCATTTTTTTTACAAGCTTATTGTTTGAATTGCTACCCAAGAGAGGATAGTGGATCATTGCAACGATAGGAGTATTGATTATTCCAAGAAACTTTAGAATTAATAAAAATTTTGTTGTGGCAGCAGCAAATGGTGCATAAATTATATCAATATCATTTTTTACCAGCAATGCCCTGATCTGTTGATCAAAATGTTCAATACGCATCCTGTCTCCTATTTTATCCAAAAAGCTATACTTCTGATGCGGTAAAATAATTAGTTCAAATCCTTCTTCTTTGTCTAACTCTACTTTTCCCCATAATTGCTGACTAGCAACTAATCCTTCTTTCCATTTAGTATAATAACTATCTAATGGATAGTCATTTACCATTAAAATTTTCATAATCTCTTAGTTTTCAATAAGATTTTGATAGGTTCATTAAAAAAAACAAATTTAACTAATGCGAAATTAGTTAATGTGATTTTGGGTATAAAAATTAATCGCATTCTGCTGAATTCCAATATTTTCCTATCAGATTTCAATTTAACAAAATTCGAACTGCTCACCTGAATCAATTTTGACTGTTAGGTATATGAATAGTAAATATACCTTTAAAAATGTTTGAATTTTAATTATTGCACACTCAATATTTCATTTTCTTTATCTTCTTCATCGATATCGTCAATTTCTGAAAATCTAGGTAAAAATAGGTACATCAAAGTGATTGGAAGTATGAAAATTGGAGAACCAAAATTCATTATCAATACCATTACAACTATGTAAATTGAATATTCTACCCTAAAATAGTGGATATAAATAAATTTTCCAATACGAAAAAGTGAAAAAATAAATCCAATTAGGCCAAATTTTACGATGAAGTCTATAATTCCGTTCGAAATTCCAAAATTACTAATTTCTACGCCGTATTTTTGGCTCTTCAACTTGACATATGCATTACTAACGCCAAATATTAACTGGGAACCAAAGTTTCGATATAAAAAAATTACACTAGAAAATCTATTTAACTTTACTTCGCCTCCATATTCGGAATAAAACTCAAGTTGATTATTAATATCTTCATAATCATCAAGCATTTTGACGTCGCCCTCATAGGTATCTCCAATTTTATCACCAAGGAAAGGTAGAGAAGTAAATAATACTACACCCAGTACCATAGCAACAATAATTTTAATATCAAAAACTCCTCCATGATAACGATAATATAGTATCATTAAGATAGCAACCGCTAGGTATGCGGTGGTTGATAATGTTGTGACAATTGAGATTAGAATTATTATTGCATTTCTATCAAATTTAAAATTGTTATTCATAAAGTGAAATAACAATGCTGTGATAAGGAAACATCCGTAAGCTCCTGGTTCCCAAACAAAACCGCAGTTTCTTATCGTGTGGACTTTGTCGTAAGTGAATATAAAGAAGTTCGAATAAGTGCTACTAACATCAAATGGTAGTGTGCTATTATAGAAAATTTTTCCCATCGTGAAAAGTATTTCTCCTCCTCCGGCTAATTGAAAAACATAAAATACCAATGAGATTTTTGCTAGTATAATAACTACTTCCGAGATAAGACTAGTGGCATTTTCTCTAACTACAACACAAAAGGAGAATGTTAGAAATATATATTTCAATAAAAAAAAGACATCACTTAATAAATAGGAGGCGCCTAGTTTATTAAAAAGGACATCTCTTAAGATAATATATCCAACATAAATAGTAGCGAAAACAACAAATACGTAAAGATCACTTAAATATATTCTTTTTTTATACATCCCATAACCTAGGCATATAAATGAATACAGAAACCAAAACATATCATACGCATACAAAAATGTTGTTTTGGCTGAAATAATTAAAAAAAATAGTGTTAAAAAATAATCCGGTTTACTTTTTTCCATTATTAAATTTTCGTTGATTTTAGTTTAATTATCAAACAGGATGTTCATTTCAAAGAAAATTAAATCAACCGCTGAAATTAACAAAATCCATTAAGCGTAGTATGCCTAATGGATTTTATTATTTTCTGTTAATTATATATATCCAAATATATCAAGGTGCTAATTCTTTTTGAAATACTCTAACATAGTCAACGAACATTTGCTGAGGGAATACAGTGTTACCGTCAGGATTTCCAGGAAAATTTCCGCCGACTGCTAGTTTCATATTCAGGTGAAATAATTTGTTGAAAGTTCCATTCATTCCAGCATCTGTTTTCTGTTCGAAGTAGACTTTATCGTTAAGAAGCCATTGAATTCTGGTTGGCTCCCAGATTACTGAGAAGACATGAAACTTGTCGTTTAAAATACCATCTTTTAGTGTGGCAATTTCCGTGGCAGATTCTACTTTAGTAGGTGTCCCCCAAATTAATTTTCCAACGATTGAATTATCACCACCTTTTCCATCACCGCCTTTCATTTCTGAAACACTAATGTGTCCAGGAATAGGCCACTTCGCCTCATTAATATTATCACCCAATAAATAAAAAGATGGCCAAATTCCCTGACCTTTAGGTAGTTTAGCCCTGATATCTACCCTTCCATATGTGAAAGAAAATTTATCTAAGGTGTTAATGTTTCCTGAAGTGTATTGGCTTTGTCCTTTATTTTCTTTTTTTGCTGTAATTATCATGTTACCCTCCCTTAGTTCAATATTTTCCGTGGTGTAGAATTCTAGCTCTTCACTTACTCCCCAGCCACATTCATCGGGACATCCATCGCCTTCTATGTAGTTCCAGTTTTCACTTAATGTTGTAGAATTGAATTCATCTGAAAATATGGTGGTGTATCCGTCATAAGATAAGGGGCTAGTACAAGGATCGCATTCCACAGCTATCTCTGCATTTTCTATACACGAACTAACCGAAGCAACAATGATAGGGTACAGTAATATCTTGAAAATCCTCATTAATTTTTTGTCGTTTGAAATATTCTGGTTAATCATTTTGCTTTTCATGGTTTGTAGAATTAATGGTTATTTGGGCTTGTAGTCTATGTTTTTTGAACAGATTGAATTTAGAATTAGGTTAATTAATATTGAATAATTTGTTAATGGAAATACTCAAATTTAAATTTAGGTTCAGGTTTCAACGTTCTTTTATCTTAATTAATGAATTATCTTCTGAATTGGTCTAATTAATTAGGTTAGTTTATGATGTACTTGTGAACTTAAACTTTGAAAGAAAGACTGGGCGTTTCAAATATTTTTCAAAGTTAATAAATTTACGCAGATGCAAATCTAATTGGATTTTCAAATGTTTAATTAAAATTGTTAATATTTTTCTTGAGAGGAACAATTTAGTTTTTTGTTTAATACTAGTATGTTGGTTATCAGTATGTTGACTATTGTTTTCCCGGCTATTAATGCGGTGTTTTTTTTTACTCAATCGTTCTACATTTTTAATGGGTGATGCTTTAAAGTGGAAAAATCGTTTTTCAATTTTTATTCCAATATATTTTAAAGTTGAAGATCAGTTTGTTAGAGTAGTTTAAATAGGAAATATTGGGGAATTATTTTCTCATTTTGATTATACTTATATAGTTTTAAAATTTTAATTGAATAATAGATATATGTAGGATTGTTTGATTAAATAAAAAAGGCTCCCTATTGACTAGGGAGCCTTTTTTAGACTTTGCTTAAATAAGCTATTATTCACTAATAATGTATTTTGCTTATTTGTTAAACAACTTTAATTTAACTTAAATAGCATTTTCAATTATATAAGATTCATTTTTTTATAAACTTCTTACTTGATATATTTTTTCCATTTGAAGTTAAGTTCAAAACATAAACTCCATTTATTAAATCAGACACATCAATGGTTACTGATGATTCCTCAGGTGTAGCTTTAAATGTTTTTTGGACAACACCATTCATCGAAACAACTCTGAATTCAAAATCATATATTCCATCGAGATTCTCAAAGAAGATATTCAAATAGTCAGTTGTAGGATTAGGCCCAATTTTGTAATCCAATAAGACGTTCTGAATGTCTTTTGAATAATCAACTGCTTTTAGAATCATTTGCTCTGAGAAATATGATTTTCCAGTTGCATCAGTAAGTTTCGCCGTCAGTGCGTGGGTTCCAGCAGGAATATTTTTCCAGTTTATGCCATCAGAAGAGCTCTGATCAAATTCACCGATCAATTTATCACCACTAAAGAGTTCTATTTTCTCTATTATTGCATCATTGCTTTTTACTTCAAGGTGTATATTAACCTCGCTCATTGCTTCAATTTCCGTATTTTGATTTGTCAGACTTATCTTGATTTCCGGTGCTAGGAATTCTCTGAAATGTTTGGTTAAGATGATGTCTCTACTTGGCATTTCAAATTCCAGCAGCGACTGATCTCCAGCAGGCACACCGTTTATACTCCAGAAATCAAATATTGCATTGTCTTCATCTTCAACTACAAATATTAGTTTTTCACCTTCTTCAGCTTCAGTAGTGATTTCAGACTGATTTTCTTTTCCTGATATCTCTTCCAGGTTGGAGGATATTTTAACTCTGTACAAGTTGTTACCTTTGAAATCTGGATATGTTATTTTATTCGTTATCAGACTAGATATTTCATCTGTCGAAAGTTTTCTATTCCAAATTCCAACATTGTCAAGAACTCCCTCGAATCTTCGGAGATTTGCTGAATTATTTGTTAATGTAGCGGCTCCAATTGTCAACTCAAGATTTGACTGTGAGATGGATCCTGAAAACCTACCTGATTGCTCAGGCTTAGTAGAATCCATATATAGACTGTATCCTTCGCCGGATTTGTAAGTAGCAATTACTCTAACCCATTTTCCTAATGGAACTGTCTGGCTGGAAACCCAATCATTTAGATAAGGGATATTTGTTCGGATTTTTATTTTATTGTCTCTCGTAAGTCCCATAGAATAAGACTGGTTTTCAGTCCAAGAGGAAGACAATGTTTTTCCTACAATCACTGTTCCCTTTACTTGTCCATTTCCTTCCCGGTAGATATCTGCCATTAAAGTAAACTCAGTTGTCAGATTTAAACTATTACTATGAGGGACGCTTGAAATTGAGGATTTACCATCGTAACTATTTCCTTTTTCAATAAAGCCATTTTGATGGCTGATTGAAGTATTTGTTCCATGGTTTTGACCGTGGGAATCCCTTAATACATTAGATTGATTAGTGTTCATTTCGTAAAATGCGACCAAGCCATTTAGTAAACCATTGCCAATCGGATTTTCAATAACTTTTTCAGCTACTGTAATTGCAATAGGGGCGGAAAAAGTCACTGCACCTAGATTGTCCGTTGCTTTAGCAGTCAGAGAGAATGCTCCGACTGGAAGATTAGTCCAAGAGAAACTGTAAGGATAAGTGATGTCAGCTCCCAACAAGGTACTTCCATTGTAGAATTCTACTTTGGAGATCGTTCCGTCGGCGTCAGCAGCGTTAGCAGTGATACTGATATTTTCTCCTTGGGTAAAGATTGCTTTCGATGCCGGAGCGGTGATACTTACGCTTGGAGCTGTGTTTGGCATGGTAAAGATCATGGAGTTAAAGTTACCGAAGTAGCCGCTGGCTCCGTGGGAATCGACCACATATCGCAGCACATGCTTACCTGCAGGTAGGTTTACTCCGGTCTTTTCAACAGAAGCCCATGTATTCCATCCACCCGTGGCAGGAACCGTAAGTGGACCGGTGACATCTTTTCCGTCACATTCTAGGTGGAAAGTCCCACCCACTGCCGGAGACGCAACACGGACATCAAGGTTGTATGCACCTGCACTAGTGATATTGACCGTGTATTCCATCCATTCGCTGACTTCCATCCAACCCAGCGTATAACTACCTTCGCTAGCAGCTCCAATATCAATATCATCCTGACGATAAACTTGGCCATTGTTTCCATTATCTGAATCATGATAGGAAATTCCTTCACCACCAAGATCATAATTTTCAGCTTCAACAATACCAGGAATGGTAGCGGCATTTCCACCAAAAGGAGATTTAACTATTTTTTGAAGAACGGTGATTGCTACTGGAGCAGAAACAGTTACCGCACCTGTATTGTCAATTGCCTTAGTGGTAATAGAGAACTTTCCAACAGGAACATTGCTCCACGAAAAGCTGTAAGGAGAAGAAGTATCAACTCCCAACAAGGCACTTCCATTGTAGAATTCCACTTTGGAGATCGTTCCGTCGGCGTCAGCAGCGTTAGCAGTGATACTAATGTTTTCTCCTTCATTAAAGATTGCTTCTGCACTTGGTGCTGTAATAGCTACGCTTGGAGCAATGTTAGCTTTTTCAGCTACTGTTATTGCAATAGGCGCAGAAACACTTATTGCACCTTTGTTATCAATTGCTTTTGCAGTTAGAGAGAATGATCCTACAGGAAGATTAGTCCAGGAAATGCTGTAAGGAGAAGAGGTATCAGCTCCTAATAAGGTACTTCCATTGTAGAATTCCACTTTAGAGATAGTTCCATCGGAGTCAGTAGCATTTGCTGTGATACTGATATTTTCACCTTCGGTAAAAATTGCTTTAGTGGCAGGAGCGGTGATGCTTACGCTTGGAGCGATGTTAGCTTTTTCAGCTACTGTTATTGCAATAGGCGCAGAAACAGTCACTGCACCTAGATTGTCCGTTGCTTTAGCAGTCAGAGAGAATGCTCCAACAGGAAGATTAGTCCAAGAGAAGCTATAAGGAGAAGTGATATCAGCTCCCAACAAGGTACTTCCATTGTAGAATTCCACTTTGGAGATCGTTCCGTCAGCGTCAGCAGCGTTAGCAGTGATACTGATATTTTCCCCTTGGGTAAAGATTGCTTTCGATGCCGGAGCGGTGATACTTACGCTTGGAGCTGTGTTTGGCATGGTAAAGATCATGGAGTTAAAGTTACCGAAGTAGCCGCTGGCTCCGTGGGAATCGACCACATATCGCAGCACATGCTTACCTGCAGGTAGGTTTACTCCGGTCTTTTCAACAGAAGCCCATGTATTCCATCCACCCGTGGCAGGAACCGTAAGTGGACCGGTGACATCTTTTCCGTCACATTCTAGGTGGAAAGTCCCACCCACTGCCGGAGACGCAACACGGACATCAAGGTTGTATGCACCTGCACTAGTGATATTGACCGTGTATTCCATCCATTCGCTGACTTCCATCCAACCCAGCGTATAACTACCTTCGCTAGCAGCTCCAATATCAATATCATCCTGACGATAAACTTGGCCATTGTTTCCATTATCTGAATCATGATAGGAAATTCCTTCACCACCAAGATCATAATTTTCAGCTTCAACAATACCAGGAATGGTAGCGGCATTTCCACCAAAAGGAGATTTAACTATTTTTTGAAGAACGGTGATTGCTACTGGAGCAGAAACAGTTACCGCACCTGTATTGTCAATTGCCTTAGTGGTAATAGAGAACTTTCCAACAGGAACATTGCTCCACGAAAAGCTGTAAGGAGAAGAAGTATCAACTCCCAACAAGGCACTTCCATTGTAGAATTCCACTTTGGAGATCGTTCCGTCGGCGTCAGCAGCGTTAGCAGTGATACTAATGTTTTCTCCTTCATTAAAGATTGCTTCTGCACTTGGTGCTGTAATAGCTACGCTTGGAGCCACATTAGATTTAGCTATTACTTTTACTGTAACTGCATCAGAGACGGTAGATAAACCACCATTATCTGTTGCTTTAGCTGTCAAACTATATGTTCCAACTGGTACACTTGCCCATGTAAAACTGAATGGGGCAGAAGTGTCGGTTCCTATTAAAGTATTTCCATCATAGTATTCCACTTTTGCGATCGATCCGTCTGTATCTGTAGCAGAAGCAGTAATATTGATGTTTTCGCCCTGAGTAATTTGGGCGTTGGTATTTGGAGAGGTAATACTAACAGTAGGAGCAAGGTTAGTTTCCCCTGCTTTAGTTTTTAATAATATTACGGATGAATATGCGGGAATTGAAACGGAACCAGTATAAGTTTTACCTTTTAAATCCACATAAGTACCTGACAAACCTAATGATTTAGCTCTATTGGAATAATTATATTCGAATAATATGAATTCTTCGATTTCCATTTTACTATTATCAAAAGCAACTGGACTTTTGGTAGTATTCATATCCAACCCATAATTGCTGTTCCAGGTCTTAAGATCAACAATTCCGTTTTTAGATGGTGTTTGGATAGTAATCGTATTATTTTCATTAACAGGTCTAGCGTGAACATTATTATCAAACGATCCCATCTGATTCACATCATCAATTTTTGACCGAACGAAGACATGTGCTTGGCCTGAGTTTTTTGCCAAAAAGTTGTTGTTCTTCAAAACAATATTCCGGTTAGGATCTCCAAGGTTATCGTGAACAAAACGAATTGAATTTCCAACATTATAAATATTGTTTTGAGAAATATTGAGCGCTCTTGAATTGTGGATGTAAATCCCGCTGGAAGCAATATTCGCGATTGTATTGCCGCTGATTTCAACTCCCGAGGAATTATCATCCATGTAAATTCCTTCCACATAAGGCAAATCGGTTGGGCCATAAGGTTTAGTACCATCAACTGCCCCTATACCATTGATTACTATGTTATTCATTACTTGCCTGTTGGAAAGAGTTTTGTTAGAGGATCCGGTATAAGTGTATATACCCGCCCCATCATCTTTTACGAAGCAAAACGTATCAACGAGGTTGTATTTTACAACGGTGCTGTTTCCGTTGAAATTAATGCCTTGGTATCCTGAATTGTGGATTTTATTATATTGAATACTTCCACTGCCGGAAGTTTCGCTCATATAAATGGTATTTCCGTTAAGGTCTCCATTTCTTCCCATTCCAGGAAATACGTAATTACGATTAAATGTATTATTGTGAATTTTCATATTAACATCCGACCACTGGAAGAAAAGTGCACTATTATATGTGTCTTCTACCAGAGAATTTTGGATGGTGAAATTTGTCGTGGCCAAACCCTGAACTCCATTTTTACCTGCAAATTTTAATTCGCTTGAGTCAAAAGTTATGTTTGAGGAGCTTGATAATGTGATTAGGTTTTCGTTAGCCCCCGTAATGGAAAGGTTTGAAAAAGTGATATTGCTTATTCCCGCCTTAATGTCAATCACTTGATTTGCCAAAGCTACTTGAATATTCGCAGAGGATGGATTGCCTTTATTATAGTAGATCTGTATGGTCTTATTTTGCTTGTTGAAATACCATTCGCCGTTCTGATCTAAGGTTCCAGGGTGGTTTTGAATGAAAAAACCGAATCCGACATAAGGATAATAATAGCTACCGGTAGTATTGTAATTAATGCTTGTCCCAGAATGGTAGTTGATATAATGTCTGTCAATTATCCAGTTGTTTTTTCTGATGACGATTTCCCCGCCAGTAAAATTTGTCGGTGCTTGCAATTCACTGCTGCTAATATTTCCTGAATTGTATGAGCTTATGGTCAAAAAACCTTTTTTGGATGAGTCTGCATTTGGAAATCTACCCATCGCCTGTGCTTTCCCATCTAGCACTACGATATTCAGGGCTTCTGCAACATTAACATTGGCTTCATAAATGTTACTTCCTTTAGAAGTCCAATTTGTTACATTCATTAAAGAGGTAATTACAGGCTTCTCTCCGGAGCCATAGCTTCCGAAGGTAATAGGTGCTCCTTCGGTTCCAGATTTAGTTATGGTAATCGTTCCGTGGAAAGTATCACCGTTTTTAAATAGAATTTTATCTCCCGGCTGTAGCGTACTGAAAATGGAATTCAGCTTTTGAATACTCTTCCATGGTGTGTTCTCATTTTGTGCCTGTATACTACTACGACTATCATCACCAACAGAAGATGATATATAATAGGTAGATGCGCTAACAAAAGAGCATACGAGTAACATCAAGGTAAAGGCTATCGCCCTACCTAAATAGGTAAATATTTTATCCATAATATTTGTGTTATTAAAACAGTTAATCGTGGGTGATTAATTGTTTTTTGTGTTTTTGAATAATATATATTGAATTACAAACCGGGTTATTTGGGATTCTATATAATACTGTTTGCTCTCTAATAATTGAAATAAAATAATTAAGGAACAAATCATTAAAAGTTCAATTCTTGATTTAAGACACAAGAATATATATATAATAAAAAGTTAGTTATTTTTTAATTTCTTTTGAAATTATAAATATGATTTTCAAAAGTTTAAAAATGTATAAAATGCTCTAAAGCCAACCGGAAAATTTTTTTGAAAAAAAATGAAAAAAAATTAAAAAATTTTAAGCGAAGCAGCCAACATCCGGTTGTGATATAAATTAAATAATTAGGTTGCATGTGTGTGCTTTTATTTAATCTCAATTCAGAAAATATTTAATTATTTAACTTTCAGCATATAAGAAAAAACATATTCTATCAAACATATTTAAGTGCTATACATAAAAAAGTTTTAAATCATCATAATTGTGTCATTTGATATGTTTGTTTCTGAAAAGGATGTCAATTAGGGTTAAAGCGAGACTGAGCTATTCTTTTTCTGTCACAATTCGGTAGGCAGAATAATAGGATCTCGCGTTGAGAAAAATAAATTGACTTAACCATGATTTGAGGATTTCTGACATAAAAAATGCCTTTTTCTCTGAATAAAGGCACAATCTGTCTAATGACAATTGAAAAAGTAAAGTTAATCAGCTTAAATCAAATGCATTTATTAGATAGTTAGAGACCTCTTTTGGTTTTATCGCCAAATGCCAATTCAGATGAAAAGGAGGGTGGAAAATATTTCAGACAAGCAGTAGGATCTTTTTACTTATCAAGTAAAAAGATTTTGATCAGCTCAAAATTCCTCTATCTAGTGATTTATATAAGTATTATAGTAATTTATATTAGTTAATATGCTCATCGTATTTAAAAAAAGTAGGGTATAGACTTAAGAGTATTTGACAATCAATCCACTATTTTAATTAGTAATGAAATTGTGTGATATATAATATAATGGAGACTGTCTAAGGTTTAAATTAGGTGCAAATGCTATTCTTTATTTATGAAAAGCAAAAACAATTATATCTTGATTAGTAATTAATGTTGTCCATAAATGAAGATTAGTGAGTTGTTCCTTGTTAAACTTTTTTATGAAAACCCTATGATGTTTTTAGGCTTTATTTGAGAATCGATTTCTGAGAAGTAAATCCAGTAGAAGTGTTTAGTAATTTATATAGTGGAAAAAGCTTTTTAAATACTATAAAAATTTCAAAGGCTTTTTGCCATCAAATAAAAAAGAAAGAGCACCCAATATTATTGGGTGCTCTTTCTTTTTTTCAAAACTACTTTTATACTAATAAAATTTAAAGAATCATTGGATTTGTTTAAAAGATTTTGGCCACCCGTACTGAAACCTCAATGCGGGTGGCCAAAGTAATTTTCTTAACTGTGAATATTGCAGATAATTAATTTATTTTTTTATGAACTTCTTACTTGAAATGTTTTTACCATTTGAAGTCAATTGTAAAACATATACTCCGTTTTTCAAATCCGCGACATCTACAGTCACCGTGGACTCCTCAGGTCTTGCTGCAAAAGTCTTAAGAACTATCCCTGTCATGGAGACTACTTTAAATTCGAAATCATAAACTCCATCCAGATTGGTGAATATTACATTCAGATAATCAGTTGTCGGATTTGGACCTATTTTATAATCCAGCAAGACATCCCTAAAATCTTTTGATTTTGAATCAACCGCTTTAAGTATCACTGGATCAGAAATATATGACTTGCCACGAGAATCAGTAACTCTAGCTACCAGTTCGTGATTTCCTTGCGGAATGTTCTTCCAGGATAGTCCAGTTGAGTCATTAGTTATTTCGCCTATTAGCTCCTCTTTATTAAAGAGCTCTACTTTTTCAATTACGGCATCATTACTTTTTAGCTGTAGATCAATCTGGACGTCACTAGATGCTTCAAATTCAGACTTGTCATCAGGCAAACCAATTTTTATTTCAGGTGCGATGAAGGCTCTGAAGTGTTTGGTAAGGGTGATGTCATTATTTGGCATTTCAAGATCTAAAAGATTTTGATTTCCCTGTTTAACACCATCAATGCTCCAATGCTCAAATACCGCATTTTCTTTATCCTCGACAGTGAATATTAGTTGTTCACCAGCTTCAGCTTCAGTTGATTCTATTGAAGTTCTTACTTCCCCAAGTGTGTCTTCTATGGTAGATGATACATTGACTCTGTAGTTATTGCTTCCCGCAAAATCAGGGTAAGTGATTTTAGTAGTAATCAGGCTTTCTATTTCAGATTTAGAGAGTTTTCTATTCCAGATTCCTACGTTGTCCAAAATTCCTTCAAATCTTCTTTGATGTGCTGAATTGTTCTGAAGAGTGGCTGATCCAATGGTCAATTCCATATCAGATTTTGTAATAGATCCGGAGAATGCACCAGATTGTTCAGGATTTGTGGAATCCAAATACAGACTGTATCCTTCACCTGACTTATATGTTGCGATAACTCTTACCCACTTACCTTTAGGAACTACAGCAGTAGATTCCCAATTTTTTAGATAAGGGATATTTGTACGAATTCTTATTCTATTGTCCCAAGTCAAGCCTATTGAGTAAGACTGGTTCTCTGTCCAAGCAGACGACAATGTTTTACCAACTATTACAGTTCCTTTTGACTGAGCATCGCCTTCTCTGTAGATATCGGCCATTAAGGAAAATTCGGTAGTAAGATTCAGGCTGTTGCTATGTGGCACGCTTGAAATAGAAGCCTGTCCATCATATTTATTTCCATTCTGAATGAAACCGTTAGTATGGTTGATTTGTGAATTAACGCCATGGTTTTGTCCATGGGAGTCTCTTAGTACTCCGGATGAATTTGTGTTCATTTCATAGAATGAAACCAGACCATCTAATAATCCCGATCCTGAAGCAGGAGATGTATTGCCTACTAATTGAGATTCGTTTGATTTGGTAAAACTCATGGAATTTAAATTGCCGAAGTATCCATTTGCTCCGTGGCTGTCTAACACAAATCGTAAAACATGCTGACCGGCAGGTAGATTTACATCAGACTTGGTTACAGATCCCCAATTGCTCCATCCACCTGTGGAAGAAACAGTTAGTGGGCCTGTTACATCCACACCATCAACTTCGATATGGAATTTTCCTCCGGAAGCTGGAGAAGCTAAACGTACATTAAGATGATAAGCTCCTGCGGATTTTATATTCACAGTATATTCGAGCCACTCGTTTTTATTCATCCATCCTAAGGTGTAACCACCTTCGCTTGCTGCTCCAATATCCACATCATCTTTACGGTATGCACCACCATTATTTCCTGCATCAGTATCATGGTAAGCTACACCTTCTCCACCCAAATCATAATTTTCTGCTTCTACAGTTCCTGGAATTACAGCTGGTGTTCCTCCGTAAGGAGACTGCGCTGATTTTTGAGCTATTTTGATTGCTACAGGAGTGGAAGTAGTTACAGAGCCTTTGCTATCAGTAGCTTTTACAGTTATGTTAAAACTTCCAACAGAAGAACTAGTCCACTGCATGCTGTAAGGAGAGGAAGTGTCAGTTCCTAATAAATTGTTTCCATTATAAAACTCAACTTTTGATATTGATCCTTCAGTTTGAGCTGTGATTGTTACCTCATCTCCTTTTGAAAACTGTGAGTTTGGTACAGGCGAAGTGATGCTGACATTTGATAAAGTAGTCTCTGCTTCTACCACATTTACATCAATTGATTCTGAAACGGTTTGTTTTCCTTTATCGTCGGTAACTTTTGCAGTTAAAGTGAAATTCCCTGTAGATGCACCAGACCAAGTGAAACTGTAAGGGGAAGTTGTGTCAGTTCCTAATAGATTGTTTCCATTATAGAATTCGACTTTTGTAATTGTCCCGTCAGGATCTGTAGCATTAGCAGTGATATTTATGCTATTGCCTTTAGCAAATTGAGATTTTGAGCTTGGAGATGTAATACTTACACTAGGTGCTGCATTTGCAGCGCCCGCCTTGGTTTTAAGTAGCATGATAGATGAATAAGCAGGAATGCTAACAGATCCTGAATATTCTCTGCCCCTTAAATCAACATACGTTCCTGATAAACCGACAGATCTTGAACTACTTGAGTAATTGTATTCAAATAGGATAAAGTCATCAATATCCATTTTACTCTCATCGAAAGCCACTGGACTTGAGGAAGAATTTCGATCCATCCAATAGCTATCTTTCCAGGATTGAAAATTAATCAACCCTTTTTTTGATGGAAGATCAAGAGTAAATGTGTTGTTTTCATTGAGAGGTTTTGAGTACACATTTTGATCAAAAGTACCCATCTGATTTGCATCATTGTATTTAGATCTTACGAAAACATGTCCTTGACCACTTGTTTTCGCCAAAAAGTTATTATTCTTCATCGTGATATTCCTATTAGGATCACCTAGATTATCATGGACGAATAATATGGAGTTTCCAACATCGTAGACGTTGTTGTCATTGATTTCCAAGCTTCTGGAATTGTGAATGTAAATACCACTCCATCCCACATGTGCAACTGTATTTCCCTTTATTTCAACTCCTGAAGTATTATCATCCATGTAAATACCTTTCACATAGGGAAAATCATTTGGTCCAAAAGGTTTTGTGCCATCTACAGCACCAACACCGTTGATGACAATATTATTGGTCACTTTTCTATTAGTAAAAGTAGTATTTGGATAACCTGTGTGGGTGTAAATCCCAGCTCCATCATCTTTTACAAAGCAAAAAGTATCAACTAAATTATTTTTAACTACCGTGTTGTTTCCATCGAAATTTATGCCCTGGTATCCAGAGTTTAAAACTTTATTGCCCTCTACAAGAGCGTTGTTTGAGGTTGCACTCATATAAATGGTATTTCCATTCATATCTCCATTTCTACCCATTCCGGCAAAAATGTAGTTTCTATTAAAGGTATTGTTGATGATTTTCAAATTGACATCTTGCCACTGAAAGTGTATACCACTGTTATATGTGTCTTCGACTAGAGAATTTTGAAGGGTAAAGTTTGTTGTAGTGATTGCGTCTATACCGTTGTGACCTGCAAATTTTATTTCAGTAGAATTAAATGTAATGTTTGAGCCACTGGTAATTTTGACTATGTCTTCATTAGCACCTTGAATGGCTAAGTTTGAAAAAGTAATGTTGCTTGCGCCTCTTAGATCAATAACTTTATCACTTAAGGAGACCTGAATATTACCGGAAGAAGGATTACCCCTATTATAATAAACTTGAACCATTTTGTTCTGTTTATTGTAATACCACTCTCCGTTTTGATCTAGCGTTCCTGGGTGATTTTGAATAAAAAATCCGTATCCTGCATTTGGGCTATAATTACTTCCGAGAGGATTGTAACCTATGCTTGTACCGGAATGATAATTAATAGAGTGTCTGTCAATAATCCAGTTGTTTTTTCTAATCACAACTTCTCCACCTGAAAAGTTACTTGGAGCTTGCATTTCACTACTGCTTACATATCCCCATCCATAGGAATTAATAGTTAAGTATCCTGATTTGTTTGCATCCGCATTTGGATATCGACCCATAGCTTGAGCTTTTCCGTCCATAAGAACGATGTTCAAATCGCTCTCTACTCCAACATAGGCTTCATAAATGTTCCCACCTTTTGAAGTCCAATTAGTAACTCTAAGAAGCGAGGTGATAATTGGCTTTTCACCGGAACCATAACTTCCAAATGTAATGGGTGCACCTGAGTTACCCGATTTGGTCATTATAATCGTTCCTTGGAAAGTATCCCCACTTTTAAAAAGGATATTATCCCCAGGTTGAAGTGAACTTATGATAGAGTTTAGTTTTTGAATACTTCTCCAGGGTGTGTATTGATTTTGTGCTTCGCCGCTACTGCGATTATCGTCACCGCTACTTGAAGAGAAATAATAGGTGGTGGCATAGGAAAAACTGCATGAGAGTAACACGACGGTATATAATACCATCCTTGTTAGGTTAGTAAATAATTTTTTCATAAAGGGGGATTTGAACAGGTTTGGTGGTTAAGAAGTAATCAGAGTAATAATTTTTATATGGTACTTAAATCGTTTTAATACTGGGTGATAACTATTAGCAGAAATCATAAAATTTAATACTGTATATAATTGAAAATCAGTTATTTGATCTCTTTTGCCCCACATTATATATGTGATTTTACTTCAAAAACTCTTTTAGATTCTCAGATATTTTGGGCAAATATCCTAAGCCACTTTTTAAACAGAACAACAATAAAGTGCTGATTCCATATTTACTAGAACTAATAAAAACGGTGGCTGTCAATCCAATTCTGACCGACTCGCACCTTCTTCCTATGACCGTGCCGCACTATGCCAGTTTAGAATTTAAAAATTCGCATGCTAAAAAATGAAATTGTAATACTTAAAAACGCTTTTTGAATCAAAACAAACTAAAATTGTGGGAAAATTTATGCTCACATATTGCCCCTTTTCTCAACAAACTGTAGGAAAATGCCATAAAAATGTATTTCATTTTAAAGTTTAAGTTATTAAGTGTCTTAGGAAGATTCTAGTTTTGGTCCCAGCAAATGGAGCTTTTTCAAAAGGTTTTTATTAAAAGAAATCTGAATGAGTAGTCCATACCTAATCTTTTAAGAAAAATTTACATACATTTTTTTACGTTTTGAATAGTTTTTTTTGAAAAATATTTTTTTGAAAAATTCATCAACTAATATTATATCTAGGTTTAATCTCATTATATTAATTAACTATAAATCATAGTTTTATATTTTATTAATTTTCTCTCTTTATTTCGAATTATCTAATAAGTAAGGTTCAAATCGAAAAAATTACTTAATCCCAATTTTTTTTTAGTTGAAAAGGCCTTAGGATTTAAAATTTATTTTTATACATTTGTTTCATAAACAGTCACAATAATGCTGTTCAAATATAAAAAAACGTCATGCGTAAAAATTTTAACTCATTTTCTTCCTCTCTAAAATGCTCAAATGTGCTTTTAAGGCACATTTTTGTAGGGTCGAAGAAGTCAGTTGTTGAAATGGTCGACAAAAATGACATTAGTCAAGCATTTTTAAATATCTAGTTAATAATTCAAAATTCCCTTGTTATGCTACAACAATCCGCCCTCAAAAATCAAATCAACGATTTCAGAGTATTTAGCCAGGAATTAAACAATTTGCCAGTGGCAAATAAAATCCTCATTCAAACTGTGAACCAGTATTCATATTGTTTGACTAAGGAGGATCCTGAATTCAAAGCATCTCTTATGGGAGCGGACGTACTTTTGCCTGACGGCATTGGAATCGTCTTGGCTAATCGATTGATCGGGAGAACTAATATCAAAAAGATAGCAGGTGCAGATATTCATCAGCATTTGTTGAAAGGCTTAAATAGAAAAGGCGGAAGATGTTTCTATTTGGGGTCGTCAGAACATGTTTTGGAGGCTATCAAGTCTAGAAGTAATAAGGAATATTCCAATATTGAGGTGGGATACTACTCTCCGCCATTCAAAGCTAATTTCACTGAGGAAGAAACACAGCAAATGATTGACGCTGTAAATGAGTTTAAGCCTGACGTATTATTTATAGGAATGACTGCGCCAAAGCAAGAAAAATGGGCATTTGCGAATAAGAAATTTCTTGATGCTTCCGTGATTTGTTCTATTGGTGCTGTATTTGATTTTTATGCTGGAACAGTACAAAGACCAAATAAAGTTTGGGTAAATTTAGGCTTAGAGTGGTTAGTTCGATTCGCTAAAGAACCAAAAAGAATGTGGGTAAGATACGCTTACTACGGTCCTATATTTGTAAAAGACATTTTTTCCGAATTCTTGAGCAAGCAGTTGACTAAAAAGCATGAGGATACAGGATACATCAGTATGAAAGAATCTAGAGTTGGTTAATTGCGTTTCGAGCGTGGGTGTTAAGTCAACAATTAGTTAGGGAAGGATTATTATTATTCGCTGACTTTAAAGTGGCCACTCAATCACTAGGTAAAATATCTTATTGTCAATTAAAATAATTCATAAAATTATTAGAGCTAACCGAGGTTGAATTTCTTCCTCGGTTTTTTTCATGTCTAATAAGCAAAGAATTATAGGCAAAGCGTATTTAGTTTAATTGAGTGATTTCGCTTTGGTAGAAAAGGTTGAGCAATTTCTTACGCTGGATTATTGACTTAGTGCAAATCCTTTTCATCACAGGAATATTGAATTCAAATTGGTGATTGAAAATGTACAGTTATCTTTGAACGTCAGAAAAAGATAATCAAGTGAAATCTATTCCATCCATCTAATCCAAGTCAAGATAAATTGGGTTTAGTTGAATTGTTGAAAAATTAAATAAGATGCTCACTTTTTTCTTTCCATAAAAAATGATTACCACTATACTATTTCAAATTTTCAATTTTCTATGAATAACAAAGTTTTAGTTATATGCTCGAGTGCGCTATTTCCAACCAATAGTGGGGATAAGATTTATTCTCTAGATCAATTGAAAACATTGGCAAAAAAATTTGATGTAGTCTTCGTGAATGTCGTGGAGGAAGAATATGACGAAGATTTAAATCGAAATAGTCTTAAGGAATTGTGTTCTTCCATATATTTTTTTAAGGAGACATATATTAATCAGGGAGTTACGGCATTAAAATCCTTTGCTTCCGGAAAACCTTCTATTGTTACCAGAAGTAAATATTTAGAGCATATAACAACATCTCTAAGCGAGATTATAAAGAGAGAAAAACCGATGTTTGCCTTGGTTGATCATCTACGTTCTAGTATTTATTTGGATCCAAAGACTATTAAGACCTACTTAGTTGAGCATAACGATGAAGTTCGAATCTTTGAACAGAATAGCAAAGTTTCATATAATCCTGTTGTAAAAATCACTTACGCTATTTTAATGCGTTTGCTAAGGACATATAGAGATAACTATTATTCCCACGTAGAGAAGGTGATTTTTATTAGTTCATTCGACTATTCCGAGGATTTTAAAAATGCAGTGTTCTTGAAGAATTTGATGATTCGATTTGATCACAAAGAGTATACAATCCCAAACAGTAATTCCGAAGTGAAAAATATTCTTTTTTGTGGAAGTATGCACTGGCATCCTAACCTGAATGGAGTAAAATGGTTTCTGGAAAATGTTTATGAAAAGCTAGGGAAAAACATTAATGTCTTAATTGTTGGACGGCATATACCTGATACTCTTCGGAAATACGAATCAGAGCGAATAAAAATGTTTTCTGATGTCCCATCTATGGAAGAGTTTTTTTTGAAATCAGATATCTTTTTTGTGCCTATTCTTACAGGTGGAGGAATTAATATCAAGGTACTAGAAGCTCTTTCTTACGGAATTCCTATTGTAACCACAGAATTTGCTGTAAGAGGATATGATGGATTGAATTTTTTAGAACCTTCTAATGATCCGGATGGATTTGCAAACCGTATTGAGAGCCTTTTAAATAATCAAGATGCTCTCAATCAGTTAAAGAACAAGGAACTAGAATTTTACAAAAACTATACTGAAAATGCTGAAAGAGATTTTCTTAGTTTTCTAGCTTAGTTATTTTGACTTTTCACAACAAAAATTTGCTGGCAAAAAGTTTAGTCACAAAATGTGAGAAGTCGCTTTTTTAAAATTGCAATCATTTTCTAGTGAGCTTTTCATTGTGTACGAAAATGCCTAGCTAATTTGAGCGCAATAATATTTCACCATTTCAGTCATTTTTTAAATGTTTTTATTTGTATAGTGTAAATCTAAATCAATAAAAATCAATTTTACTAATCTTAGTTAGCACTCAAAACGATTGATTTTGCAGTCAATAATCACATTTAATTCATAATTAATTATCAATAATAAAACATAAGTTTTTTTTACGATTTATTAAAAATGTATTTCAAATAAAAAATAATGTAATTCATTTGGGAAATCAATCTTTTATTGCCTAGATTTACACAATGAAATGACCGGGAAATTTAACTCTAGTCTTTTGATATAATTTTATAAAAAATACATATTGTCATGGCTACAACAATTTCAAAACTTAACAACCTAGAAAATTTTTCAATTAATTCCGACTTCATCTTTAATAGGTATTCGGTAAATCTGTTGGATAGCTCTCAGATTATTTCCAAGAGAATTTTTGAGATTTTGTCAGTTAGCATTTTCCTCTTATTAATTGCAAGTTGGTTATTTCCAATTATCGCGCTTTTTATAAAGATGGAATCCAAAGGGCCTGTTTTTTACAAGCAACTTAGACATGGACAAAATAATGTGCCTTTCTATTGTTTTAAATTTAGAAGTATGAAATTTGAGCCTGAAACCAATTTTAAACAGGCTACAAAAGGTGACTCAAGAGTTACAAAGGTTGGAGCTTTTCTAAGAAAAAGTAGTTTGGATGAACTACCTCAGCTGTTAAATGTATTAATCGGTGAAATGGCAATCGTTGGACCTAGACCTCACGCCATACCAATGAATAAAGAATTTGCTGAAAAAATGGAGAATTTTATGTGCAGACACATGGTTAAACCAGGTATCACAGGATTAGCTCAAGCTAAGGGATACAGAGGGGAAATCTTAAACTTGTCAGACATGAATGCTCGTTTGCGCTATGACTTATTTTATATCAAAAACTGGAGTTTCTTATTCGATCTTAAGATAATTCTATTGACATTTAATAGCCTGATCTTCAGGAATAAAAATGCTTATTAATCTTTTTGAAAGCTATTAAAAAAGCTCTTTGGTAACATTTCCAAAGAGCTTTTTTTATAGCAAGGACGATTTTTCATTTATTGCTAAACTGAATTTTAACTAATTAATTATCCATTAAATATCAGTTTAAAAGTAGTCCCCTCACCCTGAAGAGATCTCACCTGAATATTGCCTTTATGGCGACGCATGATTTGTTTCGATAGACTAAGTCCAATCCCTGATCCTTTGGATTTGGTGGTAAAGAATGGAATGAAAATTTTCGAAAGCGCCTCTTCTTCGATTCCTTTCCCAGTATCAGCTACTTCGAGAATTATTTTCCCAGCTTCATCTATAAATGCCCGAAGTATAATTCGCTTAATTTGTGAATCTTCCACGGCTTGGATTGCATTTTGAGTAAGATTGATCAGCACCTGCTCGATCTGAGTTTGATCTCCAAATAGGATTAATTCTTTAGGGTTGATTTCTTTGATAAGTTCTATCTGGTGTGTTTCAAGTTGGTTTTGAAGTAAAACTTCCAATTGATGAAAGAGTTTTGCAATAGCAATACTGCTGAATTTTGGAGCTGGAATATGTGCCAAACTTCTAAAGTCAGATACGAAACTGATTAACCCCTGACTACGCTTTTCAATAGTGCTGATTCCCATTAGGTAATCTTCCATCTCTGAAGGGGTTATTTGCTCCACATGTTCAATTTTGCTTTCCATTTCTCCTTGAATAGTTCCAGCGAGAGAGGAGATAGGAGCAATAGAGTTCATAATTTCATGAGTTAGAATTTTGACCAGATTTTGCCAAGCTTCCATCTCTTTCTCCTCTAATTCGGACTGGATATTCTGTAGAGATACGAGTTTAAATTTCTCACCGCGCATAAGTAATTCAATCACGTACACGGAAATCTGCATGATTCCATCAGGATGAGCGATCTTGATTAGTTCAGATCCACCAGTTCTGAGATTATTTATTGCTAAGTGAAGCTCCTTATTAATTCTCTCGATATCACCGATGTTTTTTAATTCATCCACATCGAGGATCCGTTTTGCAGCTGTGTTTACAATTTGAATTCCACCGTTTTCTCCAAAAGTGATTAGGCCTATGCTTAGGTGCTTGAACACGGATCTGAAATATTGGTAGTTGGCTTCTTTTTCAGCCTGATCTTCTTTCAGCTTTGCCAGAATCGCATTAAATTCTATATGCAAATCATCTGTCTCTGTTCCGTCAAACTTGACTGGATAAAGCTGGGAATATTTGTCCTGCTTGATATTATCGAGGAAAACGCGCACTTTTTTGAATGATCCTTCGGAGTAACGGAGCAAATAAATTATTTGGAATACGACTAATACAAGAAAAAGGGAAATCATGAAAACTCCCCAACTATCTATGATAGCGTATGCTAAAAGAAAAAGAGAGGCTGCTAAAAAAGCAATCCTCCCAAGTAGCCCAACTTTATAGTCCATATTTTTCCAGCCTTCTGTACAAGGACGCTCTTGTAAGTCCGAGCTCCTTAGCTGCTTTTGAGATGTTTCCTCCGTTTTTGTCAATAGCTCGCTGAATGGTTGTCTTTTCCATGTCATCCAGATTCAGGGTAACGGCAGTCGGTGCTTTATCCGAAGCAGGCTTAGCAGAGAGGAAAAAGAAATCTCTAGAATCCAACACATCGCCTTCAGCCATGATGATTGCCCGCTCTATGGCATGCTGTAGCTCTCGGATATTTCCAGGCCATGCATAGTGCTGCAATAAATCCATTCCAGCAGCGGTAAAACCAGTGAAGTTTTTACGGTATTTCTGACTATAGCTCTTAAGGAAATGATTGGCTAGTACAGGAATATCATCTTGTCTTTCACGAAGTGGAGGTAAGAAAATCTCAACTGTATTGATTCTGTAAAGTAAGTCTTGACGGAATGAGTTATCAGCAATACTATCGTGAATCGGCATGTTTGTGGCACAAATAAGACGGATGTCGACAGGAATGGCCTTATTAGTACCTATTCTGGTCACCTCCCTGCGTTGTAAAACTGTCAATAGTTTTGACTGAAGAGGAAGAGAAAGATTACCTATTTCATCCAGAAACAAAGATCCTTTATCTGCAATTTCAAATCTTCCTGATCGATCATCTTTCGCGTCAGTAAATGCTCCCTTTTTATGACCAAAAAGCTCAGATTCAAATAGCGATTCAGTAATTGAACCCATATCTACTCCAACGAAAATCTCATCTTTCCGAAGTGATCTATCATGGATAGCCCTGGCAATTAATTCTTTACCTGTACCATTTTCACCCAAAATCAGAACGTTTGCATCAGTCTGGGCTACTTTGTCAATGATAGAAAAGATATTTTTCATAGAAGCACTTTGACCGATGATGTCAGTGTAAGGTTTCTTCATGTCTGTCTGCATCTGCTTTTGCTTTTTCTGCAGCTTGTCGACTTCATTGTAGCTTTCTTTCAGTCGGATAGCTGCAGAGAGTGTAGCGATCAACTTCTCATTCTGCCATGGCTTTAATATGAAATCAGTTGCCCCTTCTTTCAATGCTTGCACGGCCATTTCAACATCACCAAAAGCTGTTATAAGTATTACAACTGCCTTTGGATCGATTTCTTTAATTTGTTTTAGCCAGTGAAAACCTTCCTTGCCGGACGTCGTGTCCTCTCTGAAGTTCATGTCTAGGAGAATCACATCATAGTTATTGTTATTGACCAAAAAAGGAATCCTGCGTGGATCCTTTTCTATCATCACTTCTTTGGCGTGCTTCTTCAAAAGCATTTTTGCGGCAAATAATAAGTCTTCGTTATCATCGATGATAAGAATCTTGCCTAAATCTTGAGTTTCCATGGTTAATTATTTGATATCCTTTAGGGGAAAATGATGCCAACCCTAATATAAGCCTATATTCCCGCTTTCTGAAAGAAAAGTGTCCAATAGTGTACGGTTTTATATTAAAAGCGGACATCTTTGATTTGGTTTTCATCACAAAGAGATTTTTGTACCTTTGTACTTTACTAAAACAAATGACTATGCAAGCTAAAAAAGGAGATGCAGTTCAAGTGCATTATACCGGTAAATTAGAAGATGGAAGCGTGTTTGATACTTCAGCAAATCGTGAGCCGCTAGGATTTACCTTAGGCGATGGAAATATGATTAAAGGCTTCGATACGGCTGTTGACGGTATGACCCTAGGAGACAAAGTGACTGTGACTATACCAGCAGCTGAGGCTTACGGTGAGCGCAGAGACGATATGATGATCGATGTGCCAATTGCGCAAGTCCCTGCGGATATAAAGCCTGAGATAGGAATGTCCTTGACTCTTCAGGGAGGAAATGGCCAGCCGATGCCTGTTACTGTTGTGGGTGTTGATGCTGAAAAAATCACGCTGGATGCTAATCACCAGTTGGCAGGAAAAGATTTGATCTTTGATATTGAGTTGGTGAAAGTCAACTAATAAATTTCAATTCACTTGAATTTGAAAAGGCTGTTTCAGAAATGAAATGGCCTTTTTTAATATTATTTCATATGGCCATGAAATGTCGGGCTCGTTAACTTTGCTGATTGGACTGAGTAGAATGCTTCCAAGTAACGCGTGCAAAATTGAGAATGAATACTTAACTGTAAAAAGTGGGGTTACTTCAATGACTTTATCCAATCAGGAATTACATAGAGAGTGACTTTATCTTTAGATACTGTAGCAAGCCTTTCTTGTCCTATTTGAATATAGTATGCTGCATCTGGTAGCTGAGCTAAAGTCTGAATTTCATTAGTTGATAGAGATAAAGCCATTAGGTTAAGTGCTTCTATCCAAAGTAAATGGTCGTTGTAATAGCATAATTTATTAATCCCATTCACATCGACTTTACGCATTAAGTTCCCTTGGTTGTCAAAGATAAAAATCCCTGAAGCAGGGACATTCATAAAAAGGCGGTTTTTGAATTCTCTGATCTCGGCTACCTCTAGATTATCACTATCCAGAATTAAATTTAAGGGCTGTTCCTGCACAATTAGGTTTCTACGATAATCTAAGGATATAAGTCTAAGATCGGACTCGTCCCATACCCATATCACATTATTGTTTCCCAGCGAAGATGCCTTAGCCAGATTAATTTCTGCCAAAGAAAAACCATTTTCTGTCAATGGATTAAGAAATCGGTCAAGGATTCTGTATTCCTGAAGATCTGCAGAGAAACTAAAAACATTAACAGTCCATGCAGCCTCTAGCTGGTTCAGTCTTCCTTGCCTGGCTGGTGAAAATAGATTTAGTTGCTTGCCTTGGTCGCTGAATAAATAAATATCCCCAAAAATTGTACTGGCAAACAATTGGTCTTTGGTATCGAATGAAATCAGATCAAGGCCTTCTAGTGTAACATGGGCAATTGGTAGACCTAATTTCTCTGGACTTTGTGCCAAAGCAAATAAGGGTACAAGAAAAATCCACAGAAATAGTTGTAGCCTCATCCTTCAAAGGTGCTAAGCTTGGCTTTTTTGCCATCAAAAGTCAAAAATGTATTCTGGGTCACCCATTCACCAAGGTTGAAATACGTGGAGTTTTTCCCTACCTCTAGTTCTAATGGTAAGTGCCTGTGTCCGAAAATGTAAAAGTCGTGATGTTTTTTTGATTCCAGTTCCTTGCAATATGCCCATAGCCATTCACCATCTCCTAGAAAACGGCTTTCATCCTTTTTATTATTCGTGATTCGACTGTGGCCCGACCAACCTTTGGCTATTTTCACACCTATGTCAGGATGAAGCCATTTAAAAAGCCACTTTGAACCAGAATTTGTAAATATCTTTTTTAATCTTTTGTATGAATAATCCCCAGGGCCTAATCCATCTCCATGGCCTACGAGAATAGATTTACCTTCCACTTTAAGTTCGATGGGATGTGTATAAACGGGGATACCTAGTTCAACAGTGAAATAGTCTTTCATCCACAGATCATGGTTACCTGTGAAGAAAATGATTGGTATTTTACGTTCTCTTAGCTGATGTATTTTTGAAATAAACGGAATGAAACCCTTAGGTATTACTTGTCCATATTCAAACCAAAAATCAAAAATATCTCCTACTAAAAAGATTGCGGCAGCATCTTCAGCCACTACATCCAGCCATCTTATAATGCGTTTTTCACGCACTTTACTTTCAACTTCATTGGGTGCTCCAAGATGAAAATCTGAGGCGAAATAAAGGTTTTTTCCATTTAGAGGAAAGTCCAGCGGGGTTGATTGCATGGCTAAAGATAAATGGACAATTACAAAATCGAAAAAGCCCCGAAAAATTCGGGGCTCTTATTTATAAAATTCTATTGTCTGAATTTGGCTCCGGAATAGGATCAATAAGAGGATCAGCTGATTCTGGGTTAGATTCCCCTTCACCGTCTTTTGAAATCAAATCAGGTTCTTTCAAATCATTCTTTTTGTTTGTGAAAGCTTGATATGTTGTTTCCTTATCGAAAGGCCTTTTGCCGATTAATCGTTCTAAATCAGCTTGGAATAAAATTTCTTTTTCCAAAAGCTCTTTAGCTAATATTTCTAATTCCTTTATGCGGTGTGTAAGTAATTCTTTAGTTCTATCATAGGCTGACAGAATCAATTTACGCACTTCCTCATCTATCACTTCAGCTGTTGTCTCAGAGTATGGCTTAGTCATTTTATAACCATCTCCTTTGGAATCATAGAATGAAACATTTCCGATTTTATCATTCATACCATAAACTGATACTATGGAATAAGCAAGTTTGGTAACTCGTTCCAAATCGCTTAATGCTCCAGTAGAGATTTTTTTAAAGATGATTTCTTCAGCAGCGCGACCACCTAGAGTCATGCACATCTCATCCATTAGCTGCTCCGTCTGATATAAGAACTGCTCTTTTGGAAGATACTGCGCATAGCCCAATGCTGCCACGCCTCGAGGAACGATACTTACTTTCACCAATGGATCAGCATGCTCTAAGAACCAACCAGCTACTGCGTGACCTGCTTCGTGGAAGGCTACAATTTTCTTTTCTTCCGGAGAAATGATTTTATTTTTCTTTTCCAGTCCGCCAATTACTCTATCCACTGCATCCTGAAAATCCTGCATGTCTACAGCGGTTTTGTTTCTTCTTGCTGCAATCAAGGCGGCCTCATTACATACGTTCGCTATTTCTGCACCTGCGAAACCTGGAGTTTGAGCGGCACATTTTTTAGGATCCACATCATCAGCTGTTTTGATAGGCTTTAAGTGGACTTTGAAAATAGCTTCTCTACCATTGATATCTGGCTTGTCTATAGAGATCTGTCTGTCAAAACGGCCTGGTCTAAGCAAAGCGCTATCCAATACGTCTGGTCTGTTGGTTGCAGCGACTACGATTACCCCTGTGTCAGTACCAAATCCATCCATTTCCACCAAAAGTGAGTTAAGCGTATTCTCTCTTTCGTCATTGGAACCTGGCATCTGACCTTTCCCTCTAGATCTACCGATAGCATCGATCTCATCTATGAAGATAATGCAGGGAGCTTTTTCTTTGGCTTGCTTAAATAAATCACGAACTCTTGCAGCACCAACCCCTACGAACATCTCTACGAAATCAGAACCTGAAAGTGTAAAGAATGGAACACCAGCTTCACCAGCTACAGCTTTAGCCAACAATGTTTTACCCGTACCTGGAGGTCCCACAAGCAACGCACCCTTAGGGATTTTACCCCCGAGCTTAGTGAATTTCCCTGGGTTTTTAAGAAATTCTACAATCTCCTGAACTTCCTCTTTCGCTTCGTCTAATCCTGCCACATTGTCAAAAGTGATTTTAACTTTGTTTTCAGCATCAAACAATTGAGCTTTTGATTTACCTACATTGAATATCTGTCCGCCTGGCCCTGAAGGTCCAGCCATTCTTCTCATCATAAACCAGAAAAGAACAAACAATAAAATTAAGAAGCCAAAGCTGCTGAAGTAACTTCCCCAATTTTCCTCCGTGGCTACTGACAGTTCTATGCGATCTTCCTGCGGTACATCTTCTTTGAGTGCATCAAAATCATTTGCAAACTTCTCTACAGAGGCTACCTGAAATGAATAGTGTGGCCCGGCTGGATTGAAAAAAGTTGAATTTGATTCCAGCTCAGTTTTATATTTTTCATTACTTAGAGCAGAAGATTTCAATGTGACATCCACACGTTCCATATTTTTTACCATGGTTACTTTGGATAAGTCCCCAGCCAAATACATGTCTTCAAACCTTTTTTGAGTTATATCTACTACAGAATTCCTGTTTTGTATATAGGTTAGACCAAGTAGTACAGCTACTGCAGCTATGATTAACCATAGCTGGAAATTGGGTTTTTGTGGAGTCTTTGGGGTGAATTTTTTAGTTTTATTCTTAGTATCGCTCATTTCTTGTTAGGGTAATTCTATAAACTTAAGGTAAAACGGAATAGAAAGATGAAAGTTTGATGCTTTTATCCTGTTCGGGTGACTTTCGCATCTCCCCAAAGCTCCTCCAATCCATAAAACGCTCTCTTATCTTTAAGGAAAATATGTGCTACAACGTTCACATAATCAACCAGAATCCACTGCCGGCTACTTTTTCCTTCACTTTTATAAGGGGTGCCTTGACCGATTTTGATCACTTCTTCTTCTATAGAGTCTGCGATGGCGTCGAGTTGTGAATCAGAATTGCCAGAGCAAATAACAAAAAAATCTGTTACTGTATTTTTTATATTTCTAAGATCCATCAAAACAATATCTGAGGCTTTTTTCTCCTCCATTCCTTTGATGATTACTTTGCTCAGCTCTTCTGCTGTCATATTATTCATTTATTTTTACAATGTCGAAGATAAAAAACTTCCTTTTTCGACCAATTCAAAATTTATGTATAAAATTCTTGCCAATACGATTTTTTTAGGGAAAGATGTCTGTTTCCTGCCAGAGTGTCACTCTACAAATGACATTGCTCTGGATTTGGTCAAAAAGAGACAGGCCATAGAGGGAACCATTGTAATTTGTGATCATCAGACCAAGGGAAAAGGACAACGTGGTAATAGTTGGCAAACTCAAGCCGGAAAAAATTTGACTTTTTCGATCGTGCTACGTCCTGACTTCATGGACATCACCGAGCAATTTTACCTGAATATGGCTATTTCAAATAGTATCAGAAAGGTGCTCAAGGATTATCTACCGAGTTTGGAAGTGAAATGGCCAAATGATCTGATCGTGCCAGAATTCGGAAAGTTAGGAGGGATACTGATCGAAAACATTTTTTCCGGAAAAGAATGGGAATATGCAATTGTTGGAATAGGATTAAACATCAATCAGCAAGAATTTAATTTATCTAATACAGCTTCTATCCGTTCGATCACTGGTAGTGAGATAGAATTAACGGAACTGTTTCGGCTATTAATCACCCAACTTGAGCTAAGTTATATACAATTGAAAAAGGGAAAGTGGAATAGAATCAAAGATGAGTATCTGATTCATTTGTATAGGCGAGAAATGTGGGCAAAATATATAGCAAATGGACAACATTTTCTGGGAAAAATTGTTGGTATCTGTGAAGAAGGTAAACTTGAAATGGAATTGGAAAGCGGAGAAAAGATAGCTTTTGGACTAAAGGAGATAACTTTTGCATAGTCAGTTTCTATTTTAGATTCCAAATTTTATGCGGTACCTTTGTGGAAGTTTTAAGCAAAAAAATACGTTAACTATCAATATTATGTCAGAAACTAAATCTGAAAAGTACGTTCAATACAAGGTAAAAGACATCTCCTTGGCAGAGTGGGGAAGAAAAGAAATCAAATTGGCAGAAGCTGAAATGCCGGGTTTGATGTCACTCAGAGAAGAATACGGAGCCTCTCAGCCATTGAAAGGTGCAAGAATAGCAGGATGTCTCCATATGACCATTCAAACTGCAGTTTTGATTGAGACATTGGTTGCTCTCGGGGCTGAAGTTACTTGGTCATCGTGCAATATTTTTTCTACTCAGGATCACGCTGCTGCTGCAATAGCTGCTGCTGGTATCTCGGTGTATGCATGGAAAGGTTTGAATGAGAAGGATTTCGATTGGTGTATAGAACAGACATTATTCTTCGGAGAAGATCGTCAGCCTTTAAATATGATTTTGGATGATGGTGGTGATTTAACCAACATGGTATTAGACCAATATCCTGAGCTTGTTGCAGGTATCAAAGGTCTTTCTGAAGAAACTACTACAGGAGTTCATAGACTCTATGAAAGAATGAAGAATGGCACGCTTCCTATGCCCGCTATCAACGTAAATGATTCCGTCACTAAATCTAAATTTGATAACAAATATGGTTGTAAAGAATCATTGGTAGATGCAATTAGAAGAGCAACTGACGTGATGATGGCTGGAAAAGTAGCTGTGGTAGGTGGATACGGTGATGTTGGGAAAGGTTCTGCAGCTTCTTTGAGAGGTGCTGGTGCTAGAGTTATTGTCACAGAAATTGATCCAATATGTGCACTTCAAGCTGCTATGGATGGTTTTGCCGTTAAGAAAATGGTTGACGCAGTGAAGGAAGCAGATATAGTTGTGACTGCTACGGGTAATAAAAATATTATTACTGAAGAGCATTTCAGATTAATGAGAGATAAAACTATCGTTTGTAATATTGGTCATTTCGATAATGAAATCGACATGGCTTGGTTGAACAAAACTTACGGAAATACAAAAGTTGAAATTAAACCTCAAGTAGATTTATACAATGTAGATGGAAATGAAATCATTTTGTTGGCTGAAGGTCGTTTAGTAAACCTGGGTTGTGCCACTGGTCACCCATCTTTCGTGATGTCGAATTCATTTACAAATCAAACTTTAGCTCAACTTGAGTTGTGGAATAACACAGACCAATATCAGCCTGGGGTTTATGTTTTGCCAAAACACTTGGATGAAAAAGTAGCAGCTTTGCACTTAGCTAAATTGGGAGTTGATCTGGAAGAGCTTTCCCAAGAACAGGCAGAATACATAGGTGTAACTGTAGAGGGCCCGTTCAAGCCTGATTATTACAGATATTAAAAGTCAACTAATTAAATTGAAAAGGAGGCCGTTCCACACTTAGGGACAGCCTCTTTTTTATTGAATTGGATTCATAAGCAATTTTCTTCCATCCGGTAAAATTGTATTGACAGCTACTCTACAAGTGTCCTGCAAAGGGTCATACGTTGTGGTGTAATTTACTATGGAATTTCCTGCCCGGGATACAATCCATGTTTCTTTTCCTGTTTTGGGAATAATTTCGTTTTGCTGATAGCAAAAAACAGAATGAGTGGTAGGACTATCTAAAATGATCTCAAAATTCCGGCCTACTGGATTGACGCCCGTCATCCTTCCTATAGAGGAAATACTACGTGTGGAATCTTCAGCATAACTTTCCGCATGTACGAAATTACCTGAAAAAGTGGTGCTTAGTTCTTTTTCAGTTTTTACAATTATATCCGTGAATTCTTCTGAAAAAACTAGGCTGTCGTCACTGGAGAAATTTCTTTTGCCATAAATTGCATCTGTTCGAAAAAAGTAATCTTCGAATTCCATACTCCATTTTCGATTTGGACTTAGCACTGTGGTGTCATATGATATAATCAGTTTACCAAGTCGGTAATTTTTGTTAGCCTTGATGCTGACGCTATCCGCGATGAATTCCAAAGTGACTTCTTTGGATTGCTGATTAATATGCACTATTGGGTCGTTAGGTAATTTAAGTGAATCTATCTGTTGATACTCCTCCCAAGAAATCATTGCAAAATATAGACTTTCGTTCCAGGCTTTTGATATTCTGAACAGGTCATTTGCCTCAGTTGGCAAATCCGTCTGAATTACTTTATCCTCCTCTTCTTTACAGCTCATCAATATTGGCAATAAGACAATTAGTCCGAAAAGTATTTTTCTCATGTTGTGAATTTTGAAAATATCAGAGTTGGTTTGTTTTTCCTTCTTCAATTACCAAGCCGAAATAACTATCTTCGAAATCGACGATAAACCACAAATTTATGATTTTAGCAGAAGGTATGCTTAAAGAAGGGGCTCTGAAAGGGAAAAATATACTTGTCACAGGAGGCGGCACTGGTCTTGGCAGGTCTATGGGAGAGTACTTTTTAGAGCTAGGAGCAAATCTAGTTATCACTTCCAGGAAAATGGATGTCCTTTTAGAAACGGCTAAAGAAATGATGGCTGAGAAGGGAGGCAAAGTTATCCCATTAGCGTGTGATGTAAGGGAGATTGATCAGGTTAAAAAAATGTGGAAAGAAGCTACTAATCAATTGGGCCAAATTCATGTTGTGTTAAACAATGCGGCTGGGAATTTTATCAGTCCTACAGAGAGACTTTCTACAAATGCTTTTAATACCGTATTGGATATTGTGTTGAAAGGAACCTCACAAGTCACGCTGACTGCTGGGAAAGACTGGATTGCTAATAACCAAGCAGGCACATTTCTAAATATAGTCACTACCTATGCATGGACAGGCTCTGGATACGTGGTACCTTCTGCCGCAGCAAAAGCAGGTGTACTGGCTTTAACTAGGTCTTTGGCTGTGGAATGGGCTAAATATGGCATTCGATCAAATGCGATTGCTCCTGGACCATTTCCTACAGAAGGAGCCTGGAGTCGCTTATTGCCTGGAGAATTAGTGAAGAAATTTGATCCTGCCAAGAAGGTACCAGTAGGCAGGGTAGGAGAGCATCAGGAGCTAGCTAATCTTGCAGCCTATTTGGTGTCTGATTATTCCAGTTATGTTAATGGAGAGGTAATGACAATTGACGGTGGTGAATGGCTAAAAGGAGCAGGGGAATTCAATAATTTAGATCAGATTCCAGAAGAAATGTGGGACATAATGGAAGCTTCACGCGGAAAAAAGCAATGAGCCCTAAAGTGATTTGGGGCTATCTGAAAGCAAAATGGAAAATCAGAAATATGTGAGTCAGTTGCGGTAGTATCTTATTTATTAGGAAAAGATGTCTCCTGAGGAATTGCTCCTTCAATAGCTTTGCGTTGAGAAACAGATTCCTTAATACTTTTCATAAGGGATTGATCCAATATTTTGGCTTCATTTTTAATCATCTGTACAAGTCTTTTGGCTTCACTGTTTTGTGGTTCCGCATCCATGATTTCCAAAATACCTAAAATATTTGCCACTCTGGCTCGTAACGAATGAGATTGTTCGAATGCCAGTTCCTGTAAAAATTCGTGATGCTCTTTTAAAGAGATTTCCTGTTTTTTTCGCTCAGAGATGTCAACTAAGCAACCCAATACTTTTATAGGATGGCCTATACCAGACCATTGTATTGTCTTTCCAAAACCCAAAACCCAGATTGTTTGGCCAGTTTTCGAATTGATCCTAAATTCTTTTTTAAATGGAACACTTCCTTTGATCTGAAAATGATAAGTAAGATCTTTTACAAGACTTGAATAATCTTCCGGATGTACATGTTGCTGCCAGGAAATTGCGTTGGAGTTTTCCAGTTCTTTCTGAGAATAACCAAGCATTTGTCCAAGTCCTTGGCTGATGTAGTCTGTTTTGCTTTGAAGATCAAATTCCCAAAAACCCAAAAGCTTATCTTCGAGCAAACTGTCAAACAATTCTTTGTTTCCAGAAATTGAACTATCGAATAAATCTCCCAAACTAGGATCGGATACCTTGCTTTCAAGGACAGGATGCCCAATTCCTAGGCAAACATCAAAGTCTTCTGAAATAAAGAAAAACTCCCATTTGGTAGCGATTGTCCTGCTTTCCGAGTGAATGATTTTATCCAGATTGACTAAAAATGATCTGTGCAAATTACTTTTTGCTTTTAGTCTTTGGCTATCATAATGAGCCCAATTTGATACTAAAAAATAATCTTTAAAATAACTTGGATTTTCATGTAGATCGAAGGAAGGGGTCGTAGTTCCAAGTTTGGAGCCGGCCTTTATAACCTTACCTGTCTTGTCTAAAGTAATCTGAAGAAAATACTCAGAAACTAAGGCTAAGTTGCTCAAAGGTTTAATCGCTTCCCAATCGTTCATATTACAATATTAGGCTATTTGATCGTTCAAAAATTAAAGAACATATAATTTTATTCAAAAAGCATAAAATTATATTTAAAACTTAATTAGGCGTTGCTTCGATTTTTCATTCTGAGCTCTAAAAATGCTTTCCACGATTTAAATTAACACCATTTTTTCCTACGGTGTCTATGATTTAAAAATCAGTTTACTACTCATTTAAATAACTGAAATGATATTCTTTGAGCTTATCAAAGTTTCTGATTGTTAATCATTTAGAGGGATTTTGTTATATTTATTTGTTGTTTTTTAATCAAACTTTAAACAGGATTTATGATAAAGAAAATTTGTTTCGGGCTATTGTGGATCCTTATGGGTCATTTTGCGCAAGCCCAAGATAAAAAAATGGATACCACAGCCTTGATGATTCTAGATAAGATGAGTGGTATGTTCGGCGATTTGAGCTCCGTAGGATTCACCTCCAAAGTTTCTAAAGATGTAGCTTATTCTGAAGATTTTTTCATCAAGGAATTCGGATCAAGCGTAGTGAGATTTGCTGGTCCGAATAAATTCTACGCTCGTGTTACAGGAGAGAAAAGAGAAGACTTGTATTCTTATAACGGATCCCAGGTGATCTACTATTCCTTTGCCAATAATCTTTACACAGTAGCTGATGCTCCGGATAATTTAATTGAGACCATTGATTGGCTTTACTATGATTTTGGAGTGGAATTGACCACAGCTGATCTGTTCTATCCTAGTTTTTCAAAGGATTTTGCAGATGAAATGGATTACATCGAATTTTTGGGAGTTACTCACATCAATGACTCACGGGCATTTCATATTGGGGCTTCAAATCAGCACGCAACAATTCAGCTTTGGATTTCTGATGATGGCTATTACTTACCGTTGAAAACGGTAATCACTTATCTGGATGGGCTTCAATCTCATCAGCATGAGACTGATTTTTCTGACTGGGAGCTAAACAATGTTTATCCTGAATCCATGTTTGAATTTTTGCCACCTCCAAAAGCGAAGCAGATTACCTGGATCAAAAAGGATTAAAATTTAAAACTGATCGACATGAAAACATATAATATAAAAATAGTTGCAATAACCTTTGGGATATTCGCAATGCTGGCTTTGCCAGATATGGCAGAAGCACAGCGGATGAGAGGAGCTGCAGCTGGCCGCGGTGCAGCAAGGCCAACCACTACCCGTCAAGCACCTTCACGTACGACTAGTAGATCTCCGTCCCGTCCGGCTACTACGAGGACTGCCAGTCGCCCCACAGTCAATAAAGCGTCAAATTCCAGCTCTAGACCTACACTTAATGGAGGGTCTAGCAGGGTTACTAATAAAGTGAACAACAATAGTAAAGTTGCCAATATCAAGGATAATAAAATTGGTAATAACTCCGGAAACAACATCGGCAATAGAGTCAATATAGACAATAGTAAAAATGTCAATGTGAACGTAAGAAATAATCGAAACGTGGCGTATCGTCCACCTTACCGTCCATACCCCCGACCGCCTGTCATATGGGGAGGTTTTGGGTTTTCATGTTTTAGACCATATTATTATCATCCATTCACTCCGTTCTATTGGGGTCCTATGTGGCATCCTTGGGGTTTCTTCATCGCTACTCTAGCGACTACAGCTATTATTGTATCAGTAGAAAACCAAAAGTATCATTATGATCAAGGGGTATTTTATGAGGAATCCGACGGAGGGTATGTAGTAGTGGAAGCTCCTCAGGGCGCAACAGTCAAAGTAATTCCAAATGATGCACAGATCGTAGAAGTAAGCCCTACAGTTAATAATTATTATTACGGAGGCACTTATTATGAAAAGGAAAATGGAGAATACACTGTAGTTCCGCCTCCTGCAGGTGCTATTGTTGACCAACTTCCTGAAGGTGCGGAGGAAGTGAAGATAGGGGATGAAACTTATGTTAAATATGGGGACACTTACTATTTACCAGTTCAGGTAGATGGAAGGGATGTCTACGAAATCGCCCAAGTAGAAGAAGCAAAGTAAAGATGTATTCAGATTAATTAAAAAGGCCGCAATTGCGGCCTTTTTAATTTTAATGTCGGAGAGAAATTACTCTTCATCTTGGTTGATTTCAGATACAGGTCTGAAATTGCCTTCAGGTAATTGTTCCGCTACTTCGTCACGTTCATATGGAAATACCTCTACAATTGGACTTTCTACAATGTCTGGAACTCTAAAGCTAACTAGCATATTCCCTAAACTTTCCTGAATCCTGTCATATGCTTCTTTGACGTCATTTGCTGTGACGATCATATATTGAGTTACTTTCTTTTCTTTGCCACTCTCTCCATCTGCTACCATGTAGGAGATTTTGCACTTGTGCCATATGTCTGCATCCTCGTAAAAGAAAACATCCACAATATTACTCTTGCTGATCCCAGTCACCTGAAAATCTCCCCTGATCTGGGAAGCTAGTCTATCGTATAGAATTGCTTCGGACTCGGTGAAGGATACTGCATCCACTAGGTATTGCTCTGATATATTCTTCAGCAATCCTTGTTCATTTTCTTTAGCGTACTTGACTTTGCACAAAAACCAGGTTCTCATATCTTTCTATTTGAATTTCGAAGGTAAAATATATCCTTAGAAGGACAAGGCAATTTTTATTGTAAGAAATCCATAGTCCATCACGCATTGAAGTAAGTGACTGACCGTCAATTTGATTTATTTAATTATGTGAAAAGTAAAAATTCCAAATTGCTTGAAAGCATCTTGAATTGTGGGGAGTTAAAGAAAAACAGTAAATTATCGCAAAACCTACTACATGCGGGACAAAATCTGGTACAGCTTTCCGGTACAATTATTTTTACTTCATCTGAGAAAAAACCTAGGGCTTCTTCTCATTTGGATAGTTCTCATTGGGGTTATTTTAGAATATTTTGGTGTCATGCTAGGTATTCCCTTTCTCTTTCTCGATCCTGAATATTTACACCAGGTATCCTGGATCAGCTTTTTTTTGATGGGTATAGGCTTTGCCACGCTAACTATGGCATTCCACATGTCTACTTACATTATGGATGGACGCCATTTTCCTTTTTTGGCGATTGAGAGCAAACCATTTATCCATTATTGTATTAATAATGGTGTAATTCCATTGATTTTTTACTTGACCTACATTGTGAGATTCATAAGTTTCCAACTTGGAAACGACTTGCCAAATGACTGGCTAGTGTTATTTTATTTTTTGGGATTTTTGGGCGGAAGTGTAATTACTTTCTCTGTTATTTTTGGTTATTTCTCTTTTACAAACAAGGATTTTTTTATCCTCTTTGCGGGGACTGTTGATAAAAGGCTGCGTAAAGTGAGACTGACCAGAGCCAATGTGCTTAGTCAATACAAAGATCTAAAATCGCAAAAATACAAGGTGCTTTATTACTTGGATATCAACCTTAAGCCTCAAAAAGTCAGACCTGATATTTCCCGTTTTGAAGGGACCAAGTTGCTTAGAGTGTTTGATCAGAATCACTTAAATCTGTTTATCATTCAAATAGTATTAATCCTATTTATTCTGTTTTTGGGATTTTTCAAGGAGAATCCTTTTTTACAATTGCCAGCAGCGATGAGTGCGACGTTACTGTTTGCTATATTAATTATGCTGGTAGGAGCTGTAAGTTTTTGGTTGAGAAGATGGTCTACCTTTACTGTCTTTGCATTTCTGATTCTTGCGAATTATTTCAGCAATTTTAATTTTCTGAATCGCCCACATGAAGCATATGGCTTGGATTATTCGATTCCGCCAGCTAACTATAGTTTGGCTCGTATGGACTCTCTCTTGACTCCAGAACTGGTCAAAAAGGACCGGGACAATGTGCTAAAGATTTTGGACAATTGGAAAGCAAAGTTTCCTGATGAGTCTAAGCCAAAGCTAGTGATGATTACCGCCAGTGGAGGAGGGCAGAGGGCTGCCCTATGGACTGTCAATATTCTTCAAAGTATCTATGCGATAGAAAAAGGAGAGGTGATGAAGCACACGGAACTCCTCACTGGAGCTTCAGGTGGGGTACTCGGTGAAGCCTTTTTTAGAGAGATTTACCTCAGATCTTTATCTGATACTTCGGTGAATCCTATGGACAAAAAGTACCTAGATCAAATCTCCGCTGATAATCTCAATCCTATTATTTTCACATTACTGGTGAACGATCTGCTGATCAGAAATCAAAATTTCCATTACAATGGACGTAAGTATCTTAAGGATCGAGGTTATGCTTTTGAAAATCAGCTTAACCAAAACACTGAAGGAATCTTGGATAAGCCGATTTCTGAATATAAGAAACCAGAATTTTCGGCAAGCATTCCGCTACTTCCAGTTACTACGTTGATCACCAATGATGGTAGAAAATTGGTGATTTCTCCTAACTCAATGTCATTTTTTGGAACTTCTATGCTAGGGAAGTTTGGAGATGATGAGAAAAAACAAACGATAGATTTTCTAAGATTCTTCGAATCTCATGATTCCAAAAATCTTAGATTCCTTTCCGCTCTTAGAATGAGTGCTACTTTTCCCTTTGTGACCCCAAATATCGAACTTCCTTCTGATCCGGTCATGGAAACCATGGATACTGGGTTGTCGGATAATTTTGGAATTCAGGATGCTTTACGTTTTATGTATGTTTTTCAATCTTGGATCAATGAAAACACGGATGGTGTAGTACTAATCACAATCCGTGATTCTGAAAAAGTGACTGAAATAGCACCCAGCTATCCTCCCCGGATTTTTCAAAAGGTCTTTACGCCACTGAAAAACATCTATGCCAATTGGGATAATGTGCAAACAATCCAAAATGAAGTATTATTTAATTATATGGCGGAATCTATGCCTTTTGATTTGGAAAGAATTGAGTTTGAATATGCACCTGAGAAAGTGCAAGCTGAGGAATTGACAGAGAGCCAGGAGACCATGCAGCGTGCTTCTCTGAATTGGCGATTGACTGCCCGGGAGAAAAAATCAATTCTGGAAAGTGTGTATACGCTCAAAAATCAAAGTTCTTTGCGGCGGTTAGAAGAGCTCTTTACTAAAGATCAACCTGTGGTTGAAGATAGCGTTTTGATCGGAACAGCAAGCCCTCAATAAGCAAGTCCCCACTTTTTATATAAAAAGTGCATCAGCCATGCGGGTCCTATCAGTAGGAATTGAAGATCTTTCAGAAATGTAGGCTTCTTGCCCTCGATCTTGTGCCCATAAAATTGCATGAACCATGCAAGTATAAAAATCCCAATACTGATCATCCAAAGTTTACCAGGGAAATTTAAATCTATGAAATTTGCCACCGCCAAACATACTGCTGAGAATAGGAACATACCTAAAGTCAAAGGAATGGAAAGCATAAGGTAATAGATCAGAACTAAGATTAATACCACCGTGG
Organism: uncultured Algoriphagus sp.; assembly: GCF_963974835.1. Taxonomy (GTDB): domain Bacteria; phylum Bacteroidota; class Bacteroidia; order Cytophagales; family Cyclobacteriaceae; genus Algoriphagus. Next base: position 186,484 of record NZ_CAXBET010000004.1, on the reverse strand, counting down.
CCCAATTTGCGAAATGGCCTAAGAACGGAAGTAAACTCGGAAGTGGGCCTGTAGGTATGCTAAAAATTAGCCCAACTATACTGAAGAAAATAGCGGGCACACAAAACCAATGTATGAGCTTATTTGTCATGTTTTGATGACTTAGCCCGTATTCGAGGAATAACGAATCTATTTTTCTCATGGTATTTTGGGATTATATGGCTTAGATTTAATTAAAATACTAAATCTATTTTAATTCCTTTTTCAAAAAATCGAAATGTTCAGTTATTGGGAGAATAAACACTTTTTTAAATTTGATCTTATAGTCATTGGATCCGGCTTTGTAGGCCTTTCTACAGCCATCCATTTTAAAAAGAAGCATCCAAAAGCTAAGGTTCTCGTGATGGAGAGAGGAATTTTCCCTACGGGAGCAAGTACAAAAAATGCAGGCTTCGCTTGTTTTGGTAGTTTGACTGAGATTTTGGACGATTTTTGGTCGATGAGTCAGGACGAAGTTCTGGCATTGGTGGAGCGAAGGTATAAAGGACTAAACTCGATAAGGAAACAATTTGGAGATAAAAATTTAGGCTATTCTCACGTGAATGGTTACGAACTTTTGGATGAGAGCCAGTTGAAAGTAATTGAACAAATGGCTGGGGTGAATAAATTGCTCAAGCCAATTTTCAAAGAGGATGTTTTTTCTCTAGTAAAAAATCCCGGTAAAATGGGGTTTTCAGGGCAGATCAAAGCAATTGTCAAAAATAAATTCGAAGGGGAATTAGATCCAGGTAAGTATATGAGTTCACTTTGGAATTTAGCCCAACGGGAAGGAATCCGAATTTTAACAGGTATTTCAGTGTACGAAATCAATAAAGATGAAGGGATAGTATTAGGTGAAGATGGATCTGGTAAAACGAATTTAGAATTCAAAGGAAGTAAAATCGCCATTTGTACGAATGCTTTTACCAAAAAGCTTTGGCCGGAATCTGACATCAATCCTGGAAGGGGTTTGATACTGCTATCCGAACCATTGGATTTTAAGCTTCCTTGGAAGGGAACATTTCATATGGATAAAGGCTATGTGTATTTTAGGCAAATTGACGGAAGGCTTCTTCTAGGCGGAGCTAGAAATAAGGACTTTGAGGGTGAGAGCAGTACCGATTTTACTGTGAATCCAAAAATAAAATCGCATTTAGAAAAATTGGCGACGGAAGTGATTTTTCCTGCGAAAAATATTCAATGGGACACAGAATGGACTGGAATTATGGCTTTTGGCAAAATAAAGTCTCCAATTATCCAGCAAGTTGGGCTCAAAACTGCAGCTGCAGTGAGACTTGGCGGAATGGGGGTGGCCATCGGTTGGCAGGCGGGGAAGGAGCTTTCTGTACTTATCTCCAAGATGTAATAAATTTTTTTTCTTAGATTCAGACTCTTAACTCACCCAACCCTATTTAATGCAAGGTTTAACCCGCACTCCCAAAGTTTTTGACGCTCTAATACCCCTGGTTTTTTTGATCATTCTTTTGGTATTAAATATTCAAGTTTTCGGAACGGATGGACTTTCTGGTTCCAATCAAATCGTACTTATTCTTTCTTCCATGGTTGCTGCTTTGGTAGCGATATTCCGTCTAGGATATAATTGGGAAACGCTTCAGGACGGTGTTATTAAAAGCATCAGCGCGGCGATGTCCAGTATTCTTATTCTTTTTCTAATTGGAGCACTGGCGGGTACTTGGCTGCTAAGCGGAATTGTCCCGGCGATGATTTATTACGGACTTCAGATTCTTAGCCCTGCGATATTCTTGGTGGCCGCATGTATTGTAAGTTCCATAGTTTCCGTGGCTACGGGAAGTAGTTGGACTACAGTAGCTACAGTAGGTGTTGCGCTTTTAGGGATAGGCAAAGCACTTGGTTTTGAAGAAGGGATTATCGCTGGTTCGATTATTTCAGGAGCGTATTTTGGTGATAAAATGTCCCCACTTTCCGATACAACTAACCTAGCTCCTGCGATGGCAGGTACGGATTTATTTACCCATATCCGATATATGGCGAAAACTACAATCCCTTCCATTTCTATCACCTTAATTATTTTTGTAGTGATAGGTTTGAACTATGAGGCAAATGGAACTGTGAATGACGTGCAGACTATTTCAGATGTGATTTCACAGAAATTTAATGTAACTGGTTGGCTATTTATAGTCCCGGTATTGGTGATAGTGATGATAGTGAAAAAGGTGCCAGCTATTCCAGCTTTGCTTACAGGTGCACTTTTGGGGGGAGTTTTCGCAGTGATTTTCCAGCCGGAAATCATTCAACTGATTGCCAATGAAAACGCTTCGTATGCTTACCAAAGTTTTAAGGCAGTGATGATGTCTCTCTATGGAGAAATCAGCATTTCTACTAAAAATGATGTAGTGAACGAATTACTTGTTACTAGCGGAATGGCTGGAATGATGTACACTATTTGGTTGATAATTTCAGCGATGGTATTTGGAGGAATCATGGAAGAAAGCGGAATGCTAAGAGTTCTGGCTGAGGCGATAATCCAGAAAGTCCATAGTGTGGGATCTTTGATCGCATCCACTGTGGCTACCTGCGTGTTCTTCAACATCACAACTTCAGATCAGTATTTAGCAATCTTGGTACCTGGAAGAATGTATGCGGATGTGTACAAAAAAAGAGGTATGGCTCCAGAGAATCTAAGTAGAACTTTGGAGGATTCTGGTACAGTTACTTCTGTTTTGGTACCTTGGAACACGTGCGGAGCTACTCAAGCTTCGGTGCTGGGTGTGGCTACTTTGGCTTACGCACCTTATTGCTTTTTTAATATTATTAGTCCCTTTATGACCATTCTATATGGCTATTTCAAAATTGGGATCACCTATTACGATGACGTAGAAGAAGAAAAGTTGGTATGATTCCATTTAAGATTACAAAAGATGAGGTAAACGCTCTTCCGCTGGGACAGTTTGAGGGCGAAATGTTTTTGATAGATAAAGAGGAAGATGTAGAAGAGGTCGCAGAATTTCTTGCTCAGCAAAAGGTGATTGGCTTTGATACTGAGACCAAACCTGCCTTTCAAAAGGGAGTGGTAAACCAGGTTTCCTTGCTTCAGTTATCTACTTCCACCCAGGCATTTCTTTTTAGATTAAATGCAATTGGGTTTCCTGAATCCATTCGGAATATTCTCGAAAAAGAGAGTATTGTGAAAGTAGGAGCAGCTGTTCATGATGATATCAAAGGATTGGCAAAGCTTACAGACTCTTTCTATCCGAATTCTTTTTTCGATCTGAATGATGAGCTGAAAAGAGTAGGTTTTATCAATATTGGAGTTCGGAATCTATGCGCTATGGTGCTGGGAATACGTATTTCTAAGTCTGAACAGGTTTCGAATTGGGAAGCAGAAACTCTTACAACTAAGCAGCAACGCTATGCTGCTACGGATGCCTGGGGGTGCCTGGAGATATTCAAAAAACTAAATGCTGAAGGGTATTTGGATGCGCTATTTAAGTAAGGCTGATTTCTAATCCATCAATTTCCTCCAGTGAGCTTACGATAAGTTCCTCCAATCCTTTTCGGAATTCTAATTGCATCCGGCAATCCAATGTCATTTCCTGAGATAGAATCTGAAGGTCGTGAGTTTTGATGAGTTTCATCACGTCGTTCATTACAGGATATGGAAACTGGATTGAAACGGAGGCTTTTACCCTTTCCTCTTTGATTTCATTTTCCTCGATTGCCAGAGCGGCTGAGGTTTTATACGCTTGTATCAAGCCGCTCATTCCTAGCTTGGTTCCTCCAAAATAACGAACCACTACAATCAGAATATTTGTCAGATTGTTAGATCTAATTTGACCTAATATGGGGTCTCCTGCAGAGTGATTTGGCTCTCCATCATCATTGGCTCTGTATTGATCTCCATCTTTTCCAAGCGTCCATGCAAAACAATGATGTCTTGCATCATAATATTTTTTTCTTAGATCGGCCAAATGGTTTTTGATCTCCTCTTCATCTTTTACAGGAAAAGAAAAATAGAAAAACTTGCTGCTCCTATCTTTATAAAGGCCTTCACTGGTATGGGAAACAGTAAAAAATGTATCTTCGAATGTTGACTCGTCGCCGAAGTCGGACATGGATTTGTTCAGGTTGATGAGCAGCGAATTTAGAAAATTAACAAATGGGTAACCGTTTATCCATTCGAATTATCTTAATTTTAGCTAGAGGAAATTCTTAGAAATGCCAGAACCATATATCTCGCAAGCCCCTTATACTTTTACACTCCCTGGATTTTCAAATGAAACGGGAAGTCTACACTTCTGGGAGAATCTAGAGCTTTTTCCAAAAGGAATTCAGAGATGTTTCTGGATTTCCAATGTGAAGGAAGGTGAGACCAGGGGAAATCATGCTCATTGGGAAGAGGCTCAGGTGATCGTGGCAGTTGCCGGTACCATCCGGTTAGAAATCCGTTCAGCAAAAGGTGAGATTTTTCATTTTATGCTAGATTCACCCAAGCAGGCGGTTTTTATTCCTCCCTTGAATTGGTTGATAGCGAGATTCACTCCTGGCTCAGTTTTGTTGGGATTGTCGGATCGGGCTTTTTCAGAAGATGACTACATCAGAGACCTAGATTATTTTGGAAAGCTTCAAGAGAGAAATTATTGATTCCCACCAACTTCGGGTAGTTTCTGCCTCTAAGGAGCGCAAGGATTATTTTCTTTGCCATTTTCAAAGTGAATTCTTTCAGGAACAACTAGATTTTATCTGGGAAAAAAATCATAAATCCAAAGGCTCTATCACTTTCGCCATTTCAAAAAAAGGAGAAGCTATTTCACTTCCCCAATCTCCCTTTGGAGGATTTTGGATATATGAGGGCCTGAGTTCAGCATCTCTGGAAGCTTTTATTTTATCCGTTATCGAAGAATTGAAATACCGAGGTATTCATACCATTTCTCTAACTCAAGCGCCCAAACCCTACGAAGAGCAGTTTGATTTGATTAATTACCTGTTATTCAAGAGTGGCTTTGAGCAGCAGAAGGTATTGAGCCATCAATTTTTTATAGGAAAAAAGAAAATCAAGAAACACGCTCAAAAAGAATCAGCAAAGCTTAATTCTAAGGGTTCAAATTCAGGTGTAAATGTAAAACATAGTCCTATTTCCAATTTTGGTTTTTTGAAAGAAATCCGCTCCTGGAATGCACAAAAGGGCTACGAAGTAATTATAGACGAAAATAGGATTGTGCAGCAGGTCTCGGAATATCCGGACAGGTATTTTTTGATTACAGTCAGTAAAAATGGTGAGGCGATAGGTTATTCACTTGGAGTGAAATTAACCAGTGATTCGCTATATTATTTTCTCTCAGCAACTAATCCCAAGATTCCTTTAAAAAACGGCGGCGAATTAATTCTCAATGAGCATTTTCAGTTAGCGGTAGAGCAAAAGGTGAATTTTATAGATTTAGGTTCGTCGGACTTAGAAGATGGGGCTAACCATAGTTTGATGTTTTTCAAGTCTAGATTCTCCAATGACATCAGCAACAAAATCACCTGGATGAAGAAGATCAATAATGGCTAAAAAAGCTGAAGTGACTGTGATATGTATTGCGTTCAACCATGAAAAATGGATTGAAAAAGCGCTAGTTAGTGTGCTTTTGCAAGATCATGAGGATAAGAAATTAATCGTAGTAGATAATGGGAGTTCAGATGGTACAGCATCCATCATCCGGACTTGGGTGGAAAGCAACTCCGAAAAAATGCCTATCACCGCGATTTACCAAAAAGAATCAATTCCCTATTGCCAATTATTCAATAAGGTTTTGGATAAAGTGGAAAGTCCTTTTGTAATAGATTTATCCGGGGATGACTTTCTATACGAAAACCATCTTTCATTATCGGTAATTAGATTAGAACAGACCCCTGGAGCAGCATTTGTATTTTCTGATGCAACTATTTTAGATGAGAATGGTGATCAAATTGCATTCTATAATAGCAAAGACTACAAGGAAATAGAAGAGAAACTTCAGTCTAATGAAATGTATGAAACGCTCATCTGCCGAAGCTATATTTCTTCCCCCACAGTGGTCTTTGATTCTCTCATTCTCAAAAAAGTAGGAGGTTATGACGCTTATCTTACTTATGAAGATTTTGATATTCATCTGAGATTAGCTAGAGATTATCCATTGGCTTTTTCTGGCCATATTGGTGTGCTGAAAAGGAAACATAGCAAATCCCTATCTGCTAATCAATATCGCCGATATCAATCAGATATGCTTCCGAGCACTCTTCGTGTTTGTCAAAAAATCAAAGAAATGAATAGAACTTCCAGTGAAGACGAAGCGCTCAGAGAAAGGGTGTTATTTGAACTGAAACATTCGATGTGGTCAGCTAATTTTCAAGTTGCAAGGGGATTTGTAAATCTAGCTGAGGAGCTGAAAGTAAAAGAGTTGAGATTTAGCTTGTTTAAGCTTTGGCTAAAATTTCGAATTGATATTTCTTGGCTTTATGTCAAGCTAACCTGATCAACCCACTACCACTTCAATAAATGGTGGATTTGAATAATACTTTTGTCCTACTGCAATAATGTCTTTTGCTGTGAATTCTTTCAAATACGCCAATTTGCGGACATAATAATCAAAATCCATCCCTGATTGATGCACAGCTTTAAACCTGTCTATCAAATCAAATGAGGTACTGAATTGCTTCAGCATCTGACCAATCATGTAGTTTCGAACTACCTCCAATTCATTCGGATCAATTTCTACTTCAGTTAAAACTTTGATCTCATGATAGATCTCCTTGATTACTTCCGGATAAAAAGCTTTCTGAACATCTGCGGATATAACCCAATAGTTTGACTCTCCAATTTCAGTAATGGAAGAATAAATCCCATAAGTATGTCCCTTATCTTCCCGAATGTTTTTGATAAGCCTTGAGCCAAAATAGCCTCCAAGAATGGTGTTGAAAACAGATAGAGCAATAAAGTCTGGATGTGTTTTTGGAATTGACCAGTTGCCAATTCGAATACTGCTTTGGACAGATTTTTCCTTTGGCTCTGTTACTGCCAAAAGTGTATTGATACCTGGTAAAATTTCTGCCTCTATAGGAGCTCGGTTAGGTAGCTGACCTAAAAGCGAGCATAATCTTTCGAGTTCGCTAGAGTCAAAGTCACCTGTTACAAAAACTTCAATTTCCTGCCAAAGATTTTTTTCGTAGTAAGAAATCAAAAGATCCCTTGTGATATTGTCTACGTGGCTTTCTTCAATTTCTACTCCGTAAGGGTGCATTGCTCCGAAGAGACATTTTCTAAAAACCTGATTAGCCCGTGAAGCTGTTTTTTCCTTTTCTAATCGAATACTTAGTTTTCTCTGAGACTGTCTTTTTTCAAGCATATCCTGCGGAAAAGCAGCTTCGTTAAACAGAGAGATAAATATTTCCGTGACTGCAAAGAGGTGTTTTTTCGTAGTTAAAAGCCCCATTCCCTCATGTGAGAAGGTTGAAATCGGATGGATTTCAGATGCATAGAAATCAAAAAAATCTGCGATTTCCCCTGCGCTTTTATCCTTAGTACCTTCCTGTATCATCTGAAGTGTAAAGGAAGATATTAGTGTCAGATCAAGTGGCAAGGAAGCTCGATGACCTTTTCCTACAACTTCAATTTTTACGGCGTCTAAGCCGGGAGTAGGTATATAAAAGAACTTTGCTCCATTGGAAAGTTGATACTCAGCAGGAGGCAATAGTTCAAAGTCCTCCGGAACTTTAAATTCCGGAGCTTTCGACCTGTCTAAAATCATTATTGGTTCGGGATATCGTACATCAAGGTAAATCTTAATGTCTCAGCCAGCGGGTTGTTTTGTTTTTGTGGGACTAAGTAAGAAAAGTCGAATCCGAGTCTTTTCAGATCAAATCCTACACCCATAGTGAAATATTTTCTACCACCCTTATTCGGGTTCTCATAAAAATATCCTGTGCGAAGCGCAAACTTGTCATCATAGTTATATTCCACACCAAAAGAAATCATAATCTCCTGCATTTCTTCAGAAAATCCTCCAGGGGCATCTGTAAAAGAACCGAACATTCCGGAAATCAAAGGGCGATTCGGATCTTTACCATTTCCTGGTTCAATTATAAGATCTCCATTTTCGTCTGTCTCTAAAGTACCATCCTCAGTCGTTGCATAGATAGGAGGTGTTGGAACAAGTAATTTATTGAGATCCAACGCAAAAGTAATTGTATTTAGTGGATCTAAGTCGATGGCATAGGCTGCTCCCACTTTTAGATTTGTTGGGATGTAGTCCAGATCATCTGCGGAGTTGTACGTGATTTTAGGTCCAATATTCGTTAAGCTGACACCCCACGAGAAATTGGCATCTTTTGCTCCAGCAAAAACCGGCTTAGAATAATATAGACCAACATCAGTTCCTACACTAATCCCAGGTTTGGCCTCACTACCACCCACCGAAGAAATATTTCCAGAGAGATTGGAGTAGATGAATCTAGCGGAAATACCTAAGCCAAGGTAAGAAGATAGTTTTCTAGAATAAGTTCCTCCTATAGCGATATCACGTGGGTTGAATTCGCCCAAAGGATTGCCTCTACCATCCGTCAATTGGATATCTCCCATGTTGAAGTATCGCAGGTCAAAACCAAAAGCTGAAACTTCATCAATTCTGAAATAACCTGTCAAGTAACTTAGAGACATGTCATTGACAAGTTTTCCCAACCAGGGGGAATAAGAAAGAGAAAAACCCATTTGATCTTCCACAAAGGCAAGTTGCCCTGCATTCCAATGTGCTGAGTTTGCATCTGGGGATAGAGCAACGCCAACATCGCCCATGGCAGAATGTCTGGAGTCAGGAGCAAAATTTAAAAATGGAACTGCTGTGGTGATAACTCTCCGATTAGGATCTTGACCAGAAATAATAGTGCTGTTCTGCGCATATGCAGATAAAGTAGCCAGGGTAAAAACTGCTATAAGTATGTTTTTCCTATTTTTGATGGCTAATTTTTTCATTGAATAACGATTTGTCCGCTTACTGAATCCTTAGAATTGTCCAATTCTGATTGAAGCATTAATTTGTAAATATAAGTCCCTTTTACTGGATATGTGGTTTGGTCTTGTAAAAAAAACCAAATTACATCCTCTAAATGGGCGTTGGCATGGACTAAACGCCTACTTTCCTCAAATAGTATCTTGCCTTCTGTATTATAAATGGCTATAGTAAGAATTAGATTTTCACCAGGACGATTGTGATCAAGTTCAAAGTGACTTTCGCTAATTGCAGGATTTGGGTAAGTTTTGTGATTTAGTATTTTAATTTTTTCACTTCCTTCGACCATTATTTCTTTACTGGAAATACTTCCATTTCCTAAAATATCCCATGCACGGAAGGTTACTAGGTTCAGCCCTTCATTTAATCCCTTTAACGCAAAAGTCACTTTACCTTTCGAATAGTTGTTATTTTCTGAAATGAAATAATCATTTAATGCGATAGGATCATTTTGATTTATTTGAACTGTTAGATTTTCCGAAGGAAGTAGACCGGAAATATTTATGCCACTTGAATCCGAATAGAAGACTTGCATTTCTACAGTTTTTGAAGGAGAAGTAAATGGTTCATTTTCTTTCCTTCCAAAAATCACACTTATTTCCGGACCTTCAGTATCAATAGCTGGGTCTGCGGATTCGCCGCCAATGATGGGTGAGCTAAAACCAAATGCATCCCACGATTTATTCTGATCTTCACCGACAATCCGGATTTTGCCCTCTCCATATTCCAGATCAATATTCTTTGGAATAATCATCTTTCCTTTGATAATTCCCGAAACAATTTGTCCAGTTCCTCTGAATAGAACGATTTTCTCCTCCTTAAATTCAATAGGAGTACTTTCATCCCCAATTGTTTGGCTAGTCGCCGGTTTGTCATACAGCTCAATTTTATAGTTTCCACTAAAATTTGTAGCAATTCCTCCCGAACTAGGGTTGATCACTTCCGCTTGGAATTCCACTTCCTGTAGAGCTGAAAGAGTGTCCAGCGAGTTTTGATTTTTAGGATTTATAAACGACGTAAAGTTGATCTCAAATTCAGGGGAAGAAAGCTTCATACTTGGATCTGCCAAAAGGCTAAAGTTTCTATTCAATGCACCATTTTGGCTTTTGTTTTTAGTGTTTTTAAAAATGCTTCCCAGATCCTGTCTTTGCCCATTCGTGGTTCTAAACAATTCCTCAATAAAGGTTTTATTCAAAGTGAAGTTTACGCTGCTAAATACAGGTCTACCTGTGCTTAAAAGTCCGATTGCACCTTTATTCGCAGCGATAAGGAGTTCTTCTGCAGCTGATCGCAGGAAAGGACTATCATGCCTTCCAAATTCGCAGGTAGCGGTCATCCAGAGTGCAAGCTGATCTTGATTGGCCCAGTTTGCTATGTCGGAGATATGGAACACTTCTTCTGAAGTTAATGTAGTTTCATTGCCGTGTCCAATATAGTTTAAAAGTAAAGTTCCTTGTTGCAACGTTTCTTCGAGCTCCATTTTGGCCAGCGGTGAAGATTGTTGATCCCCGTTTTTCTCCTGCTGATACTTGTCTAGATATAATTTTACTTGCTTGAATTCTTTGTGGTTTTTACTTAAAAATTCAGAATGGCTTTCAGAATCTCTCAAATGAATGTTGTTGTCAGCATCATCAGCAAAAAAAGTAACTGTTTTCTTCCAGTCTCCGACTTTGGGATTGCTTTCATGGGCTATGATTTTGTCGACTACAATTTTTGCCTCCTGGGCATTGATCACGGGAAGTCTTCCAACGCCGATTTGCATCTGTTCATCACCTTCGGGACTTTCTTCCCATTCTCCTTGCCCAAATTGGAGTAGGGAGAAATAATCATCCGAACTAAAAGTTGTAAGTGGATTTAAACTCGTTCGACTGGTATATATTGGGACAAGGTTTGGTCTGCCTCCCAAAATCATTTTGTAATCAAAAGTCCCTTTTCCTAAAATAAGCACATTCTGAAGCTTTTCACCTTCGTGAAAATGCCAGGCTATAAAATTCCGGATAGCATTGAGATCAGGGTTTCCATAGCCAAATGCATCATAGATATCGTCCAGATAAGCTACTTCAGAATAGATTCCCATTCCCATTTTGTGAGAACTCAACCTTTCAGCAGAGCTGCTCAAAAGTCTAGGAGCGATAATTAATAGCTCAGGCCAAGAAGTTTGCATTCTCAAGGATAAATTGGTAACATCTAACGCAGGTAATTCCTTGACTTTTTTTTCATTGAAAACCACAAATTTTTTCCCAGTTACTAAAGACTCAGAACCTAAGACTAAGGATTGTGGATTATAGAAATCGCTTATTTCCCAAGCGGACAAACCCGCTGACGTTGCCATTTTAAAAGTTGAGCTTTGGTTCAGGTTGTAAACTCCTTCCCCCAATGCATCACTTGAATAGGGCACGCCTATCCCTATGTATTCAAAATAGCCGCTTGCATTTGGATCAGCGGATTGAAAGGATATTCTCAGCCTCTCTACTTTATTTCTCACAGGTGAGAAATCGGCAGAGATAATTGCCTCTTGACCTTTTATGCCGTAAGTACTGTTTGGGGTTGCAGGAATCGGACTTTTTGAAAAGCTTAATTCATCTACTGCCAAAGTGATTTCAGCATTAGAAGTTGACCTACCCATTACTTTGGCAGCTACTTTCCACTTTGCTAGGTAATTTGACGAAAGGGGAAAGGCATATCCGCGGGTTACTCCAGATGCCACCGCTTTAGAATACCAGGATCTTCCGGAGTTTAGAATGTTGTTTTCATTTTCTTTCAACCAATCCCAACTATAAAGGATGGTGGCGGCTGCTGATCCAGATTGTGTATTTATAGCTTGTATTCGCTTTGGGTTCTTAGAAACGCCAATCAAAAAACTGAGAGAATCTGAAAATTGATTTGGGAAGTATTCTATCCCGGAAACAGAAAAATCGTAAGTACTCGGAGCGGAAAGATAGTAATACAAGTTTCCGTCTTTTTCCAATCCAGGAATTTCTTGCAACTCCAGATTTTCACTTTTCAAAAGCTGTGGCAGCATTCCGGGGTATCCATAAACTGCAATTTCACTCAAGGAATTTACACCAAGATTTTTGGCTTGACTCGCACTTATTTTATAAATGCCTTCATCGGTTATTTTAAATTTATAAAATGAATCTTGAGCAGAAGCGGTAGCAATCAACAATAAGCTGAAAAGTAGAAGTAATTGAAGCTTGCAGGCTTGGAATCTCATTCCGAACTGAAACTATTTTCAACAACTGATAAACCTAAATACGCCAAAATTACAATTGGTATTCCAGCTAAACCAAAAGCTAAAATAAGTCCAAGTGAAATAGCAATCAGAGCATACCTGAATTTGTTTCCGGCTAAGGAGTAGGATTTAAATTTCAGGGCGATTAATGGAAGTTCCACGAGTAAAAGAATAGCAAATACCCAAGCTATTCCTATTAAGAAAAACGGAGAAGTAAGCGAAGCGCCTACTGAAGGCCACTCAGTAAAAAAGTAGGGCAAGGTGCTGACAAATAAAGCATTTGCTGGGGTAGGTAAGCCAATGAACTTATCACTTTGTCTGGTGTCCAAGTTGAACTTAGCTAATCGCATGGCAGACAAGAGAGGGACGATTAAGGTCAAGTAAGGCAGCCATTCTATTTCTGCTTCGACTTTTGTCATTTGGAATAGGATCATCCCTGGTAATACTCCGAAAGTGACCAAGTCGGCTAGAGAATCCAGCTGTTTTCCAAGCTCACCTTGCACGCCTAGTAGCCTTGCTGCAAAGCCGTCGAAGAAGTCGAATATTGCTGCTAATATGATGAAGTAGGCTCCAGAGAGTATGTTTCCATTAAGCACCCAAATAATTCCTATTACCCCTGAGAGCAAATTGAGGAGCGTGATAGTATTTGGGATGTGTGATTTGAAGTTCAAGATCTTGCGTGTTTACCTACAAATGGATTATGAATTTTTTCGAAAGCGATAGTTGTCTCGGGGCCGTGGCCTGGATAGATAACTGTTTCCTCAGGAAGTGTGAAGAGTTCTGATTTGATCTTGCTCAAGAGCAATTCATGATCGCCTCCCGGCAAATCAGTACGTCCAATACTTCCCCTGAAAAGCGTGTCGCCAGCTATGCATTGATGAGTAGGCTCATGGTAAAATACCATATGTCCAGGTGCATGTCCAGGAACAAAGATGATTTTCAATACCTCATCACCCACATTGATTTCCTCACCTTCTATCAGAAATCCATCCGCTTCGCTGATTTCATATCCTACAAAACCATAATTGGGAGCATAGACTTCAATTGCTTTTAGCACAGGGACTTCTTTTTGATGGATAAGGAGTTTAATTCCAAATGTTTTTTTTGCCCAAGCATTACCCAAAACATGATCTATATGACAATGCGTGTTGACTAGTTGAGTTACTCTAATATTTTTCTCAGTCACAAAATCAAGTAACTCCTTACGCTCGTCCAGCTCAAAGCAACCTGGATCAATCAATAGTCCAGTGCCTTTTTCATCGTACAATAAATAGGTGTTTTCCTGAAATGGGTTGAATGTAAAAGACTTAATATGAAGCATGAGAAATGTATAGGAGTAAAGAAACAAAATAAAGAATTAAACCTTTATTTTGGGTTATGGAAATTGATTTTTTGCTCATAGGACAAGGACTTGCTGGTACGGCATTGGCCTATAGACTGAAGCAAGCTGGTAAGAAAATTAAGATTATTGACAATCCTAAAGCTAATAATTCAAGCAGAATTGCTGCGGGGCTTTTTAATCCTGTGACAGGCAGGAAGATGGTTAAGACCTGGAATGCTGATTTACTATTTCCTATGATTATACCATTTTATCAGGAATTAGAAAGGATTACGGGAAGAAAATTTCTGACTGAAAGACCAATCTATAGGCCTTTTCTCACGATAGAAGAACAAAATGAATGGATGGGGCATAGTGCTGATCCTGGATTTGAGACATACTTGGAAAAGATACATCAAGAAAGTCAGTCTGAACATCTTAAAGACCCTTTCGGGGGTGTGATGCTTCGCAATTCGGGCTGGCTGAATATCAACAATCTACTAGATGCGATGTCTGCGTACTTTAAAGAGGAATTGATTCTAGAGCAATTTGATGAAGATTTACTTTCAAGAACTGATGAACTTTGGAAATACGGGGGAATAGAGGCGAAGGCGATCATATATTGTAACGGACTTGGCTCCATGAGATCCAAGTTCTTTAATTATCTTCCATTTGCTCCTGTCAAAGGCGAAATTTTGGAAGTGAAGCAAGAATTCACTCCAGATTATGTAGTAAATAGGGGTGTTTTCCGGGTCCATTTAAAAGATAATATTCATCGGGTGGGATCAACTTACACCAAGCATGACTTGGAAGTAGGGCCTACAAATGAGGCAAAAACAGAGCTTTTGGAAAAGCTTATTGATTTGGTTAGGTTGCCAGTAGGTGAAATAATAAGTCATAAAACAGGAATCAGGCCTGCCACCAGAGACAGAAAGCCATTTTTGGGAAAACATCCTTTCGAAGACGGCGTTTACATATTCAATGGTTTTGGAGCCAAAGGTGTGTCACTAATTCCTTATTTTAGTGCGCAAATGGTTGATCATTTATTAAAAAATAAGGCTATTGACTTTGAAGTGGACATAGCTAGGTATTTTAATTATATTTAAAAACATCTTTCAGCAAATCGAATGCGATATCACCTATTCCGAATTTTAGTTTTTGCTGGGTTATGGTTGAATTCATTTTTTGCCCTTGCTCAGTTCGACCAAGAGCGCTTTGGCAAAAACAGAATTCAGCACCAGCAATTTGAATGGTATTTTTATTCCTCAAATAATTTTGAGGTTTACTACTATGATCGTGGAGGTGCAAATGCCAAAATGGCTATCGATTATTTGGAAAGCGAGTTTAACCGACTTACCCAGATGATTGGTTATGTTGCCTATACCAAACCCAAAATCTATATCTATAATTCTCCTGAAGAGCTTCTACAGAGTAATGTAAATCTGAACAAAGAGGAATACAATGAACAGGGTCAAACCAATTTTAATAGACTCTTGGCAGAGGTAGCATATAAAGGAGAGATTGATTTATTTAAAGAGGATTTGATTTACGGTACCGTAAAAGTGATCATAGAAGAGATGCTATACGGTTCATCAGTTTCAGATGCTTTTCAATCTAACCTTACCAATAGTTTTCCTGAATGGTATGTAGATGGAATCGCTTTATACCTAGCTAAGGGCTGGAGCAGGGAAATGGATGATTTTGTGAGGCATTACTTTGAGGAAGAGGAAACTCCCAAAATCCTAAAATTAAAAGAAAAAGAAGCAGCCTTAGTTGGCCAATCTGTTTGGAATTACATTGCCGAAAGGTATGGGAGAAGGTATGTGTCTAGCGTACTAAATCTCTCAAGAATAAACAGAAATGAGGAAAATAGTATTGCCAATACGGTAGGCTTAAATTATAAAACCTTCACAGAAGATTGGAAAAAGTATTATTTGGATATTAATAAGCAAGTTTCATCCACCTTCAAAGATCCAAATATCGAAGCGTCAGTAGCAGAAACTTCCCCAAGATTCATCGGAGCCATTAATGATATTAAGTTCAGTCCGGATGGATTAAATCTTGCCTATGTAATTAATAATGGAGGTAAGTATAAAGTTCAGGTTCGTGAACTGAGTTCCGGACGTGAACAGACAATTTTTGCTGGAGGCACCTCGCTCCAAGATCAGCCGGCTAATTTCATCTCTCCTATAATCGCATGGCGGGACTCTGCAAATATTGCTATCGCATCATTCAAAAGAGGATTTACCACTCTGAGATTACGTTCTTTGGATGGTTCGAACCAGGATAAAATTTTCCTTAGGAACATCACTCAAATTCTGAGTCTCGATTTTAACAGCACAGGTAAAAATATGGTGCTTTCGGCTATATCTAATGGCAAATCTGATATATATACTTTAAATGCAAGAGGGGCTGGAAAGAGGTTGACAAATGATTCATTTGACGAATTGACGCCGGTATTTTTGAATGATTCTACTATTATCTATTCGTCCAACACGACTAATCTGCCAGATTCCCTTATGGGTAAAAATCTCGAGATGAAATCTTTACCTGATCATTATAATCTTTTTATGGTGCAGGTGACAGATACTATTGTCACGAAACAGCTGACTAATTCAAATAGTAAAAATATAAGACCTCGAAAGATAAATAGTAACTCCATAGCTTATCTCAGTGATCTAAGCGGCATTAATAACCTAATGCGAATGAGTATAGGAAATCAGGTGTCGAACCAGATTTCTGCTTATAATAAAAGTATTGAAGCATTTGATATCAATTCGCGAATGAATAGAATGGCTTATTCAATTCGTGATGGGAGGGAGAGTTATTTGGTGGTTGAGAGTTTTTCCAATTCAGATCAGTTTACACCAAGTACTCCCAGAGTGCAACTTGAGCAAGCGAAAAGTCTAAATGAAAGACTTGCTGCTAGGAGGCTTTTAGAAGAAAAGCAGGCTCGGGAGAATCCTCCTAGAGTGGAGACGAATGTCATTCCGCCTAGCCAACCATCAATTAAAATTGATACCACTGCAAGGAATTCTACTTCTTCAATTGATCTCAAGCGATTGAGTTTTGAATCAAAAAACGGCATCAATACAGACAATTATAAATTTGATACTTTACCTGCAAATCTTAATACTCAGGTAGCAGAAGGATCTGATTCCAAAACAAACCTGCTAGAGAGTTTTAGAAAAGAGAGTTTGAAGAAGAGAGTGACTGGACCTCGAGAAATGGAGCCTCAGTTTTTTATCAATAACATCAATACCAGATTTGTTGTAGATCCACTCAGAGGTTTTGGGATTGGACTAACGGGCAAGATGACCGACTTACTGGATAATCATTCCTTTCAAGGAGGAGTCATGACCACACTGGATTTCAGATCTGGTGGAGACATCTTTTTTGAATATGAATATTTGAAAAGTAGAGTAGATTTCAAAGGAAGATTTGACCGGAAAACTATTCGCATTTCCGAAGGAGATGTCACTTTCCAGAAATATGTTTTGACAAAAGTAGAAGCAGGATTCTCTTATCCTTTGAATGCAAATGCTAGACTTACTTTAGCTCCATTTGTGGCTAAAACGCAGTATTTCAACCTTAACCCAGATTCTCTGATAATGGGACAGGATCGTGATCAAAATAGGGTTGATGTAAATTATTTGGGAGGAAAGGCAGAATTTGTTTATGATAGAACGCAGCCGCTGGGATTATATTCACAGGCAGGATTCAAAGGAAAAATTGGGTATACCCAATATCAGTCCTTTGGAAACAAAGAACGGTCATTTGGAAATTTCTATGTTGATCTGAGGGAGTATTACACAATTCATAAAAACATTGTGCTAGCAGGTAGATTGTATGCAGGATCATTTATGGGAAATAATCCGCAGACCTATATGCTTGGTGGTATGGACAACTGGCTCTTTAACGAGTTTTATAGACCTCCATTAAATAGACCGGAATCTTCCCCAATAAGAAATCCTAACGGAGTAGAGAATTCGAATATTCTTTTTGCAGACTTTGTGGATTTAAGAGGGTATAATTACGATGAGATACGTGGTAGAAATATGGTGACTTTTACCGCTGAGTTGAGAATACCTGTTTTCTCCTATTTGACCAGAGGTAATATCACATCAAATTTCATTCGGAATTTCCAGCTTATTGGGTTTTATGATGTAGGATCGGCATGGAATGATTCGGCTCCATGGGAGCGCGTAAATGACCAAAATACAGAAGTGATCAATACTGAGGGATCGCCGTTTACGATTACTCTTAATAATTTCAATAATCCTTGGCTTCAAAGTTACGGCGCTGGATTGAGAACCGTCCTGCTTAACTATTATGTGAAGTTTGACGTAGCACGGCCAATTCGAAATTATGAGGCAGAAGACTTAAAGTTCTATGTAACTTTAGGCTTCAATTTCTAAAAGACAAATTTTATTATGATCAAATCAATGACCGGTTTCGGAAATGCCGGATTTGAGGATGAGCGGATGGTGATCCAAGTGGAAGTCCGTACGCTTAATTCAAAATTTTTGGATCTTTCTATCCGAAGTCCCAGACAGTTTAATGATAAAGAACTTGAAATAAGAAACTTGGTTCAATCCATTTTAGATCGTGGTAAGGTGAGCATTTCGATAGATTTCCAGTCAAAAGGTTCTGCGGAAATGCCTGTCAGTATCAATGAAGACCTCTTTAATTTGTTTTACCAGAAATATAAAGGCTTAGCAGATAGTGTGAAGGATGACTCTGGGGATTTATTCAAACTTGCTCTTCAATCGCCAAGTGTAATCACACAAGTCACAGGAGAGCAGCGGGATGATCAGGCGGATTGGGAAGAAATCAAAAAAGTCCTCACTACAGCACTCAATAAGTGTGATTCTTTTAGACAAGACGAAGGCAATTCTCTTGAAGATAAACTCCAGGGAAATATCAACGCAATTGGGAATGGATTGAAAAAAATCCAACAAGAGGAGGGGAATCGAAAAGATAGAATCAAGCAAAAAATAAGAAACCATTTTAACGAATGGTTAGATGAAAATTCCTTTGATGCTAACCGCTTTGAGCAGGAATTGATTTATTATTTCGAAAAGCTTGATATTACAGAGGAGATCGTGAGGCTTGACACGCATCTTAAGTATTTCTCTAAATGTCTAAATGAAGAAACGAGTCAAGGGAAAAAGCTGGGTTTTATATCACAGGAAATAGGTAGGGAAATCAATACTATTGGATCCAAAGCAAATGATGCGGAAATGCAAAAGCATGTAATTCTGATGAAGGACGAGCTGGAAAAGGTGAAGGAGCAATCACTAAACGTACTTTAATAAAGGGGCTTTCACAGCCCCTTATTTTTTGATTTATCTTTTCGGACTAATTTAATCGAAAGCGTATAGGCATGGTCATTCTGGACCTAACTGCCCCTCCCGACATTTTACCAGGTACCCAATTAGGAGAATTTTCGATCACCTGTTTGGCCATCTCATCGCATCCTCCACCTATTGATCTTACTAATTCTATGTCTTGTATGGAGCCGTCTGTATTGACTACAAACCGAACGATAACCATTCCTTCAATGCCAATTCTTTTAGCCTGTGAAGGGTACTTGAGATTTTTATTAAGATATGTATACCATGCTTCCATTCCCCCTTTAAAAGTTGCCTGGACATCGACAAAGTCTTCTATTTTATCTATACTTTCTACAATCGGAGCAGAGCTTATCTCTACCTGGGGGATTTCTATGTTTTCTGTTGTATTAAGGTCAATGTTAAGATCTTCGATTTTGTCAATAACAATTTCATCAGGTTTTATTACTATTTCAATAGGAATTGGAGGCGGGGGAGGAGGAGTATGAATTGTAATTGGAATTTCCAGATCAATCCAGTCATCTTGAATGCTACCCAGGTCTTTTATGATACTCTTATCTTTTGCTTTCCATTCGAAAGCCACCAATACTGCTCCGAGACTTATTGCAAGTCCCAGGTTAAACAATGTGCCAGACCACTTTTTCAGGTCTGACTTCGGATTCTTTTTGTGTTCCATGAGTGTAATATATTAGAGGTTAGAAAAAAACTTATCAAATAAATTACATACTCTAACTCATTGATAGTAATATGCTAACACTATTTAACTAATTAAAAAGTTGTTAAAAATTAGGCATAAAAAAAGACCCGATAATCGGGTCTTTATTATTTTTGAATCGTATCGATTAGCTCAATTTGAATCTGATAGGAAGTCTCATACGAGTACGTACTGGACGGCCTCGTTGTTTACCTGGAGTCCACTTAGGAGCAGCACTTACTACTTTTACTGCTTCTTCATCACATCCTCCTCCGATTCCTCTTAATACTTCAACGTCTTGAATAGAACCATCCGTATTTACTACGAATACTACGATTACAGTACCTTCAGTACCCATTCTTCTTGCTTGAGTTGGGTATTTAAGGTTCTTGGAAAGGTATTGATTCCAACCTGACATTCCCCCTGGGGGCTCTGGCTGAGTTTCCACCACATCAAAGATTTGATCTACTTTTTCCTCTACAGGAGCTTCAGCGATAACTACTTCTTTGATTACAGTAGTTTCTTTTACATCGACATCGAAGTTAACTTCGATCTTCTCTTCAATTTCTACTTCATCAGGAATCTCCTGAATGATCGGCTGCTCCACTGGTGGTGGCGGTGGTGGTGGTGGCTGCTCTGTGATTGGAATATCTAGCAATTCTTCGAAATTGTCAGTTACTTGACCTAAGTCTTTCAATGAACCGTCGTCAAATGACTTCCATTCGAAGGCAGCAAGGGTAGCACCAACAGCAACTGCCAAACCCAAGTTCAGGAACATTCCTGACTTTTTGGTTAGATCAGCACTGGGAGTTTTTTTTGCTTCCATGATACGTTTGGTTTATTAAGGTTAAATTTTCTTCTACTTCAGACTAACAATTGTAATAATTAATGGGCATTAATCCAAGCCAATCTTTGCTGTTGGAATCTTAAAATATGCTAATAAGCCTGTAAATCCACCTATTACATTGACTATCATGTCCATATAATCGAAACTTCTGAATGGAATATATAGTTGTGCACATTCTAAAACTATGCCTACGGCTATTCCGAAAATCAGAAAATTGGTAAGAACTCTTCCTTCCAATCCTTTAACAGATTCTCTTTTAACGCCTACTCCACACCAAAAGAAACTTAGAGTTCCAAAACATATTACGTGGATTAATTTGTCCTCAAATTTAAAAGAGGGATCTGGAAAATTATTTCCTGGAGTCAGCATGGCAAATAAGATGACGATTAGACATGCTATGGCAATTCCAAGTCTCAAAGTATTTCCTTTATTTTCCAACCAACTCAGCATATTCTGCTGCAGAAAGTAATTCTGAAGGTAGATCACCAGTGATTTTCACTTTGATCATCCAGCCTTTTTCATAAGGCGATTCATTGACTAATTCCGGAGAATCTTCCAAATCAGGATTAACTTCCAAAATCTCACCTGAGACAGGCATAAATAAATCAGAAACGGTCTTAACTGCTTCTACTGAGCCAAAAACTTCATTGGTGTCCAATGTTTCACCAGTAGTTTCAACTTCCACATATACAATATCTCCTAATTCACCTGCGGCAAATTCTGTGATTCCAATAGTGGCAATATCACCATCAATTTTAACCCATTCGTGGTCTTTGGTGTACTTTAATTCTTGAGGAAAATCCATTTTCTAAATAGTTAATACGGGAGTCAAAATTAATAGGAATCGAGCAAGTATAAAATCTATTGCCCTAAATTAAATCTAAGTTGTCCACCAAATGCAGTGGAAGTTCTCTTGTATGCAGTAGTTACTCTTGGATCATTGATTGTTCTGTCAAAATATAAAGTCAGATTCAGGTTTTGATTGATTAGATAGGAGATTGTTGGTCTGATCGAAATGTTTAGATTTCCGCTCGTGACAGTACTTCCTTCTTCTATTTTCCGTTGAATTTGCTTTGTGCTGACCACTTTAGTATCCAGATTAAATTGAAGGTCATTTTTCAGTACGGATTGTTTTCCCTGGAATTTAAAAGGAATTTTCACTCCTGCTTTTGTGTAGCCCAACTTAAGTCCAAAATCGTGGCTTTTTTGCTCAGTTACCTGCGAATTAGAGAAGTTCAGACCGAGGTTTCGCTCTTTGTTATAGATCAAACCAATATTCAGCCTGTCCTTTGTAAGCATGTCAATGCCTATGAATGGACCGAATCTCTCTGTCAACACCACCTGATTTAATACATAGATTGGAATATATTGCCCTTCCTCATTGACTTGAGATGGTCTTGGAATATTTTGAAGTGTATTATATAGTTCCAAACCTTCCTGATACTGCAGAGAGTTGGAGAAGTTACTTGCATCATATGTGGAGGTATACATATGGGAAATGTTGATGCTACTGAATATTTCACTCAATCCTTTGATCCTGGAAAGCCCCCGATAATCCAATCTCCAGTTTGGAAGTGGTGTTTTTGGGAAAGCATTTATATTAAACGAGGCTGCATCTTTTCCTCGGTAAGCTGCTAAAAATGCCGGGATCAAAACATCTTGTCCATTAAGGGAATATTCACCACCAGTGTTCATAGCATCTAACCTGCTTTTGATAATAGCTCTGTTGTTTTCGAAATCTGCAAAAAGAGGAGAGAAATTATCAAATCCATCTTTTTTGAAGCTTGTGCCAATCATAATTGTAGTGATACTGTAGGCACTAAGTCTACTAGGGCTTAATGATTCGTAAACGCCCGGATTATCTTCAGAATTTCTGAAAATCTCCTGATAATCGCCTACTTCTCGCTTTGATGCACTTAAGGTTATTTTAAAGTCTTGAAAAGGTTCGATCAAACTTCCAAACCGCATATTGACTACACTACTTTGCTTAAAAGTCTGAGTAAGCTGGCTACTCGGAGCCATAATTCCAGCTTCAGCAAATTGATTTCTAATTCCGGCGTCCTGACTACCAAAGAGGAATGCTAAGCCTGGATTGTCAAAAGCTCTATCCATTCCTAAAAGTCCTGTATTTGGCATATATCCAGGCAAAAATGTTCCTTCAATTTTACCATAATTGAATGTCACTTCTTTTACCATCATCAGCGATTCCAGCAACTTGTTAGTAAAAGGTGTTCCAATGGTGTCTTTTGCTTCAATGCTTGTCCTGCCGGGAATACTTGGACGTTTCGGGGCATTCAATGCAGCAAGTCTTTTACTCTTATTATAGAGTTTTATCAGATCAAACTTACCGACCAAAGATTGGTCCCGTGTGTTTTGAATAGAATTACCAAGCGTATCTTTTTGGCCTATAGCACCAGTCAACCAAGTGTAGGTAGTGATGTATTTGTAATCAGCTTTGATCCAATCCGTGAGAGGAGATTTATCTAAAGGTAAGGTATAGTTGATGTTTACACTGTGGTTATAATTAGTACGTCTACCAAATCTCCAAGCGTTATATCGGACAGAATCAGACTTTTGTTCTGTGTCAAGGTCGCCCTCCGGCTCATCTACTACAGCCATCACACTTCCACTGTAATCCACCCTTAGACTTTTCGTTAGATCCCAGTTCAAAGAATAAAACCGGTTCAAAAAGAAGCTCTTCTGAAATAGAGGATCAACGCCGTCAGTACCCAGCTGGTCATTTCTATACTGCGAGCGCAAATGCTTTCTATCCACATCTAATCTTGCTAATATTTGGGTAGGAGATAGGTTAAAGTTGAAATCTTTGATTAACTGCAAATGCCGGGAATTTAAGAATCCAACGTTTTTAAACGGTTCTACTACGAGTGCTTTGGGCTGAAAATTATAAGTTACATTTCCACGGTAGGTTTTGTAGCTGTAGTCTTCTATTTGTGCATTTGTCTGGTTCATTATTCCAAAAGCATAAGAAAAAGACAAGTTGCTGATGTCGTAGAAATGGCCTTTTGCGTCTGGATTAGCTTTTATTTTACGAACGTTATTGAAGCTTATATTTTTGCGATTTACTTGATCAAGCGCAATTTTTCGATAGGCATCTTTTTCATCTTGGGTATCAAATTTTTGGAGTGCTACTTCAAAAGGTACATCTGGATTCAACGGGTCATATTCCGGCTTAATCGTGCTATTCTCCATAGAGAAATACATCGGTATACTTACTCCTAGTGCCTCTGGTAAAAGCTTGTGAATATCCACGTTGGTGGATATATCGTATTGGGTTGTGGCTTGTCTCTCACGTTCTGAAAGTCTAGTCTCCAAACCACCAAAGCCAATTGAGTTATGTCTGATTGACCCTGATACCATTGCTACATCAGCAATTTTTACATTCATTAGTGCATTTGCTGCCCAACCATTGGATTTTGTGAATCCAGTTACGCGCAGCTCATCAGCCCAAATGCAAATGCTTCTACTTCCACCACCGTTTGTTCCAGGATTTCTTACACCGATCATGGAAGTTTGTGATTGATTCAATTCAGGTCGACCTACTACAGTCACTTTGTATCGGCCAATTTGTTGGGAAAATGGGATGTTTAGTGGTACAGGTTGGCTGTCCCGTTCCACTTTTACACCGACTACATCCTGTATAGCTATATCAATTTCATTCTCAGCAGGCCAGATTTGATCAGGATCCCGTGTGCCTTTTGGTGTGATAATAAGAGGAACTTCTATTTCATAGTAGTTATTTGAGTTATCCGTACCTAACCTTAGGAACGCTGTAATTTCTCCGTCTAATGCATCTTCACTGTCTGCATGAAGGAACATTTTGATTCGCTCAAACTGTACTAAATCTAACGTGACATTTTTGAAAACGGCTCTTGCATCTTTTGCCCCGAGATCTTCCACACACACGCGTAGTGATTGCTCATTTAATCTCCTTTCTACAGTGGACGTATTGTCTCTATCTCTATTGATCCCAGGAGGAAGAACATAGGGGCTTTCTGTCGCACTACCTTGACTATTTTCCTCTATACTCACTACATCGACGGTCACATTTGAATTGTCCGGCTCAGGAATTTCGAAAAGTCCTCTTTCGAACAAAGATTCTTGGAAAACCCTCCATTGACTGCCGACCATGCGGAAGTTTGCCATTCTAAGCACTACTGGCTGCTCGAAATCCGTCAAGTAGGTTCTGATCCATCTGATCGATTTGAAGCCGGTTATGTCACCTTCTACCCGGTCAGGCTGGCGAACTGGAATACGGAACAAAAACCAGTCGACGCTTTCTCCATTTACGTTGGCAGTAGTCTTATCCACGATATTATTTTGCCCAACCACTAAACTACCTGGCTTCAGATCCATCTCGTAGGAGTAGTAGTTTTCTAATTCATTGATGGTATTGTCAGTATTCAAATCTTCATTGTCTGGAGTATTGGAGCCAGAAGGTGTGTAGGGAAGATTTTCATTGGCTGTGACAGGCGTATTGCCTTCCATGCCGTTAAACTTTTTATAACGCTCAAGAATCTTCGCATCATTCTGATCGAATCTTTCATCTAGGTAATAGTTAAACAGATCTCCGGAAACATCCTCAAGGATTTGATTTCTAGCGGTAGTACTTACATTGATTCTATTTAAAAAGCGGCTGCCGAAATAAGCTATTTCATCTTCATTTTTCAATCCATCAAGGCCTACATCCTGGTTTTCCCGTGAGGTCTCGGAGTTATCGAAAGCTGGTAATAAATATTGCTCACGGGTGATTCTTCCCCATTCATTCTGGCTGGTTTCTGAAGGATCCCCATCTGCGGGAAGACCATTTTCGAAGGAGTGTCTACCATCTTTCATTACGTCTTCAGAGATATCACCAAGATTGATGAAAAGTTTACCCCCAGTTGTATTGTTCTGATTGAAAATACCATCGAGTACCTTACCATTTTCTCCTTCGATAAAAGGATCCATCAACCAAAATTCTATGTATTCTATATTTGTCCGGTCAAAATCAACCTCAGTAGTAATCGCTCTTGTCACCCCTCCATAATTCAGTTTGGGATTTGGAAGAAATCCATCTGTGGTGAGGTTGGTGTTATAATTATACATGCCCCGCTCGCTCGGAAAGTAGGCCAACTCAAAAAGCGGCTCTGGGGTGACGATGACTTCTCTGTCCTGCTGTGGGAAAATTTCCTGTGGCAGAACTCTTCTCACGTAGTGATTCTGACGGTCTTCTCTGGTAATATTGGATGGGACACCTGGGCCACTTTCCCGATAAAAAATATTATCAATATTGTACCAAGCCACTCTGGCTCTTCGATAGGACGCCCCAAGATTGTCTTCGGTTTGATTGCTTAAATCAAATCTATCGTCAAATGTCTGCGGAGTAGAAGATAATTTCCAGTTTTGGTTTGCTGCTGCCCCTAAATTATATGGAGTAATAGCCGCTTCAAAATCATCAATATATGATGCTGGATCGCCATTTACTTTATTGGAAGTCCCGGGAATGAAATGAGCGAATTCCCCATTAATCTGAACAAGGGAAGTTTCTTTCGTACTTGTAAATGGAAGGGCATCTGCCATTTTTGTAAGCCAGCGTGATTCATCACTGAAATTTCCATCCAATCCCCAAATACTGTTTCTCAGCGTCTCACTTCCTGTAGCTATTCTAGTGACATTCGGACGCTCATTTAAATAGAGAAATGTACCCCCAACATTTAATTTATCACTGACCAGATAATCCAATCGAGTCCCAAGTAAACTTCTTGTTTGGAAGGATACCAAATCAGCTTTTTCAAAACTTACATTGATCTGCTTACCAGACTGAAGAATCGCATCATTGATTATTACCAATCTACCTACATTGTAATCGATGGTGAAATCAACCCCCTCAGTCAAAGGGATGTTTCCGGCCTGCACTATCACAGATCCAGGTGAAATATTTAAGCCTGGCAATTGGATTTCGCTGGCTGAACCAGCAGTCAATCTTCCCTTTATAAAATATTTATTAAGCTTAGTGACCAGTTCCGCATCTGCTTGAGTGGTTCGATATAGTGTATCATATATGTATTTGTCCTTCAGCACAACTTCTCCGGGTTGGAAATATTGCTCAAGATTTGACCCAAAAGGCTCCAAAACTGGAAATACCAACAGTCCGCGATCAGTTAGTATGGTCAATCCCTCCACGAAATCAAAGTTACCGTCAGGCGCAGGATCGTTTTGAGGATTAAGATTGTCCAAACCGGTAAGCCTAATTAAAGGTTTATCCTTGGCAATTGCGCCTTCCAAAAGTGAAGGATTATCTAAGCCAGTCCTGTCATCTCTATAGATTACCTGTAGTTGAAATCCATCTCTAGTGATCTGATTTGCATTTAGACTATAAACATTCTTCATCATTAAATCCCAGGTAGGGACACGCGTATTGATACGGGCGGGACGAAGGAGCTTCAAAAATATCAATTCATCTTCTTGTCTGCTTTGGTAGTCTTCAGTTAGTTCTCCGACTTTGTAAACTTGGCCATTAAAAGTGTATTCATAGGATACTGCCAAAACTTCATCATTTTGAAGTCTTCTGAAAAGCGATAGGTAGCCAAGTTGAGGATTGAAAAAATATTCTGTTTCATCCAATTTCCGGGCTCCATTAATTTGTTCAAAGTCAACGCCTTTTTGGATGCCTAATGCTGATTCAATTGCTCTGGAACCAGTATCAAATGGCCTGAAAGCAGGGTTACTGGAAATGTTGGAATAGAGCTGATTTGAAGAATTTCCCGCCGGCGCTGAAGGATTGCCGGGGCCTATATTTGGGTTTGTAGGATTATTAATCACTCTTCCTTCCCCCAAATCCATGAAGGCCGTAAAGTTCCTTAGCGTTTCTGTGTTTGCGGCACGGTTCATAATGTATACCTCGATTCTGGTAACATTTACACCGGAAAGAACTTGTGGAAGACCTCGTAGCCATCGCTCGTAATTATCGCGGAAGAAATGGCCGATAAAGAAATGTCTGTTGTCGTCGTACTTGGACGCCTGTATATCAAATGATCTGCCTTGGCCATTTGCATCGATTGTCAGATTATCCCGACGTCCTCTTTGAGTTGAGGCTACAGCCGTGGCCGTCAGCTTGCCGAATTGTAGTTGTGTTTTTACCCCAAACAAATTCTGTGCTCCCTGGATCAACTGGTTCTGCACGGGCAGGCTCACATTCCCAATTTCAATGGACTTAATAATATCTTCTTCAAATCCTTTAAACTCAAGCTTCATTTGATTTTGGAAATCAAATGAATTGTTTGAGTCAAAGTTTGCCCCGATTTTCAGCTTTTCTCCCAATGACCCATTTACTGCCATTTGAATTTGTTGGTCAAAATTAAAACCTCCGTTTCGCTGCTGCCTAATTGGCAAGGTAGGGTTATCTATCCTTCGGAAAATTGCCCCAAAGTCGAGATTGACATATCCTGAAGGAACAATATTAATTTCACTTCCCCCAAAAAGCCTATCAAATGTAGGACTGATAGTTAGTGGAGGGATCAGGCCTCTTCCTTCTACGGCACTTTCCCCATCTCCGCCACGTGCTCTACTCCGCCAATAGTCCTGCCTGACTTTATATTCCTGTATTTTTGAAAACTGTTCGAAGTCATACTCCTGCTCATTACCCACCCGAACGGTGTCAATCTGATCCATCACATTATATCGAAGCGTGGAATCGACTTTTACTTCAACGTTCTGAGTAATCGGACTTGACTTGTAAAAGGGGATCTGCGACTGTAAGAAAGGGTTTCGAGAAGGGAATAGGGGATTCGTCCTCAGATTTTGCCATAGCAAATATGAGGGGGTTAGTCTCCTTAGATTCAATGAATCAATCCGGGACTGAATACTGTCGGGATTAATCTGTTGAGCCTTAGAAGTGGAATAGGCAAGTAGTAGACCAAATAGGATGAATAATTCAGGCCAACTACCGAGAAACCTCCTCCCGAAAAAAGTTAGTACACTCCAAAAGTTCAATACAACTTAGAATTATGATGTCTTTAAAGATGCTTTAATTAAATCTTCTAATGAAATTTCTCCTGTGGTTTTTTTGAGGACTGACGCGATATTCTTCTCTGCGGCAGGTTTTGGAAAACCAAGGGTAATTAGAGCTTGTAACGCTTCTTCACGGATCTTATTGCTTGATTTCAAAAATCCAAGTGGAGCTGTCATCGTATCTGATCCACCTTTACCGACCTTATCCTTTAACTCCAAAATTATTCTTTGGGCAGTTTTTGCACCTATCCCTTTGACATGTTGGATAGTAGCTACATCGCCAGATAGAATAGCCTGCTCAATTTCGTTTGAGCTTAGGGAGGAAAGAATCATCAGGCCAGTACTAGGCCCGACTCCATTGATAGATAACAATAATAAAAATAGTCGCTTTTCATCTTCTTGTTTAAATCCAAAAAGCGTATGTGCATCTTCTTTGATGTGTAAAAAAGTAAGGAGCTTGATCTGCTCCTCATCCTTGATTTCAGTATAAGTTTGTAGCGAGATTTTCACGTGATACCCAATTCCATTTACATCTATAATGACGTAAGTAGGATCTTTGAATACTAATTTACCTCTTAGATAGTCGATCATAAATTGTTTGTTGATTGAGCATCTACTACGGCTACGGCTACCATGTTTACGATCTCCCGTATTGAACTTCCTAATTGTAAAATATGGACAGGTTTATTCATCCCAAGTAAGATAGGACCAATTGCTTCAGAATTTCCAAGCTCAGCAAGAAGCTTATAAGCAATATTGCCAGAACTTAAATCTGGGAAAATTAACGTATTAGCTCTTTTGTTTATCAGTTTGGAGAAAGGATACATTTCCCGTTGAATATCTTCATTGATCGCTACGTTAGCTTGCATTTCTCCCTCGATTACCAAATCCGGGTATTTCTTCTGAGCGATGGCAGTTGCTTTTGCCATTTTATCCGGAATATCACCTTTGGCTGAGCCGAAGTTGGAATAGGAAAGTACTGCGATCCGAGGTTCCATGTTAAAGAATCTCACTGCATCTGCCGTCAAACCAATTATTTCAACCAATTCATCCGCAGTAGGATTAAGATTTACCGTAGCATCAGCAAAGAAATATGGGCCTTTCGGTGTATTCATGATATACATACCAGCTACACGGTTGACGCCAGGTTTCACACCAATTGTCTGCAAGGAAGGCAGAATAGTTTTAGGGTAATCACGCGTAAGACCGGAAATAAAAGCATCCGCAGCTCCTGACTCTACCATTAACGCACCAAAGTAATTTCTCTGAGTGACTAGTCTTGCAGCATCACCCGCAGTCATTCCTTTTCTTTGACGTTTTTGGAAGAGTAGATCTGCGAATTTCTTCAGCATTTCTTTTTCTTCTAAAGGATCAATAATGGTGACGTTAGTCAGGTCTAAAGAATTGTCTTCAATGAGAGAGAGGATTTTATCACGCTTACCTAGAAGGATTGGCTCACCTATTTTTTCATCACGGATGATCTGAGCTGCTTTAAGGATTTTTCTATTATCTGCTTCTGCAAATACTACACGCTTTGGATTCTTTTTAGCTCTGGCAATCACTACAGACATCAATCTCTGGTCGATTCCAATTCGCTCCTGAAGCTCCAGCTCATACGCATCCCAGTCATTTATAGGATACTTTGCCACACCAGTTTCCATGGCAGCCTTTGCCACAGCAGGAGCGATGGTTGTTATCAGGCGGGGATCAAGGGGTTTTGGAATTAAATACAATCTTCCAAAGCCAAGTTTATCTTCTCCGTATGCCTTATTTACAATATCCGGAACAGGTTCTTTAGCTAGTTTTGCTATGGCATGAGCTGCGGCAAGTTTCATTGCTTCGTTGATGGCAGTAGCTCTCACATCTAATGCTCCTCTGAAAATATAGGGAAATCCAAGTACGTTATTCACTTGGTTAGGATGATCTGATCTACCTGTGGCCATGATCAGGTCCTCGCGTGCTGCAACGGCAAGATCATAAGAAATCTCAGGATCTGGATTTGCCAAAGCAAAAACGATCGGGTTTGGAGCCATCAGCATGAGTTGGGCCTGCGTTACTATATTTCCTGCAGAAAGTCCTAGAAATACATCTGCTCCAAGTAGGGCATCCGAAAGTGTATGCAAATCTCTGTCGGTTGCAAATTCTCTTCGAATATCATCCAGGTCAATCCTGTCCGAACGTAAAATACCGATAATGTCACATAGGACGATATTCTCTTTTTTGATACCCAGAGAAATATAAAATCTGGTACAGGAAATCGCGGCGGCTCCAGCACCATTCACTACTAATTTGATTTGAGAAATATCCTTCTCTACAATTTCTAGCGCATTTAATAATGCTGCCCCGGAAATAATTGCAGTGCCATGCTGATCATCATGCATGACAGGAATATTCATTTCCTTCTTGAGTTCGGTTTCTATTTCAAAACATTCTGGTGCTTTGATATCCTCAAGATTTATACCTCCAAAGGTCGGCTCAAGAGATTTTATAATCTGGATTAACTTCTTGGGATCCTTTTCATTAATCTCAATATCGAATACATCAATTCCTGCAAATTTCTTAAAAAGCACTCCTTTCCCTTCCATTACTGGTTTGGAAGCTTCAGGGCCTATATCCCCAAGTCCCAAAACAGCTGTTCCATTTGATATGACGCCTATTAGGTTACCTTTTGCAGTGTATTTATAAATGTTTTCTACGTCTAAAGCAATTTCCTTACATGGCTCTGCTACCCCGGGAGAGTAGGCAAGCGCTAGGTCCATCTGACTGGAAAGAGGTTTGGTTGGATTTACTTCAATTTTGCCTGGAGAACCTTGCGTATGATAATTAAGTGCGTCTTCCTTGCGGATTTTGATTGCCATAAAAAGCTAGTATAATTTGGGTTTTAAGCCCCCTGGTCTTCATTCCAACTTACATTGGTATTGAGAAGAATGGTCTCTATTTCACGGAGGGCGTCTCTGTGTATTTCATTCGGATAGAATACGAACCCTTCAATGTAATAAAGTTTTCCTTTTTTCTGGTCAACCATGATGTAACCTAAATAGGATCCGCCCATGCTTACGTTGTTAGTTTTCCAGGAGCCTCTTATTTCGGTGGTAAAATTATCATTAATCACCATGTTTCGGAAAGCTGGAGGGATTTGTTTTTCGGTCACCACATAAGAAGTAGGATCTTCCGGATCACCAAAAATATGTTGTTTTGTAATGGAGTCTCTCAGATTGAGTATGTTAGCTGGGAATGTTTGCTCCTCGGATTTGTAATCAGTTTCATAGAAAAATAAACTGATGTCTGCACGATTGCCTGATGGTGT
Source organism: uncultured Algoriphagus sp. (assembly GCF_963974835.1). Classification (GTDB taxonomy): domain Bacteria; phylum Bacteroidota; class Bacteroidia; order Cytophagales; family Cyclobacteriaceae; genus Algoriphagus. Next base: position 154,699 of record NZ_CAXBET010000004.1, on the reverse strand, counting down.
GATTTGTCTAACCCAAAGAAAATCATCTTCAGACTTTGCTACTTGATAGGAGGCAGGTACGTTTATTTCTATTCCAAGATTCTTTTTCGCTTCAGAGGCTGCCGCTGAATTTTTACGGGCAAGAAGGATTTTTTCAAGTCTTCCTCTTTCCCTTACTTCAAATAGGTTTTGTAATCGATCGCCGTTTTTCTTCAGGTTAGCAATAAGTTGATCTTCTGTATTGCCAAAGAGATATAAAACTTCTTGTCCGATAGCATATTCATCTTCCATTCTCAACGAATAGATGTTGGTGTCGTTCATAGCTTTCTCTTTGGATTCTTTAGAGAACTGAGCGTTTATTGCTTGGCTAGCAGACCCTTTATCATCGAAGGTTGTGACATATATTAGGTTTGTAGACATTTTGAGCATGCGTGTCATAGCTCTGGGATCCACCGTGTTTACTTTGAATTTAGCCTCAGAACGTATCATTCCAGGAATGTCAGATTCGAAAATTTCTTTTAATTCCTCGCCCACTGGACCAGCCCATTTGACTGAGTCTATGACTAATATTATTTCCCCAATTGATCCTCTTGCTTTTGGTTTGGAACTATCCGCAGTTGTGCCATCGGACTCGCAGGAAGAAAGTATGATACCCATGGTTAGGGCTACGAGAATTGATGAGAAGGTCTTCATTTTTGGTTGTTTGTTTCTTGTATTAGGTCAAATTAATGACATATAAACACTTATCCTTATTTAGGATTGAATATTGCCATTAGTTAAAAAAAATTAACAATATGAAGAGGGAATTGGCTTAAATTAACCGATTATCAGTTTTTGCCCAGGCTTAATATTGTTTGAATTGAGATTGTTTAATCGCTTAATCTGCTCCACTGTCAGCCCTTCATGCTTACGGGATATAATCCATAAGGAATCACCTTGTTGTACAGTGTAGGTAGTTTGGCCAGCTGGATTTGTTTGTGTAGATGCGATATTATTGGATATCCCTGGATTGATGCGAAGTGTTTGGCCTACACGAATAAGATTTGAGGAAAGGTTGTTCCAAGACTTGAGCTGGGAGACAGTCACACCATGACGGCTGGCTATAGTGCCTAACACATCACCAGATCTAACTTTATAGATTGTGCTATTTTGTTTGATTTCCTGAGCTAGGGCTTCTACAGATTGAACTTTCACTTCGGATGCCAGCAATGTCGTAGGAGCATTATTTAAAGAATCAGTAAGCCATGCAAGGTTTTCTTTGATGTAGGGCACTTTTGATTTTGGAATCCGAAGGGCCATATTTTGATTGCTTTCAGGTACTGTTCTGTTTTTAACTGCTGGATTTAAATTACTTAAATCCGTTACACAAAGGTTAGTGAGCTCCGCAAGTTTGTCTAAACTTAAAGCCCTATCAAATCTGATTTTTTCATACTCCACCACATAAGTAGGATCTTCAGGATGGAAGTTGTGTTCTTCCAGATGATTCAGAATATATAGCATGGCTTGTACCTGAGGTACATAGCTTCTGGTTTCGCGTGGTAAATAATTATATATTCCCCAGAAAGTCTTCTTTCCTCCAGATCTTCTAATTGCTTTTCGGACATTTCCTGGACCACAATTGTAGGCCGCCATAGCGACTTCCCAATCACCAAACATTCTATGAAGTGATTTCAAGTATTTTGCAGCAGCTTCTGTAGAAAGCTCCGGATCCATCCTATCATCCACTTCATTGTTGGTATTCATTCCGTACATTCTCCCAGTAGCAGGCATAAATTGCCAAAGGCCCATTGCACCCACGCGGGAACGTATCTGAGGATCAAGTCCTGATTCTATTATGGATAAATATTTTATTTCAAGAGGCATGTCATGTTTGGTCATCAATTGATCAAACATTGGAAAAAACAACTCTTTTCTAGCCAAGACCATTTTTGTATAGTCTCTATTTCTAACTGTAAAGTATTGGATAAATGAAAAAACTTTATCGTTCAAATCGAACGCCATCTCATGATCCATCGCTTTTATGCGCCGATCAATTTCGTCGTAGGTGAAATCCGGAATATATTCGTAGTGATAATTAGGCAAAACTTCCTCATCGAGAAGTGGTGCAGCAGCTACCAACTCATCGTCCTGTGAGAAGGCTTTGGACAGTGGGATCAAACATGTGATAATCGCAAGTGTGATGATTCTGCTCAAAGTTCTTTTCATTGGTTTTGGGTTTTACGCTGTCAATTCTGTTAAATAATTACTAAAAGCATAGAGTTCTGCTTCTTTAAATGAGTTGCAAATTACTTGCAATCCAATAGGCATTCCTTGCTCATCTTTTCCATTGGGTAAAGAAATGGAAGGAACTCCAGATACCGATGCCTGTACGGTGAATAAATCTTCCAGATACATTGCTACCGGATCACCACTATGCTCGCCAAATTTGAATGCCGTAGATGGCGTTGTTGGCATAATAATATAGTCAAAATCATTCAAAAGTTTCTCAGTAGAATCTTTTATCAACCTTCTGATTTTTTGTGCCTTGGTAAAATAAGCGTCATAGTAACTAGCGCTAAGCACAAATGTGCCTAACATAATTCTTCGCTTAACCTCATCTCCAAATCCTTCGCTTCTAGTCAGCTTATACATGCTTTCTAAATTATGTGCATTCGGAGTTCTGTAGCCATATTTCACTCCATCAAATCTGGACAAATTTGAGCTTGCCTCTGCAGTAGTGAGAATATAATACGTAGGAAGAATATAATCAAGCAGTGGGAAATCAACTTCCTCAACAGTATGTCCTTCGGATTTTAGTTTATCCAATACAGCTAAGGTATTGGCTTTTATTTCCGGCTGTAGAGCAGGAGATTCTATAGTCTCTTTAAGATAAGCTATTTTTGCCTTTTTTTCAAAATGTAACAATTGACTGTATGGCATAACTGGTTTTCTCGACGATGTACTATCGTACTCATCATGTCCAGCCATTATTTCCATTACTAAGGCATTGTCCTTTACAGTATGGGAGAATATCCCAATACAATCAAATGAAGATGCATATGCAATCAGTCCCCATCTTGATACACGTGAATAAGTGGGTTTCATTCCTATTACGCCGGTGAATGCGGCAGGCTGTCTCACAGATCCTCCTGTATCAGTTCCTAGGGAAGCGGTGCACAAATTTGCTTGCACAGCAACTGCTGATCCGCCGGATGATCCTCCAGGAACCCGCGTTTCATCTGAGGCATTTAAAACATTTCCATGAACTGAATTTTCATTCGAGCTTCCCATTCCGAATTCATCACAGTTAAGCCTGCCTATAATAATAGCATCCTCGTCCAGCATGCGTTGGATAGCTGTAGTAGTGAATTGGGATTCGAAACCTTGAAGTATTTTAGAGGAAGCATTTGCCTCATGGCCGGAATAACAAAGAACATCTTTGATACCAATGACCATTCCGGCAAGTTTACCAGCTTTACCATCCGCTAGCTTTTGATCAACTAGATCAGCCTGTGCTAAAGCGGATTGCTCATAAACTTCGACGAAGGCGTTGAGATGCGCCTTCGTCTGAATGTTTGTTAAGTAATATTGGACTATCGCGCGACAGTCAGTTTCCTTCTTTTCGAGCGATTTTTTAATGTCGTCGAATGAAATGAATTTTCCCAATTTTCTTGGCTTAAGAGATTACTTTTTCTTGTCGTCTTTCAGACCCTCTTCAAGATCGTTCTGAATATCCTTGGTAGCATCTTTGAATTCTCTGATACCACGTCCAAGGCCACGAGCCAATTCAGGTATTCTTTTAGCACCAAACAATAGAAGGACGACTAATACGATCAATACGATCGAGCCACCGCCCATGTTTTGAATGAATCCTAATGTTGTCATGATGGTGTTTGTTTAAGGGTAAATGTGGATACAAAGATATAACTGTGATCCGCTTACACAAAGTTCAAAGGGAAAGCAGTCTATCTTTTTTATGAATATACGCAATTCTGTGCTACTTGGATGTTAGCCATGCAGAAGGATTCATTACAGTCAGACCTTTCCAAGTCTGAAAGTGCACCTCTGCCTGTCCATCAGCACCTGTAGCGACCTGGCCAATTACGTCTTTTGCACTTACAGTTTGACCCGATTTTACAGTAATGGTTTTCAACTTGCTATACATGGTATAATACTCTCCGTGTTTGATGATTACTGTTCCTCCAAAGCCTGGCATGGTAGTGATTTTTGTGACAGTGCCATCAAATACTGCCCGTACATTCGAATTGGGCTGGGTACGGATATCCAAACCATCGCTTTCCATGGTTATACCTTTTAGAGTAGGATGCGGATATGTACCATAGCCTTGCGAAATAAAACCTGTTTCTACAGGCCATGGTAACCGGCCTTTATTTCCGGCAAATGAATTTGATAGGGCGGCCACCTCTGGTGTCATAGGCATACTACTTCCAGAAGATTTAGTGGCGGTGCTATTTTCCTTTTTCGCAGCAGCTTCAGCTCTTCTTATCTCGTCTTCGATTACCTGCTTGATCATTTTATTGAGCTGATCTTGCTGTTTTTTCGTAGCCGTTATTTGCTTTTGAATGTCTCGTTCCTTACTCGTCAGCGTGTTAACAATTCCCTGTTGCTCCCGCTTCATTTTATCTAGTTCGGCGCGTTCCTGTTGCTCTTCGACTAATACTTTTTCTTTTTCAGCTTTTTTCTGATCTAGCAATATCCTCTCATCAGCCAATTCCGAACTTAGTTTTTCTATTTGTGCGGCCTGCTGTTTGCGACTGTCAGTATATTGTTTCAGATACATCAGTCGAGCATACAGTTGGTTAAAGTTAGCGGAACTGAAGACAAAGGAAACAATGGATAGACCTCGATTGAGTTTGGATGCGTTGTAGATCATTCGTCCATACTCAGCTTTCAGGTCTTTGAGCTGACTTTCCAGACTCACAATTTTATCCTCAGTTTCTTTGATTTCCTGATTGATAAGTTTTACTTCTCTATCAAGGGTATTAACTAATCTGTTTTGAGCTTGATATTGTCTGGTTACTGCGTTTAATTCACCTATTGTATTTTTCTTGGTAGCTGTAGTCTGCTTTAGAATTTTGTCAAATTCCAACAATCTTGCTTGTACATCAGCTTTCTCTTTTTCAAGTTGCTCTCGTGTTTTTTTTGTTTGTGCAGTAAGATTTCCTGCAGAAAAAAATATGAATCCAATCAGAAGACTAAAAGGAATAAGGTATTTGCGGAGCATGCAATTCAAAATTTGAAAGGGAAGCTTAGTGGTTCAGAGTGTGGGTCAACAGACGTCCACTCAACATTGATGATGGTGTTTTGCCCACCTTCAGGAAGCTGATAGGCGAGTTTGTAGAGAACTTCAAACGGAAACGGCTTGGAGTCGACTTCCTGAAACGTAGCGTAACTGGCAAGTAAAGATCCTCGGTCGTCAAGTGAATTACTCACCAGTTCAGAGACTTTTCGGTAGTTCACGTCCACCTTTGAGAAGTAGCGGACTTTGTCACGTACCTGAGTCAATTCAAATGATTTACCTACACGGACCAGTCTATCTTTATAGTCTACTTCATGTGGTGGATTTGCGAAGAGAATATTTTGAAAAATATCCAAGGATAATTTAAGACCGTAGATGGACTCAAATTCCTTAAAAGTAAGATTTATGTTTTCCTTGCCAATTCTATCTTTAATTTGAATTTTATCTACCGTGATGAGTCCTCTTACTGCCTCCATTCCCATACCTGGAGAGATCATGAACCACAGAACTGAATCCTTTTTTGAGCGAAGGTTCATACTTCCGCGAGTGATTTTTCCGGACTCTTCTTCGATTACCACCTTCGCCTTGGCACTCATGTATTCGTAATCTGTATAAACCGGAGCGAAGTCGTCCATTTTCCCATCTGCTTGATAGACCATCGTCTTTTTGGAGCAGGAGAAAAGTAAGCCTAGACCAATGATGAGCACAATTCCTCCAAAAAATTTATTCATGGTATTTTCCCTCTTTTATTTTCTGTGAAAGTTTATCTGAAGCCTCAGGACTTCCCTCTGCTTTTTTCCAATAACTTAGCGCTTCGTTCTTTTGACCCAGGTGAAACAAAATGTCACCATAATGCTCTAGCATCACACCGCTTGGCTCTGATTCGTGCTTCATTGCTAAATCCATATATTTTTTGGCGCCTTCGTAATCTTTCAGCTGAAAAAGAACCCAAGCGTGTGTATCAAGGAAAGTGCCATTGTCGGGAAAACGCTTAACAACTTTGTCAGACATTGTTTTTGCCTTATCCAAATTCTTCTTTTCAAGTGAGAGGAAGTAGGAATAGTTATTTAAAACTTGCTCATCATTTGGATTGAGCTCCAGCGCTTTATCAAAATTGCGGAAAGCTTCTTCTTTTTCTCCCAAATTATATAGAGAATTTCCGAGTGACCCGAAAGCAACTTGGTCAAGTTGAGGATTTTTGTTGGAGTTTAGTTCTATGGCTTTGTTGAGAGAAGTAACGGCTTCTTCATCCTTCTTTTGTGCTGACTTTACCACGCCGTCATAAAACCAGAATTCAGGATTTTGTGGAAACTCATCCACCCCAAGAATTGTGAATTTCTCCAGTTCAGTGAAATCTGCATTTTCGCCAAATGATCCTAAAATAACCTGCTCCAGCAATTTGGCATTCTTCGGCTGGATCAAAAGTGATTTTTTATAGTAATCAATTGCCTCATTCTGCTTTTTCTCCTGCATTCTCCGCTCGCCAAGTGCAGCGTAAATGTCTGCATTTTCAGGACTGAATTTGATCATTAAAGTTTCCAGACTATCAAGAAGAAGCTCGCGTTCCTGAGTTTTAATCTCTGTTAATTGACTTAAGAAAGCTTTGGATTTCACTTCAGGATCTAGATCCGGGCTGGCAAAGGCAGCATAGAGGTGCTGATTTGAAACTTCTATTTCTCCTTTATCTTTCAATAATGTATGGGCTGCCATCTGAAGTTCAGGTTGGCTAGGGTATTTGCTGATTTCATCAAAAACCAGCTCCAAGGCCTGATCTATACGATTATTATTGTACAGAATCTCCACCACATTCATTACATAGGTAGGGTTTCCAGGTCGAGATTTTACCAGTTTCTCACCCTCTTCTATAGCTTGGCTTAGGTTATTATTGTTTAAGTAAATGCGTTGCTTTTGGATGGTGATAGGCTCCATGACACCGTAATATTCCTCTGCACGATCCAATGCTACGAGGGCCTTGTCAAGTTCGTTTGCATTCAAATAAATTGAGGCAAGATCCAGATTGTATTGTTGATTGTTTTCTCCGTCTGCAGTAAGTTTTTCCAAAATTTCAGCAGCTTTTAGCGGTTGCTTGAGATTGGTATATATCTCAGCTAGCATCAAAGAATAATACTTGTTGTCCCCATCCAATTCCGCCGCTTTAGTCGCGTAGGGCATTGCTTTTTCCGCCTGATTTGCTTTAACTAAAATTTCTGCAAGCTTATAGTGAATAGCAGGTTCTTCAGGAGTAAATTCTAGGGCTTTTTGAAAATAGAAAAATGCTTTTTCAAAATCCTCAAGTACAAGATTCTTTTCTCCTTCGATGAAATAACGGGTGCTTTGGGATTCATTTACCTGAGCTTTTCGCTCTTTTTTGGAAAGTCTATCTTGGGCAATACCAGCAGTAGAGCCTAAAGCGACAATAAATAATATAAGTAGTGTTCTTTTGAAATTCACGAGAAATCGGGACTGCAGCTTGAATTCACAAACATAATGCCTTTTATGTAATTAGACTTTGTTTGCTGTTAGGAATGAAATACTTAAAGGGTTTTTAGTGTGGTATTGCTGAATAACGCCATGTCGGTTTAAAATGATCCCATTTTTGTAAAAATTATGAATACGACTAATTGCTTTTTGGTAGATATGCCTTTATCTGATCTTTTTCTAAAAGGATAATTAGTCCAGAATATAGAACTATAAGACTGTTCTTTAGAAAGAAATTAATTACCGAATTCCCGAAATCCAGATAGAACCCTAAGTAGCTCAGAGCAAATGAGATGATTAGATAAAATATGCCTTTTGATGTTTGATAAGGAATGCGATAGTATCGCTGACCATAAAGAAAACATATCAGACACATCACAAAATAGCATGAAATTGTACTAAGTGCTCCACCCATATAGCCCCAAATTGGCACAAATATCAGAATGACGGCTATAGTAATAATTGCTCCTACTAAAGTAATCCAAAAACTGTATTTGGTCTGATCAGTAATCTTAAACCAAATGGAAAGGTTGAAGTAAATTCCAAGAAGCAAATAGCCCATTAAAAGTGTAGGTACGATAAAGAGCCCTTCTTCATAACCTGGTTGTCTCAAGAACATAGGTCCCATCCAGTCGAGATTTACTGAAATCGTGATCATTAAAACAGTGCAGAACAATATAAATGCATGCATGACCTTCGCATAAAGCAACGGAGAATCTTTGTCCTGTGATTGCTTAAAGAAAAATGGTTCTGCAGCATATTTAAAAGCCTGAATCACCAAGTTCATCAGGATCGCAAGCTTGAAATTGGCTCCGAAAACTCCACCAGCTTCCCTAGCTGACAGCCCCGCATAGAAATTTGGAGGGAGAACATATTCAAAAAGGAATCTGGAAAACAACTCATTCGTAACTCCAGCTAACCCCATAAAAAGGAGCGGGATGGAATAACCCCACATAGGTTTGATAATAGACCCTTCCAATTTGAATTGGAAAAAGCCTGCTTTCCACCAAACAAAAGGTATAATCAAGCCATTGGCTAGCAAATTCGAAAGTAAAATATACTCCACTCCCCAATCTGATCGGTAACCTAGAAAACCTTCCGGAATGATTCCATCTGCAATCAAATACGGAAATCCAACGATCAGAAGAAGGTTGAAGAATATGTTAAGTAGGATGTTGAATATTTTCGTTCCAGCAAAAATCAGCGCTTTGTTTTCCAGTCTCAGCTTTGCAAAGGGAATCGCTAAGATCGCATCACAGGAAAGGATTAGTGCGGTCCACCGGAATAAGTAGGCTTGACCTGGGTATTCCAGCCAATCAGCAAGCTGAGGAGCAAGAAGAAATAATCCTGATCCTAATATCAAAGTACTGATAATCAGTAATGACTGAGTAGAATTGTAAACTTTCTTGGTGTCGAGATTTTTACCAGTTGCGAATCTGAAAAAAGTAGTCTCCATCCCATAGGTGAAGACGATATTCATAAAGCCTATCAGTGCATAAATACTCGTGAACGACCCCATTGCCTCTTTGCTGAGGTATTCGGTGTACACGATAATCATTAAAAAATTAATGGATCGACCGAGAATGCTACTCAGTCCGTAAACAGCGGTTTGTCCGGCTAGCTTTTTGAAATTACTCATTAATTATAAAGGAGCTTATTCTCCTCTGAAGCGCGGCTGTCTCTTTTCCAGAAAGGCAGAAGTTCCTTCTTTGTAATCGCCTGATTTCACACATCTGGCAAAGCTGTTAGCTTCTGTCTGGAAGCCATTTTCATCTGGCACGAATGCAGAATTCACGCAGTCTATGATCATTCCAATAGCCAGCGGCGCTTTACTGAGTATTTTTGTAATGATTTCTTCAGCTTTTGCCATAGCTTCCTCCTTGGTAGGAAGGATATGATTAACTAATCCTAAACTCTTAGCCTCTTCGGCACCGATCATATCACCGGTCATCATGAGTTCGTTTGCTTTGCCTCTTCCAATCAAAATTGTCAGACGCTGAGTGCCTCCATATCCTGGGATAATTCCAAGATTAACTTCAGGCTGTCCAAATTTCGCATTTGCTGTAGCCACTCTAAGATGGCAAGCCATTGCCAGCTCGCATCCTCCTCCAAGCGTATAGCCATTAGTAACTGCAATGACTGGTTTGTGACAATTTTCAATCATGCTAAAAATCTCCTGGCCATTCTCAGCAAACTTCCTTGCGTTTACTTCATTAAGAGTAGCAATTTCACTGATATCGGCGCCAGCTATAAAAGACTTTTCACCAGAACCCGTGATAATCACAGCTTTGATTTCTTTAGTGTCCGCCACCTCATCAAAAATTGCCTTCAATTCCTCCAAAGTTTCAAAATTCAGCGCGTTCATTTTGTCTTCTCGGTTGATGGTAAGATAGAGCACGCCATTCTTTACAACTGTGAGGATATTTTTGAAATCAGCCATAGTTCATCGTTGAGTATAAAACAAATATACAAGCAGGGTATTCAAACCCAAACCCCATACTTAGAAAATGATTAGCCTAAGGTAAATGATAATTGCCCCTTTTGTAATATAATGGCAGATAATGTGGATTTTGTCCTAGGTCAAAAAACTGCTTCCACATTTTTATTTACTTTTGTTCAAAATCAAATTTTAACTAAATCCACTATAATAATATGTCTTCCAAAAGAAAAATTACGGTTGCCTATGGTGACGGGATCGGTCCCGAAATCATGAAGGCTACGTTGGCGATACTCGAAGCAGCAGGTGCTCAACTCGAATACGATGTCATCGAAATCGGAGAGCAGGTTTACCTTAAAGGAATCAGTTCCGGGATGGAACCGAATGCTTTCGAATCGCTAAGAGAAACAAAAATTTTCTTGAAGGCACCAATCACCACTCCTCAAGGAGGTGGTTTTAAGTCATTGAATGTGACCACACGAACTTCGTTTGGCTTGTATGCTAATGTGAGACCATGTAAGGCTTTTTCACCATTTATCAAGACTCATTTTCCTAAGACAGATTTGGTAATCATTCGTGAGAATGAAGAGGATTTGTATGCAGGAATAGAGCACAGACAGACTCAGGAGGTTTTCCAGTCTTTGAAGTTGATTTCCAAGCCAGGTTCTGAGAAAATAATCCGATATGCATTTGAGTATGCGAAGAAGTACGGTCGCAAGAAAGTGACTTGTATGACGAAGGATAATATCATGAAGTTGGCTGATGGTCTTTTCCACAAAACTTTTGATGAGATCGCCAAGGAATATCCTGATATAAAAAATGATCATAAAATCATCGACATCGGAACAGCTTTGATCGCTGATAGACCAGAGACTTTCGATGTGATTGTGACGCTAAATCTTTATGGAGATATTATTTCTGACGTGGCTGCACAGGTGACAGGTTCTGTAGGACTTGGTGGCTCTGCAAATGTCGGTGAAGAAGTTGCCATGTTTGAAGCTATTCATGGTTCTGCGCCTGACATCACTGGAATGGGCATCGCAAATCCGTCAGGTTTGCTGAATGGAGCAATTATGATGTTGGTTCACATCGGTCAGCCAGAGATCGCAGAGAAAATATCCAATGCCTGGATGAAAACTTTGGAAGATGGAATTCATACTGGAGATATTTATCAGGAAGGTCTTTCTTCCAAGAAAGTAGGTACCGATGAGTTTGCAAATGCAGTGATCGAGAGATTAGGACAGCTTCCATCTTCCATGGTACCAGCTGAATTTGATAAGGATACTACTCCGATGAATGTATTTGTTTCTCCGGTGGTAAAAGCCAAGAAAGAACTGATTGGTGTGGATGTGTTTGTGGATTGGGATGAGCCAGGTAGAGATCCTCAGGTTTTAGGAGAGAAACTTCGCAAGGCAAATGCTGATGGCCTTCAATTGACATTAATTACGAATAGAGGCATCAAAGTATTCCCTGACGGAATGCGTGAGTCATTCTGCACCGATCATTGGAGATGTAGATTTCAGAATGCTGAGCAAGGAACAATTACACATGCTCAAGTTCGTGAATTGTTGAAGCAAGTTGAAGAACTTGGATTTGACTTTATCAAAACTGAGAATTTATATTCTTTTGACGGGGTAAGAGGATATTCTCTTGCTCAGGGAGAGTAAGAGAATTGGAAATCTGAAATCTCATATTTGAAATTTGAAGGGAGTGGGGTGACCTGCTCCCTTTTTTTACCGCCGAGGTTGCAGAGAGTAACACAGGGGACGAAGCCTATTAAGACTGAGTTTTGTTCAAGTCTTAAAACCTGGACTCAAAAAATGAAGTCTTCACTCTTCTATAATGGGTTTAGTCCGAGGCATTCTAAAGAAAACGATTAACTAGACACAAGTCGGGAGACTTTCACCAAGGATTTACTGAACACTGCGACTGGGACTGAATACTTCAACATAATCTTTTCATCTTAGTTGATTTTATGGCCAGCTACTTGGTACTTTAGACTTAGTACAAGGTACAATTATGGAAAAACGAGTTCTAATCATCACCTATTATTGGCCTCCAAGCGGAGGTTCTGGCGTACAGCGCTGGCTGAAATTTGCAAAATATCTACCAGAAGCAGGATGGGAGCCAGTAATTTTTACACCTGAAAACCCTGATTTTGATTTAAAAGATGAAACGCTCGAAAAGGAAATTTCAAAAGAATTAGAGGTAATCAAATTCCCGATTTGGGAACCGTATCAGCTTTTAGATAGAATTCGGGGGAAAAAGGAATCGCATCCAGGAAGAGTGCTTGAGCAAAAAGAGCATAGTTTTATGGAGAAAGCTGCCATCTGGCTAAGATCAAACCTAATGGTTCCCGATCCTCGGGTTTTCTGGGTAAAACCTTCTGTAAAATTTCTGACAGAATTAATACAGAAAGGTCAATTCCAAGCGATCATCACGACTGGGCCACCTCATTCCATGCATTTGATCGGTAGGGATTTGAAAAGAAAAACTGGAATTTTTTGGCTCGCTGATTTTCGTGATCCTTGGTCTCAATGGGAGTTTTTAGATAAGCTTCCTATGCAAAACCAAATTCGAAATAAACACAAGAAACTAGAGCAAGAGGTCCTGAGTGAGGCTAATGTAGTGACTACGATTTCCCCCACTTTCCAACATGATTTGGAAAAACTCGCAAATCGAAAAATCAATCTGCTCACTAATGGTTTTGATGATAGTGATATTCCCCAAAATTTCTCTATTGGAGAAAAAAAAGCCGGTAGTTTACACCTAGTCTACACGGGAATAATAGATTCAATCAGGAATCCTATGCCTTTGCTAAAAGCAATGAAGGAGGAGTTTTCTAAAGAACTAGGAGAAGTCATATTCACTTTTGTTGGAAGGGTAAGTGATCAGGTTCGGGAAGAAATAGGTGCAGATTCCTGGCTTTCTGCTCATGTGGTTTTTGCAGGATATGTTTCCCATCAGGAGGTTTTTGGTTTCTATGAGAAGGCCGATGCCTTGGCTTTGATCCTTACAAATACCAAAAATGCAAAGGGAAATATTCCAGGAAAGCTTTTTGAATATATAGCGACTACTTTGCCTATTTTGGCTTTAGGTGATCCTGAAGGTGATTCTGCAAAGATTCTGGAAAAATCTGAAGCAGGGGAGGTTTTCAATCATTCGGATCATGTTGCTATTCAAGTCAGTTTAAGGAAATTGTTTGAGCGAAGTGGCGAAGCAGATCCAGCCACCGGGATTGATCAATATTCCCGTAGAAACTTGAGTTTACAACTAGCCAAATTATTGGATGAGGGTTCCGTTTCTTGATCTCAAAAGAATAGATGAGGAGCTGAAAAATGCTTTAAAATTAAGGTTTGCAGACATGCTTGAAGAAGGCATTTTTTCTGGTGGGGAGGAAGTGACATTTTTGGAATCTCAGATATCAAGCTATCTCAAATCAACCTATTCGATTGCCTGCGCCAATGGAACAGATGCGCTCGAACTTGCTTTGCGGGCTATAGGAATTGGATACGGTGATGAGGTGATTGTTCCAGCCATGACATGGGTCTCTACAGCGGAAGTTGTGATACTGGCACGGGCAAAGCCGGTTTTTTGGGATACAGATGAAGATGGACTTCTGGCTGCTGATTGGGAAAAAGCGATTACAGCCAAGACTAAAGCTATTATTCCTGTCCATCTCTATGGAAAGATGGTGGATATGGGAAAGTTGATGACTATAGCAAAGCAATATAACCTTCACGTCATTGAAGATGGAGCTCAGTCCTTTGGTTCATTTCAAGGGGGAAAAGCAGCGGGAACATTCGGTGATGTAGGATGCTTGAGTTTTTATCCCACCAAAAACTTTGGCGCATTAGGTGAAGCAGGAATGTGCTTAACAAATAATCAAGAATTAAGCGAACGGATAAAATTGCTTCTCAATCACGGACAGGAAGTTCGTGACAAGCATGAAATTGTAGGTAGAAACAGTCGTATAGATACAATTCAAGCTGGTTTTTTGAATGTTATATTGGAGAAATTTGGCTCATTTCAAGCAATTAGAAAGGAGTATTCCAAAAGGTACTTGCTAGGGTTGTCGGGAATTGAAGGTCTGAAACTTCCAAAAGGTATTTTAGAAGAAGATCACAATGCCCATTTTTTTGTTATTCAGACTTCCTCTAGAGACGAGTTGAGAAATTACCTACAAAGCCAAGGTATAGGCACTGCCATACATTACCCGAAAATACTGCCTGAGATGAAGCCTTTCCGTAGTGATGGAAATTTTATAAACGCCAATAACCTGAGTCAGCGAGGACTTTCTTTGCCGCTAAATCCATGGATGCAGGCAGAAGAAATTGATTTTGTGATTGAAAAGATTCAAGAGTTTTTTAAAAAATCATAGGTTTCACAATAGCCTTCAGGTTAATCCCAACCAATCTGAAACCTATATTACAGGAGATTGAAATCCAATTCACCAGCGCATTCCTCCGCCGTACATTCCTACATTGATGGAAGGCGACATTCGCACCCCACCATAGGGTCCACCGTAGTAGCTCATTCCTACACCGCCTGATACATACATGTTAGCACAAGCTGTAACTAGCATGGAAGTAAAAATAACTAAACCGAATACTAATAATTTCTTTTTCATCTTGTATGCATTAGCGGTTATAAACTTGAACAGCAATCGGAGCTCCTGTAGGGTCCATTAGCAATGCGACATTGCCATTCCTGATTTCTGGACTTGGTTCTACCAAAACTTTAGCTCCAGCCCTTGTTGCCTTTTCCAAAGTTTCGGTCAAGTTGGATACTCTAATGTAAGGAACCCAATGAGATCGGACAGAGGGAGCTGGGTTTTTCAGCATGCCGGCACAATTCATATCACCCATTTTGAAAATAGTATATGGAACCTTTTGATCGTCAGTTTCCTCAGCTGTGTAGCCAACTACGCTTGAGTAAAAAGAAGCTGATTGAGTGGGGTCATTTGACCAAAGCTCCTGCCCGAGAAAAGTATTCATTTCGGACAAACCTGGTTTGGGATCTCCGTTGGCGAGTTTTATCAGAGAAATACTTGCTCCTTGAGGATCTTGTATAAAAGATATCGAACCTCTTTCATCAACATTCATTGCCTTCCTGATGACTTTTGCACCTTGGGATTTTGCTTTATCTGTGGCTTCCGTAACGTCAGGAACAGAAATAGCACCAATCCATTCCCCCGATCCATTCTCAGTTTGGTAATATGCCATTAGGGCAACAGGTAAATCACCTTGCTTAAAGACCCAAACCCTTTTTTCCCCGTCTCCATAAGGAACGGTAGTCCATCCAAAAACAGATTCATAAAATGCTGCTGAAGCTTCAGGGTTTGGAGAAGCTAAGTCATGCCACACTACTTTTCCAGGTGTGTACGTGCTTTCTCCGATTTGCGAAGCAATAGGTGGAGTAGCTCCGGGAGTACAGGAATATCCCATGCAGGCTAAAGCAATTATTATAAAGATTTTCTTCATTGTCTAATTTAAAAAAGGTGGGAGAACATAAGTTAGCTCAAAATTGAATGAGAATAAAAAAGTTACTGATTTTACATAAGACAATATGGTCTACGCTCTTAGAAAGCTTTTTTAACTAATTTCCGCCATGACTTGGACTCAAGACCCGATTTACGTCAGTGGAATGCTGTGTATGTTTGTCTTATTATGCGTTTGGCTGGCAAAGTTTAAAGGATTCCGGACTGTAGGAACGCCTATTCTAGTAATCTTGGCTACTGCCATTGCAGCCAATATTGGTCTGATTCCTACAGCAACTAGCGGCCATCCAATATATACAGGGGTATTTGTATATCTGGCTCCCATGGGAATATTTATTGCATTACTCGAAGTAGACCTTAAAAGCCTAAAAAAAGCTGGAGGTCCTATTTTACTTATGTTCGGGATTGGCGCTTTAGGAACAATAGTCGGAGTGTTAATCGCGTGGTTTATAGTCCGACCTGTCATTACAATTGGTCCTTTAGCAAATGTGATCGCCGGAATGTATACAGGGACATATATTGGCGGAAGTATCAATTTCAATGCAGTTGCCCTGAGTTATCATGTCAACGAACAGGCAGATCTATTTGCTGCAACCACTGTTGTAGATAATTTGATTGGCACTCCTTGGATTATTGCAACCTTGATTTTGCCAAAGTATTTACAAAAACTCTTCCCTAGGAAAAAGCTACTTCCGGTGGCTAGTGAAGTTCAAAAAATAAAAACTTAAGAATCAATTAGCATTTCTGGTCTGGCAAGTATTCTGGGTTTAGCTTTTTTAGCAATGGCTGCTTCAAAGTTCATCGCCAATTCCTTTCCACAGATTCCTGAAATAATTTCCCTCACAACCATTGCATTGCTCCTGGCTCAATTTTCCTTCATTAAAAAATTATCAGGTAGTCATACGATCGGGTTTTTTCTGATTCTACTTTTTTTAGCAACGATTGGGACTCTATGTGATTTGAGCACATTGGCTGGACTTGGAGAACTTGCAGCTACACTGATTCTTTTTGTTTCCATACTTGTGCTTATTCACGGCATTATAATATTTGGAGTGGGAGCACTGTTCAAAATTGATTGGGACGTCATAGCCGTAGCTTCTCAGGCGAATGTGGGTGGGAATACTACTGCACTAGCATCGGCTGAAAGTTTGAATCGTCCCGACCTGCTTATTCCAGGTGTATTGGTGGGAAGTTTAGGTAATGCCTTAGGAACATATGCTGGTTTTTTTGTAGTTGGTTTGCTATGTTAAAATTTCGATTAAATAATAGTTTGCTCTTTAAACAAATTGTTCTTTTTAAATAAGCTTTGATAAGTGAATGAAAATTTACTACCTTAAAATCGAAATTTAACGTAATAAAATTTTGTATATGGGTAGCTCCGTTAATCAATTTATTTCAAGAAGCCCGATAACCAGCTTTAGCGCTCAATCTGACGATAAAACTTTATGGCAGAGTATGAGAAAGGGCAATGATCTTGCGTTTTCCAATTTATATCAGCGCTTTTCAAATTTGCTTTACAACTACGGCATGCACTTTTGTTACAACCGCGAGATGGTCAAAGACTGTATTCAGGAATTATTTTCAACCATTTGGAATAGAAGGGAAACGCTTTCAGATATTGACTCTGTTAAGCATTATCTTTTCAAGTCATTCCGCAATCTGCTAATTCACCATATCAATAAAGAGCGTAAATTATCAATAGAGGTAAATGAGGATCAACAGCCTTATTTATTTGAAATTTCTATTGAAGATGAGTTGATAGCCAGGGACTACATTGAAGAAAATGAAAGAAAAATCACAAATGGTCTGACGAAAATCTCAAAAAGACAGCGGGAAATTTTAGTGCTTAAGTATTTTAATGATATGGACTATTCTGAAATAGCAAGTGTAATGTCAATCACTCCTGCTTCTGCCTATAATCTACTTTCAAAAGCTCTTCAATGTCTTAAAGTTGTTATGAATTCCTCCCTGCTAGCATCATTTTTATTTATAGGTTAGTTTTTTAATAATCTGTAAATCAGGTGTATGACCACCTGTGTTGCTAATAATTAGAATTTTTTAAAAATAAATTAAAAAAAATGATGAGGTCTTGCTGACTTTATACTCTTATAGGTATAAGCACAAGCAACACAGTGAATCATCAACCTACTGATTACGACCGTTTTTCTTCACACGACTTTGTCGTAGATCCATTTTTTAAGGAATGGGTACTGTATCCTGATCCTGCTCACGAGGAGTTTTGGAGGCATTGGAAAAATGCAAATCCTACCAAAATCCAAACGTTAGAAGAAGCCAGGGCTTTGATTTTGAATCTTGAGAAGTCAAAATTTGAAATGAAACAGGCTGAATTACTTTCTGTATGGAGCGCAATTCAAAGAGATATCAATCCATCTAAGGAAATTAAATCTTCTTCCAGCAAGAGATCTTTCTTCCTCTTTGGGTCTGTAGCCGCCAGCTTGATACTGGGTATGTTTTTTTGGTACTGGTATGAATTGCCATCTACAATCGAATACAAAACCGGATATGGAGAGACAATGGAAATAATCCTGCCGGACAGCTCTACAGTAAACCTGAATTCCAACTCCAAGCTGACTTTTGTAGATAATTGGGAAGGTCAAATGGCACGTGAAATCTGGATAGAAGGTGAAGCCTTTTTTAGTGTAGTGCACAAATCAGATCATCAGCCTTTCAAAGTGATGAGTTCTCAAAATGTAGCAATAGAAGTGCTAGGGACAGAGTTCAACGTTTTTAATAGATCACAGGAAACTGAAGTAGTCCTTACTTCAGGAATGGTGACGCTAAGCTTTCCGGTAAAAGATAAGGAAGGGAAAATTCTCATGAATCCAGGTGATCTGGTAGAATTTAAAGAAAGTAAATTCCAACGTAAGAAAGTGAACCCCTCTCTCTACACCTCATGGAAAGACAAAGTGATCCACTTGGATGAAACCAGTCTTGGCGAAATTCTGAAGATGGCCAGAGACAATTATGGAATTGAGATTGAAGTTCAGGATGAAGAGCTGCTGCTGCAAACAGCTTCAGGGTCTATGCCTCTTGGTGATTCTGAGAATTTTATGGACCAGATTTCCAAAATATTTAATGTAGAAATAGTAAACGAGCAAAATAAATACCTGATTAAATAACCCGAAATGAAGTATTCCCCAAATAACCTAATCCCTGTTTACAATGAGAAAGTTTGTACTATTATTATGTATGAGCTATTCGATTTCTTGGTTTGCCTTTGCGCAAGTCGAGGGTTTGATAGCTTCAGAAAAACACCTGGATACGTATTCGTCCAGTGATGAAAGCAGATACCTAAAAGAGGTTCTGACTCAATTCGAGCATAAGTTCAATGTCTCGATAGCATACAAGGATGATTTGGTTCAATCAAAAAAGATCAGATCACCAAAATCATCCTATACTTCTGTGGAAGAAGGCTTGAAAACAGTCCTTAAGCAAACAGGACTCGGCTATGAAAAAGCTGGTGAGAATTTTTATGTGATATTTCAAAACAGATCCAGTCAGTCTAAAAAGGCCTCTGATTTAAATTATCTCCAAACTTCATCTTTAGCATCATCAACTGATGGATCTAATTCTTTTGCAGCTGCGGGAGGTATTAGTGGTGTTAAATCCAATATCGATCGCCGAAGAGTAGAAATAACCGGTAAAGTCACAGATGAAAACGGAGTGGGTTTTCCTGGAGTGAACATACTTTTGAAAGGAAGCTCAGTAGGTACAGTATCCGACAGTAACGGAAATTATTCTATCAATGTAGATGGTGAGTCATCTGTATTAGTTTTCTCATTTGTAGGATATCTTAATCAGGAGATTACAGTGGGTAACAGGTCTGAAATTGACCTTACCATGCAAGTAGATGAAAGTAACCTTGAAGAAGTAGTTGTAACTGCCTTGGGAATTGAGAAATCTGCTAAAAGTCTTGGTTATGCCACGTCCATAGTTAAATCAGATGAACTCACTATCAACAGAACACCTAATGTAATGAACGCGCTCCAAGGTAAAGTTGCAGGAGTTAGCATTTCAGCTCTAGGATCAGGACCTGGAGGTACATCGAAAATCAGGATTCGTGGTCAGTCTTCCATTTCCGGACAAAATAATCCATTGATTGTAGTTAATGGTGTCCCGATCGATAACACAAACTTTGGTTCTAAACCAGGTAGCAGTGCTTCTGATAGTGGTATTGGAGTTCGTGGAGGAGGAGGAAATACTTCTGATGGGGGTGATGGTTTATCAAGTATTAATCCTGATGATGTAGAGTCCATGACTATCCTAAAAGGTGCTGCTGCTGCCGCACTCTATGGCTCCCGGGCTAAGGATGGAGTAATCATGATCACTACAAAAAGTAAGAATGATACAAGAGGAATAGGAGTTACCTATAATCTCAACTATACTAATGAAGCACCACTCGATTTTACAGATTACCAATATGAATATGGACAGGGTGAACAAGGCGTAAGACCTACTACTCCAAACCCTACTTCAGGACAATGGTCATTTGGTGAGAAATTCCAACCAGGAATGACCCAAATGCTTTTTGATGGAGTGACTGTGCCCTATGAACCAGTTAAAGGAATAATAAACGATTTCTTTCGCAACGGACAGAACGTGACCAATTCCATCACATTGGCTACTTCTACAGAAAAGGGAGGTCTAAGCTTATCATTCTCAGATCTAAATAGCAAGGGTATTGTACCAAACAATTCTTATAATAGGAAAACAATCAACTTAGGATTCGGGTATGACCTCACATCTAAGTTGAGCTTTAGAGGTAATTTTAATTATTCCTTTGAAGAGAATAAAAATCCTCCAAATATCGGTGAGCAGGATAACACCATTCCCGTTGCTTTGTACAATATGGCTAATTCAATGCCGCTGGACGTATTGCGGGATAATCGCTACGATGCCAACGGTAACGAAGCGGTTTACTCCAGGTTCAGAAACCGGACAAATCCCTATTTCACCCTTTCTGATCAATTTCAGAATATCAAAAGGGATAGGATTTTCGGAAATATAGCATTGAAATATGAAATCAACGACTGGTTATTTGTACAAGGAAGAGTAGGAGAAGATTTCTGGTCAAGAGATCAGGATTACAATAACTTCCCAACGGGCCAAGCCTCAAGGGCGGCTGCCCCTGCTGGATTTGTGAATGGTATGTACACCCAGGAGCAGAGGAGATTCAGAGAGATCAATACAGATTTTCTCATCAACGCAAACAAGCAGTTTGGTGATGTAAACATCAATGCCAATTTTGGTGGAAACCACATGCAGCGTAGATCAGATCTGAATAGTGTACAGGTGACGGATTTTGTGGTTAGAGGTCTTTATACTGTGCAAAATGGTAGAGCAAAAGATCCTCTTTATGACCTGAATGAGCGTGCCGTAAATTCATTGTATGGTTCCGCCGAATTCTCATATAAAGACAGGTTGTTTCTTACAGGTACGGTCAGAAATGATTGGTTCTCGACCTTGTCAGAAGCTAACAGAAGTATTATATATCCATCCGTTTCTGCAAGCTGGGTCTTCACAGAGAATTTTAAGCCATCCGGCTGGTTAAATTTTGGGAAAATCAGGGCGGCATATGCTGAAGTGGGATCTGATGCTGACGTAGGAGCCTATTCCAATGTGCTATTCTACGGTATCAATAATAACCTTTTTGGTGGGCAACCTATAGGAGGGCCTATTGGAACCAATCTTCCCAATCCTAACCTTCGTCCTATGAGAATAGGTGAAGTAGAAGCAGGATTTGAATTGAGTATGTTTCAGGGAAGAGTAAGCCTTGATATGGCAGCTTACAGAAAGTTGACCACGGATCAGATTGTAAGTGCTCAGATTTCTGATGCATCAGGATTTGTGAATACCTCAATAAACAGTGGTCAAAGTGAAAACAAGGGTATCGAGATGCTCCTCACTGTAGTACCTGTCGAGAACGACAAGTTCACTTGGGAGATTAGCACCAATGCAGCTTACAATAAGACTAAAGTCCTTAGTCTTCTGACCGATACTCCTGGAGAGCGAATTACAGTGGGTACGCACGTATTCAACGGTGAATTGCGGCAGATTGTAGGAATGGAAATGGGGCAGGTTGCCGGATTCGGATATAGAAGAGATGAGCAGGGTAGAAAGATATTCGGTGCAAATGGACTTCCTCTTCGAACAACTGATCTAGTCAATTTCGGTAGCGCTCTGCCAAATTGGGTGGGAGGAATTAATAACTCCTTCAACTACAAAGGTGTCATGCTTTCCTTCCTTATAGATTTCAAACTGGGAAATATCATGCTATCGGGCACTAATTTCAATGCTACAAGACATGGCCTTCACAAAATGACTCTGGAAGGTAGAGAAGGTGGTGTGGTAGGAGATGGTGTTAATGAAGCCGGTGAAATAAACACCGTAGTGGCTCCAGTACAATCGTATTGGGAAGTAGTGAGATCACAGGCATTAGTTGAGCCAGTAGTTTATGATGGAGGATATTGGAAACTACGACAAATCACATTGGGCTATGATTTTACCAAGCATCTGCCTGAAAAGCAGCCTTTCAAGTCGGTTAAGCTGAATTTCGTAGCAAACAATGTATTTATGATCAAGAAATGGGTGGATAATATCGACCCGGAATCTTTCGGATATTCATCTGATAACTTGGTCGGCATGGAGTCAACTGGGCTTCCCTCTACGCGAGGTTTAGGTTTTAACCTTAATGTCAAATTTTAACCCAACTAGCCATGAAAAAGATATCTAAATACCTACTAATCATACTCGTGGTACTATATTCCTCGGCTTGCGATAGCAACTTCGACGAACTTAATACCAATAAAGTAAGTGCTACGGCTATTAATCCGGCATTCCAGCTAAATGCTGCGATTGTGGGATGTGCATATCCGAACGGAAGTTTGGTTTATGACATGGGAGTAGTTCAGCAGATAGTTACTCCAAATTCGGGATTAGTCTCAGGAGCAAATTATAACCAAGACAATAGAACCTTAACTCAGGAACTTTGGCAGGGATATTATAGAAATGTGATTAAAAATACCCGGGACGTAATCAGCCAAGTGGAGGATGATCCAGCACGTGCCAATCTCAAGAATATGACCAGGATTATCCAGGCGTTTGCTTTTATGGTGCTTACGGATGATTATGGAAATATCCCTTATTTCCAAGGAGGCAAAGGCTACGCAGAACAGATTTACCTTCCTGTCTATGATTCTCAGGAAGCTATTTATGCGGATTTAATAAAAGAATTGACTGAAGCTACTGCAGCTTTGGATCCTTCTGGGCCTTTAGAGTCTGCTGACATTCTATACAGTGGTGATCTGGATAAATGGAAGAATTTTGGATACTCATTGCTACTGAGAGCTGGGATGCGACTGAGTGAAGTGGATCCTACCACTGCTGCTCAAGTAGTGCAGTCAGCCGTGCAGGGAGGAGTTATTTTGACAAATGCTGATAATGCAAGAATCAACCATGACCCGAACTACACCAACCCAATCGGTAATTTTCTAAATGCCACTGAAGCTTCCAATTTCTACCTTACAAAACCATTCGTAGATTATTTGAAGAGCAGGAATGATCCTCGTCTTTCTGCAATTGCAGTTACCTATGTTGGTGCCAAATCAGGTCCTGAGCAAACGCCTGCCAATGCAACCTATGAGGCGAGTGTCCATGAAGGATTGCCTATGGGTAATGATAATGCAGGTGCTGTAAGTGCTGCATCCGCATTAGGACTTGCTAGTTTTTATGAATTCGCGCAAGCTGACAGAAGAAGAATTACCAAAAATACCGCACCTAATTTTCTTGTTACTGCTTCGCAAAATTATTTGCTCATGGCAGAGGCAAGAGAAAGAGGTTGGATCAGCACTGGCACGGTGGAAGAATATTATAATTCCGGAGTCCGAGCTCACATGAATCAACTTGGGACAGTGGATGAGGCATCTGCCATTTCTATTTCTGAAATCAATGATTATCTCCAAGAAAATCCTTTCAATCCAGCCATGGCATTGGAGCAAATCAATACCCAATATTGGGTGTCTAGTTTTCTGAATGGGCCGGAAGCTTTTGCCAATTTCAGAAGATCAGGCTATCCAGATTTGACTCCGAACCCATATCCTGGTAAGGAAGTGGATTTCATCAATAGATTGACTTATCCGAATTCTGAAATTTCAGTAAATTCTGAAAATGTACAGGCGGCTATTTCAGCTCAGGGGCCTGACAATCTTGCAACCAAAGTTTGGTGGGATAAATAATTTAAAACGGGGCTTGGATAAATTCAGGCCCCATTTTTTGTCAATAAATAAAACTATGATCAAAAGAATTACAATTACTCTTACTCTTTTGCTGTTTGGGATTGCGGGTCTTTTCGCGCAGCAGATATCAAAAGAGGAAATGCTATTTCTCACCCAGCAGTGGGAAGGAGAACGTTTCGAAGACGGCCGACCAAAGGTCTCTGACGATATTCTAAGACGGATGAAGCTTGTCACCCACGACGAAGCTTGGGCTGTTATGAAAAATGCCGGTTACAAATATCAATACGCAGATGGTTGGGGATTGCAGATCAATCCGGACAGTATACTAATTGGCAGGGCTCTGACGGCGACGTTCATGCCCGGTAGACCAGATATCCACGATGCCATCGACGAGCGTGGTAAAAAAGAAGGAAAACGAGGCCAAAACTCCTGGCCTGTAGACTTGTTGCAGCAAGGTGATGTCTATGTAGTAGATCAGTTTGCAATTCATAATGGTGGGCCGACCATCGGCGACAATGTAGGCAATGCAATTTATGCCAAATCCGGAAACGGGATAGTGTATGAAGGTGCTATTAGAGACGTAGTTGGCCTTAATGAAATAGGCGGATTTACTTCTTATGTTTCTAGCTACCATCCCTCACATCACAATCAACCCGGGGATCTAAACACAATGTTAATAGGAATCAATAAGCCAACCCGAATTCACCAAGTAACGGTAATGGCCGGAGATGTAGTGCTAGGCAGAGACGGAGGAGTGTCTTTCATTCCGGCACATTTGGCTGAGAAGGTAGTGGTGACTTCCGAGGTTGTCCGCTTGAGGGATATGTTTGGTCACGAGCGACTAAGAGAGGGTATTTACACCGCAGGACAAATTGATACCCGGTGGTCAGATGAGATCGAAAAGGATTTCTCCCAATGGCTCAATGATCATATCGATGAACTTCCCATAGCCAGAGAACAGATTCAGGAAATATTGAAAAACAGAACTTGGTAAACTCTTACAACTCAAAATAATCAGATGAAAAACAAAAATTCAAGAAGGTCCTTTCTTCAAAAAGGAGCGGCAGTGGGATTGACCGGAGCCGGAATGTTATCCACTTTTGGGCAAGGGCTAAGTGCAGCAGTAACGAAGCAAAATCCATATTCAAATCCTGCTGACCTCAAAATTACTGATGTAAAATGTGGTTTTGTAAGAGGAGCAGTTTACGTGAAAGTCTATACAAATCAAGACGTGTGGGGATGTGGAGAGGCCGTGGATGCAATTCATGGATCATATTATTTAGTAAAGCGATTAGGAGAGCAGCTTAGAGGACAAAATCCACTCAATCCAAATCGTCTAGCTGAGCAAGTCCGTAAGGGAGCGTTTTTTGGTGGAGCCCAGTCAGGTGTCTTCGTAGCTGTGCTTACCGCAATAGAAACAGCACTTTGGGATATTACAGGTAAAGTATTTGGCATACCTGTTTATCAGCTTTTGGGGGGTAAGTTCCGGGATAAAATCCGTGTTTATTGCGATACTGCGCTTTACACTTCTACTAATCCTAGTCCGGAAGATTATGCTACAGCTGCAAAGGATGCTGTTTCCCGCGGATATAATGCGGTAAAATTTGATGTGGACGACGGAAGGGATCCTAATAAATACGACCGTTTTAACTGGACAGCGAGTCCTGCAGAAATAGATAGAATGTACAATGCTATCGCTGCGGTGAGAGAAGCAGTGGGCCCTAATATAGATATATGTGTAGACATGCATGGAAGGTATGATGCAGTCACTGGGATGAAAATGGCAAAAATGTATGAGCCGTTGGACTTGATGTTTCTTGAAGAACCCATACCAGCAGATAATCCTGAAGTGTATAAGCATATTACCCAAGAGACTAGTACACCGATCTGTGCAGGGGAAAATATCTACCTCGCATATGGATTTACGAAACTATTGTCTGATGGAGCCCTGAATATCATCATGCCTGATTTGCAAAAAGCAGGTGGGCTAGGTGAAGCGCAGCGCATAGCTAATTTGGCAAATTTATATTATGTGCCTTTTTCACCACACATGGTAGCTTCTTTTCTCGGAGCTATGGCCAGTTGTCATGTATGTGCTTCCGTACCGAATTTCCAGATAATGGAATGGCAGATCTATATGGACAAAGATGATCTCTGGAAAGACATCGTGACCTACGATGGACCAAGAACGGAAAACAGTTTCATTACAATTTCTGAAAAGCCTGGAATAGGAGTGGAAATCAATGAAGAAGGAATGAAAAAATATGCAGTTCCAGGAATCCCATTCTTTGAGTGATCAGAGTTAAGATATTTGATTGAAAAACCTTAAACCCTTAATACTAATGAATTCAATTTTATCACCTAAGACTATAAAAACGTCGCTGTGTGTACTTGCTTTTTCATGTTCACTCCTCCTATCAAACAAAGAAGCAACTGCTCAAAATGTAGGGTCTTCTCCTGAATATATCAAAGCACTAACAGCGGAATGGACTGGGGAGAGATTTCCGGATGGAAGACCAAAGGTCTCCGATTCTATTTTGGAAAGACTAAAAAATATCTCCATCGAAGAAGCGTGGGGAGTGCTGCGTAACAAAGGATATCAAAATCAATACGAAGGCGAATGGCAAATTATGCTACCGGATGAAGCTATGACTGGGAGAGTAGTTACCGCTCAATACATGCCGCTAAGACCGGATATGGAAAAGCAAGTCAAAGACCAGGGAGTGGAAAAGGAAGGTAGATCTCCTAAAGGTGGAACAAACTCGTGGCCTATCGATATCTTGACAAATGGTGATGTATACGTGGCGGACGGCTATGGTAAAATTGTTGATGGTACGCTCATCGGAGATAATCTTGGAAATGCAATCTATGCTAAATCTCAGCGAGGAGTGATTTTTAACGGATCTGTTAGAGATCAGGAGGGACTTTCCGAGATAGAAGGATTTAATGCTTGGATGAAAGGACAAGACCCATCCTACATTCAGCAAATGATGCTCACATCCATCAATGCTCCGATTAGAGTTGGTCGTGCCACAGTTCTTCCCGGAGATGTGGTTTTGGCAAAAAAATACGGGGTGATTTTCATACCTGCCTATTTGGTGGAGGATCTTGTTTTGACTTCTGAAGTGACAGGCCTTCGGGATGAATTTGGACATCAAAGACTTCGGGAAGGTAAATATCTCGCAGGTCAGATTGATAGCCAATGGACTGAAGAGATCAAGAAAGACTTTTTGGATTGGCTGAACAATTATCCCGGAAAACTGCCTATGACAAAAGCTGAGTTAGATAATTACCTCAAAGAGCGGAATTACTAATACCATTTTTCGATAGGATTAAAATACTCAATAACCCAATAACCCATTTGATTATGAAGAATACATTACAAAACCTCATTCAGAAGAACAAGGAGCAGGAGCGAACCTATGCTGCCCAACGGCAATCAGAAATCGATAACCCATTTACAAAAGACAATAGGAGAGACTTTTTAAAGAAAACAGCACTTGGCGGGCTGAGTCTAACTGCACTGATGGGACTTAGTATCGAAGATACCATGGCAGAAACGACTAAGAATGTACGACGTGCCTCCGCACCTTCGGATCTTAAAATCACTGATCTTCGCTATGCGCATACTGCGGTGATGGGAGGAACGGCTATTCTCCGAATCGATACAAATCAAGGAATTTATGGATTGGGTGAAGTACGGGATGGAGCAGATCCCAAATATGCATTGATGCTAAAAAGCCGGATTTTAGGTGAGAATCCATGTAACGTAGAGAAAATATTCAAAATCATTAAACAGTTCGGGGGTCAATCCCGTCAAGCAGGAGGTGTCTGCGGTGTGGAAATGGCGCTTTGGGATCTTTGTGGAAAAGCTTACAATGTTCCAGCTTGGCAATTACTTGGAGGAAGGTACAGGGATTCGATTAGGCTTTATGCTGACACCCCGGAATCAAGCTCACCAGAAGAGCAGATGAAGCTAATCAAATATAGAACCGAAGAGCAAGGATACACTTGGTTAAAGATGGACGTTTCTATAGGAGAGATTATGGATATTCCTGGGTGCCTCGTGAATCCAGAGATTTTTAAAAATGGAAGAAGCCAATGGTCTGGGGGATATATGTCTTATGGAAATACGGCTCACCCATTTACCGGAGTTCAGATTACTGAAAAAGGCCTGGATGAACTTGCCAAAATTGTGGATCATGTACGTGGAATGGTCGGATATGAAATTCCACTTTCAACAGATCACTACGGACATTTTGACTTAAATAACTGTATCCGACTTGGACAAGCACTAGATAAATATCGCTTGGCGTGGTTGGAGGATATGGTTCCTTGGCAAATGTGGCAACAACATAAGACCATTACGGATACACTGAATACACCAACTACAACGGGTGAGGATATTTATCTTCTTCAGTACTTTAAAGATCTGATCGATAACCACGCAGTGGATATTATACATCCTGATTTGGCTTCTTCAGGAGGACTTTTGGAAACTAAACGAATCGCGGATTACGCTGAAGAAAAAGGAATCTCAATGGCAATGCACCAAGCTGGAACCCCTGTGTCTTTTATGGCAAATGTGCATTGTGCCGCAGCAACTCAAAATTTTCTTGCACTGGAGCATCACTCAGTGGATGTGCCTTGGTGGGAAGATATGGTCACCATGACGGGCGGGGGGAAAATGATTGATAAGGGCTATGCGCCAGTTCCCTTGGACTCTCCAGGATTGGGAATTGAACTGAATGAAGAGGTAGTCAAAGCGCACTTACATCCATCGGATAACTCATATTTTGCTCCTACGGATATGTGGAACGAAAAGCGCTCTCATGACAGGACCTATAGTTAATAATACCTATTTTACCTATTGATAGACCCGGAAGCTAGTGCCGTGCTGGTTTTCGGGTTGTTTTCAAATTATTGTTACCCAAAATACCGCCGTTTTGAATCCTAAAATCACCAAAATACTATCTATTGTCACAGGGATAATATTCCTAGCTGCCCTCGGGATGAGTATCTTCTCTGATATCTCAGATGCAGGTATTCTCTGGATTAGTTTTTTCTTTATCTGCGCGATTGCATTCCTAGGCAGCCCTAAACTAAAAGGATATGCCTATTCCATGATGATTTTCGGGTCAGTGGCATTGGCACTATATTTCCCTGGATATTTTATTGAATATGATGGATTTAAATTCAGCGCTTTGATCGTTCCCCTCATTCAAATAATCATGTTTGGAATGGGGACTTCGATGAGCGTAAGGGATTTTTTGGGTGTGGTCAAAATGCCAAAAGGAGTCATCATAGGCGTTCTTTGCCAATTTACTATTATGCCCTTCATAGGATATACACTTGCAAAAATGAGCGGATTTCCTCCTGAGATAGCTGCTGGGATGATTTTGATCGGTTGTTCCCCAAGTGGAATGGCATCCAACGTAATGGCATTTCTGGCTAGAGCAAACTTAGCGCTCTCTATTACCGTCACTTCAGTCACCACGTTATTGGCACCTTTTGTTACTCCATTTTTGATGGGTTGGCTAGCTGGTGAGTTTGTAGCCATCGACGTAGTAGAGATGATGTTTAGTATTGTGAAAATGGTGATCATACCGATCGGTGCAGGATTGCTGTTTAATTACTTCCTTCGTGGAAAAGCTAAATGGCTGGATGATCTTATGCCTATAATTTCCATGGCAGCCATTGCATTGATTCTGGTAGTGATAGTCGCTGCGGGTAGAGATAGTCTTCTGGATATTGGTCCACTTTTGATCGTACTGGTAGTTGCCCATAATCTCTTGGGATATGTGCTTGGTTATTGGGCGAGCAAATTATTTAAACTAAACGAAAAAGATTGCCGAACCATCGCTATTGAGGTGGGAATGCAAAATGGAGGACTAGCCTCCGGAATTGCAAAGGAGATGGGAAAGATTGCGACAGTTGGTTTAGCACCTGCCGTGTTTGGTCCATTTATGAACGTAAGTGGTTCCATACTAGCTTCCTATTGGCATAAGAAACCGATAGAAGAGGAAGAAATCTCTAAATGATTTATGGCAGCTTGTAAGCCTGTCGAGCCAGTAATTTCCACTGGCTCTTTTCTTTTTTCCAAACCAGTATTACCCCAATTTTTATAGAATTCGTAGTACCTCCATCCAAAACATCTGCGACCAAATTATGCCGCACGATGGCCACATCTTTTTCAACTTGTATTTTTTGATCTTCGAATTCAACTTTTGCAAAATCCGATGCACCGCTGATTAGAGCTTCTATAAATTGCGCTTGGTTTTCAAGCTTTCCACTGGAATGTCCATAGCTTAGGTTAATTGAGCTGATTTCACTCAAATTGTCAACAGTGGGGTCTATTAATGCCAGACGGAGTTTTTCTACTTGGGAAGCCACTTCCTTATCTGTTTGCGCAAAAGCAAGAGTGGTATATAGAAAAAGGGCAATACTGAAAATGGTTTTCATGGGTTTGTTGATATTAAAATTTAAAGAATTTATGTACTTCCTGTATCGATGTGATACTGACTATCAAGATACTAAAATTGATGAATAGATGAGGAGTGAATGGGCGGATATCGCTTCAATATCCAGTGCTAAGATATTTCTCATGTTCAGCCTTATTTTCGAATTTGATAATGAGACAAAAACGAGTTGGGAGTGACCTCACAGAATTTTCTACCATTTAAAAAAAAACCAATTTTTTAGAGACTCTGAAATGCATTTCTACCGTTTCTCTTTATTTCAAAAATCACATTTCATTGAAGTTGACCTATTAAATGTAGTTATAGGCAAAGTTGCATTGCAATAACATGCTAGTAAGGTTCGATATGGATCAAGACATTTCCAAGTTCGGGGATCACTTTGCAAAGTTTGTCTTTCAGCTCATGTGAAATATCATGTCCCTGAGTAACGGTTAACTCACCCTCCACCAAAGCATGTAAATCAACATGATATTCCATACCGGCTTTTCGGATAAAGCACTTTTCAGTGCCTTTGACTCCCGGAACAGTGAGCGAAATCTGTCGTATTTGCTCAGTTAATTCATCGTAATTGTTTTCATCCATCACTTCGCTGAGCGCCGGGCGGAAGATTTTATAGCAGTTATAAAGAATGAAAACAACCGCAAGAAGAGCTGCATAATCATCCGCTTCTTCAAATCCTTCACCACCAAAAATCGCTATAGTGATTCCGATAAATGCAGCGACAGAGGTGATGGCATCGCTTCTATGATGCCAAGCCTCTGCTTTGAGCGAACTACTTTTTAGCTTTTTACTCCGTGACATGACCACTTGAAAAGAGATTTCCTTCCAGATAATAATACCAGCGAGGACGATCAGAGTAAATGGTTTTGGGATTTCATGTGGAGTAATTATATGCTGGTAAGCTTGCCAAGCGATGGTTACTGCTGAGATGACCAGAAAAACTACTACCAGAAACGTAATCAAAGGCTCAGCCTTTCCATGCCCATAGGGATGGTTTTCATCTGCTGGTCGGGCCGAATATTTCAATCCAAAAAGTACGAGCACAGATGCGAATATATCTACTACTGATTCGATACCATCTGCTATTAGCGCGTAAGAATTGCCCAGTATCCCGCTAATAAATTTTATCGTTGCGAGTGCGACATTGCCGAGCATGCTGAAAATGACTGTTCTTACTGCAAGATTTGAGTTACTCATGGAGGAAAAAGGACTGGGAATGGCAAAAGTAGGGATTATCTTTTTTAGGATTGGAATAGATTAGATATCAAATGAGTGCCTTTTGCCTAACAGTTACCCTCCTTATGAAAGGAGATGAATAGATGATTTTGGATTTGAAAAAAAAAATCAGGAACTCATTAATGGTTCCTGATCAAGTCTAATAGGTCATATTTTTATGATGCAAATGCTTCGTTGCGCCTCTGTCTACTTATTGTCCCCGGAAGTCGCTGATCCATTTTCAGAACGATAAATCCTCCAAAGGCACATATTGCCATTCCAACCACCATAGGGAATGCTGAAGTAGCATGGAACAAACTGACAATCGCTGTTACTATTCCTCCTATGGCCATGCGCATACTTCCCAGCATGGCAGATGCTGATCCGGCATTTTTGGAAAATGGAGCCATCGCAAGTGCAGTAGTATTTGGACCATTGAGGCCATGGGCTGTGAGAAATACAAACATCAGCGTAATCAAACTGTATACATTTAACAAATTGAAAAACACCCCAGTGACCAGCAATAAGCCTGTGAAACTTTGATAGTGCAGGGAGAAGTTGATGATTTGTTGAGATGAAAATTTCTTCAAAAGGATGTGGTTCAGCTGAGTGGAACCGATCATAGCAAATGCCAGAAGAGCGAATAGCCAACCAAACTGATGCTCACTTAAACCATACACGTTCATAAATACATCTGCTGAACTTGCGATGTAAGCAAACGGCGCTGCACCGGCAATACCTCCTGCCAGCATATAAACCAGAAATTGGCGATTGCTGAGAACCTTGATATAGCTATCCCAAACCTTTTTCGGTTTCAAAGAAACCTCCCTGTCTGGAAGAGCTCCGGCTGGAAGAACTACTACGGTAGCTAACCATATCAAAGCTGTCAGTGCAGCAAGGATGATGAATACCCAATGCCAATCGTAAGCAGCAGTCACAAATCCACCCAAAGTTGGAGCAATCATGGGAGAAACAGCGATCACTAATACGAGAAGAGACATCGCCTGGGCAGTTTTCTCTACAGGGAAAATATCCCTTACTATAGCTTGAGCAGATACCATACCTGCACATCCTCCGATAGCCTGAAGAAATCGCATGAAAATCAGATTTTCTACAGATTGGGATAAAGCACATCCAATGGATGCAAGTATATATATTGCTAATCCTGCATACAACGGTTTTTTGCGTCCGTATTTATCCAAAAGAGGTCCATAAAATAGCTGGCCAATTGCAATCCCGACTAGATATGCAGTAAGTGAAAGCTGAATGTTAGATATAGGAGTATTTAAGGTTTCTGCCATCTCTGGAAAACCTGGGAGGTACATGTCTATAGAAAAGGGGCTAATTGTACACAAGGCACCTAGTACCAGGACAATTTTAAAGTATTCCGTTTTGCTGTATTTCTTTTCCACCCTAAAAATATTTTGATCTATAAATTTTGACTATCTGAGGCTAACAGGGGTGAATGTTAATGAGTTCGTAAATATCTTGTTATTTTTTTATGAAATGATTAGCCTGAATTAGAATATGTTGAAGAATCTTTGATCTGAATTTGTTTAATTTAAAAAGTGCAGAAAGCGAATCTGAAGATTTTGTCTCACAATAGGATTGCAGAATAATAGATTTTGTTAAAATTATTCTTTTTCAACATCAATAATCTTTTCAATTCTCAGATCTGGAATAAGCCACATCAAAGCAACAAATGCATAAATTGCTTCTGAAATGGCCGGATTTATCCATGTAGCGCCAATCGCCAAGAGATAAAGAATTGGAGATAGTTTTCCTTTAACATCCTTGCCAACAGCCTGGGCAAGAATGGAGTTTCTTCCTTGACTATTGAGTATAATTCTTTCTAAGATGAAATACGCGGCTGCAGACATCAATAATACAAATCCATATACTGCCGTTGGAAGAGCTGCAAAGTGATTTTCTCCCATCCAACCCGTAGAAAAGGGGATCAGGGAAAGCCAAAAAAGTAAGTGAAGGTTTGCCCACAGCAATTTACCATTTACTTTGGTAACGGTATGAAGCATGTGGTGATGGTTATTCCAGTAAATCCCTATGTATATAAAACTCAAAACATAGCTTAAAAATACTGGAATAAGCGGCCTTAAATCTCCCAATTGATCTCCATGAGGCACCTTGATTTAAAGAACCATGATGGTGATGACAATTGCCAACACGCCATCACTAAATGCTTCCAACCTGTTTTTGTTCATGAGCTATTTATCTTTCAGAGAAAGTCTTCGGGAAATTTTTGATTAAAACTCAATATCATCGATGCTTCTTAGCTGCACATGCTTCTTCATCTTCTTCTGGATAATTTTAAAGTGATGCAAATCCTCCTCTGCGATAAGAGATATTGCTTCTCCAATTGCTCCTGCACGACCGGTCCTACCAATTCTATGTACATAGTCTTTTGGAGATCTGGGTAATTCATAATTGATCACCAACGGCAGAAACTTGATGTCAATCCCTCGTGCCGCCAAATCTGTCGCCACCAGAATTCTTGTTTTACCGGATTTGAATCGATGCAAAGCTTCAGTTCTAGCTCCTTGGCTTTTGTCTCCGTGAAAGGCCAGCGCATCCACACCATTTTTATTAAGTTTGGTCACTATATTGTTTGCTGCCCGGATAGAAGAAGCGAATACCAAAATCTGTGACCAATCTCCTGAATTAATTAAATAGCGAAGGAAGGGTCCCTTTCTTTCCATAGGAACACGATATGCATATTGCTCGATAAGGTCAGGCGAAACGGTATCCGGTTCCGCAGTAATCCGAACTGGCTCATGGAGCATCTCATTGATCAAACCTTCTACGGATTCCTCACTTGTGGCAGAGAAAAGTATGTTCTGTCGTTTCTTTGGAAGTTTTTCGAGGATTTGATCGACTTCCTCTTTAAATCCCATGTTCAAAACTTTATCCGCTTCATCCAAAACCAGAATTTCCACTTGGTTTAAATTCAGGGAGTTTTTCGATAGCAAATCCAACAACCTTCCCGGAGTTGCTATCAAAATATCCGTTCCGTAGATTTTCATCATCTGAGGATTGATGGAAACTCCACCAAAAACTGCCAAGGCCTTCACAGGTCTATTAAGGAACCGTGCAAAATTCTCTGTTACTTCCGCTACTTGGCTAGCTAACTCCCTAGTTGGAACCAATACCAGAACTGGTATCATTCTACCTTTATTCTCAGCTTTTTCCTGCAGCCTTTGAAGTATAGGAAGAATATAAGAAGCAGTCTTTCCAGAACCTGTGGGAGCTATTCCCAGCACATCTTTCTTTTGCAAAATAGCTGGTATGGCTTCTATCTGTATGGGATAGGGACTATCGTAATTCGCTTTTTTGATAGCATCCAGTATTTGCTTGGAGAGTCCTAAATCTGAAAAGTTCATCTGCTTATATTTTGAGCAAAGTTAAGGCTTGGAATTAACTATTGTACTTCTTCGTTAATCTTCCTATCTGAAGATCTAGCGTAAAAGACTAAAATTCTGCATCTTGATCGGCTGGATTTTCCCTAAATGCTTATTGTAATTCATTTCTATAATAAGATTATAAGTCTTCATACTGAGTTCCTTTTTGACTTCGTGAATTATTAAAAGTTAACTTTTTAAAAGGTCGCTAGAGATTCCCGTTTTTTGATTTAGAATATTTTATTAAGGCTTCTCCATTCCAACAAACTTAGATTTCAGTAGAGTGACTGAACATGGATCCAAGAATTCCAACACCTCTTTTTTAAAACATAAATTCAAGACAGGGTTACAAGAGCTAAAAACAAACAATTTTTTAACATGATTGGCAGTTGTA
The DNA here is from genome assembly GCF_963974835.1 of uncultured Algoriphagus sp. Taxonomy (GTDB): domain Bacteria; phylum Bacteroidota; class Bacteroidia; order Cytophagales; family Cyclobacteriaceae; genus Algoriphagus. The sequence goes on along the minus strand of NZ_CAXBET010000004.1, from coordinate 119,310 downwards.
TGTTATCTATTCAAATAAGAAAAATGAATACTCTTAATTGGGCAAAATAGAATCCTAATCCTTCTTTTGATCAAATCTAGCTTGTGTATCAACTGAATATATCTCAAATTGTACAGATCCATTTCGAATCTCATCTGATTCACTTTGATTTCCTTCGATTTGGAATTTCTAACAAACCCAAAATCACTAGTTGTAGTATGTTGATTACCCGTATTGTTTCTTACTTTTTTATTACAACGATTCTGGCATCTTGTGCCAAAACAGTAAATGATGATCCGTCCAATCCATCTCCTGCACGATCAGCATCTGAAGAACTGGAGACTTTTCAATTGGAGGAAGGTTTTGAAATCCAGTTAGTAGCTTCGGAGCCCATGGTGGAGGAGCCGGTTTTTATCACCTTCGATGAAGATTCACGACTTTGGGTGATAGAGATGCGTGGTTTTATGACTGACACATTGGGTTCGGAGGAAGATAAGCCTATAGGCAGAATATCAGTGCTGGAAGACGAAGATGGTGATGGCATGATGGATAAAAGTACTATTTACCTGGATAGTTTGATTATGCCACGTGCTCTCGGATTCTATGCTGATGGAGTGCTTGTATCCGAAAATACCGCGCTTTATATCACTAAAGATCTTGATGGCGACCTAAAGGCGGATACAAAAGTTTTAATGGATTCTACCTATGCAGCTTCCGGTAATCCCGAGCACTCGGATAATGGCTTGCTTAGAAATGTGGACAATTGGTATTACAATGCAAAGTCCAGTTTGAGATACAAATATGAGGATGGCGAATGGATCAGAGATTCAACAGAGTTTAGGGGACAATGGGGAATAAGTCAGGACGATCAGGGCAGACTATTCTATAATTACAACTGGTCGCAGCTTCACGCAGATCTTGTTCCTCCAAATTATCTTTCCCGGAACCCAAATCATGAACCTTCCACGGGAATTGATTATGGTGTGGCAGCTGAAAGGAGAGTTTATCCTATTCGCCCAACTCCTGCAGTGAATAGAGGGTATATCCCAGGTGTTTTGGATGAAAACCAAAGCTTAGTAGAATTCACAGCGGCTTGTTCACCATTTATTTATAGAAGTACTCTTTTTCCGGAGGACTATTACGGAAATGCCTTTGTAGCAGAACCAGCTGGAAATTTAGTAAAAAGGAATGTGCTATCTCAAACAGGTGCGATTATCACCGGTAAAGACCCGCACCCCGGAAAGGAATTTTTGGCATCCACCGATGAGAGATTTAGGCCTTCTGACTTCACCACTGGACCAGATGGAGCGCTGTATATAGCTGATATGTACAGAGGCTTGATACAGCATGGAGAATATCTGACTCCGTATTTAAGCGAACAAACTGTTGGTCGTGGGCTTTTGATGCCGATTCATTTGGGTAGAATTTGGAGGATAGTGCCAAAAGGAGAGCAAACTCGTCCGGTTATTAAGCTTTCTGAAGCCAGTAATGATGAGTTGGTTCAGTTTTTATCAGATGAAGATGGCTGGTATAGAGATATGGCACAAAGACTTTTGGTCGAGCGAAATGATCCAACTGTTGGGGAAGCTTTGAAAAAACTTATTTCGAACAGAGAGGTTGGTGAATTGGGGAAATTTCACGCTTTGTGGACTTTGGAAGGACTAGGATTGTTGTCGGAGAATTTTCTGTTTACCGTCTTTGAGCAATCTTCAGGCTTGATTCAAAATACAGCACTTAGGCTACTCGAACCTTTTGCGCAGGACTCACCGGTTACCCATGCCAAGCTAGCCCAATTAATGGAAGAAGCTGCTGTTTCTGCCACTGAGCAGGAGGCTTTACAACTCGCTTTAAGCAGTTATGTGCTTGCTTTGGATGAAGAACAAAAAGTATTTTCATCACTTTTTAAAAATTATGGAGACAATCCTTTGATGCGGGATGCGATGATGAGTAGTTTGGGAGGGAAAGAGTATGCATTCTTACAAAATCTATGGGGTTCTCCTGAATGGGAAAGTCAAAGTCAGACCAAGGAAATTTTTATAGAGACACTTTCCGCCGCTATTTTGAAAAATGGAAATGGCTCAGAAGTGAATGGGCTTTTGACTATGGCAGATGTAAATGGTCGGGAGTTCGGGTGGAAAGAAAACGTATTGATATCAGGCATGTCTATTCAGGCAGGAATTATGCAGAATGCTGAACCGATTGGATTGAAATCGGAGCCATCAATTTTTAAAAGAACAGACCTTCCAATTCCTGAAAATAGACTGGGAATGCTCAAGCGCATTTTTTCCTGGCCGGGATATATACCTAGTGCTCTAATGGCTTCGGAAAACCAGCTCGATGAGAAAGCCATGATCCAATTTGCCGAAGGAAGACAGAAATTCATGGTGACCTGTGCCGGTTGTCATGGTTCAGATGGTGCCGGTGCCACAAGAATGGGTCCTCCATTGGCAGGCTCAGAGTGGGTGCTAGGAGATGAGAGAAGACTTTCCATGATCTTACTTCATGGCATAGAAGGCGCGATTGAAGTTGCCGGAAAGACCTATGATGCGCCGGACATTTTGCCTGTGATGCCTGCGCATTCCACCATGGATGATGCAAGTATTGCAGCGATTTTGACTTATGTCCGAAATGAATGGGGCAACCAAGCCACACCAATAACCGGTCGCACTGTGGCGATTACTCGGATGACATCGCAGGGAAGAGTGTATCCTTGGAGTCCTGAGGAGCTGAATGAACACATTGCTACTTTACCCAAAGAAACCCAAACCCCCTAACCCATGGTACGCTCACATCATAATGTCCCTGACTTTGATGCCGAAAGGAGAAAATTCATTAAAACGGCAAGTCTTGGCGCTTTTGCAATGACCTTTCCTTTTCCATCTATACCAGAAAATCTAAAAAGCATTCCAATGGGAGTGGTTGTTCATTCTTACGGCGCTAGATGGCAATCTCAGGTGAATAGTCAAAAATATCCGGGGTTTGCCAATGCGATAGATATGATGGAACACTGTAAGCAGATCGGAGCAGGAGGAGTACAAGTGTTAGTGAATGGCTGGGCAGAGGATTTTGCTAAACAAGTAAGGGATCGAAGAGAGAATCTAGACTTATATATTGAAGGAAGTATTGGTCTACCCAAGTCTGGAGATGAAGTGTCGAAGTTTGAAGCGGAGGTTTTAGCTGCCAAGGAAGCAGGAGCAAATGTTCTGCGTACGGCATGTCTGAGCGGCAGGAGGTATGTGAATTTTAAAACGGAAGAGGAGTTTAAAACCTTCAAAGAAAATGCATTGAGGTGCATTGAATTGGCTGAACCCATCGTGCGAAAGCATAAAATGAAGCTGGCTATAGAAAACCACAAGGACTGGCATGCAAAAGAATTGGAAGAAATAATTATTGGTCTAGGAAGCGAATGGGTAGGAGTGACCTTGGACTTTGGAAATAATGTGTCATTTCTGGAAGATCCGATGGAAGTCATCAAGACCTTGGCTCCTTATGCTTTTTCTACGCATGTGAAAGATATGGGAGTTAAAGATTACGAAGAAGGATTTTTGCTTTCTGAAGTACCCCTTGGCGAAGGAATTATTGATTTGAAAACTGGAGTGGAATGGTGTAAAAAATTCAATCCGGAAATTACATTTAGTCTTGAGATGATTACGCGAGATCCTTTGGAGATTCCTTATTTGACGGATAGCTATTGGGCTACTTTCAGTGATACCTCAGCTCAGTCCACAGCCAAAGTACTACGAAAAATCAAAGAGAATCCTTATTCTGGAGAGCTTCCACATACCACAGGCCTCAGTCCAGAAGAGAAACTTGCTTATGAGGAAGAGAACGTGGTGTCTTGTCTTAAATACAGTAGAAGTTCTCTAGGATTGTGATAGTATTTTTTAGAAGTGCGAAGATTTGTAAACAATTGTAAACTTATAACCCATTAATAATGTCTAGTAAATTACCTGGAATCAAACTTTTTGACCTTAGCGGAAAAGCAGCAATCATCACTGGCGGCTCTAAAGGACTAGGCTTAGCCATGGCAGAGGGACTTGCTTCGGCTGGCGCAAATGTGATGTTGGTCAGTAGAACGCTGAAAGAGGGAGAGGAATCAGCTCAGAGAATCACTGAACTCTATGGTGTGGAGGCTATTGCTTTTGAAGCAGATGTAGTGAATAAAGCCCAGACAGAAGCCATGGCAAAAGCCGCTTTCGAAGCTTTTGGCCGAATCGATATTTTAATTAACAGTGCAGGGATTAATATTCGCGGAGCAATTGATGAATTGCAACTGGAGGAATTCAGCAAGGTGATGGACATCAACGTGACCGGGACCTGGCTTTGTTGCAAGGCTGTTACTCCTTATATGAAGGAAGCTGGTAAAGGAAGAATAATCAATCTGGCGAGTACGTTGGGATTGGTAGGATTATCGAATAGAACTCCTTATGCGTCGAGCAAAGGTGCAGTAGTGCAGATGACAAGAGCACTCGGATTGGAATTCGCTCCATTCAATATTACGGTAAATGCCATCTGTCCAGGTCCTTTTTTAACAGAAATGAACTTACCAATTGCCGATACAGAAGAAGGGAAGAAGTTCGTCGTCGGAGCTACAGCACTTGGTAGATGGGGTAAGCTTGAAGAAATACAGGGAGCTGCGATTTACTTATCTTCAGATGCTGGAAGCTACATGGTTGGTTCTATGCTGACTGTGGATGGAGGCTGGACAGCGAGATAAAATTATCTCGCCCTAACGTAATGGTTTTGGACGACCTTATCTAAAAATCGGGTTGATTTGACGCATTCAAAGACTAGCTGATTGGGTAAATCTGCGAACATTGGAATACCAGATCCCAGCAATACTGGAATGGTGGTAATGATCATTTCGTCAATCAAATCTTCTTTCAAAAAACTCTGAATTGTTTTTCCTCCATCTATGTATAATTTTTGAAAGCCTTTGCCATGTATTTCGTTAAGCACTTTTGAGAGACTACCTTTGACTAGAAAAGCCTTTTCTTTGAATTTCTCAGGAATCTCTGTCAAAGAATTGCTCCAGACAAAAACAGGCTTTTTGTAAAACCATTCTCCCTCAAAACCAGCTACAACTTCAAAAGTGTTTCTACCCATTAGTAGCGCATCGATCCCGGCTATGAATTCATTGAATCCAGTGTCGATGTGGTCGATTTCCGGAAAAGTAGATAGCCAGTCTAATTCATCGTTTTTTCCTGCGATGAAACCGTCTAGGCTGGTGGCAATAAATACACTGTTTTTCATGCTTCTATCATTTGTTTTTCAAAGGCAAAAAAATGTTTCGATTAATTTTGGAAAAATCTCGCTCTATTTATTTTTGATGTTTTCAATACTTTTAAGTGCGTACTTTCTAAACCATTCAATTTCACAAGAATTAATATAATTCTCATAGGCTAAAATAGTATCATTTAAATCGGGACTAACTGATGCCAATTCCAATTCACCCATTTTTCTGGCCCAAAACTTATATCTCTTCTGCATCGATCGAATAGTCTCAACAGGATCTCCCAATTTCTCAGGAAAACCATATTCATCAATTATCGATTGGATCAGCGGGTGATACTTTTTATCTAAAAAAAATTCAGTTTTGGTGATGACATTACAGTAGTCGTTTAAAATATGAAGGTTGGAAATCGCATCGGCTAGATGGTGATTTTCGAAAGCTAATTCTGCCCATTTTTCAGCTTCTTCATAGTTTGAAAGAAGTATATTTCCTCTGATTAACAGATTTAGCGCAAGGAAATAGATAGAAGGATAGTCTTCAGGTTCCATACTCTTAACCACAATTTCAAAATGGTTGATAGCTTGCTGATAGAGTTCGGACGTCCAGTAAATATGGGCTATTTGATTTTGCTGTTTGATTTTCAGCACATCTTCATCATAGGAATAACGCACCTCTTCGATATAATCATTGACCAGTTTGATTTTAGTTTCATATTCAGACTCAGGAATGTCTCGGTAGAGTTTGAGCATTAACTCGGTTGGAAAAAAATCTATTTGTAGTTGTTCTCTATTCATTAACCTGAAATTTCTTACTGAGTCTAAATGAATTTGAAATAAAGTAGATCAAAGGAATGAAAAGCAACCCCAAATTTATGGGGAGAAACCAGACCCCTAATCCCTCGCTAATTCCTTGGGCAAGTTGTATTTTATTATAGACAATTGTGCCAAAGATGACAACCAATATCATTTTCAAATACCTCATCATTCCGGTTGAATTTAGATATTGAGCTGAAGCATTTGAAGTTGTGATGTCCGTTGGGTAATTGAATATCTCAGGAAATTTGTTTAGGAATGTGACTAACAAAAATGTTAATGTGGCAATAATAGGCAATACAAACAATTCAGGTTTACTTCCATAGGTATCTGGCACTCCAGCAGCATTGAAGTGTGTAGGGATAGAGTTTGGTAGGGTTGAATAGTTAACGATAACCAATCCCCAAATTGCCAGAATCGCCAACCATCCCAGTGATTCTAGAATTATTTCAGTGACTCCTAGCTGTAGTTTGATTTTTGGTCTATCTTCCATAAGTTGAAATTAGAAAAAGTTAATCGCCATTCGTGGTTATAAATTTAAGGCACCAAATTTCTTGGCCCATTATGAAACATCCAGAAGGCTAAAGAATAGCTCACGATGGATTCAGAATAGTTGACATATTTTCAGGAAGCATTTTGAGTTTGTTCACCTCAGCTACTTTCATATACTGTTTGAAGCCATCCAATTCAGATCGTATTACTGTCCCTTAGTAGATTTTATTTACTTCAAACCGGTTGATGATCAATAAATATAAAGAACTAAGAACTATAAAAGGCCTTGAGTTTAATAAGTTAACATTATCAAAATACTGTTTTTTGGGGAAATTTCAACCAATTATTTAAATTGAACTAAGGCTACATGCTCCTAAAGAGTAGCATGTTTGCAGAATATTTAATAATTTGAAAAAGCACTTTATTCAGGGAAGTGCAATGGCTTTATTCCTAATTCCGCAACAGTCATAGTTTTTATCAATTGAATTTTTTATTGAATAAACAAACCAATGGCTAAATTAGCTTTATTAAAAAATTAAATACAAACCCTAATAATATGGATAACAAAGAAAACGGACATAACTATACAGATCCTGTATGGGACGTCAATGACAGTGAAGCAAAATGCCCTTTTACCAGTGGAGCAATCCACAAAACTGCCGGAGGCGGAACCAAAAACCGGGACTGGTGGCCAAACATGCTGAATTTGAATATTCTGCGCCAAAACTCCTCTAAGTCCAATCCTATGGATCCAGAATTTAATTATGCTGAGGAATTTAAGAAATTGGATTTGGCAGCGGTAAAGAAGGATTTGGCTGATCTAATGACAGATTCCCAGGACTGGTGGCCAGCAGATTTTGGACATTATGGACCATTTTTTATCCGAATGGCTTGGCACAGTGCGGGAACTTATCGTATTGCAGATGGTAGAGGAGGAGCAGGATCAGGATCTCAGCGTTTTGCACCATTAAATAGCTGGCCTGACAATGCGAATTTGGACAAAGCCCGCTACTTACTTTGGCCGATTAAACAGAAATATGGTCGAAAGCTTTCCTGGGCGGATTTGTTGATTCTAGCCGGAAATGTTTCTTTGGAAACTATGGGATTGAAGACTTTTGGATTTGCTGGCGGTCGTGAAGATGTGTGGGAGCCGGAAGAGGATATTTACTGGGGTTCTGAGGGAGAATGGCTTGGGGATCAGGAAAGATATGCAGGAAGTGAAGAAGGAGAGAGAACCCTGGAAAACCCACTTGGAGCATCTCATATGGGTTTGATCTATGTGAATCCAGAAGGACCAAAAGGTCAACCAGATCCTATCGGAGCAGCACATGATATTCGCGAGACTTTTGGGCGAATGGCTATGAACGATGAAGAAACAGTCGCTTTGATTGCTGGAGGACACACATTTGGTAAGACTCATGGTGCTGCAGATCCAGGTGAATTCGTAGGGCACGAGCCTGAAGGAGCTGGTATTGAAGAGATGGGCTTAGGTTGGAAAAATAGCTTTGGCAAAGGCCATTCCGGAGATACCATCACTTCTGGAATTGAAGTTACCTGGACCACAACTCCTACTCAATGGAGCAATAATTTCTTCGAGAACCTTTTTGGATTTGAATGGGAATTAACCAAAAGCCCGGCAGGTGCACATCAGTGGAAGCCGAAAGGTGACGGTGGAGCAGGGACTGTTCCTGATGCACATGATCCCGTCAAGAGGCATGCCCCTAATATGTTGACTACAGACTTGGCATTGAAAGAAGATCCGGAATATGCAAAAATCTCCAGACGATTCTTTGAAAATCCTGATGAGTTTGCTGATGCGTTTTCCAGAGCTTGGTTTAAATTGACTCACAGGGATATGGGTCCGATCCAGAGATACTTAGGTCCTGAAGTTCCGGAAGAAGAGTTAATCTGGCAAGATCCAATTCCTGCAGTAAATCATAGTTTGGTAAATGATGCAGATGTAGCTTCTTTGAAAGAAAAGGTATTGGCATCAGGACTCTCCGTTTCTGAACTGGTTTCTACAGCTTGGGCTTCAGCCTCGACTTTCCGTGGATCAGATATGCGTGGAGGAGCAAATGGTGCAAGGATTAGACTCTCCCCACAGAAATATTGGGAAGCTAATAATCCTGCACAGCTAGGAAAAGTAATTGAAAAGCTGGAAACAATCCAAAAGGAATTCAATGGCGCTCAGTCCGATGGAAAGCAGATTTCTTTGGCGGATTTAATCGTGTTGGCAGGATGCGCTGGTGTGGAACAAGCAGCTAAAAATGCTGGTAAGGATATCACTGTTTCATTCACTCCGGGACGTGGAGATGCTTCTCAGGAACAAACTGACGTAGCCTCTTTTGCCGCCATGGAACCTAGAGCGGACGGCTTCCGGAATTACTTCCGACCAACACACAAAGCTTCTGCTGAAGAAATGCTAGTAGATCGTGCTCAGTTACTTAAACTTACGCCTCCGGAAATGACTGTTTTGATTGGTGGATTGAGAGTGATTGGGACGAATTATGATAATTCTAAGCATGGCATGTTTACTGAAACTCCAGGAGCTTTGACCAATGACTTCTTTATAAATGTTCTGGATATGGGGACTTCATGGAAAGCCGCTGATTCTGGACAGCATGCATTCTTAGGTACAGACCGAAAAACTGGTCAGATGAAATGGACAGGAACAAGAGCGGATTTGATCTTCGGATCCAATTCTGAGCTTCGAGCGTTGGCTGAAGTGTATGCTGCGTCTGATTCTTCAGACAAATTTTTAAAGGATTTTGTAGCTGCTTGGGATAAAGTAATGATGCTAGATCGCTACGATTTAGCTTAACATAAAGCTTTAATAAAAGTGAAAGGTGATCTGGAAACAGATCACCTTTTTTATTGCCATTTTTTTAGTAGCTATTTTACGACTCTGAATGAGAAACGTGCCGAAGTAATAAAAACTAAGTAAGATCAATGCACTTCAGTATTGAGATAGGATTTTGTTATGAAAATGCAGCTTTGGTGATTCTTTCTATGACTTTCTTCGGGGAGAGTTCTGATTCATAGTATCGCCTGGAATTGGCTTTTAACTCTGTGATCAGATCAGGATTTGCTATTAATTGTTGGATTTTATGTTTCATATCCTCTTGAGTTCCATCTGTAATTAGTAAATGTTTTCCGTCTAATAAATCTGCCGGTAATTTTCGTGATAGAGGGGTAGAAATAATAGCTTTACCAAAACACAAAAACTCCCCAAGTTTCCAACCATGGCAATCCAATACAGCAGGAGTATTAAACGTAATGCTGGATTTCTTCATGTTGGCGATATACTCTTCGATGCTGTATCGTTTGTTTACCGTTATATCCTCATACCCAGGTACATCATTGTCGGGTCTTGGTGCAAAGCCACCATCAAATAGAATTTCCTGATTTTCCTTGCAAGCTTTGATGAAATTGGCGCGAAAGTCATTCGTATTCTTTTCGTCTTTCCATATAGTTGATGTGAAAAACACATAATTGTCAAGGTTTTCATTGGGATAATATTCGTCAATGTTCATCCGGTTTACCTGGGCTTTATAATCATCAAAAAAGCGTCGCTTGTCCGGTATTCTATCCTTGGCTTTCCAATAGTTTAAAAAAGCCATGACTTTAGTTTTCAGAGGAGAGTAAAGTTTGATTCCAAAGGCTGGTCCGATTGGGATTATTTTTTCAGGGTAGCTATATTCTTTATTGCTAATATTTATTTTGGCATACGTATCACACCAAATCAAAGCATCATCCTGTGTGTTTTCTGAATCTGAAAAGTCAATGACAATCCTCCGAAGTTCATTATTCTTTGCTAGAACAAGAGCAAAAAAATCATTATTGTGATTAAACTTCCGGAAATATCGGTTATCGAATTTGATGTTTTTTCTTCCAAAATTCTCTTCCAAACCCTTAATATAATAAGAGGAATAAAGCATGTCGCAAGAAGGGTCAATGTATACTTTCATTACAAAAAGCGCTTGAAATTATTTATTTGAAATGTATCTCCTTGAGGGGTTATTAATTCTGAGATGAATGTTTAATTAGAGATTTTACAATCGCTTGCATCTATTAAGATTCAAAAATTATTTTTAAATCTTAATATTCCTAATTGTGATCTTGCAAAGGAAGGGGAGGGGAACAGAATAAAAACTGAAAGAGAACTTATTAAAATTTTCCTCAGTTGATTTTGACGTTAAATATTTTTCCTGGATCCAGTCTTAATCCTTAAGCCAAGCGGCGATGCTCCTTCTATCACGCGTAGAGGATGGATGTACTTCATGTTCCATTTCATCACTTTTGAAGAACACCATTCTGCCTCCGATAGGCGAAATATCCCGTTGAGGGGCGCCCTCAGGATATAATGAAAGCAAACCTCCATCAGCTTTTTGCCAATCCTGATTTAAAAATAAAACCAGCGAATACTTTCTTCCTTTTTCATTTTTGAATTGGTCTACATGTCTTTTATAGAAGCTGTTAGGCTCATAATTGGCATAATGACTGTCAAAACTTTTAATTGAAGTAAAGCAAGTTTTGTTTAAGTGTGCTATAAAATTTCCGACTTTCTTCAGATAGATCTGCTCAAATTGATTGAGACTTTTATCATCTATCCATTTGATTTTGTCCCCTCTGATCTGGGAATTTTGGATTAAGTTTTTCTGATTTCCGATGCCAGCTGCTTTAAGTACACCGGATTGGTCGGCATGCTTAATATTTTCCCGTAGGCCAGTGACTGTCGTAGCATTTACGAAATCATTGCTGCAGCCATACTTATTATCAATCAATCCTTGAATCATTTCTTCGAATTGATTTTGCTCATCTTTTTCTTCTTGGCCTTTGTCCATTTTGCTAGTTATAGCCTAGCTGTATAGATTTACAATTCGGATTTCATACAAGAAGATCATTCTTTAGCTCATTCTTTCATTTTCTTTTTAGGTGGATGAAAAGAAAAATTATATGCTGAAATTTGTTTCTTAGAGAACTGTATTAGGCTTGCTGAACGAACATGATGTTATACAAATTCAGTTGGATAATTTCTTACCGAAATCTGGGGAAATGGCTTTTTTAGCATTTTCTACATTTATATACTCTTCTAATTCTTTCAAGGAAATGACAGTGAAATCATTCTCTGAGAGATAAGTCAGGTATTCTTCTAAAAGCTCAGGAGGTGTATTGACCCAAGGGTGTTCTAGATCCGGTAAACCGTGTATAGTCAGGATTACAACTTTTCCATCCTTAGCCTCATCAAAAGAGGCGAGTATAGTTTTCTTATTGGTTTCTTCCGTGGCCCAACTTGGAATCAGATAAGGGTGATCCTTCATAGGATCATAGGACCTACTTCCACCCGCACGTGCGAAAACATATCCTTTCTTCTGTAAAAAATCCAAAGACTGAGGATTTAATCCATAGCCTGGGTAGGCAAAGTTTTTAGGCAGAGGAATGCCTAGAGAATCACATTTGGCTTCTATGTAATTGAGCTGATAATTGAATTCCGTTTGGGATAGTTTACTGACGTTAGCATGAGTATGCGTGTGATTTGCGATTTCGAAGCCCATTTTATGCAGCTCCGCAATCTGACGCCAATTCATATACAATGTACTATCAGAATAATTGGGTTGAAACTCACACACAAAAAATGTCGCACCAAATCCATATTTCTTCAACAAAGGTGCAGCTACCGAATACTGACTTGCGGGAGCATCATCAAATGTGAGAACCACCAACTTATCAGGAATTGGCTGTTTAAGTATTTGGGCCTGTATATGATGGGTAAATAGAATCAAGCAAAAAAGAAGAGTGATTTTCATACATCATTCTTTAAATATTAATCCTCTTATATAATTGTGCTGATACAAGCATTATGGTAGCTAACGCTAAAACTTAGCCGAGATCAATATTATCATTTATCATCCTACCACCAACGTAATCAAATAAATAACAGAGATCGCCGTCACAGACATAATCAGGGTACCAACACTGTGGGTTTGGTTTCCTTGCTTAATGGACAAACCTGAAAGCTGAGTCACTGCCCAGAAGAAACTGTCATTGGCATGGGAGATAGCCATAGCTCCAGCGCCTGTAGCTAAAACGGCAAACACCCGCATCGTTTCGGAATCCAATCCAAGTGACCCCAAAAGGGGAGCGATAATCGATGCAGTAGTAATCATTGCTACCGTGGACGAACCTTGAGCCGTCTTCAATGCAAAGGCAATCAAGAATGGAAGGAAAATCCCCCAACTAGCACCACTCATACTGGAGCTTACCAAATCACCTATTCCTGAGTTTTGCAACATTTTCCCGAAAACTCCCCCCGCGCCTGTGATTAAAATCACAGGTGCCGCGATCAAAATCGCTTCTCCAATCCAGCCAGAGGAGGAAAGTAATTTAGCATCGAATTTCTTGGGTAGAGCAAACGCCATAAAAGACCCTAATAGCAATGCGATCACTGGACTTCCTGCAAATTGGATGAAGGTATAAAAAGTCCCCTCACCAAAAGGGTATGTGGGATATTTAGCAATGGATGCAATAATAATCAGAAGTAGAGGAATAAGTATAGGCAAGAAGGAAGCAAAAGCGGAAGGTCTATTTTTAGCTTCTATTTCTTCTGTTTTCGCTGCCATTTTTGGCATCAAGGGGATTTTATAGGCAACTTTTTTAACGAAAATATAACTGGGTACCAACGTGGCTAAGCTGACGATAAGTCCATAGAAAATGATCATTCCTAGATCAGCTTCGTAGATTCCAGCTGTGGCTATAGGTCCTGGGGTAGGAGGTACAAGGGAGTGGGAAGCTGTCGCTCCCAACGCCAATGCAATAGTGGTGGCAGCATAAGGTACTTTGCCTTTCAGAGAAAGCGACTTGCTGATGGGATTCATCATGATAAACGTACTATCTCCAAAAACAGGAATGGAGAGAATGTATCCTGAAATCATCATGGCTAGTGTGACGGATTTCTCTCCTATCCAAGACAGAATTTTCTCTGCAATTACGATTGCTCCCCCGGTTTTTTCCAAAAATGTCCCCATCATCACACCTAGCAAAATCAGTAAACCAATACTTCCCAAGACTCCCCCAAATCCTTCTGATATTGATTTAAGTATCAGTTCGCCGGACATTCCTGAAAGTAAGCCATATAGAATGGCTCCGCAGAAAAGCGCGAGAAAAGGATGAATGTCAAATTTGACAATGGCAAGAAGAATCACTGCCAAGGCAAAAAGGATAATCAGAAGTGTTAGCATTTTGGGTTAAGTTGGGTTTGAAAAAAAAGCAAACAATTATAAATTCTATTGCCTTCAAGCTAAAAATTAGGGAAAAAAAAGGAATATAAAACCCTGATTCAGTATTAGCTTATGATTTGTTTGTTGAGCGGCTTTTCCTCGGGTGAATATTGGGTGTTTAAGCTTATTTAAAAATCTTTTACCAAACCAAACCTGATTTTTATCTCAGGCAAATCGCGGGCAAGTACAAACGATATCACCCTGTCTTTTGGAGTAACTTCATCCTGAACTGCAGCCTCTTTTATTCATTAAAAAATGGCTTCATCTCGTTATGAATATCTTCTCTCAGAGATTTCAATCTTACTGCATATTCCTCCAATTTTTTCTCCTGATCAGTCTTTGGAATCCAAGGCTTTACTTTCTGCGGTTCCCCATTTTCATCCACCGAAACGAAGATTATGATACAATGCGTTTTTTTCTCAAATTCCTGATGCGAGAAATCTCTGGAATAGACTTCCACCATGATATGAATGCTCGAGCTACCCGTATGAATTACTGTGGAATCGACCTTAATCACCTCACCTATATTAATTGGCTTGTAGAATCGAATACCACCCACATATACCGTGACACAGTAAGTTTCAGCCCAGGTTCTCGCACAGGTATACGCGGCCTGATCTATCCATTTCATTACTACTCCGCCATGTACTTTTCCTCCGAAATTGATGTCTGAAGGCTCGGAGATAAACTGAAATGAGGTTTTATGTGAAGTTTCCATTGATGCGATGTCTGTTTAAAGTCTGCTAAGCTAAGGGATATTTTGTGGTTTTCAGGGTTTTGGGTAAGACTTAAGGTCTTATCTACTCAGCTACTTTACACGAAAATATTATATTTGCTCATACTACTCTTTTGCAAATACTACTCTTCCAAATTTATCCTTACTTTCTTAACTTAATTACATGGCTGTCTATTACATATCACCAAATGGGGATGACTCCAGAAGTGGGAATTCTCAGGATACTGCATGGAAAACTTGTGAAAAGGTTAATTGCTCCAAATTTTTTCCCGGAGACAGAATTAGGTTTGAGCGTGGCGGAAAGTGGAATGAAACGTTAATACCCACTAGCTCTGGAACAGCAGAAAATCCTATAGTAATTGAACCCTATGGTGAAGGGGCACCTCCCATCTTAACTGGGGAAATAGAAATTACTGAATGGGTTAATGAAGGCAATAATATTTATTCAAAGACCAATCCTGATTTTAAAAACCTAGAGTTGCTCACGATCGATGGGAACACACGGGAGAAAGGCAGATTTCCTAAAAAAACTTACCTGACCACAACTTCGGCATCTGGAAATGCTTCCGTAACTACTAAGTCTGCCGAGTTTCCTTCCTCACTTGATTTCAAAGGGGGAGAAATAGTGGTTACTAAAAACTCCTGGATACAGGATAAAGGTAAGATTACCGGGCATTCCAACGGAACACTGACTTATGCAGGGACAAGTAAATATCCTGCAAGTGAAGGCTGGGGATTTTTTGTTCAGAATCACGCGAGTTGTCTCACCGAATTCGGTGACTGGTGGTTTGACAGTTCAGCAAAGAAGTTATTCATGCACTTTGGCGAAGAGTATCCATCAGCACATGTGATCAAAGTAGCTAATAGTGTTTCCGTAGTTGATGTAAAAAGAGTAAACCATTTAAGGTTTGAAAATATCGATATAATCTATGGTCACAAGCAATGTGTGGCACTGACCAATGCGAAGGATAATACGTTCAAATGCTGCAATATCCGCTATGCGGGAGCTCATGGATTTCAACATTATGATTTGGGTGGTTTCTCTGACGGCACTACCATTGAAGGATGCACAATTCAAGACACGTTTAACAATGCCATAAAAGCAAATAACAACTTCAGCATTACTATAAAGAATTGCGCAATCAGTAGAAATTACATTCACCCTGGTACCGCCGGAAATGGGGATGGAAATGGGAGTACAATCGCTTTAGGTATAGATAACTACAGGGGAGGAAAATATATTGTTGAA
Organism: uncultured Algoriphagus sp.; assembly: GCF_963974835.1. Classification (GTDB taxonomy): domain Bacteria; phylum Bacteroidota; class Bacteroidia; order Cytophagales; family Cyclobacteriaceae; genus Algoriphagus. Next base: position 103,532 of record NZ_CAXBET010000004.1, on the reverse strand, counting down.
GACAATCTTATTGAAGATTCGGGATACGATGCTATCCACTTCTCGATGAGTGATGTCTCTGTGAAACGCAATAAAATATACAGTTCTTGCCTCACTAAAGAAGATGGTGGCGCCATTTATTGTTTTGGTAAGGGAGGCGGGGAAAAGTATGTGAACAGACAGATTTGCGAAAACACAATTGTAAATACCTTGGCATTGACAGTTCCAAATGGGTGGAAAGCGCAGGAAGTATACGCTATCTATCTGGATGAAGACTGCCAGAATGTGATTGTTGAAAACAATACGGTGATTAATGCAGTGAACGGCATCTACCTACATGCTGCTAAGAATAATCAGATTCGCTTCAATAAAGTGTATAACACAACCTATTCTGGATTATATGTGAAAGCTAATAACGAAACAGAAGCTTCTACCGGAAATACTATTACGGATAATGAATTTCACTTTTTTTCAGGATGCGGGGTTCGATTGGTTAGCAAAAATAACTTAACCAACATTGGGACTATTAATAGAAATAGATATGTCAAGCCCACTGGAGGCGATCTTTTTGATGTTAATTATGGAGGGGATAAATATTCTTCAATTGCTTCATGGACGAAAGCCTATGGGTATGATGCTAACTCATCTACCGACCCTACCACCAAAATTCCAATTCCTGATCCAGATCCTATCAAATCCAAATCTGCGGAATCGGATGAAGACTGTTTCTGAACAAACTCACAGAGCAAAGCATTTTCCGCAATTTCTCAACTTGACATGGAAGATTTCTTAGGTGCACATTAGCGGCTTTTACCCTGAATGAAACTTTTTTCACTTGACTTTATTTGATGTAAGAGCTCAACCAAAATCGTTTTTTGGGAGGGATGGCTTTGCTGCTTGCAGCGATTTTAAGGAGTTCCTGATCTTTTTCTTTTGCAAAAACCAGTTGAAATAAATCAGCAACAGAGAGAGTTGATTCAGGTCGATCGACAAGAATGAATTCATCATTTACATGCACATGACCTTCCTCCAAAATACTAAGGTAGCTTCCTCCATATCCATGCTCGATAAATTGCTTGATGACCTGTTGAGTCCCAAACTTATATCCGAATTTATAACAGGGTTCACGGTATTGGGATATCTGAACCAATGTTTCTCCGACTTTATAAATATCACCTAGATACACTTCATGTTCATCGAAACCGGAAACTGTCAGATTCTCACCAAACATTCCCCAAGACCATTCCAAATCTGGATACAATGCTTTCCAATACGGATATTGCTCAGCCGAAAAGATGTAGCAAGCTTTATAATACCCACCATGGTTAAGTCTATTTGAGACCTCATCATTTATAACATCGTTTTTAGTCAAATAGATAGGCTTGCCTGTAGGCTTTTTAAAAATACCTGTTGTTTCTTCCTTTCCATTCCAGATGAAGGTAGTCGGCTTTCCAATATTGGTGGAGATAATTTTCATATTAAAAAAGTGCTTGATTGATGTTTAAGCTAATATATCATGGTTTTGTGGAAAATCTCAAACAATTCACTGTGTATTAAGTGGCCTGAAATATAGCTTAGCAATACAATCAATTTGAAATATCTCACCTTCAAATTTTACTTTATAACAAAGTAAATCGAACTACATCTTGAGATACATTTCAGGAGACAATATTGCCAGTTCGCTTTTCTTAAAGTCCTTTAGATTCCTAGTTAGAATAACTGATATTTCACCTTGGTTTAGTGCTGCACAATTTTGCAGAGCATCTTCAAAATCCTTGAATCCAGAATTTAAAGCAGCGTCTACGACCTTCTTGTCCATGGAAGTGATCTCAATCATAGTTAAAAGCTGTTTCAGCTTAATTATGATTAGCTCGTGTTTTGCGATTTTGCTCAATAGATAATATACATTGGAAATGATGACAGGCGTAGTGAACCCAACGAGTTGTTTTGATTCGCAGCGATGAAAAATCTCTGTAGCGTATAACTTTTCATCTAAAATACATCAGATCACCCCAAAATCTTATCAAACAACTGATGTGCTTGCTTTTCCGCTTGGGAGGCTAGAGAGGTTTTTTGCTCTTTGAGCTCCTTGAGCCAGTCCAGGTATTTTTTACCAGCCTCAGGTTTGTCGCGAAGAAAATGGGTGAGGGATTGCAGGGAAAGTTGGTTGGAATACCAAGGTTTTAGATTGTCCTTCAACGCTGCGATTTCCTCATGGATGGAATCTATAAAAATTGGATTGAAACCTAGGTAAATCAGTAAGTTTTCCAACATGATGATGGTCCGCAAGCCTTCAAAGGTGTCTTTCAAAGCCTTACTGTCCATTGAACCTTTTTTGTCCAATTGAAAAAATTCAAGTTCTTCCTGAATAATTTGATTTACGGCTGTATTGATAGTTAAGGGTTTGATTCCCTTACTGGCGGTTTGCGCTTTTTGATGAAAATCATCCCAGCTCTTTAGTGTGCTCCCCACCATAAGATCAAAAGCCTCGGTGTAGAGTTGCTTTTTATATTTATCGAGATGGATTCTGTATCCGTTATACTTTATTCCCAATTTCAGCTCCCGATCATTCAGACTTTTCTCCGCTAATTTGAAATGATGAATCTTGCGAAGAATTTTCTTCATTTCTTTGAAATCCTTGAAAATATCAAAATTCAAACCTTCCACTTGGAAATGAACTTTTGCCATCAAATCTGCATAAAGCTCGAGAAAGTCCATTTTCCCAAGAAGCTCAATAGCTTTTTTTGACTTGATCTGCTTTCCTAACACCAAGAAAAGAGCCTTGGCTTCCTGGTGTTGGGATTCGAAAAGCTGAAAGACAGGGGATACCTTTGCCTGCATAGATTAGGAGATTCTGACCAGTGTGGCACCGTAGCCCCACTGGTCTTTTTGAGTATCCTGAAAGTACTTAATATTTTGATGTTGACTGAGGCGCTTGTGAATTTCTTTACGAAGAACACCATTTCCTATACCATGGATGAACGTGATTTCGTCCATTCCCGAAGCGATCGCCTGATCGAGATTTCTGTCAAAAGTCTCCAACTGCACCCGCAGCATTTCTGAATTGCTCATCCCTTTGGGATCGGTGGCTAACTTTTCAATATGCAAATCAACTGATCTCGATGGTTTTACAGCTTTGGGAGATTCTGATTTCGGCATTATTTCGCCAAGCTCCTGATTAAGCGCACGTATGTCAAGTTCTTTGGTAGTTTGCTCAAGACCAAAAATATAGGCGGTTTTGTCAAGTCGGGGGGCCTTACTCAGATGTTTGAAGAATTGAGTCGGTTTCATCTTTAGCTGCCGCTCAAAAGCTGGAATTGCTTTCTCCAGTGTATTATGAATCGGGATAAAGCGAAGCAAAAATGCCGGCCACTCATCCATTTCCTTCAGTAGTCTATCATCAAATTTCTTCGCTTCACCCGGATTCAAAGTGGAGGCAAGCAAGGTGCGTTGGTTGGTGCCAAAGACTTCTGATGCATGGGCTAAATACGACTGACGGCTGTCATTGATCAAGTAAAGGCTGAGACTTTGGTCGTTAATGGGAAGAAAAGCCAGATAAAGTCCCTGATCTTTTGGAGCAGAAATTGGTAGGGGAGTGTCAATCTCCTTCTCTTCTACAGGCTTCTCACCAAAATGCTGTTTTTCAGATTCGTGGATAAGAACCAGTTCTGATTTGAGAGCGGGAATGATGAACCCATCCTCGATTTCTATCTGCATTCTACCACTGGACGAAATTTTGCGGATGATTCCTTCTTCGTTTCCATGTAGTAATCTTACTCGGTCTCCGATATTCATTGATTCAGGGCTGATTTGTAAGTGTCGATTGCACGTTGCCTTGCAAATTTATGATCTACTATCGGTTTTGGGTACTTATCTGAGTTTATTTCAGGAATCCATTTTTTGATGTACTTCCAGTTCTTGTCAAATTTCTCCTGCTGGGAGGTGGGATTGAACACGCGGAAATACGGCTGGGCATCCGTGCCAGTGCCAGCAGCCCATTGCCATCCACCATTATTCGATGCTAGCTCATAGTCCAGCAGTTTCTCCGCAAAATAAGCTTCTCCCCAGCGCCAGTCTATCAGCAAGTGTTTAGTGAGAAAGGAAGCGACCACCATTCGAATTCTGTTGTGCATGTAGCCAATAGTATTAAGCTCTCTCATTCCTGCGTCCACTATTGGATATCCTGTTCGACCTTCACACCAAGCTTTAAATTCCTCCTCATCATTTCTCCATGGGATCCTGTCATAAGCTGGTTTAAATGATTTGTCGACGATCTGAGGATTGTAGGCTAAAATCATCATATAGAATTCCCTCCAGATCAATTCATTCAGATAGGTGGCATTGAGTTCAGATGCTTTGAGAGCCAACTTCCGAATAGAAATAGTGCCAAAACGCAAGTGAATTCCCAATCTTGAAGTTCCGTCTTTGGCAGGGAAATCACGGGTTTTATCGTAGTGAGAGATGATTTCCTCATCTGCTGTTTTAGAAGGAATGGTGATGTCACTTTTCTCAAAACCTATTTCCTTCAAAGTCGGAAGCTTAAAAGCGGAAGTTTTAAGCAGGTTTTTCCAATGCATAGGTTTAAACTCTTCAAGCTTTTCCGGTTTAAACTTACTTAGCCAGACTTTGCTGAAAGGCGTAAAGACTTTATAGAATTCTCCAGAACCATTTAGGATTTCTCCAGGCTCAAAAATGAGTTGATCTTTAAATTTGTGAAGTGGAATTTCATGCTTTTGAAGTAGTCTGGCGATTTTTTCATCGCGGCTTTTGGCGTAGGGCTCGTAGTCCCGATTGGTGAACACTGCCTCAATCTGATATTCACTCATTAGCTCTTTGTAAATGGCTTCTGGATCACCGTATTTGACTAATAGGGAGGAGTCTTTACTTTCTAACTGCTTATGGATCTTAGTGATTTCATCGTAGATAAATTCCACTCTCGCATCAGCTTTGTTCCCTAGTTTGTCAAGTATATTTTTGTCAAAAATGAAAAGAGGTAAAACATTTTCACTTTCATTGAGGGCTTGGAATAATCCGTGGTTATCTTCTAATCTAAGGTCTCTACGAAACCAAAAAATACTGACTTTCTTCATTTGTTTTTATAGATCTAATATAAAAAACATCCCAATTGTTTAAAAACTTCCCTCTTGTAATAGTTTAATTTTTCGTTCTTGGTCCAAGGAGTCCAACCTCTCCTCAATATTATCGAGTTTTATCGGTTTCCAATCTTTGTTTTCAAACTGGTATCGCAAAAAATCATCTTGGTCGTTGATGATCATTTTTTCATTTTTCTTTCTGGTGATTTTTTTGAACAGCTCAGAAAAAGAATTGAAAGCTACACTTTGGGAAACTGCTACACCGTAAGTGGCTACATTTTTAGAAAGTGAAAGAGAGGTAAATGTATTGAAGTTATTCCTGTTGAAGATTCGGATTTTGTAAACGCCATCTTCAGTAAGCCTGTATTCGGCTTGCCAATCTCCGATGATAGATGATGCACTTGCATTTCCCTGATTATTTGTAAATCCTCCGTCTCTGGATACGCGTAGTCGTCCGTCGAGAAAAGTATAAGCTACGCTGAGCTGGAAAGTTTCCAGTGCATTTTGGTCCAAGCTAGCCACATCAAGATCTACTTCCAGATTTTTATCCACTTGACCAAGAAAGCTATTAAGCTGTGAGGAGAGTAATTGCCCCAAGCTGGAGGAAATATTCGAAACCCCTGAGAATTGTCCTTCTGGAGAAAAAGAACGTGTCATTATCACTGAGAAAACCTGTCGGTTCATCTCCTGCTCGTCATTGGCTATCTTGTTTTGAAAGGAGGAAATAGTGGTCTGGGCATCACCGCTGGATGGGAATTCTGCGAAGTCAAAGCCAAAACTAATATCCGGAGAAAGTAACTGCCCGTCAAGATTCAGTAAAACCTTGACAGGATATCTTCGGGCAGTATTAGAACTTTGGGTTTGTGTGGAGGCCGTATTCAACAATAGTGGCTGTAAAGAGACACTTTCAATGTATTCTGCTGATATGTCCATTACGCCCGTATATGGATCGCCATACCAGCTTATTCTGCCACCGGGCTTTATGTTAAATTGTTTTTTGACCACATTGTAGAGAGAGAAATTATATTTTCCCTCTGTGATTTCGTAAGTGCCGTTTAAGGTAAAATTACCCTGAGTGTCTACATTTAAGGTCAGGACTCCGCGGCCACGACCGGAGATTCCTTCCTCTGTACGGGGATCTATGATGATCTCTGCATACGCATCCGGAGTGACGTCCAATACAAAATTCATCCTTACATTCTCTATTTCCAGTCTGTTTATCTCCTCCGCTATTTGCTTGATTCGCACAGTATCCTGGATATTGATCATGTGAATAAAATCCTCCTGAGATTGGGAGCTGGAACTACTCAGAGGGATGTAGATCTCAGTATTGGGTTGACTGGTCGCACGGGCGTTGATATCCAAATTCGAGGTAGTACCTATTGCTTCGGCAGTACCGGTTACGAAAGCTTTACCGTAAAATGTCTCATTATCATCTTCGGTTGTATTCATTACCTGAAGATTATTTAATGCAGCCTTGATATTCAGCTGTATATTATCAAATCCCTGATGAGTAATGCCTCCGGTAAGGGTAGCCCGATTACCAAAAAGATCAACCAGCGAAACTTGCTGCAAGGTGATCTGGGTGGGTTTGAATAGAATATTTCCATTTAGCAGATAGGTGGTTTTGAGGTAGTTTACCGTAAGTTTTCCATCATTCAGTCTGCCAGTTCCATCTATTTGAGGATTTGACATGGTGCCTCCCAGATCCATTTTTCCCGAAACGGTACCTCCCATATCGGATAGGTAGTTGGATAAAAATGGTTCCAAAATAATTAAGCTGGCTTCATTCAGCGAAGCTTCCATATCTAATTCCTGATTGGACATCAGCATGTACCCACCAAGGTTTATTGTTTCCTTGCCTTGGCTAATATTTACTAAAGAAAGATTTAAGCTATCCAAGTTCAGGTTAGCTTTAGCAGTCATGTCTCCAATGGGAAATTGATTTATGGCAAAATCATTTAATTTGAATTCTCCCTGCATCATTGCTTTGTCCAGCAAGTGATCAAAAGTGATTAAGCCATTAGCGGTGCCATCGAAATCTTGGGGAAAGAGCGTATTGAGTAAATCAATGTTCACATTGTTTACTGCCAAATCCAAGCTATCCTCCGCCTGGTTACTTGCCTTGCCTTGTAGAGAGATAGATTGATTTTCATTGAAGAGTTTCAGGTTATCGACCTGAATTAAGCCAGGAGTGATTGTTATTAAGTTCAGTGAGTCGAATTTCCATTCCCTGTCCAGCACTTTGACAGAAGATGGCTCGAAGGCAAGCTGTGTGTTTTGGTTAGAAAAGCGGGCAGTAGCGTTGATCTTTGCTGCACTTTGGGTTGAATCTTGATCCAGCGTAAAATCAATATCCATTTCATCCTTGTCCCAAATCGCCTCAAAACCAAAATTTGTGAATTGGATAGATTCGCCTATTTCCTGAGTTTTCGAATAAACATAGAACGAAGACAAAATATCAGGGCTATTGATGAGTTTTGAGGTGTTAAAGTCAATATTGATATTCTGTGCTGAGTTATTTTTAAACTTCAGCGTGTCAATACTGGTGAAAAAGTTAAAGACGGTATTCTCCTGAGTCTGATAGAAAGCTCCTTCCAAAACCATATTTTTAGAAAGACTTAGATCGGGCTCTATAAGCTGGACAATCGGATTGATATTGATCAATCTTAGATTAAGATCCAGGCTATATATTTCAGAAAAATTCCTCTGTAGATCAGCTATGGGTTGATCTTCGTTTAGGATAATGGCTATGTATTGTTTTATAAGGATGTCCAGATCCCGCCCCATCTGCTCAAGATCAAATTGTCCTGAAGCCGCTGCCACCAAGTAGTCGGAATTGACTGACATGGTCCGTGTGCCTCCCGCAAATAAGGACTGGAAATTAAAATCCCCCACGTCCAGAAATCTATCTTCATAGCCGACCCTGATATTCCGAAATCTGGCAATTCCTTGGATATCGTCAAGTTCAATTCCTTTGACGTCAATATCCAGATTTCCACTGATGAAAGTAGCCTTCTCAGTAAGGTTCATCCTGTCAAGAAAGGCAGTGTCGATTTGAAGACTCATCTGCACAGAATCAGTTGATTCACGTAGGTTTAGCTCTCCATTTGCATTGATTTTAAAGTTTGGATCCTTTACTGTAAGGTTTCCTTTGAATAAATCCCGGCCGTATGTAGCATCCGTTTTAATGTTGGTGTACACATAATTTTTAAAACCAAATTTTGAGACATCGGCATCTACATCGATCAGCAGATTATTTATGGAATTGCCGGTCGTATTTACGTGCCCCTTGAGGCTTATTTTTTGGAGAAGTTTTCTGTCTTCAGCTATTATCCCTAAATCAAGGTTTTGTGTCGTGATATTCGATACCGTCTTTGGAAGTCCATCCACCATATCAAAATTGACTCTGCCCGTAATATTTCCTATGGAAGTTTTGAAGTCTCCATTGGTATCAAACCGTCGTAAGTATCCAGCAAAATCGGCTGTGAGCCTGATTGTGTTAAATTTTTCTATTTCATGGGAAATATTTGTTGGCAAGTAAGGCGCTAGATCCTTGGAGAAAATTGTAGAATTTTTAAGAGAGAGATTGATGTAGGTCTCCTCGAGATTTGGCAAGCCATCCAGTCTGAAAGCTCCAAAAATGGCCGTCTTTTCCCCAATCCTAACCAAAAGCTCTTCTGACCTAATATCAGATACAGGTCCTGCTACTTTCCCTGATAAATATATTTGATCATCAATATCCGGTAAGGAAGATGCGAAAAGCTTTAAATCCCCCAAGTCAAGTTTAGTCTCATCAAAGTTGGTAATGATCACCACTTCTTCATCAAAATTGGAGAACGCTGCGGGAGTGGCGTATTCAAATCGGAGAAAGTTCTTGATATGACTTTTCTCTGACTTAAGACTTAACTTGTCAAACTCCATGAATTCTCTACCGTATTTCATGTTGGTTTTGAGCTCCATGATCTCAAATCCGGAAGTGAGTTCTATGCCAGTCAGCATTTTAATGTCAGCCCCGATCTCAGGTCCTTCCAAGTAAAAGTCCGAGGCATTTAAGGTAATACCAGAAAATCGAAGCCTATTGTAATCCAGGCCTTTGGTGATTGCATCTGTTATTTCATTTACAATGAAGATTTCAGAATTTCTTAGCTCTACTGTATTTATTTTTAACTGAGTTGGCTTGGAGCTGGATCCGCCAGTACTGAACATATTTGAAAGTTCTTCCACCCAAATGTTGATGTTCATGGCAGAGTCTCCGTCATGAGTTAGTAGGTGCAGTTTTGCATTCTCCATCCTCACAGCATTAATCGTAGTGATACCAGGTGGAATGAGAGAGAGCAATTCAAAATCCGCGTTAACCTTTTTGGCGCCGATCATCAGACTATCCCGATGATCCCGGATAATCACATCATCTAGCTCGAGCGCATCCCACCAGGTAAGTCTGATCTTACCTATCTCCGTGTGAAAATTTGAATTATTATTAAGAATACCTGTTACAGATGTGATTACCTTATTTTGAACCCAGGTGATCTGCAAACTCACCGCCAATAGGATAAAAAGCATTATCAATGAAAAGACAGTCCATAGTACCACCCGAAACGCTTTGTGCAAAAAATCCTTAACTTTCGCGTTCTTTTCCAATGGGTACCAACGATATCTTTATTCTAGCAATTGAATCCTCGTGCGACGAGACTTCCGCATCCGTAATAGCTGACGGCAAAGTACTTAATAATATTGTCGCTACGCAATCTGTTCACGAAAAATATGGGGGAGTTGTTCCTGAGCTTGCGTCCCGCGCTCATCAGGAAAACCTCATTCCTGTAGTTCAGGAGGCGATTTTATCATCGGGGATTTCAAAAAATCAATTATCGGCAATAGCTTTCACCAGAGGTCCGGGCCTGATGGGATCACTTTTGGTAGGCGTGAGTTTTGCCAAGGCATTTGCCTTTGCACTCAATATTCCTTTGATCGAGGTGAATCACATGAATGCCCATATTTTGGCTCACTTTATCGATGATCCCACTCCTGATTTTCCATTTATCTGTCTCACTGTGAGTGGGGGACACACTCAGTTGGTTTTGGTAAAAGACCATCTCAATATGGAAGTGATCGGCGAAACTCAGGATGATGCGGTGGGAGAGGCTTTTGACAAAACAGCCAAGCTATTAGGATTGCCTTATCCTGGTGGTCCGCTCATTGACAAGTATGCTAAGGAAGGAAATCCTAAAGCTTTTCAATTTCCAATAACCAGAATGCCAGATTTGAATTATTCATTTAGCGGAATTAAAACTGCTGTCTTGTATTTCCTTCGGGATCAGCTTAAAGAAAATCCAAAATTTATTGAGGAGAATTTAGCTGACCTTTGCGCCAGCATACAATACTCTCTGGTGGAAATGTTATTGATCAAATTAAAAGCTGCAGTAAAGCAGTATGGCGTGAAAGATGTAGCAATTGCCGGTGGTGTATCAGCAAACTCGGGTTTGAGGGATACTTTGACCCAGTTGGCCACACAAAAAGGATGGAACTTGTACATTCCAAAATTTGAATACTGTACAGACAACGCAGCCATGATTGCCATGGCAGCACATTATAAATATTTGAAAGGAGAATTCTCATCAATGGATGTCACTCCTCTCGCAAAAATGAAAATCTAAGCATGGCTAAGGATAATAGATTTGACAAAGTCATCAACATAAAAAATAGAAAGGCTAGTTTCCAGTTTGAGTTCATAGATACTCATGTGGCGGGCATGGTGCTGAAAGGAACCGAGATCAAGTCTATTCGTGAGTCTAAAGTTTCCCTGACTGAGGCTTTCTGTATTTTTCTGGATGGAGAACTTTATGTGCGGCAGATGCACATCGCCCCGTATTCCATGGCGGCCAGTTATAATCACGTAGCGATTCGGGATAGGAAGTTATTGCTGAGTAAAAAGGAACTGGAAAAACTTGAAACTAAGTCTCAGGAAAAAGGCCTGACTATCATTCCTGTTCGTATATTTATCAACGACCGTGGGATGGCGAAAATGGAAATTGCACTTGGTCGGGGAAAGAAAACACACGATAAACGACAGGATCTGAAAGAAAAAGATGCAAAAAGAGAAATCCAGCGTATGGCCTTTGATTGATGCTTATGGAATCTGCAGGCAAACGATTTTACCGCTATACCGCAGACCTACTTTTGACTCCGCCATGGTTACCCAGTTACTTTTTGGGGAATGTTACCAGACGATAGCGATGACATCGGATCAGCAATGGTTCAAAATACTTCATGAAGACACAGGGATTCAGGGATGGATCACCACTCAAGCACTCAAAGAAATTCCGGAAGCTGATTATTACAATTACCTCAACACAGATTTTCAAGTAGTCACGAGTCCTATCGCAGCGATAGAATATCAAGGCACGAATTTATATTTACTTCCAGGTAGCAGGCTCCATTTCTCAGAATTGGAGCTTTTTAATTGGCAGGACCACATTGGATTTACTGGATCTGTTCGTAGTCATGCGGTCAAAGCCGATAGGGAGCAATTGATCGAAATTGCAATTAAATATGTAAATGCACCTTATCAAGCGGGTGGGAGAAGTATCTTCGGATTGGACGAGCACCAGGGATTTGAATTGATTTTTAACATTGCCGGTTATTCATTGACATCAGGAAAAATTCCAGGTAGAAAAATCGATCCTGAACTCGTTTTGCCAGGCGATTTATTTATTTTCAGGGAGTTAGAAAGAAAGCAAGTCAAATACGCCTTGTATCTTGGAGCTGAGGAAGTATTTTGGATGGATAATAGAATAAAAGTTTCTGACTTGAGTGAATGGGAAGATTTCTTACGAAGTAATAAGGATAAACAGGTGGAGTTGGAAACTCGGTCGATATTAAGTTAAACTATGGAAAAGAGGGTATTGGTATTGAATTTAGATCATTCTCCCGTGGCAGTAGTTTCTCCACAAAAAGCCATCGTCTTACTTCTTTTGGAGAAAGCGAACTGCCTCTCAGTTTACGATTTGTTACACATTCGTACCGTTAGTAGAAGCTTTGAATATCCTGCAGTAATTTGCCTGAATCACTTTAAAAATATTCCCTATCGTGGAGTTTTACTTAATCGGGCAAATATTTTTCGTCGTGATAAAGGCGAGTGTCAATATTGCGGAAGCAAAAGACAGCTTACCATAGATCATGTGATACCAAGATCCAAAGGAGGAAAGTCCAGTTGGACAAATCTCACCACAGCTTGCCATAGGTGTAATGTCTTAAAAGGCGATAAAAGTCCGGAACAAGTTGGACTGACTATGCAAACTCAGCCATTTAAACCTTCACTTGCCTATTTCCTTTCTGAATATGCTGAAAAACAAGCGGAGGAGTGGTTACCTTATTTGGCAAGTAAGCTAATGCAATGAGATGAATTAGAATTAAAACACCTGAAATAGCTTTAGTTTTTTAAGAAATCCTTAATTCTTTCTGGCAAAATAATTGCGTAACTAAGGCAATGTATCTTTCGATTATCCCTACTATTTTACTTGCCTTAGTGCTGCAATCCAGCCAGATAAACTTTCAACAGCTAATAGGCACCTGGCAGCTGGTACACTTCGATGCTATGGATGAAATAAGAAAATCTCCACAATATCAGAACTCTAATCCGGCTATGCGTGGTGGAATCGAATACAAAATCAAAAACAGATTAGAAAATACGGTTTATAAATTTGTGCCCGGGGATTCACTGTTATATACAGACTATGCGAATCAAGAGGTAGTGCAGAAGCAAGCCCTTATAGAAATAACTGAGGATAGTGTAATGACGATCAAATCAGGATCCGAGATCAGACAAGCCAAGATTGTAGAATTAGACAGCAATCACATGGTGCTTGAACCTATAAGTAAGAATCCTGGCTCTGGAAAACTCGTATTTGAAAAAATTGAATAGAAAAGTAGTAATCAATCACCAGATTAATATAAGCTTTCAGATATTCTGAGAGCTTATTTTTTTGAAGTGGTGAATAGTGGGTTTAGTGATATTTGAAGAAAGTAATGCTTTTTTAAAATAATGCGAATCCTCATTTTTCTACTGCAAATTGGCCCTCTTTCACTATTGAAAACAATCATTAAGATAATCCCGGTTTTTTATATAAACCTTGCTGATTACGGGGTTTAAATTCCCCATCAAATTTATCTAAAAATTAATAATAGAGGATTAAGCGCAATTAAGGGGAAAATAGGGTGTTGGTATGATTTTGAAGTTCTATTAATCGAACCATTAACCAATATATATATGTTACGCTGGATTTTAATTTTCTTAGTAATCGCTTTGATTGCTGCCGTTTTAGGATTTGGAGGAATAGCTGCTGGGGCAGCTTCTATCGCCCAAGTTATCTTCTACATTTTCTTGGTTTTGCTTGTCATCTCCTTGATCATGCACCTGGTGAGAAAAGCTTAAGTTGAATTAAGTTTTTCTAAAAAACCATATTCCATATAGTCGCACGAACCGATAAGGTCTCGTGCGATTTTGGAAAAAACTAATTTTCTCCATGAACTCAGAAACATCAGCTCCAACGGTAATAAAAAAAAATTCTAAAAGAGGATTTATATTAGATAGCTTATTGCAGGGATTTTTGATTCTGCTTCCACTTTCTATAATACTCATTCTTCTATCTTTTATTTTCAATTTTATTTTTAAAATAGTAACTCCTCTGAGTTCTATACTTGATCCTGGAACTGAGGAGCCTCATTGGATAATAAATATTCTTTCGTTGGGAATTCTTGCAGTCTTTGTCTTCATGATCGGGGTGGTCGTAAGAAACAGATATGGTAGAGTTCATTTCAAAAAATTTGAGCATAAATACCTAACAAAAATTCCCCTTTACAGCCTTATACATCAAACTGTTTATCAGTTTGTGGGCTTAAAAAAATTACCTTTTTCTGAAGTGGTGCTTTTGGATCCTTTTCGATCAGGAACTATGATGACAGGATTTATCACAGACCAAGTAGATGAAACCCTCTATACTGTTTTTGTTCCTACAGCGCCAAATCCCACCAATGGAAATATTTATCACGTACCTAAAGAGCTTATTACCTTTTTAAGTGCTAGCACTCAAGATGCTATGCGCACAGTAATGGGAATGGGAACAGGTACAGCGGATATGCTTGCTGGTTTAAACCTGACCGAAATACTGACAAAAGGCAGTTTGCAGGAAATCAAAAAGAATGATGTCAGTAACACTTTTGATACAGTGGATTCGTCTCCAGTTCAGTCAGTGTGAAGAGACGAATTTCAACCCAATAATGGATCCGATGAGGGTGATGAGAAAGAAAATTCTCCAAAACTCAGCTGATTCTTTAAATACCAATATTCCTACCAGTACAGTTCCAACAGCACCGATGCCAGTCCAGACTGCATAGGCTGTACCTATAGGCAGGGTTTGAGTTGCTTTGATGAGAAGCAGCATGCTGAATGTCAGGCACACAATAAATCCTGCATACCATCCATAAGCTTCTATACCAGTTGCATGTTTTGCTTTGCCAAGACAGGAGGCAAAACCTACTTCGAATAAACCTCCCAAGATTAATAGTATCCAGTTCATGAATAAATTGTTTGTGACACATTAAATGTTTATCAAAGATATCAAGCTCTATCAATGGATGCTGAATAAGCGTAGTAACGAATTTTTTATTTATTTAGAAAAAGGTTGATAGCAGTTGACAAAAATGAATAGCTCTTAATAGTATTATTTTTAAAAAAGAAGACTGTCTTTTCCATTCTAATAAATTTCGCTTTTGAAATTCAAGAATTAAGGAAATATCGGTTATTTCACGATCAATATTGGTGTTTTCACTTGATGTCTAAGCTTGTCTACCGTGGTACCAAAAAGCAAGTCTTTAAATCCTTTATGTCCGTGGGCGCCCATTATCAAGAGATCTAAACCCTTCGTATTTGTGATTTTTGCTATCTCGCCTGCCGCATTTCCGAAGCCAATTTCATTTTCCGCTTTGTAGCCAAGCGCCACTAGTTTTTCCTGATATAGCTTGAGACTATCCACATCTTCTTGAGTTTCATGATCCAAGGTGTTTTTCCCTAAATATCTGGCAGCCGCACTTTCCACAATATGTATTAATGTGTATTGGGCATCTTTCCCACCTAGTTTTAATGCATTTTGAATAATGGCTTGATCATTTTCCGCAAAGTCAATAGCGATACCAATCCGCTCATAAACTATTGGGTTTCCTTCCTCAAATTCCAATGCCCTTCCATGTGGTATCAAATTCTTTTTCTTTTCGGAAGCCGACAGCATAGGGTGGATAAAAATGTAAATCAGCAAGGCAAAGCAGGCTATAATAATCGGCAGAATTACTGTGTAAATGTAAATTGCATTTTCACCTGCTTCTGCCAACCAACCTTGAATCTCATTGATCACCAATTGCACATTAAGAAAAACAATAATTGCCGCGCTAGTCCAAGCTAAAATTTTCACCCATAGCTTGATTGTAAATGCTTTCATCAGCTTTTTGTCCGAATTAAAATGGATCAGTGGAATGACCGCGAAGCCCAGCTGAAGACTCAAAACGACCTGACTTAATACAAGAAGTTTTCCCAGAGCAACTTCTCCAAAGTAAAGAATGGTAATCATCGCAGGAATAATCGCGATCAATCGAGTAATCAACCTCCGCACCCATGGCTGAATCCGGATATTGAGATGTCCTTCCATCACGATTTGCCCTGCCAAAGTTCCTGTGATAGTAGAGCTTTGCCCCGCAGCGATCAGTGCAATTGCAAAAAATGTGGGAGCGATGCTTCCGAAAAGATTTTCCAGCAATTTGGAAGCGTCTTGAATTTCCGCTACATCTAAATAGCCATTCACGTGAAAGGCAGCTGCAGCCAAAATCAGAATCGCGGCATTTACAAAGAATGCGAGGTTCAGAGCAATTGCTGAATCTATAAAATTAAAACGGATTGCACTTTTTATTCCTTTATGAGAAGAATTGATTTTCCGTGTCTGAACAAGTGAGGAGTGCAGATATAAATTATGAGGCATGACCGTGGCCCCGATAATCCCAATTGCAATATATAACGCGTTTCCGCTAAGAGCAGAAGGTGCTAATCCATGGATCACATCTCCATATACCGGACCTACTATAAACATTTCAGCAACGAATGAAAAGCCTATAATGGATACCAAAGAAACAATGAAGAGCTCCATTGTACGCATGCCTTTGTTCAGAAGAAAAAGCAAAAGCAACGTATCCAAAGCTGTGATCGCGACTCCCCAGATTAGAGGTAAATCAAATAGCAAATTAAGTCCTATTGCCATCCCTACAATCTCTGCCAGATCGCAAGCAGCTATGGCTATTTCTGCCAAAATGTAAAGTGGAATATTAGCCCACTTAGGATAGGCATGCTTTGAAGCCTGAGCCAGATCCAGCTTAGCAACTACACCTAACCTTGCACTTAGAGATTGAAGTAGTAGCGCAATAAGATTTGACATCAATAGCACCCATAGCAATTGATATCCAAATTCAGATCCACCGGCAAGATCAGTTGCCCAGTTCCCAGGATCCATATAGCCTACACTTACCAAATAGGCTGGGCCAAGGAATGCAAAAATCTTCCTCCAACCTTTCTTGTTGGTCTGCACCGAACCATGTACTTCACTGAGGGATTCTGAGCTCACAAGTGGCGATTTAGTTTGCTTGTCAAATAATAAAGAAATCTAAGAAAAAATATGAGTCGCTTTAAATAAAAAGTTAGAGTACCCTAACAATAGGCAAATTTTCTTATTCAGAATTCTAACTGAATCACTTCTTTCATCAGTCGAAAACTCTTTCTATGCCAGATGCATGGCCCATGAGTTTCTATTCCAGATCGATGAGTTTTAGTGGGATAGCCAGCATTTCGCTCCCATCCATAGTGAGGAAATTCTTCTGCCATTCTCTCCATAAACTGATCTCTATATACTTTAGCCAAAATAGATGCTGCAGCAATACTTGCATATAATCCATCTCCCTTGATCACACAGGTGTGCGGAATAGTTAATGTGGATCTCCAGCGATTTCCATCAATCAGGAGGTGTTCTGGGCTGATCCTCAAACCTTGTACAGCTCTGGACATAGCCAGAAAAGAAGCATTCAGGATATTTATCCGGTCAATTTCTTCAACACTTGCTTCGGCAACTTGCCAGGCCAGCGCTTTTCCTTTTATTTCTTCGATCAAGTCTTCACGCTGCCTTTTACCAAGTTTTTTAGAGTCATTGATCCATTGATTCGAGTAATCAACAGGTAAAATCACAGCCGCGGCCATCACTGGTCCTGCCAGACATCCTCGCCCTACTTCATCACATCCTGCTTCTATTCGATTAGCTTCTAAAAAGGGTTTTAGAATCATGATGCTGTTCTTCTCTGATTTTGTAAAATTTGTGAATCATCTCAGCCACCAAACCTGTCCATCCTGTCTGGTGAGAAGCGCCTAGTCCTGCTCCGCTATCCCCGTGAAAATATTCGTAGAAAAGAATATAATCCTTGAAGTGAGGGTCTTCCTGAAACTTTGTTTTTTTGGAACCATACACAGGTCTATATCCATTTTTGTCCTTCATGAAAATTTTCATACAGCGCATAGATAGCTCCTTAGCTATGATGTCCATGGTCATGAATTTGCCAGATCCTGTGGGATATTCGATAGAGAAGTCTCCCCCGTAGTAGAAGTCAAATTTCTTCAGAGATTCTATCAGCAGAAAGTTGATTGGGAACCAAATCGGACCGCGCCAATTAGAATTACCCCCAAACATTACTGTGTCGGACTCTCCCGGAGTGTAACGGACAGAGAGCGTTTCTCCGCCAATTTTCATAGAATATGGCTTCTTTTCATGGTATTTGGAAAGAGATCGGATTCCGTAATCACTTAGAAATTCATCAGAATCCAACATTTTTTGTAGCACACTCTTCATTCTATGCCCACGGAGAAGGGAGAATAATCTTCGTTTATCATAGCCAGGCTGAATCCAGCTTGAAACCAAAGCCGCCAGTTTTGGCTTTTCACGGAGGAAAAAAGCCAATCTCTTTTTGAACTCAGGAAGTTTGTCAAAAAGATCTTCACGAATAGGTTCTACTGCGAATAATGGAATCAAACCAACAATGGAGCGCACCTTCATTTTCCTAGGATCTTTGCCAGGAATGTGAAAAACATCATAAAAGAAATTATCCTCATCATCCCAAAGAGAAATATGCTCTTCAGAGATATTGCTCATGGCTCCGGCGATATAAAGAAAGTGTTCTAGAAATTTGGTCGCAGTGAACTGGTAGACGGTATTGAATTCGCAGAGATCCAGAGAAATCCTGAGAAGATTTAACGAAAACATAGCCATCCACGAGGTAGCATCTGCTTGCTCCAGTTTCCCTTGGTATCTCTGAGCATGACTTCTATCAAATACCGAAATATTATCAAGACCTAGGAATCCGCCTTCGAAGATGTTTTTGCCATCACTATCCTTTTGATTGACCCACCAGGTGAAATTAAGCATTAATTTATGCAAGCATCGCTCAAGGAATTCGTGGTCTCCTACGCCGTTATTTGCCTTCTTATCTATCTGATAGACACGCTGAACTGCATAGGCGTGTACTGGAGGATTCACATCCGAAAAATTCCACTCGTATGCCGGAATCTGCCCATTTGGGTGCATGTACCATTCATTCAGCATGATGATCAGTTGATTCTTTGCGAATTCAGGATCTATTCTGGCTATTGGAATGGTGTGAAAAGCAAGATCCCAAGCTGCATACCAAGGATACTCCCACTTATCCGGCATGGAAATAATATCATAATTTTGTAAGTGCCGCCAGTCACTATTTCTGCCTTTTTTTCTGGTTACAGGAGGTTTATACCTACCCGGATCACCTTCTAGCCAGCGCTCTACATCATAATAGTAAAACTGCTTGGACCACATCATTCCGGCGTAGGCTTGGCGCTGGATATTCATCAAGTCAGGATCTGTTACCCGCTCTTGGAGAGCAGAGTAGAATTCATCTGCTTCATTTTTTCTCTGCTCCATGCAAGTGTCACAGATCTCCAGGGGATTTTCGTCAATTTGATGCTGTAGTCGAAGTTTTACTTGTCTGCTTTCTCCTGCAGGAATTGTGATTTCATAAATAGCTGCTGCTTTTGTGCCCTTATTTGCAGGATTTATATGTTTGGAGTCTCCATTTACAACAAAGTCATTGATTGCATCTTTTAGGTATTTTTTCTCATTCCCAATGTCATAGATCCGCTCTCTGTTTGTCTCATTATCACAAAATTTCAGATCTGGATTTCCATCAAAGGTGATCGAGTAGTTCCCGGATTTAGGATTAAAAGCCTTAATGGTATTATCTCCTGTTTTGGAAAGCTTGGGCATAAATGGTTCGTGGCCTGTAAACCAGGTTTTTCGAAACCAAAGTGTAGGCATCACCCATATTTTTGCTTCTTTGGGACCGCGGTTATGAATAGTTGCCACCGCGATGATATCTTCTACATCTTGCTTGGCGTATTCTATAAATATGTCAAAGTACTCGTCCTTATCAAAAACTCCCGTATCGATGAGTTCATATTCTCCATCTGCTTTGCCTCTTTTCGAGTTTTCTTCGAGCAGCTGCTGATAGGGGAATTCGGCTTGAGGATACTTATAAAGCATCTTCATATAACTATGGGTAGGAGTGGAGTCCAAGTAATAATAAATTTCCTTTACATCCTCACCATGATTTCCTTGGTTGCCTGTCAGGCCGTATAGACGCTCTTTGAGAAAAGGATCTTTACCATTCCAAAAGGCCCAGGCCAGGCAAAATTTCTGTTTATGGTCTGAAATCCCACCGATACCTTCTTCACCCCAGCGATAGGCTTTGCTTCGGGCATCATCATGAGTAACGTTTTCCCAAGCCGAACCATCAGGACTGTAATCTTCACGTACCGTTCCCCATTGTCTTTCGGTGAGGTATGGACCCCATTTCTTCCAGTGTTTGGTGAAATTTCTATCTTCTTGTAATCGTATATTTTCAGCTGACATGTAAATCTCTGTATGGGCAATTCTCGAAATTATCAATTTCTACTAATTATAGCTCGAAAAACCCAAATGCGTTTAAGGATTGGATAGTTATTTTTTTGAATTTTCAATTAAATATCCCTTCTGTTCAATTGAAGTATAATCTGAAAATCAGACTATTTCATGATTTAATCCTATGTAAAGCAAAAATCCGAATCAAACAGTTTTTGTTTTATCGCTTTAGGTCCCCAATAAATGTTAAATTATCATCTACACTTGTAGATGAAAATAATTGTTCTACATTTGTAGATATAATTTAATCCAAAGGTAATGAAACTATCCAGAGCTGAAGAAGAACTTATGAACCATTTATGGAAGCTGAAGAGAGCTTTTATGAAGGATTTATTGGATGCGTATGACGAACCCAAGCCTGCTACCACCACTATTTCCACCTTACTGAAGCGTATGCAGGAAAAGGAATTTGTTAGCTATGAGGCCAATGGAAAGTTGCGTGAATATTATCCGTTGGTTACAAAAGAAAGTTATTTCTCAAAGCACCTAAAAGGCTTGATCAAAAACTTCTTCAACGATTCGCCAGCACAGTTTGCGTCTTTTTTCACAAAGAAGACGGAGCTCTCCGAAGAGGAGTTATTAGGACTTAAGCGTATTATCGAAGACCAGCTAAATCAGAAAAAATGATCGTCTACTTACTCAAATCCATAGCCTGCTTACTTCTGTTACTTTTAGTTCACAGAGTGCTTTTGCAGAAAGAAGTACTACACAGATTTAACCGATTTTTTCTGTTATTCTCTGTAGTCGCATCCTTTCTGATTCCGCTATATACGATTGAAGTTCCTGCGGAAACTGTAGCACAACCAGCTGATAAGATTTCTGAGCCAGTTTATTTTGAAGCGGAAAGTACAAATTCATCTCAAGAGGAGGTATTTGACGCAGTTCCTGAGTCTAAATTCAGTTGGGAATATCTTTTAATTGGGCTTTACGGATTTATCTCACTTGTTTTCTTATATCGATTTGGGCGGAACATCAAGGTTCTGGTCAATAAGATTCAGCGGAATATTAAGATCAATTACCGCGGGCAGACTTTAGTATTACTGCAAGAAGATTCCCTTCCATTTTCCTTTCTCAAATACATTTTCGTGGCAGAATCAGACCTGGAAAATGGGACATTTACCGATGCTGTATTTACTCACGAATGTACACATGTGGCTGAAAAGCATAGCTGGGATAACCTTTTTATTGAGGCATTGCTTGTGCCGCTGTGGTTTCATCCTGGGTTGCACTGGGCAAAAACTAGCATCAAACTCAATCATGAATTTATAGCTGACGAGATAGCTTTGCGCAGCACTCCCATAGAGAAGTATGAAAGTCAACTACTTGCTATGATGGTTTCTGAGCAGAAATATGGCTTGGCCAGCAGTTTGAATTTTTCATTAACCAAAAAACGATTTGAAATGATGAAGAGAAAATCAAAGAATTCCAGTACCTGGATCAAAGTGCTTGCTTTGGTTCCTGTTTTGGGAGCGTTAGTTTACTTTTTTAGTGAAAGAGTGACGGCAAAACAAGAAAATGAAAATATTGAGAGTGAAGTGTATTTAAATACTGCAAATCAAAAATATCTCGAGCCTATAGATTTTGATTTGAGTTTTACGCTGAAGCCAGATGGATTAATTCAATATGAAAATGAGAATTATGACTTGGACGCTGTAAAGGAATTGATTAAGGAGGCTAAAAATTTTAAAAATGCTGTAAAGATTAACTTAGTCACTGAGTCAGGAATTTCTATGGGAGATTTGAGTGATTTTCAGTCTTTGTTGAGAGATCTTGATATTAGGAAGATTCATTATGTTTCCTTTGATCATGGAAGAAAAAATGGTGAAGAAGATAAGTATCAGGATGTGAACCAAGATCAATTACCTAAGTTTTCAGCCGAACAAATTGAAGAGAAAGAAAAGTATTACAAGAATGCTTCATTTTTTGTGGAGAATGAAGCTGGAGAATTAATAGCCAAATCTTATGATGAGCTATCTGAATCTGAAAAAATACATTTGATGCCCCCTACAAAAGCACCTGCCAAAAAACAACCAAGCAGTAGTGAATTTGAAGCTTGGAAAAATCCGAAAGATTTTGCGCTATGGCTGGATGGTAAGGTTATTTCAAATTCTCAACTAGAGAATATGAGTATTTCAGATGTCGTTTTTTTCTTTAACAGTTTTGTCCATCTAAATGCCCGTTCTGAGCGTTTCCCACAGGAACATCAGGTTCATATGTATAGTGATGAAGCTTATGAAAATGCTTTTGGAGCAAAATCCGGAAAAGGAAATCCGCTGGATAAGGATGATAAATTTTACATTTATCCAAAAGACAAAAGAATCAACTTTGGCAAGCCTTGGGTAAAAAAAGAAAAGGATCCTGTGGCCGCACAGAAAGTAGAAACTGCAGACAAATGGCCTCCAGCAGTAAAAGCTGCTCAGATTAAGAATGATCTTCAAGCATACATAGATACTTATGCAGCCTACGAAAAGCTTCGAAAGCAAGCTCCTCACTTTGTAAACAGAAGCAAAGCGGAGCAAGAGAAGTTAACCAAGATGTTTTCTGAACTTGGTAGTATGTACTTCCAGGTTGCATTCCATGACAAGCCAAAGGTCAGGCGTCCAGTGATTCCTTATGTTCCTTACATTAAATTGACATCCAAAGGCGAAGTTTATTACAAAAAGGCAATTGATTTAACTGCTGAAGAGCGTAGTATATTAGGTCCACCACCTCCTCCACCTACTCCACCTACTCCTGGAGAACTCTTAGAGTCCTACAAAAAGGTCTCCTACCAATATGAATTGATGCGTAATAAAGGTAGAAACGATGCTTCCTTGTCCATGGAGGAGCGAAATAATTTGTTTCTTATGTACAATGAGCTCCAAGTTATATTCCTGAATATGGATGCTCCTGAACGAAGACAAGTCAAAATGGTCAATTTTCCGTATTACCAAGTTGAAGAAGATGGAAAAATTGTATTCAAAGCAGTATCTGAGCTCTCTCCAGAGCAAAGAGCTTTGAACAATTGCTAGTTTGAAACAACAAATATGTTTATCCGCTTTTTTACCAGTAAAGAGGCAAAAGCTTTACAAGCTTTGACTAACACTATAATTTAGGCCGCTTCGGTCATCGGTCTTCTGGCCCGGTGAGCAAAGAAATATTGGTTATTAGCATCATTCCCTATAACCATGTTAATAAATTATGAAAATGACTGTGTCAGGACAAAATCCGGCTCAGTCATTTTTGTTTCCAAGGTGAGCTGCTGGAAAGCATAAGGCCAAATGTTGGTCCATGCTTTCATGGAATTATCCGGGTTGAATTTAGTTTGAATTAAATTTTCCAATTTGCTGAAGTCAAAGTTGTCTGAGGCTATTCCAGCACCTGAGTGAACTGTATCAACTGCATTGCAAGCTTGCTCATATTGTCCATTGACAGGAATTACCATCACAGGCTTTTTGAGATACATCGCCTCGCAAATGGATTCGAACCCTGCAGTGCTTACCAAACCTTTACATGCAGCCATATCCCGAAGGAAGTTTTTGTCATGAACGCGGTGAAAGCTCAAATTTGGTAGTGGCTCCTCAATTTCTGCGGCGTCTTTTTTATCCCAATAAGCTCTTATTCTCAGATGTGGGTTGGCTCGGGCAAACTCCAAAATTTCTTTGCCATATCCGCAATTGACTATATAAGTGAGGAAAAAGTCGCCTGAAGTTGGAGTTAGTTTTTTTAAATCCTCCCTAAGCAGTGGAGGCACTACAGTAATGTCCTTTGTTGATTCCAATTCGTAAAATGATAGCGCCAATTTTTCTGACGAACCTATGGCAGTCATTCTTGTATTTAGCCTGAAAAGGAACTTGTTCAGTCCTTTGTTGGCTGCGTAATTAAACTCCGGATGGTAAATCAAATACTGATGTCCGATCACCCAATGCGCTGCTTTTGGTCGAAAAATGCCATTATAGATTCCTCCCAATAAATCGTAAAAATTCAGAATAATGTCAGGTTCTTCGGCTTTGACTATTTCGTGAATCTGCATTAAACTTTTCCAAAAGGTGCCAAATTTCGCTACATTCTGGCGGATCGTCTTACCTATCAAAATCTTCTTTTCATCGTTATCACAGGCAAAATTTGGACTTTCCACCAAATGGATAGGAGCCAATATTTCTCTGGAGAAAAATTCGGGAATTTCCCTTCGCTTACTTTTTCCGAGAATTACACCAGTTAATTCATGCCCTTGGGTTTTCAGTAGATTAGAAAATGCTATAGCCTGCGTCATGTGACCCCGACCTTCGCCCTGTACTAAAAATAAAAATTTCATCGATTTCATTGAATGATAGTAATAGAAGGTGGTTCGAGGTCATCCTTTGATGCTTCAAAAGAAACTTCTCTCATTGGAATAATGGTAGGTTCCGGTTTGCCGATGAAAAATTGTTGCAAACTGTCATCTTTGGCTTCTTTGAAATTTATCTCATTGTAATAGATCAGCTGCCAGTTGCCATCGTGATCCTCTGCCAAAGCACTCATAGTCTCCACCCAATCTCCTGAATTCAGGTAGTGAATACCCTCAATATCCCTGTTCTCAGGCTTGTGGATATGCCCACAAATGATTCCGTCACATCCTTTGGCTTTGGCCATTTTCGCCAATTCTTCTTCGTATTGATCTATGTAGGAAACAGCTGACTTTACTTTTCCTTTCACATATTGGGAAAGCGAAAAATAGGGGAGACCACGTTTGATGCGATGGTGGTTCACCACACTGTTAAGCCAAAGAAGAAAAGTGTAGCCGATATCTCCCAGATAGGCGATCCAGCGGAGGTTGGTGGTGATGCTGTCAAACACATCACCATGCGTGATAAAGTACTTTTTACCGTGACTTTCATACACCAAGTCTTTCTGTATCGAAAGATTCCCCATTTGAAAGGGCAGGATCTGGTCCAAAAAATCATCATGATTTCCTCTCAGGTAGTAGACCTTAGTATTGTGATTTTCAATCATTTTCAGAATTCTGTTGAAAAAGCGTGTGTGCTTTCTTTTCCAAGACCCTGACTTTTTGAGTTGCCAACCGTCGATTATATCTCCGTTTAGAATGAGATTTTCACAATCATACTGCTTCAGAAACCGAGCGATCTCTTTAGCTTTTGAGCCTTTTGTACCCAAATGTACATCGGATACGACTATCGTTTTGAATTGGGTCTTCACTATTCTGGTTTTGGATGAAAGGTAAAACCCTCAATTGAACTCAGTGTCAGTGGATTATTAAAAAAATAGTAACAATACTTTGAATTTTTCCCCTAATGTAATCTTAATGTTAAAAAGATGTGAAAATCACTGTTCTAGCCGTAAATATAAGGAGTTCAGGGTGGAGAAGTGGAATAAATGCAGGAGTTGCATGTGAGAATTTATACTAGTGGTTCTTTCTAAAGAAGAAGATTGATTTAGATTCGTTTTCCCAAATAGAACAATTATGAAGCATACTTTACTCGCATTTGTATTCTTAATGACTTTGCACACAGCCTTCTCCCAAGACAAGGTTTATCAGGGTAATTATGAATTGGCAGCTAGATTTTCACCTGAGAAAATGAAAAAACTGGTTTTCTCTACTCGAGTGGATCCACATTGGATGAAAAAATCAGACCGTTTTTGGTACGAGTTTGAAACCAGCCAAGGGAAAAACTGGTACATCGTGGATCCGGTGAGAAAAACAAAGAATCAACTTTTTGACAGAGATAAGCTTGCCATGGAAATCACCAAAATCACAAAGGATCCAGTGGACGGCCTTCACTTGAAACTGGAAGACTTGAAGTTTCTCCAGGATGAAAATACCATCAAATTCAAAGTAAAAGGTACAGAAGATGTGCTAAAAAAAGACTGGGCAGAAATCAAGGAAAAGGACAAAACCAAGAAGGATTCGATGGAGAAAAAAACGTTCGTTTTTCACTATGATATCGGAAACCAAAAGCTGACTGAAATTACTGATTCTCCCAAAGATCCCGAACGTTTGAGTTGGGCAAATATATCTCCGGATTCGTCCAAAGTGATTTATGGAAAGGAGAATAATCTCTATTGGATGGACAAGGAGAACTTCCTGAAAGCAGTAAAAGACGAAAAAGACAGTACCATCGTAGAGCACCAATTGACGGAAGACGGGGAAGAGAACTTCGAATATGGCTTCAGCGGAAGAGGCGAGGACAACGAGGAAACTGAGAAAAATAAGGATAAGAGAAAGCGTGTCGGCGCGTACTGGAGTACAGACTCCAAGCAATTTGTGATGACTAGAACGGATCAGCGAAAGGTAAAAGACCTTTGGGTGATTCATAGTACCAAGAATCCACGTCCTACTTTGGAGACCTACAAATATGCTATGCCTGGAGATAAAGATCAGCCAATCACTTACTTGCTGCATTATTCCTTTGACAAACAGGAGTTAGCCAATCTTCCAGTAGCGACTTTCAAGGATCAGTCGTTGAATGTTTGTAATTCGAATTCATTAGAAAGCTCCAGAGATGATGATTTCCGTCCAGTGACTTGGCTAGGGGACATGGATGAGTTTTACTTTTCTATTACTTCCAGGGATTTGAAGCGTGTGGATATTTGCCGCTGGAATATGAAAACAAATGAAAAGGAAGTGGTAATCGAAGAGAGAAGCAATACCTACATCGATTTCTTAAAACCGGAAATATTGGATAATGAAATTGTCTGGTGGTCCGAGCGAGATGGCTGGGGCCATTTCTATTTGTATGGAAAAGACGGGACCTTCAAGCGTCAATTGACTTCAGGAGCATTTCATACTGACCGGGTAGCTAGAGTTGATGAAAAGGGTAGAAAGTTGTACTTCGTGGCCAATGGTCGAGAAAAAGCAGAAGATCCTTATTACGAGCATTTGTATAGTGTGAGCTTGGATGGCGGCGCCATTTCACTTTTAAATTCCGGAGATTTCAATCACGCCAGCGAAATCAATGATGGTGCTACATTTTTTGTTGATAATTATTCCAGAGTGAATACTACCCCGGTTGCCGTGCTGAAGGATAAATCGGGAAATAAAGTTATGGATTTGGAAACCGTTGATCTTTCCAATCTTTTTGCCACTGGCTATCAATTTCCCGAACCTTTCACCTTTAAAGCAGATGATGGTGTCACAGATCTATATGGCGTGATGTATAAGCCTTACGATTTTGACTCTGCGCGCAAATATCCGATTATAGAATATGTTTATCCTGGTCCACAAACTGAAGCGGTGGACAAGGCTTTCTCAGCGAGATTGGACAGGACGGATCGTTTGGCTCAGTTTGGTTTTGTAGTTATCACGCTAGGGAATAGAGGAGGTCATCCAGGTCGCTCGAAGTGGTATCATAATTATGGCTACGGAGATCTAAGAGATTATGGTTTGGCTGATAAAAAAGCTGCGATAGAGCAATTAGCAGACCGATACGATTTCATCGATAAATCAAAAGTAGGTATTCATGGACATTCCGGAGGAGGTTTTATGTCCACTGCAGCAATGTTGGTTTATCCGGACTTTTTCAAAGTGGCTGTTTCCTCAGCGGGAAATCATGACAATAGTGTATACAACCGCTGGTGGTCTGAAAAGCATCATGGTGTGAAAGAGCAGATCAATGCAAAAGGTGACACTACATTTATGTACCAAATAGATAAGAATCCTGACTTGGCAAAGAACCTTAAAGGTCACTTGATGCTGTCTCATGGTAGCGCTGACAATAATGTACATCCTGCGAATACTACGAGAATGGCGAGTGCATTGATCAAGGCAGGAAAGCGCTTTGAATTAGTTGTTTTGCCGGATCAGAGACATGGCTATGGAGATATGACTGAGTATTTCTTCTGGAAAATGGGGGATTACTTTGTGCAGCATTTATTGGGGGACAATACGCCGCCGCCAGTTGATATGGTCGAAATGCAGCGGGAAAAGCCTTTGACGAAGTGAGGGAAATTTGAGATTAGAGAGTTAGAGATTTGAGATTAAGGCCCGATTCTAAAAGGATTCGGGCTCTTTCTTTTAATAGGGATAGAGTAATTATTAAAGATAGTTTTGTCCTGCGGCTGATCTGCATCGATATTACTTGAAGTTTACAAAGCAGGCATTACCTTGTATTATCAATCATGTATCGATTCAAACGCAATTAAATTCAAATGGAAACTTCAACTTCGCTTTTTTGGAAACGGTATAAAGCGGCACCAATTATAGGAATCATTAGAGGGCAATCTCTTGATGCGGTGCTGAAAATAGCCAAAGCCTTCGAAGAAGCAGGACTTACTACACTAGAAGTGACCATGAATACGCCTGAAGCAGTGTCCATGATTTCAATCTTGAGAAATAAATTTCCATCCCTCAATATCGGCGCAGGTACAGTATGTAATCTTACTGATCTCAGAGAAGCGATTGATGCTGGAGCTCAATTTATTGTAACTCCGATTATAGATGAAACTGTTATTGAACACGCTGTCGACGAAAATATTCCGATTTTCCCTGGAGCTTTTTCGCCAACTGAAGTTTATAAAGCATGGTCTCTAGGGGCATCAGCCGTCAAGCTTTTTCCGGCTACTCATCTAGGAGTGGAGTTTATCAAAGACATATTGGGACCCTTCGATGAGGTCAAATTGCTTCCTACAGGTGGAGTTTCTAAGACTAATATCAAGTCATTTTTTCAAGCTGGGGCTTATGGAGTAGGAATGGGAAGTTCGTTAATTGACAGCAAACTTGTAGAAGCAGGTGATTTTGAGGGGTTGAAAAACCATTTTGAAAGCCTTAAATCTGAAATCAAAGAATTTATAATTGGCTGAAGAAATGTTCAATGATCAATGATCAATGTTCAATAATCAAATTCAATGTTCAAGGCTAAAGAGTAGCTAGTTTTTGATGTGTTTTTTAGCACAAAGTGACAAAGTTTACATAGGGTTGAATCAAAAAGTTATGCTCTCTGTGTGTAAAAAAGTTAAGAGACAGACGGTAGTCCACAAAAAAAGTGGCCTTGCAAGAAAGCCACCTTTTTAAAACTACAAACCAATTTATACCTAATTGTTTACAACTTCATTTTCTTTTTCTAATTCCACTAAAGCGACAGCTCCATGTATTGCGGTTTCATCCATTTCCGAAAGTAAAATTTCAAACCTTTCAATGACAGTTGGGTATTTGAAAGTGGAAATGGACTGGAATAAAGCGTTTTTGAAAAGAGGGTAGGTCTTTCTGATCGATCCACCCAAAATTACAGCTTCAGGAGCCAGTGCGTATAATATATGTTTGACAAGTTCACCTAGGTGGTGACCAAATTCATCAAAAGCTCTTATGGCTGTAGCGTCGCCTGCTAGTGCAAGTTTTGCCAGCGCCTTTGGCTTGCTATGATAGTATTTTTCAAAAAACTTACCACTACAATAGTGCTCAAAGTCGTAATCCAAATAGGGTGATGAGCACCATTCTCCCGCTGCGGAATTAACTCCACTGTAAAGATGACCATTGATCACAATACCACCTCCGACACCAGTTCCTAAAGTCAGCCCGACCAAGTGATTGAACTTGCGACCTACTCCGAATTTATGAACACCAGAAGCAAAACAATTGGCATCGTTATTTATGAAAACAGGTTTGGAGAATCTGTCAGTCAGGAATTTTTTCAACTCTACATGTTGAAAAGCCGGAATGTTTGAAAGTCCTAGAACTATGCCTTCACGCACGTCTACTAATCCAGGTATTCCCACACCGATTCCTATCAGGTCATAGGAAATATAACCTTCAATGAAATTCGCAATAGTTTCAAGAATGAATTCTTTGCTTTCCTTTGCAGGCGTAGCAATGGATCGTATATCCTCTAAATGTCCATTAATTAGCACACCACCTTTAATTCCGGTGCCTCCAATGTCTAATCCTAAAATGGCTTTTTCCATTCGCTACAAATAATAAGGTTGATAGGTTTATTATAAAAACCAAGACTGACAGAATATCCTGTCAGTCAGAGTTTAGCTTGATCTTATCTATTAAAGCATTCCTTCTATGGATTTCTCCAGCTCTCTTGCCGTGGCCAAGAATTCTTCCACGTTCATATCACGGAAGAAAATTAATCCGTGGCTAGATCGCACTTTCGCGCGCTCATGCTGGTAAAAGTAATTTTTACCAAGTAATAACTGAATAGCGTTCAGCTGATCTACCCAGATTCTCTTGGCTACCGTACTGAATTTTCCATTATGAGAGTAGCTAGGGAAAGAAGCTTTCACTTGGCTCATGTAGCAATTGGCAAAGGAATCTTCCATCACAGACATATCCCCCAAAGAAACCGGTACGATTACATTTGCCTCGTGCGGTTCAAATTTGAACCATACGTTTCTATAACCGATAATTCTCAAATCACTGATATCTTTCTCTTCTCCCCACTTTTTCACAGCTGCTGCAGTCGCCTGAAGTACTTTGTAGTGAGTGTCAGGTCCTGATCCTTCTGGATCGAGTGTTAAACTAATCTTTGTAGGATTGATTTTTCTAAACATTTCCACGATCGGTTCTACGTCGCGGTCTTTGTCAGGCTGCTCTGTGAAAATATCTCCCGTGTAAAATCCGAGTCTGAGGTGATGTACATTTTTCACTTGCACCCCAAAGTGTGCCCATACCAATTCTTCCTCAAACTCACGGATCATTCCTTTCAGTTTTTGGACCTTGGAGGAATTCTTCTCTCCGTCATAGCTATTCTTGAGAATGCTGATGACATCGTTGATAGTTTCTCTGAGTTGAGTTTTGTTTTTGATTTCATATACAATAATCAAAGCTCTGACTACTCTGTGACAAAGTCCTCTTAGTCGCTCATCTGCATCTTCTGAAGCTACATTGGTAAGGTAATGATAGACGTCTTTGTCTGTTTTCAGGCTATAGCCTACCTCAAAAAAGTCTTCAAAGTTAACCATTTGAATCTTTCCGTTATCCAGAAGTTTTTTAGTCAACTGAAGTGTATCGATCACAAAAGTATTCGTCACGGCAGTAAAACCAGAAGTCAACACGGAGAAGTGGGCTTCGTTGCTAGGCTCATGAAGTTGGTTAGTGATATGAGGCAAGATACCTAGAGAGATATCATCGTGGTGTGGACCAGTGTGAAGCAACACTTCATTTCGCTCTTGCTCCAAGCCTTTGGAAAGCTTATTTTCTATGCTAGTCATCACCTGCTTTACTGTGTCCTCAGATAAATCCGGGATCAGTTTGGTGTATTTATCAGCTTTAAGGTCTGAGAGCTTTATTCTGTGACCATATTTCCCTAGTTTTTTACAGAGATCGATTACAGATCTTTCAGTTTTTTCCCAAGTCCATTCTCCCTTTTGGTAGTAAGAATCTACGGAATCAGTCAATTTGACTCCAGCTCCTTTGGTCAAATAGAACCTACCGTTTTTCAGTTTTTGTAAAACAGTTCCTGGGAATACGTTACTTAGTGGAGTCTCCAGAGAATCGCGAACTATTCCTGCTTTGGCCTCACCCGCTGCAATAATAATTGCCACTGCCTCAGGGTTGTACACAATGGTATCCAGTCCAATAGTAATCACTAGACGGTTAGAAGAAATTTCAATTCCTCCCAAATCACCGGCTGCTACAGCCTGGGTTTCAAAATTGGTTTCTGTCAATCTAGTGACAGAGAACAAATGCGAACCTCTGGTGTTAAATGCGATATGACCATCCGGACCAATTCCCCCCAAAAAGAATCCTATTCCTCCCGCATCTCTGATTTTTTGCTCGTATTCCCCGCACCATTGATCGATCAAGTAGATGGAT
The DNA here is from genome assembly GCF_963974835.1 of uncultured Algoriphagus sp. Classification (GTDB taxonomy): domain Bacteria; phylum Bacteroidota; class Bacteroidia; order Cytophagales; family Cyclobacteriaceae; genus Algoriphagus. Next base: position 71,664 of record NZ_CAXBET010000004.1, on the reverse strand, counting down.
TGCTGCTGTAGCTTTTCCAATTCATTTTGAGGATCACGGAATCTTAAAGAAAGATCTACCTTCAAGTCTGGAAATACCTTGCTGAAATGAAGACCATTTGCCAGTGGAATTTCGTCTGAGTTAATCAGAATTGCCTTCTCCTTAGAAAGGCCAAATCCTTGGATATAAAACTTATTGACGTAGTCGTAAAAGCTGTTGTTCTGTTTTGAAGATATAGGGTAAAACTCATCGATCTGTACAAATGTCAAATCTTTCAAAACTGGTTTTGCAGTGTTTCCCAACCCGTATTTTTCCCTTACGTCTTTGCCCTTTTTGTTGTCCCAGTTTTCCAGTAAAAACTGCGTCCATTTGATGAAAAATTCCGGTGTCTTACCTGTAGGCAAACTTATAACACCTTGTGGATTTGCTGCTGCCCATTCTAAAAAACGGCAAGCAGTGAGCAAGCCAAGTTTGGGAAAATTGTCAACTTGAAGGTAAGGAATGAGGGTGCTGATCTTTTCTACACCAGATTCCTGAAGAAAACTTTTTTCGACTTCTGAAAGCGGATACTTACTTAACATACTGTTCGGACAGGTTTATTTTATGGGACTTTTTGTGAAATGGTATTTATAAGAATAGATAAATCAACAGATTACAATAGTTATTTGCTGGCAAATTTTACCTAGTAATCTAGATAAATATTGCAAGAAGAACATAATTTTCTCCTACACTTTACTTAAACAAATTTAAAAAATGTTTTTTAATAAAATGGACTTTAATAAAAATTTTATAAAAGTTTTCTCTAAAAATTAATCGAAGTAAGTTTTTAGGAGTTTATCCCCGGATTTTTGCAGCTTATTTCAAATTCAAACTTTCTCCTTGCAGGAATATTTTATTGTACACTTTACTAGTTTAAAAAGTGGCATTTATCATTTAGGGATCCCCTATTTTTAATAAGAACAAAAAGCTATTTTTTCTTAACTTTCACACATGCTAATTATAGTCACTGGAGTTTCCGGAACTGGAAAAACTACAATCGGATCTGGTATTGCCACTAGTTTGGGATTACCGTTTTTTGATGCAGATAATTTCCATCCAAAGGAGAATATAGAAAAAATGAGCCAGGGTTTTCCATTGGATGATGTGGATAGAATGCCATGGCTAGAGGCGTTAGCGCAAATTTTAATTGATTCTGAGAAGACTGGCGGTGGAGTATTGGCATGCTCTGCCTTGAAAGAAAGTTATCGGGAAATATTGCAGGTGCAGGAAAATATGCACTGGATTCATCTTAAAGGGGATAGGGAATTAATATGGAGACGAATGCTTGCCAGAAAAAATCATTACATGAAGGCGACTATGCTGGATTCTCAGTTTGCAACTTGGGAAGAACCTAAGTACGGGTTGAAATTGAATATTTATCAAACGCCTGAAGAGATGTTAGTAGAGGCACTCAGATATGTGGGGATCAAGAGCAATCCCAAATGATGTTTGGACTTGCCGTTTAGTATCTATATCTTTTTCAAGTCATCTTTTTTGCCTTAGTTCCTCTGGTTATTTTTTAGAAGGATTGCATGGAGTCATTTAATAGACGAAATTGAATTCTTCTCACAAATGACCTTCTCAATGAAAAACTTCATTATCGCCAATTTCCTGTTTTTTCTATTTTCATCATCTCCTTTATTCTCGCAGACTTATCTGATTTCCAATGTAAATATCGTCACTATGGAAAGCGATGAGGTTCTTCACAACCAATCCATTCTAGTAGATGATGGGAAAATCATCAAAATAGTTCCTGCTTCAGAATCACTTGATTATGAAGGAAACCAAGTTGTTGATGGGAATGGCTCCTTTGTTTACCCTGGTTTGGCGGAGTTTCATTCACATATTCCTGTTGCTCAGAATGGCAATACCCAACTTCAAGAAGAGGCGATGTGGCTTTATTTGGCAAATGGGGTTTTACGGGTACGTGGTATGATAGGACATGCGTCGCACTTGCCTTTGAAAGCTAGAATAGATTCCGGTGAATTGGACGGTCCGAGGTTGTTTCTCTCAGGTCCCTCTTTCAGCGGCACTTCTGTATCTTCTGTAGAACAAGCCGAGAAAATGGTCAGGGATGAAAAAGCTGCGGGCTACGATCATCTCAAACTCCACCCAGGTCTGGAAATGGACGAGTTTTTGGCAATTGCCAAAACAGCCAAAGAATTGGATATTCCTTTTGGAGGTCATGTTTCCTTGAATGTTGGCTTGGAGGCTAGTTTGAAAAATGGCTATAAATCCATAGAGCATATGGATGGTTATATTGAGGCCATGATTCCAGATTATTCAAAGGTATTAGATCCCAAATTGGCTGGACCATTCACCATGTTATTGGTTAAGGAGGCGGATTTAACCAAGCTGCCAGCATTAGTGGATTTGACGTTGGAGACGAAAGCTTGGATTGCTCCAACTTTAACACTTTTTGATCGGTATTTTGGTTCAAAGCCCGCCGACGAATATAGAAATATCCCGGAGATGAAATACATGTCTGCCGAGCAGGTACAAAACTGGATTAACGCCAAAACTCCTTATGAAGAATCAGGCGTGTTGACAGCAGAGAATGTGCAGCCATACCTGGAATTTCGCAACATGCTTTTTATGACTTTACATAAAGCCAATGTCCCCGTTCTTATGACTTCAGATTCCCCTCAGGTATTCAATGTACCTGGATTTTCCATTCACCATGAGATAGAATTGATGTCTGAGGCAGGGATGTCCAATTATGAGATTCTAAAATCCGGATCTGTAAATCCAGCCAAATATTTTGATGAGGAAGGGGAATGGGGCGTGATAAAAACGGGAGCTTCGGCTGATTTTGTATTGGTTTCCGAGAATCCATTGCAAAATCTTAACACGTTGCAAAAGCCTTTTATGGTCGTGATGAAAGGGAAAATATACGACAGGAATGAAATACAAAAACAACTGGATAGAATAGAAGGCAATCATAAAAGAGATTGATCAATAACCTTAACAATTCCCCAAAGAAAACCATGTTCTTAAAATATAATCTACTCGCCCTTTCATTCTCCTTGTTAATAGTGTCATCCAGCCTTGCCCAATCAAAAATGAAGGAAAATAAAGATGTTTCTTCACTTTCTATCACAGGCGAAAAAGTAGGGACTTGGGAGGACAAGGATGTATTCCACTACACTTTACAAAATGGTAGAATGCAAGTGGAGTTGACAAATTATGGTGGAATTATATCAAGGATTATTGTTCCTGATCAAAATGGCAAACTTGAGAATGTCGTTTTAGCATTGGAAGAAATTCCGGATTATTTCACTAAAAACGGTCCTTATCTAGGAGCCGCTGTGGGAAGATATGCAAATAGAATTGGAGGGGCTTCCTTTAGGTTGGATGGGGAGACTTTTCAAATCACTAGAAATAATGGAGAAAACACACTTCACGGTGGGAACAAAGGATTTGGAGTGAAAGTATGGAAACCGGAAATTTATAAAAGAGACGATGCAGTAGGAGTGAAGATGACTTACTTAAGTGTAGATGGGGAGGAAGGTTTTCCTGGAAATCTAGAAACGACTCTCTGGATGGAATTGACCTCGGACAATGAACTGAAACTCAGATTTGAATCAACTACCGATAAGAAAACTGTCGTGAACTTGACCAATCATTCCTATTTCAATCTGAATGGAATGACCGGAGATGTGCGGGATCATGAGTTGCAGATTTTTGCCGATGCTATCACTCCTTCTGGGCCTGGACAAATTCCTACTGGGGAAATAAAACCCGTTGCAGACACCCCTTTTGATTTCCAAACTCCAAAAAATCTAGGGGCTCAGTTGGATGCGTTGGGTGAAGGCTTTGATCATAATTATGTTACGAAAAGAGAAAATTCTTCTGAGCTCAAAAAAATTGCGGTCGTCACCCATCCAGAAAGCGGGCGAGTGATGACAGTATTTTCAACTGCGCCGGGAGTTCAGCTATACACTGCAAATCATGTTAGGAATTTTGCTGGAGCAGATCGCAAGACCTATCAACCGCATTGGGCACTGTGCTTGGAACCGGAAGCCTGGCCGGATAGCCCAAACAAACCAAGCTTTCCCTCAACTAGTTTGGCTCCAGGCGGGAAATACGTGCATGAGATTGTGTATGAGTTTGGCATAGAAGAATAAGCGCGGATTTAGGCTTAATTAATTAAACTAAATGATTTTCCGCAATGATGCCAGTCAACTTAGATTCTTTGCTTATCAGGTTGAAAGACCGATGACCGAAGACTCCCGCAGTGGCGGGACAGGCAGAAGTGGCCTCAATCCTTAAGTATAAAATATCATATATTCCTTTTGCCAACTTACTGATAGAAAAGCGGATATACGTATTAAACTATTTTATTAGCTTGTTTTTCAAATAATAGCCCATGAAAAACATTCTTATTAAAACTGCGCTTTCCTTAAGCGCCACTTTTTTATCATGCACTCTTTCTGCTCAGAATTATACATTCAAAAAGTAAGGGAAATCCGTGTCGAAAGTCTAGTAGAAGTAGGAATTAGGGACTATTATCCCTTGGGAACTGGCGGAGAAATATTTTCTGTCTAAAAGCGTAAAACTTTCAACAGACTGAGTATGCTTTACACAGGGATAAAATAGTAATCGTTTCTATTTCGCTCCAATCCACATGGGAATGGTACTTGCAAGTTTGGGGATAGTACACTAAACCAACTAAATTTCTTATGAGAACAAGTAACGTTAACCAACCCGCAGCAAAAACCTTCAGTAGAAAAGCAAGGATTACTGGAGCAGTGCTGCTTTCTTCATTTTGTCTAGTCGGAATGACTTCATGTGAAGATGACGATGATGACCCAATTTTAACCAGCTACAATCAGCAAGACAGAAATTTTGCATTGACTTCTTCCCAATATCTAAACGCACAGGTTGATTTCGGTCAATTGGCACTTGATAAAGGTGAAGATGATTCCGTAATTGAATATGGAACTATGCTCGTTTCTGAGAACACAGAGAGCAGTACAGAATTGCAAGGTTTAGTAGCCGATTCGGATGTTGAGATTTCGGATGAAATATCTACTTCTATGCAGGCTAAAATGGACGAACTTTCTCTTCTAAGTGGAGAGGACTTTGATGAAGCTTACATTGAATTCCAACTTGAATTGTTGAATGACAACATCTCAATGTTTGAAAATCAAAATAACAACGGAGAAAACAATAATCTAAAAGCTTTCTCTGACAAGACTTTGGAAAGAGTTAAGGATCAAAGAGAAGATGCTTTACTTGTGAAAGCTGAAATAGAGATTGAAGATATTTAATCTAGGAAGTCAGAATGTATATGTAGCTGATTAACCCAGTTGCAAATGCGTGATGATTTCTTTGGAGCCGGTTTTCCGAAAGGAAGCCGGCTTTTTTTGTTTTTACAGCAGATGCATTATAGTTGACCTGCTTCTCCAGAAGCAGGATAAAACAGTTTGAAAGCAAAGAGTCTTGAATAATCTTGGATAAAAGTATCTCTGCGAATCTCCGCAATACCTCAGTGGACTTTGCGGTTAAAAAAACCTTTCAGAAAAATTTACTAGCAACCTCCTGTGTTTCCTCAAAAGCCTGATAGCCACAAATCACCGCTTCAAAGATTACCAAATCTCCAAGATGTCTTAACGCCAAAGGGTTGCCAAAATGAACTAGAATACACGGCTTGTTCTGAGCCAGTTTTTTGATTTCAGCCAATGATTCTTCATCCATTCCGAATTGATTTAACGGTTTGTGAGAAGGAACAAAAAGAGAGATGATTACTTTCTCTGCCTTATCGATTGGAATTTCAGTTAAATCTGAAGTGTATTTTTGATTTAGAATTTTTGAAAAGGGGGTGTCGTTATTTCCAAAAAAGCACTGATGTGAAAGCTTCCCTTGAGAAGCCTGCCTTTTTAATTCCCCAGAATCAATTTTTCCAGAAATTACAGATACATATTCATTTGCAAGCCTTGTTTGAAGTTCAGCATGACTTTTCCAATCTAATGTTGGAGCTTTCAATTTCTTAAAGTCAAATACTCCTAGCTTCTTCTTTAGCTTCCAAACCTTCTCAAATACAACTACAATTTCCTCATCGGAGGCATGTTCGGCTATTTTATCAATTCCTTCTTTCACATGATCCGAAAAGCAGAGAATGTCATTGCCAGCGTGGAAGGCTTCCCATTCGAGTTGTCCCGCTTCTGGGAATAAGTCTGCCACCGCTTTCATGTTCAGTGCATCTGAGATCACAATTCCATCAAATCCCATCTCGGTTTTCAGTAAATCAGTAATGATCTCACGGGAAATACTTGAAGCGATTTCCTTCCCACCTGTCAAGGCTGGAGCGGATAAGTGACCAACCATAATCATTTCAACACCATGGTCTATTCCAACTTGAAACGGTAAAAGTTCTTCTTTCTCCAGCTCTTCCTTTGTTTTCTGAATTACCGGCAATCCCAAATGAGAATCTGTCTGTGTATCACCATGACCCGGAAAGTGCTTTAAGCAAGCTCCAATTCCAGCTCTTTTCATACCCTGATACATAGCAAGTGAGAGCTCAGCAACTTTCCTAGTAGATGTGCCGAATGACCTGTAGCCAATCACGGGATTGTTCGGATTTGTATTCACATCGGAGCATGGAGCTAAATTCAAATGAATGCCGGCAGCTTTCATATCCAGACCAATTCTATAGCCAACCTCTTCAATGAGTTCTGGCCAATTTATCTTAATAGCTCCGAGAGTAATCGCAAAAGGATATTGAGGTGTTTTTTCTATCCTCATAGCCAAACCATATTCTCCATCTATACTGATTAGTAGCGGTGTCTTTGCAATGGCCTGATAGCGATTGATCAGGGCAATCATTTTCTCCAAAGTCCCACTCACGTCCAATACTTCCGCTCGCTTTTCGAAATTAGCCGCAGCAGAATGTCGGCTATGAAAAAATGTCAATCCACCTATTTCCTGCTCTAGGATTAGCTTCTCTATGGCTTGGTAGTTTTCCTCCGTATCATGAATAAATGCTGCTGGGGAAAAGCATTGAGCGATTTTTTGGTGTTTGTTCATTCTTTCTAAGTTAGAAGGGAGTATTTATACTTCATTATTTTAAATTCATCATTCGTCATTGGAAATTAAAACTTCAATAATGGATGATGAACGCAGAAGGTGAATATCGAATTGTAGAGACTCAGAGGTCAATAGTTAATCGAGTTTCTTTCCAAACTCCCTTGGATACTTCACGCTTGCAGCGACCACCAAGGCTGGGATCATCGCAATTCCCACCCATATGAAAAAGCCAGTGTAGCCAAGCCATTCCTGAATGTACCCGGAAAGCATTCCTGGAAACATCATTCCCATCGCCATAAATCCGGTAGCCAAAGCATAATGGGAAGTTTTGAAAGGGCCCTCTGCAAGGTAAATTAGGAAGATCATGTAGGCAGCAAAACCAAATCCGTAACCAAATTGCTCGATCACGACGACTGCTCCAGCGAAGACAATATTATCTGGTTGGAAGTGCGCCAAAGCGATGTAAAGTAAATTTGGAAGATTGAGTGAAAGTGCCATCGGGATCATCCACTTACCTAATCCATCTCGGGAGATAGCGATTCCACCTAAAATTCCTCCCAAAAGCAAAGCGATCACGCCGATAGTTCCATACATAAAACCAACTTCGGAAGTGCTTAAGGCCAATCCTCCTTTTTCTTTCACATCAAGTAAAAAAGGTGAGGCCATTTTTACTAACTGAGACTCTCCGAGCCTATAGAGTAGCACAAAAGCCAGCGAGATTCCAATGTTTTTCTTGGTGAAAAAGGTGGTGAACACCTTTCCGAAACTCGCTTCCCGAGAAGTTTTTTCCGCTGTTTCTTCCTCGATTTTTGGCGTAGCCAAAGAATTAATCAACGTTAGCAAAAGCATTAGCAGTGCGACAATTATCATGGTATAGGACCACGCTTTTGTATTATCTCCTAAAGTAGTCTCTAAGTATCCAGCCACCATCACGATTAATCCTTGTCCTGTAATCATACCGATTCGGTAGAAAGTGCCTCGAAGTCCGACAAAGAAGGACTGCTGCTCTGGCTTTAGTGCTATCAAATACATGCCATCCGAAGCGATATCATTCGTCGCAGAAGCAAATGCCCCCATCCAGAAAAAAGCCAAGGTCATGAAGAAAAAGTTACTGCCTGATGTGGTCAGTCCTACTGCCAAAAACACCAATGAAAGGATAAACTGCATGGCCAAAAACCACTTCCTTTTTGTGCCAAAGAGATCCACAATTGGGCTCCAGATAGGCTTGATCACCCATGGTAAATACAGTAAGCTCGTGTACAATCCGATATCAGAATTGGAGACACCAAGCTTTTTATACATAATCACAGATACTACGATGATGACTATGTAGGGGATTCCTTCGGTCATGTACAAGGAAGGAATCCAGATCCACGGAGTTCTTTGGGGGGATTTGTTCATGATTTTCGAATCAGATTTTTGTAAATACTTACCTCTGATCCATCTATAATTTTTGCGCTGACTGTTTTTTCATAAAATTCCGCCGGCCCGACACCTCCAATAATTGCATATGCATAGCCCATTTCCCTCATGGATTGGAGTGATTTTATCAGGAGGATTTTACCAATTCCTTTTCCACGCTCCGATTCTAATGTACCTGTGGGCCCAAAGAAATTTCTATAAGTGGTTTCGTAACAGGCAAATCCCAGGATTTCATTTTCTCTTTGCGCCAGCCAACAGGCAACTGGCTGTCTGCTGAAAGCTACTTCCACTTCTGATTGCCAGTATTCTCCGAAATTCTCCAATACCCATGAACTGATCAGGTGCTTCTCTGGAACGATAGACCTTCTAAAGACAATTTTCTCCTTTTTTAAAAGGCGCGCTTCTTCGAGAGAAATATCCGGCAAACCGATCAATCGGACTAGCATGTCTTGCATAAGTTCTGACTTAAGGGATCTTATAAACTTGAGTTTGGACGATTCTACCATAATGGTCGATCCACCGAATGGCAAGATATTCAGTATTTACACTTTTTACTTCCAAAGTTCTTGCTCGTAGGCCACCTACCCAAACCGGATGGATTTCTGAGTCTGCAAGTTGGCCCAGTTCATTAGCCCCCTGAATCAAGGCATAGCGAATAGCAGGATCCAGAGGATTGGCCATGCGAATGGTAGTCATTTCTGAATTGGCTTCCACACTAAATACAACTGGAGTATCTATGATTGATGGGCTTTTAGGTTGGAATGCCGGAGGCAAAGTAGGTTCGTTATACAATTCACTTTTCAGCAACTGAGCTACATCCTGATTCTTGATCTTCATCGATTTTGCTGAGAAAAATGCATTTCCCTGAATAGTCGGTAGCGTCCGGGTATAGGAGATCTGTGTGTTTATCTCGCGGGGATTGTCCCACGCAGCATCCGAATCCTCACGGATTTTATATGGACCATTTCCTATATAAATATTAGTGTTGTAGTGGTTTCTTGCCCACCAGTCATTTAGTATTCTATGTGAAGCAAGTTTGTGGTCCATGCTCCAATAGAGCTGAGGGATCATGTAGTCCACCCATCCATTTTTCATCCATAGCAAGACATCCGCGTAAAGGTCGTCATAGTTTGTCTGTCCTGCCCTAGTAGGTGAGCCATTTGGATCCATACTTTGATTTCGCCACACTCCGAATGGTGAAATCCCAAACTGTACCCAAGGCTTACTTTGCTTGATGGTTTGGTTTAGCGCCAATATTAATTGATTGACATTGTCCCGTCTCCAGTCAGCCTGAGATTGACCAGGCTTCTTGTATTTGTCATAGGTGGCCTTATCCGGGAAGTCCTGTTTTGCGATTTTATACGGGTAAAAATAATCATCAAAGTGGATCGCGTCTATGTCATAATTGTCCACGATTTCTTTGATTACAGCCAACAAATGAGCTTTTACCTCAGGCAGTCCAGGATTGAAATAGTATTGAGTGCCATATTTCAGCATCCAGTTACGATGAAGGTTATAAGCATGGTCTGGACTGAGTCCTTCCGTGCTCAGGTTCATAGTAGCCCGATATGGATTCAGCCAAGCGTGAAATTCCAAACCTCGGGCATGGGATTCCTGAATCATCCATGTGAGCGGATTTTCATCAGTTTTTGGAGCTTGTCCTTGCTTTCCGGTCAGATATTTTGACCATGGAGCTAGATTACTCGGGTAAAAAGCATCACCCGCTGTCCTGACTTGGACGATTACGGCGTTGAAGTTCAGGTTTTTGTAATAATCCAATAGGTTGATAAAATCCTGCTTTTGCTTGGTGTAGGTGTCATCCGGAGAAATCGGCCAATCGATATTTGCTACAGTTGCGATCCAAACTCCACGGAATTCCCGAGGCATTTCCTGCATTTGGTAGGTTAGAGGCTGCAAAGCCACTGGGGTCATCGGTAAAGATTTGACAGGAAGATTGGCACCGTTGGAAGTATTCGGTTTAGTACCGATCGTACCGGAAGGTCTGGTTCCAGTAGTGGTAGGTTTTTGAGTTTTACAGGCAGAAAGTAGGAGGCAAAAGGCCAAAAAGAGAAAGAGATACCTAGAAAGGAATTGCATAAATGGGTAATCAGAGCTTTGGTACAGGTTTCAAGTTTAAGTCTTCCAGATTTTTTCGGAGTTTATTCATAAAGGCATCTCCGGGGTCGGTTTTGACGGTGCGATAGTCAGGATCAGCTTCTTTCCAAAGATCTGTACTCTGGAAATTTTGGTATTCATGGTGACCGATCACATAATCGATTTCATACTTTCTCTCCAGGTATCGTACAAGTTCTTCATTGGCTTTCAGCTGCTTCTTAGTCAAAGGCATTTCATCGCTTCCGATGTTTTCGACCCCAATTGCCAAATAATTCAACCCTATAGTATGTCTGGCAAAAGTAGTGTCTGGCAATAGTCTAAAAATCGTGCCGTCCCGATCAATCAGAAACTGGCTCGAGACATTTAAGTTGCTTGCTTCAGTCAGATCAGCTCTTCCGGCTATAGTGGGTGGGTTGAATACATCAAAAGTTACCTCGATATTATCTATAGCTGTCCAGTGAACAACTACCATCTTGGGGTCAATGGAAGCGGTTTTTTGGTCTAGACCATGACGGGTTTTGAGGTATTGAATGGAAAGATCCTCTCGCTCCTGATTCCAAGTGATTGGTTTATCGATTATTCTGAAGGTGGATTCAGGGCTGCAGGAAAATAGCCAAAAGGATAAAAATACGAGTCCTGCCAGGTAATAAGAACTTTTTAATGGTCTGAACTTCATGGGCTTGGGCGAATTTGAACTGCAGATGCAATGGTTTCAAATTTGATTTTCACAGCTAAACTACCCAGAAAATTGCAGGATAAGGAATGATGCCCAGCTATTTTTTGCCAGAAATTTCAAACACTTAAAACTTTTGCAAGTTTTTGCTGTTTTCGTTAGTTTCCCAAACTCAACCACTTTTATCCAATGCTAAAAGAAGAAAGACAGAAGTATATTTTAGATCAAGTTCATCTTCATCACCGGGTTTTATTGAATGATTTATCAGATTCCTTAAACGTCTCAATAGACACGGTGAGACGGGATGTAAAGGAATTGGATAAGGAAAAAAAGCTCAAGAAAGTACATGGTGGTGCTACTTCTTTTGGCTTTATGACTTTCACAAAGGATGACGGGAATATCTATCTGAAGTCGAAGAAAATATCCATTGCGGAGAAAACCGTTTCCCTGCTCTCGGACGGGCAGGTCATTCTGATGAGTGGAGGAACCACCAATATGGAAGTAGTGAAGTTGATTCCAAAGAAATTGGTGCTAACGGTATTTACTCCAAGTCTTCATGTAGCAATGGCATTGCTGGATCACGAGAATGTGGAGGTGATTTTCTTAGGAGGTAAACTCTTGCACGATGCAAAATTTGCGGTAGGTGGGACAGTTGTGAATGCGCTTTCTCAACTTCGAGTGGATATGTGCATTCTGGGAACAGGTTATCTGGATGCGCAGTTTGGGTTGACAGAATTCGATTGGGAAGTTATTCAAGTCAAGCAGGCAATGATTCGTGCAGCAAAAAAAACTGTGATTTTAACTGTATCCGACAAGCTTCACTCAGTGCAGAAATATAAGACTTGTGATATGACTGCTGTCCATACGCTGGTAACGGAACTTGATCCATCCGATCCGTTGCTTGATTCCTTTAGGCCGTTTGAATTGGTGTTGGTATAATCCCATGAAAAGTAATCTGATCGCTGGGTTACCATGGTGTGTTTGCAAATTCAGTTTTTGATCAAGTGGAAATTGATTTGAATATTGGGCTAAACATCACTATTCGATTACATTAATTCGAAATTAATATTTAAGTGAAATTTAAACTTGATCTAATCTGGGAGATTTTTTCAACCTGACTATTGTCCAATTTTTCTCTGACTAGGTTCTTGACTTTTTCACATATCTATAAATTCCTCCCACTCCGATCACCAACAACGCAATTCCGATTCCCCATTGCAATGGAGTGTTCATGGATTCTTTGGCAGCTATATAAGAACTTGCAGCGACGCCAGCAGCAAAGGCGATAACAGTACGGGTCAGCATTCCTGGAATCCCATACACCAGTACCTTCCAGAGTTTGATATTAAGATTTGCAAATAGGAAGTTGGATACAGCGAAGGGAACAACTGGTGAGATTCGCACAAAGAACACCAATGAACCTTCCTTTTCCTTCCGTGATTCCAGGGCTGCATGAAACTTTGGATTTTTTTTAAAGAGTTTCTCAGTCAGGCCCATATTGGTGATTTTGCCCAATATATAACCGATTGCTGAAGCTAAAGAATATCCCAATATCAAAAATGGAAGTGATGGCCACCCAAAGTAAAACCCCGAAGCCAGCGCAATAAGTGTGGTGGGAAGTATCGCCAAACCCATCAATAATGCCCCTATTATTGTATAAATAAAAAAATCCATACCAGTATGCAATTGGTAGGCTTCAAGGAAATCATAGTAAGCCGCAAAGACCAAACTTCCAACAAATGGCAAAACGGTAACCCAAAGCCACGCAAATATACCTGAGGGATGCTTACCGAAGTAGGAACGGATAGTTTTGAAAATCCTGCCCTTTTTTGTCATATTTGGTTCATCTTACATTGATTCATTGGAAATGTCTGCAAGTTTAACATGCACAGCTTAAAATAACCCTGAAAATCTAAACTGATTTTTATTTTCTGACGAGCCAAAAAACCTAAAACAATTACGAATGAAATTTGGAACAAAAGCCATACATGCTGGAATAGTGCCTGACCCTACCACAGGTGCAATCATGACTCCGATTTACCAGACTTCCACTTATGTACAGAAATCACCTGGAGTGCACAAAGGATATGAATATTCCAGAACCCATAATCCTACCCGCACTGCATTACAGAATAATCTCGCTGCACTGGAAAATGGTAAACATGGAATATGTTTTTCATCTGGCTTGGGAGCCATTGACGCAGTGATCAAACTTTTCAATCCTGGTGATGAAATCATCAGCACCAACGATCTTTACGGTGGCACCTATCGTCTATTCACGAAAGTATATGAGCGGTACGGTATCAAGTTTAAGTTTGTGCCTATGGCAGACGCTTCTTCTATCGCAGATCATATCACTGAAAATACGAAGATGATCTGGGTGGAGACGCCTACAAATCCAATGATGAATATCATTGATATTGCTGCTGTGGCAAAGTTGAGCTCGGGAAATAAGATTATCCTAGCAGTGGATAACACCTTTGCATCTCCTTATTTGCAGACTCCACTGGATCTGGGAGCAGATATCGTAATGCACTCCGTGACTAAGTATCTTGGTGGACACTCTGATGTAGTGATGGGAGCATTGGTAGTAAATGATGATGAGCTGGCTGAAAAGTTGGTTTTTATTCAAAATGCTTCAGGTGCTACTCCAGGTCCCCAGGACTGTTTCTTAGTAATAAGAGGAATAAAAACACTTCACCTAAGAATGGAGCGCCATTCCCAAAATGGTAAAACCATCGCTGCTTATTTAAAGAATCATCCTAAGGTAGATAAAGTCTACTGGCCTGGTTTCGAGGATCACCCTAACCATTACATTGCAGAAAAGCAGATGCGTGACTACGGAGGAATGATTTCTTTTACACTGGTCGGAAATAAAGAATCTGATGCTAGAACAGTGATGGAAAATTTTGAGCTTTTTGCACTTGCAGAATCCCTAGGAGGGGTGGAATCTCTGTGTGGACATCCCGCTTCCATGACCCATGCCAGTATCCCAAAGGAAGAGCGGGAGAAAGTAGGATTAGTGGACTCTCTTATACGATTAAGCGTCGGGGTGGAAGAGGCTGAAGATCTTAAGAATGATCTGGCAAATGCCCTTTCAAAAATTTAAGACTTCCTTTCCAAAATTTTTGAGCTGTCCGCTTTTTGCGGACAGCTTTTTTTTATTTTGGTATGTAGGTAGGTGAAATGTTGATTCAGATTTTCGGTCTATTTCATTTCGCAAATCGCCTCTACTTTGTCATCATAATACCACTTGGATTAGCAGAAGCCTAATGATATTTGACTATCATTTAAATAATAAAATTATGAATGCGACTAAAAGAGACAAAATCATTTTCTGGACAGCAACTACGATAATATTTCTTTTTGAAGGAGTAATGCCGGCCCTTACTTCCCAGACAGAACTTGCCAAGGAGGGGATTCGTCACTTGGGATATCCTGAATACTTCGGTGTAGCATTAGTGGTATTCAAAGTGGGAGGGGCATTGATTCTGATGATTCCCAAATTTCCCAAGCGGGTAAAAGAATGGGCTTATGCAGGATTTACTTTCGATTTTATTTTTGCTTGCATTAGCCATTTTGCGGTGGATGGTTTTGGATTTCAGACGATCTTTCCACTGATTATTTTGGCAATTTTAATGGTGTCCTATGTGTATTACCATAAGCTGAATTTGGTCTCAGCAAGTTATTAATTGACGCTTCAATACTTATCTTTATCGGTTTAACTAACCGAGATATAAATTGAAGCAACAAATATTTTCGAGACCATTCAGCTTTTACCTACAGTCACTATTATTAATTACCACCTTAGTAGCGTCAGCTTCATGTTCTCCAGAGACTGTTAAACAAGAGCAGCAAAAGACTTATTCCAATCCAATAATCAAGGGGGATTTCCCCGATCCATCCATTATACGATTGGAGGATAAATTTTATGCTGTAGGTACCACTAATGATTTTGCGCCTAATTACCCAATCTATGAATCAAGCGATTTAGTTAACTGGACACGGATTGCTTCTGTTTTCAGCGAGCCTCCCGCTTGGGCAAGTGAAGACTTCTGGGCACCGGAATTATTCTATAAAGACGGGACTTTTTATGTGTACTATACCACAAAGCGAAAGGATACTGGCGTTGCTTGTATCGGAGTGGCTACGGCAGAGGATATTACCGAAGGATTTACGGATCATGGAATTATTATCGAATGGGGCGAGGAGGCGATTGATGCCTATGTTTTCCAAGAAGAGGATGATAAGCTGTATATTTCCTGGAAGGCATATGGTTTGACCGAAGGTCGAGATATTGAGATTTTATCTTCAGAATTAAGTGAAGATGGATTGGCTTTGGTTGGAGAGCATTGGACACTTACTGATTTCAGTCAAGGCTGGACCGGGGACGGTGATGAAGGGCAGTCGATTGTGAAGCGTGGCGATTACTATTATATGTTTTATTCGATAGGTGGATGCTGTGACAATAAGTGTGACTATCGGGTGATGGTTTCCCGTTCGAAAGATCTCCGTGATACTTGGGAGCAGTTCCCAGACCCGATTTTACAAGGTGGTAAGGAATGGCGTTGTCCAGGTCATGGGACCTTAGTGCAGACGGCGGACAATAGAGATTTCTACATGTATCATTCTTATAATGCAACTGATTTTGAGTATATAGGAAGACAGGGAATGCTGGATGAAATTGTCTGGGATGAAGAGACAAAGTGGCCATATTTCAAAAATGGAAACACTCCTTCTGTAGAAGCGTTAATGCCATTTCAGAATACCCAACAACAAGAAATTACGGATTGGGAGGATGACTTTTCTAGCGACAAGAATCTCTCTTTTTGGGAATGGGATGTAAAATTGCCAAAGCCTGATGCAAAAATCCAAAATGGAGAACTGCTGATTTCGAGTACCCATGAAGCGGTTAATTTCATGGGACTTCGCCCAAAAATGGGAGACTACTCTATGATCACGGAAGTCAGACCTTCACAGTCACAAAGTGGATTAGGAGTTTACAGTAATCAGCAAAATTCCTTGGGAATTACTGCTAGCAATTCTGAAATACAGATATATAAAATCGAAGGCGGTGAAAAGGAAGTCTTGGCCAAAGAAAGCATGTCGGGAAATGACTCTGTTTTTCTAAAGTACGAAGCCCGTGATGGTCGCTACTATAAGTTTTTCTGGTCTGTGGACCCAACTGATTGGAAGGAGATAAAAGTGGCGAGCAATGCTGAATTTGACGCTTCCTTTATTGCTCAATGGGGTTTTTCTCCAAGAGCAGGATTAATTGTTGTCGGGCAAAGTCCTGAACCAGTAAGCTATTCATTTCTGAATGTGATCTATGGAAAGTAGAAACTGATGATCCGCATTTTTCAAACTTCGCAAGATTCGGGTTTTAGCAATCTATCGATCAGGGTACTTTTGGACAACTTAGCATCCAAAATATGAACGAGAGTCAGTCAATAAATTATCAACGCATAGCCGAAGCAATTACTTTCATACAGGCTAATTTCAAAAGACAGCCATCCTTGGAGGAAATTGCGGAGCAGATTCACCTGAGCCCATTTCATTTTCAGCGTATGTTTAGCGAGTGGGCAGGAGTGAGCCCAAAGAAGTTTATGCAGTTTATAAGTGTTGAATATGCCAAGCAGCTTTTGAAAGGCAAGGAAGCGACACTCTTTGAAGCGGCACAGGAAACAGGGCTTTCCGGCACAGGAAGGCTTCATGATTTATTTGTGAAGATAGAAGGGATGACTCCTGGTGAGTATAAAAATGGGGGAGAAAACCTCCAGATCAATTACAGTTTCGCAGAAAGTCCTTTTGGGGAAATCATAGTTGCATCCACGTCAAAAGGCATTTGTCATTTGGCGTTTTTCTCAGATCAAAAAGAAGGGGAGTCAATCCTGAAAGCCCGATTTCCAAATGCAGCTTATCATCAGTTGGTGGACAGTATTCAACAGGAGGCGTTGTTTATTTTCAAACACGATTGGAGCAAACTCAATCAAATCAAATTGCATTTGCAAGGAACGCAGTTTCAGTTGAAGGTCTGGGATGCCCTGCTGAAGATTCCAATGGGAAACCTCACTACCTACGGTTGCATTGCAAGCGAAATAGAGAAACCCCAAGCTTCACGCGCCATTGGAACTGCCATTGGTAGTAATCCTGTTGCTTTCCTGATTCCCTGTCATCGGGTTATTCAGTCTAGTGGTAAAATTGGTGGCTATATGTGGGGGAATACCAGAAAATCAGCAATTATAGGTTGGGAAGCTTCCCAGCTAATTAAAGAGGGATAGGAGAGAAAAATGGATTTATTCAATCAGGAATCGGTCGAGAAGGTAAACTTGCTACCTAAAGATGGGACAGTGAATTACTACGGGAAGATAATGCCTAATGCAAAGTCATTGAGCTATCTAGAATACTTGTTGAATGAGATTCAATGGAAAAATGATGTGGCTGTTATTTTTGGTAAGCGTATAGAAACGAAGCGGAAAGTTGCTTGGTATGCGGAAAATCCTTTTGAATACACCTATTCCAACCATACCAAAACGGCTTTGCCTTGGACTAGTGAACTGCTGGAGTTAAAAGAGTTGGTTGAAAAGAAGACGGGTGAAACATTTAATTCCTGCCTGCTGAATTTATACCACAATGGGAGTGAAGGTATGGCATGGCATAGCGATGGGGAGACTGACCTGAAAAAAAATGGGGCTATTGCTTCTGTGAGTTTTGGAGCTGAACGGAAATTTGCCTTCAAACATAAGGTTTCAAAAGAGACCGTTTCACAGATTTTGGAAAACGGAAGCCTGCTCGTGATGAAAGGAACTACACAGACGCATTGGATGCATAGACTTCCTCCGACCAAACTGGTTTCAAAACCAAGAGTAAATTTGACATTCCGTACAATTGTTAGATGACTTGACATTTTTTACGCGGATTGTGAGTATATATTCCTCCAGCTGAAAAGCTAAATCTGCTACCAAGCTACTGGTGGATATGGTTTTTTTTTGAATTTTTAAAATAGTTTTATCTGTGATGCTGGGGTCAAAAATTCATGATTTTTTAATTCTCAACAGGGATTTTTGGATTCATACCCTGAAAAATTACCGAGTCTGTATTTTTATTTTGCATAATCCAATGATAGCAGTACTTTGAAAGTGTTATTGAACCCACTTTAATCACCAGCAGTCAAAAATCATAAACATTAACCAGGAGATCAATTGAAATCGGGCATGTATAGAAGCTTCTCCGTGCAGAAACGAATTATATGTGCCAGATTACGTGTGACCTATACTAATGAAATTGTAAACACATGAAAAGAAGAGATTTTATCCACCTTTCCGGACTTGGGCTTGGCGCCTTAGCTACTTCGGGATTAGTCATGATGGGAAGCCCTGTCTCGGCTGAGCAGTTGCTTGAACCAGGAATGGATCCGGCAGCTAAGAAAGTACTCGCAGATATCGCATTGAATGCAGCCCGCTCAAAAGGTGCTACATATACCGATGTGCGAATCGGCAGATACCTTTCCCAAAGTTTATTTACCCGAGAAAAGAATGTTCAGGGAATTTCCAACGCCGAAACCTTCGGTGTGGGAATCAGAGTAATTGCAAATGGCACTTGGGGATTCTCCGCCACTTCCGATGTGACTCCAGATGGCATCAAGGCATGTGCAGAGAATGCAGTAGCCATAGCAAAAGCAAATTCAAGATTGCAAACTGAACCAGTAGTATTGGCTCCTGAGCCAGGCCATGGTGAAGTCACTTGGAATACTCCTATCGTCACAAATCCTATGGAAGTTCCTGTCAAGGACAAGATAGATTTGCTGTTGAAAGCAAATGATGCTGCAATGGTAAATGGGGCTGCATTTGTTAATTCCGCTATGTTCATGATCAACGAGCAGAAGTATTTTGCTTCCACAGATGGATCTTACATAGATCAGGACATTCACAGAATCTATCCAACTTTCTCCGTTACCGCTGTAAATAAAGAGTCAGGAGGATTCAGATCAAGACAGGCACTAAGTACTCCTATGGGCATGGGCTATGAATACTTGGATTGCAAGGATAAAGACAGAATCATGAACCCTGCAGGATTTATTAGCTATAATAATTCCTACGATATAGTTGAAGATGCGATAGCAGCAGCTAAGCAAGCCAAAGAAAAAATCACAGCTAAGACAGTAGTTCCTGGGAAATATGACTTGGTTCTTGATCCTGATCACTTGGGATTGACTATTCACGAATCTGTAGGCCATCCGCTTGAGCTTGATCGTGTACTGGGCTATGAGGCAAATTATGCAGGTACTAGCTTTGCTACTTTGGACAAGTGGAAATCCGGTGATTTTAAATATGGTTCAGATATAGTTAACATTTTCGCAGATAAAACTCAGGATTATTCTCTTGGAAAAACGGGGTATGATGACGAAGGGGTAAAATGTAAAGAGTGGGATCTAATCAAAGATGGAGTTTTGGTTAATTATCAAGCCATCAGAGATCAAGTAGGTATTTTGGGAGGAAATGAGTCTAATGGTTGCGCATTCGCAGATAGCTGGAGCTCAGTTCAATTCCAGAGAATGGCCAATGTATCTTTGCGTCCAGGTAAAGAAAAGTTAGGTCCTGCAGATATGATTAAAGATGTGGAAAAAGGGATTTATATCTTGGGAAGAGGTTCATTCTCTATCGATCAGCAACGATACAACTTCCAATTCGGTGGTACTGTGTTCTATGAAATCAAGGATGGAGAAATTGTAGGCATGCTGGAAGATGTAGCCTATCAGTCAAATACCCAGGAGTTTTGGAATTCCTGCTCCCAGATTTGTGATCAGGATGACTATCGATTCATGGGTACATTCAATGATGGTAAAGGACAACCTTCACAATCCTCCGCAGTCTCCCATGGTAGCTCCACCACACGTTTTGACGGGGTGAATGTCATTAACACAGGAAGAAATATTTAACCTCAACACAGAGAATTATGGCCTTTCTAACAAAAGAAGAAGCAAAGAAAATTATAGATAAAGTACTTTCCTATTCCAAATCGGACGAGATGGAGGTCTCCATTTTCGGAGGGCGTACAGGGAATATCAGATATGCCAGAAATACGGTAAACACCAGTGGGGAAACGAATGAAATTCGCCTAAGCGTGAGTTCTGTGTATGGTAAAAAAGTAGGATCATCCTCTACCAATGAGTTGGATGATGCCTCTTTGAAAAAGGTGGTGGCACGTGCTGAGGAAATCGCCATGCTTGCTCCGGAGAATCCTGAATATATGCCAATGCTCGGACCTCAGACCTATCCTGAAGCAGCTACATTTAGCCCTGCTACGGATAAGATCGATCCGGAATTTAGAGCGCAATTAGCCGCTGACAGTATAGAGATTACCAGTACAGGAGATCTTACTGCTGCTGGTTACTTGGAGGATTTCTCAGGATTCGTTGCGATGGGAAACAGCAAAGGACAATTTGGCTACAACACCAGCACATCTGTTGATTTTTCAGTTACAGTAAGGACCAATGACGGTAAAGGCTCTGGCTACGGCATCAGAGACTTTAACGATGTAAACCTTCTTAACGCTAAGGATGTGACGAGCATCGCCATGCAAAAAGCCCAGGCATCAGCTTCGGCGCAGGCAATAGAACCAGGAAAGTACACCGTGATTTTGGAGCCTACTGCAGCAGGGGATTTATTAGGTCTTCTCACTAGAGGGTTTGATGCCCGCAGTGCAGACGAAGGAAGAAGCTTTATGAGTAAAAAGGGTGGAGGGACGCGTCTGGGAGAAAAACTATTTGACGAGCGCGTGACGATCACTTCTGATCCCACCAATACAGAAATTCCATTGTCTCCATGGGATGGTGATGGATTGCCTAGAGTGAAGACCACCTGGGTGGAAAATGGAGTAGTCAAAAACTTGGCATATTCCCGTTATTGGGCTGAAAAACAAGGCGTAGCTCCGCTTGCCAGTGCTGGTGGAAGAGGTTTTGGAGGAGGAGGGTACATTTTCTCAGGAGGTGATCAGTCGATTGCCGATATGATCAAAAGTACTGAAAGAGGTATTTTGGTGACTAGATTCTGGTATATCAGATCAGTGGATCCTCAAACACTACTCTTTACAGGCCTTACTCGGGACGGTACTTTCTATATAGAGAATGGCCAGATCAAATTCCCTGTGAAAAACTTCCGCTTCAATGAGAGTCCGATTATCATGCTGAACAATATTGAAGCAATGGGTAAGCCTCAACGAGTAGGAGGAAACTTGATCCCTCCGATGAAGATCAGGGACTTTACATTCACTAGTTTGTCAGACGCAGTTTAAATCAGTTAACATTCCACAGACTACAGTCAACAGCAGGCTTCTATATTTCATAAGCTTTTGCAAAACACTAGGTCTGTGGACTTCTTCAGTTACTATTCCTTGAACTGCTGTGGACAGTGGACTGTTGTCTGTGAACACATAGGTTTTCTAGATTAAATTTCATTAGATGAATCCCTTTTTCTTCACCAGAATAAAATACAATTCCGGCAATTGGGATACAGATCAGCGTATGCCTATCAACTTGCTCAATTCATTGGTAGAATACACAACAATACCGGTTGATGAAAAGGAAAAAATAGTTGAGTTGAGCAGCAAGGAGATTTTTAAAAGTCCTTTTTGCTACCTAAGTGGACATAAGTTGGTGGAGTTTTCGTCAGAAGAGCGAAAGAACTTCAAAACTTATGTGGAAAACGGAGGTTTCGTCTTTGCCGATGATTGCAATCATGACATTGACGGGCTTTTCGCAAAATCATTTGAAGCCGAAATGGCTAAAACTTTTGGAGAAGATGCACTCCAAAAAATACCCAATAACCACCCAATTTATTCCTCCTTCTTTGAATTCGAGGACGGTCCTCCTGCGACTTCTTTTGAACTCAACGGTTGGGGAGACGATCTGATTCATGATTACTTGAAAGCGATAGTTGTAAATGGAAGAATAGGAGTTCTTTATAGCAACAAGGATTATGGCTGCGAGTGGGATTATGACTTCAGAAATAAGCGGTTTTTAAAAATCGATAATACCAAGTTTGGTGTCAACATAGTGGTTTATGCATTAACGCAATGATATTGGAAAAAACAGATTTAACAGCATATAAGGAGCTGGTGGGTAAAATCCCTTTGCTCAAAAAAGAAATTGCAAAAGTTATCGTTGGTCAGGAATCAGTGATTGAGGAGATCATAATTACTTTGCTGGCTGGAGGACATTGCCTACTTGAAGGTGTTCCGGGGCTTGCAAAGACGTTGATGGTTAATTCCCTTTCTCAGGGAATGGACATGAACTTCAAGAGAATTCAATTCACCCCTGATTTGATGCCTGGGGATATTCTAGGAACAGAGATCCTCGAGGAAGATCATGTCACGGGAAAGAAATTTTTTCAGTTCAACCGTGGGCCTATTTTCGCAAATATGGTCTTGGCAGATGAGATCAATAGAACACCCTCGAAAACGCAGGCAGCGTTGCTAGAAGCAATGCAGGAAAAGGTAGTAACCTATGGTGGGCAACATCATCCGCTACCGGATCCTTTTTTAATCATAGCTACGCAAAATCCAATAGAGCAGTCAGGTACTTATCCTCTTCCTGAAGCACAGTTGGATCGTTTCCTTTTGTACATCAAACTTGGCTATCCTTCGGAGCAGGAGGAGTTGGATGTTTTGGAAAAAACAACAGGGACCTACAAGGGAAAACCCGATGTAGTCTTTTCCGGATCTGATGTGAAAGTGCTTCAAAAACTTACCAGAGAAGTCCATATTGATTCAAACTTGCTGGTTTACATCAATAAGTTAATTAGAGCAACTCGACCTGATAATTCAGAAATTCAATCGGTTATAGATTATGTGGAGTGGGGAGCGGGTACTAGAGCTGGACAGGCTTTGATACTTTGTTCCAAAGCTAGAGCTCTCGTAAAAGGTCGCTTTGCGGTAACACCGGATGATATCAAAACGCTGGCTTTCCCGGTATTGAGGCATCGGCTTTCATTACATTTCCGTGCAGAAGCAGAAGGCATACAAGCTGATGCAGTGATCACAAAAATACTGGAAGCATTACCAATACATGCAAGCAAGTAACCTGGAAATCATCAAACTTAATAATCTGAAGTTGGCTGCCAAGATCATCAGTGAGCAACTTAAGAACGGCGTGCACCTAGGCAAGCGTGTAGGAGTGGGATCAGAGTTTGAGCAGTACAGGTATTATGAGCCGGGAGATGATCCCAAGCGCATCGATTGGAAATATTTTTCAAGGTCCGGCAAATACATGATCAAGGAATCACAGACAGAAAGCCATTTACACGTCCGTATGATGCTCGATCTGTCAGGATCGATGAACTATGAGGAAAATGGAATTAAACGCTTGGACTACGCTAAAAACCTTATTGCTTCGCTTTCCTACCTAGCAAATCAGCAAGGGGATTCTTTGAGTTACTTCACTTGCCAGGATGGAAGGGTGGAGCAGAAAGTCGCCGCCTCGCCAAAAGCATTTCAGCGTATGTTATATTTTCTGGAAGAGGAAAGTGCTGCAGGTACCTGGCCTGTGGAAAAGAAGGATTTTCCAGCCTTGAAAGGCAAGCAAAAAGAAATGATTATTCTCGTATCTGATTTTTTGCAAAAGGATAATGAATGGCTTGATATAGTGGAGCAGATGCGTCATCCCAAAAAGGAGATCGTACTCTTTCAAATTCTTGGAAAACAGGAAGAGAAATTTGAACTGAAAGGCAATTTTAACTTCCACGATTTGGAGTCTGACCGTTCGATTATTTTGGATGGAGCGTCGATAGAAAAAAACTATAACGATTCTATAAAAGTCTATTTATCAGAATTTAAAGAATCATTACTTCTACCACAAGTTCATTTGTTTAGAGTCTCTTTATCCGACTCTATGGCGGGTGTGATCAGTAAGTTTTTGTCCGAAAGATCTTTATCCTGATGCAGTTTTTACAGCCCATAATGCTTTGGGGTTTGCTGGGAATTAGCATACCGATCTTGATTCACCTATGGCGTGGCAAAAAGGGACAGGTAATTTCATGGGCTGCTATGGAATGGCTTTCAACAAAGGAAAGTTCAGTGGCAAAGGGATTTAGGTTTGAGAATATTCTGGTTCTTTTACTAAGGATTTTACTGATAGTCTTATTGGTTCTTTTACTCAGTCAGGTTTTTATCTCTAGCCTAAGCAAGGCTTCCGAAGAGTGGGTGGTGCACTTGGTAGAACCTAGCCAGCAACTTGTGGAGGAGTATAGATTTGAAATTCAGCAGGCTTTGGAAAATGGAGAAGAGGTCTATTGGGCAACTGGAGAATTAGAAGAAATTCATGATTTAAATAATTTGAAATCAACTAATAAAGAATTTTCGCTTCAAGTTTCACTTGACCATACTCCAGATGATATTTCTAAGCTTAATCTTTACCTTAACAACTCCCAAAATACCTTGGGCTCTGGCAATTACTTAAGCAAAATCAAACCAAATGTATTTCTCAGCAAGACAGATTTTATAAAGTCTTCTTCTCAATCTATAGCCGTATCGGGAGCTAAAACATATAAAGTTGGTGATTCTGGTTTATTGGACTCTATATCAGATAGTGAGGAGGTACAGATTTCAAGGAATCTGGAAAGGGACGATTTCGCTTATTTCTTTGGGGAAATAGCGCCTTCTGAGAAGAAATTCATTCAGGCTTCTCTCAATGCAATATTCGATGTTTACGGATTTGATTTTCACGAGACCGAGGAAATTGAAGAAGCCAAACTGGTATTTGATACAAAAATTCCTTCTGAGAAATCGTCCGAAAAACTTTATTTCATCTCAAATAATTTCAACTTTTCGGAGCAATCCAATTTAGTTTCCTTTTCTGATTCCCTGGATTTTGAACATTCAGAATTGGTCCAACTAGGAAGGTTACCGGAGGTGATCCTGGAAAGATTTCTTGAATTTTCAGGAGTGGAAAAGCAAAATGTAAAGCTGAGTCAAGCTCAAGTTGAAAACAGATTTGTGATTGATTCCCACAAAAGCCAGGATAAGAAAGCCAATCTCACTACACTTATCCTATGCCTTATCTTGATTTGTTTTGGTCTGGAGAGATACTTCGCTAATCAGCAAGAAATATGAGCAAAATCGAACACTATATCGCCAAAATTGAGCGCGAGCTTTATGTGCAGGCAGCACTAAAATCCCTCCTGGTAGGTATATCCGTAGGTGTGTTTTCCCTGATTTTCTTTTCATCTCCCTTCATATCCATTGCCAAAGCGATTCTAGGTTTTTTTGTTTCGGGGTACTTCATCGGTTTGTTTGAAGAGAAAAGGACACGAGCCATACAGCTTCTTCATGAGAGATTTTCAGATCTCGAATTTAGCCTTCAGCTTCTAGGTAAACCCTCCAAAAACATAGCCGAACAACTCCAATGGGAGCGTGTCAATGCAAAGTTTCAAGGAGGTGATATTCAACTTTGGTATAAAAAAATATGGCCTTTTTTTATCGGCGTACTTCTTTCAGGAGGTGTATATGGGCTGACGGTTTTCACTGTTACAGATGATAATCGAACAGAGGCTATCACTCAAAAAGATGGTAAAACTTTTGAGATTGAAAAGGCTGAATTACCTGTAAGGATGAACGATACTAAGGTGATTATTACTCCTCCAGCTTATACGGGTATTCCACAAACTTCTCAATCTGAACTAGATGTAAAAGCAATCATTGGCTCTGAAATAGAGTGGGTTATTTCTTTTGAGAATGATCAAGATATTAGAGTAGAACTAATTAACACCAATGGTGATGGTTTGGAACTAACCAAGGAAAACGATGAATTTATTCTTCGGGATCGAGTTAAGAGTTCTGGAATTTATGCTTTTCGTGCAAGTAAAGATGGGGAGACAGTTTATGAGTCCGATTTCTATCCTTTGGAGGGAATTGAAGATTTATCACCTGTGATTCTTCCCAACAGTAAAGAACTCTACACCTATCACTTTTCCAAAGATGCTAAAATCATGAATGTGGGAGCTCAGATCTCTGATGATTTCAAGGTGGCAGAAGCATACTTGGTGGCCACTTTGGCTAGGGGATCGGGGGAAAATGTCAAGTTCCGAGAGAACAGAATTCCACTAGGTAAATCTAATTTCAAATCTGAAAAGTTATTTGCCAAGCTTGATTTGGAGGCGCTGGATTTCAAGCCTGGTGACGAGCTTTACTACTATTGGGCAGCAATGGACAACAGAACACCAACTCCTAATTTTAGCAGGTCCGATACCTACTTTATCAACTACGTAGATTCAACTGGTGTGGAAGAGCAGGATATAATCGGCATGGCAATTCATGTAATGCCGGAGTATTTTCGTAGTCAACGTCAAATTATTATTGATACCGAAAACCTTATTGCCAGTAAAAAAAGTAAATCAGAGAAGGAGTTTAACTCGGCTTCGAATGTGATAGGAAGCGATCAAAAATTGCTGAGAATGAGATATGGTCAGTACTTGGGTGAGGAAAATTCCGAACCTCAGGATGGGTCCGAACCTGTGGATTTTCTAGCAGGGCACGACCATGATCATGACCATGGAGCTGAAATGATGGGCGGAATTGAAAAACCAAAAAAGAAAAAAGTAGAAAATCATGTGGCTGATAGCTTAAAAAATACCGGAGAGGATGGGTTAGGAGGCTTAATGAATGCTTTCCTAAATAATACCCAGCAAACTGTACAAGCTGAATCAGATGAGATCTCCTCAATGCATTTGCTCAAGCTTTCTTTGGATCAAATGTGGGAATCTGAATTGCATCTTCGCCTTTTTGAGCCGGAGAAGGCACTGCCATTCCAATACAAGGCACTCGAATATCTTAAATCGGTACAGCAAAAGTCCCGCGCCTATGTGAAGCGTTCGGGTTTTGACCCACCGCCGATCAAACAGGAGGAAAAGCGTTTAGCAGGAGATCTAGAAGATCTAAAGAAGCAAATTGAAATCGAGCAAATTGCTCTAACAAACACCATATCCCCACTTGCCGCTCAAGTACTAGGTTTACTAAGGAAAAATCAGTTATCCGCTGTAGATAAAGCCGCTGTACAGAAATTAGGTGAGCTTTGGACTTCGAGGATGAATTATACAGGAATGCAGGACTGGTCGGTGCTATTGCTGCTTCAGGAGCTGAATTCCGGGAAAATTGAAGAGAAAGGTAAAAGGGAATTGTTTGAAAAACTTTATCCCTTGACGGCCAAAACTGAAGGTGTCAATACAGCTTGGCTCAAACAAAAAGAATTAGAAAAAGCCTATTGGCAGAAGTTACAATGATCCAATTCGAACCTTTGATGTCCTTGACTTGGGCTTGGCTATTTGCTTTGGCAGTTTGTATCATACTTGCTATCCAAATCTATTGGATATTGACCCATGAGCTTAAAAGCTCTAACAAAGCGATTAGAATAAGCCTAAACACTCTATTTGGAATAATACTGATAGGCTATATATTTCAGCCAGTTTGGAGCACAGATAGTTCTAAAGAAGCTGTTTTGGTTTATTCTAAGTCAGTTTCCAGAGATAAAATACGCTTTTGGAAAGACAGCCTGGATATCAGAAAATCTCTGGAAATCCGAAATTACAAAAGAGAAGGCAATCCTGTTTATCTGCTGGGATCTGAGTTTTCGGAAGCAGAGCTTTTGAAAATGAATGGTAAGGATATCCACTGGATTTCAGATGCTGAAGCTGGTTCTATTTCTTATCTCGAATGGAAAGGACTACTGAGATCAGGCGAAATGCAGGAGGTAAAGGGCAAAATAATAACGAAAGATACGGTTCGTATTTCCATAGTTCAGGAAGGGGAAATCTTGGCTGAAACAAACGCAAATCCAAATTTGGGTACCTTCAAACTGGAATTTCCAGTTAGTGTTTTGGGGAGAAATCACCTTGAACTCTTGGCTAATGATTCATTGCTCGGCTATGTAAATTTCTTTACCCAAGCAGCTAAACCTATACAATACAGCCTAAAATTCTCTTTCCCGGATGCTGAAATCAGGATGTTGAGTCAATATTTAATTAATGCTGGGGAGCAGGTAAATGAAGAGATTGACGTGTCAAGAAATTCTACGATCCAATCCGGTAATTCAGATGCGGATTCACTACAGTTTTTGATCATCGATCCCGAGCAACTTGGAAAGAAATCAACCCAAGATGCAATAGCTAAGGGAGCATCGATACTCTTAATCAATATTAGTGATGTGAACAGCGACATTCAGTCAATTAACAAAACCTTGGAAACAAGTTTTTCCACTAAGAGATCGACAAGCAATGAACAAAGGGTAATAAACGATGATTTGGATGCTCAGCCTTTTGAATTCGAAGAAGCCACAGCGCAAAAACTTCTTTTTGAAAATGCATTTGCCGTTCAGCAAGTTGGGAATGCCAAAGTAGGAGTAAGTCTGCTCGGGAAAACTTATCCTATCAAACTGGCAGGGGATAGTATACGATATAATGCTATTTGGGAGCAACTACTAGGAGCAATGATACCTCAGGAATCCGGCTCACTGAATATTTCCCAACCGACTTTTAAGGGAATGAAGACTGAGATTCAGGCTAATCAGGCCACATTTGATCAGGAGTTCATTAAAATTGACTCTGATTCAGTATTCTTGCAACAGTCTCTCGTAAATCCATTTACTAAAACTGCGAGCTTTACTAATCTTGACTCCGGTTGGGTGACCATCAGTGATAGTTTGGAGTTTTATAGTTACCAAAAGGATGAGTGGAAAAGTATTCAGTCCGCTAAGTTGAGGGCAGACTTTCTGGCTGCACATGATAAAATTGATAAAATTTCAATAGGTTCCCCTCCAAAAACAAAGATTTCAGATTGGGTATGGTACGGGATGTTTTTAGCCATTTTAACTCTTATTTGGTTGGAACCCAAAGTCTCTAATCGATTTCAATAGGGAAAAGAAAGTAATAGAAAGTAGGTTTGACCAAAATTCAAAAAAGGCTAAGAAAATTAATTCTTAGCCTTTTTGCTTTCAAAGTATTGAGCCTTATAATGGATTTATAAATTCACTATTACATTCTTAGATTTTCCATCTGCATGATCTGAGGCTGGAATGGCTGGTCATATAGCCGCTTGCCAGTTGCTTTATAAAGTGAATTGCCCAATGCGGCAAACACAGGGGGGAAGAGTGGCTCGCCCAATCCGGTAGGATCTTCATTATTCTCTACGAAATGAACCTCTATATTCTTCGGTGCCTCACTGTGTCGAATCATGCGGTATTTATCGAAATTAGTCTTTGTTGGAACTCCCTCTTTTAAGGCCATTTCTCCATAGAAAGCATTTCCGATTCCATCTACAATCGCTCCTTCACCCATATTTGCCGCTGCATCAGGATTGACTACAATGCCACAGTCTACTGCTGCAAATACATTTTCCACTACTGGCTGATTGTCTTTGATGCTCACATCTATGACTTCAGCTACATAGGAATTATGGCAGAAGTAGGCAGAAACACCTCTTGAAATGCCATTTGGAACCGTTGACCAATTGGACTTTTCTCTTACTAATTCCAACACTCCCGCATATCTCTTAGGATCGTAGTCATTATCTTTTCCTACAGGATTTGTCTCAGCTCTTTTCAGCAATTCGAGACGGAATTCAATGGGATCTTTTCCCATTTCCTCTGCTAATTCATCCAAGAAGCTTTGTTCTGCACCGGCAATAAAGTTGGATCCTGGGGCCCGGAATGCCCCGATAGTAATATTGGATTCGATCTGCCATCCTTCGGCCAGGTAATTGTCAATCGCTCCAGCAGGGAATCTATTCGCGTGAATAGGGGATTCAGGAATTCCACCTGCTTTTACATGAAGCGCAAGTAAGTTGTTATTTTCGTCCAAAGCAGCTCTGTAAGTAGCCGAATAGGTAGGTCTATAAACACCTGCACTCATATCATCTTCTCGGGTATACACCATTTTCACCGGAGTCTGGATCTTCTGGGAAATCAAAGCAGCTTCTACAAAATGGTGACTATAGGCTCTTCTGCCAAATCCACCACCCATTCTAGCGAGGTTAATCTGGATATTTTCAGGAGCTATCCCAAGACTGCTAGAAAGCGTTCCCATAATTAATTCCGGCGCTTGTGTTGGCCCAAAGATGGTTGCCTTGTCACCTTTTACATCAGCAAAGCAATTCATCGGCTCCATGGTATTATGGGCCAAAAACGGCGCAGAGTAGGTTCGTTCAAGGACACGGGCAGCGGATTTGAAAGCACCTTCCGGATCTCCGTCTTTTCGAAGTACATTTCCAGGTTTGGTGATGTACTCAGCCATCTTCTCCTTGTGCGTAGTGGAGCTTTCTAATCCAGATGGAACAGTCACATCTGATACATCCCCACCCCATCCGGACATTTTAAAATTACTCACGGGAGCTTTTTCCCATTCAGCTTTTAACGCTTTTTTGGCCTGCATCACTTCCCATGTGCTATTGCCTACAATGGCGATGATCTCTGGAAAGGTGGTAGTATCAAAGAAGTTTCTATTATAGTCCTCTTTAAAAATATTGATTTCAAAGGCATCCTGAATTCCAGGTAAGGAAGTCACAGAGCTCTTGTCAAATGATTTTAACTTCATTCCAAAAGCTGGTGGATGAACTATAGCGGCATATTTCATGCCCTCTACTTTATGGTCCAAAGCGTACATCGGTTTTCCGGTGACGATTTTGGCACCGTCCACATTCTTTTTAGAGTTGCCTATTATCTTGAACTCATTAATGTCCTTGAGTTGAACTGTTTCTGGATCAGGAGCTTCCATTGTTCCTGCCAAGGAAGCCATTTCTCCATAGCCAGCCTTTTTACCCGAACCTTTATGTTCAACTATTCCGGCACTGGTGGTGATCTCTCCCGCAGGTACATTCCAGGTCTTGGCAGCAGCATTGACGATCATATGTCTTGCAGTGGCGCCAGCAGTTCTTAATGGTTTCCAACCTGAGCGGATTCCCTGGCTTCCTCCGGTGAATTGACGGTCAAAACGCTCAGGATAAAAATCGGCTTGCTCTATCAATACATTTTTCCAGTCTACATCCAACTCTTCAGCCAGAAGCATAGGAAGAGAGGTTTTTACGTTTGAACCAAATTCAGGATTAGGGTTGAATAAAGTAACCACTCCATTTTCACCAATTTTAATGTAGCTATTGATTTTAAACCACTCTTCCGGCATAGTCAACACCTCTTCAGGGGTTGGTTTACAACCTGCCAGCCAACTGAAGCTCAGCATCATTCCTCCTCCAGCCAATGTGGAGACTTTCAGGAATGATCTTCTGTTTAATTTTTTATCAATTAATGTCATATTTCAGAGGATTAAAGTGATTTTGAGGCAGTTTTCACGGCTGCCTTGATTCTGGTGTAGGTGCCACAGCGGCAAATGTTTCCGTTCATCGCGTAAGAGATTTCCTCATCAGTGGGATTGGGATTTTGAGCCAATAAGGATGCTGCGGTCATTATTTGTCCTGACTGACAATAGCCACACTGAGGGACATCATGCTCAAGCCAGGCTTTTTGCACCGGATGATCGCCCTTTTCGGACAATCCTTCTATCGTGACTACCTTTTTATCTTCAATTACGCTTACAGGATAAGAACATGAGCGTACTGCATCTCCATCTATGTGTACCGTGCAAGCGCCACATTGCGCGATTCCGCAGCCGAATTTGGTGCCCACCAAGTCTAGATGATCTCTTAAAACCCATAATAGAGGGGTATTTGGATCTACATCAACCTGAAGGGATTTGCCATTGATATTTAAGGTGTACTGTGCCATAAGTATTGTATTTGTCTCTAAATTAATTATTTACAAGGAATCTTGCTTACGAAATTCAAATGAAAGGCATTTTCTGCCACCGAATTGAGTTATTTAAAAGGCTTCTAAATTCACTTATCCTTTCAACTGAACCAGAAAGGCAATGTCACAGGTTTCCCTAACCAGCATAGCCAATGCGTTGCCGAGAAAATTTGTAAGGATTCACCAAACGTTTATTATCATTTTGAAGCATATCGATGAAGTACAGTCCAATAAGGTTTTGATAGGAAATAAGCTCTATCCAGTTAAGTTGCTGTAAGCTACCCGATTGCTTTGGCAACTTTATCGGTTCGTTTGATTTAAAGTGAAGTGGGGAAATATATTCGTTCTTAGCGGTTGTTTATTCTTGATAATACCATTCACTCTTGAGTTTTTATGACGTAAAGACCTGAATGACTGAATATTCTAATGGAATGACTATTGTTAATAATTCCTGAATTCAACCACTAATTTTTATGAAACCTTCCAAAAAAATTCCGCCAACACTAGTCAGAAACAGACTACTCTTACTTACAAATTTGGTCCTCGTCGGATTGTTGATTTTCTCTGGATATTCTTTTAAAAATAGACAAGGAAACTCAGCAACCGAGTTGAAAGCCGAGGAAGTTAAGTCTCTTGAGGCTTTTGAAAATGTCTATAAAGTGCTGATGAGTCCCCGCTGTATGAATTGCCATCCTGCAGGTGATATTCCGTTACAGGGTGACGAACAAAAACTGCATACTATGTCACCAATGAGAGGTGTTGATGGCAAAGGGATTTTGACACTCAAATGTTCCAATTGCCATGCACCGGAAGGAGTGTCAGGTGATCACACGCCTCCTGGAAACCCCGATTGGCATCTACCTCCTGCAGATATGAAAATGGTCTTTGAAGGAAAATCCCCCAGAGAACTCGCACTTCAGTTAGTTGATCCGGAGACAAATGGACATAAGGATATGGAAGAACTCAAAGAGCACGTCAATGACGGGTTGGTCAAAGAAGGCTGGACAATGGGCGGAGACAGAGAATTACCTCCCCTTAGTTATAAGGAATTCAAAGAAGCATGGTTGACCTGGATTGATAATGGTGCGGTAGCACCGGCTCAGTAAGAATTCATGGTAACTAATATTAATTATTTAATTCAGGTTAGTGATCCTACGGAGCATTTGGAACATTATTACTATATATGAAACCAGCATAGTAGCATCAAAAGTTAAAAACTCAACCCTTTGAATTAGAGAATTGACTACAATCTGGGTACTTTTCCCGTGAGATTTATAGTTTAACTTATGATTAAGAAAATCGCTGTAATCGTACTGCTTACATTTTTTGCCAGTCATTCATTTGCCCAAAATTCCAATAGAATTCTGATTGGAGCTGCTTCCTACTTAAAATTTGCCTTGGATTCCATTATCCAGGTTTTCAATAAGGAAGACAGCAGAGCGGTCAATGTTACCTATGGTTCTTCAGGAAAGCTATATGAGCAGATTTCAAATGGCGCTCCGTTCGATCTATATTTTTCGGCGGATATCAGTTATGCGGACTTATTAAAAGAGAAAGGATTTGCAGCCTCTGAAGTATATCCTTATGGAATTGGAAGAATTGTGATTTGGAGTAAAAGATTGGACCCAACCAAGGATGGGATGAATGCTCTCCTTGCTTCATCAATTCGAAAAGTCGCAATTGCAAATCCCGAGCATGCCCCGTATGGTAAGCGGGCGATGGAATCCATGACATTTTACAAGCTGCATGACCAGATCAAAGACAAATTGGTACTTGGTGAAAATATCTCTCAGACGGCCCAGTTTGTGACCACCGGAGCAGCAGACATTGGGATCATAGCCTTATCATTGGCACTTTCACCTACTATGAAGCAATTGGGAGGAAAGTACTATTTAATTCCTGAGTCCAGCCATGACCCGTTGCTTCAGGGAGCAATCATTACGCTAAGAGCTAAAGGAAATGAGCTGGCTGAATCTTTTTTCAATTTTATGAAGGGGAAAAAGGCTGTCGATATTTTGTCTTATTTTGGGTTTACCAAACCCTGAATTGATGTTGGATTTCGAACCGTTCTATCTCAGCCTAAAGCTCGCAATCACCACAACAGCTTTGTTATTTTTGATTGGAGGGCCACTTGCTTATTGGCTTGCCTATCATCCTGGGCGGGGAAAAGTTTTCGTCGAAGCATTGGTAGGGCTACCTTTAGTATTACCACCCACGGTATTAGGCTTTTATCTGCTGATTTTCTTCAGCCCTGAAAATTGGTTAGGTAGATTTTTCGAAGAGTACTTTGATATCCGACTGGTATTTTCATTTCCCGGATTGGTCATCGCCTCTATGATCTATAGTTTGCCTTTCATGGTTCAGCCTCTTCAGAGTGGGTTTCGCTCGGTGCCTAAAAATCTGTCAGAGGCAGCTTATCTTCTGGGAAAAAGTAAATTTATTACGCTTCGAAAAGTTATTCTTCCCAATATGAAAAATTCCATTTTGACAGGTTGCATTCTGACATTTGCACATACCATCGGGGAATTTGGAGTTGTTTTGATGATTGGTGGAAATATTCCGCAGGAGACTCGGGTGATATCTATCGCTATTTATGATCAGGTAGAAGCTATGAATTATTCCGGAGCTAATATGTATTCAGCAATCTTGCTGATCTTCTCATTTTTGGTGCTTTTGGGTGTTTATCTATTGAACAACCGCAGTTTTCAAACTTCCTATCCGATATGATTGAATTCAGGATTGAAAAAAAACTTTTGGGGCCGGAAGGAAAAATGGGTTTGGACGTAAATACGATGATCCAGGAAGGTGAATTTGTGACGCTTTATGGACCTTCCGGAGCTGGGAAAACCAGCTTATTCAGGATTCTAGCAGGCTTACTTCTCCCAGAATCAGGCTGTATTAGAGTTGGCGATAAGGTATGGTTTGATTCTGAGCTAAAGATTAATTTGAAACCTCAGGAGAGAAATATTGGAATGGTCTTTCAGGACTATTCGCTTTTTCCCAACATGTCAGTTAGGCAAAATTTAGAATTTGCATTGGAAAAGGGCCAATCCCGAACAATAATAGAAGAGCTTCTGGAATTAATAGAGCTAAATAATTTGACTACTCAGCGACCTGCGCAACTTTCAGGAGGACAAAAGCAGCGAGTTGCATTGGCGCGTGCGCTCGTCAGAAGGCCAAAAATACTTTTGCTGGATGAGCCACTTTCAGCCTTGGATCCGGAAATGCAATCCAAATTACAGGATTACATATTAAAAGTTCACCAAGAGTATGGACTGACTACTCTAATGATCAGCCATGACCTGATCGAGGTAATCAAAATGTCAGAAAGAGTGCTTCTTTTGAAGCAAGGGAAAGTCGTCAATGATGGTAAACCTTCCGAAGTTTTGCCGCTTGAGGGATTGAGAAATTTTTTGGAGGGAAAATTAAGTTGAGGACTTTCTATGTCTACAGCAGATTCTTATACATAATATAAGTGTCCACCAGTCCAAGAGTCTGATGTCTAAAACCTTTGGGTGTGGTACCGATAATCTCAAATCCATATTTCTTCCAAAGTGAAACCGCCCGGGTATTGGTGCTCACGACAATATTAAACTGGATTCCCAGAAATCCTTTGTCCCTGGCAAACTGTATGGAATGTTCACATAGCATTCTGCCTATTCCTTTTCCTTGATGGTGTGGATTTACCATGTAGCTGCAGTTGGCTATGTGGTTACCTAAGTCAATCTGGTTAGGTTTTATAATGTAAGTTCCCAGTAATTCACCCTGTTCGTTCACTGCCACAAATGTTTCCATATAGTCTGCAAACCAATTCATTTGCAAGGAATCTTTGGGAGTTTTTGGATCA
The DNA here is from genome assembly GCF_963974835.1 of uncultured Algoriphagus sp. Taxonomy (GTDB): domain Bacteria; phylum Bacteroidota; class Bacteroidia; order Cytophagales; family Cyclobacteriaceae; genus Algoriphagus. Next base: position 35,781 of record NZ_CAXBET010000004.1, on the reverse strand, counting down.
AAAACGTACGTGTCACCGGTTGAAATAACTTGGCGGAATATCTCCCAAACCCGTTCGTAGTCCTTTTCCAGATCTGCTTTTCTGATATACATTAAATAAGAGGTTTAATTCTTTAGATGTTCATTGTTCTGGTAGAAAAACGAATACACATATTTAATAATATTCCGAATTGTAAGTATTTTATTTTAAGGCAATTAGCTCTTAAAGTTGAATCATAAGGATTTTTACTGCATTTTCAATTTAATTTAACTTAATCAAATATTGAAAAGGATTCTATTAGTTGAAGATGATGCCCGTGTCTGTAGCTTTATTTCCAAGGGGCTCAATGAAAATGGGTTTGAGGTGGAATTGGCAACTGATGGGAATCTTGGGCTTGAATTTGCCTTACATCATACAATCGACTTAATAATATTGGATATCATGCTTCCTGGCATGAATGGTTTGGAGGTCTGCCGACAGATCCGTTCAGCCAATAAAAATATTCCGATACTTTTTCTTACCGCCATGGGAAGTACTGAAAATGTCGTTTTGGGACTTGACTCTGGAGGGGATGATTATTTAGTCAAGCCGTTCAAGTTCATAGAACTCTTAGCCCGGATCAAGACACTAATGAGACGAACCGGCCAAGATGGCGTGAGATCCAAAGTGGAAAACGAAGTCTACACTTTTGCTGATCTAGTAATAGACGATACGGAAAAAACAGTTTTTCGGAATAGCCATGAATTATCCTTAACATCCACTGAGTTTCGTTTGCTACTGATGTTTATTAAGTCTCCTCGAAAAGTTCTTTCCCGAATAGAAATTCTTGACCAAGTATGGGGAGTGAACTTTGATATGGGTACAAATGTCGTCGATGTTTATGTGAATTACCTTCGGAAGAAATTGGATAAATACGGGGAGCAAAAATTGATTCATACAGTAATCGGAATGGGCTATGTACTAAAAGAAGAATAATGAAGCTTCAAAATAAAATTGTCTATATTTTACTTACAGCTTTTCTAGGTTATACACTTCTTTTTAGTGGCTTTATCTATTATTCGATCTCTCGATTTTCTTTTACTGATTTTTACAAGAGACTTGAAATCAGGGCAATTGCCACGGCAAAAATTGAACTTGAATCCCAAAGTGATAATACCGAAGTTCAGCAACTCCGCCAGGATTATCTGGAAACTCTTCCAAATGAAAAGCATGTCATTTTAGAGGATATATCCCGAAAGGATGTATTGGATGATCTTCGGATAAATGAGTATTCTAAAAACTTCCTCACTCAAATTCTCGACAAAGGTATTTCTACTTATAACTCCCAAAATACTTTTTACTATGGGACGATTTACAAAACGGCTGACGGGCGGGAGCACTTGATAATCTTCTCGGCAGAAAACTACTTTTCTACGCACCATTTATCTTATCTAAGGAATCTAATCCTTACCTCTTTGGCGATAGCTTTTTTACTGATCGTAGTCTTCTCGATCATGTTTTCCAGAAAGATTATTGAGCCGATTCAAAACATAATTAAAAAGACGAAAAAAATCGGTCTGGAAAACCTGCACATGAGATTGGAGGTGCCAGATAGCAATGATTCCATCCGGGAACTTACCCAGACCTTCAATGATATGCTTAATCGATTGGAGACATCTTTTGAAACACAGAAAAATTTCATCAGTAATGCATCACACGAACTGAATACTCCTCTTACTTCCATTATAGGAGAGGCCGACGTGACTCTTTCCCGGATCAGAGAGCCCTTAGAATACATAGAGTCCATGAAGGCAATCCTGGAGGAGGCAGAGAAACTTCACAAGAAAACCCAGGCATTACTTCTACTGGCTCAGACGGGTTTCGACGGTAAGCGGCAAAAATTTGGTAAGGTTAGAATTGATCAGCTGGTGTTGGATGTAAAAGAAACGGTAGGGGGTATTCAAACCAATTCGAAAATTCAACTTGATTTTAGTTTGTTACCTGAAAATCCACTGCTTTTGAAAGTTTTAGGTAATGAGCAATTATTGCATTTGGCAGTTTCTAACATACTTTTAAATGCGTGTAAGTATTCCAATGGTACTCCTGTAAATATTGGGTTGGGAGTGGTAGAACGAGACATTATCATCATAGTCAAGGATAATGGAATAGGTATACCACCTGATGAGATGGAATACATTTTTGATCCATATTTCCGAGCATCAAATACGGGCAACCATGAAGGCTATGGCATTGGTCTTCCTCTCGCAAGAAACATTGTCAGACTTCACGGGGGGAAACTGATAATTACATCGCAATTGGGCAAAGGAACATCTGTGGAGATTCATTTGCCCTTAGGCAACTTTGAACTTTAATCTTATTTTAATCTGAGGAGTGATTATCTAATGTGATCTTAATCTCATCCTTAAATCATTCTAATACCTAGCCCATACTTTTATTCTTGTAAAATTAATTGCAGGAAAATGGCTAAGACGATTCTAATCCCCACTGATTTTTCCGTAAAATCCCTGATCACCGCGAAGATAGCGTTAGAGGCAAATCAAGATGAGCAAGGCAGAGTTAAATTGATCTTGATCCATGGAATCTTCAATTCCACCTCCATTACTGAATTGTTGTTTTATTCCAAGCATAAAGTCCTAAGTCAGCTCGAGACCCCTGAATTTCAAGCAAGCTGTAGGATTTTGAGAAGCAAGTTTGAGAGCATTCTGGAGTCTATGGACATTGATTTATTCAATGGCACCAGCCAGGCTGCATTTGAGAATTATCTGGATGGCAATCAAATCGACGAGGCATATTTGCCGGTGAATCGGACAAATCAGTTTAAGAATAGGAATAGTTTCGATCTCAGCAGATTTTTTCTAAAAAGTAAGTTGCGTGTCCAGAAAATCGACTGGAACAAACTTTTCCCATCAGAAAGCTCAGAGCGGAAAGATGAGCTCTCTTCCTTATTTTTTATCCGTGCGCAATCAGCGCATTAAGTTCAGTCATTAGTATGAAGGTCAAGATCACTAATCCAAAAATTTTTACTCTAGTGATCACCCTATATTTGACTCTGATTTCATTTCAGGAAAGCCCTGAATCAAAAATACTTGGCGGTTGGAAAGAAGTGTCTTGTGAGTATGAGAAAGTCGACAGTTTTGTAAATTCTGATTTAGACTATAGAACTACAGCGAATTTTAACCAGCAGCTTTCTGAAACCATCATTTTCCATAATGCTGAGATATTGGAATTCGATGACAGAGAATCGTTAAAGATGCATGCTTTGGATCAAACAAGTATATTGAATTGGAAACTTAAGGGAAGAGGAAACATACTTCAACTTAAAAATGCCGACGACCGGATGGAATATTATGAGATTCGCGAATTAACCTCAAATCGACTGGTAATACATTTTAGTTTTGAGATGCAGGTTAGAGGGATAGTAAAAATGACTTTTGAGAAAATATAAGATTGCTATCCAAGATGAGTATAATGAGTAAGAATTAGTTTTTGATTGCGGTGATCATTAGCATCTAAGCCTTAAATTTGCCGCTGAAACTGTACCAATACTTTTATGCTTCAAATTAATACCCAAAACCTGGTGAAGCTATTTCTGCTAGCCGGACTTAGTTTTACTTCACAAATTTCTTTTGCCCAATCCAGCGATACCATTCCTGAAACCCAACTGGGAGAGGTAATGGTGACGGCTCAAAAAGAAACTGAAAACCTTCAAAAAGTCCCTTTTAGTGTATCCGCAATCGACGACCGCAAGGTGGAGGAGATGAACCTTTGGCAGACCAAAGACCTTCGGGGATATATCCCTAATCTGTATTCTTCCAATCCCGGAGATAACAGAAACGTGATTTCCGTGCGTGGCATCACCACTACTTCCTACGAGCCGGCAGTGGCAACTTATGTGGATGGAGTAAATCAGTTTGGGCTGGACACCTATTTCTTCCTGCTGAATGATGTGGAAAGAATAGAAGTACTCAGAGGTCCACAAGGTACGCTCTATGGTAGGAATGCCATGGGCGGAGTGATGAACATTATCACCAAACCAAAGTCTGATGAGTTATCCGGTTTCATCCGGACTGATAATGGGAATTACGGATTTAGCAGGTTTGCAGCAGGAGTGAAGACGATGGTGCTTCCTCAAAAGCTGTATGCTGGATTTTCAATTCTGACTGACAAACTGGATGGATATTATACCAATCTATTCGATGACAGTGATTTCGATAAGCAAAAGAACTTTCTGTTTGCTGGTAACGTGAATTACCTTTTTGCAAATAACTGGGAGGCAATAGTCAATTTTAAAAGTAATTCTGGTAGAAACAGAGGCCCATTCTCTTTAGCTCCAGACCCCGATTCTGCTATAGAGAATCCTTTTGAAGTCAATCAAAATGCTACTACTGAAATGGTGGATAATAGCCAAAATATCTCTTTGGTCATCAAGAACTCTGGCCCAAGATTCAATTTCTCTTCCCAGACAGCCTACCAAAATAATTACCGTTACTATAAAACACCTATTGATGGGGATTTTTCACCAATTGATGGAGTGTCAATCGTAAATGACTATGGAAAAGATTGGAATACGGTGTCTGTTTGGACTCAGGAATTCAGATTGGCTTCTACAAATATGGGTCAGAAGCTGAATTGGCAAGTGGGCTTCTTCGGGTTCACCTCTGATGCTCCGACTCGTCAAGGGGTATATTTTGGTGATGATGCTGCTTTGGTGGGATCGCCGATTTCCAATTTCACCACTATCAATACAAATATCGCAACTGGCTATGGTTTCGCCTTTTTCGGTCAGGCCACTTATAGCCTAACTGATAAGTTGAAAGTTACTGCAGGCTTAAGATCTGATTATGAGAAAAAAGAATTGACCGTTTCTCAGGAACTGGATTTTGGACAGGGAGATCCTATGGTGACTCAGCCTGATACCACTGGAAATGTAGATTACAATGCCATTTCACCAAAGCTCGCACTGGCCTATCAGCTGGCGAATACCAATGAAATATACGGAAGTTATAGCCGCGGTTTTAGGCCAGGGGGATTGACACAGATAGGTTCTGATCCAAGCAATCCGCCTTTATTTGCTTACGAACCTGAATTCTCCAACAACTTTGAGATTGGGAGTAAAAACTACTTTTTTAACCGTAGGATGAGAGTGAATGTATCCGCATTCATCACAACCATTTCAGATGTGCAAGTGCCGGGCTTGATCCTGCCAGATGCCATAGTGGTAACGCAGAATGCCGGTGATTTGACAAGTACCGGAATTGAGTGGGAAATCAATGCCATTCCTACCAATAATCTGAGCATAGACTGGAGTTTTGGATATACCCATGCGACTTTTGATAAGCTGATGCTTCCTGGAGAATCCGGAGAAGTCGATTACTCAGGCAACAGACAGATTTTTACCCCTGAGTTTACTTCCATGGTAGCAGCACAGTGGACTCCTCAGTTTTTCAATTCCAGTACGTTGGATTGGATGGTAAGAGGGGAGTGGTTGTATTTTGGAGAGCAGTATTTCAATCTTGAAAATACAATTAGCCAAGATGCTTTTCAAATTGTAAATGCCAAGTTTGGGGTGGTTTCAGACACAATAAAACTGACAGTTTGGGCTAAAAATATCTTTGACAAAACTTACATAGATTACGCTTACAATTTCGGCCCATCACATTTGGGTAATCCGGCTACGTTTGGAATGACAGCTATGTATAAGTTTTGAGTAGTTTGAGATTATAGGTGTCATGCTTTTCCAGAAGCTTGACTAGAAATAAAAGCCTCTGAAATCATTCGATCTCAGAGGCTTTTTCGTGTTTAAAAATCTAACTATATAATCTTATAGAATGACAATTTAGCTTATATATCTTCCTTTCGAAAATAGAAACAGAGATAGAGTTTACCTGAAATTCATCGTGAAAATCGTCCGCTCATTAGGAATTGAGGTTACTTCCAGACTACCCTTGTGGAGGTTCATAATCTGTCTGGATATTGCCAGTCCAATACCGCTTCCTGTCTTTTTGGTAGAATAAAAAGGAACGAAAATCCGCTCCAGTGCTTCAGGAATAATTCCTGGTCCTGAATCTTCAACTTGAATCATCAAGCCTAAATCCCCTTGTCCAATCGATGATAGCCAAATGGTACGATCAGCTTGATTTTGCAGGGATTCAGAAGCATTTTTCACCAAGTTGATCAAGATCATGGTGATCTGATCCGGGTCACAGTGTATTTCCAGATCGACTGGATAGATCTTAGTCTCGATCTTCACCCGAGCTGCTTTCAAATCCTCTTTCATCAAATTAAGCACATTCTCAAAGAGCTGGCTTACAGGCATGATCACTTTTTTCGGAGCTGGAATATTGGTGTAGTCCCGATAAGCATTTACGAAATTTACCAAACCTTTACTTCGATTGGCGATGGTGTCTAGACCTTCCTGCATGTCCATAAATCCATCCCTTTTGATAAGAAAACCTTCTTGCTGCACGTAGCTATCCTCATCCAAAATGGTACGAAGGGATTCCACCAAACTGGAGATCGGAGTGATGGAATTCATGATTTCATGACGAAGTACCTTGGTCAGGTTCTGCCAAGCCTCCAGTTCGTTGGACTGAAGTTCTGCATTGATATTATGCAGAGAAAGCAAGGTCCAGCTTTGTCCACCCATCTTCAATGAAGTGGATTGTATGATCAAATGCAGTGAGAGATTTACCTTTTTGGAAATACGCTGGCCGGGCTTCATCTCCATCACCTCTTCCAAAAGTTTGGGAGAAAGCTTACCCAAATCTGTGATATCCCGAAACTGCGGGATTTGTAGTAAATGCTTTGCAGCGTTATTGATTACACCGATTTTCCCGGCATCATTGAATGAAATAATACCTGTATTGATATGCTGAATGATTACCTGAAGGAACAGCATCTGCTCTTCCTTTTCAGCCCTTGTTTGCTTAAATACGTCCATCACCTCATTGAAAGAAGTGTTTACCTCACGGAAGGAGTTGCCCATTTTGCTATCAGATGTGAAGGAACTGGAAAAGTCCGCATATCGGATTGAATCCAGAAATCTTGCAAGCTTGTGATTGATGGAGTTCACATAATAGATCATCTCTCCAATCTGGAGCAATGCAATCAGTGCCAAGATCCCAGGCGCAAGCCAAAGGTTCTGGCTGTAATAAAGCCAAAGGGCGAGGTAGAGATTGAGGATTATTCCGAAAATTCTAAGGCCTACTCCAAAAGAAAACCGCTTATAAACCATATTTCTCCAGTCTGCGATAGAGTGATGAGCGGGTTAGTCCAAGTTCTTCCGCTGCTCTGGTGATATGCCCGTTATGCTTTTGCAGCGCCTTTCTAATCAAAATACGCTCTACATCCTCGATATTCAAATGCTCCAAACTTACTGATTCATCCTGACGCTCAGGCTGAGCCATTTTCTGCAAAAACAGATCTTCGGGTTGCAGCACATTATGATTGGACATGATCACTGCCCGTTCTATGCTATGTTGTAATTCACGGATATTGCCTGGCCAGTGGTACTTGGTCATGCGCTTCACAAGTGGCTCGGAAGCTTTCCGGATGTCTTTATTATACTTTTTAGAGTAAAAAGTAATGAAGTGGTCTGCCAAAAGAGGAATGTCTTCCACACGCTCACGAAGAGGCGGAAGCTGGATTTCTATGGTATTGATTCTATAAAGTAAATCCTGACGGAAGCCATTTTCATACACCATATTATGGATCGGCATATTGGTAGCGGAAATCAAGCGAATATTTACATCCACTGGTCTATTTGCTCCTACCCGGGTTACCTGACGATTTTGAAGCGCTGCCAAAAGCTTGGACTGAAGCGCTAGCGGAAGATTTCCTATCTCATCCAGGAAAAGCGTGCCCTTGTGAGCCTGCTCAAATCTTCCTGCGCGGTCTTCTTTTGCATCGGTAAATGATCCTTTTTTATGCCCGAAAAGCTCTGATTCAAAAAGCGTCTGGGTAATCGAACCTAAATCCACTCCCACAAAAGCTTCTCTATTTCTTCTCGAATGTCTATGGATAGCTCTTGCTATCAATTCTTTGCCGGTGCCATTTTCTCCCAAAATCAACACATTCGCATCGGTGACCGCCACACGCTCGATCGTCTCAAACACCTTCTGCATGGAATCACTTTGTCCGATAATGTCCTTAAACTTATTATCGATGTCCTCCTGCATAGTTTGCTTCTGATCCCTAAGCAGATCAACTTCCATTTTCTTTTTGCGAAGCTGCAAGGCAGAATTTAGCGTAGCAAGCAATCTCTCATTCTCCCAAGGTTTCAGCACAAAGTCAGTGGCTCCTTCCTTGATAGCCTTTACCGCGAGATTCACATCTCCATAGGCAGTGATCAAAACCACAACTGCCGAAGGATCAAGTTCCAAAATCCTATCCAGCCAATAGAATCCTTCCTGTCCCGAACTCACATCTTTGGTGAAGTTCATGTCGAGAAGGATCACATCGTAAGATTCATTATGCGTGAGGATAGGAAGTAAGTCTGGATTGGTCTCCGTATCCACTTGGGAAAAATGCCGCTTTAGAAAAATCTTTGCTGCCTTTAATAGGTCCTCGTTGTCATCTACAATTAGAATCTTGCCTGTACGTTGCTCACTCATAAGTAAAATAATTTGTTCGGATGCGGAAAAACATCCTTCGTGTTATTGCCCCTTGTTCCAAAAGCATACCGAAAAAGCAGAGCAAATAAATTTGACTCAAAACGTTTGATTTCGGACAATCTGAGCATGTTTTAATGAAACTGGGCAGGATTATAAGTTAGGAAAAAAATAGTCGACTTTGAATTATTTTGTTCGCTTGCGGACGAAAATGTTCGCGAGCCTTGCTTCTGATTTTTGATAAATCAACGAAACAGGCTTGTATGGGCGATTTTTTGCATGGCATACCATTTGGCATAATGGCAATAGCCCGAAAATGGCATTTACACACAATGGATAGAAAAATAGCTAAGAAAACCTGGACCCCTAAAAGAATCGCCTGGATTGTAGGCGGTGTCATTTTAGTCGCCGGAATTGTTTATCAAATCGGATACGCAGATCATCGCTCCACTATGAATGTGGAGAAAGACCGGTTGAGTATCGCGACAGTTTCAAAAGGGGAGTTTACCGATTATATATTAGTATCTGGACAGATCGAACCTGCGCAGACCTTCTTTCTCGATGCAGTCGAAGGCGGTATGGTAGCTGAGATTGTACGTGAATCAGGAGCGGTAGTGGAAGTAGGAGATACGATTTTGATTATGGCCAATTCCAACTTGCAATTGGACGTGATGCAGCGCGAAACCATGCTTTATGAGCAAATCAACAACCTACGTCAGACGAGACTTTTTCTGGATCAAAATGATTTGAGTCAGCAAGGACAATTGGCAGAGATAGATTATCAGATCAGCTTGCTGGAGCCACAGTACAAAAGATTCAAGGAGCTTCATGAGAAGAAATTGGTTTCGGACCGTGAATACGAAGAAGTGGCAGAACAATATGAATACAATTTGAAAAGGAAGGAACTGACTTATAAATCATATAAGAGTGACTCCATAGCCAGATCCTATCAGTTGGCGCAACTTCGCCAGTCGGAAAGCAGAATGAATGCTTCTCTGAATGGTGTTGGGCAGATCTTGGATGGTTTGGTGATCAAAGCTCCTATAGCAGGTCAGCTGGCAATGGAACAAATCGAAGTAGGTCAGGCGATCAACTCAGGTGAGCGATATGGTCAGATCGATGTGCAGGATGAATTTAAAGTGAGAGTGCCAATCGATGAATTGTACTTACCAAGAATCGGCCGTGGCCTAAGAGGAAAGTTTACTTTGAGTGGCAAGGATCATGAACTTGAAATCACGAAGATCTACCCAACGATTACCAACGGTCGATTTGAAGTGGATATGAGGTTTACCGGAGAAAGTCCACAGGGAATCAGAAGAGGACAAAGTGTAAGAATCAGATTGCAGTTGAGTGACAGTGAGCAGAGCTTACTCCTCCCAACAGGTGGATTCTTCAAGGATACTGGAGGAAACTGGGTATTCGTGATCAATTCAGACGGAAATGCAGAAAAGCGAAATATCCGCCTAGGGAATAAAAACCCTGAATATTATGAAGTGTTGGAAGGCTTGGTAGAAGGTGAAAAAGTCATCATCTCTGGGTACGAGAATTTTGGGAAGAATGAGATTTTGGATTTGAAGTGATGTTGGGTGTTCGATGCCGGATGTCCGATGTTGGGGGCTGAAGTAAGGTGATCGGTGTCAGATGTTTGGTGATTGATGCTGGAAGTCAGAAGTCTAAATTATGATTTCTTGTCTTAAAATATAGAGCCATGGAAGAATATGTGCCGCACTTTAAATTCGAAAAGCTTCAAATATGGCAAAAGGCCATGGATTATGGAGAAGATATTTTCAGTGTATCAAAGGATTTCCATAAGGACGAGATATATAACTTGATTTCACAGATAAGGCGTGCGGCGGATTCCATTGCTTTAAATATTGCTGAAGGATCGATCTCACAAAGTAACCCAGAATACAAGAAATTCTTGGGTTATGCGATACGCTCATTGGCTGAAGTAGTGACTTGCTTACATAAAGCAGAAAGAAGAAAATATATAGATAAAGAACAGTTTACTAAACTATATGCTGAGGCTTTTCATCTAATGAACATGATGCAATCTTTCAAATCAAAGATTAATTAGATAGAAATGAATTGCTTTGAAACGCAGAGGTGATTTGATATTAAATAATAGCAAATTTATAAATAATAATGGAGGTTCAACCAACATCTGGCACCCGACATCGGTCATCCGACATCAAACAAAAAATAGTAATCTAATCATCAACGGAGGTCCAAACCACACCGGTCACCGGACATCAGACATCTAACAATAACAAATATGAACGTAATCAAAACCGTTAATCTCAGAAAAATGTACGCTACCGAAGAGGTAGAGACAACTGCTTTGGATAGCATCCAGATCGAAATCAAAAAAGGCGAGTTTGTCGCTATCATGGGCCCTTCAGGTTGTGGTAAGTCCACATTGCTGAATATCCTAGGATTGCTGGATAATCCGGATGATGGAGAGTATCACTTTCTTGAACATGAAGTGGCTAAATTCTCTGAAAGACAGCGCTCATCACTCAGAAAAGGAAATATCGGCTTTGTATTCCAAAGCTTTAACCTGATCGACGAACTGACTGTATTTGAAAATGTTGAGCTTCCATTGCTATATCTGAAAATTCCTTCAGACGAGCGTAAAACAAGAGTTGAAGAGGTGCTTACCCGTATGAACATCATGCACAGAAGAAACCACTTCCCTCAGCAGCTTTCCGGTGGTCAGCAGCAGCGTGTGGCTATTGCCAGAGCAATTGTAGCCAAGCCGTCTGTGATCCTTGCCGATGAACCTACAGGTAATTTGGATTCCACCAACGGTGAAGAAGTAATGCGTCTATTAGAAGAACTGAATAATGAAGGAACGACCATAGTAATGGTAACCCACTCTCCGCATGATGCTAACTACGCTCACAGAACTATCAACCTATTTGATGGTAAAGTGGTAACTGAGAATATCAGGGAGCAGTTTCATGTTTGATATTGCCCGATGTTAGATGTCTGGTGTCGGGTGTTTACATCGGGCACCGGACATCGGACATCAAGCAAATTCAGCACGTTTAACTTAAATTAACCCCCCCAACTTCCCATGCTCCGCCACCAGATCCTACTTGCCTTCCGAAGTTTCATGAAGTCCAAGAATATTTTTGCGATCAATCTATTTGGGTTGACCATAGGACTGTGTACCGTGATACTGATTATGCTTTGGGTGAAGGATGAACTGAGCACGAATCGTTATCATACTAAGATTGATCAGATTTATCAGGTGATGACGAATCATGATAATTCCACTGGAATCGTCACCATTCCGTATACACCAGCTGAAATGGCAGAGGCTATGGGTGCCGAACTTTCTCAGGTGGAAGCAGCCACTGCTATTTCGCCTTTTATTGAAGGAGTTTCTTTTGAGCAGGGAGATACCAAAATGAATGGGGATGGGTACTTTGTAGACCAGGAATATTTTCAGATTTTCGATGTAAATTTTGTAGCTGGAAATCCGGAAAAAGCACTCACTGATATCAATGCAATCACCATCTCAGAAACGCTGGCCAATAAACTTTTTGGAAGTCCGCAACTGGCAATAGGCAAATCTCTGAAATGGCAGGTTTTTGATTTTAAAAATGAAGTGGAAATTGCAGGCATTTATAAGGATTTTGGGAATCTCGATGTGGTGAAACCTGATTTCCTGCTTGCATTCCCTTTTTTCAGACAAATGCTTGGGGATGGAGCACATTGGGATAATTTTAATGCTTCCGCAGCTGTTTTACTCAAAGAAGGAACTGACGTAGCGGATTTAAATGCACAGATCTCAGATTTTATTAAGCAAAAAAGTGAGTCTTCCAATGTTTCGGTTTTTGTACAGCCTTTTGGTGATACCTATTTATACGGTACTTATGAAGACGGAAAAGTAGCCGGGGGAAGAATCAGCTATGTGAAAATATTTTCTGCCATTGCAGTCTTTATCCTGATCATTGCCTGCATCAATTTTATGAATTTGACTACAGCTAAATCCATGAGTAGGCTGAAAGAAATTGGTGTGAAGAAAACCATGGGAGCAAGCCGTGGTGGGCTTTTTACACAGTTTATCACCGAGTCCTTAGTACTTACATTTTTTGCGATGCTGCTGGCAATATTGGTTACATTTCTGCTGCAATCATTTTTCAATCAGGTTACGACCAAGACTTTATCGCTTAGCTTAAAGCCCGATATCGTTTTGATTTTATTAGGTATCTGGTTTTTTACAGGGTTATTGGCAGGAATTTACCCAGCAATTTACCTGTCCAAGTTTAAGCCAGTAGAAGTCATGAAATCCAATCTAAAAGGGAGTTTCGGAGAGCTGTTGGCGAGAAAAGGTCTGGTAGTATTTCAGTTTTCTATCTCACTTTTACTGATAATCGGAATTACCGTTTTGAGTAAGCAGATGAATTATATCCAAAACCAAAATTTGGGATATAATCAAGCTCACTTATTGGAGCTGAATGCTTCTGGAATCGCTCCAAGCCAATTAGATAGCTATCTTGAGGAAGCCAAAAAAATACCTGGCGTGAGTAACGCTTCTAGCTTGTCCCACCCACTGGTAGGATTGGCGAGTTCTACAATTGGCTTGACTTGGGAAGGAAAAAGCGAAGAGGAGCAGGTGAAGTTTGAAAACATTACGGTCAACATGGGCTTGATCGAAACCATGGGTTTTGAAATGGCTGCAGGTCGTGCTTTTTCTCCGGAATTTGGGGAAGAAGAGAAAAAGATTATTTTAAATGAAGCCGCAGTACAAACCATAGGTTTCCAAGATCCCGTGGGTCAAATCGTCAACCTGTGGGGCGAGGACAGGGAAGTGATCGGGGTGGTAAAAGATTTTCATTTTGAATCCCTGAAGGAAGAAGTTAAGCCTGCCTTTTTGAAATATGATCCAGGTTTTGCCCAAAAGGTAATGGTGCGAATTGAATCAAATGACCAAAATGCCAGTATTGCAGGAATTACTGAAGTGTATGAAAAATTTACTGGACAGCCGTTGAGCTACTCCTTTATGGATGAGGACTATCAATCGCTTTATGCTTCCGAGCAAAGAGTATCTGATTTGGCTAAATACTTTGGTACCACCGCCATATTCCTTTCCTGTCTCGGGTTATTTGGATTGGCGGCATTCACTGCCGAGAAGCGTAAGAAAGAAATAGGAGTGAGAAAAGTAATGGGGGCATCTTTGGTCAGTATTCTAACCTTGGTTTCCAAAGATTTCATCGCTTTGATTTTGGTGTCTATTCTTATCGCAGTTCCGGTAGCCTGGTATTTCGCAAATAGCTGGCTGCAATCCTACGCATTCCAAACAGATTTGAGCTGGTGGATATTTGCCGGATCGGGTGTGCTTTTAATTGTGATTTCATTGATTACAGTGGGCTATCAGGCTTATAAGGCAGCATCGGCAAATCCTGTGGAATCTTTGAGATCGGAGTGAGAAGGGAGGTTGGAAGTAGGAAGTAGGGAAGTGGGAAGTCGTTGTTAGGCTGAGCACTTGAGAGACGAGAGCCTCGAAATCGAAGGCTATTCTAAATTTAGGTGAAATTATTATCCTCGACTCCGCTCGGACTGACACGATATAAGGTAAACGACTTAATCTGTCTTAAAGGGCCAGGGCAGAGAACGGTCCTCGACTCCGCTAGGATTGACATCTGTTTAGCTTCCATTTTTTAGTCGACTTTAATATCTAAAAGCTTTGCCCGCAGGCGAACGTTACTGTACGCACTTGAATGGATAAAAATATAAAACTCAGCTTTCCTGCCTCTAAGTGAGCTTTTTTATAATGGCATAAATCCTGAATAGGTACACTACTATATCTGGATAGTCAACCCTAAATTCTATTTGCTATGCTTAAGAATTACCTCAAAATCGCCATCAGAAACCTAAAGAAGCATAAGTTCTACACCTTCATCAACATCCTGGGATTATCTGTAGGAGTGGCGGTTTGCATGATTATCTCACTTTTTGTTATCAATGAGATCTCCTACGACAAGCATTTTAAAGATGCCGATCAGATCTATAGAATCCATGCCGATATCATTTTTGGAGGAAACCACTGGGATATGATTCAATCTCCGGCCCCAATGGCTGAGGCACTTCCTGCGGAATTTCCGGAAGTAGAATATGCTGTCAACTTTAGAACACGCGGATCTTACCTGGTAAAAGAAATAGATGAAAACATCAAGGAAGATGGTGTAGTCTGGGCTAGCAATGACTTCTTTCATGTTTTTGGAACACCGATTTTAGAAGGGAATAAGGATGGAGTTTTGGCTGAGCCCAACACTATGGCGGTAAGCAAGAGTATTGCAGAGAAGTATTTTCCAGGAGAAAGTGCCATAGGCAAAACTCTCATTTTGGATAATAAAATGAATTTTAGGATCACTGGGGTCTACGACGATATTCCCCAAAACAGCCATTTCCACTTTGATTTTTTACTTTCAATGGAAGGCTTGCCGGAGGCAAAATCAACTTCCTGGCTTAGCAATAATTTCCAGACCTATTTGAAAATCCGGGAGGATGCGGATCCTGAGGCATTAAATCAAAAATTGATGTCCCTTATCGAAAAGAATGTTGAGCCGGAATTGGGGCGATTATTTGGTGAGGGAGCGACTTTGGATGCCATGATGGCTGATGGAGCCAAGATGGAATACGATCTTCAGCCGCTGCTGGACATTCACCTGAAGAGTGACCTGATGGGGGAATTTGAGCCTAATTTCAATATCACTTACGTCTATTTATTCGTCGCAGTGGCACTCTTCATTCTGGTGATTGCCTGTATCAATTTCATGAATCTATCCACGGCCAGATCTGCCAATCGTGCCAAGGAAGTAGGCATCAGAAAGGTGATGGGTTCATTTCGTGCGCATTTGATTCGCCAGTTTCTCATAGAGTCCATTTTGCTCAGCTTTATTTCTTTTGTGATCGCAGTGCCACTGGTTGCTCTGTTACTACCATTTTTCAATGATCTGGCAGGAAGAGAACTTGTGATGCCATTCTCCTATTTCAATTTCTATGGAATACTCCTGATTGGAGCGATCGGAACAGGTCTTTTGGCAGGAGTTTACCCAGCATTTTTTCTTTCAGGCTTTAAGCCAATCAGCATTCTGAAAGGAAGTGTGTCTATGGGAATGAAATCTGGCATGATTCGAAGTTCTTTGGTGGTTTTCCAATTTGCGATATCAATCATTTTGGTTATTGCCACGATCGCTGTTTTCAATCAACTGAATTACATTCAGAATAAGAAGATCGGTTTCAATAAGGAGCAGATTATTACGGTGGAAGACGTCTATGCATTGGGTGATCAGGCGGAGACTTTCAAGCGGGAGATTTTGTCAAATTCCATTATGGAGTCCGGAACCATTACTGGGTATCTGCCTGTGTCGGGAACGTGGAGATCTGATACGCCTTGGTGGGTGGAAGGGAAGGATCCCAAGCAAACCGAGAATATGGTCAGCATTCAAAACTGGGAGGTGGACTACAATTATGTGAAGACTATGGGTATGGAAATCGCTGAAGGAAGGGATTTCTCGATGGATTTTCCTTCTGATTCTTCTGCGGTGATCATTAATGAAACGGCGGCAAAGCAATTCAACTTTATAGGCGATCCAATAGGTCAAAAAATCAATAGCATGGCTGGCGATAATGAGACTGCAAACTTGGATCATCTAAGGAGTAAGACGGTAGTAGGAGTGGTGAAAAACTTGAATTTTGAATCCCTGAAAGAGAATATAGGATCGGTTATGATTTTCTTAAGCGAAAGGCCTGAGGGAATTGCTTCGTTCAGGTTCAACTCAGAAAATACCGATGAAGTAGTGAGTTTCATAGAAGCAAAATGGAATGAAATGGCTCCGGGGCAACCATTTACCTATTCTTTTTTGGATGATAGATTTGGTCAGATGTATGCTTCCGAAACCCGTCTAGGTAAAGTATTTGGCATCTTTGCAGGCTTTGCAATAGTGATTGCTTGCTTAGGCTTATTTGCCTTGACAGCCTTTACTGCGGAGCAACGCACCAAGGAAATAGGCATCCGAAAAGTATTGGGCTCAGGTATAGGAAGCATCGTGGTATTGCTTTCCAAGGAATTTGCAAAGCTGGTAGTAATCGCATTTCTAATTGCTTCACCTATCGCTTGGTGGGTTATGCAAAAGTGGCTGGAAGATTATGAGTTTAAGCAGGAGCTAAGCTGGCAGGTATTTCTGGGAGCGGGGGTTTTTGCGATTGTTATCGCCCTACTTACCACCAGCTATCAGTCGATCAAAGCTGCAACAGCGAATCCAGTGAATTCATTGAAGAGCGAGTAGTTATTAGAGTAGCAAGTAGCAAGACATAAGATTGAAGACACAAGAGGCAAGTCAGAAAGCTAAATTCACAAGTCTTAAAAGGTGCTTAAACCAACAGTTGGGGTATCACTTTGGGCCTTAAATATTCTGTGAACATAGATAATGGAATTGGGGGAATCTGTTTTGAAATCCCACTAGTGGTCAACTTGAGGACCTGGGAAATGCGAGTTTCGTAATTGTAAGGTCCTCGTGCCTTCCGACTTCGGGGTGCTCGGACTGATCCGATTTTTGAGTCTTTTTTCCAACAATAAAACTTGATAAGGAAAATAAAGGGCAGTGAAAAATACACTTAGCGTAATGCCTAACTACACCGAGAATGATGGTGTAGCACTGGGATTTACCATTGTTGGATTATAATGCAAACTTGTGCATCCCTTAATGCGAATTCCTTTGCTCCCCAAGGGCGAAGTGTGACTTTGTTAAGATTGGGATGTAGATATTCAGGATGTGATGCACTTATTTTTTCATATACTTTTTCAATGTCAGTAGTCTGAATTCTGAACTCCGGATTATGTTCCTTTGCGAGTTTATCATGCTGAAAAAGGTACATCTGCAAGCCATTTTTCTCGATCACACAAAATGGGTCTTCTGACTTCAATTCTTCATGCCCAACGCGAAATTCCAGGCAATCAATAAATAGCTTTAATCCGTCATTAATGTCCTTGTAATAGACATTAGGAACTAATCTGATGAAATCCATAATTGATTTTGTGTAGGGTTAATTTCTAAAAAATTATTTCCTTCAAAGATACTTTTATTTCCAGCCTTAGCTCTTGATCAGAATCAAGAAATCACCTCATTCTGGCTCTCACTCTACTCAAAGTTTCGGGTGTCATTCCTAGGTAGGAAGCTATCAGCATTTGTGGGAAGCGATTTATCCATTGGGGGTGTTTCAATAATAGCTCCTGATATCTTTCGTCTGGACTTTTTGCGTTGATGGTAGCGATATAAGAAGGAGGAATTATCAAGTCAGCTATTAATGCATTTAACTTTTGAAAATCAGGATGCACATCCATAAGTCTGTGAATATTCACCAATGAAATAGAGGCAATTTCTGAATCCTCCAAAGCTTCAATATAAATGGTGGAAGGTTGTTGGGAGAGCAAACTTTCAAGGTCCGCAACCCAATTGTTTTCCACAAAAAACTTAATGGTCAGTTCTCCATGATCTAGATTTTCAAAGAACCGAAAGCTGCCATTTAGGATAAATGCGATACCGTCTGAAACTTGACTTTTTTTTAGAAGAAAATCCTTCCTTTTTAGCGATATGAAGTCGAGCTGCCCCATGAAGAGGTCTAGCTGTTCTTTTGAAAAGGGATGGATTTTAGAAAGGGATTTTTCTATTTCCGAAAGATCTTTGGATTTCATTGAATTTACTTCGTGTGACAATTACCTCTGACGGTTATTAATGGGCAAGTTAGGCTAAGGAAAGTGATAAATATTCAAGTTTACACTGAGCTAACCTAATGAATTTTTTACCCTAATATGTATATCATCCCATTAATGAATTGACTACTTCCAGAGGGGTAAATATTTTTTTATAACCCCACGCAACCATTTCGTAAATTCCCTTGTATGGGCTGATGCAACCCCGGGGAAGTGAAATCTGAAAAATTAGACAAAAATAGCTGGCAAGGCCTGGTGAATAAAAACCGAAAAGACCAGGAGGCACTGTATAGATGCTATTACAGTTACGGAATGAGTGTGTGTCTGCGGTATTCAGATACGAGAGAAGAGGCAAAACAACTCCTGCATGATGGATTTATGATTCTGTTCAATGATCCGAAAAAGTACAATCCAAGTTTGCCTTTTAAACCCTGGTTTCGAAGGGTTTTGGTTAATCTATGCATCAATCATTTCAGGAAAAATCAGGGAAATCTGGAAGGTAGCAGTTTGGATCAGGTAAGTGAAATAGAAAGCTCGCAACCTACCGCTTTGGAAAATATGCAGTTTGAAGAGTTGCTGGCATTGATTCTAAAACTTCCGGCTGCCTATAGAGCAGTATTCAATTTATATGTGCTGGATGGTTTTAGCCATGTGGAAATTGCCAGCCTTCTGGAAATCAGTGTAGGGACTTCAAAGTCCAATCTTTCCAGAGCCAGACAAAAGTTAAAAGAGATGTTAAATTCAACTAGCTATGAGCGAAAACTTCTTAGACAAGGGTGATAAGGAGCTGGATGAATTCTTGAAAAAGATTTCAGATGACGCAGAGATTCCCTTCTCAGAGGAGGATTGGAAAGCTATGGAGTCCAGGCTTGATGAATCTGTGAAGCCAGTACCTGTATTCTGGAAGGGGAATATCCTTCTTGCTGCTTTGATCTTGTCTCTGGCTGGTATGGTCGGCTATTTTGTCTGGAATCAGCAGGTAGTTTCACCTTCGGAAAACTCGAATCCTGCTATTACAGAAATTCCAACCTCATCGCTAAAGGAGGATTTAATTAAGGAAAATCCAACTAATCGTGAAGAGGGAATTACCACTAGCAAAGGTGGAGATATACTTAGCCCCTTAAATTCTAAACAAAATAATGCCGGGAACCCAGCTCCTGTTTCAGGCTTGGATCAGACAATAAAGAAGGTTACGAATGACCCAACCTCAGCTGCCAATAATTCTGCCTTTCCTGAAGTACCATCTGTTATCCAATCAAACGAAGCTTCCAAGGATGCCTTACTGAATTCGGAGACTACTCCGGAAAATAACAGAAACGGTGAGGAACCTGTCTTGCCAGCAGTTGCATCAGCGGGCGATTCAATTGCACTTTCTTCTCCAATTTCAAATGAGTTATTGGAAAAGGAGAAACAGCCCAAATCATACTTTCAAGGAAGATTTAATATTTCATTTCAGTTTGCCCCGGATTTAAGCGCCATTCAGATAGATCAATTTGGGAAAGCCGGTAATATGATAGGGGTAGGTGCAGAATACTTTGTGCTACCAAAACTCAGTCTTTCTTCGGGGATATTTTATTCTTATAAACCTTACAGCGGGGATAGTGGCTATCATCTCAACTATGGGAACGACCCTACCTATATTATCGGAGCCTGTGATATTTTGGATCTGCCATTGAACTTGAGGTTTTACGCTTTGGAAGGAAAAGTTCAACGGTTTTTCATCAGTACGGGAGTTTCTACCTACCTGATGCTAAAAGAGAAATACGAGCTGGAATATTACAATCAGACTACTGGCGAACCCTATGTCAGGGAGATAACGGTCCAAGGTGCCAATCAGCATTATTTCGGAATAGCCAATTTCAGTGTTGGCTACGAAAGAAAACTCGGAAGGCAACTGGGAATTCAGGTGGAACCTTACTTCAAAGTTCCCTTTTCAGGGGTAGGAGAAGGAGATGTTTCCTTGAAAAGTACCGGAATTTTTGTCGGAATAAAATACTATCCCGGAAAGAGATAAATCACTGACCACTACTTACTAATCAATTTAAATACACTGCTCAAATCAGCAGTGCAGGAACCTCTTTGTCTAAACTTCTAACCCACAAATACTATGAAAACCAATATTTTCTCCCAGAAAACAGCCTTAGTGATGCTTAGCACGCTAGTCGCTACCTTGATGATTTCGATCTCCTGTTCTTCAGATTCTGAAGACCAGATACCTACGCCCCCGGCACCCGATGCCTGTGAAGGAAGCACTGCTTCTCTAGCCAATGATATCATGCCTATTCTTCAGCAGAACTGTGCCGTGTCAGGATGCCATGTGTCCGGAACAGGAAGGCAAAATTTCACAGTTAAAGCCACGGTAATCCAATTTGCAAATCAGATCCGTACCAACACCCAGAGCGGTGTGATGCCTCCAGCAACTTCCGGAAAGTCTCTCACAGCCGCTGAAAAAGAGCTTATTTCCTGTTGGGTAAGCAATGGCGCAAAAGACAACTAATCATGAAAAAGTTACTGGTACTTTGTTTCATCTGGTTTTATGCCTGTGATGCAAATGGGCAAACTATCAAGTCCGAAACTGGCTATGTGAAATTTTTCAGTAGTGCTTTGATCGAGGACATCACCGCAGAGAATCGGCAGGCTAGCGCCATTTTCAATCCTACTTCTGGAGAAGCAGTTTTCCTGATTCCCATTACAGGTTTTGTGTTTGAGAAATCCCTGATGCAGGAGCATTTTAATGAGAACTACATGGAATCCGACAAATTTCCTGAAGCCTATTTTAAAGGGAAAATAACCGGTTTCAGTCCAAGTCAGGCGGAGAGCTCGGTCGTTGCGGTAGGGGAAATGACGATCCACGGAATCACCAGAACTATTCGGGTGCCGGGAAAAATTTTCCGCTCAGGAAATTCCCTTCGAATGGAGGCGGTCTTCGAAGTGGCTGTGGCGGATTATAAAGTGGAAATCCCAAAACTCATGTTCCAAAAAATTGCAGAGCAAGTGGAGGTAACAACCAAATTTGAATTCCAATATCCATGAAAAAAGTAGTGTTCTTTCTGATGATTATTTCCCTGAGAATTAGTCAATTTTCTATGGCTCAGGACCTCTTGGATCAGCTCCGTGATGAATCTGAGGTAGAACCTAAGCTGGTCATGAGCACTTTCAAGGGAACGCGAATCATCAATGGACAGTCGGTGGAGACTAGAGGGAAGGGGAATTTGGAGATGATTATTTCCCATAGGTTTGGTAGGATCAATTCCGGCGCTTACAATCTATTTGGATTGGATGACTCAAATGTCAGGCTGGGACTGGAGTGTTCCGTAACCGACAACCTTACGCTGGGATTTGGCAGAAACTCATTCAATAAGATTTATGATGGGTATGTAAAAGGAAAGTTGATCCAGCAAAAATCAAATAGAAGTCCTGTGACAATTACCTGGGTCAGCGATGCTTCACTTTATTCCCTGAAAAGACCTGAGTTGGAAATGACTTTTGAGAGGAGGCTTCGCTTTGTGAATCAGGTATTGATCGCGCGGAAAATCAATTCCGCGATTTCACTGCAATTGATGCCGAGCTATGTGCATAGGAATTTGGTCCCAACAGAAAGTGAGCCCAACGATCTATTTGCGATGGGCATGGCAGGAAAAGTTTCTCTATCCAAGCGAGTGGCGCTGACAGGGGAATATTATTATAGATTCGGCGAGGATCTTCCCGGATATAACTCCTTAGGTCTTGGGATTGAAATAGAAACCGGAGGTCATGTATTCCAACTGCAGTTTACCAACAGCAATGAAATGACTCCTTCCGGATTTATCCCTTCCACTACTGGAGATTTTTTCGACGGAGATATCCATTTTGGATTTAATGTTTCCAGATCCTTTCAGGTGGGGAGAAGGAAGGCTGGGATGTTACCCTGAGCATCCGCGATGGCAATCGTGATAGCCTTTTTTGTGTAATTGTATCCCGACAGCTTTTACGGGATGGTAAGGATATTAACTCCTTGATGTAGTCTGGAGGGTGGGAAAACTACACCTAATGCTATTGCTATCTGACAATGCTAAGATGGGTGTAAAAAGTGTCTCAATATAACTAGTAATATTGAAGCTGGGAAAAATCAAATAATTTCGTAATTCGGTTGAATTACTTTCTATTTTTAAAATCCTAAATTAGTTAGTGTTGATTTCTGGGTCATTTGATTTAAGCTCCAAGAATAACTCAATATTTAAGCTAATACCAAAGAGTGTTGGATATCAGAAAATTAACACCTTAATCTATTGTCTTTTTAAATGTTTTATGGAAGATTTTTCTATTCCAGTCCGGGAAACTTGGCTGGATAAGACCATGCATATAGCCGCCCTCTTACTCGTGATAATAGTATGGGGAAGTGCCATTTTATTTGGAGGTTATATTTTAGCTTTTTACTTTATCGCGTTGCTTCAAGGGAATACAACCCAATGGAATGAAGTGCTTCCCGATATTTTTGATGAACAAACTAGATCAGCCACTTTGGGAATTGGCCTTCACTTTGCAGCCGGGGGCATTATTCTGATACTAGGCTGTATTCAGTTAATCAACTCAGTCCGGATAAAATACCCATTACTCCATAGAATTATAGGTCGAATCTATGTCATTGCCTCGATTGCAGCAGCGATAGGTGGTCTGGTTTTTATTTTCAGCAAAGGGACAATCGGTGGGTTGATCATGGATATCGGATTTGCAGGCTATGGCATATTGACTTTTGCGGCAGCAATTGCAACGATCCATTTTGCACGTGCTAAAAATTTTGAGCAACATAGAGCCTGGGCTATCCGGTTATTTGCTTTGGCAATCGGGTCCTGGCTATATAGAATGGATTATGGGTTTTGGTTTATGGTGACAGATCGATTGGGACACAACTCAGATTTCACCGGAGCCTTTGATTATTTTATGGACTTCTTTTTCTATTTGCCCAACTTACTGGTAGCAGAAATCTTTATCGGAAGGTACGAAGTGCTAAAATCCGGCTTTGCAAAATTCCTTGCAATTGTCTTTCTCAGTGGAGCAAATCTATTTTTAATCGTGGCTACCTATTTTTTTACAAAAGAATATTGGGGACCTGCGATCCTAGATGTGATTTTAGGCAGATAGTGAGAAGAAAAGTCAGAAGGCTAAACTGGAAAAGCTGAAAGGAGGTGGAGCTAAATCCGACCGTTGTGGGGATCCTATCCAGTACCAAGAATGATCTGACTATGCCTAGAAGAGAACCCACCACAAAGCTACACTACAGTCATATCCTTATTTCTTCTTTGTATTCGTAGTCGTATTGCTCATTGGTCAGGTAGTCATACCAATTCCAAAACTTTAATGGATTTCTTTTAAAAGTCCGATACAGTTTAAGGTCTGAATATGCCGGGTGAGCATCTTTGAAGCTTGCAAAATGTGCTTCCATTATTTCAGCATCTCTGCCTTTTGAAGGCATCGTCCGAAATTCAAATTCCGCTTTTTCGGTTTGAAATAAATACGATTTCATGATTCCTTCAGTAAACGCATTTATATATACTGAAAAGATATTGCTCAGAATAACCATGGCTGAGACTAGGATCAAGAGGTTGATGCTTTTTTTGCTCATTTCTATAGGTGGCTGATGGTTTTTGCTTTTGACGTCCCTTCTGTAGATAGGTTAGACAGCTCAACTGGAATAGAATTGCATCAAACCGCTTTACAAATCTCCCATGAACATGCAGTGAACTAGGTGGGGTTTGCAACTTATTTCTTACACATAATGTCTGTTGAAAGTTTACGATAAAATTAATCAATCTGCAGGATTGCACTAGCGCTACACAATTCCTAAGTACACAGAATCCGATAAATCCCGTTTTTTTGTCCAAGGGTTTTCCTGACTGAAAGCTATCCAGGCATGCCATTGAGAGGAATTATTTGGGGGTAGGAGGGTATGAGCTTCCTTATCTCTTGTGTTGCCTAGGAATTCCCAATCTGAACCAGAGCCATTTTCTTCAGCAGAAAGGAGGAAAACGAAAACATTGTCTGTGGACTTGGCAGCTGCTTGCAAGGAATTGTCTGTCCAGGCGAATTTTATTCCCTCAGGAACCCTCTCCACCTTTGGGTCTTGAGGGCCAAGCAAACTTCCTCTACTCACTTTCACCAAACTGATATCCAGTACTTTTGAAGCTGAGGTTCCTACAAATTTGAAGGAATTTTTCATGGTATAGGATACTGCCGCATGATACGGCCTGCTAGCTCCATTTTCAAAATTCTGATAGCCAAAACGTAATATATGCGTGATATTCTTCAGGAATTTTTGCGTCTGGGTACTCACCGATTGGGAGTTGCGCTTTCTTTCAGAAGTTCTGGCTTTGGTACTTTTACTTTGCTTGCCAGGCTTTCTGCGGGCATAAGTTACTCCGCCCACTTTGTAAAAAATCAGATCTCCCACACTACCTGATAGTCCCTCTAGTATTGACTTAGTGATCCTTGCCATATGCTTAATGTTTGATTTACAGGTGAGTATAGGGTTTTTTGGGTTTTTTACCTATAAAAAACGTATAAAAATTTAATTTTTAACATATTAAGAACTATATAAAAGCAATAATATAATGATCTTATATTATTAATATATTGGTTTAATATTGGTCATGATATGATTTTAGTATAAATAATTCCATACTTTAACTGATTGGATTTATAGAACATAAATAGGGGAAATGCCGGGAAGGTAGCAGATAACTAGGGAGGAGAATAGAGCTAAATGGATCCGAACATTAGTATTGTGGTTATCCGAGGCAAAGGGTACAAACTTGAAATCAGTTCTTAACAACATTGTTCCTTACCTCTGTTTCCCACTTTGGTAATGACGTTTTAATGGAGTTTGCGACTGTAATTCACTTATTGCTTTGTCCACATAGGTTTTTCTTTGAGTATTTGCTTATAGACAGGACAGTTTTCATCATGAGATCCATGTAAATAGCCAATGCTCATTAAAAATTCATTTACAATCTCACCCCCTGTGAAGCGAAAAGTCTTTTTAAACAATTTCACCCACTCTTCTTTTGTTTTTGGGTGATGATGCTCCAGCCATTTTTCAAATGAACCAAATTCTTCCTGTAGGCCCAAGATTGTTTTTGCATTTTCAATAGCCGCATTCACTTTTAACCGGTTACGGATGATTCCGGCATCGGCTAAAAGTCGCTCACGATCCTCTTCGGTGTAGTTCGCCACTTTTTGAATATCGAAGTTGCTGTAGGCTTTCCTGAAGGAAGCTTCTTTTTTCAGTATCGTTTCCCAGCTTAACCCAGCCTGATTGATTTCCAGAACCAAACGACAAAACAACTCATTGTCATAGTGGAGAGGAAAGCCGTAATACTTGTCATGGTAATTTTTATGCAATGCTTTCCTTTCATCTGACTGCATACTTTCGATTGCGACGCAATAACTCATTATTTGGATTTTTAAACTGGAGAGTGACAAGATAGTCACTCCCCACTAATTTTTATTCTGTTACTTTTAATTGCTGGATTTGCCCATCAACAATATCAATGTGGAATTTTAGCGTGATAGGGCTTCCGGGAAATGTTCCCGAACATTCTGCTGTCAAGATGCTTGTTGTACCCACTTCGGTATGTTCAAGTGGCTTCATCACTGATTGGTAGTTTTTGTTTGAGTGATCGATCCAACGCTCTATTTCAAGCCGTCCCTGATGTGTTTTACCTTCGTCAAATACGACGGCAGATTCTGAAAACAATTGGGCAAAAGCCACGGCATCAAATTCGTTCTGTGCTTTAATCAAGTCTGATACTACTTTTGGTAAGTTCATTTCTATTATTTTTATGGTTATTAAATTGTTGGTACTGTTCCGCCATCGATTACATATTCAGTTCCTGATAAATAACCGGCTCTTGGAGAAACAAGGAAACCAACCAATTCAGCTACTTCTTCCGGCTCGGCAGGTCTTCCGTAGGGTATTCCACCCAGCGCATCCATTACACCTTGCTGTGCTTCTTCCACCGTGCTATTGGCATTTCTTGCAATCTCAGCCAACCAATCTTTCGATGCCCCTGTATTGATCCATCCTGGGGAAACAGTGAGCACCCGGACACCTTTAGGCGAAACTTCATTCGATAAACTTTTACTGTAGTTTCTCAATCCTGCCTTTGCAGCTGCATAAGGCAAAGTAGAGTCGTACAGTGGTAGTTTTCCTTGGATAGAGGCTATATGAATGATAACTCCGCTTTTCCGATCAATCATTTGAGGTAAAAATCCCCTGTCAAGGCGGACCGGAGCCAGCAAATTTGCCTGTAAGGTGGTTTCCCAATCTTCATCGGATAATGCAGAAAAGCCCCCGGCAGGTGTTGTGGAAGAGCCCAGGTTATTCACCAAAATATCCAACCTTCCGTAAGTAGACATTACTTCGTTGATTACTTTTTGTGTTCCTTTTGCTTTGCTCAAGTCGGAAGGAATGAAGTGCAGGTTGCTGTTTTTATTTTCCGGTGCGTTTCTGGCAGTGATTATAACTGTGGCACCAGCTTGTAAAAGTCTTTCTGCAATAGCTTTTCCGGCTCCTTTTGTGCCCCCTGATACCAAGGCAATTTTACCTGATAATTCGTTTTGATAATTCATCGTATACTTCTTTAAAATTGTTGGTCAAAATTGAGAAGTATGTAAGTTTCTTACAAGTAAGGAGTTACGAATCAGATAGAGATAAATTTTTCCCCTATTGTACGATTTGGTATATAGGTCTACTTTTGTAAGATGTATGAGAGAAAGACGTTACCGAACTTAAATTGTGGGCTTGATTTGATAGGGGAGGTGCTCTATGGCAAATGGAAAATACGTTTGCTTTGGTTTATTAATGAAGGGTTCCAAAGACCTAGCGAATTGCAGCGCAAAATACCGGATGCATCGCGTAGGGTTCTGAATATTCAGCTGAAAGAATTAGAAGAGCATGAACTTGTTACAAAAGTAATTTACCCAGTTGTGCCGCCAAAAGTAGAGTATAGCCTGACGGATTTTGGAAAAACGCTAATTCCAATCATTGCAGCCATCGGTGGTTGGGGAGACGAGCATGAAGAGCGTCTAAGAAAGGTAATATTGAAAAGGCTGGAAAATTAGAATTTTTGGAAGTTTGATGAGAAATACAGCTCGTTCTACAAGTTTCAAACTGTATCAGAAAGGAATTTTCATTTAACTAAAAAGTTTGAATTATCTCGGAACTAGGTGTAGTTTGCAACTACACCTTAATATTTCAAAGAATTTGTAATTCGGGTGTTTAGGTTTATTTTCATTTCATGGGTGAAGCATATCAGATTCGGGACCAAGAATTAACATACTTTTTGACTTTTCAGGTAGTGGGTTGGGCTGATGTATTTTCAAGAAAAGTTTACCGTGATTTTATTTTGGAGAATCTGACTTACTCTCGAAAAGAAAAGGGTTTGTATCTATATGGCTATGTAATCATGAGTAACCATATCCACTTAGTAGTCCAGCAAAAAGACGGGAAATTGTCAGAATGGGTAAGAGATTTCAAGAAATTTACAAGTAAGAAATTATTGAAAATGATTCTTGAAAACCCGCAAGAAAGTAGGAGAGAATGGCTTCAAATGATCTTTGAATATCATGCGAAATTTAATAAAAGAGCTAGTGACTTACAGTTTTGGACACATGAAAATCATGCAATAGAACTCTATCGTTCAGAGATGATTGAAAGTCGGATGAAGTATATTCACGATAATCCTGTTCGAGCTGGAATCGCTGAAAAACCAGAAGATTACTTGAATTCTAGCGCAAGAAATTACTCAGGATTGAAGGGATTGATTGAGGTGGATTATTGGTGAGAAGTTCATTAGGAATAATTTAATAAAGGCAGTGGTTCAATATGGTATGGATATTTGGGTGTAGTTACAAACTACACCCAGTGCTAGAGCTTTCTGACTACACCTAGAGGGGGTTGTAAACTCCCAGTTTATAGAACGATGTGACTACGCTTGGGCTGGGGAAAGAGAATTAGCGGTTTTGGCTAAATAATTAATTCTGCAAATCGTTGTAATAGGCGGTGATTTTCATCAAATCCCTCCGCTTGTCGTGCTCCAACCCGTTTTTTCTCATGAAAAGTTTGATTTCTTCATCATGTCCCGGGAGCATGGCATATAAATCTTTAGGATTGAGGCTGTAAGACTCAATTTTACCATTTCTGAAAAAGTAATAATCGAAAGCCAAGCGATATCCAGTAAATGTCTTTGGTCCATTTCTAGGATTCATTCCAATCACGCCCTTAGTTCCCAAATCTTTGTAATAAGTAAAAATATTTTCCCTGGATAAAAGCACAACGTCATTACCTTCTGTGAGGACTTCAAAGAAAACCAGCGTTTCATTATCGCCATTACGACTATACGGAAGACTATAAAAACTTCTTATCCCGTCATTTGATTTGTTATGGATTTCAAAATGACTGACAATGGAGGATGTAAAGGTAGAGATGGTCTCAGTTTGTAATTGAACCAAATTATTTTCCAAATCATATTTTACCAAGCCTGAATAAGTCTTCCCATCTGTGCCATAAATATTGCCTTTGTACCACATTTGGGAGGGGAAATTATTCTGCGCAAGTAGAGAGAGCGCCCCACTAAACAGCAAGGTCAGGGTAATCACTGCTTTTATAGAGGGTACTTTCAACGGTCGTTTACTAAAATGGTCAATACAATTTAATTAAAAATTGTAAACCTTTACATTGGTATAATGAAGAATTTAGTACGATTTTCAGAAGAGTTTAACTCTTTTGTTCAGAACTAATTGAAAGTAGGATGAAGCATATTCACGATAATCCTGTCAGGGCTGGAATTGTAGAAAATCCAGAGGGCTATTTGTATTCTAGCGCAGGAATATCTTCGGTTTGAAAGGATTGATCGAAGTTGATTTTTGGTAAATGGATCGTTTATACCAATTGCAAATTGGTTTTAATATTTGGGTAGGACCAGGCGTGAAAAAATCATTCTGTGAATGATTTTAGCCTTTGGCCAGCTTGCAGTGCGGGCAAACTAGACCCAGTCCAAAGGACGATCTGACTACGCTCAGGCGGGGGAAGAATTAGAGATTGAAATGATAGCTTTTTTCTTTTTTAGTAACTGACCTTCATCAAATCAAAATGAAGCTTCTTATGCTCCTCAATGGATTTGCAACAAAGGTGGCTTTCATTGTTATGGGTGATTTTTTGGATCAGTAAATTGGTCTCTTCTTCAGCTAGAAGCCCTTTGTGAATGGCCACACAGAGGATGTCCAAAGTAGTCAAGTAAGCCATTCCATGTTCTTCGCAATAGGGTTTGATATCCTTTGTGTTGCTGCTGGCGATGATATCTGAATAATGCTTGCAGTAAACTAAGCAGGCTGATTCTCCTTCTCCTTTGATTTGTTTTTTAGGGCTAAAAATTGGCGAAATAGGCTTGGGTTTGAGGAAGTAGGATATTGAAGTTCCTGGATTCCAGAGAAAAGTAAAATGATGTCGATGTTATTGCGGATGGTTCTGTTCTCCTTCAGTTCGCTTAGAACTATATCAAGCATGAATACTCTTTTGGGGTAGAGTTCATTCAATAATGAAATTTTATCCGCCTTGAACAGGTGGATCAATACATCTGCATCGACCAGGATTTTGACCAGAGGAGCACTACTCTTCCCCATTTTCTATTTTTTGTAATGGGTCAATATGCACTGCATTGAGATAGGAGAGGTAAACAGACTCGGAAATTTTCTCTTGCTGGAAAAGGGAACCAGCCATCACGGCATAATCGCCGAGAGTTAGGTCTTGATTTCCTGAATACATTAACCTAGTGTCAAATCCCAAGTTCCGCATCTTTTCTGTGGAACCTGATTCATAGGTTTGGAAGTAACTTTTGTCAGCAAATCCTAATTCCACCAAACGAAATATAGTTGCTTTAACAGATACTGAATAGACCTGCTGGATTTTGAAAATAGTCTGTGCTGAAATAGCCCCCTTTCTTTCTTCTTGTGGGATAAGAGACGAAACCCCTATTTCCGGTAGTAATAGATTGGCAGCAAATAGATCTGCCTTTAACTCCTCTGGATCCTCTTGCTTTGTAAAAAGCCCTGTTTTACATTTTTGTGAGACAAAATTTTCTTGGACAAATAAGTGATAAAGTTCATGGGCAATTGTGAAATGCTGCTTTCCTAATGTATGGTTTTGATTGACCATCATAAATGGCTTCTGATCCACAATCATTGCCATTCCCGCAAAACCGCCGCTCAATGGTTTGAATAATGTGACAACATTCTGCATGAGAAGAAAACTTCTTAAATGAATGGGATCGTCAGGACCATAGCCAAACCGATTTCGAAAGTGGGCAGCTTTTTCTTTGCATTCAAGCCGAAGTAGGTTGTTTCTATTCATGCTTCATTTTGCTCATTTCTATGTAGTTTCTAACCACTCTCTGAAATTCAGATATTGATTTCAAATCAGTTGCCTCCAGTCCATCCGCACGAAAAGCAAAAGCAAAATTCAATTCCCTTAAGGCTGAATTTTCCTCTAAAAGATCTTCAACATCTATATTGAATAGATTAGAAAGCTTTTTTAATTGTACGTAGGACACTTCTCTTGTGCCCTTTTCATAATGAGCTATCAGACTTCTATCTACTTCAAGGAATTCTGCAATTTGATCCTGTGTAAGGCCAAGCCTGGATCTGAATCCAAGAAGATTAGAGCCGATAATGTTTTGGAGTTCCATAGTGTTTGTTTGATTTAAAAAGTGTCACAAAATTAATATAAAAAGTAACAAATTGTAAAATTGTGACAATTCTATTTTTGATAAGTGGTTGTTAACTAGTAGAAATAAGTATTTAGGGTTCCGTGATTTTGTTTGTGTTTCGAAGATAGAAGGTCCCTTGAATTTGGGTATTGATTCATTAAAGGCATAAATCAAAAATAGCTCATCAATTAACTGATGAGCTATTTAAGTACATATAGTTTTTAAGTCTAATCCCATTCTTTTAAAGCAACGCTTATAGCTTCAGCAATATTTGATCGATATGGATCAAGTTGGGAGTCAATTTCTAATTGGGAGGCATATCTTTCGTCATTTGATATTTTTACTTTGATTCCGAGAATTATTCCTACCCAATTAAAAGGTTGTCCATTTGGTCTTTGATTAAAATAAATTAACTGGCTGATCTGGTATTAGTGTGAATTCTTGATCAAATCGATCTCCTGGTTTTTTAATCTTTACTGTCGCTTTCATTTAATTTTAGTATTTGTTACACTTTCCCAATCAACTTCTCCAGCCTTGCCATCATCTCATCCTTTTCCTTCAGCATGCGCTCATATAGGGCGATTTTCTCTTCGTGAAGCTTGAGAATCTTATCAACTGGGTCAAAATGAAAATTTGCACCAGAATTGGCAATAAATGCCTCCTTATTAAAAGTATTCGAAATAATATTCACTGCCTGTTCTTCATCAAAATTCTGGAAGGCTTCAACAGGTAGCTTGAGTGCCTCTGCGATCTGACTTAATAGGTGAGCTTCGATTTCTTCTTTCTGCTCCAGCAAGGAAATCTTCTTCTGCGTCCAGTCCTCTCCCAATTCATAGGCCAAGGCTTCCTGCTTGATACCTAGCATTTCCCTGAAGCGTTTGACGTTTTTGCCCTGATGAATTTGTTTGGATGGAGAGTCGTTCATGATTAAAGATAGTTTTCCGGTTTGTGAAGACCCGCCATAGCGGACAGGCACAAACCGGGGCAGTGGTATAAGACTTAATTCTGTAGTAGATCAAATTTAAGCCTTTTCCGCATTTGGCGCAGAACATACAAGGCTATTTCTTAGGTAAAATAGGCATTTGGCAGGGATAATTTATTCCTTTTGCTTAAAACAGGGACAAGCTATGTCAGGAAGTCTTAAAATGGACTAAAGAGGCAGCTGGTTATCAGAGTAGAAAGTATGAAGACATAAGTATCAAGTTTGAAAGTGAAAGGTCATTTGCTCCACAAAATGTCTTTTTTGATGAGTCAATATAAAAATCGCCCGTCCCTCTGGGACTTTGCTAGCTCATATTTCCATAATTTATCCAGAGGTTAAAACCTCTGGCAATAAAATCTATCGTCCCCTCGGGACTCGTAAGAAGTTGCATTGGGAGTATGTAATGCCGTAGGCATGCTTCATACTATAGCCAGCCATTTCAATAGCTGGTAAAAATGAGTGAGGAAATCTCAAAATGCCGTAGGCATGGCCGATTTTCATAAACCCAATTCTATTACACATTAAATTTTGTCCTTCCTCTTTCTTTTCACCTTCTCAAAATGAATTACAGAGCCATCTGGCAGGATCACCATTTTGCCCCCGCGCTTTTTAATGATAATCGGTTGGTTGGCTGAATTTGAGCGAACCGTCATCTGTTGAAAATCTCCTTGTTTAGCAAGGATGGAGTGGGTTCCGCTTGGATTTACAATGATTTTCGAGTTTCCATCCCCAATAATCAGAGAGTGAGTACCGTCTGGGTTAACCATGATTTTACTTGTACCCGAACCCATAATTACAGCGTGCGTTCCGTTGGGATTAACGATCACTTGGTTATCACCATGTTCATGAACCACTGAGTGAGTTCCATCTGGATTTACAATTATCGATTGAGCATACAATCCAGAACTCAACATCGCGAAAAAAAGCACGGCTAAAAGTTTCATAGTAGTTTTTACTTGGACTGGTGAAAAAAGGTTCAGAAAACTTCGGGGAGGTTTTTACCAACTATAAGTTGGTTAGAATAGGAGGGTGGAATTACAAATCCCACCCAGGTCCAATTAATAATTTGACTACACCAAGACGGGGGAATTGGAAATTCTTATTGATAGTAAAGCGTAGATGCAATCTACGCTTAGTCAAAGATTCTACTCCCAGTGGGGTAGCGTCATTGCGAGGCGAGATACGAGTCGTGGCAATCTCAAGTCATAAAGCTGAAGAAGTGCTTGATTAAGCCTTTGAAATGTCACCTTGAGCACTTGAGAGACGAGAGTCTCAAAATCGAAGGGATCTCTAAGTGTTTTTCCAATTACAAATTGGATAGAATAGGAGGGTGTAGTTACATCCGACTTCTGTAGGGATTTTAACAGGTCGTCAGAACGATCTGACTACTCCTAGACGGGGAATTTTAGTTTTCAACTGTAAATTTTAATGAATTTTAGTTACTTTAAAAATAAAGACCAAAGTTCCTTTTCTGACGATGAAGGTACTTCCTCTGTACTAGTTCCTTGTCTATGATAGAATTTTCCATTTAACTTTAAAGGATCTTCTTTTGATTCAATTTTTAATATCATGATTGATTTTTCGCGATAATTAAATAAATCAATATTCTTTAAAATTTGAGTTTTGTAGTACTCTGGTTGAATATCACTTGATTTTATAAGTTGCTCAAATTTAGTTCTGTACTCATCTAGGCTATTATATCTTTTCTGACATTCAGCGTCAACACCATTGATGAAAAAATCATTAAATTTTAGTGGTTTTGAGCTATAGTACTCTTCAAATTTCTTAGCCATTTGTTCTGTTTCACCTACACCAATCACAACATATCCAACAGCATTTCTACCAAGATTTACGAACGAACAGAGTGTTCTGATTACTTTTTCCTTGATGTTTTTACTTTCCTTATCCATCTGGTAAAAGCCTTGCTTAAAATCATATGATGAATTTTCTGTCTTTGAAGCTGATAATAAACTTTCAAGTTTGACCACTCCATTTGATAAAACTGGGTCTGTTTCTCCTCTTTTAGAAAAACGCTTTCTAATAACTCCTGAAATAGAGTCAATAACTCTTTTTCTTGCAGCCCTATGTCGAATTTCTTCGATATGAGGTGTAATGTATTTGTCACCAATACCATTTAATTCTTTGTTTAATTCTCGGTAATTATCAATTTTCAATTGTTCTTTTACCAAAAGATTATGGAATGCCAAGAAAACTACTTGAAAAGCATTATTCATATACTTGCTTGGTTGGCGAAAAAGCAAAGTCCTAAAATTGAACTTAAATGCGTCTAAAGTATTTTGAATTTCTTGATAAATTGACTCAAACTGTAATTTAACAAATTCTGATCCCCCATATCTTTTTATCAATTCTTCAGTTTCGATATTTTCTTCATTGTCGTCACTGAGTCCATACGCTCTATCCAAGGACGTAGAACTAATATTTATGTCATAATCCAAAAGCATGGCAATTACTAGATGAGCAATGATTTCTTCATCCCTAGAAGCTCGAATATTATTTTCGGTTAATATATTTTGCTTGTGCCAGAATACTTCTCTAAGGTCAATACCATAACTTAAACCTCTATTACTAAGGCTTATTCTTCGCATATTTCCAAGAAGAATTTTGTCGGAAGGAGATACATCCTTTCTAATATTTTCAGCAATAGCCCTAACAATTTGTGTGAATGTTCCTGTCGATCCAGCTTGCCTTAATTCATGGCTAGATAAGGTCTTACCATACGAATTAATTCTTCGAAATATTTCTTCAATATCGGCTTCCTTGTCATATGAAGAAATTGAAAATGGTAGTTGATATGATGTTATCTCAAGACATTCCTCAATTGTTAGTTTTGGTTCTTTCTGTTCTATTTTACCAGTATCCTTAAGTGCTTTTGTAAGGGCTAGAGTGTCAAGATTAAAATATTTATTTGCTAGGTGAATTTCGTTTTGGATGAAAGATACAATAGCGTTCAACCTTTGCATACCATCAATAATTTCGTAAACCGTGGTGTCTTTGTATTTAGTTATGGCAACTAAAATTAATGGAATTGGAAGACCATTAAATATACTATCAATAAATTTCTCCTTTTCTTCGATTCCCCACACGAGTTTTCTCTGGTACTTTCTATTTACAAGAAGCATTTTTTTTCTGTAATAGCTGTAGATTGATTCAACAGATTCAGGTCTGATGTCAAGTTTTCTTAGTATTGCCATAGTATAATTCAATCAAAGTTAAAGGTTTCTATTATTGGAGTATGGAATTTATTAACCTTGTACTTGTCCGCAATGTGTGCTTTCTTAAAGTATTGTTTACCATATTCTTAATGCCCATTGCAGGCTTATCTCTGTTTTTTATTTTTCTTCAATTATTTCCTTTTTCAAGTATAATCGCCAAAACAAAACGTCCTTAACTTCAAATCCAAACGTCCTTTGAAATTTAGCAAATCAATAATCTTCAGGAAGAAAAAAATTCATCTCTTCTGGAAGCATAGATATATCTAAATGCATCAATACAGATGCATCATTCATATCTAAATATATTTTTAACCCATACTTTTTTGTGGGAAACAAAGCAGCTGTAATGATCGGCTCAACATTCCTTAGATATAAGGTTTCCATGAATGAAGGCAAAAGTGCCTCATCCTTCGGATAGATAAAAATACCCTTAATAGGAGACCCTTTATAATATTCTCCAATAAGATGAAGGTTCTTTTCCCTGTATTCTATTGCTTCCTGATAAGTCATA
>NZ_CAXBET010000003.1:0-447141 GCF_963974835.1 uncultured Algoriphagus sp. | reverse complement strand
TGGAGCTGCCCAGCAGTCCGTGTATCGTGTTGCGGAACTGGCTCCTAGAAATCCTACTCTGCCTGCTTACAAAACTGGATTGGAAAACCCGATTGATCTCTGGGTGGATCAATATTTTCAGGAAAACAAACTGGAATGGAAAGATGCCGTGGACGACAAGACTTATCTCCGCAGGATCTATCTGGACATCACCGGAATGATTCCAAGCCCACAAGAACTGGATGATTTCAGAAAGGACCCGAGGCCTGACAAACGAGGAATCTGGCTTCAGGAATTATTGAGTCAATCGGATGATTATGCCACTCATTGGCTCACTTTCTGGAACGATGTCCTCCGAAATGACTATACGGGGACGGGATACATCACGGGAGGCCGATATAATATAAGCGACTGGCTTTACACCTCACTCAAAGACAACAAACCATACGATCAGTTCGTCAAGGAATTGCTCAATCCAACTGAAAAGTCTAAGGGCTTTATCGAGGGAATTAAATGGAGAGGAACTGTAAATGCAAGTCAGCGAACCGAAATGCAGGCCGCGCAAAATGTTGGGCAGGTGATTCTAGGATTGAACTTGAAATGTGCTTCCTGCCACGATAGCTTTATCTCTGACTGGAAACTGGAAGAGTCTTATGCTTTCGCGAATATTTTCGCAGACTCCACCCTCGAAGTCAGTCGCTGTGAAGTTCCTACTGGGAAAATGGCTAAGACCAAAATCCTCTGGGAAGAACTGGGAGATATTGATAGCGCTGCCAGCAGGACAGAAAAGCTAAGACAGCTTGCTGATCGATTGGTGCAGCCTGCAAATGGAAGAATGTACCGGACGATTGTAAATCGGGTTTGGAAGCAGCTGATGGGACGTGGAATCGTAGAGCCCGTCGATGAAATGGACAACGAACCTTGGAGTCAGGATTTGCTGGACTGGCTAGCTTCAGATTTCGTTGAAAATGGCTATGACCTGAAAGAGTTGATTTACCAGATTGCAAGTTCGAAAATCTACCAATCCCAATCCATAGGATACGAATCCTACGATGAGGTAATGGCCGATGACTACAGATTCAACGGGATGGTGCGTAAACGAATGACAGCCGAACAGTTTTCTGATGCGGTCAGTGAGATTGTCTATCCCCTTTTCACGGAAGAGGAAATCAAATACAATCCCTTTCAGCTTCAGCAACCTGAATTGGCAACTCCATCATTTGCGCGAGCATCCCTTGTCGCAAATAATCCTTTCCTCACAGCTTTGGGCAGACCAAATCGTGAGATTGTATCGACGAGCAGGGATGCGCAAGGGAGTTTGTTGCAGGCACTGGAACTTACAAACGGAGAGCGCTTGAATTCTGCTTTGCAGAAAGGAGCAGAAAAGTGGAATACTCAACTCAGCGATCCTGTTCAAATCACGGAGGAATTATACCTGAAGGCACTTAACCGAAAGCCAAACGAGAAAGAACTGGCGATCGCAACGACGGCTTTAGGCACAAAACCAGACGCAGGTAAAATCCAGGATTTATTCTGGGCGGTGATATTGCTACCGGAGTTTCAGATGGTGGAGTGAAAAAGACAGAAGACGGAAGACGGGAGTAGCGTCAGCCTTAATAAGAAAAAATTAGAATTTACAAAAGGGTGATGATTGTGTCAGGCTGAGCGAAGTCGAAGCCCAATTTTAATGTGAGTAAAATTATTGTCCTCGACTTCGCTCGGACTGACACGATTTTAGATGAAAACATAATCCGTCATTGAGAAGGGTGCAATATGTATTTTAGAAGACTGGAGATTCACAAGCGCTAAAGTTGAACGTCACCTAGGTAGATTATTATAAAATATCTTCTTTATTGAAACTTAAAGGTCTAAAACATCATATAGAATGCTCCACACTTAGATTAAGGCTGCTTCGGTCTTCCGTCTCCAGTCTTCGGTCTGGCAAATCAAAGAGAAGAAAAGTGTGGATCTGAATGAGAATCAAAAGAGACAAAAACCATGAAAACACAACTTAACCGTCGAGACTTTATAAAAAAAACCTCTGCTGCTGCCATAGCAACCATGGCAATGGGCGCACCAATGGCTGGGCTGTTATCTTCCTGCGGTACAAACAAAATCCCGGCAACGGCAGATTCGGTGATCTTGCTTTTCATGGCTGGGGGAATGGCGCACACCGAAACCTTCGACCCAAAGAAATATACCCCATTTCGCAAGGGAATGGAGTCCAAGGAAGTGCTCAGCACCTTCCCTTCTATTCCGACAGCTTTGGATGAAATCCACTTTTCCGAAGGTCTGGAATCCATCGCCAAAATCATGGACAAGGGAACGCTGATCCGCTCCTACGTGGCAGCAGATCTGGGACACATCCTTCACACACGTCACCAGTACCATTTTCATACCTGCTACGAACCTCCACAATCCGTGGTCGTGCCACATTTGGGGTCATGGATTTCTAAAGAACTTGGCCCGCTGAATCCCGTAATTCCTTCCTTTATAAACATTGGGCAAAACTTCTCCGTGGGTGAAGGCGAGGAACTGAAGGCTTTTCACAGTGCAGGTTTCCTGGGGTCTGAGCATGGCCCATTTTTGATTCCCGATCCTTCTGCGGGTTTAGATAGCGTACGTCCTCCTATCGGCATGTCCACGCAGCGTTTTGAATCCAGAAACCAACTTTACCAAGACCTGATTTCTGCCGGAGCGATGGGTGAATATGGCTCAGACTATCAAAAAGAATCACTCAAGCAATCTATGGAGCAGGCGTATATCCTGCTGAATTCCCCTGAAGCCAAAGCCTTTGATCTTAGTCTTGAACCGAAGGCGAGCTATGATAAGTACAACAATGGCAAGTTTGGATTGGGCTGCCTCTTGGCAAGAAGACTCGTAGATCAGGGCGCCAGATACATCACGGTCACTTCCGAATACGAGCCATTTAAGGGTTGGGATACGCATGACAACGGACATACCCGTCTGAAGGACATGAAGAAGATGATAGACTCCCCTATAGCCCAACTTATCTCTGATCTGGATGAAAGTGGAAGACTGGACAGAACCCTAGTGATCGTCGCCTCAGAATTCAGTCGGGATATGATGACAGAAGGAAGACCGGGTCTGAAAGTGCTGGATCAGGTGGAAGTGCCTGATATCATAGAAGACATGAAAAACTACGGGATGCATAGGCATTTCACCGATGGATGCTCCATGCTAATGTTTGGCGGAGGGATCAAAAAGGGTCATGTCTATGGAAAAACAGCTGATGAGCGACCTTGTAAAAGCATAGAAAACCCAATCAAAATCGATAGCATTCATCAAACGGTTTATCATGCCTTAGGCATAGCTCCAGAAACAAACTACGAAATCGAACAGCGCCCATTTTACACTACTCCAGATGGTCATGGCAAGGTGGAGTTTGATTTATTGCAAAAGGGGTAAATGCTTTACAATAACTTTTTAAGACAATTTCCTTCTGTTAGAAAACTAAACCTTGTGGGAGAATACAAGCTGATGTATTTTGAAGAGCTTTTTAAAGAGGATGAATGGGAATGGCTTTCATATTCCAAAAACACCCTGCCAAACTGAACAAAATGCAAATAGATATTAAAGGAAAAATTAACGAAAAGAAACTAGCGTATAGCAATACGCTACTTCCCTTATTTGAAGCAATTGTTAATTCTATTCAAGCTATAGAAGAAGATAGTTCAACAATTACAGGTATTATTGAAATTGATATTGTACGCTCAACTCAAAAAAAAATAGAGATAAGGGAAAATGAAGATTTACCAGAAATAATTGATTTTGTAATAAAAGACAATGGAATTGGATTCAATGAAAAAAACTTCGATTCATTTAATTATGCCCATTCAACATACAAATATCAAAAAGGAGGTAAAGGCATTGGTCGGTTTACATGGTTAAGAGCATATGGTAAAGCTGAAATTGAAAGTCGTTATAAACAAAATGGACAGTGGAATTTAAGGAAGTTCAAATTTGAACCCACCAAAAAAGGAATAGAGAGCCATAGTTTAACTCAAGTAAATTCTACAGAGGAAAGATACACCACAGTGGCTTTGAGAGGATTAAAATCAGATTATCGGAAATGGTGTAATAATAACCCAGAAGATATCGCCTTAAAAATAATTGAACACGCATTTGTCTATTTTTTAAACACTAATTGCCCAAGAATACTAATAAATGATTTAGGCAAAACCATCGTTGTCAATGACCTTTTTAAATTATTTACTAAAGGACAAGTTAAAACCAATAAAATAAAAGTAAGAGACAACACTTTTACGTTAAGCCTTGTTAAGCTTTATAGCAGGAAAGCTGACAATAAAATACATTATTGCGCTAATACAAGAGAAGTAACATTTGATAAAATTTCAAATGACATCCCAGAAATAGATAATTTCCTTTACGATAAAGAAGGTAATAGATTTTCAATTTCAGTATACGTAGAAGGAGCCTATTTAGACAATAATGTTAATGATGAGAGAACTTCAATTACTTTTGCAAAAGGTGAAGTAGAATTCCCTGACGAAACTTCGCAAGAAGAGCTACGTAAAGAAATAACTTCAACAATTTATAGTGAATTTGAAGACCAAATTGAAAAACTGGCCCAGACTCGATTTACTAAAGTCAAGGAATTTGTTTCGCAACACCCTAGATATAAACAACTTTTAAAATATAAACCCAATCAAATTAAAAAAATCCCATCGACTCTAAACGAAGAGAAAATGGAATTGGAACTTTTTAAAATTCAACAAGAACTTGAATTAGAAGTAAAACAAGAAGCCAAACAAATATTACGATTTATAGAGAGTGATGGAGACAAAGAGAGTTTTTCAAAATCGCACCAAGAACTATATGCTAAAATCATAGAAGTTGGAAACTCCAAATTATCAGAATATGTAATTCACCGGAAGTTGGTTCTAGACTTATTCAGTAAGTTTCTAAAAGAAAAAGCACCTGAAAAAGCAGTACATAATTTAATATTCCCTTTACAAACACTTTCAGATGAATTAGGCTTTGAAGACCACAACCTCTGGATGATTGATGAGAAGCTTTCCTATCATAAATATTTGGCTTCTGATAAAAAATTTAGAAAAATCAAAGAAATAGAATCAGAATCAAGTGAAAGGCCAGATTTATTAATTTTTAATAAACCTTTTGCATTTACGAATGATGAAAAACCTTACGAATCTATTGTAATCGTTGAATTTAAAAGACCAATGAGAGATGATTATTCGGATAAAGAAAACCCTATCACACAAGTAAATCGATATGCAAGAGAAGTAATTAATGGAATTGCAAAAGACAAAAACAAAAGAGAATTTGATATAAGGCAGAACACACCAATTTATGCTTACATCGTTTGTGACTTAACCACAAAACTTAAAGCGAGTGCATCTGATGCAGGCTACAAACTTTTACCGAGTGGAGACGGCTATTTCTTTTTTAACGACAATTACAATATGTACGTTGAAATAATGAGTTTTGATAAAATACTTAAAGATTCTAATGAACGAAATAGAGTTTTATTTGAAAAACTAAACCTAACTTAATACACTCTCATTAAGCTTATACTTGATAAATTTATAAAGGAAAAACCCTACAGCTCCAACAAAGTAGTATTAGTAAATAAAGAATTATTCCTTCTCATTTAAAAAACCCTAATAAAGGACGCAAACAAATGGACTTATCTAATATAAATATTGAAGGTATTTTGATTGGGTCACTTATAGGACTTTCTTTAAAAACACTACTTGATAGAGTATCCACTGCTTTGAAACTAAATCGACAAAGAAAAGTATTGCTTGACTATTCAACACATATTGGACTTGACAAATCACATATATATATTCAAGACCTAGAATTTATAAAAAAATATATCAATGCTATTAAACAAGAAGAAATAAATGAGATCCAGAATAGCAATTATGCAGTTGACGCTATGCCGACTTTCACAAGCGCAATTTTTAAAAGTTTTTCACAAGATGAATTAAGACGAACAACATTTTCCACAAATAATTACATAACTATTCTTGACATCACATTCAGTATTGACTTCTTAAGAGACTATATGCCTTTAGAACTTTGGGAGAAATATCATATTAAAGTAAGGCAGCATATAGAGGACGAAAAAATAAAACCAGAAGACGAAATAAAGCACTTTCAAGAATGTGGTTTATTAAAATCCCTCGCAACCGAGGCTATCATTGAAGTTGAAATGAAAAGAGCAAGAGCTGTACAAACTCACAGACAGTTTCATACTCTTATTGAAAAACTCAGTGGCGGTAATTTTATATGGACTATAAAATATTTATTCAGACAATAAAACCCTCATTGAGCTCAGATTATGCGTTGAGATCACCACGTGTAGATTCCCTCTCTGAGCGTAGTCTAGGCGTTTAGCTAGGTGTAATTTGTAATTACACCTTTATATCCAATCCAATTTTCAATTGGCAAATGAGTACTAGAATCCACACCGTAGTCTGTGTCTTCACAGACCACTTCAATTCCGGTCTGTGAAGACACAGACCGAGGTGAGCTAAATAGCCTCTCGCTAAACAGCTTTTCCAAAGCTGTTTTAAACTTTCGATTCTACATTCCTATCCTTATCAATTACAAATTGAAAAGGATATTAGATTGAAGTCTCAAACTCACCCAGCCTAGACATAAAAAAGACCCCACCAAAACGGTAGATTTAATCCATAGCCTATTATATTGTAATCAACCCTATAACTAACCTACTGAATGAAACGGATTTCAATTTTTTCAATGCGCCCAGTCTGCAAAGACTTGATTTACGGATCGATTTTTCTGCTGATTCCCTTTACCTCCCTAGCCCAATCCACTTCCTGGCCTGATAGTATTCCTTGGTGGAAGGCAAATAACCTGCGGGTGATTCAGACCAATCTGCCTGCATATGAAGCTGAAAATCTTGATGCGGATTCCTTGATTGCTGATCTTAAATCCCTCTCTGCAAATACGCTTATTATCAATGCAGGTGGAATTATGGCTTTCTACCCTACCCAACTGGAATATCAGTACACCAATCCCTATATGAAGGATAACATGCTTGGCGATGTCATCGCCAAATGCCATGAGAATGGAATTAAGGTGATTGTAAGATTCGATTTCAGCAGGGCACATAAAAGTATTTTTGATAAGCAACCCGATTGGTTTTACCTATCTCCTGAAGGGAAAAGGATCGTGAATGACGATATGTACGTGATTTCTATCAATGCGCCTTATGAACAGGAGCAGTTATTTAACATCGTTGATGAAGTAATTGACCTCTACCCTATCGATGGTATTTTCATCAACATGCCGGGATACGCCACAAAAAATGCCTATACCGGCGAATATCATGGAATAGATCAGAATCCCTACGATTTGAAACGCTTTTCGGAATACAGCAATGGAATGAAGCTTCCTGTGAAGGAAGACTACAACGATCCTGTGTTTATAAAATATCAGGAATTCAAGCAATACACCTCTGACGACCTGATACGCCGCGTCCATGAGCTAGTCAAATCCAAAAACGAGCAAATCGCTATCTGTACCTACTCTGAGAAATATGTGGATATCATCCGTCATGAGTCCCAGACCAATTCCCTCCCTTACTGGCCATACAATGCTTCGGACAATGTGAGCAATATCATTCATTCCTATCCAGATCACATAGTCAGCAATGCCAGCATTCAGCAGATTTCCTTTCAGTCCCGATACAATGCCGTAGAGCCGGAAGAAGTGGCAATCCGGTTGTATGAAAATATCGCCAATGGCTCAGGATTGGATATGAGCATTATGGGTGATTTCCGCGATTATGAGGATGAGCGCAATTTTGAAACCTACCAAAGGGTGTACGCTCTACACAAGAAGTATGAGCCATATTTTGGCAACTACACTTCTCCGGCTCAGATAGCTGTAATAGCTCCAGGATCCTGGCCATCTGGTGATGCCGCCCAGGAGTATCGTGGCATTCAGCTGATGCTCAAAGAATCCCACATCCAGTTTGATATTGTAGAGAAAAGCCAGATTGCGCATCTGGAAGACAAACTCAAATCCTACAAGGTGTTGATCCTGCCCGAAATCACCAATTTAGATGCGGAATCA
Organism: uncultured Algoriphagus sp.; assembly: GCF_963974835.1. Lineage (GTDB taxonomy): Bacteria > Bacteroidota > Bacteroidia > Cytophagales > Cyclobacteriaceae > Algoriphagus. Next base: position 439,047 of record NZ_CAXBET010000003.1, on the reverse strand, counting down.
TTGGAAACACTTTATAGAATCAATGAATCCGGTACCAATCTAATCGCCACCAATCGCTCATTGTCAGCACATCCAGAAGCGCTGGAGCAATTGTTTGGAGCCAAAATCAAGCAACTTGATCATGAAGGAAGTGGTTATTATCTCAATCCACAGGATAAAAAGCTCTTCGGCAGATTTGAACAGCAGCAACTGCTCTTCTGGAAATTTAATCTGGGACTATATGACTTTGAATCGGCGGATGAAGAAAAACTGCCGATCTATACGCCAGGAAGACCTGGTCCACCAGAAAAAATTGGGGGACATGAGCCCACAGGCTATCATGCAGTTGGCATAAAGAAACACACCAAAAGCAGTGCGATTCTCTTGCCTATCAACCTAGGCAAACTGTATTACCTACATGGCTATGAGCAGCATAAAAACATTCTTCTGGATCTTATTGATTATACTTATCCTGAGGTAAACGACTTGATCATCACCGACGTACATCCGCGAGTAGAAGTGATATTGCAGGAGTTTGCGCGGAATATCCCGGGAAATTATACCAGCGAAGGCACCGAAGGGATGATTCTTCATTTGGTCAATCTGACAGGATTCAGCGGAAATACGTACTTCAGCCCTCTTCCCATACACAAGACAAACTTTAAGATTAAAACCAGCTTTGAACCCAGTAGGATATGGAGTATGACTGATGGGAATGACATTGCCTATAGTTACGAGGATGGATACACTTCATTTGAGGTAGAAAAACTTGGAGAGTATGAGGGCATTGTAATAGAGCGATAATTATCGAGTCTAGCACATGGAAAACTTAAATCAAGCATTTTGACCAGCAACATTAAACAGTATGAGCAAAATATTCTTTGACAGTGCAATTTCACTGGATGGCTTTTTTGCGGGCGAACACAGAGGCCCAAGCAATCCTATGGGCGGAGTCTCTCCGAAAATTCATGGTTGGATGTTTAAGCAAAAAGCATTCTGGAAACATATCAAAATGAAGGGCGGAACAGAATCCGGCGAGGATGGTAATCTGATTGACTCCGTATTTGCCCGCACGGGCGCATACATTATGGGGAAGAGGATGTTTGAGGAAGGTGAGGTCGTCTGGGAAGAGGATCTGTACGAAGCGGATGTGTATGTACTGACACATGAGAAGCGGGAACCTTGGATTCAGAATGGCTCCACCAGATTCTATTTTATCAATGATGGAATAGAAAGTGCGCTGGAAAAAGCTAGACAATCCGCCAACGGAAAAGATATCCGGATACAAGGTGGCGCAGAAACCATACAGCAGTTTCTCAATGCAGCACTTGTAGATGAGTTTTTCATTCATATTGCCCCGGTATTTTTAGGAAAAGGCATCCGCTTATTTGAGGCAATGAATCCTGACATCTATGATATCGAAATCACTGAAGTAATCCCTTCCGACCTGACCACGCACTTGAGATACAGACTGAAAAGGAAATAAGACCAGCATTTACCTGAATTAGATTTAAATCCACACATTTCTAATTCATTGATTTTTTATAAATTAGTAAGCTTTCATTCACTGGATGCAAGGAAGTCTGTTTCTTGATTTTTGAAGAGCTTTTGTCACAAAGGAAAAACCTAATTAACATGTTATGGCAAGTGAGATGATTGTTGAGAAATCCGTAGTGATTAACCAACCCAGAGAGGTTATTTACGATTATTTGAAGTTTTCCAAAAACATGGATCACTACAGTGTCTGGAACATGAAAGACCCCAATAAAAAGGTTGAGTATACGGGCACCGATGGGACAGTTGGCTTTCTGTATAAATGGGATAGTAAGGATAAAAGTGTAGGAGCTGGTACACAGCAAATCACGAATCTAGTCGATGGTGCGCGGATAGAATACGAGATGAATTTTGAAAGGCCAATGAAAAATACGGGCACATCCAAATTTATCCTTTCTGAAATCAATGAAAGACAAACTCTAGTGATTTGGGATTTCAGAGGTCCTACCAAATTTCCGATGAGTCTTTTCAAAGGATTCTTTCAAAAAATGCTAGGCAAGGACCTATTGATGAGTTTGGAAAACCTTAAGAAAATCCTTGAAAAATAGGTATCACAGAATGGCAACAAAGAACAAAACTACCGAAACAGAAGTCAGTGTAAACGATTTTATCGCATCATTCGTTGACAGCGAGCAAAAGAAAACAGACAGCTTTAAGCTCATGGAATTGATGCAGGAATGGTCTGGATACGATGCTAAACTATGGGGGCCGACCATCATCGGTTTCGGAACCCATCACTACAAGTATGCTAGCGGGCATGAAGGAGACATGCCATTGATTGCATTTTCACCACGCAAAGCCGCCTTCTCCTTATATGTCTATTCTGACAATGAAGGAAGTAAATCTCTTTTGGGTGAGCTAGGCAAGTTTAAGATGGGCAAAGCCTGTATTTACGTGAACAAACTTTCCGATATAAACTTGAGCACGCTGGAGAAGCTTTGCAAAGGCACTATTGCCTATCTTCAGAAACATCCGGAATCTGCTTGCTAATAACCTATTAGATCGCCCATTTCGATTTTGCTTCCCAATAAGATGAATACTGGCATTCAAGAATATCACCGAAAGCTTTCCTCTGAAGATCAGAAGATCTGTGACCTTTTGGCGAAAATTCTGGATGAGGAGCTGACTGAAGCCGAAAGCAAGATTTGGCATGCACATCCCGTTTGGTTTTTGGACGGAAACCCTGTTGCGGGATACAGCAGACAGAAAGCTGGGATTCGGTTAATGTTTTGGAGTGGAGCAGATTTTGGTGAAGAGAAGCTGATATCCAGCACGGGGAAATTCAAGGATGCTTCAATTTTTTATAATTCCGTGGAAGAAATTGAGGTGGGAGAATTAAGAAATTGGCTAAGAAAATCACGGGATATTCAATGGGACTATAAAAATATTGTAAAAAGAAAAGGGCTTCTGGAGAGGCTCAAATAGTTAATCAAAGTAAAAAATACCCTATGATCACGACACCAGAACACGACGAGCGAATAGCCAAAATGACTTTTTCTTCTGTGTATCCGCACTATGTCACCAAAGTTGAGAAGAAAGGTAGAACCAAAGAGGAATTGCATCAGGTCATTGAGTGGCTGACTGGATTTGATGAGAAAAAAATCCAGGAGTTGATCGCATATAAAGTCACCTTTGCTACTTTTTTCTATGAAGCCAAGCTAAACAGGAATGCAAATCTGATCACTGGGGTGATTTGTGGGTATCGTGTAGAAGATATCGAAACACCCTTGACCCAACAAGTAAGGTATTTGGATAAGTTGGTCGATGAATTAGCCAAAGGCAAAAAGATGGAGAAGATTTTGAGAACGGGCTGAATCAATTTGCTGAAACTTGGAAATACCGGATACGGAGCTAAAAGCCTCTTTAATAAATCCAGAAAAGAGAAGCGATTTGGTATTGAAAATAGATCAAAATTCGCCCTCCGATTTAATATATTTGGCTGCTTCGGTATGTATGGTTCGATGATTTTTACAATCCATAAGTGATAGAAATTTAAAAGCCTATTAATTGAGGTTAATTCGGAGTCGTAGCATTTCTAAAAATCTCCATTTACGATTCTATACTTTATAAGCATAGCTAATCATTGGGTGAATTTGTAAGCACTTAAAGAAACTTCAGATCAAAACATTTAAAAATTCAAATCAAGTTTAAAATGGTTTGAGAAAAAATATTGTTTTTTAACTAAGATAAAGAGGGCATGTGCAATGATTTTTCTGGCAAAAGCACCTATCTATCCAATAAAATATTTAAAAGCTCAAAAGCAATTAATTAATTTTTTTATATAATTATAAAATTTATTGTTCATTATTAAGACAATCTTAAGTTTTTAAGCAACCATTGACTTATTTTTTTACGTAAAAACAAATCATTGACTACTTCTTTTGATATAAGTCTTAGAAAGTTGGCGTGATTTTGGTTTTAGTATGCATGCATCCTTTATATAGAAAATTGCATCTACCTAAATAGGAAGCCTTAGAAAGCCAACAAGATTAGAAGAATTACCGAACCAATTATTTGATCACTAAAACCACATATTATGAAAACGCTACAAGTACCACAATGGATGAGAAACTTGATGATGGGCTTCGTCGCTTTGCTTTGGCTAAGCCCATCACAAGCCTCAGCCGATGAGATGAGCGGTGTCTCGTTTCAAGTCTTCTATGATGAATTGATGCCTTATGGGGATTGGGTTAAAGATGCCCGATATGGCTATGTATGGCTTCCTGCCGTACAAAATGATTTCCACCCTTATGGGTCCAACGGACATTGGGTAATGACTAATTATGGTAATACCTGGGTGTCTGATTACGATTGGGGATGGGCAGCATTCCACTACGGCAGATGGTATTTTGATGACAACTACCAGAGTTGGGCATGGATACCAGATTACGACTGGGGGCCAGCATGGGTAGACTGGAGAACTGGTGGCGGATACTATGGTTGGGCACCAATGGGACCTGGCTTCACTGTAAACGTACGAGTGAACATGCCTTCTTTCTATTGGGTATTCGTCCCTCAAAATAGATTCGTGTACCACAATGTCTATAGCTATTGTGTACCAAGAGCCAGACGAGTGAATATCTATAACAACACAACCATTATTAATAATACGGTAGTGTATAACAACAATAGGTATTATGGTGGGCCGGCACGAAGAGAAATCGAAAGGGTGACCAAAAAACCCTATCCTGAGCGCCGAATAGAAAACAGCAGATCTCCTGGAAGAACCGTTGCTTCAAGAAATGCTGTAAGTGCTTACAGACCCGATCTGCAGACTGCAAGAGGAACTACTGCATCAGCTAGACCTTCCAGAGTTTTATCTTCGGGAGAAGCCAGAACACAACCTGCCGCAGTTCCTTCAAGAACAAACAGTAGATCAGAGTCTGTGTCAGGTAGATCAGCAACCACTCCGGCTGGGAATTCCAGATCAGCTCAACCTGCTACAGCACCTAGCAGATCAGGAAATACTACAAGATCGAACTCACCTTCGAAAAGCAGTACAATGGAAACGAAGCCTTACTCAGGAAATCAGACCCGAACTACTGCTCCGAGTAACTCGAGAAGTAGTGAGTCAAGAACTTCGGCTCCAGTGACTAGATCTGAATCCAGCAGAAACCCTCAAGCTTCTCCTGCTCAGACAAGAACCCAGAGCTCCGCACCTGCGCAGAGATCCACTCAGTCTAGAACTCAGTCAGCTCCAGCACAACGTTCTACTCAACCGAGAACTCAGCCTGCTCCTTCTAGATCTCAGTCTCCAGCAGTAAAAAGCGCTCCTACTAGATCCACACAGTCTAGAATACAGCCGTCTTCGAGTAGATCTACACCGCAGGTGAAAAGTGCTCCGTCAAGATCCTCTAGTCCTACGAAAAGTACTAGTAGAACAAATAGTAGCTCATCTTCTAGAAGCACGTCAAAGTCCAGAGGAAATAATTAAGCTCAATTCAAACCTATATAAATGGATAGCTAAACAGCTATCCTTTTTTTTATTTTATCGTGACTCATTCATTCCACCTTAGCTATTGGTATTATATGGATGAGAATTAAAAAGTGGAAAGTAAAAGTTTATAGCATAGACCAAACTTCAAATCCTTTAAATAAACATTACGCATGTTGTTCTCAATGCCAGCAAGGAAATGTAAGAGTTTTAGTAAACAGTTTACAGATAGGATTTTTGACTAGCACACCATAAAATCCTTTCTATGATTATCCACTTGTCTGCTAGGAAAGAGGAAAAGCAAACTAAGATATGTCTAAGTTTATAATTGAGGAAACTTCGGTCTTCAGAGCCCATAAGCAAGAAATCTAAAGCACTTGCATCATGGCAAATAACCATAATCATTTAAATCACATCACTCACTTTTTAACACTTTCGCAGGATTCGTTTGCGAAGCAACATAAGAGTGAATTCCAACAATTAGCAAACAAATAGCCATCACTCCCAACCCAGCTGCAACAAAGATTAAGTAAGGCATATCCACACGTGTATTGAAGCCATTTAGCCAGTCATTAAGGAAATAGTACGCCGGGAAAACCGCAATCAAAAATGAGACTCCAACCAAAATCATATATTCTTTGGATATCAGAAATAAGATCTGATGCAAAGTGGCTCCCAAAACTTTCCGGATGCTGATCTCCTTGGTGCGCTGAGCTATCGTGAAACTGGAAAGACCAAATAGTCCAAGGCAGGAAATCAAAATTGCCAACCCGCAAGCGAAGCTTAGCACATTTTTGATTTTCACATCCTCCTGATAGAATCTGTCAATTTGAGTATCCAGAAAGTTGAATGAAGCAGTTTCATAAGGATAAATGCTGAGGTAAATTTGCTCCAACCTTTCCTTTGATGCAGCCAAATTTAAATCAGAATTCAGCTTCACATTCACGGTATGAAAATATTCAGGATTATAGGTAAATAACAATGGGCGGATTTTCTCCCGGAGCGTTCGCGAATGAAAGTCCTTAATCACACCAATAATTTTCACCTGTTTTTCACTGTAAGTAACCTCTAAACCAATTGCTTCCTCCGCTGAAAAACCTGCTTCCTTCACAAACTGCTCATTAACTAATATCTCATCGGCTCGGTCAATTCCATCAGAACCTGCCAGTAATGGAATACCATTCACCTTCACAAAAGCAGAGTCCACATTCATCACCTGTATGTACATCTGCTTTTCCGTCGTATCAACTGGTATTTTAACATCTGAGGTCCAAAGACTTGTGGAAGACACCAGACTTCCACTCAGACTAGCACTCTGCACTATGGATTCCTGATTAAACCTGTCCTGAAGAAGTAACATCTTATCCGGATCCGACATAAATGGAAGGGAAGCATACATGACAGCTTCCTTATCAAATCCCATCGGCTGACTGGTTACATATTTGAGCTGAAAGTTCAATACTAACACCAGAATGATAAATGCGATAGAAGAAGAAAGCTGAATAACTGTAAGATTCTTTCTCAGAAATACTCCCACAGAAAACTTTCCACTTCTGATCATTTCCCCCTTCAATGCTCTCTGAGGATCGTAATTTGAAAGAATAAGAGCAGGATAAATCCCCGTAACAATAGAGATCAAAATAGGGAAACTAACATAGAAAAGGATGTTATAAACTGAGAAATAATCTATGGCAAAATTCTTTGGCAGATAACTTGAAAAAAGCATTTTAATCCCTTCCACAAAAGCCATAGCCAGGATTGTACTAAATAAAAGAATCAATAATGTCTCAGCCAGGAACTGAGTAATCAATTGTAATCGGGTTCCCCCTATCGTTTTTCTAATTCCAACTTCTTTAGATCTGCTGATAGCTTGAGCTGTTTCAAGATTCACAAAATTCAACACTGCTAAGACTAGAATGATCAAGCCTATGAAAATCAATCCTTTTAAAAATGTTTTGGAAACACCATTTCCTGCGTACGTTTGCCCAAAATGCATGGCCGCCAGAGGTTCAGTGAAAAAACTCGTATTATATTCACCATTTTCTTCCGACTCCATGTTTTTAGCAATCAAAGGTTTGAAAGCTTCATCTACAGATTCTGGAGTTACTCCCTGAGCAAGTTTGATGAAAAGCTGGCTACTCGAATTCACCGAAGTCCAGTCGTGAAGACCATACCACTCGATTTGTTCCTGTGTGCTGATCGTACTCAGGGAAATAAAGTCATTGAAAATAAAGTCTGTATTTTCTTGATACCCCGCTACAACTCCTGTCACTTTTGCATAGATGGAATCCGAATCCACATACATCAGTTCCTGCCCCAACACATCTGAAGCTTCCGACCCTGGAAAATACTTATGCATACTAGCTTCCGAGATTACCACGGATTCGGGTTTAAGCAAAGCACTTTCAGGATTTCCAGCTATCCATTCCCTTGGAAAAATTTTAAAAAATCCAGGATCAGCAAAGGTGATCTCATCGGATCTCCTAAATACTTTCCCAGTATTTGGCAAGGCCACCAAAGTATTGTACATGGTATATAGCCTGCCTTTTTCTTCCAATCCGGAGATCTCATCTGCTATCACTTCACCAAGCGGCCCCGGCGTTCCGGAATTAGGAAAACTTCCACCTTCACCCCAATCTGTAAGGGTATTCACGCGGTAAATCCTATCACCATCGGGATGGAAATCGTCAAAGCTATAGGAATGCGTCACCACATTGAAAATCAAAAAGCAGATTGCAATCCCTATAGACAAACCAAGAATATGGATTCCTGTTCTTAGTTTATTTCTTCGAAGATTTCTCCAGGCGATTTTGAAGTAGTTTTTTAGCATAAGGTTTAAATGTTAAAGGTTGAAAAGTTGTAAAGTTTTCCGTTGAATTAGGAGTTGTTGTACTTTAATATTTATCCATCATTGGAATGACCGAAGCAATCTGCTGCTTAAAAGAGAATACTTCGTTACGTGCAAGGACCTAACATCGCTCATCCAACATCCTGCCTCCAACATCACTCATCCTTTAGCGTCTTCACGGGATTCATTTGAGTAGCACGAAAGGATTGGGCAGATACAATCATCAGTGTAAATGCAATCCCAGCAACTCCTAAAATCCCGAAGTTGATCCAGGATGGCCACGTTTTCACAGCAAATTGCGCTATCCAACTTTTCATAAAATATAGACTCAATGGCAAAGCCACCAAAACTCCAGCAACTGTAATCAGGAGAAATTCCTTGTTAAACATCCAGGAAATGCTCCAGCTGGAAGCTCCCAATACTTTTCGGATTCCTATCTCCTTGGTGCGTCCGGCAATACTTAAAGCTGCCATTGCAAATAAGCCCATCGCTGCAATCAGAATCGCGATACAAGCTGCCAAAAACACCATGGTTCCCAGTCGCTCATCGGCTTTATATTGTTTTTGGACAGTCTCATCCAAGAAGCTAAAGCTGAATGCCTCCAAAGGAAAAACCCGCTCCCATTCGCTTTCCAGCATTGCCTTGAAAGATTCAAAGTCGGAGCCGTTTCCTTTTACAATCACCTTCGGGTTGGTAGCCGAACCAATCATCAAGGTGTTGATACCAGAGAAAAAGGTATCAGGGCTTCTCGCCAAAAGCACAGGTTGAATTTCGTTATATAAGGAGTTGTGGTGAAAATCCTTGACCACCCCTATTATCTCGTGTGGTTTGAACTTTGTATTAGGCATCATTTCTCCCAGGGGGTCATCCCATTTCATTGCAGCGGCAAATGTCTCATTGATAATGAACGCGCTACTATCAGCCCCTGGTGCCGAATTAAAATCCCTACCTTCAGCCATTTCAAGCCCCATTGCTTTTATATAATCTCCACCTACAAAGTTCACTCTAAAATTAAACTGCTCACCCCCTTCCATAGGAAATCCCGCATCCCAAAAAGCATTGTCGCCATAAGTAGATATTGTCAAGCCAGCGGATTGCACTTCAGATCTGCCTAGCAAAGCTTGTCTGTACAGCTCGGCTTGCCGAAAACCCTCATTAATAGATTTTCTAAAATTGGTACTGGGAACGTCAGGTACATCGACTATGACTACCATCTCCTGATCAAAACCAAGGTCAAAGTTGCGAATCGCTTTCATTTGGTTTACCATAATCAAAGTAGATGCGATCAGTAAGAAAGAAATGAAAAATTGGAATGCTACCAAGCCTTTTCTGAGGGCTTGCTTTCCAAAACGTATGGATAGGTTACCTTTAAGAACTTTGATAGGTCTTAAACTTGACATAAAAAATGCTGGATATGCCCCCGCCATAGCAGTGATTAAAATCACCAATCCTACCAAAATCATCATTTGGACAGGACCATAAACTAAAGTCAATTCTTTTTCAAAAAGATTATTAAATGTGGGCAATAGCGCTTCCGCTAGTATCAATCCACCTATCAGTGCAGTAATGGTAGTCAAAAAAGCTTCCATAAGAAACTGAATAACCAATTGACCAAAGTCTGCCCCCATGGTCTTCCGGACACCAACTTCTTTGGCCCGGGTAGTAGAGCGCCCTATCGCCATGGTAGTGAAATTGATACAGGCAATAAGTAAAATCAAGAAAGCAATACCAGCTAAGATCCAAAGTAAGGTGGGACGGGTAGCTTCTGCCATACCAGAATCTGGATTTTCAGAAAGATGAATATCAGCAATTGGCTGAAGGGTAAACGAGTATGTCCCTTCCTTGTATTCCTCACCCAGCACCTTCTTCATCATGGACTCTACTCCAGCTTCCACTGCAGCTTTGTCTTCTGGATTATTCAATTTGACGTAGGTATCCCCATATACATTGAACCAGGAATTTTGATTTTTTTCAGCTACACTGAAGTCCAAGTTCTTGTCATTCATCAGCATTTCAAATTTAATACTGGAGTTTGCTGGAAGGTCCTTTAACAACCCTGTCACCTGATATTCCTCGTAGTTATCACCCATTCTTATTCGAATAGGCTTGCCGATTGGATTGGTATCCCCGAAGTATTTCTTGGCAACTTCTTCCGTGATCACCACACCAAATTTATCCTTCAAGACCTGCTCTTTCTGGCCCTGAAGCAAAGGAAAACTAAAAACCTCAAGGAAGTCCGGCCCTACTAATAGATAAGGTTGATTCTGGGTAGTCTCCTCATCAAGGTAAGCCTGGGCAGATCCACTGATCATCCTGGTCGAATATTTAACCTGGAAAAACTCATTTTCAAAAGTTGGGGCGGTAATAATAGGTGTGGAAAATGATGAAGATTTCTCCCCCTCTTCAATTTGGTGTCGCTCTATTCTAAAAATCTGCGAACTCTCCTGATGAAAACTATCGAAACTACTTTCAAACTGTACAAAAAAGAAAATGAGGATTCCTACTCCCAGACCTAAGGACAGCCCGATCAAATTGATCCCGGTATGCAACTTGTTTTTCAAGAGGTTACGGAGCGCGATTTTAAAATAATTCTTGAACATGGTTAAAGAGGTTTAGAATTTTTTGCGTTCGGATTTTTGATCACTTACTTTTTATCTTACTCACTTTTAATGGATTCCGGATTCGCCAATGCGGTTATATTTACATTTCTCCAAGCTATTTTAAGATAGTTTTTCCACATGATTCAAGAGAGTTTTGAATGGCCGTGCTTTAACTTTCAAATCACTTGCCAGTCAAAAAATGGCTATAGGATCCTAATTGCAACATTTCCAGCCATTCCCCAATGAATCAATCGAACAAAATCGTCCGCTGGTGGGCAAAGTACCTTGACGCAATATTTGCTTCCTCCTCCTATTCTTAGCCAATGTAATATAGGTTTCCACTTGTTACAATTTCTAAATTATTCAATTGACCAGCTTTCAATAAGGCATTAGTCCTGAAGATTTTTAATTTTACTTTCTATCACTTTTCAATAGACTCTAGCCATGTCAAAAACTGACAAAAACACCCCGAAGAAAAAAAACAATCTTACCCAAGATAGACGGGAATTTTTACAGAAAAGTACGCTGGCAACACTCTCAGCGCTACTTGGCAGCACAATAGTCCACGCAGCTTCTATGCCTGAGAATTATATCCCAGTGGCATTAGAAGCGGAGTTTGATCCCATGAAAGGCAAAAGTGAGGGAATGATTATCCGAAATGAGAAGCCGTGGAATGTAGAGCCTGCCCCGCATCTTTTGAATGATGCCGTAACTCCTTTTGCCAGTATTTTCATCAGAAATAACGGTTTGATTCCAGAGAATGTTGACGCAGCAAACTGGACGCTTACTATAGGTGGAGAGTCGGTGGTTAAGGAAAAAATATATACACTCGACGAGCTTAAAAAGAAATTCAAAGCTTACACCTACCAGCTTACCTTAGAGTGTGGGGGAAATGGCCGCGCTGGCTTTTATCCTCCGGCATCAGGAAATCAATGGGAAGAAGGCGCTGTGTATTGCTCTGAGTGGACAGGAGTGAGATTAAAAGATGTATTGGCGGATGTTGGTGTCAAATCGGATGCAGTGTATATCGGATACTATGGTAAAGACACCCATCTAAACGGAGATCCAAATAAGGTGGTGATTTCCCGTGGTGCCCCCATGGCAAAAGCTATGCAGGATGAAACTTTATTAGCCTGGAAACTGAATGGAAACGATATTCCCTTACAACATGGCTATCCGCTTCGATTGGTTTGTGGAGGCTGGCCAGCTTCAGTTTCCGGGAAGTGGGTAAACAAAATAGTAGTTAGGAATAAGGTGCATGATGGCGAGAAAATGATGGGTGACTCCTACCGTGTCCCAAAATACCCTGTAGCTCCTGGAGAAAAAGTCCCTGACGAGGATATGAAAATCATAGAATCCATGCCGGTAAAATCAATAATAACCTCACCGAAGACTGGTGCAATGTTTGGCATTTCCAAAAAGCTGAATGTACAGGGACACGCCTGGGCTGGGGAAAATGAAGTAAGCGAAATGCATGTCACAATTGATTTTGGAGCTACTTGGAAAAAATGCACATTGAAGAAACCTGCAAATCGCCTGGCTTGGCAGCAATGGTCCGTAGAATTGGAATTTCCTCAGGAAGGCTATTATGAGATCTGGGCAAAAGCCACCGATGATCAAGGGATCTCCCAACCTATGGTCATGCCTGCCTGGAATCCAAAAGGCTACCTGAACAATGCTTGCCACCGAATCGCAGTTAAAGTAAGTTGAGCAGATGAAGAAAACCCCTAGTCAACCCTCCTCTTCTGATCCTAAAAAAAATAGCCTGTTCTCAGGAGTGAGTAAATCTTTGGCCAGAATAGTAGCGATTCTAATAGTCTTGGTAAGCCTTATTTTACTGTTGATTTTTTATCCTGATTTCTCGAGACCTGATAATGCAAGAAATGAAAATCCTAATGCAGAGCAAATCAGGGAAAGTAATGGGACTGACGAGCAGATCGTCGATGGGAAAGACGAAGAAACTGGTCTCATTGTATCAAATGGGTTGGAACTTGTAAAAGCTAATTGCACCAATTGCCATTCCAGCGCACTGATCATTCAAAACAGATTTACCAGGGAAGGCTGGCATGAAAAAATCGTGTGGATGCAGGAGACTCAAGGGTTGTGGGAATTGGGGGAAAGTGAATCTGTAATTCTTGATTACTTGGCCAAAAACTATGCGCCTGAAGATCCCCAAGGAAGAAGAATTCCTTTGAGCGGAATCGAATGGTATGAATTGAAAAACTAAAGAAATACTTCTGGGTTTATAATTATCAATGTAGACTTCATTCAACACATTCATCTTTCTTGATGGTATAAGAAAGATTAATAATCTTCCAAAGACCTTCATCCTTGATCAGAGTAAAGGCATCTACTCCGCAGTGGGAAAATTCGCCATTCAGTCTGAACTCATACGGAACCCAAGCCATAGCCATTTCTTCATTGATCTTAACTTCAATTGATTTGGCAGTTTCAAGGTAAGAATTCTTCGAAATAAGAGATTTTAAATCATCTTTAAAAAACCTCATGCTATGTCTTGAAGGATTTACGGTTGTATTTACCGTCCAGATTTGCCCTTGCATAAAAGCAACTTGCTTCAGCAATACGGTATCCTGGTTTTCCAGAACCTCAAAGAACTGGTTAACCACAGCGGTTACAGCTGCTACTTCCGGATTTTCTACTTCCTGTGAAAAGCAATCGAAGCAAAGCATAAGCGATATAATTAATACAAGTTTTTTCATGGATTTCAGTTTTACCCAACTAAGATAATTAATCATGGCTCATGCAACAGTCCTTAAACCTCTTTCCACTGCCGCAAGGACAAGGTTCATTTCTCCCGAGCGTTCTTTTCAAGGTTTTATCACCATTCTGACTATTTGCTAAATCTGTTTGAAAAACTTCAGATAGAACATCGTACAATTCAGGATGTTTTTCCTTCAAAAGCTTTGGCCGCTCAAAAAAATACTCACTGACTACCGCTAAAAACTCCTGCTTGTTTGTCGCTCCATAAATATTGATATCACTTTTTCCAGCTAGCATTTCCTTCGTGTTTTCACTGATTAAATTCAGCCAAGGCAAAACTGCCTGATTCTTCATAATTACATGTGGAATACCATCTATCTCCCCATCCTGCTTATCAAACAAATGCACAAATTCGTGTATTCCCACATTCATTTTATCACTGGCATTTTCAAAGCCCTGATGCAAGGCAGGTTTGGAAAAAATCACCACGTGGTGCATTACGCCTCCACTTCCTACCATGCCGGATATATTCCGATCACGCTCGCTGAAGTCATATTTCTCAGTAAACAAATCAGGATATAACAGTACTTCATGCAAACTGCTATATTCCCAGTCTGTAAATGCAAAGACAGGTATAATGGCACTGCTTGCCACCAGTAATCGATCTTCGTCATCCACCGTAGTCTGAATGCCAGTAATCCTCACCCGCTTCAGAAAACGTAGCACTTTGTTTTCGAATAATATTTTATTTTGGTTGGAGAGTGAAGCGTAGAAATTGACTTTTTTGAGCAGGAAACGCCGCCAGTTTTTAGGAAAATCCTGCGGCACCTCAAATCCACTTTTTATTCCTTTGGGACGAAACAATAAATACAATATAAGCGCGATAAATAATGCGACTAATATATTAATGAGCAAATTATACTGAATTTATAGTGTTGAATAAGACTGAACGCTGATACAGAGAGGTTTGAAGCATATAAATCCAATCTCTTTTATCCTCCAATCAGCGTAATATTTTCTGATAGTAAAATTTAAATAAATCAATCAAGAAATCTCACAAGTAGCAACTCTTCACATTAGCTCTCCATTTCTGAAACAGAAAAATATAGGAATTAAAGAATTGCAATTGATAATTAAATCAATGGTTTGATTACTTTTTTCAATGAACCAAACTTTTATTTATAAAATTTAAACATTTATAACTTACAGTTTAAATCAGGCACAATTTTAGTTTAACGGCATTTTGAGGTTCAGTTTCCCCATTTCGTATATGGAATTGTAACGTTTTTTGGCATGATGAAGGAGCACCTCGCCGGATCAACCTTTAAAGGCCATTCATATTATTGGTCACGAAATTGTCTTTTAGTGAAAACTTACAAAAACAATTTGAGGTATATGAAATTCTTTTATTTAGCGTCCAATCCAAATTTGGAAGGACAATTTATCGTTCATGATAGGGACTGTCCAAATATTCCATCTACATACGACCGGGATTATCTTGGAGCATTTAATTCAGCGTTAGAAGCTTTGAGAAGTGCCTCATTTAAAAAACCCAATATGAATATTTGCCAAAAATGCGGGTGCAAAAAAGAAATCTACAGCATAAAAGCCTGAGATGTTTTTAAGCTAATTGTCAGTTGAGAATTTGTATTCTTGCTACAATATTTTGAGAAAGAGATGGTCATCTAATGCTTCTCTTTTTAAGCTTTTTGCCTGTAAAAATTATTTTTTGCGTCTAAAAAATCGATACCCTAATGAGGACCGAGTCTTACTAGTGGCGAATAATTTTTTGTGCAATCCAAGCTAAAGTGCCTAAAATTTATTTTGTGCAGCTAAATTGCGAATGTCTCCCATTAACAACTTTTCTTCAAATGGGTAAATTTCAGTAATGTTTGGAAATGCTGTGATCCTGTGGAATTGCCTGAAGCAAATTAATTGAAAGATAAGTTTATCACGGATTATCCGGATTGATAAAAGTTATCATCAGCTTTTGCTATTTTATTTTCCCAATTCTCTCAAAAACTTTTCGGCTATCCTCAAATGTTCTTCTTTCTTCTTCTGATCCATTTTATGCCAGGTATTCACCATCATCGATAGCCGTTGATTTGACTTGAAAAAATCCTGATGCTTATCAATAAATCTCCAGAAAAGTCCATCCCAATTCTCTTCCCAATCTCCTTTCTTGTAATCACTCATTTTCTTAAGATAATTCGATCCTGAGAGATAAGGCTTGGTAGCAAAAAGACCACCATCGGCAAATTGACTCATGCCATAGACATTAGGCACCATCACCCAATCGTAAGCGTCAATAAACAACTCCATAAACCACCTGTAAACTTCATCGGGATCAAACTCACAAAGCAGCATGAAATTACCTAAAATCATAAGCCTCTCGATATGATGGCAGTATCCGGTTTTTAGTACCTTTTTGATCGTTTGGTCCACAGGCTCTATTCCTGTACTTCCATCGTAAAAGCTCTTTGGAATTTTCCTTTTAAATCCCCAAAAATTCTTGGTCCGGGAATAACTCCCTTTGCAGATATACATTCCTCTGATAAATTCTCGCCAACCGATTATCTGCCTTATAAAACCTTCTGTGGAGTTGATGGGAATTTTATTCTGCTTTGCATAGTCCAGACTTCTATCCACCACATATTCAGGAAGCAACAGACCCACATTGATCAAAGGAGAGAGCAGGCTGTGATTTAAATACGATTCCTGTTTCACAATCGCATCTTCATACTTACCGAAATCTTGAAAACGATGCTCTAAAAATTGCTCAAACCATTCCTCGGCCTGCGAATGGTTGATTGAATAAATTGGGTCCTTGGTCAGTTTACCCGGATTATCTCCAAAATGCTTTTTGGTGTACTCGCACGCTTCAGTCCAAAACTCCGTAGAATCAGGAAACTGTATGGAAGGAGGTGTTTTACCTTTTGGGAATTTCTTTCGATTCTCGGAATCATACGACCAATTCCCGCCAGCAGGCTCCTTATTTTGATCAATTAGAATCCTTCTCTTTTTCCGCTGTTGTTTGTAGAAAGTGGTTTGGAAAAAAGATTTTTTATCCGACTTAAAAAAAGTGTTGAGCTCTTTCTTCGAATTTAAAAATGACGGATTTTCGAAGATTTTGAGTTGATAATTTTTTGAGATTTTCCCTATTCTCTTTTCCAGCCATTCGTCCACAGGATCGATACAATTTATTGTCTCTACCTTTTCCTCCTTTAGTACTTTTCCAAAATTTCGGATATCTGAATGCTTATCCCCAGATTCTATGTAATTCACTTTGATGTCCAACTTTTCTAGGTGTTGCTGGTATGCTTTCATGCTTGCACGGTGGAAGGCAATCTTCTGCTGATGGACAGCGTATTGCTTAAAAAATAAGAATTCCTCGATAAGGTAGACCTCATGTCCATTTTCCAACAAAGGACTTTCAGCAAAAAGCTGATTGGGGAAAATTAGATTAATGGCTTTTTTCATCTTTTTGTTTTTGATTTCAGAGTCCAGACAGCCCCTCACCTACTAGATCCGGGAATTTTGCTTGTATTAAAAATTTCATTCTATGCATCGCTCTTAGTTATGCCGTATTTCGTTCGGCTTGTTTCTCCTACATTTTTCGCTGCAATATTTCACTTTAGACCAATTCTTCTCCCATTTCTTTCTCCAGGAAAACGGCCTTTTGCAGACGGGGCATATTTTTGTGGGCAATTCAGATTTCTTCATTCAAAATCAGGGATTTCATCTTCCCGGACATAAGGGAAACTATCCAGCTTATTTAAAGCATAGTAGCTATTCAGACCTGAAATCCCGACTCCGGAGCATCCTTCCAGATCTATCTGACCAAGTCCGTTAACAACATGATCTGGAATGACCAGCATTTCTACCGAACCTATTACAAAAATGCATCCATTGGGTAAAGGGATGCTTTCCTGATGTTTCATTCCGATTTTCACTACACTTTCCTTGACAAAAGGGGCAAAGAAATCCGCGATGTATTCCTGTTCTATCCTCATCCTTTCAAATTCAGAGACACCTTTTTCCAATTTGGCAGAAGTAAAATGAGCCTTTTTGATAAATGATTGGGAAACGTGATTGATCGTATAAAAACCAGTTTCCAAAATGTTTGGGTAAGTATCCCTGGGAACTTCAGTCTGCGGCCTCATGATAAATCCTAACTGTGCAGGATTTGACCCTAAATGAACTACCGAAGAAAATATGGCAACATTTTCCTGATGATTTAGAGATTTGGTACCAATCAGATTGGCAGGTTTGATTCCGGAAATTGAATTGATCAAATTCAATCTATACTTCTTTTCCAGCTGTTCTATTTCTTCTTTTTGTAACTGCATTTTCTAATTTTCTAAGCTTCGGCCCACTACTTTATTCATAACTGATTTCTTTTTTGCACTTCTTATAAAAAGCAAAGAAGGAAGGAAAATATCCCTGCACACTGCTTAGCCATTCTCTAGACTCTTCATTACCACGGTAGTGTCGATTCAGCGGATGCTCTTTAAAAATCAGATCTTTAGAATCTAGGTGTAAAAATAATTCTGAGAATTCACCGACAAAAACCTTCATTCCCGGGATATTTTTGGACAGTGCCAAAGCGAATTCAATGCATTTCTGACTTACAGGAAACTTTTCAAAAACGGAAGGCTCGAGGAGTAGGATTCTTTGCAGGTCTTTGCCTTGATGCCAATAAGGATCCAGGTTATAATAATTATAGATCAGGGTAGTTTTAGATTTTTCAAAATCGGGTATGCTGACATTTGGGAGAAATGTCTCTTCTGTAAAAACCCTGGTATCCAGCAAAGATTCCGGAATTTCAAGTGAAGCGAAATCCTCATACTCCACATCCAAAAATGTCCCTTGCTGATTGCTCTGAAAGTATTTATTGATGTTAGACTGGTTGGCAAAGTACTTTTTACTGGAAAAAGCTCCTGCCACCCATTGCCAGCTTAAGTGGTTGCTAGCAAGATCTCCATCGAGTAAATGGCTGTACATCCATTTGGCAGGGTTAAGCCAATGAGAATTCCCAATATTACAGCAAATCGACGCAACGTACATGCGCATATGATTGTGCATATAGCCAGTCTCATATAGAAGTTTGATAGCCTGATCCACCGCTTCAATCCCAGTATTGCATTGAAGCACAGCTGTAGGAATCTCATGATTCCGAACGGGAGTTTGCTTATGTTTTAAATCATCGAAAATATCGTCTCCTTTTGCCAACCAAACCTGCTGCCAATAGTCCCTCCAGGCAAGTTCCTGAACCAGCTTTTCGCAAGCTGACCAAGGTAAATTAAGAGTCTTTATAAATTGAAAAACCTGTTTGGTAGAAATGACTCCGCGGGAAATGTATGGAGATAGCCGGGTGACAGCACCATTTTTAAAGTTTCTGGATGATGCATAGCGCACAGGATCAATTGCCTGAATCCTTTTCTCTATGGACAGGATATCTGTTGGAAAAAGTTGCACTAGCTAATCTTATTGTTGGAAATACTTCTTTGTCTGCTGCATTTGAAACGGGAAATTTCCTCACTTCTTTTTTTCAAATGCTTTTGGCTGACACCACTGGTAACTCTCTTTCGCCACATTTTGAAGGAACTGTTTTTAAGTTCCCTCCGCATCAATCTGATCACTTCAGATTCTGAAACGTCAAATTGATTTTTGATTGCTTCAAAGGGAGTGCGGTCCTCCCAGGCCATCTCTATGATTCGATCTACTTCCCGTTCTGTCATTTATTTATCAATCAGTATCAAAAGATTTCAGGATTCATTAAAAATCTCCTGAAGGTTATTCATTACACTTGATAAAGCAATACAGATAAAAATTGTTTGAAAAGATGACGATTTTAATGAGTTTAGATTCAAGAATTCTGGCTTATTAAAGGATTGAGTTGGTATCGATATAATACTTCCTTCGTGTTTATTTATATTTTTCTCTTCGGTCAAAATTCGAGTTCCTTCGTCAATTTTGACCGTGTACTTTTTTTGGGTCAGGAAAAACATTCCGCTCGCCACTTTAAAAAAATGTTTTTAAACTCACTTTGTCACTAATGAGCTCCACCAATGAAATGTGAGAAGCTTCAATTGAAGACATTTTAATCTGCTATCTCACCGAAACTGTTTTGGTCTCAGATTATCACTTGCACTTTCCGCTATTTCCAAAATTCTCTTTTGCCTCGTTTCTGGTCTTTTGGCAGAGAGTACCCAATGCAGCAATATCTTCTTATTGGATTTACTCAGACTATCAAAGTACTCAAAGGCACCTTTGTGATTCGCTAGTTCTTTCTTTAAATCTTCCGGAATTACCAAAGCTTCAATTTCATCCAAAATTTCCCAAGACCCGTTTTCTTTGGCAACTTCAATACTTTTATAGCCTGCTTCCGTCATACGTCCTTGATCAATTAAAGCTTTCACTTTATCCTTATTTATCCTGGACCAATTACTTTTTGCTTTTCGCTTGCTGAAATACTGCATGAATTTCTCACTGTCAATTGGCCTTCTGGTGCTATCAATCCAACCAAAGCAAAGTGCCTCATCAACTGCCTCGCTCCAACTGAGGGTAGTAACTTCTGATGATGCTTTATAATATACAAGCCAAACAGACTGCTGTGACTGATGATTTTTCATCAACCATTCACGCCAATCTGTTCGGTTTGTAGGGCAATATGTTTTTGGTTCCTTGTTAGGCATTATGCATTTCTAACCAATTTAAAATCTCCTGATTAGTTTCTTCCGGAAGCTCTTGCTGAATACAATGACCGCAATCCAAACTGACCACATCTACATTAGGCACGAACTCTGGTAGCCTTTCAAATTTAGGAATCATATCACGGTCGCCATAAATCATAAGTGCAGGTTGGTGGACAATTGGATTAACATTTGCCAATATATGCCAATTGCGGTCAAGGTTTCTATACCAATTTATACTTCCAGTGAAGCCTGATGCTTCGAAAGAGGAAACATAAACCGCTAGTTCGTCATCGCTCATTATTGGTTCACCCAAAGTTTGTTCCGCTCTAGCTAGATTAATCATCAGCATTCCTGGTTCTGGCGGTAAAAGAGGGAGATTTTTTCGAAATATATTTCCAAGAAACCTAGAAGTGTTTTCTTCCAAAATTGAATCTGCTACCCCCGGCTGTCGATTGAAGTGCACAAAATAGAAGTCCCCTCCAAACATTTCTTCCATCCACTCAATCCAGGGTTTTTCACCTCTCTCCTGATACGGCAAAGCCAAGTTTATCACGCCATTTACCCGCTTCGGATGCAAAAGAGCTAGATTCCAGACGACATTTGCTCCCCAATCATGACCTATAAAGGTGGCGTCGGCATAACCGTAGTGATCAAGAAGTGCTACCAGATCCCCAGTAAGGTGTTCAATGTCATAATCAGTCACTTCGGCTGGACGAGACGAATTGCCATAACCACGCTGATTTGGTACGATGACATGGTAGCCAGATTTGACAAGGGCTGGTATCTGATGGCGCCAAGAAAATGCATGCTCAGGAAATCCGTGGCAGAGCACAATAGGTTTTCTGGCATTTTGTTGACCTGCTTCAAATACTTCCAACTCAATACCATTTACCGAAATCATTCTTGGCTTTGGGAAATCGGATGGATTAAACTTTATGTTACTTACGTTTGTCATTTTTTTATTGGTTATCAAATAAGTTGATACAAACGTAAATCTGGTCAGTGACAGCCCTCTGTCAAGGGTCAAAAAGAATTAATGGTATTTGTCAAAATACTCCTGTAAGGTCATGTTATGGGGCTCAAATTTTTCTGATAAGATCTCCATTTTTTGAATTCTGTCTGGTCGAAAAAACCGAAATTCTTTTCGTAAACGACACCATGCAACTAAGTACCAATTTTCGGAATTCAATATTGCAAATGGCTCAATTAATCGTGTTGTTATAGAATTTTCCTTGTTGATATATTCTATTTTGACAAGGTTATAATTGGTAAGTGCGTTTTGTAAATCAGAAAGATTGTTACTGTTCCTTTCTTGATTTATGACTTGGTTATATCGAGTCCGATCTGCAAGTAGATTTGCTTTGTCTTTGATGGAAAACCTTAAAATTGATTTTATTTTATCAATGGCTTCCGAATAATCCTTTACAAATGAGGCATCCTTGCTATTAAGCACTAACTGTTCTGCAAGGATTAAGGCATTTGCCTGCTTTTCGGAGAACATGACCGGAGGCAAATTATAACCTTCCATCAGCGTGTAACCTTTTCCTTCATCTGTCAAAATAGGAATACCCGCATTCTCCAATGCTTTTACATCTCTGTAAATTGTTCGTTTACTGACCTGGAATTTTTCGGATAATTCAGTAGCTGTAATTATTCGCTTAGTCTGAAATTGGACCAAAATCGCTGTTAGTCGAGATAATCTACTTACTTCGGAATAGTCCATTTTTCTTTGAATTCACGTTTTTTTTGAAGGGGTGACGTTTTGGGTATGGTGCGTGTCCCGCAGGGCATGCACTATACCTGTGGTAGGGCGTTTTTTATTTATATTTTTTCCATTCAGGGTTTCTCTTGTCATTCTTAGTAGGGCGAGTTACGCTTTTAACCATATCTTTTTCGCAAGCACCATACTTTTCGAAGTTCTTCTGTCCTTGGATTAGTGATACTCTATTTGCTCCACCTTCATAAGTCGGTTCGTCAAATTGGATTGGGTCATCTTCCCAAAAGCATATTTTGCAAATATTGTATGTTCCAGGTGGCTCTTCGATTAATGCATCGTACCCACAACAAGGACAATAGTATTTTTTAGTCTCACTCATTATTTCATTTCAGGTATTCTCAATTTCAAAAAGTTCTTCTTTATCAACTCGGTCTGTGAAATCTCAATTGTTTTTCCAAGTTCTTGCCGTTCACGTCCACTACGACTGGTTTTGAATAAGTTTTTTTGAATGTCCATTCGTCCAAGTATCCGAATCCATTTGAGTCCAATGTTAAAATGTTTTCTGTCACATTCGATTATATAAGACTGACTTGTCCAGTATAATTTTCGGGTACGACTATTTTCAAAGTCGGTGAGTAGAGCTGGGAATGGAAAACAGCAAAAGATATAGCTGTCAAAATGAAATAAACCGTCCAAAAAGGAAGCCTTTTTGCCTTCAGTTTGGTCAACCAAGCCAAAATTAGTCCGCCAATCAAAATCAAAGCGATTACCATTCCACCTAGAAATAGTCCTGATAAAATCATCCCGTCTGGAACTTCTGTCACTTGTAAATCAAAGTCGCTAAAAGTCCCAATGAAATTAGTACTGTTGCTATTTTCAGATTGCGGTTCATTTTAATGTGCTACAACGCTCGGCTACAGCCAGTGGCGGTTTTGAAAACGTATCTGTCCACCGAAACCAAAGCTCACTATAAAAAGAAAATCTTTCGGGGAGCCGTTCACCCGCCATAAGCTATATGCTGTGTTGTAAAATGTTCTTCATTCAAATTTTTGATAGCCTTTTTTTATTTTATCATTCAGTTTAATCCATTCCAGATTATCCATAATTTCTATTATTTCCACTTTTATTTCTGATTCAAACTTCGGAGGAACTTTAGGTTTTTGTGTTGAGTAAATCTTGAGGGTGTCATTTTCGGCTTTGTAAATTATTCCTCCAAATCCGTGAAAAATGTATTCAGATATTGAGTCAGGTTGGAATTCAAAGTCTGGTTTTGTTGAAATGACAGAAATTTGATGGTCAGCAGTCAATCCCCAATTTTTGCTTTTCAAATAAAGAGATGTTTTTTTATTCGGGAAGTAAAGCTGTTCCTTTTCAAATGATGGTTTTCCGATTTCGTCCCAACCTGCTAATTCACGCTCAAGTTTCATTCCGAGCCAAAAGGAAAGTATGATTAGTATACTCGAAATTATTTTTAAAGTCTTTATTTTCAATTCAGGTTTCGTGTTTTTCTTAAATGTTTTACAACGGCCGTGGCGATGGCAAGTGCGGGATTAGAAACCGAATGTTTGCCCACCAGACCGATTGTTATTTAGTTGTGAAATCTTCATTTTTAAGCAATCAGCCCGCATTTGCTATAGCCGATGTTGGCGGTATGTGCTTTTTTAATTTGTCCAATTTTTAATTTTACCGTTGCCTTCAACCCAAATTTCGATATAGATTTCTTCAGATATTGGCTTTCCTTTATTCAAGATAATGTCGAATTTGAAATCTCTTAAGGCTGTCATCATCTTGTCTATGCAAAAGTTGAATTCATCTCGCTCGTAATATTCATCAATTTCTTCATCAGACAAATTCATCCTGACCTTCGAAACAACACCATTTTCATCAATTGTTACAAAATATGATTCAGAACAGTCGAATTCATCGGGATTTTTCCATTTCGCTTTTTTCAGCTTCTTAAATAGCAAGTCGGATATTTTACTCTTGTCTCGCCTATCGATTCTTTTCGGGTCATCGATATAATTGTCGAAAACTTCTTCTCTTTCAACAAGTCCATTTTTAATAGTTAAAACTTTTTCTCTTGAAAATATTGTGTAGAAAACTCCGTCCCATCTTATGACTTCATCGTTCAAAGGAAAATTGAGGTGTCCGTCAAACCAATCAATAAAAACTTTTCCATTTTTCAACTTTTCACCAAAAATGGATTTCATTTTTTCATTGGATTGGCTTTTATCTATTTTTCCATTTCTTAGTTCGCCACAATTGATTATGTCAATCAAGAACAAACTGTTATCCTCAAGCTGGTAGATTGCCTGATAACCCCGCCAACAATTAAAAGATGCTCCTTCTCGAAACGTGAGTCCAAAAAGTTGTTCTGCTTCTGCTGAGTCTTGCCGTTGCAAATATTGTTCAATAATCAGGTTGTAAGTGGCTATTGTGTCTTTTCCAAAAACCACATAGTCTGGCATCTGTGGACTCGCCAAAATTTCAGTTATCCAAAATGTCAGAAGACAAATTAATATATGTTTGATTGTTTTTGTCATTGCATTACCGCCAACGACCAGCTATGATGAGTGGGGATTAGAAAGAACTAATCTCTCGTCTCGCACATAGCCACGCCTTTTTTTAAATTTATTCATTGTGGCGGATTTTCCAATCCTTACCATAATTTCCTGACTGATGAAACCCCATTCATTCATAGCATATGTTGTATGGCGCCTATTCATATTCCCATTTTTGTTCTTCCCTGTTCCAGTGCCACCTGTCGGTTATTGGAATTGGAATGTCAAGGGCATACTCGTTCTCCTTAACAAAGTAGCTAAACCTGTCAAGTTGGTATGTGTTCGGAAGTTTTTTGTTCAACTGTGCAACTTGTAAATCCGAAAGTTCAGTTGGGTACGTTCCGTTTTTATTTCGGTATTCTTCCAAATGTTCAGAAACCAATATTCCGCTTAAGTTTCGCTGTTCTTCGTCCCAGTCAAGTATCGGGATTGTGATTAAGTATCCAAAATATGCACCTATTGCAAGACCGTTTAACCAGTTCAGCCAATTACTAATTCGTTGGCTCTTGTAAACCTTGTATGCAGTTAATGGAATTGTTACAACACCCACAATTCCAGCTGTTAACACGATCAACATAAAAGGAAGCAGTAAGAATTCCAGTCCGATATAGAAGAGAGGAACCACATAAAATAGTGCTACAAAAGTGGCAGTTGAAATTCCTATGTAAATAACTTTCTTCATTTCTGCAATGCCATACAACACTTGTATATACGTAACTGCGCATTTTTCTTTCTAAACCTACTAAACTTTTCTAAAAACCTAACCACCTCTTAAGACCAATAAACATACTTTATCCGACAACAAACGGATACTATCGAATACAAACGACTAGCTACCGACTTAGCGCTGACCGATCCCCCAACTTTGGATCATAAGTTTTTCCTCTGGCGAAAACGACAAACAAATTTTCTAACCAAAACAACAAACATTATGAGCACGCTAAGAAACAAAGTACAGCTAATTGGACGTCTAGGATCCAAAGTAGAAATCAAAAACCTTGAAGGCGGCAAGACCTTAGGTAAAGTATCTCTCGCTACTAACGAGTATTACAAAAACCAAAAAGGTGAACGCGTAGAAGAAACTACCTGGCACAACATCGTGGCCTGGGGCAAGCAAGCCGAATTACTTGACAAATACACCGACAAAGGATCGGAAATCGCCATAGAAGGCAAACTAAGCAACCGCTCTTACGAAGACAAAGAAGGTGTCAAGCGCTATATTTCTGAGGTAGTGGTACAAAGCATTCTACTAATGGGTGAAAGAAAAGCAAACGTCCCTGAAGAAGCTGATCTTCCTTTTTGAATAAAAATCCTGAAATCACTAAAGTTGAAAGGCTGGGAGTTTTGAACTTCCAGCCATTTTCTTTGAATTTCTTATACTTCAACTTCCTTCGCCCAGCCCTATCAAGCTGGGCTTTGTTATACAGGACTTTCAGCCCTTATTCTGATTTATACTTCTTCCGCCACCGTTCGTGTCTCACGAACGGCAATAAAAAATTGTTACTAAGGCCAGCTTCTAAACACGCAAGACAACTCTAAATTGTAACCTCTGCGCTATCCTCCGTGACCTCCGCGGTAAAAAAATCACACCACCATTCTTGTCTCCCAAACGGAAATAAAAACTGGATACCAAGTCCAGCTTCTGGAGAAGCAGGACAACTTTAAATTGCGACCTCTGCGTAATCATCCGCGCCCACTGCGGTAAAAAACGACAAAAAAATGAGGCTCTTTGGAGCCTCATTTTCATTCAAATCATCTTGGCCAAACATTGTCAGCCGTAACTTTATCCGGGAATCGTCCATGAGGATCTAAGGTAATTTTCTTGATTTTCGAATCACCGAAGTCCATCACAGCATCAAAAGTTTTGCTTCCATCAAACCAAACCGAAACTGGCCAGGTCAATTCAACAGTAGTATCATTGATCTTTTTAGCGTTTGGCATCTTTACATTCGCCGTCCCTTCAAACTCAACTTGAAGCACAACTGGAGAAGGCATTTGCCCTGCCTGATGTACCGTCACGGTCGTTTTACCATTTGAAGTAGTTACATTTTGGATAGATCCTTCCACAGATTCCGTGGTAAACAACCAATAATACCAGAACCACTCCAGATTTTGTCTCAATTCATTATTCATGAAGAACATGTAATCCCAAGGCGAAGGATGCTTGAATGCCCAAGTTGTTGTATATTTTTTCATAGCATTGATCACCGCTTCATCACCTACGATTCCACCAAGCATGGATAACATCAATGGCGTCTTCGAATAAGTCTGGAAACCATACATATTCCCGGCGTCATTCGCACTCCACATCATTGGTGCTTCATCTTCATATCCGCTTACACGACCGTAGCTTTGTCCCAATCCATCCAAATTATAATCGACTCCTCGGCTATCTGCACCGGAAAGAATATTCATGTATTGGTTAAAACCTTCATCCATCCATCCGTAGCGGGTCTCATTCGTTCCTACCATCATCGGCCACCACTGGTGTGCTGCCTCATGATCTGCTGCTCCCTGATTGGAATTAATTACCATTGGGTACTCCATACCGGCACTTGGACCGTCTTGGAGGGTAAGCTGTGGAAAAGGATAAGGTGCCCAAAGCTTGGAATAAAACTCCAAAGCATGCTTGGTGTTTTCACCGGCCTTTTCGAAAAATTGAGCTCTTTCTGGAATGTAAACCATGTAAATCGGAACAGGTCCTTTGCCGGGAATATCGGCTTTGGTTGCTTTCCAGATAAATCTATCTGAAGTCGCCCAGGCAAAATCATTGACTTTATCTGCCACAAAATGCCAAGTCAATTTATCCCCTGCTTTAGTTGCTTTTCCAGGACCTTTTTCATCCTCACCTACTAGGGTCACTTCCCCATCCGATTTTAGAACATTAGTAAACCTCTCTGCTACAGTCGGAGTCAAAACCTCTGTTGGATTTTGCAATACACCAGTACCACTTACTATCCATCCAGCTGGAACAGTGATAGACACATCGAATTTTCCAAAATTGTTATGAAACTCAGCTGGACCTAGGTAAAGGCTGGTTTCCCACCCTCTCAGATCATCATACTTTGCCAATCTCGGGAACCATTGAGTTGGCTGAAATAAGGTGCTGTCAAATCGCTGCGTCATTCTATGACCTCGGCCATTATCACCACCCGGCAATTTGGTATGCCAGTCTATCTCTACTTCAGCGGTAGTTCCTGCTTTGATAGGATTCACCAACGTAATAACAGCAACTGTACTCTGCAAACCTCTTACACTTAATTTGGGAGGTGTTGGTGTCTCATTTCTTGTTCTTTGAACGGGAGGAGGATTTAAATCAACTGAATCTCCTGCCACCATTATAGAAGTCACGATCATTCCTTCTGTGTTTTCAGCAGGTACTGAAGTTCCTCTTGGTACGTCTCCCCGGAAAATATTATGATCCAATCGAAGTACGATGGAGGTCATATCTTCCTTGCTGTTGTTATGCACCAAAATCTTCTCAGAACCTGTGATGGTCTGCGTACTTTGATCCAAGCTAGCCTTGATCGTAAAATCAGTTTCAAGTTGCCAGTAATTTTCGCCTGGTTTTCCGGAGAAGTTTCTTGAGCCTTCCTCGAAAGCTTTGCGAATAGAATTCGTCATCGGGACATCCTGCCTGATAGCACGTGTATCTGTTTCTATAGATGATCGCAGTGGTTTGGTTTCTTGCTGCGCAAAAGCACCCGAACTGCTCAGGAGCATGAAAAAGAGTATTTTTTTCATAAGTAAAGGTGGGTTTTTTTCAAGTTGGGAAACTCAGCAAAAAATCCTTTCCTCCGACAAACAATGGGTATATCCGAAGCATGGAATTGATAAGCTGACTATAAATTTATTTTAATTTTTACTGGTACAATTTATACTATATATATATACCTCGAGGTTTTAGAAACCACAAAGGTTAACAAACTGAATACTGCGACTGATCACTGGCTATTCCCTTTTCCCCGGCACATACTTCTCTTCCATCCTAGCTTCCACATCTTCTCTGTAAAAAGCAACATCCTTGAAATTACCATCGACATAGTCCTGAGTCTGATCGTAGAAATGCGGAGAATTAGGATCTGAACTCTGACCACCGGCAAGAATGGATTTAGCTTTTACTTTCTCTCCAAATTCCACTACTGCTACAAAGCTATTTCCTCGGTAACCATACAATCTTTTCGTTCCAGGGTACGTTCTCGCTCCGAAAGCAGCCAAAGCACCCCAGGTTCCAGAAGCTAAACCTACCGGCGTAAATTCTTTCTCATCATCAAAGGGCAAATCTATTTCCCCTGTCAATCGCTGAAATCTATTAATCTCTGACCAAGGTGTATTCCATGTTCCAAAATCGGCATTCATCTGATCCAAAGTCTGCGTAAAAGTGGCAAGCAACTCTGTAGGGGAAGGATTAGGAACATTGGTGTTTTCATCGATATTAAATGGAATAAAATCATTGATGTTGCCGTGATTCTTCATTAAATTCATCCCAAAAAAATGCGCCAATGACATCGCTACAGATTCTTTGGATGTGCGGTAATCCCAAGCTTCCAAAATCTTAATTGGCTCCATGAATTGAGGATCTGCCACACCACGCTTTTCATAAGCCTGAAGTAGAGTAGGAATCAAATGCTCAAAAGCTGGCAAATAAGGATCATATGCCAATTCAATCATACTCTCTAGAGTTAATCCCGAAGCTTCTTTTAGCACATTTACTGCATGGATCCCACGGAAATTCTCCTGATCTGGAGCCATGTAGAATGGATAATCTTCCTTCTTTGGACTGAATTCTGCAGCCGCAGTAAAGGGAGTTGAATTGCAGTTTTGAATCCAACCTGTTCCCGGATTTAAGACCATGATACTTTCATCCACCGTATGCAGGCCCTGCCAATCCGAAGCCGGATCAGAACCATCCACAGGCTCTGAAAAGTCAAATCCTTCATTTCTCTTAGGAATGAAATTCCCATGGAAATAGGCTATGTTTCCATCTGCATCTGCAAAAACCGTATTGTTTGAAGAGTTGGTACGAATGTCCATCATCTTCTTAAACTCGGTATGGTTGCTCAGCTTTGTCCTCGTGAAGCTTTGGATCAAAGCATTAACAGGATCCCAATTGATCTTAGTCGCCACCCACTTCTCTCCAATCTTATGTGTGATCGGGCCATGGTGAGTTCGGTAAAACGTGAAAGGTTTCTCCTTTAATTCCGCTCCTGACTTATATTTCAATGAAACCTGAAACTCCTCCACCGCAAGGCTCTCCTCTCCATATTGGTATTCATATTTTCCATCTTTCTCTGTCACCTCTTCTACAAACTCATCGATAAAATCAACTTTGGTAGAAGTATGCATCCAGCCAGTTTTTTCATTGAATCCCTGATAAACAAAAAACTGTCCCCAGGTAACTGCCCCATAGGCATTCAGTCCCTCTTCACTTACCACATGCACTTCCGGTCTGAAATAAAATGAGGTGTGAGGATTGATCAGCAAAATAGCATTTCCTGAAGCCGTCATCTTACCGTTCACCGCGATACCATTGGAACCTTTTGGTTCGTCTAATAAAGCCTCTCTGGAAAATTCCTCTTCATATAAAGCCATTACGTCTGGCTCTTTTTCAGCATAAAAAGCCTGAATTCTTCGAGTTGGAATCTGCTCAATATCTCCACCGATAGACCCTTCACTGAAGAACATTGGCATCCAAGGTTCGTAATGCGTAATCACTTGGGGTGTCACATCAGGATGAGTTGCCAGATAGTAATTTATGCCATCGGCAAATGCTACGCAAAGCTCTTTCAACCAATTCGGAGCTGTCTCATAAGCTGCCTTTGCTTCAGCCTCGGTCATATACATATTTGCTCTCAAATCACTGTAGATCGCCTCCTGACCTTCCAGCTCAGCTAAATGTCCGGTAGCCCAAACGTAATTTCGCTCAACTCTTCTGAAATCATCCTCGCATTGTGCATAGAGCAAGCCGAAAACTGCATCTGCATCGCTCTTTCCATAAATATGAGGAACCCCATAATCATCCCTAATAATCTCCACTCTACTGGCCGTGTCTTCCCAGCGTTCAGCCTCAGTTAGCTCCTTGGGTTCGCAGGACCAGATTACAACCGGTAATAGAAAAAGTAACAGTCTATATTTCATGTATGGGTAATTATGAGGGCAGATTTATATGAATCCTTCCAAAATAGAATATTTGCAGGCTATAGGCAATTAGAATTTTACCTATGCTGCGTGTATCTGTTTAGTGGTATTTTAGCTGCAATTTCTGTAATCCGATCATCCGGGATTTCTTCTGCCTGCTGATAGGCAAAAATCATTTTTTCCACTTGCTGCACTGAACTGGCTCCGATTATCAGGGAACCAACAGCAGGTTGCATCAATCCAAACCGGATCAAAAAAGCCTCTGGAAGCAAACCTGAATCTGAAATCAAATCCCGGATTTCTTTTACCTCAGCTGCTGAATAATCCAAAAATGCTTGTGCGGACTTATCAATTAATAGTCCTTTTGCGAAGGCACCCCGCACCAAAACTCTTGTGTCAGACTCCGCAATTAATGAAAACGCTTCTTCTTCCGGCCGACGATCCAAAGGACTATATTGCATCATGATGGTAGCTGGTTTGCCCATCTTTAAAACTTTTCGAATCACATTAGGACGAATGGATGAAATCCCAAAAGCCCGGATTTTCCCTTGAGTTTTCAGGATTTCAAAAGCTTCCAGTGTTTCATCCCAAGGATCCTCCAGCGTGCCTCCATGCAACTGGTAAATGTCAATGTAATCCGTCTGCAATCTTTCCAAACTCTCTTCCACCGCCTTCAGAATGTATTCTTTCTTGGGGTTCCAGTCCCAACCGCTACCGTCTTCCCGCATCTGATTTCCGACTTTAGTGGCCAAAACCACATCTTTTCTTCTATTCTTTAACGTAGCTCCGACAATTTCCTCATTCAATCCATTTTGATACAAATCTGCTGTATCAAAAAAATCAATTCCTCCAGAAATAGCGGCGTCAATTATTTTTTGATCTTCCTTTATATTGCCTTTCAAAGACATACACCCTATTCCAATTGGACTGATGGCGAATTCTAAAGCTGGTATTTTAATCTTTTGCATAGCCCAAATTCAGTTTTTTAGTCCTAGAATTCAAGCTCTTTTTAACATTAGCATTTATTAAAAGTTTAATAATTTAAGAAACTGAAATCATTCTTTCTTTAATCCCTATTTTTGAACTTTAAACCTAAGAGCATTAAATCGAGTATGTCTCAAATGACAGACAGTAAGCTAAATTTTTGCCGTACAGGATCCCTTGTGATATCTCCCGATAAGTATTGGGACGGGAGGGTATTTGAAAAATAATTAATGACTATGAAAAAAATAGCAGTTTTTACATCTGGAGGGGATAGTCCTGGCATGAACGCTTGCGTAAGAGCGGTAGTACGTACAGCTATTTTCAAAGGACTGGAAGTATATGGTATATATCGTGGATACGAAGGCATGATCGATGGTGAGATAAAACGCATGCAATCGCATTCTGTCAGTAATATTGTGCAGCGTGGCGGCACGGTGCTTAAGTCTGCCCGATCTATGGAATTCAAAACCCCAGAAGGCAGAAAGCAGGCTTACGAAAACCTTCTTGCGCATGGCATTGAAGGATTAGTGGCTATTGGCGGGGACGGCACATTCACAGGAGCCAAAATATTTTTCGAGGAATATGGCATTCCCACGATAGGATGTCCTGGCACAATTGACAATGACTTATTCGGTACAGATTATACGATTGGGTTTGACACTGCTGTGAATACGGCTTTGGAAGCCATCGATAAAATCCGCGATACAGCAGCAGCTCATGATAGAATATTTTTCATAGAAGTAATGGGAAGAGATGCAGGATTTATTGCCATCGAGTCCGGAATCGGTGGAGGAGCAGAATTTGTGATGGTTCCGGAGACTCAGACTGACTTGAATGATGTAGTAAAATCCTTGAAAAATAACAGGAAAAACAGATTTTCAAGTATTGTGGTGGTGGCTGAAGGTGATGAAGCCGGAAATGCACAAACCATCATGGAAAAGGTGAAAAATAAAGTTAATGATCCTACAAAAGATTTTAAAGTGACTACCCTTGGTCATATTCAGCGCGGAGGAAATCCAACTGCAAGAGACCGTGTATTAGCCAGTCGATGCGGAATGTCTGCCGTAGAAGGCTTACTAGCAGGATATCAGTTCCACATGGCAGGTGTAGTGAATCAAAATGTGGTATTTACTCCTTTTGCAGATTGTATTGGCAAGACAAAATCTTTGATCGACGATCATCTTAAATTAATGAAAATCTTGAGTATATAAGATGGGGTTTATTCCACTGTTTATCATGCTGGGAGGCGGATGCCTCCTGTTTTTTCTTACTGTAAAAAATGCATTGCAGCGAAAACTCAATCAGCAGAAAGAGTTGCTGTTCAAACTGAATTCCCTTAATCCTGAATTGGGAATTTTAGTGGAAGACTCTTCTGATCCGGATCTTCTGATCGCTGCTCTCAAGGAAATTCAAATCGAAAAGAACATTGCTCAAAAGGCTCTGAAAATCATCCGGGATCTAAAAGTAAACCGCATTCAGTATAACTCACTTCTGAAAAAACCTCCTTATAACTGGGTGGGAAAAATAGCCCGCTTTCAGGAGATTTGATTTTGAATATAGTCTAGGATTTGGTCTTTTTCATGTGGAGAAAACCATTTGACAGTTTCATCTCTTTTGAACCATGTCATTTGGCGCTTAGCATAGCGCCTCGAGTTTCTTTTGAGTAACCTGACAGCTTCTTCCTTGTCGTATTTGCCTTCCATGAATCCGAATATCTCAGAATAACCCACTGTCTGAAGGGCATTTAAATGTCTTTTTGCAAATAAAACCTCTGCCTCATCAAACAATCCTTCCGCGATCATTTGATCCATTCGCAAGTCAATTCTGGAATAAAGTTCTTCCCTATTTCGCTCCAGTCCTACTTTGATTACTTTAAATGGCCTCTCCTTTTTTGACTTTATCCGAAAGGAACTGAATTTCTTTCCGGTCCCTCTCCATATTTCCAACGCTCGCATAAGTCGCTGGGGATTTTTTTGATCTACCTTTTCAAAATATATAGGATCATAGGCAGCCACTTCTTTCTGTAAAAACTCTAAGCCTTTATTTTCATATTCACGGATGATCCCTTGCCTTATTTCAGGCGCTACTTCCGGCATTTCATCTAACCCATTTTCGACAGCATCTGCGAACAATCCCGATCCACCAGTCATAATTACCACCTTATGATTTTCAAATAACTCCTCGAGAGTTTTCAAAGCATCTTGTTCAAATTTGCGAACGTCATAATCCTGGTCTATGGACAAGCTATTTATAAAATGATGCGGAACCTGCTTTAGATCATCTGCAGTTGGCTTAGCTGTGCCCAGGTTCATTTCCCGATAAAATTGCCTGCTGTCACAGGATACAATTTCAGTCTTGAATTTTTTGGCTAGATTTAGACATAAATCAGTCTTGCCGACTGCGGTAGGTCCTACTACAAGGATTAAATAATTTTGTATAGACAAAATGGAAATACGATAAAGCTGAGCATCAAAAATCCAAAGTATTGTTATGAAAAGCAAAGAGGTGTTGATTGTTGATAACAATGATTTGAATCGAAGGTTACTAGAAAACTTAATCGGAGAATTCTACAACTTTAAATCAGCAGTAAATGGAATAGATGCAGTGGATAAGGCGTCCA
This sequence comes from uncultured Algoriphagus sp., assembly GCF_963974835.1. Taxonomy (GTDB): domain Bacteria; phylum Bacteroidota; class Bacteroidia; order Cytophagales; family Cyclobacteriaceae; genus Algoriphagus. The sequence continues at coordinate 404,693 of NZ_CAXBET010000003.1, read as the reverse complement.
AAATAAAATTTGACATGATCCTGATGGATATTCAAATGCCTTATATGGATGGAATTACCGCCGCGAAGACAATTTGGAGGAAATCACCCTTTCAATGCCCAATTGTTGCTATGTCCCCATATTCTGCGGATTCTGCCAAGAATTGTTTTTTGGAAATGGGTTTTCTAGATCTAATCTCCAAGCCTGTAAGGCCCAAGGAATTATTAAGTACGTTAGGTGATTATTTCCAATCCAAAAGGGATGCGGGTTCGCCTGCACTTGAGGAACCTGCACCTTTAGACAAACAAGTATTTCTGCAGCTATCCAAATATAATTCTTCAAAAACACTTAGGTCTTTGTATATTGATTTTCTTAATGAATTTGACCAATTGATGTCTTCAATAGATGCAGCATTTGAAGAAAAAAACCAGCAGCTCCTGATCGAAAATCTTCATATTATGAAAGGAAATTCAGGAACAATGGGTGCAAATGTCATTTTTTCATTGTCTACCGATGCAGATAAATCGGCCCGATCAGAGGATTGGAAATCTTTACAAATCACATTAAAAAAACTTAAGAATGAGCGTACTATATTTGAGAATTATCTCAAAGATGAAACTACTTTGAATCCATGAATAGCCCAAAAAAAATCCTTTTCGGGGAAGACTCTTCCGTCATACAAAACTTGACTAAAAGCACCCTAGCGTTTGAACAATTTCAAATGAAATCAGCCAGAAATGGCAAGCAGGTATTGGAAATGCTGGAAAAAGAGAATTTCGACCTGATCCTGATGGATCTAAATATGCCTGTCCTGGATGGTGCTAGTTGTACGAGGATGATTCGGGAACTGGCCGACAGTAGTAAATCAAAGCTACCGATCATTGCAATAACAGGCAATATGAATAACTACACCATGGATGAGTTCCGGAAGTTGGGATTTGATGATTTTGTCCAGAAGCCTCTGGACTACGACAGATTACTTGCAACAGTTAAAAAATATCTGATTTGATATGGCAGTAAAATACACAAAGCATTTTTTGGATAAACTTGAAAATCTATTTGCCTCGTCAGATTATGTGTTGCGATACGAGAAAGGAAATTTTAAATCCGGCTATTGTGTATTGAACGATTCGAAAATCGTAATTGTAAATAAATACTTTCCCCTGGAAGGAAAAATAAATGCCCTTATAGACATTCTAATTGAATTGAATTTAGACCCGGCAGATTTTAAAGAAAAAGCAAACCATGACTTCCTCACTGAGCTGAGGCAAACCCAGTTAAAATTTTGAAAGTAACTTTTTTAGGAACCGGCACTTCTCAAGGTGTACCAGTGATCGGATGCTCCTGTCCTGTATGCACTTCCCTTGATTTCAGAGATAAGCGATTAAGATCTTCTTTACATGTGCAGATAGGCAATGTGAGCCTTGTAATCGATACAGGACCGGACTTTCGCACACAGATTCTCAGGGAAGGAATCACCAAGCTCGACGCTGTTGTCTTCACCCATGAGCACAAAGACCATACTGCTGGCTTGGATGATATTCGCCCATTTAATTTTATGCAGCAAAAGGATATGCCAATCTTCGGGAAGCCACAAGTGATCGACCAAATCAAAAGTGAATTCTCATATATATTTAGTGCTAACAGATATCCGGGAGTACCTTTGGTAGAAACTATTGCTATTGGTGACACGCCATTTTCCATAGACGGAATTACGATCATCCCAATACCAGTAATGCACTATAAGCTTCCGATTTTAGGCTTTCGCATAGGAAACTTCACCTACATTACAGACGCAAAAGTTATCCCAGAGGAATCTCTGAGGCTAATCGAGGGGACAGAAATTCTAGTGCTGAATGCCCTTCAAAGAGAAACTCATATTTCCCACTTTACTTTGGATGAAGCCGTAGCAATGGCCCAAAAAATCGGCGCAAAACAAACTTATTTCACTCACGCGTCTCACAAGCTCGACCTTCACAAGGTGGTGGAAGATGAATTACCTGAAGGAATAGCCTTGGCCTATGACGGGCTTCAGCTAACTTTGGACTAATGCATTTAAATTACCATTTCCTGAAGTACCTCTGCCCTGAGCTTGAAAAAGCATTTCATGGGAAAGAAATTATTGCCTGTTTCTCCCAAAACAAAGATGAGTTGATCATCGAGACCGAGGATGCTGAAGAATCAAGATTTATTAGGGCACACCTACTTCCTCCACAGATTTATATTTCTTTCCCCGAAAAATTCCAGCGGGCGAAAAGAAATAGTATCGATTTATTCAAAGAACTGATCGGAGATAAAATTATTGAATGCAACATTCTGAGCTTCGAACGTGCGTTTTACTTTCTTTTAAATTCCGGGAAAATTATCCTTTTCAAATTACATGCGAACAGAAGTAATGTCCTGCTCTACGAGAAAAATGCTGAGCAACCGTTAAAGTTATTTAGAAATGGCATTACAGAAGACCGGGATTTAGACTGGAACTCATTAAATAAATCTTACGAGCTGACCAGGAAACGCTTTGAGGAACTGGAGGGCAATGCTTCCAGATTCCTACCTACTTTAGGATCAATCCCCAGAAACTGGCTAAAAGAGAGAGGCTACCCGGAAGCAGACATCCCAACTAAATGGGAGCTTATCCAGCAACTTTTGGACATGCTGGAAACTCCTCTGTTTTCTTTGGTTGAAAAAAATGGAGAAATCCTCCTGAGCCTCTTACCGGAAGATAATCCAGTTAAAATTTTTTCTGATCCAATCGAATCAGTCAATGAGCTTTTCTACTTGGCTTTGGTAAGGGGGAATTTTGAAAAGGATAAAAACACTTTGCTAAAAAAATACCAGGAGCAGCTCAAGCGCACGAATTCATATATTGAAAAGTCGGCACTCAAACTGGAAGAACTACGAAATTCACCACCTCCTTCTCAGCTGGCAGATGTAATCATGGCAAATCTGCATGAATTCCAAAACGGAAAATTGGAAGCGGAATTACTGGATTTTTATTCAGGAGAAATGATTCAAGTCAAGATCAAACCAAATCAGAAACCGCAGGATCACGCGGCTTCTTTGTATAGAAAAAGCAAAAACAGAAAATTAGAATGGGAGCAACTGGATAAAACAATAGCTGCAAAAATCAATCAGGCAATTTCGATTGAATCCAAGATAAATGAGCTAATGCTGATTGAAGATTTCAGAGGCTTAAAGAATTATAAGAAAACCCATGGTGAGGACAAAGCTCTGCAGAAGGATGCGCTAGTTTTACCATTTAAGACTTTTGAATTTGAGGGATTCCCGATCTGGGTGGGTAAGTCAGCTCAGGCAAACGATGACATGCTCCGCGGCTACACCAAGAAAGACGACATCTGGCTGCACGCACGCATGGTTCCTGGCTCTCATGTACTCATAAAGACATCAGGGCTTAAAAGCATACCCCTGTCCGTTTTAGAGACTGCCGCATCCTTAGCTGCGTTCTATTCTAAAAATAAAAATGAATCTCTCGCTCCAGTGATCCATACCGAAGCAAAATATGTGAGAAAAGTTAAAGGTTCCCCAGCTGGTTCAGTAATTGTAGAAAAGGAAAAAGTATTAATGATTGTTCCTAGAGGGCCAGAGGAAATTTTTGGAAAGGGAAATTAAACGATAAACAGTCACCATTCGCAGTCTGCGATTTTGACCTTCGAGATACTGAAAATTAAATTGGACAAAGTTTTCAAACTTTTGCCTTTTGAAAAGCAATGTTCGCTCCTTCCTTTTTTAAGTTTAGCTTAAAAAATCCAAAAGCTAATTAAAACGGAACTTCGGCTTCACAAATGGTACGTGTTCGGGTGAACTAAAGAAGCATAAAAAAGAGTCCCGAATTTACCCGGGACTCTTTTTGTAATTTTTAGAAGTAGCTTACTCCACTATATGAACTTTCAGCATATTGGTTTTGCCATTAGCTTTTAGAGGCATACTTCCAGTGTTTACTATAATATCACCGGAATTTACATGACCGTCCTCTTTAAGTGTATTCTCAATATCAGTAAATGTAGCATCAGTTGACACTTGATTCTCATAGAAATATGCACGCACACCCCAAACTAGACTCATTTGAGTAATCAATGGTTTATTTCTGGTGAATACAAAAATATTTGCTGAAGGTCTATGGGAAGCAATTCTAAATCCAGTAAAACCAGAGGAAGTAATTCCAACAATTGCTTTTGCTTTCACATTTCGGGAAAGTCTGGATGCCATCAAAATCAAGTTGTTGCTTAGGAAAGTGGCATCATCCTCAGGGATTTTGTAGAGGTTGTGATAGATTTCCGCATTTTTTTCCAAATAGCTAATGATGCTGCTCATTGCTTTTACAGCATTCACAGGATATTTGCCAGAAGCTGTTTCTGCCGAAAGCATTACTGCATCCGCTCCATCCAATACCGCATTTGCGACATCGTTAGTTTCAGCACGAGTAGGACGAGGATTTACGATCATGCTTTCCATCATCTGGGTAGCGATAATCACAGGCTTACAGGCAAGCTTACATTTCTCTACAATTCTTTTCTGCCAAAGAGGTACTATCTCCATAGGAACTTCCACTCCCAGGTCACCACGAGCCACCATGATTGCATCTGTCGCCGCAATGATCGCATCAATATTCTCCAATGCTTCAGGCTTCTCTATTTTCGCAACTATCTTACAAACTTTGCCTTTTGCTTCAATTCTTTCTCTAAGATCGATGATATCTTCTGCAGATCGCACAAATGAAAGTGCTATCCAGTCCACTTCTTGCTCTAGCCCGAAAGCTAGATCCTCGATATCTTTCTCTGTAAGTGATGGAGCACTAACTTTAGTGTTAGGAAGGTTAATACCTTTTCTAGATTTCAGTATGCCACCGTGAATCACTGTACAATTCACATTTTTACCGTCGGTATCAATTACCAAAACTTCTAGGTTGCCATCGTCGATGAGAATTCTGTCTCCTGTCACTACATCATTTGGAAGATTCTGATAGACAGTACTTACCAGATGGCTTGTTCCGATTACGGGATCGTTAGTAATAGTTATTTTCTCTCCGGCCTTAATTTCCACTCCGTTATTCTCTACTTCGCCAACACGGATTTTAGGACCTTGAAGATCCTGCAGAATACCAAGGTTAAGACCTTCGTCCTTGTTAATCTGTCTGATTATTTTCGCTACTTCAGCATGAATATCGTGAGTACCATGCGAAAAATTTAAACGAAAAACATTTGCTCCGGCAACTGCCAGACTCTTGATGGTTTCGTAGTTATTGGAAGCAGGGCCTATAGTTGCTAGAATCTTTGTTTTATTGAAATGGCTCATTAGGGGATTAATAAGTTAACAGGTTTTCTTTTGATTTAAGTTTAGTCACGTCCAGCTTCATCACATTTTGAATCTCGGGATTTTTCACCAGCTGGTCAGCAAATGTATTAATACTTATTTGAAAGGTACGGTCTTGTACCAAAAGGAAATAATCCATTGATTTTAATTCCGGTATCAGATAAGACACTTGATTTGTCGAGTTTAAAGCTTTATTTCTTAATAGCTGAATAAAACCGTGGGGTAAAGAAAGGAAATATTGGGAGATTTTCAGAGCAGGTGAGGTCACAAAGTCTAACACAATATCCTCCCACATAACAAGATTCAGATCCAAATCCCTATTGATCATCCAAGCCATTTTATAGTCCTTAACGGGCGATACAAGCCCAATAAGGTCAAAATCATATGTATGTTCTATTAGTAATTTCGCCTTCTTCATGCGGGGAAAAAATGAATCGAAACAAAGTTAGAAAATTTAATCCAACTTCATGGCGAGACAATTTGCATAAAAATTTACTTGAATCTTTTCTTTGTCAATTAGGCATTAAATATATTTCTTTGCGAAGTGTTATTAACTAAACTGATCACAAAATGTCTGAAATTGCACAAAAAGTAAAAGCCATCATCGTTGACAAACTTGGCGTAGAAGAGTCTGAAGTTACTTTGGAGGCGAGCTTTACCAACGATCTTGGTGCTGATTCTCTTGATACTGTAGAATTAATTATGGAATTCGAAAAAGAATTCAATATCTCTATCCCTGATGATCAGGCAGAGCAAATCGGTACTGTTGGACAAGCAGTTACCTATTTGGAAGCTAACGTAAAATAATAATTCCTAAATTCATTCTATGAATTTAAAAAGAGTTGTTGTAACAGGTATAGGTGCCCTCACACCAATAGGCAATACCGCAGAAGAATTCTGGCACGGTCTGTCTAATGGTGTGAGCGGTGCTGCGCCGATTACCAAATTCGATGCTTCACTTTTCAAGACGCAATTTGCCTGCGAGGTAAAAAATCTGGACGTAGAGCAATTTATCGACAGAAAAGAAGCTCGAAAAATGGATCCTTTTACTCAGTATGCCATGATTTCTGTAGAAGAAGCCATGACTGACTCAGGATTGGATCTAGAAAAAATCGATAAATCAAGAGCCGGAGTAATCTGGGGATCAGGAATCGGAGGGTTAAGAACTTTCCAGGATGAAGTAACTTCTTTCTCCACCGGAGACGGAGCACCTCGTTTCAATCCATTCTTCATTCCCAAAATGATCGCTGATATCAGCGCTGGCTTTCTATCTATTAAATATGGTTTTCGCGGTCCAAACTTTGTAACAGTCTCCGCATGTGCTTCCGGTACCAATGCCCTAATTGATGCATTCACTTACATCAGAATGGGAAAAGCTGATATTTTTATCAGCGGTGGATCAGAAGCGGCAGTCACTGAAGCGGGTGTTGGTGGATTCAATGCGATGAAAGCCCTTTCCCAAAGAAATGAATCTCCTGAAACAGCCTCTAGGCCGTTTGATAAAGACAGGGACGGGTTCGTTTTAGGCGAAGGAGCTGGAGCACTGATCCTAGAAGAATACGAGCACGCAAAGGCACGTGGAGCCAAAATCTATGCAGAACTTGTAGGTGGCGGAATGACTGCTGACGCATATCATATCACTGCTCCTCACCCAGACGGTTTGGGAGCAAGCAGTGTAATGAGAATTGCTTTGGAAGACGCTAATCTTAAGCCGGAGGACATCGATTACATCAATGTTCACGGAACATCTACGCCACTGGGTGATGTAGGTGAGACAAAAGCAATTCAACAAGTCTTTGGAGAGCATGCTTATAAGCTAAACATTAGCAGCACTAAATCCATGACAGGTCATTTATTGGGAGCTGCAGGAGCTATCGAAGCGATCGCATGTATCTTTGCCATGAATAAAGGCATTGTACCCCCTACGATCAATCACTTCACAGATGATGAAGCATTCGATCCAAAGTTAAATTTGACTTTCAACAAAGCGCAAGAGAGAGAAATAAATTATGCGTTGAGTAATACGTTTGGATTTGGTGGACATAATTGTTCAGTAATTTTCAAAAAATATAATTAATCTGGATTTTGAAATTATTTCAAAGGCTCGGGTTTAAAAATCTCTTCTTAAGTTTAAAAGACAAAAGGCTTGCTTCCTCCATCAGGTTGATGACGGGGAGCAGGCCTTTTAATTTATCCCTTTACAAACTTGCACTGACTCCTTCAAGTCTCGGGGAAGAGACCTCACAGGGGTTTAGAATCTCCAACGAGCGCTTGGAGTTTTTGGGAGATGCTGTCTTAGGAGCTGTAATTGCAGAGTTTCTATTTCAAAAATACCCTTATAGGGATGAGGGGTTTCTAACGGAAACGAGGTCCAAACTCGTAAATAGAGAAACTCTAAACGACATTGGAATAAAAATAGGGCTGCGGAAAGCCTTGGATATGGAGATCGGTGACCGAAACTTCACCGGTAATAAATCTCTGTACGGAGATATGCTGGAAGCTTTTCTTGGAGCCATTTACTTGGACAAAGGCTATCATTTTACCAAAAAATTTATCATCCGAAGAATTCTACTTCATTTTGATGTGGAAGGTATGATTGCCACCACAACAAACTACAAAAGTAAGATTATCGAGTGGTCTCAAAGAGAAAATAAACAGGTTGAATTTGTAGTGGTTAGTGTTAGCGGAAACCAGAGATTCAAAGAGTTCAAGGTTGCTTTGCAGGTAGGTGGAGAAGAAATAGCTCAAGGAAAAGGAAGCACAAAAAAGAAAGCAGAACAGGAAGCTTCCAAAAATGCCTGCGAAACACTAAAAATTGCAACTTAGCTGAGTAATTTTAGGATCAATTAATCCATTCATGTCTTCAATCAAAATCGCCGGAGCAACTGTCAATCAAACACCGCTGGACTGGTCAGGCAATCTGAACAGAATCATTCTTGCTATTGAAGAAGCAAAAAGGCAAAACGTAGAAATTCTTTGCCTACCCGAATTGGCTATTACGGGATATGGATCCGAAGATTTGTTTTTAAGCTATTGGTACCCAAAAAAAGCACTGGCACAACTTGAGCTGTTAGTCCCTCATTGCAAAGACATAACTGTAATCGTCGGTTTACCAGTCAGGATACAGGACAAAGTATATAACACAGTTGCCATTATTGAAAATGGGACCGTCAAGGGATTTGTAGCAAAGCAATACCTAGCCATCGATGGAGTTCATTATGAATTCCGCTGGTTTACTCCCTGGAAAGCCAATGAGGTGATTGAAATTGAATTTTTGGATCAGATGGTTCCTCTTGGTGATCTTACTTTTTATCACAAAGACATTCACTATGGATTCGAGATCTGTGAGGATGCATGGCGGGGTAAGCTCAGACCTGGTTACAGACTTTGCGAACGGAACGTAGATTTGATATTTAATCCCAGCGCAAGTCATTTCGCTATGGGAAAATCACAGCTTCGGACAGAACTACTCGAAGAAAGCTCAAAACTTTTTGATTGCTACTATTGCTATGCAAATTTGCTAGGAAATGAAGCCGGTCGAATGATCTTCGACGGTGAAATCATGCTGGCAAAATCAGGAGAAATCCTCTCAAGAAACAGACTTCTTTCCTTTGATGATTTTCAGGTGAACAGTTTTTATCTCGATCCTAAAACTCAAGGCGTCGCTCCTGTCAATCCAAAAAATGAAGAATTTACCCAAGCTTCGGCTTTGGCACTTTTTGACTACATGAGGAAAAGTAAAAGTTCAGGGTTTGTACTTTCTCTTTCCGGAGGAGCGGATTCATCCTCCATAACCATTCTTGTAGCAGAGATGGTCAAGCGCGGAATAAATGAATTGGGACTTGAAGGGTTTTGCAAAAAAGCAGGGATTAAAACTTTACCGACCTCGAAAAATCCTGAAAAGGAACTGATGAGGCAAATTCTAACTACAGCTTATCAAGGAACCAAAAACTCATCTGATGACACCTTTTCCTCAGCTCAAACTCTCGCTGAAAGTATAGGTGCAACCTTCTATCACTGGGAAATAGATGAGGAAGTAAAATCCTACACTTCCAAAATAGAGAATGCCATTGGCAGAAAACTGACTTGGGAACAGGACGATATTACTCTTCAAAACATCCAAGCAAGAAGTCGCTCTCCTATCATCTGGATGCTGGCGAATATTAATAATGCTTTGCTGCTTTCTACTTCCAACCGAAGTGAAGGGGATGTGGGCTACGCTACCATGGATGGCGATACATCCGGAAGTATTTCCCCTATTGCAGCTGTAGACAAATTCTTTATTCTCAATTGGCTTAGGTGGGCTGAAAAGAATCTAAACCATGCTGGACTTGCGAAAGTCAATTCCCTTCAGCCGACAGCAGAACTTCGGCCATTGGAAAGAACACAGACGGACGAAAAGGATCTGATGCCATACACGGTAATCCTGGAAATAGAAAAACTTGCCATACGGGATAGGCGTTCTCCGATGGATATATATCTAATCCTTTCGGATGAATTGGAATTGGAAACTGCCGTTTTGAAAGGCTATATCAAAAAATTCTTCCAACTTTGGTCTCGCAATCAATGGAAACGGGAAAGACTTGCTCCCTCTTTTCATCTGGATGAATTCAATGTGGATCCAAAAACCTGGTATAGATTTCCGATTTTGTCTGGAGGCTTCTCCGAGGAACTCGCTCAATTAGATCAATTATAAATTATAGAATATGCTTGAATTAATCATGAACTATATCATTTGGGATCCTAGCCCATCCGTCATTCCTGGCTGGGAAAGACCGCCATGGTATAGTATCCTTTTTGCAGCTGGTTTTGTTATTTCCCAGCAATTCATGGTTCACTTTTTTAAGAAAGAAGGCCAAAATCCTGAATTAGTTGACAAGTTGACCATCTATATGGTTGTTGCTACGATAGTTGGGGCAAGGCTTGGTCATGTCCTTTTCTATGAGCCAGCAAAATACCTGAGCAATCCAATAGAGATTCTAAAAGTGTGGGAAGGCGGATTGGCAAGTCATGGAGCAGCTATTGCCATACTTTTCGCGCTGTGGTTATATTCCAAAAGAACCCCAGGCCAAAGCTACCTTTGGGTAGTAGACAGAATAGTGATTGTGACTGCAATGACGGGTGCATTAATTCGTTTTGGAAATTTAATGAATTCGGAGATTGGAGGAAAGGACACTGGATCTGACTATGGGATAGTTTACGCTTGGGATACGGAAGAATTGCTATCTACTTTGAAAGTTCCGATTGAGTCTATCGACCCATACAAACCAGACGATAGGCAAAATGAATTGGTTGGGAATGGAATTGTTCCGATGAACATAGATATTAAGATCAATAAAGGGACATATTCTCTGGAAGAATTAGAAAGTACGCTGAGAAGAGATATTAAATATGCCTTGACCCAGTTCAAGTCCAGCCAGGATTACTTAGCAGAACCGGTAGAAAGTCCGTTGGATATGTCTTTAGCTGACAAAGGAGATCATTATCTGGTGACTGTGCGGACTTTTGGAAGGACAAAGCATCCTACTCAGGTTTACGAGTCGCTCTCTTACTTTGTGATTTTCTTGGTTCTTTACGGGCTTTGGAACAAGTATAAACAAAGATTACCTGAAGGAATTCTTCTCGGAATATTCTTGATCACGGTATTTGGGATGCGGTTTATTTGGGAGTTTTTCAAGGAAAGTCAAGTTGACTTTGAAGATTCCATGGCCTTTAATATGGGACAATTACTTAGTATACCGCTTGTGATCGCCGGAATTATATTAGTAATAAGAGCACTGAAAAATGGCCTAAAGCCAATTCAAGATTAAGGAACTGGATCATGCCCGTGGCCTCCCCAAGGGTTGCAGCGGGCTATGCGTTTCAGCCCCATCCATCCTCCTTTCAAAACCCCATGCTTTAAAATAGCGTCCTTCATGTAATGGCTACATGTAGGTGTGAATCTGCAACTAGAGGGTAATAAGGGAGAAATGGTGTATTGATAAACCAATACTGGAAATATAGCTATCTTTCGAAGAATGGATTTTGCCATGAATAAGACCTATAATTGTGGTCACTACGTAATTAACCAATAATAAACTTTCAGAATTCCCTCTTGATCCTCAAGAAAACAAATTTCCTTTACTTCTCTTTAATATTCTTTACTCTACTAATAGGGTCAGGGAAGAATACTGCTTATGCTCAAGGTGATATTTCCTTGCCTTCAGCAAGTGATACTACTCCTGATAGTGTGAGGGTCAATAATATATTTATCGTAGGAAATGAAAAGACAAAGAAAAGTGTCATTCTGAGAGAGCTGGATTTTACTACCAATTATTTATACGATTGGAATACCTTTTTGGAAATACTGATAGCTGACCAGAAAAAAATTTATAACCTACGGCTTTTTACCTCAGTGGAAATCACTCCGCTAATCACAGCAGAGGATCAAGTGGAGATCCTGATCACTGTCAAGGAACGGTGGTATATAGTACCACAGATCATTTTCGAACTTGCCGATAGAAATTTCTCAGAATGGTGGACTAATCAAAACCGTGATTTCTCACGGGTAAATTACGGACTAAGACTCAGTCATAGTAACGTAGGCGGGAGAAACGACAAATTAAAATTCGCCGGGCAATTAGGCTTTACCAAAGCATTGGATTTACAATACAGTAAGCCTTATATAGATAAAAAACAGAAACACGGTCTTGCTGCACAGCTTACTTACAAGGAAAATAAGACAATTCCAATTAAGTCAGAATACAATAAACAGGTATTCTATTCCAACGAACAGGAAGATATAATTAGGAAAAACTTTGCTGCAGCATTGCGTTACACTTACCGTAGAAGCTACTACAACTATCATTTCCTTACTTTAGGTTATAGCTCTACTTGGGTTGCGGATGATGTGCTTACGGAAAACCCGGAATATTTCCAACATGGGGGAAATAAGCTACGATTTGCCTTTGCTACTTATACATTCAGACATGATAGAAGAGACAATGTCTCGTATGCTACAGATGGGGAACTTCTCCAGCTATCAGTGACTAAATATGGTATAATTTATACAGACGAATTGGATGAAGTCGAAGTGAACCTCACAGCAAATAAATATTTTAAGATCTCTGATAAATTCCACTTCAATACTGGTCTTACCGCCAATTGGTTCTTAAGTGCAAGTCAACCATATACCTTAGTCAGGGGTATTGGATATAGTCCAAATTTCGTGAGGGGCTATGAATTGAATGTGGTAGAAGGGCAACAGCTATATGTACATAAAAATAGCTTTAGGTGGAAATTCGTGGATTGGAAAATAGATATTTCCAATTTGATACATATGGAACAATTCAACACTATACCTATTCGCCTTTACCTAAGTGCAAATTTTGATCATGGCTATGTAAAGGATAGAAATAATATCCCTGAAAATTCCAGACTTGCCAATAAATACTTAATGGGATATGGCACAGGAATAGATCTGGTGGGATTTTACGATGCGGTACTACGGTTTGAATACTCCATGAATAACAGTAAAGAAGGTAACTTCTTCTTTAACTTTTCAGCACCTTTCTAATTAATCTTCTGAAAAAAAGATAGTTAAATGAATTGAACTTCAAGTTTTTAACTAAATTAGTTAAGACTTTTTCCAATTCATTATGAAGCAATTGATTTTTTTCTGCTTCCTGCTCTGCACATTTTTTATTGCAAAAGCACAAACAGACCCACTCACTCAGGTTCATGGAGCCCGAAGTCAGGGCATGGGCAATCTTCGCGTACATGGAATGGATAGCTGGAGTTATTTCAATAACCCGGGCGGGCTTGCGAAACTCGAAAACTCAGCGATTTCAGTAGGATATGATAATAGATTTGGGATAAAGGAATTAAGCACCGTTGATCTTGTCGGAGCATGGAAAATAAAAGCTGGAACCTTGGGCTTTGGTATTACACACTATGGAGGAACGTTATTCAATCAGCAAGCTCTCGGTGTAGCCTTCGCAAATCAATTGGGAATAGTGAGTGTTGGAGGAAAGCTCGAATGGTTTCAAACTCAAATAGAAGGATTTGGAACCGGAGGCAGCCTTATTTTTAGCCTTGGAGGAATGGCAGAACTTAGCCAGACTTTCTCCATAGGAGCAAGCATATCCAATCTTAATCGCTCAAAAATTTCCAAAGACTCTGAAACCAGGCTACCTACCGGTGTAAGCTTAGGCATATTTTATTCCCCTAATGATCAACTTCAATTCCATCTCGAGATAGAAAAAGACATCCAAATAAAACCTGTTGTAAAAGCCGGATTAGAATATGGAATCAGAGACTGGATATTCCTCAGAACTGGAATAAACAGCAATCCAAGCAGAATGTTTTTCGGAATAGGCCTAAAGTCGAAACACTTTACGCTCGATTATTCTCACGGGCAAAATCAGTCTTTGGGAAGCACAAATCATGTGAGTTTAGGATTTTCATTTTTTGAAAAATGAAAACTTGCACCCTCATCGTTCTGACTTTTTGTTTTTCGGTTTCTTATGTAAAAGCTCAGGAGCCTCCAAAGAAAGAAATAGATTTAGAATCATTTATGGAACGGCTTTTTCCTATACAGGAGGAGGATTTGGATTATGAATCCATTTATGAAGTGCTACTTCAGCTGTATCTGAATCCGATGGATATTAACCGCGCCAATGCAGAAACTTTGTCCGCAAGTTACCTTCTAGATCCATCTCAAATTAATAACCTGCTCGCCTACAGAGCTAAGTTTGGCTTTTTGATTTCCTTATATGAACTGCAAGCAATTCCTGGTTTTAACTTAACTACAATAGAACAAATTCAGCCCTTTTTAACACTTGGAACAGGTGGTTCAAATCAAACGCAATCATTCTGGAATCGTGTTACTTCTGAAGAGCAAGCTTATTTTCTTATGCGTCATCGCCGAACATGGGAAACAAGAAAGGGCTTCACTCTACCCGACACCAGTTCTACAGGTAAGATTTCAAGCAGATATTTGGGTGATCCAAATGAGTTTTATCTCCGCTTTAGAATACAGCATGCGCGGGATTTCAGCCTAGGATTTACACTGGATAAGGATCCAGGCGAACAATTTACCTGGGATAGTAAATCAGCTAGATATGGATTTAATTTCTTCTCCTTCCACTTCGCTAAATACTATACAGGAAAATGGAAAACCATTGCTTTGGGAGATTATCAAGTGCAGTTTGGTCAAGGATTGGTTTTCGGAGCAGGATATTCTCTAGGAAAGGGATCCGAAACCGTTCCAACTGTGAGAAAGAGTAGTATAGGAATTCTACCTTATACAGCTGCAATGGAATTCGGTTTTTTTCGTGGAGCTGGTCTCACGTACCAAAGTGGGAGCTGGCAAAGCAGTCTGATAGCTTCTTATGCTCCCAGAGACGGGCGTGCTTCGAACAGCTTGGATACTCTCAATACAGAAGATTTGACAATTAATTCATTCAATCAAAGTGGTCTACATCGTACCGAAAGTGAGCTAAGTACAAAAAACCAGTTTCGTGAATTAAGCCTTGGAGGAAATGTTCAGTTTTCTCCCAAATCCGGAAAACTCCAAATAGGAAGCAATTATCTATTCACTCGATTTAATCATGCTTGGATAAAGGAAGCTACACTTTACAATCAATTTGATTTTGCTGGACAAAGCAATCATGTCGGAAGTGTTTATATGAATTACAACTGGAAAAATTTCTTTCTCTTTGGAGAGTCGGCCGTGTCCCAGTCAGGTGGCAAAGGAAATCTTATTGGGTTTGTCTCCAGCTTGAGTAAGCAAATCGATTTCTCACTTTTATGGAGAAAATACGATAAAGAATTTCACAGTTTTTACGCCAGTGCATTTGCAGAAAGCACAAGACCAGCCAATGAGCAGGGAGTTTATCTGGGCATTCAAATCAAGCCAATTCCCAAATGGAAGATTAATGCTTACTATGATTTTTTTAGATTTCCGTGGCTACGCTACAGACTTTATGCTCCATCCAAAGGCTATGAGTGGCTAGCAAGAATTACTTTTCAGCCAGCAAGAAACTTAACAGCTTTTTTTCAAATCAGGGAAGAACAAAAAGACAGAAATCTATCCGATTCAGGAGAACCCTCTCTCGCCTATCAAATAAGGCCCCTGAACAAAATAAATGGACTCGTTAGCTTGGAATATCAGGTCAGTAAGGAATTCTTTTTCCGATCGAGAATTCTCTTCAGCCGTGTCGATTACAATGATAAAAAGTCCACTGGATTTATGATACTTCAGGACGCACAATATAGTTTTAGTAAGTTCAGGATAACTGGTAGAATAGCACTTTTCGACAGCGACGACTATGACACTAGACTTTATGCGTTTGAAAACAATGTACTATGGACATTTTCCATCCCGGCATTTGCGGGTCAGGGAATGAGATACTATCTGCTTGGGCAGTATCAGGTGAATTCGCAGCTGACGGCATATTTCCGCTTCTCAAGAACTTCCTATACCGATCGGGAAACGATTAGCTCAGGATTGCAGGAGATCGAAGGGGATAGGCAAACAGAAACTACTTTGCTTCTCCGATATATGCTTCATCGGTAAATTTCCATCAATGGTACAAGTGCAAGCCCGCTTTTTTGATAATTTGTTACCCAAACCACCAAACTGTATGAAAAAACAACTACTACTAATTCTAATCTCTTTACTTTCTCTAAATATCGGATTTTCTCAAAGCCTGGATTTATCCAAAATGAGTAAGCAAGATGGATTTATTCCTTTCTATCTGGATGAGGAAAAAGGTAAAATATACCTGGAAATTGACAAGCTGGAATGGGAGTTTCTCTATGTAAATTCCCTGACAGCCGGAGTGGGATCTAACGATATTGGATTAGATAGAGGTCAGCTAGGGGACACTAGAATTGTTGAATTCAGAAAATCGGGTAATAAGCTTTTTCTGGTTCATAAAAACTATGATTTCAGAGCATACTCAGATAATCCTGCGGAAGTACAATCAATCAAAGATGCCTTTGCTGAATCCATTTTATGGGGATTTGAAATTGCCCAAAAAGATGGTGACAAACTAATTGTAGATGCAACCAATTTTTATCTTCAAGATGCCCATGGAGTAGCAGATAGACTTACCAGAGGACGTCAGGGGACTTTCAGAGCAGATGCAAGCAGATCAGGGCTTTATCTTCCTATGACAAAAAACTTCCCTGAAAATACGGAAGTAGAAGCCACTATTACACTAACTGGACAGGCAACAGGCGCTTACCTGAGATCCGTCACTCCTACCCCGGACGCGGTTACTGTACGACAGAGACATTCTTTTATCCAACTTCCGGATGATCAATATGAACCAAGAGAATTTGATCCAAGAGGAGGATTTGGAAGTATTTCCTATATGGATTTCACTACTCCGATCTCGGAGCCGATTATGAAACGGTTTATTGCTAGACATAGATTAATCAAGAAAGATCCAACTGCAGCAGTTTCAGAAGTAGTGGAGCCGATTGTTTATTACTTAGATCGCGGAACTCCTGAGCCCGTAGCTTCAGCTTTAATTGAAGGTGGAAACTGGTGGAATCAAGCCTTCGAAGCAGCCGGGTTTAAAAATGCTTACCGAGTGGAGCTTGCCCCGGAAGGAATGGATCTTATGGATGTAAGGTATAACGTTATTCAGTGGGTTCATCGCTCTACTAGAGGGTGGTCATACGGAGCAAGCTTACGCGATCCAAGAACAGGTGAGATTTTGAAAGGTCATGTATCTCTTGGTTCATTGAGAGTGAGACAAGATTTCCTGATTGCACAGGGCCTTTTGCAGCCATTCGAAGAGGGAGTTCCTGCCGATCCTAAAATGCTCGAACTGGCAGTGGCCAGACTGAAGCAACTTTCCGCACATGAAATTGGCCATACTTTAGGCTTGGCACACAGCTATGCCACTTCAGCTGATGGAAGATCATCCGTGATGGATTATCCCTATCCTTTGATTTCCGAAACATCTTCCGGAGAACTTGATTTGAGTAATGCCTATGATGATAAAATCGGGGACTGGGACAAGTGGGCAATTACTTACGGCTATGGTGTCCCTACTTCAGGAGTAGAAGAAGATGAATTTATAAATAAAGTACTTGAGGACACCTATGATGCCGGGCACCAATTCATTACTGACTCTGACTCCAGAGATGCCAGTGGAGCACATCCCACATCTCACCTTTGGGACAACGGAAAAAGTGCTTCGGAAGAATTGACAAGAATGCTAAAATTGAGAGAGAATCGAATGAAGACTTTTGGCCTGAATGCCATTCCTACTGGCCAACCACAGGCACTCCTGGAGGAAGTTTTTGTTCCACTTTATTTGATGCATAGATATCAAATTGAGGCGACAAGTAAATTGTTAGGTGGCGTTGATTATAGATATAAAATAAAAGGTGACAATCAAATAGATCATGACTGGGTGTCAAACGAGCAACAACAAGCTGCCTTGGAAGCATTGCTTCTAACCATCTCTCCAAAGCAACTTCTAGTACCTGAAAGTATTCTCAAGTTAATTCCCCCTAGACCTTTTGGCTACGGTAGTAATAGAGAAACGTTTGTATCGAGAGTCAGCCCGATTTTTGACCCAATTGCACCAGCTGAAACTATCGTGGATCTTACTTTCGATTTCATGCTAGATGGAGCAAGAGTAAACCGAGTGTATCTACAACATTTAAAGAATAACTCACTTCTAGGATTAAACGATATGCTTTCAAGTGTTGAAAAGCAGTTATTTTCAAACTATACTAAAGACGATCTAAATCTGGAAGTAACCTTGATGACTCAGGCAAAATATGTGGATCATCTGATTGCCTTATCAAAAAACGCAGATGTTTCAAATACAATAAGAGCCATCTCAAGAGGAAGACTTCGCAACATTGCTACCACGAAAGGTTTGGAAAGCTCTGGAATGAATGCTGCAGCACAACACCGGGTTTATTTAGGAGAAAAAATCAAGGCATTTTTAGATCTTCCTGAAGAACTTGTTTCTCAAGAACCCTTAAAAGCTCCAGATGGCTCCCCTATTGGGATGGACATTATGAGCTGTGAATATGATTATTAATGAAGAAATATATTTGTGTATTGAAAGCCTGCTCGCGCAGGCTTTCTTGTTTATAGCTATTGATACCCAATCGGATAAAGGTTATATTAGATTTTTTAAAGACATATATTTTTATGGGAGATTCAAAAAAGAGATGTTTTGTTGTAATGGGTTTTGGTACCAAAACAGATTATGTAAGTGGCAGAAAGCTCGACCTAAATAAATCCTACAAATATCTGATCAAACCTGTAGTGGAGTCAAAAGGTCTGGAATGTATACGTGCAGATGAAATTTTACATTCAGGGTCCATCGATGTTCAAATGTATAGAGAACTTCTACAGGCAGACTTAGTAATTGCCGATCTCTCTACGTCTAACTGTAATGCCATTTACGAACTTGGAGTCAGACATGCTTTAAGACCATTCACCACCATCGTCATATCCGAGGATAAGCTAGTTTATCCATTTGATCTCAATCATATCGTCATCAGCAAATACAATCATCTTGGGGATGCTATTGACATAGAAGAAGCAGAGAGGTTCAAACAAGGATTGGGTCAACAAATCGAAGCCGTTATAAACAAAGAAGAATCAGACAGTCCTGTATATACTTATCTGAATTCCCTTATTCCACCACAAATTCAAAAAGAGCTAGATGCTGTAGTAGAAAAAGTGGCTGATGCTGTGATAGCCCCAAAAGAAACAGGAGATGCACTTTCCAAAATCATCCAGGATGCCGAAGATTTTATAGAGCAAAAGGAATTCGAAAAGGCAAAAACTCTTTTCGAGACTGCAATCATATTGGCGGGTATGAGCTCCGCTCAACCAGACACGTATCTGACTCATAGATTAGCCTTCACAACCTACAAAACAGCTAAGCCTACCCTCATCGATTCACTTTACGAATCCATGCGTTTACTTAAAAAAATTAATCTGGACCACACAAACGATCCGGAAACAGTATCAATGGCTGGTGCTATAGAGAAAAAACTTTATGAGTGTGGAGAGGGTGACAGTCATTTGGAGGCAGCGCTCCTATTTTTCTTGAGAAGCTATTACACACTAAATAATAGATACAACGGAATCAACCTTGCATTAGCTTATGTGTATCAGGCAAATTCTGGACTTGACACAAATGATGCGGATAGAATAGCTGATCTTGTCATGGCAAAAAGAACTTGGAAGAGGGTTTTGTATCTATGTGATCGAGATTGGCCTATAGTTTTAGAGAAAGAGAAAAATGACGTATCTAGGTTAAGCGACGGGACAAAAGACGGGCAGGAATTACAGGAATACTACAATGCCCAAAAATTTTGGATCTCCGTAAACCGCGCTGAAGCCAATTTTGGACTGGGAAAATTTGAGGAATTCAATAAATTCATGGAGTTTGCTAAAAATATTCCTCATCCACTATGGATGTGGGAAAGCTTTACTGAGCAAATTGATAAATTAGCAACCGAATTGACCGAAGTAGGTCACTTGATGGAACCTTCCTGGAAAGCCCCTGTTTAGTTAGCCAAACGATTTTAATATTTATGAATAACCCATTATTGGCAGATTTTGCCACTCCTTTTGATACAGCCCCATTTGATCAGATTACTCCAGACCATTTTCTACCAGCCATCAAGGCGGCCATAGCTGAAGCCAAAGAAGATATATCTATCATTAAGGCAGAGACTCTTCCTACATTTGAAAATACCATTGAAGCACTCGACGGAGCCGGAAAGAAGCTGGGCATCATTGCAGGAATTTTTTTCAATTTGAACTCCGCAGAAACTAATGAAGAAATCCAATCTTTAGCAAGAGAAATATCGCCACTCTTGACTGAACACGGAAATGACATTTTACTTGATCAGATACTTTTTCAGCGGGTTTCGCAGGTCTTTGAGCAAAAAGATAAGCTGGATTTGACCGCAGAGCAAAATACTTTGCTTGAAAAAACCTATAAATCCTTTGTCCGAAATGGAGCCAAACTCTCTGAAGACAAAACTGATGTACTTAGAAAAATAGATCAGCAACTTGCCCAGACCTCTCTAAAGTTTGGTGAAAATGTACTAGCTGAGACAAATAAATTTGTGCACTTTATAGATAATGAATCCGACCTGGAAGGACTTCCTGAGGGAATAAAAGAAGCAGCCGCTCAAATCGCCGAAGAAAAGGGAGAAGTTGGAAAGTGGGCATTTACTCTGGACTACCCTAGTTATATTCCGGCGATGACCTATTCAAAAAATAGAGAATTACGAGAGACTCTTTTTCTGGCTAACGGTACCAAATGCGCCAAAGGTGATGAGCTAGACAACCAGCAAAACATCAAGGATATCCTTAAATTTCGACATGATCGTGCCGTCCTTCTTGGCTATAAAAGCCATGCAGACTTCGTACTCGAAGAGAGAATGGCAAAAAGCCCCGACCAGGTTCAATCCTTCCTGGCTTCATTGCTGCAAAAAGCCAAACCGAAGGGACTTGAAGAGATTAAAGAATTAGAAGCTTTTGCCAACGAGATTGATGGACTGAAAGCTCTGGAAAAGTGGGATTTTGCCTATTATTCCGAACTACTCAAAAAAGAAAAATATGCGCTCGATGATGAATTGTTGAGACCTTATTTTCAATTAGAAAAAGTAATTGATGGCGTATTCCAAACTGCCGAAAAACTCTTTGGGATTACCTTCGTACCTCAGTCAGACATCCCCGTTTATCATAAAGATGTAACGGCTTACGAAGTCAAAGATCAGGATGGAAACTACCTATCCATATTTTATGCAGATTTTTTCCCAAGACCTGGTAAAAGAAACGGTGCCTGGATGACCAGCTATAAAGGGCAAAGTATCAATAACGGTCAGGACATACGTCCACATGTTTCTATTGTATGCAATTTCACCAAACCTACGAAGTCCAAGCCTAGCCTATTGACTTTCAATGAGGTCACCACTTTGTTTCATGAATTTGGTCACGCTCTCCATGGAATGATGGCGAAAGGAAATTATGAATCTCTTTCAGGAACTAGTGTTTTCTGGGATTTCGTAGAATTACCTTCACAGATTTTTGAAAACTGGTGCTACGAGAAGGAGTGCCTGGATCTTTTTGCCAAGCACTATGAAACGGGTGAAAAAATACCGGAAGAGCTGATCGACAAGATCAAAAAAGCCTCAAATTTCCAGCAAGGCTATCAGACTGTAAGGCAGATTAGTTTTGGTCTTTTGGATATGGCCTATCACAGTCAGGATCCAAGCGCGATTTCAAGCATTTTCGAATTTGAAGAAGAAGTGATGCACCCTACTGATTTACTGCCAAAAGTGCCGGGAACATTGATGAGTACATCCTTTTCCCATATTTTCCAAGGAGGATATTCCTCAGGATATTATAGCTACAAGTGGGCAGAAGTATTGGATGCGGATGCATTTGAATTGTTCCAGGAAAAAGGCGTGTTTGATAAATCCACAGCGGAATCTTTTGTGCAAAATATACTCTCAGCTGGCGGAAGTGAGCATCCTGAAATTCTTTATAAAAGATTTCGAGGCAGGGAGCCTAAGCAGGAGGCTTTGCTAAAGCGGGCTGGATTGGTTTCAGAATAATTCGCTTTCTTTACTGCGTGTAAGCGGCAGATACGCTTAGACATAAACCAACGTCCTTGATGGAAAATCCAGCTTTCAAACTTCCTGCTTACCTGCGGGCTCTCTCAGTAATGATCTTCATTATTGTGTTAGTGTTTTTTCTTATCATAGGGAAAAGTCTACTCGTACCCTTATTCATGGGAGGTTTTTTTGCAATCTTATTTACTCCACTGTCAATGTGGTTAGAGTCCAAAAAAGTCCCAAGAATTCTATCCTGTATTATATCGCTTTTGTTGATGACCGCATTGGTGGGCGGTCTTTTAACCTTTGTTATCGGGAACGTAGCGAGTTTTACGAAGGATTTTGACGACGTTTCCGGAAGGCTGACATCCTATGCTGAGGATATAGATGATTGGGTGATGGAGAAATTTTCATATGATGCGGCGATTGCTGAAAAGGCCAATACCGATTACCTGAAGAATCTGCTTACCCAAAACAGTTCAAGCATAGGAGACTTTGCCTTGAGAACGGTAGGCTCTATGACAGGGCTTGTACTAATTCCAGTATTTATGTTCTTTTTTCTCCTCTATCGAAATCACCTTACCAATGTGATTATTCACATTTACAAAGAGAAGGATCCTGAACTGGTAAAAATCCGGATCGTAAGTCTGAGAAAAGTCATCCTCAACTATATAGGGGGCGTAGTAAAGGTGATGGGGATTTTAGCAGTACTCAATATCACAGCATTCTCCTTATTGGGAATCAAACATGCTGTGTTTTTCGGGACTCTGGGGGCTATACTGAACATTATACCTTACGTGGGCCCCTTTTTCGGCGCCATGTTACCGATGATTTATTCCTTCCTCACCAAAGACAGCTTATTCTATCCTGCAGGAGTTTTAGTAAGTTATCAAATCATCCAGATGATTGAAGGTAATTTTCTTACCCCGAAAATAGTAGGCGGCAATGTAAATCTCAATGCTTTTATTACGTTTTTGGGGTTGATAATAGGCGGCACTATCTGGGGAGTAGCTGGGATGATTCTCGTTATACCAATGATGGCTATTCTTCGTGAGATATTTGATCTGAGTGATTCTACCAGACCATATGCACTCTTGCTCGGTGAGGAAAAAGAGCAAGAAAAGGAAGTTGCAAAAGAAGAAGAAGCAGAAGAGATAGAAGATGAAAAGAATAAGTAATGTGATGTTAGTACTTTTTGTGATCATAGCTTTTGGCTGCGACAATGATGAGAACAAAAAGGGTAGATTTCTCCTAAAGGGGAATGAGAAAATGGAGGAAAATGATCCAAAAAGTGCAATGCAATTTTACACCGAAGCGCTTGAATTGGACTCAACCTATTCAGATGCCTACTATAACAAAGCACTTGCCCATTTACAATTAAATCAGCTTGGAGAAAGCATTCAAGATCTTGGCCTTGCAATTAGACACAAGCCCGATTACTATGATGCTATTTTCCAGAGAGGTTTAAATTATTTGGATAATGGGGAGTTTTATAATGCCAAAGAAGATGCATTGAAACTTATAGAGCTGGATGATCAGAATTGGAAAAGTTATTTTTTGACCGGCCTGGTTGAAGAGAAATTAAAGAACTTCTCCAAAGCTTATGAAGCATTTGGAAAAGCATCGGATCTTAATCCGGAAAACTCAGATCTGCTGGTTAATCAAGCCACCGTACTCTTCTACCAGAAAGATTATGAAGGTGCTAAAAAACTTCTTGACGAAGCAATTAGCATTAACGCTATGGAGCCAAACTTGCATAATCTCCGCTCAATGATTTATTTCGATGAGCAAAATTATTCCGACGCTTTGTACGCTGTAGAGAAAGCTATATCGCTAGATAAGAGCCAAGCATATTTTTATAACAACAAAGGATTGTACCTCCTTTTTCTAAATAGACAGGAAGAGGGACTTGATCTTATCAATCAAAGTATCAAGATGGATTCTAAAAACCCTTATGCGCTAAGAAATAAAGGAATTTACTACGTAATGCAAGGAGATAAAACTTCCGCTTTGCAATATTTGGTAGAATTAAATCAAAATTATCCAGACATGGATTTGGTCCAAGAGTATCTAGAAAAGGCTCAGGCACTCTGATTTCTCTCGTAGGTGAGTTTCTGGATAGTTTTCTGCAACTCAAAAGCGTCAATTGGTTTTGACACAAAACCATCAAAGTCACATTCAATTAACCTTTCTTTGATTTCTAGTTTTGCTGCTGCCGTAAGTGCAATCACTGGTGATCCACATATTTTTTTAATAGCTAAAGTAGCATCAAAACCATCCATTTCCGGCATCTGAATATCCATCAGGATGCAATCAAAATTGGTTTTCTTCACTGCTTTTACAGCTTCCAAACCATTAAAAACACGTTCGTAAGTAAAACCCCATTTCTTAATGATTTTTCCCAAGACAAGGGCATTTACATCATTATCTTCAGCCAGGAGAAGGTGAAGGGAAGAATTATGATTGGAATATCTATGGATAGGAACAGGTTCTGTCGACGGCAGTGTTACCGTATCGAATTCCAGCTCAAAATAAAATTTACTTCCTTCATTAAGCTTAGAGTACAGTCTAATTTCCCCGCCCATTAGATTCAATAGCCTTTTAGTAATGGAAAGCCCAAGACCAGTTCCTCCGTATTTCTTACTAAATGTTGGTCTTACTTGATCGAAATCTCCGAAGATTTTCTCCTGATGCTGTTTGGCGATACCTATACCATTATCACACACTGCAAAATAAACCTTGACTTTACCATTAGCACTTTCTACTAACTCAACCTTTAATTTTACCTCCCCTTCATTAGTAAATTTGAGTGCATTAGTGATAAGGTTATTTAAGACTTGAGAAAGTCTAGTTTTGTCTCCTGATACAGTAACATCCAATCCTTCAGATTGTATTAATTCAAGCTTGTTTTTAGTATCTCGAGCATGGAATGACAATCCTTTTACAATTTGATTTACAAAAGAACTTAACTGGAAAGGCTCATTTTCGATTGTCAATTTACCAGCTTCAATTTTCTGAAAATCAAGTAAGTCATTGATCATAATGATCAAATTATCCACTGCGAAATTGATTGTATCCAGTTCAGGCTTCTGATGGGCCTGAGGATGATCGTGCATTAAGCTATAGGTAGATCCAGAAATTGCATTTAGCGGTGTGCGGAGCTCATGGCTAATCATCGACAGAAAGTCGGACTTAATCTTATTAGCTTTCTCAGCTGCCTTCCTCGATTCGTCCAGGGTTATTTCAAATTCCTTTTGCTGGCTTATATCAGTTAAATATCCGTACCATGCAATGTTGCCGTTATCAAGTGATTCAGGTCTGGCCGCTCCTAAAACCCAACGATATTCCTCGGAATTCTGGCCTGACTTTACGCGGAACTGACAAGTCCACGGCTCGATCTTTTTAGCAGAAGCAATTGAACTCATGATCACCTGCGGTAAATCCATCGGATGTACAAGGGAAATAGCCATCGATATATCTGTAAAATTCGCAAGTTCCTCTGGCTTCAAGCCTAACACCTGAGCCATGCCTTTAGATAGAAAGGAAAAACTCAATTCCCCGTAATTGTTCAACACAAGTTGATATAATCCTCCTGGGATTTGATCTGTCAGATTCATCAGGAACTTGCTACTGTCTTCCAAGTCCTTCTCCAGCGTGATCTTATCAGAGATATCATTAAATGATAGCATAATATACTGAATATCATTCACTACAACCTGCTTGGATGAAATTTCAAGGGAAATTTGATGACCGTTATTTCTTAAAAGATTAGATGAAAACTGGTGTGTGATAGGTACAGATTTAGCAGTATCAATCCAGTTTTGACAATCATGAGGGTCACTAAAAAATTGCTCTAATTGGATTATGTTATCCAACTTTTGATTTTCAGAAAATCCAAAAAGATTTAAAGTTTCGTTAGTGCAGAGAAAAATTTCTCCACTTGGCTTCAATATTAGTTGAGCATCAGTGGACTCTTCGAAAAATTTAAGGAGTTCTTGTTTAGTTGGAATATGACTTTGATTCCGCACTGTTTTCCCCTTATAAAATAAAAAATAGTTGTTTGAGTTATTTTCAGGAAGTTCCAAATGAAAATGATACTCGTTTCCTTCTTTGCTAAAGCTCAATTCTTCTTTAAATAAAAAACTACTGATGTCGAGCCCTAAACCTACTAAGCTTCGATCAATCAAATGCTCTCCTATCTGATCTTCAAAAGATTTGTTTGAGTAAAAAATAGGATAGGGAAAAGTGTTTTCAGCGAAGAAAACCATCTCAGACGACTCGCTAATAAGCTTCTCAAAAATGCTGTTGATTCCTTGATCCTGCATCAGAATAATGTTAGTGTTAATTAGATTAGGATGTTGAGGAAATTAAAAATTCAACAACTGCCTGTAAAAAACATAAACATACGAAATTTTGTATTTTACATCAATAATTTTGATTTATAAATAATATTTTTTTTCCATTTGGTTATCAAGTTAAGATACAAAAACCAAAACTATCCTGCTGAATATGTGAATACCTATCCGCTTTTGAATATGTTGCTAAAATTTCAACGTTCCCAAAAAAGGTCAATTCAACTGTTTAAAAACTATTCTGATTAGCCATTCTATTGTTAAAAAATTTGCGAAAAAAAAAGCCGTAACGAAATCGTTACGGCTTAACATAAGTTTTGACTTATTAGGCTTTCGCTTTGATCAAGTTAAGTGCTGATCCAGCTTTAAACCATTCTATTTGTCCCTCATTGTAGGTATGATTCACTTGGATAGTATCTACTGATCCATCTGCATGATTTAATACCACTTGCAATTGTTTGCCAGGTGCAAATGTAGTCAAGCCAACGATATCAATTGAGTCATCTTCCTGCACTAAATCGTAATCAGCAGGGTTAGCAAAAGTCAACCCAAGCATACCTTGTTTTTTCAGGTTAGTTTCATGAATTCTGGCAAAAGACTTAACCAAAATAGCTCGTACTCCAAGGAATCTAGGCTCCATGGCTGCATGTTCTCTTGAAGATCCTTCTCCGTAGTTTTCATCTCCTACGACGATAGAACCTATTCCGTTTGCTTTGTAATCTCGCTGGGTAGCAGGCACTTCTCCATATGCACCAGTCAACTGATTTTTCACAGAGTTAGTCGCATCAGTATAAGCATTCACTGCACCGATTAGCATATTGTTGGAAATGTTGTCCAAGTGACCTCTAAATCTCAACCATGGTCCAGCCATAGAGATGTGATCAGTTGTACACTTACCTTTCGCTTTGATTAAAAGCTTTAGACCCTTAAGATCAGTACCTTCCCATGGCTTAAATGAATCCAATAATTGAAGACGGTCTGAAGTTGGGCTCACTGCCACACTAACATTTGAGCCATCTTCTGCTGGCTTCTGATATCCGGCATCTTCAACAGCAAATCCTTTGGTAGGCAACTCAAGTCCATTTGGTTCATCCAATTTCACAGAAACACCATCTTCGTTGATTAAGCTATCTGTCATCGGATTGAATGTCAAATCACCTGCAATAGCCAATGCAGTTACGATCTCTGGCGAAGCCACGAATGAGTGCGTGTTTGGATTTCCATCGGCACGCTTCGCAAAGTTTCTGTTGAATGAGGTGATGATGGAGTTTTTCTCCTGCTTTTCTGCTCCATGGCGTGCCCACTGACCAATACAAGGTCCACAAGCATTTGCTAGGACTACACCGCCCATTTGGCCGAAGGTATCCAAAAAGCCATCTCTGTCAACAGTAAACCTAACCTGCTCAGATCCAGGAGTGATAGTATATTCAGATTTTGCAACAAGCTTTTTATCTACAGCTTGCTGAGCAAGTGAAGCTGCTCGGGAAATGTCTTCATACGAAGAGTTGGTACAAGATCCGATCAATCCAACTTCTAATTTTGCCGGCCAGCCATTTTCTTTTACTGCAGCGGCAAATTTAGATATTGGCCAAGCCAAATCAGGAGTGAAAGGTCCATTCACATGTGGTTCCAATTTGGAGAGATTGATTTCGATTACTTCATCGAAATAGGTAGCTGGACTTGCATAAACCTCATCATCACCAGTCAGGTGCTCAGCGATTCCGTTAGCTAATTCGGCCACATCAGCTCTCTCTGTAGATGCCAAATAGGCAGCAGATTTCTCATCGTATCCGAAGATTGAAGTAGTAGCTCCGATCTCAGCACCCATGTTACAGATAGTGCCTTTTCCTGTAGCGGAAAGGGATTTTGCTCCTTCACCGAAATATTCAACTATAGCGCCAGTTCCACCTTTCACGGTCAGAATTCCAGCTACTTTCAAAATTACATCTTTAGCAGAAGTCCAACCAGAAAGTTTTCCAGTAAGCTTCACACCTATCAACTTTGGAAATTTTAGTTCCCATGGTAGACCAGCCATAACATCACATGCATCAGCTCCTCCTACCCCAATGGCAACCATTCCAAGCCCACCTGCATTAGGCGTATGGGAATCAGTACCGATCATCATTCCACCTGGAAACGCATAGTTCTCAAGCACTACTTGGTGAATAATACCCGCACCTGGCTTCCAAAAACCAAGTCCATATTTATTGGAAACAGAAGCTAGGAAATCATAAACTTCTCTGTTTTTATCTTTTGCTTTAATCAAATCCTGGTCCGCTCCTACCTCAGCCTGAATCAAGTGATCGCAGTGAACAGTGGATGGTACTGCTACTTGACTTCTGCCAGCCTGCATAAATTGAAGCAAAGCCATTTGTGCAGTGGCATCTTGCATAGCAACTCTGTCTGGTTGAAAATCTACGTAAGAAACGCCTCTGCCATATGCCTGTGAAGCAGCACCTTCACTTAAGTGTGCGTAAAGAATCTTTTCAGTCAAAGTAAGTGGACGCCCTACAGCCTTACGGGCCGCTTCGATACGTTCTGGGTATCTGGCATACACTTTTTTGATCATTTCAATATCAAAAGCCATTGTATAGGGATTTTTTTTTTGGGTAAAAGTTTCGAGTTTTATCGACCGCAAATATAGGAAGTTAGCCCAATAATAGGTAACCATTTCATCAACGAGGAGTAAGCTTTCCCTTATTTAAAACCATTTTACTTTCCTTTGTTTATTCCACATTTGGGATAGCTGGAAATAAAGTCTAACCGAGCTATACAATCAGCCCCTAAATCTTTCAATTATTTGGCAAAATAATAGTTGACATGAATCGTCATCTATAATTATAGTCTGGAATAGTTAAATTGCGGTTTCTACCCACCTACTGAAGTTCTCTTAAATGGAATTCATCTTTAATCCATTTTCAATTATACTTATATTCTCTGGCTTACTCGTAGGAGGAATTTCTATAAACATCATTTTTAAAGTCGAAGAAGCAACTAGGTGGATTGCACTTACCATGCTTTGCGCTGCCATTTGGGGATTTTTCTATGGAATGGAGCTTAGTGTATCCACCAGTGAGGCAATAATGTTTTTCATCAAGTTGGAATACATTGGTATTTCATTGATTGGGGCATTCTGGTTGATTTTTAGCCTAAAATATACTAGCCACAAATCAAAAAATTATGGGTTACTACTAACCAGTATTTTAGTGATCCCTTTCACTACCTATCTTTTGGTGCTTTCCAATGATTATCATCATTTGTTTTACAAATCATTCAATGTCTCCAATTCAGGTCCATTTCCAACTGCGAAGATCGAAATAGGACCATGGTATTATGTAAACTTGCTATACACATATTTTGTGTTCTTACTTGGCAACTTGATCATCTGGATTAGATTTCGCTCTTCTGGCCAATTGTTTATGACTCAGACCAGACTCATGCTATCCGCAGGCTTAATTCCTTTGGTTTTCAACCTTTTTTATAAAACCCATATTTTTAGGCCATTTGAATCAATTGATCTGACTCCTTTTGCATTTCTGCTAACATACTTGATTTTGGGATTTGCTATCCTCAAGTACCAACTCTTTAACATCAAGCCAATTGCTAGAAATAAAGTAATGGAAGCTATGACAAGAGGAGTCTTAGTACTTGATGCTCAATCGAAGATTGTAGATTTCAATCCCGCTTTTCTGAACTTTAATATTTCGTCCAAAAAATTAAAAATAGGATCTCGGGCAGAAAAAACATTTAATAATTTTCCACACATGCTTCATTTGATTGCAAGCAAGGAAGCTAAGGTCATCGAAAGTAACTTTTCATATAAAGAATATGAAAAAGTCTATCAAATTGAAACAATCCCTCTGATAGACAAAAAATCAAGCTACAATGGGCTCATCTTATTATTTGAAGATATCACAAAACAAAAACTTCAAAATGAGACCCTAAAAACACAAGCGATTGAATTACAGCAATTAAACAATCTAAAAGACAAGTATTTCAGCATTATTTCCCATGACCTAAAGGGTCCAATTTTTGGAATCAAAGAACTGATCTATCTTACCTATACCGGATTGGTGTCCAAGGATGAATTTATGGAGATGCTTCCTGCAGTTTCTAAAAACATGGAGCAAGTAGCCCTTCTGTTGGAAAATCTTTTAGCCTGGTCTAGTACACAGCTGAGAGGTGGAGAAACAATTAACATGCAGGAATTTGATATTTATGAAATACTAATTCAACAGAAAGGCATACTTGAAAGAATAGCTAACGAAAAGAGAATTGAAATACAGATAGATCACTGTCCCAAGACCTTTGTCTTGGCTGACAAAAACATGATCGAACTAGTGGTAAGAAATCTGATTAACAATGCTATTAAGTTTTCCCAAAAGAAGCATCCAATCAAAATATCAATACATGAAGAATCTAAATACATAAAGATTTGCATTGAAGACTTCGGCAAAGGAATTTCAGAGGAGAATCTGAGTAAAATTCAGCGTGGGATTTCCTTTACTACCTCAGGGCAGAATAATGAATCAGGTACAGGACTTGGACTTGTGTTAGTCAAAGACTACATCCAGAAAAATAATGGAGAACTGGAAATTACCTCTCAAGAAGGAAAAGGAAGCAAATTTTGCGTCAAACTTATTAAAGGCGGGACTATTAAAAACCTAGGATAATTTAAGCAGAAAATCCATCGTATCCACTCCATCAGCATATTCCCAAGGCTCAGGACTTTGTGCTGTCCCAAATGGCACTCTATCCCCTCCTCTACCTACAATACACTGTATTTTGGAAGCCTGATGATTTAATTTTTCATTTAACGATTCTGCAGAATCATATACTTCATAGAATAATACAGAGATAGGCGATACCAAACTCTCACTTTCCCTTAATAGCAAAAATCCATTATCCAGATGCTTCTCAAGATTCACTAGATAAATGGATTTATTATAGTCATAGTTATTGCGATACTTATGATGGGACCCTATCGGTGCATAGATCTCCAATGCGCCTAATAATTCTTGAAGTTGATCTTCTGATTTCACAAAGATCTTTGAGACATTTCTACATCCCAATCCATAATATTGAAAAATATCTTTACCTAGATTAATGTAATCTTCAGCTGTTTCATTTCCATCCAAT
Organism: uncultured Algoriphagus sp.; assembly: GCF_963974835.1. Classification (GTDB taxonomy): domain Bacteria; phylum Bacteroidota; class Bacteroidia; order Cytophagales; family Cyclobacteriaceae; genus Algoriphagus. Next base: position 373,287 of record NZ_CAXBET010000003.1, on the reverse strand, counting down.
ACTGCCACAGAAGTTCTATTTTGTCGGATTACATGTGGATATTTCCCAAAATAATAATTGAAATATCGGGATGAATTATCACTTCCTGTAGCGATGTATGCATCCATACCTTTGAGCATTTCCTTCATTCTAATCTGAGATTCCAATCTAGGCTCGATTTCCAAGAGTTTTTTAATAATCCACTTGATCAAAATCTCATCGGAAGAACTAAGCTTGATTACAGCTTGGTGTCCAGACAGTATCACACACATCAAATCATGAAAACCTACTCCTGGGATATTTCCTGCCAGCATCAATCCTACAGATCTTGAACTTTTCACTTCTTTTATATCGTATCTTGAAAGCCAATCATCCAACTTTTTAGGTGACAGCATAAAAGAAATTCCCGCAAGTGCTGATGATACTGAGTCTTTGGTAAACCAATTGTTATTGTTCTCAGCTCTCCACAGTAATTCTTCTCTTTCCTCAAAGCTAAGATCTGTGATTGCTCTTCCAAGAGCGACAAAGGCAGCTATACGTTCGGATAGGTTCATAATTTTGGATTAGTGGCGCAAATTTAGCTTTTTTGAAAAGAAGCGTCCTTAGAATTGAATTAAATTAGTTAGTATGACAACTTTTTTATTGCCTCACAGTTTTAAGGTTGTTACTTTTGATCTTTAAATAATTGAAGTTATGGCTATAATGATTACCGACGAATGCATCAATTGTGGTGCATGCGAACCAGAATGCCCAAACACTGCCATCTATGAAGGTGGTGTAGAGTGGACTTGGGGTGGCGGTACTAGTTTGAATGAAGTTACTTTAGAAGACGGTACTGTGGTCGATGGAAATGAGAAACAAGATCCAGTATCAGACGAATTCTACTATATCGTTACGGATAAGTGCACAGAATGTAATGGATTCCATGAGGAGCCGCAGTGTGCGGCTGTTTGTCCTGTAGATTGCTGTGTAGATGACCCTGATCACAGGGAAACTGAAGAAGAGTTGTTGGCTAAAAAAGCCATGATGCACGGAGAATAAGGCTATTTTACTTACTAAAAGCTAGGACTAATCCTTTATTCGGAGTATTTAAGTATCTAAAAAGACCTATTTTGTAAAATAATTAGTATTCAGATTTGAATTCTAGAATCTAATTGTTTTATCTTGGGTCGTATTTTAACCAACCTTATACTTATAAAAAAATAGAATTGTGGACGATCAAAGAGGCTATGACAGAGAAGAGATTTTCTCTAAAAAAGTAAAAGCAGGTAAGAGAACTTATTTTTTTGATGTCAAATCAACTCGCTCAAACGACTACTATCTGACTATTACTGAAAGTAAGAGAAAAGTTAACGGTGAGAACTTCACTTACGAAAAGCATAAAATCTTCCTTTACAAAGAGGATTTCTTCAAGTTTTCTGAAGCATTGAACGAGGCAGTTGATCATGTGAAAAATGAGCTTCTACCTGACGTTGATTTTGAACAATATGAAAAAGAAGAAACAGAATACAACGATGAACTAAAGTGGGAATAATCCGCTTCGATTTATCGAAATTATAGTTTCAAAATAGAGAAATAGTATATTAGAGGAGGCAGAAATGTCTCCTTTTATTATTTCAGAATATGCAGCGCTTTTTCATTTACCTTATTTTATTTATTGCAGGATTTCTGCTTTTCGGTTGGTATTTCTCCAATATCACACTCTACCTAGTCATTTCTTTAATATTGGCAGCATTGCTGCGTCCCCTTACAAATCATCTCAATGATTTCCACCTTTTAGGACAGCATATTCCCCGATGGCTAGCAATACTTCTTTCATTCTCCGCTATTATTCTGCTGCTTGTATTACTAAGTTTCCTTTTTTTCCCACTTATCAATAATCAAATAATCATCCTAAGTGAGCTGGATCTAAACGGAATATATGAACAGGTACAACTTCCTGTGAGTAGAGTGGAAGGTTTTCTCTTGAGACATGAATTATTGGAAGGCAAACCAGGACATTTATTTGGTAGCCTGAAAAATAGCATGATCGAGATGATCAAAGAGTTTGATTTCACCACCTTTATCAGTGGAGTGATCAATACCACAAGCAGCCTTTTTATAGGTACTATGGCAATTGCTTTTATTAGCTTTTTCCTGCTTTTGGAAAATGGGTTGCTCCGCAGAAACCTGCTCAACCTTATTCCCAATCCCTATTTTGAGCTTTCGGTAGCTACATTCACCAAAGTAGAAAAATTATTATCCAATTATCTTTCGGGGCTTTTGCTCCAGATGCTTGCTATATTTTCCTTAGCTAGTTTTGGACTCACCATTATGGGAGTGGATTATGCTTTGACTATAGCCCTGTTTGCTGCAGTAGCAAATTTAATACCCTACGCAGGTCCACTTCTTGGTGCTACTTTCGGAATTATTGTTGGGATTTCTTCAGGGACTTTTGAAACCAATTCCGAATTAAATTACCTCATAGTTAAGATTCTTTCAGTCTTTGGTCTTGTCCAGATTACCGATAATTTATTTTTGCAACCTTTGATTTTCTCTAAATCTGTGAAAGCGCATCCTCTTGAAATTTTTGTTGTTATCTTTGCCGGGGCAAAAATTGGCGGAGTAGTCGGGATGATTTTTGCTATACCAGTTTATACCATTTTTAGAGTATTCATTTTGGAGTTCTACACAGGGTATAAATCTTATAGAATATTTAAAATAAAATAAAAAATTAATGGCATTACAATGTGGCATTGTAGGACTTCCAAACGTAGGGAAATCCACTCTGTTTAACGCCCTATCAAGTGCGAAAGCTGAGGCAGCTAATTTCCCTTTTTGCACTATTGAACCTAACGTGGGTGTTGTTACCGTACCGGACAAGAGACTTCAGATACTTCAAGACCTTGCTAATCCAAATAGAGTTCTACCTACAGTAATTGAATTTGTAGATATTGCCGGCTTAGTAAAAGGCGCAAGCAAAGGTGAAGGCTTGGGGAATAAATTTCTTGCAAACATTCGAGAGGTTGATGCTGTTATTCACGTGATACGATGTTTTGACGATGAAAACATCGTACATGTAGCAGGTGGAGTTGACCCAATTTTCGATAAAGAAGTTATCGACACAGAGCTTCAGTTAAAGGATTTGGAATCGGTAGAGAAAAAAATCCAGAAGACGGAGAAAATCGCCAAAGCTGGTGATGCAAAAGCCAAAAAGGAACTGGAGACCCTATTGCAATTCAAAGATGCACTGACCAGTGGTAAGAATGCAAGATCTGTCGATGTAGATAAAGAAGAATTACTTGCAGTATATGATCTTCACCTATTAACTATCAAGCCTGTAATCTATGTTGCCAATGTGGATGAAAACAGTCTGCAAACTGGCAATAAATATGTAGACAAGTTAAAGGAGGAAGTAAAAGATGAAAATGCTGAAGTAATCGTCCTTTGTGCTGCTATAGAGGAGCAAATTGCTGAATTTGATGACCCTGAAGAGAAAGAAATGTTCCTTGGTGAATATGGATTGGAAGAAAGTGGATTAAACAAATTAATCAGAGGTGCGTATTCACTACTAGACCTGATTACCTATTTCACCGCAGGCCCCCAGGAAGTTAGAGCTTGGACGATCAAAAAAGGTTGGAAAGCACCGGCAGCAGCTGGAGTTATTCACACTGATTTTGAAAGAGGCTTTATCAAAGCTGAAGTAATCAAACTCGCTGACTATCAGAAATTCAAAACTGAAGCCGCTTGCCGAGAGAACGGAAAAATAGCTATCGAAGGCAAAGAATACGTAGTTCAGGACGGTGACATTATGCATTTTAGATTTAATGTATAACAGTTTCTAAAAAAAAATGGTAATTTTGTAATTGCTTATTCACCCCGAACGTTACAATTTTATCTTATTTATTGTCTCATTTTATTTTTAATTTACCGTGAGAGTTAGACTAATATTTTCCCTAAAAAACAAGGGTTCCTATTTACCATTTCATCACCAGTATATACTGGCACAATTTCTTAAAGGACTTATTGTGAAAGGTGGAAGAGAAGAGTTTTACAATTATAACTACTTCAATTTTTCTGGTTTGAAAGGCCAGACTAAAGTGAGTAGAAGTGGATTGCATTACTATTCCAGTTTAGTTACCCTAGTATTATCTTCACAAAGTGAAGACTTCATGGACTATCTGCTAGAGCAGGTTTTTGCCACCCCAAAAATCGAGCTTGGCAACCTAATTATGGTTCCTGAATACACTGAAATCGAAGTAGAACCAGTGTTGGAGACTTCAAACAAATTTGTTTGTATTTCACCTTTAGTATTAATAACTCCTGCATTCAACGAGGAAGCCGGTAAACGATTCATTAGCCCGGATAGCGACGAATTTTCGGATTTGCTTTATGAATCTACGCTCACACGAATGGAGCGATCAGGTTGGTATACTGCGGAGCAAATGGAAACTTTCTATAAGTTTCAAGTGGTTCCTGACATGGTTTATGTAAATAAGCTTAAAGAAGCTCAGAAGAAATTTGCCCGAATTTATGCCGTTTACGACATGGATGTCAAGTACGAAGTGAGAGGCTACACACTTCCCATCACATTATATGCTGCGCCTGAAGTACAGGACTTTGTATTCAAGTGTGGATTGGGTGCTTTCACCCACAAAGGGTTTGGTATGCTGGATTTGGCTAATCACCCGACTGGCCCAAGAACTACTACATATAAATTTAAAAGAGAAGGATTTGTTCCTTATAAGCCAAGCAATGAGCGTACACGTGAAAACGTCGCCCCAGCCGCTGATGAGGAAACGGATCCTTCTTCTGAAGAATCATAAAAAAATCCCTTCCGAAAAATGGAAGGGATTTTTTCTTTTAGTCGATTAAAGACGCTTTATCTAAAGACGTCTTCGATTTGGATGTAGGTAAACATAACCTACAAGCTGATCATAGCGTGAGCCTAAATTCCGGAAGTAAACCAAGACCTCATATTCGTTCTCCGTTTCGAAATAACTCCCCTCAAAAGATTCAGGTTTAAATTCACCGTTGATTAAATAGGCATATTGATAATCATACCAGCCCTGCTTTGCTAAAATGGAGGTTGTGTACACGCCCATTTTAGAATCCCATTCCATTTTAGATTCTGCCGCCTTTCCCGAATTTGTCAATGATCCTAAAAGGTAAACAGGATTAGTACTTTGCTCAATAGCTACCCTAAAGGTCATTAACATATACTCACTTTCTATTTCCGGATCTCCTCCAGGACGGTCCTTAGTTTCAATTAGGTACTGACCGTTTAAGTCTAAATATTGCGAATAAGCTGTTTCCGGTTTGGGCTTATCAATAACTCCATCAGCGAAAATAACATCTGGCTCCACTCTCATATTCGCTATGTTGACTCCATTTGCTCTGATAAATCTCAAGTCAACAAATCGAAATTCATTTCCAGCATCAAATGTATTCCCACCATCAAATGACTCGTACCGCAGGATTTTGGAGCTCTCATTCATAAAAGTAGGTTTGGCCAAATACTTTGCGTTATCCCATCTCTGATTTTGGCGCATAAAAATCTTTATCTGTCCTTCTGGGTTTGTCACTTCACCAGCTGAGTAATTTACTACAACATTTATCTGCTGGGATGTTCTTCTCTCAGCCGTCTGTGAAGCAGGAACTACCTCCGCCCCTACCTTAAAAATCTCCTCATAAACCATAAATCTCTTAGTCAAAATTACATCTGATTCATCGCGTTGCCGGTAAACTTTCACTATATAATTTCCTGACTTTGTTACTTGAGGCAGTTCAAACCGGTAATGGATATATGGTATCCGGGTATTGACCGAATAGTCATAGTTCTGGATATTGTATTCGTTGTATGCCAGGGAAAAATCATTGTCTTTCAATTGAGACTTCTGCCAATCTGCATCACAATGAATCAATTTGGCAGTGTACAACTCAGGATCATAGGCCAAGTCATCGAACAGCAGAACCAATGGCTTTCCAGATCTCAAAGGAACCACCGGCGCATCTATCGACGCATCAAAGGTTGCTCCAGCGGGAAACAATCGTACGGATTGAATATGCTCTTTGTATACTTTGTCCTCCAGTTGCTGGGCAAATAGCTGGAAAATAGCTGAAAGACTCAGCAAAAAACTTAAAAAAAGGGATTTGGTCTTCATCCTGAAAAATAGGCAAAATGAAGACCAAATCTGTTTTTACTAGGAAAGAACCTCTTGCAGATTGGAAATTTTATCTACCAATACTTCCCATTGCTCATTTGATGCTTTCAACTTGGCTTGAATTCCTTGATAGTTTTCCTGGATTTCCTGAGCCTCATCTTCTCGGGAATATAGTTCTGGATCCGCCATTTTTCGCTCTAACTCTAGCTTTTTCTCTTCCAACTTTTCCACTTCCTTCTCTACTCGCTCCAGTTCCTCTTCTAGCTTACGAAGGTCTTTTTTTGCCTGCTGCACTTCTGGATTATTTACAGGAGCCTTAGGTTTTGGTTGTTCTTTTTTATCGACTTTCTGCACTGCTTGCTCTTGAGCTACAGGTGCTTGCTTTTCACGCCATGCCTCATATTCTGCATAAGTCCCCAAATATTCTTTGATCTCATGATTCTCTATGTACCAAATTTTATTGGCGACACCTCTGATGAAATGTCTATCGTGGGACACGGTCACAAATGTTCCCTCGTATTGCTGAAGCGCTTGAATCAGGATATTTACAGACTGGAAATCCAAGTGGTTAGTCGGCTCATCGAGAAGCAAAAAGTTTGATTCTGAAATCAACGTCTTGGCTAACGCTACTCTAGATTTTTCACCGCCAGATAATACTTTGATTTTTTTAAAAACATCCTCGTTGGTGAACAAAAAACATCCTAGAACTCCACGGAGCTCCATCTCAGACTTGGCACTTCCGGCCTGAGCCATTTCCTGTAGGATTTCATTATCCAGTGTCAGCGCTTCCAGCTGATGCTGCGCAAAGAATGATTTGATAACATTATACCCTTCGCTTCTTCCAGATACATTTTTTTCAGACCCATCAATGATTCTGAGCAAAGTGGATTTACCTTTTCCGTTTGCCCCAATCAAAGCAATTTTATCTCCTCTTTCAATTCTGGCAGTCGTATTTTTGAGAATCACATTATCTCCGTAAGCCTTTGATATATTATCAAGAGTAATCACATCCCGCCCGGACTGCTTGGAAAATTTAAACTTGAAATTAACAGAAACCTCATCGCTCACTACCTCATGCACGCGGTCGAGACGGTCCAGGGCTTTTATTCTGGATTGAACTTGGTTTGATTTAGTCGCCTTGGCACGGAAGCGCTCGATAAATTTCTCAGTCTGCTTGATCATTTGTTGCTGATTCTCATACGCATTCTGCTGAATTTCCATACGCTCCACTTTCTCGGCTTTATAAAAGGAATAATTTCCAGCATACAGCGTCAAGGTGTGGTTTGCGACCTCCACCGTACTGCTGATGCAATTATCCAAAAAGGTCTGATCATGGGAAACGACGATAACCGCTCCCTCGTAATTTTTCATATAGTTCTCGACCCATTCGATGGAAGGAAGATCCAGGTGGTTGGTTGGCTCATCGAGCATAAGTAAGGATGGCTTTTCCAGCAAAAGCTTGGCGAGCATCACACGCATTCTCCACCCCCCGGAAAACGTCCGCAAAGGCTTTTCCAAGTCCGCAGACTTGAAACCAATACCTTCAAGTACTTCCTCAGCCTTCGCTTTGATCGTGTACCCTTCGTGCGCTTCGAATCTTTCCTGAAGAAATGCCAATCTATTGATCATTTCATCCGAATAGTCAGTTTCCATTTTCTTCAGGATTTCATCGATCTCATCCTGAAGTGCCAAAGTTTCCTTGAAAGCAGCCAACGCCACATTCAAAATACTATCGTCTGACTGGTAAGAAAGCAAGTCTTGATTTAAAAATCCGATAGTACAGTCCTTGGCTTTCTGAACTTCTCCGGAACTTGGCTGATAATCCCCATTGATAATTTTCAATAAGGTGGATTTACCTGTTCCGTTTTGACCTACTAGGCCAATCTTGTCCTTAGGCTTGATGTGTAAGTTCGCATTTTCATACAATGGACGACCACCGATGAAGTAAGAGAGATTGGAAATCGATAACATGGCGCAAAATTAACCATTAACCCGTTCATAACCTTTTCATTCCCAAACATTCTGAATGTTTATTAACTTACTACATCAAAGAAACACCCAATTATGAACTATCTATCTAAATTTTCAACTGTCCTCGGAATAGGAATTACCCTATTTTCATTTGGATGTGAGCAAAATCAAAAAGCTGAAGCTCAAAATTTTACAACGCCAAACAGTGCAAATAAGCGAAACATCAGCAATGCTTCCGCAGAGGTGAAGCTTGACAAGATCACGTTACCTTCAAATTTTAAAATAGATGTGTGGGCAGCGGACATACCGAACGCGCGTGAGATGGCAATCTCTGAAGAAGGGATTGTTTTCGTAGGAAGCAGACAAGAAGGAAATGTTTATGCTGTCATTGATGAGAATGGCGATGGGAAAGCTGATACAAAATTCATATTAGCCGAAGATCTAGAAATGCCAAATGGGGTAGCCTTAAAAGATGGCGATCTCTATGTAGCAGAGGTGAGTAGAATCATTCGCTTTAAAGACATATTAAATAATCTGAATGCACCGAAATATGAGGTCGTTTATGACAAATACCCAACTGAAACCCATCATGGGTGGAAGTTTATAGCCTTCGGCCCGGATGGATTGCTATATGTGCCTGTAGGAGCTCCCTGTAATATCTGTGAATCAGAAGATGAAATCTTTGCATCCATCACCAGATTGGATGTAAACTCGCCAAATCCAACTCCAGAAATCGTGGCGCATGGAGTAAGAAATTCCGTAGGTTTTGACTGGGATCCAAAAACAGGAGACATGTGGTTTACTGACAATGGTCGTGACATGCTTGGAGATGATGTTCCAAATTGTGAATTGAATCATATTTCAGAAGCAGGTCAGCATTTTGGCTACCCTTATTGGCACGAAGGAACTGTAAAAGACCCAGAGTTTGGTGACAAAGGAGGTCCTGCAAGTGATTATGTAGCTCCGGCTGCTAAAATGGGCGCTCATGTTGCTCCTCTAGGAATGAGATTCTATGAAGGAAGTATGTTTCCTGCAGAATATAAAAGCAAAGTAATTATTGCCAAACATGGTTCTTGGAACAGAAGTAAGAAATCAGGGTACGTTATCACCTCTTTGAATATAGATGGATCAAATGCTTCTGGTGAACAGGATTTTGCTACAGGCTGGCTAGACGAAGGGACTCAAGAAGCTTGGGGCCGACCAGTAGACGTCCAAGAAATGAAAGATGGAAGCCTTCTTATTTCCGACGATATGGCAGGAGTGATTTACAGAGTCACTTACTCTGCCAAATAGTTAGTAAGACAAGGGAAGCAATTCCTAAAGTGCCCCCAAAAGTTAGATACTTATTGGGGGCACTTATTTGATAACCTTTTTCTAATTCTCCAACCACGCCGGCTTCGTGGTTACCACTTCAGCTTGCAGCTGGTTTAGCAAATTATATAGCCCAAAATAAGTTCTGTTCACATACAAACCATGTCTGGAACCACGAGCCTGATTAGACTTTTTGAATAGCTTATCATTTGAAACACGATCTCCCAACGCAAAGATTTTCTCAAAGAAACTATCATCAGAGAAGTCAAATTTATCTACATGGAAAGGCTTCCCTAATAAAGAAATCATCTCCTTAAATACTGATTTGAAATACTCCTGCTCCTCAGGACTGTCCTTGTCGGAAATAAATTCCAGATCAAAAAACACTTGATCAAGTTCACTGTTTTTGATGAGTAAGTCCTTTTTGATCAATGCAAAATAACCTTGGTAGAAGTCCTCTGGAATTACTTTCACGCATCCAAAGTCTATAATTCCCAATTGATCATTTTCCTGAATTATGAAATTTCCGGGATGAGGATCTGCATGAACCTGCTTCAGATTGTGCACCTGATGGTGATAAAACTCCCATAGCGCCTGACCGATCTGATTTCTTGATTCCTGACTGGGGTTTGTTGCCAACCATTCTTTCATGTGTGCCCCTTTAATCCAGTCCATCGTGATGATCCTTTCTGCACTTAGATCATCGTAATAAACAGGAAATTTAAGATTAGGAATATGCCCACATTCTCCTGAAATCTCTCGGGAACGCTGTACTTCAAGTACATAATCAGTTTCCTCCAAAAGTTTCTCCTCCACTTCGGCCATATAGTGATCCAGTTCTTTTTCATTCATATTCAAAATCCGTAAAGCAAACGGTCTTACCAATTTCAAATCCGAACTTACTGAATCAGCAATTCCAGGATATTGAATTTTCACTGCGAGATTTTTATCTCCCAATGTTGCTTTATGCACTTGCCCAATCGATGCGGCATTAACCGCAGAGCGGGTGAATGTGTCAAAAATCTGATCTGGTGATTTACTGAAATATTTCTGAAAAGTCTTGACGACAAGTGGATATGACAAGGGTGGAGCAGAATACTGCGCCATGGTGAATTTATCCTGATAAGCTCTAGGCAAGAGATTCTTATCCATGGACATCATCTGCGCTACTTTCAGGGCAGAGCCTTTTAGCTGACTGAGCGAGGAGTAAATATCCGATGCGTTATTCTTGTGGAGTTCTTCCCTGTCCATTCCGGGATTCACCATTTTTTTCGCGTAATGCTTTACATAATTCCCACCTACTTTTGCTCCTGTAGAGATGAATTTGGCAGCCCGCTGCACTTTTGAGACAGGGATTGCCTGCTGCTCGTTTAAGTTATCTGTCATTGCTTATTTAGACTGATACATGAATTTTGCAAAGTCCAGAAATGAGTCCAGCGCACTTTTACCCATCAGGTCAAAAGCCAGATTCACTGATTTCTCTATTGCTGCATCTGTTTTTTCAAATCGAGGTGATCTATCATCCAGCCAATACCTGAACACAAAGCCAACCTGAATCCAGAGTGCTTCATCATATCGATCAGAGATTACAGGTCTTGATGCGATCTCTTCTGTCTCTTTCCCCTCTAATATTATTTCATTTGCAAAAGCTTTAAACTTCTCTTTGAATTCCGCTGACTCCTTTGGCAAGGTGACAAATGATTTTGTTTTGCTTTCGTAAAGACTAAGCAGATAGGACCTATTCTTTTTAAGTACTTCTATCCAAGTGAAAAGAAAACTTAAAAATTTCTCCCGGGCAGAATACTCTTCAAAGACTCCCTGCTTTTCAATGTCGGCTAAAGTCTCTTCAAAAATATCAACTAGTATTGTAGATTTTATCGCTTCAAATGAGGTGAAGTAAGTATAGAACTCTTCCTCTTTCAATTTCATATCCTTGGCAAACTTGAAAACCGACTTGGGTAATTCTCCATGCTCAAGTACATGGATTTTAAAACTTTCCAAAATCTGCTTTCTATAATCCTTCTTGGTTGTTTTTTTAACAGTAGTAGATTCCATAGTATTTCTTTTATACTACTCAGTAACAGACAAGAGACACAACAGGTTTAGAAAATAAGGAAAAACATTTGTGAGGTTGGAGAATTTCTAAATGGTGAAAAGTTTTTACGAGCTTTTCCAGTTCTCAATTATCCATTCAATTTTTCTTAGCTCACCTTCCAACCTAATAAGTGATATTTTGTGCTTACAGGCCATATATGCAAGTCTAAAAACTTTATTCCTCTGCGAAACCTTTATTCCCTCGGTATTTAAAAAAAATCTCATAAAAAAACCGAAGTTGTCAGCTTCGGTTCGTATTAAATATATTGCCCTGATTAGCCTGTTACTCTTTCAATTACCAAATTATGATTGGTGTAAATGCAGATATCAGCAGCAATATTCAGGCTTTCTCTCACCATTTCCTCAGCGGTCATTGATGGTGCAAACTGTTTCATTGCCCTAGCTGCAGACTGTGCATACATACTTCCTGATCCAATGGTAGCAATTTCCATATCTGGCTCGATCACGTCTCCATTTCCGGAAATAATCAAAATATCTTCCTTATCCGCTACGATCATCATCGCTTCCAATTTAGAAAGCATGCGATCTGTCCTCCATTCTTTAGCAAGTTCCACAGCTGAGCGTTTCATGTTATTGCCAAACGCTCCAAGCTTCTCTTCAAATTTTTCCAAAAGTGTAAAAGCATCTGCAGTAGAACCTGCAAAACCGGTAACAATCTTACCGCCTTGCAAAACTCTCAATTTCTTTACGCTGCTTTTCGCTACAGTATTTCCTAAAGTTGCCTGACCATCCGCTCCTATCACTACTTCTCCATTGTGCCTAATCGCAACTACGGTCGTTGATTTAATTTTTGTCATGTGCTTGGTTATTGTGTGATGCTATACTTACCAATAAACGTACAAAAAGCAAAAAGTCCTGAAATCAGGACTTTTTGGCAGTTAATTTATTCTTAAACCAGAATTCTGACTGGATCTTCGAGTAAGCTTTTCAAAGTAATAAGGAATGCAGCTCCAACAGAACCATCTACGACTCTGTGGTCACAGGACAAAGTTACCTTCATTACATTACCCACTTGCATCTGGCCGTCTTTTACTACTACCGTTTCCTTGATGCCTCCAACTGCTAGGATACAAGCATCAGGCGGGTTGATGATCGCAGTGAATTCATCCACTCCGAACATTCCTAAGTTTGAAATCGTGAAGGTATTTCCTTCCCAATCTTTAGGCTGGAGCTCTTTATTCTTAGCTTTTCCACCAAGGCTTTTCGCCTGAGTAGAAATCTGAGAAAGAGAAAGGCTATCAGCAAATCTGATCACCGGAACCAGAAGACCTTCTTCCACAGCTACTGCCATTCCGATATGGATATGGTCATTATATCTGATCTTATCTCCTAGCCAGCTAGAGTTCACTTTAGGATGCTGACGCAAAGCAGCCGCAGTTGCCTTGATCACCATATCATTAAAGGAAATTTTCACTGGAGCGATTTCATTCATGCTTTTTCTAGCTTCTATCGCTTTGTCCATGTTGATTTCCATGGTCACGTAGAAGTGTGGTGCGCCGAACTTGCTTTCTGCAAGTCTCTTAGCGATCACTTTTCTCATCTGAGAAACTTTCTCTTCCTTGAAGCTTTCTACACCAAGTCCAGGAGCTGCAGTGCCTACCGCTTCGCCTCCCTGAGGAGCAGCAGCAGGAACAAAGTTCTCCACGTCTCTCTTGATTACTCTTCCACCTTCTCCAGAACCACTTACGGTCCGTATATCAATTCCTTTATCCTCGGCCATTTTCTTCGCCAAGGGAGATGCTTTCAATCGATCACCATCAGCAGTTGTAGAAGGAGCACTGCTTGCAGCTGGTGCGGCAGAAGCCTTCGGAGCATCTTCCTTTTTAGGTTCAGCAGCCGGTTCAGCCTTAGCTTCTTCCGGTGCTTCAGAAGATTCAGATTTTTGAGCTTTCAAAAGTGTCTCAAAATCTGCTCCTTTTTCACCTATAACAGCAATTACACCATCAACAGCAACAGAGTCTCCAGCTTCCACCCCAATATAAAGCAAAGTCCCGTCGTCATAGGACTCCAGTTCCATCGTAGCTTTATCCGTTTCTACCTCAGCGATGATCTCACCGGACTTCACATCGTCGCCAACCTTCTTCAACCAAGATGCAATCGTTCCCTCTTGCATGGTATCAGACATCTTTGGCATAGTGATGACAGTCGCATTGATGTTAGAAACATCAATTTTCTCTGCCGGAGCCTCAGATTTAGCAGGTTCAGCTTTTTTCTCTTCACCCTTTTTCTCTTCAGCCTTAGGAGCTTCTTCGGTTTTCTTTTCCGCAGGAGCATCACCTCCGTCAAGTAGGTGCTGATAATCCTCACCTTCCTCTCCGATAACCGCGATTACGCCATTAACTGGTACAGCATCTTTTTCTTTTACTCCAATATATAAAAGCACACCCTCGTCGTAGGATTCAAGCTCCATAGTTGCTTTGTCAGTCTCCACTTCAGCCAGGATATCACCCGGTTTCACAGAATCTCCAACTTTTTTCAACCATGCAGCGATCACACCTTCTTCCATGGTGTCGCTCATTTTAGGCATTCTTATTATTTCGGCCATGAGTTATTGCGCGCTAATTCGTTTTTTAAAGTGTTCAAAAATAGTTTTTATAATGACTTTATTCAAATTTAAAACTAGTAATTTCCCCAAGCATTTCAGCCAACAAACTTTCCCCCTCTGATATGCCATTATTAGACGACTCGCACTACATCAGACCCAAGTGGCTGTTTAACCGACACTTAGAAACAATTTATCCCTCACTTTTCCGGAAAGTAACCGTTCCAAGTCCAATCCATGAGAGGATAATTACTATCGATGGAGATTTCCTAGATCTGGACTGGTACAAGCAAAAACAGTCGAAATTGGTTATCATCAGTCATGGACTGGAAGGAAACAGCAGTCGGTCCTACATGCTTGGGATGGCGAACTCTTTTATAAAAAGTGGATACGATGTACTCACTTGGAACTTTAGAAGCTGTAGTTCTGAGATGAATAAGCAAGTGATATTTTATCACTCTGGCGCAACCTATGATTTAGACTTGGTGGTGATGCATGCCTATGACTCTTATGAAGAAATAAATCTGGTAGGTTTTAGCTTGGGGGGAAATCTGACTTTGAAATATCTAGGGGAAAAGGGAAATAATCTGTCAAAGATTCATCGGGGAGTAGCGATTTCAGTTCCATTACACTTGGGGAGCTCTTCCAAAAAAATCTCTGAAACCGAAAACACCTTATACTCTAAACGATTTTTGCGAACCCTAAAAAAGAAAGTCATCGATAAATCCGCTTCTCATCCGGGTCAAATTCCAGTGGAAACTCTAAGAAACATTAAAACTTTGGCGGATTTTGATGATTTTTTTACCGGACCTCTTCACGGCTTTGCAGATGCTGAAGAATATTACGAGGTCAATTCCTCGCTTTATTTTTTGGACCAGATAAAAGTGCCAACATTGATCTTAAATGCACAAAATGACCCATTTCTCAGTGAAAAATGCTTTCCTTCGGCCTTAGGAAAAAAGCTGGATCTAGTCTATTTTGAATTTCCAAAACACGGAGGTCACGTAGGTTTTAGCCCTGCTAATTCCGAAAAACCTTATTATTCAGAACAACGGGCAGTTGAATTTATAAGCGCTGTTATCTAACTTCCTGCCAATTACAGCTATAATAATTATGCCTGGACGATATTCCCTTAGCAAAAGTAAAGAAGAACTTGAAAAACGCTTTCAAGCAGAAATGCTGGCTGACCTCAAACCAAGATATAATATTGCTCCAACGCAGCTTGTACCTGTCATCACCTCACAGAGTCCTAAAGGATTTTCTTATTTCTATTGGGGCATTACTCCGGAATTTGGAAAAAACAGACCTGTTGCTCAAAAGCTCATCAATGCCAGAGCAGAAACATTGAATGAGAAAATTTCTTTTAAAACAGCTTTCAGGCAGCGTAGATGCATTATTCCAACAGATGGCTTCTACGAATGGAAAAGACTGGGCAAGAAAACTTCCGTGCCCTACAGATTCACTTTAAGGGATGATGAGTTGTTTTCTTTTGCGGGAATATGGGAAGAATACGAAAGTGTCAACGGTGAGTCGCAACATACTTTTTTAATTATTACCACTACTCCTAATGAAGTAGTATCGGACGTCCATGACAGAATGCCTGTGATCTTGGATAGGAATGCAGAAAAAAAATGGCTGGACAACTACACAAATGAGGAAGAACTTTTGACTTTACTAAAACCCTACCCAGCTGATTCCATGCTAGGCTTTACAGTTTCACCTCTGGTGAATTCAGTACAAAATGATAGCCCAGCAGTAATTCGCAAGACTTCGCCTATGGACCAGCATGGTAATTACACGCTATTCGGCTAATTCATTCTGCTACCCAAAATCGTTTTTTGCTAGATTAAATTGAACTAGCGATATTGGAATCCAATTTTAGTATAACCCAAATTGACATGAAAAAATCCAGGATTTTAGGGGTAGGACATTATGTGCCCGAGCGAATGGTCACCAACCAGGAGCTTTCTCAGATGATGAATACCAGTAACGAGTGGATCGTCGAAAGAACCGGAATTCAGTCCAGACATTGGTTCACACCAGGAGTGGATACAGTGACTAGCATGTCAAAAAAAGCTTCTGAAATGGCTTTGGAGCGAGCGGGAATTGAGGCAGGTGAAATTGATTTCATTGTTTTTGCTACAATTACGCCTGACTATTTCATGCCTGGAAATGGAGTTTTGCTCCAAAGGGAATTGGGAATAGGGACTATTGGTGCACTGGATGTACGGAATGCCTGTTCTGGATTTCTTTATGCTCTTTCTGTGGCCGACCAGTTTATTAAAACTGGCATGTACAAAAAAATACTCGTTGTAGGTGCTGAAATTCAATCCTCTGCCTTAGACAAAAGTGATGAAGGAAGATCAAGTTCAGTAATTTTTGCTGATGGAGCTGGCGCACTTATTCTCGGCGCTGTAAATCCTGATCAGCCAGGCATTCTGTCTACACATCTCCATTCTCAAGGGGAGTATGCAGAAGAACTGTTTTGCAGAGATCCAGGAAGTAGTCGAGAGGTAAGAATTTCGCAAGAATTATTTGATTCTGGAAGTTTCTTCTTAAAAATGAATGGAAATGCAGTCTTTAAGCATGCCGTAGTAAGATTTATGGAAGTGATCGGAGAAGCGTTGAAAGCAAATCAATTGGATCAATCTGCTATTGATCTATTGGTTACCCATCAAGCTAATCTCAGAATCAGTCAATACATCCAAAAACAACTAGGATTTCCTGACGAAAAAGTATTCAACAATATCATGACCAAGGGAAATACCACAGCTGCTACCATCCCGATTGCACTAAGCGAAGCCTGGGAACAAGGCAAAATCAAGGAAGGTGATTTGATTTGCCTGGCTGCATTCGGAGCTGGCTTTACATGGGCATCTGCTTTACTTCAGTGGTAAATGGAAGAAAAACCAGACTTAGATTTAGATCTTTGGCTTGACCAGGAGATAGTCCTGAGACAGAATAAGCTAAAAGCTAAATTTTGGAAAATACTTGGAGAAGTAGGTAATCGCATTGATCCAGAATTATTACTTAAAATTCACCCTGCAAGCCGAGGGACAAAGCTTTCTAAAGGAAATGATCTTTTGGGATATCCCTACCAAGTTTTGGATCTTGTGAGAGACTTTAATCCCACTGATGGCCTTAATATCCGGGTGTTAAACTGGTTTGGACATGGTATTTATCTTTTTGTATTAATTGGTAAAAACCACCCTAAAGCACCCATTAAACAACTTAATAAACATCAATGGGTATTTGATCAAGCTTCCACTCCCTGGGACTATCCTGACATACTTTTAGATAACTCTTTCACAGATTCTCCAAGCACCCAAACATTCGAGGATGCTAAATATTTTCAGTGGCATAAATCAATTCATATTTCAGGAGATATAACCGCTGTTGAAACGAAGATTAGGGATGAACTAAAAATTCTTACGTTCTTATTGAGCTAAAAAATGGGATAAAGCTGGAATTAACTTATTTTTAAACAGGAATCAAGTTCATTCGTACACTATTCAGATTCTTCTTTTGACAGATTCAGATACCCTTTGAATCATTTCGAATTAACAACTATATGAAATATATCCTTATCGTCCTTATTCTTCTAACCACTCCACTTTTCGCACAAGAAAGCACAATGGTCCGTCAGTATAATTCTGATTCCACCTTGATGGCTACCGGTATTCTTACCAATGGTGTGAGAGAAGGATTATGGAAATACTTCAACCCCAAAACAAATACCCTACTTACTGAAGGAACATTTAAAAATGGAATCAGGGAAGGCACATGGAGTAGTTTTTATCCTGATGGAAAAAGAAAAATGGTTGCTGATTATAGAGAAGGAATTCTGTTTGGAACGTCTAAAGTATATGATGCCGACGGCGCTTTAAAACGTGAAATGATATTTCAGGATTCTACGATGGTTGGTAAATATGTTGAGTATTTCGGAAGAACTGGAGTACCCGACTATGTGGATCCAAAACAAGTATTGTTGGAAGGGCAATATGAGAACAGTAAAAAATCTGGGCAATGGGTTCAGTATTACGAATTCGGAGAAGTGGCATTGAGGGAGTTCTATGTGAATGGACTTAGAGAGGGGCCTTTTTTAGAATATGACCAGGAAGGAGTATTGATTACAGAGGCTCTTTATAAAGGAGGAGAACTTGATGGGGAATTCAAAAGGCTAACTTATCCCAATCTAATTGTCGAAGAAGGTAATTATAAAGACGGAAATAAAATCGGCGAATGGACTCGCTATTTTCCAGGTACAAAATCCAAAGAATCTGAGGAATTCTACGATGATAATGGCAAGCGTGTAGGTACTTGGAGATATTTCTATGAGAATCAAAGGTTAGCTAGAATTGAAAAGTATGAGAATGGTATTGCCGTAGGCACTTGGGAAGAGTATTTTCCCAACAAATCTGTTGCAAAACGCAAAACATATGAGCTTGGAGTTCCAGTAGGTGAATATATTGAATACCACAGTTCTGGGCAGGTGTCTGTGTCAGGTCAGTATCAAAACGGAATGAAAACAGGCATTTGGAAAAACTTTTTCCCGGATGGAGAAATTTATTCAATCGGAGAATATAGGAATGATCTGAAAACAGGACTTTGGAAGTATTTCAATAAAATCGGAATTCTTGTCGCAGAAGGAGAATATAGTCTTGGATTAGAAAATGGTCAATGGGTTTACTATTACGATGGCGGACAATTAAAATCAGTCGGTAGCTATAACATCGGATTTGAAGATGGAATTTGGGGACTTTTCTATGACAATAAGCAACTTACCCAGGAAGAATTCTGGGATAATGGCCGTCTTCTAAATGTGAGTGATTATAAATCTTATGACGGAATTGAAACTTTGGATAAAGGCTCGCTTAAAGATGGCAATGGAACAAGAATCACTTATTATGTAAATGGCAAAAAAGAATCTGAAGGGAACTACACCGGAGGAAAGGCTGATGGAACTTGGATTTTTTACCATGAAAATGGCAGAAAAGCTTCAGAAGGCCAGATGAAGGATGGCCGAAAGGAAGGCCCATGGAGATATTACAATCCTGCCGGGCGATTGGAAGATTTGATCAATTATAAAAATGATGAAATTGAAGAAGAATCTATTTCAAGCCTTCTTAATTTTAATTAATCAAAAACCATTTACCGAGATGTAGGTTTCATTTAAAATCAATCGACATCCGTAATTTAATCAGTAAGGTAAGCTGAGCATACTAAATGGTTTCAACTCTAATTTTAGGACAATTCGGTCAGCCGTCTTAGTTCTTCTATAGGGCAAAAAGACCATTGAATCTGTCCTAATTACGGATAATCTATAAATCAATAAAATGGGACTATTCAACAAGAAGTCAGAGAAAGAAAAACTTCAGGAAGCATATGCTAAAAAGCTTGAAGAAGTACATAAAGTTTCTCAAATCAATAGAAAAGAAGCGGACAAACTTGCTTCAGAAGCTGAAGAAATAGCCAAAAAAATAGATTTACTATGATTTTTTCACTTTAATAAATGGTTTTTAAACCCAAAATTTTGAATTTCAATTTTTTGAAATTAAATTCAATCACTCTTTTAACTGTCCTGTAGGATTTTTTTTAACTAAATAGTTTATTTAAGGGTGATTGAGCTACGGACGAATATTTTAAGCTTTTTAGCCCGGGATATAACCCCCGGGCTTTTTTTATTTTCGAGAGTAGTCGTCTTCTACTCGCACAATATCCTCTTCATTGGAAGGGTTTTCCGGATCCACATGCATCCATATTTCAGCAACTATCCCCCAATTATCTAGACCCACTAGTCTATGTCGTTCGCCTTGCTCCAAAGAAACAGTTTCCCCCAAAACCATCGTTTCCAAATCGTTTAGCTCATCTGTAGCACTGCGTACAATCCCTGATTCTCCATTGATTAACTTCCAAAGCTCCGCTCTACGGAAATGATATTGCCAGGAAAGTCTGGCTTTAGGTGCTACAAGTAAAAATTTTGGGCTTAGTTTTTGCTGTAGTTGCTCTTCAGAAAGATCTACATCCTCGAAAAACATAGCTCTAAATTCACGGATTTGGCTTTCATCAAGCACAAAAAAACCTCCCCACGGTCTCGTCTGATCCACTTTGGAGATTCTAAATCCTTTTTCAATCAAAAAGTCTTCCACCTTACGGAACACTTCCTCTTTGCTGAGATTAGCAGTAATGTCTATTAAATTCATATCTGTCGTTAAAAATATGTTTTCCAAAATTACTTAATTCATTGGAAAAAAGAATTTTTCAACTACAATCACACATTCAAAATCTTTTACAAAAAACAGCGATCCTCATCCAAAGAATTCTATGATATTGTGATTTACCAGCCGATGTTAACTTATTTTTTTAGTAAAGTACTTTTTTGAAAATCAAATATTACCGTAATTCAGGCAAATCTTAAACCTATGAACCTAATAAACCCTCAAGAGTTAATTGAAAAAATGGATGGAGTAGTGGAAATTAAAAGCTACCTCAACAAAATTAAAATTATAAAGAACTTATATATAAAAGGCGCTAATACAGCCAGCGAGATTTGCACTGAAGTAGGAATTTCGCTACCGACTGTTAATTCACTACTTGGGGATTTGATTTCAAGTGGGGAAGTGATCAAGCAAGGACGTGCAGAATCCCAAGGAGGCAGAAAACCTGACTTATATCGATTAGCTCCGGATGCGTTTTATGTACTCTCAGTAGATCTCTCTAAGTACAATATGAATCTTGCACTATATTCCTGCAATCATACAATTGTCACTCCAAAAGAAAGCCATAGAATCAGCCTTGACAATGAAAAAGAGACATTTGAAAAAATCTGTGAACTCATAGAATCATATCTATTAAAGACTGGAATTGAGTCACACAAAGTAATCGCAATGGGATTTTCCATGCCTGGTTTGACAGATTCAATTGGGGGTGTGAATTACACCTATCTAAGGTTTGGTGAAAAAACTCTTCTGGAAAACTTAGAAAGCAGATTTTCAAAAAAAATATTCTTGGAAAATGATGCTCGGGCTATGACCTTAGCTGAGTATAAATTTGCTACTGATCATAGCAATAAAAATGTCCTTGGATTATTTATTGGATGGGGAATTGGATTAGGAATCATCATCGATGGTAAATTATACCAAGGTGCATCCGGCTTTGCAGGAGAATTTAGTCACTCTCCCATCTTTGAATCCCGAGATGTCACATGCATTTGTGGAAAAAAAGGATGTTTAGAAGCAGTAGCTTCAGGTACAGCAATAGTAAAAATGGCTGAGGAAGCTATCAAACTGGATAAAGACAGCATATTGTCCAGAATGGCCAGAAACCATGAAGGCGATATTATGCCAAATCTTGTAGTAGATGCAGCCTTATCGGGTGACCAAAGGGCAATTACTATCTTATCAGAAGCTGGTTTGGATCTTGGGCGGGGGATATCTATGCTAATCCAAGTGTTAAATCCAGAATTAATCATTATCGGTGGCTCGGTTGCAGAAGCAAATCAATACTTAATCACCCCCATTCAGCAGGCATTGAACATTTACAGTATGGCAAAATCACGTGAAAAGTCGACGATTGCCCTCTACAAATTAGGGGAAGATGTAGGATTATTAGGTGGAGTCGCAGTGGTAAATGAAAAATTGTTCGAAGATGTAATTAACTAATTGGTCTGACAAATGGCCAGCATTGTAAATATTCATGCATTTCCCCATCAAGTCCAAGTCTCCTCTTTATCTGAGTGTTATAATCCTTCTGATTTTACTAAGTGGGGAAGGCATACTAGCTCAGTCTTCTTCGAATTTTGAAAAAATCTCATTAAAAAAATCCGGGATTGCATTCAAAAATCAGTTGAAAGAAGATTCGAAAAATAATATTCTTCGATATGAATATTTCTATAATGGAGGAGGTGTTGCTGTAGGCGATTTGGATAACGATGGTCTGGAGGATATTTTTTTCACGGGGAATATGGTTTCCAACAGAGTTTACAAAAACCTTGGGGATTTGAAATTTGAGGATAAAACAAAATCTGCCGGAGTTGCTGGGAAGAATATCTGGACCACAGGGGTAAGTATGGCTGACGTAAACGGTGATGGATTACTGGATATTTATGTATGCTACTCCGGCAAGGAAAATCCTGAACTTAGAGAAAACGAACTCTGGATCAATCAAGGGAATTTCACTTTTGTGGACGAAGCAAAAAAATATGGTATAGCGGATCCTTCCAACAGTACCCAAGGATTGTTTTTTGACTTTGACAAGGATGGGGACTTGGATCTCTACTTATTAAATCATCATATAGAGGCCATCAATGAGCTGGAGTTCAGTGATGTGAAAAATATCCGTCATCCCTATGCCGGTGATAAGCTTTACAGAAATGATGAAGGGAAATTTTTAGATATCAGTGAGCAGGCAGGGATAAAAGGCTCAGCTTTGGGCTTCGGACTGGGGATTGTATCAGCTGATGTAAATCAGGACGGATGGCCTGATATTTTGGTAACTAATGATTACATAGAACCTCATTACCTGTATATCAACAATGGAGATGGCACATTCACAGACCGTATGAATGAATATTTTAGCCATATTTCACACTTTTCCATGGGGGCAGACATATCCGACATAAATAACGATGGCAAGCTGGATATTTACACGTTAGATATGCTTCCAGAGGATAATGAAAGACAAAAGCTTCTTTATGGCCCAGAGAATTACGAGCAGTATGCCTTGATGATACAGGAAGGATTCTACCATCAAAGTATGAGGAATATGCTCCAGCTAAATCAAGGCGACGGTATTTTCTCTGAAGTAGGTCAACTTTCCAATATTTCCAATAGCGACTGGAGTTGGTCAGCATTGTTTTTTGATGCAACAAATAATGGAAAGAAAGACCTATTTATCACAAATGGTTATTACCGCGACTACACCAATCGCGACTTCCTAAAGTACAAAGGTGACTACTATTTCAAGCAGGCTATCGTAAATGAGAAAGCTGATACACTTCAATTAGTAACCAGCATGACCTCCACCCCTATTCATAATTATATATTTGAAAACACAGGTTATCTAAATTTTGAAGACAGATCATTTGACTGGGGTTTTGAAGAAAAGGGTTTTAGCAGTGGCTCAGCATATGCAGATCTGGATAATGACGGAGATTTGGACTTAATAGTCAATAACCTAAATGAACAGCCCTCTCTCTATCATAACATAAGTCCAAAAAAGAATTGGCTTCAAATATCCCTTCATGATAATTCGGAAAACACGTTTGCTTTAGGAGCAAAAGTAGAAGTCTTCACAGGCGAGGAAAATCAAATCCTGGAGGTTCAACCAGTGAGAGGCTTCCAATCATCTGTAAGTCCCAGACTTCATTTTGGCTTGGATAATATAGATACCGTCGATTCTATAAAAATCACATGGCCTGACAACTCACGGCAAATTCTTGAAAACATCTCGGCCAACCAGCACATCACTGTGAAAAAAGATGGCTCCCCGGGCTCAGTAATTTCTTCTAGAACTTCAGCGCTTTTAGGTAAAAGCGATTTTGCTCCGAATTACTCATCGCAGGCAAATGAGTTCAATGACTTCAAGCGACAGCCCCTAATGCTTACCATGCCAAGCTATATCAGTCCTATCTTATCTCAGGCTGACTTAAATGGAGATGGAAATCCAGAGGTATTTATTGGTGGTTCACAAGGTCAAGCGGGGAAAATCATGAGTTATACAGATGAAGGATGGAAGGACTATCCTAGTTTTAGGTCATCTCCAGAGTTTACAGATGCAGTGGCTATCTTCGAGGATTTCAACGGTGATGGGCATCAAGATCTATATATTGGAAGTGGTGGTTACCACGATTATTTGGGGTCTGATGAAGCGCTTCAAGACAGGCTTTACATAAATGATGGCACAGGCCGTCTAACCAGACAAACAAACTTTCCCGATTACAAATTTAGCACTGGAACAGCCATCGCTATTGATGTAAATGGAGATGGAAACCTGGATCTATTTATAGGCGCCAGATTGATACCTGGGCGATATCCTATCATCCCTGAAAGCAAATTGTTAGTTAATGATGGTAAGGGAAATTTCAGCGATCAAACATCAGACTATCTTCCAGATTCAGGTAAACTTGGATTAGTCACCTCTTCTTCATCTATGGATATCAATAATGATGGCAAGATGGATATTGTGCTGGCTGGTGAATATATGCCTATCACAATACTAATAAATTCAGGTTCTACATTCGAAGATAAAACTTCTGCTTATTTAAATTCCACACTTTCCGGCTGGTGGAATGTGCTTCAAAGTGTCGATATAGACAATGATGGCGATATGGATTTGATCGCAGGAAACTTTGGTCTTAATTCCCAATTTGAAGCAAGCGACAATAAAAAACTTCGCCTTTACGGAGCGGATTTTGACCAAAATGGATCAATCGATCCAATTTTGGAATGTTTCGTAGGAGATAAAATGTATCCATATCCTAGCAGAGACGAATTACTGGATCAGATGGCAAGTATGCGTAGTCGATTTACAGATTATGCTTCCTACTCGAAGGCTCAGTTGACAAACCTTTTTACAGAACAGGAACTTGAAAATGCACAGGTATTAGAAGCGAATACTCTGGAATCAATTCTTTTGGAAAATACAGGAAATGGCTTTCAAGTCAGATCTCTTCCTAGATTGGCTCAGTCATTCCCTGTCTATAGCATCTTACCAATAGATCTTAATAAGGATGGAAATATGGATTTGATCCTGGGAGGAAATCAATCCCATACACGAATCAGAATAGGGCTAATGGATGCAGGGTTAGGTCTCGTCCTAATAGGAGATGGTAAAGGTGATTTTTCTCCACTCAGTCCTTCAGAATCAGGTTTGGCCATCAAAGGAGATATCAAATCCATTTTGCCACTTTATACTAAATCAGGTATTCAACTGCTTTTTGGAATCAATCAAAAACCCCTGGAAAGTTATACTGTGAGATGAGCCAATATTTTAAATCAATCTGTATTTTATGTCTTCTTTTTTGCTCAATCATTTACGTGTCTTTAGCAAAGCCAAAACCTGTTAATTGGCCTAAACATTACAGCGAACAGCTTTTTCACATTACAGAAGTAATGGTAACCGATGTAGCCAGTCCTCCAGTGGCTGCTAGAATATATGCCTATTCCAATCTTGCAGCCTACTTGATAGCTAAAGAATCCGGAAAAGGATTTGAAAACAGTGATATTTTAGGTCAGACTTATTTGACAGATTACAATTGGGATCTCCCTGATTCAGAGCTCAGCTCATCAGAGTTTGCAGCAATTTATGCCATGCTTAAAGTGGGTGAATCCATCATGCCTTCTGGCTATTTGCTGAAAGAAAGACAACAAGAATGGATTGATATCGCCATAAAAGGAAAAATTCTTTCTAAAAAGGAAATCCAAATGCATGTGGCCTATGCAGAATCCGTGGCCGCTAGTGTAATGGCTGTAGCCAAAAAAGATGGGTATCTCCAACTCTCTGCACTAACAAGATATACTCCGCAAAAAGGTGAAGGATTTTGGTACCCTACTCCACCTGCGTACATAGCTGCGATAGAACCAGAATGGCAAACAATACGACCATTCTTTATTAAAGATCTTGAAGCTTATGCTCCTGCCCCTATGGCACTATTTGACATGACTGAAGGAAGTCCCTTCCATAATCAGCTGATGGAGGTGTACACCACTACAAATGAACTAAATGATGAGCGTAAACTGATTGCTAACTTTTGGGATTGTAATCCATTCAAAGTGAAGTTTTCCGGTCATATGGCTATAGGAGTCAAAAAAATCTCACCAGGTGGACATTGGATGGGAATCACCGGAATAGCAACTCAGAAAGCCAAACTTTCATTTGCCGAAACTTCATACATTCACGCGCTGGTAGCCATGACTCTTCACGATGCATTTATATCCTGCTGGAAAGCTAAATATGACACCGACAGAATCAGACCTGAGACTGTCATCAATCAGAAGGTAGATCAGCGCTGGAGACCGTTGCTGCAGACACCCCCGTTTCCAGAGTATACTTCAGGACACTCGGTAATCAGCCGTGCATCCGCTGTAATACTAACAGGATACTTTGGTGACAACTTTGATTTTATAGATAGTTCTGAAACGTATTTTGGACTTCCTGAAAGACCTTTCCCTTCTTTCCTGTATGCCTCCGAGGAAGCTGCCATTTCAAGACTTTACGGCGGAATTCATTTTCGTGATGCCATAGAAAATGGCTTAGCCCAAGGGGAAAAGATTGGTGATATGATTTGGACAAAGGTCAATAAATAAGCCTTAAATACACCCAGGAGCTACAAACTAGCCCCGATCAAGGCGGACCTTTCTCCCAGCTCAGAGATATTAATCGGTACTGGATAGCCCATATTTTCTAAGTAGGATTGAGTAGCGGGTAGGAAATATTCACAAGCCAAGCTTATCTTGCCTCCAAGAACAACTCCTTCAGCCTTGTTTTCGACCAAATAGGGAAATAGGAATTCTCCAAGTGTACTTCCAAACGTCTCAAAAACCCTCCTGGAAATCTCAATATCAAACTCCTTATTCAGAAGATCCTTTACACCAGAGATTTCAAGCCCATAATTTTGTGCAACATACTTTTTAAACCAAGCCGTACCCAAGTAATCCTCTGATATTCCTTCCCTGAATGGTGCAGTCCACAGTTTTGCATCCTTTACAATATCCTGTGTTTTGATTGCTGAACCCAACCCAGTTCCCAATGTAATGCCAATGGAATTACCGAAATCTCTACCTGCACCGGCAAAGCTTTCTCCCAATAAAAACGCTTCAGCATCATTGGTGAATGAGATACGAGAAGATATAATTCCTAGGCTCTCGGCTAGCAAATTTTTCACTGAAAGCTGATACAATGATGCCATCTTGCCTTGGTCTTTAATTAAAGATATTCCTTTGCCATAATCATATGGTCCAGGCATTGCTATACCAATTTCAATATCAGTGGCATTTCCAGCTGCTTTTTTTATTATTTCTGACCAAGCTGAAATGATAGATTCCTTAGAGCCGAATGTATCTACATCTGCTTCATGAAAATCTTGAAATTCAGCTGAATTTGATCCCAGGTAAATTTTGGCTGCGGAGATATGAGATCCGCCTATATCTACTCCTATTAACTCCATATTAGTCTACGAGGCTTAGAGAAAATGGCTTAGAACTTTCCGATACTCCTCTAGTCTTATTCGGCTCGCCTACCATGTCAAAGGTTAACTTGGCTCCTTTGCGCAGTTCCTGATACTTTAAAAAGTTTTTATCATAGTTGCTACCGTTCCATGTCACCGAATTGATATATCTATTTTCAGCAGAATTTGAAGGAGCAGAGATTTCTATATCATTGCCATTGGATAGATGAATCTTAGCATTTTGAAAGAGTGGAGCTCCTATCACATATTCATCTGACGCTGGAGTCACTGGATAAAAACCCAAAGCGGAAAAAACGTACCATGCCGAGGTCTGCCCATTATCCTCGTCTCCACAATAACCATCCGGCGTAGGCTGATACATTCTGTTCAACGTTTTCCTTACCCAGTATTGGGATTTCCACGGCTGCAAAGCATGATTATACAAATATATCATGTGCTGTATCGGCTGGTTACCATGAGCATATTGACCCATTTGGGCAACTTGCATTTCTCTTATCTCATGGATAACGAAGCCATAGTAGCTGTCTTCAAAAGTGGGAGGGCTAGAAAATACTGTATCTAACTTATCAGCAAAGGCTTTTTCCCCACCCATCAAATTAACCAGTCCTTCAATGTCCTGAAATACCGACCAAGTATAATGCATAGAATTTCCCTCTGTAAAAGCATCACCCCATTTCACAGGATTGAAAGGAGACTGGAAACTTCCATCTTCATTTTTCCCACGCATCCAGCCTACAGTAGGATCGTATAGCTTTTTATAATTCATCGCTCTCTCCTTGTAAAGATCAATTTCAGCTTTGGGTTTATTGAGCTTTTTGGCCAATTGATAAATAGTAAAGTCATCATAAGAATACTCCAGTGTGCGTGCCGCATTTTCATTGATTTCTACATCGTAAGGCACGTAACCCAGTTTATTGTAATATTCCGCTCCTGCCCGACCCACTGCTGTCAAAGGTCCGGAATGGTTTGCTCCATGCTTTAGTGCTTGATACAATGTTTCAATATCGTAGTCATAATCCTCTCCTATTTTCAAATAGGCATCAGCCACCACAGAAGCAGAATTATTTCCTACCATGACGTTTCTTAAACCTGGGCTTCCCCACTCGGGCAGCCAACCTCCTTCTTTGTATGCATTTGCCAGACCCATTTGGATCTCAGCATTGATTTCAGAATAAACCAAATTAAGCAAAGGAAAAAGTGCTCTGAACGTATCCCAAAAGCCAGTGTCAGTATACATATATCCCTTTTCCACTTTGCCATTATATGGACTGTAATGCACCACATCTCCCGATGCATCTATTTCATAAAATTTCCTTGGAAAAAGCAATGAGCGATACAAACTTGTATAAAACATCTCCATCTGAGCCACAGACCCACCACTAACTTCAATTTTGCCTAATTGCTCATTCCATGCAGTTCGTCCCTTACTTCTTAGCTCCTCAAAATCCGCATTTCCCAATTCTTTTAAATTTAGAACTGCCTGCTCAGGACTGATAAATGAGGATGCTATTTTGATGTTCACCTGGAAGGATTCTGAATTCTTTCCAAAACCAATTAGAGCTCCAACGTGGTTGGCATTTGCTGTTAAATTTTCACTGGAGACAGAATCTGCGAATGTCTGAGCTAATGAAAAGTCCTTATCGAATTCCAGCACGAAGTAATTTTTAAAATTGTCAGGAACCCCACCTGAGTTTTTGGTAGAATAACCGAAAATTCGATTATTGGCTTTATCAATGGTAACCTCAGATCCGTTGTCAAAAGCGTCCAAAACAAATGAAGCTTCCATATTCCCCGGATAAGTAATCCTAAAAAGTGCTGCTCTTTCTGTAGGTGTAAGTTCTACATTGACATTATAATCGGCTAAGAAAACTTGATAGTAATTTGGTTCTACCGTTTCGGCCTTATGAGAATACCAAGAGGCTCTTTCGTCTTGATCAAACACCGGCTTTCCAGTCATAGGCATAATGGAAAACTGGCCGTAGTCATTCATCCAAGGTGACGGCTGATGCGTCTGTTTGAATCCACGGATTTTTTCATCCCCATATTTGTACATCCAACCATCTCCCATCTTTCCTGTTTGAGGGGACCAAAAATTCATCCCCCAAGGCAAAGCAATTGCTGGATAAGTATTCCCGTTGGAAAACTCAGGTCTGGAATCAGTGCCAACAATAGGCAGGGCAAAGTCAACTAATTCTCTAGATTCCGTAGCAGTGATTTTTTGGGCAAAAAGCCCGAATTGTATGCACAGCAAAAGTGCAACAGTGGCAATAATAGGTCTCATTAAACAAATTTTTTATCTCGGCCCCAAACTTACTAATCAATTCTCAGAGTCAACAGCAGAAATATACATGTTATATAAAATTCCAATATTCGAAAAAAGGCAATAATCATCACCTATGTAATGAAGAAATAACAAAAAAGAGGTTTTGAACTTAATCAAAACCTCTTCTTATATACTACTAATTATTCAATCTCACTACTATCAATTAATTGGAAGCATCCCACCAAACATTGTTTATCCATGTATCTCCACCCATGTTAGAAATAGCATTTGCCAATCCTTGTGGATTAGTTGTACTTTCTGAAGCTGGATACAATTGTCTTCTTGGAATCTGGCCTGAGGAGAAATTACCTGAATAATTCACAGAAGTCAATTCAGGATAACCTGATCTTTTCCAGTTGTTCCAAGATTCTACGAAATTTGCGAAAACACCAGTAGTAGCCCAGATTTGCTCATTAATCATCTTAAGGGAAGCTTCAGAGCTACTTACATCCAAAGGATTTGCTGTGGCAAATGTAGCAGCAGCAGCCGGAGAAATACTTGATCCTCCGAATTTACCGATAGACACTAGGGCTCCCTGCAAACCTGCAGAATAATAAGAGGAAGCAGATCCTGAAACAGAATATCCTCTTGCAGCAGCATCAGCTAACAAAAACTGAATCTCAGCATACGTCAAAATGAAAACTGGCGCATCTCTATCTCTGTAGATGGCAGTAGGTCTTGAATATTTGCCTATCGGTGATATATCTCCACCAGTACCTGTAGCACCAGGATAGCCTGGAGCATTGGTAATATCAGTCGATCCACCTCTTAGGTCATAGCCATTTGGCATTCCTATCTGGGCACTTGGATCATTATTGCCAACAGCAGTACCTCTATTTGCAGCTAAACCAGCCAAAGGTATTTCTGCGATAACTGAAAGACGGGGATCATTGTCTGATTTAAGGAAATCAATCAATTTATCAGACCAACGAACTTCATAGATATCATCAGTTACATTTAGCGCATTTGCGCTGGAGTTAGCATATCCATTCGCTTGATCTGACACCAATACTGCCTCATCATCTGTAGAAGTAAAGACTCCACCGGCCACGGCTTTTTGTACATAGGATTGTGCTGTGGAAGGATCCACTTCAACTAATCTCATTGCCATACGCAACATGATAGAATAGCCTAGCTTTCTCCATTTAGTCAGGTCACCGCCATACAGCACATCATTTTTGATTTGATCACCTGATTCGTTAATAGAAGAAAGAGCAGTTTCAAGTTCAGAAAGCATTGCCATATAGGCATCTGACTGTGAATCATACTTTGGCTGCGTGATACCGTCCTCAGCCTGCAAAGCTTCCGAGTAAGGTAGATCTCCATAAATATCGGATACAAAAGAAAGAGTAAGTACTTTCCAGATACTACCTACAGCTACCAAATTAGTAAGGCCTTTTTCCTCAGCCAGGGCCTGCATTTGATAAACTCTGGAAGCGGTAGAATAGCCATCATTCCAAACACTTTGGATATAACTATTCGTACTTCCTGATGCCACATACTTATCTGCATTAGAGTAATAGTTTGCACCCCCCGTAGAAGTGGAAGCCATCACTTGCACCCACATACTTTGGAAAAGTATTGCTCCGGTGTATCCGGTCATCATGTTTCCATAATTGTAGGAAACTGTGGGAAGAATTAGGTTTGGATCGAATACACCTCCGTCCGCACGGTTAGGATCTGTATTGATATCTGCAAAATCTCCATCGCAGCTCGATGCTGCCAATAAAATTCCCGTAAGAAATATGCTAATATATTTTTTCATATTAATTCAATTTGAAATTAAGGTTAAACCCAAAAGATCTAGTGCTAGGAAGGTTACCACCTTCAATACCTGTGTAGTTAATATTTGAACCAAAACTAGCCTCAGGATCGATATTCTTCGCTTTACGCATTAAGAATGCTAGGTTTCTTCCCACAAGTGAAACACTCAGGCCTTTCAAAACTGGTGTATTTCCAAACCACTTAGATGGCAAGGAATATCCAAGAGTCAACTGTCTTAACTTGATAAAATCACCATCAACCACACTAGTGCTTGTCACATTTTGAGCTAAAGCTCTATAGTAGTTTTCTGCAGTTGCTGTCACTCCACCATTTGTCACTCCATCTTCTCTACCTTCAAGTGTAATTTTATTAAGTCCTCTGAAGGTCGAATAGAATTCTGTGGCAGAAAGAACCTTATTGCCATAGTTGTAATCAATCAAGAAGGAGAAGCTAATGCCTTTATAGTTAAACTCGTTATTCCAGCCACCATATAGAGTAGGCAATACTGTTCCCATGCTGATCAATTCACCACGTACAGGTAATCCTGCCTCATCCACTTGAATGCTTCCATCGGTATTGTAAGCGTAATCGTAAGCTCTGATTTGAGGACCAGATTCACCCACTACGTATGCAGTCACTGCGTTACCAAGTGTAGCTCTGTTCTGACCTAGGTTAATAGGATTATTATTTGGATCCGTGCTTAGTATCTCATTTTTCACTTTAGATAAGTTGAATGAAGTCTTCCAAGTAAAGTTTGTGGTTTGTACAGGTGTTCCTGTTACCAATACTTCCAAACCTTTGTTGCTGGTGGATCCAGTTGCCACGACAGAACTATTGAAACCTGAAGTAATACTTAAATTAGCATTCATAATTTCATTGTGCGTCTCTTTCTCGTAATAAGCGATATCAAACCCTAAGCGATTATTGAAAAAGCTAAGGTCAACACCGAATTCCATTTCACTGGTAGTAAACGGCTTGAGGTTCAAGTTAGGAAGAGAAGTTGGAGAAGAACCTGCCGGTACACCATTGTAAGAGTTTGCTGAACTGTAATAGAAGGTGCTTTGATAAGCATTAAAAGGCTCTCCACTAGTTACCGCGTACGATGCTCTTACTTTACCAAAATCAAGAGCAGGCATATCTATCAATTGATCGAATACAAATGCAGCTGCAACTGAAGGTGAGAAGATGCTGTTATTATCTGTAGGTAATGTACTATACACATCATATCTACCAGTAGTGGTCAATGTCAGGATGTTGTTATACCCTATACCAACAGAGTAGTATCCAGAGTGCACTTCACGCTCATTAAAATCATATGATCTGGAGAATGTCTCCACGTTAAACGGTGAGTACAAGTAAGGTAAAACAAAACGACTTCCCCCTACTCCTACAGATTCATATTTGTTATTTCGCATGTTTGCACCTGCAAGGATATCCAGATTAAGTTTCTCAGTTAGATCAAACTTACCACCTAAAATTCCATCAATATTTGTCTCTGATCTCTGAGATTGACCACGTCCATTAAGGTTACCTTTCAAGTCTGCTGAATAAGCAAGTCCATAAGGATCTACGCTGAAGAAATCATCATTAGAAGCATCATTACCCAATCTGATCATCGCGAATATATCTTTGGTGAAGCTATATTTGGTAGATATTGCTGAAATAGTACGCTTTCTACCAAGATCATTGATGCCTTGATTTACCACAAAATAAGGGTTAGTCACATAAATATCATCACTGAATACTGTTTCTGCACCTGTATCTGGATTATATCCAGGAGCAAAAATGCTTTGACTGATATTAGGTGCTAGAAGTAAGAAGTTATTAGGATTTTTTGGTCCATCACTTAAGAATGGAACATTTGAAGACTTCTGATCAATATAATTGACCATAGCAGTTACATTCAATTTATCCGTAATATTTTGCTCCACATTTAAATTTACAGTCAATCGATCTACGCCACTGTTGGGAACAATAGATTTAGAGTCAAGATTGGAAACCGACATTCGGAAAGATCCATCAGTTCCTAATCCTTTAGCAATTGAAACCGTATTGGTGAAATTTGATCCCGTTCTGTAAAAATCAATGTAACGGTCATTTGAAGGAGAATAAGGATATTGATTACCGTCAAATCCTATCACTGAACTACCGTCCATTACCGCACCCCAAGACAATCTACCTGTAGATTGTGCATCCACTGCAGTTGTAGGTTTTACACCTCCAGTACCTTGGCCGTATACTTCCTGAAAATCTGTGAAATCCACAGGATTTTCAGCCATATAGTTCATTGTATAATTTAAAGACCAATCACCACCTTTTGCACCTTTCTTAGTAGTGATCAAGATTACACCGTTTGATGCTCTGGATCCGTAAAGTGCAGATGCAGCCTGACCTTTCAAAACAGTCATAGTTTCGATATCGTCAGGACTTAAATTCCCTATACCATCACCACTATCACCGCCACCCCATTCACCGGCAGCTCCTCTTTGGCTGTTATCCATCGGGATACCATTGATTACATACAAAGGAGAGCCAGTACCACTGATACTTGGAAGACCTCTTAGAGTAATTTTGGAAGTTCCGCCCGGACCACTGTTCGTACCCTTTACTACCAAACCTGCCACACGTCCTGCGAGAGAGTTCGCCACGTTAG
Source organism: uncultured Algoriphagus sp. (assembly GCF_963974835.1). Lineage (GTDB taxonomy): Bacteria > Bacteroidota > Bacteroidia > Cytophagales > Cyclobacteriaceae > Algoriphagus. Next base: position 339,300 of record NZ_CAXBET010000003.1, on the reverse strand, counting down.
TTTCTCGGGCTGTTGTTAAGGATTCGCTCCCTACTTGGGTTACTGAATAGCCCAACGTTTCCTTGTCTTTACTTATACCCAAAGCAGTAACAACTACTTCAGATAATTCACTGGCGTCTTCGCTCAGTACGACATTCAATTCAGTTCTATTGCCTACCGGAATCTCCTGAGAAGCAAATCCGATAAACGAAAAGACCAAGACTGAACTTGAACTTACAGAAATCGAGTACTCACCATCGATATTCGTGGTGGTACCTGTCTGGTTACTCTTGTCTAAAATAGTAACTCCAGGCATGGGTAACCCATCTGTGTCTGCCGTTACTACTCCTTTCAAGACTCTACTCTGACCTTGTGCTAATTGCACTGCGCATAGCATAAACCCCAGAGCAAAAGCAATTGATAAAACTTTTCTCATAGCTGGTAATTTATAGTTTGAACTAATTTAATTGGGTATTTTTTTTACTAGGTTATTTTGTGCCTTAAACACTTAGGGCTTTAAAAGTGGGGAAGTATTCACGAAATATATAATGGTCAATCTAAGCGAATAGGGAATAATATTATTTGGTAACCTGTATTATCTAAGTATTAATTCTAGTGGAGTAAAGCTAAAAATTTCATAAACTATTCAAAAACAATTCTGTAATTTTTTATAAAAAAACATAGGCCATTCTATAATTTTTTTCAAGAAGATAATCGCTTGAACAAAATGATTTGAAAAAATATTTACCTAAAATCCCTCCCTGTTTCTATTTGTTCTTGATAAAGTATAATAATAGTATATAAACATTTCATAATGAACACAAAAAGCTTTTCCAGTCCAAGAATCATTATTAACTAAAAAATTGAATGAGAATGTATATTTAGTTCATTTCAAAGAATACTATTTAATAACACTATCCAGTGTTAAAATCACTACGTAATTCTCATTTGAATGCTTGCCACATCTTTTAACAAACACTACTATGAGGATAAATTTTGCAGATCAATACTTTAATGATTTGAAATAATGGATCAGTAAATAGCTTTTTAGTATATTCTCTTAATCTTTAAGTTAATTAGTTGTTAAAATAAGGGTAGACTAACATATTAATTGTTTAAAAATTTTATTTCTCTTTATGAGAGTTTGCTTAAATAAAAGAATTCGAAAAAAAAAGCCATCCTTTTCAGAATGGCTTTTTACTATATACTTGTAATAGCTTATCTAAGAAAAAGCATTTCGCGGTACTTCACTAATGGCCAAGATTCATCATCTACCAGAAGTTCCAATTTATCTACTGCATATCTAATTTTATCAAAGTAAGCTTCCTTCACTTCAGTTTGATAACCTTTAGCCATTTTCACGATATCCTCCTCTTTGTTCAACTTCTTACGTGCTTCTATCATCGCCGTGATATTTGCTTTCAAAGACTCAATATGTGTAGCTACTTCTTTGATCGTTTCAACAGCTGCTGTATGATCCAAACCAAGACCTTTTAGGCCATTTGCATTCTGGATAATCTTGTTTTGATAAAGAATAGCTGTAGGAATAATATGATTCAAGGCCAAATCACCCATTACTCTTCCTTCTATCTGAACTTTCTTAATGAAGTTTTCCAACATTATTTCATGGCGGGCGTGAACCTCGATACCATTCATTACATTATGTCTTTCGAAAAGTTCTTTCGTTGCTTTTGTAGCATACACGTCCAATGCCAAAGGAGTTGACTTCAAGTTGGACAAGCCTCTTTTTTCAGCCTCGTTAGCCCATTCCTCAGAATAACCGTCACCTTCGAATCTCACTTTCTTGCTATCCTTGATGTACTTTCTCAATACATTGACGATTGCAATTTTCTTTTCCTTACCAGCGCTCATTTCCTTCTCGATGTCTTTTGCCATCTCAGTCAGCACGTCAGCGACAATTACGTTCAGCACAGTCATTGGTCCAGCCACGTTAGCCTGAGATCCTACTGCACGGAATTCAAATTTGTTACCAGTGAAAGCAAATGGAGAAGTTCTATTTCTATCTGTGTTGTCAAGGATGATTTCAGGAATCTTGGAGATACCTAATTTCATATACATATTATCACCCTTTTCAATTTTGATATTTCCGTTTTTCTCAAGCTCATTCAAAACTTCGGTAAGAGTAGCGCCCAAGAAAGTAGAGATAATTGCAGGAGGAGCTTCATTGGCACCAAGACGGTGATCATTACCTGCAGAAGCTATACTAGCTCTCAATAAGTCAGAGTGATCGTAAACCGCTTTAATAGTTGCAACCAAGAAAGTAAGGAACTGAAGATTTTCTCTTGCAGAATTACTTGGCTGGAAAAGGTTAACTCCCGTGTCAGTAATCAAAGACCAGTTATTATGCTTTCCGCTTCCGTTTACTCCAGCAAATGGTTTCTCGTGAAGAAGTACTTTCAATTCATGTCTTTCAGCCACTTTTTCCATCACATCCATCAACAGTTGGTTGTGATCGGTAGCTTTGTTGATTTCTTCGAACAAAGGAGCAACTTCAAACTGACCTGGAGCTACCTCATTGTGTCTTGTCATAACAGGAATTCCCAACTTCAGTGCTTCATTTTCGAAGTCTACCATGAAGTCTTTAACTCTAGTTGGGATGGAACCGAAATAGTGATCATCCAATTGCTGACCTCTAGCTGGGCTATGTCCGAAAACAGTTCTACCAGCCATTACCAAGTCAGGTCTTGCTGCGAAAAGAGCCTTATCAATTACAAAATATTCTTGCTCTACACCTAAAGAAGGCTGCACTTTTCTAACGTTTCTGTCAAACAATTGACAGATGGTAACCGCGGCCTCATTGATTGCTTCGATTGACTTCAAAAGCGGGGTTTTGTAATCCAGTGCTTCACCTGTGTAAGACACAAAGATAGTAGGGATACAAAGGGTGTTCTCAAAGATAAAAATCGGAGAGGTTGGGTCCCAAGCAGTATATCCTCTAGCTTCAAAAGTAGAACGGATACCACCGTTAGGAAAAGAAGATGCATCTGGCTCTTGCTGAACTAACGCAGATCCCTTGAATTTCTCAAGACCACCTAGCGCATCAAAAAACGAATCATGCTTCTCCGCAGTAGATCCTGTCAATGGCTGAAACCAGTGTGTATAATGCGTCACACCTTTGGACAGTGCCCAAGTTTTAACTGCTGATGCTACTTCTTCGGCAGTAGACGCATCTATCTTGGTTCCTTTGTCAATTGCCTCCATTACTCTTTTATATGCTGAAGGAGCCAAAGAAACTTTCATTTGAGAAGCTCCAAAGGTATTGGTACCAAAAAAGTCTGAGATTTTAGGGGACGGTGCCTTTACAGTTACTCGCTGTCTGGTCTGCACCATTGCTAAGGCTTGTTGTCTGAGTGTTGCCATTTCTACAATTTGTGGTTTAAAATTATACTCACAAAAATAGAAAAATATGTATGCGAAAATGCTTTTGACAGATTTTTGACCTTAATTTTCAAAAAAATTACACTTTTTTCAATAATTCATCGTAAAAAGGCACCGTTTTCAGAGAAAAACTAAGATATATTGAATAAAATTGGAGAATTGAAAACAAGAGAAGATTAATTACCTTTGCATTCTCATTGTCAGAAGCGTAATTGTGAAAAAAGTAGCCTATTATACACTAGGATGTAAGCTAAATTTCTCCGAAACCTCTACTATTAGTCGCCAATTTGAAGAAAAAGGCTATCTAAAAGTTGATTTTCATGAAAATCCCGACATTTTCATCATCAACACCTGCTCGGTAACAGAGAATGCTGATAAGAAGTGTAAAAAAATAGTAAAGGAGGCTAAAAAGATTTCGCCTAATTCCTACGTTACTATTATCGGCTGCTATGCTCAACTGAAGCCAAAAGAAATTTCGGAAATTGAGGGAGTTGATGCAGTACTTGGAGCAGCTGAGAAATTCCGTCTAATTGAGCTTTTGGACGATTTTGCTGCAGTCCAGGAAACCAAAGTCCTGGCTTCAGAGATTCAGGAAGCAACTGTCTTTAATAATGCATTTTCGATCAATGATCGCACGAGAACTTTCCTTAAAGTCCAAGATGGTTGCAACTATGGCTGTGCATTTTGCACTATCCCACTTGCCCGCGGCAAGAGTAGAAGTAATACAATAGAAAGCGTGCTCCAGTCTGCTAGAGAAATTGCTGCAACTGGTGTAAAAGAAATTGTGTTGACTGGAGTGAATATTGGTGACTTCGGAATCGTAGACGGCAAAAGAAACGAGCGATTTGCAGATTTGGTCTATGCACTTGATGAAGTGGAAGGAATCAATAGGCTAAGAATTTCATCCATTGAGCCAAACTTGCTTACCAACGAGATCATCAGCTTTGCAGCGCAATCAAAGCGTTTTGTTCCACATTTCCATGTCCCTTTACAATCAGGTTCCAATACCATTTTGAGGAAAATGGGTAGAAGATACCTTCGTGAACTCTATATTGATCGAGTGAACAAAATCAAAACATTGATGCCACATGCCTGCATCGGGGTAGATGTGATTGTAGGTTTTCCGGGTGAGACAGATGAGCTTTTTATTGAAACATACAATTTCCTCAATGAACTGGACATTTCCTATCTGCACGTATTCACCTACTCTGAGCGGGCAAATACGCGCGCTGCAGAAATGGATGAGGTGGTTCCGATGAAAAAGAGAAACGAACGCTCGAAAATGCTCCGAATTTTATCTGAGAAAAAGAGAAGGAAATTCTACACTGAAAATTTAGGAGAGACATTCACTGTTCTTTTCGAAGAAGACATTGAGGACGGTAAGATTCATGGCTTCACAGAAAATTACATTCGTGTGGCTGCCAAATACGATCCAATGCTGATCAATGAACTGAAGCTCGTGACGCTTGATCAAATTAATGATAAAGGAAATGTCGAAGTGCTGGAACCTGAAATGGTTTACGAAAAGCACTAAGCAAAATTCGATTTTATCAAGGGAGGGTTAAACAACTTAATCATAAGCTTGTTGTTAAAGTATGACCTCTATATTCAAACCCGAAGGAAGAATCACCAGAAGGATGTATTTGGTGATGTTTATCATCTTTTATTTCATTAATATCCTCTGCCTGATGATCATATGGGATAGTTTCCACAGTCAATCATGGGCAGTATTCTATGCAGCCTTAGTAGTTCTTGTAGCATCCATCTGCATATTGTTGGTTCAAGCGATCAAAAGACTACATGACATAGGCCTCGATTGGAAATACTCTTTATATTTATTGATTCCACCTCCACTCAACTTTATCGGTTTTATATGGCTTGCTGCCAAAAAAGGCCAAGATGGTGAAAATGAGTATGGACCCGATCCAAGAAAAACTGATGTCATTTAAATCCCATTAGACATATTCGCCAAAAAAATGAAATCTGTAGAAAGAGTAATTTTTCTACCGCTTTTCTTTTTGTCAAAGAGAAAATATCAGTAAAGTGAAAGTAATGCGATTTTCCACCTACATTTTTCTAAATTCAAATCAGAAAAAAAACTATAAGTGGAAGATTCAAATAAAATCGCATTAGTTCGACAAGAACCTTGGCTTTCTCAATACGAACCACAAATCCAGCGAAGATTTGATCGATATCAGGAGGCAATTCACGAAATCAATAATTTCAGTGGAAATATTCTTGAGTACGCTTCAGCCCATACTTATTATGGGATACATTTCGATCCGTGGAGAAAAGGTTGGGTATATCGGGAATGGGCTCCCGCAGCCAATCAACTTAGCTTTTTTGGCGACTTCAATAATTGGAATAGGGGTTCACATCCCATGAAGAAAAGTCCTCGTGGTGACTGGGAGATTTTTTTACCGTATGAGCAATACAAAGACAATTTCATTCACGGAAGTAGAGTAAAGGTTCACATAATAGCTGAGAATGGCGCATTGGATCGAATTCCCGCTTACATCAGACGTGTAATACAGGATGAGAACACGCATGATGTTGCAGGTCAACTTTGGTTTGCCGAGGATTTCAAATGGACAGATGAGTCTTTCACCACCGAGAAAAGTGTCGCACAGCCGCTTATATACGAATGTCACATTGGCATGTCCCAAGAGAAACTTGGTGTAGGCACCTATCTTGAATTTGAAGAATTGACACTTCCGAGGATAAAGGCTGCCGGCTACAATACTATTCAGATGATGGCTGTAATGGAACATCCCTACTATGGTTCATTCGGGTATCATGTTTCCAATTTTTTTGCACCAACCTCCAGGTTTGGATCTCCGGAAGAATTAAAGTCACTGGTTAATAAGGCACATGAAATGGGCATAGCAGTGGTCATGGATATCGTCCACTCACATGCAATCAAAAATGTAAATGAAGGATTAAATGAGTTTGACGGAAGCGACCACCAGTATTTCCATCCTGGGGACCGAGGCAATCATGAAGCTTGGGATTCAAAAGTCTTCGATTACTCCAAGCGGGAAGTACAGCAGTTCTTACTTTCCAATATCAGATATTGGCTAGAAGAATTTCACTTTGATGGTTTTCGATTCGATGGAGTCACGTCGATTATGTATCACCACCACGGTCTGTTTATGGATTTTCATTCGGCAGACCTGTATTTTGACCAGAATGTAGACGAAGATGCTGTGCTTTACCTGCAACTGGCCAATACTCTAATTCATGCATTAAGACCCGAGAGTATTTCAATTGCCGAGGACATGAGTGGAATGCCTGGACTAGCACGGCCGATTGAAGATGGTGGTATTGGATTCGATTTCCGAATGGCGATGGGAGTACCTGATTTTTGGATCAAAACACTCAAACATAAACAAGATGAGGAATGGGACATGTTTGAGCTTTGGCATCAACTCACTAACAGACCCGGGGCAGAACGATCCATCGGCTATGCAGAAAGTCATGATCAAGCCTTAGTAGGAGACCAAACCCTGGCTTTCAGATTGATGGACAAGGAGATGTATTTTTCTATGTCACTTCTTCAGCAAAACCTTATCGTAGATCGTGGGATAGCACTCCATAAGCTTATCCGGTTGATCACCCTTACATTGGGCGGAGAAGGATATCTGAATTTTATGGGCAATGAATTTGGCCATCCAGACTGGGTAGACTTTCCAAGGGAGGGAAATAATTGGAGCTACATGCATGCACGCCGCCAATGGTCGTTGGTCGATGATCCTCTATTAAGATATGGTCAAATGGACGCCTGGGACAAAGCCATCATCAAACTTGCAGATGAATACCAACTCTTAGCTTCAGCACCTGCTCAACAGCTCTATTTGGATCCTGATAAAAAAATACTGGCTTATGAGAGGTCAGGACTGATTTTCGTATTTTCTTTCCACCCTACAGAATCATACTTCGGACTACCGATTCATGTCAAAAAAGTTGGGGAATATAAGATCTTACTTAATTCTGACGAAAAGATATTTAGCGGATTTGAGAGATTAGATGAAGAGGTAATCTATCCTACTGACGAACATCAGAGTATAAAATTATACGTGCCAAACCGGACAGTATTAGTTCTGGAAGAGATTTAGATATGGATAATTAATTGAAAGGAAATTTTTTAATTATTGAAATCATATTTAACGGATGAATACTTCTGCTGATGCATATTTCAAAGAAGGATGTGGCCGCTGTCCACTTGGTGGCACTCTAGACTGTAAAGTCAACAACTGGAAACAGGAGCTAGAGATTCTCCGGAAAATTATCCTTGAATGTGGCTTAATTGAAGAATCGAAATGGGGCGTACCATGCTACACTTACCAAAACCATAATATTCTTGTCCTCTCTGCATTCAAAGATTATGCTTCAGTAAGCTTTTTCAAGGGAGCTTTGTTAAATGACTCTCAAAAAATCCTAAGCAAACCAGGCGAAAACACCCAAGCTGCCAGGCTCATCAAGTTTACCAACACAGCGGAGGTAAAAGAAATGAAACCAATCCTGAAAGCTTATATTTTTGAAGCAATCGAAGTGGAAAAGGCTGGACTTAAAGTAGAATTTGAGAAAAAGCCAGAACCAATCCCTGAAGAGCTTCAACAAAAACTGGAAGAAAATCCAAATTTCAAGATAGCTTTTGAAAACTTGACTCCCGGTAGACAACGGGGTTACATTATTTATTTCTCGGCACCCAAGCAATCCAATACTTGGTATAATAGAATAGAAAAATTCCTACCGAAAATCCTTGATGGAAAAGGAATGAATGATTAAAACTGAAAAAGCCTTTGATGGAAACTATCAAAGGCTTTTTCATTTCTATATTTAGGCGACTACTCGTACCTCAAAGATTCTATTGGATCCAATTTCGATGCTTTGAATGCTGGGAAATATCCTGACAATAATCCTACAACAATACAGATCAAAAATGCAAGGAACATCCACATCCACGGAATCAAAAATCCTCCTACTCCAATCACCAAAGCTATTATATTCCCTATGGTGATACCTAAAATCACTCCCATAACTCCACCTAATACGCAGATCATGATTGCCTCCATCAAAAATTGCTGTCTGATTCTAAGTGGTGTTGCTCCCAATGCTTTTCTGATTCCGATTTCACGGGTTCGTTCCGTCACTGAAACGAGCATTATGTTCATAAGACCTATAGAGGCTCCCAAAAGGGTGATAAAACCTATACCAAATCCTCCCATTCTAAGATAACCAGCTACTTCTTCCAAGCTTTCTGCTACGGACTCACTTTTTGTCAAATCAAACGAATCTTCCTGAGCAACTCTATCTTGGCGAATTTCTCTCATCATTCCAATAGCCTGCCCCATTTCATAATCTATCCGCTCTGGTCCTGATGCCACACCAGTAACGTTATAATTAAAATTGCCCATCTGATCCAGGCGGCTAGCATTTTCTATAGGAAGCAAAATCTGTCTATCAGCTCCGGAATCTTGCCCTACTCCACCCTGCTCTTCCAAAACGCCCACTATCGTATAAGGACGTCCTAAAACAATGATTTTTTGGTTTAATGGATCTTCATTGGACTCAAAAAGTGTCGTGCCCAGTTCCTTACCTATAATGCACACATTATATCCATTTTGCACTTCCATACTTGTGAAGTTTCGCCCGAACTCAAGCTTCATCGCTTTAATGCTAAGATAGTTTTCATCTCCCCCTCTCACACGAACATTCGGGTTGGTTGTTTTTGATCCTCTTTTGATCTCGGCAGATCCAGTCACAGAAACGAATACTGTAGAAATACCTACACTATTATATTTCTCTTTGAAATTCATGACCTCGCGAAAAGTGAGTTTAGGATAGGTCTTTTCAGTCTTTCCGTCCTGAATAGCGCGTCCACCACTGAAACCTTTATTTCTGATATCAAAAGAATTAGCGCCCAAACCTGAAAAGCTTTCAGCAATTTGGGTTTTGATTCCATCAATAGCGGTCAGCATACCTACCAGCGACGATATACCGATTGCTATGATCGCGCCTGTTAGAATTGTTCGCAATAAGTTTACTTTGACGGAACGTGTTGCTTCCCGTACATTTTCGATCAAATTCATAGTGTGTTCATATTAGAACGTCTTTCCAGGATAAATGCACCTAGGTAAGTCAATTATAAATAATTAAGGTGAAAATGACTATTAAGCAAGAAAATTTAAGAAAGTATCAGTGAATACGGTCGCCTCTGACGTCAAGCTTTCTCATTACCTCCTCTTCAAAAAGCAACCACTCTTGCCACCGTTGATTTACCGTTTCTTCATTTTGGTATTTTCTGGCTAGCTCGATAAAAGTAACGTAATGGCCAGCCTCAGAAACCATCAATTCATAGTAAAATCTCTTTAATTCTGGATCCTCAAGATGTGTGGAAAGCAACTTGAAACGCTCACAGCTTCTGGCCTCAATTAGGGCATTTAAAAGTAATTGCTCCGTGAGTTGTTGTGTTCTGCTTCCACCTTTTTTAACAAAATCAGTCAGCTGAATCACATATTCGTCTCTTCTAGGATATCCAAATTTCAAACCCCGTTTGCGAATCTGCTCAAGTACTCGCTCAAAATGCCCCCATTCTTCCGCCACGATTGGAGTAAGTGTATCTACTAATTCATCCAAATCATTAAATCTTAAAATGAGGCTAATGCAGGAAGATGCTGCCTTTTGCTCGCAATAAGCATGATCTGTCAATATATCCTCTAGCTGCATCTCCGCTATTCCCACCCATCGCGGATCGGTTGACAGCTTCAAATGCAACATTTTTTGTCTGGTGCTCTCTTCCCAACTCATATTAATCAAATAAATACCAGGTAATGCCTAGATCTATAAATGATTTATACCCCGTGTAATCAGGAGTAACAAAATAACCTTCATTGTTCATCAGGCCGCTATTCAAGTGATTGTATTTCAGCAATACCCGTGTACGGTTAATTCTGAAATCCAGGAACACATCTGCAACTGGATAAGCATATACATTAAAGTTATTCTGAAGGTAAAATTGCTGGGTTCCAGGAAAATAAGCTTCCGCATAATAATCTGAATGATATCTAATATCCAGGCCAAGCTGTACATAGACATTATCATTAAACATCGGACTGTCATAATAGAATTTGGTATTTCCGTAAAACTTCGGAATTCTAAATTTGTCACCAGCATCTCCCGAGATTTGAGTATATATGACCTCAGTGTCCCACTGGAATTTCTGTCCGATTCTCACATTAGCTTTTAATCCAGGGACGAGCATAAATGCTTCACCACCGGCTTGCTCCGCTATGCGCTTTTCGTTAAAGTAGACATAGTTATTTATCCTGTTGATCGTCAGAGAAGGTCTGATTTTTATATTTCTAAAATCTACTTTAAAAACACCTCGAATCTGATCTACTCCTATATTATCAAAATCATTTTCCCAGCGGTAGTGATTTCCATAATACATCTGCTGCATCATAGTAGGTTTGTATACTGCCTTTGTATAATCTACCTCAAGCCAAGGAGAAACAAATAATCCGTGCAGTTTGTATGCGCCGGGAATCAGATATTCTCCATCTGCACTGATTGACCAATTCTCAGAGATTTTTCCGATCAACTCACCTCCTAAATAGACTTCATTGAAATTATTTTTCTGAGGGTAAAAAGTACTTTTCATCCTGCCTGCTCTGAATTTAGCATGGGCGTTGTAGTAAAACCCCTTAAAGCTTCCTTTGAAACCTACTTCATTTCCCCATTCTTTAAAGTCACTGTAATTTCTGGTGGTATCTAATTGGCCGTTCAACCTATCGCTCGGATAGAACAGTGAATCACTGCTGGTTAAAGCTGCAGATAATGTAAAATCCTTATTCTTTTGATCAAAGATATGATAGATCTGCAGCTCATCTTGGATGCTATATTCATGATAAAACCTGTATTCCTGTCTCAGATCACTGGCCTGAGTATTGCTGAGCCATACCTTAGCATCTTCATAGGTAAAATAGACCGAGGTGCTATCTACATCAGGAGGAATGATTCCACCGATTTCGTTGACCCTGTGTAGCATTCTTGAAAAATTTCCCAAAAACCAATACTTCCCATTTTCAGATCGATAATTGGTATGCAAAGAATATGAATTTTGAACAGTCATATTATCATCTCTGGCAACTGGGTTAAGCGTTTTCCGAGCACGAATGGTATGAAAATCAAACCCAATATTCCATCGAGGATTCACGTTTCTGGCAAAGGCTATGTCCAGCATATTCCGCTGTCCTCCACCAAAATAAGCTGACATTTCTGTAAATGGAGACTTGGTATCGAAATACTTATTCTTTTCCGGTGCATGAAAATAGAGATCATAAGCACCAAAACCTGAAGTAGCTCCGATCACATCAGGTACCGCATAAAAAATTGGCTTAGTGGCACTTCCTATATTTCCCAAATCCTGGTATTTCCAATTGCTTTTGGAAACAGGCGCATAGTTGTGGAAATTATTCAGAGACGTATCCTGAGGGTAAAGTATCAGATTATTCCGTTTGATGTCTTTTTCAAAAAAATACAAACTTGTCTTAGGACCGTACACCATCCGCGTACTATCGTCCAGCAGCGATTTCCTTATTGCTCCCTCCTCCTCTTCTTCCTCCGGATTGACTCGCTGGCTAGGATTTTGGCCAGTTCTTGGGACAGTTACCTGTGAATAAGCGAAGTGGGACCCCACTAGGCTTAAGAAAAATAGGAAGCAGAGTAACCGTTTATTCACTTAGATTTCGTTCTTTTTAAAGACCTTTTGTTGGATTAGTTTTACTAAAGCCTGCTCACCCGATGATGAAAACCGAACTTCAATGGGAAGCACAAAAATCGGAATTTCTTCCAGAAAACCTTTCGGGGCTTTAGATTTAACTTTCACAGCGTCCTTTTCGGTCGTTAGCACAACGGCATTTTGAGAAACATGTTGCTTCCAGAAAGATCTAACTTTATCCAAATCAACTTCGGAATAGTCATGATGGTCTGGATAGCTCAGCACCTTTAACAATTCATATTTTCTTCCTACATACTCTACTAAGGGTTGATTATTTGCCAAACCCGTAAGCAGAATTATTTTGGATGAAAACCTCATTTTTTCCACCAAAGGCACTGGCTCTCCATATACAATAGACGAGAAAAGAACTGGAGTCTCTGGCCTACAATAATCCAAAACCCGACTCTTATAATCACCCTTCACTTTAGCATTCAATATCTCTGGACACTTTGAAACAATGATCACATCGGCCCTTTTTGCCCCAACTCTACTTTCCCTAAGTCTGCCCATGGGCAAAATAAAATCTGAGAAAAAAGGCCTTTGAAAGGTTGTCAATAAAATTTTCAAGTCTCCCTTTACATAGCGATGCTGAAATGCATCATCCAGAATAACTACCTCAGGAGAGTCCGACATTGAAGCGATTTCATTTAGTGCTTTCGCTCGATCTTCTCCCACAAATACAGAGATTTCATTTCCATATTTTTGGTAAATCTGAAATGGCTCATCCCCTATTTCATCAGGAGAAGTTTGTGAACTTGCCTGGAGAAAACCTTTTCTTTTCCGCCCGTAGCCTCTGCTCAACGTCGCCAATTTCTTCTCCTTCTTCATCATCCGAATCAGGTATTCTACCATTGGAGTTTTCCCCGTGCCACCTACACTCAGATTTCCAACCACTATACTTGGTATAGGTGAAGGGGTACTTTTCAACCATCCCAAATCGAAAAACCAATTCCGAAGTCTTGTGACCAAATCATAAAGCAAAGTAAAGGGATAAAGCAAAAAAGCGTACCAGCGCATTCCAGAATTACTAATTTTGATCAAATAAACGGAAAAATTATGGGATACAAGATTAGAGAAGTGATTTCCTACCTGGAGCAAATAGCACCTCCAGCCTATCAGGAATCATACGATAATGCCACTTTGATCACAGGAGATAGCAAAGCCGAAGTTACTGGCATAGTCTGTTCTCTTGACTGCACTGAATCCACCGTTGATGAAGCAATAGAACTAGGTGCCAATATGATTGTAGCTCACCATCCGATAGTTTTCAAAGGCTTGAAAAGCTTGACTGGGCGAAATTATGTCGAAAGAACGATCATCAAAGCGATCAAAAACAATATCGCCATTTACGCCATTCATACTAATCTTGATCATGTTGCACATGGAGTCAATAAGAGGATTTCTGATCGGTTGAATCTCCTAAACACAAAAATCTTACGGCCTAAAAAGCAATTACTTAGCAAACTGGTTTTCTTTGTACCGGAACTTCAAAAAGATAAAGTATTACAGGCGACCTATTCTGCCGGAGCAGGGAAAATCGGTGAATATTCGGATTGTTCATTTCAGATGAGAGGCACCGGTACTTTTACACCTTCAGCCAAAGCCAATCCGACTATCGGTAATCGGGAAAATGCACAAGAAGAGCAGGAAATCAGAGTGGAAGTTTTGGTTTCAAATCACCTTCTTCCCAGAGTCCTGAAAAACATGCGGGAAGCTCATCCTTACGAAGAAGTGGCTTATTATGTACAGGGATTAGAGAATGAAAACCAGGAAGTAGGGGCAGGAATGGTGGGAAGTTTACCTCAAGAAATGGAAGGAGAGGAATTTCTGGATTATCTAAAAGCCAAAATGGATTTGCAGGTGATAAAGCACACAGAAATTATTTCCCGGAAAATTAATAAAATCGCGGTTTGCGGAGGTGCTGGTATTTTCCTTCTCGAAGATGCCAAAAAAGCTGGGGCAGACGTGTTTGTCACAGCTGACGTGAAATACCACGAATTTTTTGATGCTGATGGAGCATTAATTCTCTGTGACATCGGACATTATGAGAGTGAAATTTTCACAAAAGAATTACTCAGGGAGTTTTTGTCACAAAATTTTCCTAATATTGCACTCTATTTGACAAAAGTAGTTACAAATCCCACATCCTACCGATAGTACATGGAAAGTACAGTAGCACAGAAACTCGAAGCTATTCACAACCTTCAACTTTTAGATTCAAAACTAGACGCCATCATCAAGGTTCGTGGAGCTCTTCCAGAAGAGGTTCAAGACTTAGAAGATGAAATCGCCGGTTACGAGACTCGATTGGAGAAATTTCAAAGCGAAATTGATTCTTTTGACAACGAAATCAAGGCGCTTAAAGAAAGCATCAAAGATTCTGAAAAACTGATCAAAAAGTACCAGGAGCAGCAGATGAATGTTCGCAATAACCGCGAGTATGATGCTATAACCAAGGAGTTAGAACTTCAGGATCTTGAAATTCAGGTTGCAAAGAAGAAAATCTCAGAAGCTGGTTTCAGAATTGATCAGAAAAAAGTGGACTTGGAAGAACTAAGTGCAGTTAAAAAAGATCGCCAAAAAGATCTGGATCAGAAAAACAGTGAATTGACTTCGATTGTATCTGAAAGCGAATCTGATGAAGCGAAATTGAATAATGATCGTGAAAAAGCAGTTAAAAAAGTTGACGAACGACTTTTAAAAGCCTATACTAAAATCAGAGCAAATGCCAAAAACGGACTTGCTGTGGTTATGGTTAAAAGAGGTGCTTGCGGTGGATGCTTTAATACAGTACCTCCACAAAGACAAGCAGATATTCGTGAGAAGAAAAAATTGATCGTATGTGAGCATTGCGGAAGAATCCTCGCAGGTGTGGAAGATGAGATCGTAGAAGAAGTAGCACCTAAAAAGAAAAGAACTACCAAAGCTTCAAAAGCTGATTAAGGTTTATAAAATACATAGTGCCAAGAAACCCCTGACTTAAAGTTTGGGGTTTCTTTTTGCCCATTTTTTTTGCATGGCAAGTAATAAATTCTCTATATTGAGAGTTATGAAAAGTCTTGGTATTCTAGTTATTATCTTATTTCTCTCACTTTCTGCATCTGCAAATGAGAATGAATCGAAAACTTTTTTGGTATTATTCAAATCGAAGGAATTAAAGTCTCTCAACACCTCTCTGAAAGACATTCAATCCCAATTTTCTTCTGCTTTTAAAGTCAGGTCTTACGCTGGAAATTCTGAACTGGCGATGATCATCAATATTCCTGAGTGCGAATTTGATGCTTGTTTTCTAGGCCAGTTTCTTGTTTCACTGGGTGAAGGTGAAGAAGTTAAATTGCAGGAAATTGCTTTCCGTCTCATTGATATGACGGCCAACAAAAAATCCCTGGAGAATTATTTGATTGCTTTCGAAGAAAGTCAACAAAAGAAGAAAAACGACAAAAGACCTACACCAGCTCCTTAAGATGCTCAGTATCGTTTCTTTTTAACAGCTCAAAACTTCCATCCTCATTTTCTTCCAATAGATATAGGCACAGGTTTTTGTGCTCAAACATGTCCATGTGACAAAGGTCCTGCTTCATTATCAAGCTTAGAAAGATTCGCATCGCACGTCCGTGCATACAAACTAAAATCGTTTCTCCAGGTCCTCCAACAATTGCATCGATACCACGCTGCATTCTCTTAGCGACGATATTTGGGCTTTCTCCGCCAGCTATACAATAATCCAGGTTCCCTTGCTGCCACTGCTCCAACATGTGCGTGTAATACTGACTTTCCTCAGGTGACATAGGTAAACCTTCGTAATCACCCCATGAAATCTCATTTAGATCCGTAGTAGAAATCGCGGGAATTCCTAAGTCCAAAAAGGATTGAATTGATTGTTTAGTACGCTGAAGCCCGGTGTAATAGGCTTGATCAAATGGGACATCTTTATAAGCCTGAAAAAATGCTTCCGCTTGGTTTCTTCCGTTCTGATTTATTGGAGCGTCTATTCCACTTCCTTGCACAACGCCTTTAAGATTGTAATCAGTTTGTCCGTGTCTTACGAGGTAAATTTTTTTTCGATTCAAGATTCTCTATTTTTGTCTACACCCCAAAGAAAACTCATTTACTTTAATTTTCATGGTATTCTCCCATAAGCCTTCGCTGGATCTGATAAATGAAACTGGAAAAAATACGATGACAGACCATTTGGGAATTGTATTTACGGAGATTGGTGATGATCATCTCTCAGCGACGATGCCCGTAGATGAGCGAACAAAACAGCCTATGGGTTTGTTGCATGGAGGAGCAAATGTAGTACTCGCCGAAACACTCGGAAGTGTAGCAGCCTCACTCACTATTGATTTAAAAAAACAAGTCTGTGTCGGTCTTGAAATAAACGCAAATCACCTAAAAGGCGTTAAATCAGGTTTAGTCACAGGAATCACCACTCCTATTCACATCGGGAAAACCACACAGGTTTGGGAAATTAAAATCACGAATGAGCAAGGCCAACTCTGCTGTATCAGTCGAATCACCATGGCGATTTTAGATAAAAAGTAATGCATACTAACGTAGCTACCAATCATACAAAATCAGAAATCATTCAATTACTATTGCAGTTGGGATTGACTTCTGGTGGTTCTTTCGCTATCTGGCGAAAGCCAAAATCCAATACTGTTGAAATAGTTTTAGATGACACGGCGGAGCCGGTTAAAGTAGATTTGACTATTGAAAATCTCGAGCCAGGCTTTATTGTCCATCCATTTGCCGACCAGGCAGACAAAAAAGCCTTTTTCATAAAAGCTAACAAGTATTTTTCTTTTGAACTGGACAAACCTTTTGCGCCAGACGAGCTTCCAGAATGGGTTAAAATCCAATTGAGCAAGCAAGAAAGACTTTCCACAGAGGAAATCAGAGAATTACTTATCAGGCAAACATTAATCAGTAAAGTACAACCCTCCAAACTAAGTGAAGATAAAGACCATTTCACTCAGTTGGTAATGGAAGGTATCAAGGCAATACAAGACAATAAACTTGAGAAAGTGGTACCTGCTCGCACGAAGACCATTTCTATTCCTTCCAATTTCAATTTAAGCTGTACTCTTTTGAGTATGATGGATGCTTATCCAAATGCATTTATCAACTTCTTCCATCTTCCAAATGTCGGAACCTGGATCGGGGCTTCTCCAGAGACTTTGATAGAAACCAAAGGTGAAATATTCTGCACCATGTCTCTTGCTGGCACACAAAAAGCAACTGGAGATAATCCTCTCAAATCAGTTGCCTGGACCCAAAAAGAAATTGAGGAGCAGGCCTTAGTAAGCAGATACATTGTTTCTTGCTTCAAAAAAATCAGATTACGTGAATACGAAGAGCATGGACCAAAGACCGTGTTGGCAGGCAATCTTCTACACTTAAGATCTGACTTTAAAATAAATATGCGGGAAACAGGATTTCCTGAACTTGGATCCATCATGCTCGGTCTTCTCCATCCTACTTCAGCGGTTTGCGGAATGCCTAGGCAAGAAGCGCATGATTTCCTTCAGGAATTTGAGGGTTTTGACCGATCCTTTTTCTCAGGATTTATCGGGCCAGTAAATATTCAGGGGAGTACTTCTATTTATGTGAATCTAAGGACAGCTAGTTTGCATGACAATGAAACGACTTTATATGCTGGCGCAGGTGTGACCGAAGATTCTGATCCTGACAAAGAATGGGAAGAAACAGAACTCAAGTGTCAAATCATCGGTAAATTCATCCAAAATCCAAGCGCTTGATACTTCAATCTGTAGTCGATCTAGTGGCGATTTGTGCCAAAAAAGGTGTGCAAAACGCAATTCTTTCTCCTGGCTCACGCTGCGCTCCTCTGACCATAGCTTTTGCCCGGCACCCACAAATACACACCAGAACAATCTCTGACGAACGCTCGGCCGCTTTTATAGCCTTAGGAGTTGCACAGCAATTGGAGGAACCAGTGGCCTTGATTTGTACCTCAGGATCTGCTGCGTTGAATTATTATC
The DNA here is from genome assembly GCF_963974835.1 of uncultured Algoriphagus sp. GTDB lineage: Bacteria > Bacteroidota > Bacteroidia > Cytophagales > Cyclobacteriaceae > Algoriphagus. The sequence continues at coordinate 321,135 of NZ_CAXBET010000003.1, read as the reverse complement.
CGGCAATAGCCGAAGCGTTTTTCCAACAGGTTCCTTTATTAATTTTGACTGCCGATAGACCTGCTGAGTGGATAGACCAATACGACGGACAGACTATTTTCCAGCCAGATGTGTATGGAAAGCATGTGAAAAGAAGCTTCGAACTTCCGGATTCAAGTACTTTTCCAGATCAACTCTGGCAATCCTCGCGCATAGTAAATGAAGCCATCAATCTCGCCAAGCAATTTCCTGCTGGGCCAGTTCATATCAATATTCCACTTCGTGAGCCATTCTACCCGAACAAAGGAGAAGAATTGCTTTTTCCTGAGAAACCGCGGGTTTTCAACCTTTCGAAAAGTAAAATCCAACCTACGGAGGAATCCCTGATCAAACTTAAGAGCAGGTTGGAAATAGTGAAGAAAATACTGATTGTTCCTGGACAGCAACGTCCTAATGCTCAAATTCAAAGTATCCTAGATGAGCTCAGCAGCAATACAAATGCTGTAGTAGTCACAGACACGATCAGCAATTTGCAGTCTGATCAAACGATTTCGTTTCATGATCATTGGCTGGGACATCTGGAGATTTCCGAAAACCTAAAACCAGATTTGATTATCAGTTTTGGCAAATCTGTCATTTCAAAGTCACTCAAGCTTTTTCTTCGCAAGTCTCATGCATCTCACTGGCATGTACAGGAAGATGGAGCGGCCAAGGACACCTTTCAAAGACTTACTAGAAATATTACAGCTACGCCTTTATTTTTCCTCAATTGGCTCAATCAAAACCTTGCCGCGCAGGATAGTCATTTCTATCAAGCTTGGCATTTTCTCGAGAAATCAGTCTCTAAGGACCTTAGTATGGTACTCAGGGGACAACCTTTCGGAGAGTACTCAGCCTTGAGCATTTGTATGGATAAAATACCTTACCCTTCTAAAATACATGTGGCCAACAGTATGGCTGTTCGCTATTTGAATTTGCTGGGAAAAAGAAGTCAGGAGATCATCTGCAACAGAGGAACTTCAGGTATAGATGGATCTAATTCCACAGCAGTGGGCTGCACATTTACGACAAAGGAAATCGTAACACTTGTCACTGGAGACATGGCATTTTTTTACGACCGCAATGCATTTTGGCATAATTACACCATACCTAATCTTCGGATTATCTTGCTGAACAATCATGCCGGTGGGATTTTTAGATTAATCGATGGACCTGCAAATCAGCCAGAATTGGAAGAATTCTTTGAAACCAAACAAAAATTAACCGCGGAACATCTGGCAACGGAATTTGGCTTCTTCTACTCCAAAGTTGTTAATCAGGAAGAATTGGAAGCATCGCTACAGGACTTTTATAAAGACTCCCTTCATCCAAAAATTCTGGAAATCGAAACCTCAAGTCCGAAGAATGCTGAGATTTTGAAATCAGTAAAGGAGAAAATTAAGCTGTCACTTGTGAATTGAAAGTAGAATCGGGAGAAGAAGTTCTCCCGGATTTTTTAACATACCACATTAAGAAATAAATCGATGCAAGATCAAAAACAGCTTGAGTCAAAATCCCAAATATTGCACCTATCACGGATATAAATAGTACACCAGTCACCATACCTAAAACACCTAACGGTCCAATAATAGACTTCCAAGGGGATTCGAATTGTATGAAACTATAGCCGAGAAATAGATAAACTAACCCAAAATATCCTACATATAAAATCGAAAAAGTTGAAATCAAAGGTTCACCTGACTGAACCGTAAAAGTTTCTACGCATGCTCCCATCACATTGCTAATGATCATTACCCAACCGGCAAATTTTAAAGAAATATTGCTTGCATGGACCGCAACTTTGATGAATGCAATCATAAAAAATGTAAAACAGATAACAGAGGCTACTTTGACTGCGTAATAAAAATTCATTCCAAAATCTTGAATTTCATAAGGATTCATTAAAACCCTTTCCATTCGAAACTCTGTCATCGAAAGCAAGAAATAAATGACCCCTGCACCGCACGAAAAATAAATTAAATGCTTTAAGTTTTGCGGGAAGTCATTTTCAAGAGTTTCAATCTTCTTGTCGTTTTTTTCTTCCAAATCCATGCCCAAAGCCTCAAACAAAGCTTTGATCGTATAACTCCTCGGAGTCACTTCCCCTGCCTCGATACGCTGTATCGTCCGTACATTTAAATTGCATTTTTCGACCAACTCCTCCTGAGTCAATCCCTTTGCCTTTCTCATTTCAGAGATTTTCTTGCCTAATTCTGGTTGTTTCATAGTATGTATGTTTTTATTAACCATGGCAATTTCTCGGATTGGATTGTGACTTAAGGCGAAATAGGCTCGGTTTTGACCCGACATTTGCCCGACATTAGGGTTTAGAGGCTCAAATTAAAGATTAGTTAGAATTTAAAAAATTCAAAGCGAAGAGAATTGAATACTCTCTGCACTATTGATACTTTATAGGAAGCATATTTAGTTTGAGTAAAACTAGAAGGGCTACAATTAAAATGGTTCCTACAGCAATGATAATGTTGAAGGATTTTTGAGCTTTAAGAGGGCTTTTAAAAAATCCCCTAAATGCCAAATACAGCAAATAGCCAATAATGCCGCCAGTCGTATTTGTCATTACATCTGTGATATCAAATGTCCCTAATTTGAACAAATATTGTAAACCTTCGAGTATCAAACTAATCAGGAAAAAGAAGAACAGCTTAAAACCAAAAAGTTTATTTCTGAATAATGCTCCGGCATACATTCCCATCGGAAGGAAAATTACCACATTCATTATAGTCTCCATCATGGTAAAATAGCCATTGGCAAAAGGAATAAAATTGATCCTTCTTTCCTCCGTGTAAGAGAATTGAACTCCGAGCTTCAACAAAATGATCCACCCCACGACGATCAAATAAATCACAAATAAAAATTTTGTCAGCTTGTCAGAACTGGTTTGTGATTCATCCATTCTCTTTGATTTCAGTATACTTCATAATCGAATTTGGTAATTTTATTCTTTCGGAAAATATTAATTTCCTTATTTCTAGATCAAAGGCAAAACTTGCTTTAGCGCAGGATTTCTGTTTTTAGCTTTCCAAATTGCTGAAAGCTCCGTGAATTGCGGAATATTCGGAATCTGCATAAATCGGACGTTTAACTCATAACCTTCCTTGAGCGAAGTTGGCACAATCGCCACTCCCATTCCATTTTCTACTAGTTTGAAAATCGTCAGGGCATGGACCGACTTATGTCTGATCCTTGGGAAAAACCCCGCATCCTTACAAATCCCAATAATCTGCTCATAGTATAGATTACTGTAGTCCGAGGAAAACAGAACGAAGGATTCATCACGAAATTGATTGACAGAATGAAATTCCTCTACTTTTACTGGGTGATCTTTTGGCACTACCACTGAAAAGGTATCTCTTAAAACCACCTTCATTTCCAAGTCATTTGGCACAGATGCTAATCTTACAAAACCGAGATCCAACTTATCTTTCTCTATCATTTCCACTTGAACAGCATTACTTAATTCCTCCAAACTCGTACTGATCAAAGGCTGTTGAGAATTCAATTTTGAAAGCAATTTCGGTAAAACCTGATTGGATGCCGATCCTAAAAAGCCAACTCTTAGTTCACCAATTTTTCCTGCTGCGATCAACTTCAGCTGACTTCTTGTCATCTCTAGATGATTAAGTACAAAATCAACTTCTCCTTTTAGATAATGCCCAGCCACCGTCAACTGCACATGCTTCTGATCCCGTTCGAATAATTGAACTTCAAAAATCTCCTCCAATTGCTTGATCTGCCGGCTCAATCCTGGCTGTGAAATAAACAACCGGTCTGCTGCTTTCCGGAAATTCAACTCTTCCGCAACAGCTTTAAAATAATTGAGATGTCTTAATTCCATGATACCTCAAAGGTATCACATATTGACAAAATTGATATCAAAGCTTATCATTAACGAAAAGTATCTTTGCTGAAAACCTAGGATATTTACCCAATTATTAATGGAAATTTTCAGATACGGATTAGACCAACTGAAAGCCGGAATAGCCCTGAAGCTAGCGAGGAAAGAAATTAAAGGAATTCTCAGTCCTGAAACCCAGCAAAAAGTTCAAGCTTCTTCACAAGCAGTTGCCAATATTGCAAAAGGAGAAAAGGCAGTTTACGGAATCAATACAGGTTTTGGTCCTCTTTGCACCAGCAAAATATCCGCCGCTGACACCCAGATTTTACAGGAAAACCTATTAAAAAGTCACGCAGTAGGATTGGGAGAACCTGTTCCTATTGAAATTTCAAAGCTTATGCTGGTATTAAAATTACAGGCTTTAGCTCAGGGATATTCGGGAATTCGACTGCAAACATTGGATCGGATGATATGGATGCTGGAAAATGAAATGATTCCTGTCGTCCCCATCCAAGGGTCAGTTGGAGCGTCCGGTGATTTAGCACCTCTTTCTCATTTGTTTTTGCCATTGATTGGACTTGGCAGGATTAACTTTGATGGAGAAATCCAACGGACATCTCAAGTTTTCGAAAAGCTAGGAATGGAGGCACTTTCCCTTGGACCAAAAGAAGGTTTGGCATTGATCAACGGAACACAATTCATGGCTGCTTACGGAGTGAAAATCGTCGATCGCCTACATAATTTGCTGGTTCATGCAGACATTACCGGAGCGATGATGATAGAGGGATTGATGGGTTCGGTCAAACCATTTTCTCCGGAATTGCATCAGCTTAGGCCATTTGCAGGAAATCTACATGTAGCTCAGACAATTCTTAACTTACTTCATGAATCTGAAATCGTCAGTTCACATCTGAATTGCGCCCGGGTTCAAGACCCATATTCGTTGCGATGCATACCGCAGGTTCATGGTGCATCGAGAAATGCTTGGTTGCAACTAAAGGACGCCATCGAAACTGAAATCAATTCGGTGACTGACAATCCAGTAGTTTTCAGCGAAGATCACACAATTTCCGGAGGAAGTTTTCACGGTCAACCCATTGCTTTGCCTTTGGATTATGCCTGTCTTGCGGCTTCTGAATTGGGCAATATTTCAGATCGAAGAATTTATCTATCCCTTGAAGGCGATACTCCAGGTGTGCCGAAATTACTTTTAAATGAAACTGGTTTGAATTCCGGTTTGATGATTCCGCAATATACCACAGCAGCTTTGGCTTCAGAAAATAAAGGACTTTGCTTTCCTGCCTCTGCAGACAGCATTCCAACTTCTTTGGGACAAGAAGACCATGTCAGTATGGGGTCGATCGGTGCCAGAAAAGCATTAAGGGTAATTGAGAATGTGGAGAAAATAATAGGTATAGAGCTATTTTATGCGGCTCAGGCTATGGATTTTCACGCCCCGTTAAAATCCGGAAAAGTAATGACTGCAATTCATGAGCATGTACGAACCAAAATCACCCCTGTTGTCAAGGACCGAGTAATGACCGAGGACATGGAAGCTGCAATCGATCTGATTCAATCGGGGGATCTGATCAAGATAGCAAATGAGGTAGCGATTAAAGAAGATTTGCCTTTCAAGACTAAGTGGAGTGCGATATTTGATTATTAAAATTGCCAGAAGATTAAAGATGGGTGGGTTTCTGAATCTCAACTTTTTGAATATTACCTAAAAACAGAATACATTGTTTCTGATATTTACTGCACAAAGTGCAACTTTTAGTTATTACAAAATATTACAATACACTATATGCTTCATCAAAACCCAAATCCATCCCTTTGGACAGGCAGAAAATCGGAATCTATTGAATACTGGCATCAAGCTGCTATTTCGGTCAGAGACCTCAAACTGGAAGAAGGTCAGGAGACTCCAAAAGTTGGTATCTTAGGATATGCGGGTGAAGAAGGAGTGAAAAGAAATCAAGGCAGACTGGGAACCGCAGAAGGGCCAAATGCAATACGCAAAAGTCTAGGAATGCTAGCTTTTCATCTTCCTGAGAAGAGTAGAATTTTCGATTATGGAGACATTTACACAGAGAATTCCGATCTAGAGTCCAGCCATGATCTGATTACAAAAACCGTTTTGAATTTATTGGAAACCAAACATTTCCCGATCCTTTTAGGAGGTGGACATGATTTGGCTTTAGCTCACGGCAGAGGTATTTACAAGCATTTAGCTTCCAAAAATCAGAAACTGGGCATCATCAATATGGATGCGCATTTTGACCTCCGACCTACCATCGATGGCAAGGCGCATTCTGGCTCCCCCTTTCTTCAACTTGCTGAGGAAAATATAAATACATTCAAGTATTTATGTCTAGGTGTGCAGCGATCTGTCAATCCAAAATCCCTTTTCAAAACTGCAGAAGATGTTGGGGCAAAATGGATGGTGATGGAAGATTTCAGATTGAACAACTGGGAAGTAATTCAGGAAAAGATCCTCTGGTTTTTGGACTCTGTGGACAAAGTCTATCTCAGCGTGGATATGGACGGTTTTTCATCGGCTTTTGCTCCAGGCGTATCAGCACCATCTCCGATGGGCTTCAGACCCGAGTTTGCATTTAAGGTTTTTGAGTTGCTTGCATCTAGCAAAAAACTGATTTCAATGGATGTAGTTGAACTCAATCCTGCTTTTGACCACGATCATGCTACGGCAAGGTTGGCTGCCAGATGCGCCGAATATGTAGCCCGAAAAGTGCTGGCATAAAATCAAATTAACTAAATTTTAAACGGGAAGGTGAAGTAAACGAGGATAGCTACCAAACGCTCTATCTAAGAGTGTTAATGCGTAAATTCTATTTCCCATTTCTCCGTGTGAAAAACCACCTCCTCTTATTCTTAAACTCCTTTTTATGGGTTTCCGGAGCAGGTGACAATGGAATATCAATTTGAGTTTTCTTCCATAATAATACCGGAAGTACCCAGAACACGCCAATCATACTAAATATCAATCCGCCGATCGTCCCAATAGCGAGTGAGAACCAGAATATCTCATTTTGACCTTCCATGATGAATGGAATCAAACCAAAACAAGTGGACATAATAGTAAGCAAAATCGGGATAGCCTTACCAGCTACAGACTTTAGTACATTTCTATTATAGATCCCTTGAACTCTGTTATTCAAATCATTCACAATAAAGATTCCTGCATTCACAGCCAATCCTCCCAACATGACAAAGGCTGCATAACCACCTTGATCGAAATAAAAGTCGAATAGTGAAAAGATAAGGAAAAGGCCTATGAAACTTATAGGAATGATCACGATGATATAAACCGGCTGTTTCAAGTTCTCGAACAAAACTGAGCAAATCATAAATATCCCGATAATCAGTAGACCCAATAAGGAGTACTGCCGCTTTTGTTGCTCGTAATTCCACGAATAACTTTCCTTCTTGGCTTCATAGCCTATAGGCATCGACAACTTCATTTCATCAAGCACTTCCTCCAGGTATTCATTTCCAAATTTAGCAGACCCCATGTACTCAAAAGCTACAATCCGGATATATTGTCTATCTTCTTTGTGAAGTGAATTGGTGGTAGTTTCCTTATTCAATGTCCCATAATCGGAAATCTTAAAAACTCTGTTTTCTCCTCCGATCAGCCCTTTTTGTTCCAGATCAAACTTGCTAAAATCTCCAGACTTGCGCTCACGAATAACCAGCCCATAGTTCGTATCCTCTAAAGTCAATGTAGTGGAAGGGCCTCGCGGCTTAGACATATCCAGCAAGGCTGTAATTACTTCATATTGATTAGTCTGACCGAGTGCAATTTTGTTTTGATCAAGTCGCAGCACATACTCTTCTGTTTTCTGCTCTCCATAGCCCATCCTCTCATTAGTTTTTACTTCCTGAATCCGTTTATGCGCCAAAAGCTTTTCTGCCAACACATTCGCCTGTCGTTCTAATTCATCGAAGTTGTAACCTTTCATTTTTACACGATAGGTAGGGATCTGCTCGCTGGAGCCACCAGTGTAAAATCCTTGCCCTACTCCGTACACAGTCCACTGGGCACCGGACCAATCCGTTGATTTCACGGATAATTTTCCTTTCAACTGATAGGGCAACGCTCCTCTTTCATAGGCCTCCTTGAATGTAATTTCTATCGAAGCACTTTGTCCTGAATATACGGAAGTGACAAATTGATCTATGCCCTCTACGTCTTTCAGGTAAGTTTCAAATTCCCTCATAATAAAATCCATCTGCTCAAGTGTATTGCCAAAGGGCAATCGACAGCTGACATACAATCTGGTTTTTGCTGCCTCTCTATAGCCACTTTTTTCATACACCCCCCTTACAAACATTCGCATGGATCCACCCAAAACTTTGTCCACATAGGGTCTGATCTCTTCCTGATAGAAAGTATTACCCACCGTCTTGTTATACCATTCGTGATCTTCCCATTTGGCTGGGAGGAAAAATATTGGCAGTCCGAAAAGTAATATCAGAAGTGTAAGAAATGTTTTTCGGTATTTAGCTGTCCACGCGATACCATTTTCATAGCTTCGCAAAGCTTTGACCCGATTACGCAGCTTTGGAATGGTAAGTTTCCTTCCTTTTGTCACCGACTCTTTGAACAATACCTGATAAAAGGCTGGAGTAAAAACAAGAGCGATCAAAAGTGATATCCCCAACATTACGGATACTACGATGGAAAATTCGGTCAGATTTCTTCGGTCTTCTTCCGGCAGGAAAAAAACAATCATCAACGCAGCAATCGTAGTCAGAGATGCTGCCAGTAGTGCCAGAAACACCTTACGGTTTTTGTGCTTATGCAAATGATCGATCATGATGATCGCATTGTCCACTATCAGACCAAAACTAATCGTCAATCCTGCTAGGGAATACATGTGTATGTCCACTTTCAGGAAATATAAAACAATAGCACAAAGGCTAAGATTGGCCAATATTCCGAGAAACAGAATGCTGAGGTATTTGATATTTCTATTGATCAGGAAGATAAATACAACCAAAATCAAAATTGAGAGGCCAGATCTTTTGTAAATTTTGTTGAGCTCCTTTTCTAGGAACTCGGTATCATCATTTTCCAATCTTACTTCAAAACCTGCAGGAAGTAGTTGCCCGGCTTCTTCGATGGCAAGTTTTAGATTTTGTGCCAGCAATACTTTATTCACTCCATCCCGATTGAATACAGAGAGAGTTACCGAATTATTTCCGTTAATCCGGAAATATTGACTAGGCTCTGCTTCTTCCAAAGTCAGGTTTGCCACATCCCTAAGCCGCACTTCCATACCATCCAATTCGCTTACTACAAGCTTTTCCAGTTGTGCCTTGTCTTTAAGCGAGCGATCCACCTGCACAAAGAGCGTCTTGCCTTGATTATTCATCACAGCACCCGGAAAACTTAGGCCGAAAGCACTTCTTATGCTATTTTCTACCTGACTACGAGTAACCTCAAATGCCTGCATTTTTTGAATATCGTAGGTGACAAAAAGTTGCAGGTCATTCGCTCCACGAACGTTCACTTCCTCCACTTCTTCGAAGCGAGTCAATGCAGGTTTGAGCACGTCCTCAGCTATTTTTTTTATTTCAAAAGACGCAAAGGGTCCGTTTACGCTATAGGTCAAAATCGGAGTTTTCTCCTCTGACCTAGCTTGAGATGACTGGGTAACTATGGGAAATCCTACCCGGGAATCCATCTGGGGGTAAATCTGCCGAATCATGGAAGAGATTTCAAATTTCTTCATTTCCATATCCGACTTCTTATCAAAAGTCAATAAGATAAATCCCCCATTGTAATTGGAAGTGGATCTGATCTCCTTCAGTTCAGAAAGCCTGGAAAAGGCACCTTCCAAAGGCGACGTGGCAAGCTTCTCTACTATTTCCGGTGAGGCATTATTTATTCCATAAGAGATGGACAAAACCGGAGATTTCTCCTTGGGATTCAAATCCACCGAAAGCATAGGAATCACAGCCAATCCTAGAATTGACACGACTACAAAGACTATCAGAATTCTGAATGGAGTCATGCTAGGTTGCTTTCAAAGATTTCTTGGAAACAGTAAACCAATAAGCTAATGGGACAAAATATAAAGCCGTCAACGTACCAATCGTCAATCCACCTATCACTGCAAATACTAAAGGACGCTGTAAATCTGCTCCCAAACCACTGCTGAATACAATAGGAATCAATGCCAAAATCGTAGTAATCGAAGTCATCAAAATTGGTTTCAGACGAATCTGACCTGCTTTGTGAAGTGCCATTTCCAGCGCTTCAGCAGCAGAAACAGTATCTGACTCTACGAAATCTACACGAAGTCTATTGATAGTATCTATTTTCAGGATAGCATCATTCACCATGATTCCAAGCATCACCACCAACCCGATAGCAGACATAACATTGAGCGAAGCTCCAAAAATAAAAAGAACTAAAAACGCACCACCTACACCAAGTGGCAAAGTGAATACAACGATCAATGGCTGGATAAAGCTCTCGAACTGCGCAGCCAAGATAAAGTATAGAAGCAAGACTGAAATCAATAATATACCAATCAGCTGACGGATGTTTTCCTTGTCTTTAAAGTACTGACCCACTACACTCACACCTAGATTTTTATCCTGACCCCAGCGGAGGTATTCACTCAACTGATCATCAGGATTCTCAGCAGTGACATTTAGCGATTGAAAGATCCCTCCCTTATCTGCAGTTACATATTTGTAATGATCTTCATACTGATACTCTACAAATTCACCGAGAATGTAAGAAGTAGTATCGGAAGCGATTACTCGGGTATTGCGCAGCAAGTCTTCAAAGCGAGCATTCGGCTCCTTCAGACGGATGGGAGTAATCTCCCCAAATCTTCTGATATCTGTGATGGTATAGCTTCCAAAAAGCTTGGAGATCTGCTCTTGGATCAAATCTACAGGGATCTGATAGGTTGCCATTTTATCCGCCCGAAGCGTAAAAACCACCGAAGCCTCTTTTTGCAGACCAGGTCCACGCTCCCATTCTTGGGTTGGAAATTGGCTAAGCCAAGGATCCATTTTTTCCTCAGACACAGGTTCTTTGGCAGTCAGATCTTTCCATCTCACTTCGTAAAAAGGCATATTGGAACTGAATAGCTGATCAAAAGCATTTGGTGCATCACCGAGTGTAAAAGCTGCTTCCGGATAATTTTCTTTGAGATTAGCTTCCAAAACCTGAATCGCAGATACCTTTTCTTTTACGGTAGGAAATAGAAAATAGAGCAAGGACTGCTGAATGGAATTCTCCCCATCAAAAAGTAAAAACTGTTTGACTCCCACATCCGCTTCAGCTTGCTCATATTTGCCATCCAGGGTTTGTAAAAGAGCCAGAACTCTGTCTCTGTTTTCTCTTGCAGAAATTGGCTCGCTCCAATCCACTTCCAGCGTTGCATCCAGTTTTTCTATCTCCGGCAAACCAGTGGTTTTTAGCAAAATACCAACAGCCAAACCTATTGGGATCAACAACAGAAATACCAGAATTGCCACTTTCCTATTTCCCGTGATTTTGCGATAGCCAATTTCATACAGTCCTAATATTCTACTGAAAAACGCACCTTCCCCATCGTCATAAGCCTTTTTGCTTCGCGAAAACATCAGGAAATAAAGCATCGGCAGCAGGATAAAAGCCACGGCAAGTGATACGGATAATATGGCAGTCACTGCCACAGCCTGATCGAAGAACAATGCTCCGGAAATCCCGCTAAGGAAAACCAGTGGGACAAATACCGCCAAGGTAGTAAGCACCGAACTGATCAGTGCTCCCATGACTTCATTGACCCCTTCCACACATGCTTCAAAAAGCGGCAACCCACTTTCCCGCTTACGGGTAATATTATCCAACACGATGATTGCATTATCAATCAGCATCCCAATACCAAGCGCCAAACCAGATAGAGAAATGATATTGATAGAAAGATCGAAAAAGTAAAAAATCAGGAAAGAAATCAGCAAGGAGGACGGGAGACTAACGCCTATAATGAGGGGAAGTCTATAGTCTTTCATAAATAGGAAAAGTACTGCAAATGCGAAAACACCTCCGAAAAGCAAAGAAGTCTCCAAATTGGAAATGGCAGCATTCAGAAGGTTCGACTGATCCTGCGTCAGCTCAAATCCTACTTGTGGATAATCTTGCCTGAACAATTCCAATGATTTTTTCAACTCTGGAATAAGCTCATTCATTTTGGCGGAAGCCTGCTTATGAACCGTAATTACAAGACTTTCCTGAGTTCCATACAGATGGTAACCTAGCGTCTCCTGATTTTCATAGCTTACCTCTGCCAATTTTCCCAAAGGAATAATCACTCCTGAAGAAGCGGCCACAGGTAATGTCTCAATATCTTTAGGGGTATCCACTCTGGTAGCCAGCCGCAAATAATAGCGGAATTGTCCATCTTTCACAGATATTCCGGGAAGCTCAGAATTACCCGATTGAATCGCAGCGATCACATTTTGCTGAGTCATCCCCAGTGCAGATAGAGCCTCCTCATTTGGCTTCACCGTTATGATCCGCTCCTTTTTCCCATTGATATCTACCAGCGAAACTCCAGGCAGTTGCTCAATCCTTTTTTTCAGGACATTCTCTGCAAGCAAACTTACTTCTACTTCATCGACACCCTCATTTGGCACGACTTGTACACGAGCTACCGGGATATCTGAGGTATTGATCCGGATGACTTCCGGTCGGCTTAGATCCTCCGGAAGGCCGTTGGTTAGTCTATCTATTTTTTCATTGACATCAATATATGCCAGCTCCATTTTGGTACCGTAGTCGAATGTCAATCGGATGGTGCCAACTTCAGAACCTGCTTTGGAATCCATTTCCTCTAAGCCATTCAGCGTGATCAGTCCTTCACGGATAGGGTTCAAGACATTTTGCTCGATCGCTTCAGGAGATGCGTTGGGATAATTAACCTTCACCACGATCTGTGGCACATCGATAGGCGGCAAAAGAGAAATCGGTAGCGTTCGCAAGACGATGAATGCAAAAACCATCAGCGCCATAAAAGTCATAAAAACTGCAATCGGCCGGGACAGTAAAAATCTAACCATCGCTTATTCTTTTATAATTTGAACCGGTGCTTGGTGCGCTAGTTGAAGATTATTGGAGGTGATTACTGTGCTGTTTTCCTCAAGTCCATCGAGAATCTCCACTTCTTCCCCATTGTCCTTGCCCACCTCTACATAGTTCCACTTTGACTCCTTGTTTTCTATAGAAAAAACTACTGCTCGTCCAGATCTATAGACCAAAGCATCCTTTGGAACTACCAGGGAATTATTTTGTGGAGCTCGAATAATGGCTCTTGCATTCATACCTGGAAGCAAGGCTTTATTTGCAGCTAGGGTTACTGATACCTGAACCAGGCCAGATTCATCTACTTTGGGATTGATGCCGGTAACCTTTCCGCTTAGAGCAGTTTGGGTATTGGATATAGGATAAACTTCTACTTTTTGGTTGATGGAAATAAGACTGATATCGGATTCCAGTACTTTTACTTTAAGGATAAACTCATTTGTACCAAGAATCTGACAAAGCTCCGTATTTGCTGTGACCAAACTTCCAGCCTTGTACATCAGATCGGCCACTTGACCAGAAATAGGAGCTTTCACTACACTTCTATCAAATGCCATCTGAGCTTCTTTGAGCTCTACTTCTGATAGGAAAACGCCCGATTTGGCCCTAAGTTGCTCATCAACTACAGCCTTTTGGTCTGTATTGTCAGATTCAAACAAAGTCGCGAAACCCATCTTCATGGATTCATATTCAGCATTAGCATTCCTGAGTGAAATCTTCGCCTTTTCCAAGTTAAACTCTGCTTCAGTAAGATCCAGTGTTGCAATAACATCCCCTTTTTTGACGTACTGCCCTTCCTGAACATTTACTTCTAAGAGATAACCGGCCTGCTCGATTACTGCTAATACCTCGGAACCGGCCTCAAGTTTCCCTGTTGCATTAATGAGATAATCAAAGCTTTTGCGCTCAGCAGTAGCGATATTCACTTCTGTGGCAGCGACTTCGTTTCTAAAGGATTCTGTTGGAGCTTCTTCGACTTTTTCCTTTTCTTCCTGGCAAGATGGAAAAAGAACTATTAAAAAACCGAAAAGTAAGAGAGTGGAGTTTTTCATTGAAATAGTAGTTTCAGCTAATAAGAAACTAACTTATTCTTCAATGTCAAAATGATTATTGCCGAAAGGGTGTTAAAAAAAGTAAATGAATTAAGAAAAAAATCGATTAATCTGCTTGATTGACCTACCGAAGAATTGATTTTGGATTGATTAGCCATCTCGGTAAGATGATTTCCTTAAATGAGAAAAATCAAAATCTTCTACAAACTATTTTTCAGTTTAAAACTCATCACGATCGTCTCTTCCAAATCTGTCTGCTTTAATATGTTAAGCAATTCCTCATCATAAACAGAACCAGACTTGATAAAATCAACTATGTAATCTTGATAAATGCCTACGCTTTCCATATTTGAAGCGATGAAAAAACGCGCAGATTCCTGTGAATAGGATGCCATATTATAAGGGCCTTTGAAAAACATTTGAAGATACACATCATCAAATTTCCCTTTTGCGGCATGTTTCATATTCAAATGCCCAAACTTTTGACCACTTGACAATCTTACTCCCAAGGTGTAGCCATTTGATAATCCTTCCCTAAAGTGATAATAACAGATAAATTCACCCTTCCCACCGAGCTCGAACTTGGTCAGTATATTCTGATTACGTTTATTTCTTTCACTCTCCTTAAATGCCATATAATTAGAGGTGGAAGACTCCGAAAATCTGCCAGGGAAATTTATGTCATATGTAGCAGAATCAACTTCGGATCCCTCTACAATCTTATAAATTATAGAGGATAAAGGATACGTATAGTAATTCCCATTAATAAAACCTGTGTAATTCATAGCCTGATAGTTTCCATCTTCGGCATAGGCCATTTTTTTGTCTAGCAATACTCCATCTGGGCTATAAATATTAATATTAAATTGATCTTCTCCTTCAATCAAATAAGAGTACAAAGCCAAATTCTCTGAATTCAAAACACTTATTTGTGCTCCCCAGTCTTCAAATTTAACTGTACGGACAAATTCGAAAGTTGAAGCATTAAAAACATAAACAGAAAAATCCCCTCTTGAATAAATATAAATCTGATTTTCATAAACATCGAAATCAGTGACCTCATCAAACTCCTCAGGACCTTCTCCTCGATTCCCAACTAAGCCTAGGAAGTTTCCGACTTTGTCGAAAGCAAAAACAACGCTCCTCTTCTGATCTAGAATAAAAAGCTTATCTCCTATTTCCCGAATCTTACTTGCAATCGTGATTTTTAATGAATCAGGAGTTTTCAATAAGATAAAATCAGCCTCCGAAAACAACTCTCTGGGTGAAATCAATGAATCAGTTTTTATAACTTTTCAAAATCAATGACTTTTTCATGTATTCTACTTTCCTCAACAGATTCCTCTCCACAGGAAGAAATCAGGGCAATCAAAAAACCAAAAAAGAACAGAGTAGAGTTTTTCATTGAAGTAATATATTTCAATGGTTAAGAAACTAACTACTTTTTCAATGAGGAAATGCTTTTTGTCAAAGGAGTGTTAACGATTCTAAAAAAATGTTATAGAATTATCAATTTCTACAACAGGCGGACTAATAGCATGTACTACAGGTCGTAAGCGCATAGTAGCAGGTGCATTTTCCCCAAAGTAATCAATAAGGCGATTGATTTCTTCCGGACTTTCCACTTCGATGCGCACAGGAGCTATCCCGTCTTTGATTAGGCCTAGCTCCGTACCTGCTTTTCTGGAAAGATCAATAGTCCTCTTTGAGTTTTTCGGAAGTCTATCATTGACTCTCACCCAAACAAATTCTCCCGTATCGATCCGTGTTACCTTGACCCTTGTATCAAAAGGCAAAGTCTTGTGAGCCGCAGTGAGGCTATCCATATGAAAAATCTCACCATTGGAGGTCTTCTTTAAATGAAATCTTCTACCGTAAAAACTCGCCGTTCCTTCCTGAATAAGCAAGGCATCAGGAACCAGCTCAGGCTGAGTTGGCTCTGACATGATTGTAGCTACTAAAAGAATAAACCAATTCCACATAGGATGACCCGGATTATCGCTTGCCGTTCCAATAAAGATGCCAATTAATGTCAATTGTATCAAATTGCTTGCAGCAAGTAATCTACTGAAGTAACTTAGTTATACACTTATATAATTATCTTAAATGATGCCATTTCTTTATTTCGTAGAACCCAAGCCCAAAGGCAGGTGACCGAAGTAGCGGGAATAGCAGTTTCAATCATCTTTGGCGCCGCTCTTTACGTGTCACAAGTCTGATACCAGATATATTTTAAAATTCATTTTTGATGAAAAGCATGATTAAAATTCTCCATACAGCAGATTGGCATCTAGGAAAAAGACTTCAGGAATTCTCCAGACTGGAGGAACAAAAATTGGTTCTTGAAGAAATTCAACTGATAGCAGATCGGGAAAATGTAGATATGGTTTTGCTGGCAGGGGATATTTTTGACACCTTCAATCCAAGTCATGAAGCCGTAGAATTACTTTATAAATCACTACGAAGGCTCTCAAAAGGAGGTAAAAGACCCATTATAGCCATCTCAGGAAACCATGACAGCACACAGTTTGTCGAGGCTCCGGATCCGCTGGCTCGAGAGATGGGGATTTTCTTTTATGGAAAATATGACACAGTAATTCCTGTGGGTAAGCTTGATAATGGCATAGAAATCAGCCAATCCGCTACAGGTTTTGTGGAGATGAAGCTACCCGAAATTGATTTTCCAATCCGGATAATTTTAGCTCCTTATGCTAATGAGGTTTCTATGAAAACCTACCTAGGCGAAGGTGACCGTGAGGAGGAATTCCGCAATCTGATGGGTGCAAAATGGAGTACAATAGCGGATCAATATTGCGATGAGCAAGGTATAAATATCTTTGCAGGACACTTTTTCTTTATGAAAGAAGGTGAAAAACCTGAGCCAGAACCTGAGTCCGAACGACCTATTCTCCATGTGGGCGGAACACAGGCTCTTTTCACCAGAAATATTCCGTCCCAAATCCAATACGCGGCCTTGGGGCATTTACATCGCTACCATGCAGTCGGACATGATCATTGTCCAGTTGTTTATTCCAGTTCGCCTCTCGCCTATTCTTTCAGCGAAGCTGACCAGCAAAAGCAAGTGGTTATCATCGAAGCTGAACCTGGAAAGCCAGTTAGGTATACGCCTGTCGGTTTAAAGGAAGGAAGACCGCTTTATCGAAAAACCTTTAATAATCTGCCTGACACCTTAGCATGGCTTGAAGAAAACCCCTACTGCTTTGTAGAATTGACTTACATCACCGAAAGCTCTATTGAAGCCGCTACCCGAAAAGCGATCATGAAAGCCCACGATGGTATTGTGAATTTGATTCCGCAGATCAAAAATCCTTTGGGTCGGGAAAACTCCAGTCTTCAGGTCGAAGACCTAGGAAAAGATATGGAAAGCCTTTTCAAACTTTTCTACGAAAGTGATAAAGGCCAGGAGCCAAATGAAGAGTTGCTCACAATTTTCAAGGAAGTCATCAGCCAAAACGACGAAGCATGATCCCTATTAAACTTGAAATTAAGGGATTGTATTCCTACAAAGAGAAGCAGATTATAGAATTTGATAAGCTGACTACGGCAGGATTATTTGGAATTTTCGGAGCAGTGGGAAGTGGAAAATCATCCATCCTGGAAGCGATTCTTTTAGCTCTTTATGGGAGTACAGAACGCCTTTCAGATCGCGGGGAAAA
Organism: uncultured Algoriphagus sp.; assembly: GCF_963974835.1. Lineage (GTDB taxonomy): Bacteria > Bacteroidota > Bacteroidia > Cytophagales > Cyclobacteriaceae > Algoriphagus. The sequence continues at coordinate 303,423 of NZ_CAXBET010000003.1, read as the reverse complement.
GAATAGCATGGTCAATCTCCAAAGTGATCAACTCCTTATCTCTTTCGAATTTAGTGCAGGGAAAAATAATGTAAACACCTATTTATCTAGATATTCACTCAAAAGAAATAAGAAAAACTACGATGATGTAAAATTTGATGGGCACACATTTTATATAAAATCAAACAACAATTGGGTACCTATCAATACCAGCGCAGAGGATATCATTGGAATGAAACAAAATCATTTCAAGCAGACAGTTATTATTCCGCAAGGCAAATTCCGAGATTTCATCGATCAAAAACCTTTGGATCAGGCTAAGATGATGAAGGAGCTTTTTGGTCTGGAGCGTTTTGATCTTCAGGAAAAAACAAGAATTCTTGTAAAAGCAGTTAAAGAGCAGAAAATCCGTTTGGAAACTCAATTGCAGGGCTTGGAAGAATATTCAGAAGAAGTGCTTATAGAAAAGCAAGGTCATTTTTCTGTGCTAAAAACCCAGGCAACTGAAGCTTCGCAAAAGCTAAAAAGTGCTGAAACTGAAATTCGGCTTCAAGAAAACCTGCGAGCTAAAAACCAGCAATTGCTGAAGTTCAGAACTGAGAGAGAGAGTTTGAATCTTCAACGTCCCGAAATTGAAAAACAGCGACAGCTACATTCTGAATTCATCAAAGCCAAGACCCATCTTCGCCCTGTTTGGGATCTGATTCGTGACACCAAAGCTGACCTGGAAAAGTATAAAGTAAGCGTGATTGACTGTGAGCGCTTTAAGATAGAGTTTGCAAAAGAAGTAGCAGATCTGGAAAAAGAGGAGGAAGAGCTCAAAAAAAAGAATCAGGAGCGACCAATAAGGGAAGCAAAAATCCGTGATTTGAAAAAAGTCATAGAAATCCAATCCATAGAAACTCAGCGAGAAGCTGCGAATGCCACGCTGCTCAATTTGCAACCCTCAATAAAGACTAAAAAAGAGGCTCAAAAGGCATTAGAAACAAAAATTGCTGAGCTAGAAACTGAGGCGGAAAAGATAAGTTCAACAGACAGCTCACAATTGGCAAACCTTATTAGCTCGGCCAAAGACTGGAAAACCCTCGAAGTTCAATTGAGCAGACTGCAATCCGAGGAGAATGAATTAGCAAAAGAAGTAAGGCGAATCGAAGAAAAATTGGAAGCTCTGAAAAGCACTATTCCTGCTAAAGAAGACTCTTTCGAAGATTGGTTAACAACCCAGAAATCAACTATTCAAAAACTGGAGAAACAGCGTGATATCCTGATGCAAAAGCAAGGACTTGCTGCGCATGTTCATTTGCTTCATAACGGAGAGCCTTGTCCACTTTGTGGATCTTTGGATCATCCAAGTCCACTTCAAGGCGATGATGAAAATACCTTAGCCCAAAAAGATCGTGAAATTCAGGAAGCAAAGGTGTTTTTAGATCAGATTCAAACTTCTAAATCCAGTTTCGGAGAGTTGACATTTCATTTAGAAAACAATCAAAAAAATAGTACCTTAAAAATCGCGGAATTACAAGAAACGAATCAAAACCTCAGCACTTTAAAAGCTACTTTAGCTAAAGAGGGAATAGAATCTCACGAAGCGCTACTTTCGAAAATTCAGGCAATAGAAAGCAGCTCTCAAAGTCGGGAAAAGCTGATCCAAGAAGTAAAATCCCTTCGCAAAAACTGGGATGCAGAGCGCATTTCGATTGATCAATCTGAAAAGGAATTGCAGCAGGCACAGCTGAAACTGCAATCCGTACTTTCCAATATTTCCTCGAAAAAAGAAGAAATCCGAGATATGGCTTTCTGTAAGCAGTTTTTCACCAAAGAATCTGAGCAAATCCGATTTGCGATAGATAAAGTGGAAAAAGACATAGAAGATGCAATGCAATCACTGGAAGGAAAGCAAAAGCATTTGCGAGAAAAACGTAGTGTAGCGGATAAAAACTTAGCCGACTTATCAAATTTCATTCAGCTTCGCGATCAGAGTTCGACAAAGCTCGAAAAGCTAACAGCAGATTTTGAAGGTTTGAAAATCAAGCATGGATTCCAAGAAGAGGAGCGATTGATCAGCTTATTCCAGCGTTCACTGGATGCAGAGAAGGTAGCTCGGGATATCGCGGACTTTGATCGTAAGCATGACATCGCCGAAAATAGACTTCAGGAACTCGAAGCTGAAAAAGGTGTTGCCGATTTTCAGGAACAAGCATTTCAGGAGCTTTCTACTTCCTTCGAAAATTTTAAAACCAACGCTGAATCTTTCCAAAATCAAGTCTTATTACTTGATAAGGAAATCCAGGAAGCCAGCTTAAAATTAGCTGAAAAGAAAAGTTTGCAGGCTGACTTCGCCAAACTTGAGATCAGAGAAAGCTATCTCAAAGAATTGGACAATCTATTTCGAGGCAGTGGTTTCGTAAAATTCGTAAGTTCTATTTACCTGAAGGAGCTTTGCAATACGGCGAATGTGCGCTTTATGAAACTCTGCAAAAATCGACTTAGCCTGGAAATTGACGATAACAATACTTTCTGGGTAATTGACTATTTGAATGGAGGCAAGAAACGCCTACTCAAAACGCTCTCTGGAGGTCAGACTTTCCAAGCTTCGCTCTGCCTGGCTTTGGCTTTGGCAGAAAAAGTAAAAGCCCTTAACCAAGCTGACCAGAGTTTCTTCTTTATGGATGAGGGTTTTGGTGCCTTGGATAAAAATGCCCTTCGGGTGGTCTTTGAAACCCTTAAATCACTTCGCCACGAAAACAGGATCGTAGGAATCATCAGTCACGTGGAAGATCTACAACAGGAAATCGGTGTTTTTGCAAGCGTAGAACTCGATCCTGAGCTTGGCTCCCAAGTGAGTTATTCTTTTTGACACAAAAAAAACCTCTGACAATGTGCCAGAGTTTTTTTTGAATTAAGAAAACCTATTTACAATATATTTCTGTTTACCCAATCAATTTCCTCCTGACGGATGGTATGATCTGAGTCCTTGAATATTAGCAATTTTACTTTTGCCCCCATCCTGCTCAGTAGGGTTTCTGATTCATTTATGCGAGAAAGCGGCACATGAAAGTCTCGCTCACTACTTCCAATAAAGATGGGAGTCCCATCAAAATTACCTGAATATTTCTGCTCCTGAATACTTTCACCTATCAAACCTCCCGTGAAAGCAATGACTCCCCCAAGCTTCTGGCCATTATGCGCAGCAAACTCAAGGCTGAGACAAGCTCCCTGGGAAAAGCCAATAAATACGACGTTTTCCGAAGGAATACCAGCAGCAGCAATTTGATCCCAACCATCTTTAATAGTGGCTAATGATTCTTTTAACGCTTTCTCATTTGCCTCATCCGGAGCCATGAAACTGTAAGGATACCAAGTCCCCCCTTTCGCATCAGGTACCAAAAGCGCATATTCATTCAGATTCAAATATTTGGAAAGCGAAAGGATACTCTCTGCATTTGCTCCTCTACCGTGAATTAGAATGGCAGCTTTTTTTGCTTGATCCAAGGGAATACCGGCCGTTTTTATCTTAGGCATAAGACTCAACATTTAATTTTACTGGAATCAAACTCTCTTCAAGTTTTTTGCGATTTGGTTCAGCCCATTCAGGCAGTTTGATCAACTCGCCCAAGTGCGCTTCATCCTCATCAATTGCAAATCCTGGTTCGTCAGTAGCAACTTCGAATAAAACTCCTCCTGGTTCGCGGAAGTAGATGGATGTAAAGTAATTTCTGTCTTTCACCTCTGTCACCTGATAGCCATTTCTCATCAGCAACTCTTGAACTTGAAGTTGCGAAGCAGCATTTTCTGTGCGGAAAGCAATGTGATGAACTGTTCCGGCACTTTGCATGCCACGACTTCCAGATTTATCAATCACTATATCCACAATATCTCCTGGCTTCCCAGCTGTACCATATCGGAATCTGCCGTTTTCCTCTCCAATAAAGTGGTAATCCATGTGCTCAGTCAGCAACTTTTCAGTCAAGTCCTTTGACTTTAGATTTAACGTCGCTCCATAAAATCCTTTTATCGAATTCTCAATTGGCACCTGCCCATAAGACCAGCCTGTTCTATCATCCTCATCATTCGCCACCAATTCAATGCCCATACTGTCATGATCTTCAAATCGAATTAACTGATCTCCAAATCGAGTCAACACATCAGAGACGGGAATTCCATATTTTTTAAGCCGCTCAATCCAATATTCCAAAGAGTCTGCAGCTACTGAAAACGCGGTGTATGTGACTTCACCAGCTCCTTTGGCTCCTTTTCGGGCTCCAGTAAAAGGGAATGTGGTAAATACAGTTCCTGGTCTTCCTAACTCATCTCCAAAATAGAAATGATAGACACCAGGAGCATCGAAATTGATAGTCTTTTTCACCAGTCTCAATCCAAGAATTCCAGTGTAGAAATCAATATTTGCTTGAGGGTTTCCAGCTATCGCAGTGATATGGTGGATTCCAGTGATTAATGGTTTCATGGGTGTTAGGGAAAATGTTTAAATAGAAAGGTTTATTCAGAGTTCTAACTCTGTTAGCTTATTTAATTAGTAAACTCTTCGAGCTTTGTTAAACTCGAAGAGTTAATACTTTAAGCCTGCTTTACAAGCTGCACACTTAGGATCAAGCGAACTTGATCACTTACAACTACGCTACCAGCTTCAGTAACTGGTGACCAAGTCAAACCATATTCTTTACGGCTGATTTTACCTTCGATCTCAAATCCAGCTTTAGTTTGTCCATAAGGATCACCAGCTATGCCGCCAAATTCTACATCCAGCGTAAGTGGTTTAGTGTTACCTCTTACAGTCAGATCTCCAACTAATTTGTAATCTCCGCCTTCATTGACAATCTTACCTTCGAAAGTCAATTTAGGGTGATTTTCAGCATCAAAGAAATCAGCTGATTTCAAGTGGTTATCTCTATCCGACTGGTTTGTATTGATGCTATCAATTGAAGCAGAAAATGATACTGCTGCTCCGTCGAAATCATCAGAATCGCTTTCCGCAGTTCCTTCGAAATCTTTGAAATAACCTGTCACTGTAGAAATAACCAAGTGTTTTACTTTGAATGAAACTTCAGAGTGTGTAGGGTCGATAATCCATTTTGTAGTACTCATGATTTTTGTTATTTAGTTAAAATTTGTTTGTATTAATATTAAATGTATAGACACGTATTTTTGTAAAATTTTTTACCCTCTTAATTTATCGAGGAGGTTATTCATCAAAATTGCCTCATCCTTCGTAAGATTGACCACCTGACTGTTAAAACCCTCCATACTTTTTTGAAGATCATCCAGCATCTTCAGTCCCTTTTCAGTTATTAAAATATCGACCTGGCGTCTGTCACTTGGACATTCTCTTCTTTCCACTAAATGCTTGGATTTAAGTTTATCCACCAGTCTGCTTGCATTAGACATTTTATTTAGCATTCTATCCTGAATAGAAGAGACTGTAGTAGGAACACCGTTTTGACCTCTTAGAATTCTTAAGACATTATATTGTTCAGGAGAAAGGTCAAATGGCTTTAGAATCCCATTCTGAGCGGATACCAAATAGCTTTGAGTATAGAGTAAATTAACCACTAACTTATTGTATGGGTCCTTAAACTCCTTTTGTTTGATTGCTTCTTCAAGACTTCCCATATCATTTGTTTTTGTATTTAATGTATATACATGTAAATGTAGAAAAAGGTTTCAATTGATTAAAACTTTTTTTAGAAAAAACGAAAAAAGACCTCAAATGAGGTCTTTTGAATAAATAGAGCAACAGATACAAATAAGATTTAACTCCTCTCAATCAGCCAATCGCCAATTAACCGATTAATCTCCTTTGGCTTTTCAATGCTGCTGCAATGCCCGGCGCCAGGAATTGTATGCAATTTGGACTTAGGAATACTCATCTGAATAAACTTTGCCTTGACAGGAGTCGTCGCGACATCTTCATCACCCACAATTATCATAGTGGGACACGTGATTCCTCCAAGCTCATTTTCAATTCCCTTTCTATATATCACCCCTTCTACGGCTCCACTAATAGTTCGGTTATTTGATTTTAATTCTGACTTCCAAAAATCAATTTTCTCTGAATTCATTGGATCCCTAAGCCAACTTTCAGCAAACATAATTTTCATGACCTTGCTGGAAACTGGTGGGATTATACCTAACCATTTCACTATTCCATTTAAGGTTTTGTATTTAGGCAAGTTCTCTACAGGTTCGGAGTTTGCAGAAGTTTCCATAAGTACTAAGCTTTTGATCAACTCTGGAAATCTGGAGGCAAGTCTCATTCCTACAAAACCTCCCATAGATAAACCTGCAAAGTGCACTGGCCCATTACATAATTTCTTGATAAATTCCTTTGCATCCTCTGCAAGTGTGTCCATATCAAAAGGTCCAGTTACTTCACTTTGCCCCTGTCCTCGATGATCATAGGCAATCACCCGGAAACGTGATTGAAGAAATCCAATTTGATCAGCAAACATTTTATGACTCCAGAGTAATCCATGCGAAAAGACAACTGTCTCCTCTCCATTTCCTTGATCCGTATAGAAAATATCAACTCCGTTAACATTAATCTTGGACATTTTAACTGTTTATTTTGATTGTACTATCCAAACTTTCTTGGCTAAAAATTCGATTCCTTTTTACCAATTTAATCCGGGCTGAGTGATGTTTACACCTTCTTCTTCCTTTTGCTTGTCCACTATAGCTTTTACATCTTCCAAAAGTTTCTTAGCATCGTATACAATTCCATCTTTCACCGTATACTTTACGCCCCCTACCCGTATTGGTTTATTATTTTCATCGATTCTTATCGATCCTGTACCATAAAGTACCTTTAGGTTTTGTAGAGGATTTTCTTCCAAAATAACAAAGTCAGCCAATTTCCCTACCTCTACTGATCCTATCTCCTTCTCAGCACCGAGTAGTTCTGCGCCAGCAAGTGTGGCAGAACGTAAAACTTCCAAAGGGTGGAATCCAGCTTCTCGTAGCAGTTCGAGCTCACGGATATATGCAAATCCATAAAGTTGATATATAAAACCCGAATCTGATCCTGCCGTTACTCTACCGCCTCGGTTTTTATATTCATTAATAAAAGTCATCCAAAGCCGATAATTTTCTTTCCATTGTACCTCTTCTTCGGTAGTCCAGTCAAACCAATAAGAGCCGTGTGACTGACGGCTCGGCGCATAAAACCTCCAAAGAGATGGTAAAGTATATGCTTGGTGCCACTCAGCTGTTCTAGCACGCATCAGATCTCGATTTGCCTCATAAATATTAAAAGTAGGATCAAGTGTAAAATCCAATTCAAGCAATTCATCCATAACTTTATTCCAGTGTTCAGATCCGGGTTTAGCAGCTTGCTTCCAAAGTTTCCCTGCTTCAGCAAAACGATGTTGTTCATTTTGGTAGTTGTAGTCCAAGCGGAAATCCTGAATTGTTCTATCTTCAAATAGTGCCTCAGGCAATCCATACCAATGTTCCATAGAAGTCAGTCCAGCTCTGGCAGAATTCAGCACATTCCAACGGGCAACATCTAATTGCTGATGGTGCATAGCCGATCGCAATCCTATTTTCTTGTTTTCCGAAATTGCCGCTTCCATTACTTCTGGATTTGCTCCGAAAAACTTGATTCCGTCGGCACCTTTCTTTGCATTATCATTTACCCAAGCTCTCGCCTGCTCATCAGTTGTTATTGCAGTTTCAGCACCTTGGCCAAAAGCAGTGTAAGCGTAAATTCTGGGAGCGGTAATTTCATTGGCTAATGATCTTTTTTTCTGATCCAATACCCAGTCTAGTCCATTCCCTGCTGAAGGATCCCGAACGGTCGTGACACCATGAGCCAGCCACAGCTTAAACACATATTCCGCTGGAGTACCCTGACCTCTACCTCCTATGTGAGCATGAGAATCCACAAATCCTGGCAATAGATAATGTCCTTCCAATTCATAAACTTTGTCGTCAGGACCAGCCTTTGGTCTCCTACTGTCATTGATAGGCAAACCAGGATAACCAACAACTTGTATTTGGGCGATTTTATTTTTCTCTACCACTATATCTACTGGACCTACGGGCGGTGCCCCAGTGCCATCAATCAAGATTACCCCTCTCAAAATCAAACGACCATATTGACCATCCCCTTCACTTCGGTTTGGCGCTGGATCTATTTGTGAGAAAGAAGAATGGGATAGTAAGAAGCCAACTATGGCTAGGAGTAAAAATCTTTTTTTCATATAGTGGTGGTTTAATCTCATAAGATAAACCAAAAAGCCACAACATAAAATGAAAAAATTACGAGCTGCAGGTTAAAAAAAGCCCTCTGGGTAAATCAAAGGGCTTTCTGTAGGCAATAATGCATGAATATTACAAATCCTTAAACTTCTCCATGATATCTTCGGAAATCCCAGTAAAGGAATAACCACCATCATGAAATAGGTTTTGCATGGTAACTAATCTAGTGTAGTCTGAAAACATGGTAACAATGTATTCTGCACAAGCTTCAGCGGAAGCATTTCCAAGTGGAGAAAGCGCTTCCGCAAAATTGTAAAATGAATCAAATCCACCGATTCCAGTACCTGCAGTTGTCTTGGTAGGAGACTGAGAAATAGTATTCACCCGAACTTTCTTCAACTTGCCGAATCTGTAGCCGTATCCACGAGCGATACTTTCAAGCAATGCTTTGGCATCAGCCATATCTGTGTAGAAAGGAAAAACTTTCTGCGCTGCGATATAAGAAAGCCCGACGATCGATCCCCACTCATTCATCACATCCTGCTTTTCAGCAACCTGCATCATCTTATGAAATGAGATGGCAGAAACATCGTAAGACTTCATAGCCCAATCGTAGTTCAAATCACCATAGGATCTTCCTTTTCTGATGTTTGGTGACATTCCGATTGAATGTAGTAGGAAATCAAAGTTTCCTCCAAGGTATTCTTTTGCCTCAGTGTACAATTTCTCGATATCTTCAGTACTGGTAGCGTCTGCTGGGATCACAATGGTATCACATTCTTTTGCAAGGTCATTGATAGCACCCATACGCATGGCGATAGGTGCATTAGTCAAAACGAATTTTGCGCCTTGCTCTTTCGCTTTAAGCGCTGTTTTCCATGCAATTGAGTTCTCGTCAAGAGCACCGGTGATGATTCCCAGTTTTCCTTTTAGCAAATTTTCTGGCATATAGCTAGGGGGTTATTTTCAAAAATATTGCCCAAAAATAGGAAAAAATAATCATTCAAGCTCCGCCATTGATGGATTGCCCACATCAACGCCGCAACAACTCTTTGGCACTTTCTATAGCAGAAGCTGAAGGAGAAGCTCCGGAAATCATTTTGGCAAGCTCCAACACGCGATCTTCCTGATCTAGTAACTTTATCTTACTCACTGTTTTTTCAGAAGAATTGTCCTTGTAAACGTAATAATGTAAATCTCCTTGTCCAGCCACCTGAGGCAAATGGGTGATGCAAATCACTTGGTGCTTCTTTGAAATATCCTGCATCATCCCAACCATCTTCAGGGCAACTTCCCCGGATATCCCTGTATCGATCTCGTCAAAAATTAAAGTAGGCATGGCCATTTTATCAGCCATCAAATATTTGATTGCAAAAAGCAATCTTGAAAATTCACCACCGGAAGCCACTTTCTTCAATGGTTGTGGTGATGAACCTTTATTAGCAGAAAAAAGCAGGTCAATTTCATCCATGCCATTCGCTATCGGCTCGATGGATTTATGCTCCATTACAATCCTAGAATTCTCCATGCCTAACCCAGCCAATAAACTTTCCAGTGAACTCTGAAAACTTGCAAAACTATCCTGTCTCTTTTTACTGAGAGCCTTTCCAGAGTTATAAGCCTTCTCTCTATTTTCCTCTACTTCCAATTTAGCTTTGTTGAGATTTTCGTCCAGATTTTGGACCTGAAATACTTTATCAGCTAATTCTTTTTCCAGCTCTATCAATTCTTCTATGGTATCAACTCCATGTTTTTTCTGTAGCTGATAAATTTTACTTAGCCTCTCCCTGATTTCATCCAGCCTCTCAAAATCAACTTCCACCTTACTTTCCTCGCTGCCAAGTGTTTCTTCAATATCCTTTAATTCAATGTTTACCGCATGGAAACGCTCCTTCAGAGAAGAAAATACATGTGCCAATCTTTCCAAAGATTGCATACCATGTTGGATCTGAGACATAGCTTGGCTGATCCCAAATTGCTCATCTTGAAAAAGATTCAGCATTTCATTGATCTTCAGCTTAATCTCCTCTGCATTTTCAAGGATTTCCTGAGTAGATTCCAGGTCGGACTGCTCGTTTTGTTTCAATCCTAAAACGCTTAACTCTTCCAATTGAAACTGATTGAAATCAGCTTCCTTTTGAAGTTCTAAGGCTTTTTTACTTAACTCGTTAAATTCTTTCAGGGATTTTTGAAAAGCTCTATAATCAGATTTGTACTGCTTTATCTCTTCCTGAGTCTGAGCAAAAGCATCAATCAACTTTAATTGGTAACTACCTTCTCCTAACTGCAAAGTATCATGCTGGGAATGGACGTCCATAAGAAAGCTTCCCAATGTCTTCAGTGCATCCAACAGCACAGGTGTATCATTTACAAATGACCGTGATTTGCCCGCTGGGCTAATCTCTCTACGAATGATGCAAGTAGACTCATAGTCAAGTTCTGCTTGGTCGAAGAACTCCTTTAAGCCGTAACTACCCACATCAAAAACACCTTCGATAACGCATTTTTTATCAGCGTGTAGCAAAACTTTTGTATCAGATCTATTTCCCAAAAGAAGTCCCACGGCGCCCAGCATGATGGATTTACCTGCGCCAGTTTCACCGGTAATCATACTAAGTCCAGGACTAGGCTGCATGTGCAGCTGGTCTATCAGAGCATAATTAGAAATGCTAAGAGATTTGAGCATAGTTAAGTTTACGTTTGGGCAAAACTAAAAAATCGAAGTTAGCTTTTCAGCAACTCATTGTACTTTCTGGCATTATTAGGATCAACTTCCAAAAGTAACTCGACAATTTCTGTCCGGATCTCAAGAGATGCATTTTTCATAATCGAAGTGATCTCATCACTTTTGGCATCCATGAATGAAATTACAAAGATTCCATTCGGCTGAGTCTTGTTGGCTTTCGCTACAATACGCATTGCCTCAAGCATATTTTCATAAGCCTCTTCAGGCCGAACCTGCAGAATATCCATTCCTTGACGATGGTACAAATAATAAGCATCACGGATTACGGAAAAGACTGATGAAGTATAAATATCATTGTTCAATGCATATCGATTTCTACGATCAGAAGTACTCTGAGTCCAACCAGGCCTTCCTGATTGTTGTGCATTATTCACGATATCATTAGCAGCAGCGAAAAATTCACTTCCGCCCCTACTTTCAAAAGAATCATAATCCATTCCCAACGCGATCTGTGCATAGAATGCCAGTAGGGAACTGATGTTGTTCAGGTAGGTAAAGCGATTGAATTCAAGCGGCTGAGATTCTATGTAATCAAAACTCCAGTTTCTATCTGCAAAATTGAAAACCAAACTTTCGTAATTAGTACCATAAACAGGTCTTACTGTCTGAATCTGAACCGTTGCATTATACGTCCCTACCTGAGGAACATCATTTATTGTGATTAGTAAATTCCCTTTTATTCTTTCTTCGGGACGAAACTCATCTGTTGTCCAGGATCTACCATTGAGAAACTGCTCAAAACTGGTTTTCATCTGATTAAACACATCAGTATTTTGGATTCTAGCTCGGTCACTATTGATTATTACAGTAAAATTCAGCTCTTGCGTAAAACCAATTAGTGAGTAACTAAAAAGAATAAGAAGGATTATTCCTTTTTTCATGTCTTATATTAATCTTCAGAAGCACATCCAGATAACGAATTGGAAGAATATCACCGGATAAATTTTAGCCTAATAATAAGTTAACGGAAAAACACTCAATTTCATTGACTTAAAATTAAGTAAATAACGAAGCTTAAACCCAAACTGGGATATTTTTGATTTGATCAAGAATTAAATCTGCGATTTGATTTTTTGGCGCCACCTCAGATTGTACGGACAGTCCAGATGAATGGAAAATATGTACTTTATTAGTATCAACTTGAAAACCAGCTCCTGACTCTTTCATAGAATTGAGAACAACTAAGTCAAGGTTCTTTTTTGAAAGCTTAATCTTCGCATTTTCAGCCTCATTTTCCGTTTCTAATGCAAAACCTACATGTATTTGACCTTGCTTTTTTCTAGCACCTAATTCTGCTGCGATGTCAACATTTTTCACCAAAGAAATAGAAAGCGAAGTATTGTCTTTCTTTATTTTCTCAGGAGCGACTTCAGAAGGTGCATAATCAGCTACTGCCGCAGCAAAAACACAAATATCTACTTGGCTATGGATCTCTGATGCAGCTTCATACATTTCTTTAGCTGATGTCACATCATTCCAATGAACCCCTGCTTTATTGACGGTCAAGTAAATTGGTCCTGAAACCACAAATACTTCTGCTCCTCTTGCAAGAAAGGCATTGGCTAGAGCTAAGCCCATCTTTCCGCTGGAATGATTACTAATATACCTTACAGGATCAAGTGCTTCCTGGGTAGGCCCCATAGTAATCAAAACTTTCTTTCCAGAGAAATCCTCTCTGCTGGAGAAAAAGTCTTCGACCTTGGATAAAATATTCTCTGGCTCCATCATTCTTCCCTGGCCTGATAGGCCACTGGCTAGTTCGCCAGATTCTGCATCTAGCAGAATATTACCAAAGGATTTCAATTTTTGAATATTTGACTGAACTGAGGGATGTTGATACATATCCAAGTCCATCGCCGGAGCTATCATCACAGGACATCTAGCAGAAAGGTAGGTGGCTGAAAGTAGATTGTCGCAGATGCCATTGGCAAATTTGGACAAGGTATTCGCACTTATCGGTGCGACTAAAAATAAATCGGCCCAAAGCCCAAGCTCTACGTGATTGGTCCAGACTCCTGTATTATCATTTTGAAATTGACTAAGTACAGGTCTTTTGGAAAGCGTAGCTAAGGTGAGCGGAGTAATAAAATCAAAAGCAGAAGCGCTCATGATGATTTGCACTTCTGCTCCAGCTTTGATTAGTAAACGAGTAAGAAAGGCAGATTTGTAAGCAGCTATGCTACCAGTCACTCCAAGAATGATTTTCTTACCCTTAAGGCCCATAAGATTATTCGCCTGTAGGTTCTTCTGGTAGTCTATGGTAAACTTTACCTTCAATGAATTCCTCCATAGCAAGGGTGCTTGGCTTAGGCATTCTTTCATAAAACTTAGAGATCTCAATTTGCTCTTTGTTCTCAAATACCTCTTCCAAGTTGTCTACAGTAGAAGCAAACTCGGAAAGCTTATTATTCAACTCTTCCTTCAACGTATTGGAGATTTGTTTTGCTCTCTGCCCTACTACATGAAGAGACTCATAGATATTACCGGTTTTGTCAGCGATTTTATCAAGATCTCTTGTAATGATGGATGGATTAACTGCCATATTCTTATTTGATTAAAGTTCTAATTATTTTCTACTTTTTCCAGCGGCTTGTTCTCTAAAGCTTTTGCTTTTTGCTCAGCCAAGCGATCTGCGTATTCTTTTTTCAAAACTGAATGTGCCTCCAGTTCTGCTTTTGCTTCTTCTTCAAATTCTTTCACCTTTCCTGTGAACGGACTGCTTGGATACCTACGATAAAATGTACTTGCAAATCCCAGAGCATCCTTTAATCTATCTTCTTTCTTGGAAAAGGTGCTATTCTCTGCATAACCTGTGCTTACCTCAACTAGTTTATAGGCAAGTTCTTCATTATGCTTACTTTCCGGATAATCTTTTGCAAAGTTCTGAAAGTTAATAATGCAGGCACGATAGTAATCACCTGGATATAATCCGTCTCTAAGTCTATAATACATAGATGATTCCATGTATGCTTTCTCTTCAAATCTACCCTGCAAGTCAACCAGCATATCCATAGCCCGCTCGTAACTTGCTGATGATGGGAATTTCGTGACAAATTGCTGAATAGCAGCGACTGCTTCCTGAGAACTCTGCTGGTCTAGGTTAGCATCAGGGGCATCTAGATACAATGCATATGCATTCATAAATAAAGCTTCCTCTGCCAAGGGAGACCTATTATAGGTCCTATAAAAGTTGCTGAAATATCCAGCAGCTTCTATATACCTTTTAGTCTTAAAGTGACAATTGGCATAATTATAATCAGCCAATTCGGCCTTCTCACTTCCTCTGATTACAGGCAGAACTTTATCGTAAAGAATGATAGCCTTGTTGTATTCACCTTCCTGATAGTATTTGTTTGCCCCTGCGTATAATTCCTCCCAATTCGTGCTTTTTTCAAGCTTGTTAAATTGTCCACAGGAACTTGCAACAACTATAATAATCAGAAATAGAATGGATTGTAGGCGCATTTTCATTTTCAAGACCGCAAATATACGGGATAATTATTCGGATTCAAATGGATGATTAAGTCGAAAGTAAAGTCTTACTTCTTGACAACGAGCTTCTTGGTCACAATATTCTTATTGTCCAAGAAAAGAGTGTAGAAATATATCCCAGGGTTAAAGTCAGACACGTTGATTGCCAACGTACTTCTTTCAGGATCTAATTCATAGTCCGCAATAGGATTTCCAATGAAGCTATTAATTGTAATTTTAGCTTTTACAGCTTTATTTTTAAAATTATAATCAAATTGAGCCATTCGGACACTTGGGTTTGGATAAACATCACTAAGCACGAGATCCTTATAGTCAAATTCGTCAACTTTGATTGGATCATCCACTTCGTAACTAGCTTCAACGACAAAAAGGTCTCTTAAATTGCTCTCATTAACAAATGATAAATCAAAAGAACCTCGCGTTTCAGCAATACCCATATCAAAATCCAGATATAAATCAGTAAGAACTTCTCCAGGTTCCAATGTAAATTTAATCTTCGCTAGATCTTTTTTGGGATCATAGCACTGATCTCCAATACACACTCTCACTCTCTGAGATGACCCAATATTTCCACGAAGATTTTTAAGAAGATAGGTTTTAACCTGATTTGTTTCATTCTGAAGAATAACTGTTTTTCGCTGAATGGAACCCAAGTCACCTTTGAATTCTAAACCTTCACTCAACACACGTACTTGCTGTGACTCCGCTATTATCGGAACCAACAGCCAGAGCCATGTAAAAAATATGAGTAATCGTTTCATGTAGAGTTTTATTCGATATGCTTTCAGTTGTTGTAACTGTATTCAATATACGCACAAAATTAAGCCAATGGCTATACTTTAGTAGAAAAATGCGGTTAAAATCTGTTAACCCTAATGAAATTTTTTGTTAACTCACACGTTACCACGTGCTCTAGCCCTCACTAATTGGTGTTGTAATCTTTTTTTCTGGCTTCCAACCACGTTTTTCAAGTGATTTTAGTATTTCTTCATCTGATGGCAAGACAAATTCAATTTCCGGATTATTAAATAAATTTTCTGCTTCCGGATCAATTTCTTCAGGTTTTCTCCATTCATTTATTTCTTTCATGCCCGGTCTTTCTTCAAATCTCCAAATAAATCCTTCCAGCCTGGAATTCTCCTCAGTGATCAATTGAAATGGGGTAAATTTCCCATCAGGCTTTATCCCATAAGTTACCCGCTGAATAGCGCCGTCTTTGAACCGGAGCTTAATATTCGCACTCAGAGTTTTATTGATTCCTTGTGCGATTGTATCTGACTGCAAGGCGAAGTATAAAGATTCCCCATTCCCATCAATATCAATTTTATCCATCTGGCCATCATCAAAATATCCGATCATTGTCCTGCCCTTCATCTGATTGAAATTCTTGATGGTATCCTGAGTGATCACAAATACTTTATCTTTCATAAATACACGATCCAGCTCCTCGTTTGCCAAGTAAAAAACCATGCTGTCAGCAGTGATTTGACTCTTTTGATTCCACATTACAGGATCTTTAAACATCTGAATCGATGAATCAGCATAATTATAAATCAACGAATCAGCCACCCCTGCCAAATCCTTCTTCACCAAGTTAATGGAATGAAATGCAAGCAGATACTTCATCGAATCTGCCTCCCCATCTTGCGAAATCAGGGTGTCGGAAGTCATATAAAGAGTGTCTTTTTCGAAATATTTTCGGACCAAAGCCTTTCCATGCACCACACTATGTTTGCGCTCCTCCCAATATTCTCCTACGTCTCCAAAGACTTCTACTTGTCTCTCTTTGTTAAGTACACTTACATTTTCTTTTCCTTCATAATAACCATCCAGCTCACTGTAGAAAAGTTCCTTCGCTTTAATCCGACTGGTCTCTGACTCTACAATTCCATCAAAAAACCGGAACTTTTTAGCTTGTGTATCATAAAAACTGCCGTTCTTGGCATCCAACGTATTTCCATCTTTAGAAATCAGGTTTGTCAATCCTTTTGTCTCGGCAGTCTTTGGAATTGTAAAATAAACCAGATCATTGGTTTTCATGGTGTAGTCGGGATTAACTAGCACCACATCAGTTTTAAAAGTGATTTTCTCAATATTAACTTCGTATGTTCCTCGCTCACTAGTCAAAACATTTACCGAGTCTACTACTTTGCCGTCATTGAAATAATAGGCAATGTTTCCCGCGCGGTCGTAATCAAGGTATTCTGTATTAAGTGTAGTTTTTTGGTTTGTAAAAATTACATGATTACGAAGCTTAGCCAACTTGGTATTTCCATCATACTCTGCATAGCCACTAGTTGTCTGCACAGGATCTACCGTATCCACTATTCTCACATTGCCGAATAGGCGGGCTTTATTTTCCTCTCTAAAAAAATGGGCAGAATCACAATATATCAGTGTTTGCTGATGTTTCATCTCCACAGATCCCAACAACCGATCGTATCCTTTACCCCCACTTCCAGCTAGTTCACCAGCATTATTAATCTCCAAAACCGATTTTTCCTGGGCATGGGATGCAAATGATACGACCCAAAAACACAGAAGGAAGAATACAATACGAGATAAGAATGAAGTCATAGCTGAACGAATGTGGGCAAAATTAGTAGAAAATGATATTTTTGATCAATGGTTGAAGCTTTTATCCGGCATATCCGGAACAAATCAATTTTAGATCCTTCCAAAACCTACCTATTGGCGAGTAGTGGCGGAATAGACAGCATGTGCTTAGGCAATCTTCTTACCATAGCTGATATCCCCTTCGAAGTAGCTCATGTTAATTTCCAACTGAGGGGTCAAGACAGCAATGATGATGAAGAATTCCTTAGACAATGGGCGGCTAAACTGAACAAAACCATTCATGTTCATCATTCCGACACTTACACATTCGCTGCAAATCGAAATATCTCTACGCAAATGGCAGCAAGAGAGATTCGATACGATTGGTTTGAGAAATTAAGATCAGATAGAAATTTGGCAGGAGTCATCGTGGCTCATCATGAAGATGACCAGATCGAAACAATATTTTTAAATCTCCTTAGAGGTACTGGGATTGAAGGGATATACGGGATGTCAGAGCGTAGAGGTTGGCTGATCCGTCCTTTGCTGCCATTCAGCAGGAAAGATATTCAAAACTATGTTCTTGAAAACGGTATTGAGTGGCGTGAAGACAGTTCAAATGAAAAAACTGACTATAAGCGAAATAAACTTAGGCACATCAGTTTGCCTGCGCTATACGGAGTGGCTGATGATTCAAGGTCGAGCTTACTAAACAGCTTTGCCAGACTCAAAGACACGGGAAAAGCATTTACAGCACTTTTCGAAACCTGGAAAAGTGAGAAAATCAAAGAGTCTGATGGAATGCACATCCTTTCAGCAAATGACCTGCTGAAGACTGCAGGTGCATCTTCCCTGCTTTACTTTTGGCTTCGTCCATATGGATTCAATTCTGATCAAGCCCAGGATATTTTGGATACCTGCCAATTTAGCGAATCTGGAAAGCTATTCGAAAGTAGTACTCATCTCCTCAATATTGACCGGGATCAACTGATATTAGCCCCTATTCCAAAAGAATTCGATTCCATCACTTTATCCGAAAATGATATTGATTTTGAATTACCGGAAGCTAAGTATGAGGTTCTAAAGTTGGAAGGAAAAGAAGCTATAGATAAATCCCGCCAAAATGCGATGTTTGATCTGGAGAGACTGAGCTTTCCGTTAGAAATACGAACATGGAAGGAAGGGGATCGATTTATTCCCCTCGGTATGAAAAACGCCAAGAAAGTCTCCGACTTTTTAATAGATTTAAAAATACCTGTGGTGAAAAAACGTGCCGTTAAAGTATTAATTTCGGAAGGACAAATAGCTTGGGTAATTGGCTACAGAATAGCCGATTGGGCAAAATCCACAGCGGCAACCCGAAAATTACTTTATCTAAAAAAAAGATAGCCCATGCGTAATCCATTTTCTAAAACATACACTGAGCAAGAGGACAAGATGTTCGACTTCCTTGGGCAGATTAAGTTTTTTGAGCAATTAAAAAACAAAGAAATGGTGCGCTTCATCCCTGCTATGCATCATCGTAAATATGTTAAGGACGAAGTTGTCTTCTTCAGCAAAGACCCCAGTCAGGCACTTTATTTGGTGAAAAGCGGGAACATTTCCCTAACTATCGATATCAAGGACAATTTTGAAACAATTCTGGAAATCAAAAGAGGTGAAGCTTTCGGGGAAAATTCTTTACTTGAAAACGCTAAAAGAACATATACCGCTCTGATCGTATCAGATGAAGCTGAACTAATTGTAATTCCACACTTTGCCATCCAGGAGATTTTTGACAGCAATCCGAAGATTAAGGCAAAAATGATGACCTCTCTTTCTGAGTATTACAATCAAAATAATCAGAGACTTTTCCGCTCCTACAGAGAATCATTTGGATTCTTTAGTCTCCGCCAAATGTTTGAATAATATCATTCAAACACCCTTTTTCGCATTTGTCAAAAAACCTTAATTACTCTAAAGTATTCTTGACTCAGTTTCGAATCCTAGGCATTGTTTAATAACTTAGCGCCGCTTTTTAACACAAAAAATTCATATTAAATCTATAAATCTAATGAGCAAAGTAACCGTAGTAGGAGCTGGTAACGTAGGCGCAACTTGTGCAGACGTATTAGCTTATCGCGAAATCGCCGAGGAAATTGTACTAATTGACATTAAAGAAGGAGTTGCCGAAGGTAAAGCACTTGATATTTTCCAAAAGGCACCTATCAACCAATACGATAGCCGAACCATAGGCAGCACAAATGATTACAGCAAAACTGCTAATTCAGATGTAGTAGTGATCACTTCTGGACTTCCTCGTAAGCCAGGTATGACGCGTGATGATTTGATCGAAACCAATGCTGGTATCGTGAAGTCAGTGACTGAGAACGTAATCAAACATTCTCCTAATGCAATCATCATCGTGGTTTCTAATCCACTAGATGTAATGACTTATCAGGCACACATCACTGCAGGTACTTCTAGAAACAAAGTAATCGGTATGGCTGGTATCTTGGATACAGCTCGTTACAGAGCTTTCCTTGCCGAGGAGCTGAACATTTCTCCAAAAGAAATCCAGGCTATCTTAATGGGTGGTCATGGTGATACCATGGTTCCACTTCCTCGCTACACTACTGTAGCTGGAATCCCAGTGACTGAATTGGTAGCTAAAGATAAGCTTGACGCAATCATCGA
Organism: uncultured Algoriphagus sp.; assembly: GCF_963974835.1. GTDB lineage: Bacteria > Bacteroidota > Bacteroidia > Cytophagales > Cyclobacteriaceae > Algoriphagus. The sequence goes on along the minus strand of NZ_CAXBET010000003.1, from coordinate 283,757 downwards.
AAGAACGAAATTCGGTGGTGGTGAGCTTGTGAAGCTAATGGGTACTTCTGCTTGGTATGCTCCAGGATCTGCAGCTGCGCAAATGGTAGAAGCTATATTGAAAAATCAAAAAAGAGTATTCCCAGTTTGTATCAAATTGGAAGGTGAATACGGAATCGATGATTGTTACCTAGGAGTTCCAGTAATTCTTGGCAAAAATGGAGTTGAGAAAGTATTGGAATTAGACCTAAACGATGAAGAAAAAGCGCTTCTTGAGACTTCTAGAGGTCACGTGAAAGAAGTAATGGAAGTTTTGAACAAGCTAGGTAAGTAATCTTAGTAACTTAATCTATCAGACCTGAGATTCTCTAGCTTTGGCAAGGGTTTCTTAGGTCTGATTTTTGTAACATACCACCTGAATCATCCTTTTGACTGTGAAGATCTGGAAAAGCCTTCTAATACTTTTTATCACCATTCTTTTAGCTGGGGGTGGATTCTGGATCTACAAAAGCTACTTTTCAACCCGAAAAATCAATAGTCTTGAGGTTATAAGCCAAAATGCAGTTTTTGTTTTCGAAACCTACCAAGGAGCAAGAAAGTGGAATGCCGTAATCAACGATCCAGTATGGCAGATTCTAAAAGCTTTCCCCGCTTTCCAAAAATTTGCCGACCAGCTTGTCACTTTGGACAGTCTCAACGGAGGCTCTGGTGAAATAGCAGAAACTATCAATGGCCAACAGGCTACAATAAGCCTACACTCAACTGGAATAGAAACATTTGAGTTACTTTTTACACTTAACCTAAATCCTTCCACCGCAGCGGGTTTTATTGACGAAATAACTTCACGGATACCGTCAGGATCAAGATTCCAATCCAGAAAATATTCAGATACCGATGTACTGGAATATTATGATTCAGACAATAATCGTATTTGGAGCATTTCAATACTTGGCGATCTAGCAGTAATTTCATCCTCATCCTTTTTAGTGGAAGAAGCAATCCGATTTTTTGTAAATGAAGATCAGCAAAGTTTTTACTCCTTGGTTAATGAGGCTCCTTATAATTCGGAAGCTGAGGGAAGACTTTTAGTTTCCGGAAAAGGAATTGCAAGCTTACTTAAGGGAGTCGGTGGACAAAGGCAAAGTGATGCTATTTCCAGTCTGGAGATTTTGCCCGGAGTAGCAGCATTGGATATGCAGCTGGAGGAAAATCAAATGGTGTTTAAAGGACCGATTATCTATGGCGAGGAGGTAAATTTCACTCCATCCATCCAAGCTAATTTAGCCTCCATCGAAGAAGTAATTTCCAATCGAACGCTATCTGTTACTCAGATTAACCTGGAGAGTATCTACGAAACACAAAAAATCACTAACAGAGCGTTTACAGCGAGATCCACATTTAGTGGTGACATTCAGAGGAAGCTTGTGGATAAAGGCTTTTTGGATAGTTTCACTGGTGAATTATATTTACTCGACTTGGAAAGTACAGGAGGTACAGATCAGAACCTGGCTCTTTTAGCTCGAACAAGAGACGCCGAACAAGCCATTCAACAGCTAAAGGAATTTCAGGTGAGCGAAAGTGATGAAGGTTTAGATTTCTATTCAGGGCACGAAATTCTTTATCTTTCTGAAGAGAATTTTCCAGCTCATTTATTTGAAGGAAAATTCCCCGGTTTTGGACAAACTTTCATTTCATCAGAAAATGAAATACTTATTTTTACCAACTCCCAGCAAGCTATGAAACTGGTATTGGATGACATCGGATCTGGAAGTACCTGGGGCAAATCCTCCAGAGCGCCTAGAGCAAAAAAAGACCTCAGCCCAACTTCAGGCTTCAGTCGAATTTTCCTGACAGATCATATTTGGGATTCTTGGACTAAAAATTCCAATCCTTCCTGGAGTTCTTTTCTGCAAAAATATGCTGAAGCCTTCCAATCTTTTCCTTGGATTTCATTCAAAATAAATCAGCTCCAAGACAGAACTGAAGCCACATTGAGCTTTCCTTATGACGGAGAGTCCACCCCGAAGATTGAAACTACCGATGCTGTCTCTATACAGCCGAGCAATAAAATTTCCTTCGACCATCGTCTGATATATGGCCCGAAATCCATCACGAATTATCAGGACAACACGGAAGATCTGATCGTCCAGGACCAAAACAATGTGCTGTACCTCATCAATTCTGCCGGGGAGGAAGTATATTCTATAGGTCTTTCTGGCCCTATCGTCTCTGATGTATTTCAGATAGACTATTATAAAAATTCAAAATTACAGGTACTGCTAGCCACTGCTGATAAGATCTACGGAATCGACAGACTTGGCAATTCCCTACCCGCATATCCTTTGGAAGTAAATAATGAAAAAATTAACCATCTAAATTTGGTCGATTATAGTAACTCAAAAGATTATCGATATTTCATAAGCACCGGGGAAGGAAATCTATATTTATTGGATAAAACCGGGGAAAAGCTCGAAGGTTGGAATCCTAAAAAAATCGGTTCAAAGACTATTGGAGCTCCAGCACATTACAGAGTCCCAGGCAAAGGGGATTACATGGTAGCGTTAACGGAGAAAGGAGCTCTTCAACTATTCAATCGCAGAGGAGAGAGCCAAGCCGGCTCATCTGTTATCCTCGGTAATTCTTTCAACTCTGGCCTGATAGCCTGGAGAGATCCAAAGTCTCGCTCCTCCCAACTTGTAGGAATCACAAAAAACGGCGAAGTCATACATTCCAATTTTAATGGAGAAATAGGATATAGAAATCAATTGATCAAAAAAGATCGTGACAGTCAATTCTTGCTTATACCTGATCAGAAGCAGAATGATTTTGTGCTTATCTCCCGTCAGTTTAATGAAGTAAACGTGTTAGATCGTTCTGAAAAAGCACTTTTCAGTACCCATGTATCGGATGATAATTTGATCTATCAGTATTTTGACTTCGGATCAAACAGGCAACTTTTCGCAATCACAGATCTTAATCAGGAGTTTTGCTATCTCTATGACCTGAAAGGTAATCTACAGACTACAATGCCTCTGGAAAGTACAGGCGCTATACAGATCACATACCAGTCTTCTTTAGGTCAATATTTGATCAGAACTGTAAATGGCTCTACTCTCACAGAATTCCAACTGGCAGATTAGGCATATCGGCTTTTTCTTTTGGCTTAGTTCGATCATTGGCTAACTTGCGAAAAATCCCTAAACCTTCTAATGCTGAAAAAGTATTTCCTTTTAGTAATCTTACTTATTTGCGCTAGCACACATTCTTTTGCACAGCTGATTTCTGACAATCAGAACATTTATGATTTAGGCAGTTCGGTTAATTTAAGTTCTCCCTATCACACTACGCTTTCATTTTTTTACAATCTCGAAGAAGGGCATTATAAGCCTGAAAACGCAGCAAAGACACTTGATCTATCCGATATCGAGAATCAAAATGGTCAGCGTCTTGCAGTAAAACTAAAACAGATTTTTGAGGGAAAAGGAATTCTAATCCGAATTAATGATATCCCAAACGAGCAAAACTACTTTGACAGCACCGCTACCTCTGAGGAGAAAATCTATTATTTTGATAAGAAAAAACTTCCTGGGATTTTTCTTCAGAAAACTGGAAATAGTTGGAAATATTCTGCTTTCTCGGTCAGCCAGATAGATGAACTCCACACTGAAACTTATCCTTATGGAACGGCAAAACTTCTAAATGTCCTCCCAAAAATTGGCAATCAGGAATATTTGGGGCTCCATTTATGGCAGTTGGTTGGACTATTTATTCTTCTTTTACTGATTTTCCTCTCACACTGGATATTCACTTTGGTAGTGGATAGATTGCTACTCTATATTTTTAAGCGATATGGATACGAAAAAGTGGGTGAAGACTATATTCTTCCAGTAGCCAGAGTTGTTAGCTTTTATCTAATTGTCGTATTGCTTTCACTTTTTATCAGAGTTCTTCAGCTGCCGATAGAGATTTGGGCATGGATTGTAATAGTACTACGCACGCTTAAGCCATTCCTGGTCACGATCATTTTCTACAAATTAGCGGATGTAGTAGCAGCCTATTTCACCAAACTTGCTACTAAAACAGAATCGACACTAGATGATCAACTGGTCCCTTTGTTGCGCAAAACGCTAAAAGCATTTGTCATCATTGTAGGTACATTGTTTATCCTTCGCGACGGGCTTAATCTAGACATTATTCCATTCCTGACAGGTCTTTCCATTGGTGGTGTGGCCATAGCTCTGGCAGCTCAGGATACGATTAAAAATTTCTTCGGATCTGTCATGATTTTCATTGATAAGCCTTTTCAGGTCGGAGATTGGATTACTTCGGGAGATATAGATGGCACAGTGGAAGAGGTGGGGTTTAGGTCTACGCGTATACGGACTTTCAGAAATTCCCTGATGTATGTGCCAAACGGAAAGATTGCGGACGCCATATTGGACAACCATGGTTTAAGACAATACAGAAGGTTTTACACCACCTTGACAATTACTTACGACACACCACCGCCGTTAATAGATGAGTTTGTGATAGGTCTCCGCGAAATAGTCTTAGCTCATCCACATACCAGAAAGGATATGTATCATGTGTATTTTAATAATCTATCCTCATTTAGTCAGGACATCATGTTTTACATTTTCTTTGAAGTTCCTACCTGGGGAGATGAATTGAAATGTAGACACGAGATTTTGATACAAATAGTAAAATTGGCAAATTCTTTAGGTGTGCGCTTTGCATTCCCTACGCAGACATTGCACATGGAATCCTTCCCTGAGAAAAAAAGCCTAGTTCCTGACTATAATCCGGATCAAGAATTTTATCATAACAAACTAGGTGCATTTATGCAGCAGGAATTAAAGAAAAAAGAAGATTGAAAAAATGAATATGATCATCTAATCTTTTGAAGTACTATTTACTGTCTAACCTCAAACGTTTTAGTATATGATTTTTGATCATCGTCTTCGGCAGTTACAATAATCTTAAACTTTCCAACTAGTTCAGGTACATCAATTTCAATGGAATCTACCTCTAAAGATTTATCAGGAATTGCGGACCAATACAATACCGTGCGCCAATCTTTCAGATTTGATCCTTGCTCAGGAGCCTCAAATAAATCAGCGGCTGAAGTGATCCTAGGTAATATGCCTTGATAATCAAGGTAAATTCCATTTGATGGAATAGGAAAACCACCAAAATCATTCTTATAGGAAATAAAACTCATTACTCCATCAAACGCTTCCTCATTTAGATAAAATGATCGGGTGAGTACTTCGAGTTTTTCAAATCCCTTTGGGTTAAAGGCTGCCAACTGATCTGCATCAAAAACAGGCATGGCATCCACCAACATAAGTGGATTGCTGTCAAAAGCATAGGAACGTACTTCATTTAGGGTTCTAAACTGTTTCTTCTTTTTGACAGTTCTAACCGATACCTCGGGTACATATTCTTTGATCACAGTCTCCACTGTTTCAAACCGAGTATAGTCATCCAACAAATAAGTCCTATCCTCCACAAATCCAGTGACTACAGGAAATAAGCTTGCGTCAAACTCATTTACAAAATATCCTTCTATTTGTCCTCCCTTGAGCAACTCTTTTAAAAGTGGCTCATCCTTAGGACTAATCTGAAGCTCTGGGAAAATAAAATTCTTCTTGAAATGAGTTAATGGAGCCGGTGAAACAATGCCGAAATCCAATAAGCTACCGTTTGCATCTGTCTGGGCCACCAGATAATTCCAGTTTTTCATACCTCCCGCATCAAAGAACATTCTCCCTTTGGAATCCGGACGATCCGTAAATAGAGCTGACTTTTCCCCATGTAGTGAAACATAATAAAGCTGTGTAGTATCTGCGGATTCCTCTTCCACTTGAGCTTCTATAATATGCCCATATAGCTCAGGAACAACGCTTCGGGTTTCAACTCCTTCATATATTTCTGTAGAGGGAATCAACCCCTCATTTTCAAGAAATGGATTTAATGCTCCAATACTTATTTCCTTTATCTTAATGTCATTAGGCAGCTTTATTTTTAAAGTGGCTCCAGGCTGGTTTATTTCCTGTGAAATTACCACTTCATTAGATTCTTCATCCTGTGGAAATGATTTCCTTTCTCTTACCACAGTAGGGGGAACTTTACTATTAAACACTGTAATAAAGCGCTGAACCAACCCTTTTTCAAGATTTTGGTATGGACTTATCCTTGTAAATATTCTTAAGAGATAATTGTCAGATGGAATATTCGTGGGTAATTGAAGGAAATTAAATCCTTTCCCTCCTTCCAAAGGAATTTTCGCCATAGCTACAGATTCATTGTATCGATCAAGCAGTTCGGCATAGATGATTTTGGATTCTGCCGGAAGGTTATTCTGCATCGCTTCACTGGATATCCATACCCGCTCTCCACCAAAATAGATGGTTTTAGGAATAGAAAAACCTACTGTCTCAAAATCATCGTTTTGTACATTCTGAGCAAAAGAAAATTCATTTGCAAAACTAATAAAAACAAAAAGTGAAAGTATTCTGCGGAGAAATTTCATATCAATAATCCCAAAAGTTTGGTTTCACATTTGTTCCTCTCAACGTACAATCTGTACACCTTCTGATAGCCCCTTGATATCCAATAGGAGAAATGGACCCGTCGGGAATTATTGGCGTCACTGGCACAAAATTGCCACTTCTAAAAGACTGATCATAATCAGCTTTTAGTACCGTATCTTGCTCAATAAAGCAATCGTAATAAGCCGGTACCTCAGCTCGCCACGGAACCACCTCTCTCACATCTATAAAAAACCTCTTTTGCTTTACCGTACCTAAACTTATATAGCCCACAACAGGTAAATCAGGGTTTTGATCATTTGTAATATTCCCTCCTATGTTTGAAGGTAATGGACTGAAAATAGATCCTAGGTCATTCGTATTTTTCCTTAGAATCTCCCAAAACTCAGATGCTTTTTTATCCAAAGCTTTCTGCGAAATCAGAATGCTGTAATGTACACCAAGTCGTTCATCACCATTCTCTATCTGAGTGATCGATTGCCTGAACACATATTGGTCCTCAAATCTGGAAGAGGTCTCCAAGATCAAATCCGAACTCACCTCGCCCCTATAACATAAATCTGTCCTATCGTCCGGTTTCCTAAATACTACATCCATACTCTCTATGTCGTATTTATAGGAAGTTGGGATTTTCGGTCTGAAAGCATAAGTTTCTTCGAATGTCCACAAGAAATCATCTGCATTTTCATCGCCTTTGGTGGTAAGATAGACCTCGACCCCATCTTCATTCCTTTCAAAACCCACATCAATTATTTCAGGAGTAAGAATAGGCTTGATCAATTCTGAAGAATAGGTTTGGCCAGTATTAGTTATAATCCGTAAGGTGTAACGCTCTTCTTCTGGAATGTCATAAGCAAACTCATAAAGACCTTCACCCAAATCGGTAAGTGGATATTCCATCCCAAGCTCTGACTCCAGGTAAACTTCAGCACCCGGATAACTTGGGACAAAGGAATCATCAGTTTGAATATTTCTTGTGTAGCTCAGCTTTAACTGGCTTGACAATCCTTCCGTATCCAAATATCCTTCTACAACTAATACAGTAAGATCTGAAGATTCTATATCCGGCTCGAAGGGTTCTCTACATCCGATAAGTAGTGCTGAGCAAAATAAAATAAGTAGGGCTAATCTATTCATCAGAAACGGAAGTTGTATGTGACAAATGGAATAGGTCTTGCAAAAATTGACAATTGGTATCCCTTAAGCTGGCCTCCTACAGGAGTGTAATACACAGAATATGGATTGCTTCTTCCAAGAAGATTATAAACACCTAATGACCAGGAAGAATGTGCCAATTTTTTGATTTTATGGCTTCCCTCTATGTTAACTGAGAAGTCCATCCTAAAATAATCAGGTATTCTATATGCATTTCTATCAGAAAAATAAACTCGCTCAGAACCAGCGTAGTCAAACTTGGAAATGGGCAAAGTAACCGGTCTACCTGTACTGTAATTAACATTAAGAGTGGTATTCACCCGCTTGCTCAGCTCATAGTTAGCGAAAACCACCAGGTGATGCGGCTGATCAAAGTTGCTGGAATAGAAATTTCCATCATTTATTTTCTCGATACTCGGTTCATCCGATGTCTTCATGAGTGATCTGGAGTAGGTATAAGCCAAGGATCCTTTAAGGGAACCAGTGCTTTTCTTTAGCAAAACTTCCACACCATAGGCTTTCCCTTTGGAATTCAAGACATCCTGCTCTATGTTTTCATTCAGGATAATGTTTGCCCCTGAGCGATAATCCAACAGATTTGTCATATACCTATAATATACTTCGGTAGAAAATTCAAGCTGGTTTTTTGCAAGATTTCTGTAGTATCCTACTGATCCCTGACCGCCTGTCTGAGGTTTGATGTAACTGTCGCTTAATTTCCAGGAGTCTGTGGGAGAAATGGAAGAAGTATTGGAAAGTAGATGTATGTTCTGTCTCATGGTATTAAATCCAGCTTTTACAGAAGATCTATTGTCCAATGTATATCGTGCTGCTACCCGGAATTCCGGTCCATGATACGTTTTCACAGTTTCTCCGCTTTTGTAAAGTTCCTCTCCTATCAGATTACTATCCGTTATCGGAGCTCCATCTACGTATTGATTTACTGTCATCGGCCCCAACATTTGATACAACATATACCGCCCTCCGTAACTTACTGACAACTTTTCACTTACAATGAATTCGTCACCTAAGTAAACCGATATCTCACGCGCATTCTCTTCATCCAGCTCCTTATCTATCACTATAGACTCAGATCCATATGGTTGATTTCTACCTGGATTGAGAGAATATTGAATTCCATGCACGCCAAAATTTATTATATGCTTCTCACTCTTTCGGTATTCGAAATCTGCTTTTAAAAATAGCTGATGCACATCAAAGCTAAACTCAAAGGAATTTAATGGATTTTCAATACCAACAATCCCAAATTCATAATTATCAGTACCCGCAGAGAATCTTCCCTCAAGCTCATCGTTAAAATAGTGCTTCCATCCAAGTGCGACATTCAGGTTTTGATATGAGTAAGTTGTATCAGGATCAAACCTAAAATCATCCTGACTTAAATAGGCAGTCAACTCTAGGATATTCCTTTCATTAAGATTATGCTGAATATTTGCATTGATATCGTAAAAGGTGATTTTGCTATCATTCAAATCCGCTTCATCATCCAATAAATCCAAAGCCCAGTCTGAATAGGTAGTTCTTCCTCCTAGGGTAAAGGTAGTTTTCTCACCTATAGGTCCCTCCATACTCAATCTACTGGTCAAAATTCCAATGCCTCCGGAACCTCCTATTTTATCATTTTTGCCAAACTTAGGATCCACTTGTAACACGGAAGAAAGCCTTCCTCCATAATTGACAGGAATGGATCCTTTGTACAGTTCCACTCCATTTACCATATCAGAATTAAATGCAGAGAAAAAACCAAAGGCGTGGGTTGGATTGAAAATTGTTGAATTGCCATATAAAATGAGGTTTTGATCAGCGGCTCCACCTCTTACGTTAAATCCGGATGTCGCCTCCCCTACAGTATTCACTCCAGGCATGATCAGAATACCTTTAAGCACATCTACTTCTCCCATCACGGCAGGAAGACGTTTCACTTCAGCTATACTGATGGACTGCACCCCCATGTCCAGCTTATTCACATTCGAAAGCGCTCCGGAGCTCACCACAACTTCATCTAAGGATAGTATGGTCTCTTCGATGCTCATATTTAGCACACCATCACCTTTTAAATCAATCTGTCGTTGCTCTTGGAATCCCCCGATATTTTGAACCCAGATAGTATGTCTTCCTTTTGGAAGTACAAGTTTATAATTGCCATTTTGATCTGTAGCCACCTGTGAAAAATTGACTTTTTCCAAAACAATAGCCCCGTTCATAGGCTTTCCCGACTCTATACTTGTCACCACTCCACTTAGGGTTGCTGTTTTGGATTGTGGATTGTCAGCGGATTTACCTATCACAAATCGCTTATTCTTGTCAAATGCGCTTAAGGAATCTCCGGCCTTTGCAAGATTATCTTCCTGCCTTTCCTGAACTTGAAAATAATCCTGTGGAAATTCAATCTGTATTTTTTGGCCTTTGCTTACCCATATTCGCTTCTCTGAATCTATGGAATAGCTGAGACCTGATTCAGCAAAGACTTGATCCAATACAAGACGTATTTCAATATCTGATGCCTGAAGGTTAACCTGAAGGTCTTTTATATCATCCTTTTTATAGTAGAACCTGAAATCCGTTTCTGATTCCAGCTTTTCAGCAAATCTCTCAAATGACATCCCTAAAAACATACCAGACACTTTAGTGGTATTGGTCTGAGCTTTTACTTCAGCAAAAAATGAAAGGAGCAAAATCAGTAGTAGAAATCTTTTCATTCGACAAAACCATTAAAAGTCTCAGCCTTACCTTCCCTTAGTCTAGCCAATGCCAGAATGTATTTCTCCTTATCCATAGAAAAGTAAACAGATTGATCCTTAGTAAATCTTTTTACCTCCCTTTTTGTCAGACCCAAGCTTTGGATCGCTTGTTTCTTTTTTCTTATAAGTACAAATTGGCCATCGTACCAATAGAAATAATCTTTATTCTCAACAAACCTATGAGTGTATTTGCCTACTTCCTTGGTGGGATCTATATACTTATAATCCTTAATTAACACTTTTATTTGCCCATCCTTAAGCACACGATAAAAACCATTTTTGTGGCGGGCATAGGAATCATTCCCCGCGAATTTCCTGAATAGGCTTTCATCTTCAAGCTGAAATTCTTCAATTTTCTCCGGCTTAATTAGAATTTTCTGCCGATGAATAGGATGGAATGTGATTACAGCATCCGCATTTTCATCATACAAAAGTGGGACCTCAGTATAGGTGATTTTATTTATTGATAGTGTCCCCTCTCCGAATTTCCTTTCCTTAAAGTAAGGATCACCATCGTAATTTAAAGGAGGTTCCTTATACTGCCCGCCTGTGATAATTTCCTGAAAGTAAGGAAGCTGCTCTTTATAGAGCGACACATAAGGTTTTGACTGTCCAAAAGAATTGGCAGCATATATAAAAAACAGAAGAAAAGGTGTGAAAAAGTTTATTTTTAGCATATGTTCACACTATACTAGATTAGATTACAGTCTTTTTATTAAGGAATAATCTGAACGGCAAATATAGTACTTGAATGGATTAAGCCTTTCAAAATTTCAATAAACCTAAGATGCAAAGAAGAAATTTACTTAAAACTATTGCGCTCGGAGCTACGGCTCTACCCTTGACTACAGCTCTTGCTACCACTACGCAGAAAAAGGAAGCAACGATACAATTTTCATTAAATACCAGTACATTACGCGGCCAAAAGTTAGATTTACCACAGATTATAGAGGTTGCTGCTAAAGCTGGATATGATGGAATAGAACTGTGGATAGCTGAAATGGAAGCTTACCTGAAGACAGGAAAATCCTTAGCATCTCTCAAACAACTTTTTTCTGATGCTAAAATAATTCCAGTAAATGCAATAGGATTTGCACCTTGGATGGCTCAGGATGTAGCAAAAAGCAAGGCTGGTTTTGAGCAGATGGAAAAGGAAATGGGAATGCTCGCAGAAATCGGATGTAAACGAGTAGCTGCACCAGCAATCGGGGCAACAGATCCCATAGACTTAATGGCGGCTGGAGAGCAATATGCTAAACTCATTGCTTTGGGAAGAAAAACTGGCGTCATGCCTCAACTCGAATTCTGGGGATCTTTCGCTCCCTTCCATCACTTAGGTCAGACATTAGCAACTGCTGCTGCCGCAAATGACCCCGATGCACGAATCTTACCAGATATTTTTCACTTGTTCAGAGGAGGATCAGGATTTGAAGGATTGAAATTGGTCAATGGAAATGCGATAGAAGTTTTCCATATGAACGATTTCACTTCCAAACCAAGATTGGAGCAAAAGGATAGTGATCGCGTTTATCCTGGGGATGGTATTGCACCAATGAAGGAAATCGCCGCAACTTTAAAAGCGATGGGAGGCCATAAATTCATGTCGCTTGAGCTATTCAATGAAACTTACTGGGCTCAGGATGCGCAGGAAGTCGCTAATACAGGATTGAAAAAGATGAAGCAGTTCTTTTGATAGAATTTCGCCTTTAAACTAAAAAGCAGGAAATTCCACATTTCCTGCTTTTTCAATTTTTATACTTCTTACTCTATATTTCAGACTTTCTCAATCCAATCTACTCCAGTATCCTTCCAAGCTCTTTCATCCGCAGAATTGATAACAGCTTCGCAAACCTTCTGGGTCTCAAATGCATCTCTGAAAGTAGGATGACAAGCCTCACCAGTCTCTAGGCTATGGAAGAAATCTGCTACTTGATGAATAAATGAATGCTCATAACCGATTGAAGTCCCAGGTATCCACCATCGACCCATATATGGATGATCGCCATCTGTTACGTGGATAGATCTCCAGCCGCGAACCTGACCTTCGTCATTGTGATCAAAGTATTCCAAGCGAGTCAAATCATGTAAATCCCAACGGATGGAAGCATGCTCACCATTGATCTCAAATGTATAAAGTGCTTTATGACCTCTTGCATAGCGAGTCGCCTCAAACAAGCCTAATGAACCGTTTTCAAAGTGACAATGGAAAACGCAGGCATCATCTATAGTCACCTTTTTCTTCTCTCCTGTTCCTTGATAAACCCGTTCCTTGATAAACGTTTCAGTCATGGCTGAAACGTCCTTAATACCTCCATTTAACCACATAGCAGTATCGATGCAATGTGCAAGCAAATCACCGGTCACTCCTGAACCTGCAGCATCTGCGTCCAATCTCCAAAGTGCATCACCTCCCTGAGGTAAGTCTGGACTGATAGTCCAATCCTGAAGGAAGTTTGCTCTATAATGGAATATTTTACCAAGTTTCCCGGAAGCAACAATTTGCTTTGCCAAGGTCACTGCAGGCACTCTTCTGTAATTGTACCAAACGGTGTTTTTCACTCCTGCTTTTTCCACTGCCTTCACCATTCCTTCGGCTTCCGCAACAGTTCGAGCTAGTGGCTTTTCACAAAGAATCATTTTTCCAGCTTCAGCAGCTGCGATAGCTATTTCCGAATGAGTATCATTTGGAGTACAGATATCTACTGCGTCTATATCATCTCTCTTTAACAGTTCTCTCCAGTCGGTTTCTACAGATTTATAGCCCCATTGCTCGGCAAAAGCCTTCGCTTTGTCTTCTCTTCGGGAGCAACAAGCCTGCAACACTGGAACGTATTCGTACTCTGGGAAAAAGTCAGGCACTCTCTTGTAACCATTGGTATGGATTCTGCCCATCAGTCCAGTTCCGATGAGGCCTATTCTTATATGTTTTTTTTCTTTCATGTTTCTACAATTTGAAATTTCAGAGATTTAAAATTTGAAATTGCCTCACTAGGCAATCTTCGCTTGTATTGGACAGGTTCGAGATTGAGTTTCAAATATCAAATCTCAAATTCTTTTTCACCAACCGTGTGCATTTCTGACCTTCACCAATGCCGCAAGGATATCATTCCAGGTTTGTTGATTGTTCATCACATCATTAGGGAACATGCATCCATCCCAGCAGATATGCTTGAACGCTTTAGTCAACTCACCTTTTTCATCCCGAAGCCAGTAGCCCGCATCATGAGCAATATCCAAAACTCCATTTGGATCTGTGGCTTGGCAATGTCTTCCAGTCTTATCGTGTGAGCCTGAACCGAATACTGAACCGTCATTTTGCGCCACATGGAAATCAATAGTCCAAGGGCGAAGTGCATCTGTTACAGTTTTCAAAGCAGCTTTCACTGCCTCGCGATCCTTCAAATCCGCGTCTTTTGGAAGGATTCTGTGCTCTGGAGCATTATAACCCATAGTATAAAGAAAGGTATGAGACATGTCTGCCTGAAAACCAATGTTTGGTCTGTCTACCATTTCAAGTAGCTCCACCATGTATTTCCAGCTATGCATAGCACCCCAGCAAATCTCACCTTCCGTCGCAAGTTTCTCTCCGTAGCCAGCCGCTACATCACAGGCTTCACGGAATGTTTCTGCAATGATTTTCGTATTTCCAGCAGGATCTTTAGCCCAATCTTCTACGCCAACAGCTGAATCAATTCTAACTACACCGTAGCTTCGAACGCCAAGATCATTTAGCTCCTTACCGAATTCACATGCTTTGCGAACCATCTCCACAAAAGTCTTGCGCTGGTCAGCAGTTCCCATAGCAGATCCAGCCCATATAGGTGCTACTAAAGAGCCTGCAACAAGGTTATGCTTCTGAAGTTTTTCTGCCAGAATTTTGGTTTCATCTGGATCATTTAAGGTGAAATGAGGCTCAAGCAAACCTAGGTCTAAACCATCAAATTTCACTCCATCCACTTCAGCTGCTGCTGTCATCGCCAGAAGTGAATCAAACGGAATTACAGGTTCAGAATCTGCTCCTTTGCCCACGATTCCAGGCCAGGTAGCATTATGTAGTTTTGGAAAATTATTTTGACTCATGGTAATATGGGTTATTAGTTAGTTAAAAGATTGAAGTACAAGCGATTTAACTTCATTATTCAAAATTCATCATTCTGCATTCTTTATTATTTTCTTTATTGAAACCGCCAAGCACTCACATTTTATCTTGAAGATTAACACTAGATTGAAGATCGTAAATCGTAAATCCCAATTCATTCCATCACTTTCAAATCAGGATTATCAGGACCAAAATGCTTCAACATCACAATAGGATCAGTCTTGGAGTGATTAGTGATTTTCACACCTGCCTGCGCAGCTTTTTCTGTAACAAAATACTCATCATGCGTTAATTGGCCAAAGCGGATAAGAGCTGGAGTTTCAATATCCCAGTCATTCATCTTACCATAACCTTGCATCATGATCATACCGTAAGCTGCCGAATCTTTAATGGTCACCGTTTGACCCGGAAAAACAGTTAATTCTTTGGCACTGTAATCATGAGAACGGTAACAAATCCACTTGTCATCATATCCCTTGGCATTCATTTCTTCTCTATCTTCTACTGGAATTGGCTCCATGTAGTGGTTATCCATGATGTTTGGATTGACATTCAATTCCCAGTCAATCATCTCGACCAGTAAATCATAGTCGCCCCAACGATCTTTTGGAGTTGCATTCCAAAGTAATTCATCGGGAATGATCGCCTCGTTCACTAAGGACTGATACATGGCAAAAATATCAGAAGCTTTCTGCGGCTCGTACGTGCACAAACTTCCTGGAGCATGGAGCATTCCAGGAGGCACATTCCAACCTGTACCTGGCTGAAGTCTGAACGCCTGCGAATAGTTAGTGATCTTATTATCTCCCTTGTTGAAGTTCTTGAGACACTCAAGAATAGTCTCTTTAGATGTCCCTGGAGCTATACCAAAGAAAGTATAAGGGAAATCCCCACCATGATTATTTACTTGAGGAGGGAAATAATACGCTTCCGGTTTCCCGTTTTGCCCTGTCAATTTACCAAACTCATCACTTGGGTGGATGTGATGCGGCAGTGGCCCCATGTTATCAAAAAACTTAGAATACATAGGCCAAGACTTGTATTTGTCCCAGAGTCGGTTGCCAATAATTTCTCCGCCTAATTCATCTATTGCATCCTTCAAAAGGAACAACTCTGTCTTACCGCCATCTTCAAAAGCAATATGGCTCAAACCTTCATTCTTGCTTGTCAAAGGGCCGTTTTCAGCTGGAGTAGTTGATGAGAACCAACGTTCATCTATCCCTCCACGCTCTCCGCCTAAACAATAATAATCATCGGGATGAAGTTTGATTCTACGGCCTGGCACACAAAACGACCGAGGAACCCAAGTAGGTGTTAATCTAAGTATTCCGCCTCCCTGTTCGAGAGCTTTTTTTGCTAAACTCATGGGTTTATTAATTTGATTTTTGAGATTCTTTATTTGAAATTGAATTGGAAGATCGAAAAATTGAAAAATTTGAAAATTCTTCAGACCATTTCATCTCTTCACATATTTTACATTTTAAATTCTTTGACTGAAGCCCCCTTTAGCACTTCCATCTTGACCTCGTAGATCCTACTTTCTCCCGGCTCCAACAAAATCAAGGTTCCATCCTTCCTAGCCGCAGCCTGTCCAATTGGCGGATTTGTTGCAGGCTCTAATGCTGTCACGTATTCATTTTTCCCCCAATGCTGCCAGTTGATTAGCCAAGGCATTTGCTTTTTGGAAAAGGAAATGCTCAAACCCAGCTCTAAATCATCATTCATATAGCCGCAGGTAACTTGATCATTTGAATCAGCTTCGGGAACGATAAAAGCCACATCTTCACCAAAAGCCGAATGCTCTTCCAAAGGAGCTGCGCATTTAGTAAATCTATTTTTCTTATTGAATTTAGACATGGAATCATCTGATTCTCTCTTTTGAATTTCGCCTTGCCAAACTATCCTTGTCCCCTCATTTATCAGGGGCCAACCACAGTTGATATGATATAAGACCATGTGGGGAGCTGGAGAATTTCCTCGATTGAAGACCTCGTCTTTGATTTTGATTTCAGCACTACCTAAAGTTCCTGAGATAGTTCTTTTCAGTTCCAGACTTGGGCCAAAAGTTGTTGTCTCACGAATGACACCGATGATTTCAAAATCCAGATTTCCTGAATAAATATCCGGCTGTTTAATGGAAATCAATTCTGCAGGAGTATTGCTGAAATTCCCATGCAAGCCTCGGCTTCCAGTCTCATCTTCATTTGGTGGTCCCATAGAGGAAATCCCACAGGTAGTCAATAAGCCTCCACCGAAAGTCCTCAACCAATCTATTCCTTGATTGGAAAATGGTTGAGAAGCAACATGTCCAGCATTACTTATCCACGAGAGGCTATGTTCATTGTGGAATGCGTCCAAAATATCCATACCTCGATCCAGTACCACCTTGAATCTGAGACCAGTTCCGGTATTTACCCATGCGATGCGGGTTCCTCGACCTGCACCATTATCAAGAATAGAGGTTTCTATTCCACCAATCTGGCGGAAATTGGACAATTTATCTTTCCAATTGGATGGATCTGAGAGGTTCATTATTGGGTTTTAGACTAGTTTGTAATCTATTAAAAAGGCCTCCTGACACTGTCCTGTCCTATATGGGTTGGGTCTAAAAGCTCGGGAATAAGTTATGCAACTTATATGTGTGAAATATGCCGTTAATAAAAAAATTGGCCCAAGTTTTTCAACTTGGGCCAATTAATTAATAGGTATGGTTCAAGTCTTCAGACTTGGACCTAAAACATTGCAGTCTTCAGACTGCTTAAAAACCGAATTTTATTGAAAGTATTTCTCACTATTAATTACCTTAATATCCGCGCATCATTTTTTTTAAATGAGTAGAAAATACAGAATCAGAAATCAAGAGAAGCTTTACTTTGTGGCCTTCACAATTGTAGAATGGATCGATGTATTTACTCGAAAACACTATAAAGACATACTAATAGAGTCTTTAAAATACTGCCAAAATAATAAAGGCCTGGATTTATGTGCCTTTTGTATCATGTCAAGCCATATTCATTTGATTGTGGGTAGAAATGGTGAACCGACAATTGAGGCAATTATTAGAGATTTCAAAAAGTTTACTGCAGTCGAAATACTCAAATATATTCAAGGAGTTCTAATGAAAGTAGAAAAGAGTTTTTACTTCATCACTTTAGGCAGGCCGGAGCTCAAAACCCAAATAATTCGACCTTCCAAATTTGGCAGCAACATAATCATCCAATTGAACTTAACTCAAATGACAAAATCACTCGCTGTCTTAACTATATCCATCAAAACCCAGTAGTTGCAGGCATTGTATTTTCTGCTGAGGATTATGTTTATAGTAGCGCATCAAATTATGCTGGTTTACCAGAAAAGTTAATTGATGTGCTTTTCATTGAATAAGTTTGGAGAAAATTATCAAGTGTATTTTGTTCAAGTCTCATGTCTTGGTCCTAAAGTAATGCAGTCTTCAGACTACATATTTGTGGAAACTGATATAGTGTAAAATCTCTTCAAACTATCTCATTCGATAGCAACTTTGCAGTCGGGAGACTGCATTAAAATGAGTCCAAGTCTAAAGACTTGAACTAATGCAGGATTAAAAAAAATTGGCCCAAGTGTTTCAACGTGGGCCAATTGTAATTCTTAAAATAAAGCCAAGAGTATCAGTCAGTAAACATTCATTAAACTGGAAAACATCTGGTTAACAATTACCCTTCGCTTTCTTCTTCCACAAACATCTGAACTTCTGCATCAAATTCAGCCTCAAGAAACTCATCTGTAGCAATCCAGTATTCGGAGGTGATTAGCTGATATTGTTGCCCTTCAATTTTTTTCAAAACCCAAATGATTGATTCTGCTTCATCGAAACTGACTTTTCCTTCCAATTGATCTGAGAAAAGACGTTTGATCAAATTGCTGTCATTCAGCGTATGCTGTAAAGCCTTCAACACAACCTCTTTGGTAATTTCTTCAGCGCCAGTATCCTCGCTAGTAATTTCAAATTCTGCTATTGTAGCTTTTGCACTAGGAAATTTTCCATTATAAGCCTTATGCAAAAGCTGGTTGATATTGAAAAGCTGATGATGTAGGCCGATTTGCGGGTATTCTTCGGAAATTTTATCCAAAAGCATATCATGCGACATTTGATCTATTTGGCCT
The DNA here is from genome assembly GCF_963974835.1 of uncultured Algoriphagus sp. GTDB lineage: Bacteria > Bacteroidota > Bacteroidia > Cytophagales > Cyclobacteriaceae > Algoriphagus. Next base: position 265,065 of record NZ_CAXBET010000003.1, on the reverse strand, counting down.
TCATTGAGGGTGTCAGAAAGTCGATAGTCAAGCACAATCGCAGCAGCTTCTGCTGGTTCAAAATCTGAGATTGCCATATTTAGCAACTCTTTCAGCTCCGCTGGATTGGAATTGGATGCATCCGGAAAACCAAATCGATCAAGTAATTCTATTAAATCCTGATTGCTCCAACTTCCAGGTAATTCGTCGACATTTGTTACTTTATTAATGTTAATATGGTAATTCATAAATAGTGGTTTGGTAGTATATAAAATTGATTTTTGGATTTGCTAGTAAAGAGTCCTTTGGAAAGAGGTAACGCTAGCTATTTTTATAACAGGCTTAGTACAGTAAGCGTTCGGATTAGGGAAAAGTGTAAAAATTCCGAGTCAGGGATAAACAAAAAATGCCCCTTACTTTTCAGCAGGGGCATTTATACTAATAATCTTATTATTCTATTATTGCTTCAGCATAATATCCTTGTATTGGACTGTCATCGGTGGTCCGACATGAACCTGTACACCAAGGTAACCTGATTCCACTCTATTTTTTGGGTCTTCATCGTGTACCTCAGACATCAGCTGACCATTTACATAATGTTTTATCACATTGCCTTTAGCCACTATGTGAATACTGTTCCATTCACCGGCTTTGATCAATGAACCAAGTTCTGCACGATCTCCTATTTCCTTTTCTACATTAAGACCTTTCCAAGCATTTCGCTCAACATATTCACGCGTTTCTACTCCATCAGGCTGAGGTAAAATTTTTGTTTCTTGGCCTCTGTATGCAAGCGTTGTTCTCTTACGCTCCTCGTAGTTCTGGCCAGTGTAATTATTCTTACCATCAATATCTGCTTGGTAACCTTTCAAAGCAAAGGGCACATCTTCCACCATTTCACTTCGATAGTTTATTCCTGAGTTGCCACTTTCTGAGATTTTAAATTCAGCTTTCAGCTCAAAATCTCCAGGCTGTCCACCCTGCCAAATCAGGAAAGTATTTGCTTTTAAAAGCGTCTCAGGAGTGATAGTTCCGGTAATTGCTCCATCTTGAACAGTCCAATAAACCGGATCACCTTCCCAACCATCCAAGGTTTTACCATCAAAAATGGATTTAAAACTTGCTTCACTTTCAGTTATGGGCTCAATGCTGGAAGTAGATCTCTCTGCAGGCTGCTGGCAATTCACCAATCCAATCACCATCAAAGCTCCCACACTGAGCGCTTCCACTCTTAACCATTTAGATTTTAATAGATTTTTCATTCTTCAGCTTGGGCTTTAGTTTGATATACTTGATGGTCCGCTTTTCCTCCTGATATGAGGTAAGCCATCAAATCTTTCAGCTCTTCTTCATTCAATCTGTTGATCATTCCAGGCATCATGATGGAGATCTTGGAATCTTTAACTAGGACCACATTGCTCTTTTCAACTTTGCGAAGCACATCAGGCGAGAAAGGATTTTGGGAAACTGAATAGCTAGTTTCGTCTTCATTGATAATTCTTCCCATAACTGAACTTCCATCTTTTAGCTCTAGCACGCTGGCTACATATTGCTCAGAAATTTCGTCACTAGGATTAATAGTTGCTTCCAGAATGTCTTTTGGAGAAAATCTAGTTCCCAATTGAGTAAGATCAGGACCTATAATTCCACCTTCTCCACCTAAAGTGTGACAGGATTGACACTGAGAGGCTGCAAACATTGCTTTGCCTTTAGCTAAATCTCTACCACTCAAATTTGCCATTAGCGGCTCAGCTTCCTCCACAGTCCATCTTCTTCCAGGGCCTTCTGGCTCAATATCGGTATTTACTAAATCATTGCCATTTCCAGTCAACAAGGCTGCGCCGGAAAGCTCATTGTATTTGTCAAATTCATTTTTTGCGACATGTGCAAGAGCCATTTTCCTAGCTCTATCAATAAATCCAACATAACTTCGACCGCCTTTGTACTTGAAAGCATTCTGAATCCAAGTAAAATACTCCTCATGCAACTCTGGCGTCCAACCAGCCTCAGCTCCACCAAGGACCGTTGCCAAATAAGTTTGCTGGGCAGGAGGCACATTCGCAAGCATATTCGCAATGTCCAGTCCGTATTGTGGATTTCTCATGATCAAATCTGAAGAGGCTGAGAAAGTCTTTTGGTAATCAGGATCGTCTTTGGATGACTTTAACAATGCCAGCGTCTTTTCTACAGCATCCGGCGCATCTAGGTAAGATAAAAGAACTGCCAATGCGCGATCAAGATTATTGTTATTTGCAGGGTAATTATCATCCAAGTAGGCCACTAAATCTGATTTCACAGAACCTGCTGGCTCTCCCTGTCGCGCTAGGATCAACTCTACAGCTCTTAGTAGATTCTGTTTGCCTGTCTCATCAAGACTTTTATAATCAATCCCCATCAAGGCTTGTAGCATTGGAGTTCCAGTTCCCGCTTCAGAATGTCTGGCTAAAGCAATCATTGCCATGGTCAATTTCGCTGGATCAGTTTCTGTCAATGCCTTTGCTTTCCATGAACTCACAGGCTGGTGTTCTACAGCAATTCGTGCAGCATACTGGACAAATCTATCTTTGTTGCTCAAGTTTTCCCAAGCCAAATCAAGACCAGAAGCAGGAGCACCATCTACATGAAGTGCTTCAAGCTCCCTTCTCAACTTAGCCTCAGCAGGCAAGTCTGCCATTTGCAAAGGCTTTTTATCAGAATCTTCGACTTCCCCATCGTAATAAACCCGATATAGATCAGACTCTAATCTTCTACCTCCAGTCATAAAGTACATAGCCCCATCAGGACCAATTGTACCATCCGTCAATGGTAAAGGAGATCCTGAGATAAATTCCTCGGCAGTAGCTTCGTAAGTGCCACCCTTCGGTGTAAGGGTCATGGAGTAAATAATACCGAAGCTCCAGTCAAACGCGAAGAGAGAATTTCTGTATTTTTCAGGGAATTTCGATCCAGTTCCAAACATCACGTTCGTAGGAGAACCCTGCCCTATATTTAGAATTGCGGGAAGATTGTCAGGATAATTAGGTGACCATTTTTGATTTCCTGTTCGCCAGCCATATTCACTTCCAGAAGTCACATGACAGATTCTTGTAGGACGGTACCATGGCATTCCGAAATCCCATTCCATATCAGAATCATAAGTAAACAAATCACCCACTTCGTTGAACGCGATGTCAAATGGATTTCTATACCCAGCCGATATCAATTCCCAATGCTTTCCTTCCGGATCAATGTTCGCCACCCATCCACCTGGAGCCATTCTATCATTCGCATGCCCTCTAGGATCTTTGATCAGAGGAAAAAGATTGTCTTCCTGCCAAACATTAGGAAGTCTGTATGCATCCATTTCAGGTACATCTGTATGATTACCTGCTACAATGTAAAGTGATTGACCATCCGGAGAAAGCTTGATACTGTGTGGTCCGTGCTCACCTGGCTGTCCTGTAAAGGCTTTGATTTTAGTTACTGATTCATATTGATCATCACCATCCAGGTCCTGAATTCTATATAGACCCGTACTTTCTTCAAATGTCTCATTTCCATTGTGATTGACCATCACATAGATACTATTGAAAGCATATAGAAGCCCTTGAGCGTAGCCCATGCCCACCTGGGGCTCAGCCACATTTCCGATTATAAGTTTTTCAACTTTCGGCTCTAGGGAATCAGACCCAATTGGAGGAATTTCCAATCGGTATAAGAACCCGTATTGATCGGCTGTGATCAGGCGGTCCTTATCATCGAAAGTCATAGCAACCCATGATCCCTCGTCTTTTTCTCCAGGACTTAAAAGATGCTCAGCCACAAACCCGTCAGGGAGTTTGAGTTTGTCTAATTTAGGATTTCCGGTAAGCTGCCTTTTGGGAGTTTCTTTCTCTTTATCTGGGCTACATGATACAATGAATAGTACCATGACTGATAATGAAAACAAACTCCTTATTGAATATTTGAGTCGCATAGGTCAATTGTTAATTGATAACAGTATTTAGAAATTTAAATTGGGGATTAATTCTTCTATAATAAAACCACCCATGAAATATAATCGCTCTCCATCACATTAATTTTCTTTCAAAATGAGTAGCACGAAATATAAATTACCCAATGCTAATCAATATTATTGACCTAGGCATTGGGTAATTAATGTTGAAGAGTTTTAGAAATAAGGGCTTAGATCAGACTCAGCTGCCGGCAATCCATAGAATTTATTAAGATTGGTGAATACATTTGATCTAGGTACAGAGTTTTGATTTGGTGGATAATAATAATCCAAAGGATTTGCTACGATTCGTTGACCGTATGGAATTATAATTTCCTCGATAAGATCCTTTCTTTGTATATCAAACCAGCGTTTGTTTTCGAAAGCTAATTCGACTCTCCTTTCCCTGAAAATAGCATCTCCAAGTTCAGTTCCACTACTGGAAACAGGACCCAAACCAGCCCGATCCCTTACTTGATTCAGGTAGTTTCTTGCTTCCGCATCTTTACCGAGCTCATTTGATATCTCCGCCATGAATAGCAATACCTCTGAGTATCTGTAGATTGGGAAATTGGTCCCCGTATTATTATGCTGGGAATGCTTTTTAGCGTACTTTTTAATATATGGATAGGTTTTATCTTCGCGAAAACTACTGGACAGTTCCACATATCCAATGGATGCATCTTCCCGCTCATCCCCATCTTCATAAGCCGCAATAATATCCGGCGTAGGAATGTTATTCCCCTCACCATCTAAAGGTTGCGGGTTACTTGTGCCGGTGATAGGAACAAGTTCTTCGGCCAAAAGAGGTCTCGGCAACATCTGATATATAAAATTACCATTGAGTCCCGCAGATCCTTCTAAGAATTGCACTTCAAATACTGATTCGGCATTGTTCTTATTTCCTGCATTATCTGAAAAAGCCATTTCATAAGTAGGCATAAGCATGTATTCACCGCCAGTTACTACAGGAGTCAAAATTGCTTCTGCTTCAGACCATTGTTTACGGTTGATATAGACGTTTGCCAATAAAGTTCTAGCTGCTCCAGAAGTAACGCGGCCAGGTTGCTGATCTGATTTAGGAGGTAAAATGGGAACTGCTGCTACCAAATCATCAATAATTTGTCCATAGATTTCATCTTCGGAAGACAGAGGCAGAGCCGATTCTTCCCTGGTAGCTACTGGAGTAAGATGAAGTGGAACACTTCCAAAATATCTAGCTAATTCAAAATAGGCATATGCCCGAAGAAATAAAGCCTGTCCTTTTACATTATCTTTAACTTCCTGATCAATGCCAGCTTCATCTATCAGTGCCAAGACCTGATTCGCTCGCGCAATAATCTGATAATCCAGTCGGTATTGTTGAAGTACGTTGTCATTTGCTGTGACTCCATTAGCTGTAGGTACAGAAAAATCAGCCAAATCCTCTTGAGGATCCACTGCACCGAACAATACATTTCGACCATAATAAGTATTGTCAGAATGCATTTCTGCTAGCTTCCAAGCTCTATCATTTACAATCGGTCTTAATGGAACATATGCTGAATTGACTGCCTGAATAAAATCGGTTTCAGTCTTAAAGAACGTTGCTGAACTTAGTTGTGTCTCAGGAACGACCGTGAGAAAATCATCACAACTGGTCAGTCCCATACTCGCTGCTAATATTGCAATTATATATTTTTTCATTTTTTATAGAGTTTGATATGATTAGTTAGATCCTTTTAAGAAATATCAAAAGTTGATATTAACACCAAAAGTGATCGTACGTGGTACCGGATATCCTGACAAATCAACTCCAGGGCTAAGGTTTCCACCATCTCCAGCACCGTTATCCTGCATACTGACTTCCGGATTTGATCCACCCCAATACTTGGTAAATACCCACATATTCTGGCCAGAAGCATACAGTCTTAAAGACTTGATGGTTTTTGGCAGATTGCTGAACGTGTATCCAAGTGTAAGATTTCTGATAGTCAAGTAAGATGCATCCCAAACGAAATTGCTATTGTTCCAATCACGCTCAACTCCGGTGACATTACCACCACCTGTTGAAGTTCCGAAGATACCGTCGCCTGGATCTTCCGGAGATTTAAATCTTCTGGATACTTTTTCCACCATATTAAATACCCCATCCAAATTCGCTGTAGAATAAAGATGTCTCATGTACAATTGATTTCCCTGAGATCCTGATATCGCCACACTAGCGTCAAAGCCCTTCCATGTGAAATTATTAATCAGACCGTATGTAAAATCCGGGAATGGGTTACCAATGATTGTTCGGTCATCACTATCACCACCATATGTAATGACGCCATCGCCGTTTACATCTTCCAGCTTGATACTACCCACAGTAGATCTTCCGGGAATGATAGGAGAGTTATCAAGGTCTTGTTGATTCATGTAGTTACCAAGTTTCTTCAATCCGTAAAATTGACCAAACGGCTGACCTACTTGAGTAATATGATATGACCCATACACTCTATCAATTCCCTCTGCCAATTCAAGCACCTTGTTTCTGTTAATAGACAGGTTGGCATTGGTGGTCCAGCGGAAAGAACCTGTAGTATTTACTGTATTTACAGAAAACTCATGACCCCAGAAATGGATCTCCCCGATGTTATCATTGTAATTAGTAAATCCTGATTCTTGAGGAATCTGGACTGCGTAAAGAAGGTTAGTTGTGTTTTTAGTATAGAAATCATACGTAAAAAGCAATCTATCATCCCATAAACCCAACTCCAATCCAAGGTCGACTTGGGCTGTTGTCTCCCATCCCAAATTTCTATTGTTCAAAGAAGTCACTGCTGCACCTGCCACTACTGTTTCGCCAAAAACGGCATTAATGGTATTATTAACCAAAGCGTAAGAAGTGTAATTACCGATATTATTGTTACCGGTCACCCCATAACTTGCTCTTAACTTAGCAAAAGAAATGGTAGAGCTAGCATTTAAAAAACCTTCGTCAGAAAGTACCCAGCCAATAGAAGTAGATGGGAATACCCCCCATCGGTTGTCTTCGCCAAATCTTGATGATCCGTCACCTCTTACAGAAGCTGTAAACAGATATTTACCTTTAAAATTATAAGTCAATCTAGAAAAGAGGGAAGTTAGTGCCCACTCGCCTACTCCTGAGTTAGTGCCTCCACGGTTTATGTTAATTGCTCCCTGAACTGTTGGAATTCTATCATCAGCGTAGGTATCTGCCTGAATTCTTGTGCTTTCATCTCTGAATCTCTGATTAGAAAGACCACCCAAAATTTGAAAATTATGATCTCCAATGTTTTTTGAATAGGTAGCGATATTTTCATTCAACCAAGACAAGCTGGTATAATGATCACGGATCGATACAGCCACTGTAGGAATAGAAACATTGATGTTTGCTGTTGCAGTAGATGGGTTAAACCAAAAATACTTGGAATTCCTCACCTCAGCATTGAATGTGGATTTCAGCGACAGTCCTTTAATTGGTTTCCACTCCACATAGGTATTTGCCAGGATGTTCATCTGCTTGGTCTGATTCGTAATTTCCTGAGCGGATCTTACCCAGTTTGGATAAGCGTAAATATTTCCTGTACTGGCAGGCAGCTGGTTGAAGGAAGTTAATTCACCGTTTTCTTCGTAAATCGGCATAATTGGCCATGTGTGAAGAGCATTAAATAAAATTCCCGTACCTCTAGAACCATCTGTTCTCGGAGTATTATCTACCACATAGTTTGGAGCCACATTTACTCCAATGTTTACTTTATCAGATATTTTATAATCTGTGTTCATCCTTAGCGAAAACCGGGTATAGTCCGAGTTAACCACCACTCCATCCTGATCGAATACACCTGCAATAATGGCTGTATTTACATTTTCTTTGTTTGAAGTTACTGTTAGATTGTAAGAAGTGATTGGCGCCGTTTGTAGCATGGCATCATACCAATCGTTGGTTTGGCCTCTATACTGAGCTGGATTTTGAAAAATACTTGGTACTTCCTGTCCGGCAGCCTGATAATATTCATTTTTGAATGTGACAAATTCTTCAGCATCCATCATTTCAAGTCTTCCTCTTTCAGGAACAGTTTGAAAACCTGTGTACACATTCAGGTTTACATTTGTCTGACCTACTTTTCCTGTCTTGGTAGTAATCAATACCACACCATTAGCAGCACGGGAACCATACAGTGAGGTAGACGCTGCATCTTTCAGTACAGTGATTTCCTGAATTTCATCTGGGTTAATAGAGTTGATATCTCCTGTAATAGGGAAACCATCTACCACATAGAGAGGAGAGCTACCACCAGAAACAGATAGTTGGCCTCTGATCCGCACGTTCATGCCCTGACCTGGCTTACCCGTAGTCTGGTTTATCTGTACTCCCGCAAGTCTACCCTGCAGTTTTTGCGCGACAGAAGACACTGGCATATCTTTCAATTCCTCTTCCCCAACGGATTGCACCGCTCCAGTTACTTCACGTTTCACTTGGCTACCATAGCCCACGACCACCACTTCAGATAGATCGGATGTGGAATAACCTAAAGTAACCTGAAGATCGGTGGAGTTTGCATTTACCACTACTTCATTGGTGGTAAATCCAATAAAGCTTATGACCAAAGTTTCTCCGACAGACGCTTGAATTGAGAAGCTACCGTCGATGTCTGTAACAGTTCCTTTTTGAGTTCCTTTGACAGAAACAAGAGCCCCTGGGACTGGTTCATTGTCACCTTCAGATACGACCGTACCTTTTACTGTTATCGTTTGTGCAAAAGTGGGCACCGACACGATAAACAAAGCCAATAAAAATCCTAGGTTGCGGATTTTTATAAAAGTTTGATAATAGTTTAGCATAGGATTGGGTTTAAATATTAATTACAAAACTTATCACAATTAAGTATTCTATGCCCCCTATTCTATCCTGTACCATCCTGAATTATACTACCTTATATAATTTTAAAATAATTAAAATAAATCAGGATAGAACAGGATAGTTTTATTAAATAATGATTGTATTACCATCTATATAAGAACAACTCTTACCTCTTATATATAATTATTATTACACCATATATACATATTACCACCCAACCCAACCTATACTTCTCGTCGAAGGTTCTCAATTGATAATTCCAGCGTTATTCCCTATTATTAGAGTTCATTCCTTAGTAATCCAAAAATGCTTAAGAAAAATCTACATAACCTCTTTATCCTATCTATTTTAGGAATTCTGAGTTTTCAATGCACCCAAAAGGAAACGATAGAATTAAAGCCAAATTCAAGAATCACTTTAATAGGAAATAATCTAGGCTCCAGAATGATGGATTATGGAAGCTTTGAGACGGAGATGCATCTCAGGAACCCGGAAAAGAATCTCTATATCCGAAATCTTTCTGACCCTGGCGATACGCCTGGATTCAGACCTAGATCAGGAACTAATGATCCTTGGGCATTCCCAGGAGCTGAGAATTATCAAGTCGAGTATGCCACTCCATCAGGAAGTATAGGACATCTGGAAAAACCAGACGAATGGCTGACTCGACTTCAAACTGATATCATCATTTCTTTCTTTGGCTACAATGAATCATTTCAAGGAGTGGATGGACTGGAAAACTATAAGGCTGAATTGGATGCTTTCATCAAGCACACACAACGACAGAAATATCACGATACATTATCCCCAAAGCTTGTCATCGTATCTCCCATTGCATTTGAAGACTTATCTGAGAAAATAGATGTTCCGGACGGGAAAACCGAGAATGAAAATCTGAATCTCTACACCATAGCAATGAAAGAGATTGCTGAAAAAAATCATGTTCTCTTCGTAGACGCCTTTAATCCCAGCAAAGAATGGTATTTGGAAACGGAAGAAGATCTTACGATCGATGGATCTCAACTGAACGAAGCAGGCTACAGGAAATTTGCAGTACTATTGGCAGACGAGATTTTTGGCAAAACAAAAATCAAAAGTGAAGCTAATAGGGAGTTGGTTCATGAAGCGGTTCAGGAGAAAAACTGGTTTTGGAGAAATGACTATAAGATTCCGAATGGTGTGCACGTATTCGGAAGGAGGTACGATCCATTTGGTCCTGACAATTATCCATTTGAGTTGGAGAAAATCCGTCAGATGACTGCCATTCGGGACACTGCAATATGGATGGCAAATAATGGTGAAAAGAAAGATCTCGCAGCTGCCGACGCGAAGACGAAAAAACTTCCTGAAGTAGAGACTAATTATAATCCTGAACAAAACGGAAGTTTGGAATATCTCTATGGAGAAGCTGCCCTTTCCAAATTGAAAGTAGCTCCTGGATACAAAATTGAGCTTTTTGCCTCGGAAGAAGAATGGCCAAATCTTGCAAACCCTGTACAGCTCTCCTTTGACAATAAAGGGCGGCTTTGGGTAGCAACCATGCCAAGTTACCCACATTATAAGCCCGGCGATTCCAGACCAGCCGATAAGCTGCTGATCTATGAAGACACGGATAACGATGGCAAAGCAGATAAAGAAACTGTCTTTGCAGACGATCTCCATATTCCCGTTGGATTCGAACTTGCTCCAGAAGGTGTGTATGTTTCTCAGGGAAACAACCTCATTATCCTAAAGGATGATAATGGTGATGACAAGGCTGATCGTAAAGAAATTTTATTAAGTGGGTTTGATGATCACGACACACACCATGCTATTTCAGCTTTTACTACAGATGAATCCGGATCTATTTATATGGCAGAAGGAGTATTCCTACATACTAACGTGGAGACTTCATACGGACCTGTTCGCGCGACAAATGGGGGATTTTATAGATATACTCCCGCCCGGCATAAGCTGGAACGCGTGGCCCAGGTGAGCATTCCAAATCCCTGGGGTATTGCTTTTGACGAGTGGGGGCAAAACTTTTATGCCGAAACTTCCGGTCCAAATGTCAACTGGATGGAGCCTGGTTCTGTATTACCACGCTATGGAAATGCAAATGATAAAGGTGCCAACCTGATTCAAAAGGATCAAATGGTGCGTCCCACTTCCGGTCTAGAGTTTATTTATAGTAGACATTTTCCTGATGATGTTCAAGGCGACATGATTATCAATAACACAATTGGCTTTCTGGGAACTAAACAGCATCAGATGATAGATGAGGAAATTGGTTTTGGTACTAAATATAGACAGGATCTTCTTTCCTCTACAGACAGAAACTTCCGCCCGGTAGATATGGAGATTGCACCTGACGGCTCTCTTTATTTAGTTGATTGGCACAATATCCTGATCGGTCATATGCAGCACAATGCCCGTGATCCACTCAGAGATCACCAGCATGGACGGATTTACAGAATTACATATCCTTCCAGACCTTTACTCACTCCAGCCAAAATTGATGGTGCAAGTATTCCTGATCTTTTGGAAAACCTGAAACTCCCCGAATACAGAACCAGGTATAGAACCCGTAGAGAACTACGTGGAAGGGATAAAGCCGAAGTTTCAGAAGCAGTTGCTGATTGGGCTGAAAAACTCGACAAAAACGATCCAAGATATGAGCATAATCTGCTTGAAGCTCTTTGGGTAAGTTGGGGGATCAATCAAGTCAATCAAGATCTACTTAATCAATTGCTGGAAGCAAAAGACTATAGAGCACGCGCAGCAGCTGTCAGAGTATTACGATACTCAGGTCACCAGGTAAACAATCAGACTGAACTATTGACCAAGGCTGCAACAGACGAAAATGGCCGTGTGAGACTAGAGGCTATTGTAGCCGCCTCATGGCTGCCTCAAATTGAAGGAGTAAAAGTCTTGGAAGCCGCAGAAGACACTCCAATGGAGGAATGGATTACTCCCGCTTATGAAACTGCTGTCGCCCATATAAATGGACTTTCTGTAGAGGAGAAAAAAGAAGAAGACATCAAATCATCGCTCACAGGGTCGGATCGCGAGCTTTTCTTGTTGGGTAAGGAAATTTATGCAAGGGAGGGCTTTTGTAGCACCTGCCACCAGCCGGATGGACAAGGGCTCTCAGCCTCAGGTTTCCCTCCTCTTGCGGGAACACCTTGGGTAACTGGAAATGAAGAAAGGTTAATTAAAATTGTACTTAAAGGTGTGATGGGTCCGATCACTGTATTAGATAAAGATTATCCAGGGCAAGTGCCGATGACGCCTTTTGAAGGAATGTTGGATGATTCGGAAGTGGCGGCTGTATTGACCTTCGTGAGAAATTCATTTGGAAATTCCGCATCGGCAATCTCTCCTGATTTGGTAAAGAAAGTCCGTGAAGAAGTCAAAGATCATACTGGCTTTTTCCAACCTGCAGATTTGCTGAAAGCTCATCCCATGGAAAAATAGATTTCAGACAATGAAAATTTAAGTTAGAGGACAAGAGTCCCCTTTGACAGATTTTCTATCATTTCAAAAACATAAACCCTGCTTTGCCATGAACGCTTCCACAAGATGGTTTTCCTTTTTCATTGCCTTAACTCCCTTTCTGGTAAATGCCCAGGAAACAACTGTGAAATTTCAAAAACAGGTAATCGCCTTTGAGAGCACGGAATCGGTAGGAATTTTTGATGTGGACAATGACGGCACGCTGGATTTGGTTTCTGGAAGTTTTTGGTACAAAGGTCCAGCATATCTCCATCGATTTCTGATCGGGCAGGTGAAGCGATTTGGGGAGTATTATGAGGATTTCTCAACCATTCCGATGGATGTGAATGAAGATGGACAAATGGATTTTATTACAGGAGGCTGGTTTGAAGGAACCTTAATCTGGAAAGAAAACCCTGGTGATGGAAGCGAATGGCAAACCCATGAAATAGCCAATACTGGAAATATTGAAACTACGCGAGGCTTTGATATTGACGGAGATGGGATAATGGAAATAGTACCCAATACACCAGGAAAACCTCTCGCCTATTATAAAAAGACCGGACCAACTCAATTTGAAAAATATCCTGTTGCAGATACCCATGGACATGGACTGGGTTTCGGGGATATCAATGGAGATGGAAGAGGCGATCTGGTGGTTTCTCAGGGTTGGTTGGAAGCTCCCGAAAATCTAAAAGCTGGAAAATGGATTCTGCATGCAGATTTTAATTTAGGTGATGCCAGCATTCCGATGATTGTAGCAGATGTAAATCAGGATGGTTTAGCTGATCTTATCGTAGGCCAAGCACATGGTTATGGATTGTTTTGGATGGAACAAAAGAAAGAAAGTGGAAAGATCATTTTTGCAAAGCACGAAATAGATCCATATCAATCCCAGTACCATACGATGGAATGGGTAGACATCGATAATGACGGACAAAATGAATTAGTTACAGGGAAGCGCTACCGTGCCCATAATGGGAAAGATCCCGGCGGAAGAGATTACGCAGGTTTATATTATTTCAAATGGAATGGGGAATCCTTCACCAAGAATGTAATCAGCTACGGTCCGCTTGGAGAAGGGAAAGGAAGTGGGCTTTATTTTTCCATTGCAGACCTGGATGGGGATGACTGGAAAGATATAGTAGTAGCGGGAAAAGATGGTTTGGTAGTTTTTAAAAATCTTGGCCGTCCTGAAAACTAAAATCACTACTTTACTTTAGGCTTTATTTCTTTGAATAAAACGGCAAATACATCATTCGTATAAAATTGAAAGTCTCATATTTGCCTTGAAACAAAATCCAAAAAAAACCGCTTTTCTGTCAGCAAGACAAACCAACAATTTTAAATATTCACTACTATATTATGGACAGTAAAGAAGAAATTATTAACTCTATTAAAACTTCAGGTGAAATCAACTGGCAGGAATTGCTTGAAAATATAATTTCAGCTTTTGACTGTACCACTGGGACTCTTCATACGCTTGACTTTGAAACGAATCTTTTGATGCTCAAATCTCAGAAAGGAGTTCCTGATTTTCTATTACCTAAGATGTCTTCCATTCCTATCGGCAAAGGAATGGCTGGAATTGCAGCTGAGCGAAAGGCTCCTGTAGAAATGTGCAATTTGCAAACCGATGATTCGGGTGTAGCTCGTCCTGCTGCTAAAGAAACTAAAGTAGAAGGATCCATCGCCGTACCTATGTTGTTAGAAGGCAAACTGTATGGAACTTTAGGAATAGCTAAACCTGTACCTTATGATTTTACTAAGCCAGAAAGTGATGCTTTGCTAGAGATCGGTGAAGAAATTGCCAGAAATATCAAATCCTAAACCACCTCGCGTTATCAAGGAATTGATTTGGCGCGGTTACCTAAAATTTGATTATCAACCTTTATTGCAGTGCTAATCAAAGAGGTGTAATGACTTCGAATAACTTGGATTTTAACGCCACAGATTATACTTGGCAATCACGGTCAATCTAATTCACAAAATCTATAAAATCCTATTGAAAACCCTGCAGGGTAAAAAACATTCTAAAATGGAGAATTAAAGTACTATCTGACGGACAAATCGGTAGGCTAGAATTAGGGAATAAGCACATTAAAATTTTTCAAAAATTCCCCATCTTGCATTCAAATCAGCATTCCTATGAAAATCCTAGACCTAATCAAAACTTCTCCCGGAACTATCGAATTTTCTGCTGTGATCGCTTATATAGATGCGAATTACGACTTTACTCCTACCCGGTTTATCAATGGATCACTTGTCAATGAGGCTGGACAAAACAATGGTAGCTGCAAGATTTTTTCGTTTGCCAAACTTCATGACTTAAGCCCATCAGAAACGCTAATTTTATTTGGGGATTTCTACAGAAAAGATGTGCTGCAAAAACCAGATGGTACAGACCATCAAAATATCCGCAATTTTATCCATACCGGATGGGAAGGTATTAAGTTTGACGGGCAAGCGTTAAAAGAGAAGTAGATGGATAAATACCTATTACAGTTTCAACTCCCATTGATTATGAGTTTAATAAAATTCTTAGCAGAATTGTGTGATTAATTACTTCTTAACAACTTTCACCTAATATTTTTATCCTTCGATATCTTACTTTTCTACCCCCTACAGAATCTCCATAACAATTCGCTAATAAGTTTTTAATGTATGGATGCCATGGTCTTTGAACGGCTTTATTCCCCACAAACACTTAATCATAATCACTCTCGTAAGTCTCCACCCAGCGAATCTTCGGATAATTAGCATGTAGCTTATCGGTAAAGGAATCGGCATCCAGGACACTGTACAGCATACTTATTTCTATTCCTATTGGAAGATATGCTCCAAAGTATTGCTCAGTTTAATATCTTCATAGCTTACATGACTTATTCTAATGAAAACAAGACTACTTTCTCTCCTTTTTTTATTTTGTAATTCCTTTGTTTTTGCGCAAGTCAAATTCGATCAAAAACAACTGGACGAAACACTAAAATCACTTCAGGAAGCCACCCAGACCATCGGATTTTCTGTGGCAATCGTTCAGGGAAACGAACTGATTTACAGCAAAGGATTTGGATATCGGGATCTGGAAAACAAACTAGCAGCGGATGAAAACACGCTGTACGCGATAGGATCATCCTCAAAGGCTTTTACGGTCGCCTTGCTTGGTATAATGGAGGATGAAGAAGGATTGAAATTCACCGATAGTCCGAGGAAATACCTTCCTGAACTTGAATTTTATAATGACGATCTAAATAATCAGGTCACGATCATAGATATGATCAGTCACCGTACCGGCCTTCCAAGGCATGATATTTCCTGGTATCTTTTTCCTACTCATGACAAAGATAGCCTGATCGCCCGAGTGAAATACCAGGAACCTTTCACCGGGATTCGTAGTCAATGGTATTACAATAATTTCATGTACCTCGCTCAAGGTTTGATCACTGAGAAACTGACCGGAAAAAGCTGGGAAGAAAACATCAAAACGAGATTTTTTCTACCGCTTCAGATGGCTACTTCAAACACAAGTATAACAGAACTCATTAGTCAAAAGAACATATCAAAAGGCTATTCCTTGGAAAATTTCCAAACCAACACTATGATGCCTTATTATGACATAGCGGCGATCAGCCCTGCTGGAAGTATCAATAGCAGCGCTAAGGAAATGGCTAATTGGGTACGTGTATGGCTGAATAAAGGTAAATTCAACGACACTCAGATTTTACCTGAGGCTTATGTGGAAAAAGCTATCAATCCTCTAATGCTAGTCGGTGGCGGTATCGGTGACAAACAGTTCCCCGACCAGCATCTGAATAGTTATGGTTTCGCATGGTTCACTTCTTCTTATAAGGGCCATTACCGCCTGGAGCACGGAGGAAATATTGATGGGTTTTCTGCGAATGTTTCCTTTTTTCCAACAGACAGTTTAGGTATAGTGGTGCTAACTAATCAGAACGGGTCTGCTCTTCCTGATTTGGCCAGAAATGCCATTGCCGATGAGATTTTAGGACTGAATAAAACAGATTGGAAAGCTTACCATCTCGGCAAAGTGGAGGAATCCAAAAAACAGCAGGAAAAATCAAAGGAAGCAGAAAAATCCAGCACGATATCCAATACAAAACCTTCTCACAGTCTGGCTGAATACACAGGTAATTACCAAAATCCCGGATACGGGATTTTTAAAATCCTGCTCGAAAATGATTCACTTTGGGCGCAATTTCCTCGAGAAAAAATGTACCTGGGCCACAGGCATTACGATATTTTTTTACCGCATATGATGAAGAATGGGAAATTAAAAGCGGAATCCAGCTTCCCTGTAAATTTCAATTTCCAGACCAACGACGCTGGGGATATCTCAGAGGTGAAACTAAAATTTGAGCCAACAGTTGATCCCATCCCTTTCACCAGAAATCCAGAAGAAGCTTCTGTGTCGAAAGAAAAGCTGGAAAGCTACGTGGGTATATACGCTCTTTCAGGAGCAAATCTTAAAATATCCATTAATGACGGGCAATTAAAACTTTTAGTACCTGGACAACCTGAGTATACATTAATCCCAATCAAAGAAAATGAATTTGCGATCAAAGGATTGACAGGATTTAAAGTTCGGTTTGAAGAAACAGAAGAAATTTTGAATATGCTACTTATCCAACCTAACGGCACTTTCACCGCCACAAAAAAGTAAAATTGCTGCACCATGAAAAAGGTAACAGTCGTAGGGTCGGGAATTGTCGGCCTGACTTCCGCCATACTGCTACAGGAAGCTGGATTTCAGGTGAAGATAATTGCAAGAGAGAAGTTCGACAAGACTGTTTCAAGCAAAGTTGGGGCGATTTGGTTTCCTTTTGAGATCCTTCCTAAGGAGAAAACAAATGCTTGGGCCAGGATGGCCTACGAAAGATATGAGTCTGAGCATACAGAAAATAATGGCTTATCTTTTATTCCGTTTATCACTGCCTATAACGCTGAAAGTAATACCGACTGGACTAGCCAATTACCTCAGGGACGGGTGCGAGAAGCTTTTTCAAATGAGCTTCCCGATGGAATGGAAAAAGCTTTTATTTCCATAGTGCCTCTTGCCGAGCCCTTGAAATACTTACCCAATTTATTCCAGCAATTTTTGGATAATGGAGGAAGCTTTTATCAGCAAGAGATTATTTCCCTATCTGAGACGTCAAAATTGGACAAATACGTGATCAATTGCACGGGTTTGGGGGCAAAAAAGCTCTGCCAGGATAATGCGCTTCATCCTATGCGTGGACAAATTCTTCGCTGTGCTAGTTTGCCTCTTATTTCCTTCGCCAACACACTTAATAAAGGTGCGCTAAGCTACGTCATACAAAGAAGTGAAGATTGCATTGTTGGCGGGACGGATTATGAGAATGATTGGAATGAGGAAATTGATCCGAAGGATACTGCATTAATTTTAGAACGATTAAAGCTTGCTGGTGTAAAAGACAAACCAGAAATCCTCGAAGAGATTGTAGGATTTAGACCGAGGCGAAATGAAGTCAGATTTGAGTTTGATCCATTTTATCCCAATGTGTTTCATAATTATGGGCATGGAGGGGCAGGATTTACCGTTGCTTGGGGATGCGCAATAGAATTGGCTGATATAATGAATCAAAAGGGACTTAGTAAATAAAGATGTTTTACTATTTTGATACGAAACTCTCAAAACCATGAAATTACCAGTTCGATATTTTTTCATTATTAGCCTTTTCACAGCCTGTACCAGTCCTGAATCTTACGATGTAATTATTAGAAACGGGCAGGTAGTTGACGGCTCAGGAAATGATTCTTTCACGGCCGATGTAGGAATCAGAGCGGATACTATCGCAGCAATCGGAGATTTGTCTGCTGCCAAATCGAACGTCGAGATTGATGCGGGCGGATTAGTGGTTGCTCCCGGATTTATCAATATGCTGAGCTGGGCAACTGAATCCCTGATCGAAGATGGGAAGTCCCAAAGCGATATTCGGCAGGGAGTAACTTTGGAAGTATTTGGCGAAGGCTGGTCCATGGGCCCTCTCAACGCAGAAATGAAAGCCTCTGAGGAAAAATCCCAGGGTGACATAAAATTTCCTATTTCCTGGTCAAGTCTCAGTGAATACTTAGACTTTTTGGTGACAAAAGGAATTTCTCCAAACGTTGCCTCTTTCGTTGGCGCCACTACTCTCCGGATCAACACGGTTGGCTATGAAGATCGTGCCCCTACGCCGGAAGAAATGGATACCATGAAGACTATGGTGAGAAAGGCTATGGAAGAAGGCGCACTTGGAGTTGGTTCTTCTTTGATCTATGCGCCTGCCTTTTACGCCAGCACAGAAGAGTTGATCGAGCTGTGCAAAGTCGCTGCGGAATACGACGGCATGTATATTTCCCACATGAGAAGTGAAGGTGGAAGGCTTTTAGAAAGCATGAATGAATTAATTCAGATAGCAGATGAAGCAGGAATCCGTGCTGAAATTTACCATCTTAAAGAAAGTGGCAGCGCAAACTGGAATAAATATGATGCAGTTGTGGCCAAAATTGATTCAGCGAGATCGGCTGGTTTGCAGATTACCGCAGACATGTACAATTACGTGGCAGGAGCTACAGGACTGGACGCCTCCATGTCTCCTTGGGTACAGGAAGGAGGATATAATAAATGGGCTGAGCGTTTACAGGATCCGGCTATCCGGAAAAAAGTTTTGAAAGAAATGAGCACCCCCACGGACGAATGGGAAAGTCTGATGCAGGCGGTGGAAGGTCCTGATAAAATTATTTTGGTGGGATTTAATAACGATAGCTTGAAATACTTAGCAGGGAAAACCCTTGCTGAAGTAGCCAAAATGAGAAATACATCTCCGGAAGAAACGGCTATGGATCTAGTGGTTCAGGATGGAAGTCGAGTCGGGACTATTTACTTTTTGATGTCTGAGGAAAATGTGAAAAAACAGATAGCCTTGCCATATATGAGTTTTGGATCGGATGCAGGATCGTATGCTATTGAAGGAGTATTTTTAAAATCGAGTTATCATCCCCGCGCCTTCGGCAATTTCTCAAGACTGCTTGGGAAGTATGTTCGGGATGAAAAAATAATTTCTTTGGAAGAAGCTATTTATAAACTGACTACTCTACCTGCAACCAATTTGAAAATCAAAAAACGTGGAGCCATTAAGGAAGGGTACTTTGCGGATTTGGCGATTTTCGATCCCGCTACCATCCAGGACCACGCTACTTTCGACAAACCTATGCAATATGCCACGGGGATGGTTCATGTTTTCGTAAATGGAAAGCAAGTACTTGATAATGGAGAGCATACCGGCGCATTGCCAGGCCAAGTGGTGAAAGGGCCAGGATTCAAAGAGTGATTCCTTTTTAAATCTCTACTTGGATCTATTCTCAAAAAGTCTCCTAGAATTCTCATCAAATCTGTTTCTCATCTCATTGAGTATATCCTGATATTTTGGATTTCCAGCCAGATTCTTTTTCTCCAAAGGATCCTTCAGCAGATTGTAAAGTTCTTCATGTTCAGGATTATCCTGATATCTGAAGTATTTCCAATCCTTGGTTCTTATCCCTTCACTAGCCGGAATGATAGCCACTTTCCAAAGATGCTCTGCCACGAATTCCGTTCTATCAATCGCCGGATTTTCCCCGGTCACATAGTCTGCCAAACTTATACCTTGCCAGATATCGGGGGCAGTGCCATGTGCAAAACTTAGAATAGTCGGAGCAATATCTATGTTCAAAGCAAAGTCGGTAATCGTTCGATGACCAGGATTTCTCGGATCGTAAATGATCATAGGAACGCGAAGAGAATTCTCATACATGAGCCATTTTCCCGCTAGCTGACGCTCTCCCTGGAAATATCCGTTATCTCCCATGAAAATTATTACTGTATTTTCTGCCATCCCTTTTTCGGCCAGTGTCTTGCGGATTTTACCGATTTCCAGATCCACTTCGGAGATCATTCTATAATAGCCCTTCATACTTTTCTGGTATTTCTCCGGCGTATCATATCTCCAATGCCACCGCGTACGGTTCTCCCCTTTCCTCACATAATCTGGCTGCTGATCAAAGAATTTTTGCTTAGCTAAAAGGGGCTTTGGAAACGTGACATCTTCATACAGATGGTCCACATCTTCGGACCAGAAATACTGATCTTCGGCAGGATCATGGGCATGCGGAGCCGAGAAACTCAGGGAAAGCATAAAAGGTTTTCCAGCTGCTTGGGCTTTGATAAATTCCTGTGCTTGGTGAGAAGTATACTTAGTAAGATGAACAGTATCTCCATCAATGGTTTTATAGAAATATCCTCTCCTATCATCGAATTTCCCATTTCGATCATAGTTATCTCCCACATCAAATAGCTCCGAAAATCCAGGATAATTCACCCCAAACTTCCCGAAAAAAGCTGTCTCATATCCCAATCTCCTCAATTTATTTGGATAGGAATTCTGAGCGTAACTTTCTTCTAGCTCTTCTCCAAATGTATATCCATGTGTTCGCTCATAAAGCCCTGTCAAGATACTGGCTCTACTCGCTGCGCAAATAGGTGTGGTGACAAAAGCATTTTTAAAATAGATTCCTTCTTCCGCCAACTTATCCATTTCAGGAGTTTGGATGATCTCATTTCCGGAAAAACCTAGTGCATCCCATCTCTGGTCATCCGTGAGGATAAAGATTATATTGGGTTTATCCTGCTGCGCAAAAGCTGAAGAACCTACGAGAAAAAATAGGTAAAAGAGAAGATTTCGCAGCGACAGATTATTTTTCATAGCTTCTAAAATAGAAAGAAATATAAAACCTATCTGTCCTGTGGAGTCTTGAATAACTCTTGGCATACTATCATTTTCCTATAGAAAAAATATAGCTCCTCATCTCGAACTTCACTAAATTACCTTTCAAACAACCCATATAACCAATTCTGGAATGAAGCTTTTTTACATTTCTCTACTTTCAATTTTCCTCCTATCATTTCAATCCAAACAGAGTAAGTCTGATTATTTGAGCGAGTTGAAAATCGAGCTGCAAAAGAAATGGCCTGAAAACAAGACAATTAATTTGGTTTTTCACGGCCATTCTGTGCCTTCCGGTTATTTCAAAACTCCGATCGTAAACTCCCTGGAGTCTTATCCATTTTTGGTTTACAAGGAACTAACTGCAGAATATCCATTTGCAGTAATCAATCTGATCAATACAGCTATCGGAGGTGAAGATTCTAAAAGTGGTGCCAGCCGTTTTGAATCAGAAGTATTGAACCATAATCCAGATGTGCTCTTCATAGACTATGCGCTAAACGATCGCAGGATCGGTCTGGATAGTGCCAAAATTGCTTGGGAGTCGATGATTCAGAAAGCGCTGGAAATGGATATTAAAGTAATTCTTTTAACTCCATCTCCCGATCAGGAAATAGATATACAGGAAGATGACACCATATTAGATCAGCATGCAAATCAAATAAGGGGATTATCGGAAAAATATGGAATCGGCTTAGTTGACAGCTATGAGCTATTTAAAAAGAAAGCTAAATCAAACAGAAAACTTAGGTCCTTCATGTCTCAGGGAAATCATCCAAATGAGAAAGGACATGCGTTGATCTCCCAAGCAATTCTTTCCTATTTCTAAATAGTATGCATCTGCAATGTTCTTCATAAATCACCGCAAAATGAAAGTATCATACTTATTACTTATCATCCTTGGATTCCTATTTTTAGGCTGCTCCAGTGGAAAAAGTATAGCTACAAAAGACTCTGACAGCAGAATTTCAAAGGAAAATCTACACCTCTACCTTCTCATGGGACAATCCAACATGGCTGGAAGAGGCAAAGTCGAATCAATAGATACACTTACACACCCACGGGTATTCATGTTAAATAAAGCTGGGAATTGGGTTTTGGCAAAGGATCCCATGCACTTTGATAAGCCTGTAGCAGGAACTGGTTTGGGTCTGACTTTTGGGAAAGTGATGGCAAATCAAAACAATGCGATAAGCATAGGCCTAATTCCCACTGCAGTCGGAGGCAGCTCAATCAATTATTGGTTTGCCGATTCGCTATATCAACAAACAAATTCATACCCCTACGATGATATGATTCGGAGAGCTAAAAAAGCAATGGAAACCGGTACGCTGAAAGGTATTCTATGGCATCAGGGGGAAGCGGATTCTAATACAGATGCGAACGTAAAAGGTTATCCAGAAAAATTCAAAGCTATGATTGATTCGCTTAAATCAGATTTGGGAATTGAATCCATTCCTATTGTGATAGGTGAAATCGGCTATTTTTTTTACTCCAAAGCTTCCTCTGCTAAAAGCATGAATGCAACCATAAATCAAATTGCCAACAAAGATGAATGTATTGAACTAGTTACCGCAGAAGGTTTGAATCACAAAGGTGACAGTACTCATTTTGATTCGGATTCTTACCATGCCCTAGGAGCAAGATATGCTGCGAAAATGCAAAAATTACAAGTTGCATGTTCTTTGAAATGGATCTTAAAATAGCCTAGACTTTATCAAAAGTCTATTCGCATCAAAAAATCAGTCTGGATTTCATCCCCAAAAGGAAAAGGATGCGAGCTGAAAATACTCAATCCATGCTTTTCATAAAATTTGATTGCCCTCTTATTCTTTTCCCACACTCCGAGCCATAGGTATTTTTTCCGGTTCAATTTGGCAAAATTAATCGTGTGATTAAACAGGATCTTACCCAAACCTAATCCTATGAATTCGTCCAGAAGATATAATCTGGCTACTTCCAAACTGGAATTATCCTGAAGATCAGTTTGGGCAGGCACAAAATTAACTTTAGCATAACCAGCCAGCTTTCTTCCCACTTCCAATAGAAAAAATACGGAAGCCGGATTCTCCATTTCCTCCGAAAATTGTTCTTCCGTGAAAGCCTCCTCCAAATAGGCATTCACATTTTCAATTTTATTTCCTTCGGTAAATGCCTGTATAAATGAAGCCCTGGCTAATTCCAATAAGGAAATCAAGTCAGCGAAATTTGCTTTTCTGATCAGATATTCCATTTATTTCTTTGCAGATTTATTGAGCACCTTTAGCGCTTGGGTGATTTGGGAATTAGGATATTCCCCCAAAATGGATCTAAAAGCACCACTTGGATGGATGACAACAAAACTACGGCAAGGATATGGAAAACGAAAGAATGTCTTCTCGAAAATATTATCCGGATCAGCTCTCCAAGCCACTATGCCTTCATATTTGTCTAAGCCCTCGTTACTTTTATAAATATAAACTGGATCTGCAACACCTTGCATGCCCACTGCTTTCACAATGGATTCATGCTCTTTTTTTAGAGAGGAAGAAGTGGTAGAAATGGTAGAATTACACCAATCCTTGCCAGGATAGTAGATGACTACTAATGACTTGCCTGCTTTCAAAGTCTGCTGCATATCCAATGCATGGTAAAATAACTCAGCCTCTACCTGTCCAAATGGCATGCGGTGGATGAGCACCTTTTCATCTCCATTACCTGGTACGCCAAAATAAGGCCCGTTGAGAATTTGCTCTTCAAATTAATCCTTCGAAATAATGCCTCCCATTTCATTTCTATAGACTGTCTGAGCAAATAAACTTTGGCTGAACAAAAGTATTCCTATCGATAAGATTATCTTAAGCATATCAGTTTTTATCCTCAAAGAAATATACCACAAGCATCTGTACTGGATCATTTCCTTCATTCATAGAATTGTGCTCCAACCTCCCATCAAACAAAATGGAGTCTCCGAATTGCAGATTTATAACCTGATCTCTAAAGATATATCGTGCAGAACCGGAAATAAGATAATTGAATTCGAATGCTTCCGTCTGGGCGAAATCACAGGTTGATCCACGCTGAATTTCTAACAATACAATTTCAACGGTACTCTGTTTTACTTTTTTAGTAAAAATCCGAAAATACTCATATCCGCTGGCAGGTTCTTTTTCAAATCGCTCATAGTCCGACTTCCTTTGTACAAGTACAGGAGCTTCTGTGGAATGTAAACTAAGTTCTTTGAAAAAGTCATCTAAATCTATCTCGAGGGCCTTTATTATCTGTATTAAAACCAGCAAAGATGGGACAGTTCGGCTGTTTTCTATCTGAGAGATCAATCCCTTTGTTACTCCTGCCCGCTCTGCCACGTCCTGAAGAGTCAGGCTTCTCTCCTTTCTCTTACTTTTGATTTTATTGCTGATCTGGACAAGTATTTCATGTTCCATGTCTGGTAATTTTGGGCGCAGTAAACTACCTATTTATCCGACTTGAAAAAAGAATTAAAAGTTATATGGTCAGATTTGCTGATGTATTACTTTAAATGTCCAATTCAGCAACGACCTCTTCTCCCAAGCTAAAGGAAGGTGTGATTCCTGAACCAACGAATTCATTGATAATAAAAAAATGAAATATTTCTGCAAAATACTCGAACAGGAATAGTTTAATTAATCATTCAAACCCTTTCCCTCCAGAATTTGCGGGATGACTTTCTCCACTCTCGCTTCTCTGGTTTTAGCTTGCTTCGCTGAATCAAAGTACAAGAGATAGCCTCTTTGTCTTCCTGGTGTCAATTTTTCAAATGCCTGTTTCAACATTTCATTCTCATCCAGTTTTACTTGAAACTCCTCCGGTACTGCATATTCCTTTGTCTTTTTCAATTCTACTTTAAGTCCGGCTTTTTCCACTTCTATAGCCTCATAAATATACGTTTTCAATACTGGTCTCAACTCTACGATCTCGTGAAGGTCAGGAAACCGAATCTGACGTGCTGACTGTACATTCTCCGTTTGCTGAATAAGGATCCCGTTGATATCATTAAGCAATGCGCCTTTATGAAATAGTAATGCGCAGTATTCTTTAAACCCATGAATTAGCACAACATTGGAACCCTGATAGGTATAGCATGGAACTCCCCATTTCAATTCTTCATTAAGTCCACACTCCAGAACTATAGCTCTTAATTGCAGGTACTCTTTCTGCCATTTGCTGGCTTTATCAAAAAAGAAGTCAACTTTTGGATTCATATCAGTGTATTCAGTTTTTTTTTAAAATCCCTAATTCCGGCAATCGTTTAACTTCATGATATCTCAAAGCTGCTTTGATACACTGCTTCAGCTCAAACTCAGGTATAGCTTGATCCAATTTAAAAACGATTGCCCGATCTCCTTCAAAATTAAAAAAATCATCAAAAACCAACCGGAAAGTAGGAACCAATTTACTTGTACACTTAAAATACATTGCGTATTTTCCAGGATCTTTTGGTTTCCAATCCATCCGTAAAGTACTTCC
Source organism: uncultured Algoriphagus sp. (assembly GCF_963974835.1). Classification (GTDB taxonomy): domain Bacteria; phylum Bacteroidota; class Bacteroidia; order Cytophagales; family Cyclobacteriaceae; genus Algoriphagus. The sequence goes on along the minus strand of NZ_CAXBET010000003.1, from coordinate 239,519 downwards.
CTTTTTGGCAAGAAAACTAGGCTCGCCCCACTTGAGTGTCTCCTCCAAATCAGACAAACCAAGATCCTCCGCCACTTCCAGGACCAACCTCCGAAGATTTAACATTTTCTCACGAACAGATTCCGGATATCTTGTAAACACAACCTTCACGTCAGGATTTGACTTAAGATTCATATCGAATACCTTTTATGATCCTGTGAAAAAGAAGCCAAGAAAAGCATTTCTGCTAGTCTTGGCTTTGTAATTAATTGAACTTTCGAAACAAGTATTATACAGCGGAAGCACCAGCTTCTGCTACTGTATGATCATTTTCCACAGTGCTACCACTTACTCCGATTGCACCTATAATCTCGCCACTTTCATTTTTGATAGGGATTCCTCCCGGAAAAGTAATAAGGCCTCCATTGGAATGCTCAATATTATAAAGTGGACCTCCAGGCTGCGAAAGACTCCCCACAGTCCCAGTTTCCATATCAAAAAAACGAGCGGTCTTCGCTTTCTTAATAGAGATGTCCAGCGAACCTAACCACGCACCGTCCATGCGGGCAAAAGCCACCAAATTTGCTCCTGCATCTACGATAGCAATGTTCATTTTGGTATCCAAATCATAAGCTTTGTCTTTTGCTGCTGCTATGGCTAATTCGGCTTGATCTAATTTAATATTCATTTTTTTTTAGTTAGTTATAGTTTATCGTTCCCATTAAGGTATAAAAAATTAATTGAGCAACTGTCACGAGGAAGTGGCAAAATCTCATTCCCTGTCAGCAAACTTTCCTATACCAGATACTTTCCGTGTATAAAACTTATCCTTAAAAAAGCTCAGTGAAAGTGCAAAGAGCATATTAATCCACCATTCAGTTTGACTGTACTTTCTTAAAACCAATCAAAATGAATATCCCAAATTTTATTTCAGAAAATATTGCAAGTGCTATTAGCGAACGAATAGTTATAAATCAGCCAACGTGTTGAAAATTTATATGATATCTTTTCGAAAGGTCTAATATTTTATTTTTGATATATCCGCTTTTCTACAAGTAAGGAGGCGAAAGTGATCTAGGATATGTTAAAATTTATAATTGCGGCCACTTCGGTCTTCCGACCAAATAAGCGAAGAATATTAGCCGACTGGCATCATTGCGGATAATCATATTTTATTTTTTAACCAAGCAAAAAACTCTTGGAGAGTGTAGAAAATCACATCTGGATTGAGCTCTAGTAATTTTTCAGGCTCTGCAGTCTCTGCCCATGCAGCCGCCACAGAAAATACACCGACTTGCCGGCTTGCCAAAATATCGCTTGGCACATCTCCTACATATATTACCTCATCTTTCGTTACATTTTCTAGCTTATCCAAAACCCGCTGTATACCTACAGGTTTTCTTGGACCTTCCGGCGAACCAGTCTCTACATATTCGAATGCTTCACTAAGATTAAATTGTTTCAACGAGATCTCCGCACTATAGCGGCCTTTACCAGTGACCATAGAGGTATGCACTCCATTTTCCTTCAAAAAATCCAATATGTCAGCTATTCCCTCAAATGGTGCTGAACACATGGAATGGGACATCTCATAGTGTCTTAGATAATCAGCTACTCCCTGCTCATAGTGATCTGGTGCCAAAGCCATAATTGTACCTTCCTCAGAAGGCCCAAACGTTTCGATAATCTCTTCATCTGAAACCTCACGGTCAATCAAAGGCTCGATGGATTGGCGAAATGCGGAAATACAAAGAGGCAGAGTGTTGGCTATCGTACCATCTAAATCAAAAATCACTGCTTTTATTGTCTTCATAGTAATTGTATAAGCTTAACTTAATCTACAGCAAAATTCTTGGCGGAAAAGAATTAAGACTATTTCTCATAGCGCACATGCACTATAGGATAAGGCTTTCCAGTGCCATCCAGTTCAGATTGCCCAACAACTGTAAAGCCATTTCTTGCATAAAATTCAATTGCATTGGGGTTTTGCTCATTCACATCCACTTTAGTTACTTGCTGGTGTTCTATGGCATAACTTAATAATTCTTTCCCAATTCCATTTCCCATTTGATGAGGATGTACAAAAAGCATTTCCAGATTTCCTTCTGACACGCCTGAAAAACCATAAATCTCTCCCGATTCACCTCTAATACATCTTAATTCTACAGCATTCAAATAGTTGTTCAGAATCAGAGGTTTGAAAAAGGAAATATCCTCTTCTTTCAAAAAATCATGAGTTTCCCTAACGGAAATTTCCCAAAGGGTCACGACATCAACATACTCAGAAGGATCAATCCGATCAATTTTATAATTCATAAACCTTTGGATTGTATCGTTCCATATAGAAATCAGGATTATTTGGGCGAGTGAATCCAAACTTTTCATAAAGCCAAGGAGCAGTATTGGTCAATAAAATCCAGCGCCTCAATCCTTGCAAATCTTCATGCGCGGTGATGAATTCCATCATCCACTTGCTAAGACCAGATCCCCTGTAGTCGTTGAGAATGAATACATCTCCTAAATACGCAATTGTAGAAAAATCTGAAATCACTTTTGCATAACCGATCTGTTCATTCTTTAAATACAAACCAAAGTTTAGGCTATTGTCAATAGATTTATTGACAGTTTCTAGCTTAATCCCATTTGCCCAGCCTGACTCAGTGCTTAAAAAGCGATGGATTAGCTCTCGGTTCAATTTCTCCCTATCTGTGGAAATTAAATAATCATCTTTTCTTGCTTCCATAGGTAACAAGGCGGTTAATTAGTTTAGCCTTTCACTTGATCTACTTTTAAGATCTGATTTCCAATCCCATCCCACAATGAAATCCTTTGCTGAAGTGCCCGCTTCGCAACATCCATTGTTTCTTGCCATTTCTGTTCATCATCTCCGCACAATTCTGAAATCATTTTCAGGGAGAGGGGTCCATGCTCGTCCCCATCAAGCTCAATATGCCGCTCTAGGTAATAGCGAAGTTTATTGTACTGCAAATTTTCTGAATCTGCCTGCTTTAGAATTGAGATAAACATATCCGGAATTACGTCTTCTCTTCCAAAAGTAAAAGCAGAAGCAATTAAATGTGCCTTATCTGTTGCGATAACCTCAAAGGAAAATTTCACGAATTCAGCGACACTTTCGTCCACTTCCACTTGCTCAAACGCTTTCTCAATTGAATTTCCTGCTTCAATTAGTTTTACAAATTTCAACACTTGACTATTCTCAGCACCGATCTGACTCATAGCATCCAAGTACATTTCATAATGGCTCTTCGGCTCCCCCAATTCATTGATATCGCTCTCTTCACCATGGACGATTTCATTTATAAATCTCGCCAAGGTAGGATTTGGGCTTGGTGTCCAGGGTATACTTACGGTGGTCAGATTGATCTGAAGTGCTTTCAGAAGCGACATAAAGTCCCATACTGCAAAAGCATGATTTTCCATAAAAACCCGTATGTCGTTCAGATTTTGGAGATTTGCATATAATGGGTGATTCTGCAATTGCTTTCTCAGTCCTGAGATTTCTTGCTCGATGTGTGCTATTCTATTCATGTTTTTCTAATCTCTTTTTGATTGATCAGTAAAATTCTGTGGGACACAAAACTTTACGTACCAATTCGCTAATTTGGATGCAAAACTGAGAAAAAACGGAAAGAGTTTAGGTGTTCTATGAGTAAATTCACTTTTAGTGTCTAGAATTAAGACTTTTGCCCAGCTGGAAAAATGTAATCTTCGGGCTCATATTAAAACTAATTTCCCACTAATGAATGATTACAAAACGTGGAAAAAGTAATCTGCTTCAATTTAAAGAGGGAATTTTAACTTAGTCCTTTTAAAACAATAGCTCCTAATAAAAATAGCTCTTTATCAATCAATTAAAACACATCTTATTCTTTGGTAACAAACAAATATGTTCTGTATAACTATTGCTTCATTATTCCCTATTGTTTGGTGAACAATCCAAACCCATTCATTACTTGCACTTTACAATGTGAAACACCTTCTAATAAATTTTTTTCAAAAAATAAGGTATATCGTTGACAATAATTAACCAAAAGCGCTTGACTATCATGAAAGTGTTATATAAGTTTGTGCCCAAATGGCAAAGTATTTAGTTCGATTCCTTCTTTCGCTAAGTATTCTCATATCAAGTGGGTATAGTGCAATCTATGCCAGCATTGGTAGTGATGCTGCTATCGACAGCTACGGTGCCTCTTTTGAAAACTCCCTTGGAGTAAACAATTCTCGCCAACATCCCCTTTCCTATTCAGCGTCCAAAGAACACGGAAATAATATATTTGCCGTAAACAACTCAAAGGTTGAAGAGGAAGACAAGGACTTTGGAAGTAACGACAACTTTTTAGACTATCAGTACTTTAATGCACTACACTTTACCCGGATTTTTCGATATCTATTCCTAGACTTATCTGAAGACTTGTATTTCAGTAAGTTTATTCCTGATACCAGAGCACTTCGTTTGCACGTCGTAATTCAAGTATTTAGGATTTAATACTCTTTTAAGCATGGCAATATTTTTTGTTGCCAACCCTACCCCAATTATTTATTTGCCCTAAAACCATTAGCGACAAGCTGTTAGGGCTCCGTGTATTTGCTATACACACACCCAAAATCACCTGGAAATAGTATCGTTTTAAAAAAATCAACCTATGAAAAATCGAATTTTCATGCTCTTGAGCCTGTGCGGCACATTGTGGATTGCTAGTTGTAACTCACACGGAGAAGAGCATAAAGAGGCAGAAACTACGTTTTTGGTCACTAGCCCTTTGACTATGGACACATTAATCACCAAAGATTATGTCTCCCAAATACATTCAATACAACACATTGAGCTACGAGCTCAGGAGAGAGGTTACCTTCAGAAGATTTATGTAGATGAAGGTCAATTAGTAAAAAAGGGACAGCTTTTATATAAAATCATGCCTAAACTGTATGAAGCTGAGCAACAGAGTGCAGCAGCTGAAGTTGAGTTTGCTGAGATTGAATACCAAAACACGAAAACGCTGGCTGATAGAAATATCGTTGCTCCAAATGAGTTGGCGATGGCAAAAGCTAAACTAGGAAAAGCTAAAGCAGAATTGGCTTTGGCAGAAGTTCACTTACAATTCACAGAGATCAGAGCTCCTTTTGACGGCATTGTTGGCCGATTTAGAGTTAGGGAAGGTAGTCTTTTGGATGAAGGTGAATTGCTATCTGAATTCTCAGACAACAGTAAAATGTGGGTGTATTATAATGTCCCTGAAGCTGAATATCTGGAGTATAAAGCAGAAGTTAAAAAGGATGAAGATGTTATTGTGCATCTTTTAATGGCCAATAATAAGTACTTCGAACATCAAGGAATCGTGGAAACTATTGAAGCTGACTTCAATAACGAGACTGGTAATATTGCTTTCAGAGCTACTTTCCCAAACCCTGATGGTCTGCTTAGACATGGCGAAACCGGAAATATCGAGATGAGAATCCCACTAAAGGACGCATTACTTATCCCACAGAAAGCAACATTTGAAGTACTTGACAAAAAGTACGTGTATGTGGTAGATGAAGAGAATAAAATCCGCTCCCGTGAAGTAACTATCGCAGCGGAAATACCACATATTTATGTGATTTCAGGAGGCCTGGAAAAGACAGATAAAATTCTTCTTGAAGGTCTGCGACTGGTAAGAGAAAATGACGAAATACACTACGATTTCGTGCAGCCGCATACAGCATTGTCTCAGTTAGACTTATATGCAGAGTAGTCAATTCTCTCATAAAAACCAGAAGCAATAATGTTTAGCACATTCATAAAAAGACCAGTCCTCGCGATTGTAATATCGATCATTATCGTATTTATAGGCTCCCTTTCAATTAATCAACTGCCTATATCTCAATTTCCTCCGATTGCTCCTACTACGGTAAGTATTTTCATAGCCTATCCAGGATCAAGTGCGGACGTACTTGTGAAGTCCACCTTGATTACGTTGGAAAACGCTATCAACGGTGTACAGGACATGAGATACATGGCAACGGATGCTACCAGTGCGGGTGAAGCTACAATTAACATCATCTTCGAGCCAGGCACAGATCCTAACCAAGCGGTAATCAGGGTCAAAACCAGGGTGGATCAGGTAATGCCTCTCCTTCCTGAGCTTGTACAAAGAGAAGGTGTGGTAATCACGCCTATCCAACCAAGTATGTTGATGTATGTCAACCTGTATTCAACTAGCGAAAATATGGATGAGAAATTCCTATATAATTACGCTAACGTGAATATGATTCCTGAAATCAACAGGATCAAAGGGGTTGCAAGATCTCAAATATTAGGTAGCCGTACCTACGCTATGCGTGTCTGGTTAAATCCTGACCGTATGCGCGCATACAATATCTCAGTAGATGAGGTAATGGAAGCTATGCAAGAGCAAAGTATCGTTGGTCGTCCTGGTAGAATCGGGCAAAGTTCCGGTATTGAAGCACAGTCTCTGGAATATGTACTGACATACAAAGGGCGTTTCAGCAAGCCAGAGGAGTATGACAATATCATTATCAGGGCAAATTCGGAAGGTGAAAGTATTCACTTAAAGGATATAGCCAGAACTGAATTGGGTAGTGAGTTCTTTGATATTTATTCCAATTTGGATGGTCACCCATCGGCTGCAATTGTATTGAAGCAAAACTATGGTAGTAATGCAAGTGATGTAATCGAAGAAGTAAAAGCTGAGCTTGAAGTAATGAAAGCTTCCTTCCCTCCAGGAATGGATTACAGTATCAGTTATGACGTATCCCGTTTCTTGGACGCATCCACTGAGCAAGTGATCCATACATTAAGGGATGCATTCGTCTTGGTAGCTTTGGTAGTATTTATCTTCCTGGGAGACTGGAGATCGACCTTGATTCCTATCATCGCAGTACCAGTATCACTCATTGGAGCCTTCTTCGTCCTTCAGATGTTTGGCCTCTCGATCAACATCATCACGCTATTTGCCTTGGTACTTGCTATTGGTATTGTGGTCGATGATGCGATTGTAGTGGTGGAAGCAGTCCACGCCAAAATGGAGGAAATGCCTCACCTGACTCCGTATCAGGCTGTAAAAAGAGTATTGGGTGAGATCTCTGGAGCGATCATAGCCATCACAGCTGTAATGGTTTCTGTATTCTTGCCAATCTCCTTCATGAGCGGGCCAGTGGGTACTTTCTACCGGCAGTTTTCCATTACAATGGCAAGTTCTATTGTGATTTCTGCAATCATTGCCTTGACGCTGACTCCAGTGCTTTGTGCCATGTTATTGAAAAATCATCATGGAAAAGAGAAAAAGCAGAATATTCTTACGAAGGCATTGGACGGCTTTAACAGCGGTTTTGATAAGCTTACTGGCAAGTATGTAGGATTGCTCAGGTCTATGGTAAGCCGAAGATGGCTCACTTTCGGAATTCTTTTACTCTTTGGAGCTGGGATCGTATTCGAAAATCAGATCCTACCTGCAGGCTTTATCCCAAGTGAGGATCAAGGAACAATCTACGCGATTATTCAAACCCCTCCAGGCTCTACCCTAGAGCGTACAAATCAGGTTTCTCAGAAACTTCAAAAAATATGTGAGGAGATAGACGGAGTAGAATCAGTCTCTTCCCTTGCAGGATATGAAATCATGACAGAAGGCCGTGGTTCAAACGCGGGTACTTGTTTGATCAACTTAAAGCCTTGGGGAGATCGTAAGCATACCGTGAAAGAAATCATGGAAGAACTGGAAGAGGAATCAAAAGGTCTAGGTGCCGTTGTGGAATTCTTTGAACCACCAGCTATTCCTGGTTTTGGTTCTTCAGGAGGTTTCTCATTGCGACTATTAGACAAGACTACCACTACTGACTACCAGGATTTTGACCGAATCAACAAACAGTTCATGGATGACCTGAGCAAGCGTAAAGAAGTAACTGGCTTGTTCACATTCTTTGCGGCAAATTATCCTCAGTATGAATTGGAGATAGATAACGACAAAGCAATGCAGAAAGGCGTTTCTATCGGAGATGCCATGGAAAACCTGAACATACTTATTGGTAGTACTTATGAACAGGGTTTTATTCGATTTGGTAGATTCTTTAAAGTGTACGTGCAGTCAGATCCTTCCTTTAGAAGACTTCCATCTGATGTCCTAAACCTATTTGTGAAGAATGAAGCTGGTGAAATGGTTCCTTATTCAGCCTTCATGACCATGAAGAAAACTCAGGGACCTAATGAGGTTACCCGATTCAACATGTACAATTCAGCATCCATCAGAGGACTTCCAGGACCTGGTTATACTACAGCAGATGCAATTCAGGCGATTAGAGAAGTGTCTGCCCAGACATTGCCTAAAGGTTATGACATCGCATGGGAAGGTTTATCCTATGATGAATCCAACAGAGGAAATGAAGCTCTTTATGTATTCCTAATCGTGTTGGTGTTCGTTTACTTCGTGCTGGCAGCTCAATACGAGAGCTTTATCATCCCTCTTGCGGTAGTATTCTCGCTTCCGGCGGGTGTATTTGGTTCCTTCTTTTTATTGAAATTGATGGGACTAGATAATGATATCTACGCCCAAATCGGTTTGATTATGCTCGTCGGGCTTTTGGGTAAAAACGCGGTGTTGATTGTGGAATTTGCGGTGCAGAAACGTCAAGATGGACTTTCCATTTTGGAAGCAGCGATAGAAGGGGCTAAAGTCCGTTTCCGTCCAATCCTGATGACCTCATTTGCCTTTATCGCTGGTTTGATTCCTTTGATTATTGCATCTGGTGCAGGCGCGATTGGTAATCATACTATCGGTGCTTCAGCACTTGGAGGTATGCTATTCGGAACCATCTTCGGGGTGATCATTGTCCCAGGCTTATACTACATATTCGGTAGTTTGGCTGATGGCCGTCACTTGATCAAAGACGAAGATGAAACTCCATTATCCGAACAAAAACAACATTCACATGCTTAAGAGAATCATATATATATGCCTAGGGGCAGCCACTATCACTCTAGCTGTGACTGGTTGCAAAACTCCCGAGCTAATCCAAAAAGACGTCAATGATACAGTGCCTGAGAGCTACGCCAATAGCTCTCAGGACACAACAAATACTGCAGCTGAAGTGGTATGGCAGGATTATTTTACCGACCCTTACCTGAAAGCACTGATTGACACAGCTTTAAAAAACAATCAGGAATTGAATATCACCTTGCAGGAAATTCAGATCGCACAAAATGAAGTTAGAGTCCGCAAAGGCGAAATTTTACCTTCTGTAAATATTGGTGCAGGAGCTGGTGTGGATAAAGTGGGTAGATATACTAGCCAAGGTGCTAATGATGCCAATACTGACATCAAACCCGGAAAGGAAATGCCTGATCCTCTGCAGGATTACATGCTAGGAGCCTATGCTAATTGGGAGATAGATATTTGGCACAAGCTGAGAAATGCAAAAAAGTCAGCATTGACCAGATATCTGGCAACTGTAGAAGGTAAAAACTTCATGGTGACCAACCTGATTTCCGAGATTGCAAACTCTTACTACGAATTGCTAGCACTGGATAATCAATTGGCTATCGTACAGCAGAATATTGAGATTCAAAACAATGCATTTGAGATAGTAAAATATCAGAAAGATGCAGCGCGGGTAACTGAGTTGGCTGTAAGAAGATTCCAGGCTCAAGTACTAAATACCAAAAGCCTGCAATATGGAATACAGCAAAGTATTGTGGAAGTTGAGAATAGAATCAATTTCCTTGTAGGTAGATTCCCTCAGAAGGTAGATAGAGACTCAAATTCATTTGGAGATCTGTTGCCTGAGACGATCCAAGCCGGTATTCCATCTCAATTGCTGGCAAACAGACCTGACATCAGACAGGCTGAGCTTGAGCTAGCTGCTTCAAAAATAGACATTAGCGTAGCAAAAGCTGATTTCTATCCTACTCTGGAGATTACTGCAGGACTTGGTTTCAATGCCTTTAACCCTAGCTACATCTTCACATCCCCTGAGTCACTGATCTATTCTCTCACAGGTGAACTAGTGGCTCCTTTGATCAATAGAAATGCGATTAAAGCCAGGTATTTGACAGCCAATGCAAAACAGATTCAGGCTATATACGATTATGAGCGATCAATCTTGAATGCATACATAGAGGTAGCTAACCAGCTTTCAAACATTAAAAACCTGGAGCAAACCTATGATCTGAAGTCCCAGGAAGTACAAGCACTTACTCAGTCAGTTGATATTTCTAATGAACTATTCAATTCTGCAAGAGCAGACTACATGGAAGTTCTATTAACGCAGCGAGATGCGCTTGAATCAAAATTTGACCTGATCGAAACAAAATTGAAACAAATGAATGCCAAGGTCAATATTTACCAAGCCCTTGGTGGTGGTTGGAAATAAATTGGTTGATTAAAGGTTGAAGCTATCCATTTAATGGTATGGATAGCATATTCGAAAGTCCCTCTAAGCGTTTGGAGGGACTTTTTTGTTCAGAAAGAGTTTGAACAAACTCTTTCTTAAATTAAAATTGTAGATCTCAGTATCCTTAATATTGATTATTATTATCAGCCAGTGAAGTAAGCATCCAGCTCAGCTAGCATGGCGGATTTATCCCTTAGATCATTGATAATTCTTCCTTTCTCAAGCAGCACGATTCGATCACAAATCTCTGTCACATGGGTAAGGTCATGGCTGGAAATCAAAAAGGTAACCTGGGAGGTTTCTTTCTCCTGTAGGATCAATTTTTTCAATCTGATCTGAGAGCTGGGATCCAGGTTTTCAAAAGGCTCATCCAAAAAAACGACTTCTGGATTACCCATTAGCGCAGCTGCAATTCCTACTTTCTTCAAGTTTCCTTTTGAAAGATCACGGATGTATTTCTTCTTCCCGACAATTTCATCGTTAAAGAATTCGGTGAACTTGCTAAGATGTAGCTGCAAATCAGCCTCAGACAGTCCATAGATTTTGCGAAGCGTCTGAAAATACTCATCAGCAGTCAGGTAAGATAAAAGCATGTGTTCATCCAAGTAGGCACCTGTGGTTCTTTTCCACTCCTCAGTTTTACTTACGTCTCTGGAATCGATTTCCACTTTCCCTTGAGAAGCACGGACAAGGTCGAGCATAATCCGAAACAAGGTCGTCTTCCCAGCCCCATTATTCCCTACCAAACCGAAACATTCTGATTTTGGTATATCCAGTCTCTCCACATCCAGGACCAATGCTTCTTTATATTGCTTTTTAAGATTAGTAACTTGGATCATAACTCTTGACGGAATGAAGATGAAATTTCGTATCGGCTTTCTAGAACCCGATTAATATTAATAGTTGAAAGCTTATTGAAGAAAATAATTCCTATGATTCCCACGGTGCTCAGCGCTGCCAATCCAGCATAGAAATTAAATAGTATAGCAAATGGTAAATAAATCAAATATGGTGCGACCATCATGGGTATGATCATAAGAAACTGAGCCGCGCCGACTCCCTCGTAATTGAACATTGCACCCTTGTTCAGATCCATAGGTTTTGGTTTCCAAAGAGCCAGATAAATAATCAAATGGATCATAATCCCCGCATTAAAAAGGAAAGTAGCTAAATGAATCAACAGGAATGACCATCCATAATAAACATAGGGAATTGACAGTAAAAAACACAGTAAGGATATGGATAATAGCAGGAGATATTTTCCTCTCACCAAATTTTTCACTCCATCTTTTCTACTTAGAAAGAAATCAAAATAACCAGAGTTCCAGCTCAAGAAAAGTTGACCGTACTGAATCATAAATATCCCAGTGATAAATACCCCAACGAAAATAAAGATGTACTGCATTGGCCCCTCTTGATATTGAGGATTATCGTAGAAAATGGTGCCGTAAAGCAAGAAAAATGCACTAAGCATCAAGAACGTGCGGCTCTTTTTATGGCGGATTATAAGCTTCCATTCTAGGTCGGCAAGCTCACCTGCCATTCCAAATCTGGAAAAGAACCCCACAGACTGATTCACAAATCGAACCTCCTCTTCCTTGGCCAAATCTTCCAAATAGGCATTATTCAAGTAATAGTTAAATGCCATATAATACCCTATAAAACATAATATCATCATGATTGACATTGGCAAAAAACTACTTAGGGCCAAGGTGAATAATGGGGCTACTATCTCTCCCAAATTAAACCAACCCATATAGGTAGATCCTCCACCCAAGAGCAATACAACAAAAACGATAACAACTCCTATCAAACTATCTTCAAATCTCTGCTTGAACCAGAGCATAAACCAATGAAGAGTCCAGCTGATAAACAAGATAGTCCCCAACCAAGAAATAGCTCCAGACACTCCATATTGAATGGATATCTCAGTGAACGCAAAGGGAGCAAACAGTATCAATGCAATAATGCTCAAAGGAGAGAAAAAGGATCTCCCAAGTAGCGTGTGCATAATTTTCTTTTTGGAAATAGGAAGATGCAGCAGGCTTTCCAGCTCTATTACAGGGAGTTTCTGCAGAAAATATCTATACATGAATTCTACAAGGAAGAAGAAAATCAAGCCGGAATTCAAAACCTGGATTGGATCCTGCCCTTCAGCCAATTCATCTAAAATTCTACTTAAAAAAATGCCTGCCATCAAGAGATATCCTAAAAGCATAATCGCTAGGAAGCCAAGAAATATGGCAACCATCACGCTTTTGGCAAATGAAGTAGATCGGAAACTCTTCAGGAATTCCAACCGAATCAGTTCAAATAACATATAATCTCAAAAGTAAATAAGGTTCTAAATTGATCTCAAAATATAGGTAAAAGATCACTTAATCATAGTCCTGCTATGTAATTAATGAGTTTTGAGGGGATTTTGATATGCTTTTTCTTTCAGCGCTGATTCTAAAATCGAACCGCTAAATAAAAGGAACTATTCAAAAATAGTATACATTTATAGTATATACTAATGGTGATGAAATCGACAGGATTAAAATCATCATTAATCACACAGGGTAATGATTATTTTAATCGTCAAATATTCCATGTGAATAATAAAATTCAAACTATAATCATATGAAAACACTCTCTTTAAAACTTGACTCGGAGGTCTTCGAAGAAACCGAGGCAATTATTAAGGATAAAAAGATTGCAAGGAACAGGTATATTAATCAAGCACTTGAATTCTATAACAGGTATCAAAAGCGAAAGAAATTGAGTACCGAATTTGCCGAAGCTTCTGACCTAAGCAAAGAAAGTTCAACTGAAATCATGGCGGAATTTGATGCTTTAATCGAAGAAGATGAAGCAATTTGAACTATGGCTTGCCAATTTGAATCCTTCCAAAGGAACTGAGCCAGGAAAGATTAGGCCAGTTGTAGTCATTCAAACAAATTTCCTCAATCAAGTTGATCACCCTTCTACGCTTGTTTGCCCACTCACAACGCAGGTTACTGCTAAGAAAAATATACTTCGAGTCCATATATCTGAAGGGAATTTTGGTTTAGAAAAAGACTCTGAAATTCTTATAGATCAAATCAGAGCTTTGGACAATCGAAGATTTTTGGAGAAGCTAGGAGACTTAGGTCATAAGGAAATTGCTGAGCTAAGAAATAAAGTGAAGGCTATTTTGGATTTTTAGATTAATGGAAAAAATCACCAGTCTTCAAAACTTCAAAATTCATCATTAGCCATTCATCATTTGATATTTAAAAACTTCTAAACCTTCGAAGAGATTTCTCAATCGTACCTCTTTCGAAATGACACTTCAAAGGTTAGCCAAGAGAAATTCCTCCACACTGTTATAAATACTTCCGTTGTAACTTATAGAAAACGGATCTTTGCTAACCTCAATAGCTCCTGCCATTTCTTTTATCCCAGCCTTTTCAAGTGCTTTTGAAATCCAACTAGCGAGATCTTCGGGGCCTGAAATTTCAAATTTCAAATCTTGAACCTTAGATTCAATTCTCCCTTTTTCTACGCTGAAATGAAATTTCTTCCCATGCAATAGCTGATTGATTTCACCGGAAATCACCAAATCTTCCGGCAATCCTGAGATTAGTGGCGTACCACAGTTCAGCAACCAGAATCGATCTGCTGTCTCCAATGCAATCTCCAAATCATGGGTGACCACAAGAATTGATTTACCTTGAGTTTTGGAAATCTCCTGAAGCAGATGCATGATTTCATATCGATTTACCAAATCCAGATGAGCAGTCGGTTCATCCAATACCATCACCTTTCCATCTTGAGCCAGCGCACGCGCTATTAACGCTTTTTGCCGCTGTCCATCAGATATTTCAAAAAGTCGATCTTCTCGTAAATACTCAATTTTCGTTGCAGAAAGCGCCTGCTGAACTGCTTCTCGATCTATATCTTCCAGTTTTCCCGTCCAGCCTGTGTGTGGGATTCTCCCCATTGCCACCAACTGCCCCACAGTCATATTTCCTGGCAAAAATGGCTCAGTCAATACAACCGAAAGCTGCTTAGCGAGGTCTTCGTTTGAATAAGTAGAAATAGGCTTCTCATTCAACAAAACTTCTCCTTCGAAAGGCTTCAATTGTCCCAAGATTGCCTTTACTAAAGTTGATTTCCCTACACCATTCGGACCAAGCAAACAAGTCATTTCACCTGAAAAAAGCTCAAAACTCAATTCACTCAGTATCTCCTTTTTCAACTTGCCCTTGGAGTATCCAAGGTTAAGATTAGTGCCTACGATTGATGATTTCCTCATGGCTTAGAATTCTTTACTGAAGTTTTTGCGAAGCACCAAGCTTATCACTATCGGAGCTCCAACGAGTGAGGTCACAGCATTAATCGGCAAGGTCTGAGCAGATCCTGGCAGTTGCCCAACGGCATCACATAATAGAAGTAAACTCCCTCCTATCAAGGCTGAAGCAGGAAAAAGAATTCTATGGTCTGATGTTTTCCACACCATCCTAGCCAAATGCGGCACTGCAATCCCTATAAAAGCTATCGGACCGCAAAATGCAGTGACACTTCCTGCCAGTAAACCGGTGCTGAGAATCATCAGCCATCGCAAACGATCAGGATTGATCCCCATACTTTTTGCATAGCTCTCACCTAGGAGCATTCCATTGTAGGACTTGATCGAGGCAATCACTGGAATGATTCCTATAAAAATCACCAACCCTAGAATCCAAACTTGATCCCAAACCAAACCTCCCAAACTCCCCATAGACCACATGGTGAAAAGCTTCAAAGCCTCTGCACCGGAGAAATATGAAAGAACAGAAATAATAGCCGACACTGCAGAACCAAACATCAATCCTACGATCAATAGGGTCATGCTATCTTTTACTTTCCATGCCACTAAACTTACCGTAAGTAAGACCAAACTTGCACCTAAAGTACCGGCAATCGCAATTGCCCAAGGATTGATCGCAGCACCAAAAGCTGATAATCCAAAGGCAGAACCTGCCAACATTAGGATCGCTACTCCCAATCCTGCACCCGAGCTAATTCCCAACACAAAGGGTCCTGCAAGTGGATTTCTAAAAAATGTCTGCATTTGAAGCCCACTTATGCTTAGTCCAATTCCAGCTAATATTGCTACTAATGCTTTTGGTAGTCTATAGTTCATTATAATCTGCTCCCGGGATGCTTTTATCCAATCTCCAGTAAAAATCCCAGACAGAATTTCACTTGGAGAAATAGACACAGATCCTAAGCTGACATTGAGCAAAAAGCTCAAAATCAACAGAATCAGCGCAGCCGAGAGAAGAAGAATTGGACTATTTTTTCGCATCGAGTTGTTGATAAAAATACAACTCATACGCTGGAAGTAAGTTCGGATGAAGAATTTTGATCAAATCTTTTAGAATCAAATCCGGGCGCATGTAGCCCAACTCAAAATATTCAAGTCCACCAGCTCTACCTCTTTTCTGCGTATAAGAAAATACATTTCCGGATTTAAATGCCCTAAAAGCCTTGTAACGAGGCTCAGCATTCCCCATTGTTTCCAAGTCTGAAAAATCAGCAGACCCAATCCAGAAATCGGCTTCCAATGCATTTTCGAGCACAAATTCATAATTCAATTGTGCACTACCAGTTCCTTTTTGATCTGAGAAAATATAGTTTCCCCCAGCATTTTGGAGGATGTTCGCGCCCCAGCTTTCACTTCCTGGAGCATACCAAATATCCTGATAAAGTACTCCGCTGAGAACAGTTGGCCGAAGTGAGTCGATGATTGAATCGCTCAATTTCTCAGCCTCTAAATAGTCTTTTTCTACCTCTTCAAAAACAGCTTTTGCTTCTTCATATTTCCCTAAAAGCACACCTGTAAACTTGATCCACTCCGCCCTTCCAAGCGGATGTTGCTCCACATACTCGCCGTTGATTACCGCAGGAATCTCAGCTTGCGCCAGTAAATCCAGGTATTTCAAATCATCTCCCAGCGTAGAAATCATGATCCAATCAGGCGCCAAATCAATGACCATTTCAGTATTTGCAGAGGGACCCGACCCTAAATCCTCCACCCTTCCAGCATCAATTTGTCTCCAGGTTTTTTCTGAGGAAATCAAATTTAGATTGGGAAAACCGATCAACTTTTCGGTGCTGTTCAGCATATCCAAATGTGGAATATGAGTGGTCGAAGTCAAGATAATTTTTTCCACTGGAAGCTGGATAATTGCATCGAAATTTCCGGCTGGTTTTTCAGCATTTTCTTCCAATACCAAATAGGTAAAGATCTTATCCGCACCTGACCAGGCCTGAGTAACTTCCAACTCCCAAAAATTATTTCCTCGGGAAATTGTAAATCCTGAAGCATAGGATAAGTCTACTTTTTCCAGTTCCGTATTCTCATCTTCTTTGTTTACATTACATGCTGTAAAACAATAGGTTACACTAATAAAAACTAGCCTAATAAAGAGCCTAAATAGTTGATTTTTCACAGAAATAATTGGAGATATTAAAGCCCAAAATAAGCTCGGGTTTTCGCCACTTCCAAAATTTCTCAACAAACAGATTTTTTTTCTACGCTTTCCCAATCTACTTTTGCGGTCGAAATAGGTTCCCAATCTCGCATCTGAGCTCTTGGGATTAAAAGGGAATTTGGTGTAAAACCAAAGCTGTCCCCGCAACTGTAAGCCTAGCGGATTTTTTCCGCAAATGATTTGTCAACAATGCCATTGTTTCGAAACTAATTCGGGATGAGAAGGCGGCAAATTTGGTGAGCCAGGAGACCTGCCCATTTCTGTTGATTCTGTGCTTTCGGAGGAAAAGCAATGAAGAAAGTACCAGAACTGAATTTTCGGTTTCGATCACTTCTTCCCATTTCTCTCTAAGACCGAATCGAATTTATAACTAATTCGATCAGGGATGTTTTTGCTTGTTTGGGCATTTTCTTTTGTGGCTTCTAGCCCGATTCAGGACACGGTAAAATTGGCCGAAGTGGAAGTCTATGCTCCTGCTCTAGATAGATTTGCCCAAGGCCAAAAAGTAATCAGCTGGACTAAAAAGGACTTGGAAAACTACCAGGGCCGCTCTCTAGGCGACCTTCTTCAGGAGCAATCTCCGGTTTTTGTCAGACAATACGGGGCTGGAATGATCGCATCTCCTTCATTCCGAGGCACCTCAGCTGGTCACACAGCAGTTTTTTGGAATTGCTTTCCAATCAACAGCCCTTCACTTGGGCAAAGTGATTTATCAATTTTACCTGTAATGGCCATCGATCAGATAAGTCTTCAGTTTGGAAATGCAGGAGCACTTTTCGGGAATGAAGCTATTGGTGGTTCTGTACATTTAGGCACTTCTACTGATTTTGGGAAAGGCTTTCAAGCTGGCATTTCTCAGCAGTTCGGAAGCTTTGGATTGTTTAATACCTCAGCTTCTGCGGGGTTTTCTTCGAAAAATTTCAGCAGTAAAACCAAGGTTTATCGCGAATTCTCCAAGAACAATTTCCCTTACAATGACCTGGGACAAATCGGAACGCCAGAAGTAAAAGAAGATCATGCACAGTTTGAACAGATCGGAATAGTTCAGGATTTGGCGTGGAATCTGAACGCAAACAACCAACTGAAAACTGCATTTTGGTGGAATAAAACCAATCGGGAAGTTCAGCCGGTCATGGGATCAAACACCAATGATGAACAGGAAGATCAAGCTTTTCGGGCAGCGATTGACTTCTTTCATTTTGAAGAGAAGTCGGTTTGGAATCTGAAAACAGGCTTCGTGAAGAACGAGCAACTTTTCAATGCCAGTCAAAATAACAGCACACAATACTTTCTAGCGGGCGATTGGGATCAGGAAATTTCCGACAAATGGACATCAAAACTAGGGGCTAGATACACGCTGACCAAAGGGGATCTAAGCACGTATCAAGCCGATGATGAACGCATTGAATTGTATCAAAGCACCAAATTTTCAGGCACAGATAACCTGTCCTTTGCGCTTAACCTTCGCCAATTAGTTTATTCAGGGACTTTCGCTCCCTTTACGCCAAATCTGGGAATGGACTGGAGATTTTGGAATACAAATACTCAGGCTTTGCAACTGAAAACTTCCCTAGGGAAAGGCTTCAAAGTTCCGACGCTCAATGATCGCTTTTGGAATCCCGGAGGTAATCCCGATCTGCTTCCTGAAGAAAGTCTAAGCGGAGAAATCGGCTTGACCTGGAATAAAAAGGGAAATCTAAACTGGACTCAAAGTCTGACTTACTACAAAATGTCCGTGGACAACTGGATCATTTGGCTGCCTAAAGGAAGTGTCTGGACTCCTGAAAACATCAAAAAAGTCAGTAACCAAGGCATCGAATACCAAGGGAGTTTGAATGGAGCTATTGGAACTTGTAATTGGGAGCTGACCACATCATACACCTACTCCAAAGCTGTAACTACCAAAGGAACAGATGAGAATGACCAGTCAGTAGGAAAGCAGTTACCATATACGCCACAGCATCAGGCAACCGCAAAAGTGCAAATAAAGAAATCCGGTTTCACCAGCTTCATAGCCACAAACTTCGTCGGAGAAAGATCGGTCACAGCCGACAATCCTCGTTTGATGCCCTCCTTTCAGCTTTTCAATTTCGGGTTGGGCTACGACCAACTTACTCTTGGCAATCTTCAGGTTCCTGTAAGTTTTCAAATCAACAATATTCTAGACACTGACTACCAAGTGCTTTACCTAAGGGCAATGCCTGGAAGATCTTATCAATTTAACTTATCCATTCTATTATGAAATCGAGCCTGCCTAAAGGAGGCAGACAGGCATGACACAGTGAGCAAATACTGCTGAATATCAACCATGCGAGATCCTCCCGATGGAAAATCGGGACAGGCTATCTGACCATTAAAAAACAAATTATAATCATATGAAACCAAACCAACTATTTTGGGCTGCCGCCCTTGTATCAGTATCCTTTGCATGTTCCGACAGCGGAGATGAAAAACCTTTAGGCAAATACGACAATGGTATTTTGATTATGAACGAAGGGAATTTTGGAACTAATGATGGTGAAGTCTACCATCTAAACCCAACTACTGAAGAGCTTCTTCCAAATATTTTTGAAGCAGAAAACCTTCGACCATTCGCAGGTTTGTTGGAAGATATGATCCTTGAAGGTGATAGATTGTACTTAGTTGCAAATACCGGCAAAGTAGAAATCGTTAATCCAGCAGACTTCAAGAGTTTGGGTGCTGTGGCATCTGAATTGGATCAGCCTAGGTCTTTGGCAGTGAACGGCACCAAGCTTTTCATCAGTGATTATGGACCTTATGACGATAACTATGGCACTCCCGATTCTTATGTTGCTGTGGTAAATGGTCTTGACGGCGGAGTAGTTTCAAAGAAAATTGAGGTTTCGAACAAACCAGAGGCTCTCTTTTCTTATGGAAATTACATCATTGTCGCTGGCTCTGAAGAAAATAAAATCGAAATCATAGACGCAGCTCAAGAAACTGTAGTTACAACACTTGACCTAGACGCCTCACCTCGCCAATTCTATGCTGAAGACGGAATTCTTTGGGTATATGCAGTGACTTCTGATGATGTGGTTTTCTATACAGTGAATTTGAATAGCTTGACTTTAGGAAACACGTATACAATTCCTTTGGCAGATGCTACAAGTAGAATTGCATTTGACGGAGATGATGAGATGTATATTTTGACTAGCACGGGATGGCCTGATTACAATGACGCAGTGGTTAATATTGACATCGAAGGGAGCAACGCTACTGCCACTGAATTGATGACTGGTTCAGGATTTTACGGCATAGGATATGACCACAACTCAGATCAGATCTATGTAGCCAACTCGAATGGCTTCCAAGGTAACGGAACTGTAACTGTTCTTTCTGAAACTGGTTCTGTGATCCGAAGCTTCGAAGTAGGAAGAGGACCTTCTGGGTTCTTGGTTTATTAGGATTTCCAACTTCATTATTCAACATTTCACATTGGATATTCGGTATTAAAAAGCCGTTGAGATTGATTTCTCAGCGGCTTTTTTAATTTTAAAAATGGGAGATTGTTGTAGTCTACTTTGTTCTCATAATTCCCTCTAGTTCCTTCAGCTCAAACTCCAGTTCAGTATATCCAAGCGCATATGGACCGATTTCATAAGGGATGTATGTCAGGTGGAGTTTATCGTTTTCATAGCCAATCGCATTGGGTAGAAAGAAACCCGTCTCAGGCAAGAAGAATCGGCCATCATCTTTAAGCTCAATTCCTTCCTCCACTTCATGATACTTTCGAAAAGCTTGGTCCGCCAATTCCAGCATTTTGCTTTTATCTAAAACCACGCGGTCAATGCTTAGATATTCACCGGAAGTTTTGTCAAAGTTCATATAATAAACACTTGAGTTGGGATGTGCTCCTCCTGAAAAATTGTATTCAGAAAATTTGAAACTCAGCGTGCTGTCTGATTCATAACTCTTCTCTACATTCACTTCAATAGCCCAACTTCCTGGAGCATCCGGAAAATCTGATTTAAATTCCTCGTAAGAATTCAAATAATCGTTTGCTGCAGAATCGAGGTTGTCATAGGTTTTATCCTGTTGAAAGTATGCAAGCAGCTGGCGGCCTATTTCCTCATTAATTGAAGATGCTGCCGCCCCATTTTCTGCTATTGGCCAAGTCAATTCAACCTTCGCACAATTGTCATCTATACATCTTTCAGAAGTAAAGGTTTTGGTTCTAAAGTCTAGCTGCTCTACAATTTGCTCCTCAACTTTCGTTGGTTTGCTGCAGGCTACACATAGGAATGCTACAATAATTACTAGATATTTCATTTATCGTCTATCATTGAATTGGAAAAAAGTAGTGATCAAATCCCTCGCCAAAGACAATGGACTGAGTTTACCATTTTCTACTCTTGAACGATTTTGCCGAAGCAATTCCTGCACTTGCTCGTGCTCCATGAAGAATTTTCCTAATAAAAACTGTAGGTTTTCATCCAACCAATTTAACCTCTGCGAAGCACGGTTTGATTCCCAAAATCCTGATAGCTGCATTTGGTTAGCATACTTTTGGATCATTTCCCAAATATCACTCAACCCTTCCTTGGTTAATGAAGAAGCTGTCATCACGGGAGTTGACCAGTTATTTTCTCCTAATGGAAAAAGATGAAGGGCATTTTCATATGATGATTTTGCCTTCTTGGCACTGCAAAGGTTTTCTCCATCGGCCTTGTGAATCACTACCCCATCAGCCATTTCCATTATGCCTTTTTTGATTCCCTGTAGCTCATCTCCAGCACCTGCTAGCATGAGCAAAAGGAAAAAATCCACCATGCTTTTTACAGCAGTTTCTGATTGCCCCACTCCCACTGTCTCAATCAAAATCACATCAAAACCTGCTGCCTCACAGAGCAACATGGCTTCTCTGGTTTTTGAACTCACTCCACCTAAAGTTGTGCCTGTAGGACTAGGCCGAATGAAAGCCCGCTTATCTCCAGCCAACTTTTCCATTCGGGTTTTATCCCCAAGAATGCTCCCCTTACTTTTTTGACTGGAAGGATCTACCGCCAAAACAGCTACTGATTTCCCCGAATCGACAAGAAGCTGTCCAAAGGCTTCTATAAAAGTGCTTTTCCCAACTCCTGGAACTCCAGTGATTCCTATTCTAATTGACTTTCCTGTATACGGCAAAATCTCCTGAACTAAGTCAGAAGCAAGCTTGAGGTCTGTTTCAAGTGAACTTTCAGCCAAGGTAATTGCCTGGCTGAGTTTCGTTCTATCGCCAGAAAGAACGCCTTCTTTATATTCCTGAAGAGTGAAGCGTTTTCTCATTTTGGATAACCATCGGTAAAACTCACATCGCCCATTGGGCTTTTTTGGTAGGTTGCGATCACATAAGGCTGCATGGCTTCCATGAAATATGGTTCAGTCGGGGAAAGTTTGATTTCCTGATCAATCTCATCTTTGAAAAAGAAAACTACTGTCCTGCCATATTTGGTGTGTGGCATGGCATCACCGTATTCACGCATCCAATCCTTAGAACTATCCAATGCTTTAATCGCATATACCCGTACCACCGGCCCTGTATTATTTTCATTTCTAAAGCTTGACAATTCCTTGTACTTCCCTTCGAATCGTTCCATCCCAGGCTGAGAAAGTGAATCCAAGGAGATATAAACTACGAGTCCGCCCACGATTAAGGCGATAATCCAGAAAATGATTTTAGAGCTTTTCAAAAACTAGTGCGGTTATAAAGATTAGGCCTTAATTTAGCCGAAAATTCCGAGAATGACTTTCGAGTACCTCAAAGCACTTCACATCATTTTTGTAGTCACCTGGTTTGCAGGGCTATTTTATATCGTTCGATTATTCATCTATCAGACTGAAGCGATGGAACGCCCTGAAGCGGAGCGAAAAATCCTCAAACCTCAGCTAGACTTAATGTCTTCCCGTCTGTGGTATATCATTACCTGGCCATCCGCAGTTCTCACATTGATCTTTGGCACGCTGGTTTTGACACACCGCATGGAATTCTTGCAGCTGCCTTTTATGCACGCCAAACTCGGGTTTGTATTCCTACTTTACTGCTATCATGGCTGGTGCCACAAACTCTTTAAAGAACTGCAAGCTGGCCGAACTAGATGGACCTCCACTCAGTTAAGAATTTGGAATGAGGCTTCCACCTTGCTACTCTTTGCAATTGTGTTTTTAATTGTGTTGAAAAGCACCCTAAGTATGGTGTGGGGCTTGGCTGGACTAATCACACTTGGAGTAACACTGATGCTAGCTATCAGACTTTATAAAAAATTTAGAAATAAAGCTTAATCATTATGCATACTAGGTTTTCAATCCTTTCGCTTCTTCTAATTTCACTCTTATTTTCTCAATGCACACCTTCAGAAGAAAAGAGCAAGGCTTTACCAAAACTTGGGAATTGGCATGTGGATGAAAAAACAGTGGACGGAAAGGTTGTTCAGGATACTGTTTATCATACAATCGCTGATTTTTCTTTTACCAATCAGGATGGAGAAACGATCACCAATGAATCAGTAAAGGGAAAGGTATATGTAGCGGATTTCTTTTTTACCACCTGCCCGACAATTTGTCCCATCATGAAAAAGGAAATGATACGTGTGTATGAGAAGTTCGGAGATAATCCCAACTTCAAAATTCTAAGCCACACCATTGATCCAAAACATGACACAGTAGAGGTATTAAAAGACTATTCACAAAAATTGGGAATAGAGAATGCTAAGACTTGGAGTTTCCTAACAGGAGAAGCAGAGAAAATCTACGAACTAGGACAAACAAGCTATATCACCACCGCACAAGAAGATCAAAATGAAGCAGGGGGATTTCTTCACTCAGGCGCTTTTCTTTTGATAGATCAAGAAGGCCATATCAGAGGGGTTTATGATGGGACGAAAACTGATCAAGTGGATCAATTGATGCAGGATATTCCAAAGATTTTGGGAGAATGAAAAAATACCTGATCATTCTGCTTTTTGCAGTAGCATGCAGCCCGAAAAACTCTAAAGAAGAGAACACATTGTCTCAAATAGAAGATCCAGAGGTGATGAAATATGCAGTGGAAGGCAAGACTATCTACGAAAATCACTGCGGAAACTGTCACCAGAATGATGGCTTAGGCTTAGGGAAATTAATTCCTCCAATAAAAGATTCTGATTATTTCAAAGAAAGCGTTCATCGCTCAATTTGGATCATGAAATACGGACAAGAAGGCGAGATAGTGGTAAATGGTGAAGTTTATAATCAACCGATGCCCGCAAGTCCAAAACTTACTCCTTTGGAAATCTCCCAAATCAGCACCTATTTATACAATATCTGGGGGATGAGTGAAGGAAAAATTACTTCTAAACAAGTGGAAAAATATCTAGAGGAAAAGCCGGAATTCTGATTACTCCAGAAGTTTATCTGCTTTCTCCAAAGCTTTTTTAATTTCTTCATTGACATCCTTCACCAATACCATCTGGCTGTCAAGATATGTCTTCAACTCTTCTTCCGTCCTATCTCCATCCTCAATATCGTATTGATGCATCCAGTCAAACATTGAGTCATATCCATGAGCGAGATCATAACCCAGTGCTTTATATTGCTCAACTTTGACCGAATCTGTCGTATCTCCACTTTCCAATTCTTCCGCTTTTTTGAGTGCTTTGCGCTCGAGTGATTTCAATTGCGCCATTTTAGGCATTACTTCATCGTGCACAGCAATAACCTCTTGTCTAAGTTTTACATTATCCGCTGGACCACAGGCGTTTGTCAATAAAAATAATGTTAAAATTAAAAATGGAATTGTTCTTTTCATGAATAATGAGATTATATGCCGTAAAGTTACTGTTTAATCTAAAAATAATATCATAAAGTTAGATCATATTCCTGTGTGATTTATTCACTCAGAGCTAGTAATTTTAGAAGCTCCTAAACACTAACTATATGAAACCATTTTGCTTTGCCGACGGGCAAATTATCTCAACTGAAAAAGCCACTATTCATCCTATGGATTTAGCGGTTATCCGTGGATACGGCATTTTTGACTTTTTCAGGACGGTCAATTTTAAAGCTCTTTTTTTGGATAGCTATTTGGATAGATTTTTTGCCTCTGCTGAAAAGACATTTCTTCCACTTGAATATTCCCGTGCAGAATTGAAGGCTGTGATACAGGATTTGATTGAAAAAAACCATCTAAAAGAAGGAGGAATCCGGATGGTTTTGAGTGGTGGGATTTCACAAAACCACTTTTCTCCTGCAAAAGGGAAGCTATTTATTTTCGCGGAATCACTGATATTCCCAGCTCAGGAAAAGTACGATAAGGGAATCAAATTACTTTCACTGGAATACGTTCGTCCAATTGCGGAAATTAAAACTACCAATTATGCTCTTCCGGTCTGGGATAGCATGCGATGGAAAGATGCCGGAGCTGAAGATGTTCTATACCATATGAATGGCATTTTGAGCGAAAGTTCCAGAAGCAACTTTTTTATAGTTAAGGATGGAATCATCAGCACTCCAGACTCTCATGTCCTGATGGGGATAACCAGAAAAAATGTCATAGAACTGGCTGGAAATGTGCAAATAAGACCTGTAAGTATGCAAGAAGCGTTAAATGCAGATGAGGCATTTATCACCAGTACTACCAAAGTGCTATTGCCAGTAACCCAGATTGATGAGCACGAAATCGGTAACGGAAGACCGGGACCAGTCTCTCTTGACCTTTTGGAGAAGTTCAGGAAACTCGAAAAAGAGATGTGTTATTAGAAAATAAAAATCACTTCCAAAGTTGGACTCTTCGATAAAAAATCTTAATTCACGAGCGTAGCGTTCTTCATGATGTACATTAGCTTCTCAGGATCCTTACTATTCAATGTAAGGGTTCCTCTGACGCGAACTCTATTAGAAGTGTATTTTATCGGAGAGGCCATGTCTACCTCCATTACAGTTTCCGGTCCGCCGGACCCACAAAAGAAACATTCAGCCAAAGGCAAACTGGAAAGAATGATATGCTCCGGCTTAAACATGCCTTCGAAAGGAATGATGTAGCCATCAGCCTCCACTACCTTCCCTTCCATTTTGGTAATATTTTCTGAAAATACAGGAACATACAATTCTCCATATTCATCTTCAGAGATTTTATAAGTTACCTCCGTAAGATTTTTCCAGACATTAGTGCTTTGAGCCGAAAGGGAAACTTGAGCAAAGATCATCACTGTAATTGCCAGAAGGGCTATTTTTAAATGTCTCATAATATTCAGGTTTTTAAATTAGGCGCTAGTTAAGCCTTTGTTAATTGCTTTGCAATACTTGTTTGATAAGCTGCAAATGCTGGTATAATGGAAGCCAAAACTCCAACGCTTAACGCATAAACAACTATCCAAAGTTCTTGTTTGAGGAAAATCCATGGATGAAGAGCCCCAACAACTCCCTGCTCATTCTGCGAAATAATCACTGAAAGAAAAGTATGCCCAAGCAATATTCCCAAAACAGCTCCCATCAATGTTAGCATAATTCCTTCAAGAAATATCAGGAGCAAAAGCTGCCCTCTGGATGCGCCAATTGCTCTTAATATTGCCAGATCGTATTTCCTCTCCTTCAATGAATTGTAAAGCGCAATGAAAATCCCTAGCCCTGATATCCCAATAATTACAACTGCCAATCCCTGCAAAAGTGTAATACCAACGCCAAGTAATTCAAATAATCTCGCCATCTCAAAAGAAGGTGAAGCAGCTTGCATGGAAGTCCCAGAATTGATCATTCGAGGAAGCTGAATTGCTGCCATAGGATTTCTGTATTGAATTAATAAAGTGGTTAAATCTCTGGATTCAGTTGTTTTTGGAAAGCCTTTGGAAGCAACCGTCTTTGTCAAATCAATTACATGTTGGTTATGATTTCCAGTTGTATCTGTTTTCTCCGCCTCACCTTCATCATGTGTGTACCAGATAGATTCTATACTTGTTAGTATTAATCGGTCCAGCACATTTCCTTTACTATTTAAGACACCTACTACCTTAAATCTATTCGCGTCATGCTCATGGCTTCCTATACTGATACCATGACTACCAAGGAATTCATCCCCTACGTTATAGGCTGATTTAGCAGCTACCTCAGCTCCAAGTACAACCTCAAACGGTTTTTGCCAAAGCTCTCCACTTTCAAGTGAAGCATCGTAAAGCGATACATAATCATGATTGGTACCCACTATTCGAAAGCCCTGGTAATTATCACCCAGAGCCATTGGAATGATGTTTTTTACCAGTCGGTTTCTGGAAAGCTTTTGAGCTTCATCCATGGGAATGTTTCCTGTCGGAAAATCAATGTGATAAACTCCAGCTAAAATCAATTGAAGCGGACTACCTTTAGCTCCGACGACCAAATCGATCCCAGCTGAGTCTTGATTCATCTTCTTTTCAAACTGATCCTGAATCAACAACAAAACCGTGATAATCGCCAATCCCAGTGCCAGCAAAAACACATTCAAACCTGTAGAAAGGGGCCTGAATGTCAAATGTTTCCAACTCAGCTTAATTAAATTCATTCCGATTTTACCTCTACATAATTGGGGATATGTGACTTCACCCGCTGATCATGGGTCACTATAATCAGCGCTGCTCCGATCTTTGCCGCTTGAGATTTCAGAAGATTGACCACTTTCTCTGTGTTTTCATCATCCAAGCTCGATGTAGGCTCATCAGCTAGAATTAATTTTGGAGTATTGGCTAATGCTCTGGCGATGGAAGCACGTTGAGCTTCCCCCTCGCTCAATGTCAGAACAGAGGAGTTTGACTTATGTGCCAATCCCAATTCCTCAAGTAGCCTATCTATGTCCTGCCCTTTTTTCTTACCGAAAAAGTGAGCCATCTGAAGATTTTCTTTAAGAGTAAGCGCTGCCAAAAGATGAGGTTTTTGGAATACTATTCCGATTTCTTTTCCCCTGAACAAATCAAGCTTCTGCCCTTTCATTTCTGAAAGGCTTTGTCCCGCCAATTTCACCTCGCCTATTTCGGGATCAAGCAATCCTGCGAGTAAATTAAGTAAGGTAGTTTTACCGGACCCTGATTTCCCCAGCACAAGTATGCTTTCACCCTTATCCAGACTAATATCAGGAAAAACAATCTGCTTCTGGCCGTGGTGGCTATATTTCAGATTCCTTGATTCAAAAAGCATAACTAGCTCACCGGAATTTCTACTTTGAAGACTGTGCCGTTTTTAACGCTGCTTTCAAAAGTAATTTTACCATTTAAAACATCGATACACTTTTTCACTATTGATAGCCCCAAGCCGGATCCTTCTACTATGCCTACATTCTTGGCCCTGAAAAACCGCTCAAAAAGTTGGTTTTGCTCAGCTTCCGGTATTCCAATTCCCTGGTCTTTTATCGTGCCTATCAATTTTTTATCTACATATTCCAATTCAAAAAACACTTCCTGGCCATCTTTGGAATATTTCACACTATTTGAAAGAAGATTTTCAAAGATTTGGTACAAAAGTTCACTATCCGAAGTAATGACCTTTGGTAGATTAATCAGCTCGGAATTGACACGCACATTGTTTTCTTTTCCAGCATTAATAGTATCCAGAACTTCTTTAACAAAAGCTCCCAGAAACATCTTTTTAGGACGGAACTCCACTTTATCCGCATCTGCTTTTCCAAAAAACAGGACACTGGTAAGCAGATTATTAAGTGCCCTTACAGAATTCTCAATTTTAAGTGCATGCTTGGATATCTTTACTTTGAATGGATGATCCTTTTCAGCATAGATATGAAGTAACTGAGCAGAACTCAAGATAGAAGTAAGCGGGGTTTTAAACCCATGTGACACGTTCAATACAATTCTTGATTTCAATTCATTGATTTCCCGTTCTTTCTCCAATGCTTTGGTAAGCTCCTTATTGGCGCTATAAAGCTCTAGCGTACGCTGCTTTACCTTTTCCTCCAGTTCGTTATTGAGCTTTTGAAGTTCCTTCTCCTTACGATCTTTGTAAATCGCCAATTCGATAACCATGTTAAGTTCACGGATATTGAACGGTTTAATTACGTAGGCACTTGGATTGGTACCTACCACCTTATTAAGTGTCTCTGCATCAGAGCTTGCACTTAAATAAACTACCGGAATATCATAAATCTCATTGATAATTTCAGTCGTCTTGATGCCATCCAGTTCTCCTGCTAGATTGATATCCATCATCACCATATCGGCGTGATTTTCGGATAAAATTTCCAGAGCTTTTTCACCTGAATCTGCTATCCCAAGTATTTCGTGTCTGTTCTTCTCCAGGGCTCGCTGAAGCAGAAGAGCTGAGACCGGATCATCTTCAACGATGAGAATTTTAAGGCTAAACATAGATCATATTGGAAGTGAAGAATAAAAACTCGGGTCGAAAATATGAAAAATATAGGTCAGGCAAGCGCAAAATAGAACTTTTGCTTTCTAATAGCGCTACATTTCTGCAAATAAGTGTATGTTTTTAAAATAGCCAAAAACTTGAGAGCCTTGAAAACTTTACTGACCATCTATCACCAGATTACTGACTTTTTCAAAGAATCACCTAAATACCTGCATATTGTTATCCTTTTCTTTTGTGGGTAGGCTGTTTGTTCTATTTTTGTCACAAACTTTAGAAATCGCATCATGAGTGTACTAGTAAATAAAAATTCCAAGGTGATCGTACAAGGATTCACCGGGTCTGAGGGTTCTTTTCACGCACAGCAAATGATCGAATACGGCACAAACGTAGTCGGCGGTGTAACTCCTGGTAAAGGAGGTTCGACTCACTTGGAAAAACCTGTTTTTAATTCTGTAGAAGAAGCCGTTCAAAAAACTGGTGCAGACACATCTATCATTTTCGTGCCGCCAGCATTTGCTGCAGATGCGATTATGGAAGCTGCTGATGCAGGTATAAAAGTTATCATCGCTATCACTGAGGGTATCCCTGTAGCTGATATGATGAAGGCTAAGCCATATATTATTGAAAGGGGTGCTACTCTAATCGGTCCTAACTGTCCAGGTGTAATCACTCCTGGAGAAGCGAAAGTTGGTATCATGCCAGGTTTCGTATTTAAGAAAGGTAGAATCGGTATCGTTTCTAAATCAGGTACATTGACTTACGAAGCTGCGGATCAGGTAGCCAAAGCAGGTCTTGGCGTATCCACTGCTATCGGTATTGGTGGAGATCCAATCATCGGTACTTCTACAAAGCAAGCAGTACAGTTGCTGATGGAAGACCCTGAGACTGACGCGATCGTAATGATCGGTGAGATCGGTGGAAACTACGAAGCTGAGGCTGCAAAGTGGATCAAAGAAAACGGCAACAAGAAGCCTGTAGTAGGTTTCATAGCTGGACAAACTGCTCCCGCTGGACGTAGAATGGGCCACGCAGGTGCTATCATAGGTGGAGCGGACGACACTGCAGCAGCTAAAATGAGAATCATGAGAGAAAATGGAATTCACGTAGTAGATTCTCCAGCGGAGATCGGAGCTACCATGGCAAAAGCTTTGGGCGTGAATGCATAAATAGTTTTAGGGATTCGGGTAACCGATGTCCTATCTTTTAAAAACCGCTTAGATTGAATTCTAAGCGGTTTTTTTGATGATCATATTTTTTCAAAGGTTATATTCCATCCAGTTATTACACAAAAAACAAAAAATCCCGACTCTTTTCAGAATCGGGATTTTAGATTTTTATTGGTTTGAACTATTGCGGACTGGACTATGGATCGGATATCCAGATTGCACATAGAACCTACGCTATTGATTCCTTATTTTCTCATCTTTTTATAAGCATTGATTAGCCCATTGGTAGAGCCATCATGTGCGGTAATTTCTTCATCACCTTTTAGCTCAGGAAGAATGCCAGATGCCAGGACTTTGCCTAGCTCCACACCCCACTGATCAAAGCTGAAAATATCCCAAATTACACCTTGAACAAAGATTTTGTGCTCATACATAGCAATCAAAGTACCAAGAGTATAAGGAGTAATTTCCTTCACCAATATAGAATTCGTAGGACGATTGCCTTCGAAAACTCTATGCGGAGCGATTTCTTCGATTTGCTCATCGGACTTGCCTGCAGCTTTCATTTCTGCTTTCACATCTTCCAAAGACTTCCCTTTCATTAGGGCTTCTGTCTGTGCAAAGAAGTTGGAAAGCAACTTCGGATGATGATCTCCAATTGGGTTATGGGAAATCGCAGGAGCAATAAAATCACAAGGAATAAGGTGTGTACCTTGGTGGATCAATTGATAAAAAGCATGCTGACCGTTTGTTCCAGGCTCACCCCAAATAATAGGCCCGGTAGTATAATTCACCTTTTCGCCTGAGCGGCTTACATATTTGCCATTGCTTTCCATATTTCCCTGCTGGAAATAGGCGGCGAAACGATGCATGTATTGATCGTATGGTAAGATTGCTTCAGAACTTGCACCAAGGAAATTGGTATTCCAGATACCAATCATCGCCAAGATTACCGGGATGTTTGTATCAAATTGAGATCCACGGAAATGTTTATCCATCGCATGCGCACCTGCGAGTAGTTTCTCGAAATTGTCGAATCCGATCGTGCAGGCAATCGGCAAACCAATCGCTGACCAAAGTGAATACCTTCCCCCTACCCAATCCCAGAACTCAAACATATTATCGGTATCAATTCCGAATGCTTCAACCGACTTGGCATTGGTAGAAAGCGCTACGAAATGCTTAGCAACTGCAGCTTCATCATTCGATTTTTCCAAAAACCAATTCCTTGCAGTATGCGCATTGGTCATGGTTTCCTGCGTAGTAAAAGTCTTGGAAGCAATAAAGAAAAGTGTGGTCTCAGGATCTACTTTCTTAAGCGTTTCGGCCATATGGGTCCCATCTACATTGGAAACGAAGAAACACTCAATATCAGGATTCTGATAAGGCTTTAGGGCCTCAGTCACCATCACCGGACCAAGGTCAGATCCACCTATACCAATGTTTACAAGTGATTTGATTGGCTTGCCAGTGTAGCCTAGCCATTGCTTGTTTTGGATTTTGTCAGCGAAAGTCTTCATCTTCTTCAAGACTCCTGAGACATCCTCCATGATATTATTTCCATCCAGATACAAGGTCTCTGATGCGGGCTTTCTAAGCGCAGTATGTAAAACAGCTCTTCCCTCAGTTACATTAATTGGCTTACCTGTAAACATATCTTCAATCGCTACTTGGAGCTTACACTCATGAGCAAGATCTAAAAGTGCGTCAAGGATATCCTGATTTAGTCTGTTTTTAGAAAAATCAACTAATATATCTTCAATCGTAATACTAAGTCGTTCAAAACGCTCACTTTCATCAAATTGAGAAAGGATGGTCATGTCTTTATGTTCTGTGGCAAGTTGCTGAAGTCTCGCCCAGGCTGGAGTGGTCGTAGGATTAATTGCGTTCATTAGATCTTCTGTTAATAGGAATGAGGTACAAAAATAAGCTTTATCCTCAGGGATGAAAGGGATTTGAATTAAAGTAAGATATAGCCTTTAGTTCAAAATGGTTTTCAATATCAGATTTGTTTGACTATAATTAAACTTCACTATTAGTCAACCGATAAATGGCTTTCAGAAGTAGATACATACTAAATTACGTTCTCCTAACAATTTTGCTTGGGCTTTCTTGCAAGCATTCCTCAGCTCAGGAAAAGCAAGTTGTCCGATTGAACGAGCATTTTCATCCGATCAATGAGAACGATAGCATCAATTATTTTTACAAAGCCATCATCGTTACTCTTACTGACAGCACTTCCATCGAGCGTACTTTCAATCTGAAAAATCAAATCGTAAAGATCACTCGATATGGTTATAATCAGGAAGGGAATTTTCCGGAGGAAAAAACGGAGATATATGACTCGAACGGGAAATTGGTTTCCAAGAAAATTAAAAATCGTAACAATGGCTTCTACCAAGCTATCTACTTTGATGAAGATGAACAAATAGGTGAAGTGCTTTTTCAAGGCGAAAAGAACTTTGAAATCCGAAAGGCAGGTAGTGTAGAAATGATGATTGCTGATGAAAATGTGTTTGAACCAACGCCAAAACTAGATCAGGATCTTTGGACTAACACGCTGATGCAAAACTTGAAATACCCTGCAGCTTCCCGAAGGGATAGAGAAGAAGGGACCGCAATACTTGGCATGTATGTAAATGAATTTGGAGAGCATGGAGAATTTAAAATAGTCAATCCCGAAAATGTAAGCGAGGCATTAGCTTTAGAAGCACTTTACGCAGCTAGTAAATATAAAGGAGAAATCGCTCCGGCTACCAACATTGATGGAAACACAGTAGATGCTTGGCTATATATTCCAGTGCGGTTTATGTTGGATTGAAACTCAAAAATAAATTTTAAATTTAATAATAGAGAATGGAGTAATTGGAAATCTAAGCCTTAATTAGTTAAAAGCACTATCATTGCCCTGAGATACTGTCCAATATAATTCACCTATTTTAAAATAATAAATCAAGTTTTTGATTCATATGGAAAGGCAGAAGTACAACTCCTGCCTTGGGATTTATTCAAATATTTAAAGAAGATCCACTTATTCTTAAAACAATTTTAATACTTCGTTTACAACCCACAATCTTTTATCAATTGAGGTATATAGATATCCTATTCTATTACCCTCAATATCCTCTATTAATTCCAGAAGATTATTATCTTTTTTAACACATTCTATAATTTCATCAATGTATCTTTCGTATTCATGTTCAAGATCAATCCCTTTTACACAAATAGGATTCCATTCCTTTAAAATATTATTTATACTGTAATAGAGATCCATTTAATAGTTTGTTATATAAGTAACTATCGGGGCAGGCTTTGCCTCGCAATAATGTATAATCCCTTGAACTCTAGAGGTGGCCCTCATCGGTCACCAGAAATCAAACACCCAACTCCCTAGTCCTTCAAAAAATCTCTTAATACATAATTCAGAATTCCTCCGTGCTCGTAACAAGCAATCTCTACTTCTGAATCTAAACTCGAAAGGACTTCGATCTTTTTCCCCAACTGGACGTAAACAAAACATCGAGGTATCTGGGTGAAGATTGTAACTTCACCCTAATATCCTGACCAATTTCAATTGGCTGGGTCAGTCTGAATGTCTACTAACTTATATACCTCATCGCGTTTAACAAATAAAAATTTGCTCCTCTTTAAATCAAACTTTATATAAGGATCATACTGATATTTGGTTTCTCCCCACAATTAAAGCAAATCAAAACGTCTTGGAACAAGCGAATAGCCCACCACTCTTTTTTTTAAAGAATATAAGACAAGTATCTCACTGTCTGATTGAGCCATCATATCTAATTGATTCAAATTCCAATTCTTAAATTGGAACTCTTTAACATTTGAATAAGGCCTCACAATATATAATGTATCCCACTCAATAGCAGTACTATATTGAGAAAAATCAATTTCCACTGATTCATAATTATCTGATTCTAAATCAATCGAAATTTCTTTAATATTAAAGGTAGTGCAACCTGAAAGCAAAGTTAGAAAACCAACTACAATTAAAGCTTTATATAATTTTGCCATCATCTTAGCACCCTCCAAACACAGTAGAACCATTCATTATTATTTAAATTCCCTTTGCTGTCCCCTAGCTACAAGTGTTGTCTTGAGCTCCAATTGAAAACTTCTGGGAAAGGCACTATTTAAAATAGTGTTAACTGTATTACGACCTAAATTATTATTGTACAAATCCATTGATTTTTCATTTTGAGGGTTTCCCAAGAAATCCTCATGGGCATCCCCTGAAGATTTAGCCAAAGTCGGATCAAGGCTACTTACATTTAATCCGCTAAAGTAAGCATGTCTGAAAGCATCCCCACAACCATTATAGAGACCACTTCCAGGATAAAGTGATGCTGCTAAATCAAGCGCTGATTTTCCATTAACTAAATATCGTAATTGTATTAACCTACTCAAATCATCAAAAATTTCAAGCTCTTTCGGTTTCATTTGATTTCTATAATCTTGTTCAAATTCAGGACTAATTTCCAATTCAAGCATACTTTCTTCATCCTCCGGCAACAACTTCGGCAATCCTTCACCTCCAGAACCGGAACCTCCCCCAGGCACTGGTCCAGTCGGACCTCCTCCGCCTGAGCCACCACCGCCACCAGAATATCCCGGAGGGCCTACATACCATCCTGCCCCGCCTTTATCAGCAGGACATTCTACCACAGGCGATTCTGTACACTCAATTACTCTTTCACTTCCTATGTAATAAGCTATACAGATCAACTCGGTATAATTCTGGCACTGCTGAGCTAAATTCTCTCCATTCAACCCTTTTCGAACTTCTCTTGATCGGAAAAAACGTATAACACGGCCCTCTGCCATGTCCCAGCCCATCAACAGATTCTCGTCCCAATCGTAAAGTAGTATTTCCCCGACGAATTGCCCACTCAACCTGCCATAATTAGTTACCTCAAGCTTACTTTGGCTTTCAGTCTTTTACTCTGGAAAGTACTTCATCAGATATTTCGTGTAGCCACCCGCTTCGTCCTTCTTTAGGATCAACCGATAAAATGACAGCTTCTCCTTTTCACTAACCTGTCCAGAGGATTGTTCTCCCTTTACTGGGACACCATGAAAATTGTACTCTATCATCACTTCGATAACCGATCCGTTCTCATGGGTGATTGCCTTGTCCCAATGGATTTTCTTGATCTGATTCCTTGCTCGTGAATTCTCTCCTGATTTCATAGGTAGAACAAACTCCTCTTGCGGTCCAAACCATAACTTGGCTTCCTCCACTGCTTGCTGAACATCAGATATTGGGATCGTGACAGGTTCTTCCTCACTTACACAAGAGGTAATAACGAGAATCAAAGCTAAAAGCAGAAATGACCAAAACCCAGATCTACTTAAAAATTTGTACTCGGGGGGTAAGTGTTTTTCATAAAAGAATATTAGTTGAATGTCTAAAAACTTCTTAAGTATGAACCTCCTTGACTATAAAAGCAACAATAGTTTAAAATTTATCTGATAATTTATCATTCTGTTAACATGGGAAATACTCAAATCTTTTATTGAAGAATCTTGCCTAGGAAAACACAAAACCCGCCATTTCTGACGGGTTTTGTTATTTCAAAAGAGCCAAAACTAATTAAAGTCAAGCTCAACACTGGCAGAGGCGTGCATTCGGTCATCCGACATTCAAACACCCAACTTTCCTATTCCTTCAAGAAATCCCTCAACACATAATTCAGAATTCCTCCGTGCTTGTAATAAGCAATCTCTACTTCTGAATCTAACCTCGAAAGGACTTCGATCTTCTTCTCCTGAGATTCTGAAGTAACAATCACTTCGAATTTCTGCGAGGGTTTTAAGCCATCTTCGATTCCCACAATACTAAATTCCTCTTTACCTGTCAGGCCTAGACTTTCTGCATTTTCGCCCGGCATAAACTGAAGTGGTAATACGCCCATACCGACTAAATTGCTTCGGTGAATACGCTCGTAGCTTTCTGCGATCACAGCTTTAATGCCCAGCAAGTTAGTTCCTTTCGCTGCCCAGTCACGGGAAGATCCCGAGCCATATTCTTTCCCCGCCAAAACAACCAAAGGCACATGTGCTGCCTGATATTTCTCAGAAGCTTCAAACACAGACATTTGCTCATTGCTAGGAATGTAAGTTGTAAAACCTCCTTCCTGAGTACTTAACTGGTTTTTGATCCGCACGTTCGCAAAAGTACCACGAACCATGACCTCGTCATTTCCTCTACGCGAACCATAAGAATTAAAGTCTGGTCTCTCTACTCCTCTTCCATTCAGGTATTTTCCCGCAGGAGTATCTGGTCTGAAAGACCCTGCCGGTGAAATATGATCTGTAGTGATCGAATCACCCAGTTTTAAAAGGACTCTTGCGTTTGTGATATTTTTAGGTTCCAGTACATCTACCGAAATTCCTTTGAAAAATGGCGCCTCCTTGATATAGGTACTGCTATCATCCCACGGATAGATTTCTCCTTCTCCTGATTTCAGTTCTTTCCAGATATCATTTCCTTCGAAGATCTCTCCGTAACTTTTTGCATAATCATCTGGAGTAAGGACTTTTCTTGCAACCTCAGCTATTTCCTCATTAGTTGGCCAGATATCCTTCATGAATACAGGTTCCAAATTCGGATCGTAGCCAATGGGCTCGTTATACAAATCCACATCCACACGACCTGCGATGGCATACACCACCACGAGCATTGGCGACATGAGGTAATTCATTTTCACCTGGGGATGAACTCTAGCTTCAAAATTTCTATTTCCTGAAAGTACCGAAGCAACCACTAAGTCATTGTCTTCTACTGCTTGGGCGATGTGGGTTGGAAGTGGGCCGGAATTTCCGATACAGGAAGTACAACCGTAACCGACTGTGTGGAATTTCAATGCTTCTAAATCCTCCAGTAAATTTGATTTCTCTAAATAGTCAGTTACGACTTTCGAACCTGGAGCCAGAGAAGTTTTCACCCAAGGCTTTACATCAAGACCTCTTTCTCTCGCTTTCTTTGCTACTAAGCCCGCTCCCAACATTACTGAGGGATTTGAGGTATTAGTGCAAGAAGTGATTGCTGCTATGACGATAGATCCGTCATACAATTCAAACTTGTCGTTGTGGAGCTTTACGGAAACGGATTTTAATCCATTTTTTATTTTGGTCTTTATCTCAGTTTCTGCAGGCGCTTTTTCGTGAGATTGGTCTTCAGTCTGTCCTCCACCCTCTTCTACAAACCTGGCAACTTCCTCTCTTTTATCTATAGGAATATATTGACGGCCATGAACTGATTCCAACAACTCTCCAAATTTTGGTTTGAAATCCTTAACCAAAATTTTATCCTGAGGGCGCTTTGGGCCAGAAACTGTAGCTTCGACGGTTCCCAAATCTAATTCCACCACAGAACTATAGTTTATTAGATCTTCATCTTTTCTCCAAAGCATGTTTGCCTTGCAATATTCCTCAACCAACTTGATCTGCTCAGCTGAACGGTTGGTTTTACCCATGTAATCGAGCGTACGATCGTCAATAGGGAAATAGGTAACAGTACAACCAAACTCCGGTGACATGTTGGAAATAGTGGCTCTATCTGGTACAGACAGATTATCTAAACCAGGGCCGAATACCTCTACAAATTTCCCTACTACGCTGTTTCTTCGAAGCAACTCAGTAATTGTCAAAACCATATCTGTAGCAGTAGTACCTGCAGGTAGATTTCCTGTCAGTTTTAGACCAACCACTTCTGGCATGATAAAGTAAATCGGCTGACCAAGAATTGCAGCTTCCGCTTCAATTCCTCCAACTCCCCAGCCAACTACTCCGATACCATTTACCATAGGTGTATGGGAATCCGTGCCGACTAGTGTGTCTGGAAATACCATTCCATCACGTTTTATTACTCCTTGAGCTAAATATTCAAGATTTACTTGGTGGCAGATCCCCATTCCTGGAGGTACCACTGAAAAATTATTAAATGTCTTTTGAGCCCATTTCAAAAATTTATACCGTTCCGAATTACGCTCATACTCTTTCTCTACATTCTTCTGGTAGCTATAATTGGTTCCAAAATAATCTACCTGAACGGAATGATCAATTACTAGATCTACAGGTATTAGAGGATTAATTGTGCTTGCATCCTTGCCTTTTCTGTGAGCTTCAGATCTAAGGGAAGCGATATCCACTACGGCCGGCACTCCAGTAAAATCCTGCATCAACACTCGAGCTGGCTTAAAGGGGACGTCCTTGTCCGAAGGCTGAGGTGACCAATTCATTAAGGTTTCTAAGTGCTCTTTTGTAATTGCGAAGTCATCGAAATTCCTTAAGGCATTTTCCAATAATATCCTGATAGAAAAGGGTAAATGTTTAATTTGGTGACCGCTTGCTTCAAGTTTTTCCAAACTCCAATAAGTATGATCTCCTGTTGAAGTTTTTAGAGTAGTTTTAATTTGGAATGGGTCTTGACTCATGTCTTATGTGGGCTAAGGTTAAAAATAGATT
Source organism: uncultured Algoriphagus sp. (assembly GCF_963974835.1). Taxonomy (GTDB): domain Bacteria; phylum Bacteroidota; class Bacteroidia; order Cytophagales; family Cyclobacteriaceae; genus Algoriphagus. The sequence continues at coordinate 200,656 of NZ_CAXBET010000003.1, read as the reverse complement.
CGCTTTAGTAACTCAAATTCCCTGCTTAGGATTCCACAGTTTCGAAATGTTGCAAACTATTACCACCTTGCAGCAGGCTTTATAATCTTTAATTTAACTTAAGAAATTCAAAATTTTTAAATGGGCTACATCATACTTCGAATTCTCAGTGCGTTTTTCATTTTGGCTACATTTTTTCCACTTATAAAATTAGATTACTGGTGGGTAAGAGTATTTGATTATCCTCGCCTTCAAAAACTGGTAATTACCATTTCTCTTATTGTTTGGTGGTTCCTCACCCATAACAAACAGTCTAACTTAGAGAGAAATATTTGGATTGCTGTATTAATCATAACCTCTAGTTACCTAGTTACTAAAGTGTTGCCTTTTACTCCCTTGGGAAAAAAGATGATCGAAACAGTTCCCTATTCGCCAGAATCCGGGATTCATATTTTAGTGGGAAATGTCTATCAATACAATACAGAATATGGTAAAGCAGTATCTTTAGTTAAAACAGTAGATCCTGATTTGATCTTTTTTGTAGAAACAGACAAAGCTTGGGAAAAATGTCTTTCTGAAATTGAAAAAGACTATCCTACCCAAATAAAAATTCCTTTGGATAATACCTATGGACTTCTGCTCTACACCAGAATGGAAATAGTTCGACAGGAAATAAATTATCTTATCGATGACGAAATCCCTTCATTGGAACTGGATGTTAAATTAAGAAATGGGGAAATAATTACCATTTATGCGATTCATCCTACTCCCCCGGTACCTGGAGAAAATACTAAAAGCACTGAAAGGGATGCAGAAATTTTACTTGTTGGAAAAAAATCTAAAGACAATAATAAACCTTCTTTGGTAATTGGAGATTTGAATGATGTGGCTTGGAGCTACACCACAGAATTATTTTTAAAAAACTCAGAAATGGCAGATCCACGTCGAGGAAGAGGACTTTTCAACACCTTCCACGCGAAAGTGCCTTTATTCCGCTGGCCACTTGATCATATCTTCTTGAGCGATGATTTTGGGCTAGGCGGTATGAAAGTAGAAGAAGGAATAGGTTCTGATCACTTCCCGATTTCGTTGAAAGCAGTATTGACTACAACAAACGATACAGACACGTTGAAGGCGAATGAAGAGGAAAAAGAGGAAGCCCGCGAAAAAATCAGTAATGGAGTGGAAGAAGGGAATTAAGATCTCGACTAAATATCTTCGGATTTGTCTATAAGCTTATTCACTTTCTTATTGAATACTTCCCACTTCATTCTCTATCTCAAGGCTAAACACTGCACAAAGTTGATGGGAAAGTTCTCATTTAGGATTTAGTATTCCTCGTAAGGATAATCTTATCTAAAGAGTTTTAAAAAGAGAGAGGGGATAGAATGCCATCGATGTGCATTTTATCCCCTCTTTTTTTGTTTGTATGAATGTGATGTACCTATCACCGACAACCTGTCAAAGGATGTCGCCTTTAGTTGTTCTCTTTAGCCTCAGCTTTTTGCTTGCGCTTAAAGCCTTTGTTAAAGGGCCAAGTATATTCCAAAGCTTCCATACCTCTGTTTAAATTATAAGTAGCAGAATCAGTATTTTCCAATGTGCTCTTCAGTGTCTCCGCAAACTCAGGATCATTCAAAAGCATTCCCATAGAATTATTTGGATCATTGAATTTGTCTGTGATACTACTCAGTTTTTGTGTCATCTCTTCTGAGTTAGCAGCAGCTTGCTTAAAGCTCGCCATAGTCTGCTTCAGCTCATTAGCCATGGTAGTATCAGTAACAAGATCGTTGAAAAGATTGCCTTCTTGATTTAATTTGGAAGTAAACTTATTCAGCTCACTAATCATCCTGTTACTATTGATAGAGGCTTGATCCAGATTTTTCACGATAGCTCTGAAGCTTTCTGCCAATAGGGAGTCCGTGAGTGCTGCACCTACCATTCCCTCGCCTTCTGCCAGTTTGCTTGTAAGGTTTTTGAGATTTCCAGTGATCTCTACCAGATTCTCGTTATTCACTTGCAGCGTTTCCATCATTTGATCAGTGTCCAGTGGCATCACAGATTCCAATCGGTCTCCATCTTCTACTGGCGGTGCCAAAGTGGTCCCACCGTATATCACAATGATTTTATTGCCTATCAGACCGTCCGAGCTGATGGTAGCTTTGGAATCTTTACGGATAAACTCCACTACTTCCTCCTCCACGTTCATCTCTATCTCTACCTGAGAATCCCCGTAGAAGTTAATTTTGCGTACAGTACCGATCTTCACACCTGAGAACCAGATATTATTACCCGTCTGTAGACCGCCTATATCATCGAAGACAGCTTTAAGCTGAATCGCTTTTACAAACTTCTTCTGCTGGCCACCAAGTGTCAAAACACCTGCAACCAGGATTGCTATGCCAATGAAGACAAATATGCCAACTATGACTGATCTCTTATTTTCGCCTCTCATGAGTTGATAAAATTATAATCGTAAAATGATTTTATACGCGGGTCATCTGCATTTGGAAAAACTTCCTCGAATGTTCCCACCGCGTCAAACTGCCCATCCAACAAAACTGCCATTCGGTCCCCTGTATCCTTAGCACAGGTGAGATCATGGGTAATGACGATGGATGAGGTATTATATTCTTCTCTTACTTGGGTAATTAAATTATTGATCTCCCCACATGTAATTGGGTCCAATCCCGCTGTGGGTTCATCGTAAAGCATGATTTCAGGCTCCAAAATCAAGGTTCTGGCAACTCCTATTCTTTTCTTCTGACCTCCGGAAAGCTCCGATGGCATCTGATTGATAGATTGAGGTAAACCGACACTGTCTAATAAACCTTCAATCTTCATCGTGATTTCCTTTTTGGTTAGATTTTTAATATTTCTCACCAAAGGAAATTCCATATTTTCCCTCACCGTCATACTATCATAAAGCGCAGAGTTTTGGAAAGAAAAGCCAATTCTTAGACGCAAAGCATTCAAATCCTTCGTATTCAAAGTAGAAACCTCCTGGCCTAGGACATTCATAGTTCCAGAATCCTGCTTCAGCAGTCCTACCATTATTTTAATTAATACAGATTTTCCTGAGCCTGATTTGCCCAAGACAACCAGGTTTTCACCTTTGTGTAGATCAAGATCGACGCCTTTCAATACATCCAAGTCTCCAAAAGACTTTTCCAAACCTCGAATTTTAACAACCTTTTCTTCCATAATTAAAATGCTCGGATGGCGTTTACGATCTGAAGAACTAAAAGCTCCTCAATAAATATTAAGAACATAGCCATTACTACCGCTGCATTTGCCGCTCGGCCCACACCCTCTGTTCCTTTGGATGAATTATATCCTTTATAGCAGCCCACTATGCCTATCGTAAAGCCAAACAAAATTGACTTCAGAACTGAAGATATGATATCCAGAAAGGAGATGGATTCAAAAACCTGTACAAAGAATGTGGTCAAACTCACCTTCTCGTTTGCACTTACACTAAGAAAAGATCCCATCAGCGCAACAAAATCTGTGTACATCACCAGCATAGGAATCATCAGCGTAGTCGCGATCACCCGGGTCACCACCAAGAAATTAAATGGGCTAGTTGCCGAAACTTCCATGGCATCAATCTGCTCAGTAACTTTCATGGAGCCAATTTCTGCACCTATACTTGATCCTACTTTTCCTGCTGCAATCAACGCAGTAACCAGCGGTCCCATCGCTCGTACTACTGCAATTGAGATCAGCGATGGCAACCAAGAAGTGGCTCCAAATTCTGAAAGTGAAGGTCTGGATTGATTGGTAAATACAATACCGACGATAAAACCCGTGAGTGAAATTAGAGGCAAAGACTCGACTCCAATTCTATAGCACTGGTGAATGATTTCCTTAAATTCATAAGGTGGCACAAATACTACTTTGAAGAATCTCCTAACGAAATTCCAAGCGTCCGCCAATCCGGTAAAAAACTTATCTATTTTCTTTGAAAGCAGCGGCTTTCTGTCTTCTGCTTTTTCAGTCATACAATCTTTCTGATCGATCGAAATTAATTAAATTATTCAAAAGGATAGCTCTAAAATTCATCAAAGTCCCAGTATCGAATTTAAGTCTGATTCACTTAATGGTTTTTCAAAGATCTCACTAATTCTGACATCAGAATTAGCTCTGGCAATTTCCTCTCTCCGAACTGATCCGGATTGCAAAATCACTTTCGAATGTGGGCTTACTTTTTCTACTTCATCTACAAAATCCCATCCACTCATTTCAGGCAAATCCAAATCTATCAAAAGCAAATCCACAGATTCAGATTTCAGATAATTCAAGGCGTCACTTGGCGCATCGAAGTAGACAAATTCGATACGCGGATTTAATCTCAAAAGTCTTTTGCCAACCAATATTTTTTGAATCTTATCATCGTCCAATAAGAGGACTTTCCTGATTTGACTTGTGCTCATTTTTGTAATTTAGAAAGTATTAGCACTAGCCTTCTTTGGAAATTTTTTAACTGTTTTCTCCTGAAAAATCAAACAAAATCTCAAATAAAAGAAGGATAGAAATGATTGGGTGAGGTTGCAATTTACTACTTTTCATCCAATGTAACTTTACACTATCCAAAACAATAGCATGAAATTAATTTTCGACCATTTAAGTAACACCAACCGATTTTTAGTCTAATCTAATTTTTTTAGCCACCTCAAATTATGATAACCCTAAAGTAGTTTTATATTTCACTAAATCAAATACTTAACTGATTAAATATTAAGTAAAGCTTATTACTTCTAGAGCTATTACTGGTAATATTGGGTGAGCTTAGAAAAATAGCATTTTCACAGATACAATAGATTATTCTGCAAATAATAGGGGTGTTCGCCAGTACAAAACTGAGGTCGATTTTAGATATTTTATCAAAATCAATTTTCAATTAACTTTTTAATTGCCATAACCATGGATAATTTACAGTTGCAAATCCTACAATTTGAATTGAGCATATCCATACGATTCGGCCAACCTGTAGAAATAAAAAGTGCGATTTTATAATTTGAGTAGCTAAAGAAAATATGGTTATTCAATCCAGGGTTAATTTGGATTCATGACTTAAAAAGAAATTAGTTTTTCTTTTGGATCTGGGAGAATAAGATTTGATAATGCATTTTCAATCTTGCTCAAATTGTCCTGCAAAAGTCCCGATTTGGGAATCGAATATTGCACATATGTTTGAAATGTCTTTCTGATAAGGTACGTGCTTCCCTAACTGAAAATTGATTTTCTCCCATCAAATCATTACAAAAACCAAGAAATATTTATCTCAAAATCCAGACGAATTTGAAAGAAAAATTTTCGCAGTTCAAGCACGCAATTATCCTAATAAATCTGACAGATGAATCTCATAGAAATGATAAATTATTTCTAAAAATAATTGTGAATGGAAGGAAAATCTAAAATTTTAAAAGTCATAAATTGACCTGCAATCTCTGAATATTCATATCCCATTTTTAACAAAATTCCGGTACTTTCAATATGAAAAATATAGTTCTTTTACTCGTCACTTTGCTCTCCTTTACTTTCGTTTCCCAAGCCCAAAATGATGCATACGACTCCGCACTTGCTGGGGAAGTTGGTGCCGATGAATATGGAATGAAAAAATATGTAATTGCCTTTCTTTATAGAGGTGATAAAGTGCAGGAATACACGGAAGAGCAGAGAGCAGAAATTCAAGCAGGTCATATGGCGAATATCAATCGATTGGCAGAGGAAGGAAAACTTGTCATGGCAGGGCCTTTCTTCGGAAACGAAGAATTGAGGGGCCTATTCTTCTTTGCTGTCGAAAGCCTTGAAGAAGCTCAAAAACTTACTGCCTCTGATCCTGCTATCGAAGCGGGTGTACTGAAAATGGATCTGAAAGAATGGTATGGTTCAGCAGCCCTAATGCTAATGAGCGACCTTCACAGTAAAGTGGCAAAAGTTGAAATCTAGAATAAGGAAAAGGCTAGCTTATCTGTCAATAATTCCAAAGCTCTGATGGATTTGACTGAATTGCCTTTTTCATTTAGCTCAGGACTCCAAACAGCAATACTGAACTTATGGGGCATCACAGCAGCTACTCCACCACCTACCCCACTTTTCCCAGGCAATCCAACTTTGAATGCAAATTCTCCAGCTTCGTCATAAAAGCCGCAGGTCAGCATCAAGGCATTTATCCTTCGTGCACTGCTCTCAGATAAAATCTGTCGATCAGCAAAAATCGAAAATCCATCATTAGCTAAAAATGAGAAGGATTTAGCAAGATCCACGCAACTCATTTCCATTGCGCAATGGGAAAAATAGACTTCAAGCACTTCATCGATGGGATTATTGAAATTTTTGAAAGACTTGAGAAAATAAGCCAAAGCAGTATTTCGCTCACCATGATTCAACTCTGATTTTTTAACATCAGGATTAATTTTCACACAGGTTGCGCCTGCGAGTTCATTGATAAAGTTGGTGATCTGATCAATCGGTCGATCAAACTTGCTACACAAGGCATCAGTGATTACTAAAGCTCCGGCATTGATAAAGGGATTTCTGGGTATGCCCTTTTCATATTCCAGTTGTGCTATAGAGTTGAATGGATCTCCACTTGGCTCCACATTCACCCGGGACCAAAGTTTGGAATTGAATACATTGAAAACCATCGTCAACGTGTGAACTTTACTGATACTTTGGATAGAAAATGGTAACTGATGATCACCAACACCATAGACATTGCCTTTTAGGTCTACCAGAGCAATACCAAAATGATTGGGATTCACATTCCCAATCTCAGGTATGTAATTGGCAACTTTACCTCTTAAATTCTCCGCTTGTACCTCGTGATATACTTCTTCTATTAGATGTTGGTAGTCCATTCTGGAAAAGTCTGGAAAAATGGGAGAGAAAGAAAGAGTTTTGTGAGAAAAGCTGGAAGACGGGAGACCGAAGACAGAAGCCCACTTCGGTCTCCAGTCTTCAGTCTAGCTGGCCAAAGGGTTTTAGTGAAATTGCATTGTTTCAGATCTCAATAAAAGAAACAGCACATAAGATTATTATGTATGTAATATTTTTATAGAGTACTTTCAGTAACAGTTAAAAGAGTTCAGCTGGAATGAAAATCTCCCATTGCCAAGTCGACACTCTCAAAAAAAGGATTCCCTTAGATCGATATCCATACGACATCCTGGATCATGTGGCTTATAAGGTGGAAGTGTTTATTGAGGACAATGAACTATGTCATATATGAATCGTAATTGGATCGTACAATGGCATCCAAAACACTATTCAATTCACGGGATTTCAGACTTTTAACCTTAGATTTTATAATTCTATAACCTTACTCCAAAATATTATTCGTACTTTTGCGCCTTCAATCAGGCAAACCATGCAGAATATTCGGAATATCGCGATCATCGCACACGTTGACCACGGCAAAACTACACTCGTGGATAAAATCATCCATGCATCTAAGATCTTTAGAGAGAATCAACAGTTTGACGACTTAATTCTCGATAACAACGACTTAGAGCGTGAAAGAGGAATTACAATTCTTTCCAAAAACGTATCAGTTCGATACAGAGACACCAAAATCAACATTATCGACACACCTGGTCACGCCGATTTTGGCGGTGAAGTGGAACGTGTATTGAAAATGGCGGATGGCGTGATCCTTTTGGTGGATGCTTTCGAGGGCCCTATGCCTCAGACCCGATTTGTACTAGGTAAAGCGCTTGACCTTGGATTAACCCCAATAGTAGTCGTAAATAAAGTAGATAAGGAAAACTGCCGTCCTGACGAAGTTCAGGAATCAGTATTTGAATTAATGTTCAACTTGGACGCTACTGAAGAGCAACTGGAATTCCAGACGCTTTACGGTTCTGCTAAGCAAAACTGGATGGGTCCTGATTGGAAAAACCCAACCGATTCTATTATTCCTTTGTTGGATGCGATCGTGGACCATATTCCTGCTCCTAAAATCGATGAAGGTACACTTCAGATGCAAATCACTTCTCTGGATTACTCCAGCTTTGTGGGTCGTATCGCAATCGGGAGAATTAAAAGAGGAACGATCAAGATAAATCAGCAGATCGCCTTGATGAAATCTGATGGATCTGTGAAGAAAATGAAGGTGAAAGAACTTCATACCTTTGAAGGCTTGGGCAAAGCTAGCGTAGAAGAAGCCTTCGCAGGTGATATTTGTGCGGTAACTGGTATAGATGATTTCGAGATCGGTGATACTATTTCCGATGTTGATAATCAGGAAGCACTTCCAAGAATCTCTATTGATGAGCCTACGATGAATATGCTCTTCACAATCAACAACTCTCCATTCTTCGGTAAAGAAGGAAAATTCGTGACTTCCCGTCACTTGAGAGATCGCTTGATGAAAGAGACTGAGAAAAATTTGGCCCTACGAGTAGAGCCAACTGACTCTGAAGATAAATTCTTGGTATATGGTCGCGGTATCCTTCACTTGTCTGTTCTGATTGAAACGATGAGAAGAGAAGGCTACGAACTTCAGGTAGGTCAGCCTCAGGTGATCTTCAAAGAAATCGATGGTGTGAAATGTGAGCCTATCGAAACTTTGGTAGTAGATGTGCCTCAGGAGACAGCTGGTAAGGTGATTGAATTGGCTACTCAGCGTAAAGGTGAGTTGCTTATCATGGAGCCAAAAGGCGATCTTCAACACTTGGAATTTAATATTCCTTCAAGAGGTTTGATTGGCTTGAGAAACAACATGCTTACTGCTACTCAAGGTGAAGCAATCATGAACCATAGATTCACGTCATATGAGCCTTTCAAAGGAAATATGCCAGGTCGTACTAACGGTTCGTTGATATCAATGGAAGGTGGTCAGTGTACTGCTTATGCGATTGACAAACTTCAGGACAGAGGTACTTTCTTCGTAGATCCAGGAGACGAGCTTTACACAGGTCAGGTAATCGGAGAAAACTCCCGTGATAATGATATCGTGGTGAACGTACAGAAAGGTAAGAAATTGACCAACATGCGTGCTTCAGGATCTGATGATAACGTAAGAATCGTTCCTGCTAAGAAGTTTTCCCTGGAAGAGTCTATGGAATACATCCAAAAAGATGAGTACCTCGAAATCACACCTAAGTCTATCCGAATGAGAAAAATCTATTTGGATGAAGGCGAAAGAACTAGAATGGCGAAGAAAGACGCATAATAAGATTTTAGAATCTAGATTTAAATATAGAGATCCCTCAGACGAAAGTTTGAGGGATTTTTTTTTTTCAATAGTAACCTAAGCCCTAACTATTTACCTAATTCGCACGTCTCTAAACTAATCAATTGATTCGCTGCATGAAAAACATCTTATTACTCACTTTTACAGTATGTTACTTTAGCATTACTCTTTTTGCTCAGACCAAATCAGACAGGGTTTTTACCCAGGAGGGAGTAAAAGAAGTTAATGTAAAAGAAGTAACCGAACTGGTAATTAAATACACTTACCTTGACGAAGAGACATTGTATACGCTAAATAAAATGTTGGTTAGCAAGATCCAATTTGCTAGCGGAAGGGAAGAAGTTTTTCAGACTGCTCCAAAGTTTATAAATAAGCTAGAGGATTCCAAAGAGGTATATATCGCAACAAATCCTGATGAAGTAGTAGAGTTGGAAAATATAGGTGTACTCAATACTTACATAACTAACGTTGGGCCCCTGATTTCGATTAATCGATCTAGCAATAAGCAAATAGCCAAACTTAAACTGGAAGCAGCTATGCGAGGGGCAAATGTGGTCTTGATAGAAAATGTGCAACAAGGGATAAGAACTAACTACTCTGATAGCAATTATGTGGCGAATTCAACTTATACTAAAAACCTGGGATCCGCGTACAGCACCATTACTCAATATTATAATGGCATAGCCTATAGAACCAATCCTTTTGACATCTCAGAATTAAAAAATAAGATTGCTTTTGCAGAATATCATTTAATGACTGTGAAGAACTTAAATCAATGGAAAAACGAAGTTCAAACTTTTGAAGCATCCAAATACACAAAAGAAGGAAGGCCTGTATTTAACTATTTGAAAGATATTCCTGAAGAAGGTATTCAGCTTTTTGTGAGTGCAGAAGGAATTAGCGAGGAATTTGATAAACTTGAGGTTATAGATGCGGGAGAAGATTTTGTCGTTATAGCAGGAATAAACCCACAGAAAACTTCCAATTTTTACCTGTTTACAAAATCCTACATTCCTCCTTTAGTAAACATTAAAGTGGCAGACTAGGAAATTGAAACTCAGGCAAGTTTCTAGCATCAAAATAAGCGTAATCCTCAGCTAAATATCGAAGTTGTTCTTTTCAAATTTTATAAAAAAGTTTGTTTGTTCTTACCAAAAAACCTTTAATTTTAGTTTCAATAACTAAACTGACTGTTCAATATACAACATCTTAATTAGATACTATGAAATCTCCTTTATTGATTGCATTACTCGCATTTATAGGATTCTCAACATCAGGAATTGCACAGTCAAAAAATGATGTTCTTTTTTTCAAGGAAGGACCCAAAGAGGTACAGGTAAAGGAAATAGGTGAAAATTTAATTAAATACAGTTTTCCTCAAGAAAATGCTGTTTACTCTATCAGCAAACATGCTATCAATAAAATCATATTTGCTAGCGGAAGGGAAGAAGTGTTTCAAAGCCCTTTCAACCAAATAAAAGGATTGGAGGATGCAGATAAGGTTTACATTACCTACGTGCCTCAGGAAACTGAAGGTTTAACATCTAAGGGCGAGTTATTCAGTAAGGCCACGGGCGTTACTGTATTTTCAACAATGCATAATGTAAAAAATCGATCATTGGACAAAATGAAAGCGGAAGCCGCCATGTCCGGAGCCAATGTAATATTGATATCTGATGCTCAGTCCAGAGGCAATTATTATGGGAACGAAAATACCCCAAGCCAATCCACCCAAACGGTACTTTTTGGTCAGGCATTTACTTCTAATCCATTAAATATTACTGAAATCAAAGATAAGATTTCAGGAGCTCGTTATGCCTTATATCAAACTTTTTTACTAAACAGAAATGATTTCAGTCCGAAAATGGAAATGTCCTTAAAATATGATGAAAATAGACTTCCTATTACGAATGAAATCCAAAGCGTAGTTGAACGTGATGGTAAATTATATGTAAGCACACCTTCTATTCGATCAAAAAATAATGAGCTGGAAGTTATCAGCCTTCGCGACGGAATCTTAACTCTTAAGGAAACACATAAAAACACGGTATATAATTACATCCTTCAGACTGAAGAAAGTGAATTTATGAAATCCATTAGGCCAGTATTGGGTAAGAAGTAGGGTCGGCATTAGCAATAAGCCCTCTAATCTTTACCATAAATGATGGACCTCTTCTCGGATGTGTTCATTATAAATATCTCTCACCGCATCCATTTGATCTTTTGTGATCGGCGGGAGTTTTCCGGCATTTACATTAGCTTCTAGCTGGGATGATTTGGATGCCCCTGGAATTACCACACTCACTTGATCATACATCAAGATCCAACGTAAAGCTATTGCCGCCAAAGCTCCATCTCCATTGAAGACCTCTCTCAACTTCTCTACAGCAGGAAATGCTTTATCCAAAGGAACTCCAGAAAAAGTCTCTCCTTTATCGAAAGCTTTTCCTTCACGGTTGAAGTGCCTATGATCATCTTTGGAAAAAGTAGTTTCTGGAGTAATCTTGCCAGTAAGGAGTCCGCTGGCTAGGGGAACACGAACAATCAATCCAATTTCTTTGGAGGCAGCCAAAGGAAATAGTTCATCTGCTGGTTTTTGCCTGAACATATTGAAAATAACCTGCACAGTAGAAACGATATCGTATTCCATAGCAAGTTTAGCTTCCTCTACTTTCTCTACGCTCACACCCATTGCAGCAATTTTGCCTTCGGCTCGCAATTTTTCAAAGAGTGTAAATACCTCATCTCGATTATAAACAGAAGTGGGTGGGCAGTGCAACTGAATCAAGTCCAAACGATTTAGCCCTGTATTACTTAGACTATCTTCTACATGTCTCCGCAGCTTTTCTGTGGAGTACGTTTCGTCTATGTGAGGTTGAATTCTTCTGCCACATTTAGTAGCGACATAGATTTTTTCAGATCGCTGTCTCACTACTTCACCCACCGCTGACTCACTTAATCCAGCATCATAAACATCTGCAGTATCTACAAAATTGATTCCTTGGTCAAAAGCGGTGTGAAGTATTTCTTCAGCAATTTTGGGATTAAATGGGCTTCCCCATCCGCCTCCTACTTGCCATGTTCCTAAACCTATTTCAGAAATTTTCCATCCGGTTTTTCCCAAAGTTCTGTAATTCATGATGCTGCCGATTTTTAAAAAAGAGATATTAAGGGTTTAAATTAAGGCTAAAAACTGCCCGATTATCTAAAAGTAATTTAAATTTTTATCTTTAGAATCACGGTTAAAACGGATATTTATCCGTTAAAAAAACCCTTCGCATTCAACAAACCTAAAACCAATGTAAATGAAAACAAGAAGACAATTTATAAAAACCATCAGCGTGGCAAGTGCTACAGCTGTCTTACCTCTAACCTCAATCGCTAAAGAAATGGCAAAACAAAAAATGATTCATCAAGTTTATTTTTGGCTACACGACACCGCTAATACTCAAGAATTTCTAACTGAAGCTGTGCCTATGCTGGGTAGATGCAAAACCGTTGGTAAATTCATAGCAGGCACGCCTGCAGCGACTGAAGATAGAGATGTGGTAGATCACAGCTTTCAAGTAGCCTGTACAGCCTTCTTTGATAGCTTAGAAGATCAGCTTATCTATCAGTCAGATCCTACTCACCTGGAATTTATTGATAAATATTCCCATATGTGGAAAAAAGTCCAGGTGTACGACATAGCTATATAAAAGAAATCTAAAAGCACCTTTCACACGTATTTGACAGCAGATAATCCCATTTATATGAATATTTCAAAGTGGATGCTCAGTTCGCTGGTTTTGCTAATCTGGTCTTGCGATCCGAAAGAAGAAGTAATTCCAAACCCTCAGTCGGATGCAGTGAAAGGTGCCATAGTAGAATCTATGCAAGAATGGTATTATTGGAATGATGAGCTTCCAAATACTACAACAACTTCCTCTTACAGCACGAATGAGGAATTGCTAGACGCAATCATTTATAAACCTTTGGATAGATTTTCTTACCTCACGACTCAGGATGCATTTAATAATGCATTTGTTGGCAAAAATGCCGGTCATGGGTTTGGTTTTGCCTTCGATGCTAACGAGAGATTATATGTCACTTTCGTATTTTATGAATCTCCAGCAGGACTCGATGGATGGCAGCGAGGATGGGAAATCACTGAAATTAATGGGAAGGCAATCTCAGAATATAAAACCAGCTCAGGAGGATACGATTTCCAACTTGGCACTTCAGATCCCGGCATAACGAATTCTTTCACATTTAGATTACCTGACGGTAGTACTACTACTAGAGTTAATGTAAAAGCCGAATACCAATCTAACTCTGTCTTGCATCAGGAAGTCATTGACCTCTCTGGAAAAAAGGTGGGTTATTGGGTATATCAGAGTTTCAAAGCTACAGCTGGTCAGTCTCCTACTAAAAGTCTGGAAGTGGATCAAACTATGAAATTCTTTGAAGATGCTGGAATCGATGAATTGATCATTGACTTGAGATATAACGGTGGTGGATCAGTAGCAGTAGCCGAGCAAATCAACAATTACTTTATTCAATCTACCAATACCGAAAAATTGATGTACACAAATCAATTAAATTCATTAAAAACTGACCTTCAAAAAAGTGTAAACTTTAAAAAGATCGGAGGTTTAAATCTTGATAGATTGTTTTTCATTACCTCAAGAGGCACTGCTTCAGCGTCTGAATTAATCATCAATTCCTTATCCCCCTATGTTGACATTACACTGATAGGTGACAATACATACGGAAAACCTGTAGGATCATTTCCTCTTTCCAGCTACAATAAAACGCTCAGAGATAATAATGTTGAGCTAGTACCCATCACTTTTGCCACTGCCAATGCAGAAGGGAATACTGAATATTTCGAAGGTTTTCCCACTGATTTCGCCGTAGGTGATTCCCCTCAGTTCAATTGGGGAGACCCAAATGACCTTCGACTGGCAGCAGCCCTAAATCTGATCGAAAATGGCTCGGTAACCGGAAGACTTACAAATACCTTCTATAGACCAAAATGGGAAATGATCGATCAGTTTAAAGGATTACAGCAGGAGTTCCCAGCATATTAATAGAAGATTCGCTATAAATATTTAGTCTATTCTTTCTTCTTATGCCGATCTATTAGCACATCCATCACTTCATCCAGTTCATACCCCTTAGCTTCCAGCAAAACTAAGTAATGATATAGCAGATCTGCTGCCTCCCCCATAAATAGCTCCTTATTGTCATCCTTGGCTTCGATCACAATCTCTACAGCTTCCTCACCTACCTTTTGAGCTACTTTATTGATGCCTTTGGCAAAAAGAGAAGCAGTATAAGATTTATCAGTTGGATTGTTTTTGCGATCCTTAATAATCGTCCTCAATTGATCTATAAATCCGGTTTTGGAGGAATTTACCTCGTCAAAGCAAGTATCAGCCCCAGTATGACAAACCGGGCCTATTGGATTGGCTTTTAACAAAATTGAATCGCCATCACAATCAACCGCAATGCTTACCAACTCCATAAAATTACCGGAAGTCTCTCCTTTAGTCCAAAGACGGTTTTTGCTACGGCTAAAAAATGTAACCTGATTAGTTTCCTTGGTTTTTGCTAAAGCCGCTTCATTCATATAACCTTGCATTAGCACTTTGCCAGATATCGCGTCTTGCACTATCGCCGGCACCAAACCATCCATTTTTTTAAAATCTATGTTCATATTTCTAACCTTTGAGGTTTTCAAAACCTCGAAGGTTTTGTTTATTAATTTGTGGTACTTACTAGACTTCCATCCCGATACCTATACGGGATGCTCAGTCTGACATAAGCTCCATTTCTTACTTTATCAGATCTAGAATCTATCGTCTTGATACTTATGTCTTATGTCTCTTTTACTTCCTTATACTGATTTCAGAATCGGATAAATAACTCTTCAACTCAGGAATCCCAATTTCCTTGAAGTGAAAAATGCTTGCTGCCAAAGCTGCATCTGCTTTGCCAAAGGTAAACACATCTTTGAAATGTCCCATTGTGCCGGCACCGCCTGAAGCAATCACCGGAATGGAAAGCGCGGATGAAATCTCCGCCAAAAGCTCATTAGAAAATCCTGCTTTCGTCCCGTCGTGATCCATGGAAGTTAGCAAAATCTCTCCTGCCCCACGATCACAAACTTCCTGAGCCCATTCCTGAGTTTTTAGCAAAGTTGCCTTTCTTCCCCCATGTGTATGCACAAAGTCGATTCCATCCACATTTCTAGTATCGATGGCAACGACTATGCATTGAGAACCGAATTCAGCTGCCATTTCATTGATGATCTGTGGATTTTTCACCGCCGAAGAATTGATGGAAATCTTATCTGCTCCAGCATTAAGCAATACTTTTACATCCTCTACGGTTGATATTCCTCCGCCCACTGTAAAAGGTATATTGATTGCTTTAGCAACTTTAGTAACGAGTTCTGCTAGGGTTTTACGCTTATCCACGGTAGCTGTGATATCCAAAAACACCAGTTCGTCAGCCCCTTCGTCAGAGTAGATCTTTGCCAACTCCACCGGATCACCCGCATCACGAAGCTCCACAAAGTTCACTCCTTTAACCGTTCGGCCTTCTTTGATATCTAGGCAAGGGATTATTCGTTTTGTAAGCATTTTGAATTGGAAAATTTTAAAATTGAAAGATTGGAAAATTAGGTTGTAATGTGGTAAAGTTGGAAAGTTTGAGATTTCTAATTTTAGCTTTCTGAATTAAACGAAAGCTGCCAATTCCTCCAGCGTCACTCTCCCCTCATAATAAGCCTTCCCTACTATCGTCCCATAGACACCAATTTTCTCCAGTTCTTCCAGATCTTTAACTGAAGAAACACCGCCACTTGCGATCAACTTTACGCTAGGAATTTCTTCCAAAATCTCTTTGTATAAATCCGTAGATGGACCTTGAAGCAAGCCATCTTTTGCAACATCAGTACAAATCACATAGCTAATTCCTTTAGCGACATAGTCTTTTATAAATGGAATCAACTCCACAGAAGTAGTTTCTTCCCAACCTCCTACAGCGATTTTTCTATTTTTTGCATCAGCACCCAGAATGATTTTTTCAGTACCATAGTTTGTGATCCAGCCTCCAAAGAGCGCTGCATTCTTTACAGCAATGCTTCCTCCGGTCACTTGCTTGGCTCCTAGGCTAAATGCTTTCTCGATTTCCTCATCCGCTTGAATCCCTCCTCCAAAATCAACTTGTAGGCTTGTTCCTGAGCTGATTCTCTGCAAAACATCTGCATTTACAATCTTTTTAGCCTTGGCTCCATCCAAATCAACCAGATGTAATCGTTGAATTCCGGCACCTTCAAAGCGCTTGGCCATTTCCAATGGATCGTCGTGGTATTCTTTTTTGCTGCTGTAATCGCCCTGACTAAGTCGGACGCACTTGCCTCCGATGAGGTCGATTGCTGGAATTATTTGCATTTGAATTGAAAGATTGGAAAATTCTAAAATTGAAAGATTAAAATATTAGAAGGGCTTCAACTTCGCTCAGCCTGACTCATGCAATTGTCACACTGAGCGAAGTCGAAGTGTTTATTTTTAAATAGAAAGGAAATTGCTTAACAATTTCTCTCCTACTAAACCGCTTTTCTCAGGATGCGCTTGAATAGCATAATAATTATCCCGATGGAGCATCGCGGAAAAATCATGAATATAATGCGTCTGAGCTATAGTCAAATCGCTCAACTCAGCATAAAAGCTGTGCACATAATATACAAATGGCTCAGCAGGCAGGTCTTTCAAGAGCGGAATATCCGCAAGATTCTCCAATTCATTCCAGCCCACATGTGGCACTTTGAATTCCTGAGAATTCTCTGGCACAAAGCGCTTCACTTTCACTGGAAAAACTCCCAAACACTCCGTATCATTTTCCTCAGAATGCTCGCAAAGCAATTGCAAGCCCAGACAAACACCTAAAAAAGGCTGTGGCAGGTCTTTGATCAAGGTGTCAAGTTTTCGCTCCTTCAAGTACCGCATTGCTGTACTGGCTTCACCTTGACCAGGGAAAATCACTTTATCCGCGGCTCGGATTACTTCTGGATCATCCGTCAATTCAGCGTTTGCACCTAGCCTTTCCAAAGCATAGAGCACCGACTGCACATTGCCGGAATTATATTTAATGACTGCTATTTTCATGTATTGTCGGGTGTTAGGTGACCGATGTCCGGTGTAAACATCCAGCATCGGACATCCGTCATCCCACATTTATTTCATTTTTAACATCTCCTCAAGCACCTCTTCTATTTCAGGAAGAGACTCATAAAGCTGCTCATAACTCTCTATCACAAAGTACTTATCCTGAAAGTGATCTTTCCAGTATTCCTGATTCAAAATTCTCCTCACATCATATTCCAGATGGGCAGGTTCATTTGAAAGGCTGAATTTAGTCTCTCCTGCCGAACTTAGGATCCCCGCACCATATATTTTTAACTCACCATCCTCACGAATCAACCCAAACTCTATGGTAAACCAATAAATCCTGCTTAGCAGTTGTATCGCCCAAGGGTTGTCTATATGCTTTAAAGCAATCCCAGACAAGTTCTCCAGAAAATCAACATAAGGCTGATTAGTCAGCAAGGGCATGTGAGCAAAAGCATCATGAAACATATCTGGCTCTTCCAGATAATCAAGCTGCTCCATCGTGCGAAGCCATGTCGAGGAAGGAAACCTTCTGTTATTCAGCAAGCCAAAGAACAGATCATCATCGATCAGTCCAGGGACAACCTGCACTTCCCAACCTGTACTTTTAGCCAAAACCTGGTTCAACTCAGCAAAATTTGCGATTCTATCAGCAGAAAACTTCACCATCTCCACCCCTTCCAGATAAGCTTTGGAAGCAGCCTTTGGTAGATTCGGCATCTGTCGCTCGAAGAGGATTTTCCAAACTTTGAAGTCCTCCTCTGTGTAAGAATCATACTCCTGTCTAAGCTTTTGGAGTCGGGGATCACTGAAGACCCAGTTTTTTTGTTTTGTGTTTGCGTTCATGGTATTTGGGTATATTCTGTAGTTACTTATTCGGTTATCCTGCTTTTCAGTTGTCTTGCTTCTCCAGAAGCTGGACTTTCTTCAACTATCAAAATGTTGCTTCTGGAGAGGCCGCAAAACGGCGATCTGATAACAAAAAAGGCCCATTCCACTAGGAATAGGCCTCTATATTTTTTTACCAAAAATCCATAGTCATCCTATTCCTTCATTGAAGATGGTAGTAAGAATGATGTACGAAAGTTCTTGGTGTCGGATTCACGTGAATTTTTTCATTTGAAATGCTTCTTTGCATTTCGTACTGCTAAGATAGGCAATGTATTATCAAAAGCAATTTCCTTAAAATCTATCTATATTTTACGAAGATTCAAAAAAACAGAGCCCCCGAACGCTCGGAGGCTCCTGCAAGCAAAGAGTGAAGATTATATTATACCCAAAATTACCAATTCTGACGAATGATAAAAGTCATCCAAGTAATATTTACTATTTACTCTATCATACTCTTTTTCACGCTACTCCTGATTCTAGGGCTTTTTATCGTAATCCCCTTAAGCATCAGTCCAGCAGGCGGGAAAATATCTTTTTTGTTTATTCGGATCTGGGCAAGAGTATGGTCTTTTTTATCTGGAATTCGATATGAATTCCATGATCGTGATCTCATCGACCGAACTCAATCCTACATCTATATCTTTAACCACCGCTCTTTTCTAGATGCAGCTATAATTCCGCTAGCCATTCCTCAGCAGGTAAGAGCTCTAGGAAAGAAAGAATTATCCAAAATCCCATTTTTTGGCTGGGTGGTAGGCAAAGTCGCTATCTGGGTAGACAGAACAGATTCGGAATCAAGAAGACAAAGTATAGATCAGTTGGTGGTTTTTCTAAATCAGGGGATCTCGGCTGTGGTAGCTCCTGAAGGAACCCGAAATGCCAGTAATGCACCTTTACTACCTTTCAAATCCGGGGCATTTCGTCTATCGGTAGAAACAGGTATTCCTATTCTACCTATTGCAGTTATCGGAGCAAATAAGGTGATGAAAAAGGGATCGCTGTTGATACGACCAGGTAAAGTCAAGATTTACTTTTCTAAACCTATTCAGCCCAGTTCGGCCTCTGAAAATGCTGTAAATGAACTATCGGAAAAATGCCGCTCCAGACTAGAAGCGATGCTTCTTACACATGAATAATGTTATCCTTCGGCTCTTCGTCAATGGCATCAATAGTCAACTCTTCAAAGAGAATATAAACTGCCAAATAGCTCATTGGAATAGTGACAAAAATCCCAACGATGAAAAAGAGTAACCCTGCAATATTGAGTGCCAGAAGTACCAGTAGAAACAGTAAGAATTTGAGCCAATTTGTTTGAATTAGTCTACGACTAAGCTCCATAGAAGTCCAGAAATCAAAGCCTCCAAAAATCACAAACAAGAGGCAGAATAAATAGCCTACTAGCAGGTAAACCCCGGGTATTATTAGGAGCAATATACCTCCCACGATTAAAATAGAGCTGATCAAATTAGTTATAACCAGATTCCACCAATACTTAAAACCATCAAAAAAATTCTGAAAATCAAGGTATTCTTTTTGGCTTTGGCGGTTAGCCACCAAGTAAAAGCCACTGACCAATGGTGGTGCTAAGAAGATACTGTATAGAAAGGTATAGTCTTTTAAATAAAGCGTAAATCCCGCTTGAATAGCACCTACCAAAACCATAAAGCCAATATGGAATAAAGCACGGGATTTGAACATCTCCCATGCTTTTTCGATGATATCTCCAATATTAAAATCTACTCCCGAATCAATGATTCGCTGAATTTTATCTTGATTCATATTTAATGTATAATACCGGCAAAGATGCTAATCACCCTCTTTTTTTTATTTAGCAGACGGAAAACAGAAGACGGGAGACAGAAGTGGCCTCAATGCTATAGGATAATCTTCTTCGGTCTTCGGTCTCCGGGCTTACTAAGCCAAGAAAATCATGGTTATTGGCAGCAGAGAGATAAATAATATTACTTAGTAAAAGCTTCTAATATATCATGCTTAGTGATGATGTGAATCTGATTTTGCACATCACGAACGAGCACCGCTTTTTCTTTTTCCACCATAGATGAAAGTACATCCAACGTGCTATCCAGCGCCACAAAATGCATGGAATCCTCCATCACATCGGCGACATTCGCATCTTTCAAAGATGGATTATCAATGATTCTAGCAAGCAATTTATTATCGGTCAAACTACCTACCACTTCACCATCTTCCATTACCGGAATTTGAGATACGCTGGTTTTATTCATTAATCCGATGGCATCTTTCACTGAGTCAGTTTTCAAGGAAGAAACCAGAGTATAAGCGCCATTTCGCTGCGCTATGATATCTCTAGCGGTGGAGAAGGTTTTATCTTCCAAGAAACCGTGATTTCTCATCCACTCGTCATTGTAAACTTTACCCAAATATCGAGTCCCATGATCCGGCAAAATAATCACCATCTGATCACCTTCTTTCAGATTATCTTTTGCCCACTCCAATGCGCCGTGCACAGCAGATCCACATGACCAACCTACAAATAAGCCTTCTTCTCTAGCCAATCTACGAGTCATCACGGCGGAATCTTTATCAGTCACTTTGATGAAGTGATCAATCATATCGAAGTTCACATTCTTGGGAAGTATATCTTCGCCGATTCCTTCCGTCAGGTATGGATACACTTCTTTTTCGTCGAAAATGCCCGTCTCTTTATATTTTTTGAAAACCGAACCATAGGTATCAATCCCAACTGTCACCACATTTGGATTTTGCTCTTTTAGATATTGCGCAGTTCCGCACATAGAGCCACCAGTACCGACACCAGCTGCATAATGCGTGATTTTACCATCCGTATCATTCCAGATCTCCGGACCAGTTGTCTCATAGTGAGCGGCAGTGTTAGATAAGTTATCGTATTGATTTGGGTAAAAGGAATTCGGGATATCCTGGTTCAATTTCCTCGCAATGGAATAATAGGAACGAGGATCTTCAGGTGACACGTTTGTAGGACAAACGATCACTTCTGCTCCCACGGCTTTAAGAATATCTATCTTCTCCTTAGACTGCTTATCAGCCATGGTGAAAATACATTTGTAGCCTTTGGCAACTGCTGCCAGAGCTAAGCCCATTCCGGTATTTCCAGAAGTCCCTTCTATGATCGTTCCTCCAGGTTTTAGCAAACCTGCCTTTTCGGCATCCTCCACCATTTTGATCGCCATACGATCTTTCATGGAGTTTCCTGGATTAAAGTATTCCACTTTCACCAAAACCTCCCCTTTGATATGCTTGGCCAGTTTATTCAGTCTGATCATCGGAGTATTTCCGATGGTATCGATAATTGAGTTGTAGATCATAGTCGGTTACATTTGGTCATATTTGGTAATCAAAAATAAAGGAATTTTCCGGGGGATGCGATTACAGGAAAGTTAAAACAGAATAAAATTCTGCATTATCGAACCAAATATGACCTAGGAACTCAATATGCTGCGACTGAAAACTGAACAGTGAGACTTGTTTACACTTCTTTAAATTCCAATCGCTTCAGTACATCTAGCGTCACGTGCATCAGAATAGCCGCCACGAAAAACATTCCAAATGTGCCTCCAAACAATGCCCAAACGAATTGTTTTGACATAATAAAAGCCACCACGCTAAACGCAAATGCCGGAACAAAGCCGAACAGCACAATCCCACCAATCATAAAAGGCTTGATCAATTTCCTGTCCCAACCTTCATCCAAGGCTATTTGAGGGATAATGTTGATGCCGAATCCCACCAAGTAAATCTCTATTGTAGCAAATAGGAAGAGTGGGATAATATAAAAGTTTAACCCTGCAATCAAGACTGAAGGAATAATCAGTGCTAGACAAAACAAAGTAATCTGGAGAATATCCAGCTTAATCATATTCCAGAACTTTGAAGTCCAAGAAGCTGGAATCAATATGAAAAATGGTTTTTTCAGGTCTCCGACATTTGCCCTGCCTATTCCTCCAAAAAAATATAAAAATAGCATAATAAGCAGATAACCATACAAGAAGTAATGAGAGAACCATTGGAATAAAGAAAGGACTGAGAGAACAATTCCTATTCCTACCATAATCAAAGAATACAGCCCAAAAAGAGGGTGAAAATCCTGTCTTGAGCTGTGCACATAATTTCTCCAGTAAAATGCTTTGGCACCAGTCCCAAAATCTGGAAGCGCCAACTTCTTTTTGGTATTTAAGCTATATGAACTCTCTCCGACCTGCTTTTTGCCTTTTACTTTTTCAAGTTTTTCTTCATTTGACTTGGTAGCTTCCAGCACATCTTCGTAATAGTACCCCGAAAAGCGGATGACCAATTTTAGAATCACAAAATACGAAACCGCGTACAGCAGGATAAAACCGATGGAAATTATCGCATTCCCGTGAATAAGATAGCTGCCGATTCCCCTGCTCCAACCGACAATTGGGAAGAAATCAAACCAAGGCGAACTAACCCAAGAAAACATACCTTGCCAGAATTTCCCAGACATCAATCCGGGAATAATAATCATTCCGGCAAGCAAAACCGCTAACACAATTATCCCCGTTCGGATGTATTCCATTACATCGTACTTGGAGTTCAGCGTGTAAACCAGGAATTTTATTGGAGAGACAATAAAAAAGAAAAGGGCGAAAGCCAAAATCAGAAATATGAAATTGGGAATTGTCGTATCAAAAGTATCTATTGCTTGGCTGGCTCCATACGCGACAAAAATGATCGCTCCTCCCAAAGAAGGTAAAATCGATCTTGCCATGTAGTAAATCAAAATATTTTCAGGCTTAACAGGCGCAGTAAAAAGCAGGTTTACATCAGCCATTTTGAAGAAGCTGACATTTTTTTTTGTAGCGCTATACAACTGGTAAATGAGAACAACCAAAGCGAGAATCGTTACTCCGCCGATTACATTTTGCATTGCAAAATTTACCTCTGGAATACCATTTACATCCAACGCTGGCATTTCAGGTGTAGGTGTATCATTTCCTCGACTCTTGAGACGTAGGTAATACATGAAAAATATATAACCTGCGATGCCTGCATAAGGCAGCAGACGGAGCGGATTTCTAATAATTAGCTTAATATTATTGATCAGAATGAGAATATCCTTTCTGAGCAGGAGTCGGATTTCATTCATCTTTGGTCATTTCTAAAAAGAGATCCTCTAAAGTAGTTCCTTCACCTTGCAGAGATTGAATCTTCAAGTTTGCCACAGTATCATTACCGACGATATTTCCATCTTTCAAAATCATCACTCGATCAGCGATAGATTCAACGCTATCGATTAAGTGAGTACTAACCAAAATGGTTTTTCCCGCCTCCTTTAATTCTCTGAAAACTTTCTTGGTGTTTTTGATCGCTTTTGGATCCAAACCGATCATTGGCTCATCAAAGAAGAGTACTTGTGGATCTGGAAGCAGTGCGCAGCAAATCGATACCTTTTGGCGCATTCCTTTAGACAGGTCTCGTCCGAGCTTATCTTTTTTATCAGCTAATTCAAATAGCTCTAAATATTCATCGGCTTTCGCTCTCCACTCTTTCACTCCATAAGCTTGAGCAATGAACTGCATATGCTCCTGCACGGTAAGCAAATCATACACATAGGGAGTCTCTGGAATGTAACTGAAAAGACGCTTTGCCTCAACGCTCAAATGATCGAATCCGCCTAGCGTAATTTCCCCGGATGTTTTGCGAAGCAGGCCAACAATACATTTCATGGTGGTACTTTTCCCCGCGCCATTCGGGCCTAACAGGCCAACTACCTCTCCACCTTGTAGTTCAAAGGAAATATCATTGACAGCATTTTGCTTGCCATAAGTCTTTACAAGATTGGTAACACTCAGCATAAAAGTAAATTTGAGATTTTATTGTGAATGAATTTGAAATCCCAAATTTGAAATTTCAAATTGATTATCCTTTTGCTCCTGCCAGCAAATAAAGAACAGCCATTCGTACAGCCACTCCATTTTGCACCTGCTCAAGGATAATTGAATGTTCCGAATCTGCCACATCCGAACTCAGTTCAACTCCGCGATTGATCGGCCCTGGATGCATTATCACAATCTCTTTATCGAGCTGGCTTAAAAGCTTTTTATTGATACCGTAATAAAGCGAGTATTCCCGCAAACTTGGAAAATATTTGATTTGCTGCCTCTCAAGCTGAATTCTGAGCACATTGGCAACATCGCACCACTGCAATGCTTTCTTCACATCAAGCTCCACTTTTACCCCAAGACTGGCAATATATTTTGGAAGCAAGGTAATCGGTCCGCAAACCATCACTTCCGCACCCAATTTTTGAAGACAAAAAATATTGGAAAGCGCAACTCTGGAGTGCAGGATGTCTCCGATTATGGCGACTTTTTTTCCAGCTACATCTCCTAGTTTTTCTTTGATCGAGAAGGAATCCAGTAAAGCCTGAGTTGGATGCTCATGCGTTCCGTCTCCGGCATTTACAATGTTGGCTTTTACATTTCGGGAAAGAAAATGTGGGGCTCCCGGACTGGAATGTCGCATCACCACCATATCCACTTTCATCGAAAGAATGTTGTTTACTGTATCTACCAAAGTTTCTCCTTTTTTCACGGAGCTATTTGCAGAAGAAAAATTCACTACGTCTGCAGAAAGCCTTTTCTCAGCTAGCTCAAATGAGAGTCTAGTCCGTGTGGAATTTTCGAAAAAAACGTTGGCAATTGTAATATCACGGAGAGAAGGCACTTTTTTGATCGGGCGATTGATCACCTCTTTGAAATTTGTCGCCGTGTCAAGAATAAGTTGGATATCATCCTCTGTGAGGTTCTTAATTCCAAGTAGGTGTTTCGTACTAAGTTGCGACATCGTTAGTGATTAACTTTCTCTATGATCCAAATTGCATCTTTTTCACTCCCCTTTTCAGCCCATTCTACCAGTACATATTGGCTTTCAAGTGTATGGACTCTCACGCCATAGTAATCCGGCATGATAGGGTAATCCCGGGTAAGCTTGCGGTCTATCAGTACCATGAGCTCGACTTTCTGTGGTCTTCCAAAAGCGATCATGGCATCCATGGCAGCACGAACTGATCGTCCTTTATAGAGCACGTCATCAACCAAGATTACTTTCTTGCCTTCGACCAGGAAGTTGATTTTAGTTTCGTTGGCTTTGAGGGGAAAATCTCTTCTGCGAAAATCATCTCTGTGAAAAGTAGCATCAAGATACCCTGAAGGAACCTTCACTCCTGAAATTTCCTCAAGAAGCTTTACGATTTTGTCCAACAATATCGGCCCTCTCGGCTGCAAGCCCAGAAGCACGGTATTATCAAAATCGTTGTGATTTTCGATCAGTTGATGACAGAATCGTCTGAGTATGATCTCAATCTGTCCTTGGTCTAAGACTAGCCGTTTTTGCATGGGGTAGATTTGCGGGTAAATATAAAAATAAAATCTAGTCCGG
The DNA here is from genome assembly GCF_963974835.1 of uncultured Algoriphagus sp. GTDB lineage: Bacteria > Bacteroidota > Bacteroidia > Cytophagales > Cyclobacteriaceae > Algoriphagus. The sequence continues at coordinate 175,000 of NZ_CAXBET010000003.1, read as the reverse complement.
GAGTTCTTCGGGCTGATACAAATCCCCATCCACGACTATTTTGGTTAGAAAATACACTTCCCTAATTTCGTCTCCTCCCTTATTGCTTAAAAACCTTACCCGCTGTGTACCAGATAGTAAATAATATCTATCATACCAGTGGATCAATCGCAAGCTTTCCTCATTAGTGTCCCTGATACGCTCATCTTCTTTTATTAGGCCTAATTCAAATTCCTGATTTTCAAAGATTTTCTCACCGTTTCTAAAAAAACTCAGTTTGATAGTCTGATTCTCTACAAACATGTGATAAAAATCCTCTCCAACCACAGCTACTTCTCCAAATGCTTCCGGATAGGTAGTCACCAGCTCATCATACGTGGAAGCATTATCCCAAATTACTTGGCCTGTCTTTGCTATTTTAGCAAAGTGAGCAGAAATATAGCGGTACTCCGAAATCGTCTGATAACTGCTTGACATTGGAAAACGATTTGCTAAATAAGGGTCATTAATGATGGTGGTCCCCATCCTGCTCCATCGATCGTACCGGTAGCCACTTCCTGGAGAGTAGCCATTTTGATATCCTGAACGGCTATTGGAAACCGTATACTGATCAAAATAAACATAGTAAGAGTCACTTGTCTGTCGAACATCACGAATTGAATATAGACTATTTATGGCCGGTATTTTTTCTCTTTCTATCTCTTTCTGAATTTCAGCATCGCGTTTTCCTTTTGCTTTTTCATTGAGGTAATTATAAAAATTGGGAAAATCCTCCAGGGTATAAAGCTTAAAGTCAAACTCTCCAAACTCATTAATATCCATTATGTACATGCCTTGATAGGAGTTTCTCCGCTCCATGCCGAATGCACCAATCATTGCTTCCTGATAATTATTTGTTGTCAATAGAATTCCGTCCAGAATCTCCTGTCCGGGATCAGCAAACTGGTCAACTTTTACTTCCTGAATGACATTTCCAATCATATCATAGGTATTGATGAATAAGTCACGATTCCTGTATAATCCTTTACGACTCAGCACGACTTCCAAGGAACGTGTTTCAGGCTTTTTCCTGATTTGTAGAATTTGAGTGTCGTTTCCATAAATACCCTGTAGTGTATGTACACTCTTGGTCACCATATCATGAATCTGCAAAACAGGTCGGTTATCTGATGTCCCCATGAAAATGGCTTTTTGATCTTGGACAAGAAACTCCACAAGCTCCATATCCAGCACATTGTCCACTGTAAATTCCAAACCTTGCTTTGTGTCCAAATTCACCTGCAGCAAATACTTCGCTGAGTTGATAGCGAAGCCTTTTGTGAAAAGTATATATAACTGGTTTCTTTCTGTGTCATAACCCAGCATATCAAAACCTTCCTTGACAGGAAATTCAATTATGCCATCTGGGGATCTCAGAGAAGAATCCGAGACGAAATATTGAAAAACTCTCCTCAAGTTAAGTCCTTTCTCAGGGATGGTGCGAAAAGAGACTAGCCCAGCTTCTGAGTCAATCATTTCGAATAAGGGGTCATTCAACTCAGAAGCTACTTCAAAGCGCTCAATAAATTTCAACTGAGCAAAACCTTGCTGAAAAAGAATGAAAAGAAAGAAGAATAATAAAGGCTTTTTCATGAGCCCATTTGGAGAAGTAAGTCAAACTCATCTTTACTCACTGGCGATACGGACAAACGCGATTGCTTTAACATAGGTAACTCTGATAGTCTATCTTCCGCCTTCATTGCTGACAAGGAAATCATATTTTTAAGGGATTTCTTAACCTTCAACTTGACAGAAGTCCAAGCCTCATCCGTAGGATCAGGAAACTGCTCCTGACTGACTTCAGCGATGCCTACGATTGCCTTTTCTTTACCGCTATGGTAAAAAAACACCAAGTCTCCGAGATGCATTTCACGGAGAAAATTACGAGCTTGATAATTTCTTACCCCATCCCAAACATCTTCTTTTTTTGCCACGAAATCATCCCAGGAATACGATTCCGGCTCTGACTTGACCATCCAGTACTTCATATTTATTCAGGTTTATAGTTAAAAAGTCAATGACAGTTTTAGCGAAAATAAAATCTTCCTGTTTAAAGGAAAAGCTTCAGAGACTAAATCCTTCAAGAGAAAGTGGTTTGCGGGTCAATCTCTCAGGAAAATCAATTTTCAATTTTAAGTTAAGCTATAGCCCACTAAATTGAAACTTTATTTCAAGACATTTGTCTCAACATCATAATAGAACCCAGAAATTTTGGATCACAAGACTCTTCTTAAAAAAATAAAGCTCAGCATTCAACTGATGGAGCTCCATGACGAAAATCCTTTTAAAATCCGTAGCTATCAAAGTGCCTTGATATCCTTGGAGCGTGGAGACCAAGATATCATGGAGCTGGAGAATGCAGAACTAGCGAAAATTCAGGGTGTGGGAAAAAGCATGGTAGATGCTATCCAACAGCTAAAAGTGACCGATACATTTCCTTTTCTGGAGGAGCTATTGGCAAAAACTCCAGAGGGAATTCTAGAAGTACTTCAAATTAAAGGATTAGGACCGAAGAAAATCAAGATACTTTGGAATGAACTAGGAATAACCTCCACTCACGAATTGATGGAAGCTTGTCAATCGGGAAAAGTGGCCAAAATCAAAGGTTTCGGAGAGAAAACCCAGAATACAATAATTGCCAATCTAGAATTTACAGCATCCAATTCCGGTAAGTGGCTATATGCGGATATTGAGGAAATGGTGGCTCAGCTGGAAGAGACCTTCCATGTTCTGGCTCCAAGTTCCATGTTAGCAATAGTTGGGGATTTTACGAGGAAGATGGAAATCATTACCGAAGCTGAATTTCTTATAGCTTCTGATGAGCTAGCCTCGGTCAAATCCAAAATCAAGGGAATGGAGTCGATTGAATGGATTTTGCTGGAATCTGGACCAAGAACCTTACGTGGAAAACTAAAGGATATTGATCTTCGAGTGAGTATTCACTTTTGTTCTCCAGAGGATTTTCTCTGGAAAAAACTCTCACTTGTTGCAGCACCACTTCACTTGGAAAATTTGGTAGACGACAAAGAAAGTATGGCGAGAAAGCTTCAGAAAAAGAACTATGTCACTGAAGAAGAATTCTTTTCCATAAATAATCTCCAATTTATCCCTGCGGAAATGAGGGAAGGATATGGGGAAATAGAACTGGCAAAAGAAAATAAAATTCCTGAGCTACTCACGGAAAAAGACCTCAAAGGAATTCTTCACAATCACTCCACTTATAGTGACGGAAAGCACAGCCTGAGACAAATGGCTGAGTATTGTAGGGAACTAGGGTATGAATACTTAGGGATATCAGATCACAGCAAAACTGCTTTTTATGCTGGGGGACTGACGGAAGATCAAATTCTAAAACAACACCAGGAAATAGATCAGCTGAATATAGAAATGGCTCCTTTCCGGATTTTCAAAGGAATAGAGAGCGACATTCTTTCTGATGGAAAACTGGATTATTCTGATGAAATACTGGCAAGTTTTGACTTTATCGTCGCATCTGTACATTCTATCCTAAACATGGATGTAAACCGAGCGACAAATAGACTAATAACGGCGATTGAAAATCCTTACACCACCATTTTAGGTCATCCGACTGGCAGACTTCTACTTCGCCGGCAGGGTTACCCTATCGATCATAAAGCGATCATTGACGCCTGCGCATCGAATAATGTCGTAATAGAAATCAATGCTAACCCTTGGAGACTTGATTTGGACTGGAGATGGGTGAGTTATGCGTTGGAGCAGGGAGTGATGCTTTCTATCAATCCGGATGCACATGCAATGGAAGGTTATTCGGACATGAAATATGGTGTACTCGTTGGAAGAAAAGGCGGGCTAAATAAACCTATGACGCTCAATGCGATGAACGCAGATGAAATAGGAAACTACTTTGGTGCCAAATTGGAGAAAATAACTGTCAAAAAGTGAAAGCACGGCTTGAGGAAAGAAGTCATTTAACTTGCACCCAAATTTTAGATTTAGAAACAATGAATTGGACAAATCATCCGCCCAAAATTTTACTTCAACGCTCTTTTTTGTTTGGGATCACCGGCATAGTTCTTTCTGTCCTTGCGCTACTAAATACACAGCTTCAGGTTCTCGAAGCTCCTATGGGCCCACTAAATGGAGTGGGAATGGCATTGCAATTAGTTGGATTGAGTTTGGCTGTATTAGTGATTCGCAAACGAAAACTTGCACCAGAAACCAAAGAAAGAGCTCAAAAAATGATTTTGGTTTTAGCCGTGGGGCTACTTTTTTTTATTCTGGCATAAAAACAAACTAAATAATTGTTTCTCCGTAAGCTCTGAAGAATCTAAACCTCAGAGACAAATGAAAACGCGCCTTTCTTATTTAGCTATTCTATTTTCCCTATCTACTTATACTTATGCTCAGCAAGCTGATAATTCCGCGAAACCAGAATTCAAAATAGTTACAATTGTAGAATCAATAAATTTTAGGGGAAATGGCGAGTCAAGGATAATTGATTCACAAACAGAAGTGGATGATTCTGAGTATGCAGCTTTTAAAACAGACGGATCCAAAGCTAAAAACAGGGCACTTGAAGGAAGGCATATCAAAGTCGATAAGTTAGAAGAAATAAAACTGCGCAATCTATTCGATGGATTTGAAGTCTCGCCTAAAAACGTAGCATTTAATGATGCAATGACTTCATCTAAAATCAACAGCATGGTGAAAGAGGGATGGAACCTAATTTATGTCACCTCAGCAATAGAAAGCGATGCAGGAGATGGAGATCTAACTGGCATGCTAATCACACGGCTATTTTTCTCAAAATAAACAGTTGAGATTTTAAAAAAATCCAAAAACAAAAAAGCCCCGAATCCATCATTCGGGGCTTTCAATCTAGTTAAGACAACTGATTAATCAGCTTTCTCTTTTTTCTTCACTACAATAGTCAATTCTGTACCTTCTCCAGAATAATCCGCAGTGATGATATCACCTTCAGAAAGATCTCCTTTCAGGATCTCCTCCGCAATGGCATCTTCCAGATATTTTTGAATCGCTCTATTTAGAGGTCTAGCACCATATTGCTGGTCATATCCTTTTTCTGCTAAGAATTCTTTCGCTTTCTCAGTCAATTCTATCTTATATCCAAGGTCAGTAATTCTTGAGAACAATTTCCCTAAACTGATATCAATGATTTTGAAGATATGTTCCTGACTAAGTGAGTTAAACACCACCACATCATCCAATCTATTTAGGAATTCAGGGCTGAATGCCTTTTTCAATGCAGATTGGATAGTTGATTTCATCACTTCATCCATATTATCAGATCTGGCCTGACTGGCAAAGCCAATTCCTGCACCAAAATCTTTCAAGTCACGAACTCCAATATTAGAAGTCATGATGATAATTGTATTTCTGAAATCAACTTTTCTACCTAATCCATCTGTCAGGATACCGTCATCTAACACCTGCAATAGAATATTGAATACATCAGGGTGAGCTTTTTCTATCTCATCAAGAAGAACTACTGAATACGGCTTTCTTCTAACCTTCTCAGTCAACTGACCGCCTTCTTCATAACCTACATAGCCTGGAGGCGCTCCAACCAATCTGGATACGGAGAATTTCTCCATATACTCAGACATATCAATTCTGATCAGAGAATCATCTTTGTCAAACAAGTAAGTCGCTAACATCTTCGCCAGTTCAGTTTTCCCTACACCGGTTGGGCCTAGGAAAATGAAGGATCCAATTGGCTTCTTAGGGTCTTTCAAACCAACTCTGGTTCTCTGAATCGCCTTTGTCAATTTCTTAATCGCTTCATCCTGACCAATCACTTTGCCAGACAAATCACCATTCATATTCAAAAGCTTAGCACCTTCTTTCTGGGCGATTCTCTTCGCAGGTATACCGGTCATCATCGCAATCACTTCTGCTACATTATCTTCTTCCACTGTAAATCTCCTAGACTTACTTTCCTCTTCCCATCTATTTTTAGCAGCTTCCAATTGCTCAAGCAATTTCTTCTCCTTATCTCGCAACTGAGCAGCTTCTTCATATTTCTGAGATTTCACCACACGGTTTTTCTCAGTTTTAATATCTTCTACTTCAGCTTCCAGTTTCAGAATATCTTCCGGCACATGGATATTATTAATGTGGACTCTAGCACCTGCTTCATCCAAAATATCAATTGCTTTATCCGGTAAGAATCTATCGGAAATGTATCGATCGGAAAGTTTCACGCAAGCTACTATAGCCTCATCGGTATAGTTGACGTTGTGGTGATCCTCATATTTATCCTTGATGTTATTTAGAATCTGCACAGTTTCCTCTGGAGTAGTAGCATCTACCATCACCATCTGGAATCTACGAGCCAAGGCTCCATCTTTCTCTATATACTGACGATATTCATCCAAAGTCGTAGCTCCGATACATTGGATTTCTCCACGTGCCAAAGCTGGTTTGAACATATTGGATGCATCCAAAGATCCGGAAGCTCCGCCTGCTCCGACAATAGTGTGGAGCTCGTCAATAAACAGAATGACATTTGGAGATTTTTCCAGCTCGTTCATTACGGCCTTCATTCTTTCTTCAAACTGTCCTCTATATTTTGTTCCAGCTACTAATGAAGCCAGATCCAAAGTCACTACCCGCTTATTGAAAAGCACACGAGAAACTTTCTTCTGAATTATTCTTAACGCTAGACCTTCTGCAATTGCTGTCTTACCAACACCTGGTTCTCCGATCAAAATCGGGTTATTTTTTTTTCTCCTTGACAGAATCTGAGCCACTCTCTCAATTTCTTTTTCACGACCGATGATAGGATCTAGCTTATCATCCTCAGCCATTTTTGTCAAGTCCCTTCCGAAATTATCCAAAACAGGGGTTCTGGACTTTTCCGCTCCAGGCTTTGATGCTCCTGAACCACTTCCTGTAGAACCGAAAAGCTTAGATCCGTCGTCATCTCCATCTTCAGCCTCAGCTTTAGATCTTGGTGGAGTATCTGATGACATTTCCAGCATCTCTTTTACAGAATCGTAATTAATTTCAAATTTATTAAGTATCTGAGTGGCAATGTTGTCCTCATCTCTTAAGATGGATAAAAGCAAATGCTCAGTACCTATCAATTGACTCTTGAAAATTTTTGCCTCCAAATAAGTAATTTTCAACACTTTCTCTGACTGCCTGGTCAAAGGAATGTTGGCCATGTTCTTAGCATTATGATTTGCGGTGCCTTTTACAGCGCGTTCTATTGCATTCCGCAATTCGTCCATCGGCACTCCCAATTTCTTAAGAATGGAAACAGCAACACCTTCTCCTTCACGAATCATCCCCAACAAGAGGTGCTCTGTGCCAATGTAATCATGTCCCAGGCGAAGTGCTTCTTCGCGGCTAAGAGAGATCACCTCTTTGACTCTATTCGAAAATTTTGCTTCCATTGAATTCCTATCTGATTGTTTAATAATCCTGTACGTATGTTACCGAATTTGTTTTAAAAACACAATTCTTTTGCGGATTGTTCATTGTTTTTTTGCTGACTTAAATACTATGCTTTTAGATGCAGGTCCTTCACAGAACAACAAATCCAGAACGCTGAGGTTAGGATCAAAGTCTAAGCCAAAAAGTTGGAAATAGGACACTGGCTTATAGTAATCTCTTTCCGAAAAAGGCACTGAGGGCATCAAAAGGCCTCTTATATCATCCGTGCAATTTAGATCCCCTCCACTCTCACACACGCGCATTTTGACAGGCATGTCTAATAACCTGAGACAGATTGTCAGCATTTGCCAATTTAAGTCCCACAGATTTTCTGTTTTCTGATCAAAAACCTTTTCAAAATAAGGGAAATAATATTCATAAAAAGGAGCCTTTCCATAAGCACTCTGAATTCCCCTAAGATGAATATTCACCCAGTTTTGACTATTTTCTATCTTGATTCGATCCTGGGAAATTCTTGGTCGCCGTCCCTGAATCGGTATACTTAGCGTTCCTACTTTATTAGCCAAACGAATTTGGGTCCGATTAAAAAAAGACTGCCTTTTGTATAGATCGTCTGGAAAAAAAACCAATTCATCCGCATTTGAAATTGCAGCAAAAAATTCAAGGTTAGGGAAATAATGCAGATCGGCTGCAACGCTCTTTATCATATTATTCTAAATCTTCAAGCTTTCCCAAACCTTCTCTTAGGACTTCGACTTCGTACCCTGTGCAATCCAATATGGTAGACGCGATATTCTGTCCATATCCTCCGTCAATCACTACATCCACCAGATGCTGATATTTTTCAAAAATCAATTCTGGATCAGTGCTATATTCTATTACTTCATCTTCATCATTAATGGAAGTTGTCAGAATAGGATGTCCCAATTCCTCAACCAACATGCGTGGCACATTATGATCTGGAACTCTGATTCCAATAGTTTTCTTTTTACTGTGCAAAATCTTCGGCACTTGGTGACTAGCCTCCAAAATAAAAGTATATGGTCCAGGCAAGCCTTTTTTCATCATTTTAAATACTGGCTTATCGATCATCTTAGTGAATTGAGAGATATTGCTCAGATCAGCGCAGATGATGGAGAAATTATGCTTTTTGGGATTGATTCCCTTTATTTTACAAATACGCTCCACCGCCCGTAAATTCATGATATCACAGCCCATCCCATATACGGTATCAGTTGGATAAATCACAACTCCTCCATCCCTAAGTGTAGAAGCGATCTGTCTGATCTTATCCGGATCAGGATTTTCCTCATATAATTTTATTAATTCAGCAGGCATATCTTTAGTTTCTAGGCTTTATTCAACTAGTAGTTTTTGAATATTGTTCCAATTTGCTAGAAGGTCTTCCACAATTGGAATATCTGCTGGCGCCCATTTTAGAGACCTCAATTCCTCTTTTGAAAGCCATTTCACTTTTTGATGCTCAAGTAAGTTAATCTCACCACTTTCCCATTTACAGATAAATGGCATTAAATTGATCACTTTCCGATTGGAATAGGAATGATCATTAGGCTTTAGAGGGAAAATGATCCTAATTGAAATCGACAGTTCCTCAAATATTTCACGCTTGAGACAAGCTTCAGGGTTTTCGCCTACTTCAACTTTTCCTCCAGGAAATTCCCATAAACCAGGAAGCGGCATTGCATCGGATCTTTGAGCACAAAGTACTCTTTCATTTAAAAGAATAAGGGCACAGGTGACGGGAATCACTTCCATTAAAAAACCGATTTGTGCAGAAAGGTATAATTACCTTACGGCAAGCACAAACTCAGACTTAGATTTTTTCCTATTTTTGGCATCTGTATGCTAAGCGAAAAAAGAAAAAACATTTATCTAGTCCTTGTCATTGCTTTTTCGGTGATGGCTATCTCCCTCAGTTTCTATTTCTACCAGATTTTCTTCAGCCCAAATGTGCTGATTGAATCTGACCGGAATTATATGTTGAAAATAGGAAGTAATGACACGTTCAAAACGGTATCCAACAGACTTTACGACGATCTAGTTGTAAACGATTTGGTGAGCTTTGGCTTTCTTTCCAAAATATTGGATTATCAGGAAAATGTAAAGCCAGGACTTTACACCCTTGTACCAAAGATGACCAACCTTGAACTGGTGAGATTACTTCGCTCAGGAAAGCAAACACCAGTACGAGTTACTTTTAATAATGTAAGGACCAAGGAAGATCTGGCTGAGAAGATTACCGCAAATATGGAAATCTCCAAAGAGCAATTTTTGCAGTTGGTCCAGGATTCTGTCTATATCAGAAAGTTTGATTTTGATGAAGAAACCATCATGAGCATGTTTATTCCAAATACCTATGAACTTTGGTGGAATACCAGCCCGGAGGCGCTTTTTGACAGAATGCATAGGGAATATCAAAGTTTCTGGACTGATGAACGAAAACAAAAAGCAAGTCTACTTGGCCTGAGCCCAAAAGAAGTGAGCACCTTGGCAAGTATTGTCCAGGCAGAAAGTCAGAAGGCAGATGAGCGACCAAGAATTGCAGGAGTATATCTGAACCGTCTACGCTTAAACATGCCGCTTCAGGCTGACCCAACGCTGGTTTTTGCTCTGGGTGATTTTGAATTAAAGCGCGTACTAAATGTCCACAAAGAGACTGACAGTCCATATAACACTTACATGTATGCAGGACTTCCTCCTGGACCTATAAATCTTCCGGATATCAATTCACTTGACGCAGTTTTGAATGCAGAAGAAAATGATTACCTCTACTTTTGTGCGAAAGAAGATTTCTCGGGTTATCATTCCTTCGCTAGCACATTAGCTCAGCATAATGCGAATGCCAGAAGATATCAAGCAGCGCTTAACGCAGCGAAGATCTACTAAGCATGTACACGGCCGAAACCCAAATCCGAGTTCGCTACGCTGAAACCGACCAGATGAGTTATGTCTATTACGGTAACTATGCGATGTATTTCGAAGTGGGCCGAGTAGAAGCAATGCGAAGCATTGGGTTTTCATATAAGGAATTGGAAGATGAGGGCGTGATGATGCCTGTGCTCGAAAGTCACTTTCGATATCTTCAGCCCGGCAAATACGACGAGTTACTAACGATCAAAACAACGATCCCGACCCTTCCGGGAGCCAGGATCCGATTTGAATACGAGGTCTTTAATGAGCAGAAAAAATTGATCACCGAGGGCTGGACTATACTTACTTTCCTCAAAAAAGACAGTCACCGTCCGACCAGACCTCCACAGAATTTAGTAGCTTTATTGAAAGAGTATTTTCAAGAAGTAGGATAAAGTGATCAAAACAAAAATCCTTAGGTTAGAAGTCAAGCTACTTTGGCAAGCTCGAAAGCTCAAGAAAATCCATTTTGGAGATCCTGACAAAAACATTTTCGATGTGGGAAGGATTTTTTTGGTTCAGCTGCAGAAGGACGACATTATTGAACGTGCAGGATCGATGGCGTTTAATTTCACCATTGCACTCTTCCCGTTAATTCTCTTCTTACTTAACCTCATCCCCTACCTACAGGATATCTTTCCCTACATCACAACCCAGAATATCCTGACATTTATCCAGGAAATTCTGCCAGAGGAAGTCTACAGTCAATCGGAGAATACTATCATGGATATAGTGTCCAAACCTAGGCAAAGCATGCTTTCTCTAGGCTTTTTCTTTGCATTATTCGCATCTACGCAGGGAGTCATGTCTATGATGAATTCCTTTAATTCGGTGTATCAAACAAAAGATAATCGGGGATTTCTTCAAAGCCGTGGAATTGCAGTGAGCATTGTGATTGTGCTGGCTTTCACTGTCATCACTGCCAGCATAGTGATGATCCTAGGGGGAGTACTCATACGAAGGCTCGATGAGCTTCAGGTGTTTAATTCAGGTTTTATGATTTTTTTATTTTCGAGCCTAAAGTTCCTGATTCTACTGTTTATGTTTTATATCACTACAGCATTCATTTTCAGGTTTGCACCAGCCGTGCATGACAAATGGATATTTTTTTCAACCGGAGCAAAATTAGCCGGGTTGCTTATCACTTTAGGATTTTACGGATTCTCCTTCTATCTCAACAATTTCGCAAGTTATAATAAACTCTATGGTTCGATCGGCACTTTGATCGCTCTGATGTTATGGCTATTAATTACTTCTATTATAGTAATTGTGTGCTTTGAGGTCAATGTGAGTTTGGATTTAATAGATGAGAAGAAAAAAAGAAAGAAAATTTCTGAAACTGCTGAAGTAGCTGGTTAGTAGAAAAACAGTATCCCCAATTAACTTATTTCTATATTCATTGAGATTCACATATAGGTAAATCTCAGCTATTATTTTGCTTATATTTCCGTAAAATAAACACCTCCAACCCTATGAAAACTACTGCACTAAAGATTACTCCTCTTTTATTTTTGTGCCTAATTTTTCTGAATGGCTGCACACAGCCGGAAGAATAACTGACCTCACTCCTGAAATAAACAGTTGGTTTGATCAAGAATATGAAGAATTACTTCAAATGAGTCCACTTCAGCTCACAACTCAGGGCCGAAAAGACCATTACTCAGAGATAGACGATATGAGCGAGGCAGGTGAAAAGAAAGTTCTGGATTGGATGGAGGCAAGTGTCTCCGAAATGAAGGAAAAGTTTTCTTTGGAAGAAATTGACCACGAGGCTCAGTTGTCATGGAAGCTATGGGAGTATCAATTTGAGCAGGCAAAATCTGAATACGAATTCAGGAATTCCGGCTATGTGTTCAATCAAATGTCCGGTCCCCATACATCACTTCCCAATATGCTGATCAATTATCACAAGGTCGATTCATTGGCAGATATGGAAGCGCTGATCTCCCGATATAGCGAACTCGGCAGAGCAATGGGTCAGCTTTTGGATAGAGCAAAAGTACAGGCTGAAGCAGGAAACAAACCTCCAAAGTTCGCCTATGAATATGTAATTAAGCAATCAGAAGCCCTCATTGAGGGGCAGCCATTTGATGATTTAGAAAAATCCTCTCCACTCTGGAATGATGCACTTTCGAAAATAAAAAAGCTACAAGATGACGGAAAGATATCTTCAGAAGAAGCAGAAACTCTGACAACCAGCGCCAAAGAATCACTTGTAAATGTTCTTGAACCTTCCTATTCCAGCTTAATCACTTGGCTAAAATCGGAATTACCTACTCTGGAGGAAAGTCCAACCGGTCTGAGCCGGCATACCGATGGTGAAAAATTCTATGCTTTCAGACTTAAAAATGCTACTACAACCGATATGTCAGCAGAGGAAATCCACGAAATCGGACTAAAAGAAGTAGAAAGAATTCAAAAAGAAATGCTTGCTATAAAAGAGCAAGTAGGTTTTGAAGGAGACTTAAAGGCATTTTTCAAATTCGTAAATAGTGATCCACAATTCTTCTTCCCGAATACAGATGAAGGAAGACAAGCATACTTGGATGAATCGACAGCGTTTCTGGATACCATGAATAAAAAGACACCTGATTTTTTTGGAATATTGCCTAAGGCTAAGTTAGATGTCAAGCGAGTGGAAGCCTTCAGAGAACAAGACGGTGCCCCTCAACATTATTCCCAAGGAACTCCTGATGGAAGTAGAAACGGAACCTATTATGTCCATTTATCAGATATGAAGGCGATGCCAAAATCCACAATGGAGGGCGTAGCTTATCACGAAGGCATTCCAGGTCATCATATGCAAATCTCGATTCAGCAAGAACTTAAAGATATTCCCAAATTCAGAACGCAGCTTTTCTTTAATGCTTATGTAGAAGGTTGGGCATTGTACTCGGAGACTTTAGCGAAGGAAATGGGTGGATACAAAAATCCCTATTATGACTTCGGCCGTCTTGTAAACGAAATATGGAGAGCCATTCGGTTAGTGACTGACACAGGATTACACTCTAAAAAATGGACAGAAGCTGATGCCATCGCCTATTTTGAAGATAATTCTTCTATTTCTGCTGGAGCTATACAATCGGAAGTAAGAAGATATATGGTGATGCCTGGTCAGGCTACAGGTTATAAAATTGGAATGCTGAAAATCCAGGAATTAAGATCGAAAGCAGAAAATGCATTGGGTGAAAAATTTGACCTGAAAGCATTTCATGATTTGGTTTTAGGTCAAGGGGCACTTCCGTTAAATCTTTTAGAGGAGGAAGTAGATCTCTGGATAGCTAAAACTGCAGGTACAAAACAGGGGACAGTGGAGTAAATTAAAATTTAATCCAAAAACAATCAGCAGGTTAGAAGAAAAAGGTGAAATGTGTTTTGCAAAAGTTCACATTTATCCTACTTTTGCATTCCTAATCAGGGCACAAACCTGATGACGACCTAGAGGAATGGCAGAGCGGTCGAATGCGGCGGTCTTGAAAACCGTTGTACCGCGAGGTACCGGGGGTTCGAATCCCTCTTCCTCTGCACTATGAAACCCTAACTTTCTGAAATTTTGAGAGTTAGGGTTTTCTTTTTTTTTAAATTATAGCAAGATGAGGATTAGTTGTAATACTTGGGGATAGAAATTTTACTGACTTTTTATTAGCCCAAAACATTAAAAAATGTATTGAAATAAAGAATAACTTAGATTTTTTGGTGATCAAAATTTTACCAGGGAAAACTTTTCAATTTCAATTGGAAATATTTACCGCTAACTAGGCAGGAAGTAAATTATATTTAAAAACAATCTTTATTTTACACCAATTAAATTCTCTTTCATGAATATAAAAGTGATCAATACACTTCGTCGGTCTATTGTAATACTTTTTATATTTTTTATTTCCGCTCAACCTATAGCTCAGGAAAAAGGATATTTTCTAGAGCCTTCCAAGTTTGTAGATGGCGATACATTTTGGGTAAAACATCCGGATGGAGAGGAAGAAAAAATTAGACTTATAGGCATAAACACTCCTGAAATACGGAATAGTGGAAGAACTAAAGTTGAGTATTACGGTAAGGAAGCATCAGAATATGTTCGTCAATTTTTGACAGGAAAGAAAGTACGCCTTGAATTTGACGTTCAGCGATATGATCGGTATCAAAGAACACTTGCTTATGTCTACTTGGCAGATGGGACATTTCTTAATGCCCTATTAATTAAAGAAGGTTATGCTAAAGTTGCGACATATCCTCCGAATGTAAAGTATGTTGACCTTTTTATTGATCTTGAGAAAAAAGCAAGAGCTGAAGAAAAAGGCTTATGGGCAGATCGTTAGATTATAATACATAGTTAAAGAATGTTTTTTCATGGAAGCAAAGTTATTACGGGGACTTGCTCTGAGTTTGTTTTTTATTGTACTCACAGTGTGTTCTATTACGATTTTTGGTGCAGATAAAAATTGGTATAATTTAAAAGCTTTAGCGCTATTAAAAAGTGATCTAGCTGCTCCAACAGCTAACTTTACCTTTACACAGTCTGGAGATTGTGCTAACACCCCCGTAAAATTCACTAATTCCTCAACAGGAGATGGACTGACTTATGAATGGAATTTTGGGGATGGAGAAAACTCAACTTCCAAAGATCCCTCCCACACCTTTTCTTCTGCAATTGGCAATGGAACTAGGTCTTACAACGTAAGCCTTACTGTCAAAGATAAAGAAGGAGCAACTAGCAGTACCACAAAGTCCATAAGTGTAAAAGAAGTCCCTTCTCTAAAAGTATACAGTGATCAACAAGAAACTACCTTTAACAACCTTCAATATTTCATTGTTTGCGAAACTCAGGCAACCGAATTCACTTTCTATAATGGAAAATCATCAAACGAAAACAACATCCTCTATGAAATAAACTGGGGTGATGGAAGTCCATCTTATAGTGGAGCAGATTGGACTGAGCTAAAACACTCCTACGAAGTAGGTATTTATAACATTACTTACACTGTAACTCCTGCAAATGGATGTAAGGTTAGTAAAAAAGTTGGCGTATTCATAGGATCAAATCCATCGGTTGGATTGGGTACTCCAGGGAATACAAATGTGTGCGTGGGCGAAGAGCTTACATTCCCTATTTCCGTACCAGCAAATAATCCAGATGGCACTATCTATACCGTTAATTTCTCAGACGGATCACCTCCAGAAATCTTTACTCATCCTCCGCCTCCAACAGTCTCACACATATTCACCGATGGCTCCTGTGGAGCCCAGCCCTCTAGCTTTGGCAATTATTATGTCGTTACCATAATTGCAGCAAATCCATGTTCCTTTTCCCAAGCCTCAGTATTACCCATCTATGTTTCTGAACCAGCAGTTCCAGAGATAAAAACTGAATCAGATATTGTTTGCGTGGATGAAACTATATCAGTTGAAAATATCACTGATTTCACCGGGGAAGTAAGTGTCAATGGAAATTGCAATGTAAATAAAAAGTTTGTTTGGGAAATCACTCCTAATACGGGTTGGACTTTGACTAATGGAAACCTTGGAAATCAACCCAATCCATCTGAGCCTAACTCATGGACTTCCGGTTCAGATATCATAAACCCAAAATTCACTACTCCAGGTACCTACACTATAAAATTAATGACAGGCAACAGATGTGGATTAGGTGATACTACGAAGACCATCACAGTTATCCCTATACCTGAACCTTCGTTTACCTTAGATCAAACGGAAGTTTGTGGTCCAGCCACTGTCAAAGCATCCAATACCTCCAATGTCTTGGGACTTCTGGATCCAAAAGACTATACCTGGGGGGTGAGCTATGCCAAAGGCTCATGCGGAACGACTTCAGATTGGGAGTTTGCATCAGGCTCAGACAAGAACTCTGAAAGTCCAAGTTTTCTATTTACCAACCCTGGTGAATACACTATAACACTTAGCATTAAGGCTAGCTGTGGTACTTTCAGCGAAGAACAATCTATCACAGTTCTAGCTCCACCGGTGGTCACCATTTCTACCATAGAAGACAGTTGTGGCCCAACTACTTTTACGCCCAAAGCAACTGTAAATGTCTGTGCGATTGATCCTCCCACATATAAATGGATATTTGAAGGCGGTATTCCTGCCTCGTCAACATCCCTTGATCCTGGACCTGTAGAATTCACATCGGTGGGTCCCAAAAAAATAACCTTGGAAGTAACTTCTTCATGTGGTAGTACTACAGCAGAAAAAACTTTTATTGTTAATAACCCACCGGTAATTACTATTGATGCTGACCAAGAAATATGCAGAGGAGAAGAGGTAGCCCTCAGCACTGCAGTCACAGAAGGAAGTGGCAATTACACTTATAATTGGACAAGTAATCCTACTAGTACTATCTCTGGATCGACACAAAGTGAAATTACCGTAAGACCATCTCAAACCACAACTTATACCCTTATTGTTTCAGATAAAGTCACAAAATGCACTAGCTCAGAACAAATAATTATAACTGTAATCCCATCTCCAACCATTGAATTTAATCTACCAGATCAGGAAATATGTTCTGGCGAAGAAACCCAACCTGTTCTGCTCACCTCCTCCCCTTCCGGAGAAACGATCACATGGACTTCTGAGGCAGCTGGAGTAACGGGAGTATTGCCCTCGGGCACAAATGACATTCCCGCCCAAATACTTACTAACACCACAGGAAGCCAAGTCAAGGTTATTTTTACTGCTCTGATTGAAAATTCAACCCAAGGAAATTGCACTGTGGTGCCTGCTATTTACACAGTTACTGTGAATCCCGAACCTGAATATAAAGATGATAAGCTGACGATTTGTAGTGATGAGCAGGTTGACTATAAGCCGGCGGGAATTATCTCAGGATCAACTTTCACCTGGACTGTGAATTCACCTGTTGGCATTATGGGAGCAACCAATTCCTCTAGAGCAGAAAGTTCCATAAATCAAAACTTGGTAAACACTACGAATGCACCCCTGGATGTGACTTACACCATTTCTCCATCCATAGGCAGTTGTGCGGGAGAAGATTTTACACTAATCATAACGGTTCAACCAGCCCCGTCTATAACATTCTCCGAACTTGATCAAAATATTTGCACCGGTTCCTCCTCCAAGGAAGTTATCATTTCATCAGATGTATCTGGTTCTACATTTTCATGGACTGCTGATGCCAAAGGCGTAATTGGAGTAGTAGAATCCGGATCCAGTCCAACTATCCCTGAACAAACACTAATAAATCCCACCAACCAACCCATTACCATTCAATATAAGGTAAGTGCAAATACGAGTGCTGGGGGGATTTGCTCGGGGATACCAAAAACTTATAGTATCACTGTCAATCCAGCAATTGAAATAGCTCCTGAGATTTCCGAGTTCAAGGGATATCAAATCAGTTGTTATGGAGCATCAGATGGGTTTATCAATCTTAATGCATCTGGCGGAAATGGAATTTTCTCTTTTTTCTGGACAGGCCCAAATGGATTTACCTCAAATATCGGTGCTATTGAAAATCTAAGTCCGGGAAATTACCAGGTTAGAATCGAGGATGAATTTGGATGCGAATTAAGCAGATCATTTAATATTGAAGAGCCTGCGCAACTTACCGCATCGGTTGCTTCAACGATCGATGTGCTTTGCGCCGGAGATGAATCAGGAGGGATAGAGTTGGAAGTAAGCGGAGGATTAGATTCCGAACCTTATCAATTTGAATGGCTAAAAGACGGCGTTTTATACAATGAAACCACAAAAAATCTATCAGGAATTCCGGCGGGAATCTATGAAGTAACCGTAACAGATGCGAACGGCTGCACCTCTGTAATTAAAGATATTCGAATCACGGAACCAGCTGCCGCTACTGTAATTAATTATACCAAGACTGATATAAGCTGCTATGGAGCAAATGATGGTTCCTTGGATCTGAACGTAGGCGGCGGACTCCCTCCTTATACAATCAACTGGTCATTTGGATCTACACAAAGTGGCTTTAATAATTTAGGCCCTGGCGATTACACCCTCACCGTGTCAGATCAAAGTGGTTGCATCAGGTCTCAGACCATTACCATAGAAGATGCCACACTATTTAATGTCGAACCTGAAATCACGAACATTTCCTGCTTTGGGGCTCAGGATGGTTCTGTAAAGCTTAATCTGCAAGGTGGTCAGGGAGCTACGACAATAAGATGGGATCATGGCGCACAGCTCGAAAACCTATTTAATCTACCGCCTGGTCTTTACGGTGTGACTATAAAGGATCAGACGGATTGTGAAATAAGAAGTGAATTCAACATAGTTGAGCCAGCGCTTTTAGATTTAGAATCGAAAGTCACAAATGCATTAGAATGTGATAATCCTCAGAGTGGTGAAATTCTCTTAGGAATTTCTGGTGGCACCCCTCCTTACACTATAGAATGGAGTAATGGAGCAACAGGTCAAAACTTAACTCAAATTACAGCAGGTCAATATGCCGTAGCTATAACTGATGCTTCTGGATGTAAAATCAATAGGGTGTTTGAAGTGATTCGCCCACCTGTTCTTGCTATTACAGCATTCCAAAGTACCAATGCGCAATGTGAACCAAGAGTAATAGAAAATAAGGTAAATATTACGATATCCGGAGGTGTGGCCCCATACAGCATTTCATGGTCTGGAGGAGATATTTCTGCGGACCAAAGAACGATGACGACCATTGAGCCTGGATATTATGAAGTCAGCGTAGTAGACGGAAAAGGATGTGAAACTGTGCAGTCTTTTGAAATAGAAAATACGGAAACCATAGCTGAGGCAGATATTGAATCGGCAGCTTTCGATCAATACAATGCCTATTTAGTGAATTTTGAGATTCAATTCTGGAACAGATCATTTGGCCAAATACTGACTTATCACTGGGACTTTGGTGATGGGTCAGAAAGTTTTGATGAAAATCCTAAACACACTTATGAATCAGAAGGCGATTATGAAATTGTTCTTACAGTGACGGATGTGTTTGGCTGTACTGTGGAAGTGAGAAAAGAGATAAGTGTCATTGATTATTATTTAGTTGTCCCAAATATTTTTACCCCAAATGGTGATGGTATCAATGATTATTTCTTTCCAAAGTTTGTAGGAATTGAATCCCTGGAATTCTGGGTGTTGAATAAATGGGGTGAGACCATCTTCTATACCAGTGATCTGAACACTCAGGGTTGGGATGGCAAGCTTAACGACGAGGCGGCAACTCCTGGTAACTACGTTTACAAACTTAGAATCAAAACGCCTGACGGAAGAACCCAGACCATGACAGATCTTTTTATGCTACTGAAATGAGAAAACTATTCTTATTATTTATTCTTGGGATTTGGACCACAGGTAGTATTGAAGCTCAGGATTTTCATTACTCGCAGTTTTACGCAGCTCCACTATACCTTAATCCTGCGATGACAGGAAGTACCGAGCTTTCCCGGGTTGGAATTAACTATAGAAAACAATGGCCAGGCTTAGATCAGGATTTCAATGCATATTCTGCATATTTTGATCATTACAGTTATGACCTTAGAAGTGGGATTGGTATATCAGTAAATAGTTTCCAAGAGACGAATATGCATCTCAATACTTCAGATGTTTCATTCTATTTTTCTTATAACCTTCAGATAGCTGATAAATGGAACTTCAGAATGGGAACACAGGCTTCTATAGTAAGGAGAAGTGCTGCATTGGATAATTTGGTCTTTGGCGATCAGGTAGATTTGTTTAACAGAACTATCAACCCAAACACCATGGACAACGTCCCAGACTTTGATCCCTACTCCTACTTTGACCTTTCCTTTGGAGGTCTACTTACCCATGAAAATTTCTGGTTAGGATCTTCGTTTCACCATGTTAATGAGCCTCATTTAAGTTATTATCCGGATGATGAGAGTGGATATCTTCCCATCAAGTGGAGTATTCACGGTGGATGGAATTTTCCTTTGGGCGCTAACCAATATTTTGGTTCCAAGTTTGATAACATGGCTTCCATAATGGCTAATTATAAAAAGCAGGGAGCTTTCCAGCAAATGGACATAGGGGCTCAGCTACTTTACAGCTCTGTTATTTCCGGAATTAGTTACAGAGGAATTCCAGGATTGAGAGATATGCCTAATCAAGACTCTATCATATTCATGCTGGGACTAAAACTTGAATCAGGAATGGTGATAGGCTATAGTTACGATTTCATGGTTTCAAACATCGGTGCGCAAACAAAAGGAGCACATGAGCTATCTATTCGTTATCAATTTCTGATTGGGGAGCCAAGATATCGGGGACAGCGTAGCCGGATTCTAAAGTGTTTTGACTTTATGATGTAAAACTCAAATTGACAAGATACGTCAGGATAATTCTTTCAAAAGATTGCCAAACAATAAGCTTAGCGTCGCGGAATTATGTTAAAACGAAATTCTATCCATTTGGCTTAACTTCCATTAACAGGGCTGAATGGCTATAGGAATCTATTTTACAATGGAAATTGAACAGTTTATTTTAAAATCAATAAGCTAATTACCAATTATTTACACCTTATTGAAATCTAACCTTTTCCATAATAGAAGCCTGATGCCATAATTTCACTGGGCTAAAAAAAGCGGAGAGATCAGTCAGAAAAGAATTCATTTTGCTTAATATTGAGATTATATTACTCTTTAAATAACACCATGGGAAAAATCATTGCCATAGCCAATCAGAAAGGCGGAGTAGGCAAAACTACCACAGCGATGAACCTGGCCGCGAGTTTAGCTGTCTTGGAATTTAAGACCCTGGTGATTGACGCTGACCCACAGGCCAATACTACCTCTGGGCTGGGTCATGATCCCAAATCCATCAACACCAGTATTTACGAATGCATGGTCGATGGAATTGATGTCAAAGAGATCATTCTTTCCACGGAAATTGAGCATCTGGAATTAGTGCCCTCACACATAGATCTGGTAGGCGCGGAAGTAGAAATGATCAATCTGGATAACCGGGAAGAAAAGATGAAGGAGGTGATACATACGCTTAAAGATTTATATGACTTCATCATCATAGATTGCTCTCCGTCATTAGGTTTAATTACAATCAATGCACTAACTGCGGCTAATTCCGTTATAATTCCAGTTCAATGTGAATATTTCGCATTAGAAGGTTTGGGCAAATTATTGAATACAATAAAAATCATCCAAACTAGATTGAATCCTGATTTGGAAATAGAAGGCATCTTACTTACCATGTACGATGTTCGTCTTCGACTTTCAAATCAGGTCGTGGAAGAAGTGAAATTGCATTTCAAAAACATGGTTTTCGACACTATCATTCCCCGGAATGTAAGACTGAGCGAGGCACCAAGTTTTGGTTTACCTGCCATTTCATTTGATGCAGATGGCAAGGGAGCCGTCTCCTATTTAAACTTGGCTGGCGAAATAGTCCAGAAAAACAACCTGCAAAAAGTGAATAAATAACTATGTCAGACCAAAAACCAAATCGAAAAAAAAGTGTGTTGGGAAGAGGTCTTGGTGCCTTGCTAGAGGACAGTCCTGCCAAGCACAAATCTGAGGAAATCTTGCCTGAGGTAGTTAAGACCGGGATTTTTGAAATACCACTTGAGCAAATCCAGGTTAATCCTTTTCAGCCCCGCGTACATTTCGATAAAGAAGCTTTAGCTGAGCTAGCAGAATCCATCAAGGTTCAGGGCATCATTCAGCCCATTACCGTAAGAAAACTCGATTCGAACGAATACCAACTTATATCAGGAGAGCGAAGATTTCAGGCCTCAAAAATTGCAGGATTAACTCAAATACCAGCATATGTCCGTACTGCCAATGACCAGCAAATGCTGGAAATGGCACTCATAGAAAACATACAACGAGAAAATCTAAATGCACTGGAAATCGCTCAATCATACCAACGGTTGCTGGCAGAATGTGATCTGAAGCAGGAGGAGTTGGGTGATCGCGTGGGTAAAAACAGAACTACCGTCAATAATTATTTAAGACTTCTTAAACTACCACCGACAATACAAGCATCCATACGTGATAAGCAATTGTCTATGGGTCATGCACGTGCGTTGATCAATATCGAAGACGTAGATAAGCAACTTGCTATTTTCAAAAAAGCAGTAGAAGAAGAATTGAGTGTTAGACAGGTGGAAGCTTTAGTGAAATCATTGAATGAAGGCAAACCTGAAAAGGTTTCTGCTCCTGAGCTCGATCCTGTAAGAAAATACGAGATCAATAAACTTCAGCAGCGACTTGCATCTCATTTCGGAACTAAAGTGGCGCTGAAATCAAATCCTAAAAACAAAGGAGAAATAAAAATTCCATTTAATTCTGCCTCTGACCTGAATCGGATTTTAGAAATCCTGGAAATCATCTAACATTGGAGTTCCTAGCTTCCCATAGCATATTTCAAACCAAAGCCCCGCTGATTTTAGTGGGTCTTTTGCTTTTGTGTTTTGGTTTGGATTCAGTTTCATTTGCCCAAGAATCGGAACCACCAGTGGCAACTACAGAAAAGTCAGAAGCAAAGCCCGACTATTCCTTACTGCCCAAAAATCCAAGAAAAGCCACTATTCTTTCTGCGATTCTGCCAGGAGCAGGGCAGGTTTACAACGGAAAGGCATGGAAAGTCCCGCTTATCTATGGAGGCATTATCACAGATGTTTATTTTATTAATTTCAATAATAGAAGGTACCAGATTTTCAAGCAGGCATTGGCTGACTTTGATGATGAACTGCCAACTGACTTTCCTAGTTTAAATCGTGATGGCTTAGTAAGAAATGTTAACTATTGGAGAAAAAGCCGTGATCTTTGTTATTTGGTTTTGGTTGGGATCTATGCTCTAAATTTAATTGATGCAAACGTGGACGCCCATTTATCTGGATTTGATGTCTCTGATGATATCGCATTAAAATTTGAACCCCATTATGAAAGTTTTTCATCCAACAATCGATCCGTTGGGCTATCTGTAAAACTCAACTTTTAATTATGAAATCGAGCATTTTGAAGGCTATCATACAATGAAATGATATTGTAACTTTCATGGCTTCCTATTTCCATACAACTCAATTTATTAACACATGAATATTTTACTTCTAGGCTATGGTAAAATGGGACAACTGATTGGTCAGTTGTCAGAATCGCGTGGCCATAGTATTGCAGGAAAAATCAATATAGAAAACCTTGCTGATTTGGATTCTCTTGACCTAGCCGCCATTGATGTAGCGATCGAATTCAGTCAGCCGGAATCAGCCGTTGAAAACATAAAATGGGCTATTAAAAATGGAATTCCCATCGTATCGGGCACCACGGGTTGGTTAGACCAAAAGGTTGATATCGATCAACTTACCTTGGATAACAATGGAGCTTTTTTCTATGCTTCAAATTATAGCATCGGAGTAAATATCTTTTTCAAAGTCAATGAGTTGCTTGCCAAGCTTATGAACGAAACTACAGGCTATACCAGCTCCGTGGAAGAGATTCATCATACTGCCAAAAAAGATGCTCCTTCAGGCACAGCCATAACTTTGGCCGAAGGAATAATCAAAAACATAAGTAAGCTGACTGCCTGGAATCTGTCCGATGGTGCGCCCGGAAATGAACACACTCTTCCGATCACATCCAAGAGAATAGATCCAGCCCCTGGAACACATATTATCCGCTATTCTTCTGAAATCGATGATATTGAAATCACACACACTGCACATAGCAGACAGGGCTTTGCTCTTGGCGCAATTTTGGTGGCTGAGTGGATTCAGGGAAAGAAAGGTGTATTTTCCATGGATGATTTCCTATCTTTCTGATCTTAAAAACGAATCATGAGTAAGTCAACAAAGAAAAAATCAGCTGCCCGGGAATGGGGCGATGCATTGATTTTTGCAGTAGTAGCAGCGAGTTTGATCCGTTGGCTATTACTAGAACCATTTACAATTCCCACAGCATCCATGGAAAAGTCACTCTTAGTAGGTGATTTTCTTTTCGTAAGTAAGATGCACTACGGGACTAGATTCCCGATTACACCTTTGCAAGTTCCACTTACCCATCAGAAAGTATGGGGTACAGAAATTCCATCTTATTCAGATGCGATCCAACTGCCGTACTATAGGCTACCAGGCTTTTCCGATGTGGAAAGAAATGATGTGGTGGTATTCAATTACCCAGTTGAGTTCCAATATCCAACCGATCTCAAAACCAACTACATCAAACGCGCCATTGGCATTTCAGGTGATATAGTAGAAGTAAGGGAAGGGGATGCGTATGTGAATAATGAACTTGCACCTATACCTGCTGAGATGCAATTTTCATACGATGTGATCACTAACCGGCCTCTCACAGAAGACTTTTTTAATGATTATGGAATCAATCCAGAAAGTCATTACGTTTTTAGTGACAATTCAGGCTATTTGGTATTCGCCACGGACGAAGTGATCAATAGATTAAAATCATCTCCTGTGGTTACATCAGTAACCAAGCGTATTGAGAAAAATTCTGGAGATTCAACCGTTTTTCCTGATGGATTAGCCTTGGGATGGAATCGTGATAATTATGGGCCACTTCAGGTTCCTGCTAAGGACTGGACAATCCAGATGAATGCAGATAATGTAATGAGATACAGTTCCACCATAATTAATTATGAAGGACTAGAAAACGTAGAAGCAAAAGACGGCCAGCTTTTTATCGACGGACAAAAAGTTGATAGCTATACGTTTAAACAGAATTATTACTTTATGATGGGCGATAATCGCCACGATTCATTGGATTCTCGTTTTTGGGGATTTGTCCCGGAAGATCACATAGTAGGCAAAGCTTGGTTCTTATGGCTTTCTCTTGACAAGCACGAATCAATGTTTAGCAAAATTCGCTGGAGTAGGATTTTCAACGGAATAAATTAAACTACAAGCCCTGATGAATTCAGGGTTTTTTTTTACCAATTGATCGGTTTCATTCCATTTGAGATTAAGTAATTATTGGCTTTAGAAAAATGCTGACAACCAAAGAACCCTCGGTAAGAAGAGAGTGGGCTTGGATGTGGTGCTTTTAGCACCAGATGCTTTGAAGAATCTATTAATATGGACTTCTTCTGAGCATATGATCCCCATAACATAAATACCACATGTTCACAGGAATCACTAATCTTCCGTATCACCTCATCTGTAAATTCCTCCCAACCCTTTTTCTGATGAGAAGCAGCTTGATGAGCACGAACCGTAAGTGTAGCATTCAATAAAAAAACTCCTTGTTCGGCCCATCTGGTTAGATCGCCATTTGAAGGCATAGGTTTTCCCAAATCGGTTTCAATCTCCTTAAAAATATTTTGAAGACTAGGCGGAAAAGGTACCCCTGGCTTTACGGAGAAAGAAAGTCCATGCGCTTGACCAGGTCCATGATATGGATCCTGCCCAAGAATTACAACTTTGACAGAATCAATCGGAGTATGATTGAAAGCGTTGAAAATCTCTTTTCCAGGCGGGTAAACTTTTGTGGTAGCATATTCGTCTTTCACAAAAGACACCAGATCCTTAAAATATTTCTTCTCAAATAAGTAATCTAAAGCACTCTTCCAGCTTGGTTCTATTTTTACTTCCATCTAGTATTGGATTGATATTCAAATTATAAATCGTAAAATTACAGGCTCTTAAATTTCTACATATATGGTAAGTGCAGTTACATCTGGGATTCAGGTGAGTGTTGAAGTCACCTATCAATCTGAATTTTCCAGCCCACATCAGCATCATTTTGTATTTACGTACAAAGTAACTATAGAAAACAAAAGCAGCCAAACTGTGCAGCTAATGCGTAGAAGATGGGAAATCTCTGATGCAGCAGAAGAAAAGAAGATCGTAGAAGGTGATGGAGTAGTTGGCCAACAGCCTATACTGGAACCAGGCGAAACTCATAGCTACGTTTCAGGATGTAACTTAAAATCCGGCTTGGGTAAAATGACAGGAGTTTATTACATGGAAAAACTTTTTGATGGAACTCAATTTGAAGTGGTAATTCCAGAATTTCAGATGATTGCAAATTACTTCCACAATTGATTTGTTGAACAAAGTTCCTCCACTTATTTCCTATTTTAAATATTGGCTTGAAAAGGAAGACAAGTATTCCCTTCAGTCTCCCTTTTTATTTACAACCTATCAAAACCTTTTCAGCTTTATTAAAAACAGAAAAGAAATTGATCTCGAAATAGAAGTTTTCAGAGAACAACTTCTCCTTTCAAAGGAAGTGATAGAGGTGCAAGACTTTGGTGCAGGGTCTAAAAGTGTTAATACTGCAAAAAGGAAAGTATCTGACATTACCAAATACAGTACGAGCAATCGAAAATTTGCCCAACTGTACCAATTTTTTTGCACATTAACTCCAGCAGAAACTGTACTTGAATTAGGGACTTGCACAGGCATTAGCAGTCGATACCTTTCCACGGTAACCCAAGGACAACTCTACTCCTTTGAAGGATGTGAGGAAATTGCGAGAATTGCTCAGCCGGCAAAAGATTTCAAAAACCTTTCGATAATCACAGGAGAGCTATGCAAAACTTTGCCTACATATCTTAAAAATGTGAAAAAAGTGGACTTTGCCCTAATCGATGCTACCCACACCTATGAGGGTACTTTAAATTATTTCAATCAAATACTTGAAAAAACACATTCAAAATCTATCATTGCTATCGGAGATATTCATTGGTCAAAAGGAATGGAAAAAGCATGGCAGGAAATCAGGAACAAACCAGAAGTGAAGCTCTCCTTGGATTTTTATGAATGTGGAATTCTATTTTTTGACTTTTCAGGTGAAAAAGCAGATTACATATTAGATTTTTGAATTCTCTAAAATTAAAAACACTTCCGAGCCCAATCGTTCGGAAATTGAATTATAACAAGGAGCTATTGTTTTAATTTCAAAATACTTTTCAAAAAGATCTTTATACTCTTTTGCCTCCCCACCGAAAGGTGGTCCGTCCAAGTCAAAGTCCCGATCAAACCAAACTCCTACTAGCTTACCATTTTGTTTTAGTAGCTCCTGCATTTTTTTAGCATACATAATTCTTAGCGAAGGATCAAGGGCACAAAAAAATGTCTGCTCTAAAATCAAATCATAAAGACCTTCGTGTTTAAAGAAATTTTCATGATGAACATGATTCATTGGGAATTCAGGGTTTGAGGCAACAAATCGCTCCAAAGGACTTTTAGAAAAATCCAAAATATGAAAATCAGTAAAACCAGTTTGAAGAGCATAAACTGCTTCATAACCCGAGCCAGCACCCGGAATCATTACTCGGATATCCTTATTTTCAATTTGGTCTAAATATTGCACAAGTGGTGGAGAGGCAAATCCTATATCCCATATGGTCTTGCCCGAAGAATACCTGTCAGTCCAATAATCTTTATCTAAAAAAACCATTATATAGCCTTTAAATGAATCATGAATACTGAATTTGAAAAAAACTCTCCTGAAAAGAAAGACCAAGGGAAAAACATAATCATAATTGTTTTAATACTCTTAGTCATAATAAGCGGAATAAAACTTTATACGGATTACATAGACCGTACTAAGAAGACAGAAGAAATCCTCTTACTTTCTACCGAAAACAACGATTTAAACAAACGTCTGGATTCAGTTACCTATCAATTGGATCTTAGAATTCAGGAAATCGAAAAGCTAGGTGGTGACGTGAAGGCTCTTGAAGAAGTTAGGGACCAGCTGATCGCCGAAAGGAATACTTCAAGGCAAAGAAGTTCTTCAGAGATAGTCGCTCTGAATGAGAAAATAAAAAGCTACAATTCTATGATTGTGGAAAAAGACCAGGAAATTCTGGAATTAAGAGCCATGAATCAGCAGCTATTCACCGAAAACCAAGATCTCAAAACTACCCAGGCAGAGATAGAGGAAGAAGTAGCCCAACTAAATATTCAAAAAGAGGATCTCCAAGCCAAAGTCAATGTAGCTTCAGTACTTAAGGCCGAGAACATTGAAATAGCTGCGGTGAATTCTAGGGGTAAAGAACGTGTGGAAACTACCAAAGACTTTAAAAACCGTCAAATCGAACGTATCAAAGTGAGCTTCAATTTAGCTGATAATAAAGTTGCCGAAAAGGGACCAAGAAACATATACGTGCAGGTTTTGGCACCAAATGCGCAACCTATTTTTGATGTAGCAAAAGGATCAGGAACGTTTGTGATGGATGGAGCAGAACAGTTCTATACTGTAAAACAGGATATCATATTTGACAATACCGAGCAGGAACTTACATTCTTTTATGAGAAAGGTTCTGATTATATTTCAGGAATTCATCAAGTTAAAATTTTCGTAGACAACTATGAAGTCGGCTCAAAGACTTTCACAGTAAAATAATCAAGGCCTCCTTCGGGAGGCTTTTTTTGTTCTAATGTTACTTTTGGTTTAGCTAGTTGTTTGGAATACAGGAGTATTTCCCCTACTTTTGCATCCTGTTTATTAAATTCCTTAAACACATTAAAAAAATGTTCCAAAGAAATTACGAGACGGTATTCATTTTAACTCCCGTTTTATCTGATGTTCAGATGAAGGATACTGTCGACAAGTTTGTGAACTTGTTAAAAGAACTGGGGGCAGACGTTATTAATGTGGAAAATTGGGGTCTTAAGAAAATGGCTTACGCTATTGAGAAAAAGACTACAGGTTTCTACGTTATGGTTGAATTCAAGGCCGATCCTACTCTTATCCGCAAATTCGAAGTAGAATTTAGAAGAGATGAGAAAGTGATGAGATTCTTGACTACTGTTTTGGATAAGCATTCAATTGTTTATGCCGAAAGAAGAAGAAAAGGAGAGTTTAACAAAAAAGTTGAAGCTAAGGAGGAAGCCACCAAATGACACTAGTAAACGAGCCAATCAATAGAGGCGAAATCAGAAAAAAGTATTGCCGATTTAAGAAGCACGGCATCAAGTACATTGACTACAAGGATCCTAATTTCTTGTTGAAGTTCGTAAATGAGCAAGGTAAAATTCTTCCAAGAAGACTTACTGGTAACTCTGCGAAATTCCAGAGAAAAGTAGCTCAGGCTATCAAAAAAGCAAGACATTTGGCGTTGTTGCCATTCGTAACCGATGGGTTGAAATAATTCGGTCTTGTATCGTCCAATCACAAAAGATCATTACAAATGGAAATCATACTAAAAACAGACATCAAAGGTCTTGGCTATAAGAATGACTTGGTAGCTGTAAAGCCAGGGTACGGAAGAAACTACCTGATTCCTCAGGGTTTCGCAGTACTTGCAACTGGTTCTAACAAGAAAATTCTTGCTGAGAATATCAAGCAAGCTGCTCACAAAGCAGAAAAGATTAAAACTGAAGCTCAGAACATCGCTGAAAAACTTGAAGCTCTTACTTTAGAGATCAAAGCGAAAATCGGTGAGTCAGGTAAAATCTTCGGTAAAGTAACAACTCTTCAGATTGCTGATGCATTAGCAGCTCAAGGTATCGACATCGACAGAAAGAAAATCTCTATCAATACACCGGTAGACGGTGCTGGAGAGTTTGCTGCAGAAGTTGACCTTCACAGAGAAGTGAAAACCAACGTTAAATTCAACGTATCAGGAGAGTAATCCTCCGCTACTTTGATAAAAATAAAAACCCCGAATTTTCGGGGTTTTTTTTATGCTTAATTCAGTGCTTTCTCCAGACTTTCTACCAGTTTCTTCGACACAGCCTTACTATTCTTTTCTCTGGCTTCTTTTAGCAGCTCAAGAGCTGCCTGTCCTTTTTCAATTACCCCCACTGGATTATTGTCATTTTGAAAACTTCCCCAGCACCAAGTAAGCTCTTCAGATAAAGTTTCTCCGGATTTTAATTTTGATAACTTCTGTACCACTTCAGGTATTAATTTCTCTAATTTGTCAACTTGCATAGTTAATAATGGTTTGGTAGGTTCTAATAAATTGAGACAAAAATGAATATATATTTCCAATAATACAATATAACCCACTCACTGTTAACAATATCACAATTTAATAATCCTTCCTAACTAATCTTCCCTGATTAATAAAAATTACTGGTCATGAAAAATATGAAGTCATTAACTTTAAATTGACCATTATTTTCAGCTGATTAAAAGGCAATTAGCCTAAAAACTCAAAAATGTTTAAATACAGACTTGGAAAAAAAGAAGCAAGACTCTACCTTTGTGACACTTTAATAGAGACCTAAAGGAATCTCATCCAAAACTGGTCTATGGTGTAACTGGCAACACGTCTGATTTTGGTTCAGAAGAGTCCAGGTTCGAGCCCTGGTAGACCAACAGAAAGTAAAAAGCCGCTGAAATTCAGCGGCTTTTTTTATGCTCCTTTATAAAATTGAAAGTTAGATTATCAGTCGGCTAGCTTCCAAAGCATCAATTAACTTCTCAATATCTTCTGCAGTATTAAACACATTGACAGACACTCGCAGATTTCCTCCACGATTGGATACAGAAATCTTATTTTCTTGCAGGTTATTTACCAATAGCTCAGAATCAAATTCCTTTGGAAGTTTTAAACCTATAAGATGATGGGAAGAAAATTGTTCCTCTTCGACTGTAACACCTCTGCTTAACAAATATTTATAGAGAGGAAGGGTAAGCACCTGACAGTAATTCCCGATTTCCTTTACAGTCCACTCATTAATCTGCTTCAAGGATTCATTAAGCATAGGCAAAAGAATAAAATTACTCATCTCTCCTACATTATATCTGCCCGAATCCTCAGTATACTCATGATCGTATTTTGTCAAATTCCCAAAATCCTGAGAATTAGTGCGATTTAGCCAAGATTCTTCGAGGGGTTTACCTCCATCAAAGGCATGTCCGAAATAGGAAATCCCCATTCCATATGGCCCAAAAAGCCATTTGTAACCGGCACAGATCAAGGCATCAATTTTAAAGCGTTTGACATCCATTTCTGCAGCTCCAGTGGATTGGGTGCCATCTACAATGAATATCGCTCCTTCGGTCTTACATTTTTGCCCTATACTCTCCAGATCGAATTTCAGGCCATTCATCCAATGGACAGATGACATCAGCACCACGGCTGTCTCAGATGTAATGCTATCCAGGATTTTTCTGTTCCAACTTTCTCCTGGTGTGGGGGCATCCTTATCTGGTCCTACTACCCTTAGTATTGCTTGATTTTTGTCGCACCAGGTTTTAATGGAAAAGTGACCACTGGGAAACTCATCCTCCAAAACGATTGCGTGCTGACCCGGCTCACATGTAATATTTCCTAACGCAGTAGCAAATCCGTAGGAAGTGGAAGGGATTAATGCTACCTGAAGCGGATCACAATTAATAAGTTCAGCAAATCGGCCTTTAACCTCTTTTGCTCCATTAAAGAAATCTTCAGGCTTAATACTAGCAGGATTTCTTTCCCTTATCAAAGCATCGACAGCAGCTTGCTCTGAGGCCTTCATAAGAGGTCCTTTGTACCCACAGTTGAGATAACGAATAGTCGGGTCAAGACTAAAAAGGTGTTTTTGAGAGTCCATAGTTTAAAATTTGGAATCTAGATTTAGTTAAAATTAGATTTGTTAAGTTAGGGAACTGGGTGTGAAAAGTGATTATGCCTTTTTTAAAATCCTAAGTCGGTAAGCATTCATGGCATTTTTCCCGAGCTGCTCTGTGAGCCGATAATTTGCAACGGCTCCAACTCCTGCTCCAACTATTGGAATTAGCTGTGCAAGCTTCGCCAAATCTATATAGTCCCTATAGTCAAGCTGAAAAGTTCTCCAGTCAAATTCATTTAAAGTTGGGGGTAAAGTATCCAAAAATTCACCCCAATTTTCCACAAGGCCAATCAGGTCGTTCCTCCTTGCCTGACTCGAAAAAGTCAACTGAAAAATGTATAAGAGATACAAGCGTTCATGGTAATCTTTGGTATCTAAACCATAAAGGGAAGCTATATCAAATAGCATTTTCATTTTGATGGTAAGAAAAGCAGGAAAATCTGCGAACCCAAGTAAAATCCCTCCTGCTCCTGTGATCGCTCCTTCTGCAGAAGCTGTATTTCTATACCACTTGATCCGGTTTCGGACTTTCAATTCCCTTACCTTAAATGGTAGTTCTTTCGAAGGATTTGGTACTATCCAGCCAGAACCGGTAAGCACCGCCTTCACCATATTTTCAATCGCTGTTGTCACTACGGTATGAAATTTCTCAGGAATCCACTCATTGATTTTGTTCTGCACTCCATGAGTCAGACGCCCACCGAGACTTGGACGCTTCTTCATTTGGAATAACCAGAGTCCTAACTCAGCTTCTGTGTATTGGAGATAATTATCCATTTAGTTTAATTTCGATCCGGTTTTATTAAGAAAATTTACTTTTTGATATTTTACTAACTACTCTAGCATAGTACGGATTTTTTAAACCCTCAGCTAAAAAACAAAAGCCATCTTTTACGATGGCTTTTGTTTATCTAATAGTAAAATTTTTATTGATATAGTCCATTAAACAACATCTTAAATGTTCCGTGGGATTGTGCTCTGAAAGTAATCTCTGGCCCAAAAGCGTAGAACTTGCCTTTGCCTATTTGCGCTTCGAAGGCTGTCACTCCATTTTTAAGGTAGGATTGACCCCAAGCCCAACCACTTTTTAATGGCTCTTCTTCTCCAAACCATGCGATCGGCTTCACCCCAATATTAGCAGCAGAAGGAGCTAATTTGAAGACTGGACTTCTATTGAACATGATGAAAGTCTTTTCACCCATTCCATAATTGATAGGTACAGAATTGTCCACATACATTTCCAGCACTGAGCCTGGAATGTAATATTTCTCACCACTCAGAGATTTTTCTTGACCATTTGCTCCTATTTCTACTAATGCATCTTCCACTGGAAGATCTAGGTGGAAAGCCAAATCAGTGGCAGAACCAACGGTAATTACTTCTCCACCCTGCTCCAAAAATTCTTTAATCTGCGGAACAGATTTGTCTGCAGAAAAACTTCCAAGCATGTGTCTGTATTGCTCATCTATTTCTTCAGGCTTCGGCATAGATCTGGAATATCCTCTAGCGCCTACTCCAGGAATACCAGGCCCTATAAATACTAACACATCGTAATTATCATTCAAATCTCCTGCATCGATCTCCTGCGGAAACACAAGCTGGTATTCAAAATGAAATTGCTCCATCATCCATCTAACCCAACCAGAAGGCATCGACCCCCCATAGTAATCGTACAAGCCAATACGTGCGGGTTGGATCTGCGTTGCTCCTTTTGGCATGGAAGCAGCAGGTACAGGATACACGCCATATTCCTTGGCAGCTACTTCCAATTCTTTTTTACCTCCGCTTACGTAGAATGAACCAACTGGTAATCCATCCACTGAAGTGCTGGTTCTATAAACTTTCACTTTAGCTTTAAGAAGATCATTGACAGCCATGAAGCTGTTATTGTTTCTAGCATCCAGAAGATATCCAGATCCGCTGGCGAGAGTTTTTGCTGGGGGAGATTGAATCTCACCATAAGGTATATGCTCAAATGGACCATCGAAGCCTTCATAGAAACGATCCACCTCTACTCCCATCTGATAAGCAAGTGTCCAGCCTGCAGCATCATATGGCCTGATAGGGGGACCTCCAGGATATAGGAAATCGTTTGGATGATCCTGTGGCTCGAACATATCAATTACATGCGCGCGGAATGCCTGCGAAGTTTTAACGATAAACGAGTTAGCCGGATATTCTTTACCATTCACAGTGAAATCAGCAGTGGCTTTTTCAACCAAAATACCTGATTTGATCAGCGCATTCATGAATTTCACCGCAGTTGGGAAATCCGGCTGATCAGCAGAAAGTATGTAGCCACGTGGATCCCTATTTGCTGGATCCAAATAGACTGAATCATAAAATTGCTCCGGTAAACCTGATCTGTAGCCATAAAAAGCAGCATCCTCATCGTCATCACTTTTCTTTTTTTGCGATTTGGCAAATGCTTCTTCCACGGCTTGCGCGTATTTTGGATACATGGTTACATTATCTTGGCTGCCTTTTTCAATGGCCTTTTTGCCCATCAACCAGATGTTGTAAAGCAATTCATCCCCATGTCTTACAGCATGGTTTAATATCGCATAGTTCAAGGAGACTGAATAATCAATTGATCTTCTGAAATGCCAATCCTGAGGAGTGATAGGATAAGGTGTTCCATTATTTGGAATCAGTCGCTCAGGAACCAAAGGAACTTTGGAAGGGGTGGGATTTCCTATGATCTCCGTCAAAATACCGATGATATTATGATAGTAAGGAGTCGTACGGAGACCTCCATTCCACCAGGTAGAAAAAACCGAGCCATCTAAACGAGTATATCCAGGTCGATCCTCCTGATGCATGCGGTTAATCATCGCTGCTCCCACTGCGTCCAGACTTGTGATGATTAATGGATCGAACACATGATTAAAAGGATCCCTGTATGGAGGACCTGCCACTACTGTACCAGCAGGTCCAGCCTGGTGATGATTGTAAATTATCTGAGGAATCCACTCTACGTATTGCTGAAGGGACATATTCGCCGCCTCACTCATATTGTTCATGTAGAAATCACGGTTGTTATCATGCCCTACATATTTTTGATAAAGAATGGGAATATTTTGATCACGCTCTTCCGGATTTTCCTTTCTCATATACCAGTCTGACATGATTTCCATTCCGTCCGGATTGGCATGAACGATCAGTACAATGACATCCTCCAAAATCTTCAAGGTCTCAGCATCATCTCTGGACGCTAATTGATAGAGTGTTTCGATCAATTGATGCGGGCCTACTACTTCATTAGCATGCAATCCTCCATCGATCCAAACGACAGGCTTGCCTTCTACCGAAAGTTTTTCAGCTTCCTCTTTAGTGATTTCAGCATGAGCCAAGGTCTGGGAAATTTCTTTATATCGATCAAGCTTATTATAATTAGCCGGGGAGGTCACGATCATCATTGGCTGCGATCTTCCGTACTCGGTCTTACCAATTTCGACCATGCGAACGCGGTCGCTGGCATCAGCTACTTTCTTAAAGTATGCTTCTGTTTGGGTAAAATTGGCAAGCTTATAATCATCGCCGATATCAAATCCAAAATGTGATTTTGGGGTAGGTACATTTTGTGCGAATATGCCAAAGGATAGGGCATAAAGCAGCAATAGAAAAGTAAATCTTAATCTCATATGCTTGTGGGTTGGTTTTATAAATATTCTGCGTAATACTTTTCTAAAATAGTATGAAAAAAAAGTCTATCACGGATCAAATCCCTCTTTTCCTAAAATATTACAGGAATGGAACTATTGCGGTGAATTTTAAACGCGTGATACTACTTTTCAACAAAAAATCTGATTTTTTGAGTCGATTTTCTTATTAAAGAATAAACGGTACCTGCCAAATTTCTAGGTTTAAACAACTTGGAATAAAATACCATTTAATAATAAACCATTAATTATGTATATCCGCATTTCTATCAGTTAAGAGGAAAAAGCAATTTAGGATATGTTAAACTTATGAGTTGAGGCCACTTCGGTCATTGGTCTTCCGGCCCGAAAAGGAAAAAATTTAATTTAACTGGCAACATTGCGTATAGTCAGATTATTACCTACACCAATTTCTATTCGGATAGGAACTAGACTAACTTTATTTTTTTTAAAATTTTATTTGCAAAGTCTCTATCGCCTGTAGTTAATTTGATCAGGATGATAACGGCACTTTTAACTGGAAATTAACTACCTGAAATCACTGCAAATCTCATAATATTCTTATGATTCAAATCTCGACATCCTAGCCTTCCATTCAAAAATCACTACTTTTGCTCTTAAACCCATTCCAAATCTTTCCCGTCAAAAACATCGAACCATGTCCGAGGTTAAAATATTTTCAGGCACCAATAGCCAATCACTTGCAGAAAAAGTCGCCAAAAATTATGGTAAAAAATTGGGAGAGCTCACTCTCTCCAAATTTAGCGATGGAGAATTATCGCCAAGTTTTGATGAATCCATCAGAGGCTGCACCGTATTTCTAGTCCAAAGCACTACTCCTCCAAGTGATAATTTACTAGAACTATGCTTGATGATAGACGCTGCCAGAAGAGCCAGCGCCTATAAAGTATGCGCAGTGATACCCTATTTTGGCTATGCAAGGCAAGACAGGAAAGATAGACCTAGGGTTTCTATTGCTGCGAAAGCTATTGCAAATATGATCACATCGGCAGGAGCGGACAGAATCATGACTTGTGATCTACATGCCGGACAAATTCAAGGTTTTTTCGATATACCTTTGGATCATTTAAATGGATCAGCTATTTTTGTGCCCTATTTGAATTCGCTAAGACTTCCGGATATGATTTTCGCGTCTCCGGATGTGGGGGGAGTAGCTAGAGCTAGGGCTTATGCCAAGCATTTTGAAGTAGAAATGGTGGTCTGTGACAAGCACAGAAAAAGAGCCAACGAGATTGCTTCCATGCAAGTTATCGGGGATGTTGAGGGTAAAGATGTGATTCTAGTGGATGATTTGGTAGATACAGCGGGAACGCTCTGCAAAGCTGCTCAGATTGTCATGGAAAAAGGAGCTAATTCAGTAAGAGCCATTGCAACGCACGGGGTACTTTCAGGCAAAGCTTACGAAAACATCGAAAACTCAGTTTTGGAAGAATTGGTGATTACAGACACCATTACTCCTAGGCAAAAATCATCCAAGATCAAAGTATTGACAGTCGCTGACCTATTTGCAAAGGCTATTCACGCCGTGACAGGAAATACTTCTATCAGTTCTTTGTTTATCTAAGAACCAATATTAAAAATACTGTGTAATCGAGCAAGGAGATGCATCTCAAGGAGGGATGACAATCCATAACGCGGAATTATATAGAAATTAAAAATCAATACATATGAAAAATTTAGAGATTATAGGGTTTAAAAGAGCAAATCTCGACGGTGCCAGTCTTTCTGAATTGAGAGAATCAGGTAATGTTCCCTGCGTGGTTTACGGACCTGGTATCAAAGAGCAGATTCACTTCTACTCTCCTATCATTCTGTTCAGAGACTTAATTTACACTCCTGAAGTGCACATGGTTTCTTTGAACATCGAAGGAACTATCATCAAAGCCGTATTGAAAGATGCGCAATATCACCCAGTTAGTGAAGCAATTCTACACGCTGATTTTGTTGCTTATGCTGAAGACAAGCCAATTAAGTTTGAGATCCCTGTAAAAGTTTCAGGTAGCTCACCAGGACTTGCAAAAGGTGGTAAGTTGGAGTTAAAAACAAGAGTATTGAAAGTAAAAGGTCTTGCAAAAGATTTTCCAGACGTTATCCCTGTAGATATCTCTAATCTTGATTTGGGTAAATCTTTCAAAGTTGAAGATTTAGATGTTGAAGGTTTCGAAATCCTTACAAGCCCTAACGTTTCTATTGTGACTATTGGTGTACCAAGAGCTCTTAGAGGCAAGAAAGCCGGAGAAGAATAATCTTCCAATTGAAATTGACATAAATCCTGCCTTTCACTGGGCAGGATTTTTTATTTTCGACCCTTTCTCGCAATTGTACAATGAAATATTTAATTATTGGCTTGGGTAATATTGGCCCGGAATACGAACTTACTAGGCACAATATCGGATTTTTGACAGTGGACAGACTTGCTGACGCAAAAGAATGTTCATGGAAAAGCGATAGGCTTGCCTTCAAAACAGAATTTAAACACAAAGGCAGAACAATCCACATGATCAAACCCACTACATACATGAATCTAAGTGGGAAGGCCATGAACTACTGGATGAAGGAACTTCAGATTGCCAAAGAGAACACGCTTGTGATCGTGGATGATGTAGCTATTCCTTTTGGAAAACTTCGTATGAAACCAAAAGGCAGCGCAGCTGGCCACAATGGGCTTAAGAATATTGAGGAATTGACAGGGGGCCAGAACTACTCAAGACTACGAATGGGAATAGGTGATGACTTCCCTAAAGGAAGGCAGATCGATTTTGTTTTGGGCAAATTCACTTCTGACGAATTCGCAGAATTACCTACCATCATGGACAAAGCTATAGAGATGACCCTGAGTTTTTGTGCTATCGGAGTTGATCGAACTATGAATCAATTTAACGATTGATCAAATAAGATTTGGAATTCAACAAATCAAGGTCTTTCTTTGCACCACTTCAGGCAACTGATTTATAAAGAAGAGGCGAGAGATTAGGCTCTATGACCCTCTGGCAACCATCCCGAAACGGAGAACGGTGCCAAATCCTACCCTACGCGGGAACTATAGATTGGCTTACTTTACAAATAATCCCTTTTAGTTCGTATTCCGCCTCTGGGTTTGATTTTCTCAAATCTGCTTGATTAGTAATGTAAATTCTAAACTGATCAATAAATGAGTAAGCACTTTGAAACGAACTCCATACGAATTTCACCATCCAAGTCCAGCCAACGCGAGCATTCAGCTCCGATTTATCTAACATCCAGTTTTACATTTGATTCGGCTGAGGAGGCAAGAGCCACTTTTGCAGATGAAATTGACGGGAACATCTATTCCCGATATGCCAATCCTAATTCCAGCGACTTAATCCAGAAAGTCTGCGCAGCGGAAGGCACTGAAGATGGATTCGCAACCGCATCTGGGATGGCAGCAATGTTTGGAAGCATAGCAGCGCTCCTTCAGCAAGGAGATCATGTGCTGGCTGCTCGTTCGCTTTTCGGATCTACGCATCAGTTATTAACCAGAGTATTTCCTAAATGGGGAATCACATCTACTTACGGCGATATTTCTGACTATCTGAATTGGGACAAACTTGTTCAGCCTAATACTAAAATGCTTTTCATCGAAACTCCTTCCAATCCTGGGCTGGAGATAATCGATCTGGAGTGGGCGGGAAAATTCGCTGCTGCTCACAATTTAATCTTAGTAGTGGACAATTGTTTTGCTTCACCATATTTACAGCAACCTGCAAAGTGGGGAGCTCATATCGTGACGCATAGTGCTACCAAATACATTGATGGACAAGGGCGGGTACTTGGCGGATTGATCTTGGGAAAGGCAGACCTGATGAAAGAAGTACAGTTTTTTGCTAGACATACTGGCCCCTCCATTTCGCCATTCAATGCCTGGATCCTTGCAAAAAGCATGGAAACACTGGGATTGAGAATGGACAGACACTGCAGTAATGCATTGAAAGTTGCCGAGTATTTCGAAGGCAATTCAGAACTGCTAGCTGTAAAATATCCATTTTTAAAATCCCATCCTCAATACGAAATTGCAAGAAAACAAATGAGTCAAGGTGGTGGTGTAATTACTTTGGACCTAAAAGGTGGCGTCCAGCGTGCTCAGCGTTTTATTGATCAGCTTCAAATGGTGTCCATCACTGCAAATCTAGGGGACAGCCGGAGCATAGTGACTCACCCGGCTTCGACTACCCACAGCAAACTTTCTGTTGAAGAAAGAGCTCAAGTTGGAATCTCTGATGGATTAGTGAGATTATCGGTAGGCCTGGAGCATTACGAAGACATTATTCAGGATGTGGAAAGAGCTATTGATTCCTCAAAGTAATCTGATATGATTTCAGTATTTGTGAAAATCAATATGATATTTAGATTTTAAGATTATTCACAGTGATGTTAGTAGCCTTGGATTCTTTACTTATTTGGTGGGAAGACCGAAGTTGCCTCAATTATAAAATTAAACATATCCAAGACTGCTTTTGACCTTATTGGTTGAATAGCGGAGGTAAGCATAGGTTTTAAACAACACAAAAAAGCCCGCTGATGTACTAAAATACCAGTGGGCTTTTACATTTTAAACCAACTTACCAATTACCAAGTCGTATGTTTCATCGTCGGAAAAGCCCTAATTATATCTGAAAGACTAATCTGCCCTAACAGCCTACCATCCTTCATCACTGGAAATCTTCGGATTTTATGCTCTAAAAACTCGGAGGCAGCATCAAAAATCGATAAATCAGGAGAAAGTGTCATTACATCCACAGACATGTGCTCACTTACCTTTCCTGGAAATTTCGGGGTATTTGTATACTTTCCTTTAATAATTTCTTTTAGGCAATCCACCTCAGAAATAATCCCTACCAATGCTCCCGAAGAATCAATTACTGGAGCTCCAGAAATCCTTTTCTTAGTAAGCACTTCCATCACTTGATCAATGGTGTCATCTGGGTGGAAGGTGATCAAATTAGTACTCATGTACTCTTTGACTAGAATTTGAGGAATCGGGGCCTTCTTAGGCTCTGCCACTCTAACCCCTTGATAACTTTTTACCATAAAATAAAATTAAGGATGAAAGAATAAATTACCGATAATGAATCACAAATAAAAATAATAGTTTAAAAAATATGATTAATCAATACTTAATTTCCACATATTGTAACTATTCAAAATTTTAGTTCATTTGGTTCTGGAAATATAAAAAAGGCTTCCAGACATTTTTTGCTCCCTTATAAAGATCGTCAAATTCAAATGCTCCCACTACTACATCAATATCCCCATCTAAATCTGCATCTCCAGAAGTCATGGTAAGCCAATTCCCCTCTATCTTTTGACTCATCACGAAGGGATCAAACTCGCCTTTATCGTTCTGCCTGAAATACACCAAATTCTGTTTGGGGTCCTGAAATTCTTCAGGAAAGAATGCTAAAATGAAGAAATCCAGATCTCCATCTCCATCAAAATCCGCTATTTCGATTCCACTTGAACCATACATAGGGTAAAACCAAGATTCTTCAAACTCATTTTCACTATCGTTTAAAAAAACATGGACTCCGTGAAAATATTTAGGCTCCTGAGACAAATCAGCATTATCACCATTTACAACTATGATATCTTGATGACCGTCCTGGTTCACATCTTCAAATCTAAAATCGCTGGATCCAAATGCTGGTTGAAAGCGTAACAATGCTCTTTCCTTAAATACCCCACTCCCTTCATTTAACCAAACATATACACCTTCTTTGGCTTGCGCCATCAGACCAATCACATCTAGGTCGCCATCTTTATCAAAATCCACAGCCATTGTTCTCCGAGCCCCAGGATTGGCATTTAAAATCACTTCTTTTGGGTCTGGATTGCCTGAAAGATAGATACTCAATTTCCCGAAGTGATTACCAAAGTGCGAAACTACCCTATCGGATTCACCGTCAGAATTCCAGTCTGCCAGAGTCAAATTTACCGGACGAATTAGCTTTGCCAACAACTCCTCACTCTTCCATTCAGCTCCATCTTTCCTAAAATTGATGACTTTCCCTAAGGTGTCGTTGGAAGGATCCATTCGTCCCATTGTCAGCAAATCAAAGGAATTATCTGAATTCCAATTGATATCCACTGGCGCAACTTCAGTGGGGATAGAATCTTTGATTCTAAATCCGTTTTGAGAGTCCAATATATAGATCATCTCCAGACGATCACCTAGCCACAAATCTCCGGTCGATGGATGGATTCTGAGCATAGTGGATAGATTACCTTTTATTCTTTGAAAATCTGGTCTAGACACATCAAAACCTGGAATACCTTCACCCGGCATTGCCTTTTCAGCCTGCGGCAAAGGCGAATCTGGAGATTCCTCTATGTAATAGGATAAGATTTTCTCCCAGTCCTTTGCTCTTATAAACTGTTGCTTAGAATATATGCCTGCTGGCACTCCACTGTCTTCCGGTAGTGGTTGACCAAAATCCTCCGGCAATATTAACCCCATACGCTTTCGCATATCTGGCAACACCTTTTCCTTCCAGGTATTTTTGTCCAAGATTTCCGGCTCCGGTTTCAGATGGCAAGTTGCACAGTAGGCATTTGCCAATTGCTCTCCATTCAGATTCAGATCTGTGGCGGCAAGTTGCTCCAAGGAAGGCGGCGGCTGCTTCCGCTCCGAAATCGGGCTACATGAAAATGCCAATGATGCAAAAAACAAGACAATCCAGCTTCTAAACCTCATTCTCCTATTGCCCTCAAAAACCGCCCCACAACTTCCTGATCAATCCTTAGATGATGTGTAAAGGATTTTGGATCATCCGAAAATGACAAATCCGGATTAATAAATTGATTAGTAGAGGGCTTGAAGGTTTTGCATGAAGCATGAATCTCTTTCAGAAAACCTGTTTTTCTCAACTCATTTACATGCTCTGGCTTGCTGCCTCCCCCAGGCATTATGCTGATTCTATCCTGGGCTTTAATAAGCAATTCTTTCAAGGTCTCTAGTCCCTCGGTGACAGAATTCTTTCCACCAGAAGTTAAAATCCGATCAAAACCGCAGGAAATTATTTTCTCCAACGAGTCGAAATAATCTGCTGAAGCATCAAAAGCCCTATGGAAAGTACATGGTTTTCCGGAAGCAGTTCGCAACAATGATTTGCAAGAATCAATGTCGACAAATCCATACTTATCCAACGCCCCAAAAACAAAACCATCCGCGCCTTGCTCACCCAACAATTCTATATCCCTCTTCATCACCATCAATTCCTTTTGGGAGTAGGCGAAATCACCACCTCGTGGCCGGATCATAACAAAAACCGGAATATCAATCTCAGTCTTTAAAAACTTAAGCATCCCTGCGCTGGGTGTTTCTCCTCCTTCAGGAAAATTGGCGCATAGCTCCAGTCGGTTTACTCCAAAATTTGCTGCATCCATAGCAGCTTCCACATTAAAAACCGGAGATTCTAAGATTATCTTACTCATCCTTTTTTGAAATGTGAGCCTGAATCAATCATTAAGTTTTTTTGCAAAGTGGCCTGCGCAAAGTTGAATCCAGGGTGAACTGCAAAAGCCCCTACTTCTCCATCTTTATTCATGGCAAGGAAACCAGCTTGTATATCTTTTATATCCTTGCTGTTTTTGGCGATCAATCGCTTCACAGCTTCTTCACAAGCTTCCTGAGGAGTCCTGCCTTGGCGCATTAATTCCACAATCAAAAAGCTTCCACAAATCCGAATGATAGACTCCCCAAGCCCGGTCGCTGTAGCCGCCCCGACTTCATTATCAACAAACAATCCGGCACCGATGATAGGACTATCTCCTACTCGACCGTGCATTTTATAAGAAAGACCACTAGTAGTACAGCTCCCCGCTAGGTTACCCTTAGCATCCATTCCGATCATCCCGATGGTATCGTGATTTTCAATATTAATTACAGGCTTGTACTTACTCGTAACTTTCCATTTTTCGTATTCTTCCTTAGCTTTCGGACTTAGTTCTTCTTTCTCGATTGGAAAACCCTCAGCAATTGCTAATTGTCTGGCACCTTCACCTACTATCATTACATGGGGTGTTTTCTCCATCACTACTCTTGCCAGTGAAATGGGATGCTTCACTTGCCTTACAAACGCCACTGCTCCACACGAACCGTCTCCAGACATTATCGAAGCATCAAGTGTGGTAATTCCCTCCCGATCTGGTAAGCCTTGTAAACCTACTGACAGATTACTCAAATCAAGCTCCGTATCTTTTACACCAGTTTCCACTGCATCTATTATACTTCCACCTGATTTCAACTTTTCTACAGCCGCGGCGTTTGCAGGTAAACCGTGATTCCAGGTAGAAAGGATTAGTGGTTTTTCACCTTCAAGAAGTGTTGGTATTTTAGCCTCAGCAATAGTAGAAACTCCAGGTATAAATAATGCAGATCCCATTAAGGATTGCTTGATAAATTTTCTTCTTTGTGACATTAGACTTAATTTAGAATCAGGCCTCAAATTATCAAAATTGAAGGTAAATAGGCTAACTATCCTTCATTTCCTTTAAAATCAATTTATGACCCCATACATCCTTGCCGAATCCAACTGGAAGACTCTTAAAAATCATCGTTTTGAACTAGCTGTATTACCCTGGGGAGCAACAGAAGCTCATAATTACCATATGCCATATGGCACTGATGTGTACGAGGCGGATGCTGTAGCAAGAGAATCCGGCAGAAAGGCTTGGGAAAAAGGAGCTAACGTCACGATCATGCCAACCATTCCTTTTGGTGTAAACACTGGTCAGTCGGA
The DNA here is from genome assembly GCF_963974835.1 of uncultured Algoriphagus sp. GTDB lineage: Bacteria > Bacteroidota > Bacteroidia > Cytophagales > Cyclobacteriaceae > Algoriphagus. The sequence continues at coordinate 130,730 of NZ_CAXBET010000003.1, read as the reverse complement.
TATTTATCTTGACATCAACCTGAATCCAAGTACCCAGCTGATGATCCTTCAGGATATTATAACGGTTCTTGATCGACAAGGAACTAAGAAGCTCTTAATTGTAAATAGCCATGGTGGTAATGACTTCAAAACCATGCTTCGAGAACTTGGGCTGAAATTTCCAGAAATGATGCTGTTCACTTGCAACTGGTTTCAGGCTTTGGATAAGGCAAAATACTTCGATGAGTCAGGAGACCATGCAGATGAGATGGAGACTTCCATCATAATGCATCTAAATCCAGAATTGGTTTTGCCACTGGAGGAAGCCGGGGATGGATCTGAGAAAAAATCTGTAATAAAAGGAGTTCAGGAGAAATGGGCATGGGCCGAGCGGAAATGGTCTGAAGTATCAGAAGACACTGGAATAGGTAACCCAAAAAAATCCTCCCCTGAAAAAGGGAGGAAATATTTTGAAGATGTTACCGATAAAGTAGCTGAACTGATGGTGGATATCTGCAAAGCAAAGTCAGGGGAAATGTATAAGTAATTACTCCAAGGAACTCATATCAACGTCTTTGAGATTCCCCTTGTAGTCCTGCAATTGAATTCCTTTTAGTCCTATTGGAAGAACTATTTGTCTTCCTGATTGTGACAAAAACCCAGATCCTAGGCTGGTTTCAATTCGCTGTTTTTGACCATTTTCCAATTCTAAAATAACAGCCATCACTTCCTGTCCTGGAGCAATTGTACGGCTACCCTGTGAAGTACTATTCTGGAATGCTAGCAACTTTCCTCTATTTTGAGAAGCTACCAATAGAGGCTCACCTTTTGAAGATGCGATTTTCACCAAAGCTTTTCCATCACCCGGAACCATAAATCCACTTTCCTGTGGACTCATCGGTGTAAATTCACCTTTGCCATCCCCTAGTAAAACCAACCCTAAATGGGCATCAAGTCGGCCCACAAAGATTTCGTTGCCATAATCATTTCCTATCATCACAACATCCGGAAACCCATCACCATTTACATCCTCAGTTATTAATCCATTTACTGGGGCGATTTGTGCTAAAGTAGGAAGTCTGCTTACCTGAAATTTGCCGCTTCCCAGATTCTCAATGTAAGCTGTCTTGTCATAATTGCCAGTAAGGATAAGCGCATCTTGTTTTTCCTGATCAGTAAAAAGAGACTGTTCTGTGCTCAAAGCGTATAGCTTATAGCGCTCAAACTTCCTTCGGAACATTGGACTTTGCCCATATAAATCTCCCCAGAAATGACTCGGGAAAGAATTGTAGTTGCCTTCGCGGTCCTTGTAGTAAGCAAAAGTAATGGGATCTACGCTTCCATTATTATCAAAATCCTTGGCGTAAATTTTAACCGGCCTTTCTGCTGTAGGGTGATGGGAATTATTCTCACCAAGATTACCTACTACAAAATCAGTATCGCCATCTTGATCAAAATCTCCTGCTGTGATAGAATTCCACCAGCCTAAGTAATTCTCCAGCCCTGTTCCTTCAAGTTTGGTAAGCTTGTCTCCTGAGTTTTTGAAAATAGTAATCTCCATCAACTCCCCTACTACGACAAGATCTACCAGACCATCAGCATCCACGTCCGACCAGATGGCGTCCGTCACCATCCCCACTTTGCGAAGCCCGGGAGCTACTTCATCAGTTACATCCTGAAATTGGCCATTGATGTTTTTTAGAAGAAAGCTTCTTTCCGGTAAAGGATATTGGGTCACCGGAGTCCTGCCACCTACAAACAAATCCATGAATCCATCTCCATTAAAATCAGCTCCACGAACAGCAGATCCGCTGGCCTTTACGGAAGAAAAATTCTTATCTAAGCTAAAGTTTCCTTTTCCATCATTCAAAAACAGTCTGTCATTGTACTCAGTCGCATCGCCCAAAAACTCATTACTTCCCCCAACCAAATACATATCCAAGTCAGAATCATTATCCACATCAACTAGCAAAATCCCCATTTCTTCAAAGAAATTGCCATCTTCAGAAATCAATTCCTTGGCAGCAAACATTCCATCCACATCCTGAAGAAACAGTTGCGGAGCAAAGCCAGATGCCGATCCAATAACCAAATCTTCCAAGCCATCTCCATTCACATCTCCAGCGGCTAGACTTGGTCCATATTGACTCAACTTGTGTGGAATTACCCGCTGAATATTGAAATCAACTTTATCTTCTTCTTCGTGGGTGTATTCCAAACCTTTTTCCGAGGAAACTTCTGCAAACAGTGCATTAGACGGGGCTGAATCTATAATGGCTAACTGATTCTTACCTTGCTTTGCATCCAAATATTTAATTTCAATTACTTGATTTGGCTTGATATTCTCCTGCGTTATTTCTTTGCCGTCCGGCCAAATCACCTTGATAGATGAGATTTCAGACACATTCCCAATTCCGAAATGCATCACTTCTTCGATGGATGACATATATCCCCTTACTACTTGCTGCTCTTGGTAAAGCTGATTTCCCCCTGGCATTGTAAGCAGAACTTTTGTGCCTAACCCCTGGGGATTAAGTTTTGGGCCATTCAGTTTTATCCTTAAAAAGTTATTCTTTCCATCTAAATTTTTCAGGGTATTTTCAAACACAAATGCCGGATCATTAATGTTATTTACCACATAATCCAAGTCACCATCTCCGTCCAAATCCACAAAGGCCGCGCCGTTTGAAAAGGAAGGCTTGTTCAATCCCCAAGCTTTTCCCTCATCGGCAAAAGTTAAATCACCATTATTCTTAAATGCATAATTAGGAATTTTTACGATTGGTATAGAATCGAGCAATTGGCGTTTTGATGCTATATTTCCTACATCCGCTCTATAGTTAGCAAAATCCTTGTCGGTAATATCTCTAGGAAAACCATTGGTCACCAACAAATCCCTGTAACCATCATTGTCGACGTCACCAAATAAGGGAGCCCAGCTCCAATCCGTCTGGTACATGCCTGCCAACATCCCTATTTCGCTAAATGGAATTCCTTCGCCATTATTCATATGCAACATATTTCGAACATATTGGTATTCGTAGTCCCACTGTTCGTTGCTTATGTATACTTGATAGGAATTATTTCCAATGGTCGTTTTCTTCCGGTAATTATCCTCGCCAAGCATATCAAGGGTGATAATATCCGGCTTCGCATCGTTATTAAAATCGGAAATATCAGCTCCCATAGAGAACTGACTCTGATGTCTTAGGAAATCTTTGGATTGATTGGAAAAAGTACCATCCTGATTATTGATGTACAAAATATCATTGGTCACATAATCATTGCTTACATGTATGTCAGGCCAACCATCATTATTCAAATCAGAAACCAAAACACCCAAACCATATCCTTCAATGGTAATTCCTGCTTCTAGGGTGACATTTGTGAAGGTACCATCGCCATTATTTCTATAAAAAGAGTCATTATTGATTGCTGACCCATCTGTGATTTTCAGTCGGTAATTACTTGGTACGCTTCGACTTTGTTGGTTATTTAGGACATAGAGATCCAGATCTCCATCTAAATCATAATCAATAAATGCAGCCCACATTGCATTTCCTGCATCAGCTATACCATAATCAGAAGCCATTTCTTTAAAAGAAATAGATCCCGATTCATCTTTCCCTTGATTGACGAAGAGTAAATTATTTCTTTCGCCCGGACCTAGCTTCATAGCTGATGCTATATAGATATCCATCCAGCCGTCTCCGTTTATATCTACTACCACAGCACCCGTACACCATTGGTCATCGGCCCCAACTCCCGCAGCCTCTGTAACATCTTCAAATTTAAATTTGCCCGAATTAAGGTATAGTTTATTCGCAACCTGATTTCCTGTAAAAAATAAATCTGGAAGTCCATTATTATCGAAATCCGCAACAGCTATCCCTCCACCGTTAAAGATATATTCGTCTGTAAGTATATTGAATGAATCCGTTTCTACTATTTCATTGTTAAACTCAATACCTGTTTTGCTTGCGGGAATAAGCTCAAATAACGTTGAATCTTTTTTGCAAGAGGAAAATGCCAAAAGGAGTAAAACCAAAAGGCCAGAATAAGAGAACTTCATGAGTAAATAGGTTGGTACTTGGGTTGTGCTGAAATTAGCATTTTTAGGCCATACCAGAAATATTTCAAGTGCTTTTTAGCCTTTGATGCCAAAAAAAAGGGGAAGCTAATGCCTCCCCTTTAAAGTATTCAATTAATAATTTAGAAACCTGGATTCTGAATCAATTTATCAGGTCCAACGAGATCTATTTGGTTTTGAGGAATAGGCAAAATAGAATGTTTGTCAGTATAAGTTGCTCCACCTAAAGCGTTCAATAAGCGAGCTCCGTCAAATGATAAGTAAGCATTCAACTCTTCAGATGCAGTACCCCATCTTACCAAGTCATAGAATCTATGACCTTCCATTCCTAATTCAAGTTTTCTTTCGAAACGAACTGCTCTTCTAGCTGCAGCAGCATCTGACCATGGGGCAGTATAAAGACCAACCTTATAGTTAGCTGCCATTCCAGAGCCATCAAGCTTCATAACATTGGAATTCATTGCTCTATTTCTAATCATGTTCACATACTCTCTAGCTTTTTCAAGGCCACCAGTTTCTATCTCAGCTTCGGCTGCCATTAATATCACGTCAGCAAAACGGATAATGTTAACATTGATACCTGTGTAACCTGGAGTCCATGAACTGTTATCCTGATATGTTCCAACTTCTGTCCTAGAGTAAACGAATTTCTTTACAGAATATGGACCAGAGAAAGACTGTTGCCTAATCCAGGATTGTCCTGGATGCACTTGCCAATCGATATAAGGAATACCTCTTCTACCTGCAGTATGATCTACACGTGGATCAATTGGGCCTTGATCGATGGTAAATGCTTCATCAGTAGCTATACCCATATCGTTCTTTACAAGATTGGCTGGTGTATTGTATGATCCATCGAGTAAAGGAAGACCATTTGAATCCGTACGGAAAGAGTTTACAAAAGTAAAACTAGGTGCAAAGAAACCACAGCATACGCCTGGAGCTGCTGAGTTATATGGATTATTTAAATCAAATTCAGGGTTCGCATTGTTTACAGAACCTGTATTTGCTGCCGCTTGGTAAGCCCAAACGGATTCTTTTCCATTGTCAAATTCACCTCTGAAAAGATTACCATAATCAGCCATCAATCCATACTTTTCACCTCCGCTTGTCACACCATTTGCGATTACATCATCAAAAACTGTTTTTGCCTGAGCAAATTTATCTTGATATAAGTAAACCTTGCCTAAATAAGCTTTAGCAGCCCAAGAATTCACTCTACCAACTTGAGATTGAGTCGCCGCAAGATTGTCTGCCGCAAATTGGAAATCAGCTTCAATCATTGGCCAGATATCCACATTATTGACTACATCTTCCAGTCCAGTTCCGTAATCAATATTCTCATCTATATAAGGTACGTTGTCGAAATTTCTCTTTAACTGGAAGTAGTAATGACCTCTTAAGAATCTTGCCTGAGCAGATATACGCTGAACATCGGCATCTGATACATCATCGGACTTATTCAATAGCAGTCTTAATACGTTATTTGCACGAGCAACTCCTTCATATAGACCTTGCCAATTTTCAAATAAGTTTCCATTGGTTGCATCGGTTTCAAAACGCTGAATTGGGTTAATCGTATTGAAATCCCCAGGGTCAGTTCCTTTATTTGCATCTCCACCTCTGATACTTCCCCAAACCCAGTTGGAAGGAGATGCCATTCTGAAGTTTCTACCATTTACTTGAGAATACGCAGCAATCAAGGAGGCGTCCAATCCAGCTAGGGAGGTTAGCTGTGCCTCAGACAATAAGCCTGTTGGCGCAATTTCCAGAAAATCATCGCTACAACTCACTGCAACCATCAATGCTGTGGATGCTAATAGAGCGCCGACTTTTAATTTTATATTTTTCATGTTTTTAATCAATTATAGTTTCTATAACTCGATTCTAGTTGAGGCTTAAGCTTAGAAGCTTAGGTTCACACCGAATGTATAACCACGAGTAACTGGATAGTTACCTACATCGATACCAAACGTCAAATCAGCATCTCCACCTACTGCAGGATCAAGTCCTTCATATCCTGTGATTGTAAACAGGTTGTTTGCGGAAGCAAAAACTCTTAGTCTTTCAAGTCTCCATCTTTCCAATAATGGAGCTGGTAAAGTGTAACCAAGAGTAACGTTCTGAAGCCTTAAATAAGAACCATCTTCTACGTAGAATGAATTACCCACACTTGAGGTGGAGAAATTCGCTGCTTTTTCTACAATCGGAATGGTAGCATCCAGATTTTGAGGAGTCCAAGCATCTTTTAAACGCTCGGAAGTAGCTGCACCTTCGAAAGTAGAATAGAAATCAGTAAACCACTTGGACTGATTCCAAATTTCATTTCCTAATGATGTATACACGTATGCAGATAAGTCAAAACCTTTGTAACCCAAGGTGAAGTTCATACCACCTGTGAATTTTGGAATTGGAGATCCAAGGATTTTTCTATCATCTGGATCAATTTTGCCATCAGGCAGACCTGTCAAATTGCCATTCGCATCTCTACCGTTGATATCTCTATACTTGAATCGACCAATACCAGCACCATCTTGAGTAGCATGGGATGAAACATCTTCTGCAGAGCTGAACAATCCTTCTACCTCATATCCGAAGAATGAAGAAAGTGACTCACCAACCATGTTTCTAATAGGCTCAATGCCTCTAAATGCTGGATTAGCAGAAGTAATCACGGTTAAACCAGGTGCCAAAGAAACAATCTCGTTCTTTAAGAGTGAACCATTAACAGATACATCATAAGTGAAATCACTGGAAAGATTTCCTTTGAAAGCCACCAATAGATCAGCTCCTTGGTTTAGCATTTCACCAATGTTCACTGCCGGTGCAGATGCATTATAGCCAGCAGTAGCAGGAATCGGAACCTGGAATAGCAAATCCTTAGTCTCTTTTTTCCATAAATCAAATATCACATCCATACGGCCATTGAAGAAAGTACCGTCAAACCCGATATTTTGAGTAACTGCAGTTTCCCATTGAGCATTCGGGTTGCCAATTCTAGTTCTTCTAAACCCGATAAGTGCGGAAGAGTTAGATCCGGAAATATCATAGGAGGATGCCCCGATATCACCACCAAATAGAGAATACTGGTTGTTAGGGTCTACGTTATTGGAGTTACCCATTTGTCCCCAACCACCACGGATTTTCAATTCATCTATCCATGTAGAGCTTGCCATGAAACCTTCAGACGAGATTCTCCAAGCTGCGGAAAATGCAGGGAATACACCATATCTGGAATTTTCACCAAATCTGGAGGATCCGTCACGTCTAACAACAGCACTGAATAAATACTTATCATTATATGTATAATTCAAACGGCCGAAAATAGAGTAGAAGTTAACTCCTCTGTAAAGCCCTGAATTCACTTGTCTTGAAGAAACCGGAAGATTGGAGATTGTAATAAAGTCCGGATCTTGTGAGAATGGGTTTTGACCAGAAGCAGACATATCACGTCCTGAACCTGTATTTAAAGCCTCCATACCTGCTAAGAAATCAAATGAGTGTTTTTCAAATGTTTTCTTGTAAGCTAATGTATTAGTAAATGTCCAAGCAAAATTATAACCTGACCCTTCACCATATCCGAAAGCGGAGTTGTTCTCCAAGTTTTCGTATTGACGTCTTGAGTAGTTATAATAATAATAATTGTTATACTGACCACCGATAGATGATCTAAATGTCAAATCGTCAATGATATCAGCTTCAGCGTATACGTTGCCGAAGATATTAGCATTAAAACTTCTGTTGTCTTTTAGAGCATCTCTTTCTGCAACAGGGTTTCTTGGGTTGTTAAAACCTGTAGCGGCAGTACCCGCATAACCTCCAAACTCATCATAAATAGGAATGATGGTAGACATTCGGAAAGCACCTAGAATAGAGTTTTCTTCCCTAGAAACCCCTTGTCCACCGTTACCACCGTTTATACCTAAAGATCTTCTATAAGTTGCTTGGAAGTTTTCGCCAACTCTGATTCGCTTAGTCACATCAAATTCAGAGTTTGCTCTCAAGGACATTCTGCGAAGTGAGTTGTTTAATAGAATACCTGCTTGATCCTGAATACCTAATCCTATAAAGAATCTGCTAAATTCAGAACCACCATTAATTCCTAAGGAATGACGGTTTAATGGAGCATTTCTTGTGATTGCATCGTACCAATCCGTTCCTTCTCCAGTAGCCGCTCTAACAATTTGATAGATATCTCCTTTACCATAGTCAACATTATACTTAGCTGCTTCTTCCGCTAATCTGTCTGGAGAGAAAGGACCTGCAAGTCCTCCTTGAGCACCTACTCGAATATAATAAGGTAATACTGGGGAAGTTCCGGTGCCAAACTGCGGGTGTGTATAGTTCGGCTCTCTTCCTTCAGCAGCAGCGGCATTTGTCTCAGCCAACCAAGTGTATTCCGCTTGATCCTGAGGATTCATCATATCGATGCCTGTACCAGGAGTAGTCACACCGTACATACCGTTGTAATCAACTCTCAATTTTTGATTCCCTCTTCTACCTCTTTTAGTAGTGTAGATGATCACACCACTTGCTGCTCTAGCTCCATAAATAGAAGCAGCGGCAGCATCTTTCAATACCGTAGTTGATTCGATGTCATCAGGGTTAAGGAAATCAGTGGAGCCTACAGGAACACCGTCTACAACGTATAAAGGTTGGTTACCACCAAAGGCACCAAAACCACGAACACGTATAATTGAAGTGGTACCTGGCTGACCGTTGGTAATCACAGTAACACCAGAAACACGGCCTTGTAGGGCCTGCTCTACGTTACCAGTAGGAATTACTGCTAAGTCTTTGGCATCCACAGTTGCAATTGCACCTGTTGTCTCTCTACGACTGTCAATGGTATAACCAGTTACAACCATTTCGGTAAGAGTTCTTTCATCAGGTGCCATTTTGACATCCACTATACTTCTGTTGCCAACTGGCTGCTCGATAGATGCATATCCAATAAAGGAAAAAACTAAAACAGCCTGATCATTTGGCACATTAAGGGAGAATTTTCCGTCAATGTCTGTGGCTGTACCTGTAGTCGTGCCTTTCACTAAGACAGAGACACCAGGAAGTCCCACGTCGTACTCATCCAGTACTGTACCGGTTACGGTTTTTTGCGCAAAGGCAGCCGCACCAGTTAGAACTAAGAGCACAAAAAGTGCACTTAGATTTTTGTAAATATTTTTCATAAACATAGATAGATTGGGTAACAAGATTAATTTCAAAAACTTGTCTTTTTTATTATGTTATCGCAATCGATTGCGATTGAACTCAAAATAATAGCAAAAGGTCATCTCCTGCTTTGCAGGATTCTTTTGCGACTATACCGCGGCTTTTTTAAAAACCAACTAATGAGAAACCTTTAGGTTTGAGAGCATCTGTAAGTGATGCTGCATAGGTGAGGGCACACTTCTTCTTAAGTAGAATAGGTCATAGGCAAATATTTTGGGTTACAAGAATTGTACTAAAGCATCAATGTTAAAGATTCTAAAACAAATTTCAAATTCAAAGGCTAAAATAAAATTTGGATTTTTTTAGGCTAACTGCACTAATTAGAATCTTTTGACTCGAATACTGCGTCAATTTAAGGTATTTCGTGACTAAACCAAAAATCAGAATAATCCAATTCACACTTTTTGAATTAATACTGTAGGCAAATAATTAATAGATTGTTACTTATTTTTCATTTATGGTAACAGATGACTTAAAAATTTGGAAAAATTCATCAGATGACCTGATTTCTTCAAAAATCGGATCTACCAAAGCTTTCTGATAAATTAATTCACTTGCATGTATTGCCTTATCCAATTGCAGCAAAGCTATCTCCGTTTGACCACTTGCTGCAGCGATCATCGCTAATCCGTAAAAACCATATCCATAGTTTCTACCTGCCATCACTGATTCCTCGAAGGATAAACTAGCATTGGCAAAATCCTTCGAAAGAAAATAAGCTAAGCCCTTATTAAAAAAATCCTTGGGTTCGGTATAGTCGTAGTCAAATCGTAAAGTTGCCAGCTTGTAATCACCTCTCATAATATCCAGGGCTCCTCTCAAGCTTTCATTATACTTTAGAAAATCCTCATCCCGGGTCAAAACGGATGCATCTGAAAGTTTTTTGTAGGCATCCCAGGTTTTGCCTTGCAGCACCATAATTTGCCCTTGATTATGTAGCACATAAGGATCAGTACCAATTTTAGAAGCCTGATAAAGCAGGTTTTCCGCTTCCTTCCAAAGTTTTTTCTTTGCTTCCTCATCGAGGGTGCGCTGAGCCAAACGCATCTTCACTACTGCCAAATTATTATATGGAATTACCGATCGAAATAACTCTGTCATCTTGCTGTAAATCTCCGCTTTATCCTCAAGCCTAGGTGCGGTTTCACCTGCTATGGCCCAGTCAGTCAGATCAAGTCCAGAGCTAATTGCGTTTTCTCCCAAAGCTTTTTGCAGCAACGCTGACTGAGCTTGATTAAGACCTGGAAGTGGCTTTGCCACCACCTCAATTTTAACAGCCCTGAGGCTTGGAAATAAATCAGCAGCTACCTGACTGAACCCAGCAATCTTCCTTAGGGACTGACTTTGAGATTCGTAGTCTAGTCCATTTAGCAAAACAGCATAATATTGATCCTTTCTCTGAGTGGAGAGCTTTTCATATTCCCGCAGCTGCAGCCTAAAATCAAACCAGTCATTCCATCGTGAACTTAGCTGCATTAAAGAATCCCTAATCCTAATATTGGATTCCTCCAATAGCCGTTTTACAGACTCTGCTCTATCAATCCCTAACTTACTGCTTCTCCCTTCTGATACTTCCGGAGATTGTGTTCCTATTACTCTCATAGAAACCACTGAGCTGTTTTCTGTCAAAAAAGTCTTCAAGTCAGCGATTGCCTGCGTGTTTGAATTTGTCATTTTTACTGAAGAGGACCCAGCATCAAATCTAATCAGGAATTCTTTGGTCCGGGACATATCTCTATCCATGGCTCCAGTGGAAATAAAAAGTCCTACTTGCGGAATAGGTTCATCTGAATTGACATGGCCAATTTTTGCCAACAATGGAGTAGTAATAATTCCCCTCGCTAGAATCTTTTTCTGATATGGTTCAGTTTGTTCCTTCTTTCCCTGAAAAAATTGTGTCTCTAAATAGGCTCCCTCCATCCAAGGCTCATATGCGAGGGCAAAAGATTTTTTATAAGCATATTCAGCTACATTCTTTGTCAGCTCTATCTCATCAAAGAGAATCGAATTTTCGGACGATTTGAGTAGAATAATTATTTTTGGGTTCTTGGGACTTAGTGCGGATTCAATAGGAATCGTCCCTGTGACTTCAAAACGGACGGAATCCCTGAAGAATTCCAGCTTGCCGGGAGTTACTCTGGAATCTTTTAAAAAATCAGTCTCGGGCACCATTATTGAACTGCAGATGAGCGGCAATAATATCACTATCAGGAGAAACGGCCTTTTACTAAACAATTGGTATATCATTCTTATTTATTAAATCGCAAGAGTTTTACTAAATTTACTGAAACGAAACCACCTATAATTATGGAAAAACTGAAAATATTCTTCGAAGAAAGAGCATTTGGAGTTTGCTCACGCATGGGTGAAAAGCTCAATTTCCCTATAGATAGTATTCGCTTATTTTTTATTTACGCTTCTTTCGTTACTATGGGCTCTCCTGTCATTTTATATGTAAGCATGGCGATGACGATGAAAATCAGGAAATTTTTCAGAAAAAAGAACAATCCAGTTCTATTCGATTAAAGTTCATCAAAGGTCCTTTTTCCTAATATCTTCCAATTCCAAAAGATAAGATTGACTTTTCCAACTCGTTCCACCTCTTTTCTTCCTTCCAGATTGGGGTGAAATCTCCCTAATGAGCCCTTCATTAAATTAAAGTCACTATACCCCTTCTTTATCGCTTTCGAATATTCCCTTTTTCCCTGAGTTAAGTAACTTAACGCAGCTAAGTGCTCTAACAAAGACTTGACCACAAAAATCTTCGCAAACCTATTCCTGCTTTCATTTTTATAAACCATACTCAGGCTATTCCTAATATTTAAATACAGTTTCCTAGGATTTGCCCTATCCAGGGTTGCCCCACCTAGGTGAAACACTTTGATATTTCCGTTGTAGCCAATTTTCCATCCTGATTTCCGAAAGCGCCAGCAAAGATCAATTTCTTCCATATGGGCAAAAAAACTTGTATCGAAACCCAACAATTCATGGAAAGGTGCAGCTTTTAGCACCATGCAAGCGCCTGATGCCCAATCCACATCAATGATATCATTGTACTTCCCCTCATCTTTTTCAATAGTGTCCCAAATCCTCCCCCTACAATAAGGATAGCCATAAGCATCCAAAAAACCTCCACCTGCTCCTGCGTAGTCAAAGGTATCTTTGTTTTTCCAAGACAGAATTTTTGGTTGAAGCGCAGCATATTCTGGATTTGCTTCCATCCAAGAGATCAGATCAAGATCCCACGCAGGAGTTACCTCGACATCCGAATTAAGCAATATATAATATGAATATTGACCCTTTAGCAGGTCAAGCCCCTTATTGTAGCCTCCGGCAAAACCAAAATTCTCTTCAAGTTTTATCTGCTTAATCCTCGGATAGTTTTTATCTAAATAATCAAGTGAATTGTCTGTACTAGAATTATCAACTACCCAAACGTCGTAAGCACTATGCATACAAACTGAAGGAAGAAATGTCTTTAGCATTTCTTCCCCGTTGTAATTCAGTATGACGATGGCGCAGATGCTCATCCAAACATGCCGCCTAAATCCATCCCTGGGATGTTAGGAATCATGCCTTCCGTAGCGGCTTTCATCTCCGCTTTGATTTTTACTTCAATGGCGGTCATCGCGATATTGGTGGCTGCCACGATCAGATCGCTGAGCATCTCCTTATCCTTTGGAGAAAGCAAGGAATCATCGAATTCTATGCTAACAACTTTCCTGTCGCCGTTTACAGTCACTTTTACCATCCCGGCACCTGATTCTCCCGTTGCCGTCAGATAAACAAGCTTGGCCTGTGTTTCTTTAATTTTTGCTTGGGCCTCTTTTACTTTGCCCATCATGCCCATTATATCAAACATATATTTCTAATTAAAATCTCCTATAAAATTATGATGTTGAATTTACTTTAATCGTTTTATCGCCTCTTCTAAACTAACAGATTCCTGAGTTCCAGTTTCAAGATTTTTCAATGCTATTACATTGGCTTTAATTTCGTCATCTCCACATATCCCAACAAATGGAATAGATTTCTTATCTGCAAAATCTAATTGCTTTTTCATTTTAGTCACATCCGGAAAAACCTCGGCTTTGATTCCTTCTTCCCGGAATTTTCTCAAAAGACTTAAAGCATAAACAAATGCTTTCTCATCAAAGTGCGCCAAAAGCAGTTTAGTGCTCTGAATGCTATCCTGCGGAAATAAATCCAACTCCTCCAACACATCATATAGACGATCCACCCCGAAGGAAAATCCGACCCCGGACATTCCTGAAAGTCCAAAAACTCCAGTTAGGTTATCGTATCGACCACCACCACTGACGGATCCTATGGACACATTGTTCACTTTTACTTCAAAAATCGCCCCTGTATAATAAGAGAGACCTCGGGCAAGCATAATATCCAGATCAACGAAATCCAGGTTCTCACCCATGTCAGTCAGTATTTGAAATACCTCTTCCAATTCGCTAACTCCCTGAAGACCTATATCACTGGTCGCTAAGAACTCCTTAAGAAAAGCCAACTTACCGGTCTGATCAGCTTCCAATTGCACAAGCGGAGTCAATTTTTCTATTGAATCAGCAGCAAAATCTCTTTCACTTAATTCCTCTTTTACTTTATCCCAGCCGATCTTATCCAGCTTATCTATAGCTACACAGAGCGGGCCTTCTTTGCCAGCTTCTCCGATTGCTTCAGAAATTCCAGTTAAGATTTTTCTATTATTCAGCTTAATGCTGTAATCATTCAGTTTTAGTTTTGCAAAAACGGATCTGATCATCAGGATAATCTCTGCTTCGCAAAGCAAACTATCAGTCCCTACCACATCTGCATCACACTGATAAAATTCACGGTACCTACCCTTCTGAGGCCGATCTGCACGCCAAACCGGCTGAATCTGAAAACGCTTAAATGGAAAGGTCAACTCATTTCTATTCATCACCACAAAGCGGGCAAATGGAACAGTCAGATCATATCGTAAGCCTTTCTCTGACACTTTGGTCAACGTCTGCTTGAAACCATTTTCCAAATCTTCCGCACCCACATTTTTGAGATAATCTCCGCTATTTAAAATCTTGAACAGCAACTGATCACCTTCATCCCCATATTTCCCAGTCAAGGTGCTAAGATTCTCCATTGCCGGAGTCTCTATTTGATTGTAGCCAAAAAGTTGAAAAGTACCTTTGATTGTGTCTAGGATATAATTTCTTCTGGCCATCTGGATTGTTCCAAAATCTCGGGTTCCTTTTGGCAGACTCGGCTTTTGCATAGCTTGTTTTTTGGTGATTAGCTGCCAAATTTATTCAAAAAAAAGGAAACGCTCCCTGATATCGTGAAAGTCAAAGAATTAAATCCCAAATTAATTTAGGCTAAAAAGAAATCTTTATTTACTTTTGCGACTCGTTTCGAAACAATACTATTAAAAATATACGACCATGGCAGTTACTACACTGAAGAGAAAACTTAAAAGAAAAAGACAATCTCAGACCACACGTGTGATTAAGATCAAGCAATTGTCTGCTCAGCCTGTAATCAGAAACGTGGACGTTGAAGAACTTAAGAAGTCTTTCGGGAAATAATTATTATTTCTGCAAAAACATTTAAGGCGATCAAATGATCGCCTTTTTTGGTTTCTAGTTTTTTTTGAGACTTAAGATGTTAGACACAAGACATTAGAAATAATATAAACTGAAGTGGTTTGTGAGACACAAACCACGGCACAGAGGTCAGTTCCAAAGCCGACTGAGACTGCGACTGAAAACTGCCACTCTCCCACTTTTCACTTCTTACCACTTACAAACTTCACAAAACCTTCCCTCTTTTCCCCAATTCCACCACTCGGAGATTTTTTACTTGACCAGCCTCCATATCAAACAGTAACATCGTCCGCATCACATGGAATCCATGCTGACCAATCGCCCCAGGATTCATGTAAAGGCAATTGACTGTCTTATCAAATTCTACTTTACAAATATGAGAATGGCCACAGATAAATAGATGTGGAACAAATTCTTTGATTTTAATTTTTATGCCTTTTGCGTAGCGGGGAGGTTTGCCCCCGATGTGTGTCATGAGCACCTTTACCCCTTCCAGCACAAATTCCTGCCATTCCGGATAGGCTCGCTGCATATCTTGATCATCAATATTCCCAAAAACTGCCCGAACAGGCTTTCCTTGAGGTAATGCATCCATCACTTCAAAACTCCCAATATCACCGGCATGCCAAATCTCATCTACATCAGCCAGATAGGCGAGGGTTTTGTGGTCTATGTAACTGTGTGAATCTGATATGAGAGCTATTTTGATGGACATTTGTATTTAATCTTGCTAAATTTTCAATTCAATATGGATTCTCAATTTTTCACATCAAACTCAAAACCATCAAACTTCAAAATTTCCTCATTTTATTAGTTGCCTTTGCATTTATCAATATAAATTTCGTGCAAGCACAATCCTCAAAAGTAAAGGCACTTAGCCCTTCGGAATTTGAAGGACTGATGAAGAATAAGGGTGCGGTTAAAGTTTTAGATGTGCGTACATCGGAAGAAATGGCAGGGGGATATTTGCCTGGCGCAATAAACATTGATTTCAACAGCGATAATTTCAAGAGCGAGATATCGAAGTTAGATAAGAAAAGAACATATTTGATTTACTGTAAAGCTGGAGGCAGGTCCAATGAAGCGGCAACTATTTTGCAGGAAGCTGGATTTACCCACTTGTATTCTTTAGAGGGCGGCATTGACGCCTGGCAAGAAGCTGGAAAACCCATAAAAAAATGACATTAATTAAATCAATCAATCCCTATACAGGGGAAATATTATCAGAGTTTCATTCATTATCAGAAAAAGAAATCGAAGAAAAGCTTAGCGCTGCTTCGGTCGCATTTTCTAATTGGAAGGATACAGATTTTACAAAAAGAGCTGAATTAATGGAAAAGGCAGCTAAAGTTTTAAAGGACAGGCGAGAAAAATACGCCAAAATCATTTCTCAGGAAATGGGAAAGGTCATCAAAGAATCTTTAGCTGAGGTGGACAAATGTGCTTTGGTCTGTGAATATTACGCCGAGAATGGTGCTAAATTCTTAGAAGAGGAACCAATAAGTTTGCCTGAGGGTAAAAAAGCGAAAGTAATCCATCAGCCTTTGGGTACTATTTTAGCAGTGATGCCTTGGAACTTTCCTTTTTGGCAAGTTTTCCGCTTTGCCGCTCCTACTCTGATGGCGGGAAATGTGGGCGTCTTAAAACACGCTTCAAACGTGCCTCAATGCTCATTAGCAATAGAAGAGTTATTTACAGAAGCAGGTTTTCCAACTGGAGTTTTTCAAAGTTTATTAATCGATTCTGAGGCAACCACCAAACTTATAGAAGACGATAGAATCAAAGCGGTCACGCTTACGGGAAGCGAAAAAGCTGGTGCTTCTGTTGCGTCTGCGGCTGGAAAGCAAATAAAAAAATCACTGCTTGAACTTGGCGGCAGTGATCCTTTTATTGTATTAAAAGATGCAGACCTGAAAAAAGCTGCGGAAACAGCTGTGAAAGCACGAATGGTAAACTTTGGCCAAAGCTGTATTGCAGCTAAAAGGTTTATTATCGAGGAAGATATTTACGATGAATTCCTTACACTTTTTGTTAATCATATAAACAAGTTAAAAGAAGGCAACCCAATGGAAGAGGAATCTGATTTCGCCTGCATGGCAAGACCAGATCTGGCCAAGGAATTATATGATCAAGTAGACAAGTCTGTAAAAGCGGGAGCTACTTTACTTTTGGGAGGCAAAGAGCCAGAAGATGGGTCTTCTTCATTCACACCCACAATTTTAACAGACATTCCAACTACAGCTCCAGCCTATTATGAGGAGCTTTTCGGTCCTGTTGCTACCATTTTCAAAGTTAAAAACGAGGAAGATGCAATAGTTCTGGCTAATGATTCTGAATTTGGTCTTGGCGCCTCAATTTGGTCAGAAGACAAAGAAAAAGCGGAGCGACTGGCTGCAAAAATAGAAAGTGGAGCAGTCTTTATAAATGCCATGGTAGCTTCAAATCCGCACTTACCTTTTGGTGGAGTCAAAAAATCAGGATATGGGCGTGAATTGAGCAGATACGGGATTTTGGAGTTCGTTAATTCCAAAACGGTGTATTTGGGCTAATCTATTAGGGATAAAGCAGGGTTTATTTTTGGTTTTGGCCAATTCCTTTCTATTTTTACGAGCCAAAATTTTGTCATAAACTAATGAGAGAAATACAGTTTCGAGAAGCCCTAAGAGAGGCAATGTCTGAAGAAATGAGACGTGATAAAGACGTTTTTCTGATAGGCGAGGAAGTTGCTGAATACAACGGAGCTTACAAAGTATCCCAAGGAATGCTGGATGAATTCGGTCCCGAGCGTATCTATGACACTCCAATATCAGAACTTGGATTTTCAGGATTAGCTGTAGGCGCTGCGATGAATGGCCTTAAGCCAATCGTCGAGTTCATGACTTTCAACTTCTCTCTGGTTGCCATAGATCAGATTATCAATTCAGCTGCTAAAATGCTTGCCATGTCTGGTGGAGCATACAGCGTACCGGTTGTATTCAGAGGTCCTACGGGAAATGCTGGTCAACTAGGAGCTACTCACTCTTCTAACTTTGAAAATTGGTTTGCCAATACTCCAGGTTTGAAAGTAATCGTCCCTTCTAATCCTTACGATGCCAAAGGCTTGATGAAAGCCGCCATCCGTGACCCTGATCCAGTGATCTTCATGGAGTCTGAAGTGATGTATTCTGATAAGGGAGAAGTACCTGAGGGAGAATATCTACTTCCTATCGGTGTAGCGGATGTTAAGCGAAAAGGTAAAGACGTCACTGTGATTTCATTCGGGAAAATGATGAAAGTTGCTTTGGAAGCAGCAGAAGAAATGGCCAAAGAAGGTATAGAAGCCGAGGTTATCGATCTTCGTACGGTGAGACCGATTGATTATGCTACTTGTCTGGAATCTGTAAAGAAAACCAACCGTGTAGTGATCGTAGAGGAAGCCAATCCCATAGCAGGTATTTCATCTGAATTGACTTATCACTTCCAGCGCTATGCTTTCGATTACCTGGATTCACCAGTTATCAGAGTGAATTCTATGGATATTCCTTTGAGCTACTCCCCTACTTATATTGAGGCTACTTTGCCAAATGTAAAGAGAACTGTAGATGCTATTAAGAAAGTCTGCTACAAATAGACCTTTCCAATCCTAATAAAAAAGTCCGGCTTCTAAAATATGAAGCCGGACTTTTTACTTTTCTATCCAAGCAGTTCATCCACAAAAGTGATTATCAGATACATCAATGGGTTTAAATTGAATTGACCCTAGACTGACTTGCAGGCAGATTTCAAAAATTGAACTTGGGTATGAATTGTGTTCTTTGTTCGCTCTACTTACTTAATTAAATAAAATACTAACCATAAAAAAGCCCGCCCTCAATTAAGGACGGGTTTTTCTCTTGTAACCCAATCTACTATTTACTTTCTTTAATTATTTATTCTGCTGGATCTCAGCTCCTCCACCTTCGTTTCCACCTTCTTTCAAGTCATCGTTATTCACCGATTTCTTTCTTCTTTGTCTCTGATCCACACTAAGTTTGCCGATTCTGTAGCTGAAGTTGATTTTAAAATTCATGTTACGCATGATGTTCGTGCTGTTCTGAACAATGGTAGGAGTAACAATCTCATTTTTGATTTTGAATTCTTTAGTAAGGAAGTTGTCCGCTCCAAAACCTATAGTTCCTCTTTTCTCAGCAAACTGTTTGTTCAATCCTAAGCCGTATGCTGCAAATCCTCCAGAAGATCCCTGTAATTCTACTTGACGTCCTCTGGCAAAGGTAAATAATTGTATTTGCCAGTCTTTTGGTAAAGTATAGTTACCAAACATACGACCACTTACTACAAAACCTTCGTTTGATGCGGCATAAAGCGGATCTGAAAGACCATTATCAAGCATAGAATAGTATAGATCTATACTTCCGTTTAACGAGAACTTATCGCTAATACTGATATTGGTGAAGATGTTTGTTCCAATTGCATTTTCATGGCCGATGTTATCATATCCGGTATAGATGATTCCATCATCGCCTACAGTTCTAACTGATTGGATAGATCCCGTTGTATTTCTAAAGAACCCACTGAAGCTAACCATTGTGCCTTTAAAGAAGGTGCTGTAACCCAACTCGTAATTGTCAGTATATTCTGGATCCAACTCAGGATTACCTTGTGATACCTGTAGTGGATTTGAAGCATCAATATTTGGATTCAAATATCTAAGTGATGGACGTGAAATTCTTCTGTTGTAAGCAGCCTTGATCAAGTTGCCATTTGCAAGCTTTCTACTCAAGTTCAAACTAGGAACGAGTGTCCCATAAGAAGGAATATCAGCAGTGGTAGATTCAGTTTTAAAATCTGCATTGATGGTAGTGTATTCGTATCTTAATCCTGGCTTGATTGTATAATTTTTAAATAATGTCGCAGTGTAAGAAACATAACCTGCTGTTACATTTTGATCGTAGCTGAATTCATTACTTAAATTAGGATTAAGATCTTCCACGTATTCTCCATCAGCACCTTCAGCCTGGAAGTACGCAAAGTCAGAGTACGCTTTTCTCAAAATTGTCTTTGCCCCGTATTCTAAAATGGATTGTCCTTCTTTTCCTAGAGGCTCAACGAAGTCAAGTTGAACAGTAAACTCCTCGTTTTTGCTAGGATTGTCATTTTTCAAGCGGGAGTCTATGGTAGACATATCCTCCTCAAAAAGAGTATTCACAAAATAATTCTCTCTATTGTCACGATTATACAGCGTTAATACTGAAATCTCTTTTCCTTTCTTCTCAAAAGTTTTGGTGTAATTCAGGCTAACATCAACTGAATTTGAGTTGTCTTTAGTGTCAGTTTCTCTAAGCGCATTTCTCAATAAGTTCTCATCAACGAAATTCTGGGTAAGAAAACCATCCTGATAGCTTGATCTGTTTCTTATACCAAAATTAACTGCGGCTGTCAGGAAATTATACTTATCAATCTCGTAATCAACTCCGAAATTATATCTTCCAAAAAGCTGATTGCTCTTAGTATCTGCAGACTGGATTACGGTAGAGGTAGTTCCATCAGTATTGTTTAGCACCTGCATGTTCTCGAAGCTACCATTGATATTATAGCCAGCTCTACCAAATCCACCTAATGTAAATCCGAATTTACCTTTCCTTGCGCTCGCGTTTAATCCAAAATCAGAACCTCTCAAACCAACACCTGTACGAATGTTGGCAGACATTCCTTGAAGGTTATTCTTTTTGGTTACGATATTAATTACACCTGAAGTTCCCTCCGCATCGTATTTCGCAGAAGGTGAAGTTATTACTTCCACAGATTTGATCTCATCCGCAGGAATCTGCTTCAATGCATCGGAAATGCTACTTGCCGCAATAGCAGAAGGCCTACCATCTATCAACACTGTAATATTGCTGGATCCTCTCATGGACACGTTACCGTCCAGATCGACAGAAAGCATAGGTACTCTTCTTAGTACGTCCGTGCCATCACCACCAGCAGTAGTCTTGTCGTTTTCAGCTTTATAGATAGTACGATCCACGCGCTCTTCTATCAAGTCACGCTGACCCTGAACTGTCACTTCTTCAAGGGCTAAGCCCTCATCAGTCATTTCAATTTCACCAATATTCACATCACCGGTTTTAGAAACTACTTCGATACCGTTTATGGATTTAGTCTCAAAGCCCAAAAAACTTATTTTCAGATCATAGGTCCCAGGATCCATACCTGTGATAAAAAATTTCCCATCTCCATCTGCAACAGCACCGGCAATATTTGTGTCACTCCCAGCCACATAGAGTGCGGCAGTAGCATAAGCAACCGGATCGCCAGTTTTCATATCTTTGGCAATACCAATAATTTTGGAAGGAGATGTCACTCTCCCCGGAGCCTGCTGGGCAATCACACCACTCGTGCTGATCAGAAGAAGTAATACGATAATGTTAAATAATTTTTTCATTTGTAGTAGATAGTTGCTCAATTGAACTGATGAATAGAAAGACTCCTTCTTAAAATTGAAGCCCTTTTTACTCATCAGTTAACTCCGATTCTTGGACTTCGTGTTATTTGATACCTCAAAACAACAGGGTTTGTTTCGCAGTATTTCTTCAAATAGACGGCTGGGAGGGTTTCATCGACAAACAGCCAGTTTCATCAGATAAAACAGATATATTGACCGATGACTCATTTTATCCGCCTATATCGACAACTGGTAGTCAAAACAGCCTGATTCGCAGATTACATTTTATATAAAGAGCGGGTTTACGTTAGTTTGGATACTGAAAATCAGATTTATGATCAATCTAAGTCCCAAAAGAAGAGTTTCGATTCTAGTACACATTCTCGGCTGGTCCATGCTCAGCACTGTGCTTCTTCTCCTCTCTCCTCTTTCTTGGCGTGTTGATATTCCTGTAGAGTTTTGGATTCGCCAAGTATTCATGGCACTTCTTCTTCTTTGCATATTTTATGTAAACATGCTGTGGTTTGTCCCGAAGGTTTTATTGAAGGGAAAGCTTGCTGTATTCCTTTTGACTATCACTCTTGGAGGAGTGCTTTTTGTAGGAGTTCTTATATACGCAGAGAATTTTTTGAATTTACCGGAATTGATGCACAGGGCTTTTAATCCAGATGAACCCTATTTTCCTAAACCACGCAGAACTTCGGGAGACATTTTCAATGTCATGCTGTATTTACTTACCATAGGAATCAGTACTTCAGTAGCATCAGTACAGAAGTGGCAAAAGGATGAAGCGCTGCGAAGAGAATTGGATCAGCAACGGATCAACACTGAACTTTCCTATCTGAAAGCTCAGATCAATCCGCATTTCTTTTTTAATACGCTGAATAATATCTACGCACTTACCAATCTGGATGTGAAAAAGGCTCAAGAAGCTCTTTTGAAACTCTCCCGGATGATGAGGTACGTTCTATACGAAAATCAGAAAAATGAAACTTTGCTTAGTCGTGAGGTAGGTTTTATCAATGACTATATAGAACTGATGAAAATGAGACTGACTGAGAAAGTCTCCCTGAATATCTCAATTGACGAACCAAAGGATGATCTGGTGATCGCTCCTATGCTTTTGCTTCCTTTTATGGAAAACTCTTTTAAGCATGGGGTAAGCAGTCAGCAACAGAGCGAAATTCTGATAAAATTAGAGGTTATGGGAAATACACTTTTCTTCGAAACCCGAAATCATATTTTTCCTGTTCATGCAGAAAGTCCTGAAGTTAAAGAAAATGGAATCGGTCTGGTAAACACGCAAAGAAGACTCAGCCTTTTATATCCGGATAAACATCGTCTCAAATTTGGTAAAGACGAGGCAAAGCAGGAGTATTGGGTAAATCTCACAATCAATCTCGGATGAAATCGACCGAGATCAAATACTTCGAAACAGGAATGATAAAAAGATTTGCGAGATTTCATCTGACCAATCAAAACCAAAAAAGCAATAGATGAAACTCAACTGCGTAGCCATAGACGATGAGCCTTTAGCGCTGGAATTGCTGAGCAAATTCATCGAGCAAACTTCCTTTTTGAATCTCATCGGAAAGTTCTCGAATGCCATCGAAGCTTTGGGTTTTATCAATCAAAATGAAGTGCAATTGGCTTTTATGGATATTCAAATGCCTGATTTGTCTGGCATGGAGCTAGCACGTGTATTGGATGGAAAAAAAAATTCTGACAAGACCAGAATTATCTTTGCGACAGCATATCACCAATTTGCCATCGAAGGGTACAAAGTAGAAGCCCTTGACTACTTACTCAAACCTTACAGCTACGAAGACTTCTTGAATGCTGCCACCAAAGCATTTTCTTACTTCGAAAGGCAGGATTCAGCAAGAAATGAATCAACATCTGTGGAAGCTGTCGCTCCGGAATATATTTTTTTGAAAGTAGAGTATCAGCTCGTCAAGGTGATGCTTAAAGACATAGCGTACATTGAGGCATATAAGGATTATGTAAAAGTCCATTTGCTATCCAAACCCAACCCGCTGCTTTCTCTTACCAGTCTGAAAAGTATGGAGGAAATGTTGCCATCAGATAAATTTATGCGAGTGCACCGATCCTATATTGTGGCGCTGGATCACATAGATTCAGTTTCAAAAAATGTAATCCAGGTCGGCAAAAATCATATTACTGTCAGTGACAACTACAAAGAGTCATTCTTGGAGTTTATGAGTCGCTGGATGAATTGATGTGGAATTTGGTCAAAAAAAGGCTGTTTCCGTGGAGGAAAACAGCCCTTTTCGATAAAATATTTTTATCAATCAATCTTGATATAAGGAATTGATGGTGAACAATTAGCATTCGGCGGGCATATAAACGAAAGCTGTGTATAATTCTCTTGAATAAGGTAATCGGAATAAAAATCAGAACCTTCCGTAAGGATTAAATCAGCTTTTGGCAAATAATATATATCGAAGAAGTTCATTCCGTAATTGTCCTGCCAACGTAATGTAACTTTTCCATCCACAATAGTGTAAGTCCCATGGTAGTAAGATCTGTAGCCCAGAATATTATCATTCCCTCCCTCAGTGGTATAGTTTTCAGAATAAAATGTACCGTCGGAATTTAACTCGATCGTATTCACTAGATCCAATGTCTCCCCTGTCCTTTCAATTTCAGTAGTGGACACATATTTACCTTCAATTTGGGAGTTTGGAGATGGTTCCTCCACATCTTTACAACTAAAAATAATTAGAGCCAAGGCAACGAATGGTAATAGTTTATTTTTCATAGTGGATTGGAATTTAATTAATGATAAAATTTGCTTAGAAAAACGAAAGACGAAATCTTAAACTTTACGGAGATCAGGTTAGAAACGCTACAAGCAAGTTGATGTTTTTATATAAAATTCATCCAAAAAAAAACTTATCGGTAAGTAAAAACTATGAGAAGTAATACTTGGAATTTATGAGTCGCTGGATGCATTAATTGGGTTAGATACAAAAAGAAAGGCTGTTTCAGTGGAGGAAACCAGCCTTTTATATTATTCAGTTGCTATTCAATCAACCTTTACATATATCTCGGGAGGAGCGCAATTCACATTTAAATCACAGATGAACAAATGAGTTAATTGGGAATAATTCTCGTGGATAGAATAATCTTTGGTAGAACCTTGGCCTTCAGATGGCCGCAAATCCTCTTTAGGTAAATAAAGGACATCATTTTCATAATACATCGAAGTAATATCACCAAAGCTTAAAGTTAAAATATCATTTTTGATAGTATAAGTACCAGTGTAGTATCTTGTGTATCCTAATATTTCCTCTTTACCAGATTCAGTTGCATAATCTTCTCCATAAAGTGTCCCATCTGATTTAAATTTCAGTGTATGTACATAATCAATATCGCCTAAAGGTGTGCTTACTACATACGACGAAAGATATTTTCCTTCGACTTGTACATATGGGCTGATACTGTCATTATCATCTTTGCAGCTAAAAAGAATAGCGAACAGTACGAACAGAGCAAGCTGTTTTATTTTCATCTGAGAATTGATTTGTGTGGAATAAAAGTTTTGGCTGATAGATTGAAATCAAAATCTTAAACTTTACGTCAATCATCATCATAACGTTACTTATAAGAGCTTTAATTTCAAAAAGAGATTAGAAAAAACATATGCCCAGCGCTGGAGAAGCAGAATAGCGTCAATCCAAACTTCCAGCCCCCTACCTCACTCAAAGAGTTCACTGCGGTTTAAAAACAAAAAACCCGATCTCTAGATCGGGTTTTGAATTATTATCTTCTTCCAGCTTTGCCTGGGGGAAGCATCTTGCTCATGGCGGCTTTGGCGCCTCCCATTTTGTTCATTTGCTTCATCATCTTGCGCATATCTGAAAATTGCTTCATCAGGTTATTTACCTCCACGATAGTTCTGCCAGATCCTGCTGCCAGTCTCTTTCTCCTACTTCCATCGATCAAATCTGGATGCTCGCGCTCAGCTGGAGTCATTGATCTGATTATTGCTTCTATTGGTTTGAATGAATCGTCATCTATATCCAAGCCCTTTATGGCTTTGCCCATCCCTGGGATCATACCAAGCAAATCCTTGATGTTACCCATTTTCTTAACCTGCTCCAACTGCGAAAGGAAATCGTCAAAGTTGAAATTATTTGAACGGATCTTGGAATTGATACGCTTCGCTTCGTCTTCATCAAAAGACTGCTGTGCTCGTTCCACCAAGGAAATCACATCACCCATTCCCAGGATTCGCTGAGCCATACGATCTGGGTGGAATACATCCAGATCTTCCATCTTCTCACCGGTAGAGATAAACTTGATCGGCTTATTCACTACGTGACGAATGGAAATCGCGGCTCCACCTCTAGTATCACCATCGAGTTTGGTAAGCACAACTCCGTCGAAATTCAAACGCTCATCAAAGGTCTTAGCAGTATTCACTGCATCCTGACCCGTCATGGAATCCACTACAAAAAGTGTTTCAGATGGATTCAAAGCCTTTTTCAAAGCCTCAATCTCATTCATCATCATGTCATCAACTGCCAGACGACCAGCCGTATCGACTACGACCGTTTTCTTTCCTGTCTTCTTTGCATAGGCAATCGCATTATTCGCGATTTCCAATGCGTTCTTATTTTCAGGCTCAGCATATACTTCCACACCGATCTGCTCACCCAGCACTTTCAGCTGATCAATCGCCGCTGGACGGTAGATATCACAAGCCACTAGCAACACCTGACGGCCTTGCTTCTTTAAGTGAGCACCAAGTTTTCCAGTGAACGTAGTTTTACCAGACCCTTGAAGACCGGAGATCAAGATAACAGAAGGATCGCCGGAGATTTTAATATCTTCCTTCTTTCCCCCCATGAGTTTGGTCAGCTCTTCCTGGGTGATTTTGATCAATAATTGACCTGGAGAAACCGCTATCAAGACATCACGACCTAAGGCTTCGGTCTTGATGGTATCAGTGACTTCTTTGGCTACTTTATAGTTAACATCGGCATCGATCAAAGCTCTTCTAATCTCTTTGACGGTAGTTGCGACGTTTATTTCGGTGATTGTTCCGGTTCCTTTCAGCGTTTTGAAAGCCCGGTCTAATTTTAAACTTAAATTATCAAACATTCCTTATGTGGCTATTTGGTGCAAAAGTAATGATTTTCATCAGCTATGGAAAGGAGTCTTGCATCTATTGCAACCCAAGACTAGCTATTTTTGTAGAGCGTGTTTGCCTATAAATCCCTAATTTGCGTCCGCATCCATTTTCAAAAGAAAAACTCTTTTCATGCAGCTGAATTTTAAAAAAGACGTACTTCCCCATCTGGTAGGGATCGCCATTTTCTATGCTATTGTTGTCGTTTATTTTGCTCCTGTTGTACTTCAGGATCAGGTAATCATGCAGGGTGATATCCTCAAATGGGAAGGATCGGCCCAGGAAGCGATAGATTACCGTGCTGCTACGGGAGAGGAAGCTCTTTGGACAAACAGTGTTTTCGGGGGAATGCCAGCCTATTTTGTAAGTTTGGAATTTGCCGGAGATATCACGAACGCATTGGTAAGCGTGCTTACTTTAGGGCTTCCACATCCAGTAAATAGCCTGTTTCTGGGCATGGTGGCCATGTATGTGCTGATGCTGACTTTTGGAGTGAGGCCGGTGTTTGCTGTAATTGCCAGCGTAGCATTTTCTCTGAGTTCCTATAACCTTTTAAGTTTGGCAGCTGGACATAATGCCAAAATCTGGGCAATTAGCTTAATGCCTGTCATCCTACTTGGGATTCATTTGGCTTTCAAAAAGAAGCTACTACTGGGAGCTGGGGTACTAGCACTGGGTTTATTGCTCCAACTCAAATTCAATCACGTTCAGATCACCTATTACACATTGATCATTGCTGTGATATATGTAATCGTTCGACTTGTCTTTGACTGGAAAAAGGAAGGCTTTGCCCAGCTTGGAAAAATTATTGCTTTTCTTGCACTTGGTGCGTTGCTGGCAGTAGGAGGAAATATTGGAAGATTGGCAACTGCCCTTGAATATGCTCCCTACTCCACCCGCGGTAAAGCCACTTTGGAATCTGCTTCTGCTGGCCTGGATAAGGATTACGCATTTTCCTGGTCCAATGGCAAGCTGGAAACGCTTACTCTATTGGTTCCAAATTTCTATGGAGGAGGGAGCAGTACACCACTTGGTAAAAACACAGCATCTGAAAAAGCTTTGCGAAGCAACGGACTAGACCCAGCTCAAATCAATGGATTTCTTGCTGGGGCGCCAACCTATTGGGGAGATCAACCTTTCACTGGAGGACCAATGTACGGTGGTGTGATCTTAGTTTTCCTCGCTTTGATTGGTATCTGGGCTGCACCAAAAGAAAGTCTCTATACATTCGGTGCTATCATAATTTTGTCACTCATGCTTTCTTGGGGGAAAAACCTTAGTTGGTTTAATTACCTACTTTTTGACATTCTTCCAGGTTATAATAAATTCAGGGCCGTTTCAATGGCCTTAGGAATGACCCTTTTTGCGATCCCCGCATTGGGTGCTATCTCTCTGGAAAGAATTTACAGAAGTAAAGACTTCAAACCTCTATACATAGCAGGAGGAGCAGTGGGAGGTCTATTACTGTTGCTCGCTATTGGCGCTGGAGTTTTTAGATTCGAAGGGGCCGCGGATGCTGGATTGCCGGAATGGTTGATCAATGCGATACGTCAAGATCGAAAAGCTATGCTTTTAGCAAGCGCATGGAGAAGCTTGGCATTTGTGGCAACTGCGTTTGGACTGATTTATTTCGCTCTGAAAAATAAGATTTCTGATCTGGCACTCGGACTTGGGTTACTTGTATTAGTTACTGTTGATCTTTGGACAGTAAATAAAAACTATCTGAATGACGACTCTTTTCAGGGAAATCCTAGCAGAGCATACTTTACTGAAACTCCCGCGGACAAGACCATCTCAACGGATGATTCATACTTCAGGGTCTTAGATCTGACCGAAGGTCTGACTGCCATGGGTAAATCACCTTACAGATTCCACAGCCTTGGTGGATATCATGGTGCCAAGCTACGCAGGTATCAGGATTTGCTGGACAACAGATTGAATGTTGAATTGAATGACTTTGTCAAGAAAGCTCAGGAAGGGAATTTTGATTTTGCGGGGATTCAGACAATTAATATGATGAATACTAAATACGTAATTGCAGGAACTGCTGAAAATGCAGTTTTTGAGAATCCAGAAGCAAATGGCCCAGCTTGGGTTCCTTCACAGATCGTATCAGTTCAGACAAATCAGGAAGAAATGGAAGAACTGGGAAGAATAGATACCAAATCCCAAGCAACTATAAATACAGAAGAATTCGGCAATATCGCTGCTGGTTCTGGTCAAATTACCCATATATCCTACGCTCCTAACGAATTAAAATATCAGGCAGAGATGAATAAGGAAGGACTGGCTGTATTTTCAGAAATTCATTATCCTGAAGGATGGACTGCAACCATAGATGGGAACAAAACTGAGATTTTGAGGACGGACTATCTGCTTCGTGGATTGCTGATTCCAGCCGGAACTCATGAGATTGTTTTCAAGTTTGAACCAAAAAGCTACACTGCCACCAAAACCCCGATGATTATCTTTCAATACCTCATCGTATTGTCATTGATAGCTGGAGTGTTTTTCACGATTAAAGAAAAGAATGGAAGAGGATAAGGATAAAGTCGTCAGTTTTTACGATCAGTTTGCAGAGAAGCAAGCAAAGACCGGGATAAACTCCCGCCACTTAAATATACTTGACAAGGTAAAAGCTGCTGGTCTGAGGTCGAATCATAGTGTACTGGAAGTGGGCTGTGGGATAGGTACCGTGAGCCATTTGCTGGCTAACCAAGTCAAGAATGGGAATGTCTTGGCTGTAGATATTTCTCCGGAAAGCATACAAAAAGCCGAGGTACTATGGAAAGATCAGTCAAACCTTCAATTTGAAGTTTCTGATATGTCTGACTTTGACAAAGGAGGCAGAACTTTTGACTTTTTTGTTTTCCCTGATGTGTTGGAGCATATTCCTGTTGATCAGCATCCTCGCCTTTTCAATAATATTCAAAAGCATGCCCATCAGGATTCTGTCATATTCATCCATATTCCAGCTCCACGCTATCTGCAGTGGATGATAGAAAATGAACCTGAAAAACTGCAAGTTATAGATCAGCCTTTAGACTCAGGTGACCTTATAAAAAGTATTACCTCAAATGGCTTCTATCTGGAAAAAATGGAAACTTACTCTATATTTTTCGAAGAGAAAGATTATCAATACTTTGTATTTCGGGCAGCGAAACCTCTAATTAAATCCACCCCAAGAAGTAAATGGGAAATAGTAAAGGAGCGGATTAGTATCAGGATTAAGCATGGAATAGGAAAATAGAATGATGTTATCGAGCATGAGATTAAGCGACATATGAAGGTATAATTAGACATTTCAGATCCATCTGGATGACCATAAATAATCAATATTAAGATATGAAAATAGCAGAAAATACAGTTGTAGGACTTACATATGAACTTAAGGTAAGTAAAGAAGCCGATGAGATTGAATCAGCACCATTTAGTGTAGAAATCCGCGATTCAGCAGATCCTTTTTACTTTCTTTTTGGTGCGAGTGATTTGCCTGAGAAATTTGAAGAACTGCTGGTTGGTAAAGAAAAAGGGGAAGACTTTTCCTTTGTCATTCCAGTAGCACAAGCATACGGAGAAATAGATGAAGAACTGATTGTGAATCTTCCAAAATCTCAATTTTCAGGAGAAAATGGCTTCAACCCAGAAATGCTGGAAGAAGGCAATTTCCTTCCACTAATGGACGACGACGGCTATCCTATGCAGGCAAAAATCCTAAAGGACTTAGGAGAAGATATCCTTTTAGATTTTAACCATCCACTGGTAGGTTTTGATCTGCATTTTGATGGAAATATTGAAGAGGTCCGTGAAGCTACAAAAGAGGAACTTGCTCATGGACATGTGCATGGCGCACACGGAGCTCATGACGAGGAGTAGTAATTTATAATAGCGAGTAGATAAGGGGTAAGAGGTTTTCCGTTCTTACCTCTTCTTTTTTTGGAATATCAGGAGTCTTAAACCTGTTCGTTTTCCTCTTCATTTTTAACTTTTTCTATCACTATTTCTTCCATGTCTTCCGGTAATATCCAGCCTTTAGAAAGTGAATAATGGGAAGCTTCCACCGTAGTTTTTACCAACAGCATTTCAACGCCTAAGGTTTTCAATTCTGTCTTTACTTTATTTACAAAATCGTGTTTGGAAGAATGAACATCCCGAATGAAAATCATCAAAATTCTATCGGGAAATTCGCGGACTATCTGCAGGTAAATGGTAGGATCTTCCTGTCCACTGTCTCCAATTAGTATAAAAGGCAGTTGAGCATACGTACACAGAATCTGGCGGATTTGCTGCAGTTTATGTTCTGAATGGCTTCCTGAAATAAGCTCTGTCCTGGACAGTCCAATATCCCGAAGCATCAATGGACCTTTGGGAATATCATGGATTTTCATAAGCTCTTTGAGAAAGTCGTAGAGATTCCATGGACTGCTGGAAACATAAAAAAACGGATTACTCTCTATATCATCCGTACCTTTCTGGAGAGCTTTATAAAATGCCGCAACTCCTGGAAACGGCACTCTGGTATGCGCATTCTTTGCAAAAGTAGTCTTCAGCATCTCACTCATTCGCATTGCGCCAGTGGGAATAATGGTGTCATCCACATCAGAAATAATTCCATAATCAATATTCCCAACAGGTAGAAACACGTCTCCACAAGCTATAACTTCCTTCTGTTTTCTGATTACACGATCCATCAAGGTCAGTTCGATCTGTTGCCAGCGCGATGCCAATTTTATATTTGCATTTGGATGAATTTTAAATTCGAAGTATCCTTCCTCATCTGTCTTTACGAAGTATTCCTCATCTTGAAACCTAGCTCTCACCCGTACCCTAGGAATCACTACACTCATAAATCGCCTCCGCATTCTACCGATATTCCTCCAGACGCTATCCTCAGGACTTGACACACCAATTCTATTATCCATGATCACTCTCCCCACCAGAAGAATTTCTTTCTCATTGCCAAATCCTTCGTAGGGTATGATCAAAATATTTCTCACTAGTCCAAGTTTGATCCATAGCCATAATATCACCTGACTGATCGCCAGCTTGACTTCATACAGGATGGTTAGAGGAATATTTCTTTTTTGGGACATTGTTGTGCTCCTGATGTCTAAAGTTTCATCACTTTGTCACTATCCCAACTTAAATAAACACGATCACCAATTTCATACTTCCGCTGAGGATCATCTACCTCCCAGGTCAGTCCACTTTCTTTGAGCAAAACCTGAAGGGAATTATAGTGAACCAAAAAACGTGAATCTGTGACATGTGCGAGTAACCCGCCTTTGGTACGAATCTTCAAATCAGAAGGTCTGATGTAGCTGTTTTTGATATCCGGA
This sequence comes from uncultured Algoriphagus sp., assembly GCF_963974835.1. Lineage (GTDB taxonomy): Bacteria > Bacteroidota > Bacteroidia > Cytophagales > Cyclobacteriaceae > Algoriphagus. The sequence goes on along the minus strand of NZ_CAXBET010000003.1, from coordinate 98,920 downwards.
AGTTTATTTATAGAGCTGAAAAGTCGGGCTACATATTTTGTTTTCGGCTTCTCACAAAGTTGCCGTGAAGTTCCATTTTGCACTACCTTCCCCTTTTGCAAAATAATCAAGTTATCCGTCAGGCGAAGAGCGTCGTCCAGATCGTGTGTTACAAAGACCACCGTGGTTCCCATTTTTAGAAAAGTGCTTTTCATTTCCAAAATCAGCTGCTGCGTCTGTATGCTATCCAACGAACTAAAAGGCTCATCAAGCAATACAACTTCCGGCTCCACGCTGAGGGCTTTTCCTATAGCCACTTTCTGTTTTTGCCCACCGGAGAGCTGATGTGGAAAGCGGTCCCTAAATTCAGTAAGATTTAATAACTGAAGTAATTGCTCTACTCGGTTTTTCGCATAATCGCGCTCATAATGGAGCAATGGCCTTGAAAGATTCTCCTCTACGGTAGAATTAGGATAGAGATGAAAATTCTGATGGATTAGCTTGATCTCGTCATAGCCGGACACAATCTTTTGATTGGGATTTAAAATAGCGTTGCCTTCCAAGAAAACTTCTCCTGAATCCTGAACTTCTAGCCCAGCCATTATTTTCAATAATGTACTTTTACCTGAGCCACTTTCCCCTACAATAGCTAGAAATTCTCCTTGAGTCAATTCCAGGGAAAAGGGAAGTAAAGCCGGGTGTCCATCGTAAGATTTGGATACATTAGAGATGGAAAAATATGTCATGGGCGGATTTTAGCTTGCACCTTTTTAGTCAAGCTGCCAAAGATAAGGGCGTATGAATGATCTGCCAATTCCAATATCAATCGATCTGGAACATTTCCAGATGTACTCACCGAATTCCACTGCTGTTTGTTCATATGGTATCCTGGAGTGATTCCTTCATATTGTTCCCGTAATTCTACCGCACGCTCAGGATCACATTTTAGATTGATGTATTGAAAAGCCGAGATGGAACAAATGGAAAAGATTTTTTTGCCCACCCGAAAACAAAGTGCATCTTGATCGAAAGGCGTGTCTTCTGTTACCCCAGGTTTAGCTAAGCAATAATCTCGATAATATTCTAGAGTCATAGAGGATCTCATTTGAAAAAGGAAAATTAAGGAAAAGACAGAGTAGAAAAAATATTAGTAGTTTTTGGCAAGGGGCAGAATTCACTATTTTTCACCTCGAATCCGCTTAGCCACCTTACTAATTATGAAGATAAATTTCTTTTGTTTTTCCGTAATGCTTTTGCTCGCTGGCTGTCATTCTTTGAGCAAATCAAAAATCAGTAAAAAAGACATTTCAAGAGACATCCAAATACTAACCACAGAGGGCACCATTGTGCTTCGCCTATACGATGACACTCCCTTAAGTCGCAATAATTTCCTCAGCTTGGTCAAACAAGACATGTATGACAGCATACTTTTTCATAGAGTCATCGAAAATTTTATGGTTCAAGCAGGTGAGCGAGTTAACGAAGATGCCTTCCAGAGAAAAAAAGAAATACGGGGATTTGAAGATCTAGTTTCGGCAGAGATAAACTCAACTCACTTTCATAAAAGAGGCGCAGTGGGTGCAGCAAGATTTGGAGATAATGTGAATCCTGAGCAAAAAGGCAGCTTCATTCAATTCTATATTGTGCAAGGAAATACATATACTGATAGCACATTGGACATCGCAGAAAAACGCATCAACAAATCACTTGCATACAATCACATCATTAATGACAGTGTAAATAAATCCACCTTCGAGCACTATCAGGATTTATTAGAAAACCGCACTCCAGAGAATGAACAGGCTAGAAATGCTTTAAAAATCAAGCTTGACTCTTTAGCTGGAATTGAAGAACAAAGAATGACTCCTTACCTCTTTCCTGAAGCTCATCGCGAAGTGTATAAAACAAAAGGTGGAGCAGCCCATTTGGATCAGAGCTACACCGTTTTTGGGGAGGTAATATCTGGGATGGATGTCGTAGACAAAATAGCTGCTGCCCAAACAAACAAGGAAGACAGACCGATAAATGACATCCTGATTTTATCCTCCACTTTGATCAAAAGGCAAGAATGATTGCTTTTCCAATTCCTATGTACTTTTCGTTTCGCTACTGTAGACTGCTATATTCCCATTATTAGCATGGCGCTTGCATAAAAATTAGACTTAATCCTAATTTTCACAAAACCAAAACAACCATGGGAATAGTAAAAGTATTGGAGGTAATCGCCTCTTCGGAAAACAGTATAGAAGATGCAATCCAAAACGCAGTAGATGAAGTTTCTAAAACTGTCCATAATATTGACTCAGTATACGTGAAAGATATTAAAGCTCACGTGAAGGAAGGAAAGGTGACTTCCTTTGGCTGCGTCTGCAAAGTCTCGTTCCGGGTAGATCAGTCCAAAAACGTTTAATAAATTTGGGAGGGTGCAGATGTTGCACCCTTATTTTTTCCTTTTATTTTTTGGGGGACATATAAATGAGCTGGTGATTGGCATAAGGGTAACATATTCCTAATTTCAAACCTGAATCACCAATAATTTTAGAATGAACACCAAGCTAATTATGACTCTGAGCGCTATAATAATGGGCGCAGCAGGAATAATCCTCTCTTTTGCATCTGATTACATCATAAGCTTCTTGAAGCTTGGAACAGACCTAATCACCTTACTTTTCTTTCAAATTCTTGGGGCATTGTATTTTGGATTCGCCATGCTGAACTGGATGAATAAAGGTCGACCAATAGGTGGTATTTACAATAGACCCGTTGCCGTTGCAAATCTTTGCCATTTTGGGATCGCAGGGCTTGCGCTAATAAAGGGTGTTATTTCTAATCCAGATTTGCCTATCACTATTTGGTGTGTGGCAATCGTTTATATTGTATTTGGAACTGCTTTTGGAATTATACTTTTCCAACACCCTACATCTGATAAGCCAAAAATTAAATCGGATTAAACCAATTGATTAGCAAAATCTTAATCAAGTGACTTACACTTTTTCTGTGACTCAATTCACCTACTGACCAAAAGAATTTCCACATCTTTGCCAAATGGAAAAATACATCAAAGCAGTTTCAGACGGCTATTATGGCTATTGGAATTACTTTATTGGAGAAATCCTGCACCCAAGCTGGCATAATTACTTCTACTGGCTAGTGGGGGCATCTTTGGTTATTTATGGACTGGAAGTTCTTTTTCCATGGAGAAAAAACCAACCTATAATCCGTGAGCATTTTTGGCTGGATATTTTTTATCTTTTTTGGAATTATTTCCTATTTGCATTGGTCGCTTACAATGCACTCTCGATGGTAGCAGTGGAAGCATTCAATGATTTTCTGGGCGTATTTGGTATAACCAACACTGTGGCTATAAAAGTCGATCAACTTCCCGGCTGGGTGCAGCTGGTGATCATTTTTATAGTGAGGGATTTCATGCAGTGGGCAATTCACCGGATGTACCATCATGTGGACTGGATGTGGGAGTTTCATAAAGTTCACCACAGTACACGCGAGATGGGTTTTGCAGCTTTGCTACGCTACCATTGGATGGAAAACATCTTGTATCGTACGTTAGAATACATTCCTTTAGCTATGATTGGATTTGGGATTACAGACTTCTTTATTGTCCACATCTTCACGCTAGTACTTGGTCAACTTGGCCATGCCAACCTCAAAATTCCATTGGGCCCATTTAAATACATACTCAATGGTCCACAAATGCATTTGTGGCACCACGCAAAGGATTTGCCTGATAGCCACCCGCATGGATTCAATTATGGAATTTCACTAAGTGTCTGGGACTTTCTTTTTAGGACAGATTACTGGCCATCAGACGACGAGAACTTGCCTGTGGGACTTCCTGATGAAGAAAAGTTTCCGGAAGATTTTATAGGTCAAACCACAGAGCCTTTCAAACGAATATTCAGGAAAGGATAATTTTTCTTTTTCTCGGCTTGGTTTTCTTCTGGCGAGCTAAATCATTCAAAGATTATTAATTCTAAACCTGAAAAAGCTTTTTAACAAATGATTACTGCACCTATTTATAAATTCATTCAGTTTGGAATCTCCTTTCTTCGCTTGCTGATAAAATGAGATTTGGGCTAGGCCATAGTTTTAGATACCTTCATGTTCTCTTGCCAAATCCACACAACTAACCACAGAAAAAAGCCTTCATGGATAGCCTTTTAGCTTTTACTCTTTCCGTTTTTACAGGCTTTTTTGCCATCATGAATCCTATCGCAAACGTTCCAATTTTTGCATCACTTACAGATGATCTGGATAAAAAGACGAAAAGGAGCATAAGCAAGCGGGCCACTCTTACAGCTTTCGTGATTGTGGTGGTCTTTGTGGTGTTAGGAAAATTTATTTTTGAGATCTTCGGAATCACCATTCCTGCCTTTAAGATTACTGGTGGAATTCTGATTTTTTTCGTGGGATTCGAGATGCTGCAATCTAAAAAATCCAGCGTCAAGCATATCAAAGATCCTGAAACCGAAGAAAACATTGCCATCTCACCTCTGGCAATTCCAATTCTGGCAGGGCCAGGTACTATTGTGACAGCAATGAATTTCGCTTCTCAAGGCAATTACATCAATATTCTGATAGTCATTGGGGTATTTGCTGTGCTATGCCTGATGACCCATATCGCATTTGAACTGGGAGACCAGATTGTGAAACGCCTGGGTAAAAATCTAATCGTCGTGATTGGAAAGATCATGGGTTTGATAATAGCCATCATCGGCACCAACATGATAATTTCAGGAATCAAAGCAGCATTTTTTGAATAACCTCTTCACCTTAAAATTCCTATTTCTTACTCAACACATAGAACAAATCTAATCCTACAGCCGGATCTTCTACGATAAGATAGTCCTCATGGGATATATCCACTACGCTTTTTCCCTGCTCTTGGTGAAGTTTATTACGGTTTCTTCGGTTTAAGATTTCATAAGGCATTTTCAGAATTGCTGCTGGCAGCTTATGTTGCAGATTAAAAATATCAAAGCGCATAATCTTCTGAACTGATTTGCGGTTAGCCTCGTGATAAGCCCAGACACGTTCATTGCCCCCCACTCCTTTAGCCTTTACTGAATCAAAAATGGATGAGCACAAATCAATCAATTGCTGGGGCGTATATTCCCGCTCATGCCAAGGGTTTCTTGAAAGTGTGTGGTTGACGTTTGGCGTAGAAATCACTGCTTTACCGCCTGGCTTCAAAACTCTATATATTTCTTCCAAAAACAATTTATCATTTGGGATATGCTCAATAACCTGAAAACTTACCACCGTATCAAAAGAATTATCCGCTATTCCTGTAAAAGGAGGGATCACTGCTTGCTGAAATTCTACTTTAGGGAATTTAACTTTCAGTTCGTCTATCACTTCCCGGATTTTGTCCAGGCCAAGATAGCTGTCTGCATAGGGCAAGAGCGTTTCCACTCCACGGCCTTCGCCACAGCCAACTTCCAGTAATTTACCAGAAATCCAGGGCTGAGCAGCAATGTATGCTTTCAGTAAGCGTTGATGAATAGGATTGTCACTGACCAACTTGTCAGACGCGATTTCCGTAGTATAGGTAGCCATACAAAAATTTACTATTTTGTCAAAAGTAAGGTTAATTTCCCAAACCCGACATCATCACCCAATGAACTACAAAACAAGCCGACTCATTATTTTTTTGATCCTTTTAGTAGGAAGCACATTCTCTTCTTTTGCACAAAAAACATTAAGCAGTCTAAATCAGACTCTTCGTTATTCTAGGTATTCCAGAATATCGCTGAAGATTATTCCTGTAAAAGAATCGGAAACGAGTTTCAAACTTCAGTTTCAGGTAGAAAAAATAGAAGAAAATCCAGAATTCAACTTGTATAGCTTTACCTATTCTATTTTAGATAGCTACGATCAGGAAATTCTCTCGGACAACACAAATATCCTAACCTCAGATGATCTGAAATATGATACGGATCGTCATTGGGTATTTGAAAAATCCATCGAAATTCCCAACACCACTGAGACTGCTATAGCGTTGTTTACCGCATTGGACACCAGGCAAGGTGACGAATATTATTATTCCACCGACATCAAAAGTGGATTTGTATTTGATCTCCCCAACTTTGGAGCTTATTACGCCAACAATGTAGGGTTTGACCAAAATTATTTGACCGCAGGAGAATCCCTACTTTTCAAGTCTAACGGCGGCCCGAATCTTCACGGATTTTATTATCCTATCAGTCTGGAAGTACCTTACCCGCCTATGGAAACGAAACCAGCAGCAGTTCCAAGAGAATTGCAGGTTATAGATCAAGGGGATTTTTTAGCCAATGTGCCAAAATCCTTTGATGAAATAGGATATTACTTCGTACAAAGTGACACTGCATCCCGCACTGGAATAGTGCTAAAAACAACGCACGAAGCATTTCCCAAAGTAAAAGACTGGGATGAGATGGTGGATATGGTTACCTATATTTCCACCCGAAAAGAGCATGAAGCGCTACTAGCTGCCGAAGACAAAAAGAAGGCTTTGGATACCTATTGGATAGGTTTGACTAGAAATGAAGACACATCCAAAGAGCTTATCCGTGAATATTTTAGGCAAGTAGAATTTGCCAATATTCTCTTTACAGACTTCAAGGAAGGCTGGAAAACTGATAGAGGAATGATCTATATCGTGATGGGACCTCCCGAGGAAGTTAACTTTTATTTGGACAGGGAAGTGTGGAGTTATGGAGGAACTAATGAGAGTTCGAGAATTCGCTTTACCTTTGCGCGGGTTAAAAACATACTTAGCCCACACTATTACACATTGAACCGCTCCCGTTCTTATCAGCCGGTTTGGTTCAAAAACATATCCATATGGAGAAGCGGAAAGATGGCTTTTTGATTGAAAAAGGCGAGCACGAGAAAGATTTTATTTTTGGCACCAGGGCAGTCATGGAGTCAATTCATGCAGGCAAAGACATCGATAAGGTGTTGGTGCAGAAGGAGATTAATAATGACCTGATCAAGGAGCTTCTGCAACTTTGCAAAGCTGAAAAAATCCCTGTAGTTCGTGTTCCTGATGCAAAACTGAACAGAATTACCCGAAAAAATCACCAAGGGGTAGTCGCGCAGATGTCTTCCATAGAATATGCTTCTTTGGATCACGTGATCGAGAGCTGTTTTAATGTTGGGAAATCTCCATTGATACTCATTTTGGACAGAATTACCGATGTGCGAAACTTTGGAGCTATTGCTAGAACTGCTGAGTGTGCGGGAGTGGATGCAATTGTGATTCCCGAGAAAGGAAGCGCCCAGATCAACTCTGATGCAATCAAAACTTCCGTGGGAGCATTGAATTTCCTTCCGGTAGTTCGTGTACGAAATCTTTTTTACACCTGTAGAGATCTTCAGAAGTCAGGATTGGTTTTAGTAGCTATTACGGAAAAGACCGAAAAGACTATGTACGATGTAGATTTCTCAGTTCCGGTTGCAATGGTAATGGGATCTGAAGAAGACGGGATCTCTACTGAACTAATGGGAATTGTGGATGAAAAAGTAAAAATCCCAATGGCAGGAAGAATTGAAAGTTTGAATGTATCTGTATCGGCTGGGGTAGCGATTTACGAAGCAATCAGGCAACGAAAATAAAACTTTATAAAAGTGCGGAAAGGGGAAGATTTCAGATAAAGTCTTCCCCTTTCTTTTTTGCGTTGGAAACAAACTCACGGAATTTCTTCTCAGAATCCAGCTTGCAGATCAGCAACACATTATCTGTTTCATTTACCAGGTAATTTTCAAGTCCTTCGATCACCACTAACTTTTCGCCCTCAACTTTTATATAGCTGTTCTCAGTATCGTAAAGAATTGCATTTGCTTCCACCACATTGTTGTTTTCATCCTTTTCCTTTAGCCTATGTAGGCTATGCCATGACCCTAGATCTGACCAACCAAAATCACCCAGGACCACATATACATGACTAGACTTCTCCATTACGCCGTAATCAAATGACACGCTTTTCACCTGAGTATAAGCACTTGCCACAAACTCCGCTTCCCCAGCTGTGCCATAGATATCTTCTCCTTCTTCAAATACTTCAGCCATGTCTGGCATGTATTTTTCGAACGCATGAATAAGACTTTTAGACTTCCAAACAAACATGCCTGAATTCCAGACGAAGTCTCCACTTTCCAAAAATGTCTTTGCAAGTTTTGTATTCGGCTTATCTGTAAATGTCTTTACACGAAAAGCGTTTGTTCCAGGCTTCTCAATGTATTGAATATATCCGTAGCCAGTTTCCGGTCTATTTGGCTTGACACCGAGTGTTATCAACTTTCCTTCCTGAGCAGATTCCACCGCTTTCTTTAAGGTACGGGTAAACTTTTTTTCCTGTAAAACCAAGTGGTCTGCTGGCGTCACTATTATTGTAGCTTCAGGATCAATGGAATTAATTTTATAGGTAGCGTAGGCGAGGCAGGTTGCCGTATTCTTTCTCATCGGCTCAGTAAGAATCTGATGCGGCTTCAATTCCGGCAGTTGCTCCCTGACTAGCGGAAGGTATTTTCTATAGGTGATGACTACAAATTGTTCGGGCTCTGCAATATCCTCAAATCGATCAAACGTCATCTGCAAAAGCGTACGACCAGTCCCTAAAATATCCAAAAATTGCATTGGTCTCTTTCTCCGGCTGTATGGCCAAAATCTGGAACCAATGCCTCCAGCCATAATTAAAATATAGGGTTTATTATGCATGTCAAAAATTAAACAATTCCTTCCTTCATCAATTCATGAATATGAACAAAACCAGCGATTTTATCTCCATTCATAGCCACAAGTTGAGTGATATTATGATTTTTCATCATATTCAACGCTCGAATGGCATATTCTTGTGTGGAAATGGATTTTGGTTTTACCGTCATAATATCAGAAGCCTTAAGCAATTGAATGTCAAGAGATTTTTGGAGCATTCTTCGTAAATCTCCGTCGGTAATGATTCCTTTCAAATTGCCTTCGCCATCAACTACCGACGTAGCGCCAAGCCTTTTCCCGGAAATCTCCAGAATCACTTCAGCCAATCCTGCATTTTCGGAAACTATAGGAACTTCGTTGCTTCCCAGTACATCCCCTACCCGAAGATATAATTGCTTGCCCAAAGATCCACCGGGATGATATTTTGCAAAATCCTCAGAGGTAAATCCTCTTGCTTCCAGCAAACACACCGCAAGGGCATCACCGAGTGCCAAATGTGCCGTTGTACTGGTCGTTGGTGCCAAATTATGTGGGCAGGCCTCCTCTCCAATTGTAGCATTTAGAACAAAATCTGCCTGCTCAGCGAGGTAACTCTTAGTATTGCTTACAAGCGCTACAAGTTTGCTTCCTAGCTTTTTGAGAAGAGGAACAAGAACTTTTATCTCGGGAGTGTTTCCGCTTTTGGAGATACAAATGACAATATCATTTTCTAAAATCATCCCAAGATCTCCATGAATAGCATCCGCAGCGTGCATAAAAAGTGCTGGTGTTCCAGTGGAATTTAGCGTAGCAACAATCTTATTGGCTATGATGGCGCTCTTTCCTACGCCGGTAATGACCACTCTCCCTTTCGAATTCAAAATATGCTCGACACAGTCTTCAAAATGACCATCTAAAAAATCAACGAGATTTAACACTGCCTGCGCCTCGTTTTGCAATACTCTTGTGGCTGTATTTCTAATATTTTTAGCTAAATTCAATTTTACCTGCGTTTATAACTAATTTTGAACACTGGTATAAATGTAATAAATCATTCCTGTTTACAGGCTTTAGTTACCCTTTTAGCCCCTTAACAAGTGGAAGAAAAAGTAAAAGCAGATCTTAAAAAAATCTTTGGATTCAGTCAATTCCGTGGTAATCAGGAGTTGATCGTTGACAACTTGCTTAACAAACGAAATACGTTTGTCATTATGCCTACGGGCGCTGGCAAATCTTTATGCTATCAATTGCCGGCAGTGATGAAGGATGGCACTGCTATAGTCATTTCTCCTTTGATCGCTTTGATGAAAAATCAGGTCGACCAATTACAGGCTTTGGGGATTAATGCTCATTTCCTGAACTCAACTCTGAATAAATCCGAAGCTGCCAAGGTGAAGAGTGAAGTACTAAGCAAAAAAACAAAGCTGCTTTACGTAGCTCCGGAATCTTTGACTAAAGAAGAAAATATTGAGTTCCTCAAATCTGCGAAGCTCAGTTTCGTTGCTATTGATGAGGCACACTGTATTTCTGAGTGGGGACATGATTTTCGTCCGGAATACCGAAGAATCAAATCTATTGTAGCACAAATCGCTCCTAACCTGCCCATCATTGCACTTACTGCCACTGCTACGCCAAAGGTGCAACAGGACATTCAGCGCAATCTTCAGATGGAAGAGGCCGACTTGTTCAAATCTTCTTTTAACAGAACCAATCTTTTCTATGAGGTACGGCCTAAAGTAAAGAATGATTCGAAGAAGGATTTGATCAAATTCATTAAAGGGCACAAAGGCAAATCCGGAATCATCTATTGTCTCAGCCGTAAAAAGGTGGAAGAAATAGCACAACTCTTAAAGGTTAATCAAATTAATGCAGCCCCGTATCACGCCGGGCTGGATTCCTCTGTAAGGATTAAGACTCAGGACGATTTCCTCAATGAAGAGCTAGATGTAATAGTAGCGACAATTGCATTTGGGATGGGAATTGACAAGCCGGATGTACGCTATGTGATTCACTACGATGTTCCAAAATCCCTTGAAGGATATTATCAGGAAACCGGGCGTGCAGGACGCGATGGATTGGAAGGGCATTGTCTGATGTTTTACAAATACGAAGACATCGTCAAGCTGGATAAATTCAACAAAGATAAGCCAGTCACGGAACGGGAAAATGCTAAAATTCTTTTGCAGGAAATGGCGGCATTCGCCGAAACAGGGGTATGTAGAAGGAAATTTATCCTTAATTACTTCGGAGAGACAATGGATGACGATTGCGGCTTCTGCGACAACTGTAAGCGCCATCGCGAAACATTCGAAGGAATGGATTTGGTCATTACCGTACTGGAAGCTGCTCAGCAAACCAATGAACGCTTTGGCCTGGATCATCTGGTAAAGGTAATCGTAGGAGAATCCACTGATTATGTGGTGAGTTATTCACACGATAAACTTCCTGCCTTCGGCAAAGGCAAAGAGATATCAGAGAAGACTTGGATAGGTGTGATCCGTCAGGTGATGATTTTAAATATGCTTGAAAAGGACATCGAAAATTTCGGAGTACTTAAGATCACATCCAAAGGCAAAGATTTTCTGGAATCTCCTTACAAACTCGATCTTCACCATGATCACGATTTCGCTGCAGAAATAGAAACTGGTCAAGCAGAAATAGATATCAGCACGGGCATTTCCTATGATGAGAAGCTTTTTGAATTGCTAAAAGCAGAGCGAAAAAAAGTGGCCCGGGCCAAGGGGCTTCCGCCATACGTCATCTTTCAGGATCCTTCATTGGAAGAAATGGCAACAGTATACCCCACTACGCGTGAAGAGCTGGCGCAAATCATAGGCGTGGGTATGGGAAAAGTAGTTAAATTCGGGTCTTCATTCCTGAAATTAATAGCGAACTACGTAGAGGAGAATGAGATCGAGACCGCATCAGATGTAGTAGTCAAATCATCTGGAACCCGTTCAAAAGTGAAGATTTCGATTATCCAGCAGATCGACCGCAAGGTAGGCTTGGACGAGGTAGCAGAAAACCTCAACATGAGTATGAGTGAATTGCTTCATGAAATAGAGCAGATCATTTATAGCGGAACTAAACTAAATATAGATTACTACATAGAGGCCATCATGGACGAAGATCGGGAGGACATGCTCCACGATTACTTCATGAATGCCACGAGTGATCAGATCAAAGCAGCTTTGGATGAACTAGAGGATGAGGATTTTGCAGAGGATGAACTGCGAGTCTATCGCATTAAATTCATCTCTGAGCATGCGAATTAACTTGAATTGAGTCAATGAATATACTCTTATTAGGAAGCGGAGGCAGAGAACATGCTTTCGCTTGGAAGATCGTACAAAGTAAAGATTGTACCCAATTATATGTAGCTCCTGGCAATGCCGGCACAGAAAGTATCGCTACCAACGTCAAGATCAGCATTACTGATTTTGATGCTATCAAAGATTTTATCACATCAAAAAATATTGACTTAGTAGTTGTAGGCCCAGAAGAGCCTTTGGTCAAAGGAATCGTAGACTACCTATTATCCCAACCTGAAACTGCAGATATTCCTGTCGTAGGTCCATCCCAACTTGGAGCCACGCTGGAAGGAAGTAAAGATTTCTCCAAGCGTTTTATGCAGCGGAACAATGTACCAACTGCTGCTTACGAAACTTTCTCGGCAGACCAACTGGAAGCCGGTCTAGCTTATCTTGACAAGCAAACACTTCCTATAGTACTCAAAGCCGATGGCCTAGCCGCAGGCAAAGGCGTCCTTATCTGCCTGACTCTGGACGAAGCTAAAACCTCTCTCAAAGAAATGCTTCTTGATAAAAAATTTGGTGAGGCATCCTCTAAAGTTGTAATTGAAGAATTCCTGACAGGAATTGAGCTATCTGTTTTTGTGGCCACTGATGGAAAAAACTATAAGATTTTGCCGGAAGCGAAGGATTATAAACGAATAGGTGAAGGAGATACAGGGTTGAATACGGGGGGAATGGGTGCAGTGAGCCCTGTGATTTTCGCCGATGAAGCTTTTATGGCAAAAGTGGAAGAAAAGGTAGTGAAGCCTACCGTAGATGGTCTTGCCAAAGAAAACATCCCCTACAAAGGATTCTTGTTTATAGGCTTGATGAATAAGGAAGGCGAACCGAAGGTAATAGAATACAACGTACGCATGGGTGACCCGGAAACGGAAGCTGTACTGCCTAGAATTGAAAGTGATTTCTTGGCTCTGCTTCATGGCATCGGAACTGGGACACTGGATTCCTACGAATTGCAAATCTCTCCTGATTACGCAACTACTGTGGTAATGGTAAGTGGTGGATACCCTGGTTCCTATGAAAAAGGGAAAGTCATTACTTTACCTGACGCCATCAAAGGAGCAGAAATTTTCCACGCAGGGACTAGTAGAAATCAGAAGGGCGAATTAGTCAACCAAGGTGGTAGGGTAATCGCCGTCACAGGCAGAGGCGAGTCTCTGCAGGAAGCGCTTAGCAATGCTTTTACTACAGTAAAACACATCAGCTGGGATCAGGCTTATTACCGCAAGGATATCGGAATGGATATTCTGAACTTAATGTAATTAAACCCAAAACTAATCAGGGTCTTACCCTGTCTATATATTATGTCTGGATGTAGCACATGCTCAACCTCCTCAGGAGGAACCGGAGGATGCCAAAGTAACGGCACTTGCGGGACGAGTGATTGTAATAAAATGAATGTTTTCGATTGGCTATCTCACATGGGAATTCCCGAGGTGGACAACTTTGACATTGTAGAAGTCAAATTCAAAGGGGGCAGAAAAGAGTACTATAGAAATGTAGATTTTCTTGCCTTAAATACCGGTGACCCAGTAGTGGTAGATGTTCCTAGTGGACATCATATTGGCTACGTATCACTTCAGGGCGAACTCGTTCGCCTTCAGATGCAAAAAAGAAAAATCAGGAATGACGATGAAATCCTGAGAATATACCGTGTCGCAAATCAGAAAGACATGGAAAAATGGGGGGAAGCACAAAACAGGGAAATCCCTACCCTTTACAGATGTCGTCAGATTGTAGAAGAATTTGGGTTGAAGATGAAAATGTCAGATATAGAATATCAGGCAGACAACTCCAAAGCTACATTCTATTACTCTGCAGACGATCGTGTGGATTTCCGTGAATTGATCAAAGCACTCGCAGGAGAATTCAGAATCCGTGTGGAAATGCGTCAAATAAGTCTTCGGCAGGAAGCTGGAAGACTTGGGGGAATTGGAGTTTGTGGGAGAGAGCTTTGTTGTTCTACCTGGTTGGTTGACTTTAAAAATGTAAGCACCTCTGCAGCTAGATATCAGAATCTTTCTCTCAACCCTGGCAAACTGAGTGGCCAGTGCGGTAGGCTGAAGTGCTGTCTCAACTATGAACTCGACACCTACATGGATGCAATAAAAGACATTCCTTCTGTGGAGCGTCCATTGCAAACCGAGTCAGGCCCAGCAAAGCTCCAGAAGACGGATATATTTCGCAAGCTGATGTGGTTTAGCTATAATAACGATAACGATTGGCATAGCATTACCTGCGAGCGTGTGAAAGAGATTCAGGCGATTAACGAGAAAGGAATTAAAGTTTTTACACTTCAATACAACGAAGCGTCAGAAATAGAAGACCTAGCAGCTAAATCCACAAGGGAACTGGAACTTTTGGATAAGAAGTTTGCAAACTCAAGTCCGAAGCGTAAGAAAAAACCACGCCCTCAGAACAGAAATACCGGAGGAGTCAGAAATGCTCAAGCGGGGAACCAACCAGCGCAGAAACAAAATCAGCCTGATGTAAAACCAAGTGCTCCTCAAAATCAGAGAGCAGCGGGTGATCAACCTAAAAAACGCAGAAATAACAAAAGCAGAAATAAGCCTAGAAATCCTGAGGCAGGTGCAGCTCAGACTCTAGTTCCTCAGCCTCAGCAACCAAAGGCGCAAACAGGAGCTCCAAAAAGGCAAAATGTACAGAAGCCAAAAGCTAATGACGGCAACACAGGAAATACTGTAAATCCAAATTCAGGTGATGCAAAGCCAAAACCAAAAGGAAAAAAGAGATTTCCTCCGAGAAAAAACCAAGGGCCAAATCCAAATAAACCTGGGAATGAATAAGGTAAACTTTTGCCTATTAACTCTACTAATCCTCGTATTTTCAGCCTGTTCAGACGAGCGGATTTACGAGGATTTTAAAAGTCTTCCCAATCAAACTTGGGGAATTACTGACAGTTTAACTTTCGATCTAGGGGATGTGAAATTGATAAACACTCCCGATTTAGTGGCTGTGAAATTCAATGAAGAATATGCGTTTTCTAACTGCTATCTGAGAATTATCTCCAAGGATTCCTCAGGAGTAACTTTGGACAATAAGCTAGTTAATATGATTTTATTTGATCCAAAATCCGGAGAACCTCTTGGTGAGGGGTTTGGTAATTCATACACTCGTTACGATACACTTCCATTCTTGTTTCACCAAAACACAAAAAGCGTAACTCTCCTGCAGTATATGCGACAAGATCAACTTCCTGGTGTGGAAGCTGTAGGGATTAAGATTTTGGAGTAATTACCTAGTTATTTCAACTCCTTCTGAAAACAAAGGCTATTCTCAATCCCAATGTATTGATCATAATTTGGGATGATGGAGTAGCCTCTCTTTTTATAAAGTGATACTGCCTCCACTTGCCTTTTTCCAGTTTCAAGCACACATTTTTTATAGCCCATTTCTACGGCCCAGTTTTCTAACTCAGTGAGTACTCGGGATGCCAACCCTTTGCTCCTAGCCTCAGGCTTGGTAAACATACGTTTTACTTCCATAGTCTCACTATCAAATTCCTTGATTGCCCCGCAAGCCACTGGTTCATCATTATCATAGCCAACCACCACATTTTTTAGCATAACTATCGTATTAAACTGATTGTAATAGTCATGGTCTCTGCCATCTTTTTCGGCTAAGTAAGCATCTAGTAGCTTGACTAAGGCTACAAAATCAGGATTGGAGGAATCGGTGCGTGTAAGTGTGATCATGAGATAGAAATAATTAAACGAAAATTTAGGAAGAATTTCTCATACCTGTATAAGGTAAATAATGGGTATTTAAAGGCCTTTAATTCAAATATGTTTATTTGGGAAAAGGTGATTGCATTACTCAATGTTATTGATTTTCTTAACCAAACTATTAATGACATTCATCCTTGAAAAAGCTTATCCTACTTCTCGTCATCTATCTGGCATTCATCAGTCTTGGCTTGCCTGATGCGCTTCTTGGTTCTGCATGGCCAGAAATGTATAAGTATTTAAAAGTTCCTATTGACTATGCGGGAATTATTTCGATGATTGTGGCTTCAGGAACCGTAATTTCTAGCTTGTTAAGTGGGTATTTTATCCAAAAATTTGGTGAGGCCAAGGTGACTACTGTGAGTGTTATCCTGACTGCTATTGCGTTGATGGGATTTTCTTATTCTCAACACTTTTTGTTTCTCTGCCTTTTAGGTATTCCATTGGGTTTGGGTGCGGGAAGTGTGGATGCTGCGTTGAACAATTATGTAGCAATTCATTATCAGTCCAAGCACATGAATTGGCTTCATTGTTTCTGGGGAGTCGGCGCGGCTATTGGGCCGATAATCATGGCTGGTTATCTAGCTAAAGGAGATGTTTGGTCGCAAGGATACCACACCATCGCCTGGATCCAAATCGGTCTCGTGGCTATTTTGATATTATCACTTCCACTGTGGACCTCCAAAAAACCAGACGGAGAAACAGAACAAAAAGAATCATCTCAAAGTCTACTCAGCTTAATCAAAACAATCCCAGGATTAAACCAGGCTTTGTTGATTTTCTTTTGCTATTGCACGATTGAGGCTACTTTCGGATTGTGGGGAGCAAGTTATTTGGTCTTTGAAAAAGGCTATACGGCAGACCAAGCTGCAAGATTGGTTTCGCTATATTATATAGGAATTACAGTTGGGAGACTGTTTTCCGGTTTCCTTACAGAATATTTCACCAACCGTCAACTTGTGTATTTGGGACAAGGAATTATAGCTATCGGTTTAATTTTATTATTCTTACCCATTTCCTCATTTCTCTTACCAGGATTTCTGTTGGTTGGGTTAGGCTGTGCACCGATCTTCCCAAGTCTTTTGCATGACACTCCAATGAACTTTGGAGAAAAAAATTCTCAAAAAATCATGGGAATGCAAATGGCAAGTGCATATGTCGGAATTCTGCTGATGCCATTCATCTTTGGAAAGATCTCCACTTTCACAGGATATTCATTTTTAGTAGGATTTTTGGGAATATTCCTTCTGTTGATGACGCTTTTTACCAGAGGGTTATATAAAAAAGTGAGAAAGAAATTGAACGTCATTGAATCTTAAAATCCATATTCAATTTTACCATATTAAACTTTTTATATTTATAAAAGCTCAAAGGATTTTATTAAGTAAATAATAGTGAAGTGAACTATCCGACAGAACAAAATCCCACACCTTTTGCGCAAACTTACTTCCATGGCACAAAAGCTGACCTGGCACTCGGAGACTTAATAGAGGCAGGATACAATTCCAATTTTGGGAAAAGGAAAAATGCGAAATACATCTTTCTTACCGCCACTTTAGACGCTGCTATCTGGGGAGCTGAATTGGCGTCAGGAGAAGGAAGAGGAAGAATTTTCTTAGTTGAGCCTACAGGTCCATTGGAAGATGATCCCGATTTGACGGACAAAAAATTCCCAGGAAACCCAACAAAATCTTACCGATCTACAGATCCTTTCAAGGTAGTAGGAGAAGTCAGTCATTGGAAATCACATTCTGAAGAGCTTGTCATAGCTATGAAAGCACAACTTGAAAAATTAAAAGATCAGGGAATCGATTCTCTTAACGACGAATAGAGCATACTCATAATTGCCTTTAAAGATCGGCTAAGCGAAGAGCAAATACTAGTCTAAAAGTGATCAGGTAAGAATTGAGATAAAATTTATCTTCAGGTTTCCTTTCTATAAATGACTTATAAAAATGAAGGTTATTTAAATCCTCCAGTTGCAACTACCGTAGTTACCCACACAATGACGCATGAAATAAAAATCCCTATGGTATTTGCCAGAAAGGCTTTTTTTCTTTCCATACCGAAAAGATAACTTGCAATAGTTCCAGCATAAACCCCCGTACCGGGAATCGGAAGAAGCACAAAAAACATCAGTCCCCAAAAACCATATTTTTCCACATTTTTACCTGCTCCTGATTTTGCTCTTCGTCCAATATAAATCGCCGCCTTTTTGTAATGATACCATTTTAGGAAATAACGATTTACCACATCCAGAAAAAACGTCATGACTGGAAATACCAGCACATTGGCAAAAAAGCAAAGCGCAAAAGCCAGATAAATATTTACATCGTTTAGGAGCGCATATGGAATACCTAATTTTGCTTCTCCAAATGGAGAAATACTCCAAAGCATGGCGATAAGTATGTCGAGAAACATTTTGGGGTGATTTAATGCAGCTGAGATAATTGGGTTCCTGAGTACTTCTGCAGGTCAGAATCTCAAACTATTGCTAGAAACGCCAATCTCCGAAAAAGAGTTGACCTTTCTTATTTGCAAAATGTAACCCCCTCATTAGTAAGTAGAATAAAAAATGAAATTTTGTTCTACTGATAAAAATGGATAGTGTGACATTAAAATTAGATAATCAAAATGGTTTACTTATTCTACTTTTTATACTTAATGTCACTCTTGAAAAGAATTTGCACTTGGATAGTATTCATATTAAATAACACCAGCTTCACCAGCCGATCACGTTCAAATAAAACAAGCGCCAATAACAGATTTCATTGTTAGCGCCTATTTGTTCCGGCACTCCATTACACTTAGGTCTATATTTTGGCAACACACAAACTGCCTAATTGCCTCCACCCGTGGATTAGTAATTAGCAGAATGTCTTCAAGTATCTATATAAACATTTCCCATTTTTTATGGTTAAACATTACCAAAATCATATACTAAGTAAATTGTCAAAATGGGAGTTTATCAACTTGCAAGAATCCAAACTTTTCAGCAACCAATAGAAACGCTGTGGGACTTTATTTCTGATCCTAGGAATCTGAAGAAGATAACTCCTGAATATATGGGTTTTGACATTACATCAAAGAATCTATCAGACCGGATGTATCAAGGTATGATTATCAAGTACAAAGTGTCGCCGCTTCTAGGAATTAAGACCACTTGGATTACCGAAATCACGCATGTTAAACTCAATGAATACTTTGTGGATGAACAGCGAGTGGGGCCCTATAAACTTTGGCATCATCAGCACTTTTTAAGGACAACTCCCGAAGGAACAGAGATGGAAGATATCGTGACTTACCAGCCACCTTTTGGCATTCTTGGGAGTTTCACCAACAAACTTATCATTGAAAAAAAATTGAATGAAATCTTTGATCACCGTCATGCAAAGCTGATTGAAATATTTGGCAAGTGAATAAAAGTTCTCTGTTGTGAATCGAATTGAGATTGATCTTTTAACACTACTTACTAGACATCCAGAATCCATTTACCTTTTTCACCTATCCGTTGTAATGTCTCCGATTTGATATATTTCTTTTGATCAATCTGCTGAGGTTGCTGTCTGGTGCAAAAATAACTGTGAATGCTCCTTCTCACTCCCTCCGTTTGATTGGTAGTGCCTCCATGCCAAACGTGCGAGTTAAAGATAAAGACAGAACCTGCCGGAGCAATAATCCTGATTTCATCCGGGTGCTTGGCAAAGGTATCTGTCATCACTTCATCCGGCAGTGAGCTAAACTTGTGCGATTTGGGCACAATCCGGGTCGAGCCATTATGGGCTGTGAAATCGTCTAACAGCCAAATGCTATTGCATACTTGAAAAGCGTTATTCACCACAGTGTTTTTCCAATCCACATGCAGTTTCTGAAGTCCTTGTTGTGGCTTCGCCGCTCGATAATTTAGAGAAGAAAGTTTATATGCATTTCCTAAAACTACTTCTATTCCTGCAAGCACTCGAGGATGCGTATAAAAAATATCAAACACTGGCCCCTTGTTCACCAAGTCAGCCAATCGGTCAGCGCCTTCTTCTTTGGGATGTCGGATGTACTTAGATTCTGCGAGTTCTGCTCCTGCATGTTCACCTTCGGATTCCATCAGTTCCAATATTCTATCATTGACTTGTTTGACTTCATCGGGGGTCAATAGCTGACCTAAATCCAGGTAGCCCTGATCTTCTAAAAATTCGATTTCTTCACGGGTAAGCATAGCAGACTTTTTTTAATCCTAAGATATACAGATATGTAGATATTCCGAAGTGGTACTTTTGATTAAAAATAAACCCCTCCAATTATTCAAACTGGAGGGGTTTCACGTTTTAGAAAATCAATACGATGTGTTGAGTATCAATTAGGATGGGTCACATAGCGCTCGAAAAATTCAACAATACGGCCTATCCTGTCAAGTCTCCTGTGCACAGCACCAGATCGGGATAGCTCATGGCCCTCATTTGGATAGCGAATGTATTCTATTGGTTTACCCATGATCTTGAGGCTTTTGTATAGCAATTCCGACTGTCTCACTCCTGTTCGCAAGTCATTATCTCCATGGAAGATCATCAGAGGAGTCTGTATGTTCTGTACATAAGTTTGGGGACTGTTGTATTCTAGAATCTCTTTCACTCCTTCTTCCCAAGGATATCCAAAGTAATTTGGCACCAATCTCCAAGCATTTCCCTCTCCCATAAAGAATGTCAATTCATAAACTCCTCTCTGTGCCAAAGCTGCTTTAAACCGGTGATCATGACCAACTATCCATGCAGCTAAATATCCTGCATAAGATCCGCCAGTCAAAACCAGCTGATCTTCATCTATCCATTCGTATTCCTCACCGGCTTTATCCAATGCTGTCAAAACATCCTTGGCTGGACCATCTCCCCAATCCTGATAATTACCTTTTTGAAAATCTTTTCCATAGCCTCCACTTCCTCTTGGATTGGCATAGACTATCCCATATCCTCTTCCTGCCAGTACCTGAAATTCGTGCCACATACTTGATTCTCCCGGTCCCCACATCGCTGTAGGTCCGCCATGCATTTCCAACAAAGTAGGATATTTAACCCCTTCTTTTAACCCATAAGGAGGCATTACCCAATAATCTACCCCAAATCCGTCTTGCTCAAAATGATGACCTTCAGGCATTGAAACCCAGCGATCGGTAAGCCAAGCCGTATTGTAACCCGTGAGCACTTTTTCATTTTTACCATTTATTGATGAAAAGTAAAGTTCGCTTGGATTGGCAACTTCAGCCTTGGCATACACCAATTGATCACCATGAAGATCAAAGCTATTAATTCCTACCGGACCTGATATTACTTCGGTAATTTTACCACTGGCCGCATTTGCTTTGTAAAGAGTCAGTCCGCCTTTATTAGCTCCTGAAAAGAATATTTCCTTGCTGTCATCACTCCATTTTGCTCCTCCGACTCTTCTATCAAGTTCTTCAGTAAACCATTTCAGTCCAGATCCATCAGGTTTCATGGTGCCAATCAGACTTTGGTTAAACGATCTATCTTCTGTTTGCTGCCCTGAAACCATAATGAGATTTCCATCCGGAGAAAATTCCGCTCCATAGAACCGGTAATTCTCCTTTTGCAAAAAGACAGATACGGATTTGTCCCCAAGACTGATTTTGTAGAGGCTGGAGTCTTCTATTTCATCGGGATGTTGCTCACTTTCCACACTGCTGGCTAGAATATATGAGCCATCAGGTGACCATACAGCCGATCCGAAATTTTGGTAACCGGAAGTTAAGACTTCAGATTTTTTATCAGCCAAGTCGATTACTCCCAAATGCCTGAAATTGATATCTGTCGATAATCCCCGCTCACCTAGGAAGTTCATTCTATCTATAACGCGAGGATCATTTTTCGAAGCATTTTTAGCCAGCCAAGCCCTCAACTCACTCACATCCCCATCCATGTTTGGCTTGGATTCCTCTTTGGCAAGACCTTCCTTGATAGCTGCATAGTTTGGTTCGTCTCCGTATGTGCGACCTGGACGTGGATTTGGCCAGACTGGATCGCCCTCAATAGCCCACATAGGCACTGATACAGAAAATAAAATCTTTTTCCCGTCAGGAGACCAAATAGGTCCAGAAGCTCCATTTTTCTCAGAAGTTAGCACTTGAGCTTCACCCCCATTCATAGGCAAAATCCAAATCTGAGATTTTCCTTCCCATGTCTTGGTAAATGCCAGTTTCGTTCCATCAGGGGATAGGCTATAATTCGAGAGATCATAAGATGGACTGTTTAATACCTTGAATTCTTCTGGATTTTCAATGTTCATCATGATCAACTGGCTTTTGTAATCATATTCATCATTCTTTTTTGATTCGATGAAATTTTTAACAAAAAGTACATGCTTTCCATCTGGCAAAATCTCTGGGTCGGATACTGTTACAATTTTCTCCAGATCGCTTAATTGTATGGGCTTCTTTTCCTGTGCCCACAGGATGCAGCTCCAGAGCAGCAATGTGAATAATAATGTGGTACGTTTTGATCTCATAAGGTCGGTTTTAAAGATGTCGGATACTTATATGGTATTTATATTGAACATATTAAAAATTGCCGAGGCAATTTTACAATTCGTGATTGGCAGTAATATTTTAGGACAACATGCCGAATAAGCATTTGATAGGAATCGATAATTTCAACTTATTGAATCTCTATTTTAATTCTTTGGTTAAAAAGTATAATACTCTTTGTTTTTAGTCATTCTGAATATTGTGTCTATAAAAGTTAATAGGATTATATGAAATGATTCGATATGCTGTAATTGCTTTGAGGAATTAAAGAAGAGACAACATAAGGAAAACGGCAAATGGCCTAACTCTTGAGTTGAGCTTATGATGTATTAATTTCCTTGCTCGTAAAATGGCGCATACAGATAAATTAATTTAGCTCAGATTATATTATTGACGCCTTCAAATCTTTTAGTCTTTATAATTCTTCAATCAGATGAAAAAAAGAATTGGAACAATTTCATTAGCCATTGCCATTATTGGCTTGGTATTTTTCGAAGTGATGTTGCGTATGGGTTTTCTTACGCATCAGGCTTGGAAGGTAGTTCTTGCAGGATTTGAAGCTGCTGCTGTCGGAGGCTTTGCGGATTGGTTTGCAGTAAGTGCTCTTTTCCGGGAAATCCCAATTCCCTATTTCAGAAAACACACTGACATCATTGCGAAAAACAGAGATAAGTTGACCGAAGGAATAGTGGATTTAGTCACCAATAAGTGGCTTTCCCCTGAGGTGATTTCTGAGAAAATGAGCGAAATGGATCCCACCAAGGCTATTTTGTCATACTTGAAAACCCCAAGCAATCAGCAGAAAACTATTGACGTGGTCAAGAAAATCGTACTGAAGCTAGCAGATGAATTGGACAACCCTGGTATGGCTGCCTCTCTTAAAGCCATGCTCAACGGCCAAATCAAGCAACTGGATTTGGCTTCGACACTTGGGGAATGGTTGGAGAAGTCAATTAAAAGTGGTGACCATCATCAGCTTTGGGAACTGATGATCGAGGCTAGTTCCAATTCCATATACAGTCCGGACATCCGGACACTTTTACTAGAAAAACTGGAATTTGCCGCTGCTGAATACGCAAAAAAAAGCCTTGTAAAAGGGATTACTATGTCTCTGGCAAAATCTTTAGGAGGAATTGATCTAAAAGTCCTTGCCGAAGATCTGCTTAGGAATGCAGAGGAATTTCTAGCTGAGGCTAAAGCAAATCCAAACCATCCAATCCGGGAAAAATTTGATCAGTGGATGCTGGATTTTGCGGGAAAACTCTCTTCAGGCGATGTAGAAAGTAAAAAAATGATTGATAATTTCATCTTGGGATTTACACAGCATTCTGACGCGGAGAAAATCATTCAAAATCTTTTGACAGGTTTCAGGAAAACTATTCGGGAGCAACTCGAAAATGACAAAACTCCACTTATGCAGTTTGTCATTTCCAATTTGAACAAGATGATTCAAGAATTGGAAAACGACCCTGAAGTTCAGGGAAAAATCAATCGCTGGATTAAGGAAACCGTATCCCACCTAATTACCCAATATCATGGAGAGATAGGTAATATGGTACGCAGCAGTCTCACCAAGCTTGACAACGAGGAACTAGTCACCCAAATAGAGGAGAAAGTTGGTAATGATCTTCAATATATCCGCTTAAACGGAGCTGTGGTGGGCGGCTTGGTCGGAATACTTATAGCCTTGGCTAAATTAATTTAAATCCAACGCCAATAATATTTAAGAGTTGTTGGAGAATATACCGTCTACGTGCTTTTAGCAATAGACAAAAGCTGCACAAAACTTAGAAGGCTTTATTCCTGATCTACACTTTTCTTGGTCTTTCTATAGACATAGTTCGGATAGATAGCTCTTTTGGCAAAGCGGTTTATCTTGTCACTGTTTATCATTTTTTGAAAGACTGTGGGAGTCACACCAAAGTATTCATAAGTCGATCCGTCCACAAACGTGATTTCCAGCACCATTCCTTTATGATGGTAATCAGCGATGCCTCCTACATTTATCGTCTCTGTGTATGCCTCCAAATTTGCAGCATGGGTTTCCGGAGCTATGCTTACCAAAAAATGATATCCATCAATCACCTTTCGGCTTTGAACTTCCGCTTCTATTTTCATAGCATCTCCATACTGAAATTTGTCAGGATGCCATTCCTTCACCAGATTTCTATAAGTCTTTTTCAAAACCGACAAATCGATTTCATTTTCCACTCCAAAAAGTTTCTTGTATTCCTTGATGCGTTTCATGTATCTAAGTTTTGATTTTTATAGGTCTTCCCGAACTTTAAGTAGGAATTCTATGCTATGAAAATGATCAGAAAGCGGGGCAATTACACCAAGCTATATCTTCCATCGTATTTTCTTTGCGGGCGCAAAAGTAGATCTTTATTTCACGGAAATCACCATTTGTGCAGAATGATTGGAGATAATGTGAATCTATCCGCTTGATTAATCAAACACATTCTCTGGATCCTACCTCAATGTAGAATGGCTAACAAAAAAAATAGCTCAGAATATTTGGGATTTGACCTATTTAACCCACTTTTAATGACTCGATTAGGAAGTCTAATACAGCGAAAAAGTCATCCTTAAAGTTGTATGAGCAAATCTGCATTTCATACTCAATATGCTTCACTTCTACATTTATTCGATGAACTCAAAATTATACTTACTACTCTTTCTTTTCCTCTCTATCTCAGGTTTGGTGATTGCACAGACGGAAATCACCGAACAAATTAAAAACGACCGCGATAACCAGCTCAAAGAACTAAATCAAAAACTTAAAAACAACGAGGAGGTGGTCAATCAGCTTACGGAGAAGCTTGCAGCAACTGAATATAAAACAGCATCGGAAAAGGAAAAAATCGATGACTTGGAAAAACTTCAGTTTGCATTGGATAACCGGCTGAAAATTCTGGAAGAAGCTCCAAAAACCAAGATTAACCTCAATGGTCAACTTGCTTTCACTGAACTACTCAGTATACAACGGGATATCCAGCCACTT
This sequence comes from uncultured Algoriphagus sp., assembly GCF_963974835.1. Taxonomy (GTDB): domain Bacteria; phylum Bacteroidota; class Bacteroidia; order Cytophagales; family Cyclobacteriaceae; genus Algoriphagus. The sequence continues at coordinate 73,653 of NZ_CAXBET010000003.1, read as the reverse complement.
GAATTGTTCCTAACTTCCCAGACATTTTTTGATCAGCTAGGGAGTATCGGCAAAATCCAGCAGTACAAATCATTTACAAGCTGGAAAAGTGAATTTGACAAATGGTATGACAAGGAAGGTAAATCAGATGCTATGACTGCTTTGCTTCAAAACTCCCTTTCCTTAATTTCATCGACTTCCTCCGTAGTGCCACTTTATGGGACGTTGGTGAATAGTGCTGTGTCGGGAGTAACTGGTTTGATGGGGACACTGGGCAAAAAAGAAAAAGACCTCTACGACAAAACTCCGGAAATGCTAAAGATTCTGACTATTTCCAGCCAGTTCGAACAGCAGAAATCCATCATTGACCACGAATGGAAATTGATCAATCAAGAACTGGAACAACTGCAAAAAGAAAACACCCAGTTACTGGATGAACAGATGAACTACTTTGCCATAGATAAGTCACGCTACGAAAGCAGATATCTCCGAGCGACGCTAGACTCAGAACGGGAGCAATTTAAGAATGAATGCAGAAAATCCATTTCCGATAAATTAGCCACACTAGACCGATCGCCGGAAACTAAAGGCAAATGGCTTGGTCAGGTGGAAACCTATATGTATAAAGTTCAGTCTCTGAGACTGAGATTTGGACAGCTTACTACCAGAATGCTGGCAAATATCGACCAATATGAATCGCTTTTAAAAAACTACTCAGACCCTGGAAAATTTCCTGCAGAGTTTACAACCAAGATCTTAGCAATGAATAGTCCTCTTAACAATTTGCGTAATAAATTCTATTCAAGCTTTAACCCAGCCAAATACGTAGAGGATTCCGCTGTGATGTACATTGAAAGATAGAATTGTAGTTTTCAACTCACTACTACTAATTTCTTTATCTTTTAAAACTATTATATTCGCTGAGTGAGAAAATTCATCATACCTACTATCTCGTTTTTTATATTCATTGCCGGGCTGGTATGCCTAGCAATACCTTTTATACCGATAGGTTGGCTACTAATTGCCCTCACAGCCTTGCTCATGGCTCCGTATCTGAAGTTTATGAGAAAATTTATTGGCTGGTTGGTAAAAATGGACAAATCTGGGTTTGTTGAAAAAGCAGGTGAAAAAGCTGCTAAACTATATGAATGGGCAGGAGATACAGAAAGAGGTGAAAAGCTGGAATCTATTATAGAAGAAAATAGCAAGAATCTTCCTGACTCCAATGATAAAAGCAATTGATTATCAATCAATAGCAACGCATTTCCACCTCTTCATGTGACAATAAATTATCTTTTATTTTTGTCGCGCTCTTCATTATCTACAGTTTCTTCCTGAGGATCATTCTTCCTGTCATTCTCCCTTTCAATTTCATTAAATTCTTCTTTCCGAGGAGGCCTAGCTCCGTCTGAATCACCGGGAGTTTTACGGGTTGTTCCCTTGTCTACGCTATCATTTTTCTTTCCTAAATAAAACATCGGAAGAATACCTGTTGGTTGGTTGTTTATTATTAGCATGGTTTTATGATCTATTTTATCACACTTGCCCAATAATCATTCCACCGCCGAGCAAAGTTAATAGGGCCATAATGGGCTCAAAAAATACTCTTTTGGATATCAATTGAGGCAAAATTGCCTCAATTGATATCCTGTGGGGATTAATAACATAGGCAAATAAAAATATATTGGGACAATCCTTTTGATTAGCTACATCATTTTCGAGTCACAATAGGCGCTTAAAATAAAACCACGCGAGACTTATTCTAAAAAATAAGCACCTAGATAAATGTTTATACAGAAATATTCATTTAAGAATAGGGATTTTGCTTCATAACATTCTTTAATAAAAACTTAGAAAATGGAAGTACTAAAAGAATAATTTTTTAATACTGATTACTAAAAATTAGAGAAAAAAAAACTTGTCATTGAGCTAAAATGAAGGAATTAGTCACTTCGCTATAAGCTCTTCAGATAAAAAATAATGCACAGGTTCCGTTAAATAAAATTAATAGCTTTCCACTAGAAGCTCGATTTATCCCCACAACGAAAATACTTCACATAATAGATTTTATGCCTAATTTAACTACACTTAAAAAAGTCGGGCTACTGACTATTGCGTCCTTACTTTATTTCTCATCTTATTCTCAAGAGAATTATATAGCTGGGCAGATCGTAAAGATAAATAAAGATACAATTAACGGATTTGTTGATTATAGAAACTGGGATAAAAACCCCGACTTCATTAAATTCAAAACATCTATTGATGAAAAACCTCTTTTATATTCTCCGACAGAAATTCTGGAATTCAGGGTTAATGATGAGATTTATGTAAGTGCCATAATATCTATTGAAGTGTCTCCACTTGATGCTGCTGATCTAGAATTTGACAACAGGCCAAATACAAAATTAGATACCACATTTTTGCAAACGCTATTTAAAGGAAAAAAGGAACTGTATTTTTATAGAAATCAAGAAAGAAGGGATAATTTTTACATCAAACAAAATGGAAATTTTGAATTGCTGCTTTATAAAAAGCACTTAAAAATACAGAATGGAAAAAATGTAGTTATTGAAAATAATAGGTTCATCGGACAACTAATGCTCTACCTCAATGATTGCACTGATATTGAAGGCAAACTTAAAAATGTTTCATACGATCTTGGCAGTCTTTACAAGCTTTTCAAATTCTACAATGAATGCTCAGAATCCAATATCACTTTTCAAAAGGAAGAGATAAAATTATCAACTGAATTTGGAGTTCTTGCTGGGGCTACCCTTTCAACACTAAATTTTGAAAGTATTAATTTCCCCTATCTAGTCAATGTGGATTATGGACAATCAGTAAACCCTACAGTTGGGGTTTTTCTGGATTTGATATTCCCTAGAAATCATGGTAAATGGTCCATTAACAATGAGCTCATGTTTACTTCATACAATTTTGAAGGCATATATGATGAATATGAGAATGAAAATGTTTACTCTTCCACAGCAACTCAAATAGCAAACTCATACCTAAAACTCAATAGCTTAATCCGTTTTAAATATCCTATTGGCTCTACATTTATGTTTATAAATGGTGGTATGTCAAATGGAATTACTTTACGTTCAACAAATTACAAAAAGGTAGAATCAACTTTTTACTTTGATGACAAAGTAGAGGAAGGGCAAATGCTGGACCGAGTAGCCAAATATGAAAATGGGCTTATTCTCGGTACAGGACTAAAATATAACAATTATTCACTCGAATTAAGAGCGGAATCAGGAAGCGGAATGTCTGTATATTCAAGTTTGAGTTCAAAAGTGATGAGATACTTCTTCCTTTTTGGCTACATTTTCTAACTAGGAATTTAACCTAATTATAAGTTTTACAAAATCTAGAATCTACATTTCAACTTAATGCAACTCAAAACCTTCCATTTCATCTATCGGCACCCGTTTAATAAACTCATCGTAATATTGATTATCCTCATCTGAATAAGTACCATAGGCATTTAGCAGAAAGCCTTTTTCATCTGTATCACTATGTAAAAGATAAATGACGGCCATATCGGACGGATCTGATTCGCCTTCAAATCTATAGACTTTAATAATCTTAAGTTGCTCCGGTTGGAACAGCTTTTCAGATCCGTCAAAGCTTGCGCCGGCCCGTTTGATATTCAGTTCATTTCCGTATCCTCTTTCTGGAAGTATGTTCAGCACTTGGGAATAAGTGGTCATTGATTTGGAAGTACTCATGATTTCTAAGGTTTAATGAAAAGAAGGTGAAATATTTCCACCAATCCGCAATATGAGTACAAGTCCAAGTCCAACTATTTTATCAAGATGACATAGCGGAGAAATATTGCCATTAAAAGGGAGGTGATGAATTTTCGATACCTGGAGAGAGATATCACGCAATTAACAAATCAGGAAGTTGTGGAAACCACGCCCCCAAATGAGTAGCCTTTAACTAATTTTTATTTTAAGGTTGCTGGTTATCTTCTGTGATTTTATCTACCACTAAAGCGATTGCACCATCTCCTGTCACATTGCACGCGGTACCAAAACTATCCATTGCGATGTAAAGTGCGATCATTAGTCCGACCATTTCCTCACTGAATCCCAGCATGGACTGCAGCACTCCAATCGCTGCCATAATTGCTCCACCCGGCACGCCCGGCGCTGCTACCATGGCTATTCCCAACATAAAAATAAAACCGGCAAACATCCCAAAATCAAAAGGAATACCTTCCAAAATCATCAATGCCATGGCACATGCAGTGATTTTCATGATACTTCCTGATAAGTGAATTGTCGCACAAAGAGGAATGACAAACCCAGCTATCTTTGGTGAAACTCCATTTTTCTCAGCTTGCTCTAACGTAACTGGAATAGTTGCGGCCGAAGATTGTGTTCCCAAAGCTGTGAAATACGCAGGCATCATATTAGCCAAAAGTCGAAATGGATTTTTTTTGACAATAGCGCCTGTAATCACATATTGAAGGATCAGTAAGAAAATATGCATGGCGAAGATTACTCCGATGATATTCAAGAATACTGAAAGTATAGAGTACACTTGGCCGCTAAATGCCATATTGGCGAATATTCCCATAATAAAAATAGGCAATAGAGGAATGATCACATTCTCAATTACCTGCATGATGATGGTTTCAAAATCCTTCACCACTTTTTTCAAGGTAGAATTCTCCTGATACGAAAGCCCTAATCCAATAACAAATGCCAACACCAAAGCGGACATTACATCAATCACTGCGGGAATAGTAATGCTGAAGTAAGGCACTAAATCATTTCCGCCTTCAGTGATTTCTGTGGCTTCGTTTACGTGAGAAGCAAGAAGAGATGGGAATATGGTTGATGACGTGAAATAGCTCATAAAACCGGAGAACAGCGTGGATCCATAAGCAATAGCTGCCGTAATCAGCAATAATTTGCCTGCTCCCTTACCTAAATCAGAGATGGCAGGCATAATTAAACCCAGAATAATTAGGGGAATGGCAAAATTCAGAAATTGCCCAAAAAACGCATTGAAGGTTGCAAAAATTCTATTGATGGATTCTGGTAAATAGAGTCCAAAAAGAACACCTAATACAATTGCGATAAAAACTTTAAAGAGGAGATTGGAAAATAATTGCTTCATATTTATACTATTCTTCTGAATTAGAAGTGGAATTCCTTCTTGATTTTTTGATTTGCTAAGATAGAAGGAATGTCAATGATGAGGCAATTGGGGTTGAAATAATTGACGATTGACTCGCTGTCAGTAAGAAATCGGAATTTCTACCATTGTCTGATCCCATCCCATACGCATGATGGCAGTATTATTTCCAAGGTCAGCAAATCTTATTGAGAATGCTTCCAATACTTCAGGAATTGATTTGGACTCCACTGTAAAACGAATCACATCCTTGCTTTCATCATATTTGAAAGCACCCCAGTAATCCAGATCGGAATTGATAATGATAGTCCATTCTGTTTCTCCCGGAATAGCAAACAATGAATATGTACCAGCTGTGAGCTTTTCATCGCCTATAGTCAAATCTTTATACGCTTTGAATTCCACAGCTTCATTAGCTCCAACTCTCCAGACTTTGCCAAAAGGAACAATGCCACCGAATACAGCTCTCTCAGCTTTATTAGGTCTACTGTAATATACTTTTATAATTGCTTCTTCTCCTGCTTTGCGGTCATGTGCAAAATTATCTGGCAAATAAGCTACATCCATTGGGCTTTTGTCACTCCCTCGAAAATCCTGGGCATTCAAAAGAGAAGAAAAACTGCAGACAAATATTAGAAAGGTAACAAGGTGTTTCATGACAGTACATTATAGTAATTGAACAAATTAGGAAAATTATATGAATGAAAATCCTCATTCTTGTATAATTCAGCATCTAGTTTATGGGAAGGAATTGCATGCAACGTAAATAAGCATCTTTAAACTTGTCCATTAAAATTGCGAGTATCCATAGAATCTAATTTCTAATTAAATAATGACTGAAGCTTCTATAATTAGTCCTGGCATTTAATCCTTGATTTCCCTTGTAAAATCTCTCTTCGACTACTAATTATTAATTACTGATATTTTAATTTTTTACATCATTGAATATCAATAGTTTAAACAAGACCGAAGCTGTGAGTTAATTTAAATAAGGAGCAAATTTGAATCACTGCAAGCAACTATCAGGTAACTCATCTAAAAAAGTAGCCTTAAAGCACAATTGCAGTCAAATACTATTTCAACTGATTTTTCAAAATAGGAGGATGCCGAAAATCCGTTAACAGAGTAGGTGATACTAAAAATTCTTTAATCATGGCAACCAAAACTTTTTCCGTTTCCAATTATGTAGCTCAAATGGGCTTTAAAAGCAGTGTTTCCTGGAGTGGTTTATCTATTTTGATACAAGGATACTTGACCTGTTACAGTTCTGACGGTTACCGGTTCATTGTATATGGATTACATCCTGCAAGTCCAGTACCCGCTCCTGTTTACATTGAAGCAAACAAGGTAGGGGCAATTTTCATCCCCTTTAATGAATTGTCCAATTACATAGATCTGGTAAGAAATGAAAAACCGATTTATGCTTACATGAATTCCAGTTCTCCAAATTGGAATAGTCTAAGAACTAGTTCAGAACCAGTAGGTGAAGAGGAAGGAAATTAAACTGAACCAACTTATCTCCTTTAGTTAGCTAAAGGAGATTTTTTAAATATAAGGTAATGTTGAATTGGGAGAAACTTCCCATTTTTTACTAACTCAAATCCATTCGCATTCAGCTCTTTCACCGCCTGCTCTTCAGTCATTTTATGGAGAGGCTTGATCGGAATGCTAGGATCCTCACCTTTATATTCCAGCAACAAAATTTTTCCGTCTGGTCTTAAAGATTTTTTAATGGCTGTAAGCATTTCCTGTGGATACGACAGTTCATGATACACATCAACCATGATAATAAGATCAACTTCTCCCTCAGGCAGATTAGGAGATTTTTCTGTGCCTTTAACTGGAATTACATTTTCAATCTTTAGTTCTTCACTTCTGTTGCGGATATAATCAACTGCATCTTCCTGAATGTCCACCGCATATACTTTGCCCTCGGCGACTAGTGGAGCGATTCTAAAAGTATAATATCCGGAACCAGCGCCTATGTCAGCAACTACAGTTTTTGAATTAATGGGTAGATTTTCCAATGCAGCCGCAACACCTTCTTCCCTAGCTCGCTCAGCACGTTCCAGCCATTCTTTTCCTGCAAAACCCATGACGTGGGATATCTCTCTTCCCAAATAGATTTTGCCAGTACCATCCCGACTGGGTTCTTTGAAAGTGTATGATCCGCCACTTGTAGTCTGAGCCTGACATGAATTAGTAATGCTTTGGAAGGAAATTAAAATAAAGAGGATGGCTAACTTTTTCATAAAGAGGCTTTTCAAGTTCAACTCCTTACAAGTATTGTATGTTTACGAGGATAGCAATTCAATTTTTAAACTGGCTGTCAAGGAGATTTTTTGATGAAATCTAGTGATAATGAAACCTAAAGGGTGCAGTTAATTAATTTTACGAAAGCGGCCAAAACTCTCATTCACCCCAATTTTAAAATCTACCCTTTTTTCAATCTTCATTTTCTTACCTTTGCCGCTTCACTTCCCATGCTTATGATTTCAGTAGATAATGTCGCCGTCATTCACAGCGGTTCCACACTCTTTAGTAATATTTCCTTTGCCATCAATGAAACAGACAAGATTGCCTTGATGGGTAAAAATGGTGCAGGTAAATCTACACTTCTGAAGATTATTGCAGGTCAGAATAAGCCAAGCTCAGGTTCCGTCTCCGCCCCAAAAGACTTTGTTGTCGCTTATCTTCCTCAGCACTTGCTCACTTCGGATGATTGCTCAGTGATGGAGGAAACTTCTAAAGCTTTTGCGAGCTATCTGAATATGAAGACAGAGATCGAACGCATTAATGAGGAATTGACCGTAAGAACTGATTACGAATCGGATGAATATTACAAACTGATCGAGCAGGTTTCGGAATTGAGTGAGAAATTCTACGCTATTGAGGAAGTGAATTACGAGGCTGAGGTTGAGAAAGTATTGCTAGGCCTAGGATTCGTAAGAGCAGATTTGACACGTTCTACTTCAGAGTTTTCCGGCGGATGGAGAATGCGGATTGAGTTGGCAAAAATCCTATTGCAAAAGCCTGATTTGATCCTTTTGGATGAGCCTACTAACCACTTGGATATTGAATCCATTCAGTGGCTGGAAGACTTTCTTTTGAACAAAGCTAAAGCTGTGGTGGTGATTTCCCACGATAGAGCATTTGTAGATAATATTACCACACGTACCATAGAGATTACTATGGGAAGAATGTACGATTACAAGGCAAAGTACTCTCATTATTTGGAGCTCAGAAAAGAGCGTCGTGAGCAGCAGCAGAAGCAGTACGAAGAGCAGCAAGCTACGATTGCAGATATTCAAGGATTTATCGATCGCTTCAAGGGTACTTATTCCAAAACACTCCAGGTACAATCACGGGTGAAAATGCTGGAGAAAATGGAAATCATTGAAGTGGATGAGGTAGATAGCTCAGCCTTGAAACTTCGTTTTCCTCCGTCTCCTAGATCAGGAAACTATCCTGTGATCGTGGAAGACATGAGCAAAAAATATGACGATCATGTGGTTTTCAAAAATGCTTCCATGACTATCGAGCGCGGTCAGAAGGTTTCCTTTGTCGGCAAAAACGGTGAAGGTAAATCTACCATGATCAAGGCGATTATGGGAGAAATTGACTTCGAAGGCAAGTGCGAATTGGGCCACAATTCTATGATTGGCTATTTCGCACAAAATCAAGCCTCTCTATTGGATGAAAGTTTGACAATTTTTGAGACTATTGATCAAATTGCTGTAGGAGAAGTTCGCACGAAAGTAAAAGACATTCTTGGCGCATTTATGTTTAAAGGTGATGACATCAATAAGAAGGTAAAGGTACTTTCAGGTGGAGAAAAGACCCGTTTGGCGATGATCAAACTTTTACTCGAGCCGGTAAACTTGCTTATTCTCGATGAGCCTACCAACCACTTGGACATGAAGACCAAAGACATCATCAAGGATGCATTAAAAGCATTTGATGGCACGTTGATCATTGTGTCCCACGATAGGGATTTCTTGGACGGATTAGTGACTAAGGTGTTTGAATTTGGAAACAAGCGAGTGAAAGAGCACTTCGAGGACATCAATGGATTTCTTAGAAATAAGAAAATTGAAAATTTGAAAGAGGTAGAGAGGTAGTCGGATGTTGGATACAACAATTAACTCTCTTAAAAACCTCTAGCTTCAAACTTCAACCCCCTATACTTTAAGTCCCTCTCAATATTTCCATTGGAGGTTTATTGATAATCTTCCTACCGTTAAGCCAACCAAGAACTATTGTTAATCCAGTGATCGCCAGATAAAGAATCAAAGCTTCTTTCCATGCTCCACGGAATGGGATATTGAATACAAATTCACTCAATAGCCAAGTAGCACCAAATGACAATACAATTCCAGAAAGGGAGGCTAAGCTTCCCAGGAAGAAGTATTCCAACGTATTAATCTTGCTTACGATTGTTGAACTAGCTCCAAGAGTTCGAAGTAATATACTTTCCCGCATCCGCTGGTATTTACTTATAATCAGCGAACTGATCAGTACCAATACACCTGTAGCTATACTGAAAAATGCCATAAATTGGATCACAAAGCTGATTTTGCCCAGTATTTCTTCCAGTGTGGCTACAATGGTTCCCAGATTGATAATGGAAATATTAGGATATTGCCTAACGATTTCAGCCTGCACATCAGCAGCTTCCCTGTCATTTTTGGTTTTGGTGATTATAACATGAAACTTTGGTGCTTGATCCAATACTCCTTCAGGAAACAAGACCAAGAAATTGGTAGAGACTTGGTTAAACTTAACTTCACGAAAGCTACCTATATAGGTCTTGATAGGACGTCCTTGCACATTGAACTCCACCTCGTCTCCTATTTTCATCCCATTACCCTCTGCAAAACCTTTTTCGAAAGAAACGAAAATGCTATCTCCTCTCGCTCCTACTGGAATCAATTCCCCATCGGTAAGTGTCTCTGAAGCTATTAGCGTATCACGATAGGTTACACGAAATTCTCTATTGTAGAGCCAGCCTGAATAATCCTCTTCATCAGGCAACTCTTCATTTTCTTTTTTATCTATACCGTTGATTTCATTAAGATTCATGGTCACAATCGGGACTTCCTGCATGATAGGTAGATCACGAGATTCAACTGTAGCTTTTACATCCTGCAACTGAGCTGTCTGAATATCAAACATCAACATATTCGGCTGATCTTCTTTGTCTGCAAATTTCGCTTCTTCCAGCAATTGATTTTGCAGGAAGAAAAGAGTGGAAATCATAGCCGTTCCTAGCCCAATAGTCGCAATCAACGAAACGGTTTGATTGTTTGGTCTATAGAGATTTGCCAAAGATTGGCGAAGCGTATAGGTGAATGAAATTGGCAGGAACTTTCTCACTGCCCAGATGATCGCTTGAGCTACAGCCCAGAGCAGACCAAAAGCAAATACCACAAATCCTGTGAAGCCAAATGCGAAGTCAACTCTATCCAACAGGTAAAAGCTAAAACCCCAGATGAATGCCAGAATCCCTAAGATCACCAACCAGCGTAAGGGGTCCTTAAGCAAAGTAGAATCCCCAGTCTCTGGTCTCAAGGTGGCCATAGGAGAAACATTTCTGACTTTCAGCAAAGGCAAGAGCGCAAATAATACCGACACGAATAACCCAGTGACGATCCCAAAACCTATCGAAAGCCAAGAAATCCCAAAAGATACTTCTACAGGTAGAAAATCAGCAAAAACAGCAGGCAAAACAAATTGAAGAAGCGTACCTAGAAACGCTCCCAGTATAGCTCCCACCATTCCCATAATCATTATCTCAAACAGATAAATCAGCAAGACATCTCTAGACGAAACTCCAAGGCATCGCAGAACTGCGACGGAAGCCAGTTTCTCTTTCACAAATACATTCACCGCGCTAGCTACTCCCACACAACCCAACAATAAAGCTATAAAAGCCACCAAGCTCAGGAAATTAGACATATTTGCAAATGAGCGCCCAGTGGATCGCTTTCTATCCTCTACTGTATCTGCATCGATGCGTTCTTCTTCCCATTGTTCATCGTATGGTTTGATCAAGGCATCAACGTCCGTACCATCAGCAAATCGGAAATAACGGCTGTAATTTACCCGACTGCCGTATTGTACCAAACCTGTTTCCGCCAAATAATCCATCGGAATATATACAGCTGGAGCCACAGAGGCAGTTATTCCTGTTTGACCTGGCACACTTTGTAGTTCGCCAACCACGGTGAATAACACTTCCCCAACTTTAATCTGATCACCTATCTCAGCATTGAACTGAGCCATTAGGGTCTTTTCTACCAATGCTTTTTTCCCACCTGAGCGGAAATCTGCATCACCAGAAGTGGGAATGGTTTCAAAAAAACCATAAAACGGAAATGCTCCTTCCAGCGCACGAACTTGTGTAAGTCGACTCGCTCCAGTTTCAGGAAAGGCGACCATACTCGCAAAATTCACTTCTGAGGCCATTTTTGTAGCCGCACTATCTATAGCTTGCTCTCCTATTGGCTTGTTATTTTCCAGTACCAAATCTGCGCCCAGAAGCTCCTTGGCCTGATTATCAATATCTGCTGTGAGGTTTTCCCCAAAAGAACTAATAGCCACTAAGGCAGCAATCCCGACCACAATAGAAGAAACAAAAAGCAAAAGTCGAGAGATTTTTTTCCGGAAATCCCGAAAAGCCATCTTAGCAATCCATCCGAAATCAGGCATGAGTTCCCTCCTGTACTTTTCCTCCCTTGATATGAATTATGCGCTGCGTTTTAGCCGCCAGTTCCAAGTCGTGAGTAACCAGCACCAGAGTCGTTCCCTCTTCCTTATTTAGATCAAAAATCAGTTTCTCGATCATCTCTCCAGTCTCTGTATCCAGATTTCCCGTCGGCTCATCTGCAAAAAGGATTTTAGGCTCATTGGCAAAAGCTCTGGCAATAGAAACACGCTGCTGCTCACCTCCGGAAAGTTGTGTGGGATAATGCGTTCCTCGATCTCCCAAACCTACTTTATCAAGCAGTTCTTGCGCTTTCTTTCTGGCGTCTTTTCTCTTTTTCAATTCCAAAGGAACCATCACATTTTCAAGAGCTGTGAGAGTAGGTAAAAGCTGGAAATTTTGAAAAATAAAACCTACACTTTGGTTTCTCACCGCTGCGCGTTGATCCTCAGAAAGCTTTTCAAGCGAATTACCATCCAAAATCACACTTCCAGTAGAACCTGAATCCAAACCGGCGCAAAGACCAAGTAAAGTCGTTTTACCACTACCTGAGGGACCTACTATAGATATGATTTCTCCTGCTCTGATGTCAAATGTAACCTCGTCTAAGACAGTCAATTTTCTGCTGCCACTTTGATAAACCTTGCTCAGGTTTGATACTGATAAAATATTCATCTGTTGTACTTGGGTGGGGAAACGGGTTGATCAGTCAATAACGGATTACCCTCAATAATGTTGATGGAAGATAGCTATACCACCACAAACCAACAAATCACTTTTTATGAGCAATCAAAACCACTGTAAACAAGGCGCTTAGACCTACCATTTTGGAAGGACTAAGAATCAACTAAAACAGCATTTAAAATTTTATTTAAAATTAATTTAAAATCCCTACCATACTTTTGCACTATCAATAATTAATCTAAATAAGGACATGAAAGGACTTTTTACCCTTTTTGCACTATACTTCATCAGTATTTTATCCGCTCAAAGCCAGGAAAACTATGAATTAAGAGGTTCAATCTCTTCCATTGGAGGAGAGCCTTTGATCGGTGCAAGTATCCAGATCTCGGGGACTTCTTTTGGCACTGTGACAGATATAAATGGAAATTATTCTTTGGTATTTGAGCAACCGGGAGAATACCAGTTAAAATTATCCTTCATCGGATTTATTCCAGTCAATGAAAGAATAAACATTGTAAAACCAGTTTCTACTAGGAATTTCCAATTAGAAGAAGAGACTTCCAGTCTTCAGGAAGTCGAAATTATCGGAAGAAAAGAGGAAGGGTATAAAAACACAGCGACTTTCCTTGGCAGCAAGACACAGACCAATATCAAGGATTTACCGCAGTCGGTTTCCTATGTAACCAAAGAATTGATCCTGGATCAAGGACTGATGAGGGTTGGCGAAACGGTGAAAAATTTCTCCGGAGTAAGCCAGTTCACATTCTATGATGATATCACTATTCGTGGTTTCCGAATCAACGGAGGCAGTAACACACAGTTAGTAAATGGGATGCGTTCGACTTCTGGATTCTGGAAGCAGCCTTTGATCAATTACCTGGAAAGGGTTGAGGTATTGAAAGGTCCATCATCAGCACTTTTTGGTAATGCCAGCCCAGGCGGAGTGGTAAATAGAGTAACAAAAAAACCACTGGATATCAATAGAAACAGCTTGAGCTTTTGCGTTGGGAGTTTCAATAATTTCAGAGGTTTGGCTGATTTCACTGGTCCGGTAAATGAATCCAAGACATTACTTTACAGATTGAATCTTGGCTACGAAGACTCGCAGAATTTCAGAGATCTGCAGTTTGACAAGAACATCGTCGTAGCACCATCTCTATCTTTCCTCCCTTCCGATAAGACTCGAGTGAATTTAGATTTGGTTTTTAATAATTCCAGCAGTCGCTTAGACAGAGGGCAGTCGACCTTCGAAAACGACTTGTATTCTACGCCAATCACAAGATCCCTTAATACGGCTAATGACTATTTGAAGGAGCAGACCTACACCATCACGACTTCGCTGAATCATCAAATTAGCAAAGACATCAGCTTCAACGCATCCTACATGAAAACAGGCTATAACGAAGACCTCACTGAGCACAGATCTTCTAACAGCTATGCCATTGACGGTGAAGGAAACACGATTGGAACAATGGTAGGACGTCAAGTATTCATCAGAAAGAGAACTCGGTTTGTAGATAATCTTTCGGCCTATTTCAACATTCAGAAAAATACTGGTAAGCTAGCCCACAAACTTGTGGTGGGGTATGACTATGCACAGGAAACTTTGCCTGCCGGAGGCTCTCAATTAACTGCCAATGGCTACAGAAATGCAACAAACACCGGCTCAATTTCGAGCTACAATCCAGCGAATAAAGACGCTTACTTATTGGATAAAAATGGAAATCCTGTTCCGAACGTATCGCACTTTGACTTAGAGAATCCAATTGCGTCACAAACCATGCAGGATATGTCCAAATACTTCTATGGACAAAGAAGTTACGATCCTACATTGTATCATTTGAACGGTTTTTATGTGCAGGATCAAATCAGCTTTGGGAAATTAGAAGCAATGATTGGACTTAGATATGAGGTTTATACCGACTTTGAAAACTATAAAAAGGAAAACGAAGAGAAAGTAAATCAAGATGTGTTTCTTCCAAGATTCGGCTTGGTGTTCAAAGCCAATGAGCACATGAATTTCTACGGAACCTATGTAGAAGGTTACAATCCGCAAACCGCTTCGACGATCTCTAATCCAAATGCAGGCGGACCATTTGATCCATTGATCAGTTCCATGGTGGAGTTTGGTATAAAGTCCGACTGGTTTAATAAGAGATTGGAATTAACTACCGGAATCTACCAAATCGATCAAAAAAACACCCTATACCAAGTTCCAGGAGAAACTGACCTTCTTCAGCAAATTGGTAAGGAGACTGCAAAAGGGGTTGAACTTGATCTAACCGGAAGAATCCTGATGAACTGGAGTGTAATGGCTTCCTATGCATATAATGTGGCAGAAATCACTGAAAGCCCTAATGAGGAAGACCTTGGCAGACAAAAGCCAAATGCACCAAAACACCAAGGAAATCTTTGGACAAAATATGAGTTTGATCAAGGAGCTTTAACAGGATTGGGTATTGGGTTTGGAGCGAATTTCGTCACCGAAAGAAACCTTTCTCTTAATGCTACTCAGACCATTCCTGGCTATTCCCTGATGAATGCGGCACTATTTTACACTACTGGAAATGTTCGTCTTCAGCTAAATGTCAATAATCTGGCTGACAAGACGCATTGGGTTGGCGGGTACGACTACCTAAGACTTTTCCCTGGTGCTCCTAGAAATATATTGGGAACAATCACTTTCTCATTCTAATCAACAAAAGTGGCGGCTAAAAAATCTAAAAATCTTATTTGGAAGGTCCATCTGTGGATCGGTCTCTATGTGGGAATCGTCATTGCAGCGCTCAGTATTACTGGCGCTGTTGCCGTTTTCATTCCTGAGATTGATGCCTTGCTGGAGCGGAAGTATGAACTGACAGAAACCGGGGATTCCTATGTGCCGATGAATGGAGTGATCACCCAAGTTCAACTGGAAAATCCAGGCTTTCGGGTTTTAGGTGCTATGCCGCCAGCAAAAGCAACTGATCCTCTGATATTGGATATTTTTAAGGATGCTGGAGCAAAAGATTCTCAACGGGTTCAAGTTTTCATCAATCCCTATACAGGCGCAATCCTTGGTCAGAAATCCCACACCGACAGCCTTTCCAACTATCTCCGTCAGATACACGTGCGATTGATGGACGCTTGGTGGGGTAGACAAATCGTAGGATTGGCAGGAATCGGCCTGTTTATCTTATGTATTACCGGATTGCTGATCTATGGGCAGTTTATGAAAAATCAGATTTTCGGAGCGATCAGAACCAAAAACCTCAGAATTCTGATGGCTGACTGGCATAAGCTGGTGGGGATGGTAGCCTTACTCTTCAATCTCATGATTGCTGGGACTGGTGCTTGGCTGGGACTTCAGCCAATATTGATCAAAGCTTTTGACATCGCAGCCCCCAATGCCTTTGTGCGAACAGAAAAAACCTCCACTCCAGAGATCGACATCGATCAAGAATACGATTATTGGAAGGCACTGGAAGTTGCCAAAGCTCAAATCCCTGAGTTCACCATTACTCAAGTCATCCCTTCCAAAAACGGAACAAATACAATTGAGGTAAAAGGTGACGCTGGTCATCTACCTTTTGAGCCACATATATCAAAGGTAGTTTTGGATAAAACGTCGCTTGCAGTATTGGACGTGTATGACATCCGCAAACAGGCATTTTCGGACAAGTTCTATTACATGCAAGAAGGGTTGCACTTTGGGAGATTTGGAGGGATTTTCCTGAAAATCGCTTATGCCCTTCTCGCAATCACCTCCGGAGTACTTTCCATCACTGGCTTTTTCATCTATTTGCTCCGCAAGAAAAAGACAGCGGAAGAAAAAGATCAAGTCAAGAAAACCATCTTCATTTATTCTATTTCGACAATCGCAATTATAATTGGATTGGCCTTGATCACGGTTTTTATCGGATATGCATATGCTACTATGCTGATGACACCGGCAGTTTATATTTTCCTGGTCTGCTTTATTTCCTATAGTCTTTTTCAGTATTGGAAAAAGGAGAAAACTTCAAAAGAACATGCTCATGAAAAAGTCTAAGCAGCTAACCGAACACTACTTACTGCCTTTGAATTTAAGTTTTCTTTCATTCTTTGGAGTTTTCTTGATTTATGAATTAGACAAAAGCCTACTACCCGAGGCACAGACTTCGAGCTCTCCAGTGACTCTTATAATTTGCGGTCTGGCAACAGTGTTTTTGGCCGGCTCACTCAAATTCCGAAATCGCTATTTCCATGCTTTCTGCATCCTTTTGTCCCTTATCACACTAGCGATTTTAATCTGACAAAAGTAAAAGGCTACTTTTAACTGAACCTTTTGCCCAAAAATCCTTTTGGGTATATAGTTTTACAGTTTACAATTCAGATTTCTATGCGATTCAATATTCACCGCTCATTCTTTTTACCGGCTGTACTCTTAGTAGGATTGGCTACGCTTTCTTGTTCTGAGAAAAAGGCAGAAACTGCCGAGTCGGAAGTAATTGCTGAAAAAACTACCGAAGAAAAATCAGATGAGAAAATCATCCTTTTCTTTGGCAACAGTCTCACGGCTGCTTATGGAATCGACCCCGAGGACGGTTTTGCAGGATTGACACAGCAAAGAATTGATAGCCTTGACTTAAATTACAGAGTGATCAATGGCGGACTTTCCGGTGAAACTACTGCTGGCGGACTAAGCAGATTGGACTGGTTTCTAGAGGATGAGCCTGATATTTTTGTGCTTGAACTTGGCGGAAACGATGGTTTGCGAGGAATAAAACTGACTGAAACCAAAAGCAACTTGCTTAAAATCATTGATAAGGTCAGATCAAAATTTCCTAACACCAAAATCATTCTGGCAGGCATGCAGATTCCTCCAAATATGGGTCAAGAATACGCGACGGAATTCACAGAAATGTATCCTGCAGTAGCAGAAGAAAAAGATGTGACCTTGATTCCTTTTCTATTGGAAAATGTTGGCGGGATTCCCGAATTAAACCTTCCAGATGGCATTCACCCAACTGAAGAAGGGCACAAAATCGTTTTCAAAACAATCTGGCCTTATATAAAAAGTCAAATTAACTAGCACTAAAAAAACATAAACTCGGTCAAACTGGCCGAGTTTTTTTGTGCCCAATTTTTTAACTACTATATTATTAAGCAAAAGACTTTTTACATGCTGCTATGAAACGAAATTTTATCCTGCTTTCATTTTTGTATTTAATAGCCTTTATAAGCTCCTGCTCTGAGAAGACGGAAAAGGCGGATCCACAACACCTAAGCTATGAGTGGACAGTAATTGATTCCTTGGATTTAAATATCCTAGGTAATCCTATTATGTCTTCTGTTAACAATTCCGGCACACGTCTCTCATTTTATGATTATCCCTCAAGCGAGACTATCATCACAAATTCCAACGGAGACATCCTTAATAAATTTTCAAAAAAAGAAGATACTCCTGATGCTTACGGTTTCAAGCTGGAATTGCCTATTATCTGGGGTGAGGATAAAGTTATCCTAATCGGAATGAACGGAATATTTATCTATGACCTGAGTGGTAATATGATCAAAAAAATCGATCATGCTGAAATAATGGGCAGTGGCGGATCCATGTCATTCTCAGGCTTGACAGCCAAGATAGTTTCACTGGACGACAAAGAATACCTGATGACAAAGTCCTTTCGTAATCGCGACACCTATGCCGGTGAACAGAAATTTTACGATTCCTACAAGGCGGTGGAGTTAGTTGATACTGAAACTGGGAAAATGCAGGACTTTGGCCCTTTTGAACCTGAAAGTAAATTTCTTGATGGTATGGGATACGTACAAAGTGATTACGCGCCAGCCTACCATGTGAGTAATGGTAAATTATATCTGTCTCATGCCACAGACCCTACACTTTATATTTATGACTTCTCAAGTGAAGATGCCATACTCGATTCGGCTATCCACTTAGATATACCTGATTTCTTTGAAATAGAAGGTCTCCCTAGGTCTGAGTTTTCTCCTGGAAGTATGACGATCAATGGAGGCACTGCAGCCATTCGAAATATTCTGGTTTTAGATGGAAAAATACTGGTGCATTATTACCCAGGTATAGACCCAAAAATCATTGAGGAAGCAAGGGCACTTTGGAGCTCAGGAAAAGAAGAAGAAGGTGGGGCTGTATATGCCAAAGGCGCAGCCAATATAAAACCGGGAATAATGGTTTTTGACGAAAAGGACAATTCCTATCTAGGAACAGTCGATTTCCCAGTCGGCGTAAATAAAGATGGATTTATGGCAGATAAAGAGTCACTATATTTTCAAAGAACACCGAACCCTGAAGTGGAGGAAGATTTTTTAAGAGTTTATAAAATGAAATTGACTGAAAAATGATTTACAGACACATTTTAACTGCACTTTTAGCAAGCAGTTTTCTAGCATGCTCGTCCGAGGAAAAGACAGGGGAATCCAATAAGACCTCCAATGAATGGGAACTGCAAATTGTGGATTCTATACAGGTGGATTATCTAGGAAGTGTAGATGGAGGAGAATTCCGAAATGGTAAAGGAGTAATTTTTGATTTTAAAACAAATGGACTTGTTGAATTTGACGAAACTGGAAAAACATTAAATCAACATTCCTATCCGAAGGAAGGACCTGGGGCTGTAATATATCCCACCACACTTCGCTATGATGACAACGGAAAACTGTACGGAATGAGCTTTCTTAGTTGGCTCTATGAATTCAATCCTGATCTTACTCTAAAAAGACAAGTCGACATGCCATTTTTAGCTGAATCTAACGACGGAATGTCATTTGGGAGAAATTTTGAGCCATGGAATAATCACATCATCTCATGGTATCCGGGTAGGGACGGAGCAAATCAGTATGATCCATTTTTCTTCCGAGATCACTACCTTCTAGAAAAACTAAATCTCACAAGCGGAGTAGCGGAACCAATAATAAAACTCCCTAAAACCTCTCGATACACTAGCGATAACTATTATGAAAGAACATCGCTGAGATTTGGGATAGTCGATGAGCTACTTTACTTGGTTCTAAACAATGAACCATTTATCCATATTTATGATATGAATACAAGTTTCAAATATGTAGAAACTATTAGCTTTTCTCCATCTGTGTTTTTTGATAATGGAGAACACAATAAAGCGTATGAATATATATCAAGGTATAAAATGCTTGATGGAAGAATTTCAGGTTTCTATCCTAGATCCGATGGGATCTTTGTTACTTATACAGAAGGAATAAACGAAGATATTTTTACTCAGAATGAATTGAAAAACCCTAAGAATTTCCCAAAATATGGTGAATTTCAACGGCATATTTTAAAATTCATGGATGCTGATTCTACCTGGTCAAATGAAATAATTATTCCAAATACAATTGATCAGATCCTAAACATAGAGTCTCTCTCCAAACCTTTCTATGCCCTCCGAAACGACGAGTACATTGGCGAAGAGCAGGATTATTTGACTTTTTATAAACTGAAACTCGTTCAGAAATGAAAAAACTAACCTATTTATACCTTCTACCTTTTGCGCTCAGCATCTTATCCTGCTCACGTGAAAGTGAAGAAACCAAAGCTTCCACTCCTCTTTCAGATCAAGAACTGGAATTTGAGATTTATGATTCGCTAGTGGTGGATTATCTTGGCAATCTTACGCTAATGGATATTAGCCCTGATGGAGACCGTTACTTGCTCGTAGACGAAACTACAGACAGCATTTTTGCGGTAAATTCTTCAGGTGAGCAGCTTTATCACTACAAACTGAGCGGAGAAGGTCCAAACCAATATACTTCAAATCGGTATGGAAAAATTAAGTTTTTAACTAACGATGATTTTCTCATCCTTACAACACGAGGAGTTTACAAGTATGATATCAAGGGCCAGCTACAGAAGATTTATAAGCCTGATTTTACTCCCAAGGCTCAAATTATAATTGGCGGATCAGATAATTTACTAGTTAATGGAAATCAATTATACCTTAATCTTCCTGGTCGCGGCTCGGATGAATTTGGCAGCCAAGGAGTAGACTATCAGCAAAACTCCACGCACGTTGAGATTCTGGATCTTCAATCTGAGACTTATACGGCAGCCATACCATTCCCGAGCAGTTCCAAATTCAGCAGCGAAGAAAAGGCCTATAAATTCTATTCTTTCTATTCCAATATTTCTCTTGGAAAAGACAGTCTATACATTTCTTACAGGCATGAGCCAAAGATTTTTTCGTATCCGCTTTCAGACCTGTCCACACTGGGATCCACTAAAACTATTCCTTTCGATTCATTTTTTGAAAACGAGCCTAAAAGTGATCAAGTAGACGATAACATAACTATCAGTGAATTGTATGCCGGGACAATTAACAAGATGATCGCAATAGAGGATCAGCAGTTTCTGATAGATTACCTGGCTGGTTTGACAGGTGCTGAATATAATGAAACAGTGGCTAAAGCCGGAGAAGACGTCAATAAACAATGGGAAGAATTAGGCAAAATCAACAAAGGAGGATTTGTAATCTTCGATGGAAAAAACATCAGCTCACCCATCGAAAAACCGGAAATTTTGGGCAATCTTGATAAATACATTTCCAAGGATGAAATGTGGTTTTCCCTGAATTTCTCAGCAGCGGAAAACGATTATTCCGTAATTTATAAAACCAGACTAATCTCTAACTAAAAAGCAAAAACCCGATTGATACTGATCATCAACCGGGTTTCATTTATATCAATTCAAGTTATTTTAGAATAATTTAAATCCAACTGAAAGGATAAACTGGTTTGTGCGCTGATCTGTCTCGAAGTTCCCAACATTTCCGGAAAAATTATCGAGTGAACTTTCGTATTTGGCATCGATAATCAAATTCCCAATATCTACCCCAAGGCCTGCTTGATACCCAAGAGTGGCATCCTTGTAATCCACATCCTGGACGGTATTGGTCGCATCTTTAATCTCAGAGTTGATATTTATACTTGCTATTGGACCAGCTTGTAACCTTAAAAAATTGAACATCTTAAATCCAACCATTACCGGAATATCTAGCCTATTAAAATCCGCTTCGTATTCTCTGATTGGCTGATCATCTGGGTTAAATGTGAATTGTCCTTGGGTCTGAGTAAATAGTACTTCAGGCTGTAGATAAAGAGGACCGAGGCCAACTCTGGCAAAAACCCCAACATGATATCCAAATTTGGAATCTCCGTTTTTGAACTCATCACTTTTCAGATCGAGTTTGGTTTGGCTTAGACCTACTTTCGGTCCGAAAGAAAACCCTTGGGAATAGCCTGTCAGTGCAATTACAAACAGCGCTAGAGAAAGAATTAGTTTTTTCATGGTTATATAATTATTGGTTTAGTATGCTTAGTAACGAAGGGTTTTAAGAAAAATTAGCAATTCCTTTGCCAACAAAGGAACTTAACGAAAAAAGGAAGCCCGAAGACTTCCTTTTAATTATTGAAATGGATTAACTATTATGCGGCCTGTGCAGTACCAAATACACCAACCATATTTAAGATCAACAAAATGATTACGATTGGGCAAATCCATTTTACAAAGAATATCCAACCGACTCTGAACAAACCTTTGAAACCAGGAGCACCTAATCTCAATTCATCAGCATATTCTGAGATCTTCGAAGCCCAACCTGTGTATAATGAAAGCATCAAGCAAATCACGATTACGGCAAACGTACCGAACACAAAATCCATAATTCCGAAAAATCCTTCTAATCTATTTCCGAAAAAGTTGATATGTAAATTGGCAAAAAATGTTCCCGGGATTTGGGATAAAGCTGATGGAACGGAAAGAGCCATTGCTGCCAAACCTATAGTCCATGTCGCGCGCTTTCTACCCCACTTCCTATCATCAATCATATAGGCCACCGGTACTTCAAGCATAGAAATAGTGGATGTCAACGCAGCTACCATCAATAATATAAAGAAAAGAGCACCTACAATGTGCCCGCCAGGCATAGCAGCAAATACTTTTGGTAATACATCGAAAACCAATGCTGGGCCTGCAGCAGGATCTTTACCCGGAAGCAATGCAAACAATGCCGGAAACACCATCAATCCACCTAATAAAGCGACTGAAGTATCCATACCTGCTATCCATCCCGCAGATTGTATAATATTGGATTTTTTAGGTAAATAAGACCCAAAAGTGATCATCAAACCCCAACCTACAGACATGGAGAAAAAAGCTTGACCAAGAGCCTGAAGAATTACTGCCGGATTGATTTTGCCAAAATCTGGCTTAAGGTAATATTCTATACCAGCACTTGCCCCTTCTAATGTCACAGCTCTACCTGCTATGAAGATGATGATGATAAACAATACGGGCATCAAAAACTTAGACGCTTTCTCTATACCTCCTGATACACCACCCAATACAATCAATATAGTAGCTAAAATAAATACAAAGGTCAGAGGAATTACATATAAAGGAGTCTTTACAAACTCCGCGAAATCAACAGGAACATTGATTATTTCAGTGATTATATAACCCACTGTCCATCCTGCAATTACCGAATAATAGCTAAAAACAAAAAAACAAACTAGAACGCAAAGTACGCCAGCAATCTGCCAGAAGGCATTTCCTCCTGTATCCCGAATGGCTCCTATTGGGTTTTTACCTGATTTTCTACCTAGTGCTATTTCATTAAAAAGTAATGGTAGTGCTATAAATAATACACAAAGAACATATACAAATACAAATGCCCCACCTCCATTTTCACCAACTAAATACGGGAATCTCCATATATTCCCCAGACCTACGGCAGATCCGGCTGCTGCCATGATAAACCCGAGACTAGAACCAAACTCACCTCTTTCTTCGGTATCGTTGCTAACTGCCATATATTATTTTAAAATTAAATTAGGGTGTATAAACTGCTTTTTAAGAGCGGGCTAAGATAATTTGTTTTGCTAAAATACCAATTGCCGTTTGGAAAGTTTTCGGTTCAAAACCAAGCTGTTCCCGCGCTTTTGTGATGTTAAAACCTGTTTTGAGGGGTCTTTTTGCAGGCTGACTGAAAGTACTTGAGTCCGCCCGGTTAATTAATGCTTTATCAAGTCCAAAAAAGTCGGCAGTAATTATTGCCATCTCATAAGCACTTAGGTAGTCCGGTCCTGAAATATTAAAAATGCCTTCAGCTTCTTTTTCAGCAATCAAAATACATCCAGCCGCCAAGTCTTCAGCGAGCGTGGGTGTCCGGAATTGATCGTCTACTACCTGGATTTCCTTTCCCGACTCAAGTGAGGATTTTACCCAAAGTATAATATTGGTCCTGCTCATGTCGTGAGCTATTCCAAAAACCAACACAGTACGGGCAATTGCCCACTTTGTCTTGCAGGCCATTACTAATTGCTCAGCTTCCAACTTGGTTTCGCCGTAATAATTCACTGGAGCTGCTTCCGCATTTTCATCCAGAAGGCCTTCTTCCCCAGAGAAAATAAAGTCAGTGGAGACAAATATAAAATGTGATTTAGCCTGCTCTGCAGCTTTAATAAGGTATGCAGTTGCGTTGACGTTCGAATTATAGCAGTCCTCTTGGTTCAATTCACATTGATCTACGTGAGTCATAGCACCGCAATGCATGATAATTTCCGGCTTGATATCTGCCAAGGTTTTTTCTACTTCTTGGGCATTGGTGATGTCAAGCGATACATATTCAAATCCCTTTCCCGGCAATCTACATTCTCCTTTTCCACTGGCAATGACATGGAAATCATCCTTTCCAACTAACTGTTCAACTAATTTTTGCCCAAGTAAACCATTTGCACCTGTGATGAATACTTTCTTTTTATTTGTCGTTTGCATAGCTATAGCCATATTCTTTTTCAATTTTCTTTCGGGACATTTTCTCTACAGTAACATTCATAAAAACAGGCTCTATCGGCCTATCCCTCTGGGTAGGAAGATTGGAAATCTCCTCAGCTACTTCCAGACCTTGGATTACTTCACCAAAAACAGTGTATTCTTTGTCCAAGTGCGGAACACCACCGACTGTAGTATAAGCCTCAATCTGCTCTTTCGTGTAATCTTTAGTCAATTTCACATTGAGAGACTTTTCCAACTCATCTCTTTTGGATAGAATCAAATTAGTGAGACTGTCAAATTTCTGCTCGTTATATAAACGTATGTATTCGTTTTTCAACTCTTCCTGACTTCCCAACTCCATGTACTTCATAAGTGCTTTTTGAAGCTCCTGCATGTCAGTTGTAAGCTCAAGCTCATCATAAACTTTCCCTATTGTGATGTAAAATTGAGAACCATTTGATCGTCGTTCGGGATTAATCCCATCTGGCTGACGCGCTGCGGCGATCATTCCTTTTTTGTGGTAATAATTAGGCCTAATTTCAGCCGGTATCGTAGGCCATTCCTGGGGAGGTAGGTTTTCTTTTGTAAAAACGTCCCCGCCTTGAATCATGAAATTCTTCATTACGCGCTGAAACTCCGTAGAATCAAATCTTCCAGCTTCTGCCAGTTTGATAAAATTAGATTTATGCTCGGGTGTATCGTCGAATAGAACTGCCACGATATCTCCATGACTTGTGGAGATAGTGACCACATAATCTTTGTCAGCAGCACAGGCAAATGAGCTGGCGCAAAGGAAAAGAACAAGTAAGGTTCTTAAAAATCTCATTTATTCAATGTTTGTTTAATTTGATCCAATATTATTTTTCCACCTGAAGCAAAAACCTCTTTGGCTAGCTCTCGACCAAGCATCTCAGGTTCATTAGCATTGCCTTCTACTACTATGGAAATGCGTTCATTCCCATCCAAACTCACAATTCCACCTGTCAGAATTAATTGGTCTCCCGAAAGATTTGCCAGCGCAAAAACGGGAATGCTACAACCTCCTTCCAATACTCTTAAGTAAGCTCGCTCAGCACGAAGTCTCAAAGAAGTTTCCTGATGATTGCAAGCTGCTGTGATCTTCGCTTTCAATTCAGAATCCAATATCGATGCAACTTCTATAGCAACAGAACCTTGTCCAACTGCTGGAGTAAATTCATTCAAATCCAACTCCTCCACAATCATATGGTCATATTCCATGCGATGTGCACCCGCGTAAGCAAGTAATAGCGCATCACATAGCCCTTCTTCCATCTTGCGAATTCTCGTTTGCAGGTTACCGCGAACTTCCACAGTTTTTACATGTGGATAAAAATGTTTCAGGGTAGATACGCGACGGGTAGATGAAGTTCCTAACACGACATCCTTCTTCAGAGAAACTGATTTGTCATGGGAGACAAGCACATCATTTTCTTTTTCACGCTCGGTAAAGGCTATAATTTCAAAACCTTCAGGCAAAGTAGACTGCATGTCCTTCGCACTGTGGACAGCGATGTCGATTCGCCCATCCAGTAATTGATCCTCAAGTTCTTGGGTAAAAACTCCCTTGCTTCCAATTTTGGCGATGGAAACATCCAGAATTTGATCACCCTTCGTGTCGATTATTACTATCTCAGTATCTAAACCTGTCTTTTGTAATAGGTCCTCCACATGGTATGCTTGCCAAAGCGCTAATTTGCTTCCACGTGTACCGATTTTCACTAACTGACTCATTGACTAGAAATTTTCATCGGGCGCTTATTCACTCCCTCTTCTATAAATTTAATGATCGCTCCTGCGATATCTATCCCTGTGGCTTTCTCTATGCCTTCTAATCCTGGAGAACTATTTACTTCCAAAATCAAAGGTCCTCTAGCCGACTGAAGCATGTCTACTCCAGCTACATCCAACCCAAGTGCTTTTGCTGCACCCAAAGCGGCTGCTTTCTCAGCACGGCTCAATTTAATAATGGTGGCCTTACCTCCCCGGTGAAGATTAGATCTAAATTCTCCTTCGGCACCTTGACGCTTCATGGCACCGACCACTTTTCCGTTCACTATAAATGCTCGGATATCAGCTCCTTTCGCTTCTTTGATAAATTCCTGAACAATAATTCTTGCTTTCAACCCATGAAAAGCTTCGATTACAGATTGGCTGGCTTTTTTGGTCTCCGCCAAGACAACACCCAAACCCTGAGTTCCTTCCAATAATTTGATGATTAGAGGAGCACCACCTACATGTTCGATAATTTGCTTTTCTCCACCTTTGGAGAAATTTGTGAAAGCAGTTTTTGGCATCCCCAAACCTGCGCTCGATAAGATCTGTAAACTTCTGAGCTTGTCTCTACTTCTGACAATCGCCTGAGAATGGACAGCTGAAAAGGCTCCCATCAACTCAAATTGACGAACGACGGCAGTTCCATAGAAAGTCACAGATGCGCCAATTCTAGGGATGATCGCATCTACATCAGTAAGATTTTCGCCTTTGTAAATAATAGATGGACCTTCTTGCTCAATAATTAAATCACAAATACTATGATTCACGATGATTGCATCATGTCCAGCTTTGTGAATTGCTTCATAAAGCCTCCTGGTAGAATATAGATTTGGGTTCCTGGAAAGGATTGCAATCTTCATGAGAAAATTAGTAAATGGTTTGAGCCCCGTTTAAGACTCGTTATGCAGATGAGGATGTTTGTTATTTTGTTCTGTATGGTCTGGCCAAATTGGTCTTTGACACATCCACAAGAAAACGATTTTTTAAGATCTTTCGCCCGAGTAGTATCGCATTTCTCATGCTCGACCGATCTGAAAGCGTAAACTCTGCCGAATAACTTTCGCCGGCAAGCTCAAAGGTAGTTTCTATCAAATAGCGGACTTCAGCTTGGCCAAAAGAATTTTTCACTTTTTTCTCCCTGAAGTGTTCAAAGGTAACCATTTCTCCATTGAAGGATTTATGTCCTGGTAGCAAAGACTGGAATCGAAGAATACGTTTGCCATCCTTCTCGATCACTTCAATATTCTCAGCATGAATACTACTGGTATAGGCGCCAGTATCCACTTTTGCCCAAACCAACTTCAGTCCTAACTCAGGAAGTGATATTTTTTCTTTTCTACCAATTATTTTTTGATCCATATCAGCTGATTTTCGCCATCAATCGGGTCACATTCATCGAAAGATCCGTGAAGATAAACTTAGCATTTCCATTTCTTTCCAAATGATAATGTGCGGTATTGAAATCTCCGTAAAGTTTACCCACGTGCCCTTCCTTCAGAATTTTTCCCGAGATATTATTGACAAATGTGCGATCCTCATTATTGGTACGAAGCAAATCATCCAGCCCTGCATTCTTCAACAAAATTTCCCGAAGTACATTCAAACCAGTTAAAAGAAGCGATTTCTGGGCTTCTTTGTCGGATTTATGAAAATCATCAGCCAAGCCAAAAATACTTTTGAAATCGGCTTTGTAACAAGACAAGAACCACTCTCTGATTTTTTTTACCTGCAGATCTTCCACCTGATCCACTAGCCTGTAAGCTTCCCGAAGATTCCCATCTGCCAACATGGCAATTTGATCGGCCGAGGCTTCGTCGCAAAGTCCTTTTTCAATCAAATGACCTTTCACTTCTTCATCAGAAAATCCTCGAATCATTACTTTTTGAGTTCTCGAAAGGATGGTTGTCAAGAGCTGATCAGCATGACCTGTCACTAAAATAAAAAGCGTCTTTGGCTGCGGTTCTTCGAGAATTTTCAGGAGCGCATTTGCCGCTGAAGGGTGAAGAAATTCCGGCGCCCAGATCATCATGATCTTATAGCCGCCTTCGAAAGACATCAAGGAAAGCGCTTGAATGATTTTTCGCGCAGCGCCTTTGGAGATATTTAATTGCTTCTTTTCGAAGTTATTGAAATAGATGAAATCATGGACATTGCCGTAAGGCTGCCCAGTGGTAAACTTCCTCCAGTTGGTCAGAAGATCAACTTTTTCATCGTCATCTTTGTCGTCGTCTTTGGATGAGGAGATCGTAGGAAAGGCAAAATTCAAATCCGGTAAAACCAGACGAGTCATTCGCTGGCAGGAAGCGCAAACTCCACAGGAATCTGTAGCGCCTGGATTTTCGCAGTATAAATAAGTGCACAGCGCCAACGCCATAGTTAAATTAGCGGAGCCTTCAGGTCCATGAAATAATAATGCATGCGCCAAATGGTTATTTTTGACGGCATTAATTAGATTCTCTTTTGTCTCGGGAAGTCCCGGTATATCTGCGAATTGCATGAATTAATTAATCAGGATGAGGTTTCCCAAATTCTATAGTTTTTGGACATTTCGAAAATAGTGCGCAAGATCTCTTGTTCCTCCACATTCAATTCCAATCCTCTTCTAGCCACTACAGCTTTTGATGTTTCAAGAAACTTTGGAAACAAAAAGGTAGAAAATCCTTCCTCTCCACCCCAAGCAAATGAAGGAATAAATTTACGTGGAAATCCTGAGCCAAAAATATTTGACCCTACTCCTACCACCGTTCCCGTATTGAACATGGTGTTGATGCCACATTTGGAATGGTCACCCAACATCAGTCCACAAAACTGCAGGCCAGTGTTGGCATAATTCCCAACCGTGTAGTCCCAAAGTTTCACTGGAGAATAATTGTTTTTTAAGTTACTAGTATTGGTATCTGCCCCCATATTGCACCATTCTCCTATCACAGAATTACCGAGGAATCCTTCGTGGCCTTTATTGCTGTAGCCAAAGATGACTGAGTTTGACACTTCTCCACCAACTTTGGAGAAAGGACCGACGGTGGTATCACCCTTAATTTTCGTTCCCATATTTAGGGTTGAGCTTTCGCAAAGAGCAAATGGCCCACGAATTAATGATCCTTCCTGGATTTCTGTGTTTTTGCCAATGTAAATCGGCCCGCCATCTGCATTCAAAACTGCAGCACGAATCACGGAGCCTTCTTCTATAAAAATGTTTTCGGGAGAATATACTTTGGTATGAGGATCGGTGATCTTGGCGGATTTTCTCCCCTTCGTGATCAGGTCGAAATCCTTTCTGATTTCAGCTCCATTGAGTTGGAAGATGTTCCAGGTTTTCAAAAGAAGCGTAGGCTCAGAATCCATCTGGACAATTTCCTTATCCTTCACAGCACTTAGATTCTTTTCAGTTTCGCCTATATACGTCGCGATTAGTGTTTTACCGAAATAGAGCGCCTGTTTGGAAGAAAGGGATTTTAAAACTCCTAAACTCAAGTTATCAGGAAGCCAAGCGCCGTTAATGGCTAAGGCTTTTCCCGCTTTACGTGGGAATTTCTTTTGAAGGTAGTCTTGGGTAAGAAATGAAATCGAAGCTCCTGTCAACTGCCCCCATTTCTCTGAGATCTTCAGTATCCCGACGCGTATATCCGATACAGGTCTGGTAAAAGTAAAGGGAAGCAATGATCCTCGGATAGCGGGATCATCAAACAACAAAATCGAGTCCATGAGGCAAAAATAAAAAAGTCTCCCGGAATCCATGCTCCGGGAGACTTTTTAGCCTGAGATAAGGAAGAATTACTTCTTAGCGTATCTTCTGTTGAATTTCTCAACACGACCCGCAGTATCAAGCATCATTTTCTTACCAGTGTAGAACGGGTGAGACTGAGAGCTCACTTCCACTTTAAACAAAGGATATTCGTTGCCATCTTCCCAAGTGATTGTTTCGCTTGTTTCGATAGTTGATTTAGTAAGAAATTTAAACTCGCTAGAAGTGTCGTAGAAAACGACGTCTCTGTAGTTTGGATGGATATCAGCTTTCATATTATTGCTAGTTATATAGTACCTCTTTCAAATGAGGCACAAAGTTACCCTTTTTCAGAAAATCCACCAAATCTTTGTCAAGTATTTCTAAGTCAATTGATCAAAAGGTTTTAAAAAGTGGATTTGAAAACTCAAAAGAAGGTCTTTTCACTCGAAAATAAAATCAAAACCCATAACTACTGAACTCAAAATTAGCACCTAAGCATTTGGCAAATGATATATTGTAGTAATTTCAACCATCAAAGACAGTAGTTCATAATCAGGAATCTTTTTAGATTTAGTCAATGCTAAGATCATACAAAAACCACCTAAGCCTTGGGCTGCTCATTTTAATAAGTATTCTTTTTCTTCCAATTTTTGCCTTTGCCCAAGGAAGCTACATTCCATTCGACAGAGACTATTATCAAAAAATCGAACGATACGAAATCTTACAGGGAAGAAACAATGCCAGTTTCCACACCGGAGCAAAACCTTACCGAAGAGATCATGTGGCTGCCTACCTAGACAGCCTAGCTCAAGACGCAGTAATCCGTTCCAGATCTGATCAATTCAACTTAGCATATTTAAGCCAGGACAATTGGGAGTTTATTACCAGAGAAACGCCTGAATCAAAAAAACCATTTCTGAAGGGGCTTTACCGAAGACCAGGAGATTTTGCTCATTATTATAGTGATGAATTTGATATTCATGTCAGCCCTGTCATTTACTTAAATGGCGGTATCGAGCCGGACAATGATCAAAACCCTAATCGCCTTTCCCGAGGAGTTGTCCTGCGCGGATCCATTGACAAAAAAGTTGGTTTTTACACGTACTTCACTTCCTCAGAGGCATTTTTCCCAAGTTGGGTGAAAGGCTATGCGGAATATAATGGCGCAGTACCTGGTGAAGGATTTTGGAAAGAATACAATGGCAATGGTTATAGCTATTTCTCAGCCTTGGGTCATGTAAGCTATAATATCACCAAGCACATACAAGTAGAAGTTGGACATGACCGAAACTTTATTGGAGAAGGTTATCGGTCCTTTTTATTGTCAGACTTTTCCAATCCATACATGTTTGTGAAGTTCAATACTCAGGTTTGGAAATTCCAGCTGACCAATATTTGGACTCAAATGACTGCTGATGTGGATTATGACAGAGGCAGACCAACTGACGGGCGGTATCCTCAAAAGTGGTTCTCTTTTCACCGTTTAGGTTTTAATGTTGGCAAAAACCTAAATCTGGGATTCTTCGAATCGGTGATGACTGATAAAGTAGATTTCAATTACTTCAACCCGATCGTATTTTATCGCTGGGTTGAGCAATCACTGGGTACTCCGGACAAGGTGATGCTTGGGATAGATTACAAATGGAATTTCTATCCATCGATGCAGCTCTATGGACAATTTGCGCTGGATGAATTCGTGTTTTCTGAATTCTTCGGTCAGGATGGAAAAAACTCCAAGCGAAATAAATATGGTCTTCAAGCTGGCTTCAAATACATTGACCTTTTCAAGGTGTCCAATCTAGATTTACAATTGGAGTACAATTCCGCAAGACCTTATACCTTTCAGGAAAAAGTCGACTATCAATCCTACAGCAACTGGAGAACTCCACTTACTCATCCGCGAGGAGCTAACTTCCGCGAAATGCTTGGGATTATCCGCTATCAGCCGATTCCTAAGCTAAACCTGACTTTCCTTACCATGTATCAACTCTATGGAGCAGATCCAGACTTAGAAACTAACTGGGGTGGTGATGTTTTGAAAAATAGACTTGAAGGAAGTCCAACTGGATTATTCGGGAATGTGATCGGGCAAGGCATAGAGAACAAGGTCATTCAGACCAATTTAAATGCAAGCTATATGCTTCGTCACAACTTCTTTATAGATGCATCACACACATTCAGACGAAGAACAGCCCAGGATTTAGATAGCCCGGCAACATCACAATACATGCAACTAGCCTTCCGCTGGAACTTTATCAGACCTGATTACAACTATTAAGTTGGAACCTCCAGCGCCATTTTTGCGTAACTTGCGAGATTATTCCACGAATACTAGTTTATGAAGACCTATCTACGAATTCTTTCTTATGCCAAGCCATACGGAAAATTCGTGCCTACTTATATTATTTACACTTTTCTTTCCATCGTTTTTGGCTTACTGAATTTCACTCTCTTAAAGCCACTTTTCGATGTGATCTTCGAGCAGGTAGATCCTGAGTCTCTGGCGAAATATGCAGATAAACCTGAATTCAGTTTTTCCATTGAATATTT
Organism: uncultured Algoriphagus sp.; assembly: GCF_963974835.1. Classification (GTDB taxonomy): domain Bacteria; phylum Bacteroidota; class Bacteroidia; order Cytophagales; family Cyclobacteriaceae; genus Algoriphagus. The sequence goes on along the minus strand of NZ_CAXBET010000003.1, from coordinate 41,268 downwards.
CTCTCATCTCTTCAATTATAATTTTCTGCAAGTCGCAGAAGAATATGGGAAAATGGGAACACTATTCTACGTCTGCATCATCATAGTTCTCTCAGTTTTCTTATCCAACCTCTTCACCTATTTATCTGGGATCATTTTAGCTAAGGTGCGGGCTATCGTCATCAAGAGAATGCGAATGGATATTTTTGAGCATGTCAGTGGCTTACACATTGGGTACTTTTCTAATGAACGAAAAGGTGATCTAATGTCCAAAATGACCAATGATGTGCAGGAAGTAGAAAACACAATCGTTCAGTCACTTCGGGTAGTATTTAGAGAACCGGCAACTATAATCCTTTACTTTTCTGTGTTGTTTTTTATGTCAGTAAAACTGACACTTTTCACAATTCTAATCATACCAATTTCAGGAGCGATCATCGGTGGTATCACTAGGAGGCTCAAGAAAAAGGCAGTGCAAAGCCAGCAATCTCTGGGACGAATTGTGAATATTCTAGATGAGACTTTGGGTGGAATGCGGGTAATCAAAGCCTTCAATGCCGAAGGTTTTATGAAAAAGAAATTTGATGGAGAGACTGATTTCTATGCAGACGTCAATGTAAACATGGCCCGTAAGAATGAACTAGCCTCTCCTATTTCCCAGTTTTTGGGTGTATTTGTGGTGGCTGGAATCTTAGTTTATGGAGGCAGCATGGTGCTGAGTGGCAACTCAGATCTGGGGGCTTCTGACTTCATTACCTACATCATTATTTTCACTCAAGTGCTTAATCCTGCCAAGGAAATTTCCCGCGCAGTGAGTAGCATTCAAAGAGGGATAGCATCAGCGGAGCGGGTTTTCACAGTAGTGGACACACCATCTCAAATCACTTCCCCAACTTCCCCATCAGTTCTAAATAAGTTTGACCATGCTGTAGAAGTGAAATATGTGAGTTTCGCTTACGAAGATCAGTTGGTATTAAAGAACATCAATTTTACACTTGAACGTGGAAAAACCATCGCATTGGTTGGGCCTTCCGGAGGAGGGAAATCTACGCTTGCTGATCTGGTACCTCGCTTTTATGATCCTACTGAAGGAGAAATTTTACTTGATGGATCAAACCTGAAGGATTTCAACCTGAAAGATTTGCGCAGCCTGATGGGTATTGTGACTCAGGAATCTATTTTATTCAACGATACGGTATTCAATAACATCGCTTTTGGAGTGGAAGGAGCAACTGAAGCGGATGTAATGGAAGCTGCGAAAATCGCCAATGCTCATGAATTCATTGAGAAGATGGAAGATGGCTACCAAGCTAGCATTGGAGAGCGTGGCTCTAAGCTTTCCGGTGGACAACGTCAGCGTTTGAGTATCGCAAGAGCGGTATTGAAAAACCCTCCTATTTTGATCCTAGACGAGGCCACTTCAGCTTTGGATTCGGAGTCAGAACACTTGGTTCAGGAAGCTTTGACCAAACTGATGAGCAACAGAACTACTCTTGTTATTGCACATCGCCTGAGTACAATTCAGCACGCGGATGAGATCCTGGTAATTGAGCGTGGAGAAATTAAACAAAGAGGAAACCATTCTGATTTGAGCCAAATTGAAGGCTTGTATCAGAAACTTTCTACTATACAGTCAGTTTAGTATATTCGTTAAAACTAATATTATTTACCATGAAAAAACTTCACCAAATCCTTCAAATAGCCCTTTTGGTCTATTTTGGTGCTTTTCTTATTTTCTTCATTGCGTTCGATACCCTAGGTGGACTATTTGGAATGGAAGAAATCACTTCTGATTCCATGGTTACAATCATTTTGATTGGTTTAATTCTTTTCTTAGCAGCATGGGGAAGTAGCTACGCTGCTTATAAAAGTCTTTCCTCTCAAATCAAAAAGATGGAAAGCGAAATGAATGCCTTGAAAGCAAAAATCTATGATTTTGAGCATCCAAGAGTACCTACAAATACTCCTACTAGCACCCCATCTAAACCAAAGGAAACCGATCAAAGCAATCTTCCTCCAAGACAAAACATTACAGAATAATTCTGCTATGAATTAATGGTAGTTAAATAAGGAAGCCCGACGGCTTCCTTATTTTTTTTGTAAAATGGTTTTATTTGATGGCTTTTTTCTAGAAACTGGCTAATAAATAGCATCCTATGGCAAAAGATTTTCCAACCTTTAATTCCTATCAAACAACGCCCACTATGAATCCTCCATTATTCTTTCAGAATAAACACCTGACTCTACTTTTCTTCGCAAGCATACTATTTTTCGCCTTTTCCTGTCAGACCAACTCCAATGAAGAAGTTAGAAAGCCGAACATCATCCTGATATTGGCAGATGATTTGGGCTTTTCAGATTTAGGGAGTTTTGGAGGAGAAATACAAACCCCCAATCTTGACTGGCTGGCTAGTCAAGGGATACGTTTCACTCAATTTTATAACACTTCGCGCTGCTGCCCGACAAGAGCCTCGCTGCTAACAGGGCTTTATAATCACCAAGCTGGAATCGGCCAAATGACCACCGACACAGGGCAAGAAGCTTACCGAGGACACATTTCAAATTCAGCCGTAACCATTGCCGAGGTCTTGAAAAGTTCAGGCTATAGGACAGGTATGGTTGGGAAATGGCATGTTTCCAACACCGTGGTTCAGGAAACACCTGAAAAGCAATTGGCTTGGCTAAATCATCAGGAAGAGCATCCACTTTTTTCACCGATTGAGCAATACCCAACCAATCGGGGATTTGAAAAGTACTTTGGAAATATTTGGGGCGTAGTCAATTTTTTTGACCCTTTCAGCTTAGTCAATGGCACAGAGCCTGTGACTGAAGTTCCTGATAACTATTACCATACTGACGCTATCAACGATACAGCCTCCGTGTATATCCGGCAATTTGCGGAGCAGGATAAACCGTTTTTTCTATATGTAGCTCACACTGCGCCACACTGGCCACTTCATGCTTTGCCGAAGGATATAGAAAAATACAAAGACACATATAAAATAGGCTGGGATAAGATCAGGGAAAATCGATATAAAAAGTTGATTGAGTTGGGAATTATCGATGAAGCCAACTACTCCCTTTCTGAAAGATGGGAAAATGAGCTCAGCTGGGAAGATAATCCAGATAAGGAATTTGATGCAAGAGCCATGGCTGTTCATGCGGCGATGATCGATAATATGGATCAGGGAATCGGTAGAATCATAGAAACCTTGAAGGAAACCGGTCAACTGGAGAATACCCTCATAGTGTTTTTAAGCGATAATGGTGCAAGCTCGGAAAGTAGTATGCGCTATGGACCAGGCTTTGATCGACCGAGCCAAACTAGATCCGGGGAACCAATCGCTTACCCGGTTGACAAAGATGTAATGCCAGGTCCCCAGACAACTTTTACTTCTATCGGGCAGCGCTGGTCAAATGTATCAAACACGCCATTCCGCTATTGGAAAATGGAGTCTTTCGAAGGAGGAGTTCATACACCGATGATAGCATTTTGGCCTGCCGGAATCAGTGCTAAAAAAGGTAGTATTTCTAAGCAGATTGGACATGTAATGGATTTCATGGCAACTTTCATCGATGCGGCAGGTGCTGAATATCCAACTGATTTTGCAGGCAATAAAATCAAACCGATTGCAGGAAAGAGTTTACTTCCTGTATTTCAAGGAAAAGAACGAGAAGGTCACTCCGTACTTTTCAACGAGCATGAAGGAGGAAGATCGGTACGTACAAAGGAATGGAAATTGGTTACTTTGGATGCCAGAGAACCTTGGCAGCTATTCCGAATCGATGAGGATGCTACAGAAACCAAAAATGTAGCTGAAAACTTCCCTGAAGTAGTTCAAGAACTTGATAGCCTCTGGCAAAACTGGGCGGTTCAGAACAAGGTGATACCCAAACCATAAAATGATTCTCTTGATCGCTGGTTGAAGGACTAGTAAAATTCAGGTATTTAATAAGAATTTAATTTTATGAAAGCCTTATATTAAGGAAACCAATAAGGTTTCCTTTTTTTGTGAATTATGGTAGCTAAAACTTTTGGAAGCGCAGTATCAGGCGTCGATGCGAATATCATCACCATTGAGGTGAACGTGGGACAAGGAACAAGTTTTTTCATGGTAGGTCTGCCCGACTCAGCCGTGAAAGAATCCCAACAAAGAGTTGAAAGTGCATTGAAATATTTCGGGTATCGAATGCCCAGGCAAAAAGTGGTAATCAACCTCGCGCCAGCCGATATCAGGAAAGAAGGCTCTGCTTATGATCTGCCGATTGCAATGGGAATCTTGCAGGCATCAGAGCAGGTGGAATTTCCAACATTGGGAGACTATGTAATTATGGGTGAGCTTTCATTGGATGGAAACCTCCGACCAATCAAGGGAGTATTACCTATTGCTATTGAAGCCAGGAAGAAGGGATTCAAAGGTTTTATACTCCCGGTAGAAAACGCCAAAGAAGCATCGATAGTCAATAGCCTAGATATAATTGGTGTAGAAACGATGCAGCAAGCCACTGATTTTTTGATGGGTGAACTTCAAATAAAACCATTGGTCACGGACACCAGAGAGATTTTCTATCATTCACTGGATGATATTGAATTTGACTTTGCGGATGTGCAAGGACAGGAAAATATCAAAAGGGCAATGGAAATCGCAGCCGCAGGAGGACATAATGTAATTATGATTGGTCCTCCAGGTGCCGGTAAAACCATGCTTGCCAAACGTCTTCCCTCGATTCTTCCTCCACTGACTTTGGTAGAAGCTTTGGAAACGACCAAGATTCATTCCGTAGCTGGAAAGCTGGGCAGAAACGGCTCACTGCTTGCCAATCGTCCTTTTCGATCTCCGCACCACACCATAAGCGATGTTGCGCTCGTTGGCGGAGGAGGCAATCCCCAGCCTGGCGAAATTTCTCTTGCGCACAACGGAGTACTTTTTCTGGATGAATTGCCGGAGTTCAAGCGTACTGTACTGGAAGTCATGCGTCAACCGCTGGAAGAGCGCAGAGTTACCATTTCCAGAGCAAAAGTGTCGGTGGATTTTCCTGCCAACTTTATGCTCATCGCCAGCATGAATCCATGCCCATGTGGATATTACAATCATCCCGAAAAAGAATGTGTTTGCGGTCCAGGAATAGTGCAGCGGTATTTGAATAAAGTGTCAGGACCGCTGTTAGATCGCATCGATCTGCATGTAGAAGTGACACCTGTCAAATTTGACGAGATGACCTCCACCCGGAAAACAGAATCCAGCAAGGAAATAAGAGAACGCGTAATCAAAGGCCGAGAAAAACAAAAGGAACGATTTAAAGGAAATCCTGAGGTTTTCTGTAATGCCATGATGCCTTCGCATCTCACAAAACAAATCTGCCAAATCAACGAAGCTGGCAAGATGCTTTTGAAAACCGCCATGGAGCGACTGGGATTATCAGCCAGAGCTTATGACCGCATACTGAAAGTAGCCAGAACCATTGCTGATATCTCAGGATCTGAGGAAATCAAAGTCGAGCATCTGGCCGAAGCGATACAGTATAGAAGTCTGGACAGAGAAGGTTGGGCGGGATAGGAATTTGAAATTATTGAATTTAAAATTTGAAAAAAAATCAATTTATGACCCCAGAAATCATTCTTCGCTACCTTCATTTTATCAGCATTTTTGCAATAGTCGGCTCATTGGTTTCGGAGCATCTTTTACTTAAGAAGGAATTGACACGAAAGGAAATCAAAAGGATCGCTACTATCGATGGAGTTTATGGAATGGGTGCATTGATTCTTTTGGCAGTTGGACTTTCGCTTTGGCTGGGTGGTTATGGAAAACTTACCGAGTTTTATACTTACAATTTCATCTTCCACATAAAAATCACCCTGTTTGCTTTAATTGGGATTTTGTCGATTTATCCGACGGTTTTTTTCATCAAAAATAGAAAAGGAGACCTAGATGAATTTGTCCAAATCCCAAAAACAATTTTTATGCTCCTCAGGTTAGAACTTCTGCTATTATTTATCATTCCATTATTAGCTGGATTAATGGCTAAAGGAGTTGGATACTTTGGCTAATATTCCCTGATTTCACTTTACCCTAGCTTTTCTTTATATTATTTGACAACAAACCTATCCCTAACAACTATGAAATATTTAACATTATTAATTCTATTTATCTCCTTTGGTGCTTTTTCTCAAGACATGATTCCTGCCAAAAAAGGAGATGTTACCATCAATCCTATCACGCACGGCACATTAGTATTAGAGCATGATAACCAAGTAATTTATGTGGATCCTTATGGTGGCGCGGCTGCTTTCGAAGGGCAGAAGAAACCAACATTGGTGTTGATCACTGACATTCACGGGGATCATCTCAATCAGGAAACGCTTGATGGACTAGACCTTTCTGGTGCAACCATCATTGCACCACAAGCTGTAGCAGATAAGCTTACTACAGGCACAGGAAAAGAAGTGATAGTTTTGGGGAACAATCAATCCAAAGCTGTCAATGGAATTAAGGTCGAGGCATTACCAATGTATAATTTACCCGAAAGCACTGAAGCTCCACATACGAAAGGCCGTGGAAACGGATACATTGTTCATCTTGGAGGAAAACAATTTTACATTTCAGGGGATACAGAAGACATTCCGGAAATGAGAGCTCTTAAGAATATTGATGTAGCTTTTGTGTGCATGAATTTGCCTTACACTATGGATGTTGATCAGGCTGCAAGTGCAGTTTCTGAATTCAAACCTGCAATTGTTTACCCATATCACTACAGAGGAACAAATGGATTAAGCGACGTGGAAAAATTCAAAACCATGGTTAATGAAGCCGCTCCAAGTGTAGATGTGCGTTTGAGAAATTGGTATAACCAGTAATAAAATAGGGAGTAGAAATAATCTACTCCCTTTCTTTAATGCAATGCTTGCTCCATATCCTCCAGCAAGTCATACAAATGTTCTAAACCTACCGATACTCGAATCAAATTTTGAGGAGTCAAAGTATCTGGCCCTTCCGAAGCAGCCCGACGTTCGATTAAACTTTCCACACCTCCCAGGCTCGTAGCATTCGTGAAAAACCTGAGTTTAGAGATTACCTTATCTGCCATACTTGCGTCACCTTTTACCTGAAAAGATAAAATTCCTCCAAATCCTGTCATTTGGTTGGCGGCAATCAGATGGCCTGGATGGGACTTCAATCCTGGATAATAGACCCTTTCTACCGATTCATGAGTAGAAAGAAAATTCGCTAAGACAATTGCATGTTCAGCATGTCCTTTCATTCTGTAGGGTAAAGTCTTAATGCTTCTACACAAATAATAACAATCCATCGGTGAGGGAATTGCACCTCCACCTATCTGCACATTTTTCACTTTTTCCCAAAATTCATCCTTTTCCTTGGTAATCAATGCTCCTCCCATAATATCAGAGTGCCCTCCAAAATATTTGGTACTGGAATGCATCACGATATCTGCCCCAAAATCAATTGGGTTTTGAAAAACAGGGGTAGCAAAGGTGTTATCGCAAGCTAAAATTGCTCCTTTTTCCTTAGCCAAAATTGCAACCGCAGCTATATCTGTAATCTTCAACAAGGGATTGGAAGGTGTTTCCAACCACACCAACTTTGTATTTTCTTTGAAAGCTTGCTCAACTTTCACCAAATCTGTCATATCCACAAAAGTGGCCTCCAAGACACCTTTGAAGATTGTAAGAATTGCATTTTTTAATCCATGATACATATCATCAGGAGCGATAATATGCGAACCTGGCTCTAGGGCTTGGAACACTGCAACTCCCGCGGCATTGCCTGAAGAGAAAGCTGCAGCATCTACACCTTTTTCCAGACCTGCCAAGAGCTTTTCTAAAGCATGGCGATTTGGATTATTTGCCCTTGCATAGATCATAGATTCAGGTTGGTGCACAAATGTGGTGCTCAGCGTAATCGGCTGCACTACTGGCTTTTCTGAATCCGTGACAATATTTCCTCCGTGTATAGCGAGTGTTTCGAGTTTCATAGAATGATTGTTAATACTTGCAAAAGGCAGCCCTTGAAATTAGCATAATTTCCTTGAGTGAGAAAAGAATCTGTAAAATGCCATAAGGCAGAAAAAAAACTTTGAGTTCCATTCCAACCTTTTGTCTTTAAGGTATCTCTTTTAAGTATAAGCCAAATCTATGAATCTTCAAAAGCTAGACACAAACCTGATCAAAAACGTCCTCAAAGGCGACCGGTCTGCGCAGTTTCAGCTCTTTGAATTGACCAAGGAAATGCTTTATTCAGCTTGCCTTAGAATAGTGAATGATGAAGATGAAGCAAATGATGTTTTGCAGGATGCTTATGTAGAGATTTTCCAGAAAATCCATTCCTTGAAACATCCTGAGGCATTGCTTTCCTGGATGAAAACGATCACGATTCGCAAAGCGATTTTGCAGAGCAGAAAGAAAATTCATTTTGAACCAATCGGAAATTTAGAGATGGATTCAAGTGATGATTTCGATTCATGGTTTGATGCCGAGATGCTCGACCAGGCTATAGAAAGTTTACCAACTGGTGCGAAAGCAGTATTTCTTCTTTTATCAGTAGAGGGATATTCACATAGAGAAGCTTCTTCAATGCTGGGAATATCAGAAAATACTTCAAAATCTCAGTTGAACTACGCGAAAACGCTTCTGAAAAGACGCATCACTAAACTACTGCAGGCATGAAAGAATATAGTCCAAAACCTGACTTGTGGAGTAAAATTCAACAGCGGAAAGACTTTGATTCGCAGGTGAAGGAGCACATCCCAAATCTTCCTGTGAAAATGCCTAAAGCGGATCTTTGGGACGCAATTGAAAAAGAGCTTGATCAAAAGACTCCAATAATTCCACTTTGGAAATATGGAATGGCAGCTGCGGCGATTGCATTAATCTTGGCCTTTTCTGGAATAGCCTATTTTGAATTGGGAGAAAAAGAGGCGGAAACTCAATTGATCACTGAAGTCAGTTTACCTCCAACTGAAATCGAAACTATTAATACAAACCCGAAAGCCAAAACAGAATCTGAAAACTTGAAACCAGATCTGATCAAAGCAGAAACACCAATATTATCAAAACCTATTCAGAGTTCAACTCTAAGAGAAACGATTACTCCAATTGAGACTCCAGAGCTAAACTTAGCAGATTTGAGTATTGAAAACACATTTGTATCGGAATTGATTATTCTTCCAGCGCCTGAAATTGAGCCTCCTAAAACTTTGCATCAAGTCACTATTTCTTGGAGCAAAATCAAACCTAAGATGCAGATAACGACTGGATTTGGACGCCAGGAATCAGAATTAAACCAAAAGCAACAAGCTTCAGCCGACCAGAAAGCTCAGGTCACCATAGATATAAATAACTAATCCTCCTTAAAAAAACACTAAAATGAAAAGAATTACACTTCTTACTGGAATTGCTATGCTCTTTTGCCAGATGGCAATCGCACAGGAAATAGAAAACAAGCCTTTTGGCAGCTACTTGGAAAAATTGAATGAAGACTACCCTGTTACTGACACCTTGGTTTTTGATTTCCCGAATGACGGCAAGCTTCTGTTGCTTTTTAACAATTCTGAATACGAACTCAAAAATCTGGAAGAAAAATTCAAACCCGTCTTGAAGAAGACTACCAAATTTCCTGAGTTCAAAACATTAGTATACCGACTCAGTGAGGAATACCCCCAAACCCAAGTAGACGCTGTTATTCTAGATTTGGAAAGAGACTATCTGCCATATGTCGATCAGCTGGAGTTGAATGGCGTGATAGGAATGGACTATACAGGAGGAGATTTCACACCAGTAATCGGAGCAAGGATGATGTTTAGCTTTCGGAAATTTGGTATTGGCGGATCTATTACCAATAATGTTTTCTTCCCAGAAAGGCTAGAGGGCAATATCAAAGTCAACAGCAATTGGTTTGCAAACCTTGAATACAGTTGGGATCGCAGCAACCCAAAATCCAACAAAGGCAATATGTTTGGTGTGGGCTTACTAGTCAATGAAAATAAAAGTCAACTCTTTTCAGGTACAACTACGCAAGCTTTTTACAAGCGTAAATTAAATCAGCATATCTCCATCCAAGCCGGAGTAATTTCCACAGAGAATTTCAAAACCTTCTATCCTACTGTGGGAATTAGATTCTGGTAAAAAACTTGAAACCTGCTTCTGAAAAAGAAGATTGACAACCGAAAAGAGCCAGCGATTTGCTGGCTCTTTTCGGTTAAAATATTTATAGGATTGCTTCGCTTGCAAAAATCTTTTGTCTTGATTCCTGAATCTAACGTCTTTTTTATCTAATTCTATCTACCGACTTAATCAATGCTTCATCTTTTCTGATAAAGCGATTAGCAAGCATATTACAAACCATCGCCACAAGAATAGCCCAGAAGCCAATTTGATAGGCTCCATTATCCGCAGCACCAATTTCTTTATTCACTCCACTTGTGGTCCACAATACGATTGCAACTAATCCAACCATTAATAAAGAGTTGACCATATTGATCATCATCTGTCTGCCCCGGTTTCTATATTGGAAGATTGAAATAATTGCCATAAGCCCAACAAATGCAGCCAATGCAGCTATATACCAATTGGATGAAGACTGGATCACTTCCCCTGTTGAGCTGATTTGCTGCATAAACAAAGCATTGAGCTTCCATTTCTCACCGGAATCTGGTGCTATTTGAGTCCAAAGGTCTAAGCCCAGAGTCAATCCCATGACTACAGCCACTAGGAAAAGGAAAATTGATTGTAAGCGCTGGATCATTTCTTTCTGATTTTTTGGCAAAGAAAAGATCTTATGACTTCATTAACAAGGAAAGCAGGTTTCTCACCGTGATTTGCTTGGGAATAGTATCTTTGCAGCCGTATGAGTGAGAGCAAAAGATATTTCCTGGACATCAGCTACAAAGGCACGCGCTACCACGGCTGGCAGATCCAGGAAAATGCATTTACCGTTCAAGAAGCTTTGGAAGCAGGACTTTCCACTTATTTTCGAACACCCATTCCAGTAATGGGCAGTGGACGTACTGACACGGGAGTACATGCATATATGCAGATCTGCCACTTTGAAACTGAGCAAGATATTGACAAAGAGAAATTCATCCGGGCTATTAATGGAATTTTGCCTAAAGACATCTCCATCAATTCCATCCGCAAGGTAAAACCTGATGCGCACGCCCGTTTCAGTGCCAAAAGCAGATCATACATTTATAGATTGATTTTGCAAAAAAATCCGTTCATTGAAGATTATGTGTGGAGACATTATTTCAATCCAGATGTAAGCAGAATGAACGCAGCAGCCAAAATCCTACTGGAACACAATGATTTTGAGTGCTTCAGCAAAGTAAATACAGCAGTCAAACATTTTCGCTGCGAAATAAAATCTGCACATTGGGAACAAAAAGATGGTGAATTGCAATTTCATATAACCGCAAACAGATTTTTGCGTGGAATGGTAAGGGCAATTGTGGGAACACTCGTGGACATTGGACTTGGAAAGATAGAACCCGAGGAAATGCATCATATAATTGAATCGAGGAACCGAAAAAAGGCAGGCAAATCTGCCCCTGCATGTGGATTGTTTTTCAGCAAAATTGAATATTCAGAAGACATTTATTTAGACTAGTTTACCTTGAGCTTAGAACAGGAAAAAACATCATCAGGCGAAATCGTCGATTCGAAAGTACTCAAGCAGCTATACGGTTTTGTAAAACCCTACAAAGCTCAGTTCTATTTTCTAATCTTTCTTACCGTGGCACTAGCCATTTTGGCGCCTACCCGACCTTATTTCATTCAGGTGGCTATAGATGATTATGTAGCTGTAGGTGATGCCGCCGGTCTTTTGAAAATCATCTATCTCCTAGTTGGGCTGATGATTTTACAGGCTTTAGTCCAGTGGGCCCATACCTATTATTCTGGCTGGATAGGTCAAGTAATCATACGTGACATCCGGGTAAGACTTTATAAGCATCTTCTAAAGCTTCGTTTAAAATTCTTTGATAATACTCCAATCGGAAGATTGGTCACCCGAAATATATCTGATATAGAAACACTCGCAGATGTGTTCTCAGAGGGATTAGCTGCGATTATCGGAGATTTGCTGCAGCTGGTTACCATTCTAGGTGTAATGTTTTACATTGACTGGAAGCTTACTTTGGTGAGCTTGTCCACTTTGCCTCTGATGATTATTTCCACTTATGTATTTAAGGAAAAAATCAAAGTGACTTTCAATGATGTAAGAAATGCAGTTTCCAATCTGAATTCATTTCTTCAGGAGCATATCACGGGTATGAACATCGTGCAGATTTTCAATCGGGAAGAACGGGAATTCGCAAAATTTAAAGAAATCAACAAAGAACATAGACGGGCACACATTCGCTCTGTGTTGTACTACTCCATTTATTTCCCTGTGGCAGAAATCATTCAAGCAATAGGGATAGGATTAGTGGTTTGGTACGGAGCGGTAGGTGTATTGGGGATGGACATCGAAATCGGTGTTTTGATTTCCTTCATCATGTATCTCCAACTTTTCTTTAGACCCATCCGAATGATTGCGGATAGATTTAATACGCTTCAAATGGGCGTAGTAAGCTCTTCCCGTATTTTCAAATTGCTTGAAAGCAATGAGCATATCGCTAATGAAGGTGACTTTAGCCCCCAAAAGGTCAAAGGAAATATCAAACTGGAGAATGTTTGGTTTGCTTATGTCGATGAAGATTATGTGTTAAAAGACATCAGTTTCGAAGTAGAATCTGGCCAGACAGTGGCCTTGGTTGGCGCAACGGGAGCTGGAAAGTCCTCTATAATTAATCTGATTTCCAGATTTTATGAAATTAGTAAAGGACATATTTCCATCGACGGACACGATATCCGCGAATTTGAATTAGACACGTTGCGTAAGCATATCGGTGTAGTTCTTCAGGATGTTTTCCTTTTCTCCAATACAATTTTTTACAATATAACGTTAGGTAATCCAAACATCACGCGTGAGCAGGTAATGTATGCCGCTGAGCTTGCCGGAGCAAAAAAATTCATTGAAAGACTTCCTGGAGGGTTGGATTACAACGTTATGGAGCGAGGAGCCACTCTTTCCGTTGGGCAGAGACAATTGATTTCCTTCGTCCGGGCAATGGTCTACAATCCTGAAATTATCATTTTGGATGAAGCTACCTCTTCGGTAGATACAGAAACGGAGGAATTGATCCAAGAGTCTATAGAAACTATGATGACAGGAAGAACCTCCATCGTAATTGCACACAGGCTTTCCACAATTCAGAAAGCAGATAAAATCATCGTGCTAAACAAAGGCGAAATCGTGGAGACAGGTACCCATGATTATCTACTGGAGTTAGGCGGTTATTACACTCAATTGCACCAGATGCAACTAAAGACTATGGCTATCTAGCCTGATTTTTAACTTCAAATACAAAACCTATATAACAAGTGAAATACAGATTAATTACCCTGTTGGTATTATTGCCATTTATCAGTTTTGCACAAGAAAGAGGAGTCGGTATCCGTCTTGGAGAACCTCTTTCCATCACATACAAAGACTTTCTAACAGAATATATTTCCATCGAAGGAATGATAGGAAGCGCAGGAATTAATGGAGGAAGCTATTACCAAAAGGACTTTGAAAGCAATCTTCCAGAGTCCAACGCCTTTTATGTTTCCCACAATGCAAAAAAGGGAGTATCCTTTAACGTGCGATCCGCCTACCATGAGGATATAACTGATATATTCGGAATCACTGATGGATACTTACTTGCTTATGGTGGAGCGGGCATTCAACTTCGAACCACAAAAGTCACCTATTCCTATGCTGACGGGCAAACATCTTCTCTTTTAAAGAATGATAGCAGAACTAATGTGGACTTTGGACCTGAGGTATTTATTGGTGCTGAATATTATTTTGACGATGTTCCCATCTCAGTTTTTGGAGAGGCAGGATTTTTTCTGGAATTAATCGATCGAATAGGACACATCAAAGGTCAAGGTGGAATTGGAGTCCGCTACCTTTTCTAAAAAAATGAAAAGGAAATTAGTTTTAAGCATTCTTTTTTTATCAATTCTGGGCATTGCAGGATACTGGGGATTTCAGAAATTAGGAGGAAATGCTCCGATAGAAATTCAATTAGTTAAATCTAAGCCTGAAAGTCTTGCTGGAATAACTTACAGAGGAACTCCGGGAAATGAGGAGTTGGGTGAGATTTTCCGGAAAATGGAAACTCAAAAGGGACTGCATCCGGGCAGCTTTCTTCATACTATCTATGAAGTGGAACCGGCCGGCAAGCTGGACACCATGATTGTATTTGTAGGAATCAACCAATCTCTACCTATTTCGGAGTTAGAATTTAGAAAGTTTGAAAACAGCAGTTACCTGCTTGCAAAAATTCAAAGCAATAAATGGGTAATGCCAAATCCTTCCACTGTACAGGAAAAGCTTTCGGAATATGCAACAGAAAACAATCTTGAGCTAAGTGGTGAATTTATAGATAAAATAATCTCAGAAAACGAAGTTCAAGTTATTGCTCCACTAAAGTAAAAAGTTGTTAAGGAAATTCAGCCAACTATTTCTTGGCACAATTCGTGAAAACAGCGTACTAACTTTAACAACTACCTTATGAAAAATATCAATTTACTGATTTTAGCACTTTTCGGGATGTTTGTATTTCAAGCATGTGAAGGTCCAGAAGGACCACAGGGAATCCCCGGAGAACCAGGAGTCAACATATTAGGAACTACTTATGAAGTAGAAATGGACTTTACCAGCGCTAATAACTATGGTGAGTTTTTTGACTTCACCGAACCATTAGTTGACGGGGATGCATTGCTTGTATATATGCTTGAAGAGTCACCTCTGGCTCAAGGTACATTTGGATGGAGACTTCTGCCTCAAACATTCTATTTTGATGAAGGTATTTTGGTTTACAACTTTGATTATACGTTAGAAGACTTCAGTATTTTCATGGATGATTCTCCGATAGATTTCTCCCAGCTGGACCCATATTATACTACAGATGTCGTATTCAGAGTTGTTGTGGTTCCTTCTGATCTAATATCTGCAAGAATAGATTACACTGACTACGAAGCAACAATGGATCTACTAAACATTTCTGACGATGATTTCGTAAGAATAGAACCAAAGAAATAAATATCACACTAGACCAACTGATTACCACAAGCTGGATTGATGATAAACATCGATCCAGTTTTTTTATGTTGTTATTTTTCCTGCCAAAAATAATTTGGCGCTTATCTTTGCCCCATGCATTTGAAAAACGACCTCTTACTTCGAGCCGCTAAAGGCGAAACTATAGAAAGAACTCCTGTGTGGCTAATGCGCCAAGCTGGAAGAATTTTGCCTGAATACCGAAAAGTACGGGAAAGTGTAAGCGGTTTTATTGAGCTTGCTCAGACACCTGAGCTTGCCGCAGAAGTTACCATCCAACCTGTTGATCTTCTTGGTGTAGATGCTGCGATTATATTTTCAGACATCTTAGTTATTCCAGAAGCGATGGGACTACCCTACGAAATGGTAGAGAAAAGAGGTCCTTTATTTCCTAACACCGTGAAGTCTGAAGCTGATCTGAAAAAGCTTCACATTTCGGATGGCTCCGAACTTCAGTATGTGACAGACGCGATCAGCATCACCAAAGCTGCTTTGAACGGGCGAGTTCCTTTGATAGGTTTTGCTGGAGCACCGTGGACAATTTTCTCTTATATGGTAGAAGGGCATGGCAGCAAGACATTCTCAGCCGCTAGACAGATGCTATACACTCAACCTGCGTTTTCCCATAAACTGCTTCAGATGATCACTGAAAGCACGATCAATTATCTAAAAGCACAGATAGAAGCAGGCGCTCAGTTGGTTCAGTTATTTGATAGTTGGGCTGGAATTCTTGGTCCAAAACAATACGCAGAATTTTCTCTTCCATACATAGCTCAGATTTGTGACGCCATCACTTCTGTACCTAAGACTGTCTTTGCGAAAGGTGCATTTTTTGCCAGGGAGGAAATGAGTAAATTAAATTGTGAGACGATTGGGTTGGATTGGAATATGGGGATTGCCGAATCGAGAAAACTTATAGGTCCAGAGAAGACTCTACAGGGAAATCTAGATCCCGCTGCACTTTATGGCAACGCCGATCAAGTACGGGAAGCCACAATCAACATGATGGAGCAATTCAAAGGAAGTCGACACATCGCCAACCTTGGGCATGGGGTTTATCCTGATATCAATCCTGAAATGGTCAAAGTTTTTATACAGACTGTAAAAGAATTTAAGTAAAAAGGAGCCGAACGGCTTCTTTTTACTTTATGCTGGCTTCAGCTCATCTCCGACTTTTATAGTGCCTTCTGACAAAGCCACTACATTTTGTCCGAAAAATATTTTGTTGCCAACTTTTCTATAGCTAGCCAGTGTCTTTAATGGTTCAGCAGCTTTGGTGCCTGTTGCTTGATCTATTGTAGTCATCACACATCTGGCACAGGGCTTTACGATTTGAAAATTGACCTCACCTATTCGTATTTCCTTTAAAGAATCTTCAATAAATGACTCTCCTCCTGAAAAGACGATATTGGGCCGAAACCGATTCATAGGTATTGGTTCTTGCAACTTATTATTTAAATCCATTAAGGATTTTTGACCGATAAGTAAATAAGGCATGCCATCAGCGAAACTTACTGATTCACCATTCACTGCATAGCGCGGATCTACTTTTCGCTCAGTTGAGAGTGGCATCTTTACCAGACTAACATTTATTCCTAATACCTTAGAGAACCATTCATCTATCTCTGCACTTACGCGTTTTGCTGGCACTTCATCATCCCATACAGTAACGCTAACTTTTTCCTCTACTTCTTCCTCAAAGAGAATTTCTATAGATTCTTCTGGATTGGAAACATGAAATACTGTAAGAGAATCTTCTCCAATTTCTACAGATAATAGAGCCATTATCGGAAAGGCGCGTTGAGAGATAAACTTACCACTTTCATCGATTAGCATCCAACGTCGATCAAGTTTAAAACCCCTCTCTTCCACTTTAGCTTCAGCAACACGAATACCCCTAAGTGATTTGATTGGATAAATGTAAAGGTCTTGGATAATCAGAGAATCTTGCATGTTCTAAAAATAAGAGACCGTATTGGAAATTCTTATTTCAAATGAAAAAAGATAACCTATTTGGCACTATCTCTTTCAGATACTCCAATACAGTAGGAATAATTCTAAATTCTCTATTCAGGGAAAGAATTCCCATTCCCAGCAAAATTGCGAGGCTCCATCTACATCTTTCTTTCATATTTCTCTTTAAAAAAAGTTTCATTCTACCTAATAGATGCAAAAGGCAGTAAAATGGTTGCAACGCGAAGCTGAATATTCTAAAAACTGTCAGATTGCGGATTTGATTTCAACATTGAATGACATTTCCGTAGTTTTTTGAATGATCCTAAGCCAAAATTTCTGCCAATGTGACACAAAATCATTCATTTTATCAGATGGCACATCCATTGAAGAAAGGGAGAAGTATTCAATTGAAAAATAACTTAAAAACATATAATCATGGGAAAAATCATAGGCATTGACTTAGGAACAACCAACTCCTGCGTAGCAGTGATGGAAGGTAACGAACCTGTAGTCATTCAAAACAGTGAGGGAAGAAGAACCACACCTTCAATTGTGGCTTTCCTTGACAACGGAAATGGTGAGCGTAAAGTAGGTGATCCTGCAAAACGTCAGGCGATCACTAACCCTCAGAACACTATTTCTTCTGTTAAAAGATTTATGGGCAAGAAATTCTCAGAAGTTTCTGAAGAGAAAAAGCATGCCTCATATAAAGTAGAAAAAGGAACCAATGACACTATTGCAGTGAAGATTGGTGACAGATCATATACTCCTCAAGAGCTTTCTGCTATGATCCTTCAGAAAATGAAGACCACGGCCGAAGATTTCTTAGGACAAACGGTTACCGAAGCAGTAATTACTGTTCCGGCGTATTTCAATGACTCTGAGCGTCAAGCTACTAAAGAAGCTGGACAGATCGCTGGTCTTGAAGTAAAACGTATCATCAACGAGCCTACCGCTGCAGCATTGGCATACGGAATGGACAAGAAGCACCAGGACATGAAAATCGCTGTGTATGACCTTGGTGGTGGTACATTTGATATCTCGGTTTTGGAACTTGGAGACGGTGTCTTTGAAGTAAAATCTACAAACGGTGACGTTCACTTGGGTGGTGATGACTTTGACCAAGTGATTATGAACTGGTTAGCTGAAGAATTCAAATCTGAAGAACAAATCGATCTTAGACAAGATCCAATGGCGCTACAGCGTTTGAAAGAAGCTGCTGAGAAGGCTAAGATTGAGCTTTCAAGCTCTGCTTCTACAGAAATCAACTTGCCGTATATCACTGCAACTCAGACAGGTCCTAAGCACTTAGTGAGAACTTTGAGCAGATCTAAGTTTGAGCAACTTTCTGAAGATCTAGTAAGAAGATCTATGGAGCCTTGTAAGAAAGCTTTGGCTGATGCAGGCTTGAGCCCATCCGACATTGACGAAGTAATCTTGGTAGGTGGTTCTACTAGAATCCCTAAAATCCAGGAAGAGGTTGAGAAATTCTTTGGTAAGAAGCCTTCTAAAGGTGTAAACCCTGATGAGGTGGTAGCTATTGGAGCTGCAATTCAAGGAGGTGTATTAACTGGTGAAGTGAAGGACGTTCTTCTTTTGGATGTAACTCCTCTTTCTCTAGGTATCGAAACAATGGGTGGAGTATTGACCAAATTGATCGAAGCCAACACTACTATTCCTACTAAGAAGTCTGAGACATTCTCCACTGCCGCTGATAATCAGCCAGCTGTTGATATCCACGTACTACAAGGTGAAAGACCAATGGCAAAGGATAATAGAAGCATCGGTAGATTCCAGCTTTCTGACATTCCACCAGCACAGAGAGGTGTTCCTCAGATTGAAGTGACTTTCGATATCGATGCTAACGGTATCCTAAATGTATCTGCGAAAGATAAAGGAACTGGAAAAGAGCAAAAGATTAAGATCGAAGCTTCTTCAGGACTTTCTCAGGAAGAAATCGACAGAATGAAGTCAGAAGCTGAAGCAAATGCGGCATCAGATAAAGCTGAAAAAGAGAAAATCGACAAATTGAACCAGGCTGATAGCTTAGTGTTCCAAACTGAAAAGCAGTTGAAAGAATACGGGGATAAACTTTCTGAAGGAAACAAAACTGCAATTTCAGGAGCATTAGAAACTCTTAAAGCTGCACATCAATCTCAAAACCTTGAAGGAATTGATTCTGCAATGGAATCTTTGAATAAGGCTTGGGAAGCAGCATCAACAGAAATGTATAATGCTGCTGGAGCTGAAGGAGCAGGTGCTGCTGGAGCTCAACCAAATGCTGAAACAAGTTCTTCTGAAGCTGGCGACGGAGTATCTGATGTCGATTACGAAGAAGTAGGCGAAGAAGAGAAAAAATAATAGCTGACTAAATTCAGCTTTAACATGGCATCTGTGTATCAACAGATGCCTTTTTATTTACAAAGACAAAATCCACGATATCTCTATCAGGCTTTTGAACATTCATTTCACGAAGAATACTACTGTAATGCAATTGACATCTGACAATAAACTTAGGAAACTGATAGTAGTTGGTGACAGAGTTTTAATCCGCTTGAAAAAACCTAATGCCAAAACTGGCTCGGGATTGTACCTACCTCCTGGAGTTCAGGAAAAAGAAAAAGTACAGCAAGGCTACATCATCAAAGCGGGACCGGGATACCCGATTCCATTGGCTACTGAAGATCAGGAACCTTGGATGGAAAATGAAGAAAAAGTAAAATATGTCCCACTTCAAGCGAAGGAAGGCGATTTAGCAATATTTTTACTATCGGGAGCGCACGAGGTAATCTATGAGGGAGAAAAATATTTTATCGTCTCCCAAGGAGCAATTCTAATGCTCGAAAGAGAACAAGATCTATAAAAAACAAAAAGCCTGGCATAAACCAGGCTTTTTGTATATATATAATAAAAGCTGGAAATTTAATCTTCCCATACTTTCTTGTTCTTAGCTTTCGGACCCACGAGATATTTCTTTCTTCTCCCAAACAATGTCCTAGTTTTGACATTTTCCCTCTCCCAAACTTTTTTGTTTTTCGCTTCAGGACCTTTCAAATCTGAAGGCACTTCATAGAACATGATTGGTAATGAATTAGCGGCTAGCTCAATAGCTGTTGCATTTTTAGCTCTAGGTCCTTTCAATTTAGATTGTGAAAATCCTTCCGCAGATACCACCATAGTTGCGAGTAATAATAGCGATCTTTTCATAATGTATATAATTAGTTTACTCTTTCCTAACTATACTTTCATTTAGCGAAAAGGTTACATAAAATCATTGTTTAATGAATAATTATAAGCAAAATGTAAAATTATATTTTAAATATTTTAAAATAGTAATATTTTATCTGGTTTCAGAAAAAACCAAATATTCCATTTTCTCTAGATATTATTCGAATAAAAGGGTGATAAATCAGCCAATATTTATTTCCAGTATACATAAAATAAAAAACCGAGATGAAATTCATCCCGGCTTTTAGATTAACAATAGACCCTGTTTATTTTTATTAGTTAGAAAGCAAAGACTGCAGCCAGAAGGAATGAAGCTAAGCTTTTGCTCGGAGCTAGATTACTGTCATAGAACAAATTTTCCTCACTCATACTATCAAGTCTCAATTCAGGAATTAGCGTTAGGTTGTTACCGATTTTTGCATTACCCGAAAGAGTAACTGCAAATACATTTCCATCACCATTTCCGTCTAGACCTACTACACCATCAAGCCCGCCATTAAAGACATTAAAGTATTCTCCTCTTAAGCCTAGAGCAAAATTCTCAGAAGTAGAAGCCTGAAGGTATCCAGCAAAACCATAGAAACCTGCACCATCTCCATCGGAATCACTTACAGAAGTTCCACTGTACATTTCGCCGGCAGATGTGGTGTTGTAAGTAGTGTTGATACCCAAATATAATGACTCAGTCAAATCAAACCCAGTAGTCAAATCCACCTGAAAAGTACTTCCCAGTGAAGTTTGACCAGGGACTAAACCACCATTATCCACATCAAGCTTTCCATCTTGATCTCCATACACAAAATTCAAGTATGTGCTTGATGCGTCAGTTGAATACCCTAATTGTGCTCCTAATGTATAAGTGCCAGCCAAATTAAACTCTGTCATATCTGTTGGATTCATTACTGCAGCCATCAATGACCATTTGTCAGAAAGTGCAAAATCAGCTTTGAGGCCAGTATGGGAGAATGGCCCATAGGAGAACATATAAGAAGTCGAATAGTTAAAATTGCCAGTTGGAGAGATAACCTCATAACCTAAGAACGTATTGAAGTTACCAAATGTCAAAGTCACAGCATCACTCACATTCCAATAAACGTAGAGTTGGTTAACGATTTGAGAGCTTCCAGCCATTCCTCCTGCGTATAATGGTGAACCAAAAACTGCATCTTCACCTCTTGGACCGAACACCAAATCTGCTACTGCTCCTACTTTTTGCCCTTCATATGTAGCAATGATATTAGCCATACCTAAAGAAAAGCCAGGTAAGTTACCGAATGAAGACGCGGGTGCCAGTGCATTTTCTCCTTTATTTGGAGCATTAAAGTTGGTTCGGAAATATGCATCTACCGATCCTGAAAAAGTGAATTTAGATGGCTCACTTTCTTCTTCAATAATAATTACTTCTTGCGCGAAACTCACAGAAGATACTGACATAAGCAACGCAAGTAGAGATAGTTGAATTTTTTTCATGTTTAAATAGGTGTTTGTTAAGAATAGGTTTGATCTGAAATCCCTAGCCAAGGAATCAATTGATTTATATTCCTTGGCTAGGGTTAATATTTGTTTAATACTATTCGTCATATACAATAGTATATCCTCGAATTCCATGTTCGTGAGAATCCAATCCATGACGCTCGTGCTCTTCTGAGACACGGATGCCCATAGTTTTTTTCAGAACAAAAAAGATTAGGAATGCGGAAGAAAAGGCTGCTACCCCACAAATAGCAACGCCGATCAATTGTGTAAAGAAGGTATGGTCAGGATTTGTAGAAAAAATGCCAACGGCTAATGTCCCCCAAATACCGCAAGTAAGGTGAACAGAAACAGCACCCACTACATCATCAAGTTTAAGCTTATCTAGCAATACTGCAGAATACACTACAAGAATTCCCGCCACGAAACCCACGATTATGGCTGAACCAGGATTGATCACATCGGCACCAGCTGTAATACCTACCAAACCTGCCAACACACCATTCAGCACCATTCCCAAATCCAATCTTTTGAAAACTATGTTTCCTGCTAAGAAACCTCCTATTCCACCAGCACATGCAGCAAGACATGTAGTCACCAATACAAATGATACTAATGCAGGGTCCGCAGAAAGTACTGAACCACCATTGAATCCAAACCAGCCTAGCCATAGTAGGAAAACTCCGATTACAGCTAGAGGCACACTTGAGCCTGGCTTATCAACTGTTTTTCCGTTAACATATTTACCGATTCTAGGTCCCACTAAGATCACACCTGCTAAAGCTCCCCATCCACCTACTGAGTGAACCAAAGTACTTCCAGCAAAATCATAGAAGCCCATTGCATCCAATGCTCCTCCGCCCCACTTCCAGCTACCAATTAATGGATAGATAATTCCTACATAAATCAGTGTAAACACTAAATAGGCCCATAATTTCACGCGCTCTGCTATAGCTCCAGACACGATAGTAGCGGCAGTAGCAGCAAACATAGCCTGGAACAAAAAGTCTGTCCAGTAGGTATAGCCTCCATCAGCATAACCAGAAGTCACGTCTGCATCACCCGGTGAAAACCAGAACATACTCCATCCTGCAGAGTCGAAAGCAAACCATCCTGGAGTTTCAAAACCAGGATACATTAGATAAAAGCCAACAAAGGCATAAGATAAAATACCAATGATTGGCGTGATGGTATTTTTAAAAAGGATATTTACTGTGTTTTTGGCCTGACCAAAGCCAGCTTCTACACCTGCAAATCCAAGGTGCATAATAAATACCAAGGCAGTGGATAGCATCATCCACACATTGTTTGTCGTCAGTAAATTTTGAGCGATCTCAGCGGACAAGTCCATCGTTGCGGCCGAATCTTGAGCCAGCAGTGTTGCGAAATACTTCATAGGTTTTATATAGTTTTTAGAACGTTATTCAGAATTTACGATAGGTTTGAATTAGTTAGCTTGAACCGAATGTAATTATATTATTCCTAAAAAAACAAATCCATTTTTACTATTAATACATTGAAAAGTGATTTTTAATGTCATTTTAAATCTATTTTTTACATTTTTTGCAATAAATCCTAGATTTCAAGTGATTCTGCGAACATATAATACAGAAAAATAATATTTGGTATATGTTTATAAAATTCTCTGAAATTGATTACTGACTAGTCAATTCCAAACTTTGACAAAAAAAACACTAGGTATTAGGAATATTATTCTTAAAAAGAAAAAAAAACAGTATTTTAAGTAAACTGTTTGCTTTTACGAAAAATATAAATTTTTAGAAAGTCCATATTTTTTTACTCTACTTTCAAAAAAATGAATTGAATTGGAACAAAATCAGTCACTTTTTAAACAGAAGACATAAAAAAAACCGACCAAGGCCGGTTAATTACTTATAAATTGAATCAAAATATGCTATTTCACCAAACTTGCATATTCTTTGGCGAAGTACGTAAGAATTACCTTCGCTCCAGCACGCTTGATACTCAATAAAACTTCGAGCATGGCACGGTCATGATCAATCCAACCCTTTTCAGCAGAGGCTTTGATCATACTGTACTCACCAGACACATTGTATGCTGCAATTGGTAGTGGAAAATTATCTTTCAGCAGTTTTATAATGTCCAAATAGGAAAGCGCAGGCTTCACCATTAGGAAGTCGGCACCTTCTTCGGTATCCAAATCGCCTTCTATCAAAGCTTCCTGAGAATTTGCTGGATTCATCTGATAGGTCTTTTTATCACCGAATTTCGGAGCAGAGTCCAAAGCATCTCTAAAAGGACCATAAAATGCGCTGGCATACTTTGCCGTGTAAGACATTATTGAGGTGTCAGTAAAACCATTTTCATCCAGCAACTCACGTATATACCCTACTCGACCATCCATCATATCCGAAGGGCCAATAATATCCACTCCAGCATCAGCCTGGGCCAAAGACATCCTTGCAAGAATTTCAAGAGTCTCATCATTTAAGATCTTGCCATCCTTTACCAATCCATCATGCCCGTCACTACTGTAGGGATCCATTGCCACATCGGACATCAGACATACTTCCGGGAATTCCTTTTTGATTTCACGAAGTGCCTTCAGGTAAAAAGTTTCAGGATTATAACTTTCAGAAGCAATCGTATCTTTCAAAGTGTCCGGATAAGCCGGAAACACATCGAAGGACTGAATTCCTAATTTCAAACAGCTTTCGATTTCACCGAGCATAGTATCTATAGAGTACCTATATATATTAGGCATTGAATCAATCGCAACCCTCTTGTTTACTCCATCTACCAAAAACATGGGGAAGATAAGATCTTTGACAGAAAGACTGGTTTCTTCTACTAGATTCCTTACCGCTTCGGATTTTCGATTTCTTCTAGGTCTTCTTAGCATGATTTAGTTGAAAAGTTGTTGAATTTGGATAAGATCTAAGTTTTTATAATCCTCTATATATAGGTCACACGTTGGTAACTCTTCCTTAGTATGACTGGAAAGTACCCCTACTACTTTCATCCCAGCATTAATACCGGCACTTGCCCCTGAGAAAGAATCTTCAAACACCAAACATTCTTCAGGCTTCAAACCAAGATTCGCTGCACTTTTCAGATAAACTTCCGGGTCTGGCTTATGCTTAGACACATCTTCTGATGCAAGCTGTGATTGCATTTGTCCTCCTATCCCCAGCACACCTATAATAAGGTCAAGGTTTGCTCGAGGAGCTGACGTGGCCACAGCAGTAAGCAAACCCTCAGATTTTAGCTTCGCAAAAAACTCCATAAATCCGGCAATAGGATCTACTTCTGACTTATAAATCTCTCTAAATAGCCCTTCCTTCTCATCTTCAAGTAAAGCTAATTCTTCACCCTCTATTTTTCTGCCAAGGAAATGACTCAGGATATATCCGTTGTTTTTCCCATACATATGTTCTACATATTCTGCTTCAGTAGGATTGAGGTTACGCTTCGCGAAAAACTGCTGGAAAGCGATAGAATGAAATGGATTGGTATGGCAAATCACCCCATCCATATCAAAAATTACAGCCTTTAACATGTGTTGGTCAAGTTTTTTTAAGTTTTCAAAATTAAGTATAAGACACTAAAAAACCCTCCCAAGTTCCAATTACCAGGGAGGGTTCATCAAAGTTTAAGAAATCTCTTTCACCTACTTTTCGAATGTAGCAATAGTCTTCTCTATAATATCACAACATTCATGGATCTGCTCCTCGGTCATCACTAATGGAGGTGCGAAACGGATAATATTACCATGAGTAGGTTTTGCCAATAGTCCATTATCCATCAGTGAAACACAAATATCCCAGGCTGTACTATTTTGCTCAGTATCATTGATCACTACTGCGTTGAGTAATCCTTTTCCTCGAACCAGCTTCACGATATCAAATTTATCGACAAGCTTCTGCATTCTCAGTCTAAATAATTCTCCTAGCCTCTCCGCATTTTCAGCAAGTTTCTCATCTTTCACTACTTGAAGTGCAGTCATAGCCACTTTCGCCCCGAGAGGATTTCCGCCAAAAGTAGACCCATGTTGGCCTGGCTTGATGACATTCATCACCGCATCATCTGCCAAAACAAGAGATACCGGATAAAATCCTCCTGAAACTGCTTTTCCCAAAATCAGAATATCCGGCCGTACCTCTTCATGATCCACAGCCAGCAACTTTCCTGTTCGTGCAATTCCTGTCTGAATTTCATCCGCTATAAATAAAACGTTCTTTGCCTCACATGCTGCTTTTGCTTCTTTCAAGTAGTTTGGTCCCGGCACATATACACCTGCCTCGCCCTGGATTGGTTCTACTAGAAAAGCAACTACATCAGGGTCATCTAAGACTGTTTTCAACGCATATATATCATTAAAAGGAATTTTCACAAACCCCGCAGTGTAAGGCCCAAAGTTCTTCCTCGCATTTTCATCATTAGAAAAGGATATAATAGTAGTGGTTCTGCCGTGAAAGTTATTCTCAGCTACGACAATCTTTGCTCGATTCTCGTCAACACCTTTTTTCTCATAGCCCCACTTTCTGGCGATTTTGATCGCAGTCTCCACACCTTCGGCTCCGGTGTTCATGGGAAGCACTTTATCATAACCGAAATAATCGGAAATGTATTTTTCAAAAGGACCTAGCACATCGTTGTGAAATGCTCTCGAAGTCAAAGTCAATGTACTTGCCTGCTCTATCAAAGCATCTTTTATTCGGGGATGGCAGTGACCTTGGTTCACAGCTGAATAGGCGGACAGAAAATCATAATAACGCTTACCCTCTACATCCCAAAGAAATACTCCCTCTCCCCTTGCCAATACAACTGGTAATGGATGATAATTATGTGCGCCGTACTTGTCTTCTAATTCTATTGCCTGCTTACTGGAAGTGATAGTCTGCATGTTTTTCGTAATTTTGTATACTATATAATAAGGACTCGATAAGTTCAAATATAGTAATTGCCTTTACCCGAACCATGAAAGATCCCAAGAAGCCTTTCCCTGCTACCGTATTAAGTTCGGAAGACTTTTATTTTAACGAAGAAGGATTAATGGTATTTACAAAAAAATACCATTTAAAACGTGGATATTGCTGCGGCAATGGCTGCAAACACTGCCCCTATCCAAAAGTCTGATATAAAAGGAAATATTTTTGAAAGGCATTGTTGTATATCCCCAAAAAGTTCCGATATTTGCAGACTCATTACAGAAACGGATACAATTTACTATACATTACCATGGCAAAAGTTTGTGACATAACCGGAAAAAGACCTCGAGTAGGTAACAACGTCTCCCATGCAAACAACAAGACTAAGCGTAGATTCTACCCAAATCTTCACAAGAAGACGTTCTACGTTCCAGAAGAAGATGCATGGATCACTTTGAAAGTTTGTACTAAGGCATTGAAGACTATCAATAAGAAAGGTATCACTGCAGTTTTGAAAGAAGCTCAGGATAACGGGATGATTGTAATCAGATAATCAAGGTCACGACCCTTAAATTAATTTAAAGATGGCTAAGAAAGGCAATAGAGTACAAGTGATTATGGAATGCACGGAGCACAAAGCTTCAGGCTTGCCAGGTACTTCAAGATACATCACGACCAAGAATAGAAAAAATACTACTGAGAGATTGGAATTGAAAAAATTCAACCCAATCATGAAGAAAGTAACTGTTCATAAAGAAATTAAATAATTTAGCTCGGAAGCAATTCCGTTAAAACGACAAGACCATGGCTAAGAAAGTAGTAGCAACCCTAAAAAAAGAAGGTGGCGTGTCTTACGCCAAAGTAATTAAAGCAGTTAGATCTGAAAAGACTGGCGCTTATACCTTCAGAGAAGAAATGGTTCCTTCCCCTTTGGTACAGGACACCTTGAAAAAATAAGTTGCAATTTGCAGCATAAGACATTTTAGTCCCTCTGTCCATCGGTCAGCAGGGACTTTTTCGTTAAATTCCACTTTTAAAAAGCACACGTATGGGAATCTTTGGTTTCTTTTCAAAAGATAAAAAAGAAAGCCTTGATCAGGGCCTTCAGAAATCAAGCGAAAATATTTTTACCAAACTTAGCAAAGCTGTCGTCGGCAAATCCAAAGTAGACGATGAAGTTTTGGATGAATTAGAGGAAATTCTTATTACCTCAGATGTCGGTGTGGATACTACTATAAAAGTCATCCGTAGAATAGAAGAGCGTGTAGCCAGAGACAAATATGTGAATACCGCCGAGCTTGATGTAATTCTAAAAGAAGAAATAGAAAACCTACTCAAAGAAAATAATACTCAGGACCTCCTTGATTTTGATCTACCTGAAGGCAAAAAGCCGTATGTGATCATGGTAGTGGGAGTAAATGGAGTAGGAAAAACCACCACTATAGGCAAGCTCGCCAATCTTTTTAAATCAGCTGGAAAGTCAGTAGTCCTAGGAGCTGCCGATACTTTTAGAGCTGCGGCAGTGGATCAATTGATTCTCTGGGGAGATCGGGTTGGCGTGCCTGTGATATCCCACGGAATGAATACAGATCCTGCATCTGTCGCATTTGATGCAGTTAAGCAAGGAGTAGGCACCAATGCAGATGTTGTCATCATCGACACGGCAGGTCGACTTCATACTAAAGTAAATCTGATGAATGAGCTTGGTAAGATTAAGCGCGTAATGCAGAAATTCATCCCAGATGCACCGCATGAGATTTTGCTCGTATTGGATGGGTCTACTGGGCAAAATGCATTTATCCAGGCTAAAGAGTTTACAAAAGTAACTGAAATCACATCATTAGCTATCACCAAATTGGACGGCACAGCCAAAGGAGGAGTTGTGATCGGAATCTCGGATCAATTCAAAATACCTGTCAAATACATAGGCGTTGGTGAAAAAATGACCGATTTACAGATTTTCAATCGAAAAGAATTTGTCGATTCGCTATTTACGAAGAAGAAATAATTGTAATTAAATTTTCATACTTCTTCCATAAATCAATATTGGCAAATGACCATTGCATTATAATTTTCGCAAGAGATAATGCTGGTATCCTGTAAGATGAATTTACACCTATGAACTTACAGACTTATTTTTAACGCTTTCAAGCAAAAAAATCCTTCATTTTATATTCATCAAAACTCTGATTTAAATCGGTGATCCAGACAGAATAAATGACCCAGATATGGTAAAGAATTGAAAACACCATTGCTATCGGGAAAAATTGAAACCCTAATTGGATACCAAAAGCACAACCAACTATACCGAAATTATAAAACTTGATGCGTAAATAGCCCATCAAGGTGATATTCTGACCACCTATGGATATTTTAGATTTAAAAAATAATTTAAAATAGAAAGTGGTAAAAAAAATGTGTTGCTTTAAACCATCAGAACCGATCAGCAAGAAACAACAAATTTCTAAAGTGGAAATATGGAAACTAATGCCCAATCTACGAACGGCCTAATTAGAAAGGTAAGCAAAAATCCATTCTCTAATTTAGATAATTGAACTAGAGTCACAGTAGATTTAATTTAATAATTATATTATTATTAATCGGTATAACTTATTCAATTTACAGATAGCTGTGAAAATAAATGAATATTAAAAAGAACTTAAAGTGAGGATATTTAACTCACTTATTTAAATCTTTGGAAGCGCTATACATAAACTTAGCATACTCAATTTTTAACTATTTTTATTTTATAGTAACTAAGCTTTAACAATACTTCAAATGCTACTTAACTCCTTAGACTTTGCTATATTTTTACCAATTGTTTTCATCCTATATTGGTTTGTAGTAAATAAGAATTTAAAAAATCAAAATTCATTATTACTCGTTGCAAGCTATGTCTTCTACGGATGGTGGGATTGGAGATTTTTATTTCTGATTTTCTTTAGTACCGTTGTTGACTTTCTTGTTGGCAAAAGGATGAAAGATGAGAATAATGAAACTAGAAGAAAATTTCTATTAGGTGTAAGTCTCGCTATAAATCTTGGCTTGTTAGGTTTTTTCAAGTACTACAATTTCTTTATAGATAATTTCATTAAAGCATTTTCCTTTTTTGGAAGCGAAATACACCCTAATACATTAAATGTTATATTACCAGTAGGAATAAGTTTTTATACTTTTCAAACACTAAGTTATTCGATTGATATATATAGAAGAAAATTAGAACCGGCTTCTGATTTTATTTCATTTTCCACGTTTGTAAGTTTTTTCCCTCAATTAGTGGCTGGTCCGATCGAAAGGGCTACTCACCTATTACCTCAATTTTATAAAAAAAGAGAATTCAATTATCATCTCGCTGTAGATGGAATGAGGCAGATATTATGGGGCTTGTTCAAAAAGATAGTTATAGCAGATGGATGTGCCCAATACGCTAACTTGATTTTCAACAACTCGTCGGACTACTCAGGAAGTACACTACTTCTAGGTGCTATATTTTTTACATTTCAAATCTATGGAGATTTCTCCGGGTACTCTGATATTGCAATTGGAACATCTAGATTATTTGGTTTTGATTTAATGAGAAATTTCAACTATCCCTATTTCTCAAGAGATATAGCAGAATTTTGGAGGCGTTGGCATATATCACTTTCAACATGGTTTAGAGATTATCTATACATACCACTAGGAGGAAGTAAAGGGGGTATCTGGATGAAAGTAAGAAATACTTTTATCATATTTATAGTAAGTGGTTTTTGGCATGGTGCCAATTGGACGTTTATTGTATGGGGCTTATTAAACGCAATTTATTTTTTACCTCTCTTACTGACCAATAACAATAGAAATAATTTAGGACCAATTGCAGAAGGAAGGTATCTACCTGGTTTTAAAGAGTTTATTTCTATTATGGTGACATTTGGGCTTACAGTGATTGCTTGGATATTTTTTAGAGCAAGAGATCTTCATCACGCATTTGACTACATCGCAGGAATTTTCTCTCAGTCACTGTTTCAAGTTCCAGTATTTTCAAACAGGCTTGGTGCGGCACAGGTAATTACTTTTATAATCATTTTTTTAGGCTTTGAATGGATAGGGAGAGATCAACAATTCGCAATAGCAAACTTGGGCCTGAAATGGAAAAGACCTGTTAGATACACTATGTATTATACTCTTATTATAATTATTATGTATAATTCTCTTGGTAACAGCAATCAAGAATTTATATATTTTCAATTTTAATTCATATGGTCAAGTTTATTCGCAATTCAATATTTTTTCTAATACCATTAGTACTTTTAGGTTCTATTCCAATCAGTACATTTTATATAATGGATCCATTTAAAATTCTTCATCATCAGGACGAGTTCACCAACTCTATAGTAGATTATGATGTAGATTATGTAAATACTGAGCGTTACTTAAACTTACCGGATAATTATGATTCGTTTATTTTTGGAAGCTCACGTTCTGCATATGGCTTTCTCATTAGTGATTGGAAAACCCATCTTCCCGATAGTGCCAAACCTTTTCCATATTCTGCTGGCAATGAATCTATATTCGGGATAGTGGGAAAAATAAAATTGATAGATGAGCTAGGTGGAAAAATGGATAATGTATTAATTGTAATTGACACAGAATTAACTTTGCAAAAACTAATTAATAGTCATGGCCATTTGGTAATTAAACATCCAAGAGTTTCTCATGAAAGTAGGAGCGCATTCATTTCTGAATACTTAAAAGATTATATTTTTACTGGCTTCTTTATACGATATCTGGATTACAAAATTTTCGGAAAAAAGAGAGCTTATATGGATGGGTATCTTATGTTAGACAATAATGAAATTGGTAAAAAATTTATCCCTTTTGATGCACTAAAATTAGAAGAACAAATTAATGCTGATAAAAATAAGTATTATAAAGAAAAGGAAGAAATCTTCTATGAAAGACCAAAAGAAGAACAAGTATCAAAGAGATTAATATATTCTAGCGTAACAAAGCTCTTAACTCAAATAAAAGAAATTTTTGACAAACACAATACTAAATATAAGATTGTAATCAGTCCAATGTATACGCAGGTAAAAATGAATAGTGCAGACTTGAAAATTCTTAATAAAATATTTGAAAATAATGTTTATGACTATTCCGGTAAGAATGCTATAACAGAAGATAAATACAATTTCTATGAATCAATGCATTTCAGGAAGGATATTGGAAAGCAAATCATGGAGGAAATTTACTAAAATCAGTACAACGACAGGATTTCAAAACCTGAAACTTACCACAATTTTATCTTCATTAAAAACAGGAACTGTAAAACCAAGAAATACCTCGACCAAGGTCGGGGTATTTTTTTTTGATGATTTCAAACTTTTCCAGAAAAATTAGCGTAATTCAATATGATATCATTTTAACATCAAAAAAAATATGGAAAAAGTAACTAAACCTATATCAGGATATATCATGATCCTGCTTGTTATTGGACTTGTCATTTTCGCGGTTGCACTTTTTATTCAGCAAATAATGATTGTAGTCGGCATTTTATCAGTGGTGATAGCATTAATCTGTCTTGGTGGATTCTTTATCGTGGAACCCAACAAATCGATGGTTCTTCTGCTTTTTGGTGATTATAGAGGAAGTGTAAAAGCCAATGGTTTCTACTGGGTAAGTCCTTTTATGACAAAAAAGAAAATTTCCCTAAGGGTGAGAAACTTTGAAAACAAGCCTGTGAAAGTAAATGACAAAATAGGTAATCCTGTAATGATAGGGACCATTGTTGTATGGCAAGTGGAAGATACATTCAAAGCTACCTTTGATGTAGATGACTATGAGAATTTTGTTCACCTACAGTCAGACGCTGCTATTAGAAAAATGGCTGGCTTGTATCCCTATGATAATTTCGAAGCGGAAGAAGCGGAAGTGACACTGAGATCTGGAGTAGAGGATGTCAATCATTCTCTGGAGCAAGAAATAAGTGAACGCCTACATCACGCAGGAATCAAAGTAATAGAGGCTAGAATTTCCCATTTGGCGTATTCTTCAGAGATAGCTTCTGCTATGCTACAGAGACAACAGGCAACTGCAATTGTAGCAGCCCGTCAAAAAATCGTGGAAGGAGCTGTTGGAATGGTCGAAATGGCTTTGGAGGATTTAAAGTTAAAAGAAATCATAGAATTTGACGATGAGAAAAAGGCGGTAATGGTATCCAACTTGATGGTAGTTCTTTGCTCAGATAAGAGCGCATCACCTGTTCTCAATGTAGGAACATTGAATCAATAGCCATGGCCACCAGGATTTTCAAAGAGACTCAATCTTATGTAGGAAGCTGGGTAATGTATGTAATCATACTGACAGAGCTTCCAGTCCTGATCTTATTGATTGTTTTATACGCTACGTCCCAGAAAAAGCAAGAAATGGCGCTTGCCCTAGGATTGGTTGTTGGTACTATGGTTCTGATCTTAGGTCTGATTTCCAATCTAAAACTGGAAACGAGGATTGACCCAAAAGGCATATCATTTCGGTACAAGCCATTTATTCTTAAATGGAGACAATTTCCAAAGGAAGCAATAAAGTATGCCAAAGTAATCAACTATAGCCCATTGACCGATTTTGGTGGATGGGGATTTAAAGGAAACAAAACTACTAAGGCCTACTCGGTTCTGGGCAATGAAGGACTACTTATTAATGTAGGTGAAAAGAAAAAAATATTGATAGGAACGATGAAATCTAAAGAACTGGCAGATTTCATCGAAAACTGGATGGAGGAATAAATTATGTCTAAGAAGAAAGCATTTGCACTACGACTGGATGAAAGTATGATGAAAGCTCTTGAAAAATGGGCCGCAGATGAGTTTCGTAGTACAAATGGTCAACTTGAGTGGATCATCCGGGAATCTCTTAAAAAAGCCAGCCGCTTACCAAAAGGAAATAGCGACTCGGATATAGAGTAATTCCAAACATCACCAAACTATTAAGCGTTGTACCTTTACACTATAATTACTGAAACTATGAAAAAACTAATTTTCGCATTCATACTATTAGGTGGATTGATCCACCTATCTCCACCTGAAGTAAAAGCCCAGACAGTAATATCTTCTTCAGTAGACGCAAAAACTATGGAGAAGGTCGAGAAAGCAAAAGTCAAACTCGAAAAATATAAAGAAGACTATGACAAGGCAATTGAAAAGCGACAAAAATTGAGAGAAGATTTTGAAAAGAAAAACTCATCTGGAAAACTTTCACCAGATGATATCTCAAAAATCACAAAGAAAATGGACAAGCAATCCAAGTCTATTGAAAAGATGGAAAAGAAAATGTCAAAGCTTGAAGAGTACATTGAGGAAAATACCTAACTGACACTTAAGTTTATTGTTTTTCAGGGACATACAGAAGTTGGTCATTTTCGAAATCATACAAAGTGAGTGACCTCAATTCATAATAAGCCATCCAAAAATCGCGTAAGGATGTGTAAAAGGCTCGTTTATTCGAGTCTTTTTCATTTTGTGCAATGTTAAGATTTGAGATGGTCACATTACCAGTTTGATATCTTCTTAAGGCGATATCATACCTGCGCTGCGCTACGTCATCTGAAACTTTAGTCACATTCAGGCGCTCTTTAATCATCAAAAAGTTTTTCACCTTGGTGAAAATCTCCTGTTCAAAAGTAATCTTTTCCTGGGCCAGTGTATTCTCTACCAGATCTTGATTTGCCATAGCCATGGACATTCTGGCTTTATTTCTACCCCAGTCTAAGATGGGAACCGAAAGCCCAAGACTTACCAAGGATTGTGTATTTGGATTTTGGTAAATATCAGGAAAATTCAAAGCCGCATTATTGTAGCCGTATCGTGCATTGAGCATTACCTGAAATCGTTGGCCTTTTGCCTGAGCTAAAGCAGAAGCTGCTTCAATCTTTTGCCTATCGAATCCTATAGCTTCAGCCCTATTCTGAAAGGCCAATTCTATCGCTCGATCGACGTCTACTTCAAAGTCAGGAATATTCTCGGGGGAGATCAGATTGAGTTTGGATGACTGATTTAATCCTATGAAAGAGTTCATAGAAAACGCGGCGCTTTCCAGTTCAAGTTGTGCCTCCGCCATTTCTTGCTGAGCATTCAGCACCTGCAATTCTACCTGTAAAAGCTCATCTTCCGGTGTGACCCCAATTTCGTTTCTCTTTTTTTCTATAGTGAAGATATTCTCTGTGTTGTTTAGATTAGAAGTAGCAATTTCAGAATTGACTTGGGCAATCAAATATTCAAAATACAGCTGAGTGACATAGATCGAAACTTCTTCCATTTCTTTCACATACGCCCTCTGACTTTCTTCAAAAATCAATGGTTCAATTTTCTTGTCCCACTTATATACATTATATGCAAAAATGGGTTGCTGCAAAGCTACGCTTACGGGAACACCTGAGTATTGGGTCTTTGGTTCTCCAGGGTATGAAAGAAAATTATCGAATCTTGTAGTGGAAGTATTCACGGAAACGGTTCCTCCTGTAGCTCCAATTACCTGCTCCAATCCTAATCCTAAATCCATCAAATTTTGCTTCACCTCAAGAAATTCTATCGATCCATCGGGCTGAGTAATTTGATTGTAAGATTGATAATATTGTGGAATTGTCCCTGTAAGTCTTAATTGAGGATTGTAATTGGACCGAAACAGCCTATACTGCCAAAAGCTATTTTCCTTTCTGTTTTTCGCACGAAGAGCCGCCGGAGAATTATCCCTCGCTTGCTGCACAAGCTCCTTTAAGGTAAAAGTCGGATTATTCTGAGCTCTGGAAAAGCTAGGAAATAAGCTGAAAATTAGTAATAGGGATAAGGATGTTAAAAATTGAAATCTTCTGATCTTCATGGAGTGGAATTCTAATTCTGAAAAAGGAAAACTTTTCTCATCAACTAAAATACTGATTGATTGATCACAAACAAGAATCTTATTGCTCATCAAATCTAAAAAAAGCGAAACATTAATATTCATTACCCTCCTTTTGTCCCTTTGCGTAACTTGCAGCCTGATTAGAACCCACCATGAAATCCATCATCAGTTTCGTTATTAGATACGTACCTAGGCCACTATTACAGCGTATTAGCCCATTTGTAATGAAAGTCTTTGCGCAGATGAATTCTGGCAAAAATGTCACTTGTCCAATCTGCAATCACAGTTATAAAAAATTTCTGCCCTATGGTAGAATCGCAAGAGCAAATGCATTGTGTCCTAATTGCCTGTCTTTGGAACGTCACAGATTGATGTGGCTATTTCTTCAGGAGAAAACAGACTTCTTTACTGCTCCGCTACGGGTTTTGCATGTCGCACCCGAGCATTGTTTTATTGAGCGTTTTGAAGGGTTAAAAAATCTTGATTACATCACTGCAGATATAGAATCCCCTTTGGCAAAAGTGAAAATGGATGTTCATGAGATCCCTTTTCCTGAAAACAGTTTTGACGTGGTATTTTGCAATCATGTCCTGGAGCATGTACAAGATGACATAAGAGCATGTTCTGAGTTCAATCGGGTTTTGAAGCCCGATGGATGGGGTATACTTCAATCGCCTGTATACCCAATCGAAAATACCTTAGAAGACAATACAATTACTGACACTGTAGAAAGGGAACGCATTTTTGGACAGCGCGATCATGTACGCAAGTTTGGTAAAGACTATGCTGAACGTTTAAGAAAGTCGGGAATTAAAATTGAAGAAAATCAATTTGTAAAGGAAATTTCCTCCGAGGTAGTCAAGCAAAATGCGCTTCCTCGGGAAGAGGTAATTTTCGTCTGTAGAAAAGGTGCTTAACCTCTAATCACTTTTTTGAAAAGCTCAAAAGGCAACCCGAGTCCATAGGACCAAAGTTGAGAGAGGGAAGTAACCCAACTCAATATCCCTACTTTGGCCGAGCCGTTTTGTAAAGCTGAAGAAAGAACAACTCCCAAACTCCATAGCATAAATAAGCATGCACTGAACTTAAAAAGCAATGCATCCAAAAAGTAAAAAATCGGTATACTCAGGCAAAAAAGGAGAAAAGCTGTAGGTAGCCAATGCACCAATTTGATCGCTCCTTTGTGAAACCTTGACACATTCACTCGATTTCTACCAAAGGAAAAGGCTTGTTTCGCAAATGATTTGAGTGTGTTTTTACGCTTATGATATACAAACGCCTCCTTAACTAATTCAAGTCTGAATCCCGCGTTCTTGATGCGCATACTCCATTCTATGTCCTCTCCCTGATTTGGGTCTACGAAACCTCCAGTTGTTTCAAATACTTTCCGCGAGACACCCATATTGAATCCTCGAGCCTGATAGTTTGAAAGATCTTTCATCTTACCTCGAATACCACCCGTAGTCCAAAAAGATGTCATCGCAAAATCCATTGCTTTTTGCAATGCAGAAAAATCCTCATCTGCAGCATCAGGACCACCGAAAGCATCTAATTGTCTGTCCTTTATAGCTTCTGAAAGCTTTTGTAAATAATCGACGGGCAAGATCACGTCTGAATCCAGAATCACGAAAAAATCCCCTGTGGCATTTTTCATACCCTTATTCCTGGCAAATCCTTGCCCGGTATTTTCTTGAATTAGATACTGGATATGAAGAGCATTCTTAAAGCTACCGACCACATGAGATGAAGTTACGCTGGAACCATCCTCAATCACAACAATTTCAAGATCATCATCTTTTTGCTTAAAAAGACTTCGCAATAATTCCCTTAATTCCTCTGGTCGATTATAAACCGGTATGATTACCGAAAACTTCATCAAAAATCGAAGTTAATCTCTTCATCAATTTTGTATTCTGTATCCTTTGATTGATTGGAAGTCATCAACTCAGCAATAAATCCAGTAACAAATAGCTGCACACCTATAATCAAAGCTACTAATGCCAAGAAAAAAAGTGGCTGCTCAGTAATTTCTCTTACTTTATATCCTTTGCTCAAGCCGTAAACTTTCTCAAATATCAACCAGCAAGTAATCGCAAAACCTGTGAGAAACGAAAAACTACCCAATAATCCAAAAAAATGCATGGGCTTCTTTTTATACCTATGTACAAAAGATACAGAGATCAGATCCAAAAATCCATTTAAAAATCTTTCTAATCCAAATTTGGAATACCCATATTTTCTAGCTTGGTGCTGGACGACCTTCTCTCCTATTTTCCCAAATCCATTCCATTTGGCCAGCAGAGGAATATACCGATGCATTTCACCATAGATCTGTATATTCTTCACCACTTTCAGTCTGTAAGCTTTCAGTCCACAATTGAAGTCATGTAATTTGATCCCGGAAATCCATCGTGTTATTCCGTTAAAAAAACGGGAAGGGATAGTTTTTCCTATTGGATCATGACGTTCCTTTTTCCAGCCAGAGACCACGTCAAATTTCCCTTGCGTAATCATCACATATAATCCAGGTATTTCGTCTGGACTATCTTGGAGATCTGCGTCCATAGTGATTACTACATCTCCGCAAGCCTTCTTAAACCCAGCATCCAGTGCAGCTGACTTTCCATAGTTTCTGGTAAAGTTGATTCCTTTTACCTCTGTCGAAAGATGTGATAATGAATTAATAATTCCCCAGGAATTGTCCGAACTGCCATCATTTACATATATCAACTCATAAGAAAAGCCGTGATCATTCATGACACGGCTAATCCATTGAGTTAATTCAGGCAGTGACTCTTCCTCGTTAAATACAGGAACTACAACTGAAATTTGGGTCATAATTTAATAATCGAGAGACTTGTCTCTCTTCTTTAGGATTGCTCCCAAAATTAAAGCAATAATCGCATACACAATAAGCCCAAAGCCAAAGTTCTTTAATTGACCTGCTAAAGTAAAGCTACTCGCAGTGTCGGTTCGCATTTTCTCCAGAATGGCAGGATCCATTGTATCTGGGTCTTGACCAAGATTCTCCATAAAACCCAAAGCATTTTCAAATGCTTGGTCTGCTAAAACTCCAGCAAGAGAAGGATCTATGACTTGGAACAAAAGTATTTGTCCAATCAAACCGACTAATCCAGAGATTACCATAGTTGTGAAGCTAAAATTAAAAGCTGTCCCAAAGGACATAAAACCTCCTATTTCAGATCTATATTGCTTTCCAAAGTATATGATCAAAACAAAGAATAAAACTATAGCTACTAGTCCAAACCATGCTGAACCAAGTAGAGTAGAATTAATAAAATATGCTATAAAAGTAAGTGCCAATGACACTAATCCAATAGTTAAGCCTGGCTTAATTGCAGCCTGAAAAGGAGATTGTTTCTCTTCCATAAGTTCGTTAGTTAGGATTTTTCCTTAAAATAATAGATATAATAATAGTAAAAAACAGACCCGGGATGATTTTCCAAAGTGCATCATTCAAAGCCACATCCCAAGGAATCATATTTTTGATGCTCTCTAAGGTCATATTGAAAGAATTCTCTCCCACTTGGGATACTATGGATTCCTTACTCGTGGATAGCACAGCTAGCTTTGAGTCTTTTATTTGACCAAATAAATCAGGACGAACAATCAAAATTATCCAGATTCCTCCCAAAGACACTAAAGCCTCTAAAATATAAGTTACAAAGCCTACAGACATTCCCTCAGCAAAAGAAAGGTAACCTGTATTGCTATATTCTTTGAAGAATTTGATAGCAAGATAAATAGCTACAGGGGTTATAACATATCCAAAGACCAGATTTAGATTAGTGGGATCAGGATATAAGAATGATAAAATTATAAACGAAAGAATACTCAAAATTCCCGC
Organism: uncultured Algoriphagus sp.; assembly: GCF_963974835.1. GTDB lineage: Bacteria > Bacteroidota > Bacteroidia > Cytophagales > Cyclobacteriaceae > Algoriphagus. The sequence continues at coordinate 1,813 of NZ_CAXBET010000003.1, read as the reverse complement.
AAAACCTCCAAACTTATAAGCAGTACTAAAGTATTTATACATTTACCTCTATTAATTGTCCCTTCTGCACCACATATCTGACTTGTCCAACAAGCTCCTTTTCAAACCATGGTGAATTGGATGAAAGTGATTTATTGGATTTCTCATCGTATGTCCATTCAGCTTTCGGGTCAAAGATCGTCCAAGACTCGCTCAATTTGTGAGGAAGTATGGATTTTGGTTTGGCAGTGATTTTATCTATCAAAAGTGGCCATCCAAGTTCTTTTTCAAGTTCCACCAATGCCGGTAAAAACGTTTGTAACCCGACCATTCCAAAATTGGCAAGATCAAATTCCATGAACTTTGAATCAAGATCCTCAGGTTGATGATTACTTACTAATGCATCTATAGTCCCGTCTTTCAGGCCCTCAATAAGAGCCTCTCGATCCGCGTCTCCCCTGAAAGGAGGCTTAACTTTTAGATTAGGATCAAAATCCATCAAGTCCCCATCAGAAAACAACAATTGATAAATAGAAATATCAGCAGTCACATTCAATCCCTCAGCTTTTGCCTGGCGAATAAGGTTCACACCTTTGGCTGTATTGATGGTCTGAAAATGAACTCGCCCACCTGCGTAACGAATAATCTCCAAATTCCTTTGAATAGCTACATCTTCGGCAAGATTAGGAATACCTTTCACACCTAACATGGTAGAATTCTCCCCTTCATGCATTTGACCAAAGATGGCAAGCAGTGGATCATAGGCGTGATCAAATAATACTCCGTTAAATTTCTGAAGGTATTGAAGTATTTTCATATACCGATCTCCATTTGACAAAGGCTTATTACCTTCTCCAAACACACTAACTCCGGACTGATGATGCATATCCAGAATCTCTGTCAGATTTTCCCCATCTGTGTTCTTTGTCACTGCTCCTTGTATTAAAAATTCAGGTGTATATCGTTTGGAACGATTGATGACAAAGTCCACATCACTTTTAGACTGAATAACGGGATCTGTATTTGGCAAAATAACAGCAGCTGAAAAGCCACTCGAAGTCAATGATTCAGCCAGACTTTCGATAGATTCTTTGTATTCATGACCAGGCTCACCCATACTGCACCTGAGATCAATCCAACCTTCTGTCAATAACCATCCAGAGGCATTAATTTCTTTATCAAATTTCAGAGAGTTGCCAGAAGCAGCTAGAATCAATTCTCCATTGTCAAAAACATAATCCCCAGATTCTTTTATACCATCAGGATTAACAATACGGAGACCTTTAAATAGAATAGACATTCAAATTGGGCTTTGATGCAAAACTGCAACAATATTCTAAAAATGAAAAGTGGAATTTGAAATTGTGTGATAAAAACCAAAGTATATACAACTAAAATCATTCACAGATATTTTGATCAGAATAAGGTTCACGGGCAAAACTTGATTTATCGGATGGATTAATACAAAACCGGAATAGTCTTAAACGCGAAAAAGCCAGCTGTTTAAAGCTGGCTTTGGAATAAATGAGGCGGCGACCTACTCTCCCGGGTGTAACCCCAGTACCATCGGCGCTGCAGGGCTTAACTTCTCTGTTCGGGATGGGAAGAGGTGGGACCCCTGCGCTAGGCCGCCTAAATCTTTGTGGTATGACCACTTAATATCTTAAGTTCTCTGTCTTTGTCTGCACCGGTCACCCGACACCAAACATCCGACAGTTACTAACATGTCTTTGCAGAAACTGTAACAAACGTAGGGTAAGCTTTTGGGCAATTAGTACTACTCGGCTATGACATTACTGCCTTTACACCTGTAGCCTATCAACGTCATCGTCTC
>NZ_CAXBET010000002.1:0-454202 GCF_963974835.1 uncultured Algoriphagus sp. | reverse complement strand
ATATGGATTGCCATTCGTGTGGCATGCACTTCCAGGATACAAGAGCCTCATTTCCCTTTCCTCTTCCTTCCTTCAGTCTGAATCCTGGAGTACGATTTGCTCGATGCTTAAAAGCATGGTAACTCATCAGCCCCATTGAATAGGGATGTCTCTTGTCGGAGTCACTTAAAAGATAACTTAGGCGTACTCCAATCTGATTGTTGTAAATCTCGTAAGGTGAAATCTGCATGGTTACTAGTGGTTAATTGCGTGGTTATATTGATTCTAGGACAGCCTTTAGTTTGGGAATTATATTGACACCCTTGTAATGCCCATTTATAGTCTCATTGAGAGTCTTTCTAGAACATCCGATTAGCTCTGCAATCTGCTCCTGAGTCATTTCTGACTTGAATACCTCGATTGAGAGATATTTATTTTCAGGATACCTGGGTTCTTTCTTTTTCATAGTTCTTGATTACCTTTGTTACTATTAACACAAAGTATGTCAATCATATTGACAAACGCAAATCATAATGTCAATTATTTTAACAATTATTTGAAATGGATTTTTTGAGATTGAATATCAAGTACTTAAGAGTAATAAATGGTCTTACTCAAGTTCAGTTAGCTGAAATTTTAGATGTTTCCAGAAGCAATATTGCTAGTTATGAAAGCGGGACGATACCTCCTGTCGATATTGTTCACAGGCTTGTCAATCATTTTAACATAAAGTTCAATGATTTTATAGAAAAGGATCTATCAAGTTTTGAATCAAAAAATGTGAATACTGTATTGATAAATACAGATAGGGAAATACCAAATATCCCTAAGCAAACTAGTCAGGTTAATGAGCAAGTAAACCCGATTGATTTTTACAGGGCAAAAAATATAGAGTCTCTAGAAAGGATTATTACTGCCCAAGAAACCGTGATAAGAACTCAGCAGGATACAATTGACGCGTTAAAGGAAGTCATTACCGAAATCCGGCCAAAATCAACCAAGAAAGAGTTTCATAAATCCCAATAATTCCACACGCACACACTTTTTATTAATTAAAACCTTTAAAAATCAACCTAATGGCTTGATTTTCAGTTGTTTATTTGATTTTGTTAAATGTTTGAATGTGGTTTTATAGGGTACCAAATAATCATTAATTAGCTCTTTAATTGTCAAAAAATAATGCTATAGGGTATTGAAAGGCGTTTTTTTAACGGTTTTTTGGCACCCTAAATGGCACCCTAACTGGCACCCATACCCACACATTTAGCAAAAATCAATGGAATTCATCACTCATTTTTCTAGCTGCTTTTGATAAAAAAATAATGCTTTAAAGGTCTTTTAAATCCCCTTTGTAGGCACTTTAAACGGGCATAATGGAAGTTTTTAAGCCGTTTTGGCATACATTAGCCTTTGTGATGATAGCACGATGGAAGAGGATGGAAGAGAAGGACGTTTCGATTTCAGCCGTTTACCTAGCTAAAACCATTAAAAAAGCCTCTCCATTTGCTAGAGAGGCCGTTTTTCCACCGTTTTATAAAAATGCCGTTTTAGTACGGTTCGTATTGTGCCCTATACTTTTGGAAGCAACTTTCATCTTTTATTAAAAATCTATTAAGAGATTCTTCGTTTTATACCAGTCCTAAGTGGGGTTAAATGAAGGGAGAACGATTTTATCTTAAAAATGTATGCTTTAAACTTCAGAATCACGAAAATAAATTTTGATATATTAACCATAATAGAATCTCTTTTTACCACCAATTTTAATTCTTAGCGAAAATTAAGTAATCATGAATTATACACTAGAGTCTGCAGAATTAACCATAGCAGTCAATCCAATTGGAATGGAACTCAGTTCCATCAAATCAAAACTTACAGGCGTCGAATATATGTGGCAAGCTGACCCAACTATCTGGAAGGGACAGGCGCCGGTACTTTTTCCAATTGTCGGAGCACTCAAAGATGGCTATACCCTCATAAATGTTGAGAAATATGAAATGCCAAAGCATGGATTAGTTCGGAATTCTTCCAAACCTGAACTTATCAAACAAACTGATAATTGTCTATCATTTCGCTTGACATGGGATCAAGAAACGTTACAGCATTACCCATTCAAATTCCAGCTTGAAATATCTTTCATTCTTTCAGGTAAAACGTTGGAGATAAAACATCAAATCACCAATCTTGATAATGTACCCATGCCATATTTTCTTGGTGGACATCCTGCATTCAACTGTCCATTGCTGCCTGGAGAGATATATGAAGATTACAGGATTCAATTTCCACAGCAAGAAACTGATAGTACTTGGTTGATCGACGAACAAGGACTGATTAAAAATGAGCCAAAACCATTTATAGAAAATAGTAATATTATTCCATTGAGTAAGGACTTATTCGACGATGACGCACTAATTTTCAAGCATTTGAAATCCAAAGAAGCAACGCTTTCCCATAAAGAAAAGGGCGCAATTTTGACTGTAAAATTTGATGATTTTGATTACTTAGGAATTTGGGCAAAACCTGCAGCTCCATACGTTTGCATAGAACCCTGGTTAGGCATAGCAGATAGTTCAGATTCCAATCATGAGTTTACCAAAAAAGAAGGATTGTCTTTAGTAGAACCAAACCAAAGCGAAACCAAAAGCTATTCTATCATTGTTGTATAGAAAAAAAATGTAATGACTGAACAGAAGATTGGTTTTGGAGGAGGATGCCATTGGTGCACAGAAGCTGTATTTCAGTCCCTGACCGGAGTAAATAAAGTAGAACAAGGCTGGATAGCTTCTGATGGCGAAAATAGCAGTTTCTCTGAGGCCGTGATTCTTAACTATAATCCTGAGTCGATAAATCTTAAAACACTAATAGAAATTCATTTATTATCTCACTCAAGTATGGCTAATCATAGCCTTCGCAATAAATACAGATCTGCTATTTACTATTTGGATAAGTCACAAAGAGCTGAAGTGGAAAAAGCATTTTCAGAAGCTAAATTAATCTTGGATAAGGAACCTATTACCAAGGTTTTGTCCTTGTGTGATTTCAGGTCAAATAAGGAAGAGTTTTTGAATTACTATCAGAAAAGACAGGATGCTCCATTCTGCCAAACCTACATTTCGCCCAAACTTGTAATGCTCAGACGGCGTTACGCTAAACAACTTAATTAGAATTAAAACGAATTGAAAGATATGCTAAACTGGAATGACATTATAAAATTTGCTAACAATGGAAATCCTACACCGCCTAAAAGAGTGGAAAAAACGGATGCGGAATGGAAGGAGATTTTAAGTTCTGAAGAATACTATGTCGCCCGGCAAAAAGGAACTGAGCGGGCACACAGCTCTGAGCTTTGTAGCTTATTTGAGCCTGGATTGTATGCCTGTAAATGTTGTGGTACCCCTTTATTCGATTCAAATGAAAAGTTTGAAAGCGGAACAGGCTGGCCATCTTTTACTCAGCCGGTTGCGGTGGAAAATGTCGCTTACCATAAAGATATAAGCTTTGGAATGGTAAGAGTAGAGGCGCTTTGCAACGTATGTGATGCGCATCTTGGACATGTATTTCCGGACGGCCCTGCTCCTAGTGGATTGAGATATTGTATGAATGCAGTTTCACTGGAAAAAGTAAAGTAAAAGCAAAAAGTTAAATTTCTATTAAATTAATGAAGCAGGCCTAAAGGCCTGCTTCATTTTTTTTTTATTCAATATTTGCAATAAACGGAGCCTCTTTCAAGTGGCTTCCATTCTGCAAAACAGTAATAAGAAATCTAGCCAAGCTAGTAGCTGAAATATACTGTCCTGGACAATCAGTCAATGAAACAACAATCTCCGGAGCTTCATCAGTCTGCATTATCAAAGGCAATCTTACCAAGGTCCATTCTAATTTTGAGGCACGAAGAAGCTCATATTCCAACTGCCTATCTTTTGTGGATACCGGATAATTGGAGTACATCCAATCCGTGGCTGCACGTATTGTTTCTCCTTTTTGATCCATTTCAGTTTCCACGTTCAGTCCCGTAATCACAAGATAGCGGCTAACCCTATTTGCTTCCAATACTTCCAAAATTAGTTTGGTTGCCTTACTGAAAATTGTAGGCTCGCTGTGAGGAATCCCCATCCCTAGCAAACTTATTAATCCATCACAACCAGAAATTAGCGCTTGTAGCGCTTTCTTATCCAACAAATCACCAATAATTACTTCTATATTGGGATGTTTAGATGGAACTTTGCCGGGATTCCGGACAAGGACTTTAATTTTAAAATTTTGGCGAAGAAGCTCTTTAACCAAGAACACTCCGGATTTGCCTGTACCGCCGATCACAGCGATTTTATTGTAATTTTTCATCTTTCTATAATTTCTTTGAGGTAAAAGGAATCCCAAACGATGATTAATAATCCGTATGCAAAACGTTTTATGCTTAATCGATTTTATGGGGTTCTTTATAAAGTTTAAGTAAAAATAAACCAAAGCATTCCCTAGCAGGAATAGCTTATTTACTTGCTAGAGAGCAAGAAGTTGGTTCTGTCAGATATTTTATAGAGAGATTTTAATAGGCTAAAATTAGCATAAAAAAGTAAAAGGGAGCTAATTAAAACTAGCTCCCTCTAAAAAGTAAATACGTATCTTACTTAGCCCATTCGATATAATCCTGGCTAACCTGACCTTCTAAAATACTTTCATTGGAATAGATGATAACTCTATATTTGAAGGTTGCCGATTCTCCTTTTTCCAATTTGAAATTTAACTCCTCTTTACCATCACTCAATGCTTTTTGCCCCAAAGGGTTTGCTGCAAACAAGCCATATCCTCTTGCATGCCAATAGGTTGGATATCCTGGGTTAGATGGAAAATCTAAGATAGCTACAGAGATATTTTCGTCATTGATTTTACCTGTGAGGCTTACCCAATCCCCTCTAGTTCCCCACACATCATCACCCTTAATTCCTTCACTACTCAAATACATTCCAGTAATTCCTTCATTATTCATTGTTGGAACATCAGTGGCAACTCCTGAAGCATCCGTGAAAATCTCCGGTTTATTGGACGGATGCTCCAGCTGTCTTGCTGTGCGTAAGCCAAGCATCCCTTCCTTGTTGTCTGTCAATTTTACTTCACCGTTTGGAGCCGTCAAGGTGGCGATCCGATCTATAGTACGCTGATCATCTTTTCCGCTGAAAATAAAAGTGGTGTTTTCTGTTAAAAGAACCTCTCCAGCGTTATTCATCCAATCCAAGCTCACTTCCAATACACCTCCCTCTTTTCCACTTTTCACAGAGTTGATGGATTTGTGTACGATATGACCATATTTGGTTTTGTCAGTGATCGCCGAAGAATTGTTCCAAAAGTCCAGTCCATTCACATCACCATAATTGAACCAGAGGCCCAAATGATGAGGGTGATCAACCCGCTCTCCTGGCCTAGGACTGATAGGCCATCCACGGGTAATTGCATTTCCATTAGCAGTATTTATAGGATAAAGTACAGGTTTCTCCAATGAATCAGGATAGATATAAGAAGTAAAAAACTCTCCATCAATGATTACATCTACTTTCTTTGCAGCATCATCTCTAATGAGTTCTATCCTATCTTTCATTTCCTCAGTTTCTTTTTCAGTTTCTGTTTTTTTATCAGAAGATCCACAAGCAAAAGTCATTGTATATAAGGCAACTAACGTTAGATAGGTAAAGTATTTTTGTCTGTTTAAAATCCGCATAGAATTTATGGATTTAGGGTTTAGTAATTAAATGTAAAAGTGCTATTCGTTTCAGGAAAAGTTATTTATTCCCCTTCTTCAGCTGATTGAATAATGTCAGCTGTTCCTTCAGTGCAGCTACTCGATCGGCAGGTTCAGTTCTAGCTTCCATCAGAATCCAGCCATCATAGTTGATGTCATTAAATAATTTGAAAAGTTCTGGATAAGGATAATCGCCTTCATTGAATTCCCTGACGTGTACCGTGTCTCCAAACCATTTTTTTACGGAATTGAAATTCTCTTCAAGGCCAGGCGGAAGTAGATCTTCGGCATTGCAGTTCCAGCATATTTTCACTGCAGGCTCGGTGACCTGTTCAAAAATCGCTTTCATATTGGGTAGCTCTTGTGTCAAATTCCCATGAACCTCCACCCTTACTAACTGCCCATATTCTGAGGCAAACTTTCCAACTTCATTAAAGGAAGCAGCTATCTGAGAGATCGTCTTTTCCTTTGGAACCCCTTCAGGTAGATTGTTTGGCTTCACCTTAATTCCAGTGGCACCAATATCTTTGCAAAGTTTTATATATTCTTTTGTTTCGTCTACATTCTTTCGTACAACTGCCGGATCCGTACTATGGTATTCGAAATTACTACCATATCCTAAGCAAGTTACCTTGCTATCCTTAAAGCGTTTTTTAACTTCGGCACGCTCTGCAGCATTTAGACTTGTTTCCACTCCGTGCTCATGTTCTGTTCGAAGTTCTACTCCCAGCACCCCTGCTTTTTCACAGTTAGCGATCAGCGTGGGAAGATCCCAGTCTCGTCCCCATTGATAGGTTACCAATCCGAATTTCATGTTCGACTTTGCCATGGCAAAGACATCCAAGGGAAATTGCATAGCAGCAAGACTTACACTAGCTACTACGCTTTTCTGCATAAAATTTCTTCTAGAATTACTCATAAATCAAACTTTGTTTGGAACTGTGTAAGGATCACGGTAATCTCTAGTAAGCATTTTATCTGCTTCCTTGTCCTTTACAAACTTTTCAGTCGTCCCATCAAATCTCAATTCACGGCCGGTGAGGTACGATACATTGGCGATAAGTGGAAGCACAGAAGATTTGAAACCTTCTTCGATATCACAATGAAGGGTTTCATTATTTTCTGCACGTATGGCATCCAAAAAATTGGCATAATGCTCGGCACCACCCGGTGCTGCGAGTACTTGACTACTCGGAGCTGGAGCAGTTTCTTTCTTTGATTGGGCGAAAGGTTCTTTTCCTTTCTCACGAAATGCTTTCCAAGTACCGCCGTCTAGTTCCAGATAACCTTTGGTTCCATAAAACACATTTCCTATGTGGATGCCTAAGCTTGATTCGCCATTCGTGTATCTTCCACGGGTCTCAAATTCAAGCATGGTTCCATCTGCGTATTTGAAAACTGAACTTTGAGTATTTGGAGTTTCCTGAGAGCATTCATTTGGATCTATTCCGTAGATTCCTCCTGCTGAATACACTGAAATTGGATGTTCATTCTTATTCATTCCCCAGCGAGCTACGTCAAATTGGTGTGGACCTTGGTTTCCTGTATCACCGTTTCCTGTGGCCCAGTGCCAATGCCAGTTGTAATGAACTTTCTTTTCATTGTATGGAATCATCTGCGCCGGACCTCTCCAATAATCGTAATGTAAGGATGCAGGCGGTGTGCTGTCTGCTACTTTACCAAAAGAATCGCGAGGCTTAAAGCAAGTTCCTCTTGCCATATATACATCCCCAATTCCTCCGCCATGAAGGAATTCCATAGCTTCCATCACATTTGCAATGGAGCGGTTTTGGAATCCTACCTGCACTCTTCTATCATATTTGCGGGCTGCTTCTACCATTTTTCTGCCTTCCCAGACATTGTGACTTGCTGGCTTTTCTATGTATACATGCTTCCCTGCTTGGCATGCCCAGATAGTTCCCAGCGCGTGCCAGTGATTTGGAATAGCCATAGATACTGCATCTAATTCCTTATCCTCGAGTACCTTTCGCATATCCCATTCCGTGGTTGGAGTGACGCCGGTTTTATCGATGACTACTTTTGATTTCTCAGAGAAATACTGCTCATCTGCATCACAAAGCGTTTTTAGTCTTACGTTACGATTATCTTTCAGGGCACACCACTGATCGATGTGATTGCTGCCTTGTCCGCGGATACCTATCACCGCCAGATTGATCCGCTCGTTTGCGCCGATGATGGAAGCGTACGATTTTGCACTCATACTCATTCCTGCCATGGCTATTCCGGCAGTTCCTAAGAGACTTTTCTTAATGAATTCTCTTCTTTTTTCCATTTTGATTTAAGGTTACAGGGTTTTTTATTATTCTTCCTAAGTTTATTCTCTTCTTCTTGATTGGCTGATTTACAGCATTTCATATGGTTATAATTGTTTTAAATAGCCCCAATGATTTCCCGGACCAATTAGCAATTATTTTGTGTTTGCCTTTTCTTTTATTCTATTTCACCTACGAATTTTTAATCTAAACAATCTCTTCTTATCTATCAATACTAATTATTTATACACCCAAATAACTTGTGCAAACGATTGCTTTTATCCTCCTTTCCTAATCCTATTAACTGATCTTTATCACTACTTACGGTGATATTCCGGTTTATCACTGTAAATGGTGATATTCTGATTTATCACCGTAAATGGTGATATTTTGGATTATCACCGTAAATGGTGATATTTGAGATTATGACAGCAATTATAACAGGAGATATTATCAATTCCCGCGAGCTCAAAAGTCAGGATATATGGATCAAGCCATTCAAAGAATTGCTGGGCAACTGGGGACAAACTCCAAAGCAATGGGAAATCTTCCGTGGAGATAGTTTTCAACTGGAAATCGCAGATCCAACCGAAAGTTTACTCGCTGCACTACAGATCAAAGCGCTAATAAAAAGTCTTCCCTACCCTGACAAAAATAAAAGGAGTTCTCCAGTGGACGTGCGGATGGCAATTGGAATAGGTGCAAAAACTCACAATGCTGACAGCGTCTCTGAAAGCAATGGAGAGGCTTTTGTAAGGTCAGGTGAAAAATTTGAGCACCTGAAAAGCGAAATGGTCACCTTAGCAATCAACTCTCCCTGGGAAGAATGGAATGATGAAATGAATCTTTACCTGAAATTGGCCGGCATTCAAATGGACAGCTGGTCAATATCCTCAGGCGAATTAATGTCAGAAATGCTATCCAATCCAGATCGTACACAAGCGCAGATAGGAGAAATCCTGCATATCAACCAAAATTCTGTCAGCAAACGCTACAAAGCCGCAAATGGAGAGGATATTTTGGCTATGGAAAAATTATTCAGAAAGAAACTTAGTCAACTTCTGTAATGCTGATTTTAATCAAACTTATTCTCGCCCATCTCATTGGAGATTTTATACTTCAGCCCACCTCATGGGTAAAAGAAAAGGAGAAACGAAAAGCTACGTCGCCAAAGCTATATCTGCATGTGTTGCTTCATGGTGTGCTGGTGATATTAATACTTTGGGATTTTAGCCTATGGCCAATGGCGCTGACTATTACTCTAGCACATTCGGGTATAGATCTAATAAAGCTTTATGCGCAAAAGCCTAAAACTAAAACAACCTGGTTCATCGCAGATCAAATCTTACATATAGTAAGTATTTTCCTCATTTGGGTAGCTTTTACAGAGGTTTCTATTGATTTCGGGCAAATCCTACAAAGTCCGAGAATTCTTTCCCTTATCACTTTAATACTTTTCCTTACTCAGCCTACCTCAATTATTTTATCCAACCTGCTTAAAAAATGGTCTGATTCCATCCCTTCACAGCCCGACCAGTCTCTGCAGGATGCCGGCAAGTACATAGGGATTTTGGAGCGGCTATTTGTCTTTTCATTTATAGTGACTGGGCACTGGGAGGCCGTAGGTTTTTTGCTGGCAGCGAAATCTGTCTTTAGATTTGGCGATCTTCGAAAATCAAAAGAGAGAAAACTCACTGAATACATTCTGATCGGAACCCTGCTAAGTTTTGGTATTGCCATGGTTTCCGGTCTTATCTTTTTCTCTATTTCAAATTAAATGAACCCAAGCACCGAACTGGATTCGATCCAGCTGAATTTTTCTGCCAATGATTTACTGCTGCTCAATCTAGCCTTGGCTTTGATCATGTATGGGGTAGCACTAGATTTAAGATTTGAAGATTTCAAATACCTGATACAAAATCCAAAAGGTTTCTTTCTAGGGGTATTTTCACAGTTCCTATTATTGCCATTTCTTACCTGGTGTCTCGTGCTCATCATGCAGTCACCTCCTTCGGTAGCATTAGGAATGTTTCTCGTGGCAGCTTGTCCAGGTGGGAATGTCTCCAATTTCCTGACTAGTCTGGCAAAGGGAAACACCGCACTTTCAGTGAGCCTCACAGGATTCTCCAGTATAATTTCTATCATCACCACTCCTTTGAACTTTGCACTGTGGGCAGGATTTTATGCTCCCACCTCAAACCTCCTCAAAGAAATCAGTCTGGATTATACTGATGCCTTCTCTACAGTAGCATTAATCCTAGGTATTCCATTGATCTTAGGAATAATTACGCACAAGTATGCACATACATTTGCAGAGAAAGCCTCCAAAATTCTAAAGCCACTGAGCATATTAATTTTCGCTGCCTTTGTGGTAATCGCTTTTACAGGGAATTTTGAATTATTCACCAAATACATATCCCTCATCTTCCTATGGGTTTTGGCGCACAATTTCGTGGCTTTGGGGTCAGGATTTATTACAGGAAAGCTATTCAAACTTCCATTGGCTGATGTCAAAACAATCACGATAGAGACAGGGATTCAAAATTCAGGTTTGGGGCTGGTTTTGATTTTCACTTATTTTGATGGCCTTGGTGGAATGGCTATTATTACAGCCTGGTGGGGTATCTGGCACTTGATTTCAGGTATGACAATCGCAAGTCTTTGGAAATCAAAAAACTGAACAAGAAAACAGTTTGTGAAAAGCAAAAATATCAATGCAGTATATAGTAAATGAATTCCTTCGTATCCTCGTCAAGATATCTCTTAAGGGATATTTCAAAAAAATCATCATCGAGGGAAAGGAAAATGTTCCAAAGAATACTCCTATTCTTCTCGTGGCAAATCATCAAAACGCATTGATAGATCCTTTGCTTCTGGCTACTCATACAGGGCTAAAACCTTATTTTTTAACCCGTGCCTCAGTATTCAAAAAATCATTTGTTGCCAAGCTGCTGAATTTTATCTACATGCTACCCGTCTATAGAGTTCGTGATGGATTTTCTACTATTCAGCAAAATCAAGGCACTTTTGATCAGACTTATGAGGTCCTGCAAAAGAATGGAGCTGTGATCATATTTGCCGAAGGAAGTCATAGTCTAATACGAAATCTACGCCCACTGAGTAAGGGGTTTACAAGAATAGCTTTTGGACTAAAAGAAAAATATCCTGAAACCACTCCTGTGATCCTACCTGTAGCACTAGATTACTCTGCTCATAAGCGCTCAGGAAGTATAGTCCGAGTTACGATCGGAGAAGTAATTCCGGTCGACATGCCTGTTTCAAAATCCGGCTTGCTCACCAAGTCTGTTCAGGTTGCATTACAAAATCTGGTGGTAGAAATACCCAATGAAAACTATGATCAACATCTGGAAAGACTTCTGGAAAATAATGTGGATGTAAGTTCAAAGGCTGATGTAAGCCTGTTTCTAGAAACGGGTCAAGTTCCAAATCCTGTGGATGATGTTTCCGGGCTAAAGAATAAACTGATGAAAATCTTCCATTTCCCTCTATACTGGTTATGGCTGTGGAAAAAGCCTGGAGTGAAGGATCCGGTTTTCTCGTCCACCTGGAAGTTTTTAATTGGCTTCGCTTTGGCACCCTTATATTACTTTATTTTACTTTGGCTGGCTATGGACTCAGTCCTGGGTACCTGGGCATTAACCTTTTTGGTTATGGCTTTGATTACGATAGTAGGTAATAAAAACCCTCAGGAATAATCCCGGTCTTGACCAAATATTCTTTGGGATATTTTATAACTTTGATTATATAGGATAAACCCAAAATAACTGAAATATGAGTCAAGACTTTCTTCCTCTGAAAGGAACGGATTACGTAGAACTATACGTAGGCAATGCAAAGCAATCCGCACTTTACTATCAATATGCCTTCGGATATGAATTGATCGCTTATGCGGGACCAGAGACTGGAATTAAGGATAGAGCATCCTACGTGCTTAAGCAAGATAAAATCAGACTGGTACTTACTTCTCCTTTGCATCCAGAAGGCTCAATAGCTGAGCATATCAAGAAGCACGGAGATGGAGTAAAAGTCCTGGCTCTTTGGGTGCATGATGCATCACAATCTTGGAAAGAAACGACAGATCGTGGGGCAGTTTCAGCATCAGAACCTAACACGATTTCCGACGAGCATGGTGAGGTAGTCGTTTCTTCAATCAAAACTTATGGAGAAACCATCCATACATTTGTAGAACGCAGGAACTATAATGGTATTTTTCTTCCAGGATATCAACCTAGATCAAGTACTTATACTGCTGAACCAATCGGTCTTAAATATATAGATCACTGTGTCGGAAATGTGGAGCTCGGTGAGATGAATCGCTGGGTGAATTTTTACGAGAATGTAATGGGTTTCAAATTGCTTATCACATTTGATGATGAGGACATTTCCACTGAATATTCAGCATTGATGTCCAAAGTTGTTTCCAATGGAAATGGCTATGTAAAATTCCCTATTAACGAACCAGCAAAAGGCGAAAAGAAATCACAAATAGAGGAATACCTAGATTTTTACCGAGGTCCCGGTGTCCAGCATATGGCTATTGCTACGGATGATATTATTCACACCGTGACTGAATTGAGGAAAAGAGGCGTGGAGTTTCTAGTGGTGCCTACCTCCTACTACGACGATTTATTAGATCGTGTAGGAAAAATCGACGAAGATTTACAACCACTGAAAGACCTGAATATCCTCGTAGATCGGGATGATGAAGGCTATTTACTCCAAATCTTTACCAAACCTGTACAGGACAGACCAACACTTTTTTTTGAAATTATACAGCGTAAAGGTGCTAAGTCTTTTGGGAAGGGGAATTTCAAAGCACTTTTCGAGGCAATAGAAAGAGAGCAAGGGCTGAGAGGAAATTTATAAAATATGAGTCGGTAACAATAGCCGACTTTTTTTATTCACTATTAAATGAAAAGCTGTAATTTCTTTAAATTTTTACAACCATGAAATCAGCTCTAAGCTTCGTTTCCAATACGATAAAAGGAGGAATTTTCTTCCTATTCCCGATTGTGTTGGTCATTATTTTTTTAGAAAAAATAATTCACATACTTCGACCGATAGCAACCTCTCTGAGCAAGAGCTTAGGGCTTGAAAGTCCAAGTTTTGATGTCCCCTATTTCTTGGCTTTATTGATTATCCTGATTTTCTGTTTTATCGCAGGATGGGTAGCTAAACTTGGAGCGGGCAAGTGGCTGGTAAACTGGATTGAAAATCATATTCTTTTGCTTTTCCCAGGTTACCAACTTATGAAAAGTACTATGCAAACCAACGTGGGGCTAGACAGCGATAAAGATTACCCTGTTGTGTTGGTTCCCATAGATGGCTGGATGATCGCCTTCCATGTCGATACACTGGAAAATGGGGAAATTGTAGTTTTCGTTCCTTCAGCTCCAAATGTTTGGGAAGGAAACGTAATACTTTTTGACAAAAATAAAGTGCGTACCTCCCACCTTACACAAAAGCAAGCTGTACAATTGATCAAGCGACTTGGGGTCGGCACCAAGGATCTGTTGAATCAGAGCAATGTCCCACAGACCTAATCTCATTGCGCATGAGTATTGTAATGTAAATGGTATATCCTATAACAATACAAACCCATGGTTACAGCAGCCGAACTCCCAAAAGGTCTCGTTTACATCAGAGATTCTCAGCCTGGTATTCACAGGAAGAAAAAGGGACGTGGATTTACTTTTCTAGACAAAGACAATCAAAAGCTTGACAACGAATCACATTTAGAGCGAATAGAAAATCTAGTCATTCCTCCTGCCTGGAAAGACGTCTGGATCAGTCCAAAAAAGAATAGCTATTTACAAGCTACCGGAATAGATGAAAAGGGAAGAAAGCAATACCTCTATCACAAGAAATGGTCAGAATACACCCAAAAAATCAAATATGATGACCTGCTCAAATTTGGGTTTTATTTACCCAAACTGCGAGAGCGTTATCAAAAAGATTTGCGACAAAAAACCTGGAATAAAAATAAAGTTCTCGCTCTAGCTACAGCACTTTTGGATGAGCTGTATCTGCGGGTAGGAAATAAGCAATACACGGAGAGTAATAAAACTCATGGACTTACTACTCTGAGAAGGAAACATCTTAAGGAAGATGGATCTAGACTTTTGATCAATTACATCGCAAAAAGTGGTAAACAAAGGTCTGTAGCACTCACAAATAAGCGCCTGATTAGACTATTGAAAGATTGCTCACAGCTACCAGGATATGAGCTTTTCAGGTATCAGGAAGATAATGAATGGTACACTGCAGACTCTTCGGAATTAAACGAATATATCAGTGCTGAAGCTCCTGAAGGCGACTATTATACAGCAAAATATTTCAGAACCTGGGGTGCAAATAGCGTTTGTATCAAACATACCTGCGAAGTCGAATTGATGTGTAGTGAAACAAGAAAAAAACCTGAGCCGACCCTGATCAAAATGGTGGCGGAGGAGATGGGCCATACTGTAGCTGTTTGCAAAAGTTCATATCTACATCCAGAAATTCTATCCCATTGTCTAAATCCTCAAAAACTGAAGGATTGCCTGCCAAAAGACTTCTCAACTGATGGGTATAAAGAAGAGGAAGTCCAACTCATGAAAATCCTGTGTACTAAAGTAAACTAAGTAGGCAACTTTACCTTGGCATGCTTTTTTGACCTAAGTGCGGTTAAAGACCTATTTTATTTATGAATACAGCTGAAGTGTTAGGGTATGACACCCAAAGAATATTTGACAAAATCACGGATAAACTTAGCGGATGGATAGATATACTGGTAGAGAATCTACCTAATCTTGCATTAGCGATAATCCTTCTGATCTGCACAGTTTTCATTGCGAAAACACTCAAACGACTTTCTGCAACTTACATACACAAGCTGGGCACCAATGAAACCATCAGTCGGTTTCTAAGTCAGCTCATCTTTATCGCAATATTGATTTTTGGAGTCATGCTAGCGCTATCTGTGATGGATCTTAGTAAGACTGTTTCCTCTATTTTGGCTGGTTTGGGTATTATCGGACTGGCGTTAGGTTTTGCTTTTCAGGATACAGCTGCCAACTTCATTTCAGGTGTCTACATCACATTCAATCAGCCTTATAAAATTGGAGATATTATAAAAACCCATGATGGACATGAAGGATCAGTAATCGATATCAATCTGCGGGTTACCAAAATCAAAACATATAATGGACCAATAGCTTACATTCCCAATCGCTACCTCTTTCAAGAATGCTTTACTAACTTCACCGAATTTGCACAGCGTAGAGTACAAATAGATTGCGGTGTCAGCTATGGTGAAGATCTGGAATTTGTCGAAAAAGTGGCTTTGGAATCTGCAAGAAACGTTAGTACCAGATTGAAATCCGAAGAACCTACTCTATTTTGGACAGGGTTTGGTGATAGCTCAATTAATTTCACTTTGAATATCTGGTGCAAATTCGAGGTGCCTAATCTGGATTTTATTGCAGTTCGGAACGAAGCAATAATTTCTCTCAAGAAAGCTTTTGATAAAAATGATATTATGATCCCATTCCCTATCCGTACTTTGGACTTTGGAATCAAAGGTGGTGTTCAGCTGAACAAAGAATTAGCCTCTCTTACCAACACTGAGGAAAAAGGCTCCTCAAATAATACAAATGAGAGCTAATGGCAACTGAAGAAACTATGGGAAACATGACCCCGGTAAGGTTTAAACTCACGCATATCCCCAGCTTAATGGTGGAGAGTTTTAAACAATGGAACAATGCTGATCCATGGCGGCTAAGCGCCATTATCGCTTATTATGCAGTGCTGTCACTTCCCGCTTTGCTAATTATTGTAATCAATACAGTGGGAGCTATCTGGGGAGTTGACATAGTGACAGGAAGACTACAACATGAGCTATCTTCTGCTATGGGATCAGATACAGCAGAATTCCTTACAAGCATGGTTAAAGAAACTCAGACCAGCGGCAAGTCTACTGTAGCTTCCATTATCGGTATTGGAATTTTGATTTTTGGTGCATCAGGTGTTTTCTTCCATTTGAAGATCAGTATCAATTCAATTTGGGGATTAAAGCAGAATGATGATGTCAAATGGTATCGGATGTTATTGGATCGAGCAGTTAGCTTTGGGTTCGTTCTTGTACTAGGATTTCTCTTATTCATTAGTTTTATACTTACTGCACTCTTATCCTTTTTCAGTGATTTCATTAGCAGTATCTTACCTGAGTTCGTTGTCGTTTTTGCCTTTTTATTAGATTTCATTATCTCCTTCGGAGTGATTGCAGCATTATTTGCTCTTATATTCAAGTATTTACCCGATGCAAAAATCCAATGGAAATCAGTTTGGGTTGGCGCTTTGCTGACGTCCTTACTTTTTTCAATTTCTAAATACTTATTGGGAATTTATTTTAGCACTGCTGAGCCCGGATCCACTTATGGAGCGGCAGGATCAATTATTCTTGTACTACTTTGGGTTTCCTATTCGTGTTTGATTTTCTTCTACGGAGCGGAATTTACCAAAGTCTTTTCGATCCGATATGGCTACGGAATTATTCCTAAAAAACATTATTCAAGGGTAAAAAAAAAAGAAGTAGTACTTGAGGGAGATTTTATGCCTCCGCCTGCTGATCCTTTGCCTGAAGGCGAAAAGGACGACCTTCAGGATGATTTGAAAAATAATACTTAGCCCTTTATGAATTTATGAGTAAATGGAGAATTGATAACTCAAAGTTGTTCAGAATTTTCTTAAGTGAATCTCACCTTAGTTTAGAAAACAGAATTTGAAAAGCCTAAGCGTAGTTTTCGTCAACTTTCAATTCACCACATCATTAAATTAAAATCCACAGATTCAACACCTAAAAAATTAACAGGTGGCATATTTTGTGAATTTATATATCTTAGAACCTCAATAATTTTTAAAACATGACAACCATAGATCCCAGCATCTTAGCCAAAGCAGATACTTGGCTTAGTGGCAATATCGATGAAGATTCGAAAGCCCAAATCCGCACCCTAATTGATCAAAATCCTTCTGAGCTATCAGATTCATTCTACCAAGATTTGGAATTTGGTACAGGAGGACTAAGAGGACTTATGGGCGTGGGAACAAATCGTATGAATGTCTACACTGTCGGAATGGCCACTCAAGGACTCGCTAATTATCTTCTGAAATGCTTTCCAGGTGAGACAATCCGAGTAGCAATTACGCACGATTGCAGAATAAACAATACCCTTTTCGCAACGACCACTGCCAATGTATTGACAGCAAACGGAATTCATGTATTGTATTTCAAAGAAATGCGACCGACTCCTATGCTATCATTTGCTGTCAGACATTACGATTGTAAAAGTGGAGTAATGATTACTGCATCACATAACCCGAAGGAATACAATGGCTACAAGGCCTATTGGGATGATGGTGCTCAGGTCGTAGCTCCTCATGATAAAAATATAATTGATGAAGTGAAGAAAATCACTTCGTTTGACGATGTGAACTGGGATAAAAATGATGAGCTATTCCAATACATAGACGAAGACTTTGACAAAGTTTATTTGGATCTAGTCAAAGGCTTGAGCTTGGCTTCGGATGCAATTGCTTCTCAAAAGGATATGCCAATTGTCTTCTCTCCAATTCATGGAGCATCGGGTAAAATGGTGCCTGCTGCATTGAAAGTATTTGGATTTGAAAATGTAAACATTGTCAAAGAACAAGCAGAACCCGATGGAAATTTTCCAACAGTAATTTATCCTAATCCGGAAGAAGCAGAAGCACTGACACTTTCAATTAAATTGGGAAAAGAAATCGGTGCGGAATTGGTATTGGCCTGTGATCCTGACGGTGATCGCTATGCCGCTGCTGTACCCAATTCCTCAGGGGAGTTTGAGCTATTGAACGGTAACCAAACAGGCGCACTTCTTACCTATTACTTACTTAGTCAATGGAAAAAGTCGGGTAAACTTGATGGTAATCAGTATATGGTGAACACCATCGTGACTACCGAATTGATCGATAAAATCGCTGGAGGGTTTGGCGTGAAATGCTTCTCCGTATTGACTGGATTTAAAAATATTGCTGCTGTAATCAAAGATCTTGAAGGTAAGCAGACATTTATAGGTGGCGGAGAAGAATCTTATGGCTATTTGGTAGGTGACTTCGTACGGGATAAAGACGGTGTAAGTGCTTGCGCCATGGTCGCTGAAGCTATAGCCTATTATAAGACTCAAGGTAAATCAGTATTCGACGTATTAGCGGAAATTTACTCGCAGTTCGGATTTTATAAGGAATCTCTAATTTCTGTAACCAAAAAAGGCAAGGATGGAGCCGATCAGATTCAAGCTTTGATGACAGACTTTCGTCACCACCCACCAGCGGAAATGAATGGTGTGGAAGTCGTGAAGATTGTGGATGTGAAAGAAAGTACAATCAAAGATGTCAAGTCCGGAAAATCTGAAAAACTGGATATGGATAAATCGAATGTGATGCAGTTCTATCTTGCAGACGGCAGTAAAATCTCTGCGAGACCTTCTGGTACCGAGCCAAAAATCAAATATTACTTCTCTGTGAATGCTCCACTTACAGATCAATCTGATTACAGAAAAGTTGAAGCTGAATTGGAGGAAAGATTAGAAGGACTGAAAAGATATTTCAGCTAAAAATCAAAGGTTATAAAAATGAAAGCACTGATGTCTCAGTGCTTTTTTTATGTACTTACTTTTTCTCCCATAAAACGTCCGCAAAATAACCATCAGAATCCAGAAAGTTCTGATTCACTTCAAAACCTCCCAAAGATGCTAAATGACTAATTTCAGACAAGCTGTATTTTTTAGAAATTTCAGTGAAGATCGACTCAAACGCCTCAAATTCGAAGGTCTGATTTAATGCACCTATAGATACAGCCTGAGATTTTAGAGAAACCAAATAGCTCCGACATTCGCCACTCACTGGATCGTAAGTAGGCCAATGCACAAATGAATTCCTGTCAAAATCAGCATCTAACTCTCTATTGATTCTATCAAGCAAATTCATATTAAACTCACGGGTAACTCCCTGTTCATCATTATAGGCATCCAAAATAATATTTGGGTTTTTCTTCAAATCAAAACCCAACAAAACTTGGTCACCTTTTCTTGTGCCTACTCTAAGGTGATCGATAATATTTTTAGCTTCCTCTACTCCGAAGTTGCCCAGATTAGCACCCAAAAAAAGAATAAGATTAGGTCGACCATTTTCCCATTCCTGATTTTTGAGTGATTCTCTATAGGTTGATTGAATGGGATTAACTTCCAGATTAGGCATTTCTTCCCCCAGACTTTGCTCTAATTCCTCCAACACAGATCCGGAGAAATCAACTGGATAGTAGATAAAATCAATTTCATTGTTTACTAAAAACCTTAGTAAAATTTTGGTTTTCAGTCCATCTCCAGCTCCAAGTTCAATTAGATTGAAAGGTTTGCCAATTTTTAGAATTGAATTCAAGATCTGCTCATGCTGACCTTCCAAAATCTCATATTCTTTTCTAGTAAGATAATATTCTGGCAAAGCCATGATCTGCTGAAACAGCTTATCGCCTTTTGCATCGTAGAAATATTTGGAAGGTAAAGTTTTAGGAGTGGAATTTAGGCCGAGCATTACATCCTGTGCAAAAGTGCCAAAATCCGTATTTTTTGCGTTCATAAATTAGAGTGATTTGGCAAGTCGAATACCCATGAATTGCCATCTGTATTTTGGGTGAAAAAAGTTTCTATAGGTTGATCTGGAGTGCCCGTCAGAAGTGGCGACAGACCCACCTCGCAGAACCATTTGATTAATCATAAATTTGCCATTGTATTCTCCTATCGCTCCAGGAGCTACTGTAAAACCTGGGTAAGGCAGATAGGCAGAGTTTGTCCATTCCCATCTTTTTCCCCAGTCAAATTGATTTTGAGCTACCTCCCATTCAAACTCAGTGGGGAGCCGCATTCCCTTCCAAGCAGCAAATGCAGAAGCTTCGTAGAAATTCACATGCGCAACAGCCGCTTTTTTATCAATTTCTTTCAAACCATCCAGCGTATAATAAAACCAAGCTCCGTCTTTCTTCTCCCAATAGAGTGGTGCTTTTACTTTAAGCTCGTTGGCGCAAGCCCAACCTTCATCATGCCAATAGGCAGGACTTTCATATCCTCCAGCATTTATAAATTCTAGGTACTCTGCATTGGTAATAAGGGATGATGAAATTGCAAAGTCTTGTATATATACCTTGTGCGGATTAAGCTCGTTGTCATAGCAGAAATCCTTTCCATTGTAACCTATCTCATAAATTCCGGACTTTATTGAAATCCAATTTGAATCAGGTTCATACTCGTATTCACCTATATTCATTACACTTGGATTCAGCGGATTGAACCACAAACTATACTTTAAATCAGTAATCAATAATTCCTGATGTTGCTGCTCATGATTCATTCCTAGAATCACCAAATCATCGATAAGTGGATTCTTTTTTTCTATAAGCCTTTGCATCGCATCATCTACATAGGCTCTGTAGGTTTTCACTTCCACTACAGATGGTCGTGACATTAGGCCTCGTTGATTTCTTGCGGTTCTTGCACCTAAGGAATTATAGTAGGAATTGAAAAGAAAATTAAACTGGGGATGTTTAACCACATAACTGGGCTCATTCGGCACCAAAATAAACTGTTCAAAAAACCACGTGGTATGAGCCAAATGCCATTTTGGAGGACTTACCTCTTCTGATGCCTGTAAGCTGTAGTCCTCAGTAATTAAGTTTTCGCAAAGGAATAAAGAGTGATTTCTTACGCTTTGAAAAGCTTGTGATAACTCCATAAAAATCTGATAGATAGATTACTATATTTCTTTTGTTATGTTTATTCCCTACCAATGTGCACTAATGCATCACCAACATTGATTACTGGCATATTGTTCATGCCTATAATATGACCATTTGTTGGAGCTTTGACAGGAATTTTCACCTGCCCGTAAGGATCCGAAATCCGTGCCAAGATCTGCCCTTTACGTACTGATTCACCTACCTTGACGCTCGAATTGAAAATCCCGGAAGCCTTTGCTCTGACCCAATTACTCTCTTTTAAAAAAATGCTCTCCTGAGCTGGAGGTGCATCGGCAAGCATTCCCAAGCTGGCCAACATACGCTTAGTTCCATTCACGCCTTCCTCAATACCATATTCATCCAGACGCATAGACTCCCCTCCTTCAAAAACCATAATATGCTTTCGCGCTTTGTAAGCTTCTTTCCTGAATGACTTTTCAATATATTTTGAATTGACTACATAGTGAGTACCAAAAGCTTTAGCCAACTCCAAGGCAACTTTGTCCTTATAATCCACCCTGATTTGTGGGAAATTGGTAAGCATACGACCTCCGGTATGGAAGTCTATTCCAAAATCAATCTGTGGGATGATTTCGCTGCTTATGATGTAAGCGATACTACCAGCCAAAGAGCCTTTTTTACTTCCTGGAAAACTTCTATTTAAGTCTCTGCCATCCGGAAAAGTTCTGCTGTTTGAGAGAAATCCATAAATATTCACCAAGGGAATAAAGATTAAGGTGCCTCTTAAAAGTTCTAGTCCTTCGTCTACCTCTTCTAATAAACGCTTCGCAGTCACGACACCGTTGATTTCATCCCCATGCACTCCCCCACTAATCAATACTACAGGACCATCTTTCTTTGAGGAGCGAATGAAAATGGGCAGATCAATTAAGGTGTGGGTGGGAAGTTTGGCGATTGCAATTTCAATGTTCATAGATTGGCCAGGTCTGATACGCACGCCATTTATAACCAATTCTTTCATCTGTTTATTAATATGTTTTCAAAGGCCACTCTAGCTTTACAAGCAGAAAGTTTATATGGCTGTAAATTATCCTTCATATGGCGTTCTTATCAAAGTCTATTTGGGCGGAATAAACTTCTAATGGGTAAATTCATTTCCTATTGGAACAAAATCTTGCTTATTTCGCAAGGCACTCTCCATATATGAATATACTAGAAAACATCTCCCTCAAGGCATACAATACGTTTGGAATTGATAAATCTGCCCGATTTTTTACTGAAGCTAAATCAATTGATGAGCTCAAAGAAGCGTTGGTATGGGCTAAAAATCAGAAAATCAAAGCATTAATTTTAGGTGGTGGTAGCAATATTTTACTGACACAAAACCTCGATACCCTAGTAATCAAAATAGAAATTGAAGGAATCAAAATTATCGGAGAGACAGATGAATCTTATCTTGTAGAAGTTGGAGCAGGCGTGAATTGGCATCAATTAGTTCTCACTGCAATAGAGAATAACTGGGCTGGAATAGAAAATCTATCCTTAATTCCAGGAACTGTGGGAGCTTCACCAATGCAGAATATCGGGGCTTATGGAGTGGAGATCAAAGATGTGTTTTGGAGTTTAAAAGCTCTCAATATCGATAGCTTAAAGATCGAAGAATTCAATGCTGATGAGTGCCAATTTGGCTACAGAGAAAGTGTTTTCAAAAACAAGCTAAAGGATAAATACGTGATTTGTTCGGTAGTATTCCGACTGAAAAAAGAACCTGAATACCATATTGAATACGGTGCAATTCAAGAAACTTTAGAATCCTCAGGAATAAATGAGCTCAGCCTAAAAGCAATCTCTGATGCAGTAGTTCAAATCCGTCAATCCAAACTCCCTAATCCTAAGGAAATTGGAAATGCGGGTTCATTTTTTAAAAATCCAACAATACCTAATACACATTTTGAACAATTAAAGAGTCAATACCCATCTATTCCCGGCTATCCAAATGAAGAAGGTATAAAAGTTCCAGCAGCCTGGCTTATTGAGCAGTGCGGTTGGAAAGGAAAGAGATTTGGAGAAATAGGCGTTCACAGTAAGCAGCCATTGGTTTTAGTGAATTTTGGAGATGGGGATGGGAACGATATCAAAAAACTGGCGGAGAAAATACAGCATTCAGTGTTAGAGAAATTTGATATTTCTATTCAACCCGAAGTGAATTTTCTCTAAACCAATTGGTCATTGACTTCCAGCGTCTTTTCATACTTATCTACCCGAACACCAAATTTGCGTAGGAAATCCACCCCTTCATCTGATCCAATCCCTTTATATTCGGCATAAGAATAGAGATATATGACTCTAGAAATTCCCATTGAGAAAATTATACGAGAACAGGCAAGACAGGGAGAAAGTGTCACAAAAAGAGTAGAACCTTCCACAGTTGTATTATTTTTAACTGCATAGAGAATTGCGTTTTGCTCAGCATGGAGAGCCAATGAGCAACTACCTTTACTATCCCTTGCGCAGCCCCGATCAGGAAATTCCACATCACAATTATGCGTACCCGCAGGAGGTCCATTATAACCTATAGAAATTATCCGGGTATCTTTTGTGAGAACGGCTCCCACATGCTTCTTTATACAATGGGAACGTTTGGCCAAGTTGACCGCCAATTCCATAAAAATATCATCAAAATCAGGTCTATTCATTTCGTATAATTTGACCAAAATTAGCATTTGAAATTGAAGGCAAACAAAAATTCATAAATATTAGGCAGAAGTTTTTACTTAACATCTTAATCTAACTTTCTAATCGATTCCACGTTTTGGAAGGAAAAGCCTAATAAAAATGAATCGCCAGAATCCATATTTCATTTCACTTATTTTCTTTTCTGCACTCATATTTAGCTCATGCAGTTCTATTGATATTTTCAAAGAAAATATTGAAACCCCTATCAGAAAAAAATACAGCTCATTTGTCATTATCAATCAGGAGATAGGTATGAGAGGGTTTTCCTCGCAATTTATAGATCAACAAGTGCAGATTCACCTGCAAGAGGCGCTTGAATCTCAAGGGTTAGTTTATGATAAAACCGGACCGGAATTAGTCATTCGGTATACCTCGAACGAAGATACAAGAAAGAGAGAGACTTATCAAAACAACAATACTTATCCCTATTGGGGATATAGAGTTTGGGATCCGTGGATGTATAATCCATACTACAACAATCGCAATAGTACTAAAACCACAACTTATGAATTGGTGCAAGTAATAGTCGATTTTATAGATTCTAAAGAAGATAAATTATTGATGACTTTGACAGGGGTTACCGAAGTCACTTCAGAGAAAACCAAGAGCAAGAAGGTTCTTAAAACTACCGATAAAATTATTGAATCCTTCCTATATGACATGAACGAATCTGAGTAGCAGTAACTTATATTTTTTAATTTTTCTTTACAAAAGAAAATAATTGTTAGCCAGAAATTCGAAATGACTTGATTTGAAAATGTCAGGTTGGTACCGCTTATAAAATAATATAAAACAATTCACTCTTAATTGGCAAAATATTTGTAAAAATATAATTACCTATTACTTTTGTAGTAGTTATAATGTATTTCAGCCACTAATTTTTGCACTTTAATGCTAACAATTGTCTTAATAGATGATGATCCCATCAGTACATTTGTTACTGAAAAACTCATTTCCAGGAATGTAAATGAACCGTGTAAATTTTATAAGTTCCAGAGTGCCAAAGCTGCACTTCAAGAAATCTACTCTATAAACGCTAATTACCTGTTTTTGGATTTAAATATGCCAGAAATGACTGGTTGGGATTTCTTAGACCGCTTTAATACTGATAAGAACGAAGCTCAAATCTACATTTTGAGTAGTTCCGTGGACGAAAGAGACATTGACAAAGCAAGTGGATACAGTGTTGTTAAAGATTACCTCTCCAAGCCCCTCATAAAAAAAATCATTAAATCAATATTCGCCTAGTCAAAATTTGATTATTCGTAAATAGGTTAATTACTAATAATCAAATCAATTTAAACTTGTTGAAGTTTATTATAAAGTTTTGATATATATCCAAAATTCCATCATTGATCAATTATGGAAATTACCTATCAAAAGAATAATGAAATGGGGTGAAAAGGGCTTGACCTAAAAAAGTTGAAAAAAAATTTATCTCCAGTATGGTGCTAAATAAATTTTTCTTTTAATTCGTAACGTTCAACTATTAAAAACCCCTATCTAAACTACTATGGAGGATTTTGACGACGATTACGAAGATGACGACAACTTCAATGATGAAGAGGAATTCGAAAGTGATTTCGAAGATGATTATGATCTTGATGAGGAAAATGAATTTGTCGATGACAACATTATGGATTTCGACGATGACGATGAAGACGAAGAAGATTTCGATGACGATCAATTCGATTAATTAGATTCCTTTGGTTAATTGGCTTTAAGAAATTATCTTCGAGCTATCTTTAGAAAATCAACAAATTGATCATGATACTACTTGACGTTTTCAGTTCTCCAATTGCTGGAGGAGCCCAAACCTTCCTTGTAATTGTATGTGTGCTAATCGGACTTGGAGCCGGGATCACTGCAATTGATACTAGAAGTACTTTCACAAAGAAGAAAAAAGCAGATCATTAAAAACTTATATTTTACTTAAAAAGGAGGCTAATGCCTCCTTTTTTTATGCCCTTATATATGACAACAACCCAGAATTTTGAGAATCACGCAAAGTACTTTCCACTACATCACTTCGTGATACTCCCCATGGCTCTAATTTTTCTAATTTGGACACTGGTAAGGTTGGACTTTAGCACAACCGAATCCGCTTCGGATAGTATTTATGCTCTGCTTTTAGCAATAACAGTTCTATTGGTTTCTTACTTACCCCGGATTCACGGTATCAAAAACCAGAATAGAATAATTCGTATGGAGATGAGGCAACGTTATTTTTTTCTCACTGGTAAAACACTTTATGAGAAAGAAAATCTAATTACTTCGGCTCAACTTATAGCATTAAGATTTGCCGGTGACGATGAGCTTATTGATTTGATGGAAAAAGTGATCAAAGAAAATACGACACCTAAAGAAATTAAGAAAAGCATTAAAAATTGGATGGCTGATCACCATAGAGTCTAATAAACATGAATCAGAAATCTAGAGAAAGTTTGTTTGTAAGCAAAGCACGGAGGTTTTCTTTCGCCCTATCCCTAAAGTTTGATTGATTATAATCTAAGTCAGGTAGCCTCAATACCTGATCGAATTCCTCAATGCCATTTTCATTCCCGGAAGTTATTAAGGCAATTTTTTTATTTTGATTTTGAGCCAGTTTCATCAATTCATAACAAGCTTTACCTTCTTTAGATTGATTGTCATACCTCCCCTCCCCGGTGATTATCAGATCTGCCCAACCCACTTGCTCACTAAGGTTTACCTTTTCAAAAAAGTATTGCGCACCATGCTTAATATCAGTTTCAAAAAATGCTGAAAGTCCCAGCCCAATTCCTCCAGCAGCCCCAAAGCCAGGTTTATCTTCAAAAGTTCTTTTTTGCTTTTGAAAAATCTGGAAAACTGCTGATTTACAGACTGATTCATAAGATTCCATCTCAGTTGATATAATTCCTTTTTGAGGTCCGAAAACGGGAACTGCTCCTTTCTCACCAAAAAATTTATTTTTAACATCGCAGAGGCATAAAATCTTAATCTTCGGAATTCTAGGAGATTTCTGAATATGCCTAATCTTTGAAAGATAATTTGGCGAAAACGGGATTAGTTCTCTTCCATTTTGATCCAAAAAATCAATACCCAGAGCTGCTAAAATGCCAATCCCTAAATCAACAGTAGCGCTGCCGCCAAGACCCAATATGATCTGTTCTGCTCCACCATCAATTGCAGCCCGGATTACTTGTCCAGTTCCATAGGTAGAAGCTACATAAGGATTCAATGGTTCTTTCCCAATTATAGCTATGCCCGAGGCAGTAGAGACATCCACATAAGCAGTTTTAGTGTGCTCATCCCATCCATAGAAACCTTCCACAGGCCTACCAAAGGGATCAAGTACCATATCAGACCTCTTCTTTAAATCTAATATTTGAGTTAATAACTCGCAAGTCCCATCTCCTCCATCCGCAATAGGAAGCAATTTTAAGTTTACTTGTGGGAAATTTTTGAAAAGGAAATCCTGGATAATTTCTCCAGCTTCCAGAGCACTCATGGTGCCTTTGAATGCATTAGGAGAAATGAGAATATTCATAATTAGGCACTTTTCATTCGCTGGAAATAATCCTTCATAGCCACCCGCACTTTTGGAGCTAAGTAAAAGGTGGAGATCATGGTTGGTACAGCCATAATCGCATACATTCCATCTACCAAACTGATTACCACATCCAGGGATGCTACTGCCCCAGCTACAATCGTGATCAAATAGAAATAATTATAGTAATCCGCCCTTTTAGCTCCAAATAAATAGCCAAAGCATTTATGTCCATAATATGAATAGGTGAACATAGTAGATAACGCAAAGATCAGCACAGCAATCATCAAAAGGTATCTTCCATAAAAAGGTAGAGCCATATCAAAGGCAGCAAGTGTTAATCTTACGCCGTCTTTTTCCGTAGACTCCCAGACTCCCGTTAGCATGATCACTAATGCTGTCAACGTACATACAACCACAGTATCTATAAATGGACCAAGCATAGCTATGAGTCCTTCACGAATTGGTTCGTTATTTTTGGAAGCTCCATGTACCATAGGAGCTGTACCTATACCAGCTTCATTTGAGAATGCAGCTCTTCTTGCTCCAACGATAATTACTGCCCCAACAGCTCCACCGGCCATAGCTTCACCTGTAAATGCATCAGTTACTATTTTTAAAAGCATGTCAGGCACATCACCTATGTATTTGAAAACAATTATAACAACGGTGACAAAATATAGACCTACCATGAAAGGGACCATTTTGGATGCTACTGCCGCAATTCTTTTGATTCCACCAAGAATTACAATAGCCACTAAAACCATCATAGTGATGCCTATTATCCATCTAGTTTTATCTCCTTCATCCAATCCTGCAGGTTCTAGAATTACTGTTCTCAGTACCGCAGTTAATTGATTGGCTTGGAAAATTGCCAGTAATCCTAATATTCCTGCCCCACAAAATATGATAGAAAGGAATTTCCACTTTTTTCCCATTCCTTCTTCAATGACATACATGGGACCTCCTTGTATTTGGCCTTCAGAATCCTTTCCTCTGTACATAATAGCAAGGCTACATGTATAGAATTTGGTAGCCATTCCTACAAATGCAGAAACCCACATCCAGAAAATAGCTCCTGGACCACCCATATTTATAGCGATCGCCACTCCGGAAATATTTCCCAAACCAACTGTAGCTGCAATAGCTGCAGATAAAGCTTGAAAAGAGGATATTTGACCGGGAGCAAGATCATCGTCATATTTCCCACTAAGTAACCCTACAGCATGACCGATCTTTCGGAAAGGCACAAAGCCAGAATGAACTAAAAGTACCAATCCCCCTCCCATTAAGATGACAAGCATCGGTGTTCCCCAAATCCAGTTAGCAAAGGAAATAATATATTCGCCCATTAATGTTTTCCAGTTATTGTAATTAATTTACTTGATCTGATGATTTTAAAATTAACATCCATATTAGGTTCATTTTAATGAAATTCAAAGAATATGGATTTGTAAGAAGCAAAAAACCCGGTGTATGCCGGGTCTTTGAGTTCTTTGATTTTACTTACCAATTGACTTTTGGTGATTTATAAAATCCTATTCCATTGATATCCCAGCGTTTACCCTGGATTGCCACTCTTTTTTGAAAACTTTCCCAACTTCTCCGATCAGGTGATGACCATGCCACCTCTGCAAGTGCTGCCAGTCTAGGAAAAGCCATATATTCTATATCTGATCTATCGGCCAATGTCTCAGTCCATAATGGTGCCTCAACGCCCAAAATATCTGATTTATTTATCCCTTCAGCGTAAGTTGAAGGATTCCAATTGTAAGCATCATCAAGCTCTATATAAGCTGCCCAATGTAGACCAAGCTGAGTGGTAGAGTCGTACTGCATATCCAGATAAGCTCTTTTCGCTGGAGACATTAAAATTTGATTTCCCTGCTCTTTTGCCAGATTTGCATTTTCTTCTTTCGCCCAGAATTGAGCCACTGTACCCGAGGCTAATTTAGCTGTTGCGATTTCATCCCAACCCATGCTCTTTTTGCCATATTTAGTAACTATTTCCTGTACTCGCTCGACAAAATATATATAGTCATCCTTTTCAGTTACGTGTGATTCATCACCACCAATATGGATATACGGGCCTGGTGTGAGCTCAACCAATTCTTTGATCACATCTTCTACAAAAGTGTAGGTGATTTCTTTATTGGTAGCGAACGTACTAAAGCCAACCTCGATTCCAGTATATATTTCCGCTGGCTCAGGATTTTTATCCAGAATGTCAAAATCAATTTTGCCCTCTGTCATTGTAGAAAAATCTCCGTCTGGCAAATTCACTCCAGGGTTTAGCTCCGCATAGGACGCCATTGCTGCATTTGTATGCCCTGGCATATCAATCTCAGGAACTACTGTGATAAATCTATCCGCAGCGTATTTCACGATCTCAGTGTAATCCGCCTGAGTGAAAAAACCTCCCTCAGTCCCACCAACTTCTGTTTTACCACCTATTTCAGTCAACTTAGGCCAAGATTTAATCTCAATTCTCCATCCCTGATCATCTGATAAATGCAAATGCAGGTAATTGAATTTCAAACTACCCATCTGGTCAATGTAATGCTTAACATCCTCGACACTGATGAAATGCCTTGCAACATCGAGCATAGATCCTCTATAAGCAAATTCTGGTTCATCTACTATCGTACCATTTCCTATTGTCCAGTCTACGTCTACCACAGAAGTATTTTCAATCTCAACGGGCAGCACTTTGATTAGGGTCTGCGTACCATAATAGAGACCGGCTTCGGAGGTAGATGAAATTTTTACTACATCATCTGAAATATCCATAGTATATTTTTCAGAAGCTTCCCCATTAGTCAATTCCAAAATTATGTCCCCAGTCTCAGCAGAAACAGGAAGATCAAATCCGGTAGCTGGTCGCAATCTTTCAGCTAAAAAATTCCCGACCCTAGTTAAATCAGAACTATTACCTATTAACTGAACTGAAGATTCTGCATCAAGTTCAAAGCTCCCCGAAGCAGAAGCAATCGACCTGGGAATTGGGATGATCCCTGTTTCTTCAAGCTTTACTGTTTCTTTTTCTTGGCATGAACTAATAGAAAATACTGCAAGTGCAGCCAATGACCATAAGGTATTTTTCATAGAGTAAAGGTTTAAGTAAACTTAATCTAATTTTTCTAATAAGCCCGATAATCCTAATCGATTTTATAATAAAACAGTCAAACTTAGAATTACAAAAGTTAAAACTAGAAATAGCAGTATGAATTTTACGAATGGGGTGAAGAATGTGCCTCGTTTTTAATAATTTCAAATTTCTCAAATAAAAAATTCATTTGTATTCATATAAATAACGCAAAAACCCTCTTTAACAAAACTATTGATCTAATGGAAAGTAAAGGCTCAAGCTCTGGGAATTCCCGGAGAAAATTTCTAAAAGGTTCTGCGCTGGCAGCTGCAGGATTTTACATAGTACCAAGAAATGTTATAGGTGGACCAGGATTTATTGCTCCAAGTGACAAACTTAGAGTAGCAAGTATAGGTGTAGGCGGAATGGGCGGAGGTGATGTTCGTGGAATCACCCAAACAGGAAAAGTGGATTACATTGCGTTATGCGATGTGGACGATTCCAGAGCGAAGGGTAGCAGGGAACTGCATCCAAAAGCTAATTACTACAGGGATTACAGAGAAATGCTGGATAAGGAGGGAAATAACATAGACGCAGTAAGTGTATCTACTCCCGATCATACGCATGCTGTTGCTGCGATGGCAGCTATGAAAATTGGCAAACACGTATATGTGCAAAAGCCGCTAGCACACGATATCTACGAGGCAAGAATGCTAACCCAGGCTGCTGAAAAATACAAAGTTGTCACCCAAATGGGCAACCAAGGATCTTCCGGTGATGGTGTACGTAAAATGGTGGAATGGTATGATGCAGGGCTAATTGGTGAAGCAACTAAAGTTTATTCCTGGACAAACAGACCTGTGTGGCCTCAGGGAATTCAATGGCCTACAGAACCTGTGACACCGCCTGCTGATTTGGACTGGGATCTTTGGCTTGGGACTGCGCCGTATAAAGATTATGTTGGAAACCTTGTCCCTTTTAATTGGAGAGGCTGGTGGGACTATGGGACGGGAGCACTTGGCGACATGGCATGTCATATCATGGAGCCTCCATTCAGAGTACTTGGTCTAGGATATCCCAAATCTGCTGAATGCTCTGTAGGATCCGTTTATGTAGGAGAATTCCAAAGAGGATATTTTCCTGAAAGCTGCCCTCCTTCCTCTCATATTACCTTGCGTTTTGATAGACCAGGTAAAGAAGATCTAGAGTTCCACTGGATGGACGGTGGTATTCAGCCGAACAGGCCAGAAGAATTGGAACCTAATGAGCAAATGGGTGATGGAGGAAATGGTGTAATCATAGAAGGTACAAAAGGAAAAATGATGTGTTCCACATATGGAATAAACCCACAATTACTTCCTACCTCAAAAACCAAAGATATCAATGTTCCTGAGACACTTTACCGAGTTCCAGGTGGCGATACGGGCCATTATAAAAATTGGGTAGAAGCATGTATTGCAGGATATGGATCTAAAGAATACAAAAACCTAAGTTCACCGTTTTCTATAGCCGGCCCACTTACTGAATCTGTACTGATGGGAAATCTAGCAATTAGAAGTTACGATTACAGAGCTCCGAAACCTGATAATGCTAAGGAATTTGATTATCCTGGAAGAGGTATCAAACTTGTTTGGGATGGGCCAAATATGAAGGTTACCAATTTTGAACTAGCTAACCAGTTTGTAAAACGGAATTATAGAGGAGATTTTTCTCTATAAATTTAAAACGGCTTTGAAAGATGATTTCAAAGCCGTTTTTGAGTTTTAATGGATTCAAATAAATCTGGAACCGATTTAAGTTCGAGTTACTTAATTTAACCTATTGCTCTACTTCCAATTCTACTCTCCTGTTTTTCGATCTTCCCACTTCTGTAGAGTTAGAAGCCAAAGGTCTGGTCCCACCCCATCCTGATATCCGGAGGTTTTCAAAAGCGACACCTTTTTCAATTAAAAAATCTCTCACACTACCAGCCCTTTCCAAAGAAAGTCCTTTATTCAATCCAGGATCACCCGCATTATCAGTATGGCCATGTATTCTAAGTTTCATTTCAGGATTTTCCAATAGAAATTCTGCTAGTTCAGCTAATGATGATTTGGTCTCCTCACCTTCCAGTTCTGCTGTACCACGTTTAAAATTCACATTTTCCAGCAACACAATACTTCCAGATTCTGCTTTAGTCATCAGAACTACTGTGGGTTCACCAGTTTTTATTTCGTCTATAGAGATAGCCTTAGGAAAATAACCTTCAGCAACAACCTTAATTTCCTTCACTGCCGAGCTTTGCAATTCTGATAGTTTTAAAGAATCAGAGGAATTTCTAGCAATAGTATTTTCCCCAGACTTCCAGTTAATTGTGAATGGAACCAAAGTTTTATTTTTGGCATCTACTACAAACCAAGAAATAGGGTTTTCTTTAATTTCTTCTTCAGTAACTTTAACCTCTGGAAAACCAACCGAAGAGGAAGGATAAATGGGAACTATGCTAGTTTTCTTAGGTGGAGAAGTTTGAGACTTTGACTCTAAAGATTCATCGACTGCAGCAACAAATTCCTCAGGGATGACTAGTGGCACCACTGTTTCAAATGTTAGCAAATCAGCAAATCCATCACTGTTCTGAGTACTTGTCCATACCACCTCTTCATCATTGATAAATGTAACAGATACTTCAGATCCGGGGGAGCTGATCTGTTCCCAAATTACTGGTTTGCTCCAGCTATTCCAGCCCGATCCCATTCGCTTTGAAATGAAAATGTCCTTTCCAGACGCACCTTCATGCATATTTGATGAGAAATATAACTCATCAGACTTCGAGTCATAAAAAGGGCTCATTTCCTGACCCAACGTATTCACCGCCGAACCTATATTGACAGGTTTTGACCACTCCGTTGGACCAATTTTCTCGCTGACATAGATATCCTCGTTTCCTTTGGAATCTTTACCTTTTCCCGATAGGAAAATCACATTGCCTCCCGATGCAACTCTCCCCGTAACTTGACCGGAAAGGCTATCTAGGCCTTCCATGGTTACCTGGCGAAGAAAATTCCAGTCCGCTCCAAATTTCGAATATTGATAAATACCAAACTTTTCACTACCCGTATGATAAACCAAAAGTGTAAGAAAATCCTCTAGACCAAGTGAAAAATCATACCCGTCTGTACTGAGGTCAGTACGATGTACTGCCTCTTCCCATGCACCTGATTCAGATTTTTTGCTCATCCAGATATCACCTGGATCTGACACTCCCCCTACGTTATTTGGATGAAAAGCGCGGGTAAATAGCAAGGTGTTATCGCCTATCCACACGGGATTCATATCATCCTGAGGACTATTGGCTCCAGACAATGACATAATTGTCTGCGCCTCCAGATGAAAAGAAAAACAAAAAGCAAGTAGCATTGCGCCACTTGCTTTTAAGAATACGTTATTGAATTTTCTCATAGTTTATTGATCCAGCACAATGGCAAATACCAAAGGCGCTACGATCGTTGCATCAGATTCGATGATATATTTCGGAGTATCTATTCCTAATTTGCCCCAGGTGATTTTCTCATTTGGTACAGCTCCAGAATATGAACCGTAAGAAGTGGTCGAATCAGAAATCTGGCAGAAGTAGCCCCAAAGCGGAACATTTTCCCTTTGCAAATCCTGATGCAACATCGGCACCACACATATAGGGAAGTCTCCTGCAATTCCCCCGCCAATCTGGAAAAATCCGATAGTACTTTCGTCAGTTGCGGTATTTGTATACCATTCTGCGAGATACATCATATATTCAATTCCGCTTCGAACTGTATGTACATTCTTCACGTCACCTGAGATAACGTGACCTGCAAACATATTACCCAAAGTAGAATCTTCCCAGCCTGGGACTATAATAGGAAGGTTCTTTTTAGCTGCTTCCAGTAACCAGCTATCCTTAGGGTCAATTTGATAGGATCCTTCCAACTTTCCGGAGAGAAGTATTTTATAGAAAAATTCATGTGGAAAAAATGCTTCTCCAGCTTGATCTGCTTTCACCCACTCTTCTAAAATCACATTTTCAATTCTTCGCATCGCTTCCATTTCTGGAATACATGTATCAGTCACGCGATTCATATGTCGCTCTACCAGATCTTGCTCCTGTGCCGGAGTAAGCTCACGATAATTTGGAATACGCTCATAATAGTCATGTGCCACCAAATTGAACACATCTTCTTCCAAATTGGCGCCTGTACACGTAATAATTTGAATCTTGTCCTGACGGATCATCTCCGCCAAAGAAATACCCAATTCTGCGGTAGACATGGCACCCGCAAGGGTTACCATCATTTTCCCGCCTTTATCCAAATGGCTTTTATATCCTTCAGCTGCATCTATCAACGCAGCAGCATTGAAATGTCTATAATTGTGCTTTAAAAATTCAGTGATTTTCATTCTATAAATTTTCGTTAGAGCTCCAAAATTACCCAATTTTTCCCCACAAAAAAACCCAGCCTAAGCTGGGTTTAAATATTTGGAAAGAGTTACTCAGCTTATTTAGCTGTGTCTGCAGGTGCAGCAGTATACTCTTTGTTTAATCCTTCGATTACTGAGGAGGTTACGTCCAATGCGTCGTTGCCATACCAAACAGCTCCACCTCTAGTGTAACTCAAAATCACTGCAAGGTCATTTTCTTCAGCGTATGTTTTCAGGTATTTCTGAACCCTGTCGTAAACTTCACTGTAAAGCGCAGCTTCGTCAGCAGATAATTCTTGCATCAAATTGTCACGGTAAGTCATCAGGTTTTGTTCTTTTTTAGCCAGTTCTTCTTGCTTAGCTCTGGCCTGATTCGGAGTCATATTATTACCTGTTTGTTGGAAAGTCTGAACTTCCTGCTGGAATCCGCTAGCTCTTCCCTGAAGATCACCTTCGAATTTCTTTCCTTTTTCGGTTAGCTCTTCTGACTTGGTCTTGAAGTAATCATACTTGTTGATCACACTATCAGTGTAAACGTAAGCAACTTTCAAATCGCCTTGTATTACTTCTTTAGAAGCGCTTTCACCAGTCGCGGTAGAAGTTCCAGCTTTATCGCAGCCGTATAAAAGCATTGTAGCAAGACTCAATGCACCGATTAGTTTTAATCCTCTTTTCACTTTGTTCATGTTATTGATTGCAAGGGCGCAAATATAAAGAAAGTATTGATTTTACAAGAATCGACTTTAAATCTATGGGAAAAATTGAAATTCTCTATTTAAAAATAAAGATCCTGAGCAAGTCTATAAACTTGAGTATGAGCTTCTACAATCTTCGATACGCTAGGAGAATATCCTCCCCCCATACAACACATGATAGGCACATTAAGGGATTTAGCCAGTTGCAGGACAATTTCGTCTCGATTTCTAATCCCTTCCAAAGTCATAGCTAACCTTCCTAGCTTGTCGCTTTCCAATACATCAACACCTGACTGATATATAATGAAATCAGGAGAAAAATCAGTTAGGATTAGCTCAAGTTGAGATTCAAGAATGCTTAGATATTCCTGATCACCGGTACCATCAGCTACTGCATAGTCCAAATCTGAGATTTCTTTCCTCATGGGATAGTTCTTTTCACCATGCATGCTGAAAGTAAATACGTCCGGATTAGCATAAAAAATACTAGCTGTTCCATTTCCCTGATGAACGTCCAAGTCTATCACTAGAACTTTTTTGGCTAATTTATTTTCGATTAAATAATTAGCAGTCACAGCAATATCGTTCAAAAGACAAAAACCTTCCCCTCTATCTGCAAAAGCATGATGTGTGCCTCCCGCTATATTCATCGCTATTCTATATTTCAATGCATATATAGCAGCTTGTACAGAGCCGTCCAAAATACTGATTTCACGATGGACTAATTTCTCGGAAAGAGGAAATCCAGTAGACCGAATCTCTGATTTGGATAAATTCAGATTTTTAAGTTTTGTCCAATATTCGGCTGTATGCGTATTTAAAATCCACTTTTCATCAATTGGCTGTGGCTCAAAGAAATTCTCTTCGCCAACAATTCCTTCATACAACAATTGCTCTGGCAGTAATTCATACTTATCCATCGGAAATCTATGACCTTCTGGTAATTGGTGTTTATAAATGGATGAGTAGGCAATTTTCAGCATAAAAAAACGCTTGGGGTGAGCAAGCGTAATTACTGGTTTCTAATTCAAATTTAATTAATCTTCTATGTCCTCTTCTTCGGATTGAAAAGCATACATGGTATCATCAAGTTCCAATGTATCGTCATTGAATTCCTTAATAAATTTTGAAATTACCATTTCATCTATGTGGTCAACATTGAGAGCTGCATCTACACCGATTCCAAAATCATGATGGGTGTCCACATCAACAAACTCCTGCACTTTCACACTTTCTTCCTCTTCAATCTCCATAATGATTTCTGTGATAAACCAGCCTATCTCTTCTTCTTCACTGGTTAAGGGTTTCAAATTTCCATTTTCATCCTCCTCGTAGGAGATTCCACTGAAATTTGGAAATTTCTGAGCGGCTTTGTGCTCGGCAAGTTCATATACTTCACTGGCATGATGTAAGCGTAAGGTGTATAATGCCGCATCGTAAATGACTTCTTTTCCTTGGTACATTCCAATGAAATAGAAATTCACAAACTCATCGGAGTTTTCTTCGTCGGGAATGATTCTAAACGTTTTGTTGAGCTTTCCTAGCTCTTCCTTCAGCGCATCAATGCGAGCAGGATCAAAACCTGGGTTTGAGATTGACATAGGTCAAAAATTTAAAGAATATAAACTTTTAAGGGATTAGCAATTCAATAGTACTAAATGATATAGTAATATAATATCAAAATCTTAAGGAATTTAATAAAAACCACAATGCGTGATAAAGAAATTGTTATTTAATTGAGCATTTCTAAGGAATATAATATCCTGAAAACGAGCGAATAACAAATCATATTCTTTTAAAAATGCCCAATACAGCCTAATTCCTAACTTTTGGACAATTGTGAACATTGAAAAAAATTTCCACAAAAAAGTTAGCAATAACTGAAAAGTTTGAAAAGCAATTTTTAATAATTAGGGGAATTTTCACTAGTCATGTGGGTATACCGTTTTTGAAGCAATTAGGAAGCAACTCTCCACAGGCTTAATTTACTACTGCTCCACAAAACACTTCCATCACCCTTCATAAGTCATGACCCCAGATATGCAGGGAATTTATGCCTTTTGGCAAGTTCAAAACTTTTCAGATAGTAGATAACAGTAAGCATATTTTTGAAACTTCCCAAAGCACAAATGATTTTGAAAGACTGTAAACAGGATTGATTTTTTAAGTGAACAGACCGCCAACAAAAATCCATTGAATAAGTTAAACATGCTTATGGTTTGAATATTGTTAATAGATAATCTATCACACCCCAAAGAATATTCAAATCCAAAAATTTCAATGAGATCCTTACTTTCCACAAAAATAAAGTCAGGTAATAGGAATTATTTTTCCTAACCTGACAAATATCATCTTTTAAAGAAAAAATGGATTGGGTTTGAAATTCGTTCCTTCATTTGCATTACCTTATATTTGTAATCTTAACATAAAACCTGAGCCGAGTGATAATCATAATATTCTTCTTGCTGCATTGGTATTTCTCCCTGTTTTGCCAGAGCTTCTTCTTACATAGATATGCCGCCCACCAAATGTTCTACATGAACAAATATTGGGAGAAATTCTTCTATTTCTTCACCTGGATGTGGCAGGGCAGTTCATATCTTTCTCCAAGAGCTTATGCGATTCTTCATAGAATGCATCATGCCTATAGCGATACACCTAAAGATCCTCATAGCCCGCATCATACAGAGAACCTCTTTACAATGATGTGGAAAACTAAAAATATCTACAATGAGTATTTTTCTTTTCGATTAAAGCCCGAAGAAAGGTTTTCTAAGGATATTCCTGATTGGAACAAGTTTGACAAGTTCGCAGATACGATGCTTGTAAGAGTAAGCTGGGGATTACTGTATGTGGCAATTTACGTACTGTGTATCTCTGTCTTTGACTTACCAGGCACACATTGGTGGATGTATTTTTTGCTTCCTATACATTTTTTAATGGGTCCAGTACATGGAGCTATTGTTAACTGGAGTGGCCACAAATATGGTTATGCAAATTTTGACAATAATGACCATTCAAAAAACAGCCTGTTGCTAGATGTGCTCATGCTTGGAGAGCTATTTCAAAACAATCACCACAAGCTTCCAAACAGACCAAACTTTGCTGTGAAATGGTACGAATTCGATCCTACGTATCCAATCGTAAAATTGTTACATCTGACTAGAGTAATTAAGATGAGACCTGCGTAAAAAGTGGGGCAAAAATGTCCCATTTTTTGTTGAAATAGTTTAATTACTATATGAACGTCAATTATCATTAGATAAAAAATATTAAAAGTAAAGGTGGTTTTTTTTGCAATTGTGAAACTAAACGAATAATTTTCTCGCAATTAAAACTTAACGCCTTATTTATGAAACCATTAACAAGAGCCGAAGAAGAGATCATGCAGATCCTCTGGGAAATCGAGCGGGGATTTGTCAAAGACATCCTAACACCCATGACAGAGCCTAAGCCTGCTTACAACACTGTTTCTACGATTGTTAGAATCCTGGAACGCAAAGGGTTTGTAAGTCACAAGTCTTACGGTAAAAGTCACGAATACTTCCCAATCGTTTCGAAAGATGAATACCGTTCATTCATTATCAAGAAGATGTTGGATGGATATTTCGAAAATTCCTTCGGAAAACTCACTGAATTCTTCAAAAATGATGAAACGCTGAATACTAAATCGTATCAGTAATCCTTTTCGAATAAGTGAATAAAAAAACCTGGTATCACTACCAGGTTTTTTTTATTGCTTTTCTATTTTACTTCTTTTAAAAGCTCTTCCACAGCCTTCTCCAATTGCTGGTCTACTCCTTGGTCAATTTTCCCAGGCATATTTTTAACTTCAAATTGTGGTCGCGTTTCATTATTTTCTAACCACTCACCAGCTTTATTTTTGGCAGAAATAGGAACTGCCCCCCATCTTCCACCATCAGGTAGACTCTCCCACCCAGCAAATGAACAAGTTCCTGGAGTTGGCATCCCCACTGTTTTACCAATATTTAAATCCGTGTAGCCACATGCAAAGCAATGCCCATCTGAGTAATTAGCTTCATTAAACATAGCCAGTGTGGGTTTGGTCCACCTAGCTGTAGGTTCATATCCCACTTCTCTAGCTTCGGTGGCATAGGTAAGGAATTTTTCACCTGTAAAGAACATCGCCAAATCTGCTACTAAGTCGCCACCTCCATTGAATCTCGTATCCACTACTACCGCATCACTGTCATGATATTTACCCATCATTTCCTCATATACATTCCGAAAAGGGCCATCACTCATGCCGGGGATATGTACATACCCTAATTTGCCACCACTTAAACTATCTACTTCATTCTGATTGATTTTCACCCATCGCTTGTAAAGTAGTTGGCCTTCTTCCCGCAATGATATTGGCTTAATGGTAAGTTGTTTTCGTTCGCTGGTCTCTGGATTAAACAATTCAATCAACGTGAACTTGTCAGATTTTCGATTAAGGAATTTTGCGAAATCAGCCTCCGGACTTATCAGTTGGCCGTCTATTTTCTCTATAATCATTCCTTTTCTTATGGCTAGATCTGATTTGTCCAAGGGTCCTCCTGCTATGACTTCTGTGATTTTGATACCATTTCCTTTAAACTTATAATCCCAGAAAATGCCAATGGAAGCGGTTTCATCTGCCAAATCTATGGATCTAGAATATCTAGCTCCAGCATGTGAAACATTCAATTCTCCAATCATTTCAGAGATCATCTCTGCAAACTCGTAACTATTACCAATGTGAGGAATATACTTTGCATAATCTACCTTCGCCATTTCCCAATCCACACCATGCATATCAGGAGTATAGAAAATACCCTTTGTCCTGAGCCAAATATGATCAAACATATATGCCCGCTCAGCATCCTTATCAAAGGTCATTTCACCGGAAATTTTGATTGCTTCTTTCTTCATCCCATCTGGATTGATTTTAGAAATAGTACCATTGCTGAGCAAGAACAAATTCTTTTGATCCTTATCCCACATTAAACTTCCTCTACTAGCATCCAAGCTGAGCTCCTGCTTAGTCGCTTTGGTTCTCAAGTCTGTACTCCAGAGATTCATTCCCTTCTCAAATGCTGCTAAATAATAGAGCTTCTCACCATCTTTAGATAATACCGCATCCCCAAGTGAAGAAGAATGGATTGTCAATTTGGCTTTTCTCTCTTCAATCCCTTCCCAGTCAAACTTTAACTGCTCTACGGCCTTGTCTTTATGATCCTTCTTTTCGTCTTTCTCGTCTTTGCCTTTTTCACCTTCCATTTTGTTGGCCTTTTCTATCTCCTTCATGAGATCAAAATCCTCTTTAGACATAGTGAACTTATCCCAAGCGGATTTATCAAAAAACATGGTGTAGACATCATTCTGGCTTTGTCCGCTGGTGGCATAGCTACGAAGCCCATCACGATTGGAGAACCAAAGCATTTGCTTACCCTCATTAACCCACTTTGCTGCATCGTCCCCATAGCCGCTCTTTGTCAAATTTCTCATTTCCTCTTTTCCTGAAGCATCCAAAAGCACCACTTCAGAGTTAGCCATAGTAGGTCTATAGGTAGCTAGCAACCACTTAGAATCTGGACTCCACGTAAAATACTGATCACCATCACGCATGTGAAAAAGCTGGTTTGGAGTCATAAGCGTCACCGTCTCTTTGCTTGCCATGTCCATCACCTTCAGCGTCCTTCTATCCTCTACAAAAGCAAGTTTTTTTCCGTCCGGAGAGAACTTTGGTAAGTAGACTTCACCCTCCAAACTAATCAGAGGCTTCTCTTCTATGAGTGTGGATGCAAAAAAGAATGGCTCTTCTGCCCGCATCTTAGTACTTTGAAATATCTTCCATTTGTTGTCACGCTCACTAGCATAAATCACTGACTTGCCATCTGGTCCAAATTCCACAAACTGCTCCTGCTCTGGCGTATTGGTAATTCTCTTGGTCAAAGCACCGTCGACCGATGTCACGAAAACCTCTCCTCTAGCAATA
This sequence comes from uncultured Algoriphagus sp., assembly GCF_963974835.1. Classification (GTDB taxonomy): domain Bacteria; phylum Bacteroidota; class Bacteroidia; order Cytophagales; family Cyclobacteriaceae; genus Algoriphagus. Next base: position 412,967 of record NZ_CAXBET010000002.1, on the reverse strand, counting down.
AAAGCGATCTCTTTTCCATCAGGAGAAATAGACATATCTCTCACTCCACCATTGATTTCTATGTAGCTATCTGAATTGCTAATAGCTTGGGTCTTGATGGTCACCTCTAGTTTCTTAGGCTCCTCTCCTTTTTTCAAAGTATATAATTCCCCATCGTAACTAAAACTCATCAATCCATCATTCGAAATACTAAGGAAGCGCACAGGGAATTTCTGCAACGAAGTCAAGGCTGCAGTTTCCTTTGGATTAGAAATGTTCATGGCAAAGACATTGAAATTTCCATTTGCCTCACTCAAGTAATAGATCTCGGACTCGTCTGGAGAAAAAACCGGGTTTCTATCTTCACCATAAAAGCTAGTCAGCATGGTATGAGAATTACTTTCTTTTTTATACATCCATATATCCCGGGCAATTCCCGACTGATGATGTTTGCGCCATTCGTTTTCCCCACCCTTTTTATCGTGGTAAAGCATTTTGCTACCATCTTTATTGCTCTGCACATACTCAGCAGGAATGGTCCACACCTGATCCACTCTACCACCAGCTCTGGGAACTGAGTATAATTCAGGCTGGGAGGAAGTAGGATATTGTCTATGTTCGGCGATGTCCATTCGGCTGGTACCAAAAATCACGGATTGATCATCAGCACTAAACTCAAATGGCTGTTCGTCATTGGAATGGTAAGTAAGTCTAGTTGCTGCTCCCCCGGCAGGGCTCATCACGAAAATGTCAAAGTTGCCATAGCGGTCTGAAGCAAAGGCAATTTGATTCCCATCCCGGCTCCAAACAGGTTTATAGTCATGTGCTTCATGAAAAGTGAGCTGCCTGGCATCACCACCACTACTACTTACTATGTATAAATCCCCTTTGTAAGTGAATACAATCTGAGAGCCATCGGGTGAAATAGCCGGATATCGTATCCATTTGGGTGAATCTTGGCCGAAAACCGTAGTACCAATAGCACAAGCTAAAAGTGTAAAAACAATCAAACGTTTGAAATTCATAGGAAATTAATTTATCGCTGAAAGTAAGCAAAAAACCATTTTTGAATGAGGCGGTTTTACATGTAAGTAAATTATAGGCTTGTTTCAGATTTTTAAATAATCGCGGAATGCCTTATAGCTTTCCTTCTTTCCTTTGGCAGACTAGACTATATTTGCACCTCGAAAAATCAACCATTAGATGAATTCATTCATAGAAGAATTACGCTGGAGAGGCATGCTTCAGGACATGACCCCCGAGATCGAAGAGCATCTTAATAAAGGAATGTCGTCTGCATATCTGGGTTTTGATCCGACGGCAGACTCCTTACATATAGGTCACCTAGTTGGGGTAATGACACTTTTACATTTTCAGCGCGCAGGACATAAACCGTTTGCCTTGGTCGGCGGTGCGACTGGTATGATTGGTGATCCTTCTTTCAAATCAGCGGAAAGAAATCTTCTGGATAAAAACACATTGGATAACAATATCTCCTGCATCCAGAATCAGCTAGCCAAATTCCTTGATTTCAAAGGATCCACAACCAACAAAGCAGAACTTGTCAACAATTATGACTGGATGTCTAAGTTTAGCTTTTTGGATTTTATTCGTGATATCGGAAAGCATATCACCGTTAATTATATGATGTCTAAAGACTCTGTAAAAAGACGTCTGGAAGATGGAAACGGTCTTTCCTTCACAGAATTCACCTACCAGTTGATTCAAGGATATGACTTTTATCATTTGTGGAAAAATGAAAATTGCTCCATACAACTAGGTGGTTCTGATCAATGGGGAAATATCGTCACAGGTACAGAATTGATCAGAAGAATGGGCGGAGGATCGGCTTATGCCTTGACGGTTCCTTTAATCACAAAAGCCGATGGCACCAAATTCGGTAAAACTGAAGGCGGATCTGTATGGCTAGATCCAGAGAAAACTTCTCCTTACGCTTTCTATCAGTTTTGGCTGAATGTATCCGACGAGGATGCTTCCAAATATGTCAGGATTTTTACAGTCTTGGATCAAGCTACGATAGAAAGCTTGGAAATAGAACATGCTCAAGCTCCTCACCTACGAACCTTGCAAAAGGAAATTGCAAAACAAATCACCATCATGGTTCATGGTGAATCTGATTTTGATATGGCAGTGAAAGCCTCTGAAATTTTATTCGGCAAATCTTCTACCGAAGATTTGGCTGCTTTGGATGAGCGTACTTTTCTTCAAGTTTTTGATGGAGTGCCTCAAGTTCAAATAGACAAAGATGAGTACGAATCATTAGGTTCAATTCTGGAGCTTTTCGGAGATATCACTAAAGGAGTTGTGTTCACTTCTAAAGGCGAAGCTAGAAAAATGATACAAGGAGGCGGAGTGAGTGTAAATAAGGAAAAGCTCACCGATCCAAATTCTGATATAAAATTGAACTTGCTTCAAAACAAGTATTTACTTGTTCAGAAAGGCAAGAAAAATTATTACATAGTGGAAGTAAATTAATTTTCTAATTTCTACAGAAAAGGCTTTAGGAAATCCCCTAAAGCCTTTTTTTCTTCAATCTAGATAAAATATAGCTAAGTAAAAGCTCAGTTTTGACCCTTGTTTAATAACTTTGGGATCAATTTTTAGAAAACAAAAACCTTATGGCAGGAGAGAAAAATAAAGAAAAACTAATTTTGGATTCAGCAGTTTCACTTTTCACTTCCAAAGGCTATCTGGCCACAAGAATGGAGGATGTGGCAAAGTCTGCAGGAATCAGCAAGGGTCTCACCTATTTCTATTATAAAAACAAAGAGGATCTTTTTATGGCTTTGACCAAAAAAGCATTCGATCAGTTCAAGGATGAGTTCCGGGACGTGTACAGGTCCAAAGGTAAATCAGGGCTGGAAATGCTTTCAGAACTTTTGGTCAAAATTGTTGCTTTTGCCAAAGCAAATCAGGTCTATTACGATGCTATTCTGAATTTTCTGGACTTGTTGAAGAAATATAATAATGCTGAAACCAGAAAGCTTATCGATCCTAAAACATTGGAGTCAGTGCACTTTCAAAAACTTTTGGAAGCGCATCATGAGCCAGCAAAAATTGGCATCATGATGGTCAGCCAAGGAATAAAGGACGGAAGTATTCGCCCGGAACTTCAACCAGAAATTGCTTTTTACACAATCTGGAGCATGATCATAGGCTACGAAAAAATGCTTGGCCCTATAGAGTATGAAGCGAAAGACCATAAAATTCATGCTGAGAATTGGGAACCAGGTTTCCTACGATTAATGCAGGAAATGCTTAAGGGAACCATTCAGGCCACTAAGAAGACTACCGTTCAGGGAAGTTTATTCTAACTATGCGAATCAAACAAGTCATTGTTTTAGGCCTGATAATTTCCGGTTGCCATTCAAAATCATCCGTAGATCTAGTAATAAAAAACGCAACTGTATTAAATATACAATCAGGGTCGATGATGGAGAACCGATTTGTCTTCATATCATCTGAAACCATTGTAGAAGTTGGAGATTCCTCACTTTTTGAAAAGTATAAGGCAAAAGAAGAGCTAAATGCTCATGGGAAATTTCTAATGCCAGGACTTTGGGACAACCATGTTCACTTCGGCGGAGCAGAATATATAGACGAAAATGAACAGCTTCTACCTCTATATTTAGCATTTGGAGTCACCACAGTTCGTGCTTCTGCTGGAGATATAAGTCTGGAAGTGCTTAAGTGGCGGGATGAAATAAACAATGGCTCGAGAATAGGTCCTAAAATCCTAACATCTGGTCCAAAGATAGAAGGAATAGCATCTATCTGGCCAGGCGATTTGGAGGTAGGAACAGAGGAAGAATTAGACCAGGCACTTGATTCACTTGATAAACTGAATGTAGACTTTATTAAGATTACGGACAATACGCTTCTTCCAGATCTTTTTCTTAAAGCGGTCGAAAAAGCCTCTTTAAGAGGATATAGCGTCTCGGGTCATATCCCAGCAGCACTTACCCTAGGTCAGGTTTCTAAAGCAGGACAAAAGACTATAGAGCATCTATCCTATATGATGAGGGCTACCACTCCTCTTGAACCCGAAATATCAGCAGGAATAGCTTCTGGAGAATTAACTATATCAGATGCAGCAAAACTTCAAGCTGCCACATACGATGATTCGGTTGCTTTGGCGAATTTTCAAAAATTAGCTGAGCAGGGAACTGGGATTGTTCCCACAATTCTGATCAGCTATAATATCGCCTATCTGGATGAGAATGACTTTGCTCATGATACTATTCTGAATTATCTGGGGCCAAAGCTAAAGGAAAGTTATCAATGGCGAATTGAGAGAATGGCTGGAGAATCTGCAGAGGTTTCCAGGGAAAGAAATGAAAATTTTAAGAAAGTTTCGTCCCTACTTCCCCTGATTCAAAAATCAGGCATGAAAATCATTGCTGGCACAGATGCCGGGTACCTAAACACCTACGATTTCCCAGGATTAGCTATACATCTAGAACTCCAAAAGTTTGTGGAATTTGGGCTTACACCCCTGCAAGCTTTACAAGCTTCTGTGATCAATGGACCTGATTACTTTGGGATTACTGAATTTAGCGCTGTTGAATCAGGAAAAAAGGCAAATCTAATTTTGCTAAACCGTAATCCTTTTGAGGATATCTCAGCGACATTGAGCATTCATGACGTGATTAAGGATGGGCAACTGTATACCAGAGAAGATTTGGATAATATGCTGAAGCAAATCAAGTCCTGGGTAGCAGAAAAAGAAAGCAAATAAAATCTCAATAACATCAAAGCAAAAGAGGCTGTCGATTATAGACAGCCTCTTTTGTGTTGATTCTAATTATAACCGAGCATCTAGTGCACGTCTCCCATTAGCCTTTTAATGAATGGTGAAGCAATTAGAATTAAAATTCCTGCCCCCAATGAATATTTAGCTATCAACAAAAATCCATCGGTATAGACGCCTAGTGTTTCAAACCCACCAATATTCTTGTCAGTACTTTCTATCGCTAGTTGCTTTCCGATAAATCCTACTACCTGAAAAGCAAATGCAGAAGATAAAAACCACACTCCCATCATAAAGGCAACAATGCGCTTGGGCGACAAATCTGTAATTTTAGAAAGTCCAACTGGTGACATAAATAGCTCTCCAATGGAAATCAAGAAGTACATCAACAGTAAATAGGCAAAAGGCACCAAACCTGCTTCATTTGCACTATTCTTACTAATGTGTAAAATATAAAAGCTAAGACCTGCGAATAGCAACCCCATTCCAAATTTGAAAGGTGTTCTTGGATTCAAATTCTTTTTGGAAAGAAAAGTCCAAAGTAAGGAAATCGGAATTGCAAGAATAATAATCCACATCGAGTTCAATGAATTGGTTTGGGAAGCAGTCATAATTCCTCCTAAATCAATATTCCTGGATGCAAATAGCGTAATCACACTTCCTGAAAGTTCATGAAAGCCCCAAAAAATGGTCATGAAAACAGTGATTAGAACCGCTACTATAAGCTTCCCTCTTTCTTCCTTATTTGATTGAAAAATGATATAAGCTAAATAAGCTAAAATACCGACACCAATTATTTTGAAAATCACATTTACTATGTCCTGATCGCCAAAGAAAGTACCTTCACTTCCTAGTGGTTTGTAGGAAGACAACAGGTAGGCTACGACTGGTACAGTCAAGACTGACAGTAAAGGAATTAAGTACCTATTTTTAATCCCTAAAACTTTCCGATCAATCTCCCCTGAGGTCGGAGGAAGTCCTTTGTCTCCAAATACGCCGTTGCGAATGCCACTCCAAAAGAATATCAGCCCAGAAAGCATTCCAAAACCAGCCAGAGCAAATCCATAATGCCAGCCATAGGTAACTGCCAGCCAGCCGCAAAGCAAAGGTGCCACCCAACCACCAATGTTTATTCCCATATAGAAAATGGTAAAACCGGAATCTTTTCTGGTATCACCATCAGGATATAAGGTTCCTACAAAAGTGGAAATATTTGGTTTGAAGAATCCGTTACCAACTATAATAAGTGATAGCGCTAGGAAAAAGGCTACGTTATTTTCTACGGCAAGAACGAAATGCCCGAGTGACATTAACACACCTCCAAGAAAGATGGAATTACGCATTCCCAGAATTTTATCTGAAATTCTACCGCCTATCACTGTGGAAGCATAAACGAGCGATCCATAAGATGCATAAACTGCTGCGGTAGCATAATCTCTATCGCTCAAGGCTTCAAAGATGACCTCTACCATGTATAAAGTAAGTAAAGCCCTCATGCCGTAGAAGCTAAAGCGCTCCCAGAGTTCTGCAAAAAATAAGTAAAATAAGCCTTTTGGATGACCAAAAAGCATTGGCTCATCAAATTCAGTAGTGAGGTCTTTTTCCAAGGATTGTTTTATTTGGGTGAAATCAATTTTACAATGATAAACCTTTTTAAGTCTTGTTTCCAAAGTAAAAGACACTGAATTATGGCATTGAGGCCAACTAATAAATTACAATATTAGTAAAGAATCAATTATGGATGATTACCAAAAGTACGTTCCAAAATAATAATCTGTTTTTCATATACAATCGATTGTATTTGAAATAAAAGCACTTTTTTTGACTTATATTTTATGAATTTTAGTAGTTTTATACAGACAATTTTCAGATTGTATACCCAAATATTCACTTAAAAAGCTGACTTAGGAAAGTCAATTATATTTTATTCCCTCTTTTTCCTGATTTAGTAAGCTGATAGAATCAGCTTAATCAGCCATTTTTTGAGGAAGGTTTTGGGTAGAATTGATAGGATATATTAGATCATATCAGACAGTATAAGTTGATTACTAGCAGTTTAAACTTTAATAATTATTTTTTCGACACTTAAGCACATTGAAAAAAGTGATGCTAAACCAGCTAGAGTTCTGAAAATCGTGTATGAGATAATTTATGTTCCATATATTATCTTAATTATTATATTTTTGCACACCTAAGAATTCAAAATTCCTGACTAGGACATAACGAAAACCTGAAAAAATGAAGACAGCAGAATTAATTACAGAAAAAGGGACAATGAAAGTTGAGTTTTACGAAAAGGATGCACCTATAGCAGTCCAAAACTTTATTGACCTGGCAAACAAAGGATTTTATGATGGTTTGACTTTTCACAGAGTTATACCAAATTTCGTAATACAAGGTGGCTGTCCTAAAGGAAATGGAACTGGCGGACCTGGGTATCACATCAAATGCGAACTAGATGGAGAAAACCAATACCACGATCGTGGTGTACTTTCCATGGCACACGCTGGAAGAAATACAGGTGGCTCTCAGTTCTTTATCTGTCACAGTAGAGACAATACAGCTCATTTAGATAGAAACCATACTTGTTTTGGTAAGGTCGTAGAAGGGCTGGATATTATCGATGAGATAAAAGCGGGAGACAAAATCGAAAAGATTGTAGTTTCTGAATCATAATTACCAGCAATCAGAATTATAGAGTCCTCATTGGCAGCATGCTAGTGGGGACTTTTTTATTCCTCTTCTATCTCATGAAAAGGTTGGAATAGTTATTGAACAACGGTCATTCTTGTGAGATGTTATTTAAAATATCACTCAGATTACTAATAACAGTTGGGATAATGTTGACCGGAAAATTCTCAATAGAGTTATCTCGATGACTTGAAAAACAAGTATTAAATTATGAAAACACGCCTTTCCCTACTTTTCTTCCTGCTTTTTGCATCGATGTCCATCTCTCAAGCGCAGCGTTATGGAACAGCTGTAGGTCTACGGCTTGGAAATAATAACCAATACAGAACCGTGGGGTTCACTGCGCAACAACGAATTTCCAAGAGGGTATCGATAGAAGCAATCCTCCAATCTGACTTTAATCTTAATACAACTTTCTCAGCTTTGGTGGAAAAGCATCATCCTATAATTTCCAAGCGATTTAATTACTATTACGGAGCTGGGGCATCATTTGGAGTGGAAGAAAGCTACATAAAAGACGAAGAGAGCAAGCAGGTACTGCATACCTATGGCAATACGACTGTAGGAGCTGATTTGATTGGTGGATTGGAACTTACCATTCTGAATACCGTCATCTCTGTGGACTATAAACCCAATATCAATCTTATAGGAAGAGAAGAATTCTTTAGAGGTCAGGTGGGGATTTCCGCCCGCATGGTGTTGGTAAAAAGTAAAGAGCAAAAGAAAAAACAGAGACAACGTCAAAAAGCAAAAAGCAGGACTCAAAAAACTCCTTTTAACGAACAGATCAACTCAATCTTTCATAAAAAGAATTAACGCTTTTTTCCTTTTAAGTAGGCTTTCTCATGAAGGTCGGCTCTTTTGACAACCGATGGATACCATTTCATTCTAAGCAGTTGTTTCTCCTCTTCTGTCAAATAAAAACCAGGGTGGTCGTACTTCCCGACTTTCTTCATCAATTCATACAATGAAATAGATGCTGCCACGGAAATATTAAAACTCTCCGTGAACCCATGCATCGGAATATGAACTAACCCGTCCACATTTTCACGAACTTCTTCACTTATTCCCTCATGTTCGTTGCCAAAAACTAGCGCTATTTTTTCATCAGGTTCTAAATCATGAATAGATATTGATCCCGGCAAAGGACTAGTTCCATATATTTTATAGCCACTTGCTTTTAGAGTAGTGAAGCAATCCTGAACTGCTGATCCTTCTTTATTATAATACTTATGAAGATCAATCCACTGGGAAGCTCCTCTGGTTACAAATGGATTGACCTTATATGCATTCATTTTTTCAATGACGTGAACATCCTGGATTCCAAAGCAATCGCATGTACGGAGAACTGCACTGGCATTATGAGGCTTGAAAATATCCTCAAGTACCACTGTGATGAATCGTGTTCTTTGAGCCAAAACTTTCTCCATTACTGATTTCTTATTATCAGTGATGTATTGGCTCAAATAATCCAGCCAGCCTTGATCTATAGGTTGCAATTGATTTGGTATTTCCATCTAAAGATTGGGGCTATTAGAATAGCCCCAGTTGTTCTTCATCATCTTTCTTAATCTTCAAATCTATGGTAGAACCTACTTCAAGATCGTCGTCAGCATCGGCTTCATTTTCATCCGGGTCTGAATCAGATTCCTCTGCCTTCTCTGCCTTTTTTGATTCAATCAAGCTAAGTGTTTTAATTTCATACGTACTCAACTTATTGCCTAAGGCTTTCCATCCCTTGATATCTATGAGCATATCCAAGTCGTATTCCATCACCTCTTCCACTTTCCCTTTGATCACAGTGACACGAGCCTGAGGTTGTTTTTCTGTGGAAATAAGTTTTAGATAGGAGTTCTTATGGTCTGAAATGAAGTTGAAATTTTTATTCAACGTAGTTGTCTCAATCTGGAAACGTTTTATATAATAGGTTTTACTACCACCATCGAAGTATATAGCAGACAGCACTTTATCTGGATCAAACTTTTCGATCAACACGATATTTGGAGCATCATACCTATTAGTCAATTCAAAGGTGGTCAGCTCATAATCTCCATTTTTATAGCAAACCAAAATCCTGTCATCACCTAGGAAATTACCAATTAACTCTCCCCGCTCATCCGTATTCAATCTACCAACAACCGAATCATAGTAAATATTCAATCCACCCAAAGTAGAAACTCCTTCCATTTTCAACTGGATTTTCCGAATCGGGTATCGGGTGAGAATATTGCCTCCTGCTCCCCTTCCTTTTATATCTATGGTAGCAAAGTCAAAATCAAAAACCTTGACTCGGGCTTTGGCTCCCTGAGTCAAATAAACAGTAATGATCTCCGCCTCGCCGTTTGGATTTGCAGTAAGGTAAAGGTGCTTACTTCCTTTAGTTCCTTTGGTGAGCAAATATTCCTTATCGCGGGTAACAGCCAGAACCTGAAACCGCTTCACCATCGCACGACCGGTAGATCCATCTAGATAGATATAATTATAAACCATTCGCTCATCTCCTTTTCGGAATACAGCTACATGCAGAATATCCTTGCCCATAAAATTCTTCTCCTGGATTTTGGACACCATGCAAACACCATCTTTCCGAATCACGATGATATCATCCAGATCAGAACAGTCACATACAAATTCATCTTTTTTGAGCCCGTAGCCCACAAATCCGTCGGCCCGGTTCACATACAATTTGGCGTTGGATGCCGCAACAGTATTTGCTTGTATAGCATCAAATGTTCTGATCTCTGTCTTACGCTCACGTCCTTTGCCATATTTAGTCAATAGGTTTTCGTAATAAGCAATCGCATAATCAGTCAAATGCCTCAGGTGATGATTGACTTCCTTTAATTCATCTTGAAGACGCTTCATCAACTCATCAGCTTTGAAGGTATCAAATTTGGAAATACGCTTGATCTTAATCTCTGTGAGTCTAACCAAATCATCTGTTGTGATCTCTCTGTAAAAATCAGGTTTGTATGGGTCTAAACCCTCATCGATAGCCTTTAATACATCATCCCAAGTCGTACACTCTTCGATGTCTCTATATATCCTGTTTTCTATGAATATTTTTTCCAAAGAAGAGAAAAGAAGCTTCTCCATCAATTCGGCCTTACGGATTTCTAGTTCCCGCTTGAGAAGAGATTTGGTCTGTTTGGTATTATATTCCAGGATTTCATTAACTGTGAGAAAAACCGGAGTATCCTTGATAATCACACATGCATTTGGCGAAATGGATACCTCACAATCTGTGAAAGCATACAGAGCATCAATCGTCACATCAGGAGAAACTCCAGGTGCCAATTGAATTGCTATCTCTACATCCTTAGCTGTATTATCGACGACCTTCTTAATCTTGATCTTACCCTTATCGTTAGCTTTCAGAATAGAATCTATCAGAGAATCAGTAGTCACACCAAATGGTATATCCTTTATTAATAGAGTTTTACTATCCTCCTCTTCAATTCTTGCCCTAACTTTTACTTTTCCTCCTCGAAGACCTTCATTATATTCAGAAAAATCAGCAAATCCACCTGTGATAAAATCAGGGAGAACATTGGTCTTATTTCCCTTTAATACCTCAATAGATGCCAAAATCAACTCACAGAAGTTGTGTGGAAGAATCTTCGTGGAAAGCCCAACTGCTATACCTTCCACACCCTGAGCAAGCAAAAGTGGGAATTTGACAGGAAGAGTTACTGGTTCTCTTTTTCTCCCATCGTAAGAAAGTTGCCACTCTGTAGTCTGGGCATTAAATAACACTTCCAAAGCAAACTTTGACAGCCTCGCCTCAATATATCTGGCAGCTGCAGCACGATCCCCTGTCCGTACGTCTCCCCAGTTACCTTGAGTTTCTATCAAAAGGTCCTTTTGACCCATATTTACTATAGCATCGCCAATTGAAGCATCGCCATGCGGGTGAAATTGCATAGACTGACCGATGATGTTAGCAACCTTGTTAAATCGCCCATCATCCATCTCTTTCATGGCGTGCATGATTCTTCGCTGTACAGGTTTCAGACCATCTTCTACAGCAGGGACAGCACGCTCCAGTATTACATAAGAAGCATAATCCAGAAACCACTCCTTATACATTCCTGTCACCGGGACAGAATTGTGCAGGGAATCATCTCCATTCTTAGGTAAGTTGTTTTCTTCACTCATAGTATTGTCCAGTATTTATAAAGTTGAAAGCCTCAACAACTTTCCAAATCTTAATCAATCAGCTCAACTTTTTGCTTCATTAATCTATGCCGCTTCGTTTTCTTCGTCCTCAACTTCAGCCTTCTTAGGATCTTCCAGAGCCAAGTCTTTTTCGATTTTAAGGTTTTTGATGATAAAGTTTTGACGGTTAGGCGTGTTTTTGCCCATATAAAAAGTAAGCAAATCAACAATCTTGGTTTCCTTGTTGAGAATGATAGGTTCCAAGCGAATATCTTCGCCAATAAATCCTCCAAATTCGTCTGGAGAAATCTCCCCCAATCCCTTAAATCGGGTGATTTCAGGCTTGTTGCCAAGTTTATGAATAGCCCGCTGACGCTCCTCATCAGAGTAGCAATAGATCGTTTCTTTCTTGTTTCTTACCCTAAATAGTGGTGTCTCCAAAATAAATAGGTGTCCATTCTTAACCAAGTCAGGGAAAAACTGCAAGAAATAAGTCATAATTAACAGACGGATATGCATGCCATCGACATCTGCATCAGTCGCGATTACAATTTTCCGGTAGCGCAAACTTTCTATCCCATCTTCAATATTCAAGGCATGTTGAAGAAGATTGAATTCCTCATTTTCATAAACCACTTTTTTGGTCATCCCAAAACAATTTAGTGGCTTTCCGCGAAGAGAAAATACTGCTTGAGTCTGCACATCACGTGATTTGGTGATAGATCCTGAAGCTGAGTCACCTTCCGTTATAAACAACATGGTGTTGTTTTTAACTTCTTCATTTGCTTTAGGATCATCGTAATGCACTCTACAGTCCCTCAGCTTCTTATTATGAAGATTGGCTTTTTTCGCCCGATCATTCGCCAGCTTTTTAATGCCTGAAATCTCTTTCCTTTCACGCTCAGATTGAAGGATTCTTTTCAAAAGAGCATCCGCTACTGCAGGATTTTTATGGAGGTAATTATCCAGCTCAGTCTTCAGAAAATCATTAATAAAGGTTCGGACAGTCGGCCCATCCGGCCCTACGGACTGAGAGCCCAGTTTGGTTTTGGTCTGAGATTCAAATACAGGCTCCTGCACACGTATTGAAATCGCAGCCACCACACTCTGACGGATGTCAGATGCATCGTAATCCTTTTTGAAAAACTCTCGAACAGTCTTCACCACTGCCTCCCGGAAAGCTGCCAAATGCGTCCCTCCTTGCGTAGTGTATTGACCATTTACGAAAGAATAATATTCTTCACCGTACTGATTGGAATGAGTAAGCGCCATTTCAATATCATTCCCTTTTAAATGAATGATAGGATAGCGCTGACTTTCCTCATCTATTTTATTGGAAAGCAAGTCAAATAAACCCCTGTCAGAAAAGTATTTTTTACCATTATAATTAATCGTAAGACCGGCATTCAGATAAGCATAATTCCAGATTTGGTTTTCCAGATATTCAGGGATGAAGTGGTAATTTTTGAAAATCCCTCCATCAGGAATAAAAACTATCTTGGTGCCATTACGGTCCGAGGATTTAACAATAGGTGCATCATTTACAAGAATTCCTTTTTCGAATTCTGCGACTTTAGTCTCACCTTCTCTGTACGCCTGAACTTTAAAGAAATCCGACAAAGCATTCACCGCTTTGGTACCGACCCCATTTAATCCTACAGACTTTTGAAAAGCTCCGGAATCATACTTTCCCCCAGTATTTATCTTAGAGACACAGTCGATGACCTTTCCTAAAGGAATACCACGACCATAATCACGTACTTCCACCTTGTGCTCAGTAATCTTCACTTCGATCGTTCGACCATACCCCATCATATGCTCATCGATGGAGTTGTCAAGCACTTCCTTCACCAGTACATAGATACCGTCATCCTGCGCGCTTCCATCGCCAAGTTTACCTATATACATTCCCGGTCGGAGTCGGATATGCTCCCTCCAATCCAAGGATTTAATACTATCTTCTGTATATTTTACTTCTCCAGCCATGTTTTTAATTAATACTTAATGTGCTCAAGACTTATTTTTCACCTGATTAAATTTCCCCATAAGAATTGCTATCAAACCAACTCCCCAAACTACAAACAACCCTGGGAATAGATAAAGAAAGAAACTGTATTGACTTGCTGCTATTTCTTCCTGATTGTTGATGGCATGGATATAGAGAACTAGCATGCCCAAGCTCATATTGAGAATACCTCCGAATGAATAGAACCACCCCAAGAAATAATCCCGAAACTTATCCCCTAGCGGGAAAACCCGCGTTAGTCCTTGATGACTTTTAGTTTCAAGCAACTTTGGAGGAAGCAAAACAATCACATTCATTATAATAAAAATGGCAATCATTCCATAAAAAAAAGTGCCTTTACTTAGCTTTTCGGGCGATAAACCATTTTCGCTAAAATTGTAACTCACCTTCTCAGGCAGAGCAGAATAGAAATAAAGAAGAAAGAAAATGAATAGGGCAACACTGAGGAAATAAAAGGCTTTTCCGAATCGGTAATACATAATTGAGGGGAATTGAATGCGCTAATATAAAGGATTTGGTCAAACTGAATCCGACTTATCATTGTTCGTTTTATCTTTATCTTTGACAGATTGCTTCGCAAAAACGCCCAAAATAATGAACATCAGTCCAGTAGTGCTAGCGATTCCTATGTATTTCATTCTGATGGCTGTAGAAATGATTGCACTCAGATTCCAAAAACATCCCGGATATCGGCTAAATGATGCTATTACAAACATCAATTGTGGAGTAATCTCGCAAGTCACCGGTGTATTTATCAAAATCCTTTCAATTGGTATATACACACTGATCTATGAGCATCTTTCGTTTTTCACCATTTCCAACAACTTTTGGACTTTCCTACTGCTCTTTTTTCTATATGATTTCTGCTACTATTGGGCTCACAGGATGAGTCATGAGATTAATCTATTTTGGGGAGGCCATGTGGTGCATCATTCCAGTGAAGAATACAATTTGTCTGTGGCACTTCGCCAAAGCAGTACACAAACTATTTGGACGTTTTTCTTCTATTTCCCACTTGCACTTTTAGGTTTTGATCCAGTCATGCTGGTACTGGCTTCTGGCATTAATCTGCTTTATCAATTTTGGATTCATACAGAAGCTATTGACAGAATGGGGTTTTTGGAGAAATTTATGAATACCCCCTCCCATCATAGGGTTCACCACGGTCGAAATCCAAAGTATATCGACAAAAACCATGGAGGTACTTTTATCATATTTGACAAATGGTTTGGCACTTTTCAAAGGGAAGAGGAAAAGCCAACCTACGGAATCACTACTCCTGTGCGAAGCTGGAATCCTCTGTGGGTAAACCTAGCTCACTATGCCAGCATGAAAAATGAGCTGCAGCAAATCCCGCATTTGTCAGACAGAGTAAAATATCTTTTTAATAAACCTGGATGGTTGCCAGAATATTTAGGTGGTTACAGAGCTCCAAAAGAAATAGAATATGATTACCAAAAGTTTGACACTGTTGTTCCAGCATCACTGAATTGGTATGTTTTTGCTCAATATATTCTTGTTCTACTACTTACAGGTTTTTTCCTTTTCAAAGTTGACAGCTTCACGTGGCTACCGAAATTATTTGTGAGTTTGATTATAATTTGGAGTACGGTGAGTTTTTCTGGAGTTTTTGAAAAAAGAGGCTGGTATGTACCTCAGGAAGTAATAAGAATTCTGGCTTTTGTAGCCGTTGTCTTTTTCTTGGTCCAATCTCTCCTACCTTTGCAAATTCTAGTGGGAGTTTTAAGTTTTTATTCATTTGCCTCCTTCCTTTGGCTTTGGAAAAATCACCAAATCAACTCTCAAATCCCTACTGATTCTCTATAGAATGCGTCCAATTTCCCGAATTTTCACCTCCTTTTTTATCATCATTCTTGCATTTTCCTGTAGTCAAAAAAGGGATACCGGAAGCATGAATATGGAAAATTGGAAGTCTGACCATTATGGCTGCAAAGGATTGAGAATTCAGGACCTCGAAGAACTTGAAAGATTGAAACATTCTTATTTGGGAGTAGACAACCAAGCTTTGATCAAAACATTCGGTCGTCCGGACCGGGTAGAGTTGGTGGATAAGAGCCAGACTTTTTTCTTCTATTTTCTTGAACCCAGCGGTAATTGCGATGGTGTAAAAATAGAAAAAGAACCCCTGAGAGTTCTTTTTCGACTAAATGCTATAAGTAAAGTTTCCGAGGTGACTATTACAACCCAGAACCCATAAAACACAGCGCTGCTGCTCCGAGCGTTCCTGCGTTGTTCTCTAAAGTTGCTTTTTTCAAAACTAAGTCCTTACCATAATACTGGGAAAGGTATTGTTTGATCGTTCGATCTAGTGTAGGCATCATATACTCTAAACCTGCAGAAATGCCTCCTCCAAAGTATACATCCGTGACATCCAAGATGCGTATAGCTGATACAATCGCTTCTCCCAAAATCCTTGCAACCTCCTCAAAAACCATGAGTGATACGGGATTTCCAGCTTTCGCAGTATCGACAAGCAAGTGAGTTCCAAGTTCAGCTCCTACCAATACACCGGCTTTCTCTGGATAAGCATCGATGAGACGGGCCATAATATTTAATATCCCCTGTCTTCCGATCAACGTCTCCAATCTAGCAGCACCTTTAGAGAGCATATGTCCCATTTCCATTGCGTTTCCTCGGGAGCCTTTAAAAACTTCTCCATCCAGCACCAAGGCACTGCCAATTCCAGTTCCCATAGTGATAAAAAGGAAGTTTTGGGATGGGTCATCTTTTCCAAAATAAAACTCTCCGATAGCGGCTGCTGCTGCATCATTTTCTAGGGAAAATTCATGTTTTGGATATTTTGCTTCTAGATTCTTCTTTAGATTATACCCGTTCAACGTTGGGATGGCAGGAATTTCAATAGCAGTAGTTCTGTCTTTAGAAATCATGCCTGGGAGGCCTATTCCTACTTGTTTTACTGTAGGATATTTAGCTAGATATTTCTCCAAACCTGCTATAAATGCAGGTCCAAAACCTTCAGGATGATCACGATAAGAAGTGGTATCTTCTTTCACAAAGTCTAAAATATTGCCTTCTCTGTCTACAAGGCCGATTTTCAAGTGAGTTCCCCCCACATCCACTCCAAGGAAATGTGCTTCCTGATTTTGCATAGTATTATCAATAGGTTTACGGTTTCAAAAAAGCAAAAGAAAAGTATTACTTCCTATATTCCTTCCCAATCTGCTGGAAAATTTTGAAAACTGCTGGACAAACAAGTGTATTTTTAAGGGAAAGCTCTAAAATACCGTGCATTTTTTTACGATTGGTATGCGGATACTCCCGGCAGGCCTTTGGTCGGTCTTCATAGACCAAACACTTACTATCTTCTCCAAGAAAAGTACAGGGAGAAGAATTTAGCACAAAATCTCCCTCCTCATCACGATGTAAATATTCATCGATGAAAGCACTGCTTTTCATCCTAAAAACTTTTGCTAATCTATCAATATCTGTATTGAGAAATATGGGGCTTGTGGTTTTACAGCAATTTGCACAATCCAGACAGTCTATTTCCTCAAAAGCCTCTTCATGAAGCTTCTCGAATGTCTCGTCCAAAATTTTTGGCTTCACTTTTTTAAGTCTGGCCTTCAGTTTTTGGTTAGAAGAATATTCTGATTTGCTTTCTTTTCTGAAATTATTAAGGTCAATTTCCAATTTCTCTGGAAGTTAAATAAGGTACACTAATAATTATCGGTAAATAATTCTTTCATAAGCTATAGATATTCAGTATCTTAATAAACAATTAAACCCATATAGCTATGAAAACTCATCCTTCAGAATTGTATTTCTACCATTCTCCGTCGCAGCTTGTAGATAAGCAAACCCTAGCTTATGCCAAGTCAATTTCGCCATTCGTGAATAGAATAGATCTAAGCAAAGAGAGGCTCACTCCTACTCAATGGAATAGTCTTTTACTAAAACTCAACCTCAGAGCGAAAGATTTACTCAACAGAGCTCATCCGGATTATCAGCAATTTATTGCAGGAAAAAACTGGGATGACGAAAGTTGGCTGAATATCTTGATCAAATCACCAAACCTGATCAAGGCACCCATCGCCAGTCTCCGAAATAGAGCCATTCTCTGCATTACGCCTACGGATATTCTTAAGCTTAATTCGATGCATTTAGTCTGATTCCATCAGGTTCTATTTGGATCATTCTTGCTTTGTACAATTGTCCTATGCATTGTTTGAAATGCTTCTTGCTCATGCCAAGTTGCTGCTGGATTTCCTCAGGAGCGGATTTATCGTGCAAAGGTAAAAAGCCTTTAGCCTCTAATATGGTAAGTATTTTTTCCGATCCTTCGTCGTATTTCACACGACCAGGAGGCAATAATTGCAAATCCAATTTCCCGTCTTCACGGTTCTTTTTGATGTAAACCTTTCTTTTCTCACCAAGCTCCAGAGGTTGGAAAACTTCATTTTTAAAAAGTAAGCCTTCGAACTCATTATCGATTAGGACTTTGAAACCCAGATCAGTTTCTTCGAAAATCACTCCTTCGAGCTCCTTTCCTTCTTCCCAATCCATTGGAGCCAAGCGTAGAAAATCTCTATACTTATTGACTCCAATTAATCTATTGGTCTTAAAATCAACACAAACCTTAACCAAGTATTTTTGACCAACTTCCATGTTTTTACCCATTTCTGATTTGGGCACAAAAAGATCTTTTGGCAATCCCCAATCCACGAAGGCACCGAATGAGGTAACTTCCTTGGCTTCCAAAACTGCAAATTCATCCAATAGTGCCAGCGGCTTTTGTGTGACAGCCACAGGACGGTCTTCACTATCTGTGTATACAAACACCTCGATTAAGTCCCCTTCTTTTTCCTCTCCAAGAAGGTATCCTTTTGGTAGTAAAAGTTCTTCTCCGGAACTCAGAGCCAAGTAGGCCCCGAAGTCTGTAAATCTATTGATGGGTAGTTTTGAGATTAAACCGAGTTCTTTCATGCTCCAAAGGTAGCTATTAATCGCATTTTGAAACTGAAGTTTTGCGACAAACAAAGTCGGACATCGAAAGTTAAAAAATTGGATTTGCTGGCAGTCGGAATTAGCTTTGAACTCTTCAACTGGTAAAATCCGTTGATTTTAAACCCAAATCCTAACTTTACACATCATCACCCCAACATGAAAAATATCTCAGTAATAGGCTCCGGCACCATGGGAAATGGCATAGCTCATGTCTTCGCCCAGCATGGATACGCGGTTAGTTTGGTCGACATTAAGCAGGAATTTCTTGACAAAGCTGTTAGCACCATTGCTAAAAATCTGGATAGACAAGTTAGCAAAGAGCTCATATCGGAGGAAGATAAGAAAGCCACGTTAGCAAGAATAGAGGTCTTCACCGACCTTAAAGCTGGAATAAAATCCGCCGATTTGGTAGTGGAAGCTGCCACTGAGAATATGGAAATTAAACTAGATCTATTTCGACAAATTGATCAATACAGTCCTGATTCAGCTATTCTAGCTAGTAATACCTCCTCGATTTCTATTACGAAAATAGCCGCTGCTACCAAAAGACCTGAACAAGTTATTGGAATGCACTTCATGAACCCTGTTCCGGTGATGAAGTTGGTGGAAGTGATCCGTGGGTACGCAACTTCTGATGAGGTCACAGCCAAGATTATGACTTTATCCAGCAAACTTTCTAAAGATTCTGTGGAAGTCAATGATTATCCAGGCTTTGTGGCAAATAGAATTTTGATGCCAATGATCAATGAAGCGATCTATTCTTTATTTGAAGGTGTGGCGGGCGTAAGTGAAATTGATACCGTAATGAAACTTGGAATGGCGCATCCGATGGGGCCATTGCAGTTGGCTGATTTTATTGGATTGGACGTTTGTCTTTCTATCCTTAAAGTCCTTCATGAGGGTTTTGGAAACCCAAAATATGCTCCCTGTCCTTTATTGGTAAATATGGTGCAGGCTGGATACAAAGGAGTGAAATCCGGTGAAGGCTTCTATAAATACACGGCTGGAAGCAAAGATTCAATTGTGTCTCCTCGCTTTTCAAAATAAGAACTCATGCACATTGCTGTATCTGGAAATATAGGTAGCGGAAAGACTACGCTCACCGAAAAACTAGCCAAACACTATGGTTGGAAAGCTGAATTCGAAGCTGTAGATAATAACCCTTATCTTACTGATTTTTATGAAGATATGAAGAGGTGGTCCTTTCATCTTCAGGTTTATTTTCTCAATTCCCGATTCAATCAAATCAAGAAGATTCAAGAAAGTGACACGCCTACTATTCAGGATAGGACGATCTATGAAGACGCTTATATTTTCGCGGCTAATCTTTATAAAAGTCAGCTTATGGCTGAGCGTGATTATGCAAATTACCTCAGTTTATTTGACAGTATGATCGCTCACGTGAAAGCTCCGGATCTGCTGATTTACCTCAAAGCTGATATTCCCAAATTGGTAGGTCAGATCGAAAAAAGAGGTAGAACCTATGAGACAACTATGCGGATAGATTACCTGAAAAACCTGAATACACACTATGAAGAATGGATTGCTGGCTATAAGGAAGGTAAACTATTGATCATAGATGTGAATAACCTTGACTTCGTGGAGAATCCAGCCGATTTCTCATTCGTGGTGGAAAAAGTAAATCGGGAAATTTTTGGGTTGTTTTCTTAATTGGATTATCTATAAAACGAAAAAGAGTTGGTTTGAAAACCGACTCTTTTTCGTTTAGGATTGATATTTCCTATTAAACCAATTCAACAGCATCGCCCGTTGTTCCTCCTTAGGGTTAATGAGAAGTTGATCCAGTCGCTTTAAAGATCCTCCAGTCATTAGTGTTTCGAATGGTGTAATCCTAAAAAGTTTATATCCATGAATTCTGGTTTGCAAGTCAAATTGAGCATCATTATAAGCCGTAAGCTTCCATCCTATTGCTCCATTACCCGAAAAATCCCCTGGCTCACTTGCTTCACCAAAACAATGCTTAGCTATAGGAGCTCCATTCCAGATTCTTTGCTGTAATCCTACTTTCAGACAATCCTTTTCGTAAGTCCGGCAAAGACGTTTTTGCATTTCAGAAAAAGGGAAATTCAACTCCGTGTAAAGCTCTGACCTGAAAGTAACTAGTCGATATCTATTGAAGTGAAATTCCTCATCATACACGAACAAATTCCTTCCAATTTTGAAATCAAACTTTAATTTCTCCAGCAAAGGAATTTTCCCAACTCCTCCCAGATCTTCATAGATCTCGGCTAGCCAATTCTGACCTTTTTGATCCAAATATTTTGATACTATTTCTAATTCAAAATCCCGCTCAAAATCCACCTCCCCCTCACGTAAAATGAGGTCAAGTTGGCGGGTCATTAAGTTATCCATTGACTTGGTATTTTCTCGGCAGAACTGCCGATTGAGTGTATTCTATTTTACTTGAATAGCAGACGCTATTTTTTTACATCCTTTTCCAAGTCATCCTGTATCCGCTGTTCCAGATTTCTTTTGGAGCCAGGAAATGTCGTTCTCTGGGAAATATCGTATCCAATCCAACACATGATCAGCATGAAAATCACAAATAGGATCAAAAATATCTTCTTATTCCTGGGCATTTGGTAGTTAATTTCTGACTCGAGTTTGATGCAAAACTAATTAATCAAAATAAATGTCTCAGCAATAATCATGAATTATTGAAAGACCTTGTCTAAAAATTATACTTTTTCAAAATTGTGTTTAATTTTATGAACTTTGTTCCAAATGCAATTTTTATAATTTAAAACCTTTTCGTCCTACCATGTATCAATTCATAAGTGAGCAATCAATTTATCATTATTTTGGCGAAGACGAGCCTGATATGATCAGGGAGATGGTTCAGATTATCTTGGACACCAATATCAAGGATTTAAAAGAACTGGATATTTTTTACGATCAAAATGACTTTCAAACCGTCAAAAAAAGATGTCATAAAGCAAAACCAACTATGAGTTATATTGGAGCTCAGAAAACAAAAAAATTGTTGGAAGAAATAGAAAATAACCCGGATGATTATCATACCCTGTATGCAAGTCTTAAAACCCACCTTGCAGGCATAGAAACTGAGCTCGATCAGTTTATAGAGGCCCTAAATTGATTACAGAATAAACAAATCCTTAAAATTATGCAGAGAAAATTACTGTTTCTGCCATTGCTTTTTATTACCCTTATTCAAGCAAATGCGCAGTCAACTTTAAGTGTAGATTATATTATGCGCGACCCGAGTTGGATGGGAACCTTCCCTTCCAACGCCACATGGAGTGATGATTCGCAGACAATATATTTCCGGTACAATAAAGATTTAGACCCTGCTGATTCTCTTTATAAAATTAATCTTTCGGATAAGTCCACTGTCTCTAAAGTCGGCTGGGGAGAATTAAAGTCAAACGAGCGGAACGATTCAGATTTTAATTCGGATAAATCATTAAGTGTTTACCAGTTGGATAAAAAATTAATGCTGGAAAACATGAAAGATCATACTTCCGATGTGCTGATCGAGTGGCCCGAAAACTTCTCTGACCCGAAGTTCCTTGCCAACGATCAGGAAATAGCATTTGCCTCCAAAAGCAACATTTACATTTGGAACCGGGCTTCTAAAACTGTAAGAAAAGTCACTAACATTTCCACTGAATCTAAGCCAAAAGAAAAGTCCAAAGACGATGCTAAAGTAGAATGGCTAGAATCAGAAAATCTCGAACTCTTAAATGTGGTGAATGAGCGGAAAGAAAAGGATAAAATGAGAAGAGAATATCGGGAGGATTTTGCTAAATCAGATAAGGAAGAATTTGTCTACTATACTGAAGGCAAATCACCAGTTAACCTGCAATTATCACCTGACGGAAATTACGCTACATTTTCTATCTATAACTCAGCTAATAATAAAAACACCAAAGTTCCTGATTATGTAGATGCTTCAGGGTACACCACAGATCTCAACGCGCGCTCCAAAGTAGGAAACGATCCCACTAAAATTGAAATCGGAATTTACGATCTTAACCGCGACACTGTTTATTTTTTGACCACATCTGATCTTACTGGTATCACAGATTTACCTGATTATGTAAGAGATTATCCCGATAAGACCTGGGAGAAAAAAGAAAGAGATGTAATGTTGTCCTCACCATATTTTTCTCCTGATGGAAAAAAAGCAATTGTAAACATCAGTTCGGTAGACAACAAAGACCGTTGGATTGCTGCAGTGGATTTGGAAACCGGAAAGTTAAAAACTCTTGATCGTCAAAGAGATGAAGCTTGGATCTCGGGCCCAGGAATTGGTCGATCTTTTTATGGTGGAACTTTGGGCTGGCTTCCTGATAATAAGAATATTTATTTTCAGTCTGAAGAAACGGGATATTCTCACCTATATCTACTGGACGTAACTACCGGAGAAAAGAAAGCTCTGACTTCAGGTAACTACGAAGTATTTGACCCTTTTCTATCTAAAGATAAAAAATCATGGTACCTGACTACATCTGAAGTAGATCCCGGAGAGCGCCATTTCTATAAAATGCCTCTTATGGGAGGTAAAATGGAAAAGCTTACTTCAATGACTGGCAATAATGAAGTCACCCTTTCTCCAGATGAAAAAAAACTTGCAATCATTTATTCTTACAGTAATAAGCCTGCTGAACTTTATCTCCAAGATAATAAGTCAGGTGCACAAGCCGTCCAACTAACTGAAGGACAGAGCGAGGAGTTCAAAGCTTACAATTGGAGAGACCCACAGATAGTTAAGTTCACGGCTGAAGATGGAGCACAAGTACCTGCGAGGCTTTACTCCCCAGATCCAGCTAAAAAGAATGGGGCAGCTGTAGTTTTTGTACACGGAGCAGGATATCTGCAAAACGTTCACAAATGGTGGAGCAGCTATTTTAGAGAATACATGTTCCACAATCTATTAACTGATTTGGGATATACAGTCTTGGATATTGATTATCGTGGATCAGCTGGCTATGGACGTGACTGGAGAACTGGAATTTATCGTCACATGGGTGGAAAAGACCTTTCTGATCAAGTGGATGGCGTAAAATACCTAGTTGCTTCTCATGGGATAGATCCTGAACGAGTTGGTTTGTATGGAGGAAGCTACGGTGGATTCATTACGTTGATGGCACTTTTCAATGCTCCGGAAACATTTAAATCCGGAGCAGCACTTCGCTCAGTGACAGACTGGGCTCATTATAACCATGGCTATACAGCCAACATTTTAAATACTCCTGAAGAAGATCCAATTGCTTATAGACGCTCTTCCCCTATTTATTTTGCCGAAGGTTTGAAGGGAAATCTATTAATGGCTCATGGTATGGTAGATGTAAATGTGCATTTTCAAGATGTAGTGCGGCTTTCTCAACGATTAATAGAGCTAGGCAAAGACAATTGGGAAATGGCTATTTATCCGGTGGAAGATCACGGATTTGTAGAACCCAGCTCGTGGACGGATGAATACAAAAGAATTCTCAAACTATTCAATGAAACGCTGATTGAGGAATGAAAATAAGAATTAATAAAGTACTATGGCTGATCGCAGGATCAGCCATATTTGTTCAGGCCTGTACCAAGTCAAAAATTCTCTCTCCAAGGGTAGTTGGAGAAATCTCCGAGAATGCAATGGTGGTGTCTGCACGTGAAGAAGCTTCAGCTATTGGTCTCGGCATAATTCAGAAGGGAGGTAATGCTTTTGATGCGATGATGGCAACCGAAATGGCTTTGGCAGTTACCTATCCTTTTGCTGGTAATCTTGGTGGTGGTGGATTCATGGTTTATCGTTTGGCAGACGGTTCTACAGGCGGGCTTGATTATCGGGAAAAAGCTCCAAAAGTTGCGAGTAGAGATATGTATTTGGATGAGTCTGGGGAGGTGATTCCTGATATGAGTACCAAGGGTGCTATGGCTTCAGGAGTTCCTGGTACTATATCTGGCATATTTGCTGCCCAGGCAAAATTTGGAAAACTTACTCCTGCTGAGATTCTTCAACCTGTAATTGATCTGGCAGAAAGAGGTTTTGTAGTGACTCAAAATCAAGCTGATCGGCTCTCAAGAATCCGAACTACTCTTATTGAAGTAAATGGAGAGCAGACATTTTACGGGAAAGAATTCTCAGCCGGTGATACTATTAAAAATCTAGCCCTGGCCAAAACTCTCAGAAGAATAGCCACAAACGGATCTGAAGAATTTTATTCCGGAGAAACAGCAAAAATCATTTCTTCACACATACAAAATCTTGGTGGGATAATCACTGGAGAAGACTTGGCTGAATATGAAGCAGCATGGAGGGACCCGATTACCTTTACATACAAAGGATTGAATATTATTTCTATGTCACCGCCCAGTTCAGGAGGAATTACCATAGCTCAAATCATGAAAATGGCTGAGCCGTACAATTTTGAAAAATTTGGGCATCATAGTGAAAAACATATTCAAGTATTAGTAGAAGCTGAAAGAAGAGCTTATGCTGACAGGAATTTCTATCTGGGTGATCCTGACTTTGTCGATATTCCAGTGGCGAAACTTCTTGATTCTGTTTATTTACAAACACGGATGAAAAATTTTAGCTTTCAGCAAGCGACTAAGTCTGCGGATATAGCTGAAGGTCAATTTTCCTTTACAGAGAGTATGGAAACAACCCATTACTCTATTGTGGATGAAGAAGGAAATGCAGTTTCTGTCACCACCACTCTGAATGGTGCTTATGGTTCGAAAGTTTATATTGATGAACTTGGGTTCTTTATGAATAATGAAATGGACGATTTTAGCTCAAAAGCCGGAGTCCCTAATATGTTCGGCCTTATTGGTGCGGAGGCCAACAGTATCGCGCCAGGTAAAAGAATGCTGAGCTCTATGACTCCTACGCTAGTGGAGAAGGATGGGAAACTTTGGATGGTCGTAGGCACGCCTGGAGGTTCTACCATCATTACTTCTGTGGTTCAAACTATAATGAACGTGCACGAATTCGGAATGGGAATGCAGGAAGCCGTTAATGCACCACGATTTCATCATCAATGGCTGCCTGATATAGTTAGCTTTGAACCCGAATCTTTCAGCTCTACTCTGATAAAAGGATTAAAATCGAAAGGATATTTAATTCAGGAAAACAATAATCCTATCATCGGAAAAGTAGATGCTATTCTTGTACTGCCAGATGGAAAACTGGAGGGAGGAGCAGATCCAAGAGGAGACGATAAGGCCGTTGGATTTTAAAAAAGACGGACACTTTCCGTTTATCTTTAATTTCAACCAAAAATCACAAAAAAAGTTAAATCACGAACTTTTAAGTGGATAAAACGGTATGACCACAAGCAATGACAAGAAAAGGTCTTGCTGCTCATACGGAGAGTAAGGCTTTTCTCTTTTAGTTTAGTTGACTACGTCATTGTGAGGGAAGGTTTCTGTGGAAGCCTTCCCTTTCTTTTTTATGGGTTAAAACAAAAAAGAGTTCCGGACATCCAGAACTCTTTTCAAGGTTTGGGCGAAAGAGTTTTTCACCCTCACAAAATTAACTCATCAACAATTCTATAATCTGGGCGGGTGCTTGCACACCATCAACTTTGTCATCCTCGATCTGCTTTCTTAATTCATATTCTAATTCGAATATCAATCCGTCCACAAATACTTTATCCATTCTCAGGTCACTGCTAAAAGATGCGTATTTTCTTTTTCCTGTGAGGTCAATTCCATATTGATGGAAGACCTTTGATATTTTGCGTAAATCTGTATAATTCTTCATTGGGGATATAGTTTAAACCCTTGCTGATCTTGCAAATCAGCAAGGGCATTTAATTCAATTTTTGCTTAGACGTAAGCGGCAGCTTCGGATTCAAACTCTTCCACATTAGTATCTTCCAGTTCGATGTGCTTCTTATCTCCTTTTCCGATTTTCACCATAAATCTGTCAAACAAGTAATAGATCACCGGAACCACGACCAAGGTCAGGAACATCGATGAAAGCAAACCACCGATAATTACCCAAGCCAAGCTATTTTTCCATTCAGCACCTGCACCGGTAGCCAAAGCAATTGGCATCATACCAATCACCATCGCTATGGTAGTCATCAGGATTGGACGGAATCGGATCTTAACTGCTTTCTCCAAAGCTTCTCTCACTTCCACTCCAGCCTCTTTCAACTGATTGGTGAAATCCACCAAAAGGATTGCATTCTTAGCTACCAATCCCATTAGCATGATCAGACCCATGATAGAGAAGATACTCAATGTGCCTTTAGTCAGTGCCAAAGCAAGCAAGGAACCAATCAATGCCATAGGAAGTGAGAACATCACCACCAAAGGATATACATAAGAATCATACAAGGCCACCATGATCAGGTAGATCAAAATGATCGACGCCAACAAGGCGATTCCCAAGGATCCGAAACCTTCAGATTGGTTTTTCATATCACCGTCATAGTTGATCTGCACTTGCTGAGGAAGATCCATTTGATCAATTGCTGCAGTCAACTGTGCTCCCACTGTTCCTGAAGGGACACCAGCTACCTGAGAAGTGATTTTCACAGAAGAAACACGGTCTCTTCGCTCCAACTTAGTTGGACCCTCAGACTGGTTCACTTTTGCAAACTGCTCTAACTTTACCAGTTTTCCACTCCTGTTTAAGAAAGTAAGGTTCTGCACATCTGAGATTGACTTTCTGTCAAACTCATTCAGCTTCACAAGAATATCATACTCGTAGTCACCATCTGTATATTTAGAATCGTCGTTACCGTTGAAAGCAACTTGAAGCGCTCCACCCACCATATCCATGGAAAGTCCAAGCTCATTCATTTTATAGCGATCTACTTCTACCCGGATTTCAGGGTTACCGTCTTCCAGCGAACTTTCAATTTTTCTAGTACCAGTCAAACCAGCAAGAATTGCTTCGATCTTCTCTGATACTACGCGGATAGAATCTTTATCTGGACCGGAAACTATCACCTGAATCGGCGCATCATTCGCAGTACCCATGATAGAAATCGGAACTCCAGTATATTCAGCTCCCGTGATATTTTCCTCTAGGTAATTCTCAAGGTTTCTTGCATAATCAGGACCTGTCATAGATCTATGTTCCGGACCCACCAGTTTCACCAAAATCTCAGATGTAAATGGAGATGATTGTGATCCTGTAAACTGACCAGAAGCTACACCAACAGTGGTAAACACTTCAGTAACTTCAGGTAATGTTCTTAAGTAATCTTCGACTTCACGGGTTTTGAAGTTGGTCTGCTCAAGTGTCGCGTCTTTTGGAAGCTCTAATCTGAGTAGGAATTCTCCCCTATCTCCTTCAGAAACAAACTCGGAACCGATAAAACCTTGGATCACAAGAAAGAAAGAAGATATAAACAGTACGAAAGTGATTCCAAGCAAAGCGATTTTATGAGCAAATCCCCATCTCAATAAGTCAACAATCCAATCTACAAATCCATCTAGCCCAGCTTCAAAACCATAAATGATTTTCCCGAAGAAGGAATTCTTATCCAAATGCTCCAGCTTGGAGAATCTGGACGTGAGCAGCGGAATCAATGTAAATGCTACGAGTAATGAAATCAAAGTAGCGGTTGCTACAGTAATACTGAACTGAGCCAAAATACCTCCGATCAATCCACCTGTCATAGCCAATGGCACGAATACCACGATGATTACCAAAGTAATTGAAACAACTGTTGCGCCAATCTCACGGATACCGTCGTAGGAAGCCTGGGCTATTGTCTTACCCATTTCCAGGTGACGGTAGATGTTTTCAATCACCACAATCGCATCATCCACCAGGATACCTACCACGAGCGAAAGTGCCAGTAAAGACATCAAATTCAATGTAAAGCCTGCCAAGAACATCACCGTGAATGTTGCTACGATAGATGCCGGCACAGCCACCATTACGATGATTGCATTTCGAATACTGTGAAGGAATAATAGCATAATCAAAGCCACCAACACAATCGCAATAATCAAATCTTTGATCACATCATTGGCTGCCTCCAAAGTAAACTCGGAAGTGTTTTGGGAAATCTGGAAGGAAACGCCTTCTGCGCTGTAAGTTTGCTCCAAGTTGTGAAGCTCGTGCTCCAAAACCTCAGCAACTTCCACCGCATTAGCATCAGATTGCTTTTGAACAGTCAAACCAATCGCTGATTTACCGTTTAGTCTAGTGAGAATTTCCTCGTCCTTATAAGAATCTGCCACCTCGGCAACTTCTTTCAATTGAATAGGAGATTCATCATCCCGGTATGCAATAACCAAGTTTTCGATATCCTGAATGTTCTGGAATTTACCCGCAAGACGGATCAAAACCTGGCCTTCATTATCCTTCAATCGTCCAGTAGGAAAATCGAGATTACTAGCATTGATAGTCTGTGCTACCGAAAGCGGAGAAATCCCATATCCGTCCAGCTTGTTTCTATCCAAGTTTACTTTGATCTCCCGCTCAGTACCACCCAGCATATTAATTTGGGCAACACCTTTAATCTGAGCCATTGATGGTTGAATCTTGTTTTTCACCAGATCATAAAACTCCGAAGGCTTAAGATCAGAATAGACAGCCAATTGCATAATCGGTAAATCACCTAAGTCGAATTTGCCCAAACTTGGAGGATCGGCATCATCAGGGAGATCTCCCAAAATGGCATTGATTTTACGCTGTGCGTCCTGCATGGAGTAATCCACATCTTCGCCCGCATCAAGTTCTATCGTAATGATAGAAATACTCTCCTGAGAGATAGAATTCATAGATTTAATTCCTTCCAAAGAAGCTACTGCATCCTCAATTTTCTTCGTCACGGAAGTTTCCACTTCCGATGGAGCTGCACCAGGATAGATGGTAGAAATGGTTACCACATTGGATTCCATCTTTGGTAAAAGCTCGTAAGACAGTTGCGAGTAGGAAAAAATCCCAAGCAAAGTCAGTACGGTGAACAGTACGACCACCATGGTCGACCGTTGAATCGAAATTTTAGTGATTTGCATAGTTTACTGAACTTTGACTTTTGTTCCTTCTTTCACATTGATCAAACCGGAAGCGATCACTTCGTCACCTGCTTTCAAGCCGTCCAAAATTTCAACAGTACCATCATCTAAAGGATTGATTTTAACTGGCTGGTAAACTGCTACACCGTCTTTGATGAGGTAAACTCCAGGATCTTTCAAGCTTCCAGCGATAGATTTTCTGTCAATTTTCAGCACTTTCTCTTCCTGGGAAAATTCAAATTGTGCTGTCCCAAACATTCCTGGCTTGATTTGATCTTGATTTTTACTGTTCATGATCAGTTCCACTTCGTACTTGAAAGAAGCATCCGCCTTGTCCGAGATGAAATTTACTTTTCCTGTAAAATCCTGATTGGACATTGCATTCACTCTGACAGCGATCTCATCACCTTTGTTCACTTTGGCGATTTCGCTTTCAGTCACATTCACAGATAGTTTCAAAGGATTCTTATTGATGATATCTGCCAGAGGCATTCCCGGGCTCACCAAGGTTCCCATTTCATAGTAGTCTTCGTTAATGAAGCCTGCGATTGGAGCAGTCACCTGCGTATCGTCCAATCTCTTTTTCAAAGCGGACAATTGAGCATCTGCGATTTTGAAAGCATTTTCGTTTTCTTCCAATTGCTTTTTAGTAATTGCATCAGTAGCTGCTAGATTTTCAAAACGCTTCAAATCCTTCTCAGCCTGATCTCTATTAAGCTTAGCGATGGTGTAATCAGAGCGGATCAATCGATCATCAATCTGAACAATCAAATCACCTTTGCGCACGTAGTCTCCTTTTCTTCTTTGGATCTTAACAATCGCTCCGGAAGTCTCAGACATCAATTTCAATTCCTGAGAAGGTTCAAAAATGCCGTTTGCTTCAAAATTTCGGTTAACGGTCTTCTCCTCCACTTTTTCCACAGTCACAGAGATGTATTCACTGGACTTCATGGCTAGCGTGGCAGACTCATTCATTTCCTGCTTATTATTGTAAAGCGTGAATGCTACTGCTCCTACACCGACTAGAAGAAGTGCTATGATTATTATTTTTTTCATCGTTGGTATGAGTTTTCTATTACAGTAAAAGATTTTTGATTTTTCCAGTAGAGTTCAAAATCTCCAGTTGAGCGATTCGAACCTGTATGATCTGATTGTTGTATTTTGCTTGCGCTTCCCGCTGTGTAGTCTCCGAATCGAGTAAATCAGTTAGCGGGCTAAGCCCTTCTTTATATAGCAAAGTGGTTTCTTCAAAAACGTCATTTGCCAAATCCAGATTGCTATCCAACGAAGCAAGGGTATTCAAAGAATTGTAATATTTATTCAGTGCATTTTTGTATTCCAATTCTGCGGCATCTTCAGCCTGAAGACGATCCAAGTTTAATTGCTGAGCACTCACCTTAGATTGCGCAGCTTTGTATTTGGTCTGCATCCCATCGAAAATCGGTATCTGCAATTTCAATCCGATTAAAAAACCTTGATACCAGACTTTGTTTTGGCCTAAGAAATCAAAATCCTGAGAAAATGCATTTTTATTGAAATCCGCAAATCCGACTAACTGAGGCTGATGTCCTGCTTTTATATTTTTGTATTCATACTCATTCAATTGCTCCTGCACTCCCAAAACCTGGATATCTTTTCTGTCAAAAATGTTAAAATCCTGAACCTCAAAGTCTTTTACTTTCTGGTCCATATCGGCCACTGACTGATCCAGATTGATCTCAGTATCCACAGGAATTCCCATCAACAATTTCAAGTATCCTTCTTGTTGATAGATACCGATCTCTAAGTTTTCAAGCTCACTTTTTATTGAAGTTAGATTGACCTTCACTCGATTTAAATCGACTTTACGTGCCAGGTCATTGTCATATTGCGACTGAAGGATTTTTTCCAGACTCTCCAGCTGATCTATGTTTGCCAGCAAATTCTCCCTCTGAAGTTCCAGCTGAATCACTCCCAAAAAATTCATGGAAATCTCGTGGATTACATCTTCCTCGGATTGCTCCGCCAGAATGCGGTAAAACTCTTCTCCAGTTTTTGCAGCTTTCAAACCTATTAAATAGGAATTGCTGAAAATCAACTGATTCAATTCGAACCCAGCTTTCAGAGACTGAGGTACGCCAAGAGAAATCACCTGAATCTCATTTGGGTCTCCTCCAAAAATCCCTCCTGGCACCGCCTGAGGAAAAACATCCAGAAAATTGTTGTATTGACCATAAGCAGAGAACTGGGGAAGACCAGCGCCTCTGATCTCGTTTCTCTGATACTTAGCCTTTTCCTCGTCCAGAATAGCCTTCTTCAGCGTGCGGTTGTTTTCCAATCCAATCTGGATACTCTCCTTTAAAGTAAGTGTATCCGGAAGATCAAATTCCTGCGCCGCCTCTTGTCCCATGGCTACCACTGGAGCCAATAAGAAAAATGCATAGGTTAAATACTTCTTTAACATGTTATTGAATAATAGTTGGTTATAAAATTTATAGTTGGTTCTGTTTTTTCTAAACTTACTGAATAAATTTTTTTAGGCTTGTTGCCGTTTAAATCGTTCAAATAATGCAGGAATCTCCTTTTTGAAAAAACCCAAGAAATCAGAGAAGTCTTTCATTTTGCAATTGAATTCGTGATTCTTTTCTGTCCTCACTTCCAGCACCTCATCGATGAACTTTTGGATCTCAGCGATGTTCTCCAATTCTTTGGCAAAGTCCTCTCTCCAGTCACTTAGTTTCAATGCAAAATATCTTTTTCGATCACCAGGCCTTGTAGAATAAACACATCTGTCTTTTGCCTGAAGGAAAGTCAAAGCATTGCTAACTGCACTTTTACTAACGCCGAGTTGCTCCACGATTTCATCAAAAGAAACCTCTCCATCTTCATGAATCAAAAGCAGACCTATAATTCTACCTACTAGCGGTTGCATTCCTTTATGCTCATGGAAAACACCAATTCTTTCGATCAGCTCCTTATGTCTTTCAGTTAATATCATGCTTGATTTATTTGGGTTATGGGCTTGTAACGGGACAAATGTAATGAAAGTTCAGTTAGTTCTGCAAATACAGAACAAAAAAAATTATATTTCTTTATTCACTTTTTATTAATAGTACAATTCAACTTCCAAATCCTTTATACCAGAAAATACATTCCTATTATTTCCATTATAAACAATAGCATATATCTTACTTACTGAAACAGTAAACCTTTCCATAGAATATTCCATGCTGCAGCTAATAGAAAATTCAAAGCAGTACCACTCCAAAACTGCAATTATTGATTTCCATGACAATTATTCCTATCAAAATTTATTAGACAGAAGTCATGGTGTAAGTGATGTTTTATTGGGTGATAAACCAGACCTCCAAGAAGCAAGGGTAGCATTTATGATATCCCCAGGAATAGATTACGTAGCCGCGCAATGGGGAATATGGAGAGCCGGAGGAATTGCCGTTCCGCTTTGTATCACCTACCCTCTACCCTCCCTTGTTTATGTAATAGAAGATACTGAAGCGGAATATTTGATCGTAGGCCCTGAATATATTTCTATTCTAGAATCTTATAAATCAGATCCGAAGATACGTTTTATAGCAACCGAGTCTTTCAGCCAAAATGGAAATGCCGCTCTGCCAGAAATAAGTAAAGAACGTGGAGCAATGATTCTTTACACTTCTGGCACCACTTCTCTCCCAAAAGGAGTTTTAACAACTCATGCGATCATAGAATCGCAAATCAGCACACTAGTACAGGCTTGGCAGTGGTCATCTCAGGATCATATTCTTGAGATTCTCCCACTTCATCATGTGCATGGTATTATAAATGTGCTTTGTTGTGCCTTATGGTCTGGCGCGACAGTACAGTTCCTTAATCCCTTCAATGCCGCAGAAGTATTTAAGATATTCCTGGAAGGCAAACTCAATGTTTTCATGGCAGTCCCGACTATCTACTTCAAATTGATTTCTGAGTTTGAAAGCATGGAAAAAACTGAGCAGGAAGAACTCTCGATCGCTATGTCCCAATTTCGCTTGATGATCTCAGGCTCTGCAGCTCTGCCGGTTTCTGTAATGGAAAAATGGAAAGAAATATCGGGACACTATCTGCTGGAACGGTATGGAATGACCGAAATAGGTATGGCAATCAGTAATCCTTACGAGGGAGAACGACGGGCAGGACATATTGGTCAACCTCTGCCTCAAGTGGAAATCCGAACTGTAGACGAAAACAATGATACTGTTCAGGCTAATGAACCTGGCGAAATTCAAGTGAAAGGTCCTGGTGTGTTTAAGGAATATTGGGGCAAACCTGAGGCTACAGCAAAGAGCTTCACCAAGGACGGCTGGTTTAAAACCGGGGATATTGTGGTATTGGAAGATGGCTATTATAAAATTCTCGGAAGGGACTCCATAGATATAATCAAATCAGGCGGATACAAAATTTCGGCTTTGGAAATAGAAGAAGTATTGCGAAAACATATTCAGATAGATGACTGTGGTGTAGTAGGAATTCCTAATGATGAATGGGGTGAACTGGTAGGAGCTGCGCTGGTGAGTAAGGAGAAAATTAACCTTGAAGAACTTAACCAATGGATGCGGGAGCGCTTACCTTCTTACAAAACTCCCAGAAGTTACATTTTCATAGACGAACTACCACGAAATACCATGGGTAAAGTCACCAAGAATGATCTGAAAAAACTTTTCTGATGCTGATTTACGGCTTGGCACTTCTCTCCTTTTCTTATCTACTTGGTCAGTGGCTTGGGGAGCTTTTGGGGAAACTTATTGGAATCAACTCAAACGTGGGTGGAGTTGGCTTTTCAATGATCATACTAATGCTTCTAACAGAGCTTTATGAGCGAAAAGGCTGGTGGAAGCATGAAATGATTTCAGGAATTGATTTTTGGAACAAAATGTATATTCCTGTCGTGATCGCCATGGCGGCCAGTCTGAACGTCCAGGCTGCTATCTCGAGCGGCAAGTTGGCAATAGTTGCTGGTATTATTCCAGTCATTCTTGCCTTTGCACTTTTCCCAGTATTAATTAAAGCTTTTGATCGGAACTGATGGAAGAGCTGCTTAAAGTATTTGACAAGAATGCATTAATCGTAGGATTTCTTGTCATAGGAATTATCACCTATTCATCGGATTTATTTTCCAAGAAAGTATTGAAGAGTAGAATTCCTGGCTCTGCCATTGCAATTTTTATGGGATTGGTATTGGGTTATTTGGGAGGTGTAATTAATGGCGGTGAAAAAGGATTGTCAGATATTCCCATTTTTCGCGGAGTGGGAGTTTTGGGAGGCTCAATGTTTCGGGACTTTGCTATTGTTGCCACAGCTATTGGAGCAAGTTTTCTCCTCATCAAAAAATCAGGACTACTTGGATTAATTTCTTTGATTCTAGGAATCTTGATCTTCTT
This sequence comes from uncultured Algoriphagus sp., assembly GCF_963974835.1. Classification (GTDB taxonomy): domain Bacteria; phylum Bacteroidota; class Bacteroidia; order Cytophagales; family Cyclobacteriaceae; genus Algoriphagus. The sequence goes on along the minus strand of NZ_CAXBET010000002.1, from coordinate 377,992 downwards.
CATATCAGGAGTGGCAATGGCTTGGCTGTGGGGATACCGAGATGCGGTAAGCTTGGCAACCATTGGTGCTGGCGCATGTACCTACATCGTGGGTCCAGTTACTGGTGCAGCGTTGGGTGCCAGTTCGGAAGTGATTGCCTTGAGCATTGCAGCCGGTGTGGTAAAAACGATTGCTGTAACAATTTTCACCCCCGTTTTAGCCGAAAAAATAGGACTTAATGACCCTGGATCTGCCATGGCATTTGGCGGAATCATGGGAACATCCAGCGGAGTCGCGGCTGGATTAGCGGCTACCAACCCCAAACTTGTTCCTTATGGAGCTGTCACAGCAACTTTCTATACCGGGCTGGGATGCTTGCTTTGCCCTTCCCTCCTTTATTATTTGGTTGAAATCCTATTTTAGCCCAGATGGTCTTTATCAACAGGCTGCTTTAATAATTCATCTCCGAATATTTTTCTCCGATGATTTTCACCCCAGATGTGAAGCGCATTGATTACATCTTTGAGTGTCTCTCCATATTGAGTCATTGTGTACTCTACAGTTACAGGAAAAGTATCGTAGACCTTCCGCTTCACCAATTGATTTAATTCTAAATCACGTAGTTCCTTAGATAGCATGCGATCGGTAATGCCGGGCACCTGCCTGGAAATTTCCGAAAAACGCTTGTAGCCATGGAGCAAAGCCACGATGATTGGCAGCTTCCATTTTCCATTCAAAACATCCAGCGCATCTTGAACTGGACGAATTATACCTGTGCATTGGCTATGATTTGACTTATCTAGCTTCTCCATAAGACATTTAAATGAGCTTTAACTTAAACTATACCAAAGTATAGTACTATATGTTAGTATAGTACTTACAAATCTATAGTTAATTACGATAAGTTTGTAAAAAACTTTACAATCATGAAAAATAAAATCATCTATTGGACTTCCACAGCACTTGTATCATTAATGATGCTTTTCAGTGCTTATGCCTATTTTACTGATCCTAATATATCTGAGGCATTCATCTCCATGGGATTTAAGGATTTCTTTCGCATCGAATTAGGAATTGCAAAAATCCTTGGAGTGCTTGCACTGCTAATTCCATCCATTCCGTATGTTATTAAGGAGTGGGCTTATGCTGGATTTGGGATCACTTTTATCTCAGCGTTTATTGCGCACTCCGCAAATGGACATCCGACATCGGCTATAATTATTCCTTTAGTCGCACTGGCATTTTTGGCTGTTTCCAGAATATTTCTTACAAAAATCAGTTAATAAACCTCTATCACATAAAAGTATCCTATGATTTCTCATAGGATACTTTATGAATTGATTCTTATAGGGTTGAGAACTAAAATTGAATCGAATACATTTGATGATAAACTTACCATCTAAAACATGTCTCAGATTCACGTCAAAAATATGGTTTGCCCAAGATGCATCTCATCAGTGTCTGAGATCTTAAATAAGCTGGGGCTTGCCTATTCTTCAGTGGATTTAGGGAAGGTAGTGTTGAATCATTACCCTAGTGTTGCCCAGAAAAAGCAATTGGCAGAAGCACTTGATGCTGAAGGATTTGAGCTTTTGGAAGAAGGGAAATCCACATTGATTTCTCAGATCAAAAGTATATTGATAGAACAGATACAGCATTCTAGCGAAACGATTACAGAAAATTATTCCAGTTTTATTTCCGAAAAACTTCACCATGAATACACTTACTTGAGTAAGCTTTTTTCCCAAGTAGAGGGTATTACAATAGAGAAGTTTATCACCAAAGTGAAAATTGAGAGAGTTAAGGAATTGATTTTTTATAAGGAAAAAAGTCTTTCAGAAATTGCAGATCTGCTCGGATACAGCAGTGTTGCCTATCTTTCTTCACAGTTTAAAAGGGAAACCGGAATGACGCCGACAGCTTTTAAGAATCAGGTAAATCCTACACGGAGAAGTCTGGATGAAATTTGAAATCCTAGAAATTATTATTGAATTAAACTTCAAAAAGTTTTAATAACGGAACACTCTCAGACAACTTATTTAGATGACCTACTTCTGGAAAATTTCTACTTTTAACCCTTACAAATAGTATTTTTTTTCAGAATGTATGACCGTGTTACTAAATAATTTCTAAAGCCACTTATCACTATTTGTTTTTTTATGACGAAAGAAAATTCGTTACTTCGAAAATCAATAAAGTAACCCGAGCTAAATTGTCTTTATCTAATCCCGATAATTTACAAGAGCTATCATCCGAAAACTTATGGGAAGATCTCCGCTCCGGTGATAGGTATGCCCTGGAGGCAATATATAGGCTGTATATTAAAGACCTATTTAGTTTTGGCATGAGTCTTCATGCTGATGAGGCTATAGTAAAAGATGCAATCCAAGACATTTTTATTGATTTATGGAACTACCATGTAAATCTTGGTAGTGATGTAGTCGTGAAGCAATATTTATTTAAATCACTCTCTAACCGTATTCACAAAGAACTGGGAAAAAACTTCCGAAGATCAAGCATGAATTGGTTAACAGAACAGGAGTCGATTGTAATTTCTATAGAGGATCAACTGGTCCAGCATCAAACAGAAAACGAAATCACAAGTCAGATGTATGGTGCTATGAGAAGGTTGCCCATACGTCAGAAAGAAGTAATTCAGTATTTATTTTTTGAAAAGCTAAGTTACGAGGAAACGGCCAAGCTACTGGAGATTAACATCCGGTCAACATACACCCTTGCATGGAAAGCAATCAATGCGTTGAAAAAGGCAATCACTGTCGTTACAGCAATTTTTCTTCTCTCATAGCCTTAAGAAAATCACACAGAATTATTGATTTCATTGCGTTTTTCGCAATCGATTACGGGATTTTCTAAATGAAATGTAATTGTTAAAAAAAATTAAAATTTTGAAGGATAACTTTCCACACTTCGCTCCTTAATGTACTGAAACGGTTCATTATGGATAAATCAAATTTCTCGGTAGAAGATTTAGTATTAGACTGTGACTTCAGAGATTGGATACTGTCTCCAAACAAACAAAGAAATCTTCGTTGGGAGTCTTTTATTGAAAAGAACCCAGGAAAAATCCATGATATTGAGTTGGCCAGGGAACTGGTATTGAATTTTCCTAAGAAAGTTTACAAGATCAAAGAGGAGGACATCTCAGTACTCTGGAATAAAATTGATGACCGGTTAAATTCCGATTTTGCCAAAGAGCCAATAACGCCTTCTATTCCCCTAAATTCCCAATCCACAATTGAGCGATATGGAAGAATATCGAAAGAAAGAAAATTCAATTTTGCATTACTTAAGATAGCTGCCGTAATTCTCTTGACAGGATTTTTAGGTTTTCTTTACTTTTCGCTTCCTAAAGTAAAATCAACAGATAAAATCAACTGGCTTACTTACAGCACCAAACCAGGAATCAAATCTTCTGTAACATTAAGCGATGGCACTGTAGTCAAATTGAATGCTGGAAGTAGCATTCGTTACGTTCAGAATTTTGTTGGAGAAACCCGGGAAATTTTTCTTGAGGGCGAAGCATTTTTTGAAGTTGCCCACGATACTTTAAAACCCTTCATTGTCCATACACAGGATATAGCTACCAAAGCGCTGGGCACTTCCTTTAACATCAAAGCAAATAACTCCGAGAAAATCTCAATTTCCTTAATTACAGGAAAAGTAGAAGTCAAATCCCAGGATGTAAAAGAATTCCTGGATTACCTCAGTCCTGGAGAACAAGTTGTCACTTTACCAAAAGGGAATATGTGGGAAAAGGAATCTTTCGAAGAGGACCTAGTGCTAGCATGGCTAAATCAAACCATCATTTTTGATGACACTCCTCTACCTGAAGCGATCAAAATGCTAGAAAACTGGTTTGGTGTGCAAATCACATTGCTCAATTATACCGAGCAGAATCTGACCCTTTCGGGTAAATACAAAGGCGAAACGTTGAAGAATATATTGGATGGACTTAGCTACACAGCTCGGTTTAACTACGAAATAACCGGAAAGCAAATCAAAATAAATTTCAAACAATAACCCCCGCTTATCTATGCTGAAAAAAAAGAAGAATGTAAATGTGAAAATGACTGAAGATGCGTCAACATCTCCAGTCTGAGGTAGCTGAAAACTCAATGGTGAGCTTTCAGAATTTTAAGAATAAACCACACAATAGTTTAAACCAAATTGAAAGTAATGAAAAATGACAAAAGGTTACAGATAATTACTGTATCTAAGAGATTTTTCCAAATAATCTTAGTGCAATGCCTTACCATGACGGTTCTTTTTGCTAATACAGCAGAGATTCAGAACAAAAGAATGGATGAGGTCCCAGTGAGCATGCATCTTCGCGATGCCACTATCGAAGAAGCATTCAAGCAACTTGAATCCGCTTCTGGCTTTAACTTCGTTTACACTAATAAGGAAGTAAAAGGAATACCTAAGGTAGCCATGCAGGTTAATACCAACGTTTTTGATGCATTGGTATATCTATCTAGGCAAACAAGATTAGAATTCAAGCAGATCAACGAGAACATAATTGTGAGAAAAAGGGAAGTCTATGTTCCTGAAACTGCAGTAACAATAGAGGAAGCTGCAGCGATTACTGTGACCGGAGTTATAGTTGATGAATCAAATATGCCTCTTCCTGGTGTGACTGTGGTAGAAAAAGGCACAACAAACGGAACAGTAACTGACATTGACGGTAATTTCAGTCTTGATGTCGCATCGGCTGAATCAACCTTGAGCTTCTCATTCATTGGAATGGAGACTATCGAAATGGTAGTTGGGGAAAGGAGAACCTTCAACATTACATTGATGGATGATGTACAGTCATTAAATGAGGTAGTAGTAATTGGATACGGTACGCAGACTAAAAGAGAGATTACTTCCGCGGTGGCCAATGTATCAAGTGAGGAATTTGTACAGACAGGTGTGCGCTCTCCTATGGAACTAATCCAAGGTAAAGTAGCTGGTTTAAATATCGTAAGAACTCAAGGTAATAACCCAAATGCAGGCACTGGAATCCAACTGCGTGGTCTTACATCTGTTATAGGTACTACGCAACCATTAATCGTTATTGATGGTATCCCGGGTGGTAATCTCGATCTATTACAGCAAGATGATATAGCAACTTTCGATGTATTGAAAGATGGATCTGCAGCAGCTATTTACGGTACGCGAGGTAATGCAGGTGTGATTTTGATCACTACCAAAAAAGGTAAATCAGGCCAAGCTAGATTTGATTACTCTACTTATTTCCAGAGAGAATTTGTGGATAGAAGACCCGATAATCTAACTGCTTCTGAATACAGAGATCTTATCACTCAAGGTTTGATTAGCGAAAACAACGATCTAGGCGCATCTACAGATTTATATGATGAGCTTTTGAACAAAGAAAACCTTAGCCAGTATCATAATTTTTCTGCATCTGGTGGAAGCAATAATAGCAACTATCGCGTGTCGTTCTTCTTCAACGATGCTGAAGGTATTGCAAAAGAAAATAGCAGAAAGCAGTACGGAGGTAGAATGAGTTTTAGCCAGACGGGTCTTGAAGATCGTTTGACATTAGCAACCAACATGGCTGTCAACATGTTCGATGCTAATTTGCTAGGCGGTGGTGGTGGAGATTTTGAGCAAGCAATTCAAAGAAACCCTACTGCTCCTATCTTTAACGCCGATGGCTCCTTTGTAGAGACCGAGGCATACAATAATTACAATCCACTTTCTCGCTATGCAAATAGAATTAGTGAAAGAAAGCAGATGAATTTATCTGGTGATGTGAGATTGACTCTTGAAATTCTGGATGGTTTGACGGCTTCTGTATTCGGAGCACATCAGCGACTAAGCTACAATGACAGATATTATCAATCCATGAACGACTTTGCCAATAGACCATCTTCGGATTATCAAGGTACTGGCTACGCATCTAAAGCGAATCATGTGGATTGGAATAACACTTTGGAAGCAACTATTAACTACAAGACTAACTTCAACCAAGAACACAACCTAGATCTTATTGGAGGTTATAGCTACCAATATTTCACCACTGAAGAATTCAGTGTAAACAATAGCGGTTTCACTACGGATGGCTTCTTGGATTGGAACTTAGGAGCAGGTTCTGCGATCAATAATACTTTACTTCCTAGACCGGGAATGAGATCGTTCAAGGATGACAATACACTTATCGCCTTCTTTGGAAGAGCAAGTTATTCTTACAAAGACAAGTATTTTGCCCAAGCTACCTTAAGAAGAGAAGGTTCTTCGAAATTCGGAGAAAACCATAAATGGGGTAATTTCCCAGCTGTATCCGTTGGATGGTCATTGACCGAAGAAAGCTTCCTAAGCAGCAGTTCCGCTGTAAACAACCTTAAGATGCGTTTGGGATACGGTGTCACTGGTAACCAAGGTATCGGAAATTACCTATCCCTAGTAACTTTGGGTACTGGAGGTGTTTATCCTCAGGAAGGTGTTTACTACCAAACTTATGGTGCGGCTAGAAACCCTAATCCAGATCTAAGATGGGAGAAAAAGAAAGAGTGGAACCTTGGTTTTGACTTCTTACTTTTCTCTAACAAGCTAACTGGTTCATTAGACTTTTATACCAGAAATACGGTAGACTTGTTATATGATTATACTGCTCAGCAGCCGGCATTTGTGAAGGGATCATTGCTAACAAACGTGGGAAGTATAAACAATAAAGGGATTGAGCTTTACTTAAGCTCAATGATTATGGAGAAAGGTGATTTCTCTTGGCAGATGGATTTGACAGCAAATACGCAGATTAATGAAATCACTTCCCTTTCCAACGATGTATTTACAGTTTCTTGGCTTGAAACAGGAGGACTTCCTAGTCCGGGCAACTTGGGTAACGCAATCCGAGTGGAAGAAGGAGGAGCAGTAGGTAATTTCTACGGAAAGAAATTCGCTGGATTCAATGAGGATGGTAAGTGGTTATTTTACAAAGCTGACGGTTCTACTGGAACAGCTGGAGAAATGAGTCAGGAAGACTTGACTATTATCGGAAACGGAGTACCTAAGTACATGGCTTCCCTGAACAATGTATTTAGATATAAAGGATTTGACTTCACAGTATTCTTCAGAGGCAAGTTTGACTTTGACATCCTGAATACGAAAGAATTGTATTTCGGGAATAAAAGATGGTTGCCAAATAATTTGCTTTCTAGCGCAGTAAATAAAAATGCTCAGTTGGATGACGACCCTCAGTATTCCGATTATTATTTGGAAAACGGGTCTTTCGTAAAACTAGACAACATCACTTTGGGCTACACATTTAAGGTGGGTGGTAAATACGTGAAAAACCTTCGTGTTTATGCTTCCGGACGTAACATTGCCACTTTCTCTGGGTATTCTGGACTGGATCCTGAACTTCAGGATGTAGGTTTTGAAACAGGTATTGATGGTAGAGGATTCTATCCTCGTACCAAGAGCTTCACACTAGGTCTAAATGTTGGATTTTAATTAAGGAAAAATCATGAAATCGAGCATGACTCACAGATTGTGATAACAATTAATGTATGTAAGATTTTATGTGACCGTAAAAATTAAGTACAAAAACATGAAAAAATATTTCAATAAATTATCCGCTGCCCTCACCCCTGTTGCCTTGCTGGCTACGGTATCCTGTACCGACTTGGATGAGACGATCTACAGCGAACTATCAAAAGATAATTTCTACAATAGTAAAGTAGAAATAATGCAAGGTGTGCTGAGACCATTCACCCACATGCAAGCATGGCTTGCTCCTACAGGGCAAAGTGGCTATTATTACCATGGAGAGTCAGCTGCTGATCAGATAGCTTGGCCTCAAAAAGGTCGCCATGGATATGATGGTGGAGACCATGTAAGACTTCATAGACATGAATGGACGCCACAGGAGAATCGTCTGAGAGGCTCTTGGGGCTTAATGTGGGAAGGTTTGGGCTATGTAAATGCACTCTTGGAGGATTTTGAAGACGTGGATTTTGAAGCCGCAGGTCTTACCCAAGTAGAAAAGGAATCTATTATAGCTGAAGTAAAAGTCATGCGCGCATTCCATTACATGAAGATTATGGACATGTGGGGTAATGTGCCAATAGTGACTTCAGTAGGTCAACCAACAAATCCTGAAACACGTCCTAGTGCTGAAGTATTCCAGTTTGTGGAAGAGGAGCTTTTGGCAAATGTGGAAAAATTGCAACCACTTTCTCAAGCCTTAGTGGGAAGAGTAAGTAAAGCAGCGGGATATGCCATGCTTTCTGAACTCTACCTTAATGCTGAGGTTTGGTCTGGCACTCCTAGATATGATGAGTGCATCACTTACTCTGATAAAGTAATCAACGGAGAGGGCGGTAGCCTAATGGGCAATATGAGACTCGACCCATCTATTTTGGGGCCATTCTCTAATCAAAACCAATTCTCTCCTGAGAACATTTTCCAGTTCGCATTTAGCAGAGATGGAGGTTTTACTTTCAACTGGTCTGGATTTTTCTTTGGATACAGTAACATGTCCCGCGCACTGGATGTAACTTACAGTGGATGGAATGCTTTCGTGGTAATCCCTACTGCATTTGATGCATTTAAGGAGAATGACATGAGAAAACAAGAGTGGTTCCTATTTGGACCGCAGACAGATTATGATACTGGCGAACCGATTCTAGGAACTGAAGAGTGGGCTGACCAGCCATTAGTCTATGTAAATAACATAAGAAGAAATTCAGAAGGAGCTACGGGTGAAGGTTCAATGACTGAAGGCGAAGAAAATTCAGGTGCACGATTCAATAAGTACAGATCTGGAACTTCAGACGAAGAAGGCACATATTGGGAGAATGATTATGTGATCTATCGATTGACAGAAATCTATTTCAACAAGGCTGAAGCACTCATGAGAAAGAATGGGGGTGCTCCAACTGCCGAAGCTTTGGAACTGGTAAATGAATCAAGAAAAAGATCATTTGATGAGGCTGACTGGGCAACTGAAGCTTATACCGCTAGTACACTAACTATGGATGAACTACTTGCAGAAAGAGGAAGAGAGTTTATCTTTGAAGGTAAAAGAAGAACTGATTTGATCAGATTCGGTGAATTTACATCAGGAAACTGGTGGGATAAGGATGCTTCTGAACCGACTAGAACGCTATTCCCAATTCCTCATATTCATCTATCTTTGAATCCTAACTTGACTCAAAATCCAGGTTATTAAACTTATATAACCCGGCTTAAAGAAGAAGTTTTGTAGGAAAGCATTTGCTTTCCCGCAAAACTTCTTCTTTTGTAATATCCTTTGTAACCTATATGTATTTAATTAACCCCTCAAATTAACATGATTTTGAAAAAACATGTTTGCTTGATAGGTGCTGCTCTGGCCTTTCAGATCGGTTCCTTGCAAGCGCAGCAAAATCCTGTCAAGCTTGACCTTAATTCCTTTGAAGGAAATAAAGGCAGCTGGACAGAAGTAGGAAAAGTCTGGGCTGACCCGACAGTTCCTAATGAACTCCAATCCGCTAGTGGCACAGGAGTTATCGCAAATCTTCCAGAGAAGAAAAAACCAGGTGTAGACATCGTATCTAAAGAAAAGTACGGAGACGTTGATCTTTCTTTGGAATACATGGTAGCGCCAGGCTCTAACTCCGGTGTCTATCTCCAAGGAAATTACGAGATTCAAATACTGGATAGCTGGGCTAATTCCACTACCAAACCAGGCGATAACGGTGGAATCTACCAACGCTGGGACGAGAGCAAGCCTGATGGCCAAAAAGGTTACCAAGGTTATTCTCCCCGCCAAAACGCAAGCAAAGCTCCAGGCGTGTGGCAGAAATTGGAAGTATCTTTCCAAGCTGCAAAATTCGATGATTCCGGCAAGAAAATCGAAAATGCAAGATTCCTTTCAGTAAAACTCAACGGTGTAACAATCCACGAAAACCTAGAAGTCTTCGGCCCTACCCGTGGTTCAATGACAGGTGAAGATGTAGCTGAAGGCCCACTAAGAATCCAAGGTGATCATGGTGCTGTAGCTTTCAGAAACATTGAAGTCACTCCTTTCAATGCCCAGGCTCCTACTGTATCTAATGTGAGCTTTGAAACTTTCCAAGGTTCTATAAACAACTTGGAAGAACTAGCAGGAAAAACAGCAGTAGCGAAAGGAAATGTAGCTTCACTAAGTGAAGTTCCAGCTTCTGTATCTGATGTCAATTTGACAAAATACTCTGCAAATCTTAATGTAGCCGAAGCTGGAGAATACCAGATTACGCTACAAGTTCCAGGAGGATTGGCAGGATTTGCTTTGGGAAGTGAAAGTATTTCCAACCTTTCTGACAGAGGGGTAAGAGTCAATAAGCAATTGAAAGCAGGAGATAATCCTATTCAAATCATCGCTTCCAAAAATAGAAACTGGTCAGTGGATGGTTTCAACTTATCTATTTCCGGCCCAGGACTTAGAAACACTGATCTTTTAGTATCAGAGGCTGGTGCATACCAAGAAACAGATCCGATTTTAGTAGATGTAGATGCTACCCCTGTTTTGCGAAGCTTTAGAGACTATCCAGGCTCCAAAAGATTGGCTCACGTAGTTTCCGTTGCTAGCAAGGAAAAAGTAAACTATGCTTATGACATGGAAACAGGTACGCTGATCCAAGTTTGGAGAGGTGAATTCCTGGATGCCACTCCTATGTGGAATAGCAGAGGAAATGGTGTTTCCGTGCCTCGAGGAGTAGTTGTCAATCTAGCTGCTCCAGCTATCAATGCGCTAAGTAGCGATTACTCAGCTTCTGAAGAATTCAGAATTAAAGGTTACCAACTAATGAATGGTTCTGAGGACATTGTTTTCTCTTACCTCCTATCTGGTGACCCTGTGAAGGATGAAATCAAAGTAATGGAATCCGGAAAAGGAATCAGCAGAACTGTATCAGGTATTTCCAATGGATTTTACAAAGTAGCAGCAGGCGAAGAAATCCAAAAGATCAACAAGGGCTATTACTTACTGCCTGAAACCGGTGTATATCTGCAATACGATGAAGCTACCTACGGAGCTCCCGTGTCGCACTCAACTGATGGTACTGCCGGAATTTTCTTGCCTGCAAAGGGAAATATCGTTTACAATCTTCTCTTTTAATCCAGCGCGAAATGAACACATTACTTAAGAATAAATTTATAAAAATCGCCTTTGGAATAGCCGCTGTTTTTCAGCTGATGCCTGGGCAAGTAGATGCACAGGAATCCCCTAAAGAGGAGGATTTCTTTAAAATCATGCGGGTAACCGCTCCAGAAGGTACACTTTTGGAAGTTGGTGGTTTGACCGTTTTGCCAAATGGCGATCTAGGGGTAGCTACTCGTAGAGGCGACGTATTTATTGTAGAAAACCCTACTAGCTCTAAGCCTTTCTTCAGAAAATTTGCTTCAGGTCTTCACGAAATCCTAGGACTTCATTACGAAGACGGAGCATTTTATATGGCTCAAAGAGGCGAATTGACCAAATTGGTTGATACCGATCAAGACGGTACTGCCGATTTGTACGAGACAGTATACGCTTGGCCAATTTCTGCACATTACCACGAATATAGCTTCGGTCCTAAAGTAGGTCCTGACGGTTCTTTCTTCGTTTCTGCAAACGTCGCTTTTGGCGATCAGGAATGGTGGAGAGGCGAAAGCCGTGTACCAATGAGAGGCTGGATCATGAAAATCAACCGTGACGGAAGTATGGAACCTTATGCAACTGGAATGAGATCTCCAGCTGGTTTGGGAATGCTTGGAGACAAATTAGTTTATACTGAAAACCAGGGTGATTACATGGGTTCAGGTGGACTTTGGTTCATCGACAAAGGTGATTTTACTGGTCACCCGGCAGGCTTAGCTTGGACTGGACGTCCGGACTCTCCTTTGAAATTGACTACTGAAGAATTCAACAAAGTAGTTGATCCACAAAAAGTGCCTAATGGAACTGGTGGATTCGAAAAACCTGAGAATGTAATGGACGCTCCATACATCACCATGGCTCAAGCGAAGGAAAAACTTCCTGATTTGAAACTTCCAGCAGTTTGGTTGCCTCATGGTATTCAGGGAATTTCCAACTCTGAACCTATAGTAATTCCTGAAGGAAACTTCGGTCCTTTCGGAGGTCAGGTTTTGGTAGGTGACCAAGGTCAAAGTAAGATCATGCGACTTACACTTGAAGAAGTAAATGGCGTAATGCAAGGTGCTTCTATAGATTTCAGATCTGGTTTCCAGTCTGGTATTTTGAGAATGGCTTGGGCTCCGGATAAGTCTTTGTTTATCGGTGAGACCAACCGTGGCTGGGGGTCTGCAGGTGAGGCGAATGAAGGCCTTCAGCGTTTAGTTTGGAATCACAACATTCCTTTCGAGATGAGAACTGTTAAGGCTCAGCCTGATGGTTTCTTGATTGAATTCACTAAGCCAGTGAATAAAGCCACTGCTGAAGACTTGACTTCTTATGCTGTGGAAAGCTTTACTTATAAGTATCACCCAGTTTATGGTAGCCCACCAGTTGACAATAAAACGCTAAAAGTTTTGGGTGTAGAAGTTGCTGCCGATGGCATGTCAGCTAGAATTGCTGTTCAAGGATTGAGACCATATTACGTGCACAAGATCAGCCTTAACGGCGTGAGAGCTGTGGACGGAAGCTTCTCTTTGGTTCACCCTGATGCTTATTATACGTTGAACAGCATTCCTTCGGGAGCTAAAATGGTGATCAAAACGCCTGCTCCAGAGCCTAAGAAAGAGGTGGTAGCTGCTGCAAAGCCTGCACCAATTAAGGCTACTTCAATTCCTTCTGCGATTCCTTCAGATGCTGAGATCAAAACTCTTTTGGCTAAAAACACCTGTTCAGCATGTCATATGAAAGACAAAAAGGTAATTGGCCCAGCATATCAGGATGTGGCAAAAAGAAGATATTCTGACGAAAGAATCGTGGAATTGATCTATAATCCAGAACCTCAAAACTGGCCGGATTATGCGACTGAAATGCCTCCAATGGCTCAGGTGTCTAAGGAAGATGCAATGAAAATCGCTAAATGGATTAATTCCTTGAGATAATATTAGTCCACAGTCGACGGTCAACTGTTGACAGAAGTTTAGAAAAAGGTTTAGCGAAATACTTCGCTAAACCTTTTTTTTGTTTTTCAAACACCCTCCTATAAAATCCCTTAGACGGTTGTGGACTATGATCTGTTGACTTTTAACTACACAAAATCTTATAACTTTTCCACATAATTCCATAACACTTCCCGTCCTGAGTCTCCCTAAGTTTGTATTGTCAATCAAAGACAAAGAACTATGGCAGAATCAAATCAAGTAATACATAAAGAGACTTTCCCAGTAACTGGCATGACCTGCGCCGCTTGTGCATCCAGCGTGGAAACTATTTTGTCCTACACTGAAGGAGTAAAGTCCGCTCAGGTAAACTTTGCCAGTAATACAGTATTAGTAGAATACACAGACGAAATCAACCCGGAAGGCTTAAATGAAGCACTTACTGCAATTGGCTACGGGCTAATTACCGAGAAAGAGAATGTAGACGAAACGGTTTCAACCAATCAAAAAGAGCACTATGCCGAGCTAAAAAAACACACGATTGGTGCAGCTATTTTAACTCTTCCAATTTTTATCATTGGAATGTTTTTCATGCATTGGAAACCCGGAACATGGATTTCTTTGGCCTTGGCTATTCCAGTTCTTTCTGTTTTTGGAAGAAGATTCTTTATCAGCGCATGGAAGCAAGCCAAAAATAAAAGTGTCAATATGGACACACTTGTTGCTTTGAGTACTGGTATTGCATTTCTTTTCAGCTTTTTCAATACCGCTTTTCCAGAGTTTTGGTTAAACCGCGGTTTCAAACCTCATGTCTATTACGAGGCGGCAACGGTTATTATTACCTTCATTTTGTTTGGAAAAATGCTGGAGGAAAAAGCAAAGTCAAAAACTTCCTCGGCACTGAAAAACCTAATGGGTCTACAACCCAAGACTTTGAAAGCCTTGATTGATGGAGTTGAAAAAGAAATTCCCATTTCTGAAGTGCAAAAAGGTTTTGAAATCATCGTTCGTCCTGGGGAAAAAATACCTGTAGATGGAAAGGTAATTTCCGGAAATTCCTTTGTGAATGAAAGTATGATTAGTGGAGAACCTCTGGCTGTGGAGAAGTCTGAAAATGATAAGGTTTTTGCGGGCACTATCAATCAAAAGGGAAGCTTTCATTTCATAGCTGAGAAAGTTGGGAGTGAAACGCTACTTTCTCAAATCATCAAACGCGTACAGGAAGCTCAGGGAAGTAAGGCTCCAGTTCAGAAACTGGTAGATAAAATTGCTTCAATTTTTGTCCCTACAGTTATAGCAATTTCTATTCTGACCTTTGCAGTCTGGATGATCGTTGGTGGAGAAGATGCATTATCCCACGCGATTCTTAACTCAGTTGCAGTTTTGGTTATCGCATGTCCATGTGCTTTAGGTCTGGCCACTCCAACTGCCATCATGGTTGGAATCGGGAAAGGCGCTGAAAACAACATTCTAATTAAAGATGCGGAAAGCCTGGAAATTGCTCATAAAGTCAATGCAATCATCCTCGACAAAACCGGCACAATCACTGCCGGAAAACCAACTGTCTCCAATATTCGTTGGGAAACAGAAGAGTTAAAATCCAAATTTGCTCCTATCCTACTCGCGATTGAATCAAAGTCAGAGCATCCTTTGGCAGATGCAGTCAGTAAGAAATTGACAGAAGAAGGATTCAAAGCTGTGGAGATAAAAGACTTCCAAAGTCTAACTGGAAAAGGTGTAGAAGCAAAGGCAAATTCAGGCGAATCCTTTTATATCGGAAACTTAAATCTTATCCAATTGCATGGAATCAAAATAAATCCTGAATTGGAAACTGAAGCAGAAAAATGGAGTAATGAGGCCAAAACCGTGGTTTTCTTTGGTAATGAAGAATCTGTATTAGCAATAATTGCAATTTCTGATGAAATCAAACCTAGCTCAAAATCCGCAATTCAAAAGCTTAAAGAAAAAGGAATCGATGTATACATGCTTACCGGTGACAATCAACAGACTGCTACAGCTGTTGCCAAGCAAGTTGGTTTGACTGACTTCAAAGCTGAGGTGATGCCTTCTGACAAATCTGATTTCGTAAAAGAGCTTCAGGCCAAAGGCAAAATTGTAGCTATGGTTGGCGATGGAATCAACGATTCAGAGGCATTGGCTCAGGCAAATGTCAGCATAGCAATGGGGCACGGGTCAGATATTGCTATGGATGTAGCCAAAATGACCATCATTTCTTCAGACCTAGAGGTCATACCAAAAGCATTAAATTTATCCGATCTCACTGTGCGTGGAATAAAAGAAAACCTCTTTTGGGCATTCATTTACAACCTCATCGGGATCCCAATTGCAGCAGGAATTCTTTATCCAATCAATGGATTCTTACTCGATCCAATGATCGCAGGAGCAGCCATGGCTTTTAGTTCGGTGTCTGTAGTATTGAATAGCTTACGGTTGAAAGGGAAAAAAATATAGTTGTTGGAGTACTATGTCCAAAGTAGCAAGTACCAAAAATCATGGACAGAAAACTTTACACCCTTACCGCTATCAAACCTTCGAACTAATTTTCCAATATTTCCATTTTAAAATCTTACAATTCCATAAAAATGAAAACTCAAAAATTCAAAACCAACATCAACTGTGGCAACTGTCTCGCAAAGGTCACTCCTATTTTAAACGCTGAACCGAAGATCAATTCATGGTCAGTTGACTTACAAAGTGATGATAGAATTCTCACTGTAGAATCTGAAAATCTTACAGCTGATGACGTATTCAAGACAGTCTTAAAAGCCGGATTTATCGCAAAACCAGAATAATGCATTTTGGAGTTTATAATGATAGGCTAAACCGAATGGTTTCTTAAAGTTTCGAAACTGATAGTAAAAGGAGTATTAATTGGATACACCAGCTATTGCCTTTTCTACTTGATCTAAGAGATTAGTAAGAGGCTTTGATGAAATCACTAATGAAAGCTGATTCAGTAGTAATTTAAATTCTCTTCTTATCATTCGATCTTCCTTTCCATAATCCCAAATAGGACAAATCGCCCTTTC
Organism: uncultured Algoriphagus sp.; assembly: GCF_963974835.1. Classification (GTDB taxonomy): domain Bacteria; phylum Bacteroidota; class Bacteroidia; order Cytophagales; family Cyclobacteriaceae; genus Algoriphagus. The sequence continues at coordinate 361,918 of NZ_CAXBET010000002.1, read as the reverse complement.
AAAAAGGTCATCAAAACTTAATTCATTTCGATAAATTTTAAATGGACCTCCCTTATCCGAAAGTACTGATGGAGGAAAGTGAACTGCTCTATATCCCAACAAATCTACTATGGCTCTAAAACTGATTATTGCTGTCCCAGGATCATTAATTCCCGGACTTAATGCTTTGAGAGCAATCTCAGAAAGTTGCCTAAATCCGTATTCATAATTCCGTTCTACTGACTCCTGATTACTGAGTATAATTCCCAATAAAGCCTCCTCCATTTGGTCATCCTCCAGCTTTCTACTACACTTGGCGATAGGCTGACCACGTAAGATATAAGTGCCAATGGGATGGACAGAAAGCATGCTACATTCATTTTCAGATAAGAATTTCAGCATTTCCTTATCGTCAAAACCTTCAAAAATTCCAGATTGGGAAGCTCTTACTATTGAATGAGCAGCAAAATCACGTTCTACACTATCTTCCAGAGATTCAATGCAAAAATGCTTCATTCCATCAAAAGTGGAAGTTTTAATCCGTTCAATAATGACGTCATATTTGACTGACTGCGTGATGTAATGAAGAAAATATATGAAAATGAAAATATCAATTACTGTGATTACAGTCAGCAAGAAAATGCTCAGCGAAGGAATCTGAAAAGCATCTTCAGTCTCTCTAATGGTACTGAAAAGAAAAAAAGTAAAAATGATAGTTCCGATATATATTCCAAGTACGATTTGCTGAAATCGGTTGCCTATGAGCTTGTCCAAAACCCGATTGCTCATCTGAGAAGCCGCCTGATTCAGCACAATCATCACCATGGAAAAGCTGAAAACAGTAAGCGAGATTATGCCTCCAGCTATAGCACCTAATATACTGCGGGCAGTGGAAGGATCTTTGATTGACAGCCATGGAATGTCCGATTTGATTTGCTGGCCAGTGTCAGTTAGATCAAAGGAAAAAATCAAAGCTGCAAGAACTAGAAAACCCAAGCTTATAAATCCAGGGATAAAGGCAATGCTTGAAACGAAAGTCTGATACTTAGAAATAAGCCAATGTCTTATTTTATCCATGTGTTTAAATTAGTAATAGCTGTTGAATTAATTCTAAAAAAGAAATGAATTTGAATCTGTGGATGTCGTGGCAAAGCAAACGAAAAAATTGCGCCTAAAAGGAAATAACTGTTTTTTTCTGCCGCTAAGAATGACTAATTATTTCATGAAAGTAAATAAATATGTTTCATTGAATTTAAAAATCCCTGAACTTCTTTTGATTCAATTTTCATCCTTAGCCACTATTTTCGAAATTCTATGAGGAATGAATACCTTTAATTCCTGAAAACTTATAAAAACTTCAACCAGCATAATGAAAGTCTTTCTCATTTTCTTTCTTTTCCTATTCACAGCACAGGCTTTTTCCCAACAGGCACCAATTCTCCCAATCGTGAAATCCAGTATAAAAGGAATAAATATCTACGGAAAAACAGTTGACAACCAAACCCGTTGCCAGCACTGGCATTCGGATCTTGATGTGATTGCCATCAAATTCAAATGCTGTGAGAAATATTACCCTTGCTTTTCCTGCCATGAAGAAGAATCTGATCACAAACCAGAAGTTTGGCCGAAAAATGAGTTTGATACAAAGGCGATTTTATGTGGAGTATGCGGGTCAGAATTGACCATCTCCGAATATCAAGCTAGCGGAAACACCTGTCCGAATTGCACGGCTGCTTTCAATCCCGGATGCAGCAAGCATTATCATCTTTACTTTGAAACTGACACAATTAAAAAGTGATTGGCTAAACCTCTCCAAGTATAATTCGTAACTTTAAACTGTTGAAAAAATTCATTTCCATAGCGCTATCCTTTCTGTTACTATTTTCCAGTATTGGTATAGCAAAAAGTTCTCATATCTGTATGGGTGAGGAAACTATGAATGAATTTGGCTTGGTCACCAAACATCTGAATTGCGGAATGGATAGTGAAATTTCCAAAATCCCTGAACATTCAGAACGAAGTTTTGACTCCACAGAATGTTGCCAAAATCAGTTTGAATTATTACAAAACGATGTGGAGCAAAGCCAAAAAGACGTTCAACTAACAGCTGCTTATCTTATTTTTATAACTGCATTTTCACAGTCTTTTATTTTCGGAGTTGGGCCCGTTCCTTCCGAAACCTTTCCCCGCAGCTTATCATCCCCACCCCTGATAAAACAGGACTTTACTATTCTGTATCAGACATTCTTGATTTAATCTTTTTTTGATCATCAGGTCTTAGACCTTGATCAAGCTGGGTGCCTAGTCGCACAGCTTAACTTCTGTTTTCACCTTACAGGATATAATTATTTCAATTCAAGTTCCCACTTGAAAAAACGTAAAAATCAACTTCTTATGAAAAGTAACAGCTACGTGAAATTCGCAGCGATGATGACCGTTTCCTTTGTCATCATGTACGCAGTAATGTTTTTAAACGCGGATATATTCGAGCATGTCATGCTCAGCACCACCAGAACCTACATGACCATTTTAATGGTCGCCCCTATGGCCATTTCCATGATACTTTTTATGTGGAAAATGTACGAGAATAAAAAAATCAATTACATCATCCTGACTAGTGCCGTAATCATCTTTATAGGTACACTGGCAATGCTGAGAAACCAAACTTTAATAGCTGATGTGCAATGGATGAAAGCGATGATTCCCCATCACTCTTCGGCCATAATGGTAAGTCAAAAAGCGCATCTTGCAGATCCAGAAGCTCAGAAACTTGCGGAAGATATCATTAAAGCGCAAAAGGAGGAAATCGCGCAGATGCAGGAAATGATCAAGAGATTAGAAGCGAAAAACTAAGATGATGAACATCAAACTATACTCATATATTGGAACATTCCTGCTCTTTATTTCAATTTTTGGAAGCGTACACTCTACCAAAGCAGAACAGATCCCGACGGATACAGCTACCTATACGCTGACATTAAAAAAAGACATGATGTCAAAAGCAGGAAAATCAGTGCCTGCGATGACTGTAAATGGGGGAATTCCGGGACCAACACTCACTTTTCAGGAAGGTGGCTATGCGGTAATCTATGTAAAAAACGAAATGGACGTTGAGACATCTGTTCATTGGCATGGAATACTATTGCCTAATTTCTATGACGGTGTTCCCTATTTGACTACACCTCCAATCATGCCTGGGGAAACACAGAAGTATGAGTTTCCGCTAAAGCAGGCAGGGACGTACTGGTATCATTCTCACACCATGCTTCAGGAGCAAAGTGGAGTTTATGGATCCATTGTAATTGAGCCGAAAGAAAATACCTTGGATTATGATGACGATTTGGTCATTCTGCTTTCCGATTGGACCAATCAAAAGCCCATGAATGTGATGAGGAATCTTAAGCGAGGTAACGAATGGTACAATATCAAAAAAGGAACAGCAACCCCATTAAATCAAGTGATTCGCAGAGGAGGATTTGGAGCGCAGCTGAACTTCTGGAAACAGAGGATGGAAGGTGCTGACATCGCTGATATTTATTACAATGCCTTTCTAAATAATGGCCAGGAAACGACTGAATATCCTGAGTTTAAACCTGGGGAAAAGGTCCGGGTTCGATTTATCAACGGTGCTGCTTCTTCACAATTTTGGTTGACCTTTGGAGGAAATGATCCTTTACTGGTAGCAGCGGATGGACTTGATGTGGAGCCTATCGAGCACAACAAAACCTTCATAGCGATTGCTGAAACATACGATTTTATAGTCACCATTCCTGATTCCGGTAAAATAGAAATAAGAGCCACTGTTCAAGATGGATCAGGCCAAACATCTACCTACTTGGGAACTGGAGAAGTACTTGCTGCCCCAAACGTAATGCGTCCCGACAAAATAGGTATGATGATGGAAATGGCTGAAATGGATATGAAGATGGGAGCCCCAGCTATGAAGTATAAGCCATCTGAAGAAGAACCAAAAGAAATGATGGACAAGTGGGGAATGAAGATGGATCATGACATGAATATGGATGAGATGGACCATTCGAAAATGGATCATACTGAAACGGAAATGGATCACTCTAAAATGGATCATTCTAAAATGAAAATGGAGGAGAAAAGCGCTGCAGATTCATCGGGTAAAAACACTATGGAAGGTATGGATCATTCCAAAATGGACCATAGTCAACCTATGGATCAGCCTATGGAAATGGAAGCTTCTATGGATCAAATGCCGGGAATGGACATGTTTGCTGAGTATAATTACGATTATCTGAAATCTCCCGAAAAAACCAGCTTTCCCGAAAATGAACCGGTCAATGAAGTTCTCCTGAATCTTACTGGGAATATGTGGAGATACATCTGGAGCATGAACGGGGTACCGCTCACTGAAGCGGACAAGATCAAGATCGAAGGAGGAAAGGTGACCCGAATCACATTGAATAACTTAACGATGATGCACCATCCCATGCACCTGCATGGTCATTTTTTCAGAGTGATCAATGACAAAGGTGAGTATTCCCCACTAAAGCATACGGTGAATGTACCACCGATGCAGAAAATTACCATAGAGTTCGAAGGGACAGAAGATGGCGATTGGTTTTTTCACTGTCACGTGCTGTATCATATGATGGGAGGAATGGCGCGAATATTCTCCTATGAGACCCCTAGAGATCCAAGGTTGAAAAATTTCCCACTCAAAAAACTCATCAATGAAAGTGATGAATATTTCAATTGGGGTACTGCCGAAATTGCTTCCCACATGACAGAGCTTAATTTGGTTTCATCCAATATTAGAAATCAGTTTAATTTGAATCTGGAATATGGATACAATCAGAATTTTGAAGGAGAAGTTACCTACGAACGTTATCTATATGACTATTTCAGGGTTTTCGCTGGTGTAAATGTAGAAAATGAGTTACCTGAGAGTTTGGATGAGATTAATACAACTGCGATAGTTGGGATTCGATTCCTTACTCCTTATTTGTTCAATCTGGACGTAAGACTGGACCACAAACTTCGTCCTGAATTTCGGATTGATAGGGAGATCATGATTTTCCCGAAGACAAGCATTTTCGGAAGTTATGAGTATCAAATGGATTTTGGATGGACTGATTCCCTTCCAGAATCTGGCGCAAACTCTAACTACCGCGGCGAAACCACGTGGTCAGCCGGTGTGGAATACATATTCTCAAGAAACTTCTCAGTGATGGGAAGCTATGACAACCGTTTTGGTGCCGGGGGTGGATTGACAATCTTATTCTAATTTTATAATTCAGAACCATAAACATCATATAAAATCAATTCTTAAATCAAATGAAAAACCTAAGAACTCCTTTTGCACTTTGTTTAGTCACTGCTCTATCGCTTGCCTGCTCAAGTAAATCGACTGAGGATCAGTCTAACCAAAATGCAGCTGAGAATTATGAAATTCAAGAAGCCACTCCAGTCGAAACTCCTCAAAGCAACATTTCCACTATCGCTTTTAAGGATGAATCAACTACCCAAATCTTCAACTCCTACTTAGCTTTGAAAGATGCTTTGGTAGAAACTGATGGTGAAAAAGTGAATGAGGAAGCAAAGAAGCTAAACCTATTACTAGCTGATGAAAAATACAATTCCATTAATTCTGATGTGCAGAAAATCATGGAAACCACTGATCCGAAAATTCAACGCGAATCCTTCGAAAGTCTTTCAGAGCAAATGATTTTATTGGCTAAAAGTAGTGAGCTAATTTCAGGAAACTTGTTCCTTCAGCATTGCCCAATGGCAAATGGAAACAAAGGAGCTAATTGGTTGAGTCTTTCTGAAGAAATCAGGAATCCATATTTCGGAGACAGAATGCTGAAATGTGGTTCTGTAACGGGGAAGATTTGATATTTCAGGGAATGTATGGGCGAAAGATTTTTCGCCCATCTTTTTTCATAAAAATGATCTAATAGCAAACATAATTGCAAAGAAGTAAGCTAACAAAAAAGTCCGCTCTCTGCGAAATCCTCTGTGCCCTTAGCGGTTAAAAGCTAATCTGAAACAGTAAATCTCACTCCCAAAAACCCTCGTACCCCCTGATTTGGTGCAAATACATAAGTTGGATCAAAGGTTAAGGCATTAGGATTATTTGGTGTCGGGACGACAGAACCATTCGGTGCAAACACTACATCTTTATCAAACGGATCAAAAGCCCGGGCAATACTATTATTCGGAGGAGTGAAGTTCAATAGGTTTTTAACTCCACCGTAAATCTCCCATTTCTTTCCAAGCGATTTGGTTAGTTGAATATTCTGAATGCTGTACCAAGGAGAAAAATCTGGTCTATCGTCTAAAGGTCCTAACAATGGCAAACGCATAGGGCTATATACATTTCCCGTATAATCCATAGTCAAACCCAATCTAAAGAATTCATAACCGACCGACCAAACACCAGAAAATCGCTCGGTAAGCAACTGTCTCGTTCTGACTCCTTCTTCCACAATGCTCACGTCCATGAGCGTTCCCCCAGTTGTGATTGTCAGCCCATTTGCCCAGGCAAGATCCATGTTCAGTGAAACTCCTTTTGATACCGCTGATCCATCCAGATTTGAATAAATTATCTGATTTGGATTCGTCTTATAGTCCGGGACAATTCGATTGGTGAAATAGGTATAAAAAGCTGATCCATCCATGCCAATAAAAGTCCCGTTATCTGAGTATATTTTTTTTACCAGGTTGGCATTTACATTCCAACTTTGCTCAGGCTTCAGTTCTTCTGTAAAGATAACCTCCCGAGCTCCGGTAAGCGCCGCATGATCCTCCGTGAATACATTTGCGACACGAAAGCCATTTCCCGCAGAAAGCCTAAAAACTGTGCTTTTGTCATCCGAGGACAATTTGTAATTCACCCGTGGAGAAAAAATAGAGCCATGAATAGAGTTGTAATCGTAACGTACTCCCAAAAGCAAACTTTGATTTGAAGTCAATTTGATTTCATCCTGAAGAAATGCACCCGGCAGGTGAATAACAGAAGGCTCATTACTATCTGAAATCAGATCAGAAGTTGCAGTGGTATTGTCATCATAAAACGTATAGCGATAAGCCAATCCAAGTAATAGACCGTGCCGCTCAGCTGCTTTTGACCATGTCAATTGTCCAAAACCTATGTATTGGTCAGCTTTAAATACAGTAGTTCCATAAACCGAGTTTTGATTGTGACCATTTACTGAGAACTGGAAATTCAAGGACTCTGAAGTTGGCAATTGCCATGTCCCAAAAGTTTCCCAACGACTAGTATAAATACTCTCTCCATAAACCTCATCTCCTCCCCGATTGGCACTACTCCAGCCCATCTGTCCACCCCAGCGATCCTCATACACATATCTTCCAGCCATGGTAAAAAGCCTATTGGCAGGTCTTTGAACATTGATTTTCTGGAAAAAAGATATTCGTTTAGAAAGGGTAACATCCGTAAATCCATCTTCATTTTTGTCGATAGGATTATCGTAGTAAAAAGCATTTACTCCTGTCAGGGACTGAATATTTTTTCCCCAATTTGATCTCATACCTAAGTCCAGATTCATTTCAGCCCACCCCGTCCCAAAGAAATCCGCAGAAACCAGGGGAGCTAATTCAGGTTTTTTGGTGATTACGTTAATCAGACCTCCAACAGCCTCCGAACCATATAGTGTGGAAGCAGGGCCTTTCACTACTTCTACTCTATCGATCAAAGCCTGAGGAATTCCAGTCAAGCCATAAACAGTAGCCAACCCACTCACTATCGGCATACCATCGATCAATACCATAGTATAAGGGCCTTCCAAACCATTGATATGAATATCTCCTGTGTTGCAAACATTACAATTAATCTGGGGCCGGACGCCATTTACGTTCTGCAAGGATTCAAATACTGAAGGTGTGGGATTTGCTTTGAAAAAGTTAGCTGAATACACTTCTACCGGTACTGGACTATCCAATTTAGATACTTCCTGCATGGTGCCGCTGACAACCACCTCATCCAATCCCCCATCCATTTCTTTTAAAATAAACACGAGTGAGGAGGTTTTTGAATTAGGGATTTTGATTACCTGCTGTGCCGTCTGAAAACCTACCATGGAAGCCTGAACGATGAAATTTCCAGTTTCAGGAATATTTATAGAAAAGCTTCCCGATGAATCTGTCACCGCCCCAATTGATAAGCCTTTCACGTAAACATTAGCAAATTCTACAGGCTCACCTTCAAACAGGACAGTGCCTTTGAGTAAATAATTTTGTGCAACTGAATCCAAAGAAAGCAGAGAAGTGATTAATAAAAAGATGTATTTATACTTCATAAACTGGCAGTTAATCTAGAATTAGATACGACAAATTTACATTGTTAGACTTATCTAACAAAATTGTTTTAAAAAATAATTCAGCATATTTGAATACTAAAGCAATAGAACATGGCATCACAAACTGAAGAGAACTATCTGAAATCCCTTTTTAATTTGGCAAATGATAATAATGAGGTCAATATCTCGGAACTAGCAGCCCAAATGCAAGTTAGCATGCCAACTGTAAACAGTATGGTGAAAACTCTTCAGAAAAATGGTTGGTTAATTTATGAAAAGTATAAGCCGGTTACTTTAACACAAAAGGGTAAAAAAGAAGCTGCTCTTATCATTCGAAAACATCGGTTGACTGAAATGTTTTTGGTAAATAAAATGGGTTTTGGATGGGAGGAAGTACACGAGATTGCTGAGCAGGTGGAGCATATACATGCACCAAAATTCTTTGAGCGAATGGATGAAATGATGGGATTCCCGACCATAGATCCACATGGATCTCCTATTCCCGATAAGCAAGGGAGAATTCAGGAGATCAATTACATCCCTCTGAGCAAGTGTACCAAAGGACAGCAAGTAAAACTGGCTGCTTTGACTAATTCATCCACCCACTTTCTGGAATTCCTGAATAGCAGAGACCTTCAATTAGGTACTGAACTCACAATCAAGTCCGTAGAGTCATATGATCAGAGTATGGTAGTTTCCTATCAAGATCATGATTCAGAAACTTTAAGCGAAAAGGTTTCGGAAAGACTTTTGGTTAAGGTTATTGGATAATTAATCTATTATAATTGATTCATTACTCAAAAATAAAGTCAGCTGATTCAGGTGCCATTGAACTCCATTTGATCGGTGATTCTTCCACTTTTTCCAATAAGCAAAACTTTATAGTGTTACCTACATCCTTCCTTTGGTCAAATATTTGGTACATTCTAGTCAAACCAATTTTTAAACCATGATCATTGACGTACATACCCATATTAATAATTACCATGAAGACCGGGTCGTTTCCCTGGAAGACTGCCTCAATAAATTGACTCACACAATGGAAGAAAATGAAGTGGATTATTCGCTCGTTCTCACTTCTTACAAAGTCAACGAACACCGGCCAAGTACACAAAAGGTGGTGGAGGCTATTGCAAACAGGAAAAACTTAGGAGTGGTCGCGGGAATTAGTTACTTGAACTACAATCATCACGACTTAAGGGAAATTGCCGAATACCTGGAATCCGGTTTGATCAAGGGGTTAAAACTTTATCCTGGATATGAACCGTTTTATCCTAATGATACACGCATGAAAGTGGTCTATGATATGGCTATCGAGTATGATGTTCCTGTTATGTTTCACTCGGGAGACACCTATGCGCCCACAGGGCGTGTAAAATATTCCCATCCTATTCACCATGATGATTTGGCGGTGGACTATCCGGAATTGAAAATTGTGATCTGTCATGTAGGTAACCCTTGGATCAAAGATTGCATGGAAGTCACGTACAAAAACAAAAATGTACATGCTGATTTTTCAGGACTTGTATTGGGAGATTTTTCAGAAAAGTTTGAGCGCTGGATGAAAAATGAACTCGAGCAAATGATCACATACGCTGGAAACCCAAAGTATCTTCTGTATGGTACAGATTGGCCTATTTCTTCGATGAAATCCTACCTGAATTTTATGAAGAACTTGGATTTACCTCAGGAAAAGAAGGAGTTAATCCTCTGGAAAAACGCTGCCGACTTATTCAAAATTGATGTGAATAACATCAAGTAGAATTGCAAATTGCTTTGGGTTCTTCTAGGTGACTTCTGGAAAAATTCAATTCTACTTCGAGTATGCAGACTTAAACTCAAAGAAATTCAGCCTCCAGACTTCCATACCTAATATTAATTAAAGCGAATTTCAACAAAAGAATTTCGATTTCTCCTATCCTGATAACCGAGACTTGTATGTCCCATTCCGCGAAGATCCCGGATAAAGAAAAAACCACCTGCCGAGAACTCAACAGGTGGTTTTTTAATACAATAAAGCCCCGTTTTAACGGACCTCTTTTTTATAATCAGTTACTAGGTGTTTAATAAAAAATTCCATCATTCTGTCTCTGTTCAAAGCCGTGTGACCTCCGTCAGGTGCAACCTGTACTTCGATGCTTTTTCCAGCATCCTGGAAAGCTTTGATCAGCATTAATGAATTGGATGGATGAACATTGTTATCAGCAGTTCCAAAGAAAATCAGCAATTCACCCTGAAGTTGATCTGCTTTGTTCATCAAGCTGAATCTATTATAACCCTCCTCATTGTTATCCAACGTGCTCATGAATCGCTCAGTGTAAATATTATCATACAATCTCCAGTCGGTTACCGATGAATTGGCCACTGCAGCATGGACTAACTCCGGGAATCTAAGCAGCATAGAAACGGCCGTTGTTCCTCCGTAAGACGTTCCATAAACTCCTACTCTATCTTTATCGAAATACGGTCTGTCATGAAGCGATTTGATGCCTTCAGCAAAATCATCCATTTCCACCAAACCCAGGTTTCCATACAACTGATCAAGCAATTCCTTTCCACGACCTCTTACGTTTCTTCCATCAATATTTAATACCAAGAAACCATATTCTGTCAAGGGATCCGGAAGTGTAAAATTCTCCCTGAATGCGTTGGTAGCAGGTCCACCATAGTTACTTAGGATCACTGGATATTTTTTGGTTGAGTCAAAATCAGAAGGATAATGAATCATGCCATGAAGTTCAGTCACTCCGTCTTTGGAAGTAAAGGTGAATACCTCCACTTTTTTCAAACCTAATTCTTCGAACTTACTCATATCGCTTTTTGCCAATTCAGCCACTACTTTTCCTTTGGCATCCAGTAAATTCGTAAATGGAGGAATGTCGTGAGTCTGTGCAACATCCACGAAATGTTTTCCGTCAGGAGAAATCGTTACAGAATGATTTAAAGACGGATCTGTCAAGCGAGTATCTTTCTTTCCATCCAATTGCACACGGTGAAGCTGCATTAACATGTGGTTTTCACCACTACGAGCCATATAGTAAAGCATTTTGGCATCCTCGTCTACCTTAACAATATTGGATACTTCGAAAGGATGGGAAGTGATCGCATTGACGAGTGTACCGTCAAAGTTGTACAGGTAATAATTATTAAAACCGGATCTTTCGGAAGCCCAGATGAAATGCTCACCATCCGCCAGGACTTCCATTTCCGGAGAATTCTCTACGAAACTTGGAAGCCATTCTTCGCGGATTACAGTTCTGCTTTTTCCTGTTTCAGGATTTGCCGCACGAAGTTCAAGAATATTCTGGCGTCTATTGGTACTGTGGAAAAGCAATTCTTCTCCATCAGGAGTCCAGGACACGTCATAAATATAAGTTCCCAAATCACCGTCACTGTATGGCTTTCCATCTCTGATATCCAGCTCAGTCACTTTTTTGGTAGCCACATCGTAGACCATCAGATCAACAGGGAGATTTGGTTCCCCTACTTTAGGATACGCTTCGATCTCAAGGGAATCATATAAACTCAGTTGATCCAAAAGCACATAATACTTTTTCACATCCTTCTCCACAAATTTGTAGAAGGCAATCTTGCTACCGTCCGGAGACCACCACATCGCCGTGTTTTGTCCCAGTTCTTCACCGTACACCCATGTAGCAATGCCATATTTCACCTGATTTTCCTCGTTACCATCAGTAGTGATCTCGACCACATTACTTCCATCAGCATTGCTTAGGTACATATTGCGATCCTTGGTATACGCTTTATACTTTCCGTCAGGAGACTCCGCTGAGTCAAACTGTCGACCGCGTGCAGGACGATTCCAAGCTCTTCGCTCAGGTGCCGGTGCATCTCCTATCTCAGTTACTTTTTTGGTCTTTAATGAATAAGACTGAAGTTTTCCGTCTTCCTCATATTCAAAGGATTTGCCGTCCTCAGCCCATTTTACGTTGAGGCTTCCTGGTTTTACTGCTGATCGAAGTTGAGGAGCTATAGTCTGATATTGCTCATAGCCAGGCATGCTTTTTAGCTTGTCCTGAGCCTGCGAAACAGAAATGGTTGTAGCCAAAGCTGCCGCCATCGTGAGGAGGAGCTTATTATTCATATACTATTTGGGTTAGATTTATTCGAGTTGCGATGATACTATTTTTAGCTGTAAAAAGCAGGGAAAAATACATGTAAGGCAATTAAACCCTCATTCAATAAGGTATATTTTCACCTTCTCCCGGAAAAATAGAATTATTGATGAAATCCACATCATCAAGAAATCACCTATAAAAATGCATCACATCTACCCTATTCCTAATTCTTAACTACTTTTTTTTGTATCACCCGGAAGTCCAGGATTTTCTTCAAGTTCTTTTATAGTCCAATATTCACTTCTGTCTTTGTAGGCTTCTCTTACATTCCCTACTACCCCTCTCCAGACTGTTCCAGAACTATTCAGCTCTGCCCGGATGTAGCTTAGGATATCTGAAATTTCCTCATTGTTATATTGGGCGACAGGTGCCATAGGCCCATTATATGTCTTTCCATCTACCGGACCTGTCAATCCATGCAATAAAATTTTGGTAGTCGTGATTACGTCTCCCTGCACTCGGGGAGAACCAACAAGTGACGGAGCTAACTGATCTTTTCCCTTTCCGTCTGCGCCATGGCAAGCAGAGCAAAAATCCTGGAATATCTTATACCCATTTGTAATCTGTATTGCACCTTCTCCTTTGAGTTTATGCTTTTCTTTTAAAGCTTCTAATTCATCAAAGGAAGGATTAAGGTTTTCTGCTGTTGTCAGTCGTAGAACTTCATTCTCAGCGTGATTATCGCTTATATACCTCACCATTTCCTGTGTGACGTCGTTGTCTTGTCTAGCACTCAAGACTAACTGCTGTAGCACTTCTGGATGTTCGTCAGTCTTTAATTCATCAAGAGCTTTTAAAATATCGGGATCTCCAGATTCCAAATAAGGTTCAGAAATCCGGATAGCAGCAACTCTTACTCTGTAATCCTCATCTTTCATAGCTTCCAGAAGGATCTCTTTATCTGCTGCATGCATGCCATCCAATGTCCAAAGTGCATGTAGCCTCTCTATGCCATAATTCAGCTTTGGATTGAAAAGCTTTCTTAAAAAATTTTCATTCCCCAATACAATATCTTTCAGAGTCTGTACTACGTATTGGTCATTTTTGATGACGAGCAATTTCTGCGCATTCATTCTCCACCAGCCATTCGGATGCCCTAGGTAATTAATAAGTTCCTTTGATGACTTTTCTAATAATCTAGGTTTTTCCCCGAGAGACATTTCTTCCTGATAAACCCGGTAGATTCTTCCTCTTTGGTAAAACTTATCATAGCCCCGCTCATCAACTATTCCTCTCAGATAACTTCCCTTGCCTACCCAAGTTCCTTCCTGGATTATCCCCCGGTACATATCTGCAATGTAAAGACTCCCATCAGGTCCGGTTGCAGTGAAAACGGGACGGAATAATGGATCGGTAGATGCCAAAAATTCAGTTTGTTCGTATTTATTTTCCAAGACTATTTTTCCGTCCACATGATTGACTTTTGCTCGTCTGATCAATCTTCCTACTGGTTCAGGAATAAATAAATCCCCATAGGCGCCTGGCATTTTATCTCCCAGATATACTTCCTGTCCAGAAACTCCAGTAAAGCGATTTAATGTATTGTCCTCAGGCCTCATTCTCTTCGATCCTCCTTGGGCATCAGGGTTGCCTACTATTGGCCATGGTTCCATAAAGCTCTCCTCGTATTTCCCTTTCAATTCCATTGGCCCATATTTTGGATGCTGTTGAAATCCCAGCGCCGGAACTTCAGCTCCTGCTCTGGAGAAAAACAGGCGCCCTACTTCGTCCTGTGTAAGCCCATACTGTCCGGGAAGAGGTGAAGAAAGTGTGTCTCTTATGATTTTGTCCCCTTCGAATTTATACCTAAAAGGCTTATTCGAAACATACATCCAGTTATCAATGCTCCAAAGTAAATTCGCATCCTGGTGCTCTAAATTTCTGTTGTCTCGAACAGTGTCCTCAAGCAAGAGTATTTTTTCATCAGCAACTCCATCTCCATTGGTATCTCTATAGCTATAAAGATTTCGGTTGTATGTCTCTCCTATAATGACGCGATCATCCAAAGGCAGAATAATCCTTGGAAGAACCAGACTATCCAAAAAAACTGAACTTTTATCCATCACACCATCTCCGTCGGTGTCATCCAGCAGCATTACCTTACTCCATGGCTCATTTTCATCCGTCGCATCAGCATCCTGCATGTAGGTATTCATTTGAGCCACATACATTCTCCCGTTGCCATCCCAAGCGAATGCAATGGGTTCAGCAATCATAGGTTCACTAGCTACTAGTTCTACTTTATATCCTTTAGGAACATGAATCCTGTCCCTCGAATCTTCGGGAGATAGAACTTTGAGTTCTGGATTGGCATCTATTTCGGGCTTCTCATAAATCTCATCCAAATAGACTTTATCGGAATTTTGGCAGGCATAAAAAATTAAAGAAAGCCCGAGCAGGTAGAGCAGTTTTTTCATCAGGATATTTTGGGTTTCAGGTATGGGTAATTAACCTATATCGTAAAACTTAGATTAATCACCTTCCAATATAAGATACTTTCAAACGTATTAAAAAGTCTTCTTAGGTCACATTCCTTGAAATGGAAGGATTTTTTTTTAGTGGTAAAAAATAAATATTTACTGACTTTTCCGCTTAGCCATAATTGAATTTCCCTCCTCACTAAATCTGCATATATTGGTTTGACAAATTTAAAAACCCGCAATAATCTAATTTATGGAATATAGAAAGTTAGGAAACACTGGATTGGACTTATCAATCCTTGGATTTGGAGCGTCACCTATGGGTGATGTTTTCAACGTTTCTGACGAAAAAGACGGATATCGTGCTGTCCACTATGCAATTGATCATGGTGTGAATTTTTTCGATGTTTCTCCCTTTTATGGCGTTACTCTAGCGGAAAAGCGACTGGGAAACGCACTCGAAGGAAAGCGCGATCAAGTTATTTTGGCTACAAAATGTGGGCGCTACGATTTACAGGAATTTGATTTTTCTGAAAAGCGCATCTTGAAAAGTGTGGACGAATCACTCTCCAGGTTAAAAACAGATTACGTCGATCTACTGCAATTACATGACATAGAGTTTGTAGACAAAGAGCAAATTCTAAATGAAGCCTGGCCGACTTTGATCAAACTCAAAGAATCCGGCAAAGCCCGATTTATAGGAATTACAGGTTTACCAGTTAACTATCTCGCAGAAATTACTAGAATTATAGCTGTAGATACAGTCTTGTCATGGGCACATTACAATTTGCTGGAAGATGAAATCAACCGCGAATTAGTACCACTTTCTAAAGAAAAAGGCTTTGGCTTGATGAATGCTGCTCCGCTAATGCAAAGAATACTTTCAGATGCACCGCTGCCTGAATGGCATAGATCTCCGCAAGCAATGAAGGATATGCAATCGCAGTTACTTTCTCTATGTGCTCAATATGGAGTGAAGCTCAGTGATGTGGCCATTCGTTATGCATTAGATCATCCCGATATTACTACCACAATTGTTGGGATGTGTGATCTGGACACCATCACCCAAAACGTAAGTGTACTTGATTTCCGAATTCCTGATGGGCTTTTAGAAGAAATCGAAACACTCGTCGCTCCTGTCAAAAACCAAATGTGGTACGAAGGAAAGACGGAGAATAATATTTAAGAAAAAAGACGGAGGACGGAAGACGGAAGTGGCGCTTATTCTCATTTTGCTACAAATAGAAGCATAAGCGACATAGAATCTGGTAAACTCTAGTGATGTGCTACTTCGGTCATCCGTCATCGGTCTTCCAGCCAGATAAGCAACGAAATAATCTTAATGGCATATTGAAAACTAACAAGCATCAATTAAACCTAAACCTCATGAAAGCATTAGTACTTACAGATATCGGAAAAACAGAACTACGGGAAGTAGCAAAACCCACCCCAAAGGCTGGACAAGTTCTCCTAAAAGTTGGAATGGTTGGCTTTTGCGGAGGAGATTTGAATTCTTACCGAGGCCTTTTTCCGCTACAGGAATATCCAAATGTTTTAGGCCATGAGGTTGGTGGAACCATCGAAGAACTGGGCGATGATGTGACTGAAAGCATAAAAGTCGGAATGAAAGTGACGGTTTATCCTTACTTGAATTGCGGAAAATGTATCGCTTGCCGCAAGGGTGCTAGAAATGCCTGCAAGGAAAATAAAACCATGGGCGTCCGCCGTCCAGGTGCCATGTGTAGATACATTGCTTTGCCTTGGCAAGATGTATTTCCTTCGGAAAAATTGTCCTTACGTGAGCTAGCTTTGGCTGAGCCATTAACTGTTGGCTTTCACTCCGTAAATCGTGCAAAGGTTACAGCTCAGGATCGCGTGGCAGTTATCGGATGCGGAATAGTAGGTTTAGGAGCTGTGGCATCTGCTGTCAATAAAGGCGCGGAAGTAATCGCAATTGATCTGGACGACGCCAAGCTAGCGATAGCAAAGAAAATCGGTGTAAAACATACCATCAATCCAAAGAAAGTAGACCTACATCAAACGCTCCAGGATATGACAACTAATGATGGTCCTGACGTGATCATCGAAGCGGTGGGAAGTCCCATTACCTACCGACAGGCTGTAGAAGAAGTTGCTTTTACTGGCAGAGTTGTCTGCATTGGCTATGCAAAAGCACCCGTGGAATTCAATACTTCCCTATTCGTTCAAAAAGAAATAGAAATTTTTGGTTCGAGAAACTGTACCACCGAATTCCCTGAAGTTATCAGCTATTTGGAACAAGGAAAATTCCCAGTGGATGAAGTAATCAGCAAAGTGGTGACCATCGACGAGTCTGAAAAAGCACTTGCAGATTGGGCGTTAGACCAGCAAGGGATAATTAAAATAATGATTGATTTTGACAAATAATAAAATGATAAAATCCTGCGTAACGATTGCCTTAGTACCACAAATCAAAACTGGACCTTGGATATTTTGGGAGGATCTCGAAGCTGGAATGGAAAAAGCGTCCAAACTTGGATTCGATGCAATTGAACTTTTCACTGCTTCTGCTGATGCAATTGAGAACCCAAAACTTCAAGAGTTACTGAAAAAACACAACCTTGAACTTGCTGCTGTTGGGACTGGTGCCGGAAAGGTAATTCATGGCTTAACTCTGACTGACCCGAATTCAGAAATTAGAGAAAAAGCCGTTTCCTTCATCTCAGATATGATTGACTTCGGAGCAGCTTTCGGAGCTCCAGCAATTATTGGCTCAATGCAGGGAAATATACTTCCTGGAAATGACCGGGAAGAAACCATGTCCTGGTTGGCTGAAGGTTTGAATCAATTGGGAAAGCATGCCGAATCAAGAGGAGTTACACTGATCTACGAACCATTAAACCGCTACGAAACCAACTTGCTTAACACAATTGAAGCTGGTTCTAAATTCCTGGACAGTTTGGAAACCAAATCTGTAAAACTTCTGGCTGATTTATTTCACATGAATATTGAAGAAGGAAACTTGGAAGAAAGCATCCTGAATTGGGGCAAATACATTGGACATGTTCACTTTGCAGATAGCAATAGAAGACCTATGGGTTTTGGTCACACATCTATGAAGGAAATAGCCGAGGCACTGCAAACAGTTAAATACAGTGGCTATGCTTCGGCAGAAGCTTTCCCCTACCCTAATCCTGATGCTGCTGCAGAGCAGACGATAGAGGAGTTCAGTAAATGGTTTGGATGATTTGAGATTTTGGAACCTCCATCCTACAAATTAAAAAATAGAATGAACTATAAATCAGCCTTTTTCACTATAACGAGGAGTTTGATTCCAAATAATTCAAGATGACCTTAACAAAGCCTTGATTTCAGTTTCAATCTCTAATCTCCTTTCTCAAATCTCTTAATTCGAGATTTTTGAACCTTATGTCTTATATCTAAAGTCTTGATACTATAAAGAAATGAAACGTTTCGCACTTACACTTGACCTCATCGATAATGAGGAATCCATCAAAGAATACGAGCAGCATCATGCTCCCGGCGCAGCTTGGCCAGAAGTGACCCAGCACGACATAGATGCTGGAATCCTCAATATTGAGATTTTCCGTACGGGAAACCGCATGTTTATGCTGCTGGAAACAGTGGATGAATTTGACTTTGAAGAAAAAGCCAAGTTTGATGCTACCAACCCTAAAATCGCTGAATGGGAGGCTTTCATGTGGAAATATCAGCAGCCTATTCCATGGGCGAAACCCGGAGAAAAGTGGGTGCTGATGAATAGAATATTCAAATCTGGCGCGTAATTAACAATTATTGATTAGCTGATTTCTCATTTTGTAGCCATTTTGCTGATTCACAAACTTTTATCCATATGAAAAAGCACTCTTTTTTATTCTCCTTGGTTTTGCTTAGTTCAACTTTGCTCTTTGGCCAAAACACGATGAATCCTCCAAAAGGATATGATCATGATACAGGAATAATGGTTTCTATGCTAGAAAACCTCAGAGCCAGAATTATTAATAGTACTCAGGAACTCAATCAAGAACAGACCGATTTCCTCTTAGATGATAAAGCCAACCGAATCGGAGCAATGATTATGCACTTAGCCGCTACCGAAGTTTACTATCAAGCTTACACATTTGAAGGACGAGGTTTTAATGAGGAGGAAAAAGAGAAATGGGAAACTGCTCTGAACCTAGGCAATAAGGCACGTGCAGAATTTGTTGGAAAACCAATTCAATACTACTTGGACGTATGGGCACAGGTTCGCCAAAAAACCTTGGAAACTCTTAAAGAGAAAGACGATAAATGGTTTGGGAAGCTTGCAAAAGGAGGACAGACAGATAATCATTGGGCTTGGTTTCATGTGATGGAACATCAGGCTAATCACATGGGCCAAATTAATATGCTCAGAAGTAGATTGCCTGAATAAGGTCTCCTTACTTCACCATTATCTCAAATGTCTTTTCAAAGGCCAAACCGTCTTTTGTCAATCCCTCAACTCTCAGATTCATTCGCTTGAGATTTTGAGGGATTTTCACTTTAAAGGAATAAATGCCCTTGTCTGTTTCGGCATTTGCATTCCAATACAGCGTAGGTCTGATTTCCAGTGCTTGATCACTTTCATAGCTATCAGGAAAAGGTATCTCGGGTGAAAAGCCACGGATTTTAAACTGTTGAAATTCGGAAGAGTTAAAAGCAGTTTTTTCAGAAGATTCAAGCCTGTTTCCTTTTTTGGTGGTGATCATAATCACTCCTCCAAATCCCGCCATTCCAAATGAAGTTGCATTAAAAGTGTAAACCTTTATTGACTCCAATTCTGGTAGTATAAAGGAGCTAATCATTCTATCAAACTGCTCATTATCCAAGAAAGGATACTGAGCTCCATCAATTATCAACAAGGGATTTGATGCCTTTATTCCAAAATTATAATTACCGATACTTTTGCCACCTCTTTTAAGACCTAAATAACCTGCTAAAGCTTCGGGGGAGATTGTTGACAGTTTATCCCCACTAAGCTCGCGATCGGGTGGTCCATACCCATAGTTCTGTTCTTCCTTCGTTTCCATTTTCGCATCCTCCCTCACAAACTCCTCCAATAGCACAAAATCCCCGATAACATCAAAACTACCTGCATCCCTACTCCTCAAATAAGTCTCGTATCTAAGTTTTGGAAAAGATCCCTTAAAAAGCGGTTTGCTCTTTTCATTTAAAGTTACAGATCCATAGTGTTTTTGCTTTAAATCAAGCGCCGCAATAGAGATAGTCGCAGTATCTGTGAAATACAGTCCTGTAGCACGGAAATATCCTGAGGAATCAGTGTTCACTATACCATAATCAGCCAGATCGTCCCTTACTATCGTGATTGGATTGACGAATGGATCACGCTTCTTTTCTCTGGTGAATTTGCCTGCTACGGTAATCCCATACTCGATTTGGTGATTGCCAATTTCAAAGTTTTCGCGAACCTGCATTTCATCCAGCCATTCCATTTCATTGATGATTGTGCTAGAATTTGCTACCGTCGATACCAAGTCAGCATCTGTCAGAGACGCAACAAACTGAACATCAATGAACTCTTCCGTTTCATCTACAAAGGACAATTCAATTTCCATTTCCTTGGAAGAATCCCCATAGTAAGTAGAGTCAGATAAATTTATCGTTAGATCTTCAAAAAGGTCCGGATTATTGATTGGGACAGCAGAGATGTTTTCTTGCTTTTTCAAAATGGGAAAGGGACGCAGATAAATATCCTTATTAGGATAATTACGCATCCATTCCGTATAACCTCTCAAAAAATAATCTCCCGATTCGAGCTCATTCGGGACAACAAAAGCACCTGATATCTTCCCCTCATCGATAAGAAAGGCATCTGATTGGATGACTTCCAAGTTTTTGTCCATGAGATCTACATAGAGCACTCTGCTTAAAGTATCCGACATTATGGAATTCTGATAGAGCATCTTCCCACTTAACCAGACAGTTTCTCCAGGATAATAATATGGCTTGTTGGTGTTGAAATAAGGCTTCTCTCTAAGATTATTCCAGCGATTGAATTTACTCTCGGTATAATCAACTTCAGCCAGATATTTTTCAAAATTCTCGGAAGGCACAAAATCATGAGGCAAGAATCTACCCATTCTCTGTCTGCCCATATATCCGGACAATACAACTTGGGAAGGCACAACAGGAATACCATTTCGATCAATATCGAAATACCCTAAGGGCGCTGAAATCCAGCTGATAGGATAATAAATATCTGAATAATAGTCATTTCTCCATACTTTCCCCCTGTAATGTATTTCTGCATCAAAAGGCCATATAACCCTATAATTACCATTTGGCAAAGGTATTCTCTGAATAGAATCTGCATTAACATGCTTTATGGATTGGTCCAACTCCAAATTATAAACATTCGTACGAGGTCGAATTAAATTGGTAGGCAGCATCTGGAAAATCTCAAAATCTTCGTGCGAAACTCTGTTTAACAGAATTGATTTCAATAAATGTCTAACAGAGCCTACGTATGTGGTCTCCTTATTGGCATCTATTGTGGCTATTTCGGCTGAATCTATCAGAACTTGTGGCTTGAAAAACACAAAACCAACATAACTAGACCGGTTTTTATAAAAACGGTAGTCTTTCAGATAGTAAGTGACATCATAGCCTAAAGCGTCATTCACCAGTTGCAAAGGTTCCTGAGTAGTCGCATGGACATAGTTTGGGCCCTTTTCGTCCTTTACTGTTTCGAAATCCAAAACCCAAGGATTCTTAATGTCGAGCTTAGAAACAAATGGATCATCGGGCAAAGCCAAAAAAACTTCTTTAAAGCGACGAAGATCACGCTCCCATTTCTTATCTCTCCTGCTTTTCAATTGCACTTCGGTAAGAACAGATTCCAGCGGATCCAATTCGAAATGCACAGTCATAGAGCCTTTGATATTCAAGGTCTTGGTAGCTGTCACAAATCCAACAAAGGATGCGACAAGCTCCACGTTTCTAGGTAGATCTCCTGAGATCAGGAAGTTACCTTTTTCATTGGTAGTGCTCCCCAATGTCGTATTATTGATAAAAACATTGGCAAAAGGCATTGCCTCGCCAGTTTTTGCATTTTTTACTGTTCCTGAAATGGTCTGACAATAAACCGAAAAGCTAAAAGAGTATACAGCAAGCAAAAAGCACAGTAATCTAGCTGCGAATGAAGTCATTAGGTTAAAATTGGGTTACTTCAGTAAGTTAAAATTTTTGGACAAAAAATAAGTATCCCTAACTAAATTCTTTCATTTAGAATTATGTCCTGTTCTCCGAAGTATAAGCCCTATCAGACTATATTTTTCAGTGTAATTCTAAAAAATGTGCGCATCACTAATACCTAATTTCGCCCCTAAACCTCCATTAGTTTCCATTTGCCTTTTCTGAAAAAGAATAAGGATACCAATGAGTGGAAACTATGGCTAAATGCAATGGAAATAAATATTCCTAAATGAGCCAGGCCAAACGTAAAAGCAAGGACATAAGCCAGCGGAATCTCGATAAACCAAAGCACTCCTATGTTGATCCACGCCGGAGTCCTGGTATCTCCTGCCCCATTAAATGCCTGAGTCAACACCATGCCCACCGCAAAGAACACATAACCTAAAACAACAACCCAAAGTCCCTGAGCAGCCACGGCTTGGACTTCTGGAATATCAGTAAAAAAGCCAGCCAGTTGCTGGTTAAAAAGCAAGTACACTCCTGTCACGGATGCCATAAAAGTCACGGTATATCTAGTCGTCAGCCACACAGCCTTCTCTGCACGATCGGGTTGCCTGGCTCCCAAGTTTTGGCCCACTAAAGTAGATGCAGCACCGGATAAACCCCAAGCAGGCAATAACGTGAAAATCAATACTCTAAAAGCTATGGTAAATCCAGCCAATGAGGCTGAACCAAACTCGGCATTCATGCGGGTTAGCGCAATCCAAGAAACAGAATCTATCAAAAACTGACCCATTCCACCCGCTGCTATTTCCATGATTTTCTTGATGATTTCCCAAGAGATAACGATGTTTTCTTTAAGGATTTTCAGCTTATGCTTTCCATTGAAAAGATGGTATAGCTGATATACCACGCCTACACCTCTGCCAAAAGTAGTGGCTATCGCAGCGCCTTCCAGTCCAAGTCCCTCTATATTCCCAACCCCAAAAATCAGAATTGGGTCTAAGACCATATTCAAGCCATTTGCAATCCAAAGTGATCTCATCGCATGATGTGCCTGACCAGCACCCCGGAATGCCCCATTCAAAAGAAATAAAAGCATAATCGCAGTATTTCCTGCGAAAATTATCCGGGTATAATTTACTCCTGTTTCGATCACCTTTGCCTCAGCTCCCATCAGTCCCAAAACATCAGGGGCGAAAACCCAGCCTAGGATTCCCAGAATAATTGATATCACACCACCTACGATAAGCAATTGAAATGCTGCTGCTCCGGCCTCCTTGTATTCTTTCTCACCAAATCTTCTAGCGATCAAAGCGGTGGCGGCCATACTGATTCCAAATCCCATCGCATATACAAGCACCACCACAGACTCGGTAAGTCCCACGGTAGCTATGGCATGCTCGCCAAGTTTGGCTACAAAGAAGATATCAACTACAGCAAAAGCTGATTCCATCATCATCTCCAGGATCATGGGAATTGCTAAAACGAAAATGGCTGTTTTTAAAGAGAGACTTGTAAAATCCTGCTCTTTACCCTGCAGGGCATCTTTGATTAATTGCCAGGTCATTTGGTGGTTGGAAAAATTTTGAAGAGCAAAAGAAAGAAATTTTCTGAGTATCAGGTAGCAGGCAGAGTTATTAAAGAGTTACTAATCGCATATTGGACACATTTTGTCGCTTTTAGCCCAAGTTTCACTTCTTAGAATCAACTTCTCTATTCTCATAATTTGTGTATCTGCTTTTCTGCAAGCGGAGAGACCGAAGCATTATTGGTATTGGTTAACACTATCGCTAAGGCCGATTCAGCCTGTCCCGCCAGTGCGGGAGTCACCCGTCTTCGGTCTCACAGCAGGGTGAGCAAAGGAATTTTGGCTAATTCCATCTTTTCGGGCTTCGAGATTTATCAATGCACCGAATTTCTATCCACAATTACATGCGCATTCGGGTGTAACCAAAGCAATGAAGCCGGCAAATCCGTTCTAATTTTTCCCTCCAGTAATAAATCCAAAGCTGGCTTTTTGCCTTTTCCAGTGATAAAGAGAATAACCATTTTCGAAGCCATGATATTCCCAATACCCAGCGTCATTCCTTCAGAAAGAGGAATTCCGACTTTCTCAATCATTCCACTTGCCAAAGTAACCGGATGTAGTTTAGCCACATGGCAATCAGGCTGAAGGAACTCGGCAGGTTCGTTTAAAGCAATATGTCCGTTTATACCAATGCCCAGAATGCAAATATCTATTCCTTCATGTTGTGAAATCTCATCTTGAATCCTGTCACACTCAGAAGCTGGATCATCGGTTTCTACATTGAACGAGATATATCGATCCTGACCAATCCTCAATTTTTTAAGCAATTTTTCCTGAATATCATACTCTGAAGTAAAGGTCGAATCATCTGTTAATCCTACCCATTCATCAAGTTTGATCACTTTCATCCAGTCAAAAAAACCATGAGAATCTGCATGCTTCTCTACCATTAATTCATACAATCCAGCAGGGGAATTCCCACTAGCTGCGCAAAAAAGCAAATCCGGATTTATCTCAACTTCTGCGTGCACAAGCTCACCTCCGAGCAGAGACATTTCTTCGTAGTTTTTGCAATAATGAATTTTCATAGTTCTGAGATGAAGTGTTAATTTTTAATCTACTAATCTGAAACGGGAAAATCACCCGATTCCTGCTCCCAGCCAATCTCCCCGATGGCGGATGGTTCTGATTTTCCAGTGCCCCGTTCTGTAGTAAATGTAGGCGACCAGTGCCGCGATGAAATTGGAAATAGGAAAAGCCCACCAGATGCCTTCATATGCTAAAGTAGTTTTTTGGGAAAGAACAAAAGCGGTAGGAAAGCGCACTATCCACAAACTGAAGATAGAAATCAATAAGGAAGCCTGGGTAAATCTGGCACCATTGAAAAGTCCATTCAGCACTTGGTTCACTCCCAACAGTCCAAAACTCGGAGCCATAATTCTAATAAAAGTAGCCCCATCCCTGATCACTTCCGGATCATTTGGCACAAAGAAAGCCGTGAGCGTCTCAGCAAATGCAAATAGCAGAAGCCCGATTCCAGTCAATCCAAAAAACGCTACTTTCACACTGAGATTTCCTATGCTTTCTGCACGTTTGATTCTGGACGCACCAATATTCTGGCCCACCATAGTAGTTGTAGCCATAGCCAAGCCCTGCGCCGGTACAATTACCAAACTGAGAATTCTAGCTCCGATTCCATAAGCTGCTACGATTTCACTTCCAAAACCTGTCACCAACATCACCAAAACAGTCAACACAGCTGATCTGGAAGATTGCTCCAAACTGGCCGGGATGCCCAATTCAAACATGCGCTTAATCCAGGAAAAGTCTGGCTTCATATCTGCCAAGCGGATTTTCACGCCCTTTTTACCTTTAAACAATATCCCTATCCCAACTACAGCCGATAGACCCTGAGTCATAATACTTGCGACTGCTGCTCCAGCCACTCCATATCCGTGGATGGGGCCAAAGCCAAAAATAAAAAGTGGATCCAAAACCAGATTTAGGAGGACAGTTCCCATCACGATGTACATAGGCATCAGTACATTCCCTATTCCACGCATGAGTGACTGGAAAGTGAAAAACATAAAGAGAAACACAAATCCGAAAGATGAAACTTGGAAATATTTGACAGAATCATCTAATGTTTCTGGACCAGCTCCCACCAGATTCATCAAAGGTGATGCACCTATATAGCCCAATACTGCAAGCATTGCAGAGACAAAGAAGATCACTAAAACAGTTTGGGAAGCGCTGTAATCAATCATTCGCTGATCTTTAGCGCCTTTGTACTGGGAAACGATTACTGTGCCGGCAAGTGTCAATCCCGCGCCTAAAGAAAGCACCAGAAACAATATAGGAAAACTGATACTTACAGCAGCCACAGCATTGGCCCCAAGCCTACCCAGCCAAAATGTATCAATTAACTGATATGCTGTCTGGAGAATATTGGCCATGATAATCGGCCACGCCAAGGTAAAAAGGCTTTTGATTAAATTCCCTTGTGACAAATCTGATTTTTTCCTCATGCAACTGACCTCTTACTTTTTACTTGAAATTCCAAGATGCCAGTAAAATTCTGGAATTAGAAATCTGGAGCTGCAGAAGAATAGATTTTGGACAGAATTTAAGTATTGCAGCCATTATATTTTCATCCTCCAAAATTTTCCAAATCTAATTCACACTTCCAAAGTCAGATTTTTTATTTACCCTGATTTAAAGAAAATGGATGATCATTTAACTGTGCTGCTAACCGTTGCATTTTATCCTAATAATCAGGAAATTAAGCTAAAGTTTTACTTAGGTTTTTCTTAAATTTTTAAGCCATGGCTAGAAAGTTTTCAGATTTGCATTGTCACAATCATATGCGGGCGCATCTCCACATGCAGGAGAAAAGGGAAGTGTTTGAAGGAAAGGAAGAATTCAGTCCCTGGACCGTAATTTCATCCAATAGAGCAGGATACGTCAAGGGAAAAATGGGAGCATCCTACAGCCAATGTGATCTGGTGAAAGCATGGAATGGCAATGTTCGCCTGACTTTCAACTCCCTCTATCCACTGGAGCGGCAGTTCGTGCTGGGATTGGATAAGATCAATTCTGTCGATCTACTTAATATCGCTGTGGGAATCAGCACACATGATAAACTTCCTCTTCGTGATCTGATCCAGATTTTTTACATGCGCATTCCGCTAGAGACAGTGAATTATGTGCAATCCAATTCTTATGACTATTGGGAATCTCTCAAGCGGGAATTTGAATTTGTGCTGATGGATTCGGGGAAGACCATTGAATCAAATAAAATCCATACTTCGGGTATTTTGAGGAGGATTTTTGAAAATGAAAAGAAGCGAAAAACCAAATTCAACAAGGAGCTCTGGGCAGAAAATGCCCGCTACCTAATTCCTGAATCAACGAAAGAACTGGAAGAATCTCTTCAAAATGATGATGAGATCACGATGATTCTCACTATTGAAGGTTCCCATGCCCTTGGAACTGACCTTTTGGAAAAGGGAAGAATCTCAATCGAAGAAATCTCAAAGCGAATTCAAGAGATTAAGCACGAATGGAAAGTACCGGTTTTCTTCATGACTTTTTCCCATCATTTCAACAACAACCTATGCGGCCACGCGCACTCTATTCCCGATAAGGGAAAAATCCTTTTAAATCAGGTTCATAATATGAATAAAGGGTTCACTGACTTTGGAAAAAGGATCGTGCTGGAGCTATTGGGATTGGACCAAAATCTCGAAAAAGACCCTAGGCTAGGTTATCGTATTTTGATAGACGTCAAGCACATGAGTGCCTGCGGGAGAATGGAATATTACCAAGAGATTATTCTACCCTGTCTAGCCAAAGGCGATAAAATCCCTGTCATCGCTTCCCATTGTGGATTTTCTGGAGTTCAGACCCTACAAAAACATATAGATTGCTTTGATCTGGAAAAGGATGATTTCTGTGATGAAAGTAAAAAATTCAATGCCTGGAACATCAACGTCTGTGAAGAAGATATAGAGATGATCGTAAAAACAGATGGACTTTTTGGGCTTTCCTTCGATCAGCGAATTCTTGGGATCACGAAGGAAAATAAGAAGTCTAGGCGAAATGGTATAGAACTGCTCTGGGACAATATAGAAGGAATAGCCAAGTCAGCTTATGCAAATCCTAAGCTTAGCGAAGCAGAGAAGGTAAAAGTCTGGAAGTGCATGACGCTGGGTACCGATTTCGAAGGACTAATCGATCCCATTGACCACTATCCAACTGTGCTGGAATTTCAGCTTTTTTCCAGCAACCTGATTTTTACTATAGAGCAAGCCAGAAAGGATCCGAACGCAACACATCTTGCTCACCTGAAAACACGTGAAGATACTGAAGCATTGGTTGATGACTTTTGCTATAATAATGCGGAGGCTTTTGTGAGGGCAAACTATCCTAAGTAAAAAGAAGGGATTTACGAAATATGAAATACGAATTATGTCATTACTAAACTGTGGATCTCATTTTATATCCTGCCATTTTGGATAGTTCGAATCTCTTTCCGACCCATAACCCAATTTGTTAGTAAGAATAATAAAATATGGAATTTACAATATAAAAATCAGGGTGTCAGGCTGAGCGAAGTCGAAGCCACTTTGGATGAAATGGTAAGTTCTGTCCTCGACTTCGCTCGGACTGACAGCCCTTATGGTTAATAGATCGAAGCAAAATAGCCATTATACTTATTCTAATATCTATCTACTTGTTTCCTTTGTCTTGATACTTATGCCTTAAATCTTCCTACTCCCAAAAACCTACTCTTCACCAAAAATCTCCTTTACTACCCAGCCTTTTCCCCAGTCTTCCCTCTCCTGCTCAGTCCAGAGTTCCGGATAAAACATAACTTTCTGAAAGCGCGGAGGAAGGTATTTTTGCCAGTTGGTGCCGCCGGTAGCCGCTATATCGACAGGATCTCTCTGAAGAAAACGAACAGCAGATTTATAGTGAGCCAACGGCCAGAATACATTAGCCTTCAGGTCAAACTGCTTCATGGTCTCCGTTAATTCATCTGAAGGATCAGGCAGATCTATATACTTTTGCCAAAGGTTTTTGCGTCTATAGGCATCAATCAGATCCATCAGTTTTTTACTGTATTTCGCCTCAAAATTCTTTAAGGTCAAGGTCTTCTCCCCAGTTGCCAATTCGACCGCTCCCTGCTGCCAATAAAGGTTTTCGAAGATAACATCGGTTGGCGTATGGAAATCCGGATCTGTTCGCTTATCCAAGGCCACTAGATTAAAAGCATCTGCAGCCATTAATTCTATTTCCCTGAATTGTGCGCTTTGAAAACCACTGGCAGGAAGCAAGGACATGCGGAATTTAAGAAATTGCTCCTGCTCCATCCCTTTCCACATCATCGCAAAAGACCCGATCAGTTGGTCAAAATACATGTTGATCCGCTCCAATCTCGCTTTGAAAAATCCCTCCGTAATCGGCTGCAATTCAGCAATCTGCTCCATCTCAGAGATAATCAACTTAAAGTATAACTCTGTGATCTGATGATAGATAATAAAGATCTTCTCGTCTTTGAATGAAGTCTTGGGCTGCTGCAGCGAGAGCAGCACGTCAAGATTAATATAGTCCCAGTAAGCCAGATAATCAGCATACTGCAAGCCTTCCAGGTAAGAGAGCATATCTTGCCCAGAAGCTTTGAATTTCTTCTGAAGAAGTTCAATTTTATCCAAAATCTTGGGATCAAATTGCGATTCCGCCATGAGTATTTTTTAATGGATTTGATAGTTTTTTAGCCCCTTTTGAAGTTACTTAGAATCGATTAAAGAGCATAAATTCCCGACAAAAATCACAGATTCATATTTATAAACCAAAAATAACATGGAGTCAGTAGAAATCCGAAAGTCAATGAAGCAGGACACTTTTGAAGGTGTTGATTTTTTAGATCTGGATGACCTGCTCACTGATGAGCATAAATTAATCCGAACCTCGATAAGGGATTTTGTAAAAAAAGAGATCTCTCCCTACATAGAAGACTGGGCTCAGAAGGCTCACTTCCCCACTGAAATCGTCAAGAAATTCGGTGATGTAGGCGCTTTTGGACCGCAGATTCCTGAGCAATATGGAGGCGGTGGATTGGACTATATCGCTTATGGATTGATCATGCAAGAAATCGAACGCGGTGACTCCGGCATGCGCTCTACCGCATCTGTGCAAGGTTCGCTGGTGATGTATCCTATCTATAAATTCGGTTCGGAAGAACAGCGAAACAAATACCTACCAAAACTGGCTTCAGGAGAAATGCTGGGCTGCTTCGGTCTTACTGAGTCAGATCACGGTTCCAACCCATCTGGCATGGTCACCAACTTCAAAGATATGGGCGATCATTACTTGCTGAATGGTGCCAAAATGTGGATTTCAAATTCTCCCAAAGCGGATATTGCCGTGGTCTGGGCAAAAAATGAAGAAGGCCGAATTCACGGTTTAATCGTGGAACGGGGAATGGAAGGATTCACCACGCCGGAAACTCATGGCAAATGGTCGCTTCGGGCTTCCTGCACTGGGGAATTGGTTTTTGATAACGTGAAAGTGCCAAAGGAAAATCTCCTTCCTGGCAAATCAGGTTTGGGTGCTCCACTAATGTGCTTAGATTCTGCACGATTTGGAATCGCCTGGGGAGCGATCGGCGCTGCGATGGACTGTTATGAGTCTGCGAGAAAGTACGCCGCTGAGCGCATCCAATTCGGTAAACCCATCGCAGGTTTTCAATTGGTGCAGAAGAAACTTTCCGAAATGCTTACTGAAATCACCAAAGCCCAACTCCTAGCCTGGAAAGTCGGTAAGATGATGAATACCGGAAAAGCCAAAACTGTCCATATCTCCATGGCAAAACGAAACAATGTGGAAATGGCGCTCAACATCGCCCGGGAAGCAAGACAAATCCATGGTGGAATGGGAATCACAGGAGAATATCCGATTATGCGTCATATGATGAATCTGGAATCGGTGATTACCTATGAGGGAACACATGATATCCACTTGCTGATATTGGGCCAGGAGATTACTGGGATTCCTGCTTTTGTGTGAGGTTTTTAACCACTAAAGCAAAGAATAGCGAAATTATGAGACAATAAACTATTGATTTAAATCTGATTATTTGATTCTTATCAATTATAAATCATATCTTTCTATAAAATTTCCTTTAAAGTCAAAATATAGAACTAAAGAATAAATTTACGTATACAATACAATTTTATGAATAAAAAGAAATCTAATGGATCTAAAGTCCTACCCAAGCACACAGTTGTTGAACAAACATTCAGAGAAGTAGAAGTTGTACTTGATTATGGTAAATATCAAAATTGTAAATTTTATGATTGTATTATGACTTATTATGCTTCAGGTCCGATAAGTATAACTGGATGTCAATTTTTAGGGTGCAAATGGAACTTTTCAGGCTCTGCTAGTTTAACTTTAGATTTTTTAATGAATATATATACTCAAGAGGGGTCAGGGAGAGAGTTAGTAGAGTCGACCTTTGAAAACATAAGGAAGGGTAGGAAAAATGTCCTTTGACTGGAATAACTATGTTAAGTTAGGAAACTCTCTCTCAAAGCAGAATGGGGAGGAGTATAAAAGAACTGCAATTAGTCGGATATATTATGGGGTTTTGAATTTGTCAAGGGAGGTGATTAAACCAGTTTCTACTGAAAAATTCAATAGAAAACATATTTGGACTCAAGAACAGTTCAGTAAATATGGAAAGCCAGAGTCTAACCAAATTGCCGCTATTCTCCGCAGGTTAAAAAAAAAGAGAGAAAAAGCAGACTATGAAAATTTTGCTGCTGATCTGGATAAAGAACTTCTATTTACCCAAATCGAAGCCAAACGACTTCAGCAATTGATAGAAAAATTTAAAAATAATTACTTAGACAAACTCAATGTCTAAAACAACGAAATCATACTCAAATATCTCTGGACATTCACTTTCCAATAAACACAATTGTAACGAAGCCTCATCAGGATTGCCATCAAACAATATAGTTAAAAGCAGCTGAGTATTAACACTATCTTCGGGATCTTCGTAATATTCAAGTTTCAGTGGACATTTTGGAAAAAACCGGCTAATGGCATTTTTAAATGCTAAAAGAGCATTATAAGAATTTCCATGTTGATTGATATAATCGATTAAAGGATCTAAATCTTCAATTAAATAGCTACTCGTAACTTCTGGATATTTATATCCCACATAAATCTGAGAGATGTTTATAAGTTCTTTTATCTCAATATTATTCTTTTCAAATAATTCATCTAGTGAAAAGGATAAAGTCCCATCGATTTGGCCATCAAATTCGATCTTGTGACCAAATTCTTCTTTTTCTATTTCAAAATCTGTTGAATTCATTTCTTCAGAAAATTTCATTTATTGACAATATACTTCAAATATAATGTTATTATTAAATCGCCTTGTAATTTGAATTATCTTCTTAGCAATTTCTTATTACAAAGATACAGCTAATAAAAGTATGTGCGAAAAGAGATGATAATTTTTCTTATCTAAATTGATTGTGGATGTCAGTCAATAAAGCCTCATAAAATTAAATGCCCTCCCCCAAATCCAAACAAATCCTTCGAATCCTATTTATCCTTGCAAGCATAGGTTCGTTGTATTTTGTTCCTTGGACTTTGGTGAAGGCATGGATTTTACCCCTACCCGATTCGGTTCAGGAGCAGTTGGAAGAGGGAGTTGAGCAGGGCTTTGACGGAATGATTGTTTATGTGGATCAAGGCGGGAAGCCTCCAGAGTTCTATGCCGCTGGCTGGCATGATCGGGAAAAGAAAATACCTGCTTACCCAGAAGCTTTGTTTAAGATCGCCAGTATTAGCAAGCTTTACGTAGCTGTGGCTGTCGCTAAACTGGTAAAAGATGGCCAACTGTCTTTGGACAAAACTCTGGCTGAGTACTTTCCGGAATTGGATGGCAGAATTGAGAATGCGGATAAAATCACCCTTAGAATGCTGGTGCAGCATAGATCCGGCATTCCCGATTATTCCCGCACCCCTAACTATTGGGTAGATCCTCCGATAGCCAATAGTGATAATCTTGAATTGGTATTAGACACCCCTGCTGACTTTGCTCCTGATAAGAGCTATGAATATTCCAATACCAATTACTTATTGATCGGGGAGCTCCTTGATAATGCACTGGGATATAGCCATCATCGGTATATCAAAGAGGAAATTTTGAACCCGCTTGGACTCAATAATACGTACAGCTTGGTTAGTGATGTGGATGATTTGCATGAGGTGATGAGCGGATATTATGTGGGGTATGATGAGGATTTGAAATACAATGAATTCATCAACGCCGCTGGATCCATGGTTGCTACCGCCGAAGATGTGGGCGTTTTCCTTCGGGCATTAAATGATGGTTCGGTGTTCAAGGAAGGCGAGCAGCAGATCTATTCGGATATTTATGTCTATGAACATACTGGTTTGCTTCCAGGGTATCAGAGTATCGCCAAGTACCACAAAGACATTGATACAGTCATTATCCAGTTTAATAATACTACAAACTTTGATGGCTATGATTGGAGCTTGGCAGAAATCATCTACAATCGTGTGCTGAAGATTGTGAAGAAAAATATAGAGGGGTAAATCAATTTTTGAGAAAATTCTCTTGTTACAATTACCCCCTTGAAAATTTCTGAAGTAGTAATGACTACATTCCATTAGACAAAATTCAGGAAAGTCATAGCATAAGAACAACTGGAGCGATCCTTAATTTCAACTTTAGACTATCCTACTCCACCCTACTTTTCAGCAGGAATAACTGCACCGGATTGAGCGGATCATTACTGAATATATAGATGTTGCGTTGATCTATTCCCTTTCTACCTTTTGGATCGAAAACCACTTTAAGTTCAATCGATTCTCCCGGATCAAGAGTAAGCTTCGGGATTTCCAGTTTTAGGCAATCACAATTCCCCTGAACTTTCTTGATTTCCAACACTTGCTTTCCCCTATTGCTCAATACCACATTCTCTACCTGGATTTGAGTTGATTTGATCGTCCTTAAATCTCTCTCTTTTGGATCAATGACCAGTTGAGGCACTATATTCAAGTTATCCTTGGCAAAGGGCGCATAATATTCAAACACATCTGCCATCACCTCCAGCTGGATAAACGTGGTGCTATCCTTCCAGTTAATCGATACCTGATCCTCAAAAAATCCCAGATCATTTTTCAAAGCACCATCGTAAAGAATCTGAAGTAATCCTCTGTCATTTGGCAAAATAGCCTCTGTTAGCTGTGACACCTGTATGTACTCCGGACCTATAAATTCAAGGCTATCTTTCATCAAGATATTAGAGCCAAAATTATAAACCTCCACTTGCTTCAGTTTTGGTTCATTGTTGAAAACCTCCCCGACATTGACCTTCGAAAGTCTAAATCCTAAATCTCCCTTTCTGGTTTTATAAGTAGCCTCAGGATCACTGGCACGTGGCAGAGCAGTTCCTTCTATGTAAAGTGTGTCCTGCACACCCATAAGATTGCCTTTTACCACGATCATTCGGGAAAAATAACCAGCTCCTGATGAAGGATCAAAAGAAACTCTCAAGGTCCCACTTTCCCCAACAACTAAAGTATCCTTGGTATAATCTACAGTTGTGCATCCGCAATCCGTCCAGACTTTTTCTATGAAAAAAATAGAATCCTGTGTGTGGGCAAACTCGAACTCAGCTATCTGCGGACCCTGCTCCTCGAGGACAGTTCCCAGATCCACTTTGTTCACAGTCCAGATCAACTTAGGAGTGATAGTATCTTGAGCCAGTGTGAGTTGGGAGAAAAAAGAAAGGATTAAGAGAGTATATAGGGTCTTTTCTATTCTGATCATGACCGCAATTAACGCATAATTTCAAACGTATTCAGGTCTGTTTTACTTAATTTGCAACAAAATCAGACCAATGGCAAGAGTATTAACAGGCATTCAAAGTAGCGGCAGACCACACTTGGGAAATATCCTGGGAGCAATCGTCCCTGCTATTGAATTGATAAAAGAGAACAAGGAAGAATCCTTTATTTTCATAGCTGATCTGCACTCCCTTACTACGTCCAAGGATGGGGAGGTAAGAAAGCAAAACACACTTGCTGTGGCTGCGGCATGGCTAGCGTTCGGGTTGGATATAGAGCACACGACTTTTTATAGACAGTCCAGAAGACCTGAAGTAGCTGAATTGAATTGGTATCTGAACTGCTTCACTCCTTTTCCCATGCTGGCAAATTCACACAGTTTTAAGGACAAGGCTGAAAAACTTTCAGATGTAAATGCTGGACTATTCACTTATCCTGTGCTCATGGCTTCGGATATATTACTGTATTCCGCGGACCTCGTGCCTGTAGGAAAAGATCAGATGCAACATTTGGAAATGACGAGAGATATAGCTTCGACATTTAATAGAATTGTGGGTGAGGATATCCTCACAATACCCGAAGCCAGAATCGACGAGGCGGTAAAGACTATTCCAGGCACAGATGGTCAAAAGATGAGCAAGTCGTATAATAACTTCATTGATATTTTCCTACCAGAAAAAGCCCTGAAGAAAAATATTAACAGCATCGTCACAGACAGTAAGGAATTGGAAGAGCCAAAAGATCCAGATTCTGACAATGTATTTAAGCTTTACAGCCTCATAGCCTCAGAAGAGCAAACTAAGCAGATGCGGGCAAATTACGAAGCTGGAAACTACGGCTATGGCCATGCTAAGAAAGAATTTCTTCAACTGATTTTGGAAAAATATAAGAAGGAGCGAGAATTATTTGATTTCTATATGAATCATCCTGAGGAAATCGAAATGAAGCTTGCCGCAGGCGAGGAAAAGGCCAAAGCAGTTGGCGCTGAATTGCTTGATAAAGTAAGAGTAAAGCTGGGATTTAAGTGATCTCTCGTAAAGACGCTATTTTTAAAAATTCGATAATTACACCCGAAGACAATTCAAAGGGTGCCTCGAAGGATTGATATACTAATTTTTAAAAAATGGCTCCTTCATATTTTGAAGGAGCCATTTTCGATAATAGAGCAGTATGCCATATGTTGACAGAAATATATTGATCAGGTTGAAGTTCTAAACAAATTCTTTAAAAACCACCGTAGCATTATGTCCACCAAAACCGAATGTGTTGCTCAAAGCAACTTTTACCTTTTTCTTTAGCGCAGTCTTAGTGACGATTTGTATTCCATCAGGAATTGCAGCATCAAGTTTTTCAGTATTGATAGTTGGTGGCACTACACCATCAGTGATCGCTTTTACGGAGAAAACTGCCTCTATTGCTCCCGCAGCTCCCAGCAGATGACCTGTCATGGATTTGGTAGCTGAGATATGCAAGTTCTCATAGTTCCCATCAAGTAATTTTGAAATAGCCTTGATTTCACTTAAGTCTCCTGTAGGGGTGGAAGTCGCATGTGCATTCAGGTAATCTACATCCTGAATAGTCAATCCTGCTTCCTCCAAAGCAAACTTCATACAGTGATAAGCTCCTGCTCCGTCAGGATGCGTGGCGGTAAGATGATATGCATCGGCTGTCATGGCCGCTCCTACAACCTCGCCGTATATTTTAGCTCCTCGGTTTTTGGCATGCTCATACTCTTCAAGAACTAAGGCAGCAGCTCCTTCTCCCATTACGAAGCCATCGCGACCACCGTCAAATGGTCTTGCTGCCACGGTAGGATTTTCATTTCGTGTGGAAAGTGCTTTCAAGGCATTGAAGCCGCCCATTGAGGCTTCAGTAATTGGAGCATCCGAACCACCGGTTATAATCACTTTGGCCTTTCCCCACTTGATATAATTAAAAGCGTCCATTATGGCACTGTTTGAAGATGCGCAGGCGGTGACAGCCGTGTAGTTGATTCCCATCAGTCCAAACTTCATAGAGATCACACCGGAAGCCATGTTCACCAAATACTTTGGGATAAAGAAAGGGTTGAATCTAGGGCTGAGGTCGTTGCCTACAAACTCCTTCATTTCATACTCCAAGGTGTTCATTCCTCCCTGGCTTGTGCCCCAGATCACACCGGCATCGAAGGGGGAATTCAATTTGGAAACATCCAAATCTGAGTCTTCCATTGCTTCTGCAGCTGCATAAAGAGCATATTGGGTATATAAATCAGATCTCTTGATCTCGTTTCTATCAAGCTTTAGTGTGGGATCAAAATTCTTGATTTCACATGCAAATCTGGTCTTGAATTTTTCAGCATTGAAATAAGTAATTGGGCCGGCACCACTTTTCCCTTCTTTAGCATTTGCCCAATTGGTCTTCACATCATTCCCTAGAGCAGATAAAGCTCCTAGACCCGTGATAACTACTCTTTTTGAATTCATTGGTTTATATTTTCATACTCCAAGGCATGCTCATCAGAACTGAACAAGCTTTTCAATTTAAATAAATTTAGTTGTGGGTTTCACCTAAATTGAAAATACTTATATAACTGGATTAAACAACCTTTGAACAGTACAAAACCTGGCTATTCACCAGGCAATCTTAGTGTATAGTTTATGTCAAATTGAAATCACAAATCTGATGTCCTGAATATATCTTATCTACTTCTCCAAAGGTCTTTCAACTGACGACCATTGATCAGCATCACAAAGCGGGCTGGATTCGGAATCAGTACGATGCGAACGTCCTGCTTATCGAATTGCTCCGACTCGATAGGCACGCCCTGCTGGCCAGACACTTCATAACTGATAACTCCATTAGCATCCGGAAGCAAAGGTTTGTAGGCGTTGGCAATATATGCCGTAGGCAAAAGTATATCAGTATCAGACTTCAACTTATCCTGAATTTTCTCGATTTCAGCTTCAAGTCTGTCCTCATAGTTTTCGTTAAAATCATCTTCCAGGTCATGAAGCTCTTCTTCCAGATCATCATAGCTTTCGTCGCTATAATCCATAGCTGCCAGTTGATTTCTTTTTTCTACTATTTCGGTAAGCTCCTTATCCAGCGTATCCCAATTCATTCTGTTAGTTTTTTTTGATTTGAAGTGCAAAGATGGGGAATCCCTTTTTTTATGAAGAACTATTTTCAAGAAATTAACTCACCAAAAGTATTTTTCCATTTCTTCCCGGCTTATGGTAAGCCTTAATGGCAGCTTTAACCTCCGTAAGCGGATATTTACCCTCTATTTCTACCCTAAAATCTTCCTGCATAAGAAATGCTCGGGTTTCTTGGTAGAGTTCCGCTCTTTCCTCATCACTTATTCTTTGCAAAATACTACTCAGCCAAAATCCTTCTATCGTTATTTCTTTGAAAATCATCATTCCTGTATTTACAGGCATATTCTGCAAGCTCAGAACACCAAAGACATACATCTTTCCAAACTGCTTGATGCATGACAAGGCTTTGGCTCCAAGTTCTCCACCTACGGCATCAAAAACCGCAGCTATACCTTCAGGAACCTCATTTGAAATGGATTTTTTCAGATCTTCTTTTTCAGTATTTATTGCCAAGTCAGCGCCTAGTTCGGCTAAATAGTTCTTCTGCTCATCGTGCCGAACTGTGCAGGCTACTTTAATGCCTCTGGCTTTTGCGATCTGAATGGCAAATTTCCCGAAAGCCGAAGCTCCTGCGGTCAGCAAAAGCCATTCTCCAGCTTTAAGTTTAGATTTATTTACCAAGGCTACTGCAGTGACTGGATTTACGAAAGCTTGGCAGGCGACGTCAAAAGTCATACCCTCAGGTATGGGAATTACCTGCTTTACAGGAAGGGTGATATATTCTCTCCAAGTCCCCTTATTCGTACCCTGTGCCGTGAACATCACTCTGGTACCTACCGGAACTTTACCCTCCGCGTCAGCTTTGCTTACTATTCCTGCAGCTTCAAATCCTGCGCTACTCGGTAAGTCTGGCTGTATGCCATATTTTCCATGAATAAACATCAGATCAGAAGGATTGATATTTCTGGCCTTCACTTGAATCTGAACCTCGTGGGATTTCGGCTCAGGGGCCTCTGATTCTCTTACTTGCAGCACATCCTCTGGCTTTCCTGTCTTTTCAAAAATTACTTCCACCATGACTAGTTGTATTTAAGTTTTTCTGAGCGATAGAATAAAACTATCGATATATTCTGTGATGCATCCCCTCGCCCATCCATTTTTTTCTAACTTGAAAGAAGAAAAAGGTGGTTAGTTCCTTTCTTGCCAATTAGCTGACCCAAGTATTTTGGGTATAAAACCACTGAACAAGACCATTCCTGCCAACTTAATCATTTTATCAATCATGGGTAGTTGGGACTAGAAATGCAAAAACATAAAATATTCAAACTATGGATTTATCTACACTTTTTTCACTGAATGGAAAAGTAGCTTTAATCACCGGAGCTAGCAAAGGAATCGGTTTTTGTATAGCTGAGATTTTTGCGGCTGCCGGAGCAAAAGTAGTCTTATGCAGTAGAAAGCAGGAGTCTGTAGATGAAATGGCATCCAAGCTAAAAGAAAAAGGATACGAAGCTATGGGTATTGCCTGCAATGTGGGACATATCGAGAGTTTGCCTGAATTAGTAGATAAGACAGTAGAAAAATATGGGCAGCTGGACATATTAGTGAACAATGCAGCTACCAATCCTGTATTTGGTCCCGTGCATGAAACTAGCACAGAAGCATTTGACAAAATCATGAATGTAAACCTGAAAGCGCCATTTGAACTATCCAAATTATGCTGGCCACATCTCAGAAAATCC
This sequence comes from uncultured Algoriphagus sp., assembly GCF_963974835.1. Classification (GTDB taxonomy): domain Bacteria; phylum Bacteroidota; class Bacteroidia; order Cytophagales; family Cyclobacteriaceae; genus Algoriphagus. The sequence goes on along the minus strand of NZ_CAXBET010000002.1, from coordinate 322,658 downwards.
TCAAATGCCTCGGTAATCAACATCAGTTCCATTGGAGCGATTTCCCCGGAGCACGGATTGGGAATCTATAGTGTGAGCAAAGCAGCATTGATCTCAATGACCAAAGTTTTGGCCAAGGAATGGGGAGAATCCAAAATCCGCGTCAATGCTATTTGTCCGGGATTGATCGAAACCAAATTTTCCGAACCACTCTGGTCCAATGATAAAATAATGGAAATGGTAATGAAAAAACTCCCAATAAAGCGCGCGGGTACTGCCGAGGAAATTGGCGCGATGGCTTTATTTTTAGCTTCATCGGCCACATCTTATACCACGGGATCTGTCTTCACCGCTGACGGAGGCTTTACCATTTAAGTTTTTAGACATAGCAAATCGACTTACAAAACTGATTCAGCAAGAGTAAATTATGAATATTTCCAACATTTGCATTCTTGGAGCGGGTATCCTTGGTTCTAAAATAGGTCTTCAGGCTGCACTTTCTGGCTTTCATGTCACAGTATATGATCTACATGAAAATAGCCTGAAAAGCTCCCTGGCATCGATGCAAAAAATAGTAACCCATCTCATCAAATCCGGGGAAATAACAAATTCCCAAGGACAGGAGGCAATACAAAAAATCTCTTTCACTCTAGATCCTATTGCTGCGGTGGAAAACGCAGATCTTATCAGCGAAAGCGTCACGGAAGATCTAGAGATAAAAAAAGAGGTATGGAGGAAGTTTGGAAAATTGGCTCCGGACAAAACCATTTTTACTACCAACACAAGCTACTTAATCCCTTCAATGCTGGCGGAGGATAGCGGAAGACCTGAAAAATTTTGCGCATTTCACTTCCATGACGTTTTTAATTCCAGAGTAGTAGACATCATGCCACACTTAGGAACTTCGGCGGAGATAGTTACTGTACTGAAAGATGTAGGAAGAAAGCTAAATCAAATTCCGATCTTGGTGAATAAAGAGCATTCTGGCTATATTTTCAATACGCTGTTAATAGCCTGGATCGATGCTGCAGGAAGATTACTAACTGGAGAAATAGCTGAAATTGAAGCTATTGACAAATCCTGGATGGTGAATTTTGGTGTTTCTGCCGGTCCCTTTGGAATCTTGGACAATGTAGGGTTGGATACTGCGTGGCATATTACCAACTCTAAAAGAAACCCTTCTTCAAAAGCTTTTGCAGCACTACTTAAAACATACATCGACCAGGGAAAACTAGGAACAAAATCGGGAGAAGGCTTCTATTCTTATCCTCATCCGAAGTATAAAGACCCTGATTTTCTGAAATAGCAAAGTCCTCGCAAAAAAAAGAATCCCAACATCACTCTTTTGGCTGATAATCAATAGGCAACAAATCTCCTATCCGCTCCCAAGCTATATAGCCTTCTACCAACATACCAAAAGGATCTGCATAGCTTCCATTCGAATAAATTTCCAGCGAATCGGTTTGTAAGTAAATCGTTGAGACTTGATTTCCAACATCCCCTGCACCCATAGATCCTTTAAACTCGGGACTTTCCAGCTCCTTTGTATAAGTAACATGCAGAAAATCACTGAAGCTGAGATACACTCTTCCAACGGAATCCTTTTTAATAAGCTCCTGCGAGGAAATCGGATTGGAATTTAATTGATTGATATACTTACCTGGATGAGCTGGATCAGCAGTTCGATATAACATTCTGATTACAAAGCCTTCCTCCTCATCGCTGCCCTCATAGACTGATCTAACAAAATGCTGTAAACTGCCTCTATAAGCCTTTTCACGCTGTTTTTCGACTTTTCTCTGTGCGCTTCTTGATAAAGTAGAATCAGGAATAAAAAGAGGGTATCCGGAATAAAAAACATAGCCATCTTTAGCCTCATACCTGAATTCCTGCAGCAAGTAATCAATTCTATATCCAAGATTAGGATTATTGATCTGTAAAATATCTGTAGCGGAAACTTTAAGCGTGCCTGCTTCACTTTGATCATCTAGTCTTAAAACCGTCTCATTGAGAAAATCACAACGAAGTCCGTTGATCGATGTGCCGAGAAAAAACACTTTAAAATCCTCCAAATTTTTATACCATGCAGGATCTCTAGTCCTTTTGACTTCTACGAGATCTAGCTCCTCTTCAACTTCGCTGAGTAAAAATTTGTAGCCCTGTGGCTTAAATTCTTCATTTAGCAAACTGAAAACTATACCACTATATCCTAGTTTTCGGATGATTACTTCATAGTTTCCGTCTGGAATGGACAAGGAAAATTTTCCATTTTCATCTGCAGAAACTCCAAATGTAGTATTGGTAAAAAATACTGAAGCATAAGGAATTGCCTCTCCAGTCTCCAAATCTGAGACAGTTCCTTTAAAAATTTTCTGCCCGAAGCAATCGCTTCCGCTTACAAACAAAAACAAGCCTAAAACAATCTTTAACAGCATTGAATTAGGCTTGCTCATAAGAATCTCAAATTATAATTGAGGCACAGATTTTTGCTTATTTTTTCTTGGCAAATCTACCACCTTTTTTCTTTGGTTCTGGCTGATTTTCAATAATATGAAGAGTCTCTTCATAAGTTAAGGTTTCAGCTTCCTTATCCTTTGGGATTTTGTAATTATTCTTACCCATCTTGATGTAAGGTCCCCATCTACCATTCAAAACCTGAATCTCTGGATTCTCATCGAATGATTTGATGTGCTTCTTAGCATCCGCTTCACGTTTATCTTTGATCAGCTGAATCGCTTCCTCTTCAGTGATACTCAAAGGATCCATTTCCTTAGGCAAGGAAAAAAATGAACCGTCATGTCGGACATATGGGCCAAATCTACCGATCGCAGCTACCATCTTTTTGTCCTCAAACATTCCGATATCACGTGGCAATTTGAATAATTCCAGCGCATCTTCCATCGTAAGGTTTTCGATGAATTGACCTTTTTTCAAGCTCGCAAACTGCTTTTCCTCATCCTCAGAATCACCGATTTGCACCAACGGACCAAATTTTCCAAGTCGGGCAATCATCGGCTTTCCACTTACTGGATGGTTACCTAGTTCACGGCTGGTGTTAAGATCCTGTCTTGCGATTTGCTCTGTGTCTTCTACATTCTTATGGAAATTGCCATAAAAAGAATCCAACATATCCTGCCAAACTTGACCTCCGGAAGCAATATCATCAAACTCCTTCTCTACTCTAGCAGTAAAGCTAAAGTCAATTACATTAGGAAAATGCTCTACCAGGAAGTCATTCACTACCATAGCAATATTGGTAGGAAAAAGCTTTTGCTTTTCGGCACCAGTATTTTCAGTTTTGGTGGCGTCCTTAAACTTTCCCTTTGCGATGACCATTTCTACATAATCTCTAGGAGTACCATCCCTGGATTCCTTGATCACATATTCACGTCTCTGAATAGTGGAAATAGTAGGTGCATACGTAGATGGACGACCAATTCCCAACTCTTCAAGTTTCTTCACCAAGGATGCTTCAGTATATCTTGGAGAAGCACGAGAAAATGTCTCGCGACCTTTCATCTCCTGAAGATTAAGTGCCTGGCCAATCGTCAAAGGAGGCAAAAGTGCTTTGCCTTCGTTAACATCCTCATCTTCCGGCTCATCATCTGTATCCTCTAGGTAAACTTTAAGAAACCCATCAAACTTGATAATCTCACCAGTGGCAACGAGATTCTGGGGTTGATTAGAAATGTCAACCGTAATAATAGTTTTCTCCAACTCAGCGTCTGCCATCTGCGAAGCAATAGCACGCTTCCAGATCAGCTCATAGAGACGCTGCTCGTTGCGTTCTCCCGATACATGGGCATTTCCAAAGTCCGTTGGTCGAATGGCTTCGTGAGCCTCCTGAGCGCCTTCAGATTTGGTAGTGAATTTTCTGGATTTATGATATTTATCTCCATATGAACCTTGGATTGCTTTTTTGGCAGAAGCCATCGCATCATCCGAGAGATTCACACTATCTGTTCTCATATAGGTAATCTTACCAGCTTCATACAGTTTCTGCGCTACAGACATAGTCTGGGCTACTGAAAAGTAAAGCTTCCTGCTTGCCTCCTGCTGAAGAGTAGATGTAGTAAAAGGTGCAGCTGGGGATTTCTTGCCTGGTTTTTTCTCAAGATTAGCTACCGAAAAATCAGAGTCAAGACATTTCTTGAGGAATTCTTCAGCTTCAGCTTTAGTATCAAATTTCTTTGGTAGCTCAGCCTGAAAGGTTTTTCCTTCCACTTCGAAAATGGCAGTAATCCTGAAACTTGACTTTGCTTTGTGCTGCTCTATTTCTCTTTCCCTGTCTACAATAAGTCTTACAGCTACAGATTGTACTCGCCCTGCAGATAGACCGGTTTTGATTTTCTTCCAAAGAATTGGAGACAATTCAAAACCTACCAATCGATCCAAAATACGTCTGGCTTGCTGTGCATTAACCAGATCGATGTCTATACCCCGTGGGTTTTCTATAGCCTTAGTGATGGCATTTTTGGTGATTTCCCGAAATACAATTCTTCTTGTATTTTCATCTTTCAGCTTCAGAACTTCTTTGAGATGCCAGGAAATGGCTTCTCCCTCGCGGTCATCATCACTCGCTAGGTAGACAGTCTCGGCATCTTTTACTAACGCTTTTAGATTTTTGATCACTTCCTTTTTATCGGCAGTGACTTCATAAGTAGGACTAAATCTATTTTTAATATCGATTGCTTTATCGCCTTTTGGTAGATCCCGAACGTGACCGTAGCTGGACGCTACTTTATAGTCCTTGCCCAAGTATCCCTCAATGGTTTTGGCTTTGGCAGGTGACTCGACGATAACAAGGTTTTTTGACATAGAAAGGCAGTTTTTCCGGGTTATCAAACCCGATAAGAAAAGCTAAAAATAGACGGCATTGTATTCTCGTCCAAATAATTAAAATTATGAAAGCTCTAATTGGTGGGATTTTTGAATAAAGTAAAGAATACTTTTGTGTACTTAAAGCACTTATCATGAAGCAATTGTTTTTACTAAGACATGGGGAGGCAGGATTTTCAGAAGGGTCAGATTTTCAACGGCATCTCACCCAAAAAGGCAGAGAAAACTTAATCCGCTTGGGTGAAAACCTTAAACAAGAGCTTAAATCTACGGATATAATGTATTGCTCTTCCTCTGAACGTACGATGGAGACAGCAGATTTGATAGGTAAGTATATATCCATTAATGAGTCAATTTTCACCAAGACAATTTATCAGGGAGATCTTGGAAACCTGATCAAGTTGCTTGAAAAAACTCCGCCTTCGGTGGAAACCTGCCTTTTGGTAGGACACAACCCTACTTTAAGCCTCCTTCTTTCCAAAATATGCGATGAAGATTATGTAGGACTACAACCTGGGATGATGGCGGTCATTGAGCTACATATTACTGACTGGAAAATGATAGGGCTGGGCACAGGAACGTTGAAAGAACTAATTCAATAAGTATAAATCACAATTTCACTATTCAACACCAAAAAGAACCACTACTCTAATTTTTAGGTAGAATATCTGTAATAACATTGATTATAAAAACATCTCTACAGTATATTTGTCTACTATTTACAGAAAGCGGGAAGATTTTAAACTGATTATTGAAGTCTTCTCCATTCTATGAGAATCATCCCATCTACCTTCTCATTATAAGGAATCTATCCTCCGGACAAAACCCAAAGTATTCTGAAAAATCCATAGACTCGGAAACAATTTTTGATTTCTGATTATATGGTTAAAAATGAGTACCCTTTAAAGAATATATACACCCAAATTAAAGTTGCACTGATTAAAGTTCATCGTTATTAGACTCAAAAATTCGCGAGGAATATAAGTTGCTTTACTCACCCAGCATCTAGGTTTAGAATGGCTTTGAAAGCAAAAAAGCATTGCAAAAACTAAATGCAAAAGCCCTGAAAATCAAAATTTCAGGGCTTTTTTAATGAAATTAAGAATTTTAGAAATCTGTCCCCTTACCATCAAGATCTAGTTTTTTAATCCAGATATTTCTGAAAAAAACATCATGTCCTTCACCTTGGAGCTTTAGCCCACCAGGTCTATCGGTAATGCCTTTCCCCCCGTCATTTCCACCATCGAGACCTGAGTTTGGCCCACCCCACACTTGTTGAATTTCTTTGTCCTCGTGTATTTTCACTCCGTTAAGATAAACTGTCGCCCGAGGTTTGGCCACAAGTTTACCATCTTCGAAGCGAGCGGCCTTAAACTCAATATCATATGCATTCCACTTTCCTATACCATAATATTCCTCTGAAGTTGGGACGTGTTCATTAATCAAAGCACCCAAGCCATGGTCGCCATAGTCCCCATCAAGAATCTGAATCTCATATCGGTTTTGAAGGTAGACGCCAGAATTGCCGCCTTCGTCCTTGATAAAAAACTCCACGTGTGCCCGAAAATCTTCGAATTTCTCTTTGGTTACAATATCAGCTGCTCCATATAGTCCTCCAGCTGCTGCAGGATCATTACTACTAATCACTTTTCCACCATCCACTGGATCTGTCACTTCTTCCCATTTTATGGGCATTTCTGCTTTGAATCGAGGACCTTCCCAGTACTCCCAGTTTTTAATCAAGGATTTCTTTGAGCCGTCTAGGTAGATTTTAGCGCCTTTTTCAGGTTTTGCCCCTACTCCAGTTTGCGCTTGCGCAAAAGCAAAAGCACCACAAAAAGCAAGGCTGAATAAAACGCGTAGAGATATTTTAGTATTCATAAGAATTGGGATTAGGTTATTTTTTCAATATTAAATGCGGCACAATGTCCAATTGTTGAATTTGGTTAATTTTAAACAAATTCAAACTTTTTTTTACATCAAATCGAGCATGACAATTGTATTCGCAATAAACAGAATTATATGTAGTGCAAAATTTTATAGTTCCGCTAACTAAACAATTATAATCATATGAAATGGGAAGGAAGAAGACGAAGTTCAAATGTAGAGGATAGAAGGGGTCAAAGAGCTGGTGGAATGGGTGGCGGTGGCTTCAATCCTATGCTAATCGGGCCACTGATCAGAATACTGTTTTCCAAAACAGGATTAATTATCGTCGGAATTATAATCGTAATATCAGTTATCACTGGTACTAATCCCTTGGCCTTCTTGGGTAATTTCATGGGCGGAAGTGGGCAGGGATTCACCACGGAGACCAATTATACTCCTACCGCAGAGGAAGATCGTCTAGCTGCATTCAGCGAAACTATTCTGGCAGATACCGAAGATGTCTGGAATCAGCTTCTGGAAAACTACAGAGAACCAACCTTAGTGCTTTTTAGTGGACAGGTTTCTTCAGCCTGTGGATTAGCTTCCAGTGCAACGGGACCTTTTTACTGCCCAGGTGATGAAAAACTTTACATTGATCTTTCCTTCTTCAAAGAAATGGAATTAAAACTACAAGCTCCTGGGGACTTTGCCCAAGCCTATGTCATCGCTCATGAAGTGGGGCATCATATTCAAAAGATCACGGGAATTACATCAGAAATGGATAGGTTACGCGGTACAGTTAGTGAAAAAGAATACAATCAGTATTCAGTAATGCTCGAGCTTCAGGCAGATTTCTTAGCCGGAGTCTGGGCAAATCATAGTCAAAAATCCGCGGGGTGGATGGAAAAAGGAGATTTGGACGAAGCATTGAATGCTGCAAATGCTATTGGTGATGATCGCCTTCAAAAACAGTCCACAGGCCGTGTGACACCTGATTCGTTTACCCACGGTACGTCCGCACAACGAATGAAATGGTTTAAGAAGGGTTTTGAAACCGGTGATATCAATCAGGGAGATACATTCAACACAAACGATTTATAAGCTTGGTTAACTCGTTTGCAAAACTGAGATTTGCTCTGGGTTAAGCTGATGGATAAACTGTCTTAGCAGATAATACGTTTCCGGAACTTGGGCTACAGGAGTAAGCATAGAAGGAATATCCTCAAAAATCTGATCGTTTTGTAAATAAGCAAATCGGCTTAGCATCCCACTTTCAAACGTGCAGTAGGCTGTTTCATCGGAGGTTCTTCCTTCCAATTTGATGAGAATTTCCTTATGGCTTTCTTTGATCTTTTGCATAAACTCAGCAACCCGTAGATTATAATCGCTTGGTTTTTCGATACAATCACAGGCACCCTCACACCTTAGCGCCTCTTCAGGTTCGCAGTTAACCTTTCTAAGTCCGCATAACTTCGGGCATAAGCCGTAAGTAGTTATTCCCGTTTTGATAAATGTATTTGCCTCTTCCAGAGAGAAAAATGATTCAATTGGCTTGAAAAACTTGGTAATCTTTGACACTTGAAATCTGCCATAACCTGAATTATCTTCGTAATGAAACAAGCCAAACATTCTCTTGGGGAGTTTTGAAGCTGAATTATACTTTGGCCATAATCTCTTGATTTCCAATGTCTCAAATAGAAGAGCCATAAATTCACTTCCTGTCAATTCCCATTTCAAATCGTAAACTTCCGTCTTTAGTTTCTGCTTAAGATTTGGAAGCAATTGACCTGAAAAGTGATTTTTAAAACGTTCTCTAATGTTGATTGCTTTACCCACATAAATCACTTTCCCCCGCTCATCTAACATGTAATAAACGCCACAAGCGGTCGGTATTTCTTTGAATTTGAAGTGAGGAAAATTAGGAGGAAGGTAGGCCTCTCCGGTATTCTTCTTTAGTGACTGATTGATGATCTGGTAGTCAGACTTGATCATACGGTCAAACAATATTGCCGTCGCTTTCGCATCCCCCATGGCTCGGTGCCTCGCCTCGATCTGTATTTTTTGACTTTCACAAAGTCTTCCCAAGCTATAAGAACTCATGCCAGGATACACTTTTCTGCTAAGACGAACGGTGCAAAGTTTCGGGGTTTTAAGCTCTCTACCCACTTTCAAAAATGCTTCACGGATAAAGCCATAATCAAAGCTCACATTATGCGCCACGAAAACTCTGTTATTGAGCAAATCCCAAAGTTCATCCTGAATTGCTTCAAAAGTCGGCTTGTGACGGACCATGAAATTATCAATTCCAGTCAGTCCTGTAATGTAAGTCGGGATTGCTTGTTCAGGATTGATCAGCGTCTGATACTCCCGGATGATTGATTCTCCATCATGAATCAATACAGCAATCTCTGTAATACCACCATGCTTAGCAGCGCCGCCCGTGGTCTCAATATCTACTATGGCAAATTCCATTACCTAAAAGTAAGAATTTGAAATTTCAGTTATGAATAGATGCCAAAGAATGACATGGATTGACCGGGAATTTTGAAATTCTAAACGGATTAACCAGCGATTCTCACTCTAAACATCAGTTCCACTTCTGAAATATTTAAACCCAAAAAGTGGATGAATAATAGAATGACGAAGAATCGAGGATCTATTTTAGTCACTTCCACTTTTCAAAGCATGAGATTAATCATGCAAGCGATAAAATTAAACCACTTTCCTTTACTTCAAATAATCTTTCAGGCACGGTAATTCACCATTTATCCCATAAATGCAACTTTGTTTCAAAAATGCTAGTTAATAATTCCAACGCCATCTATTTTTGCATTGTGAATTTGAAAACAGGACTACTTCTATTATTTATTCTGACGCTCGGTCTAGATATCCAAGCCCAGAATTGCAATCTCTCGATACGTGGAAAAATCATCCACCTGGAAAACAATGACCCTATTGAAGCTGCATATGTGCGGGTGAAAGAGGCCGGAGAAGGTGCTGTAAGTGATCAAAATGGGAATTTTACAGTCAAAAATCTTTGCAGTGGCACCTACACAATCACCATCCAATACCTAGGGCATAAAACTGTTACAGATACTTTAATAGTAGAAAATAACTCATTAAGCAAGACCTTCAGGCTTGAGGAAGAAGCTGTGGGTTTGCAGGGAGTCGAAGTACATGGACACCGGGATGCAGTGACTACCACGACAGCCGTTTCTGCCCTGTACGGGGAAAATCTATTGGAATCAAGGGGAGAGAACCTTGGAGAAAGCTTAAAAAGAATATCGGGAGTATCCACTTTTTCCACGGGGAATAGTATCGCAAAACCTGTTATTCACGGAATGCACAGTAATCGGATTATGATTATGAACAATGGCATTCGTCTGGAAGGACAACAATGGGGAGCTGAACATGCCCCTGAAATCGATCCTTTCCTAGCTGATGAAATTACCGTGGTGAAGGGCGCTGAAACGGTAAGGTATGGTCCTGAAGCGATGGGTGGAGTGATTTTGGTAAACCCGGCTCCTCTCCCAACTAAAAAAACAAGCAAAACTAGTCTAAATCTGGTTGGTGGTACAAATGGCAGAATGGGTAATATCAATTTGGTGCACGTGGGTGGTTCTGATAAAATCAAAGGATTAGGCTACCGAATCCAAGGCTCCGCCAAAAGATCAGGAAATGTGAAGTCACCAGATTATTTTCAAGTAAACACCGGAGTGAGCGAGCTAAATCTTAGTAGTTCAATTGGATATAGCAGTTCCAAACTTGGAGTGGAAGCCTATTACAGTCTTTTCCATACAGAATTGGGAATCCTTAATGATTCCCACACAGGTAATCTTTCCGATCTGGAAAATATTATCGAAAATGGCCGACCTTTTTCAGATGGGAAATTCAGCTACGAAATCGTCAATCCAAAACAACGTGTAACACATCAATTAGCCAAACTGAAATCCCATTATCATATATCTGAAAGCTGGAAATTAAATTTTCAATATGGATTCCAGCTAAATCACAGACAGGAATATGATAAGAGACGGGGGAGCTTAAATGAAAGAGCAAGCCTGGACCTTGAGCTTTATACCAACACGGTTGATCTCTATGTAAATCATACACATAAGAATGAACTTAGTGGAACCTGGGGGATCAATTTTATACAGCAGGCCAATACAAATGTACCGGGAACAGGTGTTACGCCTTTAATCCCAAACTATGACATGGCTAATGTAGGGCTATATGCTATGGAAAAATATTCCAAAGGACCTCTGGAAGTGGAAGCTGGTGTAAGATATGACTTCAGAAACGTCAGCACAGCAAGGTACGTGGATCAACAGTTGAGAATTGCAGATCTAAATTATCAAAATTTCTCAGCATTCCTGGGCGGTCTTTATCATATTACTCCTGAACTAACTTTCAACTCAAATCTAGGTTCAGCATGGAGACCTCCCAACGTCAACGAACTATTCAGCGAAGGTCTTCATCACGGCGCAGCAGCAGTTGAAATCGGGGATCCTAATTTGGAATCTGAAAAATCCCTTAAATGGATCAATGAACTTCAGTACGACGGTAAAAGAACCCATCTGGAATTTACAGCTTACCTGAACCCTATCTCCAATTACATTTATCTAAACCCTACTGGCGAAACCTATGTCAGCCTCCGAGGCACCTTCAATGTATATGAGTATTTGCAGGCAAACGCTTTTTTCTACGGGTTTGATTTTGCGGGCAGCTATGAATTCAGCGACAAAATAAGTGGATACTTAAAAGGCTCCATAGTCCAGGCAAAGAACACAGACGAAGACAACTACTTTCCATTTATTCCAACAAACAGGATGGATTGGGGAGTTTCTTATGACTTTGCAAAGGACACGGATTCCCGAACCAATAAAATTACTTTGAGCAACGTGCTGGTAGCTAAGCAATCCAGACAACCTGACTTTGACATTGCACCACCTCCTCCTGCCTATGCGCTCTTTAATATTGCCTATAGCAAGCAACTTAACATAGGAGATGATAAGCTAAATCTAGGGCTTCAGGTGCAAAACGTTTTCAATACCGAATACAAAGATTATATGAACCGCTTCCGATACTTCACTTACGATATGGGAAGAAATATCCTTTTAAAAATTAATTATGAATTCTAACCAACAACTCATGAACAGAACAAACAAACTTTACCTCATCGCAATCGCTTTGGTTTTATTTGCCTTTTCTAGCTGCTCCAGTGAGGATCCAGTACCTGAAAACGACGGCGAACTGATCACAGATGTTACATTGACATTCCAGGAATTGGATGAAAGCGGAAATGCCGTTGGCGACTCTTTTGATTTCACTGCATCCGACTCTGAAGGTATAGAAGTTGGAGGCACTCCTACTGTTGAGACAGTGATGCTAGAAAAAGGCAAAACATATGAGATGACAATTGACGTCTACAATTCACTTGCAGAAGAAGATATTACTGAGGAAATCCAAGCAGAAGGAGACGAACATCAGTTTTATTTCTTAGGGTCAGCATTCACTAGCTCTCCTTTCCTATCCTACGAATACAATGACGATGGAACAGAGTTGATAGGCCTGAAAGGGATAGTAAGAGTACAGCAAAGTCCAGGATTTAACAACGCAAATATTCAGATCTTACTTCGTCATGCGCTTGATAAAAATTATCCAGGAGCTGAAAATCCTAATTTTCAGGAGTATGCACAAGCAGGCGGGGAATCAGACTTGGACATCACTTTCCCTGTAGTATTGAATTGATCAAAAGTTTAATAAAACAGAAAAAGCAGCTAGATGGCTGCTTTTTCTGTTTATATACTAACTAATATTTGTTTAGAAATCAGGTGAGCAAAGTGTCATTTGTGCACTATCAAATTCCATTGTTTCATCGACATTTGATCCAATATTTCCAGCCACCAAAATTACTGAGTAATCAGGTCCTTCACTGGCCAAATGAACTTTGATATGTCCATCGAAAGTTTTCATTTCCTCAAAGCTTAAAAGCGCTCCATCCATCAGTGGTCCCAATACAGTTTTGCTTTCAAGATCAGAACTGCTAATAGGACTGAGCATATAAGCCATAGGAGCTTCTGGGTTTGAATAATCACCATAATGCAGATGTGCAGGAAACATGGTAGAGGAAGCACTTTTTTCTCCCGACAATTGCAGCGACAATTCTAAATTACCATCAGTAAGTTCTCTGACAGTTGCCGTCCCACTGTAGTCAAAATCGCTAGCTTTATAAAGCTGATATTCCAATTTTTGACCGGTATAAATTTCCGGATCGCTTTCATTGCAAGAGGAAATAAAGATTAAAATAAGAAGACTCAATATTATTTTTCTCATAGATAAAAGTTTGTTATGCAAACGGGAAAGAAGTATTTCTGTTACCTTTTTCCTAAAATTATAAATTCATTTGAATTGCTTGAAAATCTTTTTTGTACTGGATGAGTTTAATAACTGCAAATAAATCTATTGGCTAAAATCAACCTATGAAAGATACGCGTCTGGCAATTGGACTAGATTATTTTAATAAAAAAGGCTGGACGCTTTTTCCCTTCCAAAAACAAACCTGGAATGATTATTTAGATGGAAAGTCTGGATTGCTAAATGCTCCCACAGGATCTGGGAAGACTTTCGCGCTTTGGTTTCCAGTTATTTTGGAATATATATACAACAATCCTGACACTTGGCAAAAACCCAAAAAGAACGGAATTCAGCTGATATGGGTAACACCTCTTAGAGCATTGGCGCAGGATATTCAAAAAGCAATGCAGGAAGTTTGTGAATCCATAGGACTCCCTTGGCAAGTAGTTGTTAGAAATGGAGATACAGATGCAAAAACCCGAGCAGCGATAAAAAGAAGACCACCTGAATGCCTAATTACCACTCCGGAGACGTTGCATGTTTTGATTTCCCAGAAAGATCATGCTGACCTTTTCCAGACAGTTCAAGCGGTGGTAATAGATGAATGGCATGAGCTGGTCGGAAACAAGCGTGGTGTGCAAGTTCAGCTAGCACTGGAATATATACAATCCATCTGCCCTGGCACTTTTCGAAGGTGGGCTGTTTCAGCCACTATAGGTAATCTTGAAGTTGCAGCAAAAATATTGTTGGGAGAGAATTTGCCTGTTCACATCGTAAAAGCAGCAATTAAAAAACAGATTATTTTACATTCTGTCATTCCGGAAGAAGTAGAAAAATATCCATGGCATGGGTATTTAGGCATTAGAATGCTCGATCAGGTACTTCCCATTATTGAAGCTGGTCAGACAGTGTTGCTATTCACCAACACACGTTCACAAACAGAAATCTGGTATCAAAAAATTATTGAAGTGAGACCTGACTGGGCAGGTTGGATCGCCATGCATCATGGATCACTGGATATGACTGTCCGTGGATGGGTTGAAAATGCCTTGCATGAAGGCAAATTAAAACTGGTAGTCTGCACATCGAGTCTGGATCTAGGCGTTGATTTTAGGCCAGTTGACCGTGTCATCCAAGTAGGAAGCCCAAAGGGAGTTTCCCGGTTTATGCAGCGGGCAGGTCGTGCTTCCCATCAGCCTGGATTGCCTTCGGAGATATTCTTTGTCCCTACCAATTCATTGGAATTAATCGAAGCCGCTGCACTGAGGGATGCCATAGACAAAGAGGAAATGGAATCACAGTATCCTCCCGTCCTTGCTTACGATGTCCTAATTCAATTCTTAGTCACTCTGGCAGTTGGCGTGGGTTTTCATGAGGAGGCTATTTATCAAGTGGTGAAAAAATGCCATTCATATAAAGACCTTTCGGTGGCGGAGATGTCTTGGATTATCGACTTTATCACCAAAGGTGGAGCTTCATTGGGAAGCTACGAGGATTTTTTGAAAGTGATCCAAACAGAGGATGGTCTTTACCGAGTCACCAATAAAAGGATTGCTATGAAGCATAGATTGTCTATGGGGACAATCGTTTCGGATGCCATGATCAAAGTGAAATTCAAAAATGGAGCTTACTTGGGAACAGTCGAAGAATCTTTCATGGCTAAGATGAAAATTGGAGATCTCTTTTTCTTTACCGGAAGGAGTTTGGAATTGCTTAGGGTAAATGGATTGACAGCCACTGTAAAGGTTTCTGAAAAAAAGACCCGGAACGTGGTAAGCTGGATGGGGGCACGCATGTCTCTTTCATCAAGACTATCGGATAAAATCAGGGAAATCTTTGAACTCTACAATCAAGGAATCCATATCTCAGAAGAAATTGTTCAAGTCTCCCCTATTTTAGAACTGCAAAACAAGCTTTCCATTGTCCCAAACCGGGATACATTTTTGATCGAATCCCATCAGACAAACCAGGGATTTCACATTTTCTTTTACCCATTTGAAGGCAGAGCGATTCATGAGTTGATGAGTGCTTTGATCGCTTACAGAATCAGCGTTAGCTATCCGGTGACTTTCAGTATGGCAATGAATGATTATGGTTTTGAATTGCTTTGCGACAGCTATGTAAATATTGAAGAAATACTGGAGGAAGATCTTTTTTCACTTAAAAATCTGCGTGAGGATATACTTCGTTGTGTTAATGAGACTGAGATGACCCGTCGAAAATTTAGGGAAATCGCAAGTATTGCTGGATTAGTTTTTCAGGGATATCCAGGCAAGCCAACTACTTTCAAACATATTCAAGCTAACTCCAGCTTGCTTTTTCAGGTATTTGAGCAATATGATCCAGAGAATCTACTTTTGAAGCAGGCTCATGGAGAAGCTATAGATCAGCAGATGGAAGAAGACAAAATGATTCACGCGTTACAAAAAATCAATCAACAGCAAATCATCGTAAAGCATCCGGTTCAGTTTACTCCTTTCTCATTCCCCATCATGGTAGATAGATTGAGCAGAACATCGATCAGTTCTGAATCAATTGAAGATCGAATTGCCAAAATCCAGGCACAATTTAAAATAGCTGATTAATTAGCTCTCCAAAAGAATGGAGTGAACAAAATCAACAGGGTAAATAGCTCAAGTCGTCCCAATAGCATAATAACCGAAAGAAATATTTTTGCGGTCGGTGAGAAAAACGCAAAATTATCCACTGGGCCAACGCTTCCTATACCTGGACCTACGTTCGCCAATGAGGTCGCAACGGCACCAAGCGATGTTGCCAAATCATACCCCATCAGGGATAAAGCAAAAGCTCCCAAAACGAAAGTCAGTAGATAGATAAGAAGGAAATTCATTATGTGAGTAATGATTCTACCTGTCACTCGGTCACCATTGATGATGAGAGGAACTATTGCCCTTGGATGAACAAGTCGTTTAAATTCTAGCCAGGAATTCTTGATGAAAGTGAGGTGCCTTACAAACTTGATTCCGCCTGCAGTAGAGCCTGCGCATCCACCTAAAAACAATAGCATAAAACAAATGTAAGTTACTCCTTGGCTGTATTGTGTGTAATCATCCGTGACAAATCCAGTAGTTGTTACAATAGAAACTACCTGAAAAAGTGATTTTCTAAATGCCAATTCATGGCTCACGCCACCGTTTGCAAAAATAGGATAATATAAAACTATGGAAATACCTAGCAGTGCCAAGCCATACGTTTTGAACTCATCACTATTAAATACACGTCTGAATTTACCCATCAAACCAAAGTATATAACTGTGAAGTTAGTCCCGGCTAAAAACATAAATAGTATGGCGACATATTGAATGAAAGCTGAGTCATAATAAGCCATGCTCGCATTTTTGGTGGAGAATCCTCCCGTTGCCAAGGTAGTAAGTGCGTGGTTTATCGCATCAAAGAATGTCATTCCTCCAGCCCAATACAATAGGGTAGCTGTCACGGTGAGGCCAACATAGACATACCATAGTCTTTTTGCAGTTTCAGATATTCTTGGGTGAACTTTATCCGAAGTAGGTCCCGGAGACTCAGCTACAAAAAGCTCAATCCCTCCTATTCCCAATAGAGGAAAAATAGCGACCGTCAAAACAATTATACCTAATCCACCAATCCACTGAGTCATACTTCTCCAGAAAAGCAAACCCTTTGGCATTGCTTCAATATCTGTCAGAATAGAAGCCCCGGTAGTCGTAAGCCCTGACATCGTCTCGAAGAGAGCATCAGAAAAGCCACTTATTTGGTTACTTAACACATAAGGCAGCATTCCAAAACCAGCCATAAAAACCCAACTTAAGGCGACGATAAGGTAACCTTCCCGTTTTCGAATATTCTGATCTTGCTTGGAAAAGGAAAAAAAAAGTGTCACTCCAATTATCATGGTGATTACAGCCGAACTCAATATAGGCCAAGGATCCTCATTAAAATGAAGCGAAAAAATAACTCCAGGAAGCATCAGTAAGGATATTAGCACCAAGAGTGCGCCCATGATCTTCCCTATTTCTTTAAAATGAATCATGACTTAATGAAACAGTTTTTCCAGTGCACTTTTTGCCTCTGGCAAAGCCAAAACAATAGCTTTATCATTTAAATCCAACTGGAAATCACCATCTGGAATAAATACTTTTTCTCCTCTTATTACACCTGCTACAATTGCTGCATCTGGAAAATGAAGCTCCCGTAATGATTTTTTTATTAATCTGTTATTCTTACAGACAGAATACTGGATGAATTCTGCATCCACACCATAAATTCCGGAAACAGCTTCCACAGTACCCTTTTTCAAGAATCGGGAAATCTCATTTGCAGCTACAAGCTTCTTATTGATCAAAGAATCTACCCCTATACTATGTGAAATATGGATGTACTCCCGAGTATCAACGTGTGCAATGGTCTTGTAAACTCCATGATTTTTAGCCGTCAAACTTGCAATAATATTGGTTTCGGAAGATTCCGTTAAAGCAAGGAATGCATCCATCTGCTCTAAACCTTCTTCCATAAGCAGCTCTACATTCTTATAATCTCCATTGATCACGAGTGAGCTTTTGAGGTTTTCAGCAAGCCATTTGCATCGTTCCTTGTCTTTATTGATCAGGGTCACACGGAAATGGTCTTCAAGTCTCAGGGCTGTAGTAAGCGCCATATCATCGCCACCGATGATCATCACATTCTTGATCGTATGCTTCTCCTGACCTAGAACTTCCATGATGGTCTGCGTATTTTTCTTATTGGAAATGAAAAACACGTGATCGTTATTACGGATAATGGTGCTGCCTCTAGGAATGATGGTTTTTTGATCTCTTAGGATTGCAATAATTCTGATGTCATCAAAAATCGGGTTGGACTTTGTGTCCATAATTCGCTGGTTTACCAAAGGGTTACTTTGATCCAGCGTAATTCCAACAATATTCAGCTTACCACCTTCAAAGTCAAAGACTTCAGTAAAACTGGAGTTCTCGATCATATTGAAGATATGCTTGCTACATAGCATGGTCGGCGAGATAAGATTATCTATCCCAAGGTTTTGGAAATAGGATAAATTCTCGGCTTCCATATAAGAGTGGTTTCTCACACGTGCCATTACGCGTTTAGCGCCAAGCTGCTTAGCCAGAACTGCGGTTACAATATTCGTTTTTTCCGAAGTAGTAACACACAAAACCATACTTGCTTTGTTAGCATTAGCTCGCTTGAGAACTTCAAAAGATGTAGCATCTCCTTGAACAGTCAACACGTCTAACTTGGAAGAGACATAATCCAGGACTTCTCTGTCGGTATCGATGAGTGTAATGTCCTTATTGTCGTAACTTAATTGCTCAGCGAGGTGGTATCCCATGTCTCCAGCACCGGCAATCACTATATTCATACCCATAGAGGTAAATCAGGTGATTTTTGAATTGGCAAAAATAAGAGCTTTCTAAATGGTAATCAGCTATTAAGCTATTTCTTTTATGCCTTACAGGCCAAAGTAACAAAGCTCCTAGGTAAAAATTCAGTTTTATTGAAGTTTTTTCACGACCCAAAAAAACTGGACCACTATTCATCCAACAACTTATTGCTTTCTGCCTCAGGTAATTCCTGAATATCTTTAAGTTTTCGCTGGATTACTCTTGTCCTGGCTCCTACCAGTTTATCCAATTCGGAATTGGCTTCGCTGAGTTTTTTCTGAGTTTTCTCAATTAAGTGCCCAAACTTCCCAAACTCAGTCTTGATTGCGCCTAGAATCTGCCACACCTCGGAACTCCTTTTTTGGATGGCCAAAGTTCTGAAACCCATTTGCAAACTGTTTAAGATCGCTGATAGTGTGGTAGGCCCAGTCACAAGCACCTTATAATCCTGTTGGATTTGTTGCGTTAGTCCGGGTTCACGAAGTATTTCGGCATATAAGCTTTCTACCGGAAGAAAAAGTATCGCAAAGTCCGTGGTAAAAGGTGCGTTAATGTATTTGTTCTGTATATCCAGGGCAGCTTTTTTAACAGCTTTAAAGAGTTCATTACGATTCATTTCTATCTCAGGCTTAGATGCTAATTCATACGCATCTACTAGTCTCAGATAAGATTCCTGAGGAAATTTGGAATCTATGGGAAGTAGAATTGATTCCATTTGGCCCGGCATTTTCACTGCAAATTCAACCCGCTCACGATTACCCTTTCCTACCTCGGCATTTAGCAGGTATTGATCAGGAGAAAGTAAATTTTCCAAAATCGCCTGCAGCTGGTATTCACCCAGGACTCCACGGCTTTTCACATTGGTAAGAACCCGTTTTAGATCTCCTACTCCAGTTGCCAGGTTTTGCATCTCTCCCAATCCCTTTTGAACCGCCTGTAGCTGATTGCTTACCATCTCAAATGACTGTCCCAAGCGGGTTTCCAATGTTTTTTGGAGTTTTTCATCTACTGTCTCACGGATCTTTTCCAATCTCACTTCAGTTGTCTTCATCAGCTCTTCCTGCCTGCGATTTAGCTCAGTAAACTTCTCTCGCTGGAGCGTGTTAAATTCCTGGACATTCTGACGAAAAACTTCTCCAAAGGATTTTAGTGCTTCGTTTTGATCTTTGGAATTAGCACGAATACTATTGAATACCAATTGAAATTGGTTGGTTAGATTCTCACTTGCCTCACGTCTGGACTGCGCCAGAGCAACTTCTAGCTCCTTGCTCATTTTGGAAAGTTCGGTTTGCAAAAAAGCTTTTTCCTGATCAGTACTCTTTCGTAGGAAAAACACGAAGAGAATAATCACTTGAAGAATAAGTACTAAAATGGTCAAATAGTCAGTTGGCATAGTTTAAGGGTTGCAGACATGAAAGTAGTTCTTTGAAAATTCTGTCACTAAAAACGGCTTGTTTTTAGTGACAGATAGCGTCGGTATAATTTCAACATGTTGATTGAGAAAAGTAAACTTTTATAATTGGTTTGATACAATCCTTAAAATTGGCTTTTTTGAGTCTGCGCAAAATTCTTTCAAAATTGATATTGCACAAAGAGAATTCCTTTTTTCAATGTTTATAGCTATGCTTTGAGTCTTAAATCAATCTTCAAAAATCTAGGGCCTGGGCCCATTATCGCTGCAGCTTTCATTGGTCCAGGAACTGTGACAGTTTGCACACTTGCTGGTGTGAATTTTGGCTTTTCCTTACTTTGGGCTTTAGGATTGTCCATTATATCTACTGTTGTACTTCAGGAGATTTCCGGAAGATTTGGGTTAGTGACCGGACTGGATTTAAGCCAATTGATTCGCAGACAAAAAGGGAATCAAATCTTTCGGTACTTTTCTATGGGATTGGTATTAATCGCTATAGGAATAGGAAATGCTGCCTATGAATCCGGGAATATCTCTGGGACAAATTTGGGGTTGCAGATATTCTGGGAAGCTCCTACACTCAATTTTGCAAGATTAGAAATTCATACAGGAAATATGATTTTGGGAGTTCTTGCTTTCATTCTGTTGTGGATTGGCAATTATAAAGTTCTTGAGCGTCTTTTGGTCGGTTTGGTGATTCTCATGTCAATCGCATTTTCAGTCACAGCAATCCTTACTAAACCTGATTGGTCGAATGTACTTGCTGGCTTTATTCCAACATGGAATATAGAAGAATTGCCAACGCTAGTAGCTTTGATAGGAACTACCGTGGTTCCTTATAATCTATTTCTCTATGCAAGTTTGGCGAAATCAAGGTGGTCTGGATCAGATGCTATTCCTTGGATGAGAAGAGATATCTGTATTTCTATCATTCTGGGAGGACTGGTTTCCATGGCTATTTTGATAGTAGGAGCAGCAAATTCTAGTAGCGAAATCACCAGCGCTATAGACGTTTCCAAAGGTTTGGAAAGCGTTTTTGGAAGCTTCGCAAAATACCTAATGGGGTTTGGATTGATGGCAGCGGGGCTTACTTCCAGCATTACGGCTCCTCTTGCTGCGGCATTGGTGATATGCGGAATATTAGGCTGGAGTCAGGAAATCCACTCCCTATCTATGAGAATATCCATGGGCATAATCGTCGGTCTGGGTTTGCTTTTCGCGTCACTTGGAATCAAGCCCGTGCAACTAATCACTTTAGCACAGCTGGCTAATGGTGTGCTTTTACCTTTAATCAGTGGATGGATTATCTATATTGCTTCCCAAAAAGGTGTTTTAGGAAACTATAGAAATAAAACAGGACATACGATCGTAGCTGTTGTGATCTGGCTAGTTACCTTAATCTTGGGATTAAAAAGTATTGTTGCTGTTCTAGGAATCTGATCACTCCTAAAAGAATATTCTTTTAAGAGACAGGTTCAATTTGAATTACTATTATTACAATAAACTTTTTGAAGAGATCCTACTCCACTCATTCTCCAGCACACTGTAATAAATGGTATCCCTGCGTCGTCCAAGTGTAAGTAACGTGTGACTTCTCAAAATTCCTTCTTCCACCGCGCCAAACTTTAAAAGTGCATTTCGGGCGGGTATATTAAGCACATCAGTTTTAATTTCTACACGTTTCAGCTTTAGTGTTTCAAAGCAATATTTTAGCATTAAAAGCTTCATTGCTTGATTTATTCCGGCACCATGAAACTCCCTTCCCAGCCAAGTCCAGCCAATCTCTATTCTTTCGTCCCTTTCAGAATAATTCCCAAAAGCAGTGCTTCCTACTACTTGGTTTACATTTTTATCCCAAACTAAAAATTGTAGTCTTTCACCTTTGAGTGCTGGCCTGGCCCATTCATTAAACTCCTCAGGAATGCTCAAGTCATAGGTGAAATAAGTCCAGAGACTAGGGTCATTTGCCAAAGGCATTAAACTAGGAAAGTCTTCCTCCGACAGCGGCCGAAGCTTTACTCTTTCATTTTCTAAAACCAGCTTCTTATCTATCATCCAAGTAGTACAAAAACGTAAACGAAATTAAGATTTAACTCCAAATAACCCTTGGAAATAGCTTCAATTTTGAAATTTCAAATCTTACAAATCCTGAGACTATTTCTCTCTTTATTTAACAAAAAGGTAAGCTTTCAACAGTTGTCTTGCCAAAACAGCATTTTTATGAACACTTTATTAAAAATAGATTTTCCTAACATAATTCGCTTAAAATAAAATTTTCTCTCTTAAATAAGGATATCAACAAAATATTTTTTTAAATTATACCAAAGCGCAATAAACCCTAAACCCTAATATTAATGAAAAAGCTATTACTTTTCTTGATTTGTGGGATGCTTTGGGTAAGTAGTCTCAAGGCTCAACAACCGCAGTACATGGTATTCGAATTCGTCAAGGTGGAAAATGACCAACTTTTCGATTATATCGAGTTTAAAGATTTAATGGAGAAGGTGTACAGGCAGGCACTTAACGACAAACGAATCAAAGGATGGGACTTTTGGTCCATGCAATCCGGAGGTGATCACTCCGACTTCCAGTATATCATGGTGACTTATTACAGCGATCCTGTACAGATGATGAATGGATTGGATGATCAAGCTATGATGGAATATACCAGGATTGCCTACCCGCACCTAAGTAGTATTCAGATTGGCAAATTATTTCAGGAGTCTTTGAACATGCGGGATATGCCGATGAGGCTATACATGAAGGAAATCTCAGAGACCAATGATAAATTTCAGATGAAGCCTGGCGTGTTGGCATCCTTTGATTTGATGAAAGCAAATGAAGGTCAGTTCGATGTCTATGAAAAAGCTGAATCAGAGGTATTCCGACCTATTCATCAAAAGTTTGTAGATCAAGGAATGATGGGTCATTGGAGCCTGATGAGAACTGCTCTACCGCTAGGATCTGAAGCAAAATCCACTCATCTGACAATGAATGTTTACAAGGATTATATGCAATTCTTCAACGCTCAATCCTATGAGGATATGAATCAAACTGCAGCGCAGCGCGAAGCGGTAAACGAAGGGCTAAACTCAAGAGATCAAAAATGGGTTTATCTGGCAACATTAGAAAACGTAGTTCGATAGTCCGGTTGCAACTTACGTGAAGAGGTCTTGAAAGAGACCTCTTTTTTTTACAGTAGTATGAAATCATAAAAAACATTTGAATCACAAGATCCTAATTCATAGTCAGGTTTGTGAAGTAATTTGAATGATTTTCCTACGATCATATACACGAAAAAACAGTATCCCTAAAAGTGGTCCAGCAAAAAGCAACCCCAAGACCTGGTCAATTGTGAGCCAATTCAAAAGATATTGTGCGAACTGAATACTGACAATAGAGATAGCGAATCCAATACAATTTACAAGGGTCAATGCCGTTCCACGATACTCTGGAGGCACACTTTGCGCTACTAAGGTAGAGAACTGTGGAGAGTCTGCTGTTACTAAAATACCCCAAAGTAGTAGTAATCCTATCCAAACCCAATCTGGTAATCCAGCAGCAAACACGACTGAAACACAGCATATTCCTGAGCCAGCTAGTGCCAATTGAGCTACTTTTTTACTACCAATTCGATTTGCAAAAATTCCTCCCAAAGCACAGGAAATTCCACCAATAGCTATTACAAAGAATGAAAGTAAACTATCACTGGAATCCATCACTTCATTTCCTTTGAACAAAACAATAATCATAGGCACGAATGCCCAAAAAGTATATCCTTCCCACATATGTCCAAAATAGCCCGAAGCTGCGCTTTTTAGTGCGTTTATTTTGGCCAATTTTGGTAATAGGCCAAAGTCAAATTTTGAGTTGACAGTGCGAAATGGGCCATCCGGAACAAAAAAACCAACAATAAATCCTCCTAGCAAGGCAAGTCCCGAAGTACACCAAAGCACTAACTTCCAAGAATAGTTTAAGTCTAATCCTTTTAAAAGATGTGGAAAGGCTGTTCCCAAAACTAATGCGCCTACCAAATACCCTAGCGCTGATCCCAACCCCTTCTGAAAATAGTCAGCGGCGATCTTCATCCCTACTGGATATATTCCAGCCAGAAAAAAACCTACCATAAACCGACAGGTAAGTACTTGGGCTAGAGACATTGGAAGAATTACGATCAGCAGATTGAAACTTGCAGCTAAAACGGAACTGAAGAAAAAAACATCACTGGGAGAAAATCGATCGGGAATTGAAAAAATTGCAAATACTAACGTTCCTAGAATAAATCCCAACTGTACTGCAGTAGTAACAGTAGCTAAAATGCCAGGCCTAGTTAGAATCTGGCTGATTTCTGGAGCTACAGCATTGCCCGCAAACCAGAGCGAGGTGCCAAGAAATTGAGCCAAAACAATCAAGATCAAGGCACCCCGAGATGTCAATGATGATTTCAAGCTCCCAGAATTTCCCTGATAGTTTTTACTTCCTCAGAACTGAAAGTAGAATTTTTCACAGAAGCAACATTATCATCTAATTGCTCAGGCTTGGAAACCCCTACCAAAACAGAAGTAATACGCTCATCCTTTAGTAACCAAGCGATAGCCATTTGTGCCAAAGTTTGTCCCCTACCAATAGCTATATCATTCAACTTAGAAATCATATTGATTTTTTCATGAGAAATTTGCTCAGCTTTCAAGTATCGCCCATCCTTGGCAGCTCGGGAATCTGCAGGAATTCCTTTAAGATACTTGTCAGTAAGAAGCCCTTGCTCCAATGGTGAAAATGCAATACTTCCTACTCCCTTTTCTCCTAACACATCCATCAATCCATTTTCTACCCATCTGTCGATCATAGAATATCTGGGCTGATGAATCAGCAAAGGAGTTCCAAGTTTCTCAAGAATGCCATAAGCTTTTGCAGTATCTTCTGCTGAATACTGAGAAATACCCACATAAAGCGCTTTTCCTTGTCGTACCAAAAGATCAAGAGCTCCCATAGTTTCCTCTAATGGCGTATCTGGATCTGGTCTATGATGATAGAAAATATCTACATAATCAAGCCCCATACGCTTCAAGCTTTGATCGCAGCTTGCTACCAAATATTTTTTAGAACCATAATTACCATAAGGTCCAGGCCACATATCCCAACCTGCTTTTGAAGAAATAATCAGTTCATCTCTTAAAGTTGAGAAATCTTTTTTCAGTATTCTACCAAAATTTTCCTCAGCAGAACCAAATGGGGGACCGTAGTTATTTGCCAAATCAAAGTGGCAAATTCCCAAGTCAAATGCTCTACGAAGAATAGATCGGCCTAAAGTGAAATCAGCATTGTGGCCGAAATTATGCCATAAGCCAAGGCTGATTTCAGGAAGAACCAAACCGCTGTTCCCGCACCTGCGATACTTCATTTGATGGTATCGATCAGCTGCCGGCTGATAAGGTAAAAGTGGTGAATGATCGTTGATGTCCATTATTTAAGGTTTGAGTATTAAGATTGAGGCAACCAAAATAGAGTGATTAAAACTCATATCAAATTTAACCCTATAAGAAGTAATCAACTTTTCCATGAGCAGCCAACAAATGATATTTAGATTATTCCTAGGTTGTATATACCTCAACACCTTAAAACCACACTATCAGGCTTAAAGTCCATTATCTGATTAGTTTATGGATAAGGCAAGAGTAATTTAATGGCAAAATACCTCTTATGGAGAAATGTAAAGTATTGCCTGCCTAGCGATCTCAATTCTAAAATCTTCCTTATCACGGGAATTTGCAAATAGAAATATACCCGTATCAGCTTTTTTGGAATAAAACAATAGGCTAGAATAACCAGCCTGCCCGCCAAAGTGACCTATCCACTCATCACCATTTATCTGAGTTTTCTGAAAGCCTAAAGGGGCACTTTCACCTTCAGGTGTGAGCCAGTTAAGTGATTTTTGAAAAAAACCCATTTCTCCCCTTAACAAGTGAATCAAAGCCAAGCTCATATCTTTCGTAGTGGTAATCAACCCTGAAGATGGAGAAGGAAGAATTGGGAAGCTAATTCTTTTTGGCTCTATTCTTTTCCAAAGAAAGGTTTTTTGATACCCTGTAATCTTATTGTCTTCAATTGGCCAGCTGGTAATAAACTCAGAATTCAACATGCCGGAAGGAATCAAAACCTTGCTTTTCATAAGTGAATCAAAGTCCATTTTTGCAGACACGCTAATTAAGTAGCCCAATAAATCGAAGTTCGCATCCGCATAAGAGTAAACAATAGAATCTGAATCGTAGGTGGAAGGCTTATCCAAAAACTCTTCTCCCCATTCATAGAGATCCTGTGAATTTGAAAAAGAAAAAATCATCTCTGAGAAATTTTTATCGCGGATGCGCGATTCATGGGATAAGAAGTCCAGGGGTCGGAGATTGGAAATATTTGAGGAATTGACTTTAATTCCCATTCCCATTGAATTTAATAGGGTATTTGGCAGATGACCTTTCTGTTCTTGGATGATTGCCAAGCCTAATGCAGTAAAAAGTTTTGAGACTGAAGCTACGACTATTTTGCTTTCTACAGTAAGCGGATCTTTGGTGTCCAAATTCTCATACCCAAAAGCATTCAAATAGGTAACTTTTCCATTTTTCACTATGGCTAGCGAAATACCCGGTAAAAGGTAAGTCGACATGGCTTGATTTAATATAGAATCAAGTCCTTCATTTTGGGAAGTTGTATTTAAAGGAGGGGAAAAGCGTACCTTCGGATAACTTTGCCACCACTCCCACGCGACAAACAGAGCCACCCAGAAAACCAAAAAAGCAAATAATATTTTGATTTTCTTGCTCATTAAAAAGCTGGATTTAAATTAAAAAGGTTTAAAATTCATTATTGAATCATCGATAACAAGACTTTTTCAATCTTAAAATTGATTCATAATTAGCGATTTACTTTTTTTCTAAATAGGATAAATCACAATCAAGTTTTTTTCTATCCCAGTCCCCGGATTTTGCAGCCGCTTCATAACAGCTCTGTAAAAATTCAAGAAGCGTCTCCTGTGGAGCCGAAGATTTCCTTACCTCATCGTAACTGAGCATAAATTCACCCATGTCTTTATTCCAGTATGCTTTATCAGGAGAAATTACCGCATGCTGAAAATCAGGGTAATTAGGATAGCAATAGGCATAGAAAACCGGAGTCTTAAAAGCTTCACTACCTGGCCAAAAGCCAACGCTAAATACCTCATGGGAATAAGCTTCATGCATCACTGAGGCTGGAATATTAGGAACTTGACCTGAAAACGCAGGAGCTTCATTTCCCGAAAACCTGGTATACGCCAAATCAAAAGATCCCCAAAAGAAATGAATTGGGCTACTTTTTCCAGTAAATCTTGTTCTGAAAATCCCAAATACATTCTGAATATGTACCAAAGTTTTCCATAGGCTTTGCGCTGCATTTGCCTGGTACATAATGCGCTTCTTATTCTTTAAGAAGGGAATTGGATCTGGTACTTCATTTGGGCTATCATGAATTTTTACTTCAACTCCCAAAAACTTAAGTTTTTCCATCAGTTGCTCATAAAAGCTTGCAACTGTCTGACCACCTAAAGCAAATCTATCCCTAGTTCCATTACTTGTTTTTATCTTCAACTCATGATGAATGAAATCAAATCTGATGTCAAACACACCATTCTCGTAGGGAATTAAGCCAGTGGTAAGCCCTTCTGCATCCACATAAAGTGAGACATGCCAGGAATGGTTTTGCCAAGGAGATTTTTTAAGACGTACTTTTCCTACTATTTGCGACCATTGGTGTAGCAGATAAATAGTGTCTTTATTCTCTTCAAACTGAAATACTGGCCAAGAATTCTTTTTAGCTACCATAGGTAAAAGTTTATCTGTCAATTTATAGGATTTCCTTCCTGAACAAAAATTATATTTCTGACTTTATTATTTTTTCAAGAGTCTTCATGCCCTTGGTTGCGTTATCCAAGATATAATGCACTTTTCTTCGAAAACTTACTTCCGGATTTTTGTTATCAATAAGGTAAATCTCACTTGCATCCGGGACGTAATTTACTAAACCAGCTGCCGGATATACTTGTAGAGATGTTCCTATGACCACAAATATATCAGCAGAAGTAGCAATTTCTATAGCTTCTTCCATCTTTGGAACCTGCTCACCAAACCAAACTATATAAGGCCGAAGCTGGCTTCCTTTTTCACATTTATCTCCTTCTTTGATTTCCCAGTGATCTAGATCATAGACCAAGCTTGAATCCAAGGTACTTTCGGCCTTCTTCAGCTCGCCATGTAGGTGCACAACGGTGGTAGAACCTGCCCGCTCATGCAAGTCATCGACGTTTTGAGTGATTATGGAAACCTTGAAATCCTTCTCTAGCTTAGCCAAAATCAGATGAGCTTGATTTGGCTCACATTCAAGTAACTGCTTACGACGAAGATTATAAAAATTCTGAACTAGTTGCCGATTACGTCTCCATCCTTCGGGGGAAGCAACTTCCATCACATCGTGCCCTTCCCAAAGTCCACCCGAATCTCTGAAAGTTTTGATTCCACTTTCTGCAGAAATTCCGGCACCACTGAGTACAACCAAATGCTTCTTTTTGCTCATGATATAGTGATGATTTTATCCAGCAGATTCATTCATATAAATTATATATCCGGCTTTATACTCAACTTTATTTAACATGTGAATACTTCAAAATCTAGGCAATCAGCGGATATGTACGGAAATGTATTCAGAGAGTCTTAAACAAACCTTGATTTAAGGTATTTAATTTTCTCTCCTTTGTCGGAGAACATCTTTTCGTAGCGTGTCTGAATGCCAAAGTGGTCATCTTTCCACTCAGACTGATAGAAATCATGCGTGAAACCAATTACCTCTATATCTTCTCTTGTTTGGAAAAGCTCCAATGAGTAATTAAATAGATCCGTGTTGTCAGTTTTGAAGTGCAAAAAGCCATCCTTCTTTACCATAGGCTTATACATATCCAAAAAACGTGGTGATGTCAATCTACGCTTTTCATCTCCATCCCGAGGAAATGGATCTGGGAAAGTAATCCAAAGCTCAGAAATCTCATCTGCAGCGAAGTACTTTTCGAGAAGTTCAATTTGGGTTCTCAGAAATGCCACATTGTGAATTCCCTCTTTGGTAGCTGTCGAGCTACCTTTCCAGATTCTACTTCCTTTGATATCTACACCAATAAAGTTTTGATTTGGGAAATTACGGGCTAACCCTACTGTAAACTCACCCCTACCGCAAGCGAGCTCTACAACGATTGGGTTAGTATTTTGGAACTGTACTTCATTCCAGTTTCCTTTGATTGTTTCAAAAATTGGCTTTCCAGCCTGGATTACATTTGGATTCTCCTCGTTTTCTTGGAAGCGAACCAGTTTTTTTCTACTCATCTAAAGCTCTTCAATTTCTGCAACCACAAAAGTACTCCCTCCTACAAAAATCAAGTCATCTTCCGCTGCATTTTTTCTGGCAAATGCTAAAGCTTCATTTATGTCAGGAATAACTTCACCCTTCAAACCCGCAGAAACTGCCTTTTCAGCCAATTGATCTGCAGGTAAAGCTCTTGGGAGTTTTGCTTCGCAAAAAACATAGTTTGCCGATTTTGGAAGCATGGATAGCACTTTGGAGATGTCTTTATCCTGAACCATGCCCAAAACAAGCCATAGTTTTTCAAAACTATATGTCTCTAATTGGGAAAGGATTTCTCGAAATCCAGCTTCATTATGTCCTGTATCACAAATCACTGTCGGGTTGGAGGATAACGTCTGCCATCTTCCCTTCAAGCCAGTTAATTCTGTCACATTTTTCATACCTTCCAAAACTGCCTCAGTTGGCAAATTCCAGCCCATTTGCCTCATTTGAGCTACGGATTCTAGAATTCCCGGAAGATTGTACTTCTGATAATTCCCATTAAGCCCAAAAATCAGATCAATCGTTTCCTTTCCCTGTGCCTTGGTCTGTGTCTTCACGGAGTATGCAGTGGTTTGTGTCCTCACAGACCACTTTAATCCATCTGATTGCTTGAATGATTGGATACTAAAATTCGCCTTGCCGTCCACTTCCGATTCTTTATTAGCTTTCCAATTTTGATCTGCAAAAGTGATGGGTGCGTTCATCGTCTTGGCTTTTTCCAAGAAAACAGCTTGCGTCTCTTCATGTGTTTCGCTGATCACCACAGGAACTTCTTTTTTAATGATTCCAGCTTTCTCCCCTGCAATCAAAGGCAACGTATCTCCGAGAAACTGCATATGATCAAAACCTATATTGGTAATCAGAGAAAGCTCGGGGGTGATAATATTCGTACTGTCAAAATTGCCGCCCATGCCCACTTCGATGATTGCAATATCTACTTCCTGCTCTGCAAAATGCCAGAATGCCATTCCAACTGTCATTTCGAAAAAGCTTGGCTTGAGTTCATCTAGAAAGCTCTTGTTTTCTTCCACAAACTGAACAACCAGCTCAGGGCTTATTTCCTGTCCATTGATTCTAATTCGCTCTGTAAAAGACTTAAGATGCGGTGAAGTGTAAAGTCCAGTTTTATAACCAGCGCTTTGAAAAATAGCAGCTAAACTATGAGAAGAACTTCCTTTCCCATTCGTACCGGCTACGTGAATTGATTTGAATTTATTTTCGGGATTTCCTAGGTGATTGCAAAGTACAATTGTACTTCTAAGATCCTTTCTGAAAGCAGATGCTCCCACTCTCTGAAACATAGGAAGGGAGTTAAACAAGTAATCCAGCGTCTCCTGGTAATTCATTGCTTAATCAACCTTAATAACAAACGTGATTTTCCCAGTGGAAAATTCAGCAGCAGCTCCACCTTGTTTTTTAAAAGAAATCTGATTCACTACCTGACGGTAATAAGCAAGTACATCATTGGATACATTGTATTCCAAGGGAACTGCCTGGACAACCCTTCCCAAATCGTCAATGGTGATTTTAAAAACAATTCTACCATTTCGAGTAGATACTCTATCATTGATATTAGGTCGCTGTGCGAAATCCCATCCTGCAAGATCTAAGCTGTAACCATCACCTGAGTTAGCTCCTTTTCCAGACCCAACACCCATGATCGCTCTTCCGTCAACAGTTCCTTTCGGATCGCCCTCATCTCCTTTTTCGTTAGAAGTTCCCTGAGCTCCGCCAGATGCTGGTGTAGTTCCTTTTCCTGAAGTCCCTCCTGCGCCAAAGATTGCTCTTTGGTCAATTTTTGGTTTTTCAGGAGCTTTTTGCACGGTTTCTTTCTCCTCAGCTTTTGCTGGAGTTTCTACCGGCTTTGCCACTTCTTTCTTAACTGGCTCTGGTTTTTTGGTCTGTTCTGTAGCTTTTTCCTCTCCTCTGATCGGAGAAGGTTTTGTGGTCACAGCCTTATTAACAGAAGGTTTTGGCTGAGCCACAGGTTTAGCAGTCTCAGTTTTTGGACTTGGAGGAGGTATAGCTGGTTGAGTTACCACTTCAGCGACTTGGCCAGGAGCAGCATCTTCTACTACTGGAGTTGGAGTTTCTGATGGAGGTGCAGGGCTATTTCTTTCACCTGAGCCAGTCGGGGTAAACCCAAGGTTCAATTCCAAGCCGAAAGTTGGTAAAGGTGGAACGGGCTGCTTCCAGACCACAATAAAATAGAGCGCAATCAAGAGCAACACGTTGAAGATAATAGTGATTATCCACGA
Organism: uncultured Algoriphagus sp.; assembly: GCF_963974835.1. Taxonomy (GTDB): domain Bacteria; phylum Bacteroidota; class Bacteroidia; order Cytophagales; family Cyclobacteriaceae; genus Algoriphagus. The sequence continues at coordinate 291,129 of NZ_CAXBET010000002.1, read as the reverse complement.
TTTCTTTTTGCTTTCGCTCTCTATTTTATCTGCATTCCAGTATTCCATTGCTTTAGAATGGTTTTGTTGCGATTGAAACATTTGCTTCTAATCCTGCTGCGATTCCTCCGATCTCCACTAGATACTCTACTGGTACATCTTTGTCAATATGCAGCACGACCTGACCTTTCTTATCTTTAAGTAAAGAAGTCAATTCTCCCTTGATTTGTTCCCTTGGAACAATCTTGTCATTTACGGAGTATTTCAAATCCTTCGTAACTGTAACGGTAACTTCCTGCATTACGATGTCTGAAGTCTCACTCGAAGGCAAGTTTACAGGTAATCCAGAAGGTGTGATGAAGGAAGATGTAAGCATAAAGAAGATCAACAACAGAAAAATAATGTCTGTCATTGATGACATGCTGAATGCTGGATCTACTTTATTTTTAGCTTGAAGTCCCATAGTGATTAGTCTTGAAGCAAATCGATAAATTCTATCGAAGAATACTCCATGTTGTGAACAAGCTTCGATACTTTTGATACTAAGTAGTTATATCCCAAATAGGCTATAATACCTACCACCAAACCTGCAGCAGTAGTAATCATCGCCTCATAGATACCTTCGGAAAGAAGCTTTGGAGAAACCATTCCTTCTTCCTGAGCTATAGCAATAAATGCCTGAATCATACCCGCTACCGTTCCCAAGAATCCAATCATAGGGGCTGCACCAGATACAGTTGCTAAGAGATTCAAATTTTTCTCCAACTTATAAATCTCGATTTTACCTACATTCTCAATAGCCACCTCGATATTTTTCAATGGGGAGCCAATACGCTCTACACCCTTAGCAATCATATTTGCAACAGGAGTATGTTCTCCGGCGCAAAGAATTTTCGCTTTCTCAGTCTGACCACTTTGCACCAGCACTTTGACTTGATCCATCAAATGAGAAGAAGTTTTAGAAGCCTTATTTAATGTAATCAACCGTTCTACAAAAATAAAAATGGCAAGAATGAACAAAAGGTAGAGCGGAACCATCATGTAACCGCCTTTGATCAAAAGATCAAGAAGACCAATATCTGTTTTGGTGGCACCCATCGCCAGGCTATCTGCTGCAGAAAGAGTATCTGTAGAGAGCGTTTGAAGTAGAATCATATTAATATTTCAAAATCCATAAATCCTCTGTGTATTGGTCTTTGACCCGAGCAAGTTCTTCATTGATTGCTGACCATCCTATCGAAGTTCCTATTGCCAAACGATAATTCGTCACATCTTCGTATGGCATAATTAGATAAATAGTCTCTGCCCTGTCCTTGTATTGCTCAGCCTCTTTCAAAGCCATGGCTTCATTAGGAAGGCTGCCAACAATAATATAGAATTGAGCCCTATCCGCCTTCTCTGTAACCCGAATCAAAGTTCCAGACACCTCAGACGCAATAGTTGTACCAGTTTGGCCCGATTCTACGGGTGGAGCTTCAGAACTTATAGAATCTGAAATAGAGGACTGATTTTCAATGATTTGAGTTTCTTCACTTGGGGTGGAATTGATTGCAACTTCATCATTTTCTTCACTTGCAACTGCTTCTGTGGACTGTGACACTAGCACTTCGGGACTTTGATCAGACACTACAGACTTATTCATCTGCCAAATAATCACAATCACCACTGCCAAAGCCAATAAAGCAGCAATCCAAATCCACGAATTACTGGATTTCTTATCCTCAACCTTGAATTCTGATTTAGAAACAGTATCAATTTTAGAACTGGTAGGTTTAATACCTTGAATCGTCTTCTTCTTGACTTCAGCTATATCGATAGGTGCATCGGGTTCCTCGTCTTTCTTAGGGATTTCAGCCTGTGCTAAGGGAACAACAGCTACATACGGAAGTCCATAGTCTTTTGCATCAGTCCAATGCTTTTTATCTGTATCTGTACCAATCATTATTTTAAGGGAATGTTACGAAACTAATTGAATTGAGTGTAACCCAAACATAAAGCCGCTAACAATCTTAGAACTTAAAGGATGCACCTCCAATAAACTGAATTCCTCTGGTCGGATAATTTAACCAACGCATATTTTGACCATTTAGAATGTTATTGCCTTCAGCAAAAACCGAAATTCTTTCTGTAATGCCATAATCAGCTTTCAGTTGCAGATCAGCGATGGTCTTCAGTTTCACTACTTCATAAGGGCCTGTTTCTTCAAAAATATCACTCAAATCATTACCTCTAGCTTTTATTCCACCCATCAAGTTTAAATTTGCTTGTACTATTAATCGCTGAATTGGAGTTATCTGATTGTTTACTCTCAATTCCCAGATAGGTCTGTTCCATGCTTCTGCCTGAGTGCTAAGGTCGTATTGATACAAATCCAATCTACTATTGAGCGAATACATATCTGAGAATTTATACCCTAATTCTGCATTGATGTTAAAAACAGTCGTTTTCTCATCATATACTAAGCTAAACCTTGCCGAATCACTGGTCACCAAATTATTTGTGTAATTATTCACAAAGAAGTGCATCTGATTGTAACGACTCATGTTGATAGAGCCACGATAGCTAAATGCTCCGCCAAACTGACCTTCTATCCCGCCTTCTACCTTGTAATTCTGAATCGTATTAAGCAACTGGTCACTTGGTCCCAAATATGGGTTTTCATTTACAAAACTATAGTAGGTGTTGCGCTGAACATCCCCAGAAAATTCTGCAAAAAAGCCAAATTCCTCAGCAAACTGATAGTTCGCTTTCAACACTGGAAACACATGAAAATCGCTTGACTTATTCTCTAAAGAATCGTTTTCTGCAATAAGATTCAAACCAGCTGTAAAATTGAATGCCTCATATTTATATGAAACCGTAGGTCTAATAGCAAAATATGTTCTATTCAAAGAGTAATTCAAATCTTCTGGATTGGTGGTAAAGTAAGACAAGCCTACCCTTCCAGCCCAGTCTTCAGTAGGTCTGAAAGTACCACTAGCTTCTATACCTATCTGGTTCTCCTTCACCATGTAGCTATCTGTGAAGTTTCTAAAGCTCAGTTGACCTTCATAAGAAAAAGGGCCGACTTTCTCAAGTTCACGAATTCCAGCCTTAACTTCTACGGCGTGCAACACGTTTCCGCTAAAGCCCACAAAGCTTCCATTCTCATCCAGAAGATAGTTAGGGTCCAAACCATAGAATTGATAACTGTCCTGATTCCAGTTGATCCCGCCGAAGACTTCGAACAGATCTGTAAAATAACTTCCATCAAACCCCAAATTCGTATGGGACTCCTTTGATTCCTCAGCCAGCACAGGACCTTTGCCGAAGCTTTGATGATTCAACTGAAGGGAGTAATTGAAATCTGCAATATCAGTTCCCATGTATCTAGCTTCCAAAAGCGGAGAGTCAAAATTTCCATAGCCTGCACGGATATATCCCTGATATAGATCCAATCGGTCAGGTGTATAGACTTTTTGGGATGGTTCAGCTTTCAAATCCAAGGGTTTCAGATTTAAAGGATAGCTTGTTACCAAATAATTATATTCATTCAAACCAGTTGGCTTAGGCAAAACTGGAAGTTTCTCATACATCCTAGGCTGCACAGGCACTGTTAAAACACGGTCTTTTCTGATCACAAACTCTTGATCAGTCACAGCTCCACGTTGTTGTGTTTGGGCCATTACCAATCCGGATGTCAAACCGATTATTCCTGTCAAAAGGATAGTTTTCGCTAGCTTCATCATGGTTTAATTAAGAGTTTGAAGTTTGGATTGAGCCATTTGTTTAATTTCTGGATTGGTAGAATTCTCCACGATAGATTCGAGTGTAGCTTTTGCCTGAAAGTCTTCGCCACTTTTTACATAGTTATCCGCGAGCAGCAAGAAGATTCTGCCATACCAATAATCATAATTCACGAATGGACCCGATTGGTCAAAGATCAATTCATTGGATTGTGTGATCTCTCCTTTTTCCTGTGAAGCAAGAGCTAATAAATAAAGTGCTTCTGCTCCTTGCTCCGTTTTATAATCAGCTACCAAAGCAGTCAGCGTTAACTCTGCTTGAGATTTCTGATTCAATGCATTCTGTGATTTCGCTTTGGTTAGTAATGCCTTTGGAGAAGATTCAGGAATGACTCCATCCAAAGTAGCCAAACGCTCGGCTTGTGTGATTGCCTGCTGATATTTCTTAGTCTCAAAGTTAGCAATCATCAAAGCCTGTACTGCTTCAGCCTCCTCAGGTTTGCTTCGGGCATTTTGGACGGAAGTCTCTAGATATGGTATTGCTTGCGCAAAGTTCCCTCTTTCCAATTCTATTACGCCAATCTTCTGCATTGCGCGAATTCTCTGCGGAGAAGCAGGTTCTCTTTCAAGAGTTTTAAATTGAGCTAATGCTTGATCTATATCACCTACCTGCATGTAGCTATCTCCAAGGAAATATAATGCATCTGCACGCTGTGCGGACTGAGGATAATTTTTCAAGTAGCTTTCAAAACCTCGAATAGCTTGGGCGTAGTTCTTATCGAAAAATGTCCCCTTCGCGGCTTCAAATTCCAGTGACTGCACACTTCCATTGCTAGGATTAGCTCCTTTATACTTTGTCAAATAATCAGAAAACTCACCTGATCTACCTTGAAGAGCCAATGTTTCCTGAAGGCCTTTCAGAGCAGTTTCAGCATTTTCGGCATTTGGATGATTATTTAAGATCGTGCTGTAGTCCTTCACCGTCTGATCGTAATTCTGCAGCGAGAAATTTGCAACTGCTCTTCCTTCCAAAGCATATGGGACGAAAGGGCTGTTTGGCTTACTACTCAACAAATCAGAAAATGAAACGGAAGCAGCTTGGTAGCTTGTCTCTTCCATATAGATTTGCCCACGCTGATAAAGCGCATCTTCGAGATACAAACTATTAGGATAGCGGGATATTAGTGCGTCCAGTTGCCCCAAAGCTTCCTGGTTTCTGGACTGGAAATTTTGAACAACGGCTAATCTAAAATAAGCATAATCTACTCCTGAACTGCCCTCATTTATTGCCCGCTGGAAAGTGGATGAAGCTTCACCGAATCTCTTCTGAACATAATAACAATCACCTAATCTCAGCAATGCATCGTCGTATTGCTGCTTATTTGCTATGATCTGGCGGTTTTCAGTGAATTTTCTAAACTGCTCTTCTGCTTTCGAGTATTGTTGGGTGTTGAAAAAAGCATAACCAAGACCATAATACGTTTTGGCTACGGTACCATTACTTCCAGAAGGCCGGTTGCTAAGCACTTGTTCGTATGATTTGATCGCCTGTGGCAAATTACCCGCGGCTGAACTTATTTCTCCTTTCCAAAAATACGAATCCAAAACCATGGCTTTATCTACTGGATATTTGAGAGATTTGTCTAGGTAAGCTAAAGCAGGATTCCATTTTTGGTCGCGGTAATAAACCATCGCCTGGTAGAATGCCACCTTTTGATAAGCTTCCTGAATTCTTGGAGATTTATTGGAAATTTTATCCATCTGATCGATTGCCCGAAGGTAATCATTCGTATTCACCAACGCTTCTGAAAGCAAATTCTCAGCTTCTCCCCTGTACTTTCCAGAAGGATAAGCTTCGACATATTCATCCAAAGCAGTGATCGCATCCTGGAAACTGCCCTTTTGCAGATTCACTTTAGCATAATTGAAAATAGACTCTTCCTTAATGGCTGGATTAAAGTCAGATTTGGCAGCAGATTGAAAACTGGTAGAGGCAAACTGATAATTCTCCAATTTTAAATATGCCTGAGCCAAATAATAACTGGAAGCTTGGCCTATTTCATCGGATGCTGAGGCAGATACCTTCAGGTAATCTGTAGCACGTTTGTAATTTTTGATTTCAAACTGAGAAATCCCTGCTTTATAGATTTCATTTCTTCCAAGCTCCTCTCCAGAACGCGAATTGATAAATGCGTCATAATTTTCGGCTGCCTTCGGAAAATTTTTCTTCGCGTAATAAGCTTCGGCCAAGTACAAATAAATCACATCCTTTTTCTCCAGGTTTTGACCATTTGTCAATTTTGGCTCAGCAAAAGAAATCAGCTGATCATAGCTTCCTTGCTTGTAGTATAATGCTGCCAAAAGGTATGGCACCTTGTTGGCATAATAAGGTGATTGAGAAGCTGTCTGAAGATCAGCGATGGCTTTAGTAGTGTTGCCTTGGTCCATGGCGATGAAGCCGCTATAATAATAGGAATCAAAACTTGCTTGCTGATTAAGTGCTTTGCCTTGATCAAAATATGGAGTGGCTTCAGCATATTGATTCAACTGAAAATGTGAATAGCCCTGTTTGAAAAGTACTTCAGCTTGACTTTCTACAGGTAATTTTTCTACCTCCACTAATTTATAGCTATCAATAGCTTCAGCGAAATTCTTTTTGAAGAAAAAGTGGTCTCCCAAATACAATCCAGCAGTGGTAACCGAAGGGTCATTCCCGTGATCGTAAATGTATTTTTTCATTAGGCCTGCCCCATCCGGACTTTCAATCTGAAGCGAAGCCATAGCTCTGTTCAGTTCGGCAGCTTTTGCCTGACCTGAGTTGATGGGTTTTTCCAGAAGCCTTGTGTTATCATAAATACTTGCAGAAAAAAGCTGCTTATCAAAAAGCTCCAGATTATGATCTAACTTTTGTTGAGGACTTGTCTGATAGAGGCTCGACTGCGAATACGCCTCAACACTAAGTCCTAGGGTCGCAAGGAGCACAAGGTGATATTTCATATGATTATAATTTGTCCTTTTAGGTAAAGGCCATATGGAATCTCGTATTGGTGATAATCATTTCACCTTGTAAGGATTACGAAATACTTGATTTCATACAGTGGCTTAGGTAATCAGTGTAAAATCTTGTAAACAAGCTCGCGGAGGTTTTCAGCCTCGCTCAAACTTCCGGAATCAACTCCCTTGTAACGAAGATCAGCTTCTTTAATGTATGCGAACACATCAATTACCTTGCCCAAATTATAGTTTCTTGATGCTACTAAATATTCCTTAACTACAAAAGGAGGCAATCCCAGAATACTGGCAAGCTGCTGTTCATTGGCTCCTGTTTTCTTTGCTTGGTGGATTAAGGCGATTCTGGTGAAGTAGTTGAACATCAACGAAAACATTGGAATCACGGGATTCGCCTTAGGATTTTGGATGAAATAGTGGATGATTTTATTGGCTTTTACCACATCCTTAAATCCTATCGCCTTAAGAAATTCAAAATTGTTGTAGTCCTTATTAATACCTATATACTTGGAAATGTGCTCGTTGGTTATTTTCGTAGGTTCACGGAAATTGATCAACATCTTCCCTATCTCATTGGAAAGAACTTCCAGGTTGTTGCCGATAGAATCCGCCAAAAGTTGAGCTGCACGATTGTCAATGGAGTGTTTTGTCTCTTTAATGAAGTCTTCAATCCAGTCAGTCAACTTATAATCTTTGACTTTGTCCGATCGCACATAGACAGTTTTCTTATCCAGCTCCTTATATAATGCGGATCTGCCATCAAGCTTTTTGTACTTATGGGCGAAAACTAAAATGGTACTTGGCAGCGGATTCTGCACGTAATTAACCAGTAATTTTTGAGAATCTTCCTTTGTGAGATCCGATAAGCTTTGTGCCTCCTTCACGATCACCACTTGGCGATCCGCCATCATCGGAAATTTCCGTGCATTATTAATAATCAATCCAACATTCGCATCTTTTCCATAGAGCACTACCTGATTAAATCCACGCTCATGTTCTGCAATGGCATTCTTTTCAATGTAGTCGGAAATCTGATCAATAAAGAATGGCTCCTCTCCATCTAAAAAGTAAATGGGGGCAAACTTTTTCGCTTTCAGATCTTTAAGTACAGCTTGTGGTGTTTGGGGCATAAATTAGGAGTAATCTCAAGCCTTAAAGATAACAGGCCTAATCATTTGCCTGCAAAAAGCCTAGAAAGATTATTTGGTAAACTATTCCAGGCTTAACTTTGTCTTTGTAAGAGTAACAACTTTCAATGAGCAGTCAGGAGACTGCATTAGGATAAGTCCAAGTCTTTCTGCAGCAGGTCTGAAAACTAGCCCTAAGAAAAAATTTGCGACCTCTGCGTTAACCTCCGTGCACTTTGCGGTAAAAAATGAAAAGAATATGAGCTTCGAAAAAGGAATAGAATTATATAAATCAGGAAAATTTGAAGAGGCGCTTGCCATTTTTGATGGGTTGGTAAAAGCTAATCCAAACCAGCCACAGTTGCATCTGAGTCGGGGAAGAATTCTATCTAGACTGGGAAGAACTGAAGAAGCACTGGCAGAATTTGATATAATCACTTCTTTGGAGCCTTATAATACGGATTACATTTCAGACCGCGCAGTGGTTTTACACCTGCTCAAAAGAAATGAGGAAGCTCTATCTGAACTTGATCGGGCAGCCAATCTCGACCCAAAAAACCCTTATCGGTACAGTAGCCGAGCCTATCTTAAGGACAGAATCGGTGACTTAGAAGGAGCGATAGCCGATTATGAGAAGGCAATTGAATTGGATCCTGAGGATGCTGTTTCCCACAACAATAAGGGGATGGTAGAAGAGAAATTAGGCTATCAGGCTAAATCAAAAAAGAGTTTTGAAAAAGCGGATGATTTGGTAGGATATAAGCCAGCAGAAGGTCCAAGTCTAAAGTCAAAAGAGGAAAGCTCTGAACTTCCTGAAATTGGATCAAAACCAAGTGAAAAAGCTATTGTCCCAGTTCAAATGAAAGAAATGACTTTCAACCACTTCATCAATACATTGGGCTCTGTTTTCAATAATGCACATACCCGAAAAGAATTCGGCAACTACTTAAAGGGACTTTTTGGAGGAAAAAAGGGTGACTAATAACGTATACTTTATATGAAAATTAAAAAGTGGTAGTCTGCAGCAAACTGAAGACAGAATTAATTTGGGCTTAAGTCTAAAGGCTTAAATCAAGTAAGCTAAGGAGGTTCGTTTCTATACAGCTTCATCAGCTTCCTCCCTAGTTAAGAAAACCACTCAAAAAGATTTGATTACCCAAAGTGGCTTATTAATGAAATATGCCATTTTTTTGGACAGACTTTTCGAAAAAATCTGATCAAAAAATGACTTCTTTTCGCTCAATGTCACCAGTATATCCCCTTTGGCAGTTTGAAGATAATTTTCCAACCCCAAAGCAATATCATCCCGAAAGGATTTCAGTATGAAGTTGACCTTATCGTATTTGATAAACGGCTCTATTTCTTCTATCATAGTCATGTGAAGTGATTTATCCAGCGCTTTATGCGTGGTACTTACATGAACCATGTCAATCTCAGAATCATAAAACTTTGCAACTTCCACAATCTTCTGAATGGCAATTTTATCTTCCTCCAAATAGTCACTCGCGTATACAAGCTTTCGTGGAGCTTTAAAGTAAACCTTTCGCGGTACGACAAAAATATCCCGATCTGATAGCTCCACGATCCTACTTGCTCTGGAACCAATCATATTCTCTCTGAAATCATTCACCCCTTCAGTTCCTACGACGATCAGATCAGCATTCATTTCCTTTGAATAAGCCAGAGTTAGCTTGACAATATTCCCTTCTCTAATCACAGAAATACAGCTTCGCAGACCATTCCTCGCCCCCTCTTTAATTATCGCATCTTCCAAGCTCTGTAGCTTTTCTCGCACAAAATCCATTTGGTATTTTCCATTGACATCAGCAGGCGAGAGTTTTTCATAGTCCTCTCTATTTAGCACATGAAAAAGCACAAGATCTGCTTGGTATTTTTCTCCCAATCTGGTAGCATACTCAATCGCATTTAGGGAGCATTCAGAAAAATCTGTGGGACATAATATTTTAAAAACCTCTGCCATGTTAGTATTCAATAGCCTCTCGTTCGGTTAACGACATTGATCAATTCCCTGTTTTCTTTTATGCGCTTTATATTCTCTATCACTTGCGGTGCAGCAGCCTGAGGGTTTGTCACACTGGCGATATGTGGAGTCATGGTTATTTTCCAATTTTCCCAGAAAGGATGGTCTTTTGGCAGAGGCTCTTCCCTATACACATCCAGCATAGCTCCTGAAAGGTGTCCATCATCCAAAGCTTTGATTAAATCATCCTCGACCAAATGCTTGCCACGTGCAACATTGATCAGATAAGTATTCGGATTGCATTTTTCGAACAACGATGAATTAAGAATATTTTCCGTATCCGGCGTAAGTGGAAGTAAGCATACCAACACATTCACCTGCTTTAAAAATTCATCTAACTTGTCTTTAGTATAATAGGGATATTCAAATTCCGGTTTTTCTGAAAAGCCAAAACCAACGACTGGAAATCCCATGTAATTCAATTTATCCATAACATCCTTTCCCAATGCCCCCACTCCCATCACTCCTATCGTCACATCCAACTCCGGCATACTCATGTCCCAAATTTTCCGGGTCTGGTTCATCTGATAGCGAGCGGACTGTCGATGAAAATTCAACACTGCCATTACCACATAATTGGTCATAGAGAATGTAAGTTTTTCATCTACAATTCTGACTATAGGAATACTGGATGGAATTGATTTGTCCCGCAGAATGTGATCCACTCCAGCTCCCATTGAACTGATAAGTTTAAGATTTGGGAAATCTGAAAGTATCCCCTGTGGGTGCTGCCAAAGGAATACATATTCTACTTTTTCAGGTTCGGTGATCTCTGGATATACTTCAATACTCAAATCATGAGCAAGAGCTCTAAATTCTTTTATCCATACTTCCGGATTCTTACCGGGACTTATAATTGCTAAACTCATAACTATCTATACGTGGTATATAAAATGTGGGTAAAAAACGTTCTAGTTTATGCTGAAAAATGAGAATTTAACTTTTCGATATTGTCTTAAAAAGCATCAAATTGCGTAGCTTTTTAAAACATCATTTCACGTTTTCCGCTTAAGTAACTTTAAACCAAATTATAACTTCAATTTTAATGAAACAAAAAATTGCTTTCTCTTTAACATTAATGTTGTGCAGCTTTTTTTCTTTTGCGCAGCAAATCCAAATGCCTCAAGCCTCTCCTGCTGCCAAGATCGCACAAAAGGTTGGCCTAACTGATGTGACAGTGGACTATAGCAGACCAAGTACCAAAGGCAGAAAAATCTTTGGAGAATTGGTTCCTTTTGGACAAGTCTGGAGAACTGGTGCTAATGGAGCAACTGTTCTTTCTTTTTCTACAGATGTAATCATCGGGGGCCAAACAGTTCCTGCTGGCCAATATGCACTTTATTCCATTCCTGAAAAATCAGATTGGACAATGATTCTTTCCAAAAACATCAAGTTATGGGGTGCAATTGATTACGAGCAAAGTGATGATCTAATCAGATTTAAAGCAAAGCCAGAAAAATTGAACAAGAAAGCAGAAACCTTTGAAATCAGCTTTGCAAACATGACAGATACAGGATCTGACCTTTCTTTGAAATGGGAAAATACCAGAGTAGATTTTAGAATAGAAACTCAGGTAGATCCCCTCGTGATGGCCCAGATCAAAGAGTATGTAATTGATGCAAACACAGCTGATCCAAGCCTGCTTTATTCAGCAGCCAGCTATTATTACACGAATAGCAAGGACATGAATCAAGCGTATGATTGGATAAATGAGTCTGTAGAAGCTGATCCAAAGTACTGGACTATGCACCTAAAGGCAAAAATAGAAGCGGCTTTAGGCAAAAAAACTGAAGCAGTAGAATCTGCTGAGGAAGCAATCGATCTTGCAGAGGAGGCAGGTAATCAGGATTATGTAGGTCTGAATGAAAGGCTAATCAAATCACTTAAATGATTTTGAGTAACCAATCTCTGGTTTTTCAAACTCAACAATTTAGATTGTGGTGATAATCAAGGTGTGAGAACTAATACACTTAATAGATTAGAGTTAGAAAATTGAATATTCATCTACAACTTAAAGATAGAAACAAAGAAGCCTCCTAATTAGGGAGGCTTCTTTGCTTACATCATTGATCGGTTTGCTTCTTTGGAATCACCAGCTGAATCAGCGCTGCTAATAGCATGACAGCTAAGCAGCCAATAGGATTATACCAAAGAAATCCAATGCCCCAAAGATTTCCTTCCATTACATCTCCATTGCTGAAGTGTACAAATAATACAATTGCCTGGGAAAGCACCGCCGCAATAAAGACGGCTTGACCTTTTACCCACTTCATAAAAAAAGCTACCAGGAATATCCCAAGAATTGTCCCATAAAAGAGTGAACCAAGAAGATTAACAGCCTGAATTAAATTTTCAAACAAAGATGCGTAAGTAGCAAAGAGAATAGCTCCCAGACCCCAAAAGGCTGTAAATAACTTGGAAGATCTTAAATAATGCTTGTCGCTCGCTTTCTGATTAATTGAGCGCTTATACAAATCCACCGTGGTAGTAGATCCCAATGCATTCAACTCAGAGGCGGTGGATGACATGGCAGCAGAGAAGATTACAGCGAAAAGTAAACCCACAATGCCCTTGGGAAGATTATCCATGACAAAGCGCATAAAAACATAATCAGTATCTCTAGTCTCAGCAACTGGGTCGTTGCTAACTATCATTTCTTTTACTTCGGTTCGAATTTCTTGCTGTTCGGATTTCAGAACAGAAATTTTCTGTCGAATTTCCTGTTCTTTTACCTCATCCTTTTTTTCAATTGCTTCTAGCATTTCCAGATAGGAAGCTTTACTAAGTTCAAAATTCTCAGCATACTTTGCTTCCAGTCCTTCAAACTCTCCAGCATACTCGCTTTCCCGGAGTTTATCAGTCTGAACTTGGTTGAATACCACCGGGGGTAAAAAGAACTGATAAAACACGAATACCATTACCCCGATAAATAGAATAATGAATTGCATCGGGATCTTCAAAAAGCCATTCATGATCAATCCCATCCGGCTTTGCGAGAGTGTCTGCCCAGAAAGGTAGCGCTGAACCTGACTTTGGTCTGTTCCAAAATAAGATAGAAATAGAAAGACTGCAGCAGTCATTCCTGACCAGACATTGTATCGGTCAGAGATATCAAACTCAAAGTTGATCATATTCAACTTATCCATCTTACCCGCTACATGCATTGCTTCCTGAAAGGAAATTGGAAGCATCTGAATCACTATAATTCCTGCCAAAATCATCCCTCCCATCATCACAGCCATTTGTTGTTTCTGGGTGATAGATACCGCTTCCGTACCCCCAGAAACCGTATAGAGAATAACTACTGAGCCGATCAGAACATTTGTTATGGTAAGATTCCATCCCAATAAGGTGGAGAGAATAATTGCGGGTGCATAGATCGTAATGCCCGCCGCCAATCCTCTTTGTACTATAAAAAGTAATGCTGCAAGTGTTCTGGTTTTTAGATCGAAACGATTTTCCAGGAACTCATAGGCTGTGTAGACCTTCAGGCGATAATAAATGGGGATAAAAACCACCGAAATTATAATCATGGCCAGAGGCAATCCAAAGTAAAATTGAATGAACCTCATCCCATCTTCATATGCTTGCCCCGGAGTGCTTAAAAAGGTGATCGCAGATGCCTGAGTAGCCATAATGGATAAACCAATCGACCACCAGTTCATAGAATTTTCACCACGGAGATAAGAATCTAAGCTTTTTGGTCCATAGGTTTTATAGACGCCATAAGTAGCAATAAGTGCCAACGTTCCGAAGAGCACTACCCAATCTACCGTGCTCATGCGTAGGCTACTTTAAGCCAATAAAAAATAGCCATCAAAATAAAAAGGCATGCAATCAACCCAGCATAAAGGTATTTCCAACGTATTTGCTTTTCCTCCAAAATTATTGCTCGATCAGGTTGATGAATAATTTAGTAGCACCAGGAACACCAGCTGGTAATTCTCTGAAGAATGAGAGCCCCGTGTAAATAAAAGTCCCCTTGCCATATTTAGTATAGATCAAAGAACCATTCAACGGATCTTCTCCTGGATCCTGAAAGGTGAGCGGAGTAGAATATTCAGGAGCAATGTCAGCTTCAAAATAGAGTCCTCTTTCCTGAATCCAACCGTCAAAATCAGCAGGAGTTATCTTATTGGGTCCAGCTAAAACCGGATGATTCCAATCCGCCTCGAAAGGAGAATTCTCCACTGTTACTCTATCCCTACTTATGGTAAATGGATACGGTCCCAGATTTTCAATCAATAACGGCCGACTGACATTGTACTGAGCTACCACAGTTCCTCCATTCTCTACATACGACATAAGATTTTGTTGGTTCGCTGCCAGTGCCGCATTTGTATTATAAGCTCTGATTCCAACTACTATACTCTTGTACTGAGAAAGATTAGTAAGAGAATAATCTGTAATTTCAGAGACCTTATATCCAAGAGAGGAAAGCACTGCCGGCACATCGTCCCCAGCTCCCATAATATAACCGATTTTAGCTCCAGACACCTTCCATTCTTCCTGAATCAGATTAATAGATGCCGGCGAAAAATAAGTCAGGTTTGGTATATGCTTATAAGAAATCCGATGGGTGACCTGATCATACAATTTTCCTTCCTTAGTAGTGAAAAGAGAAACCACTTCTCTCTTTTCGTTTTTATCCAGTTTGAAAGAAACCTGATAAGTTTTCTTCTTCTGAGTTGGATTATTTTCTACGCCAATAATTTCAAATTCTGAATTCTTCAGGTTTTTAAAAGTGAGATCACCCTCCTTTATATCTCCATTGAAATTAACTGTCACAGTTATCACAGGGCTTACTCCAGGAATTAAAAAGACATTTTGATCGGATACATTTAGGTTAATTTCCGGAACAATGGTAAATGGCTGCTTCGATTCACCATCCACCTGATCATTGTATTTATATTCTAGAGGAATTGTTACTTGGAAATCCTGACTGTCAATCTTAAACATCAAATACGCGCCAACTTTGACTTCGTTAAAAGGTTTTCCAATCATGAGTTGATCACTGACATCATAAATTGCATCCTTTATTGGGTTGACTAGCCAGTAAGGCTGCGAAAGAGGTGCATTTTCGTTTACTTTGAATTCAACAGGAATTTGAACTGGCTGATTATTTACTGAAGTGCCATTCATATCCGAATAACTCTTATCGTGCATTTGTAGAGAAATATCCTCAACCAAAACTGCAGATGGATTATTCACCACCAAACTTGCTTTGATTTCTTCTCCAGCATATCCAAGCTCTTGGTTGGTCACAAACTCCATTTTTAATCCAAGTACTTCAAAAATTAATTCATCTAAATTCTTTCTCTTTTCCACGATCCAAGGATACTTCAATTCAGTTTCTAATAGTTTAGATCGAATTTCCATCAGCGCTTTTAAGTTATTTACCGGCTCAGTAAAATTGAATTTCTCAATAACGCTTTGAATCAAAGTCTCGATTTCCTTGCCTCCTTGTATTTCTTGCCATCGATCAGGTATTCCTTCAAAAGCAGACGTTATGAATGGTTCTCCTTTTATGAATTGCAAGTGATCTTCAGCTGCTCCTATCCTTGGTGTAGCACCAAAGCCTTGAGATTTATGCATTGTACGACTATCCGCTGCTATTTTACTGTGAGTTTCTCCGAGTAAACTATTGAATTCCCCAACCTGAAAAACTGCATATTGTTCTGATTCGATTGGCTTAAACTCTCCACCGAAATTATATGAGTTCCAAAAGATTCTTCTTGGCTGCCAAGTTTCAACATATTCAAGCTGCTCTGGGTAGGCTTTTGGGTCAGCTGCTAGATCGAAAGCTTCCCCTGCTAAAATAGCGGAAGTGGTGTGATGCCCATGATTTTCTCCCGGCACCGTGTTAAATCTAGTAATAATAATATCTGGCCTAAACTTCCTTACTACCCAGACTACATCAGAAAGAACCTTTTCTTTATCCCAATTCTGTAAGGTTTCATAAGGATTTTTGGAATAGCCAAAATCCATGGCGCGGGTAAAAAACTGCCTGCCTCCATCGGTTTCTCTCGCTTTCAATAACTCTTGAGTCCTGATCTGACCAAGTTCTATTCCCAGTTCTTTTCCTAATAAATTCTGCCCTCCATCTCCACGAGTCAAACTAAGGTAAGCTACTTGCACATGCTCTCCATTTCTGAGTGATGCGATCAACTGTGTATTTTCATCATCAGGATGAGCTGCAACATAAAGTACCCGCTTAGTTTCTTTGAGTTGGAGTAACTTGTGATAAATCTCAGAAGAAGGAACGGTTTGGGAATTACAGATCAGACTTGTTAGCAGAAAGGAAATAAATGCTAAAGATCTGAACAAGATGGACTTGGTCATGGATGGGCGTAATTTATCGCTACAAGCTAGAATAAGCCAATTGGAAATAAAAATATTATTTGATTAAATGAGCTGGAATTGCCTAGGGAGTAACAATTTTTCGCACTTTGCCCGGAATTGTATAACCTAGGGTAAACTCAAAAAAATCAGCTTTCACCCTATGTGCTTTAATCTGTACACCGGCAAAGACATTATTGTTCATGCGATAGCGGACACCAATTCGCTCATAGAAATTGGTAGTTTCCTGATTGTAATGAGCCTTGTTTAAGTAGACTCCAATTCCTATTGGCATGTATAAGTTTCTTGTTAGCTTCCATTCCCATGATCCCACCACAGCCAGAGAATTGGAATCATCAAAGGTGATTTCATCATTTGGAAAACGATCCTTGGCTCCTGCTCCATAAAACCAATCTAAACCTATTCCTCCGCGATATTTATAGGAGATTTCCCATAGGTAATTTACTCCTAACCCGCCCCTGAAGTAAGCTTTCTCACCAATTTCATAACTTTTCAATCCTGTGTAAGCTGAAATATTCCAAAATCCTCTCTTTTCCAAAGGAGGAAAAACTGGTTTCTCACCAGGATGGAATTGCTCTTGATCTAAATTTAGGCGAACTCCTAAAGCGATGGGAATAAAATTTATTCCGGCATTAGGCTTTTTGATGGATCCATTTGAATAGTGTTTTGTACCTATAGAGGAAAATGCTTCAATGGACTTTGTGATTTGATAGGATGCTTTTAACCCAAAATGTACATGTACATTAACAGCTGATCCAACAAAACCATTAGTTGGATTAGTCTCAGCGTCATAGGGATTCATATTGAATCCTAGACCTATTTGGGCATAGTAACTGAAATTAAGCTTTCTATCAAAATTATTCTTCCCAAAAGGAAATTCTCCAAAGCCATATATGCCCATAGGACGGCCTATTTCATAATAATAGTTCAAAGCTGAAGTGAACCCAACTCCATAGCTCGGAAATCTATTAATGTAATTATAATAAGTATTGTTGCTGCTTCTCCAGCCAAATCTTACATCAACACCTGCATAAGCTGTTTTATCTATAATTTCATCAGCCCAATCCTTATGATTACCAATGATAGGTCCTTGATCGTAAGATAGTTCAATGAATTTTTTCGACTGCGCTCTTACTTGAAAAGAAATTAAAACAAAAAATTTTAAAGCTAAAAACAGAGTAATGTGCAATCGCATCGCTAGATAGAATTTCCGAAGGCAAAGATAAAAATATTGGAAAAAACTACCTACCTAATTCTATAAATCAAATCACGATGCTCAATGAAAGAATTACAAGAATTCTAACCACAAAAAAAAGCCCCCGAAAGTAAATTCAGAGGCTTTTAATGTGGTTTTTAATTAATTATCAACCGTTTTCTTGCCAGTTTGCACCTTTAAGCTCGATCAACATTTTGTTGTATTTTTCTGCTTCCTCAGTATTTTTCAAGCGTGTATGAACTTGGAAAAGGATAGCCATTACGTCTGTATTTTCAGGTCTAATTTCCAATGCTTTTTCAAAATATGGAATAGCCTCTTTGTAATGAAGATTTGCCTCATCAGTCATCTCTTTCGATTTTGCTTCCCACTCCTCATCTGAAAGTGCATTCAATTCAGCTAGAATTTCTCTGGATTTCTCCAACAATAATGCTCCAGCATAATAGTTTCCATCATAGAATTCTGGATCTGCCACAACTGACTTTTTGTAATCTTCAAGAGCACCGTCCATATCGCCTGCTTGTTCTTTAAGATATCCTGATCTTAATAGAATTCCAGCATTGTTTGGATCATTTTTCAACGCATCCTGAATGGAAGCCATAGCCTCATCCATTTTGTTCAACTGAAGTAGCAATTGAATCTCGTATTCCGCAAGTACCTTATCTTCAGGATAATCTTCACGGCCTTGCATGATCATTTCGTATGCTGCTTCTGGATTTTTATCTTCTCCACTTAGAATCTGAACCATTAAATAATAAACAGTCAATTTATTATAATCTTCGATGTCTAATAGGTATCCAAAGTGCTTCTTAGCTTCTTCAAATTTACCAAGGTCATTTGCTATGAAACCAGCATTGTAGTGAACTGTTGTGTCATTTAGGTCAATAGCACCGGCCAAGTCAAAGAACTCATAAGCCATTTCCTGATCTTCTGCATTATATCTTTCTAATGCTTTGTCAAAAGACATGTTTTTAAGAGTATAAATAGAATATGGTCGAAGGTTATCAGGAACACCTGGCATGTCCTCTGTATAGATATCCTTACCAACTCCGCTCTCCTTATCTCCTCCGCCCATTTCAAAAGCTTTGTTGTAAGTCTCTAATGCTGCTTGACCAGTTTCCACAGTGGAAGCGGAATTGGAAGAATCAGATCCAAACATTTTGGTCTCAATCTGAGCTTTTAAAAGATATGTTGCAGGATCTTCCGAAGTTTCTGGATCAGCACTTGCAGCTTCTATATCAGTCATAGCAGCTGTCAAATCACCAGATTTAAAGTTCTTCTCTGCTGAGCGAACCACTTTTTTTTGTGCAAAAGCCAGAGTCGTTGCACCGATCAAGGCCATTGATAGAATTAGCTTCTTCATTTTAGCTTATTTTTCTTGTTTGGTTGGTTATTCGTTAATTTCATCTGATTCATCAGAAGTATCCTCAGGCTCTTCCGGTGAAGCATTATCAGTTGGTACTTCAGAGTTTTCGTCCGACACTACTACTGCATCATCTATCACCTCAGCCTCTTCTTCTTTTGATATTTTCTCTACGGAGGAAATTTCATCATTTTCTCCTATTTTAATCAATCTTACTCCTTGAGTGGCTCTGCCCATCACTCGAAGTCCATCCACAGAAATACGGATGGTGATTCCTGATTTATTGATGATCATCAGGTCATCTGTTTCAACGACTTCTTTGATGGCAACTAGAGTACCAGTCTTCTCAGTGACACTCATTGCTTTCACTCCTTTTCCTCCTCTGTTGGTGATTCTATACTCGTCAAGCTTAGAGCGTTTACCGTATCCCTTTTCAGAGACTACAAGCAATGTTGCATTTTCTTCGGACGCACATACCATGCCAATCACATAATCCTTATCATCATTTAACTTAATAGCTTTTACGCCTGTAGCTGTACGTCCCATAGGACGAACTGCAGTTTCGTTAAAGTGAATTGCACGACCAGACTTAGCAGCGATGACTATATGTTGACTGCCATTCGTCATCTCTACCTTCACCAGTTGATCATCCTCACGGATATTCAATGCAATGATTCCGTTAGTTCTTGGGCGACTGTATTGTTCAAGTGTGGTTTTCTTAATGATACCATTCTTGGTCACCATGACCAGGAAGTGATTGTTCAGATAATCCTGATCATTCAAATCCGCCACTTGTATGATTGACCGGATTTTATCGTCCTGCTCGATGCTAATCAAATTCTGAATAGGTCTGCCTTTGGAAGTTTTAGATCCTTCTGGAATTGCATAGGTCTTCAACCAGAACAATTTAGCCTTATCAGTAAAAATCAATAAGTAATTGTGTGTAGATGCAGTAAACAAATACTCAGTAAAGTCATCTTGCTTGGTGCTTACCCCACGTGAACCTACCCCACCTCTACCTTGAGTTCTATATTCTGAAAGAGCGGTACGCTTTACATATCCCTCATGAGAGACAGTGATAATCACTTCCTCATTTGGGATCATATCTTCATAGCTGAAATCTTCTGCATTGTGCTCAATTTCAGTTCTACGGTCATCAGCATATCGGGTTTTCATTTCTGAAAGCTCCTCTTTGATGATTTCCATCCTTTTGTCTTCGTTGGCGAGAATTTCTTTGAGTTCTTCGATCAAAGCCATGATCTCGTTGTACTCATTGATGATCTTCTCTCGCTCCATTCCTGTCAATCGCTGCAATCTCATGTCGAGAATAGCTCTTGCCTGAATTTCGCTTAAATCAAACCTTTCGATCAAACCATTTCTTGCTGTCTCAGGATCTGCAGAGTTTCTGATCAAGGTAATTACTTCATCCAAATGATCTAAAGCGATCAAATAACCTTGAAGTATATGTGCTCTTTTCTCAGCTTCTCTAAGTTCATATTCCGTTCTGCGGATCACTACCTCATGACGGTGATTCACATAATGAACAATCATGTCTTTCAAATTCAGCGTCTGTGGTCTACCTTTTACTAAGGCAACGTTATTCACTGAGAATGAAGTCTGTAATTGTGTATGCTTGTATAGATTGTTTAAAACAACACTTGAAATCGCATCGCGCTTCAGCTCATATACGATTCGCATTCCTGAGCGATCTGACTCATCACGAATTGCTGAAATTCCATCAATTTTCTTTTCATTGATTAGCGCAGCAGTTTTCTCTACCATGCTGGCCTTATTCACCATGTATGGAATCTCCGTGATGACGATCATCTCTTTGCTTCCTCCATCCTTGATTTCCACGTTGGCTTTGCCGCGCATTACCACTCGTCCACGGCCAGTTTCGAAAGCAGCTTTTACTCCATTGTAACCATAGATAATTCCACCAGTTGGAAAATCAGGTGCAATGATATGCTCCATCAGTTCAGCAACGGTGATCTCATTATTGTCAATATATGCTACAATACCATCTATGACTTCTCCCAAATTGTGAGGAGCCATATTCGTGGCCATACCTACCGCAATACCCGAAGCACCATTTAATAAAAGGGCTGGCACTTTAGCAGGCAAAACGATTGGCTCCTTCAGGGAGTCATCGAAGTTGAATTGAAAATCTACTGTTTCTTTATTGATATCCACCAAAAGCTCCTCAGCTATACGCTTGAGTCTTGCCTCGGTATAACGCATCGCTGCAGGATTATCTCCATCGACGGAACCAAAGTTACCTTGACCATCCACCATAGGATATCTAAGAGACCAAGGCTGCGCCATACGAACCATCGTTTCGTACACAGCAGAATCACCATGAGGGTGATACTTTCCTAGTACCTCCCCGACAATTCTGGCAGATTTTTTATAAGGTTTGTTATGTAATACTCCCAGTTCCTGCATCCCGAAAAGGATTCTGCGGTGTACTGGTTTTAGTCCGTCACGGACATCAGGAAGTGCTCTTGAAACAATAACCGACATCGAATAATCGATGTAGGCACCACGCATTTCCTCTTCAATGTTAATGGGTATGATATTCTCGTTTTCTCCTTGAGCCATATAATGCTATTCACGGGGTCGATTAAGGCTGCAAGATAGTAAAAACAGACTGGTTTTGAAAAGAGATTGCAAAGACCAATCAGGATAATCAGGACTTTAGTACCACTGCCCGACTTTCCTGTTCTGAAAATTGAAAATTCCGCTTCCTCTATACTCTATACCGTTGTGCATATGCTTCATCACTACACCACATCCTGCGATTTTACAACGCTTAGTACCAGGAAAACTCACGGCAAGCCCAACTTGCATAGCGTAAACCTTTTGATCTAAATCTTGAAACTCTGAGAAATCAGCTGATGAGTAGGTGAATTTGCGAAAGTCTGCTCCTCCTTTTAC
Organism: uncultured Algoriphagus sp.; assembly: GCF_963974835.1. Classification (GTDB taxonomy): domain Bacteria; phylum Bacteroidota; class Bacteroidia; order Cytophagales; family Cyclobacteriaceae; genus Algoriphagus. The sequence continues at coordinate 269,375 of NZ_CAXBET010000002.1, read as the reverse complement.
GAATACCTTAGTATAATCTGACAAATCCCTCTCTATTCTGAGCCCCAATCCATAATAGTTTTTGTCAGAAACTGCTAGATGTGGGACATATGGTTCCGTTCCACCATCCAATGCTGCATCATAAGCTTTATTGAGTGTCAACTTCCCAAATTCTGCTTCCAAAATAAATCGCCACGGATAAATCTGACGTGCACGCTGTCTTAATTCAGATTGCATGTAGAGGTTAGATGATGAATAATTTCTATATCTCCAATTGAGAAAAGCACGTCTTCTGTTGGCATCGTATAACACCAATCCTACAGTACCATAAAGTTTGTTAGCTTGATAAGTAGCTCCCTCAAAATCAAACTGATAGTCTCCGCCTTGCATAGGAGCTAAGTTTCCCCACTCTTGTCCAAAACCACCTCCAACGGTTAAAAGATTAAATAAATTGATCCGGACACCGCCATTCCAGTTTGGAAACACCATGTCTCCGCCTTTCATATTCAGTGGGTTTTCCTCGGAAATGTCCAACGGATCTCCCTCAAGATTCTGGTATCTATTGAACGGGTAAAGGCTTGGGTTAGGAGAATAGAAAGCTGTCCCAAATTGTTGATAAGCACCTCCTCCAGAAAGCTCCAAGCTGAACATCTCTAAGAGATTCCTGGTGACATTACCTAGGCCTGATTCACTTTTTGGACTTTTTGCTTTATCAGATATTCCGAATATATCTTCCTCCTGCGCCATCAAGGAAGTCATGGCAAAACAAAGGATAATAGAAATGGGTAACTTTTTAAAATTCATATTTTTCTAAACGAATACTTTGGGATCTTGGTGTGAAATTAAAAAAAAGATGCCTCCCATATGGGAGGCATCTTCATAATATCTGAAATAAATACTTATTTTCCATCTGTAGGTTTTGCAGCATCTTCTTTTTCAGCATCCTGCTTTGCCTTGATTTCAGCAATCATTCCATCCAATTTTTCTTTTATAGCCGGATCTTCTTTAGTAGCGGCAAGCACTTTATTATAAGTACCGGCTCCAAGGACTTCCTCATCCATGATCAGATCGGTTTTAAATTCCTTCATTACATCCTGTTGAGAATCCTGAAAAGCTTGAACCTCTTCGTAGGCTGCTTTTTCTTCATCCGTTACTTTGGCTTCAGTCATTTTAGCTTCATCTCCCCAAACAGCTTTGATTTCATTATATCTCGCTCCTCCTTGAAAAATTTCATTTTCCAATATCATAGATTTCAACGAATCAGTTCTAGAATTGACGAAATTGCTAAATTCTACTTCCATGTTGGCGTATTTTGCCAAGTCCTCATCTGTGACTTTCTCTTCATCTTGTGCGTAGGCAGCAAGCCCTAGGAACGCGAATAACGCTCCGAAAAGCAATACTTTTTTCATAAACATTCTGATTTTGATTTCTTTATAGTATTCAATAAAATAACCAAAAGCTAGAAATTCAAGAAATAAAGGCACTTTTTAAGTTTTTTTATGATAGATGGTCATTATAAAAATCAAACTAAAGTAATTCCTTTAAGCTCTCGTATCATGGCTAGAGGGTCAGTTGAGTTAAATACAAAACTCCCTGCTACAAATACATCTGCCCCAGCAGAAAGCAATTGAGAGGCATTTTTAACAGTAACTCCGCCATCTATTTCGATTTTTGTTTTTGCCCCTTTAGCTAAAATCAAATGCTTTAACCTGGAAATTTTTGAATAAGTATTCTCAATAAATTTTTGCCCGCCAAATCCCGGATTTACAGACATCATACAGACCAGATCAATATCCTGGATAACATCGGTCAAAAATTCCACAGGTGTATGGGGATTTATTGCCACACCTGTCTTTGCTCCTAGATTTCTAATAGCTTGTAAAGTTCTATGCAGATGGGTACATGCTTCATAATGAACGGAGATTATATCAGCACCAGCATTTCTAAAAGACTCCAGATAGTTATCAGGATTCACTATCATCAAGTGTACATCTAGTGGCTTTTTCGCATGACGGTAGATTGCTTCTGTAACAGGAATACCAAATGAAATATTTGGTACAAAAACACCATCCATGATATCTACGTGAATATAATCTGCTTCAGAAACATTCAGCATTTCTACTTCTTTTTGAAGATTTGCAAAATCTGCAGCAAGTATAGACGGAGCAACTAAGGGTGACATGAGTTATTCTTTTGGTTATGTAAAAAAACTAAATTAAAACACAGCCCCCAAATTCTCACCTTTTTATCAATTTGCTATGCTTGATCTGCGATCCGTCCTGCATCTGGATCAGATAGAATCCTGGTTTTACATTCTGCAAGATTATCTGGAAAGGATCTTTCACAGTTGATCTATTCAAGATTTTGTTAGTTATAGTTCGTCCATTAAGGTCAATCAGTCTGAATTCAGCACTTAAGCTATTTCCAAAAAATATGTACAACTCATCTTCTATAATCGGATTTGGATAAACCTTCCAATCCAAAAACTCTCCCCTATCATCGACGCCAAGAATATCGCCATACAAGGCACTTATAAAATTAGGGATTCCATAACCTATCAAATTATCAGGATTGTCGGATTGCGTCCCACTATTTAAAAGGTTTTCTATCAATTCATCCTTTGTCCATTCTGGCTTTGCTTCCCAAAGTCCTGCTGCCAATGCTGCAATCTGAGGAGCAGAAAATGAAGTGCCATTTGAAAAGCCAACTTCTCCATTTGACCGAATGAGAGTTGCTCCTTCTCCAAAAGCTGTCAAATCCGGTTTGATTCTACCATCTCCTGTGGGTCCACGAGAACTGAAGCCTGAAACATTCAGCTCTCTATCCACTGAACCTATAGCTAAAATCCCTATAGCATCGGAAGGGGAATTTAATGTCGCTTCAGATGGACCAGTATTTCCTGCACTGTTTACTACAAGGATTCCTTTGCTCGCGGCGATACTTGCTCCCCTGGCAATAATGGTAGTTTCCCCATCCAAACCCTCCAAAGAATAATTCATCTCAGGATCATCAAAATCCCAATATCCGAGTGAACTGCTGATAATGTCAGCACCCAAACTGTCTGCAAATTCAGCTGCACGAACCCAGTTATATTCCTCAACCCAATATTCTGTAGCTATTTCCTCCGTTATGGCCAAAATGTATGTAGCATCAGGAGCTCCCGCTACCATTTTTCCAGGCTCTTTTGAAGCTATAAGTGAAAGAACATTAGTCCCATGCTGATTTTCCGAATAAACATCCTGATTCCAAGGTCTGACAAAATCCTTGCTTGCTATTATTTGACCGTTGCTTTGTAAATGAGCTAAAGAGCTGGCAGTATTGGCGCCGGGAAAGCCTGCATCAAATACTGCAATCGTTACTCCTTTTCCAGTAAACCCTTCTTCATGCATTTTATCTATTCCCAGTAAAGCATTCTGGAAGTCGTAAGTTTCTTCATTGACTTCTAATTCCCGTGTACTTTTTGCAACTGGAGCAACAAATTTTTTCGGAATTCTTGAATTAAAATCTCTCTCAATTCTTTCATTAGGATTGGTAATAAAGCCTCTGCCTATTAATATCACACTATCCACGAAAGGTAATGCCTCCAATTCCCGTACTCCTTCTTCATCACTCACCAAAACGGTTGCATTGAACCATTTGCTTGAATAGAGAATATAAGTTGACTTTTCCTCAACTGCAGCTATGTATTTCTGGGAAACAGGCAGATCCAAACTATCAATTGACAAGCCTTCTTTACTCCGTCTATCTAATGCTTTTTGAGTTAGGAATTCATTCGGTTGAGAAAGCGAAAAACCTTCTTGGGGCTTGTATTTATAAAACACAGCGTATCTGTCCTGAGCAATAGCATTTCCAAAGAATGCTATAGAAAATAATAACCACACGAAGATTTTAATCCTTCCCATAGTCAGTCAATTTCATGAACGTCTTGGATCCCGAATCAATCAGCATATCACCCAGGCAATCATTTCTGGAACAGTAAGTCAGCACCTCTTCGTACTTCTCCACCAAACCTACATTCCTATCATAAACTTCATAGCGAATATCTCTATATGTCACCAAGTCGTCACTATCTTCTTGATTGACTCGTATTGATGTGCTGGAACTGACGATTTCAAAATCATCCTGTGCTACATTTCTATACGCATTACCATTCCATACAACTCCATTTTTTGGAGGGAAAACCAAAGCGACTACCGGCTGATTTTCAAATGTCCTTATAAGAGATTGGCCACGCTGTATTAGTGTGTACTCAACTTCATATTCCCAGCTCAATTTGTCGGAAGATCGTGACCGCTCTACAATATATACTTGATCACCTTCCTGATTGGGATAGAATCCCGTAATGCTATCCCTATAAAAAAATTGCTCTTGCTCCGAATCGTTTTCTCCATAGTAAATAGTCTGATCGACCTCATATGTCCAGAACAATCCAACTCCTAAAGGTTGAAAATCAAAACCATAATCTACTTGACCATCCTCTATTTCTCTTTCACACGAAGAGAAAAGTGCAAACACAATTATTACTAGAAGATTTAACTGTTTATTCATAGTGCCAGTGGATGACTAAAAATACTAGTATTTTCTTACAATATGGCAGATGAAATTTCATACACTTTGGAAAAGCTTTTTTCAACCCGATCATCCTAGTTAACTTAGCCACTCCAAATTTAGAATCATGGCTTTAAGCACTTTTGTAAAAATAAGCGGTATCACCAATCTTTCTGATGCCAGATATTGCGCCGGTATGTATGTAGACTTACTAGGTTTTTCACTTGAAGAAAACTCTGATAAATTCATCAGTCATACACGATTTGATGAAATAACAGGTTGGGTTTCAGGACTCGAGTTTGTCGGTGAGTTTTTGACTTATCATGGAAACGAGGTCTTGGAATCTCTGACTAATTATCCATCCATAAAATGGATAGAGCACGACAGAATCGAACCATTGACTGAGGTTGAGGGTAAAGGATACGGACTAATCTATAAGATGGATCTGGAAGAAGTGCGCCACATAGAATTAGAAGTGGCGGAAAAACTTAATGAGTCTGGAATTATTTTCCACGTCACCTCTGCGCATGAAGAACTTGATGAATTTGACAAGGACGCTATCAAAATAATTAGCGAAAACTGTAAGGTGATACTAGGTGTTGGAATAACCGCAGCAAATGTTCAAGCATTAATCAATGAGCTGAACCTGTACGGAATTTCACTTACTGGTGGGGAGGAAATTAAGCCAGGATTGAAAGACTTTGATGAAATGGCCAGTATTTTGGAAGCACTGGAAATAGATGATTAATTTCCACTAAAAATGAAAAAAGGCAACTGGAATGATCCAATTGCCTTTTTTGCTATTGTGGTGGCATTAATATCAGTCAAACAAATCTGAACTTTCGTAGGGACTATTATCTCCTGTGAAAAAAGATCCGTCTATAAATCTATGGCTGATCCCAATATCCCTGAGCTCCATCATATCATGATCATCCAGAAGTATATTGGCAGAGGCTAGATTTCTGATGATTCTCTCCTGATGAACCGATTTTGGAATTACAGCAATATCTCTTGCAATTGACCAAGCTATAAGGATTTGTCCTGGTCCCACTTTATGTTTATCTGCTATTTCCTTGACAACAGGGTCGACTAGCAATTTTGGATCATTTGCATGCTTTTCAGCTCGGGAGTCCGGCGATCCTAATGGCGAATATGCAGTCATTAAAATGCCATGCTCTAAGCAAAACTGCACCAAACTTTCCTGAGGAAGATAGGGTTGCATTTCTACCTGATTCATTTCAGGCTTTTGACCACCTACTTCGAACAATTCATTCAGTTTATTTTGGTTAAAGTTAGAAACGCCAATGTGTTTTGCGAGTCCTTTTTCTTTCAATTCCTGCATCGCTTTCCATGTCTCTCCGATGGAAACTTCATCATAGGTGTAGAAGTCTTCTCTACTTTTTGGAAATCCTACTTCCGCCTTAAGGGCAATTGGCCAGTGAATAAGATAAAGATCCACATAATCCAGTTGCAGATCAGCAAGTGATTTTTGCAAGGCCGGAAGTACCTGATCTTTCTTGTGGGAATTATTCCAGAGCTTGGAAGTTACAAATAGCTCTTCTCTGGTGACCAATCCTTCCGAAATCGCCTTAAAGATTCCTTCCCCAACTTCAGTTTCATTTTGATAAACTGCAGCACAATCAATGTGACGATATCCTGCCTGGATGGCCCAATAGACTGCCTGACTTACTTCGCCTGGCTTACTCTTCCAAGTGCCGAGGCCTATAATTGGGATTTGATCTCCATTTTTAAAGCTTAAATAGTTCATGGTTGTAAAAGTTTATACACTTTATATATTTGGTTACTTTAAAAGTATAAATCCTAAAATTTAATTCAGCCGATTTTCCAAATATTTCTTAAAACTATTCATCACCCATAGATGAATTTTGGCCTGGGTATTTACATAAATTATCCATGGCAACCTTGGAACAAACTCATGGATGGCTGATATAATGTAGCGATTGTCCAGGACTCCTCTAAACTCCAACCAGCCATGGTCAAATCGCTTTACTAGCCATCCTCCTGAGATATAAAACAACTTTCGGTTTTCCTCACTTCGATCAGGTATCATAGTCAAGTGCAACATTGGCTTTTTGCTCCACAGAAGATAAAAGACAATTTCCCCACTTTCAAGCATCTCCCCATTGATCCAGAATTTGAGATATGTGGGTAACCAGATATTATAACGATGCGCTACCCAAGTTGCTGAATTGCCATGAGGATTAGCCATCCGTTGTATACTTCGAACTGTGTTCTTTATTTTCTCCTGCGGAAAAAAGCTAGGAGTCTCAGGCTGTACTTCTGAATCCAACGCTTCCCTTACGGACTCCTCATAGGTCAGATAATCAATATGCTTTTCCTTAAACTTTAGTTCATCTGATACCCTCAGCGTATGTTTTAGACTTTCCACCAACGGAGACACAAGCTGAGGAGGAGATTCACCAAAGAAACCTACCCACAATTTGGAAAGTCCTAGTGAAAACACTGGAACTGAAAACACCCAGCGCTTCTTCCCAAGTTGTTTTGCTGTCAACTCCAACATTTTCCGGTAAGAAATCACTTCTGGATTACCTATTTCTATAGCCTCTCCGAAAACATTCTCATTGGCAACGCATGTGTCAAGTATATCTAAAGTATCTCTTAGGGAAATTGGCTGTGTGAGGGATTCTGTCCATTTTGGGCACATTAAAACCGGGAGGTTTTTGACTAGATTTTTGATCATATCAAAGGATGATCCTCCAGGTCCAACTATAATAGAAGCTCGTATAGCCGTAAGTTTGGCAGATCTGGAGCCCAAAGTATGCTCCACTTCCAAGCGGCTCTTCAAATGTCTTGAGAGATTTTCGCCAGTTTCCTTTGGTAGAAGGCCTCCCAAATAAATGATTTGTTTTACCTTGTTGATATCTGCTGCACGGCTAAAATTATCCGCCAAAAGCAAATCCGTATCTTCAAAGCTACCCTGATTTAATCGTGTAGAGGCATTCATCGAATGCACCAGGTAGATTGCAACATCAACGCCTTTTAAAACTTCTGTAGTACTGGATATGGAATATAATTCCACCTGCTTCCAGGTCACTTCAGGATAAGGATTATCCTTTATTTTCTTACGGCTGAGCGCAATGATGTTGTACTTATGCCGAAAATGATAAATAAACCATCGTCCGACATATCCTCCGGCACCCGCTATGGCCACTGTGGGTTTGGGTGCAGAAATAGGTTGATCGGTTAATTCCATAAGTAAGAGCTTGACTAATCAACCTATTTATTGGTCATCCTGTTTAGAAAATTTTTATTTTACCTCCGCTTTTTTTAAAGCTTCCGTTGTGGTAAAGTACTTGACAATCATATTTGGCACTTCCCACGAAGGGATATTTCCTTTGGTGAAATACTCAAGGTACTTTTCTGTCACCTGTGCAAAGTGTGCCTCATGACCATTGTGATACTTTTCAGGAATAATCATCTTGTATTTACCATCACTTACTTTCTCCAGATCAATTCCAGGGAAACGTTCTTGCAAAGTGGTTTTCACTTCAGTTGACAAAGCCTCATCCTGTCCATCCAATAACTCTATATACAAAGTGGCGACGTAATTCTCCGCTTCCCCTTGTTGGATTATGAGATTGGCCTTGCTACCACGCATCATGCTATAGTGAGTATCGGCCGCTCCTTCCGGAGCTTGAAAATTCCAGATCACACTTACCTTAGCATGAACGTCTTTCAGGGTGTAATTCATCTCCCCGTTACTGTTCACGCTAAGATGATTGTCCGAAACATTTTTCTGTAAAAAATCAGGGAATTCTTCTTTACCCGTGACTAGTTTGAATTGCTCTAAGTCAAGATCCGTGGACCAGAGTTTAGCTGACAGCATCTTCACATCTGAGGTGTCTAGCGTAACTTCAGGAAAAGCTTCCCACTGAACCAAGTCGACCAAATGAGTGGTCACATCCACTATTCCAGTACCTTCTATTGCTGTATCAAAAAACCAATCTGGTCTGATAAGAGGATTACCCGATACATATTTAAAGAAATGATGGACTGATTCTTTTGTAATAGCAGGATTATCAGGTGTTCCTTTTTCCAATTGCCCGAAAATCTCAGGAACCATGGAAAGCTCTTTTTGCAAAATGGTGCTGATCTCAAATCGCTCAGTCATGATATCGTAGAGTAGCAGATCCTTTTGTGCAGCTTCATCAAATGTCTTAACCAATTTTTGAAAACCAGCTTTATCAATTACCAAAGGTTTATCGGCATAGACATTAATACCATTGGAAATAGCCTTAGAGATATAATCTATCTTGCGATCATTCTTACCGGCCACCATCATCACATTCCCAGGCTTTGTTGAGATCATTTGCTCCAGGTAATCATCTCCCGAACTTACTTGTAAGTTCCATGCTGTAGGATTTTCTGTCCGGTTGTTATAACCAGCCAAACGATTTATGTAATCCTTCAGCTCATCTCCATTGGGGGCAAAAACATACACCGTAGAATCCACCTGAGAATACATTGATTTGTGAATCAAACCTGCGTGAAAATGCCCAGGATCAAGGGACATAATCGTAATTTCAGCATTGGATGTAGGTGCCTGAGTCACACTTTCTTTGTTTTCGCAGGATAGCATTAATCCCGCCGCTATAGCTACTAGAGCAGTATTTTTCAAAATATTCACTTATTAAATTTTCACGTAATTAGTACCATACGGAGCTCTCTGTGGTCTTTCCAACATAGCGTTCGCTTCCGGGTCATTAATAAATTGTTCAGCTTTGGCATCCCATTCCAGCTTTCGTCCAAGCTTCATAGAAATATGGGTAATCAAGCAAACTGAGCAAGATCGGTGACCGATTTCTACAGGAGAAAGTAATTCATTATTACCCTGTATTGCTCCAAGCCAGTTGCCATGATGCTCATCACTTCTGATCAGCTGAATCTCATCAGGACCGATTACTGATTGGAGTATTTTAGGATCTGACGCATCCAATGCTTTTGCACTGTTGCCCTGAGCTACCGGGTCAGAAGCAGAAGCCACGTAACTTCCTCTGGAAACCCAAATCCATCCTTCAGTGCCTTCATACCGGATTCCGTTCGTATATCCGCCACTAGTGTACATAGTGATACCATTATCATATTCTGCTTTTGCCATGAAATCTCCATGTACATCCCAAAGACCTGATTTCGGGAACTCCGCTACTGCCTGAATATATCTTGGCCCAGTCAACTCAGTGTCCATTCCCCAAGCTGCAGAATCGAAGTGATGCTGACCCCATCCTGTAATCATTCCTGCTCCGAATTGCTCAAGTCTAAGCCATCCTGGCCTGTCATATCCTTGCTGGGGATGGACCCCAATTTCAGTGTAAGGAATCTCTGGGGTAGAGCCCAACCACATATCGTAATTTAAATTTGAAGGAACTGGCATGGGATCGGCCTCGGGGCCGGCAGGATCGCCTGGCAAGCCGATTTTCACCGTGTGAAGTTTGCCTATTCTACCATTCCTGACCAGCTCAGCTGCAATCCTAAACTGCTCGCTTGAGCGTTGTTGAGTGCCTAACTGAAGAACCATACCTGATTTTTTCACCGCATCTACCAACTGCCGCCCTTCACGAATGGTAAGTGAAGTGGGTTTTTGAACGTAGACATGTTTACCTGCAAGCACTGCTTCCATTGCAGGCTGTGAGTGCCAGTGATCGGGAGTACTTATGACCACAGCGTCGATATCTTTATTTTGAAGCATATCTTTGTAATCTCCGTACTGCTTTACATCAAGATATGCTTTGCCCATTTTCTTTGTGTAATATTCTTCGACACGTTTTTTACCATCAGCCATCCTATTACTATCCAAGTCAGAAACGGCAACAATACGTGCTACATCATGCTGCCAAACTCCGGGCAAATCATGATCACGAGCTATCCTTCCACAACCAATCTGACCTATATTTATTTTATTACTTGGGGCATTTTTACCAAAAACGGAAGATGGCACAATGGTAGGAAAGCCTATCGCTGCACTTGCCAATGCGCTATTTTTTATAAATTCTCTTCTTTTCATAATGTGTTAAGGTTATTTTCTCATGGGTTATATTACTGTTATTTAATCTTCACATCTGCTTTAAAACCTATTTCACAAAAGCTTTCCAGTAGGCATCTGCTTCTTCTGCACTCATCTCTCCATCAAACACAATCATTCTGTATTTCAGTGTATATCTTTCGTATGGCAAAAGCTCCCAAGAATCATGTCTGATTGGAGTGAATTCTACGAATACATTCCCTTCACCATTATACTGATCTTCCGGCCAGACCCGGAGTGGTTCAGGGTGAGATTTATTAGTATTGTGGCTCATGAATAGAATGCCGCTTTTTCCTGATTTATCTGATGTTTCACCTTGGGCAATAACCCATTTGGCATTGGTACCATCAGCCGTCTTTCTACCATCACCTTCGGAAGTGAGAATAGTGCTATTTACTTTTCCCCATTTCTCGGTGGCACGGAATCCTATTCCACCACCATATCGGTAATCATCCAATAAAATCCCTCCGGAAATAGTTGTCTCAATTGTACTAGTATAGTCCACCATGTAACGCCCTTTATCAGCAGGTTTTACTTTGATGCGGAGATCTTCTGAAATAGCCAAGCGCTCCGATTCTGGAGCTTTCAAGTCCAAATGATTCTGTCTTACATTCAGCTCGGCAGCTCCGCCAGCCTCTTTCTTGGATAGTATATGATCGAAGTCCACTCTTCCCTTTCCATCTCCCAAATTCCAGAAATCCACCTCTCTACCACTGATGGTAGCGCGGGTCCATGGCCCCCAGATTCCGTAGTGATGGTAGTGGTCTTTGGGTTGGATTCTTGTCAGAACTTGACCGGATGGTGATTTTAACGGATGAATAAATCCTGATTTTGCGTAATCTTTTTTTATTCCCTCTGGCACATCTTCTACAGCCGTTTGGTAAGTCAAAACCGTCTGATTATCAATCACGAAATCAATTCCGCTGGTAGTTTCTTTTAAGGTTACTTTTTGTGCATACACTGACCCCATAATACATAGGTATAGAGCTGGCACACAGAAAATTCTTTTGAATATCATATTTATTTCAGGTTATTGGGATCGAATTTTAAAGATATAGAATTCTAAATTATCGAATAACCCACTCATCCAAATAGCCCATGAAGAGGATTGTAATCTACGGAATCGTTTTCCTAACCTGTATCAATTTCGCTCTAGCACAAAATCCTAAGGAGATTCCGCTGGATCAAGCCTGGAAAGATAAAATCTCAGAACTAGCACCTGAAAAGGCAACTTTCCCATTCAAGGCAAAAAAGAAAGTACTTGTGTTTTCACTGCATACAGGCTTTGTGCATTGGGTAAATCCCCATACAGAAGCCATGTTTGAAATATTAGGCGAAAAGAGTGGCGCCTTTGACGTGACTTCCAGCACTGATATCGATATGATGGAAAAAGACAAGCTTAAAGAGTATGATCTTCTTGTGCTCAATAACACTAACTCTATAGGAACATATAGGAATTTGTTCGTGGACAAACTCAGTGAAACTCCTGATGCAGATAGCGTAACTGTTTGGAAAAAAGCTGCCGAATTGGAAAATAACATTATCAATTTTGTGAAAAAAGGCGGGGGGTTATTTGTGATCCACGGAGGAAATACCACACTCAACAACTCGATGGAATTTTCAAAATTATTGGGAGGAAGCTTTGATTATCATCCTAAGCAGCAAGCTATCCAAGTTCGGTTAGTTGACCCGGAACATCCATTGGTTCAGGCATTTCCATCCGAAGGTTTTAATCATGTAGATGAGCCATACTTTTATAAAAATGCATACGAATTAATGGACTTTAAACCGCTTCTATATTTCAATAATGCAGAAATCGAAGGACAAAAAAAAGGTCAGGAATTAACCGAAGGGGTCACTTATGCGGCTTGGATTAGACAAGAAGGTAAAGGTCATGTGCTGTATTGCTCTCCATCCCATAATGCGCAAAGTTTTGAGAATCCTGACCTACTTCAGTTTATTTTGGACGGAATGCAATACTTGGTTGGCGATGTAGAAGTGGATGAAACTCCTATCGGTAGATAAAAAATTGAAATAAATAATTTAAAATTTTGAAAAGGTCAGTAGTCGAAGCATGATTACTGGCTTTTTTAATTCCTACATGCTTAAGCTTTCTTCACAAACTCACTTTTCAGCGCCATAGAGCCAAAGCCGTCGATTTTGCAGTCAATATTATGATCGCCTTCCACTAGTCGGATACTCTTTACTTTCGTACCAGCTTTGATAGGCTTCGGAGCACCTTTCACAGGAAGGTCTTTCACTATTGTCACCGAGTCCCCGTCTGCCAATATCGTCCCATTGGAGTCTATGACTACCAATCCTTCTTCAGCTTCTTCTTGAATATCCTCGAATTCCCACTCGAAACTGCACTCAGGGCAAATCAGTTTTTCATCCATTTCATAGCCGTATGGCGAATTACAGGCAGGGCAAGGAGGCATGTTTTTCATGTCGCGAAGTTAATGTAAAATATAAAATATGTGATGGATGGAGCATAAGGATGCAAGAACTCCAATCGATAAATATTTATTAATGGTGGAAAGAATGAGGGATTATTTAGTAAACTCGACCAAATTTCTAAACCATGTCAAAACAAGTCTTTTCCCTCCTTCTATTGATTTTTCTGGCTCCTTCACTACATGCCCAAACCTATTTCCCTCCAAAAAACAGTTGGGAATCAAAGAGCCCAGAATCCATGGGACTAAATGCTGCAAAACTCCAAGAAGCCATTGATTTTGCTATTGCTCATGAAAGCCAGGAAGACCCCAATCTGAAAATTGCCCATTATGAGGGTGGATTCGGAAGAGAACCATTTGGGTATCCCGTCGGCCCTATGAAAACTCGCGGGCCAGCTACCGGTCTTATTATTTATAAAGGATACGTAGTTGGTCAATGGGGAGATCCTAATCACGTGGATCTGACTTTTTCTGTTGCAAAAAGTTTCCTTTCCACCACAGCTGGATTGGCCGTGGATGCAGGTTTGATCAAGTCTGAAAAAGATCTGGTGTATCCTTATATGGCCCCAATCTATCCGTATGATCCCAATAAACTTAGCATCAACAAAGCAGATCATTTTGAGGAAGAGGACACTTTCGAACTTTTTTCAACTGAACATAACCGTACCATTACTTGGGATCATCTCCTTCGTCAAACTTCAGACTGGGAAGGATCGCTCTGGGGCAAACCAGATTGGGCAGATCGGCCACGTGAAGGGGTGAAAGAGAAAAGAGCAAGGCCACAGACCGCTCCGGGATCAGTATATGAATACAACGATACCCGCGTGAATGTGCTTGCTCTGGCCTTGATGAATGTATGGAGAAGACCATTGCCCTCTGTCCTGAAAGAAAAAATCATGGATCCGATTGGCGCAAGCGATACTTGGAGATGGACAGGATACGAAAATTCTTTCGTTATCATAGACGGGCAGATCATGCAGTCTGTCTCTGGAGGATCTCACTGGGGAGGAGGAATGATGCTTTCTGCTTGGGATCAGGCAAGATTTGGTTATTTGACACTGAATAACGGTAAATGGCACGATCAGCAACTTATTCCTACGACTTGGTTAGATAAATCCAAAACCTCCACCCCTGCCAATGAAGGTTATGGATTTATGAATTACTTCCTAAACTACGATCAGAAAGATATTCCGGCAGCTCCCAAAACTGCATACTCCCATATCGGAGCCGGAACTAATATGATTTATGTAGATCAGGAAAATGACTTGGTAATCGTGGCCAGGTGGATACCCGGCGGAGATAAAAATGAGTTGGTGAGACTTGTATTGGAAAGTTTAAAGTAGAATTTTAAAAGAATTTTTACCTCTGATTACTATCTAAATCTTTCTATCATGGAAAAAGACTCAGCTAAGATTGAAAAAGAAAAACAATTAGCTGCGCTGGCGGCTGTCACGTATATCCAAGATGGTCAAGTGATTGGACTTGGTTCAGGGTCTACTGTTTATTACGCCATTCAAGAAATCGGCAAACTTGTACAAAATGGGTTGCAGATAAAAGCTATTCCTACTTCTCACAAAACGCAGTTTCTCGCAGAGTCTCTTAATATTCCTCTTATCGACAGCAATAGCGTAGATTCTATTGATGTGACCATAGATGGAGCAGATGAGTTCAATGAAGATTTAGTTTTGATCAAAGGTGGCGGAGGTGCTTTGCTGAGAGAAAAGATTGTGGCATCTATGACAAGGAAAAAGATAATCATTGCTGATTCAAGCAAAAAGACAGATAAGCTAGGATTGAAATTTAAATTACCGATCGAAGTTATTCCATTTGCCAGCAATCTTGTGATTAACCAACTAAAAGAACTTGGTGGTATTCCCAAAATACGTCAGCAAACAGGAAAAGAATTTTTGACAGATCAGGGCAACTGGATCCTGGATACAGACTTCGGACACATTGAGGATCCATATTCGCTTTCAACATCCCTAAATGAAATCGTAGGATTGGTATGTCACGGAATCTTCATAAATCTTGCCGATATTATAGTTCTTGGTAAAGATGAGACCACTCAGACTATTACGGCGAGCAAAATTGTATAAACTTCAGGGGAGAAATTCGATGAAGAGTTAAAGGAAATAGTGAGGTAGATGAGTTTAAACCTGTTAATTTAATTAGCAATTGATTGAGAAAACTAATTGTTATCACATTTCGTATCCAAAAAAAGATCTGAAAATCAACTCCAGCACTTACTTTTTACTTAACTAATTAAGATATGAAAAAGCTACTATTATTTTCTGTATTCACCTTAGCTACCAGCATAGCAGTTTTCTCACAAACTAGTTTTTCTCAAAAGGAATTCACTCAAAAGAAATTCTCATTTGAAAATAGCTTGGACATAGCTAACTCAACTCAACCTTTTGACACGCTACAATACTTCAGTCCCAAAGGATTTAATATTGACACAATGTTTCTTGAACAATTTGATAGCCTGGAAAAATATATAGATGATAACCAGGCTGAAAAAAATCTTTTCCAAAATCAAGATCATATTCAAATCGTAGAGAATACTGAGACTATTTATTCCATGCGAATTGTAAAGCCTATAGGTAATTTCCCACTTCAAATCCATCAACCTGACTCTACAAAAAATTATACACTTCGAATAAAAGAATTTTAATAGTTAATCTTATTACTTCTACTACTCTTTCCAGCTTCGATTGGCTTTTTTTTCGGACTGATTCTTTTTGGCTTTTAGCCGTTTTTCTATTGCTCCTTTTTTAGGTTTGGTAGCTTTTCGTACGCGTTTCTTATGGAAAGCTTTACGCAGCAAATCCTCAAACTTGCGAATTACCAACTCCTTATTCTGAATCTGCGAACGCTTTTCTTGCGATTGTAATTGCAGCACTCCTGCCTGATCGGTTTTAGTTGATAATTTATCCAAAACCATTGCTTTCTCCTCGTCCGTCAGCTGAAGAGAATTAGGAATATCAAATTTCAACTGAACTTTGGTCTCCACTTTATTAACATTCTGGCCTCCAGCACCTCCGCTCCTCGATGTGATAAACTGGAGCTCATTGAGAAAGTCTCCCCTTGCAATCCTCACTTCTATATTTTCCTCTTTGCTATTCATTAGGTAAATTTTTAATTCTACTAATATTCACATGAGTATTTGACAAATCAGCCTGAAAATAAAATTATGGGTAAACTTTTCAGGAAAAAAGGGAAAGTAAATACTAATTTGATGTCTGACAATAACTCAACCCATCATAACATGAAAAACAGAAGAGAATTTCTTATAAAATCAGCCTTAGGATTAAGCGGGATTGCCATGGCTCCATCTTGGTTGCAAGGTGCTCCGGCGATTATCAAATCGCTCAATAAACCAAATTCGCTAATTAACGGCGTGCAAATAGGTTGCATCACTTACTCTTTCAGATCCATGCCTGATCAGAGCGCTGAAGCTACTCTTCAATATGTACTTGATTCTGGTCTCTCAGCTATAGAACTGATGGGGGATCCAGCGGAATCTTTTGCAGGAATGCCGGCGAATCCTGTAAATATGAGGGAAATGTATCCCCTAATGTCAAAGCAGAGAAAAGGTGAAGAACTTACTTCTGAAGAGAAATTAAAGCTTGCGGATTTGAGTGCACAGGCGGAATCCTATGGCAAAGAAGCAGCTGCCTGGAGAAGTAAAGTAGGCACAGCTCCATTTGAGAAAATGAGGAAAATGTACAATGATGCGGGTGTGAGTATCTATGCCTTCAAGCCAAATGCATTTGGTATAAATGCCTCCGACGAAGAAATAGCTTACGGTATGACTGCAGCAAAAGCATTAGGCGCTTCCCATGTCACTCTTGAGCATCCCTCAAACGATGAGCATACACTCCGCTTGGGAAAATTGGGTGAAAAACATAAGATGTCAATCGGATATCATGGT
This sequence comes from uncultured Algoriphagus sp., assembly GCF_963974835.1. Lineage (GTDB taxonomy): Bacteria > Bacteroidota > Bacteroidia > Cytophagales > Cyclobacteriaceae > Algoriphagus. Next base: position 252,400 of record NZ_CAXBET010000002.1, on the reverse strand, counting down.
CATGAGCAGGAAACATTTACTTTCTGGGACACTGCCCTTGAGCAAAGTAAAAGAAATGGGTTAAACCTGGATGCAGGCCATTACATAGCCGCTGGGAATACCGATCTGATTCCACTAATCGAGAAGCAGCATAGTCGTATTCTAAGTATGCATACGAAGGATCGTCAAACACCGGCAAACGGGAAAGGAAATTTAGCATGGGGATCAGGCAATACTCCCATCCCGGAATTGCTTAATCTCATTTCAAAAAATAAGTACAAGTTCCCGGCAACCATTGAATTAGAATATCAAATACCCGAAGGTTCAGATGCCGTAAAAGAAGTTCAGAAGTGTGTTGAATTTTGTGAAAAAACACTAGCTTAGTCTAGAATTAAGATTTTCCAAACTAAACTTTTATATCTATTTTTTGAAGCGGCAGACTAAAATCTGCCGCTTATATTTTTTGGAAATGTGTAGTATAACACTTGGTTTTTTTAGATATAAATTTTCAGTTGCTCCATGGCAATTTTATCCTACAAAATCGAAAAATCAACTTTTAACGTTTTAAAAGCTTAAAAAAGATGATTTGAAGGATAGCTTTAGGACAGAATTATCTTAAGAAAAGTAGTTGAGAATAATATCAGTCAACATTTAGTCCTTCTGCACTAGTGACGCCAAATAAGTTAAAAAAATCCGGGTCTTAGAGTGTTGCAAACCTCCTACTTGACAAGATTTGAGCTGCCTATTAACCGCAAACTTCCACTGTTATCCTGACTCTTTCGAATCGAGGCCCCGATAGTTATCGGGGTGAGGCCTGTTTTTGGTAAGAGCTTCACTCGGTAAATTTGTAATTTGTGAAGTTTGAACATGTCGGCGACCCGGACAGTGCAAATATACGATTTATTACACGGCAGGTTGGTAAATTTGAGGGATGATTCCGATAATTAGTTATATAATTGACGATCTAAGCATTATTTAAAACTTTGGTTTCAGAATAATATTCCAATAAAATAGTTAATTCAAATCATGCAAAGAGTCATTAGAAAGGATTTTATTAAAAGTCGAAATTTTATTTCACTTAAGTCTTAACGTTTTTCTTCTTTTACTCGTAAATTTGTACTCTCAAAACCTACGGCATTTATATGTATTTGATTAAAAAATTGGTCGTTTGCCTGGATCAGACATCTCTGGATCAAACCCTGATTCAGCACGCTGCCTTTATAGCTCAGGTCAATCAAACCAAAAAAATCTATTTCGTAAATGTGATTAAGAACCTCAGCATCCCAAAGGAAGTTCTAGAGGAATTCCCAAATTTGGTTGAAAATATGGTCAACGAAAGGCAGGAAGCTATGGAGTCCATGGTGAATGAACATTTCAAAAATCCCAAAGGGATTTCATTAAACTACATTGTAAAAGAAGGATCCCTTTCAAAGAAAATACTAAAACTAGCAGAAGAAAAATCTGCTGACATGATTCTAATTGGTAGAAAAGTAGAACTTCCGGGTACCGGAGTCGCTTCCACGAGATTAGCAAGAAGAGCAAGTTGTTCCCTTCTAATAGTACCGGAAGGATCTCAAACGAAAATGAAAAGATTGCTAGTTCCAAGTGATTTCTCGGACTATTCCAAAGACGCACTGGAAGAAGCTATAATGATTGGAGAAAAGCATGGTGGGCTAGAAATTGTTTGCCAAAATGTTTTTACTGTCCCTTCAGGTTATCACTACACTGGAAAAAGCTACGAGGAGTTCACTCAAATCATGCGGATGCATGCAGAAATTAATTACAAAAAGTTCATCCGTAAAATAGATATAAAAGGAAATAAGATCACCCCAGTGTACACTCAGGATACTAATGATGATCCTGTGGAAGAAATCGTAGCTAAGGCGAAGGAAATAGATGCTGATGCTATAATCATAGGTGCAAAAGGCAGAACCGCAGCCACGGCACTCTTCATTGGAAGTATGGCAGAACGATTGATACAGTATAACGACAGCATACCGCTAATGGTAACTCGACCTAAAGGCAAAAACGCCGGTATTCTTGATTACATACTTGAAATTTAAATTCCATAGGTGACGGAATCAGTTCTTGGCACTGTTGCTTATTTGATGTTAAGATTTCAGATTTGAATACAAACGATAATTTTTTGATCTGAAAATCAATATTTAACGTCTCTCTTTTTAATTCCCTTAAACCCTTTTCTATTAATTGGATCTAAAAGAGGAATGAATAAAAACGGTGATCAGGAAATCCTTCTACTTATCCAAGACCATGAAACCAGGGAAATGGGTTTTAGGCAGCTAATCCTGACTTACCAGAAGCGTGTCTATCATGTGATCAGACGAATGGTATTAATTCATGAAGATGCTGATGACATTACTCAAAACACCTTTATCAAGGCTCATCAGCATATAGAAAAGTTTCAGGGCCAATCGAGTCTATTCACCTGGTTATACCGGATTGCTACGAATGAATCTTTAAGTTTTCTTGAAAAGAAGAGGAAACGATTCTTTTTCTCCATCGATGACCATCAGGAGAAAATGGAATCTTATATTGATCAACAAGGCAATATGGACGGGGATGAGATACAACGCTTACTTCAAAAGGCCCTACTCAAACTTCCTGATAAACAGCGTTTAGTATTTCATCTTAAATATCAGGAAGATCTCACTTATGAGGAAATAGCTGATATCACAGGCACCAGCATTGGGGCTCTAAAGGCAAGTTATCATCATGCCGTCAAAAAAATCGAACATTCCCTAACAAGAGAATAAACTATTGGACTTCAACCAAGTCTAAACTCATACGATGCAAAAATTTCCGAAAATTAAAGATTTCAAGGCTCCAGGAGGGTATTTCGATACTCTTCCTGATAAAATCATAGACAGACTACAACCACAAAGATCCATTGGCTGGATGAAATATGCCGCCGCCGCAGCACTACTTGTTATAAGCTTGGGAGTATGGCAATTGAACACCCCGAGTTCCCAGTCTGTAACTTTATCTATGGAAGAAGAAGTTAGTCTTTATATTGAAAGTCAGTATTGGACAGCTGAGGATGTATTGGGAGTAGTGGATAATCCTGAAGAAATACTGGATCAGATCTTGGCTGAAGAAATGGTTTACGAAGTTGATTTCATTGAAGAAGAAGAAAATCAAAATTGGTTTTAACAATTATGAGAAAATATACAATACTAGTTATCCTGTTTTTTATTGTGATCGGGACTTCACTTGCACAGCGACCTGGAGACAGATATGACAGGGAAAAGCTGGAAGCTGCCAGAGTAGCTTTTATCACTACACGATTAGATCTGAAGCCAGAGCAAGCAGAGAGATTCTGGCCAATTTTTAATGTATTTAATGATGCCAGAGAAAAGAATCTCAAAGAGATGTCTGAATTGGGCAGGGTGAAAGACATTGAAATATCTGAAAGTGAAGCTAAGGCAAGAATTTCAAAAAAATTCGAGATCCAGAGAAAAATGATACTTGATGAGGAAAAGTTCGTAAGGGATTTGTCTAGCGTCTTGACCTATAATCAAATCATTCAGCTAAATGGACTTTCCAGAGAATTCGCCAGACACATTTATCAAAGAAGAAAAGGTGAGTCTCAAAAATAAAAAAAGCGGTTGAACCGCTTTTTTTATTTGATATCCTTTTTCAGTAGGTCTCTAATTTCTTCAAGAAGAACCTCAGATTTTGGAGGAGCAGGTGGTGCCGATGGAGCAGCTTCTTCTTTTTTCTTCAAACTGTTGATTCCCTTCACCGCTAGAAAGATCACAATAGCAATGATTAGAAAATCCACGACATTTTGAATAAATATACCGTAGGTCAAAAGCACTGGTTCCGTCACGACTTCCCCCTCAGCATTGGTCACCCCTTCTTTCAGCACTATTGATAGATCGGTAAAATTTACTCCACCTAGCAATAATCCTATAGGAGGCATCACTACATCTTTTACAAAGGAGGAAACAATCTTTCCGAATGCTCCACCTATAATCACAGCTACCGCCAGATCAATTACATTGCCTTTGACAGCAAACTCTTTAAACTCTTTCAGAAATCCCATAGGTATTTGGTTAATGGTTGAAATATTTATTGAATATTTTAAAAATTATCATTCTATCCAAGGCTTAGGGTATTTAGTAGACATTTTAATTGATAAAAAGTGCAGTTTGAAGAGGATATTCAACCAAAAAACAGAACTCTATAGCTTATTTTTTCCTTAACATTGCAAGCTTAAATTCACAAAATAATGCAGGCACCCAAAGCCAAAAAAATAGCTCAGCTCCTGGAGACCCATGGACATCAACGTACTGATAATTATTATTGGATGCGAGATAGGGATAATCCTGAGGTTATAGATTATCTGAATGCTGAAAACGAGTATCTTAAAACTACTCTTCAATCGACGGAAGAATTTCAGGAAAAATTATTTCAGGAAATGAAGGGTAGAATTAAAGAAGATGATGAAAGCGTACCCTACCTAAAATCCGGTTATTACTGGTATGTTAAATATGAAACGGGAGGCGAATATCCTCTCTATTGCCGCAAAAAAGGAAATTTAGATGCTACCGAGGATATATTTCTGGATGTCAATTTACTTGCCGAGGGCAAAGCGTATTACCAGGTAGGTGGCACAGCAGCTACTTCTGATCTGAAGACCCTTGCTTTTGCTACTGACGACGTAGGAAGAAGAATATATGAGATTCAATTCAAAGATCTTGAAACAGGAGAAATTCTTCCAGATCGTATTCCTGACATTACAGGAAATTTCGCCTGGGCTGCGGACAACCAAACTCTTTTCTATTCCAAACAGGATCCAGAAACACTGCGATCCTATCAGATCTACTCGCATAAGCTAGGTACTCCTACAGCAAGTGATAAGCTGATTTATGAGGAAAAGGACGAGGAATTTTCTTGCGTAGTTCATAAGACTAAGTCTGAAAAGTTCATCTTAATTCACTCAGAAAGTACTATCTCTTCCGAATTAAGATTTTTGAATGCCTCTACCCCATTAGGAGAATTCCAGGTGTTGCAGTCACGAATTCCTTTCTTGGAATATGCTGCAGATCATTATGAGGATCATTTTTGGATCAGAACCAACCATGAAGCTCAAAACTTTAAGCTAGTCAAAGCACCTATAAGTAACCCATCACTAGAAAATTGGGAAGATGTTATTCCACATCGTGAATCAGTTTTATTGGAAGACTTTGATATATTTTCCCATTTCTTAGTTGTACAGGAAAGAACTAAGGGACTGTGTAACATCAATATTAGACCATGGGACGGTACCTCTGGACACTATCTGCAATTTGATGATGAAACATATACTGCTTGGATAAGTACAAATCCAGAGTTTGAAACCGATATCCTTCGATTTGGATATAATTCACTGGTCACTCCTGCCAGCACGTTTGATTACCATATGGTTACAAAGGAGAAAACGCTTCTGAAGCAGCAGGAAATAGTTGGAGGATATGATTCTGCCGATTACAACTCTGCCAGAATATGGGCTAAAGCTTCAGACGATGTCATGGTTCCGATTTCGCTGGTATACAAAATCGACAAATTTAAACCTGGAGGATCAAATCCTCTCCTGCTCTACTCCTATGGATCCTATGGATACAGTATGGATGCATATTTCTCCAGTAGTCGATTAAGTTTGCTAGACAGAGGATTTGTATTTGCTATAGCTCACATACGAGGTGGTGAAGATCTAGGCCGCGCGTGGTACGAGGATGGAAAAATGCTCAAAAAACGAAACACATTCACTGATTACATTAGCTGCGCTGAGCACTTGATAGCTGAAAAATACACTTCGCCAGAGCACTTATATGCTATGGGAGGAAGCGCTGGGGGATTGCTGATGGGAGCTGTGATGAATATGAGACCAGATCTATTCAACGGACTGATAGCTTCTGTGCCCTTCGTCGATGTGGTGACCACCATGCTCGATGAAAGCATACCACTGACTACTGGAGAATTTCAGGAATGGGGAAACCCTAAGAATTCTGAGTATTATCAGTACATGCTTTCCTATTCCCCGTATGATAATGTCGAGGCCAAGGATTATCCTAATTTGCTGATCACATCCGGGCTTCACGACAGTCAAGTTCAATATTGGGAGCCTACCAAATGGGTAGCAAAACTTAGAGAATTGAAAACTGACACAAAACTTCTCCTACTCCACACCAATATGGAAGCTGGACATGGAGGAGCTTCAGGCAGATTTAATTCACTTAAGGAACTGGCATTGGAATATACTTTCTTGCTTTATTTGGAAAAATTGACCTGAAAATACCATTTGATAGCCTTTAAATAACATTAACCAAAGGATCAGGGAAAGATTTTTCCTAACTTTGGGCTAAACCTATTTGACCTAGCTTAATGAAAATAGCCCTAATTGCCCATGATGGTAAAAAAGCCGACATGGTTCATTTTTTAAGTGGATTTAAGGAAAGACTCCATCAGGCAGATGTAGACCTTGTTGCTACAGGAACAACTGGGTCACACATCGAAAAATCAGGATTTGAAGTACAGAAACTTCTTTCCGGACCATACGGAGGTGATGCTCAGATTGCTGCTATGGCCGCACAAAAAGAACTGGCGATGGTAGTATTCTTCAGAGACCCACTAGATAAGCATCCGCACGAACCTGACGTTCAAATGTTGATGAGGATATGTGATGTACATAATATTCCATTAGCCACCAATCCGGCTTCTGCCGATCTAATGTTTAAAGCCCTAACTCAAACCTTATAATGGAACCTAAAACCATCAAAAAAATAGGCGTACTTACTTCCGGAGGCGATTCTCCTGGGATGAACGCTGCAATCCGCGCTGTCATAAGAACCGGTTTGTATTATGATCTTGAAATGTATGGAATCTACCGAGGCTATGAAGGTATGATTCATAATGATATTAAAAAGATGGAATCTAAGAATATCACTCACGTACTAGAGCGTGGTGGTACCTTTTTGAAATCTGCCAGAAGTGCTGAATTCCGTACTCCGGAAGGCCGAAAAATTGCCTATGACAATCTTGTAAGCCATGGTATTGATGCTTTGGTAGTGATCGGAGGGGACGGCTCTTTGACCGGAGCACATTTATTCTATAAGGAATTTGGTATTCCTGCAATAGGACTTCCAGGCACGATTGACAATGATCTTTCAGGCACAGATTCTACCATTGGATTTGATACTGCATGTAACACTGCTATAGAAGCTATAGATAAGATCCGTGATACTGCCACATCTCACGACAGACTTTTCTTCGTAGAAGTAATGGGAAGAGATGCAGGCTTCATAGCTATCAACGCCGGTATTGGAAGCGCAGCGGCAGCCATTCTTATTCCTGAGAAAAAGATGCCGATTGAACACCTGGTAGACAAACTGAAGATAAGAACCAAAGCGAAGAAAGCATCCAATATTGTAATTGTGGCGGAAGGTGGTAAAAGTGGCGGAGCTACAGAAATAGCTGCTCTAGTAAGCAAACACCTACCTTACTACGATATCAAAGTAACTATCCTGGGTCACTTACAGCGTGGAGGTTCTCCAAGTTCATATGATCGTCTACTGGCTTCTAAGCTTGGAGTTGCTGCTGTAGAAGGTTTGCTTCAAGGTAAATACGATGTGATGGCTGGTCTGATCAACAACAAAGTGGTCTACACGCCTATCAAAAAAGCCATAGTGGATGACAAGTCTGTAGACGAAGATGATTTCAGAGTAGCTAAGATTTTATCTACTTAATTGTCTTTTGCTCGCGAATCTTTTAAAACCTAAATGGCTTCAATTATTGACCTTTGAGTCCTGATGTTTCAGAATTCAAAGGTCTTTTTATTTTATACCATTTTGAAAACGGAATAAAAAACTTCAGTACAACCGTTTTGATCTATTCAATGCCCCAGCTTAAAACAAAAAAAGTCACCTTAGCAGGTGACTTTTAATTATTTGATGGTAGAGAAAATTAATTTCGATTTACCGCATTAAGCATATCAAAAGCAAGCTCAAGACGCTTCACGAAATTCTCTTCTCCCTTGCGCAACCAGTTTCTTGGATCGTAGAATTTCTTATTAGGACTATCTGCTCCTTCTGGATTACCCAGCTGAGTCTGAAGATACGCCTCATTTTTCTTATAATTATTCAAAATACCTTCCCAGAATGCCCACTGCATATCTGTATCGATATTCATTTTGATAGAACCATAGCTGTTTGCTTCTCTGATTTCCTCAACCGTAGATCCAGATCCACCATGGAATACAAAGTTCAAAGGTTTACCTGTCAATCCATGCTTCTCTTTGATGAAGTCCTGAGAGTTTTTCAAGATAATAGGTTTCAAGCTGACATTTCCTGGCTTGTAAACTCCGTGGACGTTACCGAAAGCCGCAGCAATAGTGAATAGATCTCCGATTTCCTTCAGATGTTCATAAGCATAGGCTACTTCTTCAGGCTGAGTGTAAAGCTTAGATGAATCTATATCAGAATTATCTACACCATCTTCTTCTCCACCAGTAACACCAAGTTCAATTTCGATAGCCATTTCCAACTTCTCAAATTCCTTGAAGTATTCACAGGAAATCTCGACGTTTTCTTCCAGAGGCTCTTCGGAAAGATCCAACATGTGAGAGCTATACAAAGGTTTTTTGTGGGTAGCATAGTAAGCTTTACCTGCATCCAAAAGGCCGTCTATCCAAGGCAGCAACTTCTTAGCTGCATGATCGGTATGCAAAACAACTGGAACACCGTATGCCTCAGCCATCAAATGCACGTGGTGCGCACCGGAGATACCACCGGCAATGCTCGCCTGCTGCTTATCATTTGCTAGGGATTTACCCGCAAAAAACTGTGCTCCACCATTAGAAAACTGGATGATTACAGGAGAATTTAGCTTTTTAGCTGTCTCCAAAACTGCATTCACAGAGTTCGTATTGATTACATTTACCGCAGGCATCGCAAACTCGTTCTCTTTTGCGTAAGCATAAAGATCTCTAAGTTCTTCACCGTATTTTACTCCAGGTTTAAATTTCATGTCTTATTAGGTTTGTTTATTTCAAGATTTATTGGCCAAAAAAAGGTCACTTCTGTAACATAAGCTTCAAAGATATAAATCCCTAACTTATAATTCCCCACATCTAAATCTAAAATCGCCCCCCAAAAAACAATTCTTTTCCCGCAATCGATTACAAACCGTGGAATTTTCAAATTTTCTCATTTGACCCTGATTTTTTTAGAACAATCTCATTCCATATCAACTTCTATAATGGTTTCTGATAATTTCAGTCACAAATTTCTTCCAAATATTTATAGGTTGACAATAAGTCGAGTTAATCTCTAATCTATTTTTTATACTTGTAAGACATGAAACTAGGTCAAGCTACAATTAAGGACATTGCACGCGAGTTAAATTTATCTGCCTCTACAATCTCCAGAGCGCTGAAGGATTATCCGGGAATCAATGATGAAACTAAGCGAAAAGTAAAAGAAGTCGCAGAGAAACTTAATTACAGGCCAAATGCTATCGCGTTATCCCTTCGACAAAGTAGGTCATTTACCATAGGTGTAATCATTCCAGAAGTAGTGCATTTTTTCTTTTCCACGGTAGTAAGTGGAATTGAGGAAGTTGCAAATTCGCGCGGATACAATGTGATTCTTACACAATCCAACGAGAAACTTGACCGCGAGATTTCAAGCATGGAAACTATGCTCTCCAATCAGATTGATGGAGTATTGGTAAGTTATTCGAAGGAAACCAAGACTTTTGAGCACTTCACTAAATTGCTTGATCATAACTTTCCCATTGTATTTTTTGACCGTGCTCCGGCTATTCCAGGCGCTATCAATGTCATGGTGGACGATTACCAAGGCTCCTTTGATGCTACGTCACATCTGATCAGCCAAGGCTATAAAAAAATTGTTCATCTAGCAGGCCCTAAGACTCTGAAGATAAGTAAAGACAGAGAAAAAGGCTATATGGATGCTTTGGAGCAAAACGGATTAAAATTTAATCCTGATTACATTATACCATGTCCTATGGGGACACTTGAAGAAAGTAGGGGTCTGGTTGGAAACCTTATTAATTCCTTTCCGGAAAGGCCGGATGCCTATTTCTCCTGTCATGACATAGGAGCCGTAGGTGCAATGATGGCTTGCAGAGACGCAGGTTTGAAAGTCCCTCTTGAAGTAGGAATCGTGGGTTTTAGTGATTGGCAATTTTGCTCGATGCTGGAGCCGCAACTTTCTTCTGTGTCGCAGCCAGGATTTACGATGGGAGCAAAAGCAACCGAAATTCTTATAGATATCATTGAGAAAAAGCTTGACCCCAAAACGATGGAACAAACCCTCATTTTGGAGACAAAACTCATGGTGAGGGATTCATCGAAAAGATTTTAGAAAAAAAATCATTTTTTTCTATCACAGATTGCAAACGTTTGAATAGGGCTAATTCCTAAATCTACGCGTATTCCATTTTCATATTAGACAATATTCATGGCCGGTGGTACCTTTCAGGATTTTTATGATTCATAATTGGTTCTAAATTAGTTGCACTGCTACATCTAAAGAGCAATAAATCCATGACCAAGGTACTTACCGATTCTCTTCATCAATCCTCTTCTTCACGATATATTCCCATTGGCAAAATAGACAAGTGGGATAAAACCAACGATGGATTTGTTGCCCATAGTCCAACGGCACAGATCAAAATAACGCTTTTTAGCGAAGGGATCATACGGATTCAGTGTAGCCGAAATCCTAATTTCGACCCCAACCCCTACTCCATTGTAGCTGATCAAGAAACCGTTGATTTCAATTTTGAAGAATTGGATAATTCACTTTATCTAAAAACTGCCTCAATTACCCTACAGTTTGATTTGGTGAATGGTATTTGTTCTTTCTTCGATTCGGAAGGTACTTTACTGAACAAGGATCATTCTCTTGGTATATCTTGGATAGGGACAGAAGTCACTTGCTACAAAGAGTTGCAGCAAAATGAGAAATTTATAGGTCTTGGGGAGAAGACCGGTAATCTCAATCGTATTGGCCGAGCATTTACCAATTGGAATACGGACTATTTTGGTTATGGTATAAATGATGATCCGCTTTATGCCAGCATTCCTTTTTACATGGGATTACTAGGTGATAAAGCATACGGAATATACTTTGACAATACACATAAGAGCGTGTTTAACTTTGGTGCTTCAAATGACCGTTTCACTTATTTCAATGCTGAGGATGGGGATATGGACTATTATTTCATACATAAACCAAACGTAGCTGAGATCATTAAGAGTTACAGTAATTTGACTGGCACAATGAAAATGCCACCTAAATGGGCTCTTGGTTTTCAACAATGTAGATATTCCTATTATCCAGACAAGGAAGTTTTGACCTTGGCCAATACCTTCCGGGACAAGGAAATGCCTGCCGACGTAATCTACCTTGATATACATCACATGGAAGAGTACAAGGTTTTCACGTTTGATGGCGAGAAATTTTCTGATCCAAAAGGACTTATCACAAGACTCAAGGAAAAAGGTTTTAGGGTAATTGTGATTTTGGACCCTGGTATAAAATCTGAAGATGAATACTTGCCATACCAAGAAGGGAAAGAACAGAATCTTTTCGTAAGCTATCCTGATGGCACAGAATACTTAGGCCAGGTTTGGCCTGGCTGGTGTGCTTTCCCTGATTTCACCAATCCAGCTACCAGAAATTGGTGGATGGAGAAAATGGCTTTTTACACTGAAGCAGGAGTAGATGGATTCTGGACCGATATGAATGAGCCTGCTTCTTGGGGACAGTTCACACCAAACCTTATCGAATTTAATTACGATGGTAATACCTCATCTCACCGCAAAGCCCGGAATATTTACGGTATGCAGATGGCTAAAAGCACTCAGCAAGGTTCTATTAAAAACTATCCCAACCAACGTCCTTTTGTGCTGACAAGATCTGGTTTCTCAGGAGTACAGCGCTACGCCGCTATATGGACGGGAGATAATATCTCCACAGAAGAACATATGCTCGCTGGCATTCGCCTGGTAAATAGTCTTGGCATGAGCGGGATACCATTTTCGGGATATGATGTAGGTGGCTTTGCCGGTGAAGCGACCAAGTCACTTTATGCCCGTTGGATGAGCATAGGAGCTTTTTCCCCACTTTTCCGAGCACATTCCATGATCAATAGCAATGATGCGGAACCTTGGGCATTTGGTGAAGAAGTAGAGGAAATATCCAGAAGCTATATGAAGCTTCGATACAAATTACTTCCAACAATATACAGTAGTTTTCGCAAGAGTAGCCAAAGTGGATTACCCGTCGCGGCAAGCTTGGCTATAGATTACTCAAATGATCCCCTAGTTTTCCTTTCAGCCTATCAAAATCAATATTTGTTTTGTGATAATCTCATGATAGCTCCGGTGGAAAGCTATCGGGAAATCATGAAAGTATATTTGCCTAAGGGAAATTGGTACTACCTTTTCACCGATCAATCCATCAAAGGCGGACAGGTCATTTATCAGGATTGTCCCCTGAACAACTTGCCGGTTTACGTGAAAGAAGGAAGCATTCTTGTCATGCAGTCTGACATACCTCACACAGCCTCCAAAAATGATGGTACGCTCTATATTCACCTTTATGCCGGAAGTAAAGGTTCTACATACGAGCATTATGAAGATGATGGGATAAGTTTTTACTTTGAATCGGGAAATTATCTGGAACGTGAAATGACTTTTTTACCAGAGGAAGAGATGCTGATTATCGATAGTTGCACAGGCGATTTTCCTAGCGAATATTCCTCCTTACGTTTCTATCTTCATGGATTTCAAACTGAATCAGTCATGATAGACAATCAAACTTTCGAATTGAAATATGAGAGTTATGCATTTTTGGATAAATTGAGTGAGTTTGACCCTTTACCGGACTTGAGCTACCCACATCTTTCTATCCCAAAGTTGAAGTTCTTCGAGATAAAAAACACCTCAGAAAAGCTGCAGATTCATGGATTAGCTTAGCCCAGCAACGAGAACCAATTCTTTAATAAAACCCAAATGACCCACTTCAAAAAGAAGTTAGATTTCTGGCAAATCTGGAACATGAGTTTCGGTATGATTGGGATTCAATTTGGCTTTGCACTGCAAGGAGGATTTATGTCTAGAATCTTCCAGACTCTTGGTGCAGATAAAGATGCAATCCCCATACTCTGGATCGCAGCTCCTCTTACAGGTCTTCTTATTCAGCCGATAGTGGGATACCTTAGCGATCGCACTTGGCATAAGAAGTTTGGACGTAGAAAACCTTATTTCTTTGTGGGTGCATTGCTAAGTTCCATTGCATTGTTTTTTACACCGTATTCCTCTGCACTATGGATGGCAGCTGGCGCATTGTGGATTTTGGATGCTTCTATCAACATCAGCATGGAACCTTTTCGTGCATTGGTAGCTGACAAACTCCCAGATTCTCAGCGGTCTTATGGATTTGTTGTCCAGACATTAATTATTGGAATAGGAACTTGGGTAGCTTCCAATCTTCCTTGGTTGATGACAAAATTGGGGGTGCCAAACACTGCTCCAGAAGGTGTAGTTCCTGATTCAGTCAAGTATGCTTTTGCAGTTGGCTCTCTTGTACTCTTTACTTCTATCCTCTATACCATTCTTAAAACTGAAGAGTATCCTCCTGAGGATTTGGAAAAGTTCGAAGCGGAAAAAGCTAAAACAAAAGGGATATTAACGGGATTCAAGGAAGTGACCGGAAGTATTGCAGGCATGCCTACTGTAATGAAACAGCTCGGAGTAGTCCAGTTTTTCTCTTGGTTTGCCTTCTTTACCATGTGGAGCTTCGCAACTCCCGCAATAACGGAACACGTGTTTGGTGCTACCGATCCTAGCTCCGCAGCGTATAACAATGCTGCCGATAGCGTAGGAAATTATCTTGGCACTTACGGGTTGGTTTCTATGTTTGCTGCTTTGATTCTATCGCTATTCACGAGCAAATATCTCATCAATAGAAAATTACTACACTTAGCCAGCTTGATTGCCGGTGGCTTAGGTTTTATACTTATCTATTTTATCACAGAACCATGGATGTTGCACATCTGCTTTGCTCTGGTAGGCATAGCTTGGGCAAGCATTCTCTCCATGCCTTATGCCATGCTTTCCAGCTCAGTAGATCCTAACAAAATGGGGATTTACATGGGTATTTTCAATATGTTCATTGTCATTCCCCAGATCATCGCTGCGATTGGCGGGGTTAATTTCCTATACAAATTGCTATTCGGCGAAGCCGTAATTAACACTATGCTACTGGCAGGAACTCTTTTAATACTAGCAGGACTCAGCAATCTATTGATTACTGACAGAAAAGCTGCCCACGACTAATAAAATCAAAATTTCTCTAAACGGGAATTTGTTTTACCTGCCGGTTCTTACCTTTGGCGGAAGAAAAAAACGAACTATGAAAATCCTTAGAATCACCGGAGTTCCTGAGCATTTTAATTTCCCTTGGAAAAAGGTTGTGGCTACACAACCTTTCGAAAAAGAAGGTATAAGATTGCTCTGGACTGACGAATCCAGAGGATCTGGTCAAATGAACAAGGATCTTAGGGAAGATAATACAGACATAGCACTTGTTCTAACAGAAAGTTTCTTGAAAGATTTTGAAGCTGGAAATCCATCCAGAATGATTGGTCTTCATGTAAAGTCTCCACTGACATGGGGAATCCATATTTCGGGTGATTCCCCAGTAAACTCACTCGAAGAAATAAATCATCCTACTTTTTTGATTAGCAGAGAAGGCTCAGGATCGCAGCTGATGAGCTATGTGCTTGCAGAGAGAGAAGGCTGGGATGCGGAAAAATTGAATTTTAAAATTGTAAATAATCTCTCAGGAGCATTAGAAGTAATGACTCCAGAGAAGCCAGAAATGTTTCTTTGGGAAAAATATACCACCAAACCTTGGGTAGATTCTCAGGAAATGAAAAGAATAGGAGAAGTGTCAAGCCCTTGGCCTTGTTTCGCTATTATCGTTACAGAAAAAGCCCTGTCGGAATTTGGTGATACTATCTATCAACTAAGAGATTTAGTGTATCAAGAAGCCCTGAACCTTCAAAGTAGTGCCTCCGCTATTGAAGATATTTCCAAAAATTACGAGTTAAATACCAACGATGTGAAGGAATGGTTATCTCAAACAACTTGGGCTACAGACGCGAAGATCTTAGGAAGTCAGCTGATGAATTCGATGAAAACCATGAAAAGCTTGGAGATAATTTCTAAAGGAATTCCATTTGATGAATTCCTTACTACAGGGAATGTGCTAATTGTTGACTAAAACTTTGCTGCCTGGAACTTTAATACACACTTTAGTACCCTGTCCCTCTTCACTTCTAATCAGTAATTCCCCACCATTCATACGGGTGAATTCCTTACAGATCTGTAAGCCTAAACCAGAACCTTTCTCCCTGTTGGTACCTAATTTTGAATTAGTGATCACATAATCCTCTGTGAGTAACTCATTAATTTGAATTTCACTCATACCAATTCCTTGGTCTTCTATACAGAAAACAACCATGTCATTTTCCAAATCTGCGGAAAGCATGATTACGTCTCCAGGCTTAGAGAATTTCACTGCATTGTTCAATATATTTCTGATCACCACCTCAATCAGATCCCTGTCAGCAAAAATATCCAAATCATCGTAATATGAGGAATATTCAATATCAAGAGATTTTTCCTTGAGCTTAGGCTTAATTAGTCTAACATTGGCCCCTACTAGATCGGCAAGATTAAAATTCACTTTATTCAGTTTAAATCCTTCCATCTGGGCCATTGACCATTTCAGTGTATTATTTAAAGTGAAATAAACGGAATCAACATCTTTCTTTAGATTTTGAACAAGATCTTCAAACTCATCCTTTTCCAATTGTCCTGAAATAAGCAAATCAACCAAAGATTTTACCTGCCCTACTGGGCCTCTCAGATCATGTCCAACTATAGAGAAAAGCTTATTCTTAGTCTGATTTATTTCTTGAAGTTGGCTTGACTTGGCCTCGAGATCTTCATTTTGCTTGAAAATCTGTTTCTTTTGGGACACCAGATGACGATTGTATTTTTTGATATTTCGGTTAAGCAAAAAGAGCCAAATCAAAAGCCCTAAAATCAAAAGTGATGCAACTCCAATCAAGACCATCACTCTTCTATTCATTTCCAATCTTGTCTGTTGATGCTCATTCTGAGCAACCAGCAAGTCTAATTCGGACTGATCCAAATCATCCTGAAACATGCCTTGCATTAGTGCCAGTCTATCTTTGCTGGCTTGATTTACGAGGGAATCATTTAAAACCACAAATTTTGATTGTTCCTCGAATGCTTTCTGGTAATCGCCATTTATCCGGTAATAATCAGCAAGGTATTTATGGCTTTTTGCAAGTTCATCCAGAAGGTTATTATTGCTCGACAATTCTATTCCCTCGAGCAGAATGCTCTTAGCGTTTTCTAGTTTGCCATTCAAAAGGTAGGTTTTCCCCAACCGATGGAGTACACTAGCTTGGAAAGTAGTCAGATTCTGGATTCTTCCATTTTCCAATGCTTTTAAGTAAATTATTTCAGCGGAATCAAGTTGATTTCTTTGTAAAAAAATATCTCCTAATACACGGTTAGAAAATGAAAGTAAGTAAGGTGACCCAGCATTTACATTCGTTTCAATAGCCTTCAGCGCATAGTATTTGGAAGAATCCAATTCATTTTTAGCTAAGAAGTTAAATGCAACATTATTCAGACTTCTAATCATAGTGTAGAGATCGCCAGTCTTCATACTTATTGCATACGCATTCTTAAACTGCTCAATCGCCTGGGAATAACTTTGTTGCTCATAGTAAAGAGCTCCCATGCTATTCATGACCTTTGCTGCCTGTTCCAAGTTATTAGCCTCCATAGAAAGGACATAGGCAGATTTTGAATAGTCAAAAGATTTTTGCCACTTTCCTCTGCGGTAATATATCCAGCCAAGATTTTCCTTAGCTTTTGCTTCTTCTGACTTGTTCTCAAGTTTTTGAGCAAGTTTTTCAGCTTCTAAGGCATAATTAAAGGCTGCATGCTGTTCGATTTCACGAAGGTAAAATGACAACTCATTAAGAGTGCTCAACCTTTCTTCCCCGTTGGAGTCAGGGAGAATGTTTTTAAGACTATCTACGTTAGGGATCTGTGCAAACGTACCTGTAGATGCAAAAGCAACAAAATACAGGACAAAAAACAGAAAAGAGTATGATTTCGAATTCAAGCGGTATTTATCATTTTACAACGGTGAAAATAAGCAAAATAAGCTAATCTCAATAAATAAAATTGAAAGTCCGCAGGCTATCTACTTTTTAAGTTCTTCCCAATTCCAATCTTTGTTTATCTGGGTAATTGCATGATGAGCAGTCAAATCATATTGACAGGGAACTATGGAAACATAGTTGTTAGCGATCGCCCATTCATCATTATCCTCACCCTTATCAAAATTCACAAAATTACCAGCCAGCCAAAAATACTTTCGCCCATTAGGATCAAATCGCTCATCAAATTCTTCCTGCCATTTGGCTTCTGCCTGACGACAAACTTTTATCCCTTTGATTTCCTCGTTTTGTTTCGGTGGAAAATTTACATTTAGCGCTATCCCTTTTGGAATTCCCCCTTCCAATACTTGCTTTGCAATCTTCTCCACCCACTCTTCCACATGAGAAAATTCTGCATTTGAAGAGAAATCGCATAAACTAAACCCAATTGATGGGTAACCTTCCATAGCGCCTTCAATTGCTGCGGACATAGTACCGGAGTAAAGAACTGAAATGGACGTATTAGAACCATGATTGATCCCACTAACTATTAGATCAGGACTTTTATCCTTCATCACATAGTGCTTTGCCAGTTTCACACAATCTGCAGGAGTACCACTAGATTTGTAGGCTTTTACTCCCTCAAAAATCTCCACCTCTTCTAAACGTAAAGTTTCTCCTATTGTAATGGCATGCCCCATTCCAGACTGTGGACTATCAGGAGCTACCACGACCACATCCCCAAGTTTTTTCATAGCAGATACTAGAACACGTATCCCTTTGGAGGTGATCCCGTCGTCATTTGAGACGAGAATTAAAGGCTTGGACATTTAGTTTTGATTCAATTCGTTGTAATAGGCTGTTATGCGAAGAAGATCTCCCCTCTTGTCATAATCTAAGCGGTTTTTGCGCATAAAAAGTGAAATCTGATCATCATGACCGGGTAGCATTTCAAAAAGATCTTTTTTCTTCATGCTGTACTGTTCAATTTTGCCGTTCTTCAAAAAATAGTATTTGAATGCTAATCTGTAACCCATCATAGATTGCGGACTATAAAATGGATTCATCCCATAGCCTCCCATCATTCCGTAGGAATTCATTCCTCGCGAGTCGGTTGCTACATATTCCCTACAAAGCAACGCCAAATCGTCTCCTTCGGTAAGCACCTCAAAGAACATGGGAGTTTCGTAATCACTATTCAAGGAATAAGGCAAGCTGAAAAACTTCCGAATTCCGCCATAAACTTCATCGAATAGCTCAAAATAAGTAACATTTGCGGCTGTAAAGGTATTCACAGTTTTATCCTGCAATTGGACTACGTTGTTTTCTAAGTCATATTTGATCTGACCTCCGTACACCTGTCCATCTGCTGAATAAATATTCCCCTTATGCCAAATTTGGGAAGGGAATTGATTCTGCGCAAAAGACGACCCGATGCTCAGATATAGCACACTAAGAGAGAAAATTAATTTTTTTACAGTTTCCATCATGGTTCTATTTACGCAATAATGAATTTTCAGGTTGAAATCATTAAATATTATTGACAAATTTCAAGATTACAACAGGATTTTATTTCAATATATTGTGTCCCATTTTATCTCTTTTTGTTTGGAGATACTTTTCATTGTGCACATTAGGGGCGATTTCAATAGGAACTTGTTCTACGATTTCGAGGCCATAGCCAAGCAATCCTACTCGCTTCTGAGGATTGTTAGAGATCAGTCGTAATTTTCTAACTTCCAGATCTCTTAAAATCTGGGCACCTACACCATAATCCCTACTGTCCGAAGGAAGTCCAAGAGCGAGATTAGCCTGTACAGTGTCCATTCCCTCTTCCTGAAGTTTATAAGCTTTGAGTTTGTTGATTAGCCCAATTCCTCTACCCTCTTGATTCATGTACAGAATGACTCCCTTACCTTCTTTCTGCACCATCTGCATAGCACCATGGAGCTGAGGTCCACAGTCACATCTGCAAGATCCGAATATATCGCCAGTCATGCATGAAGAATGTACCCGAACCAAAATAGGCTCGTCTTTCTCCCATTTACCTTTAAGCAAGGCTAAATGCAGTTCCTGGGTGTTTGTCTGACGAAAGGCTATTAACTCAAAATCACCAAAATCAGTAGGTAAATCTACTCCGATTTCCCGCTTAATAAGTGACTCGTGCTTCAGTCGATAAGCAATCAAATCTTTAATAGAAATCAACTTCAGATTAAATTTCTTTGCTACCTCAACCAAATCCGGAAGACGAGCCATTGTTCCATCTTCGTTCATTATTTCCACCAAAACTCCTGCAGGAGAAAATCCAGCTAAGCGGGACAAATCGATCGCTGCTTCTGTGTGTCCAGCTCTTCTGAGCACGCCACCTCTTTTAGCTTTAAGCGGGAAGATATGACCTGGTTTGCCGAGTTCGTTTGGGTCAATAGAATCATCGACAAGTGCTTTTATTGTCTTAGCTCTATCTGAAGCTGAAATACCAGTCGTACAACCATGGCCAATCAAATCAACAGATACGGTAAAAGGCGTTTCAAACGCTGCCGTATTGTTACCCACCATCATCTCCAGACCTAGTTTTTCACAACGGTCTTCTATCAAAGGAGCACAGATCAAACCTCGCCCATGCGTAGCCATGAAATTGATGATCTCAGGTGTCACTGTCTCTGCTGCGCAGACGAAATCACCTTCATTTTCTCTGTCTTCATCATCCACTACGATGATCACTTCACCATTTTTGATAGCTTCAATAGCATCTTCTATGGGATCCAGAATATATTTTTCCACGAAATTTGTGTTTGGATTAGTTCTTTGAAAAGCAAATTTACACGCTTTCGAATCTTAAACAGGATGAAGCCAAATAAAGTTTGGTTTTAGCCAATGACTATTCCTAGCTCCTTATCGATCTCCAGCTGTACTTTCTTCAGTTCGAAATAGATTACCTGAAACTCATTTACTTTATCCTCTGAAAGATGCTCCGACTCTGCGTTTTTTATTTTCTCCTTGGCCTCTTCCATCAGCTTCTGCACCATCTTTTTCTTCAACCTTAATATGGATTTAAACCCTGTGACCGTGAGATCATCCGATTCGGTTCCTATTATTATCTGGTGGGTATCAGTCCAATGGTGTGAAACTTCGTGACGCACTGTCACCAAGTCAATTACTTCTTTTTGAAGCTCTTGGTCCCCAAGTCCAATAAAGTACTCAGAGGTAGGTATTTCCCCTTGCGCCAAACTATTTCTGTACAGATTTAGAATTCTACTATATATTGGAATGGTAAACTCCAGATCTTCTGTCTCTGAAAGCAAATATTGGCACAAGTGCGTTTCCTCATCACTCAGCTTTTGCCAACCGTAATTGACGAGAATCCTGATCATCTCCCTCTCCTGAATTTTAAGAATTTCAGAGAATGAAGTAGCAGTCTCCTCCGGAATCAGTTCATGTACTGCCTGCTCGGCAAAGATGTCATCCTTTTGTTTGTTAAAATTCTCCTTTTGCCCTTTGAGCAAAATCTTATTCAGCTCGGCATGGATTATATCCTCCTCTATCCCTAAAAGCCCTGAAGCTTCTTTCGCATAAACAGAACGAATAATCGGATCAGGAATTTTTCCGATGCTTTGAACTACCTCCCGGATTACTTCCGCTTTCCGAATTGGGTTTTTGGTAAACTCCTCTTTGTATAATCCGATTTTAAAGCCAATGAAATCTCGGCTATTGTTTTCCAGGTAATCATGAAATGCCTGAGAACCGACTTTTCTTGAATAACTATCCGGATCTTCCCCATCAGGAAAAACGACAGCTTTCACATTCAGCCCACCCTCCAGCAATAAATCTATCCCACGAAGGGAAGCTTTGATACCCGCGGTGTCTCCATCATAAAGCACGGTAACCTGATCTGTAAAGCGCTTGATTAGTTTAATCTGACCATCGGTAAGCGATGTACCTGAAGATGCCACCACATTTTCAATTCCAGAAAGATGAAGACTTACCACATCAGTGTAGCCTTCTACTAGATAGCAATTGTCTTTCTCCCTGATTGCCTTTTTCGCCTGAAACATGCCGTATAACACATCGCTTTTGTGATAGACAGGCGTCTCCGGAGAATTTATATACTTGGGTTGACTCTTATCCTTGGTGAGAATTCGCGCACCAAAACCCAGTGGCTTGCCGGAAATATTGTGAATTGCAAAAATTACCCGATTTCTGAACCGATCGTAGACACGGGATGCATCCCCTTCCTTTTGAAGGATTAATCCAGCTTTCAATAAAACATCCTCTTTGAATCCTGCAGATTTTGCAGCATTCAGCAAATTATCCCAACCATCTAGGGCATATCCCAAGTCAAACTTTTCAATAATCGACGAAGTAAAACCCCGCTCCTTGAAATAGCTTAAGCCTATTGATTTCCCTTCAGCAGTTTGGAGGTTTTTGACAAAAAAATCACGGGCAAAACCTAAAGCAATCAATAAGCTTTCCCGTTCATTCTGGGCTTCATTCTGCTCAGGAGTGCGGGTCTCGTCCTCTTCTACTTCTATTCCATACCTACCAGCAATGTGTTTTATCGCTTCTTGAAAGCCTATCCCCTCAATATCCATCACAAACTGTATAGGATCTCCAGCTTTCCCACAGCCAAAGCATTTATAGATTTGCTTAGCAGGGGAAATTGAGAATGAAGGCGTTTTTTCCCCATGGAACGGACAGTTGGCCCAAAGATTCTGGCCTTTCTTTTTCATAGGTAAATAATCGCCGATCACCTCTTCGATGTCCATGCGTTCTTTGACCCTGTCCGTAGTAAGTTTGCTGATGCCCATAGGAAAATGAATGAGGCAAAGTTAAGCGCTCATTCTAAAAAATGAGAACTATTTAGCTTTTCATCAAGTTCAGAAATACAATAGATTTAATTCGTTCTTTATTTAGAAGTCATTAAGCTCTAAATTGCGAAAAATTACAACATTCACCCCATGCAGTTAACGAAGGAGAATATCCTCAGAACACTTTCCAGAGTACAAGACCCGGATCTAAAAAAGGATCTGGTGACTCTGGGTATGATACAGAAAATTGAAATCAACGGTAATAAAATAAGCTTCAACGTAGTTCTCACTACTCCCGCTTGTCCTCTTAAGGAGGTGATCAAGAATAATTGCCTGGAAGTGCTGGAAGAAGATTTTGGCAAAGAGCCTGAATGGGATCTTTTCATGACTTCACAGGTAACTACAGTGAGAAATGCAGCTCCAATTTTACCTCAGGTGAAAAACATCATTGCCATTGCATCCGGTAAAGGAGGAGTTGGTAAATCAACAACAGCTGCAAATCTTGCCGTTTCGTTGGCTAAGCTTGGCGCTAAAGTGGGTTTGATTGATGCAGATATTTCAGGCCCTTCTATTCCTACCATGTTCAATGTGGAAGCAGAGCAACCAGCTGTTAAAAAAGTTGGTGATAAAAACATCATCGTTCCTATTGAGCAATATGGAGTGAAGCTAATGTCAATAGGTTTTCTTACTCCTGTAGACAGTGCAGTGGTGTGGAGAGGTCCCATGGCCAGTTCCGCATTAAAGCAGTTTATCTCTGATGTAGAGTGGGGTGAACTGGATTATTTACTAATTGATTTGCCACCAGGAACTTCCGATATTCACCTGACTATGGTGCAAACTGTACCTGTGACGGGTGCCGTAATCGTCACTACACCACAGAAAGTCGCCTTGGCAGATGCGAACAAGGGTTTGTCCATGTTTCGCCAGCCCCAAATTAACGTACCTATCTTAGGTGTTATTGAAAATATGGCTTATTTTACGCCCGAAGAATTGCCTAATAATAAGTATTATTTATTCGGAAAAGAAGGTGGAAGAAGATTGGCCGAAAAATACTCCGTACCATTCTTAGGTGAAATTCCAATAGTACAAAGTATTAGGGAAAGTGGGGATTCAGGCTATCCAGCAGTATTGAAAACCGGCATTACCCAAGAATCATACATGAATTTGGCAGAAGAAATCGCCAGACAAATTGCCATAAGAAATGCCTCTTCGGAAAAAACTGAAGTGGTGGAAATTAAAGCTTAATGAATATGCAACCAGAACTAAGAGAACAAATAGAATTTGCACTAGACACAATTCGACCATATCTGGAAGCAGATGGAGGTAATGTGAGGATAGTAGAGCTTACTGATGACATGGTATTGAAACTTGAATTATTAGGTTCATGTGGCTCTTGCCCTATGTCGACCATGACATTAAAAGCTGGCGTAGAAGAAGCCATTAAGCGGGCTATTCCTGAAATCACCCGTGTGGAAGCCGTCAACCTAACTATCGCCTAATTAGATTTTGAATGAAAAAAGGTTTACGGGTAATTGACAAAGCCAGTATGCTCCTGCTGGGAGCGCTTTTCGTGTTTTCATCAGGCTTTGCTCAGCAATCCCAGACCTTTGAACTCACAAATCAGCTAAATCAGACCAACTCCCACACACACAGGGAACAATGTGGTCATGTGATTATTGAACAAAAAATGGAAAAGGAATTAGGCTATTTTGGCTCAAAACCCTTTTTCGAGAAATGGATAAATGATAAGATAGAAGACGATACCTTTCAATCTCAAATCCTATCAAGAACAAACGCAGATTTAATCCAGATTCCGGTTGTAGTACACGTGATCCACACGGGAGCATCCGAAGGAGTAGGTACAAATGTTCCAGAATCACAAATCCTGGAACAGATCCGAATCTTGAATGAAGATTTTCAGCGTCTCAATGCTGATGCTGTCAACACTCCGGCAGAATTCCTTCCCTTTGCCGGACAAATTAATATAGAATTTGTTCTTGCCAAGCAAGACCCTTCAGGACTGCCTAGTGATGGAATCACCAGAACTCAAGGCTCAAAATCCTCCTACGATCCCAATAATGATGCGACGTTGCTCGCCCAACTTATACAGTGGGATCCAAATGAATACATGAACATGTATGTGGCTCCATTATTAAGCCCATATATTGGTTATTCTTCATTCCCTGTCTCTGACTTGCCTGGTCTGGAAGGAGCTCCATCTTCAGCTCTTACTGACGGAGTGGTAATAGATTATAGATATTTTGGCAGAGGTGGAAGTGCGGTTGCAGCATCTTTAGGACGTACAGCAACTCATGAAGTTGGTCATTTCTTTGGCTTAAGACACATTTGGGGTGATGGTGGATGTGGTGTCGATGACTTTGTAGAAGACACTCCTCTTCAGGACAATTCCAACAATGCCTGTAGTTCTAATGTCTCTAGATTCAGCTGTGATTCCAATGATATGATCCAGAATTATATGGATTATACACCTGATGCCTGTATGAATTTGTTTACCCAAGGTCAGGTAGAAAGGTTTGAAGTGGTGCTTGCAAATAGTCCAAGAAGAGTGACTTTGATTAACAACAGAGCTACCCAAGAACCAATACTCGCTCAAAACGATTTGGCTATAGCCAGAATAATTGAGCCAGGTGATTTTGTCTGTGATGCGGTAATCAACCCATCTATAGAAATTCTCAATGCAGGAGAAAATGTATTGACTTCCGGCAGAGTAGAATTGAGAAGAAATGGAGTCTTGGTAGAATCCAAAAGGGTTACTTTTAACCTTACGACTGGAGAAAGTGAAATTGTAAATTTCAACCAGTTGACACTTGTAGGACCTACCAATAACCTTGAATTCAGAATCACACAGGTAAATAATGTGACCGATGAGGTCACTACAAATAACAGCCTAACTGTATCTCCTGTACTTGAACAACCCATAACCCTTCCTTATTCGGCTGATCTAAGCACCTTCCCTTCTCCTTGGTCAATCTCTAATCCGGACGAACTGATGACTTGGGAAAAGAATAGCCTGACTATTTCAGGGACTGTTCAGGACTTGGCATACGTGAGACATTACGAATATGATGCTCAAGGACAGCTAGACTATTACATATCCCCTATCATCAACTTGGCTCAATATCCAAATGCCCAATTGATATTTGAAATGGCGTATGCCCAGTATGACCAGGATGGATTTACGGATAGGCTGCTAGTGGCGATTTCTCAAGACTGTGGCAATACCTTTGATATTGCAAATGCTCCTTATAATAAAAGTGGACAGCTTTTGGAGACTTCACCTGCCACTCTAGATGAATTTATACCGACGGATGACAGCCAGTTCAGAACGGAACTAGTGAATCTTTCAGAATATTCCGATCTGGGATCAATTCGACTGGCATTTATCACTGAAAACTCTTACGGTAATAATATCTACATTAAGAACATCAGAATTCTTCCAAATGAAGAATTCAACTACGATATCAGTATAGATTCTATAGTTTCTCCAACTCCTATTTCTGACGGAAAAAATGAAGCTGAAGTAGTCACATTAACAAACAGAGGTAATCTACCTTTTTCAAGTTTCCTATATTCTACGAGCACTAATGATGCTGGCACACAAACTTATGTGGCTAGTGGGATCACAGTACAGCCTGGTGAAAGCTTTGACGTGAGTACGCCAAACTCTACATCGACAGGAAAGAACAAGTTGGAATTTGTGGCCTCGCTTCCAAATTTCGATCAGAATGGGAATAATTCCGACAGTATAGAGGAATTTGTAATAGTTAATGAAGATTCTATTCAAGCTCCATGGAGGCAAAATTTCAATAATTCAACTGCGTTAACTCCTTGGCAAACAATTAATCCTGAATCTGACGACCAATCATGGACGGTATCATCAGTGTCTATGGGCGAAGGTCCTAATAACGTAGCCAGACTTTCAACAGTCAAAAATGGCGAATCCTATTGGTTAGGAACTCCAATTTTTGACCTGTCAGTGAGTCGGCAGGCCAGCATTTTCTTCGATTTGTCAGTTGGGCAAGTGGGACCTAATACTACTTTAAAAGTATTGGCAAGTGATAATGGAGGAAATGACTATACCGAAGTTTGGGCGGCCAGCGGAGCAGATCTTTCTACTGTCTCAGTCGGTGAATCCAATCCTAACAGCACGGGAGATTACGTTCGCAAATTCATTAATCTAACTGAATTTGCCGGATCTGGAAAAACCGCTGTAAGGTTGGCCTTTGTAGTTGAAAATGGTAGTACATCGGACTCTCCTATTTATTTGGACAACATTGAGCTCTTTTTAAACGCAAACCCAGAACCGGTGATACCTGCAGTAGGAATGTCATTGATCTATCCTAACCCGGCACGTGATGTATTTAATGTTGCTTTCAACTTACAGGATTTTGAAGATGTTACTATTCAGGTCATCTCGAGTACAGGTGCTCTAGTCCAGGAAATTGAATATCCAGGCACACTAAACCAGACTTATTCATTCAGTACACAGTTGTTTTCCAAAGGGGTGTTTATTGTAAAAATATCCAGCAATACGATAAGGGAAACAAAAAGGCTCATCATTAATTAATCAAAAATAAGCCGAAGAAATCCTCTTCGGCTTATTTTTTGCCTTAAGATTTCACCAGTTTTAGGGGAAACCTTCGTTGTAAGGATTGAATTTCCCACTTATCTTTAACTATTAAAGTTTCTCAGGCATTTCATTCAACCTCTCTTTTGAAAAAGATATTAATCAACCTTCTAGCGATCATCGGAATATCCATTTTACTGGGTTACCTTTTTTTGAAAATCTACCTTCCCATGTACACTAACCATGGCGAATCCGTCTCAGTACCTGATTTGTCAGGGTACACTTATGATGAAGGAGTGGATATGTTAGATCGCGCAGGGCTTCACTATGAAGTATCCCTTGACTCGGGCTTCAATACTGACTTAAAGACCTTTGCTATTTTGAAACAGATTCCAGAGGCAAATTCTCAGGTGAAAACTGGCAAAACCGTGTATATCACATTGAATGCTAAAAATCCACCCATGCTGAAAATGCCAAACTTGGTAAATACTCACCTCAAGAATGTGCAGGATATTTTAGCAAACATGGGGTTGGAAAGAGGAGACATAGTCTACGTTCCGGATATTGCTACCAATGTAGTATTGGAACAAAAGTACCGTGGAGTAGATGTATCTGAAGGATTTGAAATTCCGAAAGGTGCAAGAATTGACTTGGTAGTTGGTGATGGTCTGGGAAATCAAATTCTCGCTGTCCCTAATTTAAAAGGAATGGACGAAGTGGACGCTGAGTTTCTGATTTTGGGTTCCAGCCTTAGAGTGGGTAATAAATACTATCTTGATACTGATTCTATAGCTCCTGGCAAGGTCCTACGACAAGCTCCTTCTGCATCCGTGCAAGTGAAAACAGGGGAATTAATAGATCTATGGATCGCCAAGGATAATCTCTAAGCTTAATGCTAAACACAAGCCATATATTTCGAGTGAGTGGACTAATTTTTAGTCTCTTCATTTCGACTTGGGCCCATGGCCAATTGGTAGAGTTTGCCCCAGTCCAACATCAAAAAATTAAAAATCAATCCGAGGCTGAATTAAGCATGCGGATCCTGCAAGGGAATACGCTTCCTTTCTGGGATGATTTTTCCCAGGGAATTGACACCCTCAAATGGACATTAGATGGAGCATCTTATACTGAAACCATAGGTTTGAATGCGCCTTCAATTGGTATGATTCTACTTGACGGCGCCGATGAAAATGGCAACCCTTACTCTTTAACCCAGCGGGATCAGGGAGTATCAGATTACATTACTTCAAAGCCCTTTAATTTAAGTAGCTTAAATAATATAGAGCGCGAAAGTCTTTATTTAAGCTTCTTTTGGCAAGCTGCTGGAAGAGCTGAATTACCAGATGAAGGTGATCAGCTTTCACTTCAGATTCTGAATGCGGAAGGAAGCTGGTCGACCATTTGGAGTCAGGTAGGCGGAGTAGCACTCGACCGGGAAGTTTTTACACAGGAAATAATTAAAATTTTACCGGAGTGGCAGCATGCTGATTTTCAATTCCGCTTTATTTCAGAGGGAAGACAATCAGGACCCTTTGACAGTTGGATCATTGACTACATTTATTTCAATGATGGAAGGAATGCGAATGATCTAAACTATAGAGACCGGAGCTTCACACAAATTAATGGTCTTAGAATCGGAGACTATGGAGCTTATCCTTTTGCATTAGTAGAGAATAATCAAAACGGACTTTGGAGCACCGTCCAAAATGAATTTTATAATCTGGAAGATCGGTTTCGCGCAATGGAATATTCTATAGTTGCCATTGATTCTTCATCCATGAGTACCACTCCTATTAATTTGAATACACCTTTTAATCCAGTACCTAATGCGCAAGAGAGAAGGGCCTTTGAAAGTAGGGAATTTGAAGAAATGCCAGTTCCGGTTAGCGAAACTAATTTGAACATCATTACTTCATTAACTTCAGGGGATGGACTGTTTTACGAAGTTTCTTCTGGGGATACTACCTTCTTCTCCGGTGTTGATTATACGGTGAATGACACTGTCAGTACTTTATTTCCATTGTTGGATTACTTTGCATATGATAATGGCTCGGCTGATTATGCTGCCGGGATCAATCAAAGATCAGGACAGCTGGCGGTACGCTACACCACTCCGCAGGAAGTATATATCAAAGGAATTTCTATCAACTTTACCAACCCTAGACAAGCGAATCAAGCGATAGATATCAAAGTCTGGAAAGACCTTGATGAGGAACCTATATTTACCAGGGAAGATTTGATAGCTGAAACAGAGGCTGGACAAGAGTTTCTATATTATTCCTTGGATACAAATATCAGGGTTAATGGAGATTTTTATGTAGGCTTTGCGCAATTTACAGACGACTTTATCCACGTAGGCCTGGACAAAGTGAATGATCAAGGTGACAAACTATTTTACAACGTAGTGGGAGCTTGGGCTCAAAACAATGACGTCCGAGGCTCACTGATGATCAGGCCACATATAAGTATTAGCTCTCCATTTGAAGAGTCCGTCGCTCCGGATCAAGACCTACTTATTTATCCCAATCCTGTAGAAACACTCCTAAATCTCGAAGGAAAGTTTAGCGAAGTAAGGGTGTATGATTCCTTCGGAAGAGAGATTTTTCTTGAGCATCAACTTTCTTCCAAAGGAGAAATTGTTAATTTTATAGGCCAGCGGCCAGGCGTCTATGTAGTCAATTTGACCACAGATGCTGGTATGAAATCGTATAGAATTTTAGTTAAATAATAATATGGAAGATATAACCGTAGAAGACCTTAAATCCAGACTGGATAATAAAGAAAAATTCGTGTTTCTTGATGTTCGTGAAGAATGGGAATACGATGATGACAACTTGGGAGCTATAAATATCCCATTGGCAGATTTACCGACAAGACTTGACGAGTTGGAAGCCTATAAAGACGAAGAGATTGTAGTTCACTGCCGGTCCGGTGCCAGAAGTATGAACGCAAAGAAATTCCTAGAGACCAAAGGGTTTTCAAAAGTAAGAAATACCACCGGAGGAATTTTAGCTTATAGAAATCTTTAATATGACTCCCTTCGGGGAGTTTTTTATGCGAAAATAAAAGGCTTCGGTGAAAAACAGAGAATGAAAATCACGATTGCCAATATTCCCAATACTTTTCTTTTTCCATCCAATTCCTTATAGCCTGAAACCTCCGGATGCCTTAAACCCATTACTCTCCCTAGCAAAAAGCCATAAAACAACCACCCTTGATATCCTTCAATATTGGGAATCGCAAAGGCCAAAGCATATTGGAAAGCAGCAATGGATAATGCCAAGGTGATCCTATTCTGGAAACTTAGCCCTGACTTTGTGAAGCAAACAAAGAGGAACCCAACATATAATGGAATCCAAAGTAATAAATCTTCTATTGCCGAATACGGACTGATTATGCCTATCCCTGCATAGCCTATGAAGAGGATATACGCCACCATGGATATCTCTCTGTGACGTTTTGGGAAAATACCAAAAATCACATGGCCACCATCCAGCTGACCAATTGGCAAAAGATTCAGGGCAGTAAAAAACAAAGCCAGGAAACCCGCGAATAAATACGGATAGTGTATTATTTCCGCCATGTTAGGCATTCTCTCCGGATCCGCAAAAAGCTCTCCGAGGCTCCAAAAAAGCAGATTATTTCCCAATTCGAAATCAAAAGCTTCTTCATCAAATCCTGCAAAATCCGGATCTGCATATTCTGGATGAATGGAATAAATATAATCAAGCTCAGGAAGTGTAGAAAAACCATAAATAAGTACAAACAATGCGATTACAAATCCTGCTATTGGACCAGCTACTCCAATGTCAAAGAATTTCTTACGACTGTTTACAAATCCTTTCATTTGAATCACCGCTCCGAAAGTTCCTATAGTGGGAATGCCTATGAATCCTAGCCAGCCCGGAATGAAGAATGGTAGCGTGCACTTTACCTTATGGTATATCGATGTGAAGAAATGACCAAGTTCATGGATCAATAAAATCCCTATAAACGGGATAGAGAAAGCTGTGGACCTTAAGAAATAGTCCCAGGAAAGAAATGTATCTCCTTCTCCTAATACAGATTTTCCATAAACCCACTCTCCTCCAGCCAAGGTGGTTGCGATAAGTGTGGCAAGAAAGAGTAGACCGTGACGCAGGTATTCTTTGTTGCTATACATTTTTAAAATAATCGAAGATAACTTCAGGCCCTGTCACATGTACCCCCTGAATACCTACAGCTTTAGCCCCCTCAATATTTGCGTGTAAATCATCAAAAAATATCACACGGTCTCCTGATGTACCCAGGTCAACCAGCATTTTTTCGTAAATCTCCGGTGAAGGTTTAGCCACTCCCATTTCATGACTTAGAAATACCCAATCAAACATAGGATCGAAACTTTCTAAGCCATGATCTGATTTTAAAATTTTATTGACAGCTTCGATGTGTATCGAATTTGTGTTACTTAAGATCCCCATCTGAAATTTTTCCTTCAGTTTAGAAATTAATTCCAATCTTTCTGCAGGAATTTTTAGCAACAAACTATTCCAAAATCCATCCACTTTTTCGTCATGCCAGTCCTGCTGAAAGTAGTCTCTTATCTCCTGCCGAAACCTACTTGAATCTATCTTTCCTACCTCATAATCCTTGTGGAAATCAGTAAGATAAAAGCTGTCTACCTTGCCATGAAACTCAGTGGGAATTTCCTGTTTGATAAGCTGAAGAACCTTCTTGGAATCAATATCTATGATGACATTGCCGAGATCAAAAATCAAAAAGTCTGCGTCGATAGCATTTTTCATTTGAAATATGGGTTGTGTATTTGCATTCAAATATGTAACATTGCACTCCGAAAACCAAGGTTTAAGGCAAATACAAGCCAAAACTGACAGTTTTTATAGTAAAGGGCCTATAGCTCATTCGGTTAGAGCAACTGACTCATAATCAGTAGGTGCCTGGTTCGATTCCAGGTGGGCCCACTTCAATATCAAGCACTTACAAATCTAGTTGTGAGTGCTTTTTTTTGTCTGCATCAAAGGCAATCATCTTTTAAAAACAGGATGTAAAAAAATATTACTTTTGCTATTGATTAAAAATGCTTTAAAACTATTCACAAACACTCCCCTAGAAACTTAAATCTACAGGGGGAGATCGTCGATGTTAACATTATCCCTTATTGGATTAAAAACTCTTGCTTACTTTAAAGGTAAAGTATTGGAATTTATAGCCCGTTCCTGACGATGCGGCCACGTTGCTGAACTGACCTTTAATTCCTACATCAAAACCTTCATATCTGTAATTGAATTCTGCCTCTGCTCTAAAGGAAGGATCCCATCCTTGCTTTTCTATCTGCTGATAACCTCCAGCTGCCTGCATTTTCAACGCCAATTTTGATATCAAAGGCATAGGTGTACTATAATCCACAAATATCTCTGTGCTCATAAACTGCCCTGGAGCAAAATAAAGAGTGGTCTCGGTATCAGAGAAACTTAAAGCTGAAAAATTAATCCCGGTCTTTAAAGTGGGCTCTGTACGTAATAATCTATAAACAGATCCAAAAAACTGAAGTCTGGTATTGTGGTCGTTCAAAATACCATAGCTGCCTTGAGAATAAAAACCTGTTTTCCCATCAAACATAAGATGAGTCGTATATCCCAAATTATGGCTTCTGATGTCTTTACCCAATAGGTCTGCTGTAAAATTGAGGATATCAGAACTGTAATTCAACCCAAAAGTCCTTCTATCATTAGGTTGAAATTTAGTTTCAAAATTTCCTGTCAGTCCTGTAAATGATTCTGCCGATGAAGGAGAAATCCTCTGTACTATAACAACCGCACTACTTTGCCACGCTTGGCTCCATATTCGACCTAATGAGGCTGACATAAACGTGCTTTTTGTCACTTGGCTTTCAGCATCTCTTACCTGGTGTGCTCCTACCCTTACTCCTACTTGAATAGGTGCATTTAATTCATTCTGCCAAAAAACAGACTGTTCAGTTCTTGTGTTTTTTGCAACATCTGCAAAATAACCAACTATCAATCCTGCCGACTGGTTATTTCCCTGACTAAGCAAACCTTTTAGCCGTTGCTTTTGTGAATCAGATAAAAATGAATCATATTCCCTTAAGGCCTCCTCGGATTTTTCCCATTGTTTTTTACCAATCAAAACTTCCACATATTCCTGGATATAGGGAGCTGTAGGGAATTGTTGCACTAAGGAGTCGTAATAAGCTAAACCTTTTGAATAATTTCCAGCTGTGGTAAATAGCCTAGCTTTCATTACCAAAGCTTGATCTGCATCAACAACAGGCAAATTTTTTTCCAGGTAAATTCCAGCATCTTTGGTCTTCACATTCCATAGCATAGCATTGAAGTAGTTTACTACTGCACTTTTGCTTTCCTTATCTTGATTCCAAGCGCTATATGCTGCCTCTAATGCTTTTGAAGGTTTTTTGCTCATAAACAGTGCGTAGGAAAGATTTACTTGCGCTACTGTGCGCTCGTATTCCAACGGTACAAGTCTGGTATATACATTCACCGCCTGATCATAATCCTGTTTTTGTAGACATAGGTCTCCTTTGAAAAGTAAGATCTGGGCATCTACCTCATTATAATTAAGAATACTATCCAATTGAGCTATTGCACCTGCAAAGTTCTCCTCTGCCCTCAACTGTATAGCTTGCTGGATATACTGTTCTCTTAGAACAGGATCTATTTCTGATTCCTGAGCATTGGATAGCATTGGATTAAAAATAAATACACAAAAACCTATAAGTTTAAAAGTAGTATTGATATATTTCTTCAAACACTTAAGACCATGGAAATAAAGATCAGCGATTTTTTGATAAAAGGAGAAAATAAACCTGCCCTGAAAGTTGAAATTACGGGTGAAGCAAAAGGAAGCAATACAGAACTTTTGAGAAACAGACTGGATGATATTGCCAAAAGGGAAGCAGATTTGGTTTACTTGGATATCAGAGGGGTTTCGGACAATGACTTGGGTTTCGTCAATGAAATTATTCACATACACTATACCCTTGCCGAACAATCCAAAAAACTCATCCTGCTTTACGAAAAGGGCTCTACTTTTGAACCGTGGATCAGTACATCCGGAATTGATAAATTCATTTCCCTGGCCATTACCGTTTAAGGAGCGAGAAATTAGTGTTTCGATCACCGACGCAAGTAATATCCCATAGAAAAACGCTCCCACTACCATCATAAAGCCATCCCAAAAGGAAATAAAAAGCGGAAAAAAGACCAGTCTAATTGCTATTGCTGAGGTAGTTCCTATCAAAACCAAAGTCCAGAATTTGAAGTTAACCAGGTTTAATGTTACTGAATCCTTTGTAGGCTTAAGCTGTAAAAAGAAGACACTAATCCAATACAATCCCACAACACTGAAACCATATTGCAGAATATCATAATATGGGGTAACATAAGAAGCAATTGTTAAAGTGCTGTTTAACAGCGGAAATAGCCCTACCACCCAACCATCGTGATGGGTCATACCATCAAAAAGCAAATGGGTGAAAATTCCCAAGACAACAGATAACAACAGCAATCCCATGTTTTTTCGGGAGCTTTTAATCCAGTCAAAATGTAAATAGCTAACCATCCGAGTTTTTATCCATAGTGGACTTGCCTCAAACAATGGAGCTTTAATGACAGCATGAAAAATAAATGCCACTAATAATGCTACTGGCAAATCAAACAAAAAGATACCGGTGAGTGTATGTCCTATATTTTCACCCAACTTCAACTTAAGGTAGAATTCCAGATCAGGCACAATACTTCCTAAAATCAATCCAGTTTGTGAAAGCCGGGTGGATTTGGAAAACGGCAGAATAGCTGCTGGGTGTGAAAATGTAAAAGGCATGGCAGTTGGGATTATACTACTTGACTGGATTCAAAATTGGAAACTAAATCTTTGACAGATTGCTCAGTAACATTACTCTTCAGTAAGTATTCCACCGATCCATATTCTATTGCAGCTAGAGCTACTTCCAGATTTTCCAGGGCAGTGCAAAAAACCACTTCTATACCTGGATAGTATGCTTTGATTTGCTTAAGGATATCCAACCCATCTGTATTCTCCATCTGATAGTCCAAAAAAACTAAGCCGGGATTAAGATGAATATGCTCTATACAAGTTTCACCGTCTCCAAAAGTGTGGATTTTATCAAACCCTATACCTGTGAGGATTTGCTTTAATATGGCAGTCCAGAACGGATCATCATCTACAATAAAGGCTGGTAATTTTTTTATATTTTTCATAGCTGTATATTTTACATAGCTATTTTCCAATCTTGGGCCAAAAACAAAAAGTGCCTCTATTGCGATTAGAGGCACTTTCGGAATTACTACTTTCCATTATATGGAATGCAATTCTATTATGTAGAAACTGAATTTGATTTAAATCTACAATATACTTTGCTTTTAATTAGAGTTATATTCCTTTGGATTTGACATCCTGGGCAACCCAGTCCAGTACTTCTATAATATGGGAAATCAAATAGGTCATTCTATCTGAGTTCATTTGATTGACCACCTCGTTTTCCAATTCACTGATCTCATCAGAAATTTCATGAATATTTAACATTTTAACGGAAGGTTTTATCCTATGAACCAGCTTTCGCACTTCATCGTATTCTCCTTTATCAAAAGCCACTTTAGCCTCCCTCATCGTAGATGGAGTGGTGTCCTGAAAAAGTTTCATCATATTATGGATGAAATCCGAATTTCCATTTGCAATATTCTCAAGGCTTTTCAGACTATACCGTGATTTAGGTAAGATTTTGATTTCATCTACTTCCCTTTCCTGCGTTTTTTCAGCTCTCTCATTTCCTCCAAGTAATTTAGATATTTCATGAAGAAGGTCATCCTCCTGAAATGGCTTGGCTAGAAAAGCATTCATCCCTTTAGCCATATACTTTTCCTGATCATCCTTCATTGCAAATGCTGTAAGAGCAATGATTGGCACATTGGAATTTAATTCCTCCCGTATAATTTTAGTAGCTAACACGCCGTCCATTACTGGCATTTGCATATCCATCAATACCAAATCATACCGGGAATTCCTTAATTCCTCTACCGCTTCTTTCCCATTATTGGCCGTTCCAATTACTACCTCGTGTTGTTCAAGTATAGTGGATGCCACTAGGCGGTTAAATTCGTTATCATCCACAACAAGTATCTTCTTCCCTTTAATCAAATTAAGATCTATATACTTGTTAACGTCCATAGGCAAGTCTTTCAAATAACCTTTCGGCAACGTTAAGAGTATGGAAATTGTGGTTCCTACATTTTTTTGAGATTCAATAAGCATATCTCCTCCCATCAAGTCCACAAGTTCTTTGGTGATACTTAAACCTAGCCCAGTGCCTCCATATTTTCTTGTTATTGTAGAATCTTCCTGAACATATTTTTCAAATCCCCTACTAACGAATGCTTCATCCATACCTATTCCCGTGTCTTTCACACGTATAGCAATCTTTTGATATGTCTCGGCATCCTCAATAAGCTCGCTCTGTATAGTGACCTTTCCTATTTCAGTAAACTTAATTGCATTTGATAACAGATTAAGAAGTATCTGGCTAATCCGAATAGGATCACCTATCAGCACCTCATTTATTCCGGAGTCTTTTGCTTCCAAGCAAAAATCCAATCCTTTACTTTCTGCCCGAGCGACCATCATCCCGACGATGTGATCCAATAGCTCATGTGGTTTAAATCCTATAGAATCTATGTTCAGCTTACCAGCTTCCAATTTGGAGAGATCCAGGATATCCTTAATAATCACCATGAGATGACTTGCGGAATTTTGGATGGCAGAAATATATTTCTCCTGCTGGCTATTCAGAGTAGTTTTGGCTAGCTGCTCTCCCATTCCGACTATCGCATTCATAGGAGTTCTAATCTCATGACTCATATTAGCAAAGAAAATCTCTTTAGCCCTCTTTGATTTCTCTGCATCTTCACGCTGGCGGATTAGCTCTTCCTCCAACCCTTTTTGGGCGGTAATATCCAAATGAATACCTATAGATCCGATAAGTTCATTTTTATCATTGTAATTGGGTGCTCCACTAATTAGCCACCATTTATATTCCCCGTTAGGCAATCTATATCTCAATTCGTAAGAATCAGACACACCTGATTTCCTACTATTTGATTTATTATGCAATACTTTTTTAGAATCTTCATCCAATAAGAGATCTGTGGCTTTTCGTCCAATCAAATCCTCCATGCTTCTGCCAGCCATAAGACAAAAAGTCTGGTTGGCATGCAGTATATTTTCATTTAAGTCGACCTCCAACAAACCTAAATTCATGTTGGTAATGATATTCCTAAATTTCTCTTCCTGCTTTACTATCCTAGCTTTGGTTTGCTTTCTACGCTGTACATTCACTAGCATTTGTGCAAAAACCAACAATAAATCAATTTCCTTCTGGGAATAAGTATGCTGCAGCTTTACCGAATCAAATCCGACAAATCCCAATAATCCGTCATTGGACATCATGGGAATTGCAATCAGACTTTTAATTCCTTGCGGTTCCAGTATTTCATAGAGGCCATCCATTCCCATCTCCAAAAGTGACGAGGTGTCCTCTACAATGAAGGGATTTCCCTCAATATGTGATTCTAGCCATTGAGGAACATATTCCAACGGAACATTTTGTGTGTTTTCTATTTCTCTGGATATCCCATCCGCACACCATTCGTGCGTACAACTACAGGTAAATTCCTTAAGATTGTAGCTAAAAATATATGCCCGGTCTGCATTTACAAAATCTCCTATTTTTTTGAGTGAGTTATTGATCTTTTCATCTACTTCCTGCAGATCAATATTGATGTAGGTAGAAGATATCTCTATTAAAATATTCTTGAGTTTCTCCTTCGATTCAAGAAGGGCCTCCGTATTTTTTTGCTCGGTGATATCCACCAATATCCCATTAATCCGTACAGGAATTCCGTCTTCAAAGATAAACTTTCCCTTATTCTGTACCCATTTGACCTTTCCGGAAGGAGTTATTATTCTGTATTCTTTAATGAAATCATTTTTAATTTCTATTTCCCCAAAAATTTCAGCTATTACCTGGACGTCATCAGGATGAATTATATCTCTCCACAATGATTTGTCCTTCATCATGGACTCCATGTCAATTTCAAATAATTCCTTAACTGAAGGTGTGAAAAATATTCCTTCCAACTCAGGATAAGTGACAGACCAAATCACATCCCGAAGTTCATTAAGAACACTTCCCAATTTCTTGTTCAGGTCGACAAGTTCTTTCTCCGAATTTTTCTGCTCTGTAATATCAGAATGTGTTCCGATAATCCTCACAGGCAATCCGTTGCTATCCCATTTGACAACAATACCCCGGTCCTTGACCCATTTCTCTTCACCTTCCTCACTTAGTACCCTATACTCAAGTTGATGTGAGGATATTTTACCGCTTTTATAGTTAAGGTCATTTTCAATAAGAAGATACTGATCATCTTGATGAAGCTGGGAAAACCATTTCTTGCCGGAATTCTCCAGTTCATTAAATTTCAATCCCCGAAAATTCTCCGCTTTGTATGAAAAGTTTGTTTTGCCATCTACAAATTCTAATTCCCAAACATTATCACCTGAGAATTCCAGCACTTTTCTATACACCTGTTCAAATTCCTGAATTTTGTTCTGAGTTTTTTTCTCTTCTGTGACATCTTCCACCTGAGTAAAGTAGTGAATGAAGCCACCTGATTTGTCGTGAATTGCCTGACCGTTTATTCTAGCCCAGAACCAAGATCCATCCTTTCTGTAATGCTTTAATTCTATCTTGAACTGCTCCTTATTAAAAAAAGAATTGAGCATGGATTCTAGCTCCTTCTTTTGAGTTTCTTCACCACGACCGATATCCAGAGGGAATTTTCCGATGATTTCATTTGCCTCGTAGCCAGTCTGCTTTAGGTAGCCATCGTTGACATAGATAATAACCCCTTTTTCATCCATGAAAAGAATTCCGTCAGAATTCGCGCTGGCCACGTACGATAATTCCTCCAGACGTTCCTTCTGTTCCTGCATGGTTCCTATTAACTCTTTCAGGTCTGAAGTGACTAATTCTTGATTCTTCACTAAATGAAGAAGATCAACCAAGGGATCCATGGGAGCAAAATCGGATATAGAGAGATCATTAGAAGCCACCTCCTCGATAGAGCTAAACCAGGGAGTGCCAAAAAATACGAGCATGTCTGAGTCCTCAAAATGCTCAAACTGTCCTCTGAAAAGTGGAGCTTTTGGGCTTTTGGCTTTTAAAAGAAAAGTTCTACCAACAGTCTTAGAAAGAATAGTAAAGTCAAATTGAGTTTCTTTAGGGCGTTCAATTTCAAACAGTTTATCAAAATGTAATCCCTTGAGATTGCCCATCATTTTGAAAAAGCTTGGCCCATAAAACTCAACCAATCCTTCTCTATTCATCGCAAAATGAAAAGGAAATGTGCGGTCGATATGACTTTTCGTAATTTCTATATGAAAATTTTCTGTGCTCACCAACTCACTTTAAATGCTTCGTGCGAATGACCTGATTCTTTACTCATTATATGACTAATTGTAACTGGGGATTCAAACAGTTTTCCCAATCCTGAGATTAAACCTTTCATAAACCCAGCAAGACCCTCCCTGACTGAAAAATAATGCAGAACCAAAGACCTGTCTTCAATATCCTCAATTTTGAATTCCGGGGGCATCAACTTAGGATAGATCAACATAATCCTATCATGAAATAAAGGAAGATTTATCAAAAATTCCTTAAGATTACTCCCCCCTGCTTTCATCAACCCGCCGTACTTTTCATTTCCTGTTTTCAATATCCACCACTCTCCAAAAACAAACAGAACTTCTTCCACTGAAATACCTAACTCCTCCGAGGCAGCCTGGGCCAACTGGTAAGTAACCTGGTCATCATAGGGCTCTGTGCTTATGAAATATGCGATATCCACCCCACTTTTCTCCTTTATTGAGACCCACTTATCTATTCCAAAATTGACAGTGATTAGGTCCTGAATTGATTTATTTACTAATCCATACATAGTCTAGTGTTTAATTTACGCTAGCTGATGCAAAATCAAGCCATAAAAAAA
The DNA here is from genome assembly GCF_963974835.1 of uncultured Algoriphagus sp. GTDB lineage: Bacteria > Bacteroidota > Bacteroidia > Cytophagales > Cyclobacteriaceae > Algoriphagus. Next base: position 212,621 of record NZ_CAXBET010000002.1, on the reverse strand, counting down.
CACCCCTTAAGCATTATAATTTAAGGTTTTTGAACTACTGTATCCTTTTATTTTCCAGAAAATGGAAAGTTTATCCAGATTATAGATTTACTTCAACACAATTTCTCCTTCCTTAATCATTTTATAAATTGTACTCTTTCCTATATCTAATATTCTAGCTGTCTCAATCACATCCCCATTATATTTTTGGAGGTTATGATTAACTATGTCACAGATATGCTGCCTCAGTGTCTTCTTTTCCATCAAAAATGAGTTCTCCTTCTGTAATGAGAAAAAAGTAATATCCCCAGCAGTTATTTCATTGGAGTCAGCCATCACCGCAGCTAAATCCATTACTGCTTTAAGTTCGCGAATATTTCCGGGGAAGTGATAGTTCATCAATTTTTCCTTTGCATCTGCGCTGAGCGATAATTGGGTAATCTTATTACTTTTTGCAAATTCTCCCATAAAGTGCTTGGCGAGTATTAGCACATCGGACCCTCTTTCACGCAGTGGTGGCAATTCTATAGGTAAACCCATTATCCTGAAAAACAAATCTTCCCTGAAGGTGCCATTGCGTACTTCTTCTGATAGATTTTTATGGGTAGCAGTGATCACACGCACATCCAATTTTACGGATTCATTGCCCCCAACTCTGTTTACTTCCCTTTCTTGCAACACTCGCAATAATTTGGACTGTAAATTCAAATCCATCTCCGCTATTTCATCCAAAAAAATAGTTCCGCCATTAGCTTCTTCGAACTTACCAGTCTTGCGGCTTATGGCCCCAGTAAATGCCCCTTTTTCGTAACCGAATAATTCACTTTCGATCAAATCCTTTGGGATAGCAGCCATATTAACTGCTATGAAATTCTTCTTTTTACGGTCGCTGTTATAGTGAATTGCCTTTGCTACTACTTCTTTCCCAGTACCGGTTTCACCTGTTATTGATACATTGATATTAGTGCGGATGGATTTTTCAATAAGGGAAAATATCTTTTTCAGTGCGGGACTATTACCTAGAATTGTCTTCTCAAAAGAAAATTTCTGTCCCAGTTCTTCCTTAAGTGTTTCCACTTCCTTTTTCAGGGACTGATTTTCGCGAATTTTAATTACGCTATTCCAGAGAAGATCTTTTGTAGCCTCATCTTTCACCAAGTAATCACTCACTCCGGCTTTAAGTAAATTAACAGCCACGCTAATATCTTCCTGCGAACTGATTACTACCACCGGAATGCCCGGGTTGAAATCTTTGATCTTGAGAAACAGCTTATCACCTGTCATGTCAGGTAGAGAAAAATCCACTGTAACCAAATCCGGCTTTTCCTGCATTCTGGCTAAGCAATCCTTGGCAGTTGGAAAAAGAAATACTTCATAATCCGGATTTAGACTCATGTGATAATGCAGTATCTGCCCATACCATGGATCGTCTTCAACGATGAATATTTTAAACTGACTCATAGCTAGTTAATCTTTCTTTAAGATATAAAAAGTATAACGAATGAATTCATTTTCTGGAATATATTCCAAAATATGGAATGAAACGAGTTTGCATATAGGCATTATCTACTGATTTTCAATTAATTACAATTTTGGACAGTTATTTGAAAAAGAACTGGCACACTGAAAATCAAGTTATTATGACAAACATTTCCCCCTCCAAAAATAGAGTTTCACAGTTAAGGCAAACTGTCCTTGACCATACTCCCGTAATCCAGCATCAATACGCGATGGTGGTACCATGTTACAATGAGGAAAAGCGGTTTGCCTATCAAGAATTCAAAAACTTTGCACAGCTTCATCCAGAAGTACTCCTTTGTCTGGTCAATGATGGAAGCAAGGATAAAACACTTGCAGTACTTAGAGGAATTCAAACTGAAAGTCCAAACAACATCGTAGTATTCGATATGCCAAAAAATGGAGGCAAATCCGAGGCAGTAAGACAGGGAATGTTGTTTGTTCATAAGAACTACAATTCCAAATTGATTGGCTTTTTGGATGCTGATTTGGCTACCACTCCTGAAGAATGGCTGATGATGGCCAAATACAAAGAAGACTATCCCAAATTCGGAGCTATTGTCGGTAGTAGAATTCAGCGTTTAGGTGCAGAAATCAACCGGGATGACAGCCGGTCTTTGGCAAGTACCGTAATCAAAAAAATCATCAAAACCATTTTAAGAACAAACTTCCAGGATACTCAGTGCGGCGCTAAAATTTTTCAGAGAAATCTTGTTCCATTTTTATTCAAAAATCAATTTCAGACTCCATGGCTTTTTGATGTGGAGATCTTCTTGAGACTTCAGGGGAAATTCGGGAAGTCCACTTTACAACGTGGAGTATTGGAATATCCACTTTTGCATTGGTCCGAAATAGGTGATTCGCGACTAAAGCTGAAAGACACCATTAAAATACCCCTGCAACTTCTTGGACTTTATTATCACTATCAGCTAAAGAGTAAGCCTAAAAGTATATTGAAGAACAAACAACCTCAATTTTCACTTCAGCCAAACTGAAATACATCCTCGGCTTTCGAATCTTTGCAATGCAGGAAGTCATTCTCCTAACCAACCGGTCAAAGAATACGAAGCAATGTGAAAAAAGTAAAACTAGAACTTTATATTTAGTAAAAGCAAAATCCGGTGAAAAACCAAGATCAAGTCTTATGGAGTGAATTTCTGGGGAAAAGGTTGCTTTTGGTAGCCTTATCTCTGGGATTGATCACCCATGGCATTATTGTGCATTTCACATTGCCACAGACTTACGATGCTTATGTGCATATGTTTTTTGCGGATCACTATTCCAGATTTTGGTTTGAGCCATGGGAATACCGCTGGTATACAGGCTTTTTGACAATCAGTTATCCTCCCCTTGTCCATCAGATCATTGCGCTTATCAGCAAGATTTTCCCGCTGAAAATTGCTTTCAGCATCTACGCAATTGCGATTTTCGAAGCTTTGATATTAGGCATTTACCGTTTTACCAAGATGTTCTATTCCAAGCAGACGGCAGGAGTAGCAGCTATCCTGGCGGTGGTTTTGAGTTCATTGGTTGAGACACTTCATGTATATGGCCAAGTGCCAACCTTAACGGGTCTTGCATTTTTGTTAAATGCTCTGCCATTTCTATATCAATACATCAAAACTTCTGACTGGCGATATTTACTCATGTCACTTGCATTTATTTCGGTGACGGTAAGTTCACATCATGTGACGGCTATATTCGGAATGGTTTTTTTTATAGCTCCTGCGATGGTCATGGCTATAATAGACGGCAAACCTGAATTAGGCAAAAAGAAATTGATTGGAAGGTTTCTTCCCGACTTAGTGGTAGCAGTCTGGCAGAAGAAGAAGGAAATTCTGCTATTTGTAGTTAGCACGATAGTGCTCACGATCACACTTATTTTTCCATATTGGTATTGGAGCCGAACTGATCCTATCAGTCAGGTTTCCATCCCACATGGATCCAGGGATAATTTCTTTGTAGAAACCAGCTCAGGATTGGTTTTTTACATCATTCCTCTCTTATTGATCTTTGCGCTTTTACCAGCAATTTCATACCTGATCACTCGCAGGAAAAGACATATTGGCTGGGCAGTCTGTTTCTATGTATGCCTATTACTGGGTAGCGGTGGTACCACCCCCCTTCCTAAATTAATGCTGGGAGAAAATGCATTCAATATTCTTACATTAGACCGGTTTGGGTTTTGGGCTTCCATCATTGCCATTCCCTACATCAGCCATTTTCTGGTAGCCTTTATTGGTGGTCCTATAAAAAAATATTGGGCTGAGAAATATGGTGAAACATCACATTTCCTGATCTCGGGATTGAGCGGATTTTCTTATCTACTGTTCATAATATACATTTTTCACCTGGCTAGTTTCAGACCGTTGCAACCAAAAGCTGTGGAAATTGAACCGATTATAAATTTCCTAAATCGGGATGATCACATGCGCTGGAGGTTTCTTACACTGGGCTTTGGCGATCAGATGGCTTGGCTTTCTTCTAACACGCTGGCCGCTACGATCGACGGCAATTACCATTCTGCGAGAAGACTTCCTGAGATGACTTCACGTGCAGTAGAGCGGCTGGAAAACGCCAAATACCTTAAGGAAGAAGGTATGGCTAGCTTGGATGATTTTCTCACCAAGGCAGAAAAGTACCAGCTTAAATACGTTTTTAGCAATGACCGATATTACGATCCGCTATTGTTCTATTCAGGATGGAACAGGACTATCCGATTGGAAAATGGTATCATGGTATGGGAAAAAGGAAATATTTCCACTATACAACCTATCAAACCTACTGAGCTAAATCCCCTACTTAAAAAAGCGTGGGGAATACTTCCGGTTACCACATTGCTAACCGCATTTACCTTGGTGATGGTTTACCTATTTCATTTTAAAAAATCACAGCAGGAATTAATATCTGAGGAAGAAGTTAACTTTTATCCAAAACTCATTATTTATCCATCAGCCTGGCTTCCTTTTGTCCTTTTCAGCAGTTTTCTGATATATCAGATATACCAACTTTTGCTAATAGACGAACAAAAAGATCCTGCAACAACCATTTATTCCCATTACAATGAACTGGATTTCCAACGCTTTGATGAGGCATTCCAGTTTTTCACTCCTGGGCCAGCATATAGCCTGGATCAATACCTACTTGAAAAATCAGTAAGTGACGGTGGCTTGCTTCCATCTTTTGCCAAACTTGACCATCTGCAAATCGATACGCTGAAGCTTAGCGATAATAGTGCGCAAATGAATGTGCGAAGTATATGGAGAACTTCCTTGGGTGCTCGGGAAAAAGAAGAGGTAATGAACTTGCAAAGAATAAATCAAAAATGGTTTATCAATCCACCGAAAATGGAACTGGAAATCCCTGAGGAGCAGGTGATCAGTTACACCTACACGCTTTTCAAAAAAATGGGGAAACGTAAAGTCAGCAGCTTTCCAACCGTAAAGGATGATAGAATCAAAAAACCCTTTGCAGGATTTTATCAAGCGAATTTGGTGCAACTGGATGGAGAGTTGAGCTTAACAGGTGAGCTGATCAATGCAGACAATATCCCGATCACTTTAGCGCTGAAGGCAGTGATCAGTTATGAAAATGACAGTACAGCAACGTTTTTTCCAAAAAAGAATTTCCACTTCAATCTTGCCCCAAAGGCAAGCACTTGGTTTCAGCTTCCTTTGGGTTCGCAGGAAATGGAAGGTGAAAAGAAGATTATTTCCATTTCTCTAGAATTGGAAACAGATATATCTGAGCGAGGATATATAAGGGGTGGGGAACTCAGCTATGAGCTTAGTGCAGAAAACGCAACTCAGGCAATATTCCAGGCATCTATGAAGAATCCATTCACAGGTGAGATCACGATTCCAGGAGTGCTAATTTCTGAAAAAGACAGTTTGGGCAGGATTGTGCAAGTAGATCTCTGGACCTATCCCAAATCTATCAGACCAGGACTGGAAAATAGCTTCCAAATCCCAGTTCGTAAAATCTCCTCCACTGCGAAGGTTCTGGATCAACTTCCCATCAATCTTCGGATAAACGGTCAGCATCGAGAATTATTAATAAAATCAGTTGCGGAATCTGCTCATTTTCAAGAGAAAATCAGCTTTCTGCCTCACTGCTTTTTGGCACAAGAAATTTACCTCCAATGATCAGAGTCATCCTTTATTTATTCACTGGGCTGCTAGCTATAGGCTGTGGCGAAAATACCATGGAAAAGCCAATTTGGTTAAACCCAAAATCAACTCTACTGGTAAATCAGGACACATTGGTATTTGAAACGAAAGTTCAGGATTGGAAAGCTTCTATAAGCACGGCTGTTCAAGTGATTTATCCCGAACTTTTACAAACGGAAGAAAAATTACTAGTCATTATCCATCCCGAAAAAGGAGTAATTGAAGGCAGTGCCTTTCTAACATTGGAGTCCGGTACTTATCAGTTTGTCTACCCTATCACACTTAAAAACCAGAAAGGAAAAAGTCAAATAGCGGATTTGCGCTCACCCAAAACCCTCACTGCAGACTCTTCAATGGTGCAGCAACAGATTCTTTACAGCTATGACTCATTTGGAAATCTCACTCAGGTGGAGCAGGACGTATATTTTGTAGAGCGTAATGTAGAAATGCTTCCAAAAACAGGAACTTTTAAAAGTGAAGCTGCCTCTCCCAGATCAAGTTTCTATGTGGATGCAGGTACCGTAAAGGAAATCCCTATCTCCTATTCAAAAGACAGCTATAATCAGCGAATAACTATTAAGGCTGGTCCCTTGGTTGATCGTTTTGAAAACAAAATAGCTAATGGTACACAGATCCTTTTCTACTTTCAAAAAGAAAAACAACATAAAAAGATTGAGGCGGTAGTACTTGATGCTTTTGCTGTCCTCACCCTTCCACTAGATGAGGCAGAAGGTAGAACTCTCGTCGCCCAGATAGCTCAGATTTATTCTCAACCTTTAACCTTAGAAAAACAATGACCCGATGGATATTTCTTGGCTTTCTATTCATTGTGGGCTTCTTGCTGATTACGATGGCAAGAATTAAAAATACTAATGATCAGGTGCCCTATTTTCTCAGATATGATAGCCTTGCAATCAATTCAGACCCCGCGGTGGACCTAAAAGTAAAATCTAACTATATCCCTACTGAACAGCAACTGGAGAAACTTCAAAATGACTATGCTGCTATATGGGCACATCTAAACTATCTCTATCAGCATCCTAACCCTGAACCAAGCAAGGAGAGATTCACAGAGCACTTTTATCTAAACCTAGCAAACAACTATAAAGAAGGCCAACTAGGAGCTATAGAAAGAAAAGACCTTAGCCATTCATTAATTATAAAAACTTGGTCCAGAGATGGGCTATCCTGTAATCTAGTAGATAGCCTTGCCAAATTCAGTTACAGGTTTCCTGATGGTTCTATTGAGACTTCCTCCGCAACAATCGCTGTTAGCCTGCTTTTTCAGGGCGACAATTGGCGACTGGATGCCATCCGATTTATTGACGAAACTATAAAAAATAACAGCTTATGAAGTTAGCGTTCATCACCCCTTACCCTCCTAGTCAGGTTACCCTCAATGAATATGGTTACCACCTAAGTCGAAGCTTTATCGGTAAGAAAGGAGTAGATCAGATCTATATTCTTACTAATAATCTTAAAGACAATAGTCAGTACTCCAGATATGCTACAGATGGCCTGGAAATAATCCCTTGCTGGGATTTTAACAGTTGGACAACAGTGTTGGATTTACGCAAAAAACTCAAGGAGCTCAAGCCTGATGCAGTGATTTTAAATCTTCAGTTTATGACTTTCGGAGAGGGAAAAGTACCTGCGGCGCTTGGCCTTCTCACTCCATGGATGTGCAAACTTTTGAATATTCCTTCAGTGGTAATCCTTCACAACATCACTGAAACAGTAAAATTGGACACTATAGGGATGGCAGACAGCAAGTTGAAAGGGAACATCTTTCTCTGGATAGGTGAGCAGCTCACCAAATTCATCCTAAAAGCTGATCTTATCGGTGTGACAATATCTCAATACGTCACTATTCTCAAAGAAAAATACCATGCAGAGAATGTCATATTGCTTCCCCATGGCAATTTTGAACTTCCTGAACGGAACTATGTGCCCGAGAATTCCAACAAAATAAATCTGATGGCATTCGGGAAATTTGGTACCTACAAAAAAGCTGAAGTTATGCTGGACTCCATGGAGATTCTCCAGAAAAAATATCCTCATTTAGAATTCACAGCTACGGTAGCCGGCACTGACAATCCAAATGTTAAAGGCTACATCGACGGGTTGAAAAAAAACTATGCACACTTACCTAATGTGGAATACACCGGATACATTCCTGAAGAGAAAGTTTCTCAGATTTTTTGGGATAGCACATTCGTGATTTTCCCTTATACCACTACAACTGGCAGTTCGGGTATTCTGCATCAAGCCGGGAGTTATGGTAGAGCTTGTATACTTCCAAAAATTGATGATCTAGAGCGGGTGGTAGAAGAAGAAGGTTATGGTGGAGCATACTTTGAAACAGACAATGCAGAAAGTTTAGCAGAAGCTGTTTCTAGGCTAATTGAAAATCCTGAAGAAAGGAAAAATATTGAGGATCAAAACTACAAGGCCGCCAAAGGTTTGCCGATGGGCGAACTTGCACAGTGGTATTTAAGTCATATTCACACACTTTTGAAGCTTAAGAAATGATCCGGATACTTACCAATTGGATTGAAGGATTTCTCAAGTTGCTTTATCCTTTGTTTAAAAAATGGTTGCCATACGAAGTATATGCATACTTGGCTGTAGGCGCTATTAATACAGCTTTAAATATTATTTTATTTGCTTTGCTCTATGAATTCATACTTCCAAGGGAAGGGTTCAATATTCAGGGATTTAATATCGCTTCTTACACCATTGCTCTTCTGATTGCATTCTTTGTCACCATACCCACAGGTTTTTGGCTCAGCAAAAATTTTGCATTCAAAGATGCCACCTCGGGGACTAAAAGAACCACCAATCAACTTTTCAAATACATTCTTGTCGTTGGTCAGGGGCTCGGTAGTGATTACCTTATTCTCAAGGCCTTAATCCTATTTCTTTCCATGCAGCCAACGATCGCTAAAATCTTCTCCACCGTAATTGTATTGACTGTCAATTTTCTACTTCAGAAATACTTTACTTTCAGAAAAAATTAATTCTTAAAAACCCTCCACTTAATTTAAAACTGAATAGATCCTCTCTGAATTACTTCCAAAAAACTTCACCATGTCCTACTTATAGTTCGAATGTATACGGTAATCATTTAGGACAAGCCTTATTTAATAACGCACGACTAGCCCCTGCTGCTGATGTATGTGTGCTATTATTTGTATACATTTCAACCGGTACCATACCTTCATTTTATATCATTTACAATTATGACATAAAATATCAGTTTCCTTCGGTATGTACTTGACACAAATGTGTCAAAGTGTTTGTTGGGCTATTTTCTTCCTTATACGTGTCATTGATTGTCTATCTATTCCTAAAAATATGCAAAGGTCTGACAAGGACACCCGGTTGTATAAGTCAGAATATAACGATCTGAAATTAAGGTAACGAGTTTCTGCGTTATCAAACAAAAAACCCTCTATTCTAATGACATATTGCGGTGAATATCTTCTACAGCAATTCGGATGCAACGTTTCAATTCGGGAAATCTATTTATAAAAAAATCCCAAGGTCAGTCATCATTTGGTCCTGCCGCGGAGATGAAGGCTGAAAAGCATCCCATCCATGTTTGATACTCAAGAATGCAGCGGTAAATAAGAGTATAATGCTGATAATTTTCATTTTTTTATCGTTAGAATATATTTTTTACATAAATGTTGGAAAAGTAATTAGAGTGGTGATAAACAAACTTTTGATAATTCCATTTCCCATTGATAAGCGTTACAAATTTTTTGATACTTCATTCATTTGGATTAGCCAAATCCACTTATTTAGTAGCCAAAACTTCTTTAATCATTCTTTTAGTCAATCCAATTCAACAAAGAAGTGCTGTGGATCCACCAGTAAGCATTTTTGCCTTAAGGAATAAGGATCAATTCAATACTATACAGCATTCTATTTTATGATATTACAGATACTATCCTTTTTGTAAGTACTATTCTTTTTGTAACAGATAACAATTCCATAGTGTATGTGCCTAATTTTGGGAAACCAACAAACACTACTAATATGAAGATATTACACATAGTTACCAGCCTTCGGGGAGAGGAATCTGTCAGTAACAAACTCGGAAATTCTATCATTGGAAAAATTAAGGAGCAATTGCCACAAAGCGAAGTAATCGTTTCCAATATTGCCAAAACTCCTTTTCCGCATCTTGAACAAGTACATTTAGCATCCTTTTTTACTCCTGAAGATGAGCGCACGGAAGAAATGATTAATTCTGTATCCCAGTCTGATGACGCAATTGAAAAGCTACTTGCAGCGGATATAATAGTTATGGACGTTCCTATGTATAATTTTACTATTCCCTCTACCCTCAAGGCATGGATTGACCACATTACAAGAGCAGGTGTCACTTTCCAGTATACTGCAAATGGTGTAGAAGGCTTGGTTAAAAACAAAAAAGTTTACCTAGCTATAGCCTCAGGAGGAATCTATTCGGAGGGAGCAATGAAGAACATTGATTTCACAGAAAATTATTTAAGAAATATTCTTGGGTTTATAGGTATTGATGATATTACGGCATACCGGGTAGAAGGACTAGCCATTCCAGAGATCAAAGAAAATGCACTACCAAAAGCCCTGAAAACTGTTGATGAGTTGGTTATTTATGAATAAATAATAATTCTTTTATCTCTTGGAATTACAACGGTAAGATCTAAACTTATTCAAGAATTACCTGTCATCAATATAACCCTACGGTAATACAATTTATCATTAATCCATAAGTAGCCTAAAAACCCTGGAAACAGGGTTTTTTATGTTTTATTAGAATTTCTACTTAAAGCTCAAATCAACCTGAATAAAATATATCAAGCTTTTTAAATCTTTTCCGCACTTCTTTATTTTTTATAGGATCAAAACGGAAAACTTCCACCCCGCCCTTCATTATACTAATCTGATAAGGTTGGTTTAGTTTCTTCGATAGATGATAAATTGTGACTAATTCGGCCAAATCCTCAAACCAAGAAGCCATTCCATAAAGGGAAACAAATGGGGTTTGTAAAAGATTTTTGTAAACTTCAGGCGCCAAGTTAATTGGTATAGGCCCTCCTCCTCGAAACCGGGTAGTCTCCAGCAAAGTCGTTCTGAACTCTTCCCTAGGCATATTAATAGATGTCCAAATATTATGGGTAAACCCAGAGTGTTCTATTAATGTGTCCGATTCAGTAAGTTTAGGAGAGATTCCAAGAGCGGCATCCAAAACATGGGTAGCTTCGTGAAGCAATACATAGACAATCGCATTCAATTCACCTGCTTCTACAAATAGACTATAACCAGAAGATGATTCGTAAAGGGATTTTTCCTTCCAGGTTGCCCACTCGGAAATTGTCTGATGAAGAATTTCAGAGCGAAAGGTGATGGTAAACATCTTCTCATCCGATTCATCTACAGGTGAAGTGAGTGCAGTATTAGGCATATTATCTAGGAAGCTAATGCTGTAGAGATGCTCTTTAAGTAATTTTTGATGCAAAGGAGGAAGTAAGTCAAATGCCTGCTCAACTATTTCCTGCTCAGTTTTTGTGAGTATATGATTTACAGGATCCATTCCCATTTCCTGAAATTGCAAAATGATATCCTTAGGAGTTAAACCGACTCTTTCATTCAGGTTAAAATCATAGTGATGTATTACTTTTTGAGCTCGGGACTGCCCTAGAAAAGTTATTAATACTAATATAGTTAATATGACTTTGTTGCTATTCTTAATTCGCATATGCATTGATTAATTAAAAAAAATAATAGTAGAAAGTAAAGCGTTATTGACTTTAACTAGCTCATCAAATACTTTAACATCATCGACTATCTTATAAGAAACATTTGAACTCCTCAATTCATTTATAGCAATACCTATAGCTAGATACATTTGGTTATTTTGCCACCTAATCAAATCATCTTTTTCTATAGTCTTATTTAATCTCTCTATTAAGAACTGTTCTTTCAGACCATCAGAAATCTGAAGATATTCTTTGCTATTTTTGATAAAATCCTTGTAATCCTCCAAAGTATAATCTTCCCATATAAAAAAGGCAAGTCCTTGTTTAAACGCATCAAGAGAATCTGTCCTGGTCAAAGAAATCAATTCATCGTTAACTTCAACAGGTACAATTGTATAGGGTGAATTGCCTGAAGAAACAACAGTATTACATATTTTTATTTGAATTTCGCAAATTGACATATATTATTAATTAAAATTGAAATTCTGTGGCGATAGCTATATATATCACCATTTATTTAAACATTGATCGCCAGTATTGTTAACCTTTTCCATATTTCCTGTTGAGAGTAAGTGATAGCAGATCGAATAAAAATAAAATTGCATTAGTTATCGAACAATTCTGGCAGACAAACAACTGGAATAAACTCAAAATTACCGCAGGAAGAAGCATTTATTATTCAGAATTTTTTCCTAAAAGCAGTAGGTGAAAAACCCGTACTTTTTGAAAAAAAACGGATGAAGTATGCAACGTCATCGTAATTTAACTGATAGGCTATTTCTTTAACCGTGAGCGTAGTATGCACCAAAAGCCTCTTGCCTTCATGTATAATTCGATTTTTGATTATGTTATTTGGACTCTCATTACTTAATAACTTTATTTTCTTACTGAGATTTTTTGGCGTGATAAAAAGCATATCTGCATATTCAGAAACCGAGTGATGGGTCTTAAAGTTATGCTCAACCAACTGACTGAATTTGCGAAGAAACTGTACGTCCGCGTCCTGATCAATTTCGGTAAAATCATGAACCTCTTTCCAGATTCGGGTAGCTTTCAGGATCACCATTTTCAATAAAATTCTCAACATTTCTTCTGTATTGCTATCCTGACCTGCCATTTCTAATTTTATTTCCTTCAGGACATTTTGTACCGCAAAAGATTGGTCTGCTGTCAATTCTACAAAAGGAACTTCAAATACATTATTATATAAAATACCGTCACAGGCAACTTCCTGATCGTGCATTTCAACACAATAAAAATCTCTGTTGAAATATATCATTTCGCCCCCTTGGATATGATCGTTTAAGGCTTGGATAATTACTTTAGGATTAAGGAATAGAAGAGAATCACGTTTTAAATGAAACTCCTGAAAGTCCACTTTCAATTGTGACCCCTGAGGTAAAAAAAACATTTTAATATGGTCGTGAAAAGGCTCAAATTCATTTCCGCTTTTGGCCAGATCAGTAAGCTTCAGATGGCCAAATTTTTTAAAGTTAAATTCTTTAAGCATTTCAAAATTTTTATAAACTGGAATAGTTATGTAGATAATTAAGAGGAATTTGAGTAAATAGAATTCCGGAATTTCATTTATGAATAGTCAGTTTCCAGAGGATATATCCTCCGTAAAATCAATCACTCCCATCAATAATCATTAAACAATTCTCAAACTATGGATGTGGTCATCTTTTATATCAAACTGATAAATCAAGATTAGTGGACTACCTGGGAAATTTCCAGATATTTCCGCTTTGAGTTTTTTACTGTCCTCCAGATATTCAACAGGTTGCATCATAGTTTTATAGGTATCATTGGCTCCCTAAATCCATGCTTTTATTTCTTTTTTTCCTTGATACTTCTGTTCTTCATCATATACAATTGCTGTTTCAGCGAAACAATTCGAGAATGAAACACTATCATAATTGTTTTGTGCTTCTATCAAGGTTGCAATTACATTGGGCAGCTTATTCATGGTTTTAGAATTTATAATTAATTAAAACTAACTATTCACTAATAATTTTTCTTGAAATATTAAAGTATCCTGCAAATTCATCTTAGCATAAACTACTACGTCAAGTTATATATGTATGTGATTGAGCATACTAAGCGATATACATATATTAGATTTGAACACGATGCAATGCTTTCCGTTATGAAAATAAAAGCCTAAGCTGATCTTTAGGCGCCTTTCGTGCCACTTGTTAACAAGGGGATTTGCATGATTAATTTCATTTGAAATTAGCTAGCCATTCACTACGTTTCTTAATGCAAATTTCAGGCTTATGTACTGGCATTACAAGTACGGGTTACATATTCATATAGTGATAACTTATTCCCTATGTTATATTTTAGAACATTATCTTTTAAACAATTTATTGTGGCAGAAAATAATATGATACATTAATTATACTGTTGGATTAGAATTCAAACTTGAGCTTTATTCCGTGTGGTCTTGTTAAATAGCATTCAAAGATTCAAATAATTACTATAAATTTGATATCAGTTACCAAAAGGAAAGTAGTTACAATTAGGATAGTTATGAAAAACAAGCTGGATGATAAAGAAATAAAACATACTTCAGATTCTTGTTCAAAAGCCAGATTGCCTATCAGAGATACTCTGGATGTGGTCGGTGGAAAATGGAAGCTGGTTTTACTCACCGTATTGCAAGCTGGCAAAATGGGTTTTAATGAACTAGCCAGAGAAGCAGGAATTTCCCCTAGAATCCTTTCCAAAGAATTACAGGATTTGGAAATGAATGGATTGGTAAGCAGGAAAGTATGTGACACCAAACCGGTAACAGTTCAATATGAGCTTACCGAATACAGCAAAACACTTCATGATGTCTTAATTGCGATGGAGAAATGGGGAAATCAACACAGAAATAAAATCTTTTTTGGTGTTGAGTAAATTTCAAAATTCATCAGATTTTTTTTTATTATCCTGAGCGCTACGAATTCTTATACAAATTTTAAAGAGCTGTTCCAGTCTTAGGTTTCCTTTCCTGTAGTTGGATGAAAGATGAATACATCCAAACCAGCTTTTCTTGCTCACGGATGTAATCGCTCATAAGTGCAATTGTACCTTCATCACCTGCTTCAGCTGAGAGATTTAACAACTCTCTTTGTTTGCCAATCAAAATTCCCAATGAATCCAAGATGCTCTCTACACCAGCGATTCCGTCAGAAACGTTTTTTACACTCTTGATTTTTGCGGTGTTTTTATAGTCATCAAAGGTATGCAAAGGAGTTCCACCCAATGTTAAAATTCGCTCCGCTACTTCATCCACCTTCAAGAGAAAATTGGAGTAGAGTTCTTCAAACTTTACATGCAATTTGAAAAACTTTTCCCCTTTTATGTTCCAGTGCAAGCCTCTGGTATTCTGGTAGCTCATCATATAGTCAGCCAGTAATTTATTTAAACCTTCAGCAAGTAATTTGCTTTTTGATTTGTCTAAACCAATTTGGTTTTTAGTTGCCATTTGCAAATGAATTTTAATGTAAAGTGACATGGAGCTGTTTAGAAGCAGCTCCATGTTTACTGATGTTATTATTTAAGGGCAAACTTCTCAAGCTCAGTATTGAATTTTTCAGCTTCTTCGACAAATAGTGCATGACCACTATTCTCAAACTTTACGATAAATGAATCTTTAATTCCTTTATTCAACTCTTCAGCAAAAGGGTATGGACATAATTTGTCTAGCGTACCTTGGAATATGGCGGTAGGAATTTTAATTTTTGAAAGCTCTGGACGCAAATCCAGGTCTCTTAAGGCTGTGATTGATTCGGTTACAGCAAAGGGCGAAGCTTCTAAATTCATGCTCTCCAACCATTTTTCAACATTTTTAGAAATATTTCCTTCTTTTCCCACAAACGCACTTCCAAGTCCGAAAATCAAATCTTCCCTTGCAGTCATTGTTTGGTTAATCAAACCATTTGCATCTGCTTCGGATATACCGGAGGGCGATCCTTCCCTCTGTTTCCATGAAGGAGCTGCCGCGCCAAAGAGCGCAAGTTTACTCACATGTGCCGCATCATACTTGGTCACATAATGAATTACCACAGCTCCACCCATCGAAAACCCACCTAAAACTGCATTTTGGATATTTAGTTTCTCCAAAACGACTTTTATGTCATCCGAAAAAACGTCAAAATCATATCTTCCATAAGGCTTGTCTGATTTCCCAAATCCTCTCAAGGTAATGCCAATCACTCTGAATCCCTTGCGACTCAAGTATTGGTATTGATACTGGTACATCTCATCACTTAATGGCCAACCATGAATCAAAACTATGGGTTGCCCTTCACCAAGGTCTGTAACGTGAAGTTTTACATTTTTTCCAACTTCAATATATTCTGCTCTTCCCGCTGAACCATTGACTCTTTTGCTTTGCGCCATTAGGCTATTAGTGAAAAGAGAAACTAAAATTGCTAGTGCTAAAATTGATTTTTTCATCGCTATAGTAGTTGAAAATGAATGCTAAGAGGAGGCGAAATAGTTTCGCTTTCAAGGCTTCGTCTCACCCCCACCTTACACATTGGTGTTTAGGAGTTAATAAATTCAAGAATATCCTTATTTATTGTCGCTGCTTCGGTAGTCGGCATACCGTGAGAGAAGCCGGGATACAGGATCAATTTTCCGTTTTGTAACAATTCTGCAGCTTTTACCGCAGTGGTTTTATAAGGTACTATTTGATCATCCTCACCATGAAGAACCAAAACCGGGAATTCTACACTTTTTAGATCTTCCGTAAAATCAGTTTCAGAAAAAACCTGAATACAATCGTATTGTGCTTTGATACCACCCATCATTCCCTGACGCCACCAATTATCCTGGATGCCTTTTTTAATCTCTACCCCTTCACGGTTATAACCGAAGAAAGGAAAAGTGATGTCCTGATAAAATTGAGCTCTATTGTGCTGGGTGTTGTGACGAATATCATCGAACACAGCTAATGGAACACCGTTAGGATTTCGCTCATCAGCAATCATGTAAGGCGTAATAGCACTGATTAAAACCACCTTGGCAACTCTACCATTTCCATATTTTGCGGCATATCTAATGGCTTCACCACCTCCTGTTGAATGCCCTACATGAATTGCATTTTTTAGGTCCAGATGCTCAACCAATTCTGCAACATCTGCAGCATAGGTATCCATATCATTGCCATGGTAAGTTTGAGTGGAGCGACCGTGACCGCGTCTATCGTGCGCAATTACTCTAAAACCTTGCTCCAGGAAGAACATCATTTGAGCATCCCAGTCATCAGATGATAAAGGCCATCCGTGGTGAAAGAAAATAGGTTGTCCTTGACCCAAATCCTTGAAATAAATTTCTGTTCCGTCTTTTACTGTTAGTCTGTTCATAAAAGTTAAAGTTGTTTATTTGTTCAATTTGATAATGCAAAGTTGCAGTAGATATAGAGGTCCAACAATGGACAAGATTCTCCTTCAATTGCACATTTTTCCTTTTGCTTTTCATACGACTAGACCCATTTCCCTTCACATCCTATTCTGATTTTACAGTTGGAATATTCCTACTTATGCAAAAATTAGAATAGCGCTTTCGGAGTAATATCTATGCGAGATGATTATGGCTACAGATTAGGCTTTATGAAAAATGAACTTTCTAATGATTCGCCAGAGTCATAATCAAGGAACTTTTCACTCAATCTGAGTTCAAAAATAAAAGTGGCCTCAGCTAAAAATTGATGATAAATGACGAAAAAAAACGTAGACAAATGTCGACGACAACTACTGTTAAAAATATTGATTTATCTATTTCAACAGTATAGCTATTGCTTATTTTTCAAGCATTCAGTAAAGTAATGTGGCTAAACAAGTAGTAAAAGTGGTGAAAAAATCCTGCTGAATTAATAGTCTTTACAGAAGGTCTCTATAATAAACTATTAAACTGATCAGCTCAATCAATTGAAGCTTAGAAGAAAATACTAAAAGATTATTTCCGACTGGCTTTCTTCCTAATTCTACTTAAAGTGTCTTTGGTAATTCCTATGTAGGATGCAATGACATGCTGAGGAAAACGCTTCACTATATCTGGATATTCAGTGCTAAAATCGGTATAACGTCTTTCCGAAGTGTAGCTTATAGTAGATGTAATACGCTTTAGTGTTGCAATATTATTTCTCTCATCCATTTTTCTCATCACTTCCATAACAGCCGGAACTAGCTGAATCAACTTCAATAAATCTGCATTACTTATAAGCAGAAGCTCCGAATCTTCCCAAGCGTCAATAGTAAATTTGGATGGTGAAAGAGTCACCCAACTTTCCCTGTCACCTACCCACCAATTTTCTATAGCCAATTGCACAAAATGCTCTATTCCCTTCTCATCGACATAATATTGTCTCATGGCACCCTTGACAATAAATGCAAAATATTTGCATACTTCTCCTTCTTGTAAGAAATATTGCTTTTTCCTCAATCTTTTAGAAATAAAACAACTCTTTATAACCTCTATATCTGCATCGGAAATTAAAGTTGAGGCATTTTTTTGTACGTAATTGATTAATGAATCCATTTGATTCAAAGATAGCTGTCGGGCTAATAAAATGCTAAGTCCAAGTTGGGTATTCGATGAAGACATTTAGCTCATCTTGAAAATGCAATTGCTTATTTAAAGCAAAAGATAAGTATTAATAAATAAGGCCATTAACCATCTACATGATCTATTTTGCGAAGATTTATCCACAATTTCTAAGTGATAATTACTAAGTTTTAGAATTTGAAATTTTTCGTTTTATAAAAAAACCAACAGTCAGAAAACTGTTGGTTTAGTAAATAATAAACCAGCTATATTGTATTTAAATCAGCTACTAAGGAATGTTATGATGAGAGGAACGATTTACGATAGCATCCATATAAATCTTATTTGGAATATTCACTTATCCCTTTCCCAAATCTCCTTTATCACTTCTTCCTGACTATAACCGAATGGACACTTTTCGCTTTTAGCATTTGCTCTATAGCTTCCTTGACTGTTGTTTGGGCTAGAGATCATTCTGTTTCCAGGCACCTGTAAATGGCCGTTTGCATCGACACTTTTGATCCATTGTTGCGCGTAGCGCAACCAATCATTTCTTTCCGGTTCGGATTGAAGCGAAAACCAGGTGATTTCATCATATCCCCAAACAAAATGGGAAGTGGTATCAGCGACACCAACCTCTTTCGATCTTCCATAATTATCAAATTCAACCAGATATGGTAAGTTTTCACTTTCCCAACCAGAAGGGCTAACACCACCTAGACTTTTGTTATAAATTGCATCTAAATATCCCTGTTCTAGTTCCCCTTTTAATGGACTGCCAACAACTTCCTTAATGCGCAGTGGGAAGGAATTAAAATCAATTAAACTGACACCATTTTTAAGTAATCCTCCGTAAGGGACGTGGGCATCCAAAATCACCCAACCTCTTCTAGAAGAACTTTTGGCTTTCTTTCTGATTTTATCTATGATTTCACTCCAATGCTCATGCTCTGGATCGTTCATTCCAATAAGTTCTACTTGGCCTAGATGAAATGCTTCCGCACCAATTTCCATATAAGAACCAGCCAAGTAATAGAACCATAATTTGGTCTCTAACCTGCTGATATCAGGTACACTTTTGCCACTTCCCCAATGATCAACAAAGACTCCTTTTTCATTGAGCATCGCCTGATAGGAAAAATTTCTATCAGTCGCCGGCAAACCAAATTCGGTAAGAACCCAGGCTGGGATTGAAATTTTATTTACCTCCTCTGTGACGATTTCAAATAAACAGCCTTGAATGACTATAGTAGAATCAAACTGATGAAGGTCTGCCGCAATTGAACGGGCAGTCTGCCAATATTTAGGGGAATTCAATACAGACTCCCCACCCCATCTATAAATAGCTCTTCCAAGGAATTTGGCTCCGATCTCTTTGACCATTCGTATATCATCTTCATGATATAAATATTCTCTACCACCTTCAGGTTTGTCCGGTGTTAATAGATAAACCATGGTGATAGCTCTATCCAGGTAATTTTCAAGAACAGTTTTGCTAATTCCTACAGAATCAAAATGATAGCTTTTGCTAGGGTTTTGTTGAGCATCTACCTTGTTTACTATCAGAAAAAGCAGGGGTAATAAGCATATAAGAAAGACTTCTCTTCGTACGCAACTTTCAAAATCCATTACATCAACTGATTAAGTTTCCGTCTTCATCCCATTGCGCAACTACACCACGCTCCTCAGGTTTTAAGTAAAGTGGGATGTATTGTTCCTCCAGAGAGAAACCGTGTTTATCCATCACTTCCTGCGGAACTCCATCCCAGACATTTGGCTGATTCCCTTTGTAATCCAGGTATTTCCATCCAGCTTCTGTAGAAAAATACCCGGAGCAGGTCAAGTTCCTCATCATATTAAACCAGCGAACTCCACCCTCAAATTCCGATAAGGCAGTTTCCGGCCAAGCTACGAGATCTATTATCTGTATTACTTGATCTGAGCTGAGGTCCAGAAATGCTTTTCCAAACTTCTCTTCAGATTCAAAATCCAACCACATCAATCCACCTCTCATTGGTGTTTGATGTGCAGGCTGATCCTTCATCATAAACTCAATGAAATCAGGCACTCCTATTTCCGTAGCTGCCGGAGAAGTAGCATCCTTGGGCATAATTACATCCACCAGAATCCTAATCTTTTGCTTCTCATTCTCAGTAAAAAAACCTTCAGCTAGCAATGCCTGATCTCTACGGATTTCCTCCTGTATCCTCCCACCTCTAGTGCCACCATCTAATAAAGGTTGATGTTTTACCTCAGTATTATCTGCTTCACAGCTAGTCATGAACAGACCAGTTCCAATTGATCCTGTGAAAAGTAATTTTAGATTTTCCCTTCTGTTCATCTCTTAAATGTTTTTCCTTTTCAACTGTTCGACGATGTAATCTGAAGTTCTCCAGCTCAGTGCCAAAATCGTCCAGGTTGGGTTTTTGTCAGCCTGCGAAACAAAGGAACCGGCATCAACTACAAATAGGTTATCGCAATCATGCGCCTGACAATTAGAGTTAAGGACAGAAGTTTTGGGATTATTTCCCATTCTGGCTGTTCCCACTTCATGAATGATTCTACCCGGTGCCTCAAGTCCATAATTGGTTTCAGGGCCTTGCTTTTTACCCAAAGGAATAGCACCGGCATTTGTCAGAATTTCTTCAAAAGTGTCCTGCATATGCTTGGCCTGAAGTATCTCCTGATCAGTCCACTTATAATGAAAGCGCAGCACAGGTATTCCATATTTATCGACTACGTCTGGATCAATCTCACAATAATTGTCAAAGCGGGGAACACTCTCTCCACGGCCAGCCAAACCAATCGATGCCCCATAAAGTTGATGTATATCTTTCTTCAGACCTTCACCATAACCTCCGTTTGGACTTGGTTTTCCAAATTCATCTATGATATATTTTCTCATGGACTCCATTCCTGAACCAGCCCCATATCCTGGCTGTCCCATTCCTCCACCGTATTCAATGTGGTAACCTCGTGCAAAATCCAACTTCTTATTATCTCCCCACCAAGGCGTATACATGTGCATTCCTCCTACACCATCTTCATTGTATCTTTCCCTTCCCATCAGGGATGGAACAATTCCTGAACGACTAGCTCCTGTAGAGTCATGCAGGTAATGTCCCAATACTCCTGAGCTGTTACCTATGCCGTCAGGATGGGATTTGGATTTTGAGTTTAGCATTATCCTGCTCGTCTCACAGGCTGAAGCACCTAATACAACTACCCTTGATTTGAGTTTGTACTCCTTCATATCCTCTTTGCTGACGAAAGAAACTCCAGTTGCTTTTCCCTGATCATTCGTAGTCACTTTTCTGACCATCGAGTTGGTAAACAAATCCACCTTACCTTTTTTCATGGCGGGATGAAGCAGACATGTTCCCGCCGAAAAATCTGCATATACCTGACAGGCTCGGTTACATTGACTGCAGAAAAAGCACACTCCCCGTTCATTATTTATAGGTCGGGTGAGCATGGATAGCCGGGCTGGAATCATCGGAACGTTAGCAGCATTGGCTCCTTTCTTTAGATATAACTCATGAAGTCTCGGTTTTGGAGGAGGCAGAAAAAAACCATCCGGCTCATTATAGATCCCTTCCTTGGTGCCAAAAACTCCTATCAGCTTATCTACTTTATCGTAGTAAGGCTTTACGTCCTCATAGCCAATAGGCCAATCATCACCCAATCCATCAATGCTTGCCCTTTTGAAATCATTCGGACCAAATCGCAGGGAAATCCTACCCCAGTGGTTAGTGCGACCACCGACCATTCTGGATCTGAACCAGTCAAATTGGGTTCCATTCTTTCGGGTATAAGGTTCACCTTCAATATCCCAACCACCTATGGCGGCATCGAAATCACCGAAGGGTCTTATTCGGGTGCTGGCTCCTCTTCTTGGTGACTCCCAAGGCGGCCGAAGCTGGGTACGATCAGCATCATTTGCAGGGTCAAAATCTCCTCCTGCCTCTATCACAGCTACCGTAAGCCCCGCTTCCGAAAGCACCTTGGAAGCCATACCTCCTCCTGCTCCGGAACCAACAATGATGACATCATACGGCTCCCCGGATGTTTTAATCTGAAAACTCATGTATTATTCTTGAATTGTATTGGTGATTAAACTCATAAGTAAAACTGAACTTCAGTTTATCTACTGGGCTGTGTGGCGGAAAATGTCCCTTCCCCTTTAACCCATTTTCCCGCTTGTCCAGTTAGGAATAAATAATGATCTGTTTGCAATTCAGGATCAATGCCTATGAATTTGCCATCTGCGTTCAATGGAGTTGTCCCCTCATGCATCACCTTAAAAATGGCCGTCCCTTCATCAATTTCATCGAACATGGCTACGTACAACGACTTTGCTCCGGACTTCACGGCGCCATTAATTTGCTGCCAAAAGAAGTTTCCTTTCAGTCTTGGGATAGCGTTGTACTCTGATTCCTGATTCATATTTCCCCAGCTAAATCCAGGAAAAACAAGTGGAATATACTTCACATTATTTGAGTTGCACCACTGTAAATCAGACACTAATGTCTGAGAAGAAACCTCTCCATAATTCGTAGAATTATATCTCCCTACTGCCCAAGGCATGATTACATCAGATTTTTTGATCAGCTCATGTAGTTTGGGATTGTTCTCTGTATCATTCCCTAAGGATCTCCACCAATAAGGAACACCCAGCATTACGGATACCCGATTTTGCGTTCCTTTCAACTGATCGACAAGTATGGAAGCATCCTCTATTGAATACTTTCTATTGTCATTAAAACCAACTCCCCAAACCGCTACCAGAGGCTTACCATTTTCTCTCAGATAAGTCGGATTTTCCTGATTGTCAAACAGCTTGTACTTATTGACCAATTCAAAATAGTCCTTCTCTACAAATTCCCTTACATCCTCACCTGTAGCCCCGCTGAGGTCATACATGATGCAAACTGCCCTGCCGTATTTCTTGGCTGCTGCCAATGCATTCTCCAATACTTTGTCAAAATGTCTCTTCCCCGCCGGATTGGAGTCTTTTACTTCAGCGACAAAACGTTGAAGGTAAACTCCATCAATTCCGTATTCCTTCATCCACTTAAAGTGTAAATCCGTAGTCTCAGCATCATAAGAGCTAAAAAGATGCGCAGTTTCCCCATTTTCAAATTTGAAATCTGTTGGGTAAGTTTTAGCATATTCACTTACATCTGCCCACATATCTATAGTAGAACATCCAGGTTGAAACCCACATCCCGACTGATAATGATACCAGCCACGGTTAGAATCATCACCTTCTGCGGCAAACCATCCCTGATAACCAGCCATAACCAACCCATCGATATTGGTATACAATAACCCCGTCTCATCGTATTCTATTTCAGTAGTAGGTTTTGTGGGTGGATCAGGATCGGGGGTTGAATCAGGTTCAGTTGATTCTGAGCACCCGAAGGTGCTCAGAAGTATTATAGATAGCCAATAGGTCAAAAACATAGTGTTATAATTTTTCATTGCTTAGAGAGTAATTCGCTCCGCTGGTACATAGTTATATTTTGATTCAGCCGCATTGGCTATCGCTCCTATTCTGAAAAAGAAATCATCTGCTTTTCCAAAAATGGTACTGTTTGCCGCCACATCCATTTCAAGTGTAAAGACTTCATCCGGTGACACATCCCGATTGATATCATTTTCTACAGAAAAGGATTGAACAGGCTGGCCAACTACCGAATTCGGATGGGCAAAGAATCCGATCTTGCGAACATTACTCGCCCCGGTTTGCTCTATACTAAAGGTGGCAGTTACCTTACCATTTAGGTAGGAGATCTGAGGATTGACAATTCTCAGGTACGGAGTTACCATAAAATCCATAGTAGTACCTGATCCGATTTCCAGATCCTGCGCATCAACCGGATAAAAGTTTCCTCTTACCGGCTGCACGGTATACGTATTTTCGAAAAGAAGCTTGTTCTCGAATGTGCCGTCATTTTTGACTACCAAGTATTGTAATCCTACCGGATCATACCCGTGCTCCGCCAATTGAATGACCGTTCCATTGATCAAATCCTGCTCTACCAATGCACCTGTCTGAGCATCAATAAACTGCCCTGCAAAACTGGCGGTGGGAGCATCATAATTGTCCAGCTCACAGGAGAAAAGACCAACTGCAAATAGACAAAGGATATAGAATGAAGATTTCATATTCATATTCATAAGATTAATAAGATGGATTTTGAGTCAGCCCATTTCCACCTATGCCTGGAATAGGTCTATAGTAGAATCTAGGTTGAAAATTCTGAGCTTCCATGGAAGGCACATTTTCCCGAACAAAAATGTAAACCGGATCAGATTCCCGCAGGTCAAGAATCGGAAATAAGGAATGTCTTCTTCTGTTGGTGAATTCCTCTTCGTATTCCCTTCTTCGGATAAGGTCCCAGTATCGCTTGTTTTCAAAAGCCAACTCCACGGTTCTTTCACGCATCACATTTTCTAAAGTGAGCGGTACATCTACCGTATGTGCAGCTCTCTTACGGATGTCATTGATCGCTTTTTCTGCCAAAGCAGGATTACCTAAACCACTTTCAACTACTGCTTCGGCATAGTTAAGCAACACCTCTGCGTAGCGCATATCCATAAAATCTGAGGTACTTTGATTCCAGCCAGGAACCACAGCCTTATCTTCATTCAAGAATTTTTTGAATGAGAATCCAGTTCGGGTATTGTTACCACCATAGGTGTCGAAACCTGAGTATTGGGAAACATTCTCAGCTCCATAAGAATAAAACATTTTACCATTGACTTCTACCTGATCTTTGGTTCGAATCACAGGAGTGCCATCTGGTTTTATAAAACCTGCCTGAATTATAATTTCCCTATCCTTCCAGGTGGAGCGAGGTACAATTACAGTAGCGTGCAGTCTAGCATCCCTATTGGCAAATAAGGTTTCAGGATCAATAAACTCGATGTAAGGGACAGATGGATTGAAGCCATTGTAATCAGTCACTATTCCGTCAGATCGGGTCTGAAAAGGAGTAATTTCCCCTGGATTGTCATAGGTTTCATATAGCTCAACAAAATCCAATGTAGGGTTCATTCTGCCAGGGTGTGGCCATCCATTGGCAAGCTGTGCCGGGCCAAACCAAATATCGTAGTTATGTCCACGGTCATTGCCCGGTATTGCATAACCTTTGATAAAAATGGCTTCGATAGTTGCCACATTGGCATTCTGAAACATCCCTTGGATATTGCTTGCGGCCTCGGCTGGATTGGCCGGATTTGGCTGGTACAAACCAAAAGCTCCGCTGTTTATAACTTCCTCAGAGGATTCTATCACTTTTTGATAATATGCATTAGCATCGCCTGTGTTCAGTCCAACTAAACTAGCATCAGCTGCATTTCCTGAAAGCGGCGCTTTATCCGAAAATTTAGCTATCGAAGCAGCGTGTAAGGATGCTCTTGAAATTAGCGCAAGTGCGGCCCATTTGGTAGCCCTACGCTCTCCTCCTGACCATTGCTGAGGAAGTGTAGTACTCGCCATCTGCAAATCATCCAGCAGAAAATCCCAGGTTTCCTTCTCCGTAGATCTAGGCACTTTCAGCGACTCAATATCGCCAGTATAAGCCTGGGCTTCATCAATCAGCGGAACTCCCCCATATCTTTTGACTAAGCCGAAATAGGCATACCCACGAATAAATAATGCTTCTCCCAGTATCTGATTTCGATCAGACTCAGTCACATCAATGTCAGGTATTATGGCAATTAATTGATTTACATCCCTGATCAATTTGTAGGCTGGTTCCCACCAGGCGATGTCTTCATTTCGAAAGAAATCTCCAAATTCAGAATGTACTGCCTCATCCGTAAGCATTGTTACAGCAAACCCACCATTATTGGGATCACCTCCGTTGATATTAAATCCATTTCGGAAGTAGGCAAAATCCTCTACCGGAAGTTGAGAATATAGATTTGCCATGTAAAGTCTCACTCCTTCAGGATCAGAGAAGAGTTGCTCTCCCTGAATCCTATCTAAAGGTTCTTTATCCAGCACATCACTGCATGAAGTCTGAATTAAGAGGGCAAGAAGTATAAGTATAGAATAATGTATCTTTTTCATGATAGAATGATTAGAAGTTTGCGCTTATACCAAAGTTGAAACTGCGCTGAAGCGGGTAGGTAAATCCAGCGTTGAACAGACCTTCCAGTTTCTCCGGATCAAATGCCTTTACAAATGGATCTGTGATCGTGAAGATGTTATGCGCATTACTGAACACTCTCAAACTTGACAGTCCAATTGTATTAAGAGCGTTGGAATTAAATGTATATCCGATCTCCGCACTCTTGAACCTGACATAGGAAGCGTCTCTTCTCCACACTTCACTCTCCGCATAGATCATCCCCATATTTTCGATCAAACGGGATGCTGGCCAGGTACCTGGAACCCACTCGCTATCTGCATTGTAAGGGTCTTCTTTTCTCCATCGATCAAAGAAATAGGCTGGCGTATTCGATCCTTTGAATGCTAAAATCTCTGCATATACTTCATTGAATCTCACCGAATACTTGGCTGCACCCTGGAATAGGAAGTTGAAATCAAATCCCTTGTAAGATCCATTCAATGTTAGCCCAAAAAACATTTTAGGAGTACCATTCCAGAATGTAGGAAGCATATCATTTCCATCGATGATCCCATCTCCATTAACATCTTCGTATTTGAAGTCTCCAGGGAGTTCGCGAATATTCCCCAAGCTTCCGTTTTGAATAGGTGAGTTTAGAATTTCTTCCTGATTCGCAAACTGACCCTGATATTGGAAACCCCAAACTGCATCGTTGTTACGATCCAGGTTCCCGTTTCTCCAGCGGTCCATGCTGTTCAAAAATTCACCTCTTTCTACATAAATGTTTTTCGTCCTTGCATAATTGAAATTACCACTGATTCCATATCGGAAACCATTGACTTCATTCTTATAGCCTACCATAAAGTCCAGGCCACGTACCTGATCGCTATTCAGGTTTTCCTGAGGAAGGTTACCACCAAAAGTGTTTGGTAAGGACTGATTTCTATAGGCAAGTAAGCCCTCTCTATTCCTTTGGTACACGTCAAATTCCATATTGAATCTTCCGTCCCAAAGCCCAAGGTTAAAACCCAAATCAAGAATTTCAGAGGTAAACCACGTGAGTTGTTCATTCACAATAGATGGTGATCCAGCTCCTACTGTATAGGTTCCATCTATAAATTCGTATCCTCCGCCCCCAGTGGTTGTGTATCCGCTGACAAATTGGAAAGGGTTACCGGCGTCTTCTCCAACTATCCCGTATGAACCACGGATTTTCAAATCTGAAAGCCAGGAGGAAGTACCACTCATAAAGCCTTCGTCAGAAATTCTCCATCCTAAGGATCCTACCGGGAAAAAACCCCAGCGTGCATCCGGGTGATATCGGTACGATCCATCTTCACGGAAAGAGAACTCAACAAGGTATTTATCCTTAAAGTCGTAATTAAATCTTCCCACAAATGAAACCCGTGCGGTCTGTTCCTCCAGACCTCCAGCCTGCTGATTATTCAAGCCAGCGAAGTTGATCTGGTCTGTGGTATAAAAATCATAATACCGAAGTGCTGACACCCATCTGGACCATGTTTGTTGCTGCTCGAACACCAAAACACCACCTAGATTATGATCTTCATTAATTTTGGTATTGTAGGCTGCCTGGGCCTGTAAAGTGATCCTGTTAAAATCAGAGCTTCTATTGGAAATGTTTGAGTTTCCGTCGCGCTGCTTCTGCACTACATAACTATCCTCATTAGAATCATAATTATACAGATTGTATCCTTTTGATAGATTCTTGTTCAGATTGGAAGTGAAATCATAGGCTACTAGGCCTTTGAATGCTAAACCCTCCAAGAAAGGAGCTTTATAATTTAAAGAAACTGAAGATTGGATATTCTTATCCGTAGTCTCATTGTATCCGGTTAAATCTCTGTTTGCCAGAGCAACAGGATTTTGGCCTGAACCTACACTTGATGGATATTGGGGATTCCCGTTTGCAAAAGGCTGCTCAATAGGCAAAGTCGTCCGTGTACCTTTGAATATGTTGAAGAAATTCTCTCCCGGATCAGATCGCTTGTCTATTTTCCCGGCGATAAAAACCTGCGTCTCCAGATTTTGTGAAAGCTTAGCAGTGATGTTTGATCTCAACGTATAGCGCTTGTACTTGATATCATTGGATTGCAAAAGCCCTTGCTCGTTATAGTATCCACCACTGAGAAAATAATTTACATTTTCATTTCCGCCGCTTGCACTCAAATTCTGTTGATACTGCCAAGCCTTATCCTTCAGTGTTTCATCATACCAATTCGTAGATTCATAGCCTGGGGCTCCTGTAATATAATTATTCAGGATTTCCTGGGAATAGAATGGTGCACCAGTTCCTAGCAGTGCTGCATCATTTCTCATTTGAGCCCACTGGGAAGCTGAGGCCATTTCCGGCACACCTGTAGGAGTCTGGAAACCTACAGTTCCACTGTAATTGAATTTTGTAACTCCGGCAGTACCTTTTTTGGTAGTGACGATAATTACACCATTTGCTGCACGCACTCCATAGATAGCTGCGGATGCATCCTTAAGCACTGAGATGCTTTCTATATCATCAGGATTCAAACGCTGAAACTCACTTCCTCCATCCCTTGGAATCCCATCAATCACATAGAGCGGAGCTCCTCCGAAACCACGGATATTAATTGAAGTATTAAATTCCCCTGGTTGTCCAGAGTTTTGACGGATTTGAAGACCAGGGACTTTACCCTGAAGTTTTTGCGCTAAACTTGAACTAGTGGTCGTCTGAATTTCCTCAGCGCCTATATTACTAATTGCGCTGGTAAGCGATTCCTTCTTTTGAGTACCGTATCCGATAACGACGACTTCTTCCAGCCCGGCTATATCTTCTTCGATTGTGACAGTCAGCTGACTTTGGTTACCAACCAATATGCTTTGTTTCTTATACCCTATAAAGCTGAAGTCAAGTACGGCGCCTTCGACTGGAACCAAAAGTTGAAAGGATCCATCAATGTCAGTCACCGTACCAGTGGTAGTACCTTGAAGGAGAACTGTCACTCCGGGAATCGGCTCTTGTTTGGCATCCAAAACTTTTCCTGACACTTGTTTTTTCTGAACAGGATCAGTTTGTGCATTCACTAAGAAGGGTATCATCAAGGTTAAGACTACTGCCAGGTAGTACTGGATGAACACCCTCCTGATAAGAGGTCTGTTTTTTTTCATGTTGTTTAGATTAGGATTGGGAATTGTTAAAGATTAATCACTCAGAGAAGAGCGTTTGATCGGGAAAAGTCAGGTAGAATCATGTTTCATCGTCATTAAATTTTGGGTTATGGATAGGTAAATAAGTGCTAGACCTGTTCGAAATTCGAGCAGAGAAAAGCGGGAATTAGCTGAATCTTATATTTTGGAAATACATAAGGCTGCACATGTGGCGCGAAAAAATAAAGCAGTAGAAATGCGAAAAAGCGTGGAGTTGATTCTCCAAATAATTCATTAGGTAAGAATTCTTCATTTTGGGTTCAGTTAATGGATTGATCAAAAACTGTCCTAAATGAAGCGCAGGGCACTTAATTTGAAATTAATAATCACTTAACGGAGCAGAAAAATTGGAACAAACTCAAAAAAAAGTGAAAAGTCTGATAATAATCTCTGTATTTGAGAGGTAGAATTTCCTGTATTTGTAAATTCCTACAATCAGCTTATTAGATTTGGATTTTGGGTTTGGAAAAAATTCACCCAACACCTAAAATTCCATTGACAAATAATAGCTCTGCCTTTAAATCTTTTCTAGGTTTATATTGGCATTCTGCAGTAAAGACAATAACCCAAATTTCTCCAACGGAGAACGATTAATAGTTTAAATGTACGTGGACAAAATCAGGTTCCTTTTAGTAATACTTTTTATTCCGCTTTTCTGGATAAAAGCTGATGCACAGGTCGGATTAAATTCAGGGCTGTATTTTAATTCCCACGAAGTAATTCAGGATGAAAGAACCTCCCTAAACTTAACACCAACAACCCCTCTTTCTATCCAGGAAAAGCTAGTGATGGATTTTGATATCCGCTTTAGACCTGGTGATGGGTACTATGGCTACATTTTTAAGATGCTAGGCAATGAATCTGTCCCAATAGACTTAGTTTCCAATTTAGCTTCCGAAACCGAAAATTTTTGGCTGGTGGTAGGAGACCAATCTGTGCTTTCATTTTATTGGAAAGACCTGGGTGGGGTTATTTATAACGAATGGGCTAAGATCAAACTTACCTATACTCCTTCCTCAGGAGAATTCACTTTAAGTATTAATGGAATTGAGAAAAAAGTAATTCTGGAAGATTTCACCAATATAGAGGACTTTCAGATTGTGTTCGGAGCTAGTAAAGTCACTGAGATGCTCAATAGTGATGTATGTCCGATGACCTTGAAAAATATTAGGCTACATGACTCAGATATCCTTTTAAGAAATTGGGAGTTAAAAAAACATAGTAAAGGCTTTGTGTATGATGAAGTCAAGTCTCACGCAGCTGAAGTAAAATTTCCCAACTGGGAAATAGATAAGCATGTCAACTGGCGTAAAAGTCAAAAGATCGTCATGCCCGGATTACTGGGAATTACCAGTAACCCTTCGTCGGATTCTATTTTTATCGTGGGGTTAGACCAACTTAAATTATACAATACCAGTAGCGGGGAAATATCAACTTACTCCTATCAATTTGGAAATCCTTTCCCCTGCTTAGACAACAATTTTATTTATAATCCGCTGACTAAAGAGATCTGGTCCTACTCTTTTGATACTGTGGCAATAAATAAGTTGGATCTAAAATCCTTTAGATGGACTTCAGCTCCAGACACCTGCCCAGAACCCGATTTATGGCATCATGTCCGGCTATTTAATGCACCTGAGAATGAAATCATCACTTTTGGAGGATATGGCCATTATACATACAAGTCAAATTTGATGATTTTAAAAGATGGCTCTCTTGCTTGGGATTCGATCAATAAAAGCAACCAAATTCCACCCAGATATCTAAGCAGCATGGGCTGGCTTGACGACCAAAAAGTCCTATTGTTTGGAGGATATGGTAGTCCTACGGGAAACCAAGGGATAAACCCACAACATTATTACGATCTATATACGCTGGATCTGGCAACCAAAAACGTAGAGAAAATCCGTGAACTGGTGGAAGGTAGAACTCCGTTTACACCGATAGCAAACGCTGTACTAGCTGAGGATAAGTCAAGCTTTTACACATTGATCTATAACAACATCAACTATAATACACACTTGCAGCTCGCAGAGATTGGCATTGAAAAGGAGGAATTTAAAGTGTATGAAGATTCAATTCCTTATAATTTTCTTGATACCAAAAGTTGGGCAGGGTTATTTTTAAATGCTTCAGAATCAAAGCTCATTGCAATTACTCAAACAGATAGCTTGGTGGAAATATACCAACAGGCGTATCCCCCTCTTTTAAAAGATCAAGCAGCTCAACCCGAAAAAAGCAGCACAGGAAATATTAAGCTATTCGCTTTTTTTGCTGGAGCATTTGTACTTACTGCCTTAATTATAGCATACCTGAAGTATAGAAAACATCCTGCTCCAGTGGAGTTTGTTAAAGAGAATCAGGATGATTCAATAACTCATGTATCTCCTGTAGAAAACAGGAAAAGTGCCTCCGTTATTCTGATGGGGGGATTTCAGATATTTGACAGCAGTGGTACTGATATCACGGGCCAATTTACACCTACGATCAAACAACTTTTTCTCTTGATTTACCTTTCAAGCATTTTGGACAAAAAAGGTATTTCATCAGAATTGCTAACAGAACTGTTGTGGAGTGACAAATCGGCAACGAGTGCCAGAAACAACAGGAATGTCAATATCAGTAAGATTCGATTGATCCTCGAAAAAGTATCTCCGCAACTAACCTTGACGCATGATAATACCTTTTGGAAAATTGAACACGATCAAAGCGTTTATTCTGATGTTTTGGATTCGCTTCAGCTTATTCAGAAGGTAAAATCCAATCATAGACTGACGGAATTGGAAGTGGAAAGATTACTCAATAATTCTGCAAAAGGGGGAATCTGCCCGAGCGTTCAAGCAGATTGGGTTGATCAGTTTAAGGCTGACTTTACAGCCCAATTATTGGATGGATTGTTTGAGATGATGCGCCAAACACAAGATCATCAGTTGATAGCCAAACTATCTGATTCTATTCTCAAACTTGATCCACTGAATGATGATGCGCTGAAAAAACGCTGTTACTCACTTTTTAAATTAGGTAAGAAAGGACAGGCGCTGACAACCTATAATCAGTTTTGCAAAGACTACTTGAATCTGCTTGGACAGGAATTTGAATTAGAATTCAATGATTTAGTAAGCGAGAATGGAAGTAGTGATAAATAGAAGCACTAATCAACTTAAGTGAAACAATCAATCAGCAAATTCTGCCATTTAACCAGTCATTGAAGCGATATATTACTTAGTATAATATTTGATTTTTTACCGCGAGACCTACTATCGGTCCGATTACTATAGAAGGTATGAGGGCTATTAATCCATTGATAAGCAAAAAATTCAATGATACATCATCGAAGCCTGAAATTAGTGCTATTAATAGCCAAGGTGCAGACCAGCAAATCAAAAGGCTTTTAATGCCTACATAGATTCCATTTTGACCTTTCACAAGAGCCTTTGCGGCAGCAGATCCTAAGAGATACGCTATTATAAATGATAATAAGAATTGAGTTGCAAATAGCCATTTTATTTCATGACTTATACCCAGTGCATACCCAGTGTTACTTTTGCCCATGTTCCCCAAAATGACATATGTAATCAAAACAATGATTAAAAAAGCTAAGACAACCGCAATCAGATAATATTTAGAAATAGGTGTTTCATATTCCAAGTTCCCATTAGAAGCATAGATGAATCTTTTTTATCGACAAAACATCAATATATCTGACTAAAAATACAACATGAATTATATATAATCAATTGATCAGATTATTTCTCACCTATTTTAATTCTGAAGATTAGCGTGCAAAAGCCTATTATTTGCCATACTCCACTGTTGCATTTTTCTTTAAAAAATCATGTAATCTTAATAAAGAGTTGCTAGCATGTAGGGACATTTGTTCAAGAAACTCTTTGTCATAAAAGACTGATCCGTTTAACTCATTGAACTCTATATTTGAAACACTATTGTCGTTTTTAATAATTTCAAAAATATAAGCAGCAGCAATCTTGGAGAAGATTTGTATCCCTTCATTTTCTTTATAATAATCTTCCGTTTTTAGAAAATGATAAAAAAAACTTTTATTAGAATTCATTAACGGAACGGCACATTTTAACAAATGGAAATAATCTTGCAGGCCAGCTTCAATGCTATTTTTCAACACTTCAAAAGAAGATTTTGAAATAATTTTTTCTTGACTAAAATCTGTAAATACAATATCAAGAGGATAGTGATTTTCAAAAAGTACATTTTGAAATTGTTTTACTGACAATTCGTCCTCAAAATCACATTCATATATTTTAGCATAATTTGATTCATCCGCATTTTGGAATAGCGCAATATTACTTTCCAAACTTGGCTTACCACAAGCAAGAATAACATTGAAATTTAAACTAATAAAACTTTGTATTAACTGGTGATGAAGTTCACTTATTTCTTTAAAAGAAAATAGGATTGACGCGGTCCTTATATTATTCGCCATTTTTGGGAATTTTACTGCAGAATTTCAGATTATAGGGTGTTTAAAAACAATTAAATATCAAATAAAATTGGATTTGGACTCCATAAGATTAAAAACCAAGCCAAAGTTCCATGGTAAGGAAATTTTTGATCTGATTAAGATCAATTGAAATCAAATCAAATTGAGTAACTAAATGAAACGATATTCGCACACTCAATTCGTTCTAAAATCAATCTTTTAAACCATAAATTGTATGCTATTGAACCGTAAACACTTATGCAATAAGAATTGTTTTTTATAATAATTACTATAGCCTCGTGAGATCAATTTTAATAAAAACTAATTTTATCTTATACAGTATAAAAAATGATGCATTAAATTTTAAATAGATTGCTACAAACTCTATTACTTAAAATTATCAAGTCAAAAAATAACTCACTATTTAAAACTAAATACGTTTTTTAAAATTATGAATAATGGAAACTTCACAAGAATCAAAAAATCAATGAGTTACATTATATTCTTTAATGTTACCCATATTTTAACTAAACTCTATTGATATAAACTTCTTGAAATAAGATTTTTCCACCTTCAAAAAGTGGGCAAAACATACCCCACTTTACTCTTAGTATGCTATAATTTTAAACTCTGTTCTTCTGTTCTCCTGATGCTGCTCTTCAGTACATTCTATTCCGTTAGCGCATTCGTTTAATAACTTTTCTTCACCAAATCCTATCCCCTCAAGTCTATTTATGTCTATTCCGGACTCAACTAAATAGGCAATAGCAGATTTTGCCCGTTTATCGGATAGCTTAAGATTGTATGGATCACTGCCTCTGGAATCTGTATGGGAGTATAGTTCAATTTTCAGAGTAGGATTCTCCTTCAAAATCCTTATCAAATTACCTAGCTCTTCTTTTGCGTCTTCCCTAATTTCCCACTTGTCAAAATCATAATAAATATTATCCAACCTATAGGTTTTTCCTACTGTGATTTTGTTCAAGTATATATTTCTCACAATCGATGAATCACTGAAATTATCGCTTGCAGGAATATTGATGTCATCTGTTTTCCCAGATAAATAGGATGTTTTTTTGCCTTCCAAATAGACGGTTTGATCAAAATTCACCTTGATCCTGAAAGATCCATCAGCTTCGGTTACATAGGTATTAATAAGTTCGTTTTGCTGATTATAAAGGCTTACTATAGCATCCTCCAGCTCTGCGGAGGTTTCCTTATCAAGCACTTTACCTTTAAGAATTAAGTCTTTTTTCACGATAAGATCAGCATAATATATATCATCCAAACCTTTTCCACCTTTTCGATCTGATGAGAATACTGCCTTTGAATCGCTGCCTGGGACCATTGATAGCCCAAAGTCGTCACGATTGGAATTTACCGGACTCCCCAAATTCTCAGGTGTTTCATAGGAAGTATTGCTAATTTTTGCTTTGAAAATATCCAAGCCACCTAAACCTGCGTGTCCTGAGCTGGCAAAATACAGTATTCCATTCCTGTCCAGAAATGGAGTACGCTCATCACCTGACGTATTTATTTCAGGTCCCAGGTTAACAGGGGAAGACCAAGTGCCATTATTCCATTCTACATAGTATAGATCTGCATTGCCCTGACCACCCGGCATATCCGATGAAAAATACAGCCTTGAATTCTCAGTATCGTAATATGGATCAGATACCGTGTAGGAAAAAGGGGCATTGAATGGTAAAGGATTAAAAGAATCCATACTTGGATTAGAGATGTTCTGGGTAAAGAAAATCTCAGGAAATAAGGTGTAATTACGGGAAGAGCCCTTTTCGGACTTCTTATATTTCTGTCCTTGAGTCAAAGTCAAAAATATATTTTCACCAGTCTGAAACATTGGACCCACATGCAAGTCACTTTGAAGCGATTTCATTTCTTCCAGATTTCCGACAATGTTTTGCTCGCTCGAATTCCATGGAACTTCGTACATTTTCAGAAAGCCATTTCCAGTCCAACCATAAACTTCGCTCTTCAGCGCATTATTAGGATCAACCCGATCTTTCTTAGATTCAATTAATCTATCAGAAGTGAAATAGAGAACTGTATCATCACCTATCATTGGCCCAAATTCTGAAAAAGAGGAATTGACTTCGGCAATTGGATAGATTGCTGACTCAGAAGATTTATTCAAAAATGCTTTTCCCCCATTGGATGTTTTCCAGATCAACTCCAAATCTGGATTACTCTGGTCCGGATCTATTCTTGAAAGAACAGCTGAAGCTTCTGAATATTTAGAGTTGGCTATAAGTGCTTCTGCATAAGGTTTGATATCCTCATCTTTCAGCTCACCCTCTCTATCCAATTTGGTGTACCATTCTTCTGCCTGTTCAAAATTGCGGATTTTAAAATAAGCCTGAGCCAGCCCGCGGGCCGTCTCAGGCAGAGGTGATTTGTTCCAACTTTCCAAGAACAACTCAATTCCAGATGAATAATTCAAGTTCTCTGATTGCTTTTTCCCTTCCTGATAATATTGATAAGACAATGGCTTACATCCTACAAAGAAAAGTATCAAAAGGGGGATAAGATAGGGGGTAGTTTTCATCAACATTTTTATAATTAAAAGAACCTCGGTGAAACCAATCGCACCCTCTTAGGAGGAAATAAGAATGCAATTGATATATCATGCGTAGTAAAACTTCCGACTGAAAATCCAGAAATAGTATGGTCATATGCATACCCTAATCTCAAGCCTTCACGAAGTTGAATTTGAACCATACCAAGCACAGCGGTAGATTTCTTTAGTCCGTCATCAAACTTTCTTCCGGGCATATCAATACCAAACCTATACCCTGCTCCCAGCCAAAACATATCATTCAAAATCAAGGCGGCATTTATATCCATTCTGGCCGGTGCTTTAAAATCATCCATATACATAATGGAAGGCACAAGTGAGAAATTATAGTTTATATCCAAATGATATCCAGCAGTCAAATAAAGGTGAGGATCGGGTTTTACCATCACATCTCCCTTATCAAAATCCACTACTGAGGAAAGCATCTGATCGGCAGCAATTCCGATGTAATAACTTTCATCATAGAGAAATAACCCGGCCTTTAAATCAGGATAAGTCATCCTTTCCTTGGAAGCAGGGATCGAAGGATCATCATCCAAATCTGGGTTTAGCATGGATCCGTCCAATTGAGAATTGACCACCCCTGCCCCTACTCCAAAACTCAGATATTTAGTGTCCCCCAACCTTAGGTGATAAGCGATATTTCCATAGGCCGCTACAGTTCTTTGGGCTCCTAGCTTGTCAGTCAAAACCTGGCCTCCTATTCCCAATTGGGATTCTGCCAAGTAGGTATCTCCAGCTATTGCAAAGGTCTCTGGACTTCCAGTTACCCCAGTCCACTGCTTTCTATAATACGATTGTAGATAAAGCTGTTGTTTATATCCCGTGTAAGCTGGGTTTACAAAAACAGGGTTAAAAATGTATTGGCTATACTGAGGGACCTGCTGTCCATAGCTATGGCTATGGATCAAAAGCAGGAATCCAGCAAGTAGAGTAATTAATTTAAATAGTTTCATCTTGCTTACTTAATTATAGTTACGTAACCTGTCATTGTATGATTTTTACCCTGTCCGTCCATCAATTGGATTTGGTAGAAATAGGTGCCACCATGTAGATTATCCCCATTCCAATCATTTTCATAATTGTCAGTTTTAAAGACTTCTACACCCCATCTGTTAACTACCAGCAGTTTATTATTCTGAAACAACTCCTTCAGGCCTCTGATCACCCAAGTATCATTTATCCCGTCCCCATTTGGTGTAAAGACGTTTGGTATTTCGAATAGCAACTGTTCATGGCTGACGTTATCGGAATTGTCCGATGGGAAAAGCTCTGTATCACCCGAAATTACAGTAGCAGTATTGGACACAGTTCCTTCTGAGATTGCCTTAACTCTCACAGTCATAGTTTCCACAGCTTTAGAATTAACTGATGGCAAGTTCCAGAGTAGAGTTCGTGATGCTAAATCGTAAGAAATTGTACCTGAGGATATGTCTGCACCGATATATTCCACTGCGGCAGGTAGCACGTCTGTTACAATCACGTTGTTGCTGGTAATTCCCGAATTGTTGGTCACTGAAATTTTGTACTCAAAGTTTGAATTCAGCTCAATGAGAGTTGAAGAAACTTCCTTATCCAGCACCAGATCAACTTCGCTTATTAAAGCAATTGGGTCAGTTCCATAGGATTCGTCAGGGAAATTTTGTCCTGAAACGTAAACCCAGTTGATTAATGATCCCTCATTTGATGTCACCATAAGGGTAACTTTAATATCCAAAGAAGTACCTACATCCAAATCACCAATCATCCAAACTACTGACGTTTCAGATATCTCACCTGACGGACTTGCACTTACAGCCATGGTGCCTGCTGGAAGTGAGTCAACTACCATAATATCGTAGGCCATTGCATCACCTGTGTTTTCCACATGTATAGTATATTCTATCATCTGACCTACTACAACTGATGTCTCATCCGCAAACTTGGTGATTGATATAACTGTCTCCTCTTCCTCAGGCTCTTCTTCCTCATCCTCTATGATTAATACCCCATCCCCAGGATCAGATTCAATAGGTTCTTCTACAGATGTTTGCGAATCCACAACAGCCACATTATAGATCACATCACCAGGAATTGCTTCATTATTCACCTTAACAATCAATTGGAAATCAATACTCTCATTCGGGTCAAGAGACTGAACTGTCCATTTAACTGCACCGTTTTCTAATACGCCTCCGGAATTTGAGCTACTGTAAGTAAGACCTTCAGGAAGTAAATCTGAAACTGATATTCCTTGTTGAATGATTGTTGAGACATTCATCACTGAAATCGTATAGGTAATTTCATCACCCACATATGCTTCTTCAACATTTGCTGTTTTCACAATTGTGAAAGAAGTTTCATCTGTTATTTCAACCACTTCAGGATCAGATTCTTTTGGAGAATCAGGATCGTCTGGACTGGAGACAATTGCCACGTTGGAGATTTGGGTTCCAGCGGCCACATCTGCATTTACCATTACAGTAAGGGTCAGGTCGATGCTCGCTCCAGCCGCTAAGGTTGGAATAGTCCAGCTAAGTGTTCCTGCATTATTAACTCCGCCATTGTCAGCTGAGATAAAGCTTAAACCTGTAGGCAATGCATCGGTGATTGTCAGATCAGCCGCATCACTTTGACCGGTATTCGTTACAGAGATCGTGTAGCTGAATTCACCTCCAGCAAGAACTGTCGAAGCACTTGCAGTTTTGGTGATAGTCAGATCAACATCTTTCTCTACTGTCACCACTTCAGGATCAGATTCTTTCGGAGAATCAGGATCATCAGGAATTGAGACAATTGCCACGTTGGAGATTTGGGTTCCAGTAGCCACATCTGTATTTACCATTACAGTAACCATCAGATCGATGCTTGCTCCTGCAGCCAAGGTTGGAATTGTCCAGCTTATAGTGCCAGCGTTATTTACTCCGCCATTGTCAGCTGAGATAAAGCTCAGACCAGAAGGCAATGCATCTGTGATTGTCAGATCAGTCGCATCACTTTGACCGGTATTCATTACAGAGATCGTGTAGCTGAATTCACCTCCAGCAAGAACTGTCGAAGCACTTGCAGTTTTGGTGATTTCCAAGTCTACATCTTTCTCTACTGTCACCACTTCAGGATCAGATTCCTTCGGAGAATCAGGATCGTCTGGGCTGGAGACAATTACCACGTTGGAAATCTGAGTTCCAGCGGCCACATCTGCATTTACCATTACAGTAAGGGTCAGATCGATGCTCGCTCCAGCCGCTAAGGTTTGAATAGTCCAGCTAATCGTTCCTGCATTATTAACTCCGCCATTGTCAGCTGAGATAAAGCTCAGACCAACAGGCAATGCATCGGTGATTGTCAGATCAGTCGCATCGCTTTGACCATTGTTGGTCACGGAGATCGTGTAGCTGAATTCACCTCCAGCAAGAACTGTTAAAGCGCTTGCAGTTTTGGTGATAGTCAGATCAACATCTTTCTCTACAGTCACCACTTCAGGATCAGATTCTTTTGGAGAATCAGGATCATCAGGACTGGAGACAATTGCCACGTTGGAGATTTGGGTTCCAGAGGCCACATCTGCATTTACCATTACAGTAAGGGTCAGATCGATGCTCGCTCCAGCTCCTAAAGTTGGAACAGTCCAGCTAATCGTTCCTGCATTATTAACTCCGCCGTTGTCAGCTGAGATAAAGCTCAGACCTACAGGCAATGCATCGGTGATTGTCAGATCAGTCGCATTACTTTGACCGGTATTTGTCACTGAAATTGTGTAGCTGAATTCACCTCCAGCAAGAACAGTCGAAGCACTGGCAGTTTTGGTGATCTCCAAGTCTACATCTTTCTCTACTGTCACCACTTCAGGATCAGATTCCTTCGGAGAATCAGGATCGTCTGGGCTGGAGACAATTGCCACGTTGGAGATTTGGGTTCCAGTGGCCACATCTGCATTTACCATTACAGTAATGGTCAGATCTATGCTTGCTCCTGCAGCCAAGGTTGGAACAGTCCAGCTGATCGTTCCTGCATTATTAACTCCGCCATTATCCGCAGAGATAAAGCTCAGACCAGAAGGCAATGCATCTGTGATTGTCAGATCAGTCGCATCACTTTGACCGGTATTCATTACAGAGATCGTGTAGCTGAATTCACCTCCAGCAAGAACTGTCGAAGCACTTGCAGTTTTGGTGATTTCCAAGTCTACATCTTTCTCTACTGTCACCACTTCAGGATCAGATTCCTTCGGAGAATCAGGATCGTCTGGGCTGGAGACAATTACCACGTTGGAAATCTGAGTTCCAGCGGCCACATCTGCATTTACCATTACAGTAAGGGTCAGATCGATGCTCGCTCCAGCCGCTAAGGTTTGAATAGTCCAGCTAATCGTTCCTGCATTATTAACTCCGCCATTGTCAGCTGAGATAAAGCTTAAACCTGCAGGCAATGCATCGGTGATTGTCAGATCAGCCGCATCACTTTGACCGGTATTTGTCACTGAAATTGTGTAGTTGAATTCACCTCCAGCAAGAACTGTGGAAGCATTGGCAGTTTTGGTGATAGTCAGATCAACATCTTTCTCTACTGTCACCACTTCAGGATCAGATTCTTTCGGAGAATCAGGATCGTCTGGGCTTGAGACAATTGCCACGTTGGAGATTTGGGTTCCAGAGGCCACATCTGCATTTACCATTACAGTAAGGGTCAGATCGATGCTCGCTCCAGCTCCTAAAGTTGGAACAGTCCAGCTAATCGTTCCTGCATTATTAACTCCGCCGTTGTCAGCTGAGATAAAGCTCAGACCTACAGGCAATGCATCGGTGATTGTCAGATCAGTCGCATTACTTTGACCGGTATTTGTCACTGAAATTGTGTAGCTGAATTCACCTCCAGCAAGAACAGTCGAAGCACTGGCAGTTTTGGTGATCTCCAAGTCTACATCTTTCTCTACTGTCACCACTTCAGGATCAGATTCCTTCGGAGAATCAGGATCATCAGGACTGGAGACAATTACCACGTTGGAAATCTGAGTTCCAGCGGCAAGACTTGGCGAAGTAGAAACCAATACGGTAAGTTCAACAATCGAGTTTGCTGCAATTGTAGGAATGTTCCATGTTACTATCCCTGCATCAAACTGGCCAGAGTTACTCGAAGAGACATAAGATAATCTGTTATCTAATTCATCAGTAATTGTTACATCAGCTATATCAGTATTATTGGTATTAGTTATGGAAATAGTGTAAGTGAATGAAGCACCTGCATAAACCACATCATCTTCAGCAAGTTTTTGAATCGTTAATCCAT
Source organism: uncultured Algoriphagus sp. (assembly GCF_963974835.1). Classification (GTDB taxonomy): domain Bacteria; phylum Bacteroidota; class Bacteroidia; order Cytophagales; family Cyclobacteriaceae; genus Algoriphagus. The sequence continues at coordinate 171,060 of NZ_CAXBET010000002.1, read as the reverse complement.
CACCAGTATTACAATCTGTTAAGAATACCATTACAGGTGTTCTTAAAACACTTTCACAGTTGGTAGTTGGATCAGTTTGCGAAGCAAAATAGGTTGCACCATCTACCAACAGCATAGTCGGATTCAATGGAGTGATGCTGTTTTCTGAAGCGTACCAAAGAATTCCTTCACCTTCAATTTCAATCGAGCTCAATGTAGCATTATCAGAAGTACAGAAGCTTTGATTTGGATTGTTGGCAATTGGTGCATCTGTGACATTTACGGTAACAATTACTTCCGCTGCATCGCCAAGAGCGTTTTCACAGACTCCATCGCCACTAACTGTGACATAGTAAGTCGTAGTGGTTGCTGGGTTGACAGTCAGATCCGTGATCTCTGTAGTAAGAGCTTGACTTGTGTAGAATCTGAATATTGGATTCGTTACTGTGCTGCTGGTAGCAGAAAGCGTAAAGCTGTCTCCTTCGCAGATGGTGTCACCAGTTGCTTGAATATCTGTGGCAGCTGCTCTTGGATTGACGATTACCGTTACTTCCGCTGCATCGCCTGGGGCGTTTTCACAAACTCCGTCACCAGATACAGTCACATAGTAAGTCGTCGTGTTTGCTGGACTTACAGTCAGATCCGTTATCTCTGTAGTCAGATCCTGACTTGTATAGAATCTGAATATTGGATTCGTTACCGTGCTGCTGGTAGCAGAAAGTGTAAAAGTGTCTCCTTCGCATATAGTATCACCCGCTGCCTGGATATCTGTTGCTGTTGCTCTTGGATTGACCATAACAATTACTTCCGCAGCATCGCCAGGAGCATTTTCACAAACGCCATCACCACTAACTGTAACATAGTAAGTCGTAGTGGTTGCAGGGCTGACAGTCAGATCCGTGATCTCAGTGGTCAGATCCTGACTGGTGTAGAATCTGAATATTGGATTTGTCACCGTGCTGCTGGTAGCAGAAAGCGTAAAGCTGTCTCCTTCGCAGATGGTGTCACCAGTTGCCTGGATATCTGTAGCAGTTGCTCTTGGATTGACGGTAACCGTTACTTCCGCAGCATCGCCAGGGGCATTTTCACAAACTCCGTCACCACTAACTGTCACATAGTAAGTCGTCGTGGTTGCAGGGCTGACTGTCAGATCCGTGATCTCTGTAGTAAGAGCTTGACTGGTGTAGAATCTGAATATAGGATTCGTTACTGTGCTGCTGGTAGCAGAAAGTATAAAGCTGTCTCCTTCGCAGATGGTATCTCCTATGGCTTGGATATCTGTTGCTGTTGCTCTTGGATTGACGGTAACAGTTACTTCCGCTGCATCGCCAGGAGCGTTTTCACAAACTCTGTCACCACTAACTGTCACATAGTAAGTCGTAGTGGTTGCAGGGCTGACAGTCAGATCCGTGATCTCTGAAGTCAGATCCTGACTGGTGTAGAATCTGAATATTGGATTCGTAACCGTGCCGCTGGTAGCAGAAAGCGTAAAGCTGTCTCCCTCGCAGATGGTGTCACCAGTTGCTTGAATATCTGAGGCAGTTGCTCTTGGATTGACGGTAACAGTTACTTCCGCTGCATCGCCAGGAGCGTTTTCACAGACTCCGTCGCCTGAAACCGTTACATAGTAAGTCGTAGTGGTTGCAGGGCTGACAGTCAGATCCGTGATCTCTGTAGTCAGATCCTGGCTTGTGTAGAATCTGAATATTGGATTAGTCACCGTACTGCTGGTAGCAGAAAGCGTAAAGCTATCTCCTTCACAGATAGTATCACCTGTTGCTTGAATATCTGAGGCAGCTGCTCTTGGATTGACGATTACCGTTACTTCCGCAGCATCGCCTGGGGCATTTTCACAAACTCCGTCACCACTAACTGTCACATAGTAAGTCGTCGTGGTTGCAGGGCTAACTGTCAGATCTGTGATCTCTGTAGTAAGAGCTTGACTTGTGTAGAATCTGAATATTGGATTCGTTACTGTGCTGCTGGTAGCAGAAAGCGTAAAGCTGTCTCCTTCGCAGATGGTGTCACCTGTTGCTTGGATATCTGTGGCAGTTGCACTTGGATTAACAGTCACCGTAACTTCCGCTGCATCACCTGGAGCATTCTCGCAAACGCCATCGCCTGAAACAGTTACATAATAAGTCGTCGTGGTTGCAGGACTGACAGTCAGATCCGTAATCTCAGTGGTCAGATCCTGGCTTGTGTAGAATCTGAATATTGGATTTGTTACTGTGCTGCTGGTAGCAGAAAGCGTAAAGCTATCTCCTTCACAGATAGTATCACCTGTTGCTTGAATATCTGAGGCAGCTGCTCTTGGATTGACCGTAACAATTACTTCCGCTACATCCCCAGGAGCGTTTTCACAGACTCCGTCACCGGATACAGTCACAAAGTAAGTAGTCGTCATTGCCGGACTAACAGTCAAATCCGTAATCTCAGTGGTCAGATCCTGGCTTGTGTAGAATCTGAATACCGGATTTGTTACCGTGTTGCTGATAGCAGAAAGTGTAAAGCTGTCTCCTTCGCAGATGGTGTCACCTGTTGCTTGAATATCTATGGCAGTTGCTCTTGGATTAACGGTAACATTTACAGGGATCCTTACCGGATCCTCACAACCCTCACGCACCACGGCTATATAATAAGTCTTGATTCCCGCAGGTGTTAATGCCGGAGTAGTATAACTATTTCCAGAGGCAAGAAGAGTTCCTCCTGTCTCTACATCATACCATCTTAGGGTAGTCCCTGCTGCTGGTGTTGCTGAAAGTGTGGCAGTATCTCCTTCACATACCTCCTCATTTTCTGTGACAGCAGTTGGACCAGGATAATTGATTTCTGCCTGATAAATCCTCCATCCACTTTCCAAGGCTCCAAGCAATGGTGTATATTCAATCCTAACCCTGTCGAAGGATCCACTGGCTACAAATCTCACTTCTCCTTTGCTATTGCCTCCAATCAGAGATAAACTAACCAAATTATTATCAACTACTCCACCATCTCCATTTGCTGCAGCACCATTATAGGATTCAAAAGAAAGTCCGCTTAATACACCGAGGTCAAGTAGCGAACCTCCCGTTCCCAAAGTAATCACAATTGTATCCCCAGCTGCGCCGGTCTGATTGAAAATCAATTCCTGCCAAACTCCCCCAGTAACTGCAACCGGTGCTACAAATCTTGAATATGTATTAATGTCACCATCAACCGCATTACCAGGGTTTTCTACACTACATAGTACACAAATAGCATACGTACCGTTATTCTGCGCATTCGCTACAGTACAATCTCCATCTGTCGTCACTGGCTCAACAGTAACAGTTACAGCCGTAGTGTCGATTGACAAACAACCTGTGACTGTATTCCTGGTTCCGGCATAATAAGTATAGACTCCAACTGAAAGGATTCCAGTATTATACGACTCTCCTGTCGCTAATTCTGCTCCACCTTCCGCATACCAAACAATTTCCACATCTGCTGGCATTGGATCAATGGATGCCGTAAGCACAGTTCCAAATCCTTCTGAAATCGTAATATCAGAACTTGTAGATGGCACATCTGGAAGCTCGTTGACTGTGATAGAAGTTGTTGCAGCAGGAGTACTGAAACAATAACCTTCTGCTACCACCGTCACATAATAAGTAGTAGAGGCTGTAGGGCTCACTTCGTAATCAGCTCCTGCGAAATACGCTCCTGTCAAACTTGCATCCAGATACCATCTGAATTCAGCATTTGGAATACTGATTCCGTTTAGACTCGCATGCAAAATGGTCGACTCTCCAACACAGATTACACTTTGATCTGCTGTCAAAGTAATATCATCGGCATCTATTGTAGTACAGTCTGTAGGCATGGAATGCTGAGCTGTCTCTGATGCATTTCCTCCAACTTCATCTGTATAAAATGCTTCTGCATTATTTACGATTGGATCTGATCCTGTTACAGCATCCACTTGAACGGTAAAAATAAACTCCTGCATTGCACCAACTGCCAAAGAAGCAATATCAAAAGTCAGAGTTCCAGCACCTGCAGTTCCCCCACCATTATCAACTAGAATTGTATTTGCCGGGATCTGATCTACAACTGAGATATCAGAAAGTAACTTATTGCCAGTGTTTGTGACTGTCAAAGTATAAGTAATGATATCCCCAACAATTGCTTTACCATCAGAATCAGCATTATTACTCAATCCAATTTTATCAAAATCAATCGCATGAACAGGCGTAACATCCAACACTGTCCCAGGATCCGCTGCCGTATCCGGTTCGGTAGGATTACTGTTGTCTATCGGAGGATAGGATTCAATTGGAGCTGGTAAATCTGCGGAATTGGCAACTGCAATATTGATGATTTCATCTATTCCAGTAAGGTCAGCATCTACTGTTGCGGTGAAGGACCCGACGGTAGAAGTAGCTCCTACTGCCAATCCAGGCAATGAGAAGTTAACGTCATTCCCCACTAAAGTGCCCCCAGAAACGTACGTAATTCCATTTGGAAGTGCATCTGCAATTGACAGATCTGTCAAGTCTTGATTACCAGTATTTCTAATAAATATGGTATAGACCAAAGTCTCGCTACCGCTTACTGCTGTGACATTGGCATCGCCATCTACCATTACTGCTTTCCAGATTTCTGCTGAGAAAATAGGATCAACAGGAATATCCGTACCTGTATCTCCACTCTCATCTGGATCCGTTGGGTTTTCATTATCCAATGCCGGATATGTTTCAACTCCAGGGTCTTCAGGAAGAGACTTAACCAGTGCTACATTGGAAATAAATTCTACATCAGTTAGATTTTCATCCACCAAAACAGTGAAACTAACTGTGACTGTTTCTCCAGGAGCAATATTCAGATTTTCAAAAGTGACAACTCCCCCATTTTCAACACCTCCACTTACATAGGTAGTATTAGCTGGAATGGCATCAGTAATCAGGTAATCTGTCATAGGAACAGTCCCTGTATTTCTCACATGGATAGTATAAACTATTGTTTCACCACCTGAAACAGAAGTCAACGAAGGGTCACCATCAATGACATAACTTTCCCAAGCTTGAAAATCAGGAGTTTCACAATCCTGAAGGATATAATACAAGCGTACATTAGGAACAGCAGTGACTGAAACCAATGAAATAAGTCGAACTGCAATTTCATCAACGGCTACACCAGGAGAAATACGGATTTCTTCATTGGCTCCATTGTTAAATAGATCTACCAGATTCACATTCCCTAGAACCGCATTTTCCAGAGTCTCATCGTAAACTTCGACCCCATCCAAGTAACCCACCACTTCGATTCTTCCAAAGACATCTGCATCCAATACTCCGGCTCCAACCCCAAGTTTGATTTTAAATGCCCCTCCTGCAGGAATCGTTTGTCTGAACTGAATATTTTGTTGGATAGAACCGGCTACACCTAGGGTGCCTAAGCTGATTTCGGAGTAATCGTCATTGTTATTATTATCAAGAGCTCGTTCCGCATTGGTAACTCCATAACTACCAATCGAGCCTGCATCAACCGTAATCCCAGAACCATCAAAGGATGTAGTAAACCCTGTTGCACAAGCTTCCGCACCTGTATCGTAGCAAAGACCATAGATATTGATGCTATTATCTTCTCCAAACAATCCTCCATCCGTATGATCTTCTATAGTAATGCTATTGTAAGCTGCATTTGGCGTAATAGCCAAATAGTATCTACCAAGCGCATCCTGAACTACTTTCACCTGATCATTAAATCCAACAAAACTATTGTCGCTGCTAGCGGTGAAGAGTGGCGTCCCACTAGCGTCATTTGCGGAAACTGTGAAATAATGATCTCCAAGGACAACGGTATTCAACAAATCGCTCAAAACTCCGCCTACACTACCACCAAGTAGCGCATCCAGTAAGCTTGCATCTGTATCTATTCTCATGTATGAAGTAGTTCCTGCCGGTACTACTACACCGTCTCCATATCCAAGAGTTAAATGCCCGGAGTATGCTCCAATTCCAGTTAATAAAGCGCCTCCGCTGGAATTGATTGTAGCGAAACTGTTAAAGTTTCCATCAAAAAGATTTGCCAGATTATCGGCAAAAGACGCATCTATCAATTCCTCTGCACAGACTGGGCTTAAATATGGAGGATCAGCTAAATCAGAATCAGGACATCCATCAGAAATGCGGCTGATTCCATACAATCTAATCGGTGCACTGGTATTTATTGCAGCAATAGACTGAAGTCCAAAACTAACCCGATCATACACCACTCCCGGTTCGATCAAAAGCTCCTGAATTCCGCCCGAATTAAGAAGACCAAGTAGATCCAGGTTATTTATCAAGGCATCCTGAAGCGATTCATTGTAAACTTCATCGTTGCCATTGTAAAGAATCAAACGGTATGAACCTGCAAGATCCAAATTCAATATTCCCGGCTCGTTGAGTTGCACTCTGATTCGTAGTGCGTCCGTGGTCTGAGATTTTGTTTTGAAATAAATGTTTTGATAAACAGTTGCCCCTATTCCAGCTATTCCAAGATTGATTATAGAATAATTTGAACTGTTTCCGTCAATGGCATTTTGAGGGTTAAACACTCCTCCTTTTGTGATATCCAATAGGTCAACAGCAATTCCAGATCCATCAAAATCTGTAAAAGTCGCTTGCTCACAAAGATTAAATTCCGTCTCTCTACACATGCTGAACACATGCATGGTAGCAGTATTTTCTGCTCCTATTAAAGCTGTTAAAAAGTGATCAATCCTTACAGATTGGTAAGCCTGATCAGCGGTAAAGGCAATGTAGAATCTACCTGATTCGTCCTGAACAACTCTCACATCCTGGGTACCAAAACCTGCAGCACTGCTTGCAGTATAAATATCCGTTCCTCCGGCAGTTTTTGGAGTTACAGTGAAATAATGGTCACCAAGTGCCACTGACCCCAATAGATCCGCCAAATCTGAACCAAGACTTCCACCTAACAAGGCATTTAACTCATCATTTTCAAATTCTATGCGGACATAGGAAGTTTCTCCAGCAGCTACTGGTGCGGCATATTTTAATTCAATATGGCTACTGTAAGCCCCAAGCCCCAAAGCTGTACCAGCACTGGCAGATAATACGGCGTAGGAATCATTATTTCCATCCACTGCATTCAGTGGGAAATTGGTATTTGACCAATCGACAACTTCCGCCGCACAATCTGATGTATTAAACGGAGGGATAGTTTGAGGTGGATCTGCTAATTCCGGATCTGGACAAGCCGAACTAAATCGTTCGATACTGAATACTTTAACAGGATTCTGGATCACATTGGCACTCACCACAGATTCAATTCCTACAGCAACTTTATCAAATGCCAGACCTGGTCCAAATGGCAAATTGAGGGTACCACCACTTTGAAGTAGTCCCAATAAATCCAATCCTGAAATCAACCCGTCTCTAAGGTCTTGAGAGAACACTTCAGTATCCCCATCAAATGCCTTGATAACGATACTTCCAAGAACTTCTGCCGTCAGGGCATTTTCCCCTTCCATAGCCAGTTTCACTCTGAAGTGATCCGTAGGTGCAGAAAGTGAATGGAAATCCACATATTGATAGATACCCGAACCAAGTCCCGCAGCCCCAATGCTGATTTCAGATGCCGTTGACGGATCACCATCAATTGCAAATCCAGCATCGACTACACCTGCTGCTCCCAATCCAAGAAGATCCAAACTTATGCCTTGCGATTCAGCATAAGTAGCAAAAGCCTGTTCACAAGGCTCAAAACCAGTGGAAGTACAAACATGGTAGACATTCATGCTACGCACTTCACCTAAGCCCGCAACGGCACCCAAAGATTCTGTAATTCGGATGCTCGTATACGGGCTGCTTGGGGTGACAGCAACATAATAGTAATTGTTCTTGTCCTGAACGATTTTGACCGGCTGATTGAAAAAGCCATTATTGCTAGAGCTTTCCAAAACCTGCGATCCGTTATTCTTAACCTCTACCGTGAAGTAGTGATTCCCAAAAAGAACATTGTCTACTACTCCGCCCAGAAGTTGGCCAGCAGTTCCATCCAACAATCCCAAAAGTACTTCCTCATCAAAATCGATTCTAACATAGGAAGTGGTGCCGGCAGCTCGGGAATCGAATCCCAATTCTATAAATCCTTCATAATCTCCAATCCCTAAAGCAACCCCAGAACTGGCGTTTAGGGTGGAATAGGTGTCGTTATTTCCATCTACTGTATTAAGTGGGAAATTGGCATTCTCAAAAGCTAATACCGTCGCATCACAGGTACTATTACTCAGCATTGGATCTGTCGCGGTAGGCAAAGGAATTGGATCCGGATCTGGGCACGTAGCTCCGAAACGCTGCACATCATATAATCTAATCGGAGAATTAGAAAGTGCATTTAAGGAAACAACGGATGTGTATCCTACAGTAACTCTGTCAAATGGTACTCCCGGACCAAAAGGAAGAGTAACGGTACTTCCACTTTGAAGCAAACCAAGAACGTCCAATCCATTTATTAGTCCGCCGGAAAGCTTACGGATATAGACTAAGTCAGAACCATCATAAGCCCGGATTTCTATGCCTCCGATTAAATCTGCGGTCAAAGCTCCTGCATTGGCAACCCCCAATTTCACCTTGAAATAGTCTTCAGGTGAAGATGGGGTTTCATAATAAACCGACTGGTAAATCGCTGCTCCTACACCTAATGTGCCTATACTGATCTCGGAATAAGTGTCCAGATCTGAATCAATCGCATTTTCTGCATCCTCAACTCCTGCGCCTAACAAATCAAGTGAAATGCCCTCACCATCAAACGAAGTAAATCTGAAATCGCCACACGCATCATCTCCTGAGAGATAAAATGCATTGTATACGCCCAGCGTATATTCTACGCCTAATCCTGCAGCTGAGGTAGATCTATTAATCACTCGTATCCGATCGTAAGCAGCCGCTGGTTTGATTGCTAAATAATAGTTTCCAGATCCATTCTGAACCAATCTGACCCTTTCTGTATCAAATCCTTGCGTACTGTTTCTTACTAAAACAGTGGTGCCTCCGGAATTTCTAGCCTGAATCTCAATTTCTTGTTTACCTAAAAGTACTGCTCCTAAAGCATCGCCTAGCAAATCACCGAGGCTTCCACCTAATAAAGCCTGTAAAAGATTCTGATCTGCTCCTATTCTCACGTAAGACCATGTCTCGGCAGGTAAAGTTGCCGGAAATTTCAGTTCAAGTTCACCATCATAGGAAGCCAATCCCAAGGCTAAACCTGGGCTTGCGAAAAGTCTGGAAAATTGATTATTGTCAATTAAAGCATTTGATGGATTGCTAACTGATGCACCGTAGCATGGAAGCAGATTTCCTAATCCACAGCCCGTTACAGAAGTCATTCTGTCATTTGGACTAGTGAAGGTCACTTCATTCGCCAAAGTTTTGATCGCCTGAGCCTGACTATAGTGAAAAGGAATAAAGAGTATACATATAAATAATATTCCAAAATAGAAATTAGATCGTATACTACTAATTATCAATAAATTAAACCCACAGAATGTCTTCATAAGATTCTATTATTATTTTCTACCTGAATGAGTTTATATTTGGCACGGTCTTCAGTATTATTTTGGAATAAAATAAATTGACTGAAATACAAACAGAATAATTCACGCTGAACCTTATAATGAATTATTACATCGTATAAAAAATTAAGCTCAAGCTCTTGGAAAAACAAGCTTATAAAACTTACATCATCTATTCTTTGGAAGAAAAAATTATCAACCTGTCTTCTAAAGAAGATTTTAAGTAAATCAATAAAATAGTAAAAGTATCCGTGCTTCATAAATTTAATTTCAATTGTAAATTCTTTAACTATACCTAAATTATATATTTACTATTCATATGAAATAACATGTTATCAATCTGTTATTTTCATGTACCATTCTGTTATCTAATGGAAATTAAGGATCATTTATAGAGATATCATCCAACACCAAATATTGACATCTACTTATGCGGCTTTCATTTTTTGATCAAATGATATATAAATGACCGGCCATTTTCCTCGATAAGTAAAATATATCTTCCGGGTGAGTGAGCTTCTAATCCTTCGATTAGAATAGAAGTCTGAAGAGATATTTTGGTTGATCCACTTCTTAAAAGAGAGCCCTCACTGGTGAAGAGTGAGTAGGAAATTTTTTTATCGTGAAGTTCCGATGATCTGATGGAGAAAAAGTTTTGGAACTCATTCGGAAACACTACAAACGGCTTATTATCCCTCTCCGAAACAAAGACTCGTCTTAGATCAGAGGTGAATTCAGGTTCTCCATGAAAGTTTCTTACTTCCAATCTGTAATAATTTTCCCCAATCAGAGGGACAGTATCCAAAAAACTAAAATCTACGAATTCAGACTTCCTGTCTGTCCATATATCTTTAAAAATTAGATCATTTCCCGCTCTCTGAACAATCAAATCTAAATCTTGGTCAGGTTTATCGACCGCTAGCTGCCAACTAATTAAGACATTACCTTCGCTTGTGCTATGCGCTTGAAAGTCAAGTAAAGTAACATTAAGTATTCTTACGATAGAGCTTAGATCCAATTCCTTTACCTCATTAGGTCCGCACCCATCCTCTGGCACCCAATTGAGATAAAATTTATAAGGGTCTGTTTCGTCCCTAAACTTTAACCCAGTCATGGTCAGGACTCCCTCTTCCACTTCATATAATACTTCATCTATTACATCCCCATCTTCAAGTGGAATAGTCATATTTTCGTCCAAAAACCATTTAAAATCCCCTTCTCCGTCCCATTCCATCAAGTTTGGATTGAGTGTGACAGGGTTTATGCCTTCTACATACTTATACTTGCCATCTTCATCTATTCCTATTTCCCCAGATGGCTGAATGGAATAGTTTGCAGGAGTTGGAATTGGATTTACTTTAAGTTTAAATCTGGAAGGCTCACTTTCAGAGAAGCATGACGATCCGGTAGATTTTACTAAAAATTCATAGTCTCCAGGAAGAAGATCAATAGGTGGGCTATAAGTAGCAGATGATCCCAATGACATCTCAGAATCAGCCTCTACCCGATACCAATTCAAATTGCCCCCAGCAGTATTATTAGGAGTCACTGTAATAGTCTGTCCACAACAAACTTCGTAGAATCCCTCTTCAGGAACATCGGGAATTTCTGGTCTTACAGGTTCCACTGTAACTCCACTTATCTTCAAACTTCCCTCCAGCAAGCCTGCCCCAACCAAGGAAGATACCCTTATTCCGATTTGATCAATAGCTGAAACATCGCTGCTTATAGGAAACTTGAAAAATTCTCCCGACGCCAATAATCCCAACACATCTAGCTCAAGAAGAGAAGAAGCTGAGGTAACACTTACTACAGATCCATTATTATAAGCCACTAATTCTACATGATTCAAAAGTCCCAAATCCAGTAAGGAAGATCCTGTTGCCATACTAATCAGAACCTCATTGCCTGGCTGAACAGGCGAGTTGAAATAGATCATTTGCTCCACAGTGCCTGCAACTCCCACCACTCCTAATGATATTTCTGAGAACGTATTATCCAAATCGCTATCAATAGCCAGATTTAAGGATTCCACAGCACTATTAGCCTCCAGAACTTCCAAAGAGATCCCACTTCCATCATAGCTGGTAAAAATTGGCTGCCCTCCACAGGGATCAGGCGGATAGTAGAAAGCATGGTAAACATCCAACAGATAAGTTTTATTAAAGCCTGCAACAGAGGAAGCTTTATTGGTAATTCTGATCCGATCATAGGAAGCATTGGGCTTAATGGCTACATAAAAGTTACCGGATTCGTCACTCACTAATCTGACTCTGTTAGTGTCAAAACCATCAATACTTGAGCGTGATAATACTGGGTACGATGATGTACGGGCTTCAATAATTATCTCTTGCTGACCAAATAAGACAGATCCCAAAACTTCAGAAAGTAAATCCCCCAGGCTCCCTCCCAATAAAGATTGAAAAAGACTTTCGTCTCCATTAATTCTTATATATGTAGTAGTGTTGGCTGGAATAGTATGTCCAAACCCTAAATCTAAAACTGACTTATAGCTGCCTAAACCTGCAATTGCACCAGAGTTAGCATACATCCTACTATATAATCCATCATCTGCTTTAGCATTATTAGCATTTTCTACAGTATAATAGCTACAGTTTGATTCTACACACCTTCTATCACTACTTATTCTAGTAGCTGTAATAGGATATACAGGAGTTGAGGCTAAGCAATAGTTCAGCAAACTATTGATACTTATCAATAGTAATAAGAATAAAATTCCCTTAAACACAAAACCATTCCTCATCTTTCAATTCATCTAATTCAGGAAGCTAATTAGTTGAATATAACAATTAGCTTAAGTAATTAGAATTCAATTGAATCTAGGTGAAATAAGAAGTAGTGGGAATCGTTTTTTTATATATAAAAGACATTAATAAGTTAATGACTTGGTAGCTATAAGAGATTTATATAATAACAATGACAGCGTTATGCATTTGGATAACATATTATACCTGTTCCCTTACAACAGCTCATTAAAAAGTAAGATAAGTCAATTAAAAAGCAAATTAGATTGGAATTTGCACTTCTACACGAGTGCCTATATTCACATCAGATTCTATTTTGATGGTACCGCCATGAATTTCCACGAAATTTTTAACTGCCACAAGACCGAAGCCTGTTCCCTCGATACCTCTCACATTAGAGCCTCTGAAAAAGGGAGTAAAAATATAAGCTAATTCTTCTTTTTTGATACCGATTCCACGGTCTGAAACTGTAAATCCAAATTTCTGATCTTCAAAAAACAACCGTAAAGTAGGCTTAGAATCAGAGCCATACTTGATAGCATTTGTCATGATGTTTACCAAACTGGTTTCAATCAAAAACTTATCCAGCATGACCTCAAAACTATGCGAAACTTCCGGAGTGTATTCAATACTATTCAGCAAACCATATTTATTTAAACAATCCTCTATAAAGCCTCTGAAAGAAACTTTGGTTTTTTTTAGTTTAGCACCCTGGTTTGCAAATCGGTTGTAATCTAGGGAATGTGCTATTAACTGATGCAAATTATTAACTTCAGTCTGAATTTTTCTGCAGTGATATCCTATTCTAGGTAGGGAATGACTGGCCGAAGAATCAGATAAGTAATGCTGCGTAATTTCCAGGCTGGACATTATTGTAGCTAGTGGAGTCTTGAATTCATGCGAAACGGTGTTCATGAAATCACTGACAAAAGAATTGAACTCCCGCTCCTTTTTGAGCGATAATTTTAAGTTATCTTCTATCTGAACTTGAACTGAAACATCTCTGATAATCGCTATAAGCTTGTTTTCGTTGTTTTCCTCAATGAGACTTACCATCGATTCTAGCCATATTTTATTTCCCCCTTTTGTTCGAATTTGGAGCCTGGATTGGTAAAGATCTTTGGACACTTTGTACTTTTCCTGAAGGCTTTTTTTCAGTAGAGCGCGTACTTTTCTTGGAATCGCTGAATAAAGAACTCCTTTCTCCAAGAATTTCTCAGCTGCCTTGGAAATATATTCCAGCTCAAAATTCTCGTTCACCATTACGATTAAATCCGGTGAATAATCCGCTACTTTAGAGAGTATAAGAGCCTTCTCAAACGACTCCTTCTCATATTTAATTTTCTCCACTTCAAAGTTAAACGCTTCAATAATCACGGAGTAGGTTGACGCGAATGGTCGAAGGTCCTGAATATCTGATTCAGCAAAACCTCCTTCTTTATTACCAAGGCCAATCAACCCGATGACCTCATCTTTTTTGAAAATAGGAACACCTAGAAAATTGTTGATCTGAGGATGACCTGGAATTTTGTTTCCTTTTGTATGTGGATTGGACGGAGGGTTATTTTCTAAAATCACCTTTGATTCGGTAATGCACGCACCAAAAAGGTTGTCTAAATTCTGAAATAGAAAATCTTCTTTGAGATATTTGTGGTAAAGCTGCGCTGCAATATGTCCATCCGAAGAAATATCTGTAGCGGCATGGATTTTCAAAACTTTTTTGCCTTTATGATCTATTACTTCGCCTATAAATCCAAGGCTAGCTTCTATAACGCTTAGCATATTAGTGAGTAAAAGCTGGTAAGGTTTATCGCCAGATTCCTGAGCCAAAAAGTGCTTCTGGACCTCTACAATTTTGGTGAGTAAATTATTTGACCGCTTAAGTTTCAGCTGATCTGCTTTATCTTTATCAATGTCTTTTAATAAGCACAAAATACAATCCACCTCATCGATTCTTGCTTTAAAAAGATTGATATCAAACCAATTACCATTTTGGTTTTTCAAAAATAACTTTGCCTGAATTGTTAATCTGTTGTTTTTCTGATCATTGCACCAGTTCACCATCTTACTAAAAGCAGCTTTTTCAGCGAAAAAACTGTTTAAGGAAAATCCCTTCACCAACTGTGATATAGGCTGATTTAGTAATTCTATTATAGGTGCATTAGCAATAATTACCTTATTTAAGTCCTTGGTGAATAGAATAGCGGGACCGGGCATTTTATCCACGATTTCAATCATGGACTTTTCCGGAAGCTCAAAAACATTATTTTCAGAAACTAGGAAAATAAAGATATGAAGTGTCAATTCTTCCCTATCTACCCAAACTAATTCATTGAGGTTATAAATCTTATCGTTAAAAAGAATGGTAGACTCCAGTAAGAAATCGTTTCCCTCTCCTAGTTCTTTCCGCTCATATAGCTTATTCCCAACTGTGTATCTTGAAAAAATTTCCTGATATTGGTTTAATGAATTGATGCCATTGAATAGTTGAGAGTCCAGGAAGCCGCTTACTCTTTTATTGATTTTAAGTAATTTCCCAGATTTAAGTGAAAAAACTAAATCTTCATTCTCAAAAGCAGTCATAACTTTTTCAGCATCCATGATAAATAATATTTGGCAATTACTAAGATATATGAAACTTTATATGTAGTTTATCAATAATAATGAATTAACTAATATTTCTTATCAATCGAAAATTAGATTCAAAATGATTACAAAAACCAAAATTCTTTTGGTAGAGGATAATCAGAACCTTTCAGAAAACGTCAAGGAAATGTTGATAATCCAAGGATACGAGGTTTGCGGTATTCTTGATAAGGCTGAAGAAGCCTGTACCAAAATAGAAGCTGTTCTACCGGACCTTATCTTGATGGATATACAGCTCAAGGGGAAGAAAAATGGAATTGACCTGGCAGAGGAATTAAGGCAGACCATAGATGTTCCTATAGTTTTTTTGACATCCTCCTCCGGAAAAGATATTGTCAAAAAAGTAAACCATATCAGACCAGACGGTTTTATAACTAAACCTTTCACTTCCGAATCTATAATTACGAGCATTGAATTGGCTCTTCAGACATTCCGTCAATCAAATGAAAAAGCCTCGAAAATGATCGGTTCTCCTGACAAGCTTGATTCCGAGATTTTCATTAGGGAAAATGGATGGCTGAAAAAAATCATGGTCAATGACATCGAATGGATAAAAGCTGATGGTTCGTATACGCACATTTACGTAATGGGCCGACAGTACACTCTTAGAAATACTGTAAAAGAAGTAATTCTAAAATTGCCAGAAAATCAATTTGTCAGAATACACAAATCCTACATCGTCAATATGAAAAAAGTGGATGCCTTGAGTTCATCTGCTGTGAAAATCGAGGAAACTGAAATCCCAGTGGGAAGGAATTATTACCACAAGCTACTCCAAAACATTAATAAACTTTCGAATTGATCTGATACGCGTCAATCCGAAATTGATCTTTATTCGTAATTCATTTTCAGTTAGTATTGTTCATTTTAACTGTTAATGATATGAATGAGGGCTATTTTTCAGAATACGAAGAAAATTATTCTATTGATCCTTACGCAAAACTGAAATGGTTTCTTGCCACATTTCACCAAGACATATTGAACTTTGTAGATGATGAAAAAACTCAACTGTTCAAAATTTATCCTGAAGAAGCCAACGGTTCATCCAGAACTTTTACATACGGGAAGAACTCAGTTGTAATATTTACTTCTCTTGCTGCAGGCGAGATCATGCTATTTTTAACCTCCCTTTGTAGTCATAAGAACTTTGAGGTTTTGGATTTTCACCAGTCGTTCTTTCAGCAAGATTTATCCGGAGTGGAGAAACTTATAGAAACTGAAGAGGAAATTTTCATCAGAGAAAATGGATGGCTGAAGAAAATACTTGTTAAAAACATCAACTGGATCAAGGTCGAAGGAGTTTACACGCACTTGGCATGTCAGGAGCGGCTACATACACTCAGAATTACAGCGAAAAACCTTTTTCACAAACTTCCTGCAGGACTTTTCTATCAAATTCATAAATCCTATTACGTCAACAGAACTAAAATAGAAGCAATAAACAGCGACTCTGTAAAGATCGGAGGAAATATTTTACCAATTGGTCGGACCTTCCACAAGTCTATAATGAGTGATATTGTGCATGCAAGCTAACATTAGGAAACCTTGCTAGTCATTGAATGATTGGCGGAATTCCAATGGTGACATAGTAGTTTTCTTTTTGAAAAGTGTGCTAAAAGACTGGGAATGCTCAAACCCCAATGCATAAGCGATTTCGCTAATCGACAGATTAGTGGTGGATAGTCTTTCCTTAGCCTTTTCAATCAATTTTTCGTGGATGTGCTGCTGGGTATTTTGGCCAGTGTGCACTCGCAAAAGGTCACTTAGATAATTCGGGGACAGATTCATTTGCTTTGCTACATGCTGAACCGTCAATAGATCAGTTTGCTCATTTTCAAAAAACTTATTTAATAACTCTTCAAAGTTGATCAATAATTGATGATTGTTGTTTTTGCGGGTGATGAACTGACGCTCGTAAAAGCGTTTCGAATAATTCAGCAATAATTCAATTTGGGAAAGGATAATTTCCTGAGTATGCCTGTCGATTGGTGCACATTCTTTATCTATTTTGGTAAGTATGGTAATTAGATCATCTTCCTCTTCGGCAGATAGATGAAGAGCCTCATTGGTGGCGTAGGAGAAAAATCCGTATTTAGTGATGCTTCGGGCAAGAGGGTGCTTCATAAGGAAGTCCGGATGAAAAATCAAAAGATATCCTGAGCCGCATTCTATAGTCTGAAGATCCAAATGCTGAACCTGATTAGGTGCAGTGAAACTCAATACTCCCTTATCGTAATCGTAATGTTGCTGGCCATATTTTATTTTGCCCTTTGCTTCCCGTTTTAATGCCACACAGTAAAATCGATTTACAAAACCTTTCCAAACTTCATCTTCCAGAAAAATGCTTTCTGCAAGGTTAATCACGCTCACCATCGGATGCTTTGGTTCTTGCAAAGAAAGTAAGCGGTGAAATTCTGAGATGGATTTAATTGTATTCATGGTAGTTATCCATAAGGTGAATAATTGAGGAAAATCGGCTGCATTATGAAATGCAGCCGATTACAAAATTTAGTCTATTAGCCCCATGCTGAATTCATCGTATGGAAGGCCCGTATCGGTTCCCAAAGGAACTATACTTTCCAGCTTTGCCAGGTCCTCTTGACTCAGTTCTACGTCTACAGAAGCTATATTTTGCTCTAGGTATTTCCGACGTTTCGTGCCTGGAATTGGCAAGATATCTCGGCTAATAATCCATGCTAACGCGAGTTGCGATGAGGTAATTCCTTTTTCCTCAGCCATCGTTTCTATTAATTTGACCAACTCAATATTCTTATGAAAATGCTCTTCCTGGAAACGTGGGATTGCTCGACGAAAATCATCTTCCGGCAAATCATTTATACTTCGGATGTTTCCGGATAAAAATCCTCTCCCCAGTGGAGAATAAGCGACAAATCCAATTCCAAGATCTATTAAGGTCTGTAATACACCACGTTCCTCTACAGTACGCTCAAATAAGGAATATTCACTTTGAACTGCCGTGATCGGATGAACGGCATGAGCTCTTTTAATTGTTTCGGATGACACTTCAGAAAGTCCCAAATAGCCGACTTTCCCCTCTTCTACCAGTAAGCTCATCGCCGCAACAGTCTCTTCTATGGGAGTATTCTTGTCCAAACGATGCAAGTAATATAAGTCAATGTAATCTGTATTTAGATTTTTCAGAGATCGCTCTACCGCTTTTTTCACATATTCCTTTTTCCCGTTGATCGCCCAAGTCACTTTGTTATTATCATCTATTTCCCAACCAAATTTAGTAGCAATAAGATACTTATCCCGGCTACCTTCGATCGCCTTTGCTATAAGCTGTTCATTTTTCAGCGGCCCGTACAGATCTGCAGTGTCCAGAAAATTCCCTCCCAGTTCTAAAGATCTATGGATCGTTGCTATCGCTTCCTGTTCATCTGATTTTCCATACATATGGCCTTCTTCAAAGCCAGTCATTCCCATACATCCCAAACCAATTTTCGGAACTATAAGTCCCTGACTTCCCAATGCTATTTTTTTGATATCCATAAATCTTTGTTTTAATGATTATACAAATTTCAGGTAATTCGAACTTCGACATGTAATCAAACCCCCGCATCCTGTATGCAAATCAACGATGATGTCGAGCTTCGAATTTTTAGAAAGAATAATTGAGAGACTCTCAAAGTCTATAATTAATAGAGTTTGTCAAAAAGATAGAATGAATAAGGAATCACATCTCATTAAATCCCAGTTAAATACGATTGCCATACCAACAAAATACCTAGGAAGTTCAGCCCAGTATTGTTTGCCTTTTTTCAGACCCTTATTATTATGAACTAAAACATCATCAAGGGTAAGCTGTTTACTAGAAGTGCTTGCCTGATCATTGATCAGCTGAAGTTCTCATGGTTTATTTTAATTTTGAGCACCATTTTGTACTAATGTGGTAAATCCGTTTACCTGATTGGATCTAAATAAAAGTGACCTAAATATTCACTGGATTATTTTACTCAGTAATACGACCAGTGACGTTTACTAAAATCAAACTACTTAAATGATCAAAATAATAGCATTTGATGCGGACGATACACTTTGGGTGAATGAGCCTTTTTTCCGCGAAGCAGAGGAAGAATTCACCGCGTTAATGGAGAATTTTGTTCCGCAACATACTTCTCTTAAGGAGCTCTACCTTACCGAAGTAAGAAATCTGGAATTGTATGGCTACGGGATAAAAGGCTTTATGCTTTCTATGGTTGAAGCTGCAATGCGTATTTCCGACAATAGAATTTCAATCCAATCAATTGATAGAATCCTGGAAATCGGCAGGGATATGCTGGACAAACCTGTTGAATTGCTTCCCGGCGTAGAAGAGGTTTTAGCAGAACTTCAAAATGATTTCCGTCTAGTATTGGCTACCAAAGGCGATTTGGTAGATCAAGAGCGTAAGCTGAAGAAGTCCGGCTTGGATCATTATTTTCACCATATCGAGATCATGAGCGAAAAGAAAGAGGCAGATTTCACAAAACTGATCCGCCATCTTGACGTAACTCCTGAGGAATTTCTGATGATGGGAAACAGCCTAAAATCAGATGTCCTGCCAGTTTTAGGATTGGGTGGGCACGCCATTCACATCCCTTTTCACATTACCTGGGAGCACGAACGAATAGAACATGAAGTAGTCCACGATAATTTCTACCAAGCAGAGCATATTGCCCAGGTCGTCGAGATAATAAAAGGGATTTGATAAGTTGGACTTTCAATTGCGGATTGAGGATTTGCCGCCTTTCAAAATAAACGTTGATTGATAGGTTCCTTCTATTCAACCCACTTTCGCTTTATCCTTCCGGTAAAACTATTTAGTTTTGGTTATGGTATTAATACTAACAACATAGTACTGGAACATCACATTTCCATACTGATTAATTCTGTGTAAAGATCATAAAAACCTATATTCTCGACTGATAGGTATACAATTGAAAATACCTTCCTTCCAAAGCTATTAATTCATCATGTTGGCCTCGCTCCACGATATTGCCTTTCTCCACAACCAAAATTTGGTCTGCCTGGCGAATCGTACTCAACCGGTGAGCAATCACAAAAGTGGTTCGCCCTTTCATCAATTCTTTCAAACTAGCTTGAATCAATGTCTCTGATTCGGTATCCAAATTGGAAGTAGCTTCATCCAAAATCAAAATTCTAGGATCTGCCAAAATTGCTCTAGCTATCGCAATACGCTGTCTCTGTCCGCCGGAAAGCTTAACCCCTCTTTCACCTATTAAGGTATCCAGGCCATCTTCAAATCTATCCGAGAATTCCTGAACATGCGCAGCTACAACCGCTTTTTGTAAATCTTCCAAACTCGCATCAGGTCTAGGGAAAAGAATGTTTTGTTTGATTGTCCCTTCAAATAAGAAATCATCCTGAAGAACCACACCCAATCTAGAGCGAAATGACTCTAAGGTGATCGTCTGAAGATCGCTACCATCTAATGTAATTTTACCAGAATCTGGATTCAGAAAAGTAGCTGCCAATCCTGCAATGGTGGTTTTTCCGGATCCTGATGTTCCCACCAAAGCGGTCACTGAGCCTGCTGGAGCATGGAAGCTAACTCCTTTGATTACTTCTTTATCCTCCTCGTAAGCGAATGAAACATTCTCAAACTTAATATCTCCCCTAAATTCCTTCAATGCTACCGTTCTGGTGCGATCATCAGCTTCAAGTGGCGTATTCATAATTTCTTCGGTACGATCCAATCCAGCGAAAGCTTCCGTCAATTGACTACCTATGTTAGACATCTGTACAATCGGGGCAATCATAAATCCTAAATAAAGAGTGAAAGCCAAAAAGTCACCAAAGGTCATATCACCTTCCATGATCATATATCCACCTATCCCCATAATTCCTGCAGAGGCCAAACCCAATAGCAAAGCTCCCATGGAGGTGACAAAACTTGTGGCAGTCAAACTCGCTTTTACATTCTGAAAAAGCTCATCTACTCCTTTCGCAAACGTATTTATTTCCTGCTGCTCAGCGTTAAATCCTTTGATCACCCTTATTCCTCCCAGAGTTTCAGTGAGTCGTCCGGTTACCTGGGCATTGATTTTCCCACGCTCTCGGAAAATAGGCCGGATTCTCCCAAAAGCCTTTAAAGAAACCAATCCAAAGATCACCACGGGCAACAGCACATATAATGTCATCATTGGACTGATGCTGATCAAAAGAAACAGTGAAATGACTGCCGTCAAAATCCCTCCTATCATTTGAGCGAAGCCTGTTCCTACCAAATTTCTGACTCCTTCTACATCGGTCATAATTCTGGATACTAGCTCTCCCGTTTTTGCATTGTCGAAGAATCGAATCGGAAGTTTAATGATGTGTGCTTGAACCTGCGATCTAAGTTTAGAAATCAGATTTTGGGCTTCTACACTTAATATTTGTGTTAAAGCATATGATGTGACTGACTGCACCACTATTGCTAAAACCACCCCACCAATCAGCCATTTCAATTTGGTTAAATCGTTGGAAGGAATAACTTCATCAATAAGAATTTTGCTCGCCCCAGGAAGCACAAGACTTGCTAAGCGCGAAATAATGATTAAAAATAGACCTAAAAATAAATGCTTTCTTCTCGGCCAGATAATGGTCTGAAAGACCTGACCCATGGTCACTTTACGCTCTGCTTTTTTAGCCATGAAATAGTTTGTTAGGATTGGAGAACCCAATTATTTCCTACACAGTTCCAAATTTACTGCAACTTAAATGTTGGTTCAGATAGTTAATTTATTGCCGGAATATTTTTATTCCATTTTCTCACTCAAATACTTCCAATATCTTTTTGGAACATGTCGAACATGAAGTTTCATGTTTTTTCTAGACTGGATATTGGTGCTTTTGAAATAATCTTTCCACAGCGTTTGAAATTCCAATTCTTCATCCGCAAAATAAGCTGAAGAAGTTTGGGTAGCATTGAAATCCTCGGGGAGGGATAATTGGATAATGTCTACTCTCTCCAAATCGTAAAAAATACCATAATGACGCTTGAGGTCATAGATAAGCCATTTTTGATCCGCATATCTCTTTTCAAAATGTTTAGAAATAAGCGGTACCACGTTGAAGTCTGGGGATATAGTTGCGAAGTAAAATCCTTCTTTTGTCAATCTAAATCTCACAAAGGCTTCCATTCGGTGTTTTTCCCTACCTACACTTTTTGCTATCTGGGTGACTTTCAAAACATCCTCATTGCTGAAATCCGAATCAATCTGAATTTTACTTTTGAAAACATACTGAATGTACCTTAAAAGTAGATTCTCCACATCTGCTGTTTCACTTAAAAAAGCATAATAAAGGCGGGTCTTTCCAGAGGATGAAGTTTTCTTGGAAATACCTTTCCATACTCGATCTGCTTTTATGGGATCAGTGAATACCTCGCGAGTCTTTCCAAATAAGGACTCTTGGGTGATATCGTTTTTACGGATAGAAACCTGATTTAATTTCAATTCATAGACCTCAAAGATGCAGGTCAAAAACCCATCAAAACTTCCGTCATAAATCAATATTGAATCTTGTACATTAATCATTTACACAAACAAATTCATTTGGGAGCTTAGAATCTTTTGATATTTGCTAGTCGAATTTTGAAGAATAAGTGATTTCAACTGAGGCCCAGTTAAATCCCGACGTTCAAAATCATTGGAGGCACATACAAGAAAATATTTAGCTCTATTCAGTGCCACCCCCATTCGCTGAAGATGTTCCCAGTTCAAACTTCGAAAACGTCTGGCCTGAATGATTTTATGGACAGATTTCATTCCCAAGCCAGGAATTCTTGCAAGCATATTTTTATCGGCTTTATTTACATCTACCGGAAAATGCTCTAAGTTTCTTAATGCCCAACCTAACTTTGGATCTACATCCAAATCAAGATTTGGGTGTTCGTTATTTAAAATCTCTTGGACATTGAATCCATAAAACCGCATCAGCCAATCTGTCTGATATAATCTATTCTCCCGAAGCATCGGCACCTCAGTTCCTATTTGCGGAAGACGATTGTCATAACTAATAGGAATATATCCAGAGTAATACACACGCTTTAGATCAAATTTCTTATAGAAGTAATCTGAGGTCCACATGATCTGCTGATCGCTTTCTCCACTGGCACCAATGATCATTTGAGTACTTTGCCCTGCAGGAGCAAACTTCGGGGTGCTCTTGATAAGTTTCTTTTCTGAATTGTACTGAATGATTTCATTCTGGACTTTGATCATCGGTTTAATGAAATCTTCTCGCTTTTTCTCAGGAGCCAATAATTTCAATCCTTCTTTAGTAGGGATTTCAATATTTACGCTTAATCTATCGGCATAGAGTCCAGCTTCTTTCATTAATTCATCTGAGGCTCCAGGGATAGATTTGAGATGAATGTATCCGTTAAAATTCTCCTCCAGCCTCAACTTTTTAGCTACTGCCACCAATCGTTCCATGGTATAATCAGCGCTCTTAAAAATGCCAGAACTCAAAAAGAGACCTTCGATATAATTTCGACGATAAAAATTTATAGTCAAATCCACTACCTCCTGAACCTGAAACGCTGCCCGCTTAATGTCATTACTTTTCCTTGTTACACAATATGCGCAATCGAAAATGCAGTAATTGGTCAGCAAGATTTTCAATAAGGAAACACAACGACCGTCTTCTGTATAAGAATGACAGATTCCCATACCTGTGGCATCTCCAAGTCCTTTGGTAGTATTACTTCTATTGCTCCCGCTGGATGAGCAGGAAACGTCATATTTAGCCGCGTCTGCAAGTATTTTTAATTTCTCCTGTGTGCGTTCAAAGGACATATTCAGAATTTAACTAAGAAATTTCTTTGGGGTGATTCGCTGAAATATTCACAAATTGGATGAAATCAAAGATTGATTTGGGAATGATTTTATTAAAGTGATTTTATCAAATCAATCTTTATAGCTGCGAATAATCAAAACGATAACCTTGTATTTTTGGTTCTATCGAAAGTAAGTCTTCATTTATTTATTGAAGAAATAAGTTACTGATTACGACATAGAATGTCAGGTTTTAAAAACTTATAAAGACCTAAGTTTCCTAGGTGGAAGAAATGCCTTTTTAAAAATTCAATGAGTAGATGATAGTGATCTTTAGCTCATCTGATAATTTCTCTCTGCTTTTATCCTCTAGAGCAACTTCAAAGCGATATTAAGATTTTGAGTAATTCGGATTCAGATCCACAGATATTTTATGGATAGAAAATAAAAAAGCCTCCTGATTTCTCAGGAGGCTTTACTTGGTGGCTCTAACCGGACTATTTTGATTTTGGAAGAACGTTTGAAATCAGAGATACTTTTTCGATTGGTTCTGAAGCATTGGAGTAAACTCTCACCACAGAATTCTGCTTACCCATTTTTCCGGCTGAATTAAATGACACTTTGATTTCCGAAGTTTTACCCGGAGCAATCGGCTCTTTAGGCCAACTTGTAGCAGTACATCCGCAGGTTACGGCTACATTGGAAATCACTAGTGGTGCAGTACCAGTATTAGTGAGTTCGAAGGTATGGGAAACTTTATCTCCTTGGGTAATATCTCCGAAATCAATTGATTTTTCCTTGAAAGTGATCGCAGCACCACTTTGTTCCTGAGCATTGACATTAAATGCAAATACCAAAGCAAAGAAAGTGAATAGTAATCCTAATTTTTTCATATCCTTTTAATTTATTTTTTCAATTGTAACGTAGTCAGTCCCAACCTTACTCCGGGAGATCATCATTAACCATAATCATATTACTTAATGAAGATTCGCCTTAAGCTTGATTGCAGATCAACTATTGTTTCTTATTCAAATATTCAACATTTTGTATCAACTTCAAAATAACGAAGTTTAAAGATTAAGGATGTCATGAAGTGAAAATACCTTGCCAAAAAACTTATTGGAGTAAGATTAATAAGCACTAGAACTCTTTGTCTTCAATCTCCTTAGGCTTAACAAAAAACTTTGGTGCGAAATTCACAAGGTATAATTCCTCCGTGGCCCTAGTCATGGCTGTATAAAGCCAGCGTGTGAAGTCTTTGTTAACCTGATCTTCAGCCAAGTATCCCTGATCTACAAACACCGCTTTCCACTGCCCACCTTGAGCTTTATGACAGGTGAGCGCATAGGCAAACTTGATTTGCAAGGCATTTAAGAAAGGATCCTTTCTAATCAATTCCTTTCGCTCCACCTTACTTGCAACATCGGCGTAATCTTCAGACACCTGTTGATACAAATTCCTGTATTGCTCTCTTGTCAAAGAAGGGCTGGGAGAATAAAGTGTGTCAAGAATTACCTTGGCCTCGAAATGCGGTTCATCAGGATAATCCAACAGGCGAAGCTCCAGCGTAGCAAATCTGAGTCCGTAAAACTCCTCAAATGATCGAATTTTCATCACCTCTGCCATATCGCCATTTGCCAGGAAGTTCACGCGCTCGGACTCTGCCATGTAGGTATAATTATTTTTCACGATCATGAGTAAGTCTCCTGAGCTGATTTCATCATCAAAAAAATGAATAGTTCTTCGGATATAGAGATTGTATTGGACTGCAGCTTTGTTGGAACGGGTGATGATAGTAGTATTTTCAGTTTCATACTTATCGTAAGCGTATCTTAAACCATCCTCCAACCGCTCCCCTGTCATTTTGAACATATCCTTGAACTGACTTGTGCTGATTTGGATCTCTTGTTTTTCCAGCTGCAATTGATGGCGCAGATTGGTTGCGTTGAATAGAATACCGGATTCCAAACGCTGGCGCATGACTTCTGTCAATTCTATATAATCTGCTTCTAATCGAAAATGTCTTAACAGGTAATCAGCTTCCAGAGCAGGACTAAATTCAGAACCTACAGGAGGAAGCTGCGCGGTATCCCCTACCAAGAGTAGTCTGTTATTTTGCCCATGAAAAACAAAACTGATCAG
The DNA here is from genome assembly GCF_963974835.1 of uncultured Algoriphagus sp. GTDB lineage: Bacteria > Bacteroidota > Bacteroidia > Cytophagales > Cyclobacteriaceae > Algoriphagus. The sequence goes on along the minus strand of NZ_CAXBET010000002.1, from coordinate 145,198 downwards.
ATCTCCCAACAAATTGCCTGACATGCCACCATCGTCTGCCAGCATGGATGATTCATCTATTATAAATACAGTATCCTTGTAATAATTCTTTTGCAGGATAAATCCCCCTCCCAAACTTCCATCTTCTGCCTTAGGCTTATAAATAATTTTATGAATCGTATATGCAGCACGCCCGCTATAATTACTCATTACTTTTGCAGCACGGCCCGTAGGAGCCAGTAATAGTGAGCGCATGGATAATTTGGGAAGTACTTTCACCAGAGCAGAAATAACAGACGTCTTCCCAGTACCGGCATAACCGCGCAAAACGAAGGTTGGCTTTTTCTCAGGCTCCATCAGTAGGAAATAATCCATCTTAGAAAAAAATGCTGACTGACCGGATGTTGGCTCGAAAGGAAAATATTTGGTAAGTAATCCTGATGGCCTCGGCAATGACTCATTATCTTTACTCATACAAACGAATGTAAATGCCAAAAGACAAAATCAGCAAGGAAATCGAAGCAAAGTTTGGAAATCATCTCAGAACACGGGTTAATGGTATCCTGATTGAAGATAAAAAAATCCTGATGATCAAACATTTAATGGGAAATGGGGAGATTTTATGGTCAGTTCCAGGTGGTGGAATGCATTTTGGACAAAGCGCCGAAGAAAATTTAAAACGAGAGTTTTCCGAAGAAACTGGCCTAGATATAGAAGTAATAGCCTATCTTTTCGTTCACGAATACCTAGCAGCACCACTTCACGCAATGGAACATTTCTTTCGCGTGGAAAAAAAAGGAGGAAATTTGACATTGGGTACGGATCCTGAACTATATCCAGATTCACAAATCATAGAAGAGATAAAGTGGATGGGGATAAATGAAATCCGATCATTGCCTAAAGAAGCCCTTCATCAAATCTTTTGGGGAATAAAATCTCTAGAGGACTTAGTATTGTTGCGAGGATATTTTAATTTTGAAAATAATTCTCTAAAATAGCACGATTTATAACCTTCAACCTTACCCAGATTCTTAAAATTTTAGCAAATGAATTTATCAAAAGTACTATCCTTGGTCTTCTTCGTAGTGGCAATTGGTCTTGGCTACCTTCTCTGGAAAGGTGTTGACGACGTAGTTGAGGACGAAAAAAGAATTGCGCTTGTAGAAGCGGCAATCATCGAGAAATTGCAAATGCTCAGAGATGCTGAGTTGGCATTTCAAGCATCAAACGGAAGATATGCCGAGAACTGGAATGAATTGAAGTCATTTATCCAAAATGGTAAAATCTGGCTTATCCAAAGAAAAGAAACTACTAAAGTTCTGGATTACGGAGCGGAAGAAGTTACTGTTACTTTCGATACTCTTGGATCAGTGCCTGTGATAGATTCCTTGTTCAACGAAAGAAAATATCCTGACTTCAAACTTGATGGTCTTGCTGTAGTTCCAGGATCTGGAGGAAAACAATTCGAATTCTTTGCAGATAAAGTAGAAAGAAATGAATACGAAGTATCTGTATTTGAGATTAGAGATCCTGCTCCAATCAATCCAGCTAGAAGATTAAATAACAACGAAAAAGCCTTAAAAGTAGGTTCAAGAACAGACGCCTCAACTGAAGGTAACTGGAAATAAAACCTCCTATTTTGGAAAGCAATCTTAAAGTATTTAAAAGTGATAAGTTTGATGTGGAAGACACAGCAAGCTTATCACTTTTTTTGTATCCTGATTCCTTGTTCATCTTTGCGAAGGATAAGAATCAGACGAATATATGTATTCACGAATACATGAATTTTGATTGGAATTTGTTAGAACATCTGGTTATTTCAGATCATTTATTGAAAGTCGATGTTCCGGCTATTGTATACCTTCACCAAGCTGATTTTAGTCTGGTTCCTGGTGCTTTGTTTCAACCTGGTCAGGAATCAACCTATTTGTCTTTTGCTGGAGAGCAGAAAGATAATTTAAGCTTTTTTAACACACCATTGGACAGCAATAATCTTCAGGTGCTCTCGTCTATTCCCACTAAGATGAAGAAGTCATTGGAAGCTAGATTTTCCGAATTGGCCTTTCATCACGGAAGCGTATCCTTCCTTTCTTACCTTTTCAAAGAAAGATTTAATCTGATTTCACAAGAGATCTTAATCAGCGTTTTTGGAAATCACATTTATGCCGCAGCATTTTCAAATCAAGAGCTTGCCGCATTCAATATCTTTTCAATTGAAGCAAAAGAGGATATTTTGAAGTATGCGTTGATATTATGCGAGCAATTGAAATTTGATCGGAATCACGTACGCATCAGTATATTTGGTGCAGCTGAGGAAAGTGGAATTTCTGACACATGGGGTAAGGAATACTTCTATAACTTCCGCCTGATGGCCCCACATGCAAACCAAAATTATACACACGGATTCAAGCATTTGAAATCAGAAAATCTATTTGAAACCAATTGGCAATTCGATTAATAAAAAGGAATCGAGTTAATTGGAGCGTCTTGTAGATAACTTATTTCTGATCACTTCCATAGTTTATAAGGATGAACATTAAACACCTAATAACATTCAGATGAAAAAAACAGCCATTTTCCCAGGTTCGTTTGATCCTTATACACTTGGACATCATGACATTGTGATGAGAAGTCTCGATTTATTCGATGAAGTGATTATTGGAATTGGCTATAACTCCACTAAAAAATCCAGATACTTTGAGATAGAAGATATGGTCAAGAAGGTGGAAAGCGTATATGAAAATACACCTGGAGTAAAGGTCATTGTGTACAATGAATTGACCTCCACCCTAGCAAAAAAGCACAATGCCCAGTTTCTTATACGAGGATTGAGAAACACTACAGACTTCGAATATGAGAATACGATAAGTCAAATGAACCGTTATCTAAACGAAGAATTGGAAACAGTCTTTCTCATCACTTCACCGAGATACGCGGCTATCAGCTCCACTATTATCAGAGAAGTACATCGCTTTGGTGGAGATGTGACAGAATTTCTTCCTTACAATGTCTGAGGCTTCAAATGAGTTTTAATATACTGTTTGAAGAGATAACGCATGGATGGATATGAATTGATCAAAGCGATTTTTGCATCCGCTTCATAGAACCATCGGATATCCTCAATACCCTCTTCTTCCTGAGGGGTCATCTGCGAATCATTCAAACAAACCATTTCATACCAATAAGTTTTCTTCAGGATACTTTTTCTATTCTGTGAATAGGTATGCCAAGTATTGCAAATATGCTCTCCAGCTTTCACTTTCACAGCGCATTCCTCCTCTACTTCACGAACTGCACATTGCTTTGGGGTCTCCCCTTTTTCAAATTTTCCTTTAGGAAAATCCCACTTTCCAAGACGGTAGATCAGTAGTATTTTATCTTTTTTTGCTACAATTCCTCCTGCAGCTTTAATCGTGGAAAAGCGGCTTTTAACAAATTTCTTCAAAGCCGCTTTGTCCTTACTCACCAAAGTAATCGAATCCAGATCTTTTAGCTTTCGGGTCCGCAGGATATACAGCAAGCGGATAATCAGATCGTGTGAGGGTTCATGGAAGAGAATATCATCTTTCCAAGGCAAGTTCGCCGGTAATTCATCTAGTTGCTGATACACAGCCTCATAAGACTTTGAGGGATTCAATTCCTCGTAGCTTATCAGATCAAATGGTTTGTCATTCACGAAGATTCTCATGGGTGAATCAAAGGTTTGGCATTGTTGGAATTAATCAAAAGTGCATATTTTTTTTACTTGCTACAACCTTAGCCGAAGTTAATCTCTTATTTTTAGCCCATGGAAATTTTAGATGCTAACGTAGCTGCTGAAGTAGCTGACAAATTATTGGAAATCCAAGCGATTAGATTACAGCCTGAAAAACCTTTCACCTGGGCTTCTGGCTGGAAATCACCTATTTACTGTGACAATAGACTTTCCCTGTCTTTTCCTAAAGTCAGAACAATGATTAAAGAACAGTTAGTGAGAAGCATTCAGCATTATTTTCCAAATGTGGAAGCGATCGCCGGAGTAGCTACAGCAGGAATTCCTCAGGGAGCTTTACTTGCTAATGATCTCGATCTACCTTTCATCTACGTTCGCTCCAAAGCTAAAGGTCACGGAATGGAAAACATGATAGAAGGAAAAGTAGTGCCAGGTCAAAAAGTAGTCGTGGTAGAAGATTTAGTTTCTACAGGAGGTAGCTCTCTTAAGGCAACTCAAGACCTATTGGATGCTGGATTTGAGGTGTTAGGTATGGTGGCCATATTCAGTTATGGATTTGAAGTAGCACAGCAAAATTTTGAGAAAGCAGGTGTGAAACTTGTTTGCCTTAGTCACTACGAAGAAATGCTTCCTATGGCAGTAAGAAGAAAATACATCACAGATGATATGCTGGCATCACTTTCAGAGTGGCGAAAAGACCCTGCGGGTTGGAAACAATAAATGACAAAAAAATGGCAGTGATTTTTCACTGCCATTTTTTGTTTTAAAGCCTCTATACTACTTTTCAAAAAGACCAATTGATCCCCCAACCCAGTCTTTGTCCTTGTTAAATTTCACACCGATCATCTCTCCGCGACTTAGCCTTACCAGATTACCCACCAAGGTTGGCTTCTCATCTTTCTCAGGCCATAAAGCCAGTATTCTTACCTCAACTTTTACTTTGCCATCGGGAGATTGGATTACGGGAGCATAGAAAACCTTTTTCTGAAGTATATACAGATCCTTATCCTTCACGCTTTCTATGTCAGCTTTTTTGACATTGAAAATTACTCCTGAACCCGAAAACGAAAACAGAGGCTTCAATACATAATTTTCCAAATCCTCTGCAATTTCCTCCAATTCACTCAGAAGTTTGGTTTCAATAAAATACTTACCCTGAAGATGAGGTAGAATAAACTTGGAAATTCTTGTGTACCAATTAGGATGTCCTGCCCACTCCACATCCAGATTTTCCTCAAAGCTGAATTGCATCTTCAGATCCTTTCGAAGATTCAATTCATCAAATATGACACGATTATAGATGCGTCGAATTCGCACTTTCTCATTGGATTCATTCAAATAAAAAAGCTGATCCCCCTCCTTTATTATCTCCGTCACACATACAATCGGAATACCCAAGTCCCTTCGGCAGTAATAAAAGTCAATCTTCGTATTCTGCTTTTCCGGTTCTATTTCCAGAAGAATTACTTCCGATTCATCATATCCGCTTAGAATCACCTCCTTCAGCTTATTAAGATACTGCTGTTCATTCAAACCCGATAGATAAGGAGTAAGGTCTGATGTGAAAGGATATTGATTTTGAATCTTCTGAAAAAGATTGAATTGAAAATTAAAAACTGAAGGAAATCCCTGAACCTCTATAAGCTTGGGAATTATCTTACCATTTTCTTCACAGATTCCAAAGTCAATTGCCATAAACTGTGTATGTGCATCTTCGTTAGGAACATCAGTATTCAAATCTATTGCACGCTGTGTAATCGCTTTGAAGTTTGGCTTTCTGACAAAATCACAAACCTCTTCGCAAGCTTCTACCAGTTGTTGTTTTAATTCCTGAGGAATAAAAAAAGGAGTTTCAGCAACTCTGAAAGTCGGTAGGTAATTGAAATCCCCAGCTAAATCTTCTAGAAAAGCTTGGTATTTTCCTGAGGAAAATTCGGCATTGAATTGAGCTCTTCGGGATTCAATCATTTGAAATTAGATAAAGGTGAGCGATCGGGAGGTTTTTATTTTTAAAATAGCTTGCTCTAGAAAGTTAGGAATTAAGGTTTCATTCGTCTTATAGATCTTGTCTTCATCCGTCATATATTCCAGCATTTGCCGAAACTTCGTTTTGCCAATAAGCCCGATGATTTTCTCTTTGACTTCTAATTTTTTTAAATGGATCAAAAAGCTGACTGGATCTGCTTCCGGGTGAAATTGCGTCCCGACCATTTCAGGGGAAAAGCGAATAGCCATAATTGCACGTTCGTATTCAACATGATCGCGAATCTTTTCCATGGCAATAATTTTGGCACCCAAAACTTTAAATTTTTTAAGATCTGGTTGAACCACTTGGTAATCCCTAGAATCTACTGCCCAGAAAGGATTTTCCAGATTCTGAAGTAATTTATCCAACTGCCCATCCGCAGTCTTATGCACAGACATCACTCCAAAAGAAGTAGAATTTCGTTTGGTAATTGATCCTAACCCGAAATGCCTACAGGCCATCTGGAAAGAATGACAAATAAAGAGTATGTACTTTTTATGGTTATGGTTTTGATTCCATATCCAAATCTGATCAAGAAAATCAAAATATTTCAAATCCCAATTACCATCCCCATCCATCGGATTTCCAGGTCCTCCGGTAGATATAAACAGATCAAAATCACGGATTTCAGGAATTTCCGCTTTACCTCTCACGTCAAAGATTTTGTAGCTCAACTGGCTATCAAATCTAGCTACGATATCTTTGATACAACGCATTCCCTGGTTTGGCTCACCATCATACATATCCAAGATAGCCAGGTTCAATTTTTTCTTTCCCACGTTGCCTAATTTAAATTTCGCCCACAAAGGTAATGAAAGCCCTTAAATCCCTTCCGTAAACTTTGAAGTGATCATATCCACAACCTTTTTCAGGTCTTGAGTTTTGTCAAATACTGCCAGCTGCTGATCAGCGCCTGTACCATTCTTAAGGATTTGATGCACGTAGTTTATCTCTTCCCTACTGTCCAGTTCATCCACTACATCATCTACAAAATCCAACAGTTCCATGATCAATTCATGGGTGGGAACTTCTATCTTCCTTCCAAAATCAATAAGTTGCCCTTCAATCCCATTCCGCGCAGCTCGGAACTTATTTTCTCTGATTAATGCAATTCTGTAGATATTAAAGCTGGTATTGCTCAGCAAAAGGCGATACAATTTTGCAACTACCGCTTGTATTAAGGCAACTATGCAACTAGTCTCGTCAACCGTGAGGCACATGTCACATATTCGGAATTCTATCGTGCTGAAAAAGGGATGTATTCTCAGATCCCACCATATTTTCTTAGGATTATCTATACAATTGGTTTTCACCAAGGTCTCTAAATAATTATCATATGACTGAACTGAGTCAAAATATTCCGGTAATCCCGTCCTTGGAAATTTGGCAAAGACCTTTGCTCTGAAAGCTTTAAAACCAGTATTTCTTCCTTCCCAAAAAGGTGAGTTGGTCGTCAGTGCATAAATATGGGGTAAAAAATAGCAAGCTTGGTTCATCAGCTGAAGCGCAACTTCTCTATTGTCAATACCTACATGAACATGTAAACCGAAAATCAGGTTGGATCTTGCAATATCCTTAAGCTCATCGACGATTGTATGGTATCTAGGATCATCGGTAATTTCCTGATCCTGCCATCTAGCAAACGGATGTGTACTGGCAGCGCCTACAAGCAAATCCTGATTTCCGGCCAATTCCGCTATTTTATTTCTTAAGTATGAAACTTCCCTACGAGCCTGTGCGACATTTTCACATACGTTAGTCCCCACTTCTACTACTGACTGGTGCATTTCAGCCTTTACCTGCTCCTTCAGCGTGATTTTTCCTCCCTCCACTATTTTAGACATGTGAGAGCGAAGATCTCTAGTCTCTGGATCTATAATCTGATATTCCTCTTCTACACCAAGGGTAAACTTCGGGAGCTTTTTTAAAATTGAAGCCATGGGGTTATTCGTTAAGCTGAAAAATTAAAACCTCTTTGAACTGCCAACTGCATCTCTCATAAATGTACCCCATGTAAGGTTCATTTTACCTGGCTTTTGAGCTTTTGCATAGCTAATTGCCATTTTAGCAGATTCTTCAACAACCCATTCGAAATTTTCCTGTCCCACAGATTTTATATCCGCGTCCGGAGCCGGATTTCCAAAATCAATAGCATAAGGAATTCCATCTCTCACAGCGAATTCTACCGTATTGAAATCATACCCAAGTCCTTTACATAGACGGATGGTATACTCTTTAACTGTTGCCACCAACTTCTTGGATGCAGGCGGGCCATCCACCACATATCTTAGATGATGAGGATTTCTTGGTTCATAAGGCATTATTTTGACCGCTTTCCCTCCCAGGCAATAGACTCTAAAGTATTCTTCAAAGACAATTTCTTCCTGTAGCATCATTACAAGTTGACCAGTCTCAGGATGAGTTCTGAAAAATTCGTGTTTATCCTCAAGACGGTAAACATTTTTCCACCCTCCCCCAGCGTATGGCTTCATATAAGCCGGAAAACCAACATATTCGAAAATTCCGTCCCAATCCAATGGATGTACAAGGTTTCTGAACGATCTGCCTGTAGTATCATCCGGATGCTTTGAAGAGGGTAAAATCACAGTTTTGGGAAGGGGAACTTGTAGTTGATCTGCTAAGGCATTGTTGAAAAACTTATCATCAGCACTCCACCAAAATGGATTGTTGATAACGGCCGTTCCAGTCAGAGCTGCGTTTTTCAAGTAAGCTCTATAGAAAGGTACATCCTGGGATATCCTATCTATAATAACAGCGTACTCTGATAAGTGATTTTGAATTACTTTATCTATCTGCACAGATTCTGCAATTATTCCTTTTTCTCCTTTTTGATTAACCCGGTCAATAAATGCCTGAGGATACGTATCCTCCATTCCGAAAAGTATTCCTATTTTTTTCATAGCTATCTTGATAATAAGTTGACTTAGTTAAACTTGATTCTGCTGAGGTAATGAGGAAACATCTCTCTCCACACATCCCAATCATGCAGACGATTTTGACGAACATCAAACCAGTGATTTACTCCTTTTGCCCGTAATACCTCATGAAGCTTGATATTGGCATCAAAACAGATATCCCAATTAGATGTCCCTAATACAATATCCATTTTCCAAAGCTCCTGATCATTTAGGCCTGGCAGGTAATCAAGTGGATTATTGTAATAAATATCGTCGTGCTGATAGCCATCCATAAAACTTCGGATATCAAATGCTCCTGACATGCTAAACATGTGACTCACATATCCAGGGTGTCTGAAGGCAAAATTTGCAGCATGATATCCTCCAAAGCTGCAACCTGCCATTACTACTTTTGCTACCGGAGTATTGAGACGAATACGCTCCACCAATTCATGGCAAATCATTTTGTCGTATGCGACATGATGCTGAATCCGCTGGTGTGGATGAATACTTTTATTGTAAAAACTATCTGCATCGTTACTTAGCGGACAATAGATTTTAATTAGGCCTTGCTCTATGTACCATTGTGCAGACTTCACCAGTCCCATATCCCGATTTTCATGAAATGATCCTTTGGAAGTTGGAAAAATCACCACCGGATATCCTGCATGTCCAAACACCAACATTTCCACATCCCGTTGGAGAAAGGGAGAAAACCATTTTAAATACTCTTCTTTCATATATAAAATATCAACTAACTGTGAAAAATCAGAGGTTTTCTCTCACTTTCAAATACTAGTCAAAATTTCCTGAAAAGAAAAGGAAGTGGTATTAGCTTATTGATAAAAAATTTGACTTTATATTATCAAATTCATATCTGGTTGATTAATAAAGACATTCTCTAAAAAAATATTGCCAATGCATTAGATGGAAGAAAATAATTAGGACATAAAAGCAACATGATATTATGACAAGAATGTTACTACTAAATTGGAATATGCAGAAGTGAAATCCAGGTGAATGAAAAATCAATTTCAAGTCTGGAACCAGCTTGCGTACATAGGATAGTTTTTGGCTGTTCTGGTTATAACTGCCTCCATTTCCACACCAATATCTTTCACCTTTCTGGCAGGCATTCCTGCATATATCGAATTTGCCTCCACCACAGTATTGGCCAAAACTACTGCTCCCGCCGCAATCACTGCACCTGAATTAACTATCGCCCCATCCATCACGATTGCTCCCATCCCTATCAATACTCTGTCGTGAATGGTGCAGCCGTGGACTATGGCATTGTGGGCTATTGATACTTGATTGCCGATATAGGTTCCCGCTTTTTGGTAGGTACAATGGATCACTGCGCCATCCTGTATATTGGTATCGTTACCGATTCTGATCTCATTTACATCACCCCTGACCACAGCATTAAACCATACAGTGCAATTTTCACCCATTACCACATCACCTACTATGGTAGCATTTGGTGCCAACCAACAGCTTTGCCCAAAAGCAGGTTTTTTATTCTGAACTTCTATTATTAATGCCATATTTTCAAAATTATCTAGATTCCATTTCTCAAATTTTAATAAATAAAGTTTGACATTTTCTTTTTGATATTGAACTTTTTGACAAATTTTGAGTTTCCGTGTATATACATCTAAATTGAAATCAAACTCACAGCAATGAAAACTATCAAACAATCCGGCTTAATATTAGCTGCAGCACTTATGACTTTTGCTTGTAGCAAACCAGCAGAAACGGTAGAAGCCACTGAAGCTCAAGAAGTAGTAGCATCTGAAGGCACTACATTAACGATGGATCCAGCAGCATCTAAAGTATCCTGGATGGGCTATAAGCCAACTGGCCAACACACCGGAATTATTCCTGCTACCTCAGGTACGGTTACTGTAAACGGTACCGAAGTGACTGGTGGTACTTTCTCATTTGACATTACAGCACTTGAAATCCACGATATGGAAGCTGGTACTGAAATGCATGGCAAACTTCAGACTCACCTTCAATCAGAAGATTTCTTTGATGCGGCTAACCACCCAACTGCTACTTTTGAAATTACTTCTGTAGAGCCATTCACAGCTGATGATGTGATTACTGACGAAGAGCAATTTGCTTCTGACAATACTCCAAAAGCAAACAGCGAACTTGCTCCTGAATCCCCTAATTACTGGGTTAGCGGCAACCTGACTATGAGAGGAACTACAAAAAACATTAAATTCCCAGCTGCAATCAACGTAACTGATGGAGCTGTTACCGCAAAAGCTGGTTTCAACATCGACAGAACTGATTGGGGTCTTTCTTATGGCGACGAAGCTACTGCAGTGGATAAAGCAAAAGACAAATTTGTTTACAACAGTGTAGGTTTGGTATTGGATGTAAAAGCCAATTAATCGTAACAAAACTTATTTAAAAGAGGAATCCTGTTAGAATTCCTCTTTTTTTGTGCCATCAATGAAAAGCTCCTCTTACATCTACCCTATTCCGGAATCTAGATGGATCGAAAAACTATGTCGATGGGCAGATAAGAAGTTTGATTTTTTTGCTTTAACTGACGGAAACGATTACAACTATCCTAATGAGCCATTTAAATTCAGGTTTCTGGCAGGAAACAAAAGTATTACACCAAGCGAACTTTGGGATCCGAATCTGAAAATCACTAAGGTCGGCATAGTGGGATATGATTTCAAAAATAACATTGAGAAACTCTCTAGTAAGAATCCAGAATATTTTAAGCTTCCTGAACTTTGCTTTTTCAAGTCTGAGTTTTCATTGGAATTTCATCAGAATAAGATTCATTCCATGTGTCAATTAACTTCTACTTTTTGGGCGGAGGTAGAAGAATGCGCCATTCCCAACTCAGTAAATACTTATTGTGCGATTTCTGCACAAATCACAAAGGAGAAATACCTAAAAAGCGTCGAAACAATCCAAAATCACATCGTAGAAGGTGACACCTACGAAAGTAACTTTTGCCAATCATACTTTGGTTCATTTGAGGTTTGGGATCCAATTGCCGCTTACTTTCGACTGAAAGAACTTTCTCCCATGCCATTTTCTGCATTGTTCAAAGCCAAATCCCAGTGGCTAATATCTGCTTCACCAGAGCGCTATATCAAAAGAATTGGACGCCAAATCATAGCCCAGCCCATCAAAGGAACAATTAGAAGAGGACGTTCTATTTTAGAGGATGATGTGAATAGAGAAAAATTGGCAAATAGTGAAAAGGAGAAAGCAGAAAACCTTATGATCACCGATTTGATGCGTAACGACCTTTCAAAAGTATCAACAACTGGATCAGTTATCGTCAATGAATTATTTGGAATATATCCCCTACCAAGAATTTTTCAGATGATCAGTACGATCGAATCTGAATTGAAACACGGAATAAGCTTCTCGGACATTATACAAGCAACATTTCCAATGGGTAGTATGACAGGCGCTCCAAAAATAAGTACTATGGAAATTATCGACGAATTGGAGAGTTTTAAGAGAGGTTGGTTTTCAGGGGCTTTTGGAATAATTGAAGAAAATGGAGATTTTGATTTCTCTGTGATCATTCGCAGCATAATTGCTGATCTGGAAGTAAAAAAACTCTATTTTGGAGTGGGCAGTGCTATTACCTACGATGCTGATGCATCACAGGAATATGAGGAATGTGCACTAAAAGCCCAGGCAATTCTAGAAGTGCTCAGTGGAAAATGATCAAAATATATCCTCCCCTACTATACGCAAAATAATCCATGTGGACATGGATGCATTCTACGCATCTGTAGAGCAACTAGATCATCCTGAATGGAGAGGAAAACCACTTGTAGTAGGCGGAAATGCAGCGAGAGGAGTAATATCAGCAGCAAGTTATGAAGCGAGAAAATATGGGGTATATTCCGCAATGCCTTCCGTATTGGCTGCCAGAAAGTGCCCCCAGCTAATTTTTGCACCGGCGAGATTTGATAGGTACAGAGAGATTTCCGGTCAAATTCGTGAAATATTTCATGAATACACAGATTTAGTTGAGCCACTATCGCTGGATGAAGCATTTATGGATGTTACGGAAAACAAAATGGGCCTGAAATCAGCAATTTTGATAGCCAAGCAAATCCGCCAAAAAATTAAGGAACGCACCGGGCTGAATGCTTCTGCAGGAGTTTCCTACAATAAGTTCCTAGCAAAAATTGCATCAGATCTCAATAAACCCAACGGCCAGGCAGTAATCCTACCAGAAGAAGCAGAGGAGTTTCTTGAAAAACTTCCTATTAAAAAGTTCTTTGGAATAGGGAAAGTGACTGCTGAAAAAATGAGTGGGCTGGGAATTCACACGGGTAAAGAACTCAAGCAATTTTCCCTGCAATACCTCACCCGAAAGTTTGGCAAATCAGGTATCCACTACTTCAACATTGTCCGGGGAATTCATCTCTCTGCAGTTCAGCCGGATAGAATCCGTAAATCCCTCAGTGCTGAAAACACATTTGCAAATGACCTATCAGCTACAGAAGATTTACTTCTGGCATTGAAGCCTATAAGTGATGAATTAATCAGGCGAATCAAAAAATCAGGAATTAAAGGGCGTACTATTACACTGAAGATAAAGTTTTCCGACTTCACTCAGCAAACTCGCAGTAAAACACAAGAGCAATATCCCGATGAGGAAAATATCTGGGAAATTGCCAAAGAACTTTTGCTGCAGGAGCCTTTTGAAAATTCAATCCGTTTGTTGGGACTTGGAATATCTAACCTTAATAGTGTGGAAGAGCATCAGCATTTTGGAGAACAGTTGAAAATTCCTTTTGAGGAATAAGACAGTTTGTTAGTCTACACTTTTGGACATTTGATCCCTATTGAAGAGCCTAAAGTTATTTAACAAAATAAAGGAAGAGTCTTTCTGCCATTTTGTCCGCATTTTTGTAATTTCGCCATCCGAAAGAAGGAAAGAAGAAGTTACATGAATAATTTAATTACAGACATTGATATCATCTCAAGTGAAGAAGCACGAGCATGTGACTTCAAAACCACTATAGATGAGGATACTGGTAAGAAAAGAAAGCTTTATATCGAGAGCTACGGATGCGCCATGAATTTCGCAGATTCCGAAGTGGTTGCTTCAATCATGAAAGAAGGGGGTTTTGATACCACCTCAGATTTTTATCAGGCTGACGTGATTTTCCTCAATACTTGTTCAATCCGCGAAAAAGCCGAACAAACCGTGAGGAAACGCTTGTCGGATTTCCAAAGAGCTAAGAGAAGTAAGCCAGAAATGACTATTGGAGTTTTAGGATGTATGGCTGAGCGGCTTAAAGAGAAACTTTTGGAAGAAGAAAAAATAGTGGATATAGTAGTAGGCCCAGATGCTTACAGGGATCTTCCAAATCTACTGTCCATAGCAGAAGATGGACAAAAAGCAGTAAACACATTTCTTTCAAGAGAAGAAACATACGCAGATATCTCTCCTGTCCGTTTGAATTCCAATGGTATTACCGCATTCATTTCAATTATGCGGGGATGTGACAATATGTGTTCTTTCTGTGTAGTGCCTTTTACGCGCGGTAGAGAGAGAAGCCGTGATCCACATTCCATTGTTCGGGAGGCAAAAGATCTTTTCTCAAAAGGTTATAAAGAAGTCACCCTTTTAGGTCAAAATGTTGATAGCTACAAGTGGTCGCCAGAAGAGAACAATAAAGCCAGACTTAATAAAAAGGAACAGGAAGTAAGTACTGTCATCAATTTTGCCAACTTACTGGAAATGGTGGCTTTAGTGGATCCAATGCTTAGGGTAAGATTTTCCACTTCTCATCCTAAAGACATTACAGACGATGTCTTGTATACGATGAAGAAGTACGATAATATTTGCAAATACATCCATTTGCCAGCACAAAGCGGTAATTCCCGCGTGCTGGATATGATGAATAGAACCTATGATAGGGAATGGTACTTGGAGCGTGTAGCTAAAATCAGGGAGATTCTTGGCCAGGAGTGCGGCATTTCGTCTGACATGATTACAGGGTTTTGCAGTGAAACTGAGGAAGAACACCTAGAAACACTTTCCTTGATGGATATCGTACAATTTGATTTTTCTTATATGTTCTTCTATTCAGAAAGACCAGGAACATTAGCCGCAAAAAAATATCCTGATGATATTCCTTTGGAGGTGAAAAAAAGAAGACTTTCTGAAGTCATCAAAAAACAAAGTGAAACATCCCTAAACAGAAATAAGCTTGACTTAGGGAAAGAGCAAATTATCTTGGTTGAAGGTGCTTCGAAGAAATCAGCCGATGATTTTAAAGGTAGAAACTCGGCAAATAAAGTAGTGATTGTTCCTGCTGGTAACTTCTCCGGTGGCGATTATTTAAAAGTGAAAATCACGGATTGCACTCCTGCAACGCTTTTTGGTGAAGTGATTGAAATAAACCCGAAACATTAATGATTGAAAATCCGGAAATACAGAGCGTAAAACAACGCTTCGGTATCATAGGTAACAGTCCACTTCTGAATCATGCGATTCAAGTAGCTATGCAAGCAGCACCTACCGATATGACGGTGCTAATTACAGGCGAAAGCGGAAGTGGTAAAGAAAGTTTCTCAAAGATCATCCATTCACTCAGCCTTCGTAAGCATGGTAAATTCATTGCGATCAACTGTGGAGCTATTCCTGAAGGCACAATAGATTCTGAGCTATTCGGGCACGAGAAGGGATCTTTCACTGGTGCCCATGAAGCAAGAAAAGGATATTTCGAAGTCACTGACGGCGGGTCAATCTTTTTGGATGAGATAGGTGAAATGCCTCTGGGTACTCAGGCTCGACTTCTACGGGTTTTGGAAAATGGAGAATTCATCAAAGTGGGTTCCTCGAAAGTTCTCAAAACGAATGTTAGAGTCATCACTGCTACCAATGTTAAGCTTCTTAATGCCGTAGAAAAAGGCAGGTTTAGAGAAGATCTTTATTATAGGCTCAATACTGTTCCCATTTTTGTACCTCCCCTCAGAGAGCGTGGAGAAGACGTGGTTTTACTATTCAGAAAGTTTACATCAGATTTTTCTGAAAAATATAATGTTCGCCCAATTTCCTTGGATCGGGAAGCACAGGCAGCTTTAATGCGTTATTCTTTCCCCGGCAACATCCGCCAGCTGAAAAATATAGCAGAGCAAATTTCACTTTTGGAAAATGAGCGGGAAGTGGACGCGCATACGCTTTCGAAGTATTTACCTTCGGACAATTCCCGCCTTCCTATGGCTCTTCCTAGCATGTCAAAGGGCAGTGATGCTACTGACTTTTCCGAAAGGGATTTGCTGTATAAAGTTCTTTTTGATATGAAGAAAGACATGAATGAGTTGAAGAAACTCGTCTTGGAATCCTATCAAAATGGCGGGCTAAATCAAAACATCATTCAAAAACATCAGGGGCTTTTCGAAGACATGGACAGCGGATTTACTCCAAAAGAAAGTACGGAATCCAACCCTAGTTACGTTCCTTTAGTAATCGATTCTCAAAAATCCTCATCATCCAAAAATGATAATTATGAAGATGATGCCATAGAAGATATTATCCATGAAGAAGACGACAACTCCCTTTCTCTGGAGAAGAAAGAAAAAGAAATGATTCTCAGAGCTTTGCGCAAGCATAACAATAAAAGGAAATATGCTGCAAGTGACCTAGGAATCTCAGAAAGAACGCTTTACCGTAAGATCAAACAATATGAAATTGACCAATAAGCTTAAAACCATTGCACTTGGCTTGGTCATGATCTTTTTCCAAAGCTGCGCGGTAAGATACAGCTTCACAGGTACCAATATTAATTATGATGAGGTAAGTACTTTCACTGTGGAAAATTTCTTCAATGACTCAGGGGGAGGTCCTGCCAATATTGAGCAGAAATTCACTGAAGCTCTTAAAGAATACTATCAGCGTAATACCCAGCTTGAATTAGTAAGGTCAAATGGGGATTTACAATTTATGGGAGCTATCAGTAGATATACTTTGACCCCACAAGCCGCTGTATCCAGCGGTAATGCCAATCTACCAGACAGAGCAGGTAATATGCGTCTGACAATTAGTGTGGATGTAGAATACATCAATATGACCAACGAAGAGGAAAACCTAAAAAGAAGTTTTTCCTTCTTCAAGGATTACGATCCTAGGACTTCTACTTTTTTGGATGTAGAAGATGAGTTGGTTGAGGAGATTTTTACAAGTATAATTCAGGATATATTTACCAATACTGTTGCAAACTGGTAATTTGCCTATATATAAGCTAAAAAAAACATAAGTGAACGCAGTCCAATTTTTAGATATAGTCCATAAAGCCGATGCATTAGATAGCAGTGAAATAACTCAACTGCAAAAAGTGCTGGAGAATTTTCCCTATTTTCAGATTCCGCATGTGCTGATGGCCCGCTATGAATTTTTACAAAACGGAACTCAAAATATTCCTTCCTTAGGATTTGCTGCAATCACCAGTCCTGATAGAATCTGGCTTAAATCATTTATAGAAAAGCCAAAAGAAAGTATTGATTCTCCTATAATTGAACCATTACAGACAGAGGTATATACGGATGAAAAAATAGATATTTCCCCAAGTTCAGTAGAGAGAGAAGACAAAACCGAAGCTGAAAAGCCGAAGCCTAGGAGGAGAAAACTTCCTAAAGATGATCTGATTGAAACTATTAAGAAGAAGGAGAAAAAAGAAATAGTTGATGAGAAGAAAAAAGAACAAATAGACCTCATCAGGGCTTTTAGTAAAAAGTCAATCAAACTAGCCACGATCAAAGAGATCCAAGCAAACCAAAATACAGAAAATCTCGCTGCCTCAAGTACTAAGATCAATGATAATCTGATTTCAGAATCTTATGCAAAAATTCTAGCCAAACAGGGCAAAACGCAATTAGCTGCGGAAATTTATGAGAAGTTGGTATTGAAGTTTCCGGATAAAAGGACTTACTTTGCGGACTTGATCGAAAAACTGAAAGATTAACACCCACATTATATGTTTACTTTATTAATTACAATTATTCTGATTTTAGCTGTATTGCTAATATTGGTTATCCTAGGACAGAATTCTAAAGGTGGAGCTGGTGCAGCATTTGGAGGCAGTGCTTCTCAGATAATGGGTGTGACCCGAACTGGAAATGTCCTTGAAAAAGCAACCTGGGTTTTGGCTATTTCAATCTTGGTATTATCATTGGCATCCTCAGCTTTTTACACAGGGGCGCAGTCAAATCAATTCTCATCTCCAAATATTGAGAATGCTAAGCAGCAAGTAGTAGCACCATCCTTTGGTGAATCTGAAAACTTGCTTCCTGCAGCTACTGAAGAAACTCCAGCAGAGACTACTGATACTACTTCAGGTAACTAAGCAATAGCTAAAGATATTTTAAAGTCTGCTCTAAGAAGGGCAGACTTTTTTATTTTCAGCTTAGTAAAGTTTGATAAAAAGCTTTTTTGAACGAGTAGCTTATACCGAAACAGACTTTAATAAAAGACGCTTGCTTATAGGTATCAGTGTCTCTTCAATAGGAAATTCCTGATGGCTATGGATTCTCCAAGTAGCCGGATTTGGAAGTTCTTTTATTTCCCTGATCAGATCCATTTTGATCTTTTCTAGTGTGTTGACTAAGCTTTTCTGAAAAACACCTACCAACCACATGCTGATGCTACGAAACCTCTCTCCCGCAAACCGAAGTAAGCTTGATTTGTAACGGAACGCATGAACTTCATTTTTTTTCTCTCTAGACAGTAAAATGTAGCCTTCCTGATTATAAATAGGGACGATACCAACAGGTTCAAATTCGAGTTGATCTTCCACATAGTCATAAATTATCTTCCCCTCCTCTATTTGGGATACCAACTTTGGTAAGGCAAACTCTGTAATCAGGGAAAGCTCTTTCATTATTCCGTCATCATCTACCTTAGATTGGTAATTCAATTTTCCTTTTTGAAAGTCAATAGAATCCAATTTCTTCGGAAAGAGCTTAGTCAACTCAGAACTTCCTGATTTCAGATCGTTGAGGTACTTGTAATGATCGATCAATTCGCTGAGAGAGGGATAAAGCTTCATCTCATTGAAATGTTTATTAGTTTCCTGTAAATAGGCCAGCAATTGATACTTTTTGTATTCAAAATCGATGTGACCTTCGGTAATCCAGTTTTTAGGTAGAGATTTCATAGGATATAGGTTTGGAATTAAATTACGAATTTCTGACAATTATGAAGTACCGAAAGTAAAAATGGCAGTCAATCCTGTCAAAAAAATCACAACTATTGCGCATTTCCTTAACTAATAACAGCCGATTTGTCAGCCTTTGGCCTTAAACCTTCCTTGGCACAGGAAGTGCTAATAGGCAAGTACATTTTAATCTAACCTTAAACGAATTTATACTATGTCAAATGTGAACATCAAACCTCTTGCAGACAGAGTTTTGGTACAACCTGCTGCAGCTGAAGAAAAAACAGCTTCCGGTCTATATATCCCGGATACGGCTAAAGAAAAACCACAAAAAGGTACTGTAGTGGCAGTAGGAAATGGCAAAAAAGATGAGCCTTTAACTGTAAAAGTTGGCGATACAGTATTGTACGGCAAATATTCAGGTACTGAATTGAATGTAGAAGGTAGTGACTACCTGATCATGAGAGAGTCAGACATCTTTGCAATCCTTTAATTAATCAACCCTAAACGTTAACCAAAATATTTAACAATATGGCTAAGCAATTATTTTTCAACACAAGTGCAAGAGATCAGCTGAAGAAAGGCGTTGATGCACTTGCTGATGCAGTAAAAGTGACATTGGGTCCTAAAGGACGTAATGTGATTATAGACAAAAAATTTGGCGCACCTACCATCACTAAAGATGGTGTATCTGTAGCTAAAGAAATCGAATTGGCAGAGCCAATCGAAAATATGGGTGCTCAGTTGGTAAAAGAAGTAGCTTCCAAAACTGCTGACAATGCAGGTGACGGTACTACTACTGCAACTGTCCTAGCACAATCTATCTTCAGCGTAGGTATCAAAAACGTAGCTGCTGGAGCTAACCCAATGGATCTTAAAAGAGGTATTGACAAAGCAGTTTCTGCTGTTGTTAAGCAACTTCAAGCTGATTCTAAGCAAATCTCTACATCTAAAGAAATCGCTCAAGTAGCGACTGTATCTGCTAACAATGACGAGGAAATCGGAACAATGATTTCTAACGCAATGGACAAAGTAGGTAAAGACGGTGTGATCACTGTAGAAGAAGCAAAAGGTACTGAAACTGAAGTGAAAACTGTAGAAGGTATGCAGTTTGACAGAGGTTACCTTTCTCCTTACTTCGTGACTAACACGGAGAAAATGGAAGTAGAATTAGAGCAGCCTTACATCTTGATCTACGACAAGAAGATCTCTTCGATGAAAGAATTGCTTCCAGTTCTTGAGCCAGTAGCTCAGTCAGGAAAAGGTCTAGTAATCATTTCTGAAGATGTAGACGGAGAAGCTCTTGCTACTCTTGTAGTAAACAAAATCAGAGGTGCCTTGAAAGTGGCAGCTGTGAAAGCTCCAGGTTTCGGTGACAGAAGAAAAGCTATGTTGGAAGACATCGCTATCCTTACTGGCGGAACAGTAATCTCTGAAGAAAGAGGTTTCAAACTGGAAAATGCTACTATCGACATGCTTGGTAGAGCTGAGAAAATCAACATTGACAAGGACAACACTACTCTTGTGAATGGTGCTGGTGATGCAGCTGCTATCAAAGGCAGAATCGCTGAAATCAAAGCTCAGATTGACAAAACTACTTCAGACTACGACAGAGAGAAATTGCAAGAAAGACTTGCTAAACTTTCTGGTGGTGTAGCTATCCTTTACATAGGTGCTGCTACTGAAGTAGAAATGAAAGAGAAAAAAGACCGTGTTGATGATGCACTTCATGCAACTAGAGCTGCCGTTCAAGAAGGCGTTGTTGTAGGTGGTGGTGTTGCTCTAGTAAGAGCAGCTGAAGCACTTAACGATCTTAAAGGTCTTAATGAAGATGAAGATACTGGTATCAATATCATCAGACAAGCTATCGAATCTCCGTTGAGAACTATCGTTTCCAATGCGGGTGGTGAGCCTTCTGTGGTGATCAACAAGATCAGAGAAAATAAAGGTAATTATGGTTACAATGCAAGAACTGACGTCTACGAAGACTTGTTCAGCGCAGGAGTAATCGATCCTACTAAAGTAACTCGTCTAGCTCTTGAGAATGCAGCTTCCATCGCAGCACTTCTATTGACTACCGAATGTGTAGTAGCTGACGTAAAAGACGAATCTCCTGCAATGCCTCCAATGGGCGGCGGAGGAATGGGTGGCATGATGTAATAGTCACTTTATTAAATAGTATTAAAGGAGATCCGTTGGATCTCCTTTTTTATTGCCTGAATACTAGTCTATCATGGCAATTAAAATAAAAAAGGTAGTTAAACCTTTTTCTTGGATCAGTATTAATTGTATTTTGGCTTAGTCAAAAACACCTTTTTCTACCTTAAATAACTCGATGATCCAATTTGACACCATTTTTCTAGTGGATGATGACCCAATAAATAACCTTATAAATAAAAGGCTGATTGGAAAAGTTGGTATAACTGAGAACATTATAGAATTTCTGGAAGGTGAGGAAGCACTAATTAAATTAAAGGATATTGATCCGAAGCAATCGCTTCTTATTTTTTTGGATATAAATATGCCTGTGTTGAATGGCTGGGAGTTTTTGGATAAGTACCAAAAAATGCACTCCGACAGGTCGGACAAAATTGTAATTCTATCTAGTTCTATAGATTATCAGGACAGATTCAAAGCCCAAGAGTATAGCATAGTTTCAGGATTTTTAGAAAAGCCTCTGACTCTGGATAAAATCAGAATGCAGATGGAAAAGTATATCTAAAAGGGATTTTATTTTATAATCATCCCCCAGAATTTCCTACCAAAAAATGTTGATTAAAATAAAGGTTCAAGAGAATTCTCTCCTGAACCTTCATACTATTAATGTATATAAATAATCAAAGTTTTAGCTTCTACTTAAGTTTACATTTTCTATTCACTACATGAAATTCCAGGACTGAAAATCACATGTTTTATATATTTCTTTATTTATCTGTCAATAGCAAATCATTACTTTCTTAAGGTATCAAGAATAAACTTTCTTACATCTTCACGAAAGAGTTTTGCAGAAGGCAAATCAGTATACATCATATGACCAGCTTCATAATAAGTCATTTTAATTCGATCTGAAGCTGATTTTGGCAGTCCCAAATGCGAGATAGAATGTTCTACGCCATAAAAAACAGTAGCAAGATCATAATATCCATTAAGAATCAAGACCTGCATGTTAGGATCTTTGCTTAATGCGTCAGCCATATCTGGCAATGTAGTAACGGCTCCATCAGTTCCCCAATACTGATTTCCTCTATGCGACCAATCCCACTTAAACCCCTCCTTGCTGTAAGCCGAAGTGGAGTAGTTCAAGTCTTTGCTTACTCCCAAAGTTCCATGAAAATAATCGAGGAATCCCATCGTGTACGCCGGTGAAATTGCATCACTTTGAGGGTCTGTGAATGCATTCATAGACATTGGATCAAGGTTAATGCCCTTATATCTTGAATCAAGACGACCTACAGTCATTCCTTCATCACGAAGCAATTCCTGAAAAAACTCTCCCGCATCCATTTTCAAATCGGCCCGCTTCCAAATAGCCGCGCTGATTCCTGTATAATTCTGCAGCTTTTCTGCGATTGAATTCTTGGAGGATTCAGAAAGATTACTTCCCTTGAAAAGCGCCGGAGAATACTCATTCTCAGTGAACTGCCTCACTTCTTCCACAAATGAAGCTAAATCATCTCCTTTGTTCTGAACTTTATCATGGTACCATGCCGTGGCTGCCATAGTTGGCAAATAGGCCACGTAGGAAATGTCTTCTGTAGGAACGAAGAATAAAGTTCTCAAATCAAATACAGAGGAAACCATGATCACTCCATTCAAAGCATAACCTCTATCCAATAAATAGCTCATCACTCCTGCATTTCTAAAAGTACCATAACTCTCTCCCAAAATATACTTAGGAGAATTAAGGCGATCATGTGCTTTCAAAAACTGCATTATAAATAAACTGACACTTCGAATATCCTGATCCACTCCCCAGAAATCCTTACCCGTAGCCTCTCCTATTGGCACGCTCAAACCTGTTCCTACTGGATCCATCATTACCACATCTGCCACATCCAAAATAGAGAACTCATTATTAGTTAACTCGTATGGTGCACTGGCATTGTAATTTGGATCATCAACCACGATTCTTTTTGGACCCATAATTCCCATATGCAACCAATAGGAAGAACTGCCCGGACCACCATTGTATGAAAATACAATTGGCCGGTTTTTTTCAGGATTTTCTTTAAAATAGGCTGTAAACCCAAACAGAGCTATTGGTTTATTATTCTCATCTTTTAATTCAAAAGTCCCGGCCTCAGCATTAAGATTGATCGTTTTTCCGTCGATCATAACTGACTGCTTGGATTTAAAAACCTGAGCTTTTGGATCCTCCTCTTTTTTCTTTTCGAATTTTTCCTGGGCATTTGCCAGAAATGATATAAAACATAAGACAAGTAGAATTCTGCTTTTCATAATTATTTAATTTGATCGTATTTAAATGGTCTAAAAAATTTTAGAACGTGTACATTCCAAAATGTTAATCTTTGACAACTTTGCCTTCCTTCATAACGAACACCACATTTTTCATCACGGAGATGTCTTGCTCGGGATCTCCAGCTACAGCTATAATATCAGCTAATTTTCCTGCTTCAATAGAACCCAATTTATCCTCTATTCCTAAAAATTGTGCGTTAGTCAGTGTGGCGGATTGAATCACATCCAAATTAGGCATGCCTACTTCAGCCATATAAATGAACTCTCTGTAATTATCCCCGTGCGCGAACACACCGGCATCGGTTCCGAAAGCAATTTTCACTCCTTTCTTATAGGCTTTTCCAAATGTCTCCTGTATCTGTGCTCCTATTCTTTTTGCCTTTTGGGCAACCACCTCCGGATAATAACCGGGGATTTCTGCAAAAGCTGCAGCGGACATCCCAGCAGTGATGGTAGGTACTAGCCAGGTGCCTCTCTCCTTCATCAAATCCATAGTCTCATCGGACATCATCGTACCATGCTCTATCGAAGTAACTCCAGCTCTAATCGCGCGTTGCATTCCCTCATCTCCGTGGGCATGTGCTGCTACCATTATTCCAAAATCCTTTGCAGTAGCTACTATAGCATCCAATTCATCCTGTTGGAACTGAGGAGCTGAACCGTCTCTTGCTACGGACAAAACACCACCTGTGGCAGTTACTTTGATTAAATCAGACCCGTATTTCACCGCTTGCCTTACGGCTTTTCGCGCATCATACGGACCATTTATTACGCCTTGATCAGGTCCCGGATCTCCCATCAAATCTCTCCTTACGCCATTAGTAGGATCTGCATGTCCTCCTGTGGGTGCGATGGACTTACCTGCAGTATAAATACGTGGACCTGTCACCTTTCCAGAATTGATGGCATTTCTCAAGGCAATATTTACTCCCGATCCACCTAAGTCACGGACGGTGGTAAACCCTGCCATGATGGTCTTTTCAGCAAATCCGATGCTGTTAAAAGCTATATCTGCTTCATTATTTCTGAATCCATCCACATACCTTGTCGGGCTAGTTTCTCCTTCTATATGCACATGCATATCCATTAGGCCAGGCATCACTGTGCTATTTTTTAAATCAATCTCAGAATCCTCGGATCCAGGAGTGGAATAACCCGAAACGACAGACAGTATCTTATCATTTTCTACAATAATTGTCTGTTCGCTAAGTGTTTTTTTATTCTTAACATCTATCAGTTTACCTGCATGGATGTATGTTTTTTGAGCGTAAAGGCCGTAAGAAAGCATCACGGCTAGCCCCGATAGTACTATTTTTCTCATATGAAATTTGGTTGGCTGGTTTAATAATTAGCAGTTTAGCGAAAAATCAGCATAGTTTCTCGCCAACCTTCAATTGATAGCAACGCTCATGTAAGTGAAAACCGATTTTTTGGTAAAATCCTGTTGCATTTTCTGCCGAAAATAGAATCAATCTTGCTTCTGGAGCCAAAGTCCTTGCAAATTGCAGCATCCCGCGTCCAATGCCATGACCTTGCTTAGCGGAGATTACAGCCAAATCTGCTACAAAAGTTCTGTAGGAAAAATCAGATAAACCCCGCAACACTCCAACCACTTGTCCTGAATCCCGTGCAACAATCACCATATTAGAATTACGAAGCATTCTTTCTAAATGCTCGGGGTCATTCATTGGCCTTCTCTCTCCCAATCCTGAATCAGTCAGTACATAAATAAAATCCTGTAGAGACAAGTTCTTTTCTATTTCATAAGAAACCATTACTTTAAAATATAATTAGTTGATAATGATAAGAGGAGCCGGCTTTATTTCTTCAGCAAACAAGTCTTCGAAGGAGAATCGAAATCTGGGAAAAATCCGTCCCAAATCATCAAGACCTGATGGGGTTACTCGTGAGAAAAACATGGATAAAGCTGACCTAAAAAGCATTGATGAAAGTATCAAGTACAGAAATAGCAGATATTCTTCTTTCTCTAGGAGCGGATACTTCTTCGCCATCATGGTGATCCTTACCTTGGTATGGCTTATCTGGACACTCTTTTTTTAAAAACTTTAGTTTAAAACATCCTGCAATTCTTCCTTTTTCTTAAACATCGCTTTGGCAAATGGACAAAGCGGGATAACCTTGATTTCCTCCTTACGCACATAATCTACCAGTTCCTTTAGGAGTTTTAGACCTACGCCTTGGCCTTGTAAACTATCATCTACCTCTGTGTGCTCAATGATCATTTTCTTCGGTCCAGCCATCACATAAACCATTTCAGCAAATCGCTTAGCTCCTTCTTCCAAATAGAACGAGCCTCTCTTTCCATCATATTCATGTTGAATTTTTATTTCACTCATAGATTAACTTGTTGTTTTACCTTTTACCATTTCATCATAAAACTCGTCCACTGGCTCCCAAAGCTCTATGCTATGCCCATCCGGATCTAAAATGTGTACAAATTTGCCGTATTCGGTATCATCAATTTCATCGAGAATCGTTACCCCTTCAGCCTTTAATTCCTTCACCAATTCGACCAGGTTTTCCACTCGATAATTGACCATAAAGTCTTTTTCCGAAGGCTTGAAATATTGGGTATCATCTTTCATTGGAGACCACTGAGTGAATCCTTTCTGATTGGCATTGTCAGCAGTTCGCCATTCAAAAGTAGCTCCATAGGCATCTGTATTTAGGCCTAAATGCTCTTGATACCAATCTTTAGTTTTAGCAGGGTCTTTTACTTTGAAAAAAATACCACCGATCCCTGTGACGCGTTTTTTCATTTGATTTCTTGATTGTTTTGATTTATCAAGATAAGGATATTCGCAATTCAAAAAACAGGCAATGGAAGTTCAAGATTAACTATATGCAAATATTAGTACTGAAAACTGATCTCTGAGACTGCCCACTGCATTCTAGTTCGCTTCCTCAATCTTCACCTTCACTTTCTTCACCCGCTCATTTTTCAGTTTGGGCAAAAGTTTCTGAACCAAATTACTTTTCACAGCAACATAAGATGCAAAGTCCATGATGGTAATCAATCCGATCTCAGCACTACTCAGCCCACCTTTTTTAGTCAGCATTCCTACGATATCACCCTTGCTTACTTTATCCTTTTTGCCGGCACTTACATAGAGGCAAGTCCATTCCTGAGTAACTGGCGGCACGAGCTTCTCACCTACTTTAAATTCCTCAATGAATTCATCGATGTAATCTGGTCTTGACTCATCATTTGCCAAAATCAGATAAGACAAACCCTCTGCATGCATTCTGGCTGTTCTTCCATTCCTGTGAATAAACGCATCTTCCTTCGGAGGCAATTGATAGTGAACCACATGCTTGATCTCCGGAATATCCAATCCCCTTGATGCCAAATCAGTTGCAATCAACAGATTGGTGACTTTGCTTCGAAATCTGATCAAATTCTTTTCTCTGTCTATCTGTTCCAAGCCACCGTGCAAAACCGAGTGGTAATAGTCGTAATCCTTTAGCAGGGTGCTAAGTCTATCCACCGCATCCCGGTGATTACAAAAAACGATACAGGACTCATCCTGAAATCCTGCTACCAAACGCATCAGCGTTTCCCCTTTTTCCTTACTTGAACTATGGACAACTTTTAGCTCTAGCTTAGACTCAATCACATCCTTTAAAAAATTAATTGTGCGATGGTCTACGAATGGAAGAAAATCAGGCAATCTCTTTAATACAGTTGCCGAAGTAAGTAAATGTCTTTGTTGTCCATTTAGCGCTGCAAAAATCACCTTTAGTTGCTCATGAAAGCCCATTTGAAGTGATTTATCAAACT
Source organism: uncultured Algoriphagus sp. (assembly GCF_963974835.1). GTDB lineage: Bacteria > Bacteroidota > Bacteroidia > Cytophagales > Cyclobacteriaceae > Algoriphagus. Next base: position 118,113 of record NZ_CAXBET010000002.1, on the reverse strand, counting down.
CATCCAAGACCACTGTTTGGATGGTTTTAGGATCAAAAGATTCTCTTTCTATATGGTCAGCAAGTCTTCCTGGTGTACCTATAATTACATCCGGTGATTCACCCAAGCTATTTGATTCCAATTTGGATGAGTGGCCTCCGTAAACGGTACTCACTCTAAATGGAGTTCTCATGCCTTTGAAAACCTGCTCGATCTGGATCGCCAATTCCCTGGAAGGCACGATAATCAAGGCCTGTACTTCCCGTACATTTTCTTTCAGGGAATTCAAAAGTGGAATGAGAAAGGCAACTGTCTTTCCTGAACCAGTTGGAGATAAAAGTACGAGATGGGGATTTTTGGCTGCTCTGGAGATAAACTCAGTTTGCATTTCGTTGAGGCTTTCAATCAAAAGGCTTTTGAGATACTGGGCGGTGGAATCTTGTTGTTTTTCTGACACCCCCAAAAGTACCAATTTACTGCGAGGTAAGCGTTCAAATACTTCCTTGGCGCTAAACTTCCTTTCCTTTCACGACCAAATACCAGTCACCTTCTAATGCCAGAAAGCCATAATCATAGCAGTAATGATAGATATTACCCTTTTTGGTTTCGTAGAGATGTGTGAAATATTTGAATTGAAAACCATCACGTAGAAGTCTTTCCCGTGTTGTTTTTGCCATCTCCTCACCTTCAGGAATGATTGATTCCAAAATATTCCGATTCTTTTTCAAGCTGTGATTTACTCTTCGGATGTAATTGGTCGAAAAGGCATTTTGCTGATTGTTGTAGGAATTACGGCATTGATCATCACAGAACTTCTTATCGATTCTGCCTTGGATCACCGCATTACAGTTTAAACAGTATTTTTTCTCCAGTGTCATATGCTAAAAAGTTTGACACAATTTAACCGATTAGTTTGAAAAATTAGCATTCAAACTAATCGGTTAAACTTTTCTTAAGGTCAAACTTTAGTATGTACAAATTGAATGTACTCCCTATTTTAATCGCCTTTTTCGTCACATATTTTAAATAAAGATCTCCATAATAATCGGTACTTGGAATGCTAAAAGGAACTTTCACTCTCCCAAAAAAAAACTTCAGATTGCAGCTTAATTATTTATGAAGTTCAAAAAAATCATATTTTAACATCTTGACATGTAGCATATCAATGTTTGGTTTCGTCTTCTAGTCACATACTTTTATATCACTAAACTAAAGCCAAATGAAATCCTTCTACTCCTCCGCACTTTTCTTGCTGACAGTTTTGATATTTTCCTCCTGTCAGGATGAAATAACTTCCACTTATACCTATCAAACCATGATGCCTGTGTATTATGAAATGAGCGATATCAGGGCAAGAGTAATCACTACTGAGCCAGCTCAGCCTTTGGACAATCCTGGCAAAATTTACATCTATGAGGATTATCTTTTCATCAATGAGCCCACAAAGGGAATTCACATTCTAGATAATGAGGATCCTGCGAACCCAATTAATTTGAGCTTTATACCCATTGCAGGTAACGTGGATATGGCTGTTAATGGCAACATCCTTTACGCGGATAATTATGTGGATCTACTGGCATTTGACATCAGCAAAATTACCAACATTAAACTTATCAAAAGAGTTGAAGATGTCTTCACTCATATGTATTACCATGAAACTGGTGAAATAATCACGTTTAAGGACACAGTACTTACTTCAGAAAACCCCAACTGGCAATTTGAGGGTGGATGGCTTATGGATTCAAGAATGAGTTTTTCTGCTAACTATTCTGCAGCAGCTCAGAGCTACGGTACAGGCGGTTCCATGGCTAGATTCACGCTTAACAATCACCACCTTTACGCAGTTGATGAATCTACGCTACGGGTCTTTGATGTGGAAAATCCAGTTAATCCTTCTTATGTAAAACCAATCGATCTAGGCTGGGGTATAGAAACAATTTTCCCTTTTCAGGATAAGCTATTCATAGGTTCCAATTTTGGCATGCACATTTACGATGCCAGCACACCTAGCTCTCCTACCCGTATGGCTGTTTATGAGCATGTTCAAGCTTGCGATCCCGTAGTAGTTAATGAAGATTTCGCTTTTGTGACCCTTCGAGTTGGAACTGCTTGTAATGGGGTAAATGAACTTCATGTAATCGATATTAAAAATCCCTACAGCCCCACTCTCAAAAAGTCTTATCCCATGCTGCACCCACATGGACTGGGTTTGGCGGGAGATTTTCTTTATATAGCTGAAGGTGTCCACGGCTTAAAAAGCTTCAATGTATCTGATGTGATGTCCATTGATCAAAATCAACTTGAGTTTCTCACCAGTCAGAAATCTGTGGATTTGATCCCTGGACCAAAATCTCTAATCGTAATCGGTCCCGATGGAGTTTGTCAATTTGACTACAGCAACCCAAATAAACTTGAAAAACTTAGCTGTATTCAGGTGAGCAATCCAGTCAACGTATATTGATTACTGATGTTAAATAAAGCATTTACCTTTATTTGCTTAGGTCTTTTTCTGACCTGTATAGACTGCTTGGCTCAGGATAAATTATATTTTGGACAAACTGAAATCGGGCTGTTAGCGGGACGTAGCGCTGAACAATGGGATGGCACTACCGAAAGAAGAACAGATTTCACGCTCATGAGTTTTCATGGTGCAAGAATCAGCAGAAATCATATAGTAGGTTTTTCAGTGGGTTTCGACCAATATGAAACAATTTCTATCATCCCATTTGCCTTTGGATACCGTGGTTTCCTGGGAAAGGAAGGCAAGCCAAAAATCTTTGGTGGTTTAGATTTGGGTATTGGGTCGGCCATTTTGGAGGAAGAAATAGAGAATGAATGGAGTAAAAGCTGGTACCGTGGGGGCTTGATGTTTAGTCCTTCCTTTGGTGTCAGCTTTCCTTCCCACAAAGGCAATTCTGCCCTTTCACTGAGTATTGCCTACAAAAGACAGGACATTTCCTATTTCCTAGGAAGTTTGGCCAATCTAGGTACACAGACCATCGCTTCGGATCAACTACCACCTGGATTCAGCTCCTTGAACCAAACTGAATATTTATATAGAAGTATAGTTTTCAGAATCGGGATTATGTATTGAACTATTTGCTTCTCTTTTTTGAGCGAAAATGATCACTATTTAAAATCACCTCCCACAAATTTCCTTATACGGACAATAACCACATTTTTTCAAATCATCTGTTTGGTCAAAAGGAACTTCAGGATTGTAGATATCCTCCAAAAGTGATTTTAGACCTGCCCTATAATCCTGTTCAAATTGTCTGTAATCATCAACTTCAATACCTGTCTTATAAGGCAGTTTCTGTTGTAAATATGGATTGAAATCATCCCCAAACATTTCCCTTAGATTGAAAATGGCGGGTTTAAGAGGCAAGGTATTGCTAGGATTTGTAGCCTGATAGATCAATCCATAAAACATCGTTTGCATCGCTGCTTTATTTCGGGACTTATGCTCACGATCAAAAAGTGACTCTACATCAGGGAAAGTCTTATTGTCCTGACCTGATTTGTAATCGATCAGCCTTACAGAACCGTTATGCTCATCCACACGGTCAATGATTCCTTTTAAAGACACTGTTTGCATTCCTGCGGAGGTTTCAATAGGCAGGCCCGCAGTATATTTTTTCTCTTTCTCCAGAGAAATCAACTTAAATGGCGTAGAATCCTCATCAATTTTCAATATCTGATGCAAATATTTCTGCAACACATCACGTGCGATGGCCATTTGCCCATTCAGTTTTGTATCTACTTCATCTTCTAAATGGTAGAATTGGCGTATGGCCTTCTCAATTGCCGGAAACACCCAATTCTTACTCAACTCATCGAAATCTGTCTTTTCCAGCAAAGTTCTATTCCTTCGCTTCGCAAAATCCTGGTATAAAATCTCCATGCTCAGGTGAGCCAGATTTCCAAAAACTGCAGCGTCGATCTCCTCACTTACCTCCTGCTTTTCCTGAATATTTGCCAGATATTGAAGGTAGAATTTCAGCCTACAATCCAGAAATACGCTTAGGGCAGACGGTGAAAATGAAGTCTGCGATTTTCCATGCTCATCGATCAGATACTTGTCCAGCAGGCTTAAAACTTCTGAATCCTTTTGGATCGTAATCTCTTCCGGAGATTTCTGATCGATAGGTATGAAAACAACCTCTTCCTCCATCTCTCTTCCAAGCTCCACTCCCATTTGCTGCATGTAACGGCTCTTTTCTCCAGCTTTTCCCTGATCGGAAGCTGTAGTATAAATCATGTGAACTTCATCCGCACTATGCAATAATCTATAGAAGGTATAGGCATAAATCGAGTCATTCTGCTCTTGCACTGGCAAGCCAAAGGCTTTTCGAATATTAAATGGGATCATGGAATTTAGCCCGGCAGAAGGCGGAAAACTATCCTCATTCATATTGCAAATGATCACTCGCTTGAAGTCAAGGTTTCTGGATTCCAACACGCCCATGATTTGTAAACCTTGTAGTGGTTCTCCTTCGAATGGCAATTTGACCTCCCGGAAAACTTGACGAAAAAGGCGAATAAAGAATTCCCTATTAATGGAAAGAATATCCTGTCCTGCAAAAATCTCTCGTAATCTCGTTAGTTGCTTGAAGCATTGATACAAGTAAGAACGCTGCAAAGGTTCCTCTTTCAATCGCTCAGCCAAAGCTTCCATTAGCTTAGCCAGATAATGAAAAAGAGAATCATTCTCCAATTTTTGGAAAATCAACTGGTATAAATCTCCCCCTTTATGAAGCTTTTCTGCTGAAACATGAATTTGGTTCAGAAGCTGCATTTCTTCCATCAAGTTCTCAGCATATCCCGGATTGGCACTTTTGAGATAGATGGAGCTTAAGAGATTTTTTACGGCAGTATGATAAAACAATATTTTCCCATCCTCTTCTTTGATGAATCGCTGCATCTCCAGCACAGCTTCCAAAAAGGAATAAACCGGCGCATTTTTCACAGGATAACCCATGGTTACGTTCACCTTATCGACTTGCACAGGAAGTGTATGCAATACAGGAAAGAGCATTTGCTCGTCTGGCAAAATCACCACGGTTTCTTCCCATGCTTCCCCAGCAGGAATTTTCTCCAGAATTGAACCAACCAAATTCGCCTGATTTGTCTTCAGAGGTGTTGCATAGGTCTTGATCTTTGCTTTTCTATCATCAATCTGGGTGGGAATATGTTCTGGAAAAGTGGGTCCAAAGATTTTGTCCTTTTGATAATCACGAAAAAATAAACCAGCTTCCTGTACTTTATCTTCAAAATAATAGGCATCGATATCCCAATAAATCTTTGCTCCAAAAGCGGTAAGGTAATGCTTGATCAAAGCCTCTTCAGTTCCTGTGAAAGCATTAAAACCAACAAAATGATGCACTTTCTCAGGTCGAGGAATGCTTTCCAAAGCCTCAGCAACTTTTCTATACAACATCCCGGAATAAGCCAAACCGGATACGGCAAGCGAAGACTGAAAACTTGTGTAAAGCGGACTGAGCAATTGCCAGAACTTCAAAAATTTCTCCTGATGATCCCTATCCTGATTTACAAATGATGCCCAAAATTGCCGAATCAAATCTATTTGACTCTCAGTCAGAAAACTCAAATCCGACTCTAATTCCTTGATTTCAGACAAATGATGGTAGAGTTTACCAGCATCCGCCATGAACTGATCCACATCATTGAAATCCTTCAGGATCATTTCTCCCCAGAAATAGAATCGATCGAAAGTCTCGGCTTCAGGATTGAGATCTTGGTAGACTCGATACAACTCAAAAATTAAGGTCAAATCATCAGCAGGTCTGTTTCCTGCCAGATCATAGAATATCTCTTCGATAGTCTTCACTTCAGGCATCCAAGTAGGTTCGCTGATCAAACTCCCAAGGTGTTGAGTGAAAAATAATCCTGCTCGCCTATTAGGCAGTACGACGGTGAGCTTTTGCAGATCAACTCCACTTTCGAGGATTTCTTTGGCTGTATTTCTTAAAAAACTATGCATTGATTTCCTCTATTACTCCTGTTTCTAAATAACATAAATAGCCCTTAGTTGGCTTCTGTGATAGCTTTGACACCAATTCCATGTATTCTCTCACTTGATTGGCATAGCGACTTTGAGCCTCACCCGTTTTAAAATCCACGATCACAGCTTCACTTTCATTTAGGATAATCCGATCTGGTCTTTTCTGCTTTCCTCCTGGTAAAAGAATCCCCTGTTCTGCCAATAAAATACCTTTGGTGCCAAACCAGGAAGCAAAAAGTGAATCTTGAAATAGATGCACCAATTGCTGCTCAACTAGCTGTTTTTCCTGCTCATTCAATCTGCCTTCGAAATAGAATGACTGCAAATTCTGTAATGCTGAAGCCTTGTCGGCAGACAATTCCAATATCTCATGCACGATTAAGCCAAACTTCTGCTTCTTCCGCTGCTCCATTCCTTCCATCGAAAAGTCAACCGCATATTTCTTAAGTGTAAGCACTTCAGCCCAGTTTTTATATGCCCATCGAAGTTCCGGAGATTTTCTAGGAAGTATTGATTTCACTTGATTTACAGGCCAGTCGCCTAACTCAAACACTTTTGACTCTGAGTCATAATGAGAAATCAAGCTTAAATTAGTTTCTGGATCGGTATGGGATTGAACCAATTGCTGAAGCTGAACTTCGATTGAATTCTGGGAACCGATTTTCTCCTTGTATGGTATAAAACCAATAAAGAAATCCTCTGCTCTTGTTAGCGCCACATATAGCATATTTAAGCTGTCTAAATAGGCCATCGTAGCTTCATCAGCATAAGTAGCGCTGAAGTCCGAATTCGCCAAATCCCCACTTAATGTCAACGGAATAATAGCGGAAAGCCCTTTCTCTCTATCCTCAAATGGTGACCACACCACATTGCCCTTCGTAATATCAAAGATGGTCCACTTCAAGAAAGGCATCATAACTACCTTAAATTGCAGACCTTTTGACTTATGAATTGTGAGAATCCGCATCGCATTATGACCATCAGGGATTTTGACGGTGCGCTTAGTCTGATTGATTTCCCACCATTCCAAGAAACCGCTCAAATCCGCCCTATTATTGGCTGTGAAGTCATATACAGCCTCTTTAAATCCTGAGATATAAGCCTTTTCCAGGCCCAACTCCATCAATCCAAGCACTTTGATCAACTCCTCCAGAGCTTCCATCAGCGGCAATTGAAGCATCAAAATTTCCTTTTCCTGAAATTGCTTAACCTGCTTTTCCAGAAAGACTGGCATCTTATCCAAAGCAAACAATTCGTGGTCTACGGGAGCGTCCATTAGCACCGCCAGATAATACCACATGGTTTTATACTGAACTTTATCGGCAGGATTGTGCAGGTAATTAAAGCCAGAAACGAGCGCTTTTACCGAAGCAGCTTTATTTAGATACATGGATTCATCGGAAAGTACATCGAAACTGTATGCGGTGTCTGGATGCTCCGCAGCATAGCTCATCATGCAATCCGCTATCGCTTCACCATCTGATCTTGTTCTCACCAGAAAAGCGATATCCTCCAGTTCATAGCCATGATCCTGCAACTCCATGACCCGCTCAGGCAATTTTCCTAGAACGATCTCATCGAACTTACCCTCCTCTTCTTCATCCTTGGGATCAATAAATTCCAGTTTAACCTTCCCCTTAAAAGTGGATTTTTCCTTTTTAGGGGAAATTTTCTGAAAGGAATCTGCATAAGCTTGAGAAAGAATTTGTGCATTTTCAACTCCATAACTTGAGCCCAAAACCTGCTCCATTGCCTGTGGCAAAACCTTAAAAACCGCATTATTGAAATTGATGATATTGGGAAGGCTGCGGAAATTCGTGTCCAGATTCTCCAATTGAATGCTTTCCTTTCCGATTTCATCTTCCACTTGCGAAAGCAACAACTTCATCTCACCACCTCGCCATCGATAGATCGATTGCTTCACATCTCCTACCAATAAATTGGTTTGCCCTTGACCAAGGGAATTTTCTAGCAGCGGTTTGAAACTATCCCATTGAAAACCAGATGTGTCCTGAAACTCATCAATCAGGTAGTTTTTGTACTGATTGCCAACTTTTTCATAGATGAAAGGCGTATCATTTCCTTTGGTGATTTCCTTTAGAAATTCATTGGCATCGGAAATAAGTAGAATATTTTCCTCGTCTTTGATTAGCGTAAGTTCGTCTAGAAGATTCCTAAAAACCCCATAGACATAACTATTCTTCGCAATGGCCTGAAGTGTGTTCCACTTGCCTGTAAGAACCAAAATTTGATGTAGAATCTGATTTAAGCCTTGATCGTAGGCTGATAGAATAGCATCAATCTGTTTACTTGACTTCGAAAACCAAGAATCTGGGTAATCAATTTTTCCTTGTTGAGAATCCGAAAGAATTGGTAGCGGCTGATTTCTATCTCCGAATTTCTCAAACAGTTTCGCAAAAGATCTAGAGCCTCCGGCAAAATCCGCCCATTCCAATCCATTTGTAATGCGAATAGCCTCTGCTTGTTTGCCTAACTCCTTTGATAAGTTGACAATCTCATTTTTACGCTCCCTTACAAAAGACTGTAGTAAAGTGATATTTTCTTTATCCTTCAGAAACTCCTTGATTTCAGGAGCATATTTTTTAAAATCTTCCTGAAAAATCTGCTGACCTAAGCCCCGGATATTGCGTCTAATATCCCAGGATTTTCCATTTTGGATTTGCTCGTAGGCATAGTCCACCAACCATTTGTGCAGAAATTCATCCTCCATTACAAGCATTACTACCCGATCTACTACGCGCTCCAAAACTGCAGTTTGATCCAATTCCACATCAAATTTGGCATTCAGGTCAATCTCCCGGGCAAAGGCTCGCACCACTTTTTGGAAGAAACTATCGATGGTACTCACAGAGAATCTTCCATAATCATGAAGAATCGCAGTGAGTGTCTGCTGAGCCAATAGTTTTAGGCCGGCTTCATCAACTTTCAAGGAGCTCATCAGTTCAGAATCCATCTTTTCATTTGGATTCACTTGATTCCGTAGTCGTTTCAGTTCCTCCACGATCCTCTCCTTCATCTCCTGCGTAGCTTTATTTGTAAAAGTCACCGCAAGGATTTGCTTAAAGGCATGAGGACTTTGCAGTGCAAGTTTTAGATATTCCAGCGTCAGCGTGTAGGTTTTACCCGAGCCGGCGGAGGACTTGTAAATGATGAAAGGTTTTTGATCCATAAGGGAAAAAGTATTGGAACTAAGATAAGGAAGGGCGTGAGTTTAAAGGCAATTGAAAATTGGATTTGACGAAAATTGTCAGGATAAAAATCAAGTATTAAAGTACTTCATTCAAAATCAAACCCTTGGATTTAGCGGTGAATTTTCGATCTTTTAGCCTCAAACCCAAAACCTATGCGTAAACCAATATATCTATTGGCCATCATATGGCTGAGCATCACCATATCAACTTTCGCCAACGACGGCTACAAACTTTGGCTGGATTATCAACCCATCAGCGATTCACAATTAAAATCTCAAGTCGAACCTCTCTTGAGTGGAGTTTACTTTTTCGGTGAAAATCCTACTTACGAAGCCATCCGAAATGAGCTGAACATGGCTTCACAAAGCATGATTGGCAAGGCCCCAACTTACTCCAAAGAGCGATTGCAAAATACAAAGCTTTGGATAGGTACACGGGAGCAACTTTCACAAGTACTTTCACTAGATCAACAAACTCAAATCAAAGCACTTGGAGACGATGGATACTGGCGGGGACCAGTGGAATTGGACGGAAAATCGTATTTTACTATAGTGGGAAACCAACCTGTTGGCGTGCTTTACGGCGTCTATAATTGGCTGAATTCTATTCAAAGTAAGACTTTCGATAAGGACATAGAAATAGCTGACAGTCCGAAAATTAAGTTGAGAATGTTAAACCATTGGGACAATCTCGATCGTACTGTCGAAAGAGGCTATGCTGGTTTCTCAATCTGGGACTGGCATAGGCTTCCAGGTTATGTTGATCCACGCTATATTGACTATGCCAGAGCCAATGCATCTATCGGAATTAACGCAGTATCGCTAACTAACGTGAATGCAAATGCCTTGATCCTCACCACGGATTTTATGAAGAAAGTGAAGGTTTTGGCAGACATTTTCAGACCCTACGGTATCAAAGTTTTCCTCACTGCTCGCTTCTCAGCTCCCATCCAACTTGGAGGTTTGAAAACTGCTGATCCTCTTGATCCAGAAGTGATAGCTTTTTGGCAAAAGAAGACTGACGAAATCTATTCTTTCATTCCAGATTTCGGAGGATTTCTGGTCAAAGCGAATTCCGAAGGACAACCTGGTCCGCACGAATATGGAAGAAACCACGCTGAAGGTGCTAATATGTTAGCTGAAGCTTTGGAACCACATGGAGGAACTTTGATTTGGAGGGCTTTTGTCTATTCACATGAGGACGATGTTGATCGGCACATGCAGGCAAACAATGAGTTTGAACCATTGGACGGTAAGTTTAAAGAGAATGTAATCATCCAAATCAAAAACGGAGCTATAGACTTTCAGCCCCGAGAGCCTTTTCATCCGCTTTTTGGCGCTATCAATGAAACAAATGTGGGCATGGAATTCCAAATCACTCAGGAATACCTAGGACAAGCCACACAACTCGTGTTCTTAGCTCCTATGTGGGAAGAAGTGCTAAAGACCAAAACTTTCCGCCCTGCTCCGAGCTCCACTGTTGCAAGTATTCTAGAGGGAAATGAAAGCGGACAAAAGCTTACCCTGATTGCTGGGGTATCAAATATCGGAACGGACCGCAACTGGACAGGGCATTTATTCGGCCAGTCGAACTGGTATGCTTTTGGGCGACAGGCATGGGATCCAAATCTGGAATCCAAGCAAATCGCCGATGAATGGATCAAACTTACTTTCGGAACTAATCCTGAAGTACTGAGCAAAATCGAAGAAATCATGCTCGATTCGCATGAAGCAGCCGTGGATTACATGACTCCGCTTGGGTTGCATCATATCATGGGCAGGAGTCATCATTACGGCCCTGGACCTTGGGTGATGGGAGGAAGAGCAGATTGGACTGCCCCTTATTACCATCAGGCGGATAGTCTGGGAATCGGCTTTGACAGAACTAGCAAGGGAAGTGGAGCTCTTGAACAATACGCCCCTGAAGTAGCTAAAGCTTGGTCCGATCCAAATGAGATTCCGGAGAAATATTTACTTTGGTTCCATCATTTGCCATGGGATTATACTCTAAAAGATGGAAACACCCTTTGGGAAGGTATAGCCTATCACTACGATAGAGGAGTGAAAGAAGTAAGAGAAATGCAAAAAACTTGGGCGAGTCTAGAATCGGAAATTGATCCTGCTGAGTTTGATCACGTTCGCCAACTTTTGGAAATTCAGGACGAAGAGGCAGAATGGTGGAGAAATGCCTGTTTACTTTACTTTCAGACTTTCTCTAAAAAACCATTCCCGGCTGATATAGAGCAACCAGAAGGAGATTTGGAGTATTACAAGAGCTTAATGTTTCCTAACGCACCGGGCATATAAATTTGAGATTTCCTATTTGAGATTTGAAATTTCCTCGGCAGTTTGCCACTAATCTGCAATCAGTTCGGTTAATTTCAAATCTCAGATTTCAAATTCATGAATTCCTACACCATCCCCTCAGCTGCCCGAATTGGGCATGTTCATTTAAAGGTTTCCGATCTTCAACGCTCTCTTGATTTCTTTCAGGGTTTGCTCGGCTTTGAGCTGGTTACTATGTATGGACAGGATGCCGCATTTATTTCCGCAGGTGGATATCACCATCATATTGGATTGAACACCTGGCAAAGTAAAGGCGGAAAACCAGCGCCTAAAAACACTGCTGGCCTTTTCCATACTGCCATAGTTTTACCAACAAGACGCGACCTTGCGGTTCTTTTGAAAAGACTAGTGGATGCCAATTACCCGCTTACAGGTGCTGCAGACCATAGAGTTTCTGAAGCTTTATATCTGGATGATCCAGATGAAAATGGTGTGGAATTGTATTGGGACAGACCAAAAGAAGAATGGCCAACGAATCCAGATGGAAGTATCATGATGTATACCAGACAATTAGATATCAATGGTTTAATGGCAGAGATATAAAGTATCAATTTAAATTTTTCAAATTCTCTTTTCTACCCAGTTCACTATTAGCTGAATCACTTCTTCCCTATCCAAATCATTGATCAATTCATGGTAGCCTCCTAGAAAAATTTGAAGGGATTTATCTGACGATTTAGCTTTTTGGAAAAGCAATTCTGACCCTTTGGGATTGGTCAATCCATCATTTGAACCGTGGATCAATAAAACAGGTAAATCAAATTCAGAGGCATGACTTTGGATGTAGCGCATGAGCTGAAGTAGTTCATACCCTGTCCGGGCGGGAATGGCTTCGGTATACACCAATGGATCATTCAAATACTTCTCTACTTCTGCAGGAATTCTAGAAACTTTATTAGCATCTAATTTCAACGCCTTCAACTTCGGGAAATACTTACTGATGATACTTGATAGGGCCATTAGGATTTTTGAAGTGCCCTCAGCCTCTTTTATGGCGGCAGAACTCAAAATTACCCCAGTGGCTTCAGGCTTATACTTTAGCACATAAGCTGCTACCAAACCACCTCCCATACTGTGTCCATAAATAAATGCTGGAAGTCCCGGTGAGTATGATTTGACTTTCCCAAAAAGTGCATCGATATCCTTCAGATAATCCTCTGCAGATTCGTAATAAGCAGTGGGTTTTCCTTTTTCTGATTTTCCGTGACCACGCCCATCAAAGGAGAAAACAGAAATTCCAGCCTCAACAAACTTTTCTGCTAAATTAACATATCGCGAACTATGCTCTCCTAGCCCATGAACGAGAAGCAAAGCTGCCTTCGGAAATTCCGGCATCCAGGCCTGCAGATGCAATTCTTTGCCATCATGCGTTTTATAAGTGGTTTCTAGATGATTCATGGTGCATTTAATAACTGGTTAGAAATGATAAGTTGCACAGAAAATCGTAAGCTAAAAATAGCTGGCCTCAAATACCTGGCTTTTACTTGTTGCGTTTAGCAAAACTTAACCAAGGATTAACCTCAGTGCTTTTTCATTTTCTTAAATTAGATAAACTAAAAAAGGTAGAGTCTCTACCCACTTTTCTAACCAACTAATTCAAAAACAAATGAAAAAGATATTATTCCTAACCGGAGATTTTGCAGAAGATTACGAGACAATGGTGCCAGTGCAAATGTTGGAAATGGTAGGCTATGAAGTGCATTCTGTATGTCCTGAAAAGAAAAAAGGAGAAACCATCAAAACGGCCATCCATGACTTCGAAGGCGATCTGACTTATACTGAAAAGCCAGGACATAATTTTATGCTGAGCTACTCTTTTGATCAAGTTGACGTAGATGACTATGTAGGCTTGGCAATCGCAGGTGGTCGTGCACCGGAATACTTAAGGTTGAATAAAAAGGTTTTGGAGATCGTGAAGCACTTCTTTGATACCAACAAGCCAGTGGCTGCGGTTTGCCATGGTATTCAGATCCTAACAGCAGCGGGTGTGGTAAAAGGCAGAAAGCTGACCGCCTATCCAGCTGTAGGACCTGAAGTGACGATCGCAGGGGGAGAGTTCCAAAACATTCCTGCAACTGATGCTTATGTCGATGGCAACTTGGTAACTTCTCCAGCTTGGCCAGGCCATCCCGCTTGGATCCGTGAGTTTTTGAAAGTTCTTGGAGCAAAAATCACCCTTTGATAGCTAACCAAAAAGTAATTGAGAAGGCCCTTTCGGAAAATTTCTGAAAGGGTTTTTTCTTGAGTATTAGAAATTGAAATTGCTAAATTTAGAGAAAGACCCAAGTTAACCTTTAACATTAACCACCAGACCTCATGTTTAAAAATCACTTACGATTACTTTTTATTGCGCTCCTGCTTCTCGTCAACGGAGTTTTGGCACAGACACTTCACCATGAACAAACTAAGCTTTCTCCTGAACGCTTAGAGCGCTATGACAGCTATTTGCAGAAAGAAATAGATGCAGGGAGGCTAGCAGGCGCAGTCACTTTGATTTATAAGAATGGCGAACAAGCACATCAAAAGACCTTAGGATATAGTGATTTGGATTCCAAAGCTCCGATGAAAGCAGATCAGATTTTCTATATCCAGTCCATGACCAAGCCTGTCATAACAACTGCTTTTATGATGCTTTATGAAGAGGGGCACTTCCTTCTCAACGATCCTGTAGAGAAATATCTGCCTTGGTTTAAGGATTTGAAAGTGGCAGTAGATCCTAGTAAAGGAATCGCTGGAGGAACTGTTCCTGCCGAATCGAAAATCACCATTGCCATGCTTTTAAGCCATACCTCAGGGTTATCCCATGGCATTGCTGCTGGAAAACTAGAAGAGGAAATTAGAAGTGCTATTTACAGCCCAGCACATAAAACTATTGAAAGTAGAATCAAAGCTATGGTCACGATGCCTTTGATCGGGCAACCTGGGAAACAATGGTATTATTCTGCGTCTCCTGATGTTCTTTCTTTATTGATTGAAACATTTTCAGGCATGACTACAGACAAGTTTTTACAAGAAAGACTTTTTGATCCGCTGGGAATGTCAGATACCGGGTACAATTTGAATGAGGAACAAAAAAGCCGAATGGCTACACTTCATACATATAATCAAGATGGAAAACTGATTAAAGCTCCTAGCCAAACTCCAACCTCAGGAAACACGGTTTTTGCAGGGGCAAATGCTTTGTTTAGTACTGCTTCCGATTATTCCAAATTTGCAAGAATGCTACTCAATGGTGGTGAATGGAATGGAAAACAATACCTCAGTCCAAAAACTGTAGAAATCATGACTATGGATCAAATTGATGGACTTTATCAGGCACCCGGCCAAGGTTTTGGGTTCGGGTTTGCAGTGGTGACTGACCTTGCTGATGCAAATGCTTTGGGATCAGAAGGCACATACTATTGGAGCGGCGCATATTGCACCTACTTCTTCATAGACCCCAAAGAAGACATGGTCTCTATCATGATGACTCAAACCGCCCCTTACAGTGGTTTCTATGATCAAAAAATGCGACAGTTTGTTTATCAGGCGATAGAATAGAAAAAATGGTTCGAGACACATATCTCGAACCATTTTTTTATCCTTCAGAATTTAGCTTTCTGAATTCTTTAAGGTATCCACTTATTCTTCCCAAAATCAGGCTTTCTCTTCTCCAAGAAAGCATTTCTACCTTCTTTAGCTTCCTCAGTTCCGTAAGCCAAGCGCGTTGCTTCTCCAGCAAAAACCTGCTGACCAACCATGCCGTCATCAGTCAAGTTCATCGCAAACTTCAGCATCTTTATGGAAGTTGGAGACTTAGCCAAGATCTCCTGAGCCCATTCGTAAGCAGTTGACTCTAATTCAGCATGTGGAATCACTGCATTCACCATTCCCATTTCATAAGCTTCCTGAGCGGAATAATTTCTTCCCAAAAAGAATATCTCACGCGCTTTCTTCTGCCCAACCATTTTAGCCAGATAAGCTGAACCATAGCCTCCATCAAAGCTGGTCACATCAGCATCAGTTTGCTTAAAGATCGCATGTTCTTTACTTGCCAATGTCAAATCACAAACTACGTGAAGGGAATGCCCTCCTCCTACTGCCCATCCAGGTACCACGGCAATTACAACCTTTGGCATAAAGCGAATCAAGCGCTGCACTTCCAAAATATTCAATCGGTGATAGCCGTCTTCACCCACATAGCCTTGATTTCCTCTAGCTTTCTGATCTCCGCCAGAGCAAAATGCCCAACCACCATCTTTTGCAGAAGGCCCTTCCCCACTCAATAATACAACTCCAATCGAGGTGTCTTCCTGTGCATCGTAAAATGCATCATATAATTCCGCAGTAGTTTTAGGGCGAAATGCATTTCTCACTTCCGGGCGATTAAAAGCGATTCTGGCGACGCCATCGCATTTTTTATAGGTAATATCTTCGTATTCTTTTGCTGTGATCCAGTTCATATCTTTCGATTTGGGTAAAAATCTAATTCTTTTGCAAGATAACAGGCTTCCCTGAATTTTGAAGTCAGGATTATTACCTTCGGGAAAGCCAAGCTCAAGACTAAAGCAGATGTTTCTACTTACTTACGGCAATCATACTTTCCAGACAGAGGAGGACTTTGAGTTAGAAACTAGTGACTTCCCAAACTTTGCTAAAGCAGCCATTCTATTTTGCAAGGAATGGCTTTCAGGGAAAGACACTTTTGAACAGCAAACTTCAGGCTCCACTGGAACGCCAAAAAAAATTGAGATTTCTCGAGCTCAAATGATTGCCAGCGCGCAAGCTACTCAGGCTTTTTTCCAAGCAGACAAAAACACAAACTTGCTCTGTTGCTTAAATCCTAGCTATATCGCTGGCAAAATGATGCTTGTTCGTGCTTTAGAATGGAATAGCAAAATCGAACTAATAGAACCTAGTTCAAATCCACTTTTAGAGATAAATAACATTCCTGATTTTGTCGCAATGGTTCCTCTTCAGGTTGAAAATAGCATTGTGGATAAGTCTTCACTGGAAAAGTTGAAAAGGATAAAGCATCTCATCATCGGAGGAGCGCCTATTAGCGCTGGACTGAAGGATAAACTTATCGCTAACGACATTCACGCCTTTCAAACTTATGGAATGACAGAGACGGTTTCTCATATCGCCTTGGCAAAAATACAAACAGGAGAATTGACATATCAAGTACTTCCAGGAGTAGAATTTGGTATAGATGAGCGGAACGCGCTTTGGGTGAAATCGGCAGTAAGCAAGAATGAGCAAGTACAAACTAACGATCTGGTGGTATTGCTCGATAAGGAGTCCTTTCGCTGGCTGGGAAGAATTGACTTTGTCATCAACTCAGGAGGCGTCAAACTTCATCCTGAAATTTTGGAATCAAAAGCAGAAAGTACCATTCAGAGTTTCTATCCGAATTCCCAATTTTTCTTTTTTGGAATGAAAGATGTAAGACTAGGTGAAAAATTATGCTTGGCTATTGAAGCGACGGAAAACAACCTAAATAATGCCTCAAAGCTTCAAAAAGCATTAGAAAATGTGATGAGTAAATACGAAGTACCAAAAAACACTTTTGTGATCTCTTCGTTTTCAAGAACAAGTAGCGGCAAAATAAACAGACTAAAAACCATTGATTTGCTATGAAGCTGGCACTTTTAAGCTTTTTCTTATTCATTAATTTCACACAACCAAAAAGTGAATTGGGGACTATTGAATTGGTTGTTTCAGAAACCTCCTCTGATGAAGGTGTAATTCAACTTCTTATTTTTGATCAAGAAGACGGTTGGCCAGATTCACTCGATGAGGCTTGGAAAATGGTCACCATTCCAATTAAAAATGGTATTGCTAAGAAAACCATACCTAATGTGTCCCCAGGAAATTATGCGATTACCGTTTTTCATGATCATGATAAAAATGGCCAAATCAGAAAAAACAAAGTTGGATACCCTTTGGATGATTTTGGCTTTTCTAACAATCCGAGCATAGTCTTTGGAATCCCTTCTTTCCACAAATGCAGCAAAAAAGTGGCTGCAGGCAAAGCCACACTTTTTGAAATTGAGTTGCGCTAAGAACTTTTGAGGTAAAAGACCTACTTTTGCAGCAATGTAATCGAGCAATCCCCAAGCATCGATCAGAAGTCTGCTGATTATTCTTGCGAGATTCTTCCCGCTAGTTATCTGGGTGACTTTAAAAATTGAATTACAAACAGATGAAAAAGAGTAACGAACGCGCAAGCGGAATTGTCATTGAATTTGATTCAGGAATCATCCCACCTCCTTACAGTCATGTGTATAGAATGTCACTGGATTGGAGCAATTCTGAATTAAAGGCAGATTTAGAACTGCATTATACCGATAGAGAAGACTTGACTGAAGACGAAATTCTTGATGAAGGATTCACCTTAAATGATGATTTCAGCTTTAAAGGTACACTTGACTACGTTTGGAAAAAAGTGGTCTCAATGGAATTTGAGAAGACAAAATGGAGCGGTAGACAAATAGAAGAAGGAGGTTTGATGCTTTCGGCTTTGGAAAATGGAAAACCTGGTCCAGCAAAAGCACCAGTCAACCAAGAAGCTTGGCAGATGCTAGCTCAGGATGTGATTCAGGCAATCTATGAAACGTCCAAGAAGGAAGCTCCGCTAACTGTGAATTACCGCCAAGTGACAAATGAGGAAAGTGTTGACTGTTCCATCACGATGAATTTCTCGAATCGTGAAGCTGTTTTCGCTTTAAAAAACGAATCCAGAATCATAAACTGGGAATATGCAGTTCAGCTATTGAAATTAGTATTCTCACCTGACTATAATTATGAAATTGCCAAAGAAACACCCGGTACCAAACGTGGTTCATATATTGAATGTGGCGATGGGTATTGGCATGAGCTCGGCAAGGGGGTAATCAACCTTGACACTTCTTTCGATGCAGTTAGTAGAATAAAGGATGGTTTTGAAAACTTGATTGAAGAATAAAATTAGCCCTGCGCATTGCAATTAAGAACCTGATTCGCTTAACTTTAACTAGCACGAATCAGGTTTTTTTATGGAAAAGAATAAAATTTTTCTTAGTCACAGACACTCCGACACTCAAAGTGATTGTCATCGCATCAGAGAAACACTCCAGGAAGAATTTGGAGAAGATGCTGTTTTCTTAGATATAGAAAACCTTGAGCCTGGAATCCGATTTGCAGATGCCATCGATAAAGCCCTAAAAGAAAGTAAAGTGGTGCTAGTCGCAATAGGACCTGACTGGTTTGGTGATCCTGATGAAAATGGAATTACGCGGCTATTCCAGCCGAAAGATTGGGTTCATAGGGAAGTTAGTGCTGCTCTAGCTAGACCAGATACCCGAGTGATTCCTTTATTGCTCAAAGGCGCAAGCAGACCTACTGCTGATCAGCTACCTGAGGATTTACAAGAATTGGCCGATCTGCAAACCTTCGAAATTTCGATCACCAGATGGAAATATGATTTAGGAGTTTTAGTCGAAGCACTCGCCAAACTTATTCCTAGAAAAAAGAAACCTAATCCAGATCCTACTCCTCGCCCTACACCAATTCCAATTCCTAAACCGCAGAAAAGCTGGTGGGGGAGAAACTATCTTTGGGTGCTCGGGATTTTTGTGGTACTTATTATCATAATCATTAGTAGTGAGGATTTTCAGCAAGGTTATCAAGAAGGCTCTAATGACGTTAATAACGATCAAACCGAACAGTTCAATGATGAGGCTAGCCAAACCGACATCAATACCCTCAGGGAAGAGGTACCTATTGGAAATGAAGTCAATAGCAGTATAGGAAGTTCAGAATCGAATGGTGCAGTTAAAAATGATGTAAATGGATATTGGCTCCTATCTGATAATCAAGGCAATACCAGCACTTTGGTATTCAATCAAAACAAACAGGATTTTGAGTTTATTGAGTACAATGTATTCAATGTAGCAATAGGACAAGGCACTGGTTCAATCAACCAAAACGAACTTTCTGCTGACTATTTTAATTCGCTCGTTCAAATAAACGGTAAGCTAAACTTATCATCATCCCCAGATGGTGAGAGTTGGTCTGGAAGCATTTATTTTCCTGATTTAGAGACAAGCAGTCCTGTTACTATAAAAAGAATTAACCCTTAAGAGTCCTCAGATCAGCACGGATATCAGATATCATTTCACCAAGATCTTCTAAGGTCAAGGGCTTTTTCTTATCGCCTGGATTTGGGAAATCGGTGCTGATGAAAGCCTTTGCTTCCCAAACTTCTATTACAGTTTCACCTTTCACCTCGTAAGGTTTGTAATGTTCATTATCCGAAACCAAAAAAAGCTTTCCGTTATCGCTCAGGTAATTGAACACACGTTTATAAACGACTCCCTCTGTCTCTGTGACCAACACATAGGTTTTGCCACTTTTGATATCTTTCAACTGATCGACATAAGCACCGATAACTATGGTGCCTGAAGTCAGTGGAAGCATGGAATCTCCCGCTAGCTCAAAAGCCCGATAAGTAGCTTGCTTAGAAAGCGTAGGAATCTGAAACTGCGGTAAACTCTCCATGTATTCCGTATCAGCAAAACCGTTCAGGTATCCAGCTGAAGCCTTCTGCCCTACCAGCGTGATATTTTCCTTGTCATTTTCGTCACATGCAATTGTCAGAATATTGACTCCTCTTTTTTGGATTGCCTTTCTTCCTTTGCCTTCTATATCATGGTTAAGAAGTTCCTCCATCCCTACATCCAGTACATCACATAATTTACCAAGCGTCAGAAGCTTTGGTTCGGACCTGCCATCTTCGTAGGCAGAAATCATCGTACGTTGGACATCCAGCTGATCTGCGAGATCATTTTGAGTGATTCCTTTTTGCTTACGCAAAAACCGGAGGTTGGAGGAAAGATATTTCATGCTGAATACAAGTAAAAGTTGTGATCCTCAGGTGATGCAGGAATAGGGAAAAATGGATTCATATTTAAAGCAGAATTTCTTCTTCTCTCCATTCGCTTTTTGATTTCATCAATAATTTCACCGACCGGCTTTGGACCATTCACCAGCAAGTAGCCGTATTGTGGTTTTACTTCATCCTCGATAAAAAATTTCACTTGGCAATTACCTGATGCCAATGTCTTGGTTGTAATACTGATCTTTTCTTGGTTTTCCATAACTGATTCTTTTAACATCAGCTAAGATAGAATGTTGTTTTTATAAACACAATCATGTCTTAAAAATTAACATTTTACTGACTCAAATTGTCAAATCTTAAAGAATCTGGTTTAAGATGTTTATTATCAACATATTATTTTCCTCTAGGAAAAATTGAGTAAGAATAGAATATCTGTGGATGAAGGGAAAATATGCTGCTTAATTCAACATATTACCGCTTAGACAATAATCGCTCCTATTCCGAACCCTAAGTGTTTTTCTTTGTTAAAAATAGTATCGTATTAAAGCCAACATTGAATAATTGCTTATCAGTAAAGTCAATTATTCTTCGAATCCCCCACTTAACCAACCTTAATGAAAAGTTTTCTTTATTTAATTATCCTAACTTTTGGCATTTCCCAGGCCAGCGCACAAACCTATTCCATTAAAGGAAAAGTAAAACAAGCGGGTACTGAAATAACTATTCCTAACGCCACTATTTTACTACAAAACCTTCCTGATTCATTACAGTTGGATGGGATGATTTCTGACTTAGATGGAGAGTTTGAAATAACCAATATCAAGAGTGGAGAGTATCTTCTCAAGATTCAATATCTAGGATATGAAAATTTATATAAGTCTATAAATGTAACCCAGGATATGGATTTGGGTGTTTTGGGACTTCGGGAGCAGGCTACGGATTTGAACGAAGTGACCATCAGCGCAAGAAGAGCCCAAGGTGAGCAAAAAGGCGACACCACACTTTTTAATGCTGATGCATTCAAAACCATGAAAGATGCAAGTGCCCAGACTTTACTGGAAAAACTCCCAGGAGTCATCTCCCAAGATGGAGGCCTTCAGGCTCAAGGGGAAGCCATAACGCAGATTCTGGTGGATGGCAAACCTTTTTTCGGAGGGGATATTAATACAGCATTACAAAATCTCCCAGCTGAAGTAATCCAAGGAATAGAGATCTTTGATCAAAAAAGTGACAAAGCCATTCTTAGTGGATTTGATGATGGTGAACGAATGAAAACTATTAACATCATCACTAAAGCAGATAAAAGGAAAGGTCAATTCGGAAAAGTAACAGCCGGATATGGAACTGATGACCGTTACCTAGCTGGAGCAAGCGTCAATTCCTTCAATGAAGATCAGCGCATTACGTTTACAGGTCTGAGCAACAACATCAATGTGCTTGACTACTCCAGCGATGCAAATGCCCAAAGTAACAACCGACCACAAAACGGATTGATTACTACCAATATTCTAGGTATAAACTACTCGGATAATTGGGGTGAAAAGATAAAGATCAGCGGTAGCTATCAATACAATCACCGCAAAAATACTAACCTGTCTAGCCTGTCCCGAGAATATGTAACTGGCTCTGAGTCAGATCAAATATACACCGAAGACAGTAGAGAGACCCGCACTAGCCAGGATCACCGCTTCGATATGAGATTGGAGTATAATATTAATGACAACAATAGAATACTTTATCGTCCTAGAATCTCAGCAAATTTCGAAAACGAAAACTCCGGATTCTTTGGACAAAGTGTGAACAATGCCGGCCCATTAAACCAGACAGAAAATATACGAACAGCTGATAACGAAGACTATGATATGTTTCATCGCTTGTTCTATAGTCACAGGTTCGGAAAGGAAGGAAGAAGTCTTACACTTAGCGCAAATACTGGAAACCACGGCAATAAAGATGATGCCTATCGTACCGCTACCAATATTTACTACCAGCCCGATGAACGTACCGAAGTGATCAATCAGAACATTACCAGAGATAGATCTGGAAATGATTGGGAAACAGGTATTTCATATACTGAACCTATAGGAAAAAATGGGCAGATGGAACTGGAATATGAAATTGGAAACAGATTTAATGATTCGGATCAATTGACTTTTGACATCTTAAATGATGACATTAATAATCCAAATCTTTCACTTGATACTGCTTTGAGTAATTCTTTTGAGAGTAAATACTTAAGACAGGAAGTTGAGCTGGGGTATCAGTATCAGCTTGAGAAGTTGAAGTTTCAGGCAGAATTGGAATATCAAAACGCAAATCTGAAAAATGATCAGCTTTTCCCTGCGGTAGGAACCATTGACCGGACTTTTGAAAGTTTCATGCCGACTGTTAGGTTTGATTACACCATTTCTTCTACAACTAATTTTGAATTGGATTATGATACTGACGTGGACGCACCATCGGTAGATCAACTTCAAAATGTGATAGATAACTCTAATCCTCTGCAGTTGAAAACAGGAAATCCTAATCTGGAGCAGTCCTATTCCAACCGCTTGAGATTAAGATTTAGAAGTAATAATCCTGATAATGACAGATCTTGGTTCGTATTTGCTCAATATAGGTTAGTAAAGGATGCCGTATCTAACAGTACGTTCACTGCAGAGGAAGCTACAGAATTGCCTGGAGGAATTATATTGGAAAAAGGCTCTCAGTTATTCAGACCTGTGAATTTGGATGGGTTTAAAGACTTTAGATCCTGGGTGAGTTATGGAATTCCGCTCGATTTTGTGAAGTCAAACTTTAACATCAATGGCGGGTTCAGCAGCACTAAGCGACCTGGTCAAGTCAACAACCAACTGAGCTTTAATAATTCTTCAAGATTAAGTACGGGAATTTCATTGAGTAGCAATATTTCTGATCAAATAGATTTCAATATATCTACCCGTTTTTCTTACTACGATGTGGAAAACACGCTGAATTCCAATCTTAACAATAACTATTATAACCAGCGCTCAAGACTGAACTTAAGCTGGATTATATGGGAAGGTTTTGTTTACAGATTGGATATTAACCATCAACTCAACTCAGGTCTTTCGGCAGGATACGATGCAAATGTGGTCTTAATGAATATGAGTGTAGGTAAAAAAGTGTTTGGTAATCAGCGAGGAGAAATCTCTTTAAATGTCTATGATTTACTTGGACAAAATAGAAGTGTATATAGAGACGTCACTGATGCTTATGTACAGGATGGTCAAAACAATGTGATGCAGCGCTACTTTATGTTATCATTCTCTTACAATATCCGCCATTTTAACAGAGGAACAGACATGGATGATTACAACGAAATTTATAATGACTAAAAAAAAGGCTGAACGGAAATATTTCTGTTCAGCCTTTTACATTTTATAATTTACTTTTTAAGCTAGCATAGCCTCGCATTCAGCTATACATTCCCGACAAGCTTCTGCACATTTGATGCATTCTTCATGCTCATGTTTTTCGCATTCCTGAGCACAGTTGTAGCAAGCATCAATACACTGCTGCATTGCAATAGCTCGATCTCCCGAGTTACTTTCATTTGCAGCTATACAGTCCCTGCAAGCATCTATACATCGTTCACAGTATTTAACACAATCCTGCATTCCAGGTCGGTTACTACATGAGTCAATACAATTTGTACAAGCTTCTATGCATTGTTCGCATGCGACAATACACTCATTCTCAGATTTGATAATAGAATTCATAATATTGTTTTTTTTGGTTAAAAGAATTGTTTGAAGGAATCAACCAGAAGCTAATTAATCAAACATTGGGTTTAGAGTTATTGAACTAAATATAAATACTTACACCTCAATAAGCTAGCCAAGCCATGAATTCCTTTTAATAGCGAAATAGGGATTTGATTATCGAGTAACTATCCTGATAACCAAAACTATATGAGGCTGAAAATTCACAAGTTGAGTATTTCGGAAACATGAAAAAATGTCAATAAGAAACTTTCCTGTTGAAAATTCTATTTGACTAGTAACTACAAGAAATCACCTGTTTTGAAAACGAACTTACCCTATTCTATTCTTGATCTTGCTATTATCCGAGAGGATTTTGATGCCAATGATGCATATCGAAGAAGTTTACAACTTGCCCAGCACGCCGAGAAACTTGGCTATACCAGAATGTGGCTTGCCGAGCATCACAACATGGCTAATGTCGGCAGTTCTTCACCCCAGATTTTAATTGGCTATCTGGCAAACGGTACGTCGAAGATCCGTCTAGGCTCTGGAGGAATTATGTTACCAAATCACAGCCCACTAATCATCGCTGAGCAATTTGGAACTTTGGCAACACTATACCCAAACCGAATCGACCTGGGACTAGGCAGAGCTCCGGGTACGGATCAAACTACGGCTTCGGCCCTAAGACGAGGCAGACATGAATCTGTTCAGGAATTCCCAAGTGATTTGGATGATCTTCGCCGATATTTCTCTGAGGATAATATAGACTCAAAAGTGAGGGCTTTTCCTGCCGAGGGACTTGATATTCCTATCTATCTACTTGGATCAAGCATGAGTAGTGCAGTATTAGCTTCGCAAAAAGGACTTCCCTATGCTTTCGCAAGTCACTTTGCTCCGGGCTATCTAATCAATGCTTCGAAGTATTACCGTGAAAATTTCCAGCCTTCTGAAACTTTATTAAGTCCATACTTCATCTCCTGTGTAAATGTCATCGCAGCAGACACTGATGAAGAAGCACATTATTTGGCTACTTCCTTTTACCAAACAGCCTTAGGGATTATTCGAGGCAGATCCTATCCGATGAAAAAACCGGTAAAAAGCATGGAAGGAATCTGGTCGGAACCCGAAGCCGCAGCAATTCAGAATATGATGGCCTGTACTTTTATCGGAACCAAAGATTCACTTAAACCACAATTCGAAAGCTTCTTCAGACAGGTAGAAGTGGACGAATTAATGGTCTCATCAAATATCTACGATCCTGAAAAACGGTTAAGATCGCTGGAGATTACGGCGGAGGTGTTAGGGTAAAAAAAAGAGGAGCGATCGCTCCTCTTTTTTTTATTCATCCGCTAAACTATCCACGGGATTGCCCAAGGCAGCCTTCACTGCTCTGTATCCCACTGTGGCCGCAGTAATTAGCAGAGAAATCAGAATGACCAAAACATATAAACCTATTGGAACGGAAGTTTTATAGGAGAAATTCTGCAGCCACTGATCCGTGAGGTAATAACCCAGAGGCACAGCGATCACAAATGCAATAAGCACGAGATAAATAAATTCTTTTGAAAGCAAGAACGTGATCTGAGTAGCCGAAGCTCCAAGTACTTTTCTGATTCCTATTTCCTTTAGCTTTTGCCCTACCAAGAAAGAAATCAAACCATACAAACCTATGGAAGAGATAACTATCGAAAGCACTGCGAAAATTTTATAGACTAGTGAAAGTTGATTTTCCCTACGGTAAAAATTCGCAATCGTCTCATCCAAGAACTGACCTGAGTAGATAGCATCTGGATATATATTTTTGAATTCTTCTTCTATGCTTGAAAGTGTCTCCTGACCGGCAGAAGCATCCAGCTTCACGCCTACCACATAGTATAACTCCTTCCGAGTAGCGATAATAAAAGGTTTAACTTCTTCTCTCAAGGAATTTTGGGCAAAGTCTTTTACAACACCTGTAATCGTCATCCAGAGTCCTCCACCACCGATAGTGATTGTTTTTCCAATAGCTTCTTCAGGATCGGATATATTCAGTCTTTTGGCCATGGTTTCATTGATCACGGCTTCTTTTAATGTATCACTTTCAGAGAAACCATTACCTGCGGCAAACTGAAGCCCATAATTCTCAAAATAATCTGCGTCACCATATTTCAGAGAAGTCATAAATGGCAAATCTTCACTTTTATCATCAAACCAAAAATTCGAGCCCCAATTGTTATCTGAAGAAGGAACATCACTTGACATACTCACACTTTTAATTTTCGAATTAGCCTCCAAACGCTGTTTAAGCACATCCAATCTACTATCTCTAGTCTCGTCAGATGGAAGATCAAAATAGTATATTGCTTCCTTTGAAAATCCGAGATCTGCATTCTGAATCTCCGTCATCTGCTTTACCGCAATCACCGTAGCAATCATCAGCACCTGAGCTATTACAAACTGCATCACAACCAAACTCCTTCTTAGTGATATACCACCGATCTGTGCTACCTGAATCTTGTTTTTCAATGCCTGTATAGGCTGAAAGCCAGAAAGTATAAGTGCTGGATAAAGCCCTGACAAAAGCGTAACTCCGAAAATTATTCCTATAGAAAACAAAAGGAATGTAGGAGTAATCAATGGAATAGATTCTGGAACTTCAGCAACTTTACTGAGGTAAGGAAGTAAAATAGTGGCAGCCAAGGTGGAAATAACCGCAGAGATCAACACCACTATAAAAGTCTCTCCAAAGGATTGGAGGACAACTTGCCCTCTACTTCCGCCCATAACTTTGCGTATTCCTACCTCCTTACTTTTCCCAATGGCTTGGGCTGTGGAAAGATTTACAAAGTTAATCGATGCCATGATCAGGATAAAAATCCCAATGATCCCCAAAGTATATATAGTTCCTTTGCGAATCATTTCCCCACTGATCGGATCAAAGCGAGTATCAAAGTGAATATCATTCATCGCCTGCAGAAAAAATGACTTTTTGGAGGTTCCTCGATCTTTATAGTTCTTTTCCGCGAAAGCTATTAATTGCTGGTTAACCTGTTCCGGATTTTCAGCTTCAGGAAGTTTTAAATACACCTGAAAATTACTGCCAAAACTTCCCCATGAATCGAAATTGATATCAAAAACTTCCTCATTACTCTGCATGGTCTTGTAGGACACTAGCATGTCAAATCTGAAATTACTATTATCAGGAATATCAGCAACGATACCTCCCACTGAGGCTTCAACACGTTTTGACAAAAGCACAGATTTTCCGAATGCATTTTCCCAAGTCCCAAAAAGCTTCTTCGCTTCTGTCTCTGTCAGGACTACTTTTCCTGGGTCATTAAGGGAATTTAAATTCCCCGCTAAAACTTCCACATCAAACAGCGAAGAATAATCTGCAGTAGTAAAGAAAGCATCTTCCACTATGAAATTATTCTCTCCAGTGGCAGTAACTGCATCTTCTATAGTTACAAAAACAGAAGAATTAACTACCGGCACAAGAGCATCTATTCCTGACAAATCACTTTTGAGCGCTTCTGGCATCGGAGGAGACACACCTGGATTATGGCTGATTCCGTCAGAATACTCATCCTGAGTGACTACCCTGTAAATTCTATCCGAGTTGGATTGGAAATTATCATAGCTCAGCTCATAACTAACAACTTTGAAAAGCAAGAAAGCAGCGGTGATTCCTAAAGTCAGGCCGAAAATATTGATCAGTGTGACACGCTTGCCTTTTTTGAGATTTCTCCAGGCAATTTTAGAGTATATTTTCCACATAGGTTTTAAAGTATAAAAGAGTCAGGTTATGCCTCATTTATCCAAGATCAAACCAGAAATAATATGCGTATAAAGCCAAATTAAAAGGGTTTAATCAATTTCTCTTAAAAAGATTCGAACATTTTTGTTCGCTTTCGGGCGAAGGTAAATTGGGAATTGTAGTTTCACTTCGACAAAATCCTTAACCATAAAACCCCGAGACTTTCATCTCAGGGTTCTTTTCAAATTCTTTTACAATTCGCCGTTTAAACCATCAACCTCCAAACTTCCCTTTCAGTGCAGCCAGTTTATCAGCCATAGAGCCTTCCTGTTCCTGACGTTGAGGTTTGGCAGCAGGCTTTTTTTCCATCTTTTTCCCTCGCTCCGCAAATGGATCTGATTTCATACTCAGCCCAACTCGCTTTCTAGGAATATCAACTTCCATCACAGTCACTTGCACTTTTTGATTAACGGAGACGATTTCATTTGGGTCTTTCACAAAACGATCAGCAAGATGACTCAAATGAACCAATCCATCCTGATGAACTCCCACATCCACAAAAGCCCCAAAAGCCGTAATATTGGTCACTACGCCGGGTAGCTTCATTCCTACTTTCAGGTCAGACATGCTATTCACTGATTCCTCAAAAGCAAAAACTTCGAATGTCTCACGGGGATCTCTTCCAGGCTTTGCAAGTTCCTCCAAAATATCCTGAAGCGTAGGCAGACCAACCGTTTCAGAAACGTACTTCTTTAGGGAAATCCGATTTCTCAAATCCTCCGAACTCATCAAATCTGACACCGAGGCATTCACATCTTTAGCCATTTGCTCCACCAAAGCATAGCGCTCCGGGTGAACTGCGGAAGAATCCAGCGGATGCTTTGCCTTGCTAATTCTCAAGAATCCAGCTGCCTGCTCAAATGCTTTATCTCCTAATCTTGGCACTTTCTTCAATTGTGCGCGACTTTTGAATGGCCCATTCTCATTTCTGAATTCAACAATATTCTGAGCCAAAGTTGGGCCCAAGCCAGAAACGTAGGTCAACAGTTGCCTGGAAGCAAGATTCACTTCCACTCCTACTCCATTTACAGCAGACATCACGGTATCATCCAATGCATTCTTCAAGGCATTCTGATCTACGTCATGCTGGTACTGACCCACGCCTATGGATTTAGGATCGATTTTCACTAACTCCGCCAAAGGATCCATGAGTCTCCTCCCGATAGAAACTGCGCCTCGCACAGTCAAATCCAGATCTGGAAATTCCTCACGTGCTACATCTGAGGCAGAATAAATGGATGCTCCTGATTCGTTCACCATGGTTACGATCACAGATTTTGAAAGACCCAGCCCTTTTATAAAAGCTTCTGTCTCACGCCCAGCAGTTCCATTACCAATAGCAATTGCTTCTATCCCATATTTCTCCACCAAACCTTTTACATTCATCGCAGCTTCCTGACTTCTGCGATTAGCTTCATGAGGAAAAATAGCTTCATAGTGTAAGAATTGGCCTTGTGGTCCTAGGCATACCAATTTACAGCCTGTTCGGAAACCCGGGTCAATTGCCATCACAGACTTTTCTCCCAAAGGTGCTCCTAGAAGCAGCTGACGAAGATTCTCAGTAAATACCTTGATTGCTTCCTCATCAGCTTTACGTTTGGTAAGCAATCGAACTTCAGTTTCCATGCTTGGCTTAAGCAATCTTCTGTAGCAATCTTTGATCGCTAGCTTCACTTGATCCACAGAAGAATTGGAGGCGTCCTCCAAAATCATCTTTTCCATCTGATAGATAGCCGAAGCCTCTTCAGGAACAGAATCCAACATTAAAAACAATTCTTTCTCTCCTCTTCTCATCGCCAAAACGCGGTGAGATGGAGCCGATTTTATCGGTTCAGACCATTCGAAGTAGTCCTTATATTTTATGGCTTCCTGCTCTTTTCCTGGCAAAACCTTCGAAGAGAAAACTCCCTCTTCCAAAAACAGCTTACGCATTTTCTCCCTTAATTCAGCCTTTTCATTGATCCACTCTGCCATTATATCGCGGGCACCCTGCAAAGCCTCCTCTGTATTGTTTACTTCCTTAGAGGCATCCACAAACTTCTCTGCTTCAGCATACAGATCAATAGATTTTTGCTCAAAAATCTGCTCAGCAAGTGGCTCCAAGCCCTTTTCTCTGGCAATGGTTGCCTTTGTTCTACGCTTAGGCTTATAAGGCAAATAGATATCTTCGAGCTTTGACATAGTCTCCGCTGCCTCCACTTTACTTTTCAATTCATCAGTCAATTTTCCTTGCTCTTCAATCGACTTAAGCACAGCTTCTTTTCGCTTTGCCAGCTCTCTCAACTGTAACACCCGGTCACGAATAGCAGCTACTTGCACCTCATCCAGCTCACCAGTTGCTTCTTTTCTATATCGGGAAATAAATGGAACCGTTCCGCCTTCGTCCAGTAACTGCACCGTAGCATTTACTTGATGGGGTTTGATTTGGAGTTCTGCGGCTATTTGTACTTCGTAATTCATATGTGAATGGAAATTCTAATCTTAATTTGTGCTGCAAGTTAAACCTCCTTTTGGAGACAAAAAGTGTGTAATGTGAGGGTTGTCACTAAGAGTCTGATTTTAAGATTGTAAAATTGGAAGATTTTAAAATTGAAAAATTTCGTCAAATCAAGTGGTTCTACCGTAAATCGTATTTCGTACTTCGCAAAATCATTCTTAATTAAAACTTAAAAGAGTTAAATGTGCTCCCTCTTTGGACTTGGTACATTGGACTTTGGACTCAAATAATGGATTGGAAAAAAGAAATCAAGAGCTGGGGGATTATGCTCAGTATGGTTGCATTTTTATATTTCACGGGGCTTCTGCCGGTTATCATCGGTGGTATCCAGTCAGTTTTACTTTCCACCGGATTGATCAAACCAAAACTCGAGGTTCCAGATCTGACAGATAAGCAATTCGATTATAGAGGGAAGTTTCAAACCTTTGACCAAAAGCAGCTTAATCTGGAAAGCTACCGAGGCAAAACCTTATTTATAAATATATGGGCTTCCTGGTGCGGACCTTGTCGAGCAGAAATGCCCCATATTTCAGAATTGTATAAATCAGTCCAAAATGAACCTGATTTAGAATTTCTTCTTATTGGCATCGATAACGACATCGAAAAAAGCACTGATTTCTTAGAAGGAAAAAGCTGGACTTTCCCTACAGCCCATGCGAGTTATGGATTAAATCAAAGTCTTCAAAGCCAATCAATTCCAACTACATTAGTCGTAAATCCAGCAGGAAAAATCGTTTTCTATCAGGAAGGAATGAGCAATTTTAACACAAACGAATTCCGTGAGTTTTTAAGAAACCAATCCAATATTTCAGAATAAGACTACTACCAAAAAGACTGGAATGGTAGAGATTTTAATGAGTATCTGTCAAAATTTTTATAATTTATCATTTCCCTATCGGTTTAATACTTGATTAAACCATTTAACTTAAACTTTCGCTAGAACAAAAATCAACTTGGGTTTTATAACTCATTTTTCTTTTTCCTAGACTTCCATTTTCAGCATCTATGAACGAAAACAGTCCTTCCACACAAGAATTCGAAGTAAACGAAGGTGAATTGATGGAACCTGTACTTCAGGAATTCCACCAATTCAATGCTGGACTAGCTACGCAAAATTCCCCGGATGAACTCTATTCTTACCTTCTAGACCATGCTAGAGTTTTACTGGAAACATATTGCAAAGCTGGAGAAGCTTGCCAAGCAATTAAAGGAGACGATATAGAATTAACTGATCCTGACCATTTTTTGCTTCATTTCTCGTATCCTGATAGATTCAAATCCATCATACTACTTATAAGAGATAGTTTATTGCAACTGAGCATTGCTAAGCTTCGCTCCCTGGAGAATCTAACTTCGGAGGGAAAAGTGCTGGATCATTTTGAGGAAACGAAGGACTTACTTCAAACTGAATCAGAAAAAACACTTAAATACTTTCAGGTAGAGCGGAAAAGCATTTTGGAAAAACCGGAAGTTCTAAAGCGTAAACTTGATGCAGTAAAGCATTATTCTAATCCCTGGAAAACCTATCATTCCCAATTTCAAACCATATTTAGTCAGTTCAAAGATATTGATCTGACTCATAAGGCACTCAAAAAAACCATAGCGCAATATCAGTTGATAAGCGAAATGGTGCTCCAAATGAGAACTGATGTGCAAAAAACCAATGCTCTGTTTGCGAGCAAGGTCAACCTCTGTCTCCAAGGTTTAGAAAAAATCAGTGAAATAGAACAACTCAATGATACGATCAAGTTATTTGATGATCTGATTACATCCGGAATCAGCCAGAATATCCGGCCAGAAACCACCATCCGTGATTTAGAGGACTCTGTAGATAAGCTTTCTTCGCTTTCAGTTCCAGTTGCTACCAGAGACGGCTACTTGGTTTTGAAAAAGATAGATTTCAAAAAATCTGCTGAAAAGTGGTTGGATTATGAAATCCTCCCCTACCTCTCTGATTTATGGGATGGTCAGGAAGCCAATTTTTCACATCTCCTGAATGTAGCTTCGCAAATCAAAAGCAGTTTGCAGGTAGCTAAGAAAACCCAGCGTCTAAACTCTTTTCATGGGGAATTTGCTTCTCTGAACTCTATCAATCAAGAGCAGAAAAATACGATTTCCCAAAGTGAAGATGCAGCTCGTCATATAGAAGAGAAGCTTGCCCAAAAATTTAAAGTCACTGTCATCTACAATGAAGATGAATACCTCAAGGTTCCTTTACAGACTAATTTTTCGATGTTATCCAGCCACAAAACCGGTAACTTCAGAAGTTTATCAACAAAGCTAGCCCAGGTTTTTAAAAATGTTGGAAAGCAAGTAAAAGATGTTCAGGAAAAGACTCCGCATCAAAAGTTAGAAATAGCTTTGGAGATACTGGAAACAAGAAACGAGAAAGAGATCCCAGACCATTATCACTCCTTGTTCTTAAACAAAAATTTCATCGGAGATCTATTTCTGGTCAAGCGAACCCGTCAGGAAGAAATGTTGGAAAAAATCATAGGCTATTGGAAAAAAGGTCAGAGCCGATCTATTGCAGTAGTGGGTGATCCGCTAAGTGGTAAATCCACTTTGATGGAATTTGCCACGCACAAATTCAAGTCAAATGATGCCCATTACCTAGTACCCGGAAATGAGATTAGCATAGAGGGCAGAAAGCTCAAAATGGGTAGAAATTTGGAAGAAGTCTTAAGCTTTGTACGAAGGTCCATCAGCAATTCAAAACCAATATTGATATTGGATGATCTTCACTTATGGAGAGATTCAGAGCGATCTCTAATTTCTAATGTCACCGCTTTGTTGGACTTTATAAGTTTAAGCGCATCCAAAGCCTTTGTGATCGTCGGTATGAATAATTCTCTTCGATTACATTTAGACTGTAGAATTCCATTTTCCCAAACATTCACAAATATTCTTGACACGAATATTTCCTCCACTGACGAAATCTACAGGGCTGTTTTGCTTCGCCACGGTGCATCTCATCGCGCCCTGTTTGAAAAGGAAGGCAAAATAATGACTGAAGAGCAAATCAGAAAAAAGATAAGCTGGCTAACGAAAAAGTTTGATTACAATGTCGGCGCAGTATTACAGGCATGGATTTTCTGCACAGATGTGCAGGAAGATGGCTCTATTCAATTTTCAGAAAAAGAAATTCATCTCAACGATTTTCTATCTACAACAGAACTGTTGATTTTAAAAAATTGCTTGCTTTTTGGATACAGCAGTGATCTTGAATTGAAAAATCTATTTACTGACCGGTTCGAATCTGAGTATAAACCAGCAATTAGAAAACTATTAAATATTGGCGTTTTAGATAGAGACCCAAATGGTTACTTAATAGTGAAAAACACCGTCAGGCAGGATCTTTATTCTATTTTGAAATACCGTGAACTACTTGTCTAAACGATATGAATAACTGGAATGATCTTTACATATTGATCCTAATCGTCTTTGCGGTTTACTTTTTCCTATTCCTGTTTTTTTTCGGATTCACTCGATATCTGAAAAAAAGACGGATTAACGATCAATATTTAGCTTTAATAAATAAGATAAGGCTGTTTTATAAGCCAGTAGCATGGCTTGTTATCATTGGAGGTTTTATCGCTTTAGACCCAATGACTCATGGATTAATCATTTTATTGGTTGCCGGATTTGGATACAAACAACTGGGTAACTACATCAGTGGCTTATTCATCCGCGCCAGTCCTATGGTGGTGACAGATACCTTAGTGAAAGCTGGAAAAATCCATGGGAGAATTAATCGAATAGGGAGTCTGGGAATGGTACTTGGCACAGACCAAGGAGAACGCTGGGTTTGGTACAATTTCTTCGATAAAACTGGATTTACGCTAATTTCCAATCAGACTAACGTGCTGCAACGGGCACTTTATTTACGCACAGACCTTGGCAAGGAAGGGATTTTGGATTTGGTTTTCAATCATCCCATTATAGCCTTGGGTAAACCTGTAAATGTGAAAGAACTCCCTAATAAAAACATCTTCCTGATGCACTATACGCTTGTGAAAGGCGCAAAACATGAAGACTTTATAAACTATTTGCATGGCCACAACGTCATGACCAATTCCACAGAAAATTTTGATGCCTAATGGAAATCATCTCCTCATATAACCTGATCATTGAGTTTTCAGTGATCATTATTCTTTCTTTCCTCTTTAATGGTTTGTCTAAAAAAACCAACATTCCTGCGGTATTAATGCTAATAGCATTAGGGGTGATTTTGCAATACGTTTTACAGTATTTGACCTCTGTCACCATTGATTTCTTTCCGATACTTGAGGTTCTTGGTATAGTAGGATTGATCATGATTGTATTGGAAGCTGCTCTCGAACTGGAGCTCAAACGTGAAAAGCTGGTGCCAATTCTTAAATCTCTTGCTATTGCACTGATCGGACTTGGACTTTCTACTTGGGCAGCAGCAAGCATACTTTATTATTTTATTCCTGATATGTCCATGCAATCAGCTTGGCTGTACGCAACGCCTTTGTCAATCCTGTCGAGTGCAATTATCATCCCGAGTGTTGCCGGATTGCGGGGCAAAAAAAGAGAATTCCATATCTATGAAAGCACGTTTTCCGATATTCTGGGCATTATGCTTTTTTACTTTCTCACCGGAAAATTAAATCCTGCTGAAGACTCAGGGTTGGTTGGCTTTGGGGGGAATTTCCTTCTGACTATCACCATTTCTTTGATAGCCAGCTATGCGATTATTTTGGTTTTCCAGAAGATTAAAAGCAACGTTAAACTCTTTCTAATGATCGCAGTTTTGCTTTTGCTTTACGCACTAGGCAAAAAAATGCATTTATCGTCACTGATTATAATATTGATTTTTGGGCTAGTAATTGCCAATATGAAGTTGTTTTTCAAAGGACGGAAACTTTCTCGTTTGCTGGATTATGACAAAGCGCATCAGATTTATCATGAGCTGCATACCATTACAGGAGAGACAGCATTTGTGGTTCGGACACTTTTCTTCGTGATTTTCGGCCTTACTATCGCTATCACTTCACTTTTTAACACCCAAGTAGCATTGATCAGTAGTATGCTGATTCTGTCCATTTATGGAATTCGGATCGTCTTGCTTTTGATTTTTGAAGGTAAGGACATTATCCCCCAAGCTTTTATTGCTCCAAGAGGATTGATCACAGTTTTGCTCTTTTATGCTATTCCTGAAGAAGCCGAGGTAGCTGGATTCGAACCGGGGATTTTGCTATTTGTAATTATTGGTACCAGTTTGATCATGACGTTTGCCATGATTTATGAAAAAAGACGATCTGCAAAAGCTGTGGATGTTGCAAATAACCGCGCGGTTGGGTCAGTGAAATGGAAAGTTCCAAGTGTATTGGAGAACGAGGAAAAATAGAGTCAATTGCTTACCCAGTATCTTTGGAGTATGTTATTAAAATGACTATAAAATAGGACGCTCATTCTCACCGTATTTACTACAGCACCGGAATTTTAGAACGTTTTAGGTTGGGGAGGTCAAAGATTTATCGTAATCTTATTTTTTGACCCAAAATATCATGAAAAAGTTCTTCCTAAGTGTCCTAATCACGCTTTGCCTATATAACTTAAGCTATTCCCAATCCTCTCCAATTCTTTGGTATAACCAACCTGCAGTAGAATGGGAAGAAGGTTTACCCGTAGGAAATGGTCATCTCGGAGCTATTGTAATGGGCTTACCCGGAAAGGAACATTTACAGCTTAACGAGGATTCGCTCTGGCCCGGTGGATATGATGATTGGGGACTTGCTGAGGGAAAAAGAGCCGATTTAGATCAAATCAGAACTTATCTATTGGCTGGCGAAAACAAAAAGGCCGATTCACTTTTGGTATTAAAATTCTCCAGAAAAGAAGTGACTAGATCTCACCAAACTATGGGGGACCTATGGTTTGATTTTGATTGGTCAGAAACCACTAATTACAGAAGAAGTCTAAACCTGGAGACAGCAACAGTTCTCACGCAGTTCAAAAGTGAAGGATATGAGATAAGCCAAGAGGTAATTGCCTCTGCACCAGATGATGCCTTGATCATAAGATTTAAGACTGATCATCCAAAGGGCTTTAACGGCAAAATCACCATGAACCGTCCTGAAGACAATGGTTTTGCGACAGCAAAAACAATTGCGTTGAATCAGAGCCAACTCGAAATGTCTGGCAAGATCACACAGAGGGGTGGTCATTTGGATTCCAAGCCTATTGAGATTTTAAATGGTGTGGAATTCCAAACCTTGCTTTTTGCGCAAAACCAATCAGGAGAAATCTCCACCTCTGATTCTACTTTAATTGTATCGGGTGTACAAGAATTTACTCTCAAACTGGTCTCTGAAACTTCATTTTACCATGAAGATTACGTAGCCGAAGCAGCTAGACAATTAGAATCAATTCAGTTGAAAAGCTGGGGTGAAATCCTCCACTCTCATGAGAAAGAATATGCAACTTGGTTTGAGCGGATGAAGCTAGACTTGGGATCTATAGAGCCGGACAATATACCAACGGATAAAAGAATAGAGCGTGTAAAAGATGGAGCCACTGACTTGCATCTTGAGAAAATACTTTTCGATTACGGTAGGTATTTATTGATTTCTTCCAGCCGCCCAGGAACGAATCCAGCAAACCTTCAAGGAATTTGGAACAACCATATTGCCGCGCCATGGAACGCCGATTACCATGTAAATATCAATCTTCAGATGAATTATTGGCCGGCAGATGTGACCAATTTAAGCGAATTAAATCAGCCACTTTTTGATTTTATAGACGGTGTAATCGAGAATGGTAAGCTTGCCGCCCGAGAGAATTTTGACATGAACGGGTCTATGGTCCCTCATACCACTGACTTGTGGCAAGTAGCATTTTTGCGAGCTGCCACAGCCTATTGGGGAAGTTTGATAGGTGCTGGGGGATGGATAGGCAGGCATTATTGGGATCATTATTTATTTACTCAGGATCATAAATTCCTGGAAGAGCGAGCTTTTCCAGCATTGGAAGCGATATCAGCTTTTTACTCGGATTGGCTGGTAGAATATCCAGAAGACGGATCCCTTGTATCCTCTCCTTCCACATCACCGGAAAATCAATTTATCAATGCAAAAGGAGAAAAAGTAGCTGCCACTATGGGAGCTGCGATGGATCAACAGATTATTGCGGATGTTTTCAATAATTATTTGAAAGCTTCTGAAATCCTTGGCAAACAAACGCCACTTCAGGAGAAAGTAGCAGCGCAATTAGAAAACCTTCGTCCAGGAGTTAAAATAGCTGAGGATGGAAGAATTTTGGAATGGGATCAGCCTTATGAAGAAGATGAACCTGGCCATAGACATATGTCCCATTTGTATGCCTTTCATCCCGGAGATGCAATTACCAAAAGTGAAACCCCGGAAGCTTTTGCCGCAGTCAGAAAGACACTAGAATACCGACTGGCTAATGGCGGAGCTGGCACTGGATGGTCAAGAGCTTGGCTGATCAATTTCTCAGCGAGATTGCAGGATGGGGAGATGGCTCACGAGCACATCCAGAAGTTGCTTTCCCAATCACTTTATCCAAATTTATTTGACAGTCATCCGCCTTTTCAAATTGATGGAAATTTTGGCTACACGGCTGGTGTGGCAGAGATGTTGGTTCAGTCACATGAATCAGGCATGATCAGGCTCTTACCAGCTTTGCCAAAGGCATGGAAAAATGGTAGCGTCTCCGGTTTGAAAGCTAGAGGAGACTATACAATAGATATGAGTTGGGAAGAAGGTCAGTTGAAATTTTACAGAATTTCGGCCGGAAACAACGGAAAAGTCATGGTGTACTATGATGGGTCTGAAATGGATCTGGATTTAGAAAAAGGCCAGAGCTTTGAGATAGAAATGTAAACTATCAGAACGTCCCCATTATTTAACCGTCATGCAGTATGCTTAATCAAATACATCATGAATAATAACTTTTATATTTTAATTCTAGCAGCGGGCCTTTTGACTAGTGCTTGCTCCCCTTCAAGAAATTCAGATACTGAAAATGAAATGAAGGAAGATTCTCAGGATTCCAATGGCTCTATAGCTGAGTCTGCATCAGCTATAGACAATAGCTTAAAATTTGACCAAGAAATCACTTTGCAAGGGATTACTTTTACAGTTTCAGCCAACAATCAAAAACCGATTAACTCAGTAAGGCTAGCTACATCTGGCCTCCAGAGTGATGGCGAACCGCAGACGATAGAAATCGCCGGTGTCTTACTTAAAGCAGAAGCTGAAGACATGAACTCGGATGGATCGCCTGAAGTAATTTTATTTTTTAACAGTTACGATTCTATTCCTGAAGAATTTGCCATTGGCTTTTCCGTGAACAACCTGCTTTCAATGAGCAGAGTGACTATTCCACCGCTGACTCCAGAGCAAGAGCAAGGATATCAAGGAGGTGGTGATATGGCAATAGTAGAAACTAAACTGGTAAGGAGATTTCCGATCTATGAAAAGGAAGGAACCCAATGGGTAAAAACTAATAAAATGCGCCAAATGCAATATTCTCTCAAAGAAGGAGAAGCTATGCGACAATTTGTTTTGGACAAAACCATTGAATATTAGATGTTTCCTATACATGTTGCCAACGTTCTCAATAAAGGTTAAATTACTTCTCACTAACCCTAAAAGACCATGAAAATCTCAATAAGTATATTTTTAATAGGATTGGCTACCAGCCCAGCTTTCTCCCAAGATGCGGTAGTATCATCCAAAGAAGTTCAAATTAAAACTGCCCTGCTGGCAGCTCCTGAAGAAAAGCAGGACGGCGCAAAAGTACTGGGTTACGATGAAAATGGTGAACTAGTCGAGCTAAGGCAAGGAACAAACGAGATGATCTGTATGGCTGATGATCCTAACGGGAAAGGCTTCAGCGTTTCCTGCTATGCGGCAGATCTGGAGCCATTTATGCAAAGAGGAAGAGAGTTAAAGAAAGAGGGTAAAGATTTTCAGGAGATTTTTGATACGAGAGAAACTGAAGCAAAAAGTGGGAAGCTGAAAATGCCAAAAGAGGGTGCTACCCTATTTGTATTAAGTGCAGAAGATGAAAATTTTAATAAAGAAACAGGAGATATTTCGGATTCATATTTAAGATATGTGGTGTACTTACCTTGGGCAACTGCGGAAACTACCGGTCTACCTTTGAAACCAAGTGCACCCGGAATGCCGTGGATCATGGATCCAGGTACTCATAGAGCGCATATTATGATCACTCCTCCGAGAGATTAGAAAGATGAAAAAACAGATCTATTACTGCTTTCACTAAAAAAGCTCTGATATTTTAACTATCAGAGCTTTCATTTTTGACATTATACCTTCTCAATAATAATCAATTCTGTAGAGATCGATCCATATTCAGATTAAGTCCCGAAACTTCTATTTTTTCTACTATGTAGCAATTGGTCAACTTGGAAACCCATTCGTAATCTTCCAGATGGACGTTTGCTAGGCTAACTTTTTTACCAAGATATTTTGCCCAAGTTGCAGCAAAAACAAGCTCATCAGAAAAAATATTATTGATTTTGTCCGAGCTATTCATGCGTTGGCGTGGATCTTTATGCAATTCAATTTCATCGAAATATTGGCCATGATAATGTACAAAGCATTCGACCACCTCTGATAATGATTTTTTACTTTCGTTACTTTCATCTGATTCAATTTCAGATTTTGTATGATTATCAAAACATAGCTTGAGCTTAAAATGCTGACCTAGCGTTGGTATAAGCCAATTATACCAGGACTTCCCTTTTTTAGTACTTGCCTCATTACAATTTATCCCAACTCTAATTTGAGTAACTCCAGATAATTTATTTGAGGAAATAAATTGCTCGATGAGATGCTGCTCATGGAATAGAAACCAGTGGATCGCATCCACACTTTTAGTTAATTCGGAAACTGTTGAAACTCTTTTTTCTGAGTTTTTGGCGGTTGTTATCATGGCTATATTTATTAGTAGATCAGATTCTTGCTGGCATGTAATTCAAAATTCATATCGAGTAAAAACTATCACACCTTTAGACATAAATAGAAAAAGAACGCTTCGATTTAGGATCAAAATTTTTACCATTTTAAAAGACCTAGTTAATAGCATGATATAGAAGGAATTGAAGTTTAGCTCAAAAATTTTGAGAGGTTTTTTTTACCCAATTTGAGCAGCAGAGAGCACAGTGAAAAG
Organism: uncultured Algoriphagus sp.; assembly: GCF_963974835.1. GTDB lineage: Bacteria > Bacteroidota > Bacteroidia > Cytophagales > Cyclobacteriaceae > Algoriphagus. The sequence goes on along the minus strand of NZ_CAXBET010000002.1, from coordinate 77,480 downwards.
CAATAAATAACCGACCTTATTTTTTAAAACCATCCTATCCATAAAACAGAGCTTTTACACCTGTTCTTAGCTTAGTATTGAGCTAAATGAAGTTCCGTGGAATAAAAATTGAGCCTGTTGATTTCAAAATCGACTAACTATGAAATCTCTTTGGAACGGCTCTATCAGCTTCGGACTTGTTAATATTCCTATCAAAATGTATTCTGCCTCCGAGGATAGACGCATAGACCTGGACATGCTGGACAGCAGTGATCATGCACGCATAAGATATCAGCGTGTCAATGAAAATACAGGAAAAGAGGTAGAATGGAAGGATATCGTTAAGGGCTATAAAAAGGATGATAAATACATCATTTTGGATGATGAGGATTTTGAGATAGCAAATGTCAAAAAAAGCAGTACGCTTGAGATAGAGGCATTCGTCGAAGAAACAGAAGTTTCTGACCTACTTTTCAAAAAGCCTTACTATTTGGAACCTCAGAAGGATGGTGGAAAATCTTACAACTTACTTCGAGATAGTCTGAAAAAATCCAAAAAGCTGGGGCTCGCCACGTTCGTCATGCGCCAAAAAGAAAATCTTGCCCTGATCGGAGTTTATCAAAATGTACTCGTCGTTCACGTCATACGCTTCTCCGAAGAAATAAGAGATCCTTCGGAAGTCAAACTGACAAGTACTAAAGTTTCAAAAAAAGAACTGGAAATGGCTGAGTCTCTCATCAAGCAATACACAGAGAAATTTGACTTACAAGCTTATAAAGACACGTATAATGATCAGCTGATGAAAGTGATTGAGTCCAAATCCAAAGGGAAAAAATCAGTTGTCAAAAAAATGAAAACTGAAGCGACTCCGTCTAAAGATTTAATGGCTCAATTAAAGGCAAGCTTGGAAAAACGTAAAAAAGCGTCCTAATGGCACTGGAGGAGTATAATAAAAAGAGGGATTTTAGTAAAACCAGCGAACCAAAAGGTAAACAAGAGAGGTCGAAAGGACAATCCCGATTTGTTATTCAGCGACACGATGCGAGTCATTTGCACTTTGATCTGAGACTGGAAATAGACGGCGTACTCAAAAGCTGGGCTGTACCGAAAGGCCCATCGCTAAATCCAAAAGACAAACGGCTGGCAGTGCAGACGGAAGATCACCCGATGAAATATTTGAATTTCGAAGGCACCATCCCGAAAGGGAACTACGGTGCAGGAGAAATGGAAATCTGGGATTCGGGAACATTTCAGGCAACTTCTAAAGATGCATTGCCGAAAATGTTTGATTCAGGAGATATGAAACTTACTTTTTTTGGCGCCAAAATTCGGGGGGATTTTGCCTTGGTAAGAACAAAGACGGAAGGCAAAAAGCCACAGTGGTTGCTCATCAAGAAAAGGGATGATTTTGCCACTGACTTGGATTATGATGCAAATCTGCATCTTACACCTGTGCCTAATGGCAAAGCTGAAAAAAATTACCATCAGGTGGATTTGGCCACGCCTATCTCCCCTATGCTCGCCGAAAACGGAAAAGTCGATGCATTGAGTAATTCTAAGAACTGGATACATGAAATCAAATGGGATGGCTACCGCATGATCTCACACATTCATGATTTCTCTGTTGCGGGTTATTCCAGAAACGGAATTTCCTACGAAGCAAAATTCCCGGAAATTTTGGAGAGTTTAGAAACGATCCCTCACAGTGCCATCTTGGATGGCGAAGTTGTCAGTTTGAATAAAAAGGGAATTCCTCAATTTCAATGGCTTCAGCATTATGAAAAGGAGCCCAAGGGAGATTTAAAATACATGGTTTTTGACCTACTTTTTCTTGATGATCATAGCCTCACACATCTTCCCCTTACAGATAGAAAAGAACTACTTAAGGAATTGCTGACAAATATTCCGCATGTTGAATTTTCTGAGCATGTTATAGGCAATGGCAAAGCTTTTTACAAGAAGATAGTGAATAAAGGATTTGAAGGAATCGTTTCAAAAAAAGCAGATTCGAGTTATATACCTTCTTCAAGATCAAATAATTGGTTAAAAATTAAACCTGTTGATACCATAGAAACCATCATTTGCGGCTATACACAGTCCGAAAGTAGACCGTTCGGATCATTGATTTTGGGAATGTATGATCAGGACAAATTACGCTACATAGGTAACTGCGGAACTGGATTCTCTGTCAAACAGCAGCGGGAAATGATCTCAGAATTCAATAAAATTGAACAAAAGAAATCTCCCTTTCAGGATAAAATTGATTTAAAAAGAAGGAAGCCTACCTGGATTTCCCCGGTACTGATCGCAGAAGTAAGCTTTGCAGAATGGACCGATGAAAAACGGCTGAGACATCCCGTATTTAAAACACTTCGTCAGGATAAATTTCCAAACGAACTGAAAGTAGACGGCGGTAATGGAAATACGGATTCTAAAAGTAAAAACTCCAAAGAAAGTCTGGACATCAATGGACGGCAAGTAGCAATCACTAATCTCGAAAAGCAACTTTGGCCGAAGGATGGAATTACCAAATATGATCTTATTGATTACTATTTAATGATATCAGAGTCCATTTTGCCCTTTCTTAAAGATCGTCCAGAAAACCTGCACCGCCATCCAAATGCAATTAACCAACCAGGCTTTTATCAGAAAGATACGCCAGATCATGTGCCTGACTGGATCAAAACTATAGATATTCATGCCGAGTCCAGCAATAAAGATGTGTCCTATTTACTTTGCCAAAATGAGGAAACACTTATCTATCTAGCCAATCTTGGCTGCATTGAGCTTAATCCTTGGAACTCTAGAATCGACTCCATAGACAAGCCTGACTACATAGTCATCGATCTAGATCCATCAGAGAAAAACAGTTTCTCGCAAGTGGTAGAAGTGGCCCTAGCATTCAAAGACCTGCTGGATGAGATAAAAGTAAAAGGCTATTGCAAAACTTCCGGTTCAAGTGGACTTCATATTTACATTCCAATGGGAGCGAAATATACCTATGAGGAAGCGAGGAATTTCTGCAAGCTATTATGCGTGATCGTCCATGAGCGGCTACCCGATTTGACTTCCATGGAGCGTAAGATAAAAGATCGAAAGGGAAAACTCTACCTGGATTACTTACAAAATCGGGAAGGTCAGACGCTTGCTGCCCCCTACTGCGTACGTCCCAAACCTTTGGCAACTGTCTCCACTCCATTGCTTTGGGAAGAAGTTACTTCCAAATTAGACAAGGACGAATTCACAATATTCAGTATGAAAGAGCGAATCAAAAAACATCCTAAATTATTTGTTGAGGTATTAGGCAAAGGTGTTGACATCGAAAAAGCACTTGAAAAATTGAGTTGATTCAAACCATCCATAGTCTACGTCTTGGGAAAAAATCACCACGACAAAAATTTCTAGCCAGATTTAAGTGCCCTTTAATTTTCTCATAACCCTCGCATACTCCCTGCAATCAGCGATTTTGGTTCTAAAAATTCTTTGGCTGGCACATTGTAGCAACTAACAATAATTAAACCAGCACAAACTATGAGATTGAATACACCCTGCATAGCAGTTATAGCAGCGATCAGCCTAGCTTCTTGCCAAGATAAAATTTCCAAATCTGAAAAGGAGGAACTATCCGAACAACAACCAGACACTGTCCAAACGGCATTAGGTGAATTAGTCCTGCCTCCTCCATACGCTACTGAGGCGACCTCAAACCAAAGTAAGGTAATTGGATGGCCAGATGATAAAATGCCCGTCGTTCCTGCTGGATTTATGGTACAGAAATTTGCAGAAGATCTGGATAATCCCCGTGCAACCTATGTGGGATCTAACGGTGACGTGTTTGTGGTAGAAAGTAACACAAAAAAAAGTGCAAATCGCATCACAATTTTTCAGGATAAAGATCAGGATGGAAAATATGAAATTAGGGAAGTTTTCAAGGAAGACCTGAATCAGCCTTATGGAATGTTAATCATTGGAGATTCATTCTATGTAGCAAATACTGACGGGCTTTATCAATTTCCTTACAAAGCTGGACAAACCAAATTAGAGGGTGAAGGCAAGCTTATCGTTGAGCTTCCAGCAGGAGGCTATAATAATCACTGGACAAGAAACCTCATTGCGAATGAGGATAATTCAAAAATCTATATTTCTGTAGGATCTGCCAGCAATGTAGCTGAGCATGGGATGGAAGAAGAAATAAGAAGAGCAAACATTTTGGAAGTAAATCCTGATGGAACAGGTGAAATTATTTATGGTAGTGGCCTAAGAAATCCTGTAGGAATGTCTTGGAATCCGGCGACTAAAGAACTTTGGACAGCAGTAAATGAGCGGGATAATCTAGGCAATGAACTGGTACCAGATTATATCACCAGTGTGAAAAAAGGCGGATTTTATGGCTGGCCATACTCTTATTATGGACAAATCGCAGATCCGCGAATGGAAGGCCAAGGCATGGATCTAGTGTCCGAGGCCATTGTCCCTGATGTGCCCGTCGGAAGTCATACGGCTTCTTTAGGGTTGACTTTTTATGACGGAGATTTATTTCCTGCAAAATATAAAAATGGGGCCTTTATAGGACAGCATGGATCATGGAATAGAAAAGAGCTAAGCGGCTATAAAGTGCTTTTCGTCCCATTCGAAGGAGGAAAGCCGACTGGTGATACAGAGGATTTCATGACAGGCTTTGTTTCAGATTCAGAAAAATCTGAAGTATATGGTCGACCGGTGGATGTGTCTGTTTTACCCGATGGTTCCTTGCTTGTAAATGACGACAGCGGAAATACGATTTGGCAAGTGATATCTGTACAATAAAGCCAATATAGAAATCGAGGAAATAATTGCCCGATTTGAGCAAAAGCTAATATAAATTTAAGCTCATATCTGTAAAAATGTGCCCATATATCAAAAATAGCTGCATTCACGCATGCTATTCGTTTGGGTCGAAATTTGCAACTTCTCATCAAGAGGAGTTGCATTTTTACGTAATAACCTACCTAATTAAAGAAGAAATACATTTATGAAAATTCATCCAATTATTTTATCATCCCTTATAGGTTTTGCATTGATTTCTTGCAAAGAGAATAATAGCACAGAAGTACTGGAAGTAGATCAGGAAGTCATAATGGAAGATACTGAAATAGAAAGTGATTCTGTCACCGAGCTGGCCGATGGAAGTAGGGTTCCTGTGGTTATAGAACTTACTGATTCCATTAACATGCCGCAGAAACTTGTTGAAGTGATAGAAAACACCAACGGACTCAGTCCAGATAGCATTCTAGTGAAAAAGCGATATAAGGAAAATAACATCACCTACTATGAACTGGAATTCAAGATGGACGGAGGGAAAAGTGAAACTTTCACCTTTGATGAAGAAGGTAAAATAAAGTCCGAAGACAAAAAATGATCAGTTTGCTCCATTTTAAAAACTACAACTCTTTCGGATAGTATGTATATATTTTTTATGTAAATCAAAACGATGAAACAATCGCATAGCTGGGGAAAAGCTTGTTACTAGGAATAATTTCTTAAAATTGCTCACTTAAAGTAGCAGCACTAGAAATTATTTTCCACATGTCTTATCAAACTGAGCAGCATTTCAAAAATATAGATTTCACCAACGAAGCTTTAGAAGCAGCAGAATACGAGCTCTGCGTCTTCGAACAGTGCATATTTTCAGACCTAAACCTAAAAGGCTTTAGTTTTGAAAATTGCACTTTCAAAAATTGTGATCTCAGTAATATCAAAGTTCCGGATGTCCCTTTTCGACAGGTAAAATTTGATGGTTGCAAAATGTTAGGGATACACTTTCATTCCAGCAATCCATTTTTGTTGGAATTTACTTTTAAAGACAGTCAGATGGCTTATTGTAGCTTTTACAATCTTAAGATCAAAAATTCGAAGTTTTTAAGGTGTAAATTGACAGAAGCGGATTTCACATAGGCTGATCTCAGCGGTGCGGACTTCCAAGGTTCTGATCTCAGCGGAGCAACATTTGATCAAAGTATTCTTGAAAAAGCTGATTTCCGAAATACCATGAATTTTAGCATAAACCCGGAGCTTAACCGAATCAAAGGTGCTTATTTCGATTTGGATGGATTGCCTGGTCTATTAGGGAAATACGGGATAAAAATCGGTTAGCCATTTAATGGGGCTCCAAATATTGCCATTCTTTTGAATTACACTTTTACAGCAGAACTCTTAAAGCTATAAAGGAAAGGAGCTTTGTGTGAACCTCCTGAAAATAGCTTTTCGTGTCTTTCCAATATATTCAAACTGAGCATTTTCCGCTGAAAATTTGCCCTGTTTTGTTCTTCTCCCAAAATTGCTTCATATACCTGTTGCAAATCCTTCATCGTGAAGCGCTCGGGAAGCAAATTGAAGCTCAGTAGTTTATGGTCCAAATTTGACCGAAGATGTTCAAGTGCCTTTTTCACAATTTCGTTGTGATCCATCATCAGCGGAGGAAGCTTATCAAAATCATACCACTCGATAGAGTCTGAAAGTTCATCCGGCTTCGGGACTACATTTTCATAATTGATCAAAGCATAGTAACCCACTGTAATAAATCTTCCCAATACCCAATGATCCTCGACAAAATGCCCCTGTTCTTCTAAAATTCTTCTCATGATCTCTGGATTAAAACGCTCCATGGATCCAAACGTGTGAAACTGCTCTAAATATATCTCGTCCAAGCCAGTGCGCTCCGAAAGCCCACGCTTTACTGATTCATCTAATGGTTCATTTTCTCTCACAAAACCTCCTGGCAGGGCAAAAGTCTTCATGTTATGGTATTCCAAAACCAAAATTTTCAGCTTTTCTCCGGAAAAACCGAAAATAACTGAGTCATAAGAGATATTTGGAAGATATCCTTCCTTGGGTAAAAGCATATACAAAACTATGAAATACTGATATTAGAAATAGGAATTTTAAAAATAAGCATTTACTATTGTTTCACAAAGAAACAATAATTTTATCCCATGAAACCTTACCTTTTAACAGTCCAGATTTTCACGTTGATATTCTGTATTGGAATATCTATCTCAATTAACGCGCAGACCAACAATTCATTTAAAGTGCAAGCAAAAATCAAAAACGGAATTATATCTGGGTCATACGATACCAAAACAGGTATACAAAAATACTTTGGGATTCCATTTGCCAAGCCTCCTGTGAATGAATTACGATGGAAAGCGCCTCAGCCATTGGACAATTGGAATGGTGTAAAGGAAACCAAGAAATTTGGTGCACGAGCAGTTCAAGCACCTGTCTTCGGAGATATGGATTTTAAGTCTGACGGCATTAGCGAAGATTGCCTATATCTTAATGTATGGACACCTGCTGATAGAAAGACAGAGGGTTTACCGGTTTTGGTATACTTCTACGGAGGAGGATTTGTAGCTGGTGACGGATCTGAGCCACGCTACAATGGTGAAGCAATGGCTCAAAAAGGTATAGTCGTAGTGACTGTAAATTACAGATTGAATATTTTTGGCTTCTTTGCTCATCCTGACTTAAGTGCAGAATCAAGCTATAATTCTTCCGGAAATTATGGGCTGTTGGATCAACAAGCCTCTTTGAAATGGGTTCAGGAGAATATTGAAGCCTTTGGTGGAGATCCTAAAAAGGTGACCATCGCAGGTGAGTCAGCAGGCTCTATTTCAGTAAGTTATCAGATGGCTTCTCCCATTTCCAAAGATCTAATTGCAGGTGCAATCGGTGAAAGCGGCGCAGGAATCAATCCAACTTTGGCACCTTTACCCTTGCCCGAAGCTGAGAAACAAGGTGCAGAATTCGCTTCCAAAGCTGGATATAGTAGCATAAAAGAGCTACGTGCACTTTCTACAAAGGAGATTTATGAGATCTACAATGAATCCAAACGCTTTGGTTTCCCGGTAGTTTTAGATGGCTATTTTCTTCCAAAAACACTTCCTGAGATATTCGAAGCTAAAGAGCAATCCATGGTGCCACTTCTTGCCGGATGGAATTCTGCAGAGATTCCAGGTATGGCATTTATGCAGGGTCAACCTTATACTCCAGAAGCATTTATTGCCAAAGTGAAGGAAACTTATCCTAATGATTACGAAGAAGTTTTGAGTTTGCATCCGCATGCTGATGCTAAGGAAGTGGAACACTCAGCGACTAATCTGGCTGCCGATAGATTCATTGCATATTCCACTTGGAAATGGCTAGATCTACATGCCAAGAACTCAGATCAGCCAGTGTATAGATATTTATACAGTAAGCTTCGTCCACCATTGAAAGATTCAAATTTGACCACTGGCCTAGCAGGAGGAGTGGTAGAAGGTGGACCAAAAGCACCAGAACCCATAGGTGCTCCTCATGCCTGCGAAATCGAATATGCCATGGGTAATCTTCCGCTTGTGGATGTCTTTGCCTGGACAGCTGATGATTATAACGTTTCAAAAACCTTTATGAATTACTTTGCAAATTTCATCAAAACAGGAAATCCAAATGGCGATGAACTACCTGAATGGACCGCTTTAACTGGAACTGACACTGCTCCGCCTGTAATGGTAATTGACACCCAAAGTAAATTGGTAAAAGCAACAGACGATGCCAGATATCATTTTCATGACAAATCTTACGGGAATGATAAATAAAAAACCAATCAACCAATAATGTAAAAAGAGAGGCTAATAGCCTCTCTTTTTACATTATCATCTTCCTTTCCATTTGAATAAGGAGAAATAGTCAAAGGCACAAATGAACTAATTATTCTAAAAGAATTCTTTCTATCTATTTTAGGATTATACCGCAATCAAAAAGCATTTTCCGGTCATCTCCGTCAAATCAATACTTACTTCCCTTGGTCTTGCCAGATAAGCGATGAAAAATGAGCCAGCTGACGATCATGCTCCTCTTATTTGATTTTTTCTATTTAAGTATCACTTTTTCCGGCCACTACCATTTTGATCGTATTGTAATCATATTTTCCTTCAAAATGAATCCGCAAGGCCTGCAAATTCCTGATGTTTTCAATTTGCGAATTGATCTCCGCAATAACCTCCAATGGTAAGCAGTCCTCCAACTCCACTCTTCCCTCTTGAATTCCCTTGGCCAAGTGACTTTTAATTGTTGATTCCGCCAATCCACGGGCCACGACGATATCTCCTATGCTCTTACCATCATTGATCATCCCAAATGTAATCTCGTAGGTCTCTCCTACTTTTCTCTTGAGATTTGCTTTGCCGCTCTTTTTCCTACCGGATTTATTGTTGGCAAATTTGGGATTGTCAGCTGCAGCTTGTTTGGCAGACTCAGCCAATCGAAGTCTCAGATTGATTTGATCCTGTTCCAGATCATTCATCTTTCCGGGAATTTTGCCTTCCATAATCGAGGAAATCAACTGACTGACCTTGCTGATCTCTCCATATTTTCTCAGTAAACTCACCTCTATCTCTTCCAGATTATTTGCATAAGTTTTGGTTCGTGAATACCGCTCCACTTCAGCCCGGTGTATAAGGATTTTTTCCAAAGCCTTTTTCAAAAAATCCTGAAAATAAGAAGAGCCCTTATCCAACCGCTCCATTAATTTCTCTTTATCATTTTGTTGTAAAAGAAAGCGAAGTTGATTACTGAATTTACCTGCAGTCACCACCTCATTTTTGATCAAAGCTGCGATCTCACCCACTGCCTTTTGCATCCCGGGATCTTCAAATTCAAGCGAGCTATCATTTTTACGTTGAAAGCTATTGATCTCTTGGATTAGGCCTGTTAAATCGAATGTTTCTCCAGTCAAAAGCGAAAGGTATCGCTGCTGGTAAGCGCCCAATAATTCATCTAGCTTTGAATTTTTCTTGGCACTTTCCACAAAATTCTGCACCTGAGAATCCGACTGTAAAGAATTGTTCTGAATTCTTGTTCTTAAGATTAACCCTTCGAGACTTCTCAAGCGGCTTAAAGCCACATACACTTGCCCTGGAGCAAAAGCATTTCCCACATCTATAATCGCCTGATCGAAAGTCAATCCTTGGCTTTTGTGCACTGTGACAGCCCATGCGGTTTTGATTGGATATTGACTGAATGTGCCAATCACTTCCTCCTCCAATTCCTTGGTATCCGGATTGATCACGTACTTCTTGTTTTCCCAGATTTCCTTTCGCAACTGGTATACATTGCGCTTCCCTTCCAAAATCACCTTAATGGAATCATCCTTCAATTCCTCCACAGTTGCCAGCTTACCATTGAAGTAATCCTGATTTCCTGAAGAATCATTTTTGATAAACATTACCTGAGCACCAACCCGAAGTTCAAGTGATTTTGGAAGTGGATAAATATTCTCAGGAAAGTCATTTTCTATGTCAGCTTCGTAAAACTTTGATTCATTTTTTAGGGCCATCAAACGATCCCGATTGATTTGGTCAGCTTTATAATTGTGTGTGGTGATCGTAATGCAGTCTTTGACTTCAGCTATCTCATCCTGCGTTTTATAGTGCTTATTCAATAGCGCGATGTCCCGATCAGTCACCGCATACTCTCTCAAATGATTAAGTACCTGGATAAAGTCCTCGTCTTGCTGACGGAAAATCTTATCCAACTCCAAATAAACCAATCCTGAATCCTGCAAAACCCTGGCTTCGAAAAAGTGCATGCTCGGATAAAACTTTCTAAGCACCTGCCATTCATTTTCCCTAACAATCGGAGGAAGTTGAAAAAGATCTCCAATCATCAAAATCTGCACGCCACCGAAAGGCGTATTAAAGTTTCTTTTCACACTCCTAAGTCTGTAATCTATTGCATCTAGCACATCAGCCCGGAGCATACTGACCTCATCAATCACGAGAAGTTCTATAGATTTCAGTACGTTTTTTCTGAGGGCATTCAGTGGGTGTTTTCTAATCAAGGTATGCTGAGTAAAGCAACCGTATTGGTCAGAAAAATTACCCTCAGGTTCATTCACTGGAAGAAAAAATCCAAGAGGAAATAGAAACTGGGAATGGATGGTCACTCCACCAGCATTTAGCGCCGCTATACCCGTAGGGGCTACGATTACATGGCTTTTATGGGTTTGCAATGCAAGGTTTTTCAGAAAGGTAGTCTTCCCTGTCCCTGCTTTTCCAGTCAAAAAAATCGGTGCTCCGGTATTGTTGACAAACTTAGCGGCTAGCTCTAACTTGTCAGTACTTTGATTTTCCATTAAGCGAAACTACTATTTTTAAAAATGAATAAAATGGAGTTCTAAATCTTATACTTTCTACTCCAATTCCTAATTTCCGTTTTTTAAGCATAAATCTGAAAATAATTGCCATGTATATCCACCTACTTAACCGCTGGAAAGACGATGCTGAAGTATTGGCTTTTTTAAAAAAGAATGCTTTTGCCACGCTTGTTTCCCAGATTGACAGCAAACCATGGGCAACGCATTTACCATTGGTCATAGATGAAAATGAAGATGGGAAAGCTGTACTTTCAGGACACATAGCTAAAGCAAATCCGCAATGGAAAAACCTAGCTGATGATCAGGAAGTAATGGTAATCTTTCAAGGACCTCACGCGTACATTTCTTCTTCTTGGTATAACCACGAAAACGTCCCTACATGGAATTATCTAGCCGTGCATGTGTATGGAAAAATCAAACTTATTCGGGGAGAAAAGCTAATGGATCATCTAAAGAAACTGGTAAACACTTATGAAGAAGGAAGGCCAAATCGGGTAAGCATAGACACTATGAGTGTCGATTATGTAGCCAAGCAGATAATGGCTCTAGTTGGTTTTGAGATCCTGATAACTGAAGTGCATGGAAGCAGAAAACTTTCGCAAAACCGAGATGAAATCAATCATAAGAATATTGTAAAAAATTTGGAGGAAAGTTCAAATTCATTGGATAGAGAAATATCTGAGGAAATGAGAAAAGAAAGGTCCAGCTCATTAAAATAAAAGCCTACATTTTTTTATCTATTATCAAGTCAATTTCCTTATTTAGGATAATCGGTTTTATGCGGATTTTTCTATAATTCCATCTGTGAAATTCATTACCCACTTCGCCCTTCCAAACCACATAAAATTTCTTAAAAAAACTTGTCAACCCTCTCAAAACCACGTTTTTGGGACATGGCATGAGCTTGGATTATTAATATTAATAACAATAATATTCACATAAACCAACTTAACCATGAATACCGATTATCATTTTCCGATCAGTAGTTCCACTGCTGCTAAATGCACAGTAAAGACAATAAGAGATGAATCAGTAGGATCTATTAAGGACATCATGCTTGACACCGAAACCGGAGAAGTAGCCTATGTTGTTCTGGCAGTAGATTCAGGTTTCCTAAATCTTGGAAGTAAGTTGCTAGCTCTTCCTTGGGAGGCGTTTGATTTTCACGGTCACCAACGTGATGTAATCATTGTGAACGTCGACAAGCAAAAGCTAGAAAACGCTCCAGGTTTTGATAATGACAACTGGCCAGTAGGTCCTCAGCATGAATTCATCAATGATGTCCATACATATTATGGATTTGACAGAAGAAGAGCACTAATTGAATAGGCGTGGTGCTTGGACTCTGCATAAGGCTCTCCAAATTGGAGAGCCTTTTTTTGTGATTCTGATTGGTGAATGGTCTATTAGAGCAGTTTAAAATAGAGTAGTTCTAAATTATCTTCTCTTGCCCTTATCCGCAGGATCTTGTTCGTGAAGCAATAGTTGCATTAGATCTCCTGGAGCAATTTCCAACATTCCCTCCCTTAAGGACTCCCATATTAGATTAAATGTACCACGGTATTTATTTCTAACAGTTTGGAAAGATGCCGTTTTATAATTCCTGTTTTCTGGCAGATTATTACTCGAAATCAAAATATTTGAAATTGTGGACATGAGCTTCTTCTTTTTCTCATTCTCGTCTCGAAGCTCCAGTTTCAGATCCTTGTAATGGAATTTCATGAAATTGGAAGAAAAGCGAGGATTTGCATCCATGGTGATTTCCAGCTTTTCCATGGTTCCTGAATTGATATTTACAGACACCAAATCTCCGAGTATACCATTTAATGAAGGTAATCCAAATGGGTCCACACTTGCCTCAAGATGAAACTTCTCCTCCGCTTTATCTTTACCATAAGGTACGGTCACATCCATTCGCATGGGAGCAAAACCATTAAGAACTGCTTCGCCATGAATATTCATCTCGCCGGACTGAAGTGAATCTATTGATACAGCATGAGTGATAAGTGCTGAAAGCTGCTCAAAATTAAGGCTACCTGGTTTTGTCTTTCCTTCAGAAATCTGAGAATAGGTTATTTGGGAATTAAGGACTTTTATGGTGTCTACTTCGAGTGGAAAGGGAATAAGCTCAACCATCCCTTCAAACATTGGCTTCTCGGGTTCATCAATGGGACGTGGCTTATTTTTATTTCTTAGGTCATGAAGAATCAGACTATCTATAGTCATCAAGTTTGCAACAATAGACCAATTCCCATAAATGCTACTACGCGCATTTATTTGTTCAATCTTCAGATGCTTCAAGTCAATTTCAATGTAATCTTTTTGCACATCTGATCTCCTGGCTACTTCCAGATTCGAATCGTCATAAGCCAATTTCATATCGTAGAAATCGAATGAATCTTGCTTCGAGTCATAATTCAATTCGCCCAAAGTAAATGTCTGCTCTTTATCGATGTTAATCAGTAAATTCTTCAGACGGGTATTTATGCTTTCCAGCTTGAAAGGAATGGCATAATTCAACCTGATAGAATCCGTTTCCAGATTGACAGCTGAAATATGAAAGCTATCAAAACTTCCAAATTTCCTCAAAGAATCAGATTGGGTATAAAACTCACCTGAACCTTCATTCAAGATAAAATTATGGATAACTCCCCGGGAAACTATATCTCCAAAAAATCCCTGAAATGCCATGGATACATCCGCCGGTTTTTGGGATATGGAGTCGTTTCTGATCAAAATAAATTTAGGGACTTCCAGTCTTAGCTCTCCAATATCCAGCACATTACCAAATATGAATCCAAGCATATTCAATCCACCCAGCCTAAGGGTCTCCATAGTACCTGTAATCGTAGTCGCCATACTATCCTTCACCGGTCGAAGCGAAATATGCTGAAGTTCTATACTTCCTCTGAACAACTGCACATCCACATCTTCAAACAGAATATCGTAAGCTCGATCCTCTTTTGCATTAATCCGCTCAGGCAGTGTTTTTATCAGCCATTTTTCAACCAAAAATATTGAGACAACGCCTAGCAGAATTACAATTCCCAAGGCCCATAGAATTTTTTTCAAAGGATAGATATTAACATAACTGATAAAACAACTTTAAAACCACCGTGGAAAAGAATGGTTGCAATAAGATACAACTATTTCACAACTAACCATTCCTTATCCCTCTACGCATACTCTTACCAATTAGCTTAAATAAACCGTAAAAATAAAAGGGAAGATGCCAAAGTCATTTTTGATTCCCATCAATAGCTAAAATCATTATCTTCCATTCTGATTTATTTAAATTCTATTTTCGACATACAGCATAGCCTAGGGAAAAATGATCATGTTATGATAAAAGCATCTCTACTCACTATTACTTTTTTACTGACTTTGACATGGACTACTTTCGCACAGGAGAAAAATCTAGAATTTAAAGTGCTTACTTATAACATTTACCATGGTGAAAAACCCGAATCACTGGGAAAACCAAATCTGGATGAGGTTGCAAATCTCATACTTAAACTTCAGCCGGAAGTGGTGGCACTGCAGGAAATGGACAGCATGACTACTCGTTTGGAAGGAATTTATGGTGAGAAAATCAATTGGGTAGCTGAACTTGGGAAAATGACCGGCTATCAAAGTTACTTCGCCAAAGCAATGGATTATGCCGAAGGAGGTTATGGTGAAGGCGTATTGGTGAAGAATGGTATAAACTTCAGTACACAAAATTTGCCAACTCCCGCTGGTGGAGAACCTCGAGCTGCTGCCTGGGTGAAAATACAATTAGAAAATAAACAGGAACTTTATTTTGGAGCGACACACCTATGCCATCAATTTGAAGAAAATAGAACTGCTCAAGTAGCTGCGGTTACGTCCTATGCCGATTCGCTACCCCAGCCAGTATTATGGGCAGGGGATTTAAATTTTGCCCCATCCTCAAAAGAATATAAAAGTATCTCTTCAAAATGGAGTGATGCCGGAATGCTAGCAAATGATAAATCACCCACCTACTCTTCTGAAAATGGAAAGAGGATAGACTATGTCTGGTATGATTCAAAAAGCTTCGAGCTGGTTGATTACAAAGTAATTGATGTGCCATTCTCCGACCACTACCCAGTTTTGGTCACCCTGCGATTAATAAACCCCTAAACAATAATGAAATCGAGCAAGATGAAAAAAATTATGCTAATTGGAGTCCTTTGCCTGGCAGGCTTTGGCTTTGCATTTAACTATGCCCATGTCGAAGCTAAAAAACCAAAGTGGCAAACGCTTTTCAATGGAAAAGATATAGACGATTGGTCTATAAAGATCCGTACGCATGAATTGAATGATAATTTCGCCAACACTTTCCGTGTGGAAGATGGATTGATGAAAGTTCGTTACGACGGCTATGATCAGTTTGACCAACAGTATGGACATATTTTCTTCAATAAACCATTTTCCAATTACCTTCTTCAGGTGGAATACAGATTTGTAGGTGAGCAAGCAAATGGAGGTGAAGGCTGGGCTACCCGAAATAGTGGGGCAATGCTTCATTGTCAGGACCCAAAAACTATGTTGAAAGATCAGGATTTTCCAATATCTATCGAAGCTCAATTCCTAGGAGGGAATGGCACCGACAAAAGAACTACATGTAATCTCTGTACTCCAGGTACCAACGTGGTGATGGAAGATAAACTCATCACTTCTCACTGTATCAATTCTACTTCAGAAACCTACCATGGTGATCAGTGGGTAACTGCCAATTTCATTGTTTTGGGGAATGGTGATGTGCACCATCTCGTTGGAAAGGATACTGTAATCAGCTATACAAAACCTCAAATGGGTGGTGGAAATGTAAGTCCAGTCGATCCAAAAGTAAAAGTAGATGGCCAGATGCTGAATGGTGGATGGATATCACTACAAAGCGAAAGTCATCCAATTGATTTTAGAACCGTTCGTCTGATTGATCTCACTGAATATATGGGTGATCAGAAAAAGCTGGATCAAGTCGTCAATGAAGGTTTGGCATCTGCCCCTGCCAAAAAATAACAATGTTTAAAAGAAGAGATTTTATTAAAGCAATCCCTGCTTTGGGATCACTTATGGGATTACCGACCCTTGCCAGCGCCAGTGAGGAAAAAGCAAAGGCAAATAGTGATCGCAAAGTTTGGGTCGACCTCCTGTATAAAATATCACATCCGGTACTAGATGCCATGAGCCAGGAAAAACTGACGGAACTCATGCCTTTGGAAACTCCTCCTGATGCTTACGCAGACCGTGCGTCGGTTACCTATTTGGAAGTTTTAGGAAGAACTCTAGCCGGATTGGCGCCATGGCTTGAATTAGAAGATATCAGTTCTGAGGAAGCGGGTGCCCAGAAAGAGCTTCGGGAGAAAGCTTTAAAAAGTATTTCTAATGGTGTGGACCCAAATTCTCCGGATTATTTAAACTGGACCAAAGGTGCTCAGCCGCTGGTAGATGGTGCATTCCTTGTTCATGGAATTATGCGCGCCCCAAAAGCACTGTGGGAGCCATTGGATGCTGACACAAAAGCAAGATTCATAAAAGAGATCCATGCACAAAAATTAGCGATTAAACCTTTTTATAATAATTGGTTGCTATTTGGAGCAATGCTGGATGCTTTCCTGTTTTTTGTAGGTGATCAGGGAGACATGATGCGGATTGATTTTGCAGTGAAGAAACATCAAGATTGGTACTTAGGAGACGGTTGGTATGGCGATGGTGATGATTTCCATCTGGATTTCTACAATGGATATGTGATTCAGCCTATGCTAATCCAAGTTTTGGAAGTGGCATCAAAAGTCCAAAAATCCTATGAAAAAGATCTTGAAGAAGCTGTAAAGCGTATGCAGAGATTTGCCCGGCAGCAGGAATTAATGATTTCGCCAGAAGGCACCTATCCTCCTATCGGAAGATCGATTTGCTACAGATCGGGGGCTTTCCAGCCATTGGCAGAAATTGCTTACAAAGGACTTCTTAACGAAGAACTATCACAAGGTCAGGTTCGGTCTGCTTTAACGGCAGTTTATTCTAAGCTTTTCGGAGCAAAAGGTACATTTGATGAAAATGGATGGCTACAACTTGGGCTGGTAGGACACCAACCTAGTCTAGCCGAACCTTATATCAGCACGGGATCCCTTTACTTGTGTACTTTAGGATTTTTGCCATTAGGTCTTCCAGCTACCCATTCATTTTGGACCGATCCCGCTGAGGATTGGACTTCCAGAAAAATTTGGAATGGAATAGATGTGCCGCGTGATCACGCTATGTAGAAAGCAATGCATTTAAAAGCCCGCTCATTATTTTAATCAGCGGGCTTTATTTTGACTTTTATTTGAAATGTGATCTCACATCTCCCAAATTATACTCTCACTCCTGTGGTACCTCCACCTGAGAGGGTTATGTTTACTGGAGCATTGGTTTTCCAGTTTCCACCCGTGAAATCAGGTACATCAATAGAATTGGATCTATTTGCTACTGACCACTCACTCAAAGGAGAAATACAGCTCCAAAGTGCCGCATCATACACATCCTGATCTAGGGGAAGGCCGTTTCTCAAGCAATCTATTAGTCGCCAATCCATCATAAAGTCCATGCCTCCGTGACCGCCCACTTTTTTGGCCAACTCCCCTACTTTCTGAATAATCTCTGGAGTGTATTTGGTTTCCAAATCCTTGAATTCTTCCTCCTTCAACCAACCATGTCCTTTTGCTACCTGTGGTGTTGGATATTTCTGGGCATATGCCTCTGTACCACTCACTACATGAAGTCTGGAATATGGACGAGGTGATGACACATCATGCTGAATCATGATCGTCTTCCCATTCTTGGTCTTCACCACTGAAGTATTCATATTTCCTCTGAATTTCTTGCCTGCGTAGGACGCAAAGAAATTATCCTGTTCAGCTAATTTCTTTGCCTCAGCATGCATCGAGAAATCATTGGAAGAAGTGGAAGTCAAATAATCCATCTGATCACCTCTGTTGATATTCAGGATTTGACAAATTGGACCAAGTCCATGTGTAGGATAAAGATTTCCATTCCGGTAGTTCTCTTTCAGCCTCCACATATCCTGGTAGCCATTTTCCTTATTGAAATTTAAGGAAAGCAAATCGTGGATGTACGCACCCTCTACATGCAATACTTCTCCAAAATAACCCTCACGGGCCATTTTCAAAGTCATCAACTCAAAGAAATCATAGCAACAATTCTCCAACTGCATACAATGCTTCTTAGTGCGCTCCGAAGTCTCCACCAATTGCCAGCATTCATCAAGTGTCCTAGCAATAGGTACTTCGCAGGCAGCATGTTTGCCAGCTTCCATAGCATAGACTGCCATTGGAGTATGCCATTCCCAAGGAGTAGCGATATATATCAAATCAAGATCATCACGATCCATCATTTCTTTGAAAGAATATGCGTTGCCAGAATAGCCCTCTGGGGTATGTGGTGTGCCTTTCAGTTGCTCCTTAGCCTTTTCTACTCGCTCAGGAAGCAAATCACAAAGCGCTTTAATTTCTACATTTTCTATTTTGCTCAATCGATCAACGGCCCCAGGGCCTCTCATACCAAGTCCAACAATCCCAATACGTACAGTATCAATTTTGGGAGCAGCAAAACCGCTCATATTGAATGATTGAATTCTATTTACTCCCTTTTTAGCTTGAAAAGGAAGTGCTTCAAATTCATTGGCGAGGGTACTGCCCGCTCCGAAAAGCCCTAAACCAACCATTCCGGTGGATTTCAAGAACTCTCTTCTTTGGTTATTTTTCATATAGCATTATTCAATTGACATTTCTAATTAATAAAAAAATAAAGGAAGTACTGTCACCTTACAAATAAAAAAACCGAAAGCTTTTGGCTCTCGGTCATCACAGCGTAACAAATGAAGTTAGTTACTTTTCACATCTGTATGGGATACATTTTAGGAAACTAAATGTAGGCTTAAAAGTAATAGGCGATTATTCACTTTTCCAGCAAATTTCTAAAGGAAGGACTGTTTGGATTCTTCGGTGCAAAAGTAAGTGGTTACGAATCTTTAAAAAATGACTTAGATCAAATAATCCGCTAAGAATCAATCTGCTAAAAAGTATTTTGACATGACCTGCTCAGCCATTTTTCCTTGAGGAGTAAAATCTGGATCGCGATGCTTTCCTTCCGGATACCATTTCCAGAAGAACACTCCTGCCATCCAGGATTCTTTCCAAGCAGTTTCAAAAAATGCCTCATAGCAAAGCGCCTGCATCTCTTCAGAAAGCTCTGTTTCCCTGCGTTCATTTGGCCAAACCCACGGTTCTTTTGCTGCGTCAACTGTATTGCAATAGCCAATCTCTGTGAACATCACGGGTTTTTGATATTTTCTGACGACTTTATCGATTCTAGGTAAATTTTTCTTCCACCCTGATTTGAGGTCAGATAGATCTGGATTTGTTTTGGTGGAAAGTGGAAAATATGCCTGAATACCGATGTAATCCAAGGCATCCCAAAATTCGACATGCTCAAACTCAGTAAAATTGGCTGCATAAACGAGCTTTCCGGAATAGACTTTTCGAATCTCCGCAATCACCTTTCTCCAATCTTCTTCCCGATCTGATGTCATTTCCAGCTCAGTTCCTACGCAAAGCATAGGGATTTTATGCTCCTCGGCCATCTTTGCATAATCCAAGATAAACCCCTCGTAATTCTTAAACCAAGTCTTCCAATCCTCCTTATTCTTCATCTCAATCTCCCCCGGCCAACTTCCGCGAACCCAGAGATGTGGCTTGAGCATATTCATGATACCATGACGAGCTGAAGAATCAAAAGTCGCTTTGATTCCCAGTGAGGATTCCCCCCACCATTTGTTTTCATTATTCGTGTCCCAGCGGATTTCTGGAGTATTCTTTTCAGTTTGCCAGCCAAATGGCGTCTGCGAAAGTGCATCTGCTCCTGTCGCTTTGAGGGCTTCCAGTTCCGGTCCCAAAAGTGGTGATCTACTTCCTACCCAGCATACGCCTTTCCATTTTTCTGCGGCTATGACCAAGTCAGGCTGAATCGGAAAAACTGCCCACAAACTCAGACCTAGAAGTACTAGTACTGAACTTAGCAAATAATTTCTCGACCAGCCCTTCTTCATTTCGCCAACATGGTTTGAATAATAATTTCCTCCTGAAGTGTGCGATGCACAGGACATTTGTTGGATATCTCCAATAATTTCTGTCTTTGTTCTGGATCAAAGTCGCCTTCTATTTCTATTATTCGGGTAAATTGACTGACTTTAGCAGAAGATTCCTCAGGATTTTCACTATCTGCTAAATGCACTTTTTCGTGATTGAGAAAGACAGAAACCTGCTCCAAAGGCCACTTTTTACGCTCGGCATACATTTTCAAAGTCATTGCAGTACAGCTTCCAAGCGATGCCATAAGCAGGTCGTACGGATTTGGCCCCAAATCTGCCCCACCCACATCTATAGGCTCATCAGCTATTAAATGATGATTCGGAGTCATCACTTCGGTGGTGTATTTCTCCCCGGAAAGTCTCACGAAAACCTGATTACCTCTCGTATCATTTGGCTTATCTATCTTCTCCACCAGCACGTACCGCTTACTCCAACTTCCTATTACCTCTGCGATGTACTCGCTATCCAGAGGATTTGAAATTAAATGAGTCGCGCCATCTAAGGATATAAAACTCTTGGGATGATGGGCTGCAT
This sequence comes from uncultured Algoriphagus sp., assembly GCF_963974835.1. Classification (GTDB taxonomy): domain Bacteria; phylum Bacteroidota; class Bacteroidia; order Cytophagales; family Cyclobacteriaceae; genus Algoriphagus. Next base: position 56,639 of record NZ_CAXBET010000002.1, on the reverse strand, counting down.
TATAAATCTCGGCCGCATTGCTGATTTCGACAATTTTGTCTTGAGGCGAATGCATGATCAGAAGCGATTTTCTCAGTTTATTTAAGAATGTGGCTAATGGTCTTTGCTCCAAATCATCTACAAAACTTTTACTGATCTTAAAAGGACGGCCGCCTATAGTGACATTTGCTAGCCCGTTTTTTTCGATTTCCTCGACACTATCAGTAAACAAATGTCGGACGTGAGAAGGCATAGATGGAGCTCCAATCGTGACTACGGCATTCACATTGCTCAGTTGTGCAGCTGCATATAAAACCGCGGCTCCTCCAAGCGAATGTCCTATGAGCATTTTAGGCATATCGTATTCTTTTCCTAAAAAAGCAGCTGCATCCAACAAATCGCTTACGTTACTTGTAAAAGATGACTCAGCAAATTCTCCTTCGCTCATGCCAAGTCCAGTGAAATCAAAGCTCAATGCTGCAATTCCATTTTGGGACAAGGCGGTACAAATACGAGTGACGGCCAGGAAATTTTTGGAGCAAGTAAAACAATGTGCAAAAAGTGTATAAAACTTTGGCTTTTGATCCGCTGGCAAATATAGATGAGCAGACAGTTCTAAGCCACTTCTATTCTCAAATGTCAGTCGTTTAGGATTCATTCTGGGTTATTTATTCAATACTTCTACTTTGATATTTTCAAGGTTTATCTCTGAAAGTAACTCTAAATCTCCGGATTCGTAAAGCTCCTGCATCTTTTCTACAGATACAGATTCATCCGCTGGCTTAAGATTAAGGTAGTTTTGAAAACGGATTCCACCTACTTCATTTACCCCACTTACTTCTCTCATTCTCACCCCTCCTCCATCAGTATGATAGCTGTAAGCCATATAATCCACAATGGAATCTTCAATACCTATCCAATATAAAAATTCATCGTCATAGTCGTCACCACCACCCTCCTCGGCAAAAGTCACTTTGATTAGATTATACTTTTCCCCATTTATTTCTGTTTCTCCCAATAAGGTTTTAAATACAGAAGGATCATTTAATCCATAAGGTAAGTATGCGAAGTATGCCACGGAGTTAACTGAGCGGGAATATTTTCCTGTCCATTCCTCAGAAAGCGTGTCTATTTTGGCGCCATTCACAGTTCTCACAAAACCATCATTATTCAGGAGATCTTTGACATTTCCAGTAGAGTCTTTAAACTCTCTGATGTACTCAAAGTGATCTGGCGTTTTGAAAATGGTGTAATGAATATTTCTGAAATCAAACTCAATTTTGGAGTTGGTATAGGAATCTCCTCCGTGAGCTTCAATTGCTCTGTCCACAATTTTCTCAGCATCCGTTCTTGAGTTGCAGGAAGCTAAAACAGCCATGGTAACTATGCCTAACAAAAGGTAATTCAATTTCATTATTTTAAATTTTAAGCAATAAAGTTTCAATTATTCAAAAGTTACTTGGTAATCAGAATATACATATTCAGCCCGAAGAAATAACTTTTTTCCTGTCTCATCTATTCTATAGCTTTTCCGCTCTTTCGCCAATACTATCCCCGTAGTTTCGTCATAGCTAAGGTTTTCAATCAAACTTTTATGATCCTTCGCATGTAGTTCATTTGCTATCAACTTCGATGAAGTTGGATCAAAATAAAACCACCACACATCTGAATCTGGCCCATAATCCACACGGATAGATTGAACCGACTTTGCATCTTCTAGAGATTTTTCACCTTCGTAAGTCAACGTTGCGTTCTCATCTAGGAGATTCCATGGCTGAGCAAAAGCAAAAAATGCCGCATCTATTTCAGCTTTTTTAGCTTTCAAAAAGCCATCATTCTGTATGGAGTTTTCTCCCATTTGATAGCTTGTCTTGCTTCCATTGAAATTGACAACATGGAGTATACTATCTTTTGTCCATGTCAATTTGGCTTCAAAATAAGGCTCCAAGCGAAATTCTACCCACTGTTCAGATTCACTTTCCACAACTCCAGATTCATCCAGCAAGCGAGTCATTTTTTTAAACTTAATGCTTGAAATATTTTCCCAATTCTTTGAAAGTTGATGGGCTGAGATTGACTTTTCGACAAGTTCTTGAGCCTGCTTTTCAGGGCTTTGGGTGCAGGAGAAAAAGAAGAGAGATAAGAGAAAAGGGAGAAGAAATTTATAGTTCATGTAGGTAAAAGCGATTTTGTGTTTGTTTTAGAATAATCCCAATAAATAGCAATGGCGAGTATGGAATATTCTATGAAAAGAAAAACCGGGCTTTCTGAGTAGTTGGGATCGCCATAGGCTTGGTACGAAAATATCACAGCGAAAGTCCAAATCAGAAAGGCTTTTTTACCAGTAAATAAACTCAAACCAAAAGCTGGAATCAGATACCAAGGGTGTACCACAGGTTGCAAAACCAGATAACACAAATAGACCAAAACCCAAAGGTCTACAAGCTGTAAAAGGTTTTGAGGCCTCCTTTTCCAAGAAAAGTATAGAATTCCGGCTAAGGTAATTCCACTTAGAATCGGCGTCAGTTCCCCGATGACATTATACCCTTTTACCCAATAGCCAACTTCCCGGAGTAGGTAGTAGATCGAGGCATTAAATTCAAATTTACCTTGGTAAAGCTTTAAGCTTTGCAGAAAATGGACCCAGGAATTATCGATCAATAGCCATGCAAAGCTGGCTACAATCGCAATAGCTGAACCCACCCAAAAAGCCTTGGACTTTCTGGTTTTCTCAAAAGAGAAAAAAGTAGGAACCAACATGAACGGGAGTAACTTCATTCCAATCGAAAGCCCCCAAAATCCTCCAGAAATCGCATTTCTATTCTTTCGAAGCATATAAACAGAGGCCAATAAAAGAAGAAGAACCAAGCCTTCAAAATGAAGATTTCCTGTGATTTCCATAATCACCAAAGGATTCAGCCAATAAAGAATCAACCTTTTTTCTGCAAGCTGAAAATGATCGAACAGCTTGAGTAAACCAAAGAAAACTCCAATCTCGCCTAGAATCAGGATAACCCTTAAAATCAGAATTCCTGTTTTAGTATCAAGATTTGCGCCCCAAGCTGCAATAAAAAATACAGCTTGATTCAAAGGCGGATAAACCGAAAAATACTGTGGTGAATTCATGGCTTCAAAAAGATCAGCCAAATAAGGATTTGAACCTTCTGTATGATTTTGAAGCCAGGATTCCGGAGTTTCCAGATAGGGATTTTGATTCATCTTCACCAACTCCCCATCCCAAAGAAATCTTGGATAATCATCCGACCACTTGGGAATGGCAAGTAGTAAAGAAAGACGAATGAGTAATCCCCCTACAAAAATCCATTGCCACTTCAACTGTGCGCTCAAAAAATAGAGAACAAGCATTCCTCCGAAAAGCAAGCTGTAAATCGAGAAGGTCAACCAGAAATTTTCTCTTGGAATGTAGTAAGCCAAATAGAAAAAACCGACTGTCATTGCCAGCCAAATTGATGGGATTAATCGCTTGTTAAGCTGCTTATTCAAAGTCCTAAGCCTTTGCGAAGCGATTCATCCTGAAGACCATTTTTACGCCAATAGTCAAGCATTTGCACACTTTTCCGAACTGCGGTAGTTACTTCTTCAGTACCATCTTTTTTAGTGTAAGTTTCCTTCCAGGATATGATTTCGTTTGGAAAAGCATCCACATAGTTGATCACCAACCTTCTTCCAATTTCCTCATAGATCACTTCGACTTCAGCTTGATTGTCGCCTGTTTTTCTCTTGGATATTACGGCGCTTTCGGCATCAAGAGGAATATGTGTTAAACGGTTAAAAATCAAACTTGGGATTAATTTCCTATGTCCTGTAGGCACCAAGTCGGGATTTAGTCTGATCAAATTAAAAATCTCATCCTCCGCCATCGCGCTGATAGACAACTCCTGATCACCCTCGGATTCGAAGTAGGAGAATAAATTTATGTTGTACTTATTGTTTTTCCAGTTGAGCTGAGCAAAGGACTGTCCACACCATTCAGTCACGGAAGCCGTGATTTTAGGAGAGTTCAGATCATCATAAACTGGCGTAAAAACGGACAACATGGTATGATAAGGATATACTCCTGTCACAAAATCACGGGTCATATTTAGCTTCATCACCTTTATAGCTCCCTTTCCTGCAGCAGAAGGATCATCCACCTTCACTTGCTTGCGTTTGGAAAAGTCCTCCGTCACAAAGATCATTACCGCATTGCCATCCCGCTCTTCACCATATCGCATTTGCTTCAAGTCAAAGACATTGATCTCAGCCTTTCCCTGATACCAATGTGAAGCAAATTGCTCCTCATCTATCGCTTTTCTTCCTGTGGAATTGCAGGAAGAGGTAAGTAGTAAAACCAAACCAAGAATGAATAAATTTTTCATATTCCTAAAATTACTAAAATCCAGTTGAAGCCTTAATAACCAAGTCTCTAGTCTTGATACTTATGTCTTGCTACTAAAGTCTAAAACCTCACCAATACTTAAAAATCGTATAAATAATCTTATACCCAGCTCCAAACACCCCTTTTACCGTTCCGCTAACTTTAGATACCCCAATTCGCTTACGGTAATTTACGGGCACTTCTGTGTAGAGAAGTCCGGCCTTATGGGCTTTGATCTGCATTTCTATTGTCCAACCGAAGTTCTGATCGATCATATTTAAGTTAAGCAACTTAGTCCATACAATCGCCCGAAATGGTCCCAAATCAGAGAATTTGGCGCCTTGCATGTACTTCATCATTGTCGTAGCCAGCCAGTTTCCAAATACCTGCGGAAAAGTCATTGAGCCTGATTCCCGCTCTCCAAGTGCTCTGGAACCTATAACCATGTCTGCTTTTTGATCTAAAATTGGCTGAATCAAATCCAATAGCTCTTCAGGATAATCGCTGTAATCTCCGTCCAGAAAGACGACAATATCTGGTTGAATTTGCTGCTTTTTTATCCAATCCATAGCAGTCAGACAAGCTTTCCCATAGCCTTTCTGAGGTTCGAAAACCACCTTTGCGCCAGCAGATCCCGCCACTTCTCCAGTACTGTCAGTAGAGTTATTATTTGCAACTACGATATTCCTCACCAAGGTTGGAATCTCAGTAATTACCTTGGGAATAGACTTTTCCTCATTGTAGGCAGGAATGATTACATCAATAATTGGAGGATTATGCATCAGGTATTATTTGCCTAAACCGTAGGCTTTGAAAGAAGAAAAGAAAACTAGACCATAGCCTACCGAGAGCATCAGGTGAAAAGGCAACATCTCAAACGTGCCCCAATAAATATGAAGCCCAACCATGCCAGCAAAAACCAACATCAAAACTCCTTCCATCCAGGTAGTTGCGGGAATTTTAAACTTGATATAGCGATTAGTTGCTAAGCCAGACCCACTTTCAAGATTGAATTTTGGTGTACGGATAAAGGGTGATTTTTTTCCGGTAAGACCTTCCCAAACTGCCTGTGCATTGTGCAAAGCCAACCCCATAGAAACAGAAAGAAAAAGTGGCAACATATATATTGCCTGAACTAGGCTTCTCAAGAAACTTCGCTTTTCGTAGAAATAAGCCACCAAATACACTCCTGCAATAATCACAAAACCTATCATGAATATACCCGCAAGTCTAAATAGATTGGGAGAAATCATTCCCTGCATTCCAGCCCACCACACGCCAATACTGCTCAAGCTGACTAGAAGAATAGCAATGAAAATACTACTATTAAACAAATGAGCCATTGCATGAATCTTGATTCCAACTGGAAAATCTTGACTCAAAACTGCCTTTGCATGCTTTGAAGCACACTCAGCTCCTCCTTTTGTCCAGCGGAACTGCTGAGACTTTACGGCCGACATAATCGGAGGAAGCTCGGCAGGAGATTCGATTTCTGGTCGGTATACAAACTCCCAGCCTTTGCGCTGCGCGCGATAACTCAAATCTAAATCTTCTGTCAGTGTATCGTCTTGCCAGTCTCCTGCGTCGATGATACAGGACTTCCGCCAAACACCTCCAGTACCATTGAAATTGATAAATGCATGTTGGCTGTTTCTCCCTATCTGCTCAATCAGAAAATGAGCATCCAAAGCAAATGCCTGCAAGCGTGTCAGTAGGGAATAATTTTTATTCAAATGCGTCCAACGCGTCTGCACCATTCCAACTTTATTTGAAGAGAAATATGGAATAGTTTTTAGCAAAAAATCGGGGTCAGGAACGAAATCCGCATCAAAAATCGCGATAAACTCACCGCTAGCTTTGGCGAGACCTTCCTTCAAAGCTCCCGCTTTAAAGCCGGTTCGATCAGTTCGATGGATGTATTTGAAATCGAGTTCTGGAAACTCGAGTATTTTCTTCTGAATTAACTCTGCTGTCTGATCCGTGCTGTCATCCAACACTTGAATCTCAAGCAACTTTGAAGGGTAATTCATCTTTGCAACTGCCTCTATCAAACGTTCTACAACATATATTTCGTTGTAAACAGGAAGTTGGATGGTGACTTTTGGCCAAGATTCAGGTACAGGACGAGACACGTCCCCCATATACTTTTTTGAGCGAAGGAAGCTCAAAAGCAAATGCCCTTGAGCAAGGCTGTAAAGGAAAATAAACAGCATTCCCAGGGCATAAATCCCAATCAAAATATATAAGAAGATCATTTACGCATTTATCTTGATGGAATCATTTCCAATGATTATTGGCATTTCGTTGATTCTATTTTCTTCCGGACCGTTCTCTAACTTCAGTACTCCACGAGGGCAAACTGAAGAACAAACCCCACATCCTACACAACTGGATCTCACGATTTCCTGTCCCCGCTGCGCATACCAGCGCACGTCAATTCCCATTTCGCAATGCGTTGAGCAATTTCCGCAGGAGATACACTGACCACCATTGGTAGTGATTCTGAATCTGGATTTGAAACGTTGAACCAAGCCTAAATAGGCAGCCAATGGGCATCCAAATCTACACCAAACACGGTTGCCCATGAATGGATAAAACCCTGTACCAACTACCCCGGCGAAGACCGAACCAATCGCAAAACCATAGAACGAATGTAGTTGGTTCGTTACATTCCCCAATAGCGCAAAGCCGGAAAAGTAATTAATAATAGTCAAAGCAGTCATCACCACCGCCAAAACCAATACACTGTGAACAATAACCCGCTCATATTTCCAAGCTTTCAGAGACTTATCGGAAAGCTGTCTGTAAGGATCACCAACAGTTTCTGCTAATCCTCCACAGCCACAAACCCAGGAGCAATACCATCTTTTTCCAAAGAAATATGTAAAAGTAGGAACTCCAATTACAATGAGTAAGATGCCCCAAATCAACATAAACATCCCTACTCCGCCCGAACTCAAGAAGGTATCAATCTGATAATCGTAGAAAAAATCGTAATCAAGCGGCCAGATATTTTTGAAATCGAAATATGGCTGATTGAGTAAAACGAGGATTTCCGGGATTAGAAAAGCAAAGGCAGTCTGAAAGAACATCACTGAAGCAGTGCGTAGCTGCTGGTATTTATTGCCTCTATATTTCCTGAACATCCGCACGCCCATCACGATAATCGCCAACGTATAAATCGTCCCGTAAAGAAACCAATGGCTGGCAGGATTGCCACTCAGAATTATGCTCAGAGGTGTTACCATCCACACCTGATTCACTATAAATGCCGGAAACAAGTATAAAATGATGTAGAAAATTATCAAATAAGATCCTGTAATCATTCCCATCCAGCCCCGGTTTTTCATTGCTGAATGGAAAATCCCATTGTTTTTGATTCCTTCAGGCTCATCCTGATATTTTGGAAGATTGTACATCAATCCGCCAAGAACAGCAAGTCCTATGGACAAAATAAAGAAAAGCCAAGGATTATCCCGAACAGGGCTACTGATGGAGCTTTGTGCCAACGGAAATCTATAGTCATCCCATATCACTTCATCCCATTTGGACTCTTCCTTCAATGCATCATTGTAGGAGTCGAAGTTATCGTTGAATGCACCTATGAAAGCAAAATTTGAAGAGTAAGTTTCACCATACATCGGCTTAAGAATCTCAGCCATTTTCTCCTGGTGAATATCCTTCGTATTCTCCAAAACCAATTCTCGGGTTAGCGTGTAATTACCCAAAAATGGCATGATGGTGAAGATCGCTATACCAATCAAAAATAATCCTATACCGACACTCTGGACAACCTTCATGTGTATATAATTTGATTTTTATAGGACACATTGCCTGTCCCGAACTCGTTTCGGGAGAATCTCACATGGGTATTCATAATTCCTAAATTTGACATTATCATCATGTTCACTTTCATACGCTAGCTCCGAATAGTTTTTGAATAAATGTTTTCTTAGAAACTTTAACATCTCCTCCGAATTGGCTCTTAAAAGCCTTTTGAATTTCTATGTAATAAGGCGCAAAGAACTCAGGATCGAAATTGGCTTTATCGAGTTTAGAAATCACTTTCGCGCCATCCCAAGACTCTCGGATTGCCTGATCGAAAAATTCATGTCTGAGACGAAAACCGAAATTATTAACACCGAGAATTTTGCCCTGCAGATCCATCAGCATTCGGAAAGAGACTTTTCCACCAGCATGCTCCCAATAAAATGACTTGATCTTATCTTCATCCCAACTTGCTGGAACTGTCCCATAGGTTTGATATTCAATATCCAGGAACTTGGCGGAATTGAACCAGACACCTGGCTTATAAGTGACTTTTTTGCCAGCCAAGATATATCCTAATGTCTCTCCGTGCATTCTTCCAGTGTACCAAACTTGCTCCACCGGCTTACGATCTGCTGCCGGTGCCTCATGAAACTCGGCGCAATCACCGATGGAATAAACATTTGGAATATTGGTCTGAAAGCTGAAATCTACTTTCACTCCGCGATTGACTTCTAGTTCCGTATTTCGAAGAAAGTCTATATTCGGCGTCACTCCAGCAGTGAGTCCAACAAATTGGCAGGAAATCTCCTCACCTGATTTTGTGCGGACAGCTTTTACACGGGCATTTGGATCAGAAATAATCTCGTCTAACTCCTCATTCAACCTCAAGTCAATGTGGTGCTCCCGCATGTGTCGACTTACTAACTCAGACTCTTCTTTCGGAAGAATGTTACTCCAAAAGCCCGATTCTCTTACTAAAAATGTGACATGTATTTTCTTATAAGCCAGCATTTCTGCCATTTCAATCCCAATCAAACCTCCGCCTACAATTACTGCCCGCTGTACATCGGTGGTATTTTCTTCCATCAGCTCTAAATCCTGCTTGGAATACAAACCTTGTACCCCTTGCAAATCCATACCCGGCCAGCCAAACTTATTTGGTTTAGAACCTGTGGCGATGACAAGCTCATCGTAACTCAAATCTTCCCCTGATTTGAAAAGTAGAGTCTTTGCATTATAGTCAATCGATTTGACCCAAGCCTCCTTCAGATCAATTCTGTTTTTCTCCCAGAACCAATTCTCATAAGGCTGTGTATGCTCAAATTTCATGTGTCCCATGAAAACATACATTAGTGCAGTCCTGGAGAAAAAGTACTTCGATTCACCTGAAATCACGGTTATCTTGACCGAATCATCGAGCTTCCGTAGCTGGCGAGCGCAGGTTATTCCTGCGATTCCATTGCCTATGATGACCACATGGCGATTTGAACTCATTTTGTGGGGGTTGAAATAAGACTCAATTTGAAATTTACCAAAAACTTGGTGCTATTCGTTTAGATTCCAATCATAATCCAAAAATGAAATTTTTGCATTTGATTTTATTTTAGTCTTACTATACTTATTCAAAAAGTCGATAAGATCCCCATTTTTCGTGAAATCGCCTTTGAACCAGGAGAAAATGGAAGAAACTTGGACAGCTTCAGCACTGATTTTATTTCTTGAGGAGTCATTAATAAAACCTTTGGCTACTTTATCTAATTGTGCATTAATGGTCTCGGCTTCGAAAGCTTCATTAAGCAATGGAGGACAGGAAACTGACGCGCAATTAATGGCAAAGTGGATTCTAGGTTCTTCAAATTCTTTTCTCAAAATAGAATGCTCAATCTCGTCCAAGCTGGATTCTTGACCTCCTATTTTGAAAAATTTGTAATGCCAAACATCTTTGATCAGCGGGATTTTCAAAGTTGGACCAAGATCTTTAATGCTTTCCACAGGATAATTATCCACAATCAACTTTACCGTAAATCCATTGTATGCATTGATCCAATAAGCTAATTGCTCATTTTTTGACCATGTTTTACGATCCGGAGCATTTTCGCTAAGACTTTTAAGATACGCTTCTAGCTTCCCCTTTTCTTTTATAAATCCTGTGTAATTGACTGTTCCATCAGCGCTGACATTTGCCTTTAGTAATTCATTCCAAGCCTTGTGACTTGGCGGAGTAGTTCCTGCCATTCCTGGAACAGAACTTTGGCAACTCAAAAGGATGATGCTAAGAAAGAGAAGAAAATAAGTTTTAATATTTTTCATGGGAAAGTATTTTGAACTGATTTACGTTCGGAAGCAAAGTAAAGATGTTGAGAAATAAGAATTGGTCGGTTAAGAGACCAAAATAGCTCTTAATAGACTTTTTCTCCTTTGGTTAACCATATACCCCAAGTACGGGAATAGGTATGAACTTTCTTAGTCAGAGAGTCTCCGTGATAAATCGGCCTTTCCTCATTTGCCCATTCTATCAAGCCACCGTAAAGATTATATACTTCTTTGAAGCCAGCTTCATGCAGCTTTTTACCTATTTCCTGTGATCTAGCCCCAACTGTACAATAGACCAAAACTGGTTTACTTTTATCTAATGAAGCCACATTCTTTAGTGAAAAATCATCGTACCCTACCCAATTGGCATCTTGGAGATGACTGACTTCAAACTCCTCCTTTTCCCGGGTATCCACAACTTGATAACTACTCAAATCAGCTATTTGAGCTGGCTTCAGAACAGGAAAATCAGAATCATATAACGTTGCCAACAAAGCTTTATATGCTACAGACTGCGCAATGGCATTGGGTGAAAATCCCCACAGACTAATAAGGAACATTAAACAAAAAAAGATTGGAGCTCTACGTGATTTCATACTCAGTCAACTCCAAATTGTAAGTAGCTGTTCATTTCAAGCATAAAAATCCGAAAGCTTAACCAAACCACTTTTATCCAGAACGATGATCTTCTTGCCTTTGAGTTCGATGAGCTTATCTTTTTTGAATTCTGATAAAAGTCTGATAACAGATTCCGTAGCTGTACCAATCAAACTGGCAATTTCTTCACGGCTTAACACCAAATCAATCTGCTGATGATCGCCTCCATCCAATCCGTAAGAATTGGCTAGCTGTAAAAGCAAATAGGCTAAACGCTCACGGATGCTTTTTTGCGAAGCATCAACAAGCTTTTCTTCCATCACTCCTATTTCATGGCTGAGTGCTTTAGTAAGTCTCTTGAAAAATGGCCCATTGCTGATCAGAGCTTTGAGAAAAGTCTCTTTTGGAATAAAGCAGATTTTCGCATCCTCAATCACCATCGCCGAATTGGTGTAATTTTCCTCTCCAAGCAATGCAGAATATCCTAAAAGGTCGCCTTTTTTTGCCAAGTGCATAATTTGCTCTTTGCCATTCGAGGCTGTTTTAAAAATTTTTATTACCCCAGCATTCACACAGTAAACTCCCAATGGCTTTGCTTCCTCGTAATAAAGCACTTGCCCTTTACGATGGGAAATCATATTTTTATTGTCAGAAATATTGCAGGCTTGCTCCTCTGTAAGTTCAGACAGCATGGACAATTTCCGACTACTGCACAAGTCACATGGATGAATGGAAGATGGTTTTGACATACTCAGATCAGTAATTTTATTTAAACATTCAAAAACTCAAATTTACAACACTTCATTTAAAGCGGAGGTTCTGGAAAGTTTTTCTCCTGAGTAAACTTCTCCGCAACAAAATCAAAACTTAGACATATGTGCTGTAATCCATTGCTGATTAGCAGAAAAGGAGTCTTTAATTCCTTATGATACATGCAGGCTTGCTCGATGGTTTTTTGAGTCAACTTTACTTTGGGAGCTTTACATTCAATGAGCAAATATGGATTCCCATCCTTATTCCAAACCACCAGATCAGTCCGCTTTAGCAGTTTGTTGTAAAGTAGTCCTTTTTCCATTGCCAAAAGTCCCTTTGGGAATTTCAATTGATTAATAAGGAAATTGATCCAATGCTGCCGAACCCATTCTTCAGGTGTCAATACCAAATGCTTTTTGCGAAGCGAATCAAATATCCACATCCTACCGTCCTTCTCCTGAAGCTGAGGCTCGAAATGAGGCAAATTGAGCTTGGGTAATTGTATCTGATCCAGATTAGAATCCATGGATCAAAGATGCGGAAAATTGGGCATTTGGGAAAAATTGAATTCCCGAACTATTGAAAATCCAGGTAAGGAGAAATCTTATCTATCCATTCCTGTCTAAAAATTTTGATCTGCTTTAAATCTTCCGAAGACTGAAATTTACCATGTTGCTTTCTGTAAGCAATTAAAACTTTTGATTCCGAATAGCTGAAATAAGGATGTTTGCTCAATTCATCCACTTCCACTTGGTTGATTTTTACTTTCCTAAAAATAGATGGAGAAAAATCAAAATACTCCCAGATCGCATCTATAGTCTCAGGTTTCAATCCATAAACCTCTTTGAGCTGACTTTTGCTATGAAGCCCACCCAGATTTTCTCTAAACTTCACAATTCGGCTTGCTGTGCTTTGGCCGATTCCCGGGACAATCTGGAGTGTAACGGAATCAGCTTCTGAAAAGGAAATTCGGTTGAGATTTTCCAGTTGTTTGGCATTAGACTTATTTGTTATCGTATCCTGTTGATTAAATACTGGAAAAGGAGAATTCAACAGCGTAATTCCTGATGATTCCAGACTATCAATAATACCCAAATACTGTACATGGAAATTCTCAGCCTTTGCTTGTCTGATCTCTTTGAAAACAACTTTTGCGAAAACTAACACAAGTAATGCGGGAATCAACAGCACAAATCCACGTGATTCCTTTCTGGAAAACCCCAGATAAACCTTAAGCCAATAAAAAAATCTAGATCTCATTGTAAATCATAAAAAATGATAGAATCTATCAATAAGACATAAGTTAATAGTATTAGATTCGGAAATCAATACTGATTAGCTTTGCAGTATAATTGCGAATAGTTATTTAGATAGATTCCAAATTATCAGATCCCTTCCACAAATGGATACTTCCCTAGCCTTTGTCTGTTAAATTTGCAATCCAAGCTTACCCATGATGCAAGTCAAATTCAGAGCCCTTAGTTTGTCACATAAAAATGCGCCGGTACAAATCCGTGAGATCATCTCACTGGACGAGCAAGCGGTACATGGTATTTTACTGAAACTCAAAGACTTTTTTAATCTAAGTGATGCCTTAATCCTTTCTACATGTAATAGAACTGAAGTTTATTATAGCCATGATAAGGACATCAGCACAGAAATCATTAAGTTAATAGGTCTTGAAAAAGGACTTGTTGACATTGTAAATTACCTGGAGTATTTCGAAATTTTTAATGATGACCGTGAAGCTATCCGACATTTGTTTAGGGTTTCGATGGGATTGGAAGCCCAAGTCGTAGGTGACATTCAGATTTCCAATCAGGTAAAAAGATCTTATCAGGCATCTGCAGATCTTAATATGGCAGGGCCCTTTCTTCATAGATTGATGCACACCGTATTCTTCACAAATAAGCGCATTGTTCAGGAGACAGCTTTTAGGGATGGAGCCGCATCATTATCCTACGCAGCAATCGAATTGATCGAAAGCTTGACTTCAAATACCTTTGAACCAAGAATACTTTTGATCGGTGTGGGTGAAATCGGAGAAGATGTGGCTAAAAATATGGTTCACATTCCTTCTGCAAAAGTAAAAATCTCCAATAGGACTCAGTCGAGGGCTGAAACTATTGCAGCGGAGATGGGATTTGAGGTAGTTCCTTTTGAAAATTGTATGACAGCAATGGAAGAAGCAGATGTAATTGTTTGCTCCATTCAACGGTCGGAGCCTTTTATCACCAAGGAATTGGTGAAGAAATTCCAGATCAACAGTTACAAACTACTCGTGGATCTCTCCGTACCTAGAAGCATCGAGACTTCGGTGGAAGACGTGCCTGGTGTAATACTTTATAATGTAGATAATATCCGAAGCAAAGCTTCTGAAACATTGGAAAAGAGACTTGCCTCAGTTCCTAAAGTGGAAGAAATCATCGAGGAGAGCATTACTGAGTTTCAAGGATGGAAAAAAGAAATGATGGTATCACCTACCATCAATAAACTAAAGCAATCCCTCGAGCAAATCCGTCAGGAGGAAATGGCTAGGTTTATGAAGAATGCAGACGAAAAAGAATTCGCTGTGATAGATAAGATCACCAAGAGCATGATGCAAAAAATCCTAAAAGTGCCCGTGGTGCAGCTTCGTGCTGCATGCCAGCGGGATCAGGCACAGGAGATGATCGAAATGATATCTGATCTCTTCGATCTAGACCGAGTCAAAACCGACAAATAAGCCAAGCAAAATTGGATAAAAATGACCAAAGGATTGAATCAAACCTTTGGTCATTTTACCTTTAGGACCATTCCAAATAATCTACATATAAATGAATAAAAATTTTACGCTACTCCTAAGTCTGATATCCACTTTTTTAATTTCTGAAGCTGCCTACTCTCAGTCCTGGGAAGTCTATGATACGAAGATTCAACTTCAATCACATTTAATTTACGATGAAATAGATCTTCTAAGCGAAACCGTGAAAATCGGCAAAAAAGGTAATGAGCTGTCACTATTATCGAACGATCTCAAACCGGCAGTCTCTTTGGTCGGTACTGAAATTCACCTTTATGTAGAGCCTTGGATAATAGTAAAAGGACCAAATGGATTAGGAGCATTTCACGAATACGGACAGCAGGTTTTGCCCTTGGAATATGATAAAATTGATACCTATTTCACTATGCTTTTGGCAAGCAAAGGAAATGAGTATTGGTTATTTGAACGAGGAAAAAATAAGACAATTTATTTAGGGGAACTGGATGAGGCAAAGATTACCAACACCGGACTGATCATCATCCGAAAAGGAAGCGAGTATTCCATGCCACTATCTCCAAATCCTGATAAGACTTTTGAACTTCTCTCGGATAATGATGGAGAGTTTGTTTTGGCTAAGGAAGCCAGCGGTTTTGGGCTGATCAACAGGGAAGGCGACTATGTATTGGATCCAATAATCGAAACGCTTCAACACACGTACGGCAACTTCTTCTATGGGTACAACCAAGATCAATATTTGCTGATCGAAGGGAATGATATACAGTCAAACATCCGCTACAATTCCTTTCATAAGATCACTTTTGAGAATGATATCATGCTTGAATACATTCATGGTAAGCTACGTCGTGTGATGGAAGGTGATGGCATTTTGCTGGATGATGTGGGAATAACCGAAGTCAATAAAATCGGCAAAGACCTTTACAATGTGCATTTCCGGGATGCCAAGATTGGCTTGCTAGGAAAAAAAGGATGGCTAGTGAAGCCTATGCTTGACGTAGAAGAGATCAAATTCGGCAACGAAGGACTTTTCCCTGCCAAATCCAAAGGAGCATTCGGATTTGTAAATTCAGCCGGGACTTGGGTGATCAAACCAGAATATGCTCAAACAACTTTATTTTCTGATAAAATAGCTGCGTACAGAACATCCTTAAACTGGGGGTTAATCAGTGATACTGGAGAGAGGATCACAGATGCAACTTGGGAAGAAATCAAACCTTTCCAAAAAGGGATTGCCATAGCTAAAGCAAACGGCAAATATTACCTCTTAAATACTTTTGGTGCAGTTCTTACCTCCGAAGGGTTTGACAATATTTATCGGACTACCGATGGTTATTTCTTGGTAGAAAAGTCCGGCAAAACCGGTTTATTGGATGGAGAGGCAAATGAAGTAATTGCCACAGAATTTGAAGGATTGAGGAGAGAACGAAAGAATTTTGTGATTGTTCGAAAGGATGGTCTTACCGGAGTAATAGATGAAGAAGGGGGAATTATCATTCCTTTAGCCTATGAAGAAGTGCTTGTAGATTGGGTAAATGAACAAATATTTGCCAAAACCACCTACGTACCTACGGTGATCCAAACCCTCAATGAACCAAATAAGAAAAACAAAAAAGGAGCCTAAGCTCCTTTCTTTATTTTTTCTCGTTTTTCCCTTTTGAAGAATCTTTTGATTCTGTATCAGGATTTGCTATTGACTCCCTCATGGATGTATCGGATTTGATGTTTTCCATTTTATAATAGTCCATCACTCCCAGTCGGCCACTTCTAAAAGCTTCAGCTAATGCTTTTGGAACCTCGGCCTCAGCTTCGATTACCTTAGCTCTCATTTCCACATTCCTAGCTTTCATTTCCTGCTCTAATGCTACTGCCATCGCACGTCTCTCTTCAGCTCTTGCTTCGGCAACTTTCAAATCCGCAGATGCTTGATCAATTTGAAGTTTCGCACCAATGTTTGTGCCCACGTCAATATCTGCGATATCTATAGAAAGAATTTCAAATGCCGTTCCAGCATCCAAACCTCTCTGGAGAACCAGCTTGGAGATTTTGTCAGGATTTTCTAATACACTTTTGTGAGTAGCGGCCGAACCAATAGAAGTAACTATGCCCTCACCTACTCTGGCAAGAATGGTTTCTTCACCGGCACCACCGACTAATTGCGCAATGTTTGCTCGTACAGTTACTCTGGCTTTTGCTATCAATTGAATACCGTCTGCAGCCACAGCAGCCACATTAGGTGTGTTGATCACTTTTGGATTTACAGAGATCTGAACAGCTTCAAATACATCCCTACCTGCCAAATCAATTGCGGTAGCTTGCTTGAACGTCAAATTGATATTTGCTTTATCAGCAGAAATCAGTGCTCTGATGACGTTAGGAATATTACCACCAGCCATATAGTGCGTTTCCAAGTCATTTGTAGTCAACTGAAGACCGGCTTTAGTTGCAGTAATCAATGAATTGACAATGATACTAGGCGGTACCTTTCTGATTCTCATCCCGATAAGTTCTCCTATTCCAACTTTTACATTGGAAAATTGTGCAGTGATCCAGAGATTGACTGGCACAAAGTACAAGAAGATGAAAAGAAGGACTATTCCGGCGACCGCAGCCACCAAGATGAACATTGAACTGCTCGGATCTAAATTCTCCATATTATTTTACTAAAATTTTATTGTTTTCAATTTTGATAATGGTGACTTCGGTGTCAACTGGAATAAATCCATTTTCGGATTTTACTTCATATATAATCTCACCAAAGCTGGCTTTTCCAATTGGCTTAAGATCAGAGATAGTTTTGCCAGGCATTCCAATTTGCAAAGCATCTGTTCGACCGTCGAAAGCTCCTCCTTTCATGGATGATTTGAGTGAAAATCTATTCCAAACTCCAGAATTAAAGCCATATGCTATAGCTGCGAGATTAAGGATTACTGCTATGGAAGTAATCCACCAAGCTATTTCGGGATCAAAACTCAGGAACGCATAAACTACTCCAGCCAAACTTACAGCTAGTCCAAAAATACCGACCACGGTAGTCCCAGGCACAAATAAGACTTCCGCAAGCAAGAGTATAAGACCAATGATGAGAAGACTGGATAATACTAGGATCGTCATTTATAATTTTAAGAGAAGAATAGATGTCTAAAATACAAGATTCCCAGTTAAGGCAGGGCAATTACAACTAAAAAAAGCTCTTTACTTCAAAGAATAAATTCTATATCTACTAATCACATGAATGCAGAAAAATTCTGAAAATTATAAGCAGGGAAAGTTAAATATACTAGTGCTTTAAAGAGCGTTTTCATCTATCGCAGTAGGAAATTCAGGAAAAAAAACTTTAAAAGTAGATCCTTCTCCTACTATGCTTTGGACACTTATTGTTCCTTTATGGTTTTCCACAATTCTTTTACATAGAGCCAGACCTATTCCGGTCCCCCTATATTTATTGGATAACCTCTTGAATGGCTCAAATGCCTGTTCTGCGTATTTCTGATCAAAACCAATTCCATTGTCAGTAAAGGTGATCAGACAGCCTGACTTTCCTTTAGAATCCATTTCACCTACAGAAGATGTCGCTGAAATAATTATGTGGGGTCTACCATCATTAAATTTTATCGCATTGCTGATCAAGTTGCTGAATAGCTGATAAATCTGAACCGGAATAGCTTTGATTACGGGTAAAGTAGAAACTTCAAATTCCACCTTTTTCTCCACAATCAGCATTTCAAATTCCGAGAATATATTGACGAGTATTTGATTCAGGTCAACATTGGAAAACTTTGTATGGTCGTGGGAAATTCGGGCAAAAGCCAAAATATCTTTGATAAGCTGAATCATCTTTTCGGCACTGTTGTCTATTTTTTGTAGATACCATTCCAGATTCTCCTTATTATCTATTTCACTTTTGGCTAATTCCACAAAAGCTCTGATTTTACGTATTGGTTCCTGCAAGTCATGCGAGGTACCATAGGCAAACTGCTCCAGTTCTTTATTTTGTAATAAAATACTTTTGGAGTCACTTTCTTTTTGTTTCTCCACTAGCATTCGTTCAGTCAGATCCTTGGTCACTTTTGTAAAACCAATTACATTTTGCTGATTATCATGCAATGCTGTGATAACTATGTATCCCCAAAAAGTACTCCCGTCTTTGCGAACTCTCCAACCCTCATGAGTAGCCCTTCCAATTTGCTTCGCTTCTCCAATTAATTTGTTTGGGAGCCCATTTTCCCGGTCCTGCGGAAGATAAAAAAGGCTAAAGTTCCTACCAATAATTTCATTTCCCAGATAGCCTTTGATCTTTTGAGCTCCTTTGTTCCAATTTTGAATATTTCCCTCAGTATCAAGCAGTATTATCGCGTAATCCTCCACTTCTTCAATCATCCGCTGAAATCGGAGTTCATCTTTGTATATTTCAGTTGTTGTGCTGTAATCTTTCATAAGATATTAGGAATTCAATGCGTTAGAAATTCCTCATCGAAAAGTAATTTGAATTTAAAACTGCCAATATAAACCTCTTTTATCAGTAGATACTAAATTATAAAAATCACATTTCGCCTTCTCAGAAATTTAGATAAATTAATATAAAGGCAGTATTTCGCTTTAGTTACTGATATTATTTAAAGCAGGTAATTCCAAAGATAAAGGATAGACTCTTACCAAGATCAATGAATCTAAAATTATATTACTCTTATTTAAAAAATATATTTGGATAAACATCTACTCGAGTTGATTGACTCAAGCACATTTTTAGTTTACGTTTTCAAACTCAAATTATATAGTACAGCAATAGAATTCTATATTCTATTATTTCCATTTAAAAGCAAAATAAGTGGCTGGTTCATCAGAAATATTGCGGATACCGTGAATATGCTGGGATTCCATGAAATAAAAATCACCTGCTTTGGCTGTATATTCTTGTCCATCAATTAGTTGAGCAGTTTCTCCTGAAATCATTAGGATAATTTCAGATTCCACATGAGAATGTGGTTCATGGCTCGCTACTTTTCCGTCCAAAGTAGTCACATGCATTTCTAATCTCTCACACATAGTAGTCGCCCTATCGAAATACGAACGAACTCCTCCTACGCTGGTGGGCTTGTAGGTAGTTGAATCCGAATTGATAATTAAAGTACTACCTGATGCCCTACCCCGCTCCAGATTCATAGGTTTTTTAGAGCGGAATCTAATGACATAATAAGTTAATGGGGTATCCCCGACATTTTTCAGAGAATGCATTTGCTGAGGCATCAAGGAAAGTACCCCATTTGGTCCGAGAATGTTGCCTTTACCATTTAGCATTACTTCCATCTTTCCTTCTTTTACTATTACTAGTTCCTCAATATCCTCATTTGCATGGGCAGTGCTTGCACTGGCTCCAATCGCCTGAGTTGTGGCGTGGATTTCCAAGTAATCAAAATGAGGAGAAGTGCCTTCAAATATCGGCCTGCCAACTCGATCTCCATTCTGAACCACTTTGTGATCGTCCCATTTGAAGACGCCCGATTTTATAGGTTGTAACTGAGCAAATGATGAAATTGTCATAAGGCAAAAGATGAAAATTAAAAGCGATTTCATAGTAAGAGGTTGAGATTGGGTGTTGATAAATATAATCAATAGAAATCTGATATATATAACTGATTTATTAATTTGATAATTGGTAAAATCCAATTTATATAAAACAATATTTTGAACAAAAGATAATATCCGTATTAAAATAATAAATTCGCATAACCTTTCACTCTTTTCTTTCGTCTTGATAATCCTAATTACACTCTTCACATACAACCGAATTCTATACCTATGAAAATTTTAACTCTACTATTCACCTTTGCTTTTACAGCGTTCACTATGATACCTGAGGTAGCTACAGTAAATACCTCTGAAAGCAGCATTACCTGGACTGCCAAAAAAGTAACTGGTCAGCATCACGGTAAAGTACCTATCACGACTGCTACACTAGATTATCAAAACGGAAAAATCCTGGGTGGCAGTTTCGAGATGGATATGACTAGCTTAACCGTTGAGGATATCACCGATCCAGGCATGAATAAAAAGCTAACTGACCACTTGAAATCAGATGACTTTTTCTCTGTAGCAAATCACGGAAAGTCAACCTTTACCATCACAAATGCCAAAACCTCCAACGGCAAAGACTATCAACTCACAGGAGATCTGACTATTAAAAATATCACTAAGCCTGTTACTTTTCCAGCAACTGTTGCAGTAAATGGAGGCATAATCACAGCAACTGGTAAATTGACTTTTGATCGTACTGATTACGACATCAAATTCCGTTCGGGTTCCTACTTTGAAAACCTTGCTGACAAAATGATTTACGATGATGTGGAACTTGACGTGAAAATCATAGCAAGCGAATAACCAATGATAATTACGATCAAAAAAAAGGCAGGGACATCCCTACCTTTTTTTGGTTTTCAGGACTTAGCCTTGACTTCCAAGCTCTGATTCAAAATACAGTTGAACGTATATGCAAAGTCAATCCTTTAAAGTGATTTAAATTCAGGTTATTCTAGATTTCTAACATACCGGTTTTAACACTCTTTAGGCTTTTTTAAAATCAAACCAGAGACTTAAAACTTCTCAGTTGACGTTATTATAGCGAAGAAAATCTTAACCCTAATTAGATTTTGTGTGGAGATAAGTCAGAGGCAAGGCTGCGTGGATTTTAAGGAATAAAACCCACGCAGTCCCTCTGCACCACGCGATGTGTATATCTTATATCCTAAGATGCATTTTTTCAGAATCATTTCAGTTTTTTAAAAACCACTTCCTTACTTTTTGAACCGGCAAAAATTGATTTCAAAATCCTCTTCCCTGCAGCAAGAAAATACTCATACAAGGGTCGAAAAATTGGATTAAAGGAAAGCAAATGGCAAACTTTATTTAGTCGCTATAAATAAATCCTTTCTTATTCAGAATATAGATTTAAGCTAATTATCCCCTATTCTCTTCTCCAACTGTGTCTCTCCAAATACCATTTCTTTTGAATGTTTTTTGGCAAGATCACTGATTTCGGCTACTATCTGAGGGTGTTGATCTGCCAGATCAAAACGTTCTGAAGGATCATGTCCTAAATTATATAAAGTCTGTTTTTCAAGTTTCTCAAGCTTCTCAGGGTATCCAGCAGGATTATTACTGTAAAAATAAAGTTTATAATTTCCTTTGCGTACTGCAAAAAGACGATCGCCATGATAGTAAAACATCTCATCCCTTGGCGTACTTTCTTCTCCTCTAATTACTGGACTTAAGTCTAACCCATCGTAAACACGATCTTGAGGCATTTTTGTACCAGCAAGTGAAGTGATGGTAGGCAACAAATCCAATGTGCTTCCGATTTTGGAGATCACGCCTGGTTTCACATTTCCAGGACCCCAGATTACTGTAGGAACCCGCACCCCACCTTCGTAGCTCGTACCCTTTCCGCCAAAAAGTGGACCTGCACTTCCACCCTGCTCATTGTAAACCAACCAAGGACCATTGTCAGAAGTGAAGATCACATAGGTATTTTGATCGAGGCCATTCTCTTTTAAAGCATTCAAAATCTCTCCCACAGACCAATCAATTTCCTCAATCACATCTCCATACAAACCACGCTCGCTGGTTCCTCTGAAATCTCCTGAGGCAAAAAGTGGCACATGAGGAAGTGAATGGGCTAAGTAAAGAAAGAATGGTTTGTCCTTATTGGCATTAATGAAATTCACCGCTTCCTCAGCATATCTTTTGGTAATGGTGTTCTGATCTGCAGGCCGCTCGATGATCTCGGTATTTCTCATCAGCGGCACATTGAAATACTCGATTTTTGAATCGGCAAAAGCTTCCTTGGCAGTGATGTCATTCATCCGATCCATATCATTGCTGTAAGGAATCCCGAAATACGAATCAAAGCCATGGCTGGTGGGTAAGAACTGAGGTAAATGACCCAAATGCCACTTTCCAATGGCAGCAGTAGCATAACCCGAACCTTTGAGAAGTGTGGCTATTGTATTCTCATAAGCTGGGAGTCCACCTCCTGAATCCGGAAATAAAACCCTTCTTGTATTGGAATACATTCCGGTACGAACTGGGAGTCTTCCCGTCAAGATTGCCGATCTACTCGGAGTGCAGACGTTTGCTGCTACATAGAAACTTGTCCATTTTTGGCCTTCGACAGCCATTTGATCAATATTTGGAGTCTTGATCGTAGGATGACCAAACGTGCCCAAATCTCCATAACCCTGATCATCGGTGAAAATGATAATGAAATTGGGCTTTGTTTCATTTGAGTTTTGCCCAAATGCAAAAGATGTAATGAAGAAGAAAAGAACTACTAGCTCGAGGTAAATTATGGGTCGTTGCATACTGATGTCAAATTAAAAATGGAAGACATTACACATATGACTGTACTAAGGTCTTTCATTGTAAATTACAGAAAATGACTTATTTCAAGACTACATCTTCCACCTTGACATTCATTTCCCCGCGGATAGTCTCATAATCATTGATCATTTCTTCCAATTTCTGAGGATTTGATTCCGCTAGATTGTTCACTTGGCCGATATCACTTGTGAGGTTATAAAGTTGATAATTTGGATCATTTCCTATTTCAATATTCACAGACTGGATAACAGCCGTCCCCTTATATGGTGGTATCATCAGCCATTCTCCTTTACGCAAAGCCGTTCTGCCAGTCGCCTCAATCATTAAATCTGTTCTACCGGATTTCTCCTCTCCAAGAAAAGTAGAAAGGAGGTTTTGACTATCATCTGTGGTTTCAGTACTTCCTGTCAAAGCAGCTAAAGAACTTAGAAAATCAATTTGACAAACCAAAGCATCAGATACCTGAGGCTGGATTTTGTCTTTCCAGTAAACCATGAATGGAACACGTGTTCCTGCTTCGAACAGGCTGTATTTCCCTCCCCTCAAGGGACCTGCTGGAGTATGATCTCCTAGCTTTTCCACCGCATCATCGTAATAACCATCGTTTAGAACGGGGCCGTTGTCAGAGCTGAAAATAATTAAGGTGTTCTCAAGCAAACCTTCTTCTTCCAAAGTTTTCATAAACTCTCCTATCATCCAGTCTGCCTCCAATATCACGTCTCCTCTTGGACCCATACCTGATTTCCCTACAAATCTTGGATTTGGCGTTCTTGGCACATGAGGTTGCTGAAATGCATAGTAAAGGAAGAATGGACCGTCTTTGTGGGTCTTTACATAGCTCTGGGCTTTCTCCAAAAAGTGATCTGCCATATCTACATCAGACCACTTGGCAGCTTCTCCACCTTTCATAAATCCAATTCTAGGAATACCGTTCACGATGCTGTTGTTATGCCCGTGATGCCACTTCATTGTGGTCAATTCTGGATTGTCCTTTCCTGTTGGCTCACCTTCGAAATTCTTTTCATAACTCACCTCGATAGGATCATTGGGATCTAGATTTACCACATCACCATTTTCTATATAAACTGTGGGTACACGATCTTGGGTTGCTGCCAAAATATAGCTGTAGTCAAAGCCTACTTCATTAGGACTTGGGCTAATATGCTGATTCCAATCTACGTTTCCATTCCCTAAACCCAAATGCCATTTACCGACAACACCAGTTTCATAGCCTTGCTCTTTAAGCATTTTGGGAACAGTCATTTGTGATGTGCTGATCAATAAAGGCGCTGTACCTGGAAGGATTTTCGCATCCTTATTTCTCCAAGGGTAAATACCTGTCAGTAAAGCATATCGACTTGGAGTGCAGGTTGCCGAAGTGGCATACCCGTTGGTAAATCGAATTCCTCCATTGGCCAACTTGTCCATATTAGGCGTAGAAAGCTCTGTTGCTCCATAAGAACTCAAATCACCATAACCCAAATCATCCATATAAATGATGACGATATTTGGCTTTTTCACCTCTGTTTCTTCTACTTCCTCTTTTGGGGAAGCGCAATTGAAAAACAGAACAGCTCCTGTCAATCCTAATAAAAGTTTACTTTTAAGACTCATGATATATTAGTTAGGTATGCTTATTATTTTTAAAACTTTGAGAAAAGAAAATCAAGTAGAAATGGTTTAAGGCTATCGCCTTGACCGTGGATCTTCCTTTTACGATACAAATGAGTGTCAGGGAATTTTAAGCTATTTATCCTAAATATCAATGAAAAAGGGATAAATGGCTTATTGAACTTTGCAATCATGATTCACCAGAAAAAGCATAAAAAAACCAACGAGCTTTCGCCCATTGGTTTTTAATGATAAAGATTAGAGAAAGATTAATTAGCCAATAATATTAGCATCGTCATCCCACTCGATGATTGTACCTCTATCCTCAGGCTTGAGGTAAAGAGGAAGATATTTTTCTTCAAGCTTCACACCATGCTTATCCATCACCTCTTGAGGAACACCGTCCCATGCATTCGGTGTGTTACCTACATATCCTAAATACTTCCATCCAGCCTCAGTAGAGAAATACCCTGAACAAGTAAGGTTTCTAACCAAGTTAAACCAATGAACCGCACCACTATACTCTTCTTTTGCTTTGTCAGGCCATGCTACTTCCTCTACAATCGTCATGACTTCAGATTCACTAAGTTCATTGAAAGACTTACCGAATTTTTCATCAGCTTCATAGTCCAACCACATCAGTCCTCCACGCATAGGCACTTGATTTCCTGGCTGGTCCTTCATCATAAATTCCATAAAATCCACCACGCCAACTTCTGAAGCTGCAGGTGATTCATCATCTTTTGGCAAAATGATATCCACCAAAGTATTTAACTTCTTACGTTCTTCATCTGTGAAGAAAGTTTCAGAAAGCAAGTTTTGGTCACGTTGCTTTTCTTCTTCTGTCCTGCCACCTATTGTACCTCCGGAAAGTAAGTCCTTCGCAGGTAATTTCTGCTGTTCAGGAGAACAGCCAGTCAATAATAAACCTGTACCGACAGAGCCAGTAAAGAGTAATTTTAGATTTTCTCTTCTGTTCATGACTTAGATATTTTTCTTTTTTAATTCAGAAACAATGTAATCGGAAGTTCTCCAAGCAAGAGCCAAAATGGTCCAAGTTGGGTTTTTATCCGCTTGTGACACAAATGGTCCAGCGTCCACTACAAATAGATTGTCGCAATCATGCGCCTGACAATTTGAATTCAAAACAGAGGTAGAAGGATCATTTCCCATACGAGTTGTCCCTACTTCATGAATTATTCTTCCTGGAGCCAAAAGACCATATTTGGACTCAGGTCCTGGTTTAGTACCTAAGAGGATTCCGCCAGCTTCGGTAAGGATCTCTTCGAAGGTATCGTGCATATGCTTAGCCTGCTTTACTTCCTGATCTGTCCAGTTGTAATTAAATCTAAGAACAGGAATTCCATATTTATCCACAGTGTTAGGATCAATCTCACAGTAATTATCATACATCGGTACGCTTTCCCCTCTTCCTGACATTCCCATGGTAGAACCATACAATTTACGTATGTCCTTCTTCATTCCTATTCCGTAGCCACCATTCTGACTAGGTTCACCAAATTCATCCTTAATGTATTGGCGCATGGAATTCATGCTTCCTCCACTTCCATAGGCTGGCTGACTCATACCGCCCCAATATTCTATATGGTATCCTCTCGCAAAATCCAACTTCTTATTATCTCCCCACCAAGGTGTATACATGTGCATGCCCCCTACTCCATCTTCATTGTAGCGCTCACGATCCATCATGCTAGGCACAATTGCCATGCGGTCAGTTCCGGTGGAGTCATGAAGATATCTACCTACTATCCCGAAGCTGTTGCCTATACCGTCCGGATGTGATTTAGACTTGGAATTCATCATGATTCTAGCAGACTCACATGCAGAAGCACCTAAGACAACAACCCTTGATTTTAACTTATACTCTTTCATGTCCACCTTGCTCACAAAGGAGACACCAGTTGCTTTTCCGGATTCATCTGTAGTCACTTTTCTGACCATGGAGTGAGTGTATAGATCCACCTTACCCTTCTTCATAGCAGGATGGACCAAGCAAGTACCTGCCGAGAAATCAGCATATACCTGGCATGCTCTATTACATTGACTGCAAAAAAAGCAAACTCCTCGCTCCTTATTAATTGGACGAGTAAGCATGGAGAGTCGAGCAGGAATCATAGGAACACCAGTTTTATCGGCACCTTTCTTCATGTATAGCTCGTGCAATCTTGGCTTTGGAGGAGGAAGGAAAAATCCATCCGGCTCATTATATATACCTTCTTTGGTGCCAAAAACGCCTATTAACTTATCTACTTTATCGTAATACGGCTTAAGATCATCGTAGCCGATTGGCCAATCGTGACCTAATCCATCTATGCTGGCACGTTTGAAGTCGTTAGGACCAAAACGTAGAGAAATCCTACCCCAGTGATTAGTTCTTCCTCCAACCATTCTAGATCTGAACCAATCGAACTCAGTCCCATTCTTTTTGGTATAAGGTTCTCCATCAATATCCCAACCTCCTATAGCGGCGTCAAAGTCACCAAAAGGACGGATACGTGTACTAGCACCTCTTCTTGGCGATTCCCACGGTGGCCTCAACTGTGTACGATCCTCTTCTTTGGCTGGATCAAAATCTCCACCAGCTTCCACTACTGCCACCGACAGACCAGCTTCAGAAAGTATTTTGGAGGCCATACCTCCACCCGCTCCAGAACCGACAATTATTACATCGTAGGCCTCCCCGGAATTTTTGATTTGAAAACTCATTAGTTAGAATTTACTTTATTGATGTGATTCAAATTTGAAAAAATCAGTTGGGTTTCAGTATTCGCGCAGCTGACTTCTTCTAATCATAAAATAACAAAATAATTTCTTCCCAAACCTTCTCAATTACCTATTCAGACTCAATCCAAAAATAATTGAGAAAGATGTTTATATACTAATTCAGACATAAAACTCCTTATCTAGCTAATAATAAAGCTTTTAATTCGATTTGGGTCCTGGTTTTTGTGTGAATTATCTTAATAAAACTTCTTCTATTTTTTTATAAATGGATAATTAACCTTTTGAAAAATATCCTTTTTGCTAGCTAAAGTCCAAAAACATCAAGTATGGGGATGTAAGTAGACTCCTTAAATACCATAAGGCTGATTTTTAAGGATTCTAAAGGATGAATATTGTAGTAGAACTTTCAATTGATGTACTAGCTGAGATATGAAAATGCGTCATAAATTTTCTTGCTGTATTTTTTTTAGAATCATTTTCAAAAAAGTGCTTGTCGGAAATAAATTTTACTACATTTGCATCCGATTCAAGAGCAAGTCTTGGGTCAAATTGAAAGTTCGGGGTGTAGCGTAGCCCGGTATCGCGCCACATTTGGGATGTGGAGGTCGTAGGTTCGAATCCTGCCACCCCGACGAAACCTGTTCCAAGGGAAATCAAAAGCCTGTAAATCTACTGATTTACAGGCTTTTCTGTTTTTTAGACTTTAGTTCATATCAACAAATATCAAAAAAAATGTGAGTTATACGGTGACCAATGCTTAAATTTCACGCACAGAAAGTGACTTATCCTTCTGTAAATCAAATTTTTGCATATAAGCAATTAAACCAAATTAGACGCGATTTGATGCGATTTCGTTGTGCGTTATTCGGTGACCTTTTTAAAATGATGTAAAAACCTTTAAAACAATTCAATTGTCATAATAACCACTAACACTTTTCCACTATTCTCAAATCTTATTATTCACAACCAATTCATAGAAAAAATCCTTGAAACTGTTCCCAATCAGAATAAACTCTTCCTTGGTTTTCATCTTGACCCGGTTTCGACTGATGTTTTCGATTTTATCAATGGAGATAATATGTCGTTTATGTACTCTTACAAAACCTTTAGAGAACAGCGAGGTTTCATAATGCTTGATGCTACTAAGTGTCAGTATAGGCTTAGGTTCATTGATTAAATGGATTTTTACATAATCCTTATACCCTTCCAAAATTACAATATCCTTCAGATTGATTTTGATTGAAGAATATTCTGCTTTGACGAAAATATAATCCTGGGATTCGCTGAAAGTGAAGTTTGTCGGAGCAATCTGGGCAAAGGGTAGTTTGGCACCGATGGACATCAGCTTATTTACAGCCATGAAAAAGCGTTCGAAACTGAATGGCTTGACCAGATAATCTATCGCATTTATTTCAAATCCCTTAACAGCAAAGTCGCTATATGCTGTTGTGAAAATGACCTTTGGTTTTACTGGCAAATTCTCATAAAAGGAAATACCATTTATGTCAGGCATATTGATGTCCAAAAAAATCAAATCTACAGAACTGGTCAAAATCTTATTGATTGCTTTCAATGGAGAATCAAAAGTCCCAACCAACTCTAATACAGGGAATTTGCTGATATAGTCTTCCAATACATCAATAGCTAAAGCTTCATCGTCGATCACTATACATTTGTAGTTCACTTTTTTATTGTAAGAAAAGTTTTAAATAGATTTTTTTCCCGTTTTTGAAGAAAGGAATACTTGCCTGGATAGATCAGGCTGAGTTGATTTTCGAGGTTCGTTATACCCAGTCCGGCATGACTTTTATTCATTGTGTTTTCATGTTTATTAGTAAAACTGTTGATAACCGAGAATTTAAGAGCCACGTCATTTTCTTCCAGTGAAATGAGAATAAACGAAGGCGTGATGTAGCTGATCCCATGCTTGAAGGCGTTTTCCACGAGCGTCATCAATATCAATGGTTCGACTAAATAATGTACGTTTTGGATCGAAACTGTGAAGTTGATATTTGGCGCATTCTTTTCTGTAAACTTCAACTTTTCCATTTTGATGTAATTCTGAATGAAGGCAATCTCTTGTTGGATAGGAATTTTACTTTTGCCCGCCTCATAGAGTACATGTTTTAGCATATCGGATAACAAGAGTATAGCATCTGTAGTGTCATCGGATTTTTTTCGGGCAAGTGCATAGATATTGTTTAATGCATTCAGAAGAAAATGGGGATTAAGTTGGTTTTTGAGAAAGTTTAATTGACCGATTGCTTTCTCCTTTTCCATTGCATCGTTGCGCTTTCGCTCCTTGTCAAAAAGTACAATGAGTTCAAAAGAGGTTCCAAGCCCCAGAATAAGTAGGAATCGAAAGATATAAGAGAAGGTTCTGAAGTAAATCGGGTTAGGCATGAATCCAAATTCCCGAGGTTTAGGCATATTTTCGTTTCCAAGGAAAGCAGGCCTGTTAGACATCATTCTTTCAGGATCCCATAGGAAAGTATTGATTAAATAATAGATGGCCAGAGATAACAGCAGCAGGATTAATACGCTTAAAAAGTAATTGCTGTATGAGCGTTTGGATATGAACTTGGGGATTAATAATGTAATGTTAAGGATGTAAAAAATTACCAGATTGAGATTGGTAAAGGCTATCATTAATACTTCACTAAGACCTTCCTGGTGCAGGGAAAAAGGAGGAATGGATTGTGATAACAGCACACTAATTATTAGGAGGTGTACTGTCCCTTTTAAAATTTTCCTTTGCTCCATTGGTTTGAGATTCGATCAAGTGGCAAAGGAAGCTGAGACTCAGCTCCCTATTGCAACATGAAACGTTGTTTTAAGATAATTTAAAATGAGAACCTACATCAATCGTCATCATCTGATTCCTCAAATGGCAGAAATTCCCAGATATCATCAAAACGTAAAGAAGAACTGGTCCCAAGTAGAACAAAGGCCCTGTCACCGTCAGAAAATACCGAAGCGCCGGTTCTGGCAGTGCCTTCAAAATTAGTTCTGTCTTCCCAGACATCAAGCGTTGGATTGTATTCCCAGGTTGAGCTCGCCAATGAACCCTGCGATCCAGTGGTTACATAGCCTAAAGGACCTATATTAAACCCTACAGATTCACTTCTAGCGATGGCATAATCATCATCTTCGTCCAATGCCTCTTTTTCACTCCAGGTTTCTGTGTTGCCATCAAATGCCCAGAAGTCATATTCATATAGGCCGTTGTTAACTCCTCCCCCTATATACGCCACCTCGTTTATCACAAAGACAAATGCACCTGAACGCTTTGCCCCTCCCATACTGATAATTGATTTCCATGAGCCGCCGCTTTCAGGCTGATACTGCCAGAAGTCTTTTTGTTCACTTCCGTCAAATCCAGTTCCGATATACCCTTTTCCGCTCAAAGAAAAACCTATGGCATTATATCTTGCCGTTCCTGGGAAGGGAGTTTCCTCTGTCCACGTATCCGTGTCAGGGTCATAGGACCAAAAGTCCCTAAGCCTGTTTTTACCATCGTATCCAGTTCCATAATAGCCTTTGGAGCCAATAGTAAAAGCAGCTGCATTGGCTCGTGGACTACCAGGGAAGTCTGCGCGCCTAGTCCAAGCGTCAAGGACGGCATCGTATTCCCATAGATCTCTCGTGTATTCATCCCCTGTATATCCGCCGACTACGAAGAAGCGGCTGCCGATAGTAAAGGCAGAGGAGTGGGAACGATTGCTACCTTCAAAATACGATCTACGTACCCAGTTGCCTTGCGTGGTGGTATCTTCGGTGTCTTGACAGGAATAGAGCGACATAATCACTAATAGTGCCGTTAGACTTGATAATAGCTGGTTTACTTTCTTCATAATGTTAGTTTAAGGGGATAATTGTGATTTCTACTTTTGATTTGTATTGGTTGGCGTTTTCTCCTACTATCATGTATCCCATATTGAAATAGGATGCTGAGGTAATTTCCAGCCATATACCATCTGTTTGACGACTTCCTGAAATTTGACTTCTCACAAATTCATCTATTGGAATTACGAAATAGGTTGCTTCTTGGAAGATTTCATCAAAGCCTGTCAGGGTTGCCTGAGTTAAATACCTTTTGATATTGTTGTTTTTGTCGATACTATAGACATCGAAAGTTTGGATTGGAATATTGAAGCTCCCGTTATAGGTGCCCTTTTTAACGGGGATGTGGAGGTTTGCCTCAGAGATGTAATATTCATAGGGAACATCTCCCAGGTAGGTAAGGTCTCCTAAATCTATCCTGATGTATGAATATCCCAGTTCGTCAGCTATAGCTAAATTTTGGGAATCGGATGCAGGGATTTGAACATAGTTTTCCGCTTGCGCAAAAGGAGTATTGGATCTATTGACATTCACATTCGAGAAGCCCATGGAATTTTCTCCCATGGGAATTTTATATTCTTCATCTTCTTCGAGCAGTTCAAGTGGAGGTTTGTGATAGATTGAAATGTAGGATTCCTTAGAAAGTAGCATTAGCGGACTTTGACCAGTGACCTCCAGCATAAATCCGGGGAAGAAGTCCAGGAAATCCTCGTTATTTTCAAAGATTTTTTCCTCACCACGCGCTTTTTCAAATAGAAGTGTGGCAAACTCCATGGGAAGGGTAATCCTAATAGAATCTTCTGAAGGCCTATAGCGAATCGTTTTGCTTATCAGTGGGTTTCTTTTTGTTGAAAATGTTTCAAAATCATAGAATACATCATCGTCATTTCGGTATTCTAGGCGCTCAGTGATTTCATAGATATTTAGGGTAAATTCTGGTATAGTGTCAAAATAATAACTATCTATTTTCATGATAAAAACAATAGAATCTAAGAGTGTTTGGTAATCAAACCCTGTGAAAGTACTACCTAACCCAAACTCGAAATAGGGCATTGCTTTCACTGTACCTCTGTTTGGATCAGTATTATTCCCTAGCAGATAAGATTCTTTTGTACTGGTTACCAAGCTGTCTTGGAAGTAGCTTGAATAAGTAATGTCAGTCGTTTCAATTTTATGGATATTGAATTCATCCTCGATATCTACTTTTGGAATTTCCTCTAAAAAGCTATTTTCATAACAGGAGCTGAGGACTAATACAAGCAAGCAGAAGCTAATTCTGGACTTCATTATTTTTTGATTCAAAGCTAGCGGCCTTGTCTCACAGCCGGTGATAAAATAGAAGAACAGGGGGATTTTCTATACGAAATCACATATCCTATCTATGAATGCTGTTTTGCGTTTTTTCGGAAAACATGACTGTATGTCTATAAAGATGCTGTCTTGGTCGATGAGAATTGTACGTTGCTCTAGTATCACGTCTGTGCCTGGTAGCTGTGCTTAGCTTGCACACAAAAATTCACAGATGATCAAATACTTTCCTGGCTTGTTGGTTTGCTTTTGGCTGATGTCGGTCACCTCAGGACATGCACAACGGGGGCACGGGTCATTATATTCAACTATTGGCCTGGGTCTACCTACCTATGACAATTATGGACTAGCCAAAAGAATGGGAGGAGTTGGAGCAGGTACAAGATCTCCTTATTTCCTAAATACGATCAACCCTGCTTCGCAAAATAGCATAGGCGTCTCCCACACTTTCATACTGGATGTCGATGCTTCGTATAATCAACAGAAGATTACGACTGGTGGTGAGGCCATCTCAAATAATTTTTCCAATCTCAATTACTTCAGTATGTGGTTTCGGATAGCACCGAAATCCACGCTTTCTTTCGGGCTAAGTCCCGTAACCATTCAAGATTACAGCTATTCAGACACCCATTACTTTGAAGGTTTTTCCGACAAATACACACGCATATTTAAGGGCTGGGGAAACATCAACAAGCTTTATCTGAATTATGCCACCAGTCTTGGATCACGCATTTCTATAGGTCTCAGGCCTTCATTTCTTTTCGGGAATTTTCAAAAGGAGACAACTTATCTAGACAAGCACGAGGCGGGCTATTTGTACTCGAGAAATAACTCGTATTCAGGTTTTGGCGCCGAAGTGGGTATGCAGGTAGATCTCCTTAAAAATGAAAAGCGAACACTTACACTCGGTACCACTGGACAATGGTATTCGGATCTAATTGGATCAGGAACCTCCCAAGTAGCTGAGTATATAGGGCTGGTAGATCTATATGAGGCCGATGAAATTGAATTAGGTTATCAACTAGGTTCCACTGTTCGATCTGGACTTTCGTTCCAAAATAAATCCTGGACTGTAGGAGCCGATTTTTTATATGGATTCGCGACGGATGAAAACAAGTATAGCGTCCAAAACCAGGTTTACAGCATCGGAGCTGAATTTATGCCCAATTATTTTGGCTCAGAATTCATCCAGCAGATGAGCTTTTCACTAGGGGCAAATTACGATACGGGTTCTATTTTGATAAAAGGAGCAAAGGTTTCTGCCTATGAAGTGAGTACGGCTGTAGGTGTTCCGCTCAATAGATCCGCAAGGCTATCCCTTGGTTATAAATACAGAAGCATGGGTGACATAGAAATTATATCCAAAGAATCTCTGAACACGATCACACTGAATTTCACTTTTGGAGATTCCTGGTTTTACCGCAGAAAATTTGAATAATACCAATGAAAACAAACATACTGATACTACTTATGCTGGTAGTGAATATCTCAATTGCTCAGGAAACCAAAAGGCCCAAGGTGTCTAGTTTTTTTGATATGCCTGTTGAGAATCTAATGGGGATTGTAGATTTTGACCTGCAAGAAGTAGCAAAGCGGGTCAATATCAAAAATGAATCCACTGACTACCGAAAAATGTCACGTATTATTTCATGGTACCAGACAAAAACCGATAGTATCTACGAGGTGAACAGATTTGAGTTGGATGCTATAGAAAGCGCCTATTGGAAAAAGGTCCGGGCAATAGATGATATGAATAACTATGACCATGTTTTCCATGTAGCAAAGGAATACATAGATCAAGTAAAGCCCTATAGTCCTCCAATTAAGGCATTGGAGTCGGAAATGAATGGATGGGTTTATGGATTTTTGAATGCTAAACAGTATTCAAAATGGGAGTCATATCTAGCTAAAAAACATAAAATGATGAAACCCAAAACTCCTATGCCGATGAATAGCCTACCGGGTGAATTATTATGAAAAAGTACTATAAATAAAAGATCATATAATTAAACCTGACCCTTACTTGCACACACTATTTAATTACAAAATAGGATTGTCCTTAATCATGCCAGTCACCTTAGATTCTTTATTTATCAGGTTGGAAGACCAGTGACCGAAGACTCCTGCGGTGGCGGAAAAGGCTGAAGTGGTCTCAATACTTTTGCCACTTTAGTGGTAGGAAAGTGGATATTGACATGAGTCGAAACCCTAGTTAAAGGTTATTAGTTGGTATGGAAGAATTTAAAATGGTTAGGAGATCTAGCATTAGGAGAGCATGCCGTAGGTATGCCATGTGGGTAGCCTAGGGTTTTAACCCTAGGGTGGTAAAGAAGAATATATCAACAGCGCTGGCCCGGGATCGTCTAGCGGAGATGTGGCGTTTTGCCAGCAAGATGTAAACGGAAATTATTTTGGGATTTACCTCCGGAGATCTCTACTTTTTCCGCCGTTCGAGAGATGCGAAGTTCGGCGAAAGGATAAGAACATTTTCATTTGTGGAAATTCTATCTTCAATTCCTCTATTGACTGGAAGAGGTAATGTGAATATTATTTTCCCTGATACTTTTGAGACCAAAAGTATCCAAAAGTCTTGCTGAAGCCTGCCCTGCTTTCTGGCCAAATCCTAAATTCTTTCACAGAAAGAATTATTTACGGATTGTCCCCACGCACATACCAGCCGCCTGGCCCGCTATTTCAGCCTCCTCACGCGCCGTAAAATGGCGATTGGGTTGGGGATTTGAAATGGTCTGAAGTTGGAAGTTATATGTTGGAAGTTATATGTTGGAGGTTGTTGGTTGGCTTTGTGTGGCTGACACTTCGACTTCGCTCAGTGTGACAGGAGTCGAAGTCTTAGGAGGAGTTTTAAATGAGAAAATTAAGAATTTAAAATGGAAAGAGAATTGGGATTTGGAGAGCATGCCGTAGGTATGCCATGTGGGTAGCCCAGGGTTTCAACCCTGGGATCAAGAATTATATTCATTCCACAGCGCTGGCCCACAATCATCATTTGGAACTAAGACGTTTTGCCAGCAAGATGGAAACGGATCCATTGAAAAGTTAAAAGTTGGAGGTTAGGAAGTGGGAAGTTGGAAGCTGGTGCTTTGTTATCAGAAATTTAAAATGAAGGAATTGAGAATTTAATATGGATAGAGATCTAATTTTTAGACAGCATGCCGTAGGTATGCCATGTGGGTAGCCCAGGGTTTCAACCCTGGGATAAAGGATTATATTCATTCAACAGCGCTGGCCCACAATCATCATTTGGAAAGAAGGCGTTTTGCCAGCAAGATGGAAACGGATAATATTTGGTTTTTATCTGTGGTAATCTCTATTTTTCAGCCTTTCGTGAAACATGAATGTCGGAGAAAGGATAAAAGTATTTTCATTATTGTAAATTCTATCTTCAATTTCTCTATTAACTGGAAGAGCTAATGTGAATATTATTTTCCCTGATACTTTTGAGACCAAAAGTATCCAAAAGCCATCGTCAAAATAATGCTTCAACGCGCAAGGCAGGACGCTGGCCCGCTATTTTGACAGCCTCACGCGCCGTATACATGGAGATTAGGGTGGGGATTTGAAATGGGCTGAGGTTGGAAGTTGGAGGTTGGAAGTTATATGTTGGAGGTTGTTGGTTGGCTTTGTGTGGCTGACACTTCGACTTCGCTCAGTGTGACAGGAGTCGAAGTCTTAGGAGGAATTTTAAATGAGAAAATTAAGAATTTAAAATGGATAGAAATCTAATTTTTAGACAGCATGCCGTAGGTATGCCATGTGGGTAGCCCAGGGTTTCAACCCTGGGATAAAGGATTATATTCATTCAACAGCGCTGGCCCACAATCATCATTTGGAAAGAAGGCGTTTTGCCAGCAAGATGGAAACGGATAATATTTGGTTTTTATCTGTGGTAATCTCTATTTTTCAGCCTTTCGTGAAACATGAATGTCGGAGAAAGGATAAAAGTATTTTCATTATTGTAAATTCTATCTTCAATTTCTCTATTAACTGGAAGAGCTAATGTGAATATTATTTTCCCTGATACTTTTGAGACCAAAAGTATCCAAAAGTCTTGCTGAAGCCTGCCCTGCTTTCTGGCCAAATCCTAAATTCTTTCACAGAAAGAATTATTTACGGATTGTCCCCACGCACATACCAGCCGCCTGGCCCGCTATTTCAGCCTCCTCACGCGCCGTAAAATGGCGATTGGGTTGGGGAAATTGGAAATGAGTAGAAGTTGGAGGTTTGGGGTTGTTAGTTGTTGGTTAGCTACATGAAATTTAAAATGAAGGAATTGGGAATTTAAAATGGAGAGGGATTTGGGATTAGGAGAGCATGCCGTAGGTATGCTATGTGGGTAGCCCAGGGTTTTAACCCTAGGGTGGTAAAGAAGAATATATCAACAGCGCTGGCCCGGGATCGTCTAGCGGAGATGTGGCGTTTTGCCAGCAAGATGCAAATGTATCCTAATATGGAAAGGGTTGGGAAACACAGAATAAGATGTGCCGATGAATTAAACCGTTCGTGGCGACACTATAAAAAAAGGACTGAATAGCGTCTATTCAGTCCTTTTCAGTATCCATTTCCAGGTTGGATTACAATAATTATGGCTGGATCAGGCGTGGTTCTCCAAAAAATGTTCAAACCCACTCAATACAGATTCTTTCCCAAGATTACTCACTGCATACACCCTCGCGTTTGATTTATAGATCTGGGCGCTTTCATCATTCAAAGCTTTTACTAAACCTTCATATAATTCTGCTGGTTCACCCGGATTTACCAGTATCCCCATTTTATGTTTTTCCACCACTTCAAAGAGGGTGGTTCCAGGTCCTGCAGTAATCAGTGCCAGTCCACCCGCGGAGAATATACCTGTCAACTTTGATGGCATCACCAGGTCAGAAGCCTCTTTCTTTTGAAGGACCAAATGCACATCAGCTACAGCAAGAAGTCTTGGCAAGTCCTCATAGGCCTGAAGCGGAAAAAAGAAGGTGTTGTCCAGCCCCATTTCTATAGCTAGGCTTTCCAGTCTCTTCTTTGCTCCTCCTGAGCCCACTATTACAAATTTGACTTGCTTGTCCACTTCAAAGGCTAGGGCAAGATCCAGAATCATTTCCAGTCCCTGCTTCTCTCCCAGATTCCCTGAATAAAGCACCACCTTATCTGTCGCAGAAAGGCCAAATTCCTTACGCAGAGACTCTTCTTTGCTCAGTGGCCTGATAAAATCACAATCCACCCAGTTCGGAAAAATAAGCTGCTTGGATTTGGGAATACCTTTATTAGCGATTTTCTTCTCCATGCCCTGACTGATCGTGCTAACCCAGTCACTCTTATCAAACAAAAACTTTTCCACCTTGAACATGATCTTCAGAAATAGCTTATTCCGGATCAGTTCCATATCCTTTACCACATCCACCTGTAGATCCTGAACATGAGAGATTAGTTTGGCACCCTTGATCCATTTATAGACAAGTGTGTAAGCTGTCAGGTGAAAAGGAGGATTGATCACTAGTACATAATCATACTTTTTAGAAACCATTAAACCTGCCCATATGGGCATAGACGACATAATGAATGAAAACTCATGTATGATTTTTCTAAGCGCAGTGGGATGGTGGGGAATATAAAGCGGGCATCTGAATACCTTCACTCCATTCACGTATTCTTTTTTCCAAAAAAACCTGGGATAATCAGGATGCAATTCCCACTCCGGATAGTAGGGATGAGCAGTGAGCATAGTGACTTTATGTCCTTGCCCAGCCAGGTATTCATTCATTTCTCCTGTGTATTTTCCTATTCCGGTAAGGTCAGGGGAAGTGTTAATACCATATACTAGTATTCGCATTTATTGGGTGAGGGTTGGGGGTATTGGGGATAGTTGGTATAGTAAAAGTAACCTTAAAAAGGGAATTTTTAAAATGGGGGGTTTAAAATGAGAAATTTAAAATGGAGAATTTAAAGTGAGGGATTCAAGTATTAAAAAAGAGATTAATTAGGTAGGTTATAAAAAATACAGAATTGCACATAGACCATATCGTCCACCGGTTATCAATCTTCCAATCAACACTTATAGAAATAGGTAATTCTATTTTTTGGTAAATGTATATCCGCAATTGCACCAGTAAAATGTAAAAAGCGACTTAAAGTAAGGTAAACACTAGCATTGCTGGTACTTCGGTCACCCGTCATCGGTCTTCAAGCCTGATGAGCATAGAAAAAGAGGTCACTGCTATTATTGCGGAAAATCGTATCACTTAAAAGTATAGATCACATTCAGCTGAGTGGAAGTAGAAAATAGATTGTTCTGTTTGGGATAGCTTACATCAGCCTGTGATCCCAGGTCCTGGGACCAATAGTAATTGGAGGCATAGGTAAACAGCATCCTTCCCGAAAAGATCAAATTCTTCCACTGATGATCAAAAATAGGTCCTGCCGTAAAATCCATCCAGGGTTTATACCCATTTTTTGCCAGATCAGCAGTATCGTAAAAATCTGCGAAGGGAGCGCGCCTTTCCAGGTACAGACCGATTTTATTTAAATTTTCCACTAAAGACAACTCTACCATCTGCACATTAGCCCCCATCCCAGCCCCCACTCCCATGGCCTGATCCCAGCTGGTAAACCCACCAATCGTGCCATTCGTGCCCCAAGGGGTAGTACTATTGGCTCTGGTAATCCAATTGATAGATTGTGCCTGCTGGGTCATTTCTGATCTGATCTGTACTAGTTTTTCTCCAGGTAAATGAAACACCTTATTTAATCCCAGTAAATACGCTCTGGAATGGGCTAGACTTATGGTCAGATCACGCAAATTTAACGCATGATCCCTGCGCCCGAATTCCCCGTAGAATTCTACCCCTGCCTTTGGTATCACCTGCCGAAAGAATACGGTAATCTGCTGATCCCTTCCTCTATCAGACTCCCCTACCAGATCAGAACCCACAGACTGCTTGGTCACTCCCCAGAAGACCGGGAATACATCTATAAAACTGGTAAGACTTACCGAATCAGTAAAAGTCTGTACCGTTCTAGTAGCCCCAAAGGAAAAGCCCTTAATCCACTTGGGCTGAATGGAAAAAGTAAGTGCATTTAAGTATCTATTTCTGTTTGGCTTCTGTCCTACTTTAGCATTTAAATTATCTTGTTGAAGTGGGGTGTATTTTTTTGATTTGGGAAGGCCGGAAATCAACTGAAATTCAAAGCTCCCAAAAAATGTTTTTGCAGGGCGGTGCGTGCCGGCGGTGACATGAAAGAAGCCTGGAGCATTATTGGAGAATGTAAGCGCATTCCATTGCCCAGGTCCCCACCAAAGATTTCGGGTAGACACCCCCCCTTCAAAGGCTCCTAATTTTAACACCGCTTTGGATTGTCCCAAGCCCACTCTTGAATAGGAATTCTCACCATATATTTCAGGTTGATCCCCCCTTCTAAGTCCTTGATAGAAAACAAAATTTATAGACCCTTCCTGAAAACTCCGATATCCTATATAAGAAGAATTCTGGGCCAGGTTTATTTCCGGCTGCAAATCAATCTCAAAAAACTTATGGGATACAAATACACCCCCTGAGGTATAAATCTGCCCCCCTTTTCCCGGGATCATTCCTTGGGGACTATACCAGTAAGGCCTGGAGGAATTCAAAAGGCTAGTCACTCTTAAAGGTACGATACCTACTTTAACTGAACTAAGTTTTCTCGCAAAAGGGGCATTGGGAAACTTGATCCCAGCTTGCTGTAAAAAAGAATAGTTTAAAGAATCTGCATTATCAGTGATTAATTGACCCCTACGGACAGCTTCTTCGTAAACAGGATATCCTGAGGGTAAGCTCTGTGCAGACAAAATCCTTAACGAAAGGAAACAGAAAAAGAAGAATAAATACCTGCCCAAAGTTATTAATTTATACAAATCATTTCCATCTTGCACCTATATTGATTGCCGGATTACCTCTTAAAATAACATTCTCCGGTACTGACTTGGTGACTATAGATCCAGC
This sequence comes from uncultured Algoriphagus sp., assembly GCF_963974835.1. GTDB lineage: Bacteria > Bacteroidota > Bacteroidia > Cytophagales > Cyclobacteriaceae > Algoriphagus. Next base: position 16,219 of record NZ_CAXBET010000002.1, on the reverse strand, counting down.
CGCAAGAACAGAATCGATTCCTACCTCTACATTTGGGCCCACAAATACAGAAGCCCCCACCCAAGAGCCATCATTCAATTTAATAGGCCCATTTCTGAAGGGCATGGATGGATCCCTATAATCATGGTTCCCGCCACAAAGAAAAGCACGCTGACTAATACATACGTTATTTCCAATGGTCAATGGTTCAAAATTAAGCAAAAAAGCTTCTTCACCAATCCATACATGGTTCCCAACTATTAACTTCCATGGGAAATGTATATTTACTCTAGGTTTTATAACTATACCCTCCCCAATTTTGGCTCCGAATAATCTTAGAATTCTAGCTTTAAACGATGATGGAAAAGGAAATGCAGAAAGAAAAAAAAAACACTTTACAAAATACCAAATTATCTCTTTAGACTTTGAAGCACCGCGATCGATGGTCTCCCTGTTGAATTGGCTAAGAAATACCTTAGAAGAATTACCTGACATTTTCTATAACATTGAGAACTTTAGACGTAAAAATTTCTTCAGAAAAATTAGATTCAGCATACTCAAAATTAAATTTGGAGTATTTGTCTAAATAATCAGACAAATTATAACTTATATCGGTCAAAATATCAGCAATTTGTTGAGGAGATTTTGGGTTAACTAAAAATCCATTTTTTGATGAAATAATATCAGGAATTCCAGCATGATTGGTAGTTATAATTATATTTTTAGCGGCTAATCCTTCTAATAAGGAAATAGGCTGACCTTCCATTTTATAGTAGGTAGGTAGAATAAATACATTAGAATTTATAAACGCATTCAGTTTATCATTTCCATTAATCACTCCTAAATAGTCCAAGGATTGGTCTAATTGAGAAAAAAGACTATTAACTTTAACACGGACTGCATTATCAAAAGCTCCAGCTACAGTAGCTTTAAAAGGGATTTGTTTTAGTTTTAATATCACACATGCATTCAAAAAATCAATTATTCCCTTTTCCTCTATTAAATTACTCAAAAATAGAATTCTTAAAAAATCTTTTGGTTTGGAATTAATCGAAGAAAAGGTAGATAAAATGTCTTTCTCAACAAAATTGTATACTACATAAACTCGAGAATCCGGTATAAGGTTATTAAAATTACCTCGTAAAGAATTGGATAGAACAATGCCAGCACTAGCATTAGAAACTAAAAATGTAAATAACTTTTTTTTAATTCCTTTTAAACTTATATATTCTTTACCTAAATAGTTACCATGTAAATGAATAACATAAGGAACTTTGAGAAAATATGCCAAAATAATAAAAGGCGAATATTTAATAATACCATAAAATGTTTGTCCTGGTGTTATATATATTTTTGAAGCGAATAATATTTTTAAAATCCCCTTATAAGACTTTAGAAATAAAAGCATCTTAAATAATGAAAACTTATTTCCTTGAGTTGATGAAACTTTCTTGACATTTGTATTTATTATTTTAAAAGGAATATCATTTTTCTTAAAATTTGAAGCTAGAATAAAGTTAGCGAATGAACATCCATCAATAGGATCAGGAAAAGGACCAATTATAATAATCATAAATTTAATGTGTTAGAACTTAAATAGTTAATACTAGAAGAAGCATTACATATCATATTTTCCATTCTAAGATTTTGACGAATATAATTTCTAGCATTATCTCCTAAATAGTTTAATTCAAATAAATTATTCGAAGTAAAATATTCAATAAAAGATTTCAAATCATCAAATATTTTAGAATTAACCCCATTATCCAAGTATCCATATTCAACGCATTGTTTAACATCATTCGACCTTTTGAAAGTACAAGGAGCTAACCCATAACTCATCGCTTCAACAACTGACAACCCCAACCACCCAGGTTGCAAATAAGCATTTGAAATTCTGAATAGATCATTTTTAATAATATTGTCATACAAAGAACCAAAATCATATACATTAGGAAAAATTGAGAAATCTGGTTTAAAAGTACCGTCGCCTATAATGATAAAGCCAAACTTGTCACTATCAAGATTCTGAATGATTTGCAACAACAAATCAATACGTCTTTCCAAGATATTAAAACGGGCACAAAAAATAAATATAAAAGGTTGATTGATATTATATTTTGATTTTATTCTATTAATATCAAACTTGGTTGCATCGTTTAAAATTAAATCCACATCAGAAATTGTATTACCCAAAGCGACTAAAGGCGTATGAACATCCAGACTACTCAATAACAATTCCTCTCTTTCAGTGTATAGCCAGATATAATCTGACAGATTAATCATTAGCAGCCTTATTTTACTATAATTTTTTTCCTCTCGCAAATAATTATTCACTGAAATTCCATGACCCCATAAAACAATTTTAGTTTTATGAAATCTTTTCGTTAATAATAAAACCCATGTAAAAAGATGACCAGGGTGTAACATTAATACAAGGATCCTAGGACGACCTACAAGTAATCTGTATGGATTAATCCACAGGAACTTAAAAAAACGAAAAGATTTAACTTTTTTAGTAGGAAAGGATTGCAATACATTTAAATTGTCAATATTTAAATTATTGAGAGTAAATAAAGATAGATTAAATTTTTTTGACAGTCCTTCAAAAAAATTTAATCTATAATGAGGAACTAATTCTTGAAATATATTAATCATTTTGGAACATAGACAAAAATAAACTTAGATACAAAAACAACACATAAAGAAAGACCAACCGTATAGGCAAATGCGTTCAAAAGATCTCCTCTTAGCATGAAAAATTGCATACCAAGAAAAATTTTGAACAAAACACTAAATTTAACATTAATAGTTGTATAATTCCACCAATAACATTTATCAATAAAAGAATGCATTAAAGCGAGAACTATAGTAAATAAAAATACTCCTACATATCCAAAATTTATAAAACCTTCACCAAAAAAACTAAGGGAAATATTTGAAAAATCATAATTATATTTATTTGCAAAATATTCTCCACTACTGTAAGGTTTACTTGGCCACAAGGATCTCGGAACAAAAAATAATAAGGTACCTAATAATTGACTCCCATTTGTCACCTCATTCATAGAAATTACATTAACTGTATTTTGATATGTATCAAAATTTTCATCAGAAAACATCGTCAAATCAATACCTATATTGTCGTTAAGCTTATCTAAATCTCGGAATTGACTCAAAAAAGGGAATATAATAAGTAATCCAAGACAAAAAAATAAAGCAAAAGCATAATTTTTAGAAAATACTCTGAAATAGACAATTAAAACTGGAATATATAGAGCTGCTGCTTGAAACCTAGGCATACCTGCAGGAAAATTACTAAATAAACTTGCCAAAATTAGAAACAATTCAAAAAAGCTGAATTTAGAAGATTGATTAATACTTTTATAATAAATCAAGCATACTAAGGGTATTGGTCTAATAAAAAAGTTAATAATTAAAGTTAAGGACGAATTTAATTTAACTCCCTGTTCCGCTGACTCCTTATATCCGCCTCTAAAAAAAATTGACAATAAATTGAAATCTTTAAGATAAAAAAAAATTAATATAGAAAATATACATATAGTAACAACTTTAAATTTTGGAACACGAATATTAAAATCTAATTTTTCAACAAAAAACTTAAACAAAGATGAATTAACTTTAAAATTATATATCAATATATAAAAAAATTGAATTATTATTATCATTAAATTTCCATACAAATAATTATGCTTAGAAAGGGTAAAACCGTTCCAGAAAAAAGAATCCTGTTTAAACTGCAAAGATGGAGCTAAACCAAAAAAAAACAAGAAAAATAAATGAGTAATCAAGTTTAAACTATAAGGATACTGCTTACTGCTAAAAATATTATATAAAGAAATAATACAAATTATAAAACTTGAAAATAATACTAAAAAATCATAATTAAAAGAATCATTAGTAAAAATGAATAAAAATACTAATACAGCAAATATTGAAAATAAATAAAGTTTGGAAATAAGTAAGGAAATATTCATGTATGTTATGACAATATATAATCTATATTATCGATAATAAGATCATGTTGAATTTTATTTATTGAAATAATTTGTTCTCTGATTAAATTTTTATTAATAACAAATGAATCTAAATCATCGGTATTTATTGAATAAAAAATGTGATTATCCATGCCAATAGAGCTGTATATATTCGAAATCTTGTTAGTTTTAACATTATTATTAATAAGCCCAATTGGAATTACTCCATTGCATTGAGCCAATAAAAGAACATGTAGTCGGTTACTAATAACAAAATCAAATTCGCTATAATAGTCTCTTTCGCTCCAAGTTAAAACTTCATCCCTAAAAATAATGTTAGAATTATTTGCAAATAAATTATATAATTTTTTATTAAAATCCTTATCTCTGGAAACTTGATAAAAAAATTCAATACTATAGTTTAACAAAGAATAATAGTTTATTGCTATTTGTAAAGACTCAATCAATTCCCTTTCATAAATGGATTCATTTAAATCCCTAAATGAAATACAAATCTTATTCTTTTCCATTTTCCTAACTTTAGATGCATTGCTTAATAAAAAACACATATCAGGGGAATAACTCGCACGAATACCATTATCACTAAAAACCTTCAAATTAAGGTGACTTCTAACATAGATATTTGACATAAAAGAAGATAATCTATTCCAAAACCACTTATCAAAAGCAGAATCAATAATTAAATCATTTCCAATTAATACTGGTTCTGTATGTTTTAAGTGAAATGTCTTGTAAATAAAATAAAAAAGTAAATATCGAATCTTATCATTAAGATTTTTAGCCCCACCAAAAGGACCAGGGCTTTTAAATATATGTGAAAACCCAAAATTACTAAAAGGAATAAAAATTAATCCAAGACCTTTTAAACTAAATTTAGAAATAGTGGAGAATTCTTTAACATTTTTACTCTCTAATAATATATTCTTAAAATCTTCAGGAACATTTTTACAATCTAAATAGACTATTCGATTAACGGAAAGCAAATCAATTAAACACTTATTAATTAAAAGGTCACCCATATTATCATATTGAGTGGCAACTATATATAAAATAGATTTATCATTCATTGTCGCTTATAATTTAGATAGTGTATTAGCAAAAGCAGTATAATTTATTGTAGCATCAAAGTTATTTTTCCAAGATTGTTTAACAATTAAGGGTTCGATGCATTTAAACAAAACTGTTGATATTACTTCGCTAACTTCAATTTCAGAAAGAAACGGATCTATCAGAGCCCCATTTTGATCATTAACTATTTCACTATTACCTCCAACATCTGTTGCTATAGTAGGTATTCCAAAAGACTGAGCCTCCATAATAGATACAGGTATACCTTCAGATAAACTTAGGTTAATAAATAAGTCAACTGAATTAGTAGAGTAAAAATCATAAATTACTCTATTCGAAACAGCTCCACGCAAATCCACAAAAAGATTAATGGATGATTTAGAAGAAATGTCAGAAACACTCTTATAGAGTTCACCATCCCCGAAATGGATCCACTTTATAGACAAATCAGGATTATTAATAGCAAAAACATTTAAACAACTAAAAATAAAATCAACTCTCTTCATTGGTGTTATGCGCGAGACTGAAATTACAGTAACCAATTTTGATTTTGACCTAGTGGATAAAATGCCATGATCTAATACTCCAAGTCTTGAGATACCCACTTTCTCATTAGGCAAACCAGTATACTTACTTTCAATATATTTTTTACCATCGGAAGAAATACTAAAAACATTTGTAATATTTTTTAATACATAATCTCTGTATGGCCAAAAACGAGGAGTAGAAGGTAATCCTTCATATATGTCGTACCGATGGGCTCTCGCTATAATTTTGAAAGATAATGAATTTTTAATCTTCAATTTAATCATTCCAAAAGGTGCAGCATTAAACCAATAAGAATAAACAATAGATGAGCCATTAAGAACGGGATTTTGATCAAAATAATTATAGTATACTAATGCATTAGAAATAAACTTAAATAGTAAAATATAATCCGAAATACCTTTTAAAGATTTTTTTTGATCCAACAAAGAACTCCAGAAAATATTAGAAAATAATGTGCTAAAAATCCTTTGAGATTTATTTTGAAATTTGAAGGAAAAATCTTCACATACAATTACATTATCTGGCAAATTTCTTTTCTCATAATTAATTTCGCTTGGATATATGTAAACTTTATTAAATTTCTTAGATACAAAGTCTATTTCAGATTCAAGAAATGCTTCAGTTTTAAAATACGGAAATCTTCTTGTTAAAATGATTAGGTTCCTGTCCACCATCACAAACTGTTATTAACAAACGATTCCGCCTTTGAAAATAACTCTTTTGCAAATGGCTTATGAACGATATTATTTACCGGAATATTATTCAGACCGATTTTACCTTCGAAGTTGAAATTGCGAGAAATAACTTTGGTTTCATCATTTATATCGATTCGATTAAAAAAGTCAATTAAACCGTCAAATCTACTATTAAATTGATTATTGTATCCGCCAAAGCCACCGTTAAGGAATACAACTGGAGTTCCCATTGCTAAACAAGGCAGTGCGCAATGAATCCTAGATGTAACAACAAGCTTTGCATTACACAGTCGTTTTAAATATTTATCAGCAATTTCAAAATTATTTTCAATATTAGTTTTAGGAATCATTTGATCTAGAAAAATTGCTTTATCTAAAACTTCATCTGTAAAGTTTTCCTTAAATACCTTTTTCTTTAGTGAGAAATCAAAAAATCTACCTCTTCGAATCCTACTACCGAGTTTTTTATAATCAAGCAACATTGACTTTAAAGACCAATAATGAAATAATGGATCGACAAACAATACTTCATCGGTTACATTATCTTCCTTTCTAACATATGTTTTACCTAAGGTTAAAGTTAAACATCCAGAAAAATAAGCATCAATACCATTTTTTTGGAGTAAATTCATAGTTCCCTTGTCACGACACCCGATAGGTTCATGCTTTTTAAAATAAGCCAAACTTTCAGCTGTTGTCATTTTATCATAAACAGATGCATTAATATGCATAGAAACGAGTAAAGGATCAATATTATCAGCAGGTGGCCAATTTTCAGGTTTATGCATATACCAGCCATTCATAATCATTTTAACTGGATCTCCGTCATATTTCTTTAAATCAAGATCCCGATCTAAATACATATCAACTTTAGGCAAAAATTGTCTGCCGGCAATAGCCTGGACAAAATCACCAACATTTGTAATATCCCGTGAGCAGCCCATAACTGCATATTTTACATCTTTCATAATTTTAATAATTTATTTTTTAAGGGAACAAATATAAAAGTATAGTTATAACATACAAATATTAAACATGCAATTATTAATCCATACATTAAAGTCCAAGATTGTTCTAGATACAGCGAACCGGTTATAATAATAAAAAATATTAATAATTGAATAAATTTTGAAATAGGGAATTTTACATTCATAAATTCTTTTAAATGTATAACTCTAAAAGCCAAAAGTATTACGTAACCAAGCAAAATAGACAGACTAATGCCGTTTAACCCAAATTTAACTAGATAAAAAGATGATCCAATTGTAACTAAGCCACCAGCCAATGAAGATGTAAATATTGCCTTTGTTTTCTTCTCACGAAGATAAGCAGCCCCGTAGAATGATGAAAAAGCCTGAATACATACAGCCAATAAAAGTATAGGGATATATTTCCAGGCTTCATAGTAACTCTCATCAATAAATCCAATAATTATTTTAGACGTTGAGCTCAATATTATAATTAAACCCATTAAAAGACTAACGTAATTATTTAATACTTTTGTGAATTCTATTTCAGCATCGACTTTATCAATAGTTCTAATTATTTTTTCTTGCCAAGCCAGCGTAAAGACATTAGCTAAAATAAGTAAAATTGTAGGATACTTAAATGAAATAGCAAAGAGACCATTATAATCACTACCTAAGTAAGCAAGTATAACATATCTTGTAGATGAACCAATTAACCACCAACTTAAAGTATTTGGCAATAAGGGAAGTGAATATTTTAGAAACTCAAATATAATAAATTTATCTAATCTTATAGATTTTATATATTTTAACAATCCATTCTCTAAAAATAACCAACTAATAACTATTATGAGAGAAGCAATATTAGCCATTAATACTCCTCTAACTCCTAAATTAAAAAAAAATAAAATCGAACAAGTAAAAAAGACATATAATAAAGAATAAATAACGCTAGTGCTTGCGTATAGTTTATTTTTACCTAATCCTCTTGAGGTTTGTTGCATGGTTGGATATATAATCATTAAAACAGAATAAAAATAGATCCAAAAACTTAATTCAAATTCTATAAAGTATGCAAAAACCCAATATCCTAAACTATAAATAAATATATTTAGAAAAAGAAATCCATAAATGTTTTGAAATATAATCTCGTGACGCCCTTCTTGTTGTGGATCTAATAACCAACGTAACAAAGCTGAATCAATTAAAATGGAAACACAAGGCACTATCAATGAAATGGTTGTTAATATAAGATCATATTGTCCAATTTCACTCTTGGACAAAAAATATGTCATGAAAAATATTAGAACAAAAGAAAGGATCTTTGATCCAACATTTCCCAGCATGTAGACACCTGAAAGACGAAGTAAACTAACTTTTTTACTCATCCATAAAATACTTATGAATGCTGCCTATATAAGTATTTATATTCATTATGATATTAATTTCTTCATAAAACATCATTCACATATACCTCTCATAGACTTTATTAAGAGGTATATGTGTCAAAAAAATATCTTTTCTACTCCGCCTGTCTATAAACCTCATGACCGCCTTTAACCAAATGCATATCCTTCTGCATTAATTTGATATCGGAACGCATCATATCTTCAACCAAGCCAGCCAAGTCATATTCAGGCTCCCAGCCTAGTTTGGTTTTGGATTTAGTAGGATCTCCCAACAGCAAATCCACTTCTGTAGGACGGAAATACTGAGGATCCACTTTGATTAAAGTGTCTCCAACGTTAATTTTTGACCCTTCGACTTCGCTCAGGGTGACACCAGTTGAAGTTTTGTATTTTTCCGCATCCACTGAATCCAAAATCCCCACTTCGTCTACTCCCTCTCCTTCCCAACGGATAGTGAAGCCTACTTGCTGAAATGCCATGTGCACAAAATCACGCACCTTGGTAGTAACTCCCGTAGCAATCACATAATCCTCCGGCTTTTCCTGCTGCAAGATCAGCCACATTGCTCTTACATAGTCCTTAGCATGTCCCCAGTCTCTCAAGGATTCCAGATTACCCAAATACAGACAATCCTGCATACCCATAGCAATGGCAGCGGTAGCCATTGTGATCTTACGGGTTACGAAAGTTTCCCCTCTTCTTGGAGACTCGTGGTTGAAAAGTATACCGTTACAAGCAAACATATTATAAGCTTCACGGTAATTTTTTGTGATCCAGAAACCGTAAATCTTTGCTGCACCATAAGGTGATCTAGGATAGAATGGAGAACTCTCATCGTAGAAGCCAGCTGGATTCTTGTTTTCAGGCATCCCACCGTACAACTCCGAAGTAGAAGCTTGATAGATTCTGGTCTTCTTCTCCAATCCAAGGATTCGTACTGCCTCCAGTATTCTTAACGTACCAATACCATCCACATTCGCCACATACTCAGGAGAATCAAAAGATACTTTTACATGGCTCATCGCTCCCAAATTGTAAATCTCATCCGGCTGCACTTCCTGAATGATACGGATCACATTCATGGAGTCAGTCAAGTCACCATAATGCATTTTGAAATTTACAGAACCCTCATGTTGATCCTGATACAGGTGATCCACACGCTGGGTGTTAAAGGAAGAAGCTCTACGTTTGATCCCGTGAACCATATATCCTTGTTCCAATAAAAGCTCCGCTAAGTACGAGCCATCCTGCCCAGTGACACCAGTGATTAATGCAGTTTTCATATGTTATTGTTTTGTTATACCACAGAGATCACTGAGAAGCCACAGAGATCACTGAGAATTATGTTGATGATATTAAATTTTATGGGTTAAAAAGTTAAAGGTTAAGACGTTAAGCGTTAAGCGTTAAAGGTTAAAACGTTAAACGTTAAACGTTCAGGGTTAAATGCGTGGAATTAACATTTAACATATTAACTTTTAACCTTTAGATTTTCACTTGCTTGAACGTGTCCTGATTTTCCAAAAACCATTCATACGTTCTCTTAATCCCCTCTTCCAATCCTACAGTGGCCTTCCAGCCTGCGCTTTCCATCTTGGATACATCCATCAATTTTCTTGGTGTTCCATCAGGCTTACTGGCATCCCAAATGATTTCCCCGGTATGCCCTACAGTTTTTTGGATGATTTCGGCCAATTCCTTTATGGTTAGGTCTGTGCCTGTTCCCACATTATATAGGTTATCCTGAAACTTATTTTCCAATGCATATACTACTGCATCTGCCAGGTCTTCCACAAAAAGAAACTCCCGCATTGGAGTTCCGGATCCCCAAAGTTCCACCGGGGTATTTCCGTTTTCCTTAGCCTCATGAAATTTTCGGATCATGGCAGGAAGTACATGGGAGGTGTTCAGATCAAAATTATCGTAGGTACCATACAGGTTAGTAGGCATCAAGGAAATATAATCCTTCCCAAATTGCTTTCTTATTGCCTCACATGCCTTTACGCCTGTGATCTTGGCTATGGCGTACCATTCATTGGTAGGCTCCAACGGACCGGTCAATAAGTAATCTTCCTTTAGTGGCTGAGGCGCCAGTTTAGGATAGATGCAGGATGAACCCAGGAATATAAACTTCTCCACGTCGGCCTGCAGGGAAGAGTCAATCAGGTTATTCTGGATCTGCATATTTTCAATCAAAAACTGATAGGGATAATTATTATTGGCTAAAATACCTCCTACCCTTGCAGCTGCATCAATTATCACCTCAGGCTTTTCAGTGGCGAAAAAATCGGCAACTTCAGTCTGGTTTCTTAGATCCAGTTCCTTCGAAGTTTTGCCTATCAGGTTGCTGTATCCTTTTGCTTCCAGGGCTCTCCAGATAGCGGATCCTACCATCCCACGATGGCCAGCGATGTATATTTTGCTCGATTTATCCATTTGCTTTGACTAAATAATGATTTGCGTTAATAGCTAAGTGTTTGTAGTTATGTTGTTAAAGGTTAAGGGTTAAAAGTTAAATGTTAAGGTGTTAAATCTTAATACTTTGAAACGAATTTTACTTGTAACCTTTGCCTCCACTGTTTTTAAGTACCTGAATTAGTCCTTGGATTTTATACTTTATAATTTCCGTTGTTTTCAGAATATCATTATGCTCAGAGGCATCAATAAAGCTTGCATCATAAGCCCTATAGGATTGAGATCTAACCTCTCCATTTGATCCTTTAGCGATATATAAAAAGTTGATAAATTCCTTATTACCATCTCTTTCAAAACCTTCAGCTATATTATCCATAATAGATCCCGCAGCAGAATTAATTTGTCCGCAAAATCTAAAATCTTTTGAAAATAATTCTTTCTTAGTTAAAAAACGAACTTTTAAACAAAGCTCTCGAGCCAATTTCCAACTATCTAAATCTTCAAAAGATGTGATAACAGCCAATTTAACCCTTAACTTTTAACGATTAACATTTAACATTTTTAACCACTTAACCCCTCAATTGATCAACTCCGGTTTTTCTTTCTCCAGCCTCTCGTACACCTTTTTCACATCCTGCGCGTTATCCTTTTTCAGAACCAGTATAGCATCATTGGTATGTATAAGAAGGGTATTTTTCATTCCTAAAAACTCGGTATGTAAACTGGTTCCTATTACCATATTGCCATGCCCATCCACTTGGTGGCCCTGCTGCTTGAAATGATCGTAGATGGATTCAAAGGAGCCCATATCAGACCAGGCAAATTCAGAAGGAACTACCTTAATTTTTTTCGTTTTTTCCATTACCGCATAATCCACAGAAATGGAAGGAATCTGCATGGATAGATCAAAATCCAGTTTCCCAGCTTCCGCAGCTTCATAAGCCGTTTTGGAAGCCTGATAAAGTTCAGGTTCAAATGCCTTCAGCTCCTCCAGATAAACTCCTGCCTGAAAGCAGAACATGCCTGAATTCCAGAAAAAATTACCACTTTTCAAGAATGCTTCGGCAGTTTCCAGGTTAGGCTTCTCACGAAATCCCTTTACTTCTTCACCATCAGCCTCTATATACCCAAAACCTGTTTCAGGTCTGGTAGGCTTCAATCCAAAGGTCACTATATTTCCTTCTTTCGCAAGTTGGATAGCTCTTTCCACCGCTTTCTGGTAAGAAGCATCTGACTCTATCAGGTGATCAGAGGGAGTTACAAAAAGAATATCCTCCGGCTGGGCCGCGAATGCCGCAAAAGCAATGGCAGCGGCGGTATTCCTGGGACAGGCTTCGATTATTTCCACATAATCAGCCACGCCCGCAGACCCCAGATCCTTTCTGGAAAGCTCGTAATTATCGCAGTTGCCCACCACCATTACTTCATCACAGGAACCTGAATTTCTGCTTATGGTATGCTGAAACAAGGTTTCTCCTGCGAAAATTGGTAAATACTGCTTGGGTTGGGCTTTGCGGGAAAGAGGCCATAGTCTGGAACCTACTCCACCTGAAAGGACTACGTTAAAAATGGTCATAGATAAGAGTTGTAAAGGGTAAAGGGGTAATGGTTAAATGTTAATAGTTAAACAAGTTAATGGGTGGAAAATAGAACAAGCAGTGCATAAGTCATCAAACTTCCCAACCTCCAACTTCCCGACTTCCAACTTCCCGACTTCTAACTTCCCAACCTCCAACTTCCAAACTTAATTATTTACTCCCAATTGAATAGGTTTCAAATCCCAAGGTAGCCAAATACTTTTTATCGTAGATATTTCTGCCATCGAACACCACCTTGTTCTTCAGGAGTTTACCCACTACATCCCAGCTTGGAATCCTGAATTCGGACCATTCGGTGACCAACAGTAGGGCATCACAATCCACTAAGGCATCATAAGCATCCTTGCAGTAGGTTACTTTATCAAACAGGTAATGCGCTTTGGCTTCCTCCATAGCAATAGGGTCGTAAGCTTTGACCGTAGCACCGGCAGCCCTAAGTTCATCCACGATCACGGCAGCAGGAGCTTCGCGCATATCGTCGGTATTTGGCTTAAAGCTAAGTCCCCACATAGCAAAGGTCATTCCAGTGAGATCTTCACCGAAATGGGCTTTCACCTTATTGGCAAGTACATGCTTCTGATCATCATTTACATCTTCCACAGCCTGAAGTACCCGTAGGTCATAGCCATACTGCTTGGCTGTTTTGATAATGGCCTTTACATCCTTAGGAAAGCAGGATCCACCATAGCCTACCCCAGGATAGATAAATTTATTCCCGATTCGAGGATCTGATCCTATGCCTTTCCGCACCATATTGGCATCGGCACCTACCAGCTCGCAGAGGTTAGCCACATCATTCATAAATGAAATCTTGGTAGCCAGCATCGCATTTGCAGCATATTTAGTCATCTCAGCAGAGGGAATATCCATATAGATGATGCGCTCTCCGCTCAATTGGAATGGCTTGTAAAGACGCTTCATAATCTCTTCCGCACGCGTGTCATCCACCCCGATCACAATTCTGTCCGGTTTCAGGAAGTCATCCACTGCAGCACCTTCTTTCAGGAATTCAGGGTTTGAGGCTACTGCAAAAGGTAAGTCCGACCCTCTTTTGTCCAAGGCACCTTTAATGGCGGCACGTACTTTCTCCCCTGTAGTGACAGGTACTGTACTCTTGGTCGCCACTACTATGTAATCAGTCATTTTGGCACCAATCTCATCGGCTACCGCAAGTACATATTTAAGATCCGCCGAACCATCCTCCCCAGGAGGTGTTCCTACAGCTATAAAAGCCACTGAAGCTCCCTGTATAGCTTCCCCCAGATCCGTGCTGAATTTAAGTCTTCCACTTTTATAATTGCGGACTACCACTTCTTCCAACCCTGGTTCGTAGATAGGCATGATGCCTTGCTTCAGGTTGTCTATTTTCTTCTGGTCTATGTCTACGCAAGTGACTTCTATCCCTACATCTGCAAAACATGCCCCTGATACCAAGCCAACATAACCGGTACCTACAACTGCAATTTTCATAAAAGATTGGTTAAAGTATTAATAGAGTTGATAGCTAATAAAATTCATACAATACGTGATAAAATCCCCACAGCTTCGCCCTTTCAGTCCCATTGCGAAAGAAGTCTGAAGATATAAAACTTCATCCAACTGACTACAGGAATTACAATTTCTCAGTATTTTCTTGAATCGGCTATTCAAAGCCCTCATTGCAAATTTTCAAACAAAAAGGCTCAAATAATGCCGAATTTCAAATTTTATTCACTTTTACACGCATTACCGTCAGCAAAGATAAGAAAGTGAGTAGTTTTTGTACTCATTTTTCAACTAATTTTTCATATACATGATACTGTATTTTGCTATGTTATTTTTTGTGTAAGGTATTGATTATAGGGTTTAAATACCTTAGGGATGAGTTTTTAGGGATAGGGTTTTTTAGTTAGCATTGGTTGTAATCTTATCAAATTATTATTTGGGATGAATGAATTCCTGCCATTAGGCCATTAACGAGGAAGCATGCTGACACTTCCACTACGCTCAGTGTGTCAGGACTCGAAGTCTTAGAAGGAATTTTAAATGAGATAATTAAGAATTTAAAATGGATAGAAATCCTATTTTTAGACAGCATGCCGTAGGTATGCAATGTGGGTAGCCCAGGGTTTTAACCCTGGGATAAAGGATTATATTCATTCACCAGCGCTGGCCCACAATCATCATTTGGAAAGAAGGCGTTTTGCCAGCAAGATGGAAACGGATAATATTTGGTTTTTATCTGTGGTAATCTCTATTTTTCAGCCTTTCGTGAAACATGAATGTCGGAGAAAGGATAAAAGTATTTTCATTATTGTAAATTCTATCTTCAATTTCTCTATTAACTGGAAGAGCTAATGTGAATATTATTTTCCCTGATACTTTTGAGACCAAAAGTATCCAAAAGTCTTGCTGAAATAATGCTTCTACGCGCAAGGCCAGCCGCCTGGCCCGCTATTTCAGCCTCCCCACGCGCCCGTAGAATTATAATCCTGTTAGTTTGAGGGTTACATATTTTTGATTATCGAAGGTATCTTTTCCAAATGGCCGAATGTTGATTCGCCCCTACCCGATTATGGGGCAAAAAAAACCGGAGAGAAATATCCCCTCCGGTTGATACGAAATTCAGATCATTTCTATTTCTTCAACAATTTCTCAAACGCACCGTCATCGACGGTCAGTTGAGAGATCGTGACCAGTACTGTCCCTGCCGTAACTGCATATCCTGCATAGGTCAGCAGCATAACGGGAATACTCCCAGGTGCGGTAAGTACAGCTGTGCCTATAGCCGCGATGATCAATCCTGCCTTCTTCACCATCTGGAAAAAGGGCGGTGTGGGGGCGGTGGCCCGGTTTTTTACTTCTGTTAGTAGGTTCATTCTTCTTAGTTGTTAGTTGTTGGTTGTTCGATGACCGATGTCCGGTGTTCATTTCTGTTTTTGGGAGGTCATAGCCTTCGTGCTCTCTTATGAGCAGGTGGGCTTCGGGCTGGCTTCATGACTGACTTTATCAAGGCCTGTTCGGCCTCCAGGCGGTAAAACAGCTCTTTCAACTTGGCCAACTCATCCCTCAGCTGCCGGGTATCCTCGATCAGCAACCTGAGAAAGTAAGCGATTATTGAAAGTAACATCATAGTCACCACCCCCGCCAGACTTAGCAGT
This sequence comes from uncultured Algoriphagus sp., assembly GCF_963974835.1. Lineage (GTDB taxonomy): Bacteria > Bacteroidota > Bacteroidia > Cytophagales > Cyclobacteriaceae > Algoriphagus. The sequence continues at coordinate 379 of NZ_CAXBET010000002.1, read as the reverse complement.
AGCTCCGTTCCAGACATGATTCCAATACATAAGGAACTTGATCAGATACAATCTGTAACTCCACGATTTCCCCACGCTCCCATTCCCGCTCCAGCCTTTCCATCAACTTGAGAAAAGCGAGTCGGGTAAACAGCGGAGTACCATCAGCTCTATGGCTGGTCACTGGATAGATGGAACAGGACTCGAGTTTTTGCTCTCCTTCTCTTATCCCAACTTTCGGATCGTGGAGACACGATCCTAGGCGGTGCCAAAGACTGCTGATTTTGCCCTTTTCCCCGATTCCTATCTCCCAGCCTTTCTCCTCGGAGTGGATAGGCTCAAGTTCATACACCCCTTCTTCCAGACAGGCTGTCCCTTTTCCAAAGCAAGCCTTGGGAGG
>NZ_CAXBET010000001.1:0-1382763 GCF_963974835.1 uncultured Algoriphagus sp. | reverse complement strand
CACCGTCTGCGTCGTTTGGGAGTGCAAATATCTCCCTTTTTTATTTATGGGCAAGGCTAAATTATAAATAAATGAGATTTAAGGGCTAACTCACTGATTACAAAAGATAAAAATTTTAGATCTTCAATTGCACGCTTCAATCAATCTACATAAGAAGATCCAAAAGGTCAATTATCACATCATAAAAATTGACAAAGGAATTTATTGAGTGATGAGAATTTCAATTAATATCTGAAAGAAGGAAGTTCTGGATAATACTTCTTGCGCGGGTCCTTTGATGAAAATACATACCTGACAGAAACTTCATGTGCACCACCGGAGGCTCGCTGACCAAGTTTTGAAATAGAGTAATCATAGCTATATCCTAAATCTAGACCAGATCTTAGTTCCATTCCTAGAAGACTTATTAAAGATTCATTATTGGGTAGATTATACTTTGTTGGAAGACCTCTATACCAAAAACCTAGTACCAATGGCTCAAAGTAAAACTCCGCTCCAATGTCTAGCTGGTCATAAATACCCTGCGTTTTGTAATTAAATGCAAGAGCAAGAGATCTCTCCTGGTCTGTATTATTGAAATAATCATTAATATTTCCCGGAGCAAGGTTGAACCTAACTCCTCCATGCAATGAATATTTAACTGCAAGTCTATTTGAATCTATACTTAGATAGCTAATCTGAGGCTTCAATAAATGAGTGGCCGAAACACCAAACCAAAACATATCCTCATAATACAGAAGTCCAAGGTTCAAATCGGCCACAGTTGATTTACTATTCCCTAAAAAATCCTCTCCAGGCAGACCAGTAACAACTCCTCTATCTATATCTATCTGGGTTCCTAAAACAATCTCGTCAAACATAACATCCCTTGACAATAAACTTCCCTGAGCTCCAGCATGCAGAAACCTCTTTTCCCCTAATTGAAGTCTATAGCTGTAGAGAAGTCCTATTTCATTCGTATTGCTTTGAGTAAAAGATTCTCTTGCTCCAGAGATAATTATTCCAAATCCAGAATTATATTTTTCAGAAAAATGATCTGCATATGCTGTATAAGCAATGAAGCTTTGATCTAATGCTGGCCATTGATTACGGAAATTGACCCCAACTCTTGAAAGCCCAGTGCTTCCTGCAAACGCAGGATTTAGATACAATGGATTAGCATAAAATTGAGAATACTGTACATCCTGACAAAAAGCCCTCAAAGAGATTAATAAAAAAACGGCCATCAGGTAAAGTTTTGTCATTATCTGATTAATTTAAATTTACCTGCTTCACTAACCTTTTCCCCATCTGTGGCGACACCATTAAATCGGTATACATAAAATCCAGCATCCAACAACTTCCCGTCCAGCGTACCATCCCAACCTGTTGTGTTCAGATCATCAGTTTGAAAGATCAAATTGCCCCAAGTGTTAAATATCAAGAGTTCCATAGATGCCAATTCCTTAAATTTTGGTAGGAAAGTTTGATTATACCTATCTAAGGGAGTAAACGCTGTCGGAAACATAACTCTGTAGCTCCTCAAAATTTGAATATATTGGATAACAGATGCTTCACAGCCATACTCATTGGTAACCGTAAGGGTCACTACGAACTCTCCTTTCTTACCATATCCATGGGCAGGATTCTTCTCCGTAGAAAATGATCCATCTCCCAAATCCCAATTCCAAGTTTGGGCTTCCTCTGAGGACATATCCTTAAATAGAATCACATCGTCAGGGAAGAATCCTCCTTCCCACTCTCCTCGAATTCCGGATCCCTCAGATTGAAATGAAAAATTAGCTATTAACTCATCTTCGACTATTACTACTTGTATAGGCTCAGGGGATGAATAACAATCCAGATCAGCAAATTTAATCTGAAGTTCATAGTCTCCCGAGATAGAAACTTCTTTCATTTCATCATCCAAATAGCTTTGACCACTTCCAGTTAACTTATAATCATACGTTGTGGGATCATAATTTAAAATGCTAGCAGTCACATCCACAGGCTCATTCGGCGCACATCCTAAGACAGGCGAAGTAAATTCAAAATCCGGAAATTCGGGAAAACTAACCAATATCGAATTGGACACAGCAGGGCAGTTCATGCTGTTATATGCCTTTAATAAATATTCACCTGTAGCACTTGCCACATAATTATCCGCTTCTGCGCCCTCTATAAGCACATCATCCTTGTACCATTCGTAACGCTCATACGGCTCTCTACCGCTGGAGTTAAAAGTAACCGATTCCCCTCCGCACAATCTGACTTCTTCTATCATGTCAGGATCCCCATCTCCAAAAATACTGATCGGTTCAGGGGATTCCTGAATCTTCAAAGTCATAGAGTTACCTGAAGAACTTTTACCATAAGTATCGGTTATGGTATAAAAGACAGTAACACTTTGATCTGTAAAGCCTTCATTTGGTAAAAAGGTAAAGTCACCTCCATTTGTTCCAGCTTTAAAAGTGCCTTCCGGTAATTCTAATATTCTATTCTCTTCTCTACATTTTCCTTGAGAACAGATGTCGTCGCTTTCTCCCTCTATTTCTTCAAGTGATTGGTAAAATTGCAAACAACTGATTTCACTATTTTCATTTGGAAGAGTTACCTCTTCATCTGTAATAAAATAGGTGTTTTCCTGTCCCTCACACGATGCTAAATCAGAGAGATCAATTCCTGAAGGGTTTTTCAATCCCTCATCATTGGATACCTCTACAATCAGATTTCTAATCTCATGAATATTTGTTTCTCCTCCGGTGGAAGCAGCAAAACCGATTTTCAAGTTTTTTGGTGGCTCATATGGAAAAGGAATGCCGGGAAAAACAGTAATTGTCCTTGGTTCATTAGCAGTTGTGGTTACCACCATTTCCAATTTAATAATATAGCCAGCGCCAGAGGGGTTTGGTTCTAATTCCAAAAAGACTTTACGATAACCCGGAAGCGCAGGATCTTCAACTCTATTAGTACCTTGTCCTCCAGAACTTAGCGGAAATTGATATTGCACATCCAGAGCCAAATTACTATGACCTCCTAAATCTTGAGTTATTTTACCTGCCACGAAATCATAACCACTAAGACCTGCCCCTCCCTTTCTAATGGATATACTATTTGGGTATAATTCGTTGGCCGATCCTGAAAAACCTCCAACTTTTCCTTCGCTTGAATTACTAAAGTTTCCAAAACTATCAAATGCGACACCCAAATATGCTCCTGTCATACCGGATTTAGACTCTCGTTGAGCGTACCCGAATGATCCCCCAAATCCACCGGTTTGAAAGTTTTGAACATTTGCATCAAACATAAAAACGGTGAGACCATCTGCCCCACTTCCACCATACATAAAGTATTCGAAAGATGCTTTTATTCCATAAGCCGGAGAAAATGGGATGTCTATATAAACGTATCCGTTTTGCTCCATTTGCGCATCCGTGAGGCGCATTACTCCGTCTACCAATTTGGCGCTACCTCCAAAAACAGTTTCAGAACCGATGGATTCTTGATCTGTAAAAGATTCACAGTAAGGGAACCCAACCTGTGAATATGTGCTTTTAAAGACAAAAAACAGAACAGAAGCAATAAGTAAAAATCTCAAATCTTAACTATGTTTATTTGGGGAACGTCAAATTACACTTTATAGTTACGAAACAAAAAAGCCCTTGATTTAAAACCAAGGGCTTCAAATATTTTACAATTAAATTAACGCAAAATAGTCTGGATCCGATCAGGTCCAACAGATACTAATTTAATTGGAACATGTAATTCACTTTCCAGATATTCCACATACTCTTTCAGTTCTGAAGGAAACTCCTCATAAGAATGAACGTTCTCTAAAGAACAATTCCATCCCTTCATTACTTTGTATACTGGAGAAACTTCTTGCTCAGTGATCTCAAAACTCAATTTATCGATCCTCTCTCCACTTGGCAATTCGTAATGAGTACAGACTTTTATCTCTTCAAAGATATTCAGGACATCTCCCTTCATCATGAATAGCTGAGTGACTCCATTAATCATAATAGAATAACGAAGTGCCGGTAAATCCAGCCAACCACATCTTCTTGGGCGACCAGTAGTACTACCGAATTCATTGCCTTCTTTTCTCATGTCCTCTCCGGCCTGGTCGAATAGCTCAGTAGGGAAAGGGCCACTACCCACTCTGGTACAATATGCTTTAAAGATTCCAAATACCTCACCGATTTTAGAAGGAGCAACTCCCAATCCTGTGCAAGCACCCGCCGCCATTGTACTACTACTTGTCACGAATGGATAACTTCCGAAATCTACATCTAGCAAAGAACCTTGTGCTCCTTCAGCAAGAATCCTTTTATTGGCATCTAATGCTTCATTGACCACATACTCGCTGTCAATAAGGTTCAGTGTCTTGAAAAACTCAACCGCTGAAAAAAATTGTTCTTCCATCCCTGACAGTTCATCCAATGGATGACTGTAGAATGAAAGTGTAGTTCTGTGCTTGGCTACTAAAGCTTCGTATTTCTCTTTGAAATCCGGACTAAGAATATCTCCTACACGAAGTGCGGTTCGTCCAATCTTATCCTGATAAGTTGGTCCGATGCCTTTAAGAGTAGAACCAATTTTCTTATCTCCTTTGGACTGCTCCAAAGCTGCATCAAGCAATTTATGCGTAGGGATGATGATCGTGGCCTTCTTGGAGATCACTAGATTTTTCATGTAATCGATGGAGAATTTACCTAATCCATCAATTTCTCTTTTAAGGACGATTGGGTCCAACACAACCCCGTTTCCTATTATATTAAGTATTTGAGAGCGAAATATCCCAGATGGAATCTGATGTAAAACGTGCTTAATTCCGTCAAACTCCAACGTATGTCCAGCATTTGGACCACCTTGAAAACGGGCTACAATTTCATATTCAGGCGCTAATACGTCTACTATTTTTCCTTTTCCTTCATCTCCCCACTGGAGACCTAGAAGTACATCCATCTTCATTTGATGTGCGGTCTTATCTGTTACACTTGACTTTTTGAAGCGTGAAATTTGCGATAAGCCCATAGAAAACCAAGGGAAAGAGCTTAATTATTTCTCCTCACTCAGATTTACATAGTAATAATACATGACATCCTCATCAGGCTGGTCTTTGGCTCGGAACATCAAACCATATTTGGTATTCAAGTAATTAGGCGATAGATCTGGATTTATCGCAGTCAGGTTAAACTCCTTGATTTTCTGAAAATCGTTGTCAAAAACTTCTAAGAAATAAGGAGCATCTCTGCCTCCCTCACCCTTTACTAGCCTGAGATACTTATCCTCGCTTTTCAAATAATTAATATAACCATATCGAACACCTTCCCCCCATATCTTGCCTAGTTCCCATTGTAACTCACCTGAAACTATCTCTTCAGAATAATTCTGCGGGAGCTCTCTTTGGGATGGAAATGAATTTGAAATTGCGGTGAAGGTCTTTTGGGCTTGAGAATTTAAGTCATAGACAAGAAAACCACTAAATGAAGGATAACTGATCACCATTTTATCCCCCACTACATTGAGCTGAGGTTGATCATTACCTCCCATAATTACATTCTTGGTTTTTACTTGATATTTTAAATCAAAATATTTTTCTGAATCCAAAACCACGGGTAGAAAGAACATGGAGTCCAAAGAGGGTTTATATCCAGCGACCCGAATTTGATTATCATCATCAAATATAAAATACCCAACGCCAGAGACTTTATCCACACCGTAGAGTTCATTAGCAAATGAAGGTGTGGGAACACTAACCCCTAAATATTCGGTATCTCCAAATATCCCATACTCATGCATAAATTTCATAGATACTTCTCCAGTCATTCTATTTTGATTGTAAAACTGCTGTTGATTCATATAGACTATATGATCATCAGTTGTAAAAAACGACATAACAAAACCAACTCCAGAAGGACCTTGCCTTTCCATGATGTCCCCTTTTTTTACAGATACAGAATCAGGTGACAAAAAAATACTATCAAGTGAATGAGCGAACTTATTATAAATAACTCCTTTGCTCTGAGATGAATCCAATGACACAAAGAATTGGGGTTCAGCTGTTATTCCACTTTCCCCAATATGAAATTTTTTACGCTCTGAAATATTCAAAAAAATATCCTTTCCATTCTCTTCCTTCTCTGAACAGGATAATAATCCAACAACAACGACGAAAAAGAGACTACATTTTCCTTTTAAATTCATCTATAGAATCATAAACCGTAAAAATATTATTCAGCTTTGTGATTATAAGCAATTTCTTTACATGCTCAGATGGCGCGGTAAGGTATACTTCCCCATCTTTATTTCTCATCTTAGTAAGCATAGTGATTAACAGTCCAATTCCGCTTGAACTGATATACCGTACTTCGCTGAGATCTACGACGAACTTTTTAACTCCCTCTTCAACAGCGTCGGAAACTACTTCCACCAGCTTAGGCCCAACCTCATCTCCAATCAAATCACCCTGTATAAAAAGGTAATGAGCAAGCTCATCTTTGCTTGTGTTATAAGTCAATTTCATAAAATATCTTCTTTTCTATTGTCGCAATTTGTTTTAGTACAATTGCCATATAATAATAAGGAGTGGTGAAGCACTTTAAAGTTTAAAATTTCGCCAACTGTATTTTGAATATTCTGAATTCTAGGGTCACAAAATTCAACCACTTTATTACAATCCGTACAGATCAAGTGATCATGTTGCTTGTACCCGTATGATTTTTCAAATTGTGCGAGGTTTTTCCCAAATTGGTGCTTAGTGACTAAATCGCATTCCACCAAAAGATCTAGTGTATTATAAACTGTCGCGCGACTTACTCGGTAATTTTTATTTTTCATGCTGATGTAAAGGGATTCTACATCAAAATGTCCCGTTCGGGTATAGATTTCTTCAAGGATAGCATAGCGTTCCGGTGTTTTTCGGAGCTTTTTTGTTTCTAGATATGCTGTAAATATCTTTTTTACCTCTTCGAAATGAGTTGTATTCAAAGGCATTTGCTGGGTATTTTTTCAAATATAACTTTTGTAAGTAAGAAAAGATTCATTGGATCAATCAAACCTTGAAACCTTTAAGATTCCATCCACTTCAACTAGGTTCTCGATCAATTTATCCAAGTGCTCAGTGCTATGCACGTAAAGCTTAATCGTTCCTTCAAAAATTCCTGCATCCGAATCTACGGTAATAGACCGCATGTTCACTTTTAGTTCATTAGAAATAACTTTGGTTACATCATTGATCAAGCCAACGCGGTCTGTACCCAAGATTCGAAGACCAGCTAAGAATGCGATTTCCTTTTGACTAGTCCATCTTGCTTTGATTACTCGGTTGCCATGATTAGATAGTAATTCCAACGCATTTGGGCAGGAAGTCCGGTGAATTTTGATTCCTTCATTGACTGTCACAAATCCGAATACATCATCGCCGGGAATAGGATTACAGCATTTGGCCAAAATATAATCTACCACATCCATATCCTCCCCGATCAGCAACTGATCATGATCAGGACCTTTGAGACTTTTAATCTCTTTGGTGAACGAAGACTCGTCCCTTACTTTCTCCTGAGTTGTTTTGTTTTGGAGTTTTTGGGTTGCCTTGAAATCCTTGAATGACTTAATCGAAGTAGGATCGATCGCACCAATGCCGACACGGAAGTAAAACTCATTTGCTGTCTTAAGCTCAAAAAATGCTCTTAACTTTTCCACAGATTCAGAATTGAACTCCATTTTCATCTGCTTCATTTTTCGCTGCACGATCTCCTTCCCATCAAGAATTGCGGATTTTTTATCTTCTCGAAGTGCATCCTTGATCTTCGCCTTTGCCCTTGATGTGACAACGTTGTTTAACCAGTCTTCTGTAGGCTTTTGCTTATTGGAAGTCAGAATTTCTACCTGATCGCCATTTTTAAGCTTGTGGGAAATCGGAACCAGTCGTTGATTGACTTTTGCCCCAATGCACTTCGCCCCGACCTCAGTATGGATCTCGAAAGCAAAATCCAGGGCAGTGGAACCAAATGGTAAAACCTTCAGGTCCCCTTTTGGAGTGAATACAAAAACTTCATCATGAAATAAATTTCCCCTGAAATCATCCATGAATTCAATCGCATTTCCGTCATTGGACTCCAGCAAACCTCTTACCTGAGTAATCCAATCATCTAAACCAGATGGCCCTTTTGAATTTTCCTTGTCCTTATATTTCCAGTGAGCAGCGTAGCCACGCTCCGCTATCTCATCCATCCGCTCTGTACGGATCTGAACTTCCACCCATTGCCCAGTGCCACTCATAACTGTGGTGTGCAATGACTCATAGCCATTGGATCGCGGTGTACTAATCCAGTCCCGAAGTCTATCCGGGTTAGGTCTATAAAAATCTGTGACAATGGAATATACTTGCCAGCAATCTGCCTTCTCACTATCCAAGTCACTTACTAAAATAATCCGAATCGCAAACAAGTCATATACCTCTTCGAAAGGTATACCCTGCTTTTTCATCTTATTATATATGGAGAATACAGATTTTGGTCTTCCTTTGATGGTAAAGTCCAAACCTGTTCTTTTAAGCTCCTCCTCGATTGGCAGAATAAAGCTTCTGATGAATTTATTTCTATAGGATTTTGATTCGTTGATCTTATAAACAATATCCTTATAGGTGGCTGTATCTGTATATTTTAGATAAAGATCTTCCAGCTCAGATTTGATCGCATATAGTCCGAGCCTATGTGCCAAAGGTGCGTATAGGTACATCGTCTCGGAAGCAATCTTTAATTGCTTATGTCTAGGCATACTTGCAAGTGTCCTCATATTATTGAGTCTATCTGCAAGTTTGATCAATATCACTCTAACATCATCGGAAAGCGTCAGGAGCATTTTCCTGAAATTTTCCGCCTGCTGAGAGCTACCATATTCGAAGACGCCAGCGATTTTGGTGAGTCCATCTATAATGGTCATGACCTTATAGCCAAACTCACGCTCTATATCCTCCAGCTCCCAGTCCGTATCTTCCACTACATCATGAAGCAACGCTGAAACAATGGAAGTAGTCCCTAAGCCAATTTCTTCGACACAGACCAAAGCAACCTCAAGCGGATGATAGATATAAGGTTCTCCCGATTTGCGTCGCATGTCTTTGTGCGCATCTAGCGACACATTAAATGCTCTTTTAATCAATTTAGCGTCACCATCTTTAAGTATAGGTTTCGCCTGTCTCAGCAGCCTTCGGTAGCGTTTGAGTATTTCTTTTCTTTCTTCTTCTATGTCCACTTCAATCATACTGGAGGAATTTAATACAAAAATGGTGGTCTAAGCTCATCTTGCATCAAATGTTAATTATTTTTTTTCTTATGCTATTGCATTTTATTTATTAGTACCTACATTTGCATCCACAATTGGATTTGGAATCCTTATTCCTCTCCTAATTGTACGTATTGCGGATGTGGCGAAATTGGTAGACGCACTAGACTTAGGATCTAGCGCCGCGAGGCATGGGGGTTCGAGTCCCTCTATCCGCACTAAATACCGAACCCTCAATCACTCAACTGTCTTCAACCACAGGAAAGGGATTGGGGGTTTTTAGTTAATCTTCATTATTAAATTTTGAGCTTTGGAAATCACACAAGACAAGCATTCAGCAAATCAAGCTTCAATTAAAATTAAATTAAACGAAGCAGATTACCAACCTAAGGTTGACGCAAAACTTAAGGACTTTGCTAAAAAATCTAACATCAAAGGATTCAGACCTGGTAAGGCTCCTATTTCTATGGTGAAGAGCATGTATGGTACTTCGGTGCTTGTAGAGGAAATCAACTCTATCCTGAGCGAGTCTCTGAATACTTACTTGAAGGAGCAAACATTCAAAATCTTGGGGGATCCCCTTCCTCAAAATCAAGATGCAGCGATCGACTGGAAGACACAAAAGGATTTCGAATTTGATTATAAAATCGGTTTCGTTGAATCTGTAGACTTAACGCTTGACTCTAAAATCAAAGCCACAAAATACTCTATCAAGGTAGATGATAAGTTGATCAATGAAACACTTGATAACCTTAAATCTCAGTATGGTAACAGCACCAACCCAGAAGTAAGTGAAGAAGGTGATCATATCTACGGAGATTTGAAAGCTACTGAAGGCGAATTTGAGAAAACTGTTTCTTTGGATTTGACCAAAATCACTAAGAAGCTTGCTGGAAAATTCATCGGCCTAAGCAAAGAAGCTGTAGTGGAATTTGAAGCAAAAGACGTGAAAAAAGGTCAGTGGGAAGAAGCTTTCGGACTAAGCGAAGAAGAGTCTGCTGATCTTGATGGAGCATTCACTTTCACCGTGAAAAACATAAATAGAACTGAAGCTGCGGAAATGAACCAGGAGTTCTTTGATAAGATTTTCGGCCCGGATCAGGTTTCATCTGAAGAAGAGTTTGTCACTAAAGTTCGTGAGACACTTCAAAGTAATTATGATAAAGAATCCAAGGTATTTACTGAGGAGGAATTGAAGAAAGTATTGACAGATGCGGCGAAAGTAGATCTTCCTGAAACATTCCTAAAAGAATGGCTTATGATCGCAAATGATGGCAAAGTAACCGCAGAAGATATTGAGAAGGAATTTCCTATCTACGCAAGACAATTGACTTGGTCTTTGATCTCAAATGAGATTGCTACTAATAACGACATCAAAGCTGAGCATGAGGAAGTGATCGAGAAAACTAAGCAGATGGTTCGTGAACAATTTGCAGCTTCAGGCCTTGGAGCACAGATGGAAGACAGCATGGATATGTTTGTAGACAACTATCTGAAAGGTGAAGAGGGTAAGAACTATATGAATATGCTTACTTCAATCCAGAATGAAAAAGTACTTGCTTTTGCGCTTGACAAAATAAGCGTACAAGAAAAGGATATTACTATTGACGAATTCAAGGAACTTTTAGATAAGTAATTCGCTTAAATCATCATAAAAAAGTCCTTATTAGAGGGCTTTTTTTATTTTTGCTTAATACAACAAACTCGAAAGATGATTAACAAAGAAGAATTCCGTAAATACGCTATTCACAATCAAGGCGTAAGCGGTACTGCTTTTGACCAGTACACGCAGCAAATTGAAAACATGACTCGCTCTGTAATCGAAGAGCGACCTCAGAATTTCAGAGAGATTGACGTATTCTCCAGATTGATCATGGACCGTATCATATTCCTTGGAACAGGGGTGGATGATCACATCGCCAACATCATTGTGGCTCAATTACTTTTTCTAGAATCAGTGGATTCTAAAAAAGATGTTTTACTTTATGTAAATAGTCCGGGAGGATCAGTTACAGCCGGATTAGGTATTTATGACACGATGCAGTTCATCAATCCTGATGTAGCTACCATCTGTACTGGAATTGCCGCTTCTATGGGAGCTGTATTATTAGCGGGTGGAGCTGCTGGCAAGCGTTCTGCTTTGAAACATTCCAGAGTAATGATTCACCAGCCATCAGGCGGGATGCAAGGAAAATCCACAGATATGGAGATTTCTTTAAAGCTCATACTATCCATGCGTGAAGAATTATATGATATTCTTGCGCAGCACACTGGCAAGACACCAGAAGAAATAGAGAGAGATTCGGAAAGAGATTATTGGCTTAAGGCTCAGGAAGCAAAAGCTTACGGCCTAATCGATGAAGTATTAGTTAAAAAACCAAAATAATGGCTCAAGTTACCTGCTCCTTTTGTGGTAGAAACAAGAAAGATGTGGATCTCATGGTGTCAGGTATATCCGCGCACATTTGTAATTTCTGCATAGATCAAGCCCACATGATTCTTGGTGAAGAAGATAAAGCCAAGAAACCTGGGAGCACCAAACCAAAAATTAAACTAAAAAAGCCTAAGGAACTTACAGCATATCTCGATCAATATGTAATTGGCCAGGAAGATGCAAAAAAAGTACTCACGGTGGCAGTTTACAATCATTACAAACGTCTTTTCCAAAAGGACGAAAACGATGAGGTAAAGATTGAAAAGTCAAACATCATCATGGTAGGTGATACTGGAACGGGTAAAACTTACCTTGCCAAAACTTTGGCAAAGACTCTCGAAGTCCCATTCTGTATTGCTGATGCTACGGTCTTGACCGAAGCTGGCTACGTAGGTGAGGACGTGGAAAGTATTTTGACACGATTACTTCAAGCTGCAGATTACAATGTGGAAGCTGCAGAGCGTGGTATTGTGTACATAGATGAGCTGGATAAAATCGCAAGAAAATCCGACAATCCTTCCATCACTAGAGATGTTAGTGGGGAAGGTGTCCAGCAAGCTATGCTAAAACTATTGGAAGGTACTGTGGTGAATGTACCTCCTCAAGGTGGACGTAAGCATCCAGACCAAAAAATGATCGCTGTGAACACGGAGAATATTTTATTTATCTGTGGGGGAGCATTTGATGGAATTGCAAGACATATTGGTAAGCGACTTAATACGCAGCCGATGGGATTCAGTAAAGCTGCAGCTGACGCAATGGCGGATCGTGAAAATCTACTTCAATACGTTACTGCCCAAGACCTGAAAGCATTTGGCTTGATTCCAGAATTGATCGGAAGACTTCCTGTATTGACTCATTTGGATCCTCTTCATGCAGATGCTTTAAAAAGAATTCTAACTGAGCCGAAAAATGCATTGGTAAAACAATATGCAAAACTGCTTAACTATGAAGGAGTGAAAGTTACTTTCGAGGAAAGTGGCGTTGATTTTATTGTAGAAAAAGCTGTAGAGTTTAACCTCGGTGCAAGGGGATTAAGGTCGATTTGCGAAGCAATTATTACGGATGCTATGTATGACATTCCATCGGATGATTCCATCAAGGCATTGGTCATCGATGCAAAATATGCACATGAAAAATTTGATAAGTCGAAGTTTAAAAGGCTTCAGGTGGCTTGATATCTAAACCCTGCTTTATTGAAGCAGGGTTTATTTTTTGTTTAAACTTCCCAGAATTAGTTTAGCAGCAGTATCAGAAGCGCTCTTCTCGCCTAGTTGCTCCTTAATTAAGTCGTAGCCCTGAAGCATGTAGCCTTTGTAAATCTGATTGCCTAGAATTTGCTGTAGCTCAGTTTTTAAATTGAGAATAGAAAAATCATTTTGAATCAGCTCCTTTACCACTTCCTTATCGGCTATAAGGTTGACCAGAGAAATAAAAGGAACTCGAATTAAATTTTTAGCAATAGCGTAAGAAATAGAACTGGTACGGTACACTACTACTTGAGGCACTCTGAAAAGTGCTGTTTCCAAGGTAGCAGTCCCAGAAGTGACCACCGCGGCGATTGCATGTGAAAGCAAATCATAGGTCTGATCATATATCACTCTTATCCCACCGTCAACTCCTCGCTGATAAATTTCGCTTCCAAGATCTTTTACCCCTGCGATGACAAACTGAGCATTTGGAAATTCCTTGACCAATTCTACCATCCTATCTAGCATGTTGTTGATCTCTTGCCTTCTACTTCCAGGAAGCAATGCAATAATAGGTTGATAACTCAACTCATTCTTCTGATAGAAAAACTCATGAGGTTGGAATTTGGATATTTCATCCAAGAGTGGATTTCCAACATAATTGACCTTCAGGTCATACTTATCAAAAAATGCGGGTTCAAAAGGTAAGATCGAATAGATATAATGTGTATTAGCTTTCAGCTTTAATGCCCTTTTTTGATTCCATGCCCATACTTTTGGGGGAATATAGTAATGCACTGGTATTTTATTCTCCTTCGCAAAAGCAGCGATTTTCATATTGAATCCACCGTAATCTACTAGGACAATAGCCTCTGGTCTAAAAGACAAAATGTCATTTTTGACTAATTTGAGGTATTTCAGTACTTTTCGAAATCCTAAAACCACTTCCAGAAATCCCATCACAGCTACTTCTGCATAATCTACAGCTAGCTCTACTCCTGCTTCCTTGGAGTAGCTTCCTCCCATTCCCCGAATTTTCAATTCAGAATTTATCTGAACTAAAGACCTCACCAAGTTGGATGCATGGAGATCACCTGAGCGTTCGCCGGAGATGATGTAGAGTTTGTAAGGTTTCAAAATTTAGATTTCATATTAAAAAATTACTCTCCGAAATACTCCACAAAATTTCTTGGAGTCTCGTAAAGTGTGAGTTTATGCAGTCCCCCATGGGGAGTAATCTCATTCACAGCTGGCTCAAGGATCTTCCAAAACTCCATAATAAGATTTTCACAGCTCGCTAATTTCCCCTCCATGAAATCCACATCAACATTTAGGTTTTTGTGATCAACTTTATCAATCACCAAATTCCTGATTATGGTACTTAATTTTTTTAGATCCACCACGAAACCGGTATCAGGATCTGGCAGGCCCTTCACCATCACAATCAATTCAAAATTGTGCCCGTGCCAATTAACATTGGCGCAAGGACCAAATACTTCCACATTCCTTTCATCCGACCATTTCGGGTTCCAAAGTTTATGGGCTGCATTGAAGTGTTCTTTTCTACAAACGTAAATCATCTCTAATTGTAATAGGCCGCAAAGTTAACCAGAAGATGTGGAATATGGAATTTAGTAAGAGCTTGAGTTTTTTATCTACTGAATTCGAGATTAGCCTTTCCAGAATAGGAGACTTTGTTGAGTTTATGATAAAACCACAACGAAATATATTTTTCCGTTAAATAGAATTCTGATAAACTTTATTTCCTTGGCAGGTTTTCAAAGGCATCGTCATTTATGGTGAGTTGAGAAATGATTTCCATCACTGCCGTCACTGAATAACCGGTATAAGCTTAATTAAGCAGCTTACAATCTCAGATCAATCAATATCGCTATTTCAGATGCCACTACGATCAATCCTGACACTGGGAGAAAAAATCTTAAGGATTGGAAGATAAGATTATGTTATGCTGAAATCCCCACTGTTAAAATTATCCTAATCGCTCCCCGAGATAAAGAAAAATAGCATCGAGTTAAGACCCGATGCTATCTAAATTAGTCCTTAAATGTTTACCTTCTATTTAAGACTAGTTAATTTAACTATTCTCTGTCTCTAAGAAAAGTAAATGTTTCCTTAAAAGTACATCTGATACTTCCTGTAGGCTGAATCAAGTAATAACTTACTTCAAGTGTTTTATCAGTTTCTGAAACAATAGTAAAGGTATTAACACCAGATGGATCTATTTGAGCTGACCTGTTATTTGAAGAAGGCTGCCCATAAGCATTTACTACTGAAGTTACATTTCCCTCATCGTCCATAATAAAGTTAGCACCAAAACTACCAAAGTAAGTTCCACTTCCACTATTCAAGAATCTATATCCCTGAACATCTAAGTTTCTATCCCATCTTCCTACACTATTACCAGTGATAGTTCTTAACTCTACTTCATATGGATAATATCCGGTAAAGTTACCATTCGTCAAATCTGTAAATTCACCTGTAACACTATATATTCCATCATACTTATTCTTAGCCCCAATAGCGTAAATAGCTGTTTCAAAGTTACCTGATATTATTCCATGTGAAGACTCAGTAATTGTAAAAGGGAGTGCATAATTCTTTGTAAAGTCGAATTGGGAAGTGTAAAGTGTGATTGTTTTCTCTACCTGTCTTTGGCCTTTAGGAATTGTAACTTCCATAGCATCAATAGAATAAAGATTTTCAGGTAGCACCACATAGTCAGTGTCTTCCGACTCATTGTATTCCTCCAATGCTGAAGGATCTAAGCTAAACTTCACGTTAATATCCTGATTGTTTTCGTGAGCTCCTGAATAGCTAACTATAATCTTAAATTCTACAGATTCAGCTTCCTTAAAAGAATTTACGTATAGTGGGTACACGCTATTAGCTGACGCAATTAATCCGATATCGTAAAATTCAATCACGTTTTCTACCTGATCAGGATCAAATATAGGATCCTCATCCAGACAAGATGTTAGGGTTAGTATTGCCAATGCAAATACCCCTAGTTTATTAAATATATTTTTCATATTTATTTCTTTTTATTAGATTAATCCTCTTGCCAGAATACTGTACTTGTGAACTGATTAATATCAGCTGGTACATTTTGAGGGTTTAGCTGGAATTCTGTAGAAGCGTAAAGGTATCTTACAGGAAGATCATCCGCTCTCGTAGAAGTAGACAATATGGATGCAAAAGTGAGGGTTGGATTAGAAGAACCGTTTACAATGGCAGGATATGCCGTTCTTCTGAAATCTGCCCATGCTTCATGTCCGTTGATAAAGTTGAATGCTATGTATTTTTGAGTAATGATTGCCTCCAATTTTTCCTCTGGAGAAGAAGCAAGCTCATAATGAACTAAATACTCCCCCTCATTATCATCTAGATATAACTGAAAATCAGTTTCCGGATCCCAATCAGTTGAAGTAGAACCGGAAATATCTTCATAGAGATATCTGTAAGAAGCAATTACACCGTTATCAAAAGCTTCCTGATCGTCACCGTCAAGGTAACCTTTCATGTAGGCCTCAGCTTGAAGTAAATAAGATTCTGCAGCAAGCATCATTGGAAAATCAGCTGTTCTACCTTTAAGTAAGCCAATGCTATTTGTGGCATCAGCACCCGTTCCGGAGCCTACGTACCATGCAGTCTGGCTAGCAAGAGCAGCAGGGTTATCCACTAAATTACCTAGTTGACCTTTTGGAGTTCCGGTTGGATATCCACGATAAGTTGCATAACCTCTTCCTTGATCAGTTAGTTTAGTGCCATTATAAAACGCGTAGGTAAAATCACTGGGAATTGCAGATCTACCAGAACCAGATAATGATCCAGCAGCATTGGAATGATATCTTTCCCATAATGGGTTCTGCTTACCGGAAGTAGCAATATATCCCGGGTTAAGTAGTGCATCATCAGTAAGAAATCCAATACTACTGTTCATAGCAGCAAATTCACTAGTAGCAAAAGAGCTCGTCTCAGAAGATGAGGACATTTTGATAAGCAATCGTAATTTTAATGTATTGGCAAATTTTGCCCACTCATTCATATCACCTCCAAACATAATATCGGAAGATCCGACAGCATTTGCATTTTCAGCTGTGGTGAAGATTTCGATAGCTGTAGTCAATTGAGCTACTAAATCCTGATATATAGATATTTGACTATCATATACAGGAGTCAGATTATCAGTACCTTTGAGTGCTTCAGTGTATGGAGCATCACCAAATACGTCTACCAGCATAGCGTAATCAAAGGCTTTCATTGTCTTAGCAATACCATTGTAGTACGCCAACCCTGGATCCTCAGCCGACTGATCTTCGATGTACTGATAGTTAATCAAATCGTCATAAGTATCACTCCATAAACCATTGTAGCTTGAAGTGGTAAAGTTATATGTCACAGTAGCGCCCCATCCGCCGTAACCTCCGGCATTCACGGTATAACCATTAATCCACTGAGCGCTGGTACTGTAAGATAAAAGCAAATTTGCAGAACTAGCTAGAGCGTTAGGCAGAACTAACTGTGGTGTCGCCGAGGTAGCTTGGTTCGGATTCTCATTATCCCCTAGAAATGACTCACAGGAAGTCAAAGAGATAAAAGAAGCTAGAATAAATAATCTAAGTATATTTTTCATTTCAATCTAATTAAAATGTTAATGTGATAGAACCACCGAAGAATCTGGTAGGCGGAGTTGCAGCCAGCGTTACAATACCAACCGCATTTCCATCAGAGAAATTGTAGTCAGGATCGGTGTAGATATTTGATTTCGGTGTGAAGATCAACAGGTTTCTTCCTTGAGCGGTGATAGTTGCACCTTGGATAAAACCAATTCTGCTCATCAGGCTAGCTGGGAAATCATAAGAAATAGCGACTTCTCTCAACTTCCAGTAATCACCTGAAACAAGGTAGTTTTCAGCAATATTTCTTCTAAAAGAACCATCTGTCCAGAAACCTGCACCACCATCTGTTACAGTTATGTTGGTATTTTCAATATATGAACCTGGATTCTCTGGATCTTCATAGGAAGAGTTTGGAATTACAAAACGCTCTCTGTTGAAATAAGTAGTAGTGATACCTGACCCAGAGAAGTCAAATGATCCACCACCATCGTAAAGTATGTTATATCCACCTCTGTATTCAGCTAGAGCATACAGTCTAAAGCCTTTGTAAATAAATTCAGCATTTACTCCCAATCTATGTTTTGGAGTAGTGTTGCCAAGTATTGCTTGGCCTTCAGCCGCACTCGGGTACCCAGTAATAGCATCTACGATAATTCTTCCCTCTTCATCCCTGTTGTAAACTGTTCCAATCAAGACAGGGAAAGCTTCTCCTTCAACTGCATAAACTTGGGCGTTCCCTCCTGTCGATAGCTGAAGTCGGCCTAAGTCATCTGAAATTTCTTCAACTTTATTATCATTGAAAGTATAATTAGCTCCTATATTGATTTGGAAGTTATTTCTAGCGAATGCCGTCACATTTAACATTGTTTCATATCCTGTATTCGATACAATACCTGTATTCTGCAAGTATGAAGAGAATCCTGTGGAGGTGGAAACCCCAGTAGGAATGGTTTGGTTTTCAGTCTCTGATTTATAGAATGTAAAGGCTCCATTTACTTTACCATCAAATAAGATAAAATCAGTACCAACTTCGTATGAAGTAGTAATTTCCGGTTCTAGGTCAGGGGCAACTAGACGATTATCTAAGGAATATCCTGACAGACTACCATAGGGGAATCCCGAAGATGGGCTAAAAGTAGGCTGCAATTGATAAGCGCCAAAGTTAGTATCATTACCCAAGTTAACTTGGCCGACTTGAGACACACCACCTCTTAGCTTCAACTGAGAGAAGAAAGTGGAGTTTTGTAGCGCAGGAATAGCTTCTGTGGCCACAAATGAAACGTTAGCAGCTGGGTAGAAGAATGATCTGTTATCTTTAGAAAGAGTAGAAACCCAGTCATTTCTTCCAGTCAATTCAATAAATAAGAAATCCTTATAAGCTGTTTTAAATTGAGCAAATACACCAATTTGGCTTGCCTGATAATTTACTTCAGAAGCATTTGCCTCTCCCACTCTATTAGAAACATTATACAAATCAGGTATAACAAGACCATTTGCACCCACTCCTACACTCTTATATCTATTTTGTCTTAGTTGGTTGCCTAACAACAAGTTGAAGAACCAATCGTCTCCAACTGCTTTCTTTATATTAACTAAGAAATCAGATATAATTTGATTGTTGAAACCTGATCCGTCTGAAACACCGCCAGCTATATCAGTTTTGGCAGCTGAAATTCCTTTGGTATAATCCGAAAATGTAAATTTACCGGTAGTGTTTTTATTATAGAAGCTTCTGTTGGAAATACCCACTCTGTAAGTGAAGTCTAACCACTGAACTGGCTTATATTTCAACTCTACATTACCTACTAGATAATCGTTACCAGAATCTTGGCGGTTATTATCCATAGCAAAGTATGGATTGTCGTAATACTCATTGTAATACCCATTTGGATTTGCAAATGGATTATTTCTCCAATCCTTATAGCTAGTCAATGGAATGTGCGCTGGCGTCTGTAGAATGTTATCAAACATGCCTGCAGTTACTGTGGTTCTATCGTATCTGTTCTGTACATAGTTAGTAGAAAAATTCAAGGACAATTTATCATTGAATTTTTTTGTACTATTGAATCTCATGGATGCTCTAGTGAAATTATCTCCTGGAGTTGTTCCATCGTTGTTCAAGTACTGAGCTGAGAAGAAGTTTGTTGAATTCTCATCACCCCCAGAGATAGAAACATCCGTTTGGTTAGTCACCCCTGTCTCCCAGAAATCATTCTTAGCACCTGTATTAGAGTAAGGCACAGTCTGGATAGAACCATCTTCCAGTGGTCGACCAATCTCCACCATTGATCCATCAAAGCGTGGACCATATTGCTGGTTCTCATAAGGCACGTATTGCTGGGGGTAACCCCCTGCGTAGCCAGACCCGAATTCATCCTGAATCTCAGGGTAAAAGCTTACTTTTTCAAGGTTCACAGTATGACCCACGGTTATTCTAGGAGCACCAGATCTTCCTTTTTTAGTAACGATGATCAATGCACCGTTAGAAGCAGCAGAACCATACAGAGCGGCCGCGTTAGCGCCATTCAAAACAGTCATCTCCTGAACATCCTGAGGATTAATATTTCCCAAAATAGAATTTGGAACAATCACGTTATCCACGACGATCAAAGCTTCGTTATTACCAGTTAAAGATCGTGAACCTCTCAATACAACACGCACATTAGGATTTACACCCGAACCAGTCGTATTGATCTGCATACCTGCTACTTTACCAGTAAGACCAGCTGCTACGTTTGCAGCACGACCTTGTGCTACATCGCGGGTCTCAATACTTGTCGCATTATATCCCATCTCTACTCTTCTGGATTCTACACCAGCAGCACCTGTGATCACGACTTCACTTAAGCTTTGTACATCCGGCTGCAAAACCACGTCTATCGTAGATTGCTGACCAATGTTAATCTCTTGTGTAGTAGTTCCGATGAAACTAAACACCAACACGCTGCCATCAGCAGGAATTGTTAATGAGTACTTACCATCAATGTCTGTGGCAGTACCTACGCTAGTACCCTTAACGAGTACAGTGACGCCTGGAATTGGCTCCCCATCTTCGCCAGAAGTTACTATTCCGGATACTTTACGCCCCTGTGCAAATGCCATAGCACTTACTAGGAAAAGCGAAAGCCCTAGGAGTAAAATTTTCTTCATAAGAAATATGATTTGGTTTATATTATACCCAATGTTATTTCTTATGAAACAATATCACAAAGTAAGAAAGGAGAAATTTGAAATAAGTAGTTAGTTTTTTCAGATGTAAAATTCACCCTTAAAGTAAAATACCAAATTATCATTGGTTTATTTGTAAAAAACCCGCCTATTTAGGGAAACAGATTTTGTTATTCGAGTGTTAACAAAAGTTAATTTTTTATTAAAACCACTTAAAATTCAGTTTGAATGAGCTTACATCAGCTAAAAAGTTTTTAATTTCAAAATAGGGTATTTTCCCAGAATTAAATAAATTCTTTTAAGAAATTTAATTCAAATATCTTCACAAAAAGGAAAAGATAAGATATAAAAATCTGAAAGGACCAAACACAAAACCAAAATAAACTATGTGAGAAGGAGTATAATTAATTTGATAGTTTATTTCTGTCTAGAATTTATATTTCTAAGAATTTTATAAAATCTTAATGGTTATCCTCCTATTCAACGCTTGATTTTGAGGATTAGTGTTTGGCACCATTGGCTCACTGTCACCCTTCCCCTCTACCAACACCCTTCCTTGGTGAAATCCTTCATCAATCAGATATTCCTGGACACTTTTTGCACGCTGTAAACTTAAATTGTTATTATAATTTACACTACCCACGTTATCTGTGTGCCCAACAATTAAAATATTGACATTCGGATTTTCTGTTAAAAACTTCACAAGTCTTTTCAATGATGAAATTGATTCAGTCTTTAGGCTATATTCATCAAACTCAAAGAACACATTTTCGAACACAAACTCCTCCCCTGAAGCCACTGGCACTAATTCAACTTTTAAATCTTTTACATCATTAATTTTGTCACGCTCTACATTGTAAATTTTAGGTAAAAACCCCTTTTTCTCTACGTACAATCCTGAGATAGCTTTATCTGGATAAAGCATAGTAAATGCACCCGTTTTTCCATCAGCTTTAAACTTATACAGCGTGCTGTCATTTGTCAAAGACACAAGAGATAAGGTAGCATCTATTGGTTCTCCTGTTTTTGAATTAAAAACTTTGCCCTCTGTCACAGTAAGGTTTTCCCCCAATGGTATTTCCTCTGGGAACTTAAACCTATATAATAAGGAGCTATCATTATCCTCTTCCCCAGTAGTCAATTCTGTGAAATATGCATAATCCTTTTGAGCCGTTATAAATAATGCTACTTGATCGAATTGATCATTAATTGGCAACCCAAGATTTTCTGGCTGGGTAAATTTTCCATCCACTACTTTTGAAAGTTGAATATCCATTCCTCCAAAACCAGGATGTCCGTTTGATGAGAAAAAAAGAATTTCATTATTAAAAAACATAAAAGGAGATATTTCGTCTTTCGAAGTGTTCACAGCATTCCCCAGATTTTTAGCTTCTGACCAAGTGGCATCATCCTGCATAATACTATACCAAATGTCGTTCCCCCCAAAACCGCCTTTCCTGTTAGAGGAGAAAAATAAAATTCTGCCATCCGCAGATAGAGATGGCTGAGAATCCCATGATCTGGAATTAACATTTTTCCCCATATTTTTGGGACGTTGCCAAACTCCGTTCACTTTGTATGCAATGTATAAGTCACAGCTTCCCTCGGAATCAGGAGCATCGCATGAAGTATAAATTAAAATATTTCCATCGGCAGTGACTGAACATGTTCCCTCATTATATGGAGAATTAATAGCTTGGGCGATGCTTTGGGGCTTAGACCAATTGCCATCAGGTGACACAAAAGCCATGAAAATATCCTCCTTATCATTATTACCCGTCCCATCCCTTTTGGTGAATAGAATCTGCTCACCATCGGCAGTCAATACAGGAAAATATTGCAGCTGAAATTCATTTAAAGGCGCTTCAAGTTTTTCTTTTTTTATCACCCTAACATCATCAAGCTGGGTTTCCAAAAAATCCATCTTGGCTTTCATTTCATGATAGTAAATTGTATTTCTAAACTCCTCGTCAAAAAGTGGCTCAGTCTTTACAAATTCATCATATGCCAGCTGGAATTCCCCTTGCTCCAAATAAAGACTGGTAAAGACCCAACCTATCTCAGCTCTATGCTTATTTGTTGCTTTCGGGTTATTAAGTTTAGATCTTCCGGCTAGAGCCGTTTTCTCTGCCTCATTCAGATTACCTTGAGTGATCTGTAGCCTTACCAATTTCACATATGCTTCTAAAAAAGATGCCTCTCTGTTAATTGCATCTTTATACTTTGAGATGGCCTTATCGTACTGACGGGAAAGTGTCAGTTCCTCACCCTCCTGGTAAAATTTGATTGCCCTCCCATCAATGATGGAATAGCTTTGCGCATTCGCGAAAGAAATGGTAAAAAAAACAAGAATTCCAATTAAAACAGGGCGCATGGACTTAGGGAATGTCCATAAATTTATGAGTTTGTAGCGAAATTTTCCATTTTGGATGATTTTTAGCAAAATCAATAATTATCGGAGTGAATTTTTCAGCCTTACTCCACTCTGGCTGAAGGCGTAATTCGCAGTTAATATTCACAAGCTCAGCATGTTTTTTTGCGAACTCAAAATCGCTTTGATGAAATACTACAACTTTTAATTCATCTGCCACCTTATATATAGAATCATGAGGTTTCTTAAACTTCTTTGGGGAAAAGCAAACCCAGTCAAAATCACCTGAAAATGGATGAGCTCCAGAAGTTTCAATATTAATTGTAAACCCGTTTTCTCTTAAAAGTTTGGTTAGTGGTCCCAAATCATACATTAACGGTTCTCCCCCAGTGATTACGACTAACCGACCAGGAAATTCCAACGCACCGGCTACAATCTTCTCTATGGATAGAATCGGCCATTTACCTGAATCCCAAGATTCTTTGACATCGCACCAGACACAACCCACATCACAGCCTCCTAGCCGGATAAAATAAGCGGGATGTCCAGTAAATCTTCCTTCTCCCTGTATAGTGTAAAACGCTTCCATTAACGGAAGCATGGTTCCTTCCGGGACCTTTTGCTCTGTCTTCATGAATTTTTGTTAAAGCGGGCGATTGAACCGCTGATGAATAATGCCGCAAAGATAAGGGTTTTTATCTTGGAAAGAGAAATGGGCCAAAAGTTGAAATGCCTGAATTCATTTTCTACATTTTTTGAATAAAACTTTACAAGCTCTTCATCATCACAATACGATAATCTTCCACTCCTCCTTTTGGAATAACTTTCATAATTTTAAATCCCCGATTAAGTCCAAAACTGATCATTGCAGGAAAACGGTTTCTCGTTTTAAAAAAGATATCCTTGAATCCCTTTTCCATAGCCCAGGATTCCTGAAAATCAGCTAAGGCAGTGGCAACTCCAAATTTCCTGAATTCTGTCACCACACCCCCCATCCAAGAATAAAAAGTTTCAGCTCTATCACTTTGATACCCGACTTTAAAGCCAACTAATTCTCCGTCCGATTCCGCCACCAAAGCCAAGTACAGCACATTTGCCAGTCTAGCTTCATAAAAGTCCAAGCCTATCTTTTCGGGGAAATCCTGAATCAGCTGATGAACTCGAAAGATCTCTTCAAGCGAAGCTTCTCTTACATTTAATCCACCTAGTTTTTCCTGTATCATTAGCTAGAAAGTAAAAGTTGTAAGGTTACTTCTAGATTAAGAACCTTACAACTTTTAGTTTGTATAACTTATTTCTTGACTGTCGGATACTTTACTCCGAGTTGCTCCAAATAAGTATCATACTTAGTTTCATCGAAATAGAACTTCTCAAGCTCCGGGCGGAATTGATCCATAATTCTTTTGTTCAGATAAACGGGAGCTTCATCATCAGTAGAGATCATAGGCTTATACTCAGTTTCCTTCGTCTGCACATTTTTAAAATAATCCCAAGCTTCATCAACCAATTCTGGTTTCAATAAGAAATCGAGAATAGTCATAGCTTCTGCTTTTGCTCCAGCGGTTACTCCTTTGTGAGCTATGGGAGTTGCCATAGCAATGGCATTTGCCCAATGGTGACCTGGAAGTCCTGGTATATTGGAAGGAAATCTAAGTGTAACTGTCGGCAGAACCCAAGACACATCTCCAATATCATCTGAGCCACCCGATCTGAGCTCTTTCGCAGGCAAATCAAGTGTATCCAATTTGGTAGGCAAACCCTCAATTTTAGTGGCACCCAGTTCAGTCTGGACTGCTTTCGCCAATTCCTGATCAGCTTCGCTCCAGTCTGGCAAGCCAACCTTCAGAATATTCGCATACATCTGCTCAGCAATAGTTTTGTTGAAATGTCTTGGCCATGCCGTTCCGAGAATTTTTGAGGTCATCTCTGTGTCTGTCATCAGCGCCGCACCTTGTGCGATTTTGTTTGCCGCTTCATACATCTCCATAATTCCTTCATACTTTACATCCCTGAAGTAATACCAAATCGAAGCCTTAGACGGAACCACATTTGGCTGATCCCCACCATCGGTGAATACAGAATGCGAACGCTTCAAGGGATCCAAGTGCTCACGTTTGTAATTCCAGCCCACATTCATTAATTCCGCAGCGTCCAACGCACTTTTCCCTCTCCACGGGGCGCCGGCGGCATGAGCCGCTTCGCCAGAGAACGTGTACTCAACAGAAATCAACCCAGTACCGGAAGCTGCTCCATAGCTAACACCAAGATTATTTCCCACGTGAGTAAAAATACAGATATCAATATCGTCGAAAAGCCCGTCGCGAACGAACCAAGCTTTTGAAGCGACCAACTCCTCCGCAATACCAGGCCAAAGAATCAACGTTCCACCAATATTCTCTCTTTCCATGATTTTCTTTACTGCAAGAGCTGCCGTGATGTTCAAGGGAATTCCAGCATTATGTCCTTCTCCATGCCCCGGTGCACCTTCTACAATCGGTTTGTGATAGGCAACTCCAGGATATTGAGAAGCTTTTGGAATGTCATCCACATCCGAACCTAATGCAATCACAGGTCCTTCGCCATTGCTCCAGGTAGCAAACCAAGCAGTAGGAATACCCGAAGCTCCCATCTTAATCTCAAATCCATTATCAGCTAGAATTCCTGTCAGATATTTCGAAGATTCGATCTCTTGAAAGCCGAGCTCCGCAAAGCTGAAAACCTTATCAACCATCACCTGACTCATTTTAGCATCCGCATCTACCAACTGCATCGCTTCTTGCTTCAAGGCATCGATTTGTTTTTGAGAAATTTTCTTTTGTGCCAGGGAAAAATGTGATAGGCACATAAACGCAATCAGAAGACAGAGTGACCTGTTTAGTAAATTTAATTTCATAAAATTGGTGGTTAGGTTAAGATGGAAAATACTAAAAATGAATCATGCTTCTGCAGAAAAATGATCAAAGGAAAAAATAGGATGTTGGGAGGAATTACGAATTCACATCCGAAAGCCCATCAATTTTTCTATTTTTGCAGGCGTTCAGCTAAAAAATAACGAATAATTCAATTATGGCGGAGTATAATTTCAGAGAAATCGAGAAAAAATGGCAGGCTTACTGGGAAGAAAATGAGACTTTCTTGGCCAAGGTAAATCCTAATAAACCTAAATTCTATTCTCTAGACATGTTCCCTTATCCTTCGGGAGCAGGCCTTCACGTAGGCCACCCGCTAGGTTATATTGCATCTGATATCGTCAGCAGATTTAAAAAGTTAAAGGGTTTCAACGTTCTTCACCCTATGGGATACGATAGCTTTGGCCTTCCTGCAGAGCAATACGCTATCCAAACTGGGCAACATCCAGCCATTACTACAGAGCAAAATATCACCCGATATACAGAGCAATTAAAGAACATTGGTTTTGCATTCGACTGGAGCAAGGAAGTGAGAACTTCCAATCCAGACTATTACAAGTGGACCCAGTGGATCTTTATGCAGCTTTTTAACAGCTACTATGATCAGGATACTGACAAAGCATTGTCAATTGACTCATTAATTTCCAGATTTGAAAAAGAAGGAAATTCAACTGTAAAGGCTGTTTCAGATGACGAAACACCAAAATTCACAGCTGAAGATTGGAACGCTTTCTCCGAAAAAGAGAAGCAGGAAATGCTTCTAAAATACAGATTAACATTTTTGGCAGAAACTACCGTAAACTGGTGTGCGGCTTTGGGGACAGTTCTTTCCAATGACGAAGTAAAAGACGGTTTTTCTGAGCGAGGCGGACATCCTGTAGAGCGCAAGAAAATGATGCAGTGGTCAATGAGAATCACCGCCTATGCAGACCGCTTATTGAAAGGCTTGGAAAAAGTAGATTGGTCTGAGCCAATCAAGGAAATGCAGCGGAACTGGATAGGAAAATCCATTGGAGCTGACGTGGTTTTCCAAGTAAAAGATTCCGAACAAACAATTAAAGTCTTTACCACTCGTGTGGACACAATATACGGTGTGACTTATTTGGCTTTGGCACCAGAAAGTGACTTGGCAGCAGCCTTGATTACAGAAGACCAACGGGAGAAAGCAGAAGCTTACATAGAGGTTGCGAAAAACCGCTCGGAACGTGAGCGTATGAGTGATGTCAAAACCATCTCTGGAGCATTCACAGGTTCCTATGCAATTAATCCATTTAACGGAGAAGAAATCCAGGTTTGGGTTGCTGATTATGTATTGGCTGGTTATGGCACAGGAGCCGTAATGGCTGTGCCTGCCCATGACGAAAGAGACTACAACTTTGCCAAGCATTTTGGATTAGAAATCCGCCAAGTGATCGAAGGATCCATGGAAGAAGGCTCGTTCCCTGGAAAGGGTGGCTTGATTATCAATTCAGGCTTTATTTCCAATCTTTACATGAAAGATGCCATTAATAAAGCCATTGAGTTTTTGGAAGAAAAAGGTATAGGAAAAGGGAAAGTCCAATACCGAATGCGCGACGCAATTTTCACTCGCCAGCGCTATTGGGGCGAGCCACTCCCCGTTTATTTCAAAGAAGGTTTGCCTTATTTAATAGAAGAAAAAGACTTGCCTCTCGTTTTGCCAGAGGTAGATAAATACTTACCAACTGAGGACGGCGAGCCTCCACTTGCCCGCGCAAAAGATTGGAATTACAAAACGCCTGATGGAGAATATCCTTTGGAAAGAAGCACCATGCCGGGCTGGGCAGGATCTAGCTGGTATTTCTTCCGATATACCGACCCGAAAAATGAAACTTCATTTGCAGAAAAATCAAAAACGGATTATTGGGGTGCTGTAGACTTGTACATCGGAGGATCCGAACATGCAACTGGACACTTATTATATTCCAGATTTTGGACCAAATTCCTGTATGATCTTGGAGTAGTGAGCGTTGACGAACCATTCCAGAAGATGATCAACCAAGGCATGATCCAGGGAAGATCTAATTTTGTTTACAGAATCAAAGGCAGCAATCAGTTTGTTAGTTACGGATTGAAAGACCAATACGAAACTTCTGCAATTCACGTAGACGTGAATATTGTCTATAATGACCAGCTGAATCTGGAAAAATTCAAAGCTTGGAGACCCGATTTGGCGGACGCAGAATTCATCTTAGAAGATGGCAAATACATCTGCGGATTGGAAGTGGAGAAAATGTCCAAGTCGAAATACAACGTAGTCAATCCTGACGATATCATTGAACGATACGGAGCTGACACTTTGAGATTGTACGAGATGTTCTTGGGTCCTTTGGAGCAATTCAAACCTTGGAATACGAATGGAATCGACGGAGTATACAAGTTTTTGAAAAAGCTTTGGAATCTGTATCACAGCAATTCTGGTGAATTCCAAGTTTCGGATGCTGAGCCAAGCAAAGAAGAATACAAAGCCCTTCATAAAGCATTGAAGAAAATGGAGGAAGATATGGCCAACTTCTCCTTCAATACTTCTGTTTCTAGCTTCATGATCTGCGTGAATGAACTGACTGCTTTGAAATGCAATAAGCGGAAGATTTTGGAACCTATGGCTTTGTTGGTTTCTCCTTATGCACCTCATATCGCGGAAGAACTTTGGAGTCTTTTAGGACATTCAAGCTCGCTTACTGAGTCCACTTTCCCTGTCTTTGACGAGAATTACTTGAAAGAAAGTGCCTTTGAATATCCTGTAATGATCAATGGCAAGATGAGAGCAAAACTCAACTTGGATCTTTCACTTACCAAAGAAGAAATCGAAAAAGCTGCTTTGGCAGATGAGACCGTTCAAAAGTGGCTGGAAGGAAAAGCGCCGAAGAAAATGATCGTGGTTCCTGGTAAAATCGTAAACGTAGTTATTTAAGGATTCTATAATTTACTGGAAGGAGCAAGGAAAAATAAGATTTCTTTGCTCCTTTCCTGTTTTAAGGACTATTTTGATTTTCAAATCCAAAACATGATTATCTACACCTATCCCGTACGTACAGCCTTTACCGACCGAGATATGGAGATGATTAGTCCTGAATTAGAAATAAAGTCGTTAGAGTTTACGCAAAGCCCAATTGCACTCCCGTTTTACTTTATTTTACAGTTTTTTCAGTTGCTGTGGTTCCTTCCAAATACCAGTCAATACCTATGCTTTTTTGGCGGATATCATTCCGTGTTACCGACATGGTTTGGGAAGGCTTTCGGAAAAAAATGTGTTATTCAAGCCGGCGGTACAGACTGTGTCAATATGCCTGAAATCGGCTATGGGAACTTCAGAAAGAAATGGCTCCGAAAAGCGACTATTTACTCTTTCAAAAACTGTAGTTTGATACTGCCCGTAGCGCACGCATTAGTAAAGCAAGATTATAGCTACGACCCTACGATTTCTCCTAAGCAAGGTCTTTTAAATCTAATTTCTGATCTCAAAACTCCCATTCAAGTCATACCGAATGGTTTTGATATAGATTTCTGGAAAGATTATAGTAAAGATAGAGAAAGCAAAACTTTCATTTCTGTTGCTACTGGCACATCAAATCCCTCCAGAGCCAAAGTCAAGGGTTATGATTTAATTGAACAACTGGCAGCCAAGTATCCTGAATCTAAATTCACTCTGGTCGGCGATCCTTTCTATAGATCAGCAAACCCCAACGTAAACGTAATAGGCAAACAAACTCCTACGGAGCTCTTAGATCTTTACAATTCACATCAGTTTTACTTGCAACTTTCCACCTCAGAAGGCTTTCCAAATTCACTTGGCGAAGCCATGGCATGCGGCTGTATTCCAATTGGATCCGCGGTAGGAGCTATTCCTGAAATTATCGAAAATGAACATTTGGTATTACGGCAAAAAAATATCGACAATCTAATTCAGTTGATTCATAAATTGAAAAATCAGGACTTAACAAAACTTCAGCAGGAGGCAGAGATGCAGATTCGCCAAAATTTCAATTTCAACAAGCGTAAAGAAAGTCTATTAAAAATTCTTCGGCAGAATTGAATTCTTTGTATTCAGTAACATCCTATCAAAGCCATTTAATTCTATATGGATTGCAAAAATCTAAAATGAAAACCATGAAGTAATGTATACGCTTCTATTAGTTATATAAGGTATTATTATATTTCTGTAGCGCTACAAGAAGGTAATCCCAAATAATGGTGAAAAATAAATGAGAAGAATTCGGAAAATTACATATCAGAGGAGTTCAGTATTTTAATTCTCAAAACAAGCCTTTTCGAAATTTTTGAAAGGACTTTTTCATTTACACCAAATTTTCCTTTCAGCACCATCTCCTTCAATTCTTTCACTCTATTTAACCAGTTTTTTTAATTTCAACACAATTTTGATATAAATCAAAGATTTTTTAAACCGGGTTTTTATATATAAACAAAATCTTAAATATATACAGGTATAAAAAAAGGGGGCTTTTTGGAAAAAGCCCCCGAGTATGGGTCTATTGTAAATCTTCTAAAACCAAATATACTTTTGTAATCCTTGCTGTGTATTTGCTTTTTTGATCTTTATATTTTTTTAAACATAATAAAAATGTTTTAAAGCACCCAAAAACAAACAATTATTTTTTTTGATAATTATTAAAAATTAGGCTTTTTGGGTTTGAAAAACCTTAGGCGTTAAGCCAAATTCCTGCTTAAAAGCCCTGATAAAGTAGGTGATATTTCTAAACCCTGACATATAACAAACTTCCTGAATTTGAAATCCTCCACTGTTCAAGTATTGTTTAGCCAACTTCAATCGTTCCTGAAGAACAAATTCCATGGGAGTTAGACCCATATCTTGTTTGAAGGTTCGGATAAAGTGAGCTTTACTCATACAAGCTTGGGAAGCCAAGTCCTCCAGAGAAATTATCTCGCGGATATTCTTTTTGATATATTCTACCACATGAGCCATTCTATTGCCTGCGGCTAATTCCTTGTACGTTTTCTCCATCATATCCCGAGCCTGAGTTTGACTCAACCTAATCAGGAGTTCCTTGAGGGCGAGAGATGCGATCAAGTCTTTCTCCTTTGAACCGTCTTTTACTCCAATCCTGATAAAACGATTGATGATTTCGGAGAGATCCTTTGTATTGATCAAATGAAAATGACTGAGATCAAGCCCCCAATCTTTCTCAATCATCTTATCTGGGAATTTTTCGTTCAATAGATTAAAAGTAGCTTCTATCATTTCTTTCGAAATAGAAAGTGCAATACATTGAGTTGGATTATCCAGTTGTGCTTCGGGAAAGTCAATTTTCATCAGTTCATTTGGAGGCACAATCACTGATTCACCCGGCAAATAATCAAACCCTGGACGATCAAATAAATGCATAACTTTTTTGCCCTTGAGCATGGTTGTTAAAACCAAATCACCAAAAATCAAATTGACATCATCCGCTTGCTGATGAGTTTCAAAAATATTCAACTCACAATTATCCAGGGTGTAAGTGGTACGGTTTTCCACTAGGGTTTTTAAATCTCTGGTATTCCTCCAAGGTACACCAGCAATAAAATTATTTTGGGTCATGCTATCAAATTACAAATAATTAAACGCTTCCTGAAATTGGAAAGTCTTTTCCAATTTCATTTAATTCAAATTAACGTCTATCTACATTCATCAACTGAGGTGGATAGGATGTTGTTTCAGTGTAATTTTTTAAGATATAATGTTTGGAGATTTGGTGACAACCAAAATAACCGTCTAGTATGACAACATTAACATTATCTCAATCTAAGCCTGTGGATCGCCCATCCGTCAAGGCAAAATATGATCATTTCATTGGTGGAAAATGGGTAGTCCCTAGCTCAGGTGAATATTTTGACAACATTTCACCTATTGATGGAAAGCCTTTTACAAAGGCCGCTCGAGGAAATAAGGAGGATGTAGAAAAAGCAATCGATGCTGCTCACGAAGCCTTTAAAACCTGGTCCAAAACATCAGCAGCCGAAAGAAGTCGAGTACTTAATAAAATAGCAGATATCATGGAGGAAAACCTTGAGATGCTGGCTCGACTTGAAACATTGGACAATGGTAAGGCCCTCAGAGAATCCAAGGCTGCAGATCTTCCGCTTTGCATAGATCACTTCAGGTATTTTGCTGGCGTCATCAGAGCTGACGAAAGCACTATTTCTGAGCACGATGAACACACGGTAAGTATTGCTTTACACGAACCACTTGGAGTAGTTGCTCAAATCATCCCTTGGAACTTCCCACTTTTGATGGCGACTTGGAAAATTGCCCCTGCGCTAGCTGCAGGATGCTGTACAGTGGTAAAGCCAGCTGAACAAACACCAACCAGCATCATGGTATTAATGGAGCTAATTGCTGATGTAGTTCCTCCCGGAGTTCTTAATGTAGTAACAGGTTTCGGAGTAGAAGCAGGCAAACCACTGGCTTCTTCCAATCGAGTGGCTAAAGTCTCATTTACAGGAGAGACGACTACAGGTCGTTTAATTATGCAGTATGCTTCGGAAAACCTAATTCCTGTTACCATGGAATTGGGAGGAAAGTCTCCTAATATTTTTATGAAATCTGTGGCAGACGCAGATGATGAATTTTTCGACAAAGCTATTGAAGGAGCTGTGATGTTCGCATTAAATCAAGGCGAGGTTTGTACCTGCCCATCGAGAATCTTGGTGCACGAAGATATCTATGACGTATTCATGGAGCGTGTTATAGAAAGGACCAAAGCTATCAAAATGGGACACCCATTAGCTGAAGACACTATGATGGGTGCTCAGGCTTCTAATGACCAATACGAGAAAATCCTCTCTTATTTGGATATCGGAAAGCAAGAAGGTGCGGTAGCTCTCTGCGGAGGCGAAAGTGCTGGTCTGAATTCCGGATTGGAAACTGGATATTACATCAAGCCTACCATTTTCAAAGGCAACAATAAAATGCGTGTCTTCCAAGAGGAGATCTTTGGCCCAGTTACTTGTGTGACTACTTTTAAGACCACTGAAGAGGCCATAGCTATTGCAAATGACACTATGTATGGTTTGGGTGCAGGGCTCTGGTCAAGGGACGCACACGAGCTTTATCAAGTACCTAGAGCAATACAAGCTGGTAGAGTATGGGTGAATTGCTATCACGCTTAC
The DNA here is from genome assembly GCF_963974835.1 of uncultured Algoriphagus sp. GTDB lineage: Bacteria > Bacteroidota > Bacteroidia > Cytophagales > Cyclobacteriaceae > Algoriphagus. The sequence continues at coordinate 1,349,632 of NZ_CAXBET010000001.1, read as the reverse complement.
CCAGCACATGCACCATTTGGTGGATACAAAAAATCAGGATTTGGAAGAGAAAATCATTTGATGATGCTTGATCACTACCGCCAAACCAAAAACATGCTTATTTCTTACGATAAGAACAAACTAGGTTTCTTTTAAATTGTCAATTTCTAAGACCAGAAAAGGCAGGGGAAATATCTCCTGCCTTTCTTTACTTTTATTCAAACCCAAAATATCATGCAAAAGATCAAAAGAGTACTTATAACCGACGCGGCAAAAGAAGTGATTGACACGCTCCGAAAGCGTTTCGGGTCTGAACTGATGTTTCATCAAAGCGGAGGATGTTGTGATGGTTCTTCTCCTATGTGTTTTGAAAAAGGAGACTTCAAGGTCGGCAGTCAGGATATTTGGCTAGGAGAAGTCTATGGGTGTGATTTTTTCATGAGTGCCGATCAATTTGAGTATTGGAAGCATGCGCAATTAACATTGGATGTGACACCAGGTAGAGGAAGCAGCTTTTCTATAGAAATCCCAATGGGCATTCGCTTTATGATTCGATCCAAATTATTCACATCAGAGGAACTTGAGAGTCTTAGCCCAGTCATGACTGGAGAAGAAAAATTAGCTGAAGCCTAATCACAAAGTTTACCTCCCAATTCCGTTATATTTTTCATTATCTTCAAAAGTGTAAGCACTTACTATGAAGAAATTAATCCTTGTTTTGGGAGCAGTCGGGCTACTTTACTTTACCGCCACACTGACTGTCCCTTCAATTATTGAATCCCAAAGAAATCCCGTTAAGTCTCCTCCACCGTATACCGTATCTAGTGAAGCAAAGGTGATCTATGATCGACTGGATTTTATTGCTGAACTCCATTGTGACGCATTACTTTGGGGGAGAGACCTCACCAAAAAAGGAAGCCAAGGGCAAGTGGACTTTCCAAGAATGAGAGAGGCTAACGTAGGCCTTGAAATGTTTACTATCGTTTCAAAATCACCTGCCGGCCAAAATATGAAAAGTAACACAGCAGATGCTTTTGACAATATTACTCCTCTCACCATAGTCAAGGGAGAATCACCTGCCAATTGGTTTAGCCTGATCAACCGTACGCTTTCTCAATCAGAAGATCTAAAAGATTTTATAGATAAGGAGAATGGAAAGGCGATTTTCATCAAAAGCAAAGGAGATCTAACTAAGCTTATTGAGGCTAGAAAAAATGATAAATCGATCATAGGCGCAATGTTAGGAGTAGAAGGAGCACATTCCTTAGAAGGAGAAATAGAAAATCTTGACAGAGTTTATGACGCGGGAGTAAGGATGATTGGACTTACTCATTTTTTCGACAACGAACTTGGCGGATCAGCACATGGAGAGAGTCAGGCGGGATTAACAAATTTTGGTAAGGAAGTGGTTAGAAAAATGAATGAACTAGGAATTTTTGTTGATCTGGCTCATTGCTCGCCTGCTATAGTGGATGACGTTTTAAACATGACTTCTAGGCCTGTAATGGTTTCCCACACCGGTGTTCGTGCTGTATTGGATTCCCAAAGAAATCTCAGCGATTCACAAATTCAGAAAATTGCTGAAAATGGAGGAATTATTGGAATTGCATTTTTTGATGAGGCTGTTGGAGTGCCTGAATTGCCAAATATCATTGCTTCAATTAAGCATGTGCGTGACTTAGTCGGGATAGAATATGTTGCACTCGGTTCTGATTACGACGGGGCTGTGACTGTTCCATTTGATATCACTGGCTTTCCACTACTCGTGGAAGGGATGATGGCTGCGGGTTTTAATGAAAATGAGATTAAAGCTGTGATGGGCGAGAACATTAAAAACTTTATGCTTAAAAATCTTAACTAATGAATGAAAAACATATTCATCAAGAGAGTAAATATTTCCAAAAACTCCAGGAATATCTAAGTGAGTTTGTTTATGGTGGGATAGACGGAGCGGTTACTACATTTGCAGTAGTTGCTGGCGGGTTTGGAGCAGACTTGGATGCTGGTGTTATAATTATTCTTGGCTTCGCAAATTTGTTTGCCGATGGGTTTTCCATGTCTGTAGGAGCCTATTTATCAGCCAAGAGCAACAAGGAAAATTACAAAAAGCATGAATCTATCGAGTATTGGGAAATAGAAAATCTTCCAGAAACGGAGCGTAAAGAAATTGTTGATATTTATAGAGCCAAAGGCTTTGAAGGAGAATTATTGGAAAAGGTAGTGGATCAAATCACTTCCAATAAAGATCTCTGGGTTGCGGAAATGATGAAGGATGAACTTAACTTAATTGAGGAAACAAAAAGCCCTGTTAAAATTGGAGCAGCGACATTTGCATCATTTCTAATTGTCGGCTTTATTCCACTTTTGGTTTACCTCTGGACTTTTTTCTACCCTTCAGACATCAACATATTCTTTTGGACAAGTGTCCTTACCGGACTGGCATTCGTAGTAGTTGGAGCCTTAAAATCACTTGTAAATCAAACTTCCCCAATTAAGAGTATTGCTGAAACGGTAGCACTTGGCTTATTAGCAGCGATTGTCGCATATTATGTAGGAGACATTCTCGAAAACTTCTTTATTAAAAGATGAAATAAAACATTATGGTAATCCGCAATGATGTCAATAGCCTTAGATTGTTTATCTGATCTGAAGGGGAATAACCGAGCTTTTGCTCTTTACTGGCAGAAAGCGGATATACTATAGAAAAAAAAATTCAGCCTTATATCAGACATACTTTGCCTGCTTGTACTTCATTCCTCATTCATAAGTCAGCCTTTATCCTTAATGTCCCAAATCTCGATTGACTTCTAAATCCCCAAATCGAATTTCCGAAATCAATATTCAAGAATCCCTTCTGTAATAAACTGAGATGCTCCTTCGTGGCTTCCATGAAGTAAAATTCGGAATGTGGTCCCCTTCCCTACTTCAGAATGCTTTACGAAAATTTTACCACCGTGATATCCTTCGACAATCCGCTTTGCCAAGGTCAATCCCAATCCCCAACCTCTTTGCCTTGTAGAAAAACCAGGATTGAACACACGTCTGTACATTCGTTTCTCCATTCCTTTCCCTGTATCAGTTATGTCTATGATGACATACTTGTCGCTATCCTGCAATATCTCAATATCAATCTGACCTTTACCGCGCATAGCGTCCACCGCATTTTTACATATATTTTCAATCACCCATTCAAAAAGTGGTTTGTTCATCATGGCATCCAAATCCTTGGAATCCGCATGAATATTCAAGTCAACTTTGGTAGAAATCCGAGGACGAAGGTAATTGATCGTATCTTCAATTGACTCGTAGACGTTGCCAGATTGAATGACAGGCTTAGATCCTATACTACTAAATCTCTCTGTTACCATTCGTAGTTTGACCACGTCCTTATCCATCTCTGTGATGATTTCCTTGTTTTCGTCCCATACAGGGGAATTCCGCAAATAGTCTATCCAAGCCATCAAAGAGGCAATTGGTGTTCCTAGTTGATGGGCAGTTTCTTTTGTCAGGCCAGCCCATACACGGTTTTGCTCTGCGATTTTGCTTTGATTAAAAAGTGCATAAGCCAGTACCCCAAAAATCATAATGATCCCCAGCTGCACATAAGGGTAGTACTTTAAATTGATAAGTAATTCGGAGTTTCTATAAAACACCTGAATATCAGCTTCAGGGAGCAAAATAGGCTCGTATTCTGCCCGCATTTCTGCCAGTTCCTTTTTCAGCGTTTCCACAGAATCTGCCGAGCTAGAATTATTTTTGAAAGGGATATTCCTGAACTCAATGGGATTTGATGAATCATCAACCATGATGATCGGGATAGAGTAATTCTGCTGAATAATCTCCTGATTAATAAACGTGAGATTCTCCATCGTAGTAGCTGCATATTCCAGCGCACTGGAAAGCAGTTCAATCTGTCTCCTCTCCCGCTCACGCAATTCCTCCACGAGACTATTCGTATACCAAATCGATCCTGCACCTATGATCAAAGATGCGGCAACCACAATCCATTTGACTTGCTTCTTATTAGTATAAAAATCTAAAGAGGTAAGGTCTTGAAATGTTTTTTTCATTAATCAAACTTGAATTACTACCGTTACTAACTTCCCAATCGCTTAGATAGTATGACTTGAAGATAGATTTTATCAGTTGGGAAGAAACAGACCTATCGAGCAAATTTATACTTTAATTCAAGTAGGGAAAATTTACCCCCCGAAAATAGAAATGATTGACAAAAGATTGTAAATCATACAAGATAGAATTTGCAAAATCCTCTTTTCACTGGAGTGAAAACAAATTAGTACCTGATGAATATTTGCTATTAAACAACAAAACCGGATCTGAGGTCCGGTTTGTTGTTTATTAAGGAATGTATTTCAAGCTCTAATTATTTGTCTTGATCCACTTCCAAAGTGTCTTGTAGCTCGGCTTGGTTCCATGCATAAGAATACCGATTCTATAAATCTTCCCTGCCACCCATGTAGTGAATAAGAAACCTATAATTAACAATCCCATAGACATGGCTAATTCCCAGAACGGCACACCATAGCTCACCCTTCCCATCATGGCAATCGGTGAAGTGAGAGGAACTATTGAAAGCCAAAAAGAGGTCGTACTATTAGGGTCATTCAGCACAAAGACAAACAATCCCATATAGGCTACGATCAAAGGGATAGTCACTGGCAACATAAACTGTTGTGCATCTGAAGGCGCATCTACCGCAGACCCAATTGCAGCAAACAATGCTCCATATAATAAATATCCCCCTAAGAAATAAAATACGAAACTTAAGGCAATCTGAATATAGTTTATCCCGGCGATCACTTGAAGCATTTCGCCCATTTCAGTATTTTGAGCTAAGCCTTCAGCCAATTCTGGATTTGCTAATTCCATGGCTTGCTGCTGTGGCATTTGCATTCCTAGAAAACCCGTAACAATAGTGGTGAGTGTACCTACCAACACAATCCAGATCAATAGCTGAGTAAGTCCTACTCCAGCAATACCAATGATTTTGCCAAGCATTAGCTGAAATGGCTTGAGTGAAGAAACCAATATCTCTACGATTCGGCTGGATTTTTCCTCTATGACACCTTGCATGATCTGATTGCCATAGATGAAAATGAACATGTAAATTAAAATCCCAGCGACAAAGCCAATCGCATAATTCACTGTGGCATCACTTACCGTCTCTGTACCTTCTTCATCTAGAGTGATGGATTTTATCGCCACTTTCGTGCGTACGTCATTGATGATTTTGGGATCAATTCCACTCTCAAAAAGACGTTGCTCTTCGATTTTCTTTCGCAGATTATTTTCCAAGTAGCTGATCAGACTCATACTTGGATTTTCTTCACCATAAAATGAAATCCCTTCCGGATCTTTAATATCAAACTTAGGAATATGAAGGAAGCCATAGCGATCTCCATCTTGCACCAATTTCTTAGCTTCCTCAGGGCTGGCATCCGAAAATGAAAAAGCATATTGTTCCGAACTCTCCAAGAAGAACAACTTATTATCGTCGACTACTTCTATTATTCTTAACGATTGATTGTCCTCCTCTTCCAATGCGATCCACACGAAAACCCCCATGATAGCAGGGAAAATCAATGGAGTCAATAAGGTAACAAGCAAAAACGATTTCTTTTTAACACGAGCAACGTACTCCCGCTGGATTACTAACCAGATCTTATCCATTTTCTGTTGACTTTACCTGGTGAATAAAAATTTCTTCCATACTTGGAATTACTTCCTGAAATCGGTTCACTTCTCCGTATTGCATTAACTCATTTAAAAGTTCGTTTGAGGTTTTACCACTAAGAGGCAACGTAAAACTATAACTACCCTCGTCCTCTTTAGCGATCCATTCAATAGGTAAGTCCTTTTTAAGATGATCAAGTGTAATAGAATACACTTCTGGTCTATAGATCGATTTAACTTGTTTTATGGTGCCATCAAGAATTTTCTTTGATCGATTGATCATGGCTACCTGATCACAAAGCAGTTCGACAGATTCCATTCTGTGGGTACTGAGAATGACTGTTGTGCCTCTTTCTTTAAGTTCCAAAATCTCATTTTTGATGATTTCGGCATTTACTGGATCAAAACCAGAAAATGGCTCGTCAAGAATTAGAAGTGGGGGATTATGAATTATAGTGGAGATGAATTGGACTTTCTGAGCCATACCTTTAGAAAGATCCTCAATTTTCTTTTCTCGCCAAGTTTCCATTTCCAGCTTCTCCAACCAATATTTTATCTTTATTTTTGCTTCCTGTGGGGTTAGTCCCTTGAGTCTGGCGAAATAAAGCATCTGATCCCAAACCTTCATCTTTTTGTACAGGCCACGCTCTTCCGGCAAATACCCAATCAATCCGATATGCTTTGGTGCCAGCAGTTCCCCTCCAATGTAAACTTCGCCACTGTCACTATCAATGATCTGGTTGATAATACGGATCAGGGTGGTTTTACCTGCTCCATTCGGTCCGAGAAGACCGAAGACCACTCCTTCCGATACATTCAAATCCAAATCGGTTAGTGCTTTATTGACACCGTAGGATTTATTAAGCTTTTTAATTTTCAGCATATTCCAAAAAATAGGAATTATTCTACAGTTAATGAACCTACTCCTACATCAATGATCAATTCCATTAATCTTGGATCATCTGCTTTGTAGCCTTTGGTGATGTAAGTACCTTTCTCCAAGGTCTTTAAGTATTTTGGCAAGGTAGTTTTACACATTGCCGTTGTTCTCGTTTTTATTTTGATGGGAAAAGAGTCTGAAGGCAATCTCAAGTGAAGTGTACCTGCACCAACTGCCGCAATTATATGGCTGGCATTATGCATACCATCCGAAAAGTTCAAATCAATTTTCCCATAGTTGACTTCAAGTATCATTCTTTTGGCATTAGTGAAATTGGCATCACTTACGACAACGGTCCCCATATTCAACGTGACCAAAAGCGTATCCATCTGAACTTGATTTGGAGAATTACTACCATAGCGTATCTCAACATCAGCACTGGCACTTTTCACTTTCAGTTGACTAATGATTAGATTGGCAAGATCAAAGTCTGATTTGCCCATACCTAAATTAAAATCGAGATGATACAGATAATTCGTACTTAAGCCTACATTCCAGCTGTGATCGAAATCGTCGGAAGAACCGGAAAAAAGTTTTGATGTGATGCTTTTCCCCAGATTTTCGGACTCCACATTCTTATGTATCAGAGAAGTTTGAAGTACATTATTTGATACTTTCTGAGAAAAAACAGGAAGGATATTAGTTTGGTTGAGATGTCCATGAATATAGACAGGGTCTGTGGATTTGGTTCTCTTCAGTTGAGTAGAGCTCTTATATGAAGTGAATTCAAGAGCAACCATATCAAACCCGTCTCTTTCGGTCGCTTTGAATTCTTTGACGAGTTGCGCCTTACCTACAGCCACCCATCCAATCATCATCAGAAAAAGCAGACACAATTTTCTAAGCATACGGTAAGGTTACGAGGCGACTTTAAAAAGGTTTTTTAAAAATATAAAAAAAGCCAGAATTGCTTCTGGCTTTTTTTATATTAAAAGAACTCTTTCATCTTATCGAAGAAGGATTTCTCGCTGTTCCCAGGATCGGGTTTGAAGTTCTCAGATTCTCTCAGTCCTTCTAGTGCCTCTTTTTCCTCTCTGGATAAATGGGTAGGCGTCCAGACATTTACCATTATCAGCTGATCACCTTTTGCGTAACCATTAATATCTTTAATTCCTTTTCCTTTTAGACGAAGCATTTTACCACTCTGGGTTCCCTGATCAATTTTGATCTTTACTTTACCGTCTATAGTAGGCACTTCCAATGAAGCACCAAGTGCTGCGTCTATGAAAGAAACATATAGATCAAAGATCACATTGTTTCCATCGCGCTGAAGTACTTTATCTTCTATTTCCTCTATAACTATTAGTAAATCTCCTGCAACACCTCCAGGTATTTCGTTTCCTTTTCCAGACATGCTAAGTTGCATTCCTTCAGCCACGCCACCTGGGATATTAATAGAAATTACTTCTTCTTTTACGATCAGACCTCTAGCATCAGCATCTGCAGGTTTTTTGTCAACGATCTGGCCGCTGCCACCGCAAACACCGCAAGTACTAGCCGAAACCATCTGACCAAGCATCGTATTGACTACTTTCTTCACTTGTCCAGATCCTTGGCAGGTAGAGCATGGTTTGAAAGTAACTCCATCAGCGATTAGATGACGCTTCACTTTAATTTTCTTCTCTACTCCATTTGCGATCTCAGCAAGGGTAAGTTTCATCTTCACTCGGAGGTTTGTTCCCTTCTTGGTACGTCGGCCACCGCCGCCGCCACCGAAAAATGAACCGAATCCCCCTCCGCCACCGCCGCCGAATATATCGCCGAACTGGGAAAAGATGTCATCCATGTTCATTCCGCCACCACCAAAACCTCCGGCACCGCCAACACCTTGATGACCATATTGATCATAACGTTGCTTTTTCTCCGGGTTACTTAACACCTCATAAGCCTCAGCTGCTTCTTTGAATTTGTCTTCAGCTTCTGGATTGTCAGGATTTTTATCCGGGTGAAATTGAATCGCTAGTTTCCTATATGCCTTTTTTATTTCATCGGCAGATGCGGACTTCGTTACTCCAAGTACTTCGTAATAATCTCTTTTCGCCATAATATTATGCTCCTGTCACCACTTTTGCGTAGCGTACTACTTTATCTCCTAAGACATAACCTTGTTCGATTACGTCTACCACTTTACCTTTTAGTGCTTCATTTGGCGCCGGTATCTGTGTGATCGCCTCCTGCGTTTCCGGATCAAATGGCTTACCAACTAAATCATCCATTGGCTTCAAGCCTTTTGAACCCAGAATTTTTACTAATTTTTGAAAAATAAGAAGATTACCCTCTCTCACTTTTGACCCTTCCACCTCATTCTCGCTCGCTTTGAAAGCACGCTCAAAATCATCAACAACAGGAATTAAATCTTTTAACACTTCCTCCGAAGCTGTGGAAATAAGATCCAACCGCTCTTTTGCAGTTCTCTTTCTGTAATTCTCAAAATCTGAATACAGTCGAAGGTATTTATCCTTCAGATCTGCTATTTCGTATTCCAATTTATTTTCCTCTGAGTCAGTTTTAGGCTCTTCACCTTCAAAATTCACTTCTGATGAAGTGTTTTCTACTGTTTCCTCATTGATATTCTCGTCTTTGAGATTCATTTCTTGATCCACTTGTTCTTTATTATTCATAATTGAAATAGACAATAATTGGCGCTCAGGCTTCAACAATATTGTTGCCATTGCATTTTCTCTGACAAACTGACACCTTATCCCTCATGAATAGCCTGCCAGATTAGATCTTTTAGCCTGTCAAGATTGTATTGTGAGACAGATGAGATAAATACATGGGGAATTCCTTCTGGAACTTCATTTGCCATTTCTTTGACAAGTTCGTCATCCAGCATATCAGCTTTGGATATAGCAAGTAACCTTCTTTTGTCTAATAATTCTGGATTATACTTTTCCAGCTCACCAAGCAAAATCCGGTATTGTTCACCGATGTCCGCTGCATCTGCAGGGACCATAAAAAGTAATATGGAATTTCGCTCTATGTGTCGAAGGAAGCGTATTCCTAATCCTTTCCCTTCTGCAGCTCCCTCGATAATCCCAGGGATATCTGCCATTACAAAAGATTGATCTCCCCGGTATGCAACTACTCCAAGATTTGGAACAAGTGTGGTAAATGGATAATCCCCAATTTCGGGTCTAGCCGCAGATATGGAAGAGAGTAAAGTGGATTTACCAGCATTGGGAAAGCCCACAAGACCAACATCCGCCAGAAGCTTGAGCTCTAAAATAATCCATTCTTCGATTCCTTCTTCTCCGGGTTGCGAATAATGAGGTGCTTGGTTAGTTGAAGTTTTGAAATGGTCGTTGCCCAATCCTCCTCTTCCACCTTTGGTAAGAATTATTTCCTGTCCATCCTCAGTGATTTCAAAACGTTTTTCTCCTGTCTCTGCATCTTTTGCTATGGTCCCAAGAGGTACTTCCAAGATTATATCCTTGCCATCGGCACCAGTTCTACGACCACCTTCTCCACCTTTACCAGCCTCGGCGATTACATGCTTTTTATATTTCAAATGAAGTAAAGTCCATACTTGGGTAGTCCCTCTTACAATAATGTGCCCACCTCTACCTCCGTCTCCACCATCGGGACCTCCCTTTGGGACATGCTTTTCTCTTCGAAAATGTGTCGATCCTGGTCCGCCCGCCCCTGATCGGGAACAGAACTTAACGTAGTCTATGAAATTTGAATCAGCCATTTTTAGATAAAGAAAAAGGCTAAGCCTACAAGCTTAGCCAAATATGAATTGCAAAATTAAGAAAATAAAGGCAATCAGTAGCTATCAATCACTGAAGTGATGTCTGAGAAGATCTGATCGATCTCACCTACGCCATTGATTTTCTGAAGTTTCTCTTGTGAATTGTAATAATCTGCCACTGGAAGAGTCTCGTCAAGATAAACTTTAATGCGAGTATTGATTTTCTCATCATCCTGATCATCTACACGATTTGAAGTCTTACCGCGCTCTTTGATTCTGATCCTTAATACTTCTTCTGGAACATCAAGTGCAATCATACCATTGATTTCAAGATCATGCTTTGAAAGCATTTCATCCAAGGCCTCTGCCTGAGCAGTAGTACGAGGGAAACCATCAAAAATAAACCCTCGGGCATCCGGGGTCTCGTTAATTTTATCTTCAACCATTCCTATTACGACTTCATCTGGCACTAATCTTCCCTCGTTCATGTACTTCTTTGCAAGTTGACCAAGTTCGGTTCCTTCACCAAGATGCTTTCTGAAAAGATCGCCTGTTGATAAGTGAGTAAGTCCGTATTTCTCTATAAGCTTTTCACTTTGAGTGCCTTTGCCTGCACCCGGAGGGCCAAATAATACTATATTATACATTCGTAAGTCTATTATTAAGGAGTACTGAGTTGATAAATATCGGGTAAATTCCTACCCAAACCATCGTAATCAAGGCCATAACCAACCACAAATTTATTGGGAATTTCAAAACCCACATAATCTATAGTGTAATTAAACTGAAAAGCATCCGGTTTATGGAGCAAGGTCACTATGCTAAGTTTTGCAGGATTAAGGGCAGAAAGTGCCTTTAATAAATAATCCATGCTGATTCCTGTGTCGACTATATCCTCAACAATCAATACGTTCTTACCTTCAATTTTTTCTTCCAATCCCAAAATTGACCGAACCGTTCCAGTGGACTCTGTACCTAAATAACTACTCATCTTTATAAAAGAAGTAGAAATTTGTAAGTCAATTTTCCTACAAAGATCAGCTATAAAAACAAAAGAGCCGTTAAGCACGCCAACAAGAATTAATTCCTGGCCGGAAAAATCCTGGGTTATAGCGCTACCAAGTTCGGAAATTCTAAAATCGATATTTTCGTTGCTCAGGAAAATTTCAAATTCCTTATCTTTTAATTTTACGCTCATTCCAATTTTTTAAAGTCTTTCCATTAAATAAGGGTAAATATTCAGCATTGCTTCTAAATCAGCCAATGAAACTTTTTCGTTAGGCGAATGTACATTGTCTTCAGCTGCTCCGATGAAGCACCAGTCTATTGCATACGGTGAAAATTGAACTTCTCTTCCATCACTTCCACCATATTCTTCTACTTCTAGTTGAAACGGGATTCCGCTATCCTTCGCTAAACTTATGATTCTGTCAATGAATTTCTTTCTTGGAATAAATTTATCCCGAATGGAGATTACAACCCCTTTATGAAATTGAACTCCTTCGGTAATCCAGGTAATATCAGAAATCAATGCCTGCTTTATAGGGGAAGTCTCCTGAATAAATTTTAATAAAAAAGGCATACTGCCACCGCCGTGCTCCTCATATGTGGAAAAAACCACCCAGCCGTGGGTAATCGTCTCGCAAAGTTTTAATGCGGAGTAAACCCCTAACCTATTATCTAAGTAAGCTGCTTGAATGAATTCATGGTCTAATCTGATATCTTGAGAGAAGGAAAGCCTAGTGCCAGGCTCTATACCGCGTGGGAAATCATGATAAATATTATTTTCATCACCATTTAGCTTACAGGAAATCTCACCCAAAGAGTCTTTTCCCACTAAAACAGTGCCCTCAATGACTTCAGGACCTCCTATGCTAATCAGCTGATTATTATACCTTGACATAAATCCAATAGTATCTATATGAGCAAAAACAGCTATGCGAGGTGTACCAAATTTCAATAAAATACAATCATGAAATTCTTCGCCAGAATATATCTCAGGAACAACCTTCCAAGAATTCTTTCGTTGGACTATACAATCTAAAATAAAATTTGACGTTCTAGACTCATCACCTGAAACGCTATTTTGTTTTAATAATTCGATTAAAAATTTCATTATGGCATAAATTATGTTAATATTTCATCGTTATATTTGAAAAAAAGCAAAGATTTATTTTTTATCCACAATTGGGTTTTAAATAATTCATCTAGATTTGTAGTAAATTAAAAGTTTATAAATTTGTATTCACATCAATCAACACTTAAAATTTGAACAAAAATTTTTTGTTATGAAAAAACTAATACTATCAACAATTATGGCAGGGGCTCTGGCGATCGGAGCTAATGCACAGGAATTCGACAAATTCTCCCTTGAAGTTGGCGGAGGCTTTAATAAGCCAATGGCTCCAATAACTCCTGGCTATTTATCACCTTCTTTAAATCTTGGTCACATCGACTTAGGAGCGCGTTACATGTTTAACGAGAAATTTGGTTTGAAACTTGATTATGGATTTGGATCTATGAAAGAGGCAGGAGCTGATGATGCTGCTACCGGTTCATTTGATACTAAATACTATCGTCTCGATCTTCAAATGGTTTCCAATCTTGGAAGGATCATGAATTTCGAATCATTCACTAGATCACTTGGTCTATTAGGTCACTTTGGTGCTGGTATTGGAAATGTGAAACCTCAAGAAAATCTCTATGCAGATGAGACTGATGATGTTTATAACTTCATTGTAGGTTTTACACCTCAATTAAAATTAGGTAAAAGTATTGCTCTAGTTGGTGATATCAGTGCGATCATCAACGGACGTCAAACTGTTACTTGGGATGGCGCCACTGCAATTGGCCCTGCAGATCACGGATTTTTCGGTGCTAATAGCACATGGTGGACAGGAACTGTAGGTCTTCAGTTTTACTTAGGTAAAAATGAGGAGCATGCTGACTGGTACATCGCTGCTGACAAATATGCAACTAAAGAAGAGTTAGCTACTCAGATCAATGGCATCAAAGATATGTTGAAAGATTCTGATGGTGATGGCGTTCCTGATTACTTAGATAAAGAACCAAACACTCCAGCAGGAGCAAGAGTTAATTCTTCAGGAATGACTTTGGATTCAGATGGTGATGGAACTCCTGACCACATGGACAAATGTCCTTTCCTTCCTGGTCCAGCATCTACCAACGGATGTCCTGTTGAAGAAGTAGTAGAACAAATTGACTTCTTTAAGAAAGCTATCAATGATGGTTATGTAAACGTTTATTATGCATTTGATAGTGCTAAACCACTTGGTTATTCTGCAAGCGCTGCTAATTACGTTTCTAACTTCCTTAAGAAGAATCCAGGTGTTAGTGTAGAGATTAAAGGTTACGCAGACGAATTAGGTCCTGAGGATTACAACATGAAGTTGTCGGAAAGAAGAGCTAAAGCTGTATATGATATCTTAGTAGCTTCTGGAGTTGATGCTTCAAGACTTTCTTACAAAGGCTATGGTGAAGACACTAGCGTTGATAAATCATCTGCTGACGCTAGACAAATGGCAAGAAGAGCTAGCTTCGAAGTTAAGTAAGCAGGAACTTCATAGGTATATGAAAAGGGATCGGTATCACACCGATCCCTTTTTTTGTTATTTGATCATAATGTTTTAAAAGCAAGATTTCGTAAAACATAAAAGCTTTAAATAATATTTACTTAAAGTCTTTTATTTAAAGGGTTTCCAATGATTTATTCTTTGCAAGATGATCTTCTTTATTTATGTGGAAAAGCAGTTAATAAGAACAAATTACACAGATATTATTTACCCGTTTAGCTAAGGCGTAATTAGACTGTTTTTAAGAAACTTACTTTATGATTTAACGATCACAAAAAGTCTTAAGCATCTTGAGCTAAAGACGCACTAGAGAGATTACTATCTAAATTAAAAATAATAAGTAACCTAGTATTATAGATTTTTGATTGAAAGGGTGTTAGGAAGATTAATGGATTTCTAGGTCTTCAAAAAAATCTGTACTTGTCTATAAATGATGCAATATTTTTGACCCCATTTCTACTTAAAAATAATTTTTCAGTTGCTGATTTTCGTGAGGGTATTTCCCATTACTTTTGAGATATTTTTGAAGTGCTTAAAAAGAGAATAATCACTACATCTCCAGCTCGATTTCGACATGATTCTACCTATTATGCTATTGATTGTAGGACTTCTTCTTTTGGTAAAAGGAGCAGATTGGCTAGTCGATGGAGCATCGGTCCTGGCAAAAAAACATAAAGTTTCAGATTTAGCGATTGGACTAACTATAGTAGCTTTTGGCACATCCGCTCCAGAACTTGTTGTCAACTCGGTCGCTTCCATGCAAGGCTATCCAGATATTGTCTTCGGCAATGTTATCGGATCAAATAACTTCAACCTATTTATAATTTTGGGTATTGCTGGACTGATAACACCCCTTACAGTGCAGTCAAGCTCCGTGTGGAAAGAAATCCCTTTTTCATTTTTCGCCGCCATCGTCCTGATTTTTCTAGCTAATAATTATTTCAGCTCTGAAACTCCAGGGCTATCGATGATTGACGGAATTATACTACTTTTCTTTTTTGCAATATTCCTTTATTACGTCTTTACCCAGCTTAAGTCAGAACCAGAAGGTGATAACATCGTCCTAAAACAATATTCCAACCTAAAAATATGGGGACTGATCCTGATTGGCCTGGCGGGCCTCGTCATCGGTGGAAAACTAGTAGTGGACAATGCAGTCGCAATGGCACAATCATTTGGCGTCAGCGAGAAAATTATTGGTCTCACAATAGTTGCTGCTGGCACTTCACTTCCGGAGCTTGCAACATCTGTAGTCGCATCTATTAAAAAGAATAATGACATCGCCATTGGCAACATCATCGGCTCAAACATTTTCAATATTTTCCTGATCCTTGGCGTTAGTTCGATGATTAATCCCCTTAACTATCGACTGGCATTCAACACTGACATTTACATTTTAGGAGCCGGAACCATTTTCCTTTTCACAGCAATGTTTACTGGTAAGCGAAAAAAACTAGATAGATGGGAGGCTGCCTTACTATTGGTGTCTTATATAGGATACACTGTCTATTTGGTCAGCGGAGAAGTGTAAGTACATTAACTTCAAACATTATGCACCTGGATCAATTATCTGAATTTGTTTTGCCTATTGAGAATCCGGTTCTCAAATTCCTTTTGATCTTATTGATCATTTTGCTGGCTCCTATTGCTCTCAACCGACTAAAAATCCCTCCACTTCTTGGGCTTATTATTGCAGGAGCAATAGTAGGTCCCAAAGGACTTAATTGGATTGATCGGGACAGTGGGATTATACTTTCCGGGACTGCGGGAATGTTATACATTATGTTTTTGGCTGGTTTGGAGATTGATCTGGCAGATTTCAGAAAGAACAGTAAGAAAAGTATTGTGTTTGGAATGTACACTTTTCTTATCCCAATGATATTAGGAATGATCGCTGGGCTTTATGTCTTGAATCTGGGGATGTTATCTTCCATTTTACTGGCAAGTATGTTTGCATCCCATACGCTTATTGCTTACCCAATGATTTCAAAATTGGGTATAGCGAAAAATAAAGCAGTCAACATCACGGTGGGAGGAACTTTGATCACTGACACACTTGCTTTACTAGTATTAGCGATCGTTGTAGGAGCTACGAAAGGCGAAGTGAACACACTTTTCTGGATCAAATTAGTGATTTCCTTAGCTGTCTTCACTAGCATCGTTTGGTTTGTTCTTCCTCTTATTGCCCGTTGGTTTCTGAAAAAGTTTGAAGACAATGTCTCGCAGTATGTCTTCTGTTTAGTTTTGGTATTTCTAGGATCTGCCTTAGCTGAACTGGCTGGAGTAGAGCCCATCATAGGAGCGTTCCTCGTAGGGTTGGCCGTAAATCCCTTGATTTCTCACACATCTCCTTTGATGAACCGGATCGAGTTTGTCGGGAACGCAATCTTTATTCCCTTCTTCCTGATTGGTGTTGGGATGTTAGTTGATTTTAATGCATTTATTAGTGGGTGGCAAACAATTTTTGTGGCCATTGTGATGACAGTCGTGGCTACAGCTGCAAAATTTCTCGCAGCACTAGCTACACAAAAAACTTATGGCTTTTCCAAAGACGAAAGAAAGGTAATATTTGGGCTTAGTAATGCCCAGGCTGCCGCAACTTTAGCCGCAGTAACAGTCGGTTACAATATTATTCTTGGCACAGATGCTAACGGCGAACCGATCCGTCTTCTTTCTGAATACGTGCTGAATGGTACCATCATCATGATTTTGGTAACCTGTACCATAGCTTCACTAGAGGCCCAAAAAGGAGCGAAACGAATTGCATTGGCTGATTCTCCACTAGATGAAGATGGTGGTGAAGACATTCAGGAGCGGATTTTAATCCCTGTGAGAAATCAGGAAACTTCTGATGAATTAATCCATCTCAGCATCATGCTGAAGTCACCTCAAAAGCAATCCAGTCTCTACGCACTTAGCATAATCAACCCAAATCTTGAAGATGTAAATGCAGAAATGAAGGCACAGAAAACCCTGAATCAAGCAAGCAAAACTGCTGGATCCACGGATCACTTTCTCTATGAATTGCTCCGCTATGATACCAATGTGGAGCATGGGATCTCCAGTGTGATTCATGAAAATAAAATCACGGATTTGGTGCTCGGTCTACACGAGAAAACCAAAATGGACGACAGCTTCTTGGGTAGTCTCACAGAAGGTCTACTTAGCAAGTGCAATACAACAACCTTTATATATAGGCCCCGCCAACCTTTCGATACCCATAGACGTCATCTAATTTTCATTCCACCCTATGCCGAGAAGGAACTGGGCTTTCCATTTTGGTTAGTTAAAGTCTGGAATATCGCTCGAAATTCCGGGTCAAGAATGATCTTTTATACAGCTCCTGCAACTAAACTTTATCTGAAGGAGATTTTAAAAAAATATCCAATTCGTGTTGATTTCAGGCCTTTTCCAGAATGGGAAGAATTAGGTAATCTCAACATTATTTTAAAACCCAATGATAACCTTATTATGGTTCTCAGCCGAAGAGGAGAAGCTTCCTACCACCCGCGCCTTGAGCGAGTTCCACAATTAATAAATACTTGGCTGAAAGATCACAGCTTTATCCTAATTTATCCTAATCAACCAAAATCGATAGGATTACCGGCTATGGATATGATCCACGGATCATTAATTGGTCCTATTGAGCGGTTGGATTGGATAAGAAGGACAGTTGCCAGTCTATTGAAAAGAAAATGAGGGATACAAAACTGTAAAAGGAGTTAACTATTCGTACGTAAGAAATCACCTTTGGTAATTTTTTACCTGATTTTTCGAGATAATCGAAATATCTTTTCATGATTTTAATTCCTCACGGCATTTACTTTGGATTAGAATCTATTTAATCCCAGACACTAAACCGGCATCTAAATGTCTTCCTCAAACCAAAGCTCCAACGGCAAGATTACTTTCGTTCTCTTTTTGAGCTTACTTTTTTGTTTTCCCGTTTTTGCGCAGCAAGATTATAAAGGAAAAATCAATGGACTTGTGATCGAAGAAGGTTCATCAGCTCCGCTTCCCTTTGCCTCAATAGGTATTTACAATACATCGGATAGTCTGATTTCGGGAGGCCTTTCAGATGACGATGGTAGATTCCAAATCGATATTACAAATGGAGAATTCTATGCTTTGGTAGAATTTATGGGTTATGAAGCATTTAAAACTGATCCATTTTCCATTTCGAAGGAATCGCCTTCTTACAACTTGGGTCAGATAACTATGAAAACCACTGCTGGGGATTTGGAGGAAGTGGTAGTACAAGGAGAGAAAACTATCATGGAGCTATCGCTGGACAAACGTATTTTCAACGTGGGTAAAGATCTTGCGAATGCTGGAGGAACGGCGAATGATATCTTAATGAATCTACCTTCTGTATCTGTAGATCCACAAGGCAACGTAAACTTGAGAGGATCATCAAATGTCCGAATACTCATTGATGGAAAACCCTCTGGCCTCGTGAGCTTCAAAGGAAGTAGTGGACTGCGCCAACTTCCAGCAAATATGGTAGAACGCGTCGAGATCATCACCAATCCATCTGCACGATATGAAGCCGAGGGAATGGCCGGTGTGATCAATATTATTTTGAAAAAGGAAAATAACCAGGGTATTAATGGATCTTTTGAAGTGATCGTTGGAACTCCTACAAATCTCGGTTTCACTGCCAATTTGAACTATCGTCACAACAAAATCAACTGGTTTATAAATTATGGCTTGGCGCACCGGCGCTCGCCCAATGTCGGTGAATTATATCAGGAAGTATACGGTCAGGATACGACATTTATACTTAATCAATCCAATGAAGGACATGTCACCAGTTTGAATAACAATATCCGAGGAGGTTTGGATTACTATTTTAATGAAAACAGTATTTTAACACTTTCATACCTGTGGAGAAGAAGTGATGCACACCGAATCACCGACCTACGATATGAAGATTCCTGGAACACGCTAGACAACTTGCAGAGCTACACTCTCCGAAGGCAAGATGAGACCGAACAGGAGCCAAACTCAGAGATTTCTGCTAATTACAAGCGCACTTTTGAGCAGAAAGGACATGAACTCACTACGACTTTCACCTATTTGAATTACTGGGAAAATTCGGATCAATTGTTTACACAAAACACGTTTTCACCAGAAGCAATCGAAAACACTTCGCTCGCACAAGTTCAGACCTCTCTGAATGACGAATATGAAAATCAATATTTAGCAATGCTGGATTACGTGAAGCCATTTGCAAAAGAGGGGAAATTCGAAACTGGATTTAGGACAAGCTTTCGCAGAATGAAGAATGATTATATAGTGGAGGAAAAAGGCGATGATGGAGAATTTTCACCAATCCCCGGTTTAGACAATATTTTTCTTTACGATGAAAATATAATGGCAGCCTATGGAATTGTGGGGAATAAAACTAAAAACTGGAGCTATCAAGCAGGTTTAAGGGCAGAATACACCGATGTGAAAACTACGTTGGAAGAGACCAATGAAGAGAACCCAAGAAAGTACTCGAATCTCTTCCCAAGTGCACACTTAACCTATAACATATCGAAGGAAAATGCATTTCAGCTAAGCTATAGCCGAAGAGTGAGAAGGCCAGTTTACAATGACTTAAGTCCTTATGTGACGCTTTCTGATTCGAGAAATTTCTTCAGCGGAAATCCTGACCTGAATCCAGAATACACTAATGCATTTGAGCTTGGCCACATTAAGTATTTTGAAAATGGGACATTATTCACCACAGTCTATTATAGAAGTACCGATGACAAGATCGAAAGGTTACGATCTGTGGATGAGGAGAGCAATTCCAGGACATTGCCTTATAATCTAAATGGTGAAAATTCTTTTGGAGTGGAATTAAGCGGAGACTACCGCCTTTATGAATGGTGGAAAATCGACATGAATGTTAACTTCTTTCATGCAAATATCGATGGTAGCAACATTCAAGCAGGATATACCGCCAAAACGTATTCATGGTTGTTTCGCCAAACTTCCCGCTTTACATTGAAAAATGGCATGGACATTCAGCTTCGCGCTAACTATGAAGCCAGACAAAAAACAGCTCAGGGAGTCAGGAAAGGAATTTTCTTCACGGATCTATCAGCTAGCAAAGGGATAATCCAAGACCGGGGCACATTGACTCTGAATGTGCTCGACATTCTCAATTCCAGAAAAAACAGGTATATCACCGAAGGCGCGAATTTCTATACAGAGGGCAAATCGCAATACCAGAGACGTCAGATTAACCTGACTATGAACTACCGCATGAAGCAGTAAATAAAAGTTCAATTGAGATTATTTACAATCCAGACCTTTAACTGACCCATTCATCTCTTCTGAAAGAACTCATTGCATGAGCAAACTCCTTTTATTTCTCTCTCTAAGTTTATTTTTAGCCAGCTCTCTTTATGCCCAAAAGATAAACTCAGACTATCAGCTGCATATTAAAAGAGCAAGCTCTGAGATCGTCATCGATGGGGCTATAGATGAGCAAGCTTGGTCCGATGCGGAAATTGCCACTGATTTCTTCATGATAACTCCGATGGACACAAGTTTTGCAAGGGTAAGAACGGATGTGAGAATGACTTATGATGACGAAAGCCTGTACTTACTTGTGGAAAATTTCCATGCAGTTGATGGGCCATACATGGTTGAGTCTCTTCGTCGGGATTTCAGTTTTGGTAAAAATGATAATTTCCTGCTTTTCATGGATCCTTTCGACGATCAGACTAATGGATTTTCTTTTGGGGCCAACGCAGCCGGCGCACAATGGGACGGAATCATGTATAACGGAGGAAGTGTGGACCTTAGTTGGGACAATAAGTGGACTTCCAAAGTCATCAACTATGATGACAAATGGGTTTTTGAAGCAAAAATTCCTTTCAAATCGATACGTTACAAAAAAGGAATTACTGAATGGGGAATCAACTTTTCACGATTAGATCTGAAAACAACAGAGAAATCTGGATGGGCACCAGTTCCACGTCAATTCCCTTCTGCTTCTTTAGCATACACAGGAATTTTGGTTTGGGATGAAGCTCCTCCACAAACAGGCGCAAATATATCTTTGATTCCTTACGCCTTGGGAGGGTTTAGCAAGGAAGTCTCAGCTGGAGGAGAAACAGAATATAGAAAGGAAATAGGGATGGATGCCAAAATTGGTTTGACCTCATCACTTAATCTAGATCTTACAGTGAATCCTGATTTCTCTCAGGTGGAAGTAGACCGACAAGTCACAAATTTGGATCGCTTTGAATTATTTTTTCCCGAGCGAAGACAGTTTTTTTTGGAAAATGGAGATCTATTCGCTGGCTTTGGCTACAGCACTATCCGTCCATTTTTCTCCAGAAGAATAGGGCTAAATGCGCCAATACAGTTTGGAGCAAGATTAAGCGGTAAAATAAATAAGAACTGGCGGGTCGGTGCGATGAATATGCAGACTGGAAAAGTAGAGGAAGACGATTTGCCTTCACAAAACTTTACTGTCCTCGCACTACAAAGGCAAGTTGGGGCACGGTCGAATATCACTGCACTTTTTGTCAACAAACAATCTTTGAATTACAACCCAGACCCTAATGCTGAAGCACCGATATATTCCCAATTCAACCGAAATGTAGGTTTAGAATACAATCTAGCTTCATCAAACAATCTGTGGACAGGAAAAGCAATGGTACTTCAGAGCTTTGGGCCGGATAATGTAGGGAATGGCTTTGTCCATGCTGCTAATCTAAAATACAGTGCAGGAAATCTAACCTGGAATTGGCAGCATGAGTTTGTGTCAGAAGACTATACCGCAGAAGTAGGCTACGTACCTAGAAGAGGGTTTTACAAAATCAATCCACAGGTGGGGTACCGCTGGTTTCCGAAAAGTGAAAAAATCCTTAACCATGGCCCAGATTTGAGTACCACATTCTTTTTCAATAAAGAAGGAGAAAAAACTGATAACACTACCCTACTAGCGTATAACCTAAAGTGGAGAAGCCAAAGTACTTTGATGCTATGGACCAGCACAGATTATGTGAAGTTGCAACGACCTTTTGATCCCACCAATTACAGTGGAGACACTTTGGCAACTGGCACAGAACATCAGTGGTATGCGATGGGAGCAGATTATATTTCTAAACCACAAAGCGTGTTTACTTATGCTTTTTCTACGCGGTTAGGAGGGTATTATTCGGGCGGAGAGCGATACAATGTGACTGCGGAGTTAGGATATAGATTCCAACCGTATGTGAGTATCACGATGAACGCTGGGTATAATGAGATCCATTTACCCGAACCTTGGAATGCAACAAGTTTTTGGTTGATCGGTCCAAGAGTGGATGTGACGATGACGAATACACTCTTCTTTACGGCATTTGTCCAATACAATGAGCAAATTGAAAACATCAATCTGAACACTCGATTTCAGTGGAGATTCAAGCCAGCTTCAGATTTATTTTTAGTGTACACTGACAATTATCTTCCAGCTCCCTTTTATACCAAGAACCGCTCACTGGTTTTGAAATTTACCTATTGGTGGAATCTGTGAGTGTTAAAAATTAATTCTTACGTTTAATAATGCCCTGAAAATTAATTAATTGGAATAAAGAATATGTCAATAGTTCATACGCATAACTATATACTCCTACAAAACTTTAAACAGGCCATATTGACCTGTTTTTCTTTTGGGTTAACCTTAACTGAGAAGTCTTGGGATATTCTTTTATTTTTAAAGATCTAAATTTACCTATCACGCCATGCGATTTTCCCAGCAACTCCTTTTTTTAGGAATTCTTTTTTCCCTTTCGGTACAAAACCTTCAAGCACAATCTTCAGATTTACTCACATTAGAACAAATCTACGCCTCCAGTGAATTCCAACAAGAGCGTCTTCAACCTATTCAGTGGATTGAAAATGGTGATGCATATGTCACTGTAGAGAACGGAAATGAATTGACTCGATGGGACAGCAAAACTTTAGAAAAATCTGTATTTGTTCCTGGTTCAGCTTTATCAAATAATAGCAAACCAATCCAAATTGAATCTTTTAGCCTTTCTGATGACGGCACAAAAGTTTTGATTTTCACAAACTCCAGCCGTGTTTGGCGATCAAATACAAAAGGAGATTACTGGGTTTATGATCTTGCCTCAAAAGAATTAAAACAACTTGGAAGCAAGTTCGACTCTTCCTCCTTAATGTTTGCCAAGTTTTCAGCTGACAATCAATATGTGGCCTATGTGCAAAAATTCAATTTGTATCTTGAAAACTTCAAAACTGGGGAAATCACCCAGCTAACAAATGACGGCACAGACAAGATAATCAACGGAACGTTTGACTGGGCTTATGAAGAAGAGTTTGGGAAGCGAGATGGCTTTGCATGGAGCCCAGATGCCAAATTCATTTCTTATTGGCAGATCGATGCATCGAAAATCGGCACTTTTTACATGATCAATAATACCGACTCGGTTTATTCCAAGCCTATCCCACTTCAATACCCAAAAGTCGGAGAAGAGCCTGCTGGTGCCAAAATCGGGATGATTGATATGGATTCACAAAAAACCATGTGGATTCCGATTCCCGGAGGAGAAAAAGAAAATTATCTCCCAGGCATACAATGGATAAATGAAGATTTATTGCTGATTCAGCAGATGAACCGCAAGCAAAATCAATTGACAATCTGGACTTACCAGCCGTCAAATGCTGATTTGAAAAAGGTTTATGTGGAAATGGAAGAAACATGGGTTGACTTAGCTTATCCTGATTTGTCCCGCTATGGCTGGAGTGATAATAGTTTGCCACTAGTTGATGATGGCAAAGCTTTTCTCCGAATGACTGAAAATGACGGCTGGAGACATCTTTATAAAATTGAAATTGCAACTGGAAACAAAACCTTGCTTACTCCTGGAGAATATGATGTGGCTTCTTTTGGAGGACTTTCTGATAAAGAAGTATTTTTCATCGCCTCTCCTAAAAACCCTACCCAGCGCTACTTGTATGCGATTGATTTGGCAGGAAAAGGAAAGCTACGAAGAGTAACTCCAGAAGCTTTCGCAGGAGTAAACACTTACGACATCGCTCCAAATGGTGAAGTAGCTGTACATAATCATCAAAGTACTTCAGATCCTTTGACGACAAGATTGGTCTCTTTGCCAAAGCATGAAATCTTAAAAAATCTGGTAGAAAATGCGGAATACAAAGCCAAACTAGCTTCTTTAAAAACACCAGAGATCAAATTCACTACAGTCACTACATCCGAAGGAGTGACAATGGATGCAAGGGTGATTTATCCTGTGGATTTTGATGAGACGAAGAAATATCCTGTGCTATTCCATGTCTATGGTGAACCTTGGAGCACAGTGGCGACGGATACGCAAGTTGGACTTTATAATATTATGCTGGCGCAAAAAGGTTACTTCATAATTGATATGGATAATCGCGGGACGCCAACTTTAAAAGGCAGCAATTGGAGAAAGAGCATCTACAGAAAAGTAGGTGTAATAAATGCCCAAGATCAAGGTCTGGCGGCAAAGGAATTACTGAAGCTTCCTTATCTGGATGAAACAAGGGTTGCTGTTTGGGGATGGAGCGGAGGCGGATCCATGACACTCAATCTGATGTTTAAATTCCCGGAAGTCTATCAAACAGGAATGTCCGTCGCAGCAGTTTCAAATCAGCTGATCTATGACAACATTTATCAGGAACGTTACATGGGATTGCCTCAGGAAAACATGAAGGACTTCGTGAATGGCTCGCCCATCACCTATGCCAAAAACTTAAAGGGAAACCTATTGATCGTGCATGGTACCGGCGATGACAACGTGCATTATCAAGGAGCCGAAATGCTTATGAATGAGCTGATCAAGCACAACAAGCAATTCCAAATGATGCCCTATCCAAATCGCTCCCATGGAATCTATGAAGGAGCCGGCACCTCACTTCATTTATACACTTTGTTGACAAATTATTTGATAGAGCATACTGCAGTAAACTAATTATCAAATAATTAGGAATTTCAAACTATTTTATTTTTCTTGCTATTAAAATTTAGTAGACTTATGAAAAATACATTGATCCGGTCCCACAAGCGTTATTTGAGAAGGTTAAACATTGGCATTGCTTGTGCATTTTGTTTGTTCTTAGGAGGTCTAGCTTTCTCTGTTACAAATCTTTCTGCCACTCCTGAAAATGAACAACTCAAACCAGATAAAACAGTAAAGGGAATTATCCTTTCAGCAAATAAGAAGCCTATGCCAGGAGCGGTCATCAAAGTCAAAAATTCAACTACCGGAACTGTGACCGATATTAATGGAGTCTTTAGTCTAGATTTAAAAAAATTTGAAGAGTCTAGTTTAACGCTGGAAATTTCTATGGTGAATTATGAGTCCAAAGAGGTAGTAATAAAAACAGATAAACTACCACAGGATTTGGGCAAGATAACTTTAAAAAAAGGAGCCGAATAGCTTACTGCTCTATCGAATTAGCTTCGAAAACCATAATTTCTCCCTCTTCAATTTCAGTCTTTAATTCTATTGGATTGCAGCAGACTTCGCAGTCCTCAATATACTTTTGAGAAGAAATCGAAGAATCGATTAACATAGATATTTCAGCTAGGCAGTAAGGGCATTGAAAGAAGTGTTCTATCATATCACAAGTTAGTTAAAAATAAAAAAACCCTCGAAACTACATGCTCCGAGGGTTTAACTCTAACCACTAACCTAAATTACACTTCTATTTCAGAATCAACATTTTTAAAGTAAACCTGATTGTCGGCATCCAAGTCCACCATTACAGCTGAATCGTTTTTGATATAGCCGGATAAAATTTGTTTTGAAAGCTCATTCAAGATCAATCGCTGCATAGTTCTCTTTAGCGGTCTGGCTCCGAAGTTGGCATCGAATCCCATTTCTCCAAGGTAATCCAAGACCTCCTTGGTCGCTTCGATTTCGATTCCTGATTCAGATAATCTATGCTGAATCTCTCTCCATTGTATATCTACGATTTTGCGAATGATCCCCTTATTCAAAGGTTCAAACATTATCGTCTCATCGATTCGGTTGAGAAACTCAGGCCTTACGGACTTCTTCAACAAATCAAACACTTCAGCTTTGGTCTTTTCCAAAACATCTTCCTTGTTCCATTCCTCCATCTCAGCAAATCGCTCCTGGATCAAATGAGAACCGATATTTGTAGTCAAAATGATGATCGTGTTTTTAAAATTCGCCACACGACCTTTGTTATCTGTCAACCGTCCGTCATCCAACACTTGTAGGAGAATGTTAAACACATCGGGATGCGCTTTTTCAATTTCATCCAGCAAAATCACAGAATATGGTTTTCTACGAACCGCCTCAGTCAACTGACCACCTTCATCGTATCCCACATAGCCTGGAGGCGCTCCCACCAATCGGCTTACTGCATGCCTTTCCTGATATTCGGACATGTCGATCCGAACCATGGAATTCTCATCATTGAAGAGGTATTCGGCCAAAGCTTTTGCAAGTTCAGTCTTTCCGACACCTGTAGTACCCATAAAGATGAAGCTACCAATCGGCCGTTTTGGATCCTGCAGGCCAGCACGGCTTCGGCGAACTGCATCTGATAACGCTGTAATCGCCTCTTTCTGACCAGCCACTCTTTTTCCAAGCTCTTCCTCCAGATGGAGCAATTTCTCCCGCTCAGACTGGATCATTTTATTCATCGGAATACCTGTCCACTTGGACACAACAGCAGCGATGTCTTCATGATCTACCTCCTCTTTAAGCAAAGGCGATCCAGCTTGCATTTCTGCCAGCTGAGATTTGAAAGACTCCAACTTTTGCTCAGCTTCTCCGATCTTTCCATATCGAATCTCTGCTACTTTCCCGAAGTCTCCAGCACGCTCTGCCTGCTCAGCTTCCATCTTATAATTATCTATCCGCTCTTTTTCACGCTGAATTCCGGTAATCACAGCTTTTTCGCTTTCCCATTTCGCTTTCACGCTATCCCGCTTCTCTGCCAGCTCCGCTAATTCCTTACTCAGTACAGTTTCTTTATCCTTATTCTTTTCTCTTCGGATAGCTTCCCGCTCGATTTCCAACTGCATGATTCTACGATTCAGCTCATCCAATTCCTGAGGTAAAGAATCAATCTCCATCCTCAATTTGGCTGCAGCTTCATCCATCAAGTCAATGGCTTTATCCGGTAAGAAACGATCAGAAATGTATCGTTGCGAAAGCTCGACTGCCGCAATCACCGCATCATCTTTAATCCGAACTCCATGGTGCAATTCATACTTATCCTTAATTCCACGGAGAATAGAAATCGCATCAGCAGCATCTGGTTCATCTACAATGACAGACTGGAACCTTCGCTCCAAAGCCTTATCTTTTTCAATGTATTTCTGGTATTCCTTCAGAGTTGTCGCACCGATCGCATGCAGCTCACCTCTTGCCAGTGCAGGCTTCAACAAGTTGGCTGCATCCATTGCTCCTTCACCTCCGCCTCCAGCGCCAATGAGTGTATGAATCTCATCAATAAAGAGAATGATCTCGCCTTCAGCATCAGTCACCTCTTTGATCACAGCCTTCAATCTTTCCTCAAATTCACCTTTATATTTGGCACCTGCCACTAGCAAGCCCATGTCCAAAGAAATCAAGGTTTTAGATTTAAGGTTTTCTGGAACGTCTCCAGAAACAATTCTCTGGGCAAGTCCTTCAACAATAGCGGTTTTACCCACACCAGGCTCACCCAAAAGAATTGGATTGTTTTTGGTCCTTCTGGCTAATATTTGAAGAACTCTCCTAATTTCTTCATCACGGCCAATTACCGGGTCAATTTTCCCTTTCTTAGCCATTTCGTTCAGGTTTTTAGAGTATTTCTCTAAAGCCTGGTATTTACTTTCTGCGTTTTGGTCGGTCACTTTATTACCTTTTCTAAGTTCTTTTATAGCTTCTATTAAAGGCTTCTCAACAATGCCCTGATCTTTTAATATCTGTGCTGCTGCATCACCTACTGCTAATATTGCGAGCAATAAATGCTCAATGGCAATATATTCATCTCCAAATGTTTTAAGATAGTCTTTTGCTTTACTTAAAACCTGATTGGAATAATTGGAAAGATAAGGCTGTTGCCCTCCACTTACTTTGGGAAGTTTGGCAAGTTGATCATCCAATTTTTGATTAATCAACTGCTTACTTGTTCCAAATTTCTTAAATAAGAAATCCGTAACATTTTCGTCCTCGGAGAGAATTCCTTTTAGCAAATGAGCTGGTTCTATATTCGGCTGTGCTCCTGCCGATGCCAACTCCACAGCTTTTTGAATCGCCTCTTGGGATTTTATGGTGAATTGTTTAAAGTCCATATGAATTATCCGTGGTTAGTTACTTGATGTAGTTCCTTTCCTACTAATCAAATCTTTCGCCAAGCCAAGATATCAGTCAAAATGACTGAATCATGATCTAATTCTTGGATAATTCGGAAAAATTGACGCAATAATAGACTAAAAAATATAAAAACCTCGCCAAAATAGGGCGAGGTTTGCAAAGTCCAAATGTAGAGTTATCCTTTTTGAGTTGCCGCATAATCCTCCACAGCCTTCCACACTCTAAATACATTCTTGTAACAAATCTTCTCAATGTCTTCTTGGGAATACCCTCTCTTTAAAAGTTCTGCGATCAAATTCGGATACATTGAGACATCTTTTAATCCAGTCGGCAACGAATCCCCAACGCCATCAAAATCAGACCCCAATCCTATATAATCGATCCCTACTAAATTCTTCACATGATCAATATGATCTGCAACCCGCTGAACAGTCGGAAAAGGATTATTGGCGGCCATGTATTCAGAAGCATAATCTTTGAAAGCAGAATCTCCACGGCTCAAATTATTTTCAGCCATGTAATTGATGAGATGCTCACGGACCTTATCAGAACCAGCGGCATACGCAGAATCAATAAATGATCCTCCGAAATTGATCATCATCACTCCACCGTTTTTGGCCATGGCCTGAATTAATTCGTCACTCATGTTCCTTTCAAAATCCGGCGTGAATTTCCTTACCGATGAGTGTGAGGCTATCACAGGAACCTTAGTAATTGCCAAAGCATCTTTAAAAGTATCATCCGAAACGTGGCTTAAATCAACCATAATTCCCACGCGATTCATCTCTGCTACAACCTGCTCTCCATATTCACTCAATCCATTGTACAGTCTAACCGTATCGTAGCTACTATCTCCTATAAGATTTGCTTTCCCATGAGTCAAAGTAATATACCGTATACCTCTCTCCTGAAAATAGGCAACATTCGATATTTCGTCTTCGAGAGCAGAACCATTTTCCATGCCCATTGGAAGAGAGACTTTGCCTGCTGCAAAATTTGCTTCCACATCAGCTGGGCTATAAGCCATTGCAAACTGATCAGGGAAAGTCTCGGCCAAACGCTCGGTCATAAGAATTAGGGAATCCGCTAATGCCTTTGATGAACCAGGGGTCTGCTGCAGACCTGCAGGAATATAAATAGACATAAAAGGAGCATCCAAGCCGCCTTCCTTTGCTCTAGGAAAATCAAAATTGCCATCTGGAGTACGAACGGAAACATCCAATACTTCCCGCTGAAGGGTGAACCCTCCTACTTTCATTCGATAGGGCAAATCAACATGACCATCAACTATAATAGTCTCCTGAGCCATTTTTGTGGCTACTTCGAGACGCTCATCATCGGACATTTTAGAATAGTCAATTACCTCTTCTTTTTCCTGAGGTGAACATGCAAATGCCAAACTAGCATATAAAACAAGGCTTAAATATTTTTTCATACGTTGGTGGGTTAGTATTATCTCGAAGATAAGTGGTTTTTTAAATCAAGCCTGAAATAATCCACTAAAGGTCCATTGATCAAAATATTTGGCAAACCTAAACGATTTCAAGACCAAATATCTACAGAATCAATTGGTTATTAGTAAATTTCAATACAAAATTACCCCTCATGAAAAATATTTGGATAATCTTATTTTTTCTCATTGTTAGTTGGGGCTGCAACTCAGATCAATCCTCTTCCATACAAATTCTCATTGAAAATGATCTGGAAAATGATCTAAGCGATGGAAGAGTATTAGTCATTTTTTCTACAGACAGCGTTAATGAACCTCGATTTGGTATCAATGATAACGTAGGGACAAATCAGGTATTTGGGATGGATTTTGAAAACTATCAAGTGGGAAATCCAATTGAATTTGACATTAAAAGTTTTGGATATCCAATTGAACGACTTGACGACGTTCCTGAAGGATCATACTATGTACAAGCATTTATTCAAAAATATGAAACCTTCATACGATCAGATGGTCATACAGTAAAACTGCCAATGGATCAAGGTGAAGGTCGTCAATGGGCCAGAGCTCCAAAAAATATCTATAGTAAACCAGCTTTGGTCAACTGGCAAAAAGGGCAGAAACTTCAATTGACTATAGATCAGGTCATTCCAAAACTTGAAAAACCTGATGATACTGACTATATAAAACACATTGAGTTTAAGTCGAAGCTACTTTCAGAGTTCTGGGGTAGAGACATATTTCTAGGTGCAAACATCCTTCTACCGGAAGGATTTGATAAAAACCCTAATCAGTATTATCCTGTGATGATTTTCCATGGTCATTTTCCATCTGATTTTTCGGGATTTAGAACAATCCCTCCTGACCCTGAACTAAAAGACGACGATTACAATGCAAGATTTGGCATCTATGGTTATGAAAAGATTCAACAGCAGGAAGCTTACGATTTTTACAAAAAATGGACTTCACCAGATTTTCAACGCTTCATCATTATAGAAATCCAGCATGCCAATCCATATTATGATGACAGTTATGCAGTCAATTCCGCAAACTTAGGGCCTTATGGGGATGCTATTACTTACGAGCTGATCCCCCACATAGAGGAGAAATTCCGTGGAATCGGAGAGGGTTGGTCTCGTTTCCTTTATGGAGGTTCTACAGGAGGTTGGGAAGCATTGGCTGTTCAGGTATTTTATCCTGACGAATATAATGGCTGCTTTGCCGCATGTCCTGATCCAATAGACTTTAGAGCATATACTTCTATCGACCTCTATGAAGATGAAAATGCTTACTACCAAGAAGGGGAATTCCGAAAGACTTTACGCCCTGGCCACAGGGATTATCTAGGTCATGTGTCTGCCACAGTGAAAGACATGAATCACAGGGAGCTAGCCATAGGTGGAGAAAAAAGCCGTTCTGGTGATCAGTTCGATATCTGGCAAGCGGTATACTCTCCGGTAGATACAGATGGCTATCCAAAACCAATTTGGGATAAATATTCCGGTAAAATTAATCCTGATGTAGCTGTTTACTGGAAGGAAAATTATGATCTTCGCTATATCATGGAGAGGGATTGGGAAACTTTAGGTCCAAAATTGGAAGGAAAAATCAACATCTTCTGCGGTGACATGGATAATTATTATCTTAATAACGCAGTTTATCTTACAGAGGATTTTTTGGAACAGACACAAAACCCTTACTATGATGGTACGGTGGCATATGGCGACCGAGCTGAGCATTGTTGGAATGGAGATCCTACTTTACCGAATTATATTTCTAGATTGAGATATAACACGCTATACTTAGATGCAATTGGGCAAAGACTTTTGGACACTGCTCCAGCAGAATTTAATAGATATAATTGGACAGTAACCAAGAACTAATAACAATCGAACATGAATTACGCATAACTCAATGTGATGACTATTAATGCATGCGAAATTCAGCTTTACCAATAAAACCAAAAAATTAATGATGAAATCAACAACACTTAAACTAGGATTACTCGGAATCACGAGTGCATTTATCTTCGCCAATTGTTCTTCCCCAAAAACAGAAGAAACTACCGAAGAAATGGAAGTTGTAGAAGAAGTAAAAACTCCCACGCTTACTAAAATCTGGGAAACAGACACGACATTGATTACTAATGAATCTGTACTTTATGATGCTTCTTCAGGAAAAATATATGTCTCCAATATTGAGGGTGATCCAAGTGGAAAAGATGGAAAAGGCTCCATATCAATAATTGACAAACAAGGAAATATCGTCTCCCAAGATTGGATTACCGGATTAAATGCACCAAAAGGTATGGGTATAGCGAACGGCAACCTGTATGTCACCGATGTTGATCAGCTGGTAGAAGTGAATTTGGAATCAGGAGAAATTAGCAAAAAATACCCCGTAGAAGGTGCTGGCTTTTTAAATGATCTAGACACTCATGAGGGCAAAGTTTATTTCACAGATATGAATACCGGTAAGGTTCATATGCTAGAAGGCGGTGAAATATCTGTTGTAACTGAAGGACATGAGTCCATCAATGGAATTGCACTTGGGGAAGATGGGACACTTTTCGTTCTTGACAAAAGTGGAATGAAATCATTACAAGCAGATGGCACTTCAACGATACTAAATGATATTGTCACAGGAGGTGACGGTCTTGTAATTTTAGGGGACGGGAATTATGTAGCTTCCAGATGGGCAGGAGAAATATACTTTGTAAATGGCGATGGAGAAACTTTGCTTTTGGATACAAAAGATGCTGAATCCAACACTGCTGACATAGGATTTATACCTGAAGATAACATTGTTTTAGTACCTACTTTCTTCAAAAATAAAGTTGTAGCCTATAAATTAGAATACTAAATCAAAACCTATTTTAAGTAGTCAAAAGCCTTCTTACGAAGGCTTTTTCACGTTAAGTGAACTGGGAGCACTTAATTTTCCTTATCTTAATATGCAGGCTCTAAAAAGAATCCACCCAATTTGGAGCTTTTTATGAAAAATTTCTGAGAATTTTAAGGAAATTATCGGATGCTCACACAGCTAATACACTGGAATTTGGACACTTATGGATTCCTGAATCATTGAAAGGTACTTTCTATCAGTAATTTGTCCATTTGTGAGTAAATTTGTCCTAATTCAAAACCGTACCGAGTAATATAAAAATCGGACATAAATTTATCCATGATGAGATCAGGAGAAATAAATTACGAACTAGAAAAGAACATTGAGGTCATCTCTCAGCTAGATGATCTTGTTGGAGAGGCTGTTGACAATATATTGGTTGATCCTGATAAATGCTGGCAACCCACAGATTTCCTTCCTGATTTCGGGGATCCGGATATTTACGACCAAATCAAACTTTTACAACAACGCTCTGAGGGTATTCCTGACACTGTCTTGACATCTCTGATAGGAAATATGATCACTGAGGAAGCTCTTCCAAGTTATCAAACCTACTTCAATATGATGGAAGGGATCAATACAGAAAGATCACTACTTTCTCCATCAGGATGGGTAAGATGGTCCAAATCATGGACTGCTGAGGAAAACCGTCATGGCGATCTTCTGAATAAATACCTGTATATGACAGGAAGAGTGGACATGAAAGCCGTAGAGCAAACCATCCATAGACTTCTGATGAATGGTTTTGATGCTAATACTGGAGGAGATCCTTATCAGGCAATTGTATACACTTCCTTCCAGGAAAGAGCTACTAAAGTATCTCACGTGAACACTGGAAAACTTGCTGATATAGCTGGAGACCCGGTTTTGGGGAGAATTTGCAAGCAAATTGCAGGTGACGAAGCTCGTCATGAAAAAGCCTATAAAAGCTTTATGTCAGCAATTTTTGAGATTGATCCAAATGGAGCTATCCTCGCCTTTGAAAAACTAATGAGAAAGCAAATTGTGATGCCTGCTGTCCTAATGGGCAAGGGCGGATCCAATCCTTCCCTATTCACACAATTTTCTGAGGTTACCCAGAAAGTCGGGATTTACACAGGATGGGATTATGCTAGAATCATCGAACATCTTGTTAGCCTTTGGAAAATTGAAAGCTTAACAGGCCTAAATGACGTAGCTTCCAAAGCACAGGATTATTTGGTGAAATTATCTGATAGATACATGAGGCTTGCAGACAGGATGAAAGCTCCTGATGAAGTAAAACTTGCTTGGCTCAAATAAGCTATAAAAGATTTCATTTAAATCCTTTCCCATGTGGAAAGGATTTTTTGGTTATAAATGCTAATACTTATCTTATTGAAGTACCTTTTAAAATGAGAAAAACTATCGCAATGAAAAACTATTTTTTTGGACTCTTACTTTTCCTTAATGTATCACAGGGTACCGCTCAAAACATCCAAGTAAACCAAGACAGACTTTCACTTCTTATTAAAGATCTTTCCGCTTTCGGTAAAAACGAGAAGGGGGGATCTGATCGAGTGGCATATAGCTCTCATGATATCGCTGCAAGAAAATTTGTTGTAGAGAAAATGAAGAAGCTGGGGCTAGATGTAACTGTAGATTTTGCAGGGAATATAATCGCAAAAAAGGCTGGCTCTTCCCCTGTTCTTAAACCAATTGCTTTTGGCTCGCACATCGATGAGGTACCAAACGGAGGGGATTACGATGGCCCAGTGGGATCTATGAGTGCGATAGAAGTCGTTCAGACATTGATTGAAAGTAAGACTATGACCCAACACCCTTTGGAAATCATTATTTTCACAAACGAGGAAGGTGGCGTAGTAGGCAGCAGAGCACTTGCTGGTAAACTATCCCCAGAAGCATTACTCACAAAAAGTAGTAGTGGGCTCACCCAGGCTGAAGGGGTAAAAGCTGTCGGTGGAGATCCTGAGCGAATATTGGAAGTGAAGAAAGCTGAAGGAGATTATGCTGCCTTCCTCGAGCTACATATAGAGCAAGGAGGTAATCTCGAACGTGAAGGAATACAGATCGGAGTCGTAGAAGGTATTGTAGCGATTGAATGGTGGCAGTTTACTTTTAAAGGATTTGCTAATCATGCCGGAACTACTCCGATGAACATGAGAAAAGACCCTATGCTTCCTGCGGCAAAGTTTATTCTAGCTGTCAATGAAACAGTCAAATCATATGAAGGTGCCCAGGTAGGAACTGTGGGGAAAATCGAAGCTTTCCCTGGAGCTGGAAATGTAATCCCCGGTGAAGTCACGTTAAATCTGGAGCTTCGAGATCTTTCTTCTGAAAAAATCTGGGAAATCTATCATGTTTTAGCTGCGAAAGCTCAGGAGTTTTCAGATGAATATGGGATTGAATTGAGCGTAAACCATCAAGAAGTGGCTAGTAAACCAGCATTGGCAGATCCACTGATTCAAAAAGCAATTGAACAATCGGCTACTAAACTTGGTCTATCCACTATGTATCTTCCAAGTGGTGCCGGTCATGATGCCCAAGAGATGGCTGGATTAGCACCTATGGGTATGATTTTCATCCCAAGTAAAGGTGGAATTAGTCATTCTCCACAGGAATATTCGTCGCCTGAAAACATTGCAAACGGAGCCAATGTTTTACTTCAAACAATCCTTAGACTTGACAAGGAATTACCGTAATTGCATCGCTTTTGTGAAAACCGAGTCTATCAAACCTCAGCCTATTAAGCAATCTCCTTATGGACAATACGCAAGTAGAAAATATATCATTATCCTATCTTCAGCCTTCTGACTATGGCGATTTCAAAGCCGCCATGATCGAGGCTTACAGAAGTATGCCGGGATCTTTCTGGGCAGAAAGTCAGATTGAAACATTGATTTCTAAATTTCCTGAAGGACAGGTTGTCATCAAAATAAATGATCAGCTAGCTGGATGCGCACTGTCAATTATCGTAAGTGATGCTGACTTGGAAGGCGAACATACCTATAAAGATATTACTACCAACTTTACTTTCGAAAACCACAATGACGATGGGGATATGCTCTACGGTATTGATGTCTTTATCAAACCTGAATTTCGCGGTCTGAGACTTGGCAGAAGGCTATATGATTACCGCAAAGAGCTTTGTGAAAAGTTAAACTTAAAAGGAATCGTCTTCGGTGGAAGAATCCCTAATTACCATAAGTATGCGGAGCAAATGGGGCCTAAGGAATACTTGGAAAAAGTAAAGCTGAAAGAAATCTATGATCCAGTTTTGAACTTTCAACTGGCAAATGACTTCCACCCGGCGCGGATCATGAAAAACTATCTTGAAGGTGATGCTGCCTCAAGTGAATTTGCTGTTTTATTGGAATGGAAAAACATTTATTATGAAAAACCAAATAAAAAAGCCTCTTCCAATAAAACCATTGTGCGCCTTGGTTTGATTCAATGGCAAATGCGCCTGTATGACAATTTGGATGAGTTGATGCAGCAAGCAGAGTACTTCATCGATGCCGTGTCCGGTTACCGCTCCGATTTCGCACTTTTTCCTGAGCTTTTCAATGCGCCGTTGATGGCAGAATTCAATCACCTAAGTGAAGCGCAGGCAGTTCGAGGATTAGCTAAATATACCGACGAAATCGTCAAGCGTTTTGCGCAGCTATCAGTCTCCTACAATATCAATATCATCACCGGCTCTATGCCGAAGATCAAAAATGATAAGCTGTATAATGTAGGTTACCTCTGCAAGAGAGACGGATCAATCGAGACTTACGAGAAGCTACATATCACGCCATTGGAAGCCAAAGTCTGGGGAATGCAAGGTGGAAGTATGTTGAAGGCATTTGACACGGACTGTGGGAAAATCGGAATCTTGATTTGCTACGATGCAGAGTTCCCGGAGCTCAGCAGAATTCTAGCTGACGAAGGAATGGACATTTTATTTATTCCATTTTTAACAGATACACAAAACGGCTATTCTAGAGTAAGGAACTGCGCGATGGCAAGAGCTATAGAAAATGAATGCTATGTAGCCATGGCTGGAAGTGTTGGGAATCTGCCTAAAGTTCACAACATGGATATGCAATACGCGCAATCCATGGTAATCACGCCTTGTGACTTCCCTTTTCCAAGCAACGGAATCAAAGCTGAGGCTACACCAAATAATGAAATGACGTTAATCGCAGACGTAGATCTTTCATTGCTAAGGGAACTTAATCAATTCGGCAGTGTAAGAAATCTGAAAGATCGACGGACTGATTTATTCGAATTGAGGCTAAAAGATATTCCCAAACCATAAAAACGGGGTTGATTTGGATAAAAGGATTCCACAAATTCTAAGAACAATTCTCCGCTGATTAACTATCTATAATATCCTGAGAGACCAATCTATAGATCTCAGCAAAATTCTCATTATAGCTCAAAAAGCGATGATGGTCTTCCAGGGTTTCATAATCCTCCCGAATTGCAGGGCCTGTTTGAGCAGCCTTCGCTCCTATCTGAAGACTTTTGGAAATCGTCTCAATAATCAGCGGTTTGAGCATTTCAAAATCCAATCCTTGCCGGTGCATTACTTCCTCCGCTATTCTAATCATATGATTGGAGAAATTGCTTGCAAAAACAGCTGCAATATGCATGGCTTTCCTATCTTTTGATCTCACAGTATAAGTCAGAGGGGATAAGCTTTTAGCTAGCTTTTTAAGTTTTTGCAAAGTCTCTTCATCATCAGACTCCAGCAAAAAAGGAATTTCATCAAATTCAATTTTTCGTCCTTTGGTAAAGGACTGCAAAGGGTAAAAAATACCAGTATAAGTAGCCGAGCTATAATTTAAAATATCTAAAGCAACTGAACCTGAAGTATGGACTAGAATACTATCCTCTGGCAAAATTATCTCATCTGCGACTTCAAGTATCGCGGAATCTTTGACCGCCAAAATAAAAATATCTGCCTCACTAGCTGAAAAATCCAAATCATCTTTGGGCTCTCCCGCATAAACCCGACCAGTTATATTCTCTGCACTTTTTATCGTGCGCGCATAAACCTCTGTGATGACATGTCCTGCATCTTCTAAGGCTGGAGCGAGATGCCAAGCAACATTCCCAGCGCCGATAATGGCAATTTTAAACTTCATACGCTAATTAAACCAAAAATTCGACCAAAGAAAAAGCCATTCAAATCTCTCCGAATGGCTCATTCTAAATTTATATTTATTGACTTATATATGTAGCGCTCTATTGTCTGTAGCAGCTAGACAAGCTTCTTTGAAAGCCTCTGTGTAAGTCGGATGAGCATGAGACATTCTGGCGATATCTTCAGCAGATGCTCTATATTCCATTGCTACTACTGCTTCAGCTATCATATCAGCAGTTCTTGGGCCGATCATGTGAACGCCAAGAATCTCATCTGTCTCAGCATCTGCCAAGACTTTCACCAAGCCATCAGTATCCATGGAAGCTCTTGCACGGCCTGAAGCCATGAAAGGGAATTTACCAGCTTTGTACTTGATGCCTTTTTCCTTCAATTGCTCTTCGGTATATCCAACTGCAGCTACTTCCGGCCATGTATAAACTACACCAGGAATCAGGTTATAATTGATATGCGGCTTTTGACCCAAAATAGTCTCAGCAACAAAAACACCTTCTTCTTCAGCTTTGTGAGCTAGCATTGCGCCTTTTACAACATCACCGATTGCATAGATATTTGGCACATTAGTCTGAAGATGATCATTCACCTCCACTTGACCTCTGTCGGTGATTTTCACACCTGCAGCTTCCGCATTCAATCCTTCGGTGTATGGTCTTCTACCTATAGAAACCAAGACATAATCGCCTTTTACTTCTACTGTCTCGCCTTTTGAATTTTCAGCTTTCACCGTTACTTCTTCGCCTTTGCTTTCTACAGATGTTACTTTATGCTTTAGGAAAAATTCGAAACCTATTTTCTTCAAAGACTTCTGAAGTTCTTTGCCCATGGTGCGATCCATGGTAGGAATTAATGAATCCATAAATTCAATGACAGAAACTTTCGCTCCTAATCTCGCATACACAGAACCTAGCTCCAAGCCGATAACTCCGCCACCTATAACTACTAGATGCTTTGGAATCTCTTTCAAGTTCAAAGTTTCAGTAGAAGTGATTACTCTGTCTTTGTCAATCTTGATGAAAGGCAAAGTAGATGGTTTAGAACCGGTTGCTATGATGATGTTTTTACCCTGAATATCAGAAGCAGAACCGTCATCTTTAGTCACTTTCACAGTAGTTTTATCTACAAAAGAGCCAACTCCTTGATGAACATCGATTTTGTTCTTCTTCATCAAGTAATCAATCCCATCTGTATTTTGCTTTACCACATCATTCTTACGGGTAATCATTTGCTTCAAATCAACTTTCAAATTGCTCAACTTAATGCCGTGAGTTTCGAAAGTGTGAGCTGCATTATGATAATGCTCAGAGGAATCCAACAATGCCTTGGACGGGATACAACCCACATTCAAGCAAGTCCCTCCTAGCGTTGGGTATTTTTCAACAATGGCGGTTTTCAACCCAAGTTGCGCACAGCGAATCGCTGCTACATATCCACCTGGTCCAGAGCCTATAACTATTACGTCGTACATTTTATTGTCTTTGTACCAGGTACTAAGTACAAAGTACCAAGTATCCGGAAATTAAACATTTAGACTTTTCTTAAGCTTGGCAATCATATTCTGAATATGCTCAAGCTGTAATTCTACTTTTTGATATTCTTCTCTCGAAATAAAATTCAGGCGATTAGAAATAATCAACTGAGTATCTAATTCAAAAGAGGATCCCTGGGCTATTCCCAAGAAATTATTAAATTCTTTACTTGTGTTTCTCCCTGCACCTTCAGCAATATTTGATGGAATCGAAATAACACTTCTATTGATCTGGCTTATCAAACCATACCGTTCTTCTTTAGGTAATTTCTCGGTGATATGGTAAACTTCAACAGCTAAATCGATGGCTTTTTGCCAAACAAGTAATTCTTTGAAACGATTCATAGGATTGTGTTTTAGGTTAAAAATCAGCTATCAATTTAACCCAAAACAACATGATTACCTATGCTCCAACACGTTGTACATTGTACTTGGTACTTTGTACAACAATTAAACTCCAAACAACAATCTTGTAGGATCTTCAAGCAATTCTTTTACTCGAACCAGGAAGCTAACTGACTCACGGCCATCGATGATTCTGTGATCATAAGAAAGTGCCAAGTACATCATCGGAAGGATAACAACCTCACCATTCACAGCCATTGGGCGTTGAACGATGTTGTGCATTCCTAGGATTGCAGATTGTGGAGCATTGATGATAGGTGTTGACATCATTGAACCAAAGATTCCTCCGTTAGTCAATGTGAATGTACCACCAGTC
The DNA here is from genome assembly GCF_963974835.1 of uncultured Algoriphagus sp. Lineage (GTDB taxonomy): Bacteria > Bacteroidota > Bacteroidia > Cytophagales > Cyclobacteriaceae > Algoriphagus. The sequence continues at coordinate 1,309,665 of NZ_CAXBET010000001.1, read as the reverse complement.
ATTTCCTCTATTGAAAGCTTGTTGTCTCTAGCTTTTGTAGCTAGTCTAACCACTTCTTTTTCTACCTGATCAAAACTTAGTATTTCAGCATTTCTGATTACCGGAACAACAAGTCCTTTTGGAGCAGAAACGGCAATTGAGATATCACAGTAATAGTTGTAAACGATTTCGTTTCCGTCAATTTTAGCATTTACAGCAGGCCATTCCTGAAGCGCTACGCAAACAGCTTTGGTGAAGAAGGACATGAAACCAAGTCCTACGCCATGCTTCTCTTTGAATTGCTCTTTGAATTTGGATCTCAAATCCATAATCGGCTTCATGTTCACCTCATTGAATGTGGTCAACATGGCTGTCTCATTCTTTACAGAAACCAATCTCTTAGCGACTGTTTTTCTCAAAGATGACATTTTCTCTCTTCGCTCGTTTCTAGATCCAGAAACTGGTGCAGGAGCAGAAGCCGCCGCTGGTTTGCTTTCAGCTTTTGCTGGAGCTGGAGCAGCTTTTTGAGCAGATTGAGCATCTTCTTTAGTAATTCTACCGTCTTTTCCAGATCCTTTTACAGACTCAGGAGAAACTCCTTTTTCTGCTAAAATCTTCGAAGCTGCTGGAGATGCATGTCCAGTAGCATAGTTTGTATTTCCTGAGGCAGCTGCTGGAGCTGATTCAGAAGAAGATTCAGAACTAGCCGCAGCCGTTGGCTCGCCTTCCGTCACTTCGATTTTACAGATCATTCCACCAATCTCAAGCACATCTCCTTCTTGCGCCACATGACGAAGAATACCTGATGCCTCAGCTGGCAATTCAAAAGTAGCCTTATCAGAATCTACCTCAGCGATGATTTCATCCAACTTCACATAATCTCCGTCACTTTTTATCCAGTTTGCCAAGGTAACTTCCGTGATAGACTCACCAACAGTCGGCACAACCATTTCTTTTACTTCTCCTGTAGCTTTTGTTTCCGAGGATTTCTCTTCTGATTTGGGTGCAGCTTCAGGAGCTGGCTCAGATTTACCCGGAGTTCCAGTTTCGTCAATTTCACAGATCACAGCTCCTATTTCCAGTACATCACCTTCTTGGGCTTTGATTCTAAGGACACCCGCAGCTTCTGCCGGCAACTCAAAAGTGGCTTTATCAGATTCCAGTTCACAAAGGACTTCGTCCATCTGAACTTCCTCTCCATCTTTTTTAAACCATTGACCGATAGTTACTTCCGTGATGGATTCTCCTACCGCTGGGACTTTAATTTCTTTGCTCATAAGTTTTTCTTTTTTTCTCTTTTGTAGTCAAAAAGAGAGGAACAAAATGATACGATTATTTTGGATGTCTTTATAAAAAGAGCTGTAATTATTTCAATTTAAGTGCTTGAGCAATAATGTTCTTTTGCTCTTCCACATGGACTTTATTATATCCAGTTGCAGGAGAAGCACTTGCTTTACGGGCGATTACTTCCATTGGCAACTCATTGTAGAGGAGTCTAAGAATATAATTCCAATAGCCCATGTTGGAAGGTTCCTCTTGAACCCACACAACCTCAGCCTCGGGATATGCAGCCAATACTTCAAGCATTTGCTTCTTAGGAAGTGGGTGAAGTTGTTCAATTCTTACGATTGCAACATCTTTCACCTTTTCTTTTTCTCTTGCTTCTTCCAAATCGTAGTAAATCTTTCCAGAGCAAAGCACCACACGCTTCACATCATTTGCATTCGCAGTAGTATCTGGAAGTACTTCTCTAAATGTGCCAGACGTAAATTCTGAAAGTGGAGAAACGACCTTGGGATGTCTCAGCAATGACTTAGGTGACATCACGATGCAAGGCTTTCTAAACTCCCAAGCCAACTGTCTCCGCAACAAGTGGAAGAAGTTAGACGGCTCAGTTACGTTAGCGACAACAGTGTTGTATTCAGCAGCAAGCTGAAGAAATCTTTCCGGACGGGCATTAGAGTGCTCCGGTCCTTGGCCTTCATAACCATGAGGAAGAAGCATTACTAAACCGTTCATTTTTTGCCATTTCGATTCACCAGAGGTGATAAACTGGTCAATCATAGTCTGCGCTCCATTGGCAAAATCACCAAATTGTGCTTCCCAGATGGTAAGTGCATTTGGATTTGCCATGGCATAACCATATTCAAAACCTAAAACCGCGTATTCAGAAAGAAGTGAATTGTAGATATAGAATTCACCTTTTCTATCCTTCATTTCCTTGAGAGAATTGTAGGCTTTATTAGTATTAGCGTCGTGCAGTACCGCATGACGGTGCGAGAATGTACCTCTTTGGACATCTTGCCCAGTCAATCGAACTGTCTTTCCTTCTAATGTCAAAGCGCCGTAAGCAAGCAATTCTGCTGCTGCCCAGTTCAATGATTTTGACTTGAAAAACATATCCTTTCTTTGTTTCAACTGAGCTTCAATCTGCTTAAGCGGTTTAAATCCTTTAGGGATTACAGTAAGAGCTTCTGCTACTTTTTCTATTTGCTCCTGAGTTACGCCAGTCTGTGGCGACTGATCAAAGTCTTCTGGCTTGGATCTTCTCAAACTGCTCCACTCCTGCTCAAATCGGGTTGCCTGATATGGAAGTGGTTTTTCCTTCACTAGATTCAAGCGATCCTGAAGCAATTGTCTGAATTCCTCATCCATTTGCGAAGCTAACTTCGCCTCCACATCACCCCGCTCAGCTAGACGCTTCACATAAATTTCTCTTGGATTCGGATGCTTGGAGATAATATTATAAAGTTCTGGCTGGGTAAATTTCGGTTCATCAGACTCATTATGTCCATGCCGCCTGTAGCAGACCATGTCCACAAAAATATCACGGCTGAATTTCTGTCTGAACTCAGCAGCAAGTTTTGCTGCGAAAACAACAGATTCTGCATTATCTCCATTCACATGAATAACTGGCGCGTCAATGATCTTTGCAATATCGGTACAGTAAATAGAAGAACGCGCGTCGTCAAAATCAGTAGTAAAGCCCACCTGATTGTTGATTACAAAGTGTATGGTTCCTCCAGTATTGTAACCTTTCAGGCTTTCCATCTGCGTCACTTCATAGACGATTCCCTGTCCAGCTACAGCTGCATCACCATGAATCAAAATAGGAAGTGCTTTTGTTACATCACCCTTGTATTCAGAATCGATTTTTGCACGAAGGAAACCCTCAACTACAGGATCAACAGCTTCCAAATGAGATGGATTCGGGGCCAGTTTCAAGTGGACTTTATTTTCAGAATGTGTAACGATGTCACTGGAATATCCCATGTGATACTTTACATCACCATCGCCCATCGTCAAATCAGGCTTTGCAGTACCTTCGAATTCAGAAAAAATCTGTTCGTAGGTTTTGCCCATGATATTTGCCAAAACATTCAATCGGCCACGGTGAGCCATGCCAATCATCACTTCCTTCACTCCCAATTGGGAGGAAGTATTAATCACTGCGTCCAAGAACGGGATTGTACTTTCTCCTCCTTCAAGGGAAAAACGCTTTTGTCCAAGATATTTGGTATGCAAAAAGTTTTCGAAAACTACCGCTTGATTTAGCTTCGAAAGGATTCTTTTTTTCTCTTCATGTGTAGGATTAAACGCCAAAGCATCTTTTTCTACTTTAGTTTTAAACCAATCCAACATCTCCGGATCGCGAATGTATAAATATTCAAATCCTACGGATCCTTCGTAAATTGATTTCAGAGATTCTAGAATTTTGGAAAACTTAGCAGTTCCTATTCCTATCTCATTTCCGGCTTGAAATTCGGTATTCATATCATCCTGACCCAAACCGAAGTCTTGGGGATCAATCAATGCTTTTCTATCTCTTCGCTCCCGTACAGGATTAGTCTTAGACCTTAAATGAGCTCGGGACCTATAGGCATGGATCAATGCTCTTACCTTTATTTCTTTTGGTAATTGCTCCATGTCCATAATAGTGCCTGGGGTAGCCAGCGCACCATTTTTGGCAGGAGGAGCAGAGGCTTTGCCATTTGACGATGAAGCATTTTCTTCCTCACCATAATTAGTAAGCGCGAAGTCAAAGCCATCGAAAAACTCTTTCCAACTTGGGTCGATTGATTCTGGGTCACTCTTGTAAGAAGAGTATAGCTCATCTATATAAGACACATGAGCGTTAGCGATATAAGAAAACTTATCCATTGTTAATATTTGAAGAAGAACCCAAAGCTAACTTCTTAAAATTGGAATAAAAAATTGCTTATTTGACTTTCCAAATATACAAAACTTATCATTCAAGCTTGATGGATTTCAGCATTGCCTTTTATAGAGATGAATGCAAAAATAATTGGAGTTTCCTGCTCCAATAAGACGTATCTGAAATATGGGAAAGATGTAGAACAAAAAAAGCAGCGCCTTTTGAGCGCTGCTTTACTTCAAAAACTACTTATTAAAATTATTCACATTCTACATCAACAAAATATTGAAATGGAGAATCATAGAATGGAGCGCCAGCAATGTTTCCAGAAACGTTGTCTCTATTAAAAGAGCGACCAAACTTGTCATTTAAAATGACACTGAATTCAAAAACGTCATCGCAATCCAGGTCACTCGAGTTCAAACCAACTGCAGCTAATGCTTCCGCAGCAGTAATTACAAAACTAGTTCTAAGGAACCTTGAATCATTATTTGGAGCAAAATCTGAAAGTTGAAGCGTCTTAATTAAGACTGGTCCAGCAGCTGGGGTATATTCCAAGCCAACACCTGGAATTAATCTCCTGTGCTGCACATTAATTTCCACCGTTTCAACTGTTGCACCATCTTCCTTATCCACAGCCTCTAAGGTGAGGGCAAATGTAGAATTTGCAATGTCTGTGAAATCAAAATCCACGCTTGTTCTGTCAATTGTACGGAGATAAGCACCGGTATCAAATTCTGAATAAGGGATATTTGGCTCGACGAAATCTCTGCATGAGCTTAGGAAAACCAAAGCACCTAAGAGAAAGCCAAAACTATATTTTAACATTTTCATATTTTTCTTAAATTATTTGGTTAATTAATCCAATCGTTACCTGAAGGATTGTTATCCCAGAACACCTGACTACCCAACAATCCTGTTTTTTGCTGAGCGTTTGTGTTAGTTACCATATAGACGTTAGGATAAAGGAATGAACGTGGGAAGTCACCTACATTACCTTCCAAACCCGGCTGCATGTTTCCAGGCTCACCCGTTCTTCTGTACAGGTTATATGCCTCTACGCCATTACCATAAAGAGACAACCAATATTCACGACCAATAACATACATTTTGCTAGGCACCGCTGGATTTGGAGCTCTGTCATACTCTGCTGAAACATATGCTAAATAAGCGTCTATGTCCTCATCAAGAGAAGAATCCTGGTCATCAAAAAATGCATTGATAGCTCCAGCTTCCTGAGTACTTAGTGCGAAGTCTTTTACATAGTTCATATGTTTTTCGATTCCAGAAAGCATATAGGTTTTAGCAGCTACAGCATCTCCATTTATTTCCAAAGCATACTCTGCAAGCATAAAGTCCACATAAGCACCAAGCATTATTGGGTATAAGCCTTGTCCCTGAGCACCAAGTGAAGTACTATTAGTCGGCGAAGCTGAATCGTCATCAAATCTTCCACCTACCGGATAAAGGCCCCACATTGTTCTCTTCAATCCATCTGGTGGAACACCGTCTGGATCTAAGTGGTCACGACCCCAGTACCCTCTTTCACCAGGCAAGCAATAAATGAACCCACCTGCCAAATAATGAGGAGGGGCGATTTGAGTAATACACTCTATCTCGTCTACGCTTTGAGAGTTTACAGTTACCTGACGATACCAATAAAAACGGGCTCTCGGATCATCAAACCCTTTAGCCTCAGTCATGTGCCACATGTAATAAGTAGAATGATAAGTACCTCCACCAGAAGTGTAAGATCCTACGAAGTTACCATGTCTAGAGTCCGGGTTCGCAGTGGATGTTCCGAATCTAAAGATGAAGTCATCACCCACCTTTAACATATTGTTTTCTGCCACCAAAGCAGATATACCTGCCTTAGAACCTGCTTCATCAATAAGTCTTAAATTCAAATAATATCTCAACTTAAGGGTATTGATCAATTTGATCCACTTAGTATAATCTCTATTATAGAAATAATCGTTTGGTGTACCAGCAGAAGTAGCAGTAAAGTGAGCTGCTGCTTCATTCAGAATAGTAAATGCTGCTTCATAAATGGATTCTCCGGAATCTACTTTAGGATTAAAATTAGATGGATCCAACGCTTCAGAATATGGTACATCCCCATATACATCAACTAAATTAAATAAAACCATCGCCTTAATAGTCTTAGCAATTCCTAAGTGTCTTTGTAATTCGCCTTCTACAGCTAAAGGCTCAAGAAAGGCAATATCAGCAAGGATATCTGCATAGGAATCAGTCCACCATCCATTGGTAGAAGTGGCGGTATAAGCACTTTCATATTGTGCACTTCCCTGATTTACAATTCTTGTCAAAGACATTCCCGTATTGCTGATGCTTTGATAGAAATCTTTGTAATCAAGCTGAATTCTATTAAGGATGAAATCTGGAGAAGCTGTCGAAGCAGTTACCGCATTTGGATTGTCAAGCAAATCAAGATCGCAAGACGAAGCAAATAACATGGTTGCCGCACACAACAAACTATATATGTATTTTTTCATAGTATTTTAGTTTTGGAATTAGAATGCAAGAGTTACAGTTCCACCAAATCTTTTAGAGCTCGGTCCAGTCACAAAGTCGAAACCTAAACCGTTACCAACACCTGTCCCTAGCACGTCCACATCGTAGTTCATATTCGGAGGGAAGTTTAACGCTACAAACCATAGGTTACTGCCGCTTATTGCAATAGAAGCTCTTTTAAATGGCGTCTTAGCTATTAGACCTTTAGGTAGCTCATAACCCAATGATACTTCACGAAGACGAATCATAGAACCATCAAATAAATTAGGTTCGTTAGTTCTGCCCTGATATCCAGAAAAGAAATAATCGGAAGCAGAAATCATAATGTCGTTCGGAACATATGTCATTTGGCCATCCGCATCAAGACCATTTTCTCTAACTCCAGGCATAATAAAGGCAAGCTCTCTATCAGCTACCGGATCTTTGGTCACCCCTCTGGCAAGAGTTGCAGTTACTGTATTAGAATACACATCACCCTTGTGTCTGTACTCCATCATTGCCATCAATGTGAAACCTTTGAATGAAAATGTATTGATCCACGAACTTGTCCACTTTGGATTTGGATCTCCTATTATTTTCAATTCAGGATCTGCCTGATAGACACCATCTGAAAGCACAATTGGGTTGCCGTCAGGATCTCTGGCAAAACCGGTTCCTTTAATCACATTAAATGGTTCACCAGGAATTGCAAAATTCCCCAAATCAGTATAACCGGCAATTACAATTTCTTGTAATCCTCCACCGAGTTCCATGGTTACAGATCTGTATAAACTCCAGTTGACAATTGAGTTCCAAGTAAATCCAGAAGCTGTAGCTATAGGAGTTACGTTAGCCTGAAATTCTATACCTCTGGTTCTGATTTTACCTACGTTGATAGTAGTTTGTGTAAATCCTGTTGCTGGATCTATAGGAGCCTGAGTAATTAAATCCCTTGTGTTCTTTTCATATAATGAAAGGTCGAAGCTTAGCTTGTTATTAAACATGATTGCTTCTGCACCAAACTCCAATTCTTCTTGAAGCTCTGGCTTCAAGTTAGGATTTCCTAAAGTATTTGACACAGAATGAGTTTGTGTCAATGAACCGTCTCTAGAGAATGCAATAGCATTCTGAGCTAAGGTATTTCGCGTATTATATGGACTAGGGAAACCTGCAGAAGTACCGTAAGCCATTCTTAGCTTCAATTCATTTAATGTGGTCGAATTCCAGTTGAAAGCTGTAGTAGGAATAAAAGAAACTGAAGCTCCTGGATACAGAATTCTTCTGTTTTCTTCTTCTACTGTAGAAGTCCAGTCATTTCTGGCAGACAAGTTTAAATACAGATAGCTATCGTAATCAAATGTCAAGTTTGCATAAACCCCCATTCTTCTTTGCTCTTCCATATAGTTAAGGCCTGCAGGAGAGGAGCTTGTAAAATTGGAGTGATTGAATAGCCCAAAAGCCAATTGGCCCTGAGATTCTATCCCGTCTCTAAGGAAATAATCGTATCTGGAGTTACCTCCTAGCAATGCACTCATGCCGAATCTATCGGAGAATTCTTTTTTCCAGTTCAACACCAAGTCCTGGTTCCAGATTGTATTGGTGATGTTGGCAGTACTATATAAACCAGACTGGATAGCAGCACTCCCACTACCTGCGCCTTTATTGTACTTTTTCTCCTGCTTTTCAGTATAAGTATCCAGACCTATTCTATAAGTAAGAGAGAAGTCATCAGTAAAATCGTATACCAAAGAGGTGGAATTGAAGAAACGATGCACATCAGATGTGTTCGTATAATACTTTGCTAGCCAAAGAGGATTCACGATATCATTGCCGCCTCTGTAGTAAACAGAACTATTATCTACTGGATTCTCAAATGGCAAACCTGCCAAATCCACAGATCTAGGAGTATACAACACGTGTGCAAATACTGAAGGGATCCCACCTGATGGACCGGATCCCGATGCCGCATTTACCGGAGGTGATGCTAGATCAGTAATAGCAAATGTGAAAGAAGAGTTGATATGAAGCTTATCAGTCACGGCTGAATTCACACCCAAACCAAAGTTGTATTTTTCCAACTCATTACCAGGGGTGAATCCTTCGTCATTAGTGTACCCAAAACTCGCGCTGAATCCAGTGCGGTCTGAACCGCCTGCGATCTGTACTGAGGTATTGGCTACCATCCCGGTTCTAAAGAAAGCTGTAGAAGGGTCTTCATATGCTTTGTATTCATATTGCACTGGAGTACCACCTACGATACCATCTACCCAAAACTCTGGAAATGCATTTCTTACAGAAGCGACAGAGGAAGTAGCATAAGGGTGATTTACTGTTAAACCTTGGTCCATTCTAGGTCCAAAATTTGAGAAGAAGAATCCCGGAGCTTGCTGAAAACCATTACCATAGACTTCTCCATAAGTAGGCAAAGAAGCCGCCTTATTAGAGAATAATGACTGGTTAATAGTAACCTCAGCTGCTCTTCTCTTAGAAGATCCAGATTTGGTAGTAATTAAGATTACACCATTTCTACCTTGATCTCCATAAAGCACTGTAGCAGAAAGGCCTTTCAATACTGACATGCTCTCGATATTGTTTGGATCAATATCCAAGAATCGGGAGGAGGTGGCTGCACCACCAGTAGTAAAGCCGTTTGTGCTGTTTGTGCTGGTATTAAATGGCACACCATCCACTACAAACAATGGCTGATTGGAGCCGGTAGCAGAAGAATATCCTCTGATTACCATGTTGGTACCTGAACCAGACATCCCGTTAGTGGAAGTAATGTTCACACCTGGCACTTTTCCTTGCAATACGCGGGCAACGTCCTGCTCAGGTCTGTTTTCAAGCTGTTCGTCACCTACAGTGGTCACGCCATAGCCCAAAGCCTTTTTCTCTCTTTCAATACCTATCGCTGTCACAACTACTTCGTTCAGTTGTGCTGCATCGGTCATTAGAGTGATGTTAATAATTGTTCTGTTACCGATTACTTCTTCTGAAGACTTTAATCCCACAAAAGAGTAAATCAATACATCAGAACCCGCTGGCACCGTAATGGAATAATTACCGTCCAAGTCGGTAGTGGTTCCCACTGTAGTACCCTTAACGAGGACGGTTGCACCCGGCAATCCGAGACCGTCTTCTTCGGAAATTACCGTTCCGGTAATTACCCGTTGCTGCGCCGAAACCTCATAACTGAGGGTCAAGGTGAAAAGCGCAACAACAAAGAGTAAAGCTTTTCTCATAAGGTATTTAGTTTAGTTGATACGTAAATAAAATCCCTTTAATGTGAATATCAAAATTGCCTTACAGCTACACCTCTTTCCGTTATATTTATATTTTTTTATTATATAATCTAATTGTATTGGCCTAATTAGAAGTATATGTTAATTTTTGTACTGTAAAAGTAAATTTTAAGCTAAAAAAGTTAATAAATGGTTCTATGCTGGTTTGATTGGTCTCAAAAATCGAATATTCGGATTCGTGGATTCAGTTAACAAATATTAACTCAAATACTTTGACTTTCTCTCATTTACGAAATAAAATTTTGAGAATCGAGTTAGATGGACGAAATAAAAAAATATTTCAATTCGGTTAAAAAAAATTTTTGTAGAAGATATTTGATGCTTAGTAGGATAAAATAGAATCAAACACTGCTTAAAGCTAATTATCAGAATAATATTTTGTTAATTAGGAGTCTGCAAAATATTGAGTCGGTTAAAATGAAAAAATCAAATAATTAGGTTCCATTTTGACATCATTTTGGCCAATTTTCTGTCAAAACTGCAAAAGTCGGTTTAATATTTTATCAGATTCACTAAATTATAGAGCATATCTTAAAGTGAAGGCTGCTTCATCCTCCCAAAGATCAGTAAAGTTTGTAAAATTATATGCTGGCTTCCAATATACGCCTAAAGAAAACGCGCTTCTATTGAAGTTATATTCAAGCCCTAAAATTGCATCTATCCCATAAGCGGTATAATCCTGATCAATAGGATCCACCCAGGGTGGCTCACCTTTGTCTTTTTTCCAATTCCCAACGTGACCTCCACCTCCAAAATACCATTCCAACCCTCTCAATTCCCTAATGTCCAAATGATGCTCATACAAAGCTGCCGCAACCCATCCTTTCCATCTCCTATAAACTAAAAGATCGACGGCTCCAGGTTCCGAAATAAAATGTTTTACTGTCCCACCAATATTTGTCCCAGCAGTAATTCCGATCATGGTATTATAATCCCTAAACTGAGCCTGGGAATACTGAACAGATAAGAACACGATAAAAAGAGCAGCAAATGCCACGGCAATAATAAATCTCATAACTTGATTGATTAAACCTGATTAAAAAGTAATGATATTTTCCGGGGTTATGCAATAATCCAGCGGTATATCATGCGAATCAGAAGGAATATTTGGCTCCGGAGGAAAGAAACTTAGACCAACTTTCAGTACGGACGCTGCCAGGCTGGATAAATATTTATCGTAATATCCCTTTCCAAAACCTACTCTGTTCCCCTTCTTGTCGAAAGCTAAAAGTGGAACAAACACAACTTGAATCAGCTCATCTGTCACTAATTCAAAATCTACAGGAATAGGAATATTCCATTTATCAAAACGGAAGTTTGTGCCCGGAATCAACTTCAAAGTCTGTAATGTGAGCGCGAGAGATTCTACCCTCGAGGTGTAGATAATGGCTCCTCTTTTTTCCAAAAATGATTTGATTGCATAGGTATTGATCTCGCGTTGATTGGGAATAGGGAAAAATAAATGGAAATGGGTAAGGTCATTTCTTTCTTCCAAAAAAAATCTTAACTGCTCCGTTATCTGTAAGGACTTACTCTCTAGCTCCGCGTCCGAAAGGGACGCCCGGAGTTCCTTATAAAAAATTCTTAGCTGAGGCTTATCAAGATTCATCTGTCAAAACCATCATTCTGAAGTCCAGTGGATCAAAACAGTCCAAAAGTTCTTGGATTAACCCGGGATTACTCAAGTAGAACTGCATCATATTCACCACACGTTCCTGTGGGCTTCCCCCTGGTTTTACTAGCTCCTGAATGCAACAGGCTCTTTCAATCTGAGTATGTAATCTCCGTTCCTCTGCCTTACGAAGTTTTGTGGCCATTTGATCAATAATCTTTAAGGATCGTACTTTTCCAGCCTCAAAAGCATTCTCCAGACTTTTCTCTAACCCAGCAGCTTCTTTTCCTTTAGACTCAAAAAGCTTAGAAATTACTTCTTTTTCCTTGTCCAACTCTATATCTATGCTCGCCTCTGCTTTCACAAAATCCCTTTTCCAACTAGCTACGTCTACAAACAAATCTTCAACATCCCAATTTAGCTGATCCATTTTACGTTGTGCTTTTTCATTGAGGATCAAAGCAAAATTACGGGGCAAAAGGACAGGGAAAGGAACTTCAAAATGTTCAAATACATTCTTTAACTGAAGCCAATATACTACCTCGGCAGGGCCACCCAAATAGGCCAGGTTTGGCAAAATGACTTCCTGATACAATGGTCGCAACACTACATTAGGACTCAAGCGCTCTGGATGATTTTCCACCAACGCTTTCATCTCCTCGTCTGTAAATCTCAAATCGGTATTTACTACTCCGAAACCCGATTCCATTTTCTCAATTCTCTCCCGAACTCGCTTATCTAAATAGAAAAAATTTACCTCTCTGGGAAATATTTGACTACTGTAACCCAGATCTTCCAAAGCCTTGGTCGCTTGTGTTGCTTTTTCATAGGGCGAATGCTCAAATAAATCTGATAACATAACCTTAGCAAACTCCTTTTTCAAGTTTGCATCATCGCCATCCACGATCAGTAAACCTTCTTCACCAAATAGCGCATTTACATACTTGCGAACCGCCTCTGCAAGAGTTTTAGAAGTAGCATATGCTTCCTTAAAAATATCCGGAGCAAAGGACACCGACTTTAAAAACTCTTTAAAACTATCATCCAACTCAAAATCTCCAACTGCTCCGGTCTGCTCAGACTTCCACTGATATTTTTTACCGTCTAACTTAAAATAATTGATTTCATCAAAATCATGGTCTTCCGTGGCCATCCAATAAACAGGCACAAACTTGAACTTGGGATATGCTTCAGCTAATTCTTTAGCCAGGTTGATTGTCGAAACAATTTTGTATATGAAATAAAGTGGCCCTGTAAACAGATTAAGCTGGTGCCCCGTAGTCACAGTGAACGTACTCTGGGATCCCAAAGCATCAATATTCTTTGATACTGCGTAACTAACTTCAAGATTTGCATATTGACTTTGCAGTGCGTCTACTATCACTTTTCGCTTTTCTGACGAAAAAATCTTTTGCTGAATCGCCTGCTCAAAGCTTCCAAGCTTTGGCGAGTGGGAATAAAAAGGAGTCAACTCTTTTTTCCCTCCTATATAATCTAAAAAAAATTGTGAAAACTGTCCGGTTTGCTGGAGTTCTACGCAATGTTTCTTCATGTGTTTAGAATTTGATTTTCAAAGGCCACATGGAATCTCGCATAAATTATAATCATTATAGTATATGATATTTGAGCCATGCTCGATTTCATAAGGGAGCGGAGCTGATGGTTATTATTGGGGAGCTAACTTAAGCAATCATTCCAAAGTTCGCTTTTTTTTCAAAAAAAAATTGGATTGCACTCTATAAAGGGAGTGCAAATAATTAAAGTGAAGCTATAGGACTTAGGTTTTGTTAAATTCCCTTACTTCAATTAGTCAGAATTGCCAATTGTCTTAGCTTTGCAAGCTATAATTATGCTACCCTACACAAGATTTTTCCTAGAAAACGGACTGGAAGTAATAGTCCATGAAGATCATGGCAGTAAAATCGCCGTTTTCAACCTACTATATAAAGTTGGATCCCGAAATGAAAAGCTCGGTAAAACCGGGCTGGCACACTTCTTTGAGCACTTGATGTTTGGAAGCTCGGCTAATGTTCCTGTTTTTGACCGGGAGCTGGAGCGGGTCGGCGGTGCCTGCAATGCTTTTACCAGCCCAGACATCACAAATTACTACATCACGATTCCGGCTTCCAATCTGGAAACAGCATTTTGGCTGGAATCGGACCGTATGCTCCAACTGACTCTGAGTGAAAAGACGATCGAAACTCAGAGAAAAGTAGTCATGGAAGAATACAAACAGCGCTACCTCAATCAGCCTTATGGAGATGTTTTTCATCATTTAAGGGATATGACTTATACTACACATCCGTACCGCTGGCCGACCATAGGTCAAAGTCTGGATGATATCATTAATTACACACAAGAAGATGTGTGGGAGTTTTACCAAGCAAACTATCGTCCCGACAATGCAGTATTGGTGGTAGCAGGGGCGGTGAATCAAGCCGAGGTAGCCCGCTTGGCGAAGAAATGGTTTGAACCCATTCCTAATCTTACCCAATCAAACCATCAAATTCCACTAGAGCCGACCCAAACGACCAAAAGAACGAAAACTGTAGAGGCATCTGTTCCTACTGACGCTCTATACAAGGCCTATAAAATGCCCGCAAAACTGGCTCCGGGATATTTGGAAGCAGACCTGATCACGGATATTATTGGATATGGCAAATCTTCCCTATTAGAGCAGAGCTTGGTGAAAAACGGGAAGTTATTTGCTGCAGTAGGAGCTTATATTTTGGGTTCCATTGATCCTGGATTAGTAATTTTCTCTGGAAAAATGGAGTCTGGAGTCTCAGCAGAAGAGGCCGAACAAGCATTGGACGAGGTAGTGTCCAAATTTTTGACTTCTGAAATATCTGATCATGCACTCCAAAAAGTCAAGAATCAGGGTGAGGCAATGAAAACCTATGAATCCATTCAAGTGCTCAATCGCGCTATGAATTTTGCTAATTATGCGCAGCTTGGAAATCCAAACCTTTACTACGAGGAATTTGAAAATAAATCAAAAATCAAAGGAGATGAAATCATGACTTGGGCAAATCGCATAATCCGTGAAGAAAACTCCTCTGTATTATATTATAAATCTCTACCTGCATGAACAAATTCAGAATAGGATTCGGCTACGATGTCCACCAACTTAAAGAAGGCTTCGACTTCTGGTTGGGTGGAATCAAATTAGAATATGAAAAAGGTGCAGTCGGTCATTCCGATGCTGACGTTTTGATCCATGTGATTTGCGATGCGCTGCTAGGAGCTGCAAATTTGCGTGACATTGGATTTCATTTCTCCGATCAAGACCAAAAGTATAAAGGTATTGATAGCAAAATTCTTCTTTCCGAAGTTATGATTCTTCTAAGGGAAGCGGGTTATGAAGTTGGTAATCTAGATTCAACTATATGCCTCCAACTTCCGAAAGTCAACCCGCACATCCCAACAATGAAAAAGTGCCTTGCAGAAGTAATGAATGTTGCGGAAAATGACATCTCCATCAAGGCAACAACGACCGAGAAACTAGGATTTGTAGGAAGACAAGAAGGGATATCAGCTTACTGCACCGCATTAATTTATTCCGTATGAGCGAAAATCTGAAAATAATCACCACAGAGGATGGTTCACACTCATTATATAATGAAGAATTAAAAGAAACCTACCACAGTTTCCATGGAGCTTTCAAAGAATCTATCCACGTGTTCATGCTTTATGGATTGGATTCTTGGATAATTAATAACCCAAAGAAAAAGCCGCTTCGGGTTTTTGAAGTGGGCTTTGGTACAGGATTGAATGCCTGGCTTACACTGGTATGGGCTGAGCAAAATCAAGTTCCTGTTCTATACCATAGCATTGAGCCATTTCCACTAACTGAGAACATTTATTCCCAGCTCAATTATGGAGATATGGACGATGCGATTTTTCATTATAAACCATATTTGCAGCGATTGCACAAAGCTGATTGGGACCAAGGCATTATTATGTCTGAATATTTTAATATGAAAAAGGAAAAGTCCACACTTCAAGATGTGAAACTTTATCCTACCGATGTGGTTTTTTATGATGCTTTTGCACCAAGCAAACAACCTGAAATGTGGACGAAGGAAGCTCTAAATAAAGTTTGTGAGAGTATTAATCCCGGAGGGATCTTTACTACATACTGCGCAACCGGTCAATTGAAAAGAGACCTGAAGGAATTGGGGCTAGAAGTAGAAACATTGCCTGGACCTCCTGGCAAAAAAGAAATGACGCGAGGCTGGAAGAAATAATTTGCCAGTTGGAATGTAGTTTGGATAAGGTTATATAAAACCACCAACCTTTCATTAATTAACATATGAAAACTGCAATTTTTACATGGCTGTTTCTATTACCACTGCAAATTTACTCCAATAGTTATCATTCCGAACTCCCGCAAAAAACATTGCCTTTAGCATTTCAAATTGAAGCTAATTCTACAGGACAAGAAATCAAAAATTCTGAATCACGCAAAAACTTCGAAATACAAGAAGCTAATTCAAATTTCTCGCCGATTAAAGATTAGATAGTAGATATTGAATCAGGGGAAATTTAGTCTGAGGGTTATTCATTTTATAGCTGAGCTACTACTTGCTTTTCTGTATATAAAAAATAAACTTATCGACCTATATCGAGAGTTGGCAAGACTCGCCATTCTATATCCATAAGTAAAATGACCATCACAACACTCCTATTGTTCTTAAATTTTTTCTCCCCGCAGTTCACTGAAGCTGGTCAGGCTAAGCTCGAAAAGATGGTTCAGGATCGAGATGCACTTACCCAGCAATGGAAGGAATCAGAGAGTAAAAAATCAGGAATTTTTGGTAACCGTACCAAAAAAGATATGATTGAGACCAATGAGTGGCTGGAGCGCATTATCGCAAAGGACAATCTGATCATGGACGAACTTCGGATGATAGGAGACATTGAAACTACTACAGCCACCCAAACTGGTGAAGACTACAAAGCCATAGCTTTTAAACAAGAAAAAGATGTACAGGCTCTCCGCAGAGCAGTTGCTAATCGGGACAAATCTATTGAAGAAATGCTCTCTACCCGAAGAACATTTGAATGGACTACCACGATATTTTTTCTTACGACTTTGGGATTGGGGTATTATGTGTATAGAAGCAGGAAATCTGCTTAATCGACTCTCACAAAGGTTTCGGAAGGAAATTCAATACAGTCGTCACTATTTGGATTTATTTTCCAGCAATCTTCCTGAAAAGTAAATTGACGCAAATCACTGGAAAAGGTCAACTTGCCTTTTGGTACCCTGAAAAAGTCTACTATCCCCGGAGACAAATCTTTTTTTGGAACATATAATGGAGCGTTTTCACCACCTCCGAAATGAATTAGCGCATCATCATAATAATATTGAAAAATATCCCCCTCTAAATTGTACCAAGAAGTGGAAACCAGTCTATAGCCTAGATCCTCTCCTATTTCAGATTCTCTAACTGTAGAAGCAATATCAAAAAGACTGTCATTTCTAAAGCTATAACTATCCACAAACCATACATCTAAGGAGTCCGAGTAATTTCGGCTTTCCCAAGTACCAATTAATGGAGATCTCGGCTCTTCGGCATCAGAGCAACTAATTAGTGAAATAGAAATAAATGCTAGAATAAGTAAGGATAAGGATCTCATAGGATAAAAATTTTAGTAATATATCCCCTACGAACTAAAGACTTTAATCGTTATAGAAATTCAAACTAATCTAAAAGTATTTCACTTGAAAGCTGAAGTTTTCATTTTAACCTTGCAATAGGAGTTCTTCCTCCTTTGGTTTTCTCTTCAAGGTCAACTAAGATTTCAGCATCCAAAGGAAGGTATACATCCACTCTGGAGCCGAACTTAATAAATCCGAATTCTCCCCCCGAAGCTAATTCAGATCCTGGTTTCACATACCATTTGATTCTTCTGGCCATTGCTCCTGCGACCTGCCTAACCATAAGTTTTGTGCCATTTTCATGAGTTACCACCATAGAAGTACGTTCATTCTCAGTACTTGACTTAGGATGCCAAGCTACTAGGTATTTTCCAGGGTGATATTGGAAAAATTCCACAATTCCTTTTATGGGAGATCTAGTAATGTGCACGTTGATGGGAGACATAAAAATCGACACTTGTCTACGGTTTTCTTTAAGGTATTCTTCTTCCAAAGTTTCTTCAATCACTACAACTTTCCCATCAACAGGAGCATAGACCAAGTTTTCATTTGTTGGAAGTTTAAAAATCGGACTTCGGAAAAACTGCAGTATAATCAGATACAATAAAATACTTCCTAATACAGCAACATTAGAAAGTACCCTTGCATCCGGCATGAAATAGATGATTAAGTAATTACCAGCTACCAAGATAATCAGCAGCCAAAATAACAAAACTCGTCCTTCTCTGTGTATAGTCATAATGTTTAAAACTAAAAGGCGTGGAGATTTCCCCACGCCTCAAAGATAAAATATTCTTTCGATAGAATAGGCTTAGAATCCTCCTCTGAATGTATATGTCTTCGCAACTTTATCAATAGCAACGATATAAGCTGCAATTCTCATCGGCACTTCATACTTCAATGAAGTCTGGTAGACCGTATCAAACGCATCTTTCATGATTCTGTCTGAACGACGGTTTACCCGGTCAGCAGTCCATTTGTAGCCCAACCTATTTTGTACCCACTCGAAGTAGGAAACGGTTACACCGCCCGCATTTGCCAAAATATCCGGCACTGCCATAATTCCTTTTTCATTGATTATAGCATCTGCTTTTGCGGATGTTGGTCCATTTGCACCTTCTACGATCAGCTTTGCTTTGATGTCATTAACGTTGTGAATTGTGATCACGTCTTCGACCGCAGCTGGTACTAATACATCTATTTCCAATATCAGCAAATCACCAGCATCCAACATCTTTTCTCCACCTGTGAATCCTTCAAGGTTACCACCATTCGCGTCACGGTACTCGATAGCTTCTACGATGTTGATACCCTTTTCGTTATAAAAAGCTCCTGTATGATCAGAAATAGCAACGATCTTCAAGCCTCTTTCTTCCAGCAATCTTGCTGCCCAAGAACCCACATTTCCAAAGCCTTGCACTGCGCAAGTTGCTTGGAAAGGATTAATTTTCAGTTTTTGCATGGCTGCCAAAGCGGAAACCATAACTCCACGTCCGGTAGCTTCAGTTCTTCCAAGAGATCCGCCAAGTACAAGTGGCTTTCCTGTCACCACTGAGCTGACAGTCATCCCTTTGGCTTTAGAATACTCATCCATAAGCCAGGCCATTTCTCTAGGTCCCGTACCCATATCCGGAGCCGGAATATCCTTGTCTGGCCCAAAAACATCCAGCATGGATAAAGTATAAGCTCTGACCAGACGCTCGATTTCTCCCTTAGACATTTCTCTAGGATTACATCTCACACCGCCTTTACCACCACCATAGGGAATATCCACTACAGCACATTTCCACGTCATCCATGCCGCCAATGCGCGTACCTCATCGATATGTACATCTGGAGCAAAGCGGATTCCGCCTTTTGCCGGGCCAAGAATATTGGAGTGGATTACCCTTATACCTTCGAAGACTTGGATTTTTCCATTGTCCATCGTGATAGGTAGGGAAACGATTACTTGTTTGGCAGGATTTTTCAAGACATTGTACACCTCATCAGAGAGGCCTAGCTTTTCAGCTGCAATGTTGAATCTTTCCATCATTGACTCCAAAGGATTTTCTTTGTCCTTAATCGGAGCCGGTTCAATGTAAGCCATATTTGGGTTTGATTTAGTTATTCAAATGCGGTGCAATATTAAGCAGATTTTCAATCAACTGAGGGTGTAATTAGAAGATTTTCAAAAAGGCAGTTATAAATGGGGCCGAAAGTAACAATCCGTCAAAACGATCCATAAATCCACCGTGCCCAGGAAGCCCTCTCCCAGAATCCTTTATTTCAATAGAACGCTTGAACAGCGACTCAATCAGGTCTCCATAAGTACCAGCTATGATAATAATCCCTGCAATCACCAACCATTTCCAATCTTCAATGACGTGAAAATATCTTGTCAGAATGAATGCAACTCCTATAGCTGAAAAAGCTCCTCCGAGAAATCCTTCCCAGGACTTCTTTGGCGAAACACGTTCGAATAACTTAGTCTTACCAAATTTTGTTCCCGCAAAATAAGCTCCCGTGTCACTCGCCCAAAGAATCATAAGACATCCAATGATAATCTCATAATTGTAGGTAGCTCCTACAGAGAATACGGAAAGGTTAAGAAGCGAAAATGGCACAGCAACATAAAAAAGGCCTAAAAAAGTATATGCAACGCCAGTAAATGGTTTCTTATCAGTTTTCTTATATAGCTTGATAAAAAAAGTAAGCGATACGATCGGAAAAATAAAATAGAAGTATTTCATAGGTAAATGTTCTTTTTCCACCAGAAATGTCAGTGAAAAAATCATCAAACCCAGAAATGTCCCAAAACTCTTCAGCGGAAGCATTCCGTCCAAGCCGCTAAGCTTGTAGAACTCCATTTGGGAAAATGCTAAAATCGCCGCGAAAACCAGAAAATATGCATAGTCAGAATATATGCACCCGCCCAGTATTACCAGTGCTCCAAATAATGCTGTGATTGCTCTCTGACCTAGATTACTGTAGTTATTAATACTAAAACGTGATCTCATTCTGGATAAGGTTATTCGCCAAAATTAAATCTTCACGCTGCACATGCACCTCGTAGTTTCCAAAAATCTGATAAACGGTTTCCTTTTTATTCAATATGACAGCTTGTATTTTATGCTCCTCCAACACTCCTTTCACTATCTCAGCTCTCACTTGCATTGGACTTTCAAACACCTTGTTCCAGTTCTCCATTGGGTTTATTTATTTTCTTAAAGTAAAAGATTCCTGCCAAAAGAACCAACAAACCAATCATCGCAGCAGGATAGGAAACCGTATCCGTAGATTCCATATCGAAATCAATCATCCCTTCATTAGAAGCATATACCATCAATACAGTGACGGTATTGTTTATTATATGTGCGAATATTGGATAGGTAAGACTTCCAGAGTAATAATAAAGGTAACCAAACATACCTCCTAAAAATAATCGCGGAAGAAAACCGTAAAATTGAATGTGAATGGCCGAGAATATAAATGCCGTTAACCAGATCCCTACATGAGCATTCCCGGTATATAAGTGCATTTTGGGCTGGATCAATCCTCTAAAAAACATTTCTTCACCAATACCAGCTAATATACCTATTACCAAAACGCCCATGAGCAATTCTGGAATGGTCTGAAAATCGGTTAGAAATTTAGTCATTTCCATTAACTGAGTTTCCATTTCCTGCATCCAGCTTTCCATGCCGGACATAAATTCAGGAAGAACCAACTGTGAATTCCAGTAAACCAGTATTCCATTGAATAGCATTCCACCCAAAGCAATTAACAGCACCAGCCCAGCTCCAGCAGGATTGAATCTTGGCAGTTGAATTTCCCAATGAAGATCAGCTTTATCTATGAAATACATAATCACATACGCCGCCACCCAAAATCCTATTCCAGAACCAATACCCTGTATAAAATACATTGCCATCCGACCATTTGGATGAGAATAATCACCTAAAATAAGGCCCATGATCTCTTCCATGCTGATATTAAATAGCATTGGAGCCACAGCAAGCGCTATTACTTGAAGTACTATCAGCACGCCAATTGACACTAAAACCGTGACTACCAGGGATAAAAGCCAACTCTTTCTCTTGGCAATTTCAGATTCAGTTTCGTATATCTCCATAATTGAGGTAAATTTACGTGCAAATTTAAAATAAGAAGTGGTTAAGATAGGAAACTTGGAGTTAGGAGACTTCCCATTGTTGCTAGCACCGATGGAAGATGTCAGTGATCCGCCGTTCAGAGCAGTCTGCAAACAGAATGGCGCGGACCTCATGTATACAGAATTTATCAGTTCAGAAGGCTTGATCCGGGATGCGGCAAAAAGCGTGGCGAAGCTGGATATTTTCGATTATGAAAAGCCAATCGGTATTCAGATTTTCGGAAATGAAATCGCCTCGATGCGGGAAGCAGCAGCCATAGTAGAGGAAGCCAAACCGGATATACTGGACATTAATTATGGCTGTCCTGTGAACAAAGTAGCATGTAAAGGTGCCGGCGCTGGAATCCTTTTGGATATCGATAAAATGGTTTCCATGACTGCCGAAATCGTAAAAGCAGTAAATATCCCCGTAACAGTCAAAACACGACTTGGATGGGACAATGACACTATTCGTATAGTCGAAGTGGCTGAGCGCCTTCAGGATGTAGGGATTCAAGCGATCAGTATACATGCACGCACGCGAAAGCAGATGTATAAAGGTGAAGCTGACTGGAGCTATCTAAATAAAGTTAAGGAAAATCCCCGCCTGCATATTCCAGTTTTCGGAAACGGAGATATTGATTCACCTGAAAAAGCTCAGGAGTACAAAAGCAAGTATAACGTAGATGGCATGATGATTGGCAGAGCATCAATCGGCTATCCCTGGATCTTTAATGAAATCAAACATTTCCTAGCGACTGGTGAAAAGCTTGCCGCCCCGGGATTGGAAGAAAGAATAGCTGTCGCAAAAAAACACTTGGACTTCTCTGTAGAGTGGAAAGGTGAAAAACTCGGTATACTCGAAATGAGGAGACACTATACCAATTATTTCCGCGGTATGCCTAATTTCAAACAATACCGCGCAGAAATGGTCACAGCGGAAACCTATGGGCATGTATGCGAGATTTTGGAACAGGTTTCGAATGTCTATGCAGATCACGTATTTTAGTAGAAAGTTAAAATGTGGTAGAGTTGATATATCATTTACAACTTTACCACTTTCCTTTTTCGCCACTTTCCTACTTCATTAAATGTCAACTACCACCAACGACAGCAACCTCAAAAACTGGGGTTTACTCATTCTTTTGTCCTTGATCTGGGGCAGTTCATTTATCTTGATCAAAAGAGGCCTGGAGGTATTTTCTCCTGGAGAAGTGGGAGCATATAGAATAGTCGCTGCCGCCACTTTCTTATTGCCTCTTTCCATCCCAAGGATCAAAAATCTCGATAAAACTCAGATCAAAAATCTGATCATTGTAGGACTAGTTGGAAGTTTCATTCCTGCATTTCTTTTTGCGAAAGCGCAAACCCAGCTCAGCAGCTCTCTAACGGGAGTTTTGAATGCACTGACTCCCCTTTCCGTGGTTGTAATCGGTGCTTTGTTTTTCCATTCTAAAATCACCCGCAGGAATGGAATCGGCTTAGCCATTGCATTTATAGGAGTGTTTATACTGGTGACTGTGAAAGAAGGAGCTGGATTCGGAGCTTTTGCAGATATTAATTCCCATGCGTTCTATGTGATCCTTGCTTGCATCTGCTATGGTTTTAATCTCAACATCATCAAATACCGTTTCCAAAAACTCAAACCTATTGAAATCACTGCGATCTCTCTAATCATGGTGTTGCCAGCGGCTTTGATCTATCTGATGGCAGGAACACAGTTTTCTTATAAAGTAGTAAATATCGAAGGTGCACTTACTGCATTGGGATATGTCACATTGCTAGGCGTGATGGGAACAGCGATTGCACTGATCATCTTCAATGTAATGGTAAAGACTGCCACACCCGTTTTTGCTGCTTCAGTAACTTACATCATCCCCATTGTCGCAATATTCTGGGGAGTATTGGACGGCGAAGTTTTGCTTTTCGGTCACTATATAGGAATTGTTGCAGTGATCATTGGAGTTTGGTTTGGCAATAGAAAATAATCGATCAATCAGGATTTCCAGCCAAAAAGGCTTTCAGCTCTTTTTTGCTCATTTCTGCAGTGATTACTTCTTCTGGATGCACCACATTTAAGCGTTCACTTTTAGCTAAGTCTGAAACTCCTTCCTTAGATATAAATTTCATAGGCACCATCTCATACTTCAATTTTGACTTACCATCTTTTACAGGTTTCATATTAGCTAATCTTACATGTAAACCTGAGTTGTAGTCTTCTCCTCCTGATTCTGCTAAAACATCTCCGGGAAACACCTCTTGACCGAGCTTAACTTTTTCACTGCCAGGACGCAAAACCATTATTTTGGTTAATGAACCATCATCATGGAAAAGCTCTATATAGTTTTCTGACCGATCAAAAGCTAAATTATTTTTATCAGGATATTTATTCATACTGATTTCTGAGACCACTCCTTTACGAGGGGCCAATATTTCTGTAGGCATGTCAAAACTAAATGAAACACCAACATAATCTGTATTTTCCTTATTTGGTTGGAGCTGATTCTCTATATGAGTCATTCTATTTCCTGTTACAACAGTGCCTTCAGACAAGGGAATTAGATATAGAGGATCCTTTTTGGATTTACCGAAATAATCGCCCTTTATAAAAGAATAAGTATACGCAAGACTGGTAGTCTGACCTTCTTTTACACGGTTTAAGGTTGCAACTTTTGATTTTCCCGGTCTAGCCACCACCAGACCTGAATTACCCGATGAGTTTAAATTTGCACGTTCCGTATAATCAATTAATATCGTATAAGGTACATTTCCCATATTAGTCACATATAATTCCATGCTTCCTTCCTCGCCATTTACAGTTTGCATGGTAATTTGAGCTATAGCAATTTGACTAAAAAGTAACACCCATAAAGTGGCTATAAACGTGCGCATAAGTTGTTTTTTAAATAAAAAGATATTTCTTGATAGGATCAGGAAAAATAAGGATCGATTAGAACGAAAGTCAAAATAGTAATTTTGTAAGATCCGTTCAAACTAAATCTAAAAAAGTCAATAGAGATTTATAGTTGCTCTACTCCCACTTCATCCGCTCTCTCCAAGCAAAAGCTAATTTTGGTAATTGCTGATAGCTATTAATTCCTGCTTTCACTCCTTGGGTCTTAAGAAATACATCATTCGTCTTTCTACTCAATTCGAGTGAATAAGCTTTGATGGCTTCACTGGCTTTTTGCAGAGAAATTAAATCATTTCTCACTCCTCTATCTAAAGTTTTCACCCACTCCTTATAATCTTCAGGCGCCATTCTATAATAATCCCGGATCTGGTAAGTCAATAATCTCAACTGACCAGAGTAGCGTAGCAAAGGATCATCCGAATTGGTGCAGATCACCCAAGCAATAAAATTTGCTTCGCCCTCGTCTGTCACTCCATAGCTATGCGCCATTTCATGGGCGACGGTAAATGGTTTCTCCAGCGCATGCAAGGTAGGATCAATGTAGCTTTCTCCTGTAAAAGGAAAATAAATCCCGAGAATCCCCATCTTCCGCATAAAGCCTGGAGGAGGAAAAAGCTTTGTCCGAGGTCTTCCAGTAAAATTCAGTCCCAACATATCCAAATTATCAGCGATGTTGGCTCTTACAAGTTTTTCCAGATCTGGATAAGGCAAAATTTCTTCGATGGCTGTTGTGTCCAGAGTAATGGAATTGCGGTACTGCTGGACCAAGCGCTGAGTAATCAGCACTTCGCTTTTCAGCTGTTCCAAATTCATGGACTTGGGACTTAGGCCCAATTGGTCTACAATTGGTGTTCTCTGGTAATTAAACCCCCAGAGAAAAAGAAAAAAGAAAATCAATGCACCCAATCCATTTGTCAACGCACGTAAGGAATAGAGTACTTTGTTTTCCCAACCAATATTCTTGCGAAGCTTGTAAAGGTAGATCCCCAAGACTAGCATCACTGAGACTATAAACAAATAAACGCTGGGAAAAGGCAATCTTCCCAGCGTTATATCAATTACATTCCGGATTCCCGGAAAGAAAATTCTAGAATAAATAGTATCCGTTGCCTCTGGGTTTTGAGCCGCCACATAGCGTATCCCCAAAGCAATAACTCCAAGAATCGCCCAGGACCAATCTCTCTTACCCATAAAAAAGATTAAACTCCTTCTGCTACCACTTCCTTAACTTCAGGAAGCATTCTGGTAAGAAGGTTTTGAATACCAGCTTTCAATGTCACCGTACTGGATGGACACCCTGAGCAAGAGCCTTGCAACTGTACTTTTACCACTCCTTCATGGAAGGAATGAAAAACTATTGCTCCACCATCTTGCTCCACCGCAGGGCGGATATATTCATCCAAAATTCCTTTGATTTTTTTCACTACTTCAGAATCATTCTCATCGAAGAGCGGATCTTTATCAAATCCAATAGGAACAGGAGCTTTTCCAGCTTCCAAATAGTGCTTGATATGATCACGTACTATGCCTTGGATCTCCGCCCATTCTACTGATTCAGATTTGGTGACCGTCACAAAATTTGAAGCAATAAATACGCGCTCTACAGCCGCAAAGTTAAATAATTCTAAGGCAAGGGGACTGATTTTGGCACTTTCAGCATCCGGAAAATCAAAACTTACCCCCTCGTCTACCAACATAAAATTGGCGACAAATTTCAGGGAATTCGGGTTCGGATTGGCCTCCATATAGAGGTGTACAGGTCTTGCTTGTGCTTTTAGCATGGTATTCTTGATTTTTGTTTAGAAAACCGATTTGCCGGCATTAAGTTCCAGCAAATCCCATTTTCATAACAAATGTACTTATTTGAATGGATGACCGGTAGCGGCATACCAAATACCACCGTAAAGGTGCTTCAGAAAAACATCATCTTCCCAAGCAGAATCCACATGACCTAAAGCAGTATAAAACACTCTTCCTCCTTCAAACTCATGATACCAAGCCATTGGATGATTTTCACCATTCCCTTTAGCTACTTTGTAAGTACTTTCATCCGCTTTGATTAAGACTTTCAAATCTGGATTGATGTCTTTGTATTCGTATAATTCATCTGTCCACATCCAGTTTTTTGGTAAGTGCCAGGTTGCAGGATGATTCTGATCTACCACATCCAAACGCAGGGTTTGCTGAGCTGGGTGAGATAGGAAGTATGCTCCCATCATTTTGTTATACCAAGGCCAATCGTATTCAGAGTCTGCTGCTGCATGAACTCCAACTATACCTTTTCCACTTTGGATAAACTTCTGCAAAGAAGCACGTCCAGCTTCATCGAAAATTGTCCCGGTTGTACTCACCAAAATAAGTACATCATACTTCATCAGGCTTTCTTCTTCCAATACTTTAGGGTCTTCGGAAGTGTAGACACTAAATACCTGCTTTTCACCCATTTTCTTTAGAGCTGCGACAGCGTTCGGGATGGACTGATGGCGGAAACCTGCTGTTTTGGAATATACTAAGGCTTTGAATTGCTGAGCAGGTGCAACTGCAGCAATGCTGAAAATCAGCAAAAGTGTGAAAAAAGATTTTTTTAAGGACATAGGATTTGAGTTGTTGGGTATATGAATATTGAAAATTGCTTTTTATGCTTAAACACTGTTAAAAGACTTTTACTTAATGATTTCAAACTTTTCTCCTGCTTCTTTTCTGGAGAAGGCATTGAAGTGCCACCATTCCGAACCAATTCCAGAGAACCCATTGGAGGTCATTACTTTTCTTAGGATATCCCGATTTGCAATTTGCGCTTTGGTCAATTTCCCTTCGGCCAGCATTTGTTTTTCCCGGTCAGGATAAGCTGGATATCCAAAGTAATCATAACCGGTCCCCATATCCAAGGTGGAATCTGCTTTGGTATCAAAAATAGTCAGGTCCACCGCCACTCCGAAATTGTGTAAACTTCCAACTTTGGGATCTGCTACATAAAGTGGCTTTACACTATCTGGCTTATCCAGATTGTCCCAAAGAATCTGCTGGACGCTGGATGGACGTACTCCATCATACACCAGTAGAGTGTAATCGGGATTCTCCGCCTGAAGCATTTCCTGCGCATTTTTCATTAACCCAGCTACTTCAGGCTGAAGAAATGCTTTGGTTAAGTCACCATACACGTCCTGCCCAAAAAAATTATCCGTGGTCGAGTACTTAAGTTCTACTTTTATGCCTGGGATCTCTTTCTCCAAATCAACCAATCCTTGTGCTGTCAGCTGCTTTTCCAATTCTGGAATTAGTGTATCCTGTACCTGCTCTTCATTTATTTTCGCATGATCTAAGCCTTCCAATAATTCAAGCTCCTCTTCGATCACATTCACTTCACCTGGAGAGCAACTCCAAATGGCAGTAGCAATTGTAAGCAGTTGAATAGTACGATTAAATGACTTCATTTCTTTCTATTGACAAGTGTGGCAGAGGCCTGAGAAGTAGGAAGCACCACCACATCAGCAATGGTCACATGAGCAGGCCTAGTTACAGCAAACTCTACGATATCTGCAATATCCTGAGCGACCAAAGGTTCTATTCCCTGATAGACAGCATCCGCTTTATCTTCATCCCCTTTAAACCGAACCAGTGAAAATTCTGTCTCCACCAGTCCGGGATGAATTGCGACCACACGTATACCGAAGGCATTTAAATCTAATCTCATCCCTTTTGTAATTGCATCCACAGCATGCTTGCTTCCGCAATACACGCTTCCATTAGGATATACTTCCTTTCCCGCTATAGATCCTATGTTGATGATCATGCCCGATCTTCGGACTGTCATTCCAGGAATAACTGCCCTGGAAACATATAATAGGCCTTTCACATTGATATCCATCATCGCATCCCAGTCATCAAGATTCGCAGTTTGTACCGGATCAATACCGTGCGCATTTCCGGCATTATTAATCAGCACGTCGATTGCTTTCCATTTTTCAGGCAGATTCTGAAAGATGTCTGACACTTTTTCCCTATCACGCACATCAAATATTAAGGGTAAAAAATCAACTCCTCCAGGCAATTCTGACTTCAACTCTTCCAGACGGTTTCCACGTCTTCCTGTTGCTATTATATTATAACCAATCTTGGCAAGGGTAAGGGCAGCGGCCTTGCCGATTCCGGAAGTTGCTCCGGTAACCAAGGCAATTTTATTTTTCATATTTCAATATAGTAAAGAGCTTTAGACACAAAAAATCCTGAGTGTAGATACTCAGGATCTTTAAGTGTTGTCCCATGAATTACTGAAAATTCAGATAAATAGTAATGCTTTTCCTTTTGATAGACTCGATGGCACCCTGTAGGTCGGGACGTGTATTTTCTGCCTGATAGATATTGTTCAATCCATGTGAAAAGCGGATCTCGGGAGCAAACTTGAAGTATTTGAAATAAATCTCAAATCCCATCCCTGCCTCTAGCGAAATATCTTGACCAGTCATCACGATGTCATCTACGTTGGCTTCATCCTGACTTTTGGTACGAAACTGATAGCTTCCTCCACCTATAAAATACATTCGGGTGTTATTGAATCTTACGGAGCGGTATTTGAAAAGCAATGGCAACTCAACCATAGTAGCTTCAGAGCTGTACTCCATGATTTTCCCCAGATTTTCTTCACTAACAATAACATCACCTCCGATTATTTCTGAATCGATCTGATCGTTAAAATAGCTCACCTCGGTCTTATATTCATAGAATCCAACCTTTGGCGTAAAAAGCAATTGTACCTGATCATGAAGCCTAAGTATACCGATAAATCCCAAAGAAAATCCTGGAGAAAACTTCGTCTGAATGCTTCTAACTTCGGAAAACGGACTGGTACTACTGGTAGCTTGGTCAAGAAACCGATCAGAATATTTTAACCTCAGCGTACTGTTATGAGCCGCCAAGAAAAACCCATAGGACAGCGTGCGGTCATCAGAACCTGAATTGGATGACAATCCGAACATACCTTGCCCAAACGCTGGAATCCCTACCAAGAAAAGTACAATGCACGAAAGGACTATTTTGTTCCTACGTAGATTGAGCTTATACCAAATGTGAGTGGTTTGCATAAGTTGCTTGTGAATCCGACACTATTCATTATTCTCAGAAAATCCATTCCGTCTGGAAAGGCCTGTACTGACTCCGGAAGATAAGTATAAGCAGAATTGTCTTTGGATACAATTTTACCGATTTGAGGCAAAATAGCTTTAGAGTAAAACGCATACGCTTGCTTCATTGGTGCTTTTGTTGGCTTACTGAATTCCAATATCACCACTTTCCCGCCTGGCTTCAATACTCGATACATATCAGCCAATCCCTTCTCCAGATTCTCAAAGTTCCTGACTCCAAAAGAAACGATCACAGCATCAAACTTATTATCTTCAAAAAGTAGCCCTTCAGAATCACCAAGCTGAAGATCAATTTTATCTTCCAGACCTTTTCTCTTCATTTTTTTCCGGCCTTCCTCGAGCATTCCTTCGGAAATATCCACTCCGATGATCTTATCCGGATTTAATGAAAGTGCCTCAATAGCAAAATCTCCAGTACCGGTAGCGATATCCAAGATCAGTTTGGGCTCATCATCTTTCAGATATTTAATTGCTTTTTTTCTCCAACTAATATCAATTCCCATGCTGAGCACATGGTTGAGCAAATCATATTTGCCTGAAATGTTATTGAACATTTCTGCTACCTGATCTTTTTTGGAATCTTGCTTGTCTTTATAAGGTACTACGGCCATCTGAATTCTGTCTTTGAAAGGGCAATAATAGCGAAGAAACACGAGGAATGGAAAATTGTTCTAGTTTGCCTTCGTCCTTTGCATTTCATATAATGTCGTACTTTTGTAAACAAATACTAGCAGATGATCCAGAAAGCCACCTTTGTAATCAGTAATTCGAACCCCGGAAATTGCCCAAAGCCAGACCGCGCTGAGATTGCTTTTATAGGCAGATCAAACGTGGGGAAAAGCTCTCTGATCAATATGCTAGTCAACCAAAAAGGACTGGCAAAAACCTCACAAAAACCAGGTAAAACCCAATTGATCAATCACTTCATGATCAATGACAAGTGGTACCTTGTTGATCTACCTGGTTACGGTTTCGCTAAAGTAAACCTGAAAGTGAAGCAGGGATGGGAAAGTATGATTACTACCTACCTTACCAAAAGAGAAAATCTTTGTGGCGTATTTGTATTAATCGATAGCAGACTCCCACCACAGCAAATAGATTTGGAATTTTTGCTTTGGTGCGGAACTCAGGAAGTGCCTACAGCCTTGGTATTTACCAAAGCAGACAAGCAATCCAAGTCAAAAACCGATCAAAACATCCAGAAGTTTTTGAAGAAAACCAGGGAGATGTTTGGAGAAAATCCAGACTATTTCGTCACCAGTGCAGAAGCTAGCACCGGGAAAGAAGAATTAACCAAGTTTATGGAAGAACTTGTTACAGAATATGAAGCTAGGTGAATCATTTAATTGATAATCCTATATTTGCAGCCTCGAAAAAATAAAACAGATGAATTTTAAAGATCTTGCCACAGTAGCCGGTAAACCCGGTTTGTTCAAAGTTTTGAAGCCTTCACGCACAGGAGTAATCCTAGAGAGTATGGATGCGAAGAAAACCAAGCTCGTTGCAGGCATGTCCCAGCGTGTATCTATTCTCAGTGATATTTCTATCTACACCTTAACAGAAGAGGGAGCTGAGCCATTAGAATCTGTAATGCAAAAGATTGAAGCTGAATTTCAAGGCGATCTTGGCCTTGATAGCAACCCAGATGATTCAGAGCTAAGGGCTTTTATGAAGCATATCCTTCCGGAAGTGGACGAAGCGAGAGTATATACTTCCGATATCAAGAAGCTAATCACTTGGTACAAGCTTATTCGTGAGCAGGCTCCCGAGGTATTAGAGCCAGCTGGTGAAGAAAAACCTGAAGAGACTAAGTCTGAAGACAAACAAGACAAATAATTACTAGCCCCGATTTGAATTGGGGCTTTTTTAATACACTCATGAGTGATTCATCGTCTCAAGAAACTTTTCTTCTTCTGCAAAAGGATTTTGACTTGCCCGAAAAAGTTGATGAATTTGACGAAGAAAAAGCTATCACTCTTCTTTCTAAGGTCATTTCATACATGCTGGATCGGGAATTTGAGCGTTTACTTCAGATTTGTTATAGAATAGATTTGGGAGAGGAAAAACTCAAAAGAATACTGCAGGAATCTGATCCCGATCAGGTTGCATCTGATTTGGCTCAAGCCCTTTGGACTAGACAGAAACAAAAAGTGGAAATCAGAAAACGGTATTCCCCATAATAGTTACTTCGAATTAAAAAAGGTTTTCAGGGTATTTTGCCTATTTTAGATTTTCTAATCTACACTGCTATCACTATGAAATATCTGTACAAACTTTCCTTTTTAGTCGCTTTGGCTAGTCTTTTAACATTAGGATCATGCAGTGAAGATGAGAATGAACCACCTAAATCAGATGCTGAATTAATTGGCTCTGGTATCGCTTGGAAATTCAGCGCGGTTACTGCTGCCGGTATTGATGCCAGTAGTTATATAGACGATTGTTATTTGGACAATTTATTGACATTTAACTACCAGCCCCCTACCAACGTAGGAGTTGTGGATTCTGGCGCTACTAAATGCGATGATTCAGCACCTCAGACTACGGATTTCACTTGGGAATACGATGAATCTACAAAAGTGCTATCTGTCGATACAGAAGTAATAGAAATTCCTGGGGCTGTTGGTGAGATTAAAGTAGTTAGCGTATCTGCTACACAGTTAGTGCTCTCACAAAGTGTAAGCCTACCTGGCTTTGGTACTCAGGAAATTGTACTCACTTTAGTTCACTGATTCCTACACCGAATCATAATTTATAAATCAGGAAGTAGTCTATGCGTTTGTGAACGCATGGAGCCTACCTTTTTTTCTCATCTCTTAACTCTCTAATTATGGCAAATCCAATCTGGATTATGACTTCTGCTTTTGACCAACTTAATCTTGACCAAACGATAGATAAGGCTATAGAAATTGGCGCTCAAGGACTAGATTTATGTGTTTTTAGAAAGGATGGCACGAGAGATGATTTTGTGGCAACACACCTTGATTATGAAAACTTCGGGTCTGAGGAAGCCAAAAACCTCATAGACAAATTCAACGGCAAACAGCTTCGACTTTCTATTGGAGCTTTTGATAATCTAATCGGTGGAAATCCCGCAGAGCGAATTAAGAACCAAAACCATCTATTGAGACTAATCCGAATGGCTTATTTGCTTGGCGGAGATGAAAACGACGTGAAAGTCGGCACATTCGTAGGTTACAATCAAGAACTCGGAAATCAAGAAGGTGGGTTTGAGAAAAATCTGTTGGAATATCAGCGAATCTTTGGCCCAATAATCCGCTATGCAAATAGCCTAGGCGTAACAGTTCTCTATGAAAACTGCCCAATGGAAGGCTGGAGAAGTTCAGGGCATTTCGGCACATTCAATAACTTGACGGGGGTTTTGGCTGCACGGAAAATCATGTATGATTTAATCCCCGAGTCCAATCATGGGGAAATCTATGATCCTTCTCACGACGTTTGGCAGCATACCGATCCTGTAGAAGTGATCAAAAACACGGACATGAATCGCCTGAAGAGAATCCATGTGAAATCCACCCGAAATAACCCGGATCCATTCTGGGGGAATATGTATCCCATGCAGGAAGTTCGAGCTGAATGGGCTGAAAAAGCAGGGATAACTTCCAGCACAAATCCTTGGGATAGACACCACTACGAGGCTACTCTTCCAGGCTTTGGACTAGGCGATTCTATGGATTGGAGAGCTTTTGTAAATATTCTAAAGGAACGTCAGTTCTCTGGCCCTTTTGAAATTGAAAATGAAGCTGTTCTTTCCAAGCAAACTGGGAATATGGGAGCAATCGTCCAGGGCTGTAAAGCTGCTGTTCAAAACCTCGCTCCTTT
The DNA here is from genome assembly GCF_963974835.1 of uncultured Algoriphagus sp. GTDB lineage: Bacteria > Bacteroidota > Bacteroidia > Cytophagales > Cyclobacteriaceae > Algoriphagus. The sequence goes on along the minus strand of NZ_CAXBET010000001.1, from coordinate 1,276,407 downwards.
ACTTTATGAGTTGGGAGAAAATGGCTGGCAATATCCTGAGTCAGCATACAAACCTCTTTCAGAGGTGAATAGAGCCGACGTTCCCTTGATGACAATGGAGAAATTATAAAATCTGAAGTCTGAAGTCTGTGTTACATTTTCAGACTTCTGAATTTAAATTTTAGATTTTACTTCTGGCTTTCTTCGTATCCAGTATCTGCTTTCAGATCAAATCCCTCTGCGGCCTGCACCGCAAGCACATCACAGCGCTCATTCTCGATGTTGCCTGCATGACCTTTTACCCAGATGAATTTGGGTTTGTATTTCAGGTGAAGTGGAATATAGCGTAACCAGAGATCTGGATTTTTCTTGTCCTTGAAGCCTTTTTTCTGCCATCCCCAAAGCCACCCTTTTTCAATAGCATCCACCACATATTTGCTGTCTGAATAAATCTGAACAGGAAATTCAGTTGTGTTAATAGCCTGTAAGGCACGAATTACAGCCAGCAACTCCATGCGGTTATTGGTCGTCAATCGAAAGCCTTCAGATAGTTCTTTGCGGTGTTTTCCGAATTTCAGAACGGCGCCATAGCCTCCCGGACCAGGATTTCCCTTGGCAGCGCCATCAGTGTAAATGGTAATCATGTCGCAAAGAAAGTCAAAATGAAGGAGAGAAAAAGATTAAATCCCAGAATCCACGCCGATTGGGAAAGCATTCGTCTTGAAAATCTTCACAGCAATAGAAAGCAAAATAATTCCAAAAATCCTTCTCAGGACATCCAGACCGGTCTTACCGATTTTCCGCTCCAGCCAACCTGTACTTTTCAAAACGATATAAACCAAGATCAGATTTAGAAGAATTCCTATCCCAATATTTATCTGAGCAAACTCAGCTTTGAGAGTCAAAATAGTAGTCAAGGTACCAGCTCCAGCAATTAGGGGAAAAGCGATAGGCACGATAGAAGCACCGTCTTTGGCATCAGGATCAGACTTGAACAACTCAATACCCAAGATCATCTCAGCTCCAATCGCAAAAATGATCAGTGCTCCGGCAATTGCAAAGTCCTCCACCCCGATTCCAAAAAGTCCCAAAATGGATTTTCCTGCCAAAAGAAATAATATCATCAAAACCCCGGCTGCCAAAGTGGCTTTCTCAGATTGGATGTGACCAACTTTCTGCCTCAAATTGACGATGATTGGGATAGAACCGAGGATATCAATCACCGAGAAAAGGATCAAAGACACCGATAAAATTTCCTTCAAATCAAACATGCCGCGAAAGTAGGAAGATTTTAAGATAAGACCGAAGATTTTAAAATTACGAAATGATAAAGAAAAATTCTTTGCAATATTCTTCGCGAACTTTGAGTCTCGGCGGTAAAAACAAAAATGGTCCAAGTTTATAAACTTGAACCATAGATTTTATTTTTAAATTTCTGACTTCAGCTTTCTGAATTTCTTTAATATTTCCCCAAAAACCCAATCAACTTATCCATCTCAGCATTGGTGATCGCAGGGAAATTGGCGATTCGGAAACTGGTTGGCTTATGCGGACCATAACCAGAACCCAGCTGCATTCCTTCCTTTTCAGCATCCTTTTTCACTGCTGAAATCAATTCCTCAGGACCAGTTACCGCCAATACCGTAGTACTTCTAGTCTCTGAATTGTCCACAAGCATTCTGAGTGACTTGGATTGAGCCACGGCATTTTCCAATTTTTTCATACGCTCGCGAAGATTCGCATCGATGTGCTGGATTTCTTCCAGGTCTTTCAAAACTCGGTTAAGCAAGTAGATCCCCAATACATTTGGAGTATAATGAGTCTGGTAGCCAGCTGCATTTTCAAGGATAAAACTCAAAGAATTGTATAGCCCTTTTTCTCCTTTGCTTTCGCATTTTTCTATGGCTTTTGGAGAAAGAATCAAAATCCCCAAACCTGCTGGAAGTCCAAAGCACTTTTGCACTGAACCATACCAAATATCCGCCAAACCGAAGTCAAACTCGATTCCTGCTATAGAAGAAGTAGTATCAACAGCGATCATTTTCTCAGGATATTTTTCCTTGATCCCTTCGATTATAGACATCGGAACCTGCGTCGCATTGGCAGTTTCATTTTGCGTCAGCGCGATCAGATCAAAATCCTCAGAAATCTCCAAGTTCGCTACATCGAGCGTTTGATTTGCTTCGATTTTCAGACCGTCAGTTGCTAGATTGATATGCTTCGCAAAGCCAATCCACTTTTTCCCGAAAGAGCCAGAATAGATATGAAAACTCGCTTGCTGCACGATAGACTGAGTGATAATTTCCCAGTTTTCGGTCGCACTTGAAGTGAAAAGCAATTTGTAATCATCCGGCATATGCAGCTTTTCGCGCATCAACTGCTCAGTTTCCTGATACAAATGCATGAACGCATTGCTGCGGTGATTGGCACTCAGAATACCTTCATTGTAGGCATCTTGCAAATAAGTGGGAAGGGCATCATAAACTTTAGATGGCCCGGGAGCAAATGTAAGCATAGGTAAATAGGTTATTGAAAATAGAGAATTCCTAGGGCGTATCCTTTTAAGCCAAGACCTGAGATCATACCGACACAGGATTTGGAAATAATGCTTTTGTGGCGGAATTCCTCACGCTTATAAATATTCGAAATGTGTATTTCCAGCGTAGGCGTAGTCACTCCCGCGATGGCATCTGAAATGGCTACCGATGTATGCGTGTAGCCTCCTGCATTCAGCAAAATGGCATCAAAAGAAAACCCTACCTCGTGGATCTTATTGATCAGCTCACCTTCCACATTACTTTGATAATAATGCAGTTCAACATCCTGAAAAGCTTTTTTCAAACCCTCAAAATATTCTTCGAAAGAAGTGCTTCCATAGACTTCCGGCTCTCTTTTACCCAGAAGGTTAAGATTTGGGCCGTTAATAATCATTATTTTCATGTGCTTGATAATTGATTCTTAATCGTCACATAGCCTGTCCCGATTTTCTTCGGGAGAATCTCGCATTGATGATAAACATCGCAATGTGTGACTCTTGATTTATGCTCGATTTCAAAACAAAATTCGGTTTGATGGTTTCAAATCAAAGGTAATTGGTTTCTGGTTGGAAAGTTAAAACCTTTCAACATTTGAACCTTCCAACTTTCCAACCTAATTTTCCAATATTTCAATTTTTAATCTTCCAATGAGCAATCTCTGGCAAAACCATATCAAGCAATTCCGTCACTACCTCAAGCTGGAGCGGTCTTTAAGCGAAAATTCAATTGAAGCTTACACCCGGGATGTAGAGAAATTGGCGGCATATTCTGAGGTGACTTTCCCTGAAAAAAGCCCGCTCGAGCTGGAATTGGAGCACTTAAGGAAGTTTGTAAATGACTTAGCCAAACTGGAAATATCAGATTATACACACGCTAGAATTATTTCGGGGATCAAAGCTTTCTACAAATACCTGATGTATGAAGATAGAATTACTGAAGATCCAGCTCAACTTTTAGAAGCTCCGAAACTTGGCAGAAAACTACCAGACACGCTGAGTTATCAGGAGATTGTCCAGCTTTTAGAAGCGATTCCTCTTGGTGAACCGGAGGGCCATCGCAATCGCGCCATGCTAGAGATGCTCTATAGCTCTGGATTGCGAGTTTCAGAATTGACAGAACTGAAAAAAGGACAGGTTTTCGAAGATGTTGGATTTCTTAGAGTGACAGGAAAAGGTAACAAAGAGCGCTTGGTTCCCATCGGAAAAGATGCTTTGAAATACCTGAATATCTATAAAAATGAAGTGCGGGTGCATCAGACCATCGCCAAAGGACATGAGGAATTTGTCTTCCTTAACCGGCGGGGTAAGAAACTGACTCGAGTGATGATTTTCCTAATTATTAAAAAGACAGCTGAAATGGCTGGAATTGAAAAGAATATTTCTCCTCACACATTCCGACATTCTTTTGCCACACATCTGATAGAAGGCGGTGCTGACCTACGTGCCGTACAGGAAATGCTCGGCCATGAAAGTATTACGACAACAGAAATTTACACCCATTTGGACAGGGATTATTTGAGGCAGGTGTTAACGGATTTTCATCCGAGGAAATGATTGTTTTTTGCTGGAAGCATATTAAAGTTTTAAGAACAATTAATTAAATACCTAGTTTTTATATTCTTTAAACTATCTATATTGTTGTCTATTACTTTCCGTCCTAATGAAAAAACTTTCACTGATAATTTTCGCTCTTTTAGGCTCCTACACCTATTCTATGAGCCAAACTAATAACTTATCTAAACCAGGTGGACTTGAGGATATCTTCACAAATGCTAGGGAAAGGACTCTTGGACTCCCTGTTGGTACTGAATTCCCAGATTTTGAGTATATAGATTTAAACGGAAACAAGCTTGAATATTCAGACCTTAAAGAAAAACTAATTGTTCTTAACACATGGTTTGTTGGATGTAAAGGCTGTAAGGAAGAAGAAGAGAACTTGAAAAAGCTAACCCAAGAATTCAAGGATAGGGATGACATTGTTTTCTTAAGCTTTGCGATGTCATCACCACAGAAAATCGAAAGGTATTTTTCTAAATGGGGAGATTTTGGATATAAAACAGCCAGCGTCGATAAAAAGTGGGTTAATGAAAAACTAAAAATCAACTCTTCACCTACTCATTACATAATCAAAGACGGTATTCTGGTAGAACAAATAACTATCTCTCTTTCCCATTACCTTCTCGCAGACTGGTATAAAAATAGGATTTTGGAGTTTGCTCCAGAATCTTAAAATAATCTTTACCAATAGTTATTTACTGTCATTATTCTTTATAAATCATTTCCAGTTCTAAATAATCTCACCAAGCGTCAGAAATTAATGTTTCGCCTTTTGTTGCTAAGTGTGACCATGATATTTTTCGGGGCTTATTTTAAAATTAACGGTAAACCAAACACTGATTTAATCTTAGGTTCAGCAATGATTCTTCAAGTTTTTTCAATAGTGGGGTTGTTGAGCAAATGGGCTAAGTATAGAACGATAAGTGAAGTTTCGAAATAGTCCTCTACTCTAAACCATAGCTTATAAACAAAACCTACAATCTTCATTTTGAAAAAGGGAATACTACTGCTATTCATAGTGATAGCCTTTGCTGCCTGCACCTCAACTAATATCTACACTCGGTTAAAATGCCATATTTGTCTAGCTCAGACAGACGGCGTTTTGCTTTTGCCTTTACCATGGGACGCAGGTTTCAGCAAGCTTTCTCCTGGTGAGCAAGCTTATCTCGAACTGCAAGTGTTGGACATTCTTAGGGAAAAAGGATTTACAAAAGTTGAACTCTACGATCGTCTGGAACACGAACTATTTTCCGCAGGAATAACAGAACCAAATGATCCCGAACAGCGAGCAAAAGTGAATTCTAGTTTAGGATATCCTTACTTTCTAGGAATTACTCTGGGAGATACTAGAAATTCTGAAGAATGGGATTATAGAACTGAACAGGAGCTTTACGAAATGAATCCACCTGCTCCAGACATGGAAATATCAGCCACTATCAGAGTAGCACTGATTGAAACTTCAACAGGAAATATCGTGTCTGACAATGCTATTATTACAAAAATCAGTGAATGGGGGACTCGAGACAAAGACGGCGGAGTAAACTTTTGGAACTTTGGATCTGTAAGTCAAGCAATTCGAAAAGCTACTAGCAAAGGAATTGCGAATATGGTTAAAGAATGTGGATGCTAAATCGCATTCTCTAGACATTAAATTGAAAATCCTTACTTTTTCAAGTCTCTAAACTTGGAACAAACAAACTGTTTTCTTTACTCATCAAACCACCAATGTGGTGTGTCATTCGTACTATTTGGAAATTCACTGCATCTAAGGCAGGTTTTTGGATATTCATCGTAAGGTTTTGATTTATCATAGGTGCAAACCTCAGGTTCAAAATAAGGGATATCTGCACGGGTAGTATAAATGCGGGATTGCATCACTCTTGCCACCTCGAAATTTCCCAAGACAACCTCATCTTCATCATCAACATTGATGATATTTCCACGAATCGGCGCAGGTGGAGTATCGAATACAGAACCTGAGTTATTGACCAAGTCTCTAACTTTTCTCCAATAGTCGTAGGAAGATTTTGTAATACTTGTCTGACGCACATTGAAGTAATGTCTACTAAGAAAAGACTCATCTATGACCCGCTCAGCAACAATCTGTGATAAACTCCCGCTTAGTTCACCTACCAAATCTCCACTTAGCAAGGTGATCCGCTCGGGATCGGGAAAACCAAAAACATAGCAATCCGGTGGAGGCTGATTAAATGGATTCGGAAAGAAAGTCAAATCCCAAAAATAAGCCTCATCCACATCCCATCGCAAGTAATATCCTCCGTTTTGTTCTGGCAAACTCACATCAGTATTAATAGAAATGTAAGCGATTTCTGGATTATTATTAAAGACTCCCCGGTTAAAAGTATATCCTAACTCATCTTCTCCAACTACTGTAGGGAGCATCTCTGGCTCGGAAATGTATTTTCTTCCTTTGACACTAATCTCAAGATGATACAAAACTCCATCCTGAATCTTCACCGATGAATCCAACCTATACTTTCCTGGCTGTACTTCCAAATAGCTCCAATTATCTCCCAGATCACTCACCAAAACAACTGCTCCTGAAACCGGTCTTGGCAGGTCATTCAGCACATAATAATTCCCGGATAAAATAGGCTCGCGATCCGAAGAAGTGGTCTCGGAGAGAAACACATACTTATGCTCAGATAGGTTTGAGATTTGCCCGGAAACTACCAGTTTAGCCTTCCCTTTATCGAGAGGGAAATCAATTTTCTCCACGCAAGACCCAATCATTAAGACCAGAATTACAAATATTCCAAAAACTATAAGCCGAGCTTTAAACTCAGAAAACTGATAGCTGATAACTGATAACTGCCTACTCATCCTTACATCCTCCAAATTGAATACTATATGAAATAGATGGGAAAATGGCTCCCAAAATTGCCAATCGAAAAGGTTTTAATTGCTGGGCATCGCCATCTTTTTTCCAAAAAACTGAATAGGCATTTCTTCTTCCCAACAAATTGTAAATACTTAGATTCAAACTATCCCCATTTTTTGAAAACACTTTTTCTAAGTTGTAAGAGATGTCTACACGGAAATAATCCGGTATTCTGTATTCATTTCGATTGCTATAATCTGGGACAATGAGCCCTCCTAGTATGTAGCTAGCGTTTACCGCATTTATCGGTCTTCCAGTGCTGTAATTTATGCTTAGATTCAATAGGCCGTTTGGATACATTTTACGACTTACAATAAAATTCACCTCATGCGGCTTATCGTAGTTTGAAGGAAACCATTCACCTTGATTGATTTGCTCTTCGGAAAATGCACTGGTTGCCCTGAAAAATGAACGGGAATAGGTATAGGCCAACCAGCCAGTGAAAACCCCCAAATTCTTTTTCACCAAAAACTCTACTCCATAAGCTTTCCCTTTGCCAAATACCAGTTCCGTCTCCATGTGCGGATTTTGAAATATCTCCGCAAAGTCTCTGTATTCCACTTGATTTTCTGTCACACGATAAAATCCATCAATAGAAAACTCCCATTTATTATCCTTGGCGTTCTTGAAATAGCCCAGAGAAAAACTGTCCGAACGCTGGGGAGGAATATAAGTAGTACTCAACTGCCATAGGTCGATTGGTGTGGGTCCAAACGTATTTGAAACTGATTGAATGTATTGGTACAATCGCGAATAACTCAGCTTCACCGATGAATTTGAATTAATATTTTGTCGCAAAGAAAATCTCGGTTCTAGCCCAGCATAGCTTTGAATACTTCCTTTATTTATTACCTCAGATCCAATAATATTATCAGCTGTGATAGGTTCATTCGCCTTGTATTGAAAGACTGTGTCTGGACCGAATTGATTATAAGTGGAGTAGCGAAGACCCGCCACTATTCCAGTCTCTTTACTTATCTCCCATTCCAAAGATGCAAATGCAGACAACTCCAAGCCTCGCTCCTTTCCAACTTGGGACTTTTCTGTGACGGACAAATTATCATAGGGAGAAAGCTCTTCTGGCTTGCCTTTGTAGTAAATCCCTTCCAATCCACCGGTGACTGCAAAATCCGAATTGGCCCAAACTCCTGACAACTTTCCTTGCTGGTAATTCATTCCATTATCTACTCTTGCTGCATCTATTCCCTCAGGATCAAAAAATGCGTTATTGAAATTTGCATCAGCAATTAGGGCTGAAAATGATAAGTTTTCAGTCAATACACCTTGATATCTCAAGGAACTAACCCGATTAGTCCAATCGTATCCAAACTCATTGGAGAATTTAAAATAATCGCTGGTAATCATCGTATTGGCTTCAATCGTATGGCCAGTTGCTATCTCCCAATTCAGCCCAGCATAGATATCGTAAAAGTCGAGTTTGCTATTTTTGATATCGTAATCCCGCGCTTGCTTCAGCAGCCAATTAGTATTTGATATACGCCCTCCTAGAATCAAGGAAACTTTCTCCTTCACTAAAGGGCCTTCCAGCAAAAGCTTGGCATTGGAAGTTCCTACACCCGCTTGTCCACGCCAGCTTTTTTTATTGCCATCCCGCATCGTTATATCCAGAGCAGAACCTGCTCTGCCACCAAATTTTGCAGGAAGATTGCCTTTATACAATGTGAAAGTCTCGGTAACATCTGTATTGAAAGCAGAAAGAAAACCCAAAGCATGGTTGGAACTTAATACCAAAGCCTCATTCATCAACAGTAGGTTTTGATCTGTTTTAGCCCCTCGCACATTAATGCCTGAAGTGCCCTCGCCTACCGAACTCACTCCCGGAAGAAGCTGCAATCCTTTGAAAATATCCGCTTCTCCAAGGAAAGCAGGAATTGCCTGAAGTTCCCGAGTGGTCAGTTTGGTCATACCTGTAATCGGATTCCTGACATTGCGATCCGGCTCATCAGACATCACAACTACTCCCTCCAGCTCATAGCTTTTATCTTGCATTTTCAGATTCACTACTCCATCGGCGTATAGTATTACCTGAATAGAAATCGGGATTTTGGAAACATGCCTGAAAGTCACTGTATGATCACCAGGAGAAATTTTGATGTAATAAGTGCCAAATCGATCCGAATTAATTCCAGTATAAATACCATCAACATGGATCCCTGCACCATCTATAGGTTCCAAGGAAATCTTATCTAGAATTCTTCCGGTAAGCACATAGTTTTGGGGATGACTTCCTTCATTTTTTCCAAAAGAAAAAGTCAATGAATCCGTCTGGGCAAAGCCAAGATTTGGATAAAAAAAGAGCGTGAAAAATAAAAGAAAATAAAAATTCCGCATACTTACCTAATATAAGAATGGTTCTATAAATAGTCTAATTTCGATCACAAATGGATATCGGTAAATATCCTAGTGTTCAAAATTGTATGCATATTCTCTCCTACTTTCCCATACAACTATACTAAAGAGACAAATGACTTAATAAACAATCTCTTGCTTCTTATGCACAGTCAAATATTTTGTTAACACTTGTAAAAATCTGTAAATCAGCATTCCGTAAGTTATATTTTTTAGGTAACTTTTAGTTCAAACTAATCTGCTCATTATATGAAAAAGTTCTTTTTACTCGGTTTCCTATCAGCATTTTTAGGTTCAGCACATCTAAATGCTCAAACAACTGTTCAACTCGTGACGGTACAAGGAAATGAGATCAAGGCCAAAACTTCAGGCTTAGCGGAGCGGAAAGCTCATCAACCTATTGTAATTCTAGAGGCTGGAAACGGAGAAAGTTTAGAATTATGGAATTCAGTTTTTGACCAAATCTCAGAGTTTTCTCCTGTTTTAGCATATGATAGAGTTGGTTTAGGAAAGTCTCCTGCAGAGCTTGACACGCTTACGTTAGACACTCGCGTTCAGCAACTTGAAGAACTATTAGAGGAAATGAAGATTCAACCTCCATATATTTTGGTAGGAAATAATTGGGGAAATCTGCTCACTAGACAATTTGCAGAAGATCATCCAAGTGAAGTAGAAGGCATGATCTACGTGGATCCTGTAATTGATACTGAAAATGAGACTCAGCTAAGTGCCTACCTAAGTGAAAATGGATTAGATGGGAAAACCGTAGCAGCTGAATACATGGATTATCTAGCCCAACGAATGACTGGAAATTACTCTGGAAATAAGTTGGAAGCTCAACTGTTTTATGACATTCTAAAGGAAAATAAACTAATCTGGTCGTCTCAAGCAGTTCCTGAAGTAGCCTCGGTGGTGATACTAGGGAGAAGTAACAATGTGTTTCCAATGATGAATAGGCTATCCATGAATTCTCAGGAATTCTACAAATTATTAATAGCCAGCAAGCTGGACTTCTTTGATGAGTATGCACTAATTCGCCCAGAATATTCGCTGCTATTGACTTCTGGTTTTATGAATCGCCTGCCAAACACCGAGCCCACACAAATTGCCCAATCTGTTCGCCAAGTACTCTACGCAGACCCAAATAAGAAAATCGTAAATGCAGCAAACAGACTTTCACCAGAGGAATTTGCTACGTTTATTTCTAATATAGGAACCTATATTCCAGCTTCATTATTGACAGAAGAAGATTTCAACATGTTAGGCTATAGCTTAATGCGATTTGATAAATACAAGCATGCATTGGCTCTTTTCCAATACAACCTGGAAAACCACCCGGATTCTCCAAATGTCTATGACTCCATGGGAGAAGGCCTTGTCGCACTAGGAAGAGTGGAAGAGGCTGTGCCATTGTTCAAAAAAGCTGTGGAACTGGGAGCTGAACCTCAACACCGTGATTACGAGCTCTTCAAAAAGGATTTGATTAAAGGACAAGAGATGCTGGCGGAGATGAATAAATAGCCAATGTGCTGGTAATAGAGTTTAAATTAAAAAAGCTTTATAGTCCGTGTTTTTATTGGCTAAATATGTAACATAAACCGAAGCTCCTTCGAACTTCGGTTTATGTTTTTAAAACTCTACTCTATAACTGAGAATTGGAATAAGTGACGTTTGATAGTAGGTTATTATTTCCGAGGTCATCGGCTCAAAATAGCTACCATAGACATTCTGCCTGTTAGTGGCATTTTGAATATCCAGCGCCCAAGTTCGGGTAGACTTAGGCTTATTTTTCTTAAGGCTTAGTCTCAAGTCTGTTCGGAAATAGGATGGGTTTTGAGAAGAGTAGGCCAAATTATCATCATAAATCCCCTCGCCTTTTTCTATGGATTCTTCCAAATTTAAAGGTGTCGTGCGCAGTCCACCGGAATAAATTGCGCGGACATTCAGTCCGAGCACCCGCTCCTTTTTAAGTTTATATTCCTTACCGGCAGTGAGCGTCACATTGAAATTGCCATTGTAGGCGGTGTTTCTCCAGACATCCTCATTCGTTTTATACTTTGAGCTGTAAACTGAAGTAGAAAGAAGAAAATACAAATCGTTATGGGTAAACTGCTCGAGAGTAAGCTCCACACCATAGTTTCTTCCAAAACCCTCATTTACCAGCGGATCTGTGGCAAAAGTCCATTGCTGATTAATGATGGAATAAGTCTCATCTACTCCGCTTTTGATCGGAATATTGAAAAGATGCTGGTAATAAGTTTCCACTTTCATTCGCAAGTAAGGTGTCAAGGAGCGATCATAGCCCAGCACAAAATGATGTGATTTGCTCAGTCCTAGATCTTTGTTTGGAAGGATAATTTGGCCATTTACCTCTTGCTCCGCAAAGTATGTCCCAAGTGGCTGTACCTGCGAATGCAATCCATACCCAAAGCTCAATCGTTGCTTTTCATCCAAGGCATAAGAAGCACTAAGGCGTGGCTCAATCGAATTAGAATTATTAAGCAAAAGCTGCAAATAATGAAGACCTAAATTAACGGCCAATCGCTCATTGGCGCGATAATTCAATTGGGAAAAAGCCTGAACACTCTGGGTATTTCCTTTTGTATTGATATTGGTTTCTAAACTTTGGGTTTCTTCCTCATAATTATCCTCCCGTAGATTGTAGTACAGCTGGTTCACATAAAACCCGCTTCTCAAATTCGCTTTTGCAGAAAACTTGGTATTCAATACAGAGCTTAATGTGATTTTTGAATTGCTGTAGTTTTCATAAAAACGATCCTGAAACTGTAGATTATCATCCAGTCTATGCTCTGTTGTACCCAGTGCATTCCCTGAAGCGAGAACCGTAGTTTGCAAGAAGTTTGCCTCATTCAAGATATAGGAATGCTTGATTCCTACTGCTCCTGTGTTCGAAAAGAAAGTACTGCCATAGCGATCACCTTCAGATTGCCATTCCAGTGAATCAGTCAAAGCATCACCATCCTGATCACTTAGCCCTCCGAAGCCAAATAATGTGATGGTACTTTTTTGTCCAGTTGGCAAATAAACATTGAAAGATAAATCCTGAAAATTGGTAACAAAGTCGCCCAGCGGAAGCCCAATCTTTGAAAGCAGAGATAGCGTGGAATATCTATAATTAATCAGATAAGAACCTTTGTAGTTTTTGGCAATTGGACCTTCTGCTGCCACATCTAAGCCAAGAAATCCTGCCTGTAGTGTGAATTCCTGATTTTCATTATTCCCTTTGCGCAAGCTCAGATCAAACACACCTGAAAGCGCATTCCCATATTCCGCTGGAAAAGCACCAGTCAGAAAATCTGAATTAGCTAAAAGTTGGGAACTTAAGATCGACACCCCACCACCGGAAGTGCCTGGGTTGACAAAGTGATTAGGGTTTGGAATTTCTATGCCCTCCATTCTCCAAAGCAATCCATTAGGACTATTTCCACGAATCGAAATATTATTATTACCATCATCTGTGGAGGTAACTCCTGAAAAAGAAGCGGCCATCCGACCAGGATCATTCACTGCAGCGGCAAACTTCCTCGCCTCTTCCACGGAAAATGTTCGCCCACTCACCTGAATCATATCATTTATTGTTCGGTCTTTATCAGTTGCGGTAACAACAAATTCATCGATCTGGGTGATATCTTCTTCCAAAGGAATTGTGAGCACGACTTCTTTGCCTGAGTTAAGTTGCACGTTCGGAAAGACAATTTCTTTGAAACCTATAAAACTGATTTTAAGCGAATAGGCTCCCAATGGAAGATTAGCAATTTTGAAATAGCCATCCACATCGGTGGTAGTTCCGATCACCGGGTCTGAACCCAAACTCATGACCGTAGCACCAGGCATGGGAGCTTTTGTGATTTGATCGATCACCGTACCACGAATAGTTTGGGTGAGCTGCTGAGCTTGAAGGGGATTTATTCCCATCAAAAATAATATCCCAAGAATCTTAGTAAACGAATTCATACTAATTGGTTTAGTTTGATTCTATGACAAGGGCTCAGAGATTTACCCTTAGTGGCAAGGAATAATTTTAGCGTCAGCAATAAAACGGATAAAAAAAACCGAAGCCCTTTTGGACTTCGGTTTAGCCTTTAGATTTCTCTTACTCAGAAAATATCTTTCTATTTTTTTACTTCTTTCTTCAACTCGAAAGGCATTTCATTGCCCTCCATAGAAAAAGTGAGTTTCATGGTATCTCCTGTTACTTTGCCTTTAATTGGCATTTCACCACCCATGACATTTATGGTAAATGATATGTCATCGCCCTTGATTACTCCATTGGTGATCTCAATTTTAGTACCATCTGGACCTATGGTAGACCCTCCTATTTTCTCACCATCTTGAGTAAAGTTATAAACCACTTCAAATTGGTCCATAATCGTTCCTGTCCATCTTCCAGTAACATCCGTCGCTGAGGTAACCATAGAGACCATAAAAAGCATAATCAGCATTAGTGTTTTCATCTTTTCAATAAATTTTAGGTTTTGAGTAATTGTTATTTTATAGTAACAAGTTATGCCAATTTAATAAATACACAATTTTAAATAACTATTATATTATTATTCAATAGATGCTATTGAAAAAGGCCAATCTAACCGAAGTTAGGTTCTCCTAGTAAAGTTTAGTGATTGTCAAATTCATTCTACCTGATAGCAACTATTTCCATTTTTAAAATCTCTACTTTTGCGCCCTTGTATTTAACTACCATGGAAAAGGAACCAGCATCTGTAACCCCAGTGAAAATCACCCCAGAACAAATCGCTCAAGCCATTGAAGTGCTCGAAGGGTTGAATGCGGATACTGACCAGATTTTTGATATTCCAGCGGAAACTAGACTTGCGCTCTTAATGGCTGCAGGACGATTTTCCAGACCAAGCAAAGAGGAACTTGCTGAGCGAAAAAAAGGAGCAAAAAAGATTCAAAGAAAGAAAACTGCAGACAAAGACAAATCTGCCAGAAAGACCACTGGCATCCGTTCTGCCCGGGAAACTTCGATATTCATAGCACCAACAATGTTAGATTTAACTGGTAAGGAAGCAGAAGAAGCTATCATTCTTGAATCACCTCGGGAATGCTATGTCTGCAAAGAATCCTTTGACAGATTGCATCATTTCTATGATACCATGTGCCCAAGTTGCGGGGATTTCAATTATGCCAAGCGTTTTCAAACGGCAGATCTGAAAGGCCAAGTCGCATTAGTGACAGGTTCTCGGTTGAAAATCGGCTACCACATTACACTGATGATGCTGAGAGCGGGTGCAACTGTCATTTCCACAACTCGATTTCCGGTGGACTCAGCTTTGCGTTTTGCCAAAGAACCTGATTTTAATGAATGGGGAGACAGGCTTCACATTCATGGCTTGGATTTGAGACATATTCCTAGTGTGGAGATTTTTTGTAATTACATCGAGCAGAAATATGATCGCTTGGATGTGCTGATCAACAATGCCGCTCAGACCGTGCGCCGACCATCAGGCTTTTACCAGCATTTGATGGAGAACGAGTCTTTGGCTTGGACGGATCTCTCCTCAGCTTCGCAAAAATTACTTTCAGATCATCATGCTTGTCTGCAAGAAATACGCATTCTCAGTCAGGAATTTGCCGAAGGAGAAAACAAAAACCTTCCAGTTTCTTGGCATGGAAAGCAATTGGGAATAGGTCTAACTTCTTCTGCTCAGCTCACGCAAATCCCATACAGCATTGATGATTCGTTGAGTTCGGAGGAGATTTTCCCAATTGGAAAACTCGATGCTGATCTCCAGCAAGTTGACTTGCGAAAGACAAATAGTTGGAGATTGAAACTTGGAGAAATCCACACCAACGAAATGCTAGAAGTGCAACTCGTGAATTCAGTGGCGCCTTTTGTCCTTTGCAACCGCCTGGTAAACATTATGAAGAAGGATAACACGGGCAAAAAGCACATCATAAATGTCTCTGCAATGGAAGGTAAATTCCATCAGTTTCACAAGGAAGCAAGACATCCTCACACCAATATGGCTAAGGCTGCATTGAATATGATGACCCTTACCTCTGCCGCTGATCTTCCAAAGTTTGGGATCTACACCAACGCTGTAGACACTGGCTGGGTAACAGATGAAGATCCTGCAGAATTGGCAAAGAGAAAGCAAGATTTACATGATTTCCAACCACCACTTGACATAGTTGACGGAGCCGCCCGAGTGATGGACCCTTTATTTGATGGAATAAATACGGGCAAACATTGGAACGGGAAGTTTTTGAAGGATTATAAGCCGACAAGCTGGTAGAGTTTTCCCGCGCCAGCGCAAATGCTTTGCGTAAGATCGTCATGTCTGTCACACTGAGCGAAGTCGAAGTGTCTCCCGCTAAGGCGCAAAGGCGCAGTTTTTTTAGATGTTAAGTCAACATTATGGACACCGACATTTCCGCAAAAAGCATGGCGAATTAGTCAGTCCCAGTTAAAAAAGGGTTGAAAGCTCTAAATCACCTAGCCCGGCCTGTAGAGTCAGCCTGAGCGAAGTCGAAGGCTCTTTTCAATTTAAGTAAAATTATTGTCCTCGACTTCCCTCGGACTGATACAGTTTGCTGAGTAAAACCATACGGCCCAGCTTCAGGACAAACAGGACAACGTAGAGAAACGCTCAATCCATCTGTCTCACCAATTCCTTAATAATCTCAGCCATCACAGGTTCAGCTTTGGCTGCAGCTGCAAGAACTTCGGCAATAGTGACAGGTTGAATTTTCCCCTCGACCCCCAAATCCGTTATAGCAGAAATGCCAAAAACTTCTATTCCCGCCTGTCGAGCTACGATCACTTCAGGCACAGTACTCATTCCCACTGCATCTGCCCCCAATCCTCTGAGGTACTTGTATTCAGCGGGAGTTTCCAAGTTTGGACCTTGCACTCCAACGTAGACTCCTGTGTGCACCCGAAAGTTGTTTGCTTTTGAAAAACCCAACGCTCGTGCGATCAAGTCTTTAGAAAAGGCATCACTCATATCCGGAAATCTAGGACCAAATTCATCATAATGCTTTCCACGAAGTGGGCTCTCAGGAAATTGATCAATCTGATCCCGAATTAGCATTACGTCTCCTACTTCCTGGTCTGGATTTAGACCTCCACTGGCATTAGATACTAAAAGCGTTTTTATCCCGAGCTTTTTCATGACTCTAACAGGAAAAGTAACCTCCTTCATGGAATACCCTTCGTAGTAATGAAAGCGCCCTTTCATTGCCATGACTTTTTTCCCTGAAAGCTCTCCAAATATCAATTTACCTGAATGACTTTCTACAGTTGAAACCGGAAAATTAGGAATGTCAGCATAGTCAATTTCTTTTTCAACGGTGATTTGATCACCTAAATGCCCAAGGCCTGTACCGAGAATGATCGAGATTGCTACATCACTAGTATATTGTGAGCGAATAAAAGATGCTGCTTCCGAGATTTGATTTAGGTACTTCATAAGGTGTATTTTGCCAGCCCTAAATATATAAATTACCGCCCAGCTTCGAACTTTTGCCTGGGCAAGAGTGTATTGCTTTCAGAAAAAAACATGCAATGATCAAGATAATCGTAGGAACTAACCGAAAGAATTCTGTCTCCAAAACAATCGCTGAACTCTATCAAACCATTTTAAATGAGAAAGGTGAGGAATCCAGAATCTTGGAATTGGAAGATTTACCAAGTGATTTTATTGATAATGCTTTGTATGAAAATAATGGGAAACATGAATTGTATAACGAGTTCCACGATCAATTGGTGGATGGTAAAAAGTTTGTATTCATAGTGCCTGAGTACAACGGTTCTTTCCCTGGTATCCTAAAAACCTTCATAGACGGGATGACCTATCCAAATACATTTAAGAATAAAAAGTGTGCTTTGGTGGGTATTTCATCTGGAATAGGCGGCGGTGGCATCGCAATGAGCCACCTTACCGACATCTTCCATTATCTGGGTATGCATGTCCTTGCTCTCAAACCAAAACTGGCTAAAATAGAGCAAAACATGTCAGATAACCTGCTCACCAACAGGCTGTACATGGACTTGCTGCAAACCCAGGCAGACATGCTGCTTGAATTTTAGGACTTAGTCCACATTATCGTGCAGGAATCTGTTGTTTCCTAGAATCTCATTATCATCACTCAAATTGTATTTACTGATACTTGGCTCTGAGCTATGCTGAGGTTCTTTCAATACTACGTTTTTACGTTGATAGGCGGGCACTTCCATTTTCTCTTTCAGTTCTTCCGGAGTTGGGTTGAATGCGCGGTTACCTTTTAGCTTTTCGAATCGCTCGTGCGCTCTTTGAATTGCCTTCTGCTTCATTTGCTCATAGTAATCATTTGCAAAAGCCGGAGTAGCTGGTTCTTCTTTTTTAGCCTCTTCACCTGTGTTCTTTTCTTCCTCTTCTTCGAAAAGATCATGAACAATTTTCTCCTGGGCAGGCTTTGGAGCTTCAGGCTTCATTTCTTCTTTCTTCATAAAAGAAAATAAGCTTTCTTTCTTTGGAGCTTGCTTAGCCGCTTCAATTGGCTCTTCTCTCTTAGGCGATTCTGCCACTGGCTTCACTTCCGGAGCTGGTGTAGGGGTTGGAGCTGGGGTTTTCGGCATTGAGAAAACAAATGTTGATCCGTTAGCAACTGGCTCTTCTTTCACTTTCTCAGATTTACCAGAATCCAAGTTAATCACTGTTTTCTCTTCCTCAATCTCTTCTACTGGAGTGCTAGCCACTGGAGCAGGTGCCGGAGTTGCCACAGCTTTTGGAGCTTCTACTTTTTGACCAGTACCTTCTAGTCTATCCATCTGAAAACCTGTAGCAATTACAGTTACACGAATGGCTTTGCCTAATTCAGGATCAATACCTTGTCCAAAAATAACTTCTGCATTGTCACCAGCTTTCTCCTGGATATACTCAGTGATTTCGCTCAATTCGTCCATTGACAATTCTTCGTCCTCGCCAGACATAATAGAAAGCAATATTTTCTCAGCTCCTTTGATGTCCACATTGTTCAACAATGGAGAAGAAATAGCAGCACCGGCAGCGCGGATCGCACGTCCTTCGCCTTCCTCAGTGGAAGAGCCCATTACGGCAGCACCAGCATCTTTCATTACTGTCTTCACATCTTCAAAATCCACATTGACATCCTGATGAACAGTGATGATCTCAGCAATAGATCTTGCTGCAGTAGATAAAATATCATCTGCTTTGCTGAAAGCCGTTCTGATGGCAAGGTTGCCATAGATCTCTCTTAGTTTGTCATTCAAAATAACCAAAACAGTATCGCAATTCTCACGAAGAGACTCAATACCACTCTGAGCTACATTCATTTTCTTCTTTCCTTCGAACATGAACGGAGCGGTCACAATACCCACTGTCAGGATATTCAACTCTTTTGCAATTCTAGCAACAACTGGTGCTGCACCGGTACCGGTACCTCCACCCATTCCAGCCGTGATAAATACCATCTTGGTATTATCTGCCAATAGCTCACGGATTTCATCCTCTGATTCTATAGCTGCATTTCTTCCTTGCTCGGGATTGGCACCAGCACCTAGACCTTCGGTCAGATTGGCTCCTAGCTGCAATCTCAGTGGAACTGGGCTGGACTTAAGCGCCTGCGCGTCGGTATTGACTACCACAAACTCAACGTCCTTAATTCCTAGACCAAACATGTGGTTTACGGCATTAGAACCGCCTCCACCTACGCCGATTACTTTTATAATCGACTTCGGGTTTTTGTGTAAATCAAATCTGTAATCTTTCATGTTATCTGACATATGTATTGTTATTGGTGAAATTTCTTATAGTTGTTTTAAGTGGTATTTTAAATGGGAGATTGGCAACAGTACTGTCAAGCTTCCCAGTCTTGAGTTTTAGTAGTTAATGTCATCCCCTATATCATCGCTGAGAATTCCTTTCAGTCTTCCGGCGATTTTATCGAATATATCTTTTGGACTGATCTCCATAGTTTTTGCTCTTCTTAGCTGCTTACCGTTTGCGGTACGGTTGGCATATCCTTGATCCCTATCATCCAGTGCTTTAAAACCTGCTAGTACCAAGCCGACAGAAGTCGCATACATCGGACTTTTCACTTCCTCGATGACTGACTTGCCCAAGTGCTCATTTGGATATCCGATTCTGGTGTCCAAACCAGTCATGTATTCAAATAGCTGACTGATAAATTGCAATTGGGAACCACCGCCGGTAAGGACGATTCCTCCAGCCAGTTTTTTATAGTGTCCACTCTGCATGATCTCATTCTGTACGATCTCGATGATCTCTTCCATCCTTGCCTGAATGATAGAAGCCAAGTTTCTAATGGAAATTTCCTTAGGAGCTCTATTTCTCAAACCTGGAATGGATACGATCTCATTGGGATTAGCCTCTTCTGTGATGGCTTTGCCAAATTTTGTTTTAAGCAATTCAGCCTGATTCTGCATCACCATGCAACCTTCTTTAATGTCTTTGGTGATAATATTTCCCCCTAGAGGAATGACAGCCGTATGACGGATTATATTCTCGTAGAAAATGGCGATGTCTGTAGTTCCGCCTCCTATATCCACCAGGCAAACGCCAGCTTCTTTCTCATCATCACTCAATACAGAAAGTGAACTTGCCAACGGCTCCAGAATTAGTTGCTTGGAAACTAATTCTGCTCTGCGTACACATCTGTTAATATTATTGATAGCGGTGGTCTGGGCGGTGATGATATGGAAATCAGCTTCCAGACGGGTACCTGACATCCCTACAGGATCCTTGATACCACCTTCGTAATCCACTGTATAATCCTGCGGCATTACGTGAATGATTGTATTTCCCGGAGGGATTAGAATATTTTCCATTTCGCTGGAAAGTCTTCTTACGTCTTCTATAGTGATCTCATCATCCGTTGGCTGACGCATGATGCTACCACTTTGTATTTTACTCTGGATATGCTGTCCAGCTATCCCTACAATGACATCCACGATGTCGACATTCGCCATCTCAGAAGCTTCTTCCACAGCTTTCTCTATCGCATGGACGGTCTTGTCAATGTTGGTCACAACACCGCGATCAACTCCGTCAGAAACGGCTTTGCCCATGCCCAGCACCTCGAGTTTGCCGTACTCATTTTTGCGACCAACGATGACACAAATTTTGGTTGTCCCAATATCCAGTCCTACTATTAATTCTTTGTTTTCCATATCCAAGCTATTATTCACAGACTATTTGATCCTTAAACTTCACGCTTACCCTGTGATAAGCATTCCAACCCTTTCGAGGCAATATTTCCTTATAAAAGACCGAGATCCGGTCAAACTTATTATCTAAATCATGTGCATCTCCGAACTCAATCACCTGTCTTCCCACTTGTTGGAAAAGCCTGATATCATCTCTAGAATTCACTTCCAATTCAGTGATCTGCGCATTCCAGAACTCATCTTCGGTGATGTAAGTGATCAAATCCATCAGTTCAGGCATGTCTACATTGATGTCACCTTTATCCATCAGCTTTTCTGCAAAGTCACCTTCCAGAATCAAAACACGGCTTGTATAAGATGTAGATGTCGGAATCACCTTTCCCTCCACAGTGATGTATCCGTCAGCTCCCATTGGCTGGGCAATTCTAGCAATTGGCTGATGCTGGCTAATCTTTAAATTCAAAATCCCTTTTTGACCCAGCATAGCTTCCGCCGACTTGACAAATGGGTGTCCCTTTAGCCTGGTTTCAATTGCTTTCATCGGTACTTCCTCCAGCATCATCCCTGGTTTCATGTCAGGAAAAGCTTCAGTCAAAATCTTTGAGATCTCAGCATCCTCCACAAAATACACTCCGCTCACACCCTGAATGTCTATTTCAACACCCTGATACGTTTTATAAAGGGTCTGCTTTTCTACAAATCCTATAAATCCCACCAGTACAAGACTGAGCACTACGAAAGCCGCTATTTTCTTTAGGTTAGCCTTGTTCATAATGCATATCTATTAAGTCCTTTTTTCATCCAGGACGCGATTACAGGAACAAGTCGGTCTATATCCCCGGCTCCAAGTGTCACCAAAACCTCTGGTGAAGCTTTGTCCAAATGATTCATCAAATTCTCTTTTGATACCAATTCCTTATGACGAGTATTGATATTTTCCAAAAGCATGGAAGATGTCACTCCCTCGATGGGAAGTTCTCTCGCAGGATAGATATCCAGCAAAATAACCGAGTCGGCAAGCGATAAACTTTCTGAGAAGCCCTCTGCAAAATCCCGGGTACGTGTGAACAAATGAGGTTGGAAAATCACAGTCAGCTTTCTGGTAGGAAACATCGCTCGAACAGAACTCAAACAAGCTCTGATCTCCTCAGGATGATGTGCATAATCATCTATAAAGACATGACTACCTTCATTGACATGAATTTCAAATCGCCTCTTTACTCCTTTGAAAGAGCTTAAGCCTGCACGGATTTGCTCTTCTGAAATATGATGATCCAAAGCAATAGCAATTGCTGCCAATGCATTTTCCACATTGTGGAAACCCGGAATAAATAGCTCCAGACCCTTGATCTCATTCTTGCTATCCACATAATCAAAGACAAACGATCCCGGTCTAGCCTGAATATTCTCAGCGCTGATTCCTGATGATCTCAATCCATATTCTCTTGTCAACACTTTTGGAAGCTTGCTTTCTCCCAGCCTTTGCATGGCATGCTGCTGTATGTATAACCTTCCTTTTTTATCTACCAAATTGACAAATTCAGAGAATCCGTCTAAGATGTGCTCCTCGTCTCCATAAATATCCAAATGGTCAGGATCTGCACTTGTCAATACAATCTCATTGGGATGAAGTCTGAGGAAGGAGCGATCAAATTCATCCGCTTCCACAACAACCAAGGCTGGCTCTTTGGCTTTTTTATCTCCGAGAATCAGATTACTCTGATAGTTTTGAGTAATTCCACCTAGAAATGCCACAACAGGTTTGCCTGCAGACTTAAGCATGTGGGCGATCATGGAAGAAGTGGTTGTCTTGCCATGAGTTCCAGCCACTGCTATGGTATAGTATGAACTTGTCACCATACCCAAGACTTCAGATCTCTTCTTTAGCTGAAAATCTTTATTCCTAAAGAAATTCAACTGGGCAGAATCCTTCGGCATAGCCGGAGTCCAGATAATCAGCGCTCTTTCAGGGCTGTTTGTAATCTGGGAAGGAATAGTTTCTAATTTATCTTCAAAAGAAATCTTCATTCCTTCTGCGATCAGCTCATCAGTAAGAGGCGAAGGGGTACGGTCATATCCAGACACTGCATATCCTTCGTGACGGAACCAGCGAGCCAAGGCACTCATGCCTATGCCACCGATACCCAGCAAATGGACGCTATTTATACCTTCGAAACTCATGCAATCAATTGTTCTAATTCTCCTACTATGGCATTTGCCGCATTCGGCTTAGCCAGATTCTTTATGTTAATTCCTAGTTTTTCAGACAGTTTTCTATCCTTCATTAGTTTAGTCACCTCCTGCTCTAAAGCGCCAACAGCTTCAGAGTCTTTAAGCAATAAAGCCGCGTCATGACTTACATAAGCCATAGCATTTTTGGTTTGATGATCTTCGGCCACATTTGGAGAAGGAATGAAAATCACTGGTTTGCCCACAAGAGAAAGTTCTGAAACCGATAATGCTCCGGCTCTTGACACAATCACATCAGTAGCGGCATAGGCCAAATCCATCTCTCGGATGAATTCATTTAAGTGAATATTTTTCAGGCCTGACTCAGCTAGCTTCGATGTCATTTCCTGGAAATAAAATTTACCACACTGCCAAAGAACCTGATAGCCCTCAGATTCAAGTTTTTGCATATCTGCCAATACTGCTTGGTTGAGTGTTCTAGCTCCAAGAGACCCACCCAAAATGAGCAGTGTCTTTCTAGCCGCATCCATTCTGAAGAATGCTATTGCCTTTTCTCTCTTTCCTGACAAATCCAAAATATCCTTGCGGACAGGATTTCCTGTATAGGAAATTTTTTCAGATGGAAAGAAGCGATCCATCTCTGGATAGGCTACACAGATTTTTTTGGCTCTTTTAGCCAAAATTTTATTAGTCAAACCAGCATAGGAGTTTTGCTCCTGCACCAGCGTGGGAATTCCATTTCTTTGCGCAGCATAAAGCACCGGCCCACTTGCGTAGCCACCTACACCCACGACTGCATCAGGCTTGAAATCCTTTATGATTTGGGAAGCCTGAGTCAGGCTTTTCAAAAGCCTGAAAGGAAACTTCAGGTTTTCCAGGGACAAACTTCTTTGTAAACCAGCCACTGGAAGCCCTTTGATTTTGTAACCAGCCTCGGGTACTTTCTGCATTTCCATTTTGCCCAACGCACCCACAAATAAGATCTCGCTGCCCGGATGTTTTTCCTTCCAGGCATTCGCAATTGCGATAGCCGGATAGATATGTCCTCCGGTACCTCCACCACTGATCAAAATGCGATATGTACGTTGCGCGTTAATAATTATGCTGTTTTAAGTCTTGTTCGATTTCCAAAAGCAGCGCTACCTGCACTGCTGGTCTGTGCTTCATCCTGATGGTCCCCGCGGCTTACAGACAGGATAATCCCCAAGGAAATTCCTGTGAAAACCAATGATGTACCACCCATACTCAAAAGAGGAAGAGGTAAACCGGTAATTGGACCTAAGCCAACTGCCACGGCCATATTTACCAAAGCCTGAATTACCAGTGCGAAACTCAATCCCGCTGACAGTAATCCACCAAATGCTTTATTGGAATTTGCCACGATGCGCATTCCCCTATAAAGGAGCGCGAGGTAAAGAAAAAGCACAGAGAATCCGCCGATCAATCCATATTCCTCGATGATGATGGCATAGATAAAATCCGAATACGGATGTGGTAACGAGTTTCTTTGCTCAGAATTTCCTGGACCTTTTCCTCCTATTCCTCCTGTGGCTATAGCGATGTAAGATTGCTCTGCCTGAAAAGGAATCTCCTCTTCGTTAAAGAATGCAGTAACTCTAGAAATCAGCGTTGAGCCGCGCTGGCCAGTAAATCCTGCAACTGTCAAACCCAATAGTCCTACAAACAAGACTATCGTTATGTATTTCACAGGAACCCGCCCAATGAACATAATGAGTAAGCAGGTAATCAAGAGCAAAATAGCTGTGGAGAAATTGGCCATTGCGATTAACCCACAGATCAGTCCTACGGCGACAATTATCGGAACAAAGGTGCTCTTAAAGTCCTTGATATTCTTTTGTCTCTTGGCGAGCATTAATGCGATAGCGGCTATCAATGAAAGCTTGGCCAAATCTGACGGCTGGAAAGCTTGGTTAATTACAGGAATTGTAATCCAGCGGTTTGCTTCGTTAATATTTGACCCAAACATATACGTCACAAGCAGCAAGGGAATGGAAATAATCACCCCAAGCTTGGCGTACATCGCATACTTCTTATACGGAATCTTATGCGCAAACCACATGACTACCAGCGAAACGAAAATAAGCATGGAATGCCTGATCAGATAGATTTCTGTATTTCCTCCGGCATATTTATAAGCCAAAGATCCCGTAGCTGAATACACTACCAGAATACTGAAAAGCGACAATAGAATGACAATACCCCAAATGATTGGGTCGCCTTTGAAATTCCTATCTATCCATTCTTTAAACTGATTCATGCGATGGCTTTGGGTTTAAGGTTCTCTACTGCCACTCGGAATTGCATCCCGCGATCTTCGTAATTTTTGAACAAGTCGAAACTTGCACAGGCTGGTGATAGCAACACTACATCTCCAGACTCTCCAAGTTCTTGACCCCAATTCACTGCTTCTGCTATATCCTGAGTTTCGCGGATATCAGCGATTTCTTCAGCAAATGCTTTTTTTAATTTTTCGTTGTCTTTTCCCAAGCAGATCAGGCTTTTAACATTTGCTACGAGAGGAGCTAGCACCGAATAATCATTCCCTTTGTCCACACCGCCTGCTATCCAGATTAATGGATTTCCGTAGCTTGCCAAAGCATAAGCAGTAGCCTCCACGTTGGTACCTTTGCTGTCATTTATGAACTTCACTCCGTCCATTTCCCTGATTAGCTCCATGCGGTGAGGTGCGTTTTTGAAAGTCTGGAAACCCTTTTCCAGCTCCATTTCATTCACTCCTGCGATTAAAGCTGCCGACCCAGCGAACAATGCATTGAGCAGGTTATGCTTTCCTTTGATGGAAAGTGAATCAACCGACACATGAACTGATTGATCTGTCACAGCGAAAGACAGCATTTTTTCATCTGTCCAGGCTCCGGCCTTCTGAACTGATGACCCTGAGATCCACAGCGTGGAGGCACCTATATTAGTTTTATCCAGACCTTGAAGGGTGAGCCTATCTTCTACAAAAAGGATGGCCCTATCCTCTGACATCATATTCTTGAAGATCCCAAACTTGGAATCTATGTAATTCTCTATTTTGTAATCATATCGATCCAAATGATCTGGGGTGATATTGCATAGAATAGCTATTGCCGGTTTGAAATCCACAAACCCATCTATCTGAAAACTGCTGCACTCGATTACCCACCATTCATGATCAGTAGTGAGTAATTGGCCAGCCCAGCTCTTTCCTACATTTCCAGCCAACCCCACATCCAAACCCGCTTCCTTCATCAGGTGATAAGTCAGCAATGTGGTAGTCGTCTTACCATTGGTTCCGGTGATTGCTATCACTTTCCCTTTGCTGTAGTCGAATGCAAACTCCAACTCATCGATAATCGGAATACCTGCCAGAGAGGCCTTTACTACCAACTCAGCTTTGGGAGAAATGCCCGGACTTTTAATGATCAAGTCAGCACTTAAAATCTTCTCTTCCGAATGCTTGCCTTCTTCAAAAGCAATTTCCAGTCGCTCCATTTCTGCTTTTCGAGCTGAAGAGATCTGGCCCGCATCCGAAACGAAAACGGCATAGTCTTTCTGTCTGGCTAGCATTGCTGCTCCCAATCCGCTTTCTCCGGCGCCCAGAACGACTATGTTTTTCATTTCTTTTATCTAAGTTTCAATGTGGCTAATGTGATTACTGCAAGCAAAATCCCCACTATCCAGAATCGGGTTACGATCTTGGCTTCAGGGATACTTTTCTTTTGATAATGGTGATGAAGTGGAGACATCAGGAAAATCCTCCTGCCCTCACCATATTTTTTTCTGGTGTATTTGAAGTAGCCCACTTGTAGCATTACGCTGACATTTTCAATTACAAACACTCCGCACATTACTGGAATCAGCAATTCTTTGCGAAGCGTCAAGGCCAAAACAGCTATTACTCCTCCGAGCATCAAGCTTCCCGTGTCGCCCATAAAAATCTGAGCCGGAAACGCATTGTACCAAAGAAATCCCACGCAGGCTCCGACGAATGCCGAAGCAAAAATCACCAGCTCTCCTGAGTTGGGGATATACATGATATTGAGGTAAGAGGAGAAAATAGCGTTACCTGAGATGTATGCGAAAATTGCAATGGTAATCCCGATTATAGCGGACGTTCCTGCAGCAAGACCATCTATTCCATCCGTAATATTAGCTCCGTTAGATACAGCTGTAATGATGAATGTCACTACGAAAATGTACAGAATTGGAGTCATGGCTTCGCCTAAGAAACCAAGCAAAGTCTCGTAATTCAGTTCGTTGTTTTTAGTGAAAGGAATAGTGGTTTTGGCCACTTTGACATCCCGGTAAGCTGGAGTTTCTACCACGCCCCCATCTATGGAGACAGGATTTGTAAATTCACGGATTACTACACTTTCGTTAAAATATAGTGTAGAACCAACGATGACTCCAATGCCTATCTGACCGATGATTTTGAATCTACCGGCCAGTCCCTCCTTGTCCTTTTTAAATACTTTGATGTAGTCATCAATAAACCCGATCGTCCCCAGCCAAACCGTGGTGATCAGCAAGAGAATGATATAAATATTATTCAGATCAGCGAAAAGTAAAGTCGGGATTAATATCGCAGCCATGATCATCAAGCCACCCATGGTAGGTGTACCTTTTTTCTGCTTTTCTCCTGCCAAACCAAGATCTCTTACTGTCTCACCGATTTGCTTGTTTCGGATCCAGGCGATGATTTTGTGGCCAAAAGATATCGTGATAATCAATGAAAAAAGAGATGCCATCCCCGCACGAAACGAGATATATCTAAACACCCCAGTTCCAGGGATATCAAGCACTTTGTCCAAATAATCAAAAAGTGGATATAACATCT
The DNA here is from genome assembly GCF_963974835.1 of uncultured Algoriphagus sp. GTDB lineage: Bacteria > Bacteroidota > Bacteroidia > Cytophagales > Cyclobacteriaceae > Algoriphagus. Next base: position 1,248,857 of record NZ_CAXBET010000001.1, on the reverse strand, counting down.
CAGCTTTGTGTCAATTGTTGTAAAAACTCGGTTACTACTTCAGTATCGTCAAAATGATGTTTCACACCTTTGACTTCCTGATAATCCTCATGGCCTTTTCCTGCTATAAGGATAATGTCTCCTTTTTGTGAAAGCATACAGGCAGTTTTAATGGCTTCCCTGCGATCCACAATGGATAATGTTTTTCTGATTTCGGATGGTCCTACACCAGCCTGCATATCTTTTAATATTTCTTCCGGCTCCTCGAATCGTGGATTGTCGGAAGTAAGTATGGCTTTATCGCTTTCTTGAACAGCAATTTTCGCCATTATTGGACGCTTTGTTTTGTCACGATTTCCTCCGCACCCAACCACAGTGATCAGTTGCTCACCGCCAGTCCTTACCCCGTTGATTGTCTTTAGGACATTGTCTAAAGCATCCGGGGTATGAGCGTAATCCACAATGGCGGTAATACCAGCAATGGAAATTCTGTCAAATCGGCCTTTTGCTCCACGAATTCCTGATAGTTCACGAAGAACTTCATCTTCCTCTTCGCCCAAAAGCACGGTGACACCCAATACTGCCAGGAGATTGTAGGCATTGAAAGCACCTATCATTCTAAACCAAATCGTCTTGCCGTTAATGTCTAGTTCCAGACCTTCTAGCGTGTTGGAAATTATTTTGGCTTTGAAGTCAGCAGGAGATTTAAGTGCGAAATACTGATGGGAAGCTTTGCTGTTCTGAAGCATCACTGCTCCTCTTTTGTCGTCACCGTTTACCAGCGCAAAAGCGTCCTTTGGGAGCTCATCAAACAACTTCTTCTTTGCCTTGATGTACTCGTCAAACGTGCCATGATAATCCAAATGGTCATGACTGATATTTGTAAATACAGCTCCAGTCAGCTTAAGGCCAGCAATTCTCTCCTGCACTATCGCATGAGAACTAGCTTCCATAAAGCAATGCGTGCATCCTTCCTTCACCATTTGCCGAAGCAGAGCCTGAACACTTACCGCATCCGGGGTAGTATGAGTTGCATGGATTACTGTTTCATTGATCTTATTTTCTACCGTAGAAAGCAAGCCCGTACTGTAGCCCATCCGCATAAATAACTGATGCAAAAGAGTCGCTGTAGTCGTTTTGCCATTGGTTCCTGTGATCGCTACTACTTTGATGGTCTCTGAGGGATTATCAAAATAATTGCTTGCCATGATACCCAATGCCCGGGCAGAATTAACCGTTTCTATGTAGGTTACTCCTTCCACTAGTTTCTCTGGCAAATGCTCACAAACAATACTCCGAGCACCTAGGCCAATTGCCTTTTCGATAAATTCATGTCCATTTACCTGAGTACCTTTGATAGCTACAAAAGCACTTCCCTCCGTCACTTGGCGGCTGTCAAAGACAATATCTTTTACCCCCAACTCCATGTCGCCGGTAGTAGAGGTAAGGGATACCTTGTATAATATGTCCTTAAGTACTTTCATTTATCCTAATACTAGATTTATGATTGCATTTGGCTTCAAAGCTGTTCCAGGGGAAATCGATTGACCTTTCACCCTTCCCTTTCCCGAATAATTCACCCTCATTCCTTTGTTTTCAAGAATGAAAAGTGCATCTCTAAGTGGTAGTCCCGATACATCAGGAACTAATGCCTGATCAGTATCATTTACACTCATTTCCACCCGGGATTCATTAGAGACTGTCTTCACCCATTCTTCAGGATTAGCTGCAGAAGCCTTCAATCCTAATTCCTGAAATATTTCCTGTAATTCTTCTGCCTTACCCGCTTTTACATAGGGTAATTGTGTCCCATCTGCCTCTGCTCTGAATATTTCTTTCTGGTTATCTGGGTTAAGTTCTATATCAAGCGAATAGATTTTATCTGCTATTTCTTTGAAAACCGGCGCCGATACGTCTCCTCCATAAGCAGCAAAACCTTTTGGGCTATCAATCACCACCACCATAGAGTATTTCGGATTATCAGCCGGGAAATAGCCTGCGAAACTCGTATAGTATATCCTTGAATATTTTCCGTTGATCAGTTTCTGAGCAGTTCCAGTTTTACCGGCAATGCTATAATCAGCATTCGCGATATTTTTAGCCGTGCCACGTACAACGACGCCTTCCAAAAGTTCTTGGAGAAGCTTGATATTCTTCTCGGAAGCAATCTGTTTACGAACTACTTCTGGCTCAAATGCCTGCTCGACGATAGTTCCCTTGGAAATTGATTTGACGATGTATGGCTTCATCATTTTTCCTCCGTTGGCTACAGCATTATATAATGCTAGCGTATGAAGTGGATTCAGCTTGACTTCATAACCAATAGAAATCCATGGAAGCGATGTTCCATACCAGTCTTTTTCTCCCGGCTTTTTGAAAAATGGCTTGCCTTCCCCTTGTATCTGAAATCCGAAAGGTTCTTTCAAACCTACCTTATCTATATAGGCCATGAACTTGGATGGGCTGGAACCAAAATGTTCATCTACCAATTTGGAGATCCCGACGTTAGAAGATTTCTCAAATGCTTCGCGAATCGTCAAAGTGCCATACCCACCATTTTTAGCATCACGCATAGTTTGGTTATAGAATTTGTGGGCGCCGTTTCCAGTTTCCACAGTTTCATCCAGCGTGATTTTATTTTCTTCCAAAAGCGCGAGCATAGAAAGTAATTTGAAAGTGGATCCAGGTTCTGTATTTCCCTGATCCCCAATGGCAAAATTGTAGTTTTCACCGTAGCCATTTCCGCTGGAGTTTCGCTGCAAATTGGTGATTGCTTTGATTTGGCCGGTCTTCACTTCCATCACGATCACGGCACCAAATTCAGCATCACGGTCAGTAAGTTGTCTTCTCAGAGCCGTTTCTGCCACATCCTGAATATTCACATCCAGCGTGGTAGTGACATCATAGCCATTCTCCGGCTTCACATCCTCTGCATCAAACACCGGTTTCCAACTTCCACCTGCTAACCGCTGGAAAAGAGCTTTACCGTCCTGTCCCTGAAGGTAATTATTAAAGCTGTATTCGATCCCAGCCCCATATTCGTCTTCATTCAAGAAGCCAACTGTACGGCTGGCAAGTGAATTAAATGGTCGATATCTTTTCTCTACCTTTTCGAAGATCACTCCCCCGCCTAATCTTCCTTCCCTGAAGATCGGCCAGTTGGACATTTCCTGCATGGCTTGATAGCCAACTTGCTTTCTATTCAGCACCAAATAACGCTTGTTATCCAGCCTAGCATCGTTAATCAGCCTTTTGTAAGTGGAAGCTGACTTATCCTTATAGTACCCCGACAGCATTTTTGCCAAGGAATCCAGGCCGGCTTTATACTTGTCATTTTTAGCGATTGTTGGATCTAGCGCTACACGATAGAATGGCAAACTTGTAGCAAGTAAACTTCCATCAGACGCATAGATATTGCCACGCGTGGCAGGAACTTCTCGGTATTGGAAATTTATTGTCTCTGCTTTTTCACGCCATATATCTCCATCAGCCATTTGAAGCTTGGCTATCTTGTACGGGATAGCCGCTGCCAATAAGGCTATTAGGATGAATACCACCCGCACTCTGAGCAATATGGATCGCTTAAAATTCACTTTTCTACCTCGATTTTTATCGGTGGTTGATTGAGTTCAAATATTCCTTGATCAGCAACACGCTTCGCTACTTCAGACTGCATGCTGCTTAGCATATATTCAGCTTCCAGCGTGGTCACATCTGCCCGCAAGTCTTCTACTTCTTGTTGGGCTTTTTCAATTTTCCTCACCATGTTCTCTGCGCGGTGATTACTCCAGATATAGATCAAAGCCAATAAAGCCACAAATCCAACCGGCGGAACCAGTTGGACAGGCACTCCCTCACCCAATACGCCGGTAATATCTAGCTTCTCCTCTATCCAGCTAAAGATGGATTTGCGGGGTCCGCCTTTCGGCTTATTGCCTGACTTCAATTTCTTTTTGAATGTATTGTTGCTCATACCTGTGTCTTCTTAGCTATTCTCAGTTTTGCACTTCTAGCTCTTGGATTGGAAGCTATCTCTTCAGGATTAGCCACCACAGCACCTCTGCTGATAGGTTCAAGTGGGCGAATTAGATTTCCGTAGAAATCCTTTTCTACCTCTCCTTGAAACTTTCCTTTAATCATCAGATTTTTCACCAGCCGATCTTCCAAACTATGATAGCTCATCACCACCAATCTCCCTTCTGGCTTTAGAATATCTACTGCTTCCAGCAGCATCTCTTCCAAAGCACCCATTTCATCATTCACTTCTATTCTCAAAGCCTGAAAAACCTGAGCATAGTATTTAAAGTCTTTGCCCTTCGGGGCGTATCTTTTTAAAAAGGAGGTAAATCCTTCGGTAGTCTCAAATGGTTGTGAGTTTCTCTCGGAGACGATGGCTTGTGCCAAAGTCTTTGCATTTTTCACCTCACCATACATCCCAAGGATTTTATGCAATCTGCCTTCATCATATGAATTCAATACTTCTTTGGCAGAAACCTCAGCCGATTGATTCATCCGCATATCCAAGCCTCCGCTGAATCTGGTAGAAAAGCCTCTACTTGGTTCATCTATCTGATGTGATGAGATCCCAAGATCCGCCAGAACACCATCCACTTTCTTCACACCATATAGTCTTAGGTATTTTTTTAAATCCCTGAAATTGGCAGCAATGAAAGTAAAGTTGTCGCTTGAAGGAATATTAGCCTCAGCATCCACATCCTGATCAAAAGCATATAAATGACCTTTATCCAGATACTTTAAAATCTCCCGGGAATGCCCTCCTCCACCAAAAGTCACATCTACATAAATCCCGTTGGGATCAATAGACAAGCCTTCAGTGCATTCGGCTAGCATCACTGGGATATGGTAAATAGACTCTGTCATGAGATTATATGAGATGCTTTTCCATCAGACTTGATATGTCTGCCGGATCGACAATGATATTCTTACTATAGTTTTCTTGATTCCAGAATTCTATTCTTCCGCCATTACCCACTACGATCACGTCTTTCTCGAGACCTGCATAGGACTGATAAACCTTGGGTATCAACAAGCGCCCCGAGCTATCCAATTCCACGTCCACTACAGAATTAAAAAAGGACCGCTGCAGTAAGCGCTGCTCAGGATTATGTATGGAAAGAGCCTTGATTTTATTCTCAAGTTTCTTGTACTCCACCATAGGATATAGAGCCAAACATCTATCTTCAGCCATACGAAGCATAAGCGTACCCCCATTAGCCTCGGGAATTGCCGCCTTGAACTTGGCCGGCAATACCAGACGCCCTTTGGGATCTAGCTTGCAATCGTATTGACTGTTGAACATAAATTCTTGAACTCTTTAAAATGATGCGTGTGTAGTAAAGACAAAAGTAACAAAATGCTCTCCACTTTCTACCACTTTGCTCCACAAATTCCCACTTTCACTTAAAAGTAGGTAATTCTTTGTTCCATCCCAATTAATAATTAAAAAAAACGAGGTTTTTTTCAGGGGTATTGTATTGATTAGAAAGAGGTTAGATCTGCCTTCAAAAAGGCCATTTCTGCGTCTAGTGAGGGTTTTTAATAGGTTGGAAAGAAATAAAAAAAATTTCAGTGCTTTCTTTCAATTTTTAAATGGGGGGAATTCCCCTGTTTTATTCAAATGAGGTTTCGATGTGAGGAAAAAAACCACATTTCGGAAAATTTAAAAAATGTAACACTTGGAAGAATTCTAAGAATTGACTTTAGTTTTTCCAATGGCAAAATACGATAGGTGTATAAAATTATTTTGAGGTTTTTTATCCATTACCACAAATTCTGGAGCATAAAAAAAGCGCTCCTTTTTAGAGAGCGCTTCGATTTCACAAATTATGTGATTATAGATTGTCAATGAATGACTTTACATCTTCTTTGGATTTGCCCGTCTTCTTCTGGATTTTACCAAGAAGCTCATCAGCTTTTCCTTCATCGTAAGTAAGATCATCGTCAGTAAGATCACCGTATTGTTGCTTCAACTTACCTTTGATCTCGTTCCAGTTTCCTTTTACTTTATCTTCAAATGCGCTCATAATTATTACGTTTAAGTGGTTATAGTTTTCATTAATTGTATTCTAATTAGTTCATTATTTGTGCCACATTGGGAAAATACCTGAAAGCAACTTCTGTAAGCCTAAATGCCCCCTTTTAAGTAGAAATACAACATTTATAAACTAAAATTAAAACCACTTTGGGGAATCCAATTCAGAAAATGAGGATAATTAATCCATTAAATTTTTTGATTATACCAAGTTTATGCTGCCTTTTATTTAATAATCAGTTATTGTGTAAAAGATCCATACCATTGTACTGATGGAGCTATACTAAGCCACAGGAAGTATGCTGGGAACAAAACTTGCATTCTACAGTTTTAAACCATAAATAACTTTTGAATGCCTGCTTCCGATCTTTTAATTTTTAATTCCCAGGGAATTTACTGCCCTAGAGCCAAGATCTATTTAGATCCATGGAAACCGGTCAATCGTGCTATTATTACACATGGACACTCAGACCATGCTCGATATGGACATAAGAAATACCTGACACATCATAGTAATATCCCTATAATACGTCACAGGCTGGGAGATATAAATGTTCAGGGCGTTGGCTGGGATGAACCTTTTCTCATCAATGGGGTAAAGTTTAGTCTACATCCCGCAGGACACATCATCGGATCATCTCAAGTTCGTGTAGAATATAAAGGTGAAGTGTGGGTATTTACCGGAGATTATAAAACCGAAGATGACGGTGTAAGCACACCCTATGAATCAATTAAATGCCATACGATGATCACAGAATGCACATTCGGACTACCTGCATTCAAGTGGAAATCCCAATCATCCGTATTTGAAGAAATCAATGGCTGGTGGCAAAGTAATAGAGAAGAAGGGAAGACTTCTGTGCTGTTTGGCTATACGCTGGGCAAAGCACAGCGCATTCTGAAATACCTCGATACTTCAATAGGGGAAATCTTCACTCACGGAGCTGTGGAGAACATGACAGAAGTCCTCAGACCCCAATTCGAAATGCCTCCAACTACTTTGATTACAAGAGAAACCACAGGAAAGGACATTCGCGGAAATATAGTAGTAGCTCCTCCAAGTGCCCATGGATCACCTTGGATGCGGAAAATGGTTCCTTATGAAACAGGAACGTGCAGTGGCTGGATGGCATTTCGTGGAGCAAGATCACGTAGGGCTACCGATAAAGGATTTGTCCTTTCAGACCATTGTGATTGGCAAGGACTATTGCAAAGTATCAAAGCAAGCGAAGCAACCCGGGTAATCTGCACGCATGGTTACACCGATATTTTCAGCAGATACCTTCGGGAGATTGGATATGATGCAAGTATAGAAAACACTGATTTTGAAGGTGAAAAAGAGGAAACAAATTTGGTGGAAAAAGACATAGCGGTATGAAGGAATTTGCAAGACTTATAGAGAAGCTGGATTCCACTACCAAAACAAACCAAAAAGTGGCGGCATTGTCTTCCTACTTCTCCGAGGCAAGTGAGCAGGACAAGCTTTGGACTATGGCAATACTCTCTCATAGACGGCCCCCTCGTCCAGTAAACACCACCTTACTTCGCGTATATGCTGCAGAGTTGGCAGAAATTCCACTTTGGCTATTTGAAGAAAGTTACCATATAGTAGGCGACCTCGCAGAGGCAATAGCTCTCGTGGTTCCTAATGACATACATAAAAGTGAAAAGTCTCTGAGTACTATCCTCGACGAGCTAGTAATCTTAAAGGCAAAAACAGATCTTGAAAAGAAAGAATATGTGCAACACATGTGGATGCAACTTGACTATTACTCGAGATTTGTATTTACCAAACTACTAACAGGATCTTTCCGGATCGGTATCAGCCAAAAGCTGATGACCAAAGCACTATCCCAAGTGACAGCGGTGCCTCAAGACGAACTTGCCTATCGCTTGATGGGAGATTGGAATACCCAAAACACCTCCTTTGATGAATTGGTATTCGGAAGAAATGAACAAGCATATGTGTCCAAACCTTATCCCTTTTTCCTGGCATACGCCTTGGAAAATGAGCTTGAAGAGCTAGGGTCCGTAACCGAATGGGTTGCCGAGCATAAATGGGACGGCATTCGCGGGCAGGTTATCTGTCGAAAAGGAGAAATTTTTATCTGGTCCAGAGGGGAGGAACTCGTTACTGATAAATACCCCGAAATCTCGGACTTGGTAAATTTCCTTCCTTCAGGAACCGTCATCGATGGTGAAATCTTACCTTTTATTGATGGGCAAATAGGATTGTTCAATGACCTACAAACCCGAATAGGCAGAAAAAACGTCAGCAAAAGTATATTAGCCAAAGTCCCCGTGGTTTTTAAAGCATATGACTTGCTGGAGCATAATGGTAAAGACATCAGAAACTTAACTTACCAGCAGCGGAGAGCATTGCTGGAAGCATTGGCCCTATCTGTTGAGCATCGAGCGTTGCATATCTCAGAACAAATGCAATTTAATTCCTGGAATGAAGTGATCGTTGAGCGATCTCTATCAAGAGATAAAAGAAGCGAAGGCTTGATGCTCAAAAAGAAAGACGCCATATACCAAGTGGGACGCAAAAAAGGAGATTGGTGGAAGTGGAAAACAGATCCATTGACTATAGATGCAGTATTAACCTATGCTATGCGTGGTCACGGAAGAAGAACAAATCTATTTACCGACTACACTTTTGCGCTTTGGCAGACCGATGAATCGGGAGAAAGTGAGTTGGTCACCTTTGCCAAAGCCTATTCTGGACTTACCGATAAAGAATTTGCCCAGGTAGATAATATTATTAAACGTACAACACTGGAGCGATTTGGACCAGTCCGAAGTGTAGAACCAACACTTGTATTTGAGTTGGCTTTTGAAGGAATAGCTTTTTCCAACCGCCATAAAAGTGGTGTAGCAGTCAGATTTCCAAGGATTTTAAGGTGGAGAAAAGATAAAAAGATCATGGATGCAAATACCCTCGATGACTTAAAAGCCCTTATACCAACATAAATTCCAAGAAACGATTTGATCCGAATGCAAGAAAAAAGACCTGTCCATCGGGCAGGTCTTTTTTAAAGCATCAACACACAATTACCTTTTCAGGTACAATATTTAGAAGAACGACAACTCTATTTATTATCGTCTTTTTTCTTTAATTCCTGCTCAAGTTTTTTCTGGAATTCCTCGATTTTGCCAGCATTCTCCTTTTGCCAAACTTCCATTTTACGCTGGTATTCTTCCATCTTTGGCTGCATCTCCTTTTCCCAAGCTTTCATCTTGGCTTCGTAGTCTTCCATCTTCGGCTCATTGGAATCTTGCCATGCTTTCATTTTGGCTTCGAATTCCTTCATCTTCGGCTCATTTGCCTTCTGCCACTCCTCCATTTTTTTCTCAAACTCCTTCATTTTGGGCTCGTAAGCTTTCTGCCACTCTTCCATTTTCTTTTCGTAGGCCTCCATTTTTGGTTCATAGGTCTTCTGCCATTCAGCTATTTTCTTCTGATACTCCTGAAACTTTGGCTGCATGGAACTTTCCCATTCCTCCATTTTCATTTCAATCTCTTCGGTACGTTTCTTCATTTCTTGCACCCATTTATCCTTCTCCGCTTTAGACATATTCACGGTGTCTTTAGGAGAAAAAGAATTAGGGCCAAAATCGAATACAGGAGGTGAAATCATGAAATCCATGGAGGGCATAGTTCCCATATCAAAATCCATAGCGGGCATTTCACCCATGTCAAAATCCATCATGGGTGCCATTTCGAATTCCATTGGAGGTACGGGCGCCAATGCAAAATCCATCACAGGAGCCATTGTCTCGGCCGGAAAAGGCGGCATGGGTGAAAGTACTAATTCCGGCATATTTTCAAGGACAAGCGTTTCGCCATTATGACTGTAAACAAAAGAGCCTTTTTTGTTACTTTTCATGATGACAGTATCACCTTTGGTGATGATCGTGTCCCCCTTTATCTGAATATGTAATGGCTTTGCATACTTATATTGAATGACTTCATTATTTGCATTTACATAAACTGGATTGCCGTCAGTGATCACCACTTTTTTAACTTCATTGTCCACAACGGTATCCACGGAGAGGTTAATGTTTGAATTAACATTTGCGTTGAAATTGATGTTTTTCTCGACATCAGCAATTGCCTGCAATCCGGAGTGTACATCAACAGTGGCAGGAGAAATTTTCTCAACAGAGACAGAGACATCCTGCTGCGCTGTAGCCATTAGACCAGCGCTTAATAAGAGTGTTAGTAGCATAGGGATAGAAATAATAGGGTTTTGAGGATATGTCTGAGCTGGGTGGCCCAGAATTCTTTTGATTCTTTGAAGGGTTGGATTTCTTCTTTTACCGGCTGCAAGGGCAAGCTCAGGAGGATTTTGCCTCGCAAAATTCAATACTTCCGCCAGACTGTAGGCAAGTTCTTTTGGCGCTATGCCCACCTGCACAGCAAAATCATCAGCGGCATTTTCTCTTAGCTCTTTCACCGTCTGGTTCATCCACCAATAACACGGATGATAGAAGAATATTACTTCCAATGCAGACTGAAAGAGATTTATGAGGTAATCGTTCCGCTTCACATGTGCCAATTCATGAGCAATAATTGCTTCTAATTGTACTGGTGTTAGCTGAAAAATTAGTCCTGCAGGGATAAGTATAATAGGTTTGAGGTAGCCAAAGGTGATAGGTGAAACTCCATAGGCAGTCAAGCGTATTTCTACATTTTTAGAAACATTCATTTTACCCATTAAGCGATATAGCATCTTTTCTAGCTGAAAATCCTGAGGATCTGAAGAGGTTTTACGAAGTGTTCTGACTTCCGAAAGACTGTTAAATAGTCGGAAAAGAAACAGTAGAGCACCCACAAACCAGAAATTGACTAAGAGCGGTAGCTGGACTTCTATCCAATTGATCAGCATTTTGATCATGCCCTCCACCCCAACAGTTGATGATGCCTGAACTTCACTAAAAATCATTCCTTCAAAAACAACCCGGTCTAGCAAAGGTGTGGGACTGAAGTTTGAGAGCTCATAAACGAAGGTGGCTAATGCAAATAGCAGACTTAACCCTAATCCACCCAAGGCAAGATTGTATTTAAGGCGTGGGTTACTTTTATGGAATACTTTCAGTGATAACCATAATGCAGCACCTATTAATACTAATTGCCATAGCGAATGGACGAGTGTCCAGCCCATAGCATATAATAAACTTTCCGAAACCCAGTCGTTTAAAAGATTCATTATTTCTTATTTTCTAATTTGTCCAAAAATGCCCTAATCTCATCCAATTCCTCCTTTGATGGGTTTTCTTCGCCCAAAGCTTGAAGTACCAATTTCTGCGCAGAGCCACCAAAAGCTGTGGTGACCAAATTTTTTAAAAGAGATTTTTGTGTCTCTTTTTGATTAGTAACAGGACTATATACATGGGTTCGTTGTTCCTCATTTCGGTTGACCATTCCTTTAGCGTGCATATTTTGCATCGTCTTTAATGTGGTCGTATATCCGGTGTCCTTTGTCTCAGCCAATCGCTCATGGATCTGGCGAACACTGGATTCCTTCATTTCCCACAATAGGGAAAGTATTTCTAATTCTGACTCTGTTGGTTTGCTCATGTGGATTATACGATGACTTTCGTACCAAAGATATACGAAGAGAATCGTAAGTACAAATGTCTACGAAAATAATCGTATTAAAAATTGTTAATCGCCTGTTTTTAAACTAGTTATTTTATTATCACTCTCCTCACCGATAAGATTTAACACAAATTCAATCAATTTATTTTAAAGTGAATGCAGGCAAAATGGCCCGATTTTCATCTTTGGAGAGGTTTTGTAGGATTAGAAATAGTTCTTTCTATTAACATGCATCCGGAAGGATCTTTCTTTGAACTTTCCCATTGCCAAATTAGTTGTATAGACATTGAATTTTTAATCACATAACCAACGATACCATGAACAACGATCAACCACTTCTTAAACCAATCACATTACCCGGAGGATTAGAATTAAAGAATAGAGTTTGGATGGCTCCTATGACCCGAAGCCGTGCTGATAATCCAGCAAACAAGCCTTTTGAAATACATGAAAAATATTATTCCCAACGTGCATCAGCTGGACTGATCATAACCGAGGGCTCGCAAGTTTCCAAAGAAGGAGTAGGTTATATTAATACTCCGGGCATTTACTCCGATGTGCAAGTAGAAGGCTGGAAAGGCGTAACAAAAGCTGTACATGAAAAGGGTGGTAAAATTTTCATCCAAATTTGGCATGTTGGCAGAATTTCACATCCTGATTTTCATAATGGCGAATTACCTCTGGCGCCTTCTGCTATTAACCCAAATGAAAAATCCTATACGCCGGAAGGATTCAAGGAAACTGTGACCCCAAAAGAAATGACTCGGGCGGAAATCAAACAAACAGTTGAGGACTTCAAAAATGCAGGTAAAAATGCTATGGAGGCAGGTTTTGATGGAATCGAAATCCACAGTTCCAATGGCTATCTTCTTCACCAATTTTTTAATGCGACCAGCAATGTGAGAAGAGATGAATATGGAGGATCAATTGAGAACAGAGCTAAAATACTGTTTGAAATTATAGATGCACTTAAAGAAGTGATGCCTGAGCAAAAAATCGGCTTGAGGCTAAACCCTTCACTTAATGGTGTTTTTGGCATGGAAGCGGATGAGGAAACAATTCCGACTTTTGAATATATCGTCAAGAAATTGAATGACTACGATTTAGCGTACTTACACCTTTCCGAGCCATTTACAGACGTTTCTGAAATTCCATTTCTGGTAAGTCATATTGCTAAGCACTTTAGACCGTTATATAAAGGAACGCTCGTTATCAATGCTGGCTTCGATCAAGAAAAAGGTAACAAAGTAATCGAAGCAGGTGATGCGGATGCTGTTGCTTACGGAACATTATATATTTCCAATCCTGACTTGGTAGAGCGCTTTGAACAAGGAGCAGAGCTAGCAAGTCCTGATAAAGATACTTTCTATACACCTGGTGAAAAGGGATACACGGATTATCCTAGTCTGGAGGAATCGAAAGTTAGTTAATCACCTAAAGGCCGGAAATTCCGGCCTTTTCTTTATTTTAGCCTATGTGTCTCGTAGCTTTTTCCTGGAAAACTCATCAACAGTATCCTTTAATCATCAGCACTAACCGTGACGAATTTTTTGATCGCCCTTCACTACCTATGAGTCAGTGGGAATCTGGCTTTTATGCAGGAAAAGATCTAAAAAGTGGAGGAACCTGGATGGGTTATCATCCGAATGGACGTTGGTCACTTTTGACTAATTACAGGGATTTTAGCAAGCCAAGAATAGCCGAAATCAGTAGAGGTAAGCTAGTCGAAAATTGGCTGGAGAGCCAAATTTCCGCTCAGGATTATTTGGAGAAAATCAGAAAAAATCAGCACAAATATGATGGCTTTAATCTTTTGGTCAGTGATGGAGATAATTTGTATTACTTCAGTAATTTTTCTTCTGAAATAAAAGAAGTGAAACCAGGGATTTACGGGCTAAGCAATGGCTTTCTTAATGATCCATGGCCAAAAGTAGAACTTGCCAAACAGCAACTTAAAGATCTGACAAACTCTGACTTCACCACCACTGATCTGCTAACTATTCTGAAATCGAGGGAAACTTACCCCAAAGAAAATCTTCCGAAAACGAGTGTTCCGTTGGAAATGGAGACTGCACTTTCCTCTCAATTAATCCGAATGAACGGAAATTATGGAACGGTTTCGGCCGCTGCTGTGGTTCAACATAAATCCGGTATGGTCCATCTCAAGCAAAGAACCTATCAATGGGATCCTGAGCACTATTCTGACCTTGATTTTCAATTTCAACTCGAACAAACCTAAGACCTAATGTCAAACAAAATATATGATGTACTCATCGTTGGTGGAGGACCAATAGGTCTAGCCTGTGGCGTAGAGGCCGGAAAAGCTGGATTGGATTATGTGATTATAGAAAAAGGGGCGCTCACGAATTCCATCTTTAATTATCCGATCAACATGACTTTCTTCTCCACGTCGGATCGACTGGAAATGGCGGGAATTCCTTTTATGTCGATTGGTAACAAGCCTAATCGCACTGAAGCGCTGGAATATTACAGAAGGATATTTTCTCATTTTGACCTTAAAGTGAAATTGTATGAAGCAGTAGAAACACTTGAGAAAAAAGAAGAATTATTTGAGGTCAAAACGTCCAAAGGAATTTATCTCACCAAAAACATTGTAATGGCAACTGGCTTTTACGATTTGCCAAATCTGATGAATATCCCTGGAGAGGACTTACCAAAAGTTCATCATTATTACAAAGAACCTTGGCCATTTATCAACCAAAAAATAGTTGTAGTCGGTGGAGCAAATTCAGCAGTTGACGCTGCCTTGGAAACTTGGAGAAAAGGAGCTGAAGTCACCATGATTTTACTCGATGAGGAAGTGGATCAGGCGGTAAAATACTGGGTTCGCCCAGACATCGTGAACCGTATCAAAGAAGGGTCTATCAAAGCTTACACCAAATCAAGACTGAAAGAAATCCGTGAGCACGAAGTCGTGATTGCTACTTCAGAAGGAGAAGTGACCATAGAAAATGACTTTGTATTAGCAATGACAGGCTATAAGCCCAACTTTAGCTTACTGAAACAGCTGGGAGTGAAACTAAGCGAAGATGAAAAATGCCAACCTCAATATAACGAGCTCAGTCATGAATCAAATGTGCCAGGAGTTTATTTGGCGGGAGTCGTCTGTGGAGGACTAAACACGCGGGAATTCTTTATTGAAAATAGTGTGGTACATGCCGGGATGATTATGGCAGATATAGCCGAGAAAATTAATTGAAAGTTGGTAGGTATTCACCTCTTTATGAATTTGTAATGAGGAAGCAATCTCTTAGCAATTTGTAAAGCCTGAGATTAATTTTTATTTAATACAAGCTATAATACTTCAACAAAAAGAGCCTGGCCAAACTATTTTGGCCAGGCTCTTAATTTTTTGGACAGCTTACTTTCTACTCTTTTATTTCAATTACTTTAAATTCTGTTCTTCGGTTAGTCTGGTGTTCTTCTTCAGTAGTTGCATTTTGAATGATCAACTGACTTTCACCATAGCCCTTAGCCACCAACCTATCAGCGGATATACCTTGTGAAACTATGTAGTCCACTGCGGACTGAGCTCTTCTCTGGGACAAGTTCTGATTGTAATCATCAGAGGAACGGGAATCTGTATGCGAGCTCAACTCGATACTAATGGCAGGGTTATCCTTTAAGATTTGCACCAATTTATCCAATTCTAATGCGGCATCAGGCCTGATGTCGGCCTTATCCAAATCATAATAAATATTCTCTAATACAATAGAACGATCAAGAACCAATTGGTCCAAAACTATTGTAGTATCCAACGTAATATTTGTTACATCCTGAACTAATGTAGAAATATCAGGAGTTTTCCCCACGGTTGTGTAAGGAATCGACTTAGAGAAGTAGCCGCTTTTCGAGGCAATGATAGTAAAATCAGAATTTGGCGTCAACGTAAATCTCACACGGCCATTTGTGTTTGACATATCACCACCAGCTTGCTTGCTAAGACTATCATACAAAACCACTCTAGCTTGCTCCAAAACAGCGTCTTCTTCTCCAGCTATGCGCTGCTTGGTATAGACATTGAGTAGCACGTTGATAATTTTTGGCTTCGGAGTTTTATCTTCAAAGAAATAAATATCATCGTCACCTATTCCACCATCCCGGTTGGATGAAATAAATCCAGCCTTAGGATAATCCGTAAAGAAAAGAGAAAAATCATCATTTAAACTATTGAAATTCTCCCCGAGATTTTTGATTACCTGAGCTCCAGAAGCCCCATTTTCAGCTACAAATAAATCCAACTTACCAAAGCCTGGATGTCCATCTGAGGAAAAGAAAAATTTACCATCCCCCATTGGTCTAGGAAAAAGTTCATTGCCAGGTGTATTGATGTTAGGTCCAAGATTCTTTGGATTTCCAAAATCCCCATTAGCCAGTTTTGTGGCTTTATACAAATCTATTCCCCCAAATCCTCCTGGTCTATTTGAAGCAAAGTACAATTCTTCACCATCCTCTGAAAAAGCAGGAGTGGAATTCCACCAAGTTTCATCCTCATTCACAGGCATCCAGATTGGCTGAGTGAATCCTCCTCCGCGGAAGTACGATACAAATAGGGCGGTCTCAGGAAGATCCTTATCCGAAGTAGAATTACCTCGGGCATAAATAATTGTGTTACCATCTGGACTGACGGCGATAGCAGCCTGATTCAGACCTTCTTCATTTTTAAATTCCGGGAGAGCCTGTGCTCCACTTACATCTACGCGAAGTCCATCTGCCCTTGCGCGGAATAACTTAGTATATGGAGATCCATCAGCTGGATAAAGACCGCTTGCCTGACGACCAGAGGTAAAGTAAATAAATTCCTCACTGATGACAGGCGCATAGTCAGGTCCAGCGGTATTTAAATCCTTATAGTTAACCAATACATGATTTGGCCAGTAATTATCTATTCCCTCCGACAATTTGATTGCTTCTAGTTGGCGCTGAGTTTCTGCCAAATATGTCTCGTCCTGAGTATAACCCTTTGCTTTTTCAAAAGCTTCCCTTGCCTCTTCCTCCTTATCCTGAGCTTTCAAACTCAATCCAAGGCGATAGTAGCTTTCAAAAGTTGGATCCTCTTCGATGAGTTTCTCATAATATGGGGCCGCGTCTTCAATACGGTTGGAGAGTCGGTAACTTTCCGCAATCACTTGATTCGCCTCCTTATTTTCAGGATCATCTGCTAAAATCTGTGAGAAAGAGTTGATGGCATACTGGTATTGACCAGAGAGGAATTGGTCATTTCCTTTTTCCTGAAGGCTCTTGCAAGAGCTTACTCCTATGATAAGTATTAAGCAAATCCACAAAAAATGGTTTTTCATCTGTTTATAATTTGTCTTTCAAAGGCCATATGGAATCTCGCATAAATTATAATCATCTTTAATCTAAACTAAAACCAAGCTCGATTTCATGTGCTTAAATTTGATTTTATACGGCAACATGGAATCTCAAATGGTTGCTCTCTCAGTATGTGACGCTTGAATTGTGTCAGATTTCATCTGAAAGGTGATTGATGATCTATTCTGAATATTACTAAATTAATTTGGAAAGTATCTGTTCATCCAACTTTTCCCTGCTGAAATCCACATACTCTCAAGGTCTTTTTTGTTTTGTACCTGAGGATTTATCACCAATGTTTGAGACCCTATCTCTCCAGAAGTGATTTTTGACTTGATTCCCAAAGCAGAAGCTACGGTGATTTCACCTGTGTTGGACTTAAATGTCACTTTTCCTTGATCAGTTATATTGTTTTCAATTTCCCTCTCCAACTCTCGTAATGCTCTGACAGAGCTATCAATAGAACAGCCACTAGCACCCAAGCCCGATTCATCCACCGCCAATACCAGGATCTGATTGTCAAATATCTGAAATGAAGTTGGCATTAAGTTGCCATGTGTATTCCATCCATCGCAAAAAGCGGATAGTTTGGACGCGATTAATTCCTTTTCCTCCTCAGTGAATTGACGGGCTGCTTGATAAACCCAAACCCGTGAATCTTCTGACATTTCACTAAATTCTACGTACATAATAACTTGTTACTTATTGGCAAAGAAAAACCCTTTCTACCTAACGGCAAAAAGGGCCAAATTGATTCATTCGAAATATCAAATTCCCATATCCTTAGCGATCATCTCCGCTAAGTCATAGACTTTCACTTCAGCTTCCTTCTCCTTATTCTTTACACCGTCTGTCATCATGGTTAGGCAGAATGGACAACCTACCGCGATAGCGCTGGCTCCCGTAGCCAGGGCTTCCTCGGTTCGCTCTACATTGATATCTTTTTTGCCAGGCTCTGGCTCTTTGAACATCTGTGCACCTCCAGCGCCACAGCACAGGCCTTTTGTTTTGCATCGTTTCATCTCTACCAACTCAACATCCAGTGCTTTGATCACCTCTCTTGGTGCTTCATATACATTGTTTCCTCTACCTAGATAGCAGGAATCGTGAAACGTAATTTTCTTTCCTTTAAACTCTCCCCCTCCCTTTAATGCTACTTTTCCTTCATTAATCAGTTGTTGAAGAAATTGTGAATGGTGTATCACCTCATAATTACCTCCTAATGCCGGATATTCGTTTTTTATGGTATTGAAGCAGTGAGGACAGGCAGTAACCACTTTCTTGATATTATAGCCGTTCATTACCTGAATGTTCGCAACAGCTTGCATCTGGAAAAGAAATTCATTCCCCGCACGCCTAGCAGGATCTCCGGTACAAGATTCCTCAGGACCGAGCACGGCAAAACTTACCCCTACCTTATTTAATATTTTTACAAAAGCCTGTGTAACGGCTTTGTATCGATCATCAAATGATCCGGCACAACCTACCCAGAAAAGAACTTCTGGACTTTCTCCTTTGCCAGCCATCTCGGCCATTGTTGGAACTTTATATGTTGACATAATTTAGAATTACGATTTTGAGAAGTATGATTTACGAGGTCAAATCAAGAGTTTCGCTTTTCCCGCAAATTCAAACTCTATGGGTTACAAAATTTTTCAATTTTTAATCTGGAATTTCTTCATCCTTTACTTTCTCAGCCCAGTTAAAACGATCTTGGGGGCTGAATTTCCATGGAGCAAAACTGGTTTCCAGATTTTGAAACATAGCGTTCCATTGCGGAGGGGTTCCTGACTCTTCCATTGCTACATAGCGGCGCATTTCCAAAATGATTGACAATGGATCGATATTTACTGGACAGGCTTCCACACAGGCATTGCAACTTGTACAAGCATTCAATTCTTCTTTGGTAATGTAATCACCTAATAGTGACTTACCATCTTCCAATCCTTTTCCACCAGAGTCCAAGCTCTTCCCAACTTCCTCTGCGCGATCCCGCACGTCCATCATTATTTTTCGGGGAGAAAGTTTCTTACCCGTCAAATTAGCCGGACACTCAGAAGTACATCTACCACATTCTGTACAGGAATAGGCATTCAGTACATTAATCCAGCTCAAATCATTAATGTCTTTGGCTCCGAATCTACCTATCTCTGCCGGTGGGTCTGCAGGTGCATCCGTGGGAATACCAAGCATCATATTTACTTCATTGGTCACAGCTGGCATGTTTACCATTTCACCTTTAGGCCTCAGGTTCGAGTACCAAGTGTTTGGGAACGCTAGGAAAATATGCAAATGCTTAGAATACGTTACGTAAATAGCGAACGCTAAAATTCCGATAATATGAAACCACCAAGCTGACCGTTCTACAAAAATCAGCAGTCCTGTACTCATATTTTCCAAGATCGGATGAAGCAGACCGCTAAAGAATAAATCTCCGACTACAATGTAATGTCCTACCCCTCTCGATGCCAAGATCTGGTCTGCAGCATTCATTTTCAGAATAGCAATCATCAGGACAATCTCAATGCAAAGAATCAAGTTTCCATCCATTGCCGGCCATCCTTTCATCTCCGGCTTAGTGAACCTTGGCACTTTGACCACATTTCTTCGTATCAAAAAGATCACACATGAAACCAGGACCATGACAGCAAGAAACTCAAAGAAATTCATAGCCACCACGTATACTTCTCCAAGGTAAGGAGCAAATAACCTATGAGTACCTAAAATGCCGTCCAAGACAAACTCGAGTACTTCAAGGTTGATCACCAAGAATCCCACATAGACAAACAAGTGGAGAAAAGCAGGAATAAACCGCTTAAACATCTTTTGCTGACCAAAAGCTACTAATAGCATCGTTTTCCAGCGTTTCTCTCGCCGGTCATTTCTTATTTCATCTTTGCCCAGAAGAATATTTCTTCGGAGAAATTTAACCCTTTTGATCAAAAAGAAGCCCGCAGCAATTAAAATGATCAGAAATATAAGTTGAGGTAAAAAGCTCATAGTGACGTTATTAGCGTGTTTCTTGGGTTTTAGTCTATATTTTTTTCTAAAATGGCTTGCTTCAAATACTCAAATACCTACCTTTGCATCACTTTACAACAAGGTGATATAGCTCAGTTGGTAGAGCATCGGACTGAAAATCCGTGAGTCGATGGTTCGAGTCCATTTATCACCACAAGCCATGAAGAAATTCATGGCTTTTTTTATGTGTTCTAGCTTTAGATTTTCGATCGATTTTTCCATAAGATTTAAGCAAATTAGGAAATAGTAGGCATGCATACTATTTCCTTCTCTAATTTAGAAGCAATTTAGTGTACTCAGCTATCTCAGCCAAAAGCTTAAAGAATTGAGAATCTTTGCCTATCCATTATTACAGTTTAATTAAAAAACTTTTTATTTTTTTTTATGTCAACTGTAACATTCCGCATTTCCATGCATTACCGTATTAAATGAAGTCATTTTTTGAAGCACATATCTGGCCACAAAGAGGCAGGCTCTATCGGCTAGGGTATCTCTGGGTGAGGGACCGATCCCTTACAGAGGATATGCTTCAGAATGTTTTCGAAAAATCTTTTGCACGGGAAGAGGAACTTCGCAGCCATCCCAATCTTACAGGTTGGCTTGTAAGTAGCTTGAAAAATGAAGCGCTGATGCACTTCAGGCAAACTAAGAAATTGGATTCACTGGAAGGTTTGGAAGATTTAAAAGTGGAAGAATCAATCTCTGATGAGACAAAAGATTCGGTGAAAAAAGTAATGGATCTGGTAAAAGGTCTGCCTTTAAGACAGCAGGAGATTTTCCACCTGAGAGAAGTAGAAGGATTAAGTTATGAGGAAATTACCGAGCACCTGGATATTAGCCTGGAACAAGTGAAAGTAAACCTTCATAGAGCCAGAAAAAGCATTCGAGAGCGGATGCTCAACCAAACATCAAACAAATGAGGAATCAGCGAATAGACGAATTATTGGAAAAGTACTGGGAAGCTGAGACTAGCTTAGCTGAAGAACAGGAACTGAAGCACCTACTTCAATCTGCAGAAGGATATACTGAAGAGAAGACATTGTTTATAGGTATAAGCAAACTTTCCTCCGAGGAGCCAAACCTAAAAATGCCAACTAAAACAGTTCCTATCAAATCAAGAAACTGGATGAGTTGGGCTGCATCGGTTGCAATCCTCGTCGGTTCTATTTGGGGATGGACTGTATTTGAGCAAAAGCAAGCTGAGGAGGAAGCATACATGGAAGTGATGCAGGCTTTTGCCTTGATCCAAAATAACCTCTCCAAAGGTCAGGAAGAAATGGGTGTAATGAATGAAATGAAATACCTGAACACAACAAACCAATTATTTGGTAACTCTATATCAAAATAAGCCATGAAGAAATTTCTATTAATTCAGCTTTTGCTATTTGCCTTTATTATCAAGGTGCAAGCTCAGGACGATGCGATCCAGCGCTTTTTCTCAAAGTACATGGACGATGATAGATTCTCCAGAGTATATATCAGCCCGAAGATGATGCAGATGGCAGGAGGATTCCTGAAAAGTAACGCTGGAACAGATAAAGACTCGGAGGATCTTGGCATCCTCATTCAAAAAGTAAAAGGAATTCGTATTCTTTCTTCCGACGAAGTGAATGGGATGACCTTTTACCAAGAAGCAATGGGAACCCTTTCTAAAAACAAGTACGAAGATCTTATGATTGTCGAAGACAAGGGAAGTAGCCTCAAGTTTATGGTCCGTGAGGAAGGAGGTTTGGTTAGGGAATTAATGATGATCTCTGGAGAAGATGGAGACTTCACCTTATTATCGATGTTGGGAAGTTTTACTTACGAAGACCTCAACTTGCTTGCAGAAAAAACTGACATACCAGGAATGGACAAGTATGGAAAAGGAAGCAAAGGTCCAAAAGGATCCAAATAATTTTCCATAGAGCAGAAACTAGAAATAATCACACAAGTCCCCTTAAATAAAAATTCTAAATACAAACCATACTATATAATAAGCATATGAAAAAGCTAATTCTAACCTTAATCTTAATCGGATCAGTGATGGCCCTTCAGGCGCAGAGCAAAAGTGTAAAGGCTCTGTATGAAAAATACAAAAGTGAGGACGATTTCTTCCACATGGAGCTCGGAGGCAACTTCATGAATTTTGCAGAAGGCTTTAAAATCGATATTGACAAAAATGATATGGCGACGGTGGCCAAATCTATTGAAAAATTGAACTTCTTCACCCTACCCGATCAAGCCGATAATTCCCGAATGGAATACAAAGCACTACAAAAAGGACTGGAGAAAGAAAGATATGAGTTGCTGATGGAAGCTTCCGAGGGAAAAAAAGGAGGGGTAATCGTATATTCTAAAGGAGGAAATACCATTTCAGATTTAGTAGTACTGGTAGGAGGCGATGATGGGGACCTGATGGTAGTAGAATTGAAGGGTAAATTTGATCAGGAATTGGTTGCAAAAGCCACAAATTATAAGGGTATTCACTGATCTCCGCAAAAATCTGAAAATAGTGGGTATTCATATTTATGAGTAATTCCTCCAAACTGGTTTAGAAAATCATTTCTAGACCAGTTTTTTTTGTTCATTATAAAAATGATGGGTAGAATATTCAAGCATTAACGCTTCTAAAAGTGTTGATTTTGTTAAAAAAGGCTCATGAAATCATGGTTTTTATAGAGTCTTCAAAAATTTTTTAATTTTTTTTTCACAAAATTTCCATTGGAATTCTATAGAAATACTTTTTAAGCGTGGTTATTTTATTTTGTATTAATTACAAAAACAGATTATTATTTTTAAAAATGACCAAATCTCAAAATACCGAGAGTTTCGCTATCGATTGCGATAGCATTTTATTAAATCCACAATAATTCAAGCTGTTCGTTACCAAATCATTAACAATGATCTTTTTTTATTGAAGTATTTGCAATTAATGATTTCCGTCGTACCTTTGAATCGTAATAACAAACCAATCGGTTACCCCGATGAAAAACGTAGCCCAAATTACCCCACCCAGAGACGGATCAGCCGTCTGGCGGTTACACTAAAATTAGAAACCTATTCAAACCAATTATTAAAATGAAAAAATTACTCACATTGCTTTTTGTAGCTGGGATTGCTGCAGGAGCGTTTGCAAAATCAGAAGTCACAACAGTACTTATCAGAAAAACTGAGGATACTAAAGTAGCAGTATCATTTAACGAAGCGCCACAAGGAACTGTGATCGTTAAAATCACGGATTCTGAAGATCGTTTGATCTTAAGAGACAGAATCAGCAAGAATGAAGCTTTCGCTAAAAAATATGATCTGAAAGCACTTCCTGAAGGAACTTATTCTGTAGAGGTTTTAGACGAATCAGGCGTTTTAAGAACTGCTTCTTTCGATAACTATGTGACTGAAGCTCCAGCTGTATTCTCTAGAGTTTCTCAAATGGGAGACAACAAATACAGATTGCTAGTAAGCAACTTAGAAGCTAAAGATATCGAAGTAATGATCTATGACGGCGACAAATTGATCCATACTGAGAAAATAGACAATCCTCAGGGACTTCACAAAATCTACTCTTTTGATAAAGTAAGTGGAGCTGGAATCAACTTTAAAGTAAAAACTGCATCTGGATTCGAAAGCTTCGTATCTAGCTTATAAGCTAAACCAACTTTCTATATAATTCAACCCCGCTTGAGCAATCGAGCGGGGTTTTGTTTTTATAGATTTTTTAATCAAATATGATACAGATCCTTCCCCGCTTATTTCACCGAAATTATCCTACCACCTTAGGAAATCTTAATCTATTAATAAAGTGCCACCGTACTTTACGAGCAGGAGCCTAATTCTTAACTATCCAATCCTGATTACAAATTGTCTATAAAAGATTTTCTGACAGTCATGCACAGTACATTCATTGCTGTAAGAATTCTGTACTGAAAATATCTTTCTTAACGAAGATCCAAAAACACACTTTCTGTGTAAACCTTAATGATCTCAGCGGCTAAAATCATTACACAAAAAAAATGCGAAGCACTTCTGCTCCGCATTCTTTATTTTTCTGGCAGGGCTATACCCATTGAATACCAATCATTGCAATCTGATCACTTCTTCCAACTAGCCTTTCCTCCCTTAGCAGAATCAACGTTAATAGTATAATTTGATCCCGAAGACACAATCCATTTTACTTTTACTCCTGTCATACCTGGAATATTTGTAATTGAAATTTTTTCAGGAGTTAATTTTTGCTCTGCGAATTTCTTAAAGTCTTCATCTTCCACCACAAAGCCGGCAACCACTTTGGGCCCGGAAATGGTCACATAATCCGGCCTTTCAATTTTATACTTCAAATCCTGACTTGCATGTGTTGGCATAAGGCGCTCATTAAAAATTGTAGCCGTAATTGCTTTCATACCTCCACCCAAATCTTCTTCTTTCACATCCATAATAGAAAGTTTTGGCGTGTGGTAAGCGTGATAAATAGTAAAAGCAGTATTTCTATGCGCATCCTGCTCTAGTAAAAAACCAGGATGAGCTCTTCCGAAATTTTTCTTGAAGCCTCCAATCTCTATTGTTCCAAATTGCGGATGTTCAAATTCATGCCAATTCACGAAAGCATCTCCCATCGTCAACATCTGGTCTACCTCAAACATTTCATCCTGTCCTCTTCCTTCAGATTCTTTATGGTAATACAGATAGGAATTCATCAATTCATTGGAGTAAGTAAATACTCCCCTAACTCCATAAAACCAGTCCAACTCACCTCCAAAAACAGAATATAGATCTTTGTATACAGTCAAATACCTATAGCCTGGGATCATCTCTTCGCCTTTTTTTGCAATGGCGTCATAGATCCTGATATCATCACGATTATATGTATCAACATCCTCCTCTGCTCCTGGACCTCGTAGAATCATCCCACCAGAATTGTGAAAGCTTTGGGCTCCAGCAATATTAGGGTGCTTCATCACGAACTCCATGATAGAACGGTTTTCGGGAAGAGTAAAAGGATATCTTAAGGCTCCACGCTGAATATAGTCTGGCTGCCAGTTCCATCCCCAGTCACGATTTGGATCGTAATATCCTACTCCATCGTCATTCACTCGTCCATCCCCGTCTCCGTCAGTACCTTCCTGACCTAGCATTTCATATTCTCCAACTTTATCGGCACTTACCATGATAAGCTTACGGGGATCTTGTGGATCTTTGATGTAGCGTCCCGTAGAAGATTTTCTAATCATCATGGTGATATTACCATCTCCATCCAGATCGTCCATGCCATCTTCACCTGCCTCTCCATCGCCATCATTATCTAGGATCATCATACCTGACCTAGGTGAATTTGCTGTGTTTGGCTGCAGAAAGAAATCATTTCTTGCGTCAGGATTAATAGTCGGTGTGATATAGAAGGTTTTATCTTTCAGTAATTGTTGGATAAATTCATTATCCGCATGCATCTCAGTAAGGTACCACGCACCATATAGTGAGAATTCTCCTCCTTGGATTTCATTGGAATGTATATTGCCATCGATCCACATGGCAGGTTTGTCTGTGTCCTTTCCTGTAGAAAAGTCCGTAATGGTCAGGGTCATCATGTCTCTTCCTTCGTAAGACTTGCCTATAGATTCGAGTTTGGCAATATCAGGATGTGCTGCCGCTATCTTTTTCATATTGTCCACCAAGCCCTCATAGGTATAGTATCTATTAAAAGCGATTTCTACTTTGGGATTGTGTGGAGTACCTATTGCCCGGAAGAATTTCTCCTGAGCATCAACTTTATGGCTTCCAAGACTGAGTGCACCTACAGCCAAGGCAAGGATCATTTTCGTTTTCATTGTTTTCATGGCTTATAGTTTAACAGTAGTAGATGTGAATCCAGCATGGGAAGCTCCGGCTTTTACAGTCACGCTTCCATTTCCACGTATAATCCAGCTAAAGCTAGCTTTCTCATAAGCACCGAGTGAATCCATCAATTCAATCTTATTTCCAGACAAAATTTTATCTGTATCAACTTCCATATCAATTCGGATTTTACGTAACCATCGGGATCTTTCTCCCATCTCCGAATGTGTAGGAATAGCTGAATTATTGAATAAATCCATGCTAATACGAGTTAGGCCATTTCCAAGTGATTCAGTTTTTACATTATGAATCTCCAACTTTGGCTGCATCGCTGCCAATTTCAATATAAAATCAGTCTGCTGATTTGCAATTTCTTCAACCTGATCGAAAGGAGGATTTGTCATAACAAATGGCTTGATACCACCTACTTCTACTTTTTTACCAGGAAAATCAGGATGCTGAATTTCGGTCCAGGGAATGAAGACATCATTCATTCCCAATGAATCGGCCCAAGCCAAATAGTTGGCCTCAGCATTCGACTTTCCCTTGCCGGTAGAATCTTTAAATTCCGGAACCCAATATCCGGGCGTGCTAAAACTCAACCTGCCAAAATGAAAATATGCCCACTGAAAAAAGTCACCGTCAGTTCCTTGGTTGTCTTGCTGGAAAGCCTTCTGGCTCACAGTTTCATTATATACATCAGACACTAACGCATTGATCGCTTGATCCTTTTCCAAAATCGAAGTCACAATTCTTTTTTTGGCATTTCCTGCGTTGTATTTCAGAGGAGAGGAAAGATTATTCGCCGGAGAAAAAGTTACAAAAGCGAACACGTTCCATTGCTCAAACAAATAGTCCAATAATGCTCTTGATTCTTTCTGAGTTACAGGCATATCACCTGCTAAGGGCTCGAATACCGGAAACTTATACGTCAATGACTTGTTGAATGCAATACCTTCCTTCAGATCTTCGGCAAACTCACCATCATTATCTTCATCTTTAGATTCCTTGTAAAGAGCGTATTTGCCTGCCTCGCCCTTGGATTTATCTGCCTTTACGAGAATGCGCTCGTCTTCTTTTGAAATTATATATTCCCCCATAGGATCTTCCACGCGCATCATTGTGATCATTCCATCGCCATTTAAATCTGTGTACCCACTTCCTCCTGGCATGCCATCCCGGTCATGATCTACAGATACAGCATTTCCCCTTCTCTCATATTTCAAAGAAGCGTGATACTGCTCATATGCGTCTGGAGACATATTTGGAAAAATGTAAAAAGTAGTATTTTCCAGTGCTTCAGAATGATCACTTACTAGCTTCTCCGCAAATTGAAGAGCAAGCTCCACACTTAAAACTTGATAACCCTCCACTCCGCCCACTACTGCGATCGCGGGTTTCTGGTCCATTTGTCCGGAACCTATTTTCAACGCCCAGATATCTTTGCCGCCTTCAGTTTTGGTAAGCGAAGTAAGTTCAGCGGAAGCATTGGAAGCAACGCGCTGCAATCTCTGATTTAGTTGACTGAGAGTAGGGTAATCTGACTGCGCAAAGGCAGTCCCCGATAGCCCCATTCCTCCAATCAACAACCAGTTGAGTAGTGTTTTTTTCATAGATCTCTTAGATTTTAATTTTCAGTTTTTCCGAATTCTGCAAAATATCGGTATCTAAATTTTACCAAAAAATCGGGATAAAATGCCCTTTCCTTTTTCTGATCGCATAATTAACTCTTGAATGGATATTCATTGTGATAAATGGAGATGTCTTAAAATTATTGGACAGAAGTGGAAAATTCGTTTATTTAAGGGCATTACCTTTTTCAAAATGTATCAAAAAGTAGCTCTTGCCATTGCTTTTTCTCCACGGATGGAAGCCCTTATTTCTGAAACAAAACGATTAGTTGAATTATTTGGCTCAGATCTCATCTTAATTCATGTCGGTAAAAAAACCGAGGAGTTGGAAGCAAAACTCGATGAGATTATTTCCAAAACCGGGTTGGACAAACTTAAAACCAAGCTAATCTGGAAAGAAGGAAAGCCTGTCAAAATGATCATTGAAGCATGCAAGCAAGAGCAGGCGGAGTTATTGGTAGCGGGAGCTTTAAAGCGTGAAGGTTTGCTGACGTATTATATGGGATCTGTAGGAAGGAAAATTATCCGAAAATCACCCTGCTCTGTTTTAACCTTAATCGAACCGAAAGTGGCTTCCACGGTCTTCGAAAAAGTAGTGCTGAATGGTACTCAACTGGAAATAACTGCCCATGTAATTAAAAGTGGTATTGACTTTTCCAAATGTGTGAAAGCTGACCAAGTGCACATTCTGAATGAAATCAAAATGTATGGCCTTCTGATGGGTACAGCAAGCGAGGACTCTGAAGAAGAAGCCTCTCAGACCCGTAGGCAATTAGTGCAAAACGAGGTGGACTACGTCGAGGGAATTTTGAAAAATATAGATCAGGGGGATTTGAAGATTAATATAAAAGTGACGGGTGGAAGATGGGCTGTGGAGCTGGCAAGATTCTGCGAGAAAATTGATGCAGACCTGCTGGTGGTGGGCGATGATCACAAACTTAATTTCTTTGATAGGATTTTTCCCCATCATTTGGAGGACTTACTCAGCACTTTACCTTGTAATTTATTAATAGTAAAAAATTAAACCTCCATGGAAACTTTAGACCATAAGGAGGTAATCAATCTACTCCTCCAACTCGCGTCGATACTTATCCTGGCCAGAGTATTTGCTGAACTGGCCAGAAAGTTCAAACAACCTGCAGTGATAGGAGAAATTTTCGCAGGAGTTATTCTAGGGCCTACTATTCTTGGCAATTTCTTTCCCGGTGCTCATGAGTATCTGTTTGGTACGCATGAGATGACAAACATGGCTTTTGATGGTTTTGTGCAAATATCCGTTGTATTGCTACTTTTCATTGCTGGTCTAGAAGTGGAACTACACATAGTGTGGAGTCAGGGAAAAAAAGCACTTTATATAGCCGTAGCCTCCATGATGCTTCCGATCATCGCGGGTTTTGTGGTCGCTTATGCTTTTCCAGAATTTCTTGGAGTGAATATCAATGACCGGATAGTTGCCTCAACTTTTTTTGGACTAGCTATCTCTATCACGGGATTGGCCATTGTTGCCAGGATTTTAATGGATCTAAATCTTTTCAAAACTTCCTCAGGCTTACTAATTATCGCAGCTGCCATGATTGTTGATGTTCTGGGATGGCTTATTTTCTCGGTGATTTTATCACTATCCGAATCCGGAAGTGAAGGTTTGGGAGTGTGGCCCACGATAGGTTTGACATTACTTTTTACTTTGGTTATGCTGACTATTGGCAAAGGTTTGATCAATCGCGTCCTACCTTGGATCAATAAAAAATTGGCATGGCCGGGAGGATTACTTTCACTTTCTCTGGCGTTATGTTTCTTGGCTGCATCTTTCACAGAATTCATTGGAATTCACGCTATTTTTGGTGCCTTTATAATAGGCGTAGCTTTGGGAGATTCTGAGTATTTGACAGAAAAGGCAAAAGAAATCTTACATCAGTTCATAAACAATATTTTTGCTCCCATCTTCTTTGTCTCCATAGGTCTAAAGGTCAATTTTATCACCGGGTTTGATCCTGGAATTGTAGGAGTGGTAATTATAGTAGGGCTATTGACGAAATATTATGGTGCTTATTTAGGGGGAAGACTTGGAGGAGTTTCGCGAAAGGAATCCATTGTAGCTGGCTTTGGTATGAGCACCCGTGGAAGCATGGATATTGTCCTGGGTTTGATCGCATTAGAAAATGGAATGGTCACAGAGCCCCTCTTTATAGGACTGGTAATCCTTGCTATAATTGCAAGCATGAGTGCCGGACCGTTGATTGGATGGGCAAGAAATCTGAAAGTTTAGGAATGGTAATCTTGGTTACTAACTACTAAAAATAACTGTGGAGCTCTGGGTCAAATTATAGTTACTTGGGGCAATCTATGCACTAAACTTTATTTTCATCTTTTTTTCTGTACTCCAATTATTTCAAGGGTTAACTTATTAAAACCTTGCGTAATTGGACTGAAAGGTCACTTAAAAAGTTAAAACTGGTTAAAAGTCAGACAATTGCTATTTAATGGTCTGTTTGGTTTTCTGTTTGTCAATTGGTTATTACTAACCAAATTTTCAACCATATGAATTACCTGAAAAAACTAAAAATCTTCACGTTTGCTGTAATGGCCTCATGTCTAATGACAACCGTATCAATGGCTCAGCAAGCAACTCCACCTGAAACACAAATAAAAGCAACACCGAATTTCTCTGAAGAAGAAATTAAAACCTTCGTGAAAATCAATAAAGATATCATGCCTTTACAAGAGAATATCCAAACAGACATGATCAGCTCAATTAAGGAAAGTGGTATTGAGGTACCGAGATTTCAAGAATTAGCGCAAGCACAACAAGGAGGGAAGCTTACAGAAGTATCAAGTGACCCGAAGGAATTAGAATCATTTAGCAAAGCCGGTGAAAAAATAATGAAACTACAGGAAGAACTCCAGACAGAGATAGAGCAGGTTATTGTTGAAAATGAAATGTCAACTGAAAAATTTGAGGCTATTTTCATGGCTTACAATAGCAACCCGGAAGTGAAGCAAAAAGTGGATAAACTCTTTTCCGAAGACACCTAATTATTGAATTTTCGATTAAAGAAAACAAACCCGGCCTGCGTCGGGTTTTTTTGTGGTTGAAAGATTCAATGAGGATTTGATTCTTTAGATGTACTTATTGAAAACAAAGCCCTTATTTTTGGGTCATAATTGAAAATCAAAAAACAGGAAATGACACAAACCGGAAAAACCGGCGTTTTGCTGGTGAACCTGGGAACTCCAGATAGTACCGCTACCGGCGACGTAAGAAAATACCTTCGTGAATTTCTAATGGATGGACGGGTGATAGACATCCCTTATTTCAACAGATGGCTGCTGATCAATTTAATCATCGCTCCTTTTCGTGCACCAAAGTCAGCCCATGAATATCGCAAACTTTGGACTGACCGTGGATCTCCCCTACTTTTTCATACCGAGGATCTCAGAGATAAATTGATCGAAAAACTTGACTCAAAGCTATATAAGGTAGCTATTGCGATGCGCTACCAAACTCCTTCCATAGAGGCTGGCTTGGAAGAATTACGAAAGGCTCACGTTACGAAAATTATTGTGCTCCCTCTTTTCCCTCAATATGCCTCGGCGTCTACAGGTTCTGTTCAGGAGAAAGTAATGGAAATAGCGAGCGAATGGCAGATCATTCCTGACATTTCATTTATCAGCAATTTTATAGAGCATCCTTTGTTTTTGGAGGCTTGGGCGGAGCGTGGACGTGCTATGTTGGAAGACAAAGAATACGACAAAATTCTATTTTCGTATCATGGACTTCCTGAGCGACAGATCCTCAAAGGATCCGTGGATGGCTATTGCCAATTGGGTGCTTGCTGCAATAAATACGGAGCAAAAAACCATTATTGCTACAGAGCACAATGTTTTCAAACCACCCGTTTGATCTGTGACAAACTTGGCATTCCAGAAGACAAGGCTGTGAACTGCTTCCAGTCAAGACTAGGAAAAGATCCTTGGGTAAAGCCCTACACGGACGAAGTCATCACCGAATTGGCTGGACAGGGAGTGAAGAAAGTACTGGCCTTCTCACCTGCTTTTGTAGCTGATTGTTTAGAAACAACCGTGGAAGTCGCAGGTGAATACCGGGATAAATTCCTGGCAGCTGGAGGAGAAGAATGGGACTTAGTACCAAGTCTAAATTCTGAAAACACTTGGGTGGAATGTGTGAAAGCAATGGTATTGGAGCAGTCGGGCAAATAGATAACCTCTAGGAAAAAAGCCTGTCAACTATCTATCAACGGTACAGTTGAACTTCATCTCTTTGTTGCAATTTCAAGATCTTAAAGATACTTCTTATACAGATTGTCCAAGATTCTCATATCTGTCTGAGTCAAAGCAGAATCTACGTCAATCTGTACAAAATGAAGTTTAAAAGCGCGAATTGCGGCCTGTGGATCGCTCACGTCATAGCCGATTACTCTCAAAGCTAGTATTGGATCTATTGATTGCTGAGCTACTGAATCTGTATTTTCGATAGGAATTGATAGATTATCATCATAAGTAAGGATAGGAAAAACTGCATCTTCATCATACCACAGCCCATATCCTTCGTCTGCCAGCTTTTTCCACGGAAAATAAATACTAGGATCGACTTTTCTAGTTGGAGCAATATCCGAATGGCCTATAAAATTAGCATCTGGTATTCCATATTTCCATTTCAATCTTTTCAGCAAAACCAACAAGCTTTCTATTTGTGCAGTTGTAAATGGCTCGCTGCCATTATTATCCAATTCAATTCCGATAGAGGCAGAATTTAAGTCTGTATCATTACCCCATTTTCCTCTTCCAGCATGCCATGAGCGCAAATAATCATTCAGCATCTGCACGATTTCTCCATCTCTGCCAATCACGTAATGTGAACTTACCTGAGTTCTGGTCAAAGTGAATGTATTGATTGTCTGTTGCAGAGAAACCTGGGCTGTGTGATGGATGATCACATAGTTTGGCTTTCTGATGCTGAAGTTGGTCGTTCCAATCCATTCATCAGTGATGCTAAGTGTATCGTAATCCAACTCAGCCTTAGTTTTGGGGATTTCCTGGATAAAAGCGGTTGCTTCCTTTACAGCCTTTTTATGAGCTTTATTGTTCTCTTTATAGATGTCTTTTGAACAAGAAAAGAAAGCTACTGCAATACTCACAACAAGCAGAGTCGATAAAATTCTTTGAAAACTCATGAGGTAAACCAGTTGATCAGAATTGAAAGCTACAAGTATTGCCTTAAGTCTGAAAACCAACTATAGAAAAATGGTAACCTTGCTATGCTAAAAAAAACTTTTGAAGAGGTATCAACGCCCCAATACACTTGACACCATCTCTCCACTGGAAATAAAAAAGTCCTGCTTATTTAAAAGCAGGACAATTCTTGATTTATATTTTTCAGGAAACCTTCTATAGGAAATTAGGTCTATCCAGTTTCTTACCAATCCGGAAAGCAGCATTCATCAAACCCACATGGGAATAAGCCTGAGGGAAATTACCCCACTGACTTCCTGTCTTCTGATCCACATCTTCGGAGAAAAGATGTAAGTGATTACAGTATTTCACCAGCGTTTCAAATCCTTCGACTGCTTCATCTAGTCTTCCAACACACGCAAGTGCCTCTATATACCAAAATGCACAGATCAGGAATGTCGTCTCAGGAACTCCGAAATCATCCATGTGCTTGTATCTATAAAATAAGAAATCTTTAGCAAGCAACTCATCTTCCAATGCTTTGAGATGGTTATTTGCTCGCTCCAGATCTTCACCAAAATACCCCATAGTGATCAACTGAAGCGTAGAAGCGTCCATATAGGTAGATCCAAGGGCCTGACCATAGGCTTTCTTTTCCGGTAGATAGCAGGATTCTATTTTCTGTATAGCTATATCGCGCAACTCTATCGCTTTTTGGTACATGCTGTCATCTTTTAGGCGAATACCTATTTTTGCTGCAGCACATGCTCCTGCCCAATGAAACAAAAAGGTATAGCAGTGCTCCTGCGCCAAATTTCTAAATTCCCAAAGTCCAGCGTCCTTCTCATTCATCGTAGCTTCGATCTTATTCAGCAGATTCATGATCATTGGCTTTGAGCTACTTCTCTCCTCCTCTGTGAATCGCTGATCTGAATATAGCGGAAGCAATGAAACCAAAACCTGACCGTACAGATCATTCTGAATATGGGTATACGCTTGATTACCAAAGCGTACGGGTTTATTATCCAAGTATCCCGCAAGATCAGAGATTTCTTCCGTCAAAAGCGAATCACCCGTAATAGAATACAACGGCTGATATCGTCCATCTTCCCCGGGACGTAGGTTATGTATAAACTCGAAATATTTCTCCAATTCCTCAAAGTGTCCTAAGCTATTGAAGCAAGTCAGTGTATAATAACTGTCACGTATCCAACAATAGCGGTAGTCCCAGTTACGGGTAGATCCTGGTGACTCCGGTAAACTGGTAGTCGATGCTGCAATGATTGCTCCAGTATCTTCGTACTGGTGGATTTTCAGAATCAAAGCCGAGCGAAGTACCAACTTCTGATGGAAGTTAGAAATACTGGTGGACTTCACCCACTCCTGCCAATAGGCAGTAGTGGCATGCAGAAAGCGTTCACTTGTTGTTTCTATTGGCGCTTCCAAAGGTCTTCCGTAAGTAAGGACTAAATAGATTGGTTTATTCAAGGCAAAAGCCTTTCCATCCATAATGTAGCTTAAAGGCGCATTGGTAGAAAGTCTAAGTTCCTGGTCTGTATCCATAAACCGAATATGATTGCTTCCCATACTCGCTTTAAGTAATCTGGCACCATGCTCAGCAGAAGGCTGACATTTGATGAGTATTTTAGGAGATCCTGATACCGCTTCGATCTTTCGAATCAGCATAAGTGGCTTGTAGTACCGATCAAAGTTTTTGAATCTAGGCGCAAAATCAGTTACTGCATAACTATCCTCACCGGATACCACTGTAGTTTTAAGTACGTTGGTATTTTCTAAATAAACTTGGGAAGACTCAAAATCTTCGAATTCTGGATAAATGGTGAATTCTCCACCCTTTTCACGGTCGAGCATTCCACCAAAAATAAAGTCGGAATCAAATCTTGGTAGACACATCCAGCTGATATTGGTGTCTAATTCTACATGAGCGATAAAGGCACAATTGCCTATCACCCCACTACCATAGGTATGTTTTTGCATTAAAGTCAGGTTTGAATTTTTATAGATGGCCTCGTAGGCCAATCTTCAAGAAAGCAAAAAAGGGGACGGAATGCAAAAATCCTGTACCCTAATGGAATTTCTATTTGTAATCGCAAGAATTAATTTGAAAATCAACTAATATTCACAAAGCATACTTTAGCCTAAAATCTAATTGCAGATCAGGTTAAATCAGTTGATTATCAAGTTACAAATACAACTTCTTATCCCGAATATAATCCGACACTCCCTCAGGAAGCAGGTATTTAACAGATTTTCCGGCAAGAATGGACTTGCGGATGAAAGTGGCTGAGATATCCAAAAGCGGTGCATCTATCAGCTTGATATTCGGATGATCAAAAGAATTCGCTTCGCCTGGTCGTGGATAGACGAAGATCTCATAGTTGTCCAGAATTGTCTGGTAATTCTTCCAGCGCTTCAGCTGCGTCAGATTATCCGAACCTAAAAATAAGCAAAACTGATGCTGTGGATATTGGTCAGTCAGGTAAGCGAGGGTATCTATGGTGTAGCTAGGCTTGGGCATAGAGAACTCCACATCCGATGCCCGAAACTGATAATTGTCCTCGATAGCCAGCTCCACCATTCGCAGTCTATCAAACTCATGAATCAAAGACTGGCGTTTTTTGAGGGGATTCTGCGGACTCACCACAAACCAAACCTGATCCAAATCGGTACGGTCGTGAAGCGTGTCAGCGATAATCAGATGACCAATATGGATAGGATTGAAGGAACCGAAGTAAAGACCGATTTTCACTTGACTAGCGTGCTAAAAATTCGCTAACCAAATATTCAGATTCAGCAGAAGATTTTGAGAATTCGTCATTGACTATCGTGACATCAAACTGCGGCTCAAATTTGGATTCAAATTCAGCTTTGAACAACCGTCGGGAAAGCGATTCTTCTGATTCTGTGCCCCGGTCGCTGAGTCGTAATTTAAGAATTTCCAAGCTGGGCACTTTCACATAAATGGCCAGCGCTTGCTCGCCAAAATATTTTTTTAAGGCTAATCCGCCTTTCACATCCACATCAAAAATCACTGCTTTACCGGAGTCCCAGATGCGTTGGATTTCTTCCTTGAGAGTCCCGTAGAAGTTGCCGGCATAGACTTCCTCCCATTCTATGAAATCATTGTTGTCGATGTGCTGCTTGAATTGCTCCTGACTCAAAAAATAGTAATCCTTGCCGTGAACTTCATGTCGTCCTCTCTTGTCCCGTGTACAGGCAGAAATAGAAAACCCAAGATTTGGGATGGTTTCGATCAAATGCTTCACTAAGGAAGTTTTGCCCGATCCCGATGGGGCAGAAAAAATAATGGCCTTTCCTTGGGTCATGATTATTTAATATCCTGAATCTGTTGGCGGATTTTATCTGCCAACTCATTAGGTACAGCGTGTTTAGTGCATTTTGTTTTCAATACATCGCGGATTGCTTGCTCCAAGTGATAATGCTCAAAGCATGGTTGGCACTTGGCTAGCTTTTCCTTAAGGATCTCCTTGCCAGAATCTTTCAGGTCTCCGTCCAAAATACTTTCTAACAGCTCAAAGCATTTGCTTTCGTCACTGCACTGCATCTTTCGCTCTCCAGATGGGTTGTCATTCATTTCCATGGGTAATTATTCTTTAATTAAGTATCAGCTTTGTCGCCAGTTACTAGACAAAAGCAACATAGATTTTGGTAAACTATATCATTTATGCCACTTCGCTCGTCGGTTATCGATCTTTGTTTCAAGAAAGCAAAGAGGATATTCTTACTGGCATCATTAAGCGATCACTTTTTTACTATTCCTCCTCTTCGTCCGTATTGTATCCCATATTATGGGCATATCCCTGAAGTTTTTCTTTCAGGAGATTTCTTGCGCGGTGCAATCTGGATCTTACAGTACCTATCGGGATATCCAGAATCTTGGCCATTTCTTCATATGTAAATCCTTCCAGATCGCATAAAATTATCACTGTACGGAAATCCACTGCCAAGCTATTCAATGCATTTGAGATCTCATCACCGAGCATATCCTTGACAGATTCTGCTCGAAGATCACTAGTGCTTTGGTAGTGAACATCATCCGAGTTGTAATAAGTTTCAACTTCCTGATAATCTACTTTCGTTGGCTGCTTGGATTTTTTTCTGTA
Organism: uncultured Algoriphagus sp.; assembly: GCF_963974835.1. Classification (GTDB taxonomy): domain Bacteria; phylum Bacteroidota; class Bacteroidia; order Cytophagales; family Cyclobacteriaceae; genus Algoriphagus. Next base: position 1,212,089 of record NZ_CAXBET010000001.1, on the reverse strand, counting down.
CTCATTAATAAAGCTGTTTTTCAGAATTCTGAAAAGCCAAGCTTTGGCATTCGTACCCTGCTCAAATGAATTGATAAAACGATAGGCCTTCAGGTAGGTATCCTGTACAAGATCTTTGGCATCATCTTCATCGAAGGTGAGCCTATAGCCAAAATTGTACATAGAGTCTATGTGTGGCATAAACTCCCCATCGAAGATGGCATTTTTCTCTTCCTGAGAATATTTTCTGCGCTGAACTTCCGACATAAGCATCAAAAGTAATGATTGGGTGAAATTTAAACTAGGAATTGGGAAGAATTCAGGTGATTTCGTTTATTTTGTTCTAAGGTTTGGCTCTTTTCAGCCATAGATTTCCCAGCGATCCAGCATATGTTTTTCTTTAGACTGCTCTCCAGGCTTCCTCTTTCTGTATTATACCTATTCTCAGATACCCTTTATTTAATCGCAAGATATGTAATTAGCTATCGAAAAAAAGTGATTGACGAAAACTTGCTTTATGCATTTCCTGAGAAGACTCCAGCAGAACGAAAAACTATCCGGAATAAGTTTTACAGAAATTTTACCGATGCATTCTTTGCAGAGACTATTAAAATGCTGACTATCTCCGAGCAAGAACTCAAGCAGCGGTTTCATGTGGTTAACCAGGAACTTGTGGATACTCCAGTGAAGGATGGCAAAAGTGCTTTGATGATGGCAGGCCATGTTTTCAACTGGGAAATGGCGATATTAGGAGTCGCACTAAATACGAAAGTCACCGCCGAAACTGTTTATCTCAAACTCAACAATTCTTTCTTCAATGAGTTAATGCTAAAAATCCGGACACATTTTGGCGGAGTAATGACTGAGAAGAGGGAATTTCGGAGAAGTATGATTACTATGCGAAGTGAACCGAGAATTGTACACCTTGCAGCAGACCAACGTCCTCCCGTCTCAGATAGCAGATATACACGTACATTTATGAATCGACCAGCTTTATTCTTTGAAGGTGGAGAATTTATGGCAAAGAAAATGGGACTGCCTGTCTTCTATGGTCAGATTACCAAAGAAAAGCGAGGCCATTATCGATTTGAATTTACTGAACTGGCGCGACCGCCTTACAACGACCATGCACCTCACAGCATAACAGATGAATTTTGCCGAAGGCTGGAAGAAAACATCCGTCGGCAGCCAGAGCTCTACCTTTGGAGCCACAAACGCTGGCGAATATAAATTTCTGAATTGCCAGATTTTGTGCGCCATGGCGAATTAAAAAATGAAAAATCGGAAGATGGTAAAATCTCCAAATCCCAACTTAAATCTTGAAACTAGTTACTTGTTACTCCCTTTTGATTCTTGTAGCTAATTTCTTGTCTTGAAAAATGGATTACCTCGATAGTTTAAACCCAGAGCAGCGACTGGCTGTAGAACATACGGATGGACCGGTGATGATCATCGCGGGTGCCGGATCTGGCAAAACCCGTGTACTTACATACCGCATCGCACATCTGATTTATGGCAAAGGTGTAGATGCTTTTAATATTTTGTCGCTGACTTTTACTAATAAAGCAGCTGCCGAAATGCGCCATAGGATAGAAACTTTGGCAGGCTTGGAGGCCAGAAATACTTGGATGGGGACATTCCACTCCGTATTTGCGAAAATCCTGCGAGTCGAAGCACCGAAGATTGGCTATCCTTCCAATTTCACCATTTACGATTCAGACGATTCCAAGTCACTCATTCGTACTATAGTGAAGGAAATGCGTCTGGATGACAAAGTGTATAAGCCTAATGCTGTACTAGCTCGAATTTCCGGAGCCAAAAACCGTCTGATCACCTGGAAAGTATATCAGGATGACCCCTATGTAAAAGCTGACGATGAAGCTGCTATGAAGCCCAAAATGGGTGAAATCTACCAGCGCTATCAAGACAGGCTTTTCAAAGCCGGTGCGATGGACTTTGATGACTTGCTTTTCAATACCAATATCCTTTTTAGGGATCACCTCGATGTGCTGAACAAATATCAGCAGCGGTTTAGATATGTAATGGTGGATGAGTTTCAGGATACTAACCTTTCCCAATACTTGATCACCAAAAAACTTGCGGCTGTTCACCAAAACATCTGTGTAGTCGGTGACGATGCCCAGAGTATCTATGCCTTCCGTGGAGCAGACATCCAAAACATCCTGAATTTTGAGAAGGATTACCCGGATCTATTTGTGGTGAAACTGGAGCAAAATTATCGCTCCACCAAGACCATAGTAAATGCTGCAAATTCTATCATAGATAAAAATAAAGCTCAGCTGAAAAAAAATGTCTGGACCAGTAATGATGACGGTGATCTGATCGAGCTGATAAAAGCCAGCTCTGATAGTGAAGAAGGTAGAATCGTAGCCTCCACGATTTTCGAAGAGCGCAATACCAAAAAGCTAAACAACAGTGATTTCTCCATACTTTATAGAACCAACTCCCAATCTCGGGCTATAGAAGAAGCGCTTCGCAAACTGAACTTGACATATAAGATCGTTGGTGGACTTTCTTTCTACCAAAGAAAGGAAATTAAGGATCTGATGGCTTATATGCGGTTCACCGTGAACCCTGTGGATGAAGAAGCATTCAAAAGGATTGTGAATTATCCAAAGCGGGGAATTGGAGACACCTCGGTAGATAAGATTCTTGTAGCTGCATTTGATCATGACATGCAACTATGGGAAGTGGTGCAAAATGCACATAGCTTCCTCGGAGGTAGAGCTGCCAGTCAGTTGGATGACTTTGCCACGATGATCAAAGCTTTCAAGATCGAAGTGGAGAGAAAAGATGCTTTCGAAGCTGCCAGTAGCATTGCCAAACAAAGTGGTCTCTTGCGCGAGCTATATGAAGACAAAACCATAGAAGGACTCAACCGCTACGAAAACGTCCAGGAATTGCTAAATGCAATCAAGGAATATGTTGACAATGAAGAAAACGAGGACAAAAGCCTAGGTGCTTTTCTTCAGGAAATCGCATTGCTCACAGATAACGACCGGGACAAAGACACCACTGATGCCATCACGCTGATGACCATCCACTCTTCAAAGGGATTGGAATTCAAGCAGGTTTTTGTAGTGGGAATGGAAGAAGATTTATTCCCATCTCAAATGATGATGCAGAGTCGCGAAGATCTTGAGGAGGAACGCCGTTTGTTCTATGTTGCTGCGACCAGAGCAATGGAAAAACTCTATTTCACTTACGCATTGACCAGGTATCGTTTTGGTCGACTGTTGAATTGTGAGCCAAGTAGATTTCTCGAAGAAGTATCTCCCGATTGCATTAAGGTGAGCAAAAAAGTATCTTCGAAGGAAATGCCTGGAGCATTCAGGAGAGAGGGACTTCCAGGCACATCGGAATCTTCTGGGTATATTGGCATCAAAAAGAAGCCTGAATCCAGAATACCGACAGCGATGAAAGTTCACACGCCTAGTCCGGATTTTAAACCTTCAAATACTAACAATCTACAGGCGGAGCAATTGATAGAGCATCCCAAATTCGGATTCGGAAAAGTACAAAAGATTGAAACAGAAGGAATTAACCGAAAAGCGACGATTCAATTCGAGCATTTTGGTGAGAAAACATTATTACTTAGCTTTGCGAAGCTCAGAATTATAGACTAATCACCTGCTCCCCTGCCTTTTGGTAATTTTTTCATTACCTTAAATAGCGCAAATAAGGGATGCATTATGGAGCCTTTAGAATTAGACAAACAAAAACTCATTTTGAAAGAATACGGCAAAAACATTCAACACCTCGTTGATCATATCACGGCAATTGAAGATCGTGATAAGCGTACCCAAAGCGCATATACAGTAATTGAAATCATCAAGCAGCTGAATCCTACGATGAAGCAGGAGAATGACCAAAAGCTTTGGGATGACTTGTATATCATGTCTGACTTCAAACTTGAGGTGGACGCGCCTTTTCCTATGCCAGAAAAAGAATTGCTTGGCAAAAAACCACTTCCGATAGGATATCCCACCAGCGAGATCAAATTCAAGCACTACGGTAGAAACATCGAAAAACTGATCGAAGGCGCAATTAAACTTGAAGACGATCAAGAACAGGAAGCGGCTATTATTTTTATCGGACAGCTAATGCGAAGCTTTCACTCTACTTGGAACAGAGAAAATTTTGACGATGCCATAATCTTGGACGACATCAAGACGTTATCTAAGGGCAAGTTGCATATCGATGTAGAGAAAGTTAGAGAAAATGGTTTGTTTGAATCCAATACACGCCGTGATTTCAAACCACCTCTTCAGGAGGAGAGGAGCAACGGAAAGAACAAAAGATCAAATCACAACAATAAGCGTCGTCCAAATACAGGGCACAATAAAAAACGTAGAAATTAATGGGTTCATTTCGGGTCAATGGTGGAATTAAACTCAAAGGAGAGATAATTCCCCAGGGAGCAAAAAACGAAGCACTTCAGATTCTTTGTGCAGTCCTTCTCACTCCTGAGAAAGTTACCATAGAAAAAATCCCAAACATCGTAGATGTCAATAAGCTCATAGATTTATTGAGCGATATGGGTGTGAAAGTCACCAAAGAAGGTCCTGAAACCTATAGCTTCCAAGCCGATGAGGTCAATCTTGACTTCATGGAAACGGAAGAATACCTGAAAAAAGCTTCCGCACTTCGTGGCTCAGTAATGCTACTAGGTCCTTTGCTTGCAAGATTTGGTAAGGGAAAGCTATCCAAACCAGGAGGAGATAAAATTGGGCGTAGGAGGATGGATACGCACTTTACCGGTTTCCAGAAGCTAGGTGCAAAATTCAATTACGACTCAAAAAATGAGATTTTTCATATTGACGGGAAAAATCTAAAAGGTTGCTATATGCTTCTTGACGAAGCTTCAGTAACGGGAACAGCAAATATCGTGATGGCTGCTTCCATGGCAGAAGGGACCACGACTATTTACAATGCTGCTTGTGAACCTTATCTACAGCAACTATGTGACATGCTAAATCGCATGGGTGCAAAAATCTCCGGTGTAGGTTCAAACCTTCTGACAATCGAAGGTGTCGAGAGCTTAGCTGGCACTACACACAAGATGCTACCGGACATGATTGAAATCGGGTCCTTTATTGGGCTAGCTGCCATGACACAATCTGAGATCACCATCAAAGATTGTCAAATACCACGACTAGGCATCATTCCTGACACTTTCCGAAGAATGGGAATCCAGCTTGAATTCCGGGGAGACGATATTTTCATTCCTGCGCAAAAGCATTATGAGATCGAAACATTTATCGATGGGTCTATCCTCACTGTAGCTGATGCCATTTGGCCAGGATTTACTCCAGATTTGCTTAGCATAGTATTAGTAACTGCCACTCAGGCTAACGGAACTGTGCTTGTTCATCAAAAGATGTTTGAGTCGAGATTGTTCTTTGTAGATAAATTGATAGACATGGGAGCACAAATCATCCTTTGTGATCCACATAGAGCCACTGTAATTGGTCTAGATAGGAAGACTGAGCTGCGTGGAATCCGGATGACATCTCCTGATATTCGTGCTGGTGTAGCATTACTTATAGCCGCGCTATCTGCGAGCGGCACATCTATCATTGATAATATTGAGCAGATAGATAGAGGTTATCAAAATATCGACGAGCGCCTTAGAGCTTTGGGAGCAGATATTGAGAGAATATCCTAAGAATTGAAAACTTGCTTATTAGCGGACTTTGGAATCAAAGTCCGCTATTTTTTTGAGCAGTACTTTTCCTTTTCGTTAAAATACTGTGTAGCCATAGTTACCACAAAATCAGTCAACTACAGCATATATCAGATTAGAATGAATAATCTGTAATTAAAATAAATACTCAGACAATATTCTTTGACCTCTTTGCTTCTCGTAATTTTTGGTAAATTCTGGCTCGATTAGCCAAAACAACCTATATGTCAAAGAAAAAACTCCGGAGCCAAGATTGGTACGGCCGCACTGGAAAAGACGGATTCATTTATAGATCCTGGATGAAAAATCAGGGCTTTCCCCATCACTTATTTGAGGGTGACAAACCTGTAATCGGAATCTGCAATACCTGGTCTGAACTTACTCCCTGCAACGCACATTTTAGAGATCTTGCCGAAGCCTTAAAACGCGGAATTTGGGAAGCAGGAGGTTTCCCTCTGGAATTTCCAGTAATGTCTTTGGGCGAATGCTCAATCAAACCTACAGCCATGCTATTCCGAAATCTGGCTAGTATGGACGTGGAAGAAAGCATTCGGGCAAATCCTATGGACGGTGTGGTACTCATGTGTGGCTGTGATAAAACAACTCCGTCATTAGTAATGGGAGCCGCATCAGTAGACATACCGGCTATTGTTCTCTCCGGAGGTCCCATGTTGGTAGGCCGATTTAAAGGAAAGAAAATAGGAACATCAGATGTGTGGCGCTTTGCTGAGGATTTCAAATTAGGAAAAATCACTCAGGAAGAATTCATCGAAGCAGAAGCGGCTATGTCACGTTCTGTGGGCCATTGCGCTCCTATGGGAACAGCCTCCACTATGGCAGCCATGGTCGAATCCCTCGGTCTATCTCTCCCTGACAATGCAACCATCCCAGCGGCAGATTCCAGACGAAAAGTGCTAGCTCATATGACAGGCATGCGAATCGTGGAGATGGTGAATGAAGACCTGAGAATGAGCAAAATACTTACCCGAAAGGCATTTGAAAACTCAATTATGGTCAATGCCGCTTTGGGCGGATCTACGAACTTTATTCTTCACTTGACTGCAATTGCCAAGCGAATCGGCGTGGATGTGGACTTAACTGATTTCGATAAGTTCTCTTCGATGATTCCGCTGATCGCAAATGTGCAACCGTCAGGAGAACATTGGGTAGAAGACTTATTTTATGCAGGCGGACTACCTGCTGTAATGAAAGAAATAGAGAAATACTTGCACCGGGACTCCATCACTGCGAATGGAAAGACAATTGGCGATAACATAGAAAAAGCGGAATGTTACGACAGAGCCTTGATTGGGACTTTCGAAAATCCTATCAAGCCTGATTCAGGAATCGCAGTCTTAAAGGGAAATCTCTGTCCAAATGGGGCGGTGATCAAACCTTCTGCAGCCACACCAAGCTTATTGATTCACATAGGCCGTGCTGTAGTATTTGAAAATATCGACGATTACAAAGCTAGAATTGATACTCCCGAACTGGATATCGATGAAACCTGTGTGATGGTCATGAAGAATGTGGGACCAAAAGGATATCCTGGAATGCCGGAAGTTGGTAATATGGGGCTGCCTCAAAAACTCCTTGCCAAAGGGGTTAAAGATATGGTCCGTATTTCGGACGGCAGAATGAGTGGGACAGGATATGGAACTGTAGTCCTTCACGTTTCACCGGAATCCGCTATTGGTGGACCGCTGGCATTTGTGCAGAATGGGGATATGATTGAGCTTAATGTGCCGGCAAGAACATTGAATCTGATGATCTCTGACGAGGAATTTGAAAATAGGAAGGCAAACTTCAAGCCTTTGAACCTACCTTATGAGCGAGGATATGTTAATCTTTTCCTTGACAAAGTAAATCAAGCCCATGATGGTGTCGATTTTGACTTTCTACAGGGAAGTTCGGGATCTGAAGTAAAACGAGATTCACATTAATCATAAAACTGAAAAGCTTCCAGATTTAGAAAACCTGGAAGCTTTTTTTATCAATTTCATTATTTCCTCTAAAGCGCCAGAAGAATTAATTTTCAGGGAATTCCTGACTGATGAAATCATTACACTTTATAAATCAGGTCCGAAGAAGCTTGGATACATTTCATTCGTAAATTACTTTTCTTTTTTTTAACCATAGAAAACACTTAATGAAACCCCAAAAGACCGCCATTATCACCGGAGCAGGACAGGGAATTGGCCTGGCTATAGCAGAGAAGCTTGCTGCTCAAAGTATCAATATAATCCTAAATGACCTCGAAGAAGGCTTGATCCGCGACGCATGCCAGCGAATCAGCCATATACATGGAGTTTCTGCGATTGCAATTTCTGGTGATGCCAGTTCTGAGGTGGTGATCAATGGGTTGATAGAAACTGCCCTCTCAAATTTTGGATCGGTAGATATTGTTATTGCTAACTCGGGCATCACTCTTTTCGGAGCATTTTTGGAGTATTCCAGAGCGGATTTCATGGAAGTCACCAGAGTCAATCAGGCCGGGACTTTCTTTCTGGCCCAGGCTGCTGCCAAAGTAATGAAAGACCAACCTAATGGAGGAGCATTACTTTTCACATCTTCAGTCACTGCTCACCAAAGTCATGAAAATCTCGCTGCTTATGCTATGAGCAAGGCAGCAATAGAAATGCTCGCCAAAAACCTAGTGCTAGAACTTGCTCCATTCAAAATCAGAATAAATACCATTGCCCCTGGAGCAACGGTGACAAACAGGACAGCACTTGATCCGGAATATGAAACAACCTGGTCAAAAATCACTCCTCTAGGACGGCCCGCCGTTGTACAGGACATCGCCAATGCTGCAGCATTTTTAGTCTCTGATGAGGCAAGACATATCACCGGACAAACTCTTATAATAGACGGTGGCTGGACGAGTGTCAGCCCTTCACCCTATGCCTGAAAATCATCAAATCCCGGTAAAGAATCTTAAACTTTATAAGAAATCACCTGCACCATGGACATTGAAAGGTGAAGGGATCATGTTGATTTATAAATTCTCAAAAAAATGGGTGGAAACAAATGCAAATCTACCAGAACATCTGAAGGGCAAGTTTCGAGGAGGATTAGGATATGTGATGCTGGTAGACTACTACATTTCTCCGGTTGGTTCCTATAAGGAGTTGCTTTTTATCCCGGGAAAATTTGCTCCATATTTCAAGCAATCCATCACCAAAATCTATGTGAGCTCTGAAGTGAGCACTCAAAATGGCCACACCAACTGGGGTATTCCAAAGGAGACTTTGCCTTTTTCCTGGGAGAAAAGTGAGGGGAAAGAATTGATTCAGGTAAAGGTTGGCGACATAAGCATTTTTTCATGTGAAGTAACCTGTGGAGGATTTCAATTGCCTATCTCTACAAGTCTGCTTCCAATAGACTTACATCAATTATGGGACGGAGTGAATTTCTTCACCAAACCTTCCGCATCTGGCTGGGGCAAACTAGCTACTCTAAAAAACTTACATATCGATCCAGCCTATTTTCCAGATATAAGCTCGCAAAAACCTCTTTTTGCCATCAAAATAAATCCAATCACTATTAAGTTTCCTGAAGCAAAGTATGCGATGTAATTCTTTCACAAAAAGAAAAATTTGATTGTGTAGAGGAACTTGAGAGCCAATTGCTCCTATTAAGTCCTGAGAGTTTAGCTGTGGATTTTGACAATGAAAGTTTAAAAAATCCGCTACATAAACACAGTTTTTTTAATGAGCAGAAAAAAAACATTCCCTAGACTTTCCTGTTCATCACCTAGCTGGGTAGCCACATCTATTCTCCGAGGGATTGCAGAAGGACAAAATAAAATCTTTCCTTCACCACTATTTGTTAGTATGTTAGTATTAAATCGCATTTTCGGATTTATAAGAACGCTATATCAACCAATTGAATACCAGAAATATAAAAAGTGGCTAAAGAATCAATCTGAATTTTAAGTCTGCTAACTTTATAGAAAACCTTTGGTATGAAATAAAGAAAATAGAAAAAGTCCAGAAGGATAATTATACAGCGCCAAAGATCCCTCATGATACCAAACCATATGATCGTAAAAATCTAATAAAACAATATGAAAAATCTTACTCTTACACTTCTGGTTGTCTGCGCATTATATGCATGTCAACCCACAGAAACCACACCAGACACCTTGCCAATGAAAGTGGCGATGGCTTATGGCTATGATAAATTTGACGAAGTCAACTCCATCGCATACACTTGGAATGTACAGCGCGACTCTGTAAATGTGATGACAAGAGATTGGAAATGGAATGTCAAAGACCGCACCGTTTACTACGCCACATCGGACACCAGCTTTACCTACAGTCTGGACATGGCTGCGGATTCTATGCCAGACGTCGACAAAGGTTTCATTAATGATAAATACTGGATGATGTTCCCTTTCCAACTGGCGTGGGATAGCGGCTACGAATATGAAACAGAAGAAAATGTACCCACACCGATAGCTGGAACCAACTCAACCAAATTGACCATAGTATATAATGCTGCCGATGGCTACACACCTGGAGATGCATATGATCTGTATTTGGATGAAAACAACATGATATTAGAATGGGTTTTCCGCAGAGGAAATGGACCAGAAGGCAGACCTACAACCTGGGAAAATGTGGAGCAGTTCGGGCCAATCAAATTAGCTACTACGCATGCTAATCAAGCTGGTGAAAAATTCATCTGGTTCTCGAATATCTCTGTGAACTAACCAGTTTATACCCCTAATTATGAGCCGTTTGTAAAAATCAAACGGCTTTTTTTATTACTTTTCATTAACTTGAAGTCAGCAGTTTTTCAAGAGATACCTCATCTAGATTTCTCTATCATTTACCTAGAGATATTTTACCCAAGCAACCCATTTTAACATGAAATCAAATAGAAGATCATTCATTAAAAAATCCAGCTTAATGATAGGCACGGGGTTAATTGCAAATCCTTTTAGCTCCTATTCTACCACGAAAAAAACTTTTACTGTAGGAGAAATCATGGATTTGTTCATTGCTCAGATTCCCGGAGCTCCATTCTCACAAACTGTGGATACTTTGAAAACCGGTTCCAAAGAACAAAAAGTAACTGGGATTGTGACTACCATGTTCGCAACCTTGACTGTAATCCGAAAAGCCATTGAGCTAAATGCGAATTTCATCATCGCACACGAACCGACTTTTTACAATCATGCTGATGAAACTGGATGGCTACAAAACGATTCAGTTTACCAATTCAAACGAAAGCTTCTGGATGAGCACGGGATTGTAATCTGGAGAAATCATGATTATGTACACAGTCTGAAGATTGATGGTGTTCAGCTGGGAGTAGTCCAGGAACTAGGCTGGGAAAAATACTATAAACAAAACGCAGTCTTGAATCTGCCCGAGACTACCTTGGAAGAACTTATCTCACATATCAAGATGAAAATGGAAGTTCCTGCGCTTCGCTATGTCGGAGACCTTTCCCAAAAAGCCAGCAAAATCCTACTAATGCCAGGGGCTGCTGGAGGAAAAAGGCAAATAGAAATGCTAATGAAGGAGAAACCTGATGTCTTGATCTGTGGTGAAAGTCCGGAATGGGAAACTCCTGAATATGTGAGAAATGCCAATGAGATGGGTCAAAAACTTGGGCTGATTATCATAGGTCATTCAGCAAGCGAAGAAGGAGGATCAGAATTCATGGCAGCGTGGCTGAAAAAAAACATTTTAGATGTTTCAGTTTCCCACATAGTGTCGGATAATTCCCTGTCTATAATATAAACCCAGAAAGACATGATGTTTTTCTGAGTACCAACCTTCTGAAACTATGGCTTTCAAAAGGAAATATAGATTTCAATTATGTTATCTTTGAATATACAGTGTCGCCAAATTTCTAACTAGTTTAAAAAGAGCTCAATGAACGCACAACCTATTAGACTATTATTGGCTGATGACGATGTAGATGATCGATTCTTTTTTAAAGATTCTCTTTCAAAATTACCCATCGAAACAAGGCTTACTACGGTAACAAATGGGGTAGAGCTAATGAATCTACTTTTGACTGAAAAAGATGCCCTCCCTGATGTAATATTTTTAGACCTAAATATGCCCATGAAATCGGGTTTTGAATGCTTGACTGAAATCATGTCCAATGACAAATTCAGGGACTTACCTATCATTATCTATTCTACTTCGATGGATGAACCAGTCGTAAATTTACTTTTTGAGCAGGGAGCATTCCGCTTTATACGTAAGCCTGGTGAATATTCAAAACTAAAAGATGTGATTCTAAAAGGTATAGATAGTTTGGCAAACAGAGCATTTCAACCCTCCAAAGATAATTTTGTAATTCAATCACAGTAAGTATTTTATGACATATCAACCTGCAAATTTCCGTGCTTTTCCTATAGGAGGCGGCGAAATGGGGCAATTAATTCGAGAAAAAGATTGGAGCAAAACAGCTATAGGTTTGCCTGAGACATGGCCACAAAGTCTGATTACTACGCTTAATATTCTATTATCATCCAAATTCCCTAAGTTCCTTTATTGGGGACCTGAACTTACCTGTTTTTATAACGACGCTTACAGACCTAGTTTAGGTGCAGAGGGTAAGCATCCCTCCATGCTAGGAATGAATGGTGAAGAAGCATGGTCAGAAATCTGGCACATAATCAAACCTCTAATGGACCAGGTGCTGACAGATGGGGAATCGCTGTATTTTGAGAATTTATTAGTCCCAATTTTCCGAAATGGGCAACTCGAAGACGTGTATTGGACTTTCAGTTACAGCCCTGCCAGAGATGACGAGGGAAAGATAGCCGGAGTACTGGTGACCTGCGCAGAGACTACTCAAGAATTATTACTGAAATCAAAACTGGAAAGAAGTGAGCTAAAACTTAGATTAATAATCCAACAGGCACCAGCTTCTATAGCCACATTTACAGGACCAAACTACATCACTGATATCGTCAATAATAAAGCGCTATCCATATGGGGCCGGAAGCGTGAAGATGTAATAAATAAGCCAATTTTTGAAGCCATTCCTGAGCTAGTAGATCAGGGAATCAAAGAATTGCTCGATGATGTATACAAGACTGGAAAACGATTTGCTGCTTCAGAACTTCCGGTTCAAATTCTTCGGGACGGAAATCTTGAAACCATCTATGTTAACTTCAGCTATGAGGCACTTTATGACTCCAATGGCGACATAGATGGAGTCATCACCATCGGACACATCGTCACTGATCAGGTCCTAGCTCATAAGAAAGTCGAAGCCAGTGAAGAGCAACTTACCATGGTAATTGAAGCTTCAGAACTTGGTATTTATGATTTCAATTTACAGAACAGAAAACTCGATGGATCCAAAAGACTTCATGAAATTTTCGATCTTACTGAAGGCGAGGATAATAATCACGAGCTTTTCGTAAACAGTATACATCCTAAAGACCTGCAGATCAGAAAATCAGCATTTGAGAAATCTTTTATCGATGGCAATTTGGCTTACACATGCAGGGTCGTACATCGGGATGGTAACCAACGCTGGATAGAAGTCAAAGGGAAAGTACACTATGATGAAAATAATGCTCCTTTAAAAGTATTAGGTACTGTCCGAGATATCACATCAGAAAAAAACAATATCCAAAAACTCGAAGAAAGTGAGCAGAAGTTTAGACTGTTGGCAAACTCTATTCCCCAGCATATTTGGACAGCCGATCCGGATGGCAACTTAAACTATTTTAACCAATCAGTATATGAATATTCCGGCTATAAACCGGAAGATCTTGAGTTGGAAGGTTGGCTTGCAATAGTCCATCCAGATGATAAAATAGGAAGTTTGAAAGCTTGGACAGAATCCATAGCTACAGGAAAAGAATTTTTTTTTGAACATAGATTCCGCAAATATGACGGAACCTACAGATGGCAACTCAGCCGGGCCAAGCCACAGCTAAATCAGGAAGGGGAAATTCAGATGTGGGTGGGCTCCAGTAATGATATTCATGACCAAAAGGAATTTACCAATGAGCTGGAACGCTTAGTCTTGGAGCGTACTAACGAACTGGCCCAAAACGTAAAAGACTTGGCTAGTATGAATAAGGAATTGCAATCCTTTGCCTATATCTCAAGTCACGACCTGCAGGAACCTCTGCGAAAAATCCAAACCTTTGCAACACTTCTCTTAGAAAACGAATTCGATAACCTCACAGAGGATGGAAAAGAGCAATTTAAGCGAATGCAAAATGCTGCAAAGCGGATGCAGACCTTAATTGGTGATTTACTCTCCTACTCCAGAACTTCTATTTCAGAACGAAAATTTGAAGCTACAGACCTGAACAAGCTGATCAAAGAAGTGAAAATGGACTTGAAGGAAGAACTTGCCCTTCACAATGCCATAGTGGAATATGAAGAACTATGCACGCTTAACATTATTCCTTTTCAGTTTCGCCAACTTTTACAAAACTTGATAAGTAATTCCCTGAAATTCTCCGTGAAGGACAGGGATCCGCATATTGTGGTATCCAGTAAAAAGGGCCTGGGAAATGAATTCGAATTTGAGCGGCTATCTCCAACTATCAATTATTGCCATCTCAGAATTTCTGACAATGGAATTGGTTTTGAACAAAAGTATAGTGAAAGGATTTTTGAATTGTTTCAAAGACTCCATGGAAAGGAGAAATTTCAAGGCACGGGAATTGGCCTAGCTATAGTGAAAAAAATAGTTGACAATCACGATGGATATATCACAGCCAACGGTAAACCCAACCAAGGAGCTACTTTTGATATTTATTTGCCTCAATATAATTAAGCCTAATCCTGATAATTTTACTTGATAGATTCCTGATACCTTAAGTTGGCATTCATGCAATCAGCTAGAACCTTACGATCGAACCTGCATTTCCCACCTATGAAAAACCTCTTCCTGACTTTACTCTTTTTCTATTTTGGCTCTGTTGTTTTTGCCCAGCAACTCACTAAAGCAGAAGAGAACCTAATGCAAGAAATCGATAAAAACTACCAGCAGACACTGTCTCTTCTCGAAGAAGTAGTAAATATCAATTCAGGCTCATTGAATGTAGCCGGGGTTCGAAAAGTGGGAAGCTTTTTTGAGCGGGAGTTCAAGAAAATAGGGTTTGAAACGGAGTGGATGCAATTGCCTGTAGAATCCAACAGAGCGGGCCACTTTATAGCCACCAGAAAAGGATCCCAAGGAAAGAAACTTTTCCTGATAGGACATCTGGATACGGTTTTCGAAAAAGATATGCCGTTTTCTCCTTACACAGTTTTGAATGATTCCACAGCGACTGGACAGGGACTAAATGACATGAAAGGGGGAGACGTTATGATTCTGGCTAGTCTCAAAGCTCTAAATGACTTGGGCTATTTGGAAGACAGGACCATTACAGTTTATTTCACAGGTGATGAAGAGAGTTCTGCAGACGAGTCAATTTCACGCAGGGATTTCATCGAGAGATCAAAATCCCATGATATTGCTCTTGCTTATGAGACAGCACAGGGCTTCAGCACAGTGACGGTAGCCAGAAGAGGAAGTAGCGGATGGCAATTGAAAACCAGCGGAAAACAGTCGCATTCCAGTGGAGTTTTCAGGGAAGCAGTCGGCTTTGGGGCTATCTATGAAGCTGCAAGAATCTTAACAGAATTCCGGGAAGAATTAGCTGGTGAGCAATACTTGACCTTCAATCCAGGTCAGATTATCGGTGGGTCAGACATCAAATACGACCCAGTTTCCGGAAAAGGTGAAGCATTGGGAAAAACCAATATTGTGGCCCGTGAAGCACTTGTAACGGGGGATTTAAGATTTCTTGGAGAGGAGCAAAAGATTAAAGCCCGGGAGAAGATGCAGGAAATTATAGATGGAAATCTAAATCAAACAGATGCTGAAATCATTTTTTCTGATGGACTACCATCTATGATTCCTACAGAAGGAAATTACAA
Organism: uncultured Algoriphagus sp.; assembly: GCF_963974835.1. Lineage (GTDB taxonomy): Bacteria > Bacteroidota > Bacteroidia > Cytophagales > Cyclobacteriaceae > Algoriphagus. Next base: position 1,196,477 of record NZ_CAXBET010000001.1, on the reverse strand, counting down.
ACTAGCTGAGCAGCTCAACAAATTAAGTTTGGATATGGGTTTTGGAGAAGTGAACCCTGGGGATCCTGGAAGTCGAGGGGCGGGTGATATTTCCTTCGTCGCAGAATATCTTGATTGCCTAGATGGACTTGGGGCATCGGGAACCGGAGCACACGCACCTGGCGAAACGATCAACTTAAAAGAATATCCAGCCTTGATCAAACGCAGCACTCTTTTCCTATATCGATTGACCAGATAGCAACAATTTAACAACTGAAGCCAGTCAAGTAAGAAGAGTTCTACATCAATAATCGATTCATAGTTAAAAATTGATCGTTGTTATTGACATTCTACTCTTCCACTATCATCGCTTGAGTCGACGGCTTATACCCTATTCTGTGTGCAAGTACATACAGGGAATCCCCAACATTCATCTCAAAAGGGGAAAGATATACAGACCACACGTCGCTAGAACTTTTCTTATAACCAATGGAAGCACTTTTAGTAGCTGAAGAAAGTGACACTTTACCATCCTCGAAATGTACTTCCGCCGATTCAGTGATTGGCGGCTCGTCTGCCCCATTCCACCATTGTTTTACCATTTCCATTTCAGGTAGCGCTCCCAAGTCCCCGAAATCATCAATCCACTTGAGATGGGCTTCACGCAGCTCAGCTAATTTATCCGCATAGTCTGCATTTCCTGCTAGGTTATTAAACTCATACGGATCAGACCTAGTATCGTAAAGTTCTTCTTCAGGCTTAGACTCGTCAAAACAACGCTCTTGATTTTCATCCAATTTCCCCTCCGCATGCAATTCCAGCAGATGAACCATTAACGGATTGCTCAGTCTGTAGCGGATATTTTGATAGTTTGGCTTTTCAAGCATGTAGTTTTTAATGTATTTAAAGCGTCCATCACTCACTGCGCGTACACGATCCACCTCCGAATCCATCTATCCCGAGCTGCATAGATATACTTTCTAGGTGGTGACTTTTGATTTCCCATAAAAGCCTGACCCTGCATAGTGTCTGGAATTTTCACGCCAGCCAAAGAGAGAACTGTAGGCCCGAAATCCACAAAACTCACCAATTGATCATCCACAGTCCCCGGTTTGATAAATGGCGCTTTCACAAATAGAGGGACACGCAATCCTCTGTCATATAACTCCCTCTTATAGTATGGCATGCCATCCCCATGATCAGAATAATAAAAGATGATGGTATTCTCATACAATCCATCATCCTTCAATTGTTGCAAAAGCTCGCCAACCTGCACATCAAACCGCATCACATTGGTGATAAAACGAGCTAAAGTTCGGCGTGTAATGGAATCATCTGGGTACACCTGAGGCACAGTCACATCCGCTGGATTCACCAGCAACTCTTCATTCTCTCTGGCCCAAACCTGGGACTCATGAGTTGTTGTATAATTGAAAATCGAGAAAAAAGGTTGATTAGGATCTTTACGATTCCTCCAGTGTGCCTTGTTACTACTCTCGTCCCACATGGTTCCTGGCCCTTCAAACTGATAATCCTCTTTGACATTGTTGCTGGTATAATACCCAGCCATTCTCAGGTATTCGGGATAGCCATGCATGCCTTCAGGGATGACTGTAGAATACGACTTATGATCAGGCGGATAGTTATCATCCCCTGCGGCAGAAAAGGAAAGCGTACGCATATGCATTGCTCCTATTGAAGTTTGATATGCACCTGTGATCAAAGCTGCCCGACTTGGAGCACAAACTCCTGCTGTAGAAAATGCATTGGTGAAAATTATTCCCGCCTTTGCCAGAGAATCCAACACGGGAGTTTTGCCACCAGTGCCTCCGTATACTCCTAAATGTTCAGGTGACATATCTTCATTCACTATCCAGAGTATGTTAGGACGCTCCGGGTAAACTATTTCGTCGGGAGATTCTTTTTTCTCCTCACAGGAAATATAGAAGAGTGAAAGCAGACATATGGATAGGATATGCTTCATCGGTTAGTGGGTTTGGATAAATCAATTTATCCTATTTACCCCAAAAATTAAAACCATCTAAATATGATCACCAAAAACAATGGAAGAGCTCCGAAATATCACTTCTGAAAGCAAAACTCTTTGGAATGAAGGTCAGCATTGGTAAATTATACTTCCAACTCTTACCCGATTATGGCACCAATTAAAAATTTGAACCGCAGGGAATTTCTTGGTTCTGCTGCCACAGTAGCCGCATCCATTTCCATTGTCCCATCCAATGTAATTTCAGGTCTTGGCAAAATCCCTCCTTCTGATCAAATAACAATTGCAAATATTGGATGTGGAACCCAAGGATTGCGGGAAATGGGTGAGCTTTTGGAAAACCCAAAAGTGCGTGTGATAGCTGTCTGCGATGTAAATAAATATTCAGAGAATTACATTGATTGGTCACCCTATGGTATTAGAGATGGCATCAGAGAAACATTAGGAGATGACACCTGGTGGAGTAATGTGAATGGAATTGCAGGAGGGAGAGATGTGGGTCAGGCATATGTAGAAAAATATTACTCAAAGGACAGCCGTTCCGGTACATATAAAGGCTGCGCTTCCTATGAGGACTTCCGGGAGTTATTTGCAAAGGAAAAAGGAGTCGATGCGGTCAAAGTGATGACGCCAGATCATACGCATGCATCCATCGCACTCGCGGCAATGAATCAAGGAATTCACGTAGTCACCCACAAGCCAATCTCAAACAGACTTTTGGAAGCAAGAAAAGTGATCGAGAAGGCGGAGTCGAGTGGCGTGATCACACATCTATTAGCTTGGTCGGATAGACCTGAGTATCGCCAGATCCAAGCTTGGATGGATGCAGGATTAATCGGAGATCTAAAAGAAATACACAATTGGTCGTATCGGCCGGTATGGCAGCAGTGGACCAAAAGACCTACTGAAAATGAAATAATTCCTAAGGGCTTCAACTGGGATCTATGGCTTGGCCCAGTTCCTGAAATGGACTATCACAAAAACTATACACACAACGTCTTCCGGGGTTGGTATGATTTCGGAGGCGGATCGGTTGCTGACATGGGGCATTACAGCCTTTTCCCTTTATTCGAAACTCTGGGAATCAACAGCTCTCCATTAAGCGCCAAAGCTTTTGGAACCACTACCCGGGAAGAAGTGAATGGAGTCTATCAGTGGGTGAAAAATGACGTTGCTTTTCCCGCCAGCTGTATGATCAAATGGAAATTCCCAGAACAAACCAATCTGCCCGCTTTTGATCTAATTTGGTATGACGGCGGAATGAAACCATTTGCGCCCGAAGAATTGGAAATAGACGGAAAGGAAACTCCTGATGAAGGATTGATGCTCGTTGGCACAAAGGGTAAAATTTTAGGTGGATTTAGAGGAGAAAACCCAGTATTGCTTCCAGAAAGTAAAATGGTAACCCGTCCTGATACCGAGCGGATTGATTCTGAAAGCGTTGAGAGAAACACGTCAGCTTGGGTTGAAGCAATCCAATCAGGCAAACAAACCCCTGGGAGTTTTATACGAGCACAGACAATTACCGACACCATTAATTTAGGCGCTGTAGCATTGCGAGCTGGAAAAAAAGTAGAATTCGATGCTATGAATTTGAGCATCTCCAATGATGCTGAAGCCAATAAATTGCTAACAAGAGAATATAGAAAAGGATGGGAGGTTTGAGAAAGTGGTCAATTAATGGTTTCCATTAGATAGTAACAATACTTCATTTTTTAAGAACTCTTAAAAATGCACACAGGTCTTTAACTCTATTTAAAATGAACAAAAGAAGAGATTTTCTAAAATCAGCAGGGCTTGCTACGGCCGCACTTGGGCTAGGGCTACCTCAATATGCATTTTCTGATTCCAAAGCAGATCCCTTATTTAAAATTTCACTTGCCGAATGGTCCCTGAATAAGGAACTTTTCGCAGGTAAAATGGATCATTTGGATTTCCCCGTACTTGCCAAAAAGAACGGGATAGATGCAGTGGAATATGTCAACCAATTTTTCAAAGACAAAGCCACAGATATGAATTACCTGAAAGAAATGAAAACCCGAGCAGACGGCGAAGGCGTAACATCGGTTCTTATCATGTGTGACGGAGAAGGTATGCTGGGAGCTTCAACTCCGGAAGAGCGTACACAAACTGTAGAAAACCATAAAAAATGGGTAGAAGCAGCTAAGTTCTTGGGTTGTCATTCTATTCGAGTGAATGCTTATTCGGCCGTACCATGGAGCACTTCAAAAAGTGATGAGAAAAACGCTATTGATATCACAAGTTCTGGTTTACGTCAGTTATGTGAATTTGCGGAAGATTTTGATATTAATGTGTTGATCGAAAATCATGGAGGCTTTTCCAGCAATGGAAAATGGCTGGCGGAAATGATCAAAGAAACGGCACATCCTCGAGCTGGAACTTTGCCCGATTTTGGAAATTTCAGAATAGCTGAGGAAAATGGGAAAGATATATCCTATGACTCCTACCGTGGAGTGGAAGAACTCATGCCAAGAGCGAAAGGAGTAAGTCTAAAACCAACAGTTTGGAATGACTCTGGAGTGGAGCATCCACTGGATTATACTAGAATGATGAAGATTGTGCTGGCTCATAATTTCCACGGGTATGTGGGTATAGAGCATGGTGAAGAAGGTCGGGAGTGGGATAGCATCTTCGAGATCCGAAGAGATTTGGAAGATGTCCGCAGAACCCTTGAGGCAGAGAGATAATAACAGGCTCTGTTTATCGAAACATAGCCTGATTAGAATTTATCAACAATGAAAACAGAATTTATCGGAACAGTGCCCGTACTCCCATCCAATGATATCAACCGGGATATTGAATGGTATTCTCACACGCTGGGCTTCGTAAAGACTTTTGGAGATCATATGTATGCCGGGATGCGATTAGAAGAAATTGAACTGCACTTACAATGGCATGCGGATACTCCTGAAGATCCTCTGCTGGGAGGATCAGTGGTTAGAATATTTGTTAAAAACATAGAACCGTACTTTGAATCACTGGTTATCAAAGGTATTGTGAGTTGCCATAAACTTATCAGAAATACCACGTGGGGTACAAACGAATTTGGGTTATACGACTTGAATAACAATTCCATATTTATAGTAGAAGATATTAAGTCCTCGGCCGAAAAAACTTCATGAATTATAAATTAGGGTTTCCAAATTCCTTTTGGTTTTCCCTACTTGCAACAATGAAACAGCAACTAGGCCAGATTGCAATTCTTGTAAGAGATTACGATGAGGCGATTGAGTACTACACGGACGTTTTAGGTTTTGAATTAATCGAGGATACTCACATCAGTGACATCAAACGCTGGGTGAGGGTTGCTCCTCCTGGATCTACTTGCCAACTGCTGTTGGCAAAAGCTGCCGATGAACTGCAGCGAAATCAAATTGGCTTTCAGTCCGGCGGAAGAGTGTTCCTGTTTTTATATACCGACAATTTTTACAGAGACTATCACAATTACACTTCAAAAGGAGTAGAGTTCATCAGAGAGCCGTCCGAAGAAGCATTTGGAACAGTCTCCGTTTTCAAGGATTTGTATGGTAATCTTTGGGATTTTATCGAAAGGAAATAAAAAATATCACGATAGTAGATCGTAATGAACGGAAAAGCTTTTTTGGATTTAGAGGAAGCTTAGGAGGTTTTTTCTTTCACTTTCAAACTTCATCGCTGAGTTATTCAAAACAAATTATAATTTTAAATCCACCCATTTTAAATACCCAATTGGAAACCCAACCCAACAACCCGCTTCATGGAGTAAAACTTGCCGACATGGTCGAGCATCTAGTTGAATTCTATGGATGGGAAGAACTCGGGGAGCGCATTACCATTCGCTGCTTTACTCATGATCCTTCGATCAATTCGAGTTTGAAGTTCCTCAGAAAAACTCCATGGGCCCGAGAGCGGGTGGAAGGACTTTACTTGAAATCACTTCGTGAAGCGAAGAAAAAACAAGGCGAATAAAACTATTTTCTTTGGGGATAGTGTTTTTTTTTAAATTGATAGTTCAAAACATACGTTGTACTATGCCGAAGTCTTTTCTTATACTACTTCTGCTTCTAGTCATTTCAGTCGTAGGTTATAGCCAAGAGCGTGAGAAGGTAAATATGTCAATTGCTACTGGGTATAACGAAGGCATAAATCTGGGCTTACGATATCAACTTAGCCAAATGCAGGTTGGTTTGGCATTTGGGACAGATTTCAGGTATAAAAAAGAAATCAACAAACCTGAAATATATACTACAGAATTCTTTTATCACTTTGCCGGCAGTGCTGAACTAAGCGCAAGAAAGCCTTGGTACCTCCGAAATGGCATTATTCTTCGAAAGGAAGATTACAACTACACGGATCTTCGAACCTTTATTTGGTATTACAACCTAAGAATGGGAAGGGAATTTAATATTTCTAGAACAGTTGGAATGAGTGTCGATGGAGGAATTTTTTATAGGATGAAGACAAAACACAAAGTAACAGGCCCCAATCCTTCCTTTGAAAACTATGTCGAAACTCCCGTTGGTGCTAGTTTCGGTCTCTTGTTTTACTATCGCTTTTTTTAGGTGTGTGTTTGGGGCTTAAAAAAATTTACATAAGAAATCAAGACTGGAGCAAATTTCGGATTAGATGCCCTTTACAATTCAGTTAATCTAATCTTAGGCTATACTCTCTTTTGAAAGCTGTTCCGCTATTAAATTCCAACAAAAAGGGAACCTCTTCTATATGAGGTTCCCTTTTTTACTTAATAACTTGCTACCGATATTTACGAATTCTCAGTTTTATTTTACTTCTTTTTTTAAGAGGAAAGTTGAAGCCTCATCTTAAGTAAACAAATCAGTCAATCTTGTCAAATCCTAAATAAGGATGTAGCACTTTTGGCATATTAATTCCATCAGGCGTCTGATTGTTTTCCAAGATGGAAGCAACGATTCTAGGCAATGCCAATGCAGATCCATTTAGAGAATGTGCTAATTGAGTTTTCTTATCGGCTCCTCTAAAACGCAATTTCAACCGGTTAGACTGATACGTTTCAAAGTTAGAAACAGAGCTCACTTCTAACCATCTCTCTTGCGCTGCGGAAAACACTTCCATATCATAAGTCAACGCTGAAGTAAATCCCATGTCCCCTCCGCAAAGTCTCAGAACTCGGTAAGGCAATTCTAGCTTTTGCAAAAGACCCTGCACATACTTGCTCATACTTTCCAAAGTCTCATAGGATTTATCAGGATGAGTAATCTGAACTATCTCCACCTTATCAAACTGATGTAATCTGTTTAATCCCCTTACGTGAGCACCCCAGCTTCCAGCTTCCCTTCGGAAACAAGGAGAATGACCAACATTTTTAATGGGAAGATCACTCTCAGAAAGAATCACATCCCGGTAAATATTTGTAATGGGAACCTCTCCCGTTGGGATCAGATACATCTTATCCGCATCTGCATAATACATTTGACCTTCCTTATCAGGAAGCTGACCGGTGCCAAAGCCTGAGTCTTCATTTACCAAAATCGGCGGTTGGATCTCATAATATCCCTGAGCCAGCGCCTCATCCAAAAAGAAGTTAATCAGGGCTCGCTGAAGTCTTGCTCCTTTTCCCTTATAAACCGGAAAACCTGCTCCCGTTATTTTTACGCCAAGATCGAAATCTATGATATCGTATTTTTTGATCAAATCCCAGTGAGGTAGCTTCCCTTCAAAGAGAGTAGGAATTGCACCATTCTCCAAAACTACTTCATTGTCCTCTGCAGATTTACCAGCTGGAACAGAAGTGTGGGGAATATTTGGAATGGTATAAAGTAAAGAAAGCAAATCCGCTTCGGCTTTTGAGTTTTGCTCTTCCAGATCTTTGATCTGAATTTTCAGTTCAGCAGTTTTTTCTTTGATTTTGACTGCCTCTTCAGCTTTCCCATCCCGCATCAACGATCCTATCTGCTTCGATATAGCATTAGACTCGCTTTGTATTAGATCACGCTCTGACTGGCTGGACTTTCTCAACTCATCCAGCTCAACTGCCTGATTCAGTACAGCTTCTGCATTTGGGAAATTTCTCTTTTGAAGTCCGGCAAGAACTCCGGCATAGTTTTCTCGAATTTGATTAACTAAAAGCATCTTAAAATCTTTGAAATTGAAGTCCCAAAGATAAGCATGTTAGCGAACAATGATGGCTTTACTCACACTTGAAAATGGCCCTTCAAGTTCTTTTCCACTTGAATGTAACAACCGAACTTTCACTTGGTAAGAGCCAGGAGGTAAATTTTCTATTCTTACCGGAGCCATGTGATCAATTTCATATTTTAGGTCATTGACTTCAATCTGAACCTTTAGTCCATCCAGCTTCATATCCCCTCCTACTACCAGAAAATCAATTATCACCTCGCTTCCTGGCTCGTAAATTTGCTCTGATCTGGGATAATTCAATGCAAGATATGGTTCTGCAGAGTAAGGGATCGGTCTGGACTCACCTACCTGGAAATCTCTATCCACATAGTTTCCGAAGTTTTTCAGAGCCAATCCTTCCTCATCTACCAAGTATGCTACCACACGATAGCTACCTTGTTTAAGATCTCTTTGAAATATCGGAGAATAAAAGCCTACTGGATCCCCCCCATTCAAAATATTAAACAGCTTAAATTCCTTGGTTGCAGTCAGCTCAAAGGGGAAATTTTTAACATTAAATTCAAAAGGAACTTTACCCGGCTTAAAGACCTGCTGACCTAAAGGCGTGAATAATTCCAGAATGGCATCAGGGTAGGCAGCCTGATCTTCATACTGATAGAACTTAACTTTTGGAGCATCCGCCGTAGGTGCATCAATAGTTGCGGGCACTTCTACTACCTCCTCATTCACGCGTTGTTTTTCGGAAGAACAGGCTGAGAAAAGAAAAATCGAAAAGAGTAAAGTCAGGATTTTATTCATACAGCATGTAAATTGAAATTAAAGATATTTAATTTTAAAGATAAATTAGACGTTAAACTATAATACTAACCCATATGGAAATCCTATTTGAAGAGTTACCAAGTTTAGATTTAGCTGATTTCACTTCCGGCAATCCAGCACAAAAGGCTGCATTTGTGCAGAAATTAGGAGAAGCTTATCAAAACATTGGATTCGTGGCAATTAAGAATCATGGCTTGTCACAGGATCTTCAAGATAGGCTTTATGGATCGATAAAAGATTTTTTCAAGCTTCCCGATGATATCAAATCCAAGTATGAAAAACCGGAAATCGGATTTCAGCGCGGCTATACTGGTAAGGGAAAAGAGCATGCCAAAGGAAGAAACACAGGAGATTTAAAGGAATTTTACCATGTGGGGCAGGAACTGAGCCGGATTCCCGACTCCGACCCTATCAAGTCTGAGTACCCTCCAAATATCTGGCCATCGGAAATTCCGGAGTTTCAGAATGATGCAAATGAAGCATTCCGCACCCTTGAAAGTGCAGGAAAAGCCATGCTAAAGGCGATCGCTATATCATTGGATTTGGATGAAGAATACTTTGAAGACAAGGTGGCTTATGGCAATTCGATCTTAAGGCAAATACATTATTTCCCTATAGAAAACCCTGATGAAGTCCCTGCTGATGCAGTACGCGCTGCTGAGCATGGAGATATCAATTTGATCACCTTACTCATGGGGGCTAGTGCAGATGGACTTCAGGTGAAGCGAATGGATGGGAAATGGATACCAATCACTGCCCTTCCAGATCAACTCGTAGTAAATGTAGGCGATATGCTGGAGCGGCTGACCAATAAAAAACTGAAGTCTACCATTCACCGTGTGGTAAATCCATCTAGGGAAAAAATGAATACCAGCAGGTATTCCATTCCATTTTTTATGCATCCCCGCTCTGAGATGGATCTTACATGCCTTGATAGTTGCGTGGATGCTGAGCATCCAAAACAATTTGATGACGCTACTGCCGGAGAGTTTCTGGAAGAGAGACTTCGCGAACTAGGATTGAGAAAATAAGAGATGTCGGTAAAGAAAGTCCGGTACTATTTATTTTTGAAAGATATTATTACGCTTTCTGTTACTGCATTTGGGGGGCCGCAAGCCTTTCTTGCGATGCTTCTTGAGCGAATGGTGGAGAGAAGGGCCTATATTACGGAGGATGAGCTTTGGGAGCTAAATGCACTTTGCAATATGCTCCCTGGCCCATCTTCCACTCAGCTGGTCTGTGCAATTGCCTATAGAGTAGGCGGTCCCAACCTGGCTTATCTAGCGCTTTTGGTTTGGATTTTGCCAGCCACGCTTCTTATGATTTCAGCAGCTATGCTGATTTACTTTCTTCAGGAGAACACCCCAGGAGCATTGGATTTCGCACGGTTTATCCAGCCTATGGCTATCGGATTTATCATTTTTGCTGCACAAAAAATAATCGGTAAAACAATCAATACTACTGAGGCAATGGTTCTTGTATTGATTTCGGCATTTGTATCATTTTTCTATAGTTCACCCTATATTTTCCCGATATTGTTAGTCATAGGAGGACTGAGCACTTCCATCAAATACAAGCAACAACCCAAACTGGAAAAGGATGCACCACTAAAAATCGAATGGGCCAATTTCTACCTTTGGGGGGGAGTTTTAGTATTAGCGGCAGTATTGGGAGCCGTGACAAAATATCAACCTATTATTTTATTTGAGAACTTCTATAGAAATGGGAGCCTGATTTTTGGTGGCGGGCAAGTCCTTGTCCCTTATTTATATACAGAATTTGTAGACTTCAAACACTTTTTGAGTTCAGAAGAATTTCTTACCGGATATGCTATTTCCCAGGGAGTTCCGGGGCCCACATTTAGTATTTCTTCTTACGTAGGGGCTTTATCCATGCGGGAATTTGGCACGATGGGTTTTTTTGTAGGAGGTTTTATAGCGGCTGCAGGAATTTTTCTACCCGGCATATTTCTCATCTTCTTCGTGATTAGGTTTTGGGATCAGTTAAAGAAATATCGCCCTGTCCGTGCGGCATTGGAAGGAATTAATGCAGTTTCCTGTGGAATGCTGATCGCCGCAGCATACTTGCTATTCGAGCCTTTGGAGGCAAATGGCTTGAATATCTTATTTATCCTGGCCACTTACGCCCTACTTCAATTCACTAAAATATCCTCGCCTGTCATCATAGCCGGAGGGGTCATACTGGGAATCATTTATAATAATTTCTTGCTATAAAACGGGAGGTCTGGGAGGTTTTTTGACCTAAAAGGAACAAGATTAGCGGTTGTGGCGTTTTAAAATCTAAATTCATTCCCTATCTTTCTTCTATGCACGCTTACGAATACATCAACAATCTGATCCCACCATTGAAGCTTTCCGACAAAACCGGAATGGCTTTAGCTTGGATGGAAGAAATCAGAACTGACGTACTCCCTGTTATTGACAAAGGGATTTTTTTGGGGCTTATAAAGGAAGAAACGATTTTTGAAATAAATAACTCCGAAGCATTGATCTCGGATATCATTCCATCAAATCCTGACTGCTGGGTGTACTCCGACAAGCATATCTATGACGTGTTGCGGGTCAGTTCCGAGCAGAATTCCAATATAGTAGCGGTGCTGGATAGACAGTCAAATTATCTTGGGATTGTAACTATGGAAGATTCCATTGCTGCATTTGCAGATAGTTTATCTATCAAATCACAAGGGAGCGTGGTAATTTTATCCCTGACTATGACCGATTACAGTCTGTCAGAAATCTCCAGAATTATAGAATCTGAGAACACCAAAGTCCTGAGTTCATTCATTACGACCGATCCGCTGGATGACAGTAAGATCAAGTTAACGTTGAAACTTGACCAGACCGAACTCCGCCATATTAAAGCCACGCTGGAAAGATTTGGGTATAAGATCATAGATCACTATCAGGAAGAATCAGGGGTAAGCAGCGAGGAAGATAGAATCGGTAACTTGCTCAGATTTTTAGATATTTAGGACATGAAAGTCGCACTTCACGGCTTGGTTTTGAAAGCAGAATTGTTTTCAAAGGTTCAGTCACTTTTCAACGAACTCACAAAGCATCAATTTGAAATTTTTGTCACGGAGCAATTTGACAGGCAGTTGAGAATGGTGGGATATAAAGGTTTAAACTATTGGGTGCTGGAAAGCCGGGAGGATATGTCATCTATGGATTTCGTGATTTCAATCGGAGGAGACGGTACATTATTGGATGCTGTCTGCCAGATAGGAGATCTTGAAGTCCCAATTTTGGGCTTGAATACGGGAAGACTCGGCTTTTTAGCTACTGCCGCTACAGAAAAGATTTCTGAAGCAATCACTGACCTAGCCACAGACAATTATCAGGTCGAATCGAGGACCTTAATTTCACTACACAGCCACCGCAAATTATTCAATGGGCTGAATTTTGGACTGAACGAATTCACCATTCACAAGAGGGATACTTCTTCGATGATAACAGTTCATACCTATATAGATGGTAAGTATCTGAATAGTTATTGGGCAGATGGGTTGATTGTTTCCACGCCTACAGGCTCTACCGGCTACTCACTGAGCTGTGGTGGCCCACTTATTTCTCCAGAAGCTAAAAATCTGGTAATCACACCAGTAAGCCCCCATAATTTAAACGTTCGCCCTATTATAGTTTCAGATGAAAGCGAGATCAGTTTTGAAATAGAGGGGAGGGCAGAAAAATTCTTAATATCTTTGGATTCGCGTTCCACATCAATTTCCTCAGAAGTCAAGCTTAGTGTGAAGAAGGAAAACTTCTCAGCAAAATTGGTAAAGTTGCCTCATTATCATTTCTTTGATACACTAAGACAAAAGCTAAATTGGGGATTTGACATGCGAAACTGATTTAGAATCCAAAAGAACCAGCCAATTTGAGCTTAACAATTATTAACCCGCTAAATACTGAGATGCGTTTTTTAAACGTTAGCTACTTCATATCTTGCACCGTCTTGAAAAAGGTCAATTTTCAGATTATCAGTAACTTAGTTGTGTTTCTATTGTTTTTTTTCAGCATTAGCGAAAAAACGCAGGCTCAGGAATACGAAATAGGGATTGGTTTAGGTACCGCTACTTACACTGGCGATATCGTTCGGGAAATTAACCCTAGTCATTTAGGACTTCAAGGCACGTTGTTTGGCAAGAGAAATTTTGACAATGTGTGGTCACTGCGACTTGCATTGAGTTCTGCATTTATAAGTGCGGCAGATAGCACGAAACCTATAGATCGGGTGGCTGAGGTCAGAGATGCGCGGTTTAAAGCCGGAATAGTCGAAGCCTCGGCAGTAATGGAATTTAATTTCCTGAACTACCTAACTCCGAATTCACAATTCCGGTTTTCCCCCTATGCATTCTTTGGAATAGGATATTCTTATGCTTTTGCAAAGGGAAATACTTATGCCTTAAATAGCTATTCCAGTTATAATGTCGGCACGGTAGTTATTCCATTCGGCGGAGGTGTCAAATATCAGTTGAATGACCGGTTGACATTAGCTGCTGAATTAGGTTTTAGGCCTACTCTAACTGATTATTTAGACAAAATAGATAGTACAGAGCCAGCCATACCTAGATTCCAGGATGCCTATAACCCAGATGAACCTTACGGAATAAATTTTGGAAATGCGTATGACAAGGATTGGTACTACTTCTTGGGAGTAACGATTAGCTATACTATCAATACTACCAAATGCTACGCATATTAATAAATCGAGCCCTCGGGCTAATATTTGGAAAAGAAATGGCATTTTTGTATCTCCAAAAAGGTAAGGGACCAGAGACCGCTGGAATGAAAGAAGTATCTGACACTAATAATATCCCAAAGCATATTGCAATTATCATGGACGGCAATGGACGCTGGGCCACTAAAAAAGGTGCAATGCGCATATTTGGGCATAAAAATGCTACAAAAGCAGTTAGAGAAGCTATAGAGGGAGCAGATAGTTTAGGTGTAGAATATCTTACTCTATTCTCCTTCTCGACAGAAAACTGGTCTAGACCCAAAGCTGAAGTAGACGGACTCATGGAGCTTCTCGTGAAGACGATGTCTGATGAGATCCCGATGCTGATGAATGGCAACTTCAAGCTAGAAAGTATCGGAGATGTAGAAAGTCTACCGCCGTCAGCTTATAAAACACTCATAAAGGTGAAGGAAATCACCTCTAAGAATACCGGACTCAAAGTGATCCTAGCCCTAAGCTACAGTGGACACTGGGAGCTCACTCATGCAGCTAAACACATTGCTCAAAAAGTCTCAGAAGGAAAATTGAATGTTCAGGACATTAACGAAAAAGTAATGGCCGACCATTTGGAAACCTCCGCATATCCTGATCCGGAATTGATGATCAGAACCAGCGGAGAATACCGAATCAGCAATTTTCTGCTTTGGCAATTGGCCTACACGGAGTTGTATTTTACTCCTGTGCTGTGGCCGGATTTTAGAAGAGAACACCTCTTTGCTGCAGTTTCCGATTACCAATCACGGGAAAGGAGATTTGGCAAAACGGGTGAGCAAGTTAAATCTTAAGTAATTAATGAAAAAAAGTTTACTGATTCTGTTTTGTCTGATTTGGGCAAGTTCAGCAATGGCGCAAATACGTTTGGGTCAAAGTCGCTATGCCACAAGCAAGCCAGTCGATATTCTGGAGCTCAACTACGCCAAGCCCAAAACCTATAGAATCGCAGAAATAAAAGCTGTAGGCCTTACGACTTTGGATGAAATCGCTATTATTTCCCTATCAGGATTGAAATTAGACGATAAAATAGATGTACCTGGTGAAGCTATTTCCAGTGCTTTGAAAAAGCTTTGGGGACAAGGTATCATCGGTGATGTGAAAATCCTCGTCACCAAAATAGAAGGTGATGATATTTACCTTCTTCTGGACTTGACTGAGAGACCCCGATTTTCAAGGGTGGAATTCTCAGGAATGAATAAAACCCAGGAAAGTGAGCTTCGGGACAAAGTAAATATCCGTGGACGGGTAGTAAGAGATGATGTGCTCAACAATGCCAAGAGAACGATAGAGAAATACTATCTGGACAAGGGTTTTATGAATACTGATGTAAAAATCAGACAGGAAAGAGATACCACCCTTCCAAACTCCGTTAAATTGATTTTTGATGTAGAGCAAAATTCAAAGGTCAGAATCAATGCTATAGAATTCTATGGCAATGAGGAGCTGAGTGATACCAAGCTTAAAAAGAAACTCAAAAAGACCAAAGAGCATGCACGAGTTAGCATCTTCAAAGATGGGTATTCAAGATTGACTGATGCAAGTGCAGAAGATATCAAAAACACTGTACTATATACTGATTCTGCCTCTCAAGAGGACGTGAAAAATTATATCAATAAAAATTTCAAGCTCAATTTCTTCAGCGGCTCTAAGTACATTCCAAAAGAATATAGGAATGACAAGGATAATGTGATCAATTTCTATCAAAGTAGGGGTTATCGTGATGCCAAAATCACTGCTGACTCCGTATACAAATTCAGTCAGGATAAAATAAACATTGACATCGCTCTGGAAGAGGGCCGTAAATACTACTACAGAAATATCACTTTCAACGGTAACTTCATTCACCCAGATCAGGTATTACTCGCTAAACTAGGTATACAAAAAGGTGATGTCTACAATAAGGAACAACTGGACAAGAGACTAAACTATGACCCGGCAAAGGGAGATGATGTAAGTTCACTTTACCAAAATGACGGTTACCTGTTTTTTGATATAAAACCGATAGAAGTAAATGTTGCAGGAGATTCCATTGACTTGGAAATGAGGATTTTTGAAGGTCCTCAGGTGACTGTAAACAGCGTAAATATCAAAGGCAACGAACGTACTTCCGATCACGTGGTCATGCGTGAAATCCGGATTCTTCCAGGTCAAAAATTCAACCGGGAATTGCTGGTTCGTACTATCCGTGAACTTTCTACTCTTGGTTACTTTGACCCTGAGAAAATCAATCCTGACCTAAGACCAAATTTCGAAGCTGCGACAGTTGATATCACATTTGAGTTGGAGGAAAGACCAAATGACCAGATAGAGTTGTCAGGTGGTTGGGGTGGATTCTATGGCTTTGTTGGTACAGTCGGGCTATCTTTCAACAATTTCTCCATCCGTAACATTGGGGATTTCTCCAAGTGGGACCCTTTACCTGTGGGAGATGGTCAAAAGCTATCATTGAGAGTGCAGGCAAACGGACGATCTTTCCAGAATTACTCCGTGTCCTTGACAGAACCTTGGTTTGGCGGCAAAAAACCAAATGCTTTGAGCTTCTCATTTAATCACTCCGTGCAGCGTCAGGTTGATTTCTACAATCAGGCTAGCTTTGGCGATGAGCTTGGTTACTTCAAAATTACTGGTGTGACATTGGGTCTTGCCAAACGAGTAACCTGGCCGGATGATAACTTCCATTTTAGCAACTCCCTTCAATTCCAAGTTTATGAATTCGATCAGTTTGGTACCTCTTTCGGTCTGAGCTATCCTACAGGGACCTCAAACAGTATCACCTGGAATACTACAGTGTCGAGATATAATCTTGATAACCCTACCTACCCAAGATTTGGGTCGAACATTGTGCTTTCCGGATCATTCACTCCGCCCTATTCATCTCTTAATAAAAACATAGATGAAGAATCGACCGACCAAGAAAAGTATAAGTGGTTGGAATATCACAAGTGGATGTTTGATGCATCTATCTATACTCCGCTTTTCGGCTCAACTAAATTGGTGGCAAGCGCAAGAGCTCACATGGGCTTCCTAGGATCCTATAGCAATAAAATCGGTGTCATTCCTTTGGAAAGATTCGTAATGGGTGGAGACGGTATGTCCATGAATAACTTCGCCTTGGGACAGGAAATTATTGGTTTACGTGGATATGAAAATCAATCTATTACACCAGGTAGAGATAGTCGAGGAACTGCCAATCCTGAACCATATGGAGGTGTGGTATATAATAAATATGTGATGGAGATGAGGTACCTAGTATCTCCAAATCCATCGGCGACCATCTTTGTACTTGCCTTTGCAGAAGCAGGAAATAACTGGGGATCGTATAAAGATTTCAACCCATATGATCTCAAGAAATCTGCCGGAGCGGGTGCCAGAATCTTTATGCCAGCATTTGGCCTATTAGGTATTGATTGGGGATATGGATTTGATGCCATTCCAGGATCTACCCAGCGAAGCGGCTCACAATTCCACTTCACCATCGGCCAGCAAATAAGATAAGTATGAATTTAGAGCATGGAATAGTTAATTTATGCAAAAATTAACGTTTATAGAATGACTAGTAATAACGCCATTCTTAACTTTCCAAACTCATGAATAAATCACTGAAAATTGTATTTTTGCTCTTCTTCGTGCTTCAGGTAGCACCATTAGCTGCCCAAAAGATTGGATACATAGATTCAGAATATATTCTAAATAAGCATCCAGACTATAAGATAATCCAACAAGAGCTAGAGAACATCAGCTCAGAATGGAAGAAAGAGGCACAAAATTTGGACAAAGAGATCAAAGATCTTTCAGTTCAGCTAAAAGCAGAGGAAGTTCTCCTCACAGAGGAAATGTATCAGCAAAGGCTGGAAGACATAAAATTGAAACAAAAAGAATCCCAGGAATTCAATAGCAGGATTTTCGGTATAGATGGGGAATATTTCCAAAAGCAAGCGGAATTGATGCAACCTCTACAATCCAAAATTTATGATGCTATCGAGCGAGTAACCCGTAAAAATAATTTGGCAATGCTATTTGATAAGGCAGCCGAACCATCGGCAATTATCTATACAGACCCTAGACACGATTATTCGGAATTCATCCTGGAAGAATTGGGAATAGAAGAAAACAAATAAATAGAACACAGAAATGATGAAAGTAAAAGTTATCCTTTCCGCAATAGCCTTGCTTTGCGTAGGATTCGCAGCTCAGGCTCAAGATGTCAAGATTGGCTATACCAATGTAGAATTTATCATGGATCTAATGCCAGAAATGGAGCAAATTGGAGCTGATCTTAAAGATTATGAAACTCAGCTACAAACGAATATTCAAACCAAAGCTCAAGATTTCCAGCGTCAAGTACAGACTTACCAACAGGCAAGTCAAACGATGACTGAGGAAGCTAGGGCAGCTAAAGAGCAGGAATTAACCACTCTTCAAGGCACTTTGCAGAAATACGAACAAGATGCTCAAGTGAGCTACCAGAGAAAATTAGGAGAGCTTCTTTCTCCAGTTCAGACTAAAGTGATTAACGCAATCAATGCAGTAGCTGCTGAAAATAACTACACTCATATATTTGCTGAATCAGCAGGTCAGGCACCTATACTTCTTTATACTAAAGAAGAAGATAAATTCACTGAGTTGGTATTGACTAAACTAGGCTTGGAAATGCCTGCAGCTCCGGCTACTCCAGCTACAAATTAATTAACCATTAGTACTAAATAAGCCGCTAATTTTTTAGAATTAGCGGCTTATTTATTTTACGGCCATGCCAAAGCGCAATCCAAAAGATATTATCAGTAAAAGTCAGGAAGCTGTATTAGTCGATTTCTATGCCGACTGGTGTGGTCCCTGCCATACCATGGATCCTGTTATAGCGGATGTACTATCTGAGCTGGAGGGAAAAATCAAATTGTTGAAAATCAACATTGACAAAAATCCCCAGATGGCTCAGCATTTTGCAGTTCGCTCCATCCCTAATTACATACTTTTTAAAAAAGGGAAAATTCTCTGGAGAAAAGGTGGGCTTATTACCAAGCGGGATTTACTTCACGCGCTGAAAGGATTTGTATAGGACTATAGTAAAAAGAGTATGTCTGCGAAGTAAAAGCCGATGACTACTCCGATTTGGTGGGTAAAAGGCAAAGCGCATTATTTTTCACATCTGCCTTATCCAGTTATTTATTTCGCAGCCATCTTAAGCTAGCTAAAATGGAGACCAATATACTAACATCCCTTTTTTCGGACCTCACGACATATTCCTACCTACAGACTATGAACTGTAAAAGTAATCAGGTAATCGGCAAAGGCACCCGCAGTCTACTTACCCAAATCTTGCCAATTTCGATAAAACATCCTATATGAGCTGCTATCTGAGGTAATTCGGTGAAACACATTGCAGCCAATAGTCTAAAATTACTTTTAGAGTCTCTTTCAATCCTGTAAAACTTGAGGGCTTTACAAAGAAACCTTGAACAGATTTAGAATATGCTTCCACCACATGATTTTGTTCTGCACTAGTTGAAAAAAATAAAAATGGTATGGACTTCAAACGAAGTTGCTCATTCTGATGAATTTTTTCTCTTAATTCAATTCCACTTAATATGGGCATATTGATATCAGAGAACATTATGAATGGCTCGACTTCGGTTTCGGTCAAATATTTTAAAGCTGAGTCTCCATCCCCAAAAAAAATAACTTCATTGTGATAATTCAAAGATTTGAATGCTTCTTGAAAAAGCTTTTGATCGTCTATGTCATCCTCAATTATAACGATCGGCCCGCGTCTATTCATATTTTTCTTATAAAGGTAACAGACTCAATTGGAATAATCATTATTAAATCAATGTCGTAAAATACAGCATTTATACCCATCCAGACCATGTAAAGTTCACCTATTGTTGTGGAGATGTCCTCGGTCCAACTTCTATAGAAATTGAATTCGCTGGAAAAGGTCATTTTACATTTTCTGCTTTCATTTATCTAAAAACAAATGCAGGTTTCAAATCCTGATCCTTAGCCATGACGAATTATAATGAGTTGATTAGTAGTTCGATTTATATAATTAATGAGGAGAATAATTTGCTTTATTATTATCAAATAAATAGACCTCTAACTAGTGAGCTTTCTAAGTCGCTTGAGAGCTTATTCACAAAAAACTGCGATTAGTTACATTTTACTTTACGAAAAATAATCCACACAGTATAGACTTTAATGCGGGAAAAGTATTAAAAATAACGTTAGGGATTCAGATTTAAAAAAACGCACACAAGCAATAGTTTTTACTATTTCAAGATTTATCTATTTGCTGAAACTCTCGATGAGGAGCCAATTCTGCCCCTTTCTTGCAAGGCACTTGCATATAAATAATAGCATCTAATTGAACAATATATTTGGATCCACTAATAGGATCTTTATAATAACTTAGAAAATAACCAATTACTACCTAACTTTTTTTAGCATATATTAAAATCCTAAAATAGGAGAGCTTACTTAAGCTTATGTTGGATACAAGAGAAAACTGTGAAAGAGTTTTCAAACTTTCAAGATAAAAAAGAGATTTGAACTTAAAGAAATTAGAAAGAAACTGAAAAGACTTATCAATATATCTTAGCCAGTTTTTTGGCGTAAAATGGTTTAAAATTATTATTTGTCCATTTTCTTTTAACACCCTATTACACTCTGCTAATAACCTCTCAGGATTATCTACAACGGAAATAACATGGCACAAAACTATGTAGTCAAAGGTGTTGTCCTGAAAACGAAGATCCTCGCCACTCATCTGGTAAAGTTCAATAGAGCCCTTGATTTTTTCACGTGCACGTTCTAACATATTAATTGAAGTATCAATACCAATAATATCATGGGTTTCATATAAATGAAAATGGGAGCCATCGCCTACACCTATTTCAAGCAGTTTTCCCGATTCCCATTTATTAATTTCCTGAAACAATCTTTTTTTATATGGCTTTAAAAAGATATTCAACAATGGGTAGTACGAATAAAACTTATCATAAAATTTTGCAGTATCATCGTTCATGTTTTAAAGAATTAATTTTTATTCATGCTATGTTTAAAAGGTGGTGAACTTAATATTGGCTTAGTAAATCCAAAAATTTTGCGTCATCGGTTGCGCCTTACAATTTCCGTCAAAGTCGACAATATTAGCTAGCAAGGAGTTATATTTTCACATTTACTTTTCACTTACCAATTAGGTTATATCGTATTCCATTGGCTATTTCAAAATTAGCAACCGCCTGAATTTATCTCTCTGCGGAAGGTTAACAGTGCTTTTTGAGTGGGTAATAGAACATAGAAGCTGCATAAAATGGAGCAAATGGTATTAAGTCTTTTAGCTAAGAAAAATAATGATTTTACGTCTATGCCCAACCATCAGTTTCACAAAGTTTTTTTTCGCTTAACACTCATTCTTGTCATGAGTAGTTAGAGTCTTTTTAATTCTTGATTTTTACAAACAATTTCTAAGACCTTCAACTTGGCTTTGGCTTATTTATTGGAAAGCATAGAAAATAAATATTCTGATTATCCGCAATGATGTCAGTTACCTCTTTTGCTTTGCTTATCAGGCTGGAAGACCGATGACGGGTGACCGAAGTGCCAGCAATGCTAGTGTTTACCTAACTTTGAGTCGCTTTTTACCTTTTACTGGTATGATTGCGGACAATCATTTTAGATATTAAGATTTATTTTAAAAAAATTGAAATCAGAACCTAATATGGCGGAATGAAGCCTTTTTGCTACCTCACAATTATCTTTTGCTATATTTTATGGAGCCATTTATAATCCTAATTTTAATTATAGGCCTGATTTCATTTTCAATGGTGTGGATGCCTGCCCTAACCAGTAAAATTGGAATTTCTTATTCAGTTTTTTATCTGCTCGCAGGGATTATACTGTATTGGCTATTTTCTGAATATCTTCCAAGTCCTTTGCCAAAAGAAAATGAATCAGCTATACTCCATCTAACAGAATTAATTGTTATCATCTCTCTGATGGGAGCGGGAATCAAGATCGATAAGTCATTCTCATTAAAAAATTGGAGTTTATCGCTGCGCTTGGTATTCATTGCGATGTTCCTTTGTATTATCGCAGCAGCGGCTTTGGGGTATTTTTTCCTGGATTTAACTCTTGCTTCCGCCCTCTTGCTAGGTGCTGTATTGGCCCCTACTGATCCAGTGTTGGCCTCGGATGTTCAGGTTAGCCCACCAAATGAAAAATCAGATTCCGAAACTAGGTTCACACTTACATCAGAGGCAGGTTTAAATGACGGAATGGCATTCCCATTCACTTGGCTAGCCATAACCTTTGCGGCCCTTGCCGAAGGGAACGATACATCGCTACTTTACTGGTTCTCCTATCATCTTGTATATCAGATTATTTTGGGAGTCGTCGTGGGAATTATTCTCGGTAAAGTGACTGGATACCTAGTATTCAATTTTTCAAAGAAATTTAGATTTTTGGAAAGCCTGGATGGCTTTCTTGCTATTTCATTGACATTAGTAGCTTACGGATTTACCGAAATGTTGCATGGATATGGGTTTATCGCGGTTTTTATTAGCGCAATCACACTTAGAGGCTACGAAAAAGACCATGATTACCATAAATCCATGCATTCGTTTACCGAACAAATAGAAAAGTTCTTCGTGGCGGTTCTTCTAATTTTGTTTGGTGGGGCACTGTATCTTGGTATTATTTCTGAAATTACCTGGACGACGGTTCTTTTTGCATTATTATTCCTGTTTATTGTACGACCGCTGATGGCGTTAATCAGCTTGATAGGGGCAAAAATTAAGATAAAAGAGAAACTTGCGATCAGCTTTTTCGGTATTAGGGGGTTGGGGTCTATCTTTTACCTATCCTATGCATTCAAAGAAATATCATTTGAATCTGAAGACCAATTATGGTCAATTGTAGCACTTACTATAGCTTTATCAATCTTGGTTCATGGAATATCAGCCACGCCAGTTATGAGATATTTGGGGAAATAAGTAATTATTTTACTTAACAAAAACTTGTGGCCGAAGGAGGTTTAGGGTAAATTAATCTATTCATTCAAACGGTAAATTCAGTATCTCGAATTCTCTTTCGTTATGGCGATGATGTGTATTTAACTTTTAAACTTACCTAGTGCTAGTATATTTATTGAACTGATGGATTATTTTAGTTTTACTCCATTAGGATACAACCAAATTCCATTAGCTTTGGTGGAAACTATTTGATATGAGAGTTTTAGGGATCTTATTCATATTTCTCAATCTAGCCAGTTTCCTGAGCTTAGGATCAGGATTTTCCCCTGTAGAGCAAGAATCTTCCGTACACACCGTTTATGATAATGTTTCCTCAGAACTGACAAAAGCCCCAAGCTTTCTTCTGGATGAAAATATTACGCTTCCCAATTACTTTTATAATGTAAAACCCGCAGCCCAAGTAAGCTCCCATTTTTTTAAATCGAATGCTTATTCGCTGACCTATTTTCATTTATCGATTCTCAGAAGTTCTACAGAACGTAACTATCGGAGAGAAGTACGTGATGTCACCCCGAGCCTAACTACATTAAAGGTTATTTTTCCTCACCATTATTTTACTTAGCCCCAAAAAGTAAATAGGTACTCTTCTGAAAAATTCAAAGTCTGGATTGTAATTCCCGCAATCAGCGGTAATTCGATATCTGCCGTCGGGTTTCTGTAGTATCCCCGCTATACCGACTAATGTAAAATAGTCTAGTAGTTCCTTGCTTCAGCCACTTGTTAAACACAGGCAAGAGTCCACATAATCGGCTTAGAAATCTTCAGACGGAATGATCACCGGTCAATTCCCACACTCTGGAATTTAGGCTCACCTACTCGGATATTCCAGCCAGACCTATTGCCATAATTAGATCCCGAAATCACTAAGTAGTTCTATCATTAATTGAGTTGTCACATACGTCTCATGATAAGTTATAAATCAAAAGCTGCCATCTATAGTATGTCAGTATTGGCTTCACAAGCTGCAATTATATTAGTAATTCATATGGCCTGGCCTGAGTTGCTATCTCCAATCATACTGATAATCAGTAGGTGGCTAGGGATAGGGGCTCTCGTGGGCTATTGCCTCAGGAAGGCCTCACTCACCACATGGATCTTTGGAAGTATGGTAATAGGCATTGCCATAGGAGTTGACTTTCCAGAACTGGCAATGAACCTTAAGGTAGTCAGCCAGGTATTTCTTAAACTGATAAAAACTGTAATCGCCCCCCTACTTTTCGGAACTCTGGTGGTAGGTATTGCGGGTCATTCCGACCTCAAACAGGTAGGAAGGATGGGCTGGAAATCCCTGTTGTACTTTGAACTGGTTACCACACTGGCATTGCTGATCGGTCTATTGGCCATCAATATCTCCCAGGCAGGGGTGGGCATAGAGCTTCCTGTGGGTGAGGTGCCTATTCAAGGTACAGCAAGAAGCTGGCAGGAAGTCATCTTACATATCTTCCCCGAAAACATCGCCAAATCAATAGTAGAAGGTGAGATTTTACAAATAGTCATTTTCAGTATACTCTTCGGGATTGGGCTCGCATTGGTAAAAGAAGGAAAGAAGAAGCAACTCATGATCACCTTCACCGAAAGCCTATCAGAGGTAATGTTCAACTTTACCCGGATTATTATGTATTTCGCACCTTTCGGCGTAGGAGCTGCTATCGCTTATACCGTAGGCGAAATGGGTTTGGGGATATTGCTAAATCTCTTTCATCTGCTGGCGACCCTATATGTCGCTCTTTTAGCATTTCTTATCCTGGTATTGTTGCCTATTGCATTAATGCTGAAAATCCCTGTGGTCAAATTTATAAAGGCGATCTCCGAACCTGTTTCAATTGCTTTTGCCACTACCAGCTCCGAGGCGGCTCTACCCAAAGCCATGGAAGCCATGGAGAAGTTTGGGGTTCCGAGGAAAATCGTGGCATTTGTCATGCCGACAGGCTACAGTTTTAATCTGGACGGCACTACACTCTATCTTGCTCTGGCATCCATATTCGTGGCGCAGGCAGCAGGAATACATATGGGAATAGGTGATCAACTACTCATGGTACTTACCCTGATGCTGACCAGCAAGGGGGTAGCCGGGATCCCCAGAGCCTCCCTGATCATCCTAATGGGAACCGCGGCAAGCTTTAACTTACCTATGGCTCCTATATTCCTGATACTGGCTATAGATGAATTGATGGATATGGCCCGGACATCCGTCAATGTGGTAGGCAACTGCCTCGCTACCTGTGTAATCGCCAAATGGGAGGGAGAATTTGGTCTGCAGAATGAAGATAATATGAGCCTTTCCACACAGGATACTGATCCGATTCAATCAATTCTCGAAGTTATAAACCAAAAACAGACCCATGCATGAATTTCTTCTTTACATGACAGAGATCCTGAATCCTGAGTTGATTATTAACCGGGGAGGATTGATTCTTCTGTTGGCCATAATATTTACCGAAAACGGAGTATTCTTTGGCTTCTTCCTGCCCGGCGACTCCTTGTTGTTTTTGGCAGGCATGCTCTGCGGATTGCCTGTATTGGATGTAAGCATCTACACTTTAGTGGGATGCATTACCGCGTCAGCTTTTCTGGGATATATTATTTCCTATTTAGTGGGATTGAAACTTGGTAAATGGCTTATTACGCGACCGGATTCCTTGTTTTTCAAAGCAAAGTATCTGAATATGGCTTCCTCGTATTTTGAAAAAAGACAACATGGAGCGATCATTATCGGTAGATTTATCCCGGTCATCAGAACATTTCTGCCACTATGCCTAGGCTTGATCAAATCTGATTTTAGGATTTTTATGGTTTACAATCTGATAGGCTCCATATTCTGGACAAGTAGTTTGGTGCTGGCCGGATATTTCCTGAAAATCATCTTTCCTGATCTGATCCATTATCTAGGCTGGATCATTATGACCTTGGTAGTGATTACATCCATCCCTTTGATCAGGGAGTTTATCAAAATAAAAAGAGATCATGCACAATGATCTCAAAGTTGAAAGTTTACTATCGTATCCAGTGCAGGATCTAAGAATCTATATAAATGCCCCAACCTCAAGTTTCACCAAACCACACCAATCTTGGAAATCATAATTATTCTACTTCTGATACTGCTGAACGGTGTGTTTGCCATGTCAGAACTGGCACTGGTCTCGGCTAGAAAATTCAAACTGGAAAATCAAAAAAAACGGGTCGTTTCCGGCGCAAAGGCAGCTCTTGAGCTATCTGCAAACCCGGGTAGGTTCCTATCCACAGTACAGATTGGCATCACACTGATCGGTATTTTGCTAGGGGTATATAGCGGGGACAATCTCACCGAGAACTTTGCCGTATGGATAGCTAGTATAGAGATTCTGAGACCTTACGCGCATCCTCTTGCTGTGGGGATAATAGTACTTTTAGTCACTTATCTTTCAATTGTACTTGGGGAGCTATTTCCGAAACGTCTGGGAATGACCTTCCCCGAAGGCATTGCGGCAATGGTTTCCAGGCCCATGATTCTGCTATCCAAAATCACCAGCCCGTTTGTATGGCTTCTCACTGCCTCTAATGACCTTCTTCTGAGGCTTTTTGGGATAAAGCACAAATCAGAAAATGCAGTATCCGAAGAAGAGATCAAATCCATTATCCGTGAAAGTGCAGAAGGTGGGGAGATCATGAATATAGAGCAGGATATTGTGCAGCGTGTATTCGAACTTGGGGACAGGAAAATAAATAGTCTTTTCACCCACAGAAGTGAAATGGTGTGTTTTGATGTCAACGATGACGAAAAAATTATCCGGGATAAAATCAACCAAGAAAAGCATTCGGCTTATCCCCTTGTCATGAATGACGACCTGGATGCTATCGTAGGTTTGGTGCTGGTCAAAGACCTTTTTGACAAAAGGCTTTCCGATAAATTCGACCTGAGGACTATTGCCCACAAACCTTTATATCTGAATGAAACCATGTTTTCTTACCAGGCGCTGGAACTGTTTAAAATCAGGCAACTGCACTATGGAATAGTAGTCGACGAATATGGGGCGACAGTGGGCATCATCACCTTGGATGATATAGTAGATGCGCTGGTGGGAGACACTTCGGAACCCAATCAGGAAGAATTTCAGATTCAGCAAAGGGAAGATGGAACCTGGCTCATCGATGGCCAGCTTCCTGTCCATGATTTTGAAAAGTTCTTTGATACTGGCATGGATTTTAAAAATAAAAGTTTCACTACAGTAGCAGGGCTAATCCTCCACAAATCGCAGACTATTCCTGAGGAAGGAAAGTATGTAGACGTAGAAGGCTATAGACTGGAAGTATTGGACAAGGATGGTCCCCGTATAGATAAGATATTGGTAAAAAAATTATAACATTTCCCCGCTATGATCAGCAATCAGACCATTACAGTGCTAAAGGAAGATGCCAATAAAACCATATGGGTTAATTACTTCCTATCTAACAATTTTCAAAACCACGTCATCTGTATTTCTTAATAAATGAATTCTACCAACCTATTTACTCAATTCAACCTATGACCGTCTGGATACTATTTATTCTCTGTGTTTTGGTATTTCTATTCCTTGATCTCACAGTCATCAATAAAAAATCCCACGTAATAAAATCAAAGGAAGCTTCCATCTGGACAGCAATATGGATTTCGCTCGCGCTTTTATTCTCAGGAGTCATCTGGTGGTTATTTTCTGGTGAACATATTAAAAACCCAACTGGATTAACCCCTGACAAAGCTGTTCTAAAATATATTACAGGCTATTTGATCGAGCTTTCTTTAAGTGTAGACAATATTTTTGTGATCGCGGTGATTTTCAAATCATTTTCAATCCCTGAGAAATACCAGCACAGAGTATTGTTCTGGGGGATTTTGGGAGCTATTCTTTTCCGGGCTCTGATGATAGTATTTGGGGTAGCCCTGATCAACCGATTTGAGTGGATCATTTATTTGTTTGGTGCATTCCTATTGTTCACTGCATTTAAAATGCTAAAATCCGACGGGGATGAATTTAAGCCAAAGGAGTCTTTTATATTCAAAAATCTAAGAAAAGTGCTCCCATTTACGGCTTCTACTGCGGGAGAGAAATTTTTCATAAATAAGATGGGAATTAGGATTGCAACGCCGCTATTTATGGCATTAGTGATCATTGAACTTACGGATGTTCTTTTTGCCTTGGATAGCATACCGGCTATCCTGGCAATTACAGCCGACCCTTTTATAGTTTTCAGTTCAAATATCCTGGCAATAATGGGCTTGAGATCCATGTATTTTCTTATTTCCCGTATGCTGAATAAATTTCGCTTTATTAACTATAGCCTGGTGGCTATTCTTGCCTTTGTCGGATTGAAAATGATCTTTTCCCATCATATTGAGATCCCTGAATGGCTCTCATTGGCCGTGATTGGAATCTCTCTGGCAGGAGGAATATTAGCCTCCATGTTAATACCATCGGTAGATGAAGAAGCTAACCATTAGATAATTATGATTGAATTTATATTGCTGGGTATTTCTATTCTATTTTTTCTTAGCATACTAGCGGGGAAGGCTGGATATAAATTTGGGGTACCTGCTTTGCTTTTGTTTCTAGGTGTGGGAATGCTCTTTGGTAGTGATGGACTGGGCATTGAGTTTGAAAATATTGAGCTTGCGCAAGTAATAGGAACTATCGCCTTGTGCATCATACTTTTTTCCGGAGGAATGGATACCAAGTTAGAGGATATCAGACCTATTCTTAAGCAAGGTGTTGTTTTGGCGACATTGGGAGTCCTTTTTACTTCGGTACTTACTGGCCTTGCAATTTGGCTGGTGCTAGGTATGACCATGGCCTCAGCAGGAATAGGCTTTATGTCGTCCTTGTTGTTGGCCTCAACCATGTCTTCAACTGATTCTGCATCTGTATTTTCAATTTTAAGATCAAAAGGATTATTGCTGAAAAACAATCTCCGTCCTATGTTGGAGTTGGAAAGCGGCAGTAATGACCCGATGGCTTATGTCCTTACCATCACACTCATAGGCATAGTAGATATGGGATCTGAACCGGACTATCTCATGGCTATGGTCAACTTGTTGATTCAATTGGTGGTGGGAGCAGTATCTGGGTATTTGCTGGGAAAATTGACAGTGTTCACCATAAATCGAATGGGTATTGACAATAAATCACTCTACCCTATCCTGGTACTTACGTTTTGCCTATTTATATTTTCATTTACCTATTTCATCAAAGGAAATGGCTATCTGGCAGTCTATGTGGGAGGATTGGTGATAGGTAACTCACGTTTTGTCCACAAAAGATCAGCTATCAACTTCTTCGACGGAATGGCATGGATGAGCCAGCTCCTTATGTTCCTAACGCTGGGGTTGCTAATCAACCCTCGGGAATTAGTACCTATCGCCATTCCAGGTCTTATTATCAGTATGGTGATGATCTTATTCAGCAGGCCATTGAGCGTCTTTCTGTGTTTAATACCTTTCCGAAAAATGACATTAAAAGATAAGACCTTTATATCATGGGTAGGACTGAGGGGCGCTGTACCTATTATTTTTGCCATTATGCTACTTGCAGAAGACCTGCCCAATGCAAGACTCATGTTTAATATTGTGTTTTTCTGTACACTAGTATCCTTGGTAGTACAGGGCACTACACTTTCTCAAATGGCGAAATTTCTAGGCCTTGCCCAAGCGCCATCAAATGTGCCCGGGCTCAAAAATTTCGATGTTGAGTTTTCAGATGAAATCAAGTCAATCACCTCAGAGCTCAAAGTGACTGAAAAAGCGCTTTCCAATGGTAGAAATTTGATGGACTTACGGCTTCCTGAAAAAACCATTGTGGTTATGGTAAAAAGGGATTCAAAATATTTTGTTCCAAATGGGAAAACCCCATTAATGGAAAATGATATGCTTTTAGTCATTACAGATGACTATGACGCGTTGAATGAAACATATGAAAGGCTGGGGATGAGTTAAAATAGCATCAGCTCATACCAATATAACTCTCTACTGGCTATGCCAAGTTTTACTTTGATAGAGCTTACGCCTTGTCATTATTACTTTATATCTTAAGTCGTCATAAAATAGGCTTGCTATCAAAATTAAAGCGGCTATAATCAATGTTTTTAATTCAAGGTCAGCTTTGGAATAAAGGAAACCACCCAGTATACCCCCTGCAAAAAAAGAAGAAATAATAGAGACGCGGAGTTTAATAGCTGCTTTCAATTTTTCTCTGTTTGGATAAACTTCAGGAAAGAATAATTGGGAAATATCAATACCTAAATCAGTAAAAAGGCCAGTGAGGTGCGTAGTTCTCACTACTGCATTTGAAATTTTGGTCACGAAGGAATTTTGAAGGCCCATTGCAAAAAGCAGACAACAAACCGTCAAATCCGAATACACTTCTATTGTATTACCGAGCATGCCTACGGAGATTAGAATCAAACTTTCAATCAATGTTGGGATTAGAAAAACGTTCAATCTTTTATTCTCCTTAAATTTTTCAATTAAGAATCCTGATGAAAATGAACCTAGAAGGAAGGATAAAATATAAAGGAAATAAAAAAAGCTTCTCCAGAGGGCAAAATTTGCAACATCATTGATAAAAAGCGCAAAATGACCTGTAATATTAGTAGTCAATTGTTTAAAAGCTAGAAAACCCGAAACGTTTACTATTCCAGCTACCAATGATAGAACTATTGCAATACGCAAATTATGTTTTAAAGTCCTGTTCTTTCCTTGGTGTCTAAACATTTGGCAATCAATGCTCCGGTTGCATGTGTGGGGAATAAGAGATTCTCCGCAAAAGGATGTATTGAACAGCAAGATAACCAAACAAAGGCATGGAGTAGGAGAAGATCCTTCCAAATTTGCATTTACGCTCTTCTTTTAGTTTTAAACCTATAGGTTATTGTTTTTAATTTCTTCTCAAGATTTTGGAACTCTGGAGAAATGTGAAACATAAAAAAGAAATATCTGAGATTGAAATTTATGACCCTTTATCTAATATTAATAATCTATGACTAAAGGAAAAATCCATAATTATTGGCGGTAATATGTATTTCAGAGTATAGAATTATCTTGACCTAGGCAGATTCACTGGATGCATCAGGCAAAGTAGGTAATACGCGAGTTGACAATCCATTTTCATGAAGTACGTTTGATATTGTTTCAGCTAGGAAACTAGTAGAAGTACTCCAGTGATCGCCGTCAGAATCAAGACGTATAAAGTCGACATTTTTAAGAAACCCAGATTGAATCAGTAACATTAGCCATTCAAAATCTCCGCCCTGAATACCCCCTAATGTTATACTTTTCCCCTTATTTGCGGCGAGTGTCGCAGCATTAACCAGTTCATCTGAATGAATATCCTTAGAAGAAGTGAGTGGAATATATTTATCATGGGGATTCCTACACAATTCTATACTGTTAAACTGATCCCTATAGGTGTTAATAAAATATGTTACAATTTTAGAAAATGAATTTCTTTGCTCTGCTTTATTAGATGACCTACCACACTCATTATCAAAACAAAGCTCTAAGTCAAATTTCTTCTCTAAAGCTGCCATAAGCCACTCATACCAAATTTCCCCATGCCTTGAAGTAAACTCTGAGCAATTTATTCCCACTCTTACAGATCTTGTATGATTTCGCTGAAGAGTTGAAACTATACGTTTGACTTCCCTCCAGACACCTATTGGAAACCATATAATTTCATCCTGAATTGAATTTTGGGAAGGGGAATTGAAAATACTGATAGACTTGGTTCTCATACAAAGCACTCTTTAAATGGATAATCATAATCTCTTATTTTGTATCAAACAATTAGTTTACCAATTTTAAAACTCCTCCTTATAGGTCAGTATTCCATACTTTCATCACCTCATGAAACACAATTACTCATTAATTGCCCAACATGAGGGATGATTTGCACAAACAAATTCTTAATTACTAGAAATTTAGAGTTACGTCAATTAGTGTAAAATTTATCTGGATTATATTATACTATTATCAATCAGCAGATTATACAAGTAAAAGAATCAAAATAGTTAGCTGAGAAGTTAGATTGCCTCAATTGTTGTTGCTAGGCTTTGCATGAAAAATTCTACAAATGAGTTATCCGTTATGCTTGACATTGTTCTTCGTGAATTGCAGGAGGTAATTTGCGTTGATCAGAATGATCTAATCACACCAGAGGTAGTCAGCGCTTATCTCTTTAGATATATTCCCCAGCACTTCTATGCAAATCAAATCCCACTAAACTCGTTGTCAATCAATCCGATTTCCAACGGCTATCAAGTAATCATTAATCAAACTATTACGCAAAATTGGTTATTGAATTAGTATAGTTAGGAAAGATGTTGATCGAGGGTAATTGATTACCAAGACTTCATAATCTTACCTATGTCTTTAATAACTATATTTTCAGATCTGTAAGTTCCGACTTCAACTCAGTCTCTGAGGATTTATAAAATCTGAAATGAAATTCAATAATCTGTGAACATATTTTTTGGCACACTTGCCCAATCAGCACTATTCCAACTACATTTTACGACATTCATTCAATTGTCTGCATAGATAATTCTAATGTTGATTGTCAATACTTCAAAATTAGATTTTTTATTTAAAAATTAAACGCCGATTTTTTAATATATCGGCGTTCAAAATCTTTACTGATTGTTTGCTTTAACCATGCTGTTTATCTGCTCCTCAACTTTACTTAAGCTCCAGTCCCCTGCTGTTTGACTAGGTGGATAGTCTTGGAAGGTAGATAAGAAATTGAAAGCATATCCTTGCATAGCTATTAAGATATAAGCTCGGTCTATATACCAATCGTAATAGGTATTTGAACCTAAAAGAGCCTTTTCAAACGGGTCTCTCCTAAGGTTAAATAAATATGGGGCTCTAAGTTCTACAAATGGCTCCAGCCAAATCTGTAACTTATCGGCTCTGTTTTCTAAGAACATAGCTTTCCAGTCGGTATATCTCAAAGCTGCTACAGAACCAGCATCATCCACATAAATAAAGCCTTTACGGGGAGATTCGTCGACTTTGCCGGTCAGGTAATCTAGTTGATTCATACCATCAATGTAGTTTTTATAGGTACGACCTCCCATAGTCACTCCATTCATGATTTTCTCCTTTACGTTTGGATCTCCTGCCATAGCTGCAAAAGTTGGCAGCCAGTCTTCATGAGATACAATTCCGTTTAAAGTCTCTCCAGCAGGGATTTTACCCGGCCATTTTATAAAGGCAGGAACACGAAAAGCACCTTCCCAGCTACTGTTCTTTTCACCATGGAAAGGGGTAGTGCCAGCATCTGGCCATGTGTTATAATGCGGTCCATTATCGGTGGAATACATCACCACCGTATTGTCAGCAATTCCCAATTCATCCAATAATGCAAGCAATTCACCTACATGCATATCGTGCTCTACCATTCCGTCAGAATATTCATCCTGACCAGAGATTCCTCTATGCTCTTCTTTCACGTGAGTCCTAAAGTGCATTCGGGTAGCATTCCACCAGGTAAAAAATGGTTTACCTTCTTCAACTTGCTTTTTGATGAATTCCTTTGCGGCAGCAATAGACTCATCATCGATTGTTTCCATTCGCTTCTTCGTCAAAGCACCGGTATCTTCGATTTTCTGTCCTCCTTTTCCATCTGCCCAACTGTGGATGACTCCCC
This sequence comes from uncultured Algoriphagus sp., assembly GCF_963974835.1. Classification (GTDB taxonomy): domain Bacteria; phylum Bacteroidota; class Bacteroidia; order Cytophagales; family Cyclobacteriaceae; genus Algoriphagus. The sequence goes on along the minus strand of NZ_CAXBET010000001.1, from coordinate 1,163,118 downwards.
TTGGACCATATACTTCCCCGAAGGTCTTACCATTTGCTAAAACCAAATCAGTTGGATAATCCAGGTTTTCGGGTTCTTCTTCAGCATTAAGATGATATAGGTTACCAAAAAATTCATCAAAACCATGCATAGTAGGAAGATGCTCATCACGATCTCCTTGATGATTTTTACCAAACTGACCAGTGCTATATCCCAAGTTTTTCATAACGGTCGCCATAGTGATATCGGTCATTTGCCATCCTTCTTTGGCACCGGGCATCCCGACTTTGGTCATACCTGTTCTTACTGGTACATTTCCACCAATGAAGGCGGCCCGTCCAGCGGTGCAAGATTGCTGGGCATAATAATCGGTAAAGCCCACGCCTTCACGGGCAATTCGATCAATATTTGGAGTCCTATAACCCATCATTCCACGGTTGTTGTGGCTGATGTTCCATGTACCTATGTCATCTCCCCAGATAACTAGGATATTTGGTTTTTCCTGAGCTTGCGAAACGAAAGGCAGGCAGAACACTAGCATGACTATACATGCTAAAATCGCTTTTGGAGTTTTCATAAATTGTAAATTAAAAGTGGTTACTCAGTTATTTACTTATAAAGAAAGAATACGTGAATTCAATTTAAACAATATTTTTATGAAATCATTGGTCATTATTTCAAACAATTGAATTGTTAAAAAGTAGTTTTACTAAGTTTTATTTCGAATGCTTCAATGGAGGAAAACAAATAAGCAGACCATCTTTTAAATAGCCTGCTTTAAAAAATTTAAGAAATTGATTTTTAAAATTATTTCTTATCTGCTAGAATTAGTGAACCCCACCAGTCGGTTGCTCCATTGCTTTCATTACTTTCTCTATAGTTGCTTTCATATTCAAAGACTCACCACCTTGACTTGGTGGATAATCCATTAGAGATTTCAAATGAGCTTGAAGGAAAGGTACTGCAGCGGTTGGCGCCCATAGTTTTTGAGCTACGAACTTTCTACCCGCATAACCCCACTCTTCAGAGTCAGGAGTCATTTTCTCCATAGGATCCATCAATAAATTCACGATATAAGGTACACTTGGATAAGACTTCTCGTCAAACCAGTTGCCACCATGCTTCACACCAATATGCATTTTCCAGGCATCTACCCGAACTGCCATTAGATCTGATTCATCATAGTAAAATAATTCTCTGCGAGCCGACTTGTCAGTTTTGCCAGTCCAAAGATCCAAATTGTTATATCCATCCAAATGGGTTTTGAAAGTTGTGCTTCCTAACTTCTTACCATTCAATAACTCTTCCTTTAAGTTAGGAACACCAGCCGCAGCAGCAAGAGTCACGTAAAGATCTTCGTGGCTTTGAATTCCATTGGAATAAGTTCCTGCAGGGATTTTACCTGGCCATTTTACCAACATTGGTACCCTTAGACCACCTTCCCAGGTTGTTCCTTTTTCTCCACGGAAAGGAGCATAACCCCCATCAGGCCAGTACATCAATTCATTACCGTTATCAGTTGAATAAATAACAATCGTGTTATCTTCTTCACCCATGTCTTTGATCTTCTGAAGTACTTTTCCGATCAATTCATCATGCTCAATCATTTTCGCACGAACTACATCTTCTTCAGCTCTTCCTTCATCGACCGCAGCTTGAATGTACTTATTGGTACTGTGAGACCAGATATGTGTAGCAGTGGTATTATACCAGATAAAGAAAGGCTTGTCTTCCTTACCTACTTTATCCAAATATTTCAACGTCTCCTCTGTCACCTCAGCATCGATAGTTTCCATTCTCTTACGGGTAAGTGGTCCCGTATCGATGATACGCTGCTTACCCACTTTACCGAATTTTGGATCCACAGTGGGGTCATCAGTATCAGTTGCATAAGCATGAAGAACACCTCTTGGACCAAATTTTTCCTTATATGCAGGATTTTTCTGACCAGGATAATCCAATTCTTCCGGCTCCTCTTCTGCATTCAAGTGGTAAAGATTTCCGAACCATTCGTCGAAACCATGCATAGTTGGTAAGAACTCATTACGGTCACCCAAGTGGTTTTTACCGAATTGGGCGGTGGCGTAACCTTGTGTTTTGAGCACTTGTGCCAAAGTTGGATCTACCGCCTGAATACCTTGCGTAGAACCAGGAATACCAATTGTAGTCATCCCTGTTCTTACTGGCAACTGACCCATAATAAATGCGGCTCTACCTGCAGTACAGCTAGGCTGTCCATAGTGATCGGTAAACAACATGCCATCGCGTGCAATGCCATCAATATTAGGGGTTCTCCCCATCATTCCATGCGTGTAAGCTCCCACATTCCAATATCCAATATCATCGCCCCAGATGACGACAATGTTTGGTTTGTCCTGCGCATTTGACAAAAGGGGCAAAAATAACAGGGCAAAAATGGCAGTTTTTAAAATTGATAATTTTTGATTCATATGTTATTGTTTAAAAGTGATTACATGTTCAATATCAAAGTATAGTATAAAAGCTATTTCAAATCGTAAGGGTAAATGACTTTCCAGTCCTTGGCCATATCCACTACCAGCCAGTTATACTTAGCAGCATCGTCAAGACCTTTATTCAGCTGACCTATATGAGAATCACGGTCATAAGCCGCTTCGCGAACCGAATCAGTGTGATGTATAATTAGCCCAAATCTTGAACCCTCCCCTGTAGAGGTATATTGTAGCATCTGGTAATCCCCATCGCTATTTCCAGCTGCGAAAACTGGCCGCTTGCCTATATTCCTATAGATACCTACCGGTTTTCCCGATTTATCATCGTTAAAATTCAGTTCTGGGGTTTTAATCAATTCAGGCTTAGCTAAAGAATCCACATAGGTTAGACCTAATTGTGAGCCTACCACCTGATAAGGCGGAATTCCATAAGCCTCTTCTGCCCAAGCTCTCATGAAATCTATTCCTCCACCAGATACGATAAAAGTTTTGAAATCATTGTCACGTAAATAATCCAGCAATTCCAACATAGGCTGAAAAATCATCTCATTGTAGTGCTTTCCTGTTTTTGGATGAGTGGCTGTATTCATCCAGTTTTTTACATGTGAATCAAACTCCTCCGCCGACATATCTGAATGGGTAACGGCCACGGTTTGTAACAATGCTTTTTCTCCTCCGGCAAGGAAACCCTGCATATCACCATTTAAAAATGCATTAATGGAGGAATTACTTTTCCATTCAGGATGCTCCGGGGCCATCCGTTTAACTTCATCAATTGCAAAGGCCAACTGAAAATACATAGGCTGTTCTGACCAGAGTGTACCATCATTATCAAAAACAGCAATTCGATCACCCACCGAAATGAATTCAGGTGAGCCATCTGTTGTAGCGTCTTTTACCCAATTCATAATTTGCTGCTTTGGTCCTTCTTGCCAGGATGCCAGATAGTCGTTGTCGGCTTCAGCTGACTCTTCAATTCTATTTTCGGATGAATTCCCTTGGGGAGAATCGCAGGAAATGATCAATGAAACAGCAAAAAAGAGGATCCCAAGTGGAAAGAATTTAGAGAAATAGCGATGTCTCATAATCTTAATTGTATAAAGAAATAATCTATTATGAAGGTGTTATAATTTAAAAAATTGCAATAACAAAAACCAATATCATAATGGTATAATACGCTGATAATTAATCGATACCGCCCTTTGAATTGAGACCTTCAAGATAGACATCTGAAGGTTTCTACCGCTTTAGATAAGTGTGGAATTTGCAAAAATCAGTGGTATTTGAGCATAAAAAATAAAAGCTATGTCTTATCAGCCTTCGTTGATTTCTCCTTGAGATAGATCGAAGGAGATTTTCCTGTTACTTTTTTAAAAGCGGATGAAAATGAATTCCTATTATTAAATCCGGACAGTTGCCCGATCGCTTCCAATGTGTAATTTTCAGTTTGAACTTCCTTCAAAAGCTCACAGCTGTGGATAACTCTTGCCTTATTGATATAATCGGGAAAGGAGACGCCAAGATTCTGATTGATAAATTGAGTTAGCAAATAATGTGGGATTCCGGAATCTTTTGCAAGATCATAGACAGAATATCCCTGAGTCAAATAGACTTTCTCATTTAATTTTTTCTCAAGGATAACTGCTATTTCTTTAGCTTTAGCATCTTCTATAAGATCTTGTCTGGATGATGGGATTCCGGAACTTTTTACCTTTTCCAATTCTTTCTCTCCCCTAACAAATCGTTTTCCGTACAATATACTTGGGAAATATAGCAGATACATCGCTGTGGATAAATTCAAAAGTGTAGCGCCAAAATGCACTGCCTTAAAAGTCAAATTTGTGTCTGCACTTCTGAAGGTTAGATAGAACGGTACAAACAGAATTAATTGCAAGATCAGATAGGTGCTGATCCATCTAACTACATCTCTTTTTTGACCCAGATCAGGATTCTTAAGTTTAAATTTCCAAACCAACCCCACACTGAGTGCCCAGTAAAAATTGACCAGAATCGTTCTAAATTCAGTATGGAAATTATCAGGAAAAAACCTACTCTGGGTGAAGCTAACTACTAGGTAGGGATCTTGATATTCTGATAAAATCAAGTTCATTTTACTCTGTGAGTCCATCATAAACACTGGCAAGAAGTCGACAAAAAAAATCAGTGCGGGGAGCAAGTGGATGAGATGCCATAGTTTAAATTTCTCATCAAACAAGGTGTACTGAATATACAGAAAGGGAAGAAATGCATAGATCAACCCCGCTAGGTTACCAGTTCGATAGAGATAAGGAAAATGAATAATTAACCCGGAATCAATAAGCCCTGCCAACAAAATACCATGCGACAAAAACAGGAAACTTAATCCCATTAAGATATTGGTAGACTTTTTTTGGATTCCAAAAGTCACCAAGACTATTCCCAACACATAGCCAAAACTAAACGAGAATAGGTAAATGAAATTGAAGAAATTCAGCTCAAGACTCATTAGTAAGTGGGGTTTAAAAATCTGATTTAAGCAGGAGATAATAAACTCTACGTTTTTATTAAAACCCTCAGAAAGTAAGAATGTTATGCTAATAACATTACTTACCAAACCGTTTCTCTATTCCAATTCCGAGTGAAGTGACATTATAGGCTTTGGCACGGAAATCCTGTGTGAGTGAACCCAATACTTCCCAGCCATTTCTGATTTCAACCCCATACTCTATGGCAAAACGGGTCACAAAATACGTCTCTCCTCCTTTAGCAAATTCGCCTCCAAAACCAAGTCCAAAACTCCAGTGCTCCCCTGGCTTATAGGTTCCCATCACCGCGGGAGCAATCGGACGCTCCCGCTCGATCAGCTGTCCTTCATCTTCGGTTTCGATAAAGAAATTTTCATTCAAAAAGTCTGTGTGCAGTCCAAGTGAATACACCTCAGAAAACCAATAATTATAATCTATAGCAAACGAAGGTACCGATGTAAACTGTTTGTTACCTTCGGCATCTCTTCCCTGACCTATTCGTGCGTGTCCCAAAACAAAGGCAACACTATGTCTTCCTTCCGACTCCTGCTCCATCTCTTCTTCCCTCTCCTCTTGGCCAAAACATATGCTGCTAAAACTTAGCGCAAGCAGTAACATAAAAAACTTAATATTCTTCATCTTAAACTATTTAATAACTCGCGAATACATCATAAACTGGAACCTAGGAACTCACATTAATTATTTATCCATCTTTCCTCTTCCTATAGGGAGGTCAGCGTAAATAGCTACCTGACTATGATTTTGCTTGCCAGCCAGATTTTTCATTGCATCAGAAAAACCGCCCTGATAGCGAAGTCCAAAAGCATTTACTTTTTCTTTTCCTATATACATCCCTATTCCTGACACAAATCCAAAATCAAAGCGATTCACCTGCTGACGGATATCTTTTTCTAAGGTTAAGTCCCCCTGTGTCAGATCTGTTTCAAAAATATCCTGTGCTTTGATTCTAAAAGAAATCTGAGGGCCTAATTCCACAAAGTAAGTTCCCTGAAATGCATAGCGCATAGTCGCCGGAATACTGAAGTAATTAATTTTCCGCGTTACTTCAGAATCCACATAAAAGTTATTGAGACTTGGATCGTCTAAGTCATATGCTGCTATTCCTGCTGCTCCCCGTTGATATTTTGCCAATAAATCAACGTTCACATGCAAATTTTCATCAAACTTATGGGTATAGAAAAGACCAAAATTGAACGATCTCAACGGATCCTGAGCTCCTGAGAGAGACATATTGTTCCAGCTGTAATCGAGATGCAAACCGAACATGTTTTCTTCATTGTTCAGCTTATCACCGAAAATCAGACTCATAATTACCTGAGCTTGCAAACCAGTCTGCAATCCGAAAAAAAGAATAATTAGCAAAGCTTTATATTTCATAGGGATAACTTTTTAAAACCTGGGAACCTCCAATTTAAATTAAGCAGGAATTGGCTTCTCTTGCCAAAAACACCCAATTCTGAACGAAGCATCCAGTTTTTATTAAACTGATATTGCGCACCAAAAATCAGATTGAATGGGGCCGCCACCTCTTTATCCAGTTTGTAATTAATGTAAGAATCAGAAGTATCTATTCCCGAAGCAGCATCCTCAAGTCTCCTGATGATCTGCTTCACCACTACCTGCTGGGCGGGTGGTAGACCTTCAACCCATTCTTCCAGAACTCCTATGAAATTCCCTTCCCCAAATCCCGGAAAAACTTCTGCTACAGATATACTACCTTGGGTATCGTTTTGAATTACCTGATAAAATACCCCTGCCCAAATTGACAAAGTTTTTTGAGGGTCATTGTAATCAGAAAAGGCATGCCCAATTCTCACACTACTGTTGAATGCAGGAATTGGCTCTACTACCACTTCCACATCCGCAAAATTGTAATTGTTGTCCCAAGCCACCCATATTGGACCAAAGGCACCGGTAAGTGTGGCTCCCAAACCGTAACTATCTACTGAAAACTTTTGACTGGTCTCAAAGCCTACCGGGCTTAAAAGTGTCACATCAGTCTGTGTTGTCCCACCACCAAAAATTCCATACACGTTCAAAAAAGGAAGCACCCACAGATCAGGTCTTACTGTATAGGCATTGGTAGTTGCAATGGTAGGACCAAATTTAATCAATGAACTGACATCCACCATTTCACTTGAGTTAAACCCAATCGATGTGCTATTGATATTAATCTCCTGTTTTTGGGTGAAATATATCGCACTTACCCCCCAGGCATAAGGAAGATCATAGCCACGTTTGGCAGCTCCCTTTCCCAGAATCGGAAAGGTATAGTTGTAGTCCATATTTTTCAGACTATCAAAATAAGCATCATGAACGGGGTTGAATACCTTTTGGGCACCTTGACCATAGGTGTTTGAAAAATTTCCAAAAGAGCAAAACAATAAGACAATAATGAGTCGAGTCAGCTTAAAATTCTTCATAGCCTTAGAATAGGAAAAAAGGTTTATTCTAAAATCAGAGTAAAAATGGAGTACTGAGTAAAATTTAAGATATTAAAATCAAATAATAGAACTTTTAGCTATTTATATCAGAGCATTAGCTGGCGATTTAAAAGAAATTGCATTATTCAAACTTATTAAAGGTCAGTTTTATCAAAATTGTATACTTTATAATTTCCAGATAATCATCAATCTTAAAGATGTTGAGCTGCAATACTTGAAGGGAAATAATATATATCCTAAAATTGAAGGCGAGAAATTCGAAGTCCGCGGGATATACACCAAACGAAAACCCTTAATTATGGTAACGTCAGAAAAAATGATATTCTGGATCTAATAAAATGTGAGGGATTGTTGCGGCAACGAGGGTAAGCTACCTATTTTAAAAAATAGTAAGGTATTCTAAATGATGCCAAGGCGCTAATTGCTTTGCTCTATTAGACAAAACACCGAAACCTCGACTTCGCAAAGCATGGTAATATATTGACTTACTTGAAAAAGTAAGTTAGTATAACTCAAAAAGTGGTAAAGTTAGCTCTGGAACTACTAAGCCCTACCCAACTGGCGTAACATCTTGACGTGATCCGAAAGTGCTGCTAGGAATGTTTTCTTCACCATATAAGGAACACTAAATTCCCTGGCAGTATCCGCAACAATCTGTGATAACTTCCTATAATGTATATGGCAGATATTGGGAAACAGATGGTGCTCAACCTGAAAGTTTAAACCTCCTATTAGCCAGGAAAACATTCTGCTTTTAGGGGCATAATTACTGGTAGTTGCCAATTGATGGGTAATCCATTCACTTTTGATCAAACCTTTCTCATCAGGCTGTGGAAAGGAAGTTTCCGATAGGATATGGGCAGTTTGGAATACAAGACTGATACAAATGCCCGTAACGAAATGCATGCTTAAAAAGGCCAACACAATAATATAAGAAGGAAGCGGGACCATCAACAATGGAATGATCAAAGCGTAGGTGTAATACAATACTTTCCAACTGGTAATTTTCACCAGCTCTTTTCTGAACTCTCCCTCTTTTTTGAAAAAGCCCATTTTTTTATAGCGTGCAGCCCTTACAAAATCTTTCGTAGTGATCCACGAGATCGTAGAAAGCCCGTAGAAAAACCAGATATACAAGTATTGAAACTTATGTATCCAATAATGCTTGGCATTTGGTGAAAACCTTAGAAAAAAAGGAGCATTGATATCATCATCCCCATGATCAATATTGGTATAGGTATGATGAAGCACATTGTGTTGTATTCTCCAAACACTGGCATTGGCACCAATTAGATTCATACTGTACCCTAGGTACTTATTGATTGTAGGATTTTTGGAATAGGATCCATGGATGGCATCATGCATGACGCCCATACCTACTCCTGCCATTCCTAAACCACTGAGTATGTATAGCCCAAATAGAAGCCATGCGCTTGTAATCAAGCCTGAGCAGATTAACACCAGGGGAATGAAGAAAACAGATAGCATAAAAATACTTTTATAGACCATTCCGCTATCTCCATAGATAGTTGTATTTGTACTTTTGAAATGTGCATTGACTCTATTTCTCAGGGTATTAGAAAATTCTGCACTTCCAGATTTATCGAATTTTAGATTTTTCATGGGTGATTTTGTTTTCAGAGACGCTGCTACTTACGCACAGGAAAAGCTTTTAGGCTAGTATTTTTGCAGCTCTGCAAATAGCAAGTGTATCTCTTCTTTTGTCTTTTGGAGTTTTTGGCAAAGCGTTTCCAGCATCCTTTCCCTCTGACCTTCTATATACTCGAAATCAGCATCATTTAGAACAGAAAACCTTTGCTTCAACATAGCTTTTTGTTCTCTCCAGCTTCTTGTAATATTCATCTTTGGTCATTATTTTATGAGTGTAAATTCATCTAAAGTAAATAAGCAATCGGTAGTAATTGGGTGATTCCACGACTTGCTTACACCTTTTACTCCCTACTATTAACTAGCTCTCTTTCGAAGAGAGCTAATTCCTTTTTCATAGGTTCATCAGCAAATGTGCAGTAGTAGATCTTTGCATAATATTTCCTTACAATCATCTTGACGTCAGAATTTTGCTTGGTGTAAACCAAATCGCCAACATTGAATTTATTGTCTTGATCATCGATCGTCATATCATGTAGTTTATATCAAAGCCGGATATCCTCATATCCGGCTTTGATAATTGTGGTCAACATTTTAAACCTACTAATTGCCTTTATCCGGTTCTTTGCGTGTGCAGGGATTATAATTATCCCCCCTGCCTCCACCATAGAAGATTTCTCTTCAATAATGATCTCCGCTACGCCATCTAATATTTGTATAAGGCTGTCGAATGGGGATGATTTGCTCGGCATCTCTTCACCGCTGTCAAATGAGGACACAGTTACCGTTCCTGTTTGCTTTGTCAGAATGGACTTGATTACCACAGATCCAGAAACGTACTCCACGGCATCGACTAATCGATAAACTGTGGATTTTTCAAACTCTGAGTCTGTCATAGAAAACTTATAAAAGAGTGTCGTTGCTGTGGGCAATATTCATTGTTCCTTTTATCCTTTTTCATATCTGAGGGAAAAGACTCCTGCGCTTACTTTCAAAGGACGGTTAAATCAAGACACCATGTGTTACACTTTTCTTGACAATGCTTACATATATCCCACTTTCTCTTCTGTCGGTTTCCAGTCGAAACCTGAAAAAAGTCTTTCCCGAAAAGTAACTCAAGTAAGTAATATTACAGGACAGGAAACTTAAGCCCTAGGCTATATATCCTCCAGGTTTTTCTTACGCTTGTTTTTCAACTGCTTATAAAATGTGGGCGTAAGGCCGGTGATTTTCTTGAACTGATTGGACAAATGAGCGACACTGCTGTAGTGCAACTTGTGAGCAATTTCAGTCAAATTCAATTCATCATAGATCAACAATTCTTTGGCCCGCTCAATCTTATGAATGATAATAAACTGCTGGATGGTTGTGCCCTTTACCTCAGAAAAAATATTGGCCAAATATGTGTAATCATACCCTAATTTTTCACTGATATAATCTGAGTAGTTCACTTTGGGCATCTCCTCAGAATAGTGAACCATCTCGATGATAAGGTTTTTGATACTTTCTATTAGAATGCTTTTCTTATCGTCCAGCAGCTTTAATCCTGACTTCAGGAGATTTTTCTTTAACAGATCTCTTTGCTCAGTACTGATATTTTCATGAAGCTCCACCACCCCCAAATCCACCACTGCATGATTCAAGTCAAGCTTTTTCAGCTCTTCCATCACCATCATTTTGCATCGCAAACTGACCATGTATTTGATATAAAGCTTCATCGGTTAAGTTGGGGATACAGTGGGAAAAGGGCTTAGAATAGATTCAAAATCTAATTAGAGGGGATAAATGAAATCGATTTATCGTAGCTCAAGTTGCTTAAAAAAACTGAACTGTGGTCTATATAAAATCACAGTTCAGTCCGTATAGTATATAATAGGATTATCAGCAATTATGCCATTGATTTCATTGCTCATCCGGTCAAGCTATACCTTATTTATTAAAAATGGTTTGCTAGCATTTCGGAAAATTAATGCTTTATTAGTTTTACTTAGGAAATAGAAAAATCACAACTGCTCTCCATCCCCAATCTGCCTTACCCCCATCAGGTGCGGCTAGATTTAATCTTGGACCTACCACAAATTGCGTTTTTTGCTTACCCAAGCTGGTCACTGCAGAGATTGTCGGATTCAACCAAACGGTAGTTGTTGAGGCTTTCCAGTTTTGAGTCCACTCCATGTTAGCTCCTATTCCCGCCCCAGATTTCCAGTTATAATTTACAAATGGCTGCACAAACATCTGGCTGACATCAGGCCTATCGGCATTTCCAGCTACTGACCAGATTTGATTGACCAACCCACCAATAGTCCAACCATTGGTCTGTTTTAATGCAACTGCTGTAGGACCCATTCCAAATTTCTTCGTGGTCAGAAAATCATTTGTGCCAATAGGAAGCAAAAAAGCAGGACCAACGCCCCAAGTCAGCTTCTCAGAGTTGGCAGGTGAGAAAAAGGCAGACATCACCGCATCTCCAAGACCTGCTTGCTTTTCCCCGGGTGCAGTAATATTGTACTGAGTTACCACAGGAAGCACTATTCTGGAAATCATGTTCCAGTCTTTGGTAATAGAGATGGGAATCACTGGCTGGATATTCATTGTGTTACGAGTCCCTTTGAAATCACCTATACCGTAATCTGTATTATTCTGAAAAGGAACAGAAATTAAGGATGCTATCGGGTTTGCTAATTTTTTTGCGAGTTCAGCCGCATCATCCTGCGCAGATGCCAAACCTACAGAGAACAAAATTATGCCGAGGATAAGCGGATATCTCTTCATAGATGTTTGATTAAAAGTTTAAATACTGGATTCGATAAAAATGAATTGCACTGTTATCAAATTAAAAAAAAATGTTGAAAGATGCTGTTTTACAAACAATTATATACGGCTAAACCAGACTTAAGCAATATTTTCCTCGCTCTAAAACTGATAAAAAAAATAGCAGTCTTGTGACTGCCATTTTCAATTCCTACTTTAAAATTTTAAAATAATACATCTTCTCAAGCGCTAAATTCTATCCGTGCTGGAAGAGTCTGAAATTCGCCAAAATTTTGGTTGGTAGTGTCTTACAGAATCCAATTGATGGAAAAGACCCTTCCCCATTAGCCAGGAATCCAGTTCCCTAATCTCCGAAGTTCCAAGCACATGTTTTGCTTTATTATATTCTTTGGTTAATAGACGACGGTCGAAACTCACTTTCTCGAGAATAGTTTTATAATAATCCAGAAAAGAATTTTTAGTCATTTTTAAAATATTTTATATTAAACAAATTTGAAACTGCCCTCGCAACTCTCTAAAGCATACAATTAAACTGGTAATGCTGCAGTAAACATCAAAGTCCTGTTAACAAAAAAGTTGCTGTACAATGAAGTGGGCTAAAAGAAGGCAGTCCCTCCAGACTGCCTTTTGTTAAATTACTCGATGTTTATGGTCCTAGAAAGCTTTTTCTTGGCTTCTTCCCTCTTAGGGATTACCAACCTAAGAATACCATCTTCATATTTACCTTCTATTGCATCACTGTCCACAGTATTAGGCAGATAGAAGGATCTTGAGAAGGAACTGTAGCTAAACTCTTTCCAGGTGTATCCTCTTTCTTCTTCGATATTATCTTCATGATTCTGGATGACTTCAGCCTTTATGATTAAGGTATTATTATCCAATTCTACCTTGAAGGCATCTTTTTTCATGCCTGGAACTGCCATCTCTACCCTGAAATCACTTCCTGTTTCCGAAATATTAACTCTAGGAAGAGTGTTCCCTTCGGAATGTCTTGCACTGCTGACCGAATCTAACCAGTCAAATAAACCTCTACCCGGAAAATCATCAAAGAATGTAGCAGAGGGGCTTAAGCTGTTTCTTTTTATTAACGTGTTCATTGCTTTACATTTTAATAGTTCAACAAATAAACCTCCTGTCTGTGTTGCCTTATGGCCAATAAAGGTTACCGCAGACGAGGCACTAATAAAAGAATCGCGATTCTTGATTGTGAAAAATCAAGCCAAATGCCAAAGTAAATTTCCTACATTTTTGTCAGTTTCCCTCTGAAAAAATGTCAGAAAACTATATCAATAGAACAATTATACGAGTTTGGGAAACCCCTAATTTCCAGTCCAATACCTTTGGAATGAGTGGTATACAAAAGCTAACCGATGGAGCAAAGCTTCTCCAACCTTTTAGGTTATTACATCACCTTTGAAGCAAGATATCTCTGCACTTCGTAGACATCAATGCTTTTATTAAAACGCTTGCTAACTGAAGGCATGTTTTCGCTGGAGATCCAAATCTTCAACTCCGCATCTAAGTCAAAAGTACCTGCGGTTTCCAATGAAAACCTGGAAATGCTCTTATAGGGCATTGAATTATATTCCACCTTGCTCCCCGTCAATCCCTGCACATCTATTATTATAAGGCGCTTGTTAGTAAACATGAAAGTATCCCGAATCAGTTTGAATCCTAGTTCGATGTGCTCCCCGTCAGCTAGCAACCTTCCGAAATTTTCTGTCAGTTTCTCTACAGTTACTTCACTTGCGTTGCCTAATATTTTATTGATTAATCCCATGATTGGAGGTTTAATTGGTTAATTGATTTATTAGTAATGCCAAAGAATAGGCCAGAAACCTAATTCTGTAACAAACTCGGTTTAGCGAGTGAATTACTAGCTATAGCAATTTACATAACCCGCTCTATAATCCAGTTTAAAACCACTTCCATCGCAATTGGAGAAAAAGTCTCCTCAATCTCTACATACTCACCCGGCAATCCTGTATCAGCATTCTGAAACAAGTGGTTTAACCCAGGCAATTCCATAATTGTGACCTGCGTGTTTCCTCCTTTTTCCAAACCAGATTTTATTGCTTCCAAGTTCTCTTTCGCTGGAACCTGCAAGTCTTTCTCTCCATTAATTGCTAGGACTGGGCAGTTTACTTTTTCCAATACCGGAGCCGGATCATACTTGACAAAGTATTGCATCCAGGGACTTGTCATCTGATTTACTTGAGCTTGTACAAACTTTTCTTCGCTCATTCCATTAGGAATATTTTCTGAAGGAATATTTCTATAAACCTGAGTCATGTGATTAGAAATATCTTCTTGTAGTTCCTCGTCACTTTGATCCTTCAACATAATTTCAAAAACTTTCTTGCTTAGCATGTCATTTTCAGAAAGCTGAGATACGCTCATGCCAGATGCCTCGCCAATTAGTGCCTGTTGTGCCAGAAGAAGTTTGTCTCCACGGATACCTGTTCCAGCCAGCATGACGATAAAATCAATGTCATCAGAATCAGCCGCAACCATAGGGGCAATAATTCCTCCTTCACTATGTCCGATAAGGCCGATTTTGCTTTTATCTACTTCTGGCCTTGACTGCAGATATTGAACTGCAGCAGCTACGTCTGTTGCAAAATCCACAGAAGTAGCCGAACTGAAATCACCTGTGGAAGCAGCCGTCCCACGATCATCAAATCGCAATACAGCTATTCCGTTTCTCGTCAAATAATCTGACAAAACAAGAAATGGTTTGTGCCCAAACAATTCCTCATCCCGGTTCTGAGGACCACTTCCCGTAATCAGCACTACCGCTGGATAATTACCAGTTTGCTCCGGCATAGTCAATGTTCCAGCTAGTAATACTTCTGCCTGGCTATTTTCAAAAATCACATCTTCAGAACGATACGGAAATGGCTTCTTAGGCTCCTGGGGTCTTTTCGCTACATACTTGTCAATTTCTTCCCTGGACAAATTCATAGGGAACGATTGACCTGCTTGCTTGAAAACCCCGGTGATTACATTATCATCACCTAGCGTTCCCTCGTATTGAATGTTTGCGTTGGTAATCGAAATTTTTAAAACATCGCTCTCAAAGCTGGTCGAAGTCACGGGAATACCAAATGCCCCTTGATCAGGACTGTCCATTGTTGCGCTATAGCCACTTTCTGTCTTCTTTATATCAAATACCAGCCTAAGCTGGGCTGCTTGGATTTTTAGTGCTCCGTTCCATTGTCCAGTGATATCTTGCGCTAAAACGTTAAGGGAAATCAAAAAAGTAAGAAGTAAAAGTAGGTATGTTCTCATAGTTATTTTCGCTTGCCGATCTGAGACTTTAATTATAGTCTGAAATTAATGATTTTTTATACGCCTATCATATTAGCTATACTTTCAATAACAAAAGAAATGCTCCACCATTCCACTCATTTGTTGTGCTGAAAGATGATATTCCCTATTTTCCCCGTATACAATTTCAGTAAACCCTCTCAACCCAAAATAAATTGCTTACACTTTTTAGTTTCATAGCCTTCACCGGCTTTGTAGCTATCTACTCTACGTGGATGCTGCGCAAACAAAACCTTGCAACACAAGACGGGTATTTCTTAGGAGGACGCAGCTTAACTGGCGTTGTCATCGCCGGATCTATGCTTCTGACAAATATCTCAACGGAGCATCTCGTAGGAATGAATGGGTCCGCCTATAGAAATGGAGCAATTATCATTGCTTGGGAAGTGACCTCAGCAATAGCATTGGTAATAGGTGCACTATATTTTATTCCAAAATACCTGAGAATGGGTCTGACTACTATTCCCGAATTTTTAGAGAAAAGGTTCGATAAAATGACGCAGGCATTGATATCACTGCTGCTTATCATATCCTTCGTAGTGACTTTGCTTCCCATTGTACTTTATACCGGGGCAATTAATATTGAATCAATTTTTGGGATTTCCGAAGCACTGGGCATCACTCAGGCTGAAGGAATTTGGCTTACCGTAGTTGTAGTGGGAGTGATCGGGGCAGTCTATGCAATTTTTGGTGGTCTGAAAATGGTAGCTTACACCGATACCATCAATGGCTTTGGTTTGCTGATTGCAGGTTTGCTAGTTCCTGTTTTTGCGCTGTGGGATATTGGAGAAGGTAATGTGGTAGATGGTTTAGTGAAAGTGTTTAACAACGCACCCGAGAAATTTAATGTCATCAGCAAGGAACCCTCCATTGGCCCTGGATCGCGGGATTCTATTTTGCCATTCGAAGTGCTCTTCACAGGTTTGATTATCAATCAGCTTTACTTTTGGACTATGCACCAATCTATCGTGCAGAGAGCATTGGGTGCGGTGAGTCTGAAAGAAGCCCAAAAGGGTTTGTTATTTACAGGAATTTTGAAAATTCTGATTCCGCTCGTGATTGTGCTGCCTGGAATTATTGGATTTTACTATTTTGGAGACACACTTTTTGATGCTCAGGATAGCGTCTATCCGGAACTCGTGAAGCGAGTGCTGCCGCCTTGGATGACCGGTTTCTTTGTGGCTGTAATCATGGGCGCAATTTTGAGCACATTCAATAGTGCCTTGAACAGTGCTGCGACTATTTTCAGTCTCGATATATTCAAAGTTTACATCAAGAAATCGGCAAAAGAAGGTCAGCTCGTTCGGGTTGGAAAGTGGGTTTCAGCCATTTTGGCGATAGCCTCTATTCTTGTAGCTCCCTTCGTAGCCAATGCGCCTGCGGGACTTTATCAGCTTTTACAACAGCTAAATGGTATATTCTTTATCCCCATGGCTACCGTCATTATTGCAGGGTTCTTTTTCCCAAAAGTATCTCCAGCTGGTGCCAAAGCAGGATTGGCATTTGGGCTTGGATTCTACATTTTGATGGATTTGATACTACAGGTCAATATTCATTTCGTTCATATATGGGGAATTGAGTTTATCCTCAATCTTGTTGTGATGCATTTAGTGTCCTTGCAATTTCCCGTAAAAACTCCATTTGTTATGGTAGATTCAGGCAAACTGAGCATAGTCCCTTGGAAATATGCGTCAACTTTGGGTTGGATTTTGATTGCAATCACGGTAATTATTTATGTAATTTTAGGTACAATTGCTTAAGGCTATGGAAACTACAGAAAAGGAATTCAGAAATTACGATCATGTCGATATCAAAGCTGCCGTAAAGGAGCACTATCGAAAAATGCGCATGTATCAGACGTACGACTATGTACAGCGGATGAAGTCAAAGTACTTAAAGTTTGACAAGCCGATGAATCTGTGGGATGCTATGGAAAAGCTCAATGCACTTATCGATGTAAGTGATCCCGATCTGGATCTGCCCAACGTGCAGCACTTGATTCAGTCCGCGGAGGCTTTGCGCGCTGATAATCGTCCTGATTGGATGCAGTTGGTAGGTTTGATCCACGATCTCGGCAAGGTAATGTATTTGTTTGGTTCTGATGCGGACGGAACGAGTCAAGACGAACAGTGGGGATTAGTAGGTGATGTTTTTGTGGTAGGAGCAAAACTGCCCGATACCTGCGTCTATCCTGAGTTCAATGAGCTGAATCCTGACATGAAAGATCCTCGCTTCAATACGGAATTGGGCGTGTATGAGAAAGGATGCGGCCTAGACAATCTCCAATTAGCATGGGGACATGATGAATATTTCTTTCAAGTTTTGAAAAACCACTCAGAGAATACTATTCCTGAAGCCGGGATGGTAATGGTGCGCTATCACTCATTCTATCCTTGGCACAATGGCGGAAGTTATTCTCAGTTTGAAGCTCCTCAGGACGCGCAATACAAGGAATGGATCCTGGACTTCAATCAATATGATTTGTATACCAAGTCTCCCAAAATCTATGATTTAGAAGATATGAAGGAATATTACTTGCCGATTGCCGAGAAGTATCTGGGTAAAGGGCCGATTTTCTGGTAAAACCTTTAATTTATTTCTAAAAGAATAACATTAAGCTGTAATCAATTTAAAATCGGTTACAGCTTATTTTTTGCCTAACCAATTAATCTAGAGAATTTCAGTTGAAGCGATTTTTTACTAAAAATTAATTTTTAAAAATCCGTGATATAAAACCGCTCATTTTCAGGAGGATGCGAGAAAGTATGGAAAAATTCACTTTGCCACCCACTTAATCTTCTATGCAATTGCTTTTCAAAGAATTATCTATGGTTTCGAGTAATTTGTTGAATCCAAACTATTTCTGAATCTTGGGGTTCTTATAGTATAAACCCAAATAATTAAACATGCTAGATTTTAATCAAAACGAAAATCAACGAATGATAGCCCAGATGATTCGTGATTTTGGTGCCAAGGAAATTACTCCCTTTCGAAAAGACTGGGACGATAGATCGCATTTCCCAATCGAACTTTTTAAAAAACTAGGCGAACTAGGCTTGATGGGCGTTTTGATACCCACAGAATATGGTGGGTCAGGTTTTGGATACTTGGAATATGTCACTGCGATTGTCGAGCTTTCCAAATTGGACCCTTCCGTTGGCCTATCTATGGCCGCGCACAATTCTTTGTGCTGTGGCCACATTCTGAATTTTGGTTCGGAGGAGCAGAAAAAGAAATATTTACCCAAACTTGCTACCTGCGAGTGGCTTGGTGCTTGGGGTCTGACTGAGCCAAATACAGGTTCAGATTCAGGGAATATGCGCACAGTTGCTAAAAAAGACGGGGAAAATTGGATTATTAACGGAGCTAAAAATTTCATCACGCATGGTGTATCAGGCGATGTGGCCGTTGTGATCGCCCGAACTGGCGAAATCGGCGATTCCCATGGAATGACCGCATTCATTATAGAACGCGGGACACCTGGATTCGAAGGTGGAAGGAAAGAAGATAAAATGGGAATACGTGCTTCTGAAACTGCAGAGATGATTTTCACAGATTGTAAAATTCACGAAAGTCAGGTAATCGGCGAAGTCGGCAATGGATTTATTCAATCTATGAAAGTGCTTGATGGCGGAAGGATATCCATTGCGGCATTAGGACAAGGTATAGCTGAAGGAGCTTTGGAAGCATCTATTCAATATTCCAAAGAAAGACATCAATTCAATAAGCCGATCAGCTCCTTTCAGGGAATTTCCTTCAAACTTGCTGATATGGCAACACAGGTAGAGGCTTCCAGCCTGTTAATATTTAAAGCCGCTGATCTTAAAAACCGAGGAGAAAAAGTAACGTTGGCAGGAGCTCAAGCCAAGTACTTTTCTTCAGAAGTAGCGGTTTCGGTGTCCAACGATGCTGTTCAGATATTTGGTGGATATGGCTTTACAAAAGACTATCCTGTTGAGAAATTTTACCGTGACTCAAAGCTTTGCACTATCGGAGAAGGAACTTCGGAAATTCAAAAAATGGTAATTGCGAGAGAGATTTTGAAATAAAACTTGTCTACTGAAAATAAGGAAAGCCTGAAATCTTTGCAGATTTCAGGCTTTTTGATTTCAATCTCCAAACTTATAGGCTTGCAGTCAAACCGTGATTTCTATGCACCCGCAACCATGTACAATCCCGCTGCCAAAGCCGCTCCAAAAAGAGGTCCTAATATCGGAACCCAAGCATATCCCCAATCAGAACTTCCTTTTCCTTTAATCGGTAAAATCGAGTGCATTAACCTTGGTCCAAAATCACGCGCTGGGTTTATGGCATATCCCGTTGTACCGCCCAATGCCAGACCAATCACCCAGACCAAAAAAGCCACAGGAATTGCACCTAAAGAACCCATGCCTATAGGTGTGCTGTCTGCATCCCCTATTTCCACTCCGTCATTATAGAGAATCACCAAGATTAAGACAAATGTTCCTACTACTTCGGAAAAGAAGTTTAAGGGTATATTTCTAATAGCGGGTGAGGTGCCAAATGGAGCAGCTTTTTCTCCTGCATCTGAAGATGCATCATAGTGATCTTTATAGACCAACCATGCTATCCCCACACCAAGCATAGCTCCAAGAACCTGAGCGATAATATAACCAGGTGCCAGTGCCCACTCAAATTGTCCCGTCAATGCCAATCCAACAGTTACCGCTGGATTTAAATGCGCTCCACTATAAGGGCCAGCAACCACCACTCCTACAAAAACTGCCAAAGCCCAAGCCGTACTGATCTCCATGATTCCCCCGCCATTTCCTTTTGTCTTTGGTAAAAGCATGTTAGCAACGACTCCTGATCCCAACAATAGCAACAATCCTGTTCCGATTAATTCAGCCAGATATATATTCATTATTCTACCCAGTTTTTAGAACGCTCTACCGCCTTGTGCCAAAAATGAATCAGATTCTCCCGCTCTGCGTTTTCCATGCTTGGGGTAAAGCTCTTATCAGCATTCCATAGTGCCTCTATTTCTTCCCGGCTCTCCCAGAACCCTACTGCTAAACCAGCTAAAAATGCAGCTCCGATGGCGGTGGTCTCAATGATCTCGGGGCGCTTGATTTCACAATCCAGCAAATTTGCCTGAAACTGCATCAGAAAATTATTGGCAGTGGCTCCACCATCCACCCTAAGTTCACGTGTTGGTTTGTCAGCATCTTTTTCCATGGCTTTTAGCACATCATAAACCTGATAAGCGATAGCTTCCAATGCCGCTCTAGCCATATGAGCCTTGTCTGTTCCGCGAGTTATTCCGAAAAAAGCACCTCTTGCATTTTGATCCCAATGAGGAGCTCCTAATCCTGAGAGAGCAGGGACAAAATAAACCCCATCATTTCCATCAATACTCTCTGCCAATCGCTCACTTTCCCTTGCATGATCCAACAGTCCTATTCCATCCCGCAACCACTGAATAGCCGCACCGCCAATAAATACCGAACCTTCCAGGGCATAATTTATTTCATCCCCAATTTTCCATGCGATAGTGGTGAGTAACTGATTTGTGGACCGAACTGCCTCTTTTCCAGTGTTCATCACCAGAAAACATCCTGTACCATATGTGGTTTTTGCCATTCCCGGCTCTGTGCACATCTGTCCAAAAAGTGCAGACTGCTGATCTCCGGCTATACCTGCAATAGGGATTTTCACACTTAGTACATCTCCCGCCGTCTCGCAATAAACTTCACTGCAACTTTTCACTTCTGGAAGAAGGGAGGCTGGAACTTCAAACAAGTCCAATAATTCCTGATCCCATTCCTGAGAATGAATATTGTAAAGCATGGTTCTACTGGCGTTCGTGACATCAGTAACATGCGTGTTGCCAGAAGTAAGATTCCAAATCAGCCAGGAATCTACTGTCCCAAAGGCTAACTCTCCAGCTTCAGCCCTTGCTCGAGCCCCGTCCACATTGTCAAGAATCCATTTTATCTTGGTCGCTGAAAAGTAAGCGTCTATGATCAAGCCTGTTTTAGAAACAACTAATTCCGCATGTCCTTTATCTTTGAGTTCATTGCAGTATTCTGATGTTCTTCTATCCTGCCAAACAATGGCATTATAAATAGCTTTCCCGGTTTTCCTTTCCCATACGATGGTAGTCTCGCGCTGATTTGTTATCCCAATTGCAGTCACTTGACTTGCTTTGATCTTTTTATTGACGAGAGACTCGATCATTACAGAAGATTGCGAAGTCCATATTTCATCCGGATCATGCTCCACCCATCCAGGTTTGGGGAAGTGCTGCTTAAAATCTTTTTGAGCAACTGATAGAATCTTGCCCTTTTTATCAAAAAGAATGGCTCTAGAACTTGTAGTACCTTGGTCTAAAGCCATTATATAAGTTTTATTCTGGCTCATTTTGGGTTATTTGTAGGTTATTTTTTAATCAAGTATTTGGAAGCTGTCTTGGTAAAGTCAGCTAATTCGGCTTCTATCCATCCTTCGTCCTTTCCCATTTCCGATGCCATTAATTTCGCCACGGTGGGCGCTGTATTCATGGCTGCTTGGGCATCCAGGAATAGTATTCGGATTCTCCTTGCCAATACATCCTCCACCTTTACTGCCATTTCTTCTCTGACTGCCCATATAACTTCAGCCTCTATATTGGGGAAATCTGGGTGGAGTTTTGCCCCCCAAACTTTATTTTCCTTTATCAAATCCTGAATAGGTTTTGCATCAAAACCATAAATCCCCCAATGGCCCTCAGGCACCCGATTGGTAGCCCCGTGGATTTTCATGTCCAGGGATTTACTTGCTCTTAGCTTCTCTCCGGTAACTTTGGTGAAATACTCCACCGTATCCTCTCCCATCTTCCGGAAAGTTGTCCACTTACCTCCAGTCAATGTGACAAGACCAGATTCTGACAAAATCACCTTATGGGAACGGGAAATTTCTTTAGTCTTAGTACCACCTTCCTTTGGTCTTGCGAGTGGTCTGAGGCCTGCAAAAACTGACTTCACATCTGCTCTGGTGGGAACTTTTGCTAGATAACCAGCTGCAGTTTCCAACACAAAATCTATTTCTTTCTGTAAAGCTTCAGGTTCCAACTTTGGCTTTTCCCGTAGAGTATCTGTAGTTCCAACTACCAGTTTTCCATGCCAAGGCACCGCAAAAAGCACTCTTCCATCCCGGGTTTTGGGAATCATCAGCGCATCCTTCCCTCCCAAAAAATCCAAATCCAATACCAAATGAATGCCCTGACTTGGCTGTATCATTTTTGAAGCCTCCGGATTATCCATTTGCAGAATTTTATCAGCAAATACTCCAGTGGCATTCACAACCATTTTGGCATTCACTTCATATTTTTTCCTGGACAATTTATCTGAGACATATAGTCCTGTGATTTTACCAGCCTCGTTTTTCTTCAGACTATTCACGTTGACATAGTTTAACACACAGGTACCAGCCTCATCTGCAGACTGGGCAAGGTTCAAAGCAAGTCTTGCATCATCAAACTGACCATCATGGTAGACTACACCGCCATAAAGACCATCAGGTTTGAGTCCCGGAAGTCGCTTCAACGTTTCTTCTTTGGAGATAAATTCTGATTTACCCAGACTCAATCGGCCAGACATCCAGTCGTATACTTTCAGACCAATACTATACATTAGTCTGTCTTTAGCTGTGAAAATGGGGATAATAAATGGCTGATCATGAGCCAAGTGAGGTGCATTTTTCAAAAGCTTCCCCCGCTCTTTTAGTGCTTCAAACACCAGTGCTACATCACCCTGAGCGAGGTACCTCACTCCTCCATGAACGAGCTTTGTACTGCGGCTAGATGTCCCTTTAGCAAAGTCAGCTTTGTCAAAAAGGATGACTGAAAGTCCTCTGGAAATAGCATCTAAAGCCACTCCAAGTCCTGATGAGCCACCACCTATGACGGCGATATCCCAAATTTTAGTACTATCCTGTAATTGTTTTAGGTTTTCTGGGCGATTCATACGGATTAAAAATAGTGATTTTAAGGTAGGGAAAAATCGGAAAAGAATACCCTAATCCATCTATAGAATCTCTATTTCATCAGAGGATCAATAGTCTCTATAAGTTTTTCGCTCCACTGAAGAAGTCCCATCCTTGGCCAAAGTCACTATGTAGATATAATTATATTCCGAGTCTTTCAGATCAGCGAACTTAGTCCCATCACCTACAAAATAATTAGCGATTTGACCCACCGTATTACTGTGACCCACTATCAAGGCATTTCCCTCCACGCTTCTAAGCTGCTCTACCAGCTCATCGTGATTTTTAGGCTCATAAGTTTTTATTGTAATCCCGGCAGCATTGGCTGTGGGAGTCGCAGTCATCCGTGTCCTCTTGTAATCCGTGCTGTAGATATGTTTGATATCCTTATCTGCCAAAATCTGGGAAAGCTTTACGGACCGGGCATTTCCTGCCACTGATAGCTCAGGATCATCTCCGTTCAAAAGCTTTTCTGCATGTCGGACGATATAGATGGTTTTCGGTTGTTGCTTGCTGGAGCAGGCAGCAAAAAAAGTAGCAAGAGCCAATACAATCAATAATTGTTTCATGTGTTTAAATTAAATTTCAAAGTGGCTACTTGTCCTGATTAATCGCTAAGGAATCTCGCATATAGGATATTCTTCTCATTGAATGACTCTTAATTTTTGCTTGGTATCATCACTAAAAGTAAAAAACCTTCGAGATTAATGAAATCCCGAAGGTTAAGTATTTATCCGCTAAAGGAATTATTCAAATGTTGGTCTTTCGTTTTGATGGTTTCGAATTCAAGGAATTGCTCCCAGAATTCCTCCTCAGGCACAGCAGCTCGAAGGTAGAGTTTCTCCTTTTTGATTGGATGTACAAACACCAAGTTGAATGCGTGCAAGTTGATACTGGCATCTGGATTTGGCTTTGCGAAGCCATACTTAATGTCTCCACGTATCGGACAACCCATAGAAGCCAGCTGCACCCGGATCTGATGTGGACGGCCTGAAACAGGGCGAACCTCGATCAGCCAGTGATCATTCATATAGCCCAAAGTCTTATAGTTCAACTCAGCTTTTTGGGAACCTGGAACCTCGCGGTCATGAGCTGTTACGACATTTTTCTGCTCGTCTTTTACTAAGTAATGTGTCAATTTCCCGCTTTCTTCCTTTGGCTTCCTCTTTACCAAAGCCCAGTAAACTTTATGTATTTCTCTCTTGCGGAAAATCTCCATCATTCTCTCCAGACCCTTTGAGGTTCTCGCAAAAGCAACCAATCCACTTACAGGTCGATCCAGTCTATGAATTGGGTGAAGGAATACAGCTCCAGGTTTGTCATATTTCTTTGCAATATATTCCTTGAGGTAATCTATTAAGGTCTTATCCCCAGTCTTATCTCCCTGCACCAAAATGCCGGCAGCTTTATTTACTATCAAAAGGTGGTTGTCCTCATAGACAACTGTGAATGGCTTCTTTTTCATCTGTTTATAATTGTTATTCAATTGTCAGATGGAATCTCGCAGGGCATTTAAGCATTTCTCTTTGTCACTATAAGAATATTGCTCGATTTCATAATCAATCACAAAGGTAAGAATTTCATAGGAGTTGAATAATTGATTTTTCAAAGCTTCTCAAAGGATATCCATAACCCTTCAAGGGTTCGCCATTGCAAGAACTTAAATCAAATACGACTGTTCAATTTTCTAAAGATTAACCCTTGAAGGGTTTAGCTAGATGTATTTTTTTAACTTTCAACTTTTCGTAGCTCAACCCAGCTTTTCAAGAGCTCCAAACCATATTCCGTCAGATGCGCTTCCGGGTGATATTGAATTCCGAGAATTGGCAGGCTTTTATGTGCCATCCCCATTATTTCCCCAGATTCAGTTTCCAGAAGCACTTCTAGTTCCTGAGGTAAATCCTGTAATTGTAACGAATGATATCGAGTTACATTAAAACGATCAGGTAACTTATCTGTAAATAAATTATAATTGACCTTTCTTATTTGGTGAACTTTTCCATGTGTGGGAACTGAGTTTTTTTTCAGGGTTGCTCCAAAAAATTCACCAATCGCCTGATGCCCCAAGCATACTCCAAGAATTGGAATTTTATCATAGAACTCAGCTAAGATGATATTCAGATTACCCGCTTTGGATGGCACTCCCGGGCCAGGAGATAATACCAAGCCATCAAATTTGAGCTTTTTTATTTCCTCAACAGAAACATCGTTGCGAAGCACGAGTAACTCTTCCCCTGTCTGTCTCAGCAAATCAGCCAACATGTGACTGAAAGAATCATAATTATCAATCAGTAGCAGCATCTTTGACTTTCTCCACAACCTCTTCCAGCTTCTCCAAACTCTCCTCTATACTCGGGAAAAATGGTTTCACAGCAGCGACTATCCCTGGAGCTATCGGCTCTATGAAATACAGCATTTCAGAATCCTTCGTCCACTTTTCAGGCAACTCCAATTTGAAAAGGCTGGCTTGCCAGAAGAACAGACTGATAAAAAAAGCTGCTTTTACAACTCCAAAAACAGCTCCTACTATGGCGTCTAACGGCCCCAGTAGAACCATATTCATCACCTGCTTTAGAATCCAACCCGCAACTCTGATAAAAAGTAAAGTGAGGACGAAAACGACAATAAAGCCTAGAATAGGAAATCCAATATTGAATTCGGTGACATTTTCAGCCAGCCATTCATTCATCGGGGACATAAAATAAATGCCCAAAATAATTGCAATCACAAAACCAAAAAGTCCTAGGACACCTAGAAGAAAACCTGAGCGGAATCCTTCGTAGGAACCTAGACCAAGTATGATCACGATGAGGATGTCCAGTAAGTTCACCTTAGCTGTTCAGTATGGTTTTAACCTTCTCCGAAATCACTTTTCCATCTGCCTTACCTGCCAGCTGCTTACTTGCCACTCCCATTACTTTACCCATATCCTTCGGACTTGTAGCACCGGTTTGCACAATTATTTCCTTGATCGCAGCCGTTATCTCCTCATCCGTTAGTGCCTTTGGCAGAAACTCCTGAAGGACCTCCAGCTCAGCCATTTCCACCTCATACAAATCAGTTCGATTTTGCTGCTGATAAATATCTGCAGAATCTTTACGCTGCTTTGCTGCCTTTGTCAACAACTTCAACTCGTCCTCTTCGGCAATTTCAGCTTTTGCTCCGCTTTTCGTTTCTTCCAAAAGTATCAGCGACTTGATAGATCTCAGCGCCCCCAGACGGGTTTTGTCTTTTGCGATCATTGCTGATTTAATTTCACTTTCTATTTTCTGCTTTAAACTCATTAGTCCTAAGTTTGCGTTACACTTCTAATAATAATGACAAAAATACCTTTTTCGACTCGGATATGACCAAGCTAAGTGTAAATATTAACAAGATCGCCACGCTTCGCAACGCCCGCGGAGCGGATAATCCCAATGTAGTGAAAGTGGCCCTGGATGCAGAGCGCTTTGGCTCCCAAGGGATTACCGTCCATCCACGACCGGATGAGCGTCACATTCGCTATCAGGATGTACTCGATCTGGCGAAAGTAGTAACGACAGAATTCAACATCGAAGGCTATCCTGACAAGCGCTTTATGGAGATGGTGCGCTTGGTAAAACCTTCTCAAGCAACGCTTGTACCTGACCCTCCAACGGCGATTACCTCCAATAATGGTTGGGATACTATTTCAAATCAGGGAATGTTAAAAGACATCGTAGCAGAACTTCATGAATCCGGAGTGCGCGTCTCTATATTCATCAACCCTGAAATCAAATATTTTGAACCTGCAAAACTCACAGGCACGGATCGTGTAGAACTATACACCGAGCCCTATGCCTCCGGCTATCATAAGGATCGGGAAGCAGCCGTAAAACCTTACGTGGAAGTGGCAGAAATAGCAAAAGCACTTGGACTTGGAATTAACGCCGGGCATGATCTGGATTTGGAAAACTTAGCTTTTTTGAAACAAAGCATTCCTTATCTCGATGAGGTTTCCATCGGCCATGCGCTAGTTTGTGACGCGCTTTATTATGGCCTGGAAAATACAATTCAGATGTATAGGAGGAAGTTGGAATTGTAAAAGGAGTCGACAGTCGACTGGCCTCAGTCCACTGCCGAGTCAATAAAACATTTTACATTCTAATTAACATGAAACAAATCTGATCACTTACAGCAGTTGACCGCTGTCAGTGGTCTGTTGACTTAATAAAACATGGAATTAAATTTCAAAAAACTAGGCACAGGAAAGCCATTGATCATACTTCACGGACTTTTTGGCTCGGCAGATAATTGGTTTAGCATATCCAAAGAACTCAAAGACATATTCACTCTTTACCTCATCGATCAGCGAAATCATGGAGATTCTCCTCAGTCGGATGAATGGAACTACCAAGTAATGGTGGAGGATTTAAAAGAAATCATGGATAATGAGGGTTTGGAAAAAGCCTTTCTGATGGGTCACTCTATGGGTGGAAAAACAGCAATGAATTTTGCTTTGAAATATTCGGATAAAGTGGAGAAATTAATTGTCGCGGATATCGCTCCAAGGTATTATGCAGTACATCATCAGCGTATTTTGGAGGGACTAAACTCTCTTGATCTAGAAGCTATAGGCTCTAGAAAAGAGGCCGATGATCAACTGGCTGAATATGTACCAAATCTCGGCGAGCGGCAGTTTTTGCTAAAAAGCCTAGGACGTGGTTCTGATGGATTTCAGTGGAAAATCAATCTTGCCGTCATAACGGAAAAAATCAACGAGGTAGGGCAGGCTTTGCCAGATGGAAAGAGTTACTCCGGCCCAACACTCTTTTTGGCAGGTTCCAATTCCAGCTATATCCAGCAATCCGACTTGGATGACATTGATAGATTTTTTCCCAATAATACGGTGGAATTCATCGCAGATGCGGGACACTGGCTGCATGCTGAGCAACCAGATGCTGTTGTGGACGAAATCAGAAGGTTTTTGAAGTAGGTAAAATTGCCTGTTAAGAGCTTTTGCGTGAAAATTTTCCAACCTCAAAAGCCCTACTTTACCTAACTTTCCATTCTTTTTTAAACAACGAATATAAAATGCCCAAAGGAAAACTCTTCCTCATACCCAATGTGCTCGCGGACAATACGCAGGATGCTGTAATCACTCCTCAAGTGAGGGAAGTGATCGCAAACACCAAAGTATACTTAGTGGAGAATATGCGAACTGCAAGACGCTATATCTCCAGTCTAAAACTAGGAGTAAACCTTGACCACGTCCACATGGAGATTTTGGATAAAGGCACTTCTCCTGAATTCATAAACCGACTTATGCAGCCACTCATTAATGGAGCGGATATAGGGATTATTTCAGAAGCGGGATGTCCTGGAATTGCCGATCCGGGAGCTTTAGCTGTAGAACATGCGCATAAAAAGGGTATTCAAGTCGTACCACTTTCGGGTCCAAGTTCCATGTTTTTGGCATTGATGGGCTCAGGATTTTCGGGTCAGTCTTTTGCTTTTCATGGCTATTTGCCCATTGATAAAAAAGAAAAAGCGGCAGCGATAAAGAAACTGGAAGCGGAATCTCTCCGCGAAAAAAGAGCACAGATTTTCATGGAAACCCCTTTTCGCAATAATCAATTGTTGGAAGACTTGCTGAAAACATTGGCACCACAGTCCAAACTTTGCATCGCAAAAAATATAACTGGATCGGACGAAATGATCCTAACCAAGTCCGCTCAAGAGTGGAAGCAACTTCCGCTTGATCTCCATAAAATCCCTACTGTTTTTGTACTTCAAAGCTTTTAATCCATGTTTACAATAGACGCGCACCTTGACCTGAGTATGAACGCGCTGGAATGGAATCGTGATCTCACCTTGCCTGTTTCAGAAATTAATTCCAGAGAAAAAGGACTTACAGACAAGCCTGACCGTGGAAATGCGGTGGTTTCCCTGCCTGCACTCCGTGAAGGAAATATAGGTTTGGTAGTCGCTACGCAAATTGCACGCTACGTTGCTCCCGGAAATTCACTTCCTGGCTGGCATTCGCCAGAGCAAGCTTGGGCTCAATCCCAAGGTCAGCTAGCTTGGTATCAGGCGATGGTATATAAGGGAGAGATGGTTCAAATAAGAAATCTCAGTGAATTGGATGCTCATTTAGCCCTTTGGAAAAATGATGAGGACAATTCAAGTAAGCCTGTAGGATTCATTCTTTCCTTGGAAGGCGCAGACTCGATTGTGACTATTGAATATTTGGAAAAAGCCTATGAAAATGGCCTTCGGGCACTTGGTCCGGCCCATTACGGTCCGGGAAGATATGCTCATGGCACTGATGCTTCCGCTCCATTAAACGATCAAGGAAAAGCATTAATCCGAAAAATGGATGAACTGGGAATTATCCTGGATGCAACCCACTTGTGCGATTTGGCTTTTTGGGAAGCTTTGGAAATTTACAACGGTCCAGTTTGGGCAAGTCATAATAACTGCCGTGCTCTAGTCAATCACAATAGACAATTTTCGGATGAAATGATCAAAGCGCTGATTGATCGTGGTGCTGTAATTGGCGGAGCCATGGATGCCTGGATGCTAAGTCCGGACTGGATAAGAGGTAAATCTACTCCCCAAGAGAGAAATGTAACTTTGGAAACGGTGCTTGATCACATGGAGCATATCTGCCAGATAGCTGGCAATGCCAACCATATAGGAATAGGCTCTGATTTGGATGGAGCTTTTGGAACGGAGCAATGCCCTGCTGACCTGAAAACGATCTCAGATCTGAATAACATACCAGAATTACTTAGAAAAAGAGGATTTACAGAACAAGACATCACGAAAGTCATGCATGGCAACTGGCTGAAATTCCTCAGGAAAGCCTGGTCATAAAAATTTATGGTATCATTCTTCAAGCCCTTTCTATATAGTTTAGGGCTTTTTTTATATCGATTTAATAAATGTCTTTAAAGATTTTCTCGTAGAAGTTCTCGGGTAAAATATGGATATATAAAATATGATGTCTCAAATCAGGTAATCTCTTACGCCTAAGAATTGGGATTAATGACGGGAATTAACACTTTTTATATTTTTCAGAATAAAAGTTTTCATCTATCCCAAAACAGGAAAGTATCTTTTCCAATTTTCCTTATCTTAAAAATTCAGAGTTCATCACAATTACTTTCGGGACTCTTTTTTCATTGCAATACTTTTACCATAACCCAAAATGAAACCCATAGTACAAATTTCCTTAGATCTGACCGACATAGATGAAGCGCTGGAAACGGCAGCGCTGGCTATGCGTGCGGGAGTAGACTGGCTTGAAGCCGGAACTCCCTTGATTTTAGCCGAAGGTCTTCATGGAGTCAGAAAGCTACGCGAAGCTTTCCCCGGAATCCCTATCGTAGCAGATCTGAAAACCATGGACGGGGGCTATCTGGAAGCTGAAATGATGGCAAAAGCAGGAGCTACTCACGTAGTTGTGATGGCCAGAGCCCATGCCGAGACAATTAAATGTGTAGTACAGGCCGGTAAAGATTTTGGAGTTGAGGTAATGGGAGACAATATGGTTTGCGAAAGTATGGTCGATGGGGCAAAATTTTTAGAAGACTTAGGCTGCGACTACATCATCCATCACATCGGCTATGACGAGCGAAGGGGAATTGCAGCTTCAGGGAAACGAATGCCTAGTCCGCTGGATCAACTCCGGGAAGTAATAGCAGCCGTGAATATTCCAGTTCAAGCTGTAGGAGGCTTATCCTTGGAGCAAGCCATTCAATGTCCGCAATACGGAGCGCCTTTAGTTGTTTTGGGGGCACCATTAACCATAGATGCTGATTCATTCAAAACGGCAAGTGGAGATTTGGAAGGCTCCCTCAGGATTATTTGCGAAGCTATTCATAATCAAACCACCATTTTACCCAAAAGAAACTAACCCATGTCCAGCACAAAAAATGCAGCAGTAGTCAACTATGCTGAGAAAAAATATTCTGTGAAAATCAGAGAAATTCCTATCCCGGAGATTGGTGAAGACGACATACTTTTAGAAGTAGAAAATGTAGGCGTCTGTGGAAGCGACCTACATCAGTGGACCTCTGATCATTCTTGGCCAGTGAATTATCCTGTTGTCTTGGGGCACGAGTTTGGAGGAAAAATAGCGGTAGTCGGAGATCGAGTAACTGGCTGGAAGGTGGGTGATCGAGTGGTGAGTGAAACCGCAGCTGTAATCGACCCGCAAAATCCTATGAGCAAATCCGGTTTGTACAACCTCGATCCAACCAGAAAAGGATTTGGCTACGGAGTAAATGGTGCGATGACAAGATTCGTAAGAGTTCCTGCTAGATGTTTGCACCGGGTGCCCGAGGAATTATCATTTGATGAAGCCTGCCTGACCGAACCTTGCTCGGTTGCTTACAATGCCGTGGCTGTTAATTCCCACATCAAACCGGGAGATCGTGTGATAGTCATAGGACCGGGAACAATCGGAATCCTTTGTGCAGCAGTTGCGAAAATCTGCGGTGCTGAAGTTGCTATTATTGGACTGGAAAAAGACCGAGGAAGATTGGAAATAGCAAAGAGTTACGGAGTGAATCCTATAGTCGGCGATGCTACAGCATGGGCTAAAGAAATAGACGGATTGGGTGCGGACCTTGTAGTAGATGCAGCGGGCGTGAGTGAGACTTTGAAAATAGCGCTAGACCTTGTCCGTCAAAACGGACAAATCACGAAGGTGGGTTGGGGGCCAACTCCCTGCAATTTCTCCCTTGATCCTTTGGTGCAGAAAAACGTCCGTCTTCAAGGTAGTTTCAGCCACAATTGGCCAATTTGGGAAAAAGTGATTGGCTTACTTTCAAAAGGAACTCTAGATGTAAAACCTATTATTGGAGGCATCTGGCCTATCACTGAGTGGCATGATGCCTTTGAAAAAATGCATAGCGGAGAAGTTGTAAAAAGTGTTTTAAAACCAGTTTGATATGCGGTTAAAAGATAAAATTATTATCGTGACAGGAAGCACGATGGGCATTGGAAAAGCCATTGCTAAGAAGGTTGTAGCTGAAGGTGCAAAAGTTATTATTCATGGCTTGGAAGAAGAATTAGGAAGTCAGATTGTTTCTGAGTTGGGAGCTGAAAATGCAAAATTACACATAGAGGATCTCTCCAATGAAGGAGCTGGACAAAGGCTAGTTGACCTAGCTATCTCTACTTGGGGAAGACTTGACAGTATTGTAAATAATGCAGCAATAGTAGCAGCATCAGATATTCACACTACTGATAAAGCATTTTTAACCAAACTAATGGAGGTAAATACCTATGCCCCTCTTTTCCTAATCAAATCTGCGCTTCCACATTTGATAGAAAGTCGAGGAGTTGTTTTGAACATAGGGTCGATTAATGCGTGGAGTGGTGAGCATAATTTATTGGCTTATAGTATTTCCAAAGGAGCAATAATGACCATGACCAGAAATTTGGGTGATTCTCTTTTTCGTGAAAACGGCGTTCGGGTAAATCAGATAAATCCTGGCTGGGTACTCACTGAGAAAGAAATTGAGCGAAAAAAGGAACATGGACTTTCAGATACTTGGTACAAGGAATTATCTAAAATGTATGCTCCGGCAGGCAGAATCATTTGGCCAGAAGAAATAGCTGCGGCAACTATTTATTGGCTTTCGGATGAAAGCGGACCGATTAGCGGTCAGGTGGTTGATCTGGAGCAATTTCCTATGATTGGGAGAAATATCCCAAAAGACTCCACTACGATTCCACACAAGTGAACCAAATATTAAAAAAACATGCCCAAAATTGCAGCCTTCCCTAAAGCTTTCATGCAAGCACTTTGCAAAGACGGGAGTATGAAAATTGCAGACTGGATCAAACTTGCTGCTCCTCTGGAAATAGATGGTTTGGAATGGTACGCGGGATTTCTGGAAATGGAAAACCGAAACAAGTGGCCAATTTTCAGGAGAATGGTTGAAGATCATGGAATGGTGATTCCTATGATGTGTTGCTCACCAGACTTTACCCATAGAGACAAAGCTTTTAGAGAAAAAGAAATCCAGAAGCAGAAGCGTTGGATTGAAATGACAGACGAATTAGGTGGGAAATATTGCAGAGTACTCTCTGGACAATACCGACCTGAGCTTTCGGAGGAAGAAGGGATAAAATTGGCAAAGGATTGTATCGAAGCCTGTCTTCCTTATGCTAAATCCTTAGGAATCACGCTAATTATAGAGAACCATTACAAGGACGACTTTTGGGAATATCCTGAATTTGCACAGCGGAGAGCTGTTTTTTCCAAGCTTGTATCCAGTATTCATCATCCGAATTTTGGCGTGAATTACGACCCCAGCAATGCTTTTTTGGCAGGCGAAGATCCTCTGGATTTACTGTATGATATTTCCGACCGAATAATGACCATGCACGCCAGCGATCGCTTTTTGAAATATGGAACGATCGAGGATTTGAGAAAAGAAGAGGGCGGTGCTCAAGGTTATGCAAAGCGGTTGAGTCACGGGGAAGTTGGAAAAGGCATGAATGACTACGATGCTATTTTTACAGAACTAAAGCGGGTGGGATTTGACAATTGGATAAGTATAGAAGATGGAGTGGATGGAATGGGTCAATTGGAGCGCTCCGTCGCATTTTTGAAAAAGAAAATCGCTCAGTACTGGCATCCCTAATTGGAACATATAAGAAACTTAAAACCGGATAATAAGTAACCTTTGAGTAGATTTCCCAGTTTCCGATAGACTGGGACAGGCAGTTGATCCGTGAAATGAGAACTCAAAGAATTATTAAACAATTAAACCAAACTAGCTTGAAAACCTACAACTACACTTCCATCTCTTCACAATGCACACTGGGTGAAAGTCCATATTGGCATGCAAGACGGCAAAGTTTCTTCTTTGTGGACATTGAAAACGGAAAATTATTTGAACACAACCTCAAGACTGAGGAAACAAAAACCCGAAGTTTCCCTCATCGTTTGGCAGTAATTTTTGAATCAGAAGATGGAAATCTAATTTTAGGTCTGGACCGAAAACTTGCAAAATTTGATTTAGAAACAGAAGAATTAAGCTGGCTTTGCGAAGTAGAATCAGAGAATCCATTGCACCGCTTTAATGATGGAAAAGTGGATGCGAAAGGAAGAATTTGGATCGGAACTATGAGTACCGAATTCACGGAGGGAGCAGGCTCGCTTTATTGCATCGATCAGGATTTAGAACCACAAAAGAAATTATCCAATTTGTCCATTTCCAATGGAATGGCTTGGACTGAAGACAACCAAGCTTTTCACTTTATTGACACTCCTACTAGACAGATCAAAAAATATAAGTTTGACTTAAAAACTGGGAAGATCAAATTTGATCGTATTGCTATCGAGATCCCAGAAGAATCAGGATTTCCCGATGGCATGTGCATAGATCGCGAAGGAATGCTATGGATAGCACACTACGGGGGCGCTGGAGTTTACAGATGGAATCCTGCATCCGGAGACTTGCTGGAAAAAATAGACCTCCCAGTACCGAACGTTACTTGCTGTTGTTTTGTCGGAGAAAATCTAGATACGCTTTTGATAACCACTGCCCAGGAGAATATGAGCTCAGAGCAATTGAAGAAATATCCTTTAAGTGGAGATATTTTTTTAGTGAAAACTAAAGCGAAGGGATATTTATCTAATCTTTTTGAGTTTTAATTAATAAATCGGAAG
Organism: uncultured Algoriphagus sp.; assembly: GCF_963974835.1. GTDB lineage: Bacteria > Bacteroidota > Bacteroidia > Cytophagales > Cyclobacteriaceae > Algoriphagus. Next base: position 1,128,350 of record NZ_CAXBET010000001.1, on the reverse strand, counting down.
ATTATGAATCTAAGAAGTAAAGAACTATTCGGTATAATTTTCCTTCTAGCGATCATAAATTTTCCCTTTCAAGCAAAGTTGCAACACAACCATACATCGAAATTAAAGACTAGCCTGAATGCTTATTCCTTTAATGCTTCGTTGATGAAAGGAGAAATGAATCTCGACGATCTATTGGAGTATTGTGCAGCCAATCAGTTTGATGGGGTAGACATTACAGCTTATTATTTTCCAGGATACCCTGAGGTTCCTTCCGATAAGTATTTGTACCACATTAAGCAAAAAGCATTTTTATTGGGACTTGAAATTAGCGGAACCGGTGTTCGAAATGATTTTTCAGATCCCGATTCTGCCGTGCGAAAAGCAAGTGTGGAGTTAGTAAAAAATTGGATTATAGCTGCTGAAAAACTTGGAGCTCCAGTTATCCGGATTTTCTCTGGAACTGCTGATGTCATTGATATTCCTCGTGAGAAAGTGGTGGATTATATGGTCGCCGATCTTAAAGAATGTGTTGAATTTGGGAAGTCTCATGGAGTTGTTGTAGGCATACAAAACCATCATGATTTTTTAAAAACAGCCGATGAGACAATTGAAATCATCAATCGAGTAAACTCAGATTGGTTTGGGTTGATTCTGGATATTGGCAGTTTTCGTAATGATGCTTAAAGAAATAGAAAAGACAATTCCCTACGCGGTCAGTTGGCAATTGAAGGAGAATCTGTATGTGAATGGCGTTGAGCAAAAAACTGATGTTAAAAAAGTAATGGGCTTAATTAAAAAATCCGGCTATCGTGGATACATACCCCTTGAGACACTGGGTGAAGGCGACCCTAAAGTTAAAGTTTCTGAGTTTCTAGAAGAGATTAAGGAGGCAATGAAGTAAGGATTAGAATTTTTCAGGCTTATCCTACGTAGTAGCCCCGCTAGGAATCGAACCTAGATCTAGCGTTTAGGAAACGCTTGTTCTATCCGTTGAACTACGGGGCCATAGAAAATTGTCCTGCAAGATATAAGAAAACCCTGCTTTCAGGCAAATATTCTTTAGTCAACTTATGGCTTTACAAGGATTTACATTATCTTTGCACTCCAAAATTAGGATGGACGGGTTCCATCCACTCACTAAATACATTATAATTTATGTCAGTAAAAATCAGATTAGCACGAAGAGGTAGAAGAAAAATGGCTATCTACGACGTGGTTGTAGCTGATGCAAGAGCTCCACGTGATGGACGCTTCATCGAGAAAATTGGATCTTACAATCCAAACACGAATCCTGCTTCTATCAACATCAACAATGAGCGCGCTCTTAAATGGTTGTTGAACGGAGCTCAGCCAACAGATACTGTGAAAGCAATGCTTTCTTACAGAGGTGTGATGCTGAAAAAACACCTTCAGATTGGTGTATTGAAAGGTGCTATCACACAAGAACAAGCAGATGCTAAGTTCGAAGCATGGCTAAACGAGAAAGACACGAAAATTGCCGGTAAAGCAGAAGGTATCACCGCTGCTAAGGCTGATGCTAAAAAGAAGGCATTTGATGCTGAGACTGCGAAGAACCAAGCAAGACTTGATGCGATCAAAGCAAGAGAAGATGAGCAGAAAGCTCTTCTAGCTGCTGCTGAAGCCGCTAATAATCCTGTGCCAGTCGTTGAAGATGAAGTAGCTGCTGAAGAAGCTCCTGCTGCAGAAGAGAAAGCTCCGGAATCTGGCGAAGACGAAGCAAAAGCCTAATATAAATCCCCATGAATAAGGACCAAAGCTTTCAGTTAGGCTACGTGTCTAAAGTTCATGGACTTCGTGGAGAAGTAATGATAGTGCTGGATGTCGATTATCCTGAGGATTATGAGACACTTGAGCACTTATTCATAGAGCAAAAATCCCGGCTAGTGCCGTTTTTCCTGGAGCACTTTGTACTCCAACCTGGAAATAAAGCATTGGCGAAATTTGAGGATTTGAACTCGCTGTCTCAGGTAGAAGATTTGGTTGGATTGGGAGTTTATCTTCCGTTGACAGCACTACCTGAACTAAAAGATGATCAGTATTTCTTCCATGAGTTGATCGGATTCGAAGTCTTTGACGAGACGGAAGGCCTGATCGGACCTATTCAGATCGTTTATGATCTGGAGACACAGAATCTCCTCGGAGTAACACATAAGGAAAAAGAAGTACTGATACCTATTCAGGACGGAATTATCCAGAAAGTGGACAAAGCAGCTAAAAAAGTTTACTGCCGATTACCCGAAGGTTTACTTGAAATATATCTGGAAGACTAACCCATGCACATTGATATTGTCACTGTAGTACCGGGATTATTGGAAGGGCCATTTGCACACTCCATTCTGAAAAGAGCGGAAGACAAAGGACTTGCCAGTATTCGCGTGATCAACTTACGGGACTATTCAACTAGCAAGCAAAAGCAGGTCGATGACTACGCTTTTGGAGGGGGAGCCGGGATGGTGATGTCTATTGAGCCTATCGCTCGATGTATAGAAGCACTTCAAAAGGAGCGTACATATGATGAAATCATCTATATGACACCGGATGGAGCTAAGTTCGACCAACCCATGGCAAATGCACTTTCGCTCAGCCAAAACCTTTTGATCCTTTGTGGTCATTATAAGGGTGTTGACGAGCGAGTAAGAGAGCGATTCATCACCAAGGAAATCAGTATTGGTGATTATGTACTTTCTGGAGGAGAATTGGCAGCAGCTGTGGTAGCTGATGCATTGATTCGCTTGATCCCAGGAGTATTGAATGATGAGACCTCAGCATTAACAGACTCTTTCCAGGATGGACTGCTGGCACCGCCGGTGTACACTCGCCCCGCTGAATATGACGGGATGAAAGTACCGCAAGTTTTGCTATCAGGACATGAAGCCAAGATAAACGAATGGAGATTTGAAGCATCGGTTCGCCGAACCCAAGAAAGAAGACCTGACTTGCTCAGGGACAACCAAACCGGGAAAAGCGATGCAGAATCGTATAAGAAATAATCAATAAGCCACGCGTTGGCAAACAGCGAAAGCATAAAAATATAAAGCTATGAGCGATCTAATGAAAATAGTAGAAGCGGAATACAGCGAGGTAAGAGCTAAATTCCCTTCATTCAAAGCTGGCGATACCATCAACGTACACGTACGTATCAAAGAAGGTAGCAAGGAGCGTATCCAGCAGTTCCAAGGAACTGTGATCCAGCGTAGAAACCCTAACTCTAACGGTGAGACTTTCACTGTAAGAAAAATATCCAATGGTATCGGTGTAGAGAGAATCTTCCCTATCATCTCTCCTGCTATCGAGCAAATCGATCTATTGAGACAAGGTAAAGTAAGAAGAGCTCGTCTATTCTACCTAAGAGGACGTCAGGGTAAAGCTGCACGTATCAAGGAAAAAATCAGAGTGAGAAAGTAAGATTTCTCATGTGTGAAATCGAAAAGGAACTCAGTAATGGGTTCCTTTTTTTTTATTCCTAAATTAGGAAGGATAACCCAACTACTTTGAAACAATTTATAATTCTTCTGATTGCTCTTGCAACACCTTTTTTAGGAGGCGCTCAGCAACGCCCCAAGATCATCGCATTCTATACTGCGAAAAATGACCTAGCTCATATTTCCTTTGTCAAGGAAGCATTGCCTTGGTTTGAGAATCAAGCCGAAGAAGTTGGCTATGAGTTTTACTCCACCTCAGATTGGAAAGAAATGAATGGAGAAAATCTAGCTAAATATCAGCTGGTAGTTTTTCTGGATACTAGACCCGAAATAACAGATCAACGGGAAGCTTTCGAAAGCTATATGAAAAACGGTGGAGCTTGGATGGGCTTTCACTTTTCAGCATTTGCTCTGACACCTTCTGATTTCCCACAGGACTGGAATTGGTACCATGAGGTATTCTTGGGCTCAGGCCAATATGCCAGTAATACCTGGAGACCCACTTCTGCCACTCTGAAAGTTGAGCAACCCTTACACGAGATTTTCGAGGGCATTTCTGCTACACTCAAAGCTGCTCCAAATGAATGGTATAGATGGGAACACGACCTTCGAACAAATCCCGACATACAGATTCTCGCTTCTATTGATCCTAGCAGTTTCCCTCTAGGTACAGGACCAAAAGCGCATGAAATTTGGCGTGAAGGATATTATCCTGTTATCTGGACCAATAAAAACTACCGCATGATCTATTTTAACATGGGACATAATGATATGGATTACGACGGCGGTACAAATGAAACACTGAGTTCAACATTTGAAAGTCCTGATCAGGAGCGGGTATTTATTAATTCCCTAAAATGGCTTCTGGAATGAAAAAAATAAAAGATAAGATAATTTTAAATGGATTTAACGTTAAATAATTGGTTAACAGTAATTTGAAATCCATTTTTATAAAAACTTTTATATTATGAGCAATTCCATTTCTTTCGACCCCAGCTTTCAGATTGCCAAAGTATTTATCCGTATTGGAATGATATTATCAATTGTGATGGTGGCTGTATTCATTTACCTGATTTACTTGGCTTCGCTTGGTATTTTTCAGGAATGGGAAATAGAGATTGAATCTACCTTTACGGAATTTGGGATTTATACTACCCCATTTTTTTGGCAACTGTCTATGTTGTCCATCCCGATAATAGGTTTTATAGCTTGTTTTTTGGTTTTATTTTGGCTTGGAAAAAAAATAGAAATAGAAAGCAAAGCTGAAAAATTAGCAGTATGATTGATTTGCATCAGCTGAATCAATAAAAAAGAAAATAAAAAAAGAGGGCCGAAGCCCTCTTTTTTTATTTTAATCCATTCCCCTGAACTCCACATCGAATACCAAAATCGCATCATCAGGAATACTACTACTACTTGGTGGATTATTCCGATAGGCCCAAGTTGACGGGATAATCAGTACTGCTTTTGATCCTGATCTTAGTCTCCTAAAGGCCAAATCCCAACCAGTTATTACATTACCTCCTCCTAAAAGAAAGTTTAAAATTTTGTAATCTCTATCCTCATCATACAAATTATTCTCTCTTGCCACCTGCTCTATATTTGTGTCGAATACAGAACCATCACTCATCAGTGATCCTACATAATTTGTATAGATGATATTTCCGCTGTTTGGCCGAGAGCCAGTACCTTCTTCCTGTACTATGATCACTACTCCACTAGGATCGTAGATTCTATATAAGCTATCGATTTGTGCCGTTTTCAGGTAATCCACAATCAAAAGGCTATCCTTTTTCAGATTACCTTCCATATCATATGCAGGTCCTGTATCGTAAGGATTCTTTGCATCGCAACTTACAAATGCAATGGCTAAAACTAGAAGGAAGAAAATGCTTGCTCGTTGTAAAATCATGTTATTGCTTTGGTCCAGGTATAACGTCCAATAATTCTAATTCAAACATAATTGGAGTGTTGGCAGGAATACGTCCGTCTGAACTTCCTTGCTTGCCGTATCCGTAGTAAGAAGGAATAAATACAGTCGCTTTATCCCCTACTTCCATTTGTGAAGCAGCTACCTCAAAGCCAGGAATTAACTGTCCAATGCCTATTCTAAACACTAGGGGAACGTATTTCCTTTGGGAGCTAAATATCCCCTCTTCTTTTGCAATATCTTCTAATGAAGTATCAAAAGCTTTATTTGAAAGTAATCTACCTGTATAATTAACTTTAAGTGTATCTCCAAGCACCACAGTGTCTTTGCTAGCCGATAGTTCCTGCCAGATGACAGTGATACCTCTACTTTCATCATGAAACTCTTTTACATTGACAATAGAAGTAGTATCTAGGTAAGTCTGGATCTCGGCTAAGTCATCATTAAAAATAACTTCGTCTGTTGCCCCCTCGTCTATACAGGACGCTAAAGCAAAACTACCTGCTATCACACTTAAAACGGCAAATAATCTAATTTTCATTGTAGTTGTTTTTTGTATTAGTTTTTAGATATGCCTACTATACGTAGCTTACTGTACATCCGCTACATTGACATCAAAAACTAGTACTGAATTTGCAGGAATCATAGCTCCAGCTCCATTTTCGCCATAGGCTAGTGGAGAAGGAATAAGGAATTTACCTTTGGATCCTTTTTTCAACAACAGCAACCCTTCATCCCATCCAGGAATAACTTGACCCATTCCTACTGATACGGGAAGCGGAGTGTATCCACCTGGGCGGTTTTCATTATACATGTCATTCTCCTTTGCTACTGATTCGATAGAAGTATCAAACAACGTTCCATCAAGCAGATAACCAGCATAATCAACAGACATAGAAGTACCAGGAGTTACTGGATCACCACTTCCCTCCTCTTCGATCACATAGTATAGCCCACTTTCAGTTTTCTTTGCATCGAGCCCCTTCTCTTTGATGTATTCCTGAATAATTCTGTCTTCTTCGACTAGTCTTTCCTTAGCTCTTTCTGCTTTTTTCACATCCTCAGCAGCCATCACTTTTTCGAAGTAAGCTTGAATTGCTTCTTCGTTCATGATTTCAAATGCTCCCAATCTTACTTTCACTACATCTTCCTCTTTTAGAAATGGAGGAAAGTTATTCCCGAAAATAGTCTTTGCTGTAGATTCAAAAGCGATACTGTCCCCTTTTCGCAAGCCCAGAAATATTTCATCCATTCCGTTTGTGGTAGTCATAGAATCATTTGCCATCAGGTAGCCTGGAAATGGCTGATCAGCGGTAGAATAGATCACAGAATCTGAAGCTGTTGTGATCTGAAGGTTGTAAAGCAAAAATTCACCATTCGGTGCTTTTTCATTACCCTCTTTCACGTAGGTATATTCAATACCATCTTTATCAGTGACTTTAGTTTTTTTACATGAAGTCAATGTACTAGCTCCTACTAGAAGAGCAAGGATTGCCAAAAGGCTTTTTGAATTTTTCATCTGATTATAATTGTTTTTCTATGGTCATATAGCCTTTCCCAAATATATTTCGGGAGAATCTCGCATACCTTATAATCATCCCAGTGTCTGACTTTTGAGTTGCGCTCGATTTCATAAAGGATAAGTGATTTTTCAAGGTAATGGGTAAACTTGGGAGCTCGTTCAATCCGCTGTGGCTGTGACTTCGCGGAATAAATCCTCCTGATGCTCCTCTACCAAAGATTCGAATCGCTCTACAGTTTCTTTTAGACTCAAGGTAGATTTGCCTCCTGAGGCATTTTTGTGTCCACCTCCATCGAAGTATTCAGCCGCAAACTTGTTTACAGCTACTTCGCTGGATGACCTAAAGGAAATTTTGATACCATCTTCGCGTTCCGAAAATAGGGCAGCCAGCTTTATCCCGTCCAAAGATAATGCATAATTGACCAAACCCTCTGTATCCCCGGTACGGCTTTGATATTTTTTAAGATCTTTTTTACTAATCGCAAAGTACGCCATATGAAGATCCTCATGGACCACCAGACGGCGACTTATAGCAAAACCAATAAATTTGAGCCTGTTTACAGAGTTGGAATCATAGATCCAATTGGCGATCTGTGAACTGTCAGCACCCAAATCCAATAATTCAGCAACTACCAAGTGCACATTTTTGGTGGTATTGGGATGTCTAAATCCGCCTGTATCAGTCATAATACCTGCGTAGAGGCATTCTGCAATATCTTTGTCCAGAAGTGACTCATCGCCTAGCTGAACGATCAACTCATAGATCAGTTCGCAGGTGGCAGCAGCTTCCGTGCTCCAATATTTGAAATCAGCAAAATCTTCCGGATCCTGATGATGGTCTATATTGACGACGAATGCATTCGACTTACGGATCATTTCGCCCAATTCATTTACCCTTTTTAAGACTGAGAAATCCAAACAGAAGATAATATCGGCTTCGTTAAGCTTTCTGGTGGCATGTTCCGTGTGAACAGGATTACTAAAATCCAGCACAGAATCGTTGCCTTTCATCCAATTAAGAAACGAAGGATAATCCGATGGAGTCACCACAGTCACTTCATGTCCTTTCTTGAGCAGGTAGTTAGCCAATCCCAATGAAGAACCCAATGCATCTGCATCGGGTTTGACGTGAGTGGTGATGAATATTTTTTTGGGTGAAGATATCTCTCTCTTAAACGAGGCTAAAGCTTCCATTTCATACATTTAGCTGCTTTTTGGCTCTTGTAGTTCGCAAAGGTCAGGATTTTTTTGACAATTCCCAATTCTACTAGTGCGCTGACAGTGAACAAACTAGCCTATTATTTTAAAAGTTTTAGTAGTGAATGCTTCGAAAAAGTATATTTTTGCGACCTATTTACACCAATGAAATACCAATAACATGGCAACTAACAGAACATTCACCATGATTAAACCTGATGCTTTTGCTGAAGGTAATTCAGGAGCTATTTTGAAAATGATCGAAGAAGCAGGCTTCAAAATCATAGCTATCAAAGCTACCCAATTGACTCCAGCTATCGCAGGTAAATTCTACGAAGTTCACTCAGAAAGACCATTCTACGCTGATCTATGCGCATATATGTCTTCTGGACCTATCATCGCTGCTATCTTGGAAAAAGACAATGCAGTGGAAGATTTCAGAAAATTGATCGGTGCTACTAATCCTGCTGATGCAGCAGAAGGTACTATCCGTAAGATCTTCGCTAAGTCGATCGAAGCAAATGCCGTGCACGGTTCTGACTCAGACGAAAACGCAGCTATCGAAGGAGCATTCTACTTCTCTCAAATCGAAAGAGTAGGTTAATTCTTACCGAAAATAAAATTGAAAGCACCTCATCTGGGGTGCTTTTTTTTTGATTAAAATCAATCTTTTTAAACCGAAGTGAGCGCAGAGGTTTAGCAGAGATCGCAATATTGGATTATCCTTCTTTTCTAGAAACTCTGGTGTAAATATCTCTTCACTCCGTACAGAAACGCCCAGAAGTAGTAGGCAAATTCTACGTTTTACTTAAAAAAACAAATCAGGTACGTACGCCATACACTTATTATGAGAAAATACGTATTAACCTGGATCCAACACAAAAACCTTAAAACCTCACTAGGGGTACTTTTTCACTTTAATAGCTAATTGAAATTACTTATTCCAGTTAAGTATTTATTTTATATTTTCTTTTGAATTACGTATTTATACTTATATTTGAGCTCTAAATTACGTAGCCATGAAGAAAGTTATTGTCATAGGAAATGGAATGGTAGGATATAAGTTTTGCGAAAAACTAGCTACTCACCCACTTCGCGATCAGTTTGAGATTACGGTATTCGGCGAGGAATCTAGACCGGCATACGATCGTGTCCATCTGAGTGAATACTTCTCTCTAGACTCTGCGGATAAGCTGCTTTTGGCTACTCGCGAATGGTATGCTGAAAACGGTATCACACTTCGAATAGGCGAAATGATCACTGATATCGAAACTGAAACTAAGCGTGTGTTTACCCATAAGCATGATTATTTCGAATATGACTATCTAGTTTTAGCGACCGGTTCTTCCTGCTTCGTTCCAAACATCAAAGGAGTAGACAAGCCAGGCGTATTTATCTACAGAACAATCGAAGATCTTGATGCGATCAAGGATTACGCTCAGAAACTGAAGAATGATGGTAAGTTCAAGGCTTCCGTCCTTGGCGGCGGTTTGCTAGGTCTCGAAGCTGCAAATGCAGCAAAAGAACTAGGCATGCAGACAGACGTAGTCGAATTTGCTCCCCGCCTGATGCCACGTCAACTGGACAAAGCTGCCAGTGATATGCTTCAGAGAAAGATTGAGAGCCTTGGGATGAAAATTCATTTGGGCAAAAACTCCCAGGAAATCATTGGTGAAGAAGGTATCGAAAAGATCAATTTTACGGACGAAACCTCACTTCAAACAGACATGCTGATTATTTCAGCTGGGATTCGCCCTAGAGATGAATTGGCGGTGAAATGTGGCTTAAAAACTGGCGAGCGAGGCGGAGTCTATGTAAATAATAAAATGGAAACCTCAGATCCGGCGATCTATGCTATCGGTGAAGTGGCACTATATAATAATGGCATCTACGGATTAGTAGCTCCGGGCTATGAGATGGCCGGAGTAGCTGTGGAGCAAATCACCGGAGGAGAAAAACTCATGAGCCCTTCCATAGATATGTCCACCCAGCTGAAACTGGTAGGTACAGAAGTGGCTTCTTTTGGTGATCCTTTTATCGAAAATGAAGAGGTCACCGCGATTGTCTATGAAAACAAGCAACGAGGAGTTTACAAAAGAATCAACATCGCAAAAGACGGTTCGAAACTCCTTGGCGGAATCATGGTTGGAGATTCTTCAGATTACAATACCCTGTTTCAGCTCTACATTAATGCGATGAAGCTTCCAGAGAATCCGGAAGATTTGATCTTGGGTTCCAGAGGTGGTGAGAGCAAAAGTGCGTTAGGCTCAGTACTCGATCTGCCAGATACAGCACAAATTTGCTCTTGCGAAGCAGTCTCAAAGGGCACTATTTGTGGAGCAATAACTAGCGGTTCCTGCTGTTCTTTAGCAGATGTGGTGAAGAGCACCAAAGCTTCCAGCTCTTGCGGTGGCTGTAAACCAATGGTAACAGACTTGGTAAAAGAGACCTTGAAGTCCATGGGTCAGGAAGTGAAAGAAACCATTTGCGAGCATTTTGAATACAGCCGTCAGGAAATGTACGATTTGGTAAAGCTTCATAGCATAATGGATTTTGACGAAGCGCTGGATCGCCATGGCAAAGGTCACGGTTGTGAGACTTGCAAGCCTGTACTAGCTTCTATTTTCGCCAGCATCTACATGGAAACTGCCAATCGCCAGGCGCCTATTCAGGATTCGAACGATAGATTTCTTGCCAATATTCAAAGAAACGGCACTTACTCCGTAGTACCTCGAGTACCGGGTGGAGAGATTACTCCTGAGAAACTAATGGTTTTGGGGCAAGTCGCAAAGAAATACGATCTCTACACCAAAATCACGGGCGGTCAGCGTATTGATCTTTTTGGAGCTCAGCTTCATGAACTTCCGATGATCTGGAAAGAGTTGATTGATGCGGGATTTGAAAGTGGGCACGCCTACGGCAAATCACTTAGAACTGTTAAAAGCTGTGTAGGCTCGACTTGGTGCAGATACGGCCTTCATGATAGTGTAAGCTTTGCGATCCGAATCGAAGAGCGCTACAAAGGCCTTCGCTCACCCCATAAGCTTAAAGGTGGCGTATCCGGATGTATCCGTGAATGCGCCGAGGCAAGAGGAAAGGACTTTGGCGTAATCGCAGTGGAAGGTGGATGGAACCTCTTCGTCTGTGGAAACGGAGGAGCAACTCCGAAGCATGCAATCCTTTTGGCAGAGAAACTGGATGACGAAACCTGCATCAAATACTTAGATAGATTCCTGGTCTATTACATCAGAACTGCCGCTCCCCTACAGCGAACTGCTCCCTGGCTGGAAAAACTGGAAGGTGGAATTGACTATTTGAAAAAAGTGGTGGTGGAAGATAGCCTCGGAATCGGCGAGGAACTGGAAGCAGAAATGGAGGAACTGGTGCAGCGATATGCCTGTGAATGGAAAGAAGCCATCGAAGATCCTAAGATGATGAAGCGATTTAAGCCTTTTGTCAACTCTGATGAGACCGACAACAGTTTGGTATTTGTCCCGATGAGAGATCAAAAAATGCCTAGACCTTGGTAATCCTATACGAATAAGATCATGGAAGAATTATTAAAAAATTATCAATCCGTAGCTGAGGAACATGCTATTCATTGGATCAAAGTTGGTCAGACAGATGACTTCCCTGCTAATGCCGGTGCCTGTGTGAAATACAACTCCAAGCAAATAGCAGTTTACTATTTTACCAGAACGAACTCCTGGTATGCCTGCCAGAACCTTTGCCCACACAAAATGGAAATGGTCCTAAGCCGTGGTATGACGGGAGATTTGCAGGGAATCCCGAAAGTGGCCTGTCCGCTTCACAAGAAGACCTTTTCGCTGGAAGATGGCAGTAATCTGAACGGAGAAGAATATAGTATTGCAACTTATCCGGTTAGGATTCAGGAGGGAAATGTATATATTGGATTCGCAGATTAATCCAATTGACACATGAACAAATTCCAGAAAGCAATCACATTGATCGACCAGGTCAATGCGGAAGATCCAATCAAAGAAGTAGTAGCTGGAAAAGAGATTGCAAAAGAACTGTTGTATTCAATTCGTATGACCGAAAAATTGGATCAGTTTGATCCTGAATCATCAGAAGCTATGCAGCTAGCTGTCAGGGCACAGCACATCGGAAGATGGAAGATTCCAAGGTCAGATTACCCAATGGACAGGGTAGGATACCTCAAGTGGAGAGAAGAGCTGAAAAAGATGCATGCAGATATGGCTGCAAAGATCCTTCAGGAAGCTGATTACGATGAAGAGACCATAGAACGAGCAAAGTTCCTCATCAGAAAGAAGCAACTCAAAACAGATCCTGACACCCAGACTATGGAAGATGTCATCTGTCTAGTCTTTCTGGAATATTATTTCGAAGAATTTGCTGCAAAGCATGAAAACGAAAAAGTCATCGACATCCTTCAGAAAACCTGGGCAAAAATGTCTGAAAAAGGGCACCGGGCAGCATTACAATTACCTCTTTCACCCTCAAGTTTAGAATTAGTAAAAGAAGCCATTACCTAATCAAATGACTGGTACACCGCGATCCCTGGATCAAGACACTTTTAATCGTCTGCGACGACTTTATTTAATTGCCTTGGGAGCTATAGCCATCTCCCTGATCGCGAGCCAGATTCTCATCAGAAAATACCTGAATGATCAGGAAAATGACAGCCAGCTGGTCAATGTGGCTGGGCGGCAGCGGATGCTCAGCCAAAAACTGAATAAGGAAGTGCTCTTGCTTTCTACAGCAACATCTCCTGAAAAAATTTCTACACTCACAGATTCAATCCAACAAACCATGGATCGCTGGGAAAATGCCCATCAAATCCTGCAACTCGGAGATGAATCTCAGGATTTCAGTGTGGAAAACACTCCAAAGGTCACGATGATGTTTGAGGAGATTAACCCTTATTTTGAGAAAGTCACCGAGGCAACGCAAAATTTCATTTTCCTCAAATCTGCTGATGCTCCGGACTCTACAGCCATCGTAGAGCAGTTGAATAGTATAGAAAGCAATGCCAATAGCTTTTTGGTGAAAATGGATGAGATCGTGAATCAATACGACCACGAAGCAAAGGAAAAAGTGTCAAACCTTCAGCAAGTGGAATTGCTCATCACACTTTTCACCTTACTGGTCTTAGTTGGTGAGTTTTTAATCATTTTTTGGCCTTCGGCTAAAGCTATGAAAGCCAGTATTCATGAACTGATGGATGCCAAGGAAAAAGCTATCCAAATGGCTAAAAACGCGGATATTCTCAGTCAATCCAAGGAAAAATCTGTGCGGGAATTACAGGCTTTAAGCAAAGCTATGGATCAGATTCTGCTTTTCGCAAGGATCACTCCTGAAGGGTACATCACTCATATAGGTGAGCGCTTCAGCAGATTGTACAAAGCACAAAAATTCAACATCAACGCCAAGATTTCCGATTTGCTTTCACCTCTCGAAAATGAGCAACTCACAATAGATCGAATCATCGCCGAAAATAAAAAGGCGGGATGGGAAGGAGAATTCAAAACCACTTCACAGACTGGCGAAGATATATGGCTTGACGTTTCCATGATTCCTTTCAATTCGGCTGAGGATAAATCCGAACTGATTTTGATTTGCCTGGATATTACCAAGCGCAAGGAATTTATGCACCAGGTGGAGCAACTCACAAAGGAGAGTTTCGAAGAAAAAATGCATCAGCAAAAGGTCATTTCCCGACAAATAATCGAAAATCAGGAAAATGAGCAAAATCGTATTGCAAAAGATATTCATGATGGGATCGGCCAGATGCTCACCGGACTGAAATATCTACTGGAAAGTGTGGACACGACCGATCCCGAGAAAGCCGAAGTAAAGATCATTAAGCTCAAAGAGCTGACTTCGAATATCATCAAAGGCGTAAGAACTGCCACTTTCAATCTTACCCCTCCTGAATTAAAAGATTACGGAATTGTCCCTGCCCTGACTGAATTGACTCAGGAGCTCTCAAAGCTCACTGGAAAAGAGATTGTGCTTTTCAACAAATCTGAATTCTCCCAGCGATTAGATTCCTTGATAGAAATTAATTTGTATCGAATTACGCAAGAAGCGATTAACAACGCTATTAAATATGCAGAGTCCTCTCACATTATAGTGACAGTTTCGCATAGTCAAAATATCCTGAGCATCATCGTGGATGATAATGGAAAAGGCTTCGACAAGTCAAAACTCAAATCCAAACCAGACAAAGAAGGCGGAATGGGACTGACCTTTATGCGGGAGCGTGTGAAATACATCAATGGAAGATTATTCATCAATTCTTCACCAAACGAAGGCACTAAAGTCACTATCAACATTCCTTTGACTTAGATTTTCTAGATTTTTATACGTAAATTCTTTTACTTTACTACGTATTTACTTAAGCTCATATGAACCCAATAAAGATAGTTTTAGCAGATGACCACGAATTGGTACGTGATGGAATCAAGTCCCTACTGGAAAGTGAACAAGAATTCCAGGTTATCGACGAGGCTTCTGACGGTATTGAAGCGCTGAAAGTGATCGTGGAGCAACACCCTGATTTACTTATTGTGGACATTCGCATGCCAAAGATGAATGGACTCGAAGTAGTAAAGGAAATGACCAAATCCTTTCCGAAAATCAAAAAGCTTGTCCTTTCCATGCACGATTCGGAAGAGTATGTAGTGGAGGCTATTCAGGCTGGAGCAGATGGTTATCTGTTAAAAGGATCTTCTAAGAGTGAGTTTTTGAAGGCTTTGCACACGATTTCCGGAGGCGGAAAGTTTTTTGCAGGAGATATCTCGGCTTACATCATCAATAATTTTGTCAACGGAAAAGCCAATACATCTCCTAAATCTGATGTTCTTCCTGAGGAGCTTTCAAACCTCACCAATAGAGAAAAGCAAATTCTAGAACTTATCCTGGAAGGAAAAGGAAACAATGAAATCGCAGATGCGCTGGAGATCAGCAAGAGAACTGCTGAAGTTCACCGATTTAACTTGATGAAAAAAATGAACGTGAAGAATCTCGTCGAACTCACTACCAAATCCAGAGAATTGAATTTGATCTAGAAAGTCATACTAAGTTTTATAAGTAGTCATAAGTCCATTTAGAGCAATCTGAGTGGATTTTTAATTTTTACTCTAAATTAATTACGTATTATTTTTACTAATTACGTATTTATACTTACTTTTATGCTAGATAAAATTAAGTACTATGGAACCACTACTTACACACAAAGCGACACGGTTAAATCTACTAGACATTAAAACCGTTCCGATCCGAACTTTCTGGATCACCTCTATCGCATTCTTCATCTGCTTTTTCGCATGGTTCGGCATAGTTCCATTCATGCCTGACGTGGTCAAGGATCTGGGACTTACTCCATCCCAAAAATGGAACGCAACAGTTCTTGCCGTAGCCGGAACAGTTTTCGCTAGACTTCTCATCGGAAAACTTTGTGACAAATACGGTCCAAGACTTTGCTACACCTGGCTTTTGATTTTGGGATCCATTCCTGTAGTCCTAAGCGGATTGGTGCAGACACCTATGCAATTCATGATTTGCAGGTTGTTTACCGGGTTTATCGGTGCTTCATTTGTCATCACGCAGGTACACACTTCGCTGATGTTTGCTTCCAATGTGGTGGGAACCGCAAATGCAACTTCTGCCGGTTGGGGAAATTTAGGCGGAGGTGCAAACAGGCTTGGGATGCCGATCATCGCAGCTATTGTCATCGGAGCAGGTGTAGCACAGGCAGATGCATGGAGATATTCTATGGTCATAGCTGGTATCGTTTGCTTTACCATGGGCTTGGTCTATTACTTCTTCACGAAAGATACTCCAGCAGGCAACTTCAACGAATTAGAAGAAAAAGGAATCAAGGTACCTACTACGAAAAAAGACCAAGTAGGCTTAATGGAAGCTATCAAAGACTACCGTGTCTGGTTGCTATTCGTTGTATACGCAGCATGTTTTGGTATAGAACTCACTGTATACGGGACCATGGACGATTATTTACAAAACACCTTTCAATTGGAGCGAATCACTGCGGGTAATATCGTACTCTCCTTCGCGCTAATGAACATTTTTGCCCGTACGCTTGGCGGATACTTTGGCGACAAATTTGGAAAATTGAGAGGATTAAAAGGAAGGGTTTGGTTCTTGGCAGCAATTTTAATTGTAGAGGGATTAATGCTTAGCATGTTCTCACTTGCCACAGGACTTTTCGTAGGATTTGCTTTGTTAATTGCATTTAGCCTAGCTGTACAAATGGCGGAGGGAGCCACATTCTCAGTTGTCCCATTTGTGAATAGGAAAGCAATCGGTTCTATCTCTGGAATCGTGGGTGCAGGCGGGAATTTTGGTGCCTTTATAGCAGCCCTTTTCCTAAGCTCCAAATCTGCCGTGGCAGAAAAAGCTGCTGTAATTGCAAGTGAAAAGCTTGGCCCTGAAGCAGTAGCAGCTGCACAATCAGCCGCTGCAGCAAGTGCTGTATCTGCAGGATATTTGGTCATAGGAGGATTGATCGTAGTATCAGGAATGGTTGCTTTAGCCATTCGATTCAGCACAGAGGATGAAAAGGTGGCTGAGGTAGAATTAAGCAAACTGCAACCTGAATTAGTCAGAATTGATAATTAACTTGTAGCATCACTCCCAAATAGCTCTTCTGCAATTGACCATTTGTCTTGCGGATGAGCTATTTTGTTCTTAATCTATTTCCAACAGTAACTATTGAGTAGTGATCCCAGATAAAAAAATCAAAACCACTTGTTCTTACTGCGGCGTTGGCTGCGGAATAGTTGCAGAGGTAGATGCTCAAAACAAAGTTCAGGTCGAAGGTGATCAGGATCATCCCGTGAACCAAGGCATGCTTTGCTCCAAAGGCCGCAATCTGCACTACGTGGTAAACGACACTTCGGATAGAATTTTATATCCTGAGATGCGTTGGAGCAGATCTCATCCTCGGGAGCGGGTGAGCTGGGATGACGGACTGGACAGAGCTGCAGGTGTTTTCAAGTCCTTGATCCAGAAATACGGACCAAACAGTGTTGGCTTTTATATTTCAGGACAATGCCTTACAGAAGAATATTACATCGCCAATAAGCTTACAAAAGGCTTTTTGGGAACAAATAACATCGATACAAACAGTCGCCTTTGCATGAGCTCGGCGGTAGTTGCCTATAAGAAAACTTTCGGAGAAGACTCAGTTCCAATTTCCTACGAAGACATAGAACTTGCAGATGCTTTTTTGATTGCTGGCGCAAATCCCGCCTGGTGTCATCCTATCCTTTTCCGTAGACTGGAAAAGCACAAGGAGAAAAATCCGAATGTAAAAATTATCGTGGTAGATCCCAGAAAAACAGACTCTGCTACTTTCGCAGATATTCATCTGCAAATTATCCCTGGGACTGACATAATATTATACAACGCTATTGGCAAAAGGATTATCGATATCGGGTTAGCTGACAAGGAATTCATAGAAAATAACACTGAAAACTACCAGAAGTACCGCAAGCAAGTAATGGCGACTTCGCTTAGAGAAGCATCCAAACTCTGCGGAATTTCTATTGACGATATTAAAAAAGTAGCCGAGATCATCGGCGAATCCCGAGGGTTTATCAGTATGTGGGCGATGGGCTTGAACCAAAGTGCCATAGGTACCGACAAGAACTTTTCTTTGCTGAACCTATCTCTAGTAACCGGTAGAATAGGAAAACCTGGCAATGGTCCTTTTTCCCTGACTGGTCAGCCAAATGCCATGGGAGGGCGTGAAGTAGGTGGAATGGCCAGTTTGCTAGCTGTTCACAAAGAACTCAATAATCCAATCCATCGGCAGGAAGTAGCAGATTTCTGGGGAGTAAATGAGATATCTTCAGAACCTGGTTTATCTGCCACTGAGATGTTTGATGCATTGGAAAGTGGAGAGATGAAAGCTGTTTGGATCATCTGCACCAACCCTATGGTGAGTTTGCCGAATTCGAAGAAAATCGAGAAGGCATTGAAAAACGCAAAGTTTGTCGTCGTTCAGGATATTTCTCATAAAGCTGACACGGTGGAATACGCAGATTTGGTTCTGCCTGCTGCAGGATGGCTGGAGAAAGAAGGCACAATGACAAATTCTGAGCGTAGAATTTCTTATCTGAATAAAGGAATTAATCCTCCTGGAGAAGCAAAACCAGATGTAGAAATTCTCTGCGATTTTGCCAAAAGAATGGGGTTCAGAGGTTTTAATTTCAACAATACAGAGGAAATCTACGAGGAATATTGTGCTATGACCAAAGGAACGAACATCGATATTTCTTTCCTGAATTACGATCGGTTGAAAAATGAAGGAACCTTTCAATGGCCTGTTCCAGAATACAGACACACAGGAACCGCACGACTATTTGCAGATAATAAATTCTATACACCGACTCAAAAAGCGATCTTTAATATCCCTGCTAAGATCGCAAATACTTCAGAAAAACCAAGCAAGGAATACCCATTAATTCTCACTACTGGCCGTGTCCGTGATCAATGGCATACGATGACCAAAACGGGAAAAGTCTCCCGTCTTCGTACGCATTACCCTAGTCCAGTGCTGGAAATTAACCCGATCGATGCTTACTTGGAAAAGGTGAAAGACGGAGATGTAGTTGAGGTAAAAAGCAAAAACGGAGTGGTGAGAGTGAAGGCTAAGCTTTCCAAAAGCATTCGCGAAGGCGTCGTTTTTCTGCCGATGCACTGGGGTAAACAATTGCAAAGTGATCTCAATCGAGCAAACAACCTGACAAAGACTGTGGTCGATCCGCAATCCAAAGAACCAGATTTCAAGTTCACCACCGTTTCAGTTTCCAGGTACAGAAAAGCTGTGGAAAAAATCGTAGTTGTGGGCGCCGGAGCGGCAGCTTTCCGCTTTATCCAAAATTACCGAGAGCATAATGATTCAGACCAGATTCATGTTTTTTCTAAGGAACCCCATCCATTCTACAACCGGGTACTTTTGCCCGAATATGTAACTGAAGAACTGACTTGGGAGCAGCTACAAAAGATTAAGGAGCATGAGCTGAAAAAATTAAAAATCAATCTTCACACGGGGCTTTCCATAGAGAAAATTGATCCGGAAAAGCAAGTCGTGATCGACGACGAAGGACAGGATTATCCATTCGATAAATTGATTTTAGCAACAGGAAGTCGGGCTTTCATTCCAAAAGATGCCCAATTAGACCTTCCAGGACGTTTTACCATGCGTAGCAAAGTCGATGCAGATCGATTTAAAGACTACTTAGACTCCACAAAATTACCGCCTGAAAATCAGCATGTCGTGATTATTGGAGGTGGATTACTAGGACTAGAACTTGCCGCAGCATTGCAGCATAACCGAGTAAAGGTCACCATTATTCAGCGAGCCTCGAGGCTAATGGAGCGGCAGCTGGACGAAGTATCCAGTAAACTTCTTTCTCTGGATGTTCAGGAGCGGGGCATACATGTGTATTTTGACAATGAAGTAAGTACCGTCTTCGATGATGAAGATCACAAATCACTTTCTATCACGCTGAAAAGTGGTAAAATCATTTATGCTAATGCAGTTGTATATGCCATAGGCACCCAGCCCAATATTAAAATTGCCCGTGACAATGGTATTTTGTGCGGCCGTGG
Source organism: uncultured Algoriphagus sp. (assembly GCF_963974835.1). GTDB lineage: Bacteria > Bacteroidota > Bacteroidia > Cytophagales > Cyclobacteriaceae > Algoriphagus. The sequence continues at coordinate 1,108,651 of NZ_CAXBET010000001.1, read as the reverse complement.
CATCAAAGTAAATCAGCATTTACAGACTAATTATCCAAACATATTTGCCATAGGCGAAATCGCGGAATTCAATAATCAGCTGTTTGGCATCACCTCTGCCGCTGAGGAGCAAGCCATGGTTTTAGCCAATTACATTGTCGGAGATGTAAGCAGTATTTATAATGGATCTGTGCTGATGAATATTCTGAAATTTAAGGATCTTGAGCTCTGCAGCATAGGAGACATCAGCATACCTGAAAATGATGACAGCTACGAGGAAATTATTTTCACTGATATCAGTCGTCGTTATTACAAGAAGTGCATAGTCAAAGATGATTTGCTTATTGGCGCTGTGCTGATGGGAGACAAAAATGAATTTGCTGAATTCAAATCATTAATCGAAAACAAAATTGAGCTTTCTGAAAAACGAAAATCCCTGCTGATGGGCTCTTCGGAGACTCGACCTGTGATCGGCAAACTAGTGTGTAGCTGTAGCCGGGTGGGTGAGGGAAATATCCAGGAAGCTATTGCAGGAGGATGCACGGATTTTACTGCACTATGTCAGCAAACTGGCGCAGGTTTGGGTTGTGGTAGCTGCAAAACGGAGGTAAGGGAGATTCTTCAACAATCAAAAGTACTTGTATGAAACAGACTTTCTCAAGGGTAGTAGTGAGAGGCGGAGTACTATCGCCCGCTGAATTAAAGCAGATTTTGGAAATGGCGGAAAGCGCGGGTTTGGACACTATTTCTCTGGGCTCACGTCAGGATATTCTTTTCATTAAGAATGACGATTCTCTGGAAATTGATACCCAAGGCAAATTTCAGCTGGTTTCTCCTGAGAAAATCGGAGAAGAAAACATCGTCTCTTCCTATGTTTCCTCAGATATTTTCCCAAATACCCCCTGGCTTACCAGCGATCGCTACCTGTATATTCTGGAGCAATTTAGAGTCCAGCCAAATCTCAAAATCAACATTACTGATCCAAAGCAACGCTTGGTCCCGCTGTTCACGGGACACTTGAACTTCGTGGCTTCGGAGCATGAAGATTACTGGTATTTATATGTTCGCTTGCCTGAATGGGAAGACACCATGATGTATCCGGCCCTTATTTACAGTTGGGATATAGCAAAAGTAGCCGCAGCAATTGAGGATACTTTGAAAGAGGAGCCGGCTGATGTGTACTTTGTATTTGAGTTGGTCAATGAAGCTGTAGACTCGAACAATCGCACGGTCGATAGCCCATTGGAGGTACCGTTTTATCCATTCCCCTACTATGAAGGAATTAATCGGGTTGGCAATGATCGCTATTGGCTGGGGCTGTATTGGAGAAATAATAAATATTACATCGACTTTTTGAAGGTACTTTGCGATCTATGTGCAGATAGTAAAATCGGAAAAATATCCATTACGCCTTGGAAATCTATTGTCATCAAGGGAATTCCGGAAAATTCAAAAATCGAATGGGAAAGGCTTTTGGGTCGTTATGGTATCAATGTGCGTCACTCCATGCTTGAACTGAATTGGCACCTTCCTGTCAACAACAAATCCGCACTCAAACTCAAAAAATATCTTGTTGACAACTTTGACAAGCGCGACATCAGTACTTACGGACTTACTTTTGGAATCACTGATTACACCAGAAAAGCATATTATTTCACTTCCATCATTATAGAGAAGAATCAACCGCCAGCAGGTTTGGAAGGGATCAAAATCCGAAATACTTACAATTTGCTCTACGCTAAAAACTTTGATCCAAATACACAGCAATACATCGTCTACGTACAGGAAGTGGATAAGGTAGAATTGCCGGGACTTTTGATCGAGCTAAGTAAGATGTACTTCGACCAGTTAGGAAAAAAGCCAGAGGGTTCCAAAAAACTTGCTACTCCAAAGGAGACTATAAAAACTGAAGCTTATCAATGCTCGGATTGTCTCACAGTTTATGATCCAGCATATGGAGATTTGGTACAGAATATAGCTCCATTGACTGCATTTGAGGATTTACCCGAGACCTACCTTTGCTCTCTTTGCGAAGCTCCTAAATCTAAGTTTGTGAAAAAGACTTTTGAAAAACAGGTTGAATAGTGGGCAGTGATCGGTATTCAGTCGTACTAAGAATACTAATTCGAAAAGAAATTTTAGAAATTAAAGAAAATAAAAATACTTAGTATTTATACGTATTTTATTTAGAATTTAATAAGTATTTATACTTATATTTGGTTCGGGATTTAACCACTAACACTCGAACTATGAAAAAGATTTTTACGCTAATACTTGCCTTCGTAGCATACATCAAATTGTATTTGCTCAGGAATTCACATTAGATGCGGATATACGTCCTCGATTTGAATATCGCCACGGATTTGGAAGTCTGTTCCCAACGGATGCCAAAGCAGCCGCATTTGTAACACAGCGATCTAGGCTCAATTTGGGTTTTCAAGACGAAAAGCTGAGCCTCTATTTAAGTGTACAGGACGTAAGTACCTGGGGCGACACCCAGCAACTCAGCGTCGCAGATGGTAATGACTCTTTTGGCCTTTTTCAGGCTTGGCTTCGATATTCTTTTACCCCCAACTGGGCCATCAAGTTAGGCCGTCTAGTGCTATCGTATGATGATCAGCGGATTCTTGGCGGAGTGGATTGGGCGATGCAGGGAAGATTTCATGATGCGGCAATGATTCAGTATTCCAAAGATCAGTTCAAGCTAGATTTAGCTTTTGCTTACAATCAAGAGAATCAAAAAACATTGGGAAGCGACTACACCATTACTGGGTTTTTCTCCTACAAAACCATGCAAATGGCTCACCTTACTAAGTCATGGGACAAAGGATCGATTAGTTTTATGTTTATGAATAATGGTTTTCAGAAGTACAGCAGCGATCCGGTTCCTCAAACAGACGGACTTTATTACCGCCAGACTACAGGCACTTACTTTACATTCCCGCTTTCAGCTCTCACTATTACGGGTTCAGCTTATTTGCAAACCGGAAAGGCAAATGCCTCCACAGATCTGAGCGCGTACCAGTACATGGTCGAGGCAAAATATAAAGCTGGAAAAGTGACTTTAATTGGGAGGGTTGAGTCATTGAGTGGTACAGATCAGGCTGGCGAAGAAAAGAATAAATCCTTCTTCCCTCTTTATGGTACCAACCATAAATTTAATGGATACATGGATTATTTCTATGTGGGAAATCATGCCAATAATGTAGGACTGAATGATGTCTATGGAAAAATAGCCTTACCAACCGGCGAGAAATCCACTTTGGGTCTGAATGCCCATGTGTTTTTTGCCAACGGTGAAATGGCAGACGATTTATCACAAAATCTGGGCACAGAGCTTGACTTGGTTTATAGTAACTCGCTGGGAAAATATGTGAAAATGAATGTGGGTTACTCTCAGCTATTTGCCACGGAAAGTATGAGTGCTGTGAAAGGCGGAACAAGTTCAGAAAACACCAATAACTGGGGTTGGGTGCAGTTAATTGTGAATCCTAGATTGCTGACTTATAAAATGAAGCAAGATTAATTCGCTTGCTTAAACTTCTCTTTCGCTCCGTCTAAAAACTCAACAAATTCCTGAATATCGGTTTCATATCCCTTAGGCTGAGCGAGGAGATTTTCACTATGATCTAGGATCACATAGTAAGGTTGGGCATTGTTTTGAAAGTGGGTAATCTGGAAATCTGCGTTTTGTTTGCCCAAAGTTTTCTTGACTTTTCCGTCATATTCTGAGGTGTACCAATCGCTTTCAGGAAGCTCCAAACGCTCATCGATATAGAGTGCCACCATGACAAAATCTTCTTTCAGCCTCTTCAAAACCTGCGGATCTACCCAGACGTTTTCCTCCATCTTTCGGCAGTTCACGCATCCATGCCCAGTGAAGTCAATGAGAAGTGGCTTATTTGCCTTTTTTGCAGCTCTCATTGCTTGCTCATAATCAAAATACCCCTGAATGCCTAGAGGTATTTCCAGCGGGATATCGGCATATTTTACTGGTTCACCCAGGATATTCTCCCCTGCCTCAACCATACTTTGCCCTCCAGTCATTTTAAACTGCTGGGTGGACATAGGAGGAAGGTAACCGCTTAGGTATTTCAGCGGCGCTCCAAAAAGACCTGGAATCATGTAAAGCACAAACATGAAAGTTGCCAAGGCCAAAAGTAGTCTTGGAACCCCTATGGTCTCCATAGGTGAATCGTGTGGAAGGCGAATTTTACCCAAAAGATAAAGTCCCAATCCAGAGAAAATCACAATCCAAATAATCAGGAAAATATCACGGTCAAGAATCCCCCAGTGATATACCAGATCTGCAATAGAAAGGAATTTGAAAGCTAAAGCGAGTTCTAGAAATCCCAAAACCACCTTCACAGAATTCAACCATCCACCGGACTTCGGCAAGCGATTCATCCACTCAGGAAAAATAGCAAACAGCGTAAATGGAATTGCAAAGGCTAAGGAGAAGGCAAACATTCCCAAGATTGGCTTTAGCAATTCCCCACCAGCTGAAGAGATTAAAATGGACCCAACTATAGGTCCTGTACATGAAAACGACACTAACACGAGTGTGAATGCCATAAAGAAAATGCCTGTTAAACCACCTTTTTCAGCCTTTTCATCTACTTTATTTACAAATCCTGAAGGCAAAGTAATCTCGAACATCCCAAGAAAAGCCAAGGCGAAAAAGATAAAAATCCCGAAGAAAAAGAGATTCGGAAGCCAATGTGTTGCGAGCCAATTGGCAAATTCAGGACCTTGAATAGCAGCTACGGCAGTTCCAGCGATGGTATAAATAGCAATAATCGAAAAGCCATAAATGATAGCATTTCTTATTCCTGTTGCTTTGCTTCCAGCACGGCCAGTGAAGAAACTTACCGTCATAGGAATCATTGGGAACACACAAGGTGTTAGTAAAGCTGCAAGTCCAGCAAGGAAAGCCAAGACCATAAAACCTACTAGCGATTCGCTCTCTTGAACTTGAACGACCTCAATAGATTGAGAAGAATTGGCAGCCGGCTCATCAACCTGATTTTCCTGGATACCAAAAGGAGAATCTTCTGTCTCAGAATCAGAAGAAGAAACTGTATCTATTGCTGGAAAAGTACTTTCTGAAGGTGTTGAGGCAATAGCAGGCTCACTTGCCTCGAATTCCGTCTCTATATCAAGATCATAATTAACACACTGACCAGTGACATCAGAACACATCTGATATGCCAGCGTTCCGGTAATTTTTCCTGAGGTAGTTTTAGGAATAAATAATTGCTCAAACCTCCCTTTCCCTATAAAATACTTTACATCACCTTCCCAGATATCCTCGTACTTTGTCTTGGAATTAATGGCAGTAAAATCTCCTGTCAAAGCATATTCTTCAGAATTATCCGGCTTCAAAGTCGCTAAAATTGGACCTAATTTCGGATCAAAGTCATTGGCATAAATATACCAGCCAATTGGAATCTGTGCTTCAAATACCAATGTAGCCTCTTCACCTTGAACCAGACTTTTTGGTTCGATTGAAATCGTCCATTTTGGCGGAGCAATAATCTGTGCTTGAGCGTAGAAACTGAAGAAAAGCAGTGCCAGTAGCAGTAGTTTTCCTGATTTCCCTTTGGCTTTAGTCATGAAAGAATGATTGATTAGCAATTTACTTTTTTGAGTCACCTCATTTATTTTACTTAGGACAAACTCGTCTTCTAAAATGGCTAACTCTAGCAAATTCGAGACTTCGGTCATCCGTCTTCGGTCTTCCAACCTGATGGACAAGGAAATTGAGGTGAGAGAATTATAGAACTACAAGATAAAGCATTAAGCCAAATATTAGTGGTCGCTTAGCTTTCTAAATTGACGGAAGAATGCCGCGATAGTTTCTATACCAATAAAGTAATTATTTACACCGTAGTGCTCATTAGGTGAATGCAATGCATCTGTATCAAGGCCAAAACCAAACAGAATCGGATCAGAACCTAATTCCTTTTGGAACAACGCAACGATAGGAATAGATCCACCTTCGCGAGTCGGAATTGGTCTTTTCCCAAAAGTCTCTTCCATTGCAGCTTCTGCAGCTTTGTAACCAACAGATGAATCGGAAACTACCGCAGGTGAACCGCCATGATGAGCTTTCACTTTTACTTTTACTGATTTTGGAGCGATAGATTTGAAGTGATTTTCGAATAACTCAGCGATTTCTCTCCAGTCCTGATCAGGTACGAGACGCATAGAGATTTTCGCATGCGCTTTTGACGGCAAAACGGTTTTGGCTCCTTCACCAATATATCCACCCCAGATTCCATTTACATCCAGCGTAGGACGAATACCAACCCGCTCGATAGTTGTGTATCCTTTTTCCCCATGAACATCATCAATGTCCAATTTTTCTTTGTACTCATTCAGATCAAACGGAGCTTCGTTTAAGCGTTCCCTTTGCCCAGCCGTCAACTCTTGCACCTTATCGTAGAACCCAGGAATCGTAATGTGCTTATTCTCATCCTGCATGGAAGAAATCATGTCACAAAGTACGTTGATCGGGTTGGCAACGGCACCTCCATATGTACCTGAGTGAAGGTCTCGATTGGATCCAGTTACTTCCACTTCCATGTAAGCCATACCGCGAAGACCAACCGTGATGGAAGGATCTTGCATGGAAATCATATGCGTATCAGAAATCAAAATGACGTCTGCTTTCAGCTTCTCTTTATTTTCAATGACGAATTTATCCAAGTTGTCAGACCCGACTTCCTCTTCTCCTTCGATCATAAATTTGACATTGCAAGGCAAATCTCCAGAAGCCATCATCGCCTCAAAAGCTTTCACATACATGTAAAATTGGCCTTTGTCATCCGCTGATCCACGGGCGAAAATTGCTCCTTCGGGATGGATCTTTGTCTTCTTAATCACTGGCTCGAAAGGAGGTGAATCCCAAAGCTCATAGGGATCAGCTGGCTGCACATCGTAATGTCCATAGACCAAAACTGTCTGCAATGCAGGATCAATAATTTTCTCTCCGTAAACAATCGGGTAACCTTTAGTCTGACAGATTTCCACTACATCAGCACCTGCTTTTTCCAAACTTTCCTTTACAAAATTAGCCGCAGCAAAGACATCATCTTTAAATTTAGGGTCAGCACTTACAGACGGAATACGGAGCAAATCCAACAATTCATTAAGAAAGCGATCTTTATTTTCACGGATAAAATCATTAACTGCCATATATCTGGGGATTATTTGGTAAAGGGCTCAAAATTATCCTTTTCAGGCTGAAATGCCTATTTTGAATGAAGTTATTAGCCAGAAAGGCTATAAAGAATTTATCTATTTACAGGTCGCAAAGCCAATTTCAGAGCTGACAAGTTTTAATTATTATTAAAGTGCACCCACTTCAGCGGTTATAAAAAAGGCATTGTGAGAATATTTTAAGCATTTAACTAAACATAACATTTAAGGAAAGCGTAATGTATTAGGTTGGTTAAATTTTAATCTAAAACATCTATAATGCTTCGGACTCTTTTTATTTCATTTTTCTTTTTAGTTTCTTCTTTTTCATTTGCCCAAACGACTTTCAACCCAGGTACAGAATCTGATTTTGTAAAAGCGACCTATTCAAATGGCGATTTAATCACTATACTGGGGCAGAATTTAACTTATCCTAAAGAAGCTGCTATCAATGGAACAGAAGGCGATGTCGTTTATTTAATTACAATTGATCATACCGGAAAATTAGTTTCATACGAAGCAAAAGAGCGGATTTCAGAAAAACTCTCAAAACAGGCTGAGGAAAGTATTAAAAGCCTGACGAGCAATTGGTCTCCCACAAAAGTGCATGGTGAACCCATCGACCGTGAATACTTACTAATTTTCAGTTATAGGATTTACTACAACGCCTCACCAGTAGATTATCACTCTGTAGCTAAAAAGTTTGAGGAGAAAGGCAAGATCGAAAAATCAGTACGAACTTACGATGATGCAATCAAAAAGTATCCTTATGAACCTGTTTACTACACCATGAGGGCCAAATACAAAAAAGAGCTTGACGATCTCTCGGGAGCAGAAGCTGATAAATTAAAGGCAGAGAAATTAAATATGGAAGTGTTGGCAGTAGTCGAAATTGCGCAGTCACAAAGTATTCGATAATAAAAAAATGACTTATGACTGGAGTTTCTTAATCAGTCAGAAGTCATTTTTAATTAAGAAATCGCCTTCACATTAACTTCTATATTTCCCCGAGTTGCTTTGGAATAGGGACAAACTTCATGCGCTGCCTCAACAAGTTTTTGGGCTGCTTCCAAAGAATCTGCGTTAGGTATTTTTACAAAAATATCCACAGCCAAACCGAAATCTCCAGGACCATAATTACCTAGGTGAACTTTAGCTGTAATTTCGGAATCACGTAAACTAGTTTTACCTGCCACAGCTCCCAAAGCACCACCGAAACATGCTGCATAACCGGCCGCAAAAAGCTGTTCTGGATTAGTTTTCCCTCCTTCACCACCTATTTCCTTTGGCATAGCAACGTCAAAATCCAAAATTCCATCATCCGTTTTTACGTGACCCTTTCTTCCACCAGTATTTACAGCGACTGCTGTATAATCTATATTTAATTTCTTCATTTTGTTAGATCCTTTTTTAGCATTTCAATGCTTTCTAACAACTGAGATAGGGAATGGTTTAGGTCAGGAGCTTTTATTTTTAAAGATTCAATAAACTTCTCGTCGATTGGAGTAATCACATCCTGAACTTTTGACTGAAGAGATTTTCCAGGATAAGTCAATTCAACGTATACCGTTCTTTCATCTACTGTTCCACGTTGCCTTTTCACATAATTCATAGCCTCCAGCTTTTTAAGCAACGGAGTCAAAGTCCCGGAATCTAAATATAAACGCTTTCCGATTTCATTAACCTGTAATCCATCTTCATCCCAGAGTACTGACAGAACCAAAAATTGGGGATAAGTTAAATTCAATTCGTTCAAAGAAGTTTGAATGAGTTGAATTAGTAACCTTGAGCTTGAATATAATGAGAGCGAAAGTTGATGAATTTGATGCAATTGAGTCTAATTAAGATTTTATACAATTTAACAGTACACAGTATAAATCCCATACACAGATTTAAAAATATCTACCAATCAATGGATTATCTACAATTTGCCTTTTGAGCTGACTTGCATCAATTGATCCTGAAACTCGATAACTTATATTTCCACCGGGCTCTATCAATAAAGTAATAGGCAGGCTTCCATCCCATTCATTTCCTACTACATCGATCACCTTGTATTTATCTTCGGTATCCATGATGTAATTCGGAAGCGCAGAAGACTTTCCTTTCAAAAATTTCAGCGCCCTATCTGACTGTTCAGGACTATCCATACTCACAGAGACAAACTGAAAATCCCGCTCCCCAAACATGCGCTGAATGGTAACAAATTCAGGATATTCAATAATGCATGGTCCACACCATGTGGCCCAGAAATTAACCAGCAGCAATTCGTCTGTGTTATTTTTAAGAAGATCAGCTAGTCCATTCGGAGATAGTTTTTCGATATTCACTTCCTTTTCTTTCCAGGCTTTATTGGTTTTAATTGTGTATTCATTTTTCCAAGCCCACTTCATCGAGCAGCCGAAAGCTGGAGTTTGAGCTTCCTCTTTGGGAAGAGCTTTTCCCTGCAAAGTCATATCTATGGCTCTTCGGAGGTCTTCAGCATTTGCGGTGCCTGGCTTTTCCGAAGCATCTATTCTTCCTGAGTAAGCAAGTTTTCTTTCGTTATCAAAAACAAAAACATGAGGCGTGGCTGTTGGACCATAAGCCAGCGAGAATTCATGAGTATCACCATCATATAGATATGGGAAATTGAAGGATTTATCCTTAGCTCGAATTTTCATTTCTTCGAAAGTGTCGCTAAGATCAGTATAGCCAAGTTCTTCTGGCAAAATACCTATTGGGCTATTGCTTGAAATGGCCACAAACGCAACATTTTTATCTTTATACGAGTCTATTACATCAATAAATCTATCCTCGTAAGCCTGAGCCGTGGGACAATGATTACAGGTAAAATTTACCACCAGAACATCTGCATCTGAATAGTCCTCTAGCTTGTGAAAGCTGCCATCGATCCCGGGAAGATTGAAGGGAGGGGCAGCATCTCCAATTGCCAATTTCTCAACAGGCTTTTCCTCTACTAAGATCGGATTAGCCACAAATACTGATTCCGGAGCGACATCTGTAGCAATTTCTTCACTACTGTCAGGTTTGCTTGTACATTGATTCAACAAAAAAGTTGCCCCCAGAAGGACCTCACACAGTAAAACAAATTTCAATTTAGAGTTCATAGGTATTTTGGGTTACAGGAATTATTAAGTATACTAGGCATTCAATGAATATCCATGCTGATAAGTGTAATGAAGCTTGGTATTTGCTTCCCAATCATCTTTAAATACTTGTGCGATAGGATCCCACTTTAACGGTCTCCCTAAATCGTGAGCTATATTTCCAAGAGTACATGCTGTACAGGAGCTATGACCGATTTCCACAGGTACTATAGGATCTTTTCGTGTGATTACAGAGTGAATAAAGTCAATATGATGAGCTTGATATCCCAATCCTTCTTTGGAGAATTTCCTCTCACAAGCTGGCACATTAGTATCGTATTCTCCTCGGGAAACTTTGATCCATCCCTTATCTCCAATGAATTTCACCCCTTGCTTTCCTTCGTCAAAAGTGGTGATTAGCATTTCTACTCCATCTGCATACTTATAGGTCAAGGGGGTAGACTCATCGCCGGGGATGATTTCCACCGGACCATTCCGATCCATCCCAAGCCCCCATTGAGCGATGTCAATCATGTGCGCTCCCCAATCGGTCATCAATCCGCCGCCCGTTTCCTTGTACCATCTCCAAGCTCCCCATACTTTTTCATTTTCCTCAGGATTCAAGGTAATTGGCGGATCTAATTCTTCGTTGTAGTGAATATCCGGCAGAGGTCCTGTCCAGCTTTCCCAGTCTAATCCCGCCGGAATTGGTTGAGGAGGTAAATCATAAGGTTTGGGATGAGGTGGCGTTCCAACATTTACCAGTACTTGTTTAATCTCCCCAAGCATACCTTTTTGTGCCATTCGCGAAGCATGTTGGAAATTTGCCGCAGAGCGCTGCATACTTCCTACTGCCAGCACGGTCCCTTTTGAGCGCACAGCCTTGACGAGTTCTTTGCCTTCATGAATCGTAAAAGTCAGTGGCTTTTCCAGATAAATATCCTTATTGGCAATACAGGAATCGATTGCCATCATCGCATGCCAGTGATCTGGGGAGGCTATTACTACTGCATCTACGTCGGGATTCCCAAGTAACTCCTTGTAATCAGCATAAACCTTTAGTGCAGGAGCTTCTCTTTTTACATCCTTGTAATGCTTTGCCACGCGCTCTTTGAATCTATCAAGTTTAATTTGATAAACATCTGCTCCAGCAACTACATCTACCAGAGGATTATTCATCATGTTTCTTAGCAATCCCATAGCTTGCCGCCCTACGCCTATGAATCCAAGCCGTACCTTTGAGCTATCGACTATTGCTGTTTCATTTTGTCCAAAACTTAAGCCGGGAAGTGCGCTAAGACCTACGGCACTTAGGACAGAAGTACCAAGAAACTTTCTTCTCGAAAAATTTGATTTGCTCATTTAAACTGGGATTGAGGTTATTATTGGGTTACTTAAAGTTAGTAGAATAAAATACTGATTTTCTGAGTGATTGAAAAATTATCGTAAGCCTTTTTATTTAAGGTCGGCGGAACCTGAACTTTATAAAGAAACTCTTTCTCAATATTTTTACTTTTAAGTCAAAGCATTCCTACCTATGACAATCCAACAATTAGAGTATCTGATAGCTGTAGACAAGCACCGTCACTTCGGTCATGCCGCTGAGAGCTGTTTTGTGACCCAACCTACGCTTAGTGCTCAGCTCAGCAAACTGGAAAGAGATCTGGGAGTGATACTTTTTGATAGAAGCAAAATGCCTGTGATCCCTACTGAAATGGGTGTGCAAATAATCAAGCAAGCCAAGAAGGTCGTTTCTGAAAGCAAGGGTATTTTTGAATTAGTTGCTGATATGAAAGGGGATATATCAGGTGTAATTAAGCTAGGGATCATACCCACACTTGCTCCATATTTACTTCATCTTTTTATCAGGAAATTTCTGGAGAAATATCCTCATGTGAAGCTGGAAGTGCAGGAAATGGTAACAGAGGATGTGGTGAAAAAGCTTAAAAATGATGAGCTGGACCTGGGTATTATTGTCACGCCGTTGCACGAATCTGGAATAGTGGAAAAGCCGATGTTTTATGAGAAGTTTTTTGCCTACTTGTCCAAGGAACATCCTCTTTTGAAAGAAGAAACTTTTCATCCCGAGAAAGTTCTTAAGGAAGAATTTTGGGTATTGCAACAAGGGCATTGTTTCAGGGATCAAGTGATTAACTTGTGCGATCAAAGCCTGAGTGGCCCAAAGAATTTCCATTACGAAAGTGGGTCTCTGGAAGGTCTCAAAAATATGGTTAATCGATATAAAGGAGTAACTCTTTTGCCAGAATTGGCAACTTTAGAATTATCCGATGAGGAAAGGACCAGGCTTAGGCCTTTTGAGGGAGTACCCCCTACCCGGGAAGTGAGTATTATTTTGAACCGCAGTTTTCTCAAACAAAAACTCGTTGAGTTGTTATTTAAAGAAATAAGTGATGCTATCCCTAAGGAGATGACTTCAAAGGCTCATGGAAAAATAGTGCGTTTTAAATAAGATTATTTCTTAGTCAAAATGTAATGATCAGCAAGTTCTCCGGTAATCATGTTGCCTTTCATATCGAGTTGCCATATGCGATCCTCTCCCACCTTATATTGAGTAGGACCATCACTTACTTTCTCCAAGGTTATAATAGATCCCGTTTCGTCCCATGTAAATGAGCCAGTATTTTCCTCTTCGAGTGCATCATTCCTACCAAAATAATGAGTGGTCAGTTTATAGGTGCTGTCCATATTTAACGTCAGCACGGTTTCAATTCCCTCACAGCTAGCACACGGTACAGTTCCTTTGTAAGTGCCAGCCCAATCAACAGATGTCGCAGTATTATCACCTTCATAGGAAGGGATTTCTTGAGTACTTACCACTTCCTGATTTGTTTCATTCTTAGCAGATTTGGAACAGGAAGTGGTAAATACGAATGATACAATAAGACCAATAAGGATCAAATTCTTATTCATGCTCAAATACACTTTTATTCAAAAATATCAATAATCAGAACCAATGAGGCCCTTTTTGATTATTTTGAAAATATTAAAAAATAGAGTTTTTATAATAAAATGGTTACAAAAAAAGAGAGACTAAGCTCTCTTTTCCTCTTTAGAATATAATTATCCGTTCATTTAAAGTGACTTAGGACCGGATGGAAGGTATCCAACAATTACTATTTCAGCCAACATTTTTTCTTTTAGAAAATTAGCTTGATTTAAATCCATTTCCGCAAGAACTTCTTTCCCTTCCTTTTGTAAAATTTCTGCTCTGTTGGTGTAGAAATTTGGGAAATATGGGTTTTCCTGCAAAGCAGCATTCACTTTTTCAAAAGGTGAAATGGCATTAGGTTTCTGAGATGTCAAAAATGGATTCGGGGGGAAACTACCTGCTTTGGACAATTTGAATTCAAAACTCATTAAATATTCCAAATCATAAGTCTTATCTTTCAAATAGGATGCTTTCCAATTTTGCTTCACCTTTTCAACCACTCTATCAATTTCCTCCTGAAATCCTGGGTTTCCTGAGAGATATTCATATTCACCTGTCATATTTCCAACTGGATCTATTTTAATAGAAATAACTACTGGCCCCTCAATATCCGCCTGCCTCATTTCGGTAGGATATTTTAAGTTTTTGGCTAACAGCTGATGCAACTCTCTTAATGAACCAGATTCTTGTGCAATAGCACCGCCGATGCTGAAAAGGAAAATTAGTAGGAATAATGCTCGTAACTTATTCATAGAACTTTTGGTTAATGGGTTAAAAATATTGTCTATTGATTCTAAACGGACTAAGTAAGTTTTATGTTCTGTAAACCTAGTTCTCAACCACTTAGGCGGTTTTAAAAACTCCAAAATGCCATAGATTTCCTGCTGGATCGTGCAGAAAAAACTCATTACCCCAATCATTGCGTTGAATTTCACTGAGTTTGGTGCCTGGGAATTTATCAGGCAGACCGAAGACTTTGATTGCTTCCCAATAGGATTCAAGATCGCCGTCAATCTCAAGAAAAATCATGGAATTCTCGCACCAAGCTTTCACATACGCATCCTGTAAATAGAAGACAATATTTTCCTTGACGGTCACTACCGACATAGCTGGACTTACCGAGCGTACATTGAAACCTAGAATTTGATAGAAACGAATGCTTTCGGCGTAGTCTTTAGCTCCGATAAAAGTGCGAATGGATTTAGCCGGATGTATCATACTGCAAATTGTTTTAGGTGGTGATCTAGATGTTTGTAAAATTGATTGTTCCACTCCTGAGTGGTCATCGGACCGAAAGAAAGTGATTCCTTCCCATCGAAATAATTTGGTCCATATTCATAGGTTTTCACAACAAATGAGATAAGACGATTTTTTTCCAAATCAAAATCCTTTCGATCCTTAATTATAAAAACAGGTGCGGTTCTGGAGTTTTTTGGATAGGGCTTTTCATTCACCACTCCTTTTTTTACGAATAACCTAAGCAAAAATCTCACTAAGGCATTTGGTTTAGGATGCTTGTCAGTATAAGCCATCTCATAGGCAACGCAACAATGAGCAAGCATCTGGTCAACACTCATTTTTCCCCACAGTGGAGTCGATTCTTGAGTCAGTGAATTTATCCTTTGGATTGTATCCTCATGAACCTTTTGGTCAAAAATATTTTTCATTTGCCATTAAAATTTCTCTTAAAAATGAAGATAAGAAATAGGCATCGGAAATGATTTTTTAAGCCTCAATTTTTGCCTTTCCATTCATGTGGTAATTAAACTAAGTGTAATCAAGGTGATACTTTGTATAAATTTTTGGAGATGACTTTGAACAGGAGGTAGTAGATAAGCCGAAAGCTATTAGAAAACTCTTCTTGGAATGACACTTCTTGGATATATGAGTTACTGGATTAGAGGTTGAACTATTAATGAAGTAAAAATTATGCGATTAACGAAATCTATTGTTATCGAAGACTTTGAATTATTGAAAATGAATGATATCAATCCACTTTTTATTCCCAAGAGTCTAAACTGTATTCTTAACTTTACTGGCTTAAACTATCCTTTGACTTTCTATTTTGCTGCATGACAATTACGCAAACAATAATCATTGCCATCATTGAGGGCTTAACAGAGTTTTTGCCTGTCTCATCTACTGGACACATGATTCTAGCATCCGCAGCCATGAATATTCATGAGGATGAATTTGTTAAGACCTTCGAAATATTCATTCAGCTGGGCGCCATTCTTGCCATTGCTCTGATGTATATCACTAGATTTCTTAAAGGAATTACTATTTATCTAAAACTATTGGCAGCATTTATCCCAACCGCAGTAATCGGATTGTTAGCTTATGACTATATCAAAGCTTATTTATTTAACCCAATCGTGGTGTCTGTGTCTCTAATAGTAGGTGGAATCATTCTTATTTTCATAGACAAAAAAGTAGTGAACTCTGAGACTGACGTAGACGAAGTAGAAGACATGTCCTATAAAAATGCTTTTTTCATTGGACTTTTCCAGTGTCTTTCCATGGTCCCAGGTACATCAAGAGCTGCCGCCACTATCATTGGGGGAGTGTTTAATGGCTTAAATAAAAAGCAGGCAACGGAATTTTCGTTTCTTTTGGCTGTGCCTACCATGATCGCTGCTTCTGGTTATGACCTATTAAAGACAGATCTGGCCTTTACAAACGAACAATTGACAATGCTGGGAATAGGATCAATAGTTGCTTTCATTACAGCATGGTTTGCTGTAAAAGTTTTTCTTCAGTTCGTATCCAAAAATGGTTTTACCGCATTTGGGTATTATAGAATTGCCTTGGGCATTTTATTTCTGATCTTCATGTGGGGAGCTGAGCTATAAGCTTCAAAAGTTTAACTGATCCTACAGAAAATAAAACTTTCTTAAACTGAAGTTAGATGGGAAATTTCTATAAGTAATAACCACTATTTTTCGAAAAATCCAAGTTAAATTCAGTCTATAGACCTTACTCATTATGAAGGCAAATCTCATTTTCTATCTTATTTTATTTGGATTGTCCCAAACACTCTTTGCACAAGAAAATTATAAGGCATCAGTTCTTGAATTTCAGCATGAACTGAATGAGGAATACAAAAACCCTGATGAATCACCGCTATCCGCCCAAGAACGTGAAGCTTTCGAAGGACATCACTTCTTCCCAATAAATGAGAAATATCATGTAGTAGCAAAATTTGAAAAGCTACCTCCACAAACTTTTTTTCAAATGAAGACTACCGCTAATTCCATTAAAGATTATGACATCTACGGGATAGCTACATTCACTTTGGATGGTACAGAATATAAGCTGAATATCTATCAAAGCCATCAACTCAGGACTCAGGAAAAATATAAAGATTATTTATTTCTTCCCTTTACAGATCAAACTAACGGGGATGAAACCTATGGAGGAGGTAGATATATGGGATTGACTATTCCTTCCGGAGATACGATTGAGCTGGATTTTAATAAGGCTTACAATCCGTATTGTGCTTATGCCACTGGCTATGCATGTCCTATTCCGCCAAAAGAAAATGATTTGAATATCCCAATTAAGGCAGGAGTAATGAAGAATAAATAGTCTTCATACTATCTTCTCAGATCTACTTCCAAGTCAACTATTATTCCTTAAAAATTAAGTATAAACACAAGGGCTTAAATTGGTTTATGCCCTTGTTGTTTATGTAATTCTACCATCTAGGATGCTCTTGTATATAATTATCCAGAGAGAATTTTCCTGAACCATAAATTAAAAACACAATTAATAAAATCAGGACAAGTAGGGATAATTCAAACTCCAGATTATTGGAAACCGAAAGAAATCCGGAATCAATATTCACGAAGAAAACAGCTACCAAGAGAATGGGGATCTGGAAAATCACTGCCACACGGGTAACTAATCCGAGGGCAATCAGAAAACCGCCCATTAAATGCGCAAAAGCTACGTAGTGAGCCAAGCCAAGATTAAAAAACTGCAGATCTTTATTTTTCATGAGATCCATCAGTGCGCTAGTGTTCGAAATGAATAGCACACCCTTGTACATAATAAATAATCCTAAGATTACACGCAGGAAATCAATCCACTGTGGATGATGTTTATCTGCCCAAGATTCAATTTTTGTGATCGCATTCATGTCATTTGGGTTTAAGTGTCTCGTTAAGTTACAAAAATTAACCCTTACATCTTTGACTTACAGCGAATTATAAAACAAATCCCGCTCCTGTAGACAACCAGTAATGTGTACTTCAGCTTTACGAATTTGGGCACAAAAAAGCCCGATCAATTTAATTGATCGGGCTTACAATTTTTATAAGTGTTCTTATTTACCTTTTTCTCCAATTGAAATCATAGCACATCTGAAACCGATATGGTTGGTAGCAGAGTCCTGATGCATAAATCTTCTTGTACCTGGAGCTAGCCAATATGCTACATCTCTCCACGAGCCTCCCTTGTAAACTCTAATTTCATCTGTAAGCATTGAGGTTTGATATTCATCTTCCTCATCACCTACACCGGAATTTCTAATAGGGTTGAGATCATCCATATCTTGATAGGAAAGTGGCCTATAGATATCCTGAACCCATTCATTCATATTTCCAGCCATATTGTAAAGACCAAAATCATTTGGAGCGAAGTCATAAACGTTTGTAGGAATGATATCTCCGTCATTTGATTGACTTCCTGCAATTCCGCCGTAATCACCTCTACCTCTTTTAAAGTTAGCTAGCATATCACCTTGCTTGCCTTTTCTTTTTACATTATAAGGATTTCTTACTCCTCTGCCATCCCATGGGTAAATTCGGCCATACTCTTGATTTTCATCCAGGTATTGTGTTCCGATCATTGCTTTTGCAGCATATTCCCACTCTGCTTCTGTAGGGAGTCTGTAGTCAGCAAGTGCTACACCTCTTTCGATAAGTTGGCTTTTTGTGAATGAAGAATCTATCCCTCTATCTTCTCTGATTACCTCCTGCACATATTCAGTTCTCCATTTACTGTATGCATCAGCTTGAACCCATGAAACACCTGCTACTGGATAGAAGTTGAAGCCAGGAAATCTAAAGTAGTAGGACTGATACATATCATTAAATGTCATCTCTCCACCAGCCCATACATTATCCCGAGGCTCAAGTTTAAGTAGAGAATCTGCACTTACTTTTTTCTTTATCTCGAAAAGAAACTCTCTGAAATCATTATTGGTGATTTCTGTTTCATCTAAATAGAAGTTAGCAAGAGTTACAGTCCTTTCTTGGTTGTCACGAAAAGCCATTACGTCTTCTTCCTGGGAACCGAGAACAGCTCTACCGCCTTGAATAAATTTCAGGTTAGGTCCTGGGATTTGTTCTGCATTTTTGGCTACAAAAAATTGAGTGGAATCATCTTCGTCAAAACTGAATTCAGCCCCAGTGGTAGCACTTCTTTTACCAGGATTATTTGCAGTTCTTCTCCCATATCCAGGAGATTTATTACAAGAGGTTAAAATAGAGCTTCCGACGATTGCCAAAGCTGCTACCCACATTCCCCATGATTTGTTACTCAGACACATATATGTAATTGTTTAAGGTCTTAACCAGTGTGCTAATATAAATGCAATGTCAAGCACTTCCAATGGTTTATGAAGATCTCCTGTTGATCCTGATTACAAAAAACAATCAAAATCCCAGAAAATCAACAAAATCGGTAGTCAAATCTGCAATTTTTATGCCACTAAAATATTTTCAAATTATGCTTCATTCATCTCTTTTAGCTTGATCTGTGCTTTAGAAATAGTCGAAACATTCGATAATGTAAGAATCAAACGATTCTTGTACTCCTTTATTTTGCAAAGTTTACTATTCATCTGGGCAAATCGCATTATTTTCTGGAATATTTCTGAAGCGTAATAATCGTCCCGGCTAGAAGGCAATAAATGACACTTCATTAGACCTCCCTTCAAAATAAGTTTCTCAATACCAAGCTTTTCAGCTTTCCATCTCAAACGAACGGTCTCCATTAGGTCTGTAACAGATTCAGGCAAAGGCCCAAATCTGTCCAACAACATCGCGGAAAATTTAGCCAACTCTTCTTCATTCTTGATTGCATCAAGTTTGGAATATAGTCCAAGTCTTTCGCTGATATTTCCTACGTATTCCTCTGGAATTAATAATTCCAAATCTGTCTCAATTGTACAGTCTTGTACCAAAACTTTGACCTTTTCTGCCAAGTCTGTCTCGAAGAGGGCGGCAAATTCATTCTCTTTTAGCTCCTGTACTGCCTCATCCAGAATTTTGTGATACATTTCAAAGCCCAAATCAGTAATAAAACCACTTTGCTCAGCACCTAATAAATTACCTGCTCCCCGGATATCCAAGTCCTTCATCGCTACCTTAAATCCATCCCCTAAATCCGAGAATTCCTCCAAAGTCTGCATTCGCTTCCTAGCCTCTGCCGTCAATCCAGACATTGGCTGAGTAAGCAGATAGCAAAAAGCTTTCTTATTACTTCTTCCTACTCGTCCGCGCATCTGGTGCAAATCGCTCATTCCAAACATGTGCGCACGATTAATAATAATCGTGTTAGCATTCGGAATATCGAGCCCCGACTCAATAATATTGGTAGAGACCAGTACATCGTATTCGTGATGGATAAAATCCACCATGACCTTCTCCAGTTTTTTGCCATCCATTTGCCCATGCGCACCAACTACTCTGGCATCTGGAACCAACTTCATAATGAGGTTTGCGATGGAGTCAATTTCTCCCACACGATTATGTACAAAGAATACTTGACCACCTCTTCTCAATTCATAAGAAACTGCATCACGGATCACTTCTTCCTGGAAGGTTTGCACTTCAGTAGTCACGGGCTGCCTGTTTGGAGGAGGAGTCGCAATCACGGACAAATCTCTAGCTCCCATGAGGGAAAAGTGCAAAGTCCTTGGAATCGGCGTGGCAGTTAAAGTCAACACATCTACATTTAAACGAAGATTTTTAAGTTGATCTTTTACTTTCACTCCGAACTTCTGTTCTTCATCAATTACCAAAAGTCCCAAATCCCTAAACTCAATATCCTTATTGACAATCCTGTGTGTACCTACGAGGATATCAATCTCACCGGTTTTTACCTGAGCTATGATTTCCTTGATTTCTTTCGCGGTACGAAAGCGGTTGATGTATTCCACTTTCACCGGGAAATTTTCCAATCGCTCACTAAAAGTCCGGTAATGCTGCATAGCCAGGATGGTCGTTGGGACTAAAATGGCAACTTGCTTTCTATCATTCACCGCTTTGAATGCAGCCCGAATAGCTACTTCTGTCTTGCCAAAACCTACATCTCCACACACCAATCGATCCATAGGATAAGATTTCTCCATATCCGACTTTACATCCTGTGTGGCTACAGCCTGATCAGGCGTATCTTCATAAATGAAGGAAGATTCCAGCTCGATCTGCAGTACAGAATCAGGATTGAAAGCAAAACCTGCTGCCGATCTTCTCTTTGCATAAAGCGCGATCAAATCCTTCGCTATATCTTTAACTTGCTTCTTTGCCCGGGATTTTTTGTTTTCCCAATCAGGTGAACCCAGTTTGGACATGGATGGAACGGTACCTTCTTGCCCAGAAAACTTGGATATTTTGTGAAATGAGTGAATGTTTACATACAGCAAGTCGTCATCCCTAAAGATCAAACGAACCGCTTCCTGCATTTTACCTGCCACATCTACTTTCTCCAAACCTGCAAAACGTCCGACACCATAATCCACGTGGACTATGTAGTCCCCAGGATGAAGTGATTTTAGTTCTTTAATTGTCAGTGCCTTTGATTTACTGGCTTTATCCCGGGTTTTGTAGCGATGAAAACGCTCAAAAAGCTGATGATCTGTGAAGCAGGCTATTTTTGACTGCTTATCATCAAACCCTTCACGCAAGCCAAGGAGCATGCTTTGTACTTGCAAAGTAGGATCTAATTCCTTAAAAATCCCCAGTAGTCTATCAATTTGCTTCGCATTTTCGGCTGTCAAAATATTTACAAATCCCTTCTTCTCATTGTCAGAAAGCTGAGTGACCAATAGATCAAAATTCTTATTGAAAGATGCCTGAGGCTGCGATTCCCAAGAGGACTGTTTGGCGTTTTTCAGATAAAACTGCTTGCCAAATTCCACTCTTGAGAAATTAGCAGAAATCGATGCGAAATCCGATCCCTTATCAAATAAGTCCTCAGGACTGAGAACAGTCTTTGTATTATTAGTTTTTTTGACAATTTGGTCGAATGCCTGAGCAGCTTTGTGAAAACACTCGTCCATCACATCAAGTGTCAGCTGATAATCCTTGATCCATACAATTGTTTTCTCCGGCAAAAAGCCCAGAAAAGATTGCCTGACTTCCTGGAGAAGCTTGGTCTGAATATTTGGAATCAAAGCGATTTGATCTACCCTGGCAATAGAGAGCTGAGATTCGGGGTCAAATGTCCGAATGCTTTCTATTTCTTTTCCGAAAAGCTCCAATCTGTAGGGATTTTCATTAGAAAATGAAAACACATCCAAAATCCCGCCCCGGATTGCAAATTGGCCAGGTTCATAGACAAACTCTGTGCGCTCAAAATCGTAGCTGGCCAGAATCTCAGAAACGAATTCCATATCCACCTGCTCTCCGACTTTTGCAGAAAAGGTATTTTCCTGAAGAGAGCGTTTATTGATCACCCGCTCATAGATGGCCTCTGGATAAGTAATGATAATCCGCGATTTACCCTTTTCCTCCAATACCAAATTGAGAATCTCAGATCTCATCAACACATTGGCATTGTCTATTTCCTCATACTGATAAGCCCGCTTAAAACTAGATGGGAAAATCATATGCTCTTCACTGTTAAGGAGATTCTGAAGATCAGAATTGAGGTATGCAGCTTCCTCTTTGTCTTGAGCTACAATAAGATGAAAACCTCCTTTTGCCTGAAATAGAGCTGAAAACAACACCATATCCAAACTGCCTGATAAACCCTTTATCTGGTAAGTAAGCTTCTCCCCACTGGAAATCTCATGGGCGATTGTTTGAAAGATGGGGTCTGATTGGTATATGGAAAGAAAATCCTGACGATCCAAAAGCGTGTGGTTTTAATAGTAGGTTGGCGGGCTAAAGTTAGTGCTTTATGAATTCTAACAATTGACTTCTAGCTCTTTTTCCCTGCTAATAAACACCTGAAAGCGATAAGAGTTCAGAAAGATTAGATGCTTATGAACCAGCGCTAATTGTTTATCTCCAAGGATACCTTCCTTCTTATATTTTTTACCAAAACAGCAATGCACTTTTTTTCCGTTGGAAAAAAATCTTTATAGGTATAGAAGCTTTCCATAAAGATGTTAATTAACTACTTTCTTATTACTCGCACATCACTTTTATAACTAATGCAAGTCCTCCCTTCATACACAAACAATTCCCTATCTTTGCACCCCGATCAAAAACAAAAACATGCCATCAACACTAAGTAGACGGCGTTGACACAAAAATCCATGAGTAGAGAAGTTCGCGTACGATTTGCACCGTCACCCACGGGTCCTTTGCATATTGGCGGGGTAAGAACCGCGCTTTATAATTATCTTTTTGCCCGCAAAATGGGCGGTAAATTCCTGTTAAGAATTGAGGACACAGATCAAACCCGCTTTGTCCCAGGAGCAGAAGATTATATAAAAGAATCTCTGGAATGGTTGGGAATTTCTCCAGACGAAAGCCCTTGGAATCCAGGTGACTGCATATTATATCGTCAGTCAGAGCGCAAGCCCAGCTACATGCAATATGCGGTTCATTTGGTAGAAGCCGGTCACGCTTATTATGCTTTTGATACTTCGGAGGAACTGGAAGCGATGCGTGAGCGATTGACTGCTGCACGGGTTGTTCAGCCGCAATATAACAGCATCACGAGAACTCAGATGAAAAATTCACTGACTCTTTCTGAAGAGGAAGTGAAGGAAAGACTGGCATCTGGTGAACCGTATGTGATCCGAGTGAAAATTCCACGTAAAGAAGAAGTGCGTCTGAATGATATGATCCGCGGATGGGTGATGGTTCACTCTTCCACATTGGATGATAAAGTACTGATGAAATCAGACGGAATGCCTACTTACCACTTGGCAAATATTGTCGATGATCATCTGATGAATATTACTCATGTGATACGTGGAGAAGAATGGCTTCCATCAGCTCCATTGCACGTATTGCTGTACAAATTTTTTGGATGGGAAGACACCATGCCAGAGTTTGCCCACTTACCGCTTTTACTTAAACCTGACGGAAACGGTAAACTTTCCAAGCGTGACGGTGACAAGTTGGGATTTCCGGTATTCCCGTTGAATTGGGAAAATAAGGAGAATGGAGAAAAGGCGTCCGGTTTTCGGGAGCAAGGATATTTTTCTGATGCTTTTTTGAATTTCCTCGCATTTCTTGGATGGAATCCTGGAGATGATCGTGAGATTTTCTCCTTGGCGGAATTGATCGAAGCATTCTCTATTGAGCGTATTGGCAAATCAGGGACGAAGTTTGACATTGCGAAAGCAAAATGGTTCAACGAACAATATCTGAGAGCAAAATCAAATGCAGAGCTTGCACCTTATGTGATAGCAGATGCTGAAAAGGAAGGGATTACCATCCTTCAGGATACTGCTGAAGCTCTAGTAGCTTTAATGAAAGATCGCGTGACTTTTCCTGCTGAAATCTGGCCAGGATGTAAGTTCGTAGTCGAAGCTCCTACTGAATTTGAAGAGGCGATTGCCAGTAAAAAATGGAATACTGATGCGGCTACTTTGCTTTCCGCTTATGCGGCTACATTAGAAGGATACACCGGAGACTTTGACTCAGAAAAAGCCAAAGTGATGCTGGGCGAAACTGCAGAAGCAAAAGAAATTAAATTAGGGAAAGTGATGCAGGCTGTAAGATTAGCTGTGTCAGGTGTAGGTGCAGGCCCGGATTTAATGGAGATTTTTGCTATTTTAGGGACAGAAGAAGTGGCTTCCCGAATTAGATTTGCGTTAGCCACACTAGAGGTAAACGGCTAAAAACACAAGCTATGACAAAGAAGAAAAAGAAAAACGAAGACCCGAAAGTTCATGAAGACTTGAACGGTTTCAAAATGGACATTAATTCCTTCGGTGAGATCTCCTCTTCCTTTTCTATTGATAAAATCAACGAATTTCTCAATAAAAATGTGGAGGATAAAAAACTAAAGGATAGAGACGATTTGAAATCTGATGAAAAGAAATAGATAAAATAATTTCTTTTTTCACTTGTACCACTATAAAAGCTCCTTTAGGGGCTTTTTTTGGTTTCCTGAAATCCTATCTTGTGTTTACAACTATGACTTCATTTCTTGCTGCATGAAAAGATTTTTTACAATTCTATTATTTATCAGCTCAATCCAATCTGTTCTTTCCCAGTCCGGCACCATCACTGGTATTGTGAAAGATTCTGAAACTGCACAAACACTTCCTTACTGTAACGTCTTTGTAAATAACACCACGATTTCCACAGTGACAGATATGGATGGCAAATTTACCTTTTCAGGAATAGAACCTGGGCAGATCGAGGTAAGTTTCTCTTTCTTGGGATATCAAGCAGAAACGAAAAAGGTGACGCTCAATCCAGGTGGAACCTCCACAGTAAATCTCAATATGAAACCCCTTGACCAAGAACTTGACAATGTGGAGATCAAAGCTTCCAGAGACAAATCATGGGAAAAAGACCTTAGAAAATTTGAGAATTTGTTTCTGGGAAATGACGAAGTTGCCGCCAAATGTATCTTGGAGAATCCATGGGTAATTGATTTCCCTGAGTCAACAGAAAAGGGCACTTTTATAGCCCAAGCCTTGCTACCCATTGAGATCACCAATAATTATTTGGGCTACAAAATCACCTTTGATTTAAAAGAGTTTTTCGATTCACCCACCAATTATAGAATCGCAGGCGCTGCCAGATTTGAAGAGATGACCCCAGCATCAGAAGATCAAAAAATAACTTGGGAGCAGAATAGATCTGAGACATATAGCAAATCTCCAATGAATATGTTTCGCTCTATGATTAGCGGAAATCAGGAAAAAGAAGGCTTTTACTTATATGGCGATAAACCCGGAGGATCTCCCAGCATGAATATGCGGTCAGATATTTTTGCCAATGAGCTGGGCAAATCTGTAGTTCCTTACAAACCGGATAACTTGATCACTCCTGCCAATAAACCAGGCGAATACCTTATTGCGATGAAGGGGAGAATTGAAATTCACTACCAAAAAGGCTTTTCTCAACTCAATACCTATAAAGATGCTCCTTATCCTGTTTCTTGGCTGGAGGTAAATAAGAATCAGGTACATGTCCGAGAAAATGGAATGATATTAAATCCACAGGATTTGGTGTTTTCAGGTGACATGGACAGAAAACGGATATCCACAATCCTGCCTTTGGACTATGATGCTGATAAAGCAATACAACTGAAAAACCTCGAGCCCACTGCTGCCAATTATCAGGAAAAAGTCTATTTGCATACTAACAAGCCTTACTATTACGCAGGAGATCAGCTTTTTTTCAAAGCTTATTTTGCGTATGGCAATCAATTTCTGAAAGACGAACTCAGCAAAGTATTGCACGTAGAACTAATCAATATGGAGCGGGATTTTGTCATAGAAAAGAAATTCCAAATCTTCAACGGAGTCGTTGTAGGAGACTTTTACTTGCCGGATACCTTGAGTCAGGAAAAATACTTTTTGCGTGCTTACACCAACTGGAATAGAAACTACGGCCCAAATCATTTTTTCGTAGAGCCTATATCCATACTCACTCCATTTCAACGGATTGACCAGTCTGAGGCCAAAACGTTTAGTGAGCCAAACAGGATTCGGATGCAGCCTGACAGAGAAAGCTACGGTAATCGTGAAAAAGTAACCTTATCATTTCTCACAGAAAATCAGCGAGGTGGTGCGATTCAAGCGAACCTTTCTGTTGCCGTTCTTGATCAATCACAGGTGGTACCAATAGAAGAAGTCGGATCTATAGAATCATTTTTAAAGCTTGAAGAAATTTCCCCTAGTATGGGTTTGGATCGCTTTTCCTATGAGATGGAAAAAAGCCTGACCCAAAAAGGTCTAGTCTTAGATGAAAAGGGAAAACCTCTGCAAGCTGACGTTACCGCATACGTAGATGATTTCAATGGAGTCGTAGAGCGAGAATCTGACAGGACTGGAGAGTTTACATTTGAAGAAATGGAGTTTTTTGGGACTATGAAGCTAGCATTTCAAGCTACAGATAAGAAAGGAAAACCTTCTGGAAAAATAGAACTTGTTGAAGAATTAAAAGTTCCATTTACCTTACCCTCAGGTACTTATTTCCCTAAATCAAACCAAGTAGCTGAACCCATTTGGCCTTTGGAAACCGAAGAAGAATCTCAAGAGCTCGAAGAAGTACTCGTAAAAGAAAAGACTGTGAAAAAACCCAGTTCTATTTATGGATCACCAGATTATGTAGTGGAAGGCAGCAAACTACTGTCCACTGGAAATACAGCTGATCTGGTGTCAAGTTTAGCTGGTAATATTCCTGGTATGCGAGTTACTATTGCAGGAGCATCTGGAAGGCAGCAGATCAGATTAAGAGGCGGTGCCGCTTCCATATCCGGATCCATGGAGCCTATTGTCATGGTGAACGGAGCCATTCTGGTAAGTTCAGGAAGCACGACAGCTGCAGACAATCTTCGGACTATTAATCCTGAAGATATAGAACGGGTAGAGATAGTATCCAAGACAGTTTCAATGCTAGGAGAACAGGGAAGAAATGGAGTGATCGCAATATTTCTTAAATCAGGAGCTGCTGGTAATATGGATTCACCAAATTTGACAAAAAGCAGCATGAGTGAGTTTACGATCGAAGGATATCAGCCTAGTTCAGATTTCTATAATTTGGATTATACTCAGGAGGAGATTCCTGAAGGCGCTGATCAACGACAGATATTATACTGGAATCCATTCCTTGTGACTAGTGAGGGAGGCAAAGTAAGCGTTAGCTTCTATACCAATGACAACGAAGCTCCTATGACAATCATCATTAGAGGTTTGGGAATGGATGGTCTTCCGATCTCCGGCACTTTTACAATCAATGCAAAATAACTGTCCTCAAAATTCTATTATTAGTTACTTTTGGGCATGAATAGAATTCTCCTATTGGGTATTTTAATACTAGCTTCATTTAAATTGTCTGCGCAGACTAGCGTAGGTATACGTGGGGGCTATTCTACTTCTACTTATTCATATCGACCTACTCCTAGCAGCAGACCCTCTTCTGCGGACGGAGTGAGTTCTCCTACTTTTGCATTGGTGTTCGAACATTTTAATGCAAAGAATGCAGGCATTGAAATAAATATACAGTTTCTCAGAATGGGATTCTCGCAAATTGAAGAAGAATCCGAACCTATCTTAACTAACGAAACTCAGTTTGACTATCTGAAGGTCCCTATTCTCTCTAGCTTTTTTATTGGTAGATCCGGAAGATTTCAGATCAAAGCGGGGCCACACCTTGGGTATCTGCTTCAGGCAAAAGACATTACCCGGGAATTTTCCGGAGACACGCCTATGGAAATCCCAACCTACGGAGGGGCAGATGATAAGCCTAGAAAAATCATGTATGGTCTTACTGCGGGTGCAGGCATTTCAAAACTTTTTGGTAAAAGTACCATCGCGGGCGAAGTTAGATTTTCTTACGACTTCACCAATCCAGAGGGACAAGAGCGAATTTTTGATATGAATTCTACAAATCTTGAATTCACTTTGTCTTATCTATTTAGGATCAAAGAGTCAAAAGTTCAACGGTAGCTATGTAATCAAGCCAAGTGATTATTAGCGTACACGTATTAAATTTTTCTCCGTCGGTGTCATATATTTAGCGCTTTTGCCGACTAACCTTTGTAAATGAATCGGAGCCAGCTAGATCATATCCTAAAAGCCCACCATCGGGATGCATACCTTTGGGCTAGGCAATGTTGCTCATTTGAAGATGAAATGGCAAAGGATGTGCTTCAGCAGTCGTATTTGAAGATTCTGGAAGGCCAGGCAAAGCTTAAAGATGCATCTAAGGCAAAAACATGGCTCTTTTCTATCATTAGATATACGGCGATTGACGAGATCCGAAAAGCTGGAAAAGTCGTTTCCCTTTCAGATTCCTATGATCCAATGGAGAGCCACGAGGAGATAGACTCGACCGACTATGAAGGAATAATCAAGCACCTGCCGGAAATGCAGCGAGAAGTAATTTTGATGGTATTTTATCATCAAATGACCATTGCGCAAAGTGCTGAGATCCTCCAAATAGGTTTAGGTACTGCGAGAACACATTATGATCGCGGGAAAAAGAAACTCAAAGAATTAATTACGAAAGTTCAAATCCAGGAAGAACATGGAAAATGACGAACAATTAGAACGGTTTTTTAACCAAATGAAAAAGCAGGATGAACAATTGGAAATACCTGATTTTCCTGAGGTCAAAACCCGAAAATTCAGCTTTTGGATACCGGCAGGAATAGCTGCTTCCATGCTGTTTGCATTCTTGTTTATCCAAGAACCCACACCTGTGGAGAGTGCTTCTCCTGAGGTAGTGATCATTACCCTTCAAACAGACGACCAAGGCGACCAGCATTTTACCATCGAAGAAAGCACCTTCTTGGACACTTGGGAATCTCCTACTGCTTCTTTATTGACAGAATACTAAACATTCAACTATCATGAAAAAAATACTATTTGTATACCTATTATGCTTTGCTGGTTTCGTCCATGGACAGCAAACCTATGTGCATAACCTTAAAGCGTCCAATCAGGATATTTTTCAGCGAAACCTATATTCTGCTGATCATGTCATGGAACTTCGCTCCGAACTCAAGCTAACCGACGCCCAAACCAACAATATCAAAAAAATCCATAGCGAAAATGCCGGTAAATTCAGCACAGTAAAATGGGACCTGGACGAAGAAACAAAAAAGCTAAAGGAACTATTGGACGAAACAAAAATCGATCAGGTAGCGGTTCAGAAGCAAATGGATAAGGTGCTAGCCCTGGAAAACTCCCTAAAAAAGCAACAACTCAGTACTATGGTGGCTATCAAAAATGAATTAACCTCTGAGCAACAGGAAATCCTACAGACTACTAGAGTGCAAACAGTGAATGGGGTTAGTATTTCTGGATACGGTTCAAATACATTTAGCCCAGCAACCGTAAATGGCATTTCGAGTGGTTATAAAGTTGGCAAACCACTTTATGAAGTTGCGGGAGTTGGCTCTATCTCAAGTCCAAAAGTAATTGTACACTCATCCAGTCCTAATCAAGAAGATGCTCCTCTTTATATACTTGACACCAAGGATGGCATGAAGCAATTATCAAATTTCAATAAAATTAATCCTGACGATATCGAAAGCATCAATGTCCTAAAAAACGAGTCTGCAACTGACACTTACGGTGAAAAGGGGAAGAATGGAGTTATAATTATTAAGCTTAAAGAAAATCGAAAAAAATAATCCAATTCTGGTTTAACATGAGTTAGGAGTCCGAAAATTCGGACTCCTAAGTTTTTGTAATTGGGATTAGTAAAAATCTCTTATTCTTTTAATCCAAAAATTTCCAACTCGCTTTGTGATCTTTTTTCAGTGGACTTCCAGTTACTTTAGCCCTTAATATTTCTACTGGCATAGCATTTTGGCTCATGATCAGATCGTGGTATTCTTTTTCAGTCATCTTTCCTGAATCCACCACTTCCTCACGCATTTTATAGAACTCTAGCGCCCCAATCATATAAGCTATCTGGTAGAGTGGACCGTATCTACCTTCGAAGGATCGTCGAACCTCAGCCTCAGCATTTGCCCGCTCATGACCTACTTTGTCCACCAAGAGATCAATACATTCCTGAGGAGTCATTTTTTCCAAGTGATAATTCAGGGAGAAAATAATTCGTGCACATCTATGCATTCTCCAGAAAAGCATTCCCACTTTGTCTTTAGCATCTCTTGGAAAATTCTTATCCCAAAGAATAAACTCCCAATACAGTGACCAGCCCTCTGTCCAGAATGGGGTACCGAACATCCTGCGGTGTGTCATATTTCTTTGGTTCATAAACTGCTGTAAGTGGTGCCCAGGAATCAATTCATGATGAACAGTGGCTCGGGAAAAATGAGGGTTATTCCCGCGCATACTCATCATTTTATCCTCATGACTCATCTCAGAAGTAGGATAAGCGATCTGAATCATCTCTCCTCCCAGAAAAAATGGACTTACACGTTGGCGCTCAGCAGAAATCATGATCGTTCTCCACGTTTCTTTTGCCAATGGCGGTACAGTTATTAAATCATTTTCTTCTACATAATCCGTGGCTTCCTCTGCCAGTCTAATTACCTCACCAGGCCACTCTCCAGCAGGGAAATAAGTTTCTTTCACCATTTCCAATGCCGCTTTCCAATCATCACCAAAACCCAATTCATTGGATGCTTTTAGCATTTCCTTCTCACACCAAGCAAATTGCTTTTCGGCTTCAGCGATCAGTTCCTCTGGACTGTAGGCTATCATTTCAAATGCCAATTGTTTTTCCAGTGCATCTCTCCCAATAGGTCGGCCGATGATTCCGCTTCCATCATCTTTCACAGAATTCGTATAGTGCTCACGCAATGCTTTAGCATAAGCCTTCATGCTTTCGTCCAGTTTCTTCCATGGCTCCGGCATCCACCAGGTGAACATCGGATCAAAATCAAAATAGTAACTATACGCCTCTCCAGTCACTTCATTCATCGACTCAACTGCACTTGCTGCCAAGTCCGCCTTTTGCCAACTGGTATATTTCGGAGTGGAAGTCAGGCCTTTGAGTTTGAAATCCACTTGCTTGGCGACATCATTCCACGATGCTGCCAAAGCCTGAGGATCTGGTTTTACTGCTCTTCTTCTTCCTTGATAGAATTTCTCCAAAGGGCCAGCAAATGACAAAACGCCTGACACTTCATCGAATGAAGTTTTTTCAATCTCCAGCTCTGCAAGTTCTTTTTCAAGGTAATTCCTGAATAAGACGTAATCGATTTTCCCGTCTTCAGACAGAGAACCGTAATTCAGCTTAGAGAGATTTTTAAGATATTCCTCAATAAACAATTTTATTCTGGAAAAATATTCGTCAGAAAGAGCGTTTGAATACAATCGTCTTAAAGCTCCATAATCGGCTTGATAGGTTTGAATTGTCTGAACTAATTCAGTGGAATATCCAAGCGTGGAGATTAAACACAAAATCAGGAATAAGTAGATTTTTTTCATATAGCTGGGAGAAGTGAAGCCTTAAATTAAATATTTTGGGCGTAAGTTCCCGGTAATGAAGTTTCATAGCACCCCATTAATGAAATTCTTTGATCAGCGGTAGAAAAATTATTTTTGGAGAGGAAGAATTAAAAGTAGGTTTTGATTTATACAATATATCGATAGATCGTATTCCCTATCACAATACAATCAATCTAGAAATTGTAGTAAAAAAAAAGGTCGTTTCGGATATGAAACGACCTTTAATAGATTATTTTCTCTTTCGAAGAAGTGCTACCAGTATCAAAACAAAAACAGCTCCTCCAATTACCCACGCCCATGGCTGTTGGTACCATTCCTTCTTACCAATATTGACATCTATGTCTAAGCCTCCATCCTGAGCAAATGCTGCGACAGAAAAGAACATGGTCATTAAGAATACAAATGCATTCTGCGAGTACTTTTTGATTTGATTTTTCATGGTTATTTAGTTTTTATTTAAATCTAATATTATAAGTAGCAGCTACACCAATTGTCTGGATATCAGCGGCATTATCCGAACCAAAAATCTGATTGTAAAAAGCGAAAATATTCCAATCGTAATTATGATAACCTACTTGCGGGCGAATATAAAATCCTCCATCACTACCGATATCTCCCGTCAAAAACGTATAACCTACGTCAGTTCCTACAAAAAAGCCAGTAGGCTCTGGATAATATCTTAACATTAAACCAAGTGGAACCGCACCAAAATTCTCAGCACCTACCACGTCCGATTTCTTAAAGTAATTAGTATAACCTGAAACTACGCCAAGTCCAAAGTTATCTGTTCTCATAAATTGACCAGCAACATCAACTCCAAAAGCAAATGAGGAATAATCACCAATATCACCTACGGGAGCTCCAAGATTAAGGCCAAGCTTCAGCCAAGAATTTTCTTCATTGATATCTTCAATATCACGCGTTGTTTGAGCATATGTAGCAAAAACCGCCGCCATCATGGTAATGGATAAAATTAATTTTTTCATAATTGGTTTGTTTTCGTCTCATTAGCCAAAGCCAATGCCATTAACCAATTAGCAGCTCTCCCAAACGCCTTAGCGACTCATTAAAAGCGTGTTAACATGAATTAACTTTTGGTTTATTCAAGCTTTAAAACTTAAAACAAAGTATTTCCAATGCCCGTTTTTGGGGATTTTTTTTCCCAAAAACTCAATTCCCAATCTCTTGTTACTTTAACTTCCTCCAATCTTTAGGAGTCATTTCCGTCAGGCTCTTGAAGGTTTTATTAAAATGTGACAAGGTCTGAAAACCTACCTGAAAGGAAATCTGTGCAACACTTAAATCTGTCTCCAAGAGTAATTTCTTAGCCTCAGTGATTCGCAATTGCTGCACATACTGCGTAAAAGTTTTACGGGTACGCAACTTAAAAAACCTGCAAAAAGCCTCTTTACTCATATATGCCTGCTCTGCTACTTCTTCCAAGGATATCTGTCTAGTGCTGTTATCTAGGATAAATCTCATCACTTGATCCATTCTGCGTCCATCCCTCTCGGTCATCGTTCGGAGGACCGGAATTTTATTAAGAGCAATTACATTCTCTGAATTAAAATCCAGAAGTGACAAAATGTGAATGCATTCCTGAAGTCTAACGAGACCAGAGAAATCTCCAAATCGAGAAACCAAATTGGCTATTTTATCATTGGTCTCACCAATGATTTTAAAACAACCAGTAATTTTTTCATTCAGATGAGTGAGTTCTTGAAAATCCTCCACTTCCGAAAAAGCTCCATGTATAGCTTTAAAGTCAAAAAAAATGGTGTTCCCTGCAATCCTGAGATCGCTTCCCTCCTGATAATAATCAGCATCACTTCTGAAAACATGAGGAATACTTTCAGCCAATAAATAAACATCTCCAGGCTCAAATCTTCCTACAAAATCGCCCACGAGAAGCTGCCCTCGCCCTTCTACTATAAGTGTCAGTTGAGCTTGGGGATGCTGATGTAGATTGTCATAGAAATGATTTCCACGATCTTCCTGATATTGGATAAACGATTTCTCAGACTTCGGGATTTGAAATGATATAACCTTGCTCATAAGGTAAAATACGCTTGGATTACTAAATTAATTGAAATAAAATTAATTTTTGATCAAAATAGAACCATTATTTACTAAATCACCACTTTCAAAGGCTTGCGTGATGATCTAATTTTGAATAAAAAAAGAAACGATATGAATTGGAAAGGTGTATTCCCCGCTGTGACGACTAAATTCCATGCTGACGGAAGTTTAGATATGGACCTATTTTTTAAAAACATTGACTTCCAACTGGAATCCGGAGTGCACGGGATTATCCTTGGAGGTACACTCGGCGAGAGCTCCGTGCTTTCTCAGGAAGAGAAAATTACATTGACTCGAGAAACTGTAAACTATCTTGACGGTAAAGTTCCTGTGATTTTAAACATTGCTGAAGGCGCTACTCAGGATGCTTTATTTTGGGCAGCAAAAGCCAAAGAGTTAGGCGCTGCAGGCCTGATGATACTTCCTCCTATGAGATATGCAGCTGACGCAAGAGAAGTAGTCGCTTATTTCAAAACTGTAGCTGACAGCACTGATCTACCAATAATGATCTATAACAACCCTGTAGATTACAAAACTTTGGTAACCATAGATATGTTTGCTGAGCTTGCAGAATGCAAAAACATTCAGGCAATCAAAGAATCAACACGGGACATATCAAATGTAACTCGCATGAGAAATAGATTCGGTGACCGTTTCAAATTGCTTTGTGGTGTCGATACACTTGCCATGGAAGAATTAGTAATGGGCGCGGATGGCTGGGTTGCTGGATTAGTTTGTGCTTTCCCTAAGGAAACAGTGACAATTTTTAACCTAATCAACGAAGGTAAAAACGAAGAAGCTAGAGAAATCTACCGTTGGTTCTTACCTCTATTGGAACTTGACATTCATCCTAAACTAGTTCAGTACATCAAGCTAGCTGAGCAGCATTGTGGAATCGGAAGTGAGCATGTAAGAGCACCAAGATTAACCTTGGTCGGCGAAGAGCGCACACGCATTGAGAAAATCATTACAGAAGGAATTGCCAATAGACCTAAGCTATAAGCCTTGGGCAAATGGCACCTGACTTGTGCTTTTTTTACTATCTTCAAGCTATTAACCTTTTAAACCTACAAAACCTATGATCGACGAAATTTTCATTGCAGCACACGAGGCTTTCCTTCACTACAAAAACCTTCCAGCAAATCTCAAAGCTGATTTCTTGGAGACCGTTGCAGAAATCCTGGAAGCAAATCGAGCGAATATAGTACCTGTAGCGGTAAAAGAATCTAATCTTCCTGAAGGTAGAATCAATGGTGAATTGGGAAGAACAACTGGTCAAATCAAGCTTTTCGCTACAATGGTGAGAGACGGAAGCTGGCTGGAAGCAACCATAGACCCAGGGGATAGACACCGGGAGCCTTTACCAAAAGCGGATATCCGAAAAATGCTTACTCCAATCGGGCCTGTAGTTGTATTTGGTGCAAGTAATTTTCCACTAGCATTTTCTACCGCTGGAGGAGATACTATTTCTGCCTTAGCGGCAGGTTGCCCTGTTATTTACAAAGGCCATCCTGCGCACCCAGAGACTTCTAGGTTGGTAGCGGAATGTATACATAAAGCCGTAATCAGTGCGGATCTTCCTGAAGCAGTATTTATTCATGTGGAAGGAGGAATCGAAATAGGACAGGCATTGGTGAAGCATCCTCTTGCAAAAGCAGTGGCTTTCACTGGTTCTCACAAAGGAGGCATGGCCCTGTTTGAATTAGCCAGCCAGCGTGATGAACCGATTCCGGTATATGCGGAAATGGGATCTGTAAATCCTGTTTTCACTTTTCCTGAGAAACTGGGAAATGAACTAGTTCCCCTTGCACAGTCTTACGTGAGTTCTTTGACGCTTGGCTCAGGACAGTTTTGTACCAACCCGGGATTGATTTTCGTACCAAGAGCACATGCCACAGCATTTGAAGCTGCCATGGCTAAAGAAATCAAGGAAATAGCTGGCTCACCAATGTTACATCCGGGAATTGCGAGTGCGTATTATGATTCCATAGAATATTATCAAAGTCGTCAAGAGCTTAAGTGGATTAAAGTAGCAGACCCAAAGCATCTTATCAACGGAAGCCCTGCCTTAGCGGAAATCAAAGCTGCGGATTGGATCGCTGATGACGTATTCCAAAAAGAAGTTTTCGGAGCATTTGCATTGATGGTCGTTTATGATTCGCCAAATGAATTGATGGAAGCAGCTAAAAAGCTTCATGGTCAACTGACAATTACAGTATGGGGAGATATTCCTGAGCTGAAGCAAAATGCAGCACTTATAAATATACTGGAAGAGAAATGTGGCAGATTATTATTTGCAGGTGTCCCTACCGGTGTTGAAGTAGGGTATGCTATGCAGCACGGAGGACCTTATCCATCAACGACAGATTCGAGAAGTACTTCGGTAGGTGCTGGTGCGATCAAGCGTTTTGCACGCCCAATTGCATTCCAGGATATGCCTTCTGATTTACTTCCAGACGCTTTGAAGAATGATAATCCAATGAAAATTGTAAGACAGGTTAACGGAAAATTTACGGTAGAGAAGATTAACTGATTTGGGATTTGAGATACGACATTATGTAAGACTCCATTTCTCATTGAAAACATGTACTCCTTGACCACATTTCTTCCTAATCAATGTCCAACTCTAAACCCCAATTTTCAAATATTCCAATTTTGAATTAATAAATGTCAACACGACACACTTTCTCCTGCATCGATGCCCATACTTGTGGCAATCCGGTGCGGGTAGTTTCGGGCGGAGTTCCCTTTTTGAAAGGTGAAAACATGCTGGAAAAAAGACAGTATTTTCTGGAAAATCTAGACTGGATCAGAACTGGTTTGATGTTCGAACCACGAGGTCACGATATGATGTCTGGGTCGATGCTTTTTCCTCCACACAATCCTGACAATGACGTAGCTGTGCTATTCATAGAAACTAGCGGTTGTCTGCCAATGTGTGGACATGGCACGATTGGCACAGTGACGATTGCTATTGAAGAAGGATTGATTTATCCTAAAACTCCAGGGAAGCTTAAACTTGAAACTCCCGCCGGATTAGTTCTCGTGGAGTACAAGCAAGAAGGTAGAAAAGTCAAGTCCGTCAAGCTGACAAATGTCAAAAGCTTCCTTGCAAATGAGGGTTTGGAAATAGAATCTGACGAATTGGGAAAATTGACAGTGGATGTTTCTTATGGTGGCAACTTTTACTGCATCGTAGATCCACAGGAGAATTTTCCTGGATTGGAGCATTTCAAAGCAGAACAATTGATCTCAATGGCTCGCTTCCTTCGCAAAAAGATGAATGAGAAATATGAGTTTGTGCATCCAGAGCATCCCGCGATCAAAGGACTTTCCCATGTGCTTTGGACTGGAAAAACGCTTGATCCTACGAGTACAGCTCGCAATGCGGTATTCTATGGAGACAAGGCTATTGACCGATCTCCTTGTGGAACTGGGACCTCTGCAAGACTAGCTCAATGGTATGCTAAAGGACTCTTGAAACCGGGAGAAGATTTCATTCACGAGAGCTTCATTGGTTCCATATTCATCGGAAGAATCGAAGAAGAAACAGAAATAGCTGGTAAACCAGCCATAATCCCAAGCATAGAAGGCTGGGCAAAAGTTTACGGATATAATACCATCATTCTTGATGACGATGATCCTTATGTACATGGATTCCAAGTGATTTAAATTGTACAAAATACAATGTCCCAAGTACAAAGTCTTTGTGACTTTACTTGGTACTTTGTACGTGGTACCTGGTACAAAAATATGAAACCAACAATCATTATCGGCGGCGGAGTAATCGGCCTTTTTACAGCCTATTTTCTTCAAAAAGAAGGAATTGAAGTCCAAGTAATTGATCAAGGCGACATGCAGGTAAATTGCTCCACTGGCAATGCCGGCATGATCGTACCAAGCCATATTATTCCTTTGGCAGCTCCGGGCATGATCAGTAAAGGGATTTCCTGGATGTTTTCTTCCAAAAGCCCATTCTACATCCACCCTCGACTCGATGCTAAACTGCTGAAATGGTGCTACCAGTTTTACAAAGCTGCCAGTCCAGCGCACGTAGAGCGAAGTGTTCCTGTTCTAAAAAATCTAAGCTTAGTCAGTAAGGCGCTTTACCAGGAATTTCGGGATGAGCATCCAGAATCAGCTATCGCCCTGCTGGAGAAGGGATTGATGATGATCTATCAGACTGAAGCAGTTGAAAAAGAGGAAATCGAATTTGCACACCTGGCAAATGCTAATGGTTTGCAGGCTGATATTCTTTCTCCAGAGGACATCCGAGGTTTTGAGCCAAACCTAGAGGTGAAAGCACGTGGTGCCGTTCGATTTCCTGGCGATGCACATTTAGACCCAGGGAAATTGTATGGGTTCCTGAAAAGTTACTTACTGGAAAAAGGAGTCAATTTTCTCCCAAATACACAAGTCACTGGTTTTGAAAAAAGTGGAAACAAAGTGAATGCTGTGCTTACAGATCAAGGAAAAATTGAAGCTGAGAAAGTAATTCTTTGTGGCGGATCATGGTCGGGAGAATTGGCTGATTTGTTAGGATTTACACTTCCGATGATGGGAGGAAAAGGGTATTCGTTCCTACAAGAAAACAAGCCTGAGATCATGCAATCATCGATTTTGACTGAGTCGAAAGTAGCTGTAAGTCCTTACGGAAAACAGATTCGTTTTGGTGGAACGATGGAAATCGCTGGGACTAATCAAAAAATAAATCTTAATCGTGTGAAGGGAATCTTCGAATCCATCAATCGCTTTTACCCGGACTTTGAAGCAAAATTCCCAGAAGAAAATAAAATCTGGAAAGGTTTAAGACCCTGCTCCCCTGACGGACTTCCCTATATAGGTATTGCTCCTGGCTACTCCAATGTGATGGTGAACAGCGGGCATTCCATGATGGGAGTGAGTCTGGCTCCTGCCTCCGGTAAAATCATCAGCGAACTTCACCAACAAAAAGATACGACCTTGGAATTGACAGGATTTGAAGTCGATAGATACATGTGAGTCATTTGAGGTTTTAAAAACCTTTAGTGACTTTTTATGATTACTATTTTTTCCACTATTTGATTAAATTGCTTTAATGGAATCAGAGGAGAAAGATCTTATAAAAGAGCCGTTTACAGAATACGGTGTTTATTCTTATGCAGACTATTTGACTTGGGAGATTGACGAAATGGTCGAACTCATCAAGGGGAAAGTGTTTCGTTCTGCAGCTGCAGCGCCTAGAAGAAAACATCAAGAGGTAGCTGGATTACTACATTCCCGATTTTTGGTTCATTTGGAAGGAAAACAGTGTAAGGTATATATTGCCCCATTTGACGTCAGATTACCAATCAAGTCCATACGGAATGAAGATATTTATACCGTAGTTCAGCCAGATATCTGTGTGGTTTGTGACCGTTCCAAATTGGATGAAGCAGGATGTGTGGGTGCCCCTGATTTGATTGTGGAAGTGCTTTCTCCAGGTAACAATAAGAAAGAAGTACGAAACAAATATGAGGTTTATGAGGAATCAGGTGTTCGGGAATATTGGATCATTCATCCTTCTGAAGAGACTATGATTATTTACAGTTTAGTAGAGGGAAAATATAAGCCTTCCCGACTCTTTTCGTCAGGCGATGTAGTAAAGTCAGAATGCATTCCCGGATTTGAACTGGATCTGGAAGAGTTTTTTGAGAAGATAGATTGATTTTTTCCCATATAAAAAATGGCTTCTCTGTATCTCAGAGAAGCCATTTTACTTTCTAACTAGTATTTATCAAGTCGTATAGACTGAGTTGAACATCACGTAATCCGTGGTCAAATCAGATCCCCAACCTATCCCTTGTTCTTCTCCTGTATTCAGTTCGAGTTCCACTCTGATATGAGATTCCCGAAGCAGCTTTTTCATGTAAGACTTTTCAAAATTTACAGGATTTCCTTTATCCAATACCTGAACTAAGTGGTTTTGATCTCCGATAAAGAGATTCACTTTCTTATAGTTAAAGGAAACCCCAGCATTCCCTGCCGCTGCAATAATTCTTCCCCAATTTGGATCGCGACCAAACATGGCCGTCTTCACCAAAGTAGAATCAGAAATAGCCCGAATCAGAGTTCTAGCTATTACTTCTGTTCTTGCTTTAGTCACTTTGTATTCGATAAACTTGGAAGCCCCTTCGCCATCGGAAACAATTAGTTTTGCCAAGTGAGTGAGGATTTGCAATAATTTTTCCAAGAAAATCGCATATCCTGGATCATCCTTACTTTTCACTTGTCTGTTTCCTGCCAAGCCATTCGCCATAACAGCTACCATGTCGTTGGTAGAAGTATCACCATCTACAGTGATCATGTTGAAAGAACGATCCACGCAATAGGAAACAGCTTCTTGAAGAAGCTTTTCTTCGATATTGAAATCAGTCACAATAAATGCGAGCATGGTAGCCATATTGGGATGAATCATTCCTGATCCTTTGGCCACGCCGCCCATATTGATCTTCACACCTTCATACTCAAAATCGATAAATCCTTCTTTGGCAAAAGTATCAGTGGTTAAAATAGCATTCGCCACAAAAGAACCTGCTTTTATTTCTCCGCTTAGTTTTGGGATATTGACTTTCAATCCTTCCACTACATCTTCGGTAGGAAATTCGACTCCGATGATACCGGTAGAAGCTACGATCACATCATCTTCAGGAATCCCCAAAGCCTCAGCTGTTGTGCGAACCATTGCCTCTGCGCCTTCGCGTCCTTGATCTCCTGTACAGGCATTCGCATTACCCGCATTACAGATAATCACCTGAGCTCGGTTATTTTCCAGATTTTTTTCCGTGATTTTGATAGGCTCAGCACGCACTTTATTCTGAGTCAAAGTACCAGCAGCTGCCGCCGGAACTTCCGAATAAATAATCGCCAAATCCCTTTTCATGGATTTTACTCCAGTATGAGCACCCCAGCATTTAATGCCGCGTACATTAGTAATATTTTTAATCATCTTTTTTAAATTAAGATTATTTACATCCTTTTTATTGCCAGTAAACTAACTAATTATAGAAACAGCTCAACTCTAGCATTAAGGCGACTTCGGTCACCTGTCATCGGTCTTCCGTCTCCTTAAGGTTTTAACGGCACTTGGTTTAATCCTTCTGACTCCTTCAAGCCAAACATTAAATTCATATTATGAACCGCTTGGCTAGCGGCGCCTTTTAACAAATTATCAATTGCTGAGATCACAATAACACGCTCCGTTCTTGCATCCCAAACTGGAAAGACATCACAAAAATGGCTTCCACGAACGTCTTTGATTCCTGGAGCCTGATTTCTCAATCTTACAAATGGCTTGTCCTTGTAAAAATGACGGTAGATCTCAGTCAATTTTTCCTGATTCATTTCGCCTTTGATTTTTGCGTAAGCCGTCACCAAAATACCTCTATCAACAGGAAGCAAATGCGGTGTGAATTGAACAGCAGTCTGATGGCCTGCTAGACCACCCAATTGCTCTTCTATCTCAATGGTATGTCTGTGTCCAGCGATCCCATAGGCTTTGAAATTCTCATTCACATTAGAAAAATGTGTTGTAGCACTCGCCTTAATCCCAGCTCCTGTAAGACCCGACTTAGCATCGATGATCAGAGATTTTTCCTCAACCAGTTGCTTTGCAAAAAGCGGAGCCATACTCAATATAGAAGCAGTTGGATAGCAACCTGGGTTTGCGACTAAAGAAGCTGATTTGATTTTATCAGCAAAAAGCTCTGGTAATCCATATACAGCAGTTGCAAATCCTTCTGGATAGCTGTGCTTTTTATTATACCATTCTTCATAAACCTCCTTGGTAGAGAGTCGAAAATCTCCGGAAAGGTCAATAATCTTTGCACAGGAATCCTTCCACTTCGCCACAAAATCCATGGATACACCGTGAGGCAATGCCAAGAAAATAACATCCAGCTTTTCCTTGCTTACCTCTTCAGCACTGACCAAAGGAATGTCTAGTCTAGTAAAAAACTGCGGATGTAAGTCCGAAAAAGGCTTGCCCACATGGGATTCTGAAGTGATCATTTCTATGGAAACTCCTTCGTGATTGAGAAGTAATCTCGCCAGCTCAGAGCCTGTAAATCCAGATGCTCCGACTATGGCTACTTTTAATTTTTGATTGCTCATATTAGGCTGCAACTGTAGTTTCGGTAAGGATTTCGTCAAACTTTTCAAGGAAAATATTCAGCTCATCTCTGCTGATATTAAGTGCAGGAACTAGCCTTAAAATATTTCCAGCTGTCGCATTGGCTACAATTCCTTCTTCCAATAAGCGAAGCACGTAAGGCTTAGCTTCAGATTTCATCTTTACTCCTAGCATCAAACCTAATCCTCTTACAGATTCTAGTTCATCATGCTTTTCAATCAGTACATTCAATTTACCTCTCAGCCACTCGCTGGTTTCCGTAGCTCTTTTGCATAGCTGCTCGTCATTGATCACCTCAATAGTTGCAATCGCTGAAGCCGCAACCAGTGGATTTCCACCGAAAGTCGTCCCGTGATCGCCAAACTCAATTGCACTTGCAACTTTCTCGTTACAAAGGACAGCTCCAATAGGCGCTCCACCACCAAGACCTTTGGCCAAAGTCATGATATCTGGCTGCACACCATAATGATCCTTAGCAAACCAATTCCCAGTTCTTCCGATGCCACATTGGATCTCATCAAAAATCAGCAAAACTCCTTTTTCGTCACACAACTTTCTCAATCCTTCCAAATATGCTTTTTCCGCAGGAACAACTCCACCTTCACCTTGAATTGGCTCTAGGATCACTGCTGCAGTTTGCTCATCAATGGCAGCCTCAATAGCTGCAAGATCATTAAAAGGGACTTGAGCAAAACCTGTAGGAATAGGTCCAAATCCTTGCTGATATTTCTCTTGTCCAGTAGCGATCGTCGCTAAAGTTCTTCCATGAAAGGAATTATGCATGGAAATAATTTTTCCGCCTCGACCCTGCTTGTGCGCATATCTACGGGCAATTTTGATCGCTCCCTCTACAGATTCAGCTCCACTGTTTGTCAGGAAAACACGATCCAAACCTGAGATTTTCACCAACAATTCACTTAATGCTACTTGCTGTGGGCTCACGAAAAAATTAGAAATATGCATCAACTGGGCAGCCTGATCCTGAATCGATTTCACCACCGTCGGATGGCAATGCCCAACATTATTAACAGCTATACCAGCTAATAAATCAATGTATTCTTTCCCATCTGCATCCCACAATCTTGAACCTTTTCCTTTAATAAATGCTAAAGGAAAGCGGTTGAAAGTTGGTAAGTAATTCTCTTTGTCCTTGGTATATAAATCTTGATTGTTCATAGTCTATTTTAGAGTTAAAGTGGTTCCAATTTTCTCATGATTGATCACATAGTCAGCGATTTGCTCTGGCTTGGTCCCATTCAAAATAATCGCTTTCTGTACCCCTTCTTGTAAAGCCAGTAAGCAGGATTGGATTTTAGGGATCATTCCTCCTTGAATTGTTGTCCCCATGTGTTCTTTCACAGCCTTTTCATTTAGTTCGTGAATGATAGATTCAGGATCTGGGTAATTGAGAAAAAGTCCATCCACATCCGTCAATACTATAAGTTGATCGGCATTCACAGCCGCAGCAAGTTTCCCCGCAAAAGTGTCCGCATTGATGTTATATGAAGTACCATCAGCTCCGTCAGCGACACATGCCACCACCGGTACGTAACCCGCTTGGCAGAGTAAATTAATCAGCGTATCATCTATTTCCGTGATTTCACCCACTAAACCAAGATCGACAAAACTCCCATCTGGGGATTTGTGCTGGTACTTTTTGGCCTGCACCATTCCTGCATCCTTACCTGAAAGACCGATGGCTTTTAAATTATTATGATTGAGCGTAGAGATTAAGTCGGCATTGACTTCTCCTATCAGAGCTTTTTGGATTTCTGCGAAAGCTGTAGCTTCCGTCACTCTGAGTCCATCCACAAATTGTGATTTGATGGCAGCTTTTTCTAGTGCTTTATTTATAAAAGGCCCACCTCCGTGCACCATGATGACTTCAAATCCCGCCTCTTGAAGTTTAAAAATCTGTGCTGCTATTTCTTGCTGCAACTGGGGATTGATCATCGCATTCCCACCATACTTGATGAGAATTCTTTGCTTAGACATTTCTACTTTTTTTATATTAAATTGATTTTTTCCAAACCTGGCTCTCCCTTATGGAGCGACAGAAATGGAAATAAATCAGAATTGAATTACAACTATTAAATGGTGATAACTTGATAAATACAGGTTTAACTTATTTAACCTGACACTTTTAAAACAACCTTCGTACCGAAAAAGGATATTTCCGAGATTACGTTAGTGTTATTGGAATAGTGAAACATAAAAGTCCTAAAAGACAAGCATCAATTAATTAATTGATGAAAAAGGTGACAAGCTGACAGTCCCAATGGAAAGTATTTGTATTATAAAATATAATTCAATCAATTCTTCCTCGGACTTTTATGAATTGAACAGCCAATAATCACAAATACAACTTAGCCTGCCATGTGATAGCAAATCAGAAAACCTATGAAGATTTTTCCATTAC
The DNA here is from genome assembly GCF_963974835.1 of uncultured Algoriphagus sp. GTDB lineage: Bacteria > Bacteroidota > Bacteroidia > Cytophagales > Cyclobacteriaceae > Algoriphagus. The sequence goes on along the minus strand of NZ_CAXBET010000001.1, from coordinate 1,064,479 downwards.
CTCCACCATTTTATCAAATCCCTTTTTGATTTCTGTGAATTGTCTAGCTCGAGAGGCTTCCAAATCTTCCTTCGTAGCATTTGTTGCAATTATGAATTGCTTGTAAATTTCAGAGAATTCTACTGACCGCTGATTACCTTCCAATCCCCAAGTGGCCAAATAGGCACCTAGCTTTTCTACCTTTAACCCTACATGGGGCACAGCGTAACTTAATGCCGTAATTGCTCCATGCAAACTAGTTCCGACATAGCACTTTGCATTAGCTATTAAGTACATAATGTCCCAGATATTGTCTGCATCAAAGTAAGTGAAAGGGCTTTTTAAAAGTGTCCCAATCTCTTGCAATGCTTCATGATCGTCATGATCCAGCGCTTTCCCGATTGGGCAAAGGCAGATTTCAGTAATGCCTTTTTGATAAATCTCATCCAGACCATCCGCAATAGTCTGTTCATGGCCACGCGTAGTTTTCTTATTTATTTGTGCAAAAACATACTTTCCGGCGTGCTCAGCCACATACATAGCAACCTCTGGTGTCACCCTTTTATGGAGAAAATTCAACGGGTAAAACTCGGACATCAAGATCGCTGAATCAGGAAAGAGGTCTGCGGTTAGACCATTTACCTTCAAATTATCAACCGTCAGTTGATCTCTCACAGCAAAATAATTTGCATTCTGAAGCTTTTCCTTTAGGAAATCATACTTTTCAAAAGTTGCTGCGCTCAGTCCAGAACCACCGAGAGAATTCAGCGTCACAGACTTCACTCCTGCAAAATCAGATTTATCAAACACAAAGGGAAGTGTGGTTTTTCCTTTCAGGATTTTCTTGGTCCAGCCATTCAAATCCAATAATTTATTTACTCTGACATGTCTCTTATTGATACGTTGGAAAAGTGGATTAAGAGCTGCATAGAGAGAATTCCATGTCACGCCCAGTGCCTCTCCGCCAGCAATAATCACATGAACAGGCTGATTTGGATCGCTACATGCTTTGTAGAATTTTTGTAAACCTTTAGTTGGCAACCCTCCAACATTTGTAAGATCACTCTCAACTAAACCGAAATATTCGAATTGAAAATCCTTTCCATAGGTACTCAATTGCCTTTCGATCACGAGTGGAAAAAGTAAATCCCCGTAATTATATCGGTCAAAGGCGCCAATAATTAAGACTTTTGTCATGTGCGTGTTTTTAGTAAATAAACCATTGACCTTAGTCCATGGCTCTTGGTACAGAACCTCAACTCTCTTGGAATATGCTTCAAGTAGTTTGTTAAAAGTTGAGTGTTTCCTAGTCGATGCTATCCTTGCAAAAAAGATACTTGATTTTAAATCCAGAGAAATTAAGCTGAGGAACTATTTTTGGTAAGATGGTCGTAAATTCAGTACAAAATCATCATAAGACTATTTTGAGCACCAAACCAGTTGCAGTCCATCGTATTTTTTCAGGTTCAGTCTGGGGGATTTTAGCTAAAATTCTCGATGCCGCCGCTAAGTTCATTACTATTCCATTATTGGTGGGCTATTATGGCAAAGCCGACTACGGATTGATCGCCCTGGCCTTTTCCCTTAATGCTTATTTAAGGCTCATGGATTTAGGAATGAATGTGGGTTCTGTACGCTTTTTCTCCATGTGGGAAGCAAAAGCTGACTGGGAAAATATCGGAAAAGCTTCCCGCTCCAGTATCATTTTCTATGGCACAATAGGATTAGTAAATGCACTGATATTTGTATTTATGGCCAATTACGGCCAGTTTTTCTTCAACCTAAAAACCGATCAGATCCCAACTTACCGGATCATGATGTACATACTTTCGGCAAGTACAGTCCTGAATTGGCTATCAAATGTGATCATCCAATTGCTTAGCGCTAAAGATGAACTTGGCTATGTAAACCGTGTCACGGTAGTCAGTAGTGTATTGAATTTTCTCGTGGCAATTATTGCGATTCACTTCAAGTGGTCGCTGCCACTTTATTTCCTATTCTACACTATTTCTACGCTTGTCCCTATTCCATTGAATATTTTAAAGTTGGGGGTATTCCCTATTCCTAGAATACAACTTCTTAAGCCGCAATGGGATGGAAAGATTTTTAGAGAAATAATCGGATACAGTTCTGCTATATTCTTGATGGGTTTATTTCAGCTCACAGCAAATGAATTGCGGCCAATTCTTTTGGCGAAATTCGCTTCAGGTATAGACGTATTGACGGATTATCGTGTGATCCAGACTATTGCGATGCTGATTATTTCCTTTGGTACAATCTTCCTGCAGGTGCTTTTGCCATCAGCATCCAAAGTATATCAGGAGGGAAATCATCCTAAAATGGAGAAGATGGTTTTTACCGCAACCCGATACATTTCTATCTTTTTGAGTTTTATTGTCTTTTTGCTGGTGTTGAATTCGGAATCAATCCTACTCCTCTATATGGGGAAAGATTACCTCCATTTGGCAGTTTGGCTGAACATCTGGCTGCTCACTGTACTGCTTAATATGCATAATACTCCTGTTGCCAGCCTAGTTCTTTCTTCGGGCAAAACCCGCTTCCTGATTTACTCTTCAGCGACAGCATGTATTTTATCAATTCCGATTACCATCATTCTAGCGCCCACGCTAAATGTGGGAGCTGCCGTAATTGGGTACTTAGCTTATATGATGATTCAAATAGGTTTTTTCTATATTTATTATATCCCAAAAGTGCTGAAACTTGATAGCAAGAAGATTTTCTTAGGTGCTTTTTCCCCTTCTGTTCTAGGGGCTCTTATTTCATTTGCAGCTGCTTTTGGTGCAGGTAAATGGATAAAGATGCCGGAAGGTCTGCTTGGAATGATTATCAGTTCGGTGATTTTCACTACGGTTTTTGCCGCAATTCATTTTCTGTTTATCATCAAATCCGCAGATATAGAATTTCTGCGCACCAAACTTTTGAAAAGAAAACCATCCAATGAGCAAGAATAAATTTTCGATCTGTATTCCTGCTTACAAGAGCAAATATCTGCAAGAATGTATAGATAGCATCCTTGCGCAAACTGTTGAGGACTTCGAACTGATCATTTTAAATGACTGCTCGCCCGAGCCAGTGGAAGAGATCGTATTGAAAAATGAGGATTCCAGAATCCGACACTTTAAGAACGAAAAGAATGTTGGCGCCTATGATTTGGTGGACAATTGGAACAAATGTCTAGAGTTATCTACTGGGGAATATATCGTCATAATGGGTGATGATGACCGTTTAGCACCGGATTATTTGGCTGAGTTTGAAAATCTCATTCAGAAATACCCAGAACTAAATGTCTACCATTGTCGCAGCAAAATCATTGACGATGATGGTAATGATGTCTTGCTGACACCAGCCCTTCCGGCATTTGAATATGTTTATGATTCGATCTGGCACCGCTTGCGTCAGCTCCGCTCAAATTATATATCAGACTACCTCTACAATACTTCAGCCCTGAAAGCTCAGGGAGGATTCTACAAACTTCCGCTCGCTTGGGGATCAGATGACATTACAGCTTTTATAGCATCTGCAAGTAGGGGAATTGCTCACTCGAACAAGCCAGTTTTCGAATACCGAAGCAACCGCCTTTCCATCACTTCCACAGGAAATGACCTGCATAAAATGATGGCAGATGTAAGTTACTCAGAGTGGCTGAGTAATTTTTTGCGTGATAATCCCCCACACTCTTCGGATACAGTAATTTATAAACATTTGCTGCGGGAAAAGGACAAATACATGCATGATAAGAAATTGTACACCATGATGCTTTCCATGCGTAGTAATCCATTCGAAAAAGCAAAGACATGGATGAATTCCAAGGATAAGTTCGGTTTATCAATTAAGGATATCGGAGTAGCGCTGGCGAAAAGTATCAAATCAAAAAGCTCCTGATACCGATGGCCTCACATACCAAAATCATCTTCAATCCCTGTGAAAACAAGGAAAATCAATACATCGCTATTTTGGTAAATGCGCTGGAAAAACACGGGTACGATGTGAACCGATTGGATGATTTTCTCTCTTCAAGCAAGCATTATAAATCCATCAAATTGCTTCATTTGAATTGGTTTGAAAATTTGGACGACAGCAGTGCTAAGAGCATGTGGAAGAGCTATTTCCGTAAATTGATAGTGCTAGCGGCAGTTAGATTGGGGAAGAAAAAGCTGGTATGGACGATGCACAATAGACTTTCCCACGAGAAAAAGTCGGGCAAATTAAGTAGAGCCTTAACCGAGAAAATCGTCTCACAAGCAGATGCGATCGTAATTCATTCAAAAGTCTCAAAGGAAATATTACGAAGCCAATACCCAAATCTAAACGCAAAAATTGTCCATATTCCTCATCCTGATTTCGTCGGTGTATATGGTCCGATGATTCAAGAAACCGACGAAAAAGAGAACAAAAAATTAAAGTTGCTTTTCCTAGGTGCGATCAAACCTTACAAAAACATTGAGTTGCTAATCGAAATAGCGAAGAAATTTCCAGAATCAGTTCATATAACCATAGCAGGAAACCCTAATTCAGAAGCTTATCGAAGTGATTTACGAAAATTAGCTGAGGGAGCTGGTAACGTTTCTCTTCAACTGAAATTCATCCCTGATAGTGATTTACCAAAATTTATTCATGAGGCCGACTTACTTATTCTTCCATATTCTCTGGAAAGCAGTCTAAATTCGGGAACAGTCATTTTAGGATTTTCCTATGGCAGAACAGTGATTTGTCCGAAAATTGGCACTATTGATGACTTAGAAGCAGGCGAAGATGTTTTTGATTACAGTTATTCTTCCCAATCCGAGCACATACAGGCATTAGAAACACAGGTTCAAAAAGCAATACATGTTCACCAAGCAAACCCGATTTTACTAATCGAAAAAGGTCATAGACTGAAGGATTTGATATTAAAGAAAAATAACAAACAAAACGTGACCGATAATTTGATCAGGCTATACGAAAGCTTATTAAATTAATACATCTTTTTTAGCTAACCCCAACTAATGAAAATACTATACATCAACTCTCTTTATAGTCCGCTGATTGAAGGTGGCGCAGAGATTTCCTTGAAACTGATTGTGGAAGGCATGAAATCTCTCGGACACGAGGTCGTGGTGTTGAGTTTGATGCCCGAAAAAGGATTGAAAAACGAGTTGGTTGATGGTGTAAAAGTCTACAGGGCAGGATTGCAAAATGCCTACTGGCCGTATTCCAAATCCAAGAAAAACATGCTTTCACGACTCAATTGGCATTATCAGGACCAGTTCAACGAAAGAATGGCAGATGTAGTCATGGAAATTTTGGAAGCAGAAAATCCCGATATTGTTTCTTGTCACAACCTTGCTGGTTGGTCAGCAAAAGTTTGGGAACCCATCTCAAAGACTGGAATTCCAATCGTACAAGTGCTGCATGATTTGTATTTGCTTTGTCCAAACAGTAACATGTTTAAAAATGAGCAAAGCTGCGAAACGCAGTGTTTCAGTTGTAAGCTTTTGCGAAGCCACCACGCGGAAAAATCAAAGCAAGTCTCAGCAGTAGTAGGAATCAGCAATAGTATTTTGCAGCGTTTTATTGATTTCGGATACTTCTCCAATGCTTCCAAAAACATTATTTATAATACGCGAACAATTCCAAATCCTGCCCCAAAACCTCTTAGAAAATCCGAACAACCGATTCGTTTTGGATATTTAGGTACTATTTCTAAAGTAAAGGGATTGGAATGGATGATAGAACAATTCAAAATATTGGACTTCGAAGCCACCTTGAGTATAGCTGGAAAGGGAGAAAAATCTTACGAACAGCATCTCAAAGAGTTGTCATCAGGATCAGCAGTTGAGTTTGTAGGTTATGTGAACTCCACTGAATTTCTAGCAAATATTGATGTACTTATTGTGCCTTCGCTTTGGGAAGAGCCTTTGGGAATGGTAGCAATCGAAGCATTAGCGAACCACGTCCCTGTAATTGCTAACAAAAGAGGTGGACTACAGGAAACTGTAAAAGATGGAATCAATGGACTCTATTGTTATGATCATTCGCCTGATTCCTTAAGTGCTGTGATGCGTCAGATTTATTTTGAGCCAGAGCTATACAATCAGTTTAGCAAGGCAGCAAGGGAGTCTGTTGCTTCTATTTTGGATGCTAATCGATTGATCGGAGAATATGAGACAGTTCTGAAAAAGGCTTTGAACAAATCTCAAATAGCTATTTCCAAATGAGTACACCGGAAATTACACTGACAAATCAGACCTCAGTCCTTGAAGGAAACCAATGGAAAGCTATTTCCATTGCTGAGACGCTGTTTTTGCTTTCGCTCATTTCCATGTTTCTCCCCGTGAAAATATATCCAGCTATTTTCCTGTTGAGTTCCTTCTTTTTTTACAGAGAAACTCCACAGATAAAGTTTCCAAATTGGTCAATTGCCTTGGCTGTTTTTAGCACCTATTCGGTAATCAGCTACTTGATTAATTATCCAGGTGAACCTCTTGCTCTGACCAACATCATTAAATTGATAATCAACTTTTGCTTTCTCTTTTTTGCAATAAACTGGCTTGGTTCCCGGGATAATGAGTCACTAGTTGCCAAGCTTGATGCGGTTCTTCTTACTGTATTGGCCTTATCGCTGGTGCAGCTTCTGATTTATCATCAGGCCTATGACTTCAAACTAATCTTCGGAAGCGAGTCCTCGGGTCAGGGAAGCGCACTGTATCGCAAATCATTATTTTATTGGGGATTGGATGACAAAAATATGTTTGGTGCACGCATAGCGCTAATGGGATTTTCCTTCATCTGCTTACCCGTTGTGTTGAAAAATAAGCTTGCCATCTGGAGAATAATTTTTGTTTTTCTGGTTGCTTTCCTAAGTCTTTCCCGCACACCAATAGTGGCTTTACTACTAGCTGTGTTTTTCCTAATCTGGATTTCTGTGGATAAAAAATGGAAAATCGGGTTATTAATTTTGATCGGACTATCACTTCCTATCGTTCTTCAAAAGGTAATACGAGTTGATTCTTTAACTTCTTCCAACGACGGAATGGGTGTCCGTCTCGTCTATTGGAAAGCTTTTTTTCAGCATTTTGATACGATTTCTCCTTTAGGAAATGGCTTCTTAAGCGCACCGGAATTTCTCGGAACTTATGCCGATTTCTATCGTGGAGAGCCACACATTCACAATACATTGATGTCCACTTATCTGGAAATGGGAATTGTAGGATTTATTGCCTACCTGGCATTCTTGGTGTGGTTTGTTAAAGATTGCTGGCTGAAGATGGACAATTCAAGACTTTGGCTTGCACTTTTCCTCCCCATTGTCGCCATTATGATGATTTTGTATTCCGGGTATGACAATGATGTGGTGATGTACTTCTGTCTAATCTACTTGATCGGTTCCCTGCAGGAAGTCAATTTCAAAAAGGTAAAAATCAGTTTATGAATTCACGGAAGAAGATATTGGTTGACAGTCGCTGGGCTGGAAATACCGGAATTGGTAGACTTTATAAAGAGGTAATGAAGTATGCTCCATCGGAAGCATCCTTTGAATTTGTAAGTAGTAAAATGGGATTGGGTAGCCTGCTATCTCCGCTGATGCTGGGTGAGGAAATTATGAAATCAAATGCGGAGGTTTTCTACAGTCCGTCGTTTATGCCTCCGGCTTTCTCCAAAAAACCTTTCATTTTCACCGTGCATGATTTGATGCATTTGTTTTACTATTCCAAGCTTCATAAGATTTACTATCAACAAGTGATAGCTAGGCTGGCCCCTAAAGCCAAGAAAATAATAACGGTATCTCACTTTAGTAAAAGCCAGTTAGTGGAATTACTGGGAATTCCTGAAAGCTTGATAAAAGTAATTTATAATGGGGTGGACAGCCATTTTCTTCATAATGAAGAAGAATTTGAAAGTTCAAGGCCTTATTTTCTGTACGTAGGAAATAGAAGGAAAAACAAGAATGTTCCAGCTATGCTCACTGCTTTCGCGAAAGCAAAAATTCCCCACGAATTCATGTTTTTTCTCTCCGGAAATTCAGATGTGGAACTTGAGTCGTTAATAACGAGTCTAGGCATAGAGAAAAGGGTTCGATATTTGGGATTCATCGAGGAATCAGATTTACCCAAAATATACAAGGGTGCCCATGCTACCTTGTTTGCCTCGCTGATGGAGGGTTTCGGTTTGCCGATAATCGAATCCATGGCTTCAGGCACACCTGTCTTGACTTCCGATACTAGCTCACTTCCTGAGATTGCAGGCGGATCTGCACTCTGTGTAAATCCTACAGATATTTCTGCGATTCAGGCAGGAATAGAAAAACTGGTAAATGACCGGACGTTTTATTTGGACTGCGTAGTGAATGGGCTCGAGCGGGCAAAGGATTTTAGCTGGGAAAAAACTGCAGCTGAAACATGGGAAACTATTCTTTCCTAAACCAACGTATGATAAAACATTTTCAAATCTTAGTTACATTCTTCATCGCGCTACCATTTTTAGGAATGGGCCAAACCGATTCGCTCGAGAGTGGAAATAAAATCAATGTGCTTGAAAATGGAATTTTGGCAAGGTCAACTATTGATCAAACAGAAAAAATCCAACAAATAATTGATCAGGCATCTGAGGGCGACACTGTTTTCTTCCCGGAAGGCCAGTATCTCATAAGAACAATCCTTTTAAAATCAGGTGTAAACATTCTTTGCGAAGGAATCATCAAACATCATGAGTCGGCAAAAGCTGGAGAGTATTCCATCGAAAAGCAAAACTCACCAAATCCTCTTGTTTTTGGTCAGGGAGTAAAGAATGTGAGTATTTCGCTGAATGGACAATCAAAAAACGAAGGAATCTATCTTCTGAAAAGCCACCAGATACGCATTTATAATACAGAACTAATTGGCGATTCGACCAAACGTAGAGCATTTCCAGGCATCATGACATTTGAGTCAAGCGGGATTGAGATTGCTAATACGAAAATCCACCATTTCGGAATGCCTCGAACAGAGACTCACAGCTATCAGCCGGGAACTGGTATCCGCATTTTATCCAGCAACACCATTTCCATCCATGATTCGGAGATATACAGAAATGGGGAGAATGGGGTATTTATCCACGGAAGTAGAAAAGTAGAAGTCATCAACAATGTCATACGGCACAATGGCATGTCTGCTATACAAGTAGCATTTGGCGATAGTGGCAAGGAGAAAGACTACAATTTTTCTTACAATATTCTGGATACAAATGCCTCGGATGCTATCGACATTAACAATAGATCTAAAGAAAAAGCAAAGGATATTGAGTGTTTGATTACTGAAAATATCACCTGCGGAAACGGCTATGTAAAGGGAGAATCTACTCCAGATGGGTCAGGAATCGTAACACTAATCAACGTCTCCAATGTGGCGATTTATAAAAATGAAGCCTATAGAAATAATAGGCCGGCTATCTATGTAGAGAGCTGTGGGTTAATTATGGCAAAAGAAAATTGGGCTGATAACCAAGTAGAAGTCACTCTCGATCTTGAAGAATTGCTCTTGGAGAAAAATAGATTCAGCAGCATTAATTTGATCGCTAACACGAAAGCGCAAAAAATTCATCTCAGAAATAATGAGATGGGTTCCCTTTCACTCCCAAATGATATCCAGGTAGAAAAGTTCGTCGTGGAAAATAACAGCTTTTCGAATGCTAATTTCAATTTCAACATGAAAGGAAGGATGCTTTTAACAGGTAACAAGATTAAAAACACTTCGAAGAATCCTGCGATTTTGATCACCAGAGCGGACGACGCACTTATAGAAAACAATGAAATTATCAGTCAAAATTTCTCAGCGATTATTCTTCGAAAAACGGCTAAAAACGTTCAGATAATAGGCAATCAAATACAATCTTTTAACACCGCCATTTTTGATGACAACTCTAAAGAATTGGTAGTGAAAAATAACAAAATCACATCCATCGCTGGTGGAGATGAAAATCAGGCATTTCGAAGTCACTATCCCAACAAGTTAACGTTGGAGGGAAATGAATATAGAGGAATAAAAAATACTGAAACGGTGCTACTCGTGGGTAATGGGAAAGCGAGCGTCGGTAATGAAAAACTCATCTCAGGCACAGCCAATTATGGAGGTGTGGACATTTCAGAAATTTATTTTTAAGCTATGCGTGTAAATCTTTTTATCCCTACACTGAATGCCGGTCCTATTTGGAAAGATGTGCTTGCCGGAGTGGCTATGCAAAACTACCCGATTTCTAGGTTGATTGTAATAGACTCAGGTTCCACCGATGGTACGCTGGATTTAATCAATGAGGAAACTTGCGACTTGATCCAGATTGACAAGAAGGATTTTGACCATGGCGGTACGAGGCAAATGGCAGCGGAAACTTTTCCAGATGCGGATGTTTTTGTCTTTCTTACCCAAGATGCAATCCTTGCAGATCCAGATGCTATCCGTGTGATGGTAGAGACCTTGGAAGAAAATTCTGAATTAGGAATGGTGTATGGACGCCAGCTTCCACATAGAAACGCCAAGGTTCTAGAAACGCATGCTAGACTGTTTAATTATCCGGCAGAATCTAAAATTCGGAGCTTGGAAGACGCTGATCGTTATGGAATTAGGACAATTTCTTGCTCAAATTCTTTTGCAGCATATAGAAAAACAGCCTTTTTTGAAGTAAATGGCTTCCCTGCCGGATCTATTTTAGGTGAAGACGTATTAATAGCGGGAAAAATGTTGCTTGATGGATGGAAAATGGCGTACCTTTCGAACTCCAAAATACACCACTCACATGATTATTCTGCCACTGAGGAATTCAAAAGGTATTTTGACATCGGCGTGTTCCATGTCAACAATCAATGGATATTCGAAAAGTTTGGCAGGGCAGAAAGTGAGGGCTTCAAATATCTCAAATCAGAACTCAAATACACTTTTAAGCACAATCCGCTATTGCTCCCAAAATGCCTAGTCGCTACTGGAGCCAAATTGATAGGATACAAGTTAGGTCTTCACTACCAATCACTACCTATCTCGCTTCGCAAGTCCTTTTCTATGACAAAGGCCTACTGGAGCCGCGCCTGATATTAGTTTATTAGGTAAATACACTCACGATGTGTGGATAGCCTCCACACAATTTATGTTAATTTCTTCTTAAAACGTCTTCAAATGGGTAAATGAGCCATATATGTACTTGGCACCCCAATTGGATAATGGATACTACCACAATATTTGACTTAAAATACTAAACCAATGATACGTAATTCTTCACACCAACAAGAGATTGTCTTTAAAGGCTACCAATCAGGGCGAATGATCCCTGACCTTTTCTCCTTAACTAATATTTCTAGAAGCTCAGTTTCACAAACAGTGAATGAGGGATTAGAATTAACTACAAGATTTGTAAAAAGAACATTTGATATTCTTTTTTCATCCGTTGCTATTCTTGCAGGCCTACCGGTTTTTCTAACCTTGATGTTGATTACTAAACTAACGTCAAAAGGTCCTATCTTCTACAAGCAGGAAAGAATCGGAAGAAATGGTGAGCCATTTAATATTTTGAAGTACAGAAGTATGATCGTTGATTCTGAGGTGAACGGTCCACAGTTGACTACAGATAATGATCCTAGAATTACTAAGTGGGGTAACTTCATGAGAAAAACTCACTTGGATGAACTTCCACAATTCTTCAATGTATTGATGGGTGATATGTCGATAGTTGGGCCTAGACCTGAGCGTGCTCACTTTATACAACAGATTGTTGCAAGACAACCAAAGTACGCACAACTTCTTACGCTACGTCCAGGTATTACATCCATTGGACAGGTTAATTACGGATATGCAGAAACTGTTGAAGAAATGTGTCAGAGAGTTCTATTGGATTTGAAATATCTGACTAGCATTAATTTATTAACTGATTTGAATATCATAGGTCAAACTGTGATGACCATGATCAACAAAAAAGGTAAATAATTAAGTTATAAAACGTTTAGTATAGTCAAAAGCGATCTCTATTGAGGTCGCTTTTTTTGTGCCATATTATACGAATATGTTACTGGTCATGTAAAAATCCCTAGATTTTAGGAATTCAAATTCTATTTTAGAAGTGTTTGTACTAATTTACCCAAAATGAAAAAAACAGTTATTGAAGATATTGGACTACTGATTTTGAGAATAGGAGCAGGAAGTATGATGTTGACACATGGCTATCCAAAGCTGATGAGATTGTTTGGTGACGAGCCTATTGAATTTATGGATTTTCTTGGTATCGGACCTGTCATTTCCCTATCGCTGGCAGTTTTTGCTGAGTTCCTTTGCTCTATCTTGATTATAATAGGTTTCAAAACAAGACTTGCTGCCATACCTTTGATGATCACTATGCTTACTGCAGCATTAGTTGCTCATGCAGCTGATCCATTTGGTAGAAAAGAATTGCCTTTACTATATTTCATCGTCTTTTTGTGCATACTCATTTTTGGGCCAGGAAAGTTCTCCATCGATGGCCTGAGCGACCGCAAATCCATGTACTACGGAGGATAAACTATCCAATCAATCGGGTAAAGCAAAAGCCACATAAGCGTCCCCACTTTTGGTGCCTTTCCCTCCACCACAGGCGATCACTAGGAATTGTTTACCACCTATTTCATAAACTGCAGGCGTGGCATGTCCCGAGGCAGGAAGTTTAGCTTCCCATAATATTTCACCAGTTTCCTTATCGAAAGCTCTGATTTTCTCATCCTTTGTAGCCGCGATAAAAAGGACACCACCAGCTGTAGCTACAGGACCACCATAATTTTCGGTGCCGGTAGGAGCAAATCCCTGGGCGCTTAACGAATCAATTTCCCCTAAAGTAACCTGCCATTTTTTCTTCCCAGTACTCATGTCAATGGCGGTCAAAAGACCCCAAGGCGGGTTTGATCCGTACATGCCATCTTTAGTGACCAACTTTTTATAGCCATCCATATAATAGCGAGGAAAAAGCTGTGAAGGTGCACCTTCCATTTCTTGCTTATCCCCTTCATCTGGGGCTTTATCCAAGAGATAGTCTAACAGAACCTTCTTATTTTCATCAGCTATATGAGCAAAAGAGGGCATCGCTCCCCTTCCTTTTTGAAGCAAAACAGCCAACGAATCATAGGTGTATTTTTCCTTCACTCCCAATAAACTTGGAATCGCCGGAGGGTTTCCTTTTCTATCTAATCCATGGCAATTCCCACAAAAGTTAGTGTAAACAGATTTACCAATATTTTCAAAATCCGCATTCGGAGTCATTCCTATTACCCAAGGAATTTGATTCGCATTCACATATAACGTCTGATTTGTAGGGTCAAAAGATGCACCGCCCCATTCTCCACCTCCATCCATTCCGGGGAAAAGTACCAGAGGTTTGGTCGGATGAGGAGGAGCCCAAGTATCTCCATAAATCGCATTTTCCAATTGACTGCGGATGTCAGCTTCCCACTGAGGTTTTAGATTTAAAATATTTTTGTCCTCGAAAACCATATTCATAAACGGCTCTGGTAATGATGGAATAGGCTGAGTCGGAGAAGTATACTCCCCCGGCATCGAAGACTGAATCATAGGCGTTTCTACAATGGGCCAAACCGGCTCCCCTGTCTCCCGATCAAAAACATAGGTCATCCCCTGCTTAGAAATCTGTGCGACTGCATCTATCCAATTTCCATCCTTCTGAATTCGAATCAGGTTTGGATTTGCAGGAAAGTCCCTATCCCAGACATCGTGATGAACTGCCTGAAAATGCCAAATTCTTTCACCTGTTTGGGCATTCAGTGCAATCAGAGAATTGGCATAGAGATTATCCCCTTTGCGATAGCCTCCCCAAAAATCATAGGTAGCTGAGCCGGTTGGCACAAATACGATTCCTCGCTCTTGATCCACCGTCATTCCAGCCCAGTTATTGGCGCCGCCAATCTGTTTTATATTCGCTGGGTCCCAAGTTTCATAACCAAATTCGCCCTCCTGAGGAATCGTGTGGAAAATCCATTCCCGCTCACCAGTTCTGATATTGTAGGCACGAATGTGGCCTGGTGCAGCATCCAATCCTTCGGAAAGTCGCATCCCAATAATCAACAAATCACCATACACCACGCCAGGAGCATTTGCTACAATCAGGAAATCCTCGCGTTCTGTATCTAATCCTTTTCGAAGATCAACTTTACCCTGATCTCCAAAACCCAGAATCGGCTCGCCTGTCTCTGCATTTACTGCCATCAACCAATTTCCCGCTCCAAAAAGAATTCGTTTATCATCACCATCCTCCCAATAGCTTACACCACGATTTGTTCCTGCCCAGGAATTTTCTCCTCCCAGCACCTCAAAAGGATCAAATCTCCAAACTTCCTGACCTGTTGCTGCATTTACTGCGAACACATTTAACGTAGGCGTGGAGCTATAAAGTAAACCATTTACTACAATCGGCTGACATTGAATTTGCGAGCGCTCGGTTGCATCTCCAGTATGGTATGTCCAAGCCACTTCCAGCTGGGACACATTTTCCTTAGTGATTTGAGATAAAGAAGAATATCTCGAACCATCTTCTGGGCCTCCATAGTGCGACCAATCGGTGTAGTCAATTTCTGAAGCTTTCTGCTGGCAGGCAGATAAAAGTAAAATAGAGCCAAAAGCAATAGGGAGGAAAGCTTTCATGGAATAGGTTGAGTTGGGTTTGAAAGCAAAATATTCAGAAAAATTCAAGTTACAATTCTCAAATTCAATAATCTAGAGAAAAACAAACAAGAACTTTGCGGTGCTTAGTTGGTAAAAACAACAATCAAGCTTATTGATATGCATTATACAGAGCTATCCTTTCCGCGCAAAAATTTTATGCACCCCATAAATCACAAAACCCAACGCTGTCCAGAGTACCATGTCTGTAATTTCCTCTAGTTGAGTGCTACTGAGAAGCCAGATCGTTGCTGCTATTCCCGCGACTGCCAAGGGTATTCCAAACTTTAACTTGTAGTAATCTGCATCTGGTTGACTTTTGCGCAAGCGAATCAAAGCTCCGCAAACCAATAGGTAAATCAACAATCTAGCGATAACAGAGATCGCCAGTGACCCCATAAAATCCCAGACTGTTGCGACGATAATAATCAGAACAGAAAAGAATAAAACTGCAACTGTTGGCGTGCGAAACCGGGGATGAACAAAGGAAAATATCTTAGGGAATTGCTGGGATTCGCTGAGCGCAAAAGGTAATCTGGAACCACTCAGGATCTGCACATTGAGTGTCCCCAAAATGGAAACTATTGCTCCAATAGTTATAAACAAGCCTCCACCATAGCCCATAATTCGGGACGCAGCATCAGCTAGGGGTTTGTCCGAAGTAGCTAATTGAGGAAGTGTTCCTATTGCCACTACCTGAATAAGAACATAAAAAACAGTAATGATCAGCGCTCCTGTCATCAAAGCAAAAGGAAGGTTTTTTCTTGGATTTTGGACCTCGCCAGAGATTACCAAACCAGCTTCAAATCCGCCAAAAGCAAAGATTAATAACAAGGCAGAATTAGCAAACTCAGGCATCTCTGGTGGTGAACTGAAATCAAAAGCATCAGCATTTAAAAAGAAAAGTCCAATCACAATAAATATCGTCAGCGGAAACAATTTTGAGACGGTCAGGATATTTGTGGTGCGGGTGGAATCTTTGATCCCAAGTAGATTAATCCCAGTCAAAATCCCTGTAATTACGACTATCATCAGAATTCTCATCCATTCTTCCTGAAAAACAGGAGAGAAAAAAGACATGTAAATGACCAGCAAATTGACCAAAGTGGCATAGCTAAAAAGCCGGGTTAGCATCAAAACCCAACCTACTGCGAAAGCAGGAAGATTGCCAAATGCTTCCTTAATGTAAAGGTAGGGTCCACCAGTTCTATCAAACCTAGAACTGACTTCCATAAAGACTAAGATGAGCACCAGCATTACTACTGCACAAACACCAAAAGCCAACAATGAATACGGTCCAGAAAGCGCAAATGCTTTTGCCGGAAGGCCAAAAATACCTGCTCCAATCACAGAATTAATAATCAAAAAAACCAGATCCCATCTGCGAATTCCGCGCTTTAACATAGTTTGAAATTGGGTGAATGAATTCTTAAAGTAGCTAGAAAAATCAATTCCTAATGAACAAATTCAATATTCAAAAATGAAAATATGATGTGCGGTAAATCGACTTTCAAACTCATGGAAGAAAAATTTTCAACCCTTCATCCGTTAATTCTGTTGGATAAATCTCCAAATTCCCGCAAGAACCCGCTTTTACCTCGCCTGTCTTCAGATCAAATCTGTATTGATGCAAGGGACATATAATTTCTCCTTCTGCGGTTAGCATCCCTTGGTTTAAGGATGCTCCTCGATGCGGACAATTCGCCTGAAAACCTTTGAAGAATTCACCTATTCTAGTCAGAGCAATTTCAAGCTCTCCCAAGTGAATTATATGAATAGCTTTCTCAGGAATAATTTCCAAAACTTGGCTTTTCGAACTACCCAAAAGGATTGTTTTCATAAGAAGCAATTTCTCTAGTCAAACCAACATCGAGCCTTTACATAAATAAAGCATTGGTTTTCTGACGAATCTTGTTGAATTTATAGGTGAATAAAATCCGATATTATCATGAAAGCAACTATACTTTTTTTTACAGCCATATTATTCTTTAGTTGGGCAGAAGCTCAAAGCTTAGAAGGAGCATGGAAACTTTCCCACCAAAATGGCAGGGAAGTGACGGATATGGAATACATCAAAATCTACCAAGATGATTATTTTGCTTTTGGTGCAAAGCGAATAGAGGATAATCATTTCGTCAGCGCAGGTGGCGGGCCATTTACCTATGATGATGATAATTATTTGGAGACTTTAGATTTCTTTACCCTAGACCCTTTACAGGTTGGGACTTCTAACAAATACACTTTGGATTGGGTAAATGAAAAAATGGTTATTTCATCTGAGATAAATGGGAAAATGCTCGTAGAAATTTGGGAAAAAGTATCGGAGGCGGAAGACGATCTTACAGGAAACTGGGTAATAACAGGCAGAAAAAGAGGAGAAGAAATCTCCAGGTCAACGCCCGGAGCAAGAAGAACGGTGAAAATTCTGAGTGGGGGTAGATTTCAGTGGATTGCTTTCAACTCTGAAACAAAGGAATTTTCAGGAACTGGAGGAGGTACTTACACTGCTAAGGATGGAAAATACGTGGAAAGTATCACGTTCTTTTCCCGGGACGATAGCCGGGTTGGAGCCAATTTAAACTTCAATTATGAGGTAATCGACGGAGAATGGCATCATAGCGGTCTCAGTTCAAAGGGTGATCCTATTTATGAGATTTGGACTCCTTATGCGATAGGATATCAGGACAAATAGGAATTTAAAATTCTAAAAGCTGAAATTAAAAAAAGGAGCCTTTTGAGCTCCTTTTTCTATTTCTTATGCTTCTACAGCATAAAGTTCTTTCAACTTCCCGACTGTATAGTCAACTTCTTCTATTGTATTGAATCTACTAAAAGAGAATCGAACTGTGTCCCGATCCGGAGTATGATTGATAGCTCTTAAAACGTGGGAACCTACTGTTGCTCCGGAACTACAAGCTGATCCTCCCGAAGCAGAAATACCTTCTAAATCAAGATTGAAAAGCAACATGCCGCTATTTGCTTCAGATGGTGGTAAGCTTACGCTCAGTACAGTGTAAAGACTTTTATCTAAATCAGCAGAAAGTCCATTGAATTCCACTCCTGGAATCTCACGCGTAAGGCTTTGAATAAAATACTTTTTGATTGCTTCTACATGAAGTTTGTGCTCTTCCATATCTTCATAGGCAATCTCCAAAGCTTTCGCGATTCCGATAATTCCGATCACATTCTCCGTTCCACCACGCATATTTCTCTCCTGAGCTCCTCCATGAATCAATGGGTGGATCTTTCTATCCTTTTTCACATAAAGAAACCCTGAGCCTTTAGGTCCATGGAATTTATGGCCACCAGCAACAATTGCATCTACAGGAAGGGATTTCATGTCATGAACATAATGCCCCATCGTCTGTACCGTATCTGAATGGAAAAAAGCACCGTATTCTTTTGCAAGTGATCCGATTTGATTCAAATCATTGATATTTCCTATCTCATTATTTGCATGCATGAGAGAAACTAAGCTTTTTGGATTTGCTTTCAGCAATTCTTCCAGCTGATTCATATCCAATTCACCTTCCTCATTTACATCCAGAATACTAAGCTTGATATGTCCTTTTTTCTCACAAACCTCAAGTGTATGTAACACTGCATGATGCTCAAGAGGAGATGTAATCGCATGGGTGATGCCGTGGCTTTCTATTCCGCAAACAATCGCTGTATTATCAGCTTCGGTCCCTCCAGAGGTAAAGAAAATTTCAGCAGGAGTAGCATTCAACAATTCAGCAACCTTCTTTCTGGATCTCTCAATCGCAGTCCTAACTTCTCTTCCAAAACTATGGACAGAAGAAGGATTACCATAATGATTTCTCATAAAAGGTATCATGGCTTCGATCACCCGATCGTCCATGGCAGTGGTGGCTGCATTGTCTAAATAAACTTTCATCGTACTCGTGTTGGGTTGTATATTCTTTACGGCGATTACCTGGAGGTATGCCAATAATCGTATTTCCTTTTGGTTGGCTGGACGGATGACCGATGACCGGTGACCGAAGTTGCCTCAATGCTAGAGTTACCTTCTCACTTTGAATTTATATATTTTTAATTCTGTGGAGCTTAAATCATGGAAGCGTTTACTACTTCTTTGATGTCAGCAATAAGCTTTTTAGCTAAATGTTCAGCGGTAGCTTCAGATTCAGACTCTGAGTATATCCGAATGATCGGCTCAGTATTTGACTTCCGCAAATGTACCCATTCCTTTTCAAATTCGATTTTGACTCCGTCTATATCGTTGATTGGATGGTTTTTATACTTCTTTTTGATCTCTAACAAAATTTTATCGACGTCAATCTCAGGAGTGAGTTCGATTTTATTTTTTGAGATATGATAATTAGGGTAAGTAGCTCTAAGTCTGGAAATTGTCTTTCCAAAATATGCTAAATGAGTTAAAAACAAACCAATTCCTACTAGGGCATCGCGACCATAATGAGAAGTAGGATAGATGATACCTCCATTTCCTTCGCCTCCTATTACTGCATCCACAGCTTTCATTTGATTTACTACATTCACTTCACCTACAGCTGAGGCATTGTAAGTTCCGCCTCTTTTTTCTGTGACGTCACGTAGTGCGCGTGTAGAGCTAAGGTTGGAAACAGTGTTTCCAGGAGTCTTTGACAGCACATAATCGGCAACTGCTACTAAAGTATATTCTTCACCGAAGGCCGACCCGTCCTCATTAATAAAAGCTAGTCTGTCCACATCAGGATCTACAACGATGCCTAAATCATAACTTCCTCTTTCCAACTTGTGAGAAATATCTCTTAAGTTTTCCGGAAGTGGCTCTGGATTGTGTGGAAAATGACCATCAGGAGTGCAGTACATTTCCTCTATTTCTGTCACACCTAAAGCTCTCAAAAGCATAGGAACCGCTATTCCTCCAGTGGAATTGACTGCATCCACTACTACTTTGAAATTTCTTGCTTTGATGGCTTCTACATCTACCAATTCAAGATCCAACACGTGCTGAACATGACGCTCGATGTAATCAGTGATTTGAGTATAGCTCCCTAATTTTTTCACTTCAGCAAAAGAGAAATCTTCCTTTTCGGCTTTATCCAAAATGTCCTTTCCTTCTGCATCTGAAATAAATTCACCCTTCGCATTGAGCAGCTTTAGGGCGTTCCATTGAACTGGGTTATGGCTTGCTGTCAGGATAATTCCTCCACCCGCTTTTTCCAATGGCACCGCCAATTCCACAGTGGGTGTAGTACTCAAACCAAGATCGATTACGTTAATACCCATACCCCGCAGAGTAGCCGAAACTAATCCAGAAACCATCTCACCTGAAAGACGTGCGTCTCTCCCAATGATTACCTTAGGATTGTTTGTTTTTTCGAGTACCCAAGCTCCATAAGCAGAAGCAAATTTGACTATATCTATGGGAGTAAGTCCATAGCCAGCTTTACCACCTATGGTACCTCTGATGCCAGAGATTGATTTAATTAGTGACACGTATGGTAATTTGAATTGATTAAAAACTAATAAATCCCGTCAGGTGACAGGATTATCTTTATTTGAATTTGGCCATGACCTTGTCCACTTCATTGTCGGGATTTCCGCAGGTGGTATCACCATCCATGGTTTTACCACAGAATCCACAAGTAGCTCCTTCTTTATTCAGATAAGGACTTTGGGAGGCACATGTCCCCTTGAATTCGCCGTTTTTGAGAAATAATAGCCTTACAGACATCATAATGAAGAATAAAGCAACGAAACCAAGTGTTAGAAATACGGTTGTCATAACGGATAAATTTGCGCAAATTTAAGGCTTTACTTCGAAAACGTCCACAAACCTAGCATAGTTTCCTCACCCATGACAAATTTGAGTACCCGAGCCGAGAAATTGGCAGCTTTTGATAGATTACTTACCATCATGGATGAACTCAGGGAGCAATGTCCTTGGGATAAAAAACAGACGACAGAAAGTCTCAGACATCTGACAATCGAAGAAACTTTTGAGCTTTCAGATGCAATTCTCGAAGGAGATCCAGACGAGATCAAAAAGGAATTGGGAGATATTCTCCTTCATATTGTTTTCTATGCAAGAATCGGATCGGAGGAAGGCAATTTTGATATGACTACCATGATCGATTCGCTTTGCGAAAAGCTAATCCGTCGTCATCCTCATATCTATGGAGACACCCAGGCCGAGGATGAAGAGGCAGTGAAGCAAAACTGGGAGAAAATAAAGCTTACCGAAAAAGGAAATAAATCGGTTCTTGGAGGTGTGCCTAAATCTCTTCCAGCCTTAATCAAAGCAATGAGAATTCAGGAAAAAGCCCGAGGAGTTGGTTTCGATTGGAAAGAAAAAAGTCAAGTCTGGGAGAAAGTTGAAGAGGAAATGCACGAATTCAAGGAAGAATTTAATGTAACTGAAGAAAAGGAAATCGATCCGGAGAAAGCCAGCGGCGAATTTGGCGACTTACTCTTTTCTTTGATTAACTATGCACGATTTATTGACATAAATCCGGAAGAAGCTTTAGAACGAACGAATAAGAAATTCATCAAACGGTTTCAGTATTTGGAGGAAGCAGCAAAAGATTCCGGCAAAAAACTTAGTGAGATGACCTTGGCCGAGATGGACGTATATTGGAATGAAGCGAAATTAAAAGCTAAAGGCTAAAAGACTACGTCGACAAAACCATATCCGCACTTCGCACCTTGTACTTTAGACTTAGTCACCAATTTTGATACTTGACACTTAAAAATAAAATGGCAAATCACATAATCTTCACCAATGAGGCTCCAGCGCCAATTGGACCCTATTCTCAGGCAGTTTTAGCAGGCAATACGCTTTATGTTTCCGGACAGATTGCTTTGGATGCAGAGACTGGCGAATTGATCAATGAGAATATCACTGAGGAAACTCATGCGGTGATGAAAAACCTAGAGGCTGTTCTTAGAGCCGCGGATTTCACTTTCAGCGATATCGTCAAATGCAGTATTTTTATCAAAAACATGGATGAGTTTGGCACAATCAATGAAGCCTATGGACAGTACTTCAAATCCAATCCTCCGGCGAGGGAAACTGTAGAAGTGAGTAAACTTCCTAAAAACGTAAATGTGGAAATCTCATGCATCGCCGTTAAATAAAAATTGAATCTCTTACCCTACGATAGCGAAACCTTAGTCAGCGCTCTTTCCAAAGAGGACGTGCTAAGTCATTTGAATCGTGTGACTAGGGAAGTCAATTATTTGGATCCGAGAACTCAGGTCAAAGGAGATATTCTTTTCAATGGCCTGATCGGTCAAAAAGGATTCAGAATTTCAAAGGTTGTGGATAGAGCCGACACATTTCTGCCTTTGATTTTGGGGAAAATTGAAACAACTCCCCGGGGATGCATACTTTTTATTAATTACAGATTATTTCCAGGAGCACTTTTTTTCATTGCTTTTTGGTCTGTCATTCTACTAGCCTTTACTGCATTTTATTGCTTTATACTTCCCAATTACGCCTATGCCAGCATATGTTTTGTGCTGGGAATTATTAATTACGCAGTAGCCTTGTATTTTTTTAACCGGCAGGTGAAAGCTTCACGGGCAGTCTTTCTTAAGCTCATCAACTTCCAAATGAAGGATTAGCCCTTCTTTTTTAGGGAAAAATGGCTTTTGGGGTTAATTTAGCGCCGCAAAAAAGATTCAATAAAACATACAATATGAGCATCCGCATAGAAAAAGACACCATGGGACCTGTAGAGGTGCCTGCTGACAAATACTGGGGCGCGCAGACCCAAAGATCCATTAACAATTTCAAAATCGGTGGTGAGAAAAACCGCATGCCTATTGAAATCACTAGAGCTTTTGCGATTTTGAAAAAAGCTGCTGCCTTGACTAATGCAGAACTAGGAGTTTTGGATCAGGACAAAGCAGATATCATCGGAAAGGTATGTGACGAGATCTTGGCAGGTCAGCACGATGATCAATTTCCTTTAGTAATCTGGCAAACTGGTTCAGGTACGCAGTCCAATATGAACTCTAACGAGGTAATCGCTTACCGTGCTCATGTGCTTCTTGGTGGTTCTTTGGAAGATGCCAAAAAGAAAATCCACCCAAATGACGATGTAAACAAGTCTCAATCTTCCAACGACACCTACCCGACTGCTATGCATATCGCCGCATACAAAATGGTAATGGAGACTACGATTCCTGGAGTTGAAAAACTTAGAGATACACTTGCTGAAAAAGCAGAAGCATTCAAGGATGTGGTGAAAATCGGGCGTACACACTTTATGGATGCAACTCCTCTTACCCTTGGTCAAGAGTTCAGTGGTTATGTGGCGCAGCTTAATCATGGCTTAAAAGCCTTGAGAAACACGCTTTCACATTTATCTGAATTAGCGCTAGGAGGTACTGCTGTAGGAACTGGTCTTAATACGCCAAAAGGATATGCTGAGTTAGTGGCGAAGAAAATTGCTGAACTTTCAGGACAGCCTTTTGTCACTGCTGAGAATAAATTTGAAGCGCTTGCTGCTCACGATGCCATGGTAGAAACTCATGGTGCATTGAAGCAATTGGCAGTTTCCCTGATGAAAATTGCCAATGATGTAAGAATGCTTTCATCAGGTCCTAGATCTGGAATCGGTGAGATTTTAATCCCTGAAAATGAGCCGGGATCTTCCATCATGCCGGGCAAAGTAAACCCAACACAAGTAGAAGCTTTGACCATGGTAGCTGCTCAGGTAATGGGAAATGATGTAGCTATTTCAATAGGCGGTTCAAATGGTCATTTTGAATTGAACGTATTCAAGCCATTGATCGCTTCTAATTTCCTTACTTCCGCTAGACTAATTGGTGATGCATGCGTGTCATTTAACGATCACTGTGCAGTAGGAATCGAGCCAAACACAGCTATGATCCAGAGACATTTGGAGAATTCATTGATGCTCGTGACCGCTTTGAATCCACATATCGGCTATGAAAATGCTGCTGCAATTGCTAAGAAAGCACATAAGGAAGGCACAAGTTTAAGAGAAGCTGCGATTGCGCTTAACTTATTGACTTCTGAGCAGTTTGACGAATGGGTGAAGCCTGAAGAAATGACGGGAAGTCTGAAGTAAATTTTCCCTAGTCTGCTTAAAAGGAGTAAAAAAATTAACACGAAAGGCTAGCCTATTACGGCTAGCCTTTTATGCTTTACTCAAAATATATATTTTGATGTGTGTTAAAACAAGATATCAATCAGTTTAAAACTACTCGCTTTTTGATGTCGCAACTGGTTTAGGAGTTTCCGCCACTAATCTCTCTGGTTCGCCTGGAAGTCTAATTGCAGCTAATCTATCTATGTAATCAGCTTTTGTTGACTCAAATGCTAGCTTGTTAGCGGATGAAATAGGCTCTGAAGGAGGTATTTTTTCTTTCAACCAATCTTCCTGTTTACCATTTTTCCAAAATCTAAAACATAGGTGTGGACCTGTCGCCAAGCCAGTGCTTCCTACATAACCAATTACTTGACCTTGCTTGATGCGAGCGCCAGGCTTGATTCCTTTGGCGATCTTGGACATGTGTAAGTATTGAGTCGTGTATGTGCCATTATGTTTGATTTTTACATAATTGCCATTGGCAGAAGTATAGCGGGCATCTATTACTGTTCCTTCACCTACAGATCTGATATCAGTACCAGTTGGGGCAGCGTAATCAGTTCCTAAATGAGCCTTGTAGCGCTTTTGAACAGGATGATATCTTCTCAAATTATACCGTGAACTGATTCTAGAATATTTCAACGGATCCCTTAGGAAAGCTTTTTTGAAACTATCTCCATTTTGGTCAAAGAATGTTACCTCACCGTTTTGCTCAAAAGGGATTGCATAGTAAGGAGTTCCTTTATGCTCAAAAAATGCTGTTTGAATGTCTGAAACACCAACGACTATACCATCGATGACTTTTTCCTGATAAGAAACTTTAAACTTGTCTCCTTTTTGCAAAGCTCCAAAATCCACTGACCAACCATATAAATCAGCAAATTGATCGACAATATCATATCCCACATTCTGCTTGAGCATTTCAGCTGCAAGATTACTTCTATCTTCAATAATTCCACCCACTTCTTTTTGAACATATTCGACAGGCTTTTCTGCCTTGTAAATATCTATTGAGTCAAGATTGAAAACCACGTACTCCGCGGGATTTGGTTCATAGATGAAAAATGCTGCTTGTGATGAATCTGGAGGAGTAACTACAGTGAATTTTCTGTTTGCCGCTATACCTCTTACATCAAAAATCTCTTTTGACTTTTTGGCTATTTGATCAATAATCTGATAGGGGACATTGAAAGGCGCGAGAATAGATCCGAGTGTCTGGTTTTTACTAACGGTTCCTTCTACAATATTCAGCCCTGTGACGTTGATTCCGTAAAGAAAAACTTGATTCGCTAGGGAATCAATCAATGGTGGTTCAACAATCTTAGGTTCCTCTTCAGCTTGGAAGGGAAGGCTGAAAAATTGGAGTGAAGATGCTGCGCCTATGGTGATAACGAGAGCAACAATTCCTATCCAAATCTTTTTCATTAATCTATAGTATTAAGGGAATTTTTGAAATTTAACTTAAAAAAGCAAAAATGGAACTCTAATCCAAGTTTTGGGATATAAACCTTTCCCTGCCACTTCACCAACTATCATACCAACGTATAAACTGATCTGATTATTTTATCAATTCATTTTGAGATACGCTTCAATAATTTTCACGATAGTTTCCGATTTCATGAAGATCTGAGCGATTTTATATCAAAAACTCAAAGAAATTACTGAAAAGAATGCTAATCATTCAATGATTCGTGTGTACTCACGGTCATTTCTTTATCTTTGACATCCCAAAAAAAACTAAATAAACAATGCTGAGAACGCATACTTGTGGCGAACTTCGCCTGGATCACGTAAATCAAGAAGTAACTCTTGCCGGCTGGGTACAGCGAGTTAGAAATAAAGGAGGTTTAATCTGGGTCGATCTTCGCGATCGATATGGTTTGACTCAATTGATTTTTGAAGAGGATTCCAGTGAAAAAGCATTGTTGGATAAAGCTGCTGAGCTAGGACGTGAGTTCGTAGTACAAACTACTGGGAAAGTAATCGAGCGAACTTCCAAAAATGATAAAATCCCAACTGGGGCTATTGAAATAAAAGTAACAGCACTGGAAGTCTTGAATGCTGCTAAAGTTCCGCCATTTATCATAGAAGACGAAACAGACGGCGGTGATGAGCTCCGTATGAAATACAGATACCTGGATCTTCGCAGAAATGTGGTTCGTGAGAAGCTTCAACTGCGTCACAAAATGATGCAGGAGACTCGTAAATACATGGATGCGCAGGATTTCATTGAAGTGGAAACCCCAGTTTTAATCAAATCCACACCCGAAGGTGCCCGTGACTTTGTGGTGCCTAGCCGTACCAATCCGGGAGAATTCTATGCCTTGCCACAGTCTCCACAGACATTCAAGCAATTGTTGATGGTTTCTGGTTTTGACAGGTACTTCCAAATTGTAAAATGCTTCCGTGACGAAGACCTGAGAGCAGATCGTCAGCCTGAATTTACCCAGATTGACTGCGAAATGGCTTTCGTAGATCAGGAAGATATTTTAAACACGTTCGAGGGTTTGACCAAGCACTTGTTCAGCACTGTGAAAGGTGTGGAACTCGAAGAAGTGAAGCGTATGACATTTGCCGATGCCATGAAGTATTATGGTAACGATAAGCCAGATCTTCGTTTTGAAATGAAATTCGTTGAGCTGAATCATCTTTGCCAAGGTAAAGGATTTAGCATATTTGATAATGCAGAATTGGTGGTCGGTATCTGTGCCAAAGGTGCCGCAGAATATACCCGTAAGCAACTGGATGCGCTGACTGATTGGGTGAAACGCCCACAGATCGGAGCCAAAGGGTTGGTTTACGCGAAATACAATGCAGACGGCACGATCAAATCCACTGTGGATAAGTTTTATTCTGCTGATGATCTTCAGGATTGGGCGGATGCATTCGGCGCAACTCAAGGTGACTTGATGTTGATCCTAAGTGGAGATGCAGATAAAGTTAGGAAGCAACTCTCCGAGCTTCGCTTGAAAATGGGTGAGGATCTTGGACTTCGTGACCGTACAGTTTTCAAGCCTCTATGGGTGATGGACTTTCCATTATTGGAATGGGATGAGGAAACTGCAAGATACCACGCTATGCACCACCCATTCACTTCTCCAAAGAAAGAAGACATTGCTTTGCTGGATTCTGATCCGGGAGCTGTAAGAGCTAATGCGTATGATTTGGTAATTAATGGTGTTGAAATAGGAGGTGGATCTATACGTATTCACGATAGAGCTACCCAACAATTGATGTTCAAGCATCTTGGATTCTCAGATGAAGAGGCACAAAAGCAGTTTGGATTCTTGATGGAAGCTTTCGAATATGGAGCTCCACCACACGGAGGGATAGCTTTCGGATTTGATAGATTGTGTGCGATTTTTGGTGGATCAGATTCGATCAGAGATTATATAGCTTTCCCTAAGAACAATTCAGGAAGAGATGTAATGATCGATTCACCAAGCAGTATTGCAGATGAGCAATTACAGGAATTGTCAATTCAATTGGCTGTTGTGACTAAAAAGTAATCCACTTCGAAGTTGAATAAATATCATTTACGGGCAAGTGTTTATTTTGTCAATCAACTTTTTTTCAAATGCGCAGATCTCCGGATTTGCGCATTTTTTCTATCACAAAATACGATTGTCATTCTTAACGGAGAGGAAGTAAAGCCTTATTACAAAATTCGGAAAAGAGACCCTTCGATCCCATGCTTCAAATGACGTTAACAAACACCAAATCAGAAGTCTTCAATCAGTTTCCTTAACTTGCAGTTCAAATCCAATTAGAAATCCTTGGAAGCAGATCAATACATACGAATCAATAAATACCTCAGCGAAGTTGGCTTTTGCTCTAGACGTGGGGCAGACAAGCTGTTGGAAGAAGGCAGGATAACTATCAATGGAAAAGTCCCTGAACTTGGTACAAAGGTAGGCCCACTTGATGTCGTGGCTGTAGATGGTAAGTCTGTTGGCAAGCCAAAACAAGTCCACACCTATATTGCTTTTAACAAGCCAGTGGGTATTGTGAGTACAACTGACGTCAAAGGAGAGAAGGATAATATCATCGATTATATTGGCCATCCTCAGCGAATTTTCCCTATAGGCAGATTAGACAAAGACAGCGAAGGGCTTATTTTTTTAACCAGTGAAGGTGATATTGTAAACAAGATTCTGCGCTCGAAAAACAATCATGAGAAAGAATATATTGTCACAGTGGATCGACCGGTGAATGATGAATTTATCAAACTTATGGGTGCTGGGGTTCCGATATTGGACACGGTCACTGACCCATGTCAAGTAGAACGCATCAGCAAATTCAAATTTAGAATCATTTTAACTCAAGGTTTAAACCGACAAATTCGAAGGATGTGTGAATATTTTGGATTTAAAGTAGTGCAACTGAAACGCATCAGAATCATGAACGTTCACTTGGATATACCCGTAGGTAAGTGGCGTGATCTGACCGAGAAAGAATTGGCAGAAATCAACGAGATGATCGCTGACAGCTCTAAAACATTTGATTGATCGCATTTACAGCTATCCATGTTTGGTTCTTTATGAAGTCAGGCCGGGAGAAGTCAAAATCCTCTTTATAACTAAAAAAACAATGCTGTTTTTGAATTAACATCATTGCCTAAGTTACCTCAGATCATTTTTTTCTTTCTGATAAACCCTTACATAATCAACTACATATTTGCCTGGAAAAGTAGAAAGTGTCGGATCACCACCATTATTGCCTCCGATAGCGAGGTTCAATAGAATATAATGAGGCTGGTGAAAAGGGTTAAAACCATCGGGGTTGACGGTTCTTGCCAAGTCCACCTCATTCAGTAATTCATTATCCAAAAAGAGTTTTATAGAATTTTCAGTCCACTCCATTCTCCAGAGATGGAATTTACTTGGCCAATCTGGGTCTTTTTTAAGAAAATTGGTGAACGGAATTTTAGCATCATCCCATTTAGCATTGTACTGTCCTTCATCAGCCCAGGCTGCATTGGCTAAAATAGTAGCTTCACCATTCACCCTATAATATTCCATTAAGTCGATTTCGCCATTAGACGGCCAAGGCTTAGTGATCCCAAGCGTCCAAATTGCTGGCCACATGCCCAACGCGGTATCAATTTTTGCACGAACTTCCATTATGCCATATTGAAATTCATAGTTGCCGCGGGTATTAATACTGGCAGAGGTATATTCCGCAAACTCCCGATTTGTTCTCCAATCCTTACTAGAAACATCGAAATTGATGTTTTTGACCTGTTCCCTTTTTCCTGTAATTACAAGGTTTCCCTCTAGCACTACCGCATTTTGTTCCTGATACCATTGCAGTTCATTATTTCTTTTGAATCCCTCTTCAAAGGTCCAAAGATCAGAATTCACTTTTCCCTCCTGATCAAATTCCTCCTGCCACACTAATTTATAATCTGTACCTGTTGGATTAAATTGCGCATGAGCTCCATTGGCAATTACAAATGCGAACATTAGAAGGTATAAGCGTTGCTTTAGCATTTTGAGATAATTTGGGACAAAAATCAGTTCAAGATAAGTCCGAAATGTTTTTATCCAAACCTGGAAGCTCTCGAAGAAATATAGAAATCGCAAAAACCATTGCCTTTGGTTTGAAGTGAATATTTTTTGATGAGAGTACCAAGACCGCCTTTATTAAGTTTATCAGCACGCATTTTTGCAGAATCTGAATTGAAATCAAATA
This sequence comes from uncultured Algoriphagus sp., assembly GCF_963974835.1. GTDB lineage: Bacteria > Bacteroidota > Bacteroidia > Cytophagales > Cyclobacteriaceae > Algoriphagus. The sequence continues at coordinate 1,035,060 of NZ_CAXBET010000001.1, read as the reverse complement.
TTTCATACGAATAGAATAAGGGCAGGAATTGTCAGAAATTTTAAGTTATGAGGTAAATTGAAAATCTAGCATCTATCAATCACTTCCAATGATGGGTGATTGGTTTTCACTCAGCATTTAATTTTAAAATCTATGCTTTTCTCTTCATCAACGCATCAGGAATCAAGTTCTAAAATCGTGTTTCAATCTCAATTAGAAACTTCGTACTTGTGGAGAACTTCATCAAGTGAGGAAAGAATAGACAGATTAGTAAAAATCAGGAACTGGATAAAAGAACATCAGCAAGACATCCGGCATGCCTTGAAATTAGATTTCGGGAAGCCTGAACCTGAAACTGACCTCAGTGAAATACTTCCCGTCACAGCAGAAATAAATCATTCCATCAAAAACTTGAAAAAATGGATGACTCCCAAATCGGTTCCCACACCTCTTCCAATGCTGGGAACTTCCGGAAAAATACATGTAGAACCGAAAGGAAGATCTCTCATAATTTCTCCTTGGAACTATCCTTTCAATCTTTCTATTGGCCCGCTAATTTCTGCGCTATCTGCTGGATGCACTGCTATCATCAAACCTTCCGAGATGACTCCGAACACCTCTGAATTGATCTCTAAAATGGTTTCAGAACTTTTTAGGACCAATGAAGTAGCAGTTATATTAGGGGAAGTAGAAACTTCTAAAGCATTACTTGAGCTGCCTTTTGATCATATTTTTTTTACTGGAAGTCCTGCCGTTGGGAAAATTGTGATGAAAGCAGCTTCAGAACACCTGACATCAGTGACCTTGGAATTAGGAGGAAAATCTCCTGCTGTAGTAAGTGAAGATGCAAATACAAAGGATGCAGCGGAAAAGCTGGTCTGGGGAAAATATGTCAACTGCGGACAAACCTGCATCGCACCCGATTATTTGCTGGTGCACGATTCTCAATCGGACAGTCTCCTTATGGAAATGAAAGTGGCAATTCAAAAGATGTATGATCCTGAATTCAAAGGAATTGAACAATCTCCTGACATGGCCCGAATTGTAAATGAGAGGCATTTCAATCGCTTAGTAAACTTAATCGAAGATGCGGTAAACAAAGGCGCTAAAATCAGTTTTGGGGGAAAATCAAATCCTCATACCCAGTTCATAGAACCGACGATTTTAACTCATGTGACTGAAGAAATGCTAGTGACGCAAGAGGAAATTTTTGGCCCTATATTTCCAATTTTCTCCTATGACAAACTGGAAAAAGCTATTGCTTACATCAACTCCAAACCAAAACCGTTGGCGCTTTACTACTTTGGGAAAAATGATGAACAATCGGAAGTGATTAAGCAAACCAGCTCTGGAAATGTAGTAATCAACGACTGTGTATTACATTACCTTCACACGGAACTACCTTTTGGTGGAGTAAATACCAGTGGAATAGGTAAAGCCCATGGTTACTTTGGCTTCTTGGAGTTCAGTAATCAAAGAGGTGTTCTTAAGCAGCGGGTAGGACTTAATAATGTAACCTTACTTCGACCTCCATATGGAATCAAGGCCAAACAAATCATCGCTTCGCTCATCAAATGGTTCTAATCATCAAAATAAAGTAGGCCTAAAAACTTACCATTTGAGGGGCAAAAAATAAAAAAACCCGGGCTAGCCGGGTTACCAATTTTTTCAGACTCTTTCAAGTCCCGTAGATTGTGCTCTAGACTTTATAGCCTGAACTACTTTTTCCGAAGGTTGGAGCTGGATCTGATCCATTTGCTCTATTGTGCTCAGCATCTCTACATATTCTTGCATCAGTGAATCATCACTATGCAAGGCTTGCACTAAGAGTTCTTGCTCTACCTCTTTCATTTCCTGATAAATATATCTTATCAGGTCATTTGGGGTAAATGGTTTTATCATATGCAAAATTTAGTTGTTTCATCTTCTTCCGCATGTGAATTAGCGCGTATCGCATTCTTCCCAAAGCGGTGTTAATACTTACACCTGTCTGATCTGCAATCTCCTGGAAACTCAAATCCAAGTAGTGACGCATGATCAATACTTCCTTCTGTGTGTCAGGAAGCTCATCTATCAGTCTCTTCACTAACTCAATATTCTCGTCCCGTACTTGTCTATCTTCCACATTCTCCTCCGCAAATCTCAACGAATTGAAAATATTTGAGCCGTCTTCCATCATTATAGTGGGATATCTCTTAGCTTTTCTGAAATAATCAATAGCCAGATTATGAGATATACGCATCACCCATGGCTGAAATTTCCCTTCTTCGTTGTACTTGTCTGAATTTAGAGTCTTTACGACTTTCACAAATACATCTTGAAGTAAGTCCTCAGCTACCTTCTGATCCTTCACGATCAGAAATATTGTGGTGTACATTTTACTTTGGTATCGATCTACCAATAGATCAAAGGCTGCATCACTACCATTTCGATACTGTGCAATCAACTCGCTGTCCTTAGGACCAATTCGTTTACTCATTTTAAGTTGGTTTATAATAAACGTAAAGGTCTAGGCCATAGTATTTGGTTAGGTGAAAGAAAAAGAATTGTGGTTAAAAATATGATTTCAATAACAACTCTGCAAAGAAAATTCGATGATTTTAACTTTCAATGGGTGCTAAAGAAGGAATCAGAACTATATTTTACAAATCTACTTTTGACAAAATTATATTTGAATCTTTTCTAATTCAGACTTCACTCGAACCAATGTTAATGCCAAAAAATGTTAAAATCACTATTCAAAACAAAGTAATTTACAATAATCAAAACAGAAGATTTCAACTGCATTATGTAACTTCGCCTAGATAGAAATCAAAAAATACGATAATGGAATTGAGTGGAAAAGTAATTCAAAAACTACCCGAAGTAGGTGGAAATTCAAAAAGTGGCAACGCCTGGAGAAAGCAGGAATTCATCTTGGAAACGGGTGGACAGTATCCGAAAAAAGTATGTGTAGCTCTATGGGGGGACAAAATCGATCAGTTTTCTATTAATACAGGTGAGAATGTAACTTTAAGCATAGACGTAGAAAGCCGTGAGTACAATGGACGATGGTACACTGAAGTGAAGGCTTTCAAAGTCGATAAAAACGGCGGGGGATCTGCTGCTCATTCGGCAATGCCTGAGGTAGATTCCTTCCATTCTGAGGGAGAAGAAGACAAATTACCATTCTAAGACTTCTGCCATGTGGGACGATGATGACGATGATGAGGCAGGCTGGGATGAGGATGATGAATTCGATGCGCGCAAGGAGCACGAAAAGGTGTATAAACATCCACTGATGAAAAAAGCCAAGGATATCTTTGCCCTTACGCGTGCTTTAGTGGGAAGTCTTGATGAAGCCCGGAAGGAATTATATGGTAACATCATGATGGAAGACGCTATGGTAATGAGCGCCAAGTTCGCTGGAGCCGAAAGTATTTCGGATTATGTGCTGAAAATGGAAAAAGCTGTAATTATGAAAGTCCATGCCAAAAGCCTCAATTCAATGACCTATCAACTAGCGATGGAAGAAACCCATGCTGAAGAGCACTTGGAACTGTTGAGGGAAGCTATCGAAGAATATCGAAATCTTTTTATTGAATGGGTTCAGGGTTTTGACGCAGGCGAAAAATTTGATGATGGCTGGGGAATCTTTACCGATTAACCACTTCCAAATTGGAAACCAAAGTAAGCACCTACTCCCATCAGCACCAATGCTATTCCTCCCATGAGCACAAGCACATCAAGAGGAACTTCCCAAGGGACATCCCCGATCTTAAATCGAACGATCTTTTTCCAATTCATGGCAACATGTTAAAAATGCGGCTTTTCAGCCGCATTTTTTATTTCTTAAGTATTTCCCTCCAGCCTTTTGCTTCTATCAAAGCGGCAGATTCCTCTACCTTTTCTTTAAGTGTCTTTTTGTAAGCATCTAAGCTTTCTCCTATAGTAGAATCAAAAGAACCTACAATCGATGCAGCCAAAATCCCAGCATTTTTACCACCGTTCAAGGCTACAGTTGCTACAGGGATACCGCCTGGCATCTGCAAAATTGACAAAATACTATCCCAGCCATCAATGGAATTAGAGCTTTTGATGGGTACGCCGATTACCGGGAGACTCGTCATGGAAGCTACCATTCCTGGCAAATGCGCCGCTCCTCCTGCTCCCGCTACGATCACTTTGATCCCTCGCTCACGCGCCGAATGCGCATAATCAATCATCCGCTGTGGGGTCCTGTGCGCTGAAACCACAGTTAATTCATAGTTGACTCCTAATTCTTCAAGCATTTGAGCAGCCTCGGCCATGATCGGAAGATCAGACTGACTTCCCATGATAATTCCTACTTGTGGATTCATTGTATCGCTTTGATTTTAATTAATTCCTTTATCCTCTGTGCCTTTTCCTTCAAACCCTCAACTGTATCCGCTAAAATAGTCACATGTCCCATTTTCCTAAAAGGCTTGGTGATCTTCTTCCCGTACATATGAATGTAAACACCTTGCTCGGCAAGCGCTTCATTCTGTCCTTCCACTACTACAGGTCCGGTGAAGCCGTCCTCGCCAAGTAAATTTATCATTGCTGCTGGACACCTTAAATCCGGATTGCCAAGGGGCCAATTCATTACAGATCTAAGGTGTTGCTCAAATTGAGATGTGAAATTCGCTTCTATGGTGTGGTGTCCGCTGTTATGTGGGCGCGGAGCTACTTCGTTCACCAGTATTTCTCCATCTTTAGTGACAAACATTTCCACGGCAAGAATCCCAACCATCCCCAATTTAAGGATGACATTTTTGGCAATTTCCTCAGCTCTCTCGGCAACTTCTTTACTAATTTCTGCCGGAGCAAAAAGAAATTCAACCAAATTGGCTGTTGGGTGAAAAGCGCATTCCACAGCTGGATAGGCTATCAACTCCCCTGCTTCATTTCTAGCCACAGTCACAGCAATCTCCTTATCAAAGTCAATGAGTTTTTCCAACAAACCTGGCGCATCAAAGGCTTGATCCAAATCTGCCTCGGTTCTCAGTACTTGCACCCCACGCCCATCGTATCCTTCTTTTCCCAGCTTATTCACAGCGGGTAAAAAGCCCGAATTGTGAATAACTTCGGCTTTATCGGAAGTCAAAATAAAATCAGCAGTAGGAATACCGTGTTTTTGATAAAACTGCTTCTGCTTACGTTTATCCTTGATTAGACTTAAGATGTCAGGTTGTGGATAAACCTTCTTTCCCTCTCGCTGCAATTTTTCAAGAGCTTCAGTGTTAACACTTTCAATCTCTACCGTGATCACATCGCAGCCATGGCCGAATGCATAGACTGTATCAAAATCCTTGAGTGAGCCTACTGTAAAACGCTGCGAAATATCCTTACACGGTGCATTTGGATCCGGATCCAAAATGTGGATATCCTGGTTGTAATTGATTGCCGACTGAATGAGCATCCGGCCCAATTGACCTCCTCCGAGGACCCCCAAAATGGGTGATTGCGATGGTATAGCCATAATATTCTAGAAATGTAAACTAATCTCAGGAGGAAATCTACTTTTCTTGCTGAAAGCGAATTCCCATCAATTCCATGAGTTTATGTGCATTGAAACTCGGGCATGCTCCCCGTTTAATTTTATAGTCAAAGTCAATATTCTGATCGTGGATTTCGGAATGAAAACTATAATTTTTCACTGACTCCATTTTTTCCTCCAGTTCAGCAAGCTCTATATCATGAGTACTGATTATTCCCATGGCTCTCGTGTTATCCACCTGCCTAATCAGCGCTTCTGAACCTGCAATTCTATCTTCGGTATTTGTCCCTTTTAGAATTTCATCCAGCAAAAAGAAGATTTGCTCCCCCTTTTCAATCCTGTCAATCAATAGCTTGATACGACTTAGTTCTGCATAAAAGGAGCTCACGCTTTCCCCCAAATTATCAGAATTACGCATACTCGTATAAAGCTGAAATCCAGAAAACCCGAACTCCTTAGCAAATGGACGCAAACCTAGATTGACCAACACACAATTGATGCCCAGCGTTCGCATAAATGTTGTTTTTCCGCTCATATTTGCCCCAGTCAGTAAAATGATCCGTTGCTTCTCTTCGATAGCAAAATCATTTGGCACTGCTACTCCTGGCTTGAGCAAAGGATGTGAAACAGCGCTCCCCTTAATACCCTGAGAAACAGGAATAACTAATCCATTTCCACTTACTTCCGCTTCGAAGGCTCCCAAAGACAACAAAACCTCCCATGCTACCAATTGATCGGGAAAATTAGCCACAAGTCCTGCATGCTTATTCTTCCATGAAATCAACCTGAGGTACAAAAACAGATCAGTCCAAAAAAACAAGTTGAGAGGGATATAAAGAATATTTGCTCTATTCTGAACCCAAAGTCCTAACCTGTCCAACTGATCAAAAAGTGTGGACGCCTTCACCGATTTGGTCAAGAATGGAGCCTGCATTTCATTTAAATGTGCGGAATGAAACTTTTCGCTTTCCAGCACTGCAAGCCAATAGCGATAAGTCTTCAGCTGATTTCTGCTTGGGATAGAATCTGCAGCTTTTTTCAATGGTTTGAAAACCATCCCAAGAAATATCATCCCTATTAAAATCCATACACCAAGCAAGGCTCCCAGTAAAACCCCAAAATACGTCAGCACTGCCAATGTTAGCCCTCCAATGGGACCAATAAAAGCAACGATTGATATTACAATAGAGTTTTTATCCCTTTCATTCAGCCAATTGATCCATCCTGAATTTGACTTTTCTTCATTATAAAAAGCCAGACCTATGCTTTCCATAGCTAGGAGAAAATGTGGCTTAGTAGCTAGTTCAGCTGACGCTTCACGAAAAATCTCTGCTTTGGCCAGATCAAATGATGATTTCATTTTGTCAGCTAATGCCTCTCTCCCTTTTTTAGAAACGGTATGATTCAGCAACTGAAAAAGTGAATGATCTCCAAACAAATCCAAGTCATTGGTGAAAGGATGTGACTTTTCCTGAAATTCTGTCCCAGCGTCTAAGTCTTTCAGCCTTCTACTAATCCTCATTTCCTTCTGGAGATTTATTTTCTCCAAAGCAAGGTAAATAGCTTCCTGATCCTTGTGCTCATTGTATTTCCTGATCAGGAAAACAAACCCAGCTACTGAGGCAGCAAAAGCAATAAACAAAACGGGGCTTTCTGAAACGGACAATATAAACAATCCCCCCATCGCCACAAAGACAAGCAAGCGCAAGAAAGACAGGGATCCTGCCTTACTTTTCACACTTTTAAGTTTCTCTTCGAGACCGGAATTTTCAAAATCAAATCCTTCCATGTGCCAAAGATAGGAATTGAACTATGCTTAGTAATCAACTTGGCGCAATCCTTGCCACTTATTCAAATTTTATACGATTACCTGACGTTAACTACACAACCCAATTGATCCAGATATGCCTACCAATAAAAAGAAAGCGATTAACAAAAAAGAACCTGAAGTGGAAGCTGAAGATTGGGATCTTTCTGAAGGAATGGGAATACTCCCGAGTGATATTCCACTAACTCAAAACATAGGCTGCGTAGGAGGGAAATCAAAAAAGCCAGACTCCTCAAATCAGAAATCAACTAACTAATATAAACTAAACCAATGCGAAACACATTAAGACCAATCACCCTATTTCTTATCCTTTTTGGCGCCATTGCCACCAGTTGTAATATGAATGACGATCCAGTTCCTGACCTATCGGTAGTAAATGACAATACAGAGGTCAATGTAGCAATTGAAGACTTGGATTATCTAACGCTGACCGTACTGAGCAACTCAGGACTGAGCGCCAGAACAACCGCTGGAATTCCTGCAGGAAATATTTGTGAAGGCGCAGAAGTTAAACTTGACAACAGTGCCAAAACAATTACGGTTGATTTTGGTGATGGCTGTACCAGTACAAACGGCGTGACTAGAAAAGGTATTATCAAGTTGGCATATACAGGCAACTTGCTTTTCAACGGGGCAAAAATCACTACTACATTTGATGGGTATGAAGTAGATGGTAAAAAAGTAGAAGGTACTAGAACCATCACTAACAAAGGAGCAAATTTAGAGACCAATACATTAAGCTTGGAAGTAAGCATAACCAATGGAAAAGTGACTTGGCCTGATGAAACATTTGTGACTATTACCAGCGAGCAGTTTCGTGAAATCCAACTTGGTACTCAGGGAGAATATGAAGCTTCTATCACTGGAACAGCTTCAGGTATAAGTCGTGGTGGATTTGAATACACTTCATCTGTCACCACACCATTGATTTACACCAAAAACTGTATTGAATCAGGAGTGACTGCTCCGCTTTCAGGAATCTTAGCGTTAGATTTTAGAGGCATTCAGACGACAGTAGATTACGGAGATGGTGCTTGTGATTCAAGTGCAACGATTTTCTATCCAGGCGGATCTAAAGAAATAATTCTGGACTAATCCAAAACCCATATTTAAATCAAAACGGCTATCTTTCGAGGTAGCCGTTTTTTTTATGGATAAAAAAATAATCGAGGGTTTTGAACATATCCGGTATGAGGGTCTTTGCATAAATCCCGAAGATGCGATTGAGCGTTCCGAAAAGTTTCTTCTAGAAATGGATCAGCGACGGACAGTAAGAGAATTCGATACACGTCCGGTACCATTGAAAGTATTGGAAAATATAATTCTTACCGCCAGTACTGCTCCTTCAGGGGCACACAAGCAGCCTTGGACATTTTGCCTGATTTCGGATCCTACTATTAAAAAAAAGATACGATCCGCTGCCGAAGAAGAGGAAAAAATCAGCTATGCTTCAAGAATGCCAGATCAATGGAAATCTGATTTAAAACCTCTTGGAACTACCTGGGAAAAGCCCTTTTTGGAGGATGCTCCTTATTTGATTGTGGTTTTCAAACAGTCCTATGGGCTGGAAAACGGTGAAAAAATACAGCATTACTACGTGAATGAATCGGTGGGTATTGCTTGTGGTTTTCTGATTGCGGCTATTCACCAAGCGGGCTTGGTGGCAGTGACTCATACACCAAGTCCTATGAATTTCTTACGTGAAATTTTAGAAAGGCCATTTAATGAAAAACCTTATTTATTAATCCCTGTGGGCTATCCTAAGGATGAAACTTACGTCCCTGATATAAAGAGAAAGGCGCTAGCACAAATCATCAAGAAATTCTAAACACGAAAAGGCGATCAAAATTGATCGCCTTTTCATTGAGCTTTTTGCCTCTTAGGAATCAGATTCCTCTTCTGCCGCTTTTTCTTTGATCTGATGAACTACACGTTGAGGGAAAGGAATTTCTATTCCATGTTTCTCAAATTCAGAATTTATTGATTCCATTCCGTCAAAATACATCGGCCACATTTCCGAAGATTTCGCCCAGACTCTGACTACAATATCCAAAGAGCTATCCCCAAAATTATTTAGCGCAACAAACGGAGCAGGCTCTTTCAATGCCCTAGGATCATTATTAAAAATATTCAGAATAATTTCTTTTGCCTGTTTAATATTCGTTCCATAGGCTACTCCCACATTCAGCTCAGCTCTTCTGGTTTCTTGAGTACTCATGTTCACTATATCCGAGTTCGCCAAGCTACCATTTGGAATGATAACTTCCTTATTGTCGAACGTCATTAAGTGCGTATACAATATCTGAATTCGGTTAACCACCCCAGTATGTCCTTGGGCTACTATGACATCACCTATTTGAAATGGCTTAAAGCCTAAAATCAATATTCCGCCTGCAAAATTGGATAGAGAACCCTGAAGAGCAAGACCAATAGCCAGACCTGCAGCTCCAAATACTGCCAAGAAGGAACTTCCCGGCACGCCTAGGATCATTAAAACACCAACAAACATCACGGCAAAAAATACTATCTTAACAAAGCCGAACAGGAACTGGTTAAGTGATGGATTATTATCACGACGCTCTAAAAAGTGATTTAAACCATTAAGTAACTTTTTGATAATATATTTTGCTACAAAGTAAAAAACTAACGCAGCTAAAATTCTGACTGCAATACTTATAGCGATGGTAATACCTTGTGCATAAAGCACATCAGTAGTCTCTTTAGAAATTCCGAATTCTTCCATTTAAATTAACTTTTGGTTGATGATTTACTAAAATAAAATAATGACTTGCCAGCGAAAAGCCCAATGCCAACTGATTTCAAAATTATTAATTTCGGCAGATTCCAATATTCTTTTCCAATCTGACCTAGAAAAGCTCCTTAAGACAGATAGTGAAGCATCATGCCGTACCATTTTGGATTTGCTAAAAATCCTGGTTAGCCACTGTATGCTATAATAAGCAATTCGATGCCTATGGAGATCGTTGATCACTATGCCCAACCTTGATTTTTCCCTGAGAGACCTCAGCAATTGGACTAATTCGCTATCTGTAAAATGATGTGTAAAGAGCGTGCAAGTAGTTATATCTACTTTTTCTTCCGAGAATTCTGCCTCAAAAACATTTTGGACTCTCCAAATAACTTCAGGCAAGTCAGCTAACCTAACTGCTGCGAGGTCAATAATGTTCCTGTTGGCATCGATTCCTATAAAATTCACCTGTTTTTTGACACTTCTGGACCAATCTTTCATCACCCTGATCATATCACCTCCTCCACATCCTATATCTGCTATCATATAAGAGTCTTGGGGATGTCTTTTGAAAACCTGTGCAATGCCTGTTGTTGTCACATAGTTTCCTCCCAGCCAGCGATTGATAGTTTTCAGCTCTTTTAATGTTTGTTTCAGCTCTTCACCAGAGCAATTGAAATCATCCATCAACTCTTTTTGCTCACTTCGCTGCGAAAAAATACTCATTGCTTTTCCAGAAGTAAGGTTTCCAAAGTCAACCCAGGACCAAATCCCATAGATAGAATTTTTCCCTGAACCTTATCATCACGCATCATCCTTTCCAATACAAAAAGTATTGTAACGGAAGACATATTGCCGAATTGCTTTAAGACTTCCATAGCATGTTCATTTACAGCATCAGGCAAGCCAAATGCCTCCTGTACTTTCTGCAAAATCTGTTTTCCTCCGGGATGTATAGCAAAGTTACTCAACCTGGACAACCTAAATTTCTCTTCAAATTTCTCCTTCAATTTGATTATGCCTTGATCCAAGAGTACCGGAATATATTTGCTCAATCGCATTTCGAATCCAAAGTCCCCGATTCCCCAAGCCATATCCTCCTCACCTTCCCGAAGCACTTGGCTCAGGTATGAATCAATTTTCAATCCGGACTCGGAATTCATCACCAGCGCGGCGGCAGCTCCATCCCCAAAAAGTGAGTTGGCAAGAATATTATCTTCCACATACTCTTTCTGAAAATGCAACGTACAAAGCTCAACGCACACCAACATTACTTTAGCCTCAGGCTCTGCCTTAAGTATTTTATCTGCCAATTTCAATCCAGTGAAAGCCGCATAGCATCCCATAAAATGCAGACAATACCTCTCCACAGAATCATCCAACTCCAAGCGCTTCATTAAATCCAGTTCTACTCCCGGTGCCACCATTCCTGTACAGGAGACCAATATCAAATGAGTGATCTCTGAGGCTGATATCTTAGTTTTTTGAAGGCAATCAAATACAGCATCTTCACAAAGCTGAGGCGCAGTTTGTTGAAAAACGGCCATTCTAGCTTTTGTGCCTGGAAACGGCTCTAAATCCTTTGACTTGGGAAAAAATGTAAAGTCTTCTGGTTCAGTTTTTTCAAAATCATCCAAAACGCTGTAACGGCTGGAAATCCCGGATTTTCGATAAAGAAAATTCAGTTTCCTAGCTTCCTCTTCATCGAGCTGATGGGCTTTTTGCATAAAATATGCAATAGAAGCCTGATCAATCGGTTTGCCCGGATTTGCCAAGCCAATACTTACTAAACAACTATTCATAGGGAAATATTTGGACTCAAGGATTTTAAAGAGATTATTTTTTCGGGTGACATGCCAGAATTTCTCACCCTAATACAATGCCGAAAAGTTTCTCTCACCAAATATTTCATTAGATCAAGTTACTTGTTTATTTCTAAATTGGGAGAATGCTGTATAACTTCCCGTGTAGGAAAAAGTTATGATGCTTATTTAAATTAAACTATGGTTTCTATTTCCAGCCTTAAGCATCTTCGCATTCCTTTTTCGCTCTTTTTGATGCCAGTGTTCTTCTTTGCATTGGCACTCACTTCTAATCATAATGAGTCACGGATTCTATGGGTTTTTATAGCACTTCATCTTTTTCTCTATCCATCCAGTAATGGCTACAACAGTTATTTTGACAAGGATGAAGAAAGTATTGGGGGCTTGAAGAATCCCCCAAAAGTTACCAAAGATCTTTATTGGCTTTCCCTGATCTTCTTTCTGACTGCGCTCATAATAGGTGCGAGTATTAATTTCAGTTTTGCTCTCATGCTTTTCATCTATGGAGCAGTCAGCATGGCCTACTCGCATCCCTCTGTAAGAATCAAAAAATATCCGTGGCTTAGCTGGTTTATTGCAGGCTTTTTCCAGGGATATTTCACTTTTGCGATGACTTATGCTGGCATCAGTAATTTACAATGGGAAGTACTTTATAAGCCTCATGTACTTATTCCTGGACTTTTGACCAGTTTGATGCTGTGGGGAAATTACCCACTGACTCAAGTATATCAGCATGGAGAAGATGCCAGAAGAGGTGACCGCACGCTAAGTTTGGTCTTGGGAATCAAAGGTACATTTCTCTTCTCCGCAATAGCCTTTATGCTTACAGGGGCTGCTTTCGCGTGGTTTTTCCTTAACAGAAATCAAACTCAAATACTTTGGGTCTATCTAGCTGCTATGACTCCTATCATGATTTACTTTTTGATTTGGTTTAATTTCATCCGGTTGAATCCCACGAAGTACGCGAACTACAATTGGGCAATGGGAATGAATTACTTCTCCGCCCTTTCTCTAAATGCTTTTTTCATTTATTATTTCTTTGAAAACACGCAAATACTTCAGGCTCTCGGTTATTAAAAAGGTTTGCCGTGGGAATTTTGGATAATTTGGTTGGCTACAGCAGGTGCATGCTGAATTAGATTCTTCATAAAAAATGAGGTGACCTTATAGCCAATTACTTTCTGTACTATTCTTCCCAGCCAAAGCCTTTGTGCAAAAATTGATTTCCAGTTCCTCTCGTAGGATTTTTCTATCTCAATTCTGGATTTCCCGAGTAAAATTGCCTCCGCTGCAAATTTCCCCGATTGTATAGCCATCGCCATTCCATTACCAAAGAGTGGAGTGATTAATCCTGCCGCATCTCCCGCCATCAAGATGTGCTTTTCCACCGGGGCTTTCCTTTCAAAATTGATTTCGTTGATCACTTCCGGTCTTTCAAACAGAAACTCACTTTCATTAAATAGATGCTTAATATTCGGATTTTTCCATAAAACTTCCCGCTCCATCTGCTCGATGGAACCATACTTCCTGAGCTGATCCCGGTTTCCTAAATAACAAAAATTGGCCTTGCCATCTTCTATTGCATTCAAACCACAATAGCCTCCTTCAAAATTGTGAAGCCCGACCGCACTTCTATCAAAATCAGTTTTAATGTGGTATTTCACTCCTATATAGGGACTTCGCTTTTTCATAAAGTGCCGCTGCAACACTTTGTCGACTTTTGATCTCTTACCAAAAGCCCCGATGACATAATCACCTAGTATAAATTCACCGCCTGTCAGTTCAAGTCGAAATCGGTTTTCTACCTCGTCGAATAATACAGAGGTAACCTGAACGCCAGTTTTTACTTCTGCACCTTTTTCAATTATTTTTTGGAAAAGATACTCATCTAAAACATACCTACTAATACCAATCCCTCCAAGATCCAACGCAATTGATGTACTTCTTCCTGAAGTATCAGAAAACAGAAAACTATTCATGCAAGGAAAATCATAGCCTGTCGGCAACAGCTGCTCTCTTTGCAGAAACTCCATCACTTCATTGGATAGATATTCTCCGCACACACGATGAAAAGGATATTTTCTCTTTTCGATCAATAGTACATGATGCCCACTTTTAGCGAGCGTATAGGCCGAAGTAAGACCTGCTAATCCACCGCCAATTATCACTGTTTTGTATGACTTTACCACTGATTTACCTTTAATTCCACTATATAACCGATCATCAAAAATGAATCTGCCTTAAACTTCCAATAGGGAAATTCAGGGTTTAGAATTTACTTAACTAAATAATAATGATGAGAAATACCATACCCAAATTACTTAGAAGATTAACTCTGGTGTTAGGTGTAATGGGTGTTATGTTCTATTCTACAGAATCTTTTGCTCAGAAAAAGAAGAAAAAAGATTCTAAAAAAGAAGCTACAACACCAGCTACTCCTGCCAAACCAAAAGCCAATGATTCAGATCCAAAAGCTTACAAGGAAATAATCACTGCAAAAGCAAAATCAAATGACGGACTTTTTAAAGTTCACCAGATTGAAGATAAGTATTACTATGAGATTCCTGACTCCCTGCTTGGCAGAGACATGCTTATGGTCACCACTATCGCTAAAACCGCAGACGGACTTGGCTATGGAGGCGAGCGTACAAACACGCTGATGCTTCGCTGGGAAAAGAATAACAACGATATCCATCTAAAGGTTATTTCTGTAAATAACTACGCGGCTGACTCTCTTCCTATTGCCATGGCAGTGAAGAACTCAAATTTGGAACCTTTACTTCAGAAGTTTGCCATCAAATCTCTTGCGACAGATTCTACTGGAATTGTTATCGAGGTGACAGATTTGTGGTCGAAGGACGTACAAGCTCTGGGACTTCCTAAAGGAGCTCGGACAGAATATAAAGTAACCCGACTGGATACTGATAGATCTTACATAGATCATATTCACACTTACCCGATTAACATTGAAGCTAGGTATGTAATGACCTACATTGCCAGTGAACCACCTTCTAATAGCTCAACTGGCTCTATCACCTTGGAAATGAACTCTTCCATGCTTTTGCTTCCAAAAGAGCCAATGAAGCAACGCCTCGCTGATCAGCGCGTGGGTTGGTTCAGCCGTTCTATAGTCGATTATGGAGCGAATGCCCAGAAAGCAGCTAACCGCACTTTCCTTGATAGATGGAGATTGGAAGTAAAAGATGAGGATATTGAGAAGTTTAAAGCAGGAGAATTAGTAGAGCCGAAAAAACAAATCGTCTATTATATAGATCCCGCTACTCCAAAACAGTGGATTCCGTATTTGATAGCTGGAGTGAATGACTGGCAAGTCGCATTTGAAGCTGCCGGTTTCAAAAATGCGATTATCGCAAAAGAGGCTCCGACGAAAGAAGAAGATCCTGATTGGAGCCCCGAGGATGCCAGATATTCTGTGATCAGATATTTCGCTTCAGATATCCAGAATGCTTATGGACCTCACGTCTCGGATCCTAGATCGGGAGAGATCTTAGAGTCAGACATCGGATGGTATCACAATGTGATGAATTTGCTGAGAAATTGGTATTTCATCCAAACTGCAGCTATTAATCCTGACGCCCAAAGTGTGCAATTCAAGGATGAGGTGATGGGTAGATTGGTCCAGTTTGTCTCTTCACATGAAGTTGGCCACACATTGGGACTTCCTCACAACTTCGCCTCTTCTCACGCTTATCCAGTAGAAAAGCTAAGAGATCCTGAATTTACAAAAGCAATGGGAACAGCTCCATCTATCATGGATTATGCACGATTCAACTATATCGCGCAACCCGGTGACGAGGGAGTAAGCTTGATGCCAAATGTAGGCCCATATGACAAGTACGCTGTCGCTTGGGGTTATCGTCCTATTTTGGATGCAGCTACTCCTGAAGATGAGCAAGTAATATTGAACGAATGGATCATGGCTAAGCAGGATGATCCTGTCTATAGATATGGACGACAAGGCAACAGCTATGACCCTACTGCGCAAAGTGAAGATTTAGGTGACAATTCAATGAAAGCTTCGGACTATGGCATTGCAAACCTAAAGCGAATTGTGCCAAATCTTAAGAAATGGACAACTGAAACGGACAAGCCTTTCAAAGATTATGATGACTTAAAGGAAATGTATGGCCAAGTGATATCTCAATATAATCGCTACATGGGTCATGTAAAAACGAATGTTGGTGGGGTGGCTGAAGTTTACAGAGCTGTATCTCAGCAAGAACCTATTTACACACATACATCCAAAGACATCCAGAAGTCAGCTGTCGCTTTCCTAAATAAAGAGTTATTCGCTACTCAGGATTGGCTGATGAACGATGAGATTTTCGCAAGAACTGCTGATTTTGGAGCTTTAGAAACTATCCGCGGAGTACAGGTAAATACATTGAACTCTTTGCTGGATCTTGGTCGATTAGGTCGTGTGATTGAAAATGAAGCCTTAAATGGCAATGACGCTTATAAAATCACTGAATTATTTGATGACTTAAGAAAAGGTGTCTGGTCTGAGATTTCAGCAGGAAAAAGCATTGACGTTCATAGAAGAGCTTTGCAGAGAGCTTATGTAGAAAGAATGGAATACTTGATGACCAGTGATGGACCAACTATCCCTGCTGCATACAGAAGGTACCTGGGACCTCAGATCAATGCTTCCCAATCTGACATCAGACCTATGGCAAGGGGAGAATTAAAGACATTACAAAGAGATATTCGGTCAGCTATATCCAGAACTTCAGACAGAATGTCTAAACTTCATCTGGAAGACGCACTCGAAAGAATAAATGCAATCTTGGATCCAAAGTAAAAATTAAACAAAGAAAATGGGCGTCAAATTGACTCCCATTTTTTTTATTAACCCTCCAAGTAAATATTTTATTTAATCGCTTTGGTAAAATAAACGTCAAGACCTAACTCCTCTCGAAGCCATATGGAACAGGATATTTATAACTTGAAATCAATTTTTGATTAGTTTTGTTTCAAACACATGAGCATGTCATCACCTCTTTCCATTTTACAAAGTCATAAACTTCGCATCACAGATTGTCGTCAGGAAATCATCCGCGAGTTTCTGGACAAGCAAGTGGCTTTGGCCCATTCAGATCTTGAGGAATCATTGGACAGTCAGTTTGATCGGGTGACCATCTACCGTACACTTAAGACTTTTGTGGATAAGGATGTGGTTCACAAAGTTCTCGATGACAGTGGGGCAACTAAATATGCGCTTTGCTCGCATGAAGAGAAGGAGCATAATCACGAGCATGTACACTTCAAATGTGAAATTTGTGGGGAAACGACTTGTCTGGAATCCATCAACCTTCCTGGTATTAAACTACCAGCGGGATTCAAAAAGAAAGAAATGAGTTTGTTAGTGCAGGGAATTTGCGACAAGTGTCATTAAAATTCAACTGGCTCCGGAACCCTTGATTTCGGAGAATCACTTGGCCACAACACTCCCGGTGGCAAATCAATTTTGGGAGGAGTAAGATCTTCTACTCCACCATCTCCATCATCCTCACTGCTATCACCCTTTCTCAGGGATTTTTTGGTAATGGTAGCCATCACATAGATGAGAATGACATAAGCCAAACCACAAAGAATCAAATCTACTACAAGACTGCTCATGGTGAAAAATTTTAGATAATATAGTTGAATACCATTAGTAAATCAATGGCTAGCGCAATTTGTTTCAAAGGAAATGCCAGTTTTATGATTTAATTCGGCTTGCTAAATCCCACGGATAGGTGGATATTTGCGCACTGAAAAACCTAAGTGATGATCGTAAAAACAAAGAAATATCAGCTTCCTACCGGGACTTACATAAAAATTGCCCTTGTCAACATACTAAAACAACAGTGGTGGGTGATACCAATAGCTGTAGCTATCGCCTGTGGATATTTCTGGATTCCTTCGATTTGGTGGATTATAGGTGCAGTTTTAGCCTACGGATTATATGTATTGTTTTGGGCAATACAATTTACGGGAGTAACTCAGATGGAGCAAAACAAAGTTATCTTCGACAAGATGGCTTACGAAATTGACAGCCGCCAGATTTTGATGAAAATCAACACGAAGCAAGGAATGCCTGTACAATGGAATATGATTAAAACCGCCGAGAAGAGGAAAGACGCATACCTGCTTTACATGTCCAAAGCGCAGTTTATCCATCTACCATTCCGGATTTTTAATTCTGAAAATGAGCGGAAATTTATGGAAACTATCCTGAAGCGTAAAGAGCTGATCAAATAAGCGCTTCCCCAATATATAGCAAAAGCCTCCCGATTTGGGAGGCTTTTGCATTTACAGATATCAAATAATAGAGTAAAATTAAAGAGGACCAATTATGAATGTCATCAGCTAGGTTTAACTCTAATTGGATTTTATATAAGTAGAACTTGATGGATTAAATACAGTTTATTGGGGGATAGCTTCTACTAAAATCGGTTTGCCGGATTTATCGTAATACGTGCAGCTCATCTTTTCCGTATCAACAACCCATTTTTCAATACCTGCAGTTGCACAGTCGCTACAAAAAGTAGGGTAATCAGTTTCTCCTAGTTGATGTGCTTTCAAACGCGCTTTAAATTGTTCTACATCAGAAGTTTCAGAAACAATCATTACTTGATAGCTAGCAGGACTCGAGGTCTTATAGTCCTTAGCTCCATAATAGTCTGTGTGGCCGTCTGCTACAAATGTTTCATAAAAGCTAACACCCAATTTTTTGATATCCTGTATGTAAGCAGGAAAGTCTGCACCAGATTTCACTTTGCTGTGAACTTCTTTAATTTGAGCTATAGTAAACATGCTTTGCTATATGTTAGGTGTCTGGATTATTATTCTTTATACTTTAAAGATCTATCTTTTTGATAAATGAAATTTGATTTAGCGCGAATGGCTTTCTCTTTAAGTTAATTAAACTCAACCTGCTATGTAATTCTTGGATATTTGATTTATGGATCTAACTCTTTATTGGTTGGTAGTAAATAAGAACAGCTCCTCCACTGAAGCTTTTGGTTTTTACGAGTTTAAAAATAATCCTGTCATTAATCTCTTCAAACAGTGGTAAACCGCTCCCTTCGACCACAGGATATATGCACAATTGCAATTCGTCTATCAGGTTAAGGTTCAATAGTTGAATAATTAAACTGCGGCTACCAACTAAAATATCTCTCCCTGATTTTTTCTTAAGCTCTAAAATTTCATCTTTTAGGTCCCTTTTTGCCAGGGTTGCACTTTCCCAATCAGCATTTTGAAGAGTACGAGAAAAAACAATTTTTGGGATTTTGTCAATGGCTACGGCAAAGTCATTCATTGATTTTTCATCGGAAGGATTTTCGAGCAGAGTTCGCCAGAATTCCATCAATTCGTAAGTCTTCCTCCCGTACAGAATTGCTTCTCCCTGATCTAATAATTCTGTATAGTGTTGATGTATTTCCTCATCCGGCAGTCCAGCGGTGTGGTCACAAATCCCATCCAACGTCATGTTAAATGCTGCAATTACTTTCCTCATACCTTATTTATCTGATTGATTTTCGAAACTCCTTGTAAGATTGGCCTCAACATAATAAGTCAATTTTGCTTTTTTAAAATCTCACTTCACCTTTCCTATTATTATTTCTATAGCCTTATCCAGCTGGTTTTGGTTTCCTTGCACCCTATCCACAAATCCCTCTTCTACCCGGATATCCGGCTCAACTCCATCTTTCTCCAAGTTACGTCCATCCAGCGTATAGCATCCCCATGCCGGAAGTCGGTAGAAAGAACCATCCACCAACCCTTGACCTGAAGTGAATATGATCCATCGATAGGTTTCTGTTCCTACAATTGTACCCAAACCCAGTTGCTTAAAACCCTGTGCTGTCATCTCTGCGTCAGACAGTGACTGCTCATTGATCAGGAGTACTATTGGCTTGTCTGACGGGGAAAAGTTAGGCTGATTGGTCAAAGCGCCATCACGATATTTCCATTGCAGATAGCTCTTTTGACTTAAGAATTGCAATACCTCGTCGTGAACATTTCCACCAGTATTATATCTCAGATCAAGTATTAAACCATCCCGATTTCCTTTATTTGAAACCATGTATTGCAAAAAATGATGGAGCTCTGCTCCTCCCATATTTTTCATATGAACATAGGAAATACGATCACCGGTTTTCTCATTTACGTACGCTTCGTTCTCATCCATCCACTCGTCGTACAGCCAGTTCTTCATCTCAAAGTAAGAGGCTGGATGCACCTTCACCTTGACAGTTTCCCCCTTTCTGTTGAAAGTAAGCTCTACTTCCTTAGCTATAGTTGGTGCAATGAAATACGTCTCCCGGTTTTTGGACTTATCCACAGATATACTGTTCACCGCGATCAACTCATCACCTGGCAAGACAAGCTGTGGTTCCAAATCCATAGGACTATCTTTCAAAACTTTATCCACAACAAATGGAGCATCTTCTTTAAAGACTATACCCGTGACCATTGTTTTGCTACCTAAGTAAATTTCTTCCTCCGAACCATTGGAAGAAAACCCAAAATGTGAAGTATTCAGCTCACCAAGCATATCATTAAAAATCTCCCGAAGATTCTCTCTACTACGTACATACGGCAAAAATTCAGCATAGCGATCACGTAGTTCCTGCCAGTTTTGCCCGTGAAAATCACCATCGTAAAAATTCTGCTCCATACCTGCCCACGCTTCATAATACATCTGCTGAAACTCATTTTGAAGGTTTTTGGCAAAGGTTTCAGAGATTTTAATCTCCTCAGTTTTGTTAGAATTTGGATCCAGCGTACTGACTTTTCCACCAGCCAAAAGATAAAGTTTTTCCTTAGACTCTACGATTTCATAGCCTCCTATACGCTGGTCACTAACCTTCTCGGTTTTGGAATCTTCAAAATCTTCCAAGGTAGTTTTCCACAATTTGGATACTCCCTCATCATGATTTGAAGTATAAAAAACATGTGTTTTGCCATCCTTCTGGTAGATATATGGAGAGGATTGCTCTCCGAAACTTGGACCTATCTGCTCCAACCTATCCATGAAATCCCCGGGAGTTATTTTTACTTTCACTTTTTCTTCAGGCTTTTTATCTTTTTCCTCTTTGGACTTTTCAGCAAACAATTCATCTATCTTATCTGACTGAAAGAGGTCGGCAAACTTGTCCAACTTCATGCGGTAAAGGTGTGCATCAGTAGTTCCAAAAGGATAGCTCGCATGGGTACGATCAGTAATAAAATAAATGTACTTGCCGTCTGGCGACCAAACCGGATTTGTCTCAGTTACCAACGTTTCAGTAAGATTTAGTGTCTTCTTGGTAGCACGGTCATAGATCACTATTTCGCGCTCGAAATTGCGAATCGGGGAAAAGACTACATATTGATCGTCTGGTGAGAAATGAGCTTTAGGAGTATATAGACCCCAAAGCTCATCTTCCACCAGCATTTTACTTTCCAGTGTTTTTAGATCAATCTCACGTACTTCATTTCTGCCACTTATATAGACACCGAGACTTCGGTCCTTATTCAGCGTCAGCTCTCTGTTTTTATCCTTATCATCTGTCAGCTGTTTCTCCTCCCCTGGATTCTGTGCAGATATTGTAAACCAATTATGATAACCCTTTACTGTACGGGAGTATAATAAGGTCTTATTATCCGCTAACCACTTCACCTCTTCCACAGCTTCTTTGGGATCAATTGGGATCCGCTTTACAAACTTCCCTTTTACATCTGAGATAAAGAGCACTCCTCGAGACAGGAATGCCATCTTCTCTCCATCCGGCGAAACATCGAAATAGCTTAGATTACCCTCTACTTTTCTCGGGATATCTTGACCCAATGTTTGATTCTGGAATACACTGATTTCAGGCTTGGTAGTCTCTCCCGAAGCCACATCGTAAACGAATATTTGATAGTCCTTTCTGAAAACAATCTTCTTCCCGTTGGCACTTACTTTTGGCCACATGATAGAAGTGGGAAAATCTGTTAATTGAGTTTTCACTTTCCCTTTGAATGTATACAGATTATATTCCCCATTTGCTTCATCGGACATGAAGAAGACCTCTCCATTTTGATCTATCGTAGCACCGAAATCCTTGCCTTCATAATCAGTATATTGGGTAAAAGCTTTTGTGGTAGGATTGTAAGATTTGATATCGGGATTGTATTCACCTTTGTATCGCTTGCGGTGAGCGAAGTTCTTGCTTTCCCAGGTTTCATTGAAATAGATCTCACCTGTTTTAGGATTAATTACCGTATTGTGGATTGTGTTAAAGTAATGAGGAAAAAGTCGGGTTGGTGTGGACCCATCTAAATCAATGGAATACCCAGAGAAGCGATTATACCGGTCTGATGTGAAATAAATCTTATCACTATCCCAACTCCAGGATTCCACTTCATCCGTTGCTTCATGAAAAGTCATCTGCCGAATCTCACCTCCAGCAATGGGCATCACATATACATCAGTATTACCAAATTGCTCCGCAGAAAAGGCTAACCATTTACCATCAGGAGAAACTGCAGGCTTATTTTCTACTCCTTGCATAGCTGTAATCCGAGCAGATTGACCACCAGAAACGGGGACTTTCCACAAGTCTCCTTCATAGCTGAAAATGATGGTTTCTCCATCAGGAGTTAATGTAGGATCAGAAAGAAAGTAAGGTGAATTTGATGATTGGGATTTTGCTTGAAAAAAAGTGAGTATAAAAAAACAGGTCAGAAATAAATTTTTCATAGACATATGGTTTTTGGAATCTGTCTAATAAAGTTAAAAAAGCGAAGACAATAAAAAAGCCTGTCTATCAAGACAGGCTTCCTTTCATAAATTATCCATCCTTACATAGGAGGCATAATCACTGTATCAATCACATGTACCACACCATTGTCTGCCTCAATATCCGCTTTGGTGACGGTAGCATTGTTAATCATTGCTTTTCCATCCATCAAGGTTACTTCAATAGAGCTCCCCTCCACTGTTTTTGGCATTTGACCATTTTTGAGGTCTGCGGCCATCACTTTACCAGGAACTACATGGTAAGTCAAGATTTTAACAAGCTGAGCTTTATTTTCCGGCTTTAGCAAGTTTTCAACCGTTCCGGCGGGAAGTTTTGCAAAGGCATCATTGGTGGGTGCGAACACTGTAAATGGACCATCTCCTTTCAATGTTTCCACTAAATCACCCGCCTTTACCGCTGCAACCAATGTGCTCAAAAAATCCTGAGACATAGCTAGCTCGACAATATCCGCATCAACTTCCGTCTCGTGAATGCTTCTGGTCTTGGGTACAAATGATGATGCTATAACGAGCATCATTAACATCGTTACTATTCCTAATTTTTTCATGGTTGTTAAATTTTAGAGTTTTGTTGTTTCATTAGCCATAACAAAACGGATAAGTAATTGTTTTTCAATTTCTTAATTCATAAGATTTCAAAATACAGATGTTATAAAAAAGCTGATTCAATTGCCTTCAAAGGCCAAATTCATCACTTTCCAAAAAAATGATATTTAGAATTTCTGATATTTGGATATGCAAATCAAACTCATTGCAATCGGCAAAACTGACAACAAAGCAATTGTAGACCTGATAGAGGAATATGCAAAGCGACTTAATTTTTACATAAAGTTTGATTTAGAAATCATCCCAGACCTGAAAAACACGAAGTCCATTTCAGAGACAGTCCAAAAACAAAAAGAAGGAGAGTTAATTTTGAAAAAAGTGATCTCTTCGGACGATTTGGTTTTGTTGGATGAGCGCGGCAAAAGTTACAATTCCATCGATTTCTCCAGCTATATCCAGAAAAAAATGAACTCGGGTTTGAAACAGTTGACATTTGTAATTGGTGGGCCTTATGGTTTTTCGGAGGAGGTTTATGCACGTGCAAATGGAAAGATTTCCATCTCCAAAATGACTTTTTCACACCAGATGATTCGCCCGTTCTTTATCGAGCAGCTTTATCGTGGGTTTACTATCCTGAGGAATGAACCTTACCATCACGAATAGTTAGTAATCATTTGAACCAAGTATCAGAGGCTTGCATATGTAACTGATACTGAATATTGACCACTTACATTATTCCATTGTTAAGTTTTGGATTACTATATGTTTTAATGTTACCAAATTGTTAACTTTACTTAACATTGTTCGTGTAATAGTAACATTAGCTTCATCCAAGGTGAAAAAAGTATTTCTCACATATCTATTTATCTCTGTTTTTGGCTCTCTAGCCAATGCACAAGATGCTGTGATACCTTCGGAGGAAATACGTTTTGAAAGCAACACAGAAAAGGAATTTTGGGAAGCAGGTCGGGAAAATCCTTATTTACTTTTTAGAGCTGTAAGGGCCGAGCAATCTCTTTCAGATGAGAAATGGTTTGGCCTTCTCGCGGATTTGGATGACAAATACAATAAAAAAGGTAAGCATATAAATGTGCTTCGTCAGCTCTTTGAAAAATCCCATCAGCAATTATTTAAAACTTACGAACAGCATTCTACTTTTAATGACATGCTTGAGCAAGGAAAGTTTGACTGCGTGAGTGCTTCTGCTGCCTTAGCCTTGCTGTTGGATCGCTACCAATTTGACTATAAAGTAGTCGAAACAGA
Organism: uncultured Algoriphagus sp.; assembly: GCF_963974835.1. GTDB lineage: Bacteria > Bacteroidota > Bacteroidia > Cytophagales > Cyclobacteriaceae > Algoriphagus. The sequence continues at coordinate 1,010,577 of NZ_CAXBET010000001.1, read as the reverse complement.
TTACCATGTATTTATTGTGGTGAATTTTGAAGGAAAAGACATCATCTTGGAAAGCACACTTCCGATCGGAGGAATGATTACCGCACCTTCAGAAGTTGCTGCCTATCTGGAAAGTTACAAAGCGGACAACACTGTACAACTTCAATCACTTAATCAGCGATTAGGGGCACCAAAAATAGATCTTTCGGACAATGCTATTTTCAGGAAAGTCGATCTTATTCAACTGGCAGGATTACAATATTACAACGATGCCATCTCCCATTTTAATGAGCAAAGCTTCGAGCAGGCATCGAATCAATTAAAGAAAGCACTGAAACTTTATAATTCAGACCGCATAGATGGCCTAAAGGCACTAGCGGAAGAACAGGCAAATCTTACAGCTAGCTCAAAGTAATTTAAATTCTAATCTGAAAAGGGAGCTAAAAAGATTTTTGTGCTATTACGTGAAGAACTAACCTCCCAAATTTGATATAAAAAATGCCCTGTTCTGAGAAAAGGGCATTTTGATTTTTTAGTGATGATGATGTCCATCTGGACCATGTGCATGACCGTGTTCCAATTCTTCAGGAAGTGCGTCTCTTACCGAGATAATTTTGCCTACAAAAGATAAATCGTATCCTGCCAGTGGCGGATTGAAATCCATGTGGACCCCTATGTAATCAATTTTAGTAATCTCTCCGCGGATCTGACCCCCATTATTATCCTGCATAGGAATGACATTCCCAACTCGCAGTAAATCTTTGTTGATCTTCCCTTTTTCCTTAAAGTTTGCTTTTGGAATCACCGTCTTTTTCTCCTCCATATAATCCCCATACGCTTCATCATAGCTTAGATCCGCTGTAAATGAATCCCCTGCAGACTTACCCAGCAAAGCTTCTTCAAACTTTGGAAACACCTCACCTGCGTTATATAAAAAATAAAAGGGTTTGTCCTCAGGTATCGATTCATAGGGAACCATTCCCGTCTCACCATCGTCAACTTTCAGGTCGTAGCACACTGCTACCACTTTATTCTTCTCTATTTTCATAAATCTAATTAATCAAACTCCTATTGGAATATGTAAGCGAAACCAACCTGCCCTACGAAATTTTTCCGGTCATATCCCGGAACAAAATACTGATCAGGATTATTTTCCAAATACCATTTATAGTTCAATGTGCTTACATATTGCAATCGGGCATTGAGCAAAACATTTCCAAATTTCCAATCACCTATCAGTGAAGGTACAAGGTCAACATACTTATTTCTCCAATCTTTAGAAGCCTCGTATCGATAGTAGTAATAATCATTATTATAAACAATCCGCTCCATTTGGAAGCCAATTCTATTCATTTCATTCACCCAGGCAAACTCCACAAAAATCACATTGCTTCCCGGTCCATTTCCTGCGCCTAACACCTGGCCATTATTTGTGTAGCCGTCGACTACGTGATCATGAATATACCAAGTATTAAGAGCTCTAATATCTTCCCTGATGGTTTGTCCTGTTTGTGTCATTTCAGAACTGATCTGGAAATAATGTCCAGGTTGACGCAGATTCATCAAATGTGAAAAGCCAAAGGTAAATGCACGCCCTGCTTCAGGAGTTATCATGAAATCATTGAGTTTCCGGTCATTATCCCTAGTGCCGTATTCTCCATAGAATTCAAAATGTCCTTCAGGACTCAGCCATCTAAAAAAACCTGAACTGAATTGCTGTCTCTTTTCCTGTGTAGGATCTACAATATTCTTAGCTTTTTTTCTCCCATTCAATATAGGTAGCACATCTCCTATATCCGTGATATCTTTTCTATATACTTGGCTAGTAGATCCATACCCTAGGAATAGACCTGGCACCCATTTAGGCTGATAGGTAAGCACCATTCCAGACAAAAACCGCTTATTATCCTCAGGTTTTGGGACTAAAACACTATTTTCCTGAATTCGGTAATCGGGCCAAGGAGGTAAAAATCCGGAGGACTTTAAGAAGCCTCCAATCAATTGCCCCTCAAATGATCCAATAGTAGTTTCTACTGGCTTTCTGGTATTTGCAGTTAGGTGGACAAATCCCGGAGCATTATTTCCTAACAAGAGTGAACTTCTTCTTCCCGGTCCCCACCACAGATTCTCTGAAGAAACACCGACGGAATACTCCTTGAAATTATACCGGATACTGGATTGCCCTAAGTATGCCTGGTTATATGCATCAGTTCCAAATCTCTCGGGCATATCTATTCTATTCATATAATCATAATAGAATAGAATACTCAACTGATGCTCAATCGGAAAACCTAAATAATCTTTGTTTTGAGCCATCAAAAACTCAGGCTGAAATTGCACGCTTAAAGGCCCATACTCTAGATAAGCTCCCGGACTTAAAATAGTTTGGAATCCGCGGTTTGGAATAAAGGCTCCGTCATTGACACCAAAAGCATAAGTAGAATTGTATTGTAATTTTGCCACTGCCGGCATGATCAGAAATTTTCCCTTATTGTCTTTTCCAAAGAAGGTATGAACTTCTGACAAGTCCATATCAACGACTGAGCTATCTAGATCAAACCCATATTTTATTTTGAAGGCGGATTCGGGATAAAGCGGCCTAATCATGAATGAGGAGGAAGAATCCACATCTCCAAGCAACTGAGCCCGTCTCAAGTAATCATCCAATACTGGAGTTCCTACAGGCACAGTCTGAGCCGAAATATAATGACTCATTAAAAGAAACAGCAATGAGGTTCCAAGACAACTGTTCAAAAATTTCCTTGTGTTCAACATTCTCATTTCAAAGTTAAGGCTTCAACAGTTACTCCCGCAAGAGACCAGGACTCATCACATTTCGGATCCCCGGAATTCGTGGCTACCAAATCAGAGTCCATATAAATTCTGGCAGTTGAACTACTATGTTCAATGATTTTGGAAATGCTGTATCTGCTGGTATAGTTTGGTGTGGTGCCAAATAGACACAAGCCGGGCATATCTGTTTGAATGGCTCCAGTTTTAGGTCTATTGGTTTTAGTAAATGTATCTGGATAAGACTGGTATAAACAATAAGTTGATTCGCAGGGAGTATTGGAAAAAGTAGTCCTGAATACCTCTTCATTATCCACTCCAAAAAACCATTGATCTGGACCACTTACTCCGTCTGGAGTATTCCCATCCCAACTATCATGGATTAGGATTTCAAGCGTCACTTTCAGCAAGTTATGCGAAGGAATACCTGATAGATTCACAGCAACTTCCTCATTATGATAGTAGCCTACAATCGTATCATTCTCAAAAATGATAAATCTTCCATTTTCAAATCCTGCAAGATTAGCATCAGAAAAATCATTTGAATAGACTACTCGTTCTGACTCTAGAGTATCGGCACAGGAGAAAAAACAAATTATAGCCGTAAGCAGAATAAAGGCTTTTACTCCTTTTGACCAAAGATTACAATTCATCAAATTCAGTTAGTTAAGCAAATATAACCCTGCAAAGAAACAAAAAAGCAACCAAACCAGACTTACCAAAAGAAGGCTTATTTCCATTCCCTCCAAAATGATTTGCTATTTTTGGGCAGAATATAAATACAAGCGATGGCTACTTTTACTATTGTCGCAGGTGCGCGGCCGAATTTCATGAAAATCGCACCTATCATTCATCAGTTTATCAGAAAACAAAAAGAAGGAATTGCAGTCAAATTCCGCCTCATCCATACAGGTCAGCATTATGATAAAAAGATGTCTGGAGACTTTTTTGAGCAATTGAACATTCCTGAGCCTGATTCTAATTTAGGAGGCGGAGGTGGAACTCAGGCCGAACAAACTGCTGCCATCATGGTAGCTTTTGAAAGTGAACTGCTCGAAAATCGTCCAGATTTGGTATTGGTTGTAGGCGATGTCACTAGCACACTCGCTTGCTCCATCGCAGCCAAAAAGCTTCAAATTGACGTGGCTCATGTCGAAGGAGGAATTCGTTCGGGTGACTTGACCATGCCTGAAGAGATCAACCGAATGGTAACGGATAGCATCACAGACCATTTTTTCACTACCTCGGAGATTGCCAATGCTAATCTCCGAAAAAGTGGTATAGCTGAAGAAAAGATCCATTATGTGGGAAATACTATGATTGACTCATTGATGGCTCAGATGCCCAGATTTCAAAGGCCTGAAGGTAAAATCTTTGAAAGTCTAGTGCCAGGAGAATACTTCGTGTTGACAATGCATAGACCTGCAAATGTAGATCAAGAGCACAAGTTGAAAGCGATGATCGATGCCATCCTAGAAGGAACAGGAGGTCTTCCAATTATTTTTCCAGTGCACCCAAGAACTGCCAAAAATCTGCAGTCCCTTGGAATCTCTGCGCCAAACCTTCATATGAGTGATCCTCTTGGTTACTTGGAATTTAATTTTCTAGTAAAAAATGCAAAAGGAGTCATTACTGATTCCGGGGGGATTACCGAAGAGGCTTCAGTTATGAATGTGCCATGCATCACCTTACGGGATAATACAGAGAGAGCAGAAACCATACATCTGGGCACCAACGAACTGGTAGGTACAGATCCAGTAAAGTTAAAACCCTACTTGCAAAAAATCATGAATGGTGAGTGGAAGCAATATCAGGGAATTCCCCTTTGGGACGGAAAAACCGCTGAACGTATAGTCGAGATATTGATTGAGTCTTACTCTCTTAACTGATATGAGTGTGTCTGAAAGAATCAACTTCTTAATAGAAAAGTTAGGACTTAAAGCTCATCCAGAAGGTGGGTTCTATTCTGAAGCCTATCGATCCGAAAGAAGGATAAATACTGATGCAGGTGAAAGAGACCTAATGACATCTATCTACTTCCTTCTTACCTCAGAAAATGTTTCAAAATTCCATAGGATCAAAAGTGACGAACTCTGGTTCTTTCACGAAGGAAGCAATTTGACAATTCACACTTTAAGTGAGCTCGGTCATCAAAAACGCACCTTAGGAAATCCGTCAGCTAACGTTAATACTTCTTTTCAGCATTTAGTAAAATCCCACACCATCTTTGGTAGCACTGTAGATGCGCCAAATAGTTATGCATTGGTCTCATGTGTAGTTGCTCCAGGATTTGATTTCAAGGATTTTGAGCTCTTCGAAACCAAAGCTCTCCTTCACCAATTTCCTGAATCCAGCGAAATCATAAATAAATTGACATAAAAAAAGGCTCCAAAAGGAGCCTTTTTCAATTGTGGTAATTTGTCTTTTAGAATGAGAATGAAACTCTCATGTTAATTTTGGTCCCTGGAGTTAAGCTGCTGAAAATCTGATCTTCAGCTTGGTACGATTCATACACGTATTGCTTCTTGGAGTTCAGGATGTTATCCACACCTAACCCAGCTTGAATACGCTCATCCGCTCCAAAAGTCTTGTTGATGTTCAAGTTCAAGCTATTGAATGGTACAGAATACGTATCCGTCCTGTTTCCAAATCCTACATATTGTAAGGAAGATCCCTGCACATTATAGAAAATACCTGCTTCCCATCCGGTAGTGAATGAGTTGTAGCTCAAACCTGTATTGATCAGATAAGGAGCCTGACCAGCCATATCTCTCTTGTCATCGATCACTTGGCCTTCTCTAGCACTAAGTTGTCTGGATCTATATTCAGACTCTGACATTTCGATTTGCGATTTAGTAATGGTCACGTTGGTATTCCAAGTGAAATTTTCAAGACTAGGTGCGATCATCTTCAATGACTTTCTAAATTCTAGTTCCAATCCAGCAACAGTACCGTTACCCACGTTTCTTGGTTGGAAAGTACCTGGATCAGCAAGGAACTGCACCATTTCTATTGGCTTCTCAAAAGTCTTATAGAATGCACTTACTGATAGCATTTGTCCTCTATCCTGAAATGCTTCCCATCTCAAATCAAAGTTATTCACGTGAGTTGACACTAGATTTCCGTCCCAAAGAACCTCTGATCCACCATTCGTAGTCTCAGGATAAAGACCACCTATGAACGTTCTACCTGTAATCGGATCAAGGATTTCAGCATAAGAAAGTTCTTTGAAAGAAGGTCTTGCGATAGTTCTGGAAGCTGACGCACGGAAGTTTTGGTTTTCCTTCAGGTTGAAAATTAAGTTTACAGTAGGGAAGAAATCCATATCATCCAATACTTCTACCAAATCATAATTGATAGTTCCTGTTTGGTTTGTACCTGTATAATACTGATTGAACTTCTCAACTCTCAATCCGACAATCGCCTTTAACTTTTCAGTCGGGTTTGTTTCCAATGAAGCATAACCAGCCATGTTTGTTGCGATAGAATTATAGGCATTTGCATTAATTGGAATAAAGTCCGCATTGTATCTTACCCCATTTCTATTGTCTCCAGAGAAAAGATTCTCGTCAAGCAAAACCTCGTTTGGATCTCCATTGAAAAGGGTGTTTCCTGTTGCAAACTGGAAGCTTTGGATATTGAAATCACGCTGCTTGTATACATAGTTTCCACCAAATTTCACTTTACCTTCTCTTTCGAAAAGAGAGATTCTCCTGGTAATATCTCCTTTACCAACGACACTGTATTCTTCCAGATTTCTCCAGATTCTTGCAGGCAAGCCTACTTCCGTAGAAATTGTATTTGTTGGTTCTCTAAACCTTGTAAATCTAATGTCCGGATCATCAATAGTAGATCTAGTAGGAGCTACTTTCCAGTTGATTTCCCAGTCATTTCCATTTAAATAATGCGTACCACCTAGCAAAACACTTGTCAAGCCTCTTTGGCTGTATTCTAGGTTGTACTGCTTGGCTTCGAAATTTGCGCCTAGATTGGTATTGATAAAGTCAAATTCACCTGCTTTTGATTCACCATTCTGTAGGTGCATCAAGTTCAATTTAAATTTGGAATGATCTGTCTTCAATGCGATCCCCGCAAGTCCACCAAGCAACACATTATTTACTCCGAAGTCACCACTCTGTCTTTCCAAAGGTTCTAATTCAGTCTGGTTAGCCTCTCTTGGTTTGGCATACAAATTATATTCAGCATCCTGATAGAATTCAGTTTCATTTTTGTAGGTCAAAGCAAAATTGTAACCCCAAGTTGCTTTAGGTCTAGCGAATTGATTTCCAAGGGAGAAGCTCACACCCACGTCCATTAAGCTATTCGCTCTATATCCACCTAGCGTTTTGTTGAAGTTTCCAAGAATCTCTTGGTACTCCATTCCTTTTGCGCCATTAGGATTCCCTACTGCGTCACCATATTGAGGAATGTCAGTTCTTCCGTCTGTTGGAATTGCTCTCGTTCCATCATCAAAGCCTAAAAAGTCGGTATTTCCACCATCATATTTCAGATAGTTTGAGTTGAAGTGCATCGATGGATTGATCCCACCACTTAAGCTCAACCGCATAGTTTTTTCTTCAGGAAAATCTTTTGTTTCGATATCTACCACACCACCTGTGAAATCAGCAGGTAGCTCGGCGGTGAAAGATTTAGAAACAATAATATTATCGATCACATTGGTAGGAAAAATATCCATCTGAATGGTATTTCTATCAGGATCAAGTCCTGGAATATCCACGCCATTCAAAACAGTTTTGGTGTATCTGTCACCAAGTCCTCTAACGTAGATGTATTTGCCACCTTCAATGGAAACACCCGTCACGCGCTTAACAGCGGAAGCGGCATCGCCATCACCTATCTGGCGAAAAGTACTTGCCGAAATACCATCGATCAGGTTGGCTGCATTTCTTTTTACAGAAAGAAGAGCAGATTCCGTAGTTCTAATAGCAGACGCAGATACAGTCACCGTCTCCAGATCTGACGCTTCTTCGGCCATGAGTAGATCGTTAATCACGTTAACTTCTCCACCTTTTACGACTACTTCGGTAAGGTTGATAGAAGAATAAGAGATATAAGAAATCTGTAAAGTATAGGAGCCAGGAGCTACCTGAATTTCAAATTTACCGTCGAAGTCAGTGACTGCGCCGGTTGAAGTTTCTTTCACTAAGACAGAAACACCAAACAAAGGTTCGCCCGTACCTTCTTCGTAGACAGTACCACGGATAGTACCTGTTTGGGCAAAAGCAAATCCTGCTACTACTTGAGAAAGTACTATCAGAACTAAAATCAGGAATCCCTTCATGAGTGGATTTGTAGATTGATTTTTCATACAGCAATTAGATTGAATACTCAAAAAGAAGGAAGAAAGTAACCTTGCAAGTCTTTCCTTCCTTCTTTAAAAGTGTGTGTTATTTTAGATCAGAAATAGCTCCTGAAGCTGAAGTCCAAGACCATGTGTTAGCGAAAGCAGCCTTATTCGCACCGACAGTATTTGCACCGGCGGCTACAGCAGTCGCTGAAGCTACAGTTCCATTTTTGAAAACAGTTGCTAACGTAACACCGTCAGCAAGAGTAGCTTCAAGGTTCATGAATTTCAAGTCGCCACTAGCGAAAGTTGCCAACGTCTTGTCACCGCTTAGGGAAAGGTCACCACGTCCGTCTGTGGTAGCCGGATCAGCAAAGTTGAAAAAGTAAATGTTCTGGAAAGTACCTCTTGCTCCATCTCTGAAGTCACCTAGCTCAGCTACGTCATTTCCTATGATAGAACCGTTCATTAAAGTATGGCCAGCGTTGTAAGAACCCTCTGGACCGTCAATTTCAAGACAGTGATCAGTTTCGCCACCTGCAACTACGATAAAGTTATCAAGAGTACCAGCCCAAGCTTGGTCAGTATCCAAACCGTCATCACCAGCATTCCAGATGATTGCATTCTTCACGTTTACAGTTCCACCAAACCATTCGATTCCATCATCTTGGTTACCGATGACTTCTATGTTTTCGATTACAGTTCCTGTTCCAACAGCTCCTAAAGTAAGACCGTTGATTTCATTTCCTTCACCGATGTTAGCTCCACCGTGACGGATAGATACATACTTAAGGATTCCAGAATTATCTGCATCATCAGATCCACCGTAAAGTCCGTTCGTATCAGAAGGTGGAATACCTTCGATTTGAGTTTCGGTCACATCACCAGCAAGGGAAGCTTTAGCTTTACCTAAGATGATCAATCCACCCCAAAGTCCGGAAAGGTCTGCCTCAAGGTTAGGAGAAGCGATCTCACCAGGCATGATTTCGTCAGCTACAGTAGTGAAGATTATTGGGGAAGTTGCTGTACCCTGAGCATCAATTTTAGCGCCTCTTGCGATGATCAAAGCAGTAGCGTTAGATCCGGATCCAACTTCACCTTTTACAATTACGCCTGGCTGAATAGTCAGCGTGTTTCCAGAAGTTACTGCGATTCTACCTCCAAGGACATAAGTTTTACCTGTTTCCCAAGTAGTGTTAGAAGAAATGTTCGTATTTACCAATACGTCATCAGTTTCAGGATCAACAGGGACAACTGGTTTGTCATTGCCATCCACACAGCTAGTGAATCCAATCACTACTGCTGCAAACGTGAATAATAGGGAATTGAACTTTTTCATTGAGATATTATAATTGATTATGGTTTTGCCTTATTTGATGTTGCAAATCTGGCTCAATTTTTCACCTCAAAAGAATTATCTGAATTATGCTTTTTTTAATAAAGGGATCAGAACTTAATATTGGAATAACAAAAAGTGCATAAAAAAAGGCTTCTCTTTCGAAAAGCCTTTTTTTACAGAAATAGCTATTATTTCAATGTTACGGATTTGTTAATAGGAACTTTCTCCATCAGGATTTTTACCAGATCTCTTGTATTAATCCCATCTGCTTCAGCTTCATAATTCAAGATAATACGGTGATTTAAGACATCTTCTGCTATTTCCTTGATGTCTTCCGGCAACACATAATCTCTCCCATCCATGAAAGCGACTGCTTTAGAAGCCAAATTCAAATTGATACTCGCTCGTGGAGAAACACCAAACTGAATATATTTTGCCTCTTCCTTCAGTCCGTACTGAGCAGGAAATCTAGTCGCAAACACCAACTCAATGATGTAGTGTTCCAACGGCTCAGCCATTTTCACAGCGTTGATTTGACTGCGGATTTCAAAAATATCTTCCTTGGAAAGTATAGGATTGACCTCTGAGCTAAATGACATGTTAGCCATTCTTCTCATTACTTCCATTTCATCAGCCTTGCTTGGATAATCGATGTGCACTTTCATCATAAATCTATCCACTTGTGCCTCCGGAAGAGGGTAAGTACCTTCTTGATCAACCGGGTTTTGAGTAGCGAGTACCAAAAAAGGTTTATCGAGCATATACGTTGTATCACCAATAGTCACCTGCTTTTCCTGCATGGCTTCCAAAAGTGCAGACTGAACCTTCGCCGGAGATCGGTTAACCTCATCCGCCAAAATAACATTGGAGAAAATTGGTCCTTTCTTCACTTCGAAATTTGCTGCTTGCTGATTATAGATCATCGTCCCGATCAAATCAGCAGGAAGTAAATCCGGTGTAAACTGAATTCTATTGAAATCCAGGTGAAGCACTTTGGCCAACGTGTTTACTGTTAAGGTCTTCGCCAAGCCTGGAACACCTTCCAAAAGTATATGCCCATTTGTAAAAAGACCTATCATAAGCCTGTTTACCATCCGGTCCTGACCTACTACTACTTTTTTGACTTCCTGAATTACGTCTGCTATTTTTTCCTGATGCATGGAATCTGAATCTTTGAGTGCTTTTATCCGGAGACTAAAATAGAGGTTTTTGTCCCAAAGGACAATCTTAAATCTTAGAAGCGGTAATGCCTTACGATTAAAGGGAATTTATGATTTTTTAAGAAGGATTTTTCTTTTCACCTCAGAGTCGCAAAGCGCGCTAAGTTTAAAATGAAGATAATGCTAATCGTAAATCTCCTGAGCTAATTGAAAAGATTTAAAACTTACCGGGTAAGATCTTTGCGGTATTCTTTGCTAACTCGGCGACTTTGCGGTAAAAAAAATCATCTTCCCGATTTCCTATTCCCCTCGGTCTTTTTAAACCCAGTCAGGCCTAACTTATGGTAAATGGTTTTTTCATCGATCTCCTGCACTTCACCCACTTTAAATCCTTGAATGGATAATTTCTCCATTGACCAGCGAACCAGCCTTAGCGTAGGATGACCAATCGCTGCAGTCATTTTACGGACCTGACGGTTTTTCCCCTCTATTAACGTCAAAGAAATCCAGGTATCTGGAATGGAAGCCCGGTAACGAATAGGAGGATCACGGTCTGGAAGCGAAGGAATTGGATCGAGGATTTTAGCTATGGCGGGTTTGGTTTTATAATCACGCCCATCCACATTGATAGTCACACCTTGCATCAATCCTTTCAGAGATTCTGGCTCAGGAGTACCTTCCACTTGTGCATAATACGTGCGTTGATGACCAAAGCGTGGATTTAACAAATGATGATTCAGGGATTTGTCGTCGGTGATAATTAGCAGCCCTTCTGAGTCTTTGTCCAGTCTGCCGACGGGATATACCTCTTTCGGAAAATCAAAAAGAGAGGCAAGTGTCTGCCCCTCTCCAGAAAATTGACATAAAACCCCGAAAGGCTTATAAATGATAAAGTATCTAGCCAAAGTCAGTTAATTAACTTCCGCAGCCTACGCAGTCGATGCTGGAATCAGTAGGTTTTACGCCATCACGCTGCATTTTAAGATTATGAATTTTGTCTCGAATCTCCATGTCTGCAAACATGTCTCCGGTGATTTGTGATTCCAAAGCTTGGATTTGCTCGTTGTAGTTTTGAATTTGTACGTCGTTCATAAAAGTTATAGTTGAAGGGTTGAAATGATATCCTAAAATAGCCAGTGATCTTTAAAAGTTCCTGATCAAAGCCTCATTTTTTTCGTCAAAAATGATTCCAACTGAGCAGTAGAAACTTACCTTTCGAAAATTTATTAGAATAATGCCCCTTTCAGAACTTATAAATCTTCGCCAACTCTTACATCAAAATCCAGAGATTGCCGGCGAAGAATCTACTACAGCAGAGAGAATTTTAACCTTTTTCGCAAAACTTAATCCAGATCAAACTATCCAAAATCTCGGAGGAAATGGACTTGCATTCGTCTTCAAAGGGAAAAACCCAGGTAAAAGAAGCTTGTTTCGTGCGGAACTCGATGCACTACCTATTCAAGAAACAGGTGAACCACAATATAAAAGCAGGATTAAAGGCAAAGCGCATCTGTGTGGTCACGATGGACACATGGCTATAATATGCGGTTTGGGTCAAAAGCTTGCAGAACAAACACCTGAGAGTGGTGAAGTGGTTTTGCTTTTTCAGCCAGCTGAGGAAACTGGAGAAGGCGCACGATTGATTTTGGATGATCCGCAATTCGAGCAGATCAAACCAGATTATGCATTTGCTCTTCACAATCTGCCTGGCTTTCCGCTACATCAATTGGTTGTAAGGAAAGAAACATTTGCTGCGGGAAGTACAGGATTGACTATTGCCCTCACTGGAAAAACTTCCCATGCTGCCCATCCTGACGCAGGAATTAATCCTGCTTTTGCCATCGCCCAGTTAATTCAAAGGCTCCCAAAACTTCCAGAAAAACTGAAAAACTTTGCTTTAGTCACAGTAATCCATGCAGAAATAGGCAGCTTGGCTTTTGGGACTAGTGCTGGGAAAGGAAGTTTAAGTCTGACCATCAGGGCATTTGACCAGGCTGATCTGGAGAACTTAATCAAAATGATAATAGAGGAAGTCAAAAGGATTGCTTCGGCAGAGAAGCTTGGCTGTGAATTCAGCTTCGTAGAATCCTTCGCTGTTTCCAAAAACGATCCTCAAGCTGCCTCAATCGCTGAAGGTGTGATGAAAGAACAAGATTTGAAAGTATTAGAAAAACCTGAGCCCTTTCGCTGGTCCGAGGATTTTGGCTTATTTAGTCAGTCGTGTCCTTCCTATTTGTTCGGCTTAGGTTCAGGGGAAAACTGTCCACAGTTGCATGAGCCGACCTATGATTTCCCAGATGAGTTGATTGAAACAGGGGTAAAGGTATTTGAGGGGATTGCTAGGAAAGTGAATGGGTAATAAAGAGACCTTCCAGGTTTTTCAAACCTGGAAGGTCTCTGGAAGTTCAGCTTTCTTGAAAGCGAGCAACAGAAAAGCCTTGTGCGTAAAAAAACCGACTCACGCCGGCTTTTAATGTTCTTACAAATCTGAATATTCAGCTGGATAGAGCAGCTTCGTATAGTTTCGAGAAACCGTATTGGCGTATTCGGGCAGATCTTTCATAGCAGCCCAAGCTGGATCAGCTCCAAATACTTTCCAATGCTCATTTCTGATATCCATATTTTCATGGGTTGTCATATACACCAAGTTAGGCATGTTTGCACCCGCTATGGTTTCTGCATAGAAAATTGGACTGCAATTTATTCTGCTAAAAATATCCATCTCACCAGAGTTAAACATTTTCACTTTTTGCTTATATAACCTTTCAGTAGCCCCTTCATAGCTTCTCAGCTCATACACTCTATCCTTTTTGGCATTAGTCAATTCCGATTCTGTGAATTTAGGCTGACCAGTCATCGCCTGAAGAATAGAAGTTTCTATTCTTTTATAAGGAGGTTTATCGTGGGGAGCATTGATGTATGCACTTCCGGCAGTCTGATAAGTTTGGTCTTTTGCTAATTTGCCATCAAAAGCCAAGTACTCATCCATAGATTTAAAAGGCACAAATAAATAGACTGCCTTTCCAGCGTTGGGCTGGGATGCTATTGGTTTGAATACACCAACTTTAGCAATACCCTGCTTGTGCGCTGCAGGAATAAAAGCCTTTGCAAGATAGTCATCCAGCATTGCTTCTTGCTCAGCATTTTCGATATGATAGGTTCTCAATTCGTAAAAATCTCTTTTTTGGGCGAAGAGATTTGTACTAATGAAAACACACAAGGCGATAAAGCCAAGAGGAATTAAATTTCTCACTTTCATTTTAGGTTAGGTTTAATTGTTTAAGATAATTTTAATCACAGCGATTAAAATATAATTTCCAAGATATTTATAGAAAGAAAAGCCGACTCCTGTCGGCTTTCTTCTTATTGTTTGCTTTTAGCTTCTTTCATTGGATTGCTACCCGTAGATGCTCCTCTTGCAGCTCCATTTCCTTTGAAAAGATCAAATCTGGAAGGCTGATATTGTCTAGGCCAGTAATTACTTGATTCGTCGATATCCGCTGTTTCTCTTTTTGGATCGAGGATGATCTGAGTGACTTCCTTTTCTTTTACAAATACTTTTGTGACCTGAGTCTCATTTTTTCTCCAGATTTCCACTGGTATTCGATCAATCTCAGAAGTACCATCTGCGTATTGGAATTCCAAAATGATAGGCATCACCAAACCACCTACATTTTTAAAGGTGATCTCATAGAAATTCAAATCACTTTCCATCAGCTCTTTTTCCTTAGAAGAAAGACTAGCCATAAACTTCCTATAGCTCTCTTCATCTTCCGGCGTAACTGTGAAAGGGTCGTAAGTTGTGTAGAAATCGCGTGTAGCCGGGTTAGCTTCTATTACGGTTTCTTTTACTTCAGTTCTATTAAATTCCTTGGAAACATAATCTTCCTCCCGATCTGCTTCAGCTTTCATTGCAGCATTTCTTTCAGCAGGAGTACGGTTATCCATTTTGTATAATGAAACATTTTCAATGGCGATATCCACCGGCTCGGTACCGAAGAACCAGCCTCTCCAAAACCAATCTAGGTCTACTGCAGACGCATCTTCCATCGTACGGAACAAATCATCTGGAGTGGGGTGCTTGAACATCCATCTACGCGCATATTCCTTAAATGCATAGTCAAACAATTCTCTACCCATCACTGTCTCCCGAAGGATATTCAGCGCAGTAGCAGGCTTTGCGTAAGCATTTGGCCCAAATTGAATAATATTCTCAGAGTTTGTCATGATCGGCTCAAGTGTATTCACACTGCTTTTCATGTAAGGCACGATCTTGTGTGCCGGGCCACGACGTGAAGGGAAATTACGATCCCACTCCTGCTCTGCCATAAACTGCATAAAAGTATTCAATCCTTCATCCATCCAAGTCCACTGACGCTCGTCAGAGTTCACGATCATTGGGAAGAAGTTATGTCCCACCTCGTGAATAATCACGCCGATCATTCCATTCTTCACAGCTTCTGAATATGTGCCATCAGAATCTGGGCGCCCATAATTGAAGCAGATCATTGGATACTCCATACCGTTAGCGGCCTCCACAGAGATGGCAGTTGGGTAAGGGTAATCAAATGTATGAGCAGAATATGATTTGATCGTATGAGCTACTACCCGGGTAGAAAACTGACCCCAAAGCGGATTAGCTTCTTTAGCATAATAAGACATCGCCATGACGTCTTTTCCCCCTTGCTTTACGGCCATGGCATCCCAGATGAATTTACGCGAAGACGTCCAAGCAAAATCACGGACATTCTCAGCCTTAAATTTCCAAGTCTTCTTCTCAGACGACTTACTTTTTTCCAGTTCAGTCGCTTCATCCTGAGTACGGATCACAACGGGATTATCATAGGTTTTTTTCGCAGTATTCCATCTGTTCAACTCCGTAGCAGAAAGAACTTGACTCGCATTTTGAAGTTCACCAGTTGCTCCTACCATATGATCCGCAGGCACAGTAATGTTTACCTCATAATTTCCGAAAACCAATGCAAACTCACCGGATCCCATAAATTGCTTGTTTTGCCATCCTTCGAAATCTGAATAAACAGCCATTCGCGGGAACCACTCAGCCATGGTGTACAGGTAGTTGTCATCTCCTTCGAAATACTCATAACCTGGACGCCCGGAAATATAACCGACTCTATTTGTGATGTTGAAAGTCCATTCTACACCAAAAGTAAAGCTATCTCCAGCTTTCAGAGGCGTAGGTAGATCAATTCTCATCATAGTGTGGTTCACGGTCACGGGAAGAGGATTGCCCTTGGCATCCTTAACCTCAAGTACTTTATAGCCAAAATCATCATTTGCCCAGATTATACTTTCAAGAGACCGAAGCGTCATTCTATTATTGATTGAGCTTTCGGCAGCCTTTGGGGAATTTGAATCTGCACTTCTTTGATTTTCTTCCAATTGCACCCAGAGATAAGTCAATTGATCAGGAGAGTTGTTGATATAGGTGACTTTCTCAGAACCCTTAATAGATTGATTAGTATCGTCCAGTTCCACATTTATCACATAGTTAGCCTGCTGTTGCCAATACATGTGGCCCGGAGCTCCAGATGCAGTACGGTAAACATTCGGTGTACGAAGCATGGTACCGAGCTGCTCGAATCGCTCTGCGTGGTTCTGCTCCGAGTGCTGTGCAAAAGCAGGGAAAATCCCCGAGATTGCCAGTGCTGTAAGTGCAAGTAGTTTTTTCATTATCTATTTATTTATTCACAAATACTATTTTCTTTTTAAAGATCACCTCTCTAATGGTTCCCAAGGCATGTTCTTTACCAAAATTTTGCTTCCAACATCAGCATCAATGCCACACCAAACACCATGGATGCCACTACCAGAGTCCATTCCTTACGACTCACTCCAGCTATTCCTACTAAGATGGATGTGACTAGCAGAAATGCCCCCACAATAATCAGTTGGCCTAATTCCAAACCTAAATTAAATGCTAATAATGGCTGCCAAATGCTGGCTTCCTTTCCTAAAAGACTGCGCAGGTAGATAGAAAATCCCAGTCCGTGGATCAGTCCGAAGAAAAGAGCAAAGATATAATTGATGGAAACTCCTTTTCCTGAAGACGGTTTTGGTCTAAGAATGGTGATAAAAGCTGTAATGGCAATTGTTACGGGTATAAGAAATTCGATCAGGTTAGAATTCACGTTGACTAATCTGAAAGTAGCCAGCGCCAAGGTGATAGAATGTCCTATTGTAAAGGCTGTTACCAAAATCACGACTTTACGCCAATCTCTGGGAATAAATACAGCACAAAGTGCCAAGACAAACAGTATATGATCATAGCCATGGATATCCAAGATATGCTGAAGGCCTAGACGAAAATATAATTGAAATGAACTCATAGAAAAGGTGAAATACCTCTAAAGAAGTAAATTGCGCAATTATACAGGATTATTCCCAGAAAAGACAGACGACAGAATACCAAATGCACCAGTTTTACTTATATATGATCAGCTTGGGATGGCTGGTATTTGCCCATCCTTTCCACATCAGTTTAACAGAGATCAAATGGAACGAGGAGACCGAGCATCTTGAGATTTCCCAGAAGATTTTCTGGGATGACTTGGAAATAGCACTTAGCCAGCGTTACGATGAATCCATAGATTTTTTAAATCCAGCCAACAAGGAAAAACTAAGTAAGCAAATCGAATCCTATTTGCAGGAACAGAATATGATTTGGATTGAAGACCATACTGTGCCCCTAAATTTTATTGGCTATGAGATAGAGGAAGACGCTGCTTGGTTCTATCTGGAATCAGGAAAAGTTAATGCGCCAACTTCTATTAAAGTGAAAAACAGTGTATTGGTGGATAATTTTCCAGATCAAAAAAATGTGGTCCAATTTTTTGCCGGTACTTCTTCTCCCAAAAGCCTAATTCTTGGAAAGGGTAGTGAATCTGGAAGCTTGAATTAATAGATCATAACCCACTAAAAGTTAGAATAATAGATAAAACGTTTTATTCTTAAATCAATATTTATTTCATCTATAAACAAATGTTTAATTTTTTAATATAAGTCTGGATAATAACATAACTAATTAATTTTACTATTTATTTATACGATTTTACAGTAATATATTCTGCTTAGAAAGAATTCTTCGGAATATTATTAACAAATCAAAAATATCTATACATTCATAGTTAAGTCATGCTTTAAAGAGCATTACAATTAACCCCATCTCAAACCTAACAGGTTACACGAACCTGTTAAAAATTTTCTAAACTTATGTGTAAAACGATTTACCCAAAATCTCGTGCACTACCCCCATGGAAATACTTTCATGGCACTGTGCTCTCACTGCTCCTGTTAGTTTTTATGACAGGAATCTCTTTCGCCCAAAGCAGAAATGTTAGTGGCGTGATCAAATCATCCTCTGGCGAGACCATGCCTGGAGTGAATGTATTAATCAAAGGTACCACCATCGGTACGGCGTCAGACATCGATGGTAATTTTAGCCTAACGGTCCCATCTGACGATTCCATTTTAATTTTCTCATTTATTGGCTACACCTCGAAGGAAGTTCGAGTGGGTAACTCCAGTGAACTGAGCGTCATTCTGGAAGAGGATTTTTCTTCCTTGACAGAAGTGGTAGTGGTAGGGTATGGTACCCAGGAACGTGCTAAAGTGACTGGCGCTATTTCCTCAGTAGGCTCAGAACAGATCCGGGCTTTGCCAGTACCCAGTTTGGCATCGGCCCTCCAAGGTCGTGCAGCTGGTGTTAACGTCACCAATTCTGGTTCGCCTGGTACAGATCCAATTGTACGTATCCGTGGGATAGGTACAGTAGGGAACAATGATCCGCTATATGTAATTGACGGAATGCCAGCAGGAGGTCTGAATCAGATCAACCCTGCTGATATAGAGTCCATTGAAGTGCTAAAAGATGCTTCCACAGCTGCTATTTACGGATCAAGAGGTGCAAATGGAGTTATTTTGGTAACCACTAAAAAGGGTAAGCTAGGGAAGCCGCTGGTTTCTTTGGATTCTTACTACGGAATGCAAAAAGCATGGAAGACCCTTGATCTACTTAATCGGGATCAATACATCGCGTTCGGAAGAGAGCTTCTGGGCAATGCAGGTAATGAGGCTCCAGCTCGATTTGACAACCTGGGCGAATTTGCAAACAATGATATTGATTATCAAGATGAAATGTTTCGCTCTGCTCCCATTCAAGACCACAATCTAAGTGTTTCGGGAGGTACTGAAAATGTTCTGTATAATTTCTCCCTAGGATATTTTAGTCAGGAAGGAATAATGCGCGGGACAGATTTCGAACGGGTTTCCTTGCGTTCAAACACAGAGTTTAAAGTGCATAAAAGAGTAAAAATAGGTCAGACCTTGACGGTAGCCTACTCAAATAGAAATAATGAACCTTTTTCCGGTGGACGAAGCCAGCTGGAACATATCGTAAAAGCAGTGCCTTATATTCCTGTGAGGGACGCTTCCCGACCTGGAGGATTTAGAGCACCTGACCGAGTGGATGGATCTGATCCTGAAAATCCTGTTCTAAATGCTGAACTAAGAGAAAGTAATATTCAAGACTACAAAATATTGGGCTCCGCTTACATTAATGTAAATATTTTGAACGGACTTGATTATAAATTTTTGGTGGGATTGGACGTGGGAATTGGTGATGGATTTGACTACTCACCAAGCTTCGATGCCGGAGATTTCAGTATTTCAAATTTCGCAACAATCTCGAAAACCAAAACGAATTTTGTTTCGCCACTCTTTAGCAACCAGCTTACTTATTCCAAAGATTTTAACAAGCATCATTTTGATATCCTCGGAGTAGTGGAAAGACAAACTTCTACTTATAACAGCTTAAATGGTTCAGGTCAAAATTCCTTAACCAATGAGGTAAAAGAACTTCAGGGTGTTGAAAATCAGACCACCACTAGTACAAGCACTAACTACGCACTTATTTCTTATGTAGGCAGAATAAACTATGACTACGCACAGAAATACCTAATTAGCGCTAGTATCCGAAGAGATGGAGGTTCCAGATTCGGGCCAGATAATAAGTGGGGTACTTTCCCATCTCTATCCCTAGGATGGAGAGTGAGTGAAGAAAGCTTCATGAATAATCTTACTGCAGTAAGTGATCTGAAATTGCGGGCGAGTTACGGCGAAACAGGTAATGATCGAATAGGGGACTATGTATATCAAGCTACCATCAACTCAAATCTCTTCTACAACTTTGACGACAATCTTCTAACCGGAAGTACAATCTCGGCTCTCGCAAACGCGGATTTGAAATGGGAAACAACCATAATGAAAAACATAGGAATGGATTTGGGTCTTTTCAATGATCAATTCAGTCTTTCCTTGGAATGGTATGAGAATACAACTGAAGGAATGATTCTAGGTGTTCCTATCCCTCCATCATTAGGATACGATGGAGCTCCAGTGGCAAACGTAGGTACTGTCAAAAATACGGGCTTTGAAATCACGGCTGGATATGAATTAAAATCCGGTGATTTCCAGATGGGAATCGATGGAAATATGGCTTTTGTAAATAACGAGCTAACTTCCTTAGGTACAGGTAACACTATTTTTGGTCCTACCTTCCAAGGAGATGCCATGACGCTTACTGAAGAGGGACAGCCGATTGCCTACTTCTATGGATGGATTGCAGATGGAATTTTCCAAAGTGGAGAGGATACAAGTCAACAACCAGACGCATCAGCCGGTGACATCAAATTCCGTGATATTAATGATGATGGTGTTATCGATGCAAATGACCGAACTAATCTTGGCCACTACCTTCCTGATTTCAGTTATGGTGTGAATGTCAACGCATCCTACAAGGGATTTGACTTCACCATGTTTTGGCAAGGTGTTTCAGGTAATGAAATTTTCAACAATCTCCGTTATCACACAGAAGGTATGACCAGACTTTTTGGTGCAAGTGATGTAGTATTAGATCGATGGACACCTACCAATACTGATACTAATGTCCCAAGAGCAATTTCCGGTGATCCAAACAGAAACGCGAGAGCCAGCTCAAGATTCGTTGAAGATGGTTCTTATCTGAGATTAAAAAATATCTCCATAGGATATAGCATTCCAAGCTCCATTTTGAATACATGGAGTAAGGGTAACGTTTCAAAAGTAAGAGTTTATCTATCCGCCCAAAATCTGTTCACTATCACAGATTACACGGGATATGATCCTGAGATCGCGGCAAGAACCGGTATCAATTCATCCCTAGGAACCGGGATAGATTATGGTCAGTTCCCTGCTGCCCGTACGATCATGGGAGGTATTCAACTTGCATTTTAATTATAAATCAGAAAAATCATGAAAATAAGATCCAAGTTTTTAGCCATGATTATGGCTGCCGGATTAGTGGCCTGTGATGAGGAAATATTGAGTCCAGTAAATCCAAATCAATTAGGTACCGAGACTTTCTATCGGACCGGCCCTCAATTAATAGCTGCTATAAATTCAGTATATGCCACACTACAAGGAAATAACCTATACAACAGAGAATATTTCTTCTTGCAAGATTTGCTATCTGACGATGTAGAGTCTGGAGGCGCACAACTTGAGACTCCACGTGCCCAGGTTTTGAATTATGTTTTTGATGCCTCCAATCCTCAAATTGAAGCAAACTGGAGAGGCTGGTATCGATTGATACATCGGGCTAACCTAGTTTTAGAAAATGCAGAAAATGCTACAGAGAATATCACTGAAGATCTACGAAATAGAATTATAGGAGAAGCCTATTTCTTAAGAGGACTGGCATTTTATGAACTTTCTACTTTATGGGGTGGTGTTCCACTTATGCTTTCATCCGCAACTTCTCCTGAAGGACTTCCGAGATCTACACAGGATCAATCGTATGCGCAAAGCTTAAGTGATCTTAATGAAGCAATATCTAGACTTCCTCTTAGTTCAACTTACTCAGGTACAGATGTGGGCCGCGCAAGTAAAGGGACAGCACAAGCAGTTGCAGCGAAACTGTTATTGTTTCAAGGCGATTTCAGCGGAGCAAAACCCTACTTGACAGAAATCATCAATTCAAATCAGTATTCCTTGACAGATAGATATCTGGATAATTTTGAGGAAGAGGATGAGAATAATTCTGAATCAATCTGGGAAATCCAGTTCTCAGAAGCATTCGGAAACGCGGGCGGATGGAATGCAGACGGTACAGGTATCGCAGAAGTAACTTTCAGAGGTCAGGAATACGGTCCCAACGCATGGAGAAACTTAATCCCTAACTCCGGCCTAGTCGCATCCTACGAAAGACCAAGTAACGGTGCCCCCAAAGAAGACCCAAGAGTAAGTTATAACTTCTATAGGTTGGGAGATACCTTCAACGGCGGAGCCAGTGTCTTGGATGAGACTACTGTCCAAGGGGACGTTAGCAAAGCGAGTTGGAGAAAATATCAGACCATATACAAGAGAGCTAATGAGAACACTCAGTCTGGCATCAATTTCAGAGCAATCCGGTATGCAGATATTTTACTGATGATGGCTGAGGTAGAGAATGAACTTACAGGACCAGCTACTGCATTGCCATATCTAAATCAAACCCGCAACAGAGCTGATGTAAAAATGCCAGAATATCCTACTGCACAGTTTCCTACCGGGACTAAAGAGCAGACAAGGATTGCAATCCAGCACGAAAGAAGAGTGGAAATGCCAGGAGAGCAAGTTCGAAACCGGGACATCCGAAGATGGAGAAGATTAGGCTTTTTACAAAGCGAACCTATCACAGGCTATCAGTCTAAGCATGACCTTCTTCCTATTCCCACAGTGGAATTAGATAACAACTCGGCCCTGAGTAATGCTGATCAAAATCCTGGCTACTAAGCCATTTGAATAAAATTTAATGAAAATAGCCGGATCTCTCCGGCTATTTTTTGTCTACACAATTGAGGATTTTTAGTTACTCTACCTTTATTACTTCTACCTTTTCGCTTACACCATTTTCATTGATTGCTTCAATAGTGAAAAAGTAATCTTTGGTACGATCCATTGTTTTAAGCCAATATTCGTTGTTGCCTAAAACCATAATACTGGTATAGAGTTTATCAGGGGCAGTACCATAATAAATGTTATAAGCGTAGGCATTATCCAAGGGTTTCCATTTGATAAAAGCACTTCGCTTATCTTTTTCAGTTCTTAGTACTACGAAGTCCTTTACTTTTCCCGGAGCCTCTCCGTTTCCATTTCCAAAAATTCTGAATCCACTAAGTGCAAATTTTCCAGTTGGCATATGTACATTTTCCAATTTGATAAAGCGTGCCTGGACCGTCTCGGGCAGTTCAATATAATCATGTGGTACGTCAGTCAGATTGGAACTTTTGTCCACCAAGACTTTCCATTTTCTTCCATCGAGAGAATAATGCAGAATGTATTGATGGTATTGATCCGTGCGTTTACCCAAACGATCTGTAGCCACATCCTGATCTGCATAGTTTATTTGTACGGCGTTGACAGTACTTATTTTTCCCAAATCTGTCTGAATCCATTCTCCCTTTTCGCCACTTTCAGCGCTCCAGTAAGTTTTGAGATCTTCATCATTGGCTTTATTAGCAGTGTAATTCCCCAAAGTAGAAGATACAGTCATTGGCTTGTCATAATTAAGCAACATCCATCCGGTAAATTTGCCCGGAGTCTGAGAATCAGGAAGATAATGCGGATAGTCTCCAAAAGCTAAATTCGACCACATCACGCCATCCTTATCAAAACCGGCAGGCCATATGCCAAGTCTCCTTTCAAAAGTGTTTTTGACTGATATCATAATGGTACTCACATGCCAATAGTTTTGATTTGTGTCCTGAAAAGTTGCCCCATGACCGGCACCTCGTGCAAAACCTCCAAGCTTTATGCTCAATGGATCAGACTGTGGGACAAATGGGCCTAGTGGAGAATCTCCCACTACTACCCCGTCAGCATATCCGCTAAATTCTGTTCCAGGCGCACCGTATTGGAGATAATATTTGCCATTGTGGTTTGTCATATGAGCTCCTTCCATAAATGGATCTAAGAATGTATTATCCATGTGCTCTCCGAACCTTTGCCACCCAAATCGCTTTGGCTCCAGCAGATACATTTCCTTCCTCGTTCCAATAGGATCCAGAGTTTTGCTATCCAACTCTATCCCGTAAAGTGGATACTTATTTGAGCTTCCATTGTACATGTACAATCTCCCGTCAGTATCAGTGAAAAAATCTGGATCCCAGCCTCCAATTTCAAACTTCTCTACCAAGGGTTTCCATTTGTTTCCAATCGGATCTGTACTCATCCAGACTGTAAAGTCTTTTTCATAAGTAGAACCCATTACGATTACTGTATCTCCCATTACTCCCACAGCTGGTGCGCATAATTCATCGTATACCTTATTCCACGGTCGAAGAAATAGTCTTTCATGAAAAGTCCAGTCCAGCAAATTACTACTACTCCAATAACCCCATTGGTTGGTACTAAAGAGCAAATAGTCACCTTTGTAATTTACAATTACCGGATCAGCTGTAGCACGATGTCTACCCCACTCACTGAAATTGGGAATAGGAGTGTATCCGTAATCTATATTGA
This sequence comes from uncultured Algoriphagus sp., assembly GCF_963974835.1. Classification (GTDB taxonomy): domain Bacteria; phylum Bacteroidota; class Bacteroidia; order Cytophagales; family Cyclobacteriaceae; genus Algoriphagus. The sequence goes on along the minus strand of NZ_CAXBET010000001.1, from coordinate 986,444 downwards.
TGGGGTTGCAGTAAGTAGTCTGCTGAGCTAAGAGCGCGAAATTCATCTGAAAAACCACTAAAAGCAAAAATAGGTATCGGTTCATAATGGGCATATTAGGTAGTTAAATTTAAAGAACTATACCTGAAATGTGCTTACCAAATCTTCGTTTCCACGGAAGCAGAAAGACTTATTTTATTTTGAGCAGATCTATATCTCTATTATCAGAAATAAAAAAGTCCGACCATAAGGCCGGACTTTGATTCTCTGTATTTCAGATTAAATTAATAACCTGGGTTCTGTTCGATAGGAGCAGTATTGTTATTCTGCAATTCTGAAAGTGGGATAGGCCAAACAAACAGGTCACTGCTATAAGCCAGTGAGTGATCAGTAGGTATGGCAATTGACGTAGTATAGAATTCAATACTAGTTATAGATCTAGAAGTAGCTTTAGGAGGTATACCATTCATATCACCAGAACCTGAAAGTCTGTGAATATCTGGCCATCTTCTTCCTTCTGCAAGAAATTCTATTCTTCTTTCATTCCAAATCGCTGTAAGTAAATTAGCTCCGAGTCCATCTACTGTGTAAGCAGGTACTGAAGCTGGAAGTGCCCGACTTCTTACTGAGTTTAGTAAAGTAACTGCTGCAGCGGTATTTGCACCACCTAATCTTGCATTTGCTTCAGCTGCATTTAGTACTACCTCTGCAAATCTCAAAATATTATTAGGATCTGAGTATGTAGTTGCATCTGTATATTTATCCGTGAAAATACCTAAGGCAGATCTTGTAGTCAATAGCGTTCTACGAGTATCCTCAGGATTCCAGAAATCCGCTCTCCAGATGATTGGACTGATTTTCACCAATCCTCTAGCTCCAAGGTCTGGGTTACCATACATAGCTGGCAAAGCTCCATTTACACCTGGATTAGAAGTAGCGGAATTGATAAAAGAGAAGATATTATCTGTACTTGTGCTTCCTCTAAAAGGGGTAGCTGGACTAGCAGTCACAGCATACTTTGTAGCGAGCTTATTGTACTCAGCCAATACTCCTGTCCAATCTTCCATATGAAGCTTGATTCTAGACTTCAAAGCAATTGCAGCACCTTTATTTGCTCGTCCTGCATCTCCTTCAGGAAGAAATCCCTCTGCAGCATCCAGATCAGCCAATAATTGGGCGTAATCCTCGCCTACGGTAGTTCTACCTACTGCTTCTCCATCAGGAACTTTAGTTACATCATCAATACCAAAAGTTCTGTATGGAATACCCATAGCTGATGGATCATCAGAATACGGTCTTGCAAAGTGAACCAAAAGCTCATGGTGCGCCAAAGCTCTCAAAAACAGCATTTCGCCTTTGTAAGCATTTCCTTCTTCAGAAGTCAACACGCCATCGGTAACTGCTACATCTAAATTTGTAAGAATGATGTTCAACCTATTGATCATTCTATAAAGTGATATCCACATCCCCTGATTATTTGCAGAGTTAGGGCTGTAAGAATTATTATATGTGATCTCATAGAATGCTTGATCATTATACATATCCTCTCCTCTCATATCACCCTGCTCCACATTTGCAGCACCAAAAGGATAGCCTCTTTGTACAGCATCTGCATAGAAACCACGTTGCGCTGACTCATATACACCCAATACTGCCGATTCAATTCTAGGTGCAGTAGAGAATGCTTCAGCATCAGGAATCAAGTTTGCAGGTGACAATTCAGTTACATCACAGGCAGTAGTAAGGCCGACTACAGCAAGCCCCACAAGTACCATTTTGATATTTTTTATTGCGAATTTTTTCATTTCATTATTCTTTTTAGGTCCGATAAATTAAAAACCTACGCTTAGGCCGAGTGTATATGTACGCACGATAGGAGCGACATTCCAATCAACTCCGAACTGCCTTTGATTTGAATAACTATTCGCTTCAGGATCCAATCCAGAATATCCTGTGAAGGTAAATGGATTCTGTACCTGGGCGAAGAATCTTGCATTGGAAATAGCTCCGTTGAATGCAGATTCCAAAGCAGCTGCAGGAATAGTATAGCCCAACACAATATTTTGGATTTTTACATAATCACCTTTCTCCACAAATCTTGAATTGGCAACTGAGTTTTGCCACATGTTCTGATCTTGACCTGAGTATAGCTTCGGCACATCAGTTACCTGACCGCTTTCAGTCCATCTATTAAGGATACTTGCGTGATTATTAGAGAAACCCATTCCAAGCAATCCTCTTTGGGATTCATTTAAGATATAATTACCACCTGAGAATCTGGTAAAGATTTCTGCGTCAAAGTTTCCAAATGTAAAGCTGTTTGACCAGCCTCCTTGCCATTTAGGTAAAGTACGTCCAAGGAAATCTTGAGTTGGACCAGAAGCAGCTGTAGACACATCAGATGGATTAGCAGGATCGTATGTCTTGAATCCAATGGCACCTGGCGTTAAGTTATACTGAACAATATCATCTCCAGAATAGTACATTGGGTTACCATTAGTTGGGTTAACTCCAGCCCATTTAGCACCGTATAGTTCCCCAATTGACCTACCTTCCTGAGTTCTGTTATAAGCGCTTGTGATAGGGCTATTCAAGTTAGTAAGTTCATTTTTGATGAAGGTAACGTTGAAGTCAGTATCCCAGGAGAATTTCCCTCTATTGATGACATTGGAAGCTACTCTCAGTTCAAAGCCTGAATTAGTCATTGCGCCAATATTTTGGTTAATGCTGTTACCAGGAACTCCTAAAGATGGAGCTGTCGGTGCTGCCAGGATCAAACCATCCACATCATTATTGAAATAATCTGCGGCAATTGTCACCTTTCCGATTGTTAAATCCAACCCAACGTTTAGTTTTTTGGAAGTTTCCCATTGAAGACCTGAATTGGCAATTCTGTTATAACCAATGCCAGCGCCTGCTCCACCCAATACAGGAGCATAACCGCCGAATGCAGCAAAAGAATCAATATCTGTGTTACCAACCTCAGCATAAGAAGCTCTAAATTTCAAATCAGAAATCAGCTCAGAATTGAAGAAAGCTTCGTCAGAAACTCTCCATCCAACAGATCCCCCAAAGAAGGTACCTCTTTTGTTATCCCCTACTAAGTCGGAAATACCATCATTTCTAAGTGTAAATGATGCTAAGTATTTGCCTTTGTAGCTATAGTTTAATCTACCAAAATATGAATCAAAACCTCTTTCCGTATAACTACCTGATGAGAATTGATTGTTATATGATCCTGTGATCAAATTGTTTCTTCTGTAATAATCATCAGAAATATCTGTTCCGGATCCGCTAAAACCGTAATACTTAGCAAATTGATATTCCAAACCTGCAGTTACATTCAAGCTATGATCTTCAGCAAAGACTGTCTGATAGTTCAACGTATTCTGCCAGTTCCAAAGGAAAGCAGGGTTAGTAGCCATGTATACGCTACCGTTTGAACTTCTACCATCACCATGTCTAGCATCTAAAGACTGGAAATCATCTGCCAAAGTCAAATCGACACCTATTTGGCTTCTCGCTGTCAATCCAGTCACTATATCAACTTCACCATAAGCATTTCCTATTACTCTGTGCGTGCGGCTTCTATAGATATTATTATCGATCACAAATCCAATGTTCGGAATATTGTTGTCCGGTCCGGCAAGGTTATTTCCAAATCCTGTCGTAGCTCCATTTGGTGTAACATTATATCCGTCAAATGCTGTATTTTCCTCATCGTAAATAGGCACGTTTGGTAAAGCACGGGTTGCATTGTAGATCGCTCCCGATAGAGAGTTAGATCCATTGTTTAGACCCAAAATCTCTGTATATGAGTACGACATTGACATTCCTAATCTTACAGCTTTTGAGATACTGTGGTCGACATTTGCTCTGAAAGAATATCTACTTAATTCATTTGGCTTAACTGCTGACTCCTGATCTGTATATCCTAATGAAAAGAAATACTTTGTAGCAGCAGATCCACCTGAAATGGAAAGATTGTGCTGCTGCACAAATCCCTTTCTAAAGATAAGATCTTGCCAATCTGTATTGACACCTGGATTTGCCAATGCTGGCTGGTTAGCATTTGTTCTTTTCTCATTAGCAATGATAACAAACTCATCACCTGTCAGTAAATCAAATGTGTCAACTGCTTCGTTGAAACCCATAGACGTATTATAGCTCACTTTTGCTTTTCCTTCAGCACCTCTTTTAGTGGTGATCAATATCACACCATTTGCAGCTCTAGAACCGTAAATCGCAGAAGCAGATCCATCTTTCAATACTTCGAAAGAAGATATGTCAGATGGATTAATGTTTGCCAGTGGGTTAGAATCATTGACAGCAGACCTGTCCGAACTTACTACGGGAACTCCGTCAATTACAATAAGGGGACCAGCTCCAGCGGTAAGTGAATTCACACCTCTGATACGGATAATGGGAGCAGCTCCCAAAATACCACTTGGTGTTGTAATTGATACGCCTGGTGCACGACCTGCTAGTTGCGACTCAAAAGAAGGCGCAACTAAGTTTTCGATTGATTTAGAATCAATGGAAGTCACCGAACCGGTTATCTCTCTTCTTTCCTGAGTACCATAACCTACTACTACCACTTCGTTAAGTGTCTTTACATCCACGTCCATTGTAACATTGATAACGGAACTGGAACCAATTGGCATCTCCTTAGTCAGGTAGCCAACGAAGCTAAATACAAGAGTGGTCGCATCAGCGGGAGCATCGATAGAATAACTACCGTCGAGATCTGTAATTACGCCTTGCGTAGTACCTTTCACCACTACACTCGCACCCGGTATGCCCTCAGGCTCTTCGGCCGAAGTAACCCTACCAGTGATGGTCTTACTTTGCGCCAGAACTGACGCGAGCGTCAGAATGGTGAAAGCAAAAGCTAATAAAACTTTCTTCATAGGTTGAACATTTATGTTAAGTTATTTTTATTACGAATATGATCGGAAAGTTTCAAATCAAAAAAAAATAGCATTGAATCAAAATCAAAATCTAAAAATAGATTATACTGAAAAAATGTTAAAAGATTAAATATTACAAATTTTCACCCTATTTCGAGCCTAAAACGAAATAAAGTTTCATTAATACCTTTAATGAAACTAATAATCATTGTTATTTACAAGAAAAAATATACAAAATATCGAATTACAAAGTTTTGCATTTAGTAATAATCACCTAATACTAAACTTCAACTCAATTTTGACGAACAATATTCTTCCCCAGATTAAAATAGGATTAAAAAATTATTAAATCTATCGTTACTGAAATTTCATGATTTGATCGAATAAAAATAATATTTCGAATAACTTAAGAAATGAGAAACATTATACTTAATCAAAAAAAGATATAAAAAAATCATTTCTGATCTGAATTTCTCTTAAAAAAAATCAAATTCTTCAAAAACTCTCCCCTAATTTCAATTTTTTTGAGCATTTCCATGTGGTCTCAATTCTTTTTAAAAGCATAATATGACTTACTTCTAATTTTCCATCGATATTCATTTCAGTAGAAAATTGAAGCATATTTTGAAATTGGGAATTCTTAATGTCTTTGAAGGCTATAGTCATATGAGGATGAAAATTCCTATCACTTAACTCATTAACTAGGTTCAATTCTCTTTTACAAAAAGAGTTAAGAGCTTTTTGAAAATCAAATAATTCTTGTCCAGCTTCTACATTTAGGTAGATAACTCGCTCTCCGAAAGTACGAACACCAGATACTTTAACAGTAATAGGATCATATTCACCCACAAACCCGCTTAGCTTTTCTATTAGCTTTTCCTCTTTAGCCTCGTTGTAAACAAATGGCATCTTCACTGTAATGTGAGCAGGGGATTTAAGTGCGTACTTCGCTTGAAACCGATCCCGAATTTCCAATTTCAAACCTGTAATTTGCTCCTGAAACTCCCCTTCTGGAACTATCGCCAAAAAATACTTTTGCATCACTTTCATTCCATCTGCCTTAAATTCTTGTTCGATTCATCAGGCTAAATTACCTCGAAAAAGAATTCATCAGGTAAAAACAAAAAAACTATTCGATAAACTGGATCAAAGCTTTAAATTAAGGGGAATTAACCCCAAACAGCTATGAAGTATTTTTATAAGGTCATGATAGGCCTCGACCTTACCGAGATGGATGATATCCTGATCAAAAAAACAATTATAATTCTCAAGTTCTTAGGAATAGATAAATGTTATTTTGTGCATGTCGCCAAAGACTTGGCAATTCCCCAAGAAATATTAGATAATCATCCTGAGCTGCTAGCTCCTGGTGATGAATCCATAGAAGCCCTGATTCATGAAAAATTAAAGCAGTACGATTTTCCTCCATCTATGGACATAGAAGTGTTCGCAGAGGAAGGCGCTCATCCTCTGGATACTTTTGTGAGATGGGCTAAAATAAAGGATGTGGATTTGATAATTATGGGCCGTAAGGAAACGCTAGAGGGATCTGGCTCTTTGGCAAAAGGTGTCGCCAAAAAAGCACCTTGCTCCATATTACTTCTTCAGGAAAAACGACCTCCGGGTCTACCGAAGAAGATCATGATCCCAACTGATTTTTCAGATCACACGGATTTGATCTATGATTTTGGGGAAAGAATATCCGAGGAATTAGATGCGGAATTAATACCTGTCCACTTATACGATGTTCCTCACGGCTACTCAAAAACAGGAAAGAGCTACGAGGAATTTGCGGAGATAATGAAGGAAAATGCCAAGAAGGATTACCAACGCTTTATCAATAAATTTGGCCATAAAGAACTTGAATGCCATTTTATTCTGTATGAAGGCGATACGCAAGGCAAGGCGCTGGTGGAAGAAGGTCAAAAGCTCGGTGCAGATATGATTCTACTTGGTTCAAGAGGTAAGACAAAATCCGCAGCGATTCTTTTAGGAAGTGTTGCAGAAAAGTTGGTAATGGCCAATAATGTGCTTCCTATGTTGATCTTTAAGAAAAAAGGTGAGACTATGGGATTCTTTGAAGCACTTTTTAAAGTGTAGAGAGGTTTTCTCAAAAACTGACCTGATCCACCTGCCCTTCATACTAATGGAGGGCTTTTTTTGGATCCAATTTTTGCTTTGGAAAGTCTTTTGTAAATTTATTTAGCAAAAGAATTTCTCTCTCTCACTACTTATGGCCATAAAAACAAAAAGTCGCGGGTTCAAGTGAATTCTTCCAGCTCAAAATATAAAATCAGAGTTTTTAGGCCCAAGAAATGAAAATAATTGAACGTTAGTCCCACTTAGCATTCATTTCAATTTCAAAATTGAGCAAAGAATCCCCGAGGCTGATTACTTTTGTGATTATTTATTAGCCGAAACGCCTTTAGGGCAACGCATGAGTTTTATTTCGAATTTATTTTCACCTTCCGACAATCCCAACTCGTTGGGAGCAAAATTTAGAAACCAGAGACAAAAAGATTTTGAAGAGTTATTCTTTAAGAATTTCTCCAAAGAAGATCCAGTAAGGGTACTTGATTTGGGCGGAGCATCCTATTTCTGGGATACGAGCAGGCTACTCACTATGCCAAATATTGAAATCGTACTTCTCAATTTACGCAAAGAAAAAACCTCTCACCCAAACATTAATTCTGTGGTAGGAGATGCCACCTATATGCCGGAATACGATGATAATAGCTTTGATCTGGTATTCTCAAATTCTGTGATAGAGCATCTATATTCTTGGGAGAATCAGAAAAAAATGGCAGATGAAATTATGCGTGTGGGGAAAAAACATTTTATCCAAACACCTAACCGAACCTTTCCTATAGAAGCACATTACGCAATTCCATTTGCACAATATCTCCCTCATGATTTGCTATATTTTTTCCTTACCAAAACAAAACTGAGCAGGCTCCAAAAATGGAATCCAAAAGATGCTCAGCAATATTTGGATGAAATACGTCTGCTTGATATCAAGGAAATGCAGCTACTGTTTCCAAACTCTAAAATGTACCAGGAAAAATTTATGGGATTGGTCAAATCAATTTGCGCTCACAATTTGTCTTAATCAGCAAATTGCAACCGGACTAAGTTTGCATAGAAGCCATCTTCTCTTCCAAGCAAGTCTGTATGATCACCTTGCTCCACAATTTCTCCATCGCTCAGCACATAGATCCTGTCTACTTTTCGGATAGTTGCCAATCGATGGGCGATAATTATTGTGGTTCTTCCTTTCATCAACTCATCCAAAGCTTCCTGAACCAAATGTTCTGATTCTGCATCCAAAGACGAGGTAGCCTCATCCAATATAAGAATGGAAGGGTCTTTTAATATCGCTCTGGCAATGGCCACCCTCTGTCTTTGTCCACCGGAAAGCTTGACTCCTCTTTCTCCCACTAAAGTATCTAAGCCGTCAGGGAATTGGGAAATGAATTGCCAAGCATTGGCTTTTTTAGAAGCTAAAATGAGTTCTTCCTCAGTCGCATTCGGTTTTGCGTAAGCAATATTTTCTCGAATAGATCCCCCGAAAAGCAATACTTCCTGAGGCACCATGCCTACATGAGAGCGGAGATTTTGTAAATCCCACTCATTCAATGGACGATCATCCACCTTAATTGAGCCCTTCTGTACGTCATAGAAGCGCATCAGCAATTGTATAATGGTTGATTTTCCCGCGCCAGAATGTCCGGCCAAAGCTACTTTTTCTCCAGGATTCACATGAACAGTCAGGTCCTTCAATACTTCCATTTCAGGCCTGGTCGGGTAGTGAAAACCTACGTGATCAAAGGTTATTTTTCCTTGGAAATTAGCAGTTTTTTCTCCCGTTACTGATTCTGGCTCTTCATCCAATATTTCCAATACCCGCTCTGAAGAACCTATAGCTTTCTGTACTTGTCCATATATGTCACCCAAGCCGGCGATCGATCCGCCAATGAACGTAGTGTAAAGCACAAAAGAAACCAGCTCACCAACACTCATATCCCCCGAGCTCACCAAACTCGCACCATACCACATCACAGCCACTATTCCTCCAAACAAAGCAAAAATTATAAATGAGATAAATGCTCCCCTATACTTTGCCGCTTTTAGTGCTACACCCACTACACGATTCAGTCCAGCACCATATCTGGTGGATTCAAATACTTCTCCTACAAAAGATTTCACAGTACTGATAGACTGGAGAGTCTCCTCCACTATCACGTTGGCTGCGGCCAGTTCATCTTGTGTGCTTTTGGAAAGCTTTCGGATAAATCTCCCAAATACCATCGCAATCACTACCAACACAGGAAAAGTAGCTAACATGAAAAACGTCAGCTTGGGGGTATTGACCATGAGAAAAATAACTCCTGCTACTAGCGTAACCACCTGTCTAAAAAGCTCCGCTAATGTCACGGAGAAAGTATCCTGAAGCATACTTACATCTGAGGTAATTCTGCTGATTAATTCTCCCGTCCTTCGCTTATCAAAAAATGTCATTGGCAAGCGTACCATTCTTGAATATAAAGCAAGGCGAATATCCCGCATGGATCTTTCGGATACCAATGCAAAAAGCCAAACCCTGAAAAATGAGAAAATGCTCTGCACTGCTAATATTCCTACCAAAATCAGCGCAATGGAATTAATATCGCTGACTATCCAATTCGTTCCTTGTGCAGTATCAATAAGCTTCCCTGCCACGAAAGGGAATGTAAGCAACGTCAGGGAAGAAAATAAAAGGAAAATAAGCCCCAAAAAGAATGATCCTTTGTAAGGCATTAAAAATTGAAAAATGCCTCCCAGTTTACTTAAATTCTGCTTATTCAACTTCCTCTTTTCATTCTCTTCCAAAGCAGTTCCTCTTTTCTTAGCCATCCTTTAATTTTGGTATTGAGGGCACAAACTTAAAGCTTTTTTGCAAGGATTTCTGCAGTAAAAGTGAAAGGTTTGAATAACAGCTATGACTAATAAATGAAGGGAAGAAAAAATGCGAATTTATTCCTCACAAATTTCCACAGAAACAATCCAATTAATGCTAGTTAGATTTCCAGCATTTAAGCATCTCATCCTCACATTTTGCAAATCCTTTGACCCGTTCTATAAATAAACTGCTACAGATCTAAATGAGGAAGTAAGCCACTACCTGCCCAATTGCGCATCAACTAATTCCCGTTTTAGCTTTCGCTCCCGATCAAGCATATTCTTGCGGTGATTGTCAAATTCCTCCTGCACTTCAGCCAAATCTTTCTGAGCCTTTTTGATTTTTTTAAAGCTACTGAAATATTGAAAAGAGAAAATAGCTAGCGCTCCTGCTAGCACAGCAACTAGTATCCACATAAAAGAGGAATAGACTGCTTTATGAATCCCCATTCCTAAAAAAGAAAAATTATCCTTTTCAGCGATCGCTTCCTGTTTCTCTGTCTCAGTAGAAACCAGCGTATTATTTAAGTTTCCAATAGAATCTTTTTGGCTTGCTATCAATCCTTTAAGATCACTCACTTCCTGTCTCATTGTCCGCATAGAATCCAGCATGTTGGACTTGAGCTGATCGAGATTGGTACGCTTTACTACTTTATATTCCTGGAAGTTATTTGAGATGCTGTAGATATAATCAAACTGGCTATCGATAGTGCCGGAATCTAAAGAACCTTTATTCTCTTCCACTTCTTGAGCATAGGAAGTCGAGAGAGAAATCATTAAGGATAGTAGAATCAGATTAAGGCGGAATAATATTTTCATCGGGAAATAAATTTTCAAACTGTAATGAAACGCTTCAATCCCCAATAAACATGCCTTGACAAGCTTATGCAAGTTTGAATTTCATAAATGTATAAATATTTAGTTTATAAAAATATCACTTTTCATTGATTTTCAGACAATTAAGATGTATTTTAAATTTATATTTTTAATCTAATTTTTTATGAAGCTCAAGACACTTAGAATTTGGCTTTTTTTATTGCCAGTCATCGGAATCATTGGAGTACTCCTGTATGTACAAGCTACAAATAATCAGAGAGAGCTAGAAAATCAACTCCTCCGAAGCATGGAAGCATCCAAAAATGACATCGTGAGAGCATTAAGCGATTACTACGACAGGGTAGACGCGTATTTCATGCAGCACGGAGCATCCATTGCAGCCAAATCTTTAACGACAAAAGAAGAGTCAAACAAGTTGACAATCATAAATCCTTTCAAACCCGCCTATTCTAACGGAAGGATTTTAAATGAAGACTTCCAGCCAAAAGATAGCCTTTTCATTAAAAACGGAGCTATTTACAGGAAAGATCTTAAGGTAAAAGTTGATAAAATAATCGACGAATTAAATAAGCAGAATATTCTTAAACCTTTGCAGATCAGGGACGAAAGAAAAAATGCCGTTGATCAAAATTCTGATGTTTCCTTAGTTGTCGACTTGGAAATCCCAATTTTTGAGCTCCTTAGAAAACAAGAGACCAATAAAATTTTCGAGCGCTTTTTCCTTACAGATAAAGTCGGAAACATAGTGTATCCCGATACAGAATATGGTGTTAGCTTGTTCCAGCCCACCGATTTGAAAATCGATACGCTAGGAGTTACCCATGCAGGAGCATCGATGGTCCCTATTAAGTTTTCTGAGAAAGAATCCAGGGCCTACATTTCCCCCATCCAGATTAATAGTCTAAAACTCTACACAGTAGGCGTCATCTCAGAGGACACCCATCAGAAAGTAGGTCTGCGGCTTAATTTCACTGTCCTCAGTATACTTCTTTTATTTTTGATGGTGCTGATAGCGTTGATCCCGATTTTGGGAATAATGAATCTGTCCAAAGGCGACAACCTAACTCAGGACAAAGTGACCAAAGTGGGTATTTCCTTATTGCTTCTTACAGTCATCATAGGATTTGCCAGTGCACAGTTTAAAAATAAACCAGATGATATAGGCTCCAAAAAGACGTTGGTGGATAGTCTTTCAGCATCTCTTGAGGATTCCCTTACATTTTATCAGCATAAGTTGAAGTCAATGATCAAATCTAATAATTGGACATCAAAAGAATCCAACTATAACGAGCTTATCTGGTTTCGGGACGATGGCTTTGTAAGGAAGATTTTCTACAGAGGGAAAGATGAAACGCTGGATTTTCAAGACGCGCCTTCCTCTGTAGACCTTAGCACCAGGATTTACTATTCCTATTTCTATGACCAAAGGAATGTCAACAATCGGAATGGCTTCTTTTTAAACTCACATTATAGCCGGTTTGATGGAGAACTTGAATCAGTAATCTCCAAGAATTTCTACGCAAATGATGAAAATGAAAAAGGTGTAAGAGCAATTACTTTCCGCTTAAACACGGATCCAAGTATCAGCGAAAATTATAGATTTCTTGTTTTTAAGAAAACTGGAAAAATCTTGCTGAAGAGCAAAAAAATAACGTCTCCGATCGACAATATCGAAGAAGGAATAAGTCCTGAAAAATGGCTGGAAATCAGCTCACTGATGGAAAACAATACAAATTCTCATCAGCAGATCCGTACTTCCTTATATCTGAATGGGTACCAATACAATGGCATACTGAAAAAAATCAGTGGAGTTAATTACGATCAGGATATTTGGATGCTTTTTTTGGTCAATACAAATTTGTCGCATTCTTATGCATCTCTTGTCTCAGCAGAGTCGCTTTTATTTGTTTTAGTTTATTTCTTAAGCTTAATTTTTAGTCTAATCATTCAAAAAAATTCCCGCAGATTTAAAAATAAGCACGGTACAAAATCATTCTTATTTTCCTGGCTGGAACCCACAGAGTCAAACCTTCCTCATCTAACATACCTTACTCTTTGCCATGCATGCTATGGAATTCTCTTACTGATCATCTATTACAATTGCGCAATCAGCCACATCTATTTCCTTGTTTTGATGATTTTTTCCGGCTTTTTGGTGTCTTTAGTCAACCTCTCCACATCTATTGGAACTGACCCTTCCCTAGATCAAACAGAATTTAAACTGAAGAAATATTCAGTTAGGACGCTTATACTGGGAGGGATTGTGGTTATGCTGTTTTTATGGATTGCACTCCAAATCCACGAAATTGTAATTCCAGCTTTGTTTTTGTTATTGATATCATCAGGCTTCATCTTAGCATGGTTTTTTTTAGTTAAACCCGTACAGAAATTACTATTTGTACGCAGCAGAGTAATGACACTTCCTATGTTCCTGGGAGTTTGGTTTTTGATTATCGGGTTTCTTCCGGGTTATTTTATAATGTCGAAAACACAGCAATTCGAACAAACAGTTTGGGATAAGCAGCAACTGACGATAAAAAAAGTGGCACTCGAAGAGGATATTGACCATACGCATCTGTACGAAGAAAGCAGAAGAAACTGGCTGTCCCTGATAGCAGATCCTTTTGATAGCAAAATCAGTAATTTTATAGCTCCTAACATTGAGACCATTCATGATGCTGTCAGAAGTCCTCAAAAACTAAACCCGACTTTGAAGAGCATTTTTCAAAATGGGACGATTGCATCGGTGTTCTTCATCATGTTTGTACTGCTCACCAAACAACTTCAGAGTATCATTTTTTTTCCGATTTTGGTGTTGAAGACCAAGCCTACCAATTTGCATTCACAACGCATATTTATTACCTGTCCAGACTCCGCTCTAATATTGGATTTTGTAAAGCAACACATTTCCCAAATCGATAATCTGGAAATTATCGACTTGTCAATGATGGTTCCCTTCGCAGACATTACTTTGAATCCTGTTAAAAGCATTTACCTCTTCATTAATTTCCACTGTAGAAAAGATAAACTTGAAGTAATCAACTTGATTGGCAAAAAAGATTTTAAGGGAAAGCAGATGATCATGACCTCTGGCAAAACTTGGCATGAGACATTTTCCACAATTGAAAATATTGACGATAGGATACTTTTTGCTGAGACATTCAGCGATTATGAATTCTTCATTTTACCTCTAGATGCAAGTCAATATTCTTCAGAATACAAGGGTGTGGTTAACCCACTTTATCTTCAAGCAAAAAATGAAGAGGAGCTTCAACTATCCACAGCCAAATTCGCAGACATTTGGTCGGAGCTGAATTTTCAGGAAAAGTTAGTTTGTCATGAATTTGCCCTGGAAAGGTTTTTAAACAAGGCGAGGTTAAAAACCATCCACGAACTGTTCAAGAAAGGCCTTTTGGCCGAAAAGGATGCAAAACCAAACTCCTTAATAAATCACTCTAAAACAGAATATTGGAAACGGTATGAATTCTTTAGCCGACTGTTCCAGATTTACATTCTCACCTATGTGAGCGAAGAAGAAATCAAAAGTTTCAGTGAATTTGAAAGCAAAAACGGCAATGCCCATCTCATCCAAGTTTCTGCTTTAAGCTTTGTGTTGATTTGCTTTGCCTTGATTGGTTTCTTTAACAGATCATTCTTTGATCAAATCTACGCTTACCTGACAGGTTCAGTTGGTTTGATAGGAAGTATTTATACTATATTAAATAGTGGCATAGCCAACTTCAAATTTGGCAAACCCAAAGCCTGAATGTGCACTATACTTCCTTAACGGTATCAACCTGAGAAGCAATCCAGGCAGGTCTTGAAGATGCTAAAAAAGTAATTCCGATCATCGCTAAACTTATCCAAAGGAAGTCGCTCCAGATCATTTTCACAGGATAGGCATCAACTACCGCAGAAGTAATCCCAAGTGACACCAAACCAAAAGATTGCTGAATCCAGCATACCAAATAGCCAAGAATCAACCCTATCAAAGCTCCGCTAAACGCAATCAGTGCTCCTTGCTTTAGAAAAATTCTTCGGATTAATCTTTCCTGTGCTCCCATGGCTTTCAGCACAGCGATGTCTTTCTTCTTTTCGATAGCAAGCATACTCAGAGAGAAGAAGATATTGAAAGAGGCAATCGCCAGAATAAAGGTAAGGGTGAGAAAGGTAAATAGCTTCTCCATTTTGACAGTGCGGATTAGCCCGGCATGTTGCTCGTCCGCATTTTTCACTAGGAAATCATCACCCAAATGAGCCTTCAGGCGTTTATGAACATCACTTATAGAATATCCCTCTGCTACTTTTACTTCCAATGAAGTTCTTTTATCACCATATTTAAGCAGATCCCGGACAAAGAAAAGTGGAGCAATCACGTATTCATCATCAAATTGGCGCTCTCCAATACTGAAATAAGCCACAGGATCCAATACTGCTGATGCGTAAAATTGGGAAGGATCTATGGTAGCTGCACTTCTAGGGGCTTTTGGGTAGTATATCTTGAGCGGGACATTCACATTATCCAGATTCACAGAAAGGAAAAAACCCACGCCCCGGCCTAAAATTGCAGCCGGATTTAGTTCCGTTCCAAGGGTAGTATCTCCCCAGAAATAACCTCTTGAGAATCGATCCTGATCCAGAAAATTATCCGAAACACCCTTTAATCTGCCAATCATCTGATTGCCATTATAATCCAGCAATGCATTGTCTTCAATCACTTCTGTAAGAATAGCTACTCCATCCACGCTTCTGATGCTATCCAGCCATTCCTCACTGGTCATAAAGCTTTTTCCGACGGTAGCCTCAATTTTCAGCTCAGCATCAAAGCTGGCAAAAAGACCTCTAATCAGATCCTCCAGCCCATTAAATACAGACATGACAATCACCAACGCCATCGTGCCCACGGCGACTCCTATCATAGAAATCCTGGACAAAATGGTGATGAAGTTCCGCTTCTTTTTGCTGCGGAAATATCTGGAGGCTATGAAAAAACTGAGATTCAACGATAGCTGTATTAATCCTCTTCCTCTTGGTCTTCTTCCTCTTCCGGAGCCGGTGGGATAGACAAATTGGAAATTACTTTATCCATATGCTGGGCATAGGCAGCAGAATCGTCAGGGAAAAAGGCGATTTCAGGAATTACCCTTACTGATTTCCCGATTCGCTTAGCTAGCTGATGTCTGATTTCCTTCTTGTGCTCATTGATCAAGTTAAAGGTAGCTTCAGGCTCCGCCAGCAAAAAGCTGAGGTAAACTTTTGCCAATCCCAAATCCGGGCTCATCAACACTCTTGTGATAGTCACCATAGCCCTGCCGACTAGATGTTTGGATTCTTTTTGAAATATATCACCTAGCTCCTTTTGGATGAGTTTGGCGTATTTTTGTTGTCTTTTACTTTCCATATAAAGTATTTGTGGTACAAATTTAGCGAAATAGTTGGGCAAGCTTTAATTTCGGGCAAAACCAACCAAACACTCTTCTCCAATTTACCTTGTTTAGCTTTTTCAAATTAAATGATCCCTTCAGGCTAATCGGCATAGGAATATACATTCTGTTGTTGACAATCGTCTATTTGACTCTCAATCCTTTCCCGATCACCAATCCACAATTGATGTGGATGCTGCTTGGAGAACGGCTTGGACAAGGGTATTTTTTGTATCAGGACATCATAGATGACAACGGGCCACTTTCCGCAGGGTTCTTTACTTTCATGGATTGGACCTTTGGGAGGAACTTGTTTGCTTATGAAGTAGTGGGTAGAGTTTTAATATCACTACAGATACTTTATTGGAACTCCATGTTGATCAAGTTCCGTGCTTTTGATGTAAATACTTACCTGCCGGCAATCATCATGGCAGCATTATTCCATTTTTCCTTTGACATGTTGAGCTTGAGTCCAGTGTTGTTAGGAAGTACATTTCTGATATTAGCTCTTGGTCAACTGTTTTCCCAAACAGTTCTTCAGAAGGATACAAGTGAATCTACTTTGCTAATAGGAATTTATGCGGGACTAGCTACGGGGTTTAATCCAAATTATATACTTTTTCTTCCCTACATGATATTTACGGGTATTGCCATCAGTAGCTTTTCCTTTCGTCAATTGATGCTTTCTTTAGTTGGATATTTTCTTCCTCTTCTGCTGATCTCCGTATTCTATTTTTGGAACGATGGACTGGAAGAAGCGATCCAGATCTGGCCACTCACTTTTCTTTCCCAGAAATATGAATACCAGTCTCTGTTAAACTGGCTGATTATTGGAATTTTCCCTCTTTTCTTAGCTGTGGTTGGCTATTTTATGGCCACAGTCCTACGTGGCTCTACGATCAATCAGCAAAAGCAAAGGCAGCTCATCATAATTTGGCTACTCTTTTCGGTTGCCGAGTTTTTCGTTATCAAGAAGCAGGCTGCGTATCAATTGGTGATTTTGATCCCTGGGCTCACCTATTTGATCACGCAATTTTTCCTGAACATCAAAAAAGAATTTATCGGCAAAATCGCTTTTTATCTCCTCGTCATAGGTCTTCCTGCATTCAGTTTTTGGTATTGGCAAAGGACTATTAATGATTCAGAGTATTTTGTGGATAAAACCGATAAAGAATACACGGGAAACATTTTGGTGCTAGGGGACAATCTTAGTCCGTATCTAGAATCCAGCTTGGGAGGTCCGTTCCTGAATTATCGCTTGAGCAAACTATACCTAGACCAAGAAAGAGGTCTAAGGGAAAAGGCGAGACTCTTTCAAATGCTTCAAAAGCAAAAACCTGCTATTGTGATAGATCCAAATGGAGATTTTGAGAAATTACTTAAGCAATTCCCAGCGTTGGAGGTACAATACAGCAAAACTTCAACTAATATTTTTAAGCTGAAGTAAAAATTACTAAACTCAATTTTAGCATTGGTATTAATCATTTGAATATCAATGTAATAAAAGTTACTTTTAGATAGGCCTTGTTAGCGCATTTACCTGGCTTTTTCATTGAAAAATTTCTGCAACTTAAAATACCCTAAACTCTTCGGAGAATTCAAAGTTGCCGGAAATAGTTAATCCTTTGTTTACCAATAGTGAAAAAGCTCAAGGTTGATGTGTGCAAATCTTGCATTTCAAATCTTTAAAAGTTGAGAAAACTGAGCGAATGCAAGGCTCTTTTTAGTCCTATATTTTTAACTATTGGTTCAATGGAGCAGCACAGTATAATTAGCGAATGCACCTTACTTTCTGAAGGTCTTCAGCACTATCTTACACTCAACAGACCAGCAAAAGTGGATATGATTTCTCTGAAAGAGATCAAAAATAAAGGAATTACCTCTTTTAGTGTGAATCACTTTATTTGGCTTGATGTAATTCCTGAAATCAAAAAGCTTGTCAAATTAACCCAGAGTCTGTGTCACCAAAGACCTTTGCAAAAGGTATTGGTATTCGGTGAATTCAGAGATTCAGCTAGAATCAGATCAATATTCAAGGCCGGAGCTTCTGGATATTTGCTTTCCAACTGTGGAAAACAAAGCATTGATGGAGCTATTCAGCAGCTAAATAATGGGGGTTATTTTGTAGATCCACAGTTGCTTAACGTATTAGAAGAAAGCCTTTTTCAAGCCAAGCCTGTCCTGTCAACAAACAATCTATTGACCAAAAGGGAAAAACAGGTGCTACAACTAATCGTAGATGAATATACGACCCATGAAATTGCAAATAAACTTTTTATCAGTTTCTGTACGGTCGAGACCCATCGCCTTCATTTGATCCAAAAGTTGGGGGTTAGAAATATGGCAGGTTTAGTAAGGGAAGCCATTTCTGCCAATTTAGTCCAATGATATCCATGAATTCCATGAGTTTTTAAAATCCATGAATACATGGAATTTATTGCAGGCATAATTGGTCAAATTTGATATTTCGTCTCAGAATTTAGACGGTAACCCTTCTCTGGGTAAACGTCTTTTTTCAGAGAAATTTTTGGCACCTTTTATTCTGCACCATGATAGATCAAGTTTTAAGTGCAATAGTTGAATTATTGAATGACCATATTGGCAATACCGAACCTGAGGTTTTGTTGGGAAATCTTGCCTTGATGGATTCCTCCCAGCAGGGTGCAGGCACAAATATCACCGATAGAGTCATTATGTCGGTGATCAATATTCAGGAGGAAAGTACGCTTCGAAATAACCCAGCCAACAAGCAAATCTATGACACTGCAGGCCTTCCCCGAGGTGTCTCCAGAAATCCCGGAATATACCTCAATGTCTTTTTGCTGATAGGTGCGAATAAAGAACAATACAGTACTGGACTTCAACGGATTTCACAGGTCATATCATTTTTTCAATCCAATTCCATCTTCACGGAAACACACATTCCCGGACTTTCAAATTTTGGGCTGGACAAAATCCTCCTAGACTTATACTCAGCCAGTTTCGAAGAACTTAACCAACTCTGGGGAATCATGGGAGGGAAATATATCCCCTCCGTGGTCTATAAAATGAGACTGGCATATTTCAGCAGTATAGAGGAAGGAATGGAGATTCCATTGGTGAAAACAATTGACTCCCAATTCACTAATAAGCGGCTATAATTATGGACAGGATTCTCGACAAGTTTGAAAAGTTATTCTCCATCCGAATTGCCCATGATGCCTTTCCTTTTGCCCCAACAAATGGTGGCTTCTTGACTCCACATGTCAGGATTAATCCTGATCCTACTACCGAGTCTATGTTTAGGAAGCATGCCATCCACTATCGATGGAAGAATGATATCTTGCTCTGCTTCGTAAAAATCCGCAACGGGGAAGATGCTCCATATTTCAGATTGCCCACGAGTTTCAGTGCCCGCTTTTTTATCAATCTGGGTGATCCCATAATCTCTCAAACAGCCGTAGCAGCTGATCACGGAAAGGGAAATATTTATCGCTTTCGGATCAATGTCAGAGCCTCGGCTACTTCCATGACTCTAGCCACTGCCACGCTAGGGCCCATCGCTTCTCTTGAGCCCGTGAAAACATTCAATCCAGGGAATCCAGGCTCTTGGAGCACGAGCATAGAAAATCTCAAGGGGGAGTTTGGAGTCATTGATCTGGTGACCGAAGGCTCTAGCACGCATCGATTGTATACGGACGTGTCAAATCAGCTTCTCTTTTACACCTCAGCCAATGGTAATGAAAAAGAACACCTGTTCACTATTCATTTAAATAATTAAAGAAAATTATAAACTAAAAATTATTTTCAAATGTCACAAATCAATGAATCCGCAATCAAGACGCCGGGAGTTTACATAAATGAAATCCCGCTCTTTCCGCCATCGGTAGCTCAAGTAGAGACTGCAATCCCCGCTTTTATCGGATACACGCAGATCGCCGTCAATGAAATCGGTGAGCCTCTGACCCAAGTGCCTACTAAAATCTATTCCTTAAAAGAATATGAAACTTACTTTGGCAAGGCCGAAAGTGAAGAAGGCATAAGCCTGACAATAATAAGGGAAACCCTTGCCGCAGATGCCACTATCACGGATCCATCTGAATTCACCATGTATTACAATCTCCGGATGTATTTCATCAATGGTGGAGGACCTTGCTATATCATATCTATAGGCAGCACTACTGACACGCCTGATTCGGAAGATTATGATAATGGGCTACTCGCCTGTGAAGCAGAAGATGAGCCTACCATCATTGTATTCCCGGATGCAATCAATACACTTGATGAAGGTGATTATTATACGTTGATGTCTTCAGCCATTGACTTGTGTGCAAAGTTACAGGATCGTTTTACCCTAGTAGATGTCCATACTCCGGGTACAAACAACACTACAACCATCAGTGGTTTCCGAACTGCCTTTACAAAAAATGACAATCTCAATTATGCAGCGGTCTACTATCCTTCACTGAAGACAACCTTTGATTTTGAATATAGTGAAGCGGATGTGGATGTAGTTATCAACACTGGTGGAGTAGATGCCGCAGCAGTGACTCTGGCATCTCTTCGCAGCAGTGAGACCGCTATCTACAATGCCTGTTTGGCCAAAATCAGGGAGAAATTGAGCCCTACTTTACCTCCTTCCTCTGCTATGGCAGGTGTCTATGCAAAAGTAGATGCCTCGAGAGGCGTCTGGAAAGCACCGGCAAATGTCTCTCTGAATGCAGTCTATGATCTAACTGCCAAAATCAGCGAAGCAGAACAAGGAGGAATGAACATCGATCCTACCACTGGCAAATCGGTGAATGCCATCCGAATGTTCCAAGGTAAGGGATATTTGGTCTGGGGGGCTAGAACCTTGGCTGGAAATGACAATGAATGGAGATACGTCAATGTGAGAAGGTTCTTCATTATGGTAGAGGAATCCTCCAAGAAAGCTACCATGCAGTTTGTATTTGAACCTAATGATGCTAACACCTGGGTGAAATTACGAGCGATGTTGGAAAATTACCTGACACTATTATGGAGACAAGGTGCGCTGGCTGGGGCAAAACCTGAACATGCCTTCTATGTAAGATGCGGGCTGGGCCAGACTATGACTGCTCAGGACATTCTCGAAGGACGACTCATCGTCGAAATCGGCATGGCTGCCGTCCGTCCAGCTGAGTTCATTATCCTACGTTTTTCTCACAAAATGCAGGAGTCCTAACCACTTTTTCTTAAAACTTTAAACCAGAATCATCATGGCTAATTATCCTCTTCCAAAGTTCCATTTTCAAGTTGATTGGGGTGGAACAAAAATCGGATTTACTGAAGTGACAGGTCTAGAAGTGACCATAGAGCCTATTGAGTACAGAGATGGCGCTAGCCCTGAATATTCCAAAATCAAAATGCCAGGAATGCAGAGCTTTTCCAACATTACACTCAAACGTGGCATTTTTAAAAGTGACAATGAATTCTACTTGTGGTGGAATACAGTGGCTTTGAATACTATTGAGAGAAGAGACTTGATCATTTCGCTCTTGGACGAAACCCACGCTCCAGTAGTAGTATGGAAAGTAAAAAATGCCTGGCCAATCAAAGTACAGTCTACCGATCTGAACAGTACTGGAAATGAAACGGCTATTGAAACCATAGAAATAGCTCATGAAGGGCTCACCATTGCAAACGAATAAGCTATGTTTCCTTATCCACCAGTAGGATTTCATTTTTCTGTCGTATTCCAATTATTTCCTCAAACCCCGAATGATTTTAGGTTCCAGGAGGTAAGTGGTCTGGACATGGAAATGCAAATGGAAACCATCGTAGAAGGAGGCCAGAATAGGTTTGTATGGGAGCTGCCCGTCCGGGCAAAATATACCGACCTGATTTTGAAAAGAGGAATGTTTATCGGCTCCGGGATTTTGATGTGGTGCAAAAATGCCTTCGAAAACTTTGTCTTCGAACCGGTGAATATCATCATCAGCCTACTTAATGAAAACCATATTCCTATCCAATCCTGGTACGTAGTCAATGCGATTCCTAAGAAATGGTCGGTTTCTAGTTTTAACGCCGAGCAAAATTCCATTGTTATAGAATCCATTACGCTGAGTTACCAATATTTCAACATCATCAGTCTGGATTCTGCCATTTCCTTGGTAGGCAATATCAGTGCATCAGGAAGTATTGGAATTTAATCCCAAAGATATGCCCATCGAGATACGAGAACTCCAAATCAAAGCAACCATAGGATCAAGTAATATTGATTCAGCTTCGCAAAGTTCAAAGCCTGCAAACCTGGATCGAATGAAGCAGGAGATTGTGAAAGAAGTCACTGAAAATGTGTTGAGAATGATTCAATTAAAATTGGAAAGGTAATGCTAGATCTAAGTCAAAAAGCTGAAAAACTATATGTCCAGGCCTATCGGGATGCAGAGTATCGAGAGGAGGTCTCCGGCAATAAATTCAATGCCTTAGTCAATCCCGCAAGCTATAGGGTTGCATACAAATTTGAATTCGATGAATCCCAGGCTCCAGGCACCTCCGGAACCAACATGAAATTCAATAGAATCCTTCCCGGAGATTTTAATTTCGACTTTTTGTTTGATGGTACCGGCGTGGTGAAAGATATGTCTGTGTTGAGTTTGGGTATTGCCAATCCCTTTGAAAAACCGGGAACTGTGACGGAACAGATCGAAGAGTTCAAACAAAAAATCATTGATTACCAGTCCGAAAAACATCGCCCCTATTATTTGAAAATCCATTGGGGAGAACTCCTATTTAAAGGTGTCCTGAAACAGATGGATATAGAGTACAAGGTTTTTGCACCGGACGGCAAACCTATCCGAGCTATCGCCAAATGTCAGTTTGCAGAAAGTATCGCAGATGTAGAGAGAGCTGCCAGAGAAAACCGGGAAAGTCCTGACATAACACACGAAAGGACATTTGGAGGTTCTGATCGATTGGATTTGTTGACTGAAAAAATATATGAAAAGAACACATACTACATCCAGGTAGCAGAATTGAACGCTCTGGACAGTTTTAGAAATATATCTGCCGGATCCAAAATCTATTTTCCCCCATTAGCTAAATAATTTAACTCCATGCCAACCTCAGCAACCAGAGACGTAGTCACTTATAAAATCCTATTGGGAAATGCCCCTTTTTCCAATCCGGATCAAGAAGTGTCTGGACAGATTCAAGTTGAGGAAATGATCATATATAATGAGTTGAATAAAATCCCCTATGCCACTATCAAAATATTGGATGGCTCAGCAGCAGACTCCGACTTTGCGATCAGCAGTAGCGGAGAGTTTGCGTTGGGAAAAAGCATCAACATACAAATGGGCTACAGCTCAGATGATGAATCAGTTTTTAGGGGAATCATTGTTTCCAAATCACATCTGGTGACATCCACTAGATCCAATCTTTTGCTTACCTGCAAACACGAGTCGGTAAAGATGACCATCTCCCCAAAAAGCCGACACTTCAATGACCTTACTGACAAGGACATAGTAGAGCAACTTTTAAGCGAAAATGGGCTTACTGATTTGGATATTCCCTCTTTTGGAAGTGCCCATGAGCAGCTGCTTCAGGCAAATGTGTGCGATTGGGATTTTGCGATGAGCAGGATAGACTCCACGGGCATGGCGAGCCTCATCAGCGGGCCGCAATTCAAAGTGTTGAAGCCAGACCCTTCCCTTGATCCTGTGGAAACCCTCACCTATGGCGCTAATATTCTTTCTCTCTTTTCAGAAACTGATATCCGGTCTCAAGCTACGGCGGTAAAGGCATTTTCCTGGGATTTTACCAATCAGTCCGTCCTGGAATTAGAAGGAACCGATCTGGCCTCGGCTTCTCCCGGCAATGTCCAAGAATCCACAATGGCCGAATTCAATGGGCAGGAATTTGAAATCAGGACCTCTGGGAAATTCACCAATGAAGCACTACAGGGAATCGCTGATGCGAAAAGACAGAAGCAATTCCTATCCAAAATAAAAGGTAAAGTGACCTTCCCAGGAACTGCAAAAGTCAAACCTGGAGATTGGGTTATGCTGGAAGGTCTTGGGGATCAATTCAACGGAAAAGCTTTTGTGAGTGCTGTACAGCATGAAATACGCCTTGGTAATTGGGAAACTGAGGCCACCTTAGGCTGGCAGGAGGATTTTTTCACAGAGAAATTCAACCCATCCTCAACCAGCTCTTCTTCAGGTCAGTATTCCCGGATCCAAGGACTTCATATAGGCATTGTCACAGACATCATGGATCCCTTGGGGGAAGGAAGAGTCAAAGTCCGGTTGCCATTGGTCAACCCCAATGATGCGGGGATCTTTGCCAGAGTGGCCACCTTGGATGCAGGGAATAATCGAGGAATATTTTTCCGGCCTGAGATTGATGATGAGGTCATCATCGGTTTCATCAATGATGACCCTTCCCACCCGGTGATCATTGGGATGGTTCATAGCAGCGCCAAACCCACTCCGATGCAGCCTGAAGAATCCAATGATAAAAAAGGATATGTCTCCAGATCAGAAATCAAGATTACCATTCATGACGGGGACAAAAGCATTGTCATTGAAACTCCGGGGGAAAGAAAATTCACCTTGGATGATACTGCTGGGATCATTCAAGTGGAAGATGCCTCGGGGAATGTAATGACCATGGATTCCAGTGGAATTGTCCTGGAATCGTCCAAGGAGATCATGCTAAAGGCCGGGACTACCCTAAGTTTTGCGGCACCGGAAATAACCATAAAAGCAGATGCAAAAATAAGTGCAGAAGCGGCAGCTGGATTAAGTTTAAAAAGCAACGGTACCACAGATCTCGAAGGTGCTATGGTAAATATTAAAGGAAGTCTTGTCAAAATAAATTAATAATAGAATGCCATTAGCAGCTAGAATATCAGACATGCATACCTGTCCCATGTTGAATCCAAATGGATCTCCTCATGTGGGCGGACCCATCCTTCCACCTGGTGAACCGACTGTACTGATCGGAGGATTGCCAGCGGCAAGAGTGGGCGACATGACTACTTGCGCAGGTCCGCCAGACACCATCATCACTGGATCCTTCTCCGTGCTGATCGGAGGCTTGCCTGCTGCTAGGATGGGAGATTCCACTGCCCACGGTGGAGTAATAATTATCGGATGTCCAACAGTAATCATAGGGTGATAGAATCATGGAAAAAATAAATCAGTCTTTTTTGGGAAGGGGCTGGAGTTTTCCTCCCCAGTTTGACAATGAGGGGGCAAAAACCCGAATGCTCCAAGACGAAAAAGATATTCAAAGCAGTCTTGAAATACTGCTCTCAACCAAAAGAGGAGAGCGGGTGATGCGCTCGGATTATGGATGTAACCTCCACGAGCTGACTTTTGAGCCTCTGATCACCACGTTCAAAACCTATATCAAAGACTTGATCAGAACGGCAATTCTATATCATGAACCGAGGATTGAGGTGGAAAAAATAGAATTAAATGACACAGGAGAATTGGAGGGTAGAATTCTCATTACGATTACCTACAAGGTCAGGACGACAAACTCGAGATTCAACTTTGTCTTTCCATTTTATAAAACAGAAGGTACTGAATTGAAATAATCAACGATGGCTTGCAATGATAAAAACCCATTGACCCGAGAAGGAGTAGACAGGCTCACCAGAAAACTCCTCTCCCTCCCTCCCACTTTTGCCAAAGTGGACGATAGGTCTATGGAGGAAATCCTTCTTTTTGCTAGAAAATATGCCGCTTACCTGAAATACAAAAACACGGATAATGCTGATCAAGGAACTTGGGAACCCTTGATGAAAATGGATATATCAGTCGTCTTGTCGGTTTTATTGGCTCTTGACCTCCTTCAACTCTCCGAATACCTTAAGCTACTTCGCAAAAAAACCAAATTGGCAATCGCAGCTGAGAATGATGCAGAAGCCAGCTTGCAATTCAAATATTTATTTGATCTGATTTTTTCTATTGCCAAGACCATCGATGAACAATGTGGATTATTGAAAGAAGATGCGGATTACCAAAAGAACATCCAATCCATCATCGGCTCAAAGTTAAATAGTCCATTTTCCAGGCTTTCAAATTTCAGAACGGATCAAGTGGCCTTGATTTCTGCCTCAGACCAAACGGACCCCACCGCACCGATCAACACCCTAAATTCGAATGAACCTCTTGTTTTAGAGTATTTTTCGCTGACCTCAGAAGGGATGAATTTGACAATTCCCGGAGCTTCCGTACATGTAAAAATAAGTCATATCATCAACCATAATATTTTCAACAATCAGATCACTGTCTTTTTGGGAGGTACTTCTACCATCATTCAAAATGCCCGGGAATCATTTGAAGCTTCATTGACCACCTATTCCAATCACGAACCCCATTATGGCCTTTTTCTAGCTTTTTTGAAACTCTTCAAAGCAGCCCAGGAAAGCCTCAACGACTTCACCAAAAGGCATCTTGACTTCTATTACAAAGATGTTTTAAGACTAAAAAACAAAAAACCTGTTCCAGATCAAGTGCATTTGACATTCGAACTGCAGAAGCATATCGGTCAACATCAGCTCGAAAAAGGGACGCTTTTCAAGGGAGGAAAAGACTTGAATGGAAAAGAAATGAGCTATAGTCTTTTGGAGGATGTGGTGGTGAACCAAGCGTTGGTCCAGGAAATCAAAGCGTATCAGATCCAGAATAAAAACCTCCTCGCATTTCCCGTGGTGAACAGTGCTGATGGAAAAGGGGAAAAATTCGAAGGAGATGATAAAAGTTGGTTTGCCTTTGGGAATCAAAAATCCGAAGCGACCCAAGAGGCAGGATTTGCCATCGCTTCTAATTTACTTTTCCTGAAAGAAGGCGAAAGGACGGTGACAGTTACAGTGCAGTTTGCCAAGCCATTGAAATCCAAACCAGGATTTACCTACTCCGGATACCAAAAAATCATTCCGTTTCAGGTCAATTTGACGGGAGAAAAAGATTGGCTAGTGAAAAATGTGGATGCCAAATACACCGAAAATCAGAAGACCTTGATTTTGGAATTTACACTTGGCGTAGAAGAACCTCCACTAATTCCTTATCTCGAAAAAACCCATCAAAAAAATATTCGCACGTCGCTTCCGCTGCTTACTGCCACTTTAGATCAGAAAATGAGCAATATGTGGTATGCGGATCTGATGAACAATCCAATCAACTCCATTCAGCTTTCTGTGGAGGTCATCGGGGTAAAGGATCTGGCGCTAAGTAGTGATGGTGGCTCCATCGATGCTTCCAAACCCTTCAAGCCCTTTGGTGATTTCCCTAAATTACACGCAGGTTTTTACATAGGTTCCAAGGAAATTTTTCAGAAAAAACTAGATTACCTAAGGGTAAATTTCCCCATTTCAGAACCTGTCACCTGTCAATACCTGCATGGGAATAGTTGGGATATCTATCCCAAAACAAAGTCAGGGCAAACCTATTCTATCCAACAAAACTCGGATGGCAATCTGTTGAAAGCCACCAATATGGATTTTGGTGCCAACACCTTTTTGCAGGCTACATCTTTTGAAGGAATTTTGAAATTCCGTTTGGACACCTCCAGTTATTCTCTGGCCAGTTTTATGGACGAAGTGAATAAGGCATTGGACAAGGTGGTCATAAATTCACAACAGAGCAATACTGTAGTTACAGCCAGGGCGGTTCGGGCTACTACCGATCCATCCGAAAGCATTGCCGACATAGGATCCATAGGCATCAAAGATCTGAGCGAGATAGGAGCTCTGACTGGGCTGAGCAAAGTGAGTGGAAATTCCGTCCCAGTGCCTAAAGAACTGATCTCTGAATCTTTCTCCATTGACTACTCGGCATCAGAGTTCATTCCAACAGTTGGCTCCAATCCCCGACATACCTTTTACCATTTGTATCCATTCGGTTATGGAAAGCCTATTTCGGATGAAAATCTCTCGTTGATCCCACGATTTATTTACAAGGGGGAGCTTTTAATCGGAATAGCTAAAGCTGCATTTCCTACCACGATTAATTTTCTGTTCCTCCTTTCTGAAGGAAGCTCAAATCCTTTGAAGAAGGAAGAACAAATCTATTGGTCTTATCTAAAAAGTAATGGTGAATGGCAAGTAATTGATTCAAGTAAAGTAGTGGATGGAACTATCAATTTGACCCGGTCAGGTATTGTCACGGTCAGTTTTCCGAAAGATGCAGGTAAAGGGCACACAATTGTCACTACCGACCTTGTGTGGTTGAAAGCATCTGTTGTGGATAACATCGATGCTGTTTGCAAAATTATTGACATCAAGGCCCAAGCGGGATTGGTGGAACTGGTACAAAACGAATCGGAAGGAATTGAATTCAGAAGTACACTTCCTGCTGGCACCATCAGCAAACTACAGCGCTCAGAAAGTGCCATCAAATCCATTCTTCAACCCGCTGATTCCTTTGGAGGAAGGGAAAAAGAGTCTGATGGCGATCAATACCAGCGGGTAAGCGAGCGACTTCGACACAAGCAACGGGCTATTACTATGTGGGATTACGAGCATTTGGTGCTGGAAGAATTCCCATCCATTTACCAGGTAAAATGTCTGAACCATACCGGATTCTATGAAAAAGAAGAAGAGCAGGTTTTCTGCGATAATTACCCTGGTCATATCACCCTAATCTGTGTTCCTGACCTTAAGAAAAAATCCAATGTCAATCCGCTCACTCCTTACACTCCCATCGGTACCTTGACGGATATAGCTCTTTTCCTAGGCAAAATCAAAAATCCTTTTGCCTTACTCCATGTCGTCAATCCAAAATTTGAAGAGGTCCAATTGGATTTTGAAGTACACTTCCATGATCACATGGATGAAGTTTTTTATAGGAATTTATTGGATATGGAAATTGAGAAATTCCTTTGTCCATGGGCTTGGGACAATGAAAAGAAAATCAATTTTGGAGGAAAAATCTCCAAATCCACCTTAATCAATTTTGTGGATGAAAGACCCTATGTGGATTTTTTGAGCTGCTTTAAACTCAACCATATCATCCGGGATAATGAGGGAAACATTGATCTAATTCAATATGATGTAGAGGAGATCGTAGCAACTACTTCCAGGTCGGTATTGGTATCCCATTTCGATGAGACCAGTCTGAGTGCTCCACGACATATCATTCAAGTAATCCAAACCTGCGACTGCTGATGAAAACCTCTCCCACTATACCCAAAAACCCCAAGCTAGCCCATTCTTTGGACTATGAGCTACTACGCAAGGAGGGAATGGAATACATCGAGTCCCTTTCTAGCAGCATCTGGACAGACTACAATTCCCATGATCCTGGAATTACGATTTTAGAGGCTCTTTGCTACGCCATTACTGAGCTAGGATATCGGGTAAATTTTGACATCAAAGATCATCTAGCGGAGGCCAATGGGCAGACATTCTTTACTGCAAGGGATATTTTGACTACGGCTCCATTGACCATAGCTGACTATCGAAAACTGCTGATTGACCTACCCGGTGTAAATAATGCCTGGCTCTTTACTGACGGAAAACAAGAAATTCCCATCTACCTCAATTGTGAAGAGGACTTGCTGCAATATGAGGCAAACAAACGTCCCCTGACCTTGAAAGGTCTCTACACGGTTTTGCTGGATCTTTCGGTAGATATGGAGCTTGGGGATATGAATTCAGGAGATATTGTATTGGAAAACATCGGTTTCCCATTTTCTCCGACCGAGGGTATTGACGCAGGAGAATTTCAAGTAAAATTTGAATTTCCCAGCATCAACCAGATCAATAAAAGGTTACTGGATATCGAGTTTACTGGTTTTACTTTAGAGAAAAACCCCAGTGTGCTTTGGGCTTATATTTTTAAAATCGAATTGATTAATGGTGAGCTAGTCGATTTAAATTTTAGAGTGAGTATTCCAAAAAACCCTTCCCAAGGGAAAATCCTGGACAGCCATCTAGAGACAATGCTTCAGGACAGTGGCTACGTAGATGTGGTTTTAAATACCTATTTGGCTAAAGTTTCCAAAGCAAATTTGATCATCAAAAACTGCATTAAAACCCTCCACGAAAACAGAAATCTATGTGAGGATTTCATCAGCGTAAAACCCATTGATTCTGAGGAAGTAGCATTTTGTTTTGATGTAGTAGTAAGTCCGGAAATAGACATCGAGAAGGTTCAGGCGGAAATTTACTTTACGATAGAAAACTACCTCAATCCTCCTATTACTTTTTACGCGCTTGGCGAACAGTTGAAGAAGGAAATTCCCGTTGAGGAAATCTTCGAAGGACCCAAGCTGGGACATGGTTTTATAGACACGGATGAATTGGAAAACGCTCAATTGAAACAGGTAATCTATGCTTCTGATATTATCAATTTGTTGATGGATCTAGAAGGAGTCAGAGAGATTAAAAATTTCATGATGACTAAATATGACAAAAACGGTAAGCCTGTGCCTGGCCAGATGGGCGTTTCTTGGTGCCTGCCCATCACTCCCATGCATAAACCCGTTTTAAGTCCTGATTATTCCAAAATATTATTTTTTAAGGATGGATTTCCATTCCTTTCCCGATATGAAGAAGTCCGGGATACGGTCCATCTTCTTCATGCCCAGAATAATTCGGGAAAACTGGTCCCAACATTTGAAGACTTACCGATCCCTAAAGGAAATCCAAGGGATACCTTAAGTCATTGGCCCATTCAATATGACTTGCCCATGGTGTATGGGGTCGGGGAATATGGACTTCCTCCCGAACCATCCAACTTGAGAAAAGCCCAACAGCTGCAATTAAAAGGTTACTTGATGTTTTTTGAGCAATTGCTGGCAGATTTTCTGGCACAGCTGACAGAGGCAAAAAATCTTTATTCTACCGATGTGATTCGGCAGACCTATTTTTCTCAATACTTAGGCACCATCAAAGAGGTGGGTGACATTCTTCATCCGGATATGGAAAAGGCTCTAACCAATGATCCTGGTGATCCCTTGAGTCAGGAGCTCTGGCAAAAGCTCTATGAAAACAAAAACCAATTTCAGGAAAGAAGAAATAGGTTTCTGGATCACTTACTGGCACGTTTTGCTGAATCATTCAGTGATTATTCCTTGATGATGTACCGCATCAACATGGAAAACATCAGTCTAGAAAAAATTGAGCCGGAGGAATTGATCGAGGTGAAGTCTAACACGCTTCGAAATTATCCAGAGATCAGTTATGGCAGATCCTTAGCATTCAATTATTTCCCTCAGGATGAAAATTATCAGCTGGACGAAACCAAGCTTTGGGATACATCAAATGTATCTGGCCTTGAAAAAAAAGTAGGTCAAATCACTGGGATCAAGGACTTTACCAGGCGGTTCTTGTATTGTATCAAAAATGTGGAGATACAATGTGAGGAAACTGAAGTTGGAGACGAAATCCATTGCGTACATACTTTTTCTCTCACCTCCATAAGCGGTGTGAAAATGGTCTCCAAACCCTATGAAGATAAATCCGAAGCTGAATCGGTTTTGGAAGAAGTCATGGAATTGGGAGCCAGCCTACAGAACTATCACTACACCACCAAACAGGTCAAACTAAAAAAAGGAAACTCCATCATTTTGACCAGTGAGAATACATTTCCCGATGAAGAGGAAGCAAATCTGGTGATTGAAGAGCTTGTGGCTGAGTTGTCAGGAGAATGCGGGGATCCAGAAGGATTTCATTTGATCGAACATATTCTTTTACGACCCAAGAGCAAAAATTTCAAACTCATGGAAGTCTGTCTTCATGATTGTGATTGTCCTTGCGAAGAAGATATCTACTCCTTTAGAGCCTCGGTAGTTCTTCCGCATTGGCCCAGACACTTCGATAACATGGCCTATCGAAGCTACTTCGAAAAGAAAATTGTGGAAGAAGCACCGGCCCACCTACAGCTGAAAGTCTGCTGGGTGAGTAATGAAAAGCTAAGGCAATTTGAAACTTGCTACAAACGATGGATCGAAGAACATGCAAGATTCAAACAGGATGGGCAAAACCTTACTGCGTATCAGGAGGCCAATGACCGCTTACTGGAAATATTGGCAAAACTCAACTCTGTGTATCCAAAGGCAACACTGCACGATTGTGAAGAAAGTGATGCCAACAAAAACCCTGTCATGCTGGGTAAAACAATTTTAGGAACTCAAAATCTATAATCATGCAGCCGTTATTATCATATCCCGTTTTTGAAGCTGATCAGGTTTTGTCCAATGGGCACTTGAACAACTTATTGAACTACCTAGAACAACAGGAGAGGCTGACGCGAATCAAGCTTATTGGAAGAGGCATCGTCTGCGGTTTGGAGATCCAATCTTCTGCCTCAGAAATTACCCTTAGCAAGGGATGTGGGCTCACCTCTCAGGGATACCTGATCCAACTCTGTGATACCAGTTATTCTTTTTATGCGAGTTATTCCCCACCTGCACTTCCTAGTGACCTTACTTTTTTGACCCAGTGTGGCACTGAGAATCGAAACAAAGTTCCTTTCTATCAACAAAAAGATATTCTGGAACTAATCCCTTCAGACGACAAACAATCAGATGGGAAGAAGCCATTGAATACTCTCAATTTGCAGGATTATGCCATTGTATTGTTTTTGGAAGCAGAGCAAATTGACTTAAAAAACTGCGACACCCAAGACTGCAATGACAAGGGTAGCAAAATGGAATTTGTCCTGAGAGTTTTATTGGTTCATAAAAAGTTTCTGGAATCCAGCAATAAAATTGGCTTTAATTCGATCCTGCTCAAGCGATACAATGTCCCGGTCCAAGAGCTTAAAACTTCAGAAGATATTTTAAAGGGATTTTTGAACATCACGGATGATGTTACGCTCACCCATATGTCTGAAAATTTGATCCGTTGTTGGGATAGGTTTGCTGTACAGTTGGGACTTCCGGAGGAAAATCCAATCAAAGATCTCAATCTGATCTCTTTCAAAAAGAAATTTTCCACTAGTTCTATTCAGAGAATTTACCTCCAATATTTCTACGATTTCATTCATGATCTATTTAAAGCTTATCTGGAATTCCGATCCAAAATCCGGGAAGCTTATGGAGCTTGTTGTCCTGAGGAGATGGAGTTTCCTCTTCATCTGACATTAGGAATGGCTCATGAAGACACGCGCTTAGGAAAAAACAACAGCTATAGAAATTATTTCGAGCCTTCTCCCATCCTCGGTGGACAATCAAAATCGCTGGAAGAAGCAGCCTCACTTTTGGAAAGGCTCGTGGCTATGATCCAGGCTTTTATGGGAGATAAATTGTCAGCCAATGAATCCATCCTAATCACCCCAAATTACCTGGGTCCAGAACCGATCAGTTTACGGTCAATTCCCTACTACTACGACTGGAAAACCATCAATCCAAAATGGTATTTTAGCAAAAATTTTAATGGAAACGAGCGATACAATCTAGGATATCGGGCTGCCAAACAAGCAGGTGCTCCCGAGCCTGTGAAAAACCCCTTACTATATGACATCGAGCGATACAATGCCTTTCGAATCGAAGGACATCTAGGAAAAAACTATAGAACCGCGCTCACAGATATCATCCAGCAGAAGAACAAATTCAACTTGCCTTTCGAAGTGCTGGCTCTGAATGCCATCGATCTTTCCGCGATTTTGAACGGAAAGGAAATCAAGTGCCACATTGAAGACCTTAGTTCCGACTATCGGGTGATGATCACCGGTATAGTCTGCCAACTCCAGCAAATACTTGCTTATGTGGGGAATTTAAGGCCGAAGCGTACAACCGATCCGACACTGAGTATGGCAGCGGTGAACTTCACGCGGGATTTTTATATTTCAAAAAACCTCGTGGATATGAGAAAGGTCATAAAATCTGACCTGTCAAACAACCAGCCACTCAGCATTTCCAATGAAGACATCATCAAAAATCTGGCACTGAGAGATGTAGAGGAGGGAGAGAAATTAGCAGATTTTGTCGCCAAAGATGTAAGCGCCTTTATCGTAAATGACAAAGCATTTTTTGATTACATCATTAAACAGCCCGATCTACTGCTTATTTTCTTGCAGCAATTGGCAGAAATCGTCAAATACCTTTTGGCCTACGATCTGGACAAATTTGACGCGGAGGCATATAATAAACTGTGGACTCCCTATTCCAAAACAGTTGTGAGTCTGATCAAGGAAGCGGCCAACTCAGAAAACGAGGAAATTAAAAGGTATTTCTCCTCCAGCAATACGGAATTGTTGTTCAAATGTGCCAACGAGAAGTTATTTGCACTGAAAGACGAATACCTCAAAAGAATCGAGGAATACCATGCGGCAACTATTTTCAGCGAATACTTTAAAAAACATCCCGGTATGGAGCATAAAGCTGGAGTACCTAAAGGAGGCACTTTTATTTTGGTATATAATGGGGCCACTGACTTGGTGCTGACATTGCCTGATTTGACTTTCAACAGAGAATTATTAGCTGGACTTTCTATAGCCACTCCTTCCCCAAGGCTGACAAACAATCCTCCTACATCGGTAAGATCTTCCTTGGCTTCTGAAGTCATTTCACGAACAGATGAAGCATTAAATGTAAAGTCATTGAACCGAACTGAATTTGAGTTTGCCTCCGAGCTTATTAAAAAGCTGAATCTCGGCGATGCCGCGAAAAATGTGCTGGATGCGCTCAATCTCAAAGACAGAGAAATAAGAGAGCAGGCGACTCCTATTGCCAAAGGAACCGTCATAGCAGATTTTTACCTGCCTTATTTATGCTGCAGTGAATGTCCTCCGATTGCGTACATCATTCCTGAGGAGGAGCCTGTAAACATAGGGCCAGTAGCGGACGCCGGGCAGGACCAAACATTTACGTTAGGACCAAATCAACCCATCTCCTTTACCTTGGACGGTACTGCTTCCAAAGACGAAGATGGTACCATCACCGCTTTTGCATGGTCTCAGATCAGTGGACCTCAGACGACCCTTAAAACTCCCAACAAACCTAAGGCATCTGGCGAAATCAAAACAGTTGGAGAATATGTCTTTGAACTAACCGTGACAGACGATAAAGGAACATCCAGTAAGGATTCTGTCAAAATCACTATTATTGAACCTGAGAATAATGGCCCTATTGCCAATGCCGGAAGAGATCAAACATTTACCATTGCTCCTAACCAACCATTATCTGTTACTTTGGACGGTTCTGACTCTAAGGATCAGGGTGGAACCATCACTGCTTTTGCCTGGTCTCAGATCAGTGGCAATCCTGTCACTTTAAAAACACCAAACAAACCCAAAACTGAGGTTGAATTCAGTGCTGACGGTGAATATGAATTTGAATTGACCGTCACGGATGATAAAGGAGCTTCCAACAAAGATTCGGTTAAAGTCACGGTAATTAGCCCACGTAATAATCCACCGGTAGCAGAAGCAGGAACTGACATTTCCATCACTATCAGAAATCCAAATAGTCCAGGTACCATTATTCTGGATGGAAGCAACTCCCGGGATCCAGAAAATGAAGCACTCACATTCAAGTGGAGCCTAGCCAGTGGTCCTGTCACGCCGACTATAACAAAGCCAAATCAGGCAAAAACAGAGGTCACAGGCCTGCTGGAAGGTGAGTACAAATTCATGCTGGAAGTTACCGACAACGCCGGCAGCAGCAATAGTGATACGGTCATTGTAAAAGTAAATGTATTGCCCGTGGACACAAGGACCAAGACCTGCGGCCCGCTTCCGGATGTGCTTGAGGCATTTGCGGCTTTCGACAAAACGCAACCAGATGATAATTTCAAAAGGTTCCAGGAGGCGTTTGGCCCTTATGCTGAAGTAAAAGAATTTTTCAAGTCGATGAGCACCATTTCAAGTTCCAATGTCTCCAAGCAAACAGATTTCTTCGCTGGTGCTTTTGGAACTGCCGGTTTGATCTCCAAATTAAGTGGATGGCTAGAAAAGCTCCAAAATCTTATAGTAGAGGTTAAAGAAATAAGAGCTTTTGCTTTCCAGCTGTATCAAATCCTGAGCACATTGGTCAGCAACATCGTCTGCATTCAAAATGAAGACTACGATATCGCCAAAATTCCAATGGATAAGGTCTTTGATGTGATTGAAGCACATGCGAAAAACTGGGCGGAATTAAAAGCCAGTGGAGCCTTTGGAAGAATAGAAACAGCTGCCATTGCAAAAATAGAAGCTGTATTTACCTCAGCCTCTGAGCAGACAAGAAATAACGGCGAAGCTTCAGCGAAGCCTAAATATTTGAGGAGATTAAAAATTATAGAAGGAATAATTTAAAGTGAAAGATGAGCCATAGCCAAATCCATAAAATCCAAACTACCTCCCTTCAAGTCCAATTTGATGGGATTGAAGAAGGATTGGGTCTTCAGGACCGGCTTGCGCTGGTGTTTCACGAGAAGATAAAGCCAGCATTGGAGAAAGAATTTGATCAGCTAGCAGATCCGAAGACTACCCTAGTGATCGATTCGCTGGTACTGGACTGTGGCTACCTACCAGACGAAAACTGGGAGGAAACACTCCATCAGCAAATTCTGGAGCAGGTGAGAAAGGAAATAGCAGCAAAACCTTCCAATCAACGCATGCAAATCTCAAAAGAGATCAAGGCTAATCAGGTATATTTTTTTTTTATGGCAAAGGGATATTTCCCTTGGAATAGCCCCTTTGCCTCAACTCGTGAAGTGGAAAAAGCAATTTCCATTGACATCGAGTTTATGGGAAGCTTGATGAAAGCAATGCAAAAATCCTCGCTAGTTACGGATCGCTTATTCCATTCATTTTCTACCACATTCATTTCAGGGATTTATGGGTCTTTGGGGAAAACAGTGAATCCTAAAATCCCAGTAGTTTACTCGTTCCTTCAAAAACAAGGCTGGGAAAATGTACAGAAAGAATTGCTGGGAAAATTGATCCTCCACGCAAATAAAAAACAGGAGTTGACCCATCTGGAATTCCTTAGCCTTCTTATTTATCTTATTCCCAAAGAAAAAATTTCAGATCTCGCGGGTTTCGTCGGGTCAGAACTCATCCAGGACAAGAATTTTCGAGAGGCATTTTCTACTGTAAAGGCAACAGCTAATACATCTGAATCATCCCGGAAGATCGACATGCTGGTTCAAGCATTAGGAGAGAACTATCCAGCTTCACTGAAGAAAATCGATTATTCAAAAATTAACCAAAGAATTCTTAAAGAAGTGAAGGAATCAACTCTACGGAATCGAAAGACAGAGAATTTATTGAATGAAAGAATTGCTGGGGCATCAGAAAATATCGTGGATGTATCAGAGGATATTTTTATTGAGAATGCAGGTTTGGTGATTCTGCATCCATTTATATCGGGACTTTTCGGTCACCTTCAACTGCTGACTGCTGGAAAATTTACAAAACAAGCAAATCAACATTTAGGCGCAAAAATCCTTCAGTTTTTGGTCTATGGAGAGAATGATTTGACTGAGAATTCTTTTGTCCTGAATAAGATCCTATGCGGAATGGATGTCTTTGATGTATTGGAATTAAGTCAGGAAATAGAAGCAGCTAGCAAAGACGAATGCGAGAAGTTACTTCAAGATGTTATTGGACATTGGGCAATTTTGAAAAACACCAGTGTGGACGGCTTGAGAGAAACTTTTTTGCAAAGGGACGGCAAAATCAGCCGGACAGAAAATGGCTGGAAGTTAAAAGTGGAAAGAAAAACTGTGGATATTCTGATGAACAAATTGCCCTGGGGAATCGGAATGATCAAACTTCCTTGGATGGATGAAATGATGTACGTGGATTGGGACTAAATCAAAAATGGCTTTGAAAGATTCTATCAAGAAAATAAAACAGGAAAAACCAGATCTGAGTAGAGGCTCATTTTTTCAGGCAAAGTTGAAAGTCAATCAGCCAAGTGACCGCTATGAGCAGGAAGCAGATAAGATTGCCCAAAATATCTCCTCCGCAAATCAGAAAGAAGCGCACTTATTTTTTAAACCCCAGATTTCGCGGGTAGTCCCTGGGGCAGAAAATTATCAGAAGCTTGCCGTCCCAGAACAGTTGGAAGCTAGCCTGAAGGAAGACTCAGAATCAGGTTCCAGCTTGCCCAAAGAAATAGGATCAAC
Source organism: uncultured Algoriphagus sp. (assembly GCF_963974835.1). Taxonomy (GTDB): domain Bacteria; phylum Bacteroidota; class Bacteroidia; order Cytophagales; family Cyclobacteriaceae; genus Algoriphagus. The sequence goes on along the minus strand of NZ_CAXBET010000001.1, from coordinate 948,339 downwards.
GATGGAGTCTAAGCTTGGCTATGATTTCAGTGATGTGAAAATCCACCATGGCCAAAAGGCGGAAGAGGCTAGCAGTAGCCTGAACGCTAATGCCTTTACTTATGGTAATGATATTTATTTCAATTCGAATAAGTACAATCCAGATTCTCGGGAGGGTAAACAGTTATTGGCACATGAGCTTACCCACGTGGTCCAGCAAAATGCCTCCCCAGCAACTCAAATCCAACGAGATGAGGAAGAGACCACTTCCGAAAATTCAGAAGAAGAGGAATTTGATTTCGATTATAATTTGCTCCCTCCAGCACTGCAATTCTCACTGGGGCAATGGATGCTGGAAGCAAATACCAGTCAAGTTGCACTGCAATTCACGCATGGACTGCTGAGAAGTAGATTTGGATACAATTACGGCGGAAATCTCACCCTTGGAGCTAGAACTCCCTCCAGAAGTGCAGAAGTGGGCTTTAACCCACATTCGCCTGCGGTTTCTTTCGGTTTTTCACAGGACCAATTTAGACTGGGAGCTAATGCAGACCTGACAACGGGAGGATTTGGATTAAACTTTGGATATGGCGCAAGACTATTGCCGATGCCATTTGACTTAGCTGCTCCGGTAAATAGGGGCTGGGGAGGTGCAAGCGGAATACTGGGAGACATTGGCTCCATGCAGGATCCCATAAGTTTCTATCAGTCACACGGCGACAATATCGATGACGTCATGGCAGCGGTGAAGGCTCTTCAACCTTTGGCCAATGAAGAGAATCGTGGCTTCGGTGCTGGTTTGAGGTTCAGCTACAATCCTCAGACCGGAGTATTGATACATGCTGGCGCTCAATGGATGTTTTAACTAACTAATCGCTATGGTACCCTACTTCGACTCGATCAAATTCCTGAATAAGAAGATCAGCGTGTTTGAGTTCTGGGGAACTATGGGAGTTATATTTTCTGCCATTTGCATGGTTTCATATGCCTATTTAGCCGGGCTTTCTGTCAGCATCACATTTATACTCCTACTTCTATCTATAGCTACTTTCTATGTTTTCGATTGGCTTTCCATTCAATTGACCGGAAAGGTAGAGTTGGTATTCTATCACTTGGCCTTGTATATCCTGATCGTTCATTTTAGCTTTTTGAAACTGCTAAGTCTTCCCCTGCTTTCCTATTTGGATATGTCGGTGATAGGGATTTCAGTGCATTTGATTCTGGGCAGGATCGGTTGTTTTTTGTCAGGTTGTTGCCATGGGAGGCCATATATAAAAGGAGTGAGCTATCAGATTTTTCATCTCAAAACAGGATTTCCCCGCAAATATTTTGGGATCAAAGTCCTTCCCGTGCAGCTGATAGAAGCGTTACTAGTAGGAATGGGAATAGTGCTTTTTACAGCTTGGAGATTTTATACAGGTATCCCTGGTAGCATTTTTCAGGCTATGCTGATGTGGTATTTTTTGCTCCGCTTCTTCCTTGAATTCTTCAGGGGAGATACTTCCCGCGGCTATTTTCTGGCGCTTACCTATTGCCAGTGGCTATCGGTACTGTTTGGAGGCCTTTTGCTTGTATTCAGCCAGCCAGTTGCTCCCTGGGTTTATTATTTCACGGTAAGCGTCAATCTACTGCTAGGAGCTGTGGTGCTTCTGACTGTGTCACTGTATTTTATGACCAATAAGGATCTAGAAAAATTCTACCCGGATCATCTCATGGAATTGAGTGAGACTTTTAGACATTTCAAAGCAGATAAGCTATATATCACATCAAAAGGATTGGGAATTTCTTTCAAAGTGATTCCCTTGGAAAACCACAGGAAAATTATTCTCACTTTTTCAAATTTTCATTCCTCCCCTTTTACCCAGTTGCTTTCCGATCGTCTAGCAGGCATTTTATATCATCAGCTAGGTGAAAATGTTCAAAGTCTCCGTAGCAGAAAAAATATCTTCCAATACATCAATAAATAGAAACTCCACTTAAAAAACAGAAACCATGAAAAACACTTCAGATAGCAGGAAAAAGTCCAGCCCGGAAAAATCAAGTGGTTTTTTTGGAAGCAAAAAAGATCCATTCTTTGAAAGAAAGTCCACTACGTTCAATGAGCTGAATTCCACTACCAAACAAAGTCTATCCGGGACTTTTGGAAATGATGTCTCCCAAACCGAGATCATCCAAGGCAAGGAAGGGGAGCAAGTGGCGCGGGATCACAATGCCCGTGCCGTCACCTTTGGAAATCAGATTTATTTCAATGAAGGTCAATTCCGCCCTGGCACTGAGGTAGGAGATGCGCTCCTAGCTCACGAAATGGCCCATATTTCCCAACAGTCAGAGGCAAAAGACTCCAGCAGCGTCTCTCATACCCAAGATCCCTCTCTGGAGCAAGATGCCAATTTTTCGATGTTGACATTTTTGCTGGGGAAAAAATTCGGAATGAAAGGAGATCCAAAATCCGGTAAGAAAAAATCCGGAATGAGATTCAGCGCTTGTCCTTCGGGCACCAGCCAAATAGAGCCACCATCCTACCTAGGGCCGCACTCCTTGGAAGCATTGGAGGAAATAAACAGAGTCATAGACAATACCGAAATCCTCTCCAGAGTGATCGTGGTGGGGGTAGCTGTAAATGCGGGGATGGCAAGTCCGGAAGAAAATATAGCTACCCAAGGCCCTGGAGACACCATCACCGCAGCATCCGAAGCCTTGCGCGGAATCCCGGCAATCCGCCGCGCAAGGATAAATACAATCATTGACTTTTTGTTTCTAGAACATGAAAACGACATGAATGATCAGGAGAAAGCATTCTGGAATCGAGTCAGAGAATTATTTTAACTGAACGATACATGAAAAAACTTGAGGAAAGCTATGATTTGCTAATCCCTTTTTTCCAGAATTGGATTAAAGCCAGACTGGAAGCTACATTTTCCAACAAGGAATTTATCCGGCCCACATTTGATTACAGCTTGCTGGATCCAGATCTGCCCATTTCCAAAATGATTGGCAATTTTAATCTGGACAGTGAGAATATTATCTTATTGATGACGGCATTGACGCCTCATTTGGAACCGGGATTGTTTGATCGGCTGGTCAAAGATTTCCTGCCTGAAGGAGGTGAATTTCCGGAAATTGGCGGCACCCGAACCAAATCCCATCGGGGATTACTCCCTACTGGAGAGACCGCACTGTTTTTGGTTGCCGGCAGTGTCACCAAAAACAGGCTGGCCTACCTTACTTATTTCGATGAGTCCAGTCCGCTTTTCAAAAACAAAATTCTATTTCTGGAACCTGTAAATAAATTTGACCCCAAGCTATGTGGTAGGTTGATCATCGATCAGGAATTCGTAGAAGTACTCACCACTGGGAAAATCGGAATACCTCCGCTGAGTATCAATTTCCCGGCTGAGCACTTGCATACATCAATGACTTGGGATGATCTGGTGCTTCCGGACCAAGTCTGGAAGCAAATCAATGAGCTGCAGATCTGGCTCAAACACAAAGAAACCCTGTTGTCGGATTTTGATCTGGGTAGGAAAATCAAACCGGGTTACAGAGCTTTGTTTTATGGACCTCCCGGAACGGGGAAGACGCTGACCGCTACTCTTTTAGGGAAATACACACAGAAAGATGTGTTTCGAATAGACCTTTCCATGATCGTCTCCAAGTACATCGGGGAAACAGAAAAGAATCTCTCCAATTTGTTTGACAAAGCAGAAAACAAAGACTGGATCCTTTTTTTTGATGAAGCTGATGCCATCTTCGGTAAAAGAACCGGAGTCAGGGATGCCCATGACAAATATGCCAACCAGGAAGTTTCCTATTTGCTTCAGCGGATAGAGAGCTACAATGGGCTGGTTATTTTGGCTTCCAACTTTAAAAATAATATTGATACGGCGTTTATCAGGCGTTTTAGTTCGCTGATATACTTCCCAGCTCCAAGACCTGAAGACCGTCTGCAGCTATGGACCAAGTCTATCCCCGGTCAATTCAACTTACAAGATGAAGGAATTCTGAAGGAACTTGCCGAAAAATACGAACTTACAGGCTCTCATATCATCAATATCATGCAGCACCTCACTTTAGCTTCCCTGGAAAGTGGAAACTTCAGCCTTTCCAATGAGTTGATTTTGAAAAGCATCAAAAGAGAAATGGAGAAAGAAGGGAAATAAGCACATAGGCTGAATACTCACTAAGATTGCAAATCTGATTAGACCAGCTTCATATTATTGGAAAAATTAAAATAAATCCCCACTTTAATTAGATGATTTACCAGCATTCTGTCGGAAACTTTAACTTCTCTTTTCCCGACCTAAAGACAGTTTTAGCAAAAGCGTCTCCTGAAAAATCCGGAGATCAAATGGCTGGATTGGCTGCAAAAAGTGAACAGGAACGAATTGCTGCCAAACTGGTATTAGCAGATTTACCCCTAAAACATTTTCTAGCTGAGGAAATCATCCAATCCGAAATTGATAATGTCTCCCAACTGATTCAAGATTCCTTTGATGCCAAAGCTTTCGAAGTAATCAGCCATCTTACCGTTGGAGGATTTAGAGATTGGCTTCTTGACTACAAAACTGATGGAGAAAAAATCAAACAGGTTTCTCCCGGATTAACACCGGAAATGGTGGCTGCCGTAAGTAAAATCATGGCAAACCAAGACTTGATTCTAGTCGCTTCCAAAATCGAAATTATTACCAAATTCAGAAATACTATCGGCCTGAAAGGCAATTTCTCCACGCGACTTCAACCCAATAATGCCACCGATGATCCAAAAGGCATCATGGCGAGTACCATAGACGGATTGATGTATGGCGTTGGGGATGCGGTGATCGGGATTAATCCAGCTTCAGATTCTGCAGATGCAACTTTGAAGCTGCTGGAAATGCTCGATAAGCTCCGACAGCAATACGATATTCCGACCCAAACTTGTGTCCTTTCCCACGTCACCACGACGCTTGAATTGATCAATAAAAAAGCGCCAGTGGATCTGGTTTTCCAATCCATCGGAGGTACAGAAAAAACCAATTCCAGCTTCGGCTTTTCCATGGAAAATCTAGATGAAGCATACCAAGCAGGTTTGGAACTGAATAGAGGGACAGTTGGCAATAACTTGATGTATTTTGAAACCGGGCAGGGAAGTGCTCATTCTGCCAATGCACATCACGGCATCGACCAGCAAACTTGTGAAGTCAGGGCCTACGCAGTGGCTAGAAAATTCAATCCTTTCTTGGTCAATACCGTCGTGGGATTTATTGGTCCCGAATACTTATACGATGGCAAACAAGTGATCAGAGCGGGCTTGGAGGATCATTTCTGTGGCAAACTAATGGGTTTACCGATGGGATGTGACATTTGCTATACCAACCATATCAGCGCGGATCAAGACGATATGGATAATCTTTTGACGCTGCTGGGCGTGGCTGGTTGCAACTTTATCATGGGAGTGCCCGGCGCAGATGATGTGATGCTGAACTACCAAAGCACTTCTTTTCATGACCAGCTTTATATCCGACAAGTGTTGGGCTTAAAGAGAGCACCGGAATTTGAGGAATGGCTTTTCAAAATGGAAATGACAGATCAGTCCGGCAAAATACTGGAAGTAAAAAGCGCAAATAAACTTCTAAGTATATGAGTAATGAAAGCGCTTGGGAAAAACTCAAATCCTATACGGACGCAAGAATTGCTCTTGGAAGATCGGGAGGAAGTTTGCCGACATCAGAATTATTGAAATTCAGGAAAGACCATGCCTTGGCAAAAGATGCTGTCTGGACGGAACTGGATGTCAACTTACTGGAACGGGAAATCGAAGGCCTGCAACTTTCAACTTTGAAATTAAGCAGCCAAGCTACCGATCGGCTCTCTTTCATCAAACGGCCGGATTTAGGAAGAAAACTTGATCAAATATCTATTGATAAGATCGATGCCTCTCCAAAGAACGAATACGATATTTCCATCATCCTAGCCGATGGCTTATCTGCGCAGGCAATCTCACTTCATGCCATTCCTTTTTTGAAGGAGTTTTTACCCATGATATCGGCATATGATCTTGCTCCGATTTGCCTGGTAAATCAAGGAAGAGTAGCTATCAGCGATGAGATCGGTGAGCTATTTTCCAGTAAACTATCCATAATCCTGATCGGGGAAAGACCCGGCCTCAGCTCCCCATACAGCATGGGAATTTATTTGACATACAACCCAAAAGCAGGAAATACAGACGAAAAACGAAACTGTATTTCCAATATCCGATCCGGTGGATTACCCTATTCCTATGCCGCCGGGAAACTAGCCTTTTTGACCTCAGAGGCACTCAGATTAAAACTTTCAGGTGTCCATCTCAAAGACACTTTTGACAGCCAACTTTTAAAAAATGACGACAGAAAACAGTGAATTAAAGCGAACGCTTGGACCTTTTATGCTTTGGGGTTTGGGCGTCGGCTATGTGATTTCGGGGATGTATTTTGGGTGGAATCTAGGACTTGCCGAGGGCGGAACCTTAGGTCTCGCAGTGGCTACCTTCTTTATCATCATCATGTATGTGACTTTTACCTTCAGCTATACCGAGATGGCATGCGCCATTCCCAAAGCCGGAGGAGCATTTGATTATGCCCGATTGGGACTAGGAAAAAACTGGGGATTCTTGGCAGGAATGGCCCAAAGTATAGAGTTTATATTCGCTCCACCTGCCATTGCAGCAGCGATAGGGGCCTATTTCAATGTCTTTTTCCCTGAGATCGGAGTTACTACGATTGCGATCACAGCCTACCTGATTTTCACGGCGATCAATATCAGCGGAGTGAAATTCGCCGCCTATTTCGAACTGGTTATTACCATTATTGCGGTCATTGAATTGTTACTTTTTTCTGGAGTCAGCTTTACTGCTTTTGAAGTGGAGAACCTCACTACGAATGCCCTTCCCAATGGTTGGGGAGGAGCTTTTGCAGCGATTCCATTTGCGATCTGGTTTTTCCTGGCCATCGAAGGCGTGGCCAATGTAGCCGAAGAAGCCAAAAACCCGCAGCGAAACATCCTGATCGGGTTTGGTTCGGCGATTCTCACCTTGGTGATTTTATGTATTCTAACCTTTACTTCCGAAGTCGGAGTGGATGGTTGGGAGGCGATCGTCTATCCTCCGGGAAGCACAGAGCCATCTGATTCTCCTCTGCCTCTGGCTCTTGCCAAAATTGTAGGAGAAAGCAATATCCTTTACCATTTGCTGATTACCGTGGGACTTTTCGGATTGGTGGCTTCTTTTCATGGGATTATTCTGGCTGCTGGTCGATCTACTTTAGAACTGGGACGTGAGCGCTACGTCTCCCCTTTTGTGGGGAAAGTAAATGCTAAAACCAAGACTCCAATGAATGCCCTGATCGTGAATATGGGAATCGGGATTCTGGCCTTGCTGACAGGTAAAACCGGTGAAATCATTACCATCGCCTGCTTTGGAGCCCTGACCTTATATATCGTCTCGATGATTGCTTTCTTTGCCTTACGGAAAAATCATGCGGACTTGGAGCGACCATTTCGGGTTCCGGCCTTTCCTTATTTCCCAGCTATAGCTTTGTTCATTGCAGTAATTGCGATGGTTGCGATGAGCATTTATAATCTAGAATTAATGCTGATTTTCTGGGGATTGGTAGGCTTTGGATATGTGAGTTTTCGGTGGTATCAGAGGGAGGGGTGAGGAAAATACCCTGTACTGGGTATAAAATTATAGTTGGAAATGCTTTTATTGGAAAGTCAAATTTTGCAGGTGGTTTAAATCAGGAAATCGAGTATTAGAAAAAGCAGTATTCAAGGCTATCGAATTAACAGAAATTATTAGGCAAAAAACGGACAGTGGCAATAACTGGCAATTAATTACCAAATTAGTTTTTTTACCAACGTTAATTGCTAGCCTAAAAAAATAGATATATAAACATAAAAATATGAACAAAGTAAAGCTCACGACATTAGTAAAATCAATAAAAATTGAAGGACTTTTTGGAATGTTTAATTATCTCATTGAATATCCGACAACTGAAAATGTTTTAATAATAACAGGACCTAATGGGTTTGGAAAAACTCAGGTGCTTAACATATTATTTAACCTTTTCAATAGGAAGTTCTTATTCTTCAACAAACTAGTATTTGATAAGATAACAGTATGCTTAAGTGGTAATATAAAAATTGTTATTGATAAGACTTCGATTTCGAATGAATATCAATTAGAACTTATTGAATTCGAAGAAGAAGTAATAAAAACACCAAAGAAAGATTTAAAATTTGGCTTCTATGAAAATGAACAGGAAATTGAAGTCTTTAATTACTCAGTAGACTTAAATGAAAATTTGATCAGGACAATTGATAGATACCTACCAGTTAGTAGAATATCTATTGACAAGTGGATTGACAGACGAAATGACCAGATTGTTGGTATTGATGAATTACTTCATATATACACCGACCAACTACCAACTGAAATAAGCAAAAATATCCTAAGAATTAAAACACTAAAAGGAAATGAAATTCTTAAATCTATAAATGTTCACCTAATTAGAGAACAGCGATTATTTAAGAAAGTCTCTAACCCTGAAAAAAATTATAGAAATGATAGGGAGCAGACAATCATGATTGAAACTATTCAATCTTATGCAAATGAATTAAGAGAAATTATTCTTGAAAGATCACAACAATCCTTTATTATTTCTCAATCATTGGATAGCACATATCCGAATAGACTTATTTCAGAAAAAAGTAGAGTTTCTAAAGATGAATATGATGAAAGATTTGAAAAATTGAAAATCAAACAAGACAAACTAACCAGAAACGGCCTATATGAAAGTAAACAGAAAGTATTAAGCTATAGTCAAGACGATGCAAAAGCCTTATTGGTCTACCTAAACGACCTTGAACAGAAATTAAGTGTATTCGATGAACTTCTTGAAAAATTAGAACTTTTCACAAGCATTTTAAATGAAAGACGATTCACTTACAAATCAATTGCAATTGACAGAGAAAAAGGCTTTTACTTCAAAACTACTAAAGAAAAAATTCTCGACTTAAATGAGTTGTCTTCAGGTGAACAACACGAAGTGGTCTTGCTTTATGAATTAATCTTTAAAACTAGGCCTGGTATAATGGTTTTGATTGATGAACCAGAAATTTCCTTACATATTTCTTGGCAAAAAGAATTCCTAGACGACTTATTAAGGATAATTAAAATTCAAGATTTTCAAGTTTTGATTGCAACCCACTCTCCATCAATCATAAATGACAGATGGGATTTAGTTTATAATTTGGAAATGAAAGACTAACATGAAAAAGTCGGACATTTCATATCAAGAGAAGCTAAATGAACTAAGGTTAGACATTTCGCATCCAAACAGTAAGGGTTTAAGTTTTATTTTACTTGAAGGCGAAACTGATATACGCCTTTTCAGGAAATTATTCAACCTAAATAATTGCAAAGTTGAAAATATACCAGGTGGTAATATAAAATTAGAAGAATGTGTTCAAAACTTAGTAAACATTTATCCTCTAATAATCGGAATAAGAGACGCAGACTTTATCCGAATTAACAAATCAGAATATTTACTCAACAACATGTTTTTAACCGATTTGCACGATATAGAAATAACGATATTAAATTTTGAGCCAATATTGAATGCAATTGTGTTTGAATATTCAAACATTAAAAAGGATAATCACTTGATTATTAAAAATGAGTTCATAGAAACAATTAAGCACATTAGCTTTCTGAAATTGCTCAATGACAAGGACAATCTTGAGCTCAATTTTAGTTCAGGTTTTCAAGATTTAATTTCATTTTCTAATAAAAAAATTGACTTTGAGCAGTATTTAAATAGAGTTATTGCAAAATCACCGAATGCAGTAATTAAAGACAAAGACAAATTGAAAGAAATGATTATTTTAATTGAAAATAGTGAACCAGATTTACTTCAAATTACAAACGGGCACGATTTACTAAATTCCTTTGCGAAGTATTTTAGAGAAGAAGAAAAAAGAAATGGAGTAAAAGGAGAAAATTTAGAAGCAACACTGAGGATGTTGTTTAATATTGACTTCTTCAAACATACTAATCTCTACCAAAAACTAAACGATTGGCAAAACCAAAACAATGTTGAAATCTTCGCATAAAAATTCAACTCCCATCTAGGTGTAGTTTGTAACTACACCTTTCTGTTTTTTTTAATTTTATACTTAGATATTTAACATTCAACCTTTTTACCTGAAGGTTCAGCCTCAGAACTTGAATGTTCAGGCTTTACTACTGAAACTTTATATCTAGAACATGAAATTTTATACGTTGATACTGAATGTTCGACCTTTTTACCTGAAGTTTCAGGCTCAGAACTCGAATGTTCAAGCTTTACCACTGAAAATTTATACCTAGAACATAAAATTTCATTCTTTGTAACTGAACCTTCACTCTTTTTACCTGAATCTTCAAACTCAGAAATCTTATCGTCCTTATTTTTTAGGAAATGCTCAAAACTTATAGGTATTGTAACCGTAAATACCTAAAAATATAATTTATCAATTTTTATTTTCTCTTTTTTACAACCAATAAACCCACTCTTTATGCGTAATCTTCTATTAGTTTTAATTGCATTCCTCGTTTCATTTAGCCTGCAGGCTCAAGACCTAAATTTTGGGCTCCGAGGAGGGCCAAGCTTCACGACTTTCGGAGGGGAAGAAGGTGGAGATGGATCTAAGTTCAAAGTTGGATTCCATATAGGAGGATATATCAACCTCCCTTTGTCGGAGACTTTGCAGTTCGAGCCAGGCATTCAATATTCCACCAAAGGTGCTAAAGGTACAGAAGCAGGAACTACTACCAGCATCCGAAATGGCTATCTGGATATCCCTTTGCTTTTGAAATATCAAGGTGCAGGAAATTTCTTTATCCTAGCTGGAGCGCAGCCATCCTTTCTGATGTCCTCGGCACTTATAGTTGGAAATGGTGACAATAAAGTAACCTTTGACGGAAACGATACCCGAGATCTATGGAAAGGCACTGACATTGCTGCTGTAGTAGGTTTTGGCTTCAACCTTGGAAGTCAAATGAACATTCAGACTACTTACGAACATGGTTTTGCAAACGTCAGTGAATTCTCTGATACAGTTTACAATCGGATCTTCAAACTCAGTATAGGAAGGAGCTTTTAGCCCACTCACAAAGTAAGTTCTGTACCACAAACTACAGGATGTATAATCAAGCTCCTTCTAGGTGTAGTGTTCAACTACACCTTTTATTTTTCCAAATTAAACTCCTCCAAAAACCCTATTAATCTTCCAAACCTGAGCCAATAACCTACAGTAAAACGAAAATTAATTTCCAATTTCAGATATATTGGGCTGTAATTAATTCATTTAGGATATGAAAAAAATCAGAGTTTTTGGAGCAATTTTTATAATCATTTTTTCCATTTCAGCTTGTACGCAATCATCTGAAAAAGTCTCGGAAGCCGAGGAAACTAACATTGATTCAGAATTTACACTAGCTAAACCAGAGGCTGTTGGGCTTAATTCAGTGATCATCAACGAACTGATAGATAGCATCCAAACTGGATATTACCCAAATCGTCATTCTTTGCTTATTTACAAAGATAAGCAGTTGGTGGTAGAAGAATATTTTACCGGCAAAGATGAAAACTGGGGTGATGATCTTGGAATTGTAACTTACAATGACAGCCTGTTGCACGATTTGCGAAGCGTGTCCAAAAGCGTGGTTTCTGCCTGTATCGGAATTGCGATTGCGCAGGGAAAAATCAAATCTGTGGACCAACCCATTTTTGATTTCTTTGAAGATTATCAACAATTTAACTCCGAGGGCAGGGAGGAGTTGACAATCAAACATCTGTTGACCATGACTTCGGGATTGAAATGGAATGAGGAAATATCCTATGACAATCCGGAAAACAGTGAAATTCAAATGATAGAAAGTGGGGATGCGATTGGATTTGTCTTAAGTAGAGAGATTGTGGATAAGCCTGGGACGGTTTGGAAATATAATGGGGGAACTACGGAGCTTCTCGCAGAAATCATCCATCGTGTTTCGGACAAAAATGTGCATGAGTTTGCAAAGGAATTTCTCTTTCTGCCGATTGGAATCTCAAACTCTGAGTGGACCATTTCCCCGGCTACTAATTCCCCTGCGGCTGCATCCGGATTACGTTTAACGCCAAGAGCTATGCTGAAATTTGGAATGCTTTACCTGCAAGATGGAATCTGGGATGGCAAACAAATAATCCCAAAGGAATGGGTGAAAGAGTCCTTTGAGCCCCATATTATGCGTCCAGATGGTCAGGGATACGGATATCAGTTTTGGATTTTGGATTACCAAATCGATGGAAAAACTTTGCATGTACCTGTGGCAGTTGGAAATGGCGATCAGCGTATTTTTTTCGACCTTCAAAATAAGATGCTGCTAATTACTACAGCCGGTAATTACAATCAGTGGGACATTGAAAACGATGCAAGTGCTTTGCTCAAAAAAATCTATTCCTCCTTTACACTGAATAATTGAAACCATAAGTTTTCCTATCTGATTTGCTAGGAAGCAATTTGCCAGGCGGAGCAGATAAACTGTTCAAAATACCCTAAATTGATTCGAATAGAAATTCTGCCAAACTTGGGGCAATGTTTTGAATGACTCATGAATTTTAACAAAGAAAATATTGCACGCTTTGGCATTGCGACCAAGGGTTTTGTCTACACCTTGATGGGGGCGCTCACTTTCATGGCAGCTATTGGTTCCGGAGGTTCGAAATCAGGTACCAGTGATGCGCTGAAGTTTTTACAAAATAATATGGTTGGTACCATTTTACTCGGAATCACGGCAGCTGGACTGGTGGCTTATGTATTTTGGCGTTTTTATCAAGCCATCAAGGATCCCGACAATGAAGGAAATGATCTCAAAGGAATAGGAAATCGGTTAGGGTTCTTTTCCAGTGGTGTTTTTTACGGTCTGTTGGCCTTTTCTGCTTTTGAGATACTTTTAGGATCTGGAAGTGGATCTGGAGACGGCCAAGAATCTATCATTGCAAGCACCTTAAATAAGCCATTTGGGCAGGTCATTGTACTGATAATAGCCACCATCTTCTTAGGAAGAGCTATTTTTCAGATGGTCATAGCCTATACGAACATGTACAAAAAGAAAATAAAAGCTCAAAATATTGAACCTAGAGTGCAAAAATTGATGGTTACCCTCGGAAAAATAGGCCATACCTCAAGAGGAATAGTAATCGGTGTAGTCGCATTTCTAACGTACAGGGCCGCATTTTCCTACAGTTCTGATGAAGCAGGAGGCACCAAGGATGCGTTTAGTTTTCTTCAGGATGAATTTGGTACACTTGTATTATCGTTAGTTGCCTTGGGCTTGGCTATGTATGGGATATTTTTGATAATAAATGCCCGCTATCGTGATATGAAGAGTGTATAAAACCAAAAGCAATTTTGGGTTTTGCTACTCAAGAATTTAATCCGATCGGTTCCCCGTGTTCGGTCTTCTGACCGGGTAAGCAAAGAAATTCTGGTTAATGGAAAGATTGCGGAAAATCATAATAAGTATCACCTACTTTCCCATAATCTGACTTCTGTGGAGCAAACCCCAAAAATGCAATTCATCCAATACTTTTTCTAAGGAGATGCCGTGCGGGGTTATTGAATATTGGACTTTCGGTGGAAATGAATCGAATACTTCCCTTTTGACTAGCTGATTTGTCTCCAGGCTTTTCAATTCCTTTGACAAAATCTTATCTGTGATTTCACCGACTTCCCTACTGATTTCTTTAAAGCGCTTCGGGCCTCCAGCCAAAGAAAATAAGATTAATAATTTCCACTTTCCTTCCAGTGCCTCCAAGGCATCTTTGATGGAAAGCATGGTTTTAGGACAACCTCCCTTTGATATCATAGCTTTATATTTTTCGATACTATCCCCGTAGATAGCGCTATCCATGGGGATAGTAATATCATTTGGAAAGCGAATTTATATAATCTTGGGTCTAGTAAACAAACCGACACACAGACTATGGCAATTCAAAAAAGATCAAACCCCTTAAATATTTCCCTTTGGATAGTGCAGATTTTACTTTCCCTCACCTTTATCTACGCAGGGTTTATGAAGTTATTTCTCCCAGCCGAGTTGCCTTGGCCTTGGATCAGTGAAAATCCTGAATTGGTCTGGATATCAGGAATAGTTGACTTGCTCGCTGGGTTGGGACTGACCTTGCCTTCCCTGCTTAGAATTCGACCTATTTTGACTGTGTATGCTGCTTTTGGAACCATCGCACTTATGATTTCTGCCATCCTTTTTCATGTATTGAGAGGCGAAGGAGACCAGATTGGGTTTAATGTTTTCATTCTTATTTCTGCTGCATTTATTGCCTGGGGCAGAGGAAAAAAATATCGATTGGTAGGAAGATAAAATGTCGGTGAGCTCCGGGAAGTATATAAGGGATAATTACCTCATGGGTTAACGGTGAGTCTAAAAAGTTTTCCTGATAATTTTAAGGTTTATTTCCTGTCAACCTTAGCTTACAGATCTACTCTACATGGGTAACCAGCAATTATTCACTGATCAATTAGTAGAAAAAAAACCATCCCGATTTCTCAGGATGGCTTTCTATTTTTATTTCGTTCCAAACTTATAGATACAAGTCTGTTCGTATTTTTCGCCAGGCTCCAAAATAGTAGAAGGGAAACTAGGCTGATTCGGAGAATCTGGATAATGCTGGGTTTCCAAGCAGAATGCTGATCTCAGTTCATATACTTTGCCTCCCTTTCCTGATACTGATCCATCAAGAAAGTTACCACTATAGAATTGGATCGCTGGCTCGGTAGTCCAAACTTCCATTTCTATTCCTGTCTGAGGAGAAGATATCACTGCTGCCTCTGTCAATTCATTTCCAGTCTTGTCCAACACCCAGTTGTGGTCATATCCACCACCGAACTTCAGCTGTTCGTTTTCCTGATCGATACGGTCACCGATTTTGGTAGGAGTAGTAAAGTCAAAAGGAGTTTCCTTCACTGATGCCACTTCGCCTGTAGGAATGAGTACCTCATCGACAGGAGTGTATTTGCTCGCGTTTAACTTTAGCGTATGGTCTAGCACATTGCCGTTTCCAGCACCATTTAGGTTAAAAAATGAGTGATGAGTCAAATTCACAGGAGTGGCTTTATCAGTTTCCGCTTCATAAGTGACTTTGAATTCATTTTCATCTGTAAGCGTGTAGATCATTTTCACTTTTAGCTCACCCGGAAAACCTTCTTCTCCATCTGGCGAAGTATAGCTGAAGATTAAACCATTATCCCCTGATTTCTCCACATCCCAAATCACATAGTCCATTCCGCCTGGACCACCGTGAAGCGTCTGTCCATTGTTATTCTGAGGAAGTGTATATTCCTCTCCATTCAATGTGAATTTCCCTTTTGCAATCCGATTGCCATAGCGGCCTATCGCTGCTCCAAAGTATTTCTCACCACTTGAAGTGTATTCGTCAAGGGTTTCAAACCCAAGTACCACATCCACCAAGTTTCCATCCTTGTCAGGAACCCAAAGATTGGTAACCCGTGCACCGAAATTGGTGACTTTCATTTTCATGCCATTGGCATTCTTGATTTCGTATGTTTCCACTTTTTTATCTTGAAAAGTTGTGCCGAAAACCTGCTCTTCCACAGTGTCCTCAACTTTAATTTCTTCTTTTGGTTTGCTATCGCAGCTGTAAAGTAAAATACCCAGTGCCGCAGCACCAAGAGTTTTATTGAAATGATTCTTCATTGGGCTTACTTTTTATATAAAGGTGAATGTATGCTTTTCATCTTTGACACATCGAATTTGATGATTTTTCTATCGTAAGTCATCAGTCCATTGGTCTCCACTTCCACATCGGTGGTCTGAGTGTAAACTGCCGCAGAAAGTCCCGCTTCCACTAATTCTCCTAAGCGTGTCATCAGACCAGCATAGCGATTGTACAGCTCTTCCTGGTTTTTGAAACTCTGGTAACCCCAGTTGTCTTTTTGCTGCCAAACGTGTCCATCTACAGGAAGGCCCAAACCTCCGAATTCACCCAAAACTATGATATTGTCCTTACCATAAATTTTTGGATCAGGCATTTTAGCATCTGGATAGTTATGCAAATCGATGATGTCACCCGCAATCTTGGTTCCTTCCATTTCGAAGTTTCCACCACTTGCACTGTTCACTAATCGTGAAGGATCATGATCTTTCGTCCAAGCTGCGATTTCCTTGGTTTTGAACTGACCCCAAGCTTCGTTGAAAGGTACCCAAACTACGATAGAAGGGAAATTATAGAAATCATCCATGATCTCTTTCCACTCCTCCTTGTAAATAGCCTCTGACTCAGGTGTTCTATCACGATCTGTTCCACTTCCCAGTACGGCAAGCTTCATCTCCCAACCGTTACCCATGTCTCCGCTAGGCATGTCTTGCCACACTAACATTCCCATTTTGTCACAGGCATGATACCAAGTTGCAGGCTCCACTTTCACGTGCTTTCTGATCATGTTGAAACCCATATCCTGAGTCTTTTGAATGTCAAAAACCATAGCTTCATGACTTGGAGCTGTGTATAATCCGTCAGGAAACCAGCCTTGGTCGAGTGGGCCATATTGGAATAAAAACTCACCATTCAGCATCATTCGCTGAATTCCGTTTTCATCGGGAGCCATGCTGATTTCTCTCAAAGCCGCATAGCTTCCAACAGCATCAAGGACCTTTTTGCCATCTACTAATTCTACTTTCAGATCGTAAAGTACTGGATTCCCTGGAGCCCAAAGTTCAGCATCTTTGATTGTTAACTTAGCGGTTTCGCTAGGAGATATTGTTTGCTCAGTGAGCATTGTTCCATCTTTCCAAGCAGACACTTTAACCTGTTGTCCTGAGGATTCTCCAGCAATTTCCGGTGTCACCAATATCTGCTTGCTTTGAATATCTGATGCATTTCTCAGTCCGGAAATATATGCTGCTGGGACAGTTTCCAGCCATACAGTCTGCCAGATTCCTGTCACTGGAGTGTACCAAATTCCGTTCGGATTGTTGATCTGTTTGCCTCGTGGCTGAGGTCCGTCATCATTAGGGTCCCAAACTCGAACTTGCAGATTTTGGGTTTTTCCTGATTTCAGATGCTCAGTGATATCGAAATCAAACGGATCATATCCACCTTTATGCATTCCTACACTTTGACCATTTACGAAAACTTCTGTCTCCCAATCCGATGCGCCGAAGTGCAATAAAACCTTGTCTTTGCTAGATTTCTTAGGAGTGTTAAAAGTCGTGTTGTACCAAAGTTCATTGTCCTTACCTACAGTTTTTCCGACTCCAGAAAGCGCTGATTCTACAGCAAAGGGAACAAGGATTTCCCCGTCAAAACTTGTTGGGACAGCTTGTCCTTTTGGTTTGATCGCATAGTCCCAAAGCCCGTTCAGGTTTACCCAGTTTTCTCGGGTCATCTGCGGTCTTGGATATTCCTGATGTACGTTTTCAGGAGTCACCTGAGTAGCCCATTCAGTCATGATCTTCCCTTCCACAGGCTTGTAGGTGGATGTTTGTGCTGTCGCTAGCTGCTGCGCAAAAAGCAGGCATGCGCCAATTATAAGAGTGTTCTTCATATGCATAAGGTTTATCGGTTTCTAATTATGGGGTAAAATCAATTCGTTTACTTAATGGTACTTTGTACATGATTCTTTTTACAACATTTTCAATAAATTTTCACTTCCTTGAAATGGGCAAAAGAATCTGTTGGTCCTTTGGCCACTAATCCAAGTCGGAAGCCCATTCCCCAAGGCACTAGATGCTTCACGTCTTGTGTCTCGCCTACTTGAATTGTTTCTCCGTCAACGATCGCTGAGGTAGTCATTTTATAACCATCCTCCATATTCAAAATCAACTTTACTTGCTCATTAACTGGGATTGTGACAGCAGCAATTTCTGTGGTTTTTTGGTTGATCGTTTCCCAAAGGATCAGCTGGTTTCCCTTAACAGAAATCCCCATGCCGGCTGGAGGAGCACCGAAGCCATTATTAGCCCCACCAATTACCGCCAATCCAGCTGCGGCTTTACCGTCAGGAATTACTGTCGCTTCGTATTGATAATCCAGAGATTTTGTGCCTTGAACCAATAGCGTTCCCAAGGTTTCATTTTCCTCAGAAGCCTGAAGTCTCAGTCCTTTTTTACCAGTTTCATACTGAATATCCTGCGTAACACGCCATTGCCAAATTGGATCCAGTCGTTTTTTGAAATTATCAGTGAATTCCAAGGAGGCTTTGCTTCGCTCGTATTTTTCGTCATTTGCAAAAACTGGCCATTCATCAGCAGTCCATTCTACTTTTTGCAATACACCTTGCCGACCTACATACACAGATCCTTCCTGATTATAAGCATGGTTTAATAACCAAAGCTCTCCATCTTTTTCCACTACAGTTCCATGTCCTGGGCATTTCCAATTCTCATTATCCTTGATGACTGGATTCATGTCATACTTTTCCCATGGTCCCAATAAAGTTTTGCTTCTTGCTACCCCAGTGACGTAATCGCAGGTAATCTCGCAGCAGCCACGGGCAGAATAAGTCGCATAGAAATAGCCGTTCTTTCTGAAAATGGCAATGCCTTCTACTAAACCACCTTCCCAATCCTGATCATTGTGGAAAAGCTCATGCTTCTCACCGATCAGTTTGGTGCGCTCCTCGTTCACTTCCTGAGCCCATATCGGAGTTTTTTGCCCCTTACTATTTCCATCTTCCTTCCAAAGGACATAGAGTTTGCCATTTTCATCACGGGTTTCAAAAGCATCGATCGATCCATATTCCTGAGCGACAAGTGGGCCATGATCTTTAAAACTTCCTTCGGGAGAATCAGCGCTAGCTACTGCGACGGAAAGCCTATTGCTTTCTTTATCCCTAGCGGTATAGTAAGCGTAGATTTTATTTTGCTCCGCATCATACGAAAGCTCGGGAGCCCAAAAGTTATTCTTTGCCCAATCTGGAGCTCCATCTGGAAAAACATAGTTTACCAGCTCCCAATTCACCAAATCATCGGACTTGAAAATTGGAAAAAGCGGTGCCCATTCATTGGAGGTGGCAGAAGCATAATATGATTTGCCAATCTTCACTACCGTAGGATCTGGACGGTCTCCCTCCAAAACTGGATTAGCAAAAGTCAGGCTTTGTGCTAGTGCTGAGCTAGAAACACCAATTATTAGGCAAAGTGTAGCAAGAATTCTATGATAATTAAAAAGCCTATTCATTAATTTTTGGGTTATTTTCTAATTGGGGAAATGCAGTAATCCTTAATCTCGCAGCGCCCATTGGCACCAGCGTCACGTCTACCACCGGCTGATCTGAGGTTTTCGGAAGGTCTTTTAATTCTCCCACCAATCCGTATTGATCCAGTTGCCACTCGGTAATCTGGCGGGCTTTTGCTACTATTTTAATAGGAACTTCTTCCAGGGAAAATGGAAAATCAGACTTTGGCCAATGTCCTTCCATAACTTCGAAAGAGGATGCAGGATCATTTTCGTCCACTACCAAACTGTAGTTCCAATCTGTTACCGGATGAATTTCCCAAGAAGGCCACTTTTTGGTATCTGCACCTTTCTGCCATTTGGAATCCCATTGTGCAGTCTCGTCACTGTCCTTTTTGAAATACTTTTCCCTGATTTTCAAAGAATAAGTCAAAGGACCTCTGCTTACGCTCAGACTATTGCTGTTTTTCTCCCAGGTTTTGGTTTGGATTTCCATTGGAAGTGTCAGTGAAATTTGATCTCCGTTTGTCCAAGTTCGGCTGATCTTAGCATAGCCGATTCCGGAAATATTCTCTTTGACTACTTCACCATTCACAGTGATAGAGGCTCCTTTTGCCCATGCAGGAATACGTAAATAAAGAGGGAAGTCTACCGCTTTTTCTGTGCTCAAGGCAAATTTGATTACTTCTTCAAATGGATAGTGCGTTGTTTCTTCGATGTTTACAACTGTTCCATCACCAACTTTTACTTCCACTTTGCTTGCACCATACATTGCCGCTACGACGCCATTATCAGGAGTTGCCATCCAGAGATTTTCTATAAAATAGGGCCAGCCTTGCGCATGATTATGCTGGCAGCAACGGGAACTGAAAGGATTCATCATCAAAAATGGGCCAGAGTTAGCAATTCCTGGCGAATGATTTTCCGCATCCAGCAAAGCCATATTAGGCGAGGTAATGTAATGTAAAGCCTTGAAATCAGGCATCACAGCCGCTGGATATGTATTAAATGCAACTTCTTCTGCATGATCTGCCCAGAAGGGATCTCCCGTGATTCTCAGTAAATGTTCATCGGAATTCATCTGCTCCACCATCCCACAAGTTTCAACGCCTTGGCGAGGATCAGCATAGCCCGGTCTGGCATTTTCATCCGAACCAAACATTCCTCCAGGCACCTGACCGAAGTGCTCGCGGATGATGTTAAAGTTTTCATAAGTGGCCTGAAGGTCTTTTTCGTTTTTGGTCAGCAGATAATACTGAGCTGGTTCGCGAAAAGCTTGCGCATGGTTTACATTGTGCCAATCGACTTGATCGCGATACCAATCAGGAACTTCGCCTCCATCACGTACTTCATAATAATTTTTTACCTGTTCTATTGGCAGGTCTCTACCTTCCCAATTGGAAGTGTTTTGATGGATTTTTTCTGCTAGTTCAAGCAAAAACTCATCTCCAGTTCGGTTGTAAAGCCAAATTACGCTGTGAAGATTGTCTCCACCACGCAGTCTTTGCCAGTATCCTTCGAGGAATTCTTCATCAGACACTGTCAGTTCATATTTGAAATAATTAGTCATAAGCGTGATCACCCGCTCATCCTGAGAATGCTCGTAATACGACTGCAAACAGTAAAGCATAATCATCTTTGCCCAAAAATCCGGATGATCTCCATCCATGAGTTTGGGTCCAAAATCACCGTTTTCCCGCTGACTGGTAAGCACAGATTCCAGCCAAATCATGGATTCATCGATCATTTCCTGATCATCCATGATGTAGCCGATATTGGCGTAGCCTTTTAGCCAATAAGGCACTTCTTCCCAGCCCCATTCACCAGTGCCGTCTTTAGAAAGCCACGCATTATTCTCTTTCTGAAGCCATGCAGATATCTCTCCGAGGTTTCCCGTGAGACCATTTTTCTGGCGAACCAGATATTCTTTTAAAAAACCCTCCGGCTTTACAGCTCCGACGGGGAGCTTGATCAGCGCACTGGGCGCAAGCGGCGCCCGGTTGCTGATGTAAAATTGATTTGTATTTTCTGTAGGAATTCTGTCAACAAGAGTGACTGAATTAGTGGAATTATTTCCAGTGTTACAAGAAACCAGTCCGGCACTAACAACTAGTGCCAGTGTTACTTTAAAGCGGTTTTTTAACATTCTTTGGAGGTTTTGGAACGATGAAAGTCCCCGAAATTGCAACACCTTGTTTCAAACTAGGTTTGATTTTAGTAGTATTTCTGGTGTATGTCTTTTTCATAATAGGTTTGGGTTATTGTTAAAGAATTTATTGAGTATAACTGCTAAAGTTAAGACAGCAGGACTAGAATGAAAACATTATCGGCATTACTAAATGCCGAAATTTCACTCTATCCAAACCGGCTGGGTAAATGCCCCGTTAGCTGCCACATCCCAAACTTCTAATCTGACCCATTTTTTACCTTTTATGTTAATAGGGAATTGAAAATTCTGTGTTTTAAAAGATTCTGTATTACTGAGATCAATTTTCTCCCGAGAGACACTTTCCCCGTCTCCGGAAATGATCTCAATATAATTAAGTGGGAAAGTCCAATCCACAGTAACTTTCACCTCTGCCTTTCCTCCACTTTCCATCTTCAGTGTCTCTCCACTTCCTTTTCCATTTACTGAGAAAGAAGGTAAAAGAATCTCTCCCGTGCCGGAGAAAAACTTGCCAGTCTGCATCGCATCCAGCACAGACTGCCAACCATCTTCAAATTTTGGAAGCTTGTCCATCTGTAGGTAGTTGATATTCATTGGTCCGTAGATTTCATAGTCAGGTTCCAATTTGAAAAGATCAGCTTCAGCGATTACGTATTTTCTTTCTCCCCAATTTGCCATATCGTCCATCAAACCCAACACTCTTCTTCCCATATTTGGAATAGACAAATCTGCAGGGATTACTTTCCAAGCCGCACCATTAAAGCGATCAGACTTGAAAAAGGCCTCCTCTTTGTACTTATCAGGAAATCCAGTTGATCCTTTGGTTCGAGCATGGGCTATCCAGGCGAGACCTTTTTCAGCTTCCAAAAGCTGTAACATCTCTTCCTTATTACCCACGCGGTATACTTTGCCATACTTCTCGGTTTCTTCTACAAAAGGCTGTCCTTCTTTCCGGGACATGATCCAGTATACAGGTTTCGGAAACATATTCATCCAATGTCCACCAAAGTGAACATTTGGCTCTTCGCCTGGAATCATCAAAAAATCTCCCTTTGACAGACGTGCACTTTCTTTGAACATAAGGTCCAATTCCGGCAATCTTCTCGGACCTGTATCCCCTGGATTTCCTGCCAAATGATACTCACCTAAATGCATAATATTTACACCCATACTTCGCAGCGCTTTGACATGACCAGGCACATCCGGCAAAGGTTTATTGGTCAGAATATCGTCCATATGCTCAGTGTGAAAATGACTTGCCATGGTACGATAGCCACTTAGCGGCTTGTATTGGTCATCATGAGTGTAAGCTTTCACATCTTGGAGAATTTGCCCGTCCTTGGAATCAGAAAGAAGAACAAAGAAATTCAGCCGCTGAAGGGTATTAGGAGGAGCATTGAACCAAGGAACGTGACGATTGTCTCCCATAAGGTCTTGTCGTATGCCTATCCCATATCCATCCACCATCTCCCGATTAGCTTCTCCATGCCATACATATTTTAGATTATAGGCATTGTCAAGTGGATAAAAATACTGGTGTGGGGGAGGAAAAATGGCCAGACTTCCAGCTTTTCCTTCTCCTATTATTGTTCTGTATTTGACTGCCAGATTCTCTGCAGGAGAATCAGTTTGAGTAGCCATAGAGGATTGCAAATACCCATCTGTATCAGACCAAAAAATCTCATCCCAAACATTGGAATCGCTTACTAAACCCGCATCGTAGATGATTGCCTTGGCATCCTCATCCGTGCTCATCACGGCTGCCATATTCATCAATGAACTGCCATGATATAGGGTAATTTCTAGAGCTCCTTCGAAATTTCCGGCTTTCAGGGAATTTATCTGAATGATCGTTCGCTTTCCCTGACTTTTGACAGTGATAGTTTCCTTTTCCAAATTGACCTTAAAAGCCTCGTATGGATTGTATGCCGTTCGGTCAAAAAAGATATTCCAACCGCTTTCCTTACTTAGATCCCGCTGCCCGACTGTGAGCAGAAACAGAGGATCGACATTTTGAGCGATTGGATAAACTCCCTTAGCGTTCTCCAGTTCGATACTGCTTATAAGAGGATTTTCTTTACGCATATCAATTTGCAAAGTCCCTTTTTCCTCAAGATCAGTTGGCCAGGAAATAATAACATTCCCATACTGCTCGGTGACGGAAGCGCCATTTTCAGATGAAAAATCTTTCAGATTAACTTTCGTCTGAGAGAAGGTAATGTGGCTGGATAAAAGAAGTAAAAAGCTTAAAAATATTTTATCTGAAGAATTCATGAAAACAGATTTAGTGAAAAACAGGTGATTCTTGTGAAGAAATGCTAGGTTCTTTTCCCGACACACTAGGCCAGCCGTCTACCCAAATTAGCCTATCTAATAGCAAAACACGCCGATTCGTGCCGTTATTCAGTTTAGGTTTTTGCTTAGCCATTCCATGATACAGGAGCCAATCCTGACCTTCGTCATCAGTAACAATTTCGGCGTTATGCCCTGGACCGGCATAGCCATTTCCGCTAGTATTTGTACCAACGACTAAAGTTCCAGAGTCAGTTTCCAACATGCTTTTACCATCCTGATCTAAATAAGGTCCTTCCAGATTTTCAGATCGCCCTACCAAAACTTTGTACGTGCTATTAGCTCCTTCACAGCAAGTTCCTGCTGATCCAAAGAGGTAATAATATTCGTTTTTTTGGAAGACATAAGCTGCTTCCAGATGGTTACCGGCAACTTGGATTTTTTGCCCTTGAGGCTTTAGGCCATCGGCAGTCAATTCTGTAAGAAATAATCCGTGGAAACTTCCCCAGATCAAATATTTCTTCCCGTCTTTTTCTATATAAAATGGATCAATTGAATTGGCGACACCAATTTCTTCGGAGTCAAAAACCTTTCCCTGATCTACAAAAGGACCTTGTGGATTTTTGGCAATGGCCAATCCTACCCCCGGATTTGGGTCTCCCCAGGTGGAAAATGAATAATACATGTAAAACTGATCCCCAACTTTAGTCACATCAGGTGCCCAAATACCGCCACGCTCTTTCCAGTCTGGTTTTTTGGCCATGGAGTTTCCTACCACTTCCCAGTTTACCAGATCCTTGGATTTGATCACAGGCACTAAATGATAGCCACCTTCTTCTCCCCAGTTGTCTTCTGTGCCATAGGCAAAAAATTCATCACCCACTTGAACGACTGAAGGATCTGCTAATACGGGCTCGAAAACAGGATTGGTATAAACTAGAGTATCACTTACTATTGGATCTGCAGAAGTTGTTTTTTGCTTATCCGCGGGAACAGCGCAAGACCAGAATATGAGGGTAAGATAGACGAGTAGATTCATGTGATAGTTTTTTCCAAACATAACTAAAAAAGCCGGCTCGTCCAGAACCCATCTCACTGGCTGGACTCCCCGGCTTATCCATAAGAGGCTTATAGATTTACTTTAACTATTTCTGAGAAGATTCTATCTTCAACTCCATCTATTTTGACTCCTACACGTGCGTAAGCATAGTCTTGTGTAGGAACTCTTTCAGGAACCGTCACTTCCAGCGCTATCGATGATAAGCTCTCCAGATCACCTCCACCCCTATTGGCAGTAGCTATACTGGTTCTATTATCCACAAATGCTGTCTTACTTACATACAGGGAAACCTCCTGTACGTTTTTAGCATCGACTCCTGTGATGATCTGATCCAGGTCGAAAGTCGCAGTCACATTATTCCCTCCAGCCACGATATTCGCGTTTCGGATCATATAATAAGGCATCACCTCTATGTCCATCGTAAGACTTCCTGTCAAGTTTACTGGAATTGTGTCGTTACCGGATTGGTCATTGGTGATTTTCCGAAAAGGTCCCTGATTATTTGGGATGATCATCTTATAATCTCCTTTGAAAAGAAGAGAGGAATAGGATCCATCCTGATCCACAGCCACACCGATATTACCAAGTCGCTGCCAGCCTGACTCCCAAAGCTCGATATATACGTCATTATAACTCACACCGATCGGCTCTCCTTGATAAGTAATTCTTCCATCCAATTGGAAGCTAGGCTCATCGTAATTATCATATTTACAGGATACGAGGGAAGCCGCTATTCCCATCATTCCCAGTATATTTTTGAAATTTAATTTCATGTCTTTTGAGTTTAGGGGAATACTTATTGATTAGGATTTCTGACAATTTTCGGATTGTTGTTCCGCACATCATCTCCAATCCAAGAGTAGTAATTTCCTAATCTGAATCGGTGGGCATTAAATACCGGAGCAGGAACAAACTCTTCAAAAAGCCATTTACCGTTGTTCGGAGAACCAGGCTCGTAGTATTTGTAAGGTTTTAACCCAAAAACCCGAGTGCTGATTGCCAAAGCATTTCCAGGATTATTCGTCAGATCTGTGGTTACACCATTCCAAACCCGGTGAGCCAGTCTCCATCTTTTTTTATCCCAAAGAACATGGTTTTCAAAAGCCAATTCCACTTTTCGCTCATGAACGATTCTATCAAAATCAATTTCACCTGGAGTCAAATCAATTGGAAAACCAGCTCTTCTTCTCACCTGATTCATATAATCGGCAGCTTTTTCAAGTTGCCCTAATTCAAAGGCAGCTTCCGCAGCATTCAACAATACTTCAGCATATCTGAATCTCACCAGCCAAACAGCTGATCCTGTACCTCTTTGACCAGAACCCACAGAAGTATCCACATATTTTCTCAGATAAAAACCATTCTGAGCAGACCATTCAAGTTGGTCTATAGGACCGTCAAATCCTACTACCTGTACAGAAGCAGAGCTTCCAGGAAGTTGTGCTTGTCCGCCTAATTGACCTGATGTGATCACGGAACCATCAGCTAATTTATATCCAGCCCAGATATCCACTTCCTTTCCTCGGAAAGATGATCCTGGTACGATTACCGTTCCCAACAATCTTGGATCTCTTCCTTCGAAAATATCCATAGGATCATCGTAATAAATAGGATTTCCAGAAGCATCCTTTGTTGGCAATTCAGCAAATGTATTGTCAAGCAATTCATAGGATTGTACCAAGTTAAGCGATGGGTTCATTTTACCTCCCGAGGTATTTTCTTCTCTTAGAGAGCGCGGAATATTCTCAATAGTGAATCCGTGAGTTCTTCCCTGTACAAGGAAGTCCTTGGCCATGATAATCTCAGGGTTAGCATTTTTGTTTAGGAAAATGTTGGTGTAGTTCTCAGATCTATCAGGATCCTGATCATACAATTCATAGGTTCCCAATCCCATTACTTCTTCAGAAGCTCTCAAAGCGGTAGTGTAATATCCATCAGCCATTCCGGAAGGAATTCCCACTTCTCCGCCAGGAAGTGATACTTCTGGAGTTATCTGTCCATAATTTGCTATGGATCCTGCATAAAGGGCTGCTCTGGAAATCAGGGCAAGTGCTGCACCTTTCGTAGCTCTGGAGCGAGTGTTTCCATTTGGAAGATCATCCTTCACAGCATCCATTTCAGCAATCACAAAATCATACACCTCATGCTCTTTTGCTCTAGCATATTGCAAATAGGAAGGATCGCCACTATAATCATATTCCAGTGGTTCCAAAATCAACGGCACGCCGCCCATTCTCTTTACATGCTCGAAGTAAACCATAGCTCTGATGAACTTGGCTTCGGCTAGAAATTGTGATTTTGATTCTGGAGAAATCTCAGTCGCAGCCTCACATTTCTGAATGAATAGATTCAAATCACGGATATATCCGTAATCCCACATTCCCCAGTTATCATAGCCATATTCTTGATTTTGATGTCTCCAATAATCTCCTGCATTACTGGCAAAAGTCTCATCGAAATTGGCGTATTCCCACCAGTTTTCTAATCCCTGATAGTCAGGAAGTCGATTGTACAAGTCAGCTAAAACTGAAAATACTAAATCCTCATTAGCCCAGACCTGATCTTCGCCGAGGATATCAGTCGGCTCTCTATCCAAAAACTCGTCATTGTTACATCCTGCAAAAGCCAGGAAAATGACTAGGTATATATATCTCAAATTTTTCATTGTTCGTTCTTTCGGGTTTATTAGAATGACACGTTGAAACCTACATTCACCACCTTGTTCTGTGGATACTGCAAGCCATTTTCATCTGCTACTTCAGGATCAATACCGAACTGATGCACATTATCCAATGCAAACAAGTTGTAGCTGCTGACGAAAATTCTGGCTCTATCCATATTCCACCTGTTAAGTAATTTCTCAGGAAGTGTGTAACCAAGCTCCAGTGTTCTCATTCTTAAGTATTTCACGTTGGTAAGCCACCAAGTAGAGTTTTTATTGTAGTTGCTATGACCGCCGGTATTGAATCTAAGTGGAGGATTTTCTCCGGCCACCCAAGGACTGTTGATATCGAGGATATCTTCTCTGTGATATCTGTCGTCATACATGGAAGCCAATAAGTTACCCCCATTTTGATATGGCCATCTCATTTCCCAGTTTTGATTGTAGGAGTACATTCCTCCTCCTGAGAAGTCAGCTGTCAAATCAAAACCTTTGTACTGGAAGTTAAAATTTAGACCGAAATTCAAGCTTGGCAAAGCACCTGACTGATAACCGATTGGCCGTTCGTCATATCCATCGATTTTGCCATCGTTGTTCACATCTTTGTAGATCAGATCACCTGGTAGTAATGTTTTGTTTCCCTGTCCATCAATGTTAACTGGATAGTCGTTGATTGCTTCGAAGGACTCAAACTGTCCAGTGACTTCATAGCCCCAGAAAATTCCATTGTAACGGTCTTCCCTTGAGTTTCTGTATTGATCCCAAGATGAACTGAATGTAGGATTGTAAGACTGAACGAATTTACTGCGGGCATAGGAAATGTTACCACCAATTCTGAATACAAAATCTCCAGCTTTGCCATTCCAATTAACCGCCAACTCAGCTCCTGAATTTGAATCTTTGTTTAGATTCTCATCTGTCAGTCCATATCCAAGTTCCAGTGGAAGGAATATATCATTTCTAACTCCTCTCAGGCCGGTTCTTTGTCTATTGAAATAATCTACCGCACCGGTGATTTTTCCACTACCAAAAGAGAAATCCAATCCTATATCTGTGATAGTGGCCACGTACCAGGAAAGGTTATCTATTGGCTGTCCAGTATTTGCCGATCCCTGAATGTTTTCTCCATCTACGATCACTGTAGAAGCTCCATATCTGTAACCTGACAGGTAATCAAACGGACCAATACCAATATTATCATCTCCAAGCTGGCCATAGGATGCTCTGATTTTCAATTCATCCATATTCATGTTTGCTGAGAAATTATCCATAAATCCCTCTTCTGAGATTCTCCAACCTGCGGACACAGAAGGGAAAAAGCCCCAACGATTCTCAGGAGAGAATTTCCAAGAAGCATCTGCACGTCCTGCTAACTCCAATAGGTATTTGCCGGCGTAGTCATAATTCACTCTTCCCACATACCCAATTCTCGCTTCTACCTGACGCTCGTCATTGTAAGTATCCGTATCAGCAAACTTGATGATATCCAAGAAATTATTGGTTGGCACCGAGTGAAGGAAGTTGTACAGTCTGGTTCGCTCGATACGCTCGTTAAGTGCAAAAGCAGCGAAATTATGCTTCTCACCAAAGGTCTTGTTATAGGTCAAAGACAATTGCCACACATTCTCCATAATCTTAGTTTGTCCACGGTCACGATACGGATTGTCATTTCCTCCTGAGCGGAAGTATTCATCTGTTTCTGGATTATACCCAAATACATCGTAGGTATATTCAAAGGTGTTGAACATATTGTCAGCCAGGTAATAGGAATACAATCCTTTGGCTTTCAACCCTTCTACTATTTCGTATTCAGCAGTAAAGTTGGTCTGTAATACCTGCCACTTATTTTCGTAAAAGCCTGTACGATCATAGTTCAACAGTGCCCAGTTGGTCTCGATGTTGTTGATGTTTGCAGGATAATCAGGATTATCATTGGCATAAGGACGCTCAGTAGGTCTGTTTCTAAAAAGAGCGAATCTTGGCTGCCAGTAATCATCTCCACCTGGGACACCTGGGTTTTCCCGGTTTTCAATCCGTCCATTGATCTGCATTCCTACCGTCAACTTATCAGTGATATTAGTCGTGATATTTGACTGAATGTTAGTTCTGTTGAACTCAAATTCGTCTGAGAAGACAGACTTTTGATCAAATCTTGTTACTGAGAGGTAATAGTTTGTTTTTTCAGATCCCCCTGATACAGAAGCGTTGAAATTGCTTTGCGGCGCGTTTCCCTGAATTATAAAATCTCTCCAGTTGAATGATTTGTAACCATACTCGGTGCCTTGGTCCCATTTTGCAAGTTCCTCCGCAGTAATATTGGTACTCCCAAATTGGTTGATGTCCGCATCTGCTTTGCCTAGCATCCACTCATAGGCATCTACCCCATCCGGAAATCTTGACCAATTTTGCAATCCATAATATCCATTGATATTAATGGTTGGTGTTTCGCCACGCTTGCCTTGTTTTGTTTTCACCACAACTACACCATTTGCAGCCCGTGAGCCATAAACGGCTGCGGAAGCATCTTTCAGAATTGTGATACTCTCAATATCTCCAGGTGCAAGGTTGTTGAACTGCCCTTCGTCCTTCTGGATTCCGTCAATTACAAATAGTGGAGTACCCATATTTCGAATCTGGAGCCAAGCTCCCGCTCCAGGACGGCCGTCTGGCTGACGGAAAGCTAGACCTGCCATTTTACCGGCAAGTGCTCCTGAAACTGTTGCTGACGGAGCTTTATCTATATCACGGCTAGTAACGTTGGCAATTGCGCCCGTGATTGTCTCCTTTTGCTGTTCGCCGTAGCCAACTACTATCACTTCATCCAAACTTCCCAAATCACTTTCTAACGTGAGATTGAGATCTGTTTGAGTACCTATGATTACCTCTTGCGTTTTAAATCCGATAAAAGATAATCTCAAGGTGGAATTATCACTCTTAAGTGTAATTGCAAATTTTCCGTCAAGATCAGTGACGGTACCGTTAGTAGTTCCTTTTTCAAGGATACTGACACCTGGCAAAGGTTCACCGGTGGATTCCTCCAGTACAGTTCCTTGGATTGTCGTGCCTGTCTGCGCCAAGAGCGGGATTACCGCCAGCATTCCTAAAAGGAGCATCAGACTAGACTTCATGAGAAGAATTCTTTTCATAAATAATCATTTTGGGTTAGAAATTATTTGAATAAATAGGTGTTCTTTTTGGGCAATAGTTTTCCATTTGCCTTTGAAAAGGCTTCATCTAAAAATGGAATTCGATTGAATTTGGTGTTGCCCGGACTTGGACAATCACTCAGCCGAGGGATTTGGCTAGATTGTAATAGTTATTTTATGCATAGCAAATTTTTAGGGTTTAGTGTAAATAATTGAGTTCGGAATAGGGCTAAATCAATAGGGAATGAGTTCTATTTCCGAAAGCATAAATGTAAATTTTCCATCAGGGGGGCTATATTAAAAAAGCTTCAAAAAATGAAAGATTTACTGCTAGATTTTATCAAAAAGTTTGTTAAAATGAAATTTTAACGAATAAAACAGCTATAAAATCGTTTAATAAATTAATATGTTTTGTAAAATGAGTGAAAATAAAATTAATCAGCAGAATCTTCTGAATTTATCCATGATTGGAAAAGACGCTCCGCAACCGATTTCGGAAAACGCAATCGTTTGCGGAGTAATTGTAACTTTTCAGTCAGCAAATGAAAATAAACCTCCAATTACCTGACATCGACTACAAAATTTGAAATCAAAATGAGCTAGCTAAAGGGATTTTGATAATTTCAGATTTACAACCCAAAACCCTATCGCCTTGTCAAAAAGTTTACTGGCAGGTTTTCTAAGCCTCATCCTTATACTTTGTATTTTCCGCCCAGGATTGGCGCAGGATAAGCGATACTATTTCCGGAATTACGATATTAATTCAGGTCTCTCTCACAACTCTGTTTTTTCTATTTTTCAGGATCGTCAGGGATTTATGTGGTTTGGCACCAAATACGGACTAAATCGATTTGATGGCCAGCGATGGAAAATTTACAATTCAGATTCTAAAGGAAATCCGGAAGACAAATTGGGAAGCGATTACGTGCACGTAATCCATGAAGATAAAGATGGAATTTTTTGGCTGGGGACGGATGAAGGAATTTATCTCTTCGACAAATCGCTGGACAAATTCACAGCTTTTCCCTACAAAACAGCTGATGGAAAATTTCCTTTAAACATTATTTCTTCCTTGACTGAAGACAAAGCTGGTAATATCTGGATTGCAGGTAATAATCAGGGGCTATTCAAGTTTGACTTTCAGAAAAAGGAGTTGAAATTAATTTCTCACGATCCAACCAAAAAAGGGAGCATTCCTTCAGGTAACGTTTCAGCTGTCAAAGTTGATGACCAAAATGTGGTTTGGATAGGATTGCTCAGTCAGGGAGTGGGACGGTACATCGAAGACAGTGATACTTTTTCCATGTATATGGATGAGGAAGGCAAGCTTTCCCAAGATCAGGTTTTAGGATTGCAAAACTGGGGAGATTTCATGCTGATCGGCACAAAAAATTCCGGGGTTAAAAAACTTGAAAAGAGTAGTGGGAAGGTGACGGACCTGCTAACTGAAGATGCAAAAGGAAACCCTATCTATGTTCGTGATATGTTCCAATTCAGCCAAAATGAATTAGGAATAGGAACTGAATCCGGGCTTTTCATTTATGATTTTGTAACCAACACCTTCCAAAACCTTCAAGAAAATTCGGATGATCCCTATTCACTTGCTAACAATGCGATTTATTCGCTTTGGAAGGATAATGAAGGAGGTATATGGGTTGGTAGCTATTTCGGTGGAGTAGATTTCCTACCAAACCAGTCTGTCAAATTCGAAAAATACTATCCTATCACAAATGCAAATACCATTAGCGGAATGCGGGTGAGGGAGATGGTAGGAAACGGTGACGGTAGAATATGGATTGGAACTGAAGATGCTGGGCTTAACTTGTTTGATCCTCAGACTGGGAAGTTTGAGCAATTGCCAACTGGGGATTCGGATCGGGAGTTGCCTTATAGAAACGTGCATGGCTTGGCAAAACAGGGGGATAAACTCTGGATTGGGACATTCAATACAGGTGTAAATATTTTAGACACCACTACAGGCAAAATCAAAAAAATCACTTCCAATACCCAAGGTTCTGGCTTGACGAATGATGACCCTTTTGCAATTCTTGCCGATAGCAAAGGCAAGATTTGGGTTGGGACCCCCTCTGGGCTATTTCTTTATGAAAAAGAGCTGGATAAGTTCAGAAAGATAGAGCAGTTTAGAAGTTACTTTGTTTACGATCTGCTTGAGGACAAATCCGGATTAATCTGGGCAGGGACGTATAATGATGGTTTGTTTAGTTTTAATCCAACTACTGAAGAAATTAGACAGTATACTCCTGATCCGTCCAAACCTGGAAGTATCCCGCATCAAACGGTAATTGATTTATATGAGGATTCTGAGCATACCCTTTGGATAGCCACAGCTGGTGCTGGATTTGCTAAATTCAATAAAGCAGATCAGACCTTTACGTCTTATACTATTGAAAAGGGATTCCCTGCAAATACCTATTTCAAGATATTGGAAGATAATTTTGGAGCACTTTGGATCACTTCCAATAAAGGTCTGGTACAGTTTGATCCAAAAACTGAAGCGCTAAAATTATATGATGAGAAAAGCGGGTTGATTCCTAGTCCTTTTAACTACCGCTCTGGCTATAAGGCGGAAGATGGCACCTTGTATTTTGGTTCACAGGGAGGATTTATTTCTTTTCAACCTGACAAAATCGAATCAAGTAATACCCCTTCCAAACTTATCTTCACTGGTATTGAGCTGTTCAACGAAGAAATTCCTATAGATCCTGAAGATGGAATTCTCAAAAAGTCCATTTTATACACGGATAAAATCTCATTGATGTCCCATCAAAACTCGCTGACTTTTGAAGTAGCATCGCTGGGTTACACGAATTCACAGAATTGGAATTTTCTTTATCGATTGAAAGGATTGGAAAAGGACTGGCGGCAGATGTCTGAGTCCCAAGCTATTTCATATTCATATTTACCTCCTGGCAATTACACGCTGCAAGTGAGGTCTCCTCAGATACAAGGCTCAGATTCTTATCAGGAGACTCAGCTAGAGATTGAGATTCTTCCTCCATTCTACAAGACACCACTGGCTTATGCTTTCTATCTCCTGCTTTCAATTTTGGTGATATACTGGCTCATAACTATCTATAAAAACCGTGTAAACAACCGTCATCTAGTTCAGATTAATTTGCTCGAAGCCGAAAAGGAAAAAGAACTCTACGAAGCTAAAATCGAGTTTTTCACCAATATCACTCATGAAATTAGGACTCCTCTTACTTTGATAAAAGGACCTTTGGAGGATATTCTGAGTAAGAATCGCAATACCGATCCTGAGGTGAAAAACGATCTATTAATCATCGAGAAAAACACAAACCGACTGATTGACCTCAGCAATCAACTGCTCGACTTCCGCAAAACTGAGCAGCGTGGATTTAAATTGAGTTTTCTTAAAACAGAGATTTCAGGAATCCTGGATGAATTATATTTCAGATTTAAAGTTACCACCAGCCAGTCAGGATTAAATTTCACTCTTGAAAAGTCCACCTCCACACTTTTTGCAGATGTGGATAAGGAAGCTATCATCAAGATTCTGAGTAATCTTCTGATCAATGCACTGAAAAATGCCGAGAGCATGATTCATATCCGGATGATCTACGATCCCACCCATCCTGCCCTTTTCCAGATCGAGATTTCTAATGACGGAGACCTTATCCCAAAGGAAATGGCCGAGAAAATCTTTGAGCCATTCTTTCAAATTGCGGATAATAACATTTCTAAAGCTAAACAGGGAACCGGATTGGGATTGCCTCTGGCCAAATCGCTAGCTGAAATGCATCACGGATCACTGATAATGGCCAACGATAGGGAGCTGAATCGGTTTGTGTTGGAATTGCCTATTAAGCAAAAAGAAGCCATACATTTTGAAGAGGAGAATGATCCTTTGATTGAAAATAAATCAACCGAAGAGGCAGATGCATTTGCTGAGAAGAGTATAAAAACAAAGAAAAAAGGAAGTCTCCCAGCCATATTATTAGTGGAAGACAATAAAGAACTACTCCAGTTTCTTGGGGAAAAGCTGAAAGGGAAATATGTGATTCACAAAGCAGCAAATGGTCTTTTGGCATTGGATGTTCTTAATAGAGAACCCATTGATTTGGTGATTTCTGATGTGATGATGCCTGAAATGGACGGCTTTAAACTCTGTGAACATATCAAATCAGATTTGGCTACCAGCCATATTCCAGTGGTACTTCTCACTGCAAAAAACAACATAAACGCCAAAATTACCGGTTTGGAAATGGGCGCCGACGTTTATCTGGAGAAGCCTTTTTCCCTGGAATTTCTTTACCTACAGATCAAAAACTTATTACAGCATAGAGATCAGATCAAAAAAGCTTTTGCCAGCCTTCCACTGGTAAATTCTGATACCATCGCCCATTCAAAGGCAGATGAAGAGTTTTTGAAGAAAATCAATGAAGCAATTTTGGCAAATATAGAAAATGAGCTTTTTGGTGTTTCCGAGCTGGCTGATCAGCTGCACATGAGCCAGTCGAGTTTGCTGCGCAAAATCAAAGGAATCTCCGAATTGACTCCAAATGGATATATCCGTCTAGTCCGTTTAAAAAGATCTGCAGAATTGCTGGGAGACGGACTTCATAGTATTGCTGAGATCAGTGAAATGGTGGGCTTTAATAGTCCTTCCTATTTCACCAAGTGCTTCCAAAAGCATTTCGGGGAGCTTCCAAAGGATTTTGTGAAGAAAGCTGATGTATTATAAGCATTAATTATCTACAATTGAAGACGTTTCCATGCGGGAAATTCTAACTCTATTGGGATTAGGGACTGATGAAATCTCCATCAATTGGGAATCAGTCTTTTATAAAAACTGCTAACTTTCAAAAAGAAGGGAATTTGCTATTTTTTGAAGTTTTGGGACTAATTCAAAAGTGTGTCAATACCTAGTTTTACAAACTAAGTGGAGTCAAAGAGCTGACTTTATCTGATCAACATATTGATAAACCCTGATAAACCGAATTAATCATGCGATTATGTAGAAACATCAACGTTCTATTCCTGCTGATTGTGACTATTTTTCTCAGTCACAGTTCAGTCTCTCTAGCTTCCAAAATCACAGGCAAGCCCGAACCTCGACGCGCCGAAGTACTTTTTCTTGGACATGCCAGTGAGCATCACAATTCCAGATTATATGCGCCTTGGCTTGCCACAGCACTTTTTGAAAGTGGGATTAACATTACTTACACTGAAAAACTCGAAGACCTAACTAAAGAGAATCTCTCCAAGTACGACGGTTTGGTGATTTATGCCAACCATGACGTGCTCTCAAAAGAGCAGGAAGCAGCGATGAAGAGTTTTGTGGAAAGTGGTAAAGGATTGATTCCGCTTCACTCAGCTACTGGCTGTTTCAAAAACTCGGATTGGTACATAGAAACTATTGGCGGTCAGTTTGCCTCTCATGGTGAAGGTGATTTTACAGGAACTATTGTAGCGCCAAATAATGAGGTAATGAAAGGATTGAAGCCTTTCGAAACCTGGGATGAAACTTACGTGCATCAGAATATCAATCCTGACATGACTGTGCTCATTGAGCGAGTAGATGGGGATCATAAGGAGCCTTACACTTGGGTTAGAAATGTGGGTAAAGGGCGTGTTTTCTATACTGCTTATGGACATGACGAAAAGACTTGGAAGAATGCAGGCTTTTTAGCTTTGGTGAAAAACGGCATTTTCTATGCAATGGGAGACGATGTAAAAGCAAGTGTCGCTGCTTTGAATATTCCGGATGTGTCCATCTACGATGAAACGATTTCTGATTTCACTAAAAGATATGAGGTGCCGAAAATGCAGGATGCCTTGGCACCTGAAGAATCTAAAAAACTGATTCAAAAGCCTGTTGACTTTTCGATTGAGCTTTTTGCTTCTGAGCCAGATATCCAAAACCCAATTGCTATGGCATGGGACGAAAGAGGAAGATTGTGGATCGTAGAGTCTGTGGATTATCCGAATACTTTTAAAGAAACTGATGGATTGGCGAATGACCGCATCAAAATCTGTGAAGATACCGATGGTGACGGCAAAGCTGATAAATTCACCGTTTTCGCAGATGGCCTGAATATCCCAACCAGTATGGTATTTGCAAATGGCGGAATTGTAGTGTCCATGGCGCCTGACTTTGTCTTTATGAAAGATACTGATGGTGATGATGTGGCCGATGTCAAAGAAGTCATCATGACTGGCTGGGGCAAAAACGATACGCATGCTGGGCCTTCCAATCTGCAGTATGGATTTGACAATAAGATCTGGGGAGTGACTGGCTACTCAGGTTTCAATGGTACTATCAATGGCGAGCAGATGAGTTTTCCTCAGGGGATCTACCGATTTGATCCTGATGGAAAAGACTTTGAATACCTAGCTGGATCCAGCAATAATACTTGGGGACTAGGCTTTTCTGAAGATAACAACGTCTTCATGTCCACTGCAAACAATACCCACGCTGGATACTATTCAATCCCAGCAAAATATCTACAACGCGTATTTACTAAAGCTGGTGAGGGAGAAGCAGCTCCAGAGTTTGAAATCCAACCGATCCAGAAAATCGATGGACACTACGATGCGCATGCGATGACACCAAACCTGAGACAGGTGGATGTGGTAGGTGGATTCACATCTGCTGCTGGATTTAGATTATATACTGCTCGGGATTTCCCTAAGGAATATTGGAACAGAATCGCTTTTGTAAATGAGCCAACGATCAGATTGACCCATAATGCGATCATAGAGCCAAATGGAGCAGGGTTCAGCGAAAAAGATGGATGGAATTTCCTAGCGAGCTCCGACGAATGGTTCGGACCTGTTCAGGCTGAAGTTGGCCCTGATGGAGCTGTTTGGATAGCCGATTGGTATAATTTCATCATTCAACACAACGTATTTGTGGAGCGTCAGGCTCCTTCAAGAATGGTGTTGCCTTTCGAGGATCAGCCACATGGTCAGGGAAATGCCTTCCAGAGTAAGCTTCGCGATACCAACCATGGCAGAATTTACCGTGTAGTTTATAAAGACGGCAGCAGTGACAAGTCTATGAAACTTTCTAAGGAAGATTCAAAAGGTCTGATTGCTGCATTGAAAAATGACAATATGTTCTGGAGAATGACTGCTCAGCGACTGCTTGTGGAGTCTGGAAACCAAAAAGTATTCGGTGATTTGTACAAGATCGTCAATGATAAATCTGTGGATGAGATTGGGCTGAATAGCCCGGCAGTTCATGCACTGTGGGCACTTCATGGCCTAGGTGTTTTTGAATCAACTAATGCTGAGGCGATCAAAGTAGCCACTACTGCATTAACACATCCTGCTGCTGGAGTGAGAAAAGCTGCAATCGCTGTTTTGCCAAATACCCAGGCAACGACTCAGGCGATCAAATCCGCTGGGCTAACTCAGGACAAAGATCTAAATGTAAGGATGCATGCAATCTTGAAGCTGGCAGAAGTTCCTGGAAGTGCAGAAGCTGGTGCAATGCTTTATCAGGCGAGTTTGGATGAGGCAAATGCCAAAGACGATTGGTTGCAAAAGGCGATTTTCGCGGCAGCAGCTGAGCAGGGTAAATTCTTTACAGATGCTGTTGGTTCTGACAAAACAGATCTTACCAATAGATTGATGACTTCCGTGGCAAACGAGAAATACGATTTGGGAAGAAGAAGCACGCTACAATATTCTCCGGATGTAAAAGGCAAAGCGATTTCTATTTCCACACAGATTTCCAAAAGAAGAGATGATGAGCCTTTCGGTGTGATCACGGCGCACGGCGATGCGCAGAATGGCTATTCTTTCTATCTGGAAGAAGGCAAATTACACTGGGTAGTGAAGCAAAACGGGAAATCTTTCGAAGCTGTAACGAACGCTGCTTTGCCAGAAAGCTATGAAACCGAAGCAACTATTTCCAAGGATGGAAAAATGGAAATTCTGGTAGATGGCAAGTCTGTCGCTACTGCCAAGGCAAATGGAGCTTTTACTGGCAAACTTGCGCCTAGTGTAAGATCTGGCCGTGATTTCGGAGGAGATAGAAATGTAGGTTCTTATAAAGACGAGTTCAGTTTTGAAGGCTACCTTAGAAACGTAGTATTAGAGTTAAAATAAGCATACCATGATTAAAGCAACCTTATTTCCCTTAGCAGCTATTCTGCTGCTAGGGAATTGGTTTTCTCCAAATGAGGTGAAATCGTCTGAAGCGATTGCTCTTTGCGAAGCAAAACCAAGTATAGAAAACATAGACCAACCAAAGAGTAATATCCGAATCGTGCGAAATGAAGAATTGCGTGAGACGACTATTTTACTGGAAATAGTACCGGAGATGATGAAGTTCGATCAGGATACTTTCAAAGTGAAAGCCGGAGATAAAATCATACTGGAAATTGACAATCTGGACGGTATGCAGCATAATCTACTTATCGCTAAACCTGGAACCTTGGATAAGGTAGGTGCAGCGGCAGATGCTATGCTTCGTGACCCAAAAGCATCAGAGAAATTTTATATACCTGAAGTTCCGGAAGTGCTTTTTTCCACAAAAATGATCGGACCTCAAGAACTCTATACCTTGACTTTCACTGCTCCGACTAAGTCTGGTAATTATCCCTTTGCCTGCACATTTCCTGGGCATTGGAGAATGATGAATGGTATCATGGTCGTGGAGGGATGATAAATGTTTGATGTCGGAAGAAGTGCTTCGGTCTTGGTGAAGAAGGAAATTAATGCTTCTGTCAACATTGTGGAAATTCATAAATGACCTAATAAATATTCTAAACACAACCCATAAATATGAACCTTAAAAAAACAATCATTCCTTTTCTTAGCCTATTGCTGGTTTTTGGAATTGGAACAAGCCTGCTGGCAAAGGAAAACCCTGCTAAAAAGCCAATCAAAGTATTGATGGTAGGTGGCGGATCCTCCCACG
Organism: uncultured Algoriphagus sp.; assembly: GCF_963974835.1. Lineage (GTDB taxonomy): Bacteria > Bacteroidota > Bacteroidia > Cytophagales > Cyclobacteriaceae > Algoriphagus. The sequence continues at coordinate 908,866 of NZ_CAXBET010000001.1, read as the reverse complement.
ATTTTGACAAATGGTACAAAGGTGCCGACGTCGCCACTTTGGAAAGAGATGGCTTGGCAGAGGTAACTTATACTGATGATCCAACTTCCATTTTGCAACACTTAGGTGAGACCGATGTGCTCTTTTTGGCAAATAATCAGCCTATAGCAGACGAGGCTACCCGCAAGGCAATTTTTGCTTTTGCAGATGCAGGAAAAGGTTTAGTTCTGGCACATCCTGCGCTTTGGTACAATTGGAATGATTGGCCGGAATACAACAAAACCATGGTTAGTGGCGGGTCAAGAGGCCATAATGCCTATGGGAATTTCAATGTGGATTTGACTGAAAAGCATCCTGTTACCAAAGGCCTTCCAGCACATTTCTCTCTGGATGACGAGCTATACTATTTCAAAGTAGATGCAGCAGGTCCTGGAATCGAAATCCTGGCAAATGCAAGCAATGCTGATACAGATCCATTTCCTTCCATTTTCATTGTAAAAAATCCAAAGGCGAAAATCGTCGGCATTGCCTTAGGCCATGATGCAGCTTCACATGAGCTGGAAGCCTATCAGACACTAATTCGAAATGCAGTAAAATGGGCTGCGAAATAAGTTAAAAACCTATTTTCCCCCGGTCTGTGTCTGCACAGACCGGAATAATCTTAAACGAGTAGCATAATTACTCTGAATCTATTAAACCTATCTTTTTCAACAGTTAATCAAAAACCTAAAGCATACACTAATGAGTCAAAAACAAATCACTGTAGTTATAGTCGGACTGGGTTTCGGCAAGGAGTTTATTCCAATCTATCAAGCACATCCAAATATCAAGGCGGTGGGTATCTGTACTAGAAATCCAAAAACAATTGATGAATTGGCGACCAAGTTTAATTTGGACAGAAACCTTTGCTTCACCAATTTCGAAGATGTGCCAAAGCGTGACGATGTGGATGCGATTCATATTGTGACACCAGTTCCAGATCATGCAAGAATGACTTTGGCATCTCTGAATGCCAATAAGCACACAGCTTGTACCATCCCAATGGCGATGACTAAGGAAGATTGTGCTGCTATCGTGGATGCGAAGAAAAAGTCTGGCAAAGTCTATATGATGATGGAGACTGCACTATATACCCGTGAGTTTTTATATGGCTTGAACTTGGCAGAAACAGGCCAGCTGGGCAAGATACAAATGGTAAGAGGTTCGCATATTCAGGATATGAGCATGCCTGGCTGGGATGAATATTGGAAAGGTTTCCCACCGATGTTGAACGGAACGCATGCGATTTCTCCGCTTTTGAGAATCAACAATACAAAAGCTGAGACAGTAGTTTGTCACGGTTCGGGTCGTTTGAGCGAAGATTTGGCAAGCCGCTATGGATCTCCATTCGCAATGGAAACGGCAACTTTCACGCTTAAAAACTCAGATGTAATTGCAGAAGCGACTCGTTCTCTTTTTGATGTGGTTAGACAATATCGTGAGTCATACGATGTCTATGGCACCAAGATGTCCTTTGAATGGGAGCAGCTGGAGGATGAAAGCCATGTAATTTTTGATGGAGGCGAAAATGCCCGAAGAATTGATGTGCCTGATACAGATGAGTTGCTGATCGAACCAATCAAGCACTTCACCAAGAGACAGACAATCGACGATCCTAATCACGTGTCATTCCTTCAGGGAGCTGGTCATGGTGGATCACATCCACATTTGGTGCAGGAATTCGTCGCTGCCATAGTAGAAGGAAGAGATTCTGCTGTAGATGCGACTACTGCCGCAAATTATACCTGTGCGGGAATTTGCGCACACGAGTCTGCTATGAAAGGTGGGGAAAGAATTCAAGTTCCAACCTTCGACTAAGATGCAATTTGGAGTAAGTACATTTTTATGGGTATCGCCTTTCGATACCCATTCTTTTGACCTTGTGCATAAAGTGAAGGAGATGGGCTTCGATATCATCGAGGTCCCTGTGGAAGACAAAGAGTTGGTGGATTGGGATGCACTGAAAAAACTCACGGACGAACTTGGATTGCAAGTAAGTATCAGCGGAGCATTCGGAGCAGACCGGGATATTTCCAGTGAGGATCCTGACATTCGTGCAAATGGTTTGAAATACATCGAAGATTCCATCAAGATCGCTGCGAAAATGGGTAGCCCATTATTCGGCGGTCCGCTTTATTCTGCGGTGGGAAAGCTTCGCTCTATTTCTGCTGATCAGAAAAAGCAGGAATTCGATTGGTGTGTGGATAACTTGAAAAAAGCCTGTCAAACTGCGGAGGAATTTGGAATAACGCTGGGGTTGGAACCTCTTAATCGCTTTGAAAGTGATATGGTCAATACCGTAGATCAGGCATTGGAGATTGTAAAAGCTGTGGACTCTCCTTGGTTGAAAATCCAGCTGGATACCTTCCACAATAATATTGAAGAGAAAAATATTGCTGCATCCATCCGTAAAGTTGGCAAGGACTTGCTTTGCCATGTGCAGGGGAATGAAAGTGACCGCGGAACTCCAGGGACAGGGAATCTTGCCTGGGATGAGATCAAAGATGCTTTGGAGGAAATAGGCTACGAGGGTGCGATTGTGATTGAAACCTTCGGTGCTGTATCAAAGGAAATGGCAAAAGCTACTTGCATTTGGAGACCTTTAGCTGAAAGTCCCGATGCATTGGCTAGGGAAGGACTAGCTTTTTATAAGAGTCATTTTGAATAAAAGAGGCTTCGACTTCGCTCAGCCTGACTATACCTCCGTGGTCTGTGTCCTCACAGACCACTCAACCAATTTCTGTCTGTGAGACAAAGACTGATGTGTAACAGCTTTTAAAAACCCAATAATCCATCAAACTATGAACGTTACCCATATCCTTTTTATAGCATTTTGGTTTAGCCTGAGCCTTTTTTCATCTCCTGAGAAAAGCCCTATTCTTCTTGCAGACCCAACTATTTTCTATCATGATGGCACCTATTATCTCTATGGTACCAGTGGAAATGACAAGAATTTGGGTTTTGAAGTGTATGTTTCCAAAAACCTGAAATCATGGAACCGATCTGAGAAAAGCGATGGCTATGCGCTCAAAAAAGGCGAATCCTATGGAGATATTGGTTTTTGGGCACCTCAGGTTTTCGAGTACGAAGGGAAGTTTTATATGGCTTACACTGCCAATGAACACATTGCAATCGCAACTTCAGATAGTCCGTTAGGGCCATTTACCCAAGCAGAAAAGAAAGATCTGGAAGCGCCTGTGAAGCAGATTGATCCTTACATTTTCATTGATGATGACGGGAAAAAGTACATGTACCACGTACGTTTGACTGAGGGAAATCGATTGTTTGTTGCGGAATTAAAGGATGATTTTTCAGGTATTAAAGAAGAAACCTTGACCTACTGCTTCCATGCGGAAGAACCTTGGGAAAATACTCAAAATGTGGATTGGACAGTATCTGAAGGTCCAGCGATTATTAAGCATGAGGGATTGTATTACTTTATTTACTCCGCTAATGATTTCAGAAATCCAGACTACGCTGTCGGCTATGCGGTAAGTGAAAGTCCGATGGGACCTTGGAGAAAAAGTCCTACAAATCCTATTTTTGACAAAAGCGATGCAGGAATCAACGGTTCCGGGCATGGAGATTTTTTCTTCGATTCAAAAGGGAAATTTCGATACGTGCTACACACTCATAATTCGGATGAGAAGGTATCTCCCAGGAAAACGGCTTTGATTGAATTGGAATTTAAGGAGGATGGAAACGAAGCGGATCTTTTGGAAGTGAAGAAAGGGAGCTTTAAATTTCTAGAATTGAACTGATATAAGTTGGAAGGTTTCGACTTCGCTCAACCTGACAGCCTCTGAGGAAACTACAATAGCTTGTTACCTTGAGCACTTGAGAGACGAGAGTCTCGAAATCGAAAGGTTTAGCAAAGCCAAGGTCTGTGTCTCACGGACCACCACGATTTATGGTTTGTGAGGACACAAACCATGGCAAAAGACAATATAAATACTACCACAAACCATGACCCAAAAACCTACAATCCTTATGCTCGGCTGCTTCGATACGAAAGGGGAAATCTTCTCTTTTCTACGAGACTGTCTATTGGCACAAGGAGCAGAAGTGGTTACGGTTAATGTAGGTGCCATGGGTTCGACCACGCTATTTCCAATAGATGTGGAGGCAACTAAAGTCTCTGAAACTGGCGGAGGAAATCTAGAAGATATTCGAAGTAAAAATGACCGTGGCTATGCCATGGAAATCATGGGGCGGGGATCATCAGAAATATTGGAGGAGCTTTATAAGCAGAAGAAATTTGATGCAGTAATCGGTATGGGTGGAGGTAGCGGAACTTATGTTACGCTGAAGTCCATGCAAAACCTACCTCTGGGTTTACCGAAAATCTGTATTTCTACTTTGGCCAGCAAGGATCTTTCTGAGCAGATTGGGGCGAAGGACATTGTGATGATGCCTTCCGTGGTAGATGTAGCGGCATTGAATAGTATCATCAAACCAATTATCCAGCAAGCAGCTGCCGCAATAGTAGCAATGTGCGGTGTGGAGGTTTTCGATAAATCTACTACTTCTAAGCGCATTGCCATCAGCATGTTTGGTAACACTAGCGTTTGTGTAGGTTTTTGCACGGATTTGCTGGAGGCTAAAGGCTATGAAGTGATGACTTTTCATGCTAATGGTTTGGGTGGAAAAGCAATGGAAAGCCTTGTGCTCGAAGGTTGCTTTGCAGGAGTTTTGGATATTACCACCACAGAATTGGCTGACGATCTTTGTGCAGGTGTCTGTAGTGCAGGTGGACAAAGGTTGGAAGCTGCTGGGAAATTGGGAATTCCGCAAGTAGTGGTACCGGGATGCATGGACATGGTCAACTTTGGCACCATGGAGTCTGTACCGGATAAATACAAAAATCGTCAATTGTATAGCTGGGTACCAACAGTAACCCTAATACGAACTAATGCCAAGGAAAATCAAATACTAGGTGAGATCCTAGCCAAAAAACTAAATCATGCCACAGGCCCAACAGCTGTTCTTTTTCCGGAAAGAGGCCTTTCCCAAATAGATTCAGAAGGAAATGTATTTTATAATCCAGCCGTAAACCAGATACTTTCAGATTCAATCGAAAAGAATTTGAATTCGGATATCGCTTTTATAAACTTGCCTTTACATATCAATGAAAAAGAATTTGCTGAGAAAGCGGTGGAAACGTTGATGGAGATGATGAAATATTAGAGAAGAGAGATTGGAGATTAAGAGAATAAAAATTAGTAACATTTACTGCTTCTGGAGAAGCAGGACAACCTCGGACATCACGGTCTATATCCATACAAACTGGGGCTGAAGTTCAGCCCGAAAATACTCGCTAATTGCGTCCTCTGCGGAAAACTCTGTGTGCTCCGCGGTTATTAAAAAAGACAAACCATAAAAGTAAAAAATATGCCAAATCCATGGACAGGAAAGGGAAATCCCTACACCAGACAGGAAGTAAGAGATAGACTTAAAGAAACTTTAGCTCAGAAAAAAGCCATTATCGCTGCGGGAGCAGGTACCGGTATTTCCGCCAAATTCATAGAAAAAGGTGGAGCTGATCTACTGATTATCTACAATTCCGGTAGATTCCGTATGTCAGGACACGGATCAACTGCCGGTTTAATGGCCTATGGTGATGCCAATGCAGTAGCTATGGAAATAGGCGAATTTGAGGTACTCCCTGTGGTAGAAGAGATTCCAGTGATCTGTGGTGTTCATGGTTCTGACCCGAGAAGACGCATGTGGCATCATTTGCTGAAAGTGAAAGAAATGGGTTTTTCGGGCATCAATAATTTCCCAACACATTCCATTGTGGACGGGCATTTCCGTCAGGTTTTGGAAGAAACCGGCATGGGCTTCGACAAAGAAGTAGAAATGGTAAGAATAGCCAATAAAATGGATCTGTTTTCTATCGTATACGTGGCTTCACCTGAAGACGCAAGACAGATGGCAGAAGCTGGTGCCGATGCAATTATCTCTCATGTGGGAACAACTGTAGGAGGCTCCATTGGTGTAACTGGAGCGAGCTGTAGCATGGATGAGGCAGTTGCGAGGACAAATGAAATCGTTGCTGCAGCCAAAGCTGTAAATCCTGATTTATTCTTTTTGGCACATGGTGGTCCGATCAACACACCAGAAGACGTCCGTGAAGTTTTGGAAAAAGCAGATGTCCAAGGATTTGTTGGTGCTTCCTCTTTGGAAAGAATGGGAGTGGAGGAGTCGCTGACGAATTTGACCCGGGAGTTTAAAAAGCTGACGATTAAGTAGGTATTCTTAAAGTGGTCTGTACAATCACAGACCACTTAATTTTTAAGATTATTCTCTCTAAAAAATCTTTTGATAAACCTCCTCCAGTTTACTAACTGGCATTACTTCTATTTTATATTTATCAAGATCTAAGCCTTTCACGGCGTATTTTGATACAATGATTTTTTTGAAGCCTAATTTCTCAGCTTCTGCAATTCGGTTTTCGATGCGGTGAACCGCCCTTATTTCTCCTCCCAAACCAACTTCTGCCGCAAAGCAAATCTGCTCAGATACAGGTGTGTCTTCGTAGCTTGAAATCAAGGATGCACAAACTGCCAAGTCCAAAGCAGGATCATCCACTCTTAGTCCTCCAGCGACATTTAAAAAAACATCTTGCTGCCCAAGTCGCATTCCGCCTCGCTTTTCCAAAACTGCCAGTAACATATTCAAGCGCTTGGCATCGTGACCTGTACTGCTTCGTTGTGGTGTACCATATGTAGCAGGACTGACAAGAGACTGTATTTCTATTAGCAATGGGCGGTTTCCTTCCATCATGGCACCTATGGCCACACCGTTCAAGACTTCTTCTCTTTGCGTCAATAGGATTTCCGAAGGATTCGCTACAGGACGAAGACCTTCTACCCTCATCTCGTAGATTCCAAGTTCACGAGTTGAACCAAAGCGGTTTTTGGAAGTCCGCAGGATTCTATAGCTCATGTGTCTATCTCCTTCGAACTGTAAAACCGTATCTACCATGTGTTCCAGCACCTTTGGTCCTGCGATAGATCCGTCTTTGGTAATATGTCCAATCAGGAAAACTGGAGATCCGGTTTCCTTGGCAAATTTCATGAGTTCGGCAGTACATTCCCGAACCTGAGAAACTGACCCAGCGGCTGATTCCACATATTGAGAAGTCAATGTTTGGATGGAATCTATTATCAGCAAATCAGGCTTTAGCGCTTCTATTTGCTGGAAAATTTGCTGAGTATTTGTTTCAGAAAGTACGTAGCATTCAGGGTTTTTTGCAGACATACGATCTGCACGCATCTTGATTTGAGCCTCGCTTTCCTCACCGGAGACGTAAAGGATTTTCTTATTTTTTAGGATCAAGGCAATCTGAAGCATCAAGGTTGACTTGCCTATTCCAGGTTCGCCTCCTATCAGAACCAGCGAACCGGGTACGATCCCTCCGCCTAAAACCCGATCAAGCTCGGCATCTCCAGTTACATATCGTGGTTGCTCCTCGTAATTAACTTCCTGGATTTTCTTTGGAACACTTGCTTTTTTGGTACCTGATGTTGGTGTCTTCCAAGAACCTTTCCCTGATTCCTCCTTTTGGATCACTTCTTCCACATAGGTATTCCATTCCCCGCAAGCAGGGCATTTCCCAAGCCATTTGGGACTTTGTGCACCGCAGTTTTGACAGAAGAATGTTGTTTTTATTTTGGCCATGTGGAGTTAAGAATTACGAAATACGATTTACGAGATTTAAAGAACCTCAGAGATCAAATCAGTTAGTCAATTGTCTTTATTTTTATTGATGAGCATCGAACTGCTTGGTACTTTGTACTCAAATCAGTGCGCCTTCAGCCAATCCGTGCCTGTTCCAACCTCTACTTCTACTGGCACGGCCATTTTGATAGCGTTGGACATAAGTCCAGGAATGTTGGCTTTTAGAATTTCCACTTCATCCTTGTGCGCATCAAAGACCAATTCATCATGCACCTGAAGGATCATTTTGGACTTCAGTTTTTCCTTTTTCATCCATTTATGCACATCGATCATAGCAACTTTGATAAGATCAGCAGCAGATCCTTGGATTGGTGCGTTAATCGCATTTCGCTCCGCAAAGCCACGCATGGTAGCATTTCGGCTATTGATATCACGGAGATATCTACGACGACCGAGGATAGTTTCCACGTATTCGTGAGTTTTGGCCTTTTCGATTGCGCCATCCATGTATTCTTTCACTGCTGGGAATTCCTTGAAATAAGAATCTATAATTTCCTTGGCCTCTCCTCGTGGAATAGAAAGTCTCTGCGAAAGTCCGAAAGCAGAAATACCGTAAATAATCCCAAAATTGGCTGTTTTGGCTTTTCTACGCATATCAGAAGTTACTTCTTCAAGCGGCACTTGAAAGATCTTTGCCGCAGTAGTTGCATGAATATCCCGCCCCGTTCGGAATGCCTCAATCATAGATTCATCACCTGAGAAGGATGCCATGATTCTCAATTCGATCTGGGAATAATCCGCTGCCAAAAGGATGTGGTTTTCATCTCGAGGCACAAAAGCCTTACGAATCTCACGCCCTCTTTGAGTTCGGATAGGAATGTTCTGAAGGTTTGGATTGATGGAAGAAAGGCGGCCTGTCGCTGCCACAAACTGATTGTAAGTCGTATGAACACGGCCTGTTTTGGAATTGATCATCGTAGGAAGAGCATCTACATAGGTCGATTTCAATTTTACCATTTGGCGGAAATCCAGAATGTTTTGGATGATTTCGTGCTCATTTGCCAACTTGCTCAACACTTCTTCGCCAGTAGCATATTGGCCGCTTTTTGTCTTTTTTGCTTTAGGATCGAGTTTTAGTTTATCAAAAAGTACTTCCCCCAGTTGCTTTGGTGAAGCTAGATTGAAGCGAACTCCTGCCATTTCATAGACTGTGTTCTCGATCTCCTTACTTTCTTTTTCCAACAAAAGGGACATTTCTGCAAGACTATCCATATCAATCCGCACCCCTTCAAATTCCATATCCGCGAGTACAGGAATCAGGGGGTTTTCTACCTCACCAAAAAGTTTTTCCAGGTTATTTTCCTTCAGCAAGGGATCAAATTCTGCTTTCAATCTCAAGGTAATATCTGCATCTTCAGAAGCGTAAGCTGTAACTTCATCTTCTTCCACATCACGCATATTGCCCTGATTTTTACCTTTTTTGCCAATCAATTCTGTGATGGAAACAGGTTCATAATTCAGGTATTGCTTTGCCAGCCAATCCATGGAATGCTTCCCATCGGCATCGATCAGATAATGTGCAAGCATCGTGTCATACAGCACGCCTTTGACTTCAACATAGTAATTTTTCAATACCAAAATATCGTATTTGATATTTTGCCCTACTTTTAAAATGCTTTCATTTTCAAATACCGGCTTCAGTAATTCCAGAATTTTTAAAGTTTCCTCTCTACTTTCAGGACAAGGGAGGTAGTATGCTTCACCGGAAACATAAGCAAATGAAATCCCAACCAATTCAGCTTCCATAGGATTTACAGATGTAGTCTCCGTATCAAAGCAAAGCTCTTTTTGAATCTCTAAATACTCAACTAGCTCCAAGATTTCGGCTTCTCCTTTGACTTTATGATAATTTTGGATGTTGCTGTGAATAGTGTCAGGAGCTTTTTGCTCGACTAGGTTTACTGATTCTTCTTCAAATTCAATTTGCGTAGTAGCTGAAGAAGTGGAGGAAGGAGCTTCGCCAAATAGTCCTAGTTGCTCATTTTTCTGAATTGCTCCCTTCTTGTCCGTTCCCTTGAAAACCCTGGAAGCAAGTGTCCTGAATTCCAGTTCTGTGAAAATTGCGCGCACTTTTTCCTCATCAATTCCCTCATATTCCAAATGTTCTTTCACATATACTATTGGGACGTCGCACTTGATGGTCGCGAGTTCTTTGGAAAGAAGGCCTTGTGCAGCAAAAGTCTCCACATTCTCCTTTTGCTTGCCCTTGAGATCTGCCGTATTTTTCAACAATTCCTCGACTGTGCCATAGGTTTTTAAAAGTTTTACAGCTGTTTTTTGGCCAATTCCAGGTATTCCGGGAATATTATCTACTGCATCCCCCATTAGGCCAAGTATATCCCGAACCTGATCTACATGCTCAATATCCCATTTTGCACAGATCTCTTTTGGCCCCATGATATCCACACCATTCCCCATAAAGGATGGTTTGTATAGGAAAATATGGTCGTCCACAAGTTGACCATAATCCTTATCCGGTGTCATCATGTAAACGGTGAAGTTTTCCTTCTCTGCCTGCTTTGCCAAGGTGCCGATGATATCATCAGCCTCATACCCGTCCAATTCCAATATCGGGATATTGAATGCCTTCACAATTTCCTTAACCCAAGGGATACCAACTGCAATATCTTCAGGTTGTTCTTGACGATTTGACTTATAGGCCTCAAACTGCACATGTCTGAAAGTTGGTGCCTGCGTATCGAATGCCACCCCAATGTGGGTAGGTTTTTCCTTCTCTATCACTTCAAGAAGTGTGTTGGTGAACCCCAGCATTACCCCGGTATTCAATCCTTTAGAATTTATTCTTGGGTTTTTGCTAAAGGCAAAATGCGCTCTATAGATAAGCGCCATGGCATCAAGTAAAAAAAGCTTACAGGGCTGTTTTTGAGACATTTTATGATAATTTTTGGTAATAGGCCAAGTGTAATATAGACGCCTAAGGTACAAAATTTTGGCTAGGAGCTTGCCAAAATCCAGGCTTATCAAAGCTTCTTGACAGTCTTTGGCGGCAATTTTGGATGGAGGAATCCACAGACCATAAATTAACATAACTTATGAAAAAACTATTCGCCATTCTAGCCCTATTTGCTTCGACGCAACTGCTTGTCGCTGCCTCTGCAAATGATGATAATTCAAAAAAAGGCAAAACTGAATTGACAGAAGCTCAAAAAGAGAGACTCGCTGAGATAGAAGCAAGAGTCGATGAAATCAAGGCTATGGATTTTAGTACCATGAGCAAAGAAGAAAAGAAAGATGTCCGTATGGAGTTGAAGGATATGAAAGAAGAAGCTAAGCGTGCAGGTGGAGGAGTTTATATTTCCGTAGGTGCCATTATCATTATTTTATTGATCCTTATTCTAGTGACCTAATCCTTATTTACCACCAATCAACCATAAGGCTGACATCAATTTGTCAGCCTTTTTTTTTATCCGTTCTGGAAAAAGTTATTATTTGAATGAAAAAATTACGAAGTGTATTTTTTTAATCAATCATTTCACCCTGATCTAAGAGATAATTTTTCACCTGTAAGGCGCGAAGAAACACTACTATCAAAGGAATTAACCAGAGTATTTCATTGAAAATCAACATAAAAGCAGTTCTTTTATTCCAACCAAGCGCAGATACAAAATCAAGCCCAAACCAAATGGCAAGAATTATTTTTCCTGTAATACCTGCTATGATCAGGTATACCCAACTGATGGGATAAAAAGCGCTAAAAAAAATCATCAAACCAACTAAAATCCCCAATCCTCCATAATAATTCACGGGCAAGGACTCAATTACTGCATTGCCATCGGCAAGCCATTCCATAAGTGAGCTTCCCACCAGTCTAATTATAGCTGACCAAGCAAGTGTGTACATTCCAGCAAGGAGAAGAATTCCACGAAAATGCATAGGGAATACAGGAAAGGAAGGGTTTTCGTCCATGGGTTGATTAACTTGGATATTGGATTAGCGGTTACCTGCTTGAATCACTTTACTACAAAACTATTCAATGGAATTAAAAAACACAGTTTCATCACAGTCTTTTATACTAATCGGCGCTGCGGCCTGTTTGCTTCTGGGGTTTACAATTGGAAAAAACTCAGGTGAAATCACTCCTAACTCTATAGAAGGCGCATCCGAGATTTTTGGCTTGTCATTCTCTCCTGCGGAAAAAGATAGCATGATTGGCTCTTTGGAAAATCAGAGGAGCAGATATGAGTCTTTGAGGGAAGTTTCAATAGATAACTCTGTGGCGCCTTCACTGGTTTTCAACCCCCTACCTGCGGGATTTCAGCCTGATCAAAACCAGCAACCACTTAATTGGGGATTGCCAACAGAAGTTGACCTTCCTGAGAAGGAATCAGATATCGCCTATTTACCTGTTCATGAGCTTTCCGTTTTGATCAAGTCTAGGAAAATTTCAAGCGAACGACTTACCACCATATATCTTGATCGGATCAAAACATATTCAGATACACTTCAATGCCTTATTTCATTATTGGAGGATTCTGCGTTGGAAAAAGCTAGAGCAATGGATGCTGAATTAGCAGCCGGAAATTATCGAGGTCCACTGCATGGAATCCCTTACGGCATTAAAGATCTGTTGGCAGTAGAAGGTACGAAGACCACGTGGGGCGCTATGCCATTCAAAGATCAGGAGATCGATATGACGGCAACTGTAGTAAATAAATTGAATGATGCTGGCGGAGTATTGGTAGGGAAATTCACTCTTGGTGCTCTCGCGATGGGGGATGTCTGGTATGGTGGCGTGACAAAAAATCCATGGAATCTAACCCAAGGTTCCAGTGGTTCATCGGCCGGATCTGCCTCGGCAGTAAGCGCTGGACTGGTCCCTTTCGCTATTGGCACTGAAACACTGGGATCAATCGTATCTCCTTCCACTAGAAATGGCGTAACTGGGCTGCGCCCAACTTACGGCCGAGTAAGCAAAAACGGCGCAATGGCCTTGAGCTGGTCTATGGATAAAATCGGTCCGATATCGAGATCTGCTTTGGATGATGGGATAGTCTTATCGGTAATAAATGGAGAAGACCCTATGGATGCCAGCACTATTAAATCTTCATTTAATTACTCGTCTAAAACGGATGTAAAAAAACTAAAAGTTGGCTACTTCAATTCTTTCTTTGAAGGTGATGGCTCGGGCTCTCAAAACAACAACGACGTACTTGAACTTCTGAGAAATCAGGGATTTGAACTTCATCCTGTTGAATTGAAAACTTCTGTAAATCCTAGAGCAATTCAAATTATGCTTTCGGTTGAAGGGGCGGCAGCATTCGATGAACTGACAAGACTAGGTTGGGATGATCAACTGGTAGCACAGCATAAAAATGCCTGGCCTAATACATTTCGGGCTGCAAGATTTATTCCAGCCGTGGAGTATGTTCAGGCAGCCAGACAAAGGACCATCCTAATTCAGGAAATGCATGAGATCATGAAGGATTATGATGTGATCGTCACTCCTAGCTTTGGAGGTCAGCAGCTGCAGATCACCAATCTTACAGGACATCCGGCACTCTGCCTTCCAAATGGATTCAATGAGCAAGGCTCTCCTACTTCCATCACCTTATTGGCGAATCTTTTCGAGGAAGAGAAATTGGTTATGCTTGGGCATTTGATCCAGTCAGCAAGTGATTGGCAAGCCAAGCGACCACCTATGTTTGACAAATAGATAAAGAAAAAAGGCAAGAATTAGAGTATCCTTCTATTCTTGCCTTTTAATGTTTTATGCTATCCAATTTTATTTCTTAGGGCCAAGCACACCCTGAATTCTCATATTGTTAGCATCCATAAACCAAATCTTCTGAGTCGTCTCTATAGAATAATGATCAATTAATTTGGTGGAATTATTCATGTAAATTTCTCCCAGCGTAGTAGAGCTATAAAACATATTATCCTCTGCGATCTTGATAGATACAGAACTCACCTTGTCCTCGAAATACGTAACCTTGATGTATTTCACCTTGCCTTTAGAATTGGGGAAAAGCTCATGAGTCAATGTGGCCTTGTCCACCTTGGTATCATAAGACTTAATTAAAGAGGTCTTGTTAATATCTGCTTCTGTAAAAACGCTGAACTCCTCTTCCCAATCCTTTGTGGAAAAGGTTGACTCAACTTTATTTTCCTGCCCTTGAATCCTAGAAACTTTGATCACGTTGACGCTATCAATTTCTTGGATTTTCATTTCTATGAATCCTTTTAGATCGAAATAGGGAAGTTTTTCAAAAGTGTTTACAGACTCATCCACACAAGAAAATAGCCCAAAAATGGCCAGAAAGAGAATCCCGAAGGAAAAACCTTTAATCTGCTTCATTAAGTCAATAAAATATTTCCAGTCATATCTTCCGGCTTTTCTATTCCCATCAATTTTAGAATGGTTGGAGCCAAATCTCCTAATTTTCCGTCGGTAATGGTAAGCTTGTCATTTTTGTCTACCATAATACATGGTACCAAGTTGGTGGTATGGGCCGTATTTGGTGTGCCGTCTTCATTGATCATCATGTCACTATTACCATGATCTGCTATGACGATGATCGTATAGTCATTTGCCAAAGCAGTGGTGATCACACTGTCTGCGCATGCATCTACTGCTTCACAAGCTTTTACTGCAGCATCAAAGTCACCGGTATGGCCGACCATATCTGCATTGGCAAAGTTTAGGCAGATGAAATCAGCACTTTTCTTTTTCAGCTCTCCATTGATTTTAGATGCAATTTCAAAAGCACTCATTTCCGGCTTGAGATCATATGTGGCAACTTTTGGTGAGGGACAAAGCAATCTACTCTCTCCAATAAATTCCTTTTCCCTTCCTCCAGAAAAGAAGAAGGTAACGTGTGGATATTTCTCCGTTTCGGCAATTCTGATCTGCTTTTTATTCGCTCCTTCCAGAACTTCTCCCAGAGTATTATTAAGGTTGTCTTTTTCAAAAAGTACTTCTACTCCTTTGAACGTCGCATCGTAATTTGTGAAGGTGACATAATCAACATTTAGCTTTTTCATATTGAAATCCTCGTAATCGCGCTGGGTAAGTGCCTGAGAAATTTCTCTACCGCGGTCAGTACGGAAGTTGAAGCAAATCACCAAATCACCATCTTGTATGGTTGCCAGAGGTTTATTATCAGAACCAACATGGATGATTGGGCGGATAAATTCGTCAGTGACATTATTCTCGTAAGATTTCTTCATGGCGGCTATGATGTCTTTGGACTTCTCACCTTCGCCTTTTACCATCGCATCGTATGCTAGCTTCACTCGCTCCCAACGATTGTCTCTGTCCATGGCATAATACCTACCTACTACTGAAGCTATCTTCCCAGCAGAATGAGTCAAATGAGCTTGAAGATCTTCCAGATAACCTATACCGCCTTTCGGATCAGTATCTCTTCCATCTGTGAAAGCATGTATAAATACATCATCCATTCCGTGAAATTTTGCCGCATCACAAAGACCTTTTAGGTGGGAAATATGTGCGTGAACACCACCATCAGAAAGTAATCCCATGAAGTGGACTTTCCTTTTGGAAGCTTTAGCTTTGGCAAAAGCAGCTTCCAAAACAGGGTGAGCGTTTAATTCTCCATTTTCAACAGCAAGGTTTATTTTCACCAAATCCTGATAGACTACACGACCGGCACCGATGTTCATGTGACCAACCTCGGAATTGCCCATTTGGCCTTCCGGCAAACCTACTGCGAGACCGGAAGCTTCCAATTTAGCGTGTGGATATTTGGTGTAAAGGCTATCAACAAAAGGTGTTTTGGCTTTATCAATAGCAGAAACTGAGGGATTGGTGGCGATTCCCCAACCATCCAAAATCATTAAAAGTACTTTCTTATCCATACCACAAATATATTATAATTCAGAGCAAAGTAGTCCCGAAATCCCGATTAGACAAAACTTCAAAGGGAAGCAATTTGGTAAACTAAAAAACGTAGAACATGATTCCTTTTTTGGCGTAGTATTTGCCTAGCATGGGCAATGACCTCAGTATTAAGTTTAATCGTTTCAATTTTCTTGTTTTTCCAATCTCCTGAGACGGGAAGGATCGATACGTTAAATTCCATCGAAACGGTTATTTCTGCCATTGACAGTGGCTCAAGCAGTGACTTAGCCAAATTTTTCGATTCCAGTTTGTCCTTAAATGTCAACGGATTACAAGGAGATTATTCCAAAAATCAGGCAGAACTGGTTTTAAAAGATTTTTTTAAGAAAAATCCACCCACAGGATTTAACCTTGTTTTTCGCAGTGAAACCAATCCAAGCATGAGCTCTTATATCGGTGATTATCAGACTGGTCAGGGGATGTTTAAGGTATTTATAAAAGTGTCCCAACAAGCTGCTGATTTTAAAATCTATAGTCTGGAATTTGTGAAAGGCTGAGAATTTCAATACTCAGCGGTCCTTTTGCCAATCAAATTATTTTTAAAAGTGGATGTACGGTTTTTTAATCACTTTATATACTGAGACTTCCCTTAAAAAATGAGTTTGAGCAGTCGATATTGAAAGTATTATAGAAATTTAATCTTTCGATCAAACAAAAGAAATTTGCCCTTTTGCGCCGCTGCGGGAGCTTCAAATCCCTATTTTTGGGCATGAAACCATCCTATCTCTCAGAAGAAGCAATTTCCACTTTTATTGAGTCTGCCTTTGCCGAGGATATTGGCCCAGGTGATTATTCTTCACTTTCAGCTATTCCATCAGGTAAAACCGGCCACGCAAAATTACTTATCAAGGGTAATGGAATCATTGCCGGAGTTGAATTGGCGGAGAAAATTTTCAAGACTTTTGACTCAAATCTTCAAGTAGAATTGCTTGTAAAAGACGGAGATGAGGTGAAATTCGGAGATATAGGACTTATTGTAAGCGGGCCATCCGCATCCATTTTATCTTCAGAACGACTGGTTTTGAACTGTATGCAAAGGATGTCCGGAATAGCCACCTTGACCCATCGTCTCACAGAGAAAATCCTACACACAAAAGCCCGGCTGATGGATACGCGAAAAACCACTCCAAATTTCAGGTTAATGGAAAAGTGGGCCGTTCATATCGGCGGAGGTGTAAACCATCGATTTGCGCTCTATGATATGGTGATGCTAAAAGATAATCATGTGGACTTCGCAGGCGGAATTGAAGCTGCAATTGCGCAGACCAAAGCCTACCTTAAAGAGAACAACCTTGACTTAAAGATTGAAGTAGAAACCAGAAATCTTGAAGAAGTGGCCGAAGTGATTGAGATTGGAGGCATTGATTTTATAATGTTGGATAATATGGACTATGCCACCATGAGAAAAGCGGTAGAGATGGTTGGGGACAATTTTAAAACTGAAGCTTCAGGAGGTATTACAGAAGAGACATTGGTAGACGTAGCCGAATGTGGAGTGGATTTTATATCCATGGGTGCGTTAACCCATTCAGTTCAAAGCATGGATATCAGTTTGAAAGCATTCTAAATCTTGATCTTTGAAATCTTGGCTTGGTTTCTGCCTAAATTAAAGAACTAAACTGAACCAACTATGAAGAACATATTATATATTTTCTTAATTTTTTCACTCGCTTCCTGTAGCTCCAAATCATTCCCGGATTCTAAATGGGAAAACAAACAATGGACTCTAGTAGAAATTTTGGGAGTTCCAGTTCAGACTTCAGGCTTGGCCAGTGATGCCAATTTAATCTTTGATGCGGATGATCAGCGCGTAAGTGGATCCGGAGGATGTAATAGAATTTTTGCTCCTTACGAAATCGGTAAGAAAAACACGTTGAAGTTTGGTGAAGTTGGAGCCACAAGAATGGCTTGTCCGAATACCGCTTTCGAAAATAAATTCCTGGAAACAATGAAGTCAGTACGGTATTTTCAACAAGCCGGCGGACAATTGCTGCTGAAAAACGGCGAAAAGAAAGTGATAATGAAACTTCAATAGACTAAAGCCAATTTTTCTTTCTAAAGAAAATAAGCATTCCGATCACCGCTGCTGTCATTCCGGCAATGACAATAAAATATCCATATTTATAGTGAAGCTCGGGCATATTGTCAAAGTTCATCCCATAGACTCCTGCTACAAAACTCAGCGGAATAAAGATCGTGGAGATAATAGTCAGCACTTTCATGATGTTATTCATGCGGTTGGAAAGACTATTCATATAAAGATCTAGTACCCCCGATGACATATCCCTGAACACTTCCATAGTCTCAATGACCTGAATAGTGTTTTCATAAAGATCCCGAATAAAAGGCCTGGTTTCGGGACTGATTTTATCGTCCGCATATTTGTCAAAAGATCCAATTACTTCACGAAGCGGATAGACCGTACGGCGAAGATCCATCATTTCCCTTCTTTGGACATATAGAGAATTAAGCGTTTCATTTCCCGGAGAAGTCATCGCTTGTGACTCCAAATTTTCAATTCGCTCGCCCACATTTTCCATTACGATGAAGTAATTGTCAATCACGGCATCAAGTAGCGCATAAAGCAAATAATCTGCCTTCCGTTGCCGTATTGCTCGCTTTGGGTCTGTAAGCCTACTACGGACAAAATCAAATACATCTCCTTTTTTCTCCTGAAAAGTCAGAAGAATTCCATCTTTCAATACAAAGCTGACTTGCTCATCGTCTATAGGCGCTTCTGGTGATTCACATTGGATCATCTTCATGGCTGCAAAAAGATAATCTTCGAAAGCTTCCATTTTCGGGCGCTGGTCCACATTCAGAATATCCTCCATAGTTAGCTTATGTATCCCAAAGAGCAACCCGATTTTCTCCAGCAATTCTACATCATGCAAACCGATGATATCTATCCATAATACTTTCTTCTTTAGCTTTAGATGCTCCTCAAGCTGGTCCAGATGAATAGATTCTTCATATAGATCCCTCTCATCGTACGTGATGATATTGATTAATACCTTATCCAGCTTTTTCTCTCCAGTGTAAATCAAAGCACCTGGAGGTAAACCTACCTTGTGAGTATTGTTTTTTTTCTTCTTTTTAGGTTTGAAAAGCTTTTGAACAGATTTAAAATTTGGAGTTTGAGGGCTCATAAAAAACTCGGTTCTTTTTATTTGGAATTAAGAAAGTCGACATTTCTTTTTAGTCCAGCAAGTTTAGTGCGCTTTACTGCCGATTTTTTAAAAACCTTTCGAAAAGTTTCTTGGGTGATTTCTTTCCAATCAGCCTTAGAGATATCTTTTAGCTCAGCACTAGGAGCAAACCTAGGTTCTTG
Source organism: uncultured Algoriphagus sp. (assembly GCF_963974835.1). GTDB lineage: Bacteria > Bacteroidota > Bacteroidia > Cytophagales > Cyclobacteriaceae > Algoriphagus. The sequence goes on along the minus strand of NZ_CAXBET010000001.1, from coordinate 889,892 downwards.
ATGAGGCTTGGAAAAGCGATTCCATGGACAGACATCCTGACAGATATCGCAGCCGAAAGCCCAATTTTCCATTTGACCTTTGAATTCACTTGGTATCGCATCTTTCAGTTCAATCGTCAAGTAAGAAATGCATCGGGAACCGTCAATGACTCCATTTTCCACAATCGCATCTGTGGGACAAGCATCGATGCAAGCGGTGCAAGTACCGCAGTAATCCTTGGCAAGGGGAGAATCGGGAGTCACCTCTAAATCAATGATGAGTTCTGCAAGGAAGAAGAAACTACCTTGTTGTTTATTCAATAAAAGACTGTTTTTACCAAGCCAGCCAAGTCCAGCTTTTTGTGCCCATTGTCGCTCCATGACGGGAGCGGAATCCACAAAACCACGACCGTCGATTTCACCGATTTCATCACGTAGGGTTTCCAGAAATTCATTGAGTTTGTCTCGAATCACAAAGTGATAATCCTCTCCGTAGGCGTATTTGGCGAGCTTGATGTCGGAGTTACCTCTTGGCAATTCATCCTTTGGATAATAATTATAAACCAAAGAAACCACCGATTTAGCACCTTCCACGAGTTTGGTAGGATCAAGTCGCTTGTCAAAGTGGTTGGCCAGATAACCCATTTCACCGTTGTAATTTCGGTTAAGCCAGTCTTCCAGTCTCGGAGCTTCCTCTTCCAAAAAACCCGCTTTCGCTATCCCGCAAAAGTCAAAGCCCAGCCGTTTGGCGGTGGATTTGATAATTGAGGCGCTTTTTTCGGCTAGGGTCATTCGGTAAAGTTAAGGGAAAGGGATTAAGTGTAAAGTGTTGAAATCTCCAAGTATTTAATTTTACAATCACTTTTATACTATAGCATCGACACCAAACAACTGAGTGATATTCTTAAACTATTCCTTACTTGATAAAACTTTTCTGTTTTCAATTAAACTCATCAGCCACTTCATCTGTTACAGCTACTATGAAAGGATTTCGATTTACTCAGTTCGTACCCACTCAGGATCCTGAGAAGAATACGTTCGAGAATCTACTGAATATATTTTTGCAACTCGTCACCATGACTGGCGGTGATGTAGCTGAAGCCTTGAGTTGGCTTACCAATCTGGATAATCGCTACCAAATGACCAATCCAAATTATGGCATTGGAGATTTTATTGAAGACCTTAAAAGCAAAGGCTATCTAACCGAGGAAAATCAAAAAGGTGAATTCAAAATCACTGGAAAAGCCGAGCAGACCATACGCAAGTCAGCTTTGGAAGAGATTTTCGGTAAGCTCAAGCGAGGAAAATCGGGTCAGCATAAAACCACTCATTCTGGACAAGGAGATGAACGGGGTACTGATCGCAGAGCTTATGAATTTGGGGATAATCTGGATCAGATTGCATTGACGGATTCACTGCGGAATGCGCAGGCCAACCATGGGTTTTCTGGGGATTACTTATTAACAGAGGGGGATTTGGAAGTGGCGGAAAATGAATTTCGCTCACAAACTTCCACAGTGTTGATGATCGATATTTCCCATTCCATGATTTTATATGGCGAGGACAGAATCACCCCTGCGAAAAAAGTAGCTATGGCTTTGGCAGAATTGATTAAAACCCGCTATCCAAAAGACACTTTGGATATAATTGTTTTCGGAAATGATGCATGGCAGATTGAGATCAAAGATTTGCCTTATCTGCAAGTTGGGCCATATCATACAAATACTGTAGCTGGGCTTGAATTAGCCATGGATTTACTTCGAAGAAGGAAAAATCCAAATAAGCAGATTTTCATGATCACCGATGGCAAACCGACTTGCCTAAAAGTCGGAATCAAATATTACAAAAATGCTTTTGGGATAGATAGTAAGATTCTGAGCGAAACGCTGAAACTCGCCGCCCAATGTCGAAAGCTTAAAATACCGGTGACGACTTTTATGATTGCTTCAGATCCTTATCTGAAGGAGTTTGTGAAAGAATTTACCAAAGTGAATAATGGGAATGCCTACTACAGCAGCTTGAAAGGGCTTGGCGACCTGATTTTTGAAGATTATAGACGAAATAGAACGAAACGCTTTTAAGCAATATGGACTACCAAAAACTGACACCAAAGGAACTCACCCAGATAAAAACACTTGGCCAACTGAAGGCAGCTGGCTACCAACCCAAATCAATCAAAGAAGAACTTCGCGATAATTTGATTTTGAAGATCAAGCGAAAGGAAAACGTCTTTGAAGGAATCTGGGGATATGAGGATACTGTGATTCCAGACATTGAGCGGGCGATTCTTTCTCGACACAACATCAACTTACTTGGTCTGAGAGGTCAAGCGAAAACCAGGATTGCCAGAATGATGACACATCTCTTGGATGAATACGTTCCTGTAGTTTTTGGTGCGGAACTGAATGATGATCCTTTGCTACCCTTGACTTCTTTTGCCAAAGATTTGATTGAGGAAAAGGGCGATAATACGCCTGTCACATGGTGGCATAGATCAGATAGATATACAGAGAAATTGGCCACGCCAGATGTATCCGTGGCGGATTTGATTGGTGATGTGGATCCAATCAAGGCTGCTACAATGAAGTTGAGCTATAACGACGAACGTGTAATTCACTATGGTTTGGTGCCAAGGTCACATCGTTCCATTTTCGTGATCAACGAATTGCCGGATTTACAGGCTAGAATTCAAGTAGCGCTATTCAATATTTTGCAGGAAGGTGATATTCAGATCCGTGGTTTCAAATTGAGATTGCCGTTGGATATTCAATTTGTATTTACAGCCAATCCGGAAGATTACACTAATCGTGGTAGCATAGTGACTCCGCTGAAGGATAGAATAGAAAGTCAGATCATTACGCATTATCCTAAGTCTATAGAGATCGGGAGAAGGATTACCGCACAGGAATCCAATCTTAAAGGCAAGCCTGTGGATAATATCTATGTTCCTGAATTGATGAAAGACTTGATCGAGCAGATTGCTATTGAGGCTCGAGGTTCTGAATTTGTGGATGAGAAAAGCGGTGTTTCTGCGAGATTGACGATTTCGGCTTACGAAAACTTGATTTCCGCTGCTGAGCGCAGAATGTATATGAATGGAGAAAGCAATACAATTATTCGGATTGCGGATCTGATTGGAGTGATCCCTGCTATTACTGGAAAGGTGGAACTTGTCTATGAAGGCGAGCAGGAAGGCGCAGGTTTAGTTGCTTATAATTTGATCGGAAAAGCCATCCGTTCGCAGTTTGTAAATTATTTCCCTTCACCTGAGCAGAAGAAAAAAGAAAAACAAGGCAACCCATATGTGCTGCCACTGGCTTGGTTTGGAGAGGGGAATGAGTTGGATATTCTAGCTTCCCAAGCGGACAAGGAATATAAATCAGCACTTCATTCCGTTCCAGGATTGGAAGAGGTAGTGACTCAATTGGTAAAAGATATGTCGGAAAAGGAGAAGGAATTCTTTATGGAATTTGCACTTCATGGATTGGCGGAATTCTCTCAGCTGAGCAAAAAAGTGCTTGATACAGGATTACAATTCAAGGACCTTTTTAGCTCCATGTTTGATATGGGGCCGGGCGATGAAGATGATTTTGAGGAGGATGATTTATAAGGTTTAAAACCGCAGAGACGCAGAGGGCGCAAAGTTTATTAAGATGAACCTTGCGCCTTTTGTTTTAAAAGGGATTATTTAAAGATGCAACAATACCAAGGCGATTAGCGCTGGTAAACCCTGCACCCAAAAGATTTTTTTACTTGCCGTCAGTGCACCAAAAATTCCAGCAACCAACACACAACTCAGGAAGAATATCGCTACATAAAAGGCCCATTTGTGATCCTCAATGAACAGCGACCAAACCAATCCTGCTACCAGAAAGCCATTGTATAGTCCCTGATTGGCAGCTAGTCCTTTGGTTTTAGGAAATAATTCTGCTGGTAGGGATTTGAAAGTTTTTTTTCCGATTGTTTCCCAAGCGAACATTTCGAAGTATAAAAAGTATAGGTGAAGGGCAGCAATGACGCCAATGAGAATTTTAGCGAGGATTTCCATAAATCTTTAGAATTTAGACAATCTAGCAATCTCTAAGATTTGGTAAAGCATTTCAGTTTCTGAAAACTGATTACTGAGACTGCGAACTGTTGACTTATATTTGTTCCATGCCAGAAACCAATCTTCCTAAGGAATTCGAGTCTCAGATGCTCGAACTACTCGGTCAAGCCGAATTTGAGCAATTCAAAGAAGCAATTAATAATCCTTCCCGAACTTCCATCAGGTTAAATTCTGCCAAAACTTTTTCACTTTCATGGAAAAACACGCCCATACCATGGTCCAAAACGGGCTTTTTTTTGGAAGAACGACCTTCATTTACTCTTGATCCTGCGATACATGCAGGAGCCTATTATGTGCAGGAAGCATCCTCTATTTTTATCGAGCATATTCTTAATTCCCTGGAAATTCCCAAGGGAATTTATCTCGATTTGGCCGCTGCACCTGGCGGTAAATCAACCTTGCTTTCTTCCTATTTAGGTAGTGAAGGAATGCTGGTTGCCAATGAGGTCATCCAGCCTAGAGCTCAGATTTTGAAAGAAAATATTATCAAGTGGGGATTGGGAAATGCTGTGGTTACCAACAATGATCCTGGTCATTTTTCTCCTCTGGAGGGCTTTTTTGACTTGGTTCTTGTTGACGCACCTTGCTCTGGAGAAGGAATGTTTCGCAAGGATCCTCAGGCTAGGGAAGAATGGTCCATTGACAATGTGCAGCTTTGTTCTGCCCGGCAAAAACGGATCATGGATCAAGCCGGCGCTTTGGTTAAGGCTGATGGATATTTGGTTTACAGTACCTGCACGTTCAATGAGGAGGAAAATGAAGATATGATCCGGTTTTTGACGGAAGAGTTTTCGTATGAGCCGGTTCGAATTCCGTTAGATGCTAGTTGGAATATCAGGGAAACCGAGGTAGAAGCTGAAGGAAAAACATTTTATGGCTATCGATTCTTCCCGCATTTGGTGGAGGGAGAAGGCTTTTTTATTACGGTTTTGAAGCGATCAACAGAGGCTTATATCCAAGAACCGAAGCGAATAAAAGATTTCAAACATCCTTACCTGAAGGAAGTATTTAATCGGGAATCCAGCGATTTGGATGCGGAATTAGGGTTTGATGGTAGCGGAAAATTCTATACACTAAATGATTCTTATTTCAGGTTTTCCAAAGATTGGAATCTGCATTTTCAGAAAATTTCACACCATTTGAGCTTGAAGTATTTTGGAGTGGAAATTGGGAAAAAGCAGAAAAACGACTGGATTCCAAATCATGAGTGGGCTTTATCCACATTACCTAAAAAGAACTTCCCTTCCCATGAGCTTTCGGAAACTGAAGCCATTGAATTTTTGCGTAAAAATGAGTTTGAAATCCCTGATTTACCAGTTGGCTGGGTGTTGATAACTTATAATAACTTACCTCTTGGCTGGATCAAAAACTTAGGAAACCGTGTGAATAACTATTATCCGAAAGAGTGGAGAATTAGGCTATAAAGTTTAAAGTACGAAGTAAAAAGTCTCAAGTACAAAGTAGGTGGTCCATCATAGCATTGAAATGTTGGTTAAAACTGGTTGTTGGGGAATTGAAGTTTAGAAGTGCCTCCTATCTTCGATTTACTACAAGTAAAGATGCAAATGCGTATTAGGATTTGGTAAACACTTAGATTTAGGTGACTTCGGTCATCGGTCTTCCGTCCAGTATATCAAAGAGAATTTGGTTGCTGGCATCATTACGGGTAATTACATAATTTTCACTACTTTCACCGCTGAAATAGTTCTTAACTTTATTTCTTTATCAACCGGAAGAGGTTTTACTTAGCTGTAGATTAATAGGGAATCGTGTGAAAATCACGAACTGTCGCGCAACTGTAAGTAACATACCAAAGACGATCATCCTCGCATGTCCACTGTCGCCCACACCACGGAGACGGGAAGGACGATGAAAGTCGTTACAAGTCAGGAGACCTGCCTATTCCGAATTGACGATGCTTCCGCGAAATGAGGCCTTTTAGTCTAGTTTGATGCGTTTTCTTAGTATACTATTATCTGTGTCCCTCGGCTCAGACAATTCCTGCTATGCGCGTATTTTACTTTTCGATTTGCCCTCAATTCGCCTGCATGGTGAGATCGAGCTAAAGAGCTTTTAACTAATTATTCATCATTAAAAGTTAAAAGAGATGCAAACGCATAATCTTGGCTATCCGCGAATTGGTAGCCACCGAGAACTCAAAAAAGCCTGCGAACAATATTGGTCAGGTAAAATCACAACTTCTGATCTGCTTACATCGGGAGAAAAAATCCGAAAAGCGAACTGGCAGTTTCAAAAGGATGCTGGAATTGACCTCATTCCGTCAAATGATTTTTCATTTTACGATCAAGTGTTAGACATGTCTTTGATGGTCGGTGCCATCCCTGAGCGCTATCATGAGGTGATACTCCAAAAAGGAGGAAATGAGCTGGACTTGTACTTTGCGATGGCGCGTGGCTACCAGCAAAATGGACTGGACATCACTGCGATGGAGATGACCAAATGGTTTGATACGAATTATCATTACATCGTTCCTGAGTTTACCAAAAATCAAGAATTCAAATTGTTCTCCACCAAGGTTATTATGGAATTCACTGAAGCTAAACAAGTAGGAATAACGACCAAGCCAGTTTTGATCGGCCCAGTTTCCTATTTGCTTTTGGGTAAAGAAAAGGAAGAAGGTTTTGAGCGTATCGACCTGATCAAAAACCTCCTTCCAGTTTATCTGGAAATACTGAAAAAACTCGATTCTCTGCATGTGGAATATGTTCAGTTTGATGAGCCTTTCTTTGCGATGGATTTAACCGAGAAAGAGAAAAATGCTTTTACATACGTCTATAAAGAGATCAAAAAAGCTTTCCCTTCTCTTAAAATCACCCTTGCTAATTACTTCGATTGCTTCGGGGAGAACTTGGAAACAGCACTTTCCCTTCCCATACACACACTTCACTTAGACTTAGTAAGATGTCCTTCACAGCTAGACGACATTCTTGATTCGGGGAAATTGAATGCCAATGTGAAGCTTTCTTTGGGAGTAGTAGACGGCAGAAATATCTGGAAAAATGACTTTCAACATTCACTTTCGCTTATCAATAAAGCGGTAGATAAAATTGGTAAGGATCGTGTTTGGATAGCACCATCTTGCTCATTGATACATTCACCTTGTGATTTAGATTTGGAGGAAAATACAGAATCTCTTCCTGCTGAAGTGAAGCAATGGTTGGCCTTTGCGAAGCAGAAAATCAAAGAGGTGGTAGCTCTCAAAAAACTTGTAGAAGATGGTAGTTCCATAGAGAATTTGGATGTTTTGGCACAAAATCTACAAGAAGTGGAAGACAGGAAAAATTCCACTCTTATCCACAATGATCAGGTGAAAAACAGAGTAAATGCTATCAAATCAACGGATGATAAGAGGCGAAATGAGTTTTCTACTCGCCAGTCCATCCAAAAAAAGGCATTAAACCTCCCACTTTTTCCCACTACGACTATTGGCTCTTTTCCGCAGACCACAGAGGTAAGATCCTGGAGGGCTCGATTCAAAAAAGGGGATTTGACTAAGCAGCTGTATGAAAAGCTCTTGGAAGATGAGACTAGAGAATCCATTCTTTGGCAGGAAGAAATCGGCATGGATGTTCTCGTGCATGGAGAATTTGAGCGGAATGATATGGTCGAGTATTTTGGTGAGCAGTTGGCAGGATTTGCTTTTACGAAATTTGGCTGGGTGCAGAGCTATGGAAGCAGATGCGTGAAGCCGCCGATTATCTATGGCGATGTGTATAGACCGGAACCGATGACGGTTCGCTGGTCAGCTTTTGCGCAGTCGCTTACCGAAAAACCTGTGAAAGGAATGCTCACTGGCCCAGTTACGATTTTGCAATGGAGTTTTGTACGAAACGATCAGCCAAGATCTCAGACTTGCACACAAATCGCGTTGGCGATACGCGATGAAGTGATCGATCTTGAGAAAGCCGGAATAGGTGTTATTCAGATTGATGAGCCTGCTATCAGAGAAGGTTTACCTCTGCGCAAAGCTGACTGGCAAAATTACTTGGAATGGGCGGTTCGGGCCTTCCGACTTTCGGCAAGTGGAGTGAAAGATGAAACCCAGATTCACACGCACATGTGCTATTCGGAATTCAATGACATCATCCAGAATATTGCGGACATGGATGCCGATGTGATTACGATCGAGTGTTCGAGATCTCAAATGGAATTGTTGGATGCCTTCGCGGAGTTTAACTATCCAAATGAAATTGGACCAGGAGTATATGACATCCATTCGCCACGAGTGCCCTCGAGAACTGAGATGATCCAACTAATGGAAAAAGCTAAAGCTGTAATCCCAGCGGCAAATCTATGGGTGAATCCTGATTGTGGCCTGAAAACCCGTCACTGGGAAGAAACCAGAAAGGCTTTGATTGAAATGGTGGCTGCTGCGAAAGAACTTCGTGAAGCTGTTTCTGAGCCCGTGAGCTAAAAAATATGCCTGGCGGGTTTTGAATCCGCTGGGCATTTTACTTTTCAGGATTTCATCTTTGATGGGTTTTGTCTTGAATCAAAAAAATCGATTACATATATCACATCCTTTTCAATCCTATAGATTACTTTGATATTCATGTGAAAAATGCGCCGATGATTTTTACCCAAGTGAGATAAGAATGGTTCCTCCTGACCCAAAAAAGGGTTTTTTACCAGATTTTCTATTTTTTTAAATAGCTCGGCAACAATTTTATCTACAATAAATTCAGGTATTTCAAGTTCAAAAAGGTAGAAATTAATTGTATTATCCAATGATTTCCATGCTCCTTCGGAAAAGCGAAGTTTCATTTACCTAGTTTGTTGGATACGCGTCTTTTTATTTCATCCATATCCATCACTCTATCATATTTTATATCCTCCTCCGATGCCTGGGCAGCAGATAGTAACCTTTCTTGATAGTCAGCTTTATTGGCTAAAAAAGTTTTGATTTCCTCTAGCCATTCTTCACTTTCCACATCAGCGATCATGGAATATATATCTAATTTCAATTTTTCCTTTTTCATAATCGTTTGATTTAAAACACTCTAATATACGATAAAACCAATTTTAGTATTGCTTCGATCTAGCAATTTCGTAACATCAAACACCCAGCATCGAACATCCAACCTGCACTCAAATCTCCTCTACTACACTTTTCCCTTTAGACCGATCACCAGAAGTCCATTCCCAGGTTTCATGGAGACGGATTTTACCATTTTCTAGGATTTCTGGTTTGGAATGGCAGATACCAGTCATCAGTTCCCCAGCGGAATTCACCTGATGATAGCGCATCGTAATATTTCCGGCTTCATCTACCAGACCAATTAGATGTCCTTTGAGGATTTTTCCGCCAGAATATTCTGCAGTCAGAATAGTACCTTCTTGGTGATAGTGGAAAACTGTCTCGGCGGAGGTTTCGCCGTTTTCTGTGTTTTGCACTGCGCGGAAAGCACGGTTATTATAATTGATCGGATTCATTACAATTGATTAAGCCATTTTTTTGCTTCCTCATCATCTGTAAATGACTTCATCGGAATCGGCGGTTTCTGGAATTTGAATAAGATACGCATGATGAATTGGGAAAGTCCAGGCTTCGAAACCATTGCCATTGAGGTGTAGATTTCAGGAAGTTTAGCCGTGGAAAATTTCCTCGTAGCCTTATCAGGAACTGGTGAATCGCAAAGATAAATCAGCAAAGGAACTGGCTTATTTCCAGTAATGCTTTTTACCAAAGCCACATTGTCGGCTATCAGCTGGACCGTGCGCTTGATGGATTTGGAATAGGAATACAGAATTTTTCCATCGAAATAATAGTCCGCAATTTCGCCTTTGATTAGTGACGATTCGGCTGGTTTCTTCATGCGTTGACAAGATTCATTTCACTAAAATTAAGTCCTTTCGTGGAAATGTATGGCTTTTCAATAAATCCTTCCAAGTATCTTGTGAGTTCAAATCCCAAATTTTGACTTCGCCATGAGATTTATACTTCTAAGTTTTTCCCTACTTCTTTGTCTTAGTGCTCAAGCACAGATGTTTCCTCATGGAGAGGAATTTACAAGACAGGATACCCTTCGAGGTACGATCACTCCTGAGCGTGCCTGGTGGGATCTACAATATTATCATTTGGAAGTAAAAGTAGATCCCGAGACCAAGTCGCTTTCAGGCAAAAATACCGTGCGATACAAAGTGTTGGAAGATGCAAAGCGCATGCAGATTGACTTGCAAGCGCCTATGCAACTCACCAAAGCGGTGCAGGATGGAATCGAATTAGAAATTGAGCACGAGGGAAATGCGCATTTTATCACTATGAAAGCTTCGCAAAAAGTGGGAGAAGAAAAGGAAGTGATTTTGACTTTTTCAGGAACACCTGTGGAGGCAGTTCGCCCACCTTGGGATGGTGGATTGACTTGGAAAAAGGACAGCAATGGCCTTCCCTTTATTGCTAATTCCAATCAAGGACTTGGCGCTAGCATCTGGTGGCCAAACAAGGATCATATGTATGATGAAACTGATCAGGGAGTTTTGATGAGCGTGACTGTTCCGGAAAATTTGATGGACGTTTCCAATGGTCGATTGATAGGAACGGATCATGACAAGGACGCCAAGACCAAAACCTATCACTGGGAAGTGAAAAACCCAATAAATAACTACGGAATCAATATCAATGTGGGCGATTATGTCCATTTCGGAGAAAAATACAAAGGCGAAAAAGGCGAACTGGACATGGATTATTATGTGCTGCGGGAGAACTTAAAGAAAGCCAAAAAGCAATTTGCCGATGCGGCCAGAATGATGGAAGCCTTTGAACATTGGTTTGGACCGTATCCGTTTTATGAGGACAGTTATAAACTAGTGGAAGCACCCTATTTGGGTATGGAGCATCAAAGTTCTGTGACCTATGGGAATGAATATGAAAATGGCTATTTGGGTCGTGATCTGAGTGGAACAGGCTGGGGATTGAAGTTTGATTTTATCATCATCCACGAGTCAGGTCACGAGTGGTTTGCGAATAATATCACCTACCGAGATATCGCCGATATGTGGGTACATGAAGGCTTCACTTCTTATTCTGAGAACTTGTTCTTGGATTATTTCTATGGAAAAGAAGCTGGGTCAGCTTATACCTTAGGTTTGAGAAAAGGTATCAAAAACGATATTCCAGTGATAGGCACATACGGTGTGAATCAGGAAGGTTCTGGCGACATGTATAACAAAGGTCACAACATGCTGCATATGATCCGCCAGATTGTAAATGATGATGAGAAATGGAGATCAATATTGAGAGGCTTGAATTCTGAGTTTTACCATAAAACAGTCACCACCCGACAAATCGAAAATTACATCTCTCAGAAAGCTGGAATTGATCTAAGCCCTGTTTTTGATCAATACTTAAGGGATATTCGAATTCCTATTTTCAGCTATTATTTGGAGGAAGGTAAGTTGTTTTATCGTTGGGAAAATGTAATCGATGGATTCGATATGCCGGTGAAAATCTATGTCGATGGAAAGGAAATGGTTTTGAAACCTACTCAGGGTTGGCAATCAGTTGATGTTTCGCAGAAAAATGCCGAAATCATTGTGGATAAAGATTACTATGTTGGCTCGATGAATATTTTGGGAAATTAATTCAAAAAGGGAATAAGCACTTCCTTTGCTTTTTCTTCAGTGAATAGAACCAGGCCGGTCATGTTATCGCCTGGGTATTTGAAGACAATCATTTGATTTCCCAAACACTTCACCTCAAATCGCAGCGGAGGATCTATGTCATCGATGAATTCTAGAATTCCTTCAGGAGTTAGTTTACAGTCCAATTCGTATTCTTCACCGTTTTCTGTCTTAACTGAAGTACCATCTTCAAAGAAAGTGTAATAGGAGTTAATCTTTCGGGTTTCGTCTAGACAATACCAAGGGTTTGCAATTAACAGTTCTCTGGTAATTACCTTACCGAAAAAAATGATATCAACGGACAACTGATTGATAAAGTCGAACATAGCAATTCAATTTACTAATTCGTTTCAACTTTAGCTGTATAAGTTTTTAAGCTTTTAGATAGGAATTATTCTAATCCTTGATCTTGTAGATTTTTCCGTCGGCTTTGGTCATCAAATAAATTTGGCCTGTCTTGTCCTGTCCAAATTTGAGGTCCACTCGTTTGCTTCCACAAAGTTCCTGGAGATCCATTTCCTTTCCTTGAAAAGTAATTCCCCAACTTTTGACAGGGACATTGTTCAAGTCACTAAGATCTGCAAAAAGAAGGCGTCCAGACGTTATATTTCCAAAAACCCATTTGCCCTCAAGCGGGCCTGAAGGCATGAAATATCCTCCAATAATTGCTGCAATTTCATCGTGGTCGATTTGAATAATAGGGTGAGTAACATCTAGCTTATTATCCTGATCATTTATCGGATAAACACTGCCCATATCACCATAAGGATTGATAATGAAACTACCTTCTCTTATTGGCCAGCCATAAAATTTGCCCGGCTCGATTCGATTTAGTTCCTCTACGTTATGATGGCCAATTTCTGTGGCAAACATTCTACCTGTATTGTCCCAGAAAACACGGTTAGGATTTCGGAAACCGTAGGCATATACTTCTCCGGCCTTTCCTGCTTTCCCAACAAAGGGATTATTTTCAGGAATCCCATACTTGCCATTTTTACTATTTCTCTCTGCTGGATCAATGCGCATGATACTACTCCAGATTTTTGAACCCTGATGATCAGCCAAAAAAGCAAAGCCACTTTCCGCACTTCCTCCATCACCAAGAGCAATATAAAGCAAACCGTAACCCTCACTTCCGGGTTTGGAGTTTGGATTAAAAGCTAATTCCTGAACTCCATGAATCTGGGTTACTACATCTATTCGCATGAATTCACGTCCTTCTCCTTGAAAAGTAGGAGCTTCAGGATTATCAGTTTTCCATTCCGTCAATACCCATTGCATTGTGACTTTTATGCTATCTGCATAGTCAAAATCAGCGGGCATAGTTCCGGAAGGCTCTGTATGCGAAGTATATAAAAGCCCATTGCTGCTGAATTCGGGGTGGAATGCATAGCTCCCAAATCCTGTGGCCAAGCCTGGCTTAGAAACCAATTTTGGTCGAAGTTCTTTTAAAGGGAGATAAACTGAATGTTTCCCATCTTTTAGCTCGTAAAGTGTGCCATGCTGATCACTCACAAATGTCCTTCCCGAAACAGGCTCAGACTCCAATTTGGTGATCTTGGCTAGTGGTGGTTCAGGATTTGATGCGGGAATCTGGGTATAAAACTCTAGTTCTAATCGTACGCCGGAATCAGGAATACTATCGGGAATAGGATCCGCTAAACCAGTTTGAGGAACTGTATCGGGTAAAGTTGCATAAGTATGAATGTATGCCAAAAGTGAATTTATGTCCTGATCGGTCAAGCTAGAAAAAGCTGGCATGTAGGTATTATAAACTTCAAAAAGCGCTGCCGCTCTAGGGTCATTTGAATCGATGACTTTAGCAGGATCTTGAATGAAATTCCTAACCCATTCTGTTTCTACACTATGAGTGACCCCGCTAAGATTGGGACCAATTCCATTCTGCTGGAAATTGTGACAAGTGCTGCAATTATTTTCAAAAAGTACTTTTCCAGCTTGGATTTGCTCCTGATCAGTGCTGATATCACTGCCAAATTCATTTTTTTTTTGTGAACAGGAAAAAAGAGCTATTGCTGTAAAAAAGAATAGGATTACTGATTTATACATTGCTGCTAATTAGTGGTTTTACACTTTTGTGGCAAACAATTTATTTTGATCGGTTAAACTGTCCTGCTTATATAGTGCAATTTCGAAAAACGCAATAAATTTTGCTCTATATGGGCTATTGGTTTACTATGATTGTAAATGTTGTTCCGTGATTGAGTTCACTTTCTACTTCTATAGTTCCACCGAGACTTTGGACATGGTTGTACACCAAATAAAGGCCAATTCCTCTGCTGTCTTTTTGAGTTGTGAATGATTGCTGGAATCCAAAAATCTTATCCCCAACCTTATTCAAATCAAAACCTAATCCATTATCTGAAAATTTCAAGTAGACTTTATCACCAATCAGAGCAGAAGAAATTTTAATAACAGGTGAGGTGTGTGCTTTTTTATATTTTACCGAGTTAGTGACCAAGTTTAGGAAAATGCTTTCTAAATATGTGGCGTTCGAATTGATTTTAGAGATCGCATCAAAATTTACATCTATTCTTGCACCCGCATTTTTAAGAATAGAACCTATAGATTTAGACACATTCCTAACCACCTTTCGAAGATCCACCTCCTTAACTGGTATATAAAGAGATTTTTTTTCCTGTAATTCTTTTGAGTAGATATTTAGTTTATCCCGCAAATCTTCACAACACATTTTGAAAACCTCCATCAGTTCGAAGGTTTCTTTGTCCGTAATATGTGAATAGTTTATTAGCTCAAAAAGGGATAGCAGGTTATTGATCGGAGACCTTAGATCATGTGCAGTCATGTGCCCTATATGACGAAGATCTTTATTGGTTTCCGTCAAGTCCGCCAAAAGTGCATTTCGCTCAGCTTCCAGCTCCTTTTTAGGAGTTATATTCTTAGCTATCGCAAATACTATTTGAGAATCCTGTACGGGCTGGGAAGTCCAAGAGAGCCAAACTATTTCACCCGATTTAGTAACGTACCTGTTTTCGAAGTTAAGCAGAGGACAGGAATTAAGTAATTCAGTCCTTACTCTGGCAGTGGTCTGCTTATCTTCATGATAGATAAAATTATGAATAGGTGAATCGTACAATTCCTCATAAGAGTACCCCAAAAGTTGCTGTACGGAAGGATTTACTTTCTTAAAATATCCATCGAACCCGGCAATGCAAACTAAGTCAGGAGTCAATTCAAAGAAAATATCGTACTGGGAAAATTCCGAATTCATTATCGTGGGTTTATTGAAACTCTATTGCCAAAATATTAGCTAGAATAATCAAAGATCCATCGAAACAGAAAGAAATTTAATCATACGCATACTAGGTTAAGAATTGATTGCTACTTACTTCTATTTATTCTTGCTCGATCTTAAAAGTTTCGTCTTCCAAATAATGAGGATAGATTTTTCGATGTTGCTTTTTCACTTCTGTGATCAAAGCCTCGCGGAAACCCTCCACATTCAGTCCGCTTGCAGCAGCCATAAACACTGGTGGAATTCCGGTCTTCTTACCGTAAGCCTCCGCCAGCGCGTCGAAATCATGAAAATCAGCTTCTTCCAATTCCAATTCCGTCATATGCATGCTTTCTTCCTCGCTTGGCATAGTTTCTACCAGATCGATTTTATTAAACACAAGCAAAATAGGCTTGTCTCCGGCTTTGATTTCATTCAAAGTTTCGGTGACTACAGCGATATGATCCTCGAAATGCGGATGGGAAATATCCACAACATGTACCAAAAGATCCGCCTCACGAATTTCATCCAAGGTAGATTTGAAAGCTGCGATTAAGTGGGTCGGGAGTTTCCTAATAAACCCAACAGTATCAGAAAGTAGGAATGGAACATTTTCCAAAACCACTTTCCGTACAGTAGAATCTACCGTAGCGAAAAGCTTATTCTCAGCTAAAATATTTGTCTTGGTGATGAGGTTCATCAGTGTAGATTTTCCTACGTTGGTATAACCGACTACTGCTACCCGCACAATTCCTTTTCTACCTTTTCGCTGGGTTTCACCTTGCTTTTCTATCTCACGGAGCTTCTCTTTCAAAAGTGTGATTCTCCCTCTGATATCTCGCTTATCCGTTTCAATTTCCTTTTCACCTGATCCTCCACGTGTGGTCGTGCCCCCTCTCTGGCGCTCCAAGTGAGTCCAAAGGTTAGTGAGTCGAGGAAGTAAATATTGGAATCGAGCAAGTTCTACCTGCGTTTTCGCTTGGGCGGTTTGTGCTCTTTTTAAAAAAATGTCCAGAATCAAAAGAGATCTATCGTAGATCGTGACCTTCAGTTCATTTTCCAAGTTTCTCATCTGGGAAGGAGATAGGTCATCATCAAAAATGACCATGTCGACATCAAAATGCTTGATATACGCTTGAATTTCTTCAAGTTTTCCTGAACCCACGAAAGTCTTGATATCCGGCTTTTCCATTTTTTGGGTAAAGCGATGTACAGTCTTTGCGCCTAAAGTTTCTGTCAGAAATGCCAATTCATCCAGATATTCATCGGTTTGCTGATCAGTTTGATATTGACGTATTACACTTACTAAAATAGCCGTTTCCTCTTTGACGGCTGTTTCATGAAGTTTTTGAAGTTTTCGGGAATGTTTACTCATATTTTAATTGCTATATCGAAACAATGCGAATAACTGAAATATAGTTTCCTATTAGTCTCAGAACCCTCATTATTACTCTTGCATTTTGCGACTTCTTACTTTGGAGAACTTAAAGTTCGACATATTTCCTTAAAATTGATTAGGATAGTGAACTGTCTGTTGGTTATTTTGCCTTTTAAACGCGAAACAATAGCTCAAGATGGCCCAAATAAAAAAAGCAAACCTGAATGGTGTTTTAGAGATATTCCCTAGAATTTTTGAAGACCAAAGAGGATATTTCTTTGAATCATATCGTGAAGACTGGCTACTTGCTGAAGGTGTAACACATGGATGGGTACAAGATAATCAGAGTTATTCCCAGAAGGGAACCGTCAGAGGACTTCATTTCCAGAGAGGTGAATTTGCTCAGGCAAAACTGGTTCGGGTGATACAAGGAAAAGTTTTGGACGTGATCGTGGATTTGAGAAAAGACTCGGCGACATTTGGACAAAAATATTCTACCATCCTGGATGCGGAAAGAAACAATCTAATGTATGTTCCGGCAGGTTTTGCACATGGATTTTCTGTATTGGAGGATTCGATTTTTGCCTACAAATGTTCCAATTACTATAATAAAGAAAGTGAAGGTGGAATCCTTTGGAATGATCCCGCTCTGCAGATAGACTGGCAGGTAGAAGTTCCTATGACTTCTGATAAAGATGCTGTGTGGCCAACTTTGGAAGAATTCAAAACTAGCGAAGGAGGATTATAATGGGGTTTTTAGATCTGTTCAAGAAAAAGCCAGAGGAAATCGAAGAATTGGACCTAAGTTGGTTGGAGGTAGACATGCATTCGCATTTAATTCCAGGTATAGATGACGGGTCTAAAAACATGGAGGAATCCATTCAATTAATCAAGAGGCTTTCCGGTTACGGCTTGCGTAAAATTATTACCACTCCGCATATTATGGCAGAGTATTATAGGAATACTCCTGAGATAATCAATATGGGGCTGGAAGATCTTCGGAGAGCGATAAAAAACGAGGGTATATCCATAGAAATTGAAGCGGCTGCGGAGTATTACATGGATGAAATTTTCCTTGAGAAAATTAAAGATGGGGAAGAAATCCTGACTTTTGGTGACAACTACATTCTGGTAGAGACAGGGTTTATCAATAAGCCTCAGATGCTTTTGGAAATCATCTTTCAACTCGAAATGGCAGGTCTTAAACCTATTCTAGCGCACCCAGAGCGTTATCAATATTTAATCGCAGACAAAGGTCTACTTCAGGATCTCACTGACCGAAAGATTATCTTTCAGGTAAACCTGCTTTCTCTTACAGGTTTTTATTCTAAGCCTGTTAAGGACTTCGGCGAAATGCTGGTGGAAACAGGCTTGGTTAGATTTTTTGGTACTGACTGCCACAATCCACGTTATTTAGACATGATGGAGACTTTACCTAAATCAAAATTGTACAGTAAAATCAAGCAACTTCAGTTGCTAAATTCCTCTCTTTGATTAGTCATATTAGTCAATGAAAATTCTCATTACAGGCATTACAGGCTTATTTGGTAGCTATCTGGCTAAGGAATTTGCAGCTCTTGGTGAGATTCATGGCTTCCGCAGAAAAAAATCCTCTTTAAGACTTCTTGAAGGAATTGATTTTCAGATTATTTGGCATGAAGGTGAGCTTTCGGATATAGAATCTCTGGAGTCCGCAATCACCGGAATGGATTTGGTCGTTCATGCAGCAGGTAAAGTTTCTTTCGATTCCTATGACGAAGATAATCTACATCGAATCAATGTAGATGGCACGACTAACCTGGTAAATGCAATGCTGAATGTAGGGGTGAAAAGACTAGTTCATATAAGTTCTGTCGCAGCAATAGGCAGAAGCCCAGAATTGAGTGAAATAGATGAGAATTTCAAATGGGTAGAATCTCCTTACAATACACATTATGGGATTTCCAAATACTTGGCTGAGCTGGAGGCTTGGAGGGGAGAACAGGAAGGCCTGGACCTTATTGTGGTGAACCCTTCAATATTATTAGGAAAAATCAGTGATGACCGAAGCTCTTCAGATATCTATCATTATGTGTTGGAGGAAAATTCCTATTACCCCACAGGAGATCTAAACTACATTGATGTACGGGATGCAGCGAGACAAGTAAGGGAATTAGTGGAAAAAGAAGCTTGGGGAGAGCGCTTTATCTTAAACAAAGAGAAGATTTCTTATAAGAAATTCTTTGAAATCATGGCTTCCGTATTCGGAAAAAAACCACCTGCTACTGCAGTAAACCAAGTAATGCTAAAAACGGCCGTTTTCTTTAATAACTTCTTTAGGAAAATAGGATTGAGCAAAAGTCCTTTAAATAAGAAAACAGCAATGATCTCTCAGCAAAAAGTATTCTTTGATAATTCTAAAGTAAATAAGACACTTAAAAGTAATTATCGTAGTCTGGAAGACACCTTTAGATGGGCAAAGTAAACTTATTTTTGATCACCATCGTTTCTACTCCAACTCGCCAGATGAGATTCAGCTGTTTCTTACAAATGCGAAAATAAAATTTTAACAAATCGAGATTTTGAGAGACCAAATTAATTGGTAACTTAAATAAACCATAATACATCCTAATGACCGGAGATCACGATCACGATTGGGAAAATGATAAGAAGCTGGTAGAGCGATTTGAAAATTCCCTGCAATCCAATCTGGACCTTTATTTTGAAGAGGAAGAATTGGAAGATATCATCCGATTTTACTTTGATCAACAGAAGTTTCTAAAGGCTTTACGTGCTGCTGAGTTTTCTCTGGAAAGGTTCCCTTTTTCAGTAGAAATCAAGCTCTTGCAGGCTCAGTGTCTTATTTTCAACGACGAGTTGGAAGAGGGATTGGGTATTTTGGAAAACATCAATAATATTTCTCCCAATAACGAAGAGATTATTCTTGCTTTAGCTAACGCACACATCTTGGCAGGAACACCTAGAGAAGGAATTGAATTACTGGAGAAGTTTCTTCCATTGGCAGAAGATAAAGCAGAGGTATTTTACTCGTTAGGTAATCTATACCGTGTCCAAAACAATAACGAAAAAGCAAGTTTCTACTTTAAAGAAGCTGTAAAAAATCGCATCAATCATGAGGACGCTCTTTTTCAGTTGGCGATGATCACTGAGGAAGAAGGCTCTTTCGATGAGATACTTGATTTCTATCAGGAATTTATTGATCAAGATCCTTATAGCGCAGGTGCCTGGTACAATCTGGGCGTGGTATATAATCGCCTGGGAAGATTTGAAGATGCAATTAAGGCGTATGATTATGCCATTTTGATCGATGACACCTTCGCTTCGGCCTATTTTAATCTGGGAAATGCCTTAATGAATACCCAGCAGTATGAACTCGCATTGGAAGCTTATCAAAACACCATTAACTGTGAAGGCGCAAATGCGGAGAACTGCTGCTATATGGGTGCTGCATATGAGAAGCTGGATAAAATCGAGGAGGCTTTCAAATATTTTAAGAAATCTGCCAAGTTTGATGAGGAGTACGACGATGCCTGGTTTGGACTCGGAATGTGCATGTTGAAGAAGGAAAAATTCTTCGAAGCGATACATTATTTTAAAAAAGCGTTAAATCTTACTAAAGAAAACGCAAATTATTGGGTAGGTCTTGCGGACGCTGAATTCAATCTTGGCAATATGCAGGCAAGCTCCGAAGCTTATGAGGAAGCTATCAATCTAGAGCCCGGAATTCTGGAAACCTATGTGAATCTGGGACTTATATATTTCGAGCAAAACCGCTTTGAGGAAGCTATCGATGTGACCCGTGAAGGTATTGAGGAAATGCCGGAAGAGGCAGAGCTATATTATCGCTTGGTAGTGTACCTTATCAAAATGGGCAATTACAAAGAGGCGTTTTCATTTTTGGAAAATGGGTTAACTTTGGACTTTGAAAAGCATACCATCATGTATGATTTGATGCCGGAGCTTAAGCAGCAGAAAGCCTTATACAAGATTATTGCCCAATATCGAGAGCAAAATCTCGAGTCGTAACATTAAAACCTCGCTAATGAATTATGAGCTGAATAATATCCCTGTTCGGACTGAAAAGCCGCGAACCAAAGGATTTACCATGGCTATGGACAAAGGCCTAAGCCTCCGTGCCACAGAAGATTTTGTAGACAGTTGTTCTGATTTTGTAGACATCGTAAAGCTAGGCTGGGCAACATCCTATGTGACCAAAAACTTATCTCAAAAACTGGCAATCTATAAGGAGGCTGGAATACCCGTATACCTAGGAGGAACTCTTTTTGAAGCTTTTATTGTAAGAGGTCAATTTGATGACTACAGAAAAGTGCTAGATAAATACGATCTGTCATTTGCTGAAGTATCAGATGGTTCTATCTCTCTAAACCACGATAAGAAATGTGAATTCATTTCTACACTGGCCAAGCAAGTAACTGTACTATCTGAAGTGGGATCTAAGGATGCTGCTAAAATAATACCTCCTTACAAGTGGATAGAGCAGATGCAGACAGAGTTGGATGCAGGAGCTTGGAAAGTAATAGGAGAAGCCAGAGAAGGGGGAAATGTTGGCCTTTTCAGAGATTCCGGGGAAGTTCGACAAGGATTAGTGGAAGAAATTTTGACTCAGATCCCTGAGGAAAGAATCATCTGGGAGGCTCCGATCAAGTCACAGCAGGTCTGGTTCATTAAATTAATCGGTGCAAATGTGAATCTTGGAAATATTAGCCCTTCGGAAATAATTCCTTTGGAAACAATTCGACTAGGTTTGAGAGGGGATACATTTGATCACTTTTTGGGAGAAATAAAATTGTAATTCGACTTAACTCACTACAGGCTGATTGGAATATTCCTATCAGCCTTTATTTTTGACCATGGATTCTATTAGAAAGTATGTGCTCACCTACCTAAAGGGCATGAGCATGGGAGCGGCAGACATCGTACCGGGAGTATCCGGTGGTTCTATTGCGCTAATCACCGGCATATACGAAGAGTTACTTCGTAGTATTAATTCCTTCAATGGAGATAGTCTAAAGCTGTTGCTAAGGTTTGAATTCAAAGAATTCTTCAAAGCAGTGAATGGGGCCTTTCTAGTAAGTCTATTTTTGGGAATTCTTACAAGCATTTTTTCGCTATCCAAGCTCATCACTTATTTGATGGACGAGCACCCAATTCCACTATGGTCATTTTTCTGCGGGCTGATTTTGATCAGTGCCTTTCTTATTCTGAAAGACATCAAGAAATGGAGCATAGGCGTAATAATCGCATTAATCATCGGCACAGTTGCTGCGTATTTTATCACCGAATTACCGCCTACATCTAGTCCTGATGCACTATGGTTTACCTTTGTAGCAGGTGCTATTGCTATTTGTGCCATGATTTTGCCAGGAATCAGCGGAAGCTTTATTCTTCTGATTTTAGGGAAATATGAGCCAATATTACATGCAGTTTCAGAGCGTGATTTTGTTACTCTTGCTGTTTTTGCTTTGGGATGTATTGTTGGTTTATTGTCCTTCAGCCGTGTCATTTCTTGGTTGCTCAAACATTATTATTCCATCACTATAGGATTGCTTTCAGGCTTTATGCTTGGATCAATCAATAAATTATGGCCTTGGAAAATTGTCACAGCCTACCGAACTTCCTCTAGTGGAGAAGAAAAGCCGTTTTTGACTAAAAATCTATTCCCAAGTGACTACTTAGATCAGACAGGTTTTGAACCAAAATTAGTATTGGCTGTATCTGCATTCCTATTTGGGATTATTTTAGTGTATGGGATAGATCGTCTAGCAGCATATTTAAAGAAATCATGAGGAAATTCGGACTGATAGGGCATCCGCTTACACATTCATTTTCCAAGAAATATTTCAGCGAGAAATTTGAAAGGGAAGGTATAGAAAATTGTTCCTATGAATTATTTGATATTCCAAACGCATTTGAGCTAGATGATATTCTTAATGATAATCCAGAAATCGAAGGCATCAATGTGACCATTCCCCACAAGGAAGACGTGATCGCATTGATGGATGACTTGGAAGAAGCCTGCGAGGAAATCGGTGCGGTAAACTGCATTCATATTCAGGACGGGATTCGAACAGGATACAATACAGATTACATTGGGTTTAAAAATTCACTTTCTCCTTGGCTCGGTGGCGTAAAACCAAAAGCATTGATTCTAGGCACTGGAGGAGCTTCGAAAGCCATCACACAGGCATTAATAGATTTGGATATAGAGTTCCTGAATGTATCCCGCTCGGAAGATGAGGACCAAATCACATATGAGGATCTGGCCTCAGATCCAGAAATACTGAAGACTCATCATCTTATCATAAACACCACTCCACTAGGCACATTCCCAAATGTAGAGGGAATTCCAGCTATTCCTTTAGCGCAATTTTCTTCTTCGCATTTTGTGTATGATCTAGTGTATAACCCTCCGGTGACCACTCTAATGAAGGCCTGCCTTGATGCCGGAGGAAAGGCTAAGAATGGATATGAAATGCTTGTTTTACAGGCAGAGGCCTCTTGGGATATCTGGAATAGTTAATTATTCGTCGTGAAAAAAGCCATTCTCATTATTCAATGTCCTGATCAAAAGGGAATAGTAGCTGCAGTCTCCGGATTCCTTTATTCCTACCAAGGAAACATACTGGAAGTAGATCAGCATGTAGACGAGGAAATGGGTATGTTTTTTATGAGAGCAGCATGGGAATTAGATACTTTTTCTCTGGAGAAAGAAAAGATTGCTGAACAGTTTAAGTCAGAAGTTGGGCAGCGGTTTCAGATGGATTTTAAACTTCATTTTAATTTCCCAAAGCCGAGAATGGCCATTTTCGTTAGCAAACTTTCTCATTGTTTGTTTGATATTTTGGGCCGACACTATGCAGGACAGTTAGACGTTGATATTCCTTTGGTATTGTCAAACCATGAAAGTTTGAAAGAAATCGTGGAGGCATTTGGAATTCCATTTCATCATATTCCCCTTACTCCGAAAACCAAAGCTGCTGCCGAAACAAACCAGCTGGAGTTGATGAAGGCCAATCAAATTGATTTCGTGGTGCTGGCAAGATACATGCAGATCTTATCGGTAGAATTTATCCAGCATTTCCCAAATCGGATTATCAATATTCACCATTCATTTTTGCCTGCTTTTGTAGGGGCTAAGCCCTACCATGCCGCATTTGAACGAGGCGTGAAAATCATTGGCGCAACGGCACATTACGTCACAGAAGAATTGGATGCAGGGCCTATTATAGAGCAAGAAGTTGCCAGAGTTAGACATCATAATACAGTCGCTGAATTAGTGCAAATCGGTCAGGACGTAGAAAAAGTAGTGCTCTCCAAAGCCATCAAATATCACATAGATCGCAAAGTGATGCCGATCAATAACAAGACAGTGATTTTCTATTAAGGGATAATTTTCCTTGGAATGTCTTTGGGTAATCGGGTAAGCATTTCATAGTTTACCATCTGAGTAGACTCGGAAAAGGATGCGACAGTTATTTCTTTACCACCTTGCTTTCCGATGAGTACAACTTCATCTCCCACTTTCAGATCTTTAATTTTGCTGACATTCACAGCAATGGCATTCATAGTGACAGTGCCTACGACTTGGCAATATTGCCCCTTAATCAGCACCATGCCCTGATTACTCAGCAGGCGACTATATCCATGTCCATACCCTACTGGGATGATGGCAAGTCGGATATTTTCAAGCGCCATATAGCTATTACCATATCCAACAAACTCACCTGTCTTCACAGCTTTCAGACTCATGATGCAGCTTTTCCAGGTGATGAGACGTTTTAATGGGTTTTTATTTCCTTTGGGTAGAGAATTTAGCTTCGCAAAAAAAGTCTCCTTTGTAGGCCAAAAACCATATCCAGCTATACCGATTCTTACCATATCCATGATAGTTTCAGGGAAAATAAGAGTTGCAGCAGAGCAGGCTGTATGATATATTTTGAATTCTATATTCTGCCCGTTAAAAAATTCCTTAAAATCGTGATATCGTGCGATCTGGTTTTTAACTCTCACGAAATTGCTCACTGATTCTGCTCCTGCATAATGAGTACATAGCCCTTCTATAGAAATGAAATCAATATTTTTCAAGAGTTTTTCAGCAAGTTTTTCACGCTGAATCCAATCAAATCCAGTTCTATGAAATCCAGTTTCTACTTCAATATGAACTTTTGCCCTGACACCGATTTGCCTTGAAACGGAAATTGCTTTTTCAAGCCTTTCAAAGTCAAAAACATAAAAGCTGATTCCCTTTCTAATCAGTTCAGGAAGCTCTTCCAAGTGAAGCATTCCGAGAATCATGATTTCTGATCCTTTTTTTGAATTTTCTAAAACTTCCCAAGCTTCGTCTGAACTAAAAGTACTGAAATGACGAATTCCTGCCTTTTCAGCTATTTCGACCATTTGCGATATCCCATGACCATAAGCGTTTCCTTTTACCACAGCAGAGATGGTGGGTTTTGGCCCTATTTCAGAACGTATGTATCGGATATTCTGTCTGTAAGCTTTTGCGCTGATCTCAAGCGTAGATGTTGCAATCATTTTATACTGTCAATTGAAGTCAAAAAGTAAGGCTCTCTACCTCCTTATCCCAATTCTTGGTTAATTTTATTCATCTAAATTGATTCAAATGAAAAATACTTTTCAAGTTTCTGATCATAAAAGCCGCTGTCCATGGTGCCTTGGTTTCGAAGATTATGTTACTTATCACGATAAGGAGTGGGGAGTTCCGGTTTGGGATGATCAAATACACTTTGAATTTTTAATCCTTGAATCTGCTCAAGCTGGCTTGAGTTGGGCCACTATTTTGAAAAAGCGTGAAGGATATCGCAAAGCATTTGCGGACTTTGATTATAACGTGGTGGCAGAATTTCCTGAGAGTTATGTTCAGGAATTGATGCAAGATCCTGGTATAATACGGAATGTCCTGAAAATCCGCGCAGCAATAAATAATGCAAAACGCTTCATAGAAGTACAGCAGGAGTTCGGCTCATTTTCCAAGTATATCTGGAGCTTCGTCGGAGATAAACCTGTTAAAAACCGACTTTCTTCCATGGCTGAAGTCCAGACTACCACTATAGAATCTGATTTACTTGCCAAAGACTTAAAGAAACGCGGATTCAAATTTTTGGGTAGCACGACAGTTTACGCACATATGCAGGCAACTGGGCTTTACAATGACCATCTTGAATCCTGTTTTCGATTTAGCGAGGTATAGAACTTATACGAAGGCGAAGAATACTAGCCAGACTAAGAACAATATTGGCAATAAAATAGGTAGCGAGAATCGGATGATATAGCCAAAGAAAGAAGGCATTTTAATACCGTTTTGCTCAGCTATGGACTTCACCATGAAGTTTGGCCCATTACCTATATAAGTCATCGCACCAAAGAATACAGATGCGATCGCAATAGCCATCAATTCAAATGCGGAGTCGTGATACCCATCCGCAGCAAATTGACGTACTTCTTCAATATTGTTGATTGAAGCACCTTTAGACGCCATGGCTGCAGCTAGGAAGTTTAGGTAAGTTGGTGCATTATCCAAGAATCCGGACAGAACTCCAGTGCCCCAATACAGTGTGTTATGAGTGATCATTGCCGCACCTTCAGGGGATTTGGCAAAAGCCCCTACTAGCTCCAAGGCCGGCATCATGGTACCAAATATCCCTATAAATATAAAGGCCACTTCCCTGATAGGTTCAAAGTTGAATTCATTGCCTTTGATTGCTCGCTGATCTGCAAAACGGTAAGAAAGGAAAGCTACCGAAAGCATGATGATTTCTCGGATATAAGAGAATTTCTGTCCGTCATAGATGATGGCTGGAACACCTTCTATTACATTAGGATCCAGAAATACTGAGCAGATGATAATAAATAACCATCCAAAATTTTTCACCCCAATTAGAGATAGCTTGTTTGAATAAGTAGTCTCCGCCAGCTCACTATCATCATTAGCCCTTCCTAATTTTTTATCTATAAAATAGAATGCAGTAGCTAGTACCATTAGTGCAAACACCCACGCTGGCCAGTTATGTGCCAATGTCCAGAAAAATGGTATACCCTTTAAGAATCCCAGAAATAAAGGAGGGTCACCGATTGGAGTCAACGATCCACCAATATTACTTACCATAAAAATGAAGAAAATAATATGGTATGCCTGAATGTTACCTTTATTCAGACGGATAAAAGGCCGTATTAAAAGCATAGAAGCTCCTGTAGTTCCAATTAAATTGGAAATCAATGCTCCGACAATCAATAGAGTTACATTAGCAAAAGGAGTAGCCTTTTTGTCTATATCAATGAGGATTCCCCCAGAAGCAATATATAGTGAGGCAAGAAGCGCAATAAACTGAATGTACTCTGCCATGGCATGGACAGGTGCATGGACATTCCCGAGAATAAATAAATAATAGAAAACTACCAGCAACGCAAAGCCTATGGCAATTTTTGGATAATTTTTGTGCCAGAAGTGCTCATAAAATAACGGCCCAGTGGCAATCATTAGTAATAATGCAACGAATGGAATGACTAACCATATTGGTGCGGAATGGTGATCTTCTTCCCCGGTTTCTGCAAGGGCTTCTCCATGGACAACAGCTTCATCGGAATCACCATGATCCGCCTGAGCTAGATATACTTGCTCAGTATCAGTATTTTGGGCATATAGGGCTTGCATTTCCAGCCCGCCAAAAAACAATATTCCGAAAAGTATGGAGAAACATAGGACAAAATTCTTCATTAGGCTGATAGGGTATGCTGGGGGTTCTTTTCGGTTAATTTAAGCAAATATTCAATTGCTGCTAATCATTAGTGGCTTCCGCTAAACTACAGCTTTTGCCCGATACAGCACAATCTAAATTTGCCATCCTCATGGATTTAATCAAAAATTAACTACATGAAGTGATTGACAAAGTACGATTTTACACGAGTTGTGCTAGGGCTATACTAAAGGAGCTTTCAGCTAGTTTAACTTTTTCAGGATTTTTGGAATGTACCTTTTTTAAAGCTTCTTCAATCTTCTTACTTACATCAGTAAATATAGCCATATCAGTGACCTCTGCATTATCACTCATCAAATAGGCAAATACACGGGCCATACCACAATTGGCTATAAAATCGGGAATTACAGAAACCCGCTGATCTGTCCATACACCTATGGGGCCGAAGAATATCTCCGGATCGGCAAAGGGCACATTAGCTCCACAAGAAATAACTTCCAAACCAGAATTAACCATTCGCTGAACCTGATCTTGGGTGATAAGTCTGGAAGCTGCTGCCGGGATAAATATCTCATTGTTTAAATCCCAGATTTTCCCGTTTATCTCTTCAAAGGAAATTTGGTTTGGTGCGACTAATTTGTTTTTATTTCTAGCCAGAAATAGCTCCCTAACTTCATCTACTGAAAATCCCCCTTCATTAATAATTCCTCCATCCCGGTCTATAATGCCAACAATTTTGACTCCCTCTACAGCTAGAAAGCATGCAGCTGCGGCTCCTACATTTCCCCAGCCTTGAATGACGGCGCGTTTGCCATGGATATTCCCACCCCAAATGTTATAGTAATGTCTTACTGCTTCTGCTACTCCAAAACCTGTAATCATGTCTGCGACAGTATATTTTTTAGAGCCATTCGGAGTGAAAAGTGGATCCTCAAGTACTTTGGATACCCCCTGTCTGAGCTGGCCTATCTTCCGGATTTTTTCTGGCTCAGTTGCGTGATAGTAGCCATTCACTACACCTTCCTGTGGATGCCAGAGCCCGTAGGATTCGGTAATAGGGATTACTTCATGGATTTCATCCACATTGAGATCGCCTCCTGTACCATAATAACTTTTAAGTAAAGGGATCACAGCTTTGTACCAGCGTCGTAGTACCTCATCTTTCCGGGGATCGCTTGGATCAAAGTTGATTCCTGATTTAGCTCCTCCAATAGCGGGACCTGAAACAGTAAATTTCACCTCCATGGTTTTGGCAAGAGATTCTACCTCCCTCTTGTCCAATCCCTTTCTCATTCGGGTACCACCACCTGCAGCACCGCCTCTAAGACTATTTATCACCACCCAGCCTTCAGCTTCAGACTCACTGTCGCTCCATTCAAAAGTGATTTCAGGCTTTTTGTTCTCAAACTTTTTAAGTAATTCCTGCATTCAATTTGGGTTTATTATTGAGCAAAAATATAAAAATTACACTCTCCTGCTGTACTTAGTCTGACGGTGGTCAACTATATATAGTACCTCCTGAAGAATCGTATTTTGCCCCAGTGACGGAGGCGAGGCAATTATTTTCATTGCGTAGCCGCAATACACCCAAAAAACCAAAAATCAATGCTTCTTTGAATTCTATCAATTCATTGGAGGCTTTTACTTGAATCCAGTTAGAACCCAGCTGATGTTCCAGGCGCTCAATAAAAAAGGAATTGTATGCTCCTCCTCCCGTGATCAGAACCGAGGGAGTATCATTGCTTTGATTTTCGCTAATGACTTTTGCAATTTGATATGAGTAATGCTCCACAAGTGTTCGCAGGATATTTTTGCTAGAAAGTCCACTGGATGCAATCAATGGAATAAAATCATTTTCCAAATCTTCTCTCCCTAGGGATTTTGCTTCTGTAGTGCCATAATAAGGCAAAGCGTTCAGGGCATCCAGTAACTTTTCATCGATTTCGCCCTCTTTAGCCCATGCACCTTCTTTATCGTATTCTGCTCCTAACGTATTTGCCTGAGCATTAAGCAATAGATTAAATGGACAAGTATCGAAAGCAATTCTCCTACCTTTTGATTCCATACTGATATTTGCAATCCCTCCTAGATTAATACAGAAATCTATGCTTGAAAAAAGCAACCTATCTCCAATAGGGACTAAAGGAGCCCCCTGCCCTCCCAGTTGTATATCTTTCATCCGAAAGTCGTTGATCACTTTTTGCCCTGAGGCTTCACGAAGTGCCCATCCATTTCCTATCTGCAGGCTTAGGCCCTTTGAAGGCTGATGAAAAACGGTATGACCGTGTGAGCAAATTGCCAAAGGTTTGATCTGCTTCTCGCTGCAATAGTCTTTGACTTTTTCTCCCATCCATCTCCCGAAATCCACGTCGAGAAGCGACAAGTCCAGAGCCGTTATCCTATGACTATTCATAAGTTTTTGTCCCAAATCTTTTGGAAATGGAATTGTAGTAGCATCCAAGATTTCATAAGACCATTGATTGTGAAGCTCGTAACTGCAAAAAGCTATATCAAGTCCATCACCTGAAGTCCCGGACATCAATCCGATCATGGTATAATTAATAGGTCTCATGGGTTAAAGAATGTTAAGTGAAGTCTCAGACAAAGATAATTTAACAACTATAGAACGTCGCCTTTTTTATGAATGGCTATTTTGCGGAATATTAATTAAACTGGATGACAAATCTGATCATAGATATTAAGAACACTAGAATCAAAACGGCTCTCTTTGAAAGAAAAAAGTTAGTCGAAAAACGTGTTTTCGATGGATTAAAGTTTGTATTAAACTATTGTAAAATAGATGAAAATAACTCCTTTAGAGGAGGAGATATCAGTTCAGGTGCCGAAATGCGTATGAAATTGATGAACGATCAAACGGCAAGATTACCCCTAGTAGACCTGAAAGTGACAACAAATGATCTAATTGGCAAAAACACGATCACCTGTATGCAAATTGGATTTTGGTACAGTTTTAAGCTGGAACTACAAGGCCAAATCGAAGCATACACCAAAAAAATTCCGAAAATCGAGGTCTTTGTTAGCAGCAGAGATGCCCAATCTTTTGATTCATTGGCAAAAGACCTCATATTTGTAGTCCCAAATTTGGTCCTTTATGGATTGAATTCTATTCTAAACCACAATGTTGAGTAAAATCAAATTGCAATTGCTGGGTGTACTATGCACCCTTTTCTTATTTACGGAAGCCCAAGCACAGTCGAGTGCTTCCACTTACAGTGCTCTTGGTATCGGAGAATTTAATTATTCCGGTCTTACCCATAATCAAGCAATGGGGGGACTTGGTATCAGTTATGGAAGTATCTGGAATCCCAATGTGGTCAACCCAGCGCTTTCTACCAGAAATACGATTTTTAATTTTGAGGCAGCACTGAATTATAAAAAAATCGCAGCTGACAACGGTACTGAAAAATCAGATGTAGACGGTGGCGGACTGTCCTATGTAGCCTTTTCTCTTCCTGTGAAACCAAATAAAATGACGGTTGGCCTAGGATTGAATCAAATAACCAGTGTAAATTATCGCCTGCTAATCGAAAGTCCGGTAAGCAATACTGAAATTCAGGCTTTAAATTATATTGAAGGCGACGGAGGTATTTCGGAAGCTTATGCAAGCTTCGGGTTAATTGTTGCTAAAAATCTTAGTATTGGAGCACAGGGTTCCTACATATTTGGATCTACCATCAGAACGGATCAACTCACCCTGCTGGATGATGAAGGTACCCAAGTAGGCATCACCACAGAATATTATGAAAGATTAACAGTCAGTGACGTGGGCTTAAAACTTGGCGCACATTACTTTTTCCCATTGAATGAAAAGAGCAACCTACACTTGGGTGCCATCTATCAGCATTTAGGGGATGTTAATGGAAAAGCTTTTGCCAAGCTCGCTTCATTTGGCCAAGCTAGCGACCCCGATTCAGATGGCGACTTGATCGCTAATGATGAACCAGGAAGCATTTATATCCCCAATCGCTACGGATTCGGGGTTTCTTTTGAAAAAACCAACAAGTTTGTAATCGGTCTGGAAGGCCAATATCAAGACTTCAAAGAATATAGATCTATACTGGATGATCCTTTGCAACTGAAGGAAGCCATCAAAGTAGGTCTGGGTTTCCAGATTATTCCTGATTATCTTAATATTGATAACGGTCTATTGCGGGGCACTTATCGTGTGGGTTTGGAATACCAGCAGACACCATACTACCTGAACCAGACTAATATAAATGATCTTGGCATTAACTTTGGAGCTTCACTTCCTGTAAATCAACTTTCATTAGTGAACTTCGCAGTGAAAGTCGGACAGCGGGGAACCACAGATAATGGCCTCATCCGAGAAAGTTATGTAAACTTCACTTTAGGTTTGTCACTTAATGATAACAGTTGGTTTTACAAACGAGTATTTGAATAATTAACCAAACCAAACCATACAATCAAAATGGTTAAAGACGAGTCCCAAAACTTGGATTTAGACATGAAGATTAAATTGTGCCGAATTAAACCATTATGAAAATGAAAATTAAATCTACACTACTTGGGCTAGCAGCCCTGCTTGTTGCTGGAATGGTCCAAGCTCAGGATTTCAAATTCCCGTCAGATCCTGCGCAAGAAGCTAAAGCTAGAGAACTAAATGCTGCTTACACTGATTACATGAGTTCTGAACAGTATATAGAAGCTACTCACCCACTGCACTGGTTACTAGTCAATGTACCTGAGTTGAATCCTTCAATTTATCAGAACGGTACGAAGATATATGATGAAGCGTCAAAAGTTACTACCGATGAAGCTCAGAAGAGAGTGTATCAGGATTCTGTAATGGCTCTCTATGAGAAAAGAGGAGAGATTTATAATGATGAAGCTAAATGGATAGAAAATAAAGCATACTACGGTTACCAATATTACAAAGGAGATAAGGATAGACTAGCGGAACCAATTGCTGATTTCGAAAAAGCATTGGAACTTAATGGTACAATCAATTATCAATTGACTGCCGCATATTTCGATTTAATTTATAGAAACTATGCTTATAATCAAGCTTATACTGGTGAAGAGATTCTTGCCATACATGACAAAGTCAATAAAATGCTTGATGATGCAGCCGCTGATGGTACAGACGTTTCCAGCCAAAGAGCTACGTTAGAGACTCTTTTAGTTGCTATGGAACTGATTGATTGTGATTTCATTGAAAATACAATGGGACCAAAATTAGCAGCTGACCCAACAAATGAGGCATTGGCAGATCAGATATTTAAGTATTCTGTACAATACAAGTGCTTCTCTTCTAAATCGTTCTTGCAAGCTCTGGAAATTAAGCATGCTAAAGAACCATCTTTCTCTACTTCACAAGTGATTGCGATGAGATATATTCAAGATGATAAGTTGGCTGAAGCAGAGGAGATGTGGAAGCAAGCACTGACACTTGCTGAAAATGATGCTCAGAAAGCTGAAGGTCACATGGAACTGGCTACTATCTATGCTAAGCAAGGCAAAAAATCTGCCGCAAGAAATGAAGCTAAGGAAGCAGCAAATATAGATTCTTCTAGAACAGCTGATGTATACTCAATGATAGCAGGAATGTATATGAACTCTTTCAATGATTGTAAAGGTGGAGTGAGTGTAATCAAAGATAGAGCGGTATTTATTGCAGCATATAATGCTTATCAAAGAGCGGGAGATTCTAAGGGAATGGCTCAAGCTAGAGCGCAATTTCCATCTAAAGAAGAGGTCTTCACTGAAGGCATGCAAGTAGGTCAATCATTAAGCACTGGATGTTGGGTTGGCGAGACTGTAACTTTGGCTACAAGAGATTAATTAATTTTATTATACGAAAAGGCAGTCTTCGGGCTGCCTTTTTTGGTTTGTAAGCATGAAACTTTTTTCCAGTATCTTTGAGGTGTGAAGAATCTCTTATTTTCATTTATAGTTGTAGGCATGATGGTTCTGGTAAGCTCCTGCAGAGATGACGTGGATGCATCAGCCTTGGAAGTATATGATGGACCAATGAATTTGGCTCTTAATATACATCTGAAACGAAGTGACTCAGCCATGGTCAGGTCAGAGATCAGGGCGCCTAAGCAGCTTGAGTTTGCAAATGGAAACCTTGAGTTTCCGGAAGGAATAGAAATCCAGATTTTTGAGAAAGACGGCCAGTTGAGTACCACATTGAGAGCAGACACAGGATATTTTTTGAGTCAGGAAAATATTTACAAAGGTGAGGGAGATGTTCAAGTTCACAACTTGCTCAAAGATCAAAAGCTTCAATCTGAGGAGCTTTTTTGGGATACGAGAAAGAAAATAATATACACCGAGAAATTTGTGAGGGTTCAAAATGGAGGTACCTTTTCCTATGGTTCAGGATTTGAAGCAGATGAAACGTTCACCAATTATTCCCTTAAAAATCCTCATGATGGTCAGATCCCAATGTCAGATGACGGGCTTTAATTCGATCTTTAAGAAATTTATTCCTTGGTAATTAGAATTGAAATTCGGTACGCCTCTTCTCTATTTAATTTATAATGAAGTTACTTGACGCATTATTATTATCACTCTCTCTCGCGCTTATGATCGTAGGGATTCACCAGACTGTCACCCAAGGAGTGGGCGCTTCCTATGCTATTTTTATGTTTGCGGTAGCCTTGTTATTTTGGTTCCAATATCGCAAAATGCAAAAGCCAGAAGAACCCCCTACACCTAAGAAAAAAGCCAAACCAGGCAAAAAACGCTAAGCATGGAAGTAAGTTATGATTTTATTTATGTGATCCTTACGCTGGTATTTTCAGCTTTTTTTTCAGGGATGGAGATTGCATTTATTTCTGCGAATAAGCTACAGATCGAACTTCAAAATAAACAGGGAGATCTGACAGGGAAGATTCTAAGCATGTTTGTTCAAAGACCGGGACAGTTCATCGGTACCACTCTGATGGGCAACACGATTATGTTGGTGCTTTATGGGATTTTCATGGCATTCCTTATGGAAGATCCACTTAAAATGTTCCTGCAAAATTCATTTGGATTCGAGAGTGATGCAGTAGTACTCCTATTACAAACTATTATTTCTACTATCGTGGTTCTGGTGACGGCCGAGTTTTTGCCGAAAAGCCTTTTCATGCTCAACCCAAACAGCATGTTAAATTTTTTCGCCATGCCGTTTTGGATCATTTATATACTTTTTTACCCTGTCGTTTGGGCAGTGGTTGGACTTTCAAGATTCTTTATCACCAAGGTTCTGAGGTTAGAATATAGTGAAGATAAACCTGTATTTACGGTAACTGACCTGAACAGCTTCGTCCAAAACCATATACATAAGGGTAAGGAAGAAGGTCATGTGGAGATTGATACTAAAATTTTTGACAATGCGGTGGAATTCAAAACTGTACGGGTGCGGGAATGTATGGTGCCGCGAACAGACATTGTATCTGTAGAAGTGGAGGATACCATAGAAGAATTGAAGCAGGTCTTTGAAGAAAGTGGGCATTCCAAAGTGATTGTTTATCGAGAATCTATCGATGATGTCATTGGCTATTGTCACCAATTAGAGCTTTTCAAAAAGCCCAAAACCATTGAAGAAATTCTGACTCCTATTATAATTGCCCCAGAATCAGCATTGGCAAATGAGCTGTTAATTCAATTTATACAGGAGCGAAAAAGCTTGGCTTTGGTTGTTGATGAGTTTGGTGGCACTTCCGGGATAGTTTCTATGGAAGATATTATTGAGGAGATTTTTGGTGAAATCGAGGACGAATATGACAGCGACGACCTGATGGAACAGAAAGTTTCCGAGCAGGAATATCTGCTCAGTGCGCGTCACGAAATCGATTACCTTAATGATAAATATGGATGGGAATTGCCGATTGGAGACTTTGAGACCCTATCTGGACTGATTCTTTCCCTTACAGAGAACCTTCCAAAGAAGGGCGAATCCGTTACTTTTGAGTCCTATACGTTTACCATTGTGACCAAGCAAGAGCATAGAATTGAGACTGTTCGCTTGAAAATCAATAGCTCCGGAATTTTCTAGTTAAGCGTTTGATTCAGAATATATTTTGAATTTCGTTAGTAATGCTATTATTTTGCGACACTCTAAAAAAGCGTAGTAACAATAATGGCGTTAATTAAACAAATTAGACAAAGGACAGGTCTATTGATCGGCGTAATTGCCGGCGGATTAATTTTATTCCTCTTGGGAGGAGACTTATTAAGTCCAAATTCCACACTTCTCAGTTCCAGTCAAAATATCGTAGGCGAGATCGCAGGTGAAGATATCACTTACGAAGAGTATATAGCCCGAGTCGAAGAATTCAAAGCTGCCAATCAGCAACGTACTGGAAGAGTACCTTCTGAAGTAGAAATGTATTCCATCAGAGAACAAGCTTGGCAGTCTATGATCGTGGAGCGCGTGTTCAAAGAAGAATACGAAAAACTGGGTCTGACGATTTCGGATGCTGAACTGGTGGATTTGGTGCAGGGAAAAAATATTGTGCCTGAATTGCGTCAACAGTTAATCAACCCTCAGACAGGTGAGTTTGATAAAAGTCAGCTGGTATCTTTCCTTCAATCTCTGGAGACAGCAGATCCTGCTCAGCAGGCTTATTGGAACCAGCAAGAGCGTCTTTTCGCTGACTCTAGATTGAGAATCAAATATGATAACATGCTGGCAACTTCCGAGTTTGCTACGCAGGCTGAAGCTAAAGAAGAATACAAAGCAGCAAACACAATTGCAGATGCCTCCATTCTATTTGTTCCGTTTTATGCAGTAGCCGATGCGGACGTGACTGTTTCAGACAGTGAGATGGAAGCATATTTGAGTAAAAATAAAAGCAAATTCAAATCTGGAAATACGGCTAACCTGGAATACGTAAGCTTCAGTATTCAGCCAAGCGGAACAGATTCAGCTGAAGTAATTTCTCAGATCAATGAATTGACTGAGCAGTTGAAAACAGCTGAAAACGATTCTCTTTTTGTGTTGAGAAATTCCGAAGGACAATCTCCTTATTTGACTGTAAGACCTGGTGATGAACTACCAGCTAATTTGACTAACAACGTTTCAGACATTGAGCAAGGACAAACTTACGGTCCCTTCATCACGCCTAACTCTACTTACGTTTCATACAAAGTCTCTGATCAATACGAAGGAACCCCTCGCTTAAGAGCTTCACACATATTGTTCAGTACGGAAGGAATGGATGATGCTGCTAAAGAAGCTGTCAAGGCTCAGGCTGAAACCGTCCTATCTGAGGTAAAAGCTGATGGAAACTTTGAAGTAGCTGCAAGGCAATATGGACAGGATGGTACCGCACAGACAGGTGGAGATCTAGGCTGGTTTGCAAAAGCAGATTTCGTTTCGGAATTCGCAGATGCTGCCTATGCCGCCAAGTCAACTGGAATCCTTCCGAACTTGGTAGAAACAGAGTATGGCTACCACATCATCAAAGTGACAGAACTACCTAAGAGCACATACACTAAAGTGGCAACTTTAGAATTGGAACTGGTCGCTAGCGATGCAACTAGAAATGAGGCTTTCAGAAATGCAGATTCGTTTGCAGCTAATGCTGGAAATAGAAATGAGTTTACTGAAAACGCTGCGACAGATAATTATAGAATTCTACAGGCAAACAATGTGGACGCCAACTCAAGAAACATCAATAATCTTCAAAATGCCAGAGAAGTTATTCGCTGGGCATTCGATGATGGTACCTCTACCGGTGAAGTTTCCACTGTTTTCGAATTAGACAATGCTTACGTGGTAGCTACGTTGATAAGTAAAAGAGATGAGGGTGATGTAGAATTGGCTGATGTAAAGGAGCAAGTAGAAGCCCAAGTGAGAAATGAGAAGAAGGCTGAAGTCATCAAATCTAAGTTAGCTGACAAAACTTCTCTGGAAGATATGAAAGCTGTCTACGCAAATGAAGCTTCCCTAAATGAAGTTCCTGATTTGAAGCTTAGTGCCAATGTAATCCCTGGTGTAGGTTTCGCTCCTCGAGCTATCGGCGCTATCTTCGGAGTGAAGCAGGGAGAAATCACACAGCCCATCCGTGAAGATGTTGGGGTGATTGTAGGTAAATTAAATGCCTTGACTCCAGCAGCGGAAATAGGCGACTATTCTGCATATCAAGGCCAATTGACCCAAAATGCTTCCCAGCGTACGACATATTCTGTAATGATGGCGCTACAGGATCTGGCAGGCGTCAAGGATTATCGATATAAATTCTTTTAATAAGAAAGAAACTAGATTCGGAACCCATGCCATATAGCATGGGTTCTTTGTTTATATTCGAAAAGTAAAGTGCAATCAAGTTGACAAATGGGCAATAAGGAATTTGATAAAGAGAATTTTAAAGAGAAATTAGAAGCAAGTGGAGAGTTCCCACAGCTTTATATGTTTAAATTTATAGTTCCGAATGGAAAAGAAAGTGAGGTAGCAGCTCTATTTCCAAAACATGGAATGACTACTAAAGAGAGTTCCGGAGGAAAATATGTGAGTGCTACTATCCAGGCCATGATGAAAGATGCAGACCAGATAGTAAGCATCTACGAAGAGGCTGCCAAAATTGAAGGATTAATATCACTTTAAACTCATTGAAATTATGTGGAAAGAAGAAGATAATAAGCTTAAAAAAACATTCAAATTCAGCGATTTTAAGGAAGCATTTGCTTTTATGACCCGAGTAGCTTTTTTGGCTGAAGGAATGAATCATCATCCTGACTGGAGTAATTCTTATGATACAGTTGAGATTGCACTGACCTCACACGATAAAGGAAACAAGGTCACCAATAGGGATCATGATTTGGCAAAGGCAATTGATGGAATTCTTGAATGAGTGAAATTTCCCCTAACCTTTACTTAGTACCTACTCCCATTGGAAATTTAAAAGACATCACCCTTAGGGCGATAGAAGTCTTGAAAACAGCCGATGTGATCCTGGCAGAAGATACACGTACCAGTGGGCAATTGTTAAAACATCTGGAGATCTCAAGACCTCTTCAGAGTTACCATATTTTCAATGAGCACAAGACTGTCGAAAAACTGGTAGACAGAATGAATAAGGGTGAAGTGTTTGCTCTAATATCTGATGCCGGTACACCTGCTATTTCAGATCCTGGTTTTCTATTGGTGAGAGAAGTACTTGCTGCCGGACTCGATGTACAATGCCTTCCAGGAGCCACTGCTTTTGTTCCCGCTCTGGTGAATAGTGGTTTACCAAACGACCGTTTCGTATTTGAAGGATTTTTGCCGCATAAAAAAGGAAGAAAAACCAGGATAGATGGATTGATGGAAGAAGTGAGGACCATCATCTTTTACGAATCCCCTCACCGACTTCTTAAAACGCTGAGACAGCTTGCGGAAGCTTTTGGAGCGGAAAGGCAAGGATGTGTATCGCGGGAGCTCACCAAGCTTCACGAGGAGAACGTAAGAGGTACCTTAGCCGAGTTAATAGAATATTATGAGACCAATACACTGAAAGGCGAAATAGTCTTAACTGTGGCCGGAAAGAATCCAAAAACCTGATTTAACAATCAACCTTTATGATCCAAATTGAAAAACTAAAACAGCTTCTAGAGAATACTCAGGATATAGCCAAAGAAGCTGGCGCCTTCATCCGGAAGGAAAGGCAGCGTTTTAAAATTGACAGCGTAGAGCACAAAGGCTTCAATGACTTGGTCTCTTATGTGGACAAGGAAGCAGAAAAGATCATTGTGGACAAGCTATCCAAGATCCTTCCTGAGGCAGGTTTTATCACTGAAGAAGGAACTAATACTACAAAGGGAGAGGAATTCAATTGGGTGATAGATCCTTTAGATGGCACAACTAATTTCGTTCATGGTGTACCTATTTTTTGCGTAAGCATAGCGTTAATGCAGCATGAAGAGGTAATTCTCGGAGTAGTCTATGAAGTGAATCTACACGAGTGCTTTTACGCTATGAAAGGAGGAGGAGCATTTTGTAATGATACCCGAATCAGAGTAAGTGCAGCCGAGACGCTCTCCGCATCTCTGATTGCTACTGGATTTCCTTATTACAGTTTTGATCTGATTGATAAATATCTTGCTGTTCTGAAGATGCTAATGCAGTCTTCGCATGGGGCACGTAGACTAGGTAGTGCCGCTGCAGATCTTTGTTACGTCGCATCAGGGCGTGTGGAAGGTTTTTTTGAATACAACCTGAATTCCTATGATGTGGCAGCCGGGGCGCTGATCGTAGAAGAAGCTGGAGGTAAAGTCACTGATTTCTCTGGTGGGAGAGATTTTATTTTTGGCAGACAGATTTTGGCGACTAATGAGAGTATCCACGAGGAGATTCTTTCTAATCTGAAAAAAGCTTGGGCTTAACCTAAAAAGTAATACCAAATCATAATGGTCACAATAGAGATTGGGATTCCAAGTCCGGCTAAAAGCGTAGCGAGCTTCGGCTTGAGGTCATACTGAATTGCAACTATTGATCCTGTGATCATCGGAGCCATGCCGCTTTCCAGGACCGTGACTTTAAACTCGAGGCTTTCCTCAGGTAGGAAATTCCTATAAATCAACCAGACCATCATAGGAGCAAGTAACAGTCTATAGCCCATCCCAAACCAATAGTATTTGGAGCTAAGTGAATCGAAGTCTATTGAGAATTTTAAACCAATGGCGAAAATAGCCATCGGTGCCATTGTTTTTCCGATAACTGAAACAATAGGAATTAGAAATTCCGGGGTTTTCCATCCCAAAATGCTCATGACAATCGTCAACATTAAAAATCCAAAGGGTGGGAATTTCAGGATTTTCAAAGGGATCTCACGCAAGTTGCCTTCTTTGTGAGAATAAATAGAGCCTACCAAAATAGAAAGGGAGGAAACTAACAAGAAAGACCCACCTTGGTCTATCAGCAATGCAATAGGTAAAGCCTCCTTCCCATACAGACCTTCTACTACCGGAAAGCCCAAAAATGATGTATTCGCAAGACCAGCCACGATCACTAAGCATCCAGTGGTCTGATTATCCCATTTGAGAAGTTTTCCCAACAACCCAAAAATTAGCCAGGAAAGTAGAAAGGTAAACCATGCTGAGGAGATCGGTATCAGTAACTCTAATCCTGGATTTATTTGAGGGATATAGAGTAATGCAAGTGCCGGCAAAACTATGTTTAGTAGGTAGGCATTGACCCATTTGGTTATTTTTTCCAGCGGCAGATTTGATTGCTTCTGAAGAAACAGCCCCAGTAAAAGGCATAAAAATGCGATGATAGCTCCTGTCATGCTGCTTTTTATTAAAACGTAGTTTTTATTAACATAAAAATAATTTTGTATAATTGTACTTTGCTGGTTATCAGTATACTTTTGATTGAAATAATTCTTCGTCTATGACCAAACTTATACCGATTTTTATCAACGGAGGAAAATGGATTCAGCTCTCACAGCTTTCCAAGGAGCAATCTTCAAATCTGAGATCCTGGCTTCCGGTTAACTGTTTAAAGAAAATTATATTTCAGGGAAATGAAATTTCTGATTGCCTAGAGTTCGAAACATACGAGTACTGGTTTCGAAGTAATCAGGTTTCTATGCAAAAACAGGCTTTATTGGATTTTTAATCCAAGCCAAAGTTTTTTCTTTTCTCCTCAAAATACTTTCCTAACTCAGGGTAGAAGTCACTTTCGACTTCCGGAATCCCGTCCAGAATTAATTCCATATTACCTTCCATGGAATCGCTATTCACTTGCATCCCCTCCAAAAGGAAGATGATGTCCTCCAGTGTGAGCGCCTCATAGCTAGATGAGGGATACAGCAGGTATTCATTACCATAGAAATCTACCGCTTCAAATTGTATTTTTCCTTCCAACCAATGGGCATAAATGCTAATCTGCTCACCCCACTGACTCTCTGGGTAATTCATTTTCACTAATAAAACGGAAGTTGTTTCCTCTGTAAAATAGCTTTCAGGGCGGAATTTGAAATCAATCATCAGTCAAAAATAGTAATTCCTTAGAATAGAAATTCCCAAACCATTTTTTGGATTGGATAATCGGGACTTTCGGGCTATTTTTGGGCACATTTGCAGGTAGGCCTTCTGGGCTACCATTCCATAAAAATTGGCTTTCAAACCCCTGATTATGAAAAGAGACTCGCTTATTTTCGACCTTATCAATGAGGAAGAGGATAGACAAAAGAGAGGCATCGAATTGATTGCTTCCGAAAATTTCACCAGTAAGCAAGTAATGGAAGCCGCAGGAAGCGTGCTTACAAACAAATATGCGGAAGGTCTTCCCAGCAAGCGCTATTATGGAGGTTGCGAAGTAGTAGATAAGATTGAGCAGCTGGCAATCGACCGCGCCAAAGAGCTTTTCGGTGCTACTTGGGCAAACGTTCAGCCGCATTCCGGTGCGCAAGCGAATGCAGCAGTGATGTTAGCTTGCCTTGAACCTGGTGATGCCATTTTGGGTTTTGACCTTTCTCATGGTGGTCACCTCACTCATGGATCTCCTGTAAATTTCTCAGGAAAACTTTACGAGCCGTATTTTTACGGAGTGGAAGAAGCTACCGGAAGAATTGACTACGATAAGCTTCATGAGAAAGCGCTTGAAGTATCTCCGAAGATGATTATCTGTGGTGCATCAGCTTACTCCAGAGATTGGGATTATGCGAGATTGAGAGAAATTGCTGACGAAGTAGATGCAATTCTTTTGGCTGATATTTCCCATCCATCAGGATTAATCGCAAAAGGACTATTGAATGATCCGCTGGATCATTGCCATATCGTGACTACTACTACGCACAAGACGCTGAGAGGCCCAAGAGGTGGGTTGATTATGATGCGTGAAGATTTTGACAATCCTTGGGGCATCACTACTCCAAAAGGAGAAATCAAAAAAATGTCTGCACTGCTGGACATGGGAGTATTCCCAGGTACTCAAGGTGGACCATTGGAGCATGTGATAGCTGCTAAAGCTGTTGCTTTCCAAGAGTGTCTTTCTGATGAATACATGCATTATGTGCTTCAGGTGAAAAAGAATGCATCCGTAATGGCGGACAAGTTCGTAAGTCTGGGATATCAAATCATCTCAGGAGGAACGGACAATCATATGATGCTTATCGATCTTCGTAATAAAGACCTTACCGGCAAGATTGCGGAAGCAACTTTAGGTAAAGTAGATATCACGATCAACAAAAACATGGTGCCGTTTGACACCAAATCTCCTTTTGTCACTTCAGGTATGAGAGTAGGAACAGCGGCCGTGACTACAAGAGGCTTGAAAGAAGATGATATGGTGAAAATCGTCGGCTTGATAGATAGAGCTTTGACAAATCACGAGAATGAAGCCGAATTGGCTAACATCCGCAGCGAAGTAAATGCTTGGATGAATCAGTTTCCACTATACTAGAAATAGATACCACCCGTGGCGTTAGATCAATACCAAGAAGAGGAAGAAGAAGGAATGTCCTTTTTGGACCATTTAGAAGCTTTGCGTTGGCATTTGCTTCGTTCTGTAGCAGCAATTCTTATTTTATCTGTTGCGGCCTTTCTGGCCAAAAGCTTTGTTTTCGGCGTAGTAATATTAGGTCCTTCCAAGGTTGACTTTGTAACCTACAGGTGGCTTTGTGAGCTCAGTGACTATGTAGGCTTGCCAGCCCTTTGCATTGATGAATTGCCGTTTACCATTCAAAGCAGGCAGATGACAGGGCAGTTTACCATGCACATGACATCCAGTTTTGTGGTAGGTTTTATAGCTTCTTTTCCGTTTGTTTTCTGGGAAGTTTGGCGATTTATCAGCCCGGGATTATACGATCAAGAGAAAAATGCTGCAAGAGGAGCTGTCTTCTTTGTGAGTTTACTCTTCTTCCTAGGAGCTGGATTTGGATATTTTATCCTTTCTCCGCTTTCCATCAATTTCCTGTCAAACTACCAGCTGGATCCTTCCATTCTGAATGAGTTTGATATTACTTCCTACATTTCCACGCTGACCATGCTGGTGCTTGCATCGGCCATTATGTTCCAGCTACCTGTAGTGGTCTATTTCCTGGCAATGTCGGGATTGGTGACTTCCAGTATGCTGAAAGCTTACCGAAGACATGCAATAGTGGTTATTTTGGTTGTATCTGCAATCATTACTCCTCCGGACGTTATTTCGCAGATTTTGATCGCTATGCCGATTTTGGTGCTTTATGAAGCTGGAATCCAAATAGCAAAAAGACTGGAAAAGAAAAGAGCTAAGAGAAAAGCTCAGGAAGAAATAGATGATGCGCTTTAAATCTAGACGTTAGACATAAGTAGTAAGATTTTAGAATCTAGAGTCAAGAGCCAAAATATGAGGATCAAGGCTTTAGGGTAAAAGAGTTATTTGATAGAATAAAAATTAAAGACGCGATAGAAGACATTAATTACTAATGTCTTGTATCTAACGTCTTGTGTCTTCAAGGAATTATGGCAAAGAAAATAGCAATAGGAGGAGATCATGCGGGTTTTGAATATAAAACCAAAATGGTCAGTAAACTGGAATCCCTAGGATATGAAGTAAAGGATTTTGGTCCTTTCTCTAATGCTTCGGTGGATTATCCAGATTACGTACATCCTCTGAGTTCAGCTATTGAAGCTGGTGAATTTGACTTGGGTATTGTGATTTGTGGATCTGGAAATGGTGTGGCAATCACTGCCAACAAACATCAGGGAATCCGGGCTGCACTCTGCTGGAATGAGGAATTGGCTGCTTTGTCGAGACAGCATAACAATGCCAATGTAATTGCTATTCCTGCCCGATTTATTTCTTATGAATTGGCAGAAAAGCTCGCCGAGACTTTCCTTACTACTGACTTCGAAGGTGGAAGACATCAGAATCGGGTAAGTAAGATTGCATGTAGTTAAAAAATGCTGGAAGCCCGGTGTGAAATATTAAAGCCCAAACATGAATAATCAAGTTTGGGCTTCTTTGTAAAATAGATTATTGAATGTAGCTTTTTATAAGGTGGTATTGCCATTAGCAACTTCGCTTGCCAAAATCAGGGCATTATAAAGATTGGCTATTTTGCCGGATTTGGAGATTTCTGAAAAGCTCTTTTCGGCTCCTTCTGGACCACCCACGTGAACTTTTACCAAAGGTGAAATCCCTGACTCCATGATTACTTGTTTGACCTCCACTGCAGTCAAGGATGGAAAATAAGACCGGATCATTGCCGCCAAACCTGCTACTGCCGGTGCTGCCATCGATGTTCCTCCCTGAAATTCATAGGAATTCTCAGGCATAGTAGAATAAATCTCATCGCCTGGGGCGAAGATGTCTACATTTTCTCTTCCATAGTTTGAAAACACTGCAATCATATCTGTTCCATAAAAGGGAGTCAACGCCCCAACCGTGAGGTAATTGTTAATAAATTCCTGCGTGGGAGATTCGCGATGATCGTTAGGGAAATTCGGGTTATCCGAGGAGTCAAGATCTATCCCGTCATTGCCAGCCGCGTGCACAAAGAGCACATCCTTTGATGCGGCGTAGCTTAAGGCATCATACACCCATTCTGAATTGGGGGAAAAACCCTTACCAAAGCTGGCATTGATGACCTTTGCTCCATTATCTGCTGCATAGCGGATAGCAAGAGCGATATCTTTATCGTACTCATCACCATTCGGCACAGCTCTGATGGACATGATTTTCACGTTGGAAGCTACACCATCCATTCCCTTTTTATTGTTTCGGGTAG
This sequence comes from uncultured Algoriphagus sp., assembly GCF_963974835.1. GTDB lineage: Bacteria > Bacteroidota > Bacteroidia > Cytophagales > Cyclobacteriaceae > Algoriphagus. The sequence goes on along the minus strand of NZ_CAXBET010000001.1, from coordinate 845,125 downwards.
CCCCAATGATCCCCGTCACATGGGATCCATGACTTTCGTCAGGGCCGCTGGAATTTGGATTTCCGTTTCCATACTGATCATCTGAAATATCATAAGGATCATCTCCCACTGGTGTCCTCCCGTTGAAATCAACATTCAGGTTGTAGTTTACCTGAGTCTCATAATACTTGATGCCTTCCTGAAGATCCTTGATCGCTTCAGGAATCTCCTGTCCCATCGTCATTACCTGCATTAGCATGCCTACAGTTCTTTCTTCTTGAGCATTTTTAGGTTGATATGCTTTCAGATCATCAAGGCTATAGCTTTCCTTACTTATAGTTTCTTTAATATTCTTATCTGCCATGGTTACCATGGCTTCGATTTGCTTAAGCTGAGGAAGTGCTGCCTCGGCTTCTGGAAGTTTTTCATTTAACTTTTCCTGGGCAGCATTTTGATAAGAGGCGTCACCTATTTTTAGGCGAAGTATCCGAGCCATTTCCATCTGCTCATTATAGGATTCTCCCAGAAAATTGTATCCGTGTATATCGTCGATGTAACCATTCCCATCGTTATCAATACCGTCTCCAGGTTTCTCACCAGGATTGGTCCAGAGAATATCTTTAAAATCCTCATGATCGAGGTCAATGCCGGAATCTATCACCGCAACGATTACCTCTTCTCCTTTTTTCTTTTTCAGTAGTTCGGAATAGGCACGGTCAACACTCATTCCGGGAATAGTGTCCTTTTGCAAATCGAGATGGCCCCAATGCCGGGATTGCTGATCTGATAGTTCGGCTACTTTGGGGCTTGTATTTGTGTAGTTGATAGGAGGAGCTTTCAACACTAATGAGGAATTGCATCCCATCACTAGCAGGCCAATGCCAAGTCCTGCCATAATTTGAATTTTGCTTTTAATCATAGTTAAAAGTAACGACCAGTAATGAAAAGGAGTGGATAATTCTTTGTTAAAAATGGTGAAGGTCTTTAGGTTTTACTTGAATGGCTAAGACAGAACACTTAAAGGCTGTCGGTAGATATATTAATGACCTCTTTTTTGCTCATCTATTTTCGTCAGAAACTAGAAATCCGAAGCCTTTCTATAGAAGGAAAACCGCACTCTCATAAGACCAAAAGTCAGTTGCATAAAAACTATCAAGAGAGGTAACACTTACTGCAGTTATAGAATTTGCCGATACATTATCGAACAAAAAAATGTGAAATCGTGATTTGCCTAATTCCGAATCAACGAGCTAATGCATTGATAGTTAGATTCATTATAACTATATTCAGGAATAATTTTTCATTTTTAACATAACTACTTTTCTATGAATACTACAGATGTTATTATTTTTATTCAGACCTGGTTAAAACATAAGGGTTACTATTTGGGAGCAATCAATGGAAATTTTGACCCGGCAATTATTGAAGCAATCGATAAGACTCAAAAAGTTCCTATTATCTGGTCCACTAAACGAAAGATGGTTGGCATGCTTCAGATTATTTGTCTGGAATACGATGAAGACCCGGGGGACATCGATGGCTACATAGGCCCAAGTACGAAATACGCGTATGACAATGTAATGGCCTTTATCAACACAGGAAAGAAACCTGCTGTCTGGAGACCTGAAGAATTGATAACTCAGGTTCCCATTAAATGGCCAAAGCAAAATAGCACTGAGTTTATGGATTTCTATGGAGCTAAGGGAAGCCAGCTGGTGTATGCAGATTGTCCCTATCCTATGAAAATAGCTTGGAATCCAAATCAGGTGGTGAATAGGTTCTCTTGCCACACAAAAGTAAAAAGCAGTATTGAGAAGGTACTGAGAGAAGTGCTTAACCACTATGGAGACGATCAAGTAAGAAAGTTGAGACTAAACTATTTTGGTGGCTGCTATAATGATAGGCCCATGCGTGGTGGCACTTTGCCTAGTATGCATAGTTGGGGAATAGCGATTGATTTTGATCCAGCCAATAATGGATTACACTGGGGACGTGATAAGGCTACTTTTGCCCAGCCGGCTTATGAAGCGTGGTGGAATATTTGGGAAAAAGAAGGTTGGGTAAGTCTGGGAAGGCTGCGAAATTTTGATTGGATGCATGTGCAAGCCGCAACGCTTTAGCTTCTAATTTCAATACTGGTAGTAATTGTTACAGTAGATTTCATCCACAAATTTGGAAGTAGAAAACATGACCAGACTTGTGGATAATTATGGAAGAAAGTAAAATTAGAAAGCCATCTCATAAAGTTGGGATGGCTTTTCATATTAGTGTTATTTGATAGTTAGGTGATTTTCTGCTTCATTTACCGCAAATGATCTGCTCAAGGAAATGCTATAAAAATCATTGAGCGAAAAACTACATGGATTTGCTGGCGTATTCAAAAATTGTCTTCGAAATGCCAGCCAATTGCTCTGTGCTTTTATCGTAATCCTCCAGGTTTTTGGATAGCAAAACCAATACATACGATCTTCCATCAGGTAAGTATATAATTCCTGCATCGTGATGAACGCCGGTTATTGATCCGGTTTTGTGGGCTACTGATACATTTTTAGGGAGGTAAAAAGGGATGATGGTATTAAACTGTTGGTCTTTCAAGATCTTGATCATTGCTTCACAATCCTCTTTTGCACCTGCTTTGTTCTGAGCAATTGCGCTCATAATGATCATTAGATCTTTCGCAGTAGTGGAATTACTTAGGCCAAGTTCGTAGGCTTTGGTATCTTCTACGCCACGTAAAACTTCGATTTTAGAAGCACCCAAATCCCTCATCGTAGCAGTTACATTTTTTGCCCCGACCAATTCAATCAGAACATTCGTGGCAAGATTACTACTTACGGTAATCATGCTATACATCAAGTCTTTCAGCGCGACAGTTTTGCCTATTTTGCTATAGATGATATCATCACTGTCGTCCCCTACGTCCATACTGTACAAGCTGCTATCGACAATGCTCTTAAATTCATTTTTCAACAAAATAGAGTCATTGAGGTTAAGCTTCCCCACTTCCTGTTGCTTATAAAGCTCGATCATTACGGGTACCTTCATGGTACTGGCAGCATGAAATTCTTCGTCTCCGTTGATCAACAATGTGTCGCCTGGATCAGATAGATTATAATAAGCTACTGAGACATCACCCTGAATAGAATCAAGCTGGGCCTCAATAATCTTCTTAAACAGTTCCTTATCCGATTGTTCCTTCTCACATGAAATGAGAAAGCTAAGCGCCAAAACAGAAGCGAGTATATTTTTTAATAAAGACATGTAGGTAGAAAGGCTTGGTGGTTATGAGATTAAATTTACACCTAATGATCAGAAACCATAGTGCCAATTATCAAAAACGATGGCGTTGAAATGTAGCGTCGATGGTGAATATTTTTAAAGGCGGTAAGTTTTCCAGTCTTAGCCACAAAGCAAAGTGGACGTTTAACTTCAGATTCCCAATTCTTTCCAGATTTGTCAACTATTTTTGCTACGATGAAAATTTTGCTGATCGAAGATGAACCAGAATTGGCGGAAGTGATCCGCGCAAGTCTTGAGAAAGAACTTTACTTGGTAGAGCTTGCCGAAGATTTTGAGTCAGCGATCGAAAAAGTCGCACTGTACGAATATGACTGCATTTTGCTGGATATTATGCTCCCAGGAGGAAGTGGTTTGGATATTCTAGAAGAGTTGAAAAAAAACAAAATCGATGGCAATGTGATTATAATATCTGCTAAAGATTCATTGGATGATAAGTTGGTAGGATTAGAATTGGGAGCAGATGATTACCTGACAAAGCCTTTTCATATCGCAGAATTAAACGCCCGGATCAAGGCAGTTTTCCGTAGGAAAAATCTAAGTGGTGAAAACACCATTGTCACTGGAAATACAGTTTTGGATCTGAACGAGCGGGAATTTAAAGTGGATGGTTCTCCTTTTCCACTGAATAGAAAAGAGTTTAATATTCTCAATTATTTCTTGGTAAACAAAAATCGATTGATTACTAAAAATGCCCTTGCAGAGCACGTTTGGGGTGATCATATTGATCAGGCAGACAATTTTGACTTTATCTACTATCAGATCAAGAATCTACGTAAAAAGCTTCAGACTTCTAATGCGCAGATCGAAATCCAGTCGATCTATGGGGTTGGCTATAAACTCATCGAACTGTGAAGCTTCTTAATCAATCCATCAAATACCTGTCTGTTTCTATCTTCCTAATCGTCACTGTTTGGTCTGCGATTTTTTACGTCAACATGCTGGATGAGATCCATGATAGCATTGATGATGGGCTGGACAATTATAAACTATTAATCATCAAGCGAACTGAAGATGATGAGCAGATTTTTGAGCAAAAAGACTTTGAAGAGGGCAACTTCACCATTCATGAGATTTCAGAAGAAGAGGCATTGGGCATGCGGGATTACTTTACAGACACTCTTCTTTATATGGAAAATGAGGACGATCTGGAGCCTGTCCGTATGCTGACCTCAGCGTTCAAACATAAAGACTCGTATTATCAGCTTACCGTTTTCAACTCTACCGTGGAAGAGGATGATCTGATAGAGGATCTTTTTTATTCTATTATTTGGCTCTATCTGATTTTGGTAGTCAGTATAATCTTAATAAATAATGTAGTGCTGCAGCGACTTTGGAAACCTTTTTATGCGCTATTGAACGACCTAAAATCCTTTCGTATTGATAAAGAAAGTCCCTTGCCGAAGATCAACAGTGACACTAAAGAGTTTAAAGAACTGGAAGAAGCTTTGAATTCTCTGATTATTCATGCGAGAGAAACCTATTCCAATCAAAAGAAATTCACAGAAAATGCCTCCCACGAGCTGCAAACACCACTTGCGATCATTTCTACTAAGTTGGAGTTGATGCTGGAAAAGGAAAGTCTACACCCTGAAAATGTGGAAAATGTAGGACAAATATTACAGACCATCCAACGCTTGACACGTCTCAACAAGTCCCTTTTGCTGTTGACCAAAATTGAAAATAAGCAGTTCGCAGACAATAAATCTGTCCATTTCAATCAACTCGTCAATCAATCTGTGGAAGATTTGGAGGACTTTGCCAGCTTTAGAAATGTGGAAATAGCTGTCCAAAAAACCGCTGATCTCTATCAAAACATGGATGAAAGCTTGGCTTCCATTCTTATCAGCAACCTGTTGAGAAATTCCATTTTTCACAATGTGGAAGGAGGAAAAGTACAAGTAAAAATCAAAGAAAACTCCTTTCTCGTAAGAAATTCGGGCAAGGGAAAAGCCCTGGATAATTCAAAAATATTTGACCGCTTCCAGAAAGAAACCACCAATAATTCCAGCACTGGATTAGGACTTGCTATTGTACATGCAATCTGCAGATTGTATGGATTTGAAGTGAAGTATAGCTACGACGGAGAGCATTGTTTTGAGGTGAAAATGGGTAAAGGATTCTAAGCGGCTAAAATCAAAAGGTTAAGAGATCTGAAAAAAACTTTAAAGAGCTATCCCAACATTTGGCAAGAACTTACTTAAAGCTGGGGCATAGAAGCATACCACGAAGTGACATCTTTGATAAGTCTTTTAACTACTTCAGAATTGGCCTCGGCTAGGTTTTTTGTTTCTCCTGGATCTTCGGATATGTTATAGAGTTCCGGACGACTTCCGTCGTAGTCGCAAAGCAATTTCCACTTTCCATCCCTCACAGCAAGATCAGGTAGATTCTCAATTCCATAATAATTCTTTCGATCAGGAGGACGGCTATAGAAAATAGGAGCTTGTCGGGAATCATCAGACCTTCCCAGAATAGTTTCTATCACATTTTCCCCATCCGTCATGCTGGTTTTGGGGCTTTCTGTAAAAGCCAAAAGCGAGGGAGTAAAATCAATGGCAGAAAATACGGATTCCTGATTTCGGCTACCCACAGCACTCTTATTAATAAACCCTGGCCCCCAAACAATTAATGAAGATCGTATTCCTCCTTCGTAAAGATGAGTTTTGTAACCTTTCAAATCGCCTGCTTTGCCAGCTCCTAATTCCGGACCGTTGTCAGAGCAAAAGAGTATCAAGGTATTTTCTTTCAACTCTTCGTCAGACTGGATGTAATCAAACAGCTTTCCCATTTGCTTATCCATTGCCTCCAATACCGCCAAATACAAAGCTCTTTTACCAGCTTCCTTTGCCAATCCGTATTCTTCAAATGGAGGCCAATAAGGACTGTGGACATCATCAGGCCAAAGATTTACATAGAATGGCTTGCCTTCTTTATTTGCTTCCGACATAAAATTTATCGCAGCATCCACAAAGCCTGTGGTGATTTCAGAACGCTGCATCCAGGTAAAAGGCTCACCCAAAATCTCAGCATCTTGCCAAATCCTCCCGACGTTTCCCGTCTCATCTTTGGTCAAAGGCAGAAGTTTTGGACCCATCCCTTCGAAATTTGTCAAGGACTCATCAAAACCATATTCCTTAATCGGAGGAGCATCTGTAACGTCCCGCTGCCCACCCATGTGCCACTTGCCAAAGTGACCGGTGGCATAGCCAGCCTGTTGCAGATTTCTAGCGAGCATAGGAGCTGAAGGATCCAACCAATTGGCCATACCACGGGCACTATTATTCTTTTGATGATCCAGATAAGAGGTGATATTCCATCGCTGTGGATAGGTGCCAGTAGAGATTGCCACTCGTGAAGGGGAGCAAATGGGAGAGTTCACATAAAACTGCTCAAAGGAAATTCCCTCGCTGGCAATCTTATCAATATTCGGCGTTTGCGCGTCCGTGTTTCCAAAAGAGGACAAGTCTGCCCAGCCCATATCGTCAATAAAAATCAGGACAATATTGGGCTTTTTATTCTTTACCTGGGAATATCCAAAGGAATAGAAAGCCAGGAATAGTATCGTAAGAATGAGTAATTTCTTCATCAGTTGAGATTGGGTAATTGCAGGAAAATAATTCCGGAAAAATAGGACAATGATCAACCTAATTTAAAATTTTCGTTGTATGGAAACAATGTGATTTCGCATCTCTTGACCAATTTCTGGATAAAAGGCTGAGAGCATATTCAGGAGCGTATACTATAAAATCATTTTAACTTTTTGAGAGGTATTTTTCCATCCCTTACATTTTCCCAATTGTTTCCAGATTCCCCCTTTTTCTTTGAGGTATAACTTAAAACTATATACCAATGAAAAAGCAAATCACACTTATCGCCACAGTACTTTCACTTATTTCCACAGCTACTTTTGCTCAGGACATCCATGCAAGCGAAGTACCTTCTGTAGTCTCAAACAATTTCAAAAAGCAATTCCCCAAAGCAACTGACATCGAGTGGGAACTGGATGGGGAAAACTTTAATGTGGATTTTGAAATTGGCTGGGGTACAGATCATGAAATCTGGTATGACGCCGCAGGCAATATACTTAAACATGAAGAGGAAATCTCCAAAGGCAATCTCCCAAATGAAGTGACTTCAAAAATCAATACTGAATTCAAAGACCTAAGTATTGACGGAGTAAAGAAAATCACAGAAGGAAAGCAGGTCACTTACGAAGTTGAGCTTGAGAACTATAAAGAGGAATGGAAAGTGTTTTTCAGTACCACTGGAGAAATACTCCATAAAATCAACGACTAACCTTAGTCCATTTGATCCTTTTCCCATTGCCAAATCCAGTTGGCTTTTACCTCAATGAACAGCAAAATGTTTAAGAAACTCACACTTGCCACATTCCTAATTCTTATCAGCTTTACTCTGGTGCAGGCTCAAGAAGGAAATAAAGCGGAGCAAACATCTACCTTAGGATGGTTTGATAAAATCCATCTGGGCGGATATATGCAAGTTCGGTACAACGGATTGCAGAGTAATCCAGAACTGGAATGTGAGCAATGTGATGAGGGCTGGGGAGGGGAAGAAAATTCTTTGTCTCTTAGAAGACTGCGCTTTAAACTCTACGGTCAGATTCATCCACGTGTATTCTTTTACTTCCAGCCCGATTTCGCAAAATCTGTTGGCGATGCCCACCATGTCGGTAGATTGAAGGATGCCTACTTTGATTTGGGATTGGATAGGAACAATGAGTTCCGTCTTAGAATCGGTCAAAGTAAGGTGCCTTTTGGCTATGAGAATATGCAATCCAGCAGTCAGCGCCTTCCTTTGGACCGGGACGATGCGCTGAATAGTGGGTTAAAAGACGAGCGGGATGTTGGGGTGTTTTTTTACTGGGCAAACAAGCAACAGAGGAATATGATGAATGAACTGAAAAAAGACGGGATGAAGCACTCAGGTGATTTTGGAGTATTCGCTTTAGGGATTTACAATGGACAGACAGCAAATCATAAAGACAGAAACGGTAAATTCCACGTAGTCACCCGATTCTCTCTTCCTATAGAAGTGGGGAATCAAGTGATTGAGCCGGGAATTCAGGCATATCATGGCAAGTATGTATTGCAGGAAACAAGTCCTGAAATCAATGCAAATGCAAGCAAGGAATACCTGGATGAACGTGCGGCCGTTTCATTCGTGCTCTATCCGAAACCATTCGGGATTCAGGCTGAATATGTGATTGGTAAAGGCCCTGAGTTTAACAAAGAAACTCAGAAAATAGAAGTTCAAAATCTAAGTGGAGGTTATGTAACCTTCTCTTATATAACGGGAAATTTCATTCCATTTACCAGATTGCAATACTACGATGGAGGGAAAAAGCACGAAATGGATGCAAGAAGCTACACTGTAAAAGAACTGGAACTTGGACTAGAGTGGCAACCGATGAAAGCTTTTGAATTAGTGGCGATGTACACTTTCTCAAATCGTAGATATGAAGATTTCCAGGTGCAGGATAACCGACAAGCTGGAAGTTTATTGCGATTGCAGGCTCAATTGAATTTTTGAGTTTTTCACTTGACTTCGAAGAGAGTTTTATGAAAAAGTTTAATGGATTTCTCCATCGTTCATCTTGCTCAAAATACTGCCTGATAGGAAGATTGTTAGTTGGTCATTTTTGTTAATTCAATTTCAAGTCTGTCAAAATTTTCCTCGTTCTTGTCCACTGCAAAAGCTTTAATTTTTCGACATTCTTCTGCCGTATCAAACAGCATTTTGAAAACGAGTTTTGTTTTGTCAGGTGACATTTCTTCAAAACTTGCTACGACCTGGAAAAGAGGTTTAGAGTAGCGTTTCCAAGCAATTAAATAAGGTTCGTCTATTTTAATAAATTCACATTCATTATTGAAATTTCCCTTGTCAGGAGCATGCATAATGAAACTCCATCTGCCACCAACCCGAAAATCGAACTCGTTAAAAGTATTTGTAAAGCCTTTCGGTCCCCACCAATTTTTGAGATGATTTGGGTCAGACCAAGCCCGAAATAGTTTATTTATTCCCGTGTCAAATATTCTTGAACTTACTATTTCGCAATCTGGGGTTGTGTTTATAATTTCAGTTGCCATATTCCGATTCCTTCCGGCTTAATTGGATTATTTGAGTTTAAGTGTTGTGAATAATTTGCAGTTACAAACTGCCATGTACTCCAAAATTAGAGCAAATCAAAAATCTAATCTTATATAAAAGACTTATTGCCTGAAATAATCCCTCAGCTTTAAACTGAGGGATTAAATTGATTTCTTTTACTTCAAACTTGTATTAGGCACCGGAGCAACTTTAGTCCAAGGTGTCACATCCATTTTTCTTGGTGTTGGATAGACTTCATCCAACGTATTTCCATCGTAGATCCTTCCGTTTTTCATCACTTTGCTGATTGTATTTGTATTACGTATGTTTTCCAGAGGATTGCTGTCCATGATTACCAAATCGGCAAGTTTGCCTACTTCTATACTTCCTAAATCTTTATCCAACCCAAGTGCTTCAGCACCTGATATGGTTGCTACCTTAAGAGCGTTGTGATTGTTCATTCCTCCGCTTGCAACTGACCAAAGTTCCCAATGGTATCCTAAACCTTGGAGCTGGCCGTGTGAGCCAATACCTGCCAAGCCGCCCTGTTCATAAATTGAGTTGATTCCTTCTGCATGCTTGGAAAACACGTGATCTTCCGGAGCAAACCAACCTCCCAAGCCGCCTGCTCTTCTGCGGGCTTTGGCATTCAGTTCTTCGTAAGGGGTGAAGCGGTTCAGCTTAACATCGTGAAGCGGACTTTCGGTAGTGTAATAGAAGTTTTCTGCCCACGGACCTCCGTAAGCCACCAACAAGGTGGGCGTTACCGCCATTTTGCTTTCTGCAATGGTTTTCGTCACATCACCGTAAAGTGGATGGATAGGTATAGCATGCTCATGACCAGGATAGCCATCGATTAACTGGGTCATATTTAACTTAAAGTCCAATCCACCTTCAGTGGTTGGCATCAGCTTTTGCTCCTTTGCAGCCATGATTACCCACTGTCTGTGCTGGCGATTCCCAACTAGATACATTTTGATGTATTGGGTATTGAAGTATTTGCTGAATTGCTTCAAGACGTCTTTGGTCTGATCCAGAGACTTCAGATTATACATCCAGTAGCCAACCCCAGGTCCTGTAGAATAGATTCTTGGGCCAGGAATCATCCCGGCATCCACCATATTTCCGTAGGTAAGTACATCTGTGGTTGCTGTCTGAGGATCACGGGTAGTGGTGACACCATAAGCAAGATTTGCTGCATAGATCCAAACACTGTTTTTATGCAATCCCCAAGTTGGCCACATGTGGGCATGCGTATCTATAAAGCCAGGTGTGATGGTCTTACCCGACATATCCATGACTTTGGCATTTCCTGCATCCAATGACCCCGAGCTTCCTACCGCTTTGATCCGATTATTTTCGATCAGGATGTCTCCCTTTTCTATAACCTCATCCCCCTTCATGGTCACTATTCTTGCATTGGTCAGCAAAACAGATCCCTTAGGAATATCTTTCTCGTAGTAAACCTTTACCTGCTTTTCAGCTGGCTTATATGTCTCTTTTTCCTTTAGTTCAGCCTTATGTACGCTGTCCGCCTTGGCTTTTTCCTTGTCATTTTTCAATAGTTCTGCAAGAGCTTCTTTCTTTAGCTTCGCTACAGAATCTGCAGCTTTCACTGCTTCAGGCCCAAGTGCTTTCAACGCTGCGACGCTGTCTGCATCTGCCATAATTTTGGTTTTTTTAGCAGCTTTCACAGAATCTTCTACAGCTTCTGCTCTGTCTATGTCATACACCCAGTGTCCATTTCCAAGTGACCAATGGACTTTCTTACCATTTTCTTCCCAAGCCGGCCACTCGCCGCCTATTTCAGTCAGTTGGCGGGAAGGGAAATTACTTGAACTTGGATCGCCTACGTTGATACTTGGGGTTTTACCCACAGTTGGCACTTTAATGACATATACATTATTGTTCACTTGTGCCAAAGCAAGATTTCCTTCTGGAGCCATCAGAATAGTGCTAGCGCTGCTAGGTCTCATTTGAGGTTCCTGCGCAGTAGCTCCTTCTGGAAGCATACAATAGTTAACAGCATCTGCATTGGAAATTGGCATCCCCATTACATAGCGCACGTCTGTTGCTTGGCTAGGATCAGTAGTATGTTCATGTGTGTCATGAGATTCTGCAACGGATCCAAAAGGAGTAATGCCTGTGATTTTTGCATATTCCTTTTCATCCTTTCCACTCCAATTCACACTCAGCAAAGTCCCACCCGAACCATTCAGATACACTCTGGAAGTGTCTTTAGTGAAATGCACATTTCCGTGATTATTGGCATCCATGATCTTTCTGAACTGGCCTCCTGCAGCCGGTATCCAAATCAATTCAGCCTCTGATCCATCAATGCTTGCCCCTTCATTGTCTTTAAGCAGTCTATTTGCTCCTTTGAAAACAGCGATTCTATTATCGTAACTCCAAGCAGGCTGAGAGTATAGAGCTGTTTCTGTGCTTAATTTTGTAATGGTTCCTCTACCAGAAAGAGTTGCTTTGTAAAGATTCCCACCAGTTTCTTCTTCCCAGGTTACAAAAGCCAATTGATTTCCGTCTGGGCTCCAAGCTGGCATAGCTTCAGTGAAATTATTGGAAGTCAGTCTCCGCGGCTCTCCATCTGGATAATCCATCACATATAGTCTATCCAATGCTGTGAAAGCCAGTTTCTTACCATCAGGAGAGGGAACTCCATCCCGAATCTGGGTGACCAACGCAGCCGTGGTGTCTTTGATTTCATAATTGAAATAAAGGCGTGGTCCCATGGCAAGATTCACATCCACCTCAAAGGGTATTTCCTGAGGATCTCCGGATTCTGTAGGTATTTTCCAGATCTTTCCTCCATAGGATGCAAACACAAACTTACTGTCAGGGGTAAAAGCCATAGCAGGAAGAACACCCTGAGGAGCAATTGATTCTTGCTCATCACGCTGCACCGGGTAAGCCAACCATCTTTCGTCCCCTGACTTTAGATCCCTGATTACCAAACCGGTTTTCTCTTCCCATCTTGACCCGTAAACCATCCAGCGTCCATCCTTACTTAAGGTAGGTGTGAAAGCTGAGCCATATCTGGAGGTAATACCGCTAATTTCTCCTTTGTCAAAATCGTAGGTACCGATCTGATATTGAGGGAGCAGCGCATTGTAATTCCACGATCCCGACCGATAGGAGAAATAGATTTTCTTACCATCAGGACTTACCACCGGATCAATAGTTTTCATACTTGATGGTTCCTCATTCAGCTGGATTCCTCCACCCCCATCCTTATGATACATCCAGAGTTTGGTGACTCTCCTTCCCTTTGCTACTACGATGTAATCTCCATCGGGAGTCCAGGCAGCACTAGGCACATCACCGTTTTTATCCTTGGTGATTTGTACCGTGTCTTTTTTCATCATGTCGATGTACCACAGATTGTCACTTCCTTCACGATCGGAGGTAAAAAGTATTTTTTCCCCATCAGGTGAATAACGAGGATGGGTCTCATAGGCCATTCCAGATGTGATCGGAGTAGCTTTTCCACCGGTAATCGGAATAGTATAAATATCTCCCAAAAGATCAAATGCAAGTGATTGTCCATCAGGGCTCACATCAATACTCATCCATGTTCCCTCTTTAGTGTTAAATTTGACTTCCCGCTCAGGCTTGAGAGGTAGATCTTTAAACTTAGGAGAAATGATGGAGTCCTTCTTTGTGCTATCAGAAATGGAAATGTCTGAGTTTGACAAAAGCGCAAGTTGCTGATTGGATTTTGGTACCAAAGCTGCAAAGCTAAATGTGGCCCCAAACGCGAGAAGCACAGCTGGCTGTAAAAGTTTTTTCATGCTGATGGTGGAATAATTCGGCAATAATTTAACTCAAAACCTTGACTTCCTAAACATGAATTATTTGAAATGAGAAAGTATGAATAAAATCTAAAGACTTCGAAAAAACGAGGCGTGATATCGTATAATCTTTGGGGCAACTGTAAATCAGATTTTTTAGAAAACCTGCTCTAAGGACAGGTCAATTAACTGTATACCGGAGATTAAAATTATCATTAAACCTCCACCACTTTACTATTCTTTGAAGAAATTTTATTGCAAATAGACAGCGGTTTTTTGACTTTCTATGTAGAAAATCCGAGCTATGTTACCCATTTTTACTCTGAATAATCAAACCTTCTTTCCGGTAATGAAATCTAAGTTTTACTCTTTTCTAGCACTTCCATTTTTCTGCCTCCTCTCATTTACTTCCCTGGCAGGTGTAGACACCGTATCCACTTACAGCGCAGCTATGCAAAAAGAGATCAAAGCAGTAGTGATCACCCCAAAAGACTATAATGAGTCCAAAAATTACCCGGTGGTATATCTCCTGCATGGATATTCAGGGAATTATAAAAACTGGATCGAAAAAGTGCCGAAAATAGAATCCTATGCGGATTTATATAATCTTATTATAGTGACGCCTGACGGAAACTTTGGAAGCTGGTATTGGGATAGCCCCGAAGTCGAGAGTTCTAAATATGAAACCTATGTAGGAAAAGAGTTGGTAGAGTTTATTGACCAAAAGTATAGCACTATCCAAAGCCGGGAAGGTAGAGCAATTACTGGGTTGAGCATGGGTGGACATGGCGCACTGTATCTTGCATTTCGCCATCAAGAAACCTTCGGAACTGCAGGAAGTTTAAGCGGAGGGGTGGATATTGGGCCGTTTCCTGAGAATTGGGAGATGAAAAAATACCTAGGCAACAAATCCGCAAATCCTGAGCGCTGGGAAGAATATTCTGTGATGTATCAAAGCAACCGCCTGATTCCAAATAAACTGAAATTAATCATTAGTTGTGGTACCGAGGATTTCTTTTACGATGTAAATGTGAAACTCCATGAAAAACTGGTCTATAACAACATTCCCCATTCTTTCATAACAGGTCCAGGTGGGCATACTTGGGACTATTGGAGTGACGCCGTGCAGTATCAGTTGCTGTTCTTCCATACTTTTTTTGAAGAAGGGAAGAATAAAAGCTAATGTACATATACTCGGCAAATCTGCCGGTTCCCATCTTAACTAGCAAGCAGTCTAGCTGAGATTGAAATTATAATTTTACCCAAAGCCTACATTTATGTTAAACCGTCGTGATGTCATCAAACGGACAGCACTAAGTATCTCTGCTGCTTCTTTTGGACTTTTAAGTTTCAATATTCCGAAAAAAAACTCATACAAAATGGGGCTTCAGCTGTTTACCATCAGGGAACCAATGGCTGAAGATCCTATTAAAGCCTTAAAAACCATTGCAGGCTTTGGTTATCAGGATACAGAAACCTACGGATATGATGGAGCCAAAAAGCAATTCTATGGAATACCTGCGGAAGATTTCAAGAAAATTTTGGAAGATAATTCCTTAATAAGCACCAGTGGGCATTACGATTTTATCAAATTTTTCAACAGCTCTACAGAAGAGCTCCTTAGATATACTGACCAAAGTATAGAAGGGGCACATGCACTAGGACAAAAATATATCACTTGGCCTTGGTTGGATCCTGAAAACCGATCCATAGAAAAGTTTAAAGTATTAACCGGAAAGCTAAATAGAATCAGTGAGCGCGTGAACAAGGCCGGACTTGGTTTCGCTTATCACAACCATGATTTCGAGTTTGTAGATCACCAAGGCGAAAACGGCTACGACATAATTCTTCAAAACACAGATCCAAATCTAGTCAAACTTCAGCTCGATCTTTATTGGTTAGCCCATAGTGCCCCATTTACAGCGCATGAACTTTTCGTGAAATCACCTGGAAGATTTGTCATGTGGCATATCAAAGACATGGATAAAGTCAGCAGAGATTATACAGAAATGGGGAATGGATCGATTGATTATACTAAGATTCTCCCAGATGCCGCTCTGTCAGGAATGGAATATTATTACATCGAACAAGGAGGAAATTTTGCGGATAACCCCATTCAAAGTGTTAAGGATAGTGCAGATTACTTCCAAAAAAACTTGGCCCATTTGTTTGATTAACCCAAAGCGGAAGCGATGCCTGATTCAGAAGTAAACTATTAAGATATTGAATTGTTTTCACTGGCCCAGGAATCAATATAGGCTCAATAATCCACCAGCGGTACGGAAATCAGCGGTCCAAAGCATAATTTTAAACATAAATTAAATTAACTGTCTGGATTTCTTTTAGGCGGAAAAAACCAAATATATACACATGAAAAAGAGATACTTATTAGGTATTGGCCTAATGCTGCTACTTGGCAGCAATGTCCATGCGCAAAATGAGGTGATTGACAAAATCATTAAAGAGGAAACTGAAAACTCCCAACTAAAGCAGATTGCACATGAGTTGATGGACGGCATCGGTCCTAGATTAGTCGGAACACCTCAGATGAAGAAGGCACATGATTGGGCTGTAGAAAAATATAAGGGATGGGGAATCGAAGCCCGCAATGAGCAGTGGGGAGAGTGGAGAGGATGGGAAAGAGGAATTACCCATATAGATATGGTCGCTCCTTGGACTAGATCTCTAGCGGGAACTCAATTAGCGTGGAGCCCGGCTTCACCAAAAGGGGGAGCTCAGGGCGAGGTGATCGTACTTCCTGAGTTGGCGGATTCTGTTGCTTTCGCTAAATGGCTTCCTACAGTGAAAGGAAAATATGTGATGATTTCGGCTCCTCAGGTGACGGGGCGTCCTGATTACAACTGGGAAGAATTTGCTACAGAAGAGTCTTTCGAAAAAATGAAAGAAGAGCGTACTGAATCCAATACAGCTTGGAACCAAAGACTCCAGAAGACAGGAAAAGGAAGAAGAGAATTACCTCTTGCCCTCGAGGATGCAGGAGCTTTGGGAATTATTACTTCTTATTGGTCTCAGGGATTCGGTGCTAATAAAATCTTTTCTGCTTATACCAAGAAAGTACCTACGGTAGATCTTTCCCTGGAAGATTATGGCCTACTTTTCAGATTGGCTGAGGGTGGAGAAAAACCAATGATTAACCTTAACGCACAATCCAAGGAAAACGGGATGGTGCCAACGTTCAACACGATTGCTGAAATCAAAGGAACCGAAAAGCCTGACGAATACGTGATGCTTTCCGCACATTTCGACTCATGGGATGGCGGTACAGGAGCAACTGACAACGGAACTGGATCTATCATGATGATGGAAGTAATGAGAGTTTTGAAAGAAGTGTATCCTAATCCTAAGCGCACAATCTTGGTAGGCCACTGGGGTTCTGAAGAGCAAGGCCTGAATGGCTCAAGAGCATTCGTGGAAGATCATCCTGAAATGATACCGAAGATTCAGGCATTATTTAACCAGGATAATGGCACTGGACGTGTTGCCAATGTATCTGGACAGGGCTTCATCCATAGCTATGAGTATTTAGGCAGATGGATGTCAAAAGTTCCACGAAATATCACCACAGACATAGAAACTAACTTTCCTGGAAATCCAGGTGGTGGCGGATCTGATTATGCTTCCTTCGTGGCTGCCGGAGTGCCTGCGTTTTCTTTAAGTTCTTTGAACTGGTCCTACTTCAATTACACTTGGCATACGAATTTGGATACCTATGACAAAATCATCTTTGACGACGTGCAAAACAATGTAATCATGGCAGCTATTATGGTGTACATGGCAAGTGAAGAAGATGAGATGGTATCCAGGGAGGTACGTGTTCCGGTAGGAAGAGGCGGCGAGCCATCAGAATGGCCTGCTGTTCGATCTCCGACTAGAAAAGGTGGGGTTGATTAATTCTTAGAGCTCTAGCAATAATTTAAAGCCACGGAAATTATCCGTGGCTTTTTCATTTAAAAAAGTTTATATCTACACTGATCTGGAATACAGATATAAGAATCATTAGAGCGTTTTAAAAATACCAGCAGATTAATTAGTTGAGTGATTAAGAATTTTGAAAAACAATTATAAAAAGCTAATAAAAGAATAAGACCCATCCGACTTTTCAAGATAAAACGAATTGTTACATTGAAAGGAATAATGGATTTGGAAAACCTTTTGTAAATTTCAGATAAACTCCCTTGCTATGGATAGGATCCTCACTCTCTTTCTTCTGTCTTTTTTTTTCATACAAACCAACATTTTTGCCCAGCAAAAAATCCTAAGGGAAGCTGTTGAGCGAGCCGAAAAAGAAGGGTTTTCAGGGGTGATACTTGTAGCTGAAAAAGGGGAAATCCTATATGAAGACGCAATGGGAATGCGCAATTATGAAACTCGTATCCTCCTTCATGAAGATGATATCTTCGAGCTGGCATCAGTTTCTAAGCAATTCACAGCCATGATGATAATGATGTGTAAGGAAAAAGGCTTGTTGGATTTTGACGACATGGCTTCAAAATATGTAGAAACTCCCTATCCGGGAATTAGCATCCGAAACCTTTTGACTCACACTAGCGGCTTACCGGACTATCAGGCCATCATGGATGAGCACTGGGATAAAAGCAAAGTGGCAGGAAATCCCGATATACTTGAATACCTGCGGGAGTATGAACCTACTAAAGCGTTTGAACCAGGTGAAAAGTATGAGTACAGCAACACGGGATACGTTATTCTCGCCAGCATTGTGGAAAAAGCAACGGGTAGGGATTTTGTTGAACTAATGCGGGAGTGGATTTTTAAACCGCTTGGAATGAATAATACAGATATTCGTTCATTGGATGAAAAAGCAAAAGTGCAAACATTTGCGGCTGGCCATCTCAAGGATGAAAATGGAAAGTATGTCAATGCAAATACATTTCATTCTTCGGATTATACCGTCTGGCTTGGTAACAGAAAAGGCCCAGGTAGAGTGAGCAGCAATGCAGAAGATTTGTATAAGTGGGATCAGGCTCTTTACACAGAAAAACTGGTTTCTAAGGAGACGATGGATAAAGCCTACACTCCATTCAAACTAGACGAAGGTTACCTGAGTTATTACGGGTTTGGCTGGGAAATAAAACCACAAAGCCCTTTTGGAAAAATGGTCATGCATACGGGAGATAATCCAGGATACAAAACCATCATTGTTCGATTTATCGAAGAGAATAAGACCGTCATTATTCTAAACAACAACGCTCATCCAGATATGATGAGGTTGGTGGAAGCAGCTACACTATCCTTAGGGAAATGGTAGACCAAAAAGAAATTAGATAAATAGTCAGCTTATAAAGCTTCTTTATCGAGCGAATTTATTACCTGAATTGCAGTATCCTTCCTTCTCTTTTTATTACCTGATATGAGGTAAAATGGAAACCCGCTTTGCTCTGCCAGTTTCTTATATAAGTCTAGGAAGTAATTGCGCATTTCCAGTTCAGGATATTCCCGCTGCGGATCTGGAGTCCAAGGCAAATCAGTATCAGTCAGCAGAATCACATCATACTTGCGTTGTTTGATTTGATCCAAAACCCAAGGGTCAGTCTTCCCAAATCTATGCTCAGACCAAATTTGGATAACTCTCAGATCCGTGTCGCAAAAAAGGTATTCTTCAGCCTTATTTGCTGTTTTATCTTCCAAGGCAACTTGTCCTTTTCCGATTTTGACTAGATCCTCATAAACATATGCTCTTCCTAAATGTTCAAGGTATTCGCGCGCATATTCAGGAACCCAAGGTTCTTCAAAATGATTGGCCAAATCTTCGGCCAGCGTACTTTTTCCTGTAGATTCCGGACCGAGAATTAAGATTCGTTTTGGCTTAGACATTTTTCCTAGCTGATTTGATCCAGGCTATTAATCCCATGATGGCTAAAATAGTAAAGAATAGGTACTGAAAAGAGGTTAAAATTAAGCCTTTATAAAAATAGAGTGGCACAGCCACTAAATCTGTCAAAATCCAGAATATCCAATTTTCAACTTTCTTTTTGGCCATTAGCCACATCCCTACAAATGCGGAAGCTGTCGTAAACGAATCCCAATAAGGAACGTCGCTATCCGTAAAATTGACCAGCACATAGGATAAGATAAAGTAGGATAGGATAAAAATTGCTATAGAAATGGCCCATCCACTAGCTTTAAGCCATGTCACTGGTAATTCTACTTTTCCCTCATTAGGATGAGTCCATACATACCAGCCGTAAATGGACATGCTAAAATAATAAGCATTAATTCCCATGTCAGCATAGAGCTTGTACTGAATACAAATCCATACATAGATCAACGTTGAAATAATCCCGGTAGGATACACCCAGATGTGCTCTCTCATGGAATAAAATACCGAGGCAACTCCGAAAAATACGGCGATAGCTTCCAGCCAGGTCATATTCTGCAAGCCTTCCGCTAATCCATCCAGCAGGTATTGTAATTCCATTGCTCGAAATAACGAATTTTTGCGCTATTAAAAACTGTAAAAATAGATAAGCCTGCTTGATCCTTTATCAAGTAGGCTTTCATCTAGTGCGGTAAACGTGTCATCGGTGGACCATTTCTGGCAATTTTGGCATTACTGGCCGGAATTGCTCCCGAGGGAGTGTTAGTGACATAAACAGCAAAAAGCGTATTGGACACCCAAGTGCCCTGATTTGGTATGCTGGGAAAAGGATTCTGAGCTTCGATCCCACCGAAAATATATCCTGCTAGGATTTTACTGTCTGAAGGGACATTGCTCAATCTAATTACTCCATTGTCAAAAGCCATCAATTCAGCTTCCAGCGCTCTATTTTCTATAAATGTAATACTAGATCCCAACAGTCTATTGCCAACAATGGGATTTGGTAGAATAAATTCCTGGTAAGTGCCCGATGAGGATTGCTGAAAAGTGGTGACGTCGGCAATAAACGGCAGTCCATCGTTTCTTCCCTGAAAAGTAGCCGTATCAAATACCGCGCGCTGATCAGGAGTCTGAGAATAATAATACCTGCTAATTCCCCCAAACATGGTTTGATACATTGAGGAATCTTGGGGAGTTTCGTTATAAATTCTAATTACCGGACACTCATATTGGCTGAACATCTGATGAACGGACGAATCCATGGCAACCGTGGATGGTCCCGAGATGAAAATAGGGTAATCATATGCGCCGATAATTCCCGGTTTAAAAACCCCTCCCAGAGCAGTGATTATTTGTTTTCCAGTCGCAGGGTCTATGCTTTCAAATATATTTCCGTCTCTTCTGTGAAAAGGTTGATCGGCTCCGGAATTAGGAGTAGCACCATAAGCGGTGACTTTCAAGGATTGTGGGTCAAGACGGAAAACACGGATTTCATTAGAGTATTCCTGAGTAAAATCGGTCCCGCCAAATGCCCGGTATTGCCCATCAAACCTCTGTCCAAAAATCAGGTAAAAACTCCCGTTCATCATAAACAATTCACCTCCAGTTATCGCCAGCCTATCATCCTTACCGATCTGCATCATCGCTTCAATGTCACTTGCAGAAGCCCCGGATTTAATAGCTGCGGAGACATCTTCCAGTTTAAAGCGGATCACTGTGCCGAAAGTCACCATATCCGTCCCATCTGCTTTCCAGCCATAACCACCGAGGATATACATGTAATCGGAAGATTCATCATGATAGGATTGAAGATTGGTGCTTTGTAGCGGAGCTGAAAAATCATCACTCAGCTGGTTCACATCAAAGGACCATTGGTCACCCGCCATAGGATCGATGATATAAAGAAAATTATTTGCACTATCCTTCACGAAATTGTGAGCAGGAGCTGGATTGAAGGTATGCAGTCCTTGCCTTCTTCCTCCAGCTATAAAAAGTTCACCGTCCTGATTCATAGCGCTCACATAGGATTGCAAGCTCGGAAAGGCTTGCTTAGCTCCATAGTTCTGCTCCACAAACTCTATAGTAAATGGCAATGCGCCTTCAACCTCGTTGGAATCCAACATTGGTTTGGAGACCAAAACCTCTGGAGTCGCACTTTCCTCAGTCTTTTGTGAAGTGGAGCAACTGGAAAAAGCAATCACGCTGAATCCAATAACAGTAAGTTGTATTATTTGAAGTCGTTTCATGATGTCGGGGGAGTAATTGGAGTGTCTTGCATATTCTTGATAAAATATAAAACTGTCATGGTTCGCTCAGGAGACATATCCCTAGTCACAGGCATATACCTAGGGTCTGTCACATCTCTGCTCATGAAAAAAGGAATTGCTCCCCGATCTATTCCCAAAGGGCCTGGAGGCGACTTATAAAATCCAAAAGGAGGATTCAAAGCAAAAGTCTGGAATGAATTATAGTCGCTTAGGTTGATCTTCTCGGTCATTCCTGGAAATAGTTTTACATAACCTTGGAAGATATCCTGTATTTCCTCCCATGTCGGGTTTTCATTGATGGGATAAGCAGACCAAACCAAACAGGAAATCATTGCACTTTGAGAGATAGGCTGGGAAAGCAACTGATCTGGATCAGAAACATTGATGAAATAAAGTTGCCCGTCAAGCTGTGGAGTACGTGCCCCAGGATCAGAAAGCACATTGATAGTCACCGTAGCGTATCCATTTTCATTAGTCGGAGAAATAGCTGCCTCGATTGCGCCTTCAGCCTGGGGAGTGTTACCTGGATTGCTTGGTGGTACAGTTGCTCCTGGAGTATTCCCGTGCACGCTCACCACATCCACCTGAAGTTGTTTTCCTACCAAAGGCTGTTGAAGCTTACTTACATATACGCTAGTGGAAGCGGTAGTACCCGGAAATCCAGACATCCGGATCGGCCGGACCTCCACTTCTATATTGGTCTGGGTAATATCCTCCAGAAAAACTACCTGTGGACCAATGTCCGTTCGGGACATATTCAGACTGATCGCTCCGGTAAGTGCCAATGCCAGCTGTTGGTCAGTCAATGGCATTTCCACAATATGTGAATAGAGATTATAGCAAAACTCTGAATAATCCACATTTCCCAAAGACACCTGAGATCCATCAATCTGTGTAACCAAAGCTGTTAATGTACCCAAATCGACAGGCGCACCACCGGCTTTCTGTCTACAGATTCCATTTGCTAGATCTATGATTAGGAGCTTACGGCTTTGATCTATTACAAAAGGGCAATTGTTAAACATTGGCCAGTTCCAAGGCACACTCTTATCCTGAGTTCTACCCGCCAAGATTCTCGCTCCAGGATTATATCTTGGCTCGAATCCTAAAACAGGACCTAGTGATCCGGTGATTCTGCCGGTCTGGAAGTTGACATCTTCGGGTACATTGCGATATCCATCCACTATAAATCTCATAGAGATCAGGTATTCATCCTCTTCAAGTGTGGTCCGGCTTTTTAGCAAGGCTAAAACCGGCGAAACAGAATCATCGGGCCAGCTAACTTGTGGAACTCGTATGACTGTCTGGAAAACACCACAAGCATTCATATCACCACCGAAGCTATCCATGACATAATCTGAATCCTGCCAGCTTCTAGTAGCTAGGACCGCCACCCACCAAATTTGGTTTAAAACTGGCGGATCAACCAATCCTGTAAGACTCACCCCATCGGAAATAGGTATGCTCACCTGCATGCCAAAAATAGTTGGGACACCTTGCTGATATACGTCTATGTCAGCAATTTTAGCAGAAGAAGGATTGTCGGTTGTAATAAAAGGGAGATTCACCAATGGATCGGAGACTTCCCCATTTGCTCCGATAGCTGAAACTACAGTACACTCCTGCAGCTGAAAACGGTGGAGGCCTTTTGGATTTTGCCATGGAGAAGGAACTGTATTGTCCACTTCATAATGGGTGGGATCGTTATTTACGGTGGATGGATCTGTAAAAAATCTACCGTAAAAATTGATCCTGGGATAGGATAGATAACTCATAAATCTGGGCTTAAAATGAATAACTAAAATTTATCACTCTATTGACCCAAACTATTAAGAGCGCTTGGATCAAATTTTACTTTCTACAAAATACATCTCTACAAGTCCCTTGTTTTTCACCTCTATCTTTCCGCGTGGAGAGCAAGCAAATTTGCCCTTGATCAACTCGTAAGTGTGTCCACTAATGTTTATTTTACTTGCATCACCTGCTGTCTCCATTCTTGAAGCAATGTTTACAGTGTCTCCCCAGATGTCGTAAGCAAATTTTTTAAGACCCACGATACCTGCAATCACTGGCCCCGTATGTATACCTATCCGCATGCTTATGGCAGGTTTTCCTTCAGAAATTTTCGATTGCTCGTGTGCATGAATGAAGTCTTTAATTTCAAAAGCAGCCAAAATGATATTTGATGCGTCAAATTCCTTTTGAAGATTCAGTCCTCCGGCGCACATATAGCTGTCTCCTACAGTTTTGATTTTTTCCACACCGTATTTCTCCACAATCCGGTCAAACTCACAATAAAAATAATTCAGCTCAGCCACCAATTCTTCGGCAGAAAGCTTCTCGCATAGTCCAGAAAAATTCACAATATCAGTGAACATCACACTGACATTGCTAAAATGCCTCGCTTTTGATGTGCCATGATTTTTGAGCTCGTAAGCTATTTCAGGAGGCAAAATATTTAAAAGTAAATGGTCGGCCTTTTCTTTCTCCTCATTGAGCTGCTTCGTCCTCAGATGGATTTTATCTTCCATATTCTGATAAAGCAAAGCGTTTTCCAGAGAAATGGCCATCTGACTGGAAAGTATATTGATAAGATTTAGCCGCTCTTCGGTGAAAGCCCCCTCAATGAGGTTATTTTCCAAGTAGATAATACCTGTCACTTCGTTATGCTTCATGAGCGGGACAGACATAATGGATTTCATCCTTTCATGCTGAATATAAGTGTCCTTCGCAAAGCGGAGATCCTGAGTGGCGTTCTCCAAAATCAAGCTTTTACTGGTCTTGGCCACATACATAACCACTTCCTTTGCAATAGAATCAAATTGTTTCAGCGGAAGATTTTCAAAAAGTTTAGGTTCCGGAAATTTTGTGGAAGATTCGGATTGCACATTAAATCCTTCTTCATTTTTGAGAAGTAACACCATCCGCTGCGCTCCCGCATTTTCTATAATGATTCTCATCAGGATAGTTAAGAGGTCCTTCAGTCTGATTTCCTTCGAGATCGCTTCTGATGATTTCATCACGGACTTTAGATCCAAATCTTGATTGGAAAACTTCTGAACGTTGCCTTTATCATCCGCCCGCTGTCCAAATCTGAATTCTTTCTGGGAAAAATTGCTAGAACTCCGTTTAGAAGCCATTAAATCTGCAATTCCTTTAGCACCAAGCAAATCATAGGCGTATTCAGAATCACTCAAATGAATTGCCGCAATTTTCTTTTTTTCGCCAGTAAGATGCAATTCAAACAACCTTCTGTTTGCGAGTGCCTGCATCTGCAAGTATTCGTAATTCTCTGCAGCTTCCAAAGCCTGGTAATAGTGCTTTTGAGCACCATCTACTGAGCCTTTCACTCTCTCTAGTTCTCCTGCCAATAGCTCATACTTGTGCAAAAAATTACTTGGACTATGAAGGGAAAACTTCCTGAATTTACTTACAATTCCCCTCAATGCTCTCCCCCATTTGAGTTTATTCGTAGCATTAGCTTTAGGTAATAGTGCTGCCAATATTAATCCTTTGTAGAAATAATGCTCTGCTGTGTGAAGCATTCCCGGAGAATCCTTCAAGTACTGATCAGATTGTAGGGAGATCTTGTACGCTTCATCGTACTGCTCCCATAGATAGAGCGACTGCATCTTATTGATGTAATAAAAATGAGCAAAATGTCGGGAGTTAAATCCACTCAATTGCTGTATATAGTGCTCTTCATCAAAACTCTGGTCAGAAAAAGAAAGGTTGTTTACTGTCTGACCTTTTAAATTTTTTATCGCCTGATTTACCGCTGCGATGGTGAGTACAGCTTCTTCCAATTGGATTCTGTTGAGAAAATCCAAATAGGCTGCACTTGAATCCAGTATTGAATCAAACTGCACCCCGCGCATAAAATAACTTTGGACCATTGCACAACTTGCACAACTTGCATGGAAAAGGTCACCGACTTCCAATCCTGAATCGTAGGCATTTTGCCAATAAGTCTCCATTTCCAAGGCAGATTTTCTCCAGGGAATGGCAAAATATCCCGTTACAAAATTAGCCTCAGCTCTAGCCCCATAGCTATGGTATTTTTCTATAAGTGCCAAAGTAAGTTGCCCGATTTTATAACCTGTGGTTCTAAAGCCTAGAATACCGCTATGAAATACAGGACCGAATCCCAGGAAGCCGATAAATCCTCCATCCGTATTTCCATGTTTCAAACATAGATTAACCATGATGGCACAGACAAGCACACAAAGCTCCGGTCGGATCTGAAAAGCAGACTGCCCTGCTGCAGCCATAAGCAACATAGCCGTTTTGAGTTTTTGATCCTGCATCTCAGGCAGATTGATCAGATCTTCCACTTGGCGATTGCCCATCAGGCTTTTATATTTCACAAACTCTATCGCCAAACTGGGTGGAGAGAAAGTTGCGGGAATTTTGACCCCTAGCTCTGAAGTGACCTCTCTACAGGCTTTGTAAGCAGCATCAAAATTTCGAATGTTATTGAAAAATTGAATTTTTCGAATGGTAACTTTTGCTTTATCTACGACATCATCGGTATGCAGTAATGCTTCGTCAAAAAATGCCTCCACCACTGTATTATTTCCTACGAGGTGCTCCGATTCTGCACGCTGTAGATTGAGATTCCGAAAAACATGTTTGGGCAAATTGAGATTTTTAAGCTCTACCAGATCCATCGCTGTTTTAATATAGCTTAAAGCTGATTCGTACGCATTTGCATATTTTGCGCGAACGCTGGCGGCTATATTCAGCGAAACCAATTTTCTTAGGATTTTTTCATCATCAATCAGGCTTTGCGCAAAATTGAAATGATCAGTGACCGTATAGATGTGGTCTGAGTTCTCAATATTTCCAAGTTTGGCTGAAATACTCTTTGCTATAGCATAGCGCACTGCTTTCTTTTCCTGGTCAGGAAGCATTCCTAGGGCAGCCTGTTGAATCTTATCATGCTGAAATCCATAATCATCATCCCCAGACCGTTCCTTGGTTTTGATATTTTCGATGATGCACAATTTCTCTGCAAGCTTAAGCTGCATGTCCAATTCCTCTTCACTGATATCAACTAATCCGCTTAAAATTTCAATGGAGAATGTATTGCCAATGCAGGAGGCATATTTCAATGTGACCTGAACTTCAGCAGGAAGCCTGAAAAACAGCTCCGCCATCAGGTCAATGACATTATCAGAGATTTTTACCCGATGGGCTTTTTCAGCACTGTAGGTCCAATAGTGTGAATTATTCGATAAATAGATTGCTCCGCTTTCGTAAAGCGTAAGAAGGCACTGTCGGATAAAAAACGGATTACCAAGTGTCTTGCGGAAGATAATCTGAGCCAGTTCGGAGGATTTATCCAGTGGAATAGACAAAGAATCTGATACTATCTCAGCCACCGAATTCTGATCAAGTGGCTTTAATTCTATCAGCGTAGAAATAGTATTGTGCGCCTTCAGCCTATCCAGCATCAGCATAAGGGGATGAGATGGAGACACCTCGTTTTCCCTATAAGCACAGATAATCAGTAAATGCCGTAGGCTATGATCTTGCAAGGTTGTTTCCAACCATCGTCTGGTAGTAGAATCAAGCCACTGCAAATCATCCAGAAAAATACACATAGGATGATCCTGGCTGGCAAATGATCGAATGAAATTATTAAAAACCTGATTAAATCGGTTCTTGGATTCATTCATAGGCAACTGCGGCACCTCTGGCTGTGGACCAATTAGAAGCTCCAAATCCGGCATGATATCAATGATCAACTTTCCGGAATTTCCCACTGCGTGAAGAATACTGCTTTTCCAATATTCGCGCTGCTCATCACCTCTAATCAGAATCTGATCAACCAAATCATTCAACGCCAGCAAGAGCGAACTCAGCGGAGGATTCTTTTTGTATTGCTCGAACTTTCCCGAGATAAAAAAACCCCCTTCCAAATCGATGTACTTCTGAAACTCCCGAACGAAACTTGATTTACCAACCCCGGAATAACCACTAACAAGCGCTAGCTCGGCCTTTTGACTTTTGGTGCGCTGGAAAATCTCATTCAGCTGTGATAATTCCAGGTCTCTACCATAAATTTTTGAAGAGATCTGAAACTGATCCAAGTGATCTTGAGTGCCCAGTGTAAAATCAGTTATTTCGTTTATGTCCAAAAGTCTATCCAAACACTGCTGTAGATCATTTAGCAACCCTGAGCAACCCTGATATCTCTCTTCAGTATTTTTCTTTAAGAGTTTCAGAATCACTTTCTCCAGAACATCAGGAATATCTTTCCGGTATTTTTTTGGGGATTCCGGCAAAAGTGCCAAATGAGCATGCATTAATTCTACAGGGTCATTTAGCTTAAAAAGAGGCCTTCCTGTAATCATTTCAAATAACACTGCCCCAATGGAATACAGGTCAGTCCGGTGATCAATCGGTCGGTTCATCCGCCCAGTTTGCTCTGGAGAAATATAATGAAGCCCTAGTTCAAGGGCCTCACCCACATTAGAATAATTCAAATCCCGACCTCGCTCAATCGCAAAGTCAAATCCCCATACCTTGATTTCTCCGTGGCTGTCCACGATGATATTGGTAGGGTTAATATTTTTGTGAATAATATTTTTACTGTGCAGGTAGAGAACCGCTCTGGTGATTCCCATGGCTATTTTGAGGAAATCAATTATGTCCAGCTTACCTCTTTTTAAGTATTCTGCGAGCGTCTCGCCAGTGACATCCTCATTGACTAAAATCGGCAAATTCTCTAAATGCTCCAAGCCTATGGGTTGTACTATATTAGGATGGGAGAGTTTAGAGAGAATGGAAAATTCCTGCTTCATATGATTAAGATCGCGAAAAGTAGGATAAGCAGATCGGAAGGTCTGAATCGTCACGGGCTTGGAATCCAAGACACGATTCGCTTTATATACGATGTATCTGGAATTCTCCCTAACCTTATTGAGTATATTAAATCTTAGATCAGACATTTAAAAAATTTGGGTAATTGGTAGTAAGTGTTGGGTCATTTGGTAAAATAATAGTACAATTTAGCAGATGTATCTTAGTAAAGTACAAAATCCAATTAATTATTTTGTATGTAAAAAGTGTCAAACCTGCCTTTCACCACCTAAATATTGTATTCTGCCCTGAATTGAATCAAGCTATAATCAGGCGTTCGAATGATTCTATTGGTGACTTAAATAATAGCAAATCCTATTTCTCAACATTTAGTGAGAACCTTCCCAACTTTTTCCTGACTTTGACTGTTGGTTTTGTAACTTTGCCAGCTATGACTTTGAGCACTTTACCCGCTAAAACAGATATCGACTCACTCGATCCCAAAGAATTCATCATCATCAAAAACGCCCGGGTGAATAACCTAAAAAGTCTGAGCGTTGCGATTCCAAGAAATAAATTTGTGGTAGTTACCGGACTTTCAGGTTCTGGTAAGTCCTCTTTAGCATTTGATACACTTTTCGCCGAAGGACAACGCATGTATGTGGAAAGCCTTAGTTCCTATGCTCGCCAATTCCTTGGCAGGATGGAAAAACCTGATGTAGAATACATAAAGGGCGTGGCTCCAGCCATCGCAATCCAGCAAAAAGTCAACACCAAAAATCCAAGATCCACCGTCGGAACAACTACGGAGATTTATGATTACCTGAAATTACTTTACTCCAGAATAGGTAAGACGATCTCCCCAATTTCTGGCAAGGAAGTGAAGCATCATACCGTCACAGACATCGTGGATTATATTCAGTCTTTTGACGAGGGATCCAAAGTCATGATTTCATGTCCGCTACAAGTGGAGCGCGGAAGAAAAATTAACCAAGAGCTGGAATTGCTTTTACAAAAAGGCTACACTCGAATTTTGATCGATGATGAAGCCTATTATGTAGAAGATTTGCTTCAGGAAAAAAAAATCCAAAAAGGAGAATATGAGATCTTGATCGACCGTGTGTCAGTGCAAAAAGAAGATGAGGATAATCAGTTCCGAATTGCCGATTCTGTGCAGACAGCACTTTTTGAAGGTCACGGAGATTGTAAAGTGACTATCCCTGGTAAGGAGACCAAAAGCTTTTCAGATAGATTTGAGCTCGATGGAATGCAATTCGAGCTTCCTTCAGTAAACTTTTTCTCTTTTAACAATCCCTTTGGAGCTTGCCGAACTTGCGAAGGTTTTGGTAATGTGCTGGGCATTGATCCAGACTTGGTAATTCCTGAGAAAGATCTTTCTGTCTACGAAGGTGCGATTGCTCCTTGGCGCGGTGAGTCTTCCAAAGCTTGGGTGGAGCCACTTTTGAAAAAAGGAATTGAGTTTGATTTCCCAATACATCGCGCATATGAAGACCTGAACGAAAAGGAAAAAGCTCTTCTTTGGACAGGAAATAAATACTTCAAAGGGCTAGATGCTTTCTTCAAAGACCTGGAAACCAAAACCCATAAAATCCAATACCGGGTTATGCTTTCCCGCTTCCGTGGCCGTACCACTTGTCCGGATTGCAAAGGCACACGCTTGCGCAAAGATGCTTCTTATGTCAAAATCGCCGACAAATCCATTATCGATATTGTATTGATGCCAATAGATGAGGCATTGCCATTTTTCAATAATCTAGATCTTCCTCCACATCAGGCTAAGATCGCCAACCGATTATTAAAAGAAATCCAAAGTCGATTGGAATACATGGATCAGGTTGGGTTGGGTTATTTGACGTTGAATAGGCTTACTTCCTCGCTTTCCGGAGGTGAATTTCAGCGAATCAAATTGGCTACATCTTTAGGTTCTGCACTAGTGGGATCCATGTATATTTTGGATGAACCAAGCATTGGGCTTCACCCAAGGGATACAGATAGACTGGTTGGTGTGCTGAAATCCCTTCGGGACATGGGAAATACTGTCATTGTGGTGGAGCATGAGGAAAAAGTGATGAAGGCGGCAGATCAAATTATTGACATCGGCCCGGATGCTGGGGTTCACGGTGGAGAATTACTTTTTCAGGGCAGCATCGAGGAGCTCATGACTTCAGCCCAAACTCACACAGCCAAGTACCTTCGTGGTGAGGAGCAAATTTTCCAAAAGGATGGCAATAGAAAATGGAAAGATTCCATCTTGGTAAAAGGAGCTAGAGAGAACAACCTAAAAAATATTTCAGTCAAATTCCCACTTAATACACTCACCTGTATAACAGGTGTTTCCGGTTCGGGCAAGTCTACCCTAATCAAGAAAGTTCTTTACCCTGCCCTAGGTAAAATGTTGGGTACAGTCATCGACGAATCTGGTAAATACGATAAGATAGAAGGAGATTTCAAGTCGATAACTCAAGTAGAGTTCGTTGATCAAAACCCAATTGGGAAGTCTTCCCGCTCAAATCCAGTTACCTACGTGAAGGCTTACGATGCGATCAGAATGCTATTCTCAGAGCAGACTATTTCCAAGCAACGCGGATATAAACCAGCTTTCTTCTCCTTCAATGTC
This sequence comes from uncultured Algoriphagus sp., assembly GCF_963974835.1. GTDB lineage: Bacteria > Bacteroidota > Bacteroidia > Cytophagales > Cyclobacteriaceae > Algoriphagus. The sequence continues at coordinate 814,363 of NZ_CAXBET010000001.1, read as the reverse complement.
GATGGAGGTCGCTGCGAAAACTGCGCCGGCGAGGGTATCACTACTGTAGAAATGCAGTTCATGGCGGATATCACCTTGACCTGCGAGTCCTGCAAAGGCAAGCGGTTTAAGAATGAAATACTGGATGTCAAATACAAGGAGAAAGACATATCTGATGTATTGAATATGACCATAGATGAGGCTTTGGACTTCTTCAAGGGTAAAACTCAGATCATCAATAAACTTCAACCGCTTCAGGAAGTAGGCTTGGGATATATTGGGATGGGACAAAGCTCCAATACACTCTCTGGAGGTGAGGCTCAAAGAGTGAAACTCGCTTCCTTCCTAGGAAAAGGAGGCACCAAGCAAAGCGATCACATTCTCTTTATCTTCGATGAACCGACGACAGGACTACATTTCCACGACATCAAAAAACTCCTCCACTCTATCAATGCACTAATCGACCAAGGTCATTCGGTCATCATCATCGAGCATAACACCGAGGTAATCAAATCGGCTGATTGGGTAATTGACTTAGGTCCGGAAGGGGGAAACAAGGGAGGTTATTTGACTTTCACAGGAACGCCGGAATACATGATGAAGGAAGAAAACAATTATACTGCTAAGTATCTGAAGGAGGCTTTTGTGTAAATATTCAATTAGATTACTTCAAAAGTGCCCAACTCCTTTGTAATCTAATTTCTTAATTATCCTTAAAGTTGCGGTCAATTATTTTGGAAAGGTACACTTGATGGATATATTAATACCCAGCACTAATAAATTCAGATGTGTAAGTATCTAACTCAAAAGACACTATGATCCACCGTTTGCTAGTTTTCTTTATTTTGTCTGTCATTCCAATGATTTCTTCGGCACAAAAAAGAGTCGAGGTAAAAGATCCCGAAATTAAATTTAGCTATGTTTTGCCACAAGGCTGGGAGGTAAAAGACGACGGGTATGATTATAAGATTATATCCAATAGCATTGATAACACAGTTATATCCATGACTTACCTAGAGAGCGCTCAGGGATCTGGAAATTTTGAAGCAATAGGTGCACAATCTCTAGAAGAAAATTTTCTTTTTGATTTAAAATATGTTTTACCTGAGGAGTTTTCAAATTTAAAACCACAGGAAACCGGAAGCTCTACGATCGATGATACTTTTGCTAACTGGGTGAAGTTTCAACATGGTAAAAATGGAGACCAAGTGGGTATTTATTACATGTACGAAAAGCTCAACCAAACCTTTAAAATAACTGTGTCATCTCCGGCGGCACAATTCGAAAAAGCACAACCGGTTTTTAATTCAGTAGTCAACAGTTTCCATGCGGAAAAGCTGTAGTAAAAATAGTGCTTCTGAGGATAGCCGAAGACCTCAATTCGAGGCTTAGACCATATGGGAATCCTAGAAAATTATTCATCTTCTTAAAATCTTCCCCAATTCCGCAGGACTCACTTTTCAGATATCGGATAAATCTCTTCGAGTCTGCTAGTTACGATTCCATCGTATACAGCAAAGAGTGTTAATTAAATACGCCGTACTAGTCTATCACTCATTTAAGATGTATGAGCTTTTTTTTAATCGGTGTCAATGCAAATCACAATTCCTTATAACTTTCAGGATAGCATTTACACCACCCCCTATGAAAAAACTCTTACTCTTATCACTATTCGTTTTTTCGATCACCATCAGCTCTTGGGCACAGATCCAAACTCCAGAGCAGTTTTTGGGCTATAAGCCCGGAGATCGATTTACTCCCCATCACCGTATGGTCGATTACTTCGAGCATGTCGCTGCGAATAATCCAAATGTTAAACTCATCCAATATGGCGAGACCAATGAGAAACGTCCACTGATAATTGCAATACTTTCCAGCTCCGAAAACATGTCAAATCTGGAACAAATACGTACAGATAATCTGAAAAGAGCTGGTCTGATGGAAGGCTCTTCTACTACTTCTGTTCCGATCAACTGGATGTCCTTCAATGTCCACGGAAATGAATCTGTGGGAATGGAAGCTGCTATTTCATCCTTTTATACACTAGCAAATCCTGCTAATGCGACTTCTCAGGATTGGCTAAAAAATCAAATTGTGATCATCGATCCTGCTATCAACCCAGATGGTCGTGACCGCTACGCAAACTGGTACAACCAGAAAATGAACACTACGCTTCAGCCAGATTTGCAATCCGTAGAGCACAATGAACCTTGGCCTGGTGGACGTGCAAACCACTATCTATTCGACCTGAACCGTGATTGGGCATGGCAAGTGCAAGTGGAGTCTCAGGCAAGAATGAAAGTATATCAGCAATGGATGCCGCAGCTACATTTGGATTTTCATGAGCAAGGCATCAACAATCCATTTTATATGGCACCCGCAGCTGAGCCTCTTCATGAGCAGCTGAGTCCATTTCAACTTGAGTTTCAGGATATTTTTGGTAGAAATACTGCCAAGTACTTTGATGAGGCAGGAAGATTTTACTTCACCAAAGAGCGCTTCGATTTGCTTTATCCTTCTTATGGTGACTCTTACCCGATGTTTAATGGAGCTATCGGAATGACTATCGAGCAAGGTGGCGGTGGTCAGGCTGGTATTGGTGGATTTGATGCAGTTGGAGATACGGTGACCTTGAGCTATAGAATAGAAGGACACTACACTGCGGCAATGTCTGCGGCGGAAGTGACTAGTAAAAATGCTGATCGCTTACTTTCTGAGTTTGAAAAATTCTATAAAGACAATTCAACTAACCCTAAAGGGCAGTACAAAAGTTTTATCATCAAAGGTGAAAGCAATCCTGCGCAGGTAGCCAAGTTGCTGGAATTACTCGACAAAAATGGGATTCGCTATGCAAAAGCGGCTTCTAAATCCGGATTGAAAGGATTTTCCTATGGAACAGGAAAAACTGAATCCTTTGCCATCTCTGACCAGGATATAATCATCAGTGCCCACCAGCCAAAATCTGTTCTAACTCAGGTGCTTTTTGAACCAAATCCTGCCCTTCATGACAGTATCACCTATGATATTACAAGCTGGTCTATGCCATATGCATATGGATTGGATGCTTTTGCTGTAGAAACTAAGCTTGAAGCGGAATCAGCCTATGAGAAACCATCTTTCACTGAAAATCAAGTAGGCAAAACTCCGGTTGCGTACATTGCAGCTTGGCAAGGAACCCGTGACGTAGCTTTTTTATCTGCTCTTTTAAATGCTGGCATTCGGGTAAAATTTAATGAATTTGATTTCGAAGTGGAAGGAAAGAGTTTCCCTGCTGGATCACTGATGATCACCAAAGGGGGAAATGAATATGTTCCTAATTTTGACCAGAAGATGGTAGAGATAGCCAATAAGTTTGGTGTGACCCTCGCCACCACCATGAGCGGATACGTGGATAAAGGAAAAGATTTTGGCTCGCCAAATATCCGCATTCTGCAAGCTCCAAAAGTAGCACTAATCGGTGGAGAAGGCACCAATTCCCTGAACTATGGAGCTATCTGGCATTTCTTTGAGCAGGAGCTGAACTATCCATTATCCAATTTGGAAACTGGAAATATGTCTCGCTATGATCTTAATAAATACGATGTAATCATCATGCCATCTACCCGTGGAAGTGCGCTTACTGAATCTTCTCAGAAGAGCCTAATGGAATGGGTACGCGGAGGCGGAAAACTGATTGCCATCGACGGAGCCCTAAGTATGTTTGCCAATAAAGAAGGCTTTTCATTGAAGACTTATGACTCGGAAGATGACAAAAAGGCCGCTGAAAAAGTCGCTGATTCACTGGCGAAAGCTGAGCGTCTAGCTCCTTACCAAGAAGGTGAGCGTGTGGCGATCTCGGGAGGAGCAGCTGGCGCCATCTATCAAGTGGATATGGATGTCACCCATCCATTGGGCTATGGCACTGGTGGAAAATATTATACCTTGAAAAACAATTCCAGTCGATATGCCTACTTGAATAATGGTGTGAACGCAGGTGTCATCTCTTCAAATGAAGCCCATCGTACAGGCTACATTGGATACAAAATCAAATCTTCGATGGGTCAATCAATGGCAATCGGTGTTGAAAATGCCGGACGGGGTGAGATCGTTTACTTTGTAGATGATCCGATTTTCAGAGGATTCTGGGAAGCTGGTAAATTAGTTTTAAGCAATGCTATCTTTATGGTAGGACAGTAAGTTAGAGCCAAGAGATTAGATTCAAGAATTAAGAATATACAATAAAGACCGGCCACTTAAAAAGGGTCGGTTTTTCCATTATATAACTCCTCCGGTCCATACGAATCAAACATTTCCGGCAATTTTCATTAGGTAAGTATAACTTTTATGAATTGCCATACGTGCCAAGTTTTACCAATCTACCAATTCCTTTATGGTCTTTACCGCCCAAAACATACTTTTAATCAGTTCTCTTCTACTTTTAGCCGGAGTTTTAGCCAGTCGAACCTCCGGAAAAACAGGCGTACCACTGCTGTTGATTTTCTTAGGAGTGGGAATGCTTGCGGGTTCCGATGGCATCGGGGGAATAAAATTTGACAGCCCAGCGATCACTCAGCTACTTGGAATTATCGCACTGACCTATATCCTTTTCTCGGGAGGTATGGATACCAAGTGGCCAAGCATCAAGCCTGTTGTATGGGCGGGAGTTTCACTGTCCACCATTGGAGTATTGTTGACCAGTATGTCTCTAGGTGGCTTTGTTTATTGGATTACAGATTTATCTCTTTTGGAAAGTATGCTTCTCGGAGCAATAGTGTCCTCCACCGATGCCGCAGCGGTATTTTCTGTATTACGTGCGAAAAGTCTTGGGCTGAAAGGAAATATTCGTCCGCTACTAGAACTGGAAAGTGGAAGTAATGATCCGATGGCTTATTTCCTAACTATTTCTATTCTAGGTTTCATCACCTTGGAAACAAATTCTGTCTGGGAAATTATACCGCTATTTCTGATCCAAATGGCTGTTGGTGGATTGTTTGGATGGTTATTTGGACGAGCGATTGTATTACTTATCAATAAAGTTAAGCTGGACTTTGAAGGATTATATCCGGTGATGCTGCTGGCCATGGTGTTGATCACCTACACCGTAGTGGACCTTGCCAAAGGCAACGGATTTCTTGCAGTTTACATCGCTGCGATCACGGTAGGCAATGCAAACATGGCCCATAAGAAAAGTCTGATGAAGTTTTTTGATGGGGTGGCTTGGTTGATGCAAGTTGTGATGTTTATTACACTTGGGCTTCTAGTGTTTCCAAAACAGCTTTTCCCAGTTGCTGGTATCGCTTTAGGTGCTGCAATGTTTTTGATATTTATTGCCAGGCCATTAGGCGTTTTCTTCGCACTTTCCTTTTTCAAATTTAGCCTTAAAGAAAAAACATTTATTTCCTGGGTCGGATTGCGTGGAGCTGTTCCGATTGTATTTGCCACACTTCCGCTAATCGCAGGAATAGAGATGTCTTGGACGATCTTCCACATTGTGTTCTTTATTGTTCTTACCTCAGTAGCAATTCAGGCTCCCACGCTTCCTTTGGCCGCCAAGTTATTAGGACTTGCACTTCCAGCAGAACTTAAGCGAAAGACACTCTTAGATTTGGAACTATCAGATGATTTCAAAAATGCCGTAATGGAAATTCGACTGGAAAAAGACAGCGTGGCCAATGGTAAAAAAATTCTGGAAGTAGGTTTTCCTGCCAGCTCATTGGTGGTGGTGGTCAAACGTGACAGAAAATTCATCACTCCTAATGGCCACACCCAATTGATGGAAGGAGACAATCTAATGATTATGCTGGAAGATTCTTCTCAGGAAACAGCAATTAGAAATTTATTGCGAATTGGGTCTTAGCTCAAAGGAGAAAATAAACACTTCACTCATCGTACTTCTGTCTCTAGGGCTAAGAAATGCGTAATATTTTGATTCGAATTGAACAAGGGAATAATGGAAATTTGGCAGATGTATTCTTCGCCATTACTACGATAGTTTGTAATATTTTCGGTCAGACGTTTTCCCATACTCAAGTTTTTTTGAATTCTTGACTTTGCTTTTATGGAAGTTTTATCTCCTTGAAGAAAGCTCGGCCTTTTACCCAAAGCAAATTTTGAAGAGTATCCAGTCATCGCCTGGAAGCCCTGATTCACCCATAGAATCACCTGATCAAAGCCTGTCAAGACTAATGCCTCGTACCCAACTGCCAACTCTTCCTTGAGGTTTACTTGCCAGCCATTTAATTCTGATAGTTGCACAAGAGCTTGCAACTCCTCCATTTTTTTTGTCCTAAGTCCATAAGCAGGATTGCTGATATCCCAACTCATCAAAGGCATTCTCTTATCGGGATGTTTTTTCTTCATATTGAGTAAATCCCTGATAAGCGAAATTGTTCAAATTTCTTTAAGAATTAAAAAAATATTCCAATATCCTGGCGACTGAATCAGGAAACGACCAGCGAAGCGAAGTTCGATTCGCTGATGAAAAAGAATTATTACAGTATGTATTGAATATCCCATTTACTCAAACTTTTTACCTTCAGCTCGCCTTAAGAATAGAAGTAAAAAAATACCTGGGAATATTCACCTGTAAAGCGGTTCACTTCTTTTTTATTTATTATTTATTCATATTGAAACAATATGAATCCATTCAAGTAATTTATCTGAAATTAAATTCAACTGGCTTCTTTGCTAAAATTGGCAATTGCTATATTTTACTCAACATCAAACATTTACCAATAACCCAAAATCATGAAAAACCATAGACGCGAATTCTTCAAGAAAGTTGGCGTGGGCACCGCCGGCATTGGACTAGCTGCTAGCGTTCCATTTTCCACTCATGCAAATCCAATTGCAAAACAAACTGGCAGCGGCCAATTTCTTCAAATTGGAGATGACATTGCAATTGCCAGCACCGATTCTGGAAAAGTAAGAGGATACATCCTCAATGACGTATATACTTTTCTAGGTGTGCCTTACGGTGCAGATACTTCCGGAAAAAACCGTTTTATGCCTCCGCAAAAACCTGAAAAGTGGGACAATGTAAAGCCAACAATTTGGTGGGGAAATACTGCTCCGCAAATCATGGATAATCGCTATGCAAGTCCGGATTATTCCTTTGCGGATCATTGGAATTACGATGATGTAAGCGAAGATTGTTTGAAACTGAATGTTTGGACTCCAGCTTTGGACACCAATAAGAGACCTGTGCTTGTTTGGCTACATGGAGGTGGATTTACCAATGGAAATGGCATCGAGCAAGACGGATATCATGGAGAAAATATCAGCAAAAACGGAGACATCGTTTTTGTGTCCATCAACCATAGACTTGGCCCAATTGGTTTCACAGATCTTTCCGGTGTAGGTGGATCTAAATATGCTCATTCCGGAAATGTAAGCCAGCTGGATATTATCGCTTCTTTGGAATGGGTTCGGGACAACATCGCAAATTTTGGTGGTGATCCTACTAATGTGACGATCATGGGCCAATCCGGTGGTGGTGCAAAAGTTACAGCAACTATGTCCATGCCAGCAGCAAAGGGTTTAGTGCATAAAGGTGTTCCTTTGAGTGGCTCTATGCTCGTGGCCAACGACCAGGAGTATTCCAGAACTCTTGGGGAATATGTATTAAAAGAAGCAGGTTTGACAGCAGATAATGTAGATAAACTTCAGGACTTAAGCTGGAGAGAATACATAGACTGTGCTAACAGAGCTTTGGAAAAGATGCGGAAAGATCATCCGACCCCAGGTTTCAGAGGTGGATTTGGTCCTGTGGCTGATGGAGTAAATATTCCAAAAGGAGAGTTTTTCTCTGACCCTAATGGACTTGCATCAGATATTCCTATGATGATCTGCACCACTTTCCATGAGTGGAATCCTACCCGGACAGCACCTGAGTTGGAAAAGATAGAATGGGAAGGAGTAGCGGAAAAGCTAACTTCCAACTATGGCGCAGATACTGGGAAAATTATCGCTGCCTACAGAAAAGATTTCCCAGATGCATCTCCAGCAGATATTTGGGCAATGATTTTATCCAATAGAAGGGGCGCTATAAACACCGCAAATGCTAAATCCACTCAGAAAGCACCTGTTTATCTTGCTTGGTTTGGTTGGGAGCCTGAATTGTACTCGGGAAGAATGAAAGCATTTCATTGTATAGACATCTGCTTCTGGTTTGACAACACCGATAGGATGTACACACATACCGGTGGAGGAGATAGGCCAAGGAAGCTCTCTGAGAAAATGTCCACTTCACTTTTAGCCTTCATGAGGACAGGAAATCCAAACGCAGGAGCTCTACCAAATTGGACCGCTTACACTTCGGAGACTGGAGCTACTATGATTTTAAATGATACACCAATGCTAAAAAATAAACCGGATGGAAATGGTTTAGCTGCTTTGCCAGTGTAACCAAATTTAGAGTAAAACTTTTAAGCGCAGGATTCTATTGATCCTGCGCGCTTATTATTCAAATGTGCTTTCAAGATTAACCAGTCTATAGAATCCTGGAGGAATCATATAAAAAAGAGTTTGACTCTATGGATATTTGGTTTGATGTATTGCTCATTTTTAGGGTTAGCCCTGTCAAATTCTTTGTGATTCACTAATTCCTTTTTTGTGGCCAATCATTTGATTTCGATTAAATTGAATACTTAACCACAAGACAATGACAGACTTTTCTAATTACACAATTCCCTACGAAACCAATCCAGATTTTAGCAAGCCAGTTGCCTATTTTTCCATGGAATTCGCAGTGCACCAGCCTCTCAAAATCTACAGCGGTGGACTTGGCTTTTTGTCAGGATCACATCTACGCTCGGCATTCGAACTCAAACAAAATCTAATTGGAATCGGAATTTTGTGGAAGTTTGGTTATTACGACCAGAGCCGAAACCAGGATCTAACGATGAAAGCGGAGTGGTACGAAAAAATCTACAGCTTCCTTGTGGACACTGGAATCAAATACCAGATAACTATCCATAATAATCCTGTTTGGGTAAAGGCATGGTATCTGGCGCCGGAAACTTTTAAAAGTGCACCGCTTTTTCTACTTAGTACTGATTTGCCGGAAAACGATTACCTCAGCCAGACAATTTCCCACCGATTATATGATGCTGATACTGCGGCAAAAATTGCCCAGTTTATTTTGCTAGGCTTAGGGGGAGCCAAATTATTGGATGAACTAAATTTTAATCCTGAGATATATCATCTCAACGAAGCGCATGGGGTCAGCGCCGTATTTCATCTAATGAGAAAATTCGGGACTAAGGATGAGGTCAAAAAGCACTTGGTATTCACTACACATACGCCGGAGGAGGCTGGAAATGAGAAACACGACATTTATTTATGTGACGAGATGGGCTATTTCAATGGTTTTCCATTAGAAGAAGTCAGGGAATTGACAGGCATGGAAGGAGATCTTTTCAACCATAGTTTGGCGGCATTTCGTTTTGCAAGAAAAGCCAACGGTGTCAGTAAGCTACATGGGGAGGTAAGTCGAAAAATGTGGAGTAAGTACGATAACATACCTGAAATCACCTCGATCACCAACTCTCAGAACTATAAGTATTGGGCAGATAAGCCTCTTTACAAACTGATGGAAGAAGATGACACGAAGGCTTTTTTAGATAGAAAACATGCTTTGAAAAAAATGGCGTTTGAAATAGTCGCTGATCAGACGGGTCAATTGCTAAATCCAAATGTGCTGACTATCGTCTGGGCCAGAAGATTTGCTGGATATAAAAGACCAGATCTAATTACAAGAGATATTCAAAGGTTTGAAGCTTTAGTCTCCGACCAAGACTTTCCTATTCAGATTATTTGGGCGGGAAAGCCTTATCCTTCGGATTACGGAGCGATTTCCACATTCAATCAACTTGTTCATCTAAGCAAAAAATACCCAAATGTGGCAGTCTGCGTCAGTTATGAATTGACTCTAAGCCTGCATTTGAAGCAAGCCGCAGACCTTTGGCTTAATAATCCTAGAGTGCCTAGAGAAGCGAGTGGAACTTCAGGAATGACTGCCGCAATGAATGGAGCAATCAACTTCAGCACATTTGACGGGTGGATCTGTGAATTTGCCGAGCATGGCAAAAACAGCTTTATAGTTCCCACCGCAGATTACCCCAATCTTAGTATTCCAGAACAGGATAATTTTGACCTTCAAAACATTTACGATGTATTGGAAAAGGAAATCGTTCCCACCTATTATAAAGACAAAGATGCCTGGATAAAAATCCTACAACAAGGAATGAAGGACGTCCATGATAACTTCGAAAGTAATAGAATGGCAACTGAATATTATGAGATCATGTACAATAGCTAACTCTTAAGGTGAGTCAGGCTTCCTTATAATAATAAAAGGCGATTTCATTATAGAAATCGCCTTTTATTATTAGTAACCAGGATTTTGGTCTGATTGAGGATCCATTGCCTTATTGAAATTCAGCTCTTCCAGAGGAATCGGCCATAGGTAGTGTTTCTCGGAAATCATGATTCCTTTGTTTTTCATCACAAATTCCTCTGCTCTTCCCGTACGCTTAAGATCCAACCAGCGCTTCCCTTCAAACTGTGTTTCGTAGGCTTTTTCCTGAAGGATCGCATCCAAAAATTCATTCAAGTCTGTGATCAAGTAATCAATTTCGCTAGGTTGATTTGGAGAAAGACCAAATGCCCTTTTTCTAACCATATTTAATGCTTCCAAGGCTTCAGGATTTACAGCTCCGCTCAATCTCGCGTCTGCTTCGGCGTAAATCAGAAGCAATTCCGGATAACGGTAAATTGGCTGATTATTTCCCGCACCTGTATTATCGGGAGCCTGAGACTCAACGTATTTTCCATTAACAAGCGTGGAATCTCCAAGTCCAAAATCCACCACTTTCCAAAGCGCTTTTCGCAAATCCCCATCTTCCCATTCTTTATAAAATGGGTTGGTAGCATCACCATAATGCGCATATGCTCCACCAAAATTATATAGTCCTGTACTAGGATGATTCATTATCCACGGAAGTCCATTTCCTTGCCCCGTTTGTCTTGCAAATTGCAACGCAAAAATTTCTTCAGAAGTAGAAACCAAGTCCGGTCCAAATATTTTCTGCTGAATATCCGCTACAGAACTAATTGGAACGAGAGAAAACAATCCAGAATTCATTACTTCTAAAGCTAAAGTGGATGCCTTTTGATAATCTTCCAGCTGCAAATAGACGTCGGCTAGAAGTGTTTTCGCTGCCATTTTGCTTGGCCTTCCAGCTATGCTAGCAACATCCGGTAGGGCAAGCTCTGCTTCTGCCAAGTCTGCAATGATTAAGGAATATATCTCATCTGCTGAAGCTTTTGGCACATCTACCTCATCCACATTGAGATCTGTTCTCAGCGGTACACCTCCCCAATTTCTCACCAAATCAAAATAGGTCAAAGCACGCAAGAATTTGGCCTCTGCGATAAACTGCATGCGATCTTCCTCAGCTACCTCTGTTGCCAGCGGTGTGTTTTTGATAACCAAATTTGCATTGCGGATTCCTTGGTAGAAGCTATTCCATCTGGATGCAGCTGCATTTACATTGGTAGGATTGAACCCAACGAAATCATTGTATTGGGCGCGGCTTCCTCTTCCGTATCCCCAATCTGTGTGCGCACTTAGTACAGCAATCTGTTCGGATCGCACCATGCGGAGCGGAAAGTAAATGGAATTTACGGCAGCTTGTAAGTCCTCTCGGGTTTGGTAGAAATTTTCCGTCACAATAGTACGCGGCTCTTCTTCCAATAAGGATTCACAAGCGGTAAACATCAGCAAAGAGCAAAATGCCAATAGGATAGATTTCGGATTTCTCAGTGAAGAGTTGAAGGAATTTAGTATAGAAAAGTTAGATAACGTTTTCATGGGATTTAGATTTTGGGTTTAAAAAGTTGCGTTAAGACCAATGGTATATGACTTGGGGATAGGATAACTAAAGTGATCTATACCCAAACGATTATCACTTCCCTTACTGTTCACTTCAGGATCCCACCAAGAGTAATCCGTGATAGTCAAGAGGTTTTGTCCGCTGACATATAGTCTAAGACTTTGCATAAACTTTGATTCCTTGATCGGAAAATTATATGCAAGCATGATGTTTTTCATACGGAAATAAGATCCATTTTCCACGAAGCGATCTGAAACTCTAGCCACTGACCCCCGGCTGATCGCAGGATATTTTGCATCTGTATTTTGTGGGGTCCAATGATCCAGAAGAACTTCCTCAGGCATATTCAACCCCTGTCCATAATCCATTGTGCTGCTGATCGCACTTACATTTAAAATGTCATTTCCTTTGGTTCCTTGGAAAAACACATCCAGCTGGAAGCCTTTGTAGGTCATATTAGAATTGATTCCGTAGAAGAAATCAGGGTTTGGATCGCCTATATAGGTTTTATCACTTTCATTTATTTCCCCATCTCCATTCAGATCTCTAAACCGAATGGCTCCTTCTTCTGTGTAGCCATCTTCTTGATAACCCCAAAATTGTCCAAGCGGTCTGCCTTCTTCCATGATGGAGAAATTATCCGACACAGTTACTACGTTGATGAAGTTTGTCAGAATTGGTTCTCCGTCATTCAGACTTACTACTTTGTTTCGGTTGAATGAGATATTTCCATTTAAGTTCCAGTTAAATTCCTTATCCAAAATCTGTGCATCAAGGCTTAGTTCAACTCCCTTATTTTGAATTTCTCCAACATTAGCAATTGTAGTGGTATAGCCAAATGAGCTTGGAAGCCTAACCGTACTTAGCAAATCACTGGTTGTTTTTTGGTAATAATCTGCTCCTAGAATGACTCTGTTTTGCAAGATCCCAAAGTCAAGTCCTATATCGAATTGCTCGGTAGTTTCCCATTTTAAATCACCCGGCAAAGTAGACCCTGGAGCAAAGAAGCTGTAAAGTTCATTTTCAAATGGAGTGTATCCAGGAAAGAGTCGATTGAGCGTGGAATATGGATCGATAGCCTGGCTTCCGGTTTTACCCCAGCTTGCACGGATTTTCAAATCTGATATAGCCTGCTGATCCTGCATAAAGTTTTCCTCTGAGACTTTCCATGCGAAAGCTCCTGAAGGAAAATACCCCCACTTGTTCCCCTCACTGTATCGGGAAGAACCATCAGATCTGAACGTGGCAGTAAACAAGTACTTATTGTCAAAACTATAATTTACCCTTCCGAGATAGGAAAGCAACACGGATTTGGAATAGCCGGATGTAGGAATTCCGGGTACATCAGCGGCGCCAAGATTGTCAGTTTCGAAAATGTCACTCAAGAAACCAGATCCACCACCAGCTAAAAATGTTGTTTTGAAATCCTGGTAAGTAAATCCTGCCAAAACAGAAAGTACATGTTTTTCATTGAACGTCTTTTCGTAAGTAATCGTGTTTTCGTTAAGTCGGCTGAGGTATTGGCTAGTAGTGATGTTAGCACTTCCATTACTATTAATGAAATCCCGGGTTTGATAGGTATCTGTTCTATCATCCCGATTTTCGATACCACCAGCAATTTTAATTGTGATATCCGGGATAGGATTGTAGCTGATTGCTGCGTTAGCCAAAATTACGTTTGCACTGATAACAGTAGATTGCTCATTGATAAAGTTCATCGGGTTGATAATATCCGGTGAAATAAATGCGAAATCATCTGAAAGCACATTAATCGAACCGTCTGGATCGAATGGAGATGAAAGTGGAGAAGCCATCAAAGCAGCACCGATCATGGAATTACCTCGAGCCCCGCCTTCACTATCTCTTCTGGCCGTGGTTAATTTTGAAAGCGTACTGGAAAAATCAACTTTAAATTTTTCACTTATATCGTGGTGAATATTGGAGCGGAGAGAATAGCGGCTGTAATCACTTCCTTTAATTATACCATCTTGATCAAAAATACTTCCACCAACAGAGAATTGCGTTTTTTCTCCGCCTCCGGAAATGCTAAGAGAAGTTGATTTAATCGGTGCTTGTTCAAATACTTGGTCTTGCCAATCTGTTCCTTCCCCAAAGCTATTAATCTGGCCTTGATCAAAGTATGGAGCTAATCCATCATTTTCCGCCTGAATATTCATCAATTGAGCATATTGCTGACCATTCATCAGATTCAGTTTCTTACGCAGAGATTGCATAGTATAGTATGCGTCAAACTCTACCTGTGACTGCTCGGATCTTCCGCTTTTTGTGGTGATTAGAACAACTCCATTTGCTCCTCTCGAACCGTAAATCGCTGTTGCGGAAGCATCTTTTAAAACCTCTATACTAGCTATATCGGAATTATTAAGGTTAGTTGGGTTTCCAGAAAAAGGGAATCCATCGATCACATAGAGTGGGTCATTATCACCTTGTATGGAGTTTGCCCCACGTATCCGAACAGAAACTCCTCCTCCTGGAGCTCCATTGTTTTGGATCACCTGTACTCCAGGAGCCCTACCGTTTAGGGCCTGCAATACATTGGTGGTCGGGAAAGCATTGATTTCATCTGTATTGACTTGAGCCACGGATCCCGTCAGATCACTTTTTCTGGCTGAGCCATACCCGATCACCACAACTTCTTCAAGTTCTGATTCCTCATTTGCAAGTGTAACGTTGATTTCACTTTGTCCTCCGACTTTTACTTCTTTAGTAGCAAAACCTAGAAAAGAGAATAAAAGAACTGGGTCATTTTGAGAGCTTGGGATATCTATTTTATAGATTCCATTATCGTCTGCCACTGTTCCTGTTTCAGTTCCTTTGATTTGCACAGTTGCTCCAGGAAGAAAATTGCCATCTTGGTCGGATATCAATCCAGTCACAGTTTGGCTTTCATTCACTGCTTGCGATCTTGGAACAGTATCCTGGAATTCAAGCGATGTACCTGAATATCCGAAAATTGGATTGATGAACAGGGTAGCCAATCCGAGGGATAAAAAGATTGGTAGGTTATTTTTCATGGTAAAAGTTATTTAGCCGAGAAATAGTTGGTTGGAGTTTACTCTAGTTTGACTGATGGCATACGCTATTCCACTTATTGAAAAAATTATCGATCATGATAAAAATGTTAGTTTAAGCATTGTAAAACATACAGCAATTGGCTCTTTAGTCCAATCCTTGAATAAGCCAACTAATTCTAGATATGATTACTTATTGCACAGAATGAGGAAAATAAATACCATAATGTTCAGGCACTGTGCGAAAAAAAATCCCTGAATTTGATATAATTCAGGGATTTAGCTTTATGCGGTTTGTCCGGAGTGTTTACCCTCCCGGAATTCCTCAACCATTTTCTTATTGAAAGCGGCTAAATCTTTCGGGCTCCTTGAGGTCACCAATCCACTGTCGACGACTACATCCTCATCTATCCAGTGAGCTCCAGCGTTTTCGAGATCTTTTTTAATGGATTCAAATGAAGTTAGAGTTCGGCCATTTACTACTCCTGCCTCAATCAGCATTTGCGGACCATGGCAGATTGCAGCCACAGGTTTGTGATCAGCAAAGAAGCTCTTCACAAATTCTACAGACGCCATATCCCTTCTCAATAGATCAGGATTAATTACACCACCAGGAAGTACAAGTGAATCAAAATCTTTTGCGCTGACCTGATCTACGCGGGCATCTACCTTTATCGATTCACTCCATTCACCATGTTTCCATCCTTTGATATGATCATTTTCCGGGGAAATAATATATACTTCAGCTCCTTCTTTTTCCAATGCCCTCTGAGGCTCTATCAATTCCGATTCTTCAAATCCGTTAGTTGCAAGAATCGCTACTTTTACATCTTTTAATAAACTCATGATTTTTGTGGTTAAGTTGGTACTCACTTCCTACTAAGAGAAAGTCGCTTCTGTTCAGAAGCAAATTGAAGATCGCCAACGCCATTCCAAAAAATAAAATCCTCTGTAAGCACAATTAGAAGGGGTTGTTAGTTATTTACTTTTGTAATTATTCCACAGTTTGAGAATTGAACTATCAATTTTGGGATATAAACATAGACTATGAAAACACTATAAATTCGAATTTTTCATGGAATCGAAAATTAAGACTTAATGCTCGAGTGATAAAGATTTTTCAAATTGCAATTATCTCTTTCCCCATTCCAACAGCGCTGTTTATCCAAAATTTCATTATCGCTTCAGAAGTACTTCCGATATTTGAGCAAATAACTTCCTATGAAAAAATCTGTACAGTATCTTCTTTTCACGGTCATAAGTTTAGGTTCTCCCATCATCACTTTAGCCCAAGATATTATGCCTCCTCTTCTTCCATGGGATGGAAAAAGCAAGGAATTGATAGTGGATAAAACGCATAAATGGGTAACTCCTTTTGAACTATCTGATGGATTGGAATCTCCAACTTATGCCGAAACTATGGAGTGGATTGAGAACTTGGTAAAGGAATCTGAATATCTTGAACTAATTCCAATTGGAAAAAGCGAACAGGGAAGAGAAATTAAAATGGTGATTGCCACCAGTGAAAATAATAGCAGTCCCGAACAGTTATCAACATCGGATAAACCCCTAATTATGTTTCAAGCTGGAATTCATGCAGGTGAAATTGATGGAAAAGATGCGGGAATGATGCTACTTAGAGATATAAGTCAGGGCAACAAAATGGACCTCCTAGATATAGCAAATCTACTTTTTATCCCCATTCTAAATGTAGATGGTCACGAGAGAAGAAGCGAATTCGGCAGAGTAAATCAGAGAGGACCAAAAGAAATGGGGTGGAGAACTAATGCAGTAAACCTGAATCTTAATAGAGATTACACTAAACTCGAGACTGCGGGAATTCGGGCGGTAGCAGAAGTTATCAACAGTTATGATCCGGACTTATATGTTGATATTCATGTGACAGACGGAGCGGATTATCAGTATGACGTAACGTACGGGTATGTAGCGACAGGCGGCTATTCACCTGAGATTTCCGCTTGGCTAGGCACTTTTTTCCAGCCTGAAGTTGATCAAGCTTTGAAAAACCATGGACACATTCCTGGTCCATTACTTTTTGCGGCAAATGGTAATGATTTTACTGAAGGAAATATAGCGTTTTCCTTCAGCCCGAGATTTTCTCACACCTATGGAGATATCAAGCATATTCCTTCCATTTTGATAGAAAATCATTCATTGAAGCCCTTTGAACAACGTGTTTTGGGGACTTACGTATTTTTGGAGCAAGCAATAAAATCTGTTGGAGCGCATTTCGAGAGGCTAAAAGAAGCTATCGAAGCTGACAAAAACCAGAATCCGGAAAAGGTCACAGTTAAATTTGCTTTCAGAGAAACTCCTGCAGACTCTATGGAATTTTTGGGAATTGCTTCCAGAAAAGAGATTTCTCCAATTACAGGGAGAGAATATGTGGTATGGGAAGGGAAGAAAATAATTCAGCAAGTACCCAGCATTTTGATGGATAGGCCCGTAGAAAATGTAGCTGTACCTAAAGCTTATTATATTCCTGCAGAATGGTCTGAAGTGATCAAAAAAATGGAACTGCATGGAATAGAAATGGAGATTTTGGAGGAGCCAATAGAGTTAACTCTTGAGTTTTCCACAGTTAGCGATTACAAAATGGTCAATCAACCCTACGAGGGATTGATGCGTATGCAGTCTTTCGATCTGGATAAAATTGAAAGAAAAATCATACTCCAGCCAGGCTCCGCAAGAATCAGCACTATACAGTCGCTTGGAGAATTATCCGTCATTTTGATGGAGCCTGAGTCAGTAGATAGCTTTTTTCAATGGGGATATTTTAATTCTGTTCTAGCTCAAACTGAATACATGGAAACCTACATTATGGAGTCTCTGATTTCGAAAATGCTCGAAGAAGATGCGGATTTGAAGAAGCGATTTGAGGCAGAGAAAGCTTCGAATCCGGACTTTGCAGATTCCCCAAGAACAATCTATTCATGGTTTTATAAGCAGACTCCTTATTTCGACCAAAATTGGAAAGTAATTCCTGTGGGCAGAGAATGGTAAAAAATGTAGAAATATGAAAATTGAACATCTCGCAATTTGGGTTGACAAGCTGGAGCAAATGAAAGATTGGTACTGTCAGTCATTTAATCTCTCTGCCGGAGAAAAGTATATAAATGACACCAAAGGTTTTAGCTCATATTTTCTAAGTTTTTCATCAGGCGCTAGAATTGAATTGATGAAAGGAGCAGATATAAAGGGCACTTCGGGCCCAAGAGGTAAATTATCAGGCTATGCACATATTGCGATTTCAGTAGGTTCAAAGGAGAAAGTTCTCGAGCTCACTGAAGCATTTCGAATAGCAGGAATTACTATCGTCGGAGAACCAAGAACTACAGGAGATGGATATTTTGAGTCAGTTATAGAAGACCCAGAAGGAAATTGGATTGAGATTACTGTATAACGTTTACAGTGATTTAGATTCTCTGATTTTGTCCAGTTATCCTTTTTTACACTTCAGTCGCCAATTCTTACACTTCAGTCAGCTTTAATTTTTTCAACATAACATGACGTGCACTTTTGATTCAAATCTGAATCGAAATGAATCCACGACTACTACTTTTTATCGCCTTTCTTCTTTTGCAAACTCAGGCTTTTGCGCAAGCAACTATCCAAGGAAAAGTTCTCGATGAAAAAGGTGTACCCCTGCCAGGAGCCAATATCCAGATCAAAGGAAGCTATGACGGAGGTACTAGTGACCAAGATGGAAGTTATCAGTTCAAAACTTCTGAAATGGAGGCTCAAGTTTTGGTTTTCAAATTTCTTGGCTTCAAAACAGAAGAACTTGCGATTACTGTTGCGCAAGGTTCCAATGAAATTCAGCCGATCGAATTAATCGAGGCAATCACCGAAATGAACGCCGTGACTATCTCTGCCGGATCAATGGAAGCTTCCGATGCAAGCAAATCTGTGATCCTTAAGCCTCTCGACATCGTGACTACTCCAAGTGCGATGGGCGATATCATGGGGGCATTTCAGACACTTCCAGGCACAAGTACCGTGGGAAATGATGGGAGATTGTTTGTTCGTGGTGGAGATGCGAGTGAAGTGGGAATCTACATAGATGGAATGCGGGTAGGAAATGCCTACGGAACTACTGCCGGAAATGTACCGACCCGAACCCGATTCAACCCAAACCTATTTAAAGGAACATTCTTCAGCACCGGAGGCTATTCAGCTGAATACGGGCAGGCACTTTCCTCAGCCCTAGCTTTAAATACAAAAGACCTCTCAAAAAGAAGCCAAGGAGACCTAAGCTTGATGACTATCGGCGGAGGGTATTCTCATACGCTTGCTAATGATAAGCAAAGCATCACCGCAAGTGCCAACTACTTCAATCTTGGTCCATACCAAGGAATGATCAAGCAAGATGTTGATTTTGAAAAAGCTCCAAATGGCTGGGATGTAGAAGTCGCTGCACAAAAGAAAACCGGAGAAAATGGACTGCTTAAAGTAATGGCAAGAACTGAGTCAGGCGGAATGAGCCTCTGGCAGCCACTTCCTGGAATTGAAAAGCGGGTTTTGGTGGATCTAAAAAATAACTACAGCTATGCTCAGGCAAATTGGAGAACAACATTGAAAAATGACTGGATGATTTTTACAGGAATATCCTATTCTAATAATTTTGACAAGATCGCCTATGATAGCTTAATCATCGAGCGCAAGAGTGAATTAGCTCATATAAAAGCAACTGCCATCAAGGACTTTTCCGATCGGCTTTCTGCAAAATTCGGTGTTGAGCATTTCATCCATCCCTATTCTGAAAAGCTGGTTGCTGAAGGTTGGAAAAGAGATTTTGATGATCGTGAAACTTATCTTTTTACTGAGTGGGATTTCTATCTGAACAAGGACCTCGTTCTTAGGGGAGGTTTGAGAGGTGGTGCAAGCTCAGTATCTAGTGAGAAATGGTTGGACCCAAGATTCTCTATAGCCTATCAGTTAGCGGATAAAGGTCAACTTTCCTTCGCTGCTGGCAGCTTTCATCAATTGCCTGCTGAGAACTTCCGTGTGTTGAATACCAATCTAGAAAATTCCGAATCAAATCACTTGATTTTAAACTACCTGTTTTCCAAAGAAGGCTTCACATTCAGAGCAGAAACATTTTACAAATCATACGATCAGCTGGTAACATTTGAAGGATTGCCTGACGATCCAAAAGAATTAAAAAATGATGGATCTGGCTACGCCAAAGGAATTGATTTCTTTTTCAGAGATCGTGAGACTTTCCGAAATACGGACTACTGGATCACCTACAGCTTTGTGGATAGCAAAAGAAGCTTCAATCAATATGAAACCCAAGTTCAGCCAAGTTTCGCACCAAAGCATAATATCTCTGCAGTTATGAAGCATTTTATCGCTCCCCTCAAATCCCAGATCGGAGCCTCATTAGCCTTCAATGATGGCTACAGCTATACCAACCCAAACTTGGATGACTCAGAAATGAACTCCAAAACCAAAAGCTTTCAAAACCTAAGCTTGTCTTGGAGCTACTTACCAAAGCCGAACATCATTATTCATATGGCTTGCTCCAATGTATTGGGCAGAGACAATGTCTTCGGATATACCTACAGTCCAAAAACGAATTCCCAAGGTGTATTTGAATTCATTCCTCAAGGCCAAGTCGCTCCGAGATTCCTATTCTTAGGAGTTTTCCTCACTCTTTCAAAAGACAAAACAGCAAATAATCTAAACAATCTTTAATCCATAAAATCATGAAAAAGTCAATCTTAACCATCGCTCTTTCCTTTATTTTAATCGCTTTAGCACAAGCATCTGATCCAGCTTTCATAGCTGCTATGCAAAAGCAACTTGCGGCAAAAGCAACTATTGAAACCTTTGAACAATCCCAAGAAGTCACCAATGGATTTATGAGAATAGCTGATGCGACAGAAACAGAATGGCTCCCTTTTTATTATGGGGCTTTATTGAAAACAGAAGCAGCTTTTCGATTCGATATTGACAAAGATAAAATCTTAGACGAAGCCCTAGAATTAGTCAATAAAGCAGACAAATTAGCTCCAGGAAACTCCGAAATCACGGCACTTATAGGATATGTTTTGATTGGAAAAATATCTTTGGACCCTGCAAGCCGTGGTCAGTCCATGAGCCCAGAGGCAATGCAGCTGTTAGGAAAAGCCATTAACCTAGACCGTGAAAACCCGAGAGCAGTTTCTTTGATGTCACAAATGGAACTAGGCATGTCTCAGTTCTTTGGCACAGGACCAGAAAAAGCATGTGGAATGGCAAGAATGAGCTTGGAGCTTTACAAAAAAGAACAGACAAAAATCACAGAAGATTATATACTACCTACTTGGGGAAAAACCCAAGCTGATCAGGTAGCATCTAAATGCAATTAATACGCATCCACAAAGGGAAGTTCCTAACTTTCGCGTCAGAGAGAAAGGAATTGCCTCTTTTTAATTAATTTCCCAATATGCCAAAAGTTAACCAAACAGGTACTTACAAATCTAACGGTGGAATATTGAGCACCATTCCTAAGTTCATAATCATCAACCTAGGAATTGTGACGATTCTTATGTTGTATTTCTGCCCTAGATGCTTTTTAAGTTGGGAAGGAATCAAGAGTCTCGCACCAGATTTCATTTTCTCACTAGCTATCACCATTGCGATGAGTTATGGCGGCAATGCAGTGGAGGACTTTTACGATAAACGAATCTCATGGATTCATCATCCGGCTAAGAGATTTCTATTGACAAGCGGTACATATATGAGCTATGCTTTTATCGTATCATTTAGCTTAGTTTTTATGTATTCGTTTGTCAAAGGAAATTTTACTCTAAACAATATTCCGTATAAGCTACTATTCGAATATTCCCTAATGCCAATGGGAATAGCATTGGGGTTTATGGCTTTGTTTACTACACGATCTTGGCTGTTGGAATGGAGAAAGTCAGCACTTGAGGCCGAGATTCTTCGCAACGAAAAATTAGTAAGTCAATATCAGTCTCTCAAGGATCAATTGAACCCCCACTTTTTATTCAATTCCCTTAATGTGCTTTCCAGTCTAGTCTATGAAAATGCAGACAAATCTGCAGCTTTCATTCAGAAGCTATCCCGAATATATCGCTACGTATTGGAGGCACAAAAAGAGGAATTAATCGAGCTGGAAAAGGAAGAGAGTTTTGCCAGAAATTATCTGGAACTTCAGAAAATTAGATTTGAAGAAAGCTTACAGTTTTCTATAGATATAGAAAATCAAAATGGGTATATACCACCACTTTCTCTCCAACTCCTATTGGAAAATGCAATCAAACATAATATTGTGAGCCAAAGTGAACCACTGTTTATCCACATCTACAGAAAGGATGATGATTTATGGATTAGTAATACTTTTCAGCCTAAGTCTAGCCAAACTGAACCATCGACAGGAATAGGATTGAATAATATCAGAATGAGATATCAACTACTTTCTGAAAGAAATATGGAAGTAATTGAGACGGAAGATGAGTTCTTGGTCAAACTGCCAATTTTAGAGTTATCCACATGAGAATCGTTATTATAGAAGACGAAAAACCAGCTGCTAATCTGCTTAGAATGCAAATAAAGAGGCATTTTCCAGATGCTGAAATAATTAATAATTTAGACAGCGTCTCTAATTCTGTTCGATGGTTTCAACAAAATAATCAGCCAGATTTAATATTCAGCGATATACAACTAGCAGATGGAATCAGCTTTTCCATTTTTGAAAAAATAAGTTTATCCACACCAATTATTTTCACTACAGCATTCGATCAATATGCCATCAAAGCTTTTCAAGTAAACGCTATCGACTACCTTTTGAAGCCAATTGATCCGAATGATTTGGCTAGAGCTGTGGATAAGTTCAAAAGCAACCAAATCCGATCATCCATAGAATTGGATGTCTTGAAAACTCTACTTAATCCAACAAAATCAACCTACAAATCCCGGTTTTTGGTACGCTTTGGAGAGAAGATTCAAAGTATTCCAGTGGATGATATTTTGTATTTTAACAGTGAAGAACGGATAACCTTTTTGCATACACTTGATGGAAAAAAGTACGTGCTAGAAAGCACTTTGGAACAAACGGAATCCCAGGTAGACCCAGTAAAATTCTTTCGGCTAAACCGAAAATACTTGAGCAGCCTAAATGGGATAGATGGAATTTTCTCCTATTCCAATAGTCGTTTGAAAGTGACTTTGAAAAATTGCCGGGATCAGGATATTTTAATCAGCCGTGAAAAAGTATCGGATTTCAAAAGCTGGCTCGATCAATAATTTAGATAAATCGAATTTCTAATGTATTTTTTGAATGATGAATAAAGGCACAGATTACGAACGAAAGCAGGAAGAACTCACTTGGCTCGAAAATCTCCAGCGGAATAGCTGGGAACCAGAGGTGATAATATCAGGTATAACACTTGCATTTTTGTTTGTCTTCCCAGCGAAAATATATGAGTTCTCTGTTTACCTTATTCAAGAAGTTGGTGTGGGGTATCTTCCGAGTTTGTTGATACTTTTTTATCTGACCACGGTTGTTTCAGTTTTTAAGATATTTTTCGTGGTGCACCTTTGTCTTCGATTTGTGTGGGCAGGACTCTTAGGGCTTAGTTATGCATTTCCAGAAGGTGTCATCAATAAAAACCTTTTCAAAATGGCTCAGGACTATGAATATCAAAAGCCAGCAGATATGGTGCTCAGGTTAGAAAAAGTCTGCAGTATGACATTCGCCTATCCAGTTTCACTAGTGTTGGTTTTCCTGACTTTTACAGTCTATCTAGGATTATTGATTGGTATTTACGTCTGGTTCGATCTCAATTTTTTTATCATATATGTGATTTTCATGGTGAGTATGATTGGTTTCATGGCATTGACGTTTGCCAAAAAGAAAACTAAACTCAAAACATGGTATACTCAAAGTATGTTAAACTCTATTTCAGCCATATATCAAAGTAACATCGGTAAATGGCTAGCTGTAGTTTACGCTTTTTTGATTTTTGCTTTCTCTACTCCTATTATTATTTCTGATACTCAAGACTTCACTACTTTTAGTAATGATCGGGGATTAATTGAAAAGGAATTGGAGTGGTCAGCCAAGTATCTGCATTATGAAACAGAACACGATTTCAATACAAGGTATCCAAGAAGCTTTATCCCATCCGAAGAAATCAGTGACGACTATCTGAGATTAGGCATTGCCAGATATGAGGGAGATGGAAAAATAATTGAACAATTGAATACAGATTTTGCTAAAGAGTTAGATTCTCTGGGATGGAAAACCCTTGAAGAAACTGCAGACCTTCACCGGGTTTATATAGATGAAGAATTGGTTAAAATAGATTCTTGGTCGAAACATAGAATCGGAACCACTAAGCAAAAAATATATCAAACAGGAATAGATATCTCAAATCTTGAAAATGGTACCCATTCGCTTAGGGTGCAAAAACTGCTATTAGAATATGGATTTGTGGATAATGAGCCTACTCTGATTATTTTAAACCAATGGGATCAGTTTCAATTTGTTAAACGGTAAGTTTTTTTGTACCGAAATAGTTAATTTAAAAAGCACTCCGGTTCATCATTCATGAAAAAACTTACATTACTTAATTTTTTCTTCTTGAATAATGCGTCTAAGAAGAATTTGTGAGATCTAAGAATAAAAAATTCATAAAAAAAGCGAGACTATTCAGTCTCGCTTTTTACTTGTAGTTCGATTTCCTCTCCAGATTCATCTAAGAATCTGTATTCCGTCACGGGTAGGGAAGAATCTTTGATCAGTTTTATCCACTTATTATACTTGAAAAACCACTTCACTCTTCGGCTAATTATGCCGGTAGTAAAGTATGCGTGCAGGTAGGGATGCAGCCCAATTTGTATTTTACTCACATTCTGGATAGTAGCAATATGATCTACGTCTTTTTCTAGCTTATCAGCTATCAAGATGGACGCTTGTATTTTGCCGGTGCCGTTGCATGCCGGGCAAGTCTCTTTGGTCACAATATTGACCTCAGGCCTTACTCGCTGTCTGGTGATCTGCATGAGCCCAAATTTGCTCAGAGGCAAAACAGTATGCTTAGACCTGTCAAACTTAAGCTCGTTATTCATCGCTTCGTAGATGGCCTTTTTATTCTCGGCCTTCTTCATGTCGATAAAATCGACCACGATGATTCCTCCCATATCCCGGAGGCGGAGCTGTCTGCCAATTTCTTTAGCAGCAACCAGATTGGTTTTTAATGCCGTTGATTCCTGGTCACTTTCCTGGTTGGACTTATTACCACTGTTCACGTCAATGACGTGCAGGGCTTCTGTATGCTCGATGATCACATACCCTCCTTGCGGAAGGCTGACCGTCTGTCCAAACAGGCTTTTGATCTGCTTTTCTATTCCAAAATTTTCAAAGAGCTTAGCTTTACCAGTGTAAAGCTTTACAATTTTTTCTTTTTCAGGAGCTATGTTCCTGATGTAGGATCTGATCTGATCGTAAGTTGATTCTTCTTCTACGGTGATTGCGTCGAATGATTCGTTGAGCAGGTCTCTCACGAGTGAGGAAGCCATGCTCATCTCTCCAATTATTTTGTCGCGACTCTTGGCTTTCAGCAATTTACCCATGCCTTCTTCCCAGCTATTGAGAAGATTTCGAAGGTCTTTATCTAAGTCACTAACGGACTGACCTTCTGCCACTGTACGGATAATTACTCCGAAATTGGCGGGCTTGATAGAATTGATGAGTCTCAGGAGACGTCTTCTTTCCTCGTTGCTTCGGATCTTCTTAGATACGTTGACCGAATCAGAAAAAGGAACTAGCACTAGGTAGCGACCTGGTAGAGAGAGCTCACAGGATAGTCGAGGCCCCTTCGTAGAGATGGGTTCTTTGACGACCTGAACTAAAATCTGTTGATTTTTGGACAGAGGACCGGAGATTTTTCCAATCTTGTCGATTTCAAGTTCGTTTTCAAAACCCTTCAAATTATAATTGCCGTAGTTATTGTTGCGCACCATTTTGGTGAACTTCGTCAGGCTGTTGAAATTTGCCCCGAGGTCCTGGTAATGAAGAAAGGCGTCTTTCTCATAACCTACGTCAATGAAGGCTGCGTTGAGCCCATTGACGATTTTGCGGACCGTACCGAGATAAATATCTCCAACTTTAAACTGATTGTCCATTCCTTCGGAATGCAACTCAACCAGGCTCTTGTCTTGAAGGAGAGCAATTCGACTTCCGTTTTGAGCAGAATCGATTAACAATTCCGTACTCAAAATCTCGTCTTATTATACTATGTAAATGAACGTTTACTCAAATGACAATAAGAAGAAGTGTATTACTTCTTCTTATGTCTGTTTTTTCTTAGTCTCTTCTTACGCTTGTGCGTAGCGATCTTATGTCTTTTTCTTTTCTTTCCGCAAGGCATAGTCTTTGGATTTAGTAGTGTACAAATAATTTATAGCTTTTCGAGATAGCCTTCGATGCTTCCAAGGATCATCTCATCCTCAGTCATCGTTTTCACTTTCTCGAAATGAGCTTTCGCTTTGTTGTTTTGTTTGGCTTCGAAATAACTCACGCCTAAGTAAAACTGCCCCTGAAGGTTGTCCGGGTGATATTGGATCAATTCTTCGAATCTTTCAATGGCACGCTTATACTGGCCTGACTGCATAGATAGAACGCCCATATTGAACAACCCGTCCTCATTTTGCGGATCCTGCTCCAAGATTTCTCTTAGCATCGTGATTCCTTGCATTGGGTTGGACGAGGACACATAAGTCATCGCTACCTTAGTTTTCAAATCCAAACGGGTGGGATCATTATCCAACACCATTGTTAAATACTTTCGGGTCTGCTCGGCAGTGGAATTTACTTTCTCTGGATCAAGCGCAAAGCTGAATGCCTCATAATAGGCGTTTCCAGCTTTTTCTGCTAATTCCATGTTTGACTGCTGATCCGCTGCCAAACTTAGATAATATCCTGCACTATCGTACTTCCCAAGTTCCTGATAAATCGCAGCGAGTTCCTCAGTGGAAGATTTCAACTTCTCCTTGGAAGAGTTTTCAGCGATCTGAAGTTTCAGTGTATTTATCTGAACTCTCTGATCAGGACTTAACTCAGTCTCATGCATCGCTACCGGATCAGTGGATGAAGTGGAAGCAGGTGGGTTTTCCTGAGAAACTCCATCTGCTTTACTTTCATTGTCCACGACCACACTAGGAAGAGCATACAGTCCTCCGACTGCTATGACTCCTATTGCGATTAGTATGATCTGAGATCTTTTCATGTCAAAAGCTCTCCTGACTTAGTCCTGAGGCGCTAATTCTTTGATTTTTTTACTGTTCTTAATCTTCTCTACAAAAACCTTTGATGGCTTGAAAGCCGGAATGTAATGCTCGTCGATGACGATAGCTGTGTTTTTGGAGATGTTTCGGGCGATTTTTTTAGCTCTCTTCTTATTGATGAAGCTACCAAATCCTCTCACGTAGATATTGTCTCCTTCGGACATTGAATCCTTCACTACTTTGAAGAACGCCTCAATGGCTTGTGTAACATCATCCTTTTGGATACCTGTTTTGTCCGAAATCTTAGTGATTACTTCTGCTTTAGTCACTGTAATATTAATTTAGAAATTACGAAATAAGCTTAACAACCTATTAACCAAGTGTTTTTGGGACTGCAAATGTAAGACAACCATTGTAATTAAAAAACATATTCATAAAAATTAGCTTGATTTGTATGATAGATTAATATTGACTATGGTCCACAAAACCTCTGAATATCAGGCTTTTTCGCATCAAATACTAACTTGGTATAAGGAAAATCCAAGAGATTTACCTTGGAGAGAAACCCTTGATCCATATAAAATTTGGCTCTCAGAAATCATTCTTCAGCAGACTCGAGTGGCTCAGGGGTTACCTTATTATTATACTTTTGTGGAGAACTTTCCAACTGTAAAGGATCTTGCCTTGGCGACGGAAGAAGAAGTTCTTAGGCTATGGCAAGGACTAGGTTATTATAGCCGGGCGAGAAATCTTCATGCTTGCGCAAAAAGTATTTGGTTTGATATGGGTGGAGAATTTCCAAAAACCTATGATGAACTCTTAAAACTAAAAGGAGTTGGTAGCTATACCGCTTCTGCGATTGCCAGTTTTGCTTATGGAGAGGTTAAAGCAGTAGTAGATGGTAACGTTTTTCGAGTGCTCGCACGCTATTTTGGAATCGAGACAGACATCGCCGGCTCAAAGGCTAAAAAAGAATTTGAACACCTAGCCAATCAAATCATCCCAAAAGATCAACCAGCGGATTTTAATCAAGCAATGATGGATTTCGGTGCACGAAAATGCACCCCCAAAAATCCAGGTTGCGAGACTTGTCCTCTAAGCAACTCCTGCTTTGCATACCTATATAATATGGTGTCCGAACTTCCACTGAAGACCAATAAGGTAAAAATCAGGGAGCGACATTTTCATTATTATGTAATTAAGTGTGGTGAAAAATGGGTGTGGAAAAAAAGAACATCAGGAGATATCTGGGAAGGACTTTTTGATTTTCCTCAGATAGAATTCAGTGAAGGTAAAGAATATGTGCAGATGGAAATACCCTCCAGCTCGGAAAAAGAAACACTTCATTTACCAAAAAAATACCGACACATTCTGTCACACCAGCGATTAAATGCTATTTTCTCTGAAGTGGAAATCAAAGAAGAAAATAGGGAGGAACTGGAAAACTGGTGCGAAAATGAGGGGTTTGTGTTGGTAGCAGAAGAAAAGATTGAATATTTGGCTAAGCCAAAGTTGATTGTTAATTTTTTGAACGATCAAGGGATTTGAGTACCTTCAACTATTAGACTTTTTTAACCTTAAATTAAAACTAATTATGGCAGGAGTAAATAAAGTAATCCTAGTAGGAAATCTTGGTGCAGATCCAGAAGTAAAGTATTTAGAAGGTGATAATGCAGTTGCGAACGTTAGTCTGGCAACCACTGAAGCTTATAAAAACCGGAATGGCGAAAGAGTAGAACAAACAGAATGGCATGACCTTGAAATGTGGGGAGCACAGGCGAAAATAGCCGAGCAATACCTTAAAAAAGGAAGCCAGATTTACGTAGAAGGAAAAATCAAAACAGACAAATGGCAAGATGAGCAAGGACAAAATCGCTATCGAACCAAAATTAGAGTATTGAGTTTTACCATGCTCGGTGCTAGGCCAGATGGAGCACCAAATTCCGGAGCACCTCAACAATCCGCACAGCAAAGGCCCGCATCATCAGCGCCCACTTCTGCGCCTAAAGCACAGGAAATGGTTTCAGATACAGAAGATGACGATCTGCCGTTTTAATAATTTATTCCCCTGGAGACAATTTTCAGGGGAATGTTTTAATTTTGCATTAACCATTGCGGTTTAATACATGGACGATCCCTACCCGAGTTACCATTTACTAGCTCAGATAAGCATACCCTCGGTTAGCTACCTGATTGTAAATGGACTTATTTTTATAGTACTTTTAATAGGCTCTGCCCTAGTTTCTGGATCAGAGGTAGCATTTTTTTCCCTAAGCAACGAAGACTTGTTAAATCTGGAAGAGGAAAATACACCTCGAGGGAAAAAAGTTTTGAGCTTAGTTGAATCCCCGAACAAACTGCTTAGCACTATACTTATCCTGAACAACCTTATCAATATTGGGATAGTTACGCTGACCACATTTGTAGCTTGGACGATCTTTGGGAAAAATGCCACTGGAATTATCGTCATTCTGATACAGACCATCGGAGTAACTTTCGCGATTGTATTTTTCGGAGAGATTGTACCGAAGGTATATGCTAACAAAGCGAAAGTTAGTTTTAGTTTGATAATGGCGCCAAGCATCAGCTTTTTTTCCTCAGTGCTAAAACCGTTTTCCAATTTTTTGATGGCATTTAGCAGCTTACTGGAAAGACGAATTGAAAGGAAGGGTTATTCACTCTCTGTGAATGAGCTAAATCAAGCCTTGGATTTGTCCACAGAGGATGCTCCAAATGAAGAGCGGGAGATCTTACGTGGCATAGTAAACTTCGGTACGCTCACAGTAAAGCAGGTCATGCAAAGTCGCATGGATATTACTGCTATCGACATGGAAATAGATTTTCATGAATTGATGGATAAAATCAATAAAAGCGGCTATTCCAGAATACCAGTGTATGAAGAGACCATTGACAATATTCAGGGCATTCTTTATATCAAGGATTTGCTGCCATTCATTGAGCGTGACGAGGATTTCAAGTGGAATGAGTTGATCCGAAAAAGCTTCTTTGTTCCAGAGAACAAGAAGGTAGATACCTTGCTAAAGGATTTCCAGCTTAAGCGTGTTCACATGGCAATTGTAGTGGATGAGTACGGGGGAACTTCAGGGTTGGTCACTTTGGAAGATCTGATTGAGGAAATAATTGGTGAAATCAACGATGAGTTTGATGATCACGATGATATTTTCTTCCAGGAATTGGATCCAGCTACCTTTATTTTTGAAGGGAAAGTATCGCTCAACGATTTTTGCAAAAAGCTCGACTTGGATTCTCAGGTATTCGAAGACGTAAAGGGAGAAAGTGAATCACTAGGTGGATTGCTTTTGGAGTTAAATTCCAAATTGCCAAAAAACGGGACGAAGATAAAATTCGAAGATTTCGAGTTTACTATCCTAGCCGTAGATGCGCGTAAAATTAAGAAGATCAAAGTTCATTTAAATTCTCTTGACAAGGACGGCCTTGGTCCTCATACAGACTGATGTAGAGAGTATTATAAAATTTTTGATTTTTGCATTTTTGCCAAATATTATTTTAATGTACTTTTTGCAGGGAATGCATTCTAGGAGTCTCTAGTAATTTATACGAAAAATAATTTTATATTTTTTTTAAGATTTATTTAGTATCCTACTACGTTATATTTTTCTCAGTTTTTTATGAATTTGCTTGAAAAAGCATCCTAATTATTCAATAACTGTTAAAATATTAGCCTCAGATTAAATTTTTTATACCAAAAAGTTAATTACCAAAAAATCAAAAAAGTCAATTTCCATAAAAAATAAGGCACTAAAGCAGCCGTTTTGTTGCCGTAATTTTAATAGGACAATTTTTTTCTGTAATTTTTGGAAATTTTGAACCTAATAAATTCTATAAAAATGCAAGAAGGTTTGTATCGATCGGAGTTTGAGCATGACTCCTGCGGTATAGGTGCGGTTGTCGATTTGAGTGCAGTGCCCTCTCATGAGACAATTAGCGATGCCTTATATATGCTGAGCAATATGGAGCACCGTGGAGGACGTGGAGCTGATCCCAAGTCCGGTGATGGTGCCGGTATCCTGATTCAGGTACCTCATCAATTCCTTAAGGATATAACCGCCCGTACTGAAGTCAATTTACCAGAAGCTGGGTCTTATGGCGTAGGGATGACCTTTTTCCCGAAAAATAAGCAACTCTTCCATAAATCAAAAGAACTGCTAAATCAGCTGATCGAAGAATTGGATTTCGAGCTGATAGGCTATAGATCTGTACCTGTAGATGAGACAGTGCCAGGCTCAGCAGCATTGGAAGTAATGCCAAATATTGAGCAGTTATTTGTCAAGCATAAAAAAGGACTTACCGGCATTGAGCTTGAGCGCAAGCTATACGTACTTAGAAACTATTCAACTTCAGAAATCAATACGAAGATTCCTGGCGTCAATCAGTCATTCTATTTTGCCAGCCTAAGTAGCCAGACACTTATATATAAAGGTCAGTTGAGAACCGATCAGGTTTTGGCTTTCTATAAAGATCTTCAGAATCCAAGAATTGGGTCTGCATTTGCCATTGTCCATTCCCGTTTTTCTACCAACACATTTCCGAACTGGAGACTGGCGCAGCCATTCCGTTTTCTTTCCCACAATGGTGAGATTAACACGATCAAAGGGAATTTGAACAAAATGAAATCTAAGGAAAACCTCATGAAATCGAAATATTTCACTGATGAGGAGCTTTCCAGATTGATGCCAATCACCGATAAGCAAAAGTCAGATTCAGCTAATCTAGATGCAATGGTAGAACTACTGACTTTAAGCGGTAGATCTCTTCCACACGCGATGATGATGCTTGTACCGGAAGCGTGGCAGGATAATGAAGTCATGGACCGTGATAGAAAATCCTTCTATAAATTCCATGCATCTCTTGTAGAACCATGGGATGGGCCAGCAGCTTTGCTGTTTACAGATGGAAAATCTGTAGGTGCGACCTTGGATAGAAATGGATTACGACCACTTAGATATTTTATCACAAAGGATAATAGACTTATTCTTTCCTCTGAAGCAGGTGCTCTCCCAATACGTGAGGCTACGATTATCGAAAAGGGAAGGATTAGTCCAGGTAGAATGATATGGGCCGATTTGGAAAAGGGCCGTGTCGTATTTGATGAAGAAGTAAAGGGAGAAATCTGCAGAAAGCAGCCCTATGAGCAGTGGGTTGCAGATCAGCGAATCAAACTTCGTCTTGAGGATGCTCCTAAAACTCTAACTCATCCATATTCTACTGAGAATATTAAAAAACAGCAGACAATATTTGGATATACTTCCGAAGAACTGAAAGTAGTGTTAAGTCCTATGGGAGATACTGCCTATGAAGCTATAGGCTCTATGGGAGCGGATACACCTCTTGCAGTACTATCCAAAGAAAGTCAACATATTTCCAATTACTTCAAACAGTTATTTGCTCAAGTAAGTAATCCTCCAATTGATCCTATCCGTGAGCGATTGGTAATGTCGCTATTCACCCGTCTGGGTGTTGGGCAGAACATCTTGGAAGAAAGTCCAAAGCACACCAGACAGATCCATATTTCCCAGCCAGTTCTTTTAAATGAAGACTTGGAAAAGGTTAAAAACATGGAAGGCCAGGGCTATAGATGTGCTACTTTAACAAGTCTTTTCTTGGCGGATCATAAGCCTGGAAGACTTTTGGAAGCACTCGACAAACTTTGCAATGAAGCAGAAAAGGCGATCTCTGAAGGTAAAAATGTCATTATCATTTCTGATAGAAAGAGCACTGAAGAATATGCTCCGATTCCATCTTTATTGGCTATAGGAGCAGTTCATCATCACTTGGTGAAAAAGAAAATCAGAACAAGTGCAGGCTTAGTCCTTGAATCGGGTGATATCCGCGAAACACACCATTTTGCAACTGCGATTGGTTATGGAGCATCAGCAATCAACCCTTACATGGCATTGGAGTCATTGCTGGATATGTTTGAAAAAGGCGAGTTGCCAAACGCCAAAAATCAGAAGAAATTATTCAATAATTATCAAGCTGCTATAGGAAAAGGGCTGTTGAAAGTTCTTTCTAAAATGGGAATTAGTACCCTTCAGTCTTACCAAAGTGCCCAGATTTTCGAAGCAATTGGCTTAGGTCCTGAGGTAATAGATAGATGCTTCAAGGGAACAATTTCCAGAATTTCCGGAATTTCCTTTGACGAGTTAGCAGAGGAAGTATTAATACGACACAGAGCAGCTTACGAAACGGAAACTCCGATTCTTGAGCAAGGTGGAGTGTATCAATGGAAAAGAAGAGGAGAAAAACACCTATTCAATCCTGAAACTATCCATTTGCTTCAAAAATCTACACGCTTAAATGATTACGGGCTGTACAAAAAATTTGCAGCTAAAATCAATGAGCAAAGTAAAGATGCTCTGACATTAAGAGGCTTATTTGAATTTAAAAAACGAATCACCGTACCAATTGACGAAGTAGAACCTGCATCTGCTATCATGCGCAGATTTGCTACTGGTGCTATGTCGTTTGGCTCGATCTCACACGAAGCTCACTCTACATTGGCGATAGCCATGAACAGGATGGGTGCGAAAAGTAATAGCGGAGAAGGTGGAGAAGACGAGATTCGTTTTGAAAAGAAAGAAAATGGTGATTGGGAGCGCTCAGCTATCAAACAAGTCGCTTCAGGAAGATTCGGTGTAACGAGCAACTATCTGACTAACGCAGCAGAACTTCAAATCAAAATGGCTCAGGGAGCAAAGCCTGGAGAAGGTGGACAGCTTCCTGGACATAAAGTAGATGAGTGGATAGGTAGAGTAAGGCACTCCACTCCGGGAGTGGGATTGATTTCTCCTCCACCACATCACGATATTTATTCTATCGAAGATTTGGCTCAGTTAATATATGATCTGAAGAATGCGAATAGAAAAGCAAGAATTAATACCAAATTGGTATCTCAAGCTGGAGTAGGAACTGTAGCGGCAGGTGTGGCAAAAGCAATGTCTGATGTAATTCTGATCTCAGGAGCAGATGGCGGTACAGGTGCATCTCCGTTGAGTTCTATTCGCCATGCGGGTTTGCCATGGGAGCTAGGCCTTTCTGAAGCACATCAAACTTTGGTAAAGAACAACCTTCGTAGCCGTGTAACACTTCAAACTGATGGACAGCTTAGAACTGGTCGCGATCTTGCCATTGCAACACTATTGGGTGCTGAAGAGTGGGGAATTTCCACTGCGGCCCTGGTAGTAGAAGGTTGTATTATGATGAGAAAGTGCCACCTGAATACTTGTCCAGTGGGTATAGCAACGCAAAATCCTGAATTAAGAAAGTTATTTACTGGGGATCCTGATCACGTGGTGAATTATTTCCAGTTCCTTGTGCAAGATCTAAGAGAGATTATGGCGTCACTTGGATTCCGTACTATTGACGAAATGGTTGGGCAAAGTAATGTCCTTCAATCCACAGGTCACTTGAACCATTGGAAGTGGGATAAAGTGGACTTGAGTCCAATTTTCCACAAAGTGGAAGTTCCAGATCACGTAGGAATTCATAAGCAAATTGATCAGGATTTCGAGCTGAAAAGGGTATTAGACCGTCAGCTGATCAAAGCTGCTCATCCATCATTGGAACAAGCAATGCCTTCTTCCGGCAGTTTCCAGATCAAAAACATTGACAGGACTGTGGGAGCAATGCTTTCCAACGAGATTTCCAAAATATATGGCAGCCCGGGATTACCTGAGGATACGATCAACTTCAAATTCACTGGCTCTGCCGGTCAGACTTTTGGTGGGTTCCTTACCAAAGGCGTCAATTTCGAATTGGAAGGAGAAGCAAA
Source organism: uncultured Algoriphagus sp. (assembly GCF_963974835.1). Taxonomy (GTDB): domain Bacteria; phylum Bacteroidota; class Bacteroidia; order Cytophagales; family Cyclobacteriaceae; genus Algoriphagus. Next base: position 779,402 of record NZ_CAXBET010000001.1, on the reverse strand, counting down.
TGATTACTTTGGAAAAGGTCTTTCAGGTGGAAAACTGATTATCTACCCAAGTAGAAATGCCAAGTTCGTTCCAGAAGAAAACATCATAATCGGTAACGTAGCATTCTACGGAGCTACTTCTGGAGAAGCATATATTAATGGAAAAGGTGGTGAAAGATTCTGCGTAAGAAACTCTGGCGTTCAAACCGTAGTAGAAGGAATCGGTGATCACGGCTGTGAATATATGACAGGTGGGCTAGTAGTGAACCTTGGAGAAATAGGCAGAAACTTCGCTGCAGGAATGAGTGGTGGGATTGCTTATATTCTAAAAGAATACATCACTGAGATCAATCCTGAATTGGTGGACATAGATATTCTCGAAGAGGAGGATTTCAGCACAATTAAAACTTTCCTGAAAAGACACGTGAAACTTACCAGATCAGGTCTTGCAACTAAATTCTTGGATGATTGGGATAACGCCAAAGAAAAATTCATCAAGGTTATTCCTAGAGATTACAAGGCAGTTTTAGAGAAAAGAGCATTAGAACAATCAAAATCATTGGCGTAAAATGGGAGCAAAAGAAGGATTTATTCAATTCAAAAGAGAAACCCCGGTTACCCGTGACGCGAAAGCTAGAATAGGTGACTACAAGGAAATATATGAGCCATTTGGTGGCGAAAAATTAAATAATCAGGCTGCTAGATGCATGGATTGCGGAGTACCGTTTTGCCATAATGGATGCCCACTTGGTAATGTGATTCCGGATTTCAACGATGCGGTTTACAAAAACGAATGGGAGCAGGCAATAAAAATATTACGGAGCACAAATAATTTCCCAGAGTTCACAGGGAGAATTTGTCCAGCTCCTTGCGAAGCAAGCTGTGTTCTAGGTATCAATAAAGATCCTGTTGCGATCGAATTGATCGAGAAAAACATTGCTGAGAAAGCCTATGAACTGGGCCTGATCAAAGCAAATCCGCCTAAAAGAAGAACTGGGAAATCCGTAGCCGTAGTTGGCTCCGGACCAGCAGGCCTTGCTGCGGCAGATCAGTTGAATCAAGCAGGTCATGAGGTAACACTTTTCGAAAAAGACTCAAAGCCAGGAGGGTTACTTCGATTTGGTATCCCGGATTTCAAACTGGAAAAATGGGTAATAGATCGTCGAATTGAATTCATGAAGCAAGAAGGAGTGATTTTCTCATGTGATACTGAAATCGGCTACAATATTAAGGCAGAAAATATCCTGAAAAACTTCGATGCTGTAGTGCTTTCTACAGGAGCGGGTCAGCCAAGAGGGCTGAATATTAAAGGATCTGACGCAAAAGGAGTTCATTTTGCTATGGAGTTCTTAGGTCATCAAAACAAAGTGGTTTCAGGTGAGATCAAGGAAAATCCAATTTCTGCCAAAGGAAAACATGTCATCGTCATCGGTGGTGGTGATACTGGAAGTGATTGTATTGGTACATCTAATAGGCATGGTGCTGCTTCCATCACACAGTTGGAGCTGCTTCCTAAGCCTCCTCAACAAAGAAATACGTTAAATCCATGGCCAGAATGGCCAATGACACTTCGCACTTCGAGTTCGCATGAAGAAGGTGCTGAACGAATATTTTCTATTCTGACCAAAGAGTTTGTAGTAAATGATGAGGGTCAGGTAACAGGATTAAGTCTTGTTGATCTAGAATGGGTTCACAAAGAAGGTCGAATGGTTTTTGAAGAAATCGCCGGAACGGAACGTACTGTTCAATGTGACCTTGCATTCTTGGCAATCGGATACACCGGTCCTGCTCAAAATGGATTACTTGAAGCTTTCGGTGCTGAAACGATGGAAAACACACTTCCAAAGTCAAAAAACTATCAGAGCACTAATTCCAAAGTATTCCTTGCCGGAGATATGCGTCGTGGGCAATCATTGGTTGTGTGGGCAATATCAGAAGGTAGAGAAGCTGCCGTCAAAGTGGATGAATATCTCATGGGAGAATCTGCACTACCACAGAAAGATGAGTCTTTCTTTCAAGTAGATACGGAAATCGCAGAGTAGAATCTTCGATATACTTACAAAATAAAAATGCATCCCGAATATTCAGGATGCATTTTTATTTTTTTCTTTTTAAGACTAGTTGACGCCTTTTCTCCCTTTTCTAGGATCTCCTTCTATCTGGGCATTGGGCCTGCCTCTTCTACGATCTTCCATTCTTTCAGCTTTAATTTCCGTCCACTTAGTCCTTTGTTCTTCAGTTAACACAGCCTGAATTTTAGCATCCTGTTCTTTTAACTCAGCTCTTTTAGCATCCATTTGTGCTTTTCTAGCTTCCATTTCAGCCTCCTTTTTCATAGCATATTCAAGATTGATATCCAAAATCTGCTTTTTCTGAGCATCCGTTAGTGTAAGAGCCTCAGCCATTCGATCGGTATTTCTTTGAGCCCTTTCTTCCGGACTTGGTCTTTCACCCTCTCTTTTCTGTGCCATTGTGCTTAGGCTAATCATTAACAACAAGCCAGTAGCGAAAATCCATCTCTTCATGCGTTTTGTTTATTTAGTTACGTTGATTAGACAGCTCCTGCTAGTCTCGGTTTAATTGAAACCAAAAGGGTTTTTGTTAAGAAATCTAAAAGACCTATCTCTCCTCGGTCAATTCTTTACGCTCGCTTGGCCTCACTTCTTTTGGTTTGATCAATAATCTGAGACTTGGATCAAAGCTTAGGTAATTCCAAGACCAGTCCAGAAATATGACCACTTTATTTTTCACCCCAAGAATAGCCATCAGGTGCACAAATAGCCATGTAAACCAGGCAAGTATTCCTTGAAACTTAATAAAAGGCAAATCAACCACCGCAAGTTTTCTACCCACAGTAGCCATAGAGCCTAAATCTTTATATTTGAAAATCTTCCTTTGCTTCCCTTCCTCAATTTTCTGAAGATTATTCGCAAGACAAACCGCCTGTTGAATCGCAACCTGTGCTACCTGAGGATGCCCTCTAGGATAATCTTCTTGGATCATGATGCTAATATCTCCTAGCGCATAGACATCTGGACATCCTTTAATTTCTGAAAAATCATCCACATATATCCTCCCATTTGGGGCGTACATTTCATCCTCTAATCCACCAATCCTATTTGGCTTAATACCCGCAGCCCATAATAATGTCTGGGTTTGAATAGGCTCTTTGTCCTTCAATATAACTTCATTGCCATTATAATCTTGCACCATCGTGTTGAGCATCACATCTACTCCTAGATCCTCCAAGTATTTCAAAGCATATTCCTTGGATTTTTTGGACATTGGAGGCAAGAGCTCTGGCCCAGCTTCTATGAGAACTATCTTCATATTCTGAAAATTCAGCTCAGGGTAATCTTTGGGAAAAACATTGTTCCTGAGATCGGCCATTGCTCCCGCCAGCTCCACTCCAGTAGGACCTCCACCCACAATTACCATATTCATCAGTGATTTGCGGTCCTCTGACTTTTCTATATTGATCGCTCGCTCGTAATTTGAAATTATTTTATTCCGTATATAAAGTGCTTCTGACACAGTTTTCATTGGAGAAGAAGTCTCTTCAATGTTTTTGTTTCCAAAGTAATTTGTATCAGCTCCCATAGCCATTACTAGGTAGGTGTAATCCAGGTAGCCCATATCGGTATAGACTCGCTTTATCTTAGGATCAAAATGATCCACTTGGGCCATCCGAAAAGTAGCATTTTTAGTCCCGTGGAAAATCTTACGAAGAGGAAATGAAATAGCGCTCGGCTCCAATCCAGAGGTGGCCACTTGGTAAAAAAGTGGCTGAAATTGATGATAGTTGTGCTTGTCAAGGAGGATTACTTGAAATTTCTTATTCATCAGCTTCATGGCTAACTTCAAGCCACCGAAGCCAGCTCCCACAATTACTACTTTTGGCAAATCCGATTTAGGAATATTTGGCAGAGGTTGGGATAGAAAATCCGGCATGGTAAGAGTGTTTTAATTACTTATCGGGTACTGGATATTTTGGGCAAATTTCTGAATGGAAATTACCAAATCTTTTCTTTGAACATCTGATTTTTCAGCCTAAACGAAAAGAATTGCTAATTTTACCACCCTAATATTTATAACCATGGGAAGAGCATTTGAATTCAGAAAAGAACGAAAATTCAAGCGTTGGGACAAAATGTCCAAAGTTTTCACGCGACTAGGCAAAGAAATCGTAATGGCGGTAAAATCAGGTGGACCTGATCCTGCTTCAAATCCCAGACTTCGTACCATAATACAAAATGCCAAGGGTGCCCAAATGCCCAAGGACAGAATAGAAGCGGCCATCAAGCGTGCTTCAAATAAAGACGAGAAAGATTATGAGGAAGTAGTTTATGAAGGTTATGGGCCATTTGGAATCGCTGTAGTAGTAGAAACCTCCACAGACAACATCAATCGTACGGTAGCTAACGTAAGGAGCTATTTCTCCAAAGCCGGTGGTTCACTAGGTACTTCTGGCTCGGTGGTATTCATGTTCGATAGAAAAGCTGTTTTCCGATTTGCAAAAGCAGACTTTGATCTCGAAGAACTGGAGTTTGAATTAATTGATTTTGGATTAGTTGATATAGATGAAAACGAAGGAGAGATTTTCGTTTACACGGAGTTTGAAGACTTCGGAACAATGCAAAAAGCACTTGAAGAGAAACATATTGAAGTAATCAGCGCGGATTTTCAGCGCTTCCCCTCCACCCTTACTGAGCTTGATGAAGAGCAGGAAGAGATCATCAATAAGATGATCGAAAAAATGGAAGAGGATGATGACGTAAACCAAATTTTCACAAACATGGCCTAGGCACCTGCCTAGGCTTTTTTATTCTATGAATTTCCCCAAAAGAGAAAATTTTCAGGCTTCACAAAAGCCACTAATAATTGTCGGAAGCAAAAATCCAGTAAAAGTAGCCTGCACAGAGTCTGCATTCACTGAAGCATTCCTTAAGGGCTTTGTTGTAAACGGGATTCATGCAGCATCTCAAGTATCAAATCAACCCAGAGGTGATGATGAAACTTATCTGGGAGCAAGAAACCGGGTAATGAATGCTAAATCAAGCTTCCCGGAAGCAGATTATTGGGTGGGTATAGAAGGTGGTATCGCAGAAGATGAACGAGGAATGTATGCTTTTGCATGGATATTTATTGAAGATAAATCAGGATTGAATGGAAAATCAAAGACTGGCACTTTCTATCTTCCAGAAGGGATAGCCAAGCTAATTCATTCGGGTATGGAACTTGGTGAAGCTGACGATGAATTTTTCAAGCAAGAAAATTCCAAGCAAAATGGAGGATCTGTAGGAATTCTAACTCACGGAACTTTAACAAGACAAGGCTATTATAATCAGGCGATTATACTTGCCCTTATTCCATTTCTAAATAAGGACCTTTATTAAATGAAATGGTTTCTATAATTTTTTTATAAAAGTTTCTCATATTCGAAAAAAAAATGAGTATTATTGAATAATTGAAATTTAAAACTTTGATTTATCCAAATGTTACGGAATATTACAATTCGCTTTTGGACATCAACGGTAGTAAAAGTTGCTTAAATCACCCCTATCATTAAGTAGCTATAGACCTCTCAGATGAGAGGTCTATTTTTTTAAATTTCTTAAGAAATTGTGTAATGCAATTCTCCAATCTGGGTCCGCATCCCATTCGGGCCCAATATAGAGTTCATCTCGAACTAATAATTTGATGTAATATTTTACTACAATACGAGAACCTTCCTCGCTTTCTTTAGGCTCCAATCCCATGCTCTTCATCAAATCTGCCTCTCTTCCTTCTACCTTAACTAAAAGGAATTGGACTCTATCGCTAATCAACTCCTGATCCGTTTTTGCTTCTGTAAGCCATTCGATTTGATATGGATATTCCTGCTTAAGTACTTGCTCTATCCCGGATTTCTGAGCTGCTTGATCAGCCAAAATTGCCCCTTGCGATTTGCCATACATGTCATATCTAAAATAACTCAGCAAGCCTGTCTGCGCTGATGATCCTTCAATTGTAATTCCCAATTTAAATACATCAAGATTAAGAGGGTTACTTGCTAAAAACTTTTCACTGGTAGAAGTTTCCGCAGCTTCAACTGTAAGAAATTCAGGCACATCCAATACCAAGATATTATGAGAAGGTTGATTCTTCCCGATTAAGGCAAACTGACTTGCAGCCTCTCCTATATCACTACCACTAATTCCAAATAATGATGTAGAAGGAATAATCTGTCCGTCTCCCGAAAATGGCGCCACATGAATGCTCATTCTATCCTTTTGTCGGGTCACCAGAATAATATTTTTAACAATTCTGCTTTGAAATTCTTTAGCATAAACAGCCTGAACAGCCTCCGAAAGTGCTACTTTCTCCAACTCATAATATGCTACAGGATCCCCACCAGCTTTTACGAGGGAATTATGAATGCTATCTGCCACTTCCATCCATGTCATGACTGGTCTAGCTCCCGGATCAGCAGAAATAAATACCACAGATTTTCCATCAAAAAATGTCTGTGGTAAATTCCCCTGAGCAGAAACCAAGGAAAGATTTGTACATAGAATAATAACTAGCAGGATATTATATTTCATGAATTCAGAGGTGTGATCCACTAAGCTTATTAATTTTACCAATATACATAACGCAAAATACTTTCATTGATGCATCCAACAATCAAAAGTGCCCTAAGTTGTTTATTATTTCTAGTTATTCTTCAGGCAAACTGCCAAAGTATTGCTAGCAAAAGCCTACTGGAAAATATTAAGTTTTTGTCCTCAGATGAGCTAAAAGGAAGGAAAACAGGCAGCGAAGGAAACTTAGAAGCAAGGAAATTTATTTTGGATCAATTCAAAAGTATGGAACTGCAAACACATTACGAAGATCATCAGCAGAAATTCAGTTTTGAAAACAGAAGAGAAAAAAAGACCTACGAGGACGCAGTAAATATTGTGGGCTTCGTAGCTGGTAATTCCACCAAGAAGTTAATAGTCATTACAGCCCATTATGATCACGTCGGTATAGGAAAACCCAACGCATCAGGTGACTCAATATACAATGGAGCAGATGATAATGCTTCTGGAACGGCTGCGTTGATTGAGCTGGCAAAATATTTCAAAGAAAACAGGCCGGAGCATTCTATGATTTTTGCTGCTTTGGATGGCGAAGAGATGGGTTTACAGGGAGCTAAAGCGCTTGTGAAAGACTTTCCATTCGCTATGGATCAAGTCGTATTAAATATTAATATGGATATGATTTCCAGAAATGAAAAAGGAGAATTATACGCATCTGGTACATATTATAATCCATCACTAAAGACTATTCTGGAATCTGCAGCAAATGGATCCACTCCCAAGCTGATGTTTGGGCATGATGAGCCAAATACTGGCGGGGATAACTGGACCCAATCTTCAGACCATGGTCCTTTCTTCACTGCGAATGTCCCTCACATCTATTTTGGAGTAGAGGATCATCCAGATTATCATAAGCCAAGTGATTCTTTTGAAAATATAGATGAGGATTTTTATGTCAATGCGGTCAATCTTATCCTGAAGTGTACCTTAGCATTGGACGCAGAATTACCTAAAGAGTAGCGAATACTCTTTTCATTCATATACTTCTTACTTACATTAGAATTTAAAGCACGCTACTAACGCGATATTTTGGCTAAACCAGACTTCATCACCAGGCTCTTGATATGGAGGCTCAGACACATGAGCAACCAAACCTTTATCCTAATTCTTAGTGGGATAATTGGAATTCTCTCTGGCCTTGCCGCAGTTATTCTAAAACAAAGTGTTCATGCGATACAGCATTTTCTTACAGAAGGATTCTATAAAGAATATGCTAATTTTCTCTATATCATATACCCACTTATAGGTATTTCGGCGGCCTATTTCCTTGGAAAATTTATTTTCAAAGATGGAGGGGGTCATGGTATACCGGATATTCTATTTACAATATCAAAGAAACAAAGCATCATAGCTAGAGTAAAGACCTACAGTCGGGTGTTCACTTCTGCCATTACAGTAGGGTTTGGAGGATCAGTGGGTCTTGAAGCTCCTATGCTGGTTACGGGATCGGCCATTGGCTCCAATGTAGGTTCTCTGGTACATCTAAATGCCAAAAAGCGAACGCTTTTGATAGGTTGTGGAGCAGCAGCAGCGATTTCTTCCATTTTCGGAGCTCCTATTGGAGGAGTGATTTTCGCTATTGAAGTTATCTTGATGGAGATCAGTACAGCTAGCTTTATTCCGCTACTGATAGCCACAGTGACTGGTTCTTTGACCTCCATGGTTCTTATTGGTAAAGATTCAGCATTTAATTTCAAATTGACAGATAGTTTTCAGGCGTCGCATATGCCTTATTACTTACTGTTGGGAATTGCATGTGGATTGGTTTCTCTCTATTTCAGCCAAGCAGTGCGAAAGACAGAATCTCTTATGGAAGGTCTGGAAAGCCAAGCATTGAGAATTCTCTATGGGGGAGCTATTTTGGGAATCATGGTATTTTTCCTGCCTCCAATCTATGGCGAGGGGTATGATACCCTGAATACACTCATAGAGGGAAATTCAAGTCAGTTGTTGGAAAAAAGCCCCTTCTTTTCAATTATTGAAAATCCATATTTGATTATCGTTTTCTTGATTTTTATAATCCTGGTTAAACCTGTAGCAGCCGCAGTTACACTCGGTGCTGGCGGGAGCGGAGGAGTCTTTGCACCTTCACTTTATGTTGGAGGCATATTAGGTTTTCTTTTTGCGTATTCCAGCAACCTATTCCACTTTACGATTCCGCTTCCGCTGGCCCACTTTACTTTAGTCGCCATGTGTGGGGTAATGGCTGGGGCTCAGCACGCTCCACTTTCGGCAATATTCTTAATCGCAGAAATCACTGGAGGATACGAACTCTTCATTCCATTAATGTTTGTCTCAGCAATCTCATACGTCACCAAAACAGCTTATCAGAAAGATAGCATCTATATGCTACAGCTCAAGGAAAAGGGTCGACACCTTCCAGAATCAAAAGATCAGGAGCTACTTGAACTCATCACAATCACCCATGTAATCGAGCGGGACCTACTTCCAATACATCCTGATTCCAAACTGAAAGATTTAATCAGCCTTGTAAAAATCTCTAAAAGGAATATTTTTCCTGTTGTAGATGAGCACAAAGCTTTACGTGGAATAGTTACTTTGGATGATATCAGGGACATTATGTTTGATAGGGAAAAGCAAGAAAGAATTCTCATCAAAGAACTGATGCACAGTCCTCCAGAAATCCTATTGGCTACTGAGAATATGCAAAAAGCAATGGAGAAATTTGAATTATCGGGTGCTTGGAACCTCCCTGTAATAGAAGATGGTAAATATTTAGGCTTCGTGTCAAAGTCTAGAATCTTCAATGCATACCGAAAACGCCTCATTAAACAAAAGCAGGATTAATCGATTTAAGAAGAATCTTTGGAGGTACAGATTATCCACTTATTTACTCGCATATAATAAGAAGTTTTTTCAAGTTAGCCTCCTTTATCCACAATATTACCTTTAAAAACTTACTTATAAATATCTGAATTACTGATAGTTAGAAGTGTTGTGTTAATAAGTGTGGATAAATTATCTAAAATGTGGATAAAAATCTCTTGCATTTTTTAAACCGCAAATAAAGCCTTTAGAAAGGGGTTTTCCGCTATTTAAAATCTGTTGTGATGTCGCCTTTCAAATCCAAAAACACGTCCGATATCGCCCGTTTCTAAAATAAAATTCTGAACAAGCATTTTTCAGTTTAATAAAAATATATTCATGCATCCCTCAAACTCAATTGAAGGAATTATACTATCAAATCAGTAAAATAATCCAAATTTAACAGGGGAAATCCAACTCTTATATACCCATACCGATTGGAGGTAGATTATTCATTTGCCTCAGGATCCAGCTTTGTCGACCAGTGATATAGCCAGTTGGCTTTGCAGGCGACCAGCGTCGTGGATTAGGGAGTACTGCAGCGATGAGAGCAGCCTGATTACGATTAAGTTTGGCAGCAGGTTTATTGAAGAAGGTCTGAGAAGCAGCTTCAATCCCATAGATTCCATCTCCCATTTCTATCACATTCAGGTACACTTCCATGATTCGCTCCTTAGGCCAGATGAGTTCTACCAGTACTGTGAAATAGGCTTCAAGCCCTTTTCTTAGATAAGTTCTAGAAGGCCACAAAAACACATTCTTTACTGTCTGCTGAGTAATTGTACTTGCTCCTTTCACTCGCTTTCCCTTTTTATTATTCTCCCAGGCTTTTTCCATAGCATCAATATCAAACCCATGATGATCCAGAAATTTTTGATCTTCTGCAGCAAAAACAGCCTGTGGGGCGTTTTTGGAAATCTCACTAAAAGGTACCCAGTCTTTGCGAAAACGAACTTCCTTTTCTGAATCAAAGGTTTGCTCAAAAAAACGAATCACCATTAATGGTGTGATGGGCACAGGTAGAAATCGGTAGATTACAGTCAGTCCTATGGAAATAATAAAAAACCACATCGTGACTTTCCAAATCAATCTCCAAACCCATTTTAAAATCTTCATAAAACAAAGTTAAACTGTAGCACTAATCTGTACAAAATGGTAGAAGAAGACTGCATTTTCATCTTCTGAGAGTAAATCAAGATCATTTTCCATAGCCAAAATATCATGAGATGAAATTAGTCCGGCATCTATCATCCCTAAACCAGCACTTTTCATCAATCCTTTCCAATACTGTGTAATCTTTTTAAGGTCACCCGGAGTTCTCTGATCAAGATGAAATCCTCCATGAAATAATTCGATTTCTTTGTACCCAGCTTGCAAAAGCAAATTTCCAAGATTGGCTCCTATGTCAGGATTCCCCCCGATACTTCTCTGGAAACGATTATACGCATCATAGTATTTGGACAATCCAGATAAGGGAGGGTTAAAGTAAAAACTAGAATTAAATACCTCAGTAAACCAAAGTTTAGCACCAGAAAGTAAGTAGGGTTTAATAGCTTCCAAAACATCATAGGCATTAGGAATGTGTTCCAAAGTCCAGCAGACAAACAAACTATCATACTTCCCATCCAGCTTCAACTTTATAGCATCTTGGCAGACAAATCTTAGCCTATCTTCAGCAAAGGCCAAATTCTGTTTGGCTCTTTCAATTTGGCTTTGAGAATAATCAACGCAAGTTATCTCCACATTAGGATATAGTCTCAGCAAGGTGTCTGTCTGTGCTCCTACTCCTGATCCGATTTCAAGTAGCTTTTTGCATCCATCAAAATCGATTCTACTATAAATAAGGGATCCGAGCACTCCCGCCTGATCCATCAGTCGCTGCTGCTCAGCCGGGATAAATCCGTGTAAGTACGTCGTCATTTGCCTTCGATTTTGGATTCGAAATTATCATTTAAAAATAGGATAATGGTAATTATCCTATTTTATAGCTTCTTTAATATAATTGGCTCAGACATTTTTGACGCGACGCTTTCCATGATAAATTTTAGATCACCGTATTCCAATGCAGGAAATGTGGAATTTATTAATTCAACCTTAGAACTGACCTTCAACTCTTTTTCTAACGCATCTACCTGAAAAGAGAATTTTACTCCCTTGGAAGGAATTGTAATTACTTGATCCTCAGGAAAATCATCCAACACATATCCTTCGGGGATGGTGAAACTAACATTAAAACTTTCGAAAATCGGGAAATCAAATTCTATAGGAAGTATTCTGCTATCCTGAGTAAAAGGGTTGTTTGCGAAAGAAGAAAGTTCAAACGGCTTTACAAATACAAAGTCGTCAGAGGTTTCCACATCTGTTTTATACCGCATAGTCACCATTCGTTTATCCTTCAGCTGATTGTCATAAGTGAAATCAATTATTTCCGCATCAATCCCCATTTCCTTCAATGATTTCTCATAAGAACTATTCTCCAGCATATCTACAGCTTCCATTGCACTGTAATCCAAAAATCTCAGCGTATGGGAAAGTTGAAGATTTTGCGTGGAATCAACCTCCAAATTAACTAAGTGAATAATTCCAGAGCGATGCTTTACTTTGATATTATCTAATCTTCCTTTGTTTTCCTCCATGAAAAATCCTCTTGGAACAAACTTTCTCATCGGCACCAGACCAAAAGGGGTAATGGAGTCAGCGGCATCCAAAAAAACTTCTTCGCCATCTATCTTCGTTAGCAAAATAGAGCTACGAAATTGATTGATATATGGCTTTTCAATCAAAGTACTTCTACCTATTCCACGCTCGTTTACCATCACTATATAAGAATCTATACCCTCTAACTTCAATAAATGTGAAAGCAATAAATTCTTATCGAAGCTATTCCCTTCCTTCTTTACTAAAAAATCCTGCACCGTATAATAGGGTTCTAGCCAGCGTGAAGAGTATGCCTTATAATTTCTTGAAACGTAATCGAAAATCTTAATTGCAGTAGCTTTCTGGGTGGAGTCTTTAAATACTACTTCGGGGTATTTAGCTTTTGCGACCTTCCCTCCTAAATAGGTAGCTGTCTCAGTCCCTTTCAATAGCATATTTGCAGTCTGATTCCATGATGCATAAAAAATATCCGATGTTTCCACTGTTTTCTCATCCACATACTCACTGGTAAAGAGATATCCGTCTACTCTAACCTGAAAATCCATTATGCTTCCCACATGTGGCTCCTCAGGAAGAGAGTGAATATTCTTTACAGTCCAAGAATAGGTATTCTTTCTATCAGATATTTGAGCAACTTCCTGAAGTACCTTTCCCTGAGTGATCATTTGGTATTGGTAAAAATCAGGAGCTTTAAAAGTATATTTACTTACTAACGCAGGGATGTTTTTTTGAAAAGCCCAACCATCCAATAAACTAATGGAGCGATCCATTTTGGTGTAAGTATATTCCAAAATAGATCCTTTTTTCACATTTGGAAAAACTATTCGGAACTCAAACATCCCATCGCCTAAATCAACTTCTTTGATATGAACCTTATTGGAAAGCTGCACTATTTTTCTTTCCGCACCGTCCAGATAGCTTACTTGTGCTTTTAGCCTTGTGATATCCTCAGTTAGGTAATCTCCTTTGTAGAAAAGAATCCTAAAATCTCCAAAACCTTCTGAATTGTCATCCAAAACCTTAATTCTGAAGCTATAGTCAGTGTATATACCATTAATTTTAAAATAGGAGTTTGCCTCCTCATATAAGGTCACCTGTTTCGCTTCGGGTTCAAACGGGACAAGTTCAAGTGCTAATTCTTCTTCAGAATACTCACCAAATACAACCTGACCATGTGACAATAAAGGGAAAAGTAAAATGAGAAAGCAGGGGATTTTAAATCCCCCGAAATTCAGTCTCATTAGGGATTAGATTGCTTTTTTAAGACCACAGGCTCAGAAAGTTTTGATGCTACACTTTCCATAAAATACTTCAGATTTTGATATTCGCTTGCTGGGATCAGTGGAGCATTCACCATAAGCCTAGCTGTAATTTTAAGATTATCATTTATTATTGAAGGGGAGTAAATAAAAGTCACATATTCTCCTTCTATGGTATAACCCGCCTCCAGCGGATAATCGTCTATTTCATATCCGTTAGGGACACTAACTATAGTATTGTATGTCTCAGTAAATGCATATCCAAAATCAACTGGAAAAACCCGATACTCTTGTGTAAAAGGATTTTCTGCAAATGAAGAAAATTTAAGTGGACTAAAGAGAATCATTTCTTCATCAACATTCTCAGCGAATTTCATGTCAAAATTTATAGTTACCATATCCTTTTCTTCCAGGATATTATTCACTTTAAAATTTTCATAAACCACACCTTCTTCTTCATCGAAGAGCTTTTCCAAAGTTTCATTTCTTTTTTGAATCCCTTCTATCTTCTGAGCCAAGTTGAGACCTCTATAACTAAAATTTCGGAGAGAATTCTGCATCACCAATTGGCCTTCTTCATTTAACTTTACCTGACTGTAATATGAGGAATTGGAATTATGTTGAATGGCTATAGGAATTAGTCTGCTTTGTTCTTTTTGCAAATACAATCCACCTGAAACATGCTTGTCCAGGTCCACATATCCAAAAGGTGCATCCGAGAGAGACAAGTCCAAATATTGCGGTTTACCATCTAGATCAGCAAGCAAAATGATTTCATCAAACTGGTTTAGAAATGGAAAGGGAACTATGTCACTGCGGCCATAGCCTTTACTGCCGATCAAAACAGGTTCGCACGTTATTCCTTCAGACTTTAATACTCCCATTAGTGCCAACATGAGTTCCGCTGGGCTTCCTACTTTTGATTTTAATAGCTGATTAAGGTTTTGCTCCGGATAAATCCAATCTTCTCCCTCCACCCTAAAGTTATTTCTTAAATAATAGTAAGCATTTTTCGCAGTTTCTAACTGTGTATTTCCTTTTAAATTCACCTCAAGCAATTCCTTCTCAATGGGATTGCTTCTATAAAAACCTTTTTGATTATAAATAGAGATTACTTCATTTCCGAGCACCTCCCAAGTATTCAACATATTCTTCCATTCTGGTCCATTCAAACCTGAGATTTGGTACGATGCTAATTGAAACTCTATCCTATCCACATAATCCCTATAATTCTTCATAAATGGCTCTTCTTTAAGAGAATGAATATTCCTGAGAGTCCAACTATGATTATCATATTCAGAAGATTTTTCTACGTTTACTGAATAGTTTTGTCCTTGGCCCAGCGTCCTATATTCTAAGGACGGGATCATTTTAATCCCATACTTGCTATAAAGTGTAGGTAATTTATTTTGAAATGTCCACCCGTCGATGAATGTGATATTTTTATCAGCCTTCTTATATTGATATTCAATAATTGACCCTACCTGTACATTAGGAAATGAGATCCGCATCTCCCGATAGCCATCATTCAGATCCACATCAAAAATCCCATCCTTGGAAACCTTAATGGTTTCTCCCTTTCCATTTTCAAAATTTGTTGTCTGTGCTTTTATCGCACTTATGTTTTCAGTGCCTTTACCGCCAACGTAATAACGTACTCGAATATCAGCATACTCTTTGCCCGCATCTGCCAGAACTTTCAACCGAACATAATAGGTGGTTTCCAATATTCCTGAGAAGAATTTCGAGTCTCCCTGGGAGACCAATATTACGGCTGGAGCATCTTTCTCATAGGGCACTTCGGATAGGCCAATATCACTTTCATCGAACTCACCCATCTTATACGATTGGGAAAAAGCCAGACTGGAAACAAGTAAACAAACAAGGGTAAGTAGAGTTTTATTCATGTGATTGGGCAGATATGTTTTTGATAAAATAGAAATTTGTTGCGCCTAATGAGTTTATACGTTTTATAAGTTCTGTTTTAGATTCATCAGTGAATGTTTCATCGAGGGATAGATTAATTCCTCTGCTGACATTAAGCTTTTTTCCATCAAGCTTAGTCTGCAGCGTCACTTTTACTCCTTGTTCCTCCAGCACGATATTTTCAGATAAATTTTCAGCATCCATAGCTTCAGGAAGTTCAATCTGATATTCATCAATCTGGTTCAAAGAATTATTGGCAAGCATTTCCTCAGTTATCTTCCCCAAAAACGGCTTTAGAATCAGACGCTTGGAAGTATTCTGTACAAATTTCTGAATAAATCCATCGTAGCGGACGTCTGCCAATAACAGGGAGTCTTTGCGATCAACGTTAAGTTCATACTGATCTATGATCAAACCGGAGACAGGAGAATTGCGATTGAAATAATCCCTCTGCTGTCTGGTATCCATGTATTGCTTAACCGAGAGAATGTTCTCCGCAAAATTTCCCTCCACATTTATTTTTGTAGAGATGGTTGCATTACCTTCTTTGTTAATAATGACCTCATTTTTACTGTGTATAGCATTCCAGTCAGATGAATTATAGGAAGGTGTCTTGGTGAGGTAGCCACCTTTTTCATTGATCACCAGCACGTGCCTATCCTTGGTAAAATCTCCAAGAAATCCCGCAGGAAGAGAATTGGAAGTGCACTCCAGCCATATTGGACTTTTGCCATCTTTCATTGGAACTTGTAAGATCACGTGGTTGAACTGACTGGAGGGAAGATCAATCTCGATATCGTCAGCATCTTTTCCCGCTAGCACCAATGTGTAATTTGAAGGAATTTCAACTGCACTTAGCATAGCTTGCATTAGATTTGTCAAACCTTTGCAATCTCCATAAGAGTATTTTACAACATCTTCAGCAAGCATGGTCTGCCATCCACCAATTCCTAGCTGAATGCTTACATAGCGGTAGTTTTTTTGCAGATATCCATAGAGGATTTGAATCTTCTCATAGTCCGTTTCAGCCTTAGAGACCATTTCAAAAAGCTTGGCCTTAAAAGCTGGAGGTAAAGTCTTACGCCCTTCATTAAGTTTGTATTGCCAGGCAGCAAGTCCTGACCAATCTTCCATCTTTCCTACATAATCCCCCATGGCAAATCCTATAGGTGCTAGCAGTAGCTTGTGATCATCTTCCTTTTTCAAGTCGGGAGTTTGGACGGGCAGATCAGTTTCCACCCAAGTCACTTCTACTTTATTATCAACAATTTTTTCAGACTTTTCTCCAAGCAGATTCAGAGCTTTATACCGAATCCCAATTTTCTCCGGATATACTACTGTAAGTACAGACTTAGTTACCTTTTGATTATAGCGTTGTACTGGAATCCAATTACCAATTTGGAAATTGCTGGACGATTTTGTTTTTATTTTAACATTGACCTCAACTGGAAATTTGCTGCTTCTTATTTCATAATATTTATGTCTATTGTCGTCAAAGATGCTACTGGTGGAATATATAGAAGCATCATTCATATCTCTAGCCTTTGCTTTTTGTATAGTTTTACCACTCTCAGGATCTATTATTTCTATCTCTACATTTTCTATTTCTACAAGCTTATCATAGAAGACAGAAGTGAAGGCATGTGGTAATCCTTCCGGAGAAAAAATTGTAAATTTTCTTTCAATAGTTTCTATAACTTCATAAGAATCTAATATTTCAATTCGCTGATTTTCTGAAAGAAATGAGTGAACAGGAACTGGATCAACTTTAGTTATAGAATCAGCTGGATGTTGAAATCCAAATAACAAGTGAGCAACTACAATTATTAAATACATAAGAAAATCGCCTAATATATCGCACAAAGTAGAAGGATTTTTAATAAAACTAAACTTCTATTAAAAAAATAATTTTAGTAAAATATGCACTTATCTCAGCCCGTAAAGTTGCCTTAATACTAAATTATTTCGCTTGTAAATACGGGCAAAACTTCCCTAATTTGGCCTCTAACAAATGAAATAACCCCATGCCTCCTGTAATTATTGGTAGTTTTGAAGAGTTCGAACAGCATAACGGACAAGATCTAGGGACCTCTGAATATTTCCACATCACCCAAGAGCAGATAAATATTTTTGCCAAAGCAACACATGACCATCAATGGATCCACACGGACCCGGATCGAGCAAAAGTCGAAGGCGCTTTTGGTAACACGATTGCACATGGCTATCTCACGCTTAGCATTGTCCCTCATCTATGGGAACAAATTGTGGATGTGAGGAATTTAAAAATGATGATCAACTATGGCATTGAGTCGCTCCGATTTGCAAATCCAGTGCTCGTGGATAGTGAGGTACGTCTGGCTGCAAAATTAAAGAATGTAGCTAATCTGCGGGGAACTGTGAAGGCCGAGGTAGAGGTAAAACTCGAAATCAAAGATCAAAAGAAGCCTGCTTTTACGGGTGTGCTGATCTTCTTATATCACTTTCAGTAAGTCTTAGTACTCCTTATTTAATGTTAAAACTCTCTGTTTAAGCGAAATATAAATATAAAATCAATAGTACGATTAGGTAATTAAAAGTTGAGCAAATATATTAGTTGATGCCAATCTCTAATTATATGAAACTTATTTCAGCTCTTATTATCCTTTTAGCATTTTCATTTTTTGCTTGCGAATCACCTAGTTCTTCTTCAGAAACAGAAGTCAGTAATCTTAACTTAGAGATCACTGACTCAATTCGTATAGACTACATCGGTAAACTCAACCTCATGGATGTCAATCCGGATTTCAAAATGATTCTGCTTTTTGATCCTCAAAAAATGAAATTCGTCAGTACTGATTTTGAAGGAAAAATTCTCGGTGAATTCAGTAAAAACAGGGATGCTCCAGATGGATTTGGCTCTTACCCAATGGCGGCTGGAAGATTTAATGAAAACAAAAATATTCAGGTAGTTTCAATGTTTGGAATCTTCGAATACGACCTTGAAGGCAATTTGCTGAATAGTGCTAAGATCCCAAGAGATGAAATTCTACCTTTCAGTGGTAGGGCAGATGCTAAGCGTGAGATCAAATTTGTAAATGATAAAATACTTCTAGCTGGATCAATTGCTCGTGGAGAGTACAACAAGACCCAACCAGAGTTTTACGACACCTATTTGCAGCTAGTCTGGGCTGATCCTAAAACTACAACATTTGAACAGTTTCTATCATTAGATTCCGCCAGTATATTCCAAAACAACATGTCCCATGAGCCATCAACTCTGTCAACTTCCTTTGATGTGGTAAATGATCAGCTGTATGTCATTTCTGGGATAGATCCATTTTTGAATATTTACGAAATTGAACCTCCCTATTCCAAACTAAAAAGAATTCCTCTAGAGCTAACAGACTATAAATTAAATATGGGTGAGGATCCAAAAAAAGCAGACCCAAGAGCAATAAGCTATGATCCGTCATATGGTATTATTCAGAAATTGGTACAAGTCGGAGATAAGCTGTTAATCACTTATGAAACTGGATATAGTGAAGAGGATGCATTACGTTCACGGGAAAAGATGTCTCAAACAGAATGGGAAGATTTTTATTCCCGCCTCAAAGAAAAATATAAACTTCGCTACCAAATTCTTGATCTAGATGGCAAATTGCTCACTGATGCTGAAATCACTAACGGTCTCAGCGATATGTATGTTGGTCGTAATGGGGCACTCTGGTTTTTGGGAAAAGCAGAAACTGACGTAGAAGAGGATTTTTATACAGTTTACGAAGTGAATATTAAATAGAAAAGCCGGATCAAAGACCCGGCTTTATCAATCTACATTATCATTTAATCCAATCTATTTCTTTCTTCCGAACTTCCGGAGCTACTTTTTACTCGGAAGCTTTCTCCTTTGGAGAAATTATATTTTAAAGTAAACCGAACACCTTGATTACTTCTATATTGTCTGAAATTGGTATCTATGGCAGCAAAGTCAATGTCTGCTTTGATCACTTGCGTACGGAATAGATCAGTCCCATTCACTGAAAGGGTGATTTTGTCCTTCATGATTGATTTGGTCACTCCGGCATCCACCCATCCGAATCCTGCAATCTCGCCCTGTCCCCAGATCTGTGGTCCTAAATAGATGCCCATCACCTCTACTTTGAATCCCAATGGCAAGGTCAGATTATGCTGAGAGCGTATCATAAACGAGGTATTGGAAGTGTTTAGATAATCATCACCAATCTGTGATTTGTATTGGTTATAATTGACTTGCACCATATTGGAAGTCGCCCACCACTCTTTAATATCTACCGGGATGATTGCACGAAAGTTTGCATTGCGGGTTTTGTCAAAATTGTCTGTGTAAGTGGTCGTGGTGCGATCATCTTCATTCTGTACGAAAACTTGCATAAATGCGTCTTCAGTTTCACTATAGCCCAAGGTGAACTGATAAACTCCTTTCAGCACATGATTCATCTCAAAATTATTAGAATACTGAGGAGTCAGATTTGGATTACCAGTTTCTGTCGTCAATGGATCTATGTAGTATACAAAAGGATTCAATAATCGATAATTAGGTCTAGTAATTCTACGATTGACGTTGTAGACGATCTGGTAGTTATCACTTAGTTTATGCTGTAGGAAAGCACTTGGGAATAAATTGAAGTACTTCTGATTATTTATCTGATTTAGTGTTACAGAGTTACCCGTGATATCTGAATGCTCTCCTCTCAGTCCTACTTGATATGTCAATTTCTCTGAGAACTTTCCCTTGTAAGAAGCATATGCAGCGAGCACATTCTCATTATAAATAAAACTGTTGCTGCTTGGATCTGGGACGAATGGTCCGTCTTCTTGGGATTTACTCAAGTTTAGGTTGTTGTCAGATTTCACCCAACTGCCCTTCACACCAGTCTCAATAGTATTTCCTTTGCCAACCGGCTTCACAAAATCAACCTTTGCCGTGAATATATTATAGTACATATCATTTAATGTCAGAATCTTACTGTTCATGATCTGAGAAATATCCTCTCCGGTCCATTGCCTATTAGTGAGCAGGGATTCACTGTCCGAATTCATCCGGGTAAAGTCAACATCTGAACTAATCTTGGTTCCTAAAGTATCCAATTTAGCGTCGTAATGAAGGTTGGCAAATATTCTACTTCCTGTACCTTCAGCATCATTCTGAGAATCCAAATAACTTACCTCCGCCACTCCCGGAGTAATAATATCTGTCAATGAGTTATTATCATTTTTATCACGTGAGTCAGATGCCTGAATATTTAATCCAATATTCTGATTTTCGTTAATCTCATAATTTGCAGCCCCATTGAAAAAAAGGTTTTTGTTTCTCGTAGTAATCCTTGAATCCTGGCTGAAATTTGAAACGCCTTCCGGCAAACTGAAATTTCTGTTGATTTCCAAATCATTGAAATTTCCATAGTGATTATAATTCAGATTCGCATTTGTGCTCCACTTACCTTTCTTCACATTCAGTGCAACTCCAGTATTTGGCAACCACTGTCCATTATATAAGGCGCCAGCCTGAATATTTCCAAACATCCCATCTACTGTGTTTTTCTTTAGCTTGATATTAATCACACCTGCAGAACCCTCGGCATCAAATCTCGCCGATGGATTATTGATCACCTCAATACTCTTAATATTGTCCGCAGGCATTGAACGTAGGAAGTTTGCTAAATCTGTAGCACTCATGTAAGTCAATCGATCGTTGATCATTACTGTAGCTCCGGTGCGGCCATTAAGATTAATTATTCCATCCTGATCCACATATATTCCAGGAGATCTTCCGATCACGTCCAAAGCATTTGATCCTTCCGCCATTACAGTTCCCTCTACATTAATGGTAGTTTTATCAGGCTCGATGATGATTTCAGGTCGGGTGGATTGTACGGTCACCTGATCTAGTCCAGTCATTTCGTCCTGAACAGTCACTGTCCCAAAATCTTTTATCAATCCTGGAGCTAGCTCAAAAACCTCAGATTCGAAGGCGGTGAAACCAATAGAAGTAATTACCAATTTTACTTTGGCAGTTTTGGTAGATTCTATTAGAAAAACTCCATTTTCATCGGATACCGCTCCGTCTACAAGATTTCCACTGGAAGCATCGATTAATGCCACATTAGCATAAGGGACTGATTGCTCATTTTGGTCGATGATTTTTCCGGAAATCTGGCTAAGGTCTTTGGCGGCAAGGTTACTTAATCCGAAGAGGTAACAGAAAAGTGTCAAAAATAGTAAGTTGGTAGTTTTCATTTCAATAGTACTTTGTGTGCGTTGTATGCCACCTATTGAAAAAGAAATGCCAAGGCTTGGAAACAGCGATAATAAGCCATAAAAGCAACTTTTCCAGCTCGTCAAAAAAATGACTGTATCATAATCGTACAGTTATATCTCAGCTTTGAACATAAAAAAATCCCCGGACAGAAGTCCGAGGATCTTATTAATAGTCAGGCGAAGCCTATTTTTTTAATGCCTCTGCATAGTTTTCATTTGCTTGATCCCAATTGATTACATTCCAAAATGCTTCAATGTAACTAGGACGCAAATTCTGATAATTCAGGTAATATGCATGCTCCCACACATCGAGTCCAATGATAGGTGTTCCCTTGATTTCAGCTACGTCCATTAACGGATTATCCTGATTTGCAGTGGAAACAACTTCAAGAGAGCCAGAAGCAGTAAGAATCAACCAGGCCCAGCCTGAACCGAATCTTGT
Organism: uncultured Algoriphagus sp.; assembly: GCF_963974835.1. Taxonomy (GTDB): domain Bacteria; phylum Bacteroidota; class Bacteroidia; order Cytophagales; family Cyclobacteriaceae; genus Algoriphagus. Next base: position 757,416 of record NZ_CAXBET010000001.1, on the reverse strand, counting down.
GGCAGCTGCTTTATTGAATACTTCTTTGAAAGCTTCAAAATTGCCAAACTTGGCATTGATTGCATTAGCTAGATCGCCAGTTGGAGCTCCACCACCTGTCGGAGACATAATCTTCCAGAAAAGGCTGTGATTGTAATGTCCACCGCCATTGTTTCTAACCGCTGTATTTGATCCAGCTACCAAAAGAAGTTCGTCTAAAGACTTGCTCTCTAGATCAGTTCCGGCAATTGCGTTGTTAAGGTTAGTTACATATCCATTGTGGTGCTTGCCATGGTGTATTTCCATAGTTTTTGCGTCAATGCTTGGTTCCAAAGCCGTAGTGGCATATGGTAAAGAAGGAAGTTCGAAAGCCATTGTTATTAGTTTTTAAGGTTAAAAGATAGATTTAAAATTGTGCAAATAATCTGCCTTAGCAACCAAGGCGGGCTGAAAAAGGTTCTCTAGGTTATAATTTCCTTCTATTTTCTTAATTTTTTAAAAAATTCAAGGAGAAGCTGTTCTGATTTTACAGCCAGACTACCGGAAAAGACTTTGGTTTTCGGGTGCAAAATCCCCGGATTGCTCTGCAAGTACCCTCTTCTCGGATCTGGAGCTCCGTAATGAATCTCACTGATTTGCGACCAGGAGAGGGCTCCTCCACACATTACACAAGGCTCAAGAGTTACATACAGCCTGCAATCAATCAAATACTTCGCTCCCATATAGTTTGCGGCGGAAGTGATAGCTAACATTTCTGCATGGGCAGTTACGTCATTGAGCTTTTCCGTTTGATTGTAAGCTTTTGCAATGATTCTATTTTTCGAAACAATCACAGCACCCACAGGTATTTCACCTTCTTCAAAGGCAATCTTTGCCTGCTTCAAGGCTTCGTTCATGAAGTACTCGTGGCTGTACAGTTCGATTTCCAAAATGACCTAGAAAAAGTCCAGAATCTCGTTTCTCACACCATCATTGATAATGAATGCAAGAATCAATGATACTACCAATCCGATAAATGCTTTGTACACATCATTTCTGGCAAGTCTGTAAGCTCTAAAAAGCCAGGCATTTCGCTTCTCTGCCTTAGCGTGCTTTCCTAGAGCGATTGCAAGCTCTCTACCGCCAAGCAACCCGATAAATACCCAAGTGGTACTCATAGGTACGTTACTGTAAAGTTTGAAGTAGAATAAGATAATAGCGTACACAAAATCCACAATAGTGGCTGCACGTACATCAGTGACGTTTGTTTTCTCATTTACAATGCCTTGGATTTTGTCTCCTTTCATATAGAAAAGAAAACCCAAACCAATAAATACAAACCCGGTATAGACTGCAAATTCCATCGGGCCCAATTGGCGAGGAAGAAAAACTGCAATATTTGCAGCATCCTGCATGATCCACACCGCCCATAAAGTACCTGAAGTGATCCATTGAAGGAAAATCCAATAAGGAGCTGGCTTACCTTTAAGATAGTTTTTGACAAATCGCTCAAGTACAAACCAAACGACAATAGCTATGGTAAATGCCAAAAGGTATCCTATAAAACTTTTAAACATCACATCCACGATGGTACCTGCCTTATAGGTGAATACGTTTAATAAAAGAAACGTCGTGGAAACTGGCATTCTCAGCCTAGTCATTATAAGGAGAACAATTGGCGCAGCAAGCTGAAGAAACACAAAGCTAGTAGGAGCTTTGTCAAGACCCGGCACGCTCAATCTCTGATAACTCACATCCCCATCAAAAGTAATCCAGCTGTAGGTCACAGTGATAACAAATATCAACCCCATAAATAACCATAGCCAATACCATTTCCGGTTATGGTTGGAGGCTATGAACGTACCTATGGTTTGTATACTATCATTTGCGATTGCAGAATAGGCTGCCAAAGCAAAACCAAACCACATTGCAGCATAGGTATAAGGAGTCAGTAAGCCGGCAATAGAAATAAGGACGCAGATGACAATTAAAAACGATTTCTCTTTTTTGGTGAAATCAAAGAGCGAATAAGCACTTTTGGAAAGCTTATCCTGGTTAATGTTTTGATCTAATTTTTTGTTGGCCATGGTTCGGCTTTTGTTCGGTCACGCAAAATTAAAGAAGATCTCCATGTATGCATGTTATGAAATTGTTAAGTAAACACATTTCAAGGTTTAAAAGATAGTTTTACCTTGTTTTTCGCAAAAAAATTTCAACTTTTGCCCAATATTTTATCAAAAATTTGGATTCTCGGATAAATAAAGAATGCTTTGATAAGCAGGCAATCCTGAGGTAAAAACGCAATAATAAACAGGGTAAAATTCTGAATCTGAGAGATGGAAAGCTTAGAGCTGGAAAAAGGCAAAATAAATAAGACGATAAGCTATCTGAAGATGCTTTTGGCACTTCTGTTATTCATTTTTGCGATTGACTTGCTTACTGTGGCGATGAGCCATTTAAACAACGAAGTGGCAGAAAACATACTTTTCGCCACCCGAAATCCATTCGTCAGCCTTTTTATTGGGCTTCTTATGACAGCCCTTATTCAGAGCAGTTCTACAGTCACGGCAAGTGTAGTCGCTGTAGTCGCTTCAGGCCACCTTAGCCTGGAGCAGGCAGTTCCAATGGTAATGGGAGCAAACATAGGAACCACACTTACTTCTACTTTAGTGTCATTTTCTTATATCATGAATCGAAAAGAATTCAAACGAGCCCTGTCTGCTGGAATTCTACACGATCTTTTCAACATCTTTACTGTTATCATATTGTTACCATTGGAAGTGTATTTTGGTTTTTTATCAAAGCTTTCCATATCCATAGCGAGCCTTTTCATTTCCGATGAATCCTACTCTGGGCCTGTGGTTTACAATAAGGTATTCACCAGGCCTATAACGGAATGGATATCTTCCACTATTGGTATTCCCTTCCTGACCATGATTCTCTCAGTCTTCCTGGTTTTTGCTGCCATTAAGCTGCTTTCCTCTTCAGTATATAAAGCATTTGTTCTTGACAATTTCCAGAACATCAATAATCTGATCTTTAAAAATCCGTTCATGGCTTGTGTATACGGCACCTTTTTTACTGCTGCCGTACAATCAAGTACTGTGACCACCTCTCTTATCGTGCCGCTGGTGGCAAATAAGAAAGTATCTCTTAAAAAGGCTTTTCCATTTATTATAGGAGCAAATATAGGGACCACCATTACCGCTGCGATTGCTGCTATCTATAAGACCGAAGCAGCGATAGCACTAGCGATAGTCCACTTTCTATTTAACCTGATTGGTGCGATGATTTTTCTACCTTTTCCGACGATAAGAGAAATTCCTGTGAGGCTTTCTGTGTATATGGGTGAAAAATCAGTAAAAAGTAGATTTCTGGGATTCGCCTATGTGCTGCTCACTTTTTTTATCATTCCCTTCTTGCTGATTTATTTTAGCAACGATTGAGATTTTCTCCAGGCTTCCATTAATGTTTTTGCAGAACTGGTTCCAATCCTATCTGCACCGGCTTTTATCAGCTCCTGAGCAACATCCAATGTCTTGATCCCTCCACTGGCTTTGATGCCTACTGAAGATGACAAATTCTCCCGCATCAACTTAATATCTTTTACATTGGCTCCGGAGGAAGCATATCCTGTGGATGTTTTCACAAAATCAGCCCCTGCATCCTGGCAGATCAAGCATGCTTCTACAATCTGCGGTTCACTCAAATTTGCCGTCTCGATGATGACTTTAAGTAATCGTTCTTCCTCGTGACATATCTTTGCGATCTGAGCAATTTCTATTTTGGGCCAATTCATTCCAGAATGAAATGCAGTCTGCGACCACACCAAATCCAGTTCATCTGCGCCGTTTCGGATTGCTTCTCTAGTTTCAAATACCTTTGTAGCGGTGCCAGTATATCCAAAAGGAAAACCAATGACTGTTACTAATTGAATGTTCTTCTCTATTAATTCTCTTCCCACTTTTTTCAGCCAAAATGGAGGAACGCATACACCAACAAATTGCTCCTCAATAGCCTCTCTTACCAACAGATCCACCTCTAAACCAGTCATAGTTGGCCTTAATAAAGTAGACTCTAAAAACCGATTTAGGTTATTCATGTTCTGATACAAAATCTGTGAGGTAAATAAACTCAATAGTCAAATCTCCATCTCTAGCAATGGTAGCCCTTTCAAGAATTCCTGCGTTTTCTTCCATAAGTGCCGGAATTACCCATTTAGTCAATTGCAAACCGAATTCATGACTTGCTTCCCTAGGAAGTTCACAAGGTAAATTATCAATGGCCATGACAGAAATACTCGTCTGACTTCCAAAGGCCGGTAACTTTTTTCCAGTCTGACGATCAATATCATAAACTGGTTCCCTGATCGTGGAGGAGGAAACAGTAGTAGGAATAGCACCTCCTACATCACAACTTATATCGGCAATCACTGAAAGCTGAAAATCCTCACTGGCAATATCTTTCATTTCAAATAGTCGTGGTGCATCAGCATCCCAGTAACCTCCGACAATCAGCATTTCTCCAGCTTCGGCAAACTTTTGAAAATGGCTTTCATAGCGCTCCGGAAAAGCATAGAACTCTTCCTTATCAAAGGCACCGTCAGATTTCCTCCGATAGTAATCTGCAGAACCCAGTTTAACAAATACAGCCTCTTCAAAGTATAGATGCAGAAAATCATGTATGGAAACCTCACGGATATTTAATGATTTTAAAATTTCCAAAGCTCCATTTCCTACACGACCCGATCCCGTCAAAACAATTTTCACTGGAGGTAACTGCACTTTGGAAAGTTCATGATGCAGGTCCATCAGATTGACACAGTCATTTGCACGCTTTAGATCAAACAGACCTGTCTTCTTTCCATACGTCCAAAATGCATTGTAAGCTCCTATGATACCAGCCCATCTTCCAAAAGCTACTACTCGATTTCCGTCACTATCTTTCAACGTCTCGTAGTCTATTAGCCGGATATTCTTATGTAAAACTGCTTGAAGCAATTTTCTATTATTCTTTTGCTTCTTGATGGTGTGGGAAAAGAAAAAATATGTTTTGCCCTCAATCAACTCCTCTACTGGTACTTCTTTCACTCCAAAAAGCACGTCACTATCAGAAATATCCTCAAATACCTGAATTCCAGCATCTATAAATTCCTGATCGGAAAAGGCTCGTGAGGAACTGGATTGCACCTGAAAAGAAAGCTTTCCTTTGTATTCTTCCTGAAGTGCCTTTAGTTGATCAGGAGTAAAAGGAACTCGTTTGTCTGGAGGGTTTTTTCCTTCACGGATTATTCCGATTTTCATAAAATTATAGTTGCTCTGAAACTTAATATTCCTCGATGAATTATGTGATTTTAGTACTGGGTTGGTCAATATTTTACTCACTTCATTCTGTACTGGCTGCTTCCAAGTTAAAAAAAATCCTGACGCGAAAATGGCCAAATGCTTACAAATGGTACCGCTTAGCTTATACCATTATTTCCTTGATACTCTTAGTAGGTATTCTTTTCCAGACATTGTCAATTCCCAAAACTATACTAATCCCAAAAAGTGATTTAACGAACTACCTGAGCTACCTATTTGCAGGATTCGGAACGATTATCTCCATGAAATCAATGAAAGGCTATTCATTAAAGAATTTTCTCGGTTTCGATCCATTATCAAAAGAAGGCGAAACATTAACCACTACTGGCTTATATGCCAAAGTCCGACATCCACTTTACTTAGGACTGATTCTAATTTTCTTAGGTTACTTTCTCTTTTCTGGTACGCTTAGTTCTGCAGTCCATTTGATTTGCCTGCTCATTTATTTGCCTTTTGGGATATATTTTGAGGAAAAAAATCTAGTAGCCCAGTACGGCGAAGCTTATCAGAAATATCAATCAGATGTCCCTCCACTATTTCCAAGGATGAAATCGAAATAATTTGCGAGAAAATTCTTAATCCAACCTTGGCAAACTCAATTTATATTTCATCGAAACAAGGCGAATCGCAATTATCACCGCAATGGATGCCAGTAAATTAATATCACGCGACACTCCAAAGTAGTTTAAAATCAAATAAAAAATTGCACCGGCAAGACATGCTGAAGCGTAAATTTCCTTGCGGAAAAGGATAGGAATTTCATTTGTAAGTGTGTCCCGGATCACTCCTCCCATTACAGCTGAGAACATGCCCATGATTGCTGCAATCTCAGGCCTCACGCCTAGATTTAATGCCTTTTCTACCCCGAGTACTGTGAAAAAGGCTATTCCAACAGTATCGAATAAAAAGAATGTTTTTCTAAGCTTGCTTAGAAAATTTGGGAATATGAATGCCGCCATAATCCCGCAAAGTATTGCATAAAGAAACCACACATCTCCAATCCAAACCAGAGGATAACTATCCAGCAGGATATCGCGGAGCGTACCTCCACCAATTGCTGTAATAAACCCAGTAAATCCAGCCCCAAACATGTCATGCTCGCGCTCACGGATCGCCAGCGCTCCTGAGATTGCAAATACAAATGTTCCAACCAGTTCTAATGCGTATTGTAAATCCATTCGGGATATTGATTTACTTTTGGTGTAACTCTATCATTCTCTTGGATTTATGCTTAGGGTTCAGACACAATTCAGAGTAACCAAGCTAGCAAATGATGAGTTAAAATTATGAACCTACTATACTTAGGTAAGAATTCAGATTATAAAAATCTATTTTATAAATATCCCCTTCCCGAACAATTACGAGGCGAAGAGAGCAAACCTAAAACTTCAGGCTTCCACAACATAATTGATAGAAGAAATGATACTGATCCTTCCTCTACAAAAGAGGCCTGAACTGTTTCAGAAATCTCACATCATTCTCAGTGAATAGACGCAAATCTTTGATCTGATATTTCAACATTGCGATTCGCTCAATACCCATACCGAAGGCAAAGCCAGTGTATTTCCTGGAATCAATCCCACAGTTTTCCAATACATTAGGATCTACCATGCCTGAGCCACCGATCTCTACCCAGCCACTACCTTTACAGACATTACAGCCTTTGCCTCCACAGATCAGACAAGTGATATCAATCTCCGCACTTGGCTCTGTAAAAGGGAAATAGGAAGGTCTGAACCGCACTTTGGTTTCCTTACCAAACATTTCTTTGGCGAAATGATACAAGGTGTTTTTCAAATCTGCAAAACCAACATTTTCATCCACATACAGTCCTTCCACTTGATGGAATATGCAATGTGCGCGAGCTGATATAGCTTCATTTCTATAAACTCTTCCTGGAGAGAGCGTACGGATTGGTGGCTTTTGATTTTCCATCACACGTACTTGCACAGATGACGTATGTGTTCTCAGAGCGATATCAGGATTTTTCTCAATGAAAAAGGTATCCTGCATCTCACGGGCTGGATGATTTTCAGGAAAATTAAGTGCAGTGAAATTATGCCAATCATCCTCTATCTCCGGACCTTCGGAAAGATTGAATCCGATCCGTTCAAAAATCTCGATTATTCTTTGACGTGTTGCGGTCAGGGGATGAATTCCTCCAAGAGCTTGGTTAGATGGAGGAAGAGTAAGATCAATATCTGCTGATTTTGACTTCTTATTTGCTTGATTGACTTTTTCGATAAGTTCCTGAAATCTCTCCTCAGCAAGTTGCTTTACACCATTCACTAACTGGCCGTAAGATTTTTTCTCCTCATTTGGGATTTTTCCCATATCGGCAAAAAGTGCTCCTACCACAGATTTCTTGGAGATATATTCCATTCTGTAGGCTTCCAGTTCTTCTGGATTAGTTGCATTAGCAGCTGAAATAGCGGCTTTTATAGATTCGATTTTCTCCTGGTACATCACTTACTTGTTAATCAAGCCACAAAGCTAATGCTTTTGAGCTTTTTTGGATATAAAAGCTAAGGGAATACACAATTGCCGTAGAGGTAAAGCTGTCATTGTTTTTTCAAAAGGATTTATTTTGATGCGCTCTAAATCCATCTAATCAAATCCGCTCGTATCTCATCACAAATACAGAAACAAAAAAAACATCAAACTAACCTGATTATGAAAATTCAAAATTTCTTTAAAGTGGCTTTGGCAGCCTTCATTTTTCTTTCTGCAAACATGGCTTTTGCTCAAATGGAAAAAACAGTTAAAGTAGGTGGCGCTGAAATGTACCCTTCCAAAAACATCGTGGAAAATGCAATAAATTCTGCTGATCACACCACGCTAGTTGCTGCGGTTCAAGCAGCAGATCTTGTAGAGACTTTACAAGGTGCTGGACCATTCACAGTATTTGCTCCGGATAATAAAGCGTTTGAAAAACTTCCAGCAGGAACTGTAGATACTCTTCTAAAGCCGGAAAACAAAGCACAACTTCAGGCAGTCTTGACTTACCATGTAGTTGCTGGAAAAATGGGTTCCGCTGAGATCGCCGAAGCAATCGAAAAAGGGAATGGAAAAGCAGTTCTTACTACTGTTCAAGGTGGTAAACTAACTGCTTGGATGAAAGGTAAAAAACTTTACATCACAGACGAAAACGGAACTGAATCCAAAGTAACAATCGCGGATGTATGGCAATCAAATGGTGTCATCCACTCGGTAGATACAGTGGTTCTTCCCAAAATGTAATCGTTGCTTGTTACCCAATTGCTAAGCCGACTCCAAATATGGAGTCGGCTTTTTTTTATTTATATACCACTAGTACAATCAGCAGTATTATTGATATAAATATTTCTACCTGATTCATCTACTATATCACAGGAGCTGCTATTAAGGACTGTGTTGTTTTTAAAAATATTAGGATCAGAGCCTTCCTCAAGGGCTAAAGAATTGATTCCATACATATATTGATAAGAAATTAGATTACCTGATATTTCATTTCCAGAATTAAAGTCCGTAATCAGAATACCTATCGTTCCATCACTTATATCATTGTTTTTAATTTCGTTATAGTCACAGTTGCCATTTAGAGCAATGCCACCTCCATACAGACGTACTCTATAAAAAGCGTGGACGGATACTGAATTATTTTTTATTGAATTTTCATTTAGATTACCACTTAAGCTAATTCCAGAAACAAAATATCTTTTTACAGTATTATTTAAAACAGTATTATTTTGGCTTACTCCAAGAGTTCCATCATTCATTAATGCTATCCCATTACTAGCTCCATCAATAGAATTCTTATGAATACTGGATCCACTTGTATTGCAAAGAATAATCCCATAATTTCCTACCAGTGGATAATCATTAATTACATTTTGACTGATGCTGAGATTGTCGGCGTTGTAGGAAAAAATTCCATGACTATCGCTATAAAGGTTAATTTCGAAATTTTGAATGGTGGTTTCATCTGCCTCGTCATTCAAAATAAATCCTCCCATTAATTGAACTGCTCCGACTGCTTTTATTTTTATGCCAGGCTTGCCAACAAAAACTCTCTCAAAGTAAGTACCAGAGCTAACCATAACACTTCCTCCTACACAAACATTATCCACAGCTTCCTGAATAGTTGGATAATCGGATGGCACTTTAATATTTGAATCACATCCTTTCTTCAAATGAGAGGCATTGGCTAACCTTTCCCGATTCTGTTGCTCATAAATCCTCATTTCCTTCTCAAGATCAAACACTTCAAATTCAGGAGTTGGTTTTTCCAACTCATATTGGTTCGGAAGGCTTTCGTCTTGGACGATACCCGTACAACCTGCTACAAAAAGTAAAAAGAGACCACATAAAAATAAATTTTTCATAAGAATACGCTAATAAATTAATGATGATAGAAATTGAGAAAATTAAACAAATGCTAGTTGAGCCGTTAGCTATTTTAAAGTTATGCTTGGCTTAACAACTCGCTCTTCACACTAATTTAAATGTATTTTGAATTAAAAAAAATGTAGTCGCTCATTTTGGTTTAGAAAGTTGCTGTTTATGTTTATCACATGCTGATTTTTCTATACCCTGTGCAAGAATAGGTTATGCTTCTTTTTCATGTTTGGGCAAAAAGTTCATGAGTAAAATTGTCTAGGCAGACGCAGGAGGAAAAGGAAATTCAATCTTTACTACAGTTCACTGGAGCATATCTAGTAAAAAGATGCAGGAGTAAAAATTAAGACAGCGACGATAACCGACTGAATTTAATTTACTTAAAAAAATTTTCGGCAATAGTCAATGATACCTCTGGGACCACGGTCATTCTTTCTATTAATCATGCTTTTTTTCCTAATGGGAAAGCCGACCCTTATTGGGATCGGCTTTTGATATTTACTCAGTTTATATCCTCTTTTGTTAGAAAAGCGATAAAAGAATTTGCCAAGATTATCACCTACGACTAGTTCAATCTTCCATGACTAGCATGCTGAATGAACATAAAAATCATATCAACTGACAAAACGGGAGGTAACCAAATTACTTATTTCTCAGTAGTGCAACCAAATGTGTTATTATTATAAACGTTTTTACTTGATTCATCTACAATATCACATCCTGTATTACCGAGAGCTTTATTCTCTTTAAAAATATTTGGATCTGATCCCTGTTTAAGTGTGGAAGCATAAATGCCGTATTGGATATTCTCGGAAAACTCGTTACCGATTATTTCATTACCAGCATTGTCATCATCGATTATTAAACCGTTCGTTCCTCTGCTCGCCACATTTCCTTTTATTAGATTATTGTCACAGGTATCATCAGAAGTAGAAGTCTCATTTTTTACAAGGACAATATTACCGTAAGGCAGGAGCCTGTAACTGGCAGCATCGACCACTGAATTATTCAACAATAAATTTTCATCCATATTTCCTCCTAGCAAAATTCCAACGTTAGTGAACTCACTTATTGAATTCTCTTCTAGCGTATTTTTATGACTAACGACTCCATTGTAAGAAAATAAGCTGATGCCATTGTTAGCTCCATAAATCTTATTTTTGTGAATATAGGACTCATTTGTCATCCCTAAGACAATGGCATTAATCCGGATGAATGGGTAAACATCAATCTCATTTTCACAGATATGAAGCTTATCCGCTTTGTATGATAGAATTCCATTGAAGTCGTAGCGAAGTATAATCTTAAAATTATGTACAGACGTTTCATCTGCTTCTTCATTTAGGATAAAACCTCCATACAATTCTACTTCATCAAGTGCCTTTAATTTAATCCCCGGCTTATTGATATAAACCTCTTCAAAATAACTTCCAGCGCTCACTATGACAGTTCCACCTGCGGTGACATGATCCACTGCTTCCTGTATGGTAGGATATTCGGAAGGAACTTTAGTAACAGCAGAACATTCTGTAATTGGGGAAGCATTAGTTAATCTTTCCTCATTCAACTGCGCATAGACTTGCATCCGGCCTTCGACTTCAGGATAGTCTAGAATAAGATTAGCAATTGGTTTTTCATATCCACTTTTTTCTTCTTTTGGATTTAAAATTTCTTCTTGGGAAAAGTATGTACAACTCGTAAAAACTGTAATGATAAGTCCAAATAAAAATAATTTTTTCATGAGTGTGCTTTAAATAATTAATATAAAATCATAATTCTGGCCACCGCCAGATTGATCTCTTCAACCAAATGCCCAAAAAGAACTAACTCTGATGATTTAACCTTCGCACGAATTTAAATGTATTTCGTAATAAAAAAAATGTGATTATACCTGTTGCTTCGGAAAGTTGTTGGAAAACATTTCAACTAAACTTTTACTCTTCTGATAACTTATCTGCTAGTTTTAACTAGCAAGAATATTGTATTGGGAAAACACAAAAAGTTATCCTAGGAACAGGCTTGGTTTCCTTCTTCCGATTCAGCTGCACAAGAAAAGAGAAAGATGAGAACAGATAATTGGTATACAATCTTCATTAACAAATAATATAGTTGTTTTACTAAAACTTAGTAATTCTGTTTATAAAAAAGACCGCCTGAAAATTTTCAGTCGGTCAAAAGATAATGTCATCTCGCAAAACTTAGTTCAAACTCCGAATTTCACGGCTTACCAAGTTCTTCCACCTCTTGGAGGTCCGCCTCTCCATGGCATTTGACCTCCGTCATTTTCAGGTTGTTTGAAATTTCCAATAATATAAGTGAAGGTAAGCAAACCATACCTTGTCAAAACATTGGTATAAACATCAGATACAGACACATCTGAAATTGTACGAGAAATACTATTATTCTGATTAAGAAGATCGAAGATCACCACCTTCAATTCAGCTTTATTGTTTTTGGCAAATCTGTAACCCGCTTCCATATTCCAAAGCCAGACCGACTGGTCAAATCCCTCTGAAAGCCCACGATACAAACTGTTGTTGATTGTATTGCCTATAAATAGTTTTCCTCCATTTGGTGAATAGTACAAGCGAAGATTTGATTCTTGGATGTAATAATTATTGTTAAGATTCTCTTGCAAACTTGAATTCACGATCGTGTAGGTTCCTGTAGTACTGATAGTAAAATCAAAGTCCTTGCTGATGTTCGAAGTGAAAGTTATTCCCTGACCCAGATTGATATTATCATTGATGTTCTTCTCTCCATTAATTAGGCCTGGAGATCTATTGAAACCAATGCGAGTGTTTAAGTTGATATTTGTTTTGATGCCTTTGATCGGAGCACCATAATTCATAAACATGTTGCTATTAAAATTTCCATCCAAGTTTACCGGCTGAGAAATCTGACCTCCCGGACGAAGTAAAATTTCACCATTAATCAACGTATCCTGGGCAGCAATATAAGTACTGCTGCCAATGTAATTCTTGGTTGCAGAAATGTTGGCAAACATGAAGAAAGTGCGGTTTTTCTCCATGTTAAACTTACCAATATTCGCAAATAAGCTATTTTGATAGCTTTGTGCCAAATTAGGATTACCCACACTGAGGCTCAAAGGATTTTGATTGTTAACCACATTCTGCAATTGGCTTACAGAAGGCTCATCTGTATTTGTTCTATACCTTAGCCGGAAATTAAGTCCAGACTCTCTGTTTCTATAGCTCACACTGGCACTTGGCAGGATATTATTGAAATCCCTTACAAAAACCCCTTCTGTGGGGAAGAATGCCTCATTATCCAATTTGGCGTATTGGTAATCTAAGTTGGCACTCACATTCCATCCTTGACTGTTGTAGGCATAGCCGGTTCTCAATCTCTGGGTAATGAATTTATTGTTGAATTCATTACTTAACGCTGTATCCAGAACGGCAATGTTTTCATCATTGAGCACTCTGGTCTTTTGATCCGAATCAGTTTTATTATTACCAACTTGGTAACCGATAGTTGCTATTGATTTTTCACCTAATGGTTCAGTCAGCGTAGCATTTATACGATAGTTAAAGCCTTTGGAAATTAAATCAGTTTGCTGTAGTGTAGTATCCAGTTGGTTTCTGTTATAATCCTTACTAGCGCCAGAAAGCTCAGAATCTTGATCATTGTTACTCCAAGAGGTATTAATATCTGTGGAAAGTGTTCTCCCTTTTTTATCAAACTTATAGCGGTAAGTCAAGTTGTTTCCTATACTAAAAGAGTTGGTCTCTGCATTCGTAATAGATCGCAAAGAGGAAAGAGAATCCGTATCATTTGCCAAAGTCAAAGCATCACGATCGCTAAAATTATTGCTGGTTCGAAATGAAATGTCAGGTGTTATGATCAAGGAATTTTTGTCATTGAGATCTGCCTCTATACGGGCATTAGCTCTGTGGTTAAAGTTCTCAACGGAATTAATCAAATTCTCTTGATAATTCTGAGTTGTAGTTTCGTTTATCACCGTTTGGCGGTTAGTGATTTGGCGTAAAGTATTCTGGGTATTATTGAAAAAGTAGCTGCCAGTGAAATTTACCTTAGACCCCCATTTGTCACTATAGTTTAGGCCCATCGCATTTGTAGTTATGGAACCAATATCATTTCCTCCATAGAAATTGTTATTACCGCCGCCAAATCCTCCCGGGCCTCTTCTTCTTCCTCCACCTGAGGAATTCGCATTAACTCCAGCAAGATCATCGCTTGAGAAATTCTGTTGATTTATGTTATTGAAAAGTCCTAATATGGAAATTCGTCTATCTCCGCTGAAGAGATTCATACTTCCTCCCGCATTGTATTTATCATCTGTCCCATAGCCGGCATATGCTCTACCAAACTGGCCATTCTTTCTATCTTCTCTTAAAATGATATTAATTGTTTTCGTATACGTTCCATCATCAAAACCTGTCAATCGGCTTTGATCGGACTTTTGATCTAGTACCTCTACTCTATCAATCGCATCTGCAGGAAGATTTCTCAAGGCGATGTTTGGATCAGAACCGAAAAATTCACGACCATCTACGAGAATTTTTTGAACATTTTCTCCCTGAGCTTGTACTTGGCCGTTTTGAATAGTTACACCTGGCAGCTTGCCAATGAGATCCTCTGCCATTCCGTTTTCCTTAGTTTTAAATGCATTTGCATTGAATGAAGTGGTATCTCCTCTCATTTCACCTAGTGGATTCTGACCTTCGATCACCACCTCGCCAAGCACCTGAGCATCTTCAACCAAGGTAAACACGCCCAGTTCCACAGGTTCCCTCCCAGTATGAGTTTTTGATATCGTTTCATAACCTATGAACTTTATCTCGATTTTAACAGAAGGTATAGTTGGCCTAGCAATCTCAAAATTGCCTTTAGCATCTGTTACAGTACCTGCCAAAAGCGAATCTGTAACTGTTTTTATCAAAACATTAGCCCCGGCCATCGGGGTTTTGGTGCCACCGTCCATCACAGTTCCTGTAAATTTCCTAACTGGTCGATCTTGCCCAGAAGGTCTTTGGCCAAAAGCTGAAGTGCCAAGTAATAGGCTAAAAATCAGGATAATAAAAGAGTAGTTTTTCTTCATGTCGATGCAAATTTCTACTACTTTGACCAATAGGCAAGGTCTATGGTTTATTCTGCATCGAAACAAAAATAAGAATGGAAGTGTGCTTGGATAAATGGTTCAAAAACCATTTAAAATTTCGAAGGGCTAGATCTTTTCCATCAAGTCTGCATAGGAAATGCTGAAATGACTGGTGTCATAAATGGCTCCTCCATTTTTAATCAACAAAACCTGAGGAGATTCATGGGGAACTCTAAATTCTTTCGCCACTAAATCAGAGATATGTCGACTTGCTATCAAATCCAAATAATAGGGAATCACCTTTTCTTCATCACCTTGTTTCCACTTTCGAAGTAACCTATCCAGAGACATACTGCTAATGGAGCATCTGGTGCTATGTTTAAAAATCATCACAGGCTTCTCCTCGCTTAGAGATTTGATTTCCTGTATTTGTTCCGCATCTGTCAGTTTATTCCAATTCATATGCTTGATTCTGTATTTTTGGGGCAATAGTTGTAGAAGAATTGCAGTTCATTAAGAAAACCAACTTTATTTATGAAAATACAGTTCATTCCTAGATTGCCTAAAATACTTTTGTCAATTATTATACCCACTGTATTTTTTTCCGCCTGCAAAAGTATAAATCCTGCTATAGATCCTGGCCCATCTTCTGCTCCTCAATTAGCTATTACGGAAATTAATGTGCCATTGGAAATCCCTAAGCAGACCCTTAGTAAGCTTCTTAATAGTCAGATTCCCAGTGTTTTGCTAAAAGAAAAAGGATTAAATATGGGAAGTGGTATCACAGGAGATTTGATGCTGAAAAGAAATGGACAAATCACCTGGATGGCACTTGACAATCAGCGTATCCAATTAACAGTTCCCATTAATGTTATCGGGGAAGTAGGACTCAAGCCAAAAGGTCTGGGAAACTTATTTCAGTCAAAACTACCCTTAGATGAGGATTTTTCTCCAGTTTTTGTGATCGATCCTGTGATTAATCCAGACTGGAGTATAGGTGCTGAGAGCTTCGAGCTCGTTGATTTAGGAGGAAATCTTGGCGTGGATGTACTGGGAATGCAAGTCGACCTCAGTGGACTACTAAGTAAAGAAATACGAAAGTGGGGAAATGAAAATCTGACAGGAGGGAAGGAAGTTGCTAGCTTGAAAACCTTGGTAGATCTTGCTTGGGCACAGGTGGGCAAGCCATTTTCAATTGATTGGATTGGTGGACAAGAAGCATTTTCTATCCAACCTCAAAACATCAGGCTGAACGAGTTTTTCGATGAAGAGCAGAATTACAATATCTGGCTAGGAATGCAAGGTAAAGTAAATACCCATCCAGCTGATGCAGCACCTTCTCGTGCATTTCCTCTTCCCGGGCTGAGCAAAAATGACAACTCCAAAAATGAGTTGGAAATAGTAATGCCTTTGTCTGTGAGCTATTCAAAACTTGACGATCTTTTAAAACAGAATCTAGAAGGAAAGTCATTTCGGATAGACAAAAAGACCACAATGATCCCTTCGAATATCAAGACACAGGCATTTGGGGACTTGTTAGCCATTAACATGGATTTCTCTGCCGAGCAGACTAATGGTAAGACGTTAAGTGGAACCTTATTCGTGGTAGGAAAACCAGAATACGATGTTACTTCGGAAAGTTTGATTT
Organism: uncultured Algoriphagus sp.; assembly: GCF_963974835.1. Taxonomy (GTDB): domain Bacteria; phylum Bacteroidota; class Bacteroidia; order Cytophagales; family Cyclobacteriaceae; genus Algoriphagus. Next base: position 740,984 of record NZ_CAXBET010000001.1, on the reverse strand, counting down.
TTAAGTATGTCAATTTCAAAATGGAAAGTGGAAGCTTTGGAGCCCAAGCTGGTGTGGGTCTGAAAAAAGGCAAAATTATCCGAAGGATAGAGAGTAAAGCGGTTTTCCCGATTGGGGAATTACTCAAGGAAAGTTTGGGAAGTATCTCAGAGCGATTAGGATTAAGCACACCCATTATGAATCTGAAGATTGCTGATCTTATCGTCGAACCCTCAGGATTCTATCCTATGTCAAAAGAATTAGTAATACATATGAAAGCAACGGGTCACGTGGATGTACAGTGGAAATAAAAAAGCCGTCTTTGAGACGGCTTTCGTTCTCTAAAGAATTACTTCATCTTTTTCATCATGTTCAGCGCATCGAGTTTAATTTCGTCCTGATGAAAAGATTTTGAAATCTTATCAATCTTTGTTTTGAAGGTTTTTTCCATCTTCATTGCGGTAGCTGCTCTTAGAGCGAATTTTACCACAGAAGGATCAGAATCATCCAATGATTTGCTGAGTATGGCTTCGGCAGCTTTTGCACCTCTTTTCTGTGCACCAAAAGCAGCTGCAATTCTTACAGGAGCACTGCCTTTTTCCGCAGCCATTTGCAATATGTCATTTCCTGCTTCATCATCTATATACCCGACCAAGTAAGCCGCTTTAATGGATAGATTTTCATCACTACCTTGAACCAATTCTGAAAGAAAGGGTAGAGCTTCTTTACCAAATTTTTTCGCCCCTGCGGGATAATCCAGTTCATCTTGTCTGAGAAAAGCAAGGAGTTCTTGCGCATCAAAATCTTGCCCTGCTGTATTTGTGTTTGATTTTGCCATGATTTTTTCAGTTTAAAGTGGAGTAGTAAGACTAGAATTACGCATTTTGGTAATTTCACTTGAAATAAGATCCGGTGGAGGATTTGTGATGTTGAAAGTACCAAGACCAGTCATGAGACGGTTATTATCGCTCACGTGGTGAATCCCCAAGACGTGACCAAATTCATGACCTAAGGTCCATCGACTCGCTGATCGAACCACTACACAACCTGGCCTACCGGAGGGATGTGCTGCACAGCCATTGTAGCCAGGAACAGTGCTTCTTACATAGTAGACCACGATATCATTTGTACCTACAAAATTCCTATTACTAAAAAGGCTGACTTGTTCTGAAGTGACAGAGCCCATGATACATCCTCCTACATCCACATCCTTCAATGCAGGTAGATTAAGATTTTCGGTAGAAGCACAGTCAACTCTTACACCAGCCACAGCATATACTTCTTGCATAGCCGCTAATTGCTCGTTAATAGTAAAAGAGGTTGGTGTTTCTAAAATCTTAACGTGTACTCGGACACGCTCTTTCAAAACCCTTACTCCTGCAGTGGGTGACCAATAAATACTGCCATGCTGGAAGTGGGAAATTCTTGCCGCACCTCCAAATACTACTAATTCATCTGAAGTAGGATAGCCTAAATTACTTCTTTCCCATCCTAAGGAAGCCCAATGCGATCTTATCGCTCCGTGGACTTCATGCGCTCCAGTACTTGGAGACCAGTAAATACTTCCTCCTTGGAAGTGATTATACCTACCAACTCCATCAGGACAAGTATTCTCATTGGTTAGTGGATATCGGAGAAAGCTTCTTTCCCATCCTAAACTAGAATACTTACCTCTAATCGCTCCATGTACTTCCCACGCTCCTGAAGATGGACTCCAGTAGATACTGCCACCCTGAAAATGATTGTATCTGCCTATTCCGTCAGGACATGCTGATTCATCAGTGAGAGGATAGCCAAGCAAGCTCCTTTCCCAGCCCATGGATGACCATCTGGCTCTGATAAGCCCATGAACTTCGTGAGCTCCTATCGAAGGGTGATAGTAAATCGAACCGTTTACATAGTGCTGATACTTTCCAACTTCGTCCGGGCATGTAAGAATCGTTGTCGTATTAGTACCCAGCCAACCACTAGCTCCACCCAAGGCCCAATATTTTTGGGTAATGGGGTGAACTTGCAAGACCTGAAGCTGTTTAAGCAGCTCCACATTTAGCTCCTGTTTAAGGGCAACTTTTGGATCAATTGTTAGTTTTGCCATAGAATTAAAAGTTATAAATGAATAGAAAAATTCTACTCAAATTTACTTTTAATACATTGTATATAAGCCAGTTAAGAGTTCTGTGATTTGCGAAAATCGCAAAAAATGAAAATTTATTTAGTGTCAAATATTCTATATGGAAGCTATTCAGTAGTGAAGTGATTTTTTATCGTATTTTAATTATCTGACAAAAACAAAACTTACATTAACCACTACATCTAGTCAGTTTTAAGATTCTGACATATTGACAAATAAACGCTTGGGAATATTTATTGTAGATTTTAATTTATGAAAAAATACCATCCCATCATTCGTTACATCAGGCGCATCATGTGGTCTTTGATCGTAGCTTTTATGGTTGGCGTTCACAATTTTTACAAGCAGGAAATGGATTCCCCTGATTCAATTGTTTCTTCCATTCAATTGGATGAGGAGGATGAAGATTCTGCCCCTAAAGATTAGTATCCATCTTAAAATAATAAGAGCCAAGAATTATAACTCTTGGCTCTTTTAGTAATTGCTTATTTTTTCCCTTCAATAATCTTGGTCACTACATCCGGATCAAGCAGCGTGCTGGTATCGCCCATGTTATCAAGTGAGCCTTCTGCCACTTTTCGAAGTATTCTTCGCATAATTTTTCCAGAGCGAGTCTTAGGAAGACCAGGTACCAGTTGTATTTTATCCGGTTTGGCAATTGGGCCAATGATCTTCGAAACCATCTCTTTAATTTCATTGATTAGATTATCCTCCGTACGATTAGTCAAATCAGCAATCACATAAGCATAAATGCCTTGACCTTTGACCTCATGTGGATAACCAACCACTGCGGATTCTATCACCTTTGGATGCTCATTAATTGCATTTTCCACTTCGGCTGTCCCCATTCTATGGCCTGACACATTGATCACATCATCTACTCGACCAAGAATTCTATAATATCCATCGTGATCACGTTTCACGCCATCACCTGTAAAGTACATTCCCTTGTAAGTAGAGAAATAGGTTTGCTTGCAACGCTCATGATCACCATAAGTGGTTCGTATCATGGACGGCCAAGGGAACTTGATGCAGAGATTTCCCTCCACAGAATTTCCAGTTAGCTCATTTCCTTCTGGATCTACGATACAAAGCTGAACTCCTGGAAGTGGAAGCGTGGCATAAGCGGGTTTCGTGGGCGTAATTCCAGCAATTGGAGAAACCATAATTCCACCTGTCTCTGTTTGCCACCAGGTATCGACTATAGGACATTTATTCTTACCTATATGCGTATGATACCAGTGCCAAGCTTCTTCATTGATCGGCTCACCAACAGAACCCAAGACTTTCAAGGAGCTTAAATCGTATTTTTGAATTGGTTCTGTGCCATAGGCTTGAAGTGCTCTGATTGCCGTAGGAGCAGTATAGAAGACATTTACTTTATGTTTCTCCACAACAGCCCAGAATCGACCTGCATCTGGAAAAGTAGGAACCCCTTCAAACATCAATGTCGTTGCGCCAGCTAAAAGTGGCCCGTAAACTATATACGAGTGTCCTGTAATCCAGCCCACATCGGCGGTACACCAATAGACATCACCTTCGGAATATTGGAATACATTGTCAAAAGAATACTGGGAATACACCATGTATCCGCCTGTTGTATGAACCACGCCTTTAGGCTTACCTGTAGACCCAGAAGTGTAGAGAATGAAAAGCATGTCTTCACTGTCCATTTCTTCCGCTGGACATTGTTCCGACTCGGATGCAATTACCTCATGCCACCAGAAATCACGACCTTCTTTCATCGTCACCTCTTGCTTGGTGCGCTCATAGACAATAACTGTTTCCACTGAGCTTTTTTCCAAAGCCTCATCCACAACTGCTTTCACGGCTATTTTCTTGCTGCCACGGAAATTCCCATCAGAAGTCAATATCGCTTTTGCCTCACAATCATTTACTCTATCTGCTAGAGCTGAACTGGAAAAACCAGCAAAAACAACAGAATGAATAGCGCCTATTCTGGCACAAGCAAGCATAGCAATAGCTGCTTCAGGCACCATTGGCATATAGATAATTACTTTATCTCCTTTGCCGATTCCTCTACTTTTTAGTGCATTTGCGAAGCGATTTACTTCGTAAAAAAGCTCTTTATAAGTTAGCGTTCTGCCAGCTTCATTGGGGTCATTAGCTTCCCAGATAATTGCTGGTCGGTCACCAATAGTAAAAAGGTGACGCTCAAAAATATTCTCTGTAATATTAAGTTTACCTCCGATGAACCACTGCACATTTGGCTCGTCAAAATTCCATTTCAATACCTTTGACCATCGTTTTCTCCAGTGAAATGAATCTGCAATTCTAGCCCAAAACTCCTCAGGCTGGGTTACACTTTTTTGGTATTCGTAGAGGTACCCGCTGAGGGTATAAATTCTGTCACTCATGATAATCTTGGTTTATTGTTTTCAATTTCGGGTTAAATCTGCCCTAATTTAATGATCCTGCGCTTTACCAGCACCACGTGGAATCCTAATTTCCTCCACCATGTCCTGTACTTCCTGGGGAGGAGGAGGCGTGAGATGGGAAATAATCCCACATACTAGAAAATTAAGTATCATTCCTAAAGACCCAATGCCTTCCGGAGAAATTCCAAACCACCAGTTCTCTGCAGTACTCAATTCAGGACTGATAAATTTAAAATAAACGATATAGCCAATTGTAAATACTAGGCCGGTGATCATTCCAGCGATAGCGCCTTCTTTATTTATTCTCGTAGAGAAAATACCCATAATAATGACAGGAAAGAACGATGCAGCTGCTAAGCCAAAGGCAAAAGCTACAACTTGGGCGACAAAGCCAGGGGGATTTACTCCGAAATAACCGGCAAGAAGAACAGCACCGGCAGCTGCAAAACGGGCAATCCTTAATTCCTTTTTATCCGAAATATCTGGTCTGAACGTCTTAAATAAATCTCTTGAAACCGAAGTAGAGATCACCAATAATAAACCAGCAGCGGTAGAAAGTGCAGCAGCCATCGCTCCGGCGGCTACCAATCCGACTACCCAGTTTGGAAGCTTGGCTATTTCCGGGCTTGCCAATACCATAATATCTCTATCAATCGTCAGCTCGTTTGCATCCGGATCTGCCACATATTGGACTTTCCCATCTACATTCTTATCATCTACTTTGATCAGATCTGTTTTTTGCCAAGTGGCAATCCACTCTGGAAGCTCAGAAATATTCTTCTCTGAAGTAGTTTCTATAGCATTATACATTCCAAAAGCAGCAATCGCTGGAGCTGTGGTATAAAGAATAGCAATAAATACTAAAGCATATCCAGCCGAAAGCCTCGCGTCTTTTACCCGTGGAACGGTGAAAAAACGAACAATCACATGCGGCAATCCAGCTGTTCCAACCATCAAAGCCAACGTGATCATAAACATGTCCGTGATACTTTTCCTCCCGGAAGTATAAGCAGCAAAGCCAAGCTCAGTCAGCACTCCATCCAATTTATCCAAAAGTGGTGTGCCATCAGCGACAGTTCCGCCTAAGCCAAGCTGAGGGATAGGGTTTCCAGTCAATTGCATGGAAATGAAAATCGCAGGTACCATGTACGCGAAGATCAATACACAATACTGTGCGACTTGCGTGTAAGTGATGCCTTTCATTCCACCTAAAACAGCATAGAAGAAAACTATACACATCCCGATGACTACGCCCCATTCGATAGGAACTTCCAAGTATCTGGAAAATACGATTCCAACGCCTCGCATCTGCCCAGCTACATAGGTGAAGGAGATAAATAAGGCACAGATCACTGCAACCACTTTAGCAGTTTTCGAGTAATAGCGGTCTCCCACAAAGTCCGGAACGGTGAACTTGCCGAATTTCCGAAGGTAAGGTGCAAGCAAAAGTGCAAGCAAAACATAGCCGCCTGTCCAGCCCATCAGATATACTGAGCCATCATATCCAGCAAAGGAAATGATGCCGGCCATAGAGATAAAGGAAGCAGCAGACATCCAGTCCGCAGCAGTTGCCATTCCATTGGCTAAAGGTGAAACCCCGCCACCGGCAACATAGAATTCTTGGGTAGATCCGGCGCGTGACCAGATAGCAATACCAATGTAAAGTGCAAAAGATAGTCCTACGAGAATGTAGGTCCAGGTTAAAATTTCCATAGTTTTTTAGCTTAAAAAGTTATTCCTCGTCCACATCAAATTCCCTATCCAAACGGTTCATTCTCACCACATAGACAAAAATCAGAATCACAAAAGCGAAAATGGAACCTTGCTGTGCAAACCAAAACCCAAGTTTATATCCACCAAGTCGAAACTGATTGAGCTGATCGACGAAAAGAATTCCACATCCGAAAGAGACGACAAACCAGACAAATAATAGTATGAAAAGTGTTTGGAGATTCTTCCTCCAATAGGCTTTCATTTTTTCATTTTTTGCAGACATAGGTTAGGGTTTAGGCTAAGAAAATAAAACTTGCCTTGAAGCTAGCGATTGCATCCATAGGAATGCAAGCTGTTTTCCACGAAATATTCGAAATTTTACCGCAGGACCCTTAGATTACCTGAGATTATTTGGGAAAAAGCGCTCTTTTACGTACGAAAAGAATGGCTACAACCTGCCGTTATTTCATTAAAAACTCTGAAAGAATGGCTAACCCAGCGGCAAAAAAACTTACCAACAACTTATTAAGTTGGAATTTGTGATGAGGACTACTTTCGAAAAAGATTGTCGTGGAGATATGTAGAAATCCTCCGGCTACTAAACCGTATAGAATACCGATGCCCCGCTTTTCGAGAAGCCCAGTTTCAAACAAAAAGGAGCTTGACATCATCCCCAATGGTGAAGCCAGTGCAAAAAGTGTCAATAATATCAGTGTAGCTTTCTTGCTCAATGAACTCGAAAGCACAGCAGCCAAAGCAAATGCTGCAGGACCTTTGTGCAGGACTATTCCCAGCAGTACTGTTTTACTATTGTGAACATGACCAAGCACATGCTCTCCTTGATCCATCAATTCTCCATGAGAAAGGAGTGTTCCTTCAAGAAATGCATGAATAAATAATCCAAGCATAACGGTGCTCATGGCCTTGCTTCCCTGATGCTCATGTGCGTGAATGTGTCCATGCTCAATCCCACTAGACCAAAACTCCAATAATTGCTGTAAAAGAAATCCAATGAGGATATACAATCCCATACTCTTACTATCAAATCCACTGTCAAACAGTTCAGGAAGTATGTGGAGAATAGTAATTGAAAACAGGTAGGAACCTGCAAATACCAAAACCAAACGAAAGTATTTCTCCCTGAAACTAGGAGCAAAAAAAACCAATGATCCAGCGATCATTGCGGTAAGAAAAAGAAGCAAAAATTTAAATTCCATCGGCCTGAGTTACTTTTCTTTTTTATTGATGAAAAGGAAAAAGTTATAACTCAGGCAAAGGTAATAAAATTCAATAATGTTGCATTTAAAATTAATTTTCCTGAGGGAATGATAAGAATGGCTTCAGACTTTCACTAGCAAAAGTCTTAAATCCTCCCATCCCATCATCATAAATTAGGAAGACTTCAATTTCGTTTAACGCTGAGTCCAAAGCCATTGCTTTATCTTTTCCCAATACCATCATTGCGGTAGCATAAGCATCAGCGGTCATACAATTGTCTGCTAGCACTGTGGCTGAAAGTAGGGTGTGATTCACTGGATAACCCGTAGCCGGGTCGATTGTATGCGAAATTTTCACAGAGTCCCGAACATAGAAATTCCGATAATTTCCTGAAGTAGCCATTCCACGATCCTGCAAAGCAATGATGCTAATCAGGTCAGCTGCATTTGCAGATTCTATAGGTCGATTTACACCTACTTTCCAAAGTTCCCCTTTTTCATTCACTCCTTTTGCAACAAGCTCTCCTCCGATTTCTACCAGATAATTGGAAATCCCTTTCTTAATCAGAAATTCACCGACTACATCGGAACCGTAACCTTTTGCTATGGCAGAAAAATCAAGGTAAATTCCTGGCACTTTCTTGCGAAGTTGCTTCTGATCAAATTCAATTTTATTGAAGCCCACTGTGGTTAGGAGATTTCTAATATCCACGCTATCCTTAAGTTCCGGGCCACTTGGACCAAAGCCCCAAATGTTCACCAAAGGCCCAACTGTCGGATCAAAAGCTCCATTAGTATTATCATAAACGGTTTGGGATTCTTTTAAAACTGGCAGTAGGTAAGGCAAATTGAAATCCAGAGTATCTCCTTGGTTGAATTTACTTAATTCGGAGTCTGGGATGTAAGTAGAAAGGCTTTGGTTGAAAACCACCAAAAGTGAATCTATAGAAGATTGCAAATCCCGGTTTTCTTCATCCAAATAAGTGATATTATAAGTAGTCCCCATCGTTTTTCCCGAAAGGGTCATTTTTCCTGCTATGACCTCTGTCTCGGTCAGGGTCACTTCCGTTTGGTCACGGTTGCGCCATAGGTAAACTACCATAATTACGGTAAGCAAGACAATTGAATAGATGATGTTTTTCCGGGCGTTGGGGCGCATGAGCTAAAGGATTTGAGGGCGAATTTAATGCTTATTTTTCAGTTTCACAGGAAAGGCCAGGATTCAAAAATGCAGGGGAAGGCATTCGTATTTTTCTATATTTGTATGCGTAGGATAAATATATGAGAGAAGATTATTTAAGCGGGAACGATGAAAGTCTGAGCCCAAAGGACAAGGATTTCGAGAAAGCTTTACGGCCGCTGAGTTTTGAGGACTTCACTGGCCAATTCAAAATCGTGGAAAATTTGCGGGTATTCGTGCTGGCGGCAAAGAACAGAAATGAGCCTTTGGATCACGTGCTTCTACATGGTCCTCCAGGCTTGGGTAAAACTACCCTTAGTCATATAATAGCAAATGAATTAAATGCTGGTCTCAAAATTACTTCTGGACCTGTCCTGGATAAACCTTCTGATTTGGCGGGCTTGCTAACAAATTTGGAAGAAGGTGATGTACTTTTTATAGATGAGATACATAGGCTAAATCCTATAGTTGAAGAATACCTTTATTCTGCAATGGAGGATTTCCGCATTGATATTATGCTGGATTCTGGCCCGAATGCCCGTTCGGTCCAGATCTCGTTAAGCCCTTTTACGCTAATTGGAGCGACCACACGCTCGGGCCTTCTTACATCGCCGTTGCGTGCGAGATTTGGGATTAATTCCAGACTGGAATATTACGATGCTAAATTATTGACAGATATCGTGTCACGGTCTGCTGGAATTTTACAGACACCAATTGATGAAATCGCAGCTTATGAAATTGCCAGAAGAAGCAGAGGCACACCACGAATTGCAAATATGCTTCTTCGCAGAACTCGTGATTTCGCTGAAGTGAAAGGCGACGGTACGATCACACTGGAAATTTCTAAGATCGCGCTGGATGCGCTGGATGTGGACGTGAATGGTTTGGATGAAATGGATAATAGGATCCTGTTGACAATTATAGAAAAATTCAAAGGAGGTCCAGTAGGGTTAAGTACAATTGCTACCGCCTGTGGGGAAGAAGCAGAGACAATTGAGGAAGTTTATGAGCCATTTTTGATCCAAGAAGGCTATTTGAAGAGAACTGCCCGAGGTCGTATGGCTACGGAACTGGCTTATAACCACTTAAAAATCAAACCCAATTTCGGAATGGGTGGCTTATTTGAGGGAATATAAAAGGAAAAAACTCAACTCTATTTGCCAAATACATACGCTGATTTTCTAAATAAAATGTGCTAACAATACATGCAAAAAAACACCGTCGCTCATCAAAGACCGACGGTGTTTTTATATTTTTTCCCTTTTTTATCCGTAAATCTCCTCTAGAATTTGAGCTAAACGGACGCTTGCGGCAATTAATCGCTCTTCTAGAAGTGGACTGTTTTCGTAGCCATAAGCATAAGATATTTTATTGTTTTCGGGAAGATTATAGACCGCAGTCCTGGCTGAAACCGCCTCAGCAAGCCAATCCTGCATTGTCGCTGCCCGGTATCCTTTTTTTAACTCTTTATTTAATCGTCGGGAAAGCTCGTCGCCAATCTCCGTATAACTCATTGATTTGCTATCAAGAATACCGCTATCCCAAACAGCATGTAGATTGGTTGGTTTACCAAAGTATTCCAACCTAACATCATTTCCTCCTTTGTCTTCACCAGTTCCCACGTGTAGCGGCTGATGAATATCTTCTACCATGTGAATCAGCATTTTGAGCAATTCGGCTTCCTTCTCAGGAGCTAGATTCCCTTGCTTTAATTCTCCTTTTATGCGATTGATTTCAGCATACACGTTGCCACCTTTTTCCTGAATAGACTCATCGTAGTCACCAGCAATGCTAGTCATGTAATGCCATGAATAAGCATAGTCAAAGGCATGATCTGATTTGATCTCATCCATCCAAGTTCCGCTTCTTCCAATGGACATCGGGTAAAGGACTCTTTCTACTTTCTTTCGAACAGATTTCTTTATCTGTTTTTCGGCCATATATCCGATCAAATAGTGGCCTAACTGTCCCCAGGCAAAGCCCTGCATAGCAATAAATAAAACAAAAACTGTAGTAGTAAGGAGTTTTTTCATATCGTTCAAAATGAGAAGGGCAAAGATACTTCAGAAAAAAGGAGATAAGGTTACCGAAAGATTATGCTTTCTCAAGTTCTGAAACTGCCAGGAAAGCCATCAAACCTGATCCGATTTCCAATGCATCTTCATCAATATCAAATGTGGGAGTATGAACTCCTGATGTAATTCCTTTGGCTTCATTTCTTGTTCCTAACCTATAGAAACAACCTTCAACTTCCTGAGAATAGAAAGCAAAGTCCTCGGCAGCCATCCAAATATCCAGATCAAGTACGTTTTCTTCACCAAGGTAAGCTATCGCAGCCTGATGTGATCTTTGGGTCAACTCAGGATCATTCTTCAAAAATGGATACCCTTTCTTGATTTCAAAATCTACTTCTCCTCCCATACCTTCTACTATGCCATGAGCTATTGACAGCATTTTTTCATGGGCTTTTGCCCGCCATTCCTCATCAAGCGTCCGGAAAGTACCTTGGATTTTAACTTCATTAGGAATGACGTTGGTAGCTCCCAATGCCTCTACTCTTCCAAAAGAAAGAACGGAAGGGATTTTGGGACTTGCCGCTCGACTCACAACTTGCTGCAAGGCGACAATCATATGAGAAGCTATCAACACCGGATCGATCAACGTTTCCGGCATGGCAGCGTGACCGCCTTTTCCTTTTACAGTCACGTAGATTTCATCTGCACTGGCCATGTAAATACCAGGCCTAAAACCGACTTTACCAACTTCTATAAAAGGCATTACGTGTTGGCCGATAATTCCATTAGGGCGTGGATTTTCAAGTACTTTATCAGCGATCATCAACGATGCGCCTCCCGGAGCCACTTCCTCTCCAGGTTGAAAAATAAGTTTTATTGTACCTTCAAAGTCGTCTTTTAACTCATTGAGGATTTTTGCAGCTCCAAGAAGCGATGCGGTGTGTGCATCGTGTCCACAGGCATGCATAACACCATGGTTTTTAGATTTATAGAGAACCTCATTTGCCTCAATGATCGGCAATGCATCCATGTCTGCACGAAGCGCAACTACTCGTTTATTTGGGTTTTTGCCTTCTATCAGAGCCGCCCAACCCGTATCTGCTTTCGATTCAATATTAGTAATTCCGATTGCCTGAAGCTTCTCTTTTACATATTTAGAAGTATTGTATTCTTCAAAGGAAAGCTCAGGATTGGCATGAAGATGGCGACGATTTGCAATTACTTCTTCTTTATAGGCCTTGGCCAGAGATTTAATTTTGTCTTTCAACATCTTCTTGATTGAGTTCGTTTAGCGTCTTGAATTCTTCACGCTGAAAGCGATCCTGGATAATTCTCGCTGTTGGAAATTGTGTTTTTACTTCTGCGAAGCTTTTTTGGGCTTCAATTTTATGGGCGTATTTACCGACTTTCACCAAATATCGAGGTTGCTCATATTGCATTTCTGGTACTAGATCCGGGAAACTCGAAGCTAAATCATCGCGGGTTTTGAAGGCTTTGTTCCGATCAATTCCTGAATAAACCAATACTGAATATCCATTGAAGTAGGGTTCAGATTTATTTTTGCTGATCAAAGACGCTTGCACTTGTGTCAATTGATCATCAACTGCTTTAGCTGATTTGGAGGATTCCAAGGATGATTTGGACGCCATCTGCGCACGATAATCCGGATAGACCGGAAGAGAAGAGTTCAAATCTTCCTGATAACTGCCATAATTTGATGCAGAACCCGAAGTCCTACTTGTAGATTTACAACTTGCAAAAATCAGTACCAATCCTAAAACCCAGAAAATTCTCATGCTTTTTTAATTATCGATGATTACACATTTTCCTTCCTGCACATCCTGTTCCACACTTTTATACTTCACATCTGATTTAGTAGTGCCATTCGTGTATTGAACCGAAACCTTATCATTCCTGCCATATGCTTTATCTGATTTTCTTGGAGCTACTACCTGTGGAGCTGGTCTGCCTGCATTGGATGCAGCGGCAGCTGCACGGTTAGCGCCAGGGTTTAGCGTACTTCCAGCCTCTTCTTTGGAAGCTTGGACGTGAGTCTCTGCTACTCGTTGAGGAGCTGCAGCATGTACCTGATTCGGATCTTGCTTAGGCAAATCTGCTCTAGTCAGAAAAGTAGTCATATCTTCATTTAGCTTGCCGATAAAGCGCTTAAACATTTCAAAAGCTTCAAACTTGTAGATCAATAGAGGATCTTTTTGCTCATATACGGCATTTTGAACCGACTGCTTCAAGTCGTCCATATCTCGAAGATGTTCTTTCCAGTTTTGGTCTATTATGGCGAGTGAGACGTTCTTTTCAATTGCTCTCACTAAATCCCTTCCCTCAGAATTAACTGTAGATTCTAAATTAACTACTACACCGATCTGCTTGATTCCATCTGAAATAGGCACCATGATATCTTTCACTGTAGCTCCTCTTTCTTCCTGCACGCGTTTAAAAATCGGAAGAGCAGTATTCATCATCGTTTCGCTTTTCTTCTGATACGCTTCAAAAGCAATTGTATAAAGCTCCTGAGTCAATTGACCGGCATCTTTGGATTTCAGTTCATTTTCAGAAACATGATAGTCTATCCCCAATGTAGTGAACACATTCATTCTAAAATCCTCAGGGTCACTGCTAGACTTGCCGATATCTACCAAACCTTCACAGACATCGTACAAAATATTCAAAATATCCAACTCCAGTCTTTCACCTTTCAGTGCATTACGTCTTCTCTTATAGACCACTTCACGCTGTGAGTTCATCACATCATCATACTCGAGTAGCCTCTTTCTAGTACCAAAGTTATTTTCCTCCACCTTGCGCTGAGCACGTTCGATTGACTTTGAAATCATGCTGTGTTGGATCACTTCTCCTTCTTCGAGACCCATTCTATCCATTAACTTGGCAATACGGTCCGAACCAAAAAGACGCATTAAGCTATCTTCCAGTGACACGAAAAACTGTGAAGATCCAACATCACCCTGACGTCCAGATCTACCTCTTAACTGTCTATCTACGCGTCTAGATTCGTGACGTTCAGTACCGATAATGGCTAATCCTCCCGCTTTTTTAGCTTCAGGGGAAAGCTTAATATCCGTACCACGACCAGCCATGTTGGTTGCAATGGTAACCGTGCCAGCTTGCCCGGCAATCGCTACTACATCTGCCTCTCTAGCATGCTGCTTGGCGTTCAATACCTGATGAGGAATTTTCTTTAGTGTCAGCATTCTACTGAGGACCTCGGAGATTTCTACGGAAGTAGTACCCACAAGAACAGGTCTTCCGGCAGCAACTAGCTCATTGATCTCGTCACCTACAGCATTGAATTTTTCACGTACTGTTTTGTATACTTTATCATCCCGGTCAGATCTGATAATCGGCTTGTTTGTTGGAATCACAACCACATCCAACTTGTAAATCTCCCAAAATTCACCTGCTTCAGTCTCCGCTGTACCAGTCATACCAGCCAGCTTATGATACATTCTAAAGTAGTTCTGAAGGGTAATTGTAGCGTAAGTCTGAGTAGCATCTTCCACCTTCACATTTTCCTTTGCCTCAATGGCCTGATGTAATCCGTCTGAATATCGACGACCTTCCATCACACGACCGGTCTGCTCATCTACAATCTTCACTTTGCCGTCAACCAAAATGTATTCGGTATCACGCTCAAACATACAATATGCTTTAAGCAACTGATTCACAGTGTGAATACGCTGAGCTTTAACGCTATAATCTTTGATCGCTTCTTCTTTTCGAACAAGTTTTTCTGTATCTGTTATACTTTGTTCTTTCTCCAAATCCGCGATCAATATCCCAATATCCGGAAGAATGAAAAACTCAGCATTTTCATTCTTAGTAGTCATCGTCTCGATGCCAAGATCTGTCAAATCGACTACGTTTGTTTTCTCGTCTATAGTGAATAAAAGCGGTTCATCTGCTTCGGGCATTTGACGCTTATTATCCTGTAGGTAGTAATTCTCAGTTTTCTGAAGGATTACTCTTATTCCAGGCTCGGAAAGATATTTGATCAAAGGCTTGTATTTAGGCATTCCACGGAATGCGCGGAACAAAGCCAATCCACCATCTTTCTCGTTTCCATCAGCAATCATTTTCTTGGCAGAGCTTAAGAAACCCTGAACCAATTTACGCTGCTCATCCACTAAAGTCGAAACGCGGGGCTTCATATCGTCAAACTCGTGCACATCGCCTTTAGGCACAGGTCCCGAGATGATCAACGGCGTCCTCGCATCATCAATCAGCACAGAATCGACTTCATCAATCATTGCAAAGTGGTGCTTGCCCTGAACCAGATCTCCAGCTTCTCGAGCCATGTTATCTCTCAGGTAATCGAAGCCAAACTCATTATTCGTTCCATAGACGATGTCAGAAGCATACGCTTTCTTACGGGCAGCAGAGTTAGGAGTATATTTATCAATGCAGTCCACAGTCAATCCGTGGAATTCAAAAAGTGGCGCATTCCATTCGGAGTCACGCTTGGCCAAGTAATCATTCACTGTTACGATGTGAACTCCTCGTCCTGCAAGCGCATTAAGATAAGCGGGTAGGGTAGATACAAGCGTCTTACCTTCACCTGTAGCCATCTCGGCAATATTCCCTTTGTGTAGAACCATACCTCCGATAAGCTGCACATCGTAATGAAGCATGTCCCAAACAACTTCTGTCCCGGCTGCGATCCATCTATTATGCCAGATAGCTTTCTCACCTTGGATCTCTACATTCGGTTTGCTTGCAGAAAGTTCACGATCACGGTCGTTTGCTGTCACTATCAATGTGCCATTTTCTTTCAAACGTCTCGCTGTCTCCTTCACTACTGCGAAAGCCACTGGCAAAACCTTCTCCAAAACAACCTCCAAAGCAGCATTCCGATCTTTTTCGATCTGGTCAATCTGATTGAATAGCTGATCCTTTTCATGGATAGCTTTAGCCGGCAACTCATCCACTTTAAGTCTGATCGCAACGATCTTATCGTCAAATTCCTTTAAATGGGCGTTAATTTCAGCTTTGATTTCTCCAGTCTTGGCTCGCAATTGATCATCACTGAGGTTTTTCAATCCAGAAAAAGATTCATTGATCTTTGTTACGATCGGCAGAAGTTCTTTAATATCTCTGTCGGACTTGGTTCCAAATACTTTTGCAAGTCCCTTTGCTATAATATCTAACATGCTAGCTTATTGTTATTCTCTATCAGGGCTTCAAAAATAAGCCCTTTTTTTATAATTGATGATAAAACCAGTCCATCGGAGAAGGACTCAATTTATTGGTTAAACTTTTATTTGCCCGGCATAAACTTGCTCTGCAGGACCTATCAACCAGACTTCTTTAAAAGATCCATTTTCTGAAGCTTTAAAATTCACGCTTAGTTGGCCGCCAAGAGTCTTTATTTTAATCGTTGCTTCGCTTTGCTCTTTACCAAAAGCAATAGCAGCTGCAGTTACTCCAGTACCGCAGGAAAGTGTTTCGTCTTCTACTCCTCTTTCATAGGTACGAACGAAGATTTCATCAGCACTTACTTTTTGGACAAAATTGACATTGGTGCCTTTAGGAGCATATTCTTGGTCGTATCTTACTTTCTTACCTTCTGCGAAAATGGGATAATTCTGAACATCTTCCACAAATCGAATGTGATGAGGTGAACCCGTGTTGACGAAGGAATCTTCTCCTTTTTCTTCTATTCCGGCTACATCTCCCATAAGTAAATGCACCAGACCATCTTTCAAAATTGCTTCATGAGCCCCGTCAATAGCAAGGAAACTTGTCTTTTCTTCTAGAATCCCAAGAAATGATGAAAATGCAACCGCACAACGAGCTCCATTTCCACACATGCTTTGACTTCCGTCTGCATTGAAATAGATCATCTCAAAATCATAATCTTTATGATTTCTGATCAAAATCAGCCCGTCAGCACCTACACCAAATTTTCGATCGCAAAGCTTAGATACTAGTTTCAAATCAGTATCGTCAAACTTCTGCGCACGATCATCGATCATGACAAAGTCATTACCAGTTCCTTGATATTTGTAAAATGAAATTTCCATGGAAAATCGTTGTGGATATCGGGACAAAAACCCATCCAAGCCAATGTTGAAACACAAACTTAAACATCTTGTCACAAAAACAGACTTATTGTCTGATTCTCAATTTCAAATAAGTCAAAAATTGGTGCGTTTAGTTTGATTTAAAAGAATCCCTGATTAAAACATTCAGATCCTATCATTTCATATAATTTGAGAAAATTCTCAAATCACAGCCAAAAGCCAGTCTTTTTCATTTATTTCAAACTTTCATTTACATCAACATTATGCAAGATCCCAAGTCCCTTACTTCCGTAGCTCTATTTCACGAAACTTTCAAGCACCCAGTTTTGCCATCGCCTGTAATTCCTGAAAAAGTAAGATGCGATTTACGTGTTTCCCTTTTGGCTGAGGAACTGAAAGAACTGGAGGAGGCTATCGCAAATAATGATTTGGTTGAAGTAGCGGATGCCCTTTGCGATCTGCAATACGTACTTTCTGGAGCAATTTTAGAGTTTGGATTGGGAGAAAAATTCAAAACACTCTTCGACGAAGTTCAGCGCTCTAACATGAGTAAAGCCTGCAAAACTGAAGACGAGGCCAAAGCTACTGTGGCACACTACAATGCAAAGGGGACAGAATGCTTCTATGAAAAAGAGGGCGATCTGTATTTGGTCTTCCGGGAAGGTGATAGAAAGACTTTGAAATCTGTTGCTTATTCTCCTGCAGATCTCGCAGGAATCATCAAATCATAAGGATTCTATTACGGAAGTTTTCAACTCTGTACCCTGGTAATTCTTCAATTCTACAATCCGGGCCGGCATATTAAAGTCGGCCTTTTCTAATGCAGTTAGCACCATCAGAATGGCAGAGCTTTTCACAACTGCATCGGAAATACTTCGCTCAAAAGTATCTACCCAGAAAGTAACTTGGATATTTAAGGTACTTTCTGCAAGATCCGTCACCCAGACTTCAGGTGATTTTTTGCTTCCTAAAACCCCCGGAACTTCAGAGATCGTTTTTTTAATAAGAGCTAAAGCAACGTCATAATCAGAACCGTAGTCCAAGCCAACAATAAAATCATAGCGAAGAAAACCATCTATGGTGAAATTGATCAACGGATTTTTTAGAATAATCCCATTTGGGATAAAAACATCCTTGCCATCTCCGGTTTTGATCTGAGTATCTCGGAGATTCAGTGTCAGCACCTGGCCGCGCATTCCATTAATATCGACTATATCTCCAACTCTGAAAGGTCGCTTAAATGCCAAAATAATTCCAGCGAGGAAGTTTTCCCCAATGTCTTTCAGCGCAAAACCAATGATAAAAGCTGAAATCCCAGCACCAGCTAACATACCAGAGATAACTCCAGTCAGTCCAATAATTCGAAATACAATTAATAACCCAATCAAAATTACGATTGAACCAAAAATTCCCGCCAGGAAATTAGCGAGCAAGTCATCGTCCATTCTTTTGACTAATCTTTTACTTAGGAGTGTTCGGGACTTTCTGGCTAAAAAGAGAAAAAATAAAAATGTAGCCAGCGCAATTCCTCCAATAATCAACCAGTGTTTAACCGTGGGCCAGTCTGTTGACAAAAATTCTAATTCATTCATAGCTCTCAAAATACAAAAAATGGTTGGGTACCTTAAATTATTGGAATTCATTTATCTCTGAATTAAAAAATATAGGATTCTGAAACCGCTTAAAAACAAAAAGCCCCACATTTCTGTGAGGCTTATGGATTTATCTCCTTCAGGGAGGCTAGGAGCGGGAATCGAACCTGCCTGCAGCAGGCAGGCCCGCACGGCCTTACGGCCACAAGATTTTAACCATTTGATAAGAATCGTTTACCCGATGATGTCTTAAGAAATTTCTCATGTTCTCGGGCTTGGGGTCTGGTGGAAAATTCTTTTTGATATATTAAAATGAAAGGAGAGTATGGACGAGTAGTTCGCTCATATCCCGAATTATGCCTTTGAAGTCTATTTTCTAAATTAGAAGTAAGCCCGACATAAATGTAGTTCCTAGATATGCTCGAAATTGCGTAAACAGTAAACACAAAATAATATAAACAAAAAGCCCCACATTTCTGTGAGGCTTATGTACCAGGAGCGGGAATCGAACCTGCCTGCAGCAGGCAGGCCCGCACGGCCTTACGGCCACAAGATTTTAACCATTTGATAAGAATCGTTTACCCGATGATGTCTTAAGAAATTTCTCATGTTCTCGGGCTTGGGGTCTGGTGGAAAATTCTTTTTGATATATTAAAATGAAAGGAGAGTATGGACGAGTAGTTCGCTCATATCCCGAATTATGCCTTTGAAGTCTATTTTCTAAATTAGAAGTAAGCCCGACATAAATGTAGTTCCTAGATATGCTCGAAATTGCGTAAACAGTAAACACAAAATAATATAAACAAAAAGCCCCACATTTCTGTGAGGCTTATGTACCAGGAGCGGGAATCGAACCCGCACGGCCTTACGGCCACAAGATTTTAAGTCTTGTCTGTTTTGGTTTCATATGGCTCTAAATGTGGCCATTTGAACGAATATAGGCACTTTTTATTCCAGATCAAGACAGGTAAAATCAAGAAAAACCGCGATTTGTTGTACCTATGTTGTACCCAAATGTTGTACCTTTGGGAAAGAAGCCCAAACTCTTTTCCTTATGGCAACCATCAAAGCGGTACTCAGACCAAAGCCAAACGCCCAAGGGCAATACCCTATAGCGATCCGTATCACCAAAGACCGCCAATCGACCTATATATTCACAGGTCAGTATTTAGCCGATAAAGACTGGGACAAAGGTAAGTGCCGTGTCAAAAAGTCACATCCGAACTCTGTCAGGCTGAATAATCTCATCTTGAGCAAACTGGCTGAAGCGAACGACAAGGTAATAGAACTGGAAACCCAGAAAAAAGGAACGAGTGCCAAATCTATTAAAAAATCTGTTGCTGGTGAAAAAGAAGGCACATTTCTTAAGCAAGCTCAAATCTATCTGGACAACCTCAAGAAATCTGGAAAATACAACCGCCATAACAATGACAGCCCAAAGATCGAACGGGTAAAAGAGTTTGCAGGTGGCGATATTGCCTTTAGCGATATCACGGTTCCGTTCTTAAGAAATTTCCAAGCCTGGATGAAAGGCACACGGCAGATAACCGAACGAACTGTGGTTAATCATTTGGTTATTATCCGATCCATCTACAATCAAGCTGTCCAAGCAGGAGCAGCTGATTTGAAAAATTATCCGTTCGGTAAGGGCAAAATCAGTATCAAGTTTCCCGACAGTAAGAAGGTCGGCATGACCAAGGAAGAGATTGCCATGCTTGAAACTGCCAATCTCCCAAATGTGGGACAGCATCATGCCCGTAATATTTACCTGATCTCCTATTATTTTGCTGGAATGCGGGTTTCAGATGTACTCCGCATGAAATGGTCCGATTTCCAGAACGGAAGGCTTTACTACACCATGGGTAAGAACAGCAAAACAGACAGCCTTAAGGTTCCTGAAAAGGCACTGGAAATAATTGACCAGTACAAAAACGACACCCCGCAGCATGATCTTGTGTTCCCATTTCTCAAAAGCCTGCCTGATCTTAAGGATGAATTTGAGGTTCAGAAATACATCAAGGTCAAGGTTCGGAGCATCAATACCTATCTGAAAACCATTGCTACCGATCTTAAGATCAATAAGAAACTGACCATGCACGTTTCAAGACACAGCTTTGCCCAAGTGTCGGCTGATAAAATTCCGGTGCAAATCCTGCAAAAGCTCTATAGGCACTCCAATATCACCACGACTATTGGCTACCAGTCCAATTTCTCCAATAAGGACATGGATGATGCTTTGAATAAGGTTTTGAAATGAAATTTTATTGCTCCTCTCGGATCAAGTGCGTATGATGATGGAAACTTTTTAAGGATTGGATCATGTGGGGATATATCGCCGTTTTTTACCTTGGTTTAATGGTAGGGTATTTTGTCTGCGCTGTTGCAAGGAACTGGCGCATTCAGGGTGAAAACAATAATCCTGATGATTTCAAGCCTTAAACCTTCCTATCCATTTTTGATAGCTGAGTAATGCTCACATGAAAATTTCTGTAAAATCTAAAAATGCCATACTGACTCTTATTGGCATAGGATTGTTTTTCGCATTCTCACATCTCTATCCTGAACATATCAATGAAGTATCAGGGAAGGTGGTCGCTGTACAAGATGGTGACACGGTAACCATTCTGACGGATGAAAATAAAAGCGTTAAAGTCCGTCTTTCTCAGATCGATGCACCGGAGAAGAATCAACCCTTCGGTCAAAGTTCAAAACAGATACTATCGGATTTGGTCTATTTAAAAGAAGTATCTGTCATTGAGGATGATGTTGACCGCTATGGTCGAGTTGTCGCGACACTATATTTGAATGATCAAGATATTAATGCCCAAATGGTTCAAAAGGGTGCTGCTTGGGTTTATACGCAATACGTATATGACCACAATCTGTATCTGCTACAAGATGAAGCAAAGCTGGAAAAAAGAGGTTTATGGGCTTTACCTGAAAAGGATCAAATCCCGCCTTGGAAGTGGCGTAAAAAGAAAAAAACAACTACGCCGACTTTGGAGTAATAGAAGATATTTCTTCACAGTTTGAAAAATCAGACAAGTCAATTTTTGCGCCAAAAAAGATAATCTTCTCTAGGTTAGATTCAAGATTTTGAAGATTAAACTTCTTGGAGTATAAATCCAGCTTATCTTTTCTGTTTATAGCATTATCCTCAAGATCAAAATCTAAGTGCATTAAAAGCTTTTTTCCGCTTTCGGTAGCAGAAACAGCCAGTATCGTTTTGTCTTGATTTAAATCATAAAATTTTTTCAAATAGAGAAAGGCAGTATATAATAAGTACCCAGAAAAAATTTTACTTTGTTGTGTGTGATGATCTTTAATTGCGACGCCTGCAAAATAAATGAAATTAGCATTTTTCATTTCTTCTACGGGCAAAATATGGGTGTCCCTAATATCTTTTTCGCCCTTTTTACCACTGATAAATTCATGTGCAAATTCATCTGAAAGAGGAAGCATATCATAGTAACCAATTATGTTTCTATTTTTGTCTGCAAGCGTAACTAAAGAGTAGGGGTTTTTTTCGTACCAACTTTTGATGTACTTACTACTTGCGCTAGATTTCCCGTAATAGGAATTAGCAATTTTATTTAGAGGCTTTAAATATTTCTCTTGATAGGGAAATAATATTTTCGCTGAGTAACTATCATTAAAAAGTATTTGATCCAAAGGTAAGTTCTCTATTGTTTGATTTATTGGCTTAATAACCAGAACAATTATAGTACTAAGAACTAAGCATAAGATTAAAATAGACAGTTTAGAAAGGTCTCCTTCGATTTTAATGCTAGGCAGAAAAAAGATAAACGAGGCGGTAAAACCGACTATTGTCGCAAAAATTTGAATCCATGTGGGAAATACCTTGTAGAGGTATTGAATGAATGATCTCACTTACCTATAAATTTTTGCCATAGGAAGAAGTCTTGTCCGTACCAATGGTTTTTAATTTCTACGATTTTACTAAATCCATTTTTTTCCAGAACGTCTGAAGACCTTTTGTTTTCTGTTCTAGTATCACACCATATTTTATGACATTTTCTTGCTTCCGCCGAAAATTCAAGTTTTTCAAGTAGAAGTTTTGCTATGCCTTGTCTTTGATGATTTGGGCTAATACCGAACCACTCAAGCCATATGGTAAAATCATCAAATCGAGAAAAGCAAAAGCCAATGACTATCCCATCCTGTTTGGCTGAAATGATGGAAAAGGGGTCTTCTACCAATTTGAATTCCAACTCAGCTTTTGTGTATCGTTTGATTTCATTTTCTTTCGCTAGATCATTGTAATAAGGAATTGATTCAATAATCTCCAAAAAAAGTGATTCAATCTGCTCTAAATCTGTGGATTTGGCAAAGTCAATTTCAGTACCTAGCATAATTTATTACTCTGGGATCAGTTTTTATTGCTTTTCAAAGCAAATTATATTTTTTCGATAGAATATCAAGAAAAACAAAATATCAGTTCAGGCTTGCTGGAAAAACAGTAATTGCCGCCCTGAGATGTGTGAAAGGACTAAGGCTTTTATCGGGCAAATATAAATCATCATTTTGTTGAACAACTAATCATTGTCTTCGGGGCAAATAAGTAGGCTTTTTTAAGGATTTGATATTCTAGGAAAGTAGTATTTACAATTTAATTTTTATGGTGCTAACCTATTGGCTAAAGGAAAGAATTAAAGGAAAAAACCATGAAAGAACTGTTGATAGGTATGATGTTTACACTGATGCTTGCCGCCCCTGCAGCAGCAACTGAAATATCAACCCATGTTTTAGATCTAACTAGCGGCAAGGGTGGTGAAGATATTCCGGTCGTTTTATCGAAAAAAGAAGAGGGAAAATGGGTATCTATCACTAAGAGTAAAACGGGTGAAAATGGGCGTATAAAACAATTTGTAGAATACGCTGATTTTAAGTCAGGTACCTATAAACTTACTTTCGATATGACCAGTTACGATAACGGATCAAAGGTGCCGTTTTTCCCTGAGATTGATGTTATTTTTATGGTTGATGAAAAGACGGATCATTATCATGTGCCCGTTGTTGTCAGCCCCTTTGGATATTCGACATATCGCGGAAACTAAAAAAGATGGGCAAATCCTCTGAGGATGATTTTTCTGCCCTTACATAGTTTGTGTGTTCATAAATAAACCACAAACCCAAACGTTTGCAGTAATTTTAAAACAGAGATTAACGAGAATAAAATGATAACCATAGATAACTATTTAGACAGTCACTACATAAACCGAAGTAACTGGTTGAGAGCTGCCGTTTTAGGGGCGAATGACGGAATTATCTCCATCTCAAGTTTGGCAATAGGTGTTGCAGCAGCCAGCACGACAAGAGACCCCATTTTATTGGCAACAATTGCAGGACTTGTAGCTGGTGCATTATCTATGGCGGCAGGTGAATACGTTTCGGTAAGTTCTCAAACCGACATTGAAAAAGCTGACATTGAAAGAGAAAAACAAGAACTTAAAGAAATGCCGGAATCAGAACTTAAAATACTGGCAGAAATTTATGAAAGAAGGGGACTAAAAAAGGAAACCGCTTTACAAGTAGCAAAAGAGCTTACAGATGCAGACGCATTGGGAACACATATTCGAGACGAACTTGGAATAAATGAAATAAGTCAAGCAAATCCAATACAAGCGGCTTTTGCTTCGGGTGCTGCATTTACTGTTGGCGGACTATTACCATTGTTGGTAATTATCTTCGCACCAGTTTCAAGTATGGAGTACTTTCTATACGGCTTTACAATACTGTCTCTTGTTGTTCTTGGTGCAGTTTCCGCAAAGACAGGTGGTTCAAGTATAACAAAAGCAATAATCAGAATTGTAATCTGGGGGACAATTGCGATGGGCTTATCCGCCTTAGTTGGTTACGTTTTTGGTGTCAAAGTATAACCGGTATTTGCTCTAAGACGAAGGGAAGCTGGAAAAAAGAGGTTTATGGGCTTTACCTGAAAAAGACCAGATTCCACCGTGGAAGTGGCGGAAAAGAAAAAGACCTATTGACTAGGCTAGAAAACCATGCATTGTAAATCGGTATTTTATAAAGGATTTACAATGCGTTTCATATTTCCAATGCTTATCTCAGCCCTGCTAACATCGGCTTGCGCCTCTATTATTGATGGAACTTCACAAACTCTCACAATCAATACTACACCAGAGGGGGCCGATTGCGCCCTAAATAGAGAAGGAAGAACAATTGGTAGAATTGAACCTACTCCTGGAAGCGTAGTCGTAGAAAAAACCAAGCATGATATTTTTGTTGAATGTAACAAGCAAGGATACCACACCGCCAAATTTATAAATGAAAGCGGTACTGCTGGCGCAACATGGGGTAATATTGCCGCTGGCGGCTTAATAGGATGGGGTGTTGATAGTGCTTCAGGAGCTGACAATAAATATACTGAAATCATGAATATTTCTTTGAGCAAGAAATAAATCATAAACTGCATTCATCTGCAAAAGAGTAATACCCTTGCTTAGAAACGATTAAGTGATCTAGTAACTCTAGATCCAATAATTTTCCTGCTTCGCGAATTCTTCGCGTTAATCGCACATCTTGTTCACTAGGTTGAAGGTTTCCTGAAGGGTGGTTGTGCGCTAGAATTATCGAAGAAGCATTTGCCTTAAGAGCAGCGGCAAAGACAAGTTTCGGATCAACTATTGTTCCGGCAGTTCCACCAGAAGACAAATTATAAATCCCGAGAACGCCAGATCCTCTGCTTAGCAAAAGCAGCTTAGCTTCCTCAAGATATTCAATCTTGTCTTGATTCCAATTCTCGATGAATAGCCTATAGACATCCCTTGAGGATTTCACTTTAGGGCGTTGCGAGGCAGGAACCTTGGAGCGATAAACGAGCTCTACTTCTGCAACCCTAAAAAGATCCAATTCAGACATCGTTCCGACTCCTAAGCAAAAAAGTGAGGAGTGGTTATACAGTATTCTTTGACCAATTTGGGCAGATGAGTCGGGTAGAAAAGGGCAGTAAATAAGAAATAATAACTGTTAAAAAATTTTCTTTTGGGAGCAGATTAACGATTATTTATTAACGGTGGCGGTAGCACCAGGGTAGCACCAGCATTTTCAGTCGTTTTGAAAGTCTAATTAAGTTCTTGATTTATTGGTTGCGGGGGCAGGATTTGAACCTGCGGCCTTCAGGTTATGAGCCGACTTTTTGGACATATATACTGAATTTGATGGAGCTTATTATTCGTAACTATTCATTATAAAATCAATGACTTGACTTGCATTTTTGGGTGCCTGTGATATAACTCAATTTAACGGTTTTTACTCCCCAAGGTAGCACCAGGGTAGCACCAGAATATTGTCATATCACGAACCTGAGGGCCGCAAAATGGATACAACGACCTTTAATTTTACCAAAACAGCACTTCAAAATATTGAACCGTCTACGAGCTCTAAAAGAAGGGTTTACTATCGAGATAATCAGGTAAAAGGGTTGATTTTGGATGTAAGAAAAAGCGGAACAAAATCGTTTTATCTCTACAAAAAGGTCATGGGAAAGCCTGAACGTATATTCCTTGGTATATTCCCAGATATGAGTGTCGAGGTAGCACGAAAACAGGCATTTTTGAGGCTTGCAGACATTGCTGTTGGTAAAAACCCTCAAGATGAGCTTCGCTCATCGAAAAACGAATATACGTTTGAAAAGCTCTTTGAAGAGTACATGGAGCGATACAGTAAAAAACACAAGAAGTCTTGGAAATACGATGAAAGAGAGGTGCACAAATTCCTGTCTCATTGGTTCAAGAAAAAAATCAGCACCATTCGTAAATCAGAAGTCCAAAGACTGATTGAGAAAGTGCATGATGAAAATGGCCTTTACCAAGCCAATAGATTGCTAGAGCGTATCAGGCACATCTTCAATAAAGCAATCGAATGGGGCTATGAAGGGATCAATCCTGCCTTGGGTATCAAAAAGTACAAGGAGAAATCACGGGAACGCTTTGTACTGCCAAATGAGATGCCCTATCTTCTGAAGGCTCTGGAAGCGGAGCATAACCAAACGGTCAAAGACTATTTCTGGATGCTTCTATTAACGGGTGCAAGAAGGACAAATACCCTCCACATGCGATGGGAGGAGATCAATTGGGAAATGAAAGTCTGGACTATCCCAATGACCAAAAACGGCGAATCCCAAAAAGTACCCCTGATTGGTAAGGCAATGGAAATTCTTCAAACACGGAAATCACAAAGCCAAAGCCCTTGGGTATTTCCAAGTGATGATTTCCCAGATCAGCCATTGACTAATTTCAAGCGTCCTTGGAAAAAGCTTCTACAACTGGCTACCATGCAAATGTGGAAAGATGACGCAATGTATTCTGAAATGTTATCTAAGGAAAGTTTAATATCTTTGAGCTATAAGCATACAGAAGATGAATTTAAAAAAATTCAAAGAAAAGCTAAAAAGCAAAATATTACCTTACCTGTCGGTTTGACGGACTTGTACTTACACGATATCCGCCGAACCTTTGGAAGCTACCAAGCGATTACCGGAGCGAGCTTGCAGATCATAGGGAAGAGTTTGGGCCATAAATCCCCACTTTCCACGCAGGTTTATGCCCGACTAAACCTTGATCCCGTAAGGGATTCCATCGAAAAAGCTATGAGTGTGATGTTTGGCTAAGCCTTCGCTCACCACGCAACCTTTGATCCTATTTGTGATTCGATTGAGAAATCCATAGATGTTAAGTTTGATTAATTAAGAGAAACCTGCTGAAATATCATTGAAATTGCTTAATACTTCCAGAGTTCAATTGTTAAGATTTGTTCCTAAGGATATAAATCTATGATTTATATCTTTGATACAAGGAACAAATGATTTGAAGAAGGAAAAGTATTGAAAGGCAGTATTGAAAAATTAACTCCGTAAAGGCACAACTAAAACAGAATAAAATATTAAAGACACTAAGGAATGAACACAATGGACGGCAAATCTTTGAATCTTACGGACGACATCATTTCCAAATTAAAGGAAATCATTCCTGGTGCCTTTACTGAGGATAAAATCAATGTTGAGCAACTCAAGCAGATTTTAGGAGAAAGCATCAATACCGATTCTGAAAGGTATCAACTGAATTGGGCTGGTAAAACGGACGCATACAAAGTCCTACAAACCCCAACCACGTCAACATTAAATCCTTCTATTTCAGATTCGATAAATTGGGAGGATGCAGAAAATATCCTTATTGAAGGCGAAAACTTAGAAGTTTTAAAGGTTTTGCAGAAATCCTACTATGGAAAAGTAAAGGTAATTTGCGTTGATCCTCCTTACAATACTGGCTCCGACAGTTTCATTTATCCCGACAAATTTTCAGAAACAAAAGAAGAGTATTCACGAAGAGTTGGAGATAAAGACGAAGAAGGGCATTTGATGAAGGAGGGATTGTTCCGTCCAAATAGGAAAGAAAATGGTCAATTTCATTCCAATTGGCTTTCTATGATGCTTCCAAGAATGTTTTTGGCAAGGAATCTTCTAAGAGACGATGGAATCATTTTCGTTCATATAGACGATAATGAAATAACAAATTTGAGGCTTTTAATGAATGAGGTATTCGGGGAAGAAAACTACATTCAGGAAATAGTCTGGCAACGACATGCAGGTGGCGGAAATGATTCCAAATACTTCGCAGTTGATCATGAATATATTCTTTGTTATGCTAAGAATATTAATTCAATAGACAAACTCAGAATGCCTCTTTCACAAAATGACGTTGCTCAGTACAAACATAAAGACAAGCATTTTGCAACTTTAGGCCCATACAAGACCAAGTCGTTCTTAAGGATGCGTCCTGATGATCCTCGTCCAGGTCTCCAATATTCAATTAAATGCCCAGATGATTCAGAAATTTTCAATGAATGGAAATGGGAAGAAAATTCTTTCCTTGATGCATTAAAAGAAGATAAGGTAATTATTAGAAAAGACGATAAAGACCGCTGGGTTGTTGAGTACAAACTTTATCTTAATAGCTCAGATGGTGAAACAAAGGAAAAAGTACCTCGCTCACTTTTCCTCAATGAAGCTCGCAACAGCCAAGGAAAACAAGCCTTAACAAAAGTTCTGGGTAAGGCGAATATTTTCAATAATCCTAAGCCGATAGAATTACTAAAAACTCTAATTAATCTTGGCTCCACACATGATAATAATGATATAATTCTTGACTTTTTTGGAGGTTCTGGATCTACAGGCCAAGCAGTAATAGAGTTAAACAATGAGAAGAACGGTAATCGGAAATTTATACTCGTTCAAATGCCTGAAAAAACTGAGTCCAATACTGAAGCCTACAAAGCTGGCTTTAAGTATATCTCAGAAATTACAAGAAAGAGATTATCAAATGTAATTAAGCAAATAGGAAAGAGTGATGAGTCTCAATTACAGTTCGAGAAAAAGAGACCTCAAGGCTTTAGATTTTTCAGGCTGTCTCACTCTAACTTCAAAGTTTGGAGAAGTGATCAAATTACAAATGAAGACGAATTAAAAGCCCAAGTAGAACTGTTCAAAAGTTCACACGAAGACAACGTTGCGGAATTGAAATTCCTTTGGGAGTTAATGATAAAGAATGGTTTAAGCCTGAACTCAAAAGTTAATACTAAAGCGATTGCAAATTCAACAATCTATTATTTTGAGAAACCCAATATTTCATTTTGCTTCGGACAAGTAACAGATGCTGTTGTTAAAGAGTTGGTTTCAATTAAGCCAAACCTATTTATTTGTCTTGATAGCTCCTTCAATAGTGAGGATTGTGTTAAAACGAACATAATCTTAAAACTTCAAGAGAATGGGATAGAATTGAAATCAATATAAAAAGCTCAGCAAATGATTCTAACACCAGTAACTATAAATTGTCAGGTACCGCCAAACGCAAGATATTCGGCTCGTACCTTTAACATTATTCAGTGTTCCTTAATACGTGGCACTCCTGAATACAATTCAATTCTTGAACGATCAGAGCAGTTAGCCCGTCTCGTATGTGCTGGAGCAGCAAATAATGCCCAATTCGAACGGAACCTTCAAAGAAGAAGAATCGATTCATTTGGGGGCTTGTGTGCAGAATCTGGTTGGGAACAGTACATAAATTCGACATTCAATAATATTGCATCTCCAACCCCATTTACGAGTGCATCGGTGCAAATTGACATTCAATTAAATCAAGGACACCGTGTAGAAGTACGTTCTTCTTTTCCTCGGAATGGGGTAAGATTTGCTTTATGTAATACCAATGCAAACTTCAAAAATATTGGCCCTTATTCAAACAGCATAAAGCCTGGCGAAGTACAAAAAAATCTCTATTTGGCTGTATTGTTTGACACTCAGAAAGATAATTTACTTACCTCAGAAACAGTAACTTTTTCACTTGTCGGAGGCTCAACATGGGACATGATGGTAGAAAGAGGTGTTAATGAAACCTTAACCCCGTGGGATGATGATTCATTTGCAGTAAGGAGTACTTACCGTGTTGTTTACTTGAATAACGCTCTTGATGCACCTCAAGTAATTAATGCAATTGAGCAATTAGGTTATCAAAGACGTTATAGATGAAACTACAGTTTGATAAAAACCAAGAATACCAGCTTCAAGCCATTCAATCAGTCATTGACCTGTTTGACGGCCAGCCTTTGAGCAATTCAGATTTTGAGTTTTCTATGGCTGATACCAATAGCGGTAGTATTACCTTCACCGAGGCAGGTGTAGGCAACAATCTTGCCCTTAGTGAGGAAGAATTGCTCACAAACCTCAACAAAGTTCAGACGGAAAATGAGCTAAGAGAAGAGGAAATATCATCCGCCATTGAAAAGCTTTGGTACAATGAAGATGCATCCGTAAAAGGTGTTCTGGAAGGTAAATCAGTAGTAACCGAGTTTCCCAACTACTCAATAGAAATGGAAACCGGAACGGGCAAAACCTATGTGTATCTCCGCTCTATTTACGAACTCAACAAAGTGTATGGCTTCAAGAAGTTTGTGATTGTAGTTCCCTCCGTGGCTATCCGTGAAGGAGTTATCAAATCACTTCAAATCACTTTCGACCACTTGCAGGAAATCTACGAAAACCAACCTGCGGATTACAAGGTGTATGATTCAGGTCGTTTGACAGACTTGGGCAATTTTGCCAAAAGCAACGCCATTCAAATTTTAGTCATCAATATTGATTCCTTCACCAAAGATGCCAACGTCATCAATCAGGTAAGGGAATCAGGCATAAAGCCCATAGAGTACATTCAGAAATCCAATCCGATTGTGATTATAGACGAGCCGCAGAATATGGAAACCGATATTCGAAAGCGAGCTATTGCCAATCTCAATCCCCTATTTACGCTGAGGTATTCTGCAACACACAAGAACCTTTACAACCTGGTCTACAAGCTCGACCCGGTGAAGGCGTATGATTTAGGCTTGGTAAAGCAAATTGAAGTTGATTCTGTAGTGGCCAGAAACGACAGCTCAGGAGCGTTCATCAGTGTGGATGGTTTCCGTATGGCCAAGAAATCGGTTACTGCCAAGGTTTCAATATTCGTTAATGAAAAAACAGGCGTTCAGAAAAAACAGGTTTCCGCAAAGGTTGGTGATGATCTATACAAGCTGTCCAAAAATTGGGACATATATAAAGACGGCTATGTAGTCAATGAGCTTGATGCCGACAATCAGTTCATTGAGTTCTCAAGTGGTCAAATTGTCTATCAGGGTCAAGCCGTGGGAGGTCTTACCGACCAGATACTTAGGGAAATGGTAGATGCCACGGTAGAGAACCACTTCAAGAAAGAGAAAGAGCTGCAGGGCAAAGGAATCAAGGTCTTATCAATATTTTTTATCGACCGTGTGGCCAATTATCGTGAGTATGATGATGCAGGGAACACAATACAAGGAAAATATTCCGAATGGTTTGAAGAAAGCTATGCCAAATGGCAGAATATGCCAGCATACAGGGGTTTAATGAGCTTCAAGGCTAAAGATGTGCATGATGGATATTTCAGCCAGGATAAAGCAGGTAAATATAAAGACACCAAAGAAACGAGAACTACCAAAGCTGATGATGATACCTTCAACCTAATCATGAGAGATAAGGAAAGGCTATTGGATGAAAAAGTGCCGCTCCGCTTTATTTTCAGTCACTCTGCATTGCGTGAAGGTTGGGACAATCCCAATGTATTTCAAATCTGTACGCTCAATGAAACCAAGTCGGATATAAAGAAGCGACAGGAAATCGGTAGAGGTCTCCGCTTATGCGTTGAACAAACAGGAGCAAGAAATCTTGATCGTGCTATCAATAGGCTTACTGTCATTGCAAATGAATCCTATGATTCATTCTCCAAAGCACTTCAAAAAGAAATAGAAGAAGATTGTGGCGTGAAGTTCGAAGGTCGCATCAAAAATGCCAGAGCAAGAACCAGCGTAAGGCTCAAAGACAAATGGATAGAAGATTCTTTATTCCTTGAGCTTTGGGAGAAAATCAAAGCCAAAACAGAATACAAAGTTGATTACAGTACCGAAGAGCTAATTGCATATTGTGTCGCTGCATTGCAAGCAATGCCACCTATCGAGCGTCCAGTAATCTATCGTGAAAAGAATGTAGCAAAATTCGTTAGAGATGCCATGGGCAAGCTGATTGAATTAGGTGGGGAGCAGAAAAGCTCAAAGGAGAAAATGGTAAAGGACACCAATTATGAAATCCCTGATTTTATCGCTTATATCCAATCTAAAACAGAGCTTACCCGAGACACCATTACCCAAATCGTATTGAACTCAAACCGCTTGGGCGAAATCTTCAACAACCCTCAATTATTCATGGATAGCGTGGTACGCATCATCAAACATGAATTTGACCGCATCAAGATCAATGGTATCCAATACGAAAAGATTGCCGGACAGGTCTATGAAATGAAGTTGTTTGAATCCGCAGAAATTGAGCAGTATTTGGAAAATCTATTAGAGGTTAAGAAGCAAGCCAAAACACTTTACAACTATGTGGCAATTGATTCACTCAGTTCACCGGAACGCAGTTTTGCCGAAGATTGCGAAAGCAGGGATGATATACTTTTCTATGTAAAGCTTCCAAGAACATTTGTGGTCAAAACTCCAATTGGTCCCTACAACCCCGATTGGGCTTTGATTAAAAAAGAGGACGGTGAGGAAACCAAAATCTACTTTGTAGCTGAAACCAAAGATCCTAAAGCAGCAAAAGACCGCACCTTATTAAGAGATAGCGAACGATTGAAGATAGCATGTGCAGAGAAGCACTTTGAAGTGATAGACCATGTGAACTATCGTGTAGTTGGCTCAGTGAGTGAACTGAAAGTGTGATTAGTTATAATTTTTTGTATATTTAAATTCGTTACTTTGAAAACTTTATATAGAGTAACATTTGGTTACAATAGTGTTATCTAATGTTCAAAAAGAAAAGTAGCGATGTAGATTAATTAAGTTACTTTTACGGAAATTTTTAACAGGTTATGCTGAATAAAGAACTCTATACTTCAAAGATAGAGATAAATAATTTTTTTGTTCTGGAACTTCCATAGGCTGAAACAATACGCTTTAATTTAGCAAGATCCAGCTTTCCAGCTTTTTCTTTTGCCTTTGATAAAACCATCTCTTTATCCTCTGCCAAAGTGTCCAAGTTATTGACTAGATCGACCAATAGAAACTCAGGGCTGAGGTTCTTGGGAAACTTGGGCTTCATGTGGAAAAAGAACTTCCGTCCGCCAAGATCAAACTCACCATGGCGTTTGTGATTATAGACTACCCGCTTGTTGTACAGCTGAGTAGTGCCCACCTCCAGCGCATTGTAGGCATTGGGGGAGGTGATTAAAAACTCATCGTCCTTCAAGAAGGATCGAACCAAAGCGGACTCGTCCGGTGGAGCCGCTCCGAATACTGTTTCCTTTGGATAATAGTAAACCCCTTGGGACATTTTTTGCAAAGTCCCTTCGGTTAGAAGCTGTTTTAAATGACGATCCACGGAACTAGACCATCGTTCCAGATCGGAGCGGCGATATACGCTTCCACGGCGCAAATGGCGCTTTAATTTTCTTAAGGTGTCCATAATGACCAAATATAACACCGTTATGTCTTTTTGTCTATATTCTTATTGAAAATTCATGCAAATATGAATGTAAAAGGGTACTAATACACATTCATTTTCAGTAGGATAAATCCATTTAAATGAGGCGTTCAAGCCTATCGTTTTGCATTATTTTCTTGAAAAGCAGGGAAGCTAAACTCGATAATACGGCGGATTGAATGCGTTCAAGCCTACATTTAACCCTTCTTATCTAAACCTATTTGTTTAATATAGGATGAAATTCCTCTTCAGTTTTCGATTTACTATGATATAAGGATTGTATTCCTAGTTTCGGAATGGAAACGGGTTTCATATGGGCACGGAAAGGATTTTTATATGACACGCAATTTTCAAGATGATCCACAAAACCAGCTGATGGATCGAAAGACTGCCGCCAAATATCTCGGCATTTCACCCAATACCATGGCTGTTTGGGATTGCACAAAACGCTATGACCTCAAACCGCTCAAAGTCGGTCGTGCGGTACGTTACCGCAAATCCGATTTGGACGCTTTCATGCAGCGGAATTTGCAAAGTTAGCATTGAGCTGACCCCGTGAGGGCTTCAGCCCTTGCGACCTCATTTCTCAACATTTGATCTTATCAGGAGTCTTCGATGAACATCGAACAGGCTAAAGCTATTCCTATTTCTGAAATCCTAAATCGAGTAGGGCTCAAGCCTACACGCAGCTACAACCAAGAAAGCTGGTTTCTCTCTCCGCTTCGTGCTGAGAAAACCGCAAGCTTCCATGTTCACAATGAAAAAAACCTATGGTTTGATTTTGGCGAAGCCATAGGAGGTGATACCGTCCGATTGGCTCAGGCCATCTTACAATCCCAAGGCCACGCCAATTCCGTATCCGATGCCTTGAAGTGGCTGGATCGTCTGATTGGCAGCAATGTCGTCTTTGTGAAGTTTGAAAAGCAGCCTGAAATCAAAAAACAGCCTGTTTATTCTTTGGATTATGTTTCACCTATCACAAGGCCGCAATTAATTCACTACCTCCACAAGCGAGGCATTCCGTTATCTCTTGGCCAGCATTATTTGAAACAGGCTTGTGTCCTTAATACCAATACGGGACGGCTTATCACGGCTCTTGCTTGGGATACAGAAAATGGCGGCTTGGAATTGACAAAGCCAGGCTTCAAAGCCTCAGTCGGGGCAAAGACAATATCCTTCATCCGTGGCCGGAAATCAAAGCCGCCTGGCATCCATATTTTTGAAGGGATGATGGATTATCTCTCCGCCATTACGCAACTGGAAGGGCGACCGTTCCAAGACGATACCATTATCCTCAATTCGGTCAGTAATATGACCCAAATCCTGCCTTACCTCTACCAATACGGCTATTCGGTTGGCTACACGTGGATGGATAATGATGAGGCGGGGCGTAAAGCTCAAAATGCCCTCACACATATTTTCAAGCAAGAACACAGTCTCATGGTTCATACGCCCATGAATGAGGTTTACCGACCTTTTAAAGATGTCAATGCGTGGCACATGCAAAAGCTAGGTCTCTGACTTCCACACAAAGGATCTGATCCGGCTATAGGTGCCAGAAAACGGACAGGAAGCCAACAGCTCCCACATTTACAGACCTGAATACCTAAATCCAAAGTCTAAATACTCTCTGATTTTGGAAGGTATCAGGCGATTGATTTAGGGCGTGATGGACAATGGTTTTCCATGTTCTTTTCTCAACGAGGCAGACGGTTTTGGGACAGGAGATGTACCGCAAGCGTTCCCGTCTCCAACTATTATTTTCCCCGCCCTTCGGGCTTCCTCGCGCACCAAAATAACAGCCGGTTTGGTCACTTTTCTTGCGGTCTTTCATCACCTGTAACCGTCAACCACTCGAGAAAAGGAACAACACCATGTCTCAAACAATCACTCAAACAAAATCCCGCCAAGATATTCACCAAGTTGTCACAGATCGCATTATCAGCCAATTGGAAAAAGGTAATATCCCTTGGTACAAGCCTTGGAAAGGTCAGGGGGCAACATTGGAGCTTCCATACAATACCGTTTCCAAAAACCACTATAACGGGATCAACAATTTGCTCTTGTGGTGTACCTCACACGAAAAGCAATTTGCATCGCCAGAATGGGCAACTTTCAAGCAATGGTCAGAAAACAAAGAGCTCATTCGCAAAGGCGAAAAAGGAACCATGGTTGTTTACTATGACTTTTTGGAAAAAGAAGTTGAGGGACACGATGAATTGCAAAAAATCCCTTTTCTTAAAACTTACCACGTGTTCAACCGCTGCCAATTAGAGAGCTATAACTGGGAGGATTTTAAAAGTTCTGATCAAGTTGAAGAAAAGGAACCACTCGTAACACGCATCCATGCAGTTGATGCTTTTGTAGAAAATACAAAAGCCATCATCAGACATGGAGGGGAGCAGGCTTTCTTCAGCCCGAAAGAAGATTTTATCCAAATGCCGTATCTCTTGAGTTTTATGGATACGCCAGCATGTTCTGCCACAGAAGGATATTATTCCGTTCTCATGCATGAGCTGATCCACTGGTCAGGAGCCGATAGCCGATTGGATAGATTCAAAGCAAAATCCGATTTCAAAGCCAATAAGCAAGAGCTTTACGCCAAAGAAGAATTAGTCGCTGAATTAGGTGCTGCGTTCCTTTGTGCAGAGTTTGGGATTAATACCCTAGAAAAAGCAAACCATGCTGCTTATATTGCTTCTTGGCTAGAAGCTTTGAAAAGCGATAAAGGCTTGATTATTCCTGCCGCAAATCAGGCAACAAAAGCTGTCCGCTTCTTGAAGGAATTACGGCCAGAATAACGGCTAGGCTCCAGCCCATTAAAGGTGGGCTGGAGCGTTTACTTTCAATTAGATAGTGACAAAATCAAGAAAATTGGCAATAATTACAAAATTAAAAGAAAGAATAATTTGTAAATGCAAAACGATATATTGTTCAAAGGAGCCCGATGGTATAAATGTGATTTGCATTTACATACTACTTCAAGCTTATGTTTTCTGGATAAAACCGTAACTGCTAAACAGTGGGTAGATAGAGCCATCGAACAAGGCTTAGATTGTGTAGCAGTTACAGACCACAACTCATCATTAGGAATTTCATCAATTCAAGATGCTGCCCGTGGAACGAAATTGGTGGTTTTTCCAGGAGTTGAAATAACTTGTGATACATCAAAAATACACCTCCTAATTCTATTTGACCCATCAAAAGGTGAAGAAGATGTGAAAAGCTTTTTGAGTAAATGTGATATTGAATATACCCAATACGGTCAACAAGATGCAACAACAACTAAATCCGTTTTTGAAATTGCTGATATAGCTACTGCTAGAAGCGGTGCTTTGATTATACCTGCTCACATTGACGAATATGCAGGACTAAATACATTAAGCGCCCAAAATTTAGAAAAATTCTACTCGCGAGACGATATAAACGCCGTACAAGTTGTTCATAAAGAATTTTTGGACACTTCGCTCCAAACTTCGGGAAATACAGATCTAAAGTCCTTTTTAAACAACTATTATAACAATCCTAATCCTCAAATTGATGATTCATTCTTAAAGGCGTGGTTTACTCCAGTGAAATATGCTTTAGAAAATCAATTAGCAATTCTAACATTCTCTGATAATCCACATGAGCCAAAAAACCCAAAACACGGTCTTT
This sequence comes from uncultured Algoriphagus sp., assembly GCF_963974835.1. Lineage (GTDB taxonomy): Bacteria > Bacteroidota > Bacteroidia > Cytophagales > Cyclobacteriaceae > Algoriphagus. Next base: position 703,960 of record NZ_CAXBET010000001.1, on the reverse strand, counting down.
GGGGTATTGGTAGACGTTTTACTTGGATAAAAATGGATGAATGCCCTTCTTTGGAAGGGTTAAGGCAAGCATTTCTTTTACCTGATTATCGTATCAAGAATGATTTTGACTCAAATGATACTCCATATACAAAGCCAAATCTTTGGATTAAATCAATTTCTATATTAAATACTACTATTACAGAGGAAAAAATACCTCTAATAATTGATTTTAATCCACAGCTAAATACTTTAATAGGAGGCAGAGGTAGTGGAAAATCGAGTATTTTAAGATTTATTCGTGGAGTATTTAATAAGACGAGCGATTTAAATGAATTAAAAGAAATTCTTGAAGATCATAATGAATTTTACAAGAAAGTATCTGGCAGGCAAAAAAAAGGTGTCTTAACAGATGAATCTATAATTGAAATTGAGTTCATAAGAAATGAAGTTCCTCATAAGATAATTGCTTCCAATATTACTGATTCAAAAGCTCAAACAATCAATATTCAGAAAAGAAATGAGGAAGGGATTTGGGAAGATATAAAAGATGAGGGATATATAGATTTTTTTGAATTTGAACACTATTCTCAGAAGCAGATTTATGAAATTGCACAAGAGCCTAATGCATTAAGAGAACGAATTGATAGAGCTATTGAAGGGCTTGAGAAAATAAAAATAGATAGAGAACATATAAAAAAATTATTTTTAGAAAAATCTGCAGCAATTAGAACGGCAGATGTAGTAATAGCAGGAAAAGGTAAAATTGAAACACGGATTAAGGATCTAGAAGCAAACATTAAAAAACTTCAGCAAAGTGGAATTGCCAGTTTATTAAAAGCAAAAGAAACATATACAAATCAAGACCACTTGATAAACGCATTTCGCTCTGAAATCGAGGATAGGAAAAATCAAATAGATCAATTAGCACAAAATATTAAAATTGAAGATTTCGATACTACAATTTTTAATCAAACGCATGAGGTAGAATTGAAGTCCGCCTCTAAAATTGTAATAGCAGAATTTGAAAATATAAAAAAATCGTTAGAAAAGTTAAAAGAAGAAGTAGTTCAAATTAATTCTGGTTTTGAGAAATCAATTAATACATCTCAATGGAAAAAAGATTTGACAAGGACCTCAGAAGAATTTTTCCAAAAACGAGAAGAACTTGAAAAAGATGGTATCGATTCAATTTCAAGTTTTGAAAGATTTTCAATGGAAAAATCAGAGCTAGAAATAGAACTTGAAAATATAATTGCTAAAAATGAGACACGAAAATTCGATAAAAAAGAAAGAGAAAGACTGCGAGATGAATATCTCCGCTTAAGTAAGGAAATTACAGATCTAAGACAAAAATTTGTTAAAGGGGTTTTGGTTGGTGACAAAGTAAAGGTTAATATCAAGCCATTCAGAAATAAAGTGGACTTTGAGGCTCGATTAAGAACAATTTTGCAAAGAGAAAACACCTCATTTCAATCTGATGTAGATGCTCTAGTGGAGCTTTGTTTCAATGGAAATGTAGAAAATAAAATAAAGGATTTAAGAAGTATTTTTTTAAAGATAAAAGAGAATAAAGATGTCGGTTCTATCGTTTCAGGATTTTTTGTAAATCTAGTTAGAACGTTGAATGATGCTCAAATTGACGAAATAGAATTGATGTTGCCCGAAGATGAGATCGAGATTCAATATAAACCAACCGCCACTTCTACCTTTAGGTCATTATCAACTGCATCTGCGGGACAAAAAACAACTGCAATCTTAACCTTCATTTTGTCATACGGAAGGTTACCTCTAATTCTTGATCAACCTGAAGATGACTTGGATAACAGATTGGTTTATGAGTTGATCGTAGATAGACTTAAGCAAGCAAAAGAAAGAAGACAATTAATTGTGGTAACTCACAATGCGAATGTTCCTGTAAATGGTGATGCTGAATTTATTGTTTCTATGGATACAGAAAGCAATACGTTAAAAGTCTTGCATTCAGGAACCGTTGAACAAGCAGCAATTAAGAAAGAAATATGTGATGTTATGGAAGGTGGTGAAACTGCCTTTGAAATGAGATCAAAAAGATATAAGTCTAATTGAAAAATTTTAATTAGGTTATTTTCAATTCAAAAACAGTAGGAATGCTATTTCTGATTTCAATGTATCGTTTATCCTGTTGAACAATTTCTTTGACCTGATTTTCCATGAGCTGGTAGTATAATTTTTCTAGGTGTATTCCTTCCAGTTCAATCAAATTTTCTGAGAAATTCAATTTGATCCTTTGTACTGTAGGATCATATTCCGCTGAAAGCATTCGACTGTAGTTAAAAAAACTTCGTTTCTGCTTTAGGTCTACAAAGCTGATGTACAGCGAAAATTCTCCTTTCTGATAATAGCGGATCGCTTCAAATTTGTCTTTTTCCTCTTCTTTGGGCTCATATGATTGACCTTCTGATCTGCCAAACATACTATCAAAGAAATCATCGCTCTGGCTCATAGGATAGATGGTCTAGTTGCTTTTCTTTTTCCTTATGTTGATTTATCCCTTTCGATTTTTCTTTAATTATCTCCATTGTTTTGTTGAAGGCATGATCACTTGAAATACCATTTTCTCGGGCAAGTTCTAGAGCAGATTTACGGTCACCTATGTCACTTGCATGCTTCAAAAGCTCTTCCCTATCATCCGTGTAAATATGAGCAGCTTTCCTGCCCCTGGATGCAGAAACATAAAATTGTTTGGCATCTGTAGCCGGAAAGGTTGCAGCAGGCTGAGAGATAAACACCTCATCGACTGTTTTGCCTTGTGATGCATGAGAGGTGAGAACATACCCATGCTTGAGATGTCCAAAGTCCTGATCCACTGTATAGGAATGATTGCTTTTTGGATTTACAAGAACGATTTTCTTGTCTTTGGTAAAACCATCGACTTTGTAAAAATCGCCATTACTCATACGATGTTGATATTGATCAACAGCGTTTCGGGTGACAATGATTTGATCACCTTTCGATAACGAAAACGGTCTTTTCTCAAAAACATCAAAATGGTTCCCGTTCTTAAATGGGATAGGCGCCTTGTTTCCATTCTTATTTTTCAAATACAAGGAGCCGTCTTTGGTTTCATCAATCGTCCACATCGAGCCTCTTAAACACCGTCCGACATTCTGATTAAACTGAATGACCTGACCTTTGCGGAAATTCCGCTGATCCTGTTTTTGGCTTTCTGTCAAATTCGTGTTTTCCAAGCGTTCCAGTTTCTTTTCACGCTTGGACACCAAGCGATGATCCTTTAAGGACTTGCGAATATCATCGGTGACTTTTTCCCCTTGGGCATGGGTCGGTGAAATCACTAAAGCTGATTTCTTGCCCTTTACGGCATTAACATAGTCCTCCACCAGTTCCTTATTGGGGTTGAGAGGATCAACCTCCTTGATAAACCCAATTTGATCCAGACGATTGAAGCCAGACCGAATAGACCCATTCGCTAAATCTTGGATCGCTTCTCGGTAATGGATATTTTCTTGTCTTCTGATTTGGCTTACTTCAGACGTTTGAATACCGCCAACCGTATTAAGGATGCGCAAAGCATCTCCTCTAACAACACTTGCGTGCTGACGAGTGTCACCCATGAGAACCAAACGGGCGTTTTGTTCACGTGTGACCCTTAGCAGGCTGACCATATCCTTTGTCCCCAAAAGTCCGGCTTCATCCACCCAAAGCACTTGGTCTTTGATCTCCTGCTTCATTTTGGGGTCATTCAGGAACTTGGCCACGGTTTCCGCCTTTTGGAATCCATCTTCGCGTAACACTCCACGGGACGCTTGGGCGGTCGGAGCAATCAAGGTCACTTGTTTGCCTTTTGCCTCAATCTTGGCCACAGCTTCTTTGAGCAAATAGGTCTTTCCTGATCCTGCTGCCCCTCGAATAATGGAGACACGGTTCCCATTGGTCAAAATATCCGCCACAGCGGCCTTTTGCTTGCCCTGGAGCCCTTTGATTTGAGGCGGGAAGGAGTAGAGGGGTGCAGCGTTGCCAAGGCCTTCCTTGGCCAAATAAACCATTTCTCGCTCTTCCTCGATTACGAAATGCGTTGTAACCATGTCTCGGCCAGCTTCCTTAAGATGGATCAAGCTTTTTTTGTCCTTCAAGGCAAAATTAATATCACCAATAGATGTGCGATTGTCTCCAATGGCATGACGGTAGCTTTCTGCTAGAATACGGGAAGTCGGCATCACCGATGCCCGTTCAAAGCCATGGTTAATGGCGTGATTAACGCTTACCTCTGCCGTTAATCGGTGTTCTTTCTCCTTCAGTTTATCGGGATCGGTATGACGGATTTGAGGATTTGTATCCAAGTCTGGCTCGAGTGCCGCTTCACTTTCTTTGATTTGGGCGCGCCAGTTGTCCCGCAATTCTGCCATGGACATACCGGAGGCTTTTTTGCCTCGGGTCATGGCTCCAAGCTTATCTAGCTCTTTAGCATCCGTGATACCTTTTTCCTGGGCAATCTGCCCGATCTCATTTGTACGCTTGGAAAACTGATCAATGGCGTGTTGTGGCACACCCACAATCTCAAAAGAGGATTTGGTGCGTCTGATCTCATATCCGGCATCCATCAATTTATCGGATAGCACTTTATGAAATCGCGCTTGATAAAACGGCATATCCCGTTTGATATTACCGAACTGACCAGCTTTATATTCCTTTTCAACATCATCCCACGTGGCATTGAAGACAAAGCAATGCGCATGAAGGTGAGGGTCGGGTGCATGATTTTCTGTAGGCCGTGCCGTTTGGTGGATAAACTCCGTCCAAACCAGTTCGCCTGTGTGTCGGTCATGGGTTTTACCGAACTTACGGACGCGGGTGTCGGACGCCTTTTCAATTTCAGTCATGGTCTCTCTTACGCTTGACTGAAAAATATCCATGACATGAGTGTCTTTGGAAAAAGCATGGATAATCGAAACCGACTTCGGACAATGAAAATTAATGTCGTAGCCAATGCGCCTGTTCTCATAGGTGCGCATGGTGAGTGGTTCTTGGGTAATCGGATTTTTGTTTTCGCATAGGGCGAAAAACTGATCTTTGGTGGCTTCTTGGGATAGGCCTAAACGGTTGGCAAGTTTGCCATGAAAACTGCCTTTGAGTTCCTGATCGTTGATGTAATAATCTGCCTTTGCCAAACTCTCCGAAAAGTAGGATTTGGCAGCTTCGGAAGATGACGATAAAATCATGCGGATCATGACGCTGAGTGTAGTTAATTTTATGGATGATTTGGGTCAAATTTCACTTGGATAAGCACAGGATAAGAAACCCTAATACAGATAAATTATTCCTGCTTTTTGCTCATGTGTGAGCTTGTAAGTGCTGGTGGTTTTCTCTCAAATAAAGCCTCAGTAATGCCTATACAATTCGGTCTATCATTTAGGCTCTGCAAAGCAATCCTGAAAACTTATTCATCGAGCTTAACCGAGATATGGCATTCCGAAAGGCCGTTTTCAAACCTGCAAATGCAAACGTGCCAATCGGAGCCAATCTTAATCATCAGACATCTCCCCTATGCAGAGCCCCCCACCTGTCAAACCTAATTGCTCTGCAGAGCCCCCCCTAGTTGTTCCCTAATTACTCTGCAGAGCCCCCTTCAGGTGAGGGGCAATTTTTCTTACATCTTATTGAAGTAGTTCAAGCTGGGATTGCCTTCGTCATCAAAGGCATTCTTTTTCAGCCAATCCCAGTCTACAGGCTGACCCGATTTATCCTTTAAATCACCAGTCGAGGATGTTGCCAGCTTCGCCACAGCTTGTTGCATCTTTTTGCCTACAGGTCGCCTACCGTTAATCTTAAACCCTTTGGTTTCCGATGTTGGGCGATTATCCACAAAGTACCGCTCAAACTGCTCGGCTTCAATCAAACGGTCGATCCAATCCATGATCATATGATCACCTTGGTTGTATGAAATCTGATTAGCCAGCATATAGCACAATGCACATAGGATAATGAAAACCCCGATGAAGACAAATTGGAAGGTGACGAGAACGACACCCACTAGGAAATAGAATCCTGGCTCTACCCAGATATCTATCAATCGAGGGGTGAGCTTGCCAAATCGGCTTAAGACAAGTTTTTGGAACCATTCCTGATGTTCCCCATCAAAGAGACTATGCTTGGCAAAGTCAAAGACGGACGGTTCATGCCTGATTTCTAAATACCGCAACACACACATGGTGGTGAATCCTGCCAAGTATAGGTACCAGCTCATATTTGCGCCGATCATTTGCCAGACGCTAAATGGGTATCTGTCTGTCGTTGGGAAGATCATCGGCACAATCGCCAGAATGATGATCCCAAAGACGCTTATAAACGGGCTGAAATACCGTTCTCCGAAGCTCTTTCTCGAAAAGACCTCCAGGGCCATTTTCGGGATTGAGAGGATATTGTAAATCAGCTTTAGAAGCGCTTCTTCCAATGGGAATTGACGCTGCATTTTTACAGAAGAATAATAAGTGATATTCATGGTTTCTATGATTTTAAAGTGAATAAAGATTTGAGATAAAGTGAACTGAAGGTTAGACAGACCAATCCTAATCACCTCCATGAGAGAGGTGTGACATGGACATACGTTTCCATGGTCAGGCAAAATGGTTTGTCTGAATATTCTTTAGGTCAAGACAGGGCGTAACGATCCTGTGGCCTTCTCGTGCGCAATTAGGCAGGTCAGGATGTTCAACTCTTGTACTGTTGATTATTGGGGATAGTCTCTATGAAGGCGTGAACTTCTGATCAAAAGTCAGCTTCATATAGTTATTTCCATCAAACAAAGGATCGCCCTGACGGTGGATTATCCCTTCCACCATATAGGCATTGTTTGGCGATCCCGTCTTGAGTGGGATAAAATCTTCTGGCCGGAAGACTTTCTCAAGCTCTATGGATTTGTTCTGAGAGAAATTGGGGGATTCTTTGGAAAGACCAGTGGTCTCCGTGTATTTCTCAATATAGGCTTCACCCACGAGGTCTGAAGCATATTGATTGGTTTCGATGTCTGCATTGGCATGGAAGATCTTGGTGCCCATCGTGCCTAAGAAGCTTTTGACCCGTGCAGAACCATTATCGCTTTCCATCATCGCATAGTAGTTTGGCAAGTTTTGCGTGATGTACACAGTCGAAATACAAGAGGATCGAGCGGTTGCCTGATATACAGGATCATGCTCATGAATGAAGTTTTGTGCTTCATCCGCCCATAGGAAAACGGGGCGGGGGTTTTCTTTGATATTCCGCTTCTCCATAGCCCTTTGCCAAATGTATTTGAAGAGAATTTGGCAATCACGCCCCACTTTATGGAGCGATTTGACGGGCAGGTTTAACAAGATGATTTTACCCTTCAAGCTATCGTCAGGGGTCACATTGTAGTTCCCTTTGCAGAAGAGAGAGAAAATCGGTTCGCGTAATAAACGGAACAGGAAGCCTGTGAATGAGAATTCAATGATGCTGCGGGTTTTTTCATTGAGTGTTCGAAATGACTCCATGAAAAACTGCCAGAGATGGTGAAATGTGCGGATATGAGGAAACTCACTTTTCAAGAAGTCGGATAAATCCTGACTGCCCTTGAGTGTATCCAGATTATCTCGGTTGGCCTCCACATACGCATCTACCTTTTCTTTGAATCTCCGATGGGCTTCCACCATGGCTTTTTCAAAAGGGGTCGGTTGTTTGGAAGGGGTATATTTTCGCTCTTTGAACTCTTGGGAATGTGGCGTTTGAGCACGCCTATTTTCCTCCTGTTCCATCCATTTTTTACGATCCTCCATATAAAAGGCATCCCATTCTTTTTGAGAGGCCATGGCAGGTTTCTTTGCGTTGGGTAGCGATTGAACAATGTCGTGAAGAAGCTGGACAGTTACTTTGTCATAGGCCATCAAGCACAGATCAATGACGTTGAATATCAGCATATCCAAAGCCTGCTGCCAGAAGGGATCGTCTTTTGAAACCCCTCGGTCTTTGATCTTGGAGGACTCAATAACGACCTTTAGAACTTCGGCTACATTTTCGGTAAAGGCATTGCCTGTGCCGTTTTGGGAGGATTCATAGGCCAGGAAGTCAAACCAATATTTACCGCCTGGCTCAATGATAATCAGGTCATCCAGCCGACCTGCTTTTGTGCAATAGTCTATCCAAAGATCTTTCTCGTCAGGCTTTGCAGTCATGACAAGACCGCCAAATCCAAGTTTGAGATAGTTGAGGGCTAGAAAACGGCCTGAACCAGATGTTTTTCCGGAGCCGATACCACCGACAATTTGAATGCCTTCAACAGCGTGCCGAATAGTAAAGGCACTTTGGCCTTCGGGTGTGGGGAAGTGGAATACGGGTATATCCAAGAAGGATTTGCCGTGGGCATATGTATCCATGGTTTGAATCATTTAAAGTGGATTGTATTGAACGAGCGTGCATTAAAAGGTGAAAAACGGGCTGAACAGTCCATCTTTCCCTCTAACCGAAAGCGGTAGCGGAGTATGTTTTGCTACAATGGTTCTCTTCCCTTTTTGAAGTTTTTAAGAAGAGTAATCTGGTTTATATTATCAATACTTATAGCGGATTGACTTTCGCTGAAGGGTCGGGATTTTTTTGTCTTCCCTACATTAAAAAATGGTTTTTTTCTCTTATTTAGTTTGGTTTAACGATTATAAAACTTATTCGATTAAATCCCAAAAGATTTTCAAATAAAATTTAATAATTTTTTCTTGAGTAAATCTTCCTAACTTTTTCTAATAAAGGCCGTTCTAGGACGATATTTTAGCAGTCGTTTTTATCGATCTAATTCAGGGCCATCATAAGAGTCTCTTTCTTGTGATGGACCGCCTGTAATATCTTTTCCATTATCATTAAATTGGTCTTTTTTAGGATCAACATCTTCTTTTGATGGATCTTTTGTAATGTCCTTTTCATTGTCATCAAATTGATCTCTTATAGGATCGACGCCTTCCATCCAATCGGGGAGTTTGTTCTCATAGAACTCATTGACACGGTCATCGGTACGTCCTTGACGTAACCCATCAAAATACGCCCCATCCGCCTTGATAGAATCAAGCTCTTTGACCAAATCAGGTTCATACTGTTTTATAAAACTAAAAGCATTATAGCCTCTGGCGTATTTTTCTTCTTCTTCCTTCGTTAAAGCTGAGTCACTCATACTCTTTTGATTTAATGGTTAAGACTAGAATGTATCTTTTGCATTTTTCTCCAAGAACTCTTTGATCGAGTCATTATCGTAAAGGATGATCCGTTTCTCCGGTTGGGTGAAACGAATGCGTCCTTCATCCCGCCATTTTTGCAGTGTGGTCTTACTGGTAATACCAAGCTTACGCATAGCCTCATCGGTTGTGATCCATTTATCTTCCTTGATGCCATGCGTCTCTTTGATCCGCTTGACCACCGTATCAATCAGGGCATAGAAAGCCTCCTCATGCAGACATATGACATTCATAGAATAAGGATTTTTGGTGATACAACATAGCTTCAGGAAGAAGCTTCAAGCAAAATAATATTTTGTTCAAAAAGAAGAAATTTTTTTACGAAAAATTCCGCGATTATTTTAAAGTTTTTTAGGATGGAAAAAGTGAGTAAAAATTTGTTGTACCTATGTTGTACCCGTGATTTTAAAAAGAAAGAGCTTCCCTTTTGAGGAAGCTCTAAATCGCTGATTATCAGCTGTACCAGGAGCGGGAATCGAACCCGCACGAGATTGCTCTCACAAGATTTTAAGTCTTGCGTGTCTACCTATTCCACCATCCCGGCTTAATCTATGTTCTAAAACATAGATTTTGACTTTCCTGCATTCAATTGATAATTACCAATACGAACGCCGTGAAACAAGAAAGCCCTTGAATCAAGGGCTTTTTGAGCGGGAGACGAGATTCGAACTCGCGACCCCGACCTTGGCAAGGTCGTGCTCTACCAGCTGAGCTACTCTCGCGTTTTGTCAACTGAAACGTGATCCAGTTGAATTGTGGATGCAAAGGTAAGAGCCAGAAATAAAATCACAAACATTACTCCGTTATTTTTTTAACAATTGAGAACCACAACCACCTTCTTAATTGATTTTCAAGCTTCTATCAAAATGTATACGTAGATAAAATTTTCACCATTTCCCCCACATTTCTGGCATTTAGCTTCTTTAGGATGTTTTTTCGATGAGTACTAACAGTATTCACGGAAATATGTAATTGCTTCGCAATTTCTTTAGATTCCTTTCCTTCCAAAATCAAGCTAACAATTTCCTTCTCCTTCTTTGTAAGAGAGACTACTCTACTCTGAGGAGAATTCTTACTTACAAATATTCTGGTACCGTCTTCCTTCCGGTAAGAATAATTCCAATCATATCCATTGGATTTTGGAGGTGTATGCAACTGTACTATTATGTGTAAATCCATTGCAAAATTACCGGCAGCATCTATCAGATAGGGTCTAACTTTACCGAGCATCCAACTGATTTTCTTGGAAGTTCGATGAACCCAGCGAGTTGTATAGGAAAATTCAAAGGTATGCTTCTCGGATAAAGTAAGCTTATGGAAATTCTCGAAGATAATCTTTTGAAAGCGAATGAACTCATCTCTATCCTCGGGATGAATCAATTCGAAAGTTGTCTCCATACCCTTTGATCGAAGAATAGAGGCAGGATATCCTGTCAATTCTTCCACATTGCCTGCGAAAAAAGCTAGACTCAAATCTCTATAATCAAAGCAGGCAATGGTGAGCCCTTCCCGCATCCCTATAGTTTCACTTAACTGCTCTAATTCAATTACTTTATTTTGTTCTTCCGGGTTTATTTGAAATTCTTGCTCTTGCCATTTTTTAAAAAATTGTGTGTATTTATTTTGCTTACGCAAATCCTTCAACAATACCTTATCCATAAAAAATTATTTAGTGTCAAAACTAAGTTAACACACGAAATCCAATTTTTTAGGTTTCAATTTTCTTTTTGATCTCATGTAATTTCAAAAGTGCCTCAATAGGTGAAATAGCATTGATATCTATTCCTTCAATTAATTCTTTCGCTTCTTGGAATTTCGGATCCAACTCGAACATGCTTAGCTGATAGTTGTTCTTAGGAATGGATTTAACTTTGCTTTTTTGATCCGCCACCGCTTTATCCTTTTCCAAATGGGACATGATCTCCGAAGCTCTTAACACAATTGGATTAGGCATTCCCGCCATTTGGGCAACGTGAATACCGAAACTGTGCTCACTACCTCCTTTCTTAAGCTTTCGCATGAAAATCACCTTATTTCCGACTTCTTTCACAGAAACATTGAAGTTTTTGATTTTAGGAAAATCAGAGGCCAATTGATTCAGCTCATGATAATGCGTAGCAAAAAGTGTTTTGGCCCGGAACGTCGGATGATTGTGCAGGTACTCCACAATAGACCAAGCGATGGAAATACCGTCGTAAGTAGATGTTCCACGGCCGATTTCATCCATTAGCACCAAGCTTCGATCCGATAGGTTATTCAAAATGCTTGCCGTCTCGGTCATCTCCACCATAAAGGTTGATTCGCCTTTGGAAAGATTATCTGAAGCTCCTACACGAGTGAAAACCTTGTCTATAATACCTATTCTAGCGAAAGATGCAGGCACAAAGCTCCCCATTTGAGCCATTAGCACGGTTAAGGCAGTCTGTCGTAGCAAAGCTGACTTACCAGCCATATTGGGACCGGTGATGATCATGATCTGCTGTGAATCGTGATCTAGGTAAATATCATTTGGAACGTAGTCTTCGCCTGGAGGCAATTGCTTTTCGATGACCGGATGACGACCGTCTTTGATTTCGAGCGTCTCGGTCTCAGATATTTTTGGTCTAGCATAGCCATTAGAAAGTGCCACTTGCGCAAAAGAAAGTAAAACATCCAATGTGCCAAGAATTCTTGCGTTTTGCTGGATTTGTGTGACAAACTGAGCAGTCTCCTGTACAAGCGCCAGAAAAAAGCGTTGCTCGATAGCAATCATTTTATCCTCTGCATTCAGGATTTTATCCTCATAATCTTTTAGCTCAGGAGTAATATAGCGCTCAGCATTTACCAGCGTTTGTTTACGAATCCACTCCGCCGGAACTTTGTCTTTGTGCGAATGCGTCACTTCCAGATAGTATCCGAATACCTTATTGAAAGCTATTTTCAGGGAAGTTATTCCAGTTTTCTGAACTTCACGTTGTTGGATTTGCACCAAGAAATCCTTTCCGGTATTCGCCAATCCACGGTATTCATCCAGCTCCTCGTCGACTCCATCATTGATAATTCCACCCTGGTGCGTCAGCATAGGTGCATCTTCCTTGAGCTCCTTAATTATTTTTTCTCTCAAAAACTCACAGGGATGCAGCTGATCAGAAAGTCGCTGAAGTGTAGGGTTCTTTTGATTTTTGAGAAGCTCTTTGATAGGTAAAATATTGACTAGCGCACGCTTTATCTGATTAATCTCACGAGGATTTGCACGTCCTACCACGACTTTGGAAATCAGTCGCTCCAAATCACCAATGTGCTTCAACGGGTCCACCATTTCCTCAATTAGGGCCGAGTTTTGGTAGAAAAAGTCAACAACATTCAGTCGCTCCTCGATAGCAGATTTTTCCTTCAAAGGCAGAACCATCCACTTTTTCATCATTCGAGAACCCATAGGAGTCACAGTCTGATCTAGGATATTGATCAAAGGAACTCCGCCTTCGTGCTGTGGAAATACAAGTTCCAGATTTCGAATAGTGAACTTATCCAACCACACATATTTCTCCTCAGCAATTCTTGAAATCGAAGAAATATGCTGAATCTCTTTATGCTCAGTTTCTTCCAGGTAATATAAAATCGCTCCTGCGGCGATGATTCCGGATTCGATTTCCTCTATCCCAAATCCTTTTAGGTTGGCTGTACCAAAATGAGTTTTGAGCTTTTCATAAGTGAAGTCGTATTGATAAACCCAATCCTCGCAGTGAAAAGTGATAAAATCATTTTTCAGCATGTCAGCGGCAGCCTTTTTTGCTGCTTTGGAAAAGATGATCTCTGCTGGCGCAAAGCTCTGAATCAATTTTTCCAAATAAGATGCAGTCCCCTCAGCACACATAAATTCCCCCGTAGAAAGATCAAGGAAAGCAATTCCATGCTTGTCTTTTCCAAAGGAAATCGAAGCTAAATAATTGTTCTTCTTGGTGTCCAGCACCTGATCATTAAATGAAAGCCCTGGAGTCACTAGTTCAGTCACACCACGCTTCACAATGCCTTTTACAGACTTGGGATCCTCCAACTGATCGCAAATAGCTACCCGATTCCCCGCTCTCACCAATTTTGGTAAGTAGGTATCTAACGAATGGTGCGGAAAACCCGCCAACTCGATATGTGATGCCGAACCATTCGCCCGCTTTGTAAGCACGATATCCAAGATTTTGCTTGCACGAACAGCATCCTCTCCAAATGTTTCATAAAAATCCCCGACACGAAAAAGTAACAAGGCACCTGGATGCTTGGCTTTTATCGCATTATACTGCTTCATTAAAGGAGTTTCTTTTCCGTCTTTTAACTTACTCATGGGGGTATGCTTACTTTTATACTAATTTTGGGAGGAGTATTCGAAGGGAATATGCCCGAAAATAAGCCATTCACAAAGCAGAACAAAAAAGGATGAAAAAATTAAGTATGGAAGAGCTCGAAAGAGTTTCGGTTGAGGAGTTTAAAAAAATGGATAAATCCCCAATTGTACTCGTCCTGGACAACGTACGAAGCCTAAATAATGTGGGTTCTGCCTTTCGGACTGGTGATGCATTTGGTGTAGCTAAAATTTTTCTTTGTGGAATCACAGGAACTCCTCCTCATCGAGATATTCAGAAAACCGCCTTGGGAGCAACTGAATCTGTAGAATGGGAATATTGCCTGAATACTATGATTGCCATGGAAAAATTAAAAACTGAAGGCTATCAAATCTGCGGGTTAGAGCAGGTAGATCGATCTGTGATGCTGAATGAATTCACACCTGAGAAAGGTAAAAAATATGCCTTGGTATTCGGAAATGAAGTATTTGGGGTAGAAGAAGAAGTGCTCAATGCCTGCGATGCAGTATTAGAAATCCCACAATTAGGCACCAAACACTCCTTGAATATCTCCGTTTCGCTAGGAATAGCAGTTTGGGATCTTATGGTGAAAATGGAGCAATTTTAATTTTTGGCAAATCTGTATCGAAGACCAAAAGACCCTCGGAATAAAGAGTCATCACCAAAGCCAATGATCGGTGCACCTTCTATATGAAAGCCAAAATCCTTTTGCTCAAAAGGATAAATATTTAATCCAACAGGTATTACTATTCCGTCAATAAAGCCTACTCTTAAACCTGCTCCTCCATAAAACTGAAAACGATCTGTTTTTTTGAAAATGTAATTGGCGGCAAGTTCTCCTGTCAAATTCTCAAAATACATGTCTGTACCAACTCGAAATTCCGGGATAAAACGCTCACCAAACTGATAATTCACGCCTATAAAAGGCAAATTGCTCTGATGAAAACTAATGGTCGTTTGTGAAAAAGAAGTCATAGAAAATAGACCGAAAAGAGCAATAAAAATAAGTTTTTTCACTTTTGTAAAATTAAGTTGTGTAAAAGATTAAAGACCAAGTTCACTTACCTTCAAATGAGTTTTGATCATGTTGGAGCTGGCTTTCGCCACAAGTTTACCTGAATCTTTAGTGATTACGGCGTCCCAATGATTTAGGTTTGCACCTGATCGAACTAATTTTGCAGAAACTTCAATATTCTCTCCAATTTTTACTGAGGATAAAAAATCTACATTTAGATTGATGCTTGTCATTAGGTATTCAGAACCTGTTGCGAAGTTTGCCATCCCGATCACATCGTCCATCATAAGCGATGCCACGCCACCATGCAGTATTTTAGCAGGATTACACATTGCTGGAGTGATAGTATAGGATACTTTGATAAAACCATTTTCAATTTCCAAAAGCGTTCCACCAAGCCAATTACCAGCCTTAGAAGGGGTTTTATCTAATTTCTGCCCAATTAACGTTTTGAATTGGGCTAACATTGGATTTGGCTTTTCCATAGGATTATTCTTGTTCATTTATCAATCTGAAATAGTCTTCCAATATAGTTTTTAATGCTTCCTTCTCTTTTGGTTTTGACCAAATAGGTGTCCAAGCAGCGTCTTTTTTAACCTCAAAAGAAGCATCAGCAATTATCCAAGGTTGGAGCTCCCTCACATAGGCAAGAAACTCAGCATTGTTTGTGTTTTGAAGATGAAAGATCTCTTCTTTACCCTCTTGGGAAGCACGGATTTCCAAAGGCCAATCAATATTTGTTGGTTCAAGGTAAAGGTATGCGTCGTCTTTTTGGCTATTAAGAATTATCACTAAATCCAGCAAAGGATCTGCCTCAGAAACTTCTCTTTTCCCATGACGAAAAAGGACCATTCCCGCATCTGATCTACTTTCTCTATCATATTTAATTGCTCGCACATTCAAAAAATAAAGACGGCTTGAAGAGGTCATGCGAAATGTCAGGTCATCTCCAGAGTTATTTGCTCGTTTTGTATTGAAAAAAGAGAGTAATAAAACCAGACCAACGGAAATCAAGCCAAAAATCTTAAAGACTCTGATTAATTCTGGGGTGAAAATTTCATTTGTTTTTTGCCTATTAGGCATGGAATGGTAGCTTAGGTTTAAGTATGAGTCTTAATGTACATACGAACCTGCATTGATATCGATACTGGCTCCAGTAGCATGATCAGCAAGTCCAGAGCAAAGCAAGGTCACCATTGGCGCAATATCCTCAGGCTTTGTCAACTCTTTCAGTGCAATGTCATTTAGCGCGAAACCCTCTCCGTATTCAGCTAGAATTTCATCCGCCATATCCGTACGAGTAAAGCCCGGTGCGATCAAAAAAGCTTTGATTCCTTGTTTACCGTAATGTCTGGCAATGGATCTTGTCAAACTAACAATTGCGCCTTTAGAAGCAGCATACGCTATGTAATCTGTTGTATCTCCACGAAAAGCGGCTCTGGAGGAAATGTTGACAATCCTGCCATTTTGATTAATCAATGCTTGATCGACAAACTCTTTACAGAGAATACCAAGAGCGGTTGTATTTACTTGAATGGTTTCCTGCCAAATCTTTACCCATTCTTGGGTAGATAGACTATCTGGAGCTGATCTGGAAATTCCTGCATTATTGACCAATCCTGAAATCGGACCATATTTTTCCACCAGTTTGGGAATAAAACCAATTACTTGATCGACATTGGAAAGATCGCAAGATTCAATAAAAGCAGGATTTTCTAGTTCTGATTTGAGCTTTTCTGCCTCAGCAACATTGTTATTGCAATGAATAATTATTTCAGCTCCAGAATCAGATAATTGCTTTGCAATCGCTCTACCTATGCCTCTTGAAGCACCAGTGACAAGTATTCGTTGATTTTTAAGGGAAATATTCATGATTGAATATACTGGCTAAAATCAATAATACCGTGAAATAAATAGCTGGAAGGTGAGGTTAGTCACCACTTTTCCCGAATCATCAAGTGCTGTATATGTGCCAAATGATGCTGAGAATGCCATTGATACATCAGTGTTATTTCGGAAAGAGGTGCAGAGGATTGAGATTCCGGATGGAAATAGGTTTTCTGAAAATCTGAAGGAGTCATACTTTCAAGTATAACAGCCCATTTAGAATGTATTCCATCTATCAAGTTGAGCGATACCTCAATTGGTAATGAATAATCAGGCAATTTTGCCCAAGCAGCCTCATCATAAGGCTTAATAGTAGGGTTTTCCTCTGTCAGGACCAATTTAAAGCGCGTCAGCGCGTTCATATGAGAATCGGCAACATGATGGACTACTTGTTTCACCGTCCAACCTCCAGGGCGATAGGCTGTATTTAACTGAGCCTCACTAAAATCTTTCACCGTATCCTTCAAATATTGAGGATACGAACCTATATAAGTACTAGCCTCCTTTAGATTTTGAACCGAGATTTTCTCAGGTTTCAAAAATTTACCTATCGGGTATTTCAATAATTCTATATCTATCATAGTATTTATCCACCTGCTGCGATGGTAACCAAATCTACATTTTTTGCCCCATTTGCCAAAAGTACATTCGCACACGCACACATAGTTGCTCCTGTAGTCATTACATCATCTACCAAAAGAATGGATTTGCCTGTGAGAATAGTATAATTAGAAGCTTCAAAGACATCGTCCATATTATCCATTCGCTGCAATCGGGACTTTTGAGTTTGAGTTTCCGTGAATTTCTCCCGCTTTAGTCCATTTACCAGATTCAGAGAAAGAGCTTCACTTAGCCCCAATCCAAACTGTTCACTCTGATTATAGCCCCTTCGGCTTTGTTTTAGCGGATGTAATGGTACTGGAATTATAATATCCCAATAATTAGTAAAGCCATTATCGTTCAGAATTTTTCCATACATACTTCCTAATTCCTTTGCCAGCTGTGGCTTATTTCTATACTTAAGCTGATGCAAAAGCTTTTGACTATTTCCTCCTTTGGTAAATTTTAGAAAAGCCATGACCATACCTACATTACTTAGTCCTCTCACTTTATCACACAAATCATTGTCAACTGGCCTCATATGGTAGCTTGTAACAGGAAGCGAGCCTTTACAAACTGTGCATAGATTATTTTCTTGATCATAAAGAGAACTTCCGCAAAGAAGACAATTGCGCGGAAATACTAAATCCAAAAAATCTTTTACAAAAAATAAACGCATTGTGAAAAAGGCTTGTTCCTATCTGCCACGGGCAAATAGTGGTATATTTGCTACTTAATTCTTTCCTAAACAGTTAAGTTAATGAATCTCATAGAGGAATTCAACGAGTACCGTAGTCAGATGAACGAAAAGATTTTGGCTGAGGACAACAAAGTAATCAAGCGTATATTTAATCTTGATACCAATGCTTATACAGAAGGATCAGTAGATATAAAATCTAAAGAAATGATTGGACTAGCATGTTCAATGGTATTGAGATGTGATGACTGTGTCAAATATCATTTAGGAAAGTGCCATGAAGTTGGATTAACGAAAGAGCAAATATTTGAAGTATTCTCAATTGCTACTTTGATAGGAGGGACAATTGTAATTCCTCATTTGAGAAGAGCAGCAGAATATTGGCAAACACTTGAAAATCAATAACTTACAATGTTCAAACGCGATCTGGAATTAGAAAAACGTTGGTCCAAATTGTTAGAAGGCCTCAAAGAAACCATAGGAAAGAAACCTGCGGACTTAAATGGCGTACTCTTTCTTATTGGTGTTCAAGAACTTGGACAAGGCAATAAGATATTTAGTAAAGAGCAAAAGCAAGATTTGATGCACATTGCTGTTTGTAAGGTGCTAAGCTATGATGGCTTTTATGAACTTGACTATGTAGATCAGGATGGTTGGCCCCATTGGAAATTAATTAAAGAACTTCCTCATTTTGATTTATTGGATCAGGAGAAGCTTTTAAAAATTCAAGTATTGGAATACTTTGAAAAAGAGTATGAAATAATTATTGAATAAATCGTGAAAATAATATCATATAACGTGAATGGCATTCGTGCCGCTATGAATAAAGGTTTTATAGATTGGTTAAAGCTAGTAAATCCTGATGTAATAGGTTTACAAGAAGTTAAGGCAAATTTAGACCAAATAGATGCGAATATTTTTCACGATTTAGGATATGAAATCTTTTGGTACCATGCTTTCAAAAAAGGATATAGCGGAGTAGCTATATTGACTAAAATAAAACCAAAATCTGTAAAGCTTGGAATGGATTATTCAAAGTATGATGAGGAAGGAAGGTTAATTCAAATTGATTTTGATGACTTTTCTTTTTTGACTGCCTATTTCCCATCCGGTACTACAGGAGATATTCGTCAGACCTTCAAATATGAATTTCTAGACGATATTTATGGATATATGCAAGATTTAAGACAAAGTAATCCAAATTTGATTCTAAGTGGTGATTATAATATTTGTCATAAAGCTATAGATATTCATAACCCAAAATCAAATAAAAATACCTCTGGTTTCTTGCCCGAGGAGAGAGCTTGGATGGATAAGTTCACAGAATCAGGATTTGTGGATAGTTTCAGAAAATTCAACGATCAGCCACATAATTATACTTGGTGGAGTTATAGAGCAAATTCAAGAGCAAAAAATCTAGGATGGAGAATTGATTACCATATGGCAACTAAGCCGATGGAGGACCGGCTAAAAAGCTCATCGATATTAGCAGACGCTAAACATTCTGATCACTGTCCAATATTAATCGAAATAGAATAAGATATCAATCATTGAACACAATTATGATGAAAAGCATAAAAATTTCTATTCCTTCTCTTATTGAGAACATAAAAATAATTGAGAGTTTCATCGACAACGCGCGAGAAAACTTTGAGATCAATGATGATATTTATGGGAATATAATGATATCAGTAACTGAATGTATTAGCAATGCAATTATTCATGGAAACCATGGAGACAAAAACAAACTCGTTCACTTAGAATTAGCGTTGGAAGAAGATCAGCTTTTATTCACTATTCAAGATGAAGGAGAAGGATTTGATCATAATGAGCTCAAGGATCCTACTGCACCTGAAAACTTAGAAAAAACAGGGGGAAGGGGAATATTCTTAATAAAACACCTTTCAGATGATGTGAAATTTGAGGAGAATGGAACAAAAACTGTTTTATCATTTTACATGAATTAAACTATGGCGATTAATTTCTTTCAAGAAGAAGTGTCATTTTCCCTTAAAGAGAAAAGAAAAAGAAAGACTTGGCTAAAAAAAATTGCTGAAACAGAAAATTATAAAATATCAGAACTCAATTATATTTTCTGTTCTGATGAGTATCTATTAAATATCAACGTGGAATACCTAGATCATGATACTTATACAGATATTATTACGTTTGATAATTCCGAAGATGAAAAAGTAATTGAAGGAGACATTTTCATAAGCATAGAAAGGATCAGAGAAAATTCTCAAATATTAGAAGTTAACGAAGAAAAAGAGCTAAGCAGAGTAATAAGTCACGGTCTTTTTCACTTGCTAGGTTATAAAGACAAATCTGATGAGGAAGCAAATCTGATGAGAAAAAAGGAGGAATTTGCTATTAACTTATTCGAGGAGATTTAAACGTTCCACGTGAAACAGTAATCTGATGAAGAGATAGAATTTAACTGTTCCACGTGAAACATTAAACAAAAAAAGGATACAATGTTTCCAATATATGATGTCATAGTAGTAGGAGCAGGACATGCTGGATGTGAAGCTGCACATGCGGCCGCAGCGATGGGCTCAAAAGTACTATTATGTACTATGAACATGAATACAATTGCTCAAATGTCTTGTAACCCAGCCATGGGCGGTGTGGCAAAGGGCCAAATAGTACGAGAAATTGATGCGTTAGGTGGAATGTCGGGTATAGTATCAGACAAGTCTATGATTCAGTTTAGGATGCTAAACAGGTCCAAAGGTCCTGCTATGTGGTCTCCTAGGTCTCAGAATGACCGCATGAAATTCGCAGAAGAATGGAGGTTGTCTCTAGAACAAACGCCAAACGTTGATTTCTGGCAAGAAATGATCACTGGACTTCTTGTAAAAAATGGAGAGCTTAAAGGCGTTAGAACTAGTATTGGGCTAGAAATACCAGCGAAAAGTGTGGTTTTAACAAATGGAACATTCCTAAATGGGTTAATTCATATTGGAGAAAAGCAATTTGGTGGTGGCAGGACAGGTGAGGCTGCAGCTAGAGGAATCACTGAACAATTGGTAGAACTCGGCTTTGAATCTGGAAGAATGAAAACAGGAACTCCGCCTAGAGTAGATGGAAGAAGCTTGGATTATTCTAAAATGGAAGTTCAACATGGCGATGAAAATCCAGAGAAATTCAGCTACTCTGATTTAACCACAACCTTAAAAGATCAAAGAACTTGCTGGATAACCTATACAAATAAAGAAGTTCACTCAAGTTTGGAAGAAGGATTTGATAGATCTCCGATGTTTAATGGAAGAATTCAAGGATTAGGACCAAGATATTGCCCATCAATAGAAGACAAAATCAATCGCTTTGCAGAAAGAGACAGACATCAGATCTTCGTAGAACCTGAAGGATGGAACACTGTCGAAATGTATATTAACGGCTTTTCTACCTCTCTCCCAGAAGATGTTCAATTTAAGGCCCTAAGAAAAATAGCTGGTTTTGAAAACGCAAAGATGTTCAGGCCTGGATATGCTATAGAATATGATTTTTTCCCGCCAACGCAGCTAAAGCTTACTTTAGAAACTCAATTGATTGAAAACCTGTATTTCGCCGGCCAAATAAACGGCACCACGGGATATGAAGAAGCAGCTTCTCAAGGATTGGTAGCAGGAATTAATGCAAGCTTAAAAGTTCAGGAAAAAGATCCATTCTTGCTGAAAAGATCAGATGCTTACATAGGTGTTCTTATTGATGATTTGATCAATAAAGGTACAGAAGAACCTTACAGAATGTTTACTTCCAGAGCTGAATTCAGACTTCTTTTGCGTCAGGATAACGCTGACATAAGATTAACTCACAAAGGACATGATATAGGATTAGCATCTGATGAGCGCCTAGAAAAAATGAATCAAAAGAAGGAATCCACGGCTAAACTCATAAATGACCTAAAACAAAAGAAATTTTCGCCTGATAGCATTAATTCAGGATTAACAGAATCTGGAACAGCTCAAATAAGTGAAAAAATATCTGCTGAGAAGCTTTTAAAACGACCTCAGATTGGTCTTCATAATCTAAAGACTTTCAATCCAGAAATTGGGGCATACTTAGCTAAATATCCAAATGAAGTATTGGAACAAGCAGAAATACAAATCAAATATGATAGCTATATAGAAAAGGAACAGCAGATGGTAGATAAGCTAAGTAGTATGGAAAACTTTAAAATTCCATTACAATTTGATTACAAAGCTATTCCAGCTCTTTCATCAGAAGGTAAACAAAAACTGACTAAAATAAGACCTGAGACAATGGGTCAAGCTTCAAGAATAAGTGGCGTAACCCCAGCAGATTTATCAATAATAACGGTTTACCTTGGAAGATAAAATGCTTGAAAGACTTACTAAATGTCCACTTTGCAAGAGTGGACATTTTCTTAATTCTGAAGAAATAAAAGATTTTGCTGTTAGTCAAGAGTCTTTTATCATATGCAATTGCACGAAGTGCGGTTTAAAATTTACAAACCCTAGACCAGCCGCAGAAGCAATTGCTCCGTATTATGATTTTCCAGAATATTTCTCACATGATGATAAAGCAAAAAATCTAACCCAATTTGTATATCAAAAGGTTAGAAAGTATGCTGTTGCTAAAAAAGTAAAACATCTAAATAATCTAAGGCCTTCCAAAGGAAAATATCTGGATTATGGATGTGGAACTGGGGAGCTTCTCACTAAAGCCAAAGAAGAGGGATGGAAGGTAAAAGGTATTGAACCCAACGGAAAAGCAAGAAAACTCGCTAATTCAAAACTAAAGGGAAAAGTTTATGAATCGATAGATGAATTACCAAAAGAAGCCTCCTTTGATATTATTACTTTATACCACGTGTTAGAGCATGTTCATTTGTTAAGAAAAACAGTAAAAAAAATCATAAAGCACTTAAAATCAAAAGGTTACATCATAATTGCAGTTCCAAATCCAGATAGCCATGATGCCATTAAATATAAAGAGCATTGGGCAGGTTGGGACGTTCCTAGACACTTATATCATTTCAACCATAAATCAATTGAGTATTTCTCTGACCTATTTGAACTACAGCTCATTTCACAAATGCCAATGCCATTTGATAGCTACTATGTATCCCTTTTATCAGAGGGCTATAGAAACCCAAAACAATCAATAATAAGTAAATATTGGAAGGCAATTATCTCAGGCAAAAAATCCAATCGTTCAGCTAGCAAGACTGTAGGTAATTATTCAAGTAACTTATTCGTTTTCAAAAAGAAGTGAAACTAAACAACCTAATCATATTTTTCTTATTAAGCTTTTTAGCTTTCTCTTGTGCCAAACAGAGCACCCCGATGGGAGGACCGCAAGACGAAGAACCACCAGTCGTATTAGAAATGTATCCAAAAGATCAAAGTCTAAATACTAAGCCAAAGGAGATCACAATCATTTTCGACGAATACATCAAACTGGATAATGCCAATAAAAACATCCTGATCACTCCAAGAATTAACAAGGATGAAGTAATTTTTACAGCACTCAAAAATACTCTTGTAATCGAATTAAATCAGGAACTAGAAGATAGTACAACGTATGTATTCAACTTCCAAAAATCGATACAGGACTTATCAGAAGGGAATCCCGCCGAAAACCTCAAACTTGTATTTTCAACTGGTGAAAACATAGATAGCTTAAATTTATCAGGATCTGTAAACACTTATTTTCCCGGCAGAAATGATAAGCTGGAGGATGCCATAGTTGGTTTATATCCAATTGACGACACCACCAATGTATTTATAGCACCTCCGTATTACTTAAGTCAGGTAGATTCATCCGGCAACTTTAATATATCCAATATTAAAGCTGGAAAATACTTTGCATATGCCTGGCAAGATGATAATAACAGCTTAAAAGCTGAATACAAATCTGAAGCATTTGATTTTATCAAAGACACTATAACAATTAATGAAAATATAGACGGACTACATTTTAATCTTTCGAAAGGAGATCAAAACCCAATTAGATTACTAAGATCTTCCCCACTTGGACCAGGCTACACCATTGTATTAAATAAAACACCACTTGAAATAGACCTGGAAAATGAAAATCTGGGTAGTGAAATATTTTATACACTTGGTGATAAAAGAATAAACCTTTACTCAAAAGCGCCCATTGCAGATAGCCTTGCTTTTAAAGTCAATTTAATAGACTCAGTAGGATATCAAGTCGATTCTTTAATCTGGGCCAAGTTTGAAGAATCTGAAAGGAAACCTGAGAAACTGACGGTTACACCGAATTCAGGTAAAAGCTTTTATCAAAATCTCCTAATTGAATTAACCTTTAATAAGCCTGTTAAAGACATCAATTACGATTCACTGTACTTAGCCTATGATACTGCATCTGTTATGCGCATTATACCGGAAATGCTAAGTTTCAAGGACTCTATAAAGAGAGATGTGTTGCAAATAATGCTTAAAGTAGCCGATTCTATTTCTTCTGAAATAATCACACTAAAAGCTGCGGAGTCTACTTTTAGAGATATAGAAGGACAATTCAATGAGACTCCGTTATCAGCCAATTACAAAAAATTGAAAAAGGAAACATTGGCAGATGCTATTGAAGGGACGATAGTAGGAGCAGATGCACCATTTATTATTCAACTTTTAGATAGTAAAGGGGAAATAAAAAGTGAATCGTACTTAGAGACAGGTAATAAATTTTCATTCACTTTAATGGAAGCAGGAAACTATCAGCTTCGAGTGATAGAAGATGCAAATGGCAATAGAAGATGGGACCCAGCTAATTTTGGAGAAAGAAGGTATGCTGAAAGGACTTTTGATTTTATCGATCCAGAGACAGGCACCAAAAATATTACTATAAGAGGAGGCTGGATAGTAAACGGGCTAATAATTACAGCCACACCGAAAACCGGTATGAAAATCATTTCAGATTAGGCGTGGATAAGTAGAATAACTGCTGTGGATAAAAGTGGGTTATCCAGACATAACTCAGGACTTATACACCTACCCGCGGTAAGAATTTCCTCCATGAGGTTATTTTGGGGAAAAGCCAACACTTATCCACTACATCAAATCATTCTATCCACAGCGATTTTCCCAACAGTTGATTACACAACAAAATCCACAAAAAATAGACAGAATATTTACACTCATCATTTACAAAGAGTTGCATGTGGACAAAAGGAGGATAAGTCGTGGGTAAGTCAAAAGTTAAATATGCATAAGCGTGGAAAATAAGAAATCATCATCTTTTCCACAAATCCACAGTCCTAATAACCTTAGTAAAGAATTTTTTTAAAAATCTATTTTACAATTACTATAAAAAGAGAGCGTGGATAACTCTTTGTAATCGCCCCGCATTTTGGTAATATTATAAATACCCAAAATGATTTATATGAACCCTTCAAGACTTTTTGATTTGATTCCTTATCAAATTACTAACTACGATAAAGAGATAGCGCTTTCTAAAAAGGCAAATGGTGAATGGAAATCATTTTCATCAAGAGACCTCAAAGAAATAGTAGACAATCTCAGCTTGGCATTTTTAAAGGTCGGATTGAAAAAAGATGAAAAAGTTGCAATAATCTCTGAAAACTGTCCAGAATGGAATTTTATCGATTTTGCACTCCAGCAAATCGGGGCAATTTCAGTTCCGGTTTACCCAACGATTACTTCATCTGATTTTGAATATATATTTGATCATTCTGAGGTGAAGATGATTTTCGTTGGAGATCAAACTATTTTCGACAAAGCGAAAGAAGTTTGCGGTGAGCGTTTGATCTATAGTTTTGCTCAAATTGATGGAGCAATTTACTGGGAGGATTTTTTAGCAATTGGAGTAAATGAAAGTATTGCAGAGTTGGAGCTTTTGAAAGAGCAGATTCAACCCGATGACTTGCTTACGATCATATACACCTCCGGGACTACTGGAAGACCAAAGGGAGTTATGCTTTCGCATTCAAATGTACTTTCGAATGTGATTTCTATTGCCTCCATTATGACTCCTCCAAAAGGATCTTCCAGAGTGCTTAGTTTTCTTCCTCTTTGTCATATTTATGAGCGTACAGGCTCATTTTGTTTTATGTATTTGGGGTTCTCTATTTACTATGCAGAAAGCTTGGAAACAATTGGAGAAAACATGAAGGAAGTCAAACCCCATGCGTTTAATACTGTTCCTCGTCTTTTGGAGAAAGTCTATGATAAAATAGTAGCCAAAGGATACGAACTTTCTGGGATTAAGAAGCAGCTTTTCTTCTGGGCTCTAAATCTGGGATTGGAATATGATCCTGGAGGAAAAATGGGATCTTGGTATGATTTTCAGCTGAAAATGGCCAATAAACTTATTTTCAGTAAGTGGCGAGAAGCTTTAGGTGGAGAAGTACTTCAGATTAATTCAGGAGCCTCTGCTTTGCAACCTAGACTGGCCAGAGTATTTTGGGCCGCTGGGATTAAAGTCTGTGAAGGATATGGCTTGACGGAAACTTCTCCGGTAGTTTCAGCATCTATATGCACTACAGAAGAGATAAGAATTGGATGGGTGGGTAAAATAGTTAAAGATGTAAAAGTCAAAGTCGCTAAAGACGGCGAAATCCTAGTCAAAGGACCTAACGTCATGCAAGGATACTACAGAGAACCTGAAATGTCCGCAGAGGTACTTCAAAACGGCTGGTTTCACACAGGTGACATTGGGGAGTTAGATGGGGAATTCCTTAAGATTACTGATCGTAAGAAGGAAATGTTCAAAACCTCCGGAGGCAAATACATTGCGCCTCAGCTGATGGAGAATAAATTCAAAGAATCCACTCTGATTGATCAATTGATGGTAGTTGGTGAAAATAGAAATTACCCGAGTGCTCTCATAGTTCCAAGTTTTGATGGATTAAAGGAATATTGCAAGCATAAAGGGATTCCGTATACCACTGATGAGGAAATGATCCTGAAGCCAGAAATTATCGAAAAATACGATCGCGAGATCGAGCAGTTGAATAAATACTTTGGGAAGTGGGAGCAAATCAAGCGTTTTAGACTTTTAGCAGAACCTTGGGGAATTGAATCAGGCGAACTAACACCTACCATGAAACTCAAGAGAAAAGTGATCAAGCAGAAATACGGTAAGGAAATAGAACATATTTACCAGGAATGAAGCATATGGCCTGATAGCTTTACTATTTTTTGAACATTAGTACATCATTTTATTAAATGATCCTTTTCTTGTTATTTATTCTGTTTTATCCTTTTTGGTAATAGAATAACCTAGTAAAGTATCGTTCAATTGGATTTATATGGAAAATAATTTGTGATGCATGCATAACTTTTTTTCAATATAGTATGCATGCATACATTATTTTTACTAAATTGGATTTCCTCAATAATTGAAGAATTCCGTAGAGATGAAGAGAGAAGAAACAGTTGATTATCATATAAAAAGTGCCTGGCATGCGATTTCCAGAATGTATAATCAGGAAGCTGCAGAAGAGGGATTTACTACGGCCATAGGATTTGTGCTGATCAATATCAATTCAAAAGATGGTACACCAGCTACTAAAATTGCTCCCAAGCTTGGTCTAGAGACAAGAAGTCTTACCAGAATGCTGAAAACAATGGAGGAAAAGGGATTGATTTATAAAAAGCCAGACCTGATCGATAAGCGCTCAGTGCGTATTTATCTTACAGAAGAAGGAAAAAGAAAGAAGGAAATCTCCGTTAATACGATTAGGGAATTTAACGAACAAGTGAGAGAAGTCGTAAGTGAAGAAGAGCTTCAGGCTTTTTTCAAAGTATTTGAGAAAATCCAATTGGTGATTGATCAGGTACAAACTTCCAAAGGAGTAGATATCAATAGACCAATATTTGAATTATAAACCAGATAACGACCACGAGGTAGCATCTACCAAAAGCCCAAAATTATGAACAGAACCATTAAGAAAGTTGCCATTTTAGGTTCGGGTGTTATGGGATCCAGAATTGCCTGTCATTTTGCCAATATCGGCGTGCAGGTGCTTTTATTGGACATAGTACCGTTTGAACTTACCGAGCAGGAACAGAAGAAAGGACTGACCAAAGAAGATCCTATTGTTAGAAATAGGATCGTTACAGAAGCTTTGCAGAGCACACTCAAGTCAAATCCATCAGCTATTTATGATAAGGCATTTGCATCCAGGATAATTACTGGAAATTTCGATGACGATCTCCCAAAAATCAAAGATTATGATTGGGTGATGGAAGTCGTGGTGGAAAGACTGGACATTAAGCAGTCACTTTTTGAAAAAGTAGAAAAATACAGAAAGCCAGGAACACTCATTACTTCCAATACTTCCGGTATTCCTATGCATATGATGTGTGAAGGAAGATCCGACGATTTCCAGGAAAATTTCGCAGGTACACACTTTTTCAATCCACCTCGATATTTACGTTTATTGGAGATAATCCCAGGACCAAAATCCAAGCCGGAAAACATCGATTTTCTAATGCAGTACGGGGACAAGTTCCTTGGCAAGGAAACCGTCCTTTGTAAGGATACACCTGCATTTATTGCTAACAGAATAGGCGTTTACGCCATTATTTCTGCCATGCATACCATCGAGAAAATGGGCCTAGGCGTATCTGAAGTAGATAAATTGACTGGAACACTAATCGGCCGGGCAAAATCTGCTACGTTCAGAACAATGGATGTGGTTGGTTTGGATACTACGGTAAATGTGGCAAACAACCTTTACAAAGCTTTACCGCATGATGAGTCTCGTGAGAAATTCAAACTTCCAAAAATCATGGAAGTACTGTACGAGAAAAAATGGTTAGGAGACAAGACTGGATCTGGATATTTCAATATGATCCGACACAAAGATGGATCTAAAGAGCTGAAAGAAATTGACTTCGAAACATTCGAATACAAGGATATAGAAAAGCCAAAATTCAAAGCGTTGGAAGCTGCTAAGGAGTTTGAAGACCTGAAAAAGAGAATCAAATTCTTGGTGAATTTTGATGATAAAGCTGGAGAATTCTACCGAGCTACTTTTTATGATTTGTTCAAGTATTGCTCTAATAGAATCCCTGAGATAGCGGATGAACTATTCAGAATAGATCAAGCAGTTTGTGCTGGATTTGGATGGGAACTTGGGCCTTTCGAAAACTGGGATTTACTCGGGGTGAAAGAAACGGTTGAAAAAATGGAAGCTGCTGGAGAAAAGCCAGCTGCATGGGTTTTTGAAATGCTTGAAGCAGGAAATGAATCCTTTTATAAGGTGGAAAATGGCAAGAAGCATTTCTATGATATTCCAAGCAAATCTTACAAGGAAGTGTCAGGAATGGATGATTTCATCATTTTGGATACACTTAAATCTGCTGGAAAAGTCATTTGGAATAATGCCGGAGCATCAGTTTATGACCTAGGCGATGATGTAATCGGTTTGGAATTCCATACTAAGATGAATTCCATGGGAGCTGAAGTGATCGAAGGGATCAATACAGCCATTGGAATGGCGGAGAAATCATACAAAGGACTAGTGGTAGGTAATGAAGGAGCTAATTTCTCCGCAGGAGCCAACTTAGCCATGCTATTTATGTTCGCTGGAGACCAAGACTTTGATGAGATCAATCTAATGATTGCACAATTCCAGAATACGATGATGAGAGCTAGATACTCATCAATTCCAGTGATTTCTGCTCCGCATAATATGGCTTTGGGTGGTGGTTGTGAGTTTTCACTTCATTCAGATCACATTCAGGCGCATGCAGAATTGTACATGGGCTTGGTGGAAGTTGGAGTTGGATTAATTCCTGCCGGTGGCGGTACCAAGGAAATGACATTAAGATTTTCCAATGCCGTAAAATCCGGAGACGTAGAATTGAACCGTCTGCAGGATGCTTTTATGAATATTGCCATGGCGAAAGTTTCTACCTCTGCTGAGGAAGCCAGAAACTTGGGCTACATGAGAAAAGATGATGGTATTACCCTCAATCGAAAGCGACAATTGGCGGAAGCAAAATCCAAAGTCATTTCTATGAATGAAGCCGGCTATACTCAGCCAATTGAGCAAACAGATATTCGTGTACTTGGAAAAGAGTCTTTGGCACTTTTTGAAGCTGGAATTACTGGGATGAGGTATGGTGCATATATATCTGAGCATGACGCTTTGATCGCTAAAAAACTAGCCTACGTAATGTCTGGAGGGGATTTGTCCTCGCCAACTGAGGTTTCTGAGCGATACCTACTGGACTTGGAGCGCGAAGCATTCTTGAGCTTGACAGGTGAAAAGAAAACGCTGGAGAGAATCCACAGTATTTTATTCAAAGGAAAACCGCTTAGAAATTGATGTCTAAAGTACTAAGTACACTGTACCAAGTAATTCAATACTCAAAAAACTCGAAATAACATGGAAGCATATATAGTAAATGGATATAGATCAGCGGTTGGAAAGGCCAAAAAAGGTGGATTCAGATTTTACCGCCCAGATGATCTAGCTTCAGATGTGATCAAACATCTGGTAGCAAATACACAGGGATTGGAAGCCAGAATGGTGGATGACCTGATCGTAGGAAATGCAGTTCCGGAGGCGGAACAAGGAATGCAAATGGGGAGAATGATTTCTCTTCTCGCTTTAGGAATAGAGAATCCTGGCTTTATCGTCAACCGTTATTGCGGTTCTGGAATTGAAGCGATTGCCTTGGCCGTAGGAAAAGTAAAAGCAGGAATGGCAGATTGTATCATCGCTGGCGGTACAGAATCTATGTCTATGGTGCCAATGATGGGATATAAGACAGTGCTGAATTATAAAATAGCTACTGAGCATCCTTCCTATTACATCAGTATGGGTTTGACCGCAGAGGAATTAGCAAAGGAATACGGAATCACTCGCGAAGAATCAGATGCTTTTGCTGTCAAATCACATGAAAAAGCCATTGCTGCTATTGCTGCTGGCAAGTTCAAAGATGAGATCGTTCCTGTAGAAGTGGAAGAAACCTATCTCGATGAAAAAGGCAAAAAGAAAACCCGCAAATATGTAGTAGACACGGATGAAGGACCTCGTCCTGGAACGTCCATGGATGTACTTTCAAGTTTGAAACCAGCTTTCAAAAATGGCGGGCAAGTGACAGCAGGAAATTCCTCACAAACTTCTGATGGAGCTGCTTTCGTTGTAGTGATGTCAGATCGAATGGTAAAGGAATTAAATATTGAGCCAGTTGCTAGAATGATGTCTTATAGTGCAGCAGGAGTTGATCCTAGAATTATGGGAATTGGCCCAAAAGAAGCCGTTCCTAAAGCATTAAAGCAGGCAGGACTAACTCTAAATGACATTGATCTGATCGAACTGAATGAAGCATTTGCAGCACAGGGATTATCAGTAATCAAGGCGCTGGACCTCAATCCAGATATCGTAAACGTAAATGGTGGAGCTGTTGCTCTTGGTCATCCGCTAGGATGTACCGGTGCTAAACTTTCCATTCAAATGTTCAATGAACTTCGTCGCCAGAATAAAAAGTACGGACTTGTCACTGCCTGTGTTGGTGGTGGTCAGGGCGTTGCCGGAGTGTACGAACTTTTAAAGTAACCTATCCCCAAACTTCATTATTCAACATTTTTCATTCATCATTCGATATTGAAAATGTAAAATTTCTAATGATGAAGTTTGAACCTTGAAGAAAATAATCTGAAAATTATATTAGAATATGGCCACCATAACAAAATCCACACAAGGAGGAGAATTCCTCATAAAGGAAACTGACGCGAAAGACATTTTTATTTTTGAGGAATTCACAGAAGAGCAACAAATGATGGCTCAGGCATGTCAGGATTTTATTGATACGGAGATCACTCCAAATATTAATGAAATTGACAGTATGAAAAATCCAGACTTGGTTCCTTCTATTTTTAAGAAAGCAGGAGATTTGGGACTTTTGGGAATTACAGTCCCTGAGGAATACGCAGGGATGGGAATGAGTTTCAACACTTCTATGCTCATTGCTGATATTATAGGGGCAGCGGGTTCATTTTCTACTACATATGGAGCTCATACAGGTATTGGTACGCTTCCAATTCTTTATTATGGAAATGAAGAGCAAAAGGCAAAATACCTTCCCAAGCTTGCTACTGGAGAATGGGCTGCCTGTTATTGCCTTACAGAACCAGATGCGGGCTCAGATGCAAATAGTGGCAAAACCAAAGCTAAACTTTCTGAAGATGGAAAGACTTACCTAATCAACGGCCAGAAAATGTGGATTTCCAATGCTGGGTTTGCAGATTTATTTATCGTTTTTGCGAAAATCGATGATGATAAGAATCTAACTGCGTTTATCGTTGAAAAGTCGTTTGGTGGGATTACAATGAATGAGGAGGAGAAAAAGATGGGAATCAAAGGCTCCTCTACCCGACAGGTATTCTTTAACGATTGCCCAGTTCCTGTTGAAAATATGCTTTATGAGAGACAAAGTGGGTTTAAAATTGCTGTGAATATTCTAAATATTGGCAGAATCAAATTGGGATCTGGAGTGCTTGGTGGAGTACGTACTGTGATATCTCAGGCCGTTAAATATGCAAATGAGCGTAAGCAATTTGGAGTAAGCATCAGCAGTTTTGGAGCGATCAAGTCAAAGCTGGCCGAAATGGCTGTAAAGTCTTACGTCTCAGAATCTCTTTGCTATCGTGCTGGTCAGGATATTGAGGATAAAATCACAGCACTTGAAACTGACGGAATGGATCCTACCCAGGCTAAATTGAAAGGTGTTGAAGCATTTGCCATAGAGTGTGCTATTTCAAAAGTGCATGGATCAGAAGTTCTTGACTACGTAGTGGATCAAGGTGTTCAAATCTATGGAGGTATGGGTTATTCTGCAGATGCTCCTATGGAGCGTGCATACCGTGATGCAAGGATTGCGAGAATCTACGAGGGAACAAACGAAATCAATCGCATGCTGATGGTGGGAATGCTTCTGAAGCGAGCGATGAAAGGTGAGATCAATATTTTTGACCCCGCAATGGCTGTTTCCAAAGAACTTACCTCTGTTCCTTCATTTGAGACAATCGACACTTCTGAGCTTTTCGCAGCAGAAAAAGAAGTACTGAAAAAGTTAAAGAAAGTATTCCTGATGGTAGGTGGCAAAGCTGCTATGACTCTTCAGGATAAAATTGAAGATGAGCAGGAAATCATGATGAATCTGGCTGATGTGATGATCGAGATTTACGCAAGTGAATCCGCGATTCTTCGTACCGAGAAGTTAGTTTCTATAAAGGGAGAAGATGCCTGCAAGAACCAAATTGCTATGGCACAGATTTATCTTTCAGAGGCTGTGGACAAAGTCAATACTGCTGCGAAAGAAGCGATTGGTAGTTTCACTAAAGGTGATGAGCAAAAAGTCATGCTGATGGGCTTAAAAAGATTTACGAAATCTGAGCTTTATAACACAAAAGAACTGAGAAGACAGGTGGCTGATTATATGATTGATCAGGGTAAATATCCCTTTTAAAGCTTGATTTTAATTACAGATTTTTCTTTAAAAAATAATTAAACCTTCTTTGATTGAGAGCTTGAGAATTCCCCATAACTTAACGGAATTCACAATTAACATCAGAGAAATCATGGCTAAGCAACCAGAAGGTAAACCTAAGAACGATAAATCTGCGGCTACCAAAACGTTAAAAGAAAAGCGTGCTGTAAAAGCCGCTAAGAAAGAAAGTAAGAAAAAGGATTAGATCAGATTAAAAAAACAGGGGCTTATCACTCCTGTTTTTTTATGCGGACATTTTAGAAATTTTTAGCGTTGGCTTTCATTAGCAGGTCTATATTTTAAGAGTTACTAAATTCTAATTTAATCAGGAGAATATGTAAAACTCAGTGAATCTCGATGCCCCATTGAGAAAATTCATCAATTACTTGATAGTCATGATGAATTTGGTGTTACTAGTATGTAATGTTAAAAGCAGGTGATATCGCATATTACTGAATCTAGATTAAAGCGTTTGACATGATATCCTGCAGGCATACTCGCTTATTTTCTTGGGTAAATTGAAAGTAATAAATGAAAAGTCAGATTCATTTTACGATCTGTTTTGTAAGTAGTAAAAAAAGATTATAAACGGTTCAAATATTAATAAGGATTAATTTAGCTTAGTAGAAATATAATTTTGAACATGAAAAAAAGTATTAAGAATACATTTTTATGGATTAGATCAAAAATTTTGCTTATTACTCCAGGCAAATCATCAACTAAGGGAGCAGCTGTTGGTTTGATCATTCTTATTGTTTCATTGGTTCTTATTAATTCAATTTTATCGGCTTTTCAGATAGGAGATCCGTGGTATTTACTTTTTGGCATCTTGACACTTCTATTAGCCTACTTACTGGGATTATTAGGTGCTTGGCTAATCGTAATTATTTCTGGGATTCCACGATTATATAGGGTCGCTTTGATCATGTCGGTTCCATTACTGTTCTTATTGGTATATGGACAACTCGTTTTAATTGTTGGTCTGATTATAATCTCC
This sequence comes from uncultured Algoriphagus sp., assembly GCF_963974835.1. Classification (GTDB taxonomy): domain Bacteria; phylum Bacteroidota; class Bacteroidia; order Cytophagales; family Cyclobacteriaceae; genus Algoriphagus. Next base: position 669,761 of record NZ_CAXBET010000001.1, on the reverse strand, counting down.
TCACTTTTAGGAGCTGCGTTTTATATATTCAGAAGGTCTAGATTTTCATCATTGAAAGTACCCCAGCGAGTTATTTCTGTGTTGGGATTGATAATTGGCCTATTCGGTTTGGGATTGGCCGTATACTTTTACTCACTTACGGGAATGGAAGTAGATCCAATTGAAAATGCTGCCTTACTTTCTACTGTTAAAATCTCTGCTATTCTCGGGGATTCTCCCGCTAAACTTGGTACTTATAAAGTTAAAACTATTACCTATGGAAGTGGGAACGATAAACACCGACCTGATTTCGCAGAAAAGGTTACATATAATTTTTTGACTGATTCTGTTAATGGAGTCGCATTTTTAGATAATTGGAAGGACTTTTCAGGCTGGTGGAGAGAGAAGTATTGGGGTTTTGACGATAAATCCTTGCCGATAAACGGGAGGGTATGGTATCCTGACGGGCCTGGAACTTTCCCTCTTGTTTTAATAGTCCACGGAAATCACAGCATGCAGGACTATTCTGATCCAGGATATGAGTACCTCGGAGAGCTGCTCGCTTCCAGGGGGATGATTTTGGTATCTGTAGACGAGAATTTCATAAATGGATCTTGGACAGACATTTTTAAAGGATTGGAAAAGGAAAATGATGCTAGAGCTTGGCTATTGCTGGAGCACTTAAAGGTTTGGCACAAGTGGAATTCTAAGGACGATCATCCTTTCTATAATAAAGTTGATATAGATAGAATCGCGCTTATTGGACACTCCCGAGGTGGGGAAGCCGTCGCACATGCAGCGTTGCTAAATGAGTTGGACTATTATCCTGATGATGCTACCATTAAGCTTGATTATCATTATAAAATTAAATCTATCATTGCGATAGCTCCAGTAGACGGGCAGTATGAATCGGGAGATACTAGAACCAAACTCAAGGATATCAATTATTTTGTAATTCATGGCGCTCAGGATGCGGATGTTTCTTCTTACATGGGGTCTATGCAATATGAAAGAATAACTTTTGAAGATACCAGCTACCATTTCAAATCAGGGCTATATGTATATGGTGCTAACCATGGTCAATTTAATAGTTCATGGGGGCAGAATGACACCGGAAGTCCGTTTTTAGGACTTTTAAACCTTAAGCAGCAGCTTGATGAGGATGCTCAGCAACAGATTGCTAAAGTTTACATTTCAGCTTTTCTGGATGCTACTTTGTTAGGCAAAAAGCAGTTTCTGCCTCTTTTTGTGGATGCTCGAAAAGGAAAGAATTGGCTGCCAGAGACTATTTATCTAAGTCAATTTGAGGATTCTAAAACGAAAATCCTGGCTGACTTCGAAGAAGATTTCGATGTAGAAACTGCATCTTTGGACTCAAGCTTTATCCAATCTGAAAAACTCACTGTTTGGAGAGAAGCAGAAATCCAATTGAAATGGGACAAAAAGGGCTCTCGAGCCTCACATATTGGATGGGACTATGAAGTGGAGGATAGCCTAAAGGAAAAAAAAGCGATAGATGTAGTAGCGGACTCTTTAATTGCAAGTTATAGCTTGAATTTTAACCCTTCTCCTTTTTTGCTTGATTCTACAAGTGTTTTGACATTTTCTATGGCTGAATCAACAGAGGATTCCAATCCAAAATCATCCGGAAAATGGGTGGCTGATGATGATGATTCAAATAATGATAACGTAGAAGAGAAAGAGAAGCCTGAAATCAATAATAAAGAGGAGAACGGTAAGGAGAAAAAAGCTAAGACTCCACTGGATTTTTCTATCTATCTGATTGATTCTGCAGGTCAATCTGTCAAATTTCTTTTGAGTGAATTTTCACCTTTACAGCGGGAAATAGCAGTCAAAATCTGGAAATCTGATTTTATCAAAGGTGATTCTGAGTCTGAAAATATTTTTCAAACCTTCTATTTTAATTTAGGAAGATTTGCAAAACTTAATCCGTCATTCAGATTGAGCAAGCTTAAAACTGTAAAGTTTGTCTTTGACCAAAGTACTTCAGGAGTCGTGTTAGTTGACAATATTGGATTTAGTAGCAGGTTGAATTAAAGTAGTTTGAATTGTAATACTTTGCTTGATCAAATTACGCTGGAATTGGAGAGTATTTCCATTGCTATAAGCATAGGATTTCTCTTAATTTTTTCTACTGTGAATTTCGTTGCCTGTAAGTGTTCAGCTAACGTGAAAAGCAAAAAATCAATCACACTTCTAGGCGTCATTCTATGTAGTATAGCTACTTTAGTTTTAATTGTTCAGCAATTTGCCACCAATGTCTTCGGGGTGTTATTGCTCTAGGAATTATTTAGACATGTTCTTGTATAGAATGGATAAATAAGAAAAGAAGCCAAGGATACAATAATTCAGAAGTATACTTTCCAGCCCCAGTAATTATACAACAGGTCACTGAGACTGGAAACGTAAAAATCAATCCTTTTTAACTCCTGTAGTATCCGGCTTAGCCGGTGGAGTACTTTTAGGGAAAAATCCCTTCAGCAACTTCTTTGCTTCATCTACCGCCTTGTCTTTGGCCACGTCTACCTGTTTCTCTAATTCCTTTTTAGCACTATCCTGAGCTACTTCGGACTTGGCCTTAAGCACCTGCTTCAAACTATCCTGAGCATTATTGAATTGCTCTGTAGCTTGGGTTTGAAGTCCTTTTGCTTCTCCAGTCACTCTAGCTTTGAGCGCATTTGCGAGTAAGGATTCAATACTATTACCACCAGCCAGAGAAATTTTAGGAGAATTGTATGTTCCAGATAAATTCAATGCAAGTGGAATTGTAGTGTTTTCATCCATTGCAGTTCCGGATATAGATGAAAGTAATGTATTAGCTTGAGCTCCAAATTTCCCTGCAGGAATCTGCATGTTCAGTAAGTAATTTATGGATCCATCAAAGCCAGCAGTTCCCTGCACGTTAGCCTGATAGTCCCAAAGTTTCACGTCAAAAGGCTTTACATCCATTATTCCATTTTCTATGGTGATAGGAATGGATATATTCTTCATCTGTAGCGTATTAATATCCTTAAGCTTGGTAAGACTTGTGATTCCTTCCAAAATTTTACTGTCTTTCAGAGCTGTTTCAAGCACTTTTAATACCCCTTGGCCATCCAAGCTGGATAGAAGCGGCATCATATCCTGACCAAGTTTTCCTGAAAAATTAAGATTGGAATTAAATTTTCCAGTTAGGTTTTGGGCAATCGGCGCAAAAGCTTTGACTGTATTAAATGACTTGAAAGCCTCTGCAATACTTAACTCAGCAATGTTCAGATTGAATTTAAAGGAAGGAGCAGTTAGATCTCTGGGATCGTAGTTTCCTGCCAAACCTATCGTACCACCCAATGTCTTCATGGAAGCATCAGAGAAGGTTAAGACCCCATCTTTTAGAGACATGTTTCCTTTTACATCTTTGAGGTCCAAGTTATCGTAGAGCACTTCAGTTGCTGCCACGCTCATGTTAAAATCAATATTTTTCGGTAGTTCGATGACGGTAAGCTCAGCGTTGGTAGTATCTGTTGAAGTGTCCTCACTCATCCACTCGTTCACATTGAATCGGCTACTGTTCATGGTAAGCTGGCCTTTTAGTGTGCCATTTTCTCCCAAGAAATAGTCCATGTAGTTTGATAGGAAACCAGTTGCCTGAAGAGGGCTTTCGCCGATCTTAGAATCAAATTCCGTCAGATTTATTCGCTCTGGAGTGAATTCGGCTTTTGCATTGTTTATTTGCACACCCTGTGGTACGTCGGTAGAGCTGTACTTAAAATTACTCACATTCATTGTACCTTGGGTTTCCAATTGATTGTATTTCTCTGCTTCCAGTGCTGCATAAGAACCTTTGGTGTTGATATCTGCCTGAATTCGTCCTTCCATAGTCATATCATCCATAGGAAAAATGGCCAAAATCTTTTTGAGATCTACTCCGCCTTTGATTTCCCCATCCCAAATCAACTTTTCAAAATCACGGATTTTCATATTTCCGTTGATTGCCTCACCTTCCAGTTCAAACCCAAATCGACTTAAATCAACTAGAAAATCTGTCATACTTCCACTTGGATTTTGGACTGAGGCATTCACATTCAGTTTCTCGATAGGTGCTGGATAATCGGCACTTTTTACATAGCCGTTTGCCAAAAGCATCTTGGCATTGATAGCAGGAATAATCCCAGCCACAGAATCATATCTGCCTTTTGCGGTAGCATCCACATCCAGATTTCCTTTCATCGCCATTCCTTCAATGGGAAAAATGGAGGTCAGTTCTTCCAGGTCCAGTTTGCCTTTCAGCGCAGCATCAATGGTGTAGGTAATTAAATCGGATAGGTATAATTTTCCGGAAATAGGATTGCTTCCAAAGTCCAAATTGAATGAAGGAATGGAAACTGATGTATTATCAATATTGTCCGTGTCGTTTTTGACTTGCAGATCAAGGTTCACGTTTTTTACAGGCCGTGGCAAATCCGGATATTGAAACATTCCATCTGCCACTTTCAGTGAAATATCGAAAGAGGGAGTTTTGTTTTCGTTATAAATTCCTTTGACTTTCCCGTTAAAATCCATGGTTCCGGAAGTCTTCAAACTAGAAAAACTCTCTGAATAGATTCCAGGAACTAGAGATAAAATACTTTTAAATTCGTTATCTATTCCTTCCATAGCGATATCCATTTCCGTGTCATCGCCTGGCATAGCGAGATAGCCGCTAAGTCCAAACTTAAAATCATTCAGCTGAAAATTGCTTTCGCCGAGAGTGAATTTCATGTTTTCCAAGTCGATGTTTAGAAGCGTTTCGCCTTTCAACGTTTTATCTGAAATATAGCTTACATCTTCATAGGTTATGTCAGCAATAAGCGCTTCTAGCTCAATTGGCAAATCATAAACATCAGCGGTGAAATCTCCTGAACCTTTGGCATTTATTCCTCCCAATGCCATGAAATAATTTAGTTGTCTGTCGTCATACACAACGTTTAAGTTGCTGATTTGCATCTCATCCACACCAATTTTGAAATTGCTTTCGGATGATACTTCAACGGTATCTTCCGAAGGAAATGTAATATCGTAGTTGGCGGTGCCGTCTTCCAGAACACTTATGTACAGATTTCCTCCATTTAGATGTACTCCAGTAAGAGTGGGATAATCGTCGAAAAGCACAGATTTTAGGTTTAAATCTATTGCGAACTCACGAAGTGAAACCAAGGTGTCATTTTCAAAGGGAGCGTTCCCAACAATATCAAAATCCTTAATCCGGGCAGAGACGTTAGGGAATCTTCTAAAGAGACTTAGGCTAACGTTGTCAATATCATAGATCACTTTGGCATTCACAGATTGGGCAATTTCCTTGTTAATCCGTTCAACGATTTTGTCTTTGAATATAAAAGGAACAGTTGCAGCTGCAACTATCAAAAAGATAAATACACCAAGGATGATTAGGAGTGTCTTTTTCATAAAGAGTCTTTAATAAGTCAATTTGAGAAATAATCCCATGCCATTTAAGTAAATGCAAATAATAGCATTAGCAAGAGTAATTACGAAGTTTCGCTAACAAGAGGTTAGTTACTAACAATTTTTAAACCTTAAAAGGTCAGAAACGCTAATTAACTACCTGGAAAAGAGATACCCTTCACACGTCGGTAGAGATTCAGCGCATATTTGTCTGTCATGCCTGATATGAAATCCACCAGAGAGCGAAGCAGAGGGTATGGGTTCACTTCTGCACCCCAGCCTTTCATCGGAAAGTCTTCTGGCAAAAGCCTGAGGATACTTTTGTCCTTGCCAGAGAAATTTTCCGGGTCGTAAAACTGGTGATAAAGCGCTTTGGAAAAAACCTCTAATAATCCTTCCAACACCTGAAAACCTGCCGCTTCTTTTTCCAACACAATCTGCGATCTGTAAATTTTCTGAACTGAGACTTCTGTGATTTTCTGTAGAAATTTGGAGGATGGAATAATATCCGTCAAGGCTTTGTCAAAATTCCCCTTGCACATACTTTCCTCATAATTGGAGAAAACTTCTACACATTCCTGTATCAGTTCACCGATCGCCAAGGCACGCAGCGCTCCTAAATTCTGGGTTTCTGTTCTAGGTTCTTCCAATTTTTTAGGATCAAATTTATCCTTTAAAATTGGCGCAAGAAGGGTTACTGTTTCTTCAAAACTTACCAGCCCCAATGTACATCCATCTTCAAGATCGATGATGCTGTAGCAAATGTCATCGGCTGCTTCCACCAAGAATGCTAGTGGATGTCTATACCAGCATTCAGGACTTGATTTTTGCATCCCTAACACTGCGCCCATCTGCTCAAAATCCACCAGCTGATTTATGAAAAACCCATACTTCTTTTGACTTCTGCGTGCAATATCACGCTGTGCAATCATACTAGGTCTTGGATATTTAGTAAAAGCCGCCAGCGTAGCATAAGTCAACTTTAGGCCAAATTGCTTGGAAACAAGCATTCTAAACCCTTGGGCATTCCCTTCGAAACTATGCAGATCTGCCAATTGCTCTGTGCGCACATGAGTTTCCCAGCATTTTCCGGCAGGGTGGAATTTGAAAAAATCAGAAATAGCTTCTTCACCGGCATGACCAAACGGAGGATTGCCAATATCATGGGTCAAAGCTGCTGCTGCTACTATAGCCCCGATTTCAAATGGGGTGACTCCTGTCTTAATTAGTTGGGGGTATTTTTCCAGAAGCATTTCGCCTGCCGCTTTACCTAAAGACCTACCTACACTCGATACTTCGAGGCTATGGGTTAATCTAGTGTGTACGAATGCTTGTTCAGGCAGTGGAAAGACCTGTGTTTTATCCTGAAGGTTACGAAACGGAGCCGAAAAAATAATGCGATCATAATCGACTTCAAATTCACTTCTTGCTACTTGTGTAGGTATAAAACCCGGCTTGTCTCCAAATCTGCCCCTAGCTAAAAGGCGTTCCCATTTCATCATTCCCAAAAATAAGAAGGATTCCCTGAAGGAGTAAGTTTTTGTTATCAAGTCTTGGCATGGAACTTGGAATTTCCTTGGCTCAAATATTTAATTACTCATATGAAAAATTTATTTTCTTACTTAATTATTTCAATTCTTGCTTTTGCAGGCTTCTCCTGCACCTCAGATGATGAAAACCCAAGCGGGGGATCCGCGCGCGTTAATATTTATCTCGTGGACGCACCTGCATCGTATGATGAAGTATGGATAGAAGTATTGGCCGTTCGTGTCAAAGTCCACGAAAATGGGACAGATGATGATGATTTTGATGATGATGACGATGAATCTTCTTGGGAAGAGATCGTATATGATGAAAGTCAACCCATAAATCTTTTGGACTTGACAGGTGGAAACAGTGAGCTTCTGGGAACAGAAGATTTTCCGGAGGGAGAGATCAGCCAGATTAGATTAATACTCGGTGAGAATAATTATGTAGTCAAAAATGGGGATAGATATGATATGAAAACTCCAAGTGCACAGCAGAGTGGTTTGAAAATTAAAGTAGATGAGTATATCGAAGCAGGTATGTCGTATGATTTGGTTATCGATTTTGATGCTGCCAAATCAATTGTGGAGGCTGGTAATTCGGGTCAGATTATCCTGAAGCCTGTATTGAGAGCATACTTGGATGAGATATCTGCTGGGATCATGGGTCAGACACTTCCTGTGGGAGCTCGACCTGTTCAAGTGAGCGCTCAAAAAGGCGATGAAGAAATGAACACATTTGTAGATGCCAATGGAAATTATAAAATCACCGGATTAGATGATGGTATATACACGCTTACTTTCACTCCTAACAATACCTACAAAGTTCTGGTATTGGAGGGGATTGAAGTTGAGGATGGGTTGATTACTACGGTCGACCCCGTTGTGCTAAGTCTCAATTAAAGCATATAAGACCAGCTTAGGCTGGTCTTTTTTTATCTAGGTTCGCTTGAATCTCTGCATTTAAGAGATTTGGACTAAATTTACTTTGTGAAAAAACTGCGCTTACTCCTTTTATCTATCATCTGTGTGCTCTTTATATCTTCCTGCGAAGATCCGGATTCCAGTCCTAAAGCACTTTTAAATCTTCTTTTGGTAGATAGTCCTGCTTCTTGGGATTCTGTTTTTGTGGAAATAAAAGGTGTTGATATTGAAGTGTTGGTAGAAGGGAGGGAAACTCAAACACAGACATTTTTCTTAGAATATAAATCAGGAGATAAACGGATAAAAGTAAGTGAGCTAGTCGGCGGAAATACGTTATTAGTCGGGAGAAGTGAGCTTCCTGTTGGACAGATTACCAAGGCTACCATAGTATTGGGCGAAGATCATTCTATGTTTTTTGATGAAAAAGAATATGTTCTGGCACTGGCTGATGGCTCTTCAAGCCAAATAATTTTGCCAACAGCAATAGATACTGATCAGGGAGTATCTTATGATATAATCTTGGATTTAGATCTTGAAAAATCAATCGTTCAAGTCTCGGAATCTCCACTTACTTATGAGCTTGATCCTATCTTTAAGTTGATAAAAGGGGCAGGAACTGTAGAATTGAGTGGGAATCTAAAACCAGTATCGCTCTATCCCGCAATCTATTTATTCAATGAAAAAGACTCTTTTTCCACCCACATCAATACTTCCGGAAATTTTTTGTTTCGAGTTCCTATGGATAAATACCAAGTATTCATGGACCCTAAAAATGAACTCTACCAGGATACCACATTCAATCTAGACCTGACAGCTGATCTGGATAGCGTGCTAAAGAACATTACATTTAAACTCAAACCCTAATGGCTTCAGATGAACTCTACATGCAAAGAGCTCTCGAACTTGCTGAGAATGGACGGGGAAAAGTAAGTCCAAACCCCATGGTGGGCTGTGTAATCGTGCATGAAGATAAGATTATCGGGGAAGGTTATCATCAGGAATTTGGCAAAGCCCATGCAGAAGTCAATGCGGTAAATTCTGTGAAAAATCCGGGATTACTTTCCCATGCGACAGTATATGTAACTCTTGAGCCTTGTGCCCATTTCGGTAAGACACCACCTTGCGCCAATTTATTGGTAGAGAAGAAAGTTAAAAAAGTAATTATAGCGGCTTTCGACTCCAACCCTTTGGTCGGTGGAAAAGGGATTCAGATATTGAAAGATGCAGGAATTGATGTTCAAACGGGCCTTTTGGAAAAGGAGGCTCGAATCCAAAACAAGCGATTTTTCACTCAGATCGAAAAGAAACGGCCGTATGTGATTTTGAAATGGGCACAAACTCTCGATGGTTTTGTTGCTAGGGAAGATTACACTTCAAAGTGGATTACCAATTCATCCAGCCGCCAATTAGTACACAAATGGAGAGCCGAGGAAGACTCGATTATGGTTGGTAAAAATACAGCCAAATACGATGATCCTGCATTAAATGTTAGAGATTGGGTGGGGAAAAACCCAGTTAGAATAGTTTTAGATGCCAAGTTGGAACTTCAAAATTCCCTTAAATTATTTGATGAAGCGGTTCCTACGATTTGCTTCAACACGCTGAAATCCGAAATCCGGGGAACTCTTGAGTATGTTAAACTTAGTCCCAATTTTCAGATCAAGGATATTTTAGAGGAGCTATATCAGCGGAATATTCAAAGTGTAATCATTGAAGGCGGAAGTTATTTATTAAATAAGTTTCTGGCTTCCGAACTTTGGGATGAAGCCCGTGTGTTTACAAGCAGTAACAAATTCGGGAGCGGCATAGCAGCGCCAATCCCTCCTGCCCCAGTATCGGAAACCATTCAGATATTGGAAGATACCTTAAGAATTTATCATCATGTCTGAAAGCCTATACATACCAGAATCCGCTACAAAAGCAGAAAAATACGAAGCAATTTTGCCACAGATTGAAGCCCTTATTACAGGAGAACCAGATCTATATGCGAATCTTGCTAATATCTCCGCTGCATTAAAAGAAGCTTTTGACTTTTTCTGGTGTGGTTTCTACTTGGTCAAAGAAAACCAGTTGGTCTTAGGGCCCTTTCAAGGTCCGATTGCTTGCACCAGGATTTCTCTAGGAAAAGGGGTATGCGGTACAGCCTGGCAAGAAGGTAAAACAATTGTTGTACCTGATGTAGATGCTTTCCCAGGTCATATCGCCTGTAGCTCTGCCTCCAAATCCGAGATTGTTGTTCCTGTATTTAAAGGTGGAATAGTCGCAATGGTTCTTGATGTGGATTCTGATCAGCTGGATGATTTTGATAGTGTGGATCAGGAATATCTGGAGAAGTTGATGGGGATTTTTGGAAGACAGTTATAAATATTAAACGTCTTTTATTTTCCTACAAAACTCTCTTAGGATCTCTATACACTCTTCCTTTTGCTCTATCATTCCGAGATGTCCCACACCTTCTAATTCGTAATAATCAGAGACTGAGGATTTGTGAGCACGACTGTCATCAATTTTTACAGCACCGTCTTGCATTCCTGCAATCATCAATTTCGGGCCTGAGAAATTACTTAAAATTTGGAGGCGGTCCTTTCTATTCCGCATAGCTTTAGTGTAAAGAATTAGCCCTTGCAAAGTCGATTGCTTTGCTTGGTCGATTGCTATTGCAATTTCACCTTGTAAATTATCTCTTTTATTCTCCGGGATAAGTGGAGGCACAAACGAAGTCACAAAGGTATCTACACCATGCTTTTTCAAAAAAGTAATTGTTCTATCCCTCATGCCTTTCTTCTCCTCTGTATCTGCAAAGGCAGTAGAATGGAACAGCCCCACTCCTTTCAATTTGGAGCCCATTAACTCCAACAATGCCAAAGTCACATAACCTCCAAGAGAATGTCCTATGACAATGGGTTCATGAATTGAGTTCTCCTCCATCCATTCTTCTAGTTGGACGGCTAATTCTTCCAAGTTATTTTGAGAAAGTGTCAAAGGGGATTTTCCACATCCTGGGAGATCTGGACATATCACTCTAAAATCAACGGAAAGTTTCTCTGCGAAATCTCTCCACATTTCTCCGATTTCGCAAAAACCATGAATAAGAATAACAGGCTGACCTTGGCCTTTTTCAAAAAAATGAATCGCTGACATTTGTTGTTTAAACTGTTTTGGCAATTTCAGCCATAGTTCTCACGGCTGCTGCTATACCCTCTGGATCAAAGCCGCATTCACGATGAAGCTCCATTTGCTCTCCATGCTCAATGATCGCATCAGGAATGCCTAGACGTTTCACTTGAGCCTGATATCCATGATCCATCATCCATTCGATCACTGCGGAGCCGAAACCTCCCATCAGGCAGCCATCTTCCACCGTGATTACTTTCTTGAATTTTCCAAAAATTTCGTGAAGAAGCTCCCCATCAAGAGGCTTCACAAATCGCATATCGTATTGAGCTGGGTTTAGTCCTTCGATAGCTAGTTTTTCGCAGGCTTCTCCCGCATAATTCCCTATGTGGCCAATAGTAAGAATAGCTATTTCTTCACCTTCTTTCACGATTCGCCCCTGACCTAGCGGAATTTCCTCAAATGGCGTTTTCCATTCTGGCATGACACCTTTTCCCCTAGGATATCTTATAGAATAAGGACCATTATGTATGGATGCTGAATACATCATGTTGCGAAGCTCTTCTTCGTTCATTGGTGCAGAAACAACCAAATTTGGAACACATCTGAAGAAAGCAATGTCATATGCTCCATGATGCGTAGGTCCGTCAGCTCCAGCAAAGCCAGCTCTATCCAGGCAAAATACTACCGGAAGATTTTGAAGACATACATCATGAAGTACCTGATCGTATGCACGTTGCATAAATGTGGAGTAAATATTACAGAAAGGAACAAGTCCTTGTGTAGCCAAGCCGGCAGAAAAAGTTACCGCATGCTGCTCAGCAATTCCTACGTCAAAAGCTCTATCCGGCATTGCTTTCATCATAATATTCATAGAAGAACCAGAAGGCATTGCAGGAGTAACTCCCATAATTCTATCATCCTGTTCAGCCAATTCTACTAAAGTATGTCCAAAAACATCTTGATATTTGGGTGCTTGAGGAGTGCTTGGAGTATGTTTGTATATTTCCCCGGTTACTTTATCAAAAGCTCCAGGAGCATGCCAGGTCGTTTGGTTTCCTTTTTCAGCTGGACCATATCCTTTACCTTTCATTGTCACGCAATGAAGGATTTTAGGTCCTGGAATATCTTTTAAATCTTTAAGTACTTCAGCCAAATGATTCACATCGTGTCCATCCACAGGACCGAAATATCGCAGATTTAATGACTCAAATAAATTGCTTTGATTGAGTAAGGCGGATTTTATTCCTCCTTCTACTTTGGACAATACATCTTGTGCGCTAATCCCAAACTTGCTCAGCTTTCCCAATATCTTCCAAACTTCATCTTTCGCTTTATTGTAAGTTTTGGAAGTAGTAATGTCAGTAAGATAATCTTTAAGAGCACCAACGTTTGGGTCGATAGCCATGCAATTATCATTTAGGATGATCAGCAAGTTGGTGTCTGTGACACCGGCATGGTTCATTGCTTCAAAAGCCATTCCTCCCGTCATTGACCCATCGCCGATTACAGCAACGTGTTGTTTTTTGGGAAGGCCTTTGTATTGGGAGGCCACCGCCATTCCCAATGCAGCTGATATAGATGTGCTGGAGTGCCCTACTCCAAACGTATCATATTGACTTTCTTTTCTTTTTGGAAATCCAGAAAGTCCTCCGTAAACACGGTTGGTATGAAAACGATCTTTTCTTTCTGTAAGGATCTTATGGCCATAAGCCTGATGCCCTACATCCCAAACAAGCTGATCTTCGGGAGTATCGAGCACGTAATGAAGGGCAACTGTAAGCTCTACTACACCAAGACTAGCACTGAAATGGCCTCCGTAAACGGATACATTATCAATGATAAACTGTCGAAGTTCATCACAGATTTGTACCAGTTTTTCCTTAGGAAATTTCTTAAGGTCAGCGGGGCTGTTAATTTGGGCTAATAATTCTCCTGGTTTAATGAGCATTTTACAGCGGTAATGTGTTCAAACAAGCATAACAACAACTATGCTTCTTTGTTTTCCAATCTACAAATTTTGTCGAAAAGGCAATAGCCTCTTTCTCCTGCCGTTTCCAATTAATTTAGCTTAATTGAATATCTTTGGCTACAAGGTGGCAAAATTAACCAATAATTTAAATATCCTTTGAGTTTCGAAATCAAATTACCACTCTTCGAAGGTCCTTTTGACCTGATGCTCTTCTTCATCGAGCGCGATGAACTGGATATTTATGATATTCCTATTTCCAAGATTACCAATGACTTCTTGGATTATGTGCATCATATGGAGCAAATGGAAATGGAAGTCGCCAGTGATTTTATTCTCTTTGCAGCTACTTTGATGAAGATTAAATCACGTATGCTACTTCCTAGACCGGAACTAAATGAGGATGGTGAGGAAATAGATCCGCGTGAGGAATTGATCAGAAATCTATTAGAATATAAAAAATACAAGTCTGTCATCGAAGAGCTATCGGCCATGGAGGGAGAAGAGCTTTCGAAGGAAAAGCGAGGAAATATAGAAGCGGAATTGAAAGCACTACGTAAAGTCGATGATGTGGATGCCGAAATGCAGGATATGGATCTGTACAAATTACTGAAAGTGTTTCAGCGCACGATGGCCAAAATGGCTTCACGAGTAGATGAAACAAAACATACTGTAATCCAGTATCCTTATACTATTGAACAGCAAAAAGACTTTGTGTTGGAGAAAATCAGTTTTAAGAATAAAGTGCCATTTGCTGATTTCATCAGCTATAAACCCGATAAAATTTTTGTGATATACACCTTCCTAGCAATTTTAGAATTACTGCAACTTTCCAAGGTTACCATCGTGATCGGAGATGGTTTTAACAACTTTTGGGTAGAAAAGACTGAGCCAATAGCTGCTGCCTAGCGTATGAAATCAAGCATGTCACAGGCGGCTAACACCCCCATATTTCTTTCCGATACGAAATTCCATCTGACCATAAAATGCAACTAAACAGATGAAATTGGATAACAAAAAAATCTTTCAGACACTCAATCCAAATAAAATCTGGGTTCCGGTGATTATTGGCTTAGCAATAGTCTTTGCCATGTTTTACTTTGACCCATCGGTGACGAAGGATTCCCTGAAAAGTATTTTTGATGCATCTGTCCCTTGGGTAATATTGGCCGTAGTGGTAATCTTATTTCGGGATGCAGGATATGTATACAGGATCCGGGAAGTTACTGGTAAGCATTTGACTTGGAAGAGGTCTGTCTATACTATAATTCTCTGGGAGTTTGCATCTGCAGTTACTCCTTCGGTAGTAGGAGGTTCAGCTGTCGCAATTTTTATCTTAAATAAGGAAGGAATCAAATTAGGGAGAGCAGTTGCTTATGTGATGGTGACTGCGATTTTGGATAATTTATTCTTCGTCATAGGTGCCCCAATTATATTGTTTTTTGCACGAGGAGAAATATTTCCTTCAAGCAAGATGCTGGAAGTGCATCTGGAAAATAGTATGGAAGCGATTTTCTGGATATCCTATTCCCTTTATGCTACCTACAGTATAGTGATGGCGGCTGCATTGTTTTATAGACCAAGAGTTTTCAAGTGGGTATTGATAAAAGTATTCTCTATCAAATGGCTTCGCAAATGGAAGCATGATGCTCAAGAATATGGGGACCAGATTATCGAAGCTTCCAAGGAGCTTTCTGGCAAAAGATGGAATTATTGGCTTCCTATTGTAACGGCAACCATCTTTATTTGGAGTTCCAGATACTTGATGTTAAATGCGCTGATATCTGCATTTGTGCCCTTAGTGGCTCACGAGCATGTCATTGTATTTGCAAGACAAGTGATTATGTGGATCGTAATGATGATCTCCCCTACACCTGGTAGTAGCGGCACCGCTGAGTTTTTCTTTGGGCAGTTCTTTACTGAATTCTTGAATGATTACACCTTTGTGACCAGCATTTTATGGAGATTATTATCCTATTACCCCTATTTGATTTTAGGAGCTATTTTCCTTCCACGTTGGGTTAAGCAGGTGTTTTTTAAGAAAAAGCAAAAAAATCCGAAGCAGGATGTTTCAGGAAATTAGTCAAAAACAAATCGCAGAGATCACGGATGGAAGCCGGGCAAATGGAAATGATGAGTTAGCAATAACTCAAATTGCCATAGATTCCCGTCAGATACTTCATCCGCAAAAAACGCTTTTTGTAGCATTAAGGGGTGCTAAAGCTGATGGGGCTGACTTTGTACCTCAATTGGTTGATTTAGGTGTTAAGACATTTTTGGTTCATCAAGATTTTGACGAGAGATCCTTCCCTGATATTTGTTTCATTAAAGTGTCTGATACTAGAAGGGCCTTGCAATTATTGGCCAAATACCAGAGATCATTATTTAAAAATCCTGTTGTAAGTATAGCTGGGAGCAATGGAAAAACGATCGTAAAGGAATGGCTGGGTCAGATCTTGGGACAAAAATACGCCGTGGCCAAAAGCCCAAAAAGTTACAATTCGCAGGTAGGTGTACCGCTTTCGATTTTTGGAATTGAATCCTATCATCAGGTCGCAATTTTGGAAGCAGGAATTTCCAAGGCTGGAGAAATGGCAGCTTTGGAAGAAATGATCAAGCCTAATCTGGGCATTTTCACCAATCTCGGAACAGCACACCAGGAAGGATTTGAAAGTATGGATTCAAAGCTTCAGGAGAAGCTTTCAATTTTCGAAGGTTCAAATTTCCTGATTTATTGCGCGGATCAAAAGCAGGTTTCTGATCAAATAGAGAGCAGGTTTGCACCGGAAAAGCGGATAGGATGGTCTGATAGAGCTGGCTTTGAATTTACTAGATCTGTGAAATTTAAGGGAAATGGATCTCGGTTGATCTTGATGAAATCAGACCTGAGTACACACACATTTCAGGTGCCATTCACCGATGTCGCTTCATTGGAAAATATCACTCATGTGATCATAGCGGCTATGACTTTGGGATTAAGTGTTGAATCCATCCAGGAAGGAATTGCTCATTTGAAGTCGGTGGATATGCGACTAACGCTAAAGGCTGGTATCAATGATTCACTTCTGATCGACGACACCTATAATAATGACTTGGCGGGGCTGAAGGTTGCGCTTGATTTTATGCAGCAGCAGCGCCCAAAGCGACGCAAAATATTGATTTTGTCGGATTTGCTTCAGCAAGGCTCCCCGGAGAAAATCTATGGGGAAGTGTCTGAGTTGATCAAAAAGTACCAGTTTGATCTGCTTTTTGGTGTAGGTAAAGAGATCTTCTATTTAGAAAAAGAGTTTTCTGAATCGTTCCAAGGCTTCAAATCCACTGAGGAGCTATTGGCTAAGCTAGATCCAGAGAGCTTCGCAAATGATATGATATTGATTACCGGAGCTAGAGTATTTGGCTTTGAGGAGGTTGTTAATCGATTGCAGCAGAGAATCCATGGCACGACACTAGAGATCAATCTCAATGCGCTTACCCATAATTATAATTTCTATAAAAAGCTCATTTCCCCAAAAACCAAAGTAATGGTGATGGTGAAGGCTTTCGCCTATGGTGGAGGAGCCGTGGAGATTGCTAATCAGATCCAAACCATGGGGGCAGATTACTTGGGTGTCGCCTTTTCGGATGAAGGTGTCGCTTTGCGAAAGCAGGGGATCAAGCTACCTATAATGGTTTTGAATACTATGCAAGAATCATTTGGGTTGTGCAGTGAATTTAATTTAGAGCCGGTTGTGTTCAGTCCGGATTTTTTTGAGAGTCTGGCCTCTTGGTGTAGTATTCACCAGCAACGAATGAAAATCCATCTCGATATGGATACAGGCATGCATAGATTGGGTTTTGAGAAAAGGCACTTGGCAGAATTGAAAAGCTTGATTAAGGCAAATTCTCAGCTGGATATTGCTTCCATTTATACACATTTGGTAGGTGCTGATGAGGATATTCATCAGGAATTTTCCTTATCTCAATTAAAAACTTTCGAAGAAATGAAAGATGAGATACTGAAAATTCTACCTTATAAACCGATTATTCACGCCCTTAATTCTGCAGGAATAGTCGCATTTCCTGACTTTCAATATGACATGGTAAGGTTGGGAATTGGCTTGTACGGCATAGAAGTTACGGGTAAACATGGCTTGGCTTTGAGGGCTATCAGCACTTTGAAAACCACTATATCTCAGATTAAAGAACTTGAGCCAGGTGAGACAATTGGCTATTCAAGGAAAGGAGTCTTAAACGCAGGAGGAAAAATAGCTACAATTGCCATAGGCTATGCAGATGGTTACGATCGTCGGTTCAGCAATGGAAAAGGCTATGTGCTGGTAAATGGACAAAAAGCTCCTATCATCGGAAACGTGTGTATGGACATGTGCATGGTGGACGTTTCTGGCATGGATGTGAAAGCAGGAGATGAAGCAATCATTTATGGGGACAAAATCTCCTTGAAAGAACTCGCAGACCAAATCGGGACTATCCCTTACGAATTGCTGACGAATATCAGTACTCGGGTGAAGCGTGTATATTACCTGGACTAGGTTTGGTTTTGACTTTGAAATTTCTCTAAATTCCCTCATGATAATCACAAAAAAGCGATTAGCACATATCGTATTTGAATCCGATGACAGGGCGTCAAAGACATTTGACGTTGTCCTCTTGTTTATGATTTTCGGGAGTATTTTCGTTGCTATTTTAGATTCAGTTTCCAGTCTTAGAGCGCAGTATGGAGAGTTTTTTCTTATTTTGGAATGGCTGTTTACGCTCCTTTTTACCATTGAATATTTTCTGAGGGTTTGGCTATCGAGGAAGCCAAGTGGCTATATTTTCAGCTTTTTTGGGGTAGTAGATTTATTGGCAATTTTACCAACTTACCTGAGCTTCTTTGTGCTCAATTCCCAGCTTTTTACAGTAGTGAGAGCATTGCGACTTCTGCGTGTGATCCGAATATTGAAGCTTGGTCGTTATGTGGCAGAAGCTGAATACTTGACAAAATCCCTCCGCTCGAGTTCTCATAAAATCCTAATATTCATTGGATTCGTGATCACCATAGTACTGATTATGGGCACCTTCATGTTTATCATCGAGGGGCCGCAGCATGGATTTACCAGTATTCCTATCGGGATGTATTGGGCAATCGTGACATTGACTACGGTTGGTTTTGGTGATATTTACCCGGTGACCCCACTAGGCCAGTTAGTTTCCTCGCTGATTATGCTTCTGGGTTATGCCATTATTGCAGTTCCTACGGGTATTGTATCTTCTGAGATGGCTTCGCAAAAGAGAAAAGATGAGAAGTTACTAGGCGATAAAGCCTGTCCAAAGTGCAGATATAGCCCAATTCACCTCGCTGACAATTATTGTAAAAATTGCGGGGAGAAACTTTTTTAATCTCCTAATTGTAAGAATTCCTGGATGTTTTTAATTTTTCCGAAAAGCAATAAAATATCTTCTGAAGCGAATTTATAATCAGGGGTCACTACTCCTATGACGTTTTTGTGTGGAGTATTTATTCCGAGCAGGTTTTTCTTTTGCTCCACTTTAATAATCGTCAGAATATTAAGGTAGAACTCTTTGCGGATATCAGCTTCTGCTACAGACATACCCACATACCTAGGTGGTACTTTCACTTCGACAATGTTGTATTCATCGGAGATCTCCAAAGAGTCCAGAACACCTTTCATTTCAAGTCGCTTAGAAAGCCTATCTGCAGTCTCCTCTTCTGGATGGATAATTTCATCCACACCTATAGCTTGAATAACGGTCTCGTGTAGGTCATTGATTGCACGCGCGATGATACGCTTGGATTTCAGTTGCTTAAAAATAGCTGTACTCATGATCGATGCACCGATATCTTCCCCTATTGCAATAATCACGACATCTGTATCTTTCAGAGGCAAATTCTTCACCGCGGTCTGATCTGTTGCATCCATTACTATGGAATGGGTAATGCTATCCTTGATTGTTTCAATCTTGCCCTCATTCGTATCCACACCGATCACTTCGTGTCCTAAGTTTGTAAGGCGCTTTGCTAAATAGCCTCCAAAGTTTCCTATGCCTACAATTATATATTTCATCTGTTTTTATATTACGTGATATAGACTGTTTCCTCAGGATATTTATATCGCTGCTCGCCTATTTTGCGCACGATAGCTATCAGCATCGTAAGTGTCCCCACTCTACCTATTAGCATGATTGCCATTAGTACCAATTTACTGCCTGTACTCAATTGTGGAGTAATACCAAGCGTAAGTCCTACTGTGGAAAATGCACTAAACACCTCAAAAGACACATCAATCATAGGTAGTTCTGGGTCAAATATCATTAGTAAAAAGACCCCAAGTCCGATTACTAACACAGAAAGTGAAATTACGGCAAAAGCCTTTTTAAGCGTTTCATTTGTAATTTGTCTTCGGAAAACTTCTACCCTGGTTTTGCCCGACGCAATACTAAATGTATTAAGCATCGCTACCGCAAATGTACTGGTTTTCAACCCACCACCGGTGGATCCTGGTGAGGCACCTATCCACATTAGAAAAAGATAAATAAGTATCGTAGGAACAGCTAATTGCCTCATGTCTACCGTATTGAAACCTGCCGTTCTGGGTGTAACAGCTCCAAAAATTGTTGTGGCAAACTTTCCATAAGGACTAAGCCCTTTTAAAGTAGCGTCTTGCTCGGATATCCAGTAAACTACCATACCGATAAGTAGCAAGATCCCGGTTGTATAAACTACCAGTCTCGTATTGACACTGGAAACGCGGGAAGCATGCCTGTATTTTTCTATTCCCAGAAGACTTCTTGCCTGCCCTCGGGCTACGTGCTTTAGGTAAGAATAGTAATTTAAAACCACTGGAAATCCAATTCCGCCAAGAATAATAGCCAAAGAAATAGTCAAATGCATATTATATGCTTCCCGGAAACCCTCTTCATATAGACCGTTACTGAGAGTGGAAAATCCAGCATTGCAAAAAGCAGAAATAGCATGGAATAGCGAAAAGAACAATTGATCTCCACGTCCAGTAAACTGAGCTGAATCAATAAAATGATAAATCAGGAATGCACAAAATCCCTCTACTAAAATGGTAAATGAGATGATTTTAAATAAAGTGGAGTAAATCTCATTTACGTTATTTTCATTGATGTAGTCCCGTATAAAAAGCCTGTTTTCCAAGGTATAGCTTCCTTTAAAAAAGAATCCAAAAAAACTGGTGAACACCATGATTCCAAGTCCACCAATCTGGAATAGAATCATAATCACAACCTGACCAAAAAAGGTGAAATCCTTTGCTGTATCCAATACGATCAGCCCCGTTACGCAAACCGCTGAAGTAGAAGTAAATAAAGCATCAATGAGCGTAATGTCTCTATTCGTGGCCTCTGGGAGGCTGAGCAGTCCTGTGCCAACTAGAATAAGGAACACGAATGACATGATGAAAACTAGCGAGGGACTGAGTTTAAGTTCATTTATAGTGAGACTAAACTTGCTCAATTCTATAAAAAACAGCGTGATTACCAATCCATTAACTAAATGATAATGAGCAGTAAACTCAAGAATCAAGATGGACATTTCCTCACCAAAAACATTCCATCTAACTAAGGCTGTTAGAATCAGAATGACGGAGAGAAGTAGTTCTAAAATTACCCGTGCTGGAAATATGGATTTTTCTACCAAAAGCACTCTGACCAAATATCCAAATCCGATTAGGATTAGGAAGATATTAAAGAGTGATGACGTGGTGACTTGATCTTGAGGATCTATAGAATAACCTAGATGAAACAACAGAATACCAAAAGCAAAAAAACTGCTTAACTGAACTACTTTTTCCTGAACTTTTACCACCCTCTTCAAAAAGATGATATTCTTGTCTGGGTTGGAAAAGATTTTCAGTTTGCGAATCATGATTTGGGGAAAGGCTTGGAAGAAAAATCAATCATTCTTTGGAGAGGTATTTCGTGAAAAGTTAAAAATCCCTTTCTCAGGATACAAATGGAATTTTTTATCCAGATTTTGTGAGGAATAGATACTTGATCTTCCACTGAAAAGGTAGGCTACCAAGCAGGAGATTCCCAAAAAGACTCCACTTTCGTAGCCAAACAATTCCATTCCCATCACTGTACATGCCATGGGTGTATTTGTAGCTCCGGAGAAGACTCCTACAAAACCCATTCCTGCCATTAATGCTAACGGAAGAGGAATCCAGGTTGCTAGCGCGTTGCCAAGCGTTGCTCCCGTGAAAAATAAAGGCGTTACTTCTCCACCTTTGAAGCCAGCTCCTAAAGTAAAACTTGTTAACCCGGTCTTTGCCAGCCAATCATACCAAGGAAGTGGCGTCTCAAATGCTTCTACTATTCTAGGAACACCTAACCCGATATAGGTGGTACTGTCCGAAAAGTATACAAAAACTGCAATCAACAGTCCGCCTATGACCGGACGAAGAGGGGGATATTTGATGACGTGGGAAAATTGATGAGAAAAAAAGTGAGTGCTTTGGGCAAATAATCTCCCCGAAAGTCCGAAAGCAATTCCTGCAGGAATGATCCAAAGTAGACTGGTCAAATTATGTGGAGGAACGAGATCAACCAAATAATGCGTATGACCTACGGCGAAAAGTGATGCGCAAACCCAATTAGCTACAAATGCGGTCAAAAATGCCGGAAACAGCGATTTCCAGCGGATTTGTCGGTGAAGCATCCATTCTAAAGAAAATATTGCTCCTGCCATAGGTGTTCCGAAAACAGATGCAAATCCCCCTGAAACACCGGCGATAATTATAATCCTTCGATCTGATGTGTCCAGCGGAAAAAACTTGGTGAGCTGATCAGCAAGTGACCCTCCCATTTGCACTGCTGTACCTTCACGACCGGCTGATCCACCGAATAAATGTGTCAGAATCGTCCCAAAAAGGACCAAGGGAGTCATTCTTAGCGGAATTGGCTTTTCAGTTTTATAGAGCTCATCAAGCAAAAGATTGTTTCCTTTCACAGAATTTTCCCCAAATCTGTAATAACTCCAACCTATTAAAAAACCAGCAATTGGAAGAAATGCAATGATCCAAAGATGAGATTCCCGATAATCAGTAGCCCAGTTTAATGCGAGAAGAAAAACAGCAGAGGCAGATCCAGATAGGAAGCCTATTAAAAGACTCAATACGATCCAGAGTAATAGATACCGAAAAAAAGAAGCGCTGTTCAAACTAGTTTTTTCAATTAGTTAGGCCAAATTAGGAATAGATATTGAATTTAAAGAAACGTACATAACCTTATATTATCCAGAGTGGATCAACTTATTCGGGAGTTATCGGGTTATCTAAATACAAATCACCTAATTATGAAATCGAGCATCTAACAATAATTAGACATTTGAATGGAAACATTTAGGCAGAATTCATAATACCCTTTGTAAAACAAATTATAAACACATGAAAAATATTCTTATTTCCGGAGGTTCTGGTCTCATTGGCCACAAAATCACCCAACTACTGGAACTGAAAGGATATACAGTGGCTTGGCTCAGTAGATCTCAACAAAAGCAAAAATCATTTGTATGGGATGTAGAAAAACAAACTATCGATCCCAAAGCCATAGAGTGGGCAGATGCAATTATCCACTTAGCTGGTGCAAGTGTGGCTGAGAAGCGTTGGACAGATGAGCGCAAAAAAATCATTTTGGAATCCCGCGTCGATAGTACTAGACTCCTTTTTACTGCAGTAAAGAATGCATCCGAAAAGCCAAACACGTTCATTTCAGCCTCCGCTGTTGGTTATTATGGATTCAGTACTGGAACGTCTCTTATGGATGAGACTCATGGTCCTGGCTCGGATTTTTTGGCTCAAACTGTTGTAGCATGGGAAGATGAAGTTAAGAAAATGGAAGAATTGCATCTTCGTACAGTAATGCTGAGAATAGGAATTGTGCTCGACTCGAAAGGAGGCGCACTTGGTGAAATGATGAAGCCACCTATTGCTGCACCTCTAGGGAAAGGAGATCAATGGATGAGTTGGATTGCGATTGAAGACTTAGCGAGAATGTTTGTGTTTGCTTTGGAGAAGACAACGCTTCAGGGAGTATTTAATGCTGTCGGTCCGAACCCAGCGACTAATCAGCAATTGACTCAAGCAGCAGCAAAAGCGAAAGGAAAGCCTTACGTGGGAATAGGAGTGCCAGGGTTTGTCCTTAAAATAATACTTGGTGAAATGGCGGCAATGGTGCTTGGCGGTAATCGTGTTTCTTCACAAAAAATCCAAAAAGCGGGATTCGATTTTGAATGTCCGGACTTAATCCCTGCGCTAAAGCATATTTATAGTTAATAGTTAAATTCTTTTCCCTCTACCAATCAAGAACCAAAGAACGGTTCCCAGAAGTGGTACTAATACCACGATAATTACCCAAATGAGTTTATCGTTCTGGTTTGCAAACTTGCTACTCACCACATCGAAAATGGTAATAGCATAAATTATTAATCCAATAGCTCCCAGTCCAAACATATCAGGCGCTATAGGTGGATTTCGTGCTTTTCCTCATCGCCAAATAGACTATTGGCCCGATAACCTGAGCAAATAGGATAACCACGATCCAGATTATTTTCATATTGGGATCTTTAAAATCTGATCGGATAATATCAACTAAGCAATAAATCCATAGTACCCCATAGATCAGAACCAACAAAATGGAAGCGCCGCCGATGTTTTGAATAAAAGAAAGTGTCATTTAGTTTGAATTAGTGTTTTTCGAAAAGGTAGGGTTAAAACTACGTGTTTCTCTTCTATTCTTTGTTGCCATCGCTAGGTATAATAAAGTACCTATAAAGGGTGCGAATAGAATTACAAGTATTCAAAGTAACTTACTGTGTGTTGCTACAAAATCGGAGTTTATAGCGTCAATTAGCGCATAAACCCACAATCCAAGGTAAATAGCAGATATTAGGAATGAAATTTGCCAAAAGAATTGCCCTTCTCCGGGCTCTATTAAGTCCATATGTATTCTTCAATTATTTTAACCATTGAACCAAAATAGCTTTTTTTGAGGAACTAAAGCATCAATTTAGCTAAAAGTTAAACCACCACACTGTATGAAAAGAAGCCTGCTCTCCCTGATATTATCCTTTTTTGCCCTTTGCGCTTACGCTCAAGTTGATTTAAGCTATTATTTGCCTGAGGGATATACCTACGATGAGTCTATCCCTACTCCAAAGGAGGTTTTGGGATATGATGTTGGTGAATGGCATGTAAGCCACGATCAGTTGGTCATGTATATGAAGGCGGTGGCCGAGGCTTCTGACCGGGTGACTTTCGAGGAAACGGGCAGAACCTATGAGAAAAGGCCGCAAGTTCTCCTGACTATTACATCTCCTGCAAATCTTGCTAAAATCGATCAAATCAAAGCAGATCGAAAAAAACTTCGGGATGTTGGAGCTTCAGCAGATATAGCAAATATGCCGATTGTGATGTTTATGGGCTATTCTGTTCACGGAAATGAGCCAAGTGGAGCCAATGCGTCTCTTTTGGCAGCCTATCATTTTGCAGCAGCCGAGGAAATCGCGGGAGATCTTGATCAAATGGTTTTGCTACTTGATCCGGCAATCAATCCGGATGGATTGAATCGCTTTGCTTCTTGGGTAAATACACACAAATCCTACAACATGAATGGTGACCCAAACAATGTGGAGTTTAGCGAAGCTTGGCCAAGAGGTAGAACTAACCATTATTGGTTTGACCTAAATCGAGATTGGCTTCCTGTGCAGCATCCGGAATCCAGAAATAGAGTAAGAATTTTTCAAGAGTGGCTTCCAAATATTCATCTTGATTTTCACGAGATGGGAACAAATAGCACCTTCTTTTTCCAGCCAGGAGTTCCAGCGCGAATGCATCCGCTGACACCAGAGAAGAATTTTGAACTGACCAAGAAAATCGGCACCTACCACGCCAAAGCTTTGGATGAGATAGGTTCCCTGTATTTCAATCAGGAGAATTATGACGATTACTATTACGGAAAGGGATCAACCTATCCCGACGTACAAGGATCTATTGGGATTTTGTTTGAGCAAGCCAGCTCCAGAGGTCATTTACAGGAAAGTGTAAACGGAATGCTCAGCTTTCCTTTTACTATCAGAAACCAATTCACTGCCAATCTTTCCTCTTATCAGGCTGCCAAGGAAATGCGTCAGGAACTGAATCAATTCATGAAGGACTTCTACAATGAAATTCAAAGTGAAATTGACGCTGATGTGAATAAGGCTTACATTTTCGGAAGCAAGGAAGACGATGCCAGAAGCTATCATTTGGCCGATTTGATCCTTCAGCACGATATCAAAGTGTTCAGTCTGAATGACGACATCACAGTAAACGGAGAAGAATTCAAAAAAGAAAACTCTTACATCGTGCCTGCAGATCAGCCGCAATACAGGCTAATCAAAGCGATGTTTGAGACAAGAAATACATTCAAGGATAGCTTGTTCTATGATATTTCTGCTTGGACGTATCCTATGGCGTTCAATTTGGATTATATGGCGCTGAATAGTCAGATTTTGAATCTGGCAAGTGTAAATGAAATCACCAAAAGCTCAATATCCCTTTCGCCGGGTAAGGTAATAGGTGAAGTGGGAGCATATCAGTATGCTATGGAGTGGACGGATTATTATGCTCCAAAAGCTGCTTATAAACTGATGGCGGCCAATTTCCAGGTGAGAGTGGCTACTGGAGAATTTTCAACTTCCGATGGCAAAAAATATGGAAGAGGAACATTATTGATTAGCAAAGGAGACAGCGGGTTGGATGATCAGGCTTTTTTCGACAAGCTTTCTGAAATAGCCCAGAAATCAACTGTTGATATTTATGGATTGACTTCAGGTTATACCGGGGGAATGAATATTGGTTCGCCAAATATGATGCCTCTGGATAAACCAGAAATCGCACTTTTGGTCGAAGGTGGAGTGGATAGTTACGAAGCTGGTGAGATCTGGCATTTGCTGGATCAACGATACGAAATGCCGATTACACTCCTGTCAATGGATAACATTGGAGGAAGCACGCTGGATAGGTATAATGTACTCCTAATGCCTGACGGTAGATACAGTGGTTTAGGAAAGGGAGGAGCTGCTACACTCAAATCCTGGATTTCCGGTGGAGGTACGTTACTGGCCAAAGGTGGAGCTATTCAGTTTTTAGCCCAGAATGAAGTTGGAGATTTCAAGTTTAGAGAGGCAGCGGAGCCGGAGGCAGGTCTTCAAAAAAGCTATGCTGATTACGAAAATGAAAGAGGTGCAAAAGTAACCGGTGGAGCGATCTTCAATGCTACTTTAGACATCACCCATCCCATTGGATACGGATATTTGAATTCAGCTATTCATACATTTAGAAACGATAACTTGTTTATGGAGCCTTCCGAAAATCCATATGCAAATCCTTTGGTTTATACAGAAAACCCACTCGCCTCGGGATACCTTCATCCCTCTAATCTTGCCGGAATTCAAAATGGATCTGTGATTCAGGTTTCTGGAGTTGGTCGGGGACGAATTGTAGCCTTTGCAGATAACATGAATTTCAGAGCATTTTGGTTTGGTACGAACAAACTCTATATGAATGCGATTTTCTTTGGGCAGGTGATCGATGGAGGCACAGCTAGATAATTTAATAGCGCATAATTCCCGGGTTTTGGCTCGGGATTTTTGTTTCTTAACATTTCAGTAAAATTTTGCGTAAGCAAGCCAAACCTATTTCACTTATTGCACATGAACCACGCTACCAAATTATTTATTGCATTTAGTTTTCTCTCCTTCGTAAATGTCTCATTCGCTCAGGAAATGAGTTTTGAAGAGTATAATCCCCCATCCACCTTGAAAGTACCAGAGCATCCGGTTCAAAAAGCCAAATATCCATTTGTGGATATTCACAGTCACCAGGGAGGAATAAATGAGGAAAGAATAGATCAACTTATCGGTGAAATGGATGAGTTAAACATGGGAGTTTTGGTCAATCTCAGTGGTCGTGGATTTGGGCGAGGTGATAGCAATTCCCAGCAGGATTATATCAAGTCTATGCTAAAGGAATTTAACACCCATTCACCAGGAAGGTTTATGGTTTTTACCAATCTGAACTTTGCTGGTTTCGGTGATGAAAATTGGACTAGAATAGCTGTGAAGGAACTTGAAGAAGATGTGGCTGCTGGAGCTAGTGGTCTGAAAATTTATAAAAGTTTGGGTTTGAATGTGAATGATGTCAGTGGCAATCGCGTACCGGTGAATCATCCGGATCTGGATGCAGTTTGGGCAAAAGCTGGGGAACTGGGAATTCCAGTGATCATTCATTCCGCTGATCCAGCCCAGTTTTGGCAACCGATGAATGCAAACAATGAGCGTTGGTTAGAATTAAAAACTCATCCAAACCGTATGCGTGGAGCAGATAATCCTGCGCCTTTTGAGCAGATTATCGCTGAGCAGCATGATGTGTTCAAAAAGCATCCTGAGACCACTTTTATAAATGCACATATGGGTTGGATGGCAAACGATCTAGATGCTGCAAGTGCACATTTGGATAAATATCCCAACGTCAATTTTGGAATCGGAGCTGTAATTGCGGAGTTTGGCCGTCAACCTAGACGTGCCAAAGAGTTTTTTGAAAAATATCAGGATAGACTGCTTTTCGGTAAAGATGCTTACAACAAGGAGGAATATTACACCTACTTCCGAGTTTTAGAAACTGAGGACGAATACTTTCCTTATTACAAAAAATATCATGCATTCTGGGCAATGTACGGACTGGGACTTTCTGATGAGGTCTTGAAAAAGCTGTATTACAAAAACGCGCTGAGGATAGTGCCGGGAATGGATAAGAGCATTTTTCCGGATTAGGAAAGAATCTTTTTTTGAATTCGGTATATTCACTAAGCTTTTACAATTGAATATTTTGTTATGGACAATACCATCGAATCCTTAATCCCACATCGGTTTCCGTTTTTATTTGTTGACGAAATTCTGACCGCAACCCCAGAAGAAATAATCGGGAGTAAAACATTTAGGAGGGGAGCCGATGAAATGCTTTGTGGAAGTTTTCCGGATTCTGGATTTATTCCTGGAATGATTTTAATAGAATCTATGGCTCAATGTGGGGGAGCAAGAATCAAGCAACTTGGTCTTGCATATGGCTTTTTTGGGCTTGTGAGTCTGGATAAAGTTAGATTTTTTAAAGGCGTATCGTATGAGACGGAAGTTAAATATGTTATAAAAAATATCAGAATAAGTGTTCGGTTGATCAAACAGGAGGGTGTAGCATATGTAATGAACGAACCTGTAGCAGAGGCGTCTTGGATTTGTGCTAAATTGAATACCTAGATTTTATTTGTTGAATTGGTAGGGCGAAAAATCTTTCCCCCTACAATTTTAAAACCCCATGTAAAGCTGCTTTACTCATCTCCTCACCTATGTAAAGAAAATGCGAAAATCTTTACATAGAGTCCTCCTTGTGTAAAGAAACCATAGCTTTTATTTACATATAAGACTACCTTTGTAAAGAAAATCAGATAATCTTTACATATGGCCTGGAATCTTATCCCTTTGCCTTATGAGGCAGAATTGGAGACAAGGACAATTCTCAAGCAACTTCCGCCTGCTCATGCTGCTTTGGCTGAGCTGAAGGGCTTGGTCTATTCCATTCCCAATCATGAGATTTTACTCAATACGCTGGCTATTCAGGAAGCGAAGGATAGTTCTGCAGTGGAAAATATTATTACCACCCACGACGAGTTATTCAAATCGGATTTGGAGTTTGAGTCCATGTCGCCAGCAATCAAAGAAGTTCAAAACTACGTAGCAGCGATGAAGCGTGGATTTGAGTTGGTGGACGAGAAAGCCATGCTAACAAATCATATTATACTTCAGATCCAGGAGACATTGGAAGGTAATAATGCTGGATTTCGAAAAATGCCTGGAACAGCATTAAAAAATGCACAGACTGGAGAGACAGTCTATCTGCCTCCACAAGATGGAGATGAGATTCTCTCGTTGATGGACAATTTGGAGCAATTTATCAATCGACCAGAGTTGAGCGATTATGATCCATTGGTAAAGATGGCAATTATCCACTTTCAATTTGAGAGCATTCACCCATTCTATGATGGAAATGGTCGAGCAGGAAGAATTTTAAATATTTTGTATCTCATCTTGAGCGGCTTGCAAAAGTTGCCAATTCTGTATCTAAGTTCTCACATTATCCGCAATAAAGCAGACTATTATAAGCTGCTTCAGGGAGTCCGAGAAAATGAAGATTGGGAAAGTTGGTTATCTTATATGATCCGGGGAGTGGAAAATACTGCAAGGGAAACCATCCTTTTGATCGAAAACCTGAAGGTTCTGATGGCTGAAATGAAGGTTCAATTGCGGGATAATTATAAATTTTACTCTCAGGAACTCTTGAATAACCTGTTCAAGCATCCTTATACGAAGATTGAGTTTATCGTGCGCGACTTGGGAGTATCTAGAATAACAGCTGCAAATTATCTCAACAAGCTCGCCGAGGATGGGGTGCTTCGCAAAGAGAAACTTGGAACGGGTAATTATTATGTAAATGAGAAGCTATTTGCGCTATTGACAGCTAAATCATAGACCAATGAATATCCTGCAAAAAAATCCGAGAATCAAAGCAACGCTGAAATATCTCGTTGTTTTGGTTTTGGTGCTTTTGGTAACAGTTTTTCAGGATTTACTAGGATCAGATAACCCACGGTTTGAAAAATATTACTCAGAGCTTTTGATTCGAAATATGTTCTGGGTTTTGGTCCTTCCGATAGCGCTTCTTTCTGGCGGTATTTTCAGAAAAGTTTCTCTACTTGCCAAAATCCCTGTATTATTGATCAAACGACTGCTTTTCGTAATTCTGGCATCGGCTGTGCATCTTATATTCTTTGCTGGTTTGATGCACTTGGCTTCCATATTATTTTATAAGGAAAGGTATTCTTTCTCAAACAATCTACGGTTTGCGATCTCCGAGGATTTGTACAAATATTTCCTTATCTATTCGGTAATTGCGCTGGTGCTGGTACGAAAAATTAAGGCCCTTCCTACAAACTGATTGTTACATGGATCAATTCACCTATATAAGGCAAAATGATGGAACAAGGAGTCCTAGACTTCTTGGCCAGATACTTCTTGCATCAGGGATATTTGTGATCCTGGTCCCATTATTCGTTGATTTGGATACAGATCCTCTTAAACTAGCATTAGTAGGAGGCGGAGCCGTATTATTTGGGATAATTTTGAGCTCTATCAAATCAAGGATTGTGTTTGATTTTGAAAGAAAACTATTCAAAGAATCCCATAGCATCCTCTGGTTTAAATCAGGCGAATGGGAGCCACTTCCAGAGATAGATCATGCGGAATTGATACACCACAGTTTTCGAACTTCTTATACTCCGAATGGGATTACACCTACCTTAAATGGCCAAGTAACTTTATATAAAATCGTCTTGTTAGCAAACGGAGCCAAATTTTTAGTGCTGGATTTCAATCGGGAGAAAGATGCCGTTGTTGCCTTGGAGAAGATAAAAAGTGCATTAGAAGCTATGCATATCCGCATTTCTGAAAATGAGTAAAAAGCAATAAAGGATCAGCTAAACTTAAGAATTGAAGGCGATTTCAGTCATCAGGCTAGATAGGTGAAGAACTTACGTGACTGGCATCATTAAGGATAATCATATTAGAATTTCTCTGAACCTTTATCCAATAACCTGAAAGCCTTAATCTCCTTTCCTTCGAGTTCCTTTTGCCAGCGATCCAAAACTGGCTGCTCCAGTTGAGCTTCACGGTATTCGTCAGGATTCATGATTGGAATTCCCTTAATGATGGGATATAGTCGAGAACAGGTTTTACAGGTCAGCCAGCCTTCGATTATACTTCCTTGATCATCAGTTAGGATGGTTTTCAATTCTAAATCTTGCTTATCAAATGGACAGCATAATTTCTCTATAGTTTCTAGTTTCATGATTTAAGTGTTGAAAGTTCACGTTGATAATTTAAAATGGCGGCTTGTGGGTCTTTAGAACTCATCACACCTGAAATAGCAGCAATGCCATCAAAATTTAAAGTCTGTAGTTTGCTGATGTTACCAGGGTTTATTCCGCCAGCCAAAAAAATTGGTATGTCCGTTATTTTCCGGGTTTTTCTAATGGTTTCAAATTCAACCAATTCACAGCTGGTGCTAGTGCTGGATGGGAAAATGGAGCAAAAGGAAAGGTAGTCCACTCCCATTTCAATTGATTTTCGAATGATTTCAAAATCATTATTGATTGTGATTCCCATTATCTTTTCCTGATTCCTTAAAGCTCGGAGCCTATCTGCCGAAAGCTCTGAAAACTCATCAAAATGCACTCCGTCTAAGTCAAAAAGCTCCACCCATTCCGGGTGATTATTGATTAGAAGTGGGATTTTTGGGTCTTTACAAAGTCCCTTTATCTTGCTAATTAGTGCAGGAACAGAAGTTGTCGGGGAGAAATTATCCCAAATCTGAACTGCACAAGGACTTGCTTCTAAAGCTCTGGCTAAAGCTTCCAACAGTTGGTTTTCTTCCTTGCTAGGATCAATTACCAAGTAAACCCCTCCAGGTATTTTTGACTCTTTTTTCATTTCCAGCCTGATTTTAAAGCTTCAAAATAGGCAGCCCAATAAGGATCAGTTTCTAGATAAATCAGAGGTGCAACTGCATCATGTGACTTCAACATAATCCCAAAATCCTGAGATTTCACTTTTCCGACGGCTGTACAGGAAATAGAGGAATTTGCTAGACGGCTAATGAGATTTTCCGATTTTTCTGCTTTACAGGAAATTATCATTGCTCCAGCGCCTACACAATACGTTGGATCAAGCCCAAAAAGATTTGAGATGGCTGAGGTAGTTTCTCCCACTGGTATCGACACTTTTTCCATTAAAGCACCTTTTCCCGAAGCAATCATCATTTCATAGATTGCACCCAGTACTCCTCCCTCGGTCACATCGTGCATGGCTGTGATTTCAGGATATTTCTCCGTTTCACCGGCGGCAATCAGCGCATCGGAGAGTGAGGAAGTTTCATAAAATTGCTCACAGGCAGATTGGTAGATGTCAAGTCCACATTTGTTTTTTACGGTCTCAGGAAAACTCATCCCTAAAATGGCAGTAGCAGTAAGTGCACAGGATTTGGTAACCAAAATTACATCTCCTTCCTGAGCTCCAGTGGCAGTGATCATTTTTGACTCCGGAGCAATAGTGATCAGTGTTCCACCTCCGGCGAAAGTTGAATTTTGGCCCTGGACAAATCCTGTATGTCCGCCCGTAATTGCCACACCTATTTCTTTGCAGTATCGATCAATAAATCCCCAATAGGTGCTAAACTCCTCATTACTCAGTGTAACAGGTAGATTCAGCACAAACTGGCCATATTGGGGCGCAAAGCCAGTTGTAGCCATATCATTTGCCATTAAATGCACGCTGAGCCAGGCAGATTCCTGCAAACCTAAGGAAGGAATCAATGACAAAGGATCACTCGTTGCCGCCATGGCTAAGCCTCCGGGCAGAGAAGTGATGGAAACATCCACCCCAAAAGCAGGTCCTTGCTTTACTTCCTTACGTGAAGCACCCAATCGCCCAGCGAGTAATTTTTGATAGCCTTCGTGATTGATTTTTCCAAGATCTGCCATCAGTCCACGTCAGTAAATTTGACATACAAACCGAAAAAGTCTCCATATGGAACACTCCATTGCTGAACTGGAAACCACTTTGGTAAGCCTGTGCAAGACCATTCGATCGTGTATTCTCTGCCTTGTAGAGCCTCTTCTATGATCTTGATCAGCATTGCCGGCGTGTAAAAAGTTGCTGTAACGTAGAATGGATTTTTACCAAAAACCTGCTGAACCCTTCTCCTGAGCACTTTTGGAGAGTTCCGGTTCATCATTCCCATGGCAATTCCATATTTGGCAACGCGGGCTGATTCCCGTATCACTTTTACTGGATCTTTGTAGTATTCAAAAGTCGTGATGAATGCAAGGGAATCGAACGTATGATCCTTGAAGGGCATGTGATGCGAATCCGCCATGACCAAGTCTCCATCAAATAGATTGATGGCTTGAGAAAGCATCAGAGGGGAAATATCCCCTCCGGTTGCTTTTATTCCTATTTCCTTCCACCAGCGAGTGAATCGGGTCGTTCCGCAACCAAATTCTAGCAATGTTTTAATACGAGTGTCTTTGGATACCAATTGCTCCATGACTTTCTTTTGCCAGACTTCTGCTCTTTTGTATCGGCCTTCGTACCAGAGCTCATAGGTATCTGTATGAGCTCGGTTAAAGAACCACTCAGGGCGGTTTTGCCAGTTTTGCTGCGCTTTTGGAAGTATTTCAAAATGTTTTTTTTCGAGTTGCATGATTTTCTGCTCGTTTTATTTCTGCTAAAACTTCATAGTCAACCCCAGCATAAAATTGGTTCCTGCCATCGGGTAATAGTAATTCTCTGTCACTAATTCCTTCTGGCTTTCTCCCGGTACGAAATAGCTAAAGGTGTAGCCATTCGGCTCGTACATTTCATTGAAAATGTTATTGACCAAAAGATTCAACTCCAAGCTTTTGAAGAATCTCGGTTGCACTTGGTAGCTGATTCGGATATCATTGGTAAAAAATGCATCTAGAGATCTGCTGTCACTAGCTGAATTGTCCAAGTATTGCTTGCCAACGTACTTTGACATCCAGTTCAAAGAAAGATTTTCAATTGGTCTATACTCGATAATTGCCGAAGCAATTGTATTTGGCGAAAACGCAATGTCAGTATCCTCGTAAGTAAAAGCTTCTTGCTGAAATTCTGCTGTGCTGTAGTCATCTACATACTCGGTGAATTCCTCGATCTTATTTTGGCTCAGTGTCAAATTCCCGCCCAAAGTCAAAGACTTCGAAAACTGATAAGCCCCAGAAAGCTCGATTCCAGCTCGGTAGGAATTAGCTACATTTTCCCGGATATATGCTCCAACGTCATTGATTTGGCCAGTTAGAATTAACTGATCTTTGTAATCCATGTAGTAGAGGTTGGCATTGTAATTAAACTTGCCTTTTTGAGCTCTTACGCCAGCTTCGATATCATTCAGTCTTTCTGGTCTTGGAATTTCTGAAATTGGATTATCCGTAAAGTCCGAGCGCTTTGGCTCTCTATTGGCTACAGCATAGCTCGCATACCAAACCTGACCATTGCTTCGCTCATAACTCAAACCGAATTTTGGATTGAAAAAGGTATAGGTTTGATTGCCATCCACGATTCTTTGATCGTCATTGACTCCATAAAATGTATAATCAATCCCACGAACCTGCAAATCCCCGAACAGATTTAATCCAGGACTTATTTCGTGCGTTGCTTTCAGGTAAATATTTCTATCGTCCTTCACAGCATTGTTGTCATAATACCGATCTCGAATATTGGTAGCTCCCGCAACTCTTGCCCAGATAATTTCACCGAAGTGATCTCCATCGTAACGATTGGCTCCACCGCCTAAGATGACATCCCATTTACCATCATCCGAGATATAATTTACTGAAGCAATACCTCCAAAGAAGTCGTTGTCCAGCCATCTTCTTCGAATAATATCCGTGCTGGAAATAACCTCTCCTCCAATTTCTACATCAGGAAGAGCATAGCTTGCAAAGTCATCGTCTTCACGAAACTGCTCGTAATAACCTCTTCCATAGGTATAATGAAGTGCGGCGTTGGTTTTCCAATTGCTACCAATTTTACCAGTATAAATCAACTGATAATGATCTTGTTGGTAATTGTCAGTTTCATTATCGTATGTGTAATAATTGAAGGTTCGATCGTCCTCCAGCTTAGACTCAGGAAGCCCATACCAAGCTTGGTAAGTTTGCTCCTGACCGGAAAACACGTTCAGCTTTACAACTGAATTTTCCCCATAGTATCCTGCGGAAACGAAGAAGGATTTCAAGTCCGAAAAGGCACGGTCCACATAACCATCTGAAGTGATTTTGGAAAGCCGGGCGTCGACGGCAAAACGGTTGTTTAGAAGGCCGGTGCCTGCTTTCACGGTGTGCTTCCAGGAATTAAATGAACCAACTGAGTTTGAAATTTCAGCATAGGGATCATCTTTTCGGGTATCGGTTTGTATGTTCAAACTTGCTCCAAAAGTCGCAGCACCATTTGTGGATGTTCCAACACCTCGCTGGATTTGGATATTGTCCACAGAGGAGGCAAAATCCGGCATGTTGACATAAAATACTCCATGAGATTCTGCATCATTCATAGGAATTCCGTTGACGGTCACATTGATTCTGCTTTGATCTGATCCTCTGATGCTCATGCTGGTGTATCCAATTCCGGCTCCTGCATCTGAATTGGTCACAACGGAAGGAGTGAAATTCAGTAGAATCGGGATATCCTGTCCCAGATTTCTTTTGGCAAGTTCCGCCTTATCGATGGTTTGAAAGGTAGTTGGAGTGGTAGAGGAAGCTCGAGTCGCATACACGATAAACTCTTCAGAAAGCAGATCTGTGGGATTTAGCTGTAGCTTTAATTCTCCTGCATAAGGCACTGTTAGGGTTTCTTTAATTGTTCCAAAGCCTACATAAGAAACCCGAAGTTGAATCTCTCCTTCTTTTAATTTGGTTAAGGTAAAATTCCCATTCTCATCGGTAACAGCCCCCCGTCCCTGTTTTTCTGTCCAGACAGATGCTCCTATTAAGGGTTCGCCGGATGAGGCATCCAGCACTTTTCCACTAAGGCTACTTTGTGCCCAGGCGGAAATTGCAAACAGGCATAAAGCCAAGTTTAACAGTAATTTTTTCATGTGTAATTTTCCCTATCGGAAGATTGAGTGAAACATGAGAAAGCTCTAGGGAAGCTCCTCTTATTTGTTTACCCTGTAGCATTGCCAAAATCCGACTTTCAGAAGGGTACCACTTCTTAGGTTTGATATTATCCTTTGCTACGCTTGTTCATTTCCCTTCGCCGGCATTATCCGGATCAGGTCTTATGGGTATGATCTCAGCCCGTTTTGTTAAGGCACCCCCTATGATCTATTCTCAAAGGTAATGGGGAAAAGTTGCTTCGCAAATCTCTTGATTAGAAAATTATTTTTGCGCATTCCAAAAAATCTGAGCAGAATTGAAGGATGAATATTAATCCGTTGTCCTCTTCTCAGATCTTTTTCCTAAATTTCTATCCAAACCCTATTAACCTATGAAAATATACAAACTGCCTGCGGGCACACTTTTGCAACATGAGAATCAGGCTTTTTTAGGTCCAGAAATAGATTGGGACGTTTTACTTGCCAATGAAAATTTAGAAAATCATCTCAGTTCTGAGTCCAAATCCTGGAAAGCAATTTCATCAGAAGAAGCGGAAGTAATCCTTTCCAAGGGCATTTTATCTCCAATGGGAAATCAAGAAATTTGGGCAGCAGGAGTGACTTATTATCGTAGCAGGACTGCTAGAATGGAAGAATCCCAAGATGCTGGAGGAGCTGACTTTTACGATAAAGTTTACAATGCAGATCGCCCAGAATTATTTTTCAAAGCCACTGCAAGTCGTGTTTCGGCTCCTGGAGGAACTGTAAACATCCGAAAGGATTCTACTTGGGATGTACCGGAACCAGAGTTGACTTTGGTGATTTCCCCTTCCGGTAAAATACAAGGTTATACCTGTGGTAATGATATGAGCAGTAGAAGTATTGAGGGAGAAAATCCTCTTTATCTACCGCAAGCAAAGGTTTATGCAGGTTGTGCGGCGATAGGCCCATGCCTCTACATCACAGGTAAAGCAATTCAAGAAACAGCCACGATTCGATTGGAAATCTTCCGAGATGATGTTTTAGCCTTTGTTGGCGAGACTCCTTTGACACAACTGAAACGCAAACCTCATGAATTGGCAGGATGGCTTTTCCGCGGGAATACGTTTCCGATTGGTTGCTTTCTGATGACAGGAACAGGGATTGTTCCGGATGATTTCACTTTAGAAGTTGGAGACAAAGTAAGAATTGGTATAGATGAAATCGGGGTGCTTGAAAACACAATTGCCAAAATCTGAGACGGATAGATCATGGCCTATGATGAATATTTGGTAGAACGATTGGCTGAAAGTCTAAAACGGCGAGGCGTTGTTTTCTCAAATAAAAAGATGATGGGAGGCATGCTTTTTTTAGTGGATGACAAGATGCTCATTGGATTGAATAAAGATAAGGCCACTCAAAAAGATCGGATGATGGTGCGGGTAGGGGAAAATTTGCAAGAGATGTGTATGAAAAGGGCAGGTTGTAATCCGATGGAATTCACAGGTAGATCGATGAGAGGCTTTGTATATGTTGACCCTGAGGGTTTTGACATGGATGAAGACTGGGAATTTTGGGTGGAAAAGGCTTTGGAATATAATCCGGAAGCTAAAAGAAGTAAAAAATGAGGCTTTAATTTTTAGTTTTGTTTTTTGGCAAAGTAATTGGATTTCAAAAGGCTATATAGATAATAGTCAATAAAGCCAATGAAAAACGTCATTTCCTTCTTAACCTTTGCAATGGCAGCCGTTTTAGCATTTTCATGTAACTTCGATGAGAATCCGGAGCCAGGTGAGAGTATTGAACGGTGGGTTTTGGCTGGTTATCAAAAGGGAGGGGAGACAAAATCAAGTTATACCAGCGTTCGGGATTCTGCTTACGTTTATACCCTTTCTTCAGATGGGACTTTCAGAAAATCCATAGGGAAGCAAGGATTTATTGGGACCTATGAGGAGCGCTTTGAGGACGGATTAAGAAAATTTATATTTCAATATGAAACAGCAGCCGATAATGAAATCCACGGCTGTAGCAGCGATCAAGAAATATATTTTCTCAATAGTCAAGGCCAGCTGACCGGCACTTGGGATTCCTGCAACGGAGACAAACTATACTTTGATAAAGAATAAGCCGGAATAAAGGCTTTTCTTTTTTTGGATGAACTCTAATTTTGTCAATGATTCAATTTTTCCAGCATAAACTTCGTTTGTCTTCTTATCCAGCAGGATACCATTTGATTACAGATGAGATCGAAGATGCGATTCCTGAAATTGCACGGATTAAAACAGGTGTTTTGCAGATTTTTATCCAGCATACTTCCGCTGCGCTCACCATCAATGAAAATGCTGACCCTACTGTCAGAAAAGACTTCCAAACCTTCGTAAATGAGTTAATTCCAGAATCTTATCCACGATTTATCCACACCTATGAAGGGTCGGATGATATGCCTGCGCACATTAAAGCAAGTTTTTTTGATTCAAGTTTACAAATACCCATTTCTGGTGGAAAACTTAACATGGGTATTTGGCAGGGAATTTATCTCTGTGAATTTCGTAGAAATGGAGGGAATAGAAGCTTGGTTCTCACGGCATTTGGGGAAGTTGAAAAAGAATAAAGTTAGTTCTTCTGAGCCTCGATTTTTACATGATCTCCTGTCATTAGAATCCTGCGGAAATTATCTTTGGTATCTATGCTCACTTGCTTACCCAGCACTTTTACTTTGGAGAAGTCTTCAGGCAGATGAATCGATATACCAGCACTTTTTTGGGTTTGCGTCACTTCAACAATCATTGAGTTTTCATCTATGGAAATCGCAATTTTCAGCTTATTATCATCCATCCAGAGATTTTCGATAATAACTTCATTCCATTCTGTAGGCAAATTAGGTTTAATAAAAACCACTCGATTTTCGAAGTCAGCTTTGATTCCCAGTAATTTAAAAATTAAGGGTTGAATCAACCTATGTGAAGGAGCAATATGCCTAGACGAATTCAAATTTTCTATGAATGCGGTCTGATCTATTTTTAAAGGGTATTCAGGATCAAATTGCGCTAAAAGTTTCAGAAGTTCATCAGAATTGTGTTGAGGTATATCTTGGTCATATGAATTTAATGCAGATATGCCTCCTTTGTATTTACTCCAATCCCAAATCTGTTTTATATTATCTGAAGGAATTATGAGTTTTGAAGTATTCTGAAGAGAATCTAGCAGGGAGAAATTTTCTTCCCAGTCGGAAAATAGATCAGTACGCAGATCTGCCAGCGTTTCGATCGCTGAATATTCACTTTGATCTGAACCTGCTATGAAAACTGGTATTATCCGTTCTTCCAGAGGACCTAATTCTAAATTGATTTCGAAGCCAGCACTTGCCCCGAACCCGGGAAGTTCTTTTCTACAATTAGAACTAGCAGGATTCAAAGTGAAATCACTAGAACTACCCCATACAGCATACCAATCTATGGCACCATCTTTTGCTGTGAAAATTCCCGTTACTTGGTCAAAATTGATTTGATCGGGACCATCTTGCTCATTAATTCCATCCATCCAACCGGTAGAACTTAGATTAGTATTTGCCTCAAATTTGAGTTTTAAAGTTTTTTCGGACTCATCGACATTCTTTACAAAATTCAGAATAGTAATTCCAGGTTTGTCTTTACTAAAGATCAGCATCTGGTTGATTTCTAATCCTTGTGATTTCAACTTGTAGTTTAAGTTGGCGGCGATTGGATATTTTTTAAAAGACTCCGGTTGATCTAGACAAATAGTTTCATCTTCAGATAGAATAGAAAATGAATAAGTCGATAAAAGATGAATGCCCTTGAGTGATATTTCTTTTTCGCTAACTAGCATTTCTTCGTTTGCAAGGGAGAAATGCTCGTAGTTATCTACTGAATAGTGAGGCAACCTATCCAAGCTATCAAAAAGCAAATGCTCCTTTGGTTGTGGTCCGTGGCAGGAAGTAATGATAAAAAAAATGCACGGGATGGCAATACAAAAATACTTCATGTGCGCGAATTCAAAATTGCATCGTTTTGCCAACTTCTCTCCATGTAACCAGTTTCACATTATTTTTTTTCAAAAGTTCTCTGGCTTTTTCACTTGTAAAGAAATTATAATCCGCCTGTCTCCATGGTGCATGGTAGGTATCATGTCCTTGAGTAACCGCATTCATTTCCTCATTG
Organism: uncultured Algoriphagus sp.; assembly: GCF_963974835.1. Classification (GTDB taxonomy): domain Bacteria; phylum Bacteroidota; class Bacteroidia; order Cytophagales; family Cyclobacteriaceae; genus Algoriphagus. The sequence continues at coordinate 629,866 of NZ_CAXBET010000001.1, read as the reverse complement.
TCAAAAGCCAGATGAATCAAGATTAGATTCAAACCTGAGGACAGATTATTGATGGAATTTGTATAATATTCTTCCATTCCTGATTCATAGTCTTCCGGTTCTGCCATGAATAGTTGATCGATCACAGGGAAATGATCCACATTAATCCCTTCAAATAGAGCCGAATTTGGATTGATAATATTGTCTACTATTTGCTGATTGATCATGGCTGGGATTTTCAGCTCTTGTGCGATTGTAAGATAAGATTTTAGATATTCTGGTCTACCATAGAAAACGCATCCCATATGTGAATCCAAATGAGTTGGTACTATTCCCATCTGGTTAGCGGTTTTGATCTGTGCACGTATTTCCATTTCTACTTCTTGAGGACTGGCATTGGCACTGACTTCGGCACAGTTCGAATACATATGACCTTTTTCATTTGCCAAACCAGGGACAGCAGTTCTTCCAGCTTCTGGGCCCCAATTGAAATTCAGCCATTCATTGGTCAAGGTAATATGAATTCCAATATCAGCGCCTGGCATTTCCTTCGCCATTTCTCCCACTTCTGCAGACCAACCGGTTGGTACCATCATGCTTGTAGAGTTTACAATGCCAATTTTCATGGCATCAAAAGTTGCCTTAGTCTGTGAATGGGATACTCCTACGTCGTCTCCGTGGATGATTAGAACTTTGGCATCACTGGGGTAGCCGAGTTTCTCTGCGAGGTTTTGTGAAAATGCAAGACCTGGTAAAAAGGCCATAAGAAGTAGGTAGTAGCGGAGATTTTTCATTTTGGGTTGTTGTTTATACCAAGATAAATAATCCAAGGTAATCTTAACTTTTATATTCCTTTGATTTGATTCTGTACACCCAGAGATAAGTGAAAAAGCCCATGAACACCTGTAAAATGGCAAAGTATAACCAAGTGGATGGTAACTTTAGCGGTTCAAAATTGATGGTGTTATTGTAATATAGCTTTGAAACTGCCAGAGCTGTCAATGTTCCAGGGAGTATTACAGCCAGCCAAAAATTGAAAAATGATCGGAAAATAAAAGGAATGGATTTTTTATAAACTGGAGCTTTGGATTTATGCTTTTTCATTTAGGTTTAATTTGCCATTTGGATCTGGATCAAACTCCATCTTTATATTGCCGTGATTTTGGCTTGTAGTCTCTAAAATACATCCAAAGACCAAAGATCAGCTGAAAAATAATCATTTTGAAATAGGTAGAGGGTAATCTAAAGAACTCCGCGCTGATAGATCCCGTGAATAGTTGTGTCACGATAATAGTAATAATACTTGCAGGAAGAATCAATACTATCCAGTATTTGAAGTAGGATCGATAGATGAAAGGAATTTTACTTTTAGGGGAAGGATTTGGCTCTTCGTGGTTTTTCATAGAAAGAATTGATGTTAAATGCCCTTATACTGAGAAAGCATTTTCTTATTTCTTGGATCTGGATAGATGAAGTGGTTTATAGGGGATTATATGAATCAAGCAAGGAACTTTTAGGATCACCGGCCCCATGATGTCTAAGATTAGGCTTGTAACTCAAATAATGGTCGATCCCTTTTGTGGATCCATTACATCCAATTTATATTATTTTCAAAACTATCTCACCATTATTCAGATGTACAGTGAAAGTTTAGCCTCTATGAAGATAATTCACGGATTATTTCATTCACATACATCAGATCTCCCAGTTCATGAAATGCAGAGATCACAATTCTATTTACACTGGGGCTTGCAGCAGTAGGATATGGAAAAGATGAGGTGATGATTCCAGCTTTTTCAAATTTTTCAAACCAAGAGGGATCAGTATATGCAAATGCGGGGAAATTTTTACTTCCTTGGATTTGACGAATAGTAGCAGTTTCCTGAGCGAAAATAGCACAGGCATCTTTTAGCCAAAGTTGCTTTTTCAGATAAAGATTTTCCAGATCCAGAAATGTTTTTAAGTGTGCTGGTGATCCCGGGGAAGCTCCACCAAAGAGTGAAGTGGATTTTATATTATTTATCTGTAGGCGATTTCCCACAATTATACCGGCTGGTAACCCCAGCCCTTTTCCGAGAGAGCCAGAAACTAATAAATTTATGGATGGGTCAGCCCATTGTGAATAAGTGCCATAAATACTATTCCCAAAGGCCCCAAATGCGTGGCTGTCATCGATAAGAAGACTCACTTCATGTTTTCGGGATATTTCTTTTACCCAAGAGTAGTCATTTATTTCACAGGAAAAAGGATCGACAGCATTACCGATTAAGAGAATTTTCCGTGAAAGTAAACTTTCAGATTGCTGTAGACATATCTTTTTCCATTGTGTAAAATTTAATTGAATGCTGGAAGTATGATGATCTGGGATGATGGCAGTGTGAGCATCGGGAGCTATCCAAACTTCATCCTTATCCATAATTAATGATTTCCAAGCAGCTATTCCTGCTAGGTATCCCGAACTAAATATAGCTGCCGATTCTGATCCTGCTCTCTCTGCAAAATGATTTTCAAAGTCATCAAAGACAGAAAGCCGGATATTATTGATTCTGCTTTGTCCGTGATTCGCTCCTAAAAGAAAAAGATTATCAGATAAAGCGCCAAGAAAATCCTTGTCTTGACCAATTCCCAGATAGGATGTGCCGCTGAAATAAAGATATTCTCTCCCTTCTATTTCTATCGTCCGACCTATTCCAGCACCTAGGTAGTGATTTTTCAAAGCAGTGATTTATTTGGCAAAAATCTGAGATTCGTCTTGAAATGATTTGAATTCGAGCGCATTTCCGCATGGGTCCAAAAAGAACATGGTAGCCTGCTCACCGACTTCGCCCTTAAAACGAATATATGGCTCGATCACAAACTCGATTCCTTGTTTTTTTAATTTTTCAGCAAGTTCATGCCATTCTTCCCATTGTAAAATAGCTCCGAAATGACGAACAGGTACATATTTTCCATCCACTGTATTGCTATGCGCTGGAGCTAACTCTTCTGGTTTGATATGAGCGGAAAGCTGGTGACCAAAGAAGTTAAAATCAATCCATTTGTCAGTGCTTCTTCCGATCTCGCATCCAAGTAGGCCTCCATAAAATTCACGGGTTTCTGCAATATCCCTGATCGGGAAAGCCAGGTGAAAGGGTTTAAATTGGCTCATAATATGTACTTTCGTTGAGGGTTTTTCGGCTCCAATTTAGTTGTTTATTCCCTAATTAATATGGTCAAAAGTAAATCAGTATCATTGGTTCTGAGCAGCGGCGGAGCGCGGGGATTGGCGCACGTAGGCGTAATCGAGGAACTCGAAAGAAGAGGCTATCATATTGCCGAAGTTGCAGGCTGCTCAGCAGGAGCGCTGATTGGAGGAATGTATGCCGCGGGCAAGTTGAATGAATTTAAAGATTGGATTTGTCATTTGGATAGATTGGATGTGTTTTCCCTGATGGATTTCACCTTTTCCAGTAGAGGATTTATCAAAGGCGAAAAAGTATATAGTGCGCTGAAGAAAGTGGTGAGTGATTGTCAGATAGAGGATTTTGAAATCCCCTTTTATTGCAATGCAGTTGATTACATTAATGGGAAAGAAGTGATTTTTAGTAAAGGAAGTTTGTATGCTGCGATCCGAGCTTCTGGAAGTATTCCTACAGTTTTCCAACCCGCCCGGCACCAAAGCCAAGAATACATAGACGGAGGAGTGTTGAATCCTGTTCCTCTTTCTCTTTTGCGGAAATCCGAAGGAAATATCGTGGTGGTAGTGGGACTGAATGCCGGGGATTCTGAGTTGGTAATTCCTCCCAAGAAAGATGCTACCGGCAAGCGGTTTATTTCTCTGCCCGTATGGCTAGCTGATTACCGTATGAAAATGCGTCAGTATTTTCCAGACCAAGTAAAAGAAGAGAGGCCGGCTTATCTCAGTTCAATAAGTCTTATGACACGCTCGTTTGATTTGTTGCAAGATCGGTTTTCTGCTTTACTAATAGAAAAGCATGATGTTGACGTATTGATTCAGGTCGCAAGAAATCAAGCAGGAATTATGGAGTTTCACAGAGCCGAAGAATTGATAGAAATTGGAAGAACAAAAGCTATTCAAGCATTAGATAAATGGGAAAATGAACATCTCTGAATTAAATCGTCTTTTAGGCAATATTGATATTTACCTATTGGATCAAATTCTGAAAGGAAGGTTTTCCACAGATATGAAAATCTTGGACGCTGGTTGTGGAGAAGGGCGAAATATCATCTATTTCATCAATCAAGGCTATCAAGTTTTTGGAATTGATCAGAATGAGACTGCTATTCAATATTGCCGATTTATGGCAAAAAGTCTTGATTCGAATTACGATGCTCACCGATTTCAGGTTGGTAGATTGGAGGAGATTCCTTTCCATAAAGAAGCGTTCGATGCGGTAATCTGCTCGGCAGTATTGCATTTTGCGAAAGGGGAGGATAACTTTTGGCAGATGATTGAGGAAATACTTAGAATCCTGAAGCCTGGGGGGATATTTTGGTTTAGGATGACCACAGCTTTCGGCGGAATGCTCAAAGAATCCCATTCGACAGGAAGAGGAACATACATACTCCCGGACGGCTCCGAAAGGTTTCTTCTTAACCAATCTCATGTAGATAAATTGGGTGAAATGGGCTTGAAATTTTTGGAATTTCCTAAATCTGTGCTCGTTCATGGACAGCGAGCGATGGGAGTATTTGTGATGGAAAAAAGTTGATGGATAAAAAAAGCGGTCTGATTAGACCGCTTTTGCTGTTTCCATTTTATAAATAATATCCTCGTAGTCAAGTTTATTCCAATTCTCCGTGATCAGCGGGTCAGCCATCACGCGATCCATAATTGCTTCCTGCAATTTGCCCTGAGTATAAGCTTCCGAATATCTCATATTGGTAAAAGTCACCATAGAATAAAGTGGTATCCAGTCATTTGGATACAATTCATATAATTTAGCTTCGATTTTTTTACGAAGGATAAACTTAGGATCTGCAACAGAATCTCGCATTTCCTCAAAATTCTCCATTGCCAGTTGACAGATGGCATCGGTATCTACTTTTCTTTTTTTCTGGAATTTTTCGAAAACTAAATCCCATGAGTTTGTTCCGTATTTATCGATCAAACCATTTAAAATAGAGCAATCCTCAAAACCACAATTCATACCTTGTCCGTAAAAAGGCACCATGGCATGACTGGCATCTCCCATCAACAAACTCGTTCCTTGAACCCATGGGAAACATTCCACATTGATCAAAGCGGAGGTTGGGTTTATAAAGAACTCAGTCTTTAGGTCTGGCATTAGCTGATATGCGTCGTCAAAATAATTTGAGAAGAGTATCTCCAAATCTTTCTCGTCATTGATTTTGTCAAAGCAAACTTTTGATCCACTATGAGGCAAAAACAAAGTACAGGTAAATGTCTTATCAGGATTGGGAAGTGCGATCAGCATAAACTTCCCTCTTGGCCAGATATGTAAAGCGTTTGGATCCATCGCAAACTCCCCTTCAGCAGTTGCCGGAATGGTTAGTTCCTTGTATTCATGAGAGATATATTCTTGCTTATAATTGAAGCGAATTTGCTTTTGCATTGCCAGTCGGAGTGAAGAATACGCTCCATCAGACCCAAACAACACAGGAGCTTTGATTTTTTCTACTCTTTCGGGAGTCTGGAAAGTAATTTCTTGGGTGTTGAAATCTACCCCCAGGCATTTGTGCTCAAAATAGTATTTTGCTCCAAGCTTTTCTCCTTCTTCTACCAGAAGCTGGTTAAACTTTCCTCTAGAAAGGGAATATATCGCTTGATTTTCCTTTCCGTAGGAAATAAAGGTAGTGCCACCATGCTCATCATGGACTTTACGTCCATACATGGGTATAGCCAACGGCATCACTTTATCCTTCAATCCCACCTCTTCCAAAGCACTCCAACCTCTATGGCTTAATGCCATATTTATTGATCTTTTTCCTTCTTCAAAAGTTGATTTGCGCTTGTCGGGTCTCTTGTCGAAAACCTCAACTTCTAAACCCTGACGCTTCAGGTATATGGCCATTAGGGAGCCGATTAATCCGGCTCCTAATACGGTAACTTGGTTCTTTTCCATTTGGATTGTTTTATCCACGCTTCCTTTAAGCGAATTTCTTCAGAGATTGTTCCAAAATCTGTGCAAATCGGAACACGTCTAGGAAGGTGTTATAGAGTGGTGTAGGTGCCAGGCGGATCACATTTGGATTGCGCCAGTCTCCTACTACTCCGTGTTTATACCATTCATCGAATACAGCCTTGCCTCCGCGATGAATCAGCAAAGATAACTGACAGCCTCTTTCCGCAGGATTTTTGGGAGTAATAATTTCCAAAACCCCTGAATTTCCGCTGATTTCTTCAATCAAATAAGCTAAATATGCTGTCAGCTGTTCTGATTTTTTCCTCAAATTGGCAATTCCAGCTTCCTGGAAAATATCCAAAGATGCCTGATGCACAGCCAAACCAACGATATCAGAATTGGAAAGTTGCCATCCATCTGCCCCGTGCATAGGAATAAAACCTTTTTCCATCTTAAACCGAAGATCCTGATCATGTCCCCACCAGCCAGCAAAGCGATTCATATCAGGTCTATCCGCAAATCGCTCATGGATAAATACGCCTGAAACATTTCCCGGACCTGAATTCATGTATTTATAGCTACACCATGTCGCAAAATCAACATCCCAATCATGAAGGCTAAGAGGTGCGTTACCAGCTGCATGAGCTAGGTCAAATCCAGCATAAGCTCCTACCTCATGTGCAGCAGCGGTTATAGCTTTCATGTCAAAAACTTGCCCCGTATAATATTGTAGACCGGCCATATTCACCATTGAAAGTGAATTACCTTGCTTTTTTATTTCTGCTAAAATATCCTCAGTTCGAAGCGTATGCTCACCTCCTTCCCTTGGACTCAGCTCCACGATTACTTCTTTGGGATCCAGGCCGTGAAACTTTACCTGTGACTCCAGCATGTATTGATCTGAGGGAAAAGCACCAGCTTCTACAATGATTTTGTACCGCTTCTTTGTGGGCTGATAAAATGAAACCATCAAAAGGTGAAGATTTACAGATAGATTATTCATCGCTACCACTTCGTGTTCATGAGCTCCGACTATTTCTGCCAGTGCCGGCTTAGATTTCTGCTTCGCAAAAAACCAGGCATCCTCTCCATGAAAATGTCCATCCACACCCATTTCTGCCCAATTAGTCAATTCCTTGTCAATGTAAGACTTGGCTGATTTGGGCTGTAAACCCAGCGAATTTCCACAGAGATAGATGGCATCTTTTCCATCTATTTTTGGGAAAAGAAAGCTATCCCGAAAGTGTGAAAGTGGATCTTTCTCATCCATCTCCCGAGCAAATTCGGCTGAATATTGGTAGTTCATTCTGATCTATTTGGGGTTATAAAATTTTTCCATGATTAGCTGCAATCATGTCAATACCATTATCTTTTTTGATTAACATGCTGAAAGATCGATAACGGGTGACCGAGGAGGCCTCAATTCAAGTGTTTACCCTCTCATCTATCTTCTTTAAATGGTATATATGCGCACATACATGATCATTAAAAAAGATAATTTAAAGACTAAAGAATCATAGGAATTGTTTAACATTTATTAGACAGCACGGGCCATCCGACATCGGACATTTTTTATTTCTCCATTATTGTTCCGCAATTCTTGCATGTAGTATTCTCAGGATTTCCCCAGAATCTTTCCTGTACAGGAGGTAGCTGGGTGACAATGTCGGTTACTTCGAAAAATTCCTCATAGAGTTTTTCACCACAATTTTCACAATGCCAGATAAACCCATCGATCTCTCCGGGTCTTCGATATCGCTCGATCACCAACCCAACTGTATTGGCAGGACGACGGGGAGAATGCGGCACTTTTGCTCGAAGGAGGAATATTTCTCCCGCGCGGATATGAATGTCTTTTGGCTTTGCGTCATCTATAACTTTCAGCACGATATCGCCTTCTACCTGATAGAAAAATTCCTCTCCTTCATTGGAATGATAATCTTTTCGGGAATTTGGTCCGCCAACTACCATTACAATAAAATCATCATTGCCTTTATAAACTTGCTGATTTCCAATAGGAGGCTTGAGTAGATGTCTATTTTCGTCAATCCATTTTTTGAAGTTGAAAGGTTGAGCTAAGGCCATATTGCTTATTTTTCTGTGAAATTGAAAATCTATCCGAATGTTACTTAACAGTAATACTCCCTAAAAGTATTAAAAAACATACGCTTTTTTGGCTTACTTTGCCTTAACCACAAAAATGATGAGCTTTCCTATAATCGACACACACTGTGATTTGTTGTCCTATTTGGCAAAAATCCCAGGAGCCAATCCATATGCAAAAGATGAAATCGCCTGTGCAATTCCTTGGCTACAGGATGGTAATGTGCGTATGCAAATCTTGGCGATTTATACGGATGTGAGGGCAGAAAACATGAGTCTAGCCACCAGACAAGCTCAGATTTTTTCTGAATTATTAGAAAAGCATGAGAACGACCTTGCCTTTGCTGATTCCGCATTTTTACAAAATTGGGACAAGCAAAACTGTGTTGGGATAAAAGCTTCAGTCGAAAATGCAGCAGGTTTTGGTAATGAAGATGCAAGTTGGGAGGAAATCTATCGGCAGTTTGACTCTATTTTGGCAAAAGTAAAATCGCTGGCGTACATCAGCCTGACCCATCATACAGAAAACCGATTTGGAGGTGGAAATTATACCGAAGGAATAGGCCTGAAGGATGACGGGAAAAAGCTGCTGGATTATATGGCAGGTAAAAGAATTCCGGTTGATCTATCGCACACTTCTGATTTGCTTGCAGCCGGTATTTTGAACCACATCGATAATAATAAACTGGATATTCCAGTGATCGCAAGTCATTCCAATTTCAGGGAAATCTGGAAACATCCACGTAATCTTACTGATGAGTTTGCCAAAGAAATTATCAATCGTGGAGGAATTATTGGTGTGAATTTCTTAAGAGCTTTCTTGGATCCGGAAGTCCCGGAGCGCTTATTTGACCATCTTTTCCATGGCTTCCAGATTGGCGGAGAAAAATCTATCTGCTTTGGTGCAGACTATTTCTACACCAAAGATTTTAACGATCCGGAGAGATTCCCATTCTATTTTCCCTTGGTGGAGGATGCGAGCAAATATCCATCGCTTCTCAAAAGCCTGGAAGATAAGCTGAGTCCTGAGGATTTGGAAGGCTTGGCCTACAGGAACGCCCTTGAATTTTATAGAAAAATTCAATCCTAATGTCCTCACACCATTTTGTGAAAGATAAGCAAGAACCTGCTGTTCTCATTTTGGAAGTAGATCAGATCAAATTTGATCAGGTTTCTCCTCTATTGGAATGGGTTCCCACAGTGCTTGTGTCAGAAAATGCGCTTGATCAAGTGTTAAGCTGGGGAATAAAAATAGATGTAATTCTAGCTTCTGAGGCTTTTCAAGCAGAGAATCAACACCTCTTAGAAGAACAATATCCTGTGAAATTCATCAATATCTTCGACGATAACTATTTGCTCGCAGGGATTGATTATTTAGCCTCCACCGAGCACAAAGCTGTACATTTGATAGGGATTTCACATCTGGAATGCTTTGATCTTCAAGACAAGCTAGAAGTGATGAATTTTACAATTTTGGATGGAGACTGGAAATATTACCCAGTGAAATCGAGAGAATTCAAAAAATGGTTTGCAGAAAGTAGCATCCACATCCATGGTAAGGAAGGTATGCCTGTACAGATTCAGAATGAAAATGGAGAATTGATTTTACCCATCACCTATGCGACTATGCTGGAAGTTCCAGAAGGAATTACAGAGATCAAAGCGCCCGGGATTTTTTGGATTGGGGAGCAGGTTTATTCATAAACTTTAGGAACACTAACGTTCCCAATCCATAGCAAAACACATCGATTGGATCTGCTGTATAAGTCTTTGAAACCTGTGGTAACACGATTTCAAATACGATTGAAAAATAAACCAGACCAATTAATACCTGTTTTTTGCTAAAAGTCAGTTGATCGCCCAGTGGATGAAACCACCTCATTAGTTGCAGGCAAAGTCCAAAAACTACAGGCATTGCCATCAAATCATCACCATATGCATGGTAGAATGGAACAAAAATTCCCATTGATTTTTCTAGGTATTGATTTGCCCAAAAAGCAATGGAAGCAAAAATAAAAATTGGGTTTTTGAATAGATTTATCATCCTGGTAAAGCTGCAATCAACCACATGATAAAGGTCATGATAGCCATGAAAACGGTATAAAATAAGTTTCCGGATTTCTTAAAGAATTTCTTAGCCCCAGAATCTTCAGGATTGATGTAAAACATCCAGTCTTTTTCTTGGCGGTCTCGCTCTTGAATGAATTTTTCCTTCCGCTCAAGCTCTACTGGAGACAGAAACTCTCCGCAATGCTCACAGCGATCCTCGTAATTGTTTGTCCATACAGACCATTCACCGCAATGAGGACATTTCTTCTGACTCATAAGCTTATACTACCGCTTTACTTGGTTTACCTACCAATATATCGACTGGTAAATCAAGCTTCTCACTTAATCCACGAATCATATCAACAGTCAGGCTTCTTTTCCCCTTCAAAATTTTTGAAATGTTACCTGGATCCCCCATTATGGGTTCCAGATCTTTGTTCTTCAAACCCAAATCCTCCAATCGAATTTTAATTGCTTCTATCGGGTCAAGAGTAGGTAACTGAAAATTTTCTTGTTCATAGAGTTTGACTAGAGTTACTAATAATTCTAACTCATCACCTTTCTGTGTTCCTTGTTCAGCATCAAATATCTCATCTATTCTCGCTAGATAGTTTTGATACATCGCTTCATTTTGGATTATTTTAATCATTATAATCAGGTTGAACGGTTAAAACATCTATTCTATCATATTCTTTATGTCTACCAAACCATTTGATTTGCAATACCTTGAATCGAAAGCTAAATCTTACAATTAGTCTGAACTTATTTCCTTTTACATTAAAAACAACTCTGTCATCTCCTACTTGATCTGCTGAAGGATAAGACAACTTTACAGCATTGAAATTTTCCCAATTTGCCTTTTCAGCAACCTCGTACCAAGTCTGAAGCCAACTGGCAGCTTCGGGAAAACTCTGCATATACTTTTGAAGTGTGCCTTTTGTGATGACATTCATTACGATAAAAATAAATAAATGTTGTCAAAATGACAACAGTCCTTTGGCAATTCTCTCCTTTCCATTCAAATCTTTTAATATCTGAACATCTGAATAACCTAGATCCTGCATCAACTGAGAAACTCCTTTCCCGTACTTTTCATTGATTTCAAAATACAGCTTCCCACCTGACTTCAGGAGTTGTTTTCCTTTCTCTGCTATTGTTCGGTAAAAAATCAGTGGATCTTCATTGCTGACAAACAAGGCCAATTCGGGCTCAAAATCCAGTACATTTCTATGCATTTCTGTTTTCTCCTGCTCAGGAATGTAAGGAGGGTTACTTACCAAAATATCCAATTCAGAGACATCAGGAGTTTGTGCCAGAATATCACAGGTAGAAAAAGTGACATTTGCATTCAACACATCTCTATTTTTCTTGGCGATTTCCAAAGCTTCCTCAGAAATATCCACTGCGAAAACTTCTGGATTATTCATCTCAAATGCCAATGAAATAGGAATGCAGCCTGTTCCAGTGCCTATATCTAAAATCTTCAACCCAGCTTTCGGATTCTCTTTGATGATCATGTGAACCAATTCCTCTGTTTCATTTCTTGGGATCAAAGTAGCCGAACTAACGATAAACTCTCTGCCATAGAAAGGTCCTTTTCCCATAATATACTGAATGGGCTCTCCGGTTTTCAATCGCTCAAAGTCTTCAACTAGCTTGGTTGGAAAAGTCTCTTCATCAACTTGATCCAAAATCTGAGTTCTCCTCCATCCCAGATGATGCTCCAAAAGCCAACTTACCAGAGATTCTGCTTCCTGTTTCTCATAAATGGAAAGTTTCGAAGCCCAAGAAGACAGAAGCTCTTGAAAGGTTGACATGGTAAGGTAGATTTTGGAAGATTTAAAAATGTAAAGGTATCAAAACCAAAATTTCTATTTTAAACACTCAAGTCATATTCTCAAGACACAGTTTTTCAGTCCTTTTCAAAATCTCATTCTGACAGACTCAGAAAGAAAAACTACCTTTGTGTAGAATTTATTTGCCATGAAATCGAGCACAACTCTAGAGTCACACAAAGAGATGAATATATGTTGCGAGATTCCAAATGGCCAATAAAGAACGATAAACAAACAGATGAAGCTACACAACAACACGATCCGCGGAGTTCATACCGCACTTGCAGCCATTTTTGAAGAAGGTCAGTACGCTGATAAAGTAATCGAAAGAACACTGAAATCCAATCCAAAATGGGGGGCGAGAGATCGTTCTTTCATTGCTGAGACTACCTATGAGATGGTTCGTTGGTGGCGTTTAATCAATTATTTGAGCCCAAGTAAGGAGCCCTATGATCTTTTTGGAACCTATTGGTTGATGCAGGGACACACACTTCCACCATGGGAAGAGTTTGCAAAAATCAACCCTGACAAGCTTAAAGAAAAGTACGAGAAACTGGATGATCCAGCCAAATTGGAGTCTGTCCCTGATTGGCTTTTTGATCTAGGAAAGAAAGAATTGGGAGACAAATGGGAAGCTGAAATCCACAGTTTGAATCAGGAAGCTCAAGTAGTATTGCGTGTAAATACGCTTAAGACTACCCGCGAGCGTCTGAAAAATAGATTGGCGGAGGATAATATCCATACCCATATTATCAAAGGTTATCCGGATGCCTTGATTCTGGATGAACGTACAAACGTATTCCGAAATCCTGCTTTTAAAGAAGGTCACTTTGAAGTACAAGATGCCTCTTCGCAATTAGTTGCCGCTGCACTTGCTGTGGAGCCGGGAATGCGGGTAATCGATGCATGTGCAGGTGCTGGAGGAAAATCGCTTCACATAGCCGCTTTGATGCAGAACAAAGGGAAAGTTCTTTCAATGGATGTGGAAGAATGGAAACTACAGCAAACAAAGCTTAGAGCGCGCCGAGACGGAGTTTCCATCATTGAGCGAAAGGTAATTGAAGGTTCCAAGACCATCAAACGAATGAAGGAAACAGCCGACAGATTACTTTTAGATGTTCCTTGTTCTGGACTAGGTGTGCTTCGTAGAAATCCTGACACCAAGTGGAAACTTAGTGAAGAATCCATAGAGAAAGTACGTCAAACGCAGCAGGAAATTCTTCAAAGCTATCCTTCCATGGTTAAGTCAGGTGGCCAGATGGTCTATGCTACTTGCAGTATTTTACCCTCTGAAAATCAAGACCAAATTGCCAAATTTCTGGAAAGCGAAGCTGGCAAAGACTTTACATTGATCGAAGATCAGAAAGTCCTAGCGCAAGAGAGTGGCTTTGATGGGTTTTATATTGCGAGGCTGCAGAAAAAGTAAGTTTATTCTCTTTATTTAAGCTGAATATAGAAATAAAACCTGATCACAAAATTCGGTTTCAAACTATTTCCTTCCTCCCCTGATGTTTGGTTTGGACTAGAAATAGCTTCCTATTCCAAATTTATTTTGGATTGGATTAGTTTGGCATTAAATTTTGTGTGTAACTTTGACGGGCAAATAGGGTTACCTCCATACCAATATTTGCCATGAATAGAAATTCCGACAAGTTCCTTTACGAAGCACTCACCTACGACGATGTGCTTCTTGTCCCAGGTTATTCAGAAGTCCTTCCACGCGACACGAATACCTCTACCCAACTCACCAAGAAAATCAGACTAAACATTCCTTTGGTTTCCGCTGCTATGGACACGGTTACTGAAGCTGAATTGGCTATTGCCATTGCTCTTGAGGGTGGTCTTGGATTTGTTCACAAAAACATGTCTATCGAGCAGCAGGCAGCGCAAGTGCGTAAAGTAAAGCGTTCGCAGGCTGGTATGATCCTCGATCCTATTACGCTTCATATTGATGCGAAAGTTAGGGATGCTGAGACTATCATGCGTGAATATCATATCGGTGGTATTCCTGTAGTCGATGAAAATAAGGTTTTGAAGGGTATTATTACCAACCGTGATCTTCGCTTCATTAAAGATCAGGATCGCCCTATTCGTGAGATCATGACCATTGACAACCTCATTACGGCTAAATCTGGTGTATCACTAGAGCAAGCAGAAGAGATTCTCCAAGAATATAAAATCGAGAAACTTCCAATCGTTGACGATGAGTACAAGCTAACTGGCTTGATTACTTATAAGGATATTTTGAAGAGAAAAGACAAGCCAAATGCTTGCAAGGATGAGTTTGGAAGACTTCGTGTAGGAGCAGCAGTTGGTGTGACTGCAGACATTGTGGAGCGAGTAGAAGCATTGAAAAATGCAGGTGTTGACGTGGTTTCTATCGATACTGCTCACGGCCACTCAAAAGGAGTAATCGAAACTTGTAGAAAAATCAAAGATGCTTTCCCTGATCTGGAAGTGATTGTAGGAAATATTGCTACTCCTGAAGCAGCAATTGCACTAGCAGATGCAGGAGCTGATGCGGTAAAAGTTGGGGTTGGCCCGGGTTCTATCTGTACTACTAGAATCATTGCAGGTGTAGGTGTTCCTCAATTATCTGCAGTGTTTGAATGTTCTGAAGCATTAAAAGGTCGCGGAGTACCAGTAATCGCAGATGGTGGAATTCGCTATTCAGGTGATTTAGTTAAAGCGATTGCTGCAGGCGGAAGCTCCATTATGATTGGTTCTTTACTGGCAGGAACAGAGGAAGCTCCAGGTGAAATGATCATTTTCCAAGGAAGAAAATTCAAGTCTTACAGAGGAATGGGTTCGCTAGAAGCAATGGAATCAGGTTCCAAAGACCGTTATTTCCAAGACGCTGAAGACAATATCAAAAAGCTGGTTCCGGAAGGAATCGTAGGCCGTGTTCCTTTCAAAGGATTAGTTTCTGAGGTTCTTTATCAGTTGGTAGGTGGGCTTCAGGCTGGTATGGGTTACTGCGGAACTCAGACTATTGAAGATCTTCAGAAAAACGGAAAATTCGTAAAAATCACTGCAGCAGGTGTGAAAGAATCACATCCTCACGATGTATCTGTGACTAGAGAAGCTCCTAACTATAGCTTGAAAGGATAACAAGCGAGGAGAATAGAAATATTGACAAGAGACCGGCATTAGCCGGTTTTTTGTTTTACTAGCAATAGAATTTTTAATCTTCCAATTTTCCAATTTTAGAATTCTAAGAATTCACCTCAAAGCTCACATCCCATTCTTCCACTACTTTCACTAAATTTTGAAAATCAGGATGGAGAGGATTGATTAACAGATTATGCTCACTTGGATAGCTTTTTAAAGGAATTCCACAGGAGGGGATTTTAAGAGAAGGAGAAATCATCCCTCTTGCCCAGGCTGTACCAAATTCCTGAGTTGATTTAGGATGGGGTATATTTTTCCAGTCTGACGGTAACAGCGAAGCATCTAATTCAGGTATTGGAGTTTGTATCTCAAGTATCACCAGCTTCCACTTACTTTTTGTAACTACAGGCCCTTTTATACTTAGAAGCTCCAGAAAATTAAGGGATGAAGCACTGCATCCATAGATAATTGGTGTCCCGTATTGATTCCACCTTCCGGCCCCTATACCAAAGCCAAGCGAACTTCTACCTACTAGATTTTCAATTAGTCGGAAATACCTCACTTCCTATAGAATAGAACCCCAAGAAATAGCCTCAATGGCCTCATTCACACGATCGACACCATAAGGACTCTTCATAAGTGTGGATGGCTTTTGACCTCCAAGAGATGAATTCTCAGTGTGCAGCCATTGCGATAGCAACTCTTCGGAACCGAAAATCCTGATGCCTTTGGCAATCACTTGATCCATCTCCAAAATACTCTTAGTAAGCATTTTGGAGAGCTTTCTATCTTCTTTGCGCCAGCGCGAAAGTGTACTCGGATCTACCTCTAGCATCTCAGATACATCCTGCTGAGTAAAATCTAAAAAGTCAAAAATCTCTCCTGTATCATGAAATGTAACAGAAACATCATACACTGCGGCTGGCTCGCTCACTGTGGAAAAAACCTCTTGGAAAAAATAATACGAATCATGACCAGTAAGTATGGTCTCAGCACCAGCCTCCTCAAACGATATTTTCCAAGTGTGCGTCATAGCTATCTTATTAATTAACTCTAATATACAAGTTTATATTGCAAATACAATACGAGAATATTGTATTTGCAATAAAAATTTTACTTAAGAATTTGCTGGATTTCATAATCCTGTAGATGAGCATTTAACCAGCCGGCTTCTAATGTTGCTCCATACTTTCTATAGAAATTAATTGCGGGTTCGTTCCAGTCTAGCACCTGCCACATCATTCCTGTGCAATTTTCTTCCAGACCTTTTTTCATGATGCGGTCAAAGAGTAATTTTCCTGCGCCATTTCCTCGCTCAGATTGGGTTACCACCAGATCTTCAAGGTAAATTCTTCTTCCTTTCCAAGTACTGTAGCGATAATAATAAATCGCAAGACCCACGATCTCTGAAGTCTCGTCTTTTACACAAAGAAATGTTCCAAAAACAGGATTTTCTCCAAATCCATCTTTTTCCATCATTTCCAGCGTGTTGGTCACTTGCTCAGGAGCTTTTTCGTAAAGTGCGAGCTCATTTATCAATTCCAACACCCTAGGGAGATCCTCGATTTTTCCTTCTCTTAAAGTATACATGTTCAAAGTTTAATAATCCGATTAATTTTGGGAAGGCTAATTTAATCAAATCCGAGAAACAATGTTTTTAGCAATAGATGCGGGGAATTCAAATGTAGTTTTTGCGCTATATGATGAAGTGGGTGAAAACTGGAAAAATCACTTCCGGATCGAAACACATGCCGCAAAATTCGCCGCCCAGCTTCACAAAAAAGTCCCGATGTATTTTTTGGAGCATGAAATCAGTCCTTCAGATATAAAGCAGATCGGGTTTAGTTCTGTAGTGCCAGAGATAAATGAGCAGATTCTTCAATTTTGTGAGAACTTTTTCCGTACGCAGCCTTATCTTATTTCCCCAGCCAGTTTTGGCAAGCTTCCTGTAAAAACCCTTCGCCCAAATGAAATTGGTACTGACCTGATGTGTAATGCGATGGCAGCATTTTCGCAGTACGAAAAGGCAATAGTTGTTGTGGATTTTGGTACAGCTTTGACTTTTACTGTTGTAAATGAAGTAGGTGAAATCATAGGTGTCAATATCGTTCCTGGGCTGAAAACTGCACTCAATTCGCTTTTCAAGAACACTTCAAAACTCCCGGAAGTAGATTTGAAGATGCCGGAATCGGCGCTTGGTCAAAACACTGTTCATGCCATTCAAGCAGGGATTTTATATGGATACACAGGTTTGGTAAAGGGAATGCTGGAAGCAATTGAAAATGAAACGAAGCAAAAATTCCACGTTATTGCCACTGGAGGACTTTCGGCTGTATTAACTCCACTAGCTGAAGTTTTCGAGGAAATAGACAGAAATTTGACGCTTGAAGGATTGCGATTGATTACAAAAGCTAATTCCTAAAGAACTTCACTTCGCAGAATAAGATTAGGGTCCGGGCAATTCGCCTGATAAATATCCACATCCCGCTTGGAACAAACCCCTGGAAAGTCACCATTGTTACCCATCAAATCCCACACTAATTGGAAATGTAAATGTGGTGGCCAATCGCCATTTTCCGGAAAAGGACCAACATGAGCGATGAGGTCTCCAGCTTTGATTTTTTGTCCGATTTTTAAGTTGTCAAGATCAGATAGTAAAAGATGACCATAAAGGGAATAGAGCTTTTTTTCAAAAACCTCATGTTCTAAAATGATGGTAGCTCCATAATTCCCGAAACCTGCATTGTCCTGAAAGCTGTGAATTTTTCCGTCCAAAGGGGAATATACTTGTGCTCCAGCTTCAGTCCAGATATCCACTCCAAGATGAATATTTCGGAAATCAGCTTCTGAAGTAGCAAATACAGCACTTCTTCGGTAAATAGCTCTATGCTCTAAATAGCCCCCAACTCCATAGGTACTGCCAGAATTCTTGATTTGCTTAGTCACATATTCATCAAACTTAGCAGTATTTGATAAGTCCAAGATTTCCAAATCTGGATTTGATGGGCTAAAATCCAATTTGACAGTGTTTTCTAAATTCAGCTTTTCTCCCATTACCGGGAAAAAATCCATCTCATTCCAATTCATGCCTGAAGATAAATAATCATGTTGAAGTCGGTCAACTATTTCTTCAATCCCTAAATCTCCTTTCTCTTTTTCTCGTTAATTTCAGCAAATGAAATCGAGCATGGCAAAAGAGAATTGAATTATTCACTCTGCGAGATTCCATCTGACCATTAAAATAAAAAATAATCAGATGAAAACTGTTTTTCCGACTTTAGATGATATAGAGGCAGCGCAAGAGCGCATTCAGCCATTTATTCACAGGACTCCAGTCTTGAATTCTTCTGCGATAAACGAAATCGCGGGATGCGATATATTTTTTAAGTGCGAAAACTTCCAGAAAGTTGGTGCATTTAAAGCACGTGGTGCGGCAAATGCGGTGATGAAACTTACTGAATCCCAGAAAGCAAAAGGAGTAGCAACTCATAGTAGTGGAAATCATGCTGCAGCATTAGCAAGGGCGGCTTCAGTCGCTGGGATTCCAGCCTACATCGTCATGCCATCAAATGCACCAGAGATCAAAAAAAAAGCAGTGAAAGGATATGGCGGTGAAATCATCGAATGTGAACCCAACCTTAAAGCTAGAGAAACCACACTGCAAGAAGTTGTGAAAAAGACTGGTGCTACTTTTATTCCTCCTTATGATTTTATGGACGTGATCGAAGGTCAAGCAACTTGCGCTCTTGAGCTAATCGAAGATCAAAGCGATCTAGATATTATAATGGCTCCTGTTGGAGGTGGAGGTTTGCTAGGTGGAACGGCACTAACTGCACATTATTTAAATTCAAATATCGAAGTAATTGCTGCTGAACCTCAGGGGGCAGACGATGCATTTCAGTCTTTCCATGCCGGAAAAATTATCCCACAGTCTGGGCCGAATACCATCGCTGATGGTTTATTGACCTCTTTAGGAGTTTTGAACTTCGAATTGATAAAGGAATTTGTCTCTGATATTTTGCTAGCGACCGACCCGCAGATCATAGAAGCAATGCGATTGATTTATGAGCGGATGAAGATCGTCGTAGAACCTTCCTGCGCTGTGCCCTTAGCAGCTTTGCTTGCAAATCAAGATAGATTCCGAGGAAAAAAAGTCGGAATTATTCTTTCAGGAGGAAATGTGGATCTGGGTAAGTTGCCTTTCTAGTGAAAGCTATTTCTTACCCATGGCCTCATAGATGATATCATGGATATCAGTTCGGATTCCTTCTTTTAGCAATTTGGTATTGGTAGCATCTGGATAGACACGATTGGATAAGAATACATAAATCAGATTATTTTCGGGGTCGGCCCATACACAGGTGCCCGTGAATCCAGTATGTCCAAAAGTAGATTTTGGAGCCAAGTCACCAGCAGAACCTCCTTTGCCAGCCTGAGTATCTGGCTTGTCCCATCCCCACCCTCTACGGCTTTGACGGGACTGATTTTTGGTAAATTTATTTACAGTCTCAGGATTGATCAGATTTACATTGCCATAACTTCCGCCGTTAAGCATCATTTGCATCATCACTGCTAAGTCATTTGCTTTGCCAAATAGCCCTGCATGACCTGCCACACCGCCGAACATAGCCGCTCCAGGATCATGTACATATCCCTGAACTTGTCTTTTTCTGAAAGTAATATCATTCTCTGTAGGAGCGATATTGTCAATCGGCATTTTCATAGCAGGGTTGAAAGTCATGGTATTGAGCCCTAAAGGACCATAGAAGTTTTGATCAAGGAAATCTTCCATAGGCTGATTTACGATTCGCTCTACTACCGCCTGCATCAAATACATGGTTAAATCAGAATATACATAAGCATGCTTACTGGCCCCTCTAGGAATCGGTGTTATTTTTGAATCCACTGTCCAATGCCAGATACTATCCCGGAGGGCATCCATTCCATACATGTCATTAGACACTGCTCTGGAAAATCCAGGAGAGGGAGCGGGCTTATAATAATCGCCTCTCCATTGTCCAGCTTCAACAGTTCTGGCATAATATGGGATAAATGCTACCAAGCCTGCTTCATGCGCCATCACATCACTCAGTATCAATTTTCCTTTATTGGTGCCCTTAAGTTCTGGCAGATAATCCTGTAGATAATTTCCCATATCCAATTCCCCTCTACTCTCAAGGAACATAACAGCCTGAGTGGTGGCTAAGACTTTGGTGATTGAAGCCAAATCAAAAACTGTTTCAGAATTCATGTTTGGGCTGGACTTGTATTCCAACTTACCGTAAGACCTCTCGAATACGACTTTGCCGTCCTTTACCACCAATACATTTGCTCCAGGCGTAGCTTGGATTCGTATTGCTTTTTCAGCCACTGCATCTATTTTATCCAGGATTTTTCCGTCGATTCCTACACTTTCTGGAGTGCCATAGGAAAGCCTATTCGCAGGAGCCAGATAACCACCCACTCCATGAGAAAACTCCCCATTTACTGTGACAGGCAGTATACCTTTCGCAGCTCTGGCACCAAATAATATCTGTGGAGCGAGCTTCTGAGTAGCCGGGGTATTTTCGTAAGCAAAAACGACGTTGCCTATTCCTTCTAATTGTTGGGCAGCGTAAGCATTCCCAAAAAGAACGGTTACAACTTTTTGACGCTTTGCTAAATCCTTAATCAGTTGAATGTCACTTGGAGAAATCCCGAAATTTCTTTTTGGGCTGTTCGTTAAGCCCATCAGGCCAACGACAACTACATCGTAGTCTTCCAGCTGTTTGATGGTATTATAATGAGTAGTTTCGTTTGATGCCTTTTCAATGCTGAAATGATCAAACTTCGTGTATTTGCTTAGATACTTCTGAAAATCTTTCCCCTCATCTCCAATACTCAAACTTGCGAAACTAGTGAGATCCAAAAATTGAAAAGGAAGTAAATCATTCTTGTTTACGGCCACAGTCATTGCATCGGCATACAATTCCTCTATGATAGTTTCAGTCTCCGGGGTGTCTAGCCTTTCTACAAGTTTATAAGTGTCTATTGGCTTATATTCATTGAGTCCTGCCCAATATTTTGCGCGTAAAATCTTCTTAACTCTTCGGTCTATCTCTTTTTCTGTTATTTTTCCTTCCGTCACCGCGTTTTTGATCAGCGCTTTAGCTTTGGGCACATCCTGTGAATATAGCAGGACGTCATTTCCTGCCAGTAATGCCTTCAGATCAACTTCTCCCGGTGCATTGGCGACTGCCACTCCTTTCATGTTTAGCGCATCGGTAAAAATGAGCCCTTGAAAATTCATCCGCTTTTGCAGCAAATCGGTCACCACTTTTTTAGAAAGGCTAGTAGGAATATTTCCTGTATCATCCAGGCTTGGCACATTCAAGTGCGCTACCATTACTGACATCAGATTTTCTTTAAAAAGCTCCTGATAGGGATACAAATCCACATCCCAAATACGCTGCTCAGGATTCTTGATCACCGGTAAGGAGTAATGACTATCAGCCTCTGTATCTCCGTGACCTGGAAAATGTTTGGCGTTGGCAATAACTCCATTTTCCTGAAGCCCTTTCATATACGATACCGCATGTTTGGTGACTACTTCCCTATTTCCACCAAAAGCTCTATACCCAATCACAGGATTTTCAGGATTGGAATTCACATCGACCACCGGCGCAAAGTTGATGTGCATGCCCAACTCTTTAAATTGGCGGGCCATTTCTTTCCCCATTTTATACACCAACTCCTCGTCCTGGACTGCCCCAAGTGTCATAGCTTTAGGGAAATCGGGTACAGAATCTAACCGCATGCTGATGCCCCATTCAGCATCCATAGCGATAAAAAGTGGAGTTTTGGACTGTGCTTGATAGTAATTGGTGAGCCGAGCTTGTCTATCCGGTCCTCCCTGAAAAAAAATCAATCCTCCAAGATTCTCGGTTTTCACAAGGTTACTGATTTCATCCACATGCTTTTGATCCTTGTTTGAGTAGGCGGCAATCATAAAAAGCTGTCCCAAGCGCTCATCTAAGGTGAGGCTATTGAATACAGAATCCACCCAATTAATCTGGGCCATTGAATCTGTGGTAGAGAGTGGATCGGCCACTTCTAATGATTCATCTATTTTCCCTGAGGAAAAAATAAGAGCTATAATGCCAACTGCGAAAACTCTCCAAAGCTTATTGCTCATTCTTGAGTAAATTTTTAATCCTTAACTTTCTAAATAAATTTGTATATCGACCGATATAAGATCCTTCTTGCAAGTCTATAAATTTCCAGCACTACTTCAAATTACGAAGTGTAGGACTTATTTAGTTGAATATACTCAATGATTAGGGAACATCGTTTCCTAAATCAGGTTAAAAAGGGCATAAATTTGATATCTGGTCGATATACCGGAACTTATTCCTTCAATGTGCTTTTACTTAACGTGGAACCCGAATTAAAATTTAAATAGCTATGAAATTTCCTTCCGTATTTCGCACTGCAGCTCCGACTAGATTTGATGTTAAACCTCGGTATTACGATCCTGTGCGGGAGGAAATCGAACAAAGAACCTCCCTAATCAAAAGGGAATTGGAAGCACAGGGGCTTTTGGAAAAAAGTGATGGTACTCCACGGGACTTTGGCTCGTATGGTGCTGGCATCCGCGGGTCTTTTGCGCAGCACAAAGGGATTAAAGAGCGGGATGGATTAAACGTCTTTGCCTCCACCGCAATGATAAGAACCTTCATTTTTCTATTGCTGTTTGGTTCGATATTCGGATATGTATATTTGGGTCCAGTTATATTTGAATATATCGCATATGCGGTAGCAATAGGTGCCGGGATTTATTTTTTCTTCAGGCTAAAACCCAAGAAGAAACATGAGTGATATCATACAACTCCTTCCCGATGCGATAGCTAATCAAATCGCAGCTGGAGAAGTAGTTCAGAGACCTGCATCCGCACTTAAGGAATTACTTGAAAATGCAGTGGATGCCGGCGCTACCCAAATACAAGTGGTCGTAAAGGAGTCAGGCAAACAGCTTATTCAAGTCATAGACAATGGTAAAGGCATGTCTGCTACAGATGCCAGAATGAGCTTTGAGCGACATGCAACCTCTAAAATCCGGAGCTCAAGCGATCTATTTTCCATACGTACTTTTGGGTTTCGCGGAGAGGCATTGGCTTCTATCGCTGCAGTGGCTCAAGTAGAACTGAAAACCCGTCAAGTTGAAGCTGAGCTTGGAACACTAATTCAAATTGAAGGCTCGGAAGTGAAAAAGCAGGAGCCATTTGCCGGGAACGTTGGAACGTCAGTTTCCATGAAAAACCTGTTTTATAACGTTCCTGCCCGAAGAAATTTCCTAAAGTCTAATCCCGTAGAAATGCGTCATATCGTGGACGAATTTCAGCGGGTAGCTCTATCTTATAATGAGATAGGATTTTCCCTTTTTCAGCAAGACCTTGAAGTATACAGTCTTACTCCAGGTAAACTCAGCCATAGAATTGTTGGACTTTTTGGTAGAAACTATCAAGGGCAGCTGGTGCCATGCGAGGAGCTTACTCCGCATGTGAATGTGAAGGGCTACATAGGGAAACCTGAAAATGCCAAGAAAACCCGTGGTGAGCAGTTTTTCTTTGTGAATAACCGCTTCATCAAATCCAGTTATCTTAACCACGCAGTCAGCTCGGCTTTCGAAGGATTGCTACAGTCAGATCAGCATCCATTCTATGTGCTTTTCCTGGAAATAGATCCCTCACATATCGATATCAATGTTCATCCGACTAAAACAGAAATCAAGTTTGACGATGAGCGGACTATCTATGCTGTAATTCGATCTGCGGTAAAGCAGGCGCTGGGAGCACATCACGTAGTTCCCTCTCTGGATTTTAGTCTGGATGTGAATTTCAATGAAAAGTGGGACAAGGATCCTGAAAGAAAAGTGCAAGTGGACAGGGAATACAGCTATAAAACTTATAATACACCGGAATTCAAGCAAGCCAGCACTTCAGGATGGGAAAAACTATTTGAAGGAACTCAACAAAGGACTAGCGAAAGAGCCTCTGCATCAGATGAAACAGAAGTTCTGACTTTTGAAAGTAAGGCTAAACCAGACGAGGCTACGGAATTCATCCCTAAGCCAGCAGAGACTGATTCTACTGGTACCACATTTCAAGTCGAACTGAGCTATGTAGTTGCTCAGATGTCAACTGGATTTTTGATTATAGATCAGCAGACGGCTCATGAGCGAATACTTTATGAGCGTTATTCGCGCCAACTGAAACTATCTCAAGGCACTTCACAACAATGCCTTTTTCCACCGGCAATTAATTTAGGATCTTCTGATTATGCGTTGGTGATGGATATTATGCCAGAATTGCACAGTTTGGGCTTTATGGTTTCTGAATTTGGCAGGGATACTGTACTCATTCAGGGCGTACCTGCGGATATACAAGTTAAAAATGAAAAGGAGCTTTTCGAAGGGCTTCTCGAACAATACAAGCATTTTAAAAGTGAGCTTTCGCTCGACACCAGAGAAAATCTTGCGCGATCTTTGGCGCGAAAATCGTCCTTGAAAAAAGGACAAAAACTGAATTCACAGGAAATGGAAACGCTTGTCGGGCAACTTTTTGCCTGCCAAAACCCGAATTATGGACTAGGAGGGAACAAAACATTCGTGAAATTAGATTTAAGCAGTATTCATTCTTTCTTCGGCAAATAGCATGTTTAGAAATATTACTCCTGTAGTTCAAAACCTACTAATCATCAATGTAGGACTACTAATTGTTTCGCAATTTATTTTCCCCCAACTCAATAGTTGGTTTGCGCTATACTATATTCATAGCCCTTATTTCAAACCATTCCAGTTTTTGACCTACATGTTCATGCATGCAGATTTCTGGCATTTGTTCGGAAATATGTTTGGGTTGTTGATTTTCGGACCTTTGCTCGAGCAGTTTTTGGGGCCAAAGAAATTGTTGATTTTATGGATGGTTTGTGGCGTGGGTTCGGGAGTTCTTTATTCCGGATATACAGCCTATAGAATGAATAATTTGGAAGCGAAAGTCGCCATATTTCAAAGTAACCCTGATCCAGACACCTTTAATAAATTGGTGTTGGAAAACCGTGGCTTTTTTCAGCGCTCGGTTTTTGATTTTGTAGACGCCTATAGCAGAAATCCTGAAGATCCTAACAATATCACTCAAGCTAAGCAAACGCTCGACGCAATCGTGAGTATTCAAGGAAATGTACCGATGGTAGGAGCATCTGGTGCACTCTTTGGTGTTTTGATTGCATTTGCCATGCTTTTTCCTAATACGCAGCTCATGTTGCTTTTTCCTCCGATCCCAATCAAAGCGAAATATATGGTGCTTTTATATAGCCTTTATACCATATATAACGTATTTGTGAATAATCCGCAGGATAATGTAGCTCACTTTGCCCACCTCAGCGGACTGGTGATCGGTGGAGTTTTGGTTTACTTCTGGAAAAAAGACAGAAACAGTTTTTATTAATTATGTACGGTAACTTTTGGGACAATCTTCGTAACGCTTTCAAGCACAGCGACAACAGCTTGTATAAGCTGATTGCTATTAACATCCTGGTGTTTTTTGTTGTGTTGATTTTTAGGGTTTTCATGACCATCGGGGGAATGGGAGATCTGTATACTACAGCACTTTCCTACCTTATGATGCCTGCTTCACTCCCTAGGTTAGCTACCCAGCCGTGGAGCATCTTCACATACATGTTTCTTCACGAGGGGATATTTCATATTCTTTTCAATATGCTTTTCCTCTTCTGGTTTGGTCAGTTGATCCATCAGTTTCTCGGAAGCCGCAAACTTGCCAATTTATATATTCTGGGAGGTTTGGCAGGGGCATTGTTTTATGTACTTATTTACAATTTAGCACCTTTTTTTAGCCAGTCTGTAGACAGTTCTTTGATGCTGGGAGCAAGTGCGGGAGTATTTGCAATAGTAGTGGGCGCTGCCACACTCTCGCCAAATACTACCTTTTTCCTTATTCTATTAGGTCCCGTCAAGATCAAATATATAGCGATCTTCTATGTGATTCTATCGTTCGCTAATTCTGCTGGAGCAAATGCCGGTGGAGAATTGGCTCATCTTGGTGGTGCAATTCTTGGCTATCTTTACATTGTACAGCTGCGCAAAGGAATAGATTTGGGAGTTCCGGTTCAGAAAGTTGGGATATTCTTTGAGGATCTTTTTTCAGGGAGAAAAAGCAAGGTGAAGGTCTCTTATCGCAAAGCTAAAACCAATAGCGGAGGAGGATTTTCTTCATTTAATAAATCCTCAAAATCTACAGCTAAGCCAATCAGTTCTGACGAAGCAACGCAAGAGGAAATAGATAAAATTCTGGATAAAATCGCTGATCGTGGCTACGAAGCACTAAATAAGGAAGAGAAGCGAAAGTTGTTTGAGTTTTCGAAAAAATAATCCTGTAGAGCGAGAATAGAACATCTGAAACCGTTGATTTCGATGTTTGGAAATTAATAACTACCCCACGTTCAGTTCCGCCACCTCATTCTTATTAGCCAATTGTCCACAGGCAGCATCGATGTCCTGACCACGGGATTTTCTCACTTTAGCAATAATGCCCTGTGATTCCAATACGCGAACATACATATCCACTGCTTCTTGCTTAGCCTGACGGAATTCTCCTTCGTCGATAGGATTGTACTGGATCAGATTGACTTTAGATGGGATGATTTTACAGAATTTAGCTAGTGCCCTTGCATGCCGCTCATCGTCATTGATTCCTTCCCAAATCACATATTCGTAGGTGACTTTGCGTTTGGTCTTTTCATACCAATATTTCAGAGATTCACCCAACTCTTCCACTGGATTGCTATCGTTGATTGGCATGAGCCGTGACCGGGTTTCGTTGATCGCAGAGTGGAGCGAGACGGCCAGATTGAAGCGAACTTCATCATCGGCAAGCTTGCGGATCATTTTGGTGACACCCACAGTGGAAACAGTAATCCTTCTTGGCGCCATTCCCAATCCTTCAGGTGACGTGATTTTATCTATCGCTTCCAGCACATTCGCATAGTTTAACAGTGGCTCCCCCATTCCCATAAACACAATATTGGTTAAGGGACGCTGGAAGTAAGTTTCAGCCTCATCTTTGATAGCCACTACCTGATCGTAGATTTCATCAGGATTTAAGTTTCTCATTCTTTTCAAGCGTGCAGTCGCACAAAAATTACAATCCAAACTGCAACCCACCTGAGAAGATACACAAGCCGTAATTCGCTTAGTTGTAGGGATCAAAACCGACTCCACAATCTTATTGTCATAAAGCTTCACCGCATTCTTGATCGTGCCATCGGTAGAATGCTGCATCAAATCCACCAAAATATGATTGATCTCAAAATGTGTTTTGAGCATTTCTCTGGTGCTAAGAGAAATATTGCTCATCTCATCAAAGTTCTTCAGAGACTTGTTCCACAGCCATTCATATACCTGCTTTGCACGGAATTTCTTTTCTCCATGCGCCAAAAAGAATTCTTCCAACTGGGCCAGAGATAGCTTACGGATGTCTTTTTTCTGAATTGCTTCCATGATGCAAAGGTAAGACTTTTCGGAGTATCAGTACCTAGTGCAAAGTATCATGAAAGTAGGTGCGGGATTATTTCCACTTAAAGCTTTTATGGTCAATTGCTCGCATGGTACACAGGATTCCATCCAAGTGATCGTATTCATGCTGAATCAATTCTGAAATAGCTCCAGAAACGTCCCATTTCTGCTCTTTCCAATATTCATCTCTATACACCAAAGTAAGGGATTTGTGCCTGCTGACCCTGACTAACAGATTCGGAAAACTCATGCAATCGTCCCATAACTCAAACTCCTCGTCACTGAGATTTTTGAGTTCAGGGTTGAGAATCACATAGGGTTTATCGAGATTTAGGTAAAACATGCGCTTCCTAATCCCCAACTGTGGAGCTGCAATTCCCCTTCCGAAGCCATAAACCCTCCGAATATCTTCCATGGCCTCGTGTAATTCCTGCACCCAACCCGATACTTGATCCAGTTCGGATTCCAAGACTGGCTCGCAAACTTCGTAAAGTCTGGGATCGCCGAGTTTTAGAATTTGGTGGATGGTTTTCATATTTTTATAATTTGTCTTTTAAAGGCCATATAGCCTGTCCCGATTTTTCTTCGAGAGAATCTCGCAGGGTGTTAATAATTCCTCTGTGTGACGCTTGCGGCATGCTCGATTTATCTGTATATATTTTGTTTTTTATTGGTCAGATGGAATGCCCTAGTTAATCGTTCCTCTGTGTGAGGAGCCATTCTCATGAGCATTTCAAGATTTGAAAATAGCCTTTCTATTGAAACTTAGGAAGTCATACCTATACTCACTTTGCTTTTCCCTACTTTTGCGGCATGAATTACCTTTCGGTCGAAAACCTCAGCAAAGCGTTCGGTGAGCGCAAGCTTTTTTCCAATATCTCTTTTGGCATATCTCAAGGTCAAAAAATCGCCCTTGTCGGCATCAATGGCGCGGGAAAATCCACGCTGATGAAAATCATCATGGGCTTAGAGATTCCTGACACAGGTCAGGTTGGGATAAACCAGCAGGTAAAAGTCGCTTACGTGCACCAAAACCCGGTTTTTGAAGGGGCTATGAGTATCTACCAAACGATTTTCGATCAAAGTAATTCGGAGGTGCTGAAGGTGATTGAAGATTACCACAAAGCCATGTTAGATGCAGAGCGAGGCATTGACAATTCGGATAAAATGTCCGTATTGTTTGAGAAAATGGATGCTTTCCAAGCCTGGGATTTTGAATATCAGGTAAAGGAAGTACTCGGCAAACTGGGGCTTCATGACACCGATCTTCCAGTAGGAACACTTTCCGGTGGTCAGCGTAAGCGGGTTGCTCTGGCAAAAGCCATACTTGAGAAACCTGATTTACTATTACTTGATGAGCCTACCAACCACCTTGATTTGGAAACTATCGAATGGCTGGAAGACTATTTGGCAAAAGCCAATCTTGCACTTTTCATGGTAACTCACGATCGGTACTTCCTTGAAAAAGTAACCAATGAGATCCTCGAGCTTGATCAGGGAAAAGTGCATAGATATTTAGGCAACTACGGCTACTTCTTGGATAAGAAAGAAGAGCGCATGGAGATCGAAGATATAGAACTCGAAAAAGCCAAAAGCCTCTACAAAAAAGAATTGGACTGGATTCGTCGTCAGCCAAAGGCGAGAAGTACCAAAGCAAAATATCGTGTGGATGCTTTCGAAGAAACCAAAGAAAAAGCCTCTCAGAAGCGTGAGGAACGTGATATTCAATTAACGGTCACTACTCAACGTTTGGGTAATAAGATCATTGAGATCGATAAAATGAATAAGGCATTTGGCGATAAAACTATCGTCAATGACTTTTCTTATACATTCAAGAAGAAAGATAGAGTAGGAATTATTGGCCCAAATGGTGCTGGAAAGACAACTTTCCTTAATATGATTACGGGTCAATTAGCGCCTGATTCTGGAAAAGTTTCCATCGGACAAACTACTGCTTTTGGTTATTACAGACAGGAAGAAAGTAGCTTTGATGAGGAAAAGCGTCTGATAGATATCGTGAAGGAAGTAGCCGAAGTGGTGACTATTGCTGGTGGTTCCGAAATCACAGTTTCTCAATTTTTGACGCAGTTTGGTTTTCCTCCAAAGCAGCAACATACGCCAGTCGCTAAATTGAGCGGTGGTGAGAGAAGAAGACTTCAACTGCTTATGGTTTTGATCAAGAATCCCAATTTTCTGATTCTCGATGAGCCTACCAATGATTTGGATTTGATGACGTTGAACACGCTGGAGGAGTTTTTGGATACTTTCCCAGGCTGTTTGATCATCGTTTCCCACGATCGATATTTTATGGACCGCTTGGTGGAGCATTTGTTTGTTTTCGAAGGAGAAGGTGATATTTCTGATTTTCCTGGGAATTATTCTGAATTCCGGGAAGTGGAAAAGGACCGAAGTCCGAAGACCGAAGACGGAAGTAAGACTGCGTCTAAGAAGAAGGATGAGAAAGTTGAGGTGAAGGAAATTGCTTCAACGAAAGTAAAAGCCAGCTTTAAGCAAAAGAATGAGTTTAAGGAAGTGAATGCTTCCATTGCCAGACTGGAGAAAGAAAAGGCAGAAATCACAGATAAAATAGCCGCAGGAATAGCTGATCACGAAGAACTAATCAAGCAATCCAACCGCATCGGAGAAATCGATTCTGAATTGGAAGAATTGGAATTGACTTGGTTGGAGTTGAGTGAGTTGGATGGGATAGAGTAGTACTTCGTCATTGCGAACGACGCAGGAGTGAAGCAATTTTAACTTGAGAAATGGAATATTTCATCACTAATACAAACGCTTTCGAAATCTGAAAATCATTGATTTTGATATTTTGGTTTTAAGCCATTTAAAAAATGATTTTTGATGTCCTCTGCAATCTTAAGTTCTTCGACATTGTCATAAACGTGGTACCAAGCCATTGGTGAATGATAACTGAATGTTCGGATGTTGTTATCAACCTTGACTTGATATGTATAATTAGCTCCATCCGTAATTTGACTTCTTTTTTCAACAGTTCGGCCATCAGCCAGGAGCATATACTTTTTCATTCTTGGCCTGACTTCATCCATTGTTGGAAATTCAAAGAAGTTCATGCTTACCAAGGAATTTAAAAAAGATGGCCATGAGATAGTTGGAGTGAGTTCCATAATTTCAACCTTGGTTATCTTCCTTTTTTCGAATGGTTTTTTTGGGTTAAACCAATAATCAATTTTTTTGGCTTGGAGATTTTCATCAATACAAGTGATGATCGTTACTTTCCCTCCGTTTACTAATGAAGGTGAATAATAATATCTAATCTCAAATTTCGATTTTGAATTTTCAATTCTCCCAATTTTTTTATGTTCATCAATAAATGAATCATATGTTATTGTAGAATCAGATACTACTTTAAAATCATTTACCAGTAGTTCACAACTAACCTGAGCTCTTGCAGCTATCGAGAATTGTAGTGTCAATATGAAAAATAGAAGTTTCAATTTTTTTTAAGTTTTGGGCTTCCAAGTATTAGCAATTAAAATTTAAGACCAAAATCCACCTTATTCATTAATCTTTATAAAACCCCCTGCCCCTTTTAATTGACTTTCGAATCCACATTCAAATTGAAGTCCAAGGGGGATTTGCTTCAAATCTAGGTCGTCATTGCGAGAGACGTAGGAACGAAGCAATCTCAAACTAAAAGCAGATTGCTTCGTTCCTCGCAATGACGTTAAAATCTAATTACTTGATACTTATATCTCTCTACTAGATACTAGTATAAAAACGCCACTTTCACTCCGCCATACCAGTTTCTTGTCGGTGCTGGCTGATAATATCTTCCACCAAATGGGTTGAGATCGTTACCAAGTGAGTAGCTTTCATTAAGTAAATTATCCACACCTGCAAAGGCTTCCAATTCCCACTTTCCAGCAAAGCTTCTTGCCCAGCCAAATCTGGCATTTACCAAATTGTAGGCGTCTTGATAAACCGTGTTTGCATCATTTAGCGGGATCTCATCTGTGTATTGGTGAGTGAAATTCAAGTAAAAACCTGGCGCAGTTCGAAGATCCAGACGAGTTACTAAGGTGTTTGGAGCAACTCCCGTCAGGTCGTTTCCAGAGAAATCATCGTCTCCTTTTTGGTAATCAGTGAACGTAAAATAATTACCGGTGAATGCAGTCCCGATTTTTAGATCTCCAACAAAAGCCGTTTGGTTTCGGATCAGCGCATAATCAACTGCAGCTTCTATTCCTTTTTGATCTGTGGAGCCCGCATTTCGGAAAAGCACCACGCCTTGCGGATTGGTGTAAGTGGTAATGGTTTGATCAAGTTTGAAGTAAAAAGCAGTCAGATCCAGATTTAATTTTCCTTTACCCATCCTATAGCCAAGTTCATAATTGATTCCTTTTTCAGCTTCCAAATCAAGATTCAAACTTCCCTCATTTGTCCGAACTTCGTCGATGGTCGGTGGAGAAAAACCGCTGCTGATACTTCCGTGTACTCCTGAGTAGTCGTTGAACTGATAATTCAGCGCAAAACGCGGAACTATAACAGGATCAAATTTCCGTGTTTGCAAACCTAAAGTTCCGCCAGCAGCATCGATTTGTCTATCGATTTCCAGACTGCTGAAATTCTCGCTCAGCGCGAAAGTAACCATGAAGTTTTCCATCAAATCCCACTCTGCCTGTTGAAACAAAAATCCTTGGGTGGCCCGCAGTTTATCAGCGAATCTCACTGTGTCAGCTACACCATTCACATTTCCAAAATTTTGGGCATCCGTCAAACTGGTTTGATATTCACCTCCTGCGATGACTCTCAGGTCTTTTCCGGCTAATTTTCCATCATAAGTGAATTTCGTTCTTCCACCAAAACCAAATCCCAGTTCCTTTTTGTAATCCAACAGGAAGGGATTTTCAAAGTCATTGGTGTTCAAATAGAGGGTAGTGGAGTTCTTTAACTTGGAAGAGAAACGATACAAATGACCAATTGAAGCAAATACGGATTGCTGGGAAATGGAACTGTTTTGGTTTACTGATCCAGGCCTGGCTTGAGTTGGATCTTCTGCCACCTGATCTGCATTGAGTCCTCCAGGGATCTGATAATTCAAATCAGAAATCAATAACTGAGTGCGAACTTCCTGCTTCTCGGAAACTGAGAAAAATCCTCCCAATTGAAAGACTTGCCTATCCATGGCTGATTGCTCTCTATAGCCGTCTGATTTTTGGCTAACGTAGGATGCCTCAAATCCCCCATTTCCAACTTGCTGAGAAATGCCCAATCGATAGCGAGACATACCAAAATCCCCAGCCATAAAATCAGCCGTTACTCTTCCTCCAATTGGGTCTGCAGGACTGTAGAGATTTACCACGCCACCATTACCAGCGCCATAAATACTTCCGGAAGGTCCTTTGATGACCTCGGCATTTCGGATGTTGGAAAGATCGAGCAAATTCAAAGCAGTGGTGCCGTCAGGAGCAGTAAATGGGACTTCATTCCAATACACCTTCACATTTCGCACGCCGAAAGGAGCTCGAATGGAACTGCCACGAATGGAAATTCTATAACTTGCTGGGGCACGCTCTTCAATGCGAACTCCAGGTTTGGTGTTGAATGAATTGACAATTGACGTTTCGTTAAAGCGATTAAAATCCTGCTCTGAAACTACCACAATTGCTGCCGATTGCTCCAGCAGTGGACGCTCAGATTCAAAGGCTTTTACTGTAACTTCGGATAGATTAAGCGATTTTTCGACTAATTCTATGATATGCTCTCCTTCTCCCAATGTGATAGAGAAAGTATCATAACCTGATTTGAAGAATGAGAAACTCTGATTTTCCGACCCTGGAAAAGCCAAAATTCCTGATGCATTGGTGAGTTGGGCTTTACCGATTTGAGGTTGCACTCGGACGTTTTCCAACGGAGACTGAGATTGCGAATCCACCACTTTAATCTGAATCTGCGCATGACAGAGGGATGAAATCAGCAGAAATATCACTGTAAAAATTCTATTCATAGTTGCAAATTGTAGCCTTTCGCCCAAAGATAACATTGAACTTCTACCAAAGGTCATTTCAAGAGTGTTTACATGAGATACTTCTTTCAATCTTGAGGCGAAAGCCCTAATTTTCTGACATAATATATCCCCTATGAAAAAATTACTTTGGCCTGCGCTTTTGTTCACGCTCACTTTTTGTCAAGAAAAAGTAGCGCCCCCTGCGCCAGTTTCTCCTGTTCCTGAGCCTCGTCAGATCACATGGCAAGAGTTGGAATACTATGGCTTTTTGCATTTTAACATGAATACTTTCTCAGATAGAGAGTGGGGTTTTGGTGATGAGAAACCGGAGATGTTTAATCCGTCAGATTTGCAACCGGGACAATGGGCTCAAGTAGCTTCTGAAGCTGGGATGAAGGGGTTGATTATCACTGCAAAACATCACGATGGTTTTGTACTTTGGCCGTCGGCATACACGGAACATTCTATCAAAAACAGTCCCTGGAAAGACGGAAAGGGTGATTTGATTAAAGAATTGGCTGAAGCATGTAAAGAATATGGATTGAAATTCGGGATATATTATTCCCCTTGGGATAGAAATCATCCTGACTATGGCAAGCCGGAATACATTACCTACATGAAAAATCAGCTGACGGAATTGTTGACAAATTATGGAGATGTTTTCGAGGTTTGGTTCGATGGAGCGAATGGTGGAGACGGTTACTACGGTGGAGCAAACGAGACTCGAAAAGTAGATAAACTGACTTACTATCAATGGCCCGAAATGTACAAACTCGTTCGCGAGTTGCAGCCAAACGCGGTCCTTTTCAGTGATGGAGGCCCGGATGTGAGATGGGTTGGTAATGAAGGTGGAGAAGCTTTCGAGACAAATTGGGCGAATCTAATGAGAGATTCTGTATATGCTGGAATGCCTGAGTATCCAGAGAAATATGCTTCAGGTCAGGAATTTGGTACGCACTGGGTACCAGCGGAAACTAATGTTTCGATCCGTCCAGGATGGTATTATCATACCTATGAAGATCACAAGGTCAGAAGTCTTTCCAACTTAGTCGATATCTACTACAATAGTATAGGTAGAAACACTTCCTTGCTGATCAATTTCCCAGTTGATACACGAGGCTTGATCCATGAAAACGATGCGGAGGCAATTTTGAAGTTTGGGGAAAAAATCAAGGAAGACTTTTCTGTAAATCTATTGGCGCAAGCTAGTGTAAGTGCTGATGCTGAGCGAGGTAGTGCATACGAAGCCAAGAATGTGCAGGATGAAGATTACGAGACATACTGGACTACACCTGATGGAGGAAAAACCGGTGAAATCACGATAGCATTTGGCACCGAAACCACATTCAACCGACTTTTAATCCAGGAATATACGCCTCTGGGACAGCGAGTGAAGGCATTTGTATTGGAGAAAGAATCTGAGGGAAACTGGGAAAAAATAGCTGAAGGGACAACTGTGGGGCATAAAAGAATTTTGCGTTTTCCAGATGTAACTGCCTCGAAGGTTCGTGTAAGGTTTACTGACGGAAAGGATATCCCTGTAATTTCCGAAATAGGAATATACAATGCACCTAAGCTTTTGATTCCTCCAACCTACTCCAGAACCGTCTCGGGTGAAATAACACTCACAAAGCCAGATGAAGGGCTGGAAGTTTATTATACGCTAGATGACTCTGATCCTACCACTGAAAGCCAAAGATACAGTGGACCCTTTAAGATTGAGAAAGCCGTGACAGTGAAAGCTATTTCGGTTGATCCAGCATCTGGTCAAAAAAGTGAGGTGTTGAGAAAAGATGTTGATATAGCAAAATCAAACTGGAAGGTAAGCGAAGCAACAGGTGAAAAATCGATTGATGAAAAAGCTGAAAGTTATTTTGAAAGTGATAATAACAGTTTGACAGTTGATTTGGGTGAAAATCTAGGTCTGAAGGGTTTTACTTACATGCCCATGCAGGCTAGATATCCAAGTGGATTTATCACCAATTTTACATTTGAAGTAAGTGAGAATGGAAGTTCATGGAAACAGGTTGCTACTGGAGAATTTTCAAATATTGTCAATAGCCCAATTGAGCAAATCATCCGATTTGATGCTGTAAACGCACATTTTATCCGCTTGAAAGCTAGTAAAACAGCAGATGGAAATCCTGCGACTTTTGCGGAAGTAGGAGTTTTGACGAAATAATATCAGGAGGTATAAAAATATGAAATCCCAATTAGCTCTAATCTTTGGCGTAACTCTTTTAATTGCAGCATGTGCACAGGAGGAAAAACAAGCTATTTCAGCTAAGCCTTCCAAACCGAATATAATCGTAATCCTTTCGGACGATCAAGGCACGCTGGATTTGAATAGCTACGGCTCAACTGATTTGTCCACACCAAATCTTGATCGATTGGCAGCTTCGGGAGTACGATTCACACAATTCTATGCAGCGGCTCCTGTTTGCTCCCCTTCCAGAGCTGGTCTTTTGACAGGAAGGTATAATTACAATGCTGGCCTATATGGAAATGTAGATATTCCCGATCATGATCCTGAGGGAAAGTCTGGCATGCCAACCGAACAGATAACAATGGCTGAATTATTTAAGCCGGCAGGATATAGAACAGCATCAATTGGCAAATGGCATTTGGGACATACTCCCGAGAAACTTCCAAATGGACAAGGCTTCGATTATTTCTTTGGCCACCAAAGAGGCTGCATCGATAATTATTCCCACTATTTCTTCTGGAGTGGACCAAATCTTCATGATTTGTATCAAAACGAAAAAGAAATCTATAGGCCAGGTGAGTTCTTTGGCGACTTAATGGTAGATGAAGTGAAGTCATTTACTCAACCATCTGAAGATCCTTTTTTCATCTATTGGGCGATCAATATGCCTCACTATCCTTATCAGGGAAGGCCTAGTTGGTTGGAGCATTACAAGGATTTGCCAAGTCCGCGTAGAGAGTATGCGGCTTTTATTTCCACCTTGGATGAATTGGTAGGAAATGTTTTGGATCACTTGGAGCAAACTGGCCAGTTGGATAATACAATCATCGTATTCCAATCCGATCATGGGCATAGCACAGAGGAGCGGGCATACTTTGGTGGAGGTAATGCCGGGCCTTTCAA
Source organism: uncultured Algoriphagus sp. (assembly GCF_963974835.1). GTDB lineage: Bacteria > Bacteroidota > Bacteroidia > Cytophagales > Cyclobacteriaceae > Algoriphagus. The sequence continues at coordinate 593,040 of NZ_CAXBET010000001.1, read as the reverse complement.
TGGCGCGAAGTTCAGTATGCTTGAAGGAGGAATTCGAGTACCTGCGATCATCTCTTGGCCAGGAGGGGATCTTCCTAAAGGCGAAGTAAGAAATCAATGGGCTGGAAGTGTGGACTGGTTCCCAACGCTTGCCGATTTGGCAGAAGTGGAGGTGCCAAATGCAACGGATATGGATGGTATCAGTATGAGAGATGTCATCTACGAAAACGCGCCTTCCGGGCACGATGTGATGCATTGGGCTACCGGAAATCCTGAAGTTACTACCAACTCTTGGGCAGTACGAAAGGGACCATGGAAATTGCTTGGCAATCCTTTCGATCCTGCGAAGAATTTAACTTTCACCGAAGAGGATAAAATTTATCTGGTGAACCTATCTCAAGACAGTACCGAATCCAAAAATCTAAAAATGGAGCATCCAGAGGTAACTGCAGAGTTACTAATGCTTCATGAGGATTGGCTAAAAGGAGTTTTGGATGCTCGATCAAAATTAGATGGAAATTGATAATTGATTTCTCTATTTTAATTGCCAAGTTTAACACCAATAACCTATTATATACATGAACAGACGAATTGCCCTAAGGCATCTCGCGCTGATTTCCGGAGGACTTGCCCTTATTCCTTCCTGCGATTTCAGCTCAGACGATATTCTTGCCGCATATGAAAATCTCAAGGTTACTGCTTCGCAAAAGCAACTTTTGGGAGATATTTCCAATATAATAATACCAGCAGGTGAACTAAAGGGAGCCTTAGAGTTGGAAGTACCTGACTTCATCCTTGTGATGGTTAATGATTGTATGACTTCGGAAAATCAAGTTCTTTTCAGTACTGGATTGGCAGCTTTTCCTGAATATGCCAAGAATAATTCAGGCAAAAAATATGATAGGTTAAGTTCCAAAGAAAAAGAAGATCTTATACAAGCTGGTATTGAACTTAAACATACTGAGACGCCTAAAGGTGAAAAGGATAGAGCGATTTCGTATTTCCTTAATACGACCAAGAGACTAACTATGCAGGGCTATATGGCCTCAGAGTATATCCAAACAGAAATTATTCCTTACTCACTTATTCCTGGGCCATATAATGGTGCAGCGCTAATCTCAGAAACTCAAAAACCTAGAATCAATGGCTAATCTGAATATCAGAAACAAACAAGAGCGAACATATCAAGCCATCGTCGTAGGTTCTGGGGCCAGTGGAGGATGGGCAGCTAAAGAATTTGGAGATTTGGGTGTGAAAACACTTTTGCTCGAAAGAGGTAGAAATGTCGAGCATATTAAAGACTATCCTACTACTAATATGCTTCCCTATGAATTCAAGCATAGAGGAAAACTGCCCCAGAAAGTATTGGATGAAAACCCAATTGTATCCAAATGTTATGCATTTGGAGAAGATTCTGAGCACTTTTTTGTCAAAGATGCCGAGCAGCCTTACATACAGGAGAAGCCATTTGACTGGATTAAAGGATATCAGGTAGGCGGGAAATCTCTACTATGGGCCAGACAGGTACAGCGTTGGTCAGACTATGATTTCGAAGGTCCGGCTCGAGATGGATTTGCGGTTGACTGGCCGATTCGATACAAGGATATAGCTCCATGGTACAGTCACGTGGAGAAATTTGCCGGTGTTTCTGGCAATCTGGATGGACTAGATACTCTTCCTGATGGTGAGTTTTTGCCAGGCTATGATCTAAATATTGTAGAGAAGCATTTTGCCCAGAAGCTTAAGGAAACCTACGGCGGAGATCGTCATATGATTTCTGCTCGATGCGCGCACATTCATGAGCCAAGACCGGAATTTACTGCACAAGGCCGTGCTTCTTGTCAAAACCGGAACTTATGCCAGCGCGGATGCCCTTTTGGAGGATATTTTAGTAGTAACTCATCCACAATTCCTTGGGCATTGAAAAGTGGAAATGTGACACTCAGACCAGATTCGGTGGTTCATTCTGTGATCTATGACGATGAAAAAGGTAAGGCAGCTGGCGTTAGAGTAATTGATGCACAAACTAAAGAAGTTGAAGAATTCTATGCAGATGTGATCTTCATCAATGCCGCTGCGATTAATTCCAACGCTATTTTGATGAATTCTACTTCTACTCGATTTCCTAATGGACTTGGAAACGATAGCGGGGTTTTAGGCAAATACTTTGCTTTCCATAATTATCGTGCACAGGTAAATGGCTCTTATGAAGGCTTTATGGAATATACTACTACTGGCGGAAGACCTACAAGTGGATATATCCCGAGATTTAGAAATGTGAAAAAGCAGGAAACCGATTTCCTTCGCGGTTATGCAGGCGGATTTAGCGCTTACCGAGGTGGGGGATACGTGGCCGACGCAAGAGTGGGAATGGATTTGAAAAATAGCATGCTAAATAAAACTCCGCCGGATGGTCCTTGGAGAGTTGGTTCACATATGATGGGAGAGACTATCCCTAAAGAGTCAAATTACATTGCTTTGGACAAAGACAAGCTTGATCTCTACGGTCTTCCTACTCTGAAATTCAATGTTTCTTACGATGATAATGATGAAAAGATGATCCTGGACTATCAGGAGCAGGTTTCTGAAATGTTTGAGAAAGCAGGATTTACAGACATTAGAGTGAATGACGATCATAGAACCCCGGGACTGGATATCCATGAAATGGGTGGCGTAAGAATGGGTAAAGATCCAAAAACGTCTATGCTCAATGGCAACCATCAGCTGCATGCCGTCCCAAATGTATATGTAACTGACGGTGCTTGCATGACTTCTACATCTACACAAAACCCTACGTTGACCTACATGGCTTTTGCTGCCCGAGCGGCGCACCATGCCGTTAGTGAAAGCAAAAAAGGATAATTGCAATTGTCCAATAGAACAGTAAGCCCTTGAGAATATTCTTTTCTTAGGGTTTTTTGTTCTCATCAGGGAATAAGTAATTTCTCAAAAGGGTTGGTTTTCAAAGGGTTTTGTAGAAAAATCTTTATTAATTGGATAATTAATCTAGGTAATGAACAAAATGGGAGTTAATGCGTGTTAAAAATCAGGTTAATTAACCAGCCCAATACAATATGAAAATAGGCATTGTTTGCTACCCGACCTTCGGAGGTAGTGGAGTAGTAGCGACAGAACTTGGTAAAGGTCTTGCAAAAATTGGTCATGAAGTTCACTTCATTACTTACAAGCAACCCACCCGATTAGACTTTTTTAGCGAAAATCTATACTATCATGAGGTGGATATTAAAAGTTATCCGCTTTTTGAGCATGCTCCTTACGAGCTGGCTCTTGCCAGTAAAATGGTAAGCGTAGTGAAATACGAAAAATTGGATTTGCTCCACGTTCATTATGCTATTCCGCATGCATCTGCTGCTTATATGGCGAAGCAAATTCTCAAAACACAAGGAATTCAAATTCCTGTAGTGACTACACTTCATGGGACGGACATCACTTTGGTGGGTAAAGATCCAAGTTATGAGCCAGTTGTCACATTCAGTATTAATCAATCTGATGGCGTGACAGCAGTTTCTGAGGATTTAAGAAAGGAAACATATGCTTTCTTTGATATACAGCGGGAAATCGAAGTGATTCCAAACTTCATAGATCTGGAAAGATTCAAACGCCAAAAGAAAGAGCATTTCAAATTGGCGATTTGTCCTAATGGGGAAAAACTGTTAGTTCACACTTCCAATTTTAGAAAAGTAAAACGGGTGGAAGATGTCATCCGGGTTTTTTACGAAGTTAGGAAAGAAATACCAGCCAAATTATTATTGGTAGGGGATGGTCCGGAAAGAGATAAAATGGAACGACTATGCCGAGAATTAGGCACTTGCGATGATGTTCGTTTCTTGGGCAAGTTGGATGCCGTAGAGGAAGTTCTTTCTGTTGCGGATCTGTTTTTAATGCCATCCGAAAAGGAAAGTTTTGGATTAGCTGCATTGGAAGCAATGGCTTGTGAAGTGCCTATCCTTACTTCCAATGCTGGAGGTATTCCCGAACTGAATGTAGATGGCGTGACTGGATATGTCTCAAAAATTGGAGATATTCAATACATGAAGGAAAAAGCGCTCTATATTCTTGACGACGCAAATCTTCCGAAATTCAAGGAAAATGCACTCGCGCGAGCTAAAGAGTTCGATATTTCCAATATTTTACCTCATTATGTTTCTTATTATCAAAAGACCATTGAATCAACAATGGCACAGATTTGATTAAAAACTGATTATTGTCATTAATTTCTCAGTGACAAAACATCGTTTTGAATTATCTTTGCAAGTAGATTCTTAGTTGGGTCTCAGAATTTTAGTAAAATTAGAATCAGTAGCGTATGAAAAAGATTGGAAGATTGGATAAGCCGGACAACTTTGGCACAGCCCAGATGTTCTCCAACCCTATTCTTGAAAGAATTACCAGAACACCTATTTGGATGCCTATTGTAATGTTCATCATTCTTGGAGGTATTTCAATATATTTTGGTATTGAAAAGACTTCAGTAGGACTTGGTACAGCTATCCTACTGTTTGTGGTTGGATATATAGGTTTTACTTTGGTGGAGTATATGATGCACAAGCATTTTTTTCACATGGAGCCTAACACTCCAATAAAGGATAAATTGCAGTACACTGTACACGGAGTTCACCACGACTACCCTAAAGATAAAGACAGGTTGGCAATGCCTCCATTCGTAAGTGCAGCCTATGCTGCAATTCTTTATCTGGTTTTCAAATTGACTATGGGAGATTTAGCATACTATTTCTTGCCAGGCTTTTTGTTAGGATATGCGTTGTATTTGGGCATTCATTATTTGGTACACGCGATGCAGCCACCGAAGAATTTCATGAAAGTACTTTGGGTACATCATGCTATTCACCATTACAAGGATCCAGATGTAGCATTTGGTGTGAGCACGCCTTTGTGGGATTATATTCTGGGGACGGTTCCGAAGAAAGACTAAGTTTTATAAACCTCTCGTATTGGGAGGTTTTTTTATTTAAACACTATGACAAAAGTTTCGATTATAGGGCTGGGATGGATTGGTTTGCCTCTTGCACAACTGCTGCAGGAAAGAGGACATGACGTGATAGGAAGTACCACTACAGCTGAAAAGAAAACCAAAATTGAGGATCTGGGCGTGGAGGTAGTTGAGTTTGCACTTGTTCCTTTCCCGCAAGGCAAAGCCTTTCAAAAACTATTTTTAAGCGAGGTTCTCGTAATTAACATTCCTCCTAGATCCCGCTCCACTGATGGTAAGTTTTATTTAGAACAAATGAAATACCTGAGAACTATGGTAGATCAAGCGGGTATTAAAAAAATAATTTTCGTGTCAAGCACTGGTGTTTATCCAGACCATGTGCGAGCGGAAGCATACTTAGAAGATGATGAAATAAACTCTGAGACGACTGGGAATGTAACTTTGCTGAAAGGGGAGAAAACTTTTAAGAGTACCAAAGAGCTAACTATCGTAAGGTTTGGTGGATTGATGGGTGATGATAGAATTCCGGGGAAATATGTTGCGGGTAAAGAAAATGTAGCTGGGCATACTCGAGTGAATTATATCCATAGAATTGATGCTGTAAGATTGCTCGCCTGGATCATAGAGAAAAAACTATGGAATGAAGTTTACAATGGCGTTGCGCCAGTGCATGCTTTACGTAAGGATATCTATGAACAAAATGTACGTGAATTAGGATTCGAGCCGCCTAGGAGCTACCAAAATGCTTCAGAAAGCGATGATCGCCTTATCTCCGGCGATAAAATACTTAGCTCCGGCTTTGAATTCGAATATCCTAATCCTTTGAATTTTCCATATTTCAAAACTAATTAGTGTAATCTAGCTCCATTGGGGACTTGTCTTTCTACAGATGCCAGTACAATATTCCCTTGCTCATCGCTGAATCCGGTAATCAAAATTTCTGACATAAAATCAGCGATTTGTCTTGGTGGGAAATTGCATGCACAAAGTACTTGTCTCCCGATTAAGTCTTCGGGTTGATAGTGAAAGGTGACTTGTGCAGAGGATTTCTTTACCCCGATTTCTTCCCCAAGGTCAACCCAAATTTTATAGGCAGGATTACGAGCTTTATCGAACGGTTCAACCTTCAAAATAGTGCCTAGACGCAATTCTATTTTGTTGAAATCTTTGATGTCAATCGTTTGCATAGTGAAATTTTTTCCTAATTTTAGGAATCTTTTACTAGTTCCTTGGTAAAAGTTGAGTTTATACATCCAACTATGATTGCACAGATCGATTTTTCTTTTAAAAAATTAGCCATTTTCAGTCTAGCTGTTGTGGCTTTTACCTTCTGGGCAGGGGATTCAATGGCTCAGAGTGAGCAGGAAAATTCTGAAATGGAAATCCCAAAGCCTATTGATAAGCCAACTTTGGAGAATCATTCGGATATGGCAAACAACGATGGACAAGTTCAACAAAGTATAGTTCCAGCAGCGGGAACAGTAATCCCTACTAAAACTTCTACCCCTCAAAAAAAGAATGCACATGTAAGTGGGGAAGGAAAAAAACCAGAACATGCTCCTTCTACACTTTCATTTAATATATTTCTCTACATAGTAGATAAATTCAAAGCTGATTAAATACTAAAAATCATATTAAAAAAAGAGACGTTAACGTCTCTTTTTTTTGTCTTTAGCTTAAATCTCTTCTAAAAATTTCTCCAAATCCTGAAGGCTTATCATCCCTTCATAGTAAGCTCGACCAAATACTGTAGCGGATACACCCATGTCTCTGAGCCTTCTGAAATCATCCACTCCTCTTACCCCACCACTTGCCGCTAAATGAATTTCAGGGAATTTATCTCTGATACTTCTGAACAGGGCAAAGTTTGGACCTTCCATCACTCCATCCCGAGAGATGTCGGAACATTTTAGATACTTCAAGCCTCTTTCATAAAAAAAGTCAATATGCTCAAAAAGGTCGATTTCAGTCTTTTTCAACCATCCCCTTATTTTGATTTTATTGTCAGCGGGATTTGTATCTGCCGCTAGATTGATTTTTTCTCTACCATAAGAAAGAAGGAATTGAGCGAATCGTTCAGGATGATTGGCAGCTGCGGAACTCACAGTCACAGTAGAAGCTCCAAATTCAAAACATTTGATTACATCGCCGTCAGTAGAAATTCCCCCTGTAAAATCCACTTTCAAGTCGGTATATCCGGCAATGGCTTCCAAAATGTGGTAATTTTTTGGTTCTCCTCTTCGTGCACCATCCAAATCTACAAGATGAAGTCTTTTGATTCCTATAGATTCAAATGCCTGAGCAATTTCCAGCGGATTGTTGGAGATCACTTCTTCAGTTGAAAAATCACCTCTTTTGAGACGGACACATTTCCCATTAATTAGCCATATGGAGGGTATAATTTCAAACATTTCTATTAACTCGGGTTTATAGGTAATTAAGATTTAGACTAAAGATAGTATAAGCGATAGCTAAAAATCTTAGCTAAGATGCAAATCTTTTAAGACAATGACTATTTCAAGCATTAAGATGAGGTAGCTTATTTGAAGCTTCAATACTTCAATTTAGCAATTTTCCCGTTAGCACCGGATGCCCAAACTGATCCATCTGCATGTCCCGTTTTTACAGCATGGAAACCTTCTTCCGATATTGGTTCCCAATTAACTCCTGCATCTTTAGAAAAATCGGATCCTGAAGGTCCTACAGCAATCACCCATTTTTGTTGCGAATAATATACAACTCCTGATCTATATCCTCCCGGACCCCGTTCAGGTTTAATCCATTCCTTCTTGTCAGAAACAAAAATACCGGCAATACCATCCTGCATATCTTCATTCAAATAATCTCCACCAACTGCGATTATCTCCCCATTACCCATAGCAGCAACAGAAAATATACCCTGGGATGATTGTCCTTGGATAAATGGAGTGCTGTACTTTTCCCAAGTCTCGCCCATGTCTTTTGAGAAATGAAGGTTAGACTCTGTTCCGCCTGTTCCCAGCCATAGTTCATTTCCTTGGGAAAGAAGTGAAGTTGCGCTTGCAGCAAAAGCGGCTTCTCCTTCTGCAGCTTGAGGCAGTGAATCGATAGGGTACCATGTATCGCCTTGATTAGCTGTCTGCAGTATCGCCCATTTTCCATCACTGGGATCCCCAATTATATATCCTCTGGTTGTTGATGAAAAACTTATCCCGTCCAAAAAAGCAAATTCGTTTTCCTGATGCTTAAGTTCCCAAGTTTCCCCTCCGTCGATGGTCTTATAAATCACCGCTGGTTGCCCTGCAGAAACCGCTAATGCAGTAAGCGCGTCAAAAGCATGTATGGATCTGAAATCAACTGTATCCAAACCAGCGATCACCCCACTATCCCAAGTTTTTCCTCCATCAATGGTTCTAAGCCAAGTGCCTTTACTTCCACTTGCCCAAGCTATTTCATTTGTCAAAGGAGAAAGTCCCCTGAGGGATGCCTCTACTGGTGTTTCCAAGATTTCCCAACCACTGGGCTTATCGGCCAGGTTTTCCTCAGATTTTTTGCAGGAAAAAAGCGCTACCAATAATGATAGCGCTAGTAATTTACTTTTAATCATTTTATTCTAAAATCAGACTATATCTACTTTTCTGTAAGCTTGGATCAACGCTTTTTCACCATCTACTCCTGGTGAAGCATTGCCATGCTCCATACCCATCACACCTTTGAAGCCTTTTTCGTGGATGTATTTGAATACATTGCTATAATTTATTTCTCCCGTTCCTGGTTCCTTTCTCCCTGGATTATCTCCAATTTGAATATAATCTATCTCTTCCCAAGTCTTTTCCATAGTAGCGATCAAGTCCCCTTCATTCCGTTGCATGTGATAAATGTCATAAAGTATCTTACACGCCGGGCTGTCAACTGCCTTGCAAATCATATAAGATTGGTCTGCATGACGTAGAAAAAGATCAGGATTGTCACTTAACGGCTCCATCACCATTACCAATCCTTCTTTCTCCAGTACCTCTGCACCGCGCTTATAAGCTTCAATCACATTTCCTGTCTGTACGCCGATTGGAAGATTTCTTTCAAAATACCCCGGAACTACAGTCATCCATTTTGCTCCCACACGCTTAGCTACCTCTACAGACTTCTTGCACGTATCTACGAAAAGGTCCTCATGCTCTTTTTTCCCTGTAGTCAGGGATGTCTTCCAATTTTCCCCTCCATCTATTACAAAAACCCCCATTCTCATACCAAGAGATTGCAGCGTTTTGCCTATGAGTGTCTGTTCTTCTACAGACCGACCAAGCATTCCATTGTCTTCTAATGATCGAAAACCTTGATCAGCCATGAATTTCAATTCATCTACAATGCCTCCCGGTGCGGAATTTCTGAACATACCAAAATGTGGAGCAAAGTCCATATTAAAAGTAGGTTCAGCTTTGCCTCCTGCGAAAGAAGGTAAACTCATAGCTCCGGAAACACCCAGAAGGGTGCTTCCTAAGCCAACTTTCTTAATAAATCCTCTTCTTTCCATCATTAGACCACTTTGGTTTTTCCAGGAATTGCATGAGGATAATACATATCCGGACCAGGTAGAACTTTAGGCATCGCATCCCAAGCCAAGGTCTCAGGCATCAAATCAACCTGACCGTTCAATGCTTCATCCCATGTCAAAGGCTTACCTGAATAAGTTGCATATCTACCCATAATCGCTGTCATTGTGCTCGTAGCAGCATTTTCCGCATCAGCAAATTTGTATTCTCCATTGAATAACGCAGCCCAAAGCTGATCATGCTCAACCTGATATGGATTTGGCTGATCTTTTCTATCATGATCATAAAGTACATTACCTTTCCAATCTTTAAGGATACCATGATTTCCAGCGCTTAAGTAAGCTGTTCCTTTCGTTCCTTGGAAGCTTTCATCCACACGGTTTTGAGCGCCTGGGAAATGACGGCACTCGCTGTGGATCACAGATCCATCCGCGTATGTAAAAGTTAACACATGGTGATCGAAGATTTCCCCGTTTTCCTTACCGGTACGGATTAGTCGTCCACCTGTGCCTTCTGCTTTTACTGGTGGTCCTTGCTTCACCCAGTTTGCAATGTCAATATTATGCACATGTTGCTCATTGATATGATCACCACATAGCCAGTTGAAATAATACCAGTTTCTCATTTGGTACTCCATTTCTGTTTGTCCTGGCTGACGCTCTCTCACCCAAACTCCACCATCATTCCAATAAACTTGACCGTTGATTATATCTCCGATTTCACCATCATGGATACGTTTGATGGTTTCTATATAGTTAGGTTGATAATGTCTCTGAAGACCTACTACCACATTTAATTTTTTAGCCTTGGCCTCTTCAGCTGCCTTCAATACTTTTCGGATACCTGCGGCATCTACAGCTACTGGCTTCTCCATAAAAATCTGTTTGCCTTGCTTTACAGCTTCCTCAAAGTGCATTGGGCGGAAACCGGGAGGTGTTGCCAGAATCACTACGTCAGCCTGAGCGATGGCATTTTTGTACCCATCAAAACCAACAAATTTCATTTCCTCAGTGACGGAAAGTTTATCAGCGTATTTCTCACTTAGTGCATTATATGCTGTATCCAGACGGTCTCTGAATGCATCTGCCATAGCTACGATTTTGATATTGTGGCCTGTAGCAAGAGCTTGGAAAGCAGCGCCGGTACCGCGGCCTCCACAGCCAATTAGCGCGAGTTTTAATTCATTGACAGGAGCAGCATACGCGCCTGGCAATATAAAAGGAGAAGTCATCAGGCCACCTGTCACTAGGGCGGAAGTCTTAATAAAGTCTCTTCGGGAATTTTCGAATTTCATAATAGATTTATTTAAGGTTTATTAATAGTCGGTAATCGGTTTGGCTTGATAATAAGCCATAATTTCTTCCGGGCTAGGAGGCGTTAGCGGCCTTACAAGTCTGAAGCCTAGGAAAGGAGCCTCAGGAAACCACCACTGACTCTTAGGGATTTGAGGATCGATTCTTTTCCAATCTGCAGAACTAACAAAGCGTTTAGTTGAGCTAATTTCCGAAGCCTCTGTATCGTAACTACCTCCACGCACCACTCTTGGATACAGCTTGGTAGAAGGATTGGTAGGGTTTACTGCTGATGACGAAGCGTAGAATTCAGGATCATATTGATCTGAAGTCCATTCTAATACATTGCCATAGATATCATAAAGTCCCCATGGGTTTGGTTTTTTCTCACCAATGGGGTGTGTCATTTCAGATGAATTCTCTTTTGTCCACGCATACTCATCTAGCTGTGAACCATCGTCACCAAAGAAATACTTGGAGTCAGCGCCAGCTTTAGCAGCATATTCCCATTCTGCTTCCGTAGGAAGTCTATAGAAAATGCCTGTTTTTAAATATAGCCAGTGGCAAAATTGAATAGCACCGTATTGCGTCATTCCTATAGCTGGCTTTCCTTCTTTTCCCATGCCAAAAGTCATGTCCAAATATGGCATACTTGGTCTGGTCAATCCATCTACAAGATCACCGATTGGTCCTTCTGAAATTGCCAGTTCATAGTTTTTGTCCAAGAAGGGTTCAAAGGCATCCCAAGTTACTTCGTGTGTCCCCATCCAAAAAGGAGAAATCTGAACTTCATGGACGGGCTTTTCGTCGTCCGAATTTTCTGAACCCATCATGAATTTACCTTCAGGAATAGGAGTCATCTGAAATGTAACTTCAGTCCCGGGAATCTTCTGTGTGTAAGATTCAAAATTGGCTTCATTCACATCAAAGCTCATAAGCATCAATGCACCAACTGTGAAGTATTTTGTATTTGTCTTAATCATGTTCAAAGAAAAAATCTTTAGCATTAAATATAATAGTATAAGGGTTCTAAATTAATTCGTTTTTGATGGATGGAAAGAATATATGTCCACTGAAGTCTCGTCCCGATAAATCATCAGTAAGCCGTTACCAGCTATGATTTTGCGGACATTTCCAGAGAGGTTTAATCCTGTTTGGGATTTGTTAGCATAGGTGAAGTTGCCTTTACCATCGCCAAGCAAAACCACTCCTTGACTAGCATCATATTTACCAAAGTACAACTTTCCATAACTGGTATTTCCTCCTAGCACCATATCCAGATTTCCATCATTGTTTACATCAAGAGCTGAGCTTGCGTATACAGGAGAAAACTGAGCTTGAAGTGGAAGGGGTTTTACCTCGTATTTTCCTTCAGGATTTTTGACAAAATAACTCGTCTCCAGGCGGTTGATGAAAATTGAGTTGGTTCCCTGGCGTTCCTGTGCGGTGAATAGTTCGTTCATTTTTACGTTGGCGAAGGACTTAAAGTCCAAATATCTCTTTTTCAGGAAGAGAACCTGACCCAAGATTTCATCCCTGCTGGCTGCCGGGTATTTCTCACTTTGTACGTAATATCCCAAGAAAGCATCAACGGATCCATTAGAATCAAAATCCTTATATAAAATTTCAGCCGGCTCCGAGCTGCTAGCTTTGATTTGAGAGTTTGTGCCAAGATTGCCAGCCAGAATTTCCACCGTTCCATCACCATCCCAATCTGACAGTGTGAGGTTATTCCAAAAGCCAAACTCATGTTTTTCGAAGAAATTCAAAGTTGTTTCCTTCCATTGTTCGTCTTGGAAAGAGAAAACCTGAATTGGCATCGCTTCTCCCATTACGATCAGTTCGGGCTTTCCATCCTGATCCAAATCAGCTAAATCAGAATCGGTCAACATTCCCAAATTGACAATAGTTGGTGCCAACTCCTTGGTCTGGTCTGAGAATTTTCCTTTACCATCATTAATCCAAATCCTAGCGCCAAGTGAAGTTGGAAATTGTCCTGGATTGATCCTGGCTCCTACAAACAAATCGGGATTTCCATCAAAGTTAAAATCCCCAACTTGCACAGTTCCGGTTGGAAATGCTTCTGTCGGAAGGGCATCAGCAGCTCTGGTAAAATTCCCTTTCCCATCATTTATATAGAGTCTGTCCTGTAGGGCTGCATCTCCAACATTGAAATCAAACACACCTCCACTAGCTACATACAAATCCAAATTTCCATCCGTGTTGGCATCAAAAGCAAGAGCATCAGAATCTTCTGAAATTGAAGTCGCGGCAAACTCATTTGCATTAACTTTTGTGAAAGATCCAGATGAACTTTGCATAAATAAGGAAGCGCTTGCATTTGATCCTGCTCCTACAAACAAATCCTCTCTCCCGTCTCCGTCAAAATCTGCAAAGACCATGGCCTTGCCATTTCCAGAAACAGGATTGATAAGCAGAGGCTGTCTTTTGTAATCATTAAATGCTCTGCCTTTTCCCAGTTCCAGTTTTGTTTTTTCCGTCAGGAAATAGGAAGCAGTCTTTGAGCTTGTCTTAGACCCTGGTAATGCGTTTCCCTGACTTAATTCCAAGGTTTGATTAGCAGCAATTTTATATTCTTTGGTGATCTTTCCGTCAGGCCAGTTGACTTTAAGGGAGTCTATCTCAGTTATATTTCCAACACCAAAATGAAGTGTGCTAGAGACAGAAGATTGATATCCCCTATAGGGATTTTGATCCAAAACCTGCACAGCCGATCCAGTGTAAACTTCAACTCTTGCCCCAAGAGCCGAAGAATTTTTATCTCCGCCAGCTAATTTCAAATTTAAATAATTACCTCTATCCTGCTGAAAGGTTTGATTTTCATAGATAGATGCAGGGGTGTTGATGTTGTTGATTATTAAGTCTAGATCACCGTCATTGTCCAGATCGCTGTATGCGGCTCCACTGCTATTTGCTATATGATTAATTCCCCAAGCTTTTGTTTGGTTTTGAAAAGTTAGATCTCCTTTGTTCTGAAAAATGTAATTCGTCAGATTAGAGGAAGGCATGTTCTTTACCATATTCAACAAATCTTCCCGTTTGAGTTTTCCTCCCGAGGTACGAACGTAATTGTCCATGTATTTCAAAAAATCCTGATTGTTGTAATCTCTCAAATAGCCATTAGTGATGAAAAGATCTTTCCATCCGTCATTATCAAAATCAGCAAAAAGAGAAGCCCAACTCCAGTCAGTATTGGAAACTCCGGCGAGCTGGCCAATTTCCTGGAAAGTGCCATCACCCGAATTTACATGTAGCATATTACGCATGTATTGATGGTGAAAACCTTTGCTTACGTTCAGTTCAAACAATTCAAAATTATCAGGTGCAAGTAAAAGCTTCTGCCTTTCGTTTCCTTCCGGAAGCATGTCCAAGGTAAAGATATCTGGCATGCCATCGTTGTTATAATCCGCTATATCATTTCCCATTGAAAAATGGGAAGTGTGACCAAGTCGCGTCTGAATTTCATCTTTGAAGGTTCCGTTTTTCTGATTGATGTAGAGGTAATCTGGCATAGAATAATCATTGCCAATGTACAAATCCGGCCAGCCATCCTGATTGATGTCAGCAATGCCAATTCCTAATCCATAGGATAGGCTAGAACTGGAGATTCCAGCTTGCTGTGTTACCTCCACAAACTTACCGTTTCTATTTTCGAACAGCTGTGAACCAGCCTCGTGTTTTTCTTTCAACAATACTTTTGTAAGATTCACATCCTGATTCTGGATGGATTGAGTATTGTGATTAAGGATAAATAAATCCAGATCTCCGTCCAGATCATAATCGAAAAAGCTTCCTGATGTACTTGGTGAATTTGAATCGATGCCATATTCTCCCGCCATTTCTTTAAAAAAGGGAACTCCATTTTCGTCATTTCCCTGATTTACAAAAAGCTGATTTGTACGCTTCTCAGTTGGTAGATTTCCTGAATAGCATTGATATATATCTAATTTATTGTCGCCGTTTATATCGACAAATACTACCCCGGTTTTCCATGGGCCTGATCTTCCCGTAGCTCCGGAGGCTTGAGCTGTTTCTTTGAATTTTAGCCCACCTTGATTAAGGTAAAGCTGATTGCCACTTACGTTGGCTGAAAAATAAATATCATCTAATCCATCCCCATTTAGATCACCTACGGCTACTCCACCACCATTGTAGAGGTATTCATACATGAGGACATTTAAGTTGAGGGTCTCTTCTATTTTATTGGAAAAAGTAATTCCTGTTTGTTCAGGAGCCAACAAATTGAATAAAGCAGGAGTATTTTGTTCGGTTAGGGTCTCAGTATCTGGGGACTTACCTGGCTCTGCACAGGAAACAGCAAGTAGACTGAAGGCCAAAACTGAAACATAATTTCGTTTTGTCATAATCTAAAATAATCTAAGCCACCCCAAAAGGAATGGCTTAGATCAAAAATTAAGAATGAGTCTGATTAATCTAAACCAGGGTTTTGGATTAAAGCTTCATTTCTATTCATCTCATTACGATTGATAGGAGTGTAGTACATTTTATCCAACCAAGTTCTATTTTCCTTTCCAGGATCTATTGGTTGAACTTTGTATACATAATTATAAATCTCCGGATCGTAACGGTAAGTAGAAAGAGTTTTACCTGGCTTCAAAGTACCTGTAATGTTTATGATGTTCGCCTTACGAGACAAAGTCTCATCAGCAATCATCCAACGACGGGTATCATGATATCTCTGCTCTTCATAAGCCATTTCTATTCGTCTTTCGTTTCGATAACGCTCAACTAATGCGTCCCCAGTGTCAGTTATTGCAGGCTGACCTACTCTAAATCTTATTTGATTCAAATAGTTGCGAGCCACATCTTCCTGACCTAGTTCTAGAGATGCCTCTACATAGTTTAAAACAGCTTCAGTGTATCTTAAAAGAGGCCATGGAACTTCTTGCCATGTGTTTTGATCAACTATAGCAGGATTTGGATCTATGAATTTTCTTACATAATAACCGGTATAGCTACCATTCCAATCTTCGATGGAACTGTTTCTAGTATCCAATCCGAAGTGAGTTACTTTAGCGCCAGATGCGTCTGTCACTTCATAAGTACCCGTTTGGATCTGTCCCAAAGGATCTTTTGCTTGATTAGCAGTGGATCTTGGTTTCCATTGAGCTCCATCATATAAGATGGACGCATAGAACCTTGCATCTCTGTTTTCATATGGAGCAGAAGCATGTGCTGGATTTGACCAGTTAAACTCAGTGCCATCCATCATTTCATAATCATCCACTAGTAACTGTACCGGACTGTTTCCTGCCCAGTTGTTATATCCGTTTGGACCATTATATAATCCTTGACGTCCACCATCTTCCTGGTTGGCATTGATAAAGTATCTACCCATTATAATTTCATTCTCACCACCATTTCTAGCCATAGAATTATTAATGTAGTTTTGGATACCTTCCTCATGCGCTACTGGAGAAGAAAGACCATATAAATTACCAGATCCCTTTGAGACCACTTCCAGAGCAGCAGCTTGAGCTTTTTGCCATCTTTCTGTTTGATTTCCTCCTGTATAAGCAAGTAAGGAGATATCCTCAAAGCCTGCTAAGGTAGAAGAATTGGCAGTTGCAGTTGGTCCGTCATGTAGATCACTGGCAGCATAAAGCAGAACTCTTGATTTCAGCGCTAGAGCGGCCAATTCGCTAGTACGACCTTTAGCCATGTTTTTGCCTGCTAATAAAGATGCTGCATCATCCAAATCTGCAATGATGAAATTGATAGTTTCTTCGTAAGTAGATCTACCAATTGCATAAGATTCTTCTCCAAGTTCATAAGGACGATCTACTAATGGAACACCACCATAGTATCTGGCCAATTGCTGGTAATAGTAAGCTCTCATGAATTTTGCTTCTCCAAGAAGTCTATCTACTATTCCTCCATCATTTGCGAACTGTGGTTCTGAAAGTTCTGCAATAGCAATGTTCGCTCTTCGAATATAGCTATACATAGTACCCCACTCGTATGTTCCACTTACCCATCCGATATCTGCTGCATTTGATCTTGCTTCAGTGATCGTAGTTATACCACGTCCAGGGTGAGTGAAAATCGCCTCATCTGTCAGTGAAGCTAGCATTTGTTCCCTAAAGCCACCCATATCTAAACCTTGGTAGATACCAGTAACGAAAGCTTCGGCCAAGGCAGGATCTGTCCATACGGCAGATTCTGATATTTCACCAAGTGGCTCCGTATTTAGGAAATCATTGTCACAACCTGCAATTGTAAAGCAGGCTGAAATCATTATAATAAAGTGTTTTAAATTTCTTTTCATTATTTCGGGTTATTTAGAATGAAACAGAAAGACCTGTGTTGATTACCCTAGCTTGAGGATAATACTGACCTAGTGAATTATCAGATTCTGGATCATATACTTTGTTTTTGCTCCAAGTGATCAAGTTTAATCCATTTACGTAGAATCTAGCATTTTTAACACCAATTTTCTCAGTAAGATGCGCTGGAATATTGTAGCCGAGCTCCAGGTTCTTCAATCTCAAGTAATCAGTACTTCTAAACCAATAAGTATTTCCATTGGACCAATACTGGTCAGATCTATTAGCGATTCTTGGATCTGTGCTACTTGGATTATCAATAGTCCATCTATCATCATAGATATCTGATAAGTAGTTTCCAATATTTCCAGATTCACCTGCGCTGATATATTGTCTAGCTCCTGCTGCACCTTGAAGTAAAATTGTTAGATCAAAGCCTTTCCAATTTGCTCCCAAGTTAATACCACCTTGGAAAGTAGGAATATTGTTTTGATCCATTCTTACTCTATCGTCAGGGGTGATCTTACCATCTCCATCGTAATCCTTATACCTCATATCACCAGGACGTAAATTATTAGTTATAGCGGTATAATCTAATGTCTCTGCGTCGATAGATTGTTGATCTGGGAATACACCATCGTACTGATAAACCAATCCTGTATTCATAGGTCTTCCGGTAGACATTTGCCACTCAGGGGCTCCTGGAGCTTCATCCCAGAACAAAATGCTGTTTTTTGCATAACCACCATTTACGCTAGCAGTATACTGAAACTCACCTTTGCTACCTCTAACACCAAGGTTCAAGTCAAATCCTTTGTTTTCCACCTCGCCGATGTTTTCAGCTGGAAGAGATAGACCGGTAGTCTGAGGTACGGAAGCATTTCTTTGCCAAAGGATATTAGTACGTTTGTTGTAGAACAAATCAAACTCGAAGAATATCTTTCCTTGAAGGAATTGACCCTCAAATCCTAGGTTAGAGTTATTTGCAACCTCCCAAGTAATTGCTCTATTAGGAATTCTTGTTTCATACAAGGTTTTGGTTTGAGCTCCACCAATGATGTAAGAGCTGAATCCGTAGGTGGATAGAAATTGATATTCTCCAATATCGTCATTACCTAGCTGACCCCAAGAACCTCTAATTTTGAAGAAGTCAAAAGATTTACCCAAAGAGTTTTTCCAGAAGCTTTCTTCAGAAACAACCCAACCTAGCATTAATCCAGGGAAGAAACCAAATCTAGTGTCTTCAGGGAAGATGTAAGATCCATCATTTCTCCATAGAAACTCAGCAAGATATTTTTCCTTGTAGTTATAAGCTACTTTACCGAAGTAACTTAATCTAGCTCTGTTAAAAGCTCCACCACCGTTATCTTTCTGAAGGTCACCGCCAGCAAACAACTGGTCGATCGCTGTAGATATAAAGAACCTTCTATATGCACCAAAGTTACTTCCTTTGATAGTTTCCCGGTTTACCCCAGCCACTACATTTATTGAATGAACATCATTGAAGGTTTTCTCATAGTTCAATACACCTCCCAAAAGGATGTTCAATTGATCGTTATATGACTCAGATAAATTAGGTTCTGCAGGACCTCTTAAGTTAGGAACCAATAATGGGGTCACTCCATCTGCCTCGAAACCATTTCCTCTTTCATAAAGAGTCCATGGAATTTGCCAATTCTTATTTCTTTGTAACAATTTATCAATTGCCGCAGTACCTGTGAATTTCAAACCTTCTACACCTGGAATCTTAATTTCTAAGTTTCCTGTAGTCTGGATATAGTCTCTAGTATCTGTGCTATAGCCAGACTTATTGGTAGTGATCACGACAGGATTCTCTCCGTTTTCGATATCTGGACCAGGAAGACCATTTGGCCAGTAGGCTGGCTGATTTGGCTTTCCTCTCATTTGCATACGGAAGATTGAACTGGCTGGTCTAGTAGGGAAAGAACGAGCTTCCTCTCTAGCCAAAATCCCCAAGCCAACTTTGATATACTTGTTGACATTTG
Organism: uncultured Algoriphagus sp.; assembly: GCF_963974835.1. Classification (GTDB taxonomy): domain Bacteria; phylum Bacteroidota; class Bacteroidia; order Cytophagales; family Cyclobacteriaceae; genus Algoriphagus. The sequence continues at coordinate 573,954 of NZ_CAXBET010000001.1, read as the reverse complement.
CATCCACATTGATACGTAAGTCATACTGCTTATAGCCTGTAGCAGAATTCTTATAGTATCCATCTTGGTTTTGATAACCTAAGGAAGTCAAATACTTCACATTCTCATTTCCCCCTACTAACTGTAGATTGTACATGCTCTGTGGAGACCAGTTTTTAAGGGTCTCATCATACCAGTCAGTATTAGGATAATTCCACGGATCAGAACCATTTCTATACAATTCTATTTCAGATGGTGAATAAGGAGCGGTTCTGACTTGACCATCAGGTCTAGTATATTGCCCATTCTGCTTATACGCTTCATTTGCAGCAGCCCACTCCTCTGTAGGAAGTTCGTAAATATTCAACTCATTAAGTGCATTTGCATATTCAGCTGCATTTGACAATTGAGGAAGCACAGCTGGCTGGGCCCATCCCTGATTCACTTGGAAAGTCAACTCAGGTGCTCCTGTTGCTCCTCTTTTAGTAGTTACAAGAATTACACCGTTAGCAGCTCTTGATCCATAGATAGCAGCTGATGCATCTTTCAATACAGAGATACTTTCGATGTCATTTGGATTTAGACGTTCCAAACCACCTGCTCTAGCAGGAATACCATCGATTACAACCAACGCACTGTTGTTACCAAGTGTGTTTGAACCACGAATTCGGATGCTAGATCCATCGTAACCAGGCTCACCACCTCTGTTGACCGCTACTACACCAGCCATACGGCCAGCAATAGAGTTTGAGAGGTTCAACGCCGGTGATTTGGTTAGTTCCTTACCTTTTACTGAAGCCACAGCTCCCGTAATGGTCTCCTTTTTCTGTTCACCATAACCTACTACAATCACTTCTTCAAGAGATTTAGTATCGGGAAGTAGAGTGAGATCGAAAACAGTTTTATCACCTACAGGAACTTCCATCTGGGTGAATCCAATAAACGAAATCACTAATACATCACTTGGCCCAGAAACGTTTAGTAAAAACTTCCCGTCGACATCAGTAACGGTACCATTTGTTGTGCCTTTAACTAGGACAGAGGCACCAGGCAGAGGTAGATTGTCCTCTCCTGAAATAATCACACCAGACACCTCCTTGGTCTGTGCGAACGTGGAGCTAATCAATCCAAGACATAATAATGCAGTCATGGCGAATAGCCTAAAATGAGTAAAGTTTCTCATTGGCATAGGGTTTATTATTTGTTTAATAAAAATTAACAATCTAATGTCCCGCTATGTTTTTTTAAAAGCAAACTGTTTTTTGCAGAAAAGTGACTGAATTATGACGGATAATTGGCATAACTATCCCTATAAGTGATCATAATAGGATTATAAGATGAAATTATGGATAATTTTAATAATCCAAGAAGAGTGTAGGTATAAAAATTTCATCAAAATAGCCTCTCCTGATCATTTCAATCGATTGCTATAATCTATTAACTACGGCTTTCTTTGGAATCTTCAAAGACCACATTCCTCTCAAATCTCCGACAGAAAATCCTTTAGCCTTATCATCAGTGTAAATAGAATCTATCTTACTTAAAACACCTTTCTCAATATCATTTGTCTCACTTCCATGACATGCCAAACAAAATTCTGAAGAAATTAAAATTGCTTTAGTATAAAGTAATACGTCCCCTCCTTCTATCTTTTGAATGTTTGACGCATTTTCTACGCTGTTTTCAGCATTATATTGATATGCCTCCAAGATCGGGACCTCTTCATCATTTGGCGAATTAGTGGAATTTCTGGCACGCAAAGAAGTTCTCCTAATTGAGACTCCGTATCTGTCGCTTAACTCCTTTATAATAGGAATTGCATCGTCACTGCAAAAGCCAACTGCTCCAACGACTCCCCTTTCCTCAATAGCCTTATGAAGACTTTCCATAAGTTGCCTTTGTGCTTCCATACTTATAGAGTCCCCCCAGATCATTGCTTCCTGGATGATTTGTGAATCTGAAAGCTTTTTTGCTTCCATAGATCTATTAACCTCTTCAAATACGCTTTTTGATACCCGTTCTCGAGGCCCGCAGGAAAACAACAGAAAGAATGATAAAAGAATGGAAAGTGAGTATTTCATAAGTTCGGATGTTTTAATATGATAAAATTACAAATCATACCTTGTAATTACCTGATATGCGAATATTCTATCTGTGTAGTGAGGAGAAGTATTTCATCTCTCTTTGAGAAGACCTGAAATAACTTATTTTTGTTTAATTCAAATACAAGCATGCAAAAAACCTTAGGTCTACTTTTTTTCTGGATGTTTTTAAGTACTGAGCTATTTTCCCAAACCTGGATGAGAATGCAAAGTTGGGGATTGGACCTTGAATCAATTACTTGGGTAGATGAAAATGTCGGCTTCAGCGTGGGTGAAAATCTTATAATCCGGACATCGGATGGAGGAACAACTTGGGAGGAACTTTCCGTAAGTTTTGAGGGGAAGTTGCTCGATGTTGTGTTTTGGGACATAAATAAAGGTGTCGCGGTAGGGGAAAATGGATTAATTCTATTGACGCAAAATTCAGGCGATAGCTGGGTTCAAAAAGTATCTGGTACTAGCCAGGCATTGCGTAGTGTGGAAATTTCTTCTGAAAGCAGAATTCTTGCTACCTCAGCTGGCGGAGAAATACTACTCTCTAAGGACAGCGGTGAGAGTTGGAGCAAACTTTCTTCTGGAACAAATCAAAATTTAAATGAGCTCAGTTTTATTAATCCGGATACCGCATTTATAGTAGGTAGTCAAGGGTTGATATTAAGGACTTACGATGGGGGCAATCAATGGAAATCTTTGAATTCCGGGCAATCAGCAAATCTTAATGGAATAGATTTTTCCACTTCCCTTATAGGTTATGCGGTAGGCGATGAAGGCATTATACTTAAAACAATAGATGGAGGTGAGTCTTGGACTTCCCAGGTTATTCCAGCGAAAACAAACCTTCGAAAAGTTATTATAAGTCCTTCGGACATTCGTATCGTCACAATAGTAGGTGACGCGGCCACTGCATTACGTTCTACTAATTCAGGAGTAACATTTGGAAAAGCAAATCTAGGAGCCACCAACACCAGAAATCTAAAATCTTTAGCATACCAGCCGTCAAGTAACCTTTTATTTGCAACTGGTCAGGATGGCTACATCATCTCCTCCGCCAATTCTGGAAGTTCTTACACACAAAGATTAGCTGGTATCCGCAACGATTTTACCGGGGCTGATTTCAAAACAGACAAAGTTGGGCACATTACGGGCCAACAGGGGGCTGTATATTTCACCAATAATGGAGCTACATCTATTATAGTAAGACCTCTTCCTGCAGCTGTGGACATAGTCGGGTTGGATTATTGGAATAATTCTTTCGGATATGTAGGTTCCTCAGAAGGGAAAATGTTTCGTACTTCCAACAGTGGATCTAGCTGGGTACCCGTGTCTGCTCAGACCTCCGAGACCATTACAGGATTTTATCTTTTCGCTCCATCAGTGCTCTACGTCACAGGGACAAATGGCTACATAGCAAGATCGTTTGACTCGGGAGGTACTTGGGACGCCGCTGGGATTCAAACAAACACCACAGAAAACCTAAGGGACATTACCTACTTTGACTATCAGGTAGGTTTTGCTATAGGAGATAAAGGACAGATCAGTTGGACCAATGGAGGGAATGTCTGGGAGAATCTGCCCAAATTAACTTCAGAAGATTTAAACGCGCTTTCTAAGCTGGATTCTAGCACAGCTATTATAGTGGGTGATGCAGGGGTTATTCTTAAGTCTGAGGACATGGCAAGGACATGGCGAAAGATTAACGTACCATTTGTTGAGAATTTTACTTCGGTAGATTTCTGGGATAAAAATCTGGGGTTTATTTCGGGAGATAATGGGCTGGTCATACAGACCAAAAATGGTGGAGAATCCTGGGTACAAATTCCCAGCGGAACGAGCCGAAATCTTACCGGCATCAGCGCAGGAAATCCAACTGTAGCTTTTGCTGTGGGTGATGATGGGACTATCCTGAGGTATGAATGTATTCCTCCCACCGCCCTGAGTGAGATAGCCGGAGAGAATCAACTTTGTCTCACGGTTGGTCGCTATTCTATTTCTGATGCGGGACGCCCTGGCGCACAATTGGTCTGGAGAGCCGATGGAGGAGAAATAATATCCGGACAAGGCACAAATGAAATAGAGGTTTTGTGGAATACTCCGGGAAGGAATGGGGTATTTGTAAGTATGGAGAATTTTTGCGGAAATGGAAAAACCTCCTCTCTTGAGGTAATAATTACTTCCATTCCTTCAGATATTGATCAAATCGATGGAAATGGATCTGTATGTGTGGAACGAACAGAAGCCTATTCCATTCCAAACCAACAAGGAATAACTTATAGCTGGGAAGTCGTCGGTGGGGAAATAGTAGATGGTCAAGGTACATCCGCTGTTCAGATAGTATGGAAGACTTCAGGGAATCAGGAAATCAGCGTAGTTAAAGAAAATGCCTGTGGCAAATCAAGCCCTATTATTAAGCCAATTAATGTAAATAGCCCACCTGATCAGCCAGAGGAAATATTAGGAGAAACACAAACAGGACTTTGGGAAACGGTTTATCAGATACCAGTTAATCCAGGAGTAAATTATATCTGGAATATTACAAATGAAGGAGGTCGCATAATAGATGGTCAAGGGACTGAAAAGGTAACTGTGCTGTGGGAAAAGGAAGGAGACTTTCAGCTAAGTGTAACTCCTGAAAATCAGTGCGATGAGGGAGAACCCAGAACCCTTGATATAAATGTCAATGTGATCACAGCAATTCCGGAAAAGGAAGATTTAAATATCCGGATTTTTCCAAATCCTTCATCCGGAATTCTACATCTAGAATTAGGAGGGTCAAATTACCAAAGCGTGCAGTTAATTAATGCCTTAGGACAAATTATTAATTCTCTGGATCTGTCAAATGGTAAGAAGGAAATTACGTTTGAAAATTTACCTAAGGGAATCATCTTAATTCGCCTGAATACTGGCTCAAACGTAATAGTAAGGAAGGGAATTGTAAAATAGGTCGGTGAGAGCTTAATATTACTGTTCCCCGCGAATATTTACATATTGAAAAATATCACCCACTGTCGTGTTTTTCACAAAAGCCTTTTTCAAGATTGCTTCAGGGAAATAACCCGCCTTTTCCAAGACACTCATAGACTGCCCGTTGAAATCATAGACTTGAGCAAATATGCGCTCGATATCAAATTTCTCAAAAATATACTTAGTATAAAGTTTCACTGCTTCAGTGGCAATTCCCTTTCCCCAAAAAGGCTCGCCTATCCAAAAACCAAGTTCCATATTGGTGCGGAGTTCATCTTTCCCTCTTTCCGATCCTATGGATCCAGCAAGTCTTCCCTCAAACTCAACTGCAAAGTTTTGTGGTGGGTTGAATTTTTGGTTATGTTCTATCCAATATCTTGCATCATGAATAGTGTAAGGCTGCGGATAGCTGTCCTTTAAATTCATTGCAATTTTGGGATTATTGGCCAAAGGATAGAGCTGATGAAAATGAGCCTCATTCCAGGTCACTAATCTAATTTCTCTTTCTCCGGTAATAATCATAAAGGTCTGTTGGGTTAATTCTTCAAGATAATAGGACAATCGCAGAATCAATAAAATTCTACTGGATTTTATGCAAAAGATCAGCCTATTCTTCTAAGCCACTGGTATTCATTCTGTCCAGATTCTCAGCAAAACGTAAAGCGGATATAAAATCCTCAATATGCCCATCCATTACCTCGGGGAGATTGTACACAGTTTTATTGATTCTATGGTCTGTCACCCGTGATTGTGGATAATTATAGGTTCGGATTTTGTCCGACCTATCCCCAGATCCCACCATGGATTTACGTTGTGCGCCTACCGCATCATTATGCTTGGCAAGCTCAATTTCATAAAGCCTGGATCTTAATACTTTCAGCGCTTTCTCAAAGTTCTTGATCTGTGACTTTTCATCCTGACAGGTTACTATTAGACCCGAAGGTTCGTGAGTTAAACGAACCGCAGAGTATGTGGTATTTACTGATTGTCCACCTGGACCAGAAGAGCAATAAGTGTCCTTACGGACATCATTCATATCGATGTTTACTTCCACTTCATCCATCTCAGGCAATACTGCTACTGAAGCTGCGGAGGTGTGAACTCTTCCCTGGGATTCTGTGGCTGGCACTCGTTGTACGCGGTGCACCCCAGACTCATATTTCATTCTGCCATAGACGTCATCTCCTCCAGAAATAGTGGCGATGATTTCCTTATATCCTCCGGCTGAGCCAAAAGTCAAATCCAAGACTGTAAGTTTCAAATTTTGCATTTCGCAGAAGCGCTCATACATACGGAATAAGTCTCCGGCAAAAATAGAGGCTTCATCTCCCCCGGCTCCGCCCCTGATTTCAAGGATACAATCCTTGGCATCATTGGGATCCTGCGGTATGAGAAGTTGCTTTAATTCATCTTCCAGCTCTTCTTTTCTAGGTCTGAGCTCTTCCAGTTCAGCCTTAGCCATTTCTCTGAAGTCAGCATCTTTTTCCTTGTCAAGAATCTCTTTTGAACTTGTAATGTTTTGCAAAACCAAACTGTACTCATCATAGACTGTCACAATTTTTTCCAAGTCCTTGTACTCCTTGGTGAGCTTGGCATATTTGCTCATATCTGCCATGGACTCCGGCAAAATGATCAGTTGACCTACTTCCTCGAAACGCTCTTTAATTGATTGTAATTTGTCCAGCATAGTTTTTTAATCGCTGTGCAAAAGTAGGGAAATTTATCCGGAGGCAGAATATCCAACCTGACTAATAAATTTGACTATAAGTAGCGTTTCTAAAGCAAAGATCGTCTCAGAATTATGAAACAGTCATCACTATTACTCATTTGCTTAATTTCCTTGGCTACTGTGGCATGTGAAAAAGAAGAGCCATATAATAATAGCTGCATTGACAAGAGCAAGATAAGAGAAGGAGCTTGTTCTTTAGAATATGCTCCAGTATGCGGCTGTGACGGAAAGACATACGGAAATGCCTGCAGTGCAGATATGGCAGGAGTGAGATCTTGGACTGATGGCGCATGTAATTAAGAAGGCCGTCCGATTAGACCGCCTTCCAAATTTATTCTACCGTCACAGATTTTGCCAAATTCCTGGGCTGATCCACATTACAGTTTCGCATCACTGCGATGTGGTAGGAAAAAAGTTGAAGTGGAACTACGGCTACTAATGGGGTAAAAGCTTCATGTGTCTCAGGAATCTCGATCACGTGATCAGCCATCGCCTTTACCTGAGTATCCCCTTGAGTTACTACAGCAATTACTTTTCCTTTTCTAGCTTTAACTTCCTGAATATTGCTTACCACTTTTTCGTAAGAGCTATCTTGGGTTGCAATGAAAATTACCGGCATTTCCTCATCTATCAGGGCAATGGGGCCATGCTTCATTTCTGCTGCTGGATATCCTTCTGCATGGATATATGAGATTTCTTTCAGCTTGAGGGCTCCTTCCAAAGCCACAGGGAAATTATATCCTCTCCCTAAATAGAGTGCATTTCGCACATCTTTATATTCCTCAGCTATAGATTTAATGACCTCATTTGATTTCAGTGCCTGTTCTACTTTTGCAGGTATCGCAGCAAGCTCATGAAGCAGCTGTACATATTTACTCTCAGGTAAAGTGCCCCGCTGGTAACCAAGTTTCAAAGCCATCATGGCAAGAACTGAAATCTGAGCAGTAAATGCTTTGGTAGATGCGACTCCAATTTCAGGGCCTGCGTGAGTATAAGAACCTGCATGAGTAGCCCTTGGTATGGATGCACCTACTACGTTGCAAACTCCAAAGATGGTAGCCCCCTTAGATTTTGCAAGCTCAATTGCAGCTAATGTATCGGCTGTTTCTCCAGATTGGGAAATAGCAATTACAAAGTCTTTTTCACCTAAGACCGGATTTCTATACCTGAATTCAGAAGCATATTCCACTTCTACCGGGACACGTGCAAATTCTTCAAAAAGGTATTCTGCTACAAGTCCGGCGTGCCAGGAAGTACCGCAGGCGGTGATGATTATCCGCTCAGCATTTTGGAATTTATTCATGTAATCCCTCAGACCTCCAAGAACCAAACGTCCGGATTTGGCGTCAAGGCGACCTCGAAGGCAATCCGCTATGGACTTAGGTTGCTCAAAGATTTCCTTAAGCATGAAATGCTCATAACCTCCTTTTTCGATCGCTTCCAATTCCATCTCCAATTGATTGATGTAGGGATTGGTCTCTACATTCTCAATGGTTTTAATTTGAAGATTATTGTTTCGGATTACTGCTATTTCAAAATCGTCTAAGTAAACCACTTGGTTTGTATATTCTATAATAGGGGTAGCATCCGATGCCAGGAAATATTCTCCATTACCTACTCCTATGACCAGAGGAGATCCTTTTCTTGCAGCAATAAGTGTAGTGGGCTCATCTTTATTAAGCAATACAATCGCATAAGCTCCGACTACTTTATGAAGTGCTAATCTCAATGCTTCCTCTAGGCTGCACTCATTGTGCAGTTGAATATCTTCTATGAACTTGATAAAAACCTCAGTGTCAGTTTCTGATTGGAATGTGTAGCCTTTCATTAGCAAGTCTTTTTTCAAGACCTCATAGTTTTCAATAATGCCATTATGGATTATTGCTAATTTTTCAGTAGAGGAATAATGCGGATGTGCATTGACATCATTGGGTTCCCCATGAGTAGCCCAGCGGGTATGGCCAATTCCGATTTTCGATCCCAAATCATCCGATGTGGATGAAAGATACTTTTCCAATTCGGATACTTTGCCCTTTTTTTTATAGACACTTATTCCATTGGAATCCAATAATGCGACACCAGCACTATCGTATCCACGATATTCTAATCTCCTCAGACCTTTGATCACTATGGGTAAAGCTTCCTGCTGACCCACGTATGCTACAATTCCACACATAGTTAAAAATTATTTCTTTCAATTTGGACTTTGGTAAAGAAACAGCTTTTATGCCAAAAAAATAATCCACTTCCTATAAATTAGAAAGTGGATTAGAATCACTTATATAAAATAAATTTGCTTATCTAGATCTAGAGTAGATCACTTTTACCTTAATCTTGTTTTTATCTACTACAAACTGACTTAAAGATTTCTTAAAATCATCACCATTAGTACTAGGGGAATTACCATAGAGCAACCAATCTTTTCTTATTAGCTTCTCTCTAAATAACGCATTGACATGCGAGGTAATAAATTGTTTGTAAGTCTTGTCATCGGAATCGTATATTAATGCTGTTGGAACATTTGTAGAGGGAACTTCAATTCCATTTTCATCCGTGTAAACCTGAGCCTGACCATCTGCTTGTACAGCAAGTTGGGCGCCTGTTGAAGATTCCAGTATTTCATTACTTGCATCAGTAAAATACATAATCAAACCTCCTGGAGGTTTTATGGTTTCTGGCTGCCCATCTATATCCCCTATCTCTAATGCTACCTGATTGAAAGTAATGCCAGATAGAGTATCCAGAAATGCATCAAAAGGACTAGTGTCCAATTTTATGACCAGACCAAGCATTGACTTCATACCAACTTTTGAACCAATATCATAAGCTTTTTGCTTTTCAGTAACTATATCAAGCGGGGTTCCACTTCTATCACTTATAAGGCCGTTAAAACTTCTGGAAGATGCTGTAGAAATACTATATAAGGTAGCTACTGTATCTCCTTCATAATGATAATAGACATTCAAACCAGTTGTACTTCCTACTCCAATACCAATAGATGAATTATCACCTTCCCTTCCTTTTACAGCAATGCCTGGAAAGTATTCTCTGAAGGTAAATAGGTCATTGAATTCCAGACCAGATTTCATCTTACTGAAAATTTCTTCAGCAAATTCTTCCTCAACTTCAAAAGAAGCTAGTGTATCAGTTTCTTCTCCAAATACTATTTCACCAGAAGAGAATGGGGTTTGCTCGTAAGATAATTCGTCAAAATTGTAGTACAGCGTATCCAGAATAGGTTCCGTCAATTTATGGATGGAAAAATATTTAGGTTGACCCAAGTCTTCTCCATCTATATTTGATATGTTGAGATCGAAGAATATCGAATCCAGCAATGCCAATTCTGTTGGCCTTTTAGCTGCAGAACTAATGGATAGTCTAGAATACCCCGTCGCAGAGGTTTTGCCAAAGAAATCATCTTCATCTTCGCCTACTATCAGGACAGACTGATTAGTAGTATTAAAGGAATCCAATAATACAACCGTAGCAGGAAGCTCAAACTCCTCGAAAACAACACCGATTTGGTTGTTTCCGGGAGCAAGCTCAATGCCTACTGTGGCAGGATCACTACATGAACTAATAAGCAAGAGGGACGCAATTGCGCCAAATGCCAGCTTAACCGGCGAGATTCGTGTAAATATCGAACAGCTCTTCGTGAGCTTGTGCTTCTGATTCTGCTTCAATGCTGATGTCAAACTTCTTGTCTTTTGAGAAATCCTCGATTAGTTGGTTTAATTCTGCGGAAACTTCACCGCCTTTGACTACCAAGTCAGCGTACTCCATGCCCATCTTGATAAATCCTGTAAAGTCTTTGCTCTTCAAAGGTGCTAAAATAGCGTCATCAATATCCACCATCTTAACCTTGTTTAACAAATCATCGCCAAAGGTATGAGAAAATCCGTTGTTGTAGATCGCAAATACAGACTTCGTGTCTTTAAATAAAGGCTCGCTCTTGTAAGTGGTCTTCAGATACATTGGGATCAAGCTGGTCATCCAGTCGTTGCAATGAACGATATCCGGAGCCCAACCTAGTTTTTTGACCGTCTCGATCACTCCTTTGCAGAAGAAAATCGCGCGCTCATCATTGTCCTCGTAGAATTTGTGTTGCTTGTCGTGGAATACATGCTTGCGCTGGAAATAATCTTCATTATCAATGAAGTATACCTGAAGCTTTGCATTCGGGATGGAAGCAACTTTAATCACCAAAGGTTTCTCCTCTTCTCCTACTGCTATATTAATTCCAGATAATCTCACTACCTCATGAAGCCTATTCTTTCGCTCATTGATCAGGCCGAATCTTGGAACCAAAATTCTAATCTCCATACCACGCTCTTGCATAGCTTGAGGAAGGGATCTTAAGAAATTGGCGACTTCTGATGTTTGGAGAAAAGGGTTGATTTCACTGGCAACGTAGAGGATACGTAATTTGGACATGCTTAATGGATTTTAAGTTGAAGGTGAAAAAACAACTGCGCAAAGATAATAAAAAAAGACCTAAAAGCCTTGTTTTGTTGAATAATAATCTAGATTTGCCCCTATTTACCCAAACTAAACCCCTTACCAGTGCAAGTAGTACATACTCGAGCCGATTGGCACGAATACTGGCTTAGATCCATTAAAAGCAACAAATCTATAGGACTGGTCCCAACTATGGGAGCACTTCACGAAGGCCATTTGGATCTGGTGAGAAAAGCCAAGGAAGAATCGGATGTTGTGGTGGTTTCCATCTTTGTGAATCCAACACAATTCAATAATCAGGAAGATTTTGAAAATTATCCGAATACGTTAGAATCGGATTTGGATAAACTTAGTAATGAAAATGTTGACTTTGTTTTCGTACCTGATACCAAAACTATCTATCCGGAAAAACCTGTAATTAATATCAATTTCGGAGAATTGGAAAGAGTATTGGAAGGCACCTTTCGCCCAGGTCATTTCAATGGAGTTGGCATCGTTGTATCCAAACTATTTAATTTAATCAGACCTCATAAAGCTTTCTTTGGCCAGAAAGACCTGCAGCAAACCGGCATTATCAAGCAATTAGTAAAAGATCTTTCAATGGAAGTGGACCTAATTATCGTTCCTACTCGCCGTGAAGAAGATGGATTGGCGATGTCTTCCAGAAACATGAGACTATCCACACAAGAAAGAAATCAATCACTGATATTGATTAATAGTTTGATAAAAGCAAAGCAGGAACTTTTAGCGGGTAAGCAATGGTTTGAGGTGCAGAATCAAATCAAATGCGATTTTGAGGAAAAGCCGTTGGCTAGTTTGGAATACTTCGAACTTATTCATCCTGAAAGATTTACGAGATATTCAAAGTTTGACGAAAACCAAAAGTCGTCAATCTGTGTAGCTGCTTATCTAGGAAAAATCAGATTAATCGACAACCTTCCAATAATTCCTTAATTTTGCGGCAAAATTAAACCAATGCAAATTCAGGTACTGAAATCCAAGATTCACCGGGTGAAAATTACCCAGGCAGAATTGCACTACGTAGGCTCAATTACCATCGATGAAGATTTGATAGATGCAGCGAATCTAATCGAAAACGAGAAAGTTCAAATCGTCAATGTAAATAATGGCGAACGATTGGAAACTTACGTCATCACTGGCGAAAGAGGTTCTGGACAAGTTTGTCTAAATGGTCCCGCTGCAAGGAAGGCGCAAGTAGGTGACATTGTCATCATCATTTCCTACGCAGGAATGGAACTGGAAGAAGCCAAAAAATTCAAGCCGGTTTTGATCTTCCCTGATGATCAAAATAAACTCATCTGATGAGTCAAAAATATATCAAGCAATTTATCCAGGTAGTAATTTCATTAGGAATTGCTATCTGGATTTTTTGGTTTTTATATAAAGATATCGCGCTTGACTCATTAATAGACCAAGTTAGGTCGAGTAATTGGTACTGGATTGTATTTTCGATTGTGATTTCGATGCTTGGGTATTTCGTCAGAAGCTGGCGCTGGACCTTATTGATTGATACTGAAGAAGGAAAGAAGGTAACATTAACTCGCGCGTACCACGCCTTAATGGTTGGGTATTTGGCAAATATGCTAATACCTAGGGCTGGTGAAGTTGCCCGATGTGGAGTGCTCACCCGAACAAACGGAATCTCAATCGGCTACTTAATAGGTACTGTAATCGTAGAGCGAAGTGTCGATTTAATCTGTCTGGTCTGTACCATTATCTTAGCTTTTTTAGTAGAGAAAGATCTGTTTGTGGATCTTGCTTCACAATTAGTCGATGTAAATTCTCTCGGGCAGAAGGTATTATCCAACCTCCCAATAGTAATTGGGATTTTTATCATTCTAGGTCTAGCTATTTTCTATATTTTCAAGAGATTTCGCGACCATGGACTAATCAATAAACTCCAACACTTTTTTAGGGAAATTCTATCCGGACTCAAACAAATTGGGACTCTGGCTAATCCAGCAGGATTTTGGATCAGCTCAATATTGCTCTGGGTAATTTATTTTCTCACTATGTATACCATTGCTTTTGGTATACCGAGTACTGCCAATTTGTCTTCTGGAGAAGTGCTCTTAGTCATGGTAATGGGCAGTATTGGCATGGTAGCGCCAGTTCAGGGGGGTATTGGAACCTTTCATGCACTCGTGGCCTTCATTTTGATACAGCTCGGAATATCGGAGGTAGATGGAAAGATCTTCGCAGCCATCATTCACGGGACTCAAGTTATCCTTGTATTAGTGGCCGGCCTTGTGAGTTGGTTAATAATGATGAAATTACCTTCTCATTCCGAACCTAAGATTTCTTAAAACGTATTCAACCCTGCAAACCAAATAAATTATGTTCCTTATAATCATTATCGTATTCGCAATTGCGGGATTTGTGGTCAGCAATAAGCTGAAAAGCAAATTCAAGCAATACTCTCAGACCCCGTTGCAGGCAAATTTGTCTGGGGCAGAGATTGCCAAGTTGATGCTGGCAGACAATAACATTACTGATGTACAGGTTTTATCAGTGGAAGGACAGCTTTCCGACCATTATAATCCAGCAAATAAAACTGTCAACTTAAGTCCAGATGTTTATTATGGCAGAAATGCTGCTGCTGCTGCGGTCGCGTCTCACGAGTGTGGTCATGCAGTACAACATGCCACATCTTATACATGGTTGAGTTTAAGATCCACATTGGTTCCTCTTCAAAACAGCGCTGGGAAAATCCTTAATATCGTCTTGATCGCATCTCTCCTGGGAGGTTTTCTTATTAATTTGCCAAATGAAATCATTGGATTTATAGTTGTAGGTGCTTACGGTATTATTACGCTTTTTTCTCTAGTGACCCTTCCTGTAGAATTCGATGCTAGTAACAGAGCTTTAGCTTGGGTTAAGACAAGAAACATTGTAACTCCAGATGAATACGCAATGTCAAAAGATGCACTTAAGTGGGCCGCTATGACTTACGTAGTAGCTGCTTTGGCTGCATTGACCACCTTAGCTTATTATATTATGGTCTTCTTTGGAGGTAGAGATTGATACAGATCAAATAAAATTTTGGAAGAGGGGCAAACGTTGTCCCTCTTTTTTTTTTACCATATATTCCAATCAGATAGCTAAACCCAAAAGAGATAAAAATGTATTTTGAACTAACAGAGGAGCAACGGGCAGTACAAGAAGCTGCGAGAGATTTTGCTAAAAACGAGCTGCTGCCAGGAGTAATAGATCGGGATATTGAGTGCAGATTTCCCGCGGAGGAAATTAAAAAAATGGGAGAGCTAGGCTTCATGGGAATGATGGTCGATCCTAACTATAATGGAGGAGGAATGGATACAGTTTCTTACGTCATTGCGATGGAAGAACTGTCCAAGATCGATGCTTCTGCATCCGTGATTATGTCTGTAAATAACTCTTTGGTTTGCTGGGGAATGGAAAAGTATGCGTCCGAAACCCAGAAACAGAAATACTTAAAACCATTAGCTTCTGGGCAAAAGTTAGGAGCATTCGCTCTTTCCGAGCCAGAAGCAGGTTCTGATGCCACCTCGCAAAAAACCGAAGCATACCTTGATGGTGATCATTACGTTTTAAACGGCACAAAAAACTGGATTACTAATGGCTCACAAGCTGATACGTACTTAGTTTTTGCCCAAACAGATCACAGTAAAGGGCACAAGGGAATTTCAGTATTTATTGTCGAAAAAGGCTGGGAGGGTTTTACTCCCGGTCATAAAGAGGATAAACTTGGGATCCGAGCCTCAGACACCACTTCATTGATGTTTACTGATGTGAAAGTGCCAATTGCGAATCGAATCGGTGATGAAGGATTTGGTTTTAAATATGCTATGGAAACCTTAAATGGTGGCAGAATTGGTATTGCTGCACAGGCACTTGGCATTGCAGCTGGAGCTTATGAGTTTGCTTTGGCCTACTCCAAAGAGCGTAAGACTTTTGGAAAACCAATTAGTGAACACCAAGCCATCCAATTCAAACTTGCGGATATGGCTACGAATATCGAAGCAGCTAGACTTTTAGTTTATAAAGCTGCATGGTTGAAAGATCAAGGTGAAGATTACTCTCATGCTTCCGCCATGGCAAAATTATATGCCTCACAAGTCGCTATGGATGTGGCAATTGATGCTGTGCAAATTCACGGAGGTTATGGTTATGTGCGGGAATATCACGTGGAGCGCCTGATGAGAGATGCTAAAATTACCCAGATATATGAGGGTACTTCAGAGATTCAGAAAATAGTTATATCTAGGGGAATTCTCCGGTAAAAACTATTTTGTTCATAAAGGGGTATAGTTTAATAAAACTGTACCCTTTTTTGTTTTTTTAACACCATCTATAGAAAATCTATGAATATTCATTAAAAAAATTATATTTTTGTGGTTCTGTTTTTTTAATACTTATTCATGGAATATTACAACAAGGTTATCGAATCAGTCAATGTTAGGTTTATCAGAGGAAATAATTTCCGGGTAGAAAAGCCTATATCTGTACTTGATTATACGGAATCGGATAATACACTGATTTTACTCCACCATGGTACTCTCAAGTTTGGTGAAGACCAAGAGTTATTAAATGAAGGAGAGGTTCTTTTCCTTCCAGCTGAGCAAAAGACGAAATTGACTCTAGGAAGTAGCCCAAAGAAAAGTGAAATAACAAAAGAACATTTTCAAGAAAATAAAAAGAAATATCTCCAAAGTTTGAGTTTCAGAGATATTAAGAGTACAGAAGATGACTGCATTTCTATAGTGGGTTTTGAATCCAAAGTCTTTGATGTAGTCAACTTTTTTAATTCACTGGATATACCTCCTTTTATCATCAGATTTAATGATCGTTTAGCAACTATCATGGAAGATCTTATGAGGGAAGTGGAAGTGAGTAATGTTGGGAAGGAAAGAGCTTTAAAATCTCACTCGGAACTCCTAGTCATCGAGCTACTGCGACATATTCTAAAAAATAGACTGTTCTTGGAAGAACTTTCTACAAATGCCACCTATTTCAAAGATCCTCGTCTCATTGATTTATTCAATTATATCAAAGCAAATCTAGGTGGAGATCTTTCTAATAAGATCCTTGCCAAGGTTGCTAATGTATCCGAAGATTATGTAGGACAATACTTTAAAATGCTGACGGGTATAAATCCTCAGGATTATATAGAATACCAACGAATGGAAGCAGCGGTTGAATTATTAAGAACCACCAAAAAGTCAATTCGGGATATTGGGAAAGAAATCGGTTATAAAGATACGGCGTATTTTTGCCGTAGATTCAAAATGATGTATGGTGTGCCGGCAGGTAAAATGAGAAGAAGAGAATCCTTAATTAATGTTTAAAGAGACATTTAAAAGCATCTTATAGTTTAAGACCTCGGCCAAAAAACCGGGGTCTTTTTCGATCGCATTACCGATTACTAGAAGGTCTGCGCCATTATCATAAGCAGTCTTTACTTTTGCCAAGGAATCTAACCCTCCACCCACGATGAGAGGATTATTGATCACAGATTTTACAGATTTTATTACTTCGCTGGACACTGATATTTTTGCTCCACTACCTGCATCAAGATAAAAATATTTCATTCCCAAATATAGTCCTGCCAATGCTGTCGCCTGAGCAAGATTAGGTTTAGAATTGGGTAATGGTAAGGTTTGACTGACATATTGCACGCTGGTGATCTCGCTTTCATTCACTAGCATGTAGGCAGTAGGAAGAGCTTCCAATTGCAATTCTTTTATGATCGGAGCTGCAAGTACCTGATGACCTATGAGATACTCTGGATTTCTACCGGAGATCAATGAGAGGAATAAAATCGCATCTGCCTCTTCGGCTAGCTGCATCTGTGACCCTGGAAAAATGACCACAGGAATATTTCCGGAAAGCCTCTGGAGTGAAAGAACGACCTCTCTAAAATTATCTCTACTCAGGTGACTTCCTCCTACAAATATTAAGTCTAGATCTGAATCTTTCACCCAAGCAAACTCCTGCTCGAAAGAAGCAGAATCTTCTAACTTCTCGGGGTCTACCAGCCAAGCAAGTCCTTTTCTCCCCGTCTTGAACAGATTTTTAAGGATTTTACTTACTCTCTTCTTCGACTTTGGCATCTTCAGTATGGGTAGCAAAAAGATTAGGCAGGAATTTTTCCTTAGCATAGGCAAGTCCTAAAATGAAGAGGCGCTGCCCTATACTTGGCCAAAACGTTGACTTAGAATTTTCCGAGAGTTTTTTTTCAATCTCTTTTGTAAGAAGTCCCTCTCTTTCCAAAACTGCCATTGCTGTCTGTGTTGTGCGGTCTTTTTTCTTACTACGGGATTTCATGATTGCAAAAGCTATCAATCCACTGACAACAACTACTCCACCGATTTTTATCCAGTCTCCCGATTCCGCTTTGAAGAGCTCAAGCTGTCTGGCAAGAGCTTGCTCTAGCTCCTCTTCTTTTTTCTTCAAATCTTTCCCCATTCTCTTAACGTTTTTTGAAAATTCTTGCTCTGAAAATAAATCCTTTCAAACCTCGCTGAACTTTTTCATCGGTTGGATCATGATCTCTTAATAAATATAATACTAGAAGAATCACTAGGTAAAGTAGTCCAACTATAAGGAAGCCCATATGGGGAGATTCAAAATACTGACTAAGAAAAAATGCCAGAGAAAGACTTAAAAACAATAAAACCAAAAGGAGACTTCCACCCATCATAATCAGGAATAGCATCCTGGTTAACACACCCGCAACTTGATCTTGTATATCAAGTTTTACCATGTCTATCTTGGTCTCTACTATTCCTTTTACGGTTTGTACTATTTCTCCGATTCTTAGCATAATCAAAAATTTGTGAGAGGTTACTCTTGAAATATGATACAATATACTTCAATTGACAGGAGCAAAAAAATTAAGCAAGTACATCAACCTCTTGATCCTGGTAAAACTTGTATCTCAAAACTAGTTCCAAAGCAAAAGCGATCGCCTCATTAATTGTCATCTGCTGATTAAGTGACTCATCTATTTCATCAAGACGGGAATAGAATGCTGTAGCGAGGGGAATGTGCATATCTTCGTTGATTCTTTCACTCGTCTGTATGAAAGCTGAAGTTTTCTCCTCTTTTAAGACTTTGCAGATTATGAGGTCTTTTTTGCCATATTTGGTTCTGCGCGCAGAGGCGGCAAACAACCTACAGATCATACCTCTTTTAGTATGATTACCACAAAATCCCTTTTTTCCGTCGTCAGACTGAGATCGATACATGATACAACTTACACGCTCCTCATTGTCTTCCAGCGAAGCTAAAGTAGACTCAGCCAGACCTCTTTCATACAGGTCGAATGCTAATGGCAAAAACTCCAATGGGGAAGCAGGTACTTTCGGATTTGCACAGCAAAGGCCACATCCAGATACACAGCTTAACCCGCTCTCAGATACAAATTGCTTTGTTTCTGACTCAAGCTCACCAAACACGTCCAGCGTAGCCTGAGATTTTTCGATGAGATTCATCTCTTTATATAAACAGAGCGCAAAACTACACTAGTCTAGAGCGATTGATTCCTTTAGGCTATTATTTTTTTATATTGAAAGTCAGCGGATTAGGATACAGCTGAGTAAATCGTCAATGATTAACCGCCCATAATAAGAAAGAGATCGTTTTCTTTAATTAAAAAGAAGGGTATGAGCAATCTAGAAAATCAAAATGCAGAAGAGAAAATCCGCCTTGCTTTCAAAGAAAGAGATTGGAGTGAAATAAAAAGTGCTGATTCTTGGGTGATTTTTAAGGTCATGTCAGAATTCGTTGAAGGATTTGAAAAACTGGCCAAAATAGGTCCATGTGTTTCAATATTTGGATCTGCACGCACGCCAAGAGACCATCAGCATTATAAAATGGCGGAAGATATTGCTGCCAAACTCGTTCGTCATGGCTATGGAGTAATCACAGGAGGAGGTCCAGGCATTATGGAAGCTGGAAACAAAGGAGCACATTCTGAAGGGGGTAAATCGGTTGGTTTGAATATCGTATTACCATTTGAGCAGTTTGACAATATTTATATTGACCGGGACAAATTGATGACCTTTGATTACTTCTTTGTACGTAAAGTGATGTTTATCAAATACTCTCAGGGATTTGTTGTTCTTCCTGGAGGATTCGGTACGATGGATGAATTTTTTGAAGCATTGACACTGATTCAGACCAACAAAATCGGGAAATTCCCAATTGTACTTGTCGGTAAAAGTTACTGGTCTGGACTTGTGGATTGGATCAAGCAGACGCTTCTAACTCATCATTATATCAATGAAGTTGACTTGGAGCTATTCTCGGTGGTAGAAGACGCAACTGAGGCCGTAAAGGTCATTGACGACTTCTATAATAAGTACTTGCTCAGCCCAAATTTCTAAGTTAGCTGCTTGGATAATGGAAGAATAAAATAAAAATTGATAGAGACTTTAATTTATTGGAACCATGAAGACATCCATCTTTTATTTTGCCCTCTGCCTTATTTTTCTATCGATATCCTGCACTACTAAAGAAAGCTCGGATACCAACTCGGCAGAAACTACACTTCAGGACACCTCATCGAAAGCAGTGGAAGCTTCTGTGGAAATGACAGATCCTGATCCTACAGATGATATTCCCGTTGGTGAATACAATACAGCTTCAGTTTCGCTGGAGAATGCCGAGAAGGTAAAGATATTTCTCCAGAAGCAATTCGAGGAGGATATTGAAAAGGGATTATTGGAAGAAACCGAGCGCAAATTCGTCCAGTATGAGTATGATCTCAACGATGACGGAAACAATGAAATTCTTGTCGGTTTAGTAGGTCCTTATTTTTGTGGATCCGGGGGATGTACCCAATTTGTTTTGGATCAGGATGGAAATTTGATAACGGCATTCTCTGTAGCTGACTATCCTGTGATTATCGATTCCACGAAGTCAAATGACTGGAATGATCTTATTATTTACAGTGGCGGAAAGAATCGGGTGATAAAATTTGACGGGAAAAAATATCCTTCCAATCCTTCCATAGAGCCCGCTCAAGACAATATTCTTGAAGAAGGTCTTCCAAGAGCATTGGATTTTATAAATGATAATTATCCGTGGTTTAAATTTTAAAATTTTAATCAGGTATACATAGCCCGGATCTCATTTCATAACAAACTAGATAATGCAAAAAAATCAGCTTACCATCCTTTACATTTTAATTTTCATCGGGATAGGAATGGCTGGATATGCTATTTGGAAAACTCCAAATACGATTACAGTGAGCCCTGAAGCGAATGTTCAGATGCTTCAAACCATGCCCATTCCTTCACGGGATACAATCAGGCTTTTTGATTTGCCATCAGAATTGACTTTTGCAGGAGAGAAAGTGCCTTTGGAAATTCCGGACGTAAAGGAACGGCTGGAGCGTGAAATTTATGTAAATGCTTATTGGCAGTCGAATATGATACTGCTGATGAAAAGATCTACCAAATTTCTGCCTGAAATAGAGGAAATTTTAAAAGCTGAAAATGTTCCGGAGGACTTCAAATATTTAGCAATGGCAGAATCAGGCCTGATGAATGTAGCATCTCCGGCTGGGGCCAAGGGATTTTGGCAAATTCTGGAGAGTACTGGTAAAGAGTATGGATTGGAAATTTCAAAAGATGTGGATGAACGGTATAATCTGGGGAAAGCTACTGTCGCCGCAACCGATTACCTAAAAAAAGCACATAGGAAATTTGGAGACTGGACAGCAGTGGCAGCCAGTTATAATATCGGTCAGTCTGGCTTTGCAAGAAGACAGAGCGATCAATTTTCTAAAAACTACTACGATCTTTACCTAAACGATGAGACCAGCAGGTATCTTTTTAGGATCTTGGCGTTTAAAGTTATTTTTGAAAATCCCAAAGCATTCGGCTTTCATTTGAGAGAATCTGATTATTACCGCAATCCGGAATTAAGAACTGTCACAGTGAACTCAGATGTAAAAGATTTGGCCAGGTGGGCAAGACAGCAAGGAAGCACTTACAAGGATTTGAAACTTTTTAATCCTTGGCTTCGAGATAAAGATCTAAACGTAAAGCGAAGCAAGACTTACCAAATTGTACTTCCAAAATAACTTCAATCTTTTGCATTTATGACTTATTTTGGTTGACACTTTTGCATCTACAAAAACATATGAAATTGAGAACCTAGAGTTCGTCATGAAGGTTGTGTTTTTAATAATGGCGCTGGACAAGTATGGTTCTCTAATCCAAGCCATTCCATTTCGCAGTCCTTTGAATAGCCAATCCCTGAACTACCTATGAGAGAATTTGATTAATTATACTGACCATTTCAAACCAAGTACAGGACATTAGGGTTAGTATCTTGGAGTTCGGCTTCTGCTTGCCCTGTAAATTTCGTACCTTCGCCGATTCTATTTTGCCCGCTATTTATGAGTCAATCAACTTCTGCTCAGGAAGAATATATCGAAATATATGGTGCCCGTGAGCACAATTTAAAAAATCTGGATTTAAAGATTCCGCGAAATAAGCTAGTGGTAATCACTGGTCTAAGTGGTAGCGGAAAAAGCTCTTTGGCTTTTGATACCATTTATGCCGAAGGCCAGCGTCGCTACATGGAATCTTTTTCAGCTTATGCCAGATCCTTTCTTGGTGGCATGGAGCGTCCTGATGTAGACAAAATCAATGGCTTATCCCCTGTGATTGCGATTGAGCAAAAAACTACCTCAAAAAATCCCCGCTCTACTGTAGGTACAGTTACTGAAATTTATGATTTCATGAGATTGCTTTATGCCAGAGCTGGTGAAGCTTATTCTTATCTCTCAGGCAAAAAGATGGTACGCCAAACAGAAGATCAGATCATTGACTTACTGTTTGAAAACTTTTTGAATCAAAAACTTTATATCCTTGCACCTGTAGTAAAAGGTAGAAAGGGTCATTACAGAGAGCTTTTTGAACAAATCCGGAAAATGGGTTTTTCTAAAGTGCGGGTAGATGGAGTGGTAATGGACATGGTGCCCAAAATGCAGGTAGACCGATACAAAATTCATGATATTGAAATTGTAATTGACCGGATAATTGCAGAAGAATCTGATCGCTTTCGTATTACCCAATCACTTAAATCTGCTCTGCAGCATGGTAAAGGTGTAATCATGATTCGTGATGAAGCAGGTGAGATCCATCATTTCTCCAAGTATTTGATGGATCCCGAAACTGGACTTTCTTACGATGAACCCGCACCAAATACTTTTTCATTCAATAGTCCATATGGTGCTTGTCCTACTTGTAATGGTCTGGGAATAACTGAGGAAATTACCCGTGAGAGTATTATCCCCGACGCTAATTTAAGTATCACCAGAGGTGGAATAGCGCCGTTGGGTGAGTATAGAGATATCTGGATCTTTAAAAAGATTGAAGCTATCCTCAAGCACTATAAGTGCAGCATGAGTACACCTATCAAGGATTTGCCTGAACATGTAGTGGAGATTCTCCTGAGCGGTGATAAAATTGAAGTGGCTGTTGATTCAGTTAAACATCCAGGCACCAAGTGGCACACCACTTTTGAAGGGATTATTAATTTTCTGAAAAAATATCAGGAAGGAAGTTCTGATAAAATTCAGGATTGGGTAAGTGAATTTACCATAACTCAGATTTGTCCTGATTGTGAAGGCTATAGATTGAAGAAGGAAGCTCTTCATATCAAGATTGATGAGACGCACATCGGGCAATTGGCCATGATGGACATTCGCTCACTTGGAGATTGGTTTGTTGGTCTGGAGGACAGACTCTCTGATAAGCAAAATATCATTGCAGCAGAAGTCTTAAAAGAAATCAGAAAGAGAATAGGATTTCTACTTGATATTGGGCTTGACTATCTATCACTCAATAGACCCCTGAGAACGTTGTCAGGAGGTGAAGCACAGCGGATACGTCTGGCCACACAGATTGGGACTCAGCTTGTAGGCGTGCTTTATATCTTAGATGAGCCAAGTATTGGTCTTCATCAGCGGGATAATGAAAAGTTGATCCATGCGCTTCAAAGTTTAAGGGATTTAGGCAATTCAGTATTAGTAGTGGAGCATGATAAAGATATGATGCTGGCTTCTGATTATCTATTGGATATGGGGCCAGGAGCCGGGCGGCATGGGGGACAGATCGTTGCTAACGGAACTCCTGAGCAAATTTTAAAGACAGATGGAATTACATCTAACTATCTATCGGGCAAGATTGGATTACCAATACCTAAAGAAAGAAGAGATGGGAGGGGATTGGAACTTGTTATAATAGGAGCAAGCGGAAACAACCTTAAGAATTTGAACCTAAAACTTCCTTTGGGATCATTGATCTGTATCACTGGAGTTTCCGGAAGTGGGAAAAGTACGCTGATCCATGAGACCTTGTATCCTATCTTGAACCAGCATATTTATCATTCCAAGAAAGCTCCAATGCCTTATAAAAGCGTGGTTGGATTGGAGCATTTGGATAAAGTGATAGAGGTGGACCAATCTCCTATAGGAAGAACTCCACGATCCAATCCGGCTACATATACTGGAGTCTTTTCTGATATAAGGACACTTTTCACCGAACTTCCCGAGGCCAAAATAAGGGGATACAAGCCTGGTCGTTTTTCTTTCAACGTAAAAGGCGGAAGATGTGAAGACTGTGAAGGTGCAGGGATGAAACTCATCGAGATGGACTTTCTTCCGGATGTGCATGTACCCTGTGAAACCTGCAAAGGCAAGCGTTACAATCGTGAAACGCTGGAGATCCGCTATAAAGGAAAATCCATATCTGATGTCCTCGACATGACTGTGGAGCAAGCGGTGGAATTCTTCGATAAACTCCCTAAAATCCTGAGAAAAATAAAAACCCTAAACGATGTTGGATTAGGATACATCACTCTTGGCCAACATGCTACTACTCTGTCAGGAGGGGAAGCACAGCGGGTGAAATTAGCAACAGAACTATCCAAAAAGGATACTGGAAAAACGTTCTATATCCTAGATGAACCTACTACTGGACTCCATTTCCAGGATATTGAATTGCTAATGCTAGTAGTAAATGGTCTTGTGTCGAAGGGCAATACAGTATTGATCATCGAGCATAATATGGATGTGATTAAAATGGCGGATTACATTGTTGATTTAGGACCTGAAGGAGGCAATAATGGCGGAACAATCGTGGTACAGGGAACTCCGGAAAAGGTGGCTGCTACTTCGGGAAGTTATACCGGTAAATTCCTTAAGATGGAATTAAATAGCTAACAAGGGGAAATATCAAGGGTATACTCCTTTTATCAAATTAAAAAAGAGGGGAAATCTGCGTTATTTATCTTTGGGCGATTATGAATAGAATAAGGCTTTATTGGTTTTTGCAGATAATTGGATGGGGAGGTTTTGCCTT
The DNA here is from genome assembly GCF_963974835.1 of uncultured Algoriphagus sp. Lineage (GTDB taxonomy): Bacteria > Bacteroidota > Bacteroidia > Cytophagales > Cyclobacteriaceae > Algoriphagus. The sequence goes on along the minus strand of NZ_CAXBET010000001.1, from coordinate 549,343 downwards.
AGTTACGATTGCATTAGCTTCACTCACAGGGGAAATCGCTTCCGTTCAGATTTGGGCCTTTATTGTGTTAGCTGCGACGAACCTAATATCTTCCCATTTTTTACGCCATATAGTCAAAACATATAACTGGTTTAAACTTAGTATTCCTCAGCTTTTATTCCAGTCTTTTCTGGCCATAATAGCTCTTTCCCTCGCCAATTTCGTTGCCCAAATTCTTATTAATATAGCTTTTGGAATACTAAATCCAGAAGAGGATTTTAAGGTTTTGGTAATTTTGTCGAACATATTTTTGGCATTCCTTATATTTTCCTTGTGGTTTGTCATTTATTTTTTAGTCCACTTTTTGGATAATTACAATACCACACTCAAGTACGAAGCTAAAATCAATGAGATAAGACTTAATCATCTGAAGAGTCAATTAAATCCACATTTTATATTTAATGCACTTAATAGCGTGAGGGCATTAGTAGATGAAGATCCAATTAAAGCAAAAACAGCCATCACTAGAATTTCCAATATGCTTCGTTTCTCCCTGATGATGGATAAGAAGCAGACTATTGAATTTGGTGATGAGCTAAACACCGTTAAAGACTATTTAGAACTGGAATCCATCCGTTTTGAGGAAAGGCTGAATGTAGTGTACCACATTGAGGACGAATCCTACAGCTATAAAATTCCTCCCATGATGCTGCAGACTATTGTGGAAAACGGAATTAAACATGGCGTTTCTAATTTAGTAAAAGGCGGCACGATTGAAATCAAGTGTAGGGAAGGTTTGCGCGATGATTTGTATATTCAGGTCAAAAATAGCGGTCAACTGACTCATCAGCCATCATTAAAATCTGATGACGAGCAAGGTCACGGGCTGAGTAATACCGTACAGAGACTTAAGTTGATATATGGGGATAAGGCCAGCTTCCGTATTTTCAACTCTGGAATTGAATACGTCATCACTGAAATAAAAATCCCGAAACAAAAAGTTACATTCGAATAACAAACTCAACAAAAATGCGAGCTATTGTAATTGATGATGAAAGATTGGCAAGGAAAGAGCTAATCACCCTTTTAAATCAACTAGAAAGTGTAGAAGTAGTAGGCGAGGCGGTAAACGTAGATGATGCCAAAGATAAAATCGACCAACTTAATCCCGATGTAATTTTTCTGGATATTCAAATGCCAGAGAAAACCGGTTTTGAGCTTTTGGAAGAATTGGACAATGTCCCTCATGTGATATTTACCACCGCTTACGATGAATATGCTTTGAAAGCATTTCAGGTAAATGCGTTGGATTACCTGCTGAAACCAATTGAGCCAAAACGTCTCGAAGAAGCAATTATTAAGCTTCAAGGTAAAATTGATGGTTATAACAAAAGTGAAGATACCTCGTCTTCCCATAGCCAGAAAAAACTTACTTTGGAAGATCAGGTGTTCGTTAAAGATGGGGATAGATGCTGGTTTGTCAGGCTTTCCAATGTTCGCTTGTTTGAATCAGATGGCAATTATATAAAAGTGTACTTTGACAACTTCAAGCCAATGATTCACAAGTCTTTAAATGCTCTAGATGAGCGTCTAGATGAAAAATCATTTTTTCGCGCTAGCCGGAAACATATCATCAATTTAGGATGGGTAGAGGGCATAGAACCATGGTTTAATGGAGGACTTGTAGTAACGCTAAGAGGAGGCGATAGAATAGAGGTAAGTAGGAGGCAAGCTGCGAGATTTAAGGAAATGATGAGCTTATAATAGTTTTATATCCAATTAAAAGCATTTGAATTGACTGATATTTTGTGTAAATAGTGAGAAATTGCTTTATATAGCATAAAAAAATACTTTTCACATCAAAACGCATCATCTGCCAAAATCTTATGAAAGAAGAGCGGATTTTAATCGTCGAAGACGATATCAGCATCGCAGAAAATATTCAGGAAATACTGGAACTCCTAGGATATGTAAACACAGACATCGCAAATTCTGCTAATCAGTGTATTAAAATCATTAAGAAATATCGGCCGGATTTGATATTCATGGATATCAAACTTAAAGGAGATAAAGATGGGATAGAGCTAGGAGAGATCGTCAAGCAAATGGTGGATGCACCATTGGTTTACGTCACTTCCTACAGTGATCCTACTATTATCGAGAGGGCAAAGCGTATAAATCCTGCCGGTTTTATTGTTAAGCCATTCAATACGAATGATATTCATGCTATTGTAGAGATTGTTCTTTATAATAAACGTACTAAACCTGTTAGTGAAGTAGCTGCTGTAAGTACTATTAATGACAGTCCTTATTTAGTAACAGATGCAGTATTTATTAAAGCGGACAATGCTTTTGAGCGAGTTTCTTATGATAATATATATTATGTAGAAGCTAATGGGAATATGGTAACAATATTCACTAAGAATAGAGACTATAATATCCGGAAATCCATGAAGGAAATTGAAGAAATTCTTCCTTCGCAATACTTCTTACGGGTCCAAAAATCTTTCATTGTTCATCTGGGACAAATTGAAAGTTTCAATACAAAAGAAATCACGCTTCTTTCTGGCGCAGTAGTTCAGGTCGGCCGCCAATATTACAATAGCTTCCTAGCTAAGCTCAGTACAATCACAGAGAGCTAAAACAAAAAGGCGGGTTAGCACCCGCCTCTTTAGTTTAACCAAACAATCAACCAAATTAACCCTTACGAGGTTGTCTTAGAGGATCTCTCCCCATTAGTTTGTTAAAAGACCGTTACTCTGGGCTTTAATTGTCTTTGTTCAAAAGCTACATCCGCTTTCAAATTTGTGTGTTCGCCTTTATTATAAGCTGGTTCAGTATATTCAATAAGGGCAGTATGATTTGCTAGTTTTGTTTCAACTGTTGCTTTCCAAACAATGGTAATTGCCATTACGAAGCCCAGTGCAGCACAAATGTTTTTTTGGGAAAATAATGAAGTAATCATGGCAGTAATAAGTTGGTTTAATTTCTATACCTGCTATTATCCAAAAAGCGACCCAAAGTTGAAAAATAGGATTTAATGGCATTAGGAGATGATTTGCCAAAAATGAATGTACGGTTTCGTACATCAAACTGTCAGCTACGGACAAATTTATTGATAGGGTCAAAAAAAGCTATCCTATTTAGGATAGCTTAATATGAATTGATGAGGTGGCTATAGAAGTTCATTTGCCAAATTAGCCAACTCCGAGCGCTCACCTTTCTCTAGTTTGATATGAGCATAGAGCGGATGATCTTTCACCCGATCTATCAAATATGACAAGCCATTTGATTGTGAATCCAAATAAGGTGTATCGATCTGAAAAACATCTCCTGTGAAGATAATCTTAGTGTTTTCACCAGCTCTGGAAATAATCGTCTTGATCTCATGTGGGGTCAAGTTCTGCGCTTCATCTACGATAAAGAAGATATTCGAAAGCGAGCGACCACGTATATATGCGAGTGGCTGAATCACTAACTTCTCCTGATTCACCAACTCGGTGATCTTCTGAAATTCCTTATCAGTTTCCTTGTATTGGTTTTGGATGAATTTAAGATTGTCCCAAAGAGGCTCCATGTACGGATTCAACTTGGACTTGATGTCTCCAGGTAAGTATCCGATATCCTTATTGCTCAATGGCACGATAGGTCTCGCCAAAAAGATCTGCTTATATTCTCTTCTCTGCTCTAAAGCTCCAGCAAGGGCAAGTAGGGTTTTACCAGTTCCAGCTACTCCTTGTATGGAGACCAAACGGATATTTGGATTGGTGATGGCGTGGAGAGCGAAAGTCTGCTCCGCATTCTTCGGCTTGATATTGTAAGCCAGCTTCTTATCTACACGCTCAAGAATGCTTTCTTCTGAATTATAATATGCAAGCACAGAATTCTTGTCACTTTTAAGAATATAGTAAGCATTGGACTTCCTTTTTCGGGTTCCTAAAACAGTCTTGGCTTCTATATACCCCTGCTCATATAGCTTATTGATATGTTCAGGATCCATATTATCAAGAATATATTTACCGGTATTTTCCAGTTCGGTTATATTCTTAATCTTACCAGTCTCGTAGTCTTCTGCCAATAAATCAATGGATTTGGCTTTTAGCCGGAGATTTATATCCTTGCTGACCAAGATAACTTTTCTGCCCTTATCATGCTGTTTTAGATACAGCGCGCAGTTTAGAATTTTGTGATCATTCTTTTCCTCACCAAAAATTTCATTGGCATTGACCTGATTCTCCGGGTTCATCAGTACCCTAAAATTCCCCTTGGTCTTCCCGTTCAAAGGAGTCCAGTTGTGAATCATATGATCCTGAGAGAGTTTATCCAGTAGTCGGATGAATTCACGGGCTTCAAAATTCTTGGTATCATTGCCTTTCTTGAATTGATCAAGTTCCTCCAGCACTGTAATCGGGATGACCACATCGTGCTCGGCAAAGTTCATAATGGAGTTGTGTGCGTATAGGATTACAGAAGTATCCAGCACAAAGATTTTCCGATCTTTATCGGATTTGGCTCTAGGCATGCGCAGGTATTGTAGTGGTACTAGGTGATTTAATTTAGAAAAATATTTGGGCTAATGGCAAAGTTTCAATGAGAATTTATGGTTAATTAAATGTGATACTAACCTATATATTTGACTATCAATCCAATAAAAAAAGGACAGAATTTGTGGTTCTGCCCTTTTTTGAAAAATCATGGTTTTTAATTTAGTAATGCTTCAATATCTTCCTGTCCAAGACTTTTCATAAAGCTTTCTTCTGTATTAATAAGCTCACCTGCAAGTGCTAGCTTGCGATCCTGAAGCGCCATAATTTTCTCCTCGACCGATCCACGAGTGATGAATTTATAAATAATGACTTTATTTTCCTGCCCGATTCTATGCGCTCTGTCAATAGCCTGTGCTTCCACAGCAGGGTTCCACCAAGGGTCCAGTAAGAATACATATTCTGCTTTCGTTAGGTTTAAACCGACTCCACCGGCTTTTAGGGAAATCAGGAATACTTTGATGTCTTCGTTTTCCTGGAATTTCTCTACTTGCGCCTGGCGATCTTTCGTTGTACCGTCCAGATAAGCGTAAGGAATTCCCTGTTCCTCCAAGTATTCTTTTACAATCGCCAAATGTCTCACAAACTGACTGAAAACTAGCACTTTGTGCCCTTCGGAAATGGTAGACTGCAGCATATATGTCACATCTTCCAGTTTTCCAGATTCTCCTTCGTAATCATCTCTAACCAATTTTGGGTGATTGGCGATCTGACGAAGTTGGGTCAAGCCACGGAGTAAAGTGAACTGCTGATTATTTCTACCCGTACTCTGAATGTCCGAAATAATCTTTTCACGATAATAGCTTTTCACCTCTTCATAAACCTCCTCCTGAGCAGAAGTCATATCTGAGTATTTCACGTTGGTGATTTTCTCCGGTAAGTCGGTTGCTACTTGTGATTTCAGTCTTCTTAGAATAAAAGGCTTGATCATCGCATGAAGCTTTGCCGATTTATCCAGATCTCCTTGCTTTTCTATGGGTTGTAAAAACTGTATTTTAAAGGAATTCTGGTTACCAAGCAATCCTGGATTAATGAAATTCATCTGTGACCAAAGGTCCATTGTGCTATTTTCCACTGGCGTACCGGTAAGAATAAGTTTTTGCTTACTCTTCAGTTGATTAACTGCTCCAGCTATATTACTTCCCGGGTTTTTGATCGCTTGTGACTCATCCAAAATGATGTAGTTGAAATAGAAATCCTTAAGCACTTCTATATCCAATCGGGTGATACCATAGGATGTCAATACCAAGTCATAATCACCAAATCTCCAGGGATCTTTTATACGCTGCGTACCGGAGTAAACCAGAATTTTTAAGTCGGGAGTAAATTTCCTCGCCTCCAATTCCCAGTTATATATCAATGAAGTAGGCATTACCAGCAAAGAGGTCAAACCTGGATTTGATTCCATTTCATGCGCCAGCAATGCAAGTGTCTGCACAGTTTTACCCAAACCCATATCATCAGCCAAGCATCCACCAAACTTGAATTCATTTAAGAATCTAAGCCAGTTGTATCCAGCATGCTGGTATGGTCGAAGGATTCCATCAAATCCACTAGGCAAATCATATTCCTCGATGGATTCAAAATCTCTAAGTCTCTCAAGTTTCCTGCTTAGCGTAACTTGGACAAGATTCCCGATTTCCATTTCTCTAGCTAGAGCCAAATGATGCTTGCGCAACACCATGGAATTTTCATCTCCACGGTCTTCCATAAAGTTGAACAGCTCAGAGTAATCCACAAACCAAGAGGCAGGAATGACTGCAATCTCTCCGTTTGGCAATTCGAATTCTGCTTTACCCTGAAGCAAAAGCTTTCTTAGCTTCGCAAATGGCACCAAGTAAATTCCAAATTTGATCAATGCTTTTACATCAAACCAATCGATGTTTTCATTGACTTCGATTGATATTTGTGCCTTTCCAATGTTATATACCTTTCCTTTAGCATTAGGCTTCTGGACAATTTTAATTTTCTCTTTATCGAGAAAATCTTCGTTTTCACCGATCCACTCAAAAGCTTCTGTTTTAGGCAACGCATCCTTGCCCATCTTGAATTCCAGGCCTTGATCACGGAGTAACTTTAAATAGGCTTTTTCTTTCTGAGTACTTCGTATCGTCTTATAGAACGTATAGGTATCATCGCCTTCTTCTAGTCTCACAGAAGCGCCATGTTTTTCAGAGCTTGGAGTCTGCACGGGAAAATCGATATTTCCATACTTGAATCTAAGCTCAAAAACTATTTTATCCTCCTCCAACTTTTCTCCATCTTCCCCAAAGAGATTCTTTCCTCCCCCACCGGGTAGATCACTAATGTTGATAAAAACTTCAGGAGTGCCACGCTCAATATTGATGTCAAATCCCACGGATTCTACATCGAACTGAGAAATCAAATTGGCCATAAATCCTTTGTAATAGCTAGGCTCAATTCTTTTATCTATGACAATAAACTTCTTGTTCAAAAAGGCTTTTAGCTTTTTTCCATCTATCCCCTTTTCGAAATGAAAAAGCTGACCGTTCACGACCAGCCAGCCAGGTTCGTTACTGATGAAATAGCCATTCTTATATTGCCAATCGAGCTTTTCACCCTTGTATTTAATGGTTGGCCAGTAGTGTGTATTTTCTTCGTTTTTGTGAAAATGAAATAATACACTTGCGCGCTCAGCATTTACAGTAATTTCCTTCCACACAGGATTTCCATCACTACCCATTTCGAAAAGTCGCTTTCCGATGAGCAAAGGCATTATTTTCGAACGCTTCTTTTCAATAACCTCCTCTATTAAGTCCTGTGTTTTTTTATCCTCTGTTTTGGGATCAAAAATTTTCTCCAAATATTGCTTAGGCCGGATATTACCGCGTTTAATAAATGGCTTTACTACTACCTCAGGATTCATCGAATCCATGATTTTGATCAAATCATAATCCGTTTTGTTCAGTCCAGAATCGAACTCACTGGCATTTGCGGAACTAATATTTTGATAGGCCAAAGAAAGCCTACCTTGAGGGTCTATCTGTACTACAAAAGATTCAATCAAGAGTCCTAAAGACTCGTGGCTGTAAATAGAATAAACTATCTGAAAAGGCTTATCAGCATCTACTATCATATTATTGTCAGAAGGACAAAAACTTCTATTTAATTGGGGTTAAGCAAAAAGAAGCCAAGTCGGGGTTAAGTATTTCAAAAAAGGGTAAAGCAAGTTGAAAATTACAAAAAATATAGCTCAAAAACTTGAATTGAGGCAATTTTCTGGCTGTAAACACAAAAATCCTTCAAAATCACTAAAAATGATCCTGAAGGATTTTAGTTAAAATTGACTAGATGTTTACTCAGAAATTTGATTTACCTCTTCTTCTTTTGGCGGGGTTGGACTTTCTGTTTTTTCAGGAAAAAACCTGCCCTGAAAGATCAGAATCATCGCTACGCCTACAAATATTGCAGCATCAGCCACATTGAAAATCGGCCATAGAGCGGTATAAGAACCACCCCACACTGGAAGCCATTCCGGTAGATATCCTTCCCAAATGTCAAAATAGAACATATCTACTACCTGACCATGAAACCATGGAGTAGAAGCATTGTAAGGTGCGTTGTTTAGCCACACTCCATAAAATACAGAATCGACCAAATTACCAATTGCTCCACCTAAGATCATTGCTATACAAACTATATATAAGCTTGGCTGTTTTTTCTCAATGATATGATATAGATAATAGCCTATACCACACATCGCAACTAATCTAAACGAAGTCAAAAGTAGTTTGCCATAGTCAGAACCTAGTTCCATACCGAATGCCATTCCTGGATTGGTGGTGTAATGCAGCTTGAACCAGTCGCCGAAAATCGGAATCTGTCCCGGTGAACCAAAATCCATCTGGAAGTGGACCAACATTTTCACCGCTTGATCTATTAGGATTACCAATAAAGCAATGCCGAAGTATTTCAGGTATTTATTCATTTTATACGTTTTGCTATCAGGCTTTTTCTACCAAAACAGCTAGTTCAAAATCATCCATATCAAGTACAGTAGCTCCATCCAACTTAGGAGAAAGCTCCAAGTTTAACGCTTGTACTTCGGTTTGGATGTATTCCCCGAAAGACTCTAGTGCATTTTTCACCAATTCACTATTATCTGCGATCTTGATGTTTACCTTGTCCTGAACTTCAAGCCCCATATCCTTTCGTAAGTTTTGGATACGGTTTACAAGATCCCGAGCCACACCTTCCTGCCTCAATTCGTCAGAAAGAGTCACATCAAGCGCTACAGTTACTCCTTGATCAGAAGCCACAGACCAACCTGGAATATCCTGTGAAGTGATCAAGACTTCTTCCAAAAGCAATTCTAAACTTTCGCCATCCACATCAACAGAGATTTTGCCTTCACGCTCTATTTTAGCGATTTCGGCTTGTCCCCATTTATTTATTTCGGCTACGACAAAGCGCATTTTCGGCCCCAATTTCTTACCAAGAACCGGAAGATTTGGTTTCACATTTTTTACCAAGATACCAGATTCATCATCGATGAATTCTATGTCTTTGATATTCACTTCAGATTTGATGAGCTCCTCTAGATGCAAAATCTGAGCTTTCGTCTTTTCCTTCAGAATTGGAATCAAGATGCGCTGCAATGGCTGGCGAACTTTCATTTTCTCTTTCTTTCTCAGGGAGTGTACCAGAGAAGAAATAGTTTGAGACAATTCCATACTTTCTTCCAGATCCTTATTGATCAATGCAGCATCGGCATCCACCCAATCAGTCAAATGAACAGAAGCCTTTGCATCAGTTCCCGATTCAGTCAAATTTTGATATAGCCAATCTGAATAGAATGGCGCAAAAGATGACATCAACTGTGTAAGTGTTAGAAGAGACTCATACAAAGTTTCGTAAGCAGCCTGTTTATCGGCATTCATATCGCCTCTCCAGAATCTTTTTCTCGCCAATCGAACGTACCAATTGGAAAGCTGATCCACAGTGAAGCTCATGATCGCACGAGTTGCTTTAGTGGCATCGTAATTATCCATCGCTTCTTCGACTTCCGTGATCAAAGACTGAAGCTTGGACACAATCCACTGATCTAGTTCAGCCCGCTCTGCCACTGGAACTGCTTTGGATTTGTCATAGACAAAAGCATCCAAATTCGCATAAAGCGCGAAGAAATTATAGGTATTCTGAAGTGTACCAAAGAAGCGACGCTGTACCTCAGTTACTCCATCCAGATTGAATTTCAAGTTATCCCAAGGATTGGCATTGCTTAGCATATACCAACGCACAGCATCAGGACCATATTCTTTTAAAGTCTTGAAAGGATCTACAGCATTGCCCAATCGCTTGGACATTTTGTTGCCGTTTTTGTCAAGCACAAGTCCGTTTGCAATCACGTTTTTGAAAGCTACGCTATCAAATAACATCACTGCAATTGCATGAAGTGTGAAGAACCAACCTCGGGTCTGATCCACTCCTTCCGCGATATAGTCTGCCGGATAGTTGGCGTTGAAAATGTCTTCGTTTTCAAATGGATAATGCCACTGCGCATACGGCATAGCTCCAGAGTCAAACCAAACATCGATCAAGTCTGGCTCACGGAACATCTTTTCACCTTTTGGAGAAACTAAGATCACGTCATCCACATACGGTCGGTGAAGATCCAGCTCCTTGCCTTCATATGGAGATTTCTCCATAAAGCCTTTTGCGATCGATTCATCAATTGCTGCTTGTAATTCTGCAATCGATCCAATGCAAAGTTCTTCCGTTCCATCTTCTGTTCTCCAGATTGGAAGTGGAGTTCCCCAGAATCTTGAACGACTTAGGTTCCAATCCACTAGATTTTCCAGCCAGTTCCCGAAACGTCCTGTACCAGTTGCCTCAGGCTTCCAGTTGATCGTCTTGTTTAGCTCTACTAATCTGTCTTTATAGGCTGTGGTTTTGATAAACCAGCTGTCCATAGGATAGTAAAGCACAGGCTTGTCAGTTCTCCAGCAGTGTGGATAACTGTGCTCATATTTTTCAACCTTAAAGGCCTTGTTTTCATTTTTCAGGATGATCGAAATGATCACGTCGGTGCTCTTAAAGTCCGCCGCATTCTCATCATCCTCGGTATAGTTTTTCACATAGAAATCATCCGCACCATAGACTTTATGGGAAGTGATTTCATGTTCCGCTACTTTTTCCGCTAAGTATTCACCAACGATGGTGATGAACTTCCCGCGCTTATCCACAATCGGAAGATCATTACCACGATCGTCTTTCACGAATACACCCGGTACATTATTTTGGACGAGTGTTCTAAAGTCATCCGCACCAAATGCCTTTGCCAAATGCACGATACCTGTACCATCTTCTGTAGTCACATAATCGCCAGAAACGATTGTGAATGCTGGATGAGGAAGTGCCAAACCAGCTATCGGGAACAGTTGCTCATATTCCCAGCCAAGCATGTCTTTCCCTTTGAATTCCTCGATTACCTCAAAAGGGATCAACTTATCTCCGCCTTTGTAATCTTCCAATTTCAGCTCAGCAGCTTTTGGATTCAGGTAGGCATTCATTCTAGCTTTCGCCAAAATCACCGTGCAGGCATCGTAGGTATATGGATTGAAAGTCTTCACTTTCACATAATCCAAGTTCTCCCCGATCGCCAAAGCTGAGTTGGCAGGCAAAGTCCAAGGGGTAGTCGTCCAAGCAAGGATATAGGTATTTTCCTTATTTTTCAGTTTGAACTGAGCAGTGATGGAAGTGTCTTTTACATCCCTATAGGCACCTGGCTGATTCAGTTCGTGCGAACTCAAACCAGTACCCGCAGCAGGAGAATAGGGCTGAATAGTGTAGCCTTTATAGATCAGATCTTTCTCATAAAGCTTCTTCAGCAAGCTCCAAACTGACTCGATATAATTTGGCTCAAAGGTGATGTATGGATCGTCCAAATCCACCCAATAACCGATTTTCTCAGTCATCTCATCCCACTGATGCTTGAAGCGCATGACCGTCTCACGGCACTTTTGGTTGTATTCTTCTACGGAAATCTTCTTTCCGATATCTTCCTTAGTGATACCCAATTCCTTCTCTACCTGTAATTCCACAGGCAAGCCGTGCGTATCCCAACCGCCTTTACGCTTCACTTGGAAACCTTGAAGAGTTTTATAGCGGCAGAAAACATCTTTAATCGCTCGCGCCATTACGTGGTGAATTCCCGGAGTACCATTTGCCGAAGGCGGGCCCTCGAAAAAAGTAAATGTCTCCGCACCGTCACGGTTGGCTACTGATTGCTCGAAAATCTGGTTTTCTTTCCAGTACTTCAATACAGATTCCCCGATTTCGGGATAATCCACTTGTTTAAATTCCTGATATGTCTTCACTGTATCCTTTCTTAAGGGCAAGTAGGTGATAATTCAATTCTAACTGGCCTATGTCCACCCCTTAACGGAGGCAAGCATTTTTAGGCTGTTTTTTTTGCTTTTCAAGAGTCTACACCCTCAAAAGCAGGCACAAAGATAGGAGAAATCCCCCTTTTTGGGAGGGTCAATTTGAAAAAATGGCAGCTTTCAATAAATGAAGCAACGGGTTCAATTTTACAATCTTCAAATTTTCCAATCTTTCAATACCTAAAGCACCAACTCATAACTCACACTTCTTCCCCCACCTTGCGGCAAAAAGACGCCTAATTCCACCAAAGTTTGTAAATCCCGGGTTGCAGTCGCTTTAGAAGCTTTTGTAATGGCCATGTATTTCTTAGCAGTCATTCCTCCCTCAAAACCCGCTGGTCCTTCAGCCAGCATTCGATTGATAGCTTTCATTTGACGGGCATTGAGCTCATTTTTATAGCGATCAAAAAATTTGACTTTTTGAAGGGTGAAATTGACTAATTGCTCGGCACTCAGCTGTGCATGAAAGACTGTTTCGGAAAAATAATCTAACCAATCAGAGATTTCATTGGAGCTTTGTCCACTTTTCAATGCCTTGTAATACTCATTCTTTTTCTCTTCTATGACACTGGAAAGACTGATCAATGTGGCGTGCCCTAATCCTTGATGAAGCGCTTTTTCCGCCAATGCACGACCAATTCGCCCATTCCCATCCTCGAATGGGTGAATGGACTCAAAGTATAAATGCGTAATAGCACATCGTATGAGGGGATTGTTTATAGTTTCTGCCTTGTTTGGAGCGGTTTTGTTAAACCAAAAAATAAATGCGGTCATTTCAGCAGGAACTCGTACTGAAGGTGGTGCTTCGAAATGCACGATTTCTTTTCCAATAGCTCCCGAAACCACCTGCATGGGCGAAGAATCTGCTCGCCACTGGCCAGCTCGTACATAGCGATTGCCTTCCATGAGCAGCTCATGCCATTCAAAAAGCATTTCTTCAGTCAGGTCTTGAGCAAATTCCGAACGTACCTTGATCATCAGCTTGGCAATACCTTTTGCCCGCTGATCTTTTACAAGTAAGGGTTGCTCCTCGTGTATCCCAAGGTTCTTTTTGATAGAATACATCACGTCTGGTCGACTTAGAAATTCACCTTCGATCTCTGAAGTTTTGATTGCTTCCACCACCATCATTTCCATTAGTAGTTCAGTCTGATTTCCTTCTGACAAACCAGTGAGGACACCAGACATTTGCCCAGATTTCATGAGAAAATCAAGCAGTATTTTCCCAGCCTTACCTTCCTTGTAAGTGAATGTTGGCCAATCCGACTGTTCCCAATTATAACTCATGAGCCGAATATACAACTTATTCGGCTCATAATATTAGATTTTATGAGCCGATTAGATTGATTGTTTGGCTCAAATTAAGAAAACCTTCATATTTTATCCCTTTTACACCAAGCGCATTCTCATTTGGATCAAGCTGCTTAACTTTCTGCTTCATTCGAAAATTCCAACTTATGAAAGTTAGTAACTCATTATTTGTAGGAGGACTTGCCTTGGTATTTGCCTGCTCTTCCCCAAAAACAGAAGAAGAAACAGAAGCTCCGAAAAGAGCTGGAAACCCAATTGTCGAAGGCTGGTATGCCGATCCTGAAGGAATTGTATTCGGAGACGAATATTGGGTTTACCCAACCTACTCAGCTGGCTATACAGACCAACTGCACTTCGATGCATTTTCTTCCAAAGACTTAGTGACTTGGGAAAAGCATGCAAATATTCTGGACACTGCAGCGATCAAATGGGCTAGACAAGCCATGTGGGCTCCAGCAGCAATCGAAAAAGACGGGAAATATTATCTTTTCTTCTCTGCAAATGATATCCAGCGACCAAGCCGCGATGGTTGGGATCCAAATAATGACATCAACCACTTTGGAGGTTTAGGCGTTGCTGTGGCAGATTCCCCAGGCGGACCTTTCAAAGACCACATTGGTAAGCCATTACTTTCTGAATTCTATAATGACGCACAACCAATCGATCAGTTTGTATTCAAGGATATTGATGGCACCTATTACATGCTGTATGGAGGATGGAGTCACTGTAATATTGGTAAGCTAAATGCTGACTTCACAGGATTTGAACCTTGGGAAGACGGTGAGCTATTTCATGAAATAACGCCTGAAGGCTATGTAGAAGGTCCTTTTGTATTTATCAGAGAGGGAAAATACTACTTCATGTGGTCAGAAGGTGGTTGGACAAATTCCAGCTATAAGGTTGCTTATGCAATGTCAGATAATATCAACGGACCATGGGACAGAATCGGAACCATCCTAGAAAATGATACGACTGTAGCTACTGGTGCTGGTCATAATTCAGTTATCCAAAAGCCGGGAAGCGATGATTGGTATATGGTCTATCATCGACGTCCAATTCCAAATGAAGGAAGAGATCACCGAGTGACTGCAATAGATGTATTGGAGTTCAACGAAGACGGAACAATCAAGCCAGTCAAAATGACTTTTGAAGGGGTGGAGGCAAATCCAATTGATTGAAATTCAGAAGGAACAAGTCTGAAAGCTGAAAAGTATGCTGGCTAGAATGCTTCGTGACACGAAGCCGGGAAATAGCTTTCATAGGATATCGGATTTGAAATCCTACAATCAATTTTCGGAATTTATATTTGTTACTAAATCTTCAAAAGGAAATTGATTCTATCTCTATAAGAAAATCAGGAGTAGAAAATTGTAGCTTCAAATTCTAGTATTGTATCACAACGACCGCTTTTTCTCTCAAAGCAACCATAGGTATTATAACCTTTACAAATTACTTTTCCATGAACATTCTTTAACCTACTTCTGATTGCATTTCTCAAATCATTATTCAAATTCAAGCTTGAATACAAACAATCGCGATTGATACATTCTATTTCAAAATGGAATTTGGAATCTGAAAAATATTCTTTTTGACTTGTTTCTTTTGCCTCAGAAAAAGCATTCGGATAATCCAAAGAAGTTTTAAGGACTATTTTTGTCACATTTGGAAACTCTTCAGAAATAGTTAGGCTATTCTTAAATGACTCCCATTTTTGCGTAGAATCTTGTTGTCTTAACTTTTCTTCTTTTCCCATACTTAAAATGACTTGTAAAATAATGGAAATATGGACTGGATATAATTTAAAAAGAAATGTCTTTCCGAAAATGTTGAAGCTTCAATATTTATCAATCCAAAAATCGTTAAAGTACCAAACTAAAAAAAAAGGGATTTGCTGAAGCAAGATTTAGTCTAAAAAAGGAATCATATACCTACTTGGGTATTTTTTAAACACGCATTCGGTCTCGATATTTAGACGAGTCTTACTATATTCTTTGAAGATGAAAACTTTAAACTAATAACATTCAAAAATTAAAGCCCTGAAAATTTCTATTTTCAGGGCTTTCTTGTGTCTCGGATTTTGCGCCCAAAATCTAGAAACTAACTTTCACCTCTTTCTTCTCCCCATCTCGCTCATAGCCTAGAAGTACTTCGTCTCCTTTTTGGAAAGCACTTAGCGCACGCATGTAACTCATCATATCCACAATTGTAGAGTCGCCCATTTGTAAAACTACATCGCCTTTCATCAATCCAGCTGCCTGCGCAGGTTTGTCTTCAGAGACACCGTCGATTCGCATTCCTTTTCCATCAAAAAGATAATCTGGCACTACGCCCAAGGATACTGTAAAGCGTGGAGAATCCCCATTGCTGTCTTTGGTTTTGGTGAAGGCAAGCTTTGGCTCTGCATCTAATTGATCCACTAAGCGATCAATGTATTTCACTACGAGTAATAAGCCATCGTAATTGATCAATTCCGAATCATCTGAAGGCTTGTGGTAATCTTCATGTTGCCCTGTGAAAAAGTGAAGGACTGGTAAATCCTGTAAATAAAAAGAAGTGTGATCGGAAGGGCCAACTCCTGACTCAGAAGTTACTAATTTCAAGCTGTCGGCATTCGCCAAATCCAATGCAGGAACGAAGCTTGGACTGGTTCCAACTCCATTAATTGCCAGCGTTTTTTCAGCATTCAATCGGCCAACCATATCCATGTTGATCATGTAATTGACTTCCGCTAGATCAATTGTTGGGTTTTTCACGAAATAATTTGAGCCCCAAAGACCATTTTCCTCTCCTGAAAAAGCAATGAACATGAAGTTACTTTTATGCTCTTCATGCTTCAGGATTCTAGCTAGAGCTACCAGTGCTGCTGTTCCGCTGGCATTGTCATCAGCACCATTATGAATGGCAGAATCACCACGATGAAGTGAACCCTGTCCGCCCATTCCCAAGTGGTCAAAATGTGCTCCGATTACTATGGTATTTTCAGACTTGTTGTCAATAAAACCAATTACATTTCTGCCCGTCACACCTTCTCCATCTGTACCAATTACCGCTTCCTCATGAGGATTTGATGGCTTTGACACTGTGAAAGGCTGGAAGTACTCCTCAGTTCCCTTCGGTTCAAGCCCAATTTCTTTGAATTCGGCAGCCAGATATTCGGCAGCTTTTTGCTCGCCATCTGTGCCTATAGCTCTACCTCCAAGATCATCTGCAGCTAGATAGGCAACATCTTCTTTCAAGCCATCCTTTAAACTTTCATCAGTGGGAGCGGTAGTACAACTCCAGGTAAGCAGTGCTCCTGCAACTGCAGCAAACGTACATGTGGGTAGAAATTTCATGCTTTTTATCATATTTTGTCAAAGATAATATATGGTAACTTTGTGTAGCAATCCTTAAAATCCTATTCCAAAATGAGAGAAATCCTTGTTGCATTGCTGTTGCTTACTTTTGCCTGCAGCCCAAAAAGTGATGTGCAGACAGAAATAGAAACTGAAGTACATTCGGCATCTGACTCTTTACTTTTGGCGCCAGAGGAAATGAAGTATTTGAAAAATATCAAGCAGCTGACTTTTGGCGGAAATAATGCAGAAGCGTATTGGTCATTTGATGATTCTATGTTGGTATTTCAATCAGATTACAGCGAATGGGGAGCGGAGTGCGATCAGGTTTATTACACTAATTGGAAAACTGATGATCTGCAGAATTCTCAGCCAAAGCGACTTAGCACTGGATTAGGTAGAACTACTTGTTCCTATTTTCTTCCAGAC
The DNA here is from genome assembly GCF_963974835.1 of uncultured Algoriphagus sp. Lineage (GTDB taxonomy): Bacteria > Bacteroidota > Bacteroidia > Cytophagales > Cyclobacteriaceae > Algoriphagus. The sequence continues at coordinate 532,339 of NZ_CAXBET010000001.1, read as the reverse complement.
AATAAAAGTATAGTTTATGCATCTACTCACCTTGGTGGTGATAATTGTCCTGCAGTTCCTGAGCCTAGAACAGATGGTAAATACGTTTGGCCGATTTATGATTCCTTCGATATTTTCACAGCAGATATGGAAGGGAATATTATTTCCCAACTCACCAACGAACCAGGTTATGATGCTGAAGCTACAGTTTCTCCGAAGGGTGATAAAATCGTGTTCACTTCTTTAAGGTCTGGCGATTTGGAGCTTTATACGATGAATATCGATGGGACGGATGTGAAGCAAATTACTTCAGATTTGGGTTATGACGGTGGAGCATTTTTCTCCCCTGACGGTAGCAAAATCATCTGGAGAGCATCCCGTCCAACTTCTGATGAACACATCAAAGAATACAAAGACCTACTGAAGGAAGGTTTGGTAATGCCTACAAGTATGGAGCTTTATGTGGCAAATGCTGACGGAACTGATGCGAAGAAGATAACCGATCTTGGCAAAGCCAACTGGGCACCCTTCTTCCATCCTTCTGGAGATAAAATCATTTTCGCTTCAAACCACCAAACTGAAAGAGGTTATCCTTTCAATCTTTTCATGGTTAATTTGGATGGAAGTGGCTTGACTCGAATTACCCATGACGGTACTTTTGATGCGTTTCCTGTATTTTCCAATGATGGCAAATACCTGGTTTTTTCTTCCAATAGAAACAATGGGGGGACTCGAGATACTAACCTCTTTGTAGCGGAATGGATTGGAGGATAATGCTGGAATTATTATTTCATCTGTAGACGGCCCGACATTTGGCGGTCTTTTTGTTTCGAACTTGTATATAACCCACGTAAAAATCATGAAAGCTTTATCTATATTATTTTTCGCTGCTTTAATTGTGGTGGCTTGTAAAGGTCCTAAGGAAGACACCCCGGTTGAGGTAGCGTTTTCCCCAGATGAAGAGCATGTCGAAGAACTCAATACAGAATGCTTTCGATATTTTGGTGAAAAAGATACCGTACTCCTCACAACCCATGTTGATGGCACTAATATTACCGGTACTTTAGATTATTCAATTTTCGAAAAGGATAAGAATAGCGGTACTATTGAAGGTGAGATTCGGGACAATATGATTATCGCTGAATATACTTTCCAATCTGAGGGACAAACTTCCAAACGTCAAGTCGTATTTAAAAATACCGAAGAAGGATGGAAAGAAGGGTTTGGCGAGATGTCTTCTGTTGACGGCATACCAGCACAAGACAATCTAGATTCTTTGGACTACAATCACGAAATGATACTGAGTCCAGTTCCCTGCAATGAATGATCAGTAGGTAGAGTTTTGGCATTCTCGGCACAATTCTCTAATTTCTAATCTGATCGCACCCAAAATCACCTTTTTAAGAGGCTGAAAATTTCAGTCCATTTCGTCTTATCTTTTTAAAATAAGAGCCTATGAAATATTATGGTCGGTTGATTTTCCCGCTACTCATAACCTTAGCCCTTGGTTTTTCCAAAATTTATTATGGTCCCCAATCCAAAAATTGGGAAGGATTTTGGTCTTATTTGCCTCATATAAACACCGTCTGTATCATTTTTGGCATTACCTGGTGTTTATTGGTTTTGATGCAAATCCTGAAAAAGGTGTTTTTGCGTCAATACGATATTTCCCAGGAAGATAATTTAAAAGCAAGAAAGGTTCTTACCCAAATCAACATACTGGTTAAAGTAGCCAATTTCATTATTATATTGATGGGAATTGGGTTAATCCTGGTATCGTTTGAATCGGTAAGAAAAGTAGGAGTTGGCTTTTTCGCATCTGCGGGAGTGGCTGGAATTATAATCGGTTTTTCTGCCCAGAAAGCTATCGGTACTTTGATTGCAGGAATTCAAATAGCGGTAACCCAACCTTTCCGCCTGGAGGATGCGGTGGTAGTAGAGGGAGAATGGGGATGGATCGAAGAAATCAACCTTAATTACATTGTAGTACGTATTTGGGATCTTCGAAGACTTGTACTGCCCACTACTTATTTCCTTGAAAATCCTTTTCAAAACTGGACGAGGACTTCCGGCGATTTAATTGGATCGGTATTTTTATATACAGATTACACTGTTCCATTTGATGAATTGAGAAAAGAGCTGGACAGAATTCTAGAAACGACCGATCTCTGGGACAAAAAGGTAAAAGTGCTGCAGGTCAGCGACGCCAAGGAGCATACGGTGGAAACGAGAATTCTGGTCAGCGCAAAGAATTCACCGATAGCATGGGACTTGCGTGTGTATGTCAGGGAGAAAATGATAGAATTTATTCAAAAGAATTATCCGGAAAGTTTACCAAGAACACGCGTGGAGATGGTTCAAAGGAGTTAACTAAAGATTATCTACTTTCTGCCAAGTTAAAGTGTTTAACTGGACGGAAAGCAGAAGAAATCAGTTGGGATTTATACTCTTTTAAAAATATGCTTTTCAGGTCCGGATAGATGTGATTATAAATCCAATATCACTTGATCTTTAATCAAATCTTCAAATATTTCCCGCTTTCTGATTAACTGAGCTTTTCCTTCCCACACCAATACTTCTGCCGGACGAAGTCTTGAATTGTAATTCGAAGACATACTGAATCCATAGGCCCCGGCATTTTTGAATACTAAGAAATCTCCTTTACTTACTTTAGCCAGCTTTCTGTCTTTTGCAAGAGTATCAGTCTCACAGATATATCCCACCACATTATAGGTGTTCAATTCTCCATCTGGATTACTCAAATTGTAAACATCGTGGAATGCATCATACATCATAGGACGGATTAGATGATTTAATCCTGAGTCAACACCTACAAATGTAATCTGAGGAGTTTTTTTGACCACGTTTGATTCTACGATCAGATACCCGGATTCACTTACGAGGAACTTACCGGGCTCAAGCCATAACTCTAGTTTTCTTCCGTATTTTTCGCAGAATTCATTGAAAGCAGTTGATACTTTCGTCCCTACCTCACCGATGTCTGTGGATGGATCGCCTGATTTATAAGCAACTTTGAATCCACCTCCAAAATCCAAGAAGGCAAGATCAGGAAAGCTCATAGCTGCTTCAAACAGCACATTTCCACCTCGAAGGAAAATTTCAGCATCCAATATATCAGAACCTGTATGTATGTGAAGTCCTTTTATTTTTATACCATATTTCTCCACCACTTCCAATATCTCAGGAAGCTGCTGAATCGAAATACCAAACTTGCTTTGAATATGACCAACAGAGATTTTGGCATTTCCGCCTGCCATGATATGCGGATTTATCCGGATACATGCCGGAATAGAATTACCATAAGCTGCTCCAAATTCTTCCATAAGAGGAAGACTGTCCAGATTTACTATTACTCCCAACTCTACAGCTTGCTGCACTTCACGAAAATTTACGCCACTGGGCGTGTACATAATTTCAGAAGCTGTAAATCCGGCTTGCATGCAGATTTTTATTTCCTCTATAGACACAGCGTCCACACCTTCTCCTGCCTTTTTTACCAATTTTAGGATATTGATATTTGACAATGCTTTGGTAGCATATTTAATTTTCAAGGGCACAGAAGCAAACGCGGTTTGAAGTGATTTGATCTGGCTCACTATCTTTTCTCCGTCGTATACATATACTGGCGTACCGAATTCTTGTGCAATTGATTCTAAGCTTACTCCTTGAAGTTGAATAGGATGTTGGGATGCTGACATATCTGAAATTTGCGGGCAAAGATAGCCAAATAACAAAAAAAAGAGGGCAGATGCCCCCTATTTTCATTAGTTATAGTGTAATTAAGAAAACTCTGTTTTCGAATCTAAATATAGATGAAGGAGTTGAAATTGATATTCTTTCTGCAGAGTTTAAGGCGGTTAAATATTGTTAAGCTCCCTCCATCGCCTGATTATAGGATTAAATTTGCAGCATGTCGAAAAGTAATATCATCCTTATAGTTGTCTTGATGACCCTGGCAAGCGTTGGCTTGATGGCATTTCAATTCTATTGGGTGAGCAATGCTATTCGTATTAATAGGGAGCGATTTGATCAAAACGTGTATCGTGCGCTTTCATCAACTGTGGATAAACTGGAAAAAGGTGAAACTTCCGCTGCCTTTGAATTAATCCTTCAGGACTCAATCATGAGCAGATCCCTGTTCGAAGAGATCGACCCTATTGATTTTGACGACATTACTGTAAACTCAAGACAGATATACATTTCCAGGCCTTCTCTGATGGATTCATTCTTTCAGGAACCAGCGCCGAAAGTGAGCCCAACTTTCAGGAGAATTCTCGAGTCAAGAGGTGTCGATATGAGTCAACTTGAAGATTTGGAGACTTTTTTTACCTATATGACCCCGGAATTAGCATCAAGAATGTTTACCCCGGATGAGATGGAAGTACTTCTTCAGGAAAAAGAACGCCAGCTCCAATACATAAGTAGATTGGAGAATTCGGCTAAAAAGGAAAATACTTCGGGTTTAACTACTAACTATCAGGAAGTAGTACGCGAAATAGACCTTGATCCGGGCCTTATTGAAAAAATCGCCAAAGCAAATAGGAAGATAGAGTTTTACAATAGGATGTTGAGTGAGTTGGCGGCAGGACAGGAAGCGATTATGGATAGGTTAGATACCGCTCAAGTTCGGAAAATGTTGAAAAATGATCTGATAGAACAGAATATTTATGAAGATTTTGAATTGGGATTGCTAAAGGATGATGGTCGAATTGTTCCAATCGGAAATGTTAAAGAGCAGATGACATTAGTACAGAAAGGAATTCAGGCAAAGCTGTTTCCAAATGATATTTTCAATAAGGACAATTTTTTAACTATTTATTTCCCTCAAAAAAACACCCGAGTTATCCGTGAAGTTTGGCTTCCTATATCCAGTTCCATAATATTTATAATAGTAATCATCTCCTGTTTTATTTACGCCATTAAGGTGATCATTCGTCAGAAAGCACTTTCGGATACAAAAAATGATTTCATCAATAATATGACGCATGAGTTCAAGACACCCTTGGCTACGGTGAGTCTGGCTGTGGAGGCACTTCAGGATCCTGAATTATCCTCTCAGGACAAATTCCGTTCTAGGTATTTGGGCATCATAAAAGATGAGAATAAACGATTGGTTTCGCAGGTAGAAAACGTTCTTCAGGCAGCGGCGTTGGATAAAAAGGATTTTAAATTGAAACTCGAATTATTAAATGTCTCAGAAATCCTGGAAAGCACCGTTGACCACTTTGGCTTACAGGTAGAAAAAAAAGGTGGTCAAATTACCTTCAAAAATCAGCTTACCGAACCAATTATTGAAGGGGACCTTTTCCATCTCACACATATTTTCAATAATTTGCTTGACAATGCAAATAAATATTCTCCCGAAAATCCATTCATTACCATCGAAGCAAAAGATGATAAAGACCAAGTCTTCATCACCATCAAGGATCAAGGAATAGGAATGAATAAAGATGCGCAAAGGAAAATTTTTGATAAATTCTATCGGGTTCCTACTGGCAATGTCCACGATGTCAAAGGCTTCGGTCTGGGTTTGTCCTATGTAAAGGCTATGTTGGAAGCGCACAAAGGCGGGATTCAAGTAAGTAGCGAACTTGGAAAAGGAAGCTCATTCACCATTAACTTACCGAAAAAACAATGAGTAAAGCAAAATTATTAGTGGTCGAAGACGATCCAAATTTGGGAGACATCCTGCAGGAATATTTGGAAATGAAAGGGTATGAACCTACGCTTTGCCGTGATGGCGAAGAGGGTTGGAACAAGTTTAAGAAGGGAAAATTTGACCTTTGCCTATTGGATATCATGATGCCGAAAAAGGATGGATTCACTTTGGCCAAAGAAATTAAGAAAGTAGAGGAAAACCTTCCTATTCTTTTTCTTACAGCAAAAAATCAAAAAGATGATATCATCGAAGGTCTGAAAATAGGCGCCGACGATTATATCACCAAGCCTTTCAGCATGGAGGAATTACTGCTTCGTGTGAATGCGATCTTGAAGCGAACCCATAAAAATGAAGATATCAATCCCTTAAAAGTCTACACTTTCGGAGGCTTTACACTCCATTACGACGAGCAATTTTTGGATGGGCCGAAGGGACGCCATAAGCTGACTTCGAAGGAAAATGAACTTATACGATTATTAGCTTCAGAAATTAACAACCTGGTAAACAGAAGTCATGCGTTGAAACAAATCTGGGGAGACGACAGCTATTTCAACGCAAGAAGTATGGATGTTTACCTCAGTAAAATCCGCAAACTTCTGAAAGATGATCCGAAAGTACAGATAATCACCGTACATGGAGAAGGCTTTAAGCTGATCGTGAGCGAAGGATGAGAAGCCCGATGGTTGATGACCGGTGTCAGATGTGAAAACGAATAAAGTTTGAAATAGGAAATATCCAAAAAATCCGAAGCGACCTAAAAGAGCTTCGGATTTTTTATTATTCTAAAATCTTGTTTCTCGGCTCTTGAATCTTGATTCTAATGTCTAATTACCTATTAATCAATCAATCATTTCAGCTCCGATACCATTTCCTGCTGGAAAGGTTACTTTTTCGGGTGTGATCGTAATGCCTTTCGCAGGATCTTTGGAAAGCAGCATTGCACCATCCATATCTACAAAATCTAACAGCGGTGCAATATGAGCAATCGCTGTAATTCCCACTGAGGATTCAGTCATACAGCCTACCATGGTCTTCATTCCGAGTTGTTTCGCTTCATGGATCATTCTTAGACCTGGTGTAATCCCACCGGCTTTAACCAACTTCACATTAATTCCATGGAAAAGGCCGTGGCATTTTTTCACATCAGATTCCACAATGCAACTTTCATCTGCAATTACAGGCAATTTGCTGTGCTTGAAAACCTCCCTCATTCCTTCCAAATCATCTTTACCAAGAGGCTGCTCCATAAATTCCACTCCCAATTTCTCCAGTTCTACTGAATAAGTAATGGCTTGCTCTGCAGTCCAGGCGCAATTCGCATCGATTCTAAAGATCGCATCTGTATGCTTACGGAGTTCACGGATAATTGCCAAATCATCGGAAGTACCGAGTTTGATTTTGTAAATCGGCCAGTGAACCTCCTTCATTTTTGCTACCATCTTTTCCACTGTATCTATCCCAATTGTAAAGTTGGTCAATGGAATGTCGGCAGGGTTTAGTTTAAGCAATTCATAAAGTTTTTTGCCTTGCTTCTTTGCATAAAGGTCCCAAGCTGCCATATCCAATGCACATTGGGCAAATGGATTTTCTTTAAATGCCTCCCTGCCTAGATCCCAAAGTTCGGCTGGAGTTTCCCACTCACCTTTTTCTACAATTGGTCTGAAATTCTCCAAACATTCCAACATATTAGTGATAGTCATGCCGTAAAATGGATTTGTAGTAGATTCGCCTAAGCCGGACAGTGCGCCATCTTGCAGTTTTACTATAAGAGTATCTTGCACATCCCTGCTTTGATGAGCGATGGTAAAAGTGTGCTTTAATGGGAGGTCTACGACTTGAAAGGATAAATTCATTTGGCGAAATATTCTATTTGAAGCAAAATTAACCTGTATTTTGCTTGAATGATAGATAGATTTACATTTTATTCAAGGTAAATAGAAATATGTATGAAAGTCAATTCTAACTTATTATTAAGCATGTTTTTGCTGTTTTTAGTTTTTACGATTAGTTGTAAAACGGCAAATACACTTTCCTCAGCACCAACTTCTGTGGCAACACTTGAAGCTGCTTATTCAAAATACAAGGAAGCAGCTATTACCCACAGAAGATTTAAGCATGCTGATCTACAGCCATTGATCAAAAAGCATTCTGTTGCTTTTGAGGTATCGAAATTGGGTGAGTCTGTAGAAGGAAGAAGTATTTCCAGCTTAGATTGGGGAGATGGTAAGACGAAAGTGATGCTTTGGTCACAGATGCATGGAAACGAAAGTACGGCGACTATGTCTCTTTTCGATCTGTTCAACTTTCTGGAAGCCAGCGGAGACGAATTTGATGGGCTGAGAGATCTTTTGAGGACAAATTTGGACCTCAAATTTATTCCGATGATCAACCCGGATGGAGCTGAGCAATTCAAACGAAGAAATGCAATTGATATCGATTTGAATAGAGATGCTATTTCCCAGATTTCTCCGGAAGCAGTGATACTGAAAGCTGCAAGGGATGATTTTGAGCCTGAATTTGGGTTCAATCTACATGATCAGCAGACCTATTATAATGCCACTGGAACCTCAAAGCAGGCTACTATTTCAGTTTTAGCACCGGCATATAATTATGCAACGGACGTTAATGCAGTGAGGATCCGAGCTATGCAAACTATTGTGGGAATGAATGAAGTATTGCAGGAGGTTGTACCTGGACACGTCGGGAAATATGATGATGCTTTTGAGCCAAGAGCTTTCGGAGATAATATCACCAAGTGGGGGACAAGTACGATTTTGATCGAGTCTGGGGGATATCCAGATGATGCGGATAAGCAGTATATCCGTCAGTTGAATTTCATGATTATCCTGAATGCTTTGGAGCAAATAGCGACCAAAAGCTATGAACAATACACTACGGATCAGTACTTTGCAATTCCGGATAATGACCTGCAATTGGTTGATTTACTTATCAACGAAGTGGAGGTACCTGTCAACGGCAAATATTATCCAGTTGATTTGGGAATCAGAAGAAGGGATATAACTGCTGGAGAAACCTATTACATGTCTGCATCGGTCGATGATTTGGGGGACTTGCAGGTTTACTTTGGATTGGAGGAGTTTGATGCTTCTGGATTGAAATATGCGGAGGGAAAAGTCTATGAAAAAGAATTTGATTCTGTGAATACAATTGATGAGGCAAAAGCAATGGAGCTTTTGAAGCAGGGATACTTAGCCGTAAAAGTAAATAGCGGAGCAAAAGGTGACTTGCATCAACTTCCTATTTTAGTACTAAAAAGTATGGAATCATTCTCGTCGGGTTGGAAGACAGGTGAAAGCACAAATTTCTTTTTGGAGAAGGATGGCATTAGAAAATACGCTGTTGTAAATGGCTACCTGATAGATCTGGAAAATCCAAAAGATCAAGAGTTTAAGCAGCAGATTTATTGAAAGTTAATATTTCAAAATGCTTAATTTAACCCGCTACTTGGCGGGTTATTTGTTAAGTAGCTTTTGGATTTAATTTGTAAAATCATGAAGAAAAATCTTTCCGCCATTCTTTTCGCAGTGGCTATAGTAATTGCCTCAATCGTATTGGGAAACGCGATTATCAACCGAAACAGACCTCAGGGCACCATCAATGTTACAGGATTGGGAGAGAGCAATTTTACTTCTGACTTGGTCGTTTGGGAAGGAAATTTCAGCCGTGAAAGCTTCGACTTGAAATCTGCTTACGCTGATCTGGAAAAAGACAGAAAATTGGTTTCAGATTATTTGATTTCTAAAGGAATTCCATCCGAGAAGTTGATTTATAATGCTGTGACCACCAATCCAAAATACCAACAGAACTATGCGAACGATGGAAGATATCTGGGACAAACCTTTGATGGATACACCTTAAATCAGTCCTTGAAAATCGAATCGACAGAGGTGGAAAAAGTAGAAAAAATCTCCCGTGAAATCACTGAATTGCTTAATCAAGGAATAGCTTTTTACTCCCAGTCACCGCGATATTACTACACAGAACTTGAATCTCTTAAACTGGAGATGATTGCTAAAGCCACCGAAGATGCGAGAATTCGCGCTGAGCGAATAGCGGAAAACTCAAAAGGGGATCTTGGCGACCTGATCTCAGCAAATATGGGTATCTTTCAGATCACCGGACAAAATTCAGGTGAAGACTATTCCTGGGGTGGTACATTCAACACTGCAGACAAAAACAAAACGGCTTCCATTACGATGAAGCTCATCTTTGAAGTAGATTAATGTGAAAGAAATTAAACCAATAAAAACAGCTCTCCATCCCAATAACCTTCATCGCGAACGCTACGATTTCCCAAGTCTGATCGGAACCCAGCCTGACTTAGGCAAGTTTGTTTCGGAAAATAAATACGGAGACCTTAGTATTGACTTCGCAGATCCTAAAGCAGTCAAAGAACTTAATAGAGCTTTGCTGAAGCATTTTTATAGGATTTCTGAATGGGATATTCCATCAGGCTATTTATGTCCTCCTATTCCCGGTAGAGCCGATTATATTCATTATTTGGCTGATTTGCTTTCAGACAGCAATTCAGGTAGACTGCCGGCAGGTGAGAAGATTAATGCCCTAGACATTGGAGTTGGTGCCAACTGTATCTATCCCATGCTGGGAAATACGGTCTATAAATGGAATTTTATAGCTTCGGAAATCGACCCAAAGGCTCTTGATGCTGCCCAGAATAACCTTTATGCAAACAGTCAATTCAGAGGAAAGGTAACGCTAAGGCTTCAGGAGAATCCAAAAGAAATTCTCACTGGAATTATTAAATCGGACGATGTCTTTGATGTTGTGATTTGTAATCCTCCATTTCATGAATCCCAGGAAGCTGCTCTGGCTGGAAGTACGAGGAAAGTAAATAATCTCAAAGGAAAAGTAGCTAAAAAAGTTACTTTGAATTTTGGTGGTCAAAGCAATGAGCTGTGGTGTGAGGGTGGCGAACTGGCTTTTATCCACAAGATGATCCGTGAAAGTGTTACGTTCAAGTTCAATTGCTTCTGGTTTACTTCATTGGTTTCTAAAGAGGAGCATTTGAAGGAGCTGATTTTAGCCTTAAAAAAAGCCCGTGTTGTAGATCGTAAAGTTGTGCAGATGACTCACGGAAACAAGAAAACCAGATTTATTGCCTGGACTTTTCTGAACTCTGAGCAGCAGGAAAGCTGGAGAAAAAGGAGATGGGAAAAAATTTAAAACTTGGTAATTTGAAATTTAAAATTGCCAAATCCAGAAATAAGAAAGTCGATTTGAATTCTCCCAAATCGACTTTCTTATGTTTAGATACTAGAAACTGTAATCTAGTATTTAAGCATTAAGTGTGCTTTCCACACTAATTTCTAAATCCAAAACTTTGGAAATAGGGCAATTTTCCTCAGCATCTTTCACTAGCTCATCGAATTTATCCTGTTGGATTCCATCTACTTTTGCTTTCAGGACTAAGTGAGATTTTTTCAAGGTTCCGTCTTCAAATGTGATATTAGCAGTCACATCCAATTCAGTTGCAGTAAAACCAGCCTCTTGTAAGTTGAAGCTCAATTTCATTGCGAAGCATCCAGAGTGGGCTGCTGCGATTAATTCTTCAGGATTTGTTCCTACCCCATTTTCAAATCTGGATCCAAACGAGTATTGAGTTTTGTTTAAAACAGTGCTTGGCGTTGTCAAAGTGCCTTTACCTTCTTTTCCTGTTCCTTGCCATACGGCAGTTGCTTTTCTGATCATGGTTAAAATATTTAGGGTTAAAAATTATATCTATCAAAGTAGAAAACAGCGCTGAAAGTTCACTTAATGGTCCTAAATCTCAGGTCTCTATTATTTTCAATTTGGATTTTTCAGAAAGCATACCAGGCACTCTTATACCTGTCAAATTTTGGAAGACTTCCAGGTATTGATCTGTCACGTAATCCCAATTGTAACGCTGGATTAGCCCTTCGCGTGCTATGCTACGGAAATATGCCATTCTTTCTGGGCTGTTTTCTGCGGCTTCAATCACATCTTTAACCGAGTCAGTGGATTTTTGGAAATACCATCCATGCTTACCGTTTTGAAGCATTTCCTGGTTGAAAGGAGTGTCTAGCGCTAAGATGGCACATCCAAAGCCAAGCGCCTTGAGCATTGCCGGATTTGTCCCGCCATATTCATGTCCATGGAAATATGCATAGCAATGGGAATACCACGCCGCTAGTTCATTAGGATCAGTAATGTAGCCAAGGAACAACAATCTTTCATCTTCCTTATTTTTCAGAATGCTTGCATAATCATCATCAAAAGGAACATCTCCTACTATGACCAGTTTTCTTTTGGAGTCCGACTTCATAAACCCATCAATTAGCAAGTCAGCATTATTGTCGGGAATAAGTCTTCCTACAATAAGGAAATAGTCATGCGATTTAAACCCCCATTTTTCTATTGGTGTAGGATCAACATCTTCTTTAGGATTTGCGCCATAAGCGATCACCTTTGATTCAGCGTTGAATAATTCCTTATAGACACGTTGCATCTCATCAGAATCATTTATAAGCTGATCATAATACCGGGTTGCCATCTTGGAAGCCCAGAAAAAATATTTTGAAGCGATGCCGTGCCATTTTGGTCTCAGCCATTCCAAGCCATCTACATTGATCACAGTTTTTTTCCTAAAAAATCTAGCGATAGCTCCAAAAGGGCCATTTGCGCTATTCACTACCAAAATCACATCAATATCCGAGAAGCAGGCATGCATCATGGAGAAGAAACTATGTGAAAGTTGGGTTAGCTTTTTTGATTCTATTGCCGGAGTATAGATGCATTCTATTCCATTTACGTATCTAGGTTTTTGCGGAAATAATGCTCTATGATTGTAAACCCGCACGTGAACCCCTTTTTTAACAAGGCGTTCCCCGAGCTCTCTAATCATGGTATCATATCCACCATACACGTAAGGATAACCTTTCGCCCCCATTATGGCTACTTTCAATTTTTTCCTAGCTGCTGCCATAAATGGTTTTCAATATTTTTGCTAAAACTATCTAAACTGAATTCCTTCAAAACACGATTTTTACCGGCTCGACCAAAATTATGTCTAATTTCTTGGTTCAAAATTAACTTAATTAACGCATTTACAGCACTGTCCAGATCGTTTATTGGAATTAAGAATCCAGTTTCTCCATCCAGCACTAATTCTGAAGCTCCACCAGATAGAGTCGCCACTACAGGACATTCGGCTGCCATAGCTTCAAGGATAACGGTAGGAAAAGAATCCGGCAAAATTGAAGGTAGAACAAATATATCTGTGGTTCTTAGAATTGAAGCTATGTCTTCCCTAAAGCCAAGGTTAGTTACGCAATTTTTAAGCCTATGTTCGCTAATATAATTGCTTATTTCTGCCTCCAAATTCTCATATCCAGGAAATGGATCGCCTACCAATACAAAATGGCACTGCGGATAGTGAATTGACAGTTGTTTGGCAATTTCTAAAAAAAATAGTTGACCCTTCCCCGGATTGATCCTGCCAACCATAGTGATAATTATACTATTATCTGCCGCATTTAATTCCTTTAAAGAGAGGGGATCTTTGATAAGGAAATCTTCATATGGAATCCCATTATGGATAACTACCGGTATTGATTTACTTAATTTATCTTCCCAATGATGCTTCACTGCCTCCGATACTACGATGGGATAGGGAGTGGTATTATCCAATAATCGTTTGAGCAGACCGAGCAAAGGAGGTGGGCCAAGGAGAATCTCATGGATATGCCAGATGTGTGGTAGTTTATTCCATTTTGCCCATTGAGCCCCTACTACTACAGCTAGGGTGTTGGAGTAAACTAACTCAAACTGAAATTCTCTATGTAATTGGTTTAAAAATCTGTAGGCTTTAAAATTCCTTTTCAGTCTATTGAATACACCGGAAGGAGTTACATATTTCCGCCTAAGTATACCGAGATTCTTAATGTAAACTAAAGCTCCTAAATCAGCGAGTAGCTGCTGAAGTGGTCCTGGTTCGGACAATACAACAACTGCTTTCAAACCAGCAGCTTGGTATACTTTCACTACCTCTACCAGAATTCTGGATGAACCATAGCGGTCTGATGAACTATTAAGGAAGAGTACTGTCAAGGTCTGAAATTCTTATTTCTTAAGGATTACATTTTGAAATCCCTCAATAAATTTTTGAGCAGAAAATTTTTTGGATTGCTCTAGACCTTTACGGATCATTTGATTGACCAGATCTTTGTCTTGATTCAAAATTATCAATTTTTCCATCAAATCCTGTTGATCACCGGTTTTGAAAGAAAGCCCGGAGTTCCCGGCTACCTCCATCAATGCGGCTTGGTCCGAATGAATAACAGGGATTCCAATTGCCATGGCTTCTATGATCGGGATCCCGAAGCCTTCATTTTCTGAGGGGAAAATATATCCAAATGCCCCTTCATATAACGTTCTCACTTGCACATCACTGACATACCCAGGAAGTATCACTTTGTCGTGTAGCTGTAATTCTGAGATAAGTGTTTCCACTATTGGTCTATCATTCATCTGCGCACTTTGTCCTGCGCCTCCTGCCAAGACCAGTTTTAATCCTGAATTAGTTCTCTTCAAAAAGTCCGAAAATGCCCTAACCAAGAGCGGTAGGTTTTTTCTTTTGTCAAATGTTCCAATGTGAAGGAAGTACTGGTGGTTCTGTAATCCATGAGTTTCCAAAAATGCGGAATCTACATCATTCGCCATTTGTTTAGGGGCCTGATGAATTACCGTCATTGGATATATTTTCTTCAGGTATTGGTAGAGTGACTTTCTGGAATATTCGGTAGTAGTAATGATTTCAGTATTTTCCTTTAAGCCTTTTCTGATTAAGCTAAGGAAGTAAGTTCTCCACCACTTAGGATAGTTCTCAGGCATTTGCCAAAAGAATGCATCATGAATCACCGTCAGTCTTCTACATGGGAGGCTTGCGGCAGGAGAAACGAAATCGGGGCAGACCAATACATCCGGCTTGTGTAGTTTTATCATATCCGGAAGCTGAAATTCCTTCCATCGAAAATAATCCAGGTGATAATTTAGGCGCTGGATTTTAGTTTGAGGTCCTTTGAACGTCTGATCTGCACTTTGCTCCTCAGGGTCATGCGAAAAAATCCACTCAATATTCGGATGTGGGTAGGCTAGTGACGCTTGGGCAAGCTCCATCATGTAGGTTTTGATGCCTGTAGTGGCGACGTTCAAATATTGCAGATCGAGTAGGACTTTCATTTAATTAAGTAATTTATTAAGATTTAAATCGTCCAATTTGCATTTCAGTGACTAATGTGTGGAAAATGGATTCAGTAGGATAATTTATTTCTTACAGACAATCCACTGATTTAACTGAAATGCATTCTGAATCAATCTGTTGAACTTTTTCTTCAAAGGCATCTTATAATGAATAAGATTACTGAATTTTTCTCCCAGATTATGGGTATAGTGATCCTCTATCTTCAGCTCTTTCTCTTCACAAATGCTGCGAAGTAATTTCTTCGGGAATATAAAGGTATGCTCAAGCCCATCTATCACGTCAGGAACATTCATTTTAAGCATTTTAGACCATCGATGAAAGCGATATAGATAACTCGATATATTAGGTGTCCCAATCGCAATATATCCTCCAGGTTTTACTATCCTCTTCATCTCTGCTATATAGGCTTTTGGATCCAGCACGTGCTCAATCACATGAGAGATGTGGATAAAGTCAAAATGATTGTCAGGGTATTTTGCCTCCCAAATATCTCCTTGAAATGTCTCTACAGGAAAATGACACTTTACGAATTCCAGTGCTCCGGTGTCAAATTCGGTCGCATATAATTCACAGTTCAATTGATTTGCATAAGCCAGCCCCAAACCAAGTCCACATCCAATGTCCAAAAACTTGGATCCACATTCAAGTCTGGCCAGAAATTTAGCTTCTTTCTTTATTTCAATTTCTTTCAAATTGGATATTCTTTGAAAGTGACTTTTTATTAGATTTTTATAGTCAAACGCCTCATAATGATCTTTGTCATAATAGTTGATGTAGTATTCTGCTAGTTCCTTACTATCTGCCATAGGATTGGCAAATACCAACTTGCAATTCAGACATTCTACCCTGGAAATATGAGGGCCTTTTCGTTGAGTGTCAATAGCAAATCCCTTTAAGCGTTCGGAACCACAGATCGGACACTTTCTGTATAAAATCATACAACTAAATTACTATTTTATTGCTATAACTTTCTACCTGTATTCTGGAATATTCCCTTACGCTTATCCCTACCATCCACCAAGATACCCAAGAGACGTAAGTATAGATTTCCACATTTGCAGTAAATAAGGGTAGCAATAATCCAGCTTTCAATGTGCCTGCCACAAAAGCCAGTCGAGCTAAATTCAGATTTTCGGAATTTTTAAAGACGTAAATTGAGGTCCAAATAGCTGAGAATAGAGTTGCTATGTAAAGTAACATACCAGCCCAGCCTAGTTGTACCCCATAAATCAAAAATTGATTTTCTCCACCAACACGAAGCTCTTCATTCACACTACCAAAGTTCCCGCTCATAGCCAGTCCAATTCCAAGCGGTTTTGTAATCATGGATTCCAATGCCAAAGCCCATTCTACCACATGCCCTATACTTGAAGTGTCGGACATAGTAAGCGTATCTACTACATAGTAATAGAAATCCTCCGTCGCAAAAAAGATTACATAGCACGCAAAAATAATTAAAGTAAGGAATCCAAAGCCAATCAGCTTATAAAGCTTAAAAACTAAGGCAATAAAAAATATCATCAGGAAAAATGCTGCAAATGATGCTCTGGAAGATGCAAAAACAAGGCTTCCAATACAGCAAAGCATCACCAATAAGTATTTCCATTGATGAGACCTTTCAGAGGTCAAAAACCAAATCAATCCTGCTGCAAAACCCATTAATACTGAACTCGCCAACTCTAGTGGGTCAGAGAAGAAACTTCCCAGGCGCTTCATCGCATTAGTTGTTTCGAAGGTCCAGGTCAGGTTATAATTTCCTTCCGGCTCAATATCATTAATTACTTCATTAAATAGGGCATAGCCAGTGAATTGTTGTAAATGGGCATTGAGAAAGAAGTTCTCTACCAAATTCACTAAGAATGCGCCAATGGCTATTACAAATATGATTTGAAACAATCGCAGCAATTCAAAATCTTCAAATCTGGTGTTGCGTCCAAGTAGATAAACCAGACTGGGAATTAATATGCTTTTAAAGTATAGTGCTTTATTAATAAAACCTGCTTGACCTATGGGTAGAAAAAGAAATAAGATAGCCAAACTGACAAAGGCAAGCATAAACCAATCAGTGGATTGTAATCTAAAGGGATATTCAACAGGTTTCCTTTGGTAAATAACAAATACTAACCCGGAGATAAGAACTATAAATTCCTTGCTCATCTGGAAAAAACTGACAAGCAGTGGAGATCCTGTGGCTAAAAAAACTACACTTAAAGAAGTAATATAAAAAGGTAAATAGGCTGCTAGGAAGAAAATGAAATAAGTCCATTTACCCTTGAAAACCATTTGCTGTACTGTCCACAGAAAACCTGTAGCAACCGCAAATGTGATTAGTAAGAAGAATATCACCTCCATAATTCTGCTTTTTGAAGGGGGAGTGCCCATCCATCTTTGATTCCATTCCGAACTGCTTTAAGCTTTTGAAATCTTCCCCTGATACTAAAATAGCCCATCCAAAGCAAAAATCTGGCAAGATGATAAGATGCAGCGAGGACGACTGAAGCACCTTTCGACTGTTTTCTTATCAGGAAGAATTGATTGCGGACATGGTAATAAAATACACTTGCACTCAAAGTGCCCTCAGCATGTTTTTTCTTAGAAGATGCACCTGCTTCATGGTAGATCACAGCATCAGTTGCCAATTCTATAGTGTAGCCTTCTGACTTAAAGCGTAGCGACCATTCCACATCTTCAAAGTAAGCAAAATATGCTTCATTAAGTAAGCCTGTTTTCAAGAGAGCATTTCTTGAGATAAGCATACAGCAGCCAGTTGCCCATCCCAGCTCTTTATCCTTTACTGGATATTCCTCTTTGCTCTTGCGGTCTCCCATAGTGATGGACCTACAGAATAACTGATTCCACTTTCCCCCAGCACTCCATATTTTATTTTGATCATGAAGGAAGTAAATGAGTGGCTGGACAACGCCGAGGGTAGGGTTAGCTTTAAATTTATTAATCATATGACCCAAAAAACCGGGCTCGACTACCGTGTCATTGTTTAACAACATCACATGGGAATACCCATCCTCCAAAGCTCGCCTGATTCCAGTATTGTTGCCTCCGGCAAAACCTAAATTGGAGCTGTTTCCTATTAATATTATTTCTGGAAATTCAGCTTTCAGTTTTTGTCCTTCCTGATTATTCGAATTATTATCTGCTACAATGATTTTAAAATCCGGGAATTCTACCTTTCTAAGTGACCTTAGGCATTCTGCGGTAAAAGCATACCCGTTCCAATTCACCAGGATAATTGCTACAGACGGATCAGGAGTAAAAGCCATTGAAAAGTTTACGATTACGGGTGCGTAATAGTACCATGCAGATAATATAGGCAACGATTTCTGTAGACAAAATACCAAAACAAAGTCCAATCCCTCCAAAATAGTAAGTCAAAATTGACGCTACAATTATCATGTATAGACACATCATCCAACTAGCTTTAAAGAGTAATTGCTTTAAATCCGCCACTAACATCATGGTAATGTTAGGTATGTTTAAACAGGAAAGAAACAAAAGAGGTGATAGAAGTTGAAGGTATAGGACCGATTCACTTAATTCTGATCGCGATAGAACAAGTATAATCCAAGGTGCAGAAAGATAGGCTAGGGTGGCTATCACTGCACCAAATAATAATACTCTTTTGTACACCAATCCTAAAAATCGGTAAAATGATTTCTCATCCTTCTTATAAAGTTTGGATGCATTGGGGAATATTGCTTGAATAATCATTGATGGAAAAAGACGTAAGACCATCACCACGCGCTCTGCCAGGCTATACATACCCAAGGTTTCGGCTCCTGCAAAAAAACTGAATATTATCAACCCACCATTTACAGAAATATATCCAGTTAGATTACTGAAAAAGAACAGAACGTTCTCCTTCAAACTAGCCCAGATCGCAGATAACTGCGGTCTGTAGAATCGGATTTCCAACAAAGTATGTATGTAGGCAAGCAAGAATAAATTGATCAACAGCCCAGAGAAACCCATCATAAAATTTACCCACTTACTTAGCCCTGGACTATGGATAAATAGAACTATACCCATTAAGAAAAGTAACTTGCTAAAAATATTAGCGATGCTTACCAGCTTCATTTTTTCCATTCCCTGAAAAAACCATAGGGGTAAGGTGGCTTCAGAAAATAGAAGCAAAACAGAGTATACCAAAATAAGCTGATATTCTTTAAAAAGATCGAATCCAAAAACCCCTAACAGGATCAATAGCGTAGCAAATGCAGCCAGTAGAATTTTTGCGGAAAAGATATTTGAAAGAAGGTGGGAGAGCGCTGTCTTATCATTTTGATTGACTGCGACTTCCCGAGGAGCACTCAGATTGTAGCCAAACCCTACTAATATGTTCAAAAGTACGATGACCGATAGAGAAAGATTTACTAAGCCAAATTGATCGACGCCAATACCCTGAATCAATAAGGGCATGGATATAATTGAAATCAAGACATTGGATGACTGAATAATTGCCAGAAACAAAAAATTCTGAATCGATTTATTCTTGATGATATCGCCAATAGGTATAAAGCCTAATTTTTCTAGCATGCTAGCTTAAAGTTTAGCTTTTCTGCACATGCTTATGAAATAAACGTCGGAAATAAAGCCAAATGATAGCAAATATTCCCAGAATCGCACATCCATAGACCATTCCTTTTACCAAACGTATCTCTGATCTTTCTAAAGGAAATCTTGGGGAATCGATAATTTGAATGAGTGGTGAATTATTCCGATGGTTGACTTTAGCGATTTCCAGGTTTTTGACCACTTCTTCATATACAGCACCTGTAGCCTGCACATCTATCTGCCGCTTTTTGGTCTCTATCGTTGCTGACAAAAGTAGCGGGTTGGCATTTGGCACCCGGTCTGTAGCTGATGCAAAGGCTCCGATGCTCTCATCCAAAATTTTACGTACGCTATCTGCTTGGGACTGGAGAATTTCCAGGTTTTCACTTGTCTTTTTAGTCTTGGTTTCTCTATAGAATTCATTGACATTTTCCACCAGTCGCTCATTAAAAGCCTTCGCGTAAGCCTCATCTTTTGAAGAAACGCTGACTTGAATAATTGTCAGTTTCCGGTCTGGTTTTGCTACGGAGAGTTGATTTTCGCGTACAAGTTTCGCCACTTCCTGGACTACAGAATCCTGGGATACAGTAAACTGATCTCTTGGAATAGAGAAGTCCATTGCAGGGATGTCTACCTTGGAAGCCCACTTTTTATCAATCTTTTCAAATGTGATAAACCTATCAATCAGCAGTTGGTTCTCGTCAAATGGGCTTAATAAAGCTTCGTCCAGCATCCGCTCCGAGCGGTAAAGCTCCATAATATTGTCACCTTGGAAAAGTCCACTGGTTCCACTCATGGAGCCTAGGTTTACACCCATAAGTGAAGCTAATCCTGACATCTGTCCTATGCCTCCGGAATCCCCATCTTCCAGCACAAAGGAAGTAGTGGCTATAAATACAGGTTTCTTAAAAATAGAAACCAATGCTCCTAATCCTATCCCAAGTATGCCTGCTAGTATTAGAATTTTCCATTGGGAAAGAAAATAAGCAGACCAGCCCGAGAAATTTTGAACAACCTCTTTGAAGGTAAATTGATTATCTGAAAAATGGTTAGATCCAGCCATTACTGCCAGTTAATTTGTGAAATGACTAATCCTAGCGTAGCCAATCCGGTGGTAATTCCAACGATCTCCCCTAATCTTAGCGGAACTTTTGGACCTTTCGTAGGCACAATGACTTCAGCGCCAGGTTCTACAGGTGGATAATTTCTGATTCCAAGAAATCCTTTAGTACGTTTTACTGCACCGTTGGCATAGACTACATAGGTTTGCTTTCTATTCGCACGACGTTCAAATCCCCCAGAGGCATTTATGTAATGTTTTAAACTTCGTCCAGAT
The DNA here is from genome assembly GCF_963974835.1 of uncultured Algoriphagus sp. Lineage (GTDB taxonomy): Bacteria > Bacteroidota > Bacteroidia > Cytophagales > Cyclobacteriaceae > Algoriphagus. The sequence goes on along the minus strand of NZ_CAXBET010000001.1, from coordinate 511,513 downwards.
TCATGTCTGAGAGTGGTTGGATAAACTACGTCTCCTCGCATTCTCACTGTTTGAAATAATTTGGGAACTGAAAGAATATCACCTTCTTCCAAAAGAATATCATTTTCAGAGTCAGGATTTTTAAGGATTTCTTCCAAGTTTATCGCCACCGCTTCAGTTTCTTTTAGCTTTACCGCGAAACCTGGCGTTTCGGAAGCGATTTGATCCAAAGATTCTTTTTTAGTTTGCGCTAGCTGATTATCCACGGGAGAAGCAGCCTTAGGTGAGTCATTCAATAAGCGCTGTAACAACTCTGCCTGAGCTTCGGAGTTGCTGGGATCTTCGGCTAGTTTCATCTGTAGACCTTCCAGATTACGCTGACGACGGATTTGCTCAGATTCAGTATTAAAAAATTCAGTTCTGCGGATCAATGTTGCCCCTTTTGCATAAGCAAATTGATTCAGACCTCCAGCCCTCTTGATTAGGTCGGAGATTCTATCACCACTGCTTTGAATAGCAAATATTCCTGGAGAATTCACCTGCCCTTCCACAGCTACCAATCTTTGCATCGTAAAACTGGCTCTTTTTCTTACAATTACCTGATCAAATGGTTCAAGTGAAGGAGAGCTTGGATTATATCCTAAGTCCGGATTTACCTGAGCGGGAATTATATCTGCTAGGGTTCCCAAGTCTGAATCTTCCAATCTTCTGGCAATTTCTATATCCTGAGAATTCGCAGATTCCTGAAATCCACCAGCCATCACAATCAAATCTTCCACCTTCATGTCTGAGGAATAGGGATAAACTCCGGGTTTTTTCACTTCTCCGAGTATCTGCACGTACTGCTCATTATTAATGTCATAAATACTGGCAATGCGAACTACATCTTCACGCTGGAGTGGTACATCAGGCACAGTTCCATCAATTACGCCACGGAGATTCACCTGAATCATTTCTGTGCTTAGGTCCTGTTTGGTCCGTAAAATGCTGGCTTGGGTAGTGTAAGCATCACCGCGAAGTCCCTCGGCATTCTTGACCAATTCGGATAGGGTGAGACCTTCAGTCAAAGCAAATGTACCCTCCCGATACACGGCTCCTTTGATTTGCACCCGATTGGAATAGCGCTCAAGAATTTTTTGTACAGTAATCTCATCTCCTCCTTTGAGGATAAACATGTCAAACTGACTATGGTAAACGTCAGAAACCGAACGCTGATTTCCTGTGATTCTTGAAATTGCCACTCGATCTTTAAATGCCTGATCGGTAAAGCCTCCAGCATAGTTCAAGAGGTCAGAAAAATTGTCCTCTTCCACAACTTCAAATTTCATAGGTCGCTTTACTTCTCCCTGTAGTTTCACATGAGCAACATAAGGAGGTACCAAAATGACATCCTGATCCTGGAGTTTCAGATCTAGCTGTGCAGTGCCATTTATTAAGAGGTCATAAACATCGATTTCTGAGATCTGCTTATTATTTCTTACCAGCTTGATTTTTCGCAACGAACCATTTTCATTAGGACCACCTGCGGCATACAGGGCATTGAATACGGTTGAGAATGCACTTAGAGTAAATGTACCTGGAAGGCGGACTTCGCCTAAAATGTTAACTTGTATGGAGCCAACATTCCCTAAAGTTATTTGAAGAAAGGTATTTGGGTTGCTTCCGAGCAGACCAGGGTAATATTTTCCAATCCTATTTTTTAAGATGCCTGACGCTTCTTCTATTGATTTTCCTGACACGAAAACAGGACCTATATTGTCCAGTAACACGAAACCGTCGGGATTTACTGTAGCCTCATAGTACTGTTCTGATTGGCCATAAATATCTACATATATTAAATCCCCAGAGCTGAGAATGTAGCTTTTTGGGGTAGCCTGATTTAAGCTCGGCTCAAAACTAAGTCGTCTACTGGCTTGATAAAAAAGGGATGAACCGAAAATTTCATTCCCATCCGGCTTAGCAGGTGGGGTGTCAGAGAACTGATATATTCCAAGGGCTATCTTATCCAAATCTACCTGCTCCCTAGCATCCCGCTTAGAAAGTTTGGTGCTTCGCCCTGTCTCTGTTTTGTCCTCCTCGATTCTCTTTCTCATCTTGGATACTTCGCTAAGAGGCATTCCCTGTAGCTCAAGAGCCTTAAGAAACTCAGCATTAGTCAGGCCTGCTTCATGGGCCCTATCCAGCAGATCCTGGACTTGTTCATCCGATAGTTCATCAACTTTTATCTTATCAGCCTCATTCATTTCCTGTGCAGATGCTTGAGGCAGACTTAGCCCTAAATAAGCTAAAACCATGAAAAAGTAAGAGAATCGTTTAATTGAAATCATATAGAAAAGGTAGTCCCAGGTGAATCAAGAACAAATATGGAGATTAAAAATCCATGAATTTCTTAATTCTACCAAATATAGTTCCAAAATCCTAAGTTCTCAATCAGGTATGTCTTCACTCACTCTGTGCAATTCCTGCATATATCGATCTTTGAGCGGTCTGTGAGCAGTTGCTTTCTGAAGTGTTGATAGGGCTGTGATGACCAAATGGACGCCATAGATTGTACTCCTAATTGTCCCATTACATATTTGGCGTCTTTATCAAAACAACAGGGAACGATCTTTCCATCCCAAGTGGAAATAGCTCCTTGCCACATTCGCCAGCATTTATTTTCCATTTTCTTCTTGAGCTTCCATTTTCCGTTTCCAACCGGAACATACCGGGAATATCCCTGATCAGAAGGGATCAAATCAGATCCATTTTCAAAGTTGTAAATCTGAGTGCTCTTCAGCTGCAGCTCATCAACTTGCATTTCTCTTGCCCATTGCTTCAGTTTTGGTAGCTGATGTTCATTTTGTCCGGTGACCAAAAACTGCAATACTATCCTTGGAAAGTCTTGATTGGATTTCTTTCGCTCAGATGTAAGTAGTTTTATTCCTTGCTGTACTTTTTCGAGTTGACCACCTATCCGGTATTTTTCATAAACTTCCTGAGTGATCCCGTCCATAGAAATGATCAGTTGCTTGAGTCCGCTGGATAAGATATCACTTACTTGTTTTTCCTGTAAATAATGAGCATTGGTTGAGGTAGAGGTGAATATCCTTTTAAAATTAGCATAAGAGACCATTTCTTGAAATCTGGGATTTAGAAAAGGCTCTCCTTGAAAATATAAATGCAACCAAGTGAGGTGCCGATGTGTCTGATCTATAGTTTGCTTAAAAAGTTGCTCCTGAAGCATACCGGTAGGGCGGGAGAATGAGCGCAAACCTGAGGGACACTCCGGGCATCGTAGATTACAACTGGTGGTTGGCTCAATGGATAGAGTAGTAGGCTTTCCCCAAATAATAGTTTTACCTAATAGTCTGGAGATTTGAAATGAAACTGCGAGCAAGCCATAATTATAGATTTTCTGAAAAGTCAGGAGTCTTAGGAATGCTACGGCCGTAATTAGATTAGTTTTCACAAAGCAAGTAAGTTTTAAAAATGTGAAAATTTGACCACGGTTAATTTATAACTTCCAATACTGAAACAGGTTTTGCCTTGTTTTTTAAAGTAATCTCACCCAATTTTTTGAAATTAAATAATTGGGTAATCCCAGATGCACATTTTTCAAGCATCAAAATTTGTCCAGGACTGGCGGCACTTTGAAGTCTGGATGCCACATTTACCGCATCTCCGATTACTGTATAATCAAGTCTTTTCAAAGATTGGGAGCCTATATTTCCTGACACCATTTCACCGGAGTTTAGTCCGATAGATACTTTTGGGCTAAAGTTGGATTTTTTGGAATAGACAGGCAAGGCATTCATTTTATCCCGAATTGCCAGACAAGCACGCACTGCCCTTTCGACCTGATCAGGACCTTTGAAGACAGCCATCACAGCATCCCCGATAAATTTGTCCACCGCTCCTTTTTCGTCGATAATCTCCCGGACCATAAGGTCAAAATATTCATTTAGCAGCGGGACTACTACATTAGGCTCTTCATTTTCAGAGATCTTTGTAAATCCGACTAGGTCCACAAAAGCCACTGTGGCTTCCACCGTCTCATTTTCCATCAAAGAATTCTCTGATTCTTTTCCCACCATAAAGTTGAGAACGGTTTCATCCACATACATTTTCAGGATGTTATTTTCCCTCATCGCAATAAGAGTCGACTTAATCTGATTGATATGCTGAAGCGTTTTTTCTATAGTGATTTCCAAATCCTGAAAATCTACAGGCTTGGTAATAAAATCAAATGCGCCCCGATTCATCGCCGTTCTGATGTTTTCCAAGTCGCCGTAAGCAGAAATGATCACGGCCTTTAGTAAAGGGTTTTGCTCCTTCACTTTAGTCAATAGTGTGAGACCGTCCATTTCTGGCATATTGATATCACTCAGGATCATGTCTATATCAGGATTTGCATGCAGGATTTCCAATGCTTCGCGCCCATTCAGGGCGAAAACAAAATCATACTCCCCAGCCCGAATCTTACGCCTGAACTTCTGCGTGATAAGGGTTTCCAAATCCGCCTCGTCATCCACTACAAGTATCTTAGCCATAGCTCAAAGATCTACTATTGATTGATTATTCTTCCGATTTCTTTCCTAAGGGAATCAAAATCTATCGGTTTTGTGAAAAATTCTTTTGCACCCGAATCCATCGCTTTCTTGTAATTTTCGGTGTCACCATATGCTGAAATCATACTAACACTGATTAATGGGTACTGGCTTTTAACTTTCTCTAAAAGTTCCAAACCCGTCATTCCAGGCATATTAATATCCGAAAAAACGTACACTACTTCCGGTGGATTCTTACTGTCAAGTACTTTGAGTGCATCGTCTCCTGAAAATGCAAATACGAGCTCCAGAAGACCGCTTCTTACTTCCTTTCTGAACTTCTGGCGGAAAAGTAACTCTACATCTCGCTCGTCATCGACGATTAATATCTTAGTCATTGTGTTGGTGATATGGATGGTAACGTAATTTCAAATCTTGTAAACTCTCCCTCTTTGGAAAAGATTGCTAAAGAGCCTTGATGCGCCTTAAGTATATCAGAAGAAATGGAAAGGCCGAGTCCGGTACCTTCTTTTGCCTTTTTTGTGGTAAAAAAGGGCTCTAAAACTTTATTTAATAAAGGTTCTGGTATACCCAGTCCATTGTCTTCAATCTCTATAAAGATAATGTTCTCTTCTTTTCTGGTTTTCACAGAAAGATTAGGCTGGTAATGCAGCTGTTCATCTTCCGAAAGTGATTCAAACTTACTTCGCATTGCGTCGAACGCATTGTTGCATAAGTTTACAATCACTCTGCTGAAATCTTCAGGAATGATGGAAGCCAATCCTATCTCAGCATCTAAGTCCCAATCAAAACTTACATTGATGGGTTTTTTTCCTGCCCGCATTCCATGAAATGCCAAATTAACAAATTCCTTAAGCAAGCTATTTAAGTTAGTCGGCTGGAATTCTCCCTGCCCACCTCTCGAATGCATCAGCATGGACTTTACTATTCCATCCGCCCGCTTTCCATGTTGTAGAATTTTCTGAAGATTTGCCGTAATATCCTTCAGTAAGGAGTCTATTTCAGACAATGTTTCATTATGCTCAATTTTTTTAAGCTCCTCTACTATTTCTTCCACATACTCAATGCTCAGCTCCGAGAAATTATTGATAAAATTGATAGGGTTCTTAATCTCATGAGCTATGCCGGCAGCTAGCTGACCGAGACTTGCTAGCTTTTCTTGTAAAAGTAACTGCTCCTGGAGCTGCTGATAATCCTTTCTAACTTTCTCAAGTTCTAAGGTCTTTTCTGCAAGTATACTCCTAAGCTCATCTTCCATATCCATAGTAATCGGCGTCTATCAGTGAACGAATTCAAAATTCTGGGCCTTCCCCTTAGAGTTTTACCAAACTTTTATTTCAGCCTAAAATATAATTCATATGACTCTCAGGAAGGAATGAAAATTATAAATTCTGTCCAGGATTCCTCTCCATTTTTAAGGTTTCCCTGTTGACTTTTAACCGTCAAATTTCCCCCGTGTAGTTTCACTATATCATAGCTCAGCGACAATCCTAAGCCAGTTCCTAGTCCGGTTGGTTTAGTGGTAAAAAATGGCTGGAAAATCTTCTCCTTTAGGGCATCTGGCATCCCCGTCCCATTATCCTTCACATGTATTTCAATTCCTGTTTTGCTTCTACTTGTACTAATCCAAACAGTAGGTTTATATCTTGACAGCAGTTCAGGATCACCAATTTCTTCCAATTGCTTTTTCTTTTCAGAAACAGCATAAAAGGCATTATTGACCAAATTCAGTATCACTCTGCCTATCTCTTGGGATACCACATTTACAACGCCTACAGCCTTATCAAAATCAGTTTGCATGCTGGCATTAAATGACTTGTCCTTGGCTCTCAGTCCATGGTATGAAAGGCGGAGATATTCACCAGCGAGGTCATTAATGTGCGTAGGTTCTTTCACTCCGCTACTGCTGCGGCTATGCTGAAGCATACCTTTTACTATGGCATCAGCTCGCTTACCGTGATGAATTATTTTTTCTTCATTTCCTTCGATATCACTGACGATCAATCTGATTTCATCCAGATCTCCTTTTTCCAGTTCTATCTTCAATTCCTCCAAGAGTTCTTTGTTCAACTCAGAAAAATTGGTCACAAAATTCAAAGGGTTTTGAATTTCATGGGCTATTCCTGCAGTCAACTCTCCCAATGAGGCCATTTTCTCGGATTGGATTAGCTGTGATTGCGTTGCCTTGAGTTCATCGAGTGTTTTCTCCAATGCTTCTTTTTGGGCAGTGATTTCTGCTGTACGTTCTGCAACTTGGACTTCCAATGCGTCTTTTAACTTTTGGGAATTCTTAAATTCTATTTCCCTCTGAACGGCCTTGATACGCTCTACCTCTAGGGCTTTTCTTTGCTTTCTACTTATGATAAACTGAGCCACTAGCCAGATCCAAGCAAATACGGCAGCAGTATCAAATAAGCTTTCCCAGTTATCATAAAACTCCGGAGCGACTAATTTGCTCAGATCCTTTAGCACATTGACCAGCACCACTGGAAAAAATGCATATACAAAAGGCTTTAGTGGCTCAAATACTTTCCTATTGTAAGCTGCAAAAACTAGGTACAGGTTAATGCAATGTGCTACCCAGCGCATGATTAACTCTGTGCTGTCAAAAACTACCTGAATTACCAAAAACCCACAAGCCGCTATAAGTGCTTTAAGAAATAGGTCTTGCCATTCCGGGAAAAGCTCCTTTGTCTGGGCATGCGTTTGAAGAAACCTAAATGCAATAATCAGAAGTATAAAATCCATATAGACGGGGCTTGTATCAAAAATAGAGATTAAGCTGCAGGCAAAATATAAACAGTAGGCAAAATAAGGATTATTTCAGTTTGTGAATTCTCACAGCTAGTAGTAGCAATATCTTTTAGGCAATAATCCCTACGAAAACTTTAACCGTACTGATGCGAAGTTCATAAGGTCCCAATGCTATTTAAAGAAAAAGGGAAAATTTTTCCTTGAGTTAATTTCCAGAAGTTTTCCCTTTTGAAAGAAGTTTGATCACGAAGTAAATCAAAGTAAGCACAGCCATGAAAATTGAAATTCCAGTCTTCTCATATCCGGTAAGATTGGAGAGAAAGAAAAGAATAATTCCGGCAGATAGAATTGGAACCAGATATCCGAAAGGGATTTTGAAATTTCCAGAATCTGAATATTCCATTTTCCGGAGTTTGATAACTGATAGGGATACTCCGAAATAAACCAGGAGCATGCTTGCTGAAGCGATGACTGCCAGCTGCCGAAAACCACCCACTGCAGCCAGCGTAAACCCAATTCCTGCATAGAGCAAAATTGACAAATAAGGAGTTTTAAACTTAGGATGGATAGTGGCTAATTTGTCCAAAGGAATTACCCGGTCACTTGCCAAGCCAAAAAGAACTCTTGGCAGATTTAATATTTCCCCGCTCAACATTCCAAACATCGAAACTCCAGCAGTGATCAATAAAAGTGTGTAGCCTATCGGGCCAAAAACAACATTGGCAACGGATGCCAACGGAGCTTCATTGAACCCTGGCAGTTGATCTCCCAGCACTCCTTGGGCAACGGTCTGAATGAGTACGTAAAGGATCAGAACGAATGTTATTCCTATGAAAATAGCTTTAGGAACAGTCTTCTGTGGGTTTTTGATTTCTCCTCCCACAGTCAAACCTGCATCTCCACCTTGAAAGGCAAAAAACAAAATCAGGGAAGCCGCACCGAAATTTTCGAATGAAGGAGCTGTTTCTATGGATAGATTAATTAGCGATACATCTTTCCAACCAAACAAAATCAAGAGTAGGATGGGCGTTAATTTGGCCACGGTGTTGATCTTCACTAAGCCAATTCCTTGCTTTACTCCAATTACATTTAGGTAAGCCAAGCCTCCAAAAATCATGAATAAGAGTAATACCCGGATGATTTGATTTGTGAAAACTGGAAAAGCTAAACCTATCAATTCTACCAATGCATTGGCTACTGCGGCGTCTGAAAAAGCGCTCCCCATCACCATAAATACCGCTGCCAAAAAGCCTGTATATGGTCCGAAGGCTGTTTCCACATAGGCATAAGCTCCCCCTGAGCGGGTCACTTTACTTCCTGCCTCGGCAAAACATAGCATTACCAAAGCAATTAGAAACCCACAAAACAGATAAACAAAGATTCCCGAGGAGCCCATGATTTCTGCTACGATAGCCGGCAAAACGAAAATTCCTGCCCCGACAATTATATTTACAATATTGGCTGAGAGACCCCAAACATCTATTTCTCTTTGTAAATCTGGTTTATTTTCCATAATCAATAGCCTCTGGCTCCTCCATCTTCACTTGATGAGTCCGATGCTCCTGTATATAATTTGGTTGAGGCATCGTAGGTAATTCCCATCAGGACGCCAATATTAGTTGTAGCTCGGAGCGTGTGCCCCATTTTCTCAAGCGCATCTCTTGTATCCGGAGAAAGTAAATTCCGCTCATACAAAATCTGATCTGGAAGCCACTGGTGATGGATTTTCATCGCCTCGATAGCCCGATCAATTCTCATATCGTAAGCTAGCACATTCAGAACCGTCTGAAAAACAGTGTTGATAATCGTTCTTCCTCCTGGGCTACCAATCACTAAGTAAGGTTTTCCATCCTTTGCCACAATCGTGGGAGTCATACTCGACAACATTCTTTTTTCAGGTGCTACCAAATTGGGATCAGACCCGATTTGTCCAGTAGTAGTCGTCACTCCAGGTACAGGGTTAAAGTCTCCCATTTCATTGTTGAAAATGAAACCAAGTTTGGAAGAACCCATTTTTACGCCATAAGAATTTTCTAAGGTATAAGTCATTGAAATGGCACTGCCATCTTTGTCCACCACAGAAAAATGCGTGGTATTATCTCCACCATAAGGATGTCCAAACTGAGCTGGATCTGAGATCGAAGCTTTGGACATATCGAGATTTTCGAATCGCTTTTTTGCAAATTCCTTTGAAAGCAATTTATCCAAGGGCATATCCAAATTGAAATCTGGATCACCTAGAAATTCAGCGCGGTCGGCAAAGGCTCTTCTCATTGCTTCTGCAACCAAATGAACATAAGCTGTAGAGTTGAACTCCACCTCTGAGATGTTTGCTTGCTCCATGAGGTTCATCATTTCTATCAAAGCAACTCCTCCAGAACTTGGTGGAGGCATGGAGTAAATGTCGTAGCCGTTGAAAGTCCCTTTGATAGGTTCACGCTCCACGGCTTCATATTTTTCCAAATCTTCCTTTGTGATAATCCCCCCATTTGCCTTCATGTAGTCTTCAATTTCCTGAGCGACTTCACCTTTGTAAAAGCCATCTCGGCCATGCTTCTGAATAGCTTTTAAAGTTTTTGCCAAAGCAGGTTGCTTCCAGGTTTCTCCAGGCTTAACGATTTCCCCATTTTTATTACGGAAATAGTCCTTCATAATATCTTCAGAAGGATCTCGATCTGACATTCTTACTGCCGCATTGTATAAACCCCATGGCATGGTAAATCCTTTCTTGGCTAAATCCACCGAAGGTTTTACCAAATCAGCCCAAGGTAATTTTCCATATTTTTGATGAGCTTGATACAGGCCAGCGACTGTCCCAGGAACTCCTACAGCCAATAAACCTTGGTGGTTGGAGTTATTTTTGATCTTTCCATTTTCATCCAAAAACATGGTTGGACTTGCAGCCAAAGGCGCTTTTTCACGAAAATCAAATGTGGTTACCTCGCCTTCAGAATTTAAATAAACAATAAACCCACCACCGCCGATATTTCCAGCTTCGGGATGTGTCACTTCCAAAGCGAAGGCGGTAGCGACTGCAGCGTCGATGGCATTGCCCCCTTTTTTCAAAATTTCAACTCCTACTTGTGAGGCAATTACATTGTCGGAAACGACCATTCCATTTTCAGCATAAGTCTGAGCCCGGGTGGTACTAATGAAAAATAGAAGGAGTAATGAGTAGCACAATGCTACATTTCGGATGAAGCTTGTTTTCATAGGTTTAAAGGTTTGAAGTGGTGGTTTGAGTAAAAATAAGGGAAAATACCACATCAATACTAAGAGTTCTGATAAGTGGAAAGAAGGAAACTATTTGTATCAGACCCGTTTCTTATTCATTCCCAGACGCTGATTTACGGTAAATCGAAGGATATCACGATTGTAATATCCTCCCGTTTGACGTTGATTGATCCACTTTTGGTACGTTGCTTCCATATTTATAGCCGATGAAAGATTTATACCCAGCCCGGCAATCAGTCGATTTTGGTCGAAGGCATAAATCACTTTTTTGCCAGCCTGAAGCATTATTTCATCTCCAACAACCAATCGTAATGACTTCTCCTCATTTATTTTCCAGATTGGATAGGATGCCAATATTCGATATCGAATTCTAAATCCTCCAAAAAAATAGCCATCTGCTAATTCTGTTTCATCTAAGTTTAGATTATGGAAATAGCGGGCCTCTGCTCTGTATCTATGGTCAAACGTTAGTTTTCCTAGCTTTTGCTTATATGCCAATTCTATGTGCGGTCTCAGCTCAGGCTCCACCAAATCCAATCCAGAATTCGGATTATTAGGACTTTGAAAAAAAGCCGCAAAACCAGCAGATGCTTCCCAACCACTTTCGCCCAATTTTCTGTGAAGGTGGCTTCTTAGAGACCATTGATGCTGCGCAAAAGGGTGAACGAAATGTCGCTCCTGAATCTCCGCTACCACAAACCAATTTTCATCCAATGGTACTGTAAGGAAATATCCATACCAAATGAATTGTTGAGGAGTAACATCCTTTTGGGCTAAAACTAATTTTGGCCAAAAACTTAATAATATGAAAATAGCGGCGAAGGTAAATGCTTTCACGTAGGCTGATTAAGCTGCAATTTTAGGTGAAATAGATCAGAAATAAGTAAATAGTAAAGACTAATACATCGTGTTGCCGTTGGCAGAAGTTTCAGGAATCTGTTGGATGGCATCCCAATGTTCGACGATTTTACCAGCCTCGTCAAATCTGAAAAAGTCCATGGTCACATACTGATCATTTTCAGGCCAAATTTGATGTGTATGTAATGCGACTAAATCGCCTTCAGCTATTGCTCTGACGAATTCGATTGACTTGTCTGGATATTCTCTTTGCATTCCCTCGAAGTATGCGATGAACTCTTCTTTTCCATCACCCACTGCAGGATTGTGTTGAATGTACTCGGCGCCTGCGAATAACTCTACAGCTTTACGTGGATTACCTTCATAGGCAGTCTTATAAAAATCGATTGCGTTCTCTTTATTTTTAGAGGAGTTCATTGTTAAGTTAATTTTCACCGGTCATCCGGCACACTATATCCTACTTTTTCAATCAAACTTCATTTTCTGAATTCTAATCGCATTCAAAATTGCCAATAATGCCACTCCCACATCTGCAAAAACAGCGGCCCACATGGTAGCCATTCCTATGGCCCCGAGAATCAGCACGATAACTTTGATCCCAAAAGCGAATCCTATATTCTGCCAGACAATTCTCTTGGTTTTTTTCCCAATAGAAATTGCCATTGGAATTTTGCTCGGCTTATCATCCTGAATCACCACATCCGCAGTCTCAATTGTAGCATCGCTTCCCAAGCCTCCCATCGCTATTCCTACATCAGAAATGGCAACAACGGGAGCATCATTTACTCCATCTCCAATGAATGCAACAGTTCCTTTTTGAGCTTTGATCTCTTTGACTTTGTCTACTTTATCTTCAGGAAGTAAATCTCCAAATGAATTTGGGATGCCTAATTTGTCTGCGACAAACTTGACCACATTGCTTTTATCCCCACTAAGCATCGTGATTCCGACTCCCATAGATTTCAGTTGAGTTATCGTGTGCTGAGCATCGGCCTTTATACTATCTGCTATGGTCAAATAGCCAGCAAATTTTACATCATAGGCAATTGCCACCAAGGTGTAAACTATACCGGAAGGATGGATGGTATAAGGAATAGAATATTTATCCATCAATTTGAAATTCCCGACTAGTAATTCCTTGCCTTCTACCTGAGCTTTCAACCCATGTCCAGCAATCTCTTCTACATTTTCCAAAATAATGCTGGAATCAATCTCGCCTACGTGTTTTTTAATGGCTGTAGCAATTGGGTGGGTGCTTTTGCCTTCCAAGGCATTGGCAAAATCAAGAATTCTAGAATCAAGGAAATCAGGCTGAAGATGGACTTCTTGCACATCAAAAACACCTTCAGTCATCGTTCCGGTTTTGTCCATCACTACCTGACTGATCTGAGCAATGCTGTCCAGAAAATTACTCCCTTTGAACAGAATGCCATTTTTACTCGCAGCACCGATTCCTCCAAAGTATCCTAGGGGAATACTGATTACTAATCCACAAGGGCAGGAAATTACCAAGAAAATCAGTGCACGATAGAGCCAATCACTGAATTCATAATTGTCCACAAATAGGAAGGGAAGAAAGCAAATTCCAATCGCCAGAAAAACTACAATTGGAGTATAGATTTTGGCGAATTTTCGGATGAAAAGTTCAGTAGGAGCTTTTTGGGCAGTTGCATTTTGCACCAATTCCAGGATTCTCGAAAGCTTGCTATCGGTGTACGCTGTAGTCACTTTGACCTGCGAAACAGTATTCAAATTAACCATCCCGGCTAAGACTTCGGCTCCTTTTTCTTTGGAGGTAGGAATGCTCTCTCCAGTCAAAGCAGAGGTATTAAATGAGGCTTTCTCAGACAGTAGCTCTCCGTCCAAGCCAAGTTTTTCTCCAGCTTTCAATTGGATGATATCGCCAATCTTGGCATTGGCAGCTTTGATTGTTTTGGTAGAATTCCCTTCCAAAATCGTCACCTCATCCGGTCGCTGATCAAGTAGCGTTTTGATGTTGGTCTTTGCCCGGGTGACTGCCATGGCCTGAAATACTTCCCCAACAGAATAAAATAGCATTACCGCCACACCTTCGGGGTATTCTCCTATTGCGAATGCACCTACTGTTGCAATACCCATCAGCAGGAATTCAGAGAAAATATCACCTTTCAGAATACTTCCCCAGGCTTCTTTCAATACTGGTAAACCAACAGGTAAATAGGCTACTAAATACCAACCAAACCGTACCCATCCTTGGAACCAATCCTGTGGAAAAACATAGTCAAAACCTAGACCTAGCATCATGACCACGAAAGAAAAAATCGCAGGGGCAAAGAATCTCAGCATGCTCTCTCCCGCAGGCGCAGAGTGATCGTGATCATGCCCATCATCTTGGGAATGCTCATGATTTACCTGTTCATCCACGGCGCAGCAATCTTTGTGAGTTGCTTCCAAATGGTTTTTCTGATCAATACTCCCCATGTTTTTGGTTTAATTTTCTTTCATCAGCTTCATCACCTGATCGATTGGTAATTGCTCCACGCGATGTCCGTCCTTTCCTTCCATTGTTTCAGCAGCAAATAAGGAGTTTATAATCGCCTCTTCTGTAGCTTCGATCACTGCCATAAATAAGGAACTCATATCGTCATTTCGAATGAATTCGGCATTTTCCAACGTTCCCGATTTAGCTGAATATGGAATCCGAAGTCCCTCAGCGGTGCTAAAAGCTACCACATAATCTCCAGATCCATTGGAAGCGATTCCTCCGGTTTTAGCCAAGCCCATCATGGAACGTTTTGCCATTCGTTCCAAATTTCTATCTAATACAGGAGCGTCAGTAGCCACAACTATCATGCAGCTTCCATCCGATTTTTCCATCGCGTCCCGAAACGGATACTTACCCATTTTTTCGCCGACGGCAACTCCATCTATTTGCAGGTTTCCTCCAAAATTGGTTTGGACTAAAATGCCGACAGTATAGCCCCCTAGGCTTTCAGGTAGTTTTCTCGAGGCAGTTCCAATTCCCCCTTTCCACCCAAAGCAAACATTACCTGTACCAGCCCCCACATTTCCTTCTTCGACTTTGCCAGATTGAGCAGATTTGATAGTTTGGATGACTTCTTCAGGAGAAATATGCATTCCACGAATATCATTCAGGTAGCCATCATTTGTTTCGCCGACGACAGCATTCACCGATTGGGCATTTTCATTTTGCTCCAGAGAATATCGAACTGTTCCCTCGATTCCAGCGGCCACACTTAGTGTGTTTGTGAGAATAATAGGAGTCTCAATATTCCCAAGTTCCTGTACCTGGGTCACTCCAGCAAGCTTGCCAAATCCATTTCCCACGTAAATAGCCGCGGGGACTTTTTGCTGAAAAATATTACCGCTGTGGGGTAAAATAGCAGTAACTCCTGTTCGAATATTGTCGCCTTTATTTTTGGTGAAATGCCCTACTTTTACACCCGGCACGTCGGTGATGGCATTCAATGCACCAGTTGGAAGTACTCCAAATATGATCCCTTTTTCGCGTGGTCTCTCTTGGGAAAAAGCAATAGAAGTCGATAAAAAGAAAAGGACAAATAAGGTTTTGAGGTGTTGCATAGCTAGTGGTTTCCCGAATTTAAACTTTATGTCTTCACCAAAAAATTACCATGGCTATCAATCTGGCTAAAACAGCGATTTATAGCGTATTCTCATTATTTGAGAATATTATTAAACCTATTTCTTTACAAAAATGGGATTGGTCCGAGCATCTTATAAATTAGCATTCCGCTCAGAGGATAGTTGAGAGTTAGACTTCGACATCGCTTATTCTGACTTATAATGTGATCTCAAATTCACTAGTATTGCATCAATTTAGTTTAAAGTTACACTTTATTATAGTGCTCTCCGCGTAAATCTCAGTATTCCTCTGCGGTTAAAAAAAGAATAAAAATGCTGAAAAAAGAACGATACGAAGCCATCATCAATCACTTCCGTGAGAATATGCCCATTGCTGAAACTGAACTTCAGTATGAAAATCCTTTTCAGCTTTTATGTGCTGTAGTTCTTTCTGCTCAATGCACTGATAAGCGGATTAATATGGTGACGCCGGCCTTATTTGAGAAATTCCCAGGGCCGGAGTTTTTGGCAGCTTCCAATTTTGATGAGCTTTTTCCTTACATCAAGACGGTGTCTTACCCGAATAATAAAACCAAGCATTTGTTGGGTTTGGGGAAAATGTTGATGGAGGATTTTGGAGGTGAGGTTCCTTCCACCGTACCGGAGTTGATCAAGTTACCTGGAGTGGGTCGGAAGACGGCCAACGTGATCACTTCAGTTGTTTGGAATCAGCCAAATATGGCTGTGGATACACACGTTTTCCGAGTTTCAAAAAGGCTCGGCTTAGTCTCCCAAACTGCCAAAACTCCATTGGAAGTGGAGAAGCAACTTATCCGGCACATTCCTAAAGAATATGTACATATCGCACATCACTGGCTGATTTTGCATGGTCGATACATTTGTCTGGCGCGTCGTCCAAAGTGTGAAGAATGCACTTTGACTCATTTATGCAGGTATTTTGAGAAAACTCACATGAAGCTCAGTAAGGTAGAAATAGAAAATTAATGTGTGGGATTCATCTGATTTGGGGTAAGGGAGGAAGTGAGGAGTCGATTAATGGCATGCTTCAGCAAAGCCTTCACCGTGGACCTGATCAGCAAGGAAGTTTTAGTCCTTGGCCGGGACTTTGGCTTGGAGTGAATCGGCTGAAAATTCTACACACAGGAGCGGAAGCTGATCAACCTTTTTGGTCTCCTGATGGACGTTTTCTACTGATTTGGAATGGAGAACTCTATAATTATCAGGAAATCCGTAATCTGCTCATCCAGATGGGAATTACTTTTATCACTCATTCAGATACCGAAGTTGTGTTGCATACAATCCGGGTTTTTGCTGAAAAAGGTCTGGAGAAACTCCATGGCATGTTTGCATTGATTTATGTGGATTTGACTGAGAGATCTGTCCTTATCGCACGAGATAAAAATGGGGAAAAGCCTCTTTATTATGCTCAAAATCCAGATACCCTGATTGTTTCCTCCGAATGCCAAAGCATACTAACGTTAAAGAATTCGGAATTTGAAACGAGACAGTTAGCTCCTTATTTCTTCCTGAGGGCACCTCTCCCTGGAAATACATTTTTTAAGGGTATTAATGAATGGAAGCCAAATCAGTATAGCAAGCTTTTGAGTCATTCTGCTTTTCATTGGAATACTATTCCAGATGAGAAAAAAATTGACAACAAATCTACTTATGAAGCTTTCCAAGAGACGCTTACTGACGCAGTTTTGAATCAATTCCATGCTGATGTTCCTGTTGGAATTCAGCTAAGTGGAGGGGCAGATAGCTCTTTATTGTATGCGCTTTGGTATAAGGAAACCGGATTGCCTTTGCCTTCTTATACAATCCAGGTGGAACAGACATATCGAAAGAAATATGCTGATGCCGACTTTGCAAGACGCTTTGTAAAGCAATTCCCTTCTAATCATAAGCTGGTGGAAATTGATCAAAAGATCTTTTGGGAAAATTGGGAGGATTATCTGAAAAGTGTAGATCAGCCAATTGGAGATTCAGCTGGTTTTTTAAATTGGATGATAGGAAAGGAAGCGAAGAAGTCGGTGAAAGTATTGATTTCAGGGGGAGGTGCAGATGAGCTTTGGGGAGGATATCAGCGGCATAGGGCGTTTGATATTTACCAGAAGAGGAAAGAATTGCTGTTAAGATTTAAGGGGATTTTTGGAAAAATCCCTCTAGGAAGAAGCTACCAAAAATTCATATCAGCAATCGATCCAAGTCCACAGAAGACCTTTCTCAATTTCTCAGGTTTAGAAAATATTCCTGAAGAATTAGGAGAGGATTACGATAGGATTTTTGACAAAAATCTCCCTCTTTATCCTCAAATGCTAGATTTTGACAGACAAGTCTATTTAGTGCAGGATGTGCTGAAGATTCAGGATAATGCCTTGATGGCACATAGTATCGAAGGAAGATCTCCTTATTTGGATGCTTCCATGATAGCACTGTGGAGAAACGTAAGTGATGAGAAATTACTTAAAGGGAAGCCTTGGATTCGACAGTTTCTGAATGAGTTGGATTTATCATGGATTTCTGAGCGAAAGAAAATGGGCTTTGGATTGCCTTTGAAAGAGTGGTTTGCAGAAAATGGAGAGTTTGCAAAACGGGTTTTCGATTCCATCAAGTCCTTCGAAAAAACTCATGGCCAGGATTTTCCAGAAAGAATGAGAGCACTGGCTGCCAAACCTGAGCTTGGAACTAAAGCTCATTTTTTAACGCTTTATAATCTGTTTCTTCTCGCAGAATGGGTGAAATTGCATAAGCTATGAGGATAATCTACATCCATCAATATTTCAAAACTCCAGCTGAAGGTGGCGCTGTGCGCTCTTATCATTTGGCTAAAGGATTGGTGGATGCAGGTCATGAGGTAGAAATGATTGCTGGGGGTTGTAATTCTGGCTATGATCAGCGATGGATTGAGGGAATTAAGGTGCACTATTTGCCAGTTACGTACGAACAGAAATTTGGATTTTTTAGGCGTGTTTGGGCTTTCTCAAGCTATGTGCGCCAAGCTAAAAAACTGATAAAGAAACTACCTAGACCGGACCTTCTATATGTTACTTCTACTCCGCTTACAACAGGATTGCTTGGGCTTTGGGCAAAAAAGAGCTTGGCGATTCCATATATTTTTGAAGTTCGTGATCTCTGGCCACAGGCACCGATTGAAGTTGGAGCGATTAAAAATTCATTGTTGAAGAGCAGTTTGAAAAGACTGGAGAAAAAGATTTACCAGCGTGCCATGAGTTTGGTGGCACTTTCTCCGGGAATTGCAGACCATTTGCGGAAAGTCACTCCAAGCCAGAAAATTCACTTAATCTCAAACTTCTCGGATTTGGAGATGTTTTTTCCAATGAAAAAAAATCAAGCTCTACTTCAAAAATACAAACTGACCAATACGCTAACCATTGCCTATACTGGAGCTTTGGGTCAGGTTAATGCGGTGAACGAGCTTTTAGATTTGGCAAAAAAGGCACAGGATAATGGAAAGAATTGGCAGTTTCTAATAATGGGGCAAGGAAGCCATGATCCTCAGCTCAGACAAATAGCAATTCAGAAGTCACTTGCCAATGTTCATTTTATTCCATTTGGGTCAAAAGAAAAAGTAAACGAAGTGTTAAGTCTCGCTGATTTTGCCTGGATTTCTTTTGCACATTTGCCAGTATTGAAAACCAACAGCCCTAATAAATTTTTTGATGCTTTAGCTGCGGGGAAACCAATTTTGGTAAATCACAAAGGCTGGGTTTACGATTTGGTGAAAACCCATCAGCTTGGGATTTCTTGCCTTCCTTCTAAAATTGATTCAGCTTTTGCGAAGCTGGAAGTATTAGAAAATTATCCGGAAAAATTGATAAAAATGGGTGTAAACTCCCGATTGTTGGCCGAGCAGTACTTTACCAAAGCACAGGCAGTTTCTCATTTGATACAGGTGATATCACCCGGAAAGAATCAATTAAATTCTCAAAATGAATTCATTATTTTGACAGGATGACAAAACTTTTTGGAATTGGATTGGTTAAGACTATTCAAAAGTAAAAAATCAGTAAAGCATGATTTAAATCTTTCTCAAATCATGCTAAAATTCATTTGAAACTAGGATTTGTAACTGGTCTTTTTAGTAAAAGAACGATATCAATAGATTAAAATAGTACCATAGTAATAGTATAGGGTTTATTGAAAAAGCGAGTCTAATTCTAGACTCGCTTTTTATTTTATAGGGATATAGAAGCTTTATTCATTTGGCTTTCTTGGTCTGTATCCAGATTCTCTAAAAATTTTCTCTGCATCTGGTTCTGCCATCAATACATCCAAGGGTACATCTTGATTGAACTGATAATCATCTACAATATTCCATCCCAACCATCTTCCCAATCTTCCAGGAGCTTTCGTGCTGATAGCATCTGTGAACGGAGCTTCCCCTACATATTTTCTGATTTCAAAAGGATTTGTCTCGTATAACAATTCATTTTCCACGAAGTGTGACCATATCAACTCCTCGTTTTCAAAACTTTCACGAATCGCTTCTGGTGTATAGCCAATAATATATTGGTCTGAGATACACGGCATAATGGCTTTGGTGAAATGGTAGGATTTTCCATAATAGATCATCTCTGCGAGTAATCGGCTGTCCTGTGGATTTGTCTCATTGAATCTTGCAGAAATCGCCATTACTATCATAGCAACTATGTAAGGCCGATCATAACGCACAGCCATGTATCTTGGCAATTCTGGCTGGAAAGTATGTGTGGGGGGCAGGAAATAATCCAAGCCAATTACGATTAAGTCGTCAGTGACAATTAGGTCAGAATTGAATCCTGAAACGAAAGTATACACTTTCGGCACCTTAAATTGTGGGAAATAGTATTTGATAGCTTTAAAGGCATTTTCCAGATCTTTTTCTACATCGGAGAAATCATTGAATGCTACTTCCACAGAGTCGAAAAGCACCCTCATCGATGAATCTTGATGGATTGCCAATAATTCAAAAGCTAGACTATCACTGCTTCCATATAGATCCATCTGAAGATATTCCTTTGTAAATTCTGGATTTTCTTCAAACAGAAATTTGAACTCTTCAATTGATTCTGCACCAAAAAAGTCCTGTTCCAATCTCTTTATTTTGACCGTGAGATTCTGATCAAGGATTTCCGGAGATAGTTCGCAACTTTCATTTTTTTTGCCGCAGGCGAATGCCAAAATCAGCAGAAAAGGAAGGTATAGAAATCGAGAGCTGGAAATTCGCATGAATGATTTTTTTTCAAAATTAGCAATTGAAACGGTAACAGACTCAACGAAATACTTTTCTGGCTATTATTCCCTGACTGCTTTCAGAATTAAGTTATAGACATCTGTAGGCTGAATGGTTTGGGAATTCAGCAAATTTTTGTCCTGGGAAACTAGCAAAGGCTTATCTGCATCTTCTTCGCTCAATCTACCATGGGCACCTTTCACCAAAGTTGCATCCAAGGGAATCACATCCATCAAATATCGGAACCCAAGCTTTTTTTTCAGGACTTTTGATCCTACAGTAAGCATAGGGATTTTTATATCTGGATTCAAAATCAACTCCACTGGATCATAACCTGGTTTTTTGTGAATATCCACACAGCGGGCATAGTCCGGAGCCTTCGCATCGTCCAACCAAAAATAATAGGTAAACCAAGATTCTTTATCGGCCATCACCACCAAATCCCCGGAGCGCTCGTGGTCTATGTAATGCTGCTTTTTCCCATCTTCATCCAGCACCAATTCTACTCCTGGAATTTCTTCCAGCAGCTTTTTCACTTGCGGCAATAAGCTGAGATCATTTACGTGCACATGGGCCACCTGATGATCAGCCACGGCAAAAACTTTGGAAGTTCCTGCATCTAATGTCTCTAATCCCTGCTCATCTTTTACCTGAATCCATCCCTGCTTCCTAAAAATTCTATTTAAATGAACAGGTTTGCTCACTGTGGTAATCGCATATTCTGAAAGCAAAATCACCTGAGTTCCTTGCTTTTCGAAGTAGGTGATCAGGTCCTCACAAAGCTCATCGACTTCCTTTAAGTACTTCCCGATCTTGTCAAAATCAATCCCATATTTCTGAAGGGAATAATCCAAATGCGGAATATAGATCAGGTTTAAAGTTGGGTTGTGCCATTCATCTACCTTCTTAGAAGCTTCAGAAATCCATTTACTGGAGGCAATATTGGCATTAGGTCCCCAAAAAGAGAATAGGGGAAATTGTCCCAATTCTTTCTGAAGCCGATCGCGCAATTCCATTGGCTGGGAATGACAATCCGGCTCTTTTCTTCCATCCGCGAGGTAAAGCGGCCTTGGAGTCACAGCGTAGTCCACACTGGAGTACATATTATACCACCAAAACATATTGGCAACTGTGAAGTCTGGGTTCTCTTTTTTTAGAACCTCCCAGATTTTTGGTGATTGAACCAATTTATTAGACTGACGCCAAAATTTGATTTCGCACTCGTCTTGAAAGTACCACCCGTTACCTACAATTCCATTCTCATTTGGCATTTTGCCAGTAAGATAAACGGATTGAGCAGAGCAAGTAACGGCTGGCAAAACTGGCTCAACCACTGCTCGTTTACCTTTTTCAATCCACTTTTTTAAAAATGGTGTATGCTCCCCAATAACCCGAGGGGAAAGTGCTACTATATCTAAGACGACTGTCTTCTTCATTTTAATTCAGTTTTTCGATTACCCAAGCGAGCTCTCTTGAGATTGATTCTCCTAAGCTTAGGCGTGTATCCTCTGGCAAAACTTCCCAAGTATAAGTTTCTACCTCCAAGTGATTTGTTAGAGAAGGATCTTTTAAAATTTCATTGAGTACAATTGAAATTTGATCCTGTGTGGAGGCTAGAGCTCCATAATTATCTAAAAAGACGGGAACGTGAAAATGGATTCTCCATTCTTCTTCATTTGTATTATCTAATATTTTCAGTGCTTCAGGTAGATCTGAATAGGACTGCAAACTGCCGTCTTTCTTCCTTGCTACTACTTGATGTAGATAAGTAGATTCCTCAAATGGTAATAGCTTGACCTTGACCAAATCTCTTGCCTGCGGTTCTTCAGGTATTAAAGCTTCTAAAGCGGCTGAAATTTGAATCTTACCGATCTTGATTCCGGCTTTTTCAAATTTGGAAAAAGTATCAGCAGGCTTTTCATATACTATGGCGAAGTGACAGACGTCGTAGCAGACCTGAATGTGGTCTTTCAAAACTTCTTCAGCTTTTTCTTCTGAAATATTCAATTTCTCAGCAAGCCAAGGCTTCCCAATTGGTAGCAACCAATCCGAAAATAGCCAAACCATCTCATCTGAATTCTCTAAAATTCCATCGGGTTCCGGCTCAATATCCAAATGAAGAGACTTTCCTGTTAGATTTTTGATATCAATCAATTCTGCGACAACTTCCAGTAAATGCTGGGTAGCTGTTTCCATTCCAGCCTTCAATGCTGATTCTGACTTGAACCAATGTCTATAGGAAATAGGGGAAGTGGAGATACCTCCATCCATTCCGTCGGGCAATAGCTCTGCTAAAATTTTGAATGATCTTATGGTATAATCTCTTCGATCTGTTGTAGTCCAATCAGGAAAATGAACTTGGTCTTTTACGGTAGTTCTGTGAAAATCTCCGTATGGAAAGCCATTTAAAGTGAAAACATAAGCATTTTCACTTTTCAGCCAATTCTTGAACTCTGTGAGTTGCTTAGCTTTTTCAAGAACAAGACTTGCTTCGTGAGAAAGTCGTAAACCTATTCCAAATGGTTGATCTACATTTAATCGATCTTTTACCTCAGAAATATATTTCTTCAGGTTTTCAAATGTAGCCTCCCAGCTTTCTCCGGGGTGAATATTGCTGCAATATGTGAGGTGAAACCCTTTGACTTCCATGAATAAAGATGATTTTGTATAGAGTTAATTGGTGACCAAATTTTGTGTTTGATTATAGCTCTTGAGTAAATCTATGGCTTGGTAGATTAGATCGTGATCCATTTCATGTACTTCTTCGCCTTTACCCAATGCTTTTAAAAGCATGATTGTGAGTTGGCCGCCTAGATGCTCCTGAAATTCCTGTAAACCTTTGATTAGATTTTCTCCGCCTAATTCCGGAGCAAAAAGCTCGAATCCCAAGGTCTTAAATACTGTGATAATACGGGAAAGATCATCTTCCGAAATCCAACCTTTCAAGTGAGAATAGGTAGAATCCAAGGCAATTCCGATTGCCACTGCTTCACCATGACGAATTCTAAAATCAGTCAAATGCTCTAGCTTGTGAGCTGCCCAATGTCCAAAATCCAATGGACGGGATGAGCCAAACTCAAAAGGATCTTTTCCGGAAATGTGATCCAAATGCATCTGAGCGCACCGAATGATCAGCTCCTTCATAGGCTCCATTTCCCTTGAAGCAAGAGCTGATGAATTATCTTCAATCCAGTTGAAAAAGCTCAAATCCTTGATCAAAGCTACTTTGATGGCTTCAGAAATTCCGGATCTCCAGTCTCTATCGTCGAGCGTTTTTAGGAAATTGAAGTCGTTTAGAACTGCGTAAGGAGGAGTAAATGTCCCTAGATAATTCTTTTTGCCAAATAGATTTACGGAGTTTTTCACACCAACTGCAGAGTCATTCTGCGAAAGAACTGTAGTAGGAATCCGGATCAGGCGAATACCCCGATGTGAAATAGCAGCAGCAAAACCAACCATATCTATCACAGCTCCGCCCCCGATTACGGCAATGTAAGAATGCCTATCAATCCCGTATACGTGAGTAGCTTCGACGATTTCTTTATAATATGCCTCGTCATTTTTAGCTGCCTCTCCGCCAGAAACCACTATGGGCTCTCCGGCAATTGTGAAGAATTCTGAATAAACATGCGCGTAAGCCTTTAGCTGAGATAGCAATTGTGGATGAGCCTGACTCACACCTTCGTCTACTACGAAAAGAACCTTGGCATGTCGCCCGTTCGCAAGTAATTCGGTGAATAGCTTATTATCTAAGGAGAAAATATCCTCTGAAAAACAGACTTGATATTTAAAGGGTACTGAAAATGACTGTTCTATAATCGTATTCATAATCAACAGGGTATGGGCTTAGGCTGTTTGTTGGAATAATACAATTCCGAGCCTTTTTTAGTTCTTTGTCAGGTAACTGCGAATTTTTTGGCTAGCCAAAGGGAAATTGGCAGCAACAATAATACAATTATTCCAATCTGCCATCCTGCGAAAGCAGCAGCAAGAGATGCATTTACAATAATTAAGGAAATAACGGCAGCTTTTACGGATTTGCCTATGAGTTTTGGGTTTTGGCTACGGATAGCTTTGATCAAAGGCGGGAAAATCATATAGCTAAGCAGCGCTAAGAAAGGGAATACTTCCCAAGGTGCAGTTCCGTGGACAAAGGGCATTGCTCCAATAACCAAGATCACAACGATGTACATGGTCAGCCCTCCGTACAACGCATTCCTGTTTTTTCCATGAACTTCACCACGGCTGATCATGGTAATCGCGGCTACAAATATTAGTGGGATCAGACCTAAAGGCCAAAAAGTAGATAATAATTCAGGAGCAATACTGACACCCAAAAGCAAGTTGCCAGTGCGGCAAAGTCCCATATTTATTGGACCCAGGAGATTTTGATGCTTTCCCCAGTAATCGTATAATACAGCTAAGACTGCAACGGTCAAGGCTATTCCCGCAGATACCAAGTTTACTTGTGCTGCGGCTAAAACTCCTATAACAAGTAATATAAATGACATCCATGCAGCGGAGGATTTACTTACTCTTCCACTTGGAATAGGTCTTTCCGGCCTTTCTATGGCATCCAGCTCAGCATCGAAAACGTCATTGAAAGCGACTCCTCCTCCATATAACCCAATGGTACTTATTGAGAGCCAAATAAGATTTAGAAGTATTTCTTGTGAAACTGAATTCTCACCCACAGTAATATATGCCCAGGCCCCAGCTACAGCTACGCCCGCCCAAATATCAGCGATGGCAGTAACTACGTTTGCAGGACGGGTGAGTTGGAGGTAAGCAAAAAGGCGGGAAGAACCCATAATTAATTCTCTACAAAATCAGATGAACCTTCTACTCTTGGCGTTTGTCCACCACGAAGAACGGAATTGCCACTCATTTTTTTGGTTTGATCTAGTGGGGCAGCGTTCAGCCAGTCTTGCTCATCCATTTGTCCACTTTGACCAAAAGCAGTCAAAGCATTTTGATAAGTAACCATCTTGATATGCTCTTCTGGGATACCAGATTTGCGCATCAGATCAGCAGTTTTTGGCACAGCCAAAGGATCTGAAATCCCCCAATCTGCGGCTGAATTGACGATTATTCGCTCAGGACCATATTGCTTCACAATTTCAACCATACGCTCGGAACCCATTTTAGTATGTGGATAAATGGTAAATCCTGCATAATAGCCCCGATCCAAAACTTCCTTTACCGTCTCCTCATTGTTATGATCCACAAGTACCATTTTAGGGTCTAATCCATGCTCTTCGGATACATCCATACTGCGAATTGTACCCTTTCTTTTATCTCGGTGCGGAGTGTGGATAAGTACAGGTAGGTCTACTTCTTTTGCCAGTTCCAACTGAAGTCTATAGAACTTATCCTCAGCTTCTGTCTGGTCATCATATCCGATTTCCCCGATTGCAACCACACCTTCTTTTCCCACATATAGCGGAAGTAATTCCATCACCTGCTCCGCTAGCGGTTCGTTATTTGCCTCCTTAGAGTTCAATCCCATCGTGCAGTAATGCACAATACCGAATTGACTGGCTCGAAAACGCTCCCAGCCTACGAGTGTGCTGAAATAATCTTTGAAACTCCCAACTTCCGTTCTTGGCTGCCCTAACCAGAATGCTGGCTCGATGACTGCAACTATCCCAGCTTTCTGCATGGCTTCATAGTCATCGGTTGTACGGGATACGACGTGGATATGTGGGTCTATATACATGGTGATCGAATTTAAATTAGCGGATTGTAAAATTAGTGATTATACCCGAGTTAGCTGAAACTCCGAGCCGATGCTTTCCCAAGCAAGAGCTTCCATATCGAGCGTAGCAACTTGATCCGGGTAAGATTCTAGCAGTTCTCCTGCCTTTTCGTAAGCAGATTCCCTAAGTGTTAAAAGAGCAGCTTTCACTTGAAGACCATCTCCGGTTGCCAAAGTTTTCTTCAGATCCTCTAAATACATTTCATTGACAAAGGGAGCGACCAGTCTCCATATTTCTGGCATCACATCTCTGCCTGCTGCCCAGCGCTCATGAGCAAAATCCCTGGCAATCGCCGCCAAGGCTAGGTTTCTTCGCTCCTCTAATCCTTGAATTCTATATAGTGGGCGCTGCATGAAAATTGCTTTTAGTACCATTTGATTCCAATTGGCTTCGGGGAAATATTTCGCCGGAAAAGGATTATTCAATGCAATTGCATCAAATACCAAAGAGATATTTGTTCGCAAACCATCAATAGCTCTAGGAATTAAATCTTCCTGAAAAGGCATAAGCGGTAAAGCTGCGTAAAGTGCCTGGTGCTCGTACATATCTGCCGTTTCAAAAAGCTGGTTTATCGCAGCAAACCAAGCGTCTTTCTCCTGTGGATAACTTAGCATCAATACCGTTCTCGCGGTCTGCAACTCATCCCAATGTTCAGGCTGAAAGCCCACTACCAGATCATTTGCATGTGCTACGGAAGCAGATGAAAGCTTGAGTTTATCTTTTTTGAAGAATCGGGAAGCTTGGCTGAAAGAGAGAAAAAACTTGGAAGGACTTCCTTCAGAAGTTATTTTGTCTACTTGGTTATTTAGCCAATCTAATCCTTTCTTACTGGGTGATGATTCAAGCAATTGGGTTAGAAAGCTTGTTAATTGATTTTTCATAATCGAGTTGCCGTTTAGGGCCTTGCGTCAACTTTGCTTTATTCGTTAAAATTCGCTGAAATCTACCAGAATATCCAGTTACATAATGCTCAACGGTAGGAAAAAGTGCCTGATATGACGAAAATCACTTTTCTTTAAAATGACTATTAGAAATTCTGATTTGAATTAATTATTTAAGACTTTTGGGAGGATAAGCTAATTATAGACTTGTTAACGCATCCATTCCCTTGATGATAAATCGTGTATGAATAAATTGGTATGAGCGTAAGTTCCTTTTTTATTGGCCTCTGTGGTCTTGGGTGGATCATAGCATATATTGAGGCACTACGAATTGGATTTCGGGATAAATCTTATGGGATTCCCTTTATCACCCTCGCACTTAATTTTACTTGGGAGATTTATTATACCTATCAAGGTTACCTGGTTTTTGGCTCCCACGTATCCACTTATGTTAATTGCTTTTGGGTGCTTCTTGATACAGGCATATTATACACTTACCTAAAGTATGGCTATGCCGAGGTAAGCGTAAGTAAAACCGTCTTTTTTGCTCAGGCAATTGCGTTTCTTGTAGTGTGTTTTATCATTCAACACTTTGCATTCCTTTACCTTGGAATAGTTAATGGAGCTCTTTATGTAGGTTACTTCATTAACTTTCTAATGTCATTCCTATTTGTGCGAATGTATTTCCGTCGAATGGATTTAAAAGGTCAATCCTTACTTATTGCCATCCCAAAGTGTATCGGTACATTTTCAACTACCATTCTGTTTGGTATAATAGGATCTAAAACTGCAGGGGGAGTGCATGAACTAATTCTCTATATGGGATTACTGATTTTTTTTACAGACCTGACTTACATTTACTTAGTTAGCAAAAAAATAAAGAGTCTGAAGGCCGCAAGTTTGGGAGGTCAAATGGCGCAGAATCATTAAGTGCAAAAACCTATCAGCCCCCGATAGCAATCATACTTCTGTTATCAGAATGAAGTGCTGGGTCAGATAATTTCTCCATACTGTCCATGCCGGCACGGACGTCCTTTTTATTGAGAATAGATTCCAAAATCAGTTTTTCCACATTTTCACCAGCACGCATAGCAGCAAGCAGGTCAGTTTCTTGGTTGGAAAAAAGACAGTTTTTAATGCGGCCATTTGCTGTTAAGCGAATCCTGTTGCAGGTACCGCAGAAGGGATTGGTCACCGAAGAAATAATTCCAAAGTCGCCTTTATATCCTTGAATTTTAAATTTTCTGGCTGTGAAATTAGCTTCGTTGGGAAGAGATAAAATTCTATCTGCTCCGTAATAAGCGCCGAGTTGATCCAGCACTTCTTTCTCAGAAACCATCTTAGACCTGTCCCAGCTATTCCCATCAAAAGGCATAAATTCTATAAAGCGAACTGAAACCTTGTAATCCTTCGTCATATTTACCAAATCCACTAGCTCATCGTCATTGACTCCTTTGATTAGAACAGCGTTGATCTTTAGATCGAAATCATTGTCATGCAATAATTCAAAATTGTCAAGAGTTTTCTGAAAACCAGTTCTTCTTGTCAGCTCCTGAAAGCGGGCCTCTTTCAATGTGTCCAGGCTGAAATTGATTTTTTTGATTCCAAGTCTTTGGAAGTTATCCACATGTCTGTCAACTAGTAAGCCATTGGTAGTGAGGGAAATTTCCACTGGCATTTTTGAAAGGCCTTCGAGAATTACGCCTATATCCTTTCGAAGAAGAGGTTCTCCACCAGTGAGACGAATTTTATTCACTCCCAATCCCACAAAGATCCTGGCAAACTCCAAAATTTCTTCGGCATTCATGAGATGAGCTTTTGGACTCAATGGGAT
This sequence comes from uncultured Algoriphagus sp., assembly GCF_963974835.1. Lineage (GTDB taxonomy): Bacteria > Bacteroidota > Bacteroidia > Cytophagales > Cyclobacteriaceae > Algoriphagus. The sequence continues at coordinate 482,825 of NZ_CAXBET010000001.1, read as the reverse complement.
TCCTTCGGCGGGCATACAGTAGCTGCAGCGCAGATTGCACTTCTCGATAAGCGATATCCTCAAGTAATTGTGGACTCGCCCAAATCGATCTTTTAGTTCCTGTATATTACCCGAATGGGTCATGATTTGCTCCTTTTAATATTTTAAATACATGTAGCACATGTGGGAAAATCGCATCCATCGATTCCTTTGCTCCATTAGTTGATCCGGGCAAAGCCAAGACTATACTGTCACCAATAGTTCCTGCTATGGATCTTGAAAGCATTGCAAATGGCATAATCTTCTGTCCATAACTGCGAATGGCTTCTTCCACACCCGGAATTCTACGTTCCAATATCGGCTCCAAGGCTTCGGGTGTGACGTCTCTTTTGGAGAGTCCAGTTCCACCTGTGAAAATCACCAATTGGTTACTTTCTGTAAGCTCAAAAGTTCTCGCTCTAATCAGCTCCAATTCATCAGGAATCACCTCATACGAAGTCACGTTTACCCCATGTGTTTTCAACTTATCCACAACCACTTTTCCAGCTTTATCTTCTTTGATTCCTTTAGAAACAGAATCTGAACAAACAACCACCGCCGCCGAAATGAGTTTGGGGTTTTTGTCTTTGAAACTTGATTTTCCACCAGTCTTCTCTACCAACCCGATCTCGCGGATAACAATTCCCTTATCGATCGGCTTCAGCATATCGTACATCGTCAAAGCAATCACAGAAGCTCCATGCATGGCTTCCACTTCCACTCCGGTTTTATACACAGTCTTCACAGTGATGTAAATCCGGATTTCAAGCCCTTTAATCTCATATTCCACCGCTGTATACTCCACAGGTAGCGGATGACAATCAGGAATAGTGATATGGGTATTTTTCACTGCGAAAAGTCCCGCCACTTTCGCCATTTCAAACACATTGCCTTTTGGTACTCTATTTTCTACTACCGCAGCAATGGTCTCTTCCGAACTCACATGTACTATAGCCTGAGCTTTTGCAGTACGAAGCGTGGTTACTTTATGTGTGATATCTACCATTTCTAATTTTAATCTCTACTAGTATCAAGTAAGAATTTCCTTCGACTTCGCTCAGGATGACACTAGATCTGTTTACTACCAATCTATCCAATCCCTTTTCAGAATTTGGACTTTAGCTGTTTAAATTTTTCAGCTATTTACCTTCCACTGATGATCGGCATTATCAAGAATCTCCTTGCCGAAGATTGGAACATGCTCTTTCACTTGATTCACGAGCCATTCTGTGGCTTCATAGACCTGCTTCCTTCTCGGTGAGGAGACGAACACGAAAATGCAAATTTCTCCTACGTCCACTTTACCCAGACTATGGTAAATGTGTAGGCATGTCAAATTGAATTTCTCGAAAGCCGCTTCTCGGATTTCATGAAGCTTTTCATTTGCCATTTCCTCATATGCGGTATATTCTATAGCTACCACTTTATTATCACCGACTTCATCTGCGCGAACCTGACCCAAGAAAATATTATGGGCACCAATACTATGCTTGCCTTGGTGCTTCGCAATAGAATCTGCTATAAATTCAGGGGAAATGGCTCCCTCAAGAAATACTTTTTTCATGTGTTTTTCAATTATCCTATCAGCCTAAAACGCAGTAGCAATTGCAAAATATTTAAAATGACGCCTTTTCTGCCTTTCGTCTGCGGTATTCATCCAGCAAATCCTTCGCCCCTCCGCGAATTAACTTTAACTTCCCAAATCCCTTTTGCGATAGCAAGTCAGCTGCTTTTCTACTCCTAACTCCAGATTGGCAGAAGATTCGAAATTCCGCACTTCTATCCAAGCTTTCCAATTCCTTTTCCAAAATGGAAAGCGGTAAGTGTTTGACATTATCTAGAATTACCTGGGGCATTTCCCCTTGCTCACGAACATCGAGTAAAACTGCTTTCCCTAATAATGCTTCCTCAGCTGAAATCATTTCAAATGATTCAGAAATATGAGGCTTTTTTGGCTTGGAGACATTACCAAATTCAAATACTTGCTGTGTATTGTTCAGCAAATTGTAAATGAGAAGTTTGCCGGAAAGCACCTCTCCAATTCCCAAAATGATTTTCATGGCTTCATTTGCCTGGAGCATTCCAATCAAACCAACCGTCGTACCTAAAACTCCTGCCTCTGCACAATTCTGTACAGATTTATTTTCCTCCGGAAAAATATCTCTATAACTCGGCCCACCTTCGAAATTGAAAACGGAAACCTGTCCTTGAAATTGATGGATGGAACCATATACGAAAGGTTTTTCACAGGCAATGCAAGTGTCGTCGATGACGTATCGAATAAACAAGTTATCCGTCGCATCGATGACCAGATCAAATCCAGAAAAGATTTCAGCAGCATTTTTGGCAGTCAAAAACTCCTCATAAACTAGAACTTCCAGGCCTGGATTTTTTTTAATAACAGCATCTGCCGCCTCTTTAACTTTGTAAAGACCGATTTGCTCAGCAGCGTATAAGACTTGCCGATGCAGGTTTGACTCTTCAATTCTATCTCCATCGATAATTCCGATCTTGCCTATTCCAGAGGCAGCGAGATAAGGTAAAGCGGCACAACCCAATCCTCCAGCTCCTACCATAAGCACACTACTGGATTTTAACTTTTGCTGCCCGGAAATTCCGATTCCCGGAAGGATCATCTGTCTCTGGAATCTCTCCATCTTAACCTCCTGCAAATGGTGGAAGAAGTGCAACTTCATCTGTATCCGAAATAATCAGTGCCTGATCCTTCGATACAATTTTACGATTAATAGCTATCTGGAACTGGAATTTTCTAATGTCGTACTTGGAATCCAGCAAATTCAATAGCCCCTCCAAACTCATAGACTTCTGGTCTATCGTTTCAGAGTCACCTTGTGCCGCCTCCGCTATATTTCCAAAATAATTTACTGTAATCATATCTTCAAGTTAATACAGATCGCTGGGATTAATTACTAAAGGGCAAGGTATTAAGGTTTTGAAAAATAAATTCATCCTCCAGAACCCAATCTTCTTGCAGTTGTTTTTTCACCCGGGCTAGATGAACCACTTCGCCGATTACGATCACTGCGGGGGCTTTTATACCTTGATTCTGGCTGATTTCCAATATGTTTTGAATGGTGCCCACCACTTCCTTTTGGGCTATTTTTGTTCCATCCTGGATTATTGCGACAGGCAAATCAGCTTTACCCAAACCCGTGTAAATGGCAACGATCTCGGCAAGCTTGCTCATACCCATCAGTACTACGACTGTCGCAGATGATTGTGCTGCTAGAAGAAGATCTTTAGATAGCTCTCTATCGCTTGTGGTGCCCGTGATCACCCAAAAACTTTCTGCCACACCCCGGCTGGTTACAGGTATCCCCACCGAAGCAGGTACTGCCACACTGGAAGAAATACCTGGGATGACTTCGACTTCTATACCTTTTTCCAAAGCATAAATTTCTTCCTCTTTTCCTCTCCCAAAAACAAATGGATCGCCTCCTTTTACACGTACTACATGACCAAATTCCATGGAATAATCAACAATCAGCTCATTGATCTCGTCTTGTGTATGGCTGTGATTCCCTTTTCTTTTCCCTACAAAAACCAGCAAAGCTCGATTGGCATGCGCTAGAATTTCCTCATTCACAAGAGAATCATAGAGTACCACATCTGCATCTTTCAACGCATTTATGCCTTTCAATGTCAGCAACTCAGGGTCGCCCGGACCGGCGCCAAGGAGCGTGAGTTTCGGTGATTTTCCTGTGAGTGTGTTCATTGGTCTAGCAGGTTGAGTGAGAGTAATTCGGCTTTACTGTTTATGTTCTGAACATGGGCCTTTTCGTCGGAATTGATGACGATTTTCTGATGTGAGATCAAATTTACAAGTGAGCAAAGTTTCAATTTGTCAGCTGAAATAGCATCAGAGAAGGTTTTTGAGGCAGTTTTTTTATAAACACCAATTAAAGGATAATCATTCTTTCCATCGCTTAGAAACGTGACGGATGAATCATTTATGCTTGACTCTTCAGTTAGTTTGCTTAGCAGTTCAGTATTGATTTTGGGTATATCGCAGCTGAGAACCAAGTTTAGCTCAGTTTTGCTATGGTTCAACGCCGTAAAAATTCCGCCCACCGGCCCTTTATCTGCATAAACATCCTCGATCATAGGCAAACCCACCAAACTATAATCACCATTACTTGTCACCAAAATGATATTGGAAGTGATTGGCATAATTGCCTCAATAATCCAGCGGATGAATGGCCTGCCTTTGTAGGTTACCAAGCCTTTTTCAGCTTGCATTCGAACGCTTTTCCCTCCGCAGAGGATGTAGGCTGTCAAGTTTTCTGGATTTTTCATATCAATAACATGAGTCAAGGCAATTCTAATTTCTATTGATGGGTAGAAAAAGTACCGTTTCACCCGCTTCAAGGATTTCTTTTTCCGCAGGAACCAGCACGATAGCATTGCCTAGCGCATAAGAGATTAACATGCTGGATGCTTGCTTGGGATAGATTTCCAATTCCCCATTTTTCTCAGTTCCAAGTATGAAAAGAGTCTTCCCAAACTTGTTGAATGTTCGATGTTTTAATACTCCAGTCTGGAAGTTCAACTCAAAATCAGGATTACCCGACATGATCTTTAATGCTGAAAGGGCATAAATCAGAAAGCTGGTAAGTGAGGAAGCTGGATTTCCAGGTAGTGCAAACACAAGCGTATTGCCTGCCTTGCCAAACCAAAGAGGCTTACCTGGCTTTTGATTTACTTTGTAGAAAATCTCTTTTGCTCCATTGTATTCCAGTGCTTCTTTGACAAAATCGTAATCCCCAACAGAAATTCCTCCTGAAATCAACAAAAGATCTGTATGTAGCCCTTCGGCAATTATTTTTTTGGTTGATTCCAAGTCATCCTCGACCTTTAAAATACTCACTGAATCAAAACCTCTTGACCTCAATGCTGACTCAAGCATAATCGCATTGCTTTCATAAATGGCTCCGGGCCTCAGAGGCGTACCTGCTTCCTGAAGTTCATTGCCAGTTACGATAAGCGTAACTTTCGGCTTGTTATAGACCAAAACCTCGGTGATTCCAAAGCCCGCCAAAAAGCCAATAATGGATTCAGTAACCTTTGTGCCAGCAGGTAGAACTTGCTCACCAGCCTGAAGCTGCTCGCCAACTTCTCTCACATTTGTGAATTTTTCGGGGAACTGACGAATGGAGATTTTACCATTATTTGCATCCACATGCTCTTGAATGACGACTGTATCAGCAGAGTCCGGAACTCTGGCTCCAGTAAAGATCCGTACTGCCTGATTGTCTTTTAAGTTAAACTCATTTGCATCACCTGCCTTACATTCCCCGATGACCTCCAGTTCACTGATTGCTCCACTTCTAAAAGCATAGCCATCCATCGCTGATTGCCGAAAAGGCGGCAAACTGATTGGAGCCAAAATCTCATCTGCAAGAAAACAACCATAGGAGTCTCTCAGGGAAATTTTCACTGCAGGCAGTTTGACAGCATGCGTTTTAATTAATTCTAAAGCTTCCTCAACTGAAATCATTTTAATTCAAATTCTAAGTTAAAAGTAAGAATATATACGTAGAAATACGTAATTTACTACGTATTTATTTAAAATTTCTGAATCCTAAATAATTACACGTTCAAGTTCTTGGAATTATAGCGCAAAAAAAAACGCTAATGAAAGCGTCTTTTCTATAATCAGGAATATAGTTTACCAGCTTCCGCCAGCTCCACCACCACCGAAGCTTCCGCCGCCGAAGCCGCCAAATCCACCGCCTCCGCCGCCACCAAATCCTCCTCCACCGAAGCCACCACCGCGACTTCCTCTTCCGCCTCCGAGCATATTCGCTAACATGATAGTAGTCCATAGATCGACTCCACCACCTTTGCCTCCCATGTGGTTATTGTTATCATTTCTATTTCGCAACAGAGGGAGAACGACAAATATGACTATGAAGAAAAGAATCATAAAGATAGCTCCACCACTATTTCCATCAGACTCTATGTCTTCCGCTTTATATTCTCCTGAAGCAAGTTTGATAATCATTTCAGTTGCCTCATTTAGCCCTTGATAATAGGCTTCCCTTCGAAAATTCGGCACAATTAGATCTTCAACAATTCGTTTCGCCAAAGCATCTGGTACAGCTCCTTCCAGACCATAACCCGTCGCAATAAACACCTTATGGTCATCCATTGCTGCAAGAATCAAAATTCCATTATCATTTTCTGCACCGCCGATTCCCCAGGATTCTGCAAGCCGAAAAGAATAATCCGAAATGTCATATTGTCCTACAGATCGCATCATCACAATCGCAATCTGAGTGGAGGTACTGTCATTGTAAGCGACCAATTTGCTTTCCAACTGAGCCACCTCTCCACTGGAAAGGGTATTTGTGAAATCATTAACAAGCTTTGGAGGATTCGGAGCAGGAGGAAAATCCTGAGCCTGAAGTCCCAAACTGATAAATAGTAAAAGAAAAAGGAATGGTGGAATCTTAAGATCCAAAAGAAATCTCATCAGGAAGTTCGTTTATGTCTGAATCACCCTGATACGGGAAATGCTGTCCAAGTTGCTCGCCGGCCATTTGTATTCCGTCGATCAGACCTTGTGTAAATTGGCCATTTTTAAATAAGCTGGCCATGTGTTCTTTAATATTTTCCCAGAAATGGTCAGCCACCACATCGTTGATACCCTTGTCACCTAGGATTGCAAAACGCTTATCAACAACAGCCAGATAGAAAAGCACTCCATTTCTGTCTTTTGTCTGATGCATTTTAAGTGTATCAAAAACCACAATGGCCCGATTTAACACGTCGCCTTTGCATCGGCTTTCGATATGAACTTGAATTTCTCCGGATGTAGATACTTCAGCAGACCGAATGGCCTCAATAATTGCCTCCCGGTCTGCCGTTGAGAATAATTTCTCAGCCATAATTAGTAGGATTAAAACTGTACAGTAGGGGCATTCTCTGCTCCTTCGGAAGCTTCGAAATAACCTTTTTGCTCAAATCCGTACCAGCCCGCAAAGATGTTGTTCGGGAAAGTTCGGAGATTGGAGTTGTAATCCTGTACCGATTGATTGAAATTTCTTCTGGCCACAGCAATTCTGTTTTCAGTACCTTCTAATTGCGCCTGTAGTTCCAGGAAGTTTTGATTGGCTTTCAACTCAGGATAGCGCTCCACACTCACCAATAATCTTCCTAAAGCTCCTGAAAGTTGATCTTGGGCACCTTGGAATTCTGCTAATTTCTCAGGGGTAAGAGTTGAAGCATCTACATTTACTGAAGTAGCTTTAGCTCGGGCCTCAATCACCTGGGTTAAGGTTTCCTGTTCAAAATCCGCGTAGCCTTTTACTGTGTTTACCAAGTTAGGGATGAGATCAGATCTTCTTTGATACTGAGTCTCCACTTCAGCCCACTGGCCATTTATAACTTCTTCTTTTTGGACAAAAGTGTTGTAAGTCCCAACTGCTTTCGTATAAATAAAAATACCAAGCACCAGAAGGATACCAATAGGGATTAAGAATTTTTTCATTTTTTATAAATTGATTTTTTGCAACTTGATTACTGACGTATTTAAGTTTAAGAGGTTTGGTTATCCTCCTTCCTTTACTCAAAATTACCGCTTTTATCTTAATTCAACCCAAAAGACCGCTAAATCTGCTTTTTCAGTGTAAAGGTGAATTGGAGGTCTTTATATTTGGTGAGATCATCACCTTCATATCTTCGGATCTCTAAGTTAATCTCCTTTCCAGGATCAGATCGAAGTAATTTGTTAAGTTCACCTAGTTCCCAAATGAATGTAGGAATCTTATTGATAGTCAATATTTCATCAAAGGCCATTACGCCCGCACGATGAGCTGGAGATCCCACCCGAATATCTGAGATGTAGATCCTGTTGTCATCATTTGGTATTTTCTTAAGTGACATTCCGCTCATATCAAATTGGAAAGGAGTATAAAAATTATCAGCCTTCCTTACTAATAAACGATTTCTAGGATAGTCAAATACAAGCCTTGTTCTTCCCAGCACCTCTGCACCTAGACTCCCAAATCTACCGGAATTTTGGATGACATAGCTGAAAGGTGTCTCGTCTGGATAGGAAGTCAGCACTTCATCCATTTTGAAATTGGCAATTTTCATATAATCTACTCTTCCTATATATCCATACAACACTCCACCAAGACTCTGACCCAGCTCCGACGCTATAAAAAGCGGGGGCATCGTGATCTTTTCCGTAGTCTCTCTATTAAGTAGTAATCCATGATTGGCGCCTGTATCGATCAGCAATTTTGGGTTAATGATTGACCCGTCTTTCTGCTTTACTGTGGCATTGATGTAAGGTTTGTTATCTTCTACAGCCATCTCCAGTTTTCTGTAAAAAAGTGGTTTCCACTTCATGGCTGAAGTTCTATAAAATTCTATTTCACCGACGTCGTAGTTGATTTTTACTGGATTGTATTTGAAAAATTCATAGCCCAATATTCCATAGATAGGAGTTCCGATCACAGATTCAAGCTCCAGAAATTCATCCTCCAATACCAATAAGCTTTGGAATATTCCTTCTACCGGTCCCAAATCAAAGTGATTTATCGGCGAGACAGAGGCCATGAGGTCGTCATTTCCATCTGCTCCTACCAATTTTATTCTTCGTGTATATTCAAGTCCCAAAGCATCTCCCAGCACTTTGCTAAACAAAATATTTGAGCGAACTCCCGTATCCACTAAGAAATTCAAAGGAGTGTTTCCATTGATAGAAACGGTGATAATTATTAGGCTGTTTGTGGCATAAAATGGAATGGTGACTTTTCTTTTTTCTTCTTTCATAAAAAATCCAGGCACTTGAGCTATGCACAAAAATTGCGACCCAAGCAGAAATACAAGAAAAACACATAAGCGTTTTAACATAGATTTATGATAAAGAAGGTGATACAAATAAGTTACTTTCTTTTTTGAAAAAAAGTAGGATGTCTGGTAAAAACTAGCCTTTTCACCCGCTTGTTTGAAAAATTATTTTATTTGGTTTAATTAGATTGAAACCAAATTACTGAGATTAGGCACTCAGGTTTGTCAAAAAATGGAGAATGACTCATCTTTATTTTTAATTATCTTGAACACATGGCAGACAAAGCCCTCATTGAAAAGGCTAAAAAAATCTTTGAAAACTTCCTAACGAAGCAGGGAAGCAGGAAAACCCCTGAAAGATTTTCAGTAATTGACGAACTATACTCACTTCCGGAAGATGAACACATGGATGTGGAGGGGCTTTTTCTTAGTATGAGAAATAAAGGTTACACCATCAGCCGAGCGACAATCTACAATACATTGGATCTTTTGGTGGAAAGCGGGCTGGCTGTGAAGCATCAGTTCAAGGACAAAGTGGCCCTATATGAACAGGCCCTGACATACAAGCACCACGATCATCATGTATGTAACCAATGCCGAAAAATCAGGGAATTTTCAGATCCAAAGATCAACGAAATTAAAGAAGAAATAGGAAAGTCATTCAGATCTTCCATCACCAGCCACTCGCTTGTCTTGTACGGAGATTGCCAGATTGAGAATTGTGAAAACCTGCAGGAATTTTAAGCAAATATCTTTTTGTAAATAGGCTTTCTAAAAGCAAACTGTGCATAGAGAGCCGGATAAAGCACGGACGTTAATAATCCAAAAGATCCCTCAAATTCGATCTCGTCCCTTATAATTGAGTGATCTCCATCTTTGATAATCCGGTGCTTGTGCCGCCATTTTTTTAGGAAAAACGGTAAGTTCACACCTTCATCCACGAAGTAAAATTCCTTCTCATCTGTGTGATTTTCTGAGATTTGACTCACCCATTTTTCCTTAAAAAAGAGGAAATTTAATTCGAGAGAAACTATATCTCCGATTTCTGATCCGTCAAACTGAATCAGCTTCACAGGGGGAAAAGGAGGGCTGAGTTTGGTGAAAAGCGTTTCATCAAATCCTCTTTTTACTGATAAGTAATTTTGTTTGACCTTAGTAGATAGGGTGATTTTCATTTTTCTAGAAGCTAAGGACAAATAGGAGAAAGAGAATAAGCCAAATTCCATCCATAAAATGCCAGTAAAAGGTAAATAGGCGGACACGCATCTTCTCAAATGGATTGGTGTGAATTATAAGCTTTTGCACTTCGTCTTTTCTGCTTTTAGCTAGCTGAAAATAAAGAATCAGCCCAAAGATCATGGCGCCTGAAAGGTGAAAAATGTGAATTCCACTCAGCACGTAAAGAAAACTTCCACTTGGAATGCCGGTGAATTCTATGCCTTTTGCTTTCAATTCATACCATCCTACCACTTGCAAAATAGTAAAAATCATTCCTAGAATGACCGTGGTTCTTAGCGAACCTAGAAGCTTATTGGTATTTTCTTCCTGGTATGCCAGCCGGATGGAAGTAGCTGAAAAGCCGCTAATGACCAGCAAAAATGTGGAAATCAGAAACGCAATAGGTACATTCTGGTTCATGCCAGCCAAGAGAGCACGGGAAGAAAAAAGAAAGGCAGAAGCCATGAAAAGGAATATTAATCCACTCCCAAGCATGCCGAGATAGAGCATTGTCTCATAGGGATGAAGGTTTTCTATACGCTGTAGCAGGGTAGGATTTTCCTTGAACTTTACCATTATTCTGAAAACAGGGAATCGGTGTGAAGGTTCAGAAAAATTACGGAACAATTTCACTTTTCACTTAGAAATGGCTTTTAATTGATCTGTTTATCAAACAGTTTTGGTGCTAATCTTTTTATGCTTTACTAATATGCTTTGAGTTATGATTATAGAAAATACCCACTAATTACTTTCAAAACTTGGCTTCAGCCGTACGAAGGCGAGCTCATTTTCTTTTTTCAAATAAGAATAGATTGATCCTTTGTGGACAAAACTCTTACCCTCAAAGTACTTACCCATAATTGGGATACTGTTATTCAGTCTATGTTCAGAGATCTGCTCGAGTGTTTCGTCGAATACTGTTAATACATAAACGTAGAAAGGTTTTTGAGGATCATTGGTGTTCAGCTCGCGGCTATATCGGTAGAACCTCTGGGCTGTATGGTCCTTGATCAGAGGACCAAAAGTCACTTCATCATTTTTGCGTTTGACCCAGTACATGTACAGCTGTTGGTTGTTAATATCTTCCCTGTATTTGCCGGACTTTTGGTCTGAAGTAATCTGGCTGTGGAATTCTTTGTGGATCACAGATTCACTTTCTGAGTCATAATACCATAATTCATTGCTTGCAGAAGTGGAAAGAATAATGTCGGGACCGTTCAGTAATAGGAATTTCATTTCCGGAGAACTGTTTCTTTTCCCAATATCGTAATCCACCGTCACCGTGTATTTTTTCAGTTGATCCCAAAAGTCAATTGGAACCAGCTTCAGTGATCTGTCAATTAAATTTACTTTTGCTATTCCCAGTACATTCCCGCCGATTTTAAAATTGCCATAAAAGCTGGCTAAGAAGGAACCGTCGCTGGATATTTCTCCAAGACCGTCTATTTCTGTGTCAAAGGGAAGCTTGTCTCCCGTCAGCTCCCTGTTGATCAATTCATAAGAGTCAATTTTTTTTCCGGAAGAATTAAGCTTGTGGATTATTCGATACTCTTTAAAAAAGGTGTCCCCAAAAAGCGTCTTTTTAATTCCGAAAGGGAAATATTGCTTGACACTGTTAGGACCTTGAATCTTATAATTTATCAGACTATCAAGTCTCAGGCTGTCGATATTTATGACTTCTACACGTCCGGTCTCAGGTTTGAGGTTATATAAAAGTCCTTCATTTACTGAATAGTCTGACATGTTCAGCTCCATATCCAGATAAATCTGCTCGTCTCCTGCGTCTATAAAAACGGTATCAAGCACATAATTAAAATTAGGAGAGACATTGGCAGCGGGCAGCCGTACATCCACGGTATTATCTCCGCAGGAGGAAAGAATGAATAAAAGTATTAAAACACGGATATTCTTCATTCCTTAAAAATTAAAGTCAAAAATCCATAAAGCCAACTTATTGGTCAATTTCGTTGGTTTTAACTACTCATTAAAAGTTGGTTTGAGTCTTACAAAGGCCATCTCATCTTCGATATTGAGAAACTGATAGAAATCTCCATCCTTGATAAATGACTTACCGGTTAACTCCCAATTTTCCAATGGGAACTCACCAAGTTGGTTGAGATCCATATCAAAAAAAGTTAGGTAATAGTTTCTTACTACCGTTTCTTCTTTCATACGATTAAAGTCAGAAGAAACCCTCCAGATCATATCTCTTCCTTCATCGAGTATTAACTTACCAAAACTAACCTCTTGGTCTCTGGCATTTCTTGCGTCTCTGAACTCGTCTTGTGTAGTGACTTTAGTGGAATATTTTACTGGTTTTACATCCTCAGACACTTTTATTCCCAATTCTCTCATTCGCCTCCAGTTTGATTTGATCAAATTCAATGGTCTTGACGAGTTTTGCCGCCTCAGTTACTATGTTAACTTTTAATTGGCCGAATAAGCAGATGTTACCATTTTTCAGAATTTGAATTTTTTGATAATAATCGTTACCTATACCATTAGGACCTTCTTTTTCCAGCTGCACAGTCTTTTGTAATTTGAGATTGTCCAAATCCACTATTTCCAGTAAATAGCTATCGGGATTAAGGTTATACAGATATTTCCTATCCGGGGAGACGTCTGATAAACCCAGACCCCAGTTGAGGAAAAAGAAATGATCTCCGGCATCCACCATCACGGTGTCTAGCTGATACGAAAATTGGAAATCTGCATTCTCATTTTGGGAGAATTCCTTTGCGGAACAGCCCGCCAAAGCAATTGTCAGGATAAAAAATATATTCTTAGTCATATGCGATAGTCGGTTTTAGTCTGACAAAAGCTAGCTCGTCTTCGACATTCAAAAAGGTATAAATCATTCCCTTTCGGGCGAAGTACTTATAGGGAAGGACGAAATCTGATGGCAGCAGCTCTTCGTGTACTTGGTTGAACTCTGGATCAAAGGCAGTAAGAACGGTTTTGTATTGGATTGTGTCTCCTTTCATATGATCCATTTCTTTTGCAAAACGCCAATAGACGTCATTATGCTTATCAAAAAATAAATTTCCATAGCTGACTTCTTTGCTTTTCTCATTGAAAATCTCTTGAAATTCCTCCTCTGAGTCAGAGCGAGGTGGGTAATTTCCCTTAGCTTCCTGGCTGGTGAATTTACTGGAGTAAGTTTTAGAAGAAATGGAATCTGTAGCGAGGTTGTAGAAATAAATCTTGTTTTGAGCGGAATTTGAAAACAACAAACTATCGTTTTTCATCAGAAGGCTGATGTCAGCCCTAAGCATATTCATCGGGTGTACTTTCTCATAATAGAAAATAGTTTGATACTTATCCAATTCCTTAAATAAGCCCAACTTCTTGTACTTGACACGCTTATTTTCCAGATCAAACAGCGCCAGCCCGTCTGCAGAATCTTCCATTTTCTCACCACCATACAATGTCGCAATGGTTTTTTCATCCTTAGAAAGCGTTTCATTTAACTGGATCCTTTTGCCTTCCGGAAGTCTCTCACCTTCAAACTCCTGTTTTGAATAGACCATAGTAGAAAGCTTGTTTCCCTCCTGATCGAAATGATAAACTTCATAATTGTCCGATAGGTAAAAAGTCCCATCAGCAAGCATATAAATATTGGACATGTAGGGAGATTGAATGGCATTGGGTCCATCCACACTCATAGGAATGACCCGTTCTAGTTTCAGGTTGTCCAGATCAATAACTTCTATGCCGGTAGGGTTTGCGCCAGTTTTGAAATTGTATAGATATTTTCCGTCTTGAGATATTCCGGAGTTAATTAGGGAACTAATCATAAAAATAAACTCATCCCCTGCATCCACCATAACGGTATCTAACTCATAGGAGAAATCAATTGAGGTAGCCTCTGTATTTTCTACACTTTCTTTGGTGCCACAGCTGGCTAGAACTGCCAGAATAATCGGAGTAAGTAGTTTGATTTTATTCATAGGTAATAATAGGTTTTAAGCGGACGAAGGCTAGTTCGTCTTCGATGTTTAGAAAACTATAAATCACTCTATTCTTGACAAAAGACTGGCTCGATAGATAGAAATTGATCAGTTCTTTTTCTTTAAGCATAGTAAAATCCTCATCAAATAAGGTAATGACCTGCTTGTAAACTACTGAGTCTCCGATCATGCGATCTAATTCTGAACTGATCCTCCAAAACATTTCAAAGTTTGTTAATTCTCTGAATTGCGTAAAATGCACCTGTTTATATGCTTCAGTGGACACTTCATAGAATTGCTCTTCAGAGTCTACTTCATTTGGAAAATTGGCTATTCTTTCATTTGCCGTAAGTGTAGAATTAAAAGTTCGGTGCACCAGAATGTCGTTTTTTATCTGGTATCGGTAAACGTCATTAAAGGCCGAAGAGGAAATAATCAGGTCATTCTCAATGAAATTGAGATAGAAACTATCCCCAGTAGCGATAGAAGTTACACTTCCGTTATCAAATTTAATTTCGAATTCTTTCAGCTTACGAAACAAATCCATCTCTATAACTTTCACCGAGTCGGTTTCCATATCAATAATAGCAATTCCACTCGGGGCTTTTTTTAGGTCCCTATTTTCCAATACACACACATAGAATTTACCGTCCTCAGTAAATTTCCCGGTATAGTTTATTCGCTGGTCCTCTTTTAGTTTTATATGCTCAAAGTCTAGTGTCTTTATTAATTCCCCAGAGGGTGAGACGAAATTGATCTTATTGGACCCCATCAAGCAGATAGTTCCATCATCTAAAACCTGAAGATCCTGGTAAAAAGTATTCCCCACTCCATTTACACCTTCTTTTTCCAAGTGTATCAATTCTTTTAATTTAAGACTATCTAAATCAATTACTTCTAGTAGAAGTGCTATAGGATTTAAGTTATAAATGAGACTAAGGTCTTCAGATTGGTCTGAGAGACTCAGGCCCCAATTGAGAAAAAGAAATTGATCGCCGGCATCTACCATCACCGTATCCACCTCATAGGATAAATCAACAGTATTAGTGGCGGTATTTTCAGCGCCTTCTACGATACTTTCCGCACTTTCTTTAGAGCTGCAACTGGCTACAACTGACAGAATAATTGGAGTTAGATACTTGATTCTATTCATCATAGGTAGGGTTGATTCTGATGAAGCCAAGCTCGTCTTCCAGATTGATGTAAGAATATAGTGAGCCGTCTTTGAAGAAGGTAAGTGAACTCATCGCAGTAAAGTCCACCTTTTCCTCATGAAGTTGAGTGAGATCTTTGTCAAAAATGGTAAGTACTGATTGGTAAGCTACGGAGTCTCCTATGGTACGATCTAATGATCTACTGAACCTCCAGAATTTCTCTTCTTTATTGTCAAAATAGAGGTTGCCAAAAGTTACTTCTTTTATTTTTTCTTTGTTGAGTTCAAAAAGCTCTTCCCGAGAACTTGCGGTTTTCTGATAATTACCTTTCTTCTCATCATCTGTTAGTTGGGAATGAAAAGACTTTTTGTCTAGTTCTCCATCGGCTAGGCTTAAAACGTAAATCTCATTGAAAGTAGAAGTTGAAATAATCAATTGATCATCCATCGGCAAAAAGTAAACAGACTCTCCTATAGACATTTTTCCTCCACCATCTGTACTAAAAACAATAAAGAATTTATCAATTTTCTCAAAGAGATCCAGAGGTACTTTTTTCAATTCTTTGGTATTGAGATTTACAATTGCCAGCCCACTTTTCGGATTTGAATTGTCTAGTAGTCCGTAACTGCCGTAGTAAAATTGTCCATCATCAGAGATTTGCCCTTCAGGAAATATTTTTTCCTTCTCAGTCATTGGATCACCTTTTAGAGAATCCGCAGTAAACCAAAACTTACTTGATTGATCTTTGTCCGGGTTTAGCCTCACCATATAGTTCCAAGTATTCAGAAAGAGCTCTCCACTATCTGAAATATCCATCATAGGTATGTAGGAGTTAGCCGCTCCTATTCCAGCAGGGCCTTCATTTTCAAGTTTGATTACCTCCTTGAGTGAGAGATCATCAAGATCAATTATTTCCAGCTCGGGTACTGTAGGGTTAAAATTGTAAAGTGTTTTCTTGTCCGAACTAAGCGACGCAGTATTTAGATAGTTAGATAGATAAATAAAATGGTCATCGCCTGGATCTACTTGAACGGTGTCTATTTCTACCGTGAAGTTTAAGGTATTTGAATTAGTAGATTCGGTTTCATTTTTGCCTGAGCAGGAAGCGATTAGGATTAGGATAGTGGCAAAATACAGTGGTTTTTTCATTCTAGGAATATAGGATTAAATAGGCAATAGTTTTAGAACTAAAGTCAGATGTATTTAAAAATTAAAAGTATAAACTACATATCCTGGATTTTCATCCACAGGAATGTAGCAATACAGCTTTACTTCCTTAAAAAAGCTCATCACTTGGTTGGGACTATAGCTTTTGAATTCCCCTTCTGCAGTTAGTTTGAAGTCTTTGGAATAGGTAAACACGTAAAAATCACCACCGATCATCTTCCCTTCTAAGTCATATTTATTCTTTTGGGCAAAGCGTAAGTATCGCTCATTTTTTTCATCCCAAAAGAATCTCCCAAAGCGGATTTCCTTTCCCATTTCTTTTCTAATCACACTAATCAGTTCCTGAGAGTCCACTTCTGTTTGGTAATTTCCCTGTTTGGATTTAGGAACTATCTCATGTGGAAAAGTGAGTAGTGACAAAGAATCGAGTGAAGGATCATATAAGTAGATATCAGAAGTAGCGCCACTGTAAACTATAAATTTGCCATTTACCTCTTGAAGATCTTCAAAATCCCCTCCGCTGCTAGAGCCATTACCTTGCCTGAAAGTCACTCTATATTTCTCGGTAATCTTCATCGCGGGAAGCTCCATGTTTATTCCTTTTTTGCTTTCTATATCAATAATTCCTAATCCAGAAATACCACTATGGAAAGCTTTAGGAAGAGTAATGGCCTTGCTTTTATCCTCAGTAATAAGAATGCTATTGGTGACAAAGGAACTGGCTTCTTCATCAAACCCGCTAACTGATTCGGTGGTAAGATTTAGCTTTTGCACGAGTTCTCCTGAGAGAGAGTAAATCCCTGAACTGTTTGAATTTGCAAGCAAAAACTCTTCACCAGGAAGGGCTTGGAAATAGTTGACATATGAAGGAATTTTATTAGGCCCGTCTTTTTCGAATGGATGTCTCGCAACAAGAGTCATTGAGTTAATATCTATCTCATGGATTTCAGATTCTTGTTCATTGAATAGATAGACTTTATTTCCGTCTTGGCTCAAACCATCTCCATAGTATCCATAAGCGTTGAAGATATCATCTCCAATATTCACTGCTAGCGTATCCGTAGTATAAGAAGGGTTTTCTAAAGTAAGGACTTTAGCCTCTTTCGTGGCTTCTTTCCCACCACAGGAAGCCAATATTGCGCAGAGTGAAATTGTGAGTCGTTTTTTCATAATTGTTAAAAATGAAAAGTGAAAACTGCGAAGCCAAGCTCGTCTTCGACATTGACGTAGGACCAAAGCTTGCCGTCTTTGAAGAAGTAACTTTTAGGAACTTGTTTGAAGTCAGGAATTAGCGTTTCTCCCATTAATTCCAAATCCTCGGAATAAGCCAGTAAAAAAGCCTGGTAAGATATGGGCTCAAGTTGTTGGTCTCCCAACACACCTTTGTATGCAAGTCGGTAAAATCTGGAAGTTTCTTCATCCCACATCAATTTAAGATAGGAGACTTGACTGGCTACTTTTCTATATTCTGCATTGAATTCCTTTTGAGAATACACTTCATTGATGATTTCACCGGTTTTTTCATTTGAAATTAATTGATGGTTGAATTCAATGTATTCCAGATCATCTGTGGCGGGGTTGTAGCGGTAAACTCCACTAGTGACGGTGCAAGTGATATAGATTTTATCATATAATAGGGAA
Source organism: uncultured Algoriphagus sp. (assembly GCF_963974835.1). GTDB lineage: Bacteria > Bacteroidota > Bacteroidia > Cytophagales > Cyclobacteriaceae > Algoriphagus. The sequence goes on along the minus strand of NZ_CAXBET010000001.1, from coordinate 464,854 downwards.
AGAGAGTACTCCTCCACTTCAATGGCTTTTTCATTTTCAGTATTGAAGAACACTCTAAAATTTCCTGCTTTTTCCATTGCAGGAAGTTTGATTGCTTTCCCATTGTTGGTAGTAGCGTTTATTATTGCTAGTTCACGAACACCGGAAGTGTAATTCCCAGGTAAAGAATAAAAAACTCCAGATTTTGGATCGAGGTGGATTTCATTCAAGAGTGTAAATTCATCGATGTCGCTCATATGATCCAGCTCATCGGTTATTAGTTTTAAGTTGGAAATTAATTCTCCTTGCAGATTATATATGGCAGTTTTTGTAACACTAGGGATCATTAAATTTCGATCAGGTAAAAGTTGAAAGATCCCGCCCTTTCCGATTCCGTTAGGCCCTTCCATTTCAAATGGATATGTTCCTAGAAGTTTCATTTGATCCAGATCTACTTCTTGAAAAGTAAGGCGTCCTCTATCAAAAATGAAAAGTGACTTTTTGTCTTCTGAGACATCTGAAAAATTTAAACCTATGGACAGATTAATGAACTCTTCTCCGGAATCCACTACCAACGTGTCGATAGCGTATGTTAGATTCTCAAAGATGTTCAAGGAAGAGTCTTTTTTGTCTTTTTAAGAACAAGAAAACAGAAGGGCAATCAAAAAAAAGATAAGTAGTTTTTTCATTGAGGAATTTTAAAAATCAAAAGTGAAAACCGCGAAGCCGAGCTCGTCTTCGACATTTACTTGGGAATAGAGCTTTCCATCTTTGAAATAGCCAAATGGGGTTTTAGATAATCCTTCCAATCGAGTCTCACCGATTAGCTCCAAGTCTTTGGAATAAGCCATAAAGAATATTTCATAATCCTTTGCCCAGCCTTCTTGATCAAACCCAATAGCTCTACTTGCAAACCTGAAATAGCGCTGAGACTTTTCATCCCAGATGAAACTCCAGTAGCTGATTTTTTGGGTTAGCTTTTTTAATTCTTCCTCAAACTCGGCTCTGCTCCCCACCTTGTTTTTTACCTCTCCTGTTTTTTCTAAGGGAACAAGCTCATGTGGAAATTCCCTATAAAAAAGGCTGTCTAGACTAGGGTTGTAGATGTAGGTGCCATTTCCTACAATACAGGAAATAAGCACAAGCTCATCAAACTGTTGTAGGTTTAGTAATTCACCTATTTGCTCGCTATCGCTTCTAACCAGGTATTTGTTAGCCCATTTAAACTCTGTGAGCTCTACCATCTTTTTCCTGTTTTCCAGTGAATCAATTACAGCAAAATTATGGTCTCTTGTTTCAAAGTTCATCGGCAAAGAATATAAGTTGAGACGCTTTGAGTCCAGAATTACTCTATTTCCAAGGGAAAAAGGATCCACAGGAAATCCTTCTACCAATTTGTCTTGATCAAGATTCCAATTTTTGATTTTCAAGCCTTGGTCAGAAATAATAGAAGGTCGATGTAAGGTTGGGAAAAAGAAGCCACCGTCAGAAAGTGCATAAAAACTAAAGGTATGACCAGGACTGTTTGGACCATCTTTCTCTAGATAAAAAGAATCTATTAGATTCAGATGGTTCAAATCAATTTTCTGCAATTTTAAGTTTTTGTAGAAATAGAAAAAGTGGTGGTCTGGCGTTGGAGAGGTACTAAAACCGAAGGAAAAATCTAAAATTTCATCTCCAGTATCCACCATCACTGTATCGACCAAATAGGTCATGTTTTCAAGAATATTCTTGGGCTCCTCTACGACAGAAACTTCCTCAGATTTAGGCTTTTCATCACAGGCTAAAAATAGGGCAAGAACTGAAATTGTAAGAAGCGTTCTCATGTCCCTAAAAATCAAAAGTGAAAACCGCGAAGCCGAGCTCATCTTCTACATTGACATAGGACCAGAGCTTGCCGTCTTTCCAGAAATAATTAGAAAGCCGTTGATCAAGTCCTTCTATTTTAGATTCTCCAAGAAGCTTTAGATCCTTATCGTAAGCCAATAGATAAGTTTCATAAGTTGTGGGGTCACCTTTCTTTTCAGCAACAAAAGATTTGATGGCAAGCCGGTAGAATCTGGAGGAGTGTTCATCCCAGATCAATTCTTGGAATGAAACCTGCGATAGTACCTTTCGAAGCTCTTGGAAAAAATCTTCCTCAGTACTTACTTCATTTTGTATTTCTCCTGTTTTCTCGCGGGGGATTAGTTGATGAGGGAAATCCACATAACTTAAACTATCAGTCTTGGTCTCAAAGACATAAATTCCACTTCCTACTGTACAAGTGATTAATAACTTGTCATCAATCTGCTCTAAAGTATAGTTCTCAGTCTGAATTGATCCACCGGTATCTGAATTCCAGAAAATTTTAAAATTTTCCGCTTTTTCCATCTTGGGGAGTTTGACAATTTTCCCTTTTTGGGTTTTTGAGTCGATTACTGCAAGATCTCTTACGCCATTGATGAAGTCACCGGGCAAGGAATAAAGGATCTCTGTTTTTGGATCATATAGGACCTCATAGATCAAAGCAAAAGGATTGGGAGCATCAACTCCCTCTATATCCTCGGGCTTTAAATTTATCCTTGAAAGTATTTCCCCTTGTAGATTGTAAATTCCTGAATTTGGAAAAGTAGGTATCATCAGGGTGCCATCTGGCAAAACCTGGAAATTAGAACTTCTTCCTAGGCCATTGGGACCTTCCTTTTCAAATGGATATGTGTTACTTAGCACCATCTTATCCAGATCAATTTCTTGAAAAAGTGTTTGATTATAATCATAAATGAAGAGTGATCTAGAATCTGGTGATAGATCAAACCAGTTCATCCCATATTTTAGGTTGATAATTTCACCTTTAGAATCAACAACCACTGTATCCACGGAATAGCTTAGGTTTTCCAGGATGTTTTTCGGTTCTGAGTTTTCGGATTCTTTGCCTGCGCAAGCTGAGAGAAGTCCTAGAATGCAAATAGTGAGTACTTTTCTCATTCTCATTTAAAAATTAAAAGTGAATACTGCGAATCCTAGTTCATCTTCTACATTGACATAGGACCATAGCTTGCCGTCTTTGAAGAAGGAGAAATTGGGTCTATTGAAATCCACAACTTCTTCATGAAGTTGATTTAAGTCTGAATCGAAAATGGTAATTACGTTTTTGAACGTCGCCGTGTCCCCAATCATTCGGTCTAGATCCGTGGTAAACCTAAAGAGTTTATCGCTTTTCCCGTCATATAGGAAGTTTCCGAATTCAACTTGCTTGTGAGCCTCTTCTGTGATTTCCATCATTTCTTCAAAGCTGTTTCCTGTATTCCTTTCACTTACTTTTTTAGCATTCGGGGTTAGCTTAGAGGTAAAGACTTTGTGGGTCAAAGAATCAGTGGTTAGGTCGTAAAGGAATGCTTCGTTGAAATTATGTGATGAAATAATCAGCTTGTCTTTTAACTGATAATAGCTCAGCGTTTCCCTACTCTGAGATTGAATATTGCCATTTTCTATCCAAGTGCGTACATATTCATTGCTTCGTTCAAATAAATCCAAGGGGACTTTTTTTATGTCCATCCTGCTTAGTTCTATGATTGCGAATCCTTTTCTAGCTTTTTGAAAATCCCCTGGTCCATATGGAACAAACAAGAACTTCCCGTCTGTAGTAACATGGAAATCAGCATCCAAGGATTCATCAGCATCTAACCCTTTAAATTTCTCTTTCGGGATAGAATAGATCTTCATAGAATCCAACTGAGCATTGAATTCTCTGACATCTACGAAACTTGTAAAAAAGATTTTCCCATCTGTAGAAATCAAAATACTTCTTGGATCTCCTGTACCTAGTGGCCCCTCCTTTTCCATTTTGATTCTTTGATCAAGCATAAGGTTTTCCAGATCAATGACTTCAAACTCAGGAATATCTGGATTGAAGTTGAAAAGCATTTTCTTGTCTGGAGAAAGTGCAGCAGTGTTTAGCCCTCTTTTCAGATAAATAATGCCATCTCCAGAATCCACCATCACGGTATCTACAGTGTAGGAGAAGTCAATATTTGTATCCTTTACCTCCTCGACAGACTTGCCACAAGAGAAACACAAAAACACAAAAATGATAAGTGTTACTTTTTGCATGGTCACTAAAAATCAAAGGTGAATACTGCGAAGCCTAACTCGTCTTCGACGTTGACATAGGAGTAGAGTTTGCCGTCTTTGAAGAATTTCTTTGAGAATGGATCGATAGGTACCAGTTTTTCTCCTAGCTGATTTAAGTTTTCATCAAAGACCGTCATTACATTCTTGAAGACCAGAGAATCCCCAATCTCCCTATCCATCTCCTGGGAAAATCTTACAAGCTTCCGATGAGTTTTGTCGAAATAGAATCTGCCAAAGGTTACACCTTTCTTTCCTTCCTTCATGAGGTCATCAATTTCATTGATTGTCCCAGCTGCTGTTTTGTTCGGAATGTTCTTTTTGTCAGATGTCAATTCAGAGTGAAAGGTTTTCACAGTGACTGAGTCACTTTCCAAGTCCAGTATTAACGCTTCGTTGGCATATGCCGTGGATAGGATAAGCGACTTATCAGCTAGCTCCAAGTTGATCATTTCAAAAATTTTTCTCTCTGAACCTAATGTATAGGTATATGGAGCTATTCTACCCGCTAAATCTAGCGAAACCTTTTTTACAAGCATTTCTTCCAATGAAACAATCGCTAGGCCTTGAGGCACTTGCTCATAATCTTCGTAGATGGAAAAAAGAAAATCTCCATCAGCTATCTTCGGATTAAACATTGATAACTTCTCTGGTTCTAGCCCTGATAAAGCTTCCCCAGTAAGCGGATAGCGTTTCATGGATCTCAAGTCGGAACTAAAAAATCTTACTTCATCAACTCCATAAAAAACCAAATTTCCAGTTTGATCGACTTGGATGGCGTACGGCCAGCCAGTACCAAGTGGTCCTTCTTTATTAGTGGCAATCTTTTCAACCAATTTCAAGCTATCCAAGTCAATGACTTCCAGCTCACTTTTGGGAGTAAAATTGAATAATCGTTTTTGATCGTCAGAAAGATCTGAATGGCTCAACCCTATTTGATGAAAGATAAGTTCATCCCCTGCATCTATGAAGACAGTGTCTATCGTAAAGCTAAAGTCAGCCTCTTTATCATTTTCTACCTCTTTAGATCCGTCACAGGATAAACATACTATTGCTAAAATGAAGAATGATAATTTTTTCATTGGAGTTAAAAATCAAAGGTGAATACTGCGAAGCCTAACTCGTCTTCGACGTTGACGTAGGAGTAGAGCTTGCCGTCTTTGAAGAAGGGAGATTCCAGTCTGGATTCTAAATCATCCAGTCGTGTCTCACCGAGAAGGTTTAAGTCTTTGTCATAGGTGAAAAGGAAAACTTCAGATTCTTTTTCCAATTCAGGCGTTTCCTGTGGTATTAAATTGTAGCCTAATCGGAAATATTGCTGTCGCTTCTTATCCCATAAGAACTTATCAAAGCTTGTTTGATATTTGAATTTTGCCCATTCGGAAAAAAACTCATTTTCATCCTCAACCTCATTTTTTACTTTTGCTGATTTTCTTAGAGAAACTAGTTGGTGAGGAAATTCATATAAATGAAGGGAGTCTTTATGATAGTCATACACATAACTGTCTGAATTTGCACTGCTAGTGATGAAAAGCTTATCATTCAAAATCTTTAAATTAATGGCCTCCTTTACTCCCATATAATTTCCCCCTTGCTGCATATCTATCTTAAACCTTAAAGTTGAAAGCATATTAGGCATGGAAATGCTTTTTCCTGTTTTGGTTTCTGGATCTATAATAATTAGTCTTACATCTTTACTTGTTTTGTGAGGATTAGTCAAGGCAAAGAGTTGCTTTTCGTCAGATGAGATGTGGGCTTTATAAGTGATCAAGCTTTTTTCATCTATGTCGAGGCCCTCTATTTCCCTAAAATTGTATTTTAAACTTGTCAACTTTTCTCCACCCTTGGAATAGGTTCCGACGTTTATACCAGAGGAAACAAATAAAAACCTGTCATCGCTCAATGGCTGGATAGTGGGAGGGTTAAAACCGATAGAATTTGGGCCTTCTTTTGAGAATTGATACCTATCTGTCAATTTCAATTTTTGTAGATCAACCTCGTTTATAGCTGTTTTATTATAGTCAAAATGGTAGAATTTCTGTTCGTCTAATGAAACTGAAGAAAACCTCGAACCATGCGATAGGTCAATAATATTGTCTCCCTGATCCACCACCACGGTATCCACAGAGTAGGTGAGGTTTTCCAGAATGTTTTTCTTTTCTATGGAATCGGATTCTTTGCCGCCACAAGCGGCAAGTAAGGCGATGAGGGATATTGTTAAGAGTTTTTTCATAGTTGCTTAAAAATTAAAGGTGAATACAGCGAAGCCGAGCTCGTCTTCGACATTGACATAAGAGTAAAGCTTGCCGTCTTTGAAGAAAGGGAATGAGGGAACTGATTCCATTTCTTCAAGTTCTTTCTCTCCCAAGAGATTGAGTCCTTCATCAAAGACCAATAAAAAAACTTGTCTTCTGGATAGGACGTCGTCAATCATACTTGGGATCAATACACTGGCGAGCCTAAAAAAATACCCTCTGCTCTCATCCCATAGAAGACGCTCATATTTGACTTGGGCGTTCACTTTTTCCATTTCTTTCTTCCACGTATCCCGATCTGTTACTTCCATCTGGGTAGGAGGGTCTGTTTTCTCTTTTGGTAGATTTTCTGGATTAATGACATGTAGTGAGAGAGAATCACTAGCCGGATCAAAGGAATAAATATCGCTCGTGACTGAGGATGAGATCAGAAATTTCTCTTTATGCTCTGACAAAAACAATTCTTCAGCATACACTTGAATCATATCATCAGTTCTCAGCATTAAGCGAAAAAGCTGTGTGTTGTCTAAAGCCGGCATGTTGAAGAGTTTTCCTTCCAAAGACTCTCGATCTATCACTGCGAGCTCTACTTTTGTTTTTTCTTGATCGAAGGCTGAACCCGGTATCCCAAAATACCATTTCAGATCTTTGCTGATCATTAGGTTATTGTTTTGTAGGTTCTTTTCCTCTATTCCAGTTATTTTCTCTTTGCTCAAGTCGATAGACTCATGTTTTTTCCCTTGGTAATCAAATATTCCTGCTGAATTAAATGTTTTTAATAAAAGTCTATCATTTGAAAAGGCATCAATAGTCCAGATATAACTTCCAACGCCATTGGGTCCTTCCTTTTCATAGGGTGTTTTCTCTTGGAGTTTAAGTTCGTCAAGATTAACTTTTACCAATTTGGCATCGCTATCCTGGAATAGATACAGATATTTACGATCTGTGCTTACGTCACCTAGCCTGAGTTCATTGGATAAATCAATAATATCCTCTCCAGGATCCACCACCACCGTATCCACACCGTATGTTAAACCTTCAAGGATATTATCGGATTCAGCTTTTTCAGAGTTTCCCTTTTCTCCGCATGAAACGAGGAGAGCAAGTGAAAGAAATGGGAGGGAGAGTTTTTTCATTGGTTAAAAATTAAAGGAGTAGACAATAAATGCTGGGTTTTCATCGACTACCCATTGCATATAGAGCTTATTGTCTTTAGCAAATCCGTTCAAAGGCAAAAAGTCCATGCCTTCTATTTCGGTTTCGCCTGTCAGAATAAAATCTTTGTCGTAGGTAAAAAGGTAGATATCTGCTGTATATTTTTTGGCCTCTTCATTCAATATTCTATTCATTTCACCCATTCTGTAATAAATCTGATGGTTTTCGTTCCAGTAAAATTGAGAAAAGCTGATTTGCTTGGCTATCTCGTCAGTGATCTCTCTGCGTCTTTCATTGGAATCTACTTCAGATGGAAATTCTCCTGTCTTTGCTTTTGGAACCAGCTTATGAGGGAACGTCACGAGGCGCAAAGAATCGCCGGCTTGATCGTAGATATAGATATCCGATGTGGCTCCACTATCGACAATAAATTGCCCATTGATCCATTTAAGACCCTGATTTTCACCGGTGGATACAGCTCCATTGCCTTGTTTGAAAAGCACCCGGAAATTTTTGGTCATTTCTAAGGCTGGAAGCTTGAGGAATTTGCCAGTCATTTCTTCTAAATTCAGAATTGCCAAACCATCAGCTACGCCCAATCCTTGATTTGGGAGTGTTAACGCTGTTTTTTGGTCTGGGCAGATTAAAATGGCATTCCCTAGGTTGAAAGGAAAATCCGGATCAAGGCCAGTGTAATCTTCAGGTTTCAGAGAGACGGATTTTACTTTTTCTCCAGTCTTTTTGAATATTCCTGCTTGAATAGAATTTGCGAAGAATAATTCTGACTCATTCAGATTCTGCATATAGTTAATATACATGGGAATCATGTTGGGACCGTCTTTTTCAAATTTGTGACGCTTAACTAGTTTTAGCGTATTAAGGTCGATCTCGTGAACTTCAAGTTCAGGCTCAAAGTAGGTAAAAACTTGATTGCCGTCTTCGCTCAACTCAAATCGGTAATATGCTCCCGGCATAAAAATTTCCTCACCTACATCCACCACCACCGTATCCACGGAGTAGGTGAGATTTTCCAAAATATTGACCGAGGAGGAATCGGTGGATCTACCACAGGAAAAAAAAAGTACATAACTAAAAAACATTAACAGCTTCCGCATTCTAAATAGTTTAGAAGGGAAAATAGTTAATTAACTGTAGAATAATTAGTTAATAAATCTAAAAATTTAATTTTAATGTCAACAAATCATCATTACTAATCTTTTTGCAAGGTTGCGAAACGATGCCCACATTCTGCTAGTTCTTCTTTTTATGTAAAATTCTGATTAATCCACCGATTCCATCAAGGTGCGGAATGGCATCGCTTTTTCGCCATATCTGGCTTGAGTTTCATACCGCAGTTGATGTGCAAACCGGCTTTCGTACTCAATCAGCTTTTTGGTGTTTTCCGCAAAAAACTGTACTGCATAGTTGGTAACATTATCATCTGGGCTATTGAGCAAGCGAAAAAATTTGTGTTCCGTAAATAAGCCTGTGGCAAAAATATCAGGTATGTGTGTGCCTTTCATCCACTGGACAAAATCCTCTTCGATGTCATTTGAAACAGTGAATGTGATGTTGTAAAGAATCATATCAGGGGATTTTGGCTGGAATTTCGTTTTTTTGCAAACAGATTTAAGATTTCAAAGTTAGGAATCCAAACCTGAAAATTGAATTTACTTCACCCAAAGCTTCGTAAAAAATGCATAAGATAGCCCAGACACCTCCGCAGGCTCAGAATAGGCGATTGATTATCGTACAAATTGTGGTGGTTGTTTTGTATGCAGTGGGAGTTGTAGGCTTGAGTTTACCGGAGTACAGGGAGTTGTTTCTAAAGCTTACCCCTGCACAGTTATTAGTATCATTACTGATTCTCTTGGGCTACCATCGAGGTTGGAATGATGCCTTTCCTATCTTTGCGACTGCAGCCTTTTGGATTGGATTTGGCGCGGAGGCTATTGGGATTCACACAGGTTATCTATTTGGAGATTATGTGTATGGGACTACCTTGGGGCCCAAACTCTGGGAGGTGCCCATTGTCATCGGAGTGAATTGGTTTCTTTTAGTTTATCTGACGGGGACGGTTTTTTACAAAATGACAGACAATGATTATTATGCAGCTCTACTTGGAGCTACAGCGATGACTGTGATCGATTATATCATGGAACCGGTGGCAGTGGCCTTGGATATGTGGTATTGGAAGTTTGATATCATCCCGGCGGGGAATTACTTCTCTTGGTTTGCAGTTGCGTTTCTAATACACTTGATTTATAGAAAGGCCAATTTCGAGCGGGATAATCCAGTGGCAGCCTGGATGCTGGTAGCGATGATCCTTTTCTTTGCGATATTGAATTTCACCTTGGAGCTGTAATACAAGAGAATTTGTCCGCAAGGAAATGGAATGCGTTGGACTAATGTTTGGAGAAAAAGAAGTACACTATTTCTGGATAATACTTAGTTAAAACTTCTGAACGCTTATTTAAAATCGTATTGACTGCGGCTAAATAGGTAGATTTATAATATTACTAAAACAAAAATGACCCGCTGTGGTTGTTACTCTGATGATTGAAGCGATCGGTTTTACCATACTAGGATTCGTTTTGATGGAATTGTCCGGTTGGGCCATTCATAAATATCTCATGCATGGTCCTTTGTGGATGATCCACAAGACACATCATGAGCATTCAACATCGTTTTTTGAGCTGAATGATCTGTTTTCTCTCTTATTTGGAAGTATCTCTATAGTCTTGATATTCCTAGGAGTGGCAGAATTGGATTATAGGTTTTGGCTAGGAATAGGAATCAGCAGCTATGGCATGTTGTATTTCTTTCTACACGATGTGTTGATTCATCGGAGAGTAAAGTGGCTGGATCGACCTAGAAAAGGTTTTTTAAAAGGGATTTTCAAAGCTCATCAAGCTCATCATCATAGTAAAGAAAAGGATGGGGCTGTATCATTTGGGCTCTTTTTGGTTCCAAAGAAATATTTTAAGAAGTAATATATAAAGGTGAGCAACTACTCAATAAAAGATCTGGAACAGCTGTCCGGGATCAAAGCGCATACGCTTAGGATCTGGGAGCAGAGGTATAATCTCCTCAGTCCCAAAAGGACGGATACCAATATCCGGTATTATGATGACGCAGATCTGAAGCTGATCTTAAATGTAGCTATGCTAAATACCCATGGTATAAAAATCAGTAAGATTGCTGCGATGAGCCGCATGGATATATCTGAAGAAATAATTAAGCTAACCGATCGCTCCGTAGATCATAACGATCAGATTCAGGCACTTACCATTTGCATGATTGAGATGGATGAGGACCGATTTGAAAAAATCCTTTCAACTAATATTCTGAAATTGGGTTTTGAAGAGACTGTCCTAGAAATCATCTATCCATTCTTATCCAAAATAGGGGTGCTTTGGCAAACAGGCGCGATCAACCCCGCTCAAGAGCACTTTATTTCAAACCTGATACGGCAGAAGCTGATCGTAGCAATCGATGGACAAGTGGCTAAGGCCACGGGCAAGACTTTTATGCTTTTTCTTCCTGAGGGAGAGCTGCACGAAATATCCTTACTTTTCAGTTGTTATCTGATCAAAAAACACGGACACAAAGTGATCTACTTGGGACAAAGCACGCCCGAAGCTGATTTGGTCTCTATTTATAAAATTCAGCAGCCAAATTATCTTCTGACTATTATTACTTCAGCTCCATCTGGCGACAACGTTCAGGACTATATAAATATGCTAGGACAGGAATTTTCGAAATCAGAAATATTTGTGACTGGATTACAGACTTTCGAACAGCAGATTCAGATCCCAATAAATGTACGATTGCTCAGCTATGCCAAGGAGATTAAGCAAATTTTGCTTGAATTAGACAAGGAGACTGTTTAGTTATTTATAAAAATTATTAAACATAGCATTTTCTAGGAGAATGCTTTTTTTATGCCCTATGCTAATTTAAATGGACGTTTTGTTGATGTATTCATAATATGATGGAAAAAATGTTTAATAAAAACAATTTTTTGTTAAACAAAAACTTGCTCGTTTGTTTAACAATACTTATGTTTGGTTAAACAAAAGCCAAAACACCATGACCACTATTGAATTCAGCTACTCACTAAATAAACTTACCGGAGTACTCAAGCCATTTGCTCTTAAACTGACAAGAGATCAAGACGATGCAAATGACCTACTACAGGACACGATGGTAAAAGCTTATACCAATCAGGATAAATTTGCAGAAGGCACCAACCTAAAAGCTTGGCTTTACACCATAATGAAGAATACCTTCATCACCAACTATCAAAAAATGGTTCGTCGCGCCACCTTTGTGGATACCACCGATAACCTGCATTACATTAATTCCAGCGGAGCATTAATAGAAAATTCCGCATATGGGGACTTCGCAATGGAGGATATTTTTGAAGCCATCAATAAATTAGATGAGGTCTTCAGTACACCTTTTTTGCTATATTATAGAGGATATAAATATCATGAGATTGCAGAACGCCTGGCTGTGCCCATTGGAACTGTGAAAAATAGAATTCATATTGCCCGTAAGTATCTCAAGGAGGACTTGACAATTTATAAGCACGTAAACTAAGTAAATGAAGCAAAAACATGCGGTAGTAATAGGTTCTGGGTTTGCCGGGCTTTCTGCCGCCACACACCTTGCTGCCGAAAACTTTTCTGTCACACTATTGGAGAAAAATGATTCTCCGGGAGGCAGGGCACGAAAATTTGAAAGTCAGGGATTTACGTTCGACATGGGGCCAAGTTGGTATTGGATGCCCGATGTTTTCGAAGATTACTTTTCGCATTTTGGCAAAAAGCCATCTGATTACTATGACCTAATTCGCCTAGATCCATCGTATTCGGTGATTTATGGCAAAGATGATGTCTTGGAAATTCCTGCAGATTTGGATCAATTCAAGGCTACTTTGGAGGAAATAGAACCAGGAGCCTCAGCACAATTAGATCTTTTTTTGGCGCAAGCCAAGTATAAATACCAAGTAGGAATTCATGATCTGGTGAAAAGACCAAGTCGTTCACTTATGGAATTTGCTTCTTTGGGACTGATGAAAGATATGATGAGGATGGACATTTTTCAGTCCATGTCCAGCCACGTTCGCAAATTCTTTAAGTCTGAAAAAATCATTCGACTGATGGAATTCCCGGTGCTATTTCTAGGAGAGACATCAGAGAATATCCCAGCTCTTTACAGCCTGATGAACTATGCAGATATTGCGTTGGGAACTTGGTATCCCAAAGGCGGAATGCATGAAATCATAAAAGGAATGGTGGCTTTGGCAGAAGAAAAGGGAGTGAAAATCCGATATAATGCTGAGGTAGAAGAAATAGAGATCGAACGGGGAGATGCTAGAAGAGTAAGGCTTACGACTGGTGAAAAAATCTCCGCTGACGTGGTCATTGCCGGGGCAGATTATCATCATGTAGATAAGCATTTGGTGAACCCAAAGTACAGCAATTACAGCGAAGAGTACTGGAATACCAGAGTATTGGCGCCATCGAGTTTGCTCTTTTATCTGGGAGTCAATAAAAAGCTGAAGAATTTACTGCATCATAATTTATTTTTTGACGAACCGCTTGGCCCACACGCAGATGCGATCTACACCAATCCAAGATGGCCAGAAGCTCCGTTATTTTATGCTTGTGTTCCATCTGTGACGGATGATACTGTAGCGCCAGAGAATATGGAAAACCTGTTTTTGCTGATTCCACTCGCTCCCGATTTGGAAGATTCTGAGGAGACTAGAGCAAAATATTATGACATCATCTTGGACAGGCTTGAGAAAATAAGCGGTCAGGAAATACGCTCTCACGTAATATTCAAGCGGTCGTATGCACACTCGGATTTTAAGTCCGATTATCATGCCTATAAAGGCAATGCCTACGGACTAGCAAATACATTGAAGCAAACGGCGCTGCTCAAGCCTTCGCTCAAAAACAAAAAGGTGAGTAATTTGTTTTACACAGGTCAACTTACGGTACCAGGTCCAGGAGTTCCCCCATCTCTAATTTCCGGTTATGTGGTAGCTAATGAGGTGATTAGGGAAAATTCATAGGAATAGGTAAATTCAATATCATGGACGCAAAGGAGTTATTCAATCAGTCTAGTTTAGAATGCGGAAAGCTGATCACACAACGATACAGTACGAGCTTCACTCTGGGGATCCAAACATTGGACAAGAAATTCCATGCGCCGATATATGCGATATATGGTTTTGTTCGATTTGCGGATGAGATTGTGGATACCTTTCACGAACATGACAAAGCTGGGTTATTGGCTGAATTCAGGCAGGAAACTTACAAGGCTATAAAGACTGGACTTTCTCTAAACCCAGTTTTACATGGATTTCAATTGATTGTGAATAAGTACGAAATTGATGTTGATCTCATTGAGGCCTTTTTTAAAAGTATGGCCATGGATTTGGATTTCCATACCTATAATGACAGTAAATACCTAGAGTATATCTATGGCTCCGCTGAAGTAGTTGGGCTAATGTGTCTGAAAGTTTTTGTGGAAGGAGATTCGGAAATGTATGACCGTCTAAAAGGCCCCGCAAAAAAGCTTGGCTCAGCTTTCCAAAAAGTAAACTTCCTACGTGATATCAAAAGCGATTTTGATGAGAGAGGAAGAGTATATTTCCCGGGAGTATCTTTTGAATTGTTTGATAAGATAGCCAAAGGAGAGATTGAAGAGGATATCCAAAAGGATTTTGATGAGGCGATGGTTGGTATAGCAAACTTACCTGACGGAGCAAAATTGGGAGTGAAGGTAGCTTACCTCTATTATCAAAAGCTATTTGATAAAATTAAAGGTCTTTCTGCTGATACGATAACCCATCAGCGAATCCGCATCCCGAATTCTCAAAAGTTTACTTTATTAATTGGGACATACTTTGGAAGTAAACTGGGTTTGAGCTGAATATGGGCAACTATCTCTATCTGGCGGTAAATCTCTTTGCAATTTCTTTTCCTCTCTTACGATCTTTCGAACCCAAAATTAAGTATGCCAGTAAATGGTATGCTTTATTTCCGGCATTAGTGATTACAGCGACATTTTTCCTGATTTGGGATCATTGGTTTACGGTTGCCGGAGTTTGGGAATTCAACCGTACTTATCTGTTAGGAGTTTTTCTTTTTAAGTTGCCAATTGAAGAATGGCTCTTTTTCTTCACGGTGCCTTTTTCCTGCGTTTTCATTTATGAGGTGCTGATCTATTTTTTTCCTGAAGACATTTTCAAACCAGCTGCAAAACCATTCGTCTTTATAGTTATTCCGGTTTTGGTGCTATTAGCATTTCTGAATCTTGATAAACTTTATACCTGTGTCAATTTCTTTGTCGGAGCTTTGGCTCTCGGGATTCACTGGTTGATTTTCAAGGACAAATATTTGGGTAGATTTATCTTCGCTTATTTGGTACACCTGATTCCTTTTATCATTTGCAATGGCATCTTGACAGGAGGCCTTACAGAAGAACCTGTCGTGATCTATAATAATGCGGAAAATCTGGGAATCCGGATCTGGACTGTTCCCATAGAAGACACGGTCTATTCGATGACTTTACTCCTCATGAATATTTCTTTATTTGAATATTTCAGAAGTAGAAAAACAATTCAAACTACTTGAAGTTATTACGTTATGAAGAATCTCCAAGTACAAATTGATGCGCATTCTGGCTTTTGCTTTGGTGTAGTGTATGCCATCGAAATGGCTGAGGAAATTTTAAATGATGAAGGAGTTCTGTATTGCCTCGGAGATATTGTGCACAATGACGAAGAGGTAAAACGGCTTAAAAATAAAGGACTGATCATCATAGATCACCAAGTCTTGAGTGAACTTCGAAACGAAAAGGTGCTCATCAGAGCACATGGCGAGCCACCTTCCACCTATGAGCTAGCCATTAAAAATAACCTGACACTCATTGATGCCAGCTGTCCAGTGGTATTGAAACTCCAGCATAGAATTAAGAATTCATTCGACAAGGGAGATTCAATTTACATTTATGGAAAGCATGCACATGCAGAAGTGATTGGGCTTTTGGGACAGACGAATAATGAGGCTGTGGTATTCCAGGACATTTCTGAATTGGATCTTGCTACAGTTCCCAAGAATATCACGCTCTACAGTCAGACTACCAAGAGTACGGATAAATTCTATGAGATCAATGATATGCTAAAAGGATCGGGCATTGAAGTAAATACGAATGATACCATCTGTCGTCAGGTCTCTAATAGAGACAGGGAGCTTCGTGATTTCGCCGGAAAATTCGATAGTATTGTTTTCGTAAGCGGGACGAAATCTTCCAATGGAAAAGTCTTGTTTAATGTATGTAAAGAAACCAACCCAAACACCTACTTCATATCCAATTCAGATCAAATTGATTCTTCCTGGTTTTCCGAAAATGATCGTGTTGGAATTTGCGGAGCCACCTCCACTCCAATGTGGCTAATGGAGGAAGTGAAGGAAAGGATTCTGACTTTTTGAGAAAACATTCCCAAATTGCTGGTATGAAGTCCGAAATCACACGTGTGTCTGTCGATCCTAAAGGAATTTTGATTGCTATAGCGATTATATCCTTTTGGTTTTGTAGCCTGATTTTTCTACTGAATTATGGGATTTCTTATACTGATCCGATTATTTACTTAGGTATTTTAATACAAATGCATTTGTATACCGGGCTATTCATTACATCACACGATGCCATGCACGGCTTAGTGTCATCCAATAAAAAATTGAATAAAGCAGTAGGGTGGATTTCCGCTTTACTATTCTCATACAATTTCTATGGTAGACTTTTCCCAAAACACCACGAGCATCATCGCTTTGTAGCCACAGATCAAGATCCGGATTATCATGATTCCGATAACTTCTTTGCATGGTACTTCAGCTTCATCAAGCAGTACGTCACGATATGGCAAATTATCCTAATGGCCATTACCTTTAATCTTCTTAAGCTTTTTATCCCTGTGGATAACTTAATATTGTTCTGGATGCTTCCTGCTGTATTATCCACATTTCAGCTTTTTTACTTTGGAACCTATTTGCCGCACAAAGGAGAAAATGAGAATAAGCATCATTCTAATACCCAAGCAAAAAATCACCTTTGGGCTTTTTTAACCTGTTATTTCTTTGGCTATCATTACGAGCATCATGATTCCCCAGGGACGCCTTGGTGGAGGCTTTGGCAGGTGAAAGAATCTCAATCTCACTAACCGCTGGATTTTAATGAAATCAGTTTTACTTTTTATATTACTTGCGTTCTGTTCATTACATGTTTTTTCGCAAGGTATAATTCGTGGTAAAATCACAAATCCTGTGAATAATGAGCCTATAGCTTTTGCCAATGTACTGATTCTGAATACCGAGCTAGGGGCAATTTCAGATGAAAATGGCTTCTACGAAATCCTCGATGTTCCCCCCGGTTTGTACAACGTCCGGGCAAGTTTTGTAGGATTCAAATCAAAAACTGCTTTTGAAGTGCAGGTGACATTGGCCCGTGCGCTACAGTTGGATTTTGAGTTGTCCGAAGACGCTTCGGAGCTTTCGGAAGTAGTGGTCAGCTCGGAATTTTCCAGATCTGAGGAAACACCTCTTTCTGTAAGGAAACTTAATTCAAATGAGATAGAGCGCTATCCTGGAGGGAATCGGGATATTTCCAGAGTGATTCAGGCCTTGCCAGGAGTAGCCAGTACTCCTAGTTTCCGTAATGATATTTTGATCCGTGGAGGAGCACCGAATGAAAACAAGTTTTTCATTGATGAAATCGAAGTTCCTGTGATCAATCACTTTGCTACCCAAGGTTCGTCAGGTGGTCCAGTCGGGTTACTAAATGTAAATCTGATCAAGAATGTGGATCTCATCGCCGGTGGATTTCCCGCAAATCGCATGAATGCGCTTAGCTCTTTCTTTGAGTTTCAGCTAAAAGAAGGTCGCAGAGACAAGATGGCGACCCAGCTCACTGTCGGAGCCTCTGAATTGACAGTGTCTAATGAAGGTCCGATAGGTGAGAAGACCACTTATTTACTATCTGCCCGTCGCTCGTATTTACAAGGCTTGTTCCAACTCTTAGGTTTGCCATTTCTTCCTACTTTCAATGATTTTCAACTGAAGACTACCACCAAAATTAATGACAAGACCGAACTTACTTTTATCGGTGTCGGAGCGGTTGACAAGTTTGTGCTGAATGAAGCTGTGCCTGACGATGAGTCTGAGGAGGATAGGGAGAATCGCCTCTATCTTCTGGATGTACTTCCTGTCCAAGATCAATGGAATTACGCCACGGGTGTGAAGCTCAAACGTTTTAGGGAGAACGGCTTTTGGACTTTTGTTTTGAGTAGAAACATGTTGAATAATCATTCCGTGAAGTATGTAGGCAATGACGGCAGTTCTCAGGATAATTTACTGTATGATTACCTTTCACAAGAATCTGAAAATAAATTCCGTGCTGAAAACAGTGTTTTTAAGGATGGTTTTACAGTAAAATATGGTGTCAATTACGAGTATTCGAGATACTATATCAAGGATATTGATCGATCTATTTTGGCCAATTCAGGCGAAATCATCGATGTGGAATCTACTTCAAACTTTAATCTCTACGGTGGCTTTGTCTCGGCAAGTAAGTATTTTAACGACGAGCGATTCCTGATCACAGGTGGAATCCGTATGGATGGAGCCGATTTTGGAGAGACCGCAAAAAATCCATTAAAACAACTGAGTCCAAGAGTTTCCCTATCTTATCAGTTGAGGCCAAATCTGTTTGCGACAGCTAATGCGGGAATTTATTATCAAAAACCTTCCTATACCGTTTTGGGATACAAGGACAATGAAGGGAATCTGATCAACCAGTTAAATGATGTAAGGTTTATCCGGAATTCACAGCTCATCGCAGGCATAGAATGGCTGGTCCCAGAGAAGAACCGTCGATTCACTGCAGAGGCATTTTATAAGAAATATAACAACTATCCATCCTCTGTCAGAAATGGGATTTCTTTGGCAAACTTGGGTGCTGACTTTGGAGTAATCGGAAATGAGCCTGTGGAATCAAATTCAGAGGGAAGGGCATATGGCTTGGAAATGCTTGCTCAGCAACGGCTATTTAATGATTTTTATGGTATAGCTGCAGTGACTTTGGTTCGCAGTGAATTCACCAACCCCAACACTGCAGGCTACATCCCATCCTCGTGGGATAATAGATTTATAGTGAGTTTGACTGCTGGAAAGCGATTTGGAAATAACTGGGAAGTGGGTGCAAGATGGCGATTCTTAGGAGGAACACCTTACACGCCTTACGACTATGAAAATTCAAGTTTGATAAGTAACTGGGATCTGAGAAGTAAACCGGTATTGGATTACACTCAAATCAATGCGGTGAGATTAAAAGGTTTTCACCAGCTCGATCTAAGATTGGATAAGAAATATTATTTCCGGAAATGGAATTTGAATTGGTATGTGGACATACAGAATATCTACAATTTCCAGGCTGAGCAGCCTCCTCTTCTGGTTCCGGAGCGAGACGGCGAAGGAAATATACTGATAGATCCCACCTATCCTTCCAGATACAAATTGAAATATCTGAGTAATCCTGCAGGAACGATTTTACCCACAGTTGGATTGATCGTAGAGTTCTAAATTTGACTTAGAGAATCAAGTAATTTGATAATACGATTGGTCCTTTCTTCTATATTGTCATTGGTGTAGATGTACTCTATCCAGTTCGTTTGTTCCGATTTGGAGAGCTTTTCAAAAACCTCAAACTTCCCCGGGTCATCTTTTAGGCAGTCAATTAATTCCTGAGGAATGTGATTTGGGATTTCCTGCTTTAACAGGCGAACGTAAACAATATCCCCTTCTTCCTTTCCAATTTTAGTTCTGATAGGTTTTGCGACAGGTAGCAAAATATAGCCATTTCCCATTGGCATAAGATGCTTTTCTCCGAAAGTGAAGTCATCAAGAGATCCTGAAACTTTCATCATTCCAAAAGCTTTTGAGGTAGAGATGATTTCCTTTGGAAATTTAATGAAAGTCCAGCCTCCTTTGGTTTGCATTCGCTCCAAAATATATTCTCCTTCGACTAAAAGTTGCATAAAAAAGAGCGGGTGTCAAGTCCGCTCTTCTAATTTAGGAATTTCTAATTTCTAATTTCCTGTAACTCTTCCGAAAACATATCTAACATTCAGACCAAAGACATCAACAAAGAAGTCTGTTTCTTCAACAATCCGGAAAGTAGGCCTCCAGTCAAATCCAATTGCAATCGGGACATCAGGAAAAGCATATTCAACACCGATTTCACCGGCAGCACTAAGACCAAATGGATCTCCCAAAAATAAAGAAGGCCCAGCTCCGATATAGTAATCAAAGTCACTGGTTCCTATTGGCCGATATAAGAAGTCCCATAGTGCATCAATACCAACTCCGTCATTTCCAAAACTAACATCAGCGTGTATTCTGCTAAATTGCCCAAGTTCGAAAACTCCATCCACGGCTACATTGTTACCGGAGAAGTTACCAAAACGAATACCTAATTCTTGTGCATTTGCTTGAGATAAGCCGGCCATAGCTAAAAACAGCGCTAAGCCTAGGAGTTTAATTTTTTTCATAACAGTGATGATTAGTGTTGAATATGGTGTTTAATTACTTGAGCGAGATAAAAAGTTCTTGTGAATTACGCCTGCAAGTATTGCGCCAACCAATGGAGCTAACCAGAAAAGCCAGAGTTGCTGAAGATAGATTCCCCCAGCAAAAATAGCTTGGGAAGTACTTCTGGCAGGATTTACCGATGTGTTTGTCACCGGAATGCTGATTAAGTGAATTAATACCAAGCCAAGGCCTATGGCAATTCCGGCAAAACCAGCTGGGGCTTCAGGATAGGTGGAACCAAGAATAATCATCAAAAACATAAAGGTCATCACAACCTCGGTGACTAAAGCAGAGGTAAGTTTGTAGCCATCAGGAGAAGCTTCTCCATACCCATTTGCAGCAAAGCCTCCTAGCTCCACACCAACTTTTCCTGTGGCTATACTATACAGAATTGCTGCGCCTGCTAGGCCGCCAAGCACCTGCGCAATAATGTATCCTATTACATCTTTACTTTCAAACCTTCCACCAATCCAAAGTCCAACTGTAACAGCTGGATTAAGATGGCAGCCAGAGATATGACCGATTGCATAGGCCATAGTTAAAACAGTCAGACCAAAGGCAAATGAAACTCCGACAAATCCGATTCCCAGCTCAGGGAAACCTGCCGCCAATACGGCACTTCCGCACCCACCTAGCACCAGCCAGAGGGTCCCAATAAATTCTGCTACAAGTTTTTTCATAAAAAATGGGGGTTAGTTAAAAGTTCTAGGAATTTAAAAATATTATTTTTAATAAGCTACTTTATACATGTTAATATTTTGTATTGAATGGTTTATCAAGGGAATATTTGGTAGAATGGGTTTGTAAATAATTTTAGATCAATACATGAAGCATTTATTTTCTCTTTAAACAGCTCTTTTGTTACCCGCCAATTTTTAAGAAATTAGAGCATATATGGGAAATCTTGACACATGCTGTGGCTATAACTTCTCCATAATTTTTGAGGGTTTTTCTTTTATAGGTGAAAATTTTCACTGGAAGAATGTGCTAAATAGGATTGCAGGAAACGTAGGCTGAGCAGTGTTTACGACTATTCCTCAAAACCTTTTTTAGTGGCTTGATTAATGAATTGATCTTCTCACTATCTTACATCAACTAGTCAAATTCCTATGAAAATTTTTGAATGTGGTAATTGTTTTCACCCTTTGTATTTTGAAAACGATAGCTGTGAAAAATGTGGTCATCTAACTGGTTATTCCAGTGCAAGTGCTACTATGCTCACTTTTGATCCCAGTAAATTCCCCCTTATTTCTGATAGAAAGGGGAAGGCATATAAATACTGCAAAAACAAAGATCTTGGAGTATGTAATTGGCTGATTCCTGAAGAGGGAGACCATGAGTTTTGTGTTGCATGTGAGCTTAATCGTACTATTCCCGATTTATCTGATGCAGAAAACTTCCCTAAATGGCAGAAGCTTGAGGTTGCAAAACACCGCCTTGTTTATCAATTGTTAAAACTAGGGCTAGCCATTCCGCCTCAGGAAACTAATCCTGAGATTGGGCTAGCCTTTGATTTTATTTCCCGTCAGGGAGATGATAAGATCATGACTGGCCATGCAAATGGTTTGATTACGATCTTACTTTCTGAAGCGGACTCAGTGCATAGGGAACAGATGAGGAAGCAAATGTCCGAACCTTATCGCACATTAATCGGACATTTTCGACATGAAGTTGGTCATTATTTCTGGGATAGATTGGTGGCTAACAATGAGAAGCGCTTAGCGGAATTCAGAAATCTATTTGGTGATGACAGTTTAGATTATGGAGAGGCTTTGAAGAATTATTATCAAACAGGAGCTCCCGCAAACTGGCAACAATCCTATATCAGCCAATATGCCAGCTCACATGCCTGGGAAGACTGGGCAGAGACTTGGGCTCACTATTTACACATTATGGACATGTCTGAGACTGCCTATTACTATGGAATATCAGTGAAGCCTAATGTGAGAGAAAAAAGCCTAAAAGGTTCAATCACTTTTGATCCGTATGAAAAGAGAGATTTTGAGAAAATCTATCAAAGTTGGGCGCCGATTTCATTTGCTATCAATAGCCTGAACAGAAGTATGGGTGTACCCGATGCATATCCTTTTGTGGTCAGCTCTGCGGTGGTAACTAAAATGAAATTTATCCATACTCTTATTTATAATCTTTGAGCGGAGATGCTTACTTCTTGAAAAAAAAGTAAACTGCTAAAATCAAGAAGATTGATCCGATAAGATGATTGAGGCGAAAAGTCTCGGTTTTAAATGCGATTAAGGAAAAGATCATAAAGATTACCAGCGTGATCACTTCCTGGATGACTTTCAGTTGTACCAATGAAAAAGGACCGCCATTCCCATCAAATCCAATTTTATTGGCGGGCACCTGAAAGCAATATTCAAATAGAGCAATTCCCCACGAGATCAGGATTATTGAAACCAAGCCAAGCTTGCTAAACCATTTCCACTCGGCAAACTTCAGATGGCCATACCAAGCCAAAGTCATGAAGGTATTAGAAAGAATAAGTAGTGCAATAGTGAGAAGTGCCTTCATTTGAGAGGTATTTTGAACCGCGCAAATTTCAGCATTTTAGTGATTGCTTGTATGCGGTGATTAATCCAATTTTTTACCGTTTACCACTACATTTTTCACTTCAAAATCTTTTACAAAGTCTGGTTCGAAATCAGGTTTTCCCGTACTTATGTTCAGATTTTCAAAGGTAAAATCAGATAGTCTATCGTGTTCTGTAATCGCCACATCAAAAAATATGTCACATTCCAAATCGATATTTTTCATCGTTATATGATCAGAAAAGGAAAGAGGAACTTCTTCTTTCCCTTTGAGATCAAAAAATTGAGTCCATGGCTTTACATAAATGAAACTGTGGACCTGTCCCGTAATATTTTCAACCGTAATATACTCGTAATGCTGTGGGGTGTCTGGGCGCATTTTCAGCCAAAGAAGCCGTACGGCATCCCGCACTTTAATATTGCGCATGATCACATTTTTGTTGTGAATTGATTCGCTGCCATTAGTAAGAGCTCCATGGCAGAACCCAAATTCACTATCCTCAATGATGATATTCGTGTTCTCCCCATTATTTGGGTCTTCATCTGCCCATGGTCCTTTTCCTCCTTTGAGTGCTATCGCATCGTCATTTACCGCGAGGTAGCAGCCTTTAATCAGCACATTTGATACTACATCCAGATCAATTGCATCGGTGCTCGGCGCTTTAACAGGTTCATGTGGCGAAGTGATTGTAAGATCGAGAAGTTTAATGTTTTTGCATTGGTAATAATGGCTACTCCAGAATCCCGCATTGATCAAACTAACATCCTGCACCTGAACATCATTGCTTTTCCAGATGAACACCAATCGAGGCCTTGAAACTTCCAAGTTGGTGCAGTTGGGATCTTCTTTTCTTCGCTGCCAAAAAGCCTCCCAAAATTTCAATCCATTTCCGTTGATCGTTCCATGCCCAGAAATGGTAAATCCATCTACTCCATAGGCATTCACCAGTGCGGCGTAGTAATCCAAGTTTTGACCCTCCATACGGGAAGGAATCAAAGGATAATCCGCAATGTCATCTGAGCCTTTCAGTACTGCTCCTTCTACTATATGCAAATGGGTTTTAGGTTTGAAAAAAAGTGCACCACTTAGAAATGTTCCTTTTGGAACGACAATAACGCCACCACCATTTTTTTCTGCATGATCAATTAAAGCCTGTATTTGCTTCGTTTGGATGATACTGCTATCATTTTTTACTCCATAATCAGTCAGCACGTACTGCTTCCCCAAGTCTTCCAATTTCTTTTTGGAATAATCATGAAACCAGGACGAGATGGGCGTTCCATCTGGCCAGGTATCGTTGGCTTGCTGCTTGGAATAAGATGGCTGAAGGATTAGACTGGCCAAAAAAAGTGCCGTTAACAGGTATTTCATTTGGGTGTTTTTGAAAATTGATTGGGTATTTTAAGAAATCTTAGTACCCTGAATCAGGATGGATGCTGTAATCGATTTTTCTTTAAGATGAAGGAATTTCTTGCGCTCTTCGTCAAGTTTGAAGTTATCAAAATCTTCCTGAGAGTGAAATGAAACTAAATGAACTTCATAGGGTTGATCTATGCTGCTTTCTATAAAACTCTCAGTATCCGGGCGGATTCTCAAAAGAAGGGTTCCATTATATTTGGCTATGAGTGGGATGGCAATGTCCTCAAACTGATGAAAGATATTTTCCTGCCCTTGCTTGATGTAGATTAGTTGGGTGATGTAGATCATGCTGATTTTAAGAGAATAAAACCTAAAAGAATAATTTTATTAATTCAAATACTAGTTACTCCATCTTCCAAAAGATAATTCCACCAGCTTGCTTCCCCATATCCACGGAAGCTACTTTTTCTGCCTTTTTGATATCGATTACGTCCATTGTCCCAGGTTCTCCACCGATTCCTTCTACTGAGATGAAAGCATATTTGCTATCTGAAGAAATCGAAACACCGTGTGTCACTTTTCTTGTATTCTTAATCCTACGCAATTCTTCCCCTTTTTCTAAATCCCAAATGCCGGTCTCCGCACTTCCTTTGTAAGTAACGACTAGATAGCGTCCATCAGGCGATACATCACAGTTGTATGGTGCTTTACCCGTTTTGAAGCGATTTGTAATTTCCCATTTTTCTAAGTCTACTTCCAATACTTCATCTGTCCCATTTCCAGCCACGTAAACTTTTCCGTTCGTTGGATGCGGGATTGCCCAAGTGGGCTTCGTAGGACTGTGATACATTGGTGCAGACTCCGTCATCATACTATGTCCCATTTTAGAGTGATCCATATTACTGTGATCCATTCCCTCCATAGCAGGCTTTTCTTCGGCTTTTCCGTCCAAATTTAATGTACGGGTTACCTTTAATTTCGCAGTAGAAATCTCAAAAAGTTCACCTGACATCATTCCAACTGAATAGTGATACATTCCATCTGATGAGATTCTTGATCCATGCGGCATGACGCCAGTTTCGATTTGATCAATCTCAATCATTTCCTCTGGGTCAACTACCGAAACGGTGCTTGGCACCATGTCTCCATGTAGATTGAAATTCACGCAGTACAATAACCCGGTTGCTTGTGATACTTGTAATGAGGCTGGGAAAAGCCCCAATTTTACTGTCTTCACCACTTCGTTAGTTTCTGTGGAAAATTTGTATAAAGTTCCATATGGATTTCCATGCGCAAGAGAGAGATACCAATACTTTCCATCGGGGCTAATATTTATCCCATGCGGACCTTCTATCTCTGCAGGCCAAACTCCCACAGGGATTGTTTTTTCTATAGTAGCCTCTTTTCCGTCAAATTTGATCAAAGCAACTTCGTCCTCCGACTCAGCAGTCACATATACATAGTAATTTTGTGCTTTTGCCGCAAAGCTGAATGAGAAGAATACGATCAAAATAATTGACCTGATTGTGTTAATTCTTAAAATCAAATGATCCATAAAATCTTACTTAGCGTCTTCTAAAGTTGCTTTTTCCGGAATTACTGGTTGAAGCTTGGCTGACCATAAACCACTGTTCCAATCGGAATAGAAAATGTGACCTTTGTGTGGTTGTGCTCCCCAGGTAAATGGAGCATTTGAAATGTAGCCATCGGGATCTTCAGGGACGATCCAGGCGATTTCACGGCCTTGACGATTAAGATCGCCCAGCAATTCGCCACTGATATCTACTACCCGGACACCTCCATTGTAGAATGCAGCATATAGTATATCGTCCTCAATCCAGAAATTGTGAGACCCTGCAAATGGAACTTGGAACCAAGCTACTTCCTTCGGGTTTTTGAGATCAGTAAAATCAATCACGTGCAGAAAGCCTGCCGCTCTACCTGGCTTGCGACCATCAGGATCTAAGCCATAAGGGAATTCTTCGTCTCCAAGAATCACATAGAACTTGCCTGTTTTCTCATCTTTGTAAGGGAATGCAGCATGGTTAGAGCCGCTTGGATATGCATAGCTAGCAAACTGAACTGGGTTGGCTGGAGTGCCGCCTGCTATTCCATTTCCCACATCAACTAACTGTACACCATCAGACCAGTTCGAGGAATAAGCAATTCCATCGTGAACCCATACATCGTGAATGGCATGACCAGGTGTATCCAATTCAAACTCTCCTACTATTCGTGGATTTTTAGGATCTTCAATATTGATAGAATAGTATTTTCTGCCATCACTTAGGGCATAGACGTGGTCTTTATAAATGAATACGTTATGAACGCCCCCAGTTAGATTTTTAGAAAATTCTGAAATCACTTTTGTATCACGCGGATTGCTGACGTCTATGATTACTAAGCCGTTTTTACGATTGGAAGCGCCTTCTCGGGAAATCACGGCCACTTTCCCATCTTCAGACACTTTCACATCGTTTACGGTTCTAGCATCCACTTTCACAGAATCAATCAATTCAATTCCAGCAGGATTGGTTACGTCCCAGAAATAGGCTGTTCCATCAGCTCCCCATGTTCCGGTAACGGCATAATCTCTTCCATCTACACCTTCCCAAACCCATAGGTCAGAAGTATGTTTATTATTCACAGAGCCTTGACCTATCAAATCAATTTTCCGTGTGATATTTCTCGAATTAGCTTGGACAGTTATAGAAGATGCAGCAGGGCCACAGGTTGCATTTAGGACATAAAGTCCTGGCTCGTCAGCAACAAACTTACCTTCTTGGGTAATCAAGCCAGAAGGCGCAGCTGACACATTAAATGACTCTCCAATGAATGAGTAGCTAATAGGAGCATCTTTAATTTCATTTCCATTTTTGTCAAGGGCCAAAGCAGTTAGCGTAAACACATCTCCGGATCTGCCTTCTACTTTATCCGACTTCAGACGGATCTCTGCAATTGGATTTTCCGATACATTAATCTCAAGTTTTTCCTCAACGCCGTCTACTGAGGCTGTGATGGTTGATTTTCCTTTTTCTTTGACAATCAATTTATCGAAAGGAGCAATGCCTACTTTGCTTTCATCAGATGATGTAAGTTTGACTATTTTCTCTGGCCTCTCAAATCCCGCTTCATCGGTTACCGAGATTTTCAACGGCAAACTCACACCAGCATAGATATGCTCTGGAATCGGAGCGATTTCTATTTTTGCGATCGCCGCTGGGACAACCGAAACCTTAATAGTTGACCTCAACTGAGGTGAGCCTGGACTGATCACAATCACATCAAACTCTCCATGCCTAATGGCAGTAGCAATGCCGGTGCTATCGACCACGGATAATGATCGAGAATCAGTAGAATAAAAAATAAAATCTCTTTTATTTATCTTTTTACCGTCAGCATCAATTACTGCTGCGCCGAGCTGTTTGGTTTCACCAATTTTCATGGAAACATTCTCTGCGCTTACCTTGATGGAAAAATTTTGGGCATGAAGTAGTCCTGCTGTTAATAGCAGACTAAAAGAAAATAGTAAAAACTTTTTCATGGGTTGGGCTTTAGATGGATTCTGAATTTAGGGAATCTTCAAAGTCAAACCATATGTTAAGTGACATTAAGTAAAAAAATGCATGAAATTCCTTTAAATCAATAAAGCGGCTGATAAGTTACTCCCAGCCGCTTTATTGATTTCTGACTTTTTATCAATTTTTCAACGAAGCCATATCGATTACAAATCTGTAATGAACATCACCCGCGACGGTTCGTTCATACGCTTCATTAATCTTATCAATGGAGATTACTTCTACATCTGAAACGATATCATGCTCAGCACAGAAATCCAGCATTTCCTGAGTTTCTTTTATCCCGCCAACTAGAGATCCTACCAGACTTCTTCTTCCAAAAATCAGGGATCCAGCGTGGATTTGCTCCATCTCAGGCGGAACACCTAGAAGTACCATTGTGCCGTCCGTTTTCAATAAGCCCAGATACGAGTTATAATCATGCTGGCCCGAAACTGTATCGATAATCAAGTCGAAGGAACTTGCCATCCTTTTCATGTTTTCCGGATCAGTGGTCAGCTCAAAGTGGTGCGCACCAAGTGCATCTGCGTCTTTTTCTTTCTCTGGAGATCTGCTCAGCATGGTGACTTCAGCTCCCATTGCAGCTGCGATTTTAACTGCCATATGGCCTAATCCTCCAAGTCCTACAACAGCTACTTTGTCGCCTTCTTTCACCTTCCAATGCTTCAAAGGAGAATAAGTAGTAATCCCAGCACAAAGAAGTGGTGCGACAGCTTCAAGAGGTAATTTGTCTGATACGCTCAAAACAAACTTCTCAGTTACTACAATATGAGTAGAATATCCTCCGTACGTGACGGTTTTTTTGTCTTGAAGCAATGAGTTATAAGTTTGGGAATTGCCGTTTTCACAGTATTGCTCCAGATCCTCAGCACAATTAGTACAATGACCGCAGGAATCTACGAAACAACCCACGCCAACAGTATCTCCAACTTTATATTTGGTTACTTCTGAGCCAACAGCCGAGACTTTTCCTACAATTTCATGACCTGGTACTACCGGATACATTGTTCCGCCCCATTCATTTCGGGCAGTGTGAATATCTGAGTGACAAACTCCGCAATACAGTATTTCAATTTCTACATCTGTAGCTCCTGGAGTTCTTCTTTCCAGATCAAAAGGAACTAGCGGTTGGTCAGCTTTTTTAGCTGCGTATGCTTTTACTTGACTCATATAAAAATGTTGATTAATGGTTTTATTTAAATCAACAACCCACTGAACTCGTATTAAGTTTTAAAACCGGAATTATTCAAGGCAGAAATGGTGACTGTCTTACAACTTTACTATCACATCACAATATAGTGCTACTGGGATTCTGGCTAATTCCTTTCGCCGCATCTTTATCCATAAACCAAATCAGCTCACCGTGAGATGGCTGTACCAAATTTGCTGGGTATAAAGCAAAGTCATTTTCCTTTTTGATGATTTCCTGCACTTTCTGGGCTTTGCCTGCGCCAGTTACCAAAAATGCTACTGCTTTAGCGTTGTTTACGATTTTTCCTGTAATCGTCACACGCTTTTGGCCAGAATCGGGATGTGTGGCTACCACGCAGTTTTCGCTAGCGTCCCATAGTGATATGGAATCTGGGAAAATAGAAACCGTATGACCATCATCGCCCATTCCAAGCATAACAAGATCAAACTGAGGTATTTCATTCAATTTAGGCAACTCAGTATCCAAGACTTGGCTATAACGCTCCGCTTCACCTTCGGGGTCATTTTCTCCCAATACCCTGAAAATATTGAATGAAGAAATTTCAATTTTTGACAGTAGGTGATCCACCGTCATTTTGTAGTTACTTTCAGAGTCAGTTGGCGGCACACAGCGTTCATCGCCCCAATAAAACTTGATTTTGGACCAGTCAATTTCATTTCCAAAGTGAGCGGCCATGTAATCGAATACGATTTTCGGCGTGCTGCCTCCGGAAAGTGCGACATGGATACTTTTATCTCCAGTTGCTATTTCTTTAAAGTATTCAGAAAACTCCTTCGCAACTTGCTCTTTGGAATCAGATATTTTTAGTTTCATTGAATTTTGTTTTTACAATTACAAGGATATGCAAGTGGTAAATTACTCATGTAATTCAGTACTAAATCTTCGCATAAGCTCTCAGCCTTTTACTTGCTATCTCTACGGTTTTTCACAAAATACAGAAACCTGTTTCGTCAGTAAGGCGATTACCGGGATTTCTCCAGCCGAAGTGACCTTCAAATAGTTCATCAGAATTTCGAGGTCCCCAGGTTCCAGCTGCATAGCCAAAGGTAGGTACGTCCTCATTTTCCCAATATTTCAGAATTGGATCAACAAATTTCCAGGCAGCTTCCACCTCATCCGCACGAGCATAAAGCGTCGCATCTCCCTGCATGGCATCCAATAGCAATCTCTCATAAGCATCCATGATCTCTGCTGAATCAAGATCCGAATAATAAAAATCCATATTTGCCTGCTCTACTTGGAAGCCCAGCCCAGGAACTTTCACTCCAAACTTGATCAGGATTCCTTCATCAGGCTGAATGCGGATAATTATTTTATTATCCTTCTTATAAGCATCCTGGCTTTTGAAAACCTCGTGCGCTGGTGACTTAAAGTGGATCACGACCTCAGTCACTTTTGTCGGCATGTACTTAGCCGTACGGACGTAGAATGGGACATCTTTCCAGCGCCAATTATCCACAAAGAACTTAACTGCTGCAAAAGTTTCAGTTTTAGAATCAGGATCAACTCCTTCCTCTTCTCTATATCCTTTCACTTTTTTGCCATCGATGGTAGACGCAACATATTGGCCTTTCATGGTGTGTTTAGACAGTTCTTCAGCACTTGTCATTACGCGAAGTGACTTCAAGGCTTTGACTTTCTCATCGCGGATCTCTTCCGCACTCGAATTGATCGGTGGCTCCATCACGATAAGTGATACGACCTGAAGTAAATGACTTTGGAACATGTCGCGAAGGGCGCCGGACTTATCGTAATAACCTCCGCGTTTTTCCACACCCACAGTTTCTGCATTGGTGATTTCCACATGGTGAATGTATCTGCGGTTCCAAGTAGGCTCGAAAAGAGAATTTGAAAACCGGGTTACCAGCAGGTTTTGAACAGTTTCCTTACCTAAATAATGATCTATTCTATAGACCTGAGGTTCGTTGAAATACTTATGCAAACCAGCATTCAATTCTTGGGCGGTAGCCAAACTATAACCAAATGGCTTCTCCACAATAATGCGCTTCCAGCCATTTTCCTCTCTAGTTAAATCTGCTTCGCAAAGATTTTTGGCTATTATCTCATATAAGCTGGGAGGCGTGGAGAGGTAAAATATATAATTTTCATCGCAACCTTTTTCCGTATTAAGTTTTTCGATCCGCTTGGCCAAGGCACTGTAGTTACTGTCGTAATTTTCTCCCAAATCTTCGTAAAACATTTTGTCAGCGAAGGAAGAGATAAAGTCTTTGTCCTCCTTACTTATTTTATCCTTCAAAAAGTCACTTTCCTGAACTACTTTGTTACGAAATTCTTCGTCAGTCATAGTACTTCTACTAGCTCCTAATACCACAAAATTCTCTGGTAAATGGTTGCCCTTGTATAAATTATAAAGTGCAGGAACCAATTTTCTGGCTGTTAGATCACCTGATGCACCAAAAATGATTAGCATCTGGTTTTGTGTTTTTTTCATGGGGTTATGGTCTGTCTATTATTTCGAGAAATAAGCTGGAGTGGCTGAGTTCTCCTTATTATTTATAGTTTATTCAATTTTATGGTTTTCAGATCTTTATGATAAAAAGCCTAAGAGCTTAGAAAACCTTAAAAACTATTTAGAAAATCCTTGATTTTATTGACAATGAAATATTTTGCCAAATAGTTTCTGATAAAATCATCAAAGGTCAAGGGTATAACTATTTTTGCCCTGTGATTCTCAAAAATAAGGCTTATTTAGCTTAAACATATCAAGGAGCCGCCGGAATCATGCTCAAGTGATTGATACAAAAACATTAATTATGGAAAATACATCATATGATTTTGGACTGATAGGCCTTGGAGTGATGGGCCGCAATTTTATTCTTAATGTCGCTGACAATAATTTCAGCGCTTATGGATATGATTTGAGTGAGGCTCAGGTGAAGGCATTGAAGGTAGAAGCTGGGGAAATGAAAAACGTGAATGCAACAACTGATGTCAATACGTTTATTCAGGCTTTGGCTAAGCCAAGAAAAATTATGCTTCTTGTCCCGGCTGGAAAAATAGTAGATCATGCGATAGAAAATATTCTTCCACTTTTGGACGAGGGCGATATCATTATTGATGGCGGCAACTCATTTTTTACTGATACAGATAGAAGAGAGGCGTACTTAAAAGATAGAGGAATTCACTTTTTCGGATCAGGTGTCTCCGGTGGAGCAGAAGGAGCAAGAAAAGGCCCGAGCATCATGCCGGGAGGTGATAAGGAAGCTTACGAACATGTGAAACCAATTTTCGAAGCTGTATCTGCGAAATATAAAGGAGAACCTTGTGTCGCTTACCTAGGTCCAAAATCAGCAGGTAACTATGTGAAGATGGTTCATAATGGCATTGAGTACGCCATGATGCAGCTGACTTCTGAGATTTATGATTTGTTGAAAAAATCATGTGATCTAAGTAATGAGGAACTTCACCAAGTTTACGACACATGGAATAAAGGCCGTTTACAGTCATTTTTGGTAGAAATCACGGCAGAGATCTTCACCCAAAAGGATGAGTTGACTTCAGCGGATCTGGTAGATATGATTCTGGATAAAGCTAAGCAAAAGGGAACTGGTAAATGGACTTCTCAGAATGCGATGGATCTAGGTATTCCGGTTCCAACAATTGATATGGCGGTAAGTATGCGTGAAATTTCTGCTTTGAAAGACGAGCGAGTTCAAGCGGACGAATTGTATAGCAGACCAGAAGTAGCTCACATCAAGAAAGAGGATTTAATCGCTCAAGCAGAGCAAGCCTTATACTTTTCTTTTATCATCGCTTATGCACAAGGCTTACATCAGTTGATGTATGCTTCCAAAGACTATGGTTACGACCTGGACATGTCCACTATTGCGAAGATCTGGAGAGCAGGCTGTATCATACGTGCAGGATTGTTGGCTGATATCGCAGAAGCTTATACTGCGGATAACTCCATTCCAAACTTGTTGCTTTCACCGTCTTTCGTTCCTAAAGTACAAGGTACTTTGCCAGCAGTTCGTGAAGTAGTTGCTTTTGCTGCGACAAATGGAATTCCTGTTCCGGGACTTTCTTCTGCATTAAGTTACTTTGATGCCTATACCTCTACAAAACTTCCTTTAAACTTGATCCAAGCACAGCGTGATCATTTTGGATCACACACTTATGAGCGAACTGATCGTGAGGGGATCTTCCATACGGAGTGGGGGAAATAGTAGTTTGTAGTACACAGTCTTAGTATTCAGAATTTAAGAAGGCAAAAGCTCGTCATAATTTATGACGAGCTTTTGTTTTCAGAGTATTTCGTATTTTTAAGGATGGGAATTATCCAAGCCAATATTGAGAAGATCATTCAACTATGCGTTAGCCATAAAGTTGATAAACTCTATGTTTTCGGATCAATAGCATCTGATTCGTTTAATTCCAAAAGTGACGTTGATTTACTAGTGTCCTTCCAAAAGATTGACTTGTTCAATTATTTTGACAATTATCAGGCTCTTAAAAATAAATTAGAAAAGCTACTTAAGCGAAAAGTAGATTTGGTCGAAGAACAGACACTCAAAAATCCTGTATTAATTAGGTCGATAGACCGACATAAGCAGCATATTTATGGATGAGCGAATCGAGAAATGGCTTTATGATATCCATTTTTGAATAAAGGAAATAGAGAGCTATTTCCCATTTGAGGAAAAAAACTTTTTTGACTATAAGAAAAACTCTATGCGAAAATGAGCTATAGAGAGGCACCTTGAAATAATTGGCGAAGCATTAAATCGTATTCTAAAAAGAGAGCCTTCTTTTGAAGACAGAGTCAAAAATGCAAAATCAATTATTGGACTTAGAAATCAGATCATTCATGCTTATGACAATATCTCGGATGAAAATATCTGGTCGATTCTGATCAATCACTTACCCAAACTCAAAAATGAAATTAATAGGTTATTAGAATTATGAGTTAATAATCAAAAAACCTCCCGATCGCTCAGGAGGTTTTTGCATTTATATACCGGACTATAATTCTTAATAGATCACTTTTACCAAGCTCGTGATGACAGAAGCCATACGGATAGATTCAAAGATTCTTTCCTCGCTTGTTCCCAATTCGATCAGGTGATTCTCGTGGGAAGCCACGCACATTTGGCAGCCATTCACAGCAGAAACTGCCGTTGAAATCAATTCGAAGAACTCTTTTCCTAACACAGGATTCATCATAATATTCATGCGAAGTCTGGCTGGAATTTGACCGTACTTTTCCTTTTCCACGAAGTGGCGGAATCTGTACAACACATTATTGCTGCTCAGCAAAGAAGCACAAGCTACAGCTTCGCCGATTTCGGCTACAGTTGCTTCGTTTTGCTCTGCCAATTTTCTAAAAAACACTTGAAGGGGGTTGTTAGCCGCATTAGCAGCTAGAGCCAAGCCCATTAAAGCCACTTCTTTTTGGTTTAGCTTATCACCTTTAAGAATTGTCTTAAAGTTAAGTTTCAAATCTTTCACATATCTGGAATCAGCGTCGCCCAGATTTCTCAAAGATTCATTGGTAAATTCTTCATTCAATCCTACCACTTCCAAAAGCTCGGCTACGGATTGATTTACATTTAGTACTTCCATGGTGTTAGGTTTAGGTTTGAAAACAAGCAAAGGAGATCATAAGACCTCCTTTGATACAGATAATTTTAAATCTGAATTAATTCAGATTCAAAGTAGCTTCTCCTTTTTCCCAGTTACATGGGCAAAGCTCGTCAGTCTGAAGCGCGTCAAGCACTCTCAATACTTCTTCAACATTTCTTCCTACTGAAAGATCGTAAGCAGAAACCCAACGAACGATTCCCTGAGGATCGATGATAAAAGTAGCTCTGTAAGCGATTTTCTCGTTTGCCTCAAGGATACCAAGTTCTTCTGCAAGTGACTTAGAAGTATCTGCAAGCATTGGGAATTTAAGGTCACGAAGATCTTCGTGGTTGTTTCTCCAAGCCAAGTGAACGAATTCAGAATCAGTAGAAGCTCCTACCAATACTGCATCTCTGTCTGCAAATTCACCTGCATTCTTGTTGAATTCAGCGATTTCAGTTGGGCAAACAAAAGTAAAATCCTTTGGCCACCAGAACATCACCATCCATTTGCCATCGGCAGTGTGGATATTGTTGCTGATCGTCTGGAATTCTTGTCCTTTTTCTCTTGAAACTACGGCGGTTTTTTCGAAAGCTGGGAATTCAGCACCCAAGCCAAGCATTCTGCTGCTCATAAAATTGTAAGATTTAGTTTTCAAAATTGTTATACAAAGTTGTCCATGTAATTTTCATTAATCAAATTAATATTTCTTATGTCTTTATAACTTTGAATTATATGACACTGTATCAATTGGAGTATATCGTAGCCTTAGATAATCATAGACATTTTGTGAAAGCTGCAGAAAGCTGCCATGTTTCACAGCCAAACTTAACTACACAGATAAAAAAGCTGGAGGATGAGATAGGAGTCAGAATTTTCGATCGTGACTCGAAGCCAGTAAAACCCACGTTGGCAGGTGAACAAATCCTGCTCAAGGCCCGGCAAATTCTTCGTGAAGTTGCCGATTTAAATGAATTTGTCCTAGATGAGAAAGAATCTTTGGAGGGAACATTTACAATTGGAGTGATTCCCACTATTGCTCCGTACTTACTTTCGATGTTTTTGCCTGAATTTGTACGGGCCAATCCCAAGACGAAATTGAAGATTAGGGAACTTCAAACCATGGAAATCATCTCTGAACTTCAGAAAGGAACATTGGATATCGGAATCTTAGTGACTCCTGTTGAAGAGAAATCCATTCGGGAGATATCACTGTTCAATGAGCCTTTTCTTCTCTATTTGCCCGAAAATCATCCTTTAACCAAAAAATGGCACATAATTCCTGCAGTTTTAGACCCTAACCAAATGCTGGTGTTGGACGAAGGACACTGCTTTCGGGAACAGACATTGGCAATCTGTGAAAGCGAAAGGACCAGAAATAACTTTGGATTTGAATATCAAAGTGGTTCTATCGAATCCTTGATTCGGCTGGTGGACAAAGGAGTAGGTTACACACTTGTACCTGAGATGGCAGTACTTTCAGAAATTGGAAACGAAAGGATCCGAAGATTTGACTCTCCGGAGCCTGTGCGTGAAATCAGTCTGGTCGTTCAAAGTAGCTTCACCAAGGAAGCTTTGATCGAAGTGTTGCGTGCAAGTATTCTCAAATCAATTCCTGAAAGATTTCAGAAAATTGACAATTACATTAAAGTAAAATGGAGATGACGCTCATTCTGATCTGAGTGAATCCACAGGATTTGCCACAGCCGCGCTGAATGATCTAAATCCAACCGTGATAAATGCAATGATAAATGTGATCCCAAGCCCTGCAAGAAATAGAATTGGCCCGAGGGAAATCTGGTAGGCAAATTCTTTTAACACCATATTCATCACAAACCAAGCTATCGGCACCGCCAGTACGAAGCCGAAAAGAATCAGCTTCAAAAACTCTTTGGAGAATAGCATCACAATGCTTTCTGAAGATGCACCCAGCACTTTTCGGATGCCAACTTCTTTCGTTTTGTTATTTGCCATAAAAGTTACCAAGCCATATAAGCCGAGGCAGCCGATGAAAATTGCTATTGATGAGAACAAAGCAAGTGTAGTGGATGTTTTTCTTTCACCGTTATACAGATTGTACACCTGATCGTCTAAAAAACTATAACTGAAAATGTATTCTGGATAGGCGGACTCCCATTTTTCCTGGATCTGAGCAAGGTTCTGCTCAAAAGCATTTCCTTCTATTTTGAGTGAAATACTGTGAAATCCGCTCAGGTTGTTGAGTAAGATCACTGGCTCCATAGGTTTGGAAAGTGAAGTGGTGCTGAAATCTTTTACCACTCCTTTTACCGGAAGCAGATTTCCCCAGAGGTCAATTTGCTCACCTACTAAGTTGCTGTAATCCTCGTATCCTGCAGCTTTCGCTAAAGTCTCATTCACCACAAAGCCAGACATAGTATCCATATCAGAAAGTCCAGTTCCGGCCAGTAACTCTAACTCAAATAGGTCTATGTAATCGCCATCTACTTCCTTGATTTGGGTACTAATAGGATCATCGCTTCCCGGCAAAGTGAAACTGGTGCCCAGAACGCCACTTGATGATGGTGGAGCATTGTTTAGACTCACCATTGAAATACCGGATAATCGCTGCAATTCGCTTTTGAGCGTTCGCATTACACTTTGATTTTGGACGGTATCCACTTGCTCATTCACTGGAATTGGTAACGTTACTATCGCATCCTTCTGAAAACCGAGATCTATATTTTGCATGTATTGAAATTGGGAATACATGGCTAATGTGGCGATGATAAAAAACTGGGAAATGAAAAACTGGACTACCACCAATGAACTTCGGACGGAAAAACCTGTCTTTCTTTCAGGGATATTTGAAGAGTAGACTTTTCCTCCTTTGCCTGAAGAAATTATCCACGCGGGATACAAACCTGAAAGTATGGTGACGATAATCATCACTCCAAACAGGTAAAGCCAAACTGTAAGACGGGAAGATAGATGAAGTGAAATATTTAGTCCTAGGTAAGGATTGATAAATTTCAGTAGAAAATCTCCTAGAAGTAAAGAGATTCCGGTTGCGATAAGTGTGACTAAGAATGTTTCACTCAGCAGTTGGAAAACTAGCTGGGATCTTGAGCTTCCAAGGATTTTTCTGATTCCGATTTCCTTGCTTCGTTTTACAGCGGCAGCCGTGGTTAAGTTTATAAAATTGATACAGCAACTTACAAGGAGGACTAACCCAATCACAATGAAAGTGATTTTGGCAATGAATGGCATTTTAGTATTGTAATTGCCAAATCTCATATCGCTGTGAAGTGTATTGAGTGGCTGGATAATGAAACTCTTGCCAAATCCTGTATTATCCTTTTCACCGTAGTATTTATCAGTAAATCCGGGCAGTTGTGCTTCCAGATTTCCAACTGAAGCATTTTCCTTTAGTAAAAAGTAGCAGTTGTCTGTATCAGAAATTCCTCCCCATTCGCTCGCTTCTTTTTGTTGTTTAATTGTCGCATAGGAAAGCATTAAGTCAAAAGGCAAATCAGTCTTTGAAGGGTAGTCTTCGATTACTCCACTAATTTTATAGAGTTCATCTTCATACTTTATTACTTCACCAATCGGGTCTTCATTCTGGAAATATTTCTTAGCCCAATCTATAGAAATCAAGGCAGTATTTGGACTTTCTATACTGGAAGGATTCCCAATCAAAAATTCTCTGTCAAAAATCTCAAAAAACGAGGGTTCTGCGTACGCTACGCCTGTTGGCTCATTTACTTTGGTGAACGAGCCATCAGGTTTTGAAAACCCGATGATTGAATTACGGCGATAAGAGGTGAATGTGGCCACTTCTACCTGCGATTCAAAATCATCCTCTAATGCGCTGACTAGTATCGGAGGGATGCCCTGCGTAAAAGATTCTCCGTTGCTTGTCTTTTCTGAAGTGACTACCCGGAAAATTCTGTCTTTGTTTTTATGATAACTATCAAAACTAGAACCGTTCTCTACAAGCATAAATAACAGTAAGCTGCCCGTAATCCCAAGCGTGAGACCTGCTATGTTTATAATAGAATTGCTTTTCTCACGCCGGAGAATTCTGAGGGCAGTTTTAAAGTAATTGTTGATGATCATATGACTTGCAGACTAGTTGGATCTATAGTTTTGCAAACAGAAAGCCAAGTGAAATCTATGTCAATTGCGTCAAATCAAGGATTTTCAAAGAGTCGACGTTCGTACATGAAATCCTTTGTCCACTCACGGACAAAAAATAAATTAGAGAAATCGAACGAGGTATTATTAGTAATAATATAAAAATGATCAACCTTAGCCGACCTTCAGGTGAAGCTCACCTTGTCGCTTTACCACTTTGCATTCGAAATGTTGATTAATAAATGCCTTGCAATGATTTTCTGCCCATTCGGCACGAGACTCGGTATCAAAAAGTATAGTCATTCTAAGCATAGTTTTCACGTATTGCTCATAGCAACCCAGCTCGCCTACATATACCAAAAAAGCTGCACACCAATCCTCCTGGAATTTTTCCAAATGAGTTCTTCCGTCAAAAAGCATTTCCAGTTGATTATCCCCATGCTTATAGCGATAAATGCCACACAGCTGGCGGTAGATTAATCGTACACGATCACGCGGAAAATCAAAAGTGTCAAGAATCTGTGCGTAAGTTGTATCCATCAATTGAAGTGGATTATACAGGGAAGTATAAGAGCGCTTCAATTCAAAAACCATCCGATCAAGCAACTCTTCTTCAAGCATAGATTGAGCTTGGCGAAGAATGTAGTTTTTATCTAATGGAAAGAGTTTCTGGATCATTGCTTCGCAAAAATAATAAATTATCTTATTATGATGTTTTAAATTATATTTTATGTCGGATGAAAGGCAATACTTTTTTATCCATTCGGTGCTGATATAGTTTGCATAGATTTAGAAAGCGCGTCTGGCGTATTACACCGAACAACAAAGATTTCTACCAATCTGCCGGCCTTCTCGCTTCATAAGCTTCGATTTGATCTAGTAAATCCACAGGATTCTCAGAGACAATTAATAATTCTTCCTGCTCTGGATACATAAATCCTTCTTCCATCGCATGATTTAAGAAAGCTATCAATTTATCAAAATACCCATTTACATTATAGAGCGCCAGAGGTTTTTGTATATAATGCAATTGATTAAGTGTCATGATTTCAAAAAGTTCTTCCAATGTTCCTATTCCTCCAGGCATGGCGATAAATGCGTCACCACGCTCTGCCATCAGCCATTTTCTGTCACGCATCGTCTCCACGATGATGAGTTCTGTGCAGCCTCTATGGGCGACTTCTCTATCCACCAGTTTTTGGGGTATGATGCCCAGCACTTCTTTTCCGGCAGAGAGCATTTCATCCGCTATCACTCCCATCAGCCCTACTCTTCCAGCCCCATATACTAATGAATGGTCTCGCTTGATCATTTCCTGAGCTAAAGCTTTTGCACCCTCTTCATAGGCAGAACTTTCTCCTTTTCGCGAGCCACAATAAATGGTAATTTTCTTCATGAGTTATTTCAAAAGATAAATTCGAAATTAAGTGATTCAATTTTTAATGCACAGCCAAGGGAAAGGTTTTACAAAAGCTTAACCAAGCGAGGAATAAACAATAGGATATTTTTCTTCCCTACTAGTACCGAAAAACATTAACCTCTATTTTTGAAATATGAAATTGAGCATGGCCGGAGTGTCCCACAGTAGAATTTTTACAATGAATGTGGGATTCCATGTGATTTATAAAAATAAAATTAGAAACACATGAAAATTTGCTTTGCCACCAACAACCAAAAAAAAGTAGAAGAAGTAAAAGCCGCGCTTGGTGACAACTTCGAAATTGTTTCCTTGAAAGATATAGGATGCATAGATGAGCTTCCTGAAACGGGTGACACATTGGAGCACAATGCTTTCCAAAAAGCACGATATGTTAAGGAGCATTTTGGAGTGGATTGCTTTGCAGATGATACAGGATTAGAAGTAGATGCACTGGAAGGAGAGCCAGGGGTCTACTCTGGAAGATATGCTGGCGAACCTAGAAGCGATGACAGAAACATCGATCTTTTGCTGAAAAACCTTGAAAAATCCTCACTACGAAAGGCTCGCTTTAAAACAGTGATTGCATTGTTGCTAGGTGATGAAGAATACAAATTTGAAGGAGTAGCCGAAGGGGAGATTTTGAAGGAAAGAAAGGGCGACGGTGGATTTGGTTACGATTCTGTGTTTGTACCTAACGGATATGTTCAGTCTTTTGCGCAGCTTACAATGGCAGAAAAGAACGCAATTTCACATCGTGGCAAAGCTGTCAGAGCGCTCATTTCCTTTTTAAGCAATATATAATTCTGTTTAAAGAAGAAAATCACCTTAACTTTGCCCCATGAAAAAACCATTCATCGTCGGTATTACCGGGGGCTCTGCTTCAGGAAAAACACTTTTTTTGGAACGACTACTAAATTCTTTTGAGGACGGTGAGGTTTGTCTTATTTCTCAGGATAATTACTACAAGCCTAGGGAAATGCAGCCAATCGATGAGCATGGTGTACATAATTTTGATCGGCCGGAAAGTATTGATTTTGAGGAGTACGCAGCAGATATCCGCAAGATCCAGGCAGGCGAGACCGTACTAAGAGAGGAATATACCTTCAATAACGCGGCGAAGAAGCCTAAAATGCTGACTTTCAAATCTTCTCCTGTAGTTGTTGTGGAGGGAATTTTTGTGTTGTATTATCCGGAATTGGCAAATCTGCTGGATCTGAAAGTTTTTATAGATGCTAAAGACCACATAAAGCTTAAACGTAGAATCATCCGTGACAAGGTAGAAAGAGGCTATGATCTAGATGATGTGCTTTATCGCTA
The DNA here is from genome assembly GCF_963974835.1 of uncultured Algoriphagus sp. Lineage (GTDB taxonomy): Bacteria > Bacteroidota > Bacteroidia > Cytophagales > Cyclobacteriaceae > Algoriphagus. Next base: position 423,575 of record NZ_CAXBET010000001.1, on the reverse strand, counting down.
TGAGCAGCATGTTATGCCCACTTATGAGAAATATATCAAGCCGTTCATGAATGATGCAGATCTCATCGTGCCTAATAACCATAATTTTGACAAGGCGCTGGAAGTTATTCGTAGTTATTTACGAATGCGGATTGTTTAATAAACAGGAAGTAATTTTGTTAACCATCTGATTTTTAACATATTATTTCGATTTCATTCTCTTGAAACAGAATTTTTCCCATGAGAATTTCTCATTTTAAATAATTGGCTATATTTGCGCCGCATGAAAGCAACTAAAAGAAATAGCAACTTATTCCAGCAACGCCTCACGGTGATGCTCGCTTTGCTGTTTTGTTTGTTTATTTCGAGCGTAGAATATGTACCTGAAAATGGAGAAGTTGTCAAAGTTGAAAAACAAGACAAGAAAGCTTCCAATGAGCAGGACCAGACTTTTTTGAATGTAGCAGTCGATGCAGTAGTACCCTTTGTAGTCCATGTATCGCATAGCATTCTTTACCTTATTCATGATATAGTAAGATTCGAAGGATCTTCATTTGTTACTGAATCAACCTCGGTTATTCAACCTAACCAGCTCGTAGAAATACTTTTTGAGCGTATCATATCCACCAAAGGACCCTAAGTTCTTTTTTGTTTTCTGGTGAAAAACCGCTTCCTGAGATTCAGGCAAGCCAAAACTCTGTATTTACAATCAATTAATAATTTCAATTTCTCATGCAAAACAAAGGTGTCATTGTGTTTTTGACAGTGATCGTTACAGCATTATGCTTGTACTATCTGTCATTCACATTTGTATCAAACAATATCCAGCAAAAGGCCCAGGATTACGCAACGGATGCGTCTGGAAATGTGGATTTTTCGAAAAGACAAAGCTATCTCGATTCTATCTGGAGAGCTCCGGTATATAATTTCCTAGGTGCTGATTTCACTTTTCAGGAAGTAAAAGAAACGGAACTTGGATTGGGTCTTGACCTTCAAGGGGGTATGCATGTTACTTTGGCAGTTTCTCCTGTAGAAATCGTCAAAGGACTTGCCGGTAATCCTAAGGATGCAGCATTCAATAAATCTGTAGAGGAAGCCCGTGAAGAGGCAAAGACTTCTACTGATAAGTATGTGGACCTGTTCTATGCAGCATGGAAGAGAAACAGCCCAAATAAAAATCTGAGCAGCATCTTCGCTACAGCAGCAAACAGAGGTCGTATTTCTTTGGAGTCTTCTGATTCAGAAATCCTGGAAATCATCGATAACGAAGTAGAAAATGCGATAGAGCGTTCTTTTAATATCCTTAGAACCCGTATTGATAGATTTGGTACTTCGCAGCCTAACATCCAAAGAATTCAAGGTTCTGGTCGTATCCAGATCGAATTGCCAGGAGTGGACAATCAGGAAAGAGTAAGAAATCTACTTCAAGGAGTAGCTAAATTACAATTCTGGGAAGTAGCTGAGACTAATGAGATCGGAGCTGCATTGGAGTCTGTGAACAGTGCTTGGGTAGCTGCCAATAAATCAGCTCAACCTGCGGAAGCAGATACAGTAGCCACTGAGAATCTTTCAGAAGAGGATTCTTTAAGAAATGCTTTAGAGAAACAACTTGCAGAAATAGACCCTACCAAAGCAGGAGACAATACGATTTCACCATTGTTCAGTTTATTGAAGCCTAATTACGGATTGGCTTATGAGCTTCGTGACACAATGGCTATAAACCGCATTATTAAAAATGATGATTACAAAGCTTTATTGCCTAGAGACATCAAATTACTTTGGGGAGTAAAACCATTCGAAGCAGAAGATGGTACCGAGACGCTTGAACTTTATGCGATTAAAGCTGTAAGGGGAACAGACGAAGCTCCTCTTGAGGGCGATGTGGTAACAGATGCCCGTCAGACTTTAGATCAGTCTTCAAGACCTGCAGTATCCATGCAGATGAATGCGGACGGCGCTAGAAAATGGCGAAAACTGACCGCTGAAAATATGGGTAGAAGAATCGCGGTTGTTTTGGATGATTATGTATACACTGCTCCAGTGGTAAACGGAGAAATCCCTACTGGTCAGTCTGAAATATCCGGAAACTTCACCTTACAAGAGGCCCAAGATTTGGCAAACATCCTAAAGTCAGGTTCTCTTCCAGCTCCAACTCAAATCGTAGAAGAAAGCATCATCGGTCCAACATTGGGTAGAGAAGCTTTAAATCAAGGTTTGATCTCTATGGTGGCAGGTCTTGCTATTGTGATCCTATTCATGGTGGCGTATTACGCTAAAGGCGGCCTTATCGCTATTTCAGCATTGGTTTTCAACATCTTCTTTATTCTTGGAATCCTTGCTCAGCTAGGTACTGCCCTGACATTGCCGGGCATCGCAGGTATTGTGTTGACGATAGGTATGTCCATAGATGCAAACGTGCTGATCTTTGAGCGTATCAAGGAAGAACTCCGTAATGGTGTCAGCCTGATGGCAGCGATCAATGCTGGTTATAGTAAAGCATTCTCTGCGATTCTCGATTCAAACGTAACGACTTTCCTTACCGGTGCGATTCTATTTGCTTTGGGACAAGGTCCTGTAAAAGGATTTGCGATTGTATTGATGATTGGTATTGCGTCATCTTTCTTCTCTGCTGTATTCATCACCAGAGTTATCGTATCATGGATGAGCAAAAAAGGAGATAAGAGCTCCATTAGTTTTGCTACTCCTTTTGCAAAGAATGCATTAAGCGGATTGAACTTTGACTTTTTGGGTAAAAGAAAAATTGCCTACCTAATTTCTTCTGCAATTATCGTGATTGGATTAGGTATCGCCGCTGTCAATGGATTGAAATTCGGCGTTGACTTCACAGGTGGTCGTTCATACATTGTAGAATTTAATGATGCCATCCCGGCTTCTGAATTGAAATCCGGGTTGGATAGTGAATTTGACGGATCTGTAGAAGTGAAGACTTACGGTTCAAACAACGTACTGAAAGTGACTACTTCGTATTTGGTCACTGAAGATGACGCTGCTTCCAATGAGGAAGTAGAGACTAAAGTTAGGGAAGGTATTGCTTCTGTGACTGGTTTGAATTTTACCGAAGATGCTGCTACGCTAACAGATGGACAGTTTGCCATCACAGGATCTTCTAAAGTAGGGGCTACTGTGGCAGATGATATTAAGGCATCTTCAGCAGAAGCTATGATCGTTGCACTTGTTGCCATCTTCCTTTATATTTTACTTAGATTCCGTAAGTGGCAATTCTCTTTGGCATCCATTATAGCCTTGATTCACGATACGTTGTTTGTGATTGCAGCATTTGCGATCGCGAGTGCTTTTGGTGCTACGTTTGAGATTGACCAAGTCTTTATCGCAGCAGTATTGACAGTGATTGGTTATTCGATTAACGATACTGTAATTGTATTTGACCGTATTCGTGAGAATATCGAGACCAGAGGTACAAACAAGCTGGTGAAGGTATTCAATGATGCCATCAACCAGACTTTGGGTCGTACCTTGATTACTTCATTTACTACATTGATTGTGGTGATTGTACTATTGATATTCGGTGGTGAGGTATTGAGAGGCTTCTCATTTGCGCTATTCATCGGTATATTGGTAGGTACTTATTCATCGATCTATATCGCTACTCCTATTGTAGTGGATTTGATGAAAAGAGAAATAGAACAGGAAAGTGCTGCTAAAGAAGCTAAAAAGCTTGCATAAGCTATTATTAACCTAATTTAGAAAGGAGTGGGAGACGATCTCACTCCTTTTTTATTGCCCTCTAAGTGGGAAAGTTTGTATCTTTTGAGGTGAATTTTATTAATACCTAACCTGTTTCAAACTTTTAAAACACTTTTAAATGAAAATTTCGAAAGAAGACTTCGAAAGCATGCAATCAAAGTATGACAAAGAAGTAAAAAAAGGTAAGCCTGCCAAAGGGACAAAAGACCAAGATAAAACCAATCAAACTAAGTGGATATTTTTTGATCGGGAGACTTTAGAGGGATTATTGGCTCAAGCAGACAAAGATCCCAAAGTGGGTGGGATTCAATTTTATTTCACTGAACACACTGATGAAACTGCTGAGAAAGCCTATCCAAAAGAGGGTGCTGCCTATACCGGACAGATGACTTTGGTAATGCGTGCAGCCAATCTCAATGAAAATAAGCTACACACCTTAGGCGGAACCGAAGATGAATATCAGGGTGGAAGATTAATGTGCCCTTACAATTGTGAACCAGAACCTACAAGTAATTAAGTATGGAAAGTAGGTTCATCCAGTCATTCTTCATTTCGAATGGTGAACTATTAATACCCCTTGATCTACTATTGATTATTGGGGTTGCTTGCTTTATCAAATTGCCAAAAGAAAAGAGAGCCGATATTCAGTATTGGCTTCCTTTTTTGATTTTAGTATTCACTGTTTTTTATCAGAATTTTGGAGCTTATACGAATTACAACTACGAATTTAAAAAATCAGTAAATGCCTATTTGGGAAATACTGAATATCCTAAGTTTAACATCTGGGTCTATAATATTGCAGAAAACCAGATCGGGGTAATACTCTATTTAGTTTTAATTAAGTCTTGGCTGGCGACGTCCAAAAAGAAATACATTAATTGGATGATTTATATTTACATACCCATAGTATGCGTGATTACATTTTTAGGTATAGAACCACTTTATTTTAATCAGCCTATTTTATTTACCATTGGAGCCAATTTGATATTGATTGGTAGTGGATTATATTTTATAGGATTGATCAGCCAGGAAGACTATTTGGCTAGCAATCCATTGAAGCTAATATCATTTTGGCAGATGACTTTAATTATGTTCACTTTTACCCTGACTTATATCTTTTGGGTATCCCTATTATATCTCTATTCGGTTAATCCTGTTTTGGGAAAGGCTTTACAGCAAATGGGCAATGTAATCTTAATTACCAATTTGGCTGTGCTTACATTGACCGTAGCGTCACCGCTATTGCCGGGGATTTTTGAAAAAGAGCCTACTTATGGATTCAAATAAAGGTTATCTTTACGTTTTTTTTTGGTGCATACCATCTTTATTACTGTATGCTTTGTTTCCAAATAAAACGTATCCTTTACATAAAAATGGATACTAAATTTTTCCAGACATTTGGAGATTGGTATCTAATCTCCATAGATATAATATTGACAATTGGTATTATATATTTTTTAAAGTTGTCAGGGAGTGAAAGATCAAATAGTAGGTACTGGCTCCCATTTTTAATTTTGGCTTTCACTGTGTGTTATGAAAATATGGGAGCCTATACCAACTACAATTATGAGTTCAAAAAGTCAGTGAATGCATTTCTTGGCAATACGGAATTTCCCAGATATAATTTATGGTTATTTAACATCGCTAATATGCAAGTTTTGACAATTCTCTACCTCTTTTTAATTAAGTCCTGGCTCGTGCCCTCCAATAAGAAGTACATCAACTGGATGTTGATTGCGTTTGTGGTAAGCAGTCAGATTATACAGTTTTCAGGAATAGAGCCTATTTATTGGTTTCAGCCTATTATATTTACCATAGGGGCAAATATGATTTTGGTGGGAAGTTGGCTCTATTTCGTGGGATTGATGAAAAACGATGCGTACCTCAATTCAAATCCCCTAAGACTAACTTCCTTTTGGCAAATGACATTTATTCTCTTTACCTACTCTTTAACCTACATCAATGATGTAAGTAAGCCTTACTTGGTCACTTATAATTATGGGCTTGGTATATCACTTTCTCAAACAGAAACAGTAATGGGCTGTTTTAATTTGGCCATACTTGTTCTGACAATCGCTTCTCCTAAGCTGCCAAAACTATTTGAAAAAGAACCATTCTATGGAACCGACTGAAGATCAAGTATATGTAATCATTTTTGCTACGATATTTCTGGGAGGGATCATGTCCACTTTCGTTATTTCCATGGTGTTTATCCATAGACAACGTCAGGCCCAAAACCGTCAGAAGGTAGATCAGATCAAATCTGAACATGAGATGACTTTACTGAATATTGAAAACGAGATACAGCAAGAGACACTCACACATATAGGTAGAGAGCTTCATGATAATATTGGACAGTTGCTTTCCCTGGCAAAGTTGAATTTTGGCTCTATCAAACCTGAAAAACACGCAGAGGGAAGAGAGATTCTCGCACAGGCAATAAGGGAAGTGCGGGGATTATCCAAGCAACTGAATCTAGATTGGGTGGAGTCTATCAGTATCAGTGAATTTATCGGACAGCAACTTGATCGGATAGAAGCTACTGGTTTTTGTGCGACTACATTGCAGGCAGATTTTGACTTGGTCGATTTACCAAAGGAGTCAAAGCTTGTTTTGATCCGGGTAATCCAAGAATCTCTAAACAATGCCATCAAGCACGCTTTGCCGGATAAAATCCTGATTAGGATCGAGGAAAATGGAAATAGAAAACAGATAAGAATTAAGGATGACGGCAAAGGTTTTGATAGTTCCCAACCCTCAAAGGGAAGTGGAATGACTAATCTTAAGATGAGAATGGAGACTATTGGCGGTGAATTTCACCTGACTTCATCTGTCGGCATAGGAACAGAAATCACTTTAACCTTGCCTAATTAGATAATACATTCTAATTTGGGTTATAATCTCCTTTAATAATATAATCCCCCCACTCATGATCAGGATTGCCCTGGCTGATGACCACACATTATTTGCAAAAGGAATAGAAGGAATTCTAGATGATGTAGATGAATTCATTGTTGTTGGTGTCTTTCCAAATGGTAAAGAACTCTGTGATTATATTGCAAAAAACCCAGTGGACGTGGTACTTACAGACCTCAATATGCCCCTCTTGGATGGTTTTGGAGTATTGGATCATTGTAAAAGAGAACTTTCCCATGTGAAGGTGGTAGTTCTATCCATGTACGATGAGGAAAAGATTTACAAAAAGTGCATTGATAAAGAGGCAGATGCATTTATTCTCAAAGATGCTGATCCCGATGAATTAATTTTTACCATAAACGAAGTTCATGAAGGTAGGCATATTTTAAATTTTGACCGTGTCAAGAAACAGGCACTGCTGGGAGAATATTATGATGCCTTCCGACTGAAGTATAAGCTTAGCCGAAGGGAGACTGAAATCATACATCTGATCAAGGAAGGAATTCAAAACCGCGAAATAGCCCAGATACTAAATCTAAGCAAGCAAACTGTGGAGACGCATCGGAAAAACATCCATCTGAAACTACAGGTGAGCTCCAGAGTTGAGCTGGTGAATAAGGCCCACGAAATGAATATTTAATGATGAGTAATCCTATAAAAACGGCTATAGTCGGTTTCGGCTCTGTAGCTGAAAAAATGCATGCGCCTTTGATAAATGCCTGCCCTGATCTAGAACTAGTAGCATCAGTGGAGCGTAAGACTAACCGATGCGAAGAGCTTTATACTACCACAACTTACCGAAGTTTGGATGATTTGTTGTCAGCTGATGGTGCAGATTTAATTGTGATTACCACGCCAAATGAATATCACTTTCCAATGGCTATGCAGTGCCTCCAAGCAGGAAAACATGTGGTGGTAGATAAGCCGGTGACGATTTTTTCCCACGAAGCTGAGGAGCTTAATAAGTTAGCTGAGGAGAAGGGACTGATCTGTTCTGTGTTTCATAATCGCCGGTATGATGGGGATTTCATGACGCTACAGAAGCTGGTAAGGGAAGGAGAACTTGGAGATTTGGTTTACCTGGAATCCCACTTTGATCGTTTCAGGCCCGACGTTTCGGAGAATTGGAGGGAAAAGGAAGTGCCTGGTAATGGAATCACTTATGACCTTGGTGCTCATTTGATTGATCAGGTAGTCTTGCTTTTTGGTTTGCCAAACTGGATACAGGCAGATATCCGTAAACAAAGAACCGGAGCGATTGCCGATGATTACTTTGATATTATTCTGGACTACGGTTCTCTCAAAGCCAGAGTTACAGCCGGAGCTTTGGTAAATGTGGCTACTCCAAAATTTTTGCTGCTGGGCAAAAATGGTTCTTACCAGAAATTCGGGTTGGATGTGCAGGAAGCGGCATTCAAAGCTGGAGAAAAGCCCGAAGGTACTTTCTGGGGACTAGAAACTGAGGAAAAGTGGGGGAATATTTTCCTCAATGGGGAGACAAAAGCTTATAAAACCATTCCAGGAGATTATAGAATACTTTATCAAAATGTCGCAGATGCCATTTTAAAAGGTGCAACGCTGGATGTCACCATTCCACAGACCATCAATGTATTGAAGATAATAGAGTCATCTTTTGAAAGTGCTAAATCAGGAAAAAGGATTTCAAAATTAGAAGGAGGATGGTGATTTTTTAAGTTTGGCTCTTTCTTGGGGAGAGTGATTAGAAATAATCTTAAATCACCATGAAAAAAGTATTCTTATTAGCATTTTCGCTTTTTGCTTTTATTTCAATTTCCAAAGCCCAAGTTTCTGTAGGTATAAATTTCCAGACTTCGGACACCTTCATTACTGTAGGTACAGATACAGATAAGGAATTCTTTGGAGAAGCAAGATTGGGAATCGGCCACGATATCGGATTAGAGTTGATGGGAGGCTATAACTTTGTACGAAAAAGTGAAGTGAATGCATACGTAGGCGCCGGGCTAGGTTTGCTGGGAGATCATCATCATAAGCATCACGATGACCACAATGATATTTATGTCGCTATTCCTGTTGGTGTGTTGATCAAACCTTTCAACACTAAGGACCTAGGATTTCTTATAGAAGCAGCACCGGTTATCGCAAATCATAACGATACATATCTCAGAGGAGGAATAGGAGTGAAATACACTTTTAGATAAAACAATAAGCCACCCATAGCCAAAAAAGGTCAACTCAGCAATTGAGTTGACCTTTTTAAGTTTTAGAGCAAAATGGATCGGTTCCAATATCCCTGAGATTTCAATTAGTTTCCCTATTTTTGCGCCTATGGCAAAAACAGAAACTCCTGCGGAAAACGCGCAATTGAAAGATATTATTTCCCATGCCAAAGAGTATGGATTTGTTTACCCTAGTTCTGAGATCTACGACGGCCTTCAGGCAGTGTATGATTATGGTGCTTATGGTGTTGAATTAAAAAATAACCTGAAGCGTCTGTGGTGGGAGACCATGACACGGGTTCAGGATAATATCGTAGGGATCGATGCAGCGATTTTTATGCATCCTACTACGTGGAAAGCTTCAGGTCATGTAGACAGCTTTAACGATCCTATGATTGATAACAAGGATTCTAAGAAACGCTACCGTGCGGATGTTTTGGTGGAGGAGCATGCAGCTGTATTTGAAAGAGCTGGAGATATAGAAAAGGCAAATGCTTTGACAGGAGCTTTGGCGAAATTACTGGAAGCAGAAGATCTAGATGGAGTACGGGATTTGATCACCAATGAAAACATCAAATGTCCTATCTCTGGTACTTCCAACTGGACGGACGTTCGTCAATTCAACCTGATGTTCTCTACGCAAGTAGGTTCCGTGGCTGAAGATTCCACTACGATTTACCTAAGACCTGAAACTGCTCAGGGTATCTTCGTGAACTTCCTGAATGTGCAGAAAACTGCCAGAATGAAGGTTCCTTTTGGAATTGCACAAATTGGTAAAGCTTTCAGAAATGAAATCGTTGCCCGTCAGTTTATCTTCCGTATGAGGGAATTTGAACAAATGGAGATGCAATTCTTCGTCCGTCCTGGAACTGAACTAGAATGGTACCAGAAATGGGCTGATATGCGTATGAAATGGCATTTGGCACTAGGAACTCCTGCGGAAAAACTGAGAAAGCATGATCATGAAAAGCTAGCTCACTACGCCAATGCAGCGATGGATATTGAGTTTGACTTCCCATTTGGATTCAAAGAAGTGGAAGGTATTCACTCCAGAACCGATTTTGATCTAAAATCACATCAGGATTTCTCTAGAAAGAAACAGCAGTACTTTGATCCTGAGGTGAATCAGAATTACATCCCTTATGTAATCGAGACTTCCATTGGAGCGGATCGTTTGTTCTTATTGACCCTTTGCAATGCTTATACGGAAGAAAATAAAGAAGAGAAAAGCAGAACGTTCTTAAAGCTTCATCCAGCCATTGCTCCAGTAAAAGCAGCAATTCTTCCCATCACGAAGAAAGACGGCTTGCCTGAAAAAGGGAAAGAGATTGTGGAATTGCTGAAATACGATTTCAATATCATTTATGAAGATGCCGCTTCAATCGGTAAGCGTTATGCGCGTCAGGATCTGATTGGTACGCCATTCTGTATCGCTGTAGATCATCAGACTTTAGAAGACAATACTGTAACGATTCGTCATCGTGATACCACAGAGCAGGAAAGAGTTCCTATCTCTGAGCTTCATGGCAGAATAGCTGAAGCTACTAGCTTTAGAAGGGTTTTCGAGAAGTTGTAAGAAACGGAAAGGCATAAAAAAACCTCTGAGAGTGATCTTAGAGGTTTTTTATATTTTAAACTTTTTCTTCAAGTGAGTCTAAGAGGATAGATTTTACTGCAGAATTTAAATAATTAAAGGCCTCTCTTTTAGACTCTGGTACGTCTTCATCACTTATTGAAAGGAAAAGAAGATAAGAAACTGGAACATTAAGTACATCACTGATTTTTTGAAGTGTACCTTTTTGAGGGAAAGATAGATTTGTTTCTATCTGACTTAAGGCGTTTACAGAGATATTACATTTTTCAGCAACATCCTTTTGACCAAGACCTTTTTCCTTTCTAACTTGCTTTATAGCTGCCCCGATGTTCATATATTTAAGATTTACGGACCGAAATCTAGAAATTTTGAGAATTCGTGTCCTAATTTGAGAATTGATATAAATACTTTCAAAAAATCGTCATAATTCGAATTTTCGTCATTAAGTATATCTAGTAATTGTTTTTTATCTTCTTTAGATAAGTTACAGGATTGTATTTTTCGTATTAATTCTTGATGTTTTTTCATGATTGAAACTAAAATTTATTGCAGAAATAATTTTAGCTTCTCGTATAGATTTTACCATAAATGAGAAGCTGTTAAAAGGGAAAGCTTCATGTTTATGGTCTTCTTCCGAAGAAAAAGTGTGGTAATTTCCAAAGTTGATTAATGCAGAAATTTGATCTCTTTTATTCAAATCAAATATTTTGCCTATTGATTTTAACCTTAGTCTTAATCTTAAAAGTTTACTCGTATTAAAATATTTCTTATGCACTGGAGAATATTCCTGATAAACGGATATATAAAAATGGCTTCTAATTAGAGTTTCATCTAATTCAAATTCTAAAACCCTTTCAAGGGTAAATTCATTAATAACTTTATCCCAACTCTCATAATCAAAACCATTGTCTAAATGACTAAAAGGTGAGAATTCGGGTATGAATTGCGAATAGAATTTTTTATGAAGATCCTCTCGGTTAGAGGAGAATATATGTCTATTTTTTTTAGTGTAGCTAAATGAATCTTTGACTGATCTAACATAAAAATCAGATATTATGTCAATATGTGAACTATCGAGGATAAAGTTTGGCGAATTATAAGCTTCAACTCCGGATTCTCGAAGAGCCTTAATTAAATCCTGAATTAGAATACCGATTCTGCTTGATACTTCAAATATCCGTAATGGCTTATTGTTTTCCATTCCATTTTAATTTATGATCAAATATAAGAGCATAAATTAAAAAATACAAGTGAAAGATGTAATTAATTTTAATAATGTGATTTATACTTCGTTTTTAAGGCGATTCAAATTCCGAGAATTGCACAGTGGTGAACTTATATATTTCACTTAACCCACAAAGTTCCATCCCTTTCATTTTTCAAAGTGGAATTATCCAAATAGCGGAAAACGTATTGGTCGATCACCTCATCCGCTTTGGCCACTATGATTTTTTCGCCTCTAACCTTAAAAGTAGTTCTATACATAATATCTCCACTTGGTAGAATGTCTGCAACTCCGTCAGTAGAAAGTGTTAATGTATTAGAACAACCAAATTCAGGGTCCGCTCCAGGATCGCAAGCTTCAGGGATATAGGTATAGGTTCCCAAAATCTCCGGTTCTTCTAGTTTTTCACAGGAAAAGAAAATTATTCCTAAAAAAGAAAGTAGTAGTAAGTTTTTCATAAAAAAGCAATTAGGTGTATAATCTCTACGGAACTTATAGACTCCCCGCTACAATCGGCCTAACTTTTTTAAAAATTCCTAGTTTAGGGTTTGAATAGAGTTTCATGACCAAGAAAGCAATAATCATAGGTTCAGGAATAGCTGGTATTGCAGCTTCAATAAGATTAGCGATAAAAGGCTACCACGTTGAAGTATTTGAAGCTAACGCTTATCCTGGCGGAAAGCTTTCTGAAATTGAAATAGAAGGGTATCGATTCGATGCCGGGCCTTCCCTTTTTACACTTCCTGAGCAGGTGGATGAGCTTTTTCGGTTGGCAGGCAAAAGACCAGAGGATTACTTTGTCTATGAAAAATTGGATGTGACCTGCCAATACTTTTGGGAAGATGGAACAAACCTGAAAGCTTATGCTGATCTGGATCAATTTGCAGAGGAAGTACAATCCAACCTTGGCGAGCCGGCATCAAGTATTCGTGATGCACTCAGACAATCGGCCTTTATTTACGACAGCTTAGCTCCACTATTTATGAATCGCTCACTTCATAAGATGGATACCTGGACAAATCCCCAAGCATTGAAATCCTATTTGAAAATGGGAAAGTTGGGAATTTTCTCCAGCATGAATGAGGCGAATAGAAAGCAATTTTCACATCCGAAATTGGTGCAACTATTCAATCGCTATGCGACGTACAATGGATCGAATCCTTTTGAGACACCGGCGACGCTGAATATTATTCCGCACCTGGAATTTAATATTGGAGCATTTTTCCCAAAAAAAGGCATGCATGACATCACCCAGAGCTTATTCAAACTATCAGAGGAGCTTGGGGTAGGATATCATTTTGGCGATAAAGTGGAAAAGGTCTTAGTAGAAAATGGAGAGGCAATAGGAATTAAAGTAAATGGGGAAAATCGAATAGCGGATTTGGTGGTTAACAATATGGATATGGTCAACGCTTATAAGACCATTCTAAAAGATCAAAGACAACCCAAACTTTTACTTAAGCAACCGAAATCTAGTTCTGCTCTTATTTTCTATTGGGGGATTAAGAGGGATTTTCCTGAGTTGGATCTCCACAATATTTTTTTCTCGGATAATTACCCTTTGGAATTTGAGCATATTTTCAAGCGTTGGACGATCTACGACGATCCTACGATCTATGTGAACATCACTTCTACACATAAATCAGACGATGCTCCAGAAGGATGCATGAATTGGTTCACGATGATTAATGTCCCTAATAACCAAGGACAGGATTGGGATAAAATGATTGCAGAGGCTAAAAGGAATATTATTCATAAGCTCAATCGCATCTTAAAGACAGATGTCGAGTCTTTGATCGAAGTGGAGGAAATCCTTGATCCAAGAACCATAGAATCTAAAACTTCCTCAGCTCAAGGTGCGCTTTATGGAAATAGCTCTAATAATAAGTTTGCGGCATTTCTACGACATGCGAATTACTCTTCCTCGATTAAAAACCTATACTTCTGTGGAGGATCTGTGCATCCTGGAGGAGGGATTCCGCTTTGCTTGCTTTCTGCGAAAATTATGAGTGAGATGATAGAATAGCAGTAGGCAGTTTTCAGTCGCAGTCTCCGTTTGTTAATTTCAAAAATGTGCGGACGTCATTGCGAGGAGGAAGGACGTGGCAATCTCTATTTTTTCCAGCCCATGAACCCTTCGTTTTCGCTCAGGGTGACTACCCCAAGGACTGATCACTGCGACTGATCACTGCGACTGATCACTGATCAAACTTTCAATCGCTTCCTTCACCAAGTCCATTTCAAAGCCCTTGCCCATTAAATACTGCGTGACTTTGAATTTCTTTTTGTAAGCCTCGGGTTCTCGTGTGGTTTCCCATTTTTTTTCTGTCTGGGATAAAAGTGTGTCGTAATACTCTTCAGGATCGATTTCAGTCATGCCTTTTCGGATGAGGTCTTCTGAGATTTCGCGCATTTTCAGTTCTATCCGAATTCTGTTCCTGCCCCATTTTTTCAGCCTGAATTTGCCCCGTGCAAAAGATCTCGCATAACGCTCCTCATTCACAAATTCGGCTGCTATCAATTCCGAAATTATTTTCTCCGCAGGTTCATCATTGATACCTTTTTCATAAAGTTTCCGACGAACTTCCCAGGGACAACGCTCCTGATAAGCACAGAAAGTTGTCAGCTTTTCAAAAGCTTCTTCCTGCGACCAGGAGTTTTTTCCTGACTCATTTGGCTTATATTTTCCCCAACTGGACATTTTCCGTAATTTTAAACCAAATTATAGCGAATCCCTTTTTTATCAAACCTTATTAAATTTTCAAAACTCATTATGCGTAAGAAAATCGTAGCCGGCAACTGGAAAATGAACATGACTTTCGAAGAAGGTCAGACCCTTACTTCCGAAATTTTAAACATGATGAAGGACGAGCATTCTGGCGAAGCTATCGCTGTGCTTAACCCTCCTTTTCCACATATTTTCCCAGTCAAAAAACTAATAGGGCAAGCAAAAGGTGTTTTCATCGGAGCTCAGAACTGTTCTGATAAAGAAGCTGGAGCATTTACAGGTGAAGTTTCTGCCAAGATCCTAGCATCTTTTGGAGCACAATATGTAATCATCGGTCATAGCGAGCGCCGTGAATATTTCAAAGAAAGCAATGAGATGCTTGCTACCAAAGTAAAGCTTGCGCTTGCCAATGGTTTGACTCCAATCTTCTGCTGTGGGGAATCTCTTGAGATAAGAACTGCAGGTACCCATGAGCCAAATGTGAAATTCCAGTTGACAGAAGGTCTTTTTGACTTGAGCCCTGAGGATTTCTCCAAGATCGTAATTGCTTATGAGCCGATCTGGGCGATTGGTACGGGCAAAACAGCAAGCTCTGAGGAAGCGCAAGACATGCATGCGGCCTTGAGAAGACACATAGCTTCTAAATACGGAAAAGACATCGCTGATAACACTTCTATCCTTTACGGAGGTAGTTGTAATCCAAAGAATGCACAGGAGCTTTTCGCGAAGCCTGATGTGGATGGCGGATTGATCGGTGGCGCATCGTTGAAGTCCCGTGACTTCGTAGATATTATCAAATCATTCTAAGAAAAAATGGATTACCTGGAGTTTAAAATCAAGTGCCTGGAGCAATTCCGGGAAATCCTTATCGCTGAACTATCCATGATAGGCTTTGATTCCTTCCTCGAAACTGAGGAGGGAATCGATGCTTATACACTGGAGTCAGATTTTGATCGAGTGGCCTTCGATGAAGTGATAGCTCAATATAAAGTTGATGCTGAAATCACTTTGGAAGAAGGCCTGATGCCAAAAATCAACTGGAATGAGGAATGGGAAAAGAATTACGACCCCATTGCCGTCGATGATCTGGTTTACGTGAGAGCGTCTTTTCACCCAAGCAAGCCTGAGTTCAAACACGAGATTGTAATCAATCCCAAAATGTCTTTTGGGACAGGTCATCATGCGACTACTTTCCAGATGCTTCGTCATCAAGGTCAGATAGACCACCAAGGAAAGCGCGTGTTGGATGTGGGCTCAGGAACTGGAATTCTTGCCGTAATGGCGCATTTACTCGGAGCTAGTGAAATCGAAGCTTTTGATATCGATGATTGGTGTGTGGATAATGGAAATGAGAATTTTGACCTAAATGGATTAACCACCCGAATGGAGTTGGGAACGATCAGAGAAGTAAATCCGCAGGGTGAATTCGACATAGTTCTAGCTAACATCAATAAGAATGTATTACTTGATGAAATGGGGATTTATACTGGTTTGTTGAAGCCAGAAGGGTTTTTGTTACTCAGTGGGTTTTACACAGAGGATGTTGAGGATTTGGATGCTTGCGCAAAGCCACTTGGTTTAGAGTTGATTTCACAGCAAAGCAAGGATAATTGGGCCGCGTTGATTTTACAGAAGAACGCTTGAAGACAGCAGACCGAAGTGGGAAGTAAAAAAAGTAAGTTGTAACATTTGTGAGTTGTATGGTTTAGATTATCCCATTCTTCAATTCTGCTTTGCCGCCGTAAATCGTAAATCAAAAATCTTAAATAAAGGGTAAAAGTCTTAATTAACCTTAGTATTTGACACACTTTACCACTTTAAAACTTTACAACCCTTTTCCCCAAATGACCGAACTGATTATATACGCTGTCGTTTTTGTTTTGCTAATTGGACATTGTCTTTTTGCAGGAAAAATGTATCGTGCTGTGCATGAGGATTCCAGCCTGACATTGTCTGAGAAAAACGACTGGAAGCTTAAAGCACTTATTTTCCCGGTATATTTTTGGGGAAAATATAAAAAAGCAAAAAGCTAGTATTTTTTGCTTTCAAGTAAACTTTTAGGCTGCTATAGCCGATTATAGAACCAGTACTTTTAATTATAAAATCACAAGAAACTTAGTTTACTAAATTAGCTTCATGGAGTACCTCTGGAAACAAAAGCCCAAAACCTCACAACCAGCGATAGATCAGCTGAGCAAGGAGATCAATGTCAATCCGACATTGGCCAATATGCTGATAAACCGAGGGGTGGAGAGTTTTGAGCAGGCGAAGAGTTACTTCCGCCCTTCCTTAGTGATGCTTCACGATCCTTTTCTAATGAAGGATATGACGGAGGCTGTCGATAGAATTCAGGAAGCCATTGCTAAGGAGCAAAAGATTATGGTCTATGGTGACTATGATGTAGATGGCACGACTGCAGTTGCGCTGATGTATGGATTTTTAAAAACCTTCTATCCTGATGTGGTATTTTATATTCCAGATCGCTACAAAGAGGGCTACGGTATTTCTGAGAAGGGAGTAAGGTTCGCTGCCGATAATGATATTAAGTTGATTATCGCGCTCGATTGCGGGATCAAGGCAATAGAAAAGGTGGCTTTGGCTACTAAATTAGGCGTTGATTTTATTATCTGTGATCACCACACGCCTGGCGAGGAGCTTCCAGCTGCTATTGCAGTTTTGGATGCCAAGCGTAAGGATTGCGATTACCCATATAAGGAATTGAGTGGTGCAGGTGTTGGATTCAAACTGATCCAAGCTATTGCCATGAAGCGCGGAATGGACAGTTCCCAGTTGGACGCTTATTTGGACCTTGTGGCTGTGAGTATCGCCGCCGATATCGTTCCAATTACAGGAGAAAACAGAATTCTTGCCTATTACGGACTTGATCGATTGAATAACACGCCCCGTCCAGGATTGAAGGCATTAATGCTAAGTAGTAATTTGGAAAAGGACATTGGAATCTCTGATGTGGTTTTTAAAATCGGTCCGAGAATTAACGCTTCCGGAAGACTCGAGCATGCAAAAGCTTCGGTAGAATTACTGATTTCTTCAGACTTAGAAGGCGCGATGGAGCGAGCCAAAGTCGTGGATGAAGTGAACGCAACCCGAAGGAATTTTGACGAAAATATCACCAAGGAAGCTTTTGAAATGATTGCTTCTAGGGAGGAATTAGTAGAGTGGAATTCCACAGTCCTCTTCAAAGAAGATTGGCACAAAGGCGTAATCGGAATCGTAGCCAGTCGCTGTATTGAGAAATATTACAGACCGACAATTATTTTGACCGAGTCAAATGGCAAAGCTACTGGAAGTGCCAGGTCGGTTGTGGACTTCAATATTTACGAAGCAATAGAGGAATGTTCGGATTTACTTGACCAGTTTGGCGGACATATGTACGCTGCTGGTTTAACGCTTCCTGTGGAGAATGTTGTTGCATTTCAGGAGAAATTTGAGGCAGTAGTGAAAAGCAGAATCGAGGAAGTTCATCGCAAGCCAGTGATAGAAGTTGACGATGAATTGCTCTTAGATCAGATTAATTACAAGTTTTATAATATCTTGAAGCAAATGGCGCCATTTGGTCCAGGAAATACAGAGCCGATATTCCGAATTGCGAATGTATATGCTGAGGATGTGACTGTTCTCAAGGATAAGCATCTCAGGTTCAAGATCGTACAGGATGGTCAAGTTACCACGCCCGTATGCCTTGGATTTGGAATGGCAGATCGGACTAAGGATCCGGATTTAACTACAGTAAATATGCTTCGCGGAAAAATGCGATTTGATATAGTTGCAGAAATGAGAGAAAATGTATTTCGCGATAAGAGTAGTTTGCAACTCTACGTGAAAGACATAAAATTTGATTGATATGATTCTTCGTGCGGAACATTTAGTAAAAATCTATAAAGGTCGCCGAGTGGTGAACGACATCTCTGTGGAAGTTAGCCAAGGGGAGATTGTAGGTCTTTTAGGACCGAATGGAGCTGGAAAAACAACTTCCTTTTACATGATCGTGGGTTTGATCCAACCAAATGAAGGCAAAATTTTTCTCGAAGATAATGATATCACGAGTCTTCCTATGTACCGGAGGGCAAAGCTGGGAATTGGGTATTTGGCTCAGGAAGCATCTGTTTTCCGCAAGCTTTCTGTAGAAGAAAATATCATGGCTGTCTTGGAAATGACCAAAATGTCAAAGCAGGAACGCAAAGAAAAAGTTGAGAGCCTTCTTGAGGAATTTAGCTTAACTCACGTCCGTAAAAATCTAGGAATGGTACTTTCCGGAGGTGAACGTAGAAGAACTGAAATAGCTAGGGCTTTAGCTGTAGATCCTAAATTTGTGTTATTGGATGAGCCTTTTGCAGGCGTGGATCCCATCGCTGTGGAGGAAATTCAGACTATTGTTGCGAAGCTAAAAACAAAAAATATTGGCATTTTGATCACCGATCACAATGTGAACGAAACCCTTTCCATCACTGACAGAGCATACTTGATGTTCGAAGGAAAACTGCTCAAAGCAGGAACTGCCGAGGAACTTGCTGCGGATGAACAAGTAAGAAAAGTGTATTTAGGATCTAATTTTGAGTTGAAACGAAAAGTTTTTAAATAATGGCGGTTCTGAATTCCTTTATGACCTGGATTTTTAGGAGTCGCCTTGGTCAAATTGATAATTTTAAGCATAATCCAATTGCTGTTCAGGAAACAATTTTTAAAGAGCTTTTAGATGCTGGTATGCATACTGAATTCGGCATTGAGCATGGTTTCTCTGACATAAAAAGTTATGAGGATTTTGCACGAAAAATTCCGATCCGAAATTATGACAACTTCAAATCTTACATCGACAAAGCGATGGAAGGGAATGATAATGTGATCTGGAACCGTGATATAGAATGGTTTGCAAAATCATCCGGAACTACTGCCAGCCGCAGTAAATACATTCCGGTGACTCGGGAAAGTTTGGAAGAATGTCATTATAAAGGCGGAAAGGATATGGTCGCGCTTTATATGGCTAATTATCCGGATTCCAGAATGTTTGCCGGAAAGACCTTGACAATCGGAGGAACGCTTGAAAATAATCCGCTGAATCCCCAAGGAACCGCCAGAGCTGGAGATATCTCTGCAGTAATCATGGAGAACCTGCCGTTTTGGTCATACTTCGTCCGAACTCCTTCCAAGGAAACTGCATTGATGGGAGAGTGGGAAGCCAAGATTGAAAAAATGGCTTTCGAAACGATGGACGAGGACGTGACTTGCATGGCTGGAGTGCCTACCTGGACTATAGTTCTTTTGCAAAAAGTACTGGAACTGAAGAAAGCTAAGAACATTACAGAAGTTTGGCCAAATCTTGAGATTTTCTTCCACGGTGCTGTTGCTTTTGGACCTTACAGAAGTCTATTCAAGGAGCTTATTCCATCAGAGAAGATGCGTTATATGGAAACCTACAATGCTTCGGAGGGATTTTTTGGGATTCAGGATCAGAAGGATTCTGATGAGTTGCTTCTGCTTTTGGATTACGGGATTTTCTATGAATTCATTTCCATGGAAGAGTGGGATAATGAAAATCCAGAAGTAATTCCTTTATCTCAAGTTGAAATAGGTAAAAATTACGCCTTGGTGATTACTACAAATGGTGGACTTTGGAGATATAAAATCGGTGATACGGTAAAATTCACTTCTACTTCACCATATAGATTTAGAATTACCGGAAGGACACGTCATTTCCTGAATGCTTTTGGAGAGGAAGTTATTGTGGAAAATGCAGAAAAAGCAATTCAATTTGCTGCTGAGCATACTGAAGCTATGATTTCAAATTTCACTGCTGCTCCTGTATATTTTGATGGTTCTGGCTCAAAAGGAGCACATGAATGGATCGTGGAATTTCAGAAAAGCCCATCAGACCCGGATAGCTTTAATCGACTTTTGGATGAGCATTTGAGAGAAATCAATTCTGATTATGATGCCAAGCGTCATAAGGGACTGGCATTGATAGAGCCGCTAATTCACCATGCTCCACATGGCTTATTTGAAAACTGGATGCGTAAAAGAGGTAAGTTGGGCGGACAGCATAAAGTACCGAGATTGTCAAATTCTAGGGAATACCTTGATGAGTTATTGGCAATGATTCAAGGCACAGAAGCTCAATAAAACTTTTCTAGATGTACATAAACAATGAAGCCCGACGATTATTCGCCGGGCTTCATTTTTATATTATTTCAGCTTTCAGCCTTTAGCTTTTAAACTTCCATTCCTTTATCTCTCATCTTTTTGAACTCATCAAATCTTCTGAAGATCGCGACTGAGAAGCCTGCAAGCATAATTAGTGTTCCTATCCAAAGGATGTTGATATAAGGCTTTACTATAGCCTTCATTACCACGTAGTCCTTTTGGTACTGATTCACTTTGAAGACGAACTTGTTTTCATCAGGCAGGATATTTTCTAGACTCACTTTTATACCCAACTCATTATCGATGACAGGAAGTTTGCCGACTTGATTGTTTCTGATAATGAACGTTGGCTGAATCAATTTCTCTACGTCGTAGTCAAGGATCCGAAGATTCGCTCGAACTGCTACGTCGCCTTCTTGAAGGACATATCCATCCAATTCTTTTAGCACATCTGCTCCATCAAAGTAGGTCACATAATCTGCAATGTGGAACTGCTCGCCCGGCGCGACTTCATAAATTTCATCTTCTTTCCAATCTGGATCCTCAGAATCATTCATGGCAGCTACATAAGTATAAAGATCCTTGTCGATAAATATTCTTGACGCTGGAGAAGAAATTAATCCGCCCATGCCTTCATTAAACTGAGACATTGGGCTAAGCGAAAACTTCAGCACTTCATTTTGATAATATTCGATCTGGAAGTAGTCATTCTCTTCCAAAACGATGTCAACTTTATCGCCTTTCTTAAAGTAATCTTTATAGTCTTCCAGAGCTATGGCTTCATTTACTTTTCCTGTTGGTTCCAAAATCTTAGCAGGAACATATTCAGAAATGCCTTTTACTTTCTTCTGACGACCACGATAAATCACCGTATAGTCTTTCATTTGTGTAGGCTTATTGATCCAAAGCAACACGTGCTCTTTGTTCAGTTCATCTTCCCAGCTATTGCTATAGGTCAAGCCAGACATGTTGATGGAAATGGTATCAGAATAACCAGAGCTGAACATAATTCCAATCAAAATCATACCCAAACCAATATGTGCCAAAGAACCACCTGCTAGTTTGAAAGTAGATTTCTTGAGGATTTTGGCTAAAATCACCGAATTGGCAGTTATCGTAAATGTGCCCGCAAGAACTATAATGATGTATTTCCAGTCATAAACTTTCGCCAAGACAATAATCGCTGCCGAAAGTAAAACCGAAATGATGTAAGGAGTCAAAAGCGCATCTTTCAGTGCTTTCTTATCCATTTTTTGCCACCAGAAGAATTGCCCTACAGCGGTAAGCATAGCAAGAGCTACGGCAAACCAAAGTTGGAATTTGGTATAAAACTCAATCTGATCGGCTGGAGGAGCCATATTGGAAATGCCTCCAAAGCTTTCCACCATCGCATTCCACGCAGGAATAGAAGTAGGAAGAATTACTTGAAATGCCATCAATGCAAGTGTTGTCGCACCGATGAATACCCAAAACTCACGGGAGTAAACAGAAGCTTCTTTCTCTGAAGTTGGGATGTGTTTCCAATTGATTACACAAAGAACCACTGCCACTACAAGGAAGAAAAGCATGTAGATAAGTAACTGACCGGAAAGCCCAAGATCAGTAAATGAGTGTACTGAAGCATCGCCCAATACGCCGGATCTTACTAAGAAGGTTGCGTAAAGGACCAGAATGAAGGTCATAATTACTAAGACAATTGAAGTCTTCAAGGCAGTTGCACTTTTCTTAAAAGTAATCATGCAGTGAATGGCTGCAACCAAGATTAGCCATGGTACATACACGGCATTTTCCACCGGATCCCAGTTCCAATAGCCACCAAAATTTAGTGTCACATACGCCCAGTAAGCTCCCATAATGATTCCCATTCCAAGAATCATAGCAGAGAAAATCGCCCAAGGTAAAGCCGGACGAATCCATTCAGAATATTTTTTGGTCACCAATCCACCCATCAAAAAGGCGAAAGGAACCAACGTCGAAGCATATCCTAAGAATAAGGTTGGCGGGTGAATCACCATCCAGATGTTTTGCAAAAGCGGATTTAAACCAGTTCCATCTTCAGGAATGAAATCAGGATTCATCTGGAAGATCGGTGCCTGAGTGGCATCTCTCAACAAAATGAATGGAGAACTTCCCAGTTTCAAATCGCCAATCACCACCCCCAAAATCATGGAAACCAAGAATGCCTGCACGAGTGCAAAAACGATCATTACTGGAGCTTCCCAGAATTTATTTGTGAAAATCAAGATTGTTCCTAAGACTACATTCCAGAAGATCCAAAGAATAAAAGCACCCTCTTGACCTTCCCAGAAGCTGGAAATCATGTAATGAACTGGAAGTGCCGCAGAACTGTGGGAGTAAGCGTAAAAATACTCGAAGCGGTGATTGTAGATGATTTCAAAAAGTGAGACGGCGATCATCACAGCCGACATGCCGTGGATTGCAAAGCTGATTCTACTGAATCTTTTCCAACTGGCTTTGTCAATTTCGTTGGCGCGGAAATACTGAATGTAAGCGTATGCGGTAGTCAGTGCACTGACAAAGGCCACTATAGTCATGAAGTGGCCAAGATTACCGATAAAGGTATTTATCATGGATTTTTTATTCTAACTGCTCTAACTCACATACTTGCCGCCTGCACTTCAGTTTCTTGGTATTTCGATGGGCATTTCATCAGGATCTTATCGGCAATAAAGATTTCGTCATTCTTATAAGAACCAATTACTACCACAGATTCTGAACGGGTAAAATCCGCAGGTACTGGCTCATTGTAAAACACTTCTTGCTCCACTCCTTCATTGTCAACAAGCATAAATGTGAAGGAAACTTTGTCTTCTCTTACATTTAATCCAGTGACTTCTCCACTTGCGTCTTTTTTCAGCTGACCTACAACGTGGATAGCTTTGTCGTCTCCGTCCTGCTTCATCTCTTTGGCAGTGGTGAAGCTTTCGTAGCTACTTGCATCACCAATGGAAGTCATAATAATTACAATAGCCACGGCAATGATTCCTAATCCTATTATATGTCCTGTTTTCATCTTTACTGAATTTTAAGAATGAAGATTTTTTTCAAGCTTACTGATTTTCCGATCAGTGCTGATTAGATAGACGGTAATTCCTGCAAATATGATTACGATGACACCTACCAAAACGTAAATTTTGCCGTTTGATCGCATCAAATCTGCCATCTCTACCTCGTTATTGCTGTAATCAGCTTCTGTTACTGGGATTTTCTCTTGTGCCAAAGCAGAAAGACTGAAAACCAAAAGCGCAATAGTTAATAATTTTTTCATGTGTTTATTATAGATTTGAATTGGCCACATGCCAGCCCGGCTAATGCAAGTCGGACGGGGAATCTCGCATGGTTTATTATCATTCCTATTTGTGTTGTTCGCATCATGCTCGATTTCATCAATCAGGAATTAATCATTCTGTCTTCTATCGTCCTCTCCACCCTACGCATTCTGACGCGGACAGTTGCCATCCAGCAGCCTAAAAGCGTCCATCCAATAATCGCAGGATAGAAAACCGCACGAAGCTTGGAATCTAAATCGTAGGCATTAAAGCCTGGATTTCCACCATTCCCAGGGTGCAAACTATCTGTTAATCTTGGTAATACGAAGATAAGAGGAATAAATGCCGCAAAAGCGAATATGTTATAAATGGCTCCGATACGGGCTCTCTGCTGGGAATCAGTCAGAGAATTTCTTAGAATTAAATAGGCGAAATACATCAGAATCCCGATAGCTGAAGCATTTTGCTTGGGATCACCGCTCCAGTAATCACCCCAAGTGAATTTGGCCCAGAGCATACCCGTTACTATTCCCAATACACCGAATAGAATGGCTGAATTGGTGAATTCTATTGCCATATCATCATGTTGGATGTCGTTGGTGCGTAGGTATTTGATGCTGTAATAAACTGCAGCAACCAGCAGTAAGATCATTCCGAACCACATGGTAACATGGAAGTGAAGGGCACGGATCGTTTCATTGAGGATTGGAAGTCGAGGAGCTTCCATCAGCAATCCTGCAATTAGCGTGTACAGCAGCAGGGCAATTGCAAGAATTTTCCACCAGGATTGGCGCATAGGGCATTTTTGCTAATTCAAGCGCAAAAATAAGGCATAAGTTTCTGAAAACGGTGCTTTTTGTAAGTTCTTTTAACCGCAGAGGTCACGGAGGAGATAGTCAAGAGTCTGGATTTCCCAATGGTCTATTGGAAAAAAGGCAGCCTAATTAAATAATAATTACTTCTCGAATTGGTGAATGATTGTGTCAGGAGCATCAAACGGGTTTATTTCAATGACTTTTCCATTTTTCATCACGACGAAAGAGCTGTTTTTTTGGCGTTTGAAAATCACCATTTTTCGGTATACCTCGTCCATTCCTTTAGAAAAATTTTCCAAAGTGAGTTTAGGCTTGTCTTCTGTAGTTTGAATTATTGGCTTATTCTTGTCCATAATGACGGTTGATAGATTTGAAGCTGACCATTTAAGTTGGAAGCTATTATTTGACTTTGATCTTCAGAAGTATTTGCAAATATCCAGTCATCTACAATATCGAAATAAATATCAAAAAAGTTCTTTAGCCCTCCATAATACCTTCTGACAATCACTTCCTTTGGGATATTATGCCCTCCTTCACTAACTCTTTTCTTAACACGTTCAATGGCTAATTCCGGAGTTTCTAAATAGAAAAAAAGTAATGTCACATGATAGCCTAACTTTTGAGCTTTAAGAATTAGATTTTTATAACTTTTTGAGGATAATGTAGTCTCAAAAGCAAAGTCCTCACCTTTTTCTAACAATGAATTTATTCGCGAAAGCATCAATCTTCCTGATTCGATGCCTACTTCCTCAGGCTGAAAAGGAGATAAGCCTTTTGCTATTTCATCTGCATTTACAAATTCATTACAGTTCAATATCTCGGGCAAAATTGTATAGGATGCAGTTGTTTTTCCTGCCTCATTACAACCTGCGATAATGAAAAGTCTTTTCATGAAAATGAATATAAGTATTTTAATATTGAAGGGAGTTAGCGGAAAACCAATTTTCAAATCTTCCAATCTACCACGGCGGACAAGTTTTCCAATCTCAAGACCTCCACAAATAAGGAAACAGAATATATCCAGTCACTGCGACGATGGCATTGATCGCTAAAAGTGTAAAAAGATAATCCATACTTACACTCCAATCCAATCCGTCCATCGCATTTTTGGAAATGCGGATGGCCATTAGCAAAATCGGAATGATTACTGGAAAACTAAGAATCGCCATCAGAGTGGCGTTATTTCCGGCTTTGGAAGCAATTCCACTTACCATGGTCAAACTTGCTGAAAAGCCCATGGCTCCCAATACCAAATTCAGGATAAATAAGCCTTGATCCTGAACTTCATTCCCTAAAATCAATGAAAAAACTCCATAACCCAAAAGCGCTAGGATCAGAGTTAGCCCAGTGTTGTAGATGATTTTTGAAAGAATAATCGCTTCCGGAGGAGCAATCATGTAGTAATAGAGTTGGCGCCCCTGATGCTCTTGAACAAAGCTTTTGGCAACTGCATTCACAGCAGAAAACAGAATAATGATCCAATACAAGGCATTCCAGGTTGGAGGGGAAATATTCCCGTCCCTAGCTCCTACACTTAAATAGGTGATAAAAACTGCCGAAACCACATAAAGCAAAATCCCATTTAGCGCGAATTTCTGTCGCCACTCCAGAGTGACTTCCTTGCTAATCAGAACTGAGATTTCTTTCCACATCACCCAAAGGTAAGTCAGAAGTATGAAGTGAGAAATCGGAAACTAAGAAATTTTAGATTTCTCACTTTTGATTTTTGACTTTCGTTCCTGCCAAATTGACACCAATTCTCCTTTGGAACAACAGTTGCAATTCTGTGCCCGACAAACATTG
The DNA here is from genome assembly GCF_963974835.1 of uncultured Algoriphagus sp. Lineage (GTDB taxonomy): Bacteria > Bacteroidota > Bacteroidia > Cytophagales > Cyclobacteriaceae > Algoriphagus. The sequence goes on along the minus strand of NZ_CAXBET010000001.1, from coordinate 397,145 downwards.
TGTTTAACTAAACTAATTTATAGCCATGCAGGAAAAAGGCACGATCTCGATTCATACCGAGAACATTTTCCCAATTATCAAGAAGTTTCTCTATTCTGATAACGAGATTTTTCTAAGAGAACTCGTTTCTAACGCAGTCGATGCGACTCAAAAAATTAAGCGTTTAGCGACATTAGGTCAGTATACTGGCGAACTTGGTGACACTACGGTGGAAGTAAGTTTCGACGAAAAAAAGAAAACGATCACCATCTCCGACCGAGGTCTTGGGATGACTGCTGAGGAGATCAAAAAGTACATCAACCAAGTTGCTTTCTCTGGAGCAGAGGAATTCGTGGAGAAATTTAAAGATGCTAAAGATGCCAATGAGATCATCGGTAAGTTTGGTCTAGGTTTCTATTCGGCTTTCATGGTTGCGGACACGGTAGAAATAGATACACTTTCATACCAAGAAGGAGCAGAAGCTGCAAAATGGACTTGTGACGGTTCTACTTCTTTCGAGATTTCAGAAGGAAAAAGAAAAGAGCGCGGAACTACTATTACGCTTCATATCAATAAAGATTCTGAGGAATTCCTGGACAAATGGAAGCTTCAGGGAATCCTTGATAAATACGCGAAGTTCCTTCCTGTTCCGATCAAATTTGGTACTAAAACCGAATCTGTAGAAGATGGAGTGGATGACAAAGGAGAGAAGAAATGGAAGTCAGTAGAAGTTGACAACTTTATTAATACTACTGCTCCGATCTGGACTAAGTCTCCAAGTGATCTGACTGATGAGGATTACTTGAAATTCTACAAGGAGCTATATCCAATGTCTGAGGATCCGCTTTTCTGGATTCACCTGAATGTGGATTATCCTTTCAACTTGACGGGTGTATTGTATTTCCCGAAAGTTAAAAATGAATTCGAACTGCAGAGAAATAAGATTAAACTATACAGCCGTCAGGTATTTATCACCGACGAAGTAAAAGATATCGTTCCTGAGTTTTTGATGTTGCTACATGGGGTGATTGATTCTCCGGATATTCCTTTGAACGTATCCAGAAGCTTCTTGCAGGCGGATGGAAATGTGAAGAAAATCAACTCTTACATCACGAAGAAGGTTGCAGATAAGCTTGCTGAGCTTTACAAAAAAGACAGAAAAGCTTACGAACATAAGTGGGATGATATCGGACTTTTCGTGAAATACGGAATGATCTCCGAGGAAAAATTTTACGAAAAAGGTAAAGACTTCGCGTTACTTAAAAATACGAATGGCGAATTCTTTACTATCGAAGAATACCAGTCCAAAGTGAAGCCAAACCAAACAGACAAGAATGAGCAAACGGTCATTTTGTATGCAACTGATTTGGAAAAGCAGGATAGTTTCATCCAATCTGCCAATAAAAAAGACTACGATGTCTTGGTGATGGATTCACCAATTGACAGTCATTTTATCCAGAATCTTGAAAGCAAACTGGAGAAAACTCAGCTGAAACGTGTGGATGCTGATGTAGCTGAGAAATTGATTCAAAAGGAGGAAACTTATGCCAACTTGCTGACCGAAGATCAGAGTAAGGAAGTGAAGGAAATCTTCGATAAGGCGATCAACAACAAGACTTATACTGTAGAAGTGGAAGGCTTGAGTCCTGAGGAACTTCCAGTGACGATCACCATGGAGGAATTCATGCGCAGAATGAAGGATATGGCTGCCACTGGCGGAGGAGGAATGGGCTTCTACGGTTCTCTTCCAGATGCTTACAAAGTTGCGGTAAATGGAAATCACCCTGTAGTGGATAAAGTCCTGAAAGCAGAAACCGAAGAAGAAAAAACCAAACTTGCCAAGCAGGCATTTGATTTGGCTAAGCTTTCTCAAGGATTGCTAACAGGTAAAGACCTGACAGCGTTTGTGAAGCGAAGTGTGGAGATGCTTTAAAAACAAGCAATTATTTACAAATATTAAAACGGGTATTATTTCATACCCGTTTTTTTTGTCATATTTATAAAAGCCTAGTACCATACTAGGGTATTGCCCGAAATAACTTATTTTTGTCAATGCTTTCTAAAAAGACTAAATATGCCCTACATGCCTTAACCTACTTAGGCAAGCACAAGGATGAAAAAACTGTTCTGATCCAGGAGATTGCTGAAGAGCACGGGATCTCACATAAGTTTCTGGAGAATATCCTTTTGGAACTAAAAAAAGCAGGAATGCTGGGAAGTAAAAAAGGAAAGGGTGGAGGATACTACTTGATTAAAGAGCCTAAAGATATTCCCCTATCGAGGGTGATCCGATTGCTGGATGGACCTATAGCCTTACTTCCCTGCGTGAGCTTAAACTATTACGAACCTTGTGATGAGTGTAAAAATGAGGCAGTTTGCGGAATAAACCGAGTGATGGTTCAAGTTCGTGATGAGACACTTAAAATACTGGAAAACAAAACATTAGAAGACATTCTCAAAGAGAAATAAAATTTTTTTGTCATAAACCCTATATATTTTATAGGGTTTATATACTTTTGTGTTTTACTCTCGTAATAATCCTAGTATGATTTTAGACCAACCACTTAAAAAGCTTTTTGCTAGCAAGCCGGGAAAAGATAGCAATGCGAAGAGCTTGCTGAAGTCTATCTCATGGAGAATTGTCGGTACCATTGACACCATGATCATTTCCTATTTTGTAACTGGAGAATTGGTTATGGCAATTTCAATCGGTTCTGTGGAAGTCTTTTCCAAAATTATTCTGTTTTATTTCCATGAAAGAATTTGGGAATCTGTACCTAAAGTAAAAGCTGATGACACTCGAGAAGAATATGCATGAGTTAGAAGCTCAGTTAAGTGACCTGAGTGCACTTGAAGGACTATCCTTGATTGCGGATTTATTTCCTGGAAAAGTAACTTTCTCTACTTCATTGGGTCAGGAAGATCAGGTTATCACGCAATTGATAGCTGAGGCTAACTTGTCGATTTCGATCTTTTCTTTGGATACTGGGAGACTTTTTCCTGAAACACTCGATTTGCTTTCCAGGACCGAAGCTAAGTATAAGCAAAATATCAAAGTGTATTATCCAACTACCAATTCTGTTGAAAAACTGGTTTCGGAGATTGGAATCAACGGCTTTTATCACTCTGTTGAAAACCGCAAATCGTGCTGCTTTGTAAGAAAAGTGGAGCCTTTAAAAAGAGCTCTAGCTGGCAACAAAGTCTGGGTAACTGGCCTTCGTGCCGAGCAGTCTCAGAACAGGTCTGGGATGAAACGCATAGAATGGGACGAAGGGAATCAGATTTTGAAGTTTAACCCATTACTGGATTGGACTTTTGATGATATGATAGCATACATAGATGAAAAAAATATTCCATACAATCCACTCCACGACAAAGGATTTATCAGCATTGGCTGTGCTCCATGTACTCGCGCCATTATGGAAGGTGAGGATGCACGCGCAGGCCGCTGGTGGTGGGAAGACTCAAAGAAAGAGTGTGGCTTGCATGCTAAGTAACAGATGTTTGGTGTCTGATGACCGATGTAAGGTGAGCTGAGTACGCTTCGATATTCATCATTGAGAATTCATCATTCGACATTAAAAAATTAGAATTAAGGCATAAGACCGATGTCAGTCTGAGCGAAGGCGAAGACAATTAAAGAGAAAAGCTAAATAGAAGATATAGTTTGAAGTGCAGTTTGACCTCGTAAATCGCACTTCGTAAATCATAAATATCATGAACAACCTATTAATACCTAATCCAAAGGAAGCAGAATCGATTCATATCATCCGTGAGGTGGCGGCGCAGTTTGAGCGTCCGGTTTTACTTTTTTCCGGAGGAAAAGACTCGATTACTCTAGTTAGATTGGCTCAAAAAGCCTTTTATCCAGCGAAAATTCCTTTCCCATTATTGCACGTGGACACGGGGCACAATTTTCCTGAGACCATAGAATTCAGGGATAGACTGGTGGAAGAATTAGGGTTAGAGTTGATTGTCAGAAATGTGCAGGATGCTATCGATCAAGGTAAAGTAAGAGAAGAGCGAGGAAGATATTCCAGTAGAAATTCCCTTCAGACAACTACTCTTTTGGATGCCATCGAAGAATTCAAATTTGATGCATGTATCGGAGGTGCGAGAAGAGATGAGGAAAAAGCCAGAGCAAAAGAAAGAGTATTCTCGGTAAGAGATGACTTTGGGCAATGGGATGAGAAAAATCAGCGACCAGAGCTATTTGATATGCTAAATGGAAAAATCCATAATGGTCAAAACGTTAGATGTTTCCCAATCTCAAACTGGACTGAATTGGACGTGTGGGAATATATCAAAACTGAAAATATCGAGATTCCATCGATCTATTTTGCGCATGAGCGGGAAGTATTTCTCCGTGATGGCATGATCTGGACTGCGAATGAACATGTGTTTAGAGAGGCTCATGAAGAAGTATTCGTGAAAATGGTTCGCTTCAGGACAGTGGGTGACATGACGTGTACTGCAGCTGTGCTTTCGGAAGCTGTATCTCTGGATGATGTTGTGGGTGAAATCAGAGATTCTACTATCTCCGAGCGGGGTGCCAGAATCGATGATAAAAGATCCGAAGCAGCTATGGAGACGAGGAAGAAAGTCGGATACTTTTAGAAAAGTACTAAGTACAATGTACCATGTACAAAGTAGACATCACCATGGTCTATTCACTATCAACTAAAAACTGAATAAAATGTCTGAAAATAGAAAACTTATAAAAATCGCTACTGCTGGCTCGGTCGATGATGGCAAGAGCACGCTAATCGGTAGATTACTATACGATACTAAGTCGCTGACCACAGATAAAATCGAAGCAATCGAACGTAGCTCTAAGCAACGAGGATACGATTACTTGGATTTTTCCTTGGCAACTGATGGATTGGTGGCTGAGCGTGAACAGGGCATTACCATTGACGTTGCTCATATTTATTTCAATACTGCGAAGACAAACTTTATAGTAGCTGATACACCTGGCCACGTGGAGTACACAAGAAATATGGTAACTGGCGCATCCACTTCTCAAGTGGCGATCATCCTGATTGACGCAAGAAAAGGTGTAATCGAGCAAACATACCGACACTTCTTTATTGCCAACCTGCTTCGAATCAGCCATGTGGTTGTAGCTGTCAATAAGATGGACTTGGTCAATTATGATGAAGAAGTATATCTAAAGATCAAAGCTGATTTTGACGCTTTGGTAGCCAAATCTGATTTTGCAGAAGATCAAATCACTTTTATACCGGTCTCAGCTTTGAAGGGCGAAAATATAGCTCGCAAATCAGATGAGATGCCATGGTATGTGGGAAATACACTTCTAGATCATTTGGAAGTACTTGAGCCAGCGGATCTTGAGCCAAGTTCGGTTGCGAGATTCCCAGTGCAATATGTAATTCGCCCAAAAACGGAAGCTTGGCATGACTTCAGAGGTTTCTCTGGAATGCTTTATGGTGGAAGCTTGAAAGTTGGAGATGAAGTGACGCTTCTTCCCTCGTTGAATATTTCCAAAATCAAAAGCATTCACTACTTCGATCAGGAAATTGAAGAAGCCGCTCCAGGAAGCTCTATTGCAATCACACTGGAAACAGAAGTTGATTTGAGTCGCGGGGACATGTTGGTAAAAAGCTCGGCAGTTCCACGGAGTGAAAAGCAAATTACCGCTACGATTTGTCAAGTAAACAGCAAGGCCCTGACAGTTGGCAAAAAATACATACTACAGCACGGAGTGAATCGTGTAATGGCGAAAGTCGATCAGATTGAATCCAGAATTCACACTGATTTCACTGGGAGTGAACATGCGCATTCGCTCAAGTTGAATGATATCGGACGTGTACATTTCCGCCTGAATAAGCCAATTCATTTTGACCCTTATAAGTCAAATAAATCTAATGGAAGCTTTATCCTAATAGATGAAGCGGAGTACGATACCGTTTCTGTTGGATTTATCGAATAATCCAATTTGGTTTAGGAATAAACCTTTAACTCAACTCCAAACCACAAACCTATTACCGCCATGCAAAGCTTTAGAACCGAACTAGAAAATCATATTGTAGAACAAGATATTATTGATTTAGAAAAGAAAATTGCTCTTTTCAAATCAGGAAAAATCGACGAGGAGAAATTCCGTAGCCTTCGTCTGGCACGCGGTGTATATGGACAGAGACAGCCTGGAGTGCAGATGATTCGTATCAAATTGCCATATGGTCGAGTTTCTTCCGATCAGTTGCGCAGGATATGTAAAGTCTCTGACGAATATTCTACAGGTAGATTGCATATCACCACGCGTCAGGATATTCAGATTCATTATGTGAGTTTGGATCGTACGCCTGAACTGTGGGCGGAATTGGAGCGCGACGATGTCACTATCCGTGAGGCATGTGGTAATACTGTCAGAAACGTCACTGCTTCCGAAACTGCCGGCATTGATCCAAATGAGCCATTTGATGTGACTCCTTACGCAAATGCGGTATTCAAATACTTTTTGAGAAATCCTATTTCTCAGGAAATGGGTAGAAAATTTAAAATTTCCTTTTCCTCCTCAGATGATGACACTGGGCTAAGTTACTTGCACGATTTAGGCTTTATTCCCAAAGTTAAAGTAATTAATGGCCAGTCAGTTCGTGGATTCAAAGTGATGCTAGGTGGAGGACTTGGATCCCAGCCACGTCATGCGGATGTGTTTTCAGAATTTGTGGAAGCTGACCAAATCATTCCTTTTGCCGAATCGGTGATCCGGATTTTTGATCGCCATGGAGAGCGGGCAAAAAGAATGAAAGCTAGAATGAAATTCTTAATCAAAGATCTTGGTTTGGAAGCTTTTTTAGAATTGGTGGAAAATGAGAAAAAAGCACTTCCATTCAAGTCATATCCAATTGACTTTGAAGCGTACGAAGCTTCACAATCGCTTCCTGATGCTCCTGCTGCTCCTGTAGAGGAGGAGCTAGGTTTGGATTTTGAGCATTTCAAACTCACCAATATTTTGCCACAAAAGCAAAAAGGCTTTGTCTCGGTGGGTGTAAGAGTTCCTCTTGGAGATTTCTATACAGATCAAGCAAGAAAACTGGCAGATTTGGTAGAGAAGTACGCAAATGCTGAGGTACGTTTTACTCTTCGTCAAAACTTCCTTATCCGGGATGTCCGTGAGGATTTGATTCCATATTTCTACAAAGAGCTGAAGGAAATCGGTTTGGCTTCTGCCGGTTATAATTCTTTGGGTGATATCACCGCTTGCCCAGGTACAGATACTTGTAACCTTGGTATTGCCAGTTCAACAGGAATTGCAGCGGAACTAGAAAAAGTAATACTTGCTGAATATCCCCAATACCTGAAAAATCAAGATTTAGTGATTAAGATCTCAGGCTGTATGAATGCTTGTGGTCAGCATAATATGGCGCATATTGGCTTTCAGGGAATGTCTATGAAATCTGGAAAAGTTGTTATTCCTGCTCTTCAAGTACTGCTTGGAGGTGGAAATATGGGTGATGGAAATGGACGTTTTGCAGATAAAGTGACAAAAATCCCAAGTAAAAGAGGTCCTCAGGCATTGAGAATCTTATTGGATGATTTTGAAGCTAATGCAAATGGTCAGGATTTCCTAAGCTATTACGACGAAAAAGGTCAGATCTATTTCTATGAATTATTGAAAGAACTGGGTGATGCTTCTACGGTGACTCCTGCCGACTACGTGGATTGGGGGAATACAGAAGAATATAAAATTGCAGTGGGTGTGGGTGAATGTGCCGGTGTGGTACTTGACTTGGTAGCTACCTTGCTTTTGGAAGCAAAAGAGAAAATCGATATCGCTCAAAAATGTCTGGAAGAGGGTCGCTGGTCAGATAGCATTTATCATCACTATGCAGGCTTAATCAATGCTGCGAAAGCAATTTTATTAAGTGAGAGCTTAAGTGCGAATTCTTACGCAAATATTATCGCACAGTTTGACGAAGCGTTTATTGCAACAGGGAAAATCAATTTAGGAGGAACCTTCTCCGAAAAGATTTATCAGATCAATCAAAACGAGCCTACTGAAGATTTTGCAAATGCTTATGGAGCACAGGCCTTGGAAATCTACGGTTTGCTGAAAAGCTACCGTGAGGAGGAAGTCACTGCATGAAACCTGTCATTCAACCAAAAGTAACGCTGGTAGGAGCTGGTCCAGGAGATCCTGAACTCATCACGCTGAAAGCTGTTCTTGCATTGAACAAAGCAGATGTGATATTATATGATGCGCTAATTGATCCTGTTCTACTTGATCACGCACCTGAATCTGCACTTAAAATATTTGTAGGGAAAAGAGTAGGAAAGCATTCTTTTCCTCAGGATGACACCAATCAGCTTTGCGTCAGCTTGGCAAAAAAGCATGGACATGTCGTTCGTCTTAAAGGAGGAGATCCATTCGTCTTCGGACGCGGATCAGAGGAAATCGAATATATTGAGGCATTTGGTGTTCCTACTGAGATGATTCCAGGGATTACTTCTGCAATTGCCGTTCCTGCATCAGCTGGAATTCCGGTGACAAAAAGAGGGGTTTCAGAAAGCTTTTGGGTCATTACTGGAACCACTTCTTCGGGTGAACTTTCCAGAGATTTGGCACTTGCAGCGCAATCTACAGCAACTGTTGTGGTACTAATGGGCACCAGGAAATTAGCTGAGATTTCTCAAGTTTATAGGAAGTTTGGTAAGGCTGATTTACCAATTGCCATTATACAAAGTGGCACTACAAGAGATGAGAAGATCACTGCTGGATACATTGGTGACATTGAGCAAAAAGCTTTTGAGAATAAAGTTGAAGCCCCTGCAATCATTATAATTGGCGATGTTGTTCGTGAAAGCATGAAATTGCCTGAAGTGTACCGCGAGGTAGTTAAGTACAACCATTGAGGTGTTAGGACATTTCGAAGCGAAGCAAGAAATCTCTACAGGTTTTTGACTTCTGGACATTCTGGCATTATCACTTAATTTCGAACATGGAATAATAAATTCTGAATATTGAATTTCAGGAAATCTCAAATTTGATATTTCTAATCTCAAACCTTATGAATCACCTATACCCCATATTTCTCAAAGTTCACGAACTCAACGTGCTCCTGATCGGAGGAGGAAATGTGGGTACGGAAAAGTTGGAATTCCTCTTAAAATCAAGTCCCAATGCTCAGGTAACTGCAGTTTCTAGAGAATTTTCGCAGCCCTTCCTTGATCTAGCTTCGACTACTGATTCTGTGACTTTGATAGAGGATGTTTACCATGAGAAATATCTTGGCGGGAAGCATATCGTAATTGCCGCCACTGATGATAAACTTGTAAATCGGCAGATTAGAGACGAAGCTAAAGAACGCTTTTTGTTGGTGAATGTAGCTGATACTCCGGAATTATGTGATTTCTATTTGGGAGGAATCGTTACTAAAGGAAACTTGAAAATAGCCATTAGTACCAATGGCAAATCCCCTACAGCGGCAAAGCGCCTCCGACAATTATTGGAAGATGTGCTACCGGAGGAATTGGATGATTTGCTTAATAATTTAAATGCTTACCGTGAAACTCTCAAAGGGGATTTCGAATACAAAGTGAAAGCAATGAATGAAATTACTGAGGGGTTGGTAAAGAAAAATTAAAAAATGGGCTCTGAGATTAATCAGAGCCCATTTTTTAATTAATTTTTAAGCCAAACAGAGGCCTAAGAAACTTCAACCTCCTGATCAGTTCATACGTGCCAAAGCAGCCGAATAGAGTAAAACTAAATACAAGGACAAACTGGGCTATCGTGGGAAGCGGTAAAGGGAATATCAAAACTGAACCCAAGTACAAGAAAACCATGTGCAGAATATATACTGGGTAAGCAGCTTGGCTGAGGTAAGCTAAGGCTTTTCCAGGATTGTTCAGATACATGCTTCCAAACGCAAATACTGTCAGAATCCAACAAAGTGATTCTGCTGCCAGTAAATAAACCGGAGTTAGGGGGCCGAATTGAATCATTCGGAAGAGATACAAGCCCAACGCAATTGCCACAAAGATCCAACGCCATCTTCTGATCATCTTCCAGAAAGGCTCTCCACTGAGCACAAAGCAAAATCCAAAGAAGAAAGCCAGAATACCAATAAAGACGCCATGCCAAGTCATGGCATATAATTCAAATGGAACCGGCTTAATTAGCAAGACTTCTACAATGAACGCTGCCAATACGAGCAGCAACCCTAGAGGATTACTGAGCATTTTTTTGATCCATCTGGCCAGCTTTCCTGATTCATTTTGCTTTAGGTAAAACAGAAGTGGTGATAATACTATGACATAACAAAAGATATTACCTAAAAACCACAGGTGGCCAGGTGCCCAGACGTAGTTCAGAGACATATCATAATAGTAGCTGAATATCAAAATATGCAACGGAACTATCGCAAACATTCCAAATACATAAGGAAGCAAAATCCTATAAGTACGCTCACCGATCAATTGCTTCCAGCTACGCTTTCGCATGGCGAAATAAACCCCCATACCTGAGACAAAGAATAGTAAAGGAATTCTCCAAACATTCAGAAGAGACATGGCAAGCCATAGTTTGTCTAAGGCTTCTGGGGATGTGATGAAGCCTATCATTCGGCCCCAAGACTGAAAGCCAATGGAAATATGATATATCAAAAGTAAGCCGATTGCTATCACTCGAATCCAATCAATATCATATCTCCTAGCTGAAGTAGGCTGAAATTCTTCCTGCATTACTGGAGCATTTTGGCAATTTCCGGACGAATTTTCTCTAGATATGCATAGTCCAGTTTTAGACCCATAGGTTCTAGAGAATTGCCCATCACATCATACACATCCTTTACAGCAGCAAATGGAGCAGACACATTATCCAGCGCAGTGGTGTTGTATTTATTTTTTATGGTTTTGTCCGCGCCTTTTTCCAAAAGCATTTGGACGATTTCTGGCCTGCCAAAAAACGCCGCTGAAATTAGTGCTGTAGACCCATCGTTGTTTTGGAAGTTGATGTCTGCTCCTCCTTCAATTAGAAGTTTGGCCGCTTCAGGCTTCCCAAATACAGCTGCTGTAATCAAAGGACTCGACCCCCCAAATGGATCTTTTTCATTCAAATCACTGCCGGCAGCTATATGCCCCTTGATTGCTTCAAGGTTATTGGTTATTACTGCAGTCTGCAGATCTACTTGAGGCGCGTCTGCTTTTTTCTCTGTAGAAGAAGCGCAGGAAGCCATTATAATTAGTGTAACAAGGAGTGCAGGTGCAACTAGTCGATAAATTGAAATTGATGTTTTCATAGAAGTTTTCATTTGATTTTTATTTATGACAAAGTAAAATCAAGGCGCAGCGCAGTACTAAATAGCCTTGCTCACAAATGCATAAGAGATCAGGAAACCGATATAAATTATGATGCACCAGTATAAATTATGATGCAGAAAGCTATTTACGCTAGCTTTTGATAGGTGAAAAAATGACTATGCAATCTTCCGAAGCAATGTTTATTCTTAGGATTTTCCTCTAGTTTTACTGTATGGTCACGAGCTCTCCACAGGACAAAGAATTCTTGAATCAGCTAATTGCGATAGTAGAATCACATATCGCAGAGGAGGATTTTGGAGTAGCTGAGTTAGCCGAGGCTATGAACATGAGCCGATCTAATCTGCTCAGGAGGGTCAAAAAGGCAGTTAACATTTCCGTAAGTCAGTTAATCAACCAAATCAGGTTGGAACGAGCTATGGAGATGCTTCGAAATTCAACCCTTAACGTTTCGGAAGTTTCCCACCAAGTTGGATTCAATAGTCCTTCGTATTTTATTAAATGCTTTCGTGAGTACTATGGTTTTCCTCCGGGAGAGGCAAATAAGCATGTCGTTGTTGACCCTGTAGTCCCTAAAGAAGAGGGTTCGAAATCAAAATCATCCAAGGGCTTTTATTGGATTTTGGCTACCATTGGGTTGGTGCTTTTGGCTGCGATTTGGTGGGCATTTAATTCTGAGATTTTTGGGGAGCAAGTCGCAAAGGAAAAATCAATTGCTGTATTGCCTTTCAAAAATGATAGTGCAGACTCGAGCAATGTCTATCTCATCAATGGCCTGATGGATGCCACGCTGAACAATCTCCAAAAAATCAAAGATCTGCGTGTACTTAGCCGTACTTCATCTGAGAAATACAGGGAAAGTACTAAGTCCATTCCTGAGATTTCCGAAGAACTTCAGGTCAGCTTCCTAATCGAAGGAAGCGGACAAAAGATTGGTGAGAGCATCGTGCTGAATATTCAGCTGATCGATGGAGCTAGTGACAAGCATCTTTGGAGCAAGCAATATAGGCGAGAAGTGAGCGACATTTTTGCCCTCCAGCAGGAAATATCAAAGGATATTGCCGAGAAAATCCAAGTGATCATCACGCCTGAAGAGCGAAATCGGATTGAGAAAGTTCCCACAGAAAACCTGCAAGCCTACGATTTTTTCCTAAAAGGTTTGAATCTCTTAAATGAAGGCGGAGATGACAATCTTCTTTCTTCATTAGATTATTTCAAGGAAGCCATCAATGAGGATAAAACTTTCGCTTTGGCATATGCATACACTGCTGTGGCGATGTATTATCATGATGTCTTTCGGGAAGAAAAAGTTTATCTGGAAGAGATGGCGGTCAATGCAGATCAGGCAATACTTTATGATCCTACCTTGGATGAGAGTTTAAGAGCCAAAGCACTTTATTACATGCTGAAAAAGGATTTTAGCAAAGCTCTTCCATATCTGGAAAAAGGATTGGAGTACAATCCGAATTCTGCCCAACTACTTATTTTACTGGCAAGTTATTATGGCGTTTACATGCCAAATACCGGGAAATACCTGGAATACGCGATAAAAGGTTTGCGTTTGGACATTGCTTCAATGGATTCTGCATCCGCAAGCTACCGTTATTTGGAACTGGGGAATGGTCTGATTCAGGCAGGTTTCGTAGACGAATCGCTGGAATATCTTGATCGTTCTCGGGCATATTTTCCCGATAATGCATTTGCAGGCTATGTAAGAGCATTTGTAAGCTATGCCAAAACCAAAGATCTACGCGAAACCCGAAATCAGTTGAAAGCGGAGTTTTCTAAAGACACTTCGAGAATTGATATCCTGCAGGATTTGGGAAAAGTCAGCTATTACCTACGGGAATATGATTCTGCCTACTTTTATTACGAGCGATTAGATCGAATTCGGGAACAACGAAAGCTTGATGTCTATGTACATGAAAACATGATTATCGGCATTACTTATGAAAAAGTAGGACTTCCCGAAAAAAGCCGTGAGTTCATACAGAGTTATAAAGAATATATTGAAGGAGATCAAACTATTTATAGGACTTTGGGACTGTCGATGTACTATGCTTATATGGAGGACTTTGATAAAGCACTTGAGTATCTGAAGCTTTTTGAAAAAGAGGATAATATCCTGTTCTGGGTAGTTTTATTTCTTCCCGAAGATCCAATCATAGATAAGTTTAAACACAACCCGGAGTTCAAAAGAATCTGGGCTGAAATCGATAAAAAGTTCTGGGATAACAATAGTAAAATCCGATTGCAGCTGGAGGAAGAGGAACTGTTATAGCATTGGGAATAAATTTTATGATTATCCGAAGTCAGTAAACTTAATTGCTTTTGTGGTTGGAAGTTCGAGGAAGGATGATCGGAGTCTTGAATGAAATAGGTCTGCCAATAGTCACATACGGGCAGATTCTCAAATTCCCGGTATTGTTAGACTTCCAGTTTTTTATTTCCTCCAGTTCCCGTATTTTTGGGCTTCCTTTAAATAACGCATTACCAACTTATATTTATGGCATATCTATTTACCTCAGAGTCTGTTTCTGAGGGGCATCCAGATAAAATCGCAGATCAAATCTCTGACGCGTTAATTGACAATTTTTTAGCCTTCGACCCAAATTCCAAAGTAGCTTGTGAGACGCTTGTGACGACTGGCCAGGTATTCTTGGCTGGAGAGGTGAATTCTGACATTTACCTTGACGTGCAGAAAATCGCCCGTGACGTGATTAACAGAATCGGTTACACTAAGAGCGAGTACATGTTTGAAGGGAATTCCTGTGGAGTACTTTCAGCTATTCATGAGCAATCTTCAGAGATAAATCAAGGTGTGGTTCGTCAGAGTCCGGAAGAGCAAGGTGCAGGTGATCAGGGAATGATGTTTGGTTATGCCACCAATGAAACTGAAAACTACATGCCTTTGGCTTTGGATCTATCACACATGATCCTTCGCGAATTGGCAGAGCTCCGAAGAGAGAATAAAGATATTACCTATATCCGGCCTGACTCCAAAGCTCAGGTAACTATAGAATATTCTGACGATAACGTGCCTCAGCGTATAGAAGCAATAGTGGTTTCTACTCAGCATGATGATTTTGATGAGGAAGGGAAAATGCTCGCTAAAATCAAATCCGATATCATCAATATTTTGATACCAAGAGTAATTGCTAAGCTAAAACCGGAAATACAAAAGCTTTTCACTTCAGAAATAAAATATCACATCAATCCTACCGGTAAGTTTGTAATAGGTGGACCGCATGGTGACACAGGTTTGACAGGTAGAAAAATCATCGTAGATACTTATGGAGGCAAAGGTGCACACGGTGGAGGAGCTTTCTCTGGCAAGGATCCTTCAAAAGTTGACCGTTCTGCAGCTTACGCCACGCGTCACATAGCCAAAAACATGGTCGCTGCAGGTCTTGCAGATGAGGTTTTGGTTCAGGTTTCTTATGCGATTGGAGTTGCCAAGCCAATGGGTATTTATATTAATACCTACGGAACGGCCAAAGTCGATATGCATGATGGAGCTATTGCGAAGAAAATTGAAGAAATCTTCGATATGCGTCCATATGCTATTGAACAACGCCTGAAACTGAGAAATCCTATCTATGAAGAAACGGCTGCTTATGGTCACATGGGTAGAAAAAATGAAGTAGTAACCAAAGTGTTCGTCTCTCCTTATAGAGATGAGATTAAACTCGATGTGGAGTTGTTCACTTGGGAAAAACTAGACTACGTGGATACGATTAAATCCAAGTTTGGACTTTAAAAATAAAGGCTTCCGATTTTAAATCGGAAGCCTTTATTTTTAGTAGCAAGATTTTTAGAATTCTCAATTCAAGATTCTGAGATGCGAGGAAGTGTCAATCTAGCTCCTTATGTCTAACTACTTATGTCTTAAATAAACATCTCCTCAATCAACTCAGTGTAGAATTCCCTTACTTCCATTCCTATAGCTTTCACTTGCTGTGAAATCAAACTGGTTTCAGTTTGTCCTGGAACAGTGTTTACTTCGATAAAGTAAAATTTGCCTGTTTCATTTTGAAGGAAGTAATCTACTCGGATCGCACCTTTGCAGTTTAATTTTTCATAGATCTTTGCAATTATCCGATTTACACGGGCAACTTCTTCATCAGACATTCTTCCTGGCGTGATTTCCTCTGTCACTCCGGCAACGTATTTTGCTTCATAATCAAAGAATTCTTTGCTGCTTACAATCTCCGTTGCAGGAAGAACAGTGATTTCTCCTTTACCTTTATAGCAGCCAATAGAAAACTCCCGCCCTGAGACAAACTCCTCTACCAGCACCTGCTTATCTTCGGCAAAAGCTTTTCCCAAAGCTTCAGGCAATTCTTCCCAGGTTTTAACTTTACTCATACCGATAGAGCTTCCTCCATTATTTGGTTTGATAAAAAGAGGCAAAGTCAGTTCATCTTGTACCCGCTTTAGGTTTTTAGCAGAGTTTTCAAAAAGCTGAAGTGATTTAGCAATGTGCAGTTCTTCGATATCATCTACGATGGCTTTTGTATACCCTTTATTCATCGTAATGGCTGAACTCAGCTGATCACAAGTGGTGTAAGGAAGCCCTATCATATCGAAATAGCCTGCTAGCTTGCCATCTTCTCCCGGTGAGCCATGAAGGATGTTGAACACTCCGTCAAAGGTGATTTTGTCATCACCGATTCTTATACTGAAGTCGTTCAAGTCCACTGGGATTTTTTCTCCTGAGGCAGAAAAAAAATGCCAATCTCCGGGATAAATCAGGATTTTGTAAACGTCGTAAAGATTACGGTCGATAGTTTTCTCTACCACAGCTGCACCTTTAAGAGAAATCACAGATTCTCCAGTATATCCACCTGTCACTAAGGCTATTTTTCTCTTCATAGTTATTTTACTTAACATTGCGAATTACTTGAATTTTCAGGGAAGGGAGAAGCAAAAAATTAAAGTTGTGGCGTTTATTTTAGGGATGAAATAATTTATTGCCTGGTTGTTTATGATTATAATTAAGTTTTGTCAATTGTTTTGTAGCGAATTATTATTTGTATTCGTATGTAGTTTAGTTGTTAATTATTCTGACTTTAAACCCAATTTTTAATGAAAATCTCTAGGCTTTTTTATTTCATTTATATTTTTAGCGGACTCTTATTCATTGGTTGCGAATCTTCTACTGATCCCGAACCTCGATTATTACTCCAAACGGTGGGATTTGAAGGGAATTTGCCCGACGGCCAAACAGTCAGTTTCCCATCAGATTACGAAGCTAATAGTGAACCTTTGGCATTTAGTTATAGAAATGATCCTGATTTTAATGGAGAGGTATCTGAAGGAAATGTGGCTTCCCATTACATGCATTTAAATGATCTAACTAGAGATTTTAAAATTTCTTTGAGACTTCCAGAACTTAAATGGTCGGATGTTGCCGATGATAGCTTTAAATCAAAAGCCGTTTTTGAAGAAATTTATTCTTATCAAAAAGTTAAAGAGGTTCTCAGCATAGGAGATAAGAAAATCGATGATTTGGAGGAGGGCGGAGAAGTAGTATCGGATTTGTTCAAAGTTTTCTACGCTTCGCCCGGCATTGAGTTTACTTATGAATCAGGTTTGTATAATTCTTTTTATCCTGTGGACGATCAGGAAGACCCAAGCGATAATTATTTTAAAGTAGTCCGCCAGCAAGAGGGCTTTTATAAGAATGCTAGGGGAGAAGAAAAAAGATTGTTGGTGGTAGAGATTGAACTGAAAGTGAATATGTACAAAACTGAAAGTGGTGAAGGTCTGGTACTAAGCCCCCCTATTGAAGGCAGATTGATCTTAGCTTTCAAAGAGTTTATTCCAGAATGGGCGGAATGATATTAATGCTAAATTCTTAATGGATTTTATCATTCTTTCTTATAAACGAATTAGTTGAAAATTTTAATAATTTCTAAATACATTACTTAAACCCAACTCCTATGAAACTCAGTAAGCTTTATTCTTTAGTGTATGTTTTTGGTGGTCTCTTATTCTTCGGTTGCAATTCTTCTGAGGATCCTGAACCTAAATTTCGTCTTCAATCAGTAGGATTTGAAGGGATTTTACCAAATGGTCTTGAGTTTGGCAAGGTTGATATTCGTTCTTCTAATGGGCTGACTACTTCCTCTCAAATGGAGGCAGACGGAGTATTAAAAATGGGTGGAGCACATATTTTATCAATCCGTAATCCTGAAAATGGGTTGACTCTTTCTGTTGAGCTTCCAAGTGTTGATTTTTCTGAGCCTATTATCGTTAATGAATATTCAGCGGAAGTATTAAAAGCGCTTTTCAATGAGGAATATCCTTATGAATTGGTTTTAAGCAAGCTTTTGGAAGAAAAGAATAAAGCTATATCCGATCCTACATATAATTCGATTACTAACATAAGTTTTCAGTATTCAAATATTAAGGAATTCTATAATTATATACACTTCAATCCAGATCCTTTGGATGGGGGGAGAGTGCAAGTAATGGATGTCATCGAAGGGATAGAAGAAAATATCTCAGGTCAACCTGTCAGGAAAATTGAAGTAATATTTGATTTCGATCTTACTATGGAAGCTTCAGGGAGTGATGTTATTCCACAGTCAGGACAAATGAAAGGAACTGCAAGATTTAAGTACAGAGAGGATTTTTATCAGGGAGAATTTGAAAATTAGGATTGTCGAAACGCATTTCTTCCCCGCAGATAACTTACTCAGATATTTACATCAAGCTTTTGGATTAAAAGATTAGCGTAGGCCAGGGTTCTTTTCTGAGAATATCTGCGGGAATGACTACGCTAACTTAATCTGATCGAGATAGAACTTCATCCTTGTATGATCTCGAGGTAAAAAGTCAATCTTATCGATTTTGTCTTGTTTGTGGTTGTAGAAAACTTCGACGTATTCATTTTCCAGCAAATACAAATTTACCTTATGCTTGTAATACCGTATGCCCACGACAAATGTGCCTTCTGTGTAGAGGGTGGCTATTTTTTTGTGAAAAGGAAGGTTGGCGAATTCTTCTTTGCTCATATTCTTTGGTTTCGTTCGTTAAGTTACCAAAACGATTCTCATTTTTGATCAAAAAAGGTTGATTCCTGATAGACTTCGTCTTATACTTGAAGGAATAAAAACCACTATGCAGCGCAAACAATTCCGTTTCACCGCTTTTTTTCTCGTTTTGGGATTAATGCTAGCTACTTCTTGCGCCTCCAAAAAGAAAGCTGCCTCAGAACCATTTAATACTGTTATTAAGACTGCTAGAAGCTATACAGGCACACCCTATCGTTATGGCGGAACTACACGTGCTGGAATGGATTGCTCTGCATTGGTCTACCATTCTTTTTACTCTGTTGGAATTACGATGCCAAGAATCTCGACGGATCAAAGTAAAATGGGGAAAAGTATTCGAACGAATGAGATCAAGCCTGGCGATGTGTTATTTTTCGCCACTGGAAAGCGTAAAAAGCAAGTCACGCATTCTGGAATAGTGACTGAAACTTCTCGTGGGGATGTACGCTTTATTCATTCCTCATCTTCTCTTGGTGTTTCGGAAGATTACCTGAGTAATAATTACTGGTCAAAGGCATTTTTATTCGCGAGACGAATATTGGATTGATTTCTTTTTACCCTAGAGTTCTGGGAAGGCTCGATTAAAGAACAAGTGTTAATATCTTATTAGGTTTTAAACCTTAAGAAAGAATGAAATGTCTAGCTTTTGCAGAAAGTCAATAACTCGTGTATTTTAATATTATAAAATTTGCTGACTTGCATAATTTAACTAGATCTGAGTAAGAGTTTCATTGTCAGGTATTGATAAAATCTTTGGACTAACCATTGAATTTGATACGATCGAAGATTAATTTTCCAAATATCCTTTGGGTTTAGGCATTAATGGTTAATTTTGCGGTCGAATTCAAAAAGCATATCCTTTTTACATTTCAATTATCAAATGGCAAATATTGGAAAGATAACTCAAGTGATCGGGCCCGTAGTGGACGTTTCCTTCGAAGGCGGCAAGCTTCCTAACATCCTTGATGCGGTAGAAGTTACCAAAGAAAATGGCCAAGTGGTCGTAATGGAAGTTCAACAGCACTTGGGCGAAGATCGAGTGAGAACTATTGCAATGGACTCATCTGAAGGGATGGTTCGTGGCATGGAGGTAAGAGATCTTGGTGAACCTATTTCTGTTCCTACAGGTGAAGGTATCAAAGGTCGTCTTTTCAATGTGGTTGGAGAACCTATCGATGGTTTGCCTGCTATACCAGTTGGTAAGAGACTTCCTATTCACAGATCTGCTCCTCGTTTTGAAGATCTTTCTACTGCTACAGAAGTACTTTTCACAGGTATTAAAGTAATTGACTTGATCGAGCCTTATGCAAAAGGTGGTAAGATCGGTTTGTTCGGTGGTGCTGGTGTTGGTAAAACTGTATTGATTCAGGAATTGATCAACAACATTGCGAAAGCGTATGCTGGTCTGTCTGTATTTGCAGGTGTAGGTGAAAGAACAAGAGAAGGAAATGACTTGTTGAGAGAAATGATCGAGTCAGGCATCGTGACTTACGGTGATGACTTCGTCCACAGCCTTGAAGAACAAGGTGGATGGGATCTTTCTAAAGTTGATTTGAAAAAACTGGAAGACTCTAAAGCAACATTTGTTTTCGGTCAGATGAACGAGCCTCCAGGGGCACGTGCACGAGTTGCCTTGACAGGTTTGACTTTAGCAGAATATTATAGAGATGGAGATGGCGAAGGAGCAGGAAAAGATATCCTATTCTTTATCGACAACATCTTCCGATTTACTCAGGCAGGTTCCGAAGTGTCCGCACTTCTTGGACGTATGCCATCTGCAGTAGGTTACCAGCCAACTTTGGCTACTGAAATGGGAGCCATGCAGGAACGTATCACTTCTACTAAGCGTGGTTCAATTACATCTGTTCAAGCGGTATATGTACCTGCTGATGACTTGACGGATCCAGCTCCAGCGACGACTTTCGCTCACTTGGATGCAACCACTTCACTTTCACGTAAGATCGCAGAATTGGGAATTTACCCTGCTGTGGATCCTTTGGAGTCCTCTTCAAGAATCATGTCTGCGGACATTATTGGAGATGAGCATTACAATTGCGCTCAGCGTGTGAAAGAGATTCTTCAGCGTTATAAAGAATTGCAGGATATCATTGCAATCTTAGGTATGGAAGAACTTTCTGAAGAAGATAAGCAAGTCGTACACAGAGCAAGAAGAGTTCAACGTTTCTTATCACAACCATTCTTCGTAGCAGAGCAATTTACAGGCTTGAAGGGTGTATTGGTTGATATCAAAGATACAATCAAAGGCTTCAACATGATTATGGATGGTGAGTTGGATCACCTTCCTGAAGGAGCTTTCAACCTAGTAGGTAGCATCGAAGATGCAATTGCTAAGGGAGAGAAAATGATGGCAGAAGTTAGGTAAATTAGTTGTTGGTTGTAAGTTGTTAGTTTTTCGAAATCAACAACCAATAACTAACAACATGAAAATAATTCAATGTTGACTTTTATCTCTACTTACTAGAATATGAGTCTCCAAACGATAAAAATTCCATGCATTTAGAAATCGTCACACCGGACAAAAAAGTATTTCAGGGTGAAGTATCCGAAGCCAGTTTTCCTGGTGCGAATGGATCATTTCAGGTGCTGAATAATCACGCCCCGATCGTTTCGGCTTTGGCAAAGGGAACTGTTTCCTTTACCACTCCTGAAGGAAAGCAATCCATGATAGTGGATGGCGGCGTAGTGGAAGTAAAAGACAATGTGATTGTATTGCTAGCTGAGAAAGTAGTCGCCTAAGCAATAATTGAAAGATAGAAAGAAGGTGTCCCGTGCAAACGGGACACCTTTTTTGTTGATTTATTTTCAGTTAATAAGTACGACGTTATAAAAAATCGCAAATACAATTATGATCAATTGATAATAGTTTTCTTCTATCTTCGAATATGAAGTTTATACTCTCCCTTTTATTTGTGTCGATGATTTTTTTCGCTAAAAGTGATTCCCAAAAGTACCATAAGCAGTTTCGTGAGGATTTCTCGAAATCAAAATCGAACTATTTTTACTATGGTTCAACTGGTAGTAAAGACGATTTCAAGTTTAATATGGGAGTGGGTTCTCCAACAGAGCCAGGAAAAGAAATTCTTTCCTTTAAGTTAAATCCTCTCGATGAAGCAGGCCCTGGAAAAGGTCCTGAGATTATATCAAAGAAGTTTACGCATTTTGGGACTTATTCCACTCGCTTAAAAGTTCCTGATGTCACGGAGAAGCAATCAAATGTAGGTGCTGTTGTAGGTTACTTTACTTATCATGAAGATGGGAAGGAAGGGCTTAGTGAAATTGACTTTGAATGGCTTATCGCGGATCCAAGGATTATCTATGTGGGAACGTGGACAGGTCAGACTGGTAAGCTACAGCGCATCGGAAGGATTATCAATCTAGCAAAAGGCGAAATCATTGAGACTATTTCAAAGATTAATTACGATGGCAAGCCTACTCCATTAGAAGGAGTTCAAAATATGCCTGAAACGATTCCAGCAATTAAAAATTACGACGCTTCAAATCAGTTTTATACTTATGGTTTTGACTGGAAAAGCGATCAATTGAGATGGTGGATGATCCATCCCGAAACTGCAGACACACTTACTCTTTGGGATTACCAAGGTTCAAAGCTTGGAACCCCACAACATGCTTCAAAGTATAGAATGAATTTTTGGCATACTCAGGACTGGGCAGTGGAAGGCAATCCAAATTCATTGGAGAAGCCAAAATATCCATTTGAACTAGAAGTGGATTGGATGGAATACCTGCCCGAAACGAACTAGCCAGTTTTGTTTAGAGACACTTAAAAATGTTCCTTTTTCACGGCTGTGAGATTTTAAGCGTTGGTGTCAATGGCTACTTCCTATTGATGCGTTGCAATAAGAGTGGAATAGTTGGCGACGCTGGGTTTTAAGGAGTTTATTACTCTGGTCCATTGTTTTTAGAATATTATCCATACCTTTGTGCCCACGAAAGGGGGTGTATAGATATGATCATAGTTAACGTAAAAGAGAACGAGTCAATCGAGAAAGCGCTAAAGCGTTTCAAAAAGAAGTTTGACAAGACTGGTGCAGTCCGTGAACTTCGTGCGAGACAAGCTTTCACTAAGCCTTCCATTAAAAGAAGAGCACAAGTAATCAAAGCGGCTTACAAGCAGCATCTTCAAGAAGAGGCAGCGAAGTAATCAGTTTTGATCTTCAGATATTAAACACACTTGCCTTCAGGTAGGTGTGTTTTTTTATGTCCTTTTGTGATTTAGGTAAGTATTACTTGTCATTTTTTCTCCTAACTTATCTCCTGAGATACGTGATATATGATCGATTCCTTTGTCAATTATTTAGAGTTTGAGAAGAAAGCCAGCCCACATACTGTAGAGGCATACCGTCGGGATTTGACCCAGTTTGAGGAGTTTTTGGCGCTTTCTTTCGAAATAAATGAAATTTCAGAGGCCCAACATCCAGAGCTTCGGGCATGGGTAATTGACCTAGTAGATAGTGGGTTAAGTACAACTTCAGTCAATCGTAAAATCGCCACTCTGAGGTCATATTACAAGTTTTTGCTTAGATCACGGATCATTTCAAAGGATCCAACGTATAAGTTAAAAGGTCTTAAAAACCCAAGGAAACTTCCCGAGTTTGTACAGGAAGATACGATTCTTGCCGTTCTAGATGAAAGCGTTTACGAGCCGAGTTTTGAAGGTCAGCGTGATAAGATGGTAATGGAATTTCTTTATCTCACTGGCGTCAGGCTTTCGGAATTAATTGGTTTAAAATGGTCAGATGTAAATCTAATTGAAGACTCGGTGAAAGTGCTTGGGAAAAGAAAAAAGGAAAGAATTATTCCTATTACAAAAGGCTTAAAACAGAATATTTTGCTGTACAAAAAAGTATTTGAGGAAAGGTTTTCAAAAGTAGGTCAAAGTGAGTATTTTATTGTCAGCAATCAACAAAAGCAAAGTTACCCTATGATGATTTTTCGCATCGTCAGGCATTATCTGGACCTTTTTGCGCAGACATCAAAGCGCAGTCCTCATGTGCTGAGACATACTTTTGCTACTCACCTTCTTAATAAAGGCGCCGATCTGAATGCTGTAAAAGACTTGCTGGGTCACGCAAATCTCGCTGCTACTCAGGTGTACACGCACAATTCCATGGAAAAACTTAAGGCTGTGTTCGAACAGGCACATCCGAAAGCATAAATAAATTATTTGTTCACTACTAAATGCAAATCAATATGAAACTGCAGATGCACTCCATCCATTTTGACGCCGATCGAAAACTGATCGACTTTATTCAGAAAAAAGCTGACAAATTGGATACTTACTATGATCAAATCATAGACGGAGAGGTTTTTTTGAGGCTTGACAAAAATGACAACAACTCTAATAAAATTGTAGAAATCAAGATGAATGTTCCAGGAAAGCAATTTTTCACCAAAAGCCAGTCAGATTCATTTGAGGCTGCTTCTGATGATGCCATCGAAGGACTAAGACGTCAAATCAAGAAACACAAAGAAAAAGTAGTGCTTGCTAAGCAGTAATAAGCTAGCGTAACTAAATTTGCGGCATCTCTCAGTAATGGGAGATGCCTTTTTTTATTCAAACCAAATTCAATGCATAGGTCTACAAGCTATACTATCTATTTCTGGATTATTTCACTTTCGCTTGTGATCGCCAAGGTTTTATTCACACTTCGTCCAGAGATAGACCTGTTTACCGAAGAAGCTCAATACTGGCTCTGGTCAGAGAATATGGCTTGGCACTATTACTCCAAGCCTCCTCTGGTGGCAGTACTCAATTACATAAGCACGGCTATTTTAGGAAATACTGAGCTGGGAGTGCGTATAAATGCGATTTTATGTGGTGTTGGGATATCTTGGGTCACGTTCCTCTTTGGTAGATATCTGTATTCTCCACAGGTAGGGTTCTGGTCAGCGATGATACTTCAGGCTATGCCCATGTGGTGGTTGGCTTCCACTTTTCATATGACTGACAGCTCGCTTACCTTCTTCTGGGCATTAAGTATTTATTTAGCCTACAGAGGCGTGGAGGATGGGAAAAAGTCCTGGTGGATATGGGCCGGTGTGGCGGCCGCATTTGGATTGATGGCTAAGATGGTCCTGATCCTGATTTTCCCTTTTCTGCTTTTGTATCTTATTTATACTAAAAGCTGGAAGGCTCAAAGCAAGAATTTTATTCTTTTTGTGTTAATCACTTTAATGGGTTTTATCCCGGCTTTAATCTGGAACTGGCAAAATAACTTTGACACATTTAAGCATTTGGCTGCACTCAGTGGTGGAGGTGGAGGCGAATCAAAGCCATTTGATGCTGGGAAGGCTTTTGGGCAATTCTTTGAATATGTTGGTGGACAGCTGGCAATGATTTCTATATTTCTTATTCCACTATTCTTTGGAGCCTTTAGAAAAACAATTCAAAGCCAAGAAAGGGCAAAGGTATATTTATTATTACCTGCAGTCATGTCGTGGGCCGGCTTTGCGTTTTTAAGCTTTCTGACATCCATAGAGGTGAACTGGCCAGTTTTTGCTTATAGCAGTTTGGCAATTTTGACGGCAGCTTGGGTTTGCAATCAAAGTGTGAGGTGGCAAAAAATCCGTAATTGGGGAGTGGGTTTAAGCATAGGATTGCCACTGTTTTTTCTGCTTCCGGATATTACCTTTCTGAAAAGTATTCCTGCTATTAAGAAAGTGGAGAAATCCGCTTTCAGAAGGATGGCTGGCTACGAGCCCTTAGCAGAAAGATTGGAAGTGATCCAAGACAGTTTGGGTATCAAAAGTGCTTATGTGTTTTCAGAGACCTATCACATGGCTTCCGAGCTTTCCTTTTACCTTCCCGAGCATCCACAAACCTATATGTTAAATATGGGTTCTAGAAAAAATCAATTTGATCTTTGGCCAGGCTTGGAGCAATTTGCGGGTAAAGATGAAGTGGGGATTTTTGTGAGTTGGAATTACGAATCCCCTAGAGAATTTGCCGATTTCCAGGAATTGATCTACGAGGAAGAGTTGCCGATTACATTCAGGGGTGAACCTCTTCGAGCGGCTAAAATTCAGGTCTGGAGAAAGTTGGAGAAGTTCAATCCTTATCAGGCTGACACCTATTGAGTTTTATAAGCTTATTATTTGGTTCTTTCTAGCCAATAATATTTCTGGCCTTTTTCAGCTAAGATTTGTTCAAAATCTGAGTTTCCAGCATTTTTAAGTAAATCAGGAATCGCACGTGATGCCCAATTTATAGATGCTACTTTTTGTTGAAATCCAGAGGCATCGATAGAATCCATGTATTTATCCTCAATGATCAATCGGTCGTAATTTTTTATCTCATCCCTAAACTCATAGCGCGGCAAATCGATCATTTGGAAATCTGTTCCTAAACCGATTCTAATTTTGCTGCTGGTATGTAGATTTCCTATAAAACCAATTTTCGCAGTTCGGTCAATTTGTTCCTTTACCGCAAAGGCTTTGACCTGCTGACCTTGGTCTGGCAATGAAATTTGATAAGTCCCAGTTGAGATCAAAAAGAATAATAGAAGAAAGCCATAAGCTATTGCTTTTGGTAGTTTGATGCCTTTTGTGGTGAGCTTTCCTAAATAACCTAAAATGGCAAAGGCAAGTCCTAGTTGAAGCCAAATCAAAACAGTAGCTCCTAAATTGGCATTTAGCCAAATGCTAAAAAGGAATACGATGGTATTCAGAATGAGGAAAAACCAACTTGTGATTTTTAATCCTGTTCTTTTGCTTTCGAAGTCAGCCTTTACAAGAATCCATGCCAGTAGAATTGCTAAGACCGGAGCAACTGGAAGTAAATAACGCTCGTAGAATTTACTCGTCATCGCCCCCATTCCGAGAATTGCCAAGCCCCACAGTATCGCAAACCAGAAGAAAACAGGATCTTCTTTTCTAGCAGTAGTAATTGATTTTTTAGCTTTTGAAAGGCCAAAAAAAACCCAAGGCAGAAAGATCAAAATCAGGATTCCTAGTGCCAGAAAGCCATTTTGGATAATGAGTAAATAGCGTGATGCCACTCGAGTTCCCACTTGGTCTTCCAAGAAGCTATCTAAGTAAGTTGGTCCATGGATTTTCCACATAGCTGCAAACCAAAACAATGCGATAAACAAGCTGACTAAAATGGAAGGGATGTGGAAAAGTGTCTTGAATGAGATTTTTTTCCAAGGATTGAAAAGGAGATAAATGATTCCAATTCCACCTAGAGCGGCAGCAGGAAGGCCTTTTACCTCAAATGCTAATGCTAAACTGCCATAAAGAATCCATAGGTATTTTTTCGGAGTAGCGTTACCAAAGCGAATTAGTCCCGCAAAACCCACCGCGCTTGCGGTCATCGTCATTACTAGCAATACATCTGGAATAGATCGGGTCGCACTGAAAATCAGAACGGGATTCGAAGCCATGATTAGGGTAGAAAGTCCGGCTATTCTTTTGTCTTCAAAAAGAACCTTTGCTGCCCAATAGGTAAATCCAATGGTCAACGCACCTGCGATCAAAAAGAAAAATCGAGATGCAAATGGCGTAACACCAAACAGTTTGAAGCCAGCCAATACCGTCCAATAGGTCCCAATGGGCTTTTTGAAACGTAATTCACCACTGCCCAAGTAGGTTGTCAAATAGTCTCCATTTTGCAGCATTTTCACCGCAGCATCTGTGTAGTACATCTCATCTGGGTAATGCATATGAAAGCTTAATGCAAAAGGTCCAATCAGAATGGCAAAAGCAATCATGACTACCCAAGGGCTGATTTGATATTTTTCAGAGGTAACTAAAGACATGCTGCAAAGATAATGTGATTGAACTTTGTCACACCAAATTTTCGTTGGCTTCCGAAAGCGAACCCCAGCTTTTTTGTCCTAGGAAGTATTTTACCGTATTTTTGACAAAATCTTATCGCATGTCCAAGCCACTTATTTCTGTAGTAATCACTGTTTACAATGAAGAGGATAATATCCAGCCTCTTTTGGAAGCTACTTATTCTGCTCTTCAAGCAATCGATTATGAAGTGATTTTGATTGAAGACGGTTCTACGGATCGGACTGTAGCTGAGGTAAAAAAGTATGCTAACAGCAGAACCAAGCTGATTGTTTTCAATAGAAATTTTGGTCAGACTACTGCTTTGGCAGCAGGAATAGACATGGCTACCGGCGAATACATTGCCACCATGGATGGGGATTTGCAAAATGACCCAACTGACATTCCTGTGATGCTTCAAAAGGCAATCGATGAAGAATGGGATGTGGTTGCAGGACGTAGAGCGAATAGAAAAGATGGGTTTGTGCTTCGCAAAATTCCAAGTAAAATCGCCAACTGGGTGATCAGAAATACAACCAAAGTTTACTTGAAAGATTACGGTTGTACACTTAGGGTTTACAAAGCCGAGATTGCTCAGGGGATGGGTCTTTATGGAGAGTTACACCGTTTTATTCCTGTTTTGGCAAAGCAGCAAGGGGCCAAAATGACTGAGATGGATGTGAAGCATCATCCACGAATTCATGGCGAGTCTAAATATGGCTTAAGTCGGACCTTCAAAGTGATGTCGGATTTGATTCTGATGTTGTTTTTTCAAAAGTACTTTCAGCGTCCAATTCACCTGTTTGGAGGAATTGGGATCATCGCATTTTTGATTGGCTTGTTGATTAATTTTTACTTACTCATCCTAAAAATAATGGGAGAGGATATCTGGGGCAGGCCGATTATGATCCTTGGTTTTATTTTGGTGCTAGGAGGTATTCAGTTTATCACCACGGGAATTATCGCTGAGATCATTGTTAGAACATATTTCGAGTCTCAGGACAAGACGACCTATAGCATCAAATCTGTTTATCAGGGAGTACTGGATCCGATAGTTGCAGCGCAGCAAGAAATAGACGGAGCCAACTAGGTTTTCATACAGCAATTGAATTTTGGCGAAAACAAAGAGTTCTCTTAAGAAGAAATTAACAACTGCCTTAAAACTGGTTTTGACAGGCTTTGCGTTGTTTCTTGTTTTTCGCAAAATCGATACTGATCAGCTTTGGCAAATCACCAAAACTATTCACTGGCTTTGGTTGCTTCCTGCGGTTTTAACTTTTGTGCTTAGCAAGCTTTTTACTGCATTTCGCTTAAATCTCTACTTCAAAAATATTGGCCTATTCATATCGGAAAAGCTCAATATCAAGCTTTACCTGATTGGGATGTTTTACAACCTTTTTCTTCCAGGAGGAATTGGCGGTGATGGGTATAAAATTTATCTACTCAATAAACAGTATAAAACTCCTGTCAAATCACTGGTGCAAGCATCGCTATTAGATCGCCTGGGTGGTTTGGTAGCTATTATCTTTTTATTGCTAGTCTTGATTCTTCCAGTGGACTTGACTTTGCCTTTTGACTCGCAAATTCCTTGGGAGATCTTAGTTGGTATAGCCGCTTTGTTGGTTTTTCCAGCATTTTGGGTCATGCAGAAATTGATGTTTAAAGCATTTCTACCATCTTTTTTGAAGGCAAATGGATGGTCCATGGCTGGACAGCTAGCGCAATTAGTATGTGCATGGTTTATACTAAAAAGCTTGGGAGTAACCGAGAATTTCCTTGCCTATCAACTGGTTTTTCTGCTTTCTTCCATCGTGGCAGTGCTGCCTTTGACAATCGGAGGAGTTGGTGCACGCGAACTGGTTTTCGTCTACGCTCACACCTATGCAGGCATTGATGAGGCGATTGCAGTTGCATTCAGTTTGATATTTTTCTTGATCACAGCGATGGTTTCTCTGACAGGATCTATGATTTCAATTGATTTTGATGAAAAATAGATAAATTATTGGTTATCAATTAAATAATAAAAAATCATCCTTGCAAATTTAAAATTTGATTTTAAATTTGCAAGGATGATTGTAAGAGGTTTGACTTTTAAATTGCAAGAATTGATGCCTGATTTTCCGGCAATAGCGATTCTTGGTCCACGGCAAGTAGGTAAAACTACTTTGGTGCAGGAGCTCGTGGAAAGAATCGGCTCTCAGTTTATTTATCTAGATCTTGAAAGTCCCTCAGACCGTAGCAAGCTCGCAGAACCAGAGCAATATTTTGACCTGCATGAAGGACGATTGATCATTTTAGATGAAATCCAGCGAATGCCTGACCTGTTTCCACTTTTACGCGGTGTGATTGATCGAAGAAGAAAGAAGGGCTTTCGATCTTGTCAATTTCTGATTTTGGGTTCCGCTTCTTTGGATCTGATTCGGCAATCGTCCGAATCACTGGCAGGAAGAATTGCTTATGAAGAACTTCCAGGTTTTAATGTGTTGGAAGCAGATTTTTCGGATGGTAATGTGGAAAAACTATGGCTGCGTGGAGGTTTTCCGGATAGTTTTCTGGCGAGCTCGGATAGATCCAGTTTGACCTGGAGAGGAAATTTCATCACTACCTATCTGGAAAGAGACATTCCGCAAATTGCTCAGTTTGTCCCGGCCAATAGACTTCGCCGACTCTGGACGATGCTGGCTCATCAACAGGGACAACTCATCAATTTTTCCAAACTTGGAGCAAGTCTGGATCTGACTTCACCCACGATTAAAAGCTATGTAGAAATGCTTGAAGATCTTTTGCTGATTCGTTCTGTCAGACCTTGGCTGGTGAATGTGGGCAAGCGACTGGTAAAGTCTCCCAAAATCTACATCAGGGATTCTGGAATAACGCATGCGTTATTGAACCTGACCAAAATTGACGACCTGCTGGGGCACCCAGTGGTTGGAGGAAGTTGGGAAGGATTCATCATTGAGAATATTATTTCAGTTTTGCCGAAAGGAGCTGATTATGGATTTTATCGCACCTCGGGGGGAGCAGAACTTGATTTAGTTTTGAGTTTAAATGGGAAAATTTTCGCTATTGAAATCAAAAGAACCTTGAGTCCAAAGCTCTCAAAAGGGTTTCTGAATGCTGTAGAAGATATATCAGCCGATCATCGATATTTTATCTATGCAGGTAAAGATGAATTTCCATTGGGAGAAAATACGCTTGCTATAGGTCTTGTTGGATTTATGATAAAAATAAAGGAAGGCTTTTGAATCTCCTTTTATTCTTTTCCCTCAATAATCAAAATGGCTTCGTGGGGGAAATAAAATTGTCCCTGGCCTTTTATTACCTGCCAATTGATTTGTTTCTTTTCTGGCAAATAGACTAAGCGAATTTCTGAGATTTCGTCAGAATAGGAGCTTTTTATCTTCCCTGTGAATATATTAACCTCTTCTTTTTTAAGATAGATCGAAATCTCTTCAGTACAATCTACTCTTCCTCCATTGTAAAAAGAACCACAGTGCTCACCGACGAAATCATAGACTGAATCGCCTTCCTTTGGTTTGGCTAAGTAGATTTCAAAACTTCTATCTTCAGCTTTATTAATCCAGCGCCAATGCCCCGCTAAATTTTGGCTGTGAGAGTTGTTTATTACCACAAAAATGGAGAGCAATAGCAGTACAGTTCTCATAAATCAGGTTTTTTCAAAAATAGCTAATCCTCTTTTCTTACCTTTGCCAAAATCCTATATTCCATGACCAGAGCAGAGCTTTTCGCCCAAATCCAGAAGAAATCATCTTTTTTATGTGTTGGACTTGATGCAGATCTGGCTAAGATTCCTACACATTTGAAATCTGAGCCTGATCCGATTTTTAGCTTTTGCAAGGAGATTATTGAAGAAACGGCGGATTATGCAGTGGCTTACAAACCGAATATCGCTTTCTTCGAGGCTTTGGGTCCAAAGGGTTGGGAGACCCTTGAAAAAGTTAACGAACTTATTCCGCAGGAGATTTTCACCATCGCAGATGCAAAACGTGGAGATATTGGAAATACGTCTAAGCTTTATGCCAAAGCATTTTTTGAGAAAATGGACTTTGATTCGGTGACAGTTGCACCTTATATGGGAGCGGATAGTGTGACACCTTTTTTGGAGTTTGAGGACAAGTGGGTGATTCTACTTGCACTTACTTCCAACGTCGGTTCAATGGATTTCCAGTTGATCAAAGACGAAAATGGGAAACCTTTATATCAAACTGTATTGGAGAAAAGTCAAGAATGGGGCACTCCTGAAAATCTGATGTATGTGGTTGGCGCAACGCGTGGTGAGTTAATCGGCGAAGTAAGGAAAGTAGTTCCGGATAATTTCTTCTTGGTTCCTGGAGTTGGAGCTCAAGGTGGAAGCTTAGCTGATGTCGTAAAGTATGGCATGAATTCCACTTGTGGGCTTTTGGTGAATTCTAGCCGAGGGATAATTTATGCTTCAGGAGAAAAAGACTTCGGAAAAGCAGCGAGACTGGAAGCTATACAGTTGCAACAGGAAATGGAGACTTTACTTGAGAAGTATCTTTAAGTAGATATTTCATTATCTAATAATTTGAAAGTCAGGGCTTCCTGACTTTTTTATTTTTTAGTTTTTGGTTAGATTCACTTGACTTTTAACCTATACTTTTATGACTTTTAAAGAAGACTTTTTACAGCTAGTCTGGAAATACCAATATTTCGAAAAGGCGAAGCTTCACATTACTTCAGGTGAAGAATTAAAAATTATCCAAGTAGGATTCCATAATCAAGGAGAAGGTCCTGACTTCCATGATTCGGTTGTGGTCATTGGAGGAATAACACTTCACGGACATGTTGAGGTGCATAGATTAGCGAGCGAATGGAAACAACATGCTCATGGCGGTAATCCAGCTTATAATTCCGTTGTGCTACATGTAGTCTGGGAGGATGATCTAGAAGTGCTCAGAAATGACGGGACTGCAATGCCAACCTTAGAGTTGAAGGGGCTGATTTATTTGGATATCTGGAGGAATTATGAGCGTATGCTTGATTACAAGTCGGACTTGCCTTGTGCGCATGGGTTGAAAGATGCTCCAGAAATAGTCAGATTTTCCACACTGGAAAAAGCTTTGGTAGAAAGGCTTCAGGAAAAATCTACTTTGATACTACAAATTCTCAAATCTACGACCGACAATTGGGAAGAAACAGCTTATAGATGGCTTTTCTCCTGCTTTGGCTTTAAAAAAAATAAGTGGGCTATGAGCGAATTAGCTCGGTTGGTTCCTTATAAAATTCTCCAAAAGCATCGAGATCAATTACCTGTTTTGGAGGCTATACTATTAGGCCAATCTGGCTTACTCCCCTTAGAATCGGAAGAACCGTATGTGCAATACCTGATTCGTGAATATGATTTTTATCGTAAAAAATATGGTTGGGATTCTACAATGAAGCGTCAGCATTGGACGTTTATGGGTGTAAGACCAAGTAATTTTCCAACGCTTAGAATTGCACAGTTAGCGGCGATTTTATCCAAAGCTCCAAATTTACTTCAGGCTGTGATGCAGGATTCTCATGATTTCGCAGGATTTAAAAGATTGCTAAAAGTGAAGTCCAGCGAATATTGGCAGTATCATTATAGTTTCGGGAAACCTTCAGAGAGACAGACCAGTGCGGGGATTTCCAGTACTGTATTGGAGCTTTTGGTCATCAATTATGTGGTTCCGCTTTGGTTTGCCTACGGACGGTATTTTGAAGAGTCAGACTGGCAAGAGCGATGCTTTGATCTTTTGCAGGAGATTTCACCGGAGAAAAATCATATCATCTCAAAATTCCAGTCCTATGGTTGGCCAGCAGGAAATGCATTTGATTCCCAGGGTATGATTGGACTTTACAAGAATTCCTGCCAGCCCAAGAAATGTCTTCAGTGTAAAATAGCCCAAGCGCTGATCAAATCAGAATCCAAATGATTTTTGGGTAAGCCAGTGAATTCCTGTATTTTTGCAGCCTGAATTGCAGAAAACTATGGAAAAACCAGTTATTATTTTTGGTGCCAAAGGCATCGCACATCCAGCACTTGAGATTTTCAACAGTAACAATGTAGTTGTTTACGGATTCTTAGATGAGGATGAAAAAATCCACGGGACAGAGATTAATACGGTTTCAGTACTTGGAAATCCTGAGGATGATGGTTTCTTGAAGTTAATCGGTCAGAAGACTGAGGCTTTCGTGGCTGAAGAAAATCCAAAATACCGTAAATTCTTAGTGGAGTTATTGAATGAGCGCCGTAAAGTTCAGCCGGTGAATGCGATTCATCAGCGTTCTTATATTTCTACAGATGCCATCATTGGCCATGGCAATTTTATCAATGCCAATGTAAATATCGGTGCGGGAGTTGAGATTGGAAGCCACTGTATTATCAATTCTGCTGCTGTTATTGAGCACAAAGCTAAGTTGGGAGACTTTGTACAAATCGGTGCTGGATCTGTGATCAACTCAGATGTGATCATTGAAGAAGGTGCTTTTATTGGCTCCGGAGCTACAATCGTTTCAGGAGTCACCATTGGTAAAAATGCCCGCGTAGGAGCTGGATCTGTGGTAATCGCAACAGTGGGAGCAAACGAAACTGTATTTGGTAATCCTGCCGCAAAAATTAAATAAATTTGAGATCTGAAATTTCAAATTTGAAATCGTAAATAAACATTCCAAAATCATAAATCCTTAAACACCCTGCCGCAACAGGGCATTAGTTATGGAAAATACCAATTATCAAATCCTCCTTTATTACTTCTACGCAAAGATTGAAAATCCTGAAGAATACCGCGAGCAGCATCATCTATTTTGTATTGAAAATAACATCCGTGGCCGCATCATTATCTCTGATGAAGGGTTGAACGGTACAGTTTCTGGTTTGGAAGAAGACTGTGAGAAATACATGGCTTATATCCATGCAGATCCGCGTTTCGCAAAAACTGAGTTCAAAATAGACTCGCATGATAAGCATGCATTTACTAAAATTCATGTGCGCTATAAGCCTGAGATTGTCCACAGTGCACTAAGACATCTCGATCCTAATGTGAGAACAGGAAAGCATCTTGACCCAGAGGAATTCAAGAAATTGAAAGATCAGGAAGATGTGGTGATCTTGGATGTTCGCTCCAATTATGAGCACGAACTAGGACGGTTCAAAAATGCCTTGACACTTGATATTGACAACTTCCGTGATTTTCCTGAAAAAGTAAAAGAGCTTGAGCACCTGAAGAATAAGAAGGTGTTGACATATTGCACTGGAGGGATTAAATGTGAGAAAGCCTCTGCATTTCTATTGGAGCAAGGTTTTGAAGATGTTTACCAGCTACACGGTGGAATCATCAAGTATGGTATGGAAGCTGGAGGAGAAGATTTTGAGGGGAAATGCTATGTGTTTGACAATAGAATAGCTGTGGATGTGAATACCGTGAATCCAAAGATGGTTTCTAAATGCCACGTTTGTGGGACGCCTTCAGACCGTATGGTTAACTGCGCCAATCAGACTTGTAATGTGCACGTTCCAATGTGCGAAAAATGTGGTTGGGAAATGGAAGGAACTTGCTCTATTGAGTGCAAGGAGAATCCTGAAAAACGTGCTTACGACGGAACTGGGTATTATCAGAAAAACACGAATGGGTATAATCCCTATAAAGGCCTTGTCCGTAAAGGCAAAGAAAAATCAAATGCTTAACTTGTAGTGTGAGCAGACAAATTCCAGAATCCGAATTGATATTAAATGCTGATGGAAGCATTTATCATTTGCATTTGAAGCCAGAAAATCTGGCTTCACTTGTTTTTACTGTGGGGGACCCTGATCGAGTGCCTTTGGTATCCAAATATTTTGATCAGATTGATTTCAAAGGTAGCAAGCGGGAATTTGTGACGCATACAGGCAGAATCAAAGGGAAACGAATTACCGTGATGTCTACTGGCATGGGTACTGATAACGTGGAGATTTTGATGACTGAACTGGATTCCTTGGTCAACGTGGATCTCAAAACCCATACTGTCAAGCCTAAAGAAGAGAGTTTGGAAATAATTCGATTAGGAACCTCAGGTAGCATGCAGGTAGATCTTCCGGTGGGTAGTTTATTGGCTTCCGAGATTGCTGTTGGCGTTGATACCTTAATGCAGTTTTATCCTAAGCTAGAAGGAAACCAAGAATGGTCTGAGTTAGTCAAGGAAACCTTGGGACTTACTTTTTTACCGTATCAGGCATCTGCTTCTCCGGAGCTTTTACTAAAATTATCTGCAGATTTTCATCGGGGAGTTACACTCACTGCACCAGGCTTCTATGCTCCTCAAGGGAGAGAAATTAGGATAAAGCCGAAAATGGATAATATGATTGAGCGATTGTCAGAGTTAAAAGTTGATGATTTGAAGATGACCAACTTTGAAATGGAAACAGCAGGTTATTATGCCATGGGACAATTATTGAATCACCGGATGCTGAGTCTCAATGCAATAGTGGCTAATCGTCCAAGTGGAGAGTTTGATAAAGAAGCTGAAAAAACCGTTGATCGTATGATCCGCGCAGCCTTAGAAGTTTATTGCTGAAAAAAAATCACCCTTATGCCTGAAATAGACTTTGATAAACGGTTTTATCTACTTTGAAATCTTCCCATTCATGATAATCAATATCCTTGATTATTCTGTTGACAAATTCTGCGCATTCTTGTTTGCAGAGGTAAATCCCAAAAAGCGATTCACTTTTATTTACTAAAAAAGTTCTACTGCTGTCGAACATTCTCACTAAATCCTTCCAAGAACCCAAGACAAGCAGCTCGTCACGGTTTTTTATGGTCTGGATTACTTTAAAATTACCTTGGTAGCTTGAGATTTTCATGTTATAAAAAGTTGGTGTGAGCTAAAATATTTAACCAAACCTACTTAAAATCAATAACTGATTCAATACGTATAAACACGTATATTTCAATTTAACAGATAAAAATGTGTTGTTAATCTATGATATCGCGATTCTTTTGAGCCCAGATTAGCAGCGAGTTATGTTTTTTCTCTAGACTTAGCTTCGTAATCATATTACTCCGATGCTTGTCTACAGTACGCTCTGAGATAAAAAGTTTTTCTGCAATATCTCTAGTAGTAAGTCCATCCGCTATTAACCGTAGGATTTTTACTTCTGAAGGAGTGAGGGGAGTCTGTTTAATTTCCTCAAAAATTTTCTCACTAAAAAAATTACCACCGGCTAACACTTCTGATACGGCCCTCGATAAGTCATCCAAGGCAAATTCCTTTAGGATATATCCAGAAAGATTTAATTCTTTTGCTTGGTGAAAAAGGTATATCTCCTTATGAAGTGTCAAAAGAATGATTTTTGTGTCAATTTTAAGTTTTTTGCAATCTGAAGCTACCTCTAAACCCGATTTGCCGGGCATATCCATATCTAGAATAGCAATTTGAGGTTTGAACTTGGTAATTTGGTCTAATGCGCTTTTACCATCCTTAGCTGTGGCGACGATGTTAAGTCCAATTTCAATGAGAAAATCATGTAATCCTTTGAGGAGGATGGGATGATCGTCGGCTATTATTACTGTTGGTTTTTGATTAGACATATATCATTTAGACATGTTACCACTCTCCTTCCACTGTAGGCTTTCATTCTTTCATTCAGAGGAATAATGCTTTTTTGAGTGTTCCAGCCCGATCCTATGAAAGTCATTCAATTTTTCCAAAAACTCAAATCAATTTTCATTGACTTAATAATTCAATCTAACTTCCTTACTAACAATAGGTAAAATTTACAGTCAATTAAGATTCCTCGTGACCTTGCTACTAATCAAATGATTATTTCATGAGTCAATCCTATAAATAAGCATGACCGATATTATGGTAAAAACAATGCTTAAAGAATAAGTTCATTCTGTTTTCAATCGAATTACTCTTAATATAATGAATTTAATATTTTAAGGGTAATATAAGTGCAACCTAATAACAC
The DNA here is from genome assembly GCF_963974835.1 of uncultured Algoriphagus sp. Classification (GTDB taxonomy): domain Bacteria; phylum Bacteroidota; class Bacteroidia; order Cytophagales; family Cyclobacteriaceae; genus Algoriphagus. Next base: position 360,050 of record NZ_CAXBET010000001.1, on the reverse strand, counting down.
TTTTAAAATCTCTGCGGATTAAAAATCACCGACCATAAATCTTATTACCATATTATCAAGACAATTTTCCTTAGGAAAAGTTTTAGGCTGAAATCAAAACCTTCGTCAGATTTAAAGGTTTACTTAAATAGGAAGATTTTATAATTATTTGATAATTAATTGTTTGAGAGTAAACTAATAAAAAGCCATTATACGAGAACCCATTTTAATCCACTACAATGAATAGAATTTCACCCATTTCAATTTTATTTTTTTTCTTCATGTCCTCATTTGATTCTTTTTCACAGGAAATCAAATTAAAAGGTAAAGTAATGGATGGCAAACGCGAATCTGCACTTGAGTTTGCAAATATCGCCTTGCTTCATCCAAGGGATTCTGCTGTAGTTACTGGAGGAATGAGTGAGCTTGATGGGAGCTTTGAGTTTTCCACCGCTGCGGGTGATTACATCTTGAGGGTAGGTTTCATAGGGTATTTAGAATTTTATGAGAAAATCACTTTGCCGTCAAACAAGAACTCTGTCAACTTAGGAACAATCACACTAGAAGAGGATGCCCAAAATTTGGACGAAGTAGTCGTTGAAGGTGTGACCTCTATGTTTGAATCGGATATTGACAAGAGAACCTACAATGTAGAAAACAGTATCGTAGCAGAGGGTCAAACAGCTTCTCAGCTTCTTGGTACGTTGCCATCTATTCAAGTTGATGACGAGGGAGGAATTACGATGCGAGGTAGTGGAAATATCCTGATATACATTAACGGGAGGCCATCCAATCTTTCAGGAGATGATGCGGAGAGTATACTATCACAGTTTCCAGCAAATAGTATCAAATCGGTAGAATTGATTACAAATCCATCTTCAAGGTACGATGCTACAGGCGTGGGCGGAATTATTAATATTGTTCTTAAAAAGAATGAAAAAACTGGGTTTAATGGGCAGGTGAATGCTTCGATTGGGACCAGGGAGAAATATCAAGCCGGAATAAATCTGAATTACGGAACTGAAAAAGCAAATTTCTATGCATCCTATAATTGGCAGGATAGACGCCAGCGTGAAAATGGAGAAGGAAGTCGGAATAACTATTTAGAAGGATTTTCTCCGAGATTGGAACAAGTTCAGGATGGCTACGAAGTAGAAAAAACTCATTTGATCAGAACTGGAGTTGATTATAATGTTTCAGATAGAGGGATGTTGGGAATTTATTTCCAGGGGAATTTCGACGATGAGGTAGAATATGCAAACATAACCCAGCGCAATCTGAGTGAAAGTGGTTCGCTGGATTCCAGTTTTGTGCGCATTAATGATGAATTAAGTACTAGTGGAAATTACGAAGGTGGGATCAACTATACGTGGAATATTGATTCACTGGGCCAAAAGCTTTATTCCTCTCTTTCATACTCTTATGACAACAGAGAGCAGACTGAATTTTATAATCAGCAATTTTTCAATGCCGATGGAAATTCAGATCCTACTAAGCGACTGACTCAAACTAATGAAAGGCCAAGGACCAGCAACCTATATGTAGCGCAATTGGATTACGAGAAGCCTTTTACTAATGGAGCATCTATTGAGACGGGATTTAAAGCAACCGTTGGAAATTGGCAATGGAGTCAGGAATTTGCACAAGGTGATGAGTTTAGCGATTTTGAACCGGTAGTGGTGGATTCTCTGTCAGATACGTTTGATTTTGATGAGCATGTATATGCTGCATATTTCACCTACAGAAATACCAAAGGAAAGTTTGGTTACCAATTAGGTCTAAGGGGGGAATACACAGAGACTCTTGGAAAAACGGTAAGGAATAATGAAAGCATTCCAAATGACTACTTCAATGTTTTTCCAAGTGCTTTTTTAAGCTATACAATTGCAGACGAAAATGAGTTGACATTGAATTACACTCGTAGAATCTCAAGACCAAGTATTTGGGATCTTGCCCCAATATACAGAGTTCGTGACCAATACAATTTCAGCATAGGAAATCCATATTTACAGCCGGAATTTACCGATAGCTATGAAGTTGGCTATATGAAAGGCTGGGAAAAATATTTGCTAAATGCCACGGTATACCATCGATTTAGCACCGATGTAGAGACGAGGATTACGATCCTGACTGATGACAATGTGGCCATTCAGAGTCGCCAAAATGCAGATACCCGGTCCAGTACTGGTTTTGAGCTGATCAACCAAGTCCAGATTGTTAAAAATCTGGATGCTACTTTGACTGGAAATCTATTTTACTCTAAAATTAATGCTGAAAATATTGAGGAAGATTTCAGTAATGAGAATTTCAGTTGGACGCTTAATTTACTAGCAAATTGGCTTGTCCCTAACTGGTTTAACGTACAAGTCCAAGGAAACTATCGAGGTCCAATTGTTCTTCCGCAAGGCCAGATTGAACCTCAATACAGTTTAAATGTTGGATTGAGAAAGGATTTATTCAACGGAAAAGCAACTATATCCGCTAATGTGAGCGATGTCTTCAATACCCGTAATTTCAGAATTACAACCAACAATCCACGATTTGATGAGAAGCGAGTTTTTCAGAGAGAAACGCGGGTAGGAACTCTTGCTTTTACATATAGATTCGGAGGATTCAAGGAGCAGCGTCAGGGAAATGAAAGCCGAAGAGAAGGAGGAGATGATGGGGATGATTTCTAGAAAATGTAAAGTTTTCTATTTTAACCATGAGTCTTTTAACAGAACAAATCAAAGCTGCATTGGCTGACAAAGCTATCCCCGAAAAAGCAGCTTTTTTTCCTAAATTCTTCAAATGTAAACCCGGTGAATATGGGGAGGGAGACCAGTTTTTAGGAGTAAAAGTGCCCGAGCAGCGCAAAATAGCAAAGGAAGTTTTTAAGGATATCAGCTACTCAGAAATTGAGGAATTATTGCATCATGTATATCATGAAGTTAGACTTACAGCAGTTTACATTCTTGTTTATCGGTATCAAAAGTTAAAAAATGATACGGATCGAAAGAAGTTAGTAGATTTCTATTTGTCCCATCTTAATTATGTTAATAATTGGGATTTGGTGGATAGCTCATGCCATCATATTTTGGGACACTATTATTTGGATAGAGACAAAGAACTTTTCTATGAATTAGCCTGGACGGATCATCTCTGGAGGCAAAGAGTCGCAATGATTAGTACTTATTATTGGATCAAGCGAGATCGTTTTACTGATGCATTGGAATTAGCTGAAAAACTTCTTCATCATCAACATGATTTGATCCATAAGGCTGTTGGATGGATGCTTCGTGAGATAGGTAATAGAGACTTTGAGGTTGAGATGAGCTTTTTAAGAAGACACTATCAAATCATGCCTCGCACTGCATTAAGATATGCCATTGAGAAGTTTAATCCGGAATTGAGAAATCAATTTTTAAAAGGAAAGCTGGAATAAGCTTTAACCAAAAGAAATATTCTATAGCCAGAACCATTTTCTTTTCTTTGCAATTAGAAATACGAACATTCATTTTAAGAAGTAATACATGCAAAAGCCCGATTTCAACGTCGAAGAAGTAAATAAAATTATACGTGGACGTAGGTCCATGTTTGCTGCGCAATTCAAAGAAAATGACCCTATCGACGATTCTATTATCGAAGAGATGCTTGAAAATGCTCGTTGGGCCCCCACACATAAATTGACTCAACCTTGGAGATTTATTGTATATACAGGTGAAGGGTTAAAGAAATTCGCTGATTATCAGGCTGAAATGTACAAGCTCAGAGCGGAGAAGAATGGTACTCCATTTTTGGAAGCTACATATGAGAAGTTTAAGCAGCAACCTTTAAAGGCTTCCCATATGATCGCAATAATTTTGAAAAGATCAGCAGGAATTCCTCTGATGGAAGAGATTGCAGCAGTGTCAATGGCTGTTCAGAATATGTATTTGACTTCTTCTGCTCATGGTTTGGCAGCTTATTGGGGAACTGGTGGACCTACTTTTTGGCAAGAAGCCAGAGAAGATTTTGGACTTGAGGGTGAAGATGCACTCATGGGATTTTTCTATGTGGCCAAGCCAGCTACTGATACTTGGCCTGAAGGAAAAAGAGACAGTTTGGATGAAAAAGTTGCTTGGATAAGAGAGTGATTACTTCAAATAAAACGGCAATGGTAGATATCATTGCCGTTTTTGTTATTAACATTAATTCCTAGAAACCAACAAATGCTGGTGGCTCCACGCCTTCAGCTCTCAAGTAAGCGATAGCAGATCCTCGATGGTGTGTAGAATGATCCATTATCAAAGCCATTATTTGGCGTCTACTTACGTTGTTTCCAAACACTTCTATAGTTTCCCCTGCATCAGCGTCAGACATAGCTTCCATAGTTGCAGTTCCATAATCATAACATTGAGCTACATAAGTGGCCAGATCCGCTTTAGATGCAGTAGCCAGATCAATACTAAATCCTGGCTCACCACCTTTCAAATATCCCTGAGATAGCCCAACGATTGAATTTGCGATGTGATGAATTTGCTCTTTGAATGACATTGCTTCTGGATCAGTTTTGTAGTCCATACCAGAGTCAGGCATTTTGTCCAGAACATCCAAAGTGAATTGTTTGCTGTTCATCCATTTGCTCATGAACTCTTCTTTTGTTGTTTGCGCTGTAGTTGCTGTAGCAACCATCATAAAAATGGCAAGTATCATACTGCCAAAAAGGAATTGTCGTGCTTTTTCCATTTGAATAGAGATTGGTTATTTGGTTAAATTTCATTTATTCTCCACCCAAATCAAACAGTTTGTCTAATTTTAAAGCATGAGGAAAAATCTTTGGCTCGGTTTCTTGCTAGTAGGTCTAATAGGGTGTGAAGAGACCTATTTGCCAAAACCGGCTGGCTTTAATAGGATTGATTTACCAGAACATTCATTTGAGAGACTTTCTGAGGGCTATAGCTATCAGATAGATTATTCTTCCTATTCTAAAGTGGAGGCAGATTCTTTCAATGTTGCTGAGGAAGAATGGATTAATTTGAATTATTCAGACTTCGGTGCCAAAGTCCATTTAACCTACAAGGAGATAGATGGCGACAAGGTTAATTTTAGACAATTATCCAATGATGCCTTCCGACTTACTTCCCAGCATCAGGTCAAAGCTTATGGAATAGAAGAAGCTGTTCTCCTCACACCCGAAGGGTATACAGGAGTGGTAGCAGAACTCACTGGAGAAGTACCTACTCAATTTCAGTTTTTTGTGACAGATTCCACTAAAAACTTCCTGAGAGGGGCTCTATATTTTAATACAGCTATGAAAAATGATTCTCTTGCTCCAGTTATTGAATTCATCAAGGAGGACATGGCCCACTTGATGAATTCAGTGAAATTTGTTGATTAACTGAGCTTTTTCCAGGAACTGAAAATGATGATTCCTCCTACTACAGCTATTGCTCCTGCGATAAATCCTGCTAGCATGTTTCCGTAGATAAAAAATCCTGTAGAGAACAAGGCTGCGTATACCATCACTGAGCCAATCATCATTAGCCCAATTTCTTTTGGCAATTGACCAATCACTTGCTTTTCGCCCGGATACCTATCTAGTACCTTTTTCCAACCAAAAGAAGCAGGTTTAACTTTTCTATAAAAGGAAAGTAGCACTTCGTCCTTTTCAGGAGCTGTTACAAACGTCACTATCAGCCAGCCGATTGTTGTGATGCTTACACTGTAAATTAATTTCAAATATGCCTGATTTTCAGGGATCATAATCCAGTTTACTTTTGGATTGATCACTTCAAAGAATATAGCCACCACAAATGAAATCGCCATGGCAGAGATCTCAGTGTAAGCGTTAATTCTCCACCAGAACCATCTAAGGATAAAAATCAGACCTGTTCCTGCTCCAATCTGAAGTAGAATGTTAAATGCATCAAGTGCACTCGAAAGTGCCAATGCCAACACAGCGGAAAGTACCATTAATAATACCGTGGATATTCTTCCCACTGCTACCAATTCCTTATCTGAAGCCTCAGGCTTCATAAATCGTAGATAAAAATCATTTACTATATATGAAGATCCCCAGTTCAGATGCGTCGAAAGGGTGGACATAACTGCCGCAATCAAAGAAGCTAATACTATTCCGATCAGTCCCGTAGGAAGAAATGTCAACATAGCCGAATACGCCAAATCGTCTCCCAGTTTGTCAACTGGGATATTTGGGAAAGCAGTTTGAAGATCAGAGATATTCGGGAAAATAATCAAGGAAGCAAGTGCAATCAGAATCCATGGCCAAGGGCGCATCGCATAATGAGCAATGTTGAAGAATAATGTAGCTCCGATGGCATTCTTCTCATCTTTGGCAGAAAGCATTCGCTGTGCGATGTATCCTCCTCCTCCAGGCTCAGCTCCTGGGTACCAAGTCGCCCACCACTGGATTGCTATTGGCATCAAGAAAAGCGGTATGTATGCATTAGGGTTAGAGAAATCAGGAAGGAAATCAAGTTTTCCTGCCACATTCTCGTGAGTCAACAAATTATCCAAAGATCCGATTTGAGGCAGATCCAATATGTAGTATGCTGCGCCAAAAGATCCAATCATCGCGATAAAAAACTGGAAAAAATCAGTAAGTAGAACACCTTTTAGACCACCAAGAGAACTATAAACTACAGTAACTATAGAAGCTATAAGTAATGTCTGAATAGGTGTCAATCCAAGCATTACCCCACCGATTTTAATAGCGGCAAGAGAAACAGTTGCCATAATTACCACATTGAAGAAAACCCCTAGATAGATTGCCCGGAAAGCTCTTAAAAAAGCAGCTCCCTTTCCCGAATATCGCAATTCATAGAATTCCAAATCGGTAGTAACCTCGGATCTTCTCCACAGTTTGGCATAAACGAATACAGTCAGCATACCAGTCAGCAAGAATGCCCACCATGCCCAGTTACCTGCAACACCGTTTTTTCGAACAATATCAGTCACTAAGTTTGGTGTGTCTGCAGAAAATGTCGTAGCCACCATGGAAACTCCCAATAACCACCAAGGCATATTTCTGCCCGAAAGAAAAAATTCTTTGGCAGAAGATCCCGCTTGTTTTGAAGTATATAGTCCTATTAAAAGGGAAATAACAAAGAATGCGGCAATGATCGCCCAGTCAATGGAGGTTACATTCATAGTGGATGAGATTAATGAATTCCTTAATTTTTTTTATAAAATACCTTCTACTTAAATAATAAATTTTACTAATGTATTTATATTTTGTCAAATGGGAAAAATCTAATTCAGAAGTTTACTGAGATTTTGCCGTATTTCGTAAATTTTAAAATAAAATGTATGTGATAGTACATTCTTTATATGCGATGGACTGATTTAAATATAAAACCCACACATTTTGGTAATAGAAATTTTTGTCATTTTAATGAATACTCAGAACCTGATGTCTATTTGACATTCTATTGGATTCCAGCATCACTTGCATGTTAAATTTATGTCAAAATTGCCAACGATTGCCAATTGGAACAAAAACTCATATAATGATCGGTTTTTTTTGTTTCTAATAATTCGGATCTGAATGTCATGCTATAGCTTTGGGCCATGATTAAGGAAGACATTGCTGGCATTCTGGCCAATTATACTTTTACCTCTTTTGAGAATTTTGAATTTCAGGCATTTGGTGCAGGGTTGATTCATGGTACTTATTTGATTGAGTCCGGAGATGCGAGATTCATTTTGCAGGAATTCAACAACGGAGTGTTCCAATATCCTGAGCGGATATCCCATAATCAGCGTTTGGTAAAATCGCAAGGCAATGTCACTTTTCTGCCATTTCAATTGCCTCTACCCATCCTAAACTCAAATAATAAGTTAATCACGACGGTGCACGGCCATCTTTTCCGCCTATTTGAATTCGTCTCAGGGCAGACTATCCAAGAAATTTCTGGGCTAGACCAAGCCTACTTGGCGGCAAAGGCTTATGGAGTATTTGCGGAATGGGGAAAAGACATAGATACCAGCCAGTTGCAGGAATGCATCCCAAACTTCCATCGCTTGGATCTGCGCTTCGCAAAACTGCAGGAAGTTGCTGCAGGAATAAAATCTTTTTCAGAAGAAGATCAGCGGGTATTGGATTTTTACTTGAGTCAAAAGGAATTGATTTCGGCTTATCTGAAATTTCAGGCTATTCTTCCAGACCGATTAACCCACAACGATACAAAAATCAACAATCTAATATTTTCCCATGATCTTCAAAAAGTGGAAGCTGTAGTCGATCTGGATACCTTGATGAGTGGATACCTGATGTATGATTTTGGGGATTTGGTACGAACAGTTGCATGTTCTGTATCGGAGACCAGTCGGAATTGGGATGAGATTAAACTTGAAATCCCTGTTTTCGAGCAGTTACTTAAAGGCTACTGGGAAGGTGTCAAATCCTTGGCTACAGAAGAGGAAGCTAAATCCTTGCTTTTGGCTGGGGAAGTAATGATATGCATTATGGGCCTTCGCTTTTTTACTGATCACCTCCAAGGTAATGTGTATTATAAAGTGGAATATCCTGAACAGAATTTCCATCGGGCAAAAAACCAAATGCTTTTATTGAAAAGTCTTCAGGAAAATAAGTCTGAATTAGAGAAAATCTGGAAGTCTGTCACACAATTCTAAAATTGTATTCTGACAATTCTGGTCATTTTTTATTGGCAATTGGGCAGAGTGGGTTTAATTTGTCCTAATCCAAAAATCAATTTTCCTTGTCCGGATTTTTTGACACCAAGATAGAGTTTCTCAAAGGAGTTGGCCCGCAGCGTGCCGCTCTGATCAACAAGGAGTTGAATATTTTCACCTTCGGGGAATTGCTGCAGCATTATCCGTTTCGGTACGAGGACAGAACAAAGTTTTTCAAGATCCGGGAGCTGCATTCAGAGATGGAATCTGTGCAGGTGATCGCCAAAATCCGAAACTTTGAGCTCGTAGGAATGGGCAATAAAAAGCGACTCGTGGCTCATGTGGCGGATGAAACTGGGGAAATGGAAATGACCTGGTTCAAAGGAATTGCATGGGTTCAAAAGAATATTGTGCCAGGCGCAGCCTATGTTTTTCTGGGAAAACCTGCCCAGTTCGGAAGAAAGTGGAGTATAGCACATCCCGAGATGGAGCCGCTTACCTCAGCTAACGAAAAGAGAAATAATTTCCAGCCCGTTTATTCTACTACGGAAAAGCTGAGAGCCAGATTTTTGGATTCCAAAGGGATTTCCAAAATCATGGAGCAGTTGGTTCAGGTTTGCTTTCCACATATTCAGGAGGCGATTTCTGGGGAGATTTTGCAGCAATATCAACTTATTGGGAAGAAGGAGGCTATTCGTCAGATTCACTTTCCTACTGAGCCAAACCTACTACAACGAGCTAGAAAGCGTTTGAAATTCGAGGAGTTTTTCTATTTGCAACTTCGTCTATTAATGCTGAAAGTAGCCAGGACTGAGAAGTTTCGCGGACAGATACTGAACAACACAGAGTTGCTCACGGAGTTTTATACCAATCACATTCCTTTCGAGCTCACCAATGCGCAGAAAAGAGTAATTCGTGAGTCTTACGGTGACATGAAATCGGGTAAACAGATGAATCGCCTGATCCAAGGAGATGTGGGAAGTGGTAAAACGATGGTTGCGTTTATTTGCGCATTGATTGCGATCAGTTCTGGGGCGCAGGCTTGCTTGATGGCTCCCACGGAGATTCTGGCGACACAGCATTATGCCGGTTTGAAGGAATTCGCTGATATGATGGGGCTAAAAATTGCTTTGCTCACGGGCTCAACCAAGAAATCTGCCCGAAAAATCATTCACGAGGACCTGCTTTCCGGTGAACTCAAAATTCTGATTGGAACGCATGCACTTTTAGAAGATGTGGTTCAATTCCAAAATCTAGCATTGGCAATAGTCGACGAGCAGCATCGTTTTGGTGTAGCGCAACGAGCTAAGCTTTGGGCTAAAAATGAAGAGTTTATTCCTCACGTATTGGTCATGACGGCGACCCCAATTCCAAGGACGCTGGCGATGACTCTTTACGGGGATTTGGATGTGTCCGTGATCGATGAGATGCCGGCGGGAAGAAAGCCGATTCAGACAGTGCATCGCTATGATAAGGATCGCTTGAAGGTTTTCGGTTTTATTAATGAAGAAATCAAAAAAGGAAGGCAAGTTTATATTGTTTACCCGCTGATCGAAGAGTCCGAAAAGATGGATTTGAAAAATGTCATGGATGGCTTTGAAAGTATCTCCCGTGCATTCCCTAATTATCCAATTAGCATCGTGAACGGAAGTATGAAGGCTGATGCGAAAGAATACGAGATGCAACGATTCGTGAAAGGTGAAACCAAGATCATGGTGGCGACTACGGTAATTGAGGTGGGAGTGAATGTGCCCAATGCTTCGGTGATGATCATTGAGAATGCAGAGCGTTTTGGGCTATCTCAGTTGCATCAGTTGCGCGGAAGAGTGGGAAGAGGTGCTGAGCAGAGTTATTGCATCCTGATGAGCAAGTATGAGCTTTCTAAGGATTCCCGGGTGCGATTGGAAACAATGGTTCGTACCAATGATGGGTTTGAGATTGCTGATGTGGATTTGCGGTTGCGTGGTCCCGGGGATTTGATGGGAACCCAGCAAAGTGGAATTACTGATTTGTTGATTGCTGATCTAAGTAAAGATGCTCCAATTTTGACTTCGGCGAGGGATGCAGCCCAGCAGCTATTAGTTAATGACCCAGAATTACTTCAGCCGGAAAATGCTCCGATTCTCCGACAGATTAAGCAACAGAAGAAAACGGCTGTAAACTGGAGCAGGATTTCTTGATCTGCAAACTACGCGACATCCTTTTCTTCGAAGTGCTTTATTTTATTGAGGTCTTTTTCTTTTTGCAAACCTTCTTCTTCGATATCATAGTCGTTTTGTAGGCCAAGCCAGAATTTAGCTGAATTTCCAAAATATTTACTCAGTCTGAGAGCTGTATCTGCAGTGATCCGGCGATTGCCTTTTATAATCTCTGAAATTCTGGTTTGAGGGATGTTTAGGTCTTTAGATAATCGATAAGCAGTAATATTTAACGGCTCCAAAAACTCCAAAATCAAAACTTCTCCCGGGTGTACGTTTGCTAATTTTTCCATGGTATTTATAATGATTACCTATTACACTCCTTCACAGTCTAAGAATATGGTTTTATTATTTAACTATCCCGCTGATTCTCATTGACAATGTAGCAACACAATTGAATCTATACGAAAATCTCCGCGAGCTCTGCTGAAAAAAAGTTATTTCCGCTTAGAAAATAATTCACCTATTCTTCTGAAAATTTGCTTCTCTTTTTCCCAGAAGAATTTAAACTGGCCGAAAATAAAGCCATAAATCAGTAGAAATATCTGATAAAGAGGAAGTACTAATAAGAGATATAAAAGGGTGTTGACTAAACCTCCTTTTTCTACTCCGAAGAAGTCAAGAATTGGATTCTTGATAAAAAGTATGGTGAATCCGGTGCAGGCAAAAACAACCAAAACTAAAACGACCTGAAGAAGGCTATCCAATTTCCATTTGGATTGAAGGCGCTGAAGAAAGCCTGGTTTATCGTTTTCCGCTGACATCACCCAAAAGTAATAAGAATCAGTCTAAATAAAATAGCCGGCGCTAGGCCGGCTATCATTTTTACCAAGTAAATAAGTCTTGATTGAGACTTTGAAGTGCTTCTTTTTTGAATTTGGAGTCTACCAAAACTGAAACGTTATGGCGGCTTCCACCAAAGGATACCATTCTAACAGGATATTCTATAAGCGAATCAATCACGGATTGGATAGCACCTTTGCTTTCTGAAACCATATTTCCGACAATACAGATAATGGTCTGGTCTCTATCAACCTCCACGCTACAGAATGTACCCAGTTCTTCTAAAATATGCTGCAAGTGACTTAAATCGTCGATAGTTACCGATACTGCCACTTCGGATGTAGTGATCATATCGATTGGAGTTTTATATTTTTCAAAAATCTCAAATACCTTTCTCAGGAAACCATAAGCCAAAAGCATTCGGCTGGATTTAATTTTGATAGCTGTGATCCCGTCTTTAGCTGCGATCGCTTTCACCCCAACAGAGGCTACTTCTGCCTTAATCAACGTGCCGTGAGCTTCTGGCTGCATTGTGTTAAGCAATTTCACCGGTACGTTAAATTGCTGCGCAGGCCAGATAGATGCAGGGTGAAGAATTTTGGCTCCAAAATAAGCAAGCTCGGCAGCTTCGTCGAAGGACATTTCAGCGATCGGGCGCGTTTTATCAACAATCCTAGGATCGTTATTATGCATTCCGTCGATATCCGTCCAGATCTCGCAGGCAGTAGCTTGAATTGCGGCAGCAACCAAAGAAGCAGTGTAATCCGATCCGCCACGCTTCAGGTTATCCACTTCATTCAGGTGGTTTTTGCATATAAAACCCTGAGTGATGAAGATCGTGTCTTCTGGATGCTGGGCAAGTATTGCCTTCAATCGATCTGAGATTTTTTGAAGTTCCGGCTCTGCATTTTCATCAATACTCATGAAGTCAAGTGCAGAAAGGAATATTGCAGGAATCTCCAATTCTTCCAAAAGCGTATGAAAAAGCTTTGTAGAAAGTAATTCTCCTTGGGCTAGAATGTCGCGATTGATAGCCTCATTAAAAGAGATTCTCAAAAGAATATTCAGAAACTCAAAGTGCTCTTTGATGATTTCCTGAGCTTTTTCTCTTGCTACTTCAGTTTTTACCAGTTTTGGATAAAAGTCATTGTAATGTGCATGGAGCTCATCTATCCTTGATTTAGCCAGCACTTTATCAGCTGAAGCCAAAGCCTCTCCTATGCTTACCAACGAATTGGTTGTGCCGGAAAGAGCAGAAAGAACTACGATTTTTGATTCATCACCTCGGGTGATCAGGTCTTTTACCTGGTGCATGCGTTCTGGACGGCCCACAGAGGTGCCACCAAATTTCATGATTTTCATAGGGTCTATGCTTAAAAGGTTAATAGGTTTTTGTCTTAGAATCCAAGCATTTTAACAGCGGTGATAGCCGCTTCGTCGCCTTTGTTACCATGCTTTCCTCCAGCACGATCCATGGCTTGCTGCTGAGTATTTGGGGTTAATACTCCAAAAATCACTGGTTTATTATATTTCAAGGCCACATTGGTGATGCCATGAGCAACCGCATCACAGATGAAATCAAAGTGCTTAGTCTCGCCTTGGATCACACATCCAAGACAGATTATAGCATCAATGTTTTCTTCCTGAGCCAGCCATTGAGCAGCAAGGGTTAGCTCAAATGAACCAGGGACATTCTTTCGAATGATATTTTCTTTCTTTGCTCCATTTTCGATAAGAGTCTGGTAAGCACCAGAATAGAGTGCTTCTGTCACGACTTCATTCCATTCGGATACGATGATTCCAAATGTTTTATCGCTGATGTCCTGAACGTTTTTGGATGAGTGCGCACTAAGGCTTTTAAGAGAAGTTGCCATTGATAGGTTCTTTATAAAGTATTGTAAACAAAAAAAGAGTAAGACCACAGGGCCTTACTCTTCTAGTATGCTATAGCAAAAGCATTACTTAGAGGCAAGACCTTCTAAGCGAGCTTTATGTTTTCGTGCCGCAGCAAATTCGAAAGACTCGAAATACTTGTCTTCGATCTCACCATAAGCAGCAATTGCGTCAGGAATGTTACCTGCAGCTTCGTATGCGATAGCAAGCTTGGACAAATACTTAGGAGTGAAATACTTGTTTTCATCGTATTCAGCCGCTTTTTTGTAATTAGCAATTGCCTTATCAGTATTGCCAAGCTCCATGTTTGCATCACCGATAAGTGAATAAGCTTTTGCCTGTACCAAGAAATCATCAGCAGAGAACTGCTCTAATTCAGTGATCGCTTGTTCGTAATTTCTCTCAGAAAGATAGATAGACCCGATGTAGAAATGTGCAAGGTTTGCAGCATCTGTTCTTGGATAATCCTCTACAATATTAAGTAAACCAGCATTAATCCCGTCGCCATTCAAGGCAAGTTGAACACTGTCTTGCTCGTAGAAATACACAGCTTGGAACATTTCCTTCTGCGCTTTTTCGTTTTGGTTTTGGGTGTTGATCTGGAAAAACAAGATTCCACCGATCAAAACTACTGCAGCTATCAATATGCCCGCCAGTATTTTACTGTTCTGCTTTAAAAAAGCCTCACCTCTGCCAAGTCTTGTTGCTATCTCGGAAGGATCTTCCAAAATATCATTGTGATGCTCAGGGTGTACTCTTTTAGTTTGTTTCGTTGCCATGCTACTCAAATTTCAGCCGCAAATATACGGTTTTTATAATTTCTACAAAGTCCAATAAAAAAGCCATGAAAGCTTTCTGTCTTCATGGCTTTTAAGTGGTTATGTAATTATTGATTTATTCCATTACAAATGGATAGTCTTCCTGGATGTAGACATCCTTGAAAGCATCCTGTCCGTCAGGCCAAGGGGATTCTTCAGCAAATTTCACAGCATCCGTTACCTTTTGTTTTACGCCTTTTACGATTTCCTCAAGTTCTTCTTCGCTAAGAATATTATTTTCTTTGATAGTTGAAAGCACCTGCTCCACTGGATCACGCTGCTTGTATTCTTCTACTTCCTCTTTGGTTCTGTATTTCTGAGGATCGGACATCGAGTGTCCTTTGTATCGGTAAGTTCTCATTTCAAGCAAAGTTGGTCCATCACCTCTTCTTGCTCTATCAGCAGCTTCAGCTACTGCTTCGTGAACTGCTTCTACATTCATTCCGTCAACTGCGAATGAAGGCATGTCGTAAGATTCTCCCAAAGTAGAAAGGTCTTCTACGTTCGAAGATCTTTTTACGGCAGTACCCATTGCATAGCCATTGTTTTCAATGACGAAAATCACAGGAGTCTTGTAAAGCATAGCCAAGTTCAATGCTTCGTGAAAAGCTCCCTGACGAACAGCACCATCTCCCATGTAGCAAATTGCTAAGTTTTTGGTGCCTTTATATTTTTCTGCGAAGCCCATTCCAAGACCCATAGGAATTTGTGCACCTACGATTCCGTGGCCCCCCATGAAGTTTTTCTCTTTATCGAAAATGTGCATGGAACCACCTTTTCCTTTGGTAGTGCCCGTTGCTTTACCGAAAAGCTCAGCCATCACAGCTCCTGGATCAGTACCCAATCCAAGTGGGTGAGCGTGACAACGATAAGCTGTGATCCACTTGTCGTCTTTGGTCAACGCAGAAATAGCACCGGAAGCACAAGCTTCCTGGCCAATATATAAATGACAGAATCCTCTGATTTTTTGCTGACCGTAAAGTTGTCCAGCTTTCTCCTCGAACCTCCTCATTAAGAGCATGCTCTCGTACCAAAAGGTGTAAGTTTCTTTTGAATATTTTACTTTAGACTTAGTCGCTGCAGTTTTCTTTGCCATATCGTAATGATGAAAATATGCTAATTTTAGGATCCAAATATAATCATCCCGCCCTAAATAACAGGCTCCCTTCGAAATAATTACCCAATCTCATGCACCTGAAGTCTCTCGAACTCTTACAATTTAAAAACCATGAGAAGACCCGACTCCAATTTTCCAGCGAGATCAATTGCTTTGTAGGTTTGAATGGAAGTGGAAAAACCAATGTGCTGGATGGGATTCACTACCTGTCTTTGACCAAAAGCGCCGTGCAATCCAGCGACAGCCTGAATGTGCAGCATGAGAAAGATTTCTTTGCGATCAAGGGGCAATTTGAACTGGCAGAAGAAAAGAAGTTGGAAGTGAGATGCACGGTAGAATTGGGGAAGAAGAAGCAGATCTATCAAAATGGAAAGGCACTTGCCAAAACCTCCGAGCATGTTGGGCTGATTCCTTTAGTCTTAATAGCTCCCGACGATACGGAACTGATCAAAGGGGGAAGCGATGGGCGAAGAAAGTTTTTTGATGGATTGATTTCACAGCTTGATCATGCGTACCTCGATCAATTGATTCGATACCATCACTTTTTGAAACAGCGAAATGCATTGCTGAAGAAGTTCGCCGAAACTGGCAGACGTGATCTGACACTTTTGGATAATTACGATTCTGAGTTAATTGAACTGAGTAGTGTTCTTGCCGCTAGAAGAAATGAGCTGCTGGCTGAAATGGCTCCCTTATTACAGAGTCACTATTCAGAGATTTCTCAAGGACAGGAGCTGGTAAGCGTTATTTATGAAACTGAGGCGTTGCGACCCGACTTTGAAGAGTATTTCAAAAGCCTTCGGAAAAAGGATCTCATCACCAAAAATAGTAATGCAGGAATTCACAAAGATGATTTTGGCTTTATGATTGGTGAGCACCCTATTCGGAAGATCGGAAGTCAAGGACAGCAGAAATCATACATCATAGCCCTGAAGCTTGCTCAATTCCAGATTTTCGAAAAAGAGAAAGGAGAAAAGCCAATTTTATTATTGGATGACATCTTTGACAAACTTGATGATCTGCGGATTGCTCAAATGATGCAGCTAATATCTCAGCATACCTTTGGACAGATATTTTTGACGGATGCGCGGCCAGAAAGGTCAAAGAAGATTCTTTCAGAATTGGATTCTGAGGTCTCTTTCTTTTCTTTAAAAGAAGGACTTATTTCTATCGAGGCATAAAAAAAGGAGCCGAAGCTCCCGTAACTTATTTCCATAGCTCAGCTGGATATTCTCCAGCATCATGTAGTTTCTTTAGTGAATCGATCACCACAGGTTTATCTTCTGTATAGGTGACGCCAAACCAAGTCTTTCCACCTTCCAAGATATCAAAGGCTGCTTCATCAGCTTGTATTAGATTGTTGGCGACAGTAGGGATGTAGAATTCTGACTTGAGGTTATCTACGTTTGCTGCTAGAAACTCATTCCACATCTTCTCAATATCCATAAAAACATCCTGATGAAATCCCCAAAAGTTCATACTAACAGGAGTACCTTCAGCGATTTCTAAAATTTCTCCCTCTCCCTTACTTACTATTTTATCTCCTTCTCTTGCGATAGAAGTTCTTTCTACCATACCCGTGAGATGTCCCTTTTCATTCGTTTCACAAACTCCTCGACTTACAGTTCCATTTTCGGATAATACATTTTGAACGGCATAACCCACCATGGCATGGAGATCAGGTTTCACTTCTGTAGTGAGAAATTTACCGATGGCATTAAAAGCCTCTTTTCCATAAAAATCATCCGCGTTGATCACCGCAAAAGGTTCTTTGATTGCGTCTTTCGCACAGAGTACAGCGTGAGCTGTTCCAAAAGGCTTCTTTCTATCTTCTCGTTTTAACTCATTTGGTACAAAGCTATCAAGTGATTGTATCACAAAGTCAACTTCTATTTTACCGGAAAACTTAGGAAGAAATTTCTCTTTGGCTACTTCAAGAATTGCTTCCCGCACAATGAAGACAACTTTTCCGAAACCCGCATTGATGGCATCAAAAATAGAATATTCAAGAATAGTCTCTCCGTTAGGTCCAAATCCATCGATTTGCTTATTCCCGCCGTAGCGACTTCCCATTCCTGCAGCAAGTATTAATAAGGTAGGTTTCTGGTTCATATATAGGTTCTTAAAAACGTAGGCAAAATTAAGTTTTTATGTTAGCGACACAAGAGAATCCTGACCTTTCACAAATTGTCCCCAGTTTATAATTCAACCAGATTTCATTTGATTAAAGGTGAATATCTAGAAATAGACTTATCAATAATCTCTTTCCGCAACAATCCTTAATAAATAGTGATCATGCAGGGTAAATTTTTATCCCGAATATCAATAATTTTAATTTTCTGTTTAGTTTTATGCAATAATCTCAAAAAATCACTAGACCCATTAAATAAATGAAAAAAATTGAAGCGATTATCAGGACTTCCCGCTTTGACCAGATCCACACGTGTGTGGCTGCTCTTGGAGTGAAGTTTCTCACCTTCTACGAGGTGAAAGGGATGGGCTTGGAGCATGCCAGGCTAGAAATGTACCGAGGAGTTCCTTATGAGCCCGCCTACATTCCTAGAACCAAAATAGAAATTGTCACGGTAGAGGAATTGGTGGAGCCTGTGATAAACTGCATTCTCACAGAAGGCAAAACAGGACAGGTTGGAGATGGTAAAATCTTCGTCTACGATGTGCTTGAGGCTTATAGGATCAGAAACAGCGATACTGGAGAGCACGCCCTTTAATCTAACTCACTTAATTCACCGAACCTATTTTATCTAATGCAAGACTTATTTACCGTCAATAATTTATGGATGATGATCGCCACTACCATGGTGTTTCTCATGCATTTGGGCTTTGCCAGCTTGGAAGCTGGTCTGACTCGCTCAAAAAACACTGTCAATATCCTATTTAAAAACACCATTATTCCTGCAATTGGACTTTTGACATATGCCTTTGTTGGCTTTAACCTGATGTACCCAGGTGCAGAATATGCAGGCGCTTTCTTTGGATTTGCTGGTTTTGGCCTTACCCTTCCGGAAGGATGGGATACCAGTAACTATAATGCTGGCTACACCTATTTTACAGATTTCATTTTCCAAGCCATGTTTGCAGCTACCGCAGCTACCATTGTGTCTGGAGCTGTAGCTGAAAGAGTGAAACTTGGACCATTTATCTTTTTTTCCTTTCTATATGTAGGTATTTGCTATCCTATCGTAGGTATGTGGAAATGGGGTGGAGGCTTCCTTAATACACTGGAAACACCTTTTTATGATTTTGCCGGATCTACTATCGTACATTCTGTCGGTGGATGGGGAGCACTAATTGGAGCTGCTCTGCTAGGACCTAGAATAGGAAAATATACTTCTAGAGGTATGACTGCTATTCCAGGGCATAATATCCCCTTGGCTACCTTGGGAGTATTCCTATTATGGTTTGGTTGGTTTGGTTTCAATGGTGGATCAGTATTGAGTGCGGATCCGGGATTGGTATCAAAAGTTTTCGTAACAACTTCCCTTGCTGCTGCTGCAGGAGCTTTTGGAGCACTGATTGTTTCCTATATAATGTTTAAAACCTACGATATCACGATGGTATTGAATGGTATTTTGGCTGGTCTAGTGGGGATCACTGCTGGTGCTGATCAAATGGGTGTAAATTCTTCCATTATCATCGGATTGATTGGTGGCGGATTGATTGTGTTTGCAGTGGTGTTTTTTGACAAAATCAAAGTGGATGACCCTGTGGGAGCAATTTCTGTTCACCTCGTAGGAGGAATTTGGGGTACATTGGCCGTTGGGATATTTGGAGATTTGGCTAGTGTAAGTCAGTTTATCTCCCAGTTGATCGGTGTTGCTGCAGTAGGTATATTCTGTGTACTATTTGCAGGAATAATATTCTTTGTCATGAAGAAAACGGTGGGTATTCGCGTGGATGAAGCGGAAGAGACGGAAGGATTGGATATCAACGAACATAGCATGAGAGCCTATCCGGACTTTGCTACCAAAGATTAATTAAAGAAACCGACTACCATAGATGAAAAAAGCCCCGTTCCAGAATTTTGGTCGGGGCTTTGGTTTTTTAAAAGGAGGGTTCAAAATATCTATTTAAAATTACGTCATGCATTTTACCAAACATGAGGTAACACCAATCTTTGAATTCCTGAATCTCTGTCGGGGAAATTAACCGTAATCCTTTTCTAAGCTCACGTTCAAACAAATACTTGGAAAAGCTGACCTTTTGTAAGATAGTCTTCACATATTCGATCATAGTCTAAAGAGTTTAGGGTTTTAACTGATTTTAAGTTTCAATACGGAGGCATTTCTCTATATGTTGCGTTATTTTAGAAATCAAAGAATAGAATATTCCCTATTTTCGCAACCATGATTAAAACGCTTGCCCGATTCCTTTTCGTATGCTGCCTTTTCCTATTTACAGGAACGGCTATTGCTCAGGATGTTCAGATTGAGCTAGGACCTTCTGAGATCGGTTTGAATGAAACTTTCACTATCAAAGTAACGCTCAGTAACGAAAAAATCAAATCGTACGATCAATTTCCGGAAATCCCTAGTTTTCAAAAACAAGGAATCTCACAGTCCTCTTCAATGAATCTCATCAATGGACAGATGAGCAGCTCAAACAGTATTATCCAATATTATAAGCCAAGTAGAAAGGGGGATTTTACCTTACCATCTTTCGAGCTTTCAATCAATGGTCAGGCCTATTCTTCCAACGGTAAAAAAATTACTGTTGGAGATGCTGCAAATTCATCTGGTGGGCGTGGATCCGCAACAGATCCATTTGCCGATTTTTTCGGTCGGTCGGCCGTGGAAGATCCTGAGTATGTAGAGATGGAGGATGATGCTTTTTTCTCGGTGACTGTGGATAAAGAAGAAATTTATCAGGGAGAAGGGGTTAATATAAGTTTGGCATTTTACATGTCAGAAGCTAATCAGGCACCATTTAATTTTCATGAGCCGGGAAGGCAACTGGACGATATTCTAAAGAAAATAAAACCTTCTAATGCATGGGAAGAAAACTTCAATATTAGCAATATTGATCCTGAGCAGGTTACTATTAATGGGAAGAGATGGACAAAATTTAAAGTATACGAAGCTACTTTCTTCCCCTTTTCCGAAGGAGAAATTACGATCCCAAGAATACCCTGGGAGATGATAAAATATAAAATCGCTAAAAACCCTACCTTTTTTGGAGCAAATAGACAGGAGGATTTTAAGACTTTCTACTCCAATCCAAAAACAATTAAAGTGAAGCCATTACCTCCACATCCATTGAAGAATGAGGTAAGCGTGGGGCAATTTCAGGTAAGAGAGAATATCACAAATATTGAGGTGGAGACAGGTCAAGGTTTTGATTATAATTTCGGCATAAGCGGTGTAGGAAATATTAATGCTGTGTCAGCTCCGAAGCGATTACCTGTTGCTAACCTCAATACCTATGATCCTAACGTGCGTCAGCAGATTAACAGAGGGTATGGAAGAGTTTCTGGAATAAAGGAATTCAATTATTACATCACAATTAACGAGGCTGGTGAGGTAGATCTTGGGAAAAATTTCGAATGGGTTTATTTTGACCCGGAGCGTGCTGTCTATGATACATTAAGACCTCAGGCAAAAGTAACAGTGGTCGGTGAAAGTAAAGTAAACCAAGCAATTTCCAGTCAGCGCTTGGGAGGACTCTACGATCGTATTTCATCTGAAGACAACAGGTTTTTAAACGAGAAATATAAATACTATTTTACGGTCTCAATCAACGTATTGCTGCTAATTGCAGTGACATTACTGGCTGTATTGATAATCAGAAAGAGATAATGGGCAATTCATTTGGGAAGCTATTCAAGATCACCACTTTTGGTGAATCACACGGGGTAGCTTTGGGGGTAATCATCGAAGGGTGCCCAGCAGGACTGAAAATAGACGAAGCTAAACTTATTGCTGAGATGCAAAGAAGGAAGCCTGGTCAGTCCAAAATTACAACACAACGCAAAGAGGAGGACGAATTTGAGATCAAATCCGGGATTTTTGAAGGGGTTACTACTGGAACTCCTATTGGGATCGTGATCAATAATTCAGATCAAAAAAGTAAGGATTACTCTCATATATCAGATAAATTCCGTCCTTCCCACGCTGACTTCACCTACTTCGAGAAGTACGGATTGAGAGACTATAGAGGTGGAGGGAGAAGCTCTGCCAGAGAAACTGCCGCTCGTGTCGTAGCTGGAGCTATTGCAAAACAACTTTTGGAAACAAAAGGAGTTACTATCCAGGCTTATGTATCTCAGGTGGGTGATTTGAAGTTGGCAAAAAGCCATAGCGAGCTTGACTTAGCAAAAGCGGAGGAGAATATCGTGAGATGCCCAGATCCTGTAGTTGCTGAAGAAATGATTGAATTGATTGATTCGGTACGTAAAGATCGTGATACCATCGGCGGAGTGGTGAGTTGCGTGATCAAAAATACCCCTGTGGGAATTGGGGAACCTGTATTTGACAGACTCCATGCTGAACTGGGTAAAGCCATGCTGAGTATAAATGCTGTGAAAGGCTTTGAATACGGATCTGGCTTCGAGGGAGTGAAAATGCGTGGATCAGCTCATAATGATAAGTTCGTGCAGGATGGAGATAAAGTCAGGACACTCACCAACCATTCTGGTGGTATTCAAGGTGGAATTTCCAACGGAGAAGATATCTATTTCAATGTGGCATTTAAGCCAGTTGCTACCATAATGACAGATCAGGATTCGGTCAACGAAGCCGGTGAAGCAGTGGTAGTATCCGGAAAGGGCCGTCATGATCCTTGCGTAGTGCCTAGAGCTGTACCGATTGTGGAAGCAATGGCTGCTTTGGTCATAGCTGATTATATATTGTTAGCAAAAACCAATAAACTGCAAGACTTCTAAACCATATCATATGCTAAAAAAGATACCCTTACATACCCAAATTATCATCGGACTTGTTCTGGGGTTGATTTTTGGCCTAGTAGTCATTAAGACTTCCATTCCCAATTCTTTTACTATAGATTACATTAAACCATTTGGAACCATTTTTATCAATGGTCTAAAAATGATAGCGGTACCCTTGGTGTTAGCTTCGTTGATCGTTGGTGTTTCTAATCTTGGAGATGTTTCCAAACTGAGTAGAATTGGTGGAAAGACAATAGCAACGTATTTAATTACTACTGTTCTTGCTGTGACAATTGGCCTTGTGCTGGTAAATGTTTTTAAGCCAGGAAAAAGCCTACCTCCTGAGACGAGAGAGAACCTGATGAGTTTGTATGAGGGCGATGCTGGATCTAGGGTGGGTCAAGCAGCAGAATTGCAAAAACAAAGTCCTCTGCAACCTTTGGTTGACATAGTGCCGGATAACGTTTTCAGAGCGACCACGGATAACGCTGCTATGCTTCAGGTGGTTTTCTTTGCCATTTTAGTGGGAATAGCATTGTTGCAAATTCAAAAAAGTAAAGCAGCTCCGGTTATTGCATTTTTCGATGGGTTGAATGATGTGATCATCCAGATTGTGAACTACATCATGATGATTGCTCCTTTCGGCGTGTTTGCGCTGATGGCTTCCTTGATTGTGGAGATCGCAGGAGAAAATCCTGATTCAGCGGTACAATTACTAATGGCATTATTGAAATATAGCTTAGTAGTATTGGCGGGACTTTTCGCGATGATTTTAATTGTGTATCCATTGATTTTAATGGCATTCACAAAAGTGAAATACAAGGCTTTCTTCAGAGCTATCAGACCAGCTCAATTATTGGCTTTTTCCACAAGTTCAAGTTCTGCTACCCTTCCTGTCACCATGAAACAAGTGGAGGAGGAGTTAGGAGTCTCTGAAGAGATTTCCAGTTTTGTCCTACCATTGGGTGCTACGGTAAATATGGATGGAACCAGCCTTTACCAAGGTGTGGCTGCGGTATTTATCGCTCAGGCATTGGGCATGGAATTGAGCTTGACGCAGCAATTGATGATTGTATTAACCGCCACCCTGGCTTCTATAGGCTCTGCTGGAGTACCTGGCGCAGGATTGATTATGTTGATCATTGTACTGGAATCAATTGGAGTTCCAGCCGCTGGTATCGCACTGATTATTGCTCCCGACCGTATTTTGGATATGTTCCGAACAGTAGTTAACGTTACTGGGGATGCGACAGTTTGTACAATTGTAGCGAGTACAGAAGGTGAATTGCCAGATGGATTGATTAGAAAATCAAACCCATTGACTCCAAACGAATAGAAATCGATTTTTGGTTTTATACAAGAAATTGTTTGTTCAAACCAGAGAAGAATCATCAGCTAGCTAGGTTTGCACATTCCAAAGAACACATTTTAATAAAGCAGAAAAGGCTAGCCAATTTCTCGGCTAGCCTTTTCGTTTTTTGAGACAGATTCTTTTTTGTGGAGGGATTGTAGCAAAGTTGAGCTGCACATTCAGAATCCCAACTCCAATTGCTCAACGCGTGGTTTTTTTCCTTCAAAAGGAAATTCAGCAACTACATCATATTTTTTATATCCGTCTTTGCTGAAGGGTCTTTTTAGTAGAACCATTCCTTCTACTTTACAGAAAGCTTCAAACTCTTCGTTCCCATACTCACTCCAAGCCTGTTCAAATTGTTCGGGCTTCATATCTCTAGCTATAGTCAGATGAGCGGGACTTGGGAACTTTGCATCATTCTTCAGCAGGTAGTTAGTTGAATTCTTTAGTCCTTTTGAAATTTCGGAAAAGTATTCCCTGTTAAAAACATTCACAAATATGGTTTTTGGATCAAACTTGCCAAGTCCATCAAATTGAGCCAAGAATGGATGTACAGTTTTCGCAAAGCGGTCTATAGTGGAAATTATTTGAGTTTCTCGATCACCGTTGTGTAGCCAATTGCTCATTGTAATGTGTGGGATTAGACCGGCCGCTTTTTCACATCCATAGCGGTTTGCAAAAATTCTTTTCAGATTCATCACCATAAGTTTTATTTCCTCACTTGGTGAAATGATTAATAGGTATTCGAAAATATTCATGGCTTTCTATGTTTTTGTTATCTAGCTAATTTACAATGAAATGAGTGAATTGTAAAGCATTGGAGGTACCTCTTTCTTATCCTTCAGTCCCACTGTCCACATGCCATGTACATCCACGGCGAAGGTGCCGAATTCCTCTACCACTTTGCCGCGTATTTTATAAAAGCCTTTGCCTTGAAAAGGAAAGCGTTTCAATGAAGGCGGGAAATGTACCGTATCCAGCCAGTCGCCCTTGGGGTCGAGAAAAGTCCCAAAAGCCATGTGCTCCCGGTGTATCGTGCGCACGTCCTTGGTTACGACGAGTCGACCGAGGACTTCCACATTTTTCCCTAATAACTGAGGAAGCTGTTCTGCCAGCACTGTTCCTTTGCCATTGTGAGCACAAAGACGGAACATGTCCGTCAATGCAAAACCCAGCACATTAATCTCATCCAGCGCATCTTCCAGTGGGTAATCAGGAAAATCCGGTAGGGGAAAGTCCATGGGAGGTTCCTTGAAAAGCGCAGGAGAATCAGGAATAGACGTGAGATGTTTTTGGGCGAAATTGGCTTTCCAAAGCAGTTTCTTTTTCCCTAAACCTGTAAACTCAAACGCACCCACACTGATCAGAATATTCAGTTGCTCCGGTCCGGCATGCGTGCGCTCGATGAAATCCTCCAAACTCAGATAATCTCCATTGGTCTGCCTTTCTTCCAAGATCAAATCGCACAGCTTCTTTTCCAATTGCTGTACATGGATCAAGCCTACGAAGACCTCCTCTCGAATGATGTTGGTCAGGTACTCACTGCGGTTTACGCAGGGTGGGTTGACCTTTGCTCCAGTGCGCTTGAGTTCGTGGAAATAGAATTCGGTGCTGTAAAATCCTCCAAAGTTATTGATCACTGCGACCATAAATTCCATAGGGAAATAGGTCTTCAGGTAAAGACTCTGGTAGCTTTCCACTGCAAAAGATGCTGAGTGTGCCTTGGAAAAGGAATAGCCTCCGAAGGACTCCATCTGCCTCCAAACTTCCGCTGCCACGGTGTCATCATGCCCAAGTTCCTTGCAGTTTGCAAAGTACTTTTCCCGGATCTCATTGAAGCGATTGTGCGATCTGTACTTTCCCGACATGGCCCGACGCAGAATATCCGCCTCGCCCATATCCAGTCCTGCGAAGTGATGGGCAACCTTGATTACATCTTCCTGATACACCATCACGCCGAAGGTTTCCTCCAGCAATTCCTTCATTTTAGGATGCAGGTAGATGATTTTTTCGGGATCGTGAAATCGCTCTATGTATTGCTTCATCATCCCCGACTGCGACACGCCTGGTCGGATAATAGAGCTCGCGGCCACAAGTGTGAGGTAATCGTCACATTTGAGTTTGGTGAGGAGCTGGCGCATGGCCGGACTCTCGATGTAAAAGCAGCCGATGGTATCTGCTTTCCGGATTTGCTCAGCCACTTTCGGATCGCTCATAAATTCTTCTACTCGATGGATATCGATGTCGATTCCCCGGTTTTGCTTCACCAGTCGAATAGCTTCCTTGATATGTCCCAATCCGCGCTGACTGAGGATGTCAAGTTTGAACAGGCCGATTTTCTCTGCCAAAAACATGTCGATCTGCGCCGTACAAAAACCCTTCGGAGGCAGTTCATTCACGGTGTATTGATAGATAGGCTTCTCGGAAATCAGCATCCCGCCTGGGTGAATGGAAAGATGATTCGGGAAATTCTCCAGCAGCTGTCCGTATTTCAGAATCGTACGCTGGATTTTATCCTCATTCATCGGCTGATCCTTGCCTCGGACGAGTTGGTCGATTTCTTCTTTGGGCAGGCCAAAAACCTTCCCCAGCTCACGGATCACGGCTCTGCGCTGAAAAGTACTGTACATTCCCAGCAGGGAAACATGATCTTTGCCGTAGCGCTTGAAAATGTAATCGATGACTTCATCCCGATCTTTCCAAGAGAAATCTATGTCAAAATCCGGTGGGGAAGTCCGGTGTGGATTTAGGAATCGCTCGAAATATAGATCAAGTTTGATCGGATCCACATCGGTGATTTTCAGACAATAAGCGATGATGGAATTGGCGCCACTTCCTCGCCCTACGTAGTAAAAACCACGGTTTTGTGCATAGCGGATTACGTCCCAAACGATCAGGAAATAGGCGTTGAAATTTAGATCATTGATGATTTTCAGCTCTTTGATTACCCGTGCTTTGGCTACAGGATTATTGCCATAGCGATAGTGAAAGCCTTCCATGGCGAGCTTTTGCAATAAAATACGGTCGTCTTCTCCGCTGGCACTGTAGTGCTTTTTGTTTTTGTCGGTGCTCAGCTCTGTTTTGATTTCACAGGAATCGATCAGCTGTAGCGTGTTGCTGATCATGCCGGGAAAATTCCGAAAAGCACTCATCAGCGCTGCTTCCGAGACAAACATTTCATCCGGGGAGGCAAAGTCCTTTTCTCCCAGTTTACTGATCAGCGTATTTTTGCCGATGGCTCGAAGCAAACGATGAATATTGAAAGCCGTTTTGTCTTGAAAAGTCACCGGATGTCGGATGATATATTTCTTGGGAAAGGCTTCCACTTCCTGCTTTTTCAGGCGATTCAGCTCGCTCGCCAATACGCCGATGAATTCATGTTCTTTTAGATTTTGCGCAGCAAAGCTTCCAAAGGGATAAATAATCAGCACTTCTGAAAAGCAGTCAGGTTGCTCAGGGAAAGCTAATTCCTGCTGTAAATGATGAGACAAAAACCGATTGATCTCAAGCAGTCCCGCATCATTTTTAGCCAATAAGGTATAGCAGAAAACATCGGCGTTTCGGATTTCTGTTCCGACGATGGGTTTGATGTTTTTTACTCTACAGAAATCCACGAAATCCCAGCTGTCCGCCGTGCTATTGATATTGGTGAGGCCAAGAGAGGAAAGGCCGCGCTCGGCTGCGGCATCCACGAGCTTTTCGGTGCTGAAGGTACCGTATCGGTAGCTGAACCAGGTTTTACAAGTAATAAACATTTTAGGCGCGGGTTAGGGTGATGGCTCGGGTAAGGCTTTTTTCGCCGTAGCGGTTTTTGATCCAGTCGATGGCTTGGTACAGGTTTACCCCTTCTTCGGTGTCTTGGAAAAGGTCGATCTGCTGATTTCCCTGTACGAGATGACTGACTTTTACACCGACCAGCCGCACGAGCATTCTCCGGTCATAGAGCTTGGCAAAGAGTTCCTTGGCTCTTTCCAGCAGCACCTCATCCGAACTGGTGTAAGAGATAATGCATTGACGGCTGACCGTGTCGAAATTTGCATAGCGGAGCTTCACCGTGATGCAACCGCAAAGCTTTCGTTTTTGGCGAAGCTCAAAGCCAACTTTCTCCGTCATTCGCACGAGCTGGCTATTGAGAAAAGCCATGTCGATGGTGTCCGACTCAAAGGTATTTTCCGTGCCAATGCTCTTTTGCTCGGTGTATGGAATGACCGGCGATTCGTCAATTCCATTGGCTTTTCGGGATAGGTCGATTCCCCATTTTCCCAAGAGATTTTGCATCATTCGGGGTGGGATTTCGCTAAGTAAGCGGATATTTTCTACACCCATTCGCTCCAATAAGGTGGAGGTTTTTTCACCTATCCCCGGCATTCTTCGAATTGGAAGTGGTGCGAGATAAGGTTTCTCTTTGCCAAAAGGAATAGTCGTCTGTCCGTTCGGTTTGGCGTCATGGGTGGCAACTTTGGATACGAGTTTGTTCACTGCCAAAGCGCAGGAAATCGGTAAGCCAGACTCCTTGACGATCTTTTCGCGTAGTTCTTTGGTGAATTTTTCGCAGCCAAAAAAGCGATCCATCCCCGTCATATCTATATAAAATTCATCGATGGAAGCTTTTTCCATCAGAGGAACCTGCTCCTGAATGACTTCCGTGACCAAGCGCGACTGCTGGCTGTAGCTGTCGTAATCACCTTTAACATAAAATGCCGAGGGACAAAGTCTCCGCGCCAATTTCATCGGCATGGCAGAATGCACCCCAAACTTTCTAGCCTCATAACTACAGGAAGCCACCACGCCACGGTCGGAACTGCCGCCGATGATGACGGGTTTTCCCTTTAGCGCTTCGTTTTTCAACCGCTCCACAGACACAAAAAACGTGTCCAGATCCAAATGCACGATATGCCTTTCCATTTCTCAGATTACTTGCTATATTTGATAGTATTAGTATCAATTTATTGTCATTAATTGTATCGAATAAAAATGGAAAGTCAAAGCTTTTTTTGGGCGGGCAATCTGAAATTTCTTAGAAAGCGACGCAAATTGAGTCAGGACATGCTGGCTGAAAATCTTGGCATGACTCGAGCCAAACTGAATGCGCATGAAAATGGACATAGCAAGTCACCGGCAATCGAGGATTTGCTGCTATGTGCGGATTATTTCAGGATGAGCGTGGATACGCTGCTTCGGGTGGATTTGTCCAAACTGAGTGAATTGAAAATCCGTGATCTGGAAGCTGGAAATGATGTGTTTTTGAGCGGTTCAAAAGTTCGGATTCTCGCCACCACAGTGAATTCAAGTAATGAGGATAACATAGAGCTTGTGCCGATTAAAGCCAAAGCTGGCTATTTGGGAGGTTTTGGAGATCCGGAGTATTTGAGCACACTGCCAGTTTTCAATTTGCCAAATCTTTCAAAGGACAAAAAATACCGCATGTTCCAAACCGAGGGCGATAGCATGCTGCCGATCGCGGATGGAGCTTATGTGATAGGTTCCTATTTATCCGAGTGGCGGCTAGCCAAAGAAACTCCCTGCGTGGTGGTGACGGCAAGTGAGGGAGTCAGTTTTAAGATGTTAAGTTTTCAGGCGGAGGAGAGAAGCTTTTTGCTTCGTTCTCTAAATCCAATTTACACGCCTTATAAGGTTCCAGCTGAGGAAATCCGTGAGATCTGGAAATTTGAATATTATATGAGTGATGAGTTTCCGCAGGAGCCGCTGACGTTGCAACAAGTCGGGATTGAAATTTCGGAGATTAATAGGAAGTTGGGATTGATGCAGGCAGGTAACCTTTGAGGTTTTTTCGAACCTCGAAGGCTTTGGGGAAAAATATCCCGCAAAGGCGCAGGGGTGTAAATTTTATTGATACTGGTAAGTTAGATTGGATTAAAAGAATCTTACGCTTTTGGAGAATGTTATCTTTTGAGATAACTTTGTGAGAATGGTAAGGAAGATAATTTTTTATGAAAACTACTTTATTGAGTTTTACCAAAACCAGAATGAAAAGGTTAAGAGTAAGATTCAATATGTTTTTGAACTGATTAAGCAAGTGGAAAGGGTGCCTGAAAAGTTTCTCAAACATCTTGAAGGAACTGATGGGCTATTTGAAGTTAGAGTGGAATACCAATCAAACATTTACAGGATTTTCTGTTGCTTTGATGAAGGAAGATTAGTCGTCCTTTTTAACGGTTTTCAAAAGAAGACTCAAAAGACCCCAAAGAATGAAATAGAGAAAGCAGAAAGGTTAATGAATGAATATTTTCAATCAAAGAAATAAGATCATGAGGGATTATAGCAAAGTAAAAACATTCGATGAACTGATTGAACTGGAGCACGGTAAAGTCGGAAGTGAGAGCAGAAGCAAGTATGAAGAAAATGCCCAGATGTTCATTATTAGCGAAATGCTGAAAGATGCTAGAAAGGAAGCAAACCTAACCCAGGAGCAATTGGCAGAAAAGGCAGGGACAAAGAAGAGTTATATTTCTAAACTTGAAAATGGAAAAGGGAATATCCAGTTATCAACTTTGATCCGGATTTTCGAACAAGGTTTGAATAAGAGAATAGGGTTAACCTTCCTATAAAGGTGTGAAGAAAATAACCCACTCTAATATTATCTTGGATACAGGGGGTGGTTCGGAGTAAATATGAAAATCAGCGTCCTTCAGTAGTAAACTGGAGGGAATGTCTCCGACTGTCTGCCGTTTTCAACCTCAGGGAGATATGAGAAATCATGGCTTGTTAAAGCGTTCTTATTCGCTCGTCATCGGTATAAGTTAGGAACTACATATCCCGCAGCCTAAGCATTCTCATTTTAAACAGTGACTTTGGGTAGACAGGTTATTCATTTTAATTTTCCCTAGTTTTGGCAGGCTATCCAGAACCAAATTAACATATGTTCGGATTAAAACTTGTAGATATTTTGGTTCTGTGAGGTTTGTTCGCTTGGATTAGTCGTTATTATATCACCAATACCACCCCTAATATTTAATTTTTACTTTGCTGTTTTGACTAAACCACTTTCCTCTCAATCACTCCTTATCACCGGGATTATTTTGGTTTCGATCAATTTGCGCACCTCGATAGCATCGGTTGGTCCACTGATTCCGTTTATCCGGGAGGACTTGGGCTTATCCAATGGCTTGGCGGGATTTCTCACCACGCTTCCTCTGTTGACGTTTGCGACATTTTCACTTTTTGCCCCAGGGATAGGAAAGAGACTTGGGATGGGAAGAGCAGTCTTTTTGGGAGTTGCTATTCTTACTGCCGGAGTGATCCTGCGTGTGTTGGGAGGAATTGAGTTAATGCTCTTTGGCACAGCGCTGACTGGGATCGGGATAGTGATTGCCAATGTGCTGCTGATTCCTCTGATCAAAGTCAGATTGCCGGAGAAGTTAGGCTTGATGACAGCTTTGTTGGCTACGATGATGTCGCTTTTTGCGGGAATCGCTGTAGGCATGAGTGTGCCGATTGCGGTGGACTGGAATTTCGGGTGGCGGGGATCTTTGGCATTTTGGGCGATATTCATGGTACTCGCAATGATCCTATGGATTCCACAGCTTCAACGTCCCAAGGCAAGTCTTCACGAAGTCACTGATCCTGCAAAAAATGTATGGAGATCTAAGCTGGCTTGGCAGATTACGATTTTTATGGGTTGCCAATCTGTGATGTACTTTACCATGGTGACCTGGTTGCCGGATATGTTGATTTCCCGGGGTTGGACTCCTGCTCAGGCAGGTTTTGTGTCTTCGATGATGCAGGTGATTTCTCTACTTGGATCTTATTTCGCTCCGAATTTCCTGATCAAACTCAGGGAGCAAAGTGGAGTTGTATTGACTGTTGGGGTAGCCTATGTGCTAGGATATGCGGGTCTGTTTATAGAAAACGAGTTGGTGACTTATGCTTCACTGGGAATCGTAGGAATTTGTATGGGATCGAGTTTGAGCATCGCTTATACGTTGATTGCTTTGCGTACCGCTGAGGATCAGACCACTGCCAAACTTTCAGCAATGGTGCAGTCTTCTGGGTATTATTTGGCAGCGTTGGGACCTTTTCTTTTTGGGGTGTCGCTGGATCTTTTTGACAACTGGAATGTGCTGATTTTCTTTTTGTTATTCTTTGCTCTTGCATTTACCATTTTTGGTATGTCGGCAGGGAGAGATCGTAAAATCTAATCCAAATATTATTTCGTCCTTGATGGAATAGGGTGTAATTTTGCGCTCAAATTAAGACCCTGTTTGCTATGCAAGAATTCCTTCAATCCCTAGGCGTGTCAGAACAATTGTTTGATTACCTGATCATGCCTTTGCTTATCTTCTGTGCAAGAGTAGGTGATGTCTCTATCAACACCCTGAGAATCATGTTTATGATGAATGGGAAAAAGAATATTGCGCCATTTTTGGGTTTTTTTGAGGCTCTGATCTGGCTTTTGGCGATTGGTCAGATTTTTCAAAACATAGATAATCCGCTGTCTTATCTGGCTTATGCGGGTGGATTTGGTACTGGAACGTACGTGGGGATGTATTTTGAGGAAAAATTGGCACTGGGAAGAGTACTTGTGAGAGTGATCACGCCGAAGCCGCTTCCGCAATTGATAGAGTACATGAAAGAGCGTGATTTTCGCTTTACCAATGTGGGTGGCGAAGGTCGCTTTGGAAAGGTTAACCTACTTTTTACTGTAATGAAACGTGATTCTTTGAAGGAGTTTGTGGACAAAGTGCAGAGCATAGATGAGAAAGCATTCTATACTATCGAGAGCGTGAAGCGGGTATCTGAGGATGATTTAAATGTGATGGATGACAAGCCACGATTTAATATGAGTTTCTTCAGCAAAGCCCGTACTTAATGGCCAATTCCTGGTTTCAGTTTCAGCAGTTTCGTGTCAATCAGGATCGCTGTGCAATGAAAATAAGCACCGATGCTTTGATGCTTGGAGCTTTGGCAGAAGCCGAATCGCCAGTAGAAATATTGGACGTAGGAACTGGCACCGGAGTGATTGCCTTGATGCTTGCGCAGCGATTTCCAGAGGCAAAAATCCAGGCTGTAGAGATAGATTCTCAGGCGGCATCTCAGGCTTTGGAGAATTTTCAGATGAATACTTTTTCGGATCGTATGCAGCTTTGGGAAGGAAGATTTCAGGACTTTGAGCCTAATCAGAAATACGATCTGATTGTCAGCAACCCGCCTTATTTCCCAGATCATCTCAAATCGTCCGATGCACAGCGAAATATGGCTTTGCATACAGATGAGCTTTCCTTTGAGGATTTATTGCGAAAAGTAGCAGAACTTCTTGCTGAAGATGGGCGATTCTGGGTTATTCTTCCTCCACGACAAATGCAGGATTTTCAGAAGGAAGCAGAGGTGAAAGTATTATTTCCTGCAAGGAAATTCACACTCCAAGACAAGCCCGGAAAGCGAATACAACGGGAAATTTGTGCTTTTTCCAGAAGTCAGAATGAGTTTGAGATATCAGCCATTTTCATCAAAAATGAAGATGAAACTCCACATGAAACTTATGCTAGCTTAGTTTCAGAATTCCTGCTTAGCTTCAAGGCTTAACCTCCCGAACTTCTTCCCGGAAGCGAATTCCATGACTTTTCAGCTCAGCCAAAATCGGATTATAAATTTCCGGAAGTACTGGGACGTGGAGGCCTGTTAAGTTGATTTTTCCATCCAAAAATAAATCAACAGCAATCGCCAGTGGAAGTCCCACTGTCTTTGCCATAGCGGTGTAGGTTGCATCTTCTCCAATGCACACCAGACTTGATCTGATCTCTTTGGTGCCTTCCCCAGTTTTGATTTCGAAAAGGTGCTGCATCACAATCATGTCCTTGTCTTCCGGGTAAAGCTTCCAATTCTTTTCGAGAATAGCCTGCAAAATAGCTGCCGGAGAACCGCTTATCTTTGGTAGCAAATCATTCCCGAAAAAGCCTAGCCACTGAATTTTTTCCCAGGTAGGAAAATCAAAATCAGGGATCAGATTGCCTAACTTTTCTTCCACCGAAAGCGCTGGATCGTAAGGCAGAAATGAATTTAGGAACTGTCTCAGCGTAGTATCTTCCGGCAAATTCATCTGAAAACTATCATCACACATTCCCAATTGCACGAATACATTCCAGGCTTTGCAGTAGCCATCTCTTCGTAATGTCCCTCTGAGCATGGTTCCTATATTTTCCAATTCATAGACCTTTCTGTAGCTGAGTGAATCCCTGTTTGGGTAGCCATCAAAATCCCCTAATCCCGCAAACTGAATAGTTTCGAGCCGGTTGAAAAGCTGATGGTAAGGAACAAACTTCAAATCGCCTTTTTCTATGTATCGTGAAGTGCCCTGACCTGCCAGCACCACATTCCGTGGATTCCAAGTGAACTTGTATTTCCAAGGATTATCCTCAGACTCCGGCGCAAGAAGTCCACCGCAATAGGATTTGAAAGAGATGATTTCATCGCCTTTTGATTTCACATAGTCAATGATCTGCATGGCTGACATGTGGTCAATTCCTGGGTCAAGGCCACATTCGTTGAGGAAAAATAATCCCTTTGCCTCGATTTCTGATTTCAATTCACGCATTTCTTCCGACTCGTACGAAGCCGAGAAGAAGTGTTTTCCAAATTCCAGACAGTCTTTTGCCACTTTAGGATGCATAAAAGCGGGAAGCATGGAAATCACCAGATCTGCTTCTTTGATCAAAGACTGCCGAGCATGCGAATCTTCAATATCTAGCTGACTGGCCTCTGTATTTGGCTGATTTTTAAGCTTTTCCTGAGCAGAAGCTAGGTGGAGATCTGCCAAAATCAACTTGCGGTCTTTGGCTTGGCAGCTTTTGGCTAAGAAATCGATCAGAAAAATGGCGGATTTTCCACCTCCTAAAATCAGAATGGTATGCATTGCATGTGGGGTTATTGGGGCTAAAATGGAGAATATATTTTAGGGTAAAAAATTGTGGAGAGAATATAAAAAGGAACATTTCCCTACCTTAATCGTTAGGA
Source organism: uncultured Algoriphagus sp. (assembly GCF_963974835.1). Lineage (GTDB taxonomy): Bacteria > Bacteroidota > Bacteroidia > Cytophagales > Cyclobacteriaceae > Algoriphagus. The sequence goes on along the minus strand of NZ_CAXBET010000001.1, from coordinate 325,420 downwards.
AAACTCCAATTTAGTCAACGATGAGCAAGAAAATAAAAATAGAAGCTGAGTTTGAAGAACTTGCCTGGGATGAACTGACTATCGAAGAGCAACAGCTGATGATGCGGGCGAGAAAAGTGTCTGAAAAGGCTTATGCGCCTTATTCTGATTTTCATGTAGGTGCGGCAGTTCGGCTGGAGTCTGGAGAAATACTTCAATCCAGCAATCAGGAAAATGTGAGTTTCCCTGTAGGAGTTTGTGCCGAGCGATTAGTGCTTGGGTATGCTGGAGCCAATTTCCCTGATCTGGCAGTGAAGGAAATCGCCATTGTAGCGAGAAGAAAAGGCGACGAGATTTGGGCTGGAGTGTCCCCTTGTGGGCTTTGCCGGCAGACTATCAATGAAATGGAAATGCGATTTAATCGGCCAATCTCCATTTTAATCCAGAATCCTGATGGAAGTGTACTTCGCTTTCCCGGAATTCAGACGCTTTTGCCTTTTAAGTTTGACGATTTGAAAGCGTAGTATTTTGAAGAAAAGTATCAATTTTCAGTATCAAGCACAGTACTCGGTCACGCATGAACCTTCTTTCGAAGAGAAGGAAATCTGGCTGGTGCTGCACGGCTATGGGCAATTAGCAGAATTTTTTATCCGAAAATTCCAAGGTTTCGATTCTTCAGACCGGCTTTTTGTTGCACCTGAAGCCACCAATTATGGATATCTCTCTGGCTTTGCCGGAAGAGTTGGAGCAAATTGGATGACAAGGCATGAGCGGGAAATAGCCATTCAAAACAACCATAATTACCTTGACCTTTTGATGGAGAACTTGCTTTCGCAGTATAAAGAAACTCCCAAAATAAACGTGCTGGGATTCTCCCAAGGGGCTGCTACCGCTACGCGCTGGGCAAGCAGATGGGCAGGTAATTTAGAGCAATTAGTGCTGTGGGCTGGGGGATTTGCTGAGGATATGATTTTGGAGGATGCCCATGAGAAATTTTCCAAGACTAGACTGACTATGGTTCTTGGGGATCAGGATGAATTTATCACCTCCGAAAGCATTGATAAACAGCAGGATTTGATTAAAAGTCTGGGTAAAGAAGTGAAAAAGCTGACTTTTTCCGGAGGTCACGAGATTGATATTGAAATGCTTTCAATAATTCTTGATTCAAGTGATTAAATCACACTATATTGGCGCTTCAATTGCTTAATTAATAATAGAATTTGATCAGAATTCGACTTTAACTATTTTTCTGAAAATTTTGTAAACCATCAATGCTTTCGCTTACTGAAAAGGAGATAGACCATATCTCAACACAATTACTTAAAGGAATGATCTGTTTCTATCAGATCGACAAGAAAAGAATTCATCAGATGCCTGATGACGAGGATTATTACAATTATGATCTGACTGAGGCAGAAGAGGATGTACTGGATGAGATTGAGGAAAACCCGGACAATTATGCCGAATTTACCCAGATGGAGCCAGCTCAGGAGCATCAGATGATGCAGGATTTCATTGACCGCCGAGTGAAGGAAAAGAATCTTGCGGATGATCTGGTGAGCTCACTGACCAAACCAAAGGCAAATACCGCTTTCAAGTTTTTGATCGATGATTCCAAGTACAAATCCGAATGGATAGAATTCCGAAAGGAAAAATACCACGACTGGATCAAAGAGCAAGTTGATAGTTTCAACTACACCGAAGATTAAGACATTCATAGCCGTTCAATTTTTGACGGCTATTTTTTTATTTCTCCCCTGAGTGAGATTTCACCAATATTTCATATTTTAATTGGATGCAAAAGCCCCCTGATTTTTTAATACGAAATACCCTTGAGCCAGGAGACCTTGGACAGGTGGCGGCATTACACGGTAAAGTCTATTCAGAAGAGCATGATCTAGGGCTAGGTTTCGAAGCTTATGTCATGGAAAGCTTGCTTGAATTCTATCGCGCCTACAATCTAAAAAGGGATAAAGTCTGGGTAGTTGAAAGTGAAGGCAGATTAGTCGGCTTTATATTACTGATGCACCGCCCTGCAAATAGAGCTCAGTTGAGGTATTTTATACTGGCAAAAGAATTCCGTGGTTTTGGAATCGGAAGTAGATTAATAAAAGAATGGATGGAATTCTATCATGACCGAAACTATGATGCTGCCTATTTGTACACTACTGCAGGACTGGATGCGGCGGCTAGCCTGTATGAGCGAATGGGTTTCCGTAAAATTAGTGAAATGAAATCAAGGGATTATGGTTTGCCCTTGCTGGAGCAATATTATGAGTTAGTCAATCATCCCAAAAAGTAAAGAATCAAAAGTGGTATGAAATACCTTGACATCTTACCACTTTTAATTCTTACCGAATACTCTTAATCACATGCAGCGTATCTGCTATTTTATTTTCCAAGAGATCGTATTGCTGATTTTTAATCCAGTCTTTTTTGAAAAGCTGAGACCCAATACCTACACAATACACACCTGCATCAAACCATTCTTTTAAGTTTTCTTCAGTCGGTTCTACTCCTCCAGTTGGCATAATGTGTAGCTCAGGATACACTGACTTGGCAGCAGCTACAAATGCTGATCCTACCACATTTCCAGGAAATGCTTTTACTAAGGTGGCCCCAAGCTTTTTCGCCTGAAAGATCTCAGACATGGTAGCACATCCAGGAATCCAAAGGACATCTTTTGAATTGCAGAAAACCGCCAATTCTGGGATTAAAGCGGGAGAAACGATAAAATCTGCACCAGCTTCAATAAATGCATTTGCATCTTCGGTAGTAAAAATGGTACCAATCCCCATGACCATATCCGGATATTTGCCTGCATATCTATAAAGTGCCTTGAACACCTCCAGCGAGTTAGTTGCCCGATTGGTGAATTCAAAAACCCGAATCCCTGCTTTATAGGAAGCGTCAAGAACGCCTTTTGCTACTTCAATATCCACATGGTTGAATACAGGAATCATCCCTGTTTCGCTCATGGCTTTTAACATGTCACTGTTTGAAAATCTCATATTTACTTTTATCGTAAAAGTTTACCTACATTTTTTCCTTCCACCAGCTGATTCACCTCATCCACAGAGACGAAATTAGCATCTCCTGGGATAGAGTGCTTCAGTACTGATGCAGCTACCGCAAAGTCTAAAGCATTCTGATCATCTGAGCTAAGCAAACCATAAATCAGCCCCGCCATATAAGCATCACCGCCTCCAATTCTATCCACGATATGTGTCATTTCATAGGTTTTGGATTCTAGCATGCCTTCTCCATTCCAAAGAATTCCGCTTAGATTATTTTCTGATGCACTGATGGAGTCACGATGGGTAGTCGATACATATTTTAGTGAAGGGCACATGGTCTTTGCTTTTTCACAGGCTTGCAAATAGTCCGTTTCAGTGATCCCCATGCAGTTTTCGAAGTCTGTAAGACCTGCTATAATCAAGTGTGATGGTTTGATCAATTCCGGCATAATATCCATCGGGCCTTTGCCATATTGCCAAAGATTACGGCGATAATTGATGTCGGCACTGATTTTCACCCCAAGTTTTGCAGCTGCTTCCACGGCAGCTTTGCAAAGATCCGCCGCAGACTGGGATATTGCAGGAGTTATTCCAGTCCAGTGAAACCAATCAGCTCCTTCAAATATTTTTTCCCAATCAAAATCGGTCACATTCACTTTTGCAAAAGCAGAATCAAATCGGTCGTAAATGATTTTGGAAGAGCGTTGCATGGCACCATTTTCTACAAAGTAAACACCCATTCTGCCTTCGTTGTATCGGATAAAAGAAGTGTCCACTCCCGAAAATCTTAGGGTATTTACCGCTGCTTTTCCAATATCATGATCCGGAAATGAAGTGACGTGAGCAGCTGATAATCCCCAGTATGCTAGAGAAACAGCAACGTTTGCTTCGGCTCCGCCATAATTCACCTCATAGGATTGAGAGTTGATGAAACGTTCGTGTCCAGGGGTAGACAGACGGAGCATGATTTCTCCAAGAGTGATAATTCTTTTGGCCATCTATATTCTGGGTTTTTAAGGTTTATTGAAAAATAAGGAATGACAAATATAATTTCTTTTGACCTGAATGCTTAGACAATAATAGACGCCATTTGTTTGTTTACCAATAAATCCAGTCCAATTTTTTGCCAAAAACGAAATAAATCTGGGTGAATTTTGCAGAGAACTCAAAGGAGTACTTTCATTTCTTTACGATTTAACCGTGCCCCTTCAGAATATTTTTTTAATTTTGCCCCAATTTGGACTTAAGCAAAACTTTCTCTTCAATCTCCCTCTCTAATGCCTAAAGATAGCAGTATCAAGCACGTTCTCATCATTGGTTCAGGTCCTATCGTAATTGGTCAAGCTTGCGAATTTGATTATGCAGGCTCCCAAGCGTCCAGATCTCTTCGTGAAGAAGGTATCACTGTGACGCTGATCAATTCCAATCCTGCAACGATCATGACTGATCCGGTCACGGCCGATAATGTGTATTTGCTTCCTTTGGAAAAGAAATCCATCGTACAAATCCTCAAAGACCATCCAGATATTGATGCTGTCCTTCCTACCATGGGCGGACAGACCGCACTGAATCTCGCTATAGACTGCGAAAAAGGTGGTGTCTGGGCTAAGTATAATGTAAAAATGATCGGGGTAGATATCGACGCGATCGATACTGCCGAAAACCGTGAGAAATTTAAGGCACTGATGGAAAAAATCGGTGTTGGCGTATGTAAAGGTGCTACAGCTACTTCTTTTCTACAGGGGAAAGAAATCGCACAGGAAATTGGTTTCCCATTAATCATCAGAGCTTCTTATACACTAGGCGGGGCAGGTGGTGCTTTTGTGGAAACTGCAGAAGAATTTGAAAAAGCGCTTTCTACTGGACTTCAAGCCTCTCCGGTACATGAAGTATTGATCGAGCAGAGTATTCTTGGATGGAAGGAATACGAACTTGAAGTGATGCGTGACAATATCGGTAACATGATCGTGATCTGTTCTATTGAGAACTTCGATCCAATGGGTGTACATACCGGCGATTCTATCACTGTGGCACCGGCAATGACTTTACCTGATACCACGTATCAGCGGATGAGAAATTACGCGATCACGATGATGAATAGTATTGGGAATTTCGCTGGAGGCTGTAATGTGCAGTTCTCAGTAAGCCCTGATAATTCTGAAATCATCGGTATCGAAATTAACCCACGAGTTTCCCGTTCTTCGGCTTTGGCATCAAAAGCGACTGGATATCCAATTGCAAAAGTAGCAGCCAAACTAGCAATAGGATATAATCTGGATGAGTTGAAAAACTCAATTACCGGCACAACTTCCGCATTTTTTGAGCCTTCCATAGATTATGTAATCGTAAAAGTACCTCGTTGGAACTTTGATAAATTCAAAGGTGCCGACAGAAAACTAGGTCTTTCGATGAAGTCTGTAGGTGAAGTAATGGGAATCGGAAGAAACTTCCAGGAAGCCCTACAGAAAGCATGTCAGTCACTAGAGATCAAGAGAAATGGTCTAGGTGCTGATGGCAAAGAACTTCGTAACCAAGACGAAATTCTTTATTCCCTCACTAATCCTAGTTGGAATAGACTTTTCCATATCTATGACGCTTTCAAACTTGGAATCTCTTTTAGAACTATACAGGATTTGACAAAAATTGATAAGTGGTTCCTAAAGCAAATCGAAGAATTGATCCACTTAGAAAGAGAGATAGAAAAATTCAAAATAGGTACTATTCCTGTGGAGTTGATGGATTTGGCTAAGCGAAAAGGCTACGCTGATCGTCAAATCGCACACTTGCTTGATTGCTTGGAAAGCGAAGTTTTTGACAAGCGCTACACAGAAATGGGTATCAAGCGGGTCTACAAATTAGTAGATACCTGCTCTGCCGAATTTGAAGCGAAGACTCCATATTATTATTCTTCTTTCGGTTCTGAGAATGAGTCAGTAAAATCCGACCGCAGAAAAGTAGTGGTTCTTGGATCCGGTCCAAACCGGGTTGGTCAAGGAATCGAATTTGATTATTCCTGTGTTCACGGGGTTTTAGCTGCGAAAGAATGCGGTTTTGAGACCATTATGATTAACTGTAATCCAGAGACAGTATCCACTGATTTTGATATTGCAGATAAACTATATTTCGAGCCAGTCTTCTGGGAGCATATCTACGAGATCATCCTACACGAGCAGCCTGAAGGTGTGATCGTTCAGTTAGGTGGTCAGACAGCCTTAAAGCTTGCAGAGAAACTTGATAAATATGGCATTAAGATCATCGGTACAAGCTTTGAAGCGTTGGATCTGGCAGAGGATAGAGGTCGTTTCTCGTCTCTTTTGAAAGATTTGGATGTTCCTTATCCTGAGTTTGGTACGATTCACAATACTGACGAGGCGCTTGAGCTTTGTAAGACGATTGGTTTTCCTCTTTTGGTTCGTCCAAGTTACGTACTTGGTGGCCAAGGGATGAAAATTGTGATTAACGAGAAAGAGCTGGAGCAACATGTAGTGGATGTCTTAAGAGACATTCCTAATAATGAAATATTGCTCGATCACTTCTTGGAAGGAGCTATTGAAGCAGAAGCTGATGCGATCTGCGATGGTGAAAATGTTTATATCATCGGAATCATGCAGCACATCGAGCCTGCAGGAATCCACTCTGGTGATTCATATGCGGTACTTCCTCCTTACAACTTGGGAGATTTGGTGATCCGTCAGATCGAGACTTACACGGAGAAAATTGCTCTTGCACTTAGAACTGTAGGTTTGATCAACATACAGTTTGCGATCAAAAATGATAAAGTTTACATTATCGAAGCGAACCCAAGAGCTTCCCGTACGGTGCCGTTTATTTGCAAAGCTTACAGAGAACCTTATGTAAACTATGCCGTAAAGGTCATGTTAGGAGAGAAAAAAGTGACTGACTTTGAATTCAAACCTTACAAAAAGGGTTATGCTATCAAGGAACCAGTTTTCTCTTTCCATAAATTCCCGAAAGTAAATAAAGAATTGGGTCCTGAAATGAAATCTACCGGTGAAGCGATTTACTTTATTGATGACCTGATGGATGATTATTTCTTGAAAATCTATGCTGAGAGAAATCTCTATTTGAGTAGATAATTAAAGCTGAATTCTTAATTCTAAAAGCTGAATAGGGAAACATTAAATTGAATAAAGAACAAAATATTAACCTATTGTGTGGAAATTTCTTGTAATAGTGCTCGGAGTTGGTTGGCTACTCGGCCAACTAATCCGATATTTTCTTCGAAGTAAATTGGCGAAATTTGCGCAGCATGTGAATCAAGTAGCTAAAGAGGCAGAACGGGAACAAAGAAAAAGTACTCAGACTTCCAAGGATGGGATTCATGTGGATGTTATTCCGAAAAAATATGCGGAAAAAAGGCAAAAAGATATCAGGGGCGGAGAATACGTCGATTATGAAGAAGTGAAGGAGTAATCCTTCACTTTTTTGTTTTTAGATTTTTAGTATAAGAAGATTTTTAAAAAGGCACAGGTGGCGTTTTTAATCCGACTTTGCCAAAATACACCAAAATATCTTAAAGCCACTTTGGGTCTTAGTCCCAATTAAAAAGTCTTCTCCGCCGTCCTTCAAACCGAGTTTTTTCTTAAGCACTTCTGATCCACTTGCATAATTACGGGTGATCACATTCACTTTTCCCGAAGGAAATAGCTTTTTGATTTCAGCTTTTTTGGGCTGCACTTCCTGAATTACTTTAAATACTCTAGCTGGAATTTCGGAAGGAGCCTTCGATGAAGTGTACAAATGACTATTTGGATCAAGTTTGCTCAATCCAAATCGCTCTCCGAAAGTCTTAAATGCCCCAGCCTTTAAAATTCCTGAAAATGGCTCAATCAGGTAGTTCTCCGCGTCTCCAAATACGGAATTGATGCTTTCTTCTTTACTTGGTTCAAATGAAAAACTTGTTTCTTTAGCTCCTAAATCAATTGATTCTATTGTAAAAGCAGATTCTACGCCTTCCTTACTCCAGTGTAAAAGCAATTCTTTCACTTCATTCTTTACACAGATCACCTGAACCTTTTGTATTTCTGGAATCTCTGAGATTGCTTGTGAAATATCAAGCATAGGAGATACTTTCAGGAGGATAGCATCCGCTTTACTTTTCATCATTTCCCAGGAACTGACTACATCTGGCTCGCAATCCTGAAGTTTATATAGCTTCTGGTTGCCTTTTCCTCTGCGAGCTGGATCAGCGTATATCAAATCAAACTGCTTTTCTGCCTGAGCTAAAAATCCTAAGCCATCACCCTTAACAATTTCGAATTTTCTTGGGGCTAACACTTCGAGGTTGTGTGCAGCTATCTCAGCTAATTCTACTTGCTGTTCGCAGTAAATGGCTTTCTCGAAGTTTTTTCCCAGAAAAAAACTATCTACTCCGAAGCCTCCAGTGAGGTCAATCATGAGTTTTCCTACTCGGTTTCTAGCTTTGAATTCGGCAGTTAGCTCAGATGAGCTTTGCTCCAAAGAAATGGAAGCAGGAAAAATCACCTGAGGATTTGTAGCCCATGAAGGAAGTTTCTTGGCTGCTTTTTGTCGCGCAGAGATCTGTTGCACTGCAGCTTTTAAATCGAAATCAGTTTTGCCCTGATATCTAAAAAGTAAAAGTGCAGGATCTTCCGTAAGATGATCCTGCACAAATTGTTGGAAGTCTGCCCGATGATATTGGGTCAAATCCATTAAATCAGGCCGTTTGCGAGCGCGTATTCTGCGATTTGAACGGCGTTGGTTGCAGCTCCTTTTCTAAGGTTGTCAGCTACAATCCACATATTTAGAGTATTAGCCTGAGACTCATCTCTTCTCAAGCGGCCTACGAATACCTCGTCCTTTTTATGCGCTGTGATCGGCATTGGATAGATGAAGTTTGCTGGATCGTCCTGTACGATTACGCCAGGAGCTGCAGCTAGCAATTCACGAACTTCCGCCAAATCAAAGTCTTCTTTGAATTCCACGTTTACTGCTTCAGAGTGGCCACCCATAGTTGGGATTCTCACAGTAGTTGCAGTCACTTGGATTGTGTCGTCGCTGAATATTTTCTTAGTTTCCTTGATCATTTTCATTTCTTCCTTCGTGTAGCCATTTTCTTGGAACACATCGATGTGAGGAAGAACATTCATGTCAATTTTGTGAGGATAGACCATGTCTGCCTTTTCTCCTGCACGCTCTGCCATCATCTGATCAACCGCTGCTTTGCCCGTGCCGGTCACCGACTGGTAAGTAGACACTACGATTCTTTTGATGCCGTAGCGGTTACGCAAAGGCTCCAGAGCTAATACCATTTGAATGGTAGAGCAGTTAGGATTTGCGATGATCTTATCTTCTTTGGTCAATTCCTTTGCATTGATCTCAGGAACAATCAGTTTTTTGGTTGGATCCATTCTCCAAGCTGAAGAATTATCGATGACAATAGTACCTACCTCAGCGAATTTTGGAGCCCACTCCGTAGAAGTGCTTCCTCCTGCTGAAAATATTGCAACTTCAGGTTTCAATGAAACAGCTTCCGCAAGCCCGATTACAGTGTAAGGTTTACCCTTATAGTCGATCTGTTTACCTACTGATCGCTCGCTGGCGACTAATAGAAGTTCGTCAAAAGGGAAGTTGTGCTCTGCTAGCACCTCAAGGATTTCTGAGCCTACCAAGCCGGTAGCTCCTACCACTGCTAATTTCATATGATTAAAATAGTTTTTAAAGGCCAGATGGAATCTCGCTGAATTTATAACATCTCGGAGTGTGAGAAATAATCCATGCTCGATTTCATCAGTTTGTAATTTTACTTTCAGAGGTATGATGGAATCTCGTAAAGTTTAGGCTCATCATAGTAATTGACCCAATCATACTCGATTTCATCAGCTTAAAAGTAGTTGTTGAAAATTTTTGAAGCACAAAAGTAAGGGCTATAGATTCATTTTCAGGCCTGTGATTCAAATATTTTAAGCAAAACCGTCTAAATACCAACAAAAAGTATAGTTCGACATCATTCTGATATGTATATTTAGTATAGATTTTTTAACTGACATGCTTGTGGTTGGCTTATTTTTTATTTGGCAATTGGTCTTTTTTTCTGTTTTCGTGGAATCGGAAGCAAGATTGGCTGAGATTAATAATCAGGTTCAGGATTTTGAAGGTGAATTTTCCATCAATAATTATCCAAATGAATTTCTTCCCGGATGGTATGGCAATGAAATAAGAAGTACTTCTTCGCGAATCTATCAAGCAAATGATTTAGGGCAAAGTGGTAGTATGGCATTGGCTGTTCAGCCTATTTCAACCTTTAATGGGGAAGTTTTCATTCGACTTTCTCCTCAAGGATTCAATGATCCTAAAGTACGATTTTGGTCCAAGTCATTGAAAAATGGCTCTGGAGTCAGAGCAGCAGAAGTTAATTATAGTTGGGGAAGAAAATTGGACGGTGAATACTCCGATTTTGAAATTTTGGGAGGAGCAAATGAATTTGGGAACGAAGACCAGGAATTCAGATTGTTTGAGTTGGAATTACCTGATGAGTATAGTAGTGAAGTTGAAGTTTTCCTTCGGTTGGAAATCCGCTATGGAGCAGGATCTGGTACTTGCGCAAAATGGGTGATGGATGATTTTGAGTTTGGAGAATTTGTGGAAGATAAAAGTGCTCCAAGCGTTATTGGAGTTCGAGGTTATGATGAAAATAAAGTTGAGATTTGGTTTGATGAAGCTCTGGATCCAATCTTCTCTGAGTTCTTGATTAGTTATAAATTGGATGGTTTAGAGCCGTCCGAAGTTAAACTAGAAGCTGATTCACTGGTTTATTTAACTTTTAAGGAGAAGATGGAGCCAGGGAAAATTTATGAGTTGGAGATCTTTCAAATACCTGATATTGCTGGGAATTTCTTGCAGGATACCTTGATTTCCTTTCAATTTTTTGATCCAACATTCATTCCTCCTAAAACACTTGTGATCAATGAAATCATGCCAGCACCGAAAGCTGATCTAGATCTTCCAAATGTGGAATACGTTGAGATTTTCCACGCTGGAGATAATACTGTTCGATTGGAGGGAGTTAATTGGTCAAATTCTAGATCTTCCAATAGCCTTCCTAATGCCTGGATCAATCCAGGAGAATTCCTGCTTTTGGCATCTGAAAATCAAGCTTCACTTCTTGCGGAATATGGGAAAGTGATTCCAGTGAAAAGTTGGCCTGCCTTATTGAATTCAGGTGATCAGCTCAGTCTAAAAGATGATAAAGGAAGTTTGATTGACTTGGTTTCTTATTCTAATGCAAGTTGGGGAGGAAGTGATTTTGCAAGTGGGGGCTTTAGCTTGGAAGTGGTAAATCCATATTATGCTTGCGAACAATCTGATTTGCTGCAGCCATCTGTTGATCCGCTTAGAGGTACACCTGGAAGAGAAAATTCGATTTTCGATTTGTCTCCTGATACTAGTACACCTGTGCTAAATTCTATTGAATTCACATCTTCTCAAAGTCTGCTGCTGACCTTTTCTAAGCCAATTCTAGCTGATTTCAGCTTAGCCAATTTTGTCTTTGAACCAACTTTGCAAATCGATACAATCACTCAGCCGACTTCCAAACAGATTCAAATTCTCCTTTCAGAAGAAGTGGTTGTCAATAAAATTTATAGTCTTCGAATTAATGGTTTGACCGATTGCTCAGGAAATGAATATCTGCAAACTGAACCTTTACAACTGGTACTGCCAAAGCAAGCCGTGGTTGGGGATGTGTTGATAAATGAGCTTTTGTTTAATCCGAGAACTGGATCACCAAAGTTTATTGAACTGATTAATGTAACTGATAATTACCTCGAGATTGGAAATTGGAAACTGGCGAATCTTAATGAATCTGGGGAAGTTGATCAAATGAAGGGACTCAGTGAAACGTCTATTATTATTCCTCCGGGAGGTTTTTTAGCTGTTACTACCAATTCGAATATGCTAAAGCTGGATTATCCTAAGTCTGCATTTGGAGAGTTTTTGGGAATTACCAGTCTTCCTAGCTATCCTATTGGTGGAGGTACAGTGGTTTTACTGGATTCTGGCAATCTTGTCGCTGACTCATTTAGGTATTCGGAAGATCTTCATCATCCACTTCTGAGAGATCCAAAGGGAGTTTCTTTGGAGCGTCTTTCGACGAAGTCGCCAGCATCTACATCTGCAAATTGGCATTCGGCATCTGCCATCGAGGAGTATGCAACACCAGGCCGGCAGAATTCTCAGGTGATTTCGGGAGAGTTCGAAGGAGAATTGATTCAAATCGAACCTGAAGTTTTTGATCCAGAGGGAAGTAACGGTAACACCTTTACGACTATTAAATATGAGCTTGATCAAGCTGGATGGATAGGGAGTTTTAGGGTTTACTCTACAGCGGGGCAGCTGATTCAATCGCTAGCCCAAAACGAACTATTGGGCGTATCTGGATTATTCACTTGGACTGGTACAGATAGTCAGGGAAAGATTGTCAGACCGGGATATTATGTTTTGCTGGTAGAATTATATGACCTGTCTGGTAGGGTGATGACGATTAGGAAAACTATAGTAATAGCTACGAAGCTTTAATTATTATTTGGTGCGAATTATATCTTCAAAATATTTTAAATCCACCTGTATTAATTTAAAAATTAGTCGAGAGGGAATTTTTTTTCACCAGTGAAATCATGAGAATTTTCCATTAATTCTATCGGTTTGATTATCAGGTTTTTTGAAAGATTATAGGCTGTGTTTTGTAAAAATATAACCGTTTTGAAAAGTACGTTAACTTTTATAAATCCCATCAAGTAGTCAACTGGACATAATTTTAAGCCAAAAGGGAAGCATAGAATTCTTGGAAATCCAACGTGTACATGTATTTTAGAGAACTAATTACAAAAAGAACCGTCCCAATACTATTACCTAATTTTAGCTGGCTATGAGCAAGGAAGAAAAGACCGCATATTCTCAGGTTGAATTGAAAGAATTTGAAGTAATCATTCAAAAAAAGCTTGATAGTGCCAAGGAAGAGTTGGTATCCTTGAAAGAATCATTGAGTAAAAAGAATGATAGTGGTACGGATTTTACGGCATCCACTTCAAAATTACTTGAAGATGGCGCAGATACATTGGAACGTGAGAGTCAAAATCAATTGGCGGCGAGACAACAGAAGTTTATCTACAATTTGGAGAATGCATTGATCCGGATTAAAAACGGTACTTACGGTATTTGTGTAGACACAGGAAAACTTATTTCTAAGGAGAGACTGATGGCTGTACCGCATACCATGCATTCTATTGAAGCAAAACTTGCTAAGAAGTAAATTTTGGATTTTCTCCACAGGCATATTGAAGCATTAATTTTTTGTGCACCTACACCTTTACCAAAGGTGGAGATCATCAAGTGTTTGAGTGAGATGTTTGAAGCTGAGATTCCCGTCGATCATGTAGATCAAGCTATAGATGAGCTCAGTGAAAAATACCAAGCTGAAGATTTTTCTTTTCAGCTTGAGCATACTGGTGGTGGCTATCAATTCTTGACCAAACCAGCTTATCAAACTTCCATTGGAATACTTTTGCGTCAGCAATCCCAAAAAAGACTCTCTACAGCTCAGCTGGAAACGTTGTCTATCATTGCGTATAAACAGCCTGTAACTAAAGGAGATATAGAGCAGATCAGAGGAGTCAATAGTGATTACTCTGTGCAAAAGTTGTTGGAAAAAGAGTTGGTGGATATAAAAGGAAAATCTGAAGGACTTGGAAGGCCACTATTGTATGGCACCTCAACTAAGTTTATGGAGTATTTTGGTATAAATTCACTTTCTGATTTGCCACAGCCAAAGGATTTTTCCCAGACAGATAACCAGATAGGAGAGCAGCGGGATTAATCAGATATTGGTTTTACCTTAGCTAACTGTGCGATTAAATATTTCTTTCCAGAATTTACCTCTTGACACAAAACCCGGGTTCTTCGGGTTTCTCCCTTTTCAAATTCTCTTCCAGAGAGCAAAAACCGATTTCCTGGTTTCACATCAGATAGGAATATTATTTGTGAATTGATGCTTTTTTCATCGTATTTGCTCATTTCCTTCATCAGGAAAAGATCTCTTGCCGAACTGGCTTTAGGATTTTTCATATGCTTACGCAAAGGGATGAGTATATCAATAGGAAAAAAATCGGTGGAAAGCAGAGGAATCAGAAGTTGTTGAAAGGTTGATTTCCACTCTGGTCCATGTGGGGCAATAGTAATCCCGAACCTTACAAAAGCATGAAGATGTGCTATTTCATGAATATATGTTAAAAGAAATTGGTAAGGATTAAGATCAGCATTGATAGTAATCGTCTGGATTTTGCGATCACGTCTATATCTGAAGTCTCCAAGCTTGGTTTTGCGAGAGGCGGTAGCTTTAAATGAGAAAGGCTCTTTTTCCCAGAGTTCAACAGCATAATTAACGGCAGACTTAGGAATTTTCTTGGAAAGTAATTGTCTTAATTGATCTGACCCACTCATGCAGAAAAGTACAAAAAAAAGAGCCCCGACTGGCGGGGCTCAATAAATTTAGGGAAGGAAGAATTATTGAGCTGGCTCAATAACTGCAGTAGTGTCAACTACAGCAGTAGTATCAGCTTCTTCGATGATGATTTCTTCCTCTACAACTGGTTCTTCAACTACCTCGATAGTCTCAGTCTCTTCTTTTACTTCTTTGTTACCGCATGAAGCTACAGCGAACATGCTAGCGATTGCGAAAATTGCAAATACCTTTTTCATTTTTTGTGGTTTTCTTAATTACATAGCAAAGGTATTACACTTTTGATCAATAAAACAATAGACCGTTTAAATATATTTTATTTGTTTTTATAAATAATTTTCACGGGAACCCCCTCAAAATCAAAGTTTTCACGTAGCCTATTTTCCAAATATCTTGTATATGGCGATTTGATGTACTGAGGTAGGTTACAGAAGAATGCAAAGACCGGGTTTTTGGTAGGAAGCTGTGTTGAATATTTGATTTTTATATATTTTCCTTTCCACGCTGGTGGAGGATATCTTTCGATTTCTGCCAGCATTACATCATTTAGTTTGGAAGTGGAAATGCGACGGGTTTTGTTTTCATACACCTTTACTGCCAATTCAATTGCCTGGAAAATTCTTTGTTTTTCAAGCACTGAAGTAAAGATGATAGGGATCCATTTGTTTTCTCCCAATTTCTCCAACATATCATCCTTGATCTTGCCCATGGTTTTATGATCTTTCTCGATCAAATCCCACTTGTTAACCATGATCATTACCCCTTTATTATTTTTGATAGCTAGGGAAATCAGGTTCATATCTTGAGCTTCCATTCCTCTGGTAGCATCCACCATTACCATTACTACATCGGATTCTTCCAATGTTCTTAATGAACGCATGACAGAGTAGAACTCCACATCCTCTGTGACCTTGGATTTCTTCCTTATTCCGGCAGTATCTGTAATGATGAAATCCTGTCCATAAAGTTGGTAACGAGTATGAATGGAATCTCTCGTAGTTCCAGCTTCGTCAGTAACAATTGATCTATCCTTGCCGATCAAGGCATTCAGGAAGGAAGATTTTCCGGCGTTTGGCCTTCCTAGAATTGAAATCTTTGGAGTGTCAGCATCTGGATCTTCTATTCCTTCATCTTCAAAGTGGGTGATGACCGCATCCAAAAGCTCTCCAGTGCCACTTCCACTTGCAGAAGCAACCGGATACACTTCAAAGTCACTAACCCCTAATGCGTAAAATTCGTGAGCAGCAAAGCTTTTCTCTTGATTGTCAGCTTTATTCGCGACTACGTAAATAGGTTTCTTGCTGGAACGAAGTTCTTTGGCAAATTCACTATCCAGATCAGTAAGTCCTGTGTGACAGTCTACAACGAATAAAATAACATCAGCCTCCTCGATAGCAAGTTTTACCTGCTTACGGATCTCTGCCTCATACATATCATCTGAGCTAGTCACGTATCCTCCTGTATCAATCACAGAAAAGAACTTTCCCGCCCATTGCGCATGCCCGTAGTGACGGTCACGGGTTACCCCACTCATATTATCTTCAATCGCCTTTCTTTCTTCTACCAGACGGTTGAAAAGAGTGGATTTACCTACGTTAGGTCTTCCTACTATCGCTACTATATTTGCCATGATTAGGTTGGGTCGTACCCAAATTTTTTCAGTTTCAATTTATTTTTTCTCCAGTCTTGCTCCACCTTTACGAAGGTTTCAAGGAAAACTTTCTTGCCAAAGAATTTCTCCAATTCTTCCCGGGCTTGTATCCCTACTTTTTTCAAAGCAGCTCCTTTGTCGCCAATGATGATGCCTTTTTGGCTGTCTCTCTCGACATATATGATCGCTCGGACGCTGATTATATTTTTCTTCACTTTGAAGTCCTCGATAGAGACTTCAGAACTGTATGGGATCTCTTTTTTATAGTTTTCGAAAATTTTCTCACGAATAATCTCAGAGGCGAAGAACCGTTCAGATCTATCAGAAAGTTCCGCCTTGTCGTAAAAAGCGGGATGCTCTGGAAGTCTGTCCAAAATTTCCTGCATGATTTTCTCTGTGTTGAATTTTTCTCCTGCGGAAATAGGGATTACTAATTCAGATTTAATTCTTGAAGTCCAGTAGCTAGTAATTTCTTCCAGCTGTCCCGGCTTGGCGAGATCAATTTTATTGATTACCAATAACACAGGAACTCCTGACTGGTTGATTTTCTCTAGTACATGCTCGATGTCCGCATCTGTTTCGTATAGATCTGTAACGAAAAGAATGATATCTGCATCTTCCAAAGAGATATTTACGAAGCTCATCATATTTTTCTGAAGCTCGTATTGGGGCTTGAGCATTCCTGGAGTATCTGAGAAAACGATCTGGTAATTATCGGAATTGGTCAATCCAATAATCCTGTGTCTAGTGGTTTGAGCTTTGGAAGTTATGATGGAAAGTCGCTCACCTACAAGGATATTCATCAATGTAGACTTGCCCACATTTGGTTTTCCTATTATGTTGACGAAGCCTGCCTGATGTTTCTGTAAATCCATGTGTCGAAATTTTTTACAAAGGTACTTGATTTTTAGACACTCCTGACGTTTTTGGTAGTTTGGCGAAATAAAATTTGGCTAAGGTAAATCTTATTATTACTCATCTTACAGGACATTTGTAATCAGTTGATAGACACATATCTGTAATTCTATTGGAGATTTTTGGTGAAGTACTGAGTAGACTGAATTGTTAATGCTTACAAGGAGATTGAAAATATTTTTTCTACGCGCATGTTTGTATTACAAAAATAAACACCTACTTTTGTATCACAATTAGCCACAAGATTAGCCACAAGGGCAGATTTAGATAAGAAAAAAGAAGCATTTAGCTTTAAGAATATATCGCGGGATGGAGCAGTTGGTAGCTCGTCGGGCTCATAACCCGAAGGTCACAGGTTCGAGTCCTGTTCCCGCTACTTGGTAACTCCGGACAATGTAAAAATTGTTCGGAGTTTTTTGTTTTTCAGGATGTAGTCAAATATTGAAATTTCCAGAGGATAGATTGATCCGCAATTGAATCGAGACGGAAGGATTAAGAGCTGATAAAAGCTTTTTTATAAATTCATTTAAAACACTGAGATATTACACTATAAAAAATTGTGTCATATCTATCTGGATAAAACAAAGGCTGCCCCTAATTTAGCGACAGCCTCTGTTTAAGAATAGTTAAGAATTATTTTACATCCCAGAAAAGTCTCACGTCTAGATCATCTCTGCCAATGGCAGCCGCCGCAGCAGTATAGCTTTCTCCATTTGATGTTTGTTCTGCAACTGGGTATGAATATCGCAAAGGAAAGGGACCTCCAGGATTTGGTGGTGTATTGAATATCGGATAGTCAAATCTTCTATAATCCCCCCAAGCTTCAAAGCCTCGATTGAACATTGCAATATATTTTTGACGAGCTATTTTTTGAATAGCTGTTCCTCCGATAGCAGTGGAGTAAGCGACATCTGAATCAGCTATATAGAGATTAGCGGCTGCCGAGGCAACTCCCCAATAATCCATGGAAGCACGAATTCCCTTTTCGTAATGCTCGGCAACAGTTCCGCTAACTGAAAATCCTTTTGCAAGTGCCTCAGCCAAAAGAAACTCAACTTCAGCATAATCAATAATAATTCCTGGCCATGTTGGTGAAGTTACTTTACTTCCCGCTTTGGAAAAATTCACATAAGCGTTACTGGTACCATATGTTCCTCCCGAATATCCACCGTAGTTATCAAGGGTGTAATATTCTGGAATTCGAGGGTCATCCACTGCAGGAGCTTCCATAATATCCATCATAGTATTTGACGCAACGTAATCCTCACGACCACTTTGAATCAATCCTACCCAAATTGGATTAGTGTTTGGAGTTGTTTCCAAATACTGTAACTGAGCTACTTCACTGTTTGAAGTGATAAGGTCTGCCATGTCAATACTTTCTACCACACTCTTAGCTAAGCTAGGATTGGAATCGGATATTATCATTCCCATTCTTAATTTCAGTGAATTCGCAAATTTTACCCAGAGAGTAATATCATCTCCAAATAGCAAATCCGATTCTCCAAAACCCAAGTCTCCTCCATTGTCAGCATTTGGATCTAGATTAGCTATGGCGGCATCCAGTCTATTCAACAAATCAGAATACACCTCTTCGCCATCATCGTACTCCGGTGTAAGGTTCTCAGGATCCAATGCTTCAGATTTCAAACCGGTATTAAGTGCTCCAGAATACGGAATGTCTCCAAATGTTGTCACCAACAACGAATAGGTATATATTTCCATGATCTCCACTTGTGCCAATTTATTTTTATCAACTCCTTCATAAAAGGAAGGGTTTTCAAGCAAAATCTTCTTTGATTCCTTTAAGTCATTCAATACCGATTGGTACAAAGTTGACCAAAACCCACTTCCTACATCAGTCAAAGTATAATTACTAGTTGTGAAGTAGGTCGTCTCGGCATATTGCTGTGCCCATATTTTAAAACTCATCCCGTAGGTCACCGCGTCAACTACATTTCTCGAGGCGTTTGCAAAAAATGGACCTTCCGGAACTAACCCAGATTGATAAGCTTTCGGATTTACGTTTAATGATGTAATATCATCGACACATGCTGTTGCCAAAATAACGGACGCAGCAAGTATTGTCCTTGAAATATATTTTTTCATTTTGATTGTCTTTAGAAAGTTGCTTTGATATTGAAACCGATATTTCTCACAGCTGGTAAACTTCCAACTTGGTAACCCTGATTGTTTCCTGCCCCTAAGTTATCTTCAGGATCTGCGTAAGGTAGATTCTTATGAATAATCCATAGGTTTCTTCCTACCGCGGAGAATTTCAAAGTTTTAATGGCCTTCCAGTTTTCAATAATGCGAGGTGGTATTGAATAAGAAATTAGTAATTCTCTCAGTTTGATATAGCTTGCATCATACACATAGGCAGCTGTAGGGTTAACCGTACCACCGTCCATAGGATAAGCATCCATTGCCAGTCTTACAGTATTTGGTGATCCATCAGCTTGCACTCCTTCCTTTAAAATACCGCCTCCTTCAGAAATTGGAAGTCTTATTGGGTTGCCCAACTCATTGGTTCCAACAGTCTCTGCATATAAACCTGTTGCTAGGCCATAGTACATATCTGCCGAATACACATCACCGCCCTGCTTCATGTCCAATAAGAAACTAAGCGCTATAGACTTGTAAGAGAATGTATTTTGAATACCTCCCGTCCAATCAGGATTGATGTTTCCTATTGGGTTGGAGGCTGTAGTTGATCTTTGATATCTGCCGTTTGGCAAAACAGTTTTCTGTCCGTTGGTATACACATAATCGTACCCATAGATAGTGCCGTAAACGCCGCCTAATGGTGCATTAAGTGATCCGCCCCCAGCCCTGAAGTTACCGAGAGGAAGGTTAGTGACATCTCCATAAAGTTCAGTGACCTCATTACGAATGCGTGTCCAGTTCAAATTAATATCCCACTTAAAGTTGGTGGCATCAATGGCTCTGGCACCTACAGTTACTTCCCATCCCTTGTTCTCTACCGAACCGGCATTTACATATTTAGATGAGTAGCCTGTAGCTGTAGATACAGTTACCGGAAGAATTTGGTTGATGGTAGATGAATGGAAATAATTAACATCCAAACTTAGTCTTGCATCAAAGAAGGTCAGCTCAGTCCCAATTTCATAACTCTTGGTTCGCTCAGGTTTCAGATTGCTGTTATTCTTAGTGCTAGGCATGGAGAAAAGAGGAACAGATCCAAAGCCTGTAGGCTTGTCGTAAAGATCAGCTAATGAGTTAAATGGAGCGTCGTTACCTACTTCTCCATAGTTAATTCTTAATTTTCCATAGGTGAAAAAGTCATTCTGTGGAATAAATTTAGAGAATACAAATCCACTGGAAACTCTAAAATAGTTGTAAGCATTTTCTCCGTCTGGAAGAGTAGATGAGACATCTCTTCTGAAAGCACCTGTCAAGAAAAGGTAATCCTGGTAACCCAATTCAACATCTGCAAAATAGCCATTAACCTGCTTGTCCGAGTAGGACTCTAACGGAGCCTCAATCATGCTTAAAGAATTAGATAGTGCATAGATGCCTGGTACTGTCAAGCCACCGTTGGTAACTGCACTGATACCAGAAATAGATGTCTTGCGGACATTTGATCCTAAAGCACCGGTGAGTTTAAAATCATCAGACAATTCTTTGTTGACCGTAGCGAGAAGGTCATAGTTGTATTCACTAAAGGAAATATTTCTGCGAAGATATTCCCCCGGTTGGTAATTAATACTTCCTACCGCTGTTCGCTCTTCCTGAAGCTGGCTGTATGAATCCAAAGACACCCTACCCATTACATTTAGCCAATCTGTAATCTTATAATCAAGCTTTACATAGCCTAAATATCGAAGTCGATTATCGCTAACGAAATTCTGGTTTGCTGCAAAAAAGGGGTTGTCCCAATAGATCAATCCTGTTTCATTGGGCAATCCACTTGACCAGTTCCACGTAATGTTTTCTCCCGTTCTTTCGTAAGCTTCTCTCAATTCGTTGATATCTACGTTTACCTGATACCATTGTCTAAAACTGGAAAGGTTGTTATTTCCACCATAACCGGTAGCATATCTGCCTATAGCATCCTGTTCGGTGAAATTGATTGCAGCGGAAGCGGTCAAGTTTTTAGCCACTTCATAGGAAGCGCTGAAGTTCAGAAAGTTTTTATTCAGTGAGCTATTCGGCTGAACCCCAGTTTCATCTGTTCTGGTGTAGCCCAGTTTGAATTGTCCTTTATCGGAACCTCCATCGATCACTATGCTGTTGCTATATACATATCCAGTCTTGAAATAATCTGATGGATCTGAGGGTGCTGCGACCCATGGAGTTTTTTTCAAATAATTAGGGCTGGTAGGATCACCAAAAGCATTCCACTGGTAAACCAAAAGATTTGGGTCAAATGGTCCTCCGACAGATGCATCTTCATAAGTAGGAACAATAGGGTCCAAAATTCCATCACCATCCACGTCGGCCATATCAAAGTAGCCATCTTCCGTAGGTCCATAGTATTTTCCATAGCCTCCACCGTATTGATTCTGGTATTTAGGCATAGTGGATTTATCGATAGTCGACATGGTAACCCCAGTATTAATGGTCACGCCTATTCCATTTCTTCTGCCTTTTTTAGTGGTGATCATTACCACACCATTAGCCGCTCTCGAACCATAAAGTGCAGTTGCCGCTGGACCTTTCAAAATAGTAGTTGACTCGATATCATCGGGGTTAATATCTGCTCCCACGTTTCCGTAGTCAACTCCCGCATAGCCATTATTAACACCTCCTGCATTGTGAGTGGTGTTGTCGATTGGAACACCATCGATCACAAATAAAGCTTGGTTGTTTCCAGTGAGTGATTTAAAACCTCGAATAATCACGTTCGTGGATCCACCCATACTGTTATTCTTCTGTATTTGGACCCCAGATACTTTTCCGGACAAGGAGTTCATCAAGTTGTTATCTCTCGCCTCACTAAGAGATTCACCACTTACTGATTGGGCAGCATACGAAAGTTCATTCTTGGTCTTTTCGATGCCCTGCGCTGTTACAATGATCTCAGATAAGCTGGTGACATCTTCGCCTAATGAGACGTTTACCACAGCTTGTTCACCTATGAGTTCTTCTATAGTCTCAAAACCGATAAAAGAAAACACGAGTGTCCCTCCGGAGGAGGGTACTGTTATATTGTATTCGCCATCCACGTCGGAGACAACACCGACTCCTGTGCCCTTTAGCACAACAGTCACACCAGGTATAGGACTTCCATCTTCGGTGGATGTGATCTTACCTGTTACGGTTCGATCTTGCGCTAACAATTGTGTGGCTACAAGAACGAACGAGAAAATGAGTAAAATTTTTCTCATTAGAATAAGGTTAAGGTTTGGAAATAGGATTTGGTTTTTTTTAAAACTTGGATAAAATTTAAACAAATTCGATTAAAAAAAATGTAACAATTGAATAAATTGGTTGAAAAATTTACACTGATCCGGTAAAAATTTTAAAAAATCAGAATTTATGGTTCTTTAATGCCTTAATGAAATAAATATATTTCATTAAGGCAGAATTATGTTTTCTTGATATAGGCACTACAGATGAAGTAGAGAACATTATCTGACCAGCTATTAAACTTTAAGAGGTGTATGACTTAAAATCTCGCTCCCATTTACAAAAGACTTTTCTAATTTTAGGCACGTAAATCTTGAACCTTACGTAAAGTGCAAAGCTTGATGAAATGAGAATCTTCGAGATAAAATGAATAAGCGTTTGCTTACCCTGAAACTGTATAGCAACTTTCTTGGATAGTCATTATTTGTTGCTTAAATAAAAAATTGCCAACTGGTGACTAGCGAGTATAACTTTCTGCTTTAATTTTTAAGCTATTTTGTTTCACTTATTTCAGTAATACAAATAACAAAAGTGAAAATAGTAATAGTACTCCTCCTATCAGATAGTTTATAATTGGATCCATTACTCTCATCTCTTTAGCGGAGATGGATTTTGAGCGTTCCGATATTATCAAAAACAAAGCAACGGAACATAAAATAAATAGTACAAAAATGATTATCGTGGCAACTGGATAATTTATGCCTCCTTCCTTTAATAGTCTTATCATATAGAGCCTTTAGCCAAAATGCAGGATTCGAATAAGCCTACTTTTGAGTACAGGTGATATACGAATGTTAGGTTCTATGTGGATTGACCTGTTTTTTTAATCAAAAAATCTTTAAATAAACGTGTTGACCTCTCAGTTCATCCTTGCCCACTTATTGTATTTATTCCGATATTCAATCGGAGTCAGGCCGGTGATTTTTTTGAAAGTGGTGCGAAATGCTTTGGTGTCTGAGTAGCCTACATCGAACATTACTTCAGTGATATTTTTCATTGTTGTTTCAAAGCTCCGTTTTGCTGCTTCCACTTTCACACGTTGAATGTATTCCAATACGGAGTTATTTGTCACTCGCTTAAATCTTCGCTCAAAACTTCTTCTTCCCACTGCTACCTCATCTGCAAGTACATCCACCGTGATTCTTTCTTCCAGTTTTTTTTCTATATACTCCTGAGCCTTTCTCACCGCCTCGTCCTGATGTGATTTTTGCCCTTTAAACATAGAAAAGGCGGTCTGACTATCCCTATCTATGTCTATAGCAAAATACTTCGCAATCAAAATTGCTATTTCCCGATCTGCATATTTCTCCACCAGATGCAATAATAAATTCCAATAAGAATTAGCCCCGCCACTGGAGTATAATCCATTTTCCTCTGTTACAATGGTGCCGTCCTGTACTTCCACATCAGGATAGAGGTCGCGGAATTGATTTGTAAATCCCCAGTGAGTTGAGCATTTTTTACCATCAAGAAGACCAGTGGCAGCCAAAAGAAATGCTCCAACGCAAAGCGAAGCAATCTCGGTTCCGGATTCATATTGAGCCTTAATCCATGGGATATAAGCCTCATTGGCCTGTACAGCAGCTTTCATATCTCCAAATAGTGCAGGAATCACCACCAAATCGGGTGGGCTGGCAGTAGCCAAAAGCCTGTCTGGAAATACAGAGTAACGTTTATCGTTTAATTTAACCTCTGGGCTCAGTCCTACTAGTTCTACATGAAAAAGTGGATCTCCTCCGGATTTGACCATAAATTCATTGACCGCTGAGAAACAATATTGCGGATCAGCTATCGCTTGCATAACAGATCGTTCCGGGACAATAATAGAGATGTTTTTCATGTGCTTACAGTTTATTTATTTTGCTACAGATACTGTCCCAAACTCACTTTGGGGATATCTCACATGGCAAATAATTAACTTAGTGTTGGACGTTAGAGTTATGCTCAATTTTATAACTTGAAGTTAATATTTCTTGTCGCATTCTGCCCATCATTTGTCAGAATTGAACAGGATGCATCAGGGCTGTACTTGGTAAATTTGTTAAGAAAATTTTTAATTATAAATCAAACAACCATGACAACTACTCAAAAAACCAAAATTACTGTTCAGACTATAGTAGATTCCCCGATAGAAGCAGTCTGGGATTATTTTACTCAGCCAAAGCACATCATGCATTGGAACAATGCTTCGCCAGATTGGCATACTCCAAGAGCTGAAAATGACCTACAGCCAGGCGGTAATTTTACTTCCAGAATGGAAGCCAAAGACGGAAGCATGGGATTTGACTTCGGTGGTGTGTATCAGGAAGTGGAAATGCACTCATTTTATTCCTACATATTGGATGATGGAAGATATGTGAAAGTATCTTTTAAGGAAGTTTCAGGCGGAGTAGAGGTGTCCGAAACTTTTGATGCTGAGATGGAAAATCCGGTAGAAATGCAAAAGGAGGGATGGCAGGCTATTTTGGATAATTTCAAAACCTATGCTGAGTCAGAAGCAAAATTGGTGAGATTGCATTTTGAAATACTTATCAAAAATACACCTGCTGAAGTATATCGCACCATGTTGGAAAAGCCGACTTATGAAGAATGGACAGAGGCTTTTTCACCAGGATCAACTTACCTTGGTTCTTGGGAAGTAGGAAGTAAGATCTTCTTTGTAGCGCAAGGGGAGGAAGGGAGTCAAAATGGCATTGTAAGTAAAATTTTTAAAAATGAGCCCAATGTACATGTTGATGTTGAGCATCTTGGAGTATTGGAAAATGGAGTTGAAATCCTGGAAGGTAAAGAAGTAGAAATGTGGAAAGGAGCCCATGAGAAATATACTTTTGAGGAAAAAGGGGCAGATACCTTACTATTGGTTGACCTGGATTCCACAATGGAATTCGACGAATATTTTACCGATGCTTGGCCAAAAGCTTTGGATAAGCTTAAAAAGATCTGTGAAAATTGAGTAAGAGTAATACCACTAGCCAAAAGTTAAATGTGAGTGATTCAGCACACATTTCAATTGAGTTTAAGATAGGCTAACTTTATATAAATTTGAATTTGTGAAATATAGCTTTCCTGAGGCAGACAGGCATGTTAGAAACCACATAAAAGTGCGGTAATCCATTTTGCGAGATTCCGTATGACGAATAAATTAAAACTAATAAAACATGGATGTGAAAAATGTAGACATAACAACTAATCCAATCTACCCATGCTTGTGGTTTGATGGGAACGCCAAAGAAGCAGCAACGTTTTACTGCTCCGTGTTTTCAGATTCATCTATACAAGATGAAAATCCGATGGTTGTGACCTTTAAGTCTGCTGACCAAAAATTCATGTGTCTTAATGGTGGACCGGAATTCAAATTCACTCCTGCAATTTCCTTTTATACTATTATTCCCGATGAAGGCAAAATACAGGAAACATGGGATAAGCTTATTGAAAATGGACGAGCCTTGATGCCAATGGACTCATATCCCTGGAGCCAAAAATATGGATGGCTGCAGGATAAGTTTGGGGTGACATGGCAACTCACTATTGACCAGCCGGAATATTCAAATCAAAAATTTATTCCGGCATTGATGTTTTCCGGTACTAATTTTGGAAAAGCTGAAGAGGCAATTGACTTTTACTCCGACATTTTTGGTAATTCCGAAACCAAGCTCATCTCAAAGTATCCTGAAGATGATCCCAATGGTCAAGATGGGACGATCAATCATGCGCAGTTTGCTTTGAATGGAAAATTATTTGCCGCAATGGACAGCGCAATCGTTCACAATTTTGATTTTAACGAAGCACTTTCATTTGTTGTAGAATGCAGAGATCAAGAACAGATTGATTATTTCTGGGAAAAGCTATTGGAAGATGGCGGGAAAGAAAGTCAGTGTGGCTGGCTAAAGGATAAATTTGGTGTCTCCTGGCAAATTGTGCCAGAAATTCTCCCAAAATTAATGTCTGATCCTGAGCGCTCCCAGAGAGTGGTAAAGGCTTTTATGAAAATGAAAAAGTTTGATATAGAAGAACTTAAAAATGCATGATTTATCTTAGGTCAATAACTTCTATCCCTGGATATTGCTTTGCGTCAAAGACAAAGTAGGAAGATGGAAGATCGGCGTCTAATTTTAAATTCTTAAAGGTATAGGAAAACACTCCCCCTTGGCCATCAAACATTTCCCAGCCCAATAAATTTGAGGTGCTCTTATCGATCATCAACTTAACTTGTTCGAATGGAGCATTGCTTTTCTCAGCGATCAATTCTACTACTTGAGCAGTTTTGCCTTGAAATTGCTTTTCTTCTATCAGTTTGTAGCTGTACCCGGATTCATACAATCTGTATATGTTTGAAGGTGTCAGCTCACCTTCCATCTGATCAGCATCATTGATAGTTACTTCTTTGTAATTATCAGATTGAATATAAGTCCAGACAGTTTTTCCATCATTGTAGATTTCCTGATCAGGAAGCTTGAGACGATATTGGTCTCCTTTTACTGCAATTTCACCTGTTTGACGGTCACCTGGCCCGGAAGCATCCTGAAAAGTGAAGTCAAAGTTTGCTGTAAAACCATTCATTGCCTGAAATTTCTGGCTCATAGCATCCAAAACAGTTTTTGCTTTTGGATCCTTTTGGGCAGAGGCTTCGAATGAGAATAAGAATGAAAGTAAAAGGGTATAAAGTAAGGCGATTTTTTTCATGTAATAGAGCTGTTTGAACTGGGTGAACAGCTTTTACAAACTGTTCAATAACCGTTCCAAACTAGCTTCATCCTGAATGAGTACTTCACGGGCTTTTGAGCCTTCAAATGCACCAACGATGCCCGCAGCTTCCAATTGATCGATGATTCTTCCTGCCCGGTTGTATCCGAGTTTAAGTTTCCTTTGAATTAAAGAAGTACTTCCTTGCTGATGCATTACCAGCAGTCTAGCGGCATCATTGAAAAGTGGATCCAGGTCAGAAAAATCCACATCACCTATCGAGTTATCGGAATCTTCACCTTCGAATTCCGGTAATAAATAGGCATCCGAATAGCCTTTTTGCTCACCAATCCAATCACAAATGGAATCCACCTCAGGCGTATCCAAAAATGCACATTGAATCCTTGTCATTTCTGAGCCATGGGAAAGCAGCATATCGCCCATTCCGATCAGTTGATCAGCGCCACCTGCATCAAGAATGGTTCTACTATCGATTTTGGAAGTTACCCGGAAAGAAAGCCTTGCTGGGAAGTTTGCTTTAATGATACCTGTGATCACATTTACCGATGGTCTTTGGGTAGCGACCACCAAGTGAATTCCAATAGCTCTTGCAAGCTGTGCAAGTCTTGCAATTGGGCCTTCGATTTCTTTGCCAGCGGTCATCATCAAGTCAGCCAACTCGTCAATCACCAGCACAATATAAGGCATGAACCTATGACCTTTATCGGGATTTAACTTACGGGCTATAAACTTAGCGTTGTATTCCTTTAAGTTTCTAGTACCCGCATCTTTTAATAAATTGTATCGATTGTCCATTTCGATACAGAGAGAGTTAAGGGTATAAATCACCTTTTTAGTATCAGTAATAATTGCTTCTTCAGCACCAGGAAGTTTTGCCAAAAAGTGTCTTTCTATCTTATTGAAAAGTGTTAATTCCACTTTTTTGGGATCGACTAGAACAAACTTCAATTGGGAAGGATGTTTTTTATAGATCAAGGAAGCCAGGATCATGTTCAGTCCTACGGACTTACCTTGACCAGTGGCACCAGCCATAAGTAAGTGAGGCATTTTCGCTAAATCTGCCACGAAGACTTCATTGGAAATAGTCTTACCCAGAGCGATCGGAAGATCCTTATCTGAGCGCATAAATTTTTCTGTACCTAAAACTGCTCGAGCCGGAACTAATTCCCTGTTCTTGTTAGGTACTTCAATACCTATGGTGCCTTTGCCTGGGATCGGAGCAATAATTCTAATACCAAGAGCAGCCAAACTCAATGCTATATCATCTTCCAAATTTTTGATTTTGGAAATTTTCACGCCAGGCTCAGGTACGATTTCATATAAAGTGACGGTCGGTCCAATCGTTGCTTTGATCTCCTGAATTCCGATTTTAAAGTTTTCAAGAGTTTCTACAATCTTGTTTTTATTATCCTCAAGTTCCTGTCTACTTACCGTTACTTTTTGAACATCGTATTCATTCAGCAAGTCTAGCGTTGGATATTTGTAATGTGGAAGATCTAATGTAGGGTCGTATGCATCCAGGTTCTCAACTTCCTCTGCTGTCTTTTCCTCGCCTGCTGGTTTTACTACTGAGAAGTTGTTTTCCTCAAGTAATTTCTCATGTTCACGTTCTACTACCGGATCCAAGATGTTCAGTTGAGGTACGTCAAAGACTATTTCATCTTTTTTCGACTTTGGATTTGACTCGGGCAAGAGCTCAATTGGGCCACCAGGTCTTTCATCCTTGATAGTCCACGAGCTACCATCATCATCTATTTCAATCTCATCATCATCTTCTTCGGGTTCCTCATCTTCTTTGAAAGGATTTTTCACAGTAATTGCGGATTCAGGATCTAATCCTTCTTCCTCCAAATCAGTAGATTTATTGCTAAACCAATCTAATTTGTCAATATCAAAGAAGAAAATCACAAAAATAAGCATGGATCCACCAAGTAAAATAAAGGTACCCCAGCTCAGGAAGTCTGCTGAAAGCTTAGCCAATTCATACCCAAAACCTCCCGATAGGAAACTCCAGTAAGAATAGCCTTGGATCAGGATAACTACATAGCCAGTAAGAAGACCTATCCAAAAGGTGAAGAAAAGTGCAAAGGTCGTATAGCGTGTGAGCGATACGAGCGAAACTTTGAAAGCCCACCTAAAACCCAACAAAAATAGAAATGGAGGGAATAAGAATGCGGCAACGCCAAACCAGCGATAAATCATCCAATTGCCGGCTTGAGCTCCTAGATACCCTAACCAATTAGTAGACTCGCGGGCTGTTTCACGAATCACGTCATTTGGATTATTCATCACCAAACTCTGATCTGCAGGGCCATTCAGAAGATAGCTGATAAAAGCTATCATAAGAAAGATAGCAACTGACATCAGCAAAATCCCGAATGTCAGGACTAGCTTCGCAGAATTAAACTTGCCAAAAGAAAAGCTTGGAGCCTTTATTCCTGCTCCTTTCTTTTTTTGGGGGTCTGCTTTTTTTCTGAAAGTATTGGTCCTAGGTGAATTGGTGGCCATGTATTCGATTCAAATCCGATTTAAGTTAAGATTAATGGAATTAGATTGACAAATTACTGGGAAAAATGAGCCAATAATCCTTTTTTAATCCTTTTGATCAAGCCAGGTCCCTCATAAATCATGCCCGAGTAGACCTGGATCAAGCTGGCGCCAGCTTCGAGTTTTTCTATCGCATCTTCTGCGGAAAATATTCCGCCGACCCCTATGATTGGAAAGGCCTTGTTAGACTTTTCCGCAAGGTAGCGAATGACTTCTGTACTTCTTTTTGCTAAAACTTTTCCACTTACTCCTCCAGCACCTATGGCTCGGACTTCAGCTTCTGAGGTGCTCAATTGTGAACGATCAATTGTAGTATTGGTCGCTATTACACCATCTATTTTGGTCTCCTGCACAATCTCAATAATATCATCCAACTGGCCATCAGTGAGATCGGGGGCTATTTTGAGCAGAATAGGCTTTGGCTTCGCTTTAAGATCATTTGCATTTTTTACTGCTTGCAGCAAAGCTTTTAGTGGTTCTTTTTCCTGAAGGTCTCGAAGGTTGGGTGTATTTGGCGAGCTTACATTTACTACGAAATAATCCACATGGTCATGTAAAGCTTCCAGACAAATCAAGTAATCGTCAACCGCATTTTCGTTTGGAGTGACTTTGTTTTTGCCAATATTTCCGCCCACCAGCACAGTCGACATGCGCTTTTTCAATCGTTTAACTGCCTCCTCAACACCTCCATTGTTGAAGCCCATGCGATTGATCAGCGATTCGTCCTGCGGAAGTCTGAAAAGTCGCGGTTGTGGGTTTCCTTCTTGAGGTTTGGGGGTTAATGTTCCGATTTCAATAAATCCAAAACCAAGCATTGCCATTTCATCGATGACCTTAGCGTCCTTGTCAAAACCAGCGGCTAGCCCCACTGGATTTTTGAATTTCAAACCAAAAACCTCACGTTCTAATTTCTTGTCTTCCAGATGAAATGTCGATCCAATTATCGATCCTAATACTGGAAGATTAAAAGTGAGACGGGTCAGATCAACAGTGAAATGATGGGCATCTTCAGGTTTTTTAAGGAAAAATAGCGGCTTGAGTAGGGATTTATACACGGGTACTTGGATTGCGTTGGTGGGGCAAAGATATCGTTTTATAAAATTTGACGATTGGAAATGTAGAATCAATTTATTGTCGATACAAAGTTCGGAGAGATTGAGGCAGTTAAGTTTCGGCGATGATCGTTCGGTTGAAACGAACGGTGGCGGAATCGTAGTCACTTTGAGCATTTGACAAGCGAGGGTCTCGAAATCTAAAGAACCTCAACTTCGCTACCAATGAATGATTTTGATTTTCACCACAATTAGTGTTTAAAGGAACTTTGAAAGCGCCTTTGACTTCGCTCAGGCTGAAACCGTAATCTTTGTTTTATAAATTCTAAATTTTTCTTGCCCGAACTGAACAAATTACGTTTTCTCAAATCAATTTTTCATTTTATCAAAAACGTAAAAGCTCGGATTTGCCTTTTTGATATTTTCCTTAAATGAAAAAAGGCTACTGGAATATTCCAATAGCCTTTTCAATGGTAAAACTTTAATTAATTATCTCTCAGTTCTTGTGTTAGTACCATCAACACGAATCTTATTTTCTCTATTCGCAACATCCCAAGCAGTATAGAAAATCAATCTCGCTCTCTTTTCCATAAGAGGAAATTCGATTTTGTCTACGGTATCTGTCACTTGGTGATAATCGTCATGAACACCATTGAAGAAAAATGCTACAGGAATATTATGCTTCGCAAAGTTGTAATGATCTGATCTGTAGTAGAATCTGTTAGGATCGTCCTCAGCATCATATCTATAATCAAGGATCAAATCAGAATAAGTAATGTTATTGTATTCCAGAATTTTTTTCAAATCTGTTGAAAGCATTTCAGAACCGATCACATAGACGAAATCTGTGTTCTCAGCATCTTGGTACTCATAGTCAATCCTACCTACCATATCAATGTTGAAGTCTACGACTGTATTTTCCAAAGGAAAGATGGGGTTTTCAGAATAATACTCAGATCCCAAAAGTCCTTTTTCTTCGCCTGTTACATTTAGGAAAAGTATTGATCTTCTTGGTTTGATGCCGTCTTTCGCTGCTGTAGCAAATGCTTCAGCAATTTCTGTCACAGATACTGTACCTGATCCATCGTCATCAGCTCCGTTGAATACTTCTCCAGTGCTGCTTACACCTACGTGATCATAGTGAGAAGAAATTACTACCAATTCGTCTTTCTTGTCAGTTCCTTCCAGGTAGCCCATTATGTTAGAGCTTTCTACTTCTTCCACTT
This sequence comes from uncultured Algoriphagus sp., assembly GCF_963974835.1. Lineage (GTDB taxonomy): Bacteria > Bacteroidota > Bacteroidia > Cytophagales > Cyclobacteriaceae > Algoriphagus. The sequence goes on along the minus strand of NZ_CAXBET010000001.1, from coordinate 293,459 downwards.
TCTTCTCGATTTGGTAAGAAGCTTTTTGGGATTTGATAGACTCAGGATTTGCTTTTGCAGCTTCTTTCAGTTCCTCTACCGGAGTGCCGAACAATTCTGCCATTTTATCAGAGCTTACCATGAATACAGGATTTTGCTCAACGGGCTTTGCAAAGCCAATTCTTCCTTTACCTGCCAAGCTTTGGTAACGACCCGCAATTCTATCAAAATTTGCCTGACCTTCCATACTGACAATCACGATACCAGCAGCTCCAGCGTCCATTACTTTAGTCAAAAGATCATTTGATCTCACTCCCACTGCCCAAATACCTACTAATTTGCCTTTGACATCAACTTTAGCTAGGTTTTCGTCAGACACCAATCCTAGGAAAACAAGATCAGTTTTAGCTGCTTTCTTCATGTCTCCATCACCGATGAATACAAAATCTTTATTATTCTCCAGCTTGGTCTTTCCTACTTTCAGGGTGACGTCTCCAAAAGTAGCACTAACTAATTCTACTGGCTGGAGGTAACTTCCGCTTACTGGACCGGCTAATCCAATTTTTTTGTAGAAATCTGCAAGGTAATTGGCGGCTACTTTTTGTTCCTCAGACCCTGTGTCTCTACCTTTCATTTCGTCAGAGGCAAGGTAGGTAAGACGTTCTTTCAGATCTCCGGCGGTAATTGTGTTGGCATATTTTACCGGGGCAGGCTGCTGTGCCAACGACGGAAGTACTATACCTAAGGCAATAGCACCCGTCAATAACAGACTTTTATTCATGTGTTTATAAGTTGGATTTTTTGATTTCAAATAGAAATTTCCTTGAATTCACTTCGATCAAACGCCAAGTAATTAAAGGTCTGATTTCAATCTATTTGCATTTCTGGCGCTAAACTAGAGAAATTTTCTACCCTTCAATAAACCATTTATATATTTTGACATAACTCAAGGGAAATAATAGGAGGCATGAAAGCATTATCTTTCAATAAATTGTACCTTTGCACCTTGAAAAATCAGCAGATTTCAAACCCAAATAGAGTTAATCGTCTTAACGTTCTTATATGAAGATCAATCTTTCTAATGCTGTCAAGTTTGAGAGCAGACACAATGGCCCGACAGATGCAGAGATCTCAGCGATGCTGGAGAAAATCGGAGCTTCAACTTTAGAGGAATTAATCAACCAAACCGTACCTAAGTCTATCCAACTGGAGCGCCCACTGGATCTTCCGGCTGCGAAGTTGGAATCGGAGTTTTTGAAGGATTTCAAAAAACTTGCTTCTAAAAACAAAGTATTTAAGTCATTCATAGGCTTGGGATACTACGACACTTTAGTACCTGGAGTGATTTTGAGAAACGTACTCGAAAATCCAGGATGGTACACTGCTTACACTCCTTATCAGGCAGAAATCGCGCAAGGCCGATTAGAAGCTTTGATCAATTTCCAGACTGTAATCATGGAATTGACAGGAATGGAGCTTGCCAATGCATCGCTACTAGACGAAGGAACTGCTGCAGCTGAAGCGATGAATTTGCTTTTTGCGGTGAAACCAAGAGAGAAAAAGAATGCTGTAAAATTCTTCGTTGACGAGAAAGTTTTCCCTCAGACCAAGGCTGTTCTTGAAACTAGAGCTGAGCCGGTAGGAATTGAGTTGGTTTTCGGATCAATTGATTCTTTGGACTTGACGGATGAGAATTTGTTTGGAGTATTGTTCCAATATCCAGATGCTGACGGTGAAGTGCGTGATTACTCAGCCATCGTCGCTGCTGCCAAAGAAAATAATGTGACTACAGCATTTGCTGCTGACCTTTTAGCTTTAACCCTTTTGACTGCTCCTGGTGAAATGGGTGCTGATGTAGTTGTTGGATCTTCCCAAAGATTCGGCGTTCCTATGGGTTATGGCGGACCACATGCCGGTTTCTTCGCTACGAAAGAAGCTTACAAGCGTCAGATTCCTGGTAGAATCATCGGTGTTTCTCAGGATCGTGAAGGAAACAAGGCTTACAGAATGGCTTTGCAAACACGTGAGCAACATATTAAGAGAGAAAAAGCAACTTCAAATATTTGTACAGCACAGGTTCTTTTGGCTGTAATGGCTAGCTTTTATGCAGTCTACCACGGACCAAAAGGTCTTAAAAATATTGCGCTTAGAACGCATGGACTTGCTAAACTTACTGCAAAAGCGCTAGAACAACTAAGTTACGAGGTTTCTTCCAAGAGTTATTTTGATACGATCAAGATTTCTATCGAGACTAAGGCACTTAATGCAATTCAATCTTTAGCACTTTCTGCGGAAATGAATTTCCGTTACGATTACGATACTGTGTTCTTGACTTTTGATGAGGCTAAGACATTGGAAGATATCGCTGCAGTTGTTGAGGTTTTTGCGAAAGCAAAAGGAGTAGAGGCTCCAGATCTTTCTGCTCTTGCATCTGATATTCAATTTGAATTGCCAGAAGGATTGGTTAGGACTTCAGAGTACTTGACTCATCCAGCTTTCAATAATTTCCAAAGTGAGCATGAGATGCTTCGCTATATCAAGCGTCTTGAGAACAAAGATTTGTCATTGGTACACTCCATGATTTCTTTGGGTTCATGTACGATGAAGCTGAATGCGACAGCAGAAATGATTCCTGTGACTTGGCCTGAGTTCGGTCAAATGCACCCATTTGCTCCAACCGATCAGACAGCAGGATACCAAGAGCTATTTGCAAACTTGAGACACTGGCTAAATGAAATCACAGGTTTTGCAGATACTTCACTTCAGCCAAATTCTGGTGCGCAAGGTGAGTTTGCTGGCCTTATGGTGATTCGTGCATATCACTTGAGCAGAGGCGACAATCATAGAAATGTGGCATTGATCCCAACATCTGCTCACGGTACAAACCCTGCTTCCGCTGTAATGGCAGGAATGAAAGTGGTTTTGGTGAAATGCGATGAGAAAGGAAATATAGATATCGATGACCTAAGAACTAAAGCAACAGCTCACTCAAATGAATTGTCTGCTCTTTTGGTTACTTACCCATCTACACACGGAGTATTCGAAGTAGCTATCCAGGAAATCTGCCAGATCATCCACGAAAATGGTGGACAGGTTTACATGGATGGAGCAAATATGAACGCTCAGGTTGGTTTGACTAGCCCAGGTAGAATTGGTGCTGACGTTTGTCACCTTAACCTTCACAAAACCTTCTGTATCCCTCACGGTGGTGGTGGACCTGGCATGGGCCCGATTTGCGTAGCAAGTCATTTGGCGCCATTCCTTCCAGGTAATCCTATCGTAAAAGCAGGTGGTGAGCAAGCTGTTTCTTCTATTTCAGCAGCACCTTATGGTAGTGCTAGTATCTTACCAATCTCTTACGCTTACATCGCAATGATGGGCGGAGATGGCTTGAAAAATGCTACCACAATGGCAATCCTAAATGCGAACTACATCAAAGAAAGATTGAAAGATCATTTCCCTATTCTTTACACAGGTACTCAGGGAAGAGCTGCTCACGAGATGATCGTGGATTGCAGATCTTTCAAAGAAGTAGGTGTAGAAGTAGAAGATATTGCGAAGCGTTTGATGGATTATGGCTACCATGCACCAACGGTTTCCTTCCCGGTTGCTGGTACCTTGATGATCGAGCCTACGGAATCTGAGACTAAAGCTGAGCTTGATAAATTCTGTGATGCTTTGCTTTCTATCCGTGCTGAGATTCAAGAGATCGAAGATGGAAAAGCTGATAAAGTAGAGAACGTATTGAAAAATGCACCGCACACAGCGACTATGGTATTGTCAGATGACTGGAACTTACCTTATACTAGAGAGAAAGCAGTTTATCCTCTGGAATATGTGAAAGCGAATAAATTCTGGCCAAGTGTGCGTAGAATTGATTCTGCATTTGGTGACAGAAACTTGATCTGTAGCTGTATTCCAGTAGAAGATTATGCAAGCGAAGAAGCTTAATCTAGCTTGTAGATAGATATAAAAAAGGCTGCCAATTGGCAGCCTTTTTTGGTTTTAACGCTGAGTATAAGTTACAGTTATTAACTGTCAGGCTGAGTGAAGTCGAAACCTATTTTAAATTCTTTATGCAGTTGGTTCAAGTCTTCAGACTTGGACCTTTTAAACTATTATTATAAAGGAATCTCATCCTCTTTAGAAAGCTGGATTTCCAAACCTCCAATTTTAGAAGCTACAAAATTGTAAATAACTGCGCCTAATGCTCCAACCACAAAACCTATGATTCCATACATTATTGGAAAAACTATGGGCATAATAAGTCCAATTGCACCCAAATTCATTGAGGATCCAAGTATGCCAGAAAATGCAGATAGGAATATTGCGTAAAAAATACCGATAACAAATCCTAAAGCGCCTAAGGTCAGTCCATAGATTTTTGCTGCCGAAGAAACTCCAATTTTTTTAATTTTCACCATTTGGCTAAAAGTTAAGTGTTGATTATACTCCTCAAAATATTAAAAAATTAGGCATAAAAAAAGCACTTTAAAAAGAGTGCACCCTTACTTTTTTGAACTGTGACTTTATTAAGTATCAGTCATTACCGCTATTCACCATATCAAAAGTCTCCCTTATCTTCGGTTGGAAGTTCCACTTCAATGCTATAGTGGGTCCATAGTACACATCAAACTGGCTTCCATTGCTCCGTAGTTGCATCTGTGCTATGATCCCTGTCAGCACTGTTAAGTTGTCTGTAAGTCCAGCCGAATAATAGACCGATTGCCGTAGAATATCGAAGCGGTCTGGTGCATAATCCTTCGAAGCAAATTTGAACATGATCTCCGTATAATAGGAGATGTTATGTGATAGGAATATTGGATTATCGCCTTGATTCAAATAATGATTGACTCCAAATCGTCCTCTCAACCGTGGAATAATTCGCTTTATGCCGTTTTTGTCGTCAAAGAATTTAGTCTCAAAACGTACTTGCTCAAAGAGACTTCCTTTTGGCATTTTTTGCATGTAGGTTCCCATCAGGATCAATCGACGCTCTAGAATTTCCGGATTTCCAGCTTCTTCTATTTCGTACTTTTTATTGCGGGCATACCCCACGTAAAATTTCATATGTTTAAAACCCGAGTAAATTAACCAAGGGCGCACCACAAAACGCTGAACATAAGCATAGGGGTTTGAATTGGAATAGGCCCCTTGAGTCACCAGCTGCACATCTACCTGTCCAGAAATCTTCCATTTCTCCATCAGAGGAAAGGCTACATCTATTTCTGAAATGGATGCAGGTATAAACCCTATTTCATACCCTGGTTCAGATTGAGAAATAGCGTCTGTTGGATTCAACCCCCAAAATATTATAAAGAAGCAAGCTATTTTGGATATAATTTTCTTTCCAAATCTTATGTTGATTGATCTCATTTGTTTTTTCAATAGACCAGTCTAAATCTACTTAAATTGGAAATTTATATGTGCTATTAAGCATGATTTAAATTAATGCTTAGGGGTTGTGCAAAAGCTGGATATTTTAATTGCAAATACCTTAAGCTTAAAAGTCAACCCTTTATCCATTACCTTAGAGCTAAGTACATTAGCTTCTGAATCCATCTCATTTTAAGGTAGGCTGTAGGATGTGGGATCTTATCCCCATTACTATCATCAACTGAGCGATGGCATATGTGCCCATGATAATAATTCCTGCATCATCAAATGGTTGATAGAATTTGTTCATTGCGATACACGCATCTGAAAAATAAAAGAGCGAGGCGCCGATAAATACCTGCCAAAAGGAAGCTGGATTACATTTGCCATAACGATCTCGCGCAGTGGTGACCATACTTACAATTATAATGATGTACACAATCACTGGAAATTTCAATGCTCCTAAGTTTGGATTGATCATATAGAAAAGAAAAGCTGCAAAGAAATAAATCGGGAGATTGATGAAAAATGTCTTGATGAAGTTCACATTCATAATTGATTCGGGCGCTTTTTGAGCGACCTTGAATCCTATGATGAAGCAAATTTGAGCTAGGAAAAAGGCTCCTATTCCGTATATAAAAAGGTGATCCCATAAAAGTAAAATATCCCCAACTAGGGAGAAAATTAAAGCTGCTAATATGGATTTTGCTAGTAAAGTTGAGGAAATAGGTTTAGTTATAGAGTAGAAATACAGTGCTAAGCCTGAAATTATCAGAGGTTTGGAAAAAAATCTTAGCTCATTTTTTTGTTCAAGGATAAATGCCATATCCGCTAAAGTTGCAAATAAGAACAGGTAAAGCCATAGAATGCTTTTCTTTTTCAATGGGATTATTATTTTGTTGAAATGTGTATAGTTGGAAGTATCATTTGCCTATTCTTCTAAATCAGAATTAAATGCTGTAAATAGACGATTTATCAAAACCTGGATTTTTCCTTAGTTTCCAATTTTTATTCTAAAATACATATAGTTTTACCAGTTAAAGGATAGATAAAATTTTTTTAAAGGATATAAAACAGAATTTTATTCACCTTTCTATGTTAACAAATAGTTAAAATTTGTGAAATTTGAAGGACAAAACTTAACGGTAGCTACCCGTACTTGACTCTGGGTGAATTTACCTTTGCAAGGAATATTTTCAAACCAACTTATATCAAAACGTACAAATTATGAGGCAAAATTTACTTAAAAGTTTGATGGCTCTCGTATTGGTGATTATGGCCAGTATCGGGGTATCTCAAGCACAAGTCACCACGAGTTCGGTGGTTGGGCAAGTGGTAGACGCGCAAGGCGAAGCACTTCCTGGAGCGAATGTAGTCGCAACTCACGAGCCTTCGGGCACACGTTACGGAGCAGTTTCAAATTTAGATGGGAGGTTTACTATTCCGAACATGAGAATCGGCGGACCTTATACTATTCAGGTGAGCTTCATTGGATATCAAGCCGCAGCATATAGCAACGTAGTCCTTAGATTGGGTGAACCCTATTCACTTTCGGCTACATTGAATGATGATAGCACTGAGCTAGGAGAAGTAATCGTATCAGCATCAAAATCTTCTGAATTTGATTCCAACAAAACTGGTACTTCTACAAGTATTTCAACCAAACAATTGACCGATCTTCCTCAGATCAACAGATCTGTGACTGAGTTTACTAGATTAACTCCACAGGCTAACGGTACATCTTTCGCGGGTCGAGATTCTAGATATAACAACCTTCAGGTTGATGGAGCAAATTTCAATAATGGATTTGGTCTAAGCAGCAATCCACTTCCAGGTGGGAACTCTCAGCCTATTTCTCTAGATGCAATTGAGCAAATTTCGGTAAACATTGCTCCTTTTGATGTCACACAATCTGGTTTCACCGGTGCTGGTATCAATGCTGTAACTCGTAGTGGGACAAACATATTTACGGGTTCTGCCTACTATTTCAACAAAAACCAAGATCTACAAGGTAAGAAGATCGAAGATGCGGAACTAGAGGCAGTTGATGCTGCTACTAATAACTTTGGTTTTAGATTAGGTGGCCCAATCATCAAAAACAAATTATTCTTCTTTGTAAATGCGGAGAGAGAAACAAACACAGGTGCTAATGCTTCTGGAGCAAACTTGTGGAGAGCTTCTACCAACGGTGTAGCTGATCCTGAGAACAATATCGCAAGAACTACTGTGGCTGATCTTGAAGCTGTTCAAAGTCACTTGATCAACCAGTGGGGATACGACCCAGGTAGGTACCAGGGTTTTGCTAATGAAGCTGAGCAGTCAAGCACTAAGTTTTTGGCTAGAATTGACTGGAACATCAGTGACAAGCATAAGCTAGCAGTTCGTTACAACCAAGTTGTAGGTACTTCACCTCAGATTACAAACGGGTCTTCAGGTCCAAGACCTAGAACTCCAAATTCAGCACAAAGAGTTAGTCAAAACTCTATGTCTTTTGAAAACGCAGCTTACGGTTTCGAAAATACAGTACGTTCTGTAACCGCTGAATTAAACTCTTATTTCAGTCCGAAGATTTCTAACCAGTTCTTGGCTACTTATTCTAAAATTCAAGATACTAGAACTACACCAGGTGCAGAATTCCCTATGGTGGATATCTGGGATGGTGGAGGAAGAGGTGACGGTACTTGGAACTACATATCTTTTGGTACTGAGCTATTCTCCTATAACAATGATGTGATAAATGATAATTTCTCTTTTATCAACAACTTGACTTATACTGAAGGACGTCATACGATCACAGGAGGTGCCGCATTTGAAATCCAGAAATTTGGTAACTCTTTCGTGAGAATGGGTACTTCTTATTACAGATATGCTTCTGTTGAAGATTTCTTGACTACTGGAACTCCAAATGAAGTAGCTCCAATTATGTTCGGTCTGACTTATCCATACGAAGGTCAGGAGACTTATGCTAGAGTAAACTTCGGTTTGGCCTCTCTTTACGCACAAGACAAGTTTGCGGTAAATGATCAATTGACTTTGACGCTTGGTTTGAGGGCTGAATTGCCTATTTATTTGAACGATCTCACTCCAAACGAAGCGATCAATGATCTTACTTTATTAGATACAGATTATCAACCGAAAAATTACGATTCAGGAAGCTGGCCAAAATCCCGTGTGATGTTATCTCCACGATTTGGGTTCAACTATGACGTAATGGGTGATAGAAGCTTAATCGTTAGAGGTGGTACAGGTATCTTCTCTGGTAGAGTTCCATTTGTATGGTTAACAAATATGCCAACAGGAGCTGGTGTTCTTCAAAATACGATAGAGCCAGGTGACTATGCAGATGTTGAAGAATGGATCGGAAATGTGAGATTCCAGCCTGAAAAATACTATTATGTAGAGAATCCGCCTGCAGGTGCTGAAAATGTATTCATCAAGAACCCTACTCAAGGTGCGCCTAACTCATTTGCTTTGGTTGACACAGATTTCAGAATGCCTATGGTCTGGAGATCAAGTTTAGGAGCTGATTACCAATTGGGGGATTCTCCATTTATGTTGACTGCTGATCTCCTCTACACCAAAGACATCAATGGTGTATTCCAGTTCGGAGCTAACAGAGCAATCTCTCCAGACAAAATGAATAGTGCAGGCGATGATAGAGAAGTGGTTTTGCCAGCAATACCAAATGTTCGTCCAGCCACTAATATAGCTTATAACTCAGCATTGGGTGCTAATAACGCAACTATCTTGACTAATACGGATGTAAAAGGTCATGCATTTAGCGCCACTTTGGGTCTATCAGTCCCTGAATATAATGGCTTCTCTGGTAGTGTGTTCTACACTTACTCCGCAGCTAAAGAAGTAAGCTCTAATTCAGGATCCAGTGCAAGTTCTGCATGGGGAGCTTCTCCAAACATCAACTCTCCAAATGATCAACGTCTGAATATTTCTGACTTCGCTTTGCCAAATAGATTAGTGGCAAACATGAGCTATAGAATTGAATATGCCAATATGTTTGCAACCACTGTAGGTGTGTACTACTCAGGTGCCAATCAAGGTAGACTTTCTTATACTTACGGAAACGATCTAAATGGTGACGGTATTAATGCCGATCTACTTTATATCCCTGAGAATACCGCAGATTTCAACTTTGTTGATATCGTATCTAATGGCAATGTAGTTTACACTGCTCAGCAGCAAAGAGATGCATTTGATCAGTATGTAGCTGACAATGACCTGGAAGAATACAGAGGCAAATATGTGCCTCGAAATGCTATTGTGCAGCCTTGGTTGAGCAGATTCGATGTGAGGGTTCTTCAGGATATCTTTACAAATATCGGTGAAAGAAGAAACACTCTACAGGTTAGTTTGGATGTAGTGAACTTCGGCAACCTGTTAAATAAGGATTGGGGAATTCAGCAAAGAACTAACGGAGCTCAAAACCTTCTTTCTCGCTCTGGCGCAGTTAGTGCAAACCCTAACTATGTGATGAACCAAGTTTCAGGTCAATTACCAACATCACCTTACCAGAATGTAAGTAATTTCTCTACCACCTGGAGCATGCAGATAGGTTTGAGATATATATTCTAAAAGTATATTTCCTACTAAATAAAAGCATCCCATTTCTGGGGTGCTTTTTTTATTTTATACTGAAATTTTGAGCGTATTTTTTGTATTTTCAAGAGACAAATAAATTTCTATCATGAAAAAAAGTTTATTTTTTTTACTATTTGTTTTCACTGTTTTATCTTATGCTTCAGCTCAGGAAGACTCACTTTTATTAAATAACAGAAACATCGTCGTAGGGGAAATCAAATCCATGGATAAGGGTGTATTGACTATAGAGACTGATTATTCCGACGAGGATTTTAAGGTGACTTGGAATAAAATAAGACGTATTTCTTCCAAGACTAATTTCCTGATTACCCTTACGGATGGGCGTAGATTCAATGGAAAGTTGAATTCCCTTGATTCTATAAATGTGCGTATTGATTATTATGATCCGACAAAGATTTTAAAATTGAAGAAATCAGAGGTCATTGACAAAGAGACAGACTTGATAGAGACAGTTCCATTGAGCTCCGTGGTGTATCTAAATGCTGTGGATGAGGGATTTTGGAGTAGGCTGTCAGCCAACTTTGATATTGGCTGGAGCTTGACTAAAGCTAATAACCTTCAACAATTCAATATTCGAAGTGGTCTGGGATACTTGGCTGACCGTTGGAAAGCTACCGCATCTTATAATTCCATCCGTTCCACTCAGGATGAAGTGAATGATATCAAGCGTACTGATGGCACGTTTGCATTCAATTATTTTCTCCAAAGGGATTGGTACTTACTTTATAACCTTACTTATTTATCCAATACTGAACAGCTTATCAGAAGTCGGTTAGGTAATCAAATCGGTTTGGGTAAATATATTATCCATACTAATAAAACCTATTTTGGCTTTCAGACAGGGATCAACTTGAACTCAGAATCTTACTTTGATGATACACCGTCCAGAAATTCCGGGGAAGTTATGCTAGGCACGCAATTGAATTTATATGACATTGGAGATTTGAATTTATTGACCACCTTGACAGCATATCCATCGTTAACAGAAAAGAATAGATTCAGGACAGATTTTAGCCTGGATGTCAAATATGATTTTTTGGATGATTTCTATATAAAAGTGGGTACGACGATGAACTTTGATAATCAACCGATTGAAGGAGCTACCAGCCTCGATTACGTTTTTCAAACAACGGTTGGATGGGAGTTGTAAAACAAGCTTTAGCTTGCCTTGCTAAAATGGCTCGTTAGCATGGGTGATAACTTGCCTTTTACATAGAGCATCCTGTATTTTTTCCATTAGTAGCGAAGATTTGCCATCAGTAAGTTTTATTCGATTTTACTGCCAATTCCGAGTTATTTTTGTTTTCTAACAACCTTAAGATAAGTCTGTAGGTTAACCAACCATGTTATATTATAAAATATTTTCTCATTCGTTGAGTAAGGAATGGGTAGTGTTTATCCATGGGGCTGGCGGGTCTTCGGCTGTTTGGTTTAAACAGCTTAAAGATTTCAGAGAAAAGTATAATTTATTGCTCATTGACCTGAGGGGACATGGTAAATCAGCTGATATTCCGCAGGCGATTTATAATAAAGAATATACTTTCCAGGGAGTGACTGAAGATATTATTGAAGTATTGGATTATTTGAAAATTCCTCCGGCTCATTTCATGGGTGTATCGCTAGGAACAATCATCGTAAGGCAATTGGCTGAGCTGGAGCAATGGCGGGTAAAATCGCTTGTGATGGCAGGGGCAGTCACCCGTCTCACCGTCCAATCCAGGATTTTGGTTTCTTTGGGAAACGCTTTTAAGCGTGTGATTCCTTACATGTGGTTATATAGATTATTTGCTTTCGTTGTTATGCCTAGAAAGCAACACGCAGAATCTAGAAATCTGTTTGTCCGGGAAGCTCAAAAACTCTGTCAGAAGGAATTCATACGTTGGTTTCGGCTGACGAAGGATATCAACCCGCTCTTGAGGTATTTCAAGGAATCCGATTTGGGAATACCTACATTGTATGTAATGGGGGATCAGGATATAATGTTTTTGGAACCAGTTAAGAAAATAATAAAAACGCATACGAATTCAGTACTAAAAATTTTGAGTAAGTGCGGACATGTGGTAAACGTGGAAAGACCTGAAGAATTTAACAGGCTATCACTCGCATTTCTTCAAAATCAAACCCTTTAAGCCTATTACTTTTCTACATGAAATCGAGCAAAACTCCAACTATCAAAAAATGGGATGAATATCTATCAAGCGAGATTCCATCTGACCATAACAAAGCAATAATCAGCAGATGAAAAAGCAAACTAAGACCATATTGATCATTGCGGTTGTCGTTATTGCAGCCGTTGCATATTTCTACCCAAGAATGGATAGCCGGAAGAGCAATGATACAGGTGTGGCATCTGTAGGTGCGGGGCCAGGTACTCCTGCTAATTTGCCTGTAAAAGTGGTGAAACTTGAGAGAGAGACCTTGAGAAATCAACTCTCAATCACAGGTACTATCATACCAAATGAGTCTGTAGACCTCAGATCTGAGATTTCTGGTCTAATCACCAAAATAACATTTAAGGAAGGGGAGTATGTGAGTAAAGGGACTCCGTTACTTTATCTGAATGACGATGAATTACAGGCGCAATTCCAACGTCTTCAGTATACTCAGAAACTTTTCGAAAGTCAGGAAAACAGACAAAAGCAATTGTTGGCGCGGGAGGCTATAAGTCAGGAGGAATACGATATTGTCTTGAACCAATACAATACCACATTATCTGATCTAAAATTAGTAGAAGCCCAACTTTCCAAAACTATTATCAGAGCACCATTTAATGGGATATTGGGATTGAGACAGGTAAGTGAGGGCAGTGTAATCGGAACTGGTGATATCATCGCAAACTTTGTGAACATTGACCCGATTAAGATTGAGTTTTCTATTCCTGAGCGCTACGCAAATCAAGTGACTGTAGGATCTTCTATCTTTTTTTCCAACGAGTCCTCACCTGAGGAAGTGGTAGGCAAAGTATACGCTTTTGAACCACAGATTGATGCTGCTACGCGTACCTTGAAGCTTCGTGCCGAAAGCCCGAATAAAGAAAGAAAATATTTGCCTGGAATGTTCGTAAGAATTCGTTTTGTACTGGGCGAGACGGAAAATGCCTTGATGGTCCCTTCCGAATCCGTGATACCTGAGTTACAAGGATATAAAGTGTTTATAGTCGGGGCTGATAACAAAGCCGAAGAACGTACCGTAGAGATAGGTACACGTACAGATACCCACGTACAGATCACCTCTGGTCTGGAGGTAGGAGATCTGGTCCTCACCACAGGTGTATTACAAGCAACTACAGGCACTTCTGTAGAATTTACCCAAATCAACTAACATGGCTAGCTTATCCAATATAAGTGTAAACAGGCCTGTACTGGCTATCGTGATGTCACTTGTCATCATGCTTTTCGGTGCCATAGGAATTTCACTTTTGGGGATCAGGGAATTTCCAAGCGTAGATCCACCTGTAATCAATGTGCGTACTACTTACGTTGGCGCAAATGCCGATGTAATTGAAGCGCAAATCACTGAGCCTTTAGAGGAGGCGATCAATGGCATCCAAGGGATCAAATCCCTCACATCTACCAGTAACGATGGGTCAAGCAGTATCACGGTGGAATTTGATGTGGGGGCGGATTTGGAGGCTGCAGCAAATGATGTGCGTGACAAGGTATCCGGAGCACAGCGAAACCTTCCTCCTGATGCAGAGCCTCCGGTAGTGTCCAAAGCTGATGCTGATTCAGAACCCATTGTGTTTTTGAATGTGAAAAGTGACGGGAGAAGCCTGTTGGATCTTTCTGACATAGCAGAGAATGTTTTCAAAGAGAGACTTCAGACAATCCCGGGGGTGAGCCGTGTTCAGATTTGGGGCGAAAAAGAATATGCGATCCGGTTGAGAATGGATCCCTTGAAGATGGCGTCCTATGGCGTGACTCCATTGGATGTACTTTCCAAAGTACAAAGTGAGAACGTAGAATTGCCGTCGGGGAGAATCGAAGGAGAGACCATAGAGCTTTCGGTACGTACCAAAAGTAGACTGAGTACCCCGCAGGAATTCAATGATCTGATCATTAAAGAAGATCAAAACAACATTGTAAGATTTCAGGATGTAGGAAATGCAGAGCTGGCAGCATTGAATGAGCGCAGTATTCTTAAGCGAGACGGTGTGCCTATGGTAGGGGTGGTATTGGTGCCACTTCCCGGATCAAACAGTATAGAGATTGCTGATGAATTCTATAGAAGATTGGAATTTATAGAGAAAGATCTTCCGGAGGATGTAGGTCTGGAGATTGGATTTGACAAGACTAGCTATATCCGAAGCTCTATATCTGAAGTTCAGGAGACTATCATTACAGCATTCGTATTGGTTGTCGCAATTATCTTCCTATTCCTTCGTGACTGGCGTACTACTTTTATTCCGGTACTGACTATCCCAATTTCTTTGGTTGGGGTATTTTTTATCATGTACCTCATGGACTTTTCCATCAACGTGCTGACCCTGTTGGGAATTGTACTTTCAATCGGTCTAGTAGTCGATGATGCGATTGTAGTGTTGGAGAATATTTATTCCCGAATAGAAAAAGGGGAAAATCCACAGGAAGCAGCAGAAAAGGGTTCTGAAGAGATTTTCTTCGCGGTAATTGCAACTACTGTTGCCTTGGCTGCAGTATTCTTGCCGGTAATATTTTTGACAGGAACAATAGGGAGACTTTTCCGTGAATTTGGCATAGTGGTAGCAGGAGCGGTGATTATTTCCTCTTTTGTGGCATTGACGATGACTCCGATGTTGAGTTCAAAATTCCTCAAGAAGCGAGAGAAGCATAACCGATTTTATAATTTCACGGAGCCTGGTTTTGTCTGGATAAATGAAAAATATGACCGCGCCCTTGCCAGCTTTATGCAGTTCCGATGGGTTTCCTTTGTTATGATCATAGTGATGGGTTTTGGCATCTATTGGTTATTCAATGAAATCCCTACTGAACTTGCTCCAACTGAGGATAGGGGAGAAATCGTTATCCGTATGAATGGCCCGGAGGGAGCTACCTTCAGCTACATGGATCAGATCATTGATCAAATGGTAGCGGATTTTAATGCTGATTACCCCAAAGACGAGGTAAGAGGGATGGTATCCGTGACTTCACCAGGATTTGGCTCTTCTAGTACTAATTCTGGCTTCGTGCGATTTATACTTACGGATGCTGAAAATAGAGAAAAGACTCAAGGAGAATATTTTAACGAAATAAACCAGAAGCTCAAGAAATATACAGGAGTGAAGGCTTTTGCCTCCCAAGCTCAATCCATCGGAAACAGTCGTGGAGGCCTACCGGTGCAGTATGTGTTGCAGGCCCCAACTCTGGATAAGTTGAAAGAGGTAATTCCTACCTTTATGGAGGAAGTAGGCAAAAGCCCCGTCTTCATTTTCTCCGACATCAACTTGAAATTCACTAAGCCTGAACTTGAAATTGAGATAGACAGGGCTAAAGCTAGAAATATCGGAGTATCGGTACAGGAAATTGCCCGGACTTTACAGCTTTCCTATTCGGGACAGCGGTTCGCATATTTTATCAAGAACGGAAAGCAGTATCAAGTGGTAGGTGAAATGAGGTTGGAAGACAGAAATGAGCCAATTAACCTAAGAATGCTTTATGTGCGTGCAGAAAACGGTTCTTTGGTTCAATTGGATAACCTGGTCACTGTGACGGAAAAAAGTACTCCGCCTCAATTATATCGTTTTAATCGCTTCGTAGCAGGTACAGTTTCCGCCAACCTTGCCGAAGGCTATACGATTGGGGACGGATTGGAAGAAATGGACCGCATCGCAGCTGAGGTACTCGATGAGTCATTCACTACAGATGTATCAGGACCTTCCAAGGAATTCAGAGAGAGTTCAAACAGTTTGCTTTTCGCATTCATGTTCGCTTTGATCCTTATTTATCTTGTGCTATCTGCGCAGTTTGAAAGCTTCTTGGATCCACTTACTATTATGTTTACAGTGCCTCTTGCACTCTTTGGAGCTTTGTTCACACTATGGATTTTTGGATTTACCCTGAATATTTTCAGCCAGATCGGTATTATTATGCTGATAGGATTGGTAACTAAAAACGGTATTCTTATAGTGGAATTTGCCAATCAGAGAAAAGCCACGGGAATGTCAGTTCACGAGGCAATTTTTGGAGCCGCTGTGGCCAGATTCAGACCGATCTTAATGACCAGCTTATCCACTATTCTCGGGATTTTGCCTATCGCTCTAGGTCTAGGAGCGGGAGCAGAAAGCCGCGTACCGATGGGAGCCGCCGTAATTGGTGGATTGACCTTCGCCACCATTCTAACGCTTTTTGTGATTCCAGCCATATATACTTATCTCACTTCCAAAGAAGGAAGATTAGCCAGAATTTAATGAAGAAACTTAGCCTATTGCTCTTATTGAGCATTATTGGAACAAGCTTATATGCCCAAAGCAATGAATCTCTGGATTTGGAGAAAGCTATTACCATTGGTTTGGATAAAAACCTTGATGTAAAAATTGCTGTGGAAACGGTGAATATTCTGGAGGGCAACGAACGGATTGGTGCAGGTGAATACTTGATGCCTAGCTTGGATGCTGCATATACCAGAAGTTTCAGTAGTGAAAATGTGGAGCAGGTTTTCGCAACAGACCCAGAACCCAGAACTATTGATAACGCAAAGTCAAGATCCAAAAACTTTAGCATGGTGGCTATTTATGGGTTTAGACCTGAAAGTTTTATAGTAATGAAGCGCTTGGGTGTGTTAACTGAGATTTCAGAATTGGACGCTAAAGTTGCCGTGGAGAATACCGTGGCTAATATTTCGTCGGCATATTACAGATTGGTGTTGGAGCTTCAGCGTTACGCTGTGCTTCAGCGAACATTAGAGCTAAGCCAGGCGAGATTGGATATTGCAGAAGCTCAATATTCTCTAGGGGGAGCTGGAAAACGCGACTTTCTTACGGCCGAAGTAGATTACAATTCCGATTTGAGTTTGCTATTAGGTCAGGAGCAGGTCATCCAAAATTCAAGGGTTAATCTTAACGAACTGATGGCCTTGAATCCAGATGAGCAATTCACAGTAAACGATACTATCCTTATTGGAGAACCTTTGCTGCTTCAGGATCTTATAGAAAATGCTTTTCTGGAGAATAAAACATACTTGATTACCCAGAGAGAGGAAAATGTTGCATATCTGCAAATGAAAGAACTACGTGCTTCCAGACTCCCTGTGATTAATTTGAACGGCACTTACTCTACCAATACATCCAATTCTGATGCGGGAATCTTGATACAAAACCAGCGCTCAGGTTTCAACTATGGTGGAAATATTCAGTTGAATGTGTTTAACGGATTTACCCTGAACAGAAGAATACAGAATGCTAAAGTTCAGCAGAAAATCCAAGGTCTTGCAGTTGACCAATATGAGATTCAACTCCGCTCTGATATTCACCGTGCTTTTAATACCTATACTACCAACCGTAATCTTCTGGAAGTAGAGCAAAAGAACTATGAAGTAGCAAAAGAGAGCTCTGAAATAGCTCTGGAGAGATTCCGATTGGGAATTGCTTCCTATTTGGAATTTCGCGATGCACAGGTAAATCTACTTACTGCGGAAAACCGATTAATTACCTCGATTTACAATATTAAAGAGCAGGAAATCGAATTGAGAAGGCTATCAGGTAAGATTTTCTTCCAGAATAGTGCTGAGGAGTTTCAGTTGCCCTCGGAAGATTGATGATAAAAAGAGAGTCTACGTTTTATTAGGAGCTTTTTTCCACGAAAAAGTCATTATTCTTTTGGCATAGCATTTGTCAAAGGGCATTCGTGTAACATCCAGAGTCTTACGGCTCTAGTGAATGAAAAAAGTATTATCTCTCTTTACCACTTTAGTAATCCTCTTCCTTTTTGGTGTTCAATGCACTTTTATAGAGAAGAACTTTGGCTCGATATCCAAAGAGGAAACCTACATTCTTGACCTTCCTGGAATTCAGAATCGTGGATTTATCCGAGCTGCTGTGGATAATAATTCCACTGGATATTATATCTATCGTGGTCGCAGAATGGGATACGAATATGAGTTGCTTCGGGACCTAGCCAAAAGATTAAATGTACAGTTGCATCTGGTCATGGTGTCAGATATTGATAGGGCATTTGATTTTTTGCAGGATGGAAAAGTGGATCTGATTGCTATGAACTTAGAGCAGAATAGGGAGCGTTCCAACAAAGCTTCTTTCTCTATTCCTCTTGGAAAAATGAGTACAGTCCTTGTCGGCAATGAATCTTCCGGGAAAATCACTTCTTGGGATCAGCTCGCTTCAGATACTATCTATGTGCGCGAAGGCGCTGTATATAAAGACCAGCTCTGTCATCTTAAAGATTCATTACAATTAAATTATACAGTTGTCCCTACCCCAAATCATGAGGAAACCTTGATCGATCAGGTGGCGGAGGGAAGTATAAAATGGACAATAGCTGATCAGAACATTGCTAGAGTCAATGCTACTTATTATGGCACTCTGGATATTTCGTGGAAGGTTCAGGAAGAAGGAGATGTTTCATGGGTAGTTCGAGGGAATTCTCCTAAACTTCTTGGTTCTTTAAATACTTGGCTAACCGATAAGCAAAAGCGATTTATCCCAGATTTATATGCTAAGTATTTTCTGAATTCAAAAAACAGCTACTTCAGAAGCACAAGTCCATTTTCATCTCTGGCAGGAAACCAGATTTCAGTTTATGATGAGATTATAAAAACCGGAGCTGAGCAACTTGGCTGGGATTGGAGATTGCTGGCATCTTTGGTGTATAAAGAATCCCGTTTTGATACGGTGGCGACCTCGTATGCGGGTGCAAAAGGTTTACTGCAGTTAATGCCTGTCACACTTGAAAGGTTTGGGGTAGATAATCCAAATGATCCCTCAGAGTCTTTGATGGGAGGTGTCAGATACTTAAGATATTTGGATAAGTTTTGGATGGAGAGAGTCCCTGATACTTCTGAGCGTCTAAAATTTGTTTTGGCTTCCTATAATATTGGGCACGGGCATGTTGAGGATGCCTGGAGATTAACATTGAAATATGGTGAAAACACGCAGGCTTGGACATCCGTCTCAAAGTTTTTGGAGCTAAAAAGTGATCCCGATTACTACCGGGATCCTATTGTCAAGAGCGGTTTTGCCAAAGGACATCTGGCAGTAAATTATGTCAAAGACGTGATGTCAGTATTTGAATCCTATAAGGCGCTGGTGGAGCCTTAAGCTCCTTCATGTAGCTCAAACATAGCTTCTACTTCCACCGGAATATTGTCTGGAAGTGTTCCCATCCCTACAGCCGATCTTACCCCAATTCCGTTTTCTTCTCCCCAAACTTCTGCAAATAGTTCGCTACATCCATTGATGATATAGGGATGGCGCTCAAAAGTGGAAACGCAGTTTACCATTCCCAATACCTTGATTACGCGCTTTACCCGGTTGAGCGAGCCCAGGTTTGCCTTGATGGTAGAAAGCATCGCTAGTCCTACTTGTCTAGCTGCCAGTTTTCCCTCCTCCATATCCAAGTCCTGTCCAATTCTTCCAATGATAAGACTGCCATCATCTTGCACGGTACCATGGCCAGAAAGGTATAGATATTTACCATCTATTAAGCAGGGCTTGTACACACCAAGCGGCTTGGGTGCAGGAGGAAGGTTGAGATTAAGTTTAGAGAAATTGCTTTCTGGAGTTTGCATATTGTATTGTTTTTTGAAAATAAAATTAAACGAAAATATCAAGGATCAGTACGCCGACTAAGCCGGAAACAGCGACTATGGTTTCCATGAGAGACCAGGATTTGATGGTGTCTTTGATGCTAACGTTGAAAAACTCCTTGTACATCCAGAACCCTGCATCATTAAAATGGGAAAACATCAAGCTTCCTGCGCCAATGGACAATACCAAAAGATTTGGATCCACATTCATTGTTGTCACCAGAGGTGCTATGATTCCAGCGGTTGTGAGACCTGCAACTGTAGCTGACCCCACACAAACACGGATAATGGCTGTAATAATCCAAGCCAATATGAGTGGGTGGATATCCCAGCTTTGAAGGCCTTCGGCTATCACTAAACTCACACCGGTGTCAGTAAAGATTTGCTTCAAGGCACCTGCACCTGCTACGATCAGAAGTATCATTGCGATGTCTTTGGTCGCCACTGTGTACAGATCCATGATTTCCTTCATGGAGAAGTTACGATTTAGACCTAGGGTATAAGTTGCTATCAATACCGAAACGAGCATAACAATCCCCGGATCTGCTACGAAAGCAATTAGAGGAGCTAGGCTGCTCTCTGGAGAGATATTTAAATTCAGGGCGGTAGTTCCTACTAGAAGAAATACGGGTAGCAACGCCGTAAAAAAGCTGTTTGAAGTGGACGGAAGCTCAGATTCAGGTTTTGTCTCTGCCTGGAAAGTTTTCAGAGGCTCTGCCTTCATATTCTTTAGCGTTCTGGCGAAAAGCGGTCCAGCAAGAGCAATCGTAGGAATGGCAATCATAAATCCATAGAAAAGTGTCAGCCCCATATTGGCATCAAACTGGGCAACCAAAGCTGCTGGCGAGGGATGTGGAGGCAAGAAGCCATGGGTCACAGAGAGCGCCGCCAAAAGTGGAATACCTACATAGACTGCTGAGATTTTATATTGATAAGCCACAGTGAATGCCAAGGGGACTAAAAGTACAAAGCCCACATTGTAAAATAGAGGGATTCCCACTACCAAACCTGTGATAGACATTGCCCAGGTTATGTGCTTTTGTCCGAATATTTTCATCAAAAACCCTGCGATACGCTGTGCAGCCCCCGATTCCGCCACGAGTTTGCCAAGCATGGCACCCATTACAATGACGATGACCAAGTCGCCAAGAAGCACTCCCATACCTCGTTGTACAGATCCGGCGATTTGATTAGCAGGAAGGCCTAATAGAAATCCAGCGGAAATAGAGGAAATTAAAAAAGCTAAAAATGGATTGAGCTTAGCCCATACAATCAATAGAACAAGGATCGCTATACTAAGAAGTACAAGTAGAATGGTCATGGGAATAGGTTGGGTTTAGCTGGCTAAGATAAAAAACATTGGCAAATTAGGGTTTTACCAATTGATATTGTTGTATAAATGGGAGCTAGCTAAAAAAATGAAAGCTTTTGGTACTCATTTTAACTGATTAGCTTAATTACTGATCAAGGACACCAGATGTAAAGCATAATTAGATTTTTTTTGAGAGTAAGTAAACTATTACCTTTTAATCCATCTGGTTTTGAGAAAGGTTTCAGCATTTGAAAAAGTAATTAAGTACAGCCCAGGATTCAGTGCTTCAAGTTTCTCGGAAAATTCAATTTCATTGTAGCTAAAGGATGATATGGATAGACCTTGAAAAGTATAAATTCTTATTTCTGAATTTTCATAATTGAAATCTTCTGGAAAGACTACGCGGACTTTGCCAGAAAAATGAGGATTGGGCCAAATTGAAAATTGAGTATTTGAAGGACTAGGATCATTTTCCAGTTTAACTACTTCGCTTATAGATTCCTGTCCGAAAAAATTCAAGACCTTGATTTTATAGTAAGTTGTTAGTGGTTTTGAGTAGTCATCATCAATAAATGAATAGATGGAAGGTAACTCAGAATCTCCTTTACTCTCAACTTCACCAACTTTTGTCCAATCTTCTGGTGGATTTTCAGATCTGAGAATCTCAAAGATTTTGTTGTTGTTTTCAGCTGCCACTGACCAGTTAACTTTCTTGATATTGTTGCTGATTTTGGCAGAAAGTGATAACCAAATAACAGGAAGGATGCTCAGCGTACGGTAACTTCCCACAGTAAAGTTTTTGCCAGGCAAATCATCAAAAGTGAGGCTTCGTGTAGCCCAAAGGTTATCTTCATCGAGGTTTTCAATATGTGTCCCTGGAGCTGCATATCCAGTGCAAACCAGCCGAAGATCCTCCGGCTCATCTACAATAAGCTTGTCTGCTGAAATGCGTAATTCCACAGGATTTGAAGAGCTGACTAATCCAGAAAAAGTAAAATAACTGAACAGTCGATAGAGAATAGGAATACCTCCTGTATCTTCAAAACCTGGATTGAAATCTGCGCCTTCATATTCTGTAAAGTTTATGTTGAGATTTCCTCCGACATTGGTTCCAAGTAATTGAACCTTTCTAATTCCACCTTGGTAGCGATCACCAAATGGGAAAGTACCATTGGTTGGGTTGAAAGTAGAAGGAACATTTGCATACGTGAAGGAAGAGAGATTTTCCCAAGAACCTCCTTGATAGTTAAGTGACCCTATATTAGAACTGTTTATGGTTAGGCTATTATCCTGGAAATTCAGTTTACCATTTGTCATAGTTAGATTCCTCAGGACATTTAAATTTTGGTTTAGTCTGACTTCCCCTCCAGATTTGTTTACAGTTAGATCTTGGGGGCTAAGGCCAAATCCGGAAATAGTTTGAACATCAGGTCCTGAGAAATTGATATGCGAAGTATTGGTAAGAAATTGTCCAGTTCCGGATCTTATCATGTCTCCGGTGACAGTTATCGTGGAAGGAAGAGTAATACTTTGGGAGCCTTGAATCTCCAGATCATGAAAAATGAGAGGCAATGTAGAACCTGCATATGATTTTGAAATGAAATTCTGAGTGCCGGAGTTTTTGTTGAAAGTAACTTTCCCATTCAATTGAAAAGAAGCAGCTTCGATTCGCGGCGATGTTCCTTCTAAAATTAATTCCCCTCCGGTCTGCAGGTCGAATAGGGCAGCACTTACAGATCCTGAAATAGATCTTGATATTATGTTATCGTTGCATTCAGATATAAACTTACCGTTTGCTTCAATGATAAAATCTCCAAATGCTCCACCAGGGTTAAAACTCGTTTCTGTATTGAAGGTAATCGAAGAACAAAAATTTGGGATGACCGAAATATCTAATTTTTGTCGTACGATTCCAGAGCGGATAATAAAACGTACAGCCTTTATAGGCTCCTCAATAGTCAATGTAGCACCGATACCAGGATCAAAAATAACGGAATATCGGCTTTGAGTAGAAAAACCGCTCCAGGAGTCTTTAGGTATAATAACTCTTGAGTTCCCCCTGAAAGTTAAAGTACTATTGATAGAATTCCCTATCCAGTTTTGGCTGTTCCAAGTACCTGCAGGAGTACCAGGTGCTGATCCTGAAAACGAATTGAGCGATCCATAAAGATTTAAATTTCTTCCATTTAGGTTTAATTTTTCTCCGGCTCCCGTTTCAGCATTAATAAAGAGACTTTTTACCTCTTCATTGGCAGTTAATGTGACTTTATGAGTTCTATCTATATAGATATCATTGATTGATGTCGGCTTACTGCTAGCAGGGTTCCAGACTAGCCCATCGTAAATTTGCCATATGGCAATATTTCCAAAATTACCAGAGGCAATAGTCCTGTATGCTCCCGTTTCTTGACAGAATGAATTGTTTAAGTAAAGGCAACAAAATGCAACTGCCGAGATTATGAGGTATATTCGGCCCTGAAAAAGTCCAATAGGGGCCAAAATTTTGCCCAGAATCTTCATGATAAAAAATTATTTTAAAAAGCTACTATCAATTTAATAAAATGAATTTTAAGAAAATAATATTTAGTTTATTTTTTTTACTGATATTCAGTGGTTTAGGTTCATTACAGGCACAACAGTATCAAATCAGTCTGCTGACCTGCGATCCGGGGGATGCGATTTACAGTTCCTTTGGGCATAGCGGAATTCGGGTGTTGGAGCTGACTACAGGTAGGGATGTGGTGTATAACTATGGTACCTTTGATTTCGGCGCTCCAAATTTTGTACTCAACTTTGCCGGAGGCCGACTGGATTATTACCTCTCTGTTTCGACGTTTGATCGCTTTCTAGCAGAATACGAGTACTTCCATCGTAGTATGCGTGAGCAGGTATTAAATCTCAATGAAACTCAGAAATTGGAGCTAATCCGGTTTTTGGAAACCAATTATCTGCCGGAGAACCGCGCTTACCGTTATGACTTCTTCTTTGACAATTGTGCAACGCGTGTCAGAGATGCTGTTGATTCGGTATTGGGTGATCAGCTTGTCTGGCATGATGAGGCTCAGGAGAATACTGATAAGTCTTTTAGGGAATTGATAGATGAGATGGTATTATATATGCCATGGTCAGACCTAGGGATAGACATAGCTTTGGGATCCAGGCTTGACCGGGATGCTACCCCGTTAGAAGAGCAGTTTTTGCCCAAGTATATGGAGGAATCATTTGCCAGAGCAGGGATACAAGGCGATGGGCCTACGCGACCCTTAGTGACCGAGAGCAGAGTGATTCTTGATTTTCCGATCGAGAAAGGTTCTTTTGGATTAATGAATCCTTACTTGTTATTTTGGATTGTGGCCATAGTCTTTACAGCCATTACTTTTATAGGCTTTAAGAAAAAAAAGCTTTTTATAGGTTTTGATGTTGCTCTGTTTGGATTGGTAGGTTTGGTAGGATTGGTGATCTTTTTTCTTTGGGTCGATTCAGAAATCCCATCTACAAAATACAATTGGAATATCCTTTGGGCTTTTCCGGGTCACCTATTCTTAGCTATTGCATTAATTAAGAAAACGATCAAGCCTTGGGTTTTGAAGTATTTACTTTTTGCGTTGATTATGGCAGATGCTGCTGTCGTTTTCTGGATATTGGGCTGGCAATCCTTTCACCCAAGTCTAATTCCTCTGCTTTTGGTATTAATTCTCAGAACAAATTATTTGTATTATAACCTAGGCAAATTCAAGCAAGTGGTTTGATTTAATTCCAAGTTTTAAGAATAAGCCTGCTCGGCTGAGAACATTCTAATTCAGATTTTTCTGTCAGAGCAGAGGCGAGAATTATTTATTCCCCAGAGCTATTAAGTCATCTAGTTTAGGGTAATATATTCTTTCCCTTTAAACTTTTGCATAGGGTATTGATGTTGGGTATTTTCGGACTAAGCTTATGGAATTCAAACTTACCTCAGATTATCAACCTACGGGAGACCAACCGAAGGCTATAGAACAGCTCACTGCTGGCGTAAACAATGGCGATCAAGCTCAGGTATTGCTAGGTGTGACAGGTTCTGGGAAAACTTTTACAGTTGCCAATCTTATTCAACAAACACAGAGGCCAACGCTGGTTCTAAGTCATAATAAGACCTTGGCAGCTCAACTTTATGGAGAGTTCAAACAGTTTTTTCCTGAAAATGCGGTCGAATATTTTATTTCTTACTACGATTATTATCAGCCAGAAGCATTTATACCCACTTCCGGCACTTATATAGAAAAGGATCTCTCTATCAATGAGGAAATCGAAAAGCTACGCCTGAGTGCTTCATCAGCACTGCTGACAGGCAGAAGGGATGTGATTGTAGTGGCTTCTGTGTCTTGTATATATGGTATTGGCAATCCTACTGAATTTGGTAAAAATGTAATCAAGCTTCAGGAGGGTGACCGGATTCCCAGAAATCAGTTGTTGTTTAAGTTGGTGGATATTTTATATAGCCGTACACAGCTTGACTTGACTCGCGGGACTTTTCGGGTGAAAGGCGATACTGTTGATATTTTTGTGGCTTATGCTGATTGGGGATATCGGATTTTCTTTTGGGGGGACGAGATAGAAGCGATTCAGCGATTTGATCCGGCAACAGGCAAGAAGCTCAATGACGAAAAGATCATCTCCATTTTTCCGGCAAACCTATTTGTGACTGGAAAAGATACTTTACAGACAGCCATTCATGAGATTCAATATGACATGGTGGATCAGGTTAATTTCTTCGAAAGGGAAGGAAAATTCATGGAAGCAAAACGACTTCAGGAGCGAACCGAGTTTGATTTGGAAATGATGCGCGAGTTGGGCTATTGCTCAGGCGTAGAGAACTATTCCCGATATTTTGACAGAAGGGCTCCTGGCGCAAGGCCGTTCTGTTTGTTGGATTATTTCCCAGATGATTATCTCCTTGTTGTGGATGAGAGTCATGTGACATTGCCACAGGTACGTGCAATGTGGGGTGGAGACAGATCCCGTAAAATCAATTTAGTGGATTTCGGATTTAGACTTCCTTCAGCTTTGGACAATAGACCCTTAAAGTTTGAAGAGTTTCAGGATTTGACAAATCAAGTGATTTATGTTTCTGCTACACCGGCAGATTATGAATTGTCACTTTCAGAAGGTGTGGTAGTGGAGCAGATTATTCGCCCAACTGGTCTTTTGGATCCTACTATTGAAGTGAGACCTAGCCAAAATCAAATCGATGATTTGCTTGAGGAAATAGATCAGACTATCAAGTCTGGGGCGAGAACGTTGGTTACGACCTTGACTAAACGAATGGCAGAAGAGTTGCAAAAATTCCTTGAAAGAGCTGGAGTAAAGTCCCGTTACATTCACTCTGAAGTTAAAACACTAGATCGGGTGGAAATTCTTCGGGAGCTTCGATTGGGTATTTTCGATGTACTTGTCGGAGTGAATTTATTAAGAGAGGGATTGGATTTGCCTGAGGTTTCTTTGGTAGCGATTCTGGATGCTGATAAGGAAGGTTTTTTGAGAAACGAACGAAGTCTAGTGCAGACAATTGGTCGAGCCGCTAGAAATTCCGAAGGTCGAGTAATTATGTATGCAGATAAGATAACAGAATCTATGCAATCTGCGATCGATGAAACTAAGCGAAGAAGAGCGTTGCAGATCGAATACAACAAGGAGCATGGTATTACGCCAACTACTATCTTGAAATCGCATGACAAAATCATGGGACAAACCAAGGTCGCCGACTCAAAGAAAAATGCTAAGTTCTATGCTGAGCCTATGCCAGGTGAAGAAAGCATGGCTGCTGATCCTGTGGTTCAATATCTAAGTAAAGACAAGTTGGAGAAATTGATTGCTCAGACTCAGAAGTTAATGGAGAAAGCTGCGAAGGAACTTAACTTCATGGAAGCAGCACGACTACGAGATGAGTGGCAATCCCAAAAATCCAGATTGGATCAGTTAAACCGCGGAGTGAGCAAATAGGCTTAATCGATCTAAAATACAGTAAAAATGACTCTTCAAGAGGTGAAGTTGCTCGCTGCAAAAGGCGAGGGGCAAAGGATAGAATTTAAGAAGAAAGCGACTTTTCCTGAAAAGATTGTTCGTGAGTTAATCGCCTTTGCAAATACTTCTGGTGGAGATTTACTGATCGGTGTGGATGATGATGGGACCGTAAGTGGTCAGCGATTTATTGAGGAAGAGGTATTTGTGATGGAAAAAGCGATTAAAGAGCTGATTTTTCCCCCGTTAGAATACGAGCTGTTTTCCTTGAAACTTAATGAGAAAAAAGGAGTTGCAGTTTTTAAGGTTGGGTATAGTCCAAATAGGCCACATTATTTAAAAGAAAAAGACAGAAAGCAGGCATTCATTCGTGTAGCTGATCGCTCAGTACAGGCGAGCAGGGAAGTTTGGGAGATATTGAGGCGAGGCAAAAACCCAAGAGATATGGTTTTTACTTATGGGAGAAAAGAAGAGATCTTGATGAAGGCTTTAGGCGAATCCGATAAAATTACACTTAGGGAATTCTCAAAGTTGGCGAATCTGCCAAAGTTTTTAGCCTCCAAAACCTTAGTCCGATTGGTTCTGGCAAATGTGCTTCAAATTCATCCTCAGGAATCAGAGGATTATTTCACTTTGAAGGAATAGGTAATTCTATCCCAGTCCTTTCGGTAAAACCAATATTCCCCTGAAGACCTCCTGAGTGGATCATTAAGATTTTTGAGTCTTTTGGGAAATACCCTTTATTAACCAAATCCCAGATTCCGAAAGCCATTTTTGCTGTATATATGGGGTCTAGAATTACCTCAAAATTTTCATAAAACCACCAGGTAAAATCGATTAACTCTTGTTTATGTTTGGCGTAGCCACCGAAGTGATAATTGGTAAAGATCTCGTAAGACCCTTGGCTTTCGAGGTTGTTTTTCTCGATTAGATCAGCAATTTCTTTGTGAATGAACTCTCCTTTTAATGAGGAAAAACCAAGTAATTTCTGATGCTCTGAAAGTGAAGCATATAGTCCTGCGAAAGTCCCTCCTGTTCCTATGGAGGAGCAGATATGCGTAAACTGATAGTCTTCAGAGTCTAAAATTTCTTGGGTTCCTTTAATAGCTAGGTCATTGGTTCCACCTTCTGGAATCAAGTAAAAATCCCCGAACTTATCTTGTAAAGTAGCTAGAAACTCAGGGTCAGTTTTATTTCTATACTCATTTCTATCAATATAATAGAGCTCCATTCCTAGCTCTTCTGCATGTGCCAAGGTTGAATTGAGAGGCTCTGTTCTTTCACCACGAATAATTCCAATTGAAGCTAGATTTTCAGCTTTAGCAGCTTCCGCGGTCGCGTAGATATGGTTAGAAAAAGCTCCTCCAAAGGTCAGTATCCTGTTTTTTCCTTCATTTTTAGCTTTTTCAAGATTGTATTTCAGTTTAAAAAATTTGTTTCCCGTAACTCCAGAATTGACTAAATCAAGACGCTTAATTGCTAATTCAATACCCTTTTCTTCTAATAAAGAATGTCTAAGAAGCGGAGTAGGAACTGGATTTGGGTGGAGCATTTAGCCTGCTTTTTTACTGAGGTGTCAAAGTTAAGCCTGATAATCCTATTTTTGCAGCATGAGCATGCAACCAGAGGAAGATTTTGATGACGAGGAAATTGAGCTTTACGAACATTTTAAGTTTGTAATCGACAAAGGTCAAACCCCAGTCAGAATTGATAAGTTTTTAACAGGCAAGATAGCTTTTGCCACACGCAATAAAATCCAGCAGGCAATAGATGCTGGTGCAATTCAGGTAAATGGAGAGTCAATCAAAGGCAGCTATAAAGTAAAGCCTCTCGATGATATCCGTGTTATGATGGGTAAGCCACCCCGCGATACGGAAGTAATTCCTGAGAATATTCCTCTCAATATTGTCTATGAAGACCAATACCTTTTGGTGGTGAATAAGGAGGCCGGAATGGTAGTGCATCCTGCACATGGAAACTGGACAGGAACGCTTGTGAATGCTTTGGTGTATTACTTTCAGAATCTTCCAGAAATGAAAGGTAATGAAGGGAGACCAGGTTTGGTGCACCGTATAGATAAGGATACCTCAGGGCTATTGGTAATTGCCAAATCTGAAGATGCGATGACTCATTTGGCTTCTCAGTTTTTCCATCATTCAATCGAGCGAACATACTTAGCCTTAGTATGGGGAGAGCCAGAAGGGGACTCAGGTACGATCACTGGCAATGTGGGTCGCAGCGCTAAAAACCGTAAGGTAATGGATGTATTTCCTGATGGAAGTTATGGCAAACATGCCGTAACTCATTGGAAAGTGCTTAAAAGGCTGAGATATGTGTCACTCATTCAATGCAATCTGGAAACTGGGCGGACGCATCAGATACGGGCTCATATGAAATTTATCGGTCACCCGCTCTTCAATGATGCTATGTACGGGGGTGATAAAATCCGTAAAGGCACCCAATTCTCCAAGTATAAAACATTTGTTCATAACGCATTTGAGTTATTACCTCGACAAGCACTACATGCCATGTCTTTGGGTTTTATACATCCAGTCACAAAAAAGAAATTGAATTTTGAAGCCCCATTGCCTGAGGATTTTCAGTCCGTTTTGGATAAATGGGAAAATTACGTAAACTTAGAATAGAAGGGTTTGATTACCAAAAGGGCAATTATTAAAGCAAATACTTGCATTTTTATCAATAAAACAGCCATTTATAGTTCGTATTGGCAATAATTGGCTTATCCATTGAGAAATACGTAAAATACTCCAGTGATTAGCATGTGTTTTTAATGATACTGTATTTTTCAAACGATTTCATTAAAAATACTGTAATAATTCAGATTTTTTTTTGAATTATTTGCAATAAATAAACTGACCTTCTATATTTGAATCATACAAAGAGAGCAAACAAACGGTAAGCACTCAAAATACATTGAAATTACACTACACTGTAGGATGTTGAAATTGGCAGACAAGCCCTCCTGTCTCGGGGGTGGAGGTCATAGGACAAAGCATTTAGCGAGCTCGTAAATTTGCCTAACTACTCCGTGGAGGTTCGAATCCTTCTCCTACAGCAGGTTATTTTGGGTTTATTGTTAATTGACTAAAACCATGAAATTTTGTTTCATGGTTTTTTTTATGCCCTGTTCATTTAGCCTTTCTTTTTTAATTTGGGTTATTGCACCATTTTCCCAATAAGATTTTGCGAAAATCCATTGCAACTCAATTAATGAAATAGTAATTAGGACGGTAAAATCAGCCTGAATATTATAGTTTAAGTATAAAATTGAATGTAAAAATGGAAATACTGTAAAAAAATTAATTAAATGTTATTAAAATTTTAATAAACGGATGGTATTTCTAATTTTGAGCCAGCAAAATTTAAAACTGTTAAGGAAATATCTTTTGACTGTATTAAATCCTGCTTTAGAACTCTTCGGTTTTATAAAATATTTATATCTGGCATATGGCCGGTTACCAAACACTACAACACTGTAGGATGTTGAAACTGGCAGACAAGCCCTCCTGTCTCGGGGGTGGGGAATCAAGTAAAAAGCGTAATTCAACCGGACTATTGCCTAACTGCCCCGTGGAGGTTCGAATCCTTCTCCTACAGCATTAAAGCAGCACCTATGTGCTGCTTTTTTTAGTTGCAATTGGCCCTAAATGTCTATTTTAGACAAAAATCCGCACAGTATGTCAGAAGAGCTAAGGCAAAAACATTCTAAACATCCTTTCAGAAAGAAAGTGTTACGAGGAGTGATGTTTGTATTCCTTTCCTTACTCTTTCTGGAATTCCTATTTTATTTCGGGTCCAATTTTATACTGGCAGATTGGGCGAGACGAAAAATAAATGATGCGGCTCAAGGTGTCTATTCCATTGATTTTAATCGTGTTAGATTCTCCTTAATCAGAAGAGGGGTATTTTTAGACGGTATTATCATGAAGCCAATAGGGGAGCGAAAGCCGTCCCAGAAGCAGGCATTGTTTGAGTTGACCTTAGATGAATTGGCCCTCAAAAAACTTTGGTTTGATTTCTCAGAAGGAATTTTTTACATAGGAAGTATTGAATTTGACAATCCAAACATCAGTATGGATTTGCCGAAGTCTGACAGCTTATCCCAATCAAATAAACAAGAATCTTCTATAAAAGCCCTGGAAGAAGAATTTAAAAAGATAATAAACCGTGCGAATTTTAGAGGGGTTTATATCTCCGAGTTATCCATCAATAATGCAGACTTATTTTTCCTGAATTTTCTAAGTCATAATTCACTTAAAGCTGAAAATACAAGGCTGCTAGTAAAGGATATTGATTGGACGAAACAGGAGGAATGGACTACACCATTCAATGCAAAGGGTTTTGAGTTTGATCTTAATAATGTTGATTTCCCTCTGCCAGATGGTGTGCATTCTATTCATGCTGATGATGTATACATCAGTTCATTGGATGATGTG
Source organism: uncultured Algoriphagus sp. (assembly GCF_963974835.1). GTDB lineage: Bacteria > Bacteroidota > Bacteroidia > Cytophagales > Cyclobacteriaceae > Algoriphagus. The sequence continues at coordinate 261,986 of NZ_CAXBET010000001.1, read as the reverse complement.
ATCGATATCAAAGGTTTTAAGCTCTATGCAGATAAGACACGTGATAGCAAAGCGTACTATGAGGTAGACCTTCAAGAATTGCGTGTGGGCAATGTAGCCTTGAATGAAGCATTTATGACTTCGAATGTGGAAATAGATGAGATAATTCTTAACAATCCGGAATTCAGAGTACTCCAAAATATGGAGGCTGCAAAAGATAGCACGGCATCAGGAGATTTGAATGAATTGATTGAAGGATTGCTGGAGTCATTTCAGGTGAAAGAACTTTCTGTGAATAAAGGAAAGTTCATCACTTCAGACGCAGATGATACATTGAAAAACCGGATAGACATTCAAAATCTGGATTTTAAGATGGTGGAATTCTATCTGGGAAAGGATGAATCAAGGAAAGAGAACCAGTTTTTCTATGGGAAAGATGCGGCTATGGAGATTCAGGATGCCGATTTATATTTATCAGATGAGATTCACGTCATCTATGGCGACCGCGTCAGTGTTTCTTCCTTTAAGGATGAAATTATCATTGAAAACGTATTGGTGGAGCCAAGAGAGAAAGCACTTGAAGAACTGCAGCCAAACAATATCGTCAGGATATCATTACCAAAATTAACACTCAATAAAGCCAATTTAAAGAAGCTCTATAGTGAGGGAAAATTGAATATCGATGAGATGTTAATTCAATCCCCAAAAGTAGAAATTACAGAATTAACCGGCGAGAATGTAAGCGGTAATCAAGTACCGGTACGCGAGCTTTTGGAAGGTTACTTAAATGAAGTGGCCATTGGTAGATTTGATCTGCAGGATGGGGAAGTTCAATTCAAAAATGAGGAGGGAGTAAGAAGTAATGACATTGGTTTTGAGAAATTTAGCTTACTGCTGGAGAAAGTATTTCTTCAACCCAATTCTGAAGTAGATGTCAGAAATCAATTCTTGGCCGATGAGATGGTGCTTAGTCTAGATAAGTACAGATTGAAATTGAGGGACAATCTTCATGAATTCGTTGCGGATAGAGTATTGATAGATTCTAAGAATTCACTCGTGGTAGTTAATAATTTCTCACTCAGACCTGAGAATCCAGATTCAATTCAGTACATATTAGACAGTTATGGTAAATCAGTAATTCTGGATCTCAAGATTCCTGAATTCAGGGTAGAGGGAATAGATCTGATGGCAGCGTATAGAGAACAAAAGCTGATGATCAATACCATATTAGTGCCATCTCCGGTTGCTAGCTTTACCAGATTCAGAAAGCAAAAAGCGCTAGGAGGAGTCAATCAAGTGGAATCTTCTGATGAAATCGAGGATTTGCTCACCTCTTATTTTTCCTATATAAAAATAGATTCAGTTAATTTTAGTGATGGTCAAGTACATTACCTAAATCATGCTGCGGCCAAGCAATTGTCTTTGAGTGAGGATAGCTTATCTCTAACTCTGAAAGGGTTTTACCTTGAAAAAGGAAAAGTTTCTGAGCAAGGAAGGACATTTTTCTCTGATGAAATAGAGTTGGTATTGAGGAAATATGATTTTTCAGTAGCCGGAGGTAACTATGAAGTTGATACGGACGGATTAAGATTCAACTCCAAATCAAAGACCATTTCGGTAGATAATCTAAAGTTGAAGCCAAGTAAGTCGATTAAAAGTAAAATTGCCTTATCCTTAAACTTGCCAAGCGTATCCTTCGAAGGAGTTGATATCGAGTCATTTTTGTTTGATAATCAGCTTGATCTCGACAAGTTGGTGGTAGATGGAAGTACAATAGGCTTAGAAATAAATAGGAATTACAAGGCTGGAAGTAGCGAGAAAAAAGGAAGCCCCTTAACCGATAGAACCCTTCCCAAGTCTATTGAAAGGGTTACAATTGATGGAATTGAAGCCAAGAATTCAAGGCTAAGCTTGAATTATAGAATTGGAGAGAATGACTTTGAATCAATCCAGACAGATTTTGACCTGGAAATACTAGGGCTGAATTTGGATTCGGCTACAAATGCAAGACATGATATTGTGGGATTGTTTGATGAGATTAATCTTACGCTAAAGGATTTTTCATACACTTTGCCGGACAGTATTCATACCATCAAATTTTCAGATGTATATGTGGATAATTCCGCTGACGAAACAGTGTTTTCCAATTTTGAAATAGTCCCGCGAAATACTACCGGAAGTCCAGGCTTGCCAATAGTTTCAGCGAAGATTGATAAACTTGGAGTTCGTAATAACAGTCTTCAGGAAATGCAAACTACGGGTACTTTCAATCTGGAACAGTTGAGATTAGGCAATCCCACCATTAAATTATATTTAGACCCGGATAAAAAAGCTGACAGTACCAAGAAGAAAAGCATTGAAGAAAGTGATGGTGGACTGATCGAATCTATTTTGCTTCAGGATTTGCTAATCCAACATGGTGATATTTCTCTTTATACTAAAGGGAGTTCCCAGACCCCGCGTATGATGTTTGAAAATGTAGATTTTGGGTTAAAATCTTTGGATGTGGATTTTTTGAAAAAGGGGCTGGAGCTAAATCCACAACTATTGCTAGAAAAGGACCTGAGCCTTTCTCTTACTAATTATCACATATATACCAATGACAGCCTCAATAAGCTCAAAATAGGTAGGATTAGATATTTGGACAATAACATCTTTTTAGATAGTGTAAGCTATGGGCCAGTTGTGGGACGGTATGATTTTTTACGCCAAAGAGGATATCAGGATGATGCCATTGATGCCTTCGTGAAAAGTGTCAGTTTAAATGATATTGATTTTGAAGAATACTTTAACAATAACAACCTAAAGGCCCACTCGATTATATTGGATGGATTTCAGATGGATGTGTTCCGGGATAAAAGATTGCCATTGAAAGAAGGTGTAATTAAACCTATGCCGCAGGAATTAATGGAAAACGCATCGTTGGATTTAACCATTGATTCGGTGATTGTCAAAGATGGATTGATTAGATATCAGGAGTTCGCACCAAAAGCAATGTTACCTGGTGGTATTCGGTTTGAAGAGTTAGAAACCTCTATTGCGCCATTTGTGATGCGTAAATCGAATGAAAAATTTCCTCTGAAATCGAGTACTATTTTAGCTAAAACAAAATTGATGGGAGAAGGCGAGATAGAGCTGCAAATAGATATGCATTTTGGAAAGCCCTATCCGATGGACGTAGATGTGGAGATGGGAGAATTTGATCTTAGACTTTTAAATAATATGCTGTCCCGAGGGGTATTTGTGAGCGTGGTGGATGGCCGTGTCACCGATGGCAAATGGGATTTCAGAATTGACAATGATGCAGCCGCGGGAAAGATGAACTTTAAGTACGAAGATCTCAAGATAGAATTTCTGGATTCCCTGACATTGGAAAGAGGTAGAGGTAAGTTAGGCCTCATGACTTTTCTAGCCAATATAATAGCTAAGAATAATAATCCGAGGAAATTTTTTAATCACCGTGTGACTTCAGATATTTACTTTGAGCGGGATAAATCAAAGTTTATTTTTGGGGGGTGGTGGAGAGCAACCTTCAGTGGGTTGAAAGGAAGTCTTGGATTGGGCCAGCCTAAAGTGCCTAAGAGAAAAGAAGAGGAAGAGGAGTGATCAGTTGGCAGTTATCAGTTACTGACAGGATGTATATGTAGTAAATAGATGAAAGAAATCAAATCTTTCTAAAGTGAATGAGATAGTTGATGTCTTTAGGTGAAAATTTGAAATCCGGAGCTTTAAAATCTTAGGCTGGTTAGAAACACCTATGATTCAATTTAGGTTTGGTCTAAAATAAATCAGAAAAGCCCTTATGAAATTAATTTCATAAGGGCTTTTCAATGTTATCTGCAAAGGCTTTTACCTTCTTAAGATTTTGAGTTGTTCGCTCTGATTACCCCAAATTAACTGTACGATATGAATTCCTGGTGTTGCGTTATTTAAATAAGTGTTGAGAACTGTACTTACATCTTCTACTGATTTTACAGAATAAGATTCAAACACTCCTCTTGCATCGGATATTTTTATTAAAATTTCCTCATCATTATAGATGCTTCTATTTAGCAAATCCACATTTACATAATCTCTAGGGTTACTCGGATTAGGATAAACTATCCAAGAAGATTGTCCTTTTAATCCTTTTACCTGAATCGATCGAGTAACACTGTAAGCAAATGACCCGTCCGCATCGATTTGTTTCAATCGATATAGAATATTTCCTCCTGCAGCTGGCAGATTTGTGTCTTCAAATTTGTAATCAGTAGGAGAGTCACTGTATCCTTGACCTTTCACTTCTCCGATTTTAGTCCAAGAAGTCAAATCATTAGACGTAGCTCTTTCGATTTCAAATCGGTCATTCTCCCATTCTTTTGATGTCGCCCAAGAAAGCTGGGCTGATCTGGATTCAGCGTTATAGACCGCTTCAAAGTATAGATATTCTACTTGGAGAATGCGGTAATTGTCATAATAGATGTACACCACACCATTTCCACCTCTTCCTCCTGCGAAATAGCCCGCGCCGCCCCCTGACCCAGTTTTATCTGTGCCTTGAATTCCTACCGAATTTGCATCAGTTTGATTTCCGTCGCCTCCAATTTTCACTCCAAATACCACCGTCCCCGATTGACTAAGAACACCCCCTCCGTCACCGTTAAATTTATTGGCACCATTAAAGTTATTTCCAATGCCACCCCCTCCAGCACCGAAATTTATCGTTAATCCTGGAATTATCACTTGCTTTCCGTTACCACCATTTCCCCCTTTTCCTTGGCCTGCTCCAGCACCTGAGCCATTAGTACCTATTGACGCTAGTCCACCACCTCCACCGCCTGCATGTGCTCCATTTCCTGAAGCATCCCCACGTCCCCCAGCAAAGCCAATTCCTGGAAGCGATGTTCCTCCCGCAGACCCTACAGTCGTTGAAGCTCCTCCTCCTCCTCCTCCTGCTCCATTTGTTCCTATAGGATTTCCGCTTGAGGCGCCACCCCCACCTCCAATTGCACTTGCTGAGATAGTTGTTCCATCAATACTACCAGAGATAGAACTCGCGCCTCCAGGTTGACCTTTCAGATTTATAGAAGTAGATCCAATACCACCTTGCCCCACAGCCAAAGTAAACTCTTGACCTGCAGGGAAACCATATGGATTTGAAGTTGAATAATTAAGGCCAGTAAGTAATTGCCCTGCTCCTCCGCCTCCACTTCCTGATCCAGCCCCACCACCTCCGCCAGCTCCACCTACAATCGCCTTAAAGCCGATAAGTCCTTCTGGAGCTGTCCAAGTAGTAGTACAAGTAAATTCGATAATTGTGGTGCCGGTTTTTGCCCCATCATCTATAACTTTAAAGCAAGGACTTATTGGAGGAAGTGGATAGGAAATTAGAACTAGTCCTTGTCCACCAGGTCCTCCGGAGCTATTTCCTTTTGATCCTCCTCCTCCTCCTCCGGGAGCAGTTCCGGCTTTACCAGGGGTATTTCCACTCCCCGATCCACCTGCTCCCCCTGCACCACCTGACCCACCGTTTCCCCCGTTTCCCCCGTTACCAGTTTGTCCGTTCCCTCCAATCGTAGTGTTTCCATATCCAAATCTTACGTTTTGTGGTAGGGTGGCATTATAAGTACCAGCACTAGAACCACTAGCTCCATTTCCACCTTTTGCATATACTAAGGAGTTCGTAATTGAATTAGGAGGGCTTGAATCCCTAGTTGCCCAGCTATCTCCTCCATTTGCTTGAGCGGCACCTCCAGCTCCAATGAATATACCAATGGCCTCCCCTGGAGTTACTGGTATGGTAACAATTGAATATCCTCCACCTGCACCACCTGCACCATTGTTCCCATTTCCACCGCCTCCACCTCCGCCCCAGACTTTGATGGTAATTTCATATATTCCTGCAGGTACATAAAAGGTCCCATTTGAAGCATAGGTAGCAGCTTGGATCCCAAAGAAAGTTATGTTGTTAGCTGACAGCGTTATGGCGCATGCATCAGTTGATTTCTTAATTGTTTTTATTGTGAGTGATGTTAGATCTTCATTGCTTATGGTAGAAGTTGTGAAAGATCCTTTTCCATTTACAATAGAAACTGAAGCTGACAAATTTGTACCAGTATTTGCTAATCCTAAATCGTAGGTAACATTGTAGGTCCCATTGAGTAAAATTGCTGGGTTGCCAGTAATCGATACTGTGGCAGAACCTCCAGTATTTGAAGGGGCAGCTGAGGAAGTGGCAAGTAGGGTATAAACAGGAGTTACTTCAATTGTTCCAGTTGCTGAAATATTTCCACATCCTCCTGTTAATGGAATAGCGTAGTTGTAAAATCCAGGGGTTACAGAACTAGCGATAGTACCACTGATCGTAATAGTATTTCCCGAGAATCCTGCTGATAAACCAGCGGGAAGCCCTGTAGGTGTCCCAATTCCGGCAGACCCGTTTGTAGTATGTGTGAAAGGAGTTATTGTCCCATTTAAACAAACGCTAGCGTACGCTGAGGCTGCGGATGTAGTATTTTTATTCACAGTAATCGTACTGGAGGTTGCTGGAGAAGTAGCTCCACAGCTTACTGCATTTGTATAATTTACACTGACAGATTTACTTCCTGCGGTTAGCCATTTTAAAACCAGGTTTGGACTTCCATTTCCTCCCGAAGTTATGGTATAATCAGCACCTAAAGTTCCAGGTATAGTCCAAACATAATTAGTTTCACCTGTTTGGGTAGAATAAGTTACATCCGTATCGACACAAACAGGACCTGTTGGCTGACTAGTGAAGGAGACTACTGGTAGTGCATTGACAATAAAAGCTCCTGAAGGATTACTTATAGCGGTGGTTCCACATGTACTTGATGTTACCACTACAAAATAATAAAGGGTTCCAGGAGTTGAAGAAGGAGGGGTCAGACTATTTGTGGTCTTACCTGTAAGGAGTATAGCGTTAGGGTCAGAAATGGATGCAATAGCGCTAGTGTTACTATACCATTGGTAAGTGAACCCTTGACGGTTGGCGACAGATATAGGATTAAAGGAAAGGTTTTGACATTTGGATTGCCCTGCCAAACTCGGAGACAGAATAGCTGCTTGCGCATTGACAGTGATTTTACCCGTAGCATTGACCAATCCACATCCACCGGTCAAAGGAATACTATAATTGAAAACTCCGGATGCGGTTGGGGTTCCATTGATCGTAATTGTATTACCTGAGAAAATAGCAGTCACCCCAGCTGGCAGACCTGTCGCTGTACCAATTCCGGTAGCTCCTGTAGTAATATGAGTTATAGCACTTGGCAAAGCAGAATTTATACAGACTATTGGAGAAGAAGATGCAGCGCTTGTGGTGTTATTTGGAGTAACTATAAATGCTCCTGAAACATTACTAGAGACAGAAGATCCACAGGGTCCGGATACCACTACATAATAGTAAAAAGTACCTGCTGTTGAATTTGGAGGCGAAAAAGTATTCGAATTCGTCCCTACAGGAGTTTGAGTCCCTGCTAGGCGATCTCCTGTGGTATTTCTATACCACTGATAGGATATGCCAGTGGCAGACCCAACTGTAACAGAAATAGTATTAAAAGGTGAAGAACTATTTATACAACTGGTTTGCCCTGATAAACTTTCAGAAACTATACTTGGAATAGCATTTATAGTAATTGTACCCGTAGCATTGATAGAACCGCAGCCTCCAGTCAAAGGGATTGAATAATTATAAGTTCCAGCTGTGGTTGGAGTACCTGAAAATGTTATTTGGTTGGATGCCCAGCCAGCAGTAACTCCTGGAGGAAGATTGCTTGGAGTTCCAATGCCTGTGGCTCCAGTAGTTGATTGGGTAACTCCTGCGGGAATTGGTGCGTTCTGGCAAAAAGTATTTGAAGAAATCGTTCCAGCGGAATTATTAGGAGAGACAGTTATAGTGCCATTTATAATTGAACTTGTACAGCTTCCTGTTGGGGTAATTGTATAATTATATGTGCCCGGAGTTGATGGACTGCCAGAAATTGTAACGTCTCCATTATTATAGGTTGCTGTAACTCCCGTAGGTAATCCGGAGAAAGTCGCTCCTGTAGCTCCAGCAATAACATAATTTATAATTCCAATTCCTGAACCTTGACAGACTGATTGATTGTTAGATCCGGCAATTGATGTGAGTGTATTTGAGCATGTCCAGCTTACGATTACCAGTCCTTTTCCACCATCTCCGCCCGAAATTCCAGAGCCACTTTTTCCTCCGCCACCACCTCCTGGAAAACCTCCAATAAAGCCAGATTGATTTCCATTAGAACCCCCATTTCCGCCTGCACCTCCACCGTTTAATCCAATTCCCCCTGTCCCTCCCGTAGAAGTATTAGTGGAAGTTGCTCCCGGGTTACCGTTGCTTACTTGATTCCCTGACGCACCTCCCCCTCCTCCTCCATTCCCATTTGAATTTGAACCGTTCCCTCCTCCTCCTCCATTTCTATTTATTGTGCCACCTGAAGAAGCCCCACCTAGTCCACCTGTTAAATTTACTCCTCCTAATCCTCCGTTGGCAATTGCATTGACTATAGGGGATGGAGCATTTCCAACAAAGGAACTGAGTTGTCCATTTACTGCAGCGTTGGTTGTTGCGCCTAATCCACCATTTCCTACTGTTACAGTAAATGTATTAAATGGAGATACAACAAAGTTAGATAATTGGCTAAATCCACCACCGCCACCACCACCGCCCGGACGATTACCTCCGTTATTTGAATTAAAACCTCCTCCTCCTCCTCCTCCCCATATGCTAACACTTATAGTTGTTACTTTATGGGGTACAGTAAAAGTACCGCTGTTAATAAATGTTTGACTCTGTCCAAAAGCATCCAAACCAATCGAAATCAGCGTAAAAAAAAGAATGCATTTCAGTAGGTGTTTTATCATATAATAACTTCTGGAGAATAAGTTTTTAAACCTAAAAAAATGTATTTCAAATATGAGGCATTTTTTTCTCAAAACAAATAAAGTTATCGCTATCTATTTAAAAATAAATAAGTTCTCTATTTGAGTAACTTAAAAGGACTTCATTTTTTGAGGTCGATTTCATGAAGGTAAAGGTTGAAGTAATAAGCCTTGGAAACATAAGAGCCGGTTTAGTAATAAACCGGCTCTTGATATTTTTAGTTATGGAAACCTTATTTGATTTTTCCTTCAGTATCTGTGAAAGTGCCAGTTATAGATGAACCACTTTGTTGAGAAACAGTGCCAAACACTGTAATGCTATTATTAGATCCTACAAATTCAATTTTCCCCCCACTGTTTAAGTTCAGATTACCATAGATAACCACAGATCCAGAAAGTTTGAGTGTCGAGTTGATGTGCATGGTATTATTGGCGTTCATTTTACCAAATGCCAACGATCCATAAACTTCCGTAATTGATCCACCATTCATATTAAATTGCTCCTGAATCGCTAATGATCCACAGAACAAAAACTTAGAATTGTTATTTAGTCCTTTTATAGAAGTAGAACCGCTGTATGCTTTGTTTTCTCCACCATTCACATTTAGCCAAGCTTCTCCTGAATATGTAGGAAGTCCAGAACATAAAGCTTCCGTTGGATCTGTAGAAACTTTATTGATTTTTAAAATCTGAAGACCGCCGAAACCAGTAGCAACGAATACGAACTCCTCCTCATTTCTTACAAAGTTTGAAGAACCATCCAGATCCAATACGCCAAACTCCTTTATAGCTGATAATTCGGTCACGTCAGATATTGAAATACCTGCAGCGCCATTTGCCATGAATAACAAGTTATCATCCACGGAAACCGCATTAGTGACAATATCCGCTTCATCTACGTCCTCTGGACGAATGGGAATAGCCAGTTTGGTAATAAGACTACCATCAGTCATCTTATAAATTCCAGCACCGTTTGCCCCTTCGGAAACATATAAAGTACCGTTATCAATATCCATGGTTCTTTTTGCACCAGCTACATCTGCTGTCAAAGGAATGTTGAATACCTCAGAAAGACTGTTTGGGTCCAAAATATGAATACCGGAAGTACCGCTTAACACAGCCAGCTTATCACTTCCAAACGCCACAGCTCTTAAGTCTTCCATCTCAACAGAATTACCAGCTGTCTGGTTAAGGTCAAATAGACCTATAACTCCATCATTACCGCTCGTTACAGCCGTATTGGAATTGGTATTGGCTAGGTCAGTTGCCACAAAGCCGGGAAGAGAAGTATAGACAAAATCTGAAGTAAATCTCCCACCTGAAACTGACACAGTAATCAAGTTTGCAGGAGATGTCACATCCGCATTTTCATCAATGTTTACAGCAGTAGCTAAAAATAGTTTACCATCCTTGTACTCCAGAGAGCTAATATCAGTATCTGTGAAAATAGCCTGCTCAGTGATCTTGGGGCTATATGGATTGGTAATATCAAAAATATCAACAGCTCCTAAATAAGAGCTGCCTTCTATATTGTAAGATACATAGGCATAATTACCATCTATATCTACGTGTGTGGCTCTTAGTATTTGTCCTTCAAATTCTGGAGCATCCACTTGAGATACTAAAACTAATGGAAGATCCGTTGCTTCTTCGTTAATTCTACCATCTGGTGCAATAGGATTTAAAAATCCAATCACTCCGGCATTATCCATTTTGATGCGGGTAGAAAGTGCTTCGCTGTCTGAATTGACAAGAATAGGCCCATTATTGATAGGGTTAGATGTGTCATTGCAGGAGTAGAGAGCAATGACAAGAGCCAGGCCAAGTAGTAAGTGTTTTTTCATAATTTAGATAGACATAAACCGCTGTAGTATATAGCGGGAAAATTGGATTTTAAATACTTTAATTTGGAATTTAATACCGTATTAGGTTTTTTTTCAATCTATACTTCTGTTTATTGGTTTAATAACAGGCAAATTTGATATAAAATTTTGATATACATCAATAGTTTAGTTAAAAAAGTCTTTATAATTAATTGAATAGGGGAGTGCAGAGAAAAATGATTTATGGTTCAACTAGTTAGTAAGCACTCATTGATGTTTTTCCTAAAAAAATGATTATCCGCAATAAAGCTAGTCACCTTAAATTATTTGGTTATCAGGTTGGAAGACCGATGTGGCCTCTATTCCTAAGTTTAAAAAATCCTACATAGCTTTTGTCACCTTACTGGTAGAAAAGCGGTTATAAAAAAATAAAAAAAGGAAGGTAGTTTGAAGTGAGGGAGTAGTCTTTGCTGCTTAATTCTTTAATAATTTGATTTGCTCGGAATTATTCCCCCAGCGTATATCCATAATGTACAAGCCGGCATTTTTATAACGCATCCATTCGGAGACCATCCTCGAAACTTCTTCAGGATAAGTTAGGACTTTGGATTCTCCCTCACCAAGCATATTTATCAGGCTGATATAGATAGGCTCGTCTTGATATAGGTCAGGTTGTATAAGAGAGACAGATATTTCGGTGCCATAAGAAATAGGATTAGGGAAGGCCACCCACACCGATTTACCTGCCAGGGAAGGTAATTGTATTGCCTCAGTTTTACTATAGGAGAAGGATGCATCATCATCCACTTGCTTCAATCGGTAAAAGACGTCTCCACCGGCAAGAGGTAATTGGTCATCAGTATAAGTATAGGTTGCAGGTTCATTTGAGTAGCCATTTCCATCAACTCTGGCAATTACCTCCCATTCTTTGATAGAATTAATCGCTCTTTCAACTTCAAAATGCGAATTTCCCCACTCCTGAGCTGTGGACCATTCAAGCAGTGTTTTGCGATTAGCTGATTGGTAGGTAGCCTTGAAATACAAATAGTCTACTGGAAGAATGCGACATCCTCCATAGTAGGCCGGATTTGCTCCCGCACTTACACCACTTGATCCAGCAGCTGGATAAGAACCTGAAACTGATCCTGTGGGTAATCGCTGATCGCATATAACGAGCTGTCCTGTACCTCCTACGCTTACATTACCGCCACTTTTAGTTAGGTTGCTAGTTATTAATACGTCTGAATTATCATTCACTTCAAAAATTGCATTTCCAACATTTGGAAGATTTACATTTCCATCGAATGTAACAAAAGAATTATCGTTCATTCTAATTGGGCTTTCCACTGATGTGTTTCCTCCTACATAAAAATTTACATCGTCATTGATTACTAATTCGCTACCTACATTTGGCATTGTAAGGTTACCATCTAAAGTGATTTTTGAAGAACCTGAAACATACATTGGCTTGTTTAATGTGGTATTTTGCCCTACATGCAAAGTGACATTATCATCTATAGTAAAAGAATTATCCCCGTTGTTTTCCATTATAAGGTTTCCGGCAACATCGATTTTACTATTGTCCTCAGCTGTAATGTGCTTGCTTATCGATGCATTACCGCCAATAGATAATTGTCCATCTCCCTTTAGTTGAAGTCGGACCGGGGAGGCGTTTCCATTATTTCCAACGGTAAAATTATTTCCTGTATCAAATGCCCCTTCAATATTCAATTGAGCTACACCACTTTGAACATTCGTATTATTAGTTACATTGAAAATAGTATTTGCACCTTGATTGATAGTGCTATTTGAACCACCATTATTTTGAAAATCCAAGCTATTGACAGTTAGACTAGTTTTAGGAGTAAGGTTACTGGGGTTCGTAATATTAATAATTGTATTTCTTGACAGAGAGAGGGTTTGATTTACTGTCAAAGAAGCGGATCCATCTATTGTTACTGTCTTGACAGAGTTATTATTTATAAAAGTTAGGTTGTTTTGAAAAGTTGAGGTTCCATTTAAGACTATTTTACCAGACATAGTAACTGAATTGCTAACATTCAAAGTGCCTGTGGAAAAATTTGTAAAGGACATTCCAGAATTATTATTGTCAAATGACAGCGAAGAAATATTCATAATGCCACTGTTTCTTACATCTGCAGCTCCATTAATCGTGATATTACCTGTCTGCAATCCTGAATTATTGAAGGAACTCGAATTCGAAAATGTAATACCTCTATTAATTGTTCCACTGTTATTTACTGAGCCATTTTGGACAGATAATGAACCATTGTTGGTATAAATACCAGAAGAGAATACATTAAATGAACTTGAAGAGTTATTCAAGGTCAAGTTTCCTCTATACTCACCATATACATTTATAGTAATTTTATTGCTTGTATTGTAATTATCTAAATTACCCGAAAAAAAATCACCGGGGCCTACACATATAGTAAGGTTATTTTTATTTCTTAAATCAATTGACCTTGTTCTATTATTAGCATTAATGCATATAACATCCCCATCTTTCAAATTTGTTGGAGTGTTAGTATTGGCTCCGTTGTTATCTATAGTCACATCACAACTGTTACATTGCCCCATCACCTTTCCAGTCCAGAAAAGCTGAGCACAAGAAAAAGCCAGAAAAATAAAAAGTAAATTTTTCTTCATTAAAACAGAATACAAGAATTGCGGCCTAGGGAGACCAACTGAATGCTGATTAAGCTATTAAGGGTATAGCAAATTTAAAGAGACTGAGAAAAATATTATTGCCGCTCATTAAATAATTTACTTTTATATCAAAAAAAGTCCACATAATCATATAGAAATCTCTGTCTTTAAGCTAGTCTTAGCAGATAGTGGTCGCCGGAAAAAGAAAAATCCCCTGAGTCTTTCGAATCAGGGGATCTCTATTTTAATATACAGGGGGATTATCCATTCATACTGATCAGGAATTCAGCATTATCTCTGGTCCCTTTCATTCGCTGAAGTAGGAATTCCATGGATTCCTGAGAGTTCATATCGCTCATTAGCTTACGGAGGATCCATACACGCTGCATTTCTTCCTTATCCATCAATAGATCTTCACGGCGTGTACCTGAATTGAGCACATCGATAGAAGGATAAATTCTTCTATTTGCGAGCTTACGATCTAGGGCTAGTTCCATGTTGCCAGTACCTTTGAATTCTTCAAAGATCACTTCATCCATTTTAGAGCCTGTCTCAACCAGTGCTGTAGCAATAATTGTTAAAGAACCACCATTCTCCACGTTACGGGCAGCACCGAAGAAACGCTTAGGTTTATGAAGTGCATTGGCATCCACACCGCCGGAAAGGATTTTTCCTGAGCTTGGCACTACCGTATTATGAGCTCTGGCAAGGCGAGTGATGGAATCCAATAAGATTACCACGTCATGGCCAACTTCTACCATGCGCTTTGCTTTTTCCAACACGATATTAGAAACTTTCACGTGTCTGTCAGCAGTCTCATCAAATGTAGAAGAAATCACTTCTGCATTTACAGAGCGAGCCATATCTGTCACTTCCTCAGGGCGCTCATCGATCAGCAAGATCATCAAGTGAACTTCAGGGTGGTTTTTGGTGATGGCATTTGCGATCTGCTGCAGCAAGACAGTCTTACCTGTTTTTGGCTGAGCTACAATCATACCTCTTTGACCTTTTCCGATAGGTGCAAATAGATCTACAACTCGCGTTGAGAATTTGTCGCCAGTGGTAGAAAGGTTTAATCTTTCTTCAGGGAAAAGAGGAGTAAGGTATTCGAAGGGAACACGGTCTCTGATTTCGTCTGTAGTTTTCCCGTTAACGGTAGCGATCTTCAAGAGAGCGAAATATTTTTCACCTTCTTTTGGTGGACGAATTGAGCCTTTAATGTGGTCGCCTGTTTTCAGGCCGAAAAGTTTTACTTGGCTTGGAGATACATAAATATCATCCGGAGAAGCAAGGTAATTGTAATCCAATGAGCGAAGGAATCCATATCCTTCCTGCATCATTTCCAATACACCTTCATTTTCTATTACGCCATCGAATTCACGTGGATTAACTCCAGGACGTCGACGGTTTGAATGAGGAACTGTTTCTGCCGACGGAGCCATCACTTCATCTTGTGACTTGAAGTTTCTCCTTTTCGGAAGCTCTACTTCCTGATCTGGTTTAGCAGGTGCAGCAGCGGTTGCTGACTTTTCTTCCTTAGACTCGGAAGTTGTTTCTACCTCTTCGAACACTTTTCGTCTTGGTCTGAAAGTTTTTGGCTCTTCTGATGCTGGCTCAGGATTTTGTTGAGGTTTTCTTTCAGCTTTTTCTGGCTGCGCTTCTTTTTTTGCTTTCCAGTCTGGCTTGGTTTCTTTGGCTTTCGGCTCTGGAGACTTCGTAGACTCTTCTGCTGGAGTTTCTTCGGTTTTAGGAATTGCCGTTACATTCTGTCTTTTAAACTTTGGCTTGAATTCTGGCTCTTCTGCCGATTTAGAAGCGGCTGGTTTTGGTGCTTCTACAGGTTTTTCTGCAACCTTCGCAGGTTCATCGGTTGCTGAAGGTTTCTTTTTTGGTAGGGCTTGCTCTGGGGTGATAGCCTGCTGATCTAGGATAGCGTAGACGAGTTCATCTTTCTTTAGAGATTTGTGGTTTTTGACACCTAGCTCTTCAGCAATTTCCTTCAGTTCAGACAGTAACCTGACTCTGAGTTCTTCTATGTTGTACATAAAAAGGGTATGAAATAAATAAAATGTAGCAAATGCGGTATTTGAGATCGTGGATGATTTTCTGAGCAAAAAAGATCTGCAGGAAATACTCAAGTCAAAGTGGGCTGACTTGCTCATACACGTGATGACACAATATTAACCTATGTGATTGTATTAACCAAATATTTATTCGGTATCCGAAGTTATTTCAAACATTTAACAGCGATTATCCATTTAATTGTCTGAGAATGTCCAAGGATTTCCAATTTCCTGGATTATCGAGATGCTGGCTATAGAAGTCAAGTAAGTGATCCAGAAGTTTTTGACGGAGAGGCTTTCCGATTTTTGTCTCGTTGTCAAAAGACTTTTTCATAAGTGCTGTCAGATAATCTTCTGCTTGAGTAAGCTCTGAAACAGAAAATGGCTGGGACCGGCTTTCTGATAAATATCCCAACGCTTCCTCAGGAGCAAAGCCTAAGTAACTGGCTTTCTCAATCAGAAATATCAATGGAAATTGACCTAGATGTACTTCTTTGCTGTCTAACTTATAGATGCAATTTTGAAGAAAATCAAACAGCAATTCATTTTGATAATTTTCGTAAATGGACTTGCTGATTACTTCAGTCATAAAAAGAGCTATTCCGGTTCTGGTAAAATCAAACGCAATGAGCTGATGGGCGCGGTGCAATTGTGCTTCGGAGATTCTCTGCAATCCTGCGTTGTCTTTATCATAAACGACAAGATCCAAAAGAGTTAACGGCTGATAAAGTGCTGTTTTTGATTTGTTACCCTGAGTACGCACACCATTTACCAAGTAGGATTTGAGACCCAGTTCACGTGTAAAAATCTTTACGATGATACTTGTCTCTTTGTATCGAATGGCACTTAAGACTATTCCTTGGGTTTTTTTTAGCATATTTTATAATAGCTATCTGTGTCTTGCCTGTGTCAGCCTGAGCGAAGTCGAAGGCTTTTTAAACAGCAACTAAAATAATGGTCCTCAACATCACGCCATTGGATACATCCAAAGACATATCAAATTAAAATCCCTCTATTTCTTATCTTCATAAAAGCACTTTCTACAGCGCGCTTCATAGCTTTCTTTTTCTCCAAGCACTACTTTTTCTTTGGTATCTGAAAGCCTCAAAGAGAATGCTGCAAGCCTACCACATTTCATGCAAATAGCGTTTACTTTGGTTACGTACTCTGCTATTGCCATCAGTTGGGGCATTGGGTCAAAAGGATTTCCCTCAAAATCCATATCCAGTCCGGCGAGAATAACGCGCTTTCCCTGATTGGCCAGCTTTTGGGCTACGGAAACTATCTGATCGTCGAAGAATTGAACTTCATCTATTCCTACTACATCACAATCCCCGCTTAAAAGGAAGATATCATCTGCGAAATTTACAGGCGTGGAGCGGATGGATGTTTCATTATGGGAAACGACGTCATTATCGTCGTACCGCTTATCCACGGATGGCTTAAATATCTCTACCTTTTGCTTTGCAATCCTGGCTCGATTCAGTCTGCGAATCAATTCCTCTGTTTTTCCAGAAAACATTGAACCGGTAATTACCTCGATTTGCCCCCTATTACCAGAGGACTTCAGGGTACCTATTGAAGGTTCTATAAACATTTCAGTTTCTTATTCGCTATATTCTATATGTGGGAACTTGTTAAATTTCCCAACTCGGACAATGATTTCTCCTGACTGAAGCTCCGCTTGACAAGCTAACCTTTCTCCGGGTTTTAATCTTCCCTGATTAAGAAAGTCAAGCTCCGCTTTGGTGGGAGGGGAGAGGTTTTCTTCTCCTGATTTCAGGATAATTTTGCAGGTAGTACATCTGCCCTTTTTCCCACAGGCATGCATCCAGTCGATACCATTTTCATGAATAATTTCGATAACTTTACGATGAACGCTAATGGAATCAATCCTCAGATTAAATAGATTTTCTATGACGATTTGGGGCATTTGTTCGTTGACTTTTGTAAACACCACTCTTCAATGACAACTCAAATTAACAGCAATTATTTAGAAAAATACGCAGAAGACTATGCCGCAATTGTTTGCGCGCAGTATTTCTCATCCAGACAATACATGACTGGACAGGATATAGTAAAGCTTACAAACAGTACCCAAGTGAATTTCTTTATTATCAAAAGACTTTTTGAACTATGGAAAGAAGAGCTAAGCAAGCTAAAGAGTAGCCCCTATTTTGATTACCGTGATATTACAGTGCATGAAGCCTTGACGGAATTTATGAATGTACTTTCGAGGAGAATCAAAATAGAGAAAGAGCAATTGCAGCCACTTTTGACTACTGCTGTAGAGCAAGCGGTTCAACTTGCCACAGATCCAGTCGCCTTTTATCAAAACGAGATCACCAAGGCTCCTTCCGGACAAATCAATGAATTTCTGAAGGAAAACCGCAAGTATTACAAATGGCATCATCAAGTAGTTTCATTTTTGATAGACAAGGCCGGTTTTGGGCACGATGAGAATGCCTACTTGCGTGCTGTTTCAGCTAATTACCATACCATAAGCGAATCCCTGGAATCTGTCAATTTACTTTTGGCTACACTGGGAGATGTTAAGCCATTTGATCTGGATGCTTATTTGGTGCAGGAATCTGTAGAACCAACTTTGATTCCTGAGCCTTCTTCCAATACTGAACCAAATCGAGAGGAAGAATCCAAAAGTTCGTTCTTTGACCAAGTGGAAACAGATGAGTCTCAGAGTAAAAATGTTGTGAATGAACCTGTGAATGTGGAAGAGCGATCATATGTCCAGCCTACTCAGAACAATTACAGGAGCAGCCCAGCAGGGAATCTTGATCCGTATAATTTGAAGGCAAAATTTGAAACACTTTCATACAAAGGAATGAAAGGGATTAGGGGTGAGCTTGCTGATAGCTTAGCCATTAATCAACGCTTTATGTTTACCAAAGAGCTATTTGACGGAAATGCTGATTTACTTAGACATGCCTTAAAATCTATCGATAAATGTAAGTCCTTTGACGAAGCAATTGGCCTTGTGAACTCAAGATATGTTGGAGAATTGGGATGGAAAACTGACAACGAGCCAGTTCAAGAATTTCTATTGCTAGTATACAGGAAGTTTGAGGTTTGAAATAAAAAATCATACACTAAATACGAAGAGCCGAATTTTGGCTCTTTTTTCATTTTAAATAATCAAATCCCCTTAATTTATAGGAATTACTTTATTCACCGATTATCTTGTTTTTGCATGTCGGTACTTTTGAGAAAGCCTTTTTAAATCAATGCGTAAGAAAATCCAAGACCTAGAAGATATACCTCCATTGGATCCCGGAATAGATGCCGTGGATAATTATTGGTACCTAATAATGTATTTGCGGGATTTAATAAAAGCTTCTGAAATCAAGGCTGGCCTAGTACTTTCTTTCTATGGTTTGCTTATGAATGTGTTCTTTCAATTTTACGAGCACTTGATCGAGCTGGCATCTTCGGACGTTCTGACTTATGGATTCATGGGCACTTGGTTTATATTCAGCGTTATTTCCATTTATTATAGTTTCAGATGCTTTATGCCGCAGATTGAAACCAATTTTGACAAGAGCGTATTTTTCTTTGGAAATATAATTTCGTCTTACGGTCCGATCAAAGACTATGTGAAAGAATTGGAAAAAGTGAATACCAAGAGACGCCCACTTTTTGATCAGTTGGGAGAGCAGGTATATATCAATGCCAAAATCACTGCGACAAAGTTTAGAAATGTCAATCTCTCGGTCCGATACTTATCATTTAATATTGGTTTAGTGTTTGTCTTTATACTTTATTACGCTATAAAGACGGCATTTTAGCCAACAGCCCTGTTTCATTCATTCCATGCAAGGATATCGCACTCTTCGAAAACAAGTTTTAACTAATCTTGAGGCTAATCTACCCAGCTCATTAACTTACCATGCTTTAGATCATACACTCGATGTGCTAAACGTATGCAATCAGTATATCCGAAGAGAACAGCTTCCAGAAGAAGAAAGATATCTGCTTAGGACGGGAGCTATTGTTCATGATATGGGATTTCTCCAAGGTTCTGCTAATCATGAAGAAGTAGGAGCAGGGATGGCTGAAGTGATCATGAAGGACTTGGGCATAAATAAAAAAGATATTGAACTCGTCAAAGGATTAGTGATGGCAACTAAAATCCCTCAAAATCCTCAAAATCATCTTCAGAGAATTATTTGCGATGCCGATTTGGATTACTTGGGTAGGCAGGATTATCCTGAGATAAGTAAAAGATTATTCACGGAATTAAAGAATATGAATGTGATTTCTACTGCTCAGCAGTGGAAAGAACTACAAATCAATTTTCTGAAAGCACATCATTATCACACGCCATATGCAATTAAAAATCGAGAGCCTCAGAAGCAAATCTGGCTAAAAAAACTTTTGGATTCTTAACTCATCCTTCCCAGCTGAAGAGCTCTGGCACTGTCCATTTTGATGAAGATGAAAAGCAAAATGGTAAATGACCAAAGTGAGGATCCTCCATAGCTAAAGAATGGCAGAGGTATTCCCACTACCGGAAAAAGTCCAATGGTCATGGCTATATTTATCATAAAGTGGAACATTAGAATCGAGATCACACAATAGCCATAGATTCTGTTAAACCTATTTTTTTGACGCTCCGCCATGAAAACCAACCTGGTGAGCAAAGTGACAAAAAGTGCGATCACCACTAAGCTTCCCAGCCAGCCAAATTCCTCTCCCAAGGTACAAAAGATGAAATCCGTATGTTGTTCCGGAACAAAATCGAACTTGGTTTGGGTACCCTGCAAATAGCCTTTACCTGTAAGACCACCTGAACCAATAGCAATTTTCGACTGATTTACATTCCAGCCAACCCCCAGTGGATCAATGTCTGGATTGAATAACACCATTATTCGGTTTTGATGATGCTTGGGAAGCTTTGATACTGCAAAATCAAGACAATAAGTGAAGGCAATTAAAGCTAGCCCGATAACGCTGAATGCAATAATCTGCTGGGGTGTCTTTTTCCCCATCAAAATGAGGATAACAACAATTACTACAATAGCCCCAGCCAAATAAAGATTGTTTTCTATTCCTAGTGCCAGTAAGGCAATTGTAATAAAGCCGATTCCAAGCACATAATATTTTTGGGGTAGACCTTCTCTATAAAACATAATGAACATAGAGAAATAGACCATCGCCGTTCCCGTATCTGGCTGAAGAATGATCAATATTATCGGCAGTAAGAGTACTCCAAAAGCCTGTAATTGATATTTGGTTTTGGAAAGATCAAATGTGGGCCTTTCCATGAACTTGGCTAGAGCAAGGGCTGTCGCAAATTTGGCAAACTCTCCAGGCTGAATTCTAAAGGAACCAAAACCAATAGTAAGTATCTGCCCGTTTACTTCTTTTCCTATAAAAGGAGTGAGTAACAATAATACTAGCATTACCAGATATATTGGGATTGCCAGATTTTCGAAAAGCCGGTAATCTGCCGCCATGATCACGGTGATGATAGCGATGGCAGTTCCTATCCAGACAAGTTGGATTCCCGAATTGATGGAAGTATCAAAGATGCTTTTGTCCACTTGCCCATCATAGACTGCAGCGTAGATGTTGAACCAGCCTATCATTACCAATGCGAAATAGATCATCACGGTGATCCAGTCCACCCGATTTATATTGATATCCTTCTCCCGCATTAATAAATGAAATTTCCAGCGATTACATAATTCTCCAGATCAGGTCTTGAGATGCTGTCTTTGAGGTATTTTTCTATCATAAGTGAGGCAGTACTAGCTGCCGCCCTTCCTCCCCAGCCTGCATTTTCCACGTACACGGCTATGGCTATCTGGGGATTCTCTTTTGGTGCAAAAGCAATAAATACAGAGTGGTCTTCTCCGTGCGGATTTTGAGCGGTACCCGTTTTACCTGCAATCTGTATGTCTTTCATCAGGGCACGCTGTGCGGTACCATATAAGGCTTGAACCATTGCGTCCTGAACCATATCAAAATGAAGGGCATCTACACCTACTTCGTGCTTGGTTTGATATTCTATTGGTATTTTGGTGTTGTCACCATCAATTGCCCTAATCAAATGTGGGGTATAGTAATATCCCTTATTTGCAAAAATGGCTGCGAGATTAGCCATTTGAAGAGGGGTCACTAAAAGTTCGCCTTGACCAATGGAAAGAGAATAAATGGTAGAATATTTCCATCGACCATTTCCATAGTAATGATCATAATAACCACTGTTGGGAACCAAGCCTTTTTTTTCATTTGGCATATCCACTCCTAGAGTACCACCTAATCCAAATTTTAAAACTCTTTCTCTCCACGCGTCTAGTCCGATCTCGGTATCCTTAAAGGTATTACTTGACACTTCCTGATTAATAATTTGACGGAAAGCCTGATGGTAATAGGGGTTACATGAATTTCTTATTGCTCCAAACAAATTGACTGGAGAAGGGTGGTTGTGACATGCTACTAAAGACTTATTGCAAGCAAAAGTAGTTTCAGGAGTCAAAATTCCCTCCTGAAGGCCTATCAGACTTTGGACTATTTTAAATATAGAGCCCGGAGGATAAGTCGCCATGATCGGACGATTGAACAGAGGCTTAGTCTCCAGTTTATTCAGAGCAGTATAGCTTTTGCCAAAATCGGAACCGGTAAGTGTATTTGGATCGTAGAATGGGGCAGAAATCATGGAAAGAATTTCTCCGGTCTTTGGCTCAATAGCGACCACAGAGCCGGTCTTTCCCATCATGAGCTTTTCTCCATACTTCTGAAGCTCCATGTCTATGGAGGAGTTGATGTTATGACCTGCTACGGAGGAGGTATCGTACTCACCATCCTTGAAGGGACCTTTGTCTACTCCCCGTACATTGACCATCTTATATTTTACTCCTTTTTTACCACGCATCTCATCTTCGTAAAAGCGTTCCATTCCGCTGAGACCTACGTAATCCCCTTGTACATAATACCCGGAGCTGTCTCGCTCAAGTTGCCTTCCACTGATTTCGCCTATGTATCCTAATGCGTGGGAGGCAATTGGGTTAGGATAAGAACGGACTGAACGCGTCATGATAAACAGACCAGGATAATCGATCAGAAAATCCTGTATTCTGGCAAATTCATTCGTGGAAATCTGCTTGATAAAAGTCGATGGCTTTACGGATGAGTATTTTCGTGCAGCTTGATAAGATTCGATCAGATGTTCTTTGGTGATTCCAAAAAGTTCTAAGAATCGGGTGGTGTCACCCACTTCAAATTCTTTAGGCACTATCATCAAATCAAAAATAGGATTGTTGTACACGAGTAGCTTTCCTTTTCTATCGTACACTAATCCGCGATAGGGGTGATCTACAATTCTTTGTATAGCATTACGCTCAGCTTTTTTAATAAAGCTGTCGTCCATTACTTGAATCATAAAAAGCTTGGTCAAAAGAACCAACCCTATTAAGAAAACAAAGATGATTATTACTACGGGCCTTTGGTCGTTCATTAGATTCCTCTCCTGCGTTTGAAGA
This sequence comes from uncultured Algoriphagus sp., assembly GCF_963974835.1. Lineage (GTDB taxonomy): Bacteria > Bacteroidota > Bacteroidia > Cytophagales > Cyclobacteriaceae > Algoriphagus. The sequence continues at coordinate 239,048 of NZ_CAXBET010000001.1, read as the reverse complement.
ACAGTAGTTGTACAATTATAGCCAAAATGACTGTAAATATCGAGGAGAAAAGGCTTTTGTTTAGAACGCCAAATAATCCTCCGGTGCCCCACTGATCGGCAATGAAAAACATCAGTGAAAAGGCAAAAACTAAAGGTAAAGAGTAGCTGATATACCATCCTATTCCCATTTCAGGAAGAGTCGGATTATTTGAATCATCATAGCCGCCGTTTGGACTCAAAGCTTTTAGCCAAAATGAACGAAGAAATGCCAAGAGTGTGACAGCAGAAGCATGAAGACCTAGCGTGTCGTAGAATACATCTATAAATAACCCAATTCCAAAACTGAGCAATATCAATGGGAAGCTTCTCATATTAATTGGGAAGCTCAATATTCCCAACAAGTAAATAAAGCAGAATGCTACACCAAAAAGCGCTACGTTTTTCAATACTAAAATCTGTACACTACATAGACATATAACCAAGAAGATGAAAGTGATCAGGTTTCTAAAATTCATTTTCTATTAATGATTTGTTCTGGAGAGAATCTATCTCTTCTAATTGGGTATTTTCTACTAGATACACGTAATGAACCTTGCTAAAATCTGTACTCAGATTTACTACGATGTCCAAATAATTAGGATCTTCTCCTTGTTCGACGCTTTCTATAATTCCTACTATAATTCCCTCAGGGAAAACAGCACTGTAACCGGTAGTAACTACAGTATCTCCAGGATTGGCCGTCACGTGACGGGGAACATAAAGAAGCTTCGTTTTACTGGAGTTTTTTCCATCCCATTTTATAGAGCCAAATGAATCATTGCTTTTGATTTTGGAGGATATGCTAAGTTCTGTATTAAGTAAAGAGAATGCCACTGAGAAATTTTCAGATACAGACTTTACCCGACCGACAACTCCTTGATCATTAAATACGCCCATTCCCGGAAACACCCCGTCCTTGGCTCCCTTATTCAGAGTAATGTGGTTTTGTGAAAAGCGAAGAGAATTGCTGATAATTCTGGCTCCCCTAAAATTAAACTGTGATTCTAATGCAGAATCCAATTGGAATGAAACACTATCAGGAACAGCGTTCATCACTTTTAGCTGCTCAAGCAATAAGGCATTTTCGCTGAGAAGAGCTTCATTATCTTCAGCGAGGGAAAAGAAATCCACCACATCCGAGCGGGTCTTCAGAACGGACCCGGTTAATGCATTGGAACTATTGAAGAAGGCTGCACCCTGAGGCGAATTATTGGAGACAATCAAACTTATCGCCAATACTTCAAGCAAAACAAATAATAGAAATGACCTTAGACTGTAAAGGAATTGAAGGATGCGTAGCATTCGGGGTTTAAGTCATCAATACTGTTCGGAAATTCTGTACATTTTTCAAGGCAGTGCCGGTTCCTCTCACTACAGCTCTCAGCGGATCCTCTGCGATGTGAATAGGAAGTTTGGTCTTTTGGTGAAGTCTTTTGTCCAAACCTTTCAGCAAGGCTCCACCACCTGTAAGATGGATTCCATTATCATAGATATCTGCGGAAAGTTCTGGCGGAGAAATTTCCAATGCTTTCAAGACCGCTTCTTCTATTTTAGAAACTGATTTATCAAGTGAGAAAGCAATTTCAGAATAAGAAACTTTAATCACCTTAGGAATACCGGTCATCAAGTCACGGCCTCTGATCTCGTAATCTTCCGGAGGCTCATCCAGCTCAGTCAAGGCAGAACCGATAGCGATCTTCACTTTCTCTGCAGAGCGCTCACCGATTAATAAGTTGTGTTGACGACGCATGTAGTCTAGTATGTCCTTGGTAAACGTGTCACCTGCGACACGGATAGACTGATCGGCGACGATACCTGAAAGTGCTATCAAAGCAATTTCTGTTGTACCACCTCCGATATCCACGATCATGGATCCCATAGGTTTCTCTATGTCGATTCCAATACCAATTGCAGCAGCGATTGGTTCGAAAATCATATAAACTTCTTTGGCGCCAGCATGCTCGGCAGAGTCACGTACGGCACGTTTTTCTACCTCAGTAATGCCGGAAGGAATACAGATCACCATGCGGTGGGACTGTGGGAATAAGCCTTTTTTCTGACCGGGGATCATTTTGATCAAACCTCTGATCATTTGCTCGGCGGCATAGAAATCCGCAATTACTCCATCTTTCAACGGACGGATAGTCTTTATATTCTCATGCGTTTTCTCATGCATGTTCATTGCTTCCCTGCCTACCGCCAAAACGCGGTTGGTAGTTTTGTCAATAGCAATGATAGAAGGTTCGTCTACTACAATTTTATCTTTATGAATGATCAGGGTGTTTGCAGTACCGAGGTCAATTGCAATATCACTAGAGAAAAAGTCAAATAATCCCATTTTTAGGTATTGATTGTATTTACTGGAGTTAAGAGTTTAATATACTATGCTGAGCACTCATATTAAACGGGGGTCGGCAAAATTATTATCTTAATGGGACAAATTTGATAGAATCGGGATATTTTTTGGTAACAAAATCAAATGATTGTCAGGGGGCTTTAGTTTATTGAAGTTTTTTTGATGAAAAGAAAACCTAATTATCTCTAAATCTTGATTTAGTGGCCTCATTGTTTTTACTACAAAAATATTTACCTTTGCGTCGTATTCGAAAGTTTCTGGAGGGGACACCATATGGTCCCCTCTTTCATTATGCATACTATGACTGAATTGAAACAAGCTATCGAAGAGATTGTAGAGAAGCATCTTCCGGATGAGAATCATTTCATTGTAGAGGTAAAGATGTCTGAGAAATCAGGTAAAAAGCTTCTAAACATCCTTTTAGACGCTGATGAAGGTGTAACTATCCAGGCTTGCGCTAAGCTAAGCAGGGCGGTTTCGGAAGAGCTTGAGGCAAAAGAAATGATGCCTGAAGCATATATTCTGGAGGTTTCTTCCCCAGGTCTTGATTTTCCTTTGAGTAGTAGAAGACAATTTCAGAAAAATATTAACAGAGAGCTTAAAGTTTCTTTGACTTCGGGAGAAGAAATTCAAGGTATACTACTTGAAGTTTCGGAAACGGGAGTAAAACTGTTGGTAAAAAAGAAAAAGGGAAAAGGCAAAAAAGCCACCGAGGAGGAAGTTTCGCTTCCTTTTGAAGAGATGAAGAAATCAATTGTACAAGTATCTTTTAAATAAATAAAATGGATGCCAAAGTCTTAATAGAATCCTTCGCTGAATTTGCGAGATCTAAAAATGTGGATCGACCTACGATGATCCGTATCTTGGAAGATGTGTTCAGAGCGATGATTCGCAAGAAGTTTGAAACTGATGAAAACTTCGATGTGACCATCAATGCTGATCAAGGTGACCTTGAGATATTCCGTATCCGCGAAATTGTTGACGACAATTCTGAGGATATTTGGGATTTAGACAAAATCAGCTTTGCAGAAGCACGGAAAATCGAACCTGATTTTGAAATAGGAGAAGAAGTATACGAGAAAATTGAATTGGAAGCCTTCGGAAGACGTGCCGTGCAGATGGCCCGTCAGACATTGATCCAGAGAATCAAGGATCTTGAAAAGGATATTCTTTACACTAAGTATGAAGAATTGGTTGGCGAAATTGTAAGTGCTGAAGTTTATCAGATTTTGGGAAGAGAGATTCTTCTTATGGATGGTGAAGGAAATGAATTGATTCTGCCAAAAGCAGAGCAGATTTCTAAAGACCGCTTCAGGAAAGGTGATACCGTAAAAGCGATTGTTCATAGAGTGGACATGTCTAACGGTAACCCAAAGATTATCCTTTCCAGAACATCTCCTATATTCTTGGAGCGTTTGTTTGAAAACGAAGTTCCTGAAGTCTACGATGGATTGATTACCATCATTAAGATTGTGAGAGAGCCAGGCGAAAGAGCAAAAGTTGCTGTGGAATCTTACGATGACCGCATTGATCCAGTAGGAGCTTGTGTGGGAATGAAAGGATCACGAATTCACGCTGTGGTAAGAGAATTGCAGAATGAAAATATTGATGTTATTAATTACACTGAAAACTTGGATTTATATGTCACTCGTGCATTGAGTCCAGCTAAAGTTTCTTCGATCACTGCGAATGAAGAGACGAAAAGGCTTTCTGTGTTCCTTAAGCCAGACCAGGTTTCTCTGGCTATTGGTAAAGGTGGTTATAATATCAAACTTGCCAGTAGATTGGTAGGTTATGAGATTGACGTTTTCCGTGAATTGAACGAAAGCGAAGAAGAAGATGTCGATTTGATGGAGTTTGTTGATGAAATCGACAGCTGGATCATCGACGAATTAAAGAAGACAGGTTTAGATACTGCGAAAAGCGTACTGAGCTTGACTAAAGAGGACCTGACTCGTAGAACAGAGCTAGAAGAAGAGACTGTCGATGAGATATTCAGGATACTCGGACAAGAATTTGATCAATAAAACCGGGAAAAAATCCCCGAGTAATACCCTAATTATTTAAGATTTCGAAAGAAGTTTTTGCTTATGTCAGAAGAAAAAATGATGCGTTTAGGCCAGATAGCCAGAAAACTCAACGTGGGTACGGCAACCATAGTTGAGTCCTTGGCTAAAAAGGGCTATGAGGTGGAGAATAATCCGAATTCAAAAATCAACATGAGTCAAGTTGAGATGCTGAATAAGGAATTCAAATCTTCTGCCCTGGATAAAGAGGAGGCATCGCACCTCTCTATAGGGAAGCGCCATGAGCCTATCTCTATAGAGCCAGAAACTCCAAAAGAAGAGCCAAAGCCAGCTGCACCAGCACCCGCTCCAGCTCCTGCGCCAAAAGCACAGGAAGTTCCGAAGCCGTCTGCGCCTACACCAGCTCCCGCGCCTGCGCCTAAAGCAGCTGAGGAGAGACCAGCGCAAACTTCTGCACCTACTCCGCCTGCCGATGCGGAAAAGATTTCTACTGATCCTCCAAAATTGGAGGGTATTAAAGTATTGGGTAAAATTGATCTGAGCAAAAATACAAGCTCAGTGCCTAGACATAAGCAGCATGGCCAAAATAAGTATGGCCAGAAGCAAGGGCAAGCCGACACTAGAAAGCCTCAACCAGCCCCACAACATAATAAGCCTCAGCCAAGACCTGCTCAGGAGGAAAGAAAGCCGAATGTGCCACCTACTCCTCAGGTGAAGAAAGAGCAACCTAAGCCTGCTCCACAGCAGCCAAGCACTCCAGTACCGCCAGCGGCAAAGGATCAAGTGATAGCGGCAAAAGCAGATTCACTTAAAGGCCTAACTGTACTTGGGAAAATTGAGCTTCCTGCTGATCGACCTAAGAAAAAAGGAGGGCCAGTCGCTTCTTCTGACGAAAGAGGTCGAGATAAGAAGCGTCCTCGTAAGCGTATTGATAAGCCAGGAGGACCTGGTCAGGGGAATGCGAATCGTCCTGCGGGAGGTCCAGGCAATAGGGCTAATTCTGGAGGAGGTAATCGTCCAGGAGGAAACCAACGCGGTGGAGCACCTGTGAGAGCTCAGAAAGCAGAGCCTACTCAAAAGGAAATTCAAGATCAAATCAAACAGACCTTAGCCCGTCTTCAAGGTAAAAGTGCTGGAGGAAAAGGTAAGAGCAGAAGAGATAAGAAAGCTGAACGAGAAAGAGACGTCGACTTTGAAACGGAAGAGACAAAAATCTTAAAAGTAACTGAGTTTATATCCGCAAATGATTTGGCGGCTTTGATGGATTTATCTGTTAACCAGATCATATCTGCTTGTATGTCACTAGGTATGTTCGTTTCTATCAACCAGCGATTGGATGCAGAAGCGATAACCATCATTGCTGATGAATTTGGATACGAAGTAGAATTTACTAAATCTATTGAAGACGAAATCGAGGTAGAGGAAGAGGATTCTCCGGAAGAATTGGTGGAAAGAGCTCCAATTGTTACCATCATGGGTCACGTCGATCACGGTAAGACTTCCTTGCTTGATTACATCCGTATGTCGAAAGTAACTGCGGATGAGGCTGGAGGAATTACACAGCACATTGGCGCTTATGACGTAATGACTAAGACAGGTCATAAAATTGCATTCCTAGATACGCCGGGCCACGAAGCATTTACAGCGATGAGAGCACGTGGTGCGAAAATCACCGATGTGGCCATTATCGTAATTGCGGCAGATGACAGCATCATGCCTCAGACTAAGGAAGCTATCAACCACGCACAAGTGGCGGGTGTACCAATGATTTTCGCGATCAACAAAATTGATAGACCAAATGCAAACCCAGCCAAGATCAAAGAAGAGCTTGCTAACATGAATCTCTTAATTGAAGAGTGGGGCGGTAAGTATCAGTCGCAGGACATCTCAGCGAAGACAGGTGAAGGTATTGACGACTTATTGGAGAAAGTTCTCCTTGAATCTGAAGTATTGGAACTTACTGCGAATCCAGATAAGAATGCTGCAGGTACTGTAATTGAAGCATCTCTCGATAAGGGACGTGGATATGTATCTACTATCATGGTACAGGCTGGTACATTAAGAATTGGAGATATCATCCTAGCAGGTCAGCATCACGGTCGTGTGAAAGCAATGTTTGATCATAAAGGCAAAAAGCTGAAAGAAGCAGGACCATCTACACCAGTTCAGGTACTAGGCCTTGGTGGAGCTCCTCAAGCAGGTGATATCATTAAAGTGTATGACACTGAGCGTGAAGCTAGGGATATAGCTAACTCAAGAGAGCAGATCCAGAGAGAGCAAAGCTTAAGAACTAAGAAACATATTACGTTGGATGAGATCGGTCGTCGTTTGGCAATTGGATCATTTAAAGAATTGAACATCATCATCAAAGGTGACGTGGATGGATCAGTAGAAGCACTTTCTGATTCACTATTGAAACTTTCCAAGGATGAAGTGAAGGTGAGCATTATCCACAAAGGTGTGGGGCAGATCTCAGAATCTGATGTATTGCTGGCTTCTGCATCTGATGCTATTATTCTTGGTTTCCAGGTAAGACCTTCTTCTAATGCTAAGAAATTGGCTGAACAGGAAGAGATCGAAATCAGACATTACTCCATCATCTACGATGCGATCAACCAGATCAAAGATGCAATCGAGGGTATGCTTGAGCCAGAATTCGAAGAAGTTATCACCGGTAATATCCAGGTTCGTGAAGTATTTAAAATCACTAAAGTCGGTACTGTTGCAGGTTCTTATGTTACAGATGGTTTCATTACCAGAAAGAACAAGATTCGTGTCATCAGAGACGGTATCGTGATCCACGAAGGCGAGATCGATCAATTGAAGCGATTCAAGGACGATGTAGCTGAAGTGAAGGCAGGATACGAATGTGGTATTTCTATCAAGGGCTTCAATAATATCGAAATTGATGATACAATTGAAGGTTACGAAATGAAGGAAATTAAGCGTAAAAAATAATTTTCGCTTAGATATAAAATGAAAAGGAACAGCATTGCTGTTCCTTTTTTAGTTTTACATAATGAAGGAGGCAGTTTTTATTCTTTTATGTGCTTTATTCTTTTTTTGCTTTGTAAGCTTAGTTGCGGGATTGATACGTCCAGTTTTAGTGCTTTGGTTTTTGGATAGAATGAATAGACTAAAAGTCTTAAAAATCTATGGAATAGCTAGTCTAGTGTTGTTTGTCATTATACTTATCGCAGAATATTGTTTTAGATAATCATCAATCTTAAATGATGATTTGGAATAACTGGTTTTTAATAAAATATCTGTAACAAATTTTTAGCTGGGTGTTGGCTTTGCAAATTGAATTTTAATACTTTTCGAATTGTAATAAACCCCGAATTGAAGAAAGCCTTATCTATATTCCTTTTTGCATGTTTTGCCATTTATCATTTTGGCTACTATGCATTTTATTATTCCTATGACCAGCATTTGGAAAATAAGTGGGAGGATAGAATTTTTAGCGAAAATTCAATAAAAGGTCAGGAGACTCTAATAGAGATTCCTCTTTCTGCACCCTATATGGCAAACCAGGAAGAGTTTCGTCCTACAAATACTTCCTATGAAAAAGATGGTAAGTTTTTTCGTGCTATCAAGCAGCGTTATCAAAATGATACTTTACAAGTAATTGTAGTACCGGATACTGCCCGTGGTGTTTTGGACAACACAATCAAAAAATGGATCTCATCTCTTGTGGATGATGATTTTCCAGATGGTCAGGACGACAAGACAAGTGTTAAAATTTTTATTAAAGACTATCTCCTTCCCGAGGCATTTTTATTTCAGTCCAGTCCGCAATTTTCATTAAATGATGGATTGGTTGCTGCTATGACAGCATATACCAATAAATTGGGAGAAATAGATTCCCCGCCTCCCCAGCATTCCTGATTAATTTATTTAATGTGATGATTTCTTTTTCTCAACCTGTAAATGGCTTTGGGAAGAGAAATAATCCTGCAATCCTCTATAGGTCATCTAGTATGATAGTATGACTACATGAGTTTGCTTAACAAAATTGGGAATCAAGACTAAAAACTATGAAAAAATATTTATGGCAGCTTATTCTCCTGATGGGGGGAATAAGTTTGTCGAACCTTAGTTTGGCACAAACTCCAACGGACGGATTGATGATGCCAAAAGGTGATATCTGCTTTCTACTTAACTATGAGTATGGGGAGTTTGATCACTATTGGGAAGGTGAGACCCTTCGAAAAAATGGAACTATAGCCCAAGTACAGCGGAGGACCGCTATGGTAATGGCTGCATATGGAGTTACGAAACGGTTGGATGTTTATGCTGGACTTCCTTATGTAACAACGACCTCGACAACTCCTAATGGAGGAAAATTCGCTGGAACTTCTGGAATACAAGATTTAACTCTAGGTCTGAAATATGAAGTTTTACGAAAAAAGGGCGAAAAGGGTGAATGGACAGCATTCGGTTCTGTCACATTTTCTACCCCGGCTTCAAATTATCTATCTGACTATCAGCCTTACAGTTTAGGTATTGGAGCTCCTCAACTTGCCTGGAGAGGTTTGACTGAGTATGAGTTAAACAATGGTTTCTACTTAAGAGCACAAGGTGGCTATATCTGGAAAGGTTATACTGAGGCAGAGCGCGAATACTATTACAATAATGGGAGCTATTATACTTCTTGGATGGATGTTCCCAGTTCATGGGTTTATGAGGCAGTTCTAGGAAAATGGTTTGCAAACAAATCTTTAAGAGTTGAGCTCAGCTATAACTCATCGAGATCTACATCAGGAGATGACATACGGGCTTATAATGCTCCTCAGCCCACAAATAAAGTGGATATGGATCGTGTCGGAGTATTCGCCCAATATTTCTTTAAAAAGCCAAAAGGCCTGGGTTTGGTAGCATCATATAGCCGTGTTATTGATGGAAGAAATGCACCAGAGATGGCAGCTATAAGTGCTGGTGTGACTTATCAATTTGGCCTTTTCACTCCTAAAAATTGAACAGATGAATATACTTCGACTAATAATAATTTTCCTAGTTACAGCAGTTCTAGTAACTGCTTGTAATATGGACTTAGAAACTGAATTGGAATATAAAAGCTATGAATTCTCAGGAATAGATGAGGATGCAGGGACTTGGAAGCCTATTTTAATTTCCTCTGGAAGCGAAATTTCGATTGACACACCTTCTGGAGCAGAATCTGCTGAGTTTTTGGCGGAAGTAGAAGGAGTAAAGTCGGCTATTTCTTCTATGTCAGGTGACCAACGCAAAAATGTAGATCACTGGACGAACAATGCTGTGCTTCGTTGGAATGAAGTTGCACTTGGTTTGATAGCCAAATATAATTTGATCCCGGGGCCAAACGTAGATGAATCCTACACACTTCCTGATCCTGCAAATCCAGCTGGACCGCCGGTGTTTCCTTTTGCTCATCCTCCTTATGCAAGTAGAGCTTTGGCTTACCTTTCTGTGGCACAGTATGATGGGATGATCTCTGCATGGCACTATAAATTCCACTTCAAAAGACCTGCACCTTATCAGGTTGATATGGATATTGCTCACGCTTACGTGTCTAATAACTTACCTTCCTATCCATCAGAAGGTGCTGTTTTGGCAACGGTCTCCAGAAAAATCTTAACAGCTATGTTTCCTTTGGAGGCCGAATATTTGAAAGAGCTAGAAGAGCAACATTTGGAAAGCTTAATTTTAGCAGGAGAGAATGTCCCTAGCGATCTGGACGCAGGGAAAAAGATTGGTGAAGAAATCGCCAGCATTGCATTGTCAAGAGCTGCAAATGACAGGATGAAATATGCGCAGTCTCCTAAAGCAGTCTCGGATTCTTTAAGAAAAGCAGCTTTTGAAAGGTTTGGCTGGCAGTGGGAAAATCTGGAAAGCCCTGCTCGTCCTGTTGGATTGACGCCTCTTTTTGGCAAGGTGAAAATGTGGAATGTTCAAAATGTAGAAGACACCAGACCACCACTTCCACCGACTCCAGGATCAGAAGCGTTTGAAAAGGATGTTAGGATTTTGAAGGATTATGCTGAAAATGTAACCCACGAGCGTAGGAGAATAGCTAACTTTTGGCAAGATGGATTAGGGACATATACTCCTCCTGGGCACTGGAACGATATCGCAGGAGAATATATCCTAAAATATAAGTTAAACTCGATCCGCACAGCACGCGCTTTTGCCTACATGAATATGGCAATTATGGATGGAGGAATCAGCTGCTGGGATACAAAATATTACTATTACTACCCGCGACCTATTCAGATGATTAAGGATTTCGAGACCATTGCGGGTACACCTAATTTTCCAAGTTATACATCTGGACATTCAGTATTCTCTGCTGCAGCCGCGGAAGTATTGACTTATTTATTCCCCAGCGAAGGAAATATTTTCCAAGAATGGGCTGAAGAAGCAGCTATTTCAAGAGTATACGGAGGCATTCATTGGACCTTCGATGCTACTGCAGGAACTGCTCAAGGAAGAAATGTAGCCCAGTACACCATTGACGTGGCCAAAACTGACGGTGCCGATAATTAACAATTAGAAAATAAACTCATGAAAATATATATCAAAATACTTCTCGCTACTGTCGTATTGACTTTAGCCTATTTCAATTCCTATTCTCAAGGTTGCGTAGCCATCAGACAGTTTTCAGGCCTTGGCAATGCTGTCGGTCAAGGAAACATGCTCAATAAAGGAGAATGGAATGTAAGCGCCAATTACCGCTATTTTAAATCATTTAGACATTTTCGAGGCACTGAGCAGGAGCACAATCGCTTGACAGATCACACCGAAGTGATCAATAAACAACATGGTCTGGATATCAATATCAGCTATGCTTTCACCGAACGGCTTTATGGCATCGTTTCACTCCCAATGCAGTACAACGAAAGAAGCTCGCTCTATGAACATAATAGGACAGAAAGGCACACATCGTATTCCAAAGGTTTCGGCGACATGAGAATCGGTGCGGGATACTGGTTGCTTTCCGGTGAAAAAGCCAAAAAAGGAAATACAGCAATCGGACTTGGGATCAAATTCCCAACTGGCGATTATGCAGCGACAAGTACGTTCTATAAAGGAGATGAGGCTACACCTACTGAATTGACTGTCGATCAATCCATTCAATTAGGTGATGGTGGGACTGGTCTAATCGTGGATTTTCAGGGACTTTGGAATATTGGCAGTACTAACTTCTGGTATTACGATGGTTTTTATATGTTCAATCCTAAAGAAACAAATGGAACTCCTACAAATAGGAGCAGACCTAATGAAGCAATCATGAGTGTGCCGGATCAGTTTGCTGTCAGAACTGGTGTATTCCATTCCTTTGAAAAAATCCATGGACTTGGAGCATCTTTAGGAGGACGAATTGAAGGTATTCCTGTGCATGACGCCTTTGGTGGAAGTGAAGGTTTTAGAAGACCTGGCTATATTATTTCAGTAGAGCCTGGAGTTAGTTATATGCGTGGTAATGTGACAGGAACGCTGAACGTTCCGATTGCTTTATTCAGAAATAGAACTCAAAGTGTGACGGACATTGAGAATTCAACTCCGGACAATGTTGTTCATGGAGATGCTGCATTTGCAGACTATCTAATCAATTTCACAGTTGCTTTAAGAATTCCTAAGAAAGCAAAAGACGTTTTTAATTCACTTTAAATAGAATAAGTCAAAGAGCTTTTGCGGGTTCTTTGACTTCTTTTTTCAAACTTTTTGTAGCCAAAACCATTAAGGAAATGGCTAATACAAACAGCAGCGCAGCGATGATGGAGAGTACATAAACTTCATCTTTAAAGTTTTTCCAAGCAAAAAGACCTAAGGAAGAAAGTGTAACCGTAAACATGAAAAACATAGGGATGGTCACAAAAAGTGCATTGATATTTTTCTTAATCAGCCAAACAGCTATGGTCAACAACGCAAGAGCAGCAAGAAGTTGATTTGCAGAGCCGAAAATCGGCCAAAGTGTAGTGAACTCTCCAGACAATAATAATAGTATCGAGAAAAGGACCACAATACCTGTAGATACATACCTGTTTTTTGCCAAATACTGACCTGCTGCCTGGGGCACATCTTCGAAGTATTCCTGCAAAGTAAATCGTGCCAATCTAGTACAAGTATCCAGTGTAGTCAATGCAAATGCGGAAACGGTAAGTGCTACAAATCCCACAGCGAATTCTTCAGAAATTCCCAACGAGGCTATCATGCCTCCGAGTCCCGTGGAAAATAGTGCCACTGGACCTTCGCCGGAAAGGCGGGATATATACTCTGATCTGGACAAAATCACAACCGCACCCACAGAAATAATAGCCAAGAAAGACTCAATTAACATTCCTCCAAATCCTACCAACTTCGCATCAGACTCCCTATCCAATTGCTTGGAAGTAGTGCCTGAAGCTACAAGCGAGTGAAAACCACTAATTGCTCCACAGGCAATGGTTACAAAAAGAACAGGGAAAATATATCCGAGATTTTCATCGGTAACATGGATCTCATTACTCATTTCGATAGCAGGATTGGCAATAAAGACACCAAGCACTGCGGCGATAATTAATCCATAAAGTAAGAAGCTATTGAGGTAATCGCGTGGCTGAAGCAGCATGCCTACAGGAGTCACTGAAGCAAGAAAAGCATACGCCAAAAGCGCTAAAACCCAGATTTTATAGTCTAAAGCAAATGGAAGTTTCATTCCCAAAAACACAAAGAAATACATCAAGATCACACCTATTATAGTAATGACTATAAAGGCGGTCTTTCGCTCACCCACCATTTTATTAACTATTCCGAAAACAACGGCTAGTAAAATAAAAAGAATAGATGCCGAAGCTACACCTGGATTGGTAACGAAAGTCTTAGCAATAATATCCGCAAAAACGCCTATTACAAGAATTAGTGTAGAAAAACTAAAGATAACGAAGAGTTGCTTACCCTTCATTCCAATTTGATTTCGGATGATTACACCGATTGATTTGCCGTCAGTTTTCAGCGAAGTGGCCATGCTTCCTAAATCATGCACAGCGCCGAAGAAAATTCCACCAACCAAAATCCAAATCACCGCAGGAATCCAACCAAAAGTCACTGCAATGATCGGCCCTACAATTGGGCCCGCACCGGCAATAGAAGCAAAATGATGTCCCAAGACCACGATTGGCTTACTTGGTTCATAATCCACTCCGTCCCTATGTGTATGAGATGGAGCTGGATTTTTGTCATTTAATCCAAATTTTCGGTATACGTACCTCCCATAAACCTTATAAGCTAAAAATAATATTAAAGCGGAAATGAGGAGAAGAACGGCAAGATTCATGTGATGTTATTTGGGTAATTGTATGTTTATCAACGAAAAACATACTCATTAGTATTTGAAATCAAAATAAGTTAAATATTAATCATTCAAAAAGCGATTTTAAATAAACACATGTGACCTATTTAAAATTGATTTGTCAGTCGATTGCAGACTTGGTTTTATTTAATGGATTTAACGACTAAATTTGTAACCTTTGATTCGTCAAAAACAACCTAAAAACTCAATATGGCTTGGTTTAAAAGAACTGACAAAGGCATCAAAACATCTACAGCTGAAAAGAAAGATGCACCTGATGGCCTTTGGTTTAAGACCCCAAACGGAAATATCATTCATACCAGAGAGCTAAAAAACAACGCTTATGTATGCCCAGATGATGATTTTCATGTAAAAATTGGTTCGAAGGAATATTTCGAAATTCTTTTTGACAACAATAAATTCAAGGAGCTTGATGCCAACATGACATCGGGTGATCCTTTGAAATTTGTGGATACCAAACCCTACCTTTCCCGCATAGAAGCTACGATCAAGAAAACAGAGTTGAATGACGCTGTGAGATCTGCTGTGGGTAAAATGAATGGATTGGACATCGTCATTGCATGTATGGATTTTAATTTCATTGGCGGATCCATGGGGTCTGTAGTAGGTGAAAAAATTGCCAGAGCAATAGATCATTCTCTGAAAAACAAAATCCCTTTCTTGATGATTTCCAAGTCTGGCGGTGCACGAATGATGGAAGCTGGATTTTCTTTGATGCAAATGGCCAAAACATCTGCTAAGCTTGCCTTGTTAGATCAAGCAGGGATTCCTTACATTTCTATGCTCACGGATCCGACTACAGGCGGAGTAACTGCATCTTATGCAATGTTGGGTGATTTTAACATCGCCGAACCTGAAGCATTGATTGGGTTTGCTGGTCCAAGAGTGATTCGTGAGACGATAGGTAAAGATTTGCCTAAAGGATTCCAAAGTTCCGAGTTCGTTTTGGAGCATGGATTTCTTGATTTTATCGTAGATCGTCGTCAGTTGAAAGGCCGATTGACCACCTTGCTAAACCTTTTAAATAACTAAAAGAGTTACTTCTAAAAGGATTTGATTATTCAGGCCAAATTTGAACTGCGATTTGGTCTCTTTTAGTGATTAATAAATATATTTGTGCTCCCGTATTGGGCCAATCCATAAGAAAAATTAAACCAAAATTTCATGGGTTCAGTAATTATCACATCCATCGTAGCTTTTACAGTAATTATACTGCTACTGGTATTTATTCTCCTCTTTGCTCAGTCTAAACTGGTCAATTCAGGTGATGTCAACATTGTAATCAATGGTGACACTAGTTCCCCAATCGTGACAGCAGCTGGTACAACCCTGCTTTCTACACTTGGGGGCCAAAAAATCTTCCTTCCATCCGCATGCGGTGGTGGCGGAACTTGCGCTATGTGTAAATGTGTGGTCGAAGAAGGTGGAGGAGAGGTTCTCCCTACCGAAGTAGGTCACTTGAGCAGAGCAGAGCAGCAAAGTAACGTTCGTCTAGCCTGTCAGGTGAAGGTGAAAAATGACATGAAGATCAGAGTACCAGAAGAGATCTTTGGTATTAAGAAGTGGGAGTGTGAGGTTATCTCCAACTACAACGTTTCTACTTTCATCAAGGAATTCAAAGTGAAACTTCCTGAAGGTGAAACTCTTGAGTTTGAAGCTGGTGGATATATTCAAATTGATGTTCCAATTATCACGGTGAACTTTAAAGGAATGGATATTACTCCTCATCCTGATTTAGGTCACCCAGCAGACGTTTACCAAAGTGATTGGGATAAGTTCGGACTTTGGGATTTGACCATGAAAAATGACGAGGAGCTTTTCAGAGCTTACTCCATGGCTAATCACCCAGCTGAAGGTAACATTGTGATGCTTACTATACGTATTGCAACTCCACCTTGGGACAGAGCGAACAACAAATGGATGGATGTGAATCCTGGCGTTTGTTCTTCGTATGTATTCTCTAGAGTTCCTGGTGATAAGGTCACTATTTCTGGTCCTTACGGAGAATTCCATATCAATCCAACACAACGTGAGATGATATACATCGGTGGTGGTGCAGGTATGGCTCCATTGAGAGCGCAGATTTTCCACCTTTTCCATACTGAGAAGACTAGCAGAAAAGTATCTTACTGGTACGGTGGTAGATCTAAGAAAGAGCTTTTCTATGTTCCTCAATTTAGAGATATAGAGAAAGACTTCCCGAACTTCCAATTTAACATCGGTCTATCTGAGCCTCTTCCAGAAGACAATTGGAAAATTAAGAAAACTCCGGAAGATGAAGGCGACGGTTACGTAGGTTTCATCCACCAAGTACTATATGATAATTATCTGAAGAATCACCCTGAGCCAGATGAGGTAGAATACTACCTATGTGGACCTCCTTTGATGAACTCAGCAGTATTGAAGTTGCTAGATGATCTGGGAATTCCTCAGGAAAACATCCGATTTGATGACTTCGGAGGTTAATCAAAAACAAAAGATCCCGCTTCTGCGGGATTTTTTATTTAAGAGCCTTTTTTGATTATTTTTACTTTAGACTATCACCCTTTATGAATATCCAATCTTATTTTGACCCAGTAGCCGAATACCTTTGGCAGAAAAAATATCAAAACAATTCATTTTTTAAACAAATCCACTTTTTCGGAGAGGAATTTCCGGACCTCAAAGGAGTACAAATTGCTTTGGTTGGGATCAAAGAAAATCGCGGACTTGCCAAAATTGAAAGTGCTGATAGAGGGAGTAGTGAGATTCGGGAGAAGCTGTATGAATTGAAAAAAGGATTTGGAGCTTACAGAGTAGCTGATCTGGGAGATTTGATTTCTGGAGAGAAATTAAGTGACACCTATCAAAGAATGCAGGAAGTAGGAGACTACCTAATGAAGCATCAGATTCTACCAATCTACTTTGGAGGTTCGCACGATTTGGATTATGGGCAGTATTTATCCTACCAGAGAATGAAAAAGCTGGTTAGTCTATTAACTGTGGATGCCAAATTGGACATGGAAGAAGATGGACCTCTAGCAGATCAGCATACACAGGAAATCATTCTCCACCAGCCTAATTTTCTGTTTTCATCTGCTCATTTAGCGTATCAAAGTTTCTTAGTAGATCCATCTTTGATCAATGTAGTGGAAAAGCTTTATTTCGAGCATGTCCGTCTGGGCGAATTGAGAAGCGAATTCAAGGAAGTAGAACCTTTGATCCGAAATGCTGATTTATTGAGTTTTGACTTGTGTGCAATCCAGTCCGCCGATGCTCCGGGAGCTGTAAATGCTGAGCCATTTGGTTTGACAGCAGAGGAAGCTTGCCAGATTTGCTGGTTTGCTGGGACAAATGAGAAGTTGAGTTCAATCGGAATTTATGGCTACGAACCGTATTATGATGATGCTGCAAACAAGACTGCCAAAGTAGTTTCGGTGATGATTTGGTATTTTCTGGAAGGGTTTTATTCCCGTAAGGACAGCCTTTCATTCAAAAGCAGTGATTATACTAAATACACGGTTTCTTTGGATACAAAGCCAAGTACCTTGGTTTTCTATAAAAGTAAAAGAAGTGGAAAATGGTGGATGGAGATTCCACATAATGAAACAGAGAAGTTTGATAGAGTGAGCACCGTTCCTTGTAGCTATGCGGACTATCAGATGGCTCAAAAGGGAGAAATACCTGAGCGTTGGATCAATGCTCAAATCAAGTTGCTGTGATGAAGATCTACACCAAGCAACAATTGGCACTTCGAAATGGACAGGATAAACCTGAAATTTGGGTGGCGTTCCAAGGAGTGATTTATGATGTAAGTAGTTCTAGACTTTGGAAAAAAGGAATGCATTACGAGCATTGGGCTGGTCAGGATTTGACAGAGGAATTGCCAGACGCACCACATACGGAAAAAGTATTTGAGAAATTTCAAGCCATTGGGCAATTAGCATAAATGATTTTAATCGCAGATAGTGGATCCAGCAAAACGGACTGGAGGGTAATTTATTCTGACCGTCGAATTAGTCAGCATCGGGGAATAGGGTTTAATCCTTATTATCAAACCTCCGAAGAAATGGCTATTCAAATGAAAGATGACTTTCTGATTAATCTGGAACCTGAAATAGAAGAAATATATTTCTATGGCGCAGGTTGCTCGAGTCCTGACAGAAAAAATGAAGTATCATCAGCTTTAAGGACAGTATTTCCAAGAGCTAAAATTACGATTGATCATGATCTGGCCGCTGCTGCAAAGGCCACTTGTGGCCACCAACCTGGGATAGCTTGTATTTTAGGTACTGGTTCGAATAGTTGCGATTATGACGGGGTTCAGATCATAGATTCACGTCCTGCGCCAGGTTATATATTTGGTGACGAAGGTGGGGGAGGATATGTAGGGAGAAAGCTTTTGAAGGATTTTATAAATGATGAAATGCCAGCTGAGATCAAAAGAGAGCTCATCGATAACTTTCATCTTACAAATACGGTGATCCAAGAACATGTCTACCAGAAGCCCTTTCCTAACCGGTACATGGCCAGTTTTTGTAGGTTTATTACAGAACATAAGTCTACCCCGTATTGCTATATGCTTTATTACAATTCCTTTCAGGATTTCTTCAAGCAACATGTAGTGAAGTATGCAGATTATACGAACAAACCTGCGAATTTCGTAGGATCAATTGCTTATTACAACTCTGATATTCTTCGTAAAGCTGCTTCAGATATGCAGATCAAGGTAAATTTAATCATTGAAAGCCCTATCGCTGGCTTGACACTTTACCATCAAGAGAGCTTATGAAATCCAGCTTTAATCATACTTAATATATCAAAGTAATGCCTAAATGCATGATTCGTATAGCCTCTGAAAGCCAAATTATAAACTTATGAAAGTAACTGAAAGCACATCTCTGTATGACAATCTGGAACAGATGGATGTACTATCCCTTCTTCAGAATATTAACAAAGAAGATAAAAAAGTAGCTGAGGCAGTGGAAAAAGTAATACCCCAAATTAGTGCTTTGGTGGATGACATTGTCCCTAGAATGCAAAAGGGTGGTCGATTGATTTACATCGGTGCTGGAACTAGTGGCAGACTTGGCGTATTGGATGCTTCCGAATGTCCGCCTACCTATGGAGTGCCATTCGATATGGTATTAGGGATAATTGCTGGTGGTGATAAAGCCATTCGAAAGGCTGTTGAGAATGCAGAAGATGATCCTGAACAAGCTTGGAATGATATATTAGGATATGGATTTAATGTCAATGATACTGTGATCGGAATTGCGGCGTCTGGAACTACTCCTTATGTTATTGGTGGAGTTAAAACTGCGCGAAGCAAAGGACTTTTAACTGGGAGCATTACTTGTAATCCGGATTCTCCACTTTCAAAAGAAGTCAATTACCCGATAGAAGCAGTGGTGGGCCCGGAATTTATCACAGGAAGTACGCGAATGAAATCCGGTACGGCTCAGAAGCTTATTCTTAATATGATCTCCACCACGGTGATGATCAAGCTGGGGAAAGTGAAAGGCAATAAAATGGTGGATATGCAGCTTTCCAATACGAAGTTAGTGCAGCGTGGCACCAAAATGATCATGGAAGCTACAGGAGTAGATGAGGAGAAAGCGAAAGAGTTATTGCTCAGTGAGGGCTCTGTGCGAAAGGCCACGGAGTATTTCTACCAACAGCTGAAGAACTAGCCATCTATAATTTTTTGAAGAGATGGTTAGAAATGTCTAGATAGATCGTATCTTTGCAGCCCGATTAAGCGATTGGTTTCCAGGTGCTTAATTTTCACAATCAATCCAGCAGTGATGCTGCAATTCTATGAAAGATAATAATTCAAAAAAGCCATTTTTTGGCGAAGGGAAAAAAGATTCCAACTCTTCAAACTCAGGGCAACGAGCAGGTTATAAAGGAAAATCTGAAGGATTTAAAAAATCCAAGGATTCAGGATTTTCAAAGGAAGGCTCAGGAAAGAAGCCATTTAGCAAAAGTGAAGATGACTTTTCTGATTTCAACAAAAAGCCAAGAACAAATAAAAAATCAGGCTTCAAAACTCTAGGAGAGAAGAAATTTGGGTCTAAATCTAATTTTGGTACAAAAAAAGATCGAGGATCTGACTTCTCTGAAAAGAAAGAATTTGGGGCAGGTAAGAAGCAGTTTTTTGCAAAAAAAGAAGATTCAGAAGCTCCAAAACCTTACAATAGAGATTCTAAACCTGGTAAACCAGACAGCTCTCAAAAACCTGGAGGGCTTATTTATAAAGGCAGAGGTAAAGATCAAAAGCCAGTTTTTGCCGAAGGCAGACCGACGTACAAATCAGATAAAAAAGATTCTAAAGGTTTTGGTAAGAAGCGATTTGTAGATCAAGATACTAATGTAGATCGTCCAGATTACAACTTTGACTCCCTTCCTCAGAAAAAGAAGAAGATGGAGAGTGAAGATAATCTCATTCGTCTGAATAAGTACATTGCCAATTCCGGAATCTGTAGCCGAAGAGAAGCTGATTCATTGATTAGCCAGGGCTTGGTAACTTTGAACGGTGAGGTTTGTACTGAGCTAGGTCGGAAAGTAAAGAAGACGGATCGCGTAGTATATCAGGGGAGAAAGATCAATCCAGAAAAGCCCGTTTATGTGCTTTTGAACAAACCTAAGGACTTTATAACGACAACTGATGATCCAATGGATCGCAAGACAGTGATGAACCTCGTAGGAAATGCATGCGAAGAGCGAATTTTCCCTGTAGGTCGATTGGATAGAAATACCACAGGACTTCTTTTATTTACCAATGACGGTGAATTGGCTGCTAAGCTTTCTCATCCTTCCAATGAGATAAAAAAGATTTACCAAGTAACCTTGGATAAGCCTCTTACGAAAAAAGACGAGGAAGCGATCATTGAAGGTTTGACGCTGGAAGATGGTAAAGCTAATGTCGATGATATGCAGGTGCTTTCTTTGGATAGAACCATTCTGGGTTTGGAGATTCACATAGGAAGAAACAGAATCGTCCGTAGAATCTTTGCCCATCTCGGATATGAAGTCACTGCGCTAGATCGTGTGGTCTATGCAGGATTGGATAAAAAAGATTTGAAGCGGGGACACTATCGTTTCCTTTCTGAGCAGGAAGTGATTCGACTGAAGTTCTTTATATAAAAGTAAAAAGCTCCCGAATGGGAGCTTTTTTTATGTTTATCTCTTAAGTTGAAAGCACTATGATAGGTAACTAATTTGAAGATTGGTTATCTCTGTTTTTAAAACTTCTGAGGATAATTAGACATTCACATGTCTCTCTGCGTGATAAGATGATCTCACCAGAGGTCCTGATTCTACATATTTCAATCCTCTTGCCAATCCTTCTTCTCTATACTCGGCGAAAAGGTCAGGATGTATAAATTCAGCAACTTCGATATGCATCTTAGTTGGTTGAAGGTATTGTCCTAGTGTTAGGATATCGCAACCGTGCTCTGCTAGATCGTCCATGGCTTTGAACACTTCCTCTTTTTTCTCTCCCAAGCCTAACATGATACCGGTTTTAGTCCTTTTACCATACTCTTTGGTCAATTTAGTTTGCTCGAGAGAGCGAGCGTATTTTGCCTGAGGGCGAACTCTCCTATAGAGACTCTCCACTGTTTCCATATTATGAGAAACAACTTCCTGGCCACCAGAAATCATTCTATACAACGCATCCCAGTTTGATTTTACGTCTGGTATAAGAGTTTCAATTGTAGTGGATGGTGAAAGCTCTTTCGTCTGAATCACTGTCTGATACCAGATTTCGGCTCCCTTGTCTTTTAATTCATCACGGTTCACAGAAGTCAAAACAGCATGCTTTACGCCCATTAGCTTGATCGCTTCCGCTACTCGTCTAGGTTCGTCTGTATCATATTCCGGCGGTCTGCCAGTTGCTACAGCGCAAAATGAACACGAGCGTGTACACACATTTCCTAAAATCATAAAGGTAGCGGTACCGGCTCCCCAGCATTCGCCCATGTTTGGGCAATTGCCGCTTTCGCAGATAGTATGGAGCTTATGCTCATCTACTAGCTTACGTACTTTGGCATATTCTTTTCCTACAGGAAGTTTTACTCTAAGCCAATCTGGCTTCTTTCTTCGGGTTGCCTCTTCGGAAATGACAGGTAATTCGATCATTGGTTTCTGATTTGATACAAAGGTACGTCAGGCTAGGGCAAAACCCAAGTTGACTTATTTTCTGAACCCGTAGAAAAAAGTGAAGTATGCTGATTGGAACAACTGACGATTTTCTGTAGTGGGTATCAGAGGAATTTCTTTGGTAAAACCCTCCAGCATATATCCAAGTTCCAAACCTGTAGCATTTGAGCGAAAAACTCCAAATTCAAATGATAGTGCAGCTTTTAAATTCCCCCCAAATGCAAACTCTGATTGTCCAATACCTTCAAAAAGACGACCAGTTCCCAAGATATTAAATCTGCTTTGGTGAATTTCCGGATCATATTGCTCTCGTACTGTTTCGACCCGGTTGAGCGCATACTCTATATAATATGGAGCGATTAATCCAAAGGAAGGTCCAATAGCAGCTAAGGCAGAAACCTGAACTCCTTGGTTTGGAGCTTTTTTGAAAAGTATAATTTCTCTACCGTATTGCGGTCTGATAGAATAGAGGTAGTTAGACTTTCCAAAGATGTAGCTGTTACCCAAAACGGTATTATAACGGGTCTCTTTCGGGTTTTTTACATTGGAAAACTCCAGAGCCCAAAAACTAAACTGGGTTTCGTCAATCCGAGTACCGGCTTTAAAAGCAAAACCACCAATCAATCCCCCATTCGTGTTTTTATTTAAGCCAAACATATATTCCTTATCGTATTCGTAGTTACCCATGTCTTCTCTTTGAGCAAAAGAATCAATGGAAAAGGAAAGTAAAAGAAGAGGTAAGATGAATTTCAGCTTGTTCATTCGAGTTGGTCGAAAATATAGCCCTATTTTTGGGTATTAGTATTTTAACTGATTTTAAATTTAAGAGTTTATGCCCACTATAAAAAGTTCATATTTAGGGAATTTGAGAACAGAATCTGAGCATCTTCAATCAGGAGTACAAATCCTGACTGATGCCCCAGTTGATAATAATGGTAAAGGTGAAGCTTTCTCTCCGACAGATCTGGTATCTAGCGCTTTAGGAAGTTGCATGATCACTATCATGGGAATAGTAGCTAATCGTGATTCTGTTTCTCTGGAAGGACTAACGTGGGAGGTGACCAAAATTATGCAGGCTTCCCCTCGGAAAATTAGTGAAATCATAGTCGATTTCCATTGGGAAAATCCCATAGCTGATGCCACTATGATTCAAAAACTCAAAAATGCAGCTAAGACTTGTCCGGTTGCCTTGAGCCTTGATCCGGAGATTAAGCAAACCTTAACATTTAATTTTTAATTGAAACGCAAGAATCAACAATGCTATAGGATATGCTAAACTATTAAAAGAAGATAGTCTGACTCCTTGCTAGCATTCAAACTTAATAATCATTAGAAATAAGGTGTTCAACCATAATTTTCAATGCCATTTACGAATATAAACCTACCCAAATCATGAGCTATTTATTTGAATCTTTCAAGGACTGGAAAAGTTACTGCGAAGAAAAGAACTTAACATTGCCAGAATCTGTGATTGAGTATGAAGTTGATCAGAAAAATGGTGAAGCAAATAAGATAAAAGCTGGGCTTCTCCAAGCTTATGCTGTGATGAAGGACGCTGTCAAAACTGGTTTGGAAGAAGAAATGACTTCCAGATCCGGAATGATAAATAACGGCGCCAAAAAAGTTTTCAATAACCCTTTATCAGTTCTATCTCCAGAGTTTCAAAAGTTGATTTCAAGAGCACTAGCTGCAAAAGAGGTTAATTCCTGTATGGGTAGAGTAGTGGCTGCTCCGACTGCAGGAGCAAGTGGAATCTTACCGGGAACCTTGGTAACTCTTCAGGAAATTCATGGCATGAGTGATGAACAGATCGTGGAAGGACTCTTAGTGGGAGCCGGGATCGCGTTGATTATTGAAGAGAAAGCAAGTTTGGCCGGAGCAGTTGGCGGCTGTCAGGCAGAAACAGGTTCTGCGGCAGCAATGGCTGCTGGTGCAATCGTTTATTGTCTGGGTGGAAATACAGATCAAATTTTCAATGCAGTGGCAGTCACCATTCAATGCATGTTGGGCTTGGTCTGTGATCCTGTGGCAGGATTAGTAGAAGTTCCTTGTGTGGTACGAAATGCCAGTGCAGCGGCAATTTCTTTTAGTTCGGCTCAAATAGCTCTTTCAAATGTAAGTGGAGTGATTCCAGTAGATGAATGCGTTGAGGCAATGGGGGAAGTAGGAGCTTCTATGGAAAGCAGATATAAAGAGACTGCTATGGGGGGATTAGCTGCTACTTTGACTGGTCAGGCGATAGCCGAGCGGGTTCTTATTAAGGATATTGAAATCCTTCCTGATGAGGAGCTAGATGAATAAATTCTGAACAAATGGCACCTCTAAAATCTGATCAATACTTAAGCTTAACACTACAGCCCAAAGGCAGGCACTCCAAAACATGTGCAAATAAATGTGTCTTTTTTTGACACCAAAAGAAACCATTATCAATGTGCCTCCTATTGGAGTAAGTAAAAGAGGAGTAATAAAAGCGATGCCTATTTCTCCATATCTTTTCCAAAGGTGTACTATTTTTCTGTTCTTTTTTGAGAAAATAAGTTTGGGTTTGGAAGCAAAATTTCCCTGAAAAAGCTCTTTAATCTTTGTTCCTAAAAGGGTGAAAATCAAAACGCTGGTCATCATACCCGCTATAGTCACCAACACATTTTCCAGTACGCTATATCCTGCAGCAGAGCCTAAGACGGGACCAGCAAGAAATTTGAACCAACATAGAAAATAAATTCCCAGGAAGGTTAGAATATTTTCCATCATAGCAGAAAGTACAAATAAGCGAAGTAGCTCAACAAAAGTAGAGAACCTTCAACTTTTGAAACTCTCATCTTCGTACGCATCAACACGAATAAGAACAGCGTAATTCCAATCATCCATAAGAAATCAGAATTAATAAATTCCTGAGATACCCCAATCGGCATAATTATGGCTGTGAGCCCAATTATGGAAAGGATATTCATAATATTACTTCCAAGAATATTTCCTAGCGCCAAATCTGTACGCTTGGATAGGGCTGCTATAATTGAAGTGATTAATTCTGGCAGACTAGTGCCAATAGCTATTATAGTCACACCGATTATTCTCTCAGAAACTCCAAACTCTCTCGAGATTTTCACAGCATTTGTCACTAATAGTTCGGATCCGAAATATAGTCCCAATACTCCTCCCAGAAATAATCCGATAGCTGCAAACCAAGAATAATTCTTCACCTGCTCGATTTCCTCTTCTACTTCTGTATTATCGACTAAGTCGGATGAAGGGCTTTTGAAAAGATAGATGTTGAATCCAATGAACAGTGTAAACAGCAAGATTCCTTCCCAAAACCCGATGAGACCATTATAGCTCAAGCCATAAAAAAGTACAGATACTAGAAGAGTGACCAGATAGTCAAATCGAATGTGACTTTTCTTAATCAGGATTGGATAAAAAATGCCACTGATTCCAAGAACAAGACCAATATTGGCAATATTGGAACCGATGACATTTCCGATAGATATGTCGCTGTTTCCTTTTAAAGCTGCATTTACGCTCACTAGTAATTCCGGAGCTGAGGTACCAAAAGCCACTACAGTCATACCGATCAGTCCTGCACTCATTCCCAGCTTTACAGCCATTGCAGATGCGCCATCTACCAGAATTTTCCCTCCGTAAAGGAGAATGATCAAACCAAGAAATAATAGAAAATATGGCAGCATGTATGGATTAGAGTTTTGAACCAAAT
The DNA here is from genome assembly GCF_963974835.1 of uncultured Algoriphagus sp. Lineage (GTDB taxonomy): Bacteria > Bacteroidota > Bacteroidia > Cytophagales > Cyclobacteriaceae > Algoriphagus. The sequence continues at coordinate 213,457 of NZ_CAXBET010000001.1, read as the reverse complement.
GCAAGATCCCCAGCATCACCTAGTCCTGGAACGATGTAGGATTGGTCATTTAATTTATCATCTATGGCTCCCAGCCAGAGTGAATAGGAAAAAGAGATACTGTCTTTTAGATTTTGAATACCCTCGGGTGCTGCGATCACGGCAGCAATATGAATGTGTTTTGGGGTGCCATGTAAAAGTATTGTCTGAATTGATTCTACAAGTGATTTACCGGTAGCCAACATAGGGTCAGCCAAAATAATTACTCTTCCTTCCACGCTGGGACTAGCATGATAACCGAGCTGCACTGAGATTTCACCTGATTCACTTTCATCCCGAAAAGCACCAATAAAGCCACTTTCAGCCTGATCAAAATAATTCAACATACCCGTGTAAAAAGGCAACGAAGCCCGCATTACTGAGATGATTACCGGCTGCTCAGTTTGAGTTAAAGTTGATGTGGAAGTAAGCGGGGTTTCTATTACCTCTAAGGAATATTGAAAAGATTTGGAAATTTCATAGGCCATTATTTCACCCATGCGTTCCAAATTTCTTCTAAAGCGCATTCTATCATTCTGAATACGGATGTCTCTCATTTCTCTGAGAAAGCGGTTGGCTAGAGAAGGTGTATCAGATAAAACAAACATGTTGCGAAGATAAAATAAAAACCCGGCTCTTTGGAACCGGGTCTGAAGTGTGATGTAAAAGTTTACTCTTTTCCTGCCGCTGGGCTATCTTTAGTTTTAGTGGGTTCAATTAAATCCTCTCCTTTCAAATATGTGGGAAGGTTCAAGCCAGCCATGTTAAACAGTTCATTTAGTGGTGGAACAGTCTTCATCATTCCTGAAACAAAATTAGCTGTGGAGCCATTGCCATTTTCGCCTTGGCCAGAATCCCAAACAGTAATCTTATCGATTTTGATGTTTTTCACCGCCTCCACTTGAGTTTTAACTAATTCCGGCAATTTCTCAATTAAGAGCAATTGGAACGCTTTGGTAGGGTCTCCTCCGGCAGCGCTTACTACTTCCCGATAACCTTCTGCCTGCTTTGTCAAAATTTCGTAAAGGCCTCTAGCTTCTGCATCCATTTTTGCAAAAATGGCATCTGCTTCACCTTTTGCCTGTTCCCTGATTCGTTCAGCCTCTGCTTGGGCTTCGATGATTGCTCGTTGTTTAGCTATTTCTGCAGGTATGACAATGTTCGCATTTTGAGTGGAGCGTTCTCTATCTGCTCTGGCTGTCTCAGCTTTTTGCTCAGCTAAATATGCTTCTTCCAGTGCTCTTGCACTCTGGACTTTTTCAGATGCCAATGCTATTCTTAAGGCCTCGGCTTCTTTTTCTCTTCTTTGCGCATCAGACTGCGCAATGGAAATTTTAGCTTCGTTTTCACCTTTGATTGCGATAGCGTTTGCTTCGGAGGTTTTCACACGTGTGTCCCGTTGTGCTTCTGCCTTTCCAATGCTCTCATCTTTAAGTGCTGAGGCAATACTAACTTCCCGGTCTTTATTGGTGACAGCGATTTTTACGTCACGGTCCCGATGCGTCTCAGCTATCTGAACATCTTTTTCCCTATCTGCGAGCGCCTTTCCGGTTTCTCCTATTTTTTCTTGCTCAGCTACAGATATTTTTGCCTCGTTGATCGCTTTTGCAGCAGCTTCTTTCCCTAGTGCTTCAATATATCCTGATTCATCCTTGATATCCGTTACGTTAACATTTATCAGTTTAAGGCCTATTTTTTTCAGTTCACTATCTACGTTCTTAGAAATGCTTTCCAGAAATTTATCCCGATCAGAGTTGATCTCCTCTATAGTCATAGTGGCAATCACTAAACGCAACTGACCAAAAAGTATGTCTTTCGAAAGCTCCTGAATCTGCTCGTGTGCCAAGCCCAGCAAACGTTCGGCGGCAGTATTCATCGTGTCCGTATCAGTGGAAATAGCAATTGTAAAGCGACATGGAACGTCAACACGAATGTTTTGACGGCTTAGTGCATTTGTGAGATTTGTTTCAATAGATATTGGTTTCAGGTCCAAGTAAGCATAATCCTGAATTACCGGCCAGATAAAAGCTCCTCCGCCATGAATACATCGAGCAGATGTGCCACCTGTTTTACCGTACACGACTAGAATTTTATCAGATGGGCAACGCTTGTATCGAGAGACAAGTGCCAGAATGGTTACAAAAGTGACAATCGTCGCGACGACGATGAGAATTAAAGGATCCATAAAAGAATTAGGTTAAAGCTTTTCTACGATGAGGATATTGCCACTTTCTACACGCTTAATTTTTACGGTGGCGTTTGTTTCAATTTTGTCTTGCTCGGTCATCGCGTCAATTTCCCGTACAGAACCGTTCAGGCTTACCATGATTTTTCCTTTGCCCTGCATTCTGCCAGGGATAGCAAGGTAAACATCTGCTATCTTGTCCAGTGTTTTTTCTAGGCGAAACGTATTATCTTCTCCAAGTTTTTGGATCTGCCTGATGATGAGAAAAAAGGAATATACAAAGGCAAAGCCTACAGCTAAGCTGACGAATATAAGTAAAGTGGTGTTTGAAATGATATTGTAGAAAGAAATTCCGGTCCAACTAAAACCAAGTAAGAAATTGATAAGATTTCTTAGTGAAAACATCTGGAACGGAGCATCTCCTCCGTCCAAGTCTCCATCGAAATCAGCTTCCAACCCATCCGAGCCTCCAGATCCCACAAAAGTGAGAATTGTCTGAAGCAAAAAAATCAGTGACACTGGTACGGCGATGTACCAGAAAAGTTTGAGTTGTGGATCCAGTCCATCTAAAAATTCCATGTTATTTCGAGTTATAGCCCACTTTGGCTGGCTCAAAATATCTAAAAAACTTCAATTACTATATTTTTATTTTGAAATAAATATGCTGTTTGATCTTCAATCATTGGCGACAAACCTCATAGTATGTAGCTATAATTTATAAATAGCTTAAAGTGAAAAATCCCAAGAGCATGAATCTTGGGATTTCTTATTGTTTACTCTTCGTATTGCAGAGTTTTCTCGAGCTTGCTAATGTCAAATCCCTTTTCGGCTACTCTTTCCAAAATCTGATTGTAAAGATTTTCATCCATCTTTGGATTTCGGGAGAGAATCCACAGATATTTCCGATTTGGATGGCCTACTACAGAATAAGAATAGTCTTTAGCCAGGTCTATGATCCAATATTTTCCTTTAAAAGGCCAGAAGAATTGTACATTAAGCTTGGCATTTCCAGATCCATCTTCAACAAATGCCTTAGCAGTTGACGTCTTAATTTTTCCTTTTTCTGGGAGATTGCAACTGTTAACCACCTTGATTGTACCATCTTCATTCGCGGAATAAGTAGCTTTTGTAGCAGTACATCCTTTCTGGAATGATTGTGGAAATGATGCTATTTCATACCATTCACCGGCATATTTTTCGAGATCAACATAGTGAACCGTCTCCAGCTCTTTTGCTTCTGAACTATGTGATAATAAAACTAGCCCAGCTGCCGCCAAAATGGGTATGGCTATGGCGATTTTCTCAGATTTATTAAGCGTTCTCATGATAGTTGGTTTAGTTAAATTTAAATGGAGCTGTTGCCCGATTTTTATATGCATGTGCACTTACGGCAATGAAAAGCACTATCGCTCCGAAGAGTGCTGTCCATTGCAGATTTGGGATATTGCCCCAATGCCTTATGGAAATTGCAATCAATGCCCAAACTCCCACTGAAGCAAATTCTCTCAAGTTTCTAGTGACTATCATAAATAGGTTAAGGATAACGGCTATTATGATCATGGCTATTGCCCAAGTTTCTTCAGGAATACCTCCAGTCCAGGCAGATTTAGCCAGGTAAGCGGCTACATTTGCTATCGTAGCCACAGCGATCCAACCGCTGTAGAGTGCAATTGGCCACCAAAGCCAGAAAATGATTGGGCGAGGGGCATCCCACTTTTCCATATTTGTATTAAGGATGGTGATGACCAAGCTGGCTAATATTCCTAACATTACGATGACACTGATGCCAGTATGCTCCATTAGCCACATATAGACCCATACCCCATTTCCGATATTTGCCATGATTAGATAAGGCCCGACTTGAGAAAGAAAATCTGAATCTTTCTCCAGGCTGAATGCCCGTGAAATGAAGAAAATTGCCTGAGCAAAAAGAGCCAGGAAAATCATACCCCAGATCGAAAATGCATATCCGGCTGGTGTAAATAAGTTTTCGTATTCGGCACTTAGTGAACTCATAGTATTGCCATTGAGACCTTTTGCATTGACCCAATAATTCCAAAAAATGATCGCGATAAGAACGATCATATTCAGTATAGCATAAATTTTATGTGACTTTTGCATGGATCAGTCTTCGACAGGTTTCAATTGCTGCAGCAGTGTGGGTATGAGTTCAGTCACCGTAGGATGAGTCTGTACAGATTTCATCAATTTTTTATAACTCAATTTAGCGTACATAGCAGTTAGAAATGTTCCTATGATTTCATCGCCACCTGTGCCCAAAACAGCAGCTCCGAGAATTTGATCTGAATCTGCGTCCACGATAACTTCCATCTTTCCCTGTGTTTCTCCTTTTTCTTTAGCTCGGGAAATTTCACTCATAGGCATTCTGGCAAACATTAATTTCTTTCCACTTTTCTTTGCTTGTGCCAGTGTCATACCTGCCCGTCCCAGTGGTGGGTCTATGTACAAAGCATAGTTGATAATTCTATCATCCAGCGTTCTCTTTTTTTCTCCGAATAATTGATCCTCCATGATTTCATAATCATTGTAGGAAGTATGGGTAAAAGCTCCTTTACCGTTACAGTCACCTAGAGCATATATTCCTTCGATGTTCGTTTCCAATTTGGAATTCACTTCTATGTAGCCCTTTTCATTTATTTCTAAATTGGCTTTTCCCACCTTTAAGAGGTCAGAATTTGGGATTCTACCTGTTGCGATTAGCAAATGAGATCCGCTGACTTGTTTGTCGTTATCATCTTTGTGAAAAGTAACAGTAACACCGCCAGACTTCTTGTTTTTTCCCTTCAGGCACTTTGCCCCGCAGATAATTTTTATCCCTTCATTTTCGAGAATTGCCCTGACGATTTCTGAGGTATCCTTATCTTCTTTGGAAATCAAATTAGCACCCATTTCTAAAATCGTCACTTTTGAACCTAAGCGCTTGAATATTTGTGCAAACTCCAAACCAATGTAACTTCCTCCCACGATCACCAAATGATCAGGAATTTTGTCCAATTGAAGTATTGAGCTATTGGTAAGATAGTCTACTTCCTCAAACCCCTCGGGAACTCCGGCTCTGGCACCCACATTTAAGAAAATCTTATAAGATTTTAGAATTCTCGAACCTACTTTAAGTCGGGTTTTGTCCAAGAAAGTTGCAGTGCCTCTTATCATAGAAACTTGAGGAGAATCTGCCAGCGATTTCCTTAATCCTAATCTAGACTCATTGACGAGTTTGTCTTTTCTTTTTTTGATAGCTTTTAAACTTACTTTGGGCGATTTGGGAACATCAATTCCCAGATTAGGAGCGTTTGAAATTGCCCAAGCTGCCCTTGCACTTGCTACATAAGCCTTTGTAGGAGTACAGCCTGTATTTACGCATGTCCCACCCAAGGCCCCTTTTTCTACTATTGCTACTTTCCATTTTTGCTTAGCGAGGGCTAATGCAAGAGGATTTCCAGCTTGACCAGATCCAACTATTATCGCATCAAAAGTTTCTACTCTGTCTTCTAACATGTTCAAAAAAATTTTGGTGGATGAACTTCATTTCTTTAAAAGTTACAAACAGAAAGCCAAAGAAAAAAGTAGTCTGACCAATCAAAAATCCATCGCTAAAAGTAAATAAAACTTTGAATTTAAATTCTTGAAATTACCCAATTGCGCACGTTGCTATGGAATTCATTTATTGCTTTGGTGTGGAAATAAGGATAGATAATTTTGTCTCTAAACCATGAGCCGCTGCGGTAGAATGTTTTGTGGGAAACTTCTGTTTTTCCATTCGGAAGAGAAGTGAAACGGATAAATTGGGAACCTTCAGACTTAGAGTTTTCGAGATAACAGATTCTTATCAGCTTTTTCTTTTTGTCAATTTCCATGACTTCATGGCCGACTTGGAGTTTTATGGCTCCATTAAAGACATGTAAATTCAAAATTAGAACTTGTCCTTCACCCATTCCGCCTGTGTAGACTTGACCTGGAAAAACCTCTTCACCAGTTTGTCTGGAGTACAATTGATGAAAATGAATCATTCTTCCACTCCAAGCCTTTTCAGGTGAAATATTCACATAACTATCCCAGACCGTATCGAAATCCTGGTCATAGATATAAGTCTCCAGATGCTCATGATAATTGGGGTCTGTGTCTTGATAGCAGATGGAGTTTAGCTTCGCAAAATCAAATTCTGAGTTGATGCTCTTTTCTTTGGTGGATTCTTGCATGGGTCCTTTAGGGTCGCTAGTGCGAATGGAGCTTTAAAGAAAGGGAAAGTGAAATGATTCCCCAACCTTTTGATGATAAGAGTGGGTTTTGTAGGGATGGCCAGTGAGTTGAAAAAAAGAGGAGCTTTTTATAGCTCCTCTCAAATTAAAATGCTCTCTCTTTCAAATGTTCGTCCAGATCGATTTTATCAATTCCTTTGGACATCCATTCCGGGGCTTCTGCTCCTTTTAGATGATGGTCGAAAAATTCCATCATACGCACTGAATAATCTTTTCTATTCTCAAGTTTGCCCAACCCGTGATTTTCTCCTTTGTATTGAACCAAAATAACTGGCTTTTTCAATCTTCTTAAAGCAGAGTAATACTCAATTCCCTGAGTGAAATCCACTGCGCCATCTTTATCATTGTGAAGCATCAAAAGTGGCGTAGTTACATTCTTCACATGATATACTGGACTATTTCTCTCGTATGCCTCCCAATTTTCCCAAGGCCCTCCGGTAAATCTTCCTTGTGAGGCTTCGAAGATCGACATATTTCCTCCACCGGAATTCCAGTAGATGAGATCGTACATGGAAATCATATTTGTCAGTGGAGCACCAGCTGCTGCTGCTTTAAACATATTCGTCTGGGTAATCAGGAATGCCGTCTGATAGCCACCCCATGAGTGACCATGAATACCGATGTTGTCTTCATCAATCACACCAGTTTCAATGGCAGCTTTCACTCCTGGAATCACACACCAAACCGCAGACATTCCTGGATCATCCATTGTGTAAACGATGTCTGGGATAAATACGGCAAAGCCATTACTGGTGTACACATTCGGATTCCAGCCAGTTCCGCTGTACCCAGGATTTACCCAATTGTGCCTCGTTTGGGATAGTTTTTCGTAGTAATAAACTAGGGTAGGGTATTTTTGACCCTCCACATAATTCGCTGGAAGGAAAAGTGCTCCCTGAAGCGTATCTCCTTTATCAGATACATAATCAACCAGCCTTGTTCCAGCTGACCAAGCATAATTCCCTGCATCAGGAGCGTTTTCAGTGATCTTTGTTGGAGAAGAAAGCGAAGCGTCAGTCACATAAATCTGATCTGGCTCATTGAACTTTTCTTTGTTGAAGAAGTAAACTTCAGCTAGCTCTGCTTTTTGCAAAGACCCTACGCTAGCATCTTCCCAGATTAAGACTTTTGCTCCTGGTACAAGCCCTTTTTTCGAAGGGTTAATTACAGAAATACCACTTTTTTTAGTCCACTCACCGTAGGCATGGACGTACAATGGCTTATTTAGATCTATACCTTTTTCATCTGGGTCTAGAGAAAAACGGTATTGATATCTGATCTTTTCTTGTCTTCCGTTTTGGGTTAAATTAACGGCTTTACCTTTACCATTTACAGGTACTTGCCAAATATCCCAACCGTCGTTGAGCAATACATATTGACTATCGCTACTCCAACCAAGTGACCCATTTAGAGGCTTTTTAACATTGTGATCATCTTCGACATCTACAAAGTTCACAGGCAAACTTTCCGTCAAGTTCATTTCCTCACCTGATGCAATATCATAGCTGTAAAAGTGGCCATCGTTGCCATATATCAACTTTGTGCCATCTGGGGAACTGCGAGGGTAAGAGGAATAGCCAGGTAAGTAAAAGTTGCTAAACAGCGTCTTTTTCTCACCAGTCTTTAGATCCACAATGTAGAAGTCACGATAATTCTGGCCATCCAGATTGCTTTGCAATTCATAGGACTGATTGTCAGAACCAATCGCATATTTCTGTTTATCAAGAATACTTAAATCCCGCATGGTGCTATCCTGAAGCTGAATGTGCTTTCCTGTAGCCACATCGTACATAGCGTAGAGGCTGTAGTTCTTATCCTGGTTTTCCAATACTTGTTGACGGGATTGAAGGCGGCTATCATTCCAGTGCCAAATAGTCATATCCGGTTTGTCAGCATCTTTTTCCTTTGGACTTACCTTTCCAGAGTCCAACTTCGAAAGAGCTTTCTTCAAATCAGCAATTGAGTTCATGGAGGTATCAGCCATGATTCTTTTCATAGCTTCAGACTCTGCCAGCTTCACTGAGTCTTTATCCAATTCCTTTTTTACTTCCTCTTTCTTTGCTAACACCAAGGGGTGAATGCCATAGAAAATTCTGGTCAAATCCTCTGACCACATTGGACGGCGGTTTGGGCTGATGGTATTATATTTTGAAAATCCAATCGAGTCTTTAACAGGATCATATACTGTCACTTGAGGACTGCTTAGGTTTTTTACGCCCACTAATTTTCCCTGGTCTTGCTTATACTTTTTGTCTTTGACCATTTTTAGCGCTGCAAAAGCATCGCCTTTCTCTGTCCAATTCAGGGATTTGTAAGAAGCAGCATCCGAATCAAGTACAGTGGTGCTGTTATTAGACATATTTAGCAAGTAAATACCATTGCCGGATTGGTTGGCTGCATCTACCGTATAGGCTAGGTAGTTTCCACTTATGTTGAATGAGAATTCAGCTACATTTCCCAGATTTTGGGATTTTTTGCTGTTTAGATGGTAAATCAAAAGATCTGAGCCTTTTGCGTCTCCGCCACCATCTTTGGTCAAATTCACAACCAAGTGAGTGGCAGCTTCTCCATTGAACGAGAAATTACTTACGTTTTCAAAAGTCTTCTTGTCTTCCTTATCAGTTGAACCCAGCTTCATTAAGGTAAGCTTGTCATGAAGTGGCTTTCCCTTAGATTTTTTATTGGCTTCCTTTTCCTTGAAAGTCGGGTATTCTTTAAACGCGATCCACTTGCTGTCCTCACTAAATTCAATGGAAGGGTAGGTGGTAAATCCGATTTTAAATGTCTGAGTTGAGTCTGGATCATTCACATATTGAAGTATCACTTCTCCGTCAGCTTCCAGTGCAGTCATTCCATAGGCCACCCATTTTCCGTCAGGAGATATTTTGAAGGTTCCGCTATTCATGTATTTCCAGATAGGAATATCCTTCCAAGTCATTGGTTTTGAAGCGGTATCCTGCGCAATGGATAAGCTACATGTTAGGCAAAAAAGCCAGAAAAAGGTAAAGAGTTTTTGCATAGTGAATTCTGTTTAGGGGTGTAAAATAAGTTTTTTTGAAAGAACGAGGTGGTAGAATTGATGGAATGCTTTAAAAAACTGTCCAGAAAACCAGGTATGAGTTTCTGGAAAAGCAAAAAGTCCCAAATCTTCCGATGTGAGACTTTTTGAAAATCATAATTAGGTAAATCTCAATTACGTATTTTCTTAACTGACAACTGACAACTGACAACTGACAACTGACAACTGTGTTCTATTTCTTATATACCACTTTACCTCCAACAACTGTCATAGCTACTTTAGCTTCCAAAATTTCATCCTCTGGCACTTCCATAATGTTTTTATCGAAAACAGTAAAATCAGCAACTTTACCTACTTCAATTGAACCTTTAAAATCTTCTTCGAATTCGGCGAAAGCTCCATCCAACGTGTAAGCTTTCAACGCTTGTTGGCGAGTCATCTTTTGATCTCCTTCATATCCACCTTCTGGCAATCCCTGCAAAGTCTTCCTAGTAACAGAAGCATAAAAAGAAGGAATAGGATCTACTGGTTCCACGGGAGCATCAGTTCCATTAGTGACCACCGCTCCAGATTGCATTAGTTTTTGCCAAACATACGCGCCGTCGATAATGCGCTTTTCGCCTAAGCGGTCAATTGCCCAAGGGCGATCCGAACTGAGATGAATTGCCTGCATGGCGGCAATTACACCTAACTCGCCGAATCTTGGGATGTCATCCGGATGTATATGCTGGGCATGTTCTATGCGGAATCTAAGCTTTTTGGAATCAGGATGGTTAGCAAAAGCAGCTTCATAACGATCAAGAATTTCCTGATTTGCCCGGTCGCCGATGGCATGTGAACAAACTTGGAACCCTGCTGGAATTGCTTTTTCAGAAACTTCGGAGACTACTGACATCGGTAATGTCTCATGGCCACGATGTCCCGGGCGATCGGCATAATCTTCCAACAGCCACGCTCCGCGGGATCCTAAAGCGCCATCACAATTCAATTTGATAGATCGAACCGTTAACATATGATCTGAACTATCGATCATGGGACCTTTTTTGTACCATTCATCCAAAAGCGCAGGCTGGGTACCAGTTAGCATTACATACTGACGGACGGTAAGTTTGCCTTCGTTTTTGAATTTTTGTATTAGGTCAATGACGTTTTGTCCGCTTCCAGCATCATGGAAGCTGGTGATTCCTTTTTCATTCAATTCTTTCAACGCCAAAGTCAAAGCTTGTTCAGCTCTTTCGGGAGTTTCAGCAGGTATCAGCCTCGAGACTAATCCTGCGGCTTTTTCAGCTAGAATTCCGGTGGGATTTCCGAGCTCATCTAGAATAACTTCCCCACCTTCAATTTCTCCGGGTCTTTCTCCACTAAGGTTGCTGATCCCAGCTAGCTCAAGCGCTTTGCCATTTGCAAAAGCTGCGTGTCCACTTGCATGAGAAAGGTAGACGGGATTGTCAGGAGAAACTTCGTTCAACTGATCGTTGGTCTGGAAACCTTTGACCATTTTTTCTGGCTTCTCGATCCATTTGTCCTGATGCCAGCCACGGCCGGTGATCCAGTCTCCTGGTTTGGCTTTGGCGACAGCTTCAGCCACTTTTTCGACTAGCTCGTCGTATGTTTTAACGTACATAAGATCCAGTTCCAGCTTATTATAGCCGATTCCCATCAAGTGTGCGTGGGATTCGATGATGCCAGGAGTCATGGTTTCTCCCTGAAGATCGATCACTTCTGTATTGTCAGACTTGTGCTTTTCTATTTCTTCGACTGATCCCACGGCCAGTATCATCCCGTCTTTTACGGCCACCGCTTCTGCTGTGGGTTGAGATTCATTGACTGTGTAAATGATACCGTTTGTAAAAATCAGATCGGCTGGTTCAGCCTTTTCGGGGGAGCACGAAATGAGGAATATCCCTAGGATTGCGAGTATGTAGATGTTTTTCATTGAATTGAAGTTCAATTCGAAACTACCTTATTTCAAACAATCCAAAAAGCCAATCCTGTAATTAGCGTATCCAGATTTTGCGGGATTCTCTGAATTTGCCTTCAGATTCAAGGATCAGAATATATAGTCCAGGAGTTAAAAAACTTGCTTGGATTTCCACTTCAGTGTTGGCTGGAATAGTGATCTCACTAAGTAACTCTTGTCCAAGTGAATTGATCAAAGTACCTGTGGAATTCTTATTCGTTATTACTTTGATTGGCCCATCACTTGGATTGGGGTAAACTATGATTTGATACTCGTCTTCGTTAGGATTGGATTCTGCTGTGGAAGTTAGGTAGATCAAACCCCCAGCCCGAGTCCCCAAAATCAAATCGGTGGTACCCTTGAAAGTTTCTGCAACAGTGGTAATCCAAGTATTTCTTCCCAAGCGAGTAGGGAAATAATGATCTCCGATTTGGATTAAAACTTCCGAAACGGTAGCGGATTGCATAAAGTCCTCGATTTTGCTCATTACCCCATTTTGATCTACAGCATAGAGGTCAGGATTTGTTTTTTGCACTACGGCAACACTTAGATTTCTATTGGCGGGATTGTCAGCAAATCCTAAGAAATCTGACTCCAAGAGGATTGCAGTATTATTGGAAAAATCAACAGTATACAAATCCAAGCTCCCATTTTGCGAAGCTACAAGCATGTGATCTTCATTATCGTAATAGAAGAACTGCAGATAATCTCCCCGTTGTGGTTGATATCCATCTAGTGTAATAGGCTGATATTCCAAGTTTTCTATCTCAAAAAGTAGTTGGATAGGGATGCTCCCTTGTCTTGATATTCCTGTGATCAGCTGGTGAACTCTGTTTTCTTTATCCCTGTAATAAAGTTTTTGGGCATCAACGAGTTTTAGGTTTTCAAGCGACTCATTGAAAATATCAACATAGATAAACTTTTCGCTTTCCAGAGAAAACATGGATTCTGTGGCAATAACTTCCCCGTTTTTCATCCTATTTGAAATGATTACTAAGTTGCCGTTTGCACTGGATCCAATATGAAAAGGCTTGGTATTTTCTCCCAAGTCAATCATCTGATTTTGCAAGAACTCAAAGTCAGCATTTCCCTGTGAGTCAATTTTTACGATAGAATTAGCAAAATCAATCCCGAAATTGGAGGATGCTTCACTTGTATTGAGACTGACGATTATATCTTCTTCGATTAGCTGGCCAATATGGAAAAGTGGGAATTCAGGAAAGTCCCCATAGCCAGGAAGGCTGTTCGTGAAACTGGAGAAAATAGGTTCGGAAGACGTTCCGGAATTTGGAAGGAAATAAAGGGTGCTACACTCATCACGTCCCAAGACTAGATCATCGATTCCGTCTCCATCAAAATCCTGATACAAAATAGAATGTCCCCCAGCGTGAAGGATTTTACTGTTTTCATCAGAAAGTATCCGAGAATTCAAATCTTGTCCTTCACAAGTCTTTCCGAAAGAAATATCCCCACAACCGCAAAATTCAAAATTTCCCCAGTGAGTAAGCGGAAATTCGAAGCCATCAATGTCAGCTGATTGTTTTCGCTCGACACTGGTATTTTTGTAAAACTCCATGTAATCGCCACCGGCAAAATTGAAAATCACCAAGTCCAAATCTCCGTCCCCATCCAAATCTTGAATCAGTGGAGTGTCTAGATTATTGGTTTGTATGTTGCCTGAGCCATCCAGTTTCAGGAAGTTTTGAGCAACATCCCAAGAAATCTGGCTGCCGTTGGAAGTGTTTTTATAGGCTTTTATTCCAAAAGCAGTTGAGGTAAATAGATCCTTTTTACCATCTCCATCAAAATCTGCCAGTATTAGAAATCCACTGATATTAGTTGGGAATGCATAAGTCAATTCAGGCAGGTGAAAGAATTTTTCACCCTCTTTTCGGAATACTAATAGTTGTCGGGAATTGATGTCCCAGGTAACCCATTCTTCGATTCCATCACCAGTAAGATCAATGGTTTCTATTTGAGCGGAATTGATTCCTCCTGTAAAGGGCGAGGTTAATAAAACATCATTGACTTCAACTTCAGCCTGCTTATCTATTCTAAAAATTTCCTGTGCATTTAGATGAATACTGCTAAGCAAAAAAATAAAAATACAGATTTGGCGCATAGAATGGTGATAGCTAAGACAAATTAATACGTGAGTCTCTCTTCAAAGATGTAAATGATTCCTTTATTTTGGGAATTAATTCCTTCGAAAACGATGAATATTTCCATTTTATATACCCTCTTCAAAAAAAGTACTGGAGTCAGTACGGACACCCGAAAGATCGAAAAAGGCAACATATTTTTTGCACTCAAGGGGCCAAATTTCGATGCAAATGCTTTTGCTCCGAAGGCTTTGGAAATGGGTGCTTCGGTAGTTGTGATTGATGATGTGAAGCATTTTGTGGAGGATGACGAGCGATACTTTTTGGCAGAAGACGGATTACAGATGTTGCAGAATTTGGCAAACTATCATCGCAAGCAATTAGATATTCCAATCATCGGATTGACTGGCTCAAATGGGAAAACGACTAGCAAGGAACTAATGAAGGCGGTTTTGAGCAGAAAGTTTAAAACGGCTGCAACGGTTGGGAATCTGAATAATCATATTGGAGTGCCTTTGACTTTGCTGGCTATTGATGAAGAAGATAAAATTGCGATCGTGGAAATGGGCGCAAACAAACCGGGTGATATTGCGGAGCTTTGTGAAATAGCTGAGCCAACCCACGGAGTGATTACCAATATTGGTCGTGCTCATCTCGAAGGAATGGGTGGCCCGGAAGGAGTGCTCAAGACGAAGACGGAATTGTTCCAGTTTTTGAGAGCAAATGACGGAGAGGTATTCATCAATTCTCAGGATCCAATTTTGTCCAATTTTTCGAAAAGATTTGAGAACCCAATTCTTTATCCTGCGAAAGGTGATTTCTGTGAAGTGACTTTCCATGAGGCAAATCCTTTTGTGAAGTTTTCAGTTGAAGGTTCGGAAGAGGTTTACCTTAGTTCGCTAATCGGGGCATATAATTTTGGGAATATCGCAACTGCGCTGACTGTAGGGAAGTTTTTCGGAGTTGAGATGGAAAAAGCAGTTCAAGGGATAGTGGAATATAAGCCATCGAATATGCGTTCCCAATTGATTGAGAAGCGCAGCAATTTGATCATACTTGATGCCTACAATGCTAATCCATCAAGCATGGAAGTAGCAATTCGCACGTTCGGTGAAATGACCGGTAAAAAGCATAAAATGCTAATCCTCGGCGACATGTTTGAATTGGGAGAGCATGCCGAATCTGAACATGCTCGACTAGGTGAAATCATTAGTGAATATGAAATTGAAAAGGTCTGCTTTACAGGTCAGCTGATAGTTTCAGCGTTGGGTAAGTATCCAAAAGCATTGTACTTCCCAGATCCTTTTTCATTTAGAAACTGGCTTCAGGATAGCAAATTGGAAGATTATCTAATTTTAATTAAGGGAAGCCGCGGGATGAAGTTGGAGGGATTAGTGGATTTTATTTGATGGGGTTTGAGAAGCTTAATTTTTCTTTTTCAATCATTTTGAAATCAATTTTGCCTCATTAAAGTTTACTTCAGTATCTAAACTCCGACAATTTTCAGATTTCATTAGTTACAAAAAACAAAAGAATGCGCCCTTACTTACCTTTTCTTGCTGCCCTCGCAGAACATAACTCAAAAGAATGGATGGATGCCAACAAAAATTGGTATCAGGAAACCAGAGCTGAATTTTTGGAAGATGTGGCAGTTTTGCTCAAAGGAATTGGGGAGTGGGAGCCAGAACTTTTGGTGTTCAAACCTAAGGATTGTGTCTTCAGACAAAATCGGGACATACGCTTTTCTGCCAATAAGATGCCGTACAAAACTAATTTTGGTGCCTATTTTTCTCCAAAAGGAAAGAAGTCAGAAGGTCCAGGATATTACCTTCAGATTCAACCAGACAATTCCTTTATGGCAGGGGGAATATGGATGCCTCAAGCCGAGACATTGAAAAAGATCAGAAAGGAAATCGATTATTCAGGGTCAGAATTAACCAAAATCGAAAATAATGCTGATTTCAAATCACTTTTTGGCCAGATCGAAGGTGAAAAACTCAAAACCAGCCCACGCGACTACGAGGCTGATCATGAGTTTATAGAATACTTAAGATTGAAGAGTTTTACTGTTTCTTCTAAAATCTCAGATCGGGATATTGAGTCTGGTAACTTCATCAATATCGCTCTGGATGGTTTTCAGATAATGAGACCGCTTCAGGAGTTTTTAGCTCAAGCGATCGAGGATATAGAAGATGGATCTGGAATTTTATAGAGCCTAGAGTTTGGAGTCAAGAATTAAGATCCTACTTCAAATTTCAGATCCCGAATTTTCTCTAGCGTAGCCGCTACTCCATCTTCCTTGTTGTTATAGGTAATTTCTTTTGCAACAGCCTTGACCTCCATTCGGGCATTGTCCACCGCCACTCCCCAGCCCACAGATTGAATTAGGTCGATGTCGTTGTAATTATCACCAAAAGCGACAACTGATTCCATTCCAAAATCATACGAATGCTCAAGAATTTTTCGAAGTCCAGTTGCCTTGGAAATGGCTCTGGGAGCAATTTCCAAATACGTTTCACTGGATCTATACAAATGTAAATCGAGAGCATGTTCCGAGTGCAATTCTCCAAAAAGCCAAGCCATCTCATTGGATTCTCCCATGCACATCACCTTGTGGGCACCTAAGCTATTTTTTGTCCAAAGATCCATCACTTCTTTACTTGAAAGCCAAGTATACTGAACTTTAGTATTACGAGCCTCTCGTTGGGACCAGTAATCGTCTTTTTCCTCATACCAGTTTTCACCCTGGTACAAACTCACGTGAATGTCAGTTTTTTGAGTTAAACGAAGGATTTTAGTAACTAAATCAATTGAAATGCTGACATCTTCTAGCACTTCTCCATCTGCACTGAGCACATATCCTCCGTTGTAACTAATCAAAGGTTGGGGAAATCGATTCATGTCATGAAGCAAATGACGCATAGCATCTGGCATCCTAGAACTAGCTAAAATGACAGGGAAATCCACAGGTAAGTCGGCCACCACGGATTTAAGACGAGGGGATAAATCGCGCGCCGCATTGAGTAGTGTGCCGTCAATATCGGAGCAAAAAGCTTTTATTTCCATTAATCGAAATCGGACCAGTTCACGTCTTCGGCAAAGTTGGCAAATACACCAAAGCCAATAACAGCTATAAAAATTATTATTGAAGCGAAAATAATGAGCTTCACTATCAGTTCAGCCTTGGCCCAAGTCGCTTTTTCTGGGTCGGTATTTTTGTCTGTCGCCCATACAATAAGCATGATTAGGCCGATCAGAGGTAGACGCTTTACAAGAACTGCAATAACCCACTCTCCCAGCGAGGTAGGTGGTTTTTTGTATTCGTGAGGTAATTCCATGAATAAATAGGTTTAGTTAAAAATCTTTCGTGTCAAATAGGTACTCCTGCATGGCAACGTTCTCAGGATTTGAGGGGTCTGTTTGAAGAAACTGTACTGTAATTTGTTGATAATCTTCAGCTTTTTCAAAATCTCTTAGATAAAGTTCAGCACATTTTCTAGCCAATACTTCAGGCTGATTTCCTAAAATGAGGGGATCACCGTTTTCTAATTTTAGATAAATGGTCGAAACAGTGGAGTCATTTGAAGTCGATTTGCTGAGATTAACATTCATTCCTTGGAATTTGCCAAGCATTCGGATTTCTTCAGATGGCATAAATCCCTCACCCATCATCGCTTCCATACCTTTAAATGCAAACTTCGCAATATTCTCAGGATTGCAGGAGCAAGAACTGAGACTGGCGAGAAAAAGTAGAAAGATAAAAATTTGACTTCGCATGTTGATTTCCAATTAGGAATAAGATCATGCGAATTTAAACAATCTTAAGTAGATCTTTTTGTAACGATTAAAATGGCTCGTTTATCCTCAGGCTTGGAAGGATTGTTAATATCTGGATAAGGAATGGCGTCGATTAATTTTACGGTATACTCGGATGTAGAAAACTCATCAGGGAATCCACTTGCATTTTCATTGTTGCTCAATTGCAAATCAAGATCCTTTCCATCAATAGTGACAGCGGCTTCTACGACAATCATTCCTGCCCATATGCATTGTGCTCCATCTGGGCAACGAGAGTCTTGAATATCAATAAGTGTAATGGAAATGTTTTTTGGACAGTTTCGCAACGTTTCATTGATGCCTATTTCAAACTCTTTGCCTACATCAAATCCCTCACAATCATTTTTATTATCGCATGAAAACAAAATTGAGACGGACAAGAATAGAATCAACAGGTTGCGCATTGCCATTAAATTTATACAGGTTTTTAAAGTATAGCATATACGGAGTTATTTAAGGGGTCGCTACAAAATGGCCGGCCGAATAAAGGTGAAAACACAAAAAGCTTCACATTTCTGCGAAGCTTTTAGAAGTGGAGGATAACGATCCCTATAGCTATCGGGAGAACCGATGACCTTCCCGAACGCTTTCGGGACGCTCTAATCAGAGGGGCTAGTGGATATAAAAACAAAAAAGCCTCACATTTCTGCGAAGCTTTTGAAGTGGAGGATAACGGAGTCGAACCGATGACCTCTACACTGCCAGTGTAGCGCTCTAGCCAGCTGAGCTAATCCCCCATTTATTTTAATAATTCGAACCAAAAACCTTCCCGACCTTTGTCGGGACGCTTGGTAGAGCGGCCGAAGCTAATCCCCCTTTTGGGTTTGCAAATATATACCTAGGTTTTTCCTGTGCAAAGGAAATTTTACTCGGTAGCGTAATTAATTCGGGTCATGATACTTCGGCCAAGCGTCACTTCATCAGTGAATTCTAACTCTCCCCCTACAGGTATTCCCCGTGCTATGGAACTTACCTGAATGCCTTTTTCCTTCAGCTTTTTTGCAAGGTAAAAAGAAGTTGTATCTCCTTCCATGGTTGCGCTCAGAGCTAAAATCACTTCTTTGATTGGTTCAGTTTGCGCAGCTGCTTCTACTCTCGCAAGCAAAGATTCTATTTTTAGTTCTTCCGGGCCTATACCTTGTATGGGCGAAATTACTCCGCCGAGCACATGATATTTCCCCTGAAACTGATTCGTATTCTCTATAGCAAGTACATCGCGGATATCCTCGACCACACAAAGAATGGATCCATCACGGCGGTGGCTCATGCATATACTGCATTCTTCTGCATCGGAGATGTTATGGCAGGTTTTGCAATACTGAATCTCAGTACGCATGCGGGTGATCGCCAACGCCAAAGCCTCGGTATTGGCTTCGTGCTGCTTGAGAAGGTGAAGTGCCAGTCGAAGGGCTGTTTTCTTGCCGATACCCGGAAGTCGGGAAATCTCGGTGACAGCATCTTCTATTAGTTTGGAAGGAAAATTCAATTCTGGGTAGATTTAAACGATTGCGGCTTGGATTCCGGCATCTAATATAGCTTCGCACATAGGTTTTAGCTCAGTAATGCTGCCTTTTTTTACCGCACATTTTCCTCTGTAGTGAATAGTGATTGTGCATTGTTCTGCTTGCTCCATACTGTGCTTGCAGACTCTCATCAATACCTTAATCACATGATCGAATGTGTTAAATTCGTCATTGTACACAATCAAGTCATTGGATTCAATATCTATCAAATCCTCCACCAGAACTTCTGATTCCTCGATATATGGAAGTGGGTCGTTTGAATGATTCATTTTGCAAAATTAAGAATATTGAACAACTTAGCGAACCCACTTCAATACGATTTATGAATTCCCAACTAGTCCTACTGGTAATCTGTTGCTATTTTTTACTGCTATATCTCATTTCCTACTTCACTTCCCGCAAAATTTCTGCCGATACCTTCTTCACTGGAGATCGTCAATCGCCTTGGTTTTTGGTTGCTTTTGGGATGATAGGAGCATCTCTTTCAGGAGTTACTTTCATTTCTGTTCCCGGAGAAGTCGGCAATACTAACTTCTTTTACTTCCAAGTTGTTTTAGGATATACGCTGGGATATTTCACCATTGCCAAGGTGCTGCTTCCTCTTTATTACAGATTGAATCTTGTTTCTATCTATTCTTATTTGGACGATCGGTTTGGATTTTGGTCTTATAAAACTGGAGCTTTTTTCTTTATTCTTTCCAGAACTTTGGGGTCATCCATTAGGGTTTTTCTGGTGGCTAGCGTCCTCCAACTGATCCTTTTCGATTCTTTAGGTATTCCTTTTTGGGTTTCGGTATTGATTACAGTCGGTTTGATCTGGCTTTATACCCATCGTGGTGGGATTAAAACAGTCGTTTGGACAGATACGCTTCAGACATTTTTCATGCTTGCTGCAGTGGTAGTCTGTGTAATTATGGTAGGAAATGAGTTGAACTTCGAAGGGGTTAGTGATTATTTCAAAGCTGTTTCTAATGATCCGCGATCCAAAATATTTAACTGGGACTGGAAAGCTGGTACCAATTTCTTTAAGCAATTTATCTCTGGTGCATTTATAACCATAGTGATGACAGGTCTGGATCAGGATATGATGCAAAAGAATTTGACCTGTAAAAACATAGGGGAAGCACAGAAAAACATGTTCTGGTTTACCACGATTCTAGTGTTTGTCAACTTGCTTTTCTTAGCGCTAGGTGTTTTACTTTTTCTGTATGCGGAGACTCAGGGAGTTCAGATTCCTGCCAAAACTGATGAGCTGTTCCCGCTACTTGCTACAGAATATTTTTCTCCTTTTGCCGGGATAATCTTTGTCCTAGGAATCACAGCTGCAGCTTATTCCAGTGCGGATTCTACGCTGACTGCATTGACAACGTCTTTTTGCATAGATTTTCTAGAAATCGAAAAAAGGTATCCAGCAGAAAAGCGAATTTCTGTCCGTAAGAAAGTTCACATTGCCTTCACCTTTGTGATGTTCTTAGTGATTATGGCTTTTCACTGGCTCAATAATCAGAGTGTAATTAATTCTGTCTTTGTAATCGCGGGATATACATATGGGCCTTTGCTTGGTTTGTATTCCTTTGGGCTTTTTACCAAGTGGAAAGTGAAAGATAAATTTGTGCCTTACCTAGCTGTTTTTGCTCCTGTTTTGACTTTTGCGATCGCATCCAACTCTGAGAAATTATTCTGGGGTTACAAATTCGGTTTCGAAGCGCTGATCCTAAATGGTCTGATTATGTATGCTGGGTTGTATTTGTTGCGGATTAAAAGATCATAAGGCCAACTCCACATCCGGATTCCAAAACACCTTGTCAAAATTCTGGACTTTGTCTTTTACTACTTTGACTCCTTCTTTTTCCAGCAATTCCTGCATTTCATTTGGAGTAGAAAAATGTCCTTTTCCAGTTAATAATCCCTGACTATTGACTACCCGGTGAGCAGGAACGTCTGCCATAGTGTTTGCAGCATTCATTGCATAGCCTACCATTCTGGCACCGCTTTTTATACCCAAATAATGTGCGATTGCACCATAATTGGTTACTCTTCCGCTCGGAATCAAACGAACTACTTGATATACGAGATCGAAGTAATTAGGCTTTTCGGTTTTCATATGACCAGTTGATAAGTTCTTGGTTGATTGCTTTTTTTACGCTGATTTCTGTTGCCTTTAGACCAGACTTGATGGGAAATTGATAGCGGATGATCATGCTTTCAGTTTTTCGCTCGATCACATTGAGTTGTGTTCCTTCCACAAAAACCAGGTCTGAAAATGGGGCCAAGACTTTATTGAGCTTCTGCTCTAGGTCATTCAATTGCACTTTGGAAAAGAAAGGTATTTCAGAATCGAATATTACTTGATGCGCGTTGTTCTTGGAATAATTAACCACCTCAGAGGTCAAAGCAAGTGTATTTGGGACGATAATAATTTCTCCAGTTTCACTCTTCAGCACCATATTAATAAGCGTGATATCTCGTATAAACCCAATATTTTTCCCAATCAGGATTTTATCTCCGATTTCTAACTGATCTGAAAACATCATGATCAGCCCATTCACAATATTCGTGATGTAATCCTTGGTAAGTAATGCAATAGCTGCTGCAACAATTGTAATACTGGTGAGAAATTTCAATGGTTCGACTCCGAAAAGCAGCATCAATGTCACCAAAATGACCATCACATTTAATAAGGATGAAAGTCTATCAATGCCGATCACAAAATTGGGTTGCACTTTAGATTCCTCAGTCCTCTTTAAGTAAAATTGAAGAGTGATAATTCTTGCCAGCGAGATAATTAGATTACCACTGATAAGAAAAATTAATGCACGGACCATATTCGCTAAAAGTACATAGCGCTCGAAGAAAGGTGTCAACAGCGAATTTGACTCAAAACCTACAATCAAAATGAGGAGTAAAATCAACTTTAACAGGAAGTTTCTCCTGCGTTTGTTTTCCTGATTCTTGATAATGCTTTTAAGTTGATTCATGCCTTTTTGAAAAATTAAGCCTAATTTTAACAAATATCAGAAAGAATTTTGGAGTAGTATGAGCAGAAATATCATTATCACAGGAGCAGGAGGAAATTTAGGTTCGGCAGTAGTCGAGAAGTTCAAGCGTGAAGGGTATCACATTATAGCACTATTGCATCCAGGCAAAAATCACGAGGTAGAAGAAGCTGATGACTGGTATGAAGTGGATGTAACTGATGAAAAATCTGTTGCGGGATTTATTAAAGAGTATTACCTGCAATACGGTGAAGTAGATGCATTGGCGTTTCTGGTAGGTGGATTTGCGATGGGTGGAATATCGGATACAAGTCATTCGGATTTGGAGAAGATGTTTATTCTTAATTTTTTCTCTGCTTTTCACTTAGTAAAAGGCTTTTTACCACATATGAAGAAGCAGGATAAAGGCACATTTCTTTTTGTAGGAGCAAGACCTGCCCTACAGCTGGAGGATGCGGGCAGCACTTTGGCTTATTCCTTGAGTAAGAAATTAGTGATTACCCTTGCGGAAATAGTTGGCGAGGAAACGAAAAACACGCCGATTAGATCGCATGTTTTTGTTCCAAGTATAATTGACACTCCTCCTAATCGAGAGTCTATGCCCGACGCTGATTTTAGTAAGTGGGTCCGTGCAGATGAAATTGCGGAAGCTATGCATTACGCAGTCAATACGCATGCATTGAGAAATATGACATTTAAGCTTTATGGTGAAGTTTAATTTAAGTTAATAGGTATGAAATATCTTTTAATCACATTGCTCGTAGTTATGGTTGTCCTTCCAGCTTATTCCCAGTCTGAAGAGGCAGCTGTGAAAGCTGTAATTGAAAGTCTTTTTGATGCGATGCGTGCTAAAAATGCGGACCAGATTGGGGCGGTTTTTTCCGAAAATGCAATCATGCAGACCATAGAAACCACCGGAGAAACGGGTGTAGTAAAGGCTGGATCTGTGGCAGACTTTGTGAAGGGGATCAGTAGTCTGCCTTTGGAGGCAAAGTTAGATGAAAGGATTACCGACTACCAAATCAATATAGATGGTCCAATGGCGACAGCATGGACTCCCTATGAATTTTATTTCAATGACAAATTCAGCCATTGTGGCGTGAATTCTTTTCAATTAGTTAAAATGGCCGCCGGCTGGAAAATAGTTTACATCATCGATACTCGCCGGAAAGACGGCTGCTCTTGATATTTTATGAATACGTTTAAAGAAAAAATTTACCAAACTGCCATCGCGCAGGTTAAGGAGAAAATCAACCTATTGAAAACTGAGCGCAAGGCGATCAATGATGGGATTTTGGAAGATACCAAAAGTAGCGCTGGAGATAAATTCGAAACAGGCCGAGAGACTATGTCCCGAGACCTCATGACTGTAGAGAATCAGCTCAAGCAGGCTAATTATGAATTTGATGAATTATGCAGATTCCAGGCCATTAAAGAGGCATCAGCAACCGTCCAGGAAGGAAGCCTGGTCCAGGTTGGAACAGATACTTATTTGATTTCTGTCAGCCTCGGACAATTGGTTGTGGATGGTAAGAAGTTGTTTCTACTAAGTAAAAATTCACCACTTGGTGAAATTTTGATAGGTAAGAAAAAAAATGATCAGGTCGAATTCCGGGGGAAATCAATTTTGATCAGCGAATTGGACTAATAATCTATTATTCTTTCTTTGGGACAAAACTCATCAACTCCGTTGATCCGTCGAGCAGGATGAGTTTGTCTTTGCTTATTTTCAGATCTTTTACCTTGTTCATTGCTGAAATAAACTCTTTTTCTCCGCTTCCGGGGCACATTTTTTTTGTCATCGCACCAGGATCAATTAGCAGTCCATTGCCTTCCAGCATAAAGTTTCCGGAGAAATTATTACATCCAGAAAATCCAGCAAGTTTACTATCATCAAGAAAATTTAAAGAGGGAAGTCCCCCACTAAACTGATTTAAATCCAGACTTTGTCCCATTAGAGAAGAGAGTGCCCAGGTGTTCCCGGTCAAAAGATTGAGAGGATTGATTGGTTTTGTACTGCCACAGCTTACAAATAACAGGAATATTAATCCAAACGATAGGGTTTTTAAAGCTTTCATAAAGGCAGGGATTTATTGCTCATTCAATTTAAGAAATTTGATTCCAAATTCAATTTTGTTATATAGGTAGTATAAAGGCGATTATTTTATATTTTCTGTTTTTGGGGAAATTCTTATATTATTTCTAATAGTCATTCAGTTTTTTTTGAAAATCTCCAATGGATTGTTTGGGTAATAAAAATTTTGGCAGTAAGATTGTCCTGTCAATTGTCCAGTTATGGTATTTGCAGAAAAAATCTCTTTAGACCTTGATCTACTTCCAGCTATGGATGCGAGAGCCTGCACCACTTTTTCTATGACGACATGGATTGGTACCATGATTACGGGTTAATCCCGTCAAAATTTATAAAGTACCCGCCCCCGAGGCCTTATATAGGTCTATTTTAATTTCCCAGTAATTAATTCTCAGTAAAATTTTATGAAATCGAGCATAGCCGTAGGTTCACACCACTTGTACCGAACTTCGTGCGGGAAAGGTATGGTGATTACATATGCGAGATTCCATGTGATCAATACTATCAACTTATAACACATGAAAATCATCAAGTTCGGTGGCTCATCCGTAGCGAACCCAGAAAATATACAGCGAGTTTTTTCCATCATTAAGGAAACGCTCAAAGAACATGAAACAGCCATTGTTTTTTCTGCTTTTGGAGGAGTTACGGAAAGCTTATTGAAGATAGCCCAATTGGCTAGAGAAGGAGATGAGGCATATCGCGAAGTCCTACAATCTTTGGAAGAAAAGCATCTGACCATCGTGCGTCAGCTGATCTCTGTACAGAGCCAGTCTACGGTCATGACTTTTGTGAAAGTACGGTTTAAAGAACTGGAAGATCTT
Organism: uncultured Algoriphagus sp.; assembly: GCF_963974835.1. Classification (GTDB taxonomy): domain Bacteria; phylum Bacteroidota; class Bacteroidia; order Cytophagales; family Cyclobacteriaceae; genus Algoriphagus. Next base: position 188,624 of record NZ_CAXBET010000001.1, on the reverse strand, counting down.
TTTCATGGTATTTATCTTATCAAGGAAAATTCTGCGCGCACACTTGATTATGTGGCGAGTTTTGGAGAAAGGCTGGCTGCTTTTATCCTTGCGGAATCAATGCAGGGACATGGTCTGAAAACACAGTTTCTCGATGCTAGAGAAGTTATCCGGACCAATGATCGATTTGGTCAGGCAAAAGTTGATTTTGATATCACCAATGCTGCGATCAAAAACTATTTTGCGAAGCATGATGGAATCAAAGTCATAACTGGTTTCATCGCCTCAACAGAAAAAGGTGAAACTACAACGCTGGGTAGATCAGGCTCAGATTATACAGCAGCTATTTTTGCCGCAGCTTTGAATGCTGATTGTCTTGAAATCTGGACAGATGTTTCGGGAGTGTTGACTTCAGATCCTAAGTTGGTCTATACTGCGTTTACTATTCCTCAGCTGAGTTATAATGAGGCGATGGAGCTTTCGCATTTTGGTGCCAAGGTTATTTTCCCGGCGACCATGCAGCCAGCGATGCGAAATAGCATCCCTATTTATATTAAAAACACTTTTGAGCCTGAAAATCCAGGTACGCTGATCAACGGGGAGGTCAGCCCTGGAGCATTGATCAAAGGGATTAGCTCTATTCCAAATGTATCAATCGTGACTGTGCAAGGTGCTGGAATGCTGGATTCTGCGGTTGGGACTAGTCGGGTCTTCAAAGCTTTGGCAGAAGCAAGAGTGAATATTTTGCTGATCTCACAGGCTTCATCTGAGCATAGTATCTGTTTGGCGATCAAGACTCAAGAATCATATTTAGCGAAGGAGGCGGTTGAAAAAGAGTTTTTCTATGAAATCAAATCCGGAGAAATGGATGAGGTTATACTGCTACATGACTTGGCGACTGTAGCCGTTGTTGGCGAAAATATGAAGCATAACCCAGGTGCGTCGGGACGCATGTTCCGGGCTTTGGGTAGAAATAACATTAACGTAGGTGCAATTGCGCAGGGAAGTTCCGAGTTGAATATTTCTGCAGTGATTCCTCAGCCTGATTTGCAAAAGGCGCTGAACGCGCTGCACGAGGCATTTTTCCTTTCTGAGAATAAAGTGCTGCACGTGTTTTTAGTTGGGACAGGACTGATCGGTCAGGCTTTGATCAAGATGATTACTACCCAACAACAAAAGCTTCGAGGAGATAATGAATTGGATATTCAGATCCACGGTCTTGCGAACAGTCGGTATATGGCTTTCCATGAGGACGGGTTCGATCTTTCTAATCCATATGAATTGAGTGATTCTGATGAGAAAACTGATTTAAGCAAGTTCATCAGAACTATGGAAGAGATGAACTTCTCCAATTCTGTATTTGTGGATTGTACCGCAAGCCAAGATGTGGCAGAGCTTTATTCTCAGGTTTTAGAAGCAAAAGTTGCTATTGTCACGCCTAACAAAAAGGCCAATTCTGGCTCCATGGAGCAGTATAAAAACCTGAAAAGAATTGCTAAAAAACGCGGGGTGAAATTCCTGTATGAAACCAACGTGGCAGCAGGACTTCCTGTCATCAATACGCTACAAGATTTGATGCTGAGTGGAGATAAAGTGATTCGCATTGAAGCGGTGCTCTCTGGGTCTATGAATTATATTTTCTCCGAATTAGAAAAAGGTGATCCTTTCTCAGAAGTAGTGAAGAAAGCTAAAGAATTAGGCTTTACTGAGCCTGATCCTAGGGATGATCTGAGTGGAATGGATGTGGCTCGTAAGATCTTGATTTTAGGTCGTGAAGCAGAGCAAAATCTGGAGTTTGACTCTATCGACATTCAAAGCATGGTGCCTGAAGATTGTCAGAATTTAGGTACTGTTCCAGAGTTTTTTGAAGTGTTGAAAACACATGATAAAGACTTTGCGGAAATGCTAAAAACGGCTGAAGCAAAAGGTGAAAAACTTCGCTTTATGGCCACTTTGGAGAATGGTAAAGCCAAAGTTGGATTGAATTCGCTTCCACTTTCACATCCATTTAGTGGACTTGGAGGAAGCGATAATATGATTCTATTGACTACAGATAGATATCATGATAGACCAATGATCATCAGAGGTCCGGGTGCAGGTGCAGATGTCACTGCTGCGGGTGTATTTGCAGATGTGATTCGTATAGGTAACTACACTAGAGAATAATGCGCTCTGTTAAAGCTTTTGCCCCAGCGACTGTCGCAAATGTTTCCTGTGGATTTGACATCCTTGGATTCGCGATTGATGCGATGGGCGATACTGTGGAGCTGGTTCTGAAGGATGAGCCAGGGCTAGTTGTTGTTTCTATTGATGGAGACGGCGGGAAGCTCCCTCTTGAAGCCGAGAAAAACACCTGTGCTGTGGCTATTCAAGCCATGTTGGATGAATTGGATTCCAAAGTTGGGATGAATATATACTTGGCCAAAGGGTTGCCTTTGGGATCAGGAATGGGGTCAAGTGCGGCAAGTGCTGTTGCTGCATTAGCAGCTGCCAACAGGCTTTTGGGCGATCCTTTTGAGAAGAAAGATTTATTGCCTTTTGCGATAGCAGCGGAGAAAGTGGCTTGTGGAGCTGGGCACGCAGATAATGTTGCCCCAAGTTTATTGGGAGGCTTTGTGTTGGTCAGAGATTACCATCCGCTGGATGTGATCAAACTTCCGGTACCTAATGGTCTTTATTGCACCTTGTTGCATCCACATTATGAGCTGAAAACTGCGGATTCCAGATCTGTGCTGAGAGATCAAATTCCTATGAAGCATGCAACAATACAGTCTGGAAATGTGGCTGGGCTAATAGCAGGCTTGTATGAAAGTGATTTTCAATTGATTTCCAGATCTCTTCGGGATGTGATCGCAGAACCTTATCGAGCGGTTTTGCTTCCTGGGTTTTATGAAGTAAGAGAAGCCTTGAAGGCTGCCGGTGCTTTAGGAATGGGTATCTCAGGGTCTGGTCCTACACTTTTCGCCCTTTCTCTGGGGAAAGAAATTGCTGAAGCAGTAGGTGCAGCAGGTAAAGAAATATTTTCAAAAATTGGGTTGGATGTGGATGTGTATTTCTCAGAAATTAACACAAGAGGCGCCTACGTTATCGAAGAAAAATAAGAGCATGAAGTTTTATAGCACAAATAATTCTGCACATCAGGTAAATCTAGCTGAAGCGGTGATCAAAGGATTGGCGCCAGATCAAGGTTTATATATGCCAACGGAAATTCCTGTTTTATCAAAAGAACTTTTGCAAAAGTTTCCAGAGATGACTTTTCAGGAAATCGGATACAAGGTCATAGGAGCGTTGTTTTCTTCGGCTTTAAGTCAGGAGCAGATCAAAGAATTGGTAGATCATACTCTGACTTTCGATGCACCACTGGTGAAAGTGGAAGAAGATATCTACAGCTTGGAGCTTTTTCATGGTCCTACATTAGCATTCAAAGATTTTGGAGCTCGTTTCTGTTCCAAATTAATGAGCATGCTAATGGAAAAATCTGATCGGAAAGTCCGGTTGCTGGTAGCGACTTCAGGTGATACTGGGAGTGCTGTTGCCAATGGGTTCTTGGGTGTGGATGGTGTGGATGTGATTATCCTTTTTCCAAAAGGAAAAGTAAGTGAGCTTCAGGAAAAGCAGTTTACTACGCTAGGGCAGAACATCACTGCGCTGGAAGTTGATGGGGTATTTGACGATTGCCAGAAGATGGTGAAGCAAGCTTTTTTGGATGCAGAGTTGAATGAAAAGTTATTGCTTACTTCTGCAAATTCTATCAACGTTGCTCGTTGGATTCCACAATGTCTGTATTATTTCTATGCTTTTTCTAGACTTCCGCAAAATGGTAAAAAAGTAGCTTTTGCTGTTCCTTCTGGGAATTTTGGAAATATAGCTGCTGGAATATTAGCCCAAAGAATGGGCTTGCCTATAGATCAATTTGTAGCTGCGACGAATGTGAATAAGGTAGTTCCGGACTATTTGAACGGAGCTGATTTCCTAGCGATGCCTTCGATAGCAACAATCAGTAATAGTATGGATGTAGGTAATCCAAATAATTTCCCTCGTTTGCTGGCTCTTTATGGGAATGATGAGCAGGTGCTAAAGGAAAATGTAAAGGGATATTTTTATACCGATTCCGAAACAGTTGAAGTGATGAAGGAAGTAAAAAAGTCTGGCTATACGCTTGATCCTCATGGAGCTGTTGGGTATAAAGGCTTAAAGGATTTTATGGCTGAAAATGATGATTTCCAAGGTGTGTTTTTGGAAACGGCTCACCCGGGTAAATTCAGGGAAACTGTAGAAAAAGCATTGAACTTGAAGCTTGAGCTTCCAGAGAGATTAGCTGCTTTTATGGATGGAGAGAAGAAAGTGGAGGCTTTGGAGAATGATTTTGAAAAATTCAAGGAATACTTGGAGCAACTCTAAACTATTGGAAACATAAAAAGAGGCTCTTGATAGTATCATTCGATACTATCAAGAGCCTCTTTATAAGAAAACCTTCAACATACTGCGAGTGTTAATGCCAAAAAAGTAATTATTCCGCTTCGGTCCTCTGTCTTCCGACTTCCTGCTTACCCTCTATTTCTTCCTTTCAATAGTATAACTTACCAGCCCCTCAAGTGAGCTTTTATATTCCGATTCAGGAAAGGTTTTTAGAATATCTAATGCTTCCTGGTAAAACCTGTCCATGATGGTTTTGGCGTATTCCAGTCCACCGCTTTTCTTCACGAAATCGATTACCTGATTTACCGCTTTCTTATCTTCACTCCGATTACGGATTAAGTTGATAATTTTCTTTTTTTCCAGCCAGTCCGCCTTTTGCAAAGCAAAAATAAGAGGCAGCGTCATCTTCTTTTCTTTTATGTCAATTCCAACTGGCTTGCCGATTTCATCTTCGCCGTAATCAAAAAGATCGTCTTTGATCTGAAAAGCCATCCCAACTTTTTCGCCGAAAATTCTCATTTTCGAAATAGTCTCATCACTACTATCGGTACTTGAAGCACCGACTGCACAGCAGGAAGCCAAGAGACTAGCAGTCTTCTGACGGATGATTTCGTAATAAACTTCCTCGGTGATATCGAGTTTTCTGGCTTTGGCGATTTGGAGCAACTCACCTTCAGACATTTCTTTTACGGCATTGGAAACAATTTTCAGTAGTTTGAAATCATTGTTTTCTACACTCAAAAGCAAGCCTCGGGAAAGTAAGTAATCACCGACCAGAACAGAGATTTTGTTTTTCCAAAGTGCATTTACCGAGAAAAATCCACGACGGTAATTTGCATCATCTACCACATCGTCATGCACCAAAGTTGCAGTATGTAGTAGTTCTATCAGCGCTGCCCCTCTATGAGTGGAGTCGTTTATTCCTCCACAAACTCCTGCGGTCAAAAAAACAAACATGGGACGCATCTGTTTGCCTTTGCGCTTGACAATGTAATTTGTTATGTGGTCGAGAAGCTTGACCTTACTTTTCATAGAAGCCCGAAACTTCAGCTCAAACTGAGCCATTTCGTTCTCTATTGGTACTTGTATTTGTTTAAGGTCTAATTTCATCCTGTCTTTGATGCCGTAAAAATAATACCCTTTCGCTCATGGGCAAGGTTTTGATTGGCTAGGACTACCAATCCATTGAAAATGATATTGATTTTAATAAATTATGTATTTTGTATAAACGTATTTGAACTCGAAATCACTACGGCCATGAAAAATATTAAGATTGAAATAAAGTGGGCGGCGATCTTTGTATTTATGATGCTCGCATGGATGGTTTTAGAAAAGTCTCTAGGTTATCACGAAGAAAAAATAGGAGATCATCCCACCTTCACCAATTTTGTTGCGATTCCTGCCATTGCGATTTACATTTTTGCTTTGCTTGATAAGCGAAGGAATTTCTACCATGGTGTGATGAGCTACTATCAGGGATTTATGGCTGGATTAGTGATGACTCTTATTGTAGCGATTTTGAGCCCACTGTCACAATACATCACCAGCGAATTTATCACTCCTGAGTACTTCCCCAATGTGATTAAATACACTGTATATAAAGGCGAAATGACCCAAGAAGAAGCAGAATCGTACTTCAATATAAAAAGCTACATGCTTCAATCTGCGGTAGGAGCATTAATTATGGGTGTTGCTACATCAGCAGTGGTAGCTGTTTTGCTGAAATCAAAGTCCCGAAGATGATACTTTTCTTCACGCTGATCATTCAAAGAAGAAAGCGCTTTTCACTATCTTTGACTTGATTTTTAATTAAAACCAGCCACTTGGAGGAGAAATACATCAAACATAAGTACGAGCCGATTCACCCCAGCAAAGACGAATGGCCGGTGGTGAAACTGGCTAGAGAGCGTAAAGAGTTTGTGAAAAAGGTGGCTGATCTGTCAGAAGAACGAATTCTTAAGCTCACTGGTAACAATTCGGAAATCCTTAAGGAAGAACTTGAAACCACCCTATACCGTGAGAAGCTCAGAATCAAACAAAATCCATGGGTAGTAGATCCTGATGATGATGGCTCATTTTGGAGCGGCGTAAAATCCTCATTAGTCCAGATCAGCACGGAGACGGCGAGAAGTAAGGTTAAAAGATTTCAGGAGTATAAGTCTGTTCTCAATAGCATCACCTCCCGCTATGCCGAGGAGATTGCAAGTAATTTCAAAACCACACACTACAAATTTACACGTTCCGTAGTTACATATGGCTTTTCGCGGCTACTGAATGCTGCCCGTGTGAAAGGCTTCAAATCGATATTTAGCAATCAGTACACCCTTCAGGATAAGATACAGATCACGGGTGAAACTGATCAATTAAGGGACCTTGCTACTAAAGGAACGGTGATAATGGTGCCTACACATTTTAGCAACCTGGATAGTATTTTGATTGGATGGGTTATTTCAGTTTTGGGATTGCCACCTTTTATTTACGGAGCAGGTCTAAACCTATTTAATATTTCGATTTTTGCCTATTTCATGAATTCTCTTGGAGCGTACAAAGTGGATAGAAGGAAGAAAAACCTTATGTATCTGGAGACGCTGAAGACTTATTCTAAGGAAGCTATCCAGTTTGGTTGTCACTCCTTATTTTTTCCGGGAGGTACAAGATCCCGAAGTGGAATGATTGAATCAAAGCTCAAACTTGGGCTCCTCAGTACCGCTATCGAAGCTCAGAGGGCAAATTTTGAAAGTGGATTGAATGATATTTCTGGAAAGGTTTTTATAGTTCCCGTGACGATCAATTATCATTTTGTGCTGGAAGCACCCAGCTTAATACGTGATCATTTGAGTATTACAGGGCAGGAGCGATATTATCAGGAGAATGACGAGTTCTCGAATTCCTACAAAATCTCCAGATTTCTGATTAAGTTCTTTACCAAAGGCTCCGATATTTCCGTGTCAGTGGGCAAAGCTATGGATGTGCTGGGTAACTATGTGGATGTTGATGGTCAGAGTTTGGATAAACATGGCCGTGTGATTGACACGAGAGATTATTTTATTTCCGATGGAAAAGTTTCTGTAGACAATCAGCGGGAGGAAGAATACACCAATATGCTCGGAAAGAGGATCGTTGAAGAATTTCACAAAATAAATCGTGTATTTAATTCGCATTTGGTAGCCTTTGTAGCCTTTGAACTCATCAAGAAGCAAAATCGCAAACTGGATTTATTTGATTTGCTGAGGTTACCGGAGGAAGATATTTCTATTAATTACGAGGAATTCAAAGCTAGTTGCCAGCTTGTTTTGAATAGAATTATTGATTTGAAGTCTCAAAAACTAATCAATACAGCACCTCATCTTTCTCGACCAATGGATGAAATCATTAAGAGAGGGATAGAAAACGTAGGGATGTACCATTCCAAAAGACCGATTCTTCAGGACAAGAATGGCAGTATAGGAACGGATGATATGAGTCTGCTTTATTTTTATCACAACAGGTTAACAGGTTATGGACTCGAAAAACTCTTCTAAACCAAAATACATCGGCGTAATCGGAGTGGGAAGTTTTGGTGCAGCAATCGCCAATATCCTCGCAGCCAAAAATCCAGTGATGGTATACGCAAGAAAGCAAGAAGTAGTAGATGAGATCAATGAAAATCATACTGCCCAAGGCAAATTGCTGAGCGAAAATATAATTGCGTCCAATGATCCAAAGGAACTCTGCAAAAGATGCGATGTGCTCTTTTTTATGATATCATCATCTGGTTTTCAGGAGGTTGTAAGAACTTTCTCGCCTTTTCTTTTTCCTTATCACCTGATAATTCATGGTACTAAAGGTTTGTGCCTGAATCTCGATGCCGGAGAGACGCTCGGAACAGTAAAGAAAATAAAGCGAAGTCAAATCCTGACAATGAGTGAGGTCATTCTTCAGGAAACTGTAGCCGTACGTGTAGGATGCTTAGCTGGACCCAATCTCTCCAAAGAATTGGCGCAGGGTCAACCGGCGGCCACAGTCATTGCAAGTAAATACAATGAAGTCATCCTGGAAGGCCAGACACTATTGAGATCAGAAAAATTCCAGGTATATGGTAATTCTGATATTATCGGAGTAGAAATAAGTGGAGTACTAAAAAATATTATTGCAATAGCTGCTGGAGCTCTCGCCGGACTTGGGCTGGGAGAAAATGCTAAAGGTCTCCTGATAAGCCGCGGTATGGTAGAAATGATACACTTGGGTAATGCCCTCGGCGGAAGTATTAAATCAGTAATGGGTTTGGCGGGAATAGGTGATTTGGTCACTACTTGTAATTCCATTCACTCCCGGAATTTTACTGTTGGCTACAGGCTTGCCAAAGGTGAAACCCTCGATTCAATCCTTGCAGATATGGAGGAAGTGGCAGAAGGAATAAATACGGTAAGGATAATCAAGGCATTTTTGGAAACTGCTGATTTAAGGGCGCCGATCACTGAGAATTTGTATCGTGTACTGTTTGAAGACTTGGAAATAGAAGAAGCACTACAGTTTCTTATGAAATATCCTTTCAATGTCGATGTGGACTTTGTATAGTCTTTGTTACCGCAAAGCATCCGAAGAAATCGCAAGAAGCGCAGTAGAGTGATACAAACTCATTTTGCTTAAGACTAATTAGAAGAAAAAGTATCCCTGATTAGAAACTATCTCAACGCGATCTTAAGGATGGGTCCTGCTTTTACTTTGTTCTCCTTTTGCTTAATCTGAATTCCGGTAAATATTAATGATATTTTTATACAGTTATAAAGAAGAAAAGCCTCCTTTGATGATTCAAAAGAGGCTTTTCTAATTCTTTAAGTATTGCTTATCTAATAGGAATCAACTTCACCATTAAGCCAGTACCTTCAGTAATAGCATAAATATAACCGTCTGGGCTTTGAGATACCTGACGAACACGCCCGATATCCTGTAGCATTATTTCCTGCTGACCTGCAGATGAACCGTCCATATCTACCCGGTTGATATGCGTCTTCACTAAAGCACCGATCAATACATCTCCTTTCCAAGCTGGATATTTATCAGAAGTCACCATGGTCATTCCGGCAGTGGCAATAGATGGAACGTAATATGTCAAGGGTTGCTCCATTCCTTCTTTTTCCTGAATGTCAGAGACGGGTTTGTCGTCATAACCAATGCCCCAAGTAATCACTGGCCAGCCATAATTCTTACCTTTTTCCAGCAAATTCAACTCATCACCGCCCTGAGGACCATGTTCCGTTTCATACAATCTGTTATTTTCTTTATCAAAATAAAGACCTTGAGGATTTCTGTTTCCATAAGTCCAGATAGAAGCGACAGCTCCTTCAGTATCTACAAATGGGTTGTCCGTAGGAATTTTTCCATCGTCATGGATTCGGTGGATTTTCCCGTGGGAATTGGTCAAATCCTGAGCGTTGGTAGGTGTATCAGCACGCTCTCCGCTAGAATAGTAAAGGTATCCATCGTTGTCAAATACAATTCGACTTCCGTAGTGAGCATTACTTTTCCAAGCTGGAAGTGACTGTATGAGTTCTTCTTGATTTACTGCATTATTGCCCTCTAGTTTGAACCTTGTGATCGTAGTAGCAGATGTGCTATCTGGCATTTGTTTTCCGTAAGAAATATAGATCCAGCCGTTCTCACTAAATTTTGGATGAGCTGCTATATCCAAAAGGCCTGATTGCCCTTTTGTCCAAAATTCGGGAAGACCTTGGATTTTCTCACCAGTGAACTTATCGTCTTTGAAAATAAGGATTTCACCTTTCTTTTCAGTGACAAGCATTCTGCCATCGGATAGCCAAGTCATGCCCCAAGGATTTTCAAATTCTGTATAAAGGGTGTCTACATTGATCAACATCTGTTCTGTTTGAACAGCGTAAGTCTCATCGATAGGTTCAACTGTGACTTTTTCTTCTTTGGGAGAGCAAGAAGTTCCTAAGGCTATACCTGAAGCAATTAGTGCAATAGGTAGATATAGTTTGTTTTTTTTCATGTAATAATTATTGATTGCAACGGTTGCAAGGAATCTAGTATCTATAAAGTCAACCCTCTATGAGAGGTGTTTTCATGATGCTCGATTTCATAGCAAAGTAAATGTAAGTGCAAGATAAAGTACATCTTTTTAATCTGATACTTTATTTACATGACCTGCTTAAGAAAAAGTCTTTTCTATGGGGAAATTTATGAATGATTCTGCTTCCTTTACCATATCTGCCGAGCCTATCAAAAGTGGTGTTCTTTGGTGAAGAGAAGTAGGTTGGATTTCTAAAATTCTTTGAAATCCATCAGTAGCCATGGCTCCTGCTTGTTCTGCTAATAAGGCTAAGGCATTTGCCTCGTATAATAAGCGAAGTTTCCCAGATGGATTTTTTTTCGTAGCTGGATATAGATAAATCCCTCCTTTCAGCAAATTTCTATGAAAATCTGCCACCAGTGACCCGATGTATCTGGCCGAATATCTTCTGTCCTTACATTGATCTACGTAGGCTTTCATTCCCTCTTCCCATTCTTTTTGGGAGCCTTCATTTACTGAATAGATTTCCCCGTTTTTTGGGGCTTGTATAGCTGGATGTGAAAGGAAAAATTCTCCCAAGGATTGTTCGTACGTAAACCCATTAACTCCGCATCCAGTAGTATATACCAGCATGGTGGAGGAGCCATATAGCACATAGCCAGCAGCTACTTGCTCAGTTCCAGCTTGCATAATGTCTTCTTTTTGAATGGGGCTACCCGCGGGAGTTTTTCTGCGGTATATCGAGAATATAGTCCCGATACTAATATTCACATCAATATTTGAGCTACCATCCAATGGATCTATGGCGACCACATATTTACCGGAGCTATTTTGTAAATCAATCACAGAATCCTCCTCTTCGGAAACTATGGCACAAACTTCGCCACCCTTGCTAAGGGCACGCATAAATCTGATATTGGCAATGACATCGAGCTTCTGTTGTTCTTCGCCTTGTACATTAACTTGCCCAAAAGCTCCACCTATATTGGATAGACCGGCTCGGGTAGTTTCACGATTAACTATCTTAGCGGCAAGTGCAATGTCTCGTAGTAGCTGCGAAAGCTCTCCTGATGCAAATGGAAAATCGCTTTGTTTAAGTTTAATAAATCGGTCAAGTGTGGTGCCGACAGAATAGGCTAGTCCACTTTGATCCGGCTGATAAGGTAAAATTTTCATGTTGGAATAGTTCAATTGGTGGTTAGATTGTTTAGAAAATTAATCAAAAATTTTAATGGGAAAAATTCAAATCCATAAATTTGGTGGAGCCTCTGTTAAAGATTCCTCTGCTGTAAGAAACCTTGCTATTATTCTTCGTAATCGATTGCGAAATAATTGTGTCATTGTAGTTTCTGCCATGGGGAAAACTACGAACGAGCTCGAGACTATGCTCTCGCTTAGAATGGAAGACAAAGATTATTCAGGGAATAGTACAATATTAAAAGAGTATCATTTAGCTATTTGCAAAGAACTTTTTCCTGAGGATCATGTAATATTCCCAAAAATTGAAAACTATTTTATCCTGCTGCATCATGAATTCAATAAGCAGGTTTCAAAAGAAAATTATGATGAGTATTATGATCGGATCATAGGCTTTGGAGAACTCCTTTCTTCGCGAATTGTAATGGAGTACCTCTGTTTAGAAAATTTACTTGTGCTTTGGCAAGACGCGCGGGAGCTGATCCGAACGGATAGCGATTTTAGATTTGCTAAAATAGATTGGGAGAAGACCCGTCTGAATTGTCAGTCTCAACTAAAACCAAAACTTGATCAATTTCCTGTTCTGACCCAAGGATTTATAGGTGCTGATTCTAAAGGAAGGCCAACTACTTTGGGTAGGGAAGGTTCTGATTTTACTGCAGCGATATTGGCGGCAAGTCTTGATGCAGCCTCAGTGACTATCTGGAAAGATGTACCGGGTGTGCTCAATGCTGACCCTAAGTTGTTTGCCGATACTACACTTTTTGAAGAGCTGGATTATCAGCAAGCAGCACAAATGACGTTTTATGGCGCTTCAGTTATTCATCCCAAAACAATAAAACCGCTTGCAAACGCATCAATTCCACTTTTTGTAAAGTCATTTCTCAATCCTGATGAAGCTGGGACCAAAATCCATTCGACAGCACAATCGGTCTCTATTCCTACATTTATTTTGAAAAAAGATCAGATTTTGGTCAGCTTGAAAGTCACCGATTTTACTTTTATCGAAGAGAAGCACATTCATCAGATCTATGAAAAATTGAAGGTATTGAAGCTTCGTGTGAACATGCTGCAGACCTCAGCAATAACCATTTCCATCGTAATCGATTCGCAGTTGTTTAAATTGGAGAAGCTTCTTGAGCAACTCAATCAGGACTTTGAAATCAGATATAATGAAGGATTGGAATTATTGACAGTGCTTCATCCTGACATGGAAGCTATGCCTAGTTTACTCAACGGATATCAAGTGTTGCTGGAGCAAAGCACTAGAAATACAATTCAGGTTGTTAGGAGGAGAAATTAAAAGTTATTAGCAAAGTCCTTTGTCCAGAATAAGAGTATTTGGTTTAAAATCAATATTTTCAGGATATCTAAACTCAAACCTGACCTAAACTATGAAAACCAGAAGAGTATTTTTACAAAAAGCCAGCCTTTCCGCTATGGCTTTGACTGTTCCAACTTTAAATCCCTTTACCGCTATGGCAGATTCTATTTCTGAATTTACTCGAGACGAAAAAACTTTACGAGTTGCCATCATGGGATTAGGAAGTTATGGAACAAGAGTAGCTGAAGCTATTCAGACTTGTAAAAGAGTTAAGTTGGTTGGCGTGATCAGCGGTACTCCATCGAAAGTTGTAGCATGGCAGGAGAAATATGGTATTCCTGAGAAAAACTGCTACAACTACGAAAACTTTGATGCGATCAAAGATAATCCAGACATCGATGCGGTATATGTGATCACTCCCAATGCGCTACATAAGGATCAAGTGATCCGGGTCGCAAAGGCCGGAAAACATGCCATCTGCGAAAAACCAATGGCGGTCAACGCAGCTGATGGTCAAGCGATGGTAGATGCATGTAAAGCTGCAGGTGTACACTTGTTGATCGGGTATAGGATGCACTTCGAGCCGAATACGCTGGAAGTAATCAGAATGCGCAAAGACGGGGAGCTGGGTGACATTAGGTTTTTTCAAGGCTTGTGTGGTTTTGTAATCGGTGATCCTAACCAGTGGAGATTAGATCCCGCACTTTCAGGTGGAGGTGCTATGATGGATATTGGGATTTATGCAGTCAATGGCGCAAGATATATGGTGGGTGAAGAGCCGATCTGGGTCACTGCGCAAGAGACAAAAAGTAATCCTGAGAAATTCAAAGAAGGAATAGATGAGACCATTACCTTTCAGTTTGGCTTCCCAAGTGGGGCTACGGCTTCCTGTCTTTCTACCTATTACATGAACGATTTGGATCGTTTTTACTTAAATGGAAGTAAAGGTTGGGTGGAAATGCAACCTTCTACCGGCTACGGACCAATTAAGGGAATGACGCACAAAGGCCCGCTAAATGAGCCAATTGTGACTCATCAAACCGTTCAAATGGATGAGATGGCTGCTATAATTTTCGATGGGAAAAAACCTGAAGTCCCGGTAAATGGTGAAGAGGGAGTTAAGGATATGAAGATTATAGATACGATTTTTAAAGCAGTAAAGAGTGGTGGTAAGGAGAAACTGGATCTTTCCTGATTGGTAATTTAGTCTCGGCCTACCTTATGAATTTGGTGATTGTTCTCTCAATTCCCGGAAGGTAGGCCGTACCAAAAAGAATCAAATGCACTAAAAGGGGATATAGATTATAAATGGATATTCTATTATCAAATCCTGGTTCGAGTGGTAAAATAGATTCATAAGCTTGGTAAAATCTGGAATCAAAACCTCCGAATAAGCGACTGAAAGCAATATCCATTTCCCTGTGGCCAAAATATATTGCTGGATCGATCAGGCATGGCTGGCCATTTGAAGTAGTTAGTATGTTTCCTGACCATAAATCGCCATGTAGCAGAGATGGTTTTTCAGATGGAAAAATAGATTCAAGCTTAGGATAGATTTCCTGAAACTTTTTGAAAAATCCCAAAGTAATAAGCTTGTCAAAATAGGCTTTTCCCAGCAAGGGATCCAGACGCTGCTCAATAAAGAATTCAGTCCAGTTTTGAGTCGGACAGTTTTTTTGAGGTATAGATGCAATGTAATTGTTGTTGTTTAGCCCGAATTTCTCCTGATGAGTCAGGTGTAGATGAGCAAGACCTAATCCTAGATTTTCCCAATAATCAGCGCTATTCCTATCAGCTTGGATAAATTCAGTCAATAAAAAATTATAATCTCCGATTCTACCGTACCCATGAATTTGGGGTATTTTTAAAAAGGTTGATTTGCGGAGCGCTTCCAGACCTTCAGCTTCTCTTTGAAGTACATCCTTTTCGTGATCGAAGTTTAATTTTAGAAAGAATACACCCTTATTAGTCTCAACTCGAATGCCCTGATTGTGATTCCCTGCAGCGATCTTCGACGCATATTTTAGCTCAGTTTCAGAGCCGATTTTTTCAACAAGTATTCGTTTGTAGATCTCTTGCTGATCAGGCATAGAGATGATGTGTCGCTTTTACCTGTGCCAAAAAACTGTCAAGTGCCTGATCTAAAATCCGGTATATTTCCTCAAAACCTTCTTGCCCGCCATAGTAAGGGTCAGGAACAGGCATTCCTTTGGTTTCAGCAATAAAATCCCTCATCAAATGGATCTGTTTATCGGCAAAGCCATATCTGACTTTTAAATTATTCAGGTTCCGTAAATTATGGTCATCCATGGCCAGGATGTATTCGAAGTCCCTAAAATCGGTACGATTAACTTGTCTTCCTCTGTGATTTAACGGCAAGTTGTATTTAGCCGCACATTTTATGGTCCGCTCATCTGGTAATTCTCCAATATGGAAATCCGATGTGCCGGCACTATCACTTTTAAATTGTGTCTCCATTCCTGCCTCTTTTACCTTTTTGATAAAAATAGCTTCTGCTAAAGGTGAGCGGCAGATATTACCAAGACAAACAAATAAAACTCTAATCATATTACTTTAACTCTGGACTTGATATGCGGTTAAAAAAGACAAAGGCTATGAATGTAATTATTTTTAAGGGGGAATGCACGGCTCTGTTTGTGTTTTTTAGAGTAAATCTTAAAATTTATCAATCAGTGTATTCCGACGGAATTAGGAGTGAGTAAAACTATTTCCACTCAAATGGCTATTTTTGATAAATGAAATGGATTTACAGAATAGGAATATTTTTAGCCAGAATACTTTTACTTTTAGGTGGGCTCTTCATCCCCAAAATTAAACATTTCTCTTCTGGGAGAAAAAATCTATTCCAAAGACTTACTGATTTCAGGTCTGAGAATGTCGGTCCATTAGCATGGTTTCATGTGGCCTCGCTAGGAGAATATGAACAAGCAAGACCAGTTATAGCTGAGTTGAAGCGGGTACGTCCTGACCAATTAATTGCCGTAAGTTTTTTTAGCCCATCTGGATACGATAATGCAATCAAGAAGGATCAACTGAATGTGGATTTTATCACATATTTACCTCTTGACAGTAAAACTTTGGCGAAGAAGTTTGTGAAAAATCTGAAACCTGATGTAGCATTTTTTGTCAAATATGATCTTTGGTATCATCATATCGAGGCTATTAAATCCAGAGAGATTCCTATGGTTCTTTTTTCTGCAGCCTTTAGGCCTGACCAGATCTATTTTAAACGAAATGGGTTTTTCAGAAAAATATTATTTCAGTTCGACTATATCTTCACCCAAAATCAAAGCACACTGGAATTGCTTAAGTCAATTGACTATCAGGATGCCAACCTTACTGGTGACACCAGATTTGATAGAGTATCGGAGACGGCAAAGAATTTCAAAGAATTTCCTGAACTCGCTAAATGGATCGGAGCAAGGCAGGCAATTGTTGCTGGTTCTGTCTGGCAGGAAGATATGGATTTACTGATTCCTTTGATGAATGCGAATCCTGAATATCGATGGATAGTAGCGCCGCACGATTTAAATCCTGAACCTATGAATCGCTGGTCAGCTCAATTGTCCTTATCTGCCACTAGGTATTCTCAGTGGGACTCTGATCTTTCTCCTGAGGTGATATTTATAGATAATATTGGAATGTTAAGTTCATTGTATCAGTTTGCTAAAGTAGCCTACGTAGGAGGTGCCTTTGGGAAGGGGCTTCACAATATTTTGGAGCCTTTGGGTTTCGGGATTCCGGTGATTTTTGGCAAGGTAAAAAAGGCTGCAAAATTTCCTGAAGGAGGAGAGAGTGAGAAGTATGGATGCGGGTTTGAAGTTAGTGATGAGGAAAGTTTGAAATCAGTTTTTGCAAAACTTGAGCAACCTGAATTTTATCAGCAAAGTGCTGATTCAGCAAAAAAATGGGTACAAATGAATAGTGGTGCAGCTGACAAAATTATAGCAAAAGTGGAGGATCTAATTACAAAAGCATAAAGTCCGGAACAAATCAATTAACTAGGGTTGATTAATTATCGACAATGAGAATTGCTTTTGCAAGAATGATTATAGCCAACGATATCCTATATGACTGCTGAAAAATATATAATCCTATGAAAGGAAGAGTGATAAAGTCCACAGGAAGCTGGTATCTGGTGCAGACAGAAGGGGAAGTCATTGCTTCCAGACTGAAGGGCAAATTTAAGCAGGATGACATGAAGCTGACTAATCCTATAGCTGTGGGAGATTGGGTGGAACTAGCTAAGGAAGATAATCAGGAGACTGCCGTAATTTCAGATATTCTTCCTAGGGACAACTACGTGATCAGAAAATCAACCAGAAAGCAGCATTTCTCGCATATCATAGCCAGCAATCTAGATCAGGCAATCCTAGTCATCACCATGAAAAGCCCGAGAACTTCTTTGGGTTTTATTGACAGATTTTTAGTAAGTACAGAGAGTTTTCGGATCCCCTCAATTTTGGTAGTCAATAAGATGGATCTGCTGTCAGGGGACAACGCGGAAGATTGGATACTTGACATCCATGAAATTTACGAGCCGCTGGGCTATCCAGTAATGGAAGTTTCTGCGCTAAAGGAGGAGAATTTGAAAGAAAAATTTGACTCAGTGCTTTCAGGGAAATCTACTTTGATCTCAGGTCACTCAGGAGTAGGCAAATCTACCTTGCTCAATGCCTTGGTTCCCGATGCCGCGCAACATACCAAAGAAGTGTCAGGATTTACATCCAAAGGTGTTCATACTACAACTTTTGCGGAGCTTTTTGCTTTGGAAAATGGCGGTGATTTGATCGATACTCCGGGTATTAAAGAGTTTGGGATTTTGGATATAGATGACAATGAACTATCTCATTATTTTCCTGAAATGCGGAAATATCTGGGACAGTGTAAATACAATAATTGCAGGCACGTAAACGAACCAGGATGTGTAGTGCTCGAAAAAGTAGAAGCCGGATATATCCACCCCTACCGCTATGAGAGTTATTTGAACATTCTCAATGAAGAAGATGACTACAGATAAGCTGCTAGCTTGATTTTGAATCCAAGTAGAATTGGCCTAATTTTCATTTTTGAAAAACAACATGAGCGAAGTACTCAACCACGAACAGATAAAGAAGAAAATCACCCGGATGGCATATGAGATTTATGAAAGAAATCTTAATTCAAAAGCCGTTGTATTTGCAGGTATTTCCGGAATGGGGGAAACTCTAGCAGATCTGCTAGCTACAGAACTTAGAGCCATTTCCCCTCTTACTATCGAGCAAACAGAAATTATTTTGGATAAGGCTCACATCGCCACTGAAGAAGTCAGGCTTTCCCACGAAATAGATTTGCAGGGTAAGACCTTGATTTTAGTCGATGATGTCCTTAATACGGGAAAGACTTTGGTCTATGCCATGAAGCCATTTTTGGATGAGGAACTTTATAAAATGGAAATCGCTGTTTTAGTTAACCGCAGTCATGGATTATTTCCTATCCGGCCTGATTATACAGGTTTTGAACTTTCTACTACACTCAATGAACATATTAAAGTAGATTTCTCAGGAGATAACTACTTCGTTTATCTACATTAAAATCATGTCAGTACACTCTTCTGCAAACGTAAAAAGAATCACTACGCACATTCTCCAAGAGATGAAAGATCGTGGTGAGAAAATCTCCATGCTTACAGCCTACGATTATTCTATGGCAAAAATCGTGGATGCCGCGGGAATTGATATTATCCTGGTTGGTGATTCAGCTTCAAATGTCATGGCTGGCCATGAGACTACTTTGCCTATTACCTTGGATCAAATGATCTATCACGCTTCTTCAGTGGTAAGAGCTGTGAGCAGATCTTTTGTGGTGGTGGATATTCCTTTTGGAAGCTATCAGGGAAATAGCTCTGAGGCATTGCGATCTACAATTCGTATCATGAAAGAATCCGGTGCACATGCTGTGAAAGTCGAAGGTGGATCTGAAATCAAAGAATCCGTTGCCAGAATATTAAGTGCAGGAGTTCCAGTGATGGGGCATTTGGGCCTGACTCCGCAGTCTATTTATAAATTTGGAACTTACACTGTTCGTGCGAAAGAAGATGCTGAAGCGAACAAACTTCTAGAAGATGCGAAGCTTTTGGAAGAACTGGGTTGCTTTGCTATAGTCGTAGAGAAAATCCCTGCCGAACTTGCCAAAAAAGTAGCTGAGTCAGTTTCTATTCCAATTATAGGCATTGGTGCCGGTGGAGGGGTAGATGGGCAAGTTCTAGTGGTGCATGATATGCTGGGGATCACCCAGGAGTTCAAGCCAAGGTTTTTGCGGCAATACGCTGATTTGGAAGGAATAATGATGAATGCATTTGGCCAATACATCAAAGATGTAAAGAGTAAGGATTTTCCGAATGAGGGAGAGAGTTATTAATCTGTAAGGAAAATATTTGAATCCAAAGAAATTTATAAAGCAAAAAGACCGATGATCGTCGGTCTTTTTGCTTTATAAAAATACTTGAGTTATTGCTGCGAAAGTGCATCCTTTTCCTTAAGACGAATCATGAAGTCACTCAGCACATTCATGAAATTGATGAATGCATCGTAAGGAGAATCATAGGGACTGAAATAGGAGTGAATATCTCCATCAGAAAAGAATTTTGTACACATGTAATAAAAGTGATCCGAAGTCTGTAGGTATCTCCAATCCCGCTGAATTTCCTCATCATCAATCGTTTTGACTAGTTTCTCCAAGTCGTAAAGTCGGTCAAAAGCTTCATCTTGCAGATCATTTCCCAACCATGCTGTTAAGTCTCTTTCCTCATCTGCCCACGAAATAGGAATTGGAACATGTATTTTTCCGACCGGTGCAATTTTCGAAGCCACTTCAGAAGGAGTTGAAAACCCGAAATTTGTTTTCGAAAATACTTCTTCAGGAAGATGTTTCATGAATTCAAAAATCCCAGTCTCAGCCCACTGATGCTCCCCGAATGTCTCATAATCCATAAATAGATTGAGAGTTTCTTCTTCATTCGGAATAGCATTGATCCAGTTGATAAACTTATCTGTGGTTAATGGATAATCATTCCATGACTTATTCCCAAATCTAAAAGCAATGTCATCGCTTAGCTGAAAGTTTTTCAGCAAAATTTTCAATTTTGGTTCAATGCTATTTACATAAACATAGTTTGGGCTTTTCCACCCCAGAATATGCTTGGCTCCTTCCGTTAGCATCGCTTCGTAGCCCATCTCCGCAACCAATGCACCTATCTGATCAGAATAAATCAATTCTGTGTTTCTGAATACTTTTGGTTTATATCCGTTAAAAAGCTCTTTGATTTTAGCCTGATGCTTATACACCAGGTCTTTGAATTCATCCTTGCTTTTAAGTGAGGCTAGTGAGTGGGAAAAAGTTTCACTCATGAGTTCTACATGACCGGTAGCTACCAATTTCTGGAAACTTTCCAGTACATCAGGAGCATACACCTGCATTTGGTCCATAAATGTTCCCGAAATCGAAAAACTAACTTTAAATGCTCCATTGTACTTATTGATAAGCTCAAGCAGGAGCGCATTCATGGGCAAGTAACATTTCTGCGCCACCTTTCTCATGATACTTCGATTGGAGAAATCGTCCCAGTAGTGATGATCCTCTCCTATGTCAAAAAATCTATAAGGTTTCAGACGGTAAGGCTGATGAACCTGGAAATAAAAGCATATCGTTCTCATGGTATCTGGTGTAATGTTTTCCGGTAAACTGTGACAAGTTTTTCAGCCACATGCTCCCATTTTAATTTTTTCAATTCTTCTGTTCCCAGCTCTTTGAACATTCTGGAAATACCATCATAGTGCAGCAGCGCAAAGATTGCATCTGCCATGGAGTCAATATCCCAAAAATCGATTTTAATGGCATTGTTCAGTACTTCCGCTACGCCGGATTGTTTTGAAATAATAACAGGCGTATTATGCCTTACAGCTTCCAAAGGGGATATTCCAAATGGTTCGGAAACGGATGGCATCACATACACATCTGAAATAGCATACATGTGGTCGACATCTTCTCCTTTAAGAAATCCTGTGAAATGAAACTTGGTTCCCATTCTTAATTCAGCTACCCGATCAACCATTCGATTGAGTAAATCTCCGCTTCCAGCCATGACAAACCGGACGTTAGGGTCTCGCTCGATCACTTTTTTTGCAGCTTCCACGAAATATTCAGGACCTTTCTGAAAAGTAATTCTTCCTAAGAAAGTCACGATTTTTTCGGGCACCTTTTTCTGATAGCTGGATTTAATAATACTTGCATCGAGCACTGCATTGTGTAGCACTGTTACTTTCTCTGCAGGTATTCCATATTTTTTAATGATTATGTTTTTGGTCAATTGGCTTACTGCGACCACATGGTCGGCAGCCTCCATACCGGCTCTTTCGATGTCATAAACCACTTGGTTTACAGATTCACCTGACCGATCAAATTCAGTAGCGTGAACATGTGCAATCATGGGTTTGCCGCTTATTTCTTTTGCTGCAATTCCCGCTGGGAAGGATAGCCAATCATGGGCATGGATGATATCGTGCTCTTTGTTTTTTGCAATATTAGCAGCAACCAACGCATAGCGGGACACTTCCATCATCAGGTCTTTGCCGTATTTACCGCTGAACTGAAATTTATTTGAAAATACACTTTCATCCACATCCGTCCTGTCATGGATGGAGTAGTCAGTGTATTTCTTGAATTCATCAGGCCCCAGATAAGGTACCAAGAAACTGCTCACTTCCAGATAGGTGAGGTTTTTCCAAAACTTTTTAAATCTTTTCTCACGATAATCAATCGTGACATCACTTGCATTGACAAAGTCAGCAAGTGGTTCTTCGTCACCCCAGAGCTTTGGCACCACAAATATGATGTCTTGGTTATGATGAGCCATCCCTTTGACCAAGCCATAACACGCTGTCCCCAGACCTCCTGAAATATGTGGTGGGAATTCCCACCCAAACATTAGCACCTTCATAAAAAGTCTTTTATATCTTCTTGACCAAATCCATCATTCTAAGTAATTCAGAAACGCTCCAAGCCTGCGAAATAGCCCCTTTGGGTCGGTGAGGGGGATCTCCATCATAAATCTCTGCCACTGTGCCTACTCCATATTGGGTCATTACACCATCAAATCCTTTAACAATTTTTTGGATAAAATTAGCTCCCGATTTCCCATGAAGCTTTATATACCCTTCAACAAAATGTCCTAAAGGCCAAACCCAGACCGTCCCGTTATGATATGCTTCGTCTCTGCTGACCTGATCTCCGAAATAATATCCTTTATATGCTGGGTCATCTGGTGAAAGTGAGCGCATCCCACGTGTAGTAAGAAGTTTTGATTTTGAAGTTTCAAGTACCTGATCACATTTGTCTTCACTTAGCATAATATATGGTAAAGAAGTGGCAAAAATCATATTTGGCCGGATTGACCAATCTTTTTCTTCACCATTAATGCAATCAGCTAAGTGACCATGTTCATCAGACCAAAATTCTTTTTCAAAAGTACCTTTTATTTTCTCTGAATATTCTGCTGCTTCTGAATCTCCAGTTAATTCATGATAAAAGCAAAGGGCATTATACCAAAGTGCCTGGATTTCTACAGGGCACCCATTTCGCTGTGTGACCGGTCCATCAGGAGTCACGGCATCCATCCAGGTAAGGGCTTTTCCATCCTCTCCTCCGTAAACAAGACCATTTTCCAGAATATGGATGTTAAATTCTGTCCCATTGATATATCCATCAATAATCCCTTTCATTTTTCCGAGATATCGATCTTTGATTGTCTTGCTGTCCTTAGTATATATTACGTATTGTTGCAATGCCCAGAAATACCATAGTGGAGCATCAATTGAATTCATATTGGTAGTCACTCCGCTTCCTACGTTAGGAAAAAGAGGTCCTTTCAGATCACGGGACATTGTGTCCATGATTTCAAGGAAAGTTTTCGAATCTCCTGTTGCGAGGGTTAGACCTGGTGCAGCCACAAATGTGTCTCTGCCCCACCATCCAAACCATGGATATCCTGCAATAACCCGAGTGTCTCCATCCCGTTGTCTTATAAATTGTCCTGCTGCATTTTTAAGACAATTAATGAAATTGCTTCTAGGAATTCTTCTCGCTATTTCTTTCTCAAAGGCATTTTGACGTGTCTTCGGATCGGCTTCAGTCAGTCCTGCGGAAAAAATGACAGATTCTCCTTTTTCAATATCAAACTCAAAATAGCCTGGTACATATAGATCTTCTTGGTAATCATATCCACGTTCCCGCTCCAGAATGTATTCGACATTGTAATACCAATCCGGTGCCGGTACAAATTCCATTTTCTTGGAAACTTGCAGATAAAGTGGATCATACTCTTTATAGAGATGAAAAACAGCTCCATTTGGAGTTTTTTTATACTTCTTGTTGATGTGAGTGTTGGCTTTGGAAAGATTATGATAAGGTCTAAAAGCCAAAAAAGGTTGGATGCGAATTTTTGTAGGTGAATGAGCATCCAATAACGTGTATCGGATCATCAAACGATCTCTGTTTGTGTCCAGGATGAGTTCCTTTTGCAAAAGAACTCCACCTACGCGGTAAGTTAATTTAGGAATTGGTTCTGAATCAAAATCCTCTAGGTATTTATGTCCCCTTGGAGAATAGTTTCCCGGAAATTTACTGATCCCCAGATTGAAACTTGCACCACGTTGAATAACTGTTTCATGAACAGTAGACAGCATAACGTGACTTTGGGAGTCAATTTGTGGCTGAGGGACGACTAACAATCCATGGTATTTGCGCGTGTTGCAGCAAATAATTGAAGTGCTTGTGTAGGCACCTGAACGGTTAGATCTGATGATCTCTCGTTCAAGAGAATAGTTCAGATTAATTAGTTGTGTTTTATCGAAATGGATATAACTCATGAGGGCAAAATTCTATGTCGTTAAAAATAGAGTTTTGCACCGACAAGAAAAATCAAATGACAAAAAATAAAGGTTATGTTTCCATAACCTTTGTTTTTTACTGAAATAATTAGGAATGAATCGCTTCTTTTTGGAGTTCTTCGAAATTTCTAAGCGATTCCTCAAATTTCATTAAGTAACTTTTTGCCATGCTAATGTTGATGGGTTTTACTTGAGGAAATTTTGGCGAAGTTTTGAACAAAGTAAACATCTGAAGTTGGTTTAGTTCTGGCACGTTTTATCAAATGCTGTGCCAACACAAGCCTTTAAAATAAGAAAGCCCCTCAGCATGAGGGGCTTTTGGGTGAAAGACCGGGTTCGAACCGGCGACCTCTGGATCCACAAACCAGCGCTCTAACCAGCTGAGCTACAATCACCATTTATACATCTGGACTGGTTTCTTCCAAACGGTCTGCAAAAGTAATGATTAAGGTGAATCAGCGCAACAGGATTGTTAAAAATTTATTGAAAAATTAAGACGCATTCCATTCTTCTCTTCATGGAATGTTCCGTTTTCGTACGCCAAATGTCCAGAAACGACTGTGTGTGTGACTTTTGACTGAAATGTGTAACCTTCGAAAGGCGACCAGCCGCATTTGGATAAAATATTATCCTTTGCTACTTCCCATGGATTATTCAAGTCTACCAATACCAAATCGGCATAATATCCTTCTCTGATAAATCCTCTATCCTTGATGCTAAATAGTGTAGCTACATTGTGCGACATCTTCATGGCAATTTTCTCCAGGCTGATTTTGCCTTGGTGGTAGAAATCAAGCATCGCAACTAAGCTATGCTGGTTAAGCGGTCCTCCCGAAGGAGCTTTGGTATACACCTGCGCTTTTTCTTCCAAAGTATGCGGAGCATGATCTGTGGCTACTACATCAATGGTTCCGTCTAGCATTGCATTGAATATTGCCTCCCTATCTTTTGCTGTCTTTATGGCTGGGTTCCATTTGATAAGGTTTCCTTTAGTGGCATAATCTTCTTCAGCAAACCACATGTGGTGAATGCATGCTTCAGCAGTCACCATTTTCTCTTCAAGGGGAATTTTATTGGTAAAAAGCTCTAATTCCTTAGCTGTACTGATATGCAGAATATGAAGACGGGTTCCGTGTTTTTTTGCCATAGCTACCGCTCTGCTTGAAGCATCGTAACACGCTTCCTCGGATCTTATTTTTGGGTGAAATTTAACAGGAATATCATCTCCATAGATAGCTTTATATTCGTCCAAGTTGGCTTTAATGATGTCATCGTTTTCGCTGTGAATAGCGATAATTGCTTTACACTCCTTAAATATTCCTTCTAGGGATTCAATATTATCCACGACCATATTTCCGGTTGAAGAACCTTGGAAAATCTTTAATCCACAGACTTTTTCAAAATCCACTTTCATGATCTCATCCAAGTTGCTGTTAGTAGCTCCCATGAAGAAGGAGTAGTTCGCAAGCGAAACTTCTGAAGCTCTAGTGTATTTCTGCTCGAGCAATTCCACTGTTGTGGCTTGTGGAATAGTGTTTGGCATTTCCATATAAGAAGTGGTGCCACCTGCGACTCCAGCTTTTGCTTCGGTATAGATCTCAGCTTTGTGAGTGAGTCCTGGCTCTCTGAAGTGTACCTGATCGTCGATTAGACCTGGGAAAAGATGTTTTCCAGTCCCATCAATATGAATTTCAGCCACCTCCGAACTGAGGTCATCACCCAGCTTTGAAATTCTTCCATTTTCTACTAACACATCGCCAAGACTTATCCGGCCTTCATTGACTATATTTGCACCGGTGATCAGAATACTTTTCATCTTTACTCCTTTTAGGATTTTACTATTTCAACCAAAATTAACGAATCATGAGCAATGAGGCCTCAACTTTTGAAGCATTTAAGCTAAATCGACAGCTATTAAATGCCGTGGCGGATGCCGGATATGTTCATCCTACCCCAATTCAGGAGAAGGCCATTCCGCTAGCTCTTGCAGGACATGATGTGCTGGGTATAGCTCAGACAGGTACGGGTAAGACTGCTGCGTATGTGTTGCCGGTTCTTATGAAGGTGAAGTATGCACAAGGAGATCATGCCAGAGCTGTGATTATGGCGCCAACTCGCGAGTTGGTGATGCAGATCGAAGAAGTGGTTTTGCAAATGGCAAAATATACAGATCTGAGAATGGTAGCGCTCTATGGAGGGTTGGGTCCAAAAACTCAGATAGAAGTACTGGAAAAGGGAGTTGATATCATTGTAACTACTCCGGGAAGATTTCTGGATATATATAGAAAAGGAAAGATTCTGACCAAGGAAATCAAAACCTTCGTCCTAGACGAAGCAGATAAAATGATGGATATGGGATTTATGCCTCAGATCAGATCGATTTTGGAGGTTATTCCTCGAAAGAGACAGAACTTACTTTTCTCCGCAACTTTTGGAGAACGGATCGATCGCTTTGCAGCGGAGTTTTTGGAATTTCCGGAAGGAGTAGAAGTGACTCCTCAGGCTACTACAGCTGAGACAATTGGTCAAGTGAAATACTTTGTTCCAAATATTAAGACCAAACTTAGTCTTCTTGCTCATCTCTTTAAAAATGAAGAAATCAACAGAGCTATCATTTTTACCAGATCAAGAAGAAATGCAGAAGAGGTTTTCGCCTTTCTGAGTCATAGAAGTTATGGAGAAGTTCGCGTGATTCATGCCAATAAAGGACAGAATACAAGAATCAATTCCATTGAGGATTTTAAAGGTGGGGACGTTCGGATTTTGGTGGCGACAGATGTTGCTTCCCGAGGGCTTGATGTAACAATGGTTTCTCATGTGGTCAATTTTGATGTGCCATTGATTTATGAGGATTATGTGCATAGAATCGGGAGAACAGGCCGAGCGACGAATGAGGGCAAGGCAATCAGCTTTGTGAACCCAGCAGAAGAATATCACTTCGATAAAATCGAAGAAATCATACGCATGAAGGTGGAGGAAGCGGAAATCCCTTCTGAAGTAGACATTACGCCAACTCCCTATGAGGAAAAGCAAGCCTACGCTCGGGAGCTTGATCGCTTACTCCAGCGTGATAATCCTGATTACAAAGGAGCTTTTCACGAGAAAAAGGAGCATAAAAAACCAAATGCACACTTAGAGGCGCAGGAGAAAGAGAAAAAGCGTGGAAATAAGAACTCTAAAGCCAAGACCAATAGAAATCAGCTGAAGACTAAGCATCAAAAAAATAAAGGGAAATAGTCTATAATGGGAAAGGTTAATTTTCTCTAAAACTAATCTCCATCTGTTTGAAGTTTTATTTGCAATGATAAAATTTGAGATGTGAGATTAGTTTTATTTTTTGTTTTTGTCAGTGCATCCCTTCAGGCACAATCTTTTTTGGTTCCATACAACCACCTATTACCCGATTCAAGGAAAATCGAAATTCAAGTTGAGTTCTTAAATAATTTTGATTCGGAAAAGGAAACCGTGTTTCTCTTAGAGGATGCATTTGATGAACTTTATTTGCCTTTCTATGAATTGCTGGATTTCTCTGAGTCCAGCAATTTTGTTTTGATCAAAGGCAGAAAGGATAATGAAGAGTTAAAGAGGGGAGTGGTGCTTTCCGGAAGTCCAGATTATCAATTGGCGTACAAGCTTTACAATCAAGATCAAGTAGCCCGCGATATAGAAGTGATCCGGCAAGAACTAATCGGGGATAAGCATGTGATTTTGCTTGGGTATTCCTCGGCTGCGATGGTTTTGCAACATTATCTTTCCATATATCCTCAGAATGTTAGCAGAATGATCAGCGTCAATCCTTTGGTTTTTGATATTCAGAAGAACTTGAGTTTTCCTTCCTCAGGATTGTCGTTCTCGGATTTGAAGCTTAGTGATGAGCAGAAGGTGGATTTTAGTTATTATGCAAATTTCGATAGAGAGAATCAGGCCGGGAAGTCCTTATCCAAAGAGAACCTGATTGGTTTTTTGACTTTTCAGCATGTATTGACTGGGCTAGCTACAAATCAGGATATAGCACGCAACATCCCTTTAATGGTGAGGGTGTTTGAACATGCAATCGCTCTCTCAGGATTTCAGGATTCTGAACAGAAAATCAACCCAAGTTTAGAAGTTTTGAAAAAAATGAGCGGTCCACTATGGAGTGCTTATCAAAGTGACAACTTTGATTTCTATGGCACCAACTACGATGGGCTGCTGGAATTTGAGGGTAAAATGACTTTGATCGGAGGCGCCTTTGATCAATTGATCTTCTCCAAGTCATATGATGTGCTCGCCGAGTACTATTCCAATTGCACGTTACTGCTGATCAAAGACGGTCATGCCCTGCAGCAAGCGCTGAGTTTTCCTGCTTTCAAGGAGTTGTTAAATGCCTTCATTACTAATAACACGGCTGGGAAGATCGCTGCCTACAAAAAAATGTCTGATGAGAACTTCATCTTCGAAAAATATAATGAGGGTGACTTTAAAGTTCCTCCTCTTTTTTGATTCAAAGTTAAATAGAAACAAAAAACCCGATTCATCACGAATCGGGTTTTTTTACTGTTTAGATACTTGTGTATAAACACTTTCTACTTATTCTGTTCAATATAATCTACTACAAAATAACTCAAGGTTCGCACTCCTAATACAAACCCACCTTCGTCGATATAGAATCCCGGTGTGTGGTGTGAAGGTGTGGTCAAGGGATCACCGCCCTTTTTCATCCCTCCTAGATTAATGAACAACCCTGGCTTTTCTCTTTGAAAAAAACTGAAATCCTCAGCTCCGGTAATCGGAGGCATACTTATGACATTTTCATCTCCTGCAGCAGCTTTTATTGTTGTAAGCATATCAGCAGTAAGCTCTGGGTTATTTACTGTAGAAGGATAGAGTTTCTCGATTTTTAAGTCAGCAGTGGCTCCTGCACTCTCTGCTATATTGGTCACAATCTCAGTGATTCTTTTATGTACCAATTCTTGTTGCTCATCTCCAAAAGTCCTGATTGTTCCGATCATTTCGACTTTTTCTGGAATGATATTATGACGGATTCCACCATGAATCGCCCCTATAGTGACTACTGCAGGGTCCTGTGTGATATTTACACTTCTGGAAAGAATTGTTTGTAGCCCCATTACGATCTGTGAACTTGTCACAATCGGATCAATTCCTGACCAAGGGGAGGCTCCATGAGCCTGGCGGCCATTAATAGTGATTTCCAGATTGTCAACTGCAGCCATGGCTGGACCGGATCTGTAACCGATTTTCCCAACTTCCATCTGTGAAGCGATATGAAGACCAAAAACTGCGTCCACATCTTCCATCACTCCTTCTTTTACCATTAATTCTGCACCGGCAATTTCTGCGTCATAAACTCCTTCTTCAGCTGGTTGAAATAGGAATTTTACATTCCCTTCGAGATCATCTTTCATGCTGGCCAGCACTTCTGCCACTCCCATAAGAATGGCTACGTGCGAATCGTGACCACAGGCATGCATCACGCCGGTTTCCTGACTATTGTAAGTTGCGGTATTTACAGATTTGAATGGTAAATCATTTCGCTCGGTGACAGGAAGAGCATCCATGTCGGCTCTGAGAGCGACGGTTGGGCCTGGTTTTCCTCCCTTTAATACGCCTACAACTCCAGTTACTGCTACATTTTCGGTTACCTCAATTCCCAATGATCGAAGATGATCTGCAATTTTCTTTGCTGTTCGCACTTCCTGATTTCCCAATTCCGGGTGCATGTGGATATCCCGTCGCCATTCTATGACTTTAGATTCGATAGCATTTGCCTTTGTATCTATAGCAGGTCTTAAACTTGATTGCGCCAAAGCTGTTCCGGATATTAGAATTGGAGCCAGCAATATGGCTAGTGATAATCTCTTCATAGTTGATGGTTTGGTGTATGTATATCCAAAAATAGAAATTTACATCAAAGCTCAAGCATGAATGACACAGATCGTAAAATCTGTTTTCGGGAAAGAACTATTTTTCAATAAATGCCTTTGTAGGATAAATAACTTGTTTAATAACTATGGAAATCAATAATCAAATCGCTGTAGTCACAGGCGTCAGCAAAGGAATAGGTTTGGAAGTAGTCAAATTGTTAATTGAAAAAGGAGCTGTGGTTGCCGGATGGGGGAGAAATGCTCCAGACTTTCAGCACGATAATTTTCATTTTTTCAGCTGTGATGTATCTGATGAAGATTCTGTGGAAGATGCATTTCAGCAGACCAAGAGTAAGTTGAGTTCTGATATTCGAATTCTTATCAACAACGCAGGTTATGGTGTTGCGGGTAAATTTGAAGAAATGTCATCTAAAGATTGGAAGTCCATGTTTGATACTAACGTTCACGGAATCTTCTATGTAAGTAAACGATTGGTGCCGGCAATGAAAGTCGCTGATGAAGGGCATATTATAAATATTGCCTCTATTGCAGGATTAAATGGAGTAGCAAACTTTGCAGGATATGTTGGGACAAAGCATGCGGTTCGGGGCATTTCACATTCTATGTATATGGAGCTTCGGGATTTTGGTATTAAAGTATCCACTATCTATCCAGGATCTACGCAAACCAATTTCTTTGATGAGATAGAAGGTACTATAGCGAATGAAAATATGATGCGTCCTCAGGATGTAGCTCTTACTATTGTGCAGACTTTGGAAACGCATCCAAATTACTTCGTGGCTGATATAGAGTGCAGACCGTTGAGACCAAAAGGGAAGAAGTAAATCAGTAACGTGGGATTTAATTCTTACCCGTGATGTTTATTCCATTTTATACCTTATACGCAAAACAAAAAATGACCTTTAGGCAACTTTAAAATTGTAATAAGGGAGCTATGTGTTTATTTTGAAAGATATCTTTTACAGATCTAAGCGATGAAAAAAACAAATCTGATTATTCTTATAGTAGTCCTATTAGGTGGCGCTACTTACTTGGGTTACATTTCTCAAATAGGAACTACCGTAGAAGCTGCTGAGCTTACTGCCCCGAAGACACTTCCGGATTTTACGTTGAATGATATAAATGGGAAGCCATTTTCCATCCATCAGTTGGCGGCAGATAAGCCAACGCTTTTTATCTATTTCAGCTCCACTTGTCATCTTTGCCAGGAAGAACTCGGTACTCTTTCAAAGAGAATAGATGAGTTTAAGGATTACAATCTGATTTTGACTACAGTGCAGCCTGTCGAGGAGATAATAGAATTTGCAAATGGATTGAATATCAAGAATAAGCCTTTTGTTCACTTTCTTCTCGATGCGGATATGAATGTGGCTACCTTCTATCAAATACGAAGTGTACCTTCAATCTATGTATATGATTCAAAAAAGCAGCTGGTAGCTGAATATGTGGGGATTACAGAAATAGATCTACTACTCGAAAAGTTGGATTCGGGTAAGTGATTTGAAAAATAATTTTGACTTATTTCAAAACTTCATTTGCAAATAGGAGGATCTCTTGGTTTCATACTAAAGTAATAAGAAAGTTAGCCTAAACTGCTTACTATTAAACATCTAATAAAGCCTACATTCGGAATACTAATAACTTGTATTTGGGGTGTAGGCTTTTTCGAATCAGCGCGAATGGGAGTATTTAATAGACTAAGGATTCGAACATCCAAATCCGTATCCGCCTTAAGAAACTCTATTTTTTCCTTACTTTTGACTGACTAAAAAAGCTACATGTCACTCGAAGTATCCCAATTAACCAAACTATACGGAAGTCAAAAGGCTCTTGATGGAGTCTCTTTTTCAGCTACGCCAGGAAGGATTTTAGGATTTTTAGGGCCAAATGGTGCGGGGAAATCTACTACCATGAAAATCATAACTGGCTTTTTGTCAGCGGAGTCTGGTAGTGTGAACATAATGGGAAAGAACGCGCTTCTCTCTCCTCAGGAAGTCAGCTCACTTATCGGATACCTGCCTGAGCATAATCCGCTATATCTGGATATGTTTGTCAGGGAATTTCTGGAATTTTCTGGTGGATTATACGGGCTTTCTGGCCAGTATTTACAGACAAGGGTGAGAGAAATGCTGCACCGCACCGGTCTTCAGCCAGAGCAACACAAGAAAATCGGTCAGCTTTCCAAAGGATACCGACAGCGAGTGGGTTTGGCAAGAGCATTGATTCATGATCCGCAGGTGATTATTCTGGATGAGCCTACGACTGGTCTCGATCCTAATCAGCTTGTCGAAATAAGAAATCTTATTCAAGAAGTATCTAAGGATAAGACCTTGATTCTTTCCACGCACATCATGCAGGAAGTGGAGGCGATTTGTCATGATGTAGTCATCATTAACAAAGGCAAAATCTTGGCTTCCGAATCACTGGAAAATCTAAAATCCAATTCTATGGAGACGATTCTCGTATTGGAAACTGAAGAAGAACTGGAAATAGAATGGTTTGAAGATTTGGGGAAAATTGATTTTGCATCAAAAGGAAAGAATGAATTGCTCATTTCCACCAAAGATCCTGCTTTTGCAAGAAAAGCAATAATGAACGTCATCCATGAGCGTTCATTAAATCTGATCAGTCTGAATCAAAGTAAAAAAACTCTGGAATTAATTTTTAGGGAAATCACCAATGCGTAGAATGATAAACTTTACGTGCGGGATGCTTTTTGTCTAAAAGAATAAATTAAAAGCACATGAAAAGCCTTTTTCTAAAAGAAATCAATTCCTTTTTTGGAAGCCTTTTGGGCTATCTGGTTCTGGCGTTGTTTCTAGTGGCGATTGGCCTGATCGTTTGGGTTTTTCCAGAAACCAGCGTGTTGGATTATGGTTTTGCAGACCTAGAGCCATTATTTACTTATACTCCTTATGTGTTTACTTTTCTGGTTCCGGCGCTGTCGATGCGGGCGATTGCTGATGAGCGCAAAACAGGCACCTGGGAATTGTTGAGGACTTCTCCACTTTCCTTGCTCCAGATCATTCTAGCCAAATACTTAGCCTTGATCTGTCTGGTAATGGTAGCCATTTTGCCTACTCTTCTATATCTATATAGTGTTATTCAGCTTGGGGATCCTATAGGGAATATTGATCAGGCGGGATTTTTTGGATCTTGGATAGGCTTGGTTATGATCGGAGCTGTATTTGCAGCTGTTGGCTTATTCGCAAGTTCACTGACTTCTCAGCAGGTGGTAGCTTTTGTTTTGGGAGTCTTTTTATGCTTTGTGCTTTACTTTGGTTTCTCCGCAGTTGCGGAAATGCAACTTGGTAATTTTGGTTATTGGATAGAGGAAATGAGTTTGAGTTATCATTACATCAGTCTCAGTAGGGGTGTGGTGAGTTCAGGAGATTTGTTCTTTATGTTTGGAATGATCTGGTCATTTTTGGGTGCTTCAGTTTTGATTTTGAGGAATAAATGAAAAACTCTGCTACACATATTACCAAACCATGGATCATTCTTTCTGCAGGAATTATATTGTTTTTTTTACTTGCGCAATTTCTTTATTTCAGAATAGATCTGACTGAGGAAAAGAGGTTTACTATTCACCCCGCTACAGAAGAAGTGCTTTCACAAATCACAGAGCCACTTCACGTGGATATTCTTTTGGTAGGAGAGAATCTGCCAGGTGGGATGAGAAGATTGCAAAAATCCGTAGAGGAAACTATTAGGACTTTCAATGCCTACAGTCCTGAAAAAATCACCTTTTCATATTTTGATCAACTCAGTATAGATTCTAAAGAGCAAGAGGACTTTGTCCTTTCTCTAACTCAGTATGGCATCAATCCCACCAACCTTTCTGTAAACCAACCTACTGGGTTACAGACTCAGCTTATTTTCCCTGGCATACTGGTTAGCAATGAGGAATTCGAAACTGGAGCCTTGATTCTAAAAGGAGAACGGGGGATGAGCCCTGATCAAATCCTAAATCAGTCCATCGAAAATCTGGAATTTGAATTGAGTAATGCCATCCGTAAGTTGATTTCACCGGAATCTTCTGCGATAGCCATGATTATGGGGCACGGCGAGATGAATTCTGATGAAGGATTTGGGATGGTGGAAGCCCTTGACGGAGAATTTGAGCTATTCAAAGTACCATTGGAGCAGGCAGAAAAACCAGCTGATCTGGCTCATTTTGCTGTGATATTTATCCAAGGTCCCAGAGAAAGTTACACGGAGCGTGAGCTTTATCTTTTAGATCAATATGTAATGAACGGCGGGAATCTAGTAGTCTCACTAGACGGCGTGGCTGTGGATATAGAAAATGCAGGTGGTGAAGGTACGTTGGCGATGCCGTTAGATCTGGGGCTGGATAACTTGCTTTTCCGCTATGGAATTAGGGTGAACAAGAATTTGATTCAGGATTTGAACTTCGGATACTTTCCCGTGATGGCTGGTAATTTCGGCAATCAGCAGCAGATGGTTCCACTCCCTTGGCCATTCTTCATCAATGCTGGCCGAATGCAATCTCACGCTATCACTAAGGGTTTGGACGTTGTAAATTTCCGATTTGCAAGTAGTATGGATACAGTAAAAGCTGATGGAGTTGTAAAGACACCTTTAGTTTTTACTTCTGATTTTTCCAGGATTTTGCCTGCACCGGTCAGAGTAGCCTTCAGTGACATGGAGCAAGAACCCGATGTAGATCTTTATGGGCTCAAAAATTTGCCACTGGTTTACTTGCTTGAAGGCAATTTTACTTCTTTGTATAAAAATCGTTTCCTTCCGGATGGATTTGCCAAAGCAGACTTTAAAGAAAACGGCAGTGGGAAAGTAGTTGTGATTGGCGACGGCGATGTATTTCAGTCTCAAACCAATCTCGAGGATGGAGCTCCACTCGCGTTGGGGGAAGATCCGTTTAGCCAAACTACCTATGCAAATAAGCTTTTCCTAAAAAATCTGGCGCAGTACCTAACCGATCCAGACGGAATCATTGACTCGCGGACGCGTACTTTTCAGATTCGTCCTTTGAATAAAGTCAAAGTGAAGCAAGAAAAGGTGTTTTGGCAAACTATCAATGTATTAGCTCCAGTGATGGTCTTATTATCATTTGGAGGAATAGTATGGTGGATTAGGAGAAATAAATTCAGCAGAAAAGTAAACTAGAGATTTATTGCCTCTCTTATTCATTAATTTTCCAGAGAATCATTTATACGGAGGTTCGAATTAGAATTTATTTATAAATTTACCCCCATTCAAAAGTAAAAATAAAATAAGCCCTACGATATGAAATCGAGCATGACTAAACTTCTCACTTTGGGATAGTAATAATGTATGCAAGATTCCATATGGCCTTCAAAAGAAAAATTTAAATCATATGAAATTTATTGTTTCCTCTTCTGCCTTATTAAAGCAGCTTTCGGCTATCAACGGTGTGGTGACAACCAATCCCGTAGTGCCAATTTTGGAAAATTTTCTTTTTGAAATCAAAGAGAGTCTTTTGACCATCACTGCATCTGATCTGCAGACTTCGATGATTACAGAAATAAGCGTGGAGGCCAAAGAAGATGGAAATATCGCCGTGCCAGCCAAGATTTTGATTGAAACCCTGAAGAATCTACCTGAGCAACCGGTAACTTTTAGCATTGACCATGATACTTATGCGGTTGAAATCAGTTCTGATAATGGTCGGTACCGTCTTGCTGGTGAGAATGCCACTGATTTCCCAAAAATCCCCACGGTAAACAATGCGACTTCTGTGGATATGTCCACCGAGGTTCTTTCATCTGCAGTTTCCAATACGATTTTTGCCACCAGTTCTGACGAGCTACGTCCCGCAATGACTGGTGTATACATCAATTTGAGCCCGACAAATACAACATTTGTTGCAACTGACGGACATAGATTAGTAAGATATAGAAGAGTGGATATCGCTTCACAGGAAGCAGCTACGTTGATCATTCCACGTAAAGCCTTGAACTTGTTAAAGTCAACTTTGCCATCTGAAAATCTTCCCGTGACAGTAGAGTTCAATCAGTCCAATGCTTATTTCAATTTCAATCACATAAAAATGATCTGCCGTCTGATTGACGAGCGTTTCCCTGACTACGAAAACGTAATCCCTTCGGAAAACCCAAATGTGATGACTATTGATCGTTCGGAGTTGTTGAGCTCTCTCCGTCGTATCGCGATTTATGCGAATAAGACTACACATCAAGTGAGATTGAAATTGACTGGTAGCGAATTGATGATTTCTGCAGAAGATCTTGATTTCTCAAACGAGGCTAACGAGAGACTTTCCTGCGAGCATGATGGAGAAGATATCGAAATCGGGTTTAATGCGAAGTTCCTTGTAGAAATGTTGAATAACCTTTCGTGTAAAGAAGTTAGCTTAAAGTTCTCAGCTCCTAACCGTGCGGGCTTGATACTTCCAGCTGAACAAGACGAAAACGAAGACATCTTAATGCTGGTAATGCCAGTGATGCTAAATAATTACGTATAAATAATCACAACCCGTAGAACGAAAAGCCCGAAGATTCCTTCGGGTTTTTTTGTTGTATAATGGTGAGTAGCGAACAGATTTGTTCTAAGCTATATTTTCGTTGAATAATTTTTGCAGCGTTTTTTCCAGATCTTCTGCATATCCTGAGTGCGGCCGCGAAGTTTGTATAATAGAGCTTCTGACCGCGGTAAGCCAGCGAAATCTGGAAGCCAAATCCATTGCAGCTATATTTCCTCCATTTGCTGTGCCGGCACATATTTTTTCGAATGAAGCCAAGTTTAACTGAATCATTTCTACATCTGCCTTAGGATCCAACATCAGCAATTTATTAGAATCTAGCTGAATCTTGCATCCTAGAAAACCTCTTTTCCAATGACAAATTACCACACCGACGTTGATGAATTCTTCTCTTTCCACCCGCGGAACTACGCGGATGATGGCATATTCATATAAGTGCTGTTCTTGCATCTTGAGCTTCTTTTATGAATTGATCAGAATAGGAAAGTCGGAGGTTGAGGAAGTTTTCGTACACTTGCCTACTTTCTTCGGCGTCTTCAGAGTCGCCTCCGGCAAGCAGCCACTCCTGTGGTATGGTATTTACTATTGTCTTGATTTTATCCAGTGTCAATATCTTTTTAGATGCTTCATTGACTTTTTCCAGCTCTGAAGCCATAGGAAGGAGTACATGATTTTTAACAATTGGAAATGGACCTTCAGCATTTTTCTTCCAATTGACCCAAGCATGCTGAAACAAAAATGAAGCACCATGATCTATCAGCCAAAGCTCTCGATTCCAGATAAGCATATTCGTGTTTCTAAAAGTTCGATCTACGTTCGTTATCAACATATCCAGCCAGACTATTTGCGAAGCTAAATACGGATCTGTAGTCATGGCTACGGGATCGTAGTTGATTGCCCCAGATAGAAAATGAAGGGCAAGATTGAGTCCTTGGCTTCCTTTGAGTAAGTCCTGAATTTCCTCGTCTCCCTCAGATCTGCCAAAAGCAGGATCTAAATTTGCAAAGACCAGCTCGGGAACTTTCAATCCCAAAGCTCGGGCAATTTCTCCCCCTAATAATTCAGCAATAAGAGCTTTCTCCCGCTGACCCGCGCCCCGGAATTTCAACACATATTTAAAACCATCATCAGCATCTGCAAGTGCAGGTAACGAACCTCCCTCTCGAAGAGGCAAGATATATCGGGTCACGCTTACGGTGCGCAGATTTAATTTGTTATCCATTTGTTGCTTTTTGATAAAGCTTATTACAAAGTTAAAGAATCTGACTAGATCAATTCTTCCACGTGTTTTTGGATATTGGAAGACAATTTACCCATAGGCAGATCATTGGCATCTGTTCCAAAAGGCTCTTCTATCTCTTCCGCAATTAATTCCAAACTCGCTAAAACATAAAATATAAAGGTAACGATGGGTGCAGCATAATAACCCAGCGAAAAAACATAACCGAGGGGCAAGGTAACAACATATGCCAAGATGAATTTCTTGATAAATGAACTGTAGGAATAGGGTATGGGTGTGTTTTTAATTCGCTCGCACGCACCACAAATATCTGTGAATGACATCAACTCTAGGTTCAGGACAATTAGTTGATCACCTGTAATCTTTTTTGAGATGTACAGATCGTTAACCTTGGCAAACATTAATTTTGCCACCTGATTAGGCACATGCTTTTCTGGATCTATTTCAGGTTTTATGTATTTGTCTTCCTTATCGTCCAACATGTACAAAGTCACTTTGGACTGAAGATGTTCTTTAAGTGAAAAAGCATAAATCGGGATAGTTCTTCGGAAAAATTTTCTGGATTCTTCATCAGAATTATCCAGTATCCCAGCGAGTTTTAGTGCGAGGTTTCTACTATTGTTTACCAGTTGTCCCCAAAGCTTCCTTCCTTCCCACCACCTATCGTAAGCAGTATTAGTGCGAAAGACGAGGAGCATTGAGATTACAAAGCTCAACAAGCTATGCATAATGGGGATATTCTGTACCCAGCTATTTTCGCCTATTTTGAGATAATCCATTTCAAGCCAAGCTATACCTAGTGAGTAGATAAAAATGATGACCAAGAACGGCCCAAGCTTGATCAGAGTATCAGATTTTTGAATAAAAAATATTACCTGAAGCCATTCCTTAGGGTTGTATCCTCTCATCTGTTTATGTTTTGTTTTTTATTATCACACCAATTTGATTGTTGGTTTGATAGTTTGAAAAGTGTATTACTTTTTAAGGAGGGAAAATAATTATTATGACTTTTTTTTACTGAAAAAAAATTCTATTTCTTTAAAATAAGTTGCTGATGAATCTTCAAAACCTGTGGAATCAAGAGCTTATTATCTGTATTCTTAATTACGAAATCCGCTAATTCATTTTTCTGCTCGTCAGGAAGTTGCTGGTTGATAATTTGATTTATTTGCTCCTCAGAGCGAAAAGGATCTCTTAACATTGTCCTGGCAATCCGGACCTTAAGCGGGGAGCTTACATTAATCACAAAATCTAATGTTTTTTCACCACCTGTCTCAAAGATCAAAGCGGCTTCTTTGAGCACATAGGGTGAATCCTGAGATGAAGCCCATTCTAAAAAATCCCTTCCCACCACTGGGTGAACAAGAGAATTGATCACCTTGACTTTTTCGGGATCAGAGAAAACTGTTTTAGCTAAGAAGGATCGATCTAGCTTTCCATCAGCCTGGTACGCTTGTTCGCCAAAAGCTTCTATAAGTTGGGTTTTAAGGAGTTCATTATTTCCCATCAACCACTTGGCACGATCATCAGCTGAATAAATTGGAATTCCCAAGATTGAAAAAATCTTTGCCACAGTGGATTTTCCAGAGCCGATTCCACCCGTTATACCTACTAAAATAGGGGCAAAGTTACTCATAGTTGAGCTTTAGTATTTCAGGTGAAATAACGACCTTGTCCAGGTAATCCGGCATCGGTTTCACTTGAACTTTAATCGTGCTGTCTTCTTTATTTCGCTTGTAATAATCCAGGACTGCTTCAAATTCTAACTCTTTTAACTCACCAACTTTTCTCTCGTCGACTAAGTAAGAAATCATTATTACTATATCTTCATTTTCAAGAGTGACTGATTTAGGGAAATTTATTTTGTTGATTTTTAAGCGCTTATTTCCTTCTAAAAAAGCAATGACATTAAATTTAACGCGTATGTCCTCTTCTTCTATTTGTAGTAATTCACTTAATGAGTCTGGCACATCTAAGGAAATTACCTTATCAATGGGTTTGTTAATCCGACCCTCGTCCAGTAGAATCGGAAAATATTCAGGCAAACTGTCTACAATTGAACTTGGGCCTTTGATAGTAAGCGTTTCGGGGCTAAAAG
Source organism: uncultured Algoriphagus sp. (assembly GCF_963974835.1). GTDB lineage: Bacteria > Bacteroidota > Bacteroidia > Cytophagales > Cyclobacteriaceae > Algoriphagus. Next base: position 149,021 of record NZ_CAXBET010000001.1, on the reverse strand, counting down.
AGATCTCATCAATGATTCGATAATTTTTAGCCATTGCAAAGCTTAATGAATCCAGGACCGGCTTTACTTTGATTGTTTTGATTCTATCAATATCAAACTTCAGGGAATCTTGAAGGACTGATATTAACTGAGTGGGTGAAAGAAATTCTCCTAGAGATCGTTTCAGATCAGCAGTGAGAATGTAATTTTTTGCGGCCGGACTACTGAGTTCTACAGGGTAGGAATCGTTGTTAAAATTGAAATACTTTCTGAGTAAGTCCCATCCATTTCCTGATATTTCTATTTCCAATGTCTTTGGTAAACCCGAAACCGCAACGAACTCGCTTTGATCATAAATCAACTCTACCGGAAAATCAACCACAGTATTGTAGTCGTCCTTATTGAGGGCGTTTAAAATCCAAAAAGTGGTAGCTGCTGCTATGCAGAGGACTACCACTTTTAGATTAGAGAGTTTCTTGGGAGAAATCCTATGGGAGGATTTTTTAGTTTCCGGCAAAATTCAATTTATTTTTTTGTTTCTGTTTTTTTAGAAAAGTCTAAAGAGATCGCGGATTTTTCCACTTTGACTTTCAGTCCTCGATCAAGCTCAAGCATCACGGCATCACTTTCAACTGAAAATACTTTGCCATGAAGGCCACCAATGGTAACTACTTCATCTCCTTTTTTAATTTCTTCAATAAATTTCTTGCTTTCCTTTTGCTTCTTTTGCTGTGGTCTGATCATAAAGAAATACATGATCAGGATGATAGAGCCAAATAAGAAAACCTGTCCTAAAATCCCACTACCCCCTGCGGCAGCTTGAGCTAATACTGTAGAAATCATAATTATCTTTTAATCGGGCCCACTGGTGTAGCAGCGCCTGCAATTTTTGGAGTTACTGTACCTTTCAGTCTTAAACGGGTCACAGTAGGGTTGGTATTAGCCTGGATGCTTACGGTAGGAGCTTGTGCGCCTGACTTTGAGCTGGAGTTGAAGACTACTTTCACAAATCCCTCTTCTCCTGGTTTCACTGGTGCTTTAGACCAGTCAGGGCTTGTACATCCGCAGGAAGCAGTGATGTTAGAGATTACTAATGGAGCTTGTCCATTATTAGTAAATTTAAACAAGTGCTCTACTACTTGACCTTCGTTGATGTTTCCAAAGTCATATTCCATTTCTGGGAACTCAAACTGACCCAATGTAGCTGGATCGGCTGTCTGGGTAGCTTGCGCATTGACAGGAGTCACTGCAGTGTTATTTGTTTCTAATTGCGCAATTTTATCCTCCAGCGCTTGGATCTTAGCATCCTGGTCACTCTTTTGATTACATGAGGTTGCCAATGCAAGTGCAACGGAAAGTACCGCTACATTCATTACGTTGATTTTCATAACGATTAATTATTTCCTTGATTGATTTGATCTATTAATTTATTTACATCGCTGAGCAAATTCTCAGCCTTGTTTTTTGCTTCGGAGATTACACGCTTGCCTTCAGTCTTTGCTTCATTAAGGTGCATTTCTTTTCCATCGACCAAGTCGTCAATCAACTCTTCCAATTCTTTCTTGTATTTAGAAAGCTTAAAAGATAGTCGATCACGGGTGTTTTCTCCAGTGTCAGGTGCAAAAAGTACTCCTATTGCTGCGCCTGCACTTGCTCCTATTAGAAATGCGATGAGTGAATTACTGCTCTTGCTCATAGTTTTATTATTTATTGTCCAAAAGTCCTCTACCACTCTTACGGATTTCTCCGTTATCGGTTAACTCTTTTGCCATGACATCCAGCAAACCGTTGACAAATTGCTTGCTCTTTGGTGTACTATAGGTCTTAGAGATATCGATGTACTCGTTTATACTTACTTTAACTGGAATGCTTGGGAAATTTTTCATTTCCGCAATAGCCATAGAGATGATTACTTTATCTGTAAAAGCAAGTCTGTCAATATCCCAATTTTTGGTCTTTTGAGTGATCAATGCTTTACTTTCAGCATCATTTTCAATGGTGAAGTTAAAGATATTTTGAAAAAACTCCTTATCCTCGTCCCAGTTCATTGCAATCTCTGGCATTTGACTTTCATTTTCCTCATGAAGGTTAGCCGCATTTTTCAAAACCTTCGAAGCTAAGCTTCTGACTACAGATTTATCCTCAGTCCAGTTTAAATCTTTTTCTGAGAAGAAATTCAGGATTACCTCATTTTTAAAAAGAACTTTTTTCAGTAAATCATCTGCTAATTCAAAATCCTGCTCTATCGTAGGTTTTTCAAGTTGGAGATATGTCTGATAGTATTCAGAAGGCTTTACATAATCTCTAAACCACTCCCTGATTTCCAATTCCACATCGTCCAGGTTTACATTGTGCCTTGCGATAGCCGCTCTGTAGGAATCAGAATCCCGTAGAGCTGCCAAAACTTGGTTATTCGGAAGATTTAGTTCATTGCCAAATGCAACTGGGTTATTTCCTGAGAATTTCTTCTTCTTTTCGATCTCTTTTTCTACATGTTTTGCAAATGCCTGTAAAAGCTCAACAGCTAATAAATATAACTGAGGAATTCGCTCAGCTGAAACCACCATGTTCTTTAACAGAAACTGATGATCCTTTTCATTTGAATCATGGAATTGTTTCAAAGCATCCAATACAGCTTGTTTTACTTTGCGGCTAGCCTCACTGGATTTAAGCAAATCTTTTGAAGTAAGGTTTTGATCAAAAAGCTTGATTGCTTCTTCTGCCTCTTTGTTAAGTGCCGTTTTATCCTGCACCTCCATACTGTTCAAATCAGGCAAAAAAGATGTTCGGATAAAATCTTTTGCAATGTTCAGGTTTGATCCTTTACACTGTTCATATGCATATAGGTTTTGAAAAGCCTTTACTCTGAGAATTCTTCTGTTTAGCATGTCTTAGAAATGAGTTGCAAATATAGGTAATTTGAGGTGGCTATCACCTAGATATAAGGGACAAAAAAACCACCGGAAGCTATTCCCGGTGGTTCTGTTAAAGAAGTTATAACGCTTAAAAAGAAAGCTTCACTCTTCCTATAGCTTCTATTCTTGCTTTTGCAGTCTCGATAGCCGCTTGCTGAGCAGGGATATTTTCCTTTTCTGATTTATTCAAAATTCCTAAACAGGTATCGAATATTTTTTCTGTTTGCTTGTAAACAGTTTCTCTGTTATAACTGCCAAAGTATTCAGCACCAACATTGATAACACCGCCCGCATTGATCAAAAAGTCCGGAGCATACACGATACCTTTTTCGACCAGCATTCTACCATGCTTAGCCTCATCTTTCAATTGATTGTTAGCTCCTCCGGCAATTACAGCGCATTTTAAACGGTCAATAGTTTGGTCATTGATAGTTGCGCCAAGCGCACAAGGTGAATAGATATCCATTTCCAAATCATAAATCACGCTTGGGTGAACCACCTGAGCTCCTGTATCTTTTGCGACTTTCTGTAGTTTGTCTTCGAAGATGTCAGTTACTAGCACATTGGCTCCCTCTTTTACCAAATGCTCGATTAGGTATTTGCCAACTTGTCCTACACCTTGAACTCCGATTCTCTTACCTTCCAAAGAGTCTGATCCAAATGCTTTTTTTGCGGCAGCCTTCATTCCCATGTATACACCATAGGCAGTGACAGGCGAAGGATCGCCACCTCCTCCTTTGATCTCTGGAAGTCCGGTAACATGCCGGGTTTCCAATCCTATGTGTTCCATGTCAGACGTGTTCATGTTCACATCCTCAGCAGTCACATATCTACCACCAAGGCTCTGTACAAATCTGCCAAAACGCCTAAGGAAAGCTTCGTTCTTTAATTTGGGATCACCCAAAATCACTGCTTTACCCCCTCCAAGATTGAGCCCGGCAAGGGCATTTTTAAATGTCATCCCTCTGGAAAGGCGGAGTACATCAGTAATCGCTTCTTCTTCTGAGGAATAGGGCCACATACGGGTTCCGCCTAGCGCAGGGCCCAAAGTGGTGTTGTGAATTCCGATCAATGCCTTAAGGCCGGTTGCTTCATCATTACAGATCACTAATTGTTCGTGATCCATCGTGGTGATTTGGCCAAAGATTGAACCTTCACTTACTGTTTCGGTAGCTTTAATCTCTAACATGTGAACTTAGCTTTTTAGAATGTGTTATATTTGGGGTACTCCTTGCGTATATAGCCAATACAAAATTAAATACTTTTATTGGCCTTCAAAGGATTAATATACCCAGTTTTCCTAATCTAATTCCTTCATTTTAAAATTTTTATTTGGTGAAACCACTTTGGCGACTTAATAAGTATTTGTACAAATACAAGGGCTTAATCCTTTTGGGGATAGTTTTTACGGTGATATCTAACATTTTCGTAATTATTCCTGCCCAACTGGTCAGACTAGCAATAGATTATGTGGTTGAAAGTTTTTCTATTTATCGCCCTTTAGAGCAGGGTGGAATGGGTGAACAGGCAAAGGATATTTTCCTAAAATTCGTTCTGGTCTTTGGAGTTTTGATTTTAGTGATGGCATTGCTGAGAGGTGTGTTTTTGTTTTTTATCCGTCAGACGCTCATAATCATGTCCAGAAAAGTAGAATACGACATGAAGAATGAGATTTATGAGCATTATCAAAATCTCCCACTTAGTTTTTACAGGAAGAATAGCACAGGAGATCTGATGGCTAGAATTACAGAGGATGTAAGTAGGGTAAGGATGTATCTTGGACCGGCTATAATGTACGGTTTAAACCTTTTAATTCTCTTTCCGCTAGTGATTACCTACATGGTCATGGTCAATCCAATGCTTACCCTGTATGCGCTATTGCCACTTCCGGTTCTTTCTCTGAGTATATATTATGTAAATAATATGATCAATGAGCGATCCGAGAAGATACAGCGTAGCTTAAGCGGACTGAGCACGTTTGTGCAAGAGGCATTTTCTGGAATCCGTGTATTAAAAGCTTTCGTCAGGGAAAGTGACAGCGCCAATGATTTTGCTATAGCAAGCGAAGATTATAAAGTTAAGTCAATACGACTCACTAGAGTAAATGCCTTATTTTTTCCCATTATAATGGCCTTGGTAGGCGTATCTACGATCACTACAGTGTATGTAGGAGGCCTGCAGGTTATCAGCGGGGAAATAGGTTATGGAGTAATTGCTGAATTTATCCTATATGTAAATATTCTGACTTGGCCTGTGACTTCCTTAGGCTGGGTGACGAGTATCGTGCAGCGTGCGGCAGCTTCCCAAACTCGTATTAATGAATTTTTGGATCAGAAAAATGATATTTTAAGTACTGACAATATTAAAGCAAATATCCATGGAACAGTGGAGGTGGAGAACGTTTCTTTTACCTATCCTGATTCGGGAATCCGCGCGCTTAAAGATGTGAGCTTCCAGATTAAAGAGGGACAGACGCTCGGAATTATTGGAACTACAGGCTCTGGAAAATCAACTATCGCAAATCTTCTGATGCGAATGTATGATCCTATTGGAGGTGTGATCAAGATCGACGGTAATCCAATTACAGGATATGATATTTCGGATCTTCGCAGGCAAATAGGCTATGTACCACAGGATGTTTTTCTGTTTTCAGATAGTATTGGGAATAATATCGCTTTTGGTATCGAAGAGTCTGATCCAGCTATTATCGAGCAAGCTGCTAAGGATGCGGACGTTTATCAAAATATTGTTGAGTTCCCTAAAGGATTTGAGACTATGCTGGGTGAACGTGGAATTACACTTTCCGGAGGACAAAAGCAGCGAGTATCTATTGCCAGAGCCATTGCTAAGGAACCAAAAATTCTTATTCTGGATGACTGCCTTTCTGCGGTGGATACCAAAACAGAAAATGTGATCTTAACAGCGCTTAAGAATATTATGCAAAACCGTACTTCCATAATAATTTCCCACCGGGTGTCCTCTGCTAAGCTAGCAGATCAGATTATTGTTTTGGATGATGGCAAAGTAATAGAGCGGGGAAATCATGATTCGTTGATGAGGCAAAAAGGAGTGTATGCGGAGCTTTACGAAAAGCAAACAAATGGTGAATCCGTTGATAATTAAGAATTTCAATTCATTTTCAGGCTAAGAAAGTGGCATTCAAGAAAAAGTATTTATCTTGAATGGTATCAGTTCAACTAACTAGCTGCCCTCATGGAAGAAAAGAAATCCCACACTCAAGACATTGAAAAAGTACTTAAGGAAATTGGTGATAAAATAGAAGAACTAGTCCAGAAAGGGGCAGATGCCGGTATGGACGCGAAAGAGGATATTGAAAGGAAGATCCAGGAATTGAAGGATAATAAGACTACCCTGGAGGCTGAATTCAAAAAAGGTAAGGAGATTTTGGAGCGGGAATTTAAGGAGCGAACTGATGATTTAAAGCCTAAGCTCGAGGAGTCTAAAGGATTCTTCAAAGAAGGATTAAAGCAAATGGGATTAGCGCTAAAAGCGCTACTTGGCAAGAAATAGAAAAGTATATTTAGATTAATCCAAAGTATTTAAGCAGACGTATTTTCTTGTATTAAGAAGTCAGACATCCTATAATTATCATCCCGTATTTGTGGTTTTAAAATCACTACTTACAATGAAGTAAAAAAAATGCCCGAGGTTCGTCTCGGGCATTTTCATTACTTCTCAGCGAGTGCATTACATCGATCGTAGGCAGGATCCAAGTCAATGAAAATATCCTCCTTAGCTGTAATAAACCATTTGCTAAGAAGATCATCTTCTTTTTTGCGAAGAGCCGCTGCTTTTAACTTTTCATAGTCATCTTCCATATTGGCACGATGAGCTGGATATTTTGCTTTATAATAAAGGATTCTCACTTTAGTACCTTCTCGAGGATCTTCGAATTGCATAGGCTCAGTAATATTGCCAACCTGCATGGTATCGATCATGAAGAAAAGTAAAGGGTCTTCCAATGTTCGTAAGGAAAGGCGATTGGAATTAGTAGCGGGATCGGTGAAAAAGCCACCGTTATCCGATGTAGTTCTGTCATCTGAAAAGTCTTTGGCAGCTTTGGCAAAATCCAATCTACCTTCTTCAATTTCGGTTTTAAGACTATCGAGATACCTTTCCGATTTTTCGATATCTTCTGCAGTTGCCTTTGGAATCCTTAAAATATGTCTCGTGTTGAACGATCCATCACGTCTTTCCAATAATTGGATCAAATGAATCCCAAATGCTGTCTCGACAGGATCACTTAATTCGCCTGGCTTAAGAGCTAATGCTGTTGCTTCAAATTCTGGAGCCAATTCTCCTCTTCTGAAAAAGCCCAAATCACCTCCTTGAGATCCAGATCCGGGATCTTCAGAATACTGCCTAGCAAGATCGGCAAAGTCAGCTTTTCCTTCTCCTATATCTTTTTTAAACTGATTTAATTGATTGAAGATATCGTCTTTGGTCTTAGGATTTACTTCAGGTTTTATTACAATTTGGCCCACTGTGGCTTCTGAAGTAAATAGAGGAAGTGAATCTTTCGCTATGCTGTTGAAAAACTGTCTTACATCATTAGGAGAAACTGTCAATCCTTCTGTGATCTGGCTACGCATACGCTGTACAATCAATTGCTCCCGAATCACATCCTCAATTTCAGCTTTAAGTTGATCAGAAGTCTTACCATAAGCTTCCACAAGTGTGTTTTCGTCTCCGCCAAACTGCTGCATTACCATGCTGAATCGTTGTTCTGTCTGAAGCATTACTTCTGCATCCGTGACGATGACAGAATCTACTTCCGCTTTTGCGACCATCAATTTATTGATCATCAGAGATTCAAAAACCTCGCACCTGGTTGGAGCTTCGCCACCCTGCTGATTTTGGGCTAATGCCTCCATATATGCTTTTTGCACGTCTGATTCCAGTAGGATATAATTATCCACTTTTGCCACAATTTTGTCAAGAACTTGTCCAGTGGGAGGTGCTTCTTGTGCAAATGATGCTGTAATCAGCAAGCTGGCAATTAGAGTGAAAGTAAGTCGATTTAGCAATTTCATTGGTATTTGGCCGCATTAATAAACTTATGCAGCGGTTTATTTTTTGTGATTATTACTGATTCAGAGCTATGAAAGTTTCCTCTTTAGCTTTTGGATTGACTTTGATCGGGTATTTCTTACGCAATGATTCAATGAGACTTTTATCCAAATATTCCTGATAGTCCCGTATCACCAATCCACGCGTTTCTTCGAATTTTTTTGCCCCAGCAGGAGTCTTTTCGCCAATAAGTACAATGTTTAAATGTCCATTAGCTTCAAGTTCCTGGTAGCTGGCATTCATATCAGCTTTAGACAATACAGGGTGTTCACGATATTCGATGTTTCCTTTTTCTGTTTGAAATGCCAATGGATTTGAGGCTTGAAAGTCACTTTCAAATGCAGTTATTAACTCATCTGTAAGTGGTTTGTCCTGAAGTAATTTCCGAGCTGCATCTAATTGAGTCATATCCAAAACTTTTACGATATACGCATTTGCTCGGGCTGCCCATTGATAATCCTCAATGTGTTTTTCGTAAAATTTTTTCTGAGCTAGAGAATCCAGGAGGCCTTTTTGCCAGACCTCATCGTTCATTAGAGAAAATAATAAAATTCCATCCTTGTATTCTTTCAGCAGCATACGATACTCCTTGTTATTCGTGGCCAAATCTGCTTCTTCGGCTTTATTCAGTTCCGATGCGGCGAAGCGTTCGTACCAAGCATCAAATAAACCCGTTTTACTTCTGAGAGTAATGTCTTCAGCATCCATAAAATCAGCCAGATCCTGAGCAGTATAACTTTTCCCTTGTAAAGAAAAAAGTAGGCTACTTGCCAAACCTTTTTCGGTTAAAGTTTGGTTAAATGCGCTTTTGGAAATATTGTTTAGTTCCGATCTTAGTTTGGATACATTGATTTCGTTTTCGTCGAAATTATATCTGGATTTCTGTATAGCCATTACCTGAGACTGAATCATCGTGGAGCGGGAGTCTCTTAAAATCCTCGAACGGATACTTTCTTCCATGGATTCAAAGCTTTCAACAGGCTTTTTATCCTCTAATCTTAAAATATGGTATCCATAACGAGTGAGTATAGGTGGGGAGACTTCACCAATCTCAGTTAAAGAAAAGGCAGCTATTTCAAACTCAGGAATCATCGATCCCACGCTAAACCAAGGTAACATTCCTCCTTTTTGGCTACTAGCAGGATCTTCAGAATAATTTTTAACGATATCTTCCCAAATAGTACTTTCCTTCTGAATCTCATTATATATGTCAGCGACTTTACGCTTTGCAAGATCCTGACTACCTGGCAAGTCCTCATCGATTCTCACCAATATATGCGAAACCCGAACCTGTCCAGGATTAGGCTGCCTATCTTGAACTTTTATAATATGATATCCAAAATTTGTCAATACTGGGCTAGAAACCTGTCCGGGTTGTAAATTATAGGATGCGTCTTCAAATGGTTGAACCATCTGCAAAGCTGTAAAATATCCGAGGTCTCCTTTGTTAACTTGGGCGGAAGGATCATCCGAATAATCTACCGCCAACTCTGTAATATTACCTCCATCTTTGATTTCCTCCTCCAGTTTCAAAGCCATACGCAATACAATCAGGCTGTCATCCTTTGTAGCATTAGGAGGAAACTGAAGTAGAATATGGCTTGCACGGATTATTTCCTGCATTCTGGAATAAGCTTTACGTAGCTCGCCTTCTTCCAAAGAGTTGCGAATAAGAAAAGGAGCTTTAAGATTTTCGCGGAAAGATTCAAACTCACGAAGAAATTCATCAGTCTGATCCAAACCTTTTGCTTCAGCCTCTCTCACTTTTAGCTTATAATTGATAAAGAGATCAAGATTTTCATCAAACTCATCTCTGGACATACCTGGAGTGCCAGGTTCAGACTTATTGCCCTTGGAGAGGAGGTAAATTAATTCATCTTTATCTACAGGTTTACCTCCTATGGTCAATAAGGGGTCATCTTGCCCAGTTGCCTGAACAAAAGCCATCGCGGTGACAGAGGATTCAAATGCTAAGAGGATGATGAGTATAAATGCCGAAACGGATCGGTTAGTCATGTGTGAAATAGCAGAATAAGAATGCAATTTTACAAATTTATTAGGATTTTAAGCCAAATGCCCCGAATACTAAGCATTTAACAAGAATTAGGACTGAAACCACTTGATTAGGCGGCAGATATTAGTACCCTTATTAGTCTCAAATTCGATTTCGTCCATGATCTTTCTGACCAAAATTATGCCTAAACCTCCCTTTCGCTTTTCTCCTTTTACTTTATTGAGATCTGGAGCTTCATAATCAAGCATGTTAAAGGCTTTACCTTCGTCTGTTATCTCGAAAATCAATTTGCCAGGATTTTGCTTGATATTTAGTTCTATGTAGTCCAGTGCATTACACTTATGGGAATGTATAATCAGATTAGCGCATACCTCTTCTACGGCCAGTGTGATCTGGTGCTGGTCAATGTCAGACATAGGTAACTCCCCTAAGGTCTTCTTTAAAAAGACCCTAAGCTCGGAGAGAGCGGTAGTTTGACAGGATATTCTCATCTGACGATTCATTTCAGGTACTGAGAGCTGTTATTTTGTCCGGATAGATAGGAATGAGTTGGTCCAAGCCTAAAATCCTAAACACTTCAAAGACGCGGTCGGAAAGAGAAAAGATTTTTAAATCAATTCCTTTTTCCTGAAAATCCTCCAAATAGGACATGAAGACACCAAGCCCAGCGGAAGATATATATTCCAACCCTGCACCATCTACCAATATAGAACTACTACCTTGAGCAACCAGGTTGGTAATTGCTTCATCCAGTATCACAGAGTTACTGGCATCCACTTCGCCCCGAAGGAGCAAAATATGATGTCCATGTTCTTGTTGGGTTTCTATGGTTAGCATTTTTTAGCTTTCATAATTTATTAATTGAATTTTACCACCATCATAGAATAATCATCATCTATCAACCCATCGCCACCTACAAAGGAGTGCAGGGAATCCATGATTTTCGTTTGAAGGTCTCGGGGGCTTAATTCGTGATTTACTTCTAATAGTGCTCTGATACGCTCATACCCAAATTGGTACGATTTATCATTTTTTGCTTCTACAATACCATCTGTAAACAGGACTAAAACATCTCCTGGGTCATAGGTAAATGTCTTTTCCACAACGTGTTTTTCGTACTGCATGTTTCTTAAAATCCCAAGTCCCAGGCCCTCAATCTCCAAATATTCTGATTTATTAAGGTTTTTCTGATGAAATAGAGTTGGCACATGTCCTGCACGTGAATGACAGATGGTTTGTTGTGCAGTATTAATGATAAAAATCGAAGCTGTGATGAAATGGTTCCTTTCCAGGCACTTACTCAAGGCAGCATTAGATTTTATCATAAAATCGCTGGGACTCAGATCCAACTGAATAAGACTTTGAAATATTCCTTTCATCTGTGACATGTGAAAGGCCGCGGAAGTTCCCTTACCAGATACGTCCCCGATAATCAACACATACCTTTCTTCATCCAGTTTATAAGTATCGTAATAATCTCCTCCAACTTCGTCCGCTGCATTGGAATAAGCACAAATATCAAACGAGTAATTATGATCCAATTTTGTTGGAAGAAGGGATTTTTGAACGCGCTGGGCAATTTTTAATTCCTCCTGATAGCGTTCGTTTTGAATAGCTTGATTGAGTAAACGGTGATTTTCTACTGCAATGCATGCCTGACTACCAAATGTGGTAATGATGTTCAACATTTCCTTATTGAATCCATCCCGTACTTCCTTGCAAAGTACGATTCTGCCAATAATGGACTTATTGATAATTAAGGGAAGTACGAGTACTGACTCGTACCTTGGATGACCTAACCTGAGGAAAATGGGAATAATATTTTCTTGGCGCTTATTCGATTGCCAATCTTGTTCAGGTTTTTGTTGCAGGATCAACTCTGAAATCTCTTCTCTAGTTTTTTTATCAATAAATTTCTCCTGAATAAAACCATCAGGATATTCTTTGCTGGTCATTTCCAGCCAGGCTGCGTCTGCATATGCAGCGCTCATACACGAATCCATCAGAATATCCAATACTTGCTCCTCGTTTTCTTCCGGTTGAATGGACTGACTTAGGCGTTGAAAATTAATCGCTTCAGTCAATTTTTGTTCGAAAACTGAGGAGGTAGGAAGATTAAAAAGGGTGACCAGAAAGCTTAGAACGGCATATACTAATACAAACCAAAATAAAGAAATCAGAAATAAATTTCCTGTCAAATTAACCGGATAAGAGCTTTCTGATTCACGTGAAAAAGTATACCAAAGAAGAAATCCAAGAGCAACGATGATGATAGAGAGGAAAAGTAAAGATTTCCACTTCTCTTTAAAGGTGAGGTATGGGATCCATTTTAAATTAGTTGAAAGAATGACTGCCAATACGCCTAAAAGAGCAAGCCCGAAAAAGAAGCTATATTCATATGCTTCCCGATCAAAAAAGACAAGAAACATGGATACAAGTAGCGCTATTTCATAGGCCTGCCACTGGTTTACTACACGCTTGGTTTTTTGGTATAGTATCAAGTGCTGCCAAAGCAATGAGGTGGAAATAAGAAAAATGGTCAGCAACCCAAAGCGGACATGGTAAAAGAATGATTTTAAGAATGGGTCTTTACTTAAGTTACTTTCACCCAGTGAGGTAAAAAACAGTTCAATAATTAGCACAATAGCTATCGCAAAAATTCCCGTGGAAGCACCTCTCCAAATGAGATTTAGGAAATCACTTTGAGCGTTTTTAGTGATTGAATATTTATAAAAACTGTAGACAGTTATAAAAAATAAGATCTGTAATATCCAAGTGAATTCTATAGCGATACCAGAATCCAGTTGATTGATAATCCCAACAAGTCTCACCAAGTCCACAAATAGCAAAGCAAGCCAAACTAAAATGGCTAGCAGTAAGCTAAGCTTTCCTATATGGATTGTTGGTAGTTTGATCATGGATGCGGGTCCACAATAATACTCATTCGGAATGGAAAATAGTAAAAGGAGGTAATTTACCGATCTTTGTGAGATGTTAAAAAGTCTAAATCGGATAGATTAAAGATTAGGAGAACTTACCTACAAGCATATAAGATCTTCGATGACTCCATTTCCATATTTCTCATATATAAGTGTGAGGACTTTACTTTTATTCATCAATAATTCCTTCTTTATTGGCCCAGAGCTCAGCTTTACAAAAAGTTTTTTGTCACGAATAAAAACAGAGGTTGTCCTGTCTGCTATTGTTTTACCCACAAGGTCCACCCAGTCATGTACAAGTGATTTCTCTCTAAATTTACCCTCTAACCTATATGCTTTGAGAAGATCATTGAAGGCTGACTCAAGCGGTGCTACTTCCTTTTTTCTGCTGAAATACCCGTCTCTTTCCATAAATACTTTAACCTTAAACAAAAAGTGCTGCCGCAATACTATCCGCAAGCAGTTTGCCTCTTGAAGTCAAAGATAGGTTATTATCCTTCCACATAAGCCACCCTTCTGATTCCATTTGGGATAATATCTGTTTTTTGGATTTGAAAAGATCATAGCCGAAATCTTTGCGGATATAATTAAAATCTATGCCCCACAGCGTTCTAAGCCCGGTAAGGATGTATTCATTTAATCGCTCATCATCCGAAAGGTTATCCACAATAAATGGAATGCTATCACTCTCCAGGCTTTTCAAATATAAAGCGTTGTTAGCGGGATTTGAACCCCTATTTTTTCCGTCAAAAGAGTGAGCACTTGGCCCAACACCTAAATAAGGCACTCCTTTCCAATAATTTGTATTGTGGAGAGCAAATTGGTCTGGCTTTCCAAAGTTGGATACTTCATATTGAATGTAGCCAGCTTTGTCGGTTTTTTCTTGTAGTATTTCGAATTGCTCTACCACAAAATCTTCGTCAGCGGGTACAAAATTGCCAGTTTTAGCCCAATTGCCCAATGCAGTTTTGGGTTCAACGGTGAGTGCATAGCTAGAGATATGTCCTGGGTTTTGCTCAATCGCCTGAGATAAATCCCGCTTCCAGAGTTCGTGGTCAGACTGTGGATATCCGTAGATGAGGTCAAGGCTGAATTTTTCAAAACCAACTTTTCTGGCTTTGTCTATAGCAGATTTTGATTCGCTTGCAGAATGAGCTCGATTATAAAATCTGAGAACTTCATCGTCAAAACTTTGTATCCCCAGACTCAATCTATCTATTCCTAAGTTTTTCCAACTAGTGAGTTTATCCACATTCAGGTCATCTGGATTTGCTTCCAAGGTCACCTCCTTCCACCCTGAGTTATAAACTTTGGCAATACGGTCCAAGATCTGGCCTATCATTTTAGAATCAAGCAGGGAAGGAGTGCCCCCACCAAAATATACAGTCTCTAATGGTAGTTTATTTTGATACTCAACCCTCAATTCTAGTTCACGGCAAATCATTTCCACCATTTGATTCATTCTTTCCAGATTGGTACTGAAGTGGAAATCGCAATAATGGCAAGCCTGCCTGCAAAAAGGAATGTGGATGTATATGCCCGCCAATGTGAATTCTATTATTTTGCAAATATAACCAATCCTCACCAGTCCTTTGAAAAACCTCATCTTGGCTTGCTTCCTGCTCATTCTTCCTGGGGCAACGCTGTGTCACGCTCAAAGTGGATATTGGTTGAGTTGGAAGAGTGATGACTCTCCAAATTTTTCTGACTGGAAGAGCTTTAACACAAAAGCTGAGAGGATAAGTTGCCAAGATTCAATCAGATTTTCTTTTCAAAATGAGGGATATATAGAGGCTTTTACCAAAGAAATCGAGGTTACGAAGGATTCTCTACAGGTGGTATTTGACCTTGGAGAAAGATACTTTTGGAAGAATGTTGCCAACGGAAACGTGCCAAGGGAGATATCTGAAAAAATTATTCCCGTATCGAGAGACTATAGGTCAGCATCATTATCGATGCGACAAGTGATCGAACAAGCAGAAAACAAGGGGTATCCTTTTGCTCAAATAAAACTTGATAGCATTCAGAGGAGTGGCCGTGAGCTCTCGGCAGTTTTCAACTATGATTCGGGTCCTCTAATTCTTTGGGATAGCTTAAAGGTAGCTGGGGACACAAAAACGAAAGATAAGTTTATTCAAAATATTACTGGGATTCGACCTGGATTACCTTTTTCACAAAAGCGATTGGATGAAGCAAGTCAGGCAATTAGTCGCTCCCCTTATTTTGTACTGATAAAATCTCCAGAATTGGCTTTAAGGATTCAAAGAGCACAACCTACTTTTACGCTAAGAGATAGAAATGCAAATGTGCTGGATGGGATAATAGGCTTGCTGCCGAATGAAAATGAGCCGGGCAAAATGCTTGTAACTGGGCAGTTGGATTTAGAATTGTACCATTTGGGTGGCAAGGGAAGAGATATTGCTGTTCATTGGCAGCGACTCAATATTGCAACTCAATCATTGGGTATTTCTGCGAAAGAGTCATATCTGTTTAATTCTCCTTTGGATGTCAGTTTGGGCTTCGATCTACTAAAGCAGGATTCCACTTTTTTGAACAGAAATTTCAATTTGAATTTCGGTTATCATCTCACAACCTTTAATTATTTGAGTTTCTTTACCCGTAGGCAATCTAGCGATATACTCAATACAGATGTATATGGTGAAATAACGGAATTACCCGAATTAGCAGATTACAGATGGAATCAATATGGTGTAGGATGGATTTGGAACAAAGTGGACGCCCCCTATTTTCCAAGAAGGGGATTTTTGATAAGCTCTGAATTTGCTTTGGGGAATAAGCGTATTTTAAGAAACACTGGATTCCCTGAGGAAGTGTATGATGGCTTAGATCTAAATAGTCCTCAGTATGTGGGTGAAATTGATTTTGAACAACATATTTTTTTCAGGCCAACATGGGGAATGTGGATTAAAGGAAGTGGCGGATTAATCCAAAACCAAAACTTATTGTTGAATGATTTATTTCGCTTAGGTGGATTAAAAAGCATTCGGGGCTTTAATGAGAATTTCTTTTTTGCCCGATCGTATGGTTACATGAATCTAGAGCAACGACTTTTTTTTGGGGAAAACTCATTTCTCATGGTTTTTGCTGACCTAGGGATTCTGGAAAACCCGTACTTTGCACCTTCGATAGATAAACCGATTTCTTTTGGTACAGGAATAAATCTTGATACGGGGTCAGGTGTTTTTCGCTTTATCTATGGAGTCGGCAAATCAAATTTACAACCCTTACAATTCTCCTATTCTAGGATACACTTTGGCTATTTAGCCAGATTTTGAGCATGAAAAAATTGATTAGCAAGGTAATTCTGGTCTTCACACTCTTTATAGTTATTGGAGGGCAGGCATTTTCCCAGGTCTTGGAAGATTATAGTCAAAAGTGGGAGGAGGGAGAGCGCGAGACTTGGTTTAGTTCAAATGATAGGCTGATAGTAAATTTAAATGTGGAGACTTTTCCGCTATCCTACTTTTCTTTCAAATTTCCAGAGCATTCAGTAGTTTTTGTAGGCGAAAAACTTTGGTTTTTTACTGATCAGGATACTGCATTCACTACTAAAGTAGAAGAAATAAAAAAGGAGTTTTCGAGTGATCACATAGATCTTACCGTTTTTAAAGATGGGATTTCTCCAGAGCAGGCAAGTATCAAGAAGATTTTGAAATCGGAACTTCCGGAATCATTTAAAAAAGAAGCAGGAATTTTTACAGAGAAGAGAAATTTTGATAGACAGAGTTTACGTGACTTTTTTATCACTGGATTGCTGGTCTGCTTACTGATGATTGCCTTATATAAGTTGGCCTATCCATTTATATTTGAAATGATGGTCAGACCTATATCTTTATTGAACGCAGAAGATTTTTCTGAAAGTGGAAGTCTTCAAAAGTTTTTCTCTTTAGATATTCTGTTTTATGTATTTATAGTGAATATGCTTTTGTCTCTCGTGATGGTGACTGGGTTTGTAATTTTTCGCCACGAATGGCTAGAAGCTAGGCTGGAATTAAATTTCAACGCTCTTATTTTACTTTGGACAGCAGGTGCGTTTACGCTATTATTACTTACAATTCTCAAGTTCACTGCCATTAAAATTTTATCTTATTTATTCGATTTAGGCAAATTGGAATTCTCCCATTTCTTTTACCTGCTTCGTCTTGTAGTAATATCCACCATCAGCCTAATAGCAGTTTGCTCTTTTTATTTATTTAATGCATTCTACACTATCCAAACGGCTTTGGAACTTGCCTATACTGGATTTTTTTGGATATATATTTTAGGAATTATAGGATTGTTCTTAATAATGGTGAATAGACTGGGCTTTAAGAAATATCATTTATTTACTTACCTTTGCATCGCAGAATTAGTGCCCTTTTTAATCTTGGCCAAATTGGTTCTTGATTTAGGGTATTAGTCTCTTAAATCACCAAAAGGAATAAAATAAGCATGAGCGCAGTTACCAAAGACAGGTTCAGACCAGTAAAAAGTATTCTAGTATCTCAACCGGCCCCAGCAGGCGCAAATTCTCCCTACGTTCAGTTGGCAGAGAAGTATAATCTAAAGATTGATTTCCGTCAATTCATAAAGGTTGAGCCTGTTGTGCCAAAGGAATTCCGCAAGCAGAAAATTGATATTTTAAAGCATACAGCGGTGATTTTCACAAGTCGTAATGCTATTGATCATTTCTTTGCGATTTGCAAAGATTTCAAAATAGAAATGCCTGCCGACATGAAGTACTTCTGTATTTCTGATCAAACGGCTCATTATCTGCAAAAGTATATCGTAATCCGAAAACGAAAATTATTCGTAGGTCAAAAAACAGCGCAGGATTTATTTGATTACTTTAAAAAACATAAATCTGAAAAATACCTGTTTCCGTGCTCAGATATTCGTAAGGATGATATCCCGGAATATATGGAAAAGAATGGTATTGCTTTTACTGAGGCGATTATATATCATACCATTGCGGCGGATTTATCGGATTTAGCTGATGTAAAGTATGATATCCTCGCCTTTTTCAGCCCATCGGGTATAAAGTCATTGAAAGTTAATTTTCCTGATTTTGAGCAAGGAAATACCAGAATAGCTGCATTTGGACCCACCACGGCACAAGCTGTAAGAGATTTGGATTTGTTTTTAGATATCGAAGCACCAATGCCCAATGCCCCAAGTATGACTGGAGCTCTTGAGCTTTATATCAAAAAGGCAAATAATTTGTAAATCACACAACCTAACTCTGTGGTTTTTCAGTTTAAATTCTTACAATAGTCATTATGTTAGACGAAACCACATTACGATGATTCAAAGAGGCCATGGAAAAAACTTTTTGAGATTTTCAGTTATCCTATTCTTCTTTTTTGAGATTTCTTCACTGATGGCCCAGCAAGATCCTCAGTTCACGCAGTATATGTATAATGGCATGTACTACAATCCGGCATTTGCAGGAAAAGAAGGAGGGTTTAGATTTTCAGCATTGCATCGCTCTCAATGGCTAAATTATACCACAAATTCAGGTCAAGGTGGGGCGCCTGTAACGCAGTTAGTTACTGCCCAAGGAAGACTTGAAGGTAAAAATATAGGTTATGGTCTGACTTTAATCAATGATCAAGTGGGGGCTACTGGAAATTTGGAAATCAATCTCCAAGGTGCTTACCATAAAAAGTTAAATAGATCCACATTAAGTGTAGGTGCGTATGTAGGGATGTATTCTAGTTCTTTGGATTATGGTGAACTTATCGTAGTTAATCCTGAACCTAATCTTCCTCTTTCAGGTAAAGAGAGCCAATTGAATGTGAATTTTGGTGCCGGATTATTATTAGATGGGAGAAATTTCTATGTTGGACTTAGTAGTAGGCATATTAACGAACCTAACTTTGATTTTGGGGATGCATCTTATGCAAATCAATTAAGAAACCATACTTATTTATTATTAGGATATAGATTTAGACCTGTTGGTCAATTATCAATTGAGCCAAGCTTTCTATTAAAATCAGTATCGTTTAATAATTTTTCTTATGAAGTGAGCGTTATTGCTACTCATCAGAATAAGATAAGTGGAGGTATAGGTTTTAGAGGAGATGAATCAGTTTCCCTTATACTGGGCTACAGCTTGTTAAAAGATAATTCACTTAAATTAGGTTATGCATTTGATTTAGTTTATAGTGGTGTAGAAGCAAAAACTCCAACGAGTCACGAATTAATGCTTCGATATGCACTTTCAAATGTTAGTAAGGAAGTTCAGAGAGTTATACAAAGAACACCAAGATTTAGGTTCTGAAATTATCCAACAAATCGAATTTCTGGCTGATATATAATTAAATAAGGTAATTATCTCATTCTTTATTTTGGCAAGTTATTTGCGTTATTGTGCCAAATTCAGCTAAATTTCGAATCTTGACAACAGTTTACATAGCATAATTATTTGATGCACGAAAAAACGTCATTTATGTATAGAAAAATTAATGTTCGCTTATTGCCCGTTACTTTGGGTTTGGCAATAGTGACTCTTTTACCAGGTTGTGGCCTTTTTAGTAAGAAAGGTTCGGCTAGTGAAAAGATGAATAGACGAGGAGAAGTGACGGGTGTTCCTAAGCGTACAAACTGGCAACAGAATCTTCCTTATGATATGGTTCCTGTTAAAGCTGGTACCTTCTGGATGGGACAGGCGGATGAAGACATCGCATACACCCAATCCGCTTTAAATAAGCAAATTACCATATCGGAGTTTTTTATGGACAAATATGAAGTGTCCAATAATAAATACCGTCAATTCTTGGAGTCTGTTAAAAGTGGAACCTATGAGACAGGTACGCCAACTACACTAAAAGATCCTCCTCAATTGAATTATGATGAGTTAAGACCTGATACCACCGTTTGGTCTACTAGCTTTGCTTATCATTATGGAGATCCATTAATGGAGTTTTACTTCGATCACCCTGCTTTCGATAATTATCCTGTTGTAGGTGTTACATGGGACCAGGCTAAAAAGTACTGTGAGTGGAAGACTTATCATATGAGGGCAAATGATGACGTTGAGTTTGACGTTCCGGCATTTCAACTTCCATCAGAAGCTGAATGGGAATATGCTGCTAAAGGTGGTAAAGAGGTAGCAAAATATCCTTGGGGTGGCCCATACTTGAAAAATAAAAGAGGTTGCCTAATGGCTAACTTTAAGCCAGGAAGAGGTAATTATATTGACGATGGTTTTGCATATACAGCACCAGTTGATGTTTTTGCTCCAAATGGTTATGGCTTGTACAACATGTCCGGTAATGTGGCAGAATGGGTACTTGATGCATATGCAACTACGTCCAGTTCTATTACATGGGATATGAACCCTATTTACGAAGATCCTAATGAGCCTAGAAAAGTGGTAAGAGGTGGTAGCTGGAAAGATATCGCTCATTTCCTTGAGACAAGCACTAGATCTTATGAGTACGAAGATGTTGCTCAGGCACACATCGGGTTTAGAACAAAAATGACATTTATTGGACGATCAGGTTCTATGGATATTAATAGTTCCTCAAGAAGAAGAAGATAAGTAATCAACCCACCCAAACATAAATCACCCATAAAACTTTAATTACACTATTCAAATGGCTAGCAACAGTAACTCCTTCTCAGCTAAATTTTATTCCAGCATTATGCCAAAAATATATGGCATTGGTGCTGCTGTCGTTATTCTAGGCGCGATGTTCAAAATATTGGATTGGTCTGGCGCCAATTTAATGATTGGGGTAGGGCTTAGTACTGAGGCTTTGATATTTTTTCTTTCAGCGTTTGAACCTACTCATAGTGAAGTTGACTGGTCAAAAGTATATCCAGAACTTGCCGGGGACGCTCCAGCAGCTCCAAGAGCTCAGCGTGTAGTAGCTGGAGGAGATCAGGTTTCTCAAAAGCTGGATGAAATGTTAGCTAACGCTAAAGTAGGTCCAGAGTTAATTGAAAGCTTGGGAAAAGGAATGCAAAACCTTGCCACTTCTGCGCAAAAAATGGGTAATCTTTCAGATGCAGCTGTAGCTACTAATGAATATGCTACCAACGTAAAGTCTGCAGCTAAAACTTTGGTTGACATGAATGCTTCTTACAGCAAAACCGCAGCTGCTCTTACCGAGATGTCATCTGCTTCTCAGGACGCAAAAGCTTACCATTCTCAGGTTGTCACAGTTACTAAAAATCTTTCTGCATTGAATTCTGTTTATGAAATGGAACTTCAGGATGCTAACAGCCATGTGAAGACATTGAATAAATTCTATGCTAACATGACCGCAGCTATGGAAGGTTTGACAGAAGCAGGTAAAGAAACACAAGCCTTCAAAACTGAATTATCAAAATTGAATCAGAACGTAAGTTCATTGAATAAAATCTATGGTGGAATGCTATCCGCTATGAAAGGTTAATTTCTCTTCAATTCATTTTAAAAAATCCATTAAAAATTAAAAATGGCAGGAGCTAAAGAGACCCCTAGACAGCGGATGATCGGTATGATGTACTTGGTTTTGACGGCCCTTTTGGCCCTCCAAGTAAGTAATAAGATCCTCCAGAAATTTGTATTGATTAATGACGGAATGGAAAGAACCTCCCGAAATTTTATCAATAAAAACGAGAAAACAGTTGAATCCATTGCATATACAGTAGAGCAGCAGGGAAATAAGGAAGTAGATGTTCCTAAAGTAGCTGCAGCACAACAAATCAGAACTGCAACTGCCGAGATCACTGATTACTTAGAAGGGATTAAGCAGGATTTGATTACTCAATCAAATGCAAAGAATGACGAAGGTAACTTTGTCAATGCTAACCTTAAGAATACAGAAATCACAGGTAATATATTTGTCAACAATGGTAAAGGTGAAGAGATGAAGAACAGGCTAAATGCTTATCCTACTGAAATTACTGAAATATTATCTGGTGTTGGTCTTGGTGATTTGACGTTTGAGCCTATTGCAAAAGATGCTAAAGATATTGAGCTATTTAACAATGATAGAGAGGCACAAAGTTTAAGTTTTGAAAAATTGAACTTCGTGAAGTCTCCAGTTGGAGCTGTTATCGCTTTGATATCTCAATACCAAAATGAGGTATTGAATATTGAAAGTGAGTCTTTGACTGCAGTGCAGAATACGATTGGCTCGTTCTTTTTCAAGGCGGATGTTACTGAGGCTAGAATTGCAGCTTTATCAAATGTAGTTGCCGCTGGTACTAAATTTGAAGCTGACATGTTTATTGCTTCCAGTTCGACCACTGCTGCCCCAACGATGACTGTTGATGGTCGTGCAGTAACTGTGGATCCAAAGGGATTTGGTAAAATTGAATTTACAGTGACTCCAGCAGGTCAATATGATGAGCGTGGATTGGCTAAGAGAACTCTTAATGGTGAAATTATCACCAATATTGGGGGCGAAGATAAAGTTCTTCCTGTAGCGTATGATTACTTTGTAGCTCAGCCGGTTATTAAAGTGTCTTCTGAAGTTGTACAACAACTTTATGCTGACTGTGCCAATGAGCTATTAATTGAAGTGCCTGCTTTGGGTAACACTTACTCTCCGGAATTTTCCGTGAGCAATGGTCAATCTATCAAAGGGAGTAAGCCTGGCCAATTGACAGTGATTCCTGCAGCTTCTGGAAAAGTAAATATTGGAGTTAGCAGCGGAGGAAATAAGATTGGTACTGTCGATTATGATATCAAACCTGTTCCTGCTCCTACCTTAGTTCCTGCTACTTCAAATGGTGCAGAACTAGACTTGAGCCAAGCTCAGGCAATTAGTTCTCTAATGGGTCTAAAGATGCTTGCGAAGGCTGAACCAACTTTCGCTCGAACTATGGCTAAAGACGCCAGTTTCGAAGTAACTGGTGGCGAAATGAGATTGTTGAGAAACGAAGTTCCAAGACAGACCGCTCAAATCACTAATGGTAATAGTTTAGCGATGCGTTCGTTATTAGAAAGTGCGAAAGCCGGTGACGTTGTGGTATTTGAAATCAGACAAGTAACTAGAACAAATTTCAGAGGGAATAAAATTCCTTCAGAATTAAGACAAGTTGTCCCTATTCGTGTCAAGTAAAAACATGACCTTGGGATTAAGATAAACGAATGATTATGAAAGCAATTCTGACAAAATTAGTCCTATCCCTGCTCATTGTGGCGGGGTTTGCTCCATTCACAAGTGAGGCACAGATCTTAGCTACGAGTGTGAGCCCATCGGGATATGGAGATCGCCAATTTGATATGGATACAATTTACTCTGTCAAAAGAATCAGAGAAGATGATAAAATGTACCAAATCGGAGTTTGGAGAAGAATAGATCTTCGAGAAAAATACAATAAGCCATTATATGGTGCAGGTGATACAAAGTCTAATGGTATCATAAATCAAATTTATAAGGCAGTAGTTGAGGAGAATGCTCTAGAAGTCTTTGCAGATGATGAGTTTACACAGCCTTTATCAATTGCCGAGTTTCAGGAGAACTTCTGGCTGAATGCAACTGGTGATAGTATCTTCACCAAGCAGCTTTATTATTTAGACTTTAAAGAAGATTTCGTTTTTGATAAGCATCATTCAGAAATGGTATTTGATATCAAATATCTTGAGTTGGTAATGCCTTCAGAAACTAATTCAAATGCCGGACAGAAGACGATTGCTTTTATACGATATAAAGATTTCTATAATCACTTTAAAAATCATCCTGAAGCGCGTTGGATTAATTTTCAGAATAATTCAAAAAGTCTGACTTATGATGAGGCTTTTGAAACTAGATTGTTTAGATCTGTAGTAAGAAGGTTTACTAACGCTGAAGATGCGTTGATTGCGGATCTAGTCTCAGCTGAAAATCCTAATCCCGAGATGCAAGCATATTTTGATGCACTTGCATTTGAATACAAACTATTAGAATACGAAAATTCCCTGTGGGAGTGGTAATATAAAAGGGGCTTTAAGCCCCTTTATTTTTTTCTATCCATTCCATCAAATGCCTGGCTCGGCTGCTTCCGATTATTTCAGCTATTTGTTCTTCGCTAGCTTCACTTATTTTCTTTACAGATTTAAAATGGCTTAGTAGCTTATCTGCCGTATTATCTCCTATGCCTGGAATTGCAGTCAGCTTAGTCCCAAAGGCATTTTTACTTCTTACATTTCTATGAAATGTAATTGCAAATCTATGGGCTTCATCACGTATTCTTTGTAATAATCGCAGACTTTCAGATTTTTTATCAATATGAATGGGGTAGGAATCTCCCGGAAAATAGATTTCTTCTAACCGTTTTGCAATACCTATAATTGGCATTTGCCCATAAATTCCTAAATCTTTTAGGGCTTCCACTGCTGACGATAACTGCCCTTTTCCACCATCTATTACCACTAGTTTAGGCATAGACTTACCTTCATCCAGTAAGCGTTTATATCTTCTGCCCACGATCTCTTTCATACTCGCAAAGTCATCTGGGCCAACCACAGTTTTTACATGGTAGTGACGATATTCTTTGATAGCAGGTTTACCGTTTAGAAAACATACCATACTAGCTACCGGATTTGTCCCTTGAATATTTGAGTTGTCAAAGCATTCAATGTGATCAGGGATTTCCGGTAAGCTTAGGTCTTGTTGAAGCTGCCTTATGACTCTATCCTTCTTATCCTGATTAAGCCCTATGAGAAGTGCTTTTTCTTTTTTGTAATAAAGTGCATTTTTCAGCGATAGCTCAATTAACTTTTTCTTATCTCCGATTTTTGGCATAAACACATTCAAGCCTTCAATTGGATCAGATAATTCAATATTTAGCAAAACTTCCTCTGCATCGCTTTGAAACTGGTCCTGAAGTCTGATCAGTGCAGTCAGCAATAATTCCTCATCTGATTCATCCAATTTCTTTTTGAGCTCCACATTCTTTGAGGTGATCATTGCGCCATTTTTAACCCTCATAAAATTCACATAGGCATTTTTCTCATCGGACACAATGGTACAAACATCCAGGTTATTTATCGAAGGGCTAGCAATGAGTGACTTTGCTTGATATTTTTCCAATAGCTCAAACTTTTCCTTCAGTTTGTGTGCTCTTTCAAATTCCAAGTTCTCTGCGTGAATTTGCATTTCCTGTTTGAAATAACTTTTAGCCAATCCCAAGTTTCCTTTTAGGATATGTTTAGCATGCTCCAGATCTTTATTATAATCAGATTCATTTTGCAATCCCACACACGGACCTTGACAGTTTCCGATATGGTATTCCAGGCAAACTTTATATTTGCCTTCAGCAATTTTATAGGGTGATAAATCAAGTTTGCAAGTTCGGATAGTGAATAGCTCACGTATTAAGTCAAGTACATTATTCATTGCTTTGACGCTTGCAAATGGGCCATAGTATGTTCCTCTTCTAGGAATCATTTTCCTGGTTGGGAAGATCTGAGGAAAATTCTCTTTGGTTAGCAGTAAGTAGGGATATGTCTTATCATCCCGGAGAAGGATATTGTACTTAGGCTGGGACTTTTTGATGAGGTTATTTTCAAGTAACAGTGCATCAAACTCGCTATTTACAAGAGTAATTTCTATTCTTCTAATCTCTTTCACCATCTTTCTGGTTTTGAGATTTACCCCCGCATTTTTATTGAAATAGCTGCCTACACGCTTCCTTAAGCTTTTGGCTTTCCCTACATAGATTAATTCATTTTCCTCATTAAAGTACTTATACACTCCAGGATGATCAGGAAGCGTAAGATGATCTGTTGGTAGAAAAGAAGACGACTGCATGGTCTAAAATTAAAAAAACAGCCTTGGATTTAGGCTGTTTTTGAAGTTGGATTTATCTTTTTCTAGAAATCGTTTTTCTTAGCATCATAATCGAAATCAGCAAAGCGTTGACTTTCCGTTTCGTATACATCACAATCTATCTCGATACTCAAAGGGCGATCAGGTCTAGGGAAGGGACCTTTGGTGTAGCCTAAGCTTTTATCTGCATATACTTTGGTCATGTATTCTACCCAAATCGGTCTGGCAGTTCTACCACCTTGACCTGAAGTCCAGCTTCTAAAATGTATAGCTCTATCATCACCACCTACCCAAACACCGCTCACCAAATCCTTACTTATTCCCATGTACCATCCGTCCGATGCGTTCTGGGTTGTTCCTGTTTTGCCACCCAATTCATTACCTTCACGAAGCGAATACGGGACACCTTGGCTTGTTCCTCCACCTTCTTCAAACCCACCTCGTAACATGTATGTCATCAAATACGCATGTTCTTCACTCATTGCTGGGCGTTTTTTGGCTGTAAACTGCTGTATTACATTCCCGTTTTTATCCTCAATCCTGTCAATATAAAAAGGCGTGGTATGCTCTCCCTTGTTGACAAAAGTCCCAAACGCGCCTACCATTTCGAAGATAGACACATCATTAACGCCAAGTGCCAATGCAGGTACTTCTTCCAAATCGCTGGAGACTCCCAATCTACGAGCAGTTTCCACAACGATTTTTGGACTTAACTTTTTCATCATATAGGCTGTAACCGAATTTACAGATTGGGCCATTGCCTGACGAATAGTCATTTTCTGATAAGTAAATTTGCCATCCGCATTTGAAGGACTCCAAGCAGGTTGACCAGGAATATATACTTCTACCGGCTGATCAATGACACTATAGCAAGGACTGTAACCATTTTCAATAGCTGCTGCGTAAACAAATGGTTTGAAGGTCGAGCCTGGCTGCCTTTTACCTCTCAACACATGGTCAAACTTGAAGTACTTATGATCTAGACCGCCTACCCAAGCTTTTATCTGACCTGATTGTGGATCCATACTCATAAAACCTGTTTGAAGGAATTTTTTGTAATATCTGAGAGAATCCATGGAGCTCATCAAAGTGTCGATTTCTCCATTCTCCCATGAGAATACCTTCATTTTCTTTTTCTCATTCAATTTCATGTTAATGGAATCTGTATCATCACCATACCTTATTTTCAGTAGTCTATATGCTTCAGTTCTTCTTATAGCTTCTTCTATGAAATTTGGAATGATATTATTATTTCCATCTACCCAAGGTTCCCGATTGCCCATTTCTTTATAAAAAGCAACTTGAAGTTTTTCCATATGATCAGCTACCGCTTCTTCGGCGTAGCGCTGCATGCGGCTGTCAATAGTCGCATATATTCTCAAGCCATCACCATACAGGTCATAAGCAGTACCATCAGACTTTAAGTTTTCCTTAGTCCATTTAATCAAATCAGCTTTTACAATCTCACGGAAATAGGTGGCTAATCCTTTATTTTGATTTGCAACACTGTAGTTGAGTTCTATAGGCAAGCTGGATAAGGAGTCAAACTCTTCTCTGGAAAGGTAATCATTCCTCATCATCTGGGCTAAAACGGTGTTTCTCCTGCGTAAGGAATTATCCGGATTATACACTGGACTGTAATACGTGGGTGCTTTAAAAAGACCAACTAGCACCGCAGCTTCCTGCGTTGACAAAGATGCCGGAGTTTTATTGAAAAAAGTTTCTGAGGCGGTCTTGATGCCAAATGCATTGGAACCAAAGTCAGAAGTATTTAGATAAAGTGTTAGAATTTCATTTTTAGTGTATGCCTTCTCTAACTGAGTGGCAACTATCCATTCTTTGGTTTTGATGATAAGCATTCTCAGCCCAGGAATAGAGCTAAGCAATCCATTGCTTGCATCAGTCCTGGTTTTGAAAAGGTTTTTCGCTGTCTGTTGACTAAGAGTAGATCCCCCGCCAGCATCTTGACCGAGCAGAATTGACTTTACGAAAACCCTCATCATAGCCTTCATGTCAATACCAGAATGATCTGCAAATCTCACGTCTTCGGTTGCTATTAATGCTTCAACTAGCTTGGGAGACAATTCTTCATAAGACACTGGACTTCTGTTTTCGCGAATGTACCTTCCCAAAAGCATCCCGTCAGAAGAATATAGCTCCGAGGCAATCTGCGAATCGGGATTTTCGAGCGCCTTAAAATTAGGAAGTGAACCAAATAGGCCAAGAAAATTTATACTGATCATCCAGACGAAAAGTATGAAACCAAAAAAACCTGCCACAAAGGCAATCCAAAGGAATTTTATCGTCTTAGGTACCCAAGTGGAAGATTGGGATTTTGCTTTATTACTCATAGTTTACTTATAAGCGGACTTAAAGAAAGTCCTGTATTCTTCTAATTCTTCTAAATTTTTGCTTTTACTCATGACTTGAAAGTTATCTACAGAAATTACAAATGAGTTAGCTTTTATCTCATCAGTAAGTCCTTCCGACTTGAATTCATTTTGGAATTTACTGTAGTACTCTTTTGCTTTCTCAGCATTTGAAAATGGGCTGATGATGAAAACTGTATTCTCCCACTTATTCATATTCCCTATCCTAAGTCTTTCCTTCGGAAAAGCAGCCAGATGAAAATTCTCCAAATCAGCTAAAATATTTTTAACTTCTTCTTCCTGCCCTGGCTCCATCGCCATCAAAAAGATGTGCGTTGCTGTTTCACTGTATGTGAATGGAGACTCCGGAAAATCCGCATTTTCTTCATTTTCAGTCAGTGATTTATTATCAACTTGTATGGAATCAGCTTCATCTAATTCTTTTGGATTTAGTTCTGCTAGCTCAGCCTGTGATAGCAAAGGTTTCAGCATATTCCTTGCCAATTCTACCAGATCTTCATCCTTGGAGTTTTGAATATATGCTTCCAGTCTTTCTTTATATCTAGCGCGACTTTCAGTTTTCCCGCTTACCATGATATCCAGAAGTAGCAATCGCTCAGTATTTCTAGTGAGAGGATATTCTTCCAACGCTGATTTTATGATGATTTTACTGGATTCATATTCGCCATCGTAATAGGCATTATACGCCTGTTCATATCTTTTGGAAGATTCTACATAAGCTAAATTGCCAGATTCCGCATCCGGATTGTTTACTGAGAAAGTATATTGTGATTCAGGAAATTCCCTATTTAGGCGACTAACATATTGCTGGGAATTGCCTTGCTTTTCTTTCTGAGCTAGGTATAACAAATAGTAAGCCTCCGGTTTTCTCAATGAGTTCGGATATTCCCTCACTAGAGTTTCCAAATTGTCTATGCTTTTCTCTGTTTCTTTTAAATCGAAGTAAAGTAATTTGCCCAGCTCAAAATAAGATTCCTCGAGTTCTAGATTTAGGGTATCTATTTGCTCAGGAGAGTTTGGAATTTGGGCTAATAGCCCTTCCAAACTTGGTAATTCATTTATAAGGTTTTCGGCCTCAGTGGCAGTAGAATCGCCTTCTACTTTTTCATCAACAGGCTGATTGGTAGTCTGGAAACTTACAGCACTTCTTCTCCAATTATCCTGTAAGGGACGGTTTCCCCAAGTTCTTCTGAAATCAATAGCGCCTTGCTGCATAGCTACACTATTGTCAAAATAGAATGATGACGAACCCGAGCCCCGGTCACTGAACGCTAGTAGATTGTCAAATATGCTTTCAGTTTCCGGTTTTTGGAGAGCAGCAGCTTGGCGCATTAATCGTTCTTCTTCTGATTTGATATAATTCTCTGCCTTTAGCTTTTGCTCTTCTGGAGACAATTTGGCTAAGGTTAGTAAGCTATCATTCCCTTTGATTCTTTCAAAATGCAATACATACTGATCTAAGGATTCTTTCTGACTGCTTATTTCGATCGCAACCGGATCAGTTTCACTTATATGACTGAGTGCAGAATCCAGGTAATATTTTGTGGCACGATAGTCCTTGTAATTCTCCAGGTTTATTGCCGCTAGCTTCTGGTAGATATAGCCTTTTACTCTTGGGTTACTGCCAGGTTCTTTAGCCGCCTGATGCAATAAATCTAGAGTTAACTGAGTGTCACCTTGCTTTTCTTCAAAAAGGGCCATTTCATAAATCACCACATCTTTCAAATCCTTGTTTTTTGGATCTTCATAGAGGTCATTATAATATTTACGGACTTTCCTGAGATCTTTGGAAGCGTTCAACTCGGCAACTTGCTGGGCATAAAGTTGTGCATAAAAGCTACGCTCATAGGGCGGATTCCCGGCAAGGGATTTTTCATAATATTCATGAGCTAGTGCATCAAAACCCTCTTTTTGATAGCGCTGCGCTAGGATAAAATTAATCCTAGACTCCTCTTTATTGTTTTGGGAGTACTCAATAGCCTTATCCAATGCGCCTATGACCCCACTTTTATCACCTCTTTTCTCATAGTAGTAGGCAAGCGTTCTATACAGTTCATACCGATTTGCATCCGAAATTTCCTTCTCTTTAGAGAGGTAGTCTATCGTGAAATTGGCATTTTCAAATTCTCCCTGGTCTACGTAAAGTCGTAATAAAGTGATTAGTGTCAAATGCCTCACATCATCACTTTTAGAATTTACATTAACGTATTTAAACGTGTTTTGCGCATCGTCAAAGTGGGATTGATAATAATCCAACTTACCTAGTATATAATAACTATCGTCAACCCAATTGCTTATTTTGTGCCATTCGATTGCTTTCGAAGCTAGTTCTCTGGAGGATTGGAGCTTTTCTGCATTTGCCTGAATAGTTGCAGAGTCCATGGGAATAAAGACTGGGAGTATCTGGGTATAATCTTCTTTGTAATTTTGAAAAACCTCAGTTTCAACTTCCTTCAATCTTTCCTCAGCTAAATAATAGGCATTAAAATGCGCAGTAACATTGTGAAATGTCCTGTTGGTAAAGGTGTTGCGTTCTGAAGAGCACGCTCCACACAAAATCAAAATAACTATTGTAAATCTGGAAAAGGTCCTCATGTGTTGTTCTACCCGATTCAGGTAGCAAAATAGGTTTTTTGGTTTACTTAGTGAACGAATTCGATGGTCTATTATTTGCAAGGTATTAATAGAGTATATTAACTAAATCCAACACGTTTGTAAATAAACGTGAAACACATAACAAACTGCCATGAGTCAAGCACCCAAAGATACAAAATCAAAAAGTACCCCGGTTTATGTAAAATACATTGGTCTGTCTTTCCAGTTATTTGGAATAATAGGAGCCGGCACTTGGTTTGGATGGTGGCTTCAGCAACGTAGCGAAATGAAGTTCCCGCTATGGCTATTATTATTTTGTTTTTTGTCTGTTGTGATTGCTTTCTATCAGCTTTGGATGTCTATGAAGCAGGATAATAAATAAGTTTAAAAAATTGAAGTAATTTTGCGGGCAAATGTCCCAAACTATGCGCTTGCCTAAAAACATGCACGTTCAATTTGTCCTATTATCAGCTGCAGTTGCAGGGTTGATCGGTTTATTTTGTGTTTTACTGCCGGATATAGTACATGAAAAAATCTGGAGTATTTATTTTTTTATGGCAATTCTCTCTTTTTTGATCAGCTTATTAAACGCGTTTTTGCTGAAATCATTTGCTGAAAATTTCTTTAATATTATGGTTTTAGCGATGATTCTGAGATTTATAGCGACAATAGTATTTATTGGATTTGCCGTTTGGCCCGGAATGCAGAATGTTATTCTGTTTATTGCGGATTTCTTCGTAGTTTTTTTGTTCTACTTAGTTTTTGATATCTACGCCTTTCTGTCTAACTTGCGGCCGATTTCAAAGTAGCCCTCAAAAAAAAGAGTTAATGAAGCGTAAAATACTGGCCCTAAGTCTTTTAATTTCTGCATTTCTGCTGGTTTTTAATAGCAACACTTTTGCCGCGGGGCAAGAAGAAGATAAGACTAGCTTCATCATGCATCACGTGAAGGATTCGCATGAATGGCATTTGGTTACTTTGGGACATACTCATGTAACGCTTCCTCTTCCTGTAATAGTTTATTCTGGTGACCGTGGATTAGAGTTTTTTACATCAACGGATTTTCAAAACCATGAGACCCATCAGTTCGGTGAGGAATATGCACACGAAGGGTATTACATTGATGAGCACGATCATTTGGGAAGAGTAGATCATGCGAGCTTTGTAGAGTTCTCCATCACAAAAAATGTGGTAATGCTGTTTATCGTGCTGATTGTTGTTGCTTGGTTAGCTCTTTCTGCAGCTTCATTCTATAAGAAGAACGGTGCTGTCGCTCCAAGAGGCGCCGCTGCTATCATCGAGCCGATTGTTATTTTTGTAAGAGATGATATCGCAAAAGAAGCAATTGGGCCGCAATACAAGCGTTTTGTCCCCTATCTGATTACACTATTCTTGTTTGTTTGGTTTGGTAACTTGCTTGGACTTATTCCAGGTGCAGCCAACATGACGGGAAACATTGCGGTGACTTTGGTTTTGGCAGTGTTGACATTCATTATTACTAATGTGAATGGTAATAAGGATTACTGGAAGCACGTATTTAAGACGCCGGGTGTACCGCCTTTGATGCTGTTGATTATCGTGCCAGTGGAAATTATCGGTTTGTTTACCAAACCTTTCGCTTTGATGGTTCGACTTTTTGTAGCGATCACAGCAGGACACATTGTAATCCTTGGCTTTATAGCTTTAGCTTTTATCTTCGAATCATATACTATCGGTGTGGCAAGTACGCTGATGGTTACCTTTATAAATCTTATTGAGTTATTAGTGGCTACTATTCAAGCTTATGTATTCACGTTGTTCTCAGCGATGTACATCGGTTCGGCGGTAGCTGAGCACGCTCATGAGGATCATTAATTATAGTAATTTCTTTGTTCAATTTATAAATCTAAGTTTATGTTAACTATTATCTTGTTGACTGCTGGTTACGCTCTAATGGGAGCTGGTATCGGTGCAGGTATTGTTGCGATTGGCGCAGGCCTTGGTATCGGTCGTATTGGTGGACAGGCAATGGAAGCTATTGCTCGTCAGCCAGAAGCTGCTGGTAAAATCCAGGGTGCAATGTTGATTATTGCAGCCTTGATCGAGGTGGTTTCCCTGTTCGCAGCGGTAATCTGTTTGTTGATCGCGCTAAACATCGCGGGTATCGCATAATTTACTTTGAAAAGGGATTGGCGCTAGGCCTTTCCCTTTTCTTAATTCTATTGAACAATCTGAAATAATACATATCCATGGATTTAATCACACCAGGCACCGGTCTTATTTTCTGGCAATTATTTGGCTTTTTAGGCCTACTCTTCATTCTAATCAAGTTTGCATGGAAGCCTATGCTAGCAGCCTTGGACGAAAGAGAAGGTAGCATCAACAATGCATTGAAAGCTGCAGAAACTGCCAGAAATGAAATGGCAAATTTGAAAGCTGAGAATGAAAAACTTCTTGCTGATGCCAGATTGGAAAGAGATACTATTTTGAAGAAAGCTCAGGACGCTTCTGTGAAAATGATCGATGATGCAAAAGCTGAAGCTGTAAAAGCTGGTGCTTTGATGATCGAAAATGCAAAGGCTGTCATTGAGACTGAGAAAAAAGCTGCTTTGGCAGATGTTAAATCTCAGGTTGCTACCCTTTCACTTCAAGTTACTGAGAAGCTCTTGAGAGCAAATCTATCTGATAACAAATCTCAAAAGGAATTGGTAGAAGGATTCATCAAAGAACTTAAGCTTAACTAATACCTCGATGTCCAACCAGAGAGTAGCATCCCGCTATGCCAAGTCAATCATGGAACTTTCTTTGGAAAAAGGAAGACTAGAGGAGGTGCATACAGATTTCAAAAGGCTGACTGCTTTGGCAGACAGCAACCGTGAATTTTCAATAGTCCTTAATAATCCTATTGTTAATTCTGATAAAAAATTGAACGTGCTTAAAGCACTTTTCGCCAAAAGTATAGATCCGCTTACGATGACATTCTTCGAGATAGTTTCTCGTAAGAATAGAGAAGAGATTCTTCTTGACGTAGCAAAGGAATTTGAAAACCAGTACAATCTTCATAAGTCAATTCAGGTAGCTGAGGTGACCACAACTTTCCCTCTTGATGATACCCTTCGCAGGGAGTTTTCTGAAGTAGTGAAAGAGATTTCTGGAAAGCAGACAGTACAATTGGTGGAGAAAATAAATCCAGACTTGATTGGTGGATATATTTTGAAAGTAAATGATCGTCAGCTTGACGAGTCATTGAGTAGCAAACTGAGACAGTTAAAGACTCAGTTTATCACAAATCATTACGAAAGTAAAATCTAACAAAAAAGCATTAATCTATATATCATGGCAGAAGTAAGACCTGATGAAGTTTCGGCAATTTTAAGAGAACAACTCTCTGGTGCAAGGACCGAAGCTGAACTCGAAGAAGTGGGTACAGTCCTTCAAGTGGGGGATGGTGTAGCTCGTATCTATGGACTTTCTAAGGCTCAGTCTGGTGAATTGCTGGAATTTGACAATGGTCTGAAAGCAATGGTACTGAACCTGGAAGAAGACAATGTCGGAGCAGTACTTTTCGGTGATTCCAAATCTGTAAAAGAAGGTGATACCGTAAAAAGAACTAAAAGAATTGCTTCTATCCAAGTAGGTGAAGGAATGCTAGGTCGAGTTGTGGATACATTAGGTAACCCAATTGACGGCAAAGGACCTATCACTGGTGACTTGTATGAAATGCCTTTGGAACGTAAAGCGCCAGGTGTAATCTACCGTCAGCCAGTTACTGAGCCACTTCAGACAGGTATCAAATCTATCGATGCGATGATTCCAATCGGTAGAGGACAAAGAGAATTGGTAATTGGTGATCGTCAGACTGGTAAAACAGCTGTGGTGATCGATGCTATCTTGAACCAAAAAGAATTTTACGATAAAGGTGAGCCAGTATTTTGTATCTACGTTGCAATCGGTCAGAAAGCTTCTACCGTTGCAGGTGTAGTTGCAGCCCTTGAAAAAGGTGGCGCACTTCCATATACAGTTGTAGTAGCAGCTCCTGCTTCTGATCCAGCTCCTATGCAGTTCTTTGCTCCATTCACTGGTGCATCGATTGGCGAGTTTTTCAGAGATACAGGTCGTCCTGCTTTGGTTGTTTACGATGATCTTTCTAAGCAAGCAGTAGCTTACCGTGAAGTTTCTCTACTATTGAGAAGACCTCCGGGACGTGAAGCATATCCAGGTGACGTATTCTACCTTCACTCAAGATTGCTTGAGAGAGCTGCGAAAATCAACAAGTCTGATAAAATCGCTCAGGAAATGAACGATTTGCCGGATTCTATCAAGCATTTGGTAAAAGGTGGTGGGTCGTTGACTGCGCTTCCGATTATCGAAACTCAAGCTGGTGACGTTTCTGCATATATCCCGACTAACGTTATCTCGATTACCGATGGTCAGATCTTCTTGGAGACTAACCTTTTCAACTCTGGTATCCGTCCTGCGATCAACGTGGGTATCTCTGTATCCCGAGTAGGTGGTAATGCACAGATTAAAGCGATGAAGAAAATTGCCGGTACCTTGAAATTGGATCAGGCAGCTTTCCGTGAATTGGAAGCTTTCTCTAAGTTTGGTTCTGATCTGGATGCAACTACCAAGCGTACGATCGAAAGAGGTAGAAGAAACCAGGAAATCCTGAAGCAAGCACAATACTCTCCAGTATCTGTAGCTCATCAGGTAGCGATCATCTATGCTTCTACAAAAGGTTTGATGGATACAGTTCCTGTTGAAAATGCTAGAGCATTTGAGAAAGAATTCTACACACTATTGGATACTTCTTATCCAGAAGCACTTCAACTGATCCTGAAAGGTGATGTGGACGGAGCTGGTAAAGTTCTTTCTAAGGCAGCTACAGAATTAGCACCTAAATACGCAAAATAATCGATTTGAATACCGGAAGTCGTGAGTCTTCCGGTTCATTTATACCCTAGCACAACGCAACCAAGATGGCAAATCTTAAGGAAGTAAAGGAACGGATAAACTCAGTAGTCTCTACTCAGCAGATTACAAAGGCCATGAAAATGGTGTCCGCCGCCAAACTTAGAAGAGCGCAGGACAAAATCACCCAGATGCGTCCATACTCTCAGAAGTTGACCCAAATCCTGAATAACGTATCAGCTGCTTCAGACGGAGCTGCAGATATCGTATTTGCTGAAAAAAGAGAAGTGAAAAATGTATTGATCATTCCTGTGACTTCGGACAAAGGATTGTGTGGCGCTTTCAATACAAACATTATCAAAGCAGTAAATCTTGCTATAGCCAGACAATTTGCTGATAAGGACATCACCATTTTACCTATTGGTAAAAAAGCTTTTGAAGCGTTCAAAAAGCGTGATTTCAAATTGGTTTCTGAATTTTCCCAGTTATTTCACGAACTAACTTTTGATAACGCAAGAAATGCGGCTGAATTTGCCATGAATGCGTTTATTGCAGGTGAATATGATCAAGTTGTATTAGTTTTCAACGAATTCAAAAACGTAGCAACTCAGGAAGTAGTAGTAGAACAATTCCTTCCAATGTCAAAGGATGATTCTGCTGAAGAAAAAACTGCTGAAACTGATTATATTCTAGAGCCATCAAGAGCTTATATAATCGAGGAGTTGGTTCCAACTTCCTTAAAGATCCAATTCTATAAGGCTGTTCTGGAAAGCAATGCCTCTGAGCATGGCGCTAGAATGACAGCAATGGATAAAGCTACTGATAACGCTGGTGAATTGCTGAAAGAGCTTAGATTGATGTACAACAGAACCCGTCAGGCTGCAATTACCAATGAAATACTTGAAATTGTCTCAGGTGCTAATGCACTTGGAGGTAAGTAATAAACGATAGACCTACTTTCCAAAACCACAGCTCGCAAGGGTTGTGGTTTTTTTGTGTAATATATTTGATGGCCAAAGCCAAGCATGTCTGAGCCTTTTTTAAGATCATTAAATCCATGACCTTGAAGTTGCCTAACCTTTCAATTGGCGCAACGAAAGCTGTTTACAGGCCGATTTAAAATGGAATTCGGAGTGATTCACCTACCAAATTTTAGAAATAAACTTTATTTGATCGGGCAAACAAGGATTATTTCAAACTAATTATAGGAAGACAATAATTCCTTCGCCTAATTGAATGTAAATTTTAGGGCTAAAGATATGTACCAGAGAATTGTTTTATTAAGTTGTTTTTTACTTTTTCTTTCTCTTTTATCCTGCCAGAGTAAAGAAGATTCCTATATAGAAAGGATTTTTAAAGAGGTGGGATTCTACCAAATCAATCTTGATCAATTTACATCACCAGTTGAAGATTATGTTCAGTACGTTAAGAATTGGAAAGGAAAGGAAGCTTTTGCTTTCCATGTTAGAGGTAAGGATGAAATAAAAATTTACGACCTAGCAAGCGGTGAATTGTTCGACACAATCGCGTACAATTCCCAAGGCCCCACTCCATTTCAAGGGATATATGATTTTAATATCATTAATGAGGACAGTATTTTTCTTAATAAAAGATATCTATATAAGACCTATTTGGTCAATAGTGATTATAAAGTAATCTCAGAATTGAATTTTTTGGAAGATGGTGCTGAAGTAGATGCTAAAACTAGAATCCCTGTTAGCGGAGACACATTTATGCTTGTATTTTCTCATAATAGATTACTCACACTAGTGGATGGAGTGGTATATCTAACAGCTTCACCTGACAAAAATGCTAGACAATCAGAATACTTTGACTCAGGGACCGTTCTGGTTTCTTATGATTTAGCAGATGATTCAATCAGCAAAAGGCTTGGGTTTTCTGAAAAATTAAAAAATAAAGCTTGGGGCCCTCTTCATGCAAATGCTTATGCGGATTACAATAAAGAAGAAGGCAAATTCATTATCAGCTATGAAGCGGATGAGAATTTATATTTGGTGGATAGAGGATTTAAGTTTACCCAAGAATTCGAAGCTACACCAAATAATTACAACGAAATTTTGCCAATTTCTGCTTCTGCTAATAATGAAGCAGCTTATTTGGTATATTTCAATGAGCAGTTTCGATTTGGATCAGTTCTCTACGATCCGTACAGAAAATTGATCTACCGAATTGCCTTAGAGCCAAATCCAAATTACGGAATGGAGTTTATAAATGATCCTTTATTCAAGCCTAGAAATATGGTAGTCATGGCTTTTGATGCTGCTTCATTTGACAAAAAAGCAGAGATGGAATTAAGGCAAAGTGATGCAGGTGCCTTTTTAGATCGATGTTTTGTGAACGAAAGAGGATTAAATATTTTTTATATGGACTTTGCTAATGAAGACAAATTATTTTTCAAGACCTTCTTATTGGATTAAAATAACAAAACCCTCCAAATTTCTAAAAACTTGGAGGGTTTGTCACACCGGACATCGGACATCCGACACCTAGCATCCTACAATCGTATCGCCCTTGCCACCACCTTCGCCATAATCGCCAAGCCTTCGGTATTTGGATGTACGCCATCAGGTAGCAAATCCTCATGACCCATAAATGGCGTATAAAGATCTATTAGCTCGGAGCCTGAGTCTAAGGCAATATCAATAATCATCATGCGTTGCTCGCTGTTCATCACCACAGGAGTGATTCCGAAATTCTCCCGGGTTACTGGCACCGGCATGATCACATAGACTTTGCCATCTGCGGGCATGGTTTTCTTAAATTCCGCAATCATATCCAAATAGTCCTGTCTGAATTCAGAAGCATACTTCCAGTTTTGAGGCTTGGAGTCATTTGTTCCCAACATGATGATCAGGATGTCTGCTCCGAAATCTTTCACTTGCTGAAATTGTGGTTCATTCCAGTAGGGGTAGTCTCCTTTGCGGAGCAATGTCCTTCCAGAAACACCGAAATTTCCAACTTCATACGCATCTCCGAGAATGGCCTGCATCTGCAGTGGCCAGCTATCTGGATTATCTCTTCCAGGACCTTGGGTGATGCTATTTCCTACGCAGGCGATTTTGATAGGAGCTTGCGCAAAGGAAACCGTAGCGAAAGCAAAAATGGTAATTAAAAGAAGGTTAAGTTTTTTCATGGGGAATAAATGATTTTTGGTTAATGGGTTTGAGAATTGATTCGTAAAATAAATAATATCTCTGAGCATCCGAGTACCAACTATGGACTTTTGCCCTTTCAGGCTATCTTTAGGCCGTGCAGTTCCTCTTTAAATTCTATCAGCGACTTACTTGGCTTTCCATCGATGTTGTGCTAGGTGCCATGGCCGGAATGCTTTTTTTTGAACGAGCGCTGCGGGTCGAGTTGAATTGGCAGGAATATGCCTTATTAGGGATGGCGGTATGGTGTATTTATACAGCAGACCATTTGATGGATGCACGAAAATTGGCAGCAGGTCATGCAGCGGATAGGCATCATTTTCATTTAATTTACCAAAAACCATTACTGGCAATCCTTGGGTTAGTTGGCTTTATTGGCCTGTATTGGGCGATCAAATTCTTCGGGTTTTCGAAAGAATTGTTGTTCGGAGCAGGACTTGGGATACTGATTTTGGGGATAATGCTTGCTGTGAGAAAATTGGCAGCAAAGCAAGTTCGACTGAAAGAACTCAGTTCAGCCATCTTCTACGTGATCGGGATTTCTTGGCTTCCTTGGTATGAAGCACCCGAAATAGATTACACTTGGACGGCCTTTGGCCTGACGATTTTATATATGGGCTTGGCTTATTTAAATCTCATTATGCTTTCCAGTTTGGATAAGGAAAGCGATAAGCAGTCAGGCTTTTCTTCTATAGCCACAATTATTCCTCAGGAAAAACTTAATCCGAGAATTCACCAGCTTGCAATCGGATTAATGCTAGTTGCATTGATTGGTTTGCTACTGGTAAATTCTCTTTATAGGATCTTCCCGAGCTTAGTATTGTTTATGTTGCTTGTTCACTATCTGAGCTTTTTCAAATCGGAAGCTAGTCCTGAACAAATCAGGATGCGAATGGAAGTTGCCTTTCTGATTCCGGCGATTTTATTGTTGCTTTAGACAAATGCGCTATGCCCGGTAATGGCTCGGCCTACGATCAATGAATTGATTTCCTTGGTTCCTTCATAGCTGTAAACTGCTTCCGCGTCTGCCACAAATCTCGCGATGTCATGACGGAGCAAAATTCCATTGCCTCCGAAAAGCTCACGGGAATGATCCACAATTGATCGCATGCGAAGGGTACAGAAAACTTTGGCTAAGGATGCATGCTCGTCTTTCAAAATGTCATCGTCCTGCATTTCCGATAGTCTGAATACCATGGTCTGCATTGCGGTCAAATCTCCAAGCATAGTCACCAAAAGATCCTGAACGAGCTGGAAAGAAGCGATTGGACGGCCAAACTGCTTGCGTTCATTGGTGTATGCCAAGGCCAACTCATACGCTCCTCTAGAACAACCCACGGCTTGCCATGCTACCCCAGCTCTAGTCATGCGAAGTACTTTGGAAGTGTCGCGGAAAGAATTTGCTTCTTGCAATCTGTCTGATTCCGGCACTTCACAATTCGTCAGCGTGATTAACGCGTTCTGTACTATTCTCAGCGCCATTTTGTCTTCCAGCTTTTCTGCTTTAAAGCCTGGATTATCTTTTCGCACTATAAAGCCTTTCACCTGCTGATCGTCCAGATCTCTCGCCCAGATCACAGTCATATCTGAGAACGTAGCATTTCCGATCCATTTTTTCTGTCCATTCAGCACCCAAGCATCACCTTCTCTTTTACAAGTAGTGGTCAAGCCACCTGCTACTCCGGACCCAACTTCAGGCTCGGTCAAGCCGAATGCACCGATTTTCTCCAGTTTTTGCATGGAAGGAAGCCATTCCTGCTTTTGTTCTTCGGAACCACAGAGGTAGATTGAACCCATTGCGAGTCCACTTTGGACTCCAAAAAAAGTGGAAATTGAAGCGTCTATTCTCGCCATTTCCATAGCCACGAAGCCTTCCAGCAATGCTGAATGTCCCGGGCAGCCATAGCCTTGATATGTTAATCCAGCTATGTCCAGTTCAGCCATTTTAGGGATAATCTGCATGGGGAATTCTCCACGATTCCAATAGTCATTGGCGATGGGTTTGATCTCCCGTTCCATAAACTCCCGCACTTGGAGTTGAATTTCCCGCTCATGAGGAGGAAGAGTTTTGCCTAGCTCATAGAAATCACCATTGACGGAAGGGATAACTTTAGGCTTACTCCCGCCTTTCATCATCCCCATCATTTTTGATAGGTCTTCTTCACTCATCTGCGACACCAGACCGACCATCTTGGAGATATCTACTTTTTCTGAAATTTTAGCAATTTGATCCAGATCTACACTGGATAAAAGTTGACGGAGTCCGCCGATGGTTTTGAATAGATTCTTCATAAAAAGGGTATTTTGGGTATTAGTTCATTCCTTTAAACTAGTGAAAGATCGGTATAGTTTGCTTGCTCCATTTTACAATCGCCTAACCAAGCTGGTTTTTGGGGATCAATTGAAGCAGTCCAAAAATTATTTTAAGGAAAATCCATCTAAAAAGAAGGTGCTTATTATCGGTGGGGGAGATGGTCTAGATTACAGAAATTTCCAAAATCAGCTTGCAGGAGAATACTGGGAAGTATCCCGAGCTATGCTTCGACTTGCTAAGCTAAACCTATCCAAAAGTCAATTGACATTTCATCTGGGTTATTTTCAGGCAGAAAAGGAAATCGATTTTGATGAAGTCTGGCTTCATTTTGTATTGGACACCATGCTGGATGAGGAGATTCTCAGTCTTTTAGTTGAAATTAAAAAAAGCCTTAAACCGGAAGGCAGGATTTACCTCGCTGATTTTTTTGCTCCGAAAAACGCTTTTCAGCGTGTATTGAATCGAAGCATGATCAATTTTTTTAGGATAGTGGTGGCTCATAAGCGGTCAAGTATTCCAGATTACGAGGTAATACTACAAAGTCAGAATTGGGTTAAAATTTCTCAAAAGGAATTTCTGAAAGGCTGGGTAAAAGCTCAGATTTGGAGATTATAAGCCTGTGTTATCGAGTTGTTTTCGGAATTGCTCAGGAGTCAGGTTCGTTTTCTTTTTGAATAGGCGACTGAAATAGGACGAGTCCTCAAATGCCAGCTCGTAAGCTATTTCCGAAATGTTCAAATCCGAGTGTGTCAAAAGTCTTTGTGCTTCCAGAATAACTCTGTCCAGAATTAGTTGGGAGCTGGTTTTGGAAACAGTGTTTTTGCACAGTGAATTGAGTTGTTTCATGCTGAGGCTCATCTGATCCGCGTAAAAACTCGCTTCTCTATGTTTCTTAAAGTGATTGTCAATCAGTAATTCCAGCTGCTGGAATTGATTGTGAACCAGTTTTTCTTCGGGCGAAAAGGAAGTTTTGCTGCCTTTATATCGATACAATAAAATAAGAAGTGTATCAATATAGTTTCTCAATAAGTCCTTGGTTGACCAATTTGGGCTTTTATTTTCCTGATCAATTTTTTCAAAAAAGAAAAGAACCTCACTTGTCTCGGGTGTATCGATTTTTAGTTTAGGAAATTCCACAATTGAGTTGAAAAGTGAATAATCGTTTAGCCTTTTTCGTGAGAAAGTGGAGGTGTAAAAATCAGTGCTGAAGAACAAAATGTGTCCTTCCGTTTCTGAAGAAAGCTCCCAGGAATGAACCTGCCCAGGACTTAGGAAAAAGACGGATCCAGGCTCTACTGGATAGGTTTTGAAATCTATGGTGTGACTTCCTCTCCCTTGAGTGAAAACTACGATGATGTAGAAATCATGCTTGTGAGGCTTCTGGATAAATTGGTGTGTGGCCAAGTGACTTTTCAGTCCAGAATAATAGAAATGCGAAGAATCTATCGCGTCAGGCCCGAAATCTGGAATATGAAATATAGGAAGTGGACTGCTGGCCATAGTTGGAATATCTTCGAAACTCAAGATATTCCAAATATACTTACTTCAGCGAGATGAAGCCATCAGGATGAACTTGGGATGTCTTCGCCTTGGTAGGAAATAAAAATCGCAATCCAGATTGATCTGCTGATTCGGTAGATGAATGGCAGAAAAACTATGGCCGCTACACCCAGCAAAGAAAGTAGAAGAGACAGAGAATAGTCTGGTTTCAATATCGTCAAAGCCACCCAGGCAGTAATAAATAGCGCAGTGTTGATCGCATAGCTAACGAACATAGCACCGAAGTAATAGCCAGGTTCTGGTTCAAAAGACTGCCCGCAATGAGCGCAGGATTTATTCATCACAGAAAACTTGGTTGGATTCAATAATTTACCTCGCAAAAACATATCCCCTT
Organism: uncultured Algoriphagus sp.; assembly: GCF_963974835.1. Taxonomy (GTDB): domain Bacteria; phylum Bacteroidota; class Bacteroidia; order Cytophagales; family Cyclobacteriaceae; genus Algoriphagus. The sequence continues at coordinate 106,075 of NZ_CAXBET010000001.1, read as the reverse complement.
TGTGGCAGCGAGGACACTTGCATTGGTATATACTTTTCAGGGTGGAGAATCTCATGGCTAATAAGTTTTGACAAAAGTAGCTTATGGATTTTTGAGCCAACTGGATAAAAACTACCTATATGAGGACTTTTAGGACCTTTAAGGGTTTGACTTCTTAATAATAGCCATCACCATCTCATCAAAGTACTTTCCGTTGCCAGGGCCATACCAGTTCATCTCGCGGACTTCATGGAAGTTTTCGTCATAGAGTTCATCAGGAGTAATGTAGCCAATGTATCCGCCGTTGAAAGTCGTAATGATCAGATTCAAACCTCTGCTTTGCGCCAGCTTTTCCCACTTCTCATAGAAAACTCCGGAAAGCTCTCCGCTGGAAGCAATCATTAGCACGTTACCAACCTGAGTTATGTCTAAATGAGCATTGGTCTCGCCTAGTAAGTAATTGAATAGCCATGGGCGAAGGCGAAGATTGTCCGAAACTCTCAAATGCGGTTCCCGCAAGGAAATTGGTAAGTAGCCTGTTCTGATTCTATGATTTTTGACAGTTGCGAAATAAGTCATCCCCAGATTCAGTGTAGAGTCCAATTGATGGGCATATCGCTCGACCATTTCAGGTGTGTTTCCCGGCCTCAAAGGTCTATGACTTCCTACCGTTCCTGCAGCATACATAGCAAAGTCAAAACCGTCGGCTTCCAAATCCTTTGTCAGGTAAAATGGGTAATCACCAGACAAGCTCATAAACTTTGTGCTCAGTGTAGTAGCATGAGCCGAATAGGTGAGGAAAGTTGCTTTTTCACCAGATATTTTGGTGAAAATAAGTTGGCGTACAAAAGGGTCAGTAGGGCCATCTTTCACAAATCTATTGGCGACAAGTGCACCTGCGTCTGACTTGCGGTAGGTAATTGAAACAGTGTCTTGGCTGGCAATAGCATTTTGCAAAGCAGAAAGACTTCTGGAGACCATGAGATCCACAATGCCTTGATCGTATCCGCCAAAAGCCAGTTCACCCATCGGGCCAGGCATGTATCCGCCCATTCCTGAATGTGTATGAGTTGCTGTGAAAATCACCTGATCAATTGGCAGTTTTGCTTCACTTATGGCATTTTGAAGTTGCTCAGCAAGATGAGGATGAACGATCAGCAATTCATAATTAAGCCAGGCAATCTGCGTATTTCCATTAGAAAGAGCCAATGCTTTGACATAGCTGCTATCCTGAACGAATTCATATTTTCCACGAGGAGCATAGCCAACCAGATCAGCTGGTTCAGCGGGAGTCATATTTACACTTGACCAACCTGCGATCCATGTCTCTCCTTGGGAGTTTGAAAAAGTACTCTGATCTAAGCTCTCCAAAGTCTCTTTGTAAAAGGCTTGGTCCTCAATCGGAGAACGATCCACTTTGGTCAAAATAATCAAGCCGATTACCACCAAAACAACAAAAGTCCAGCTTAGGACTTTTGTTGTTTTTATAAGGATGCTCTTAGTACTCATTGAAATCAATATTCAAAAACACCATGAGGGCTGGTAATCGTTACTTTCTTGCCTTGATGCGGCTCAACTCTACCGATGATCTGAGCTTCTACTCCATAAGATTCGGCGATGTCGATAATCTCTTCGGCATAGCGCTCGACAAGGTAAACTTCCATTCTATGTCCCATGTTGAAAACTTTGTACATCTCTTTCCAGTCTGTACCACTTTCTTCCTGAATGATTTGGAAAAGGGGAGGAGTTTCAAAAAGATTGTCTTTGATCACATGTACGTCGTCCACAAAGTGAAGGACTTTGGTCTGCGCTCCACCGCTGCAGTGAACCAAGCCATGAATTCTTGGTCTCATGTAGTTCAGCACATCCACCATGATTGGCGCGTAAGTTCTCGTAGGAGAAAGTACCAACTTACCGATATTCACAGGAGCTCCTGGAGCCGGATCTGTTAGGTTATATTTTCCAGAGTAAACCAGATCTTCCGGAACAGAAGGGTCAAAGCTTTCAGGGTATTTTGTCTTTAAAACTTTGGTGAAAACATCATGACGGGCAGAAGTAAGGCCATTGCTTCCCATGCCACCGTTGTATGCTGTCTCGTATTTTGCCTGACCAAAGGAAGCCAAACCTACGATCACATCGCCACCTTGAATCTGATCATTGGAGATCACTTCATCGCGGCGCATTCTACAAGTCACTGTGCTATCCACGATGATCGTGCGCACTAAATCACCCACATCGGCAGTTTCTCCGCCAGTGAGTACTGCGTTGACTCCATTGTCACGAAGCATTTGAAGAACTTCTTCTGTGCCTTCGATGATTGCGGAGATGACTTCGCCGGGAACAAGGTTTTTGTTTCTACCAATGGTGGAGGAAACGAGAATATTGTTGATTGCACCTACGCAAAGTAAATCATCCGTGTTCATGATGATGGCATCCTGCGCAATACCTTTCCATACACTTACATCACCAGTCTCTTTCCAGTAGGAATAAGCCAAGGAAGATTTGGTCCCAGCACCGTCAGCATGCATGATATTGCAGTATTCAGGGTCGTTGCCAAGGGTGTCTTCCACGATCTTACAAAATGCCTTTGGATAAAGCCCTTTGTCAAGTTTTGAAATGGCCTGATGCACATCTTCTTTGGAGGCGGAAACTCCGCGCTGCATGTATCGCTCGTTCATGGGGGCAAAGTTAATACGTTCTTGGCAAAATGGGTGAATAAGGGACGTAAAGTTGACTAAGGAGAGTTGTATACATAGTGATAGAAAAAAATAGGGAGGAACAAGTATTCTTTGCCCTCCCACATAGTATAAAGTATATCTATCTTTCAATTAAGAAGTCAACTTCTGGAGTAATTGCCTTACCTGACGGAAGGACTTGATGTTGTAATTGGCTTGGGTATATGCATAGCCAACGCGAATTGAATAAGCATTTTTTGGCATAGCTTTGAAAGTGTCTTCATCAGTCCAGTCATCTCCTATAGCCAGAATGAAATCATATTCCATTCCTTTCATCATTGCTGTGGCTGCACGTCCTTTATTGATATCAGGCCGCTTGATCTCCAAAACCATATTTCCTTCCAAAACCTGTAGGTTGTAACCTCTTGCCATGTACTTTAGATGGCTGAATAGTTCGCGCATTCGAAGATCTCCCAGACCACTCTCCACCTTTCTATAATGCCAAACCAAGGAATGATGTTTCTCTTCAATAAAGGCTCCTGGTGTACGAAGCACATAATATTCCATCACTTTTCGGATATCATCTTTCCAGCTGTCTTCTACCTCAGCATAGAGTTCCCAATTTCCTTGGTCCTCTTTCTTTTTCACCCACACACCATGCTCAGCAATCATATCGATATTTTGACCTTCAAACCATTCTCCAAGTGTGTCTTTGTCTCTTCCGGAAATAATCACTACTTGAGCTAATGCACTTAAATCCTTGACTATTGCCCTCAGTTCGGCGTCAGGATTTGCTTTTTGAGGATCGGAATGAAATCCGGTCAATGTTCCATCGTAATCCAGGAATAATACCGCATTCTTTGCATTTTTAAAGCTTGCCTGTATCTCATTCATTACTTTGGCATCCACGTCTTTTGAAGTCAATTCTTCTTGCTTTTGCTTCACGTGCTCCAAGCGATCCATGAATACCTTCACCCATTGAAATACATCGTATTTCTTCAGACTTTCCTGCATGCTTTTCATCCTAGTGACTTGTTCGGTTTCCGGCATCGAAAGCGCATTGTAAATCGCATCCACTACACCTTGCCTGTCATTAGGGTTTACAAGAATTGCATCCTGAAGTTCTTTGGAAGCTCCTGCCATTTCTGAAAGGATCAAGACACCAGTCTGGTCAGTTTTGCTTGCCACAAATTCCTTACAGACTAAGTTCATACCATCCCGCAGAGGAGTTACCAGCGCGATGTCTGACATATTGTAAAATGCACTAAGTTCTTCAAAAGGGAAACTGCGGTAGAAATAATGTACAGGCACCCAATTTAGGGTTGAGTATTCACTGTTGATCCGACCTACCAATAGGTCAATTTCTTCTTTCAGTTCTTTGTAAGATTGTACTTTGTCACGGCTAGGAACTACGATCATGATCATGGACACTTTGCCGTGAAGTTCCTTGTGTTGTTCAAGCAATTGATTAAAAGCCTGAATGCGTTGTGGGATTCCTTTGGAGTAATCCAATCGATCAATGGTTAACAATAACTTTTGATCTTCTACCTGCTTGCCAAATTCTTCCACAAAACGTAGGGTCCTCTTACTTTTGGCCTGTTTTGCAAATTTGTCATAATCAATTCCCATAGGGAAAGAATCGACATTTATGATTCGGTTTTCAGCCTGAATATATCCGCTTTCATTGGACAATCCTGTAATTCTTCCCACTGCACTGAGGAAGTGGCGCATATCATCATAGGTATGGAAGCCTATCAGATCGGCTCCGCAAACTCCAGTGAGCAACTCTTTCCTCCAAGGGATCATTCGAATAATCTCGTAAGAAGGAAAAGGGATATGCTGGAAAAAAGCAATAGTGGCGTTTGGAAGAACTTCCCGTAGCATCTGAGGAAGAAGCATCAATTGATAATCATGTATCCATATCGTGTCATCTGGTCCAGCTTTTTTCAAAATTGCATCACAGAATTTCTGATTTACCCGCACATAAGCTTCCCAGTGTTCCGGATTATAGACCATGTATTGCGTGAAATAATGGAAAGCAGGCCACAATGTTTCATTGCTGAATCCTTCGTAGAATTCTTCCACATCTTCCTTAGAAAGAAAGACTGGAGCCATTTTCAGCTCATTGAGTTCAAGAATAATTTCAGCTCGCTGCTCGGCATCGTCGACAGTATTTCCAGGCCATCCGATCCAAATATTCTCTCCTTCTTTATAGATAGATCCGAGGCCTGTAGCGAGTCCTCCGGCACTAGGTTTAAATTCAAATCGACCGTTACGGTGTCTTAAACTAATTGGAAGGCGGTTGGATACGATAATGGTTTTTGACATAAAATAGTAGGTTTAAAAACAAGAAAAGGAATGGTCCAATTCAAAAAGGTGATTAGAGAAGGTACATAATATCTCTCGGAATAAAAACATCAGATGAGCCGATGAGTTCATTCATACGTCAGATTCATAGGTTTGTAATTACGTTTTAAGCCATATGAATCTCAAATGCACCATGATCATCCCAGATGTTAATCCGGGATAATGCTCGATTTGATATGTAGGGTACAAAAAAAGCACCCGCTTTGTCGGATGCTTTAAGGTTTATTTGCTGGCAACATTTTTAGGTTTGGTATCCACTTTTGTCCAGATAAATTCGGCCAAATCCCGACCCTCTGTGATACCATATTCAATAGCTGGTCGATAATGGATTCCTCCATAAAATCTGCTCAGTGCAGCTTCTTCTGCAGCTTGGGAAAAAGAGTCATATTCCCTCACTGGAAGCCCATAAGCGACTTCTGAACTATCTACAAGATGGAATTCATCACCAAAAAGGTGGGCCAATGTGTAAGCAGATGCTGCAGAGGCTACGCTATGTCCACTGGTATGTTCAGGGAATGGGGGTGTTTGCAAAAGAGGCACCCACTGCTCATCTATGTGTTGATTAATATAAGTCTCAGGTCTGATTAGATTACTTCGGTATTTTTCATCCCAGCAGGAAATAAATGCCTCATTTAGAGAAATTCCTGTCATGGCAAACACTTCGGCGGTTCCCTTCCAGTCTCTTCCTGCAGCCTTGGATGCAATTGCTGCTATACTCATCCAGTGTCCACCTGGAGTGATTTTTTTCTCAGCAAACATTACATGGCCTTTCACATTCATTTTGTAAGGGTTGCAATCCCAAAATAGCGCAATGTCTTTTTGCTCTTGCGTAGCATTGATATCTGAATTGTATACTTCCAGCGCAACATTATAAAACTCACTTCCTTTTTCGGTAGAAAATGGGGGAGGGGGAAGTGGCTTGAATTGAGATGCTGAGTCCATCACAAAAGTCCTGATTTTACTCCAGTGTGGCTCGATAGCCTCCATGTAAGCAGGTGGCGTAGGTTGCCATGTGCCTTCATCTCCTGTCACAGTGAATTTCGGGAAAGATCTACTCTGGTGATAATTATCCTTAGATGAATACGCCTTGATTACATCTCCCACTTCTTTGCCATAGGCAATAGATGCCTCAAAGACATCTTCCGGAATACCTTTTTCTTTCAAAGCTGCGAATGTCGCATCTCTATGTTCATTCATTAATTCTTCCGAAAAAATTAAACCGGTACCTACATAATAATAGGCTGCCAGAGAGGCTAATGGCGGGTACACTTTATCGGAAGGCGTAAATGTAACCTTCTCAGATCCATTTAATTGCCCCATAAGAGAAGCATAATTTGGATCGACTGACGCAGCCACCTCATAAGCGGCAAGGGAAGCGTAAGTATAAATCCTAGCAGCTACAGGCGGGGAAAAAATGTCATGGATGATAACTTGTGTGATTTTTTCCTGGGCTTCACTGATATATTGACCATCCGTAATTGCCTGAGAGTAGTCAACTGGTTTAGAACAAGAAACTGCAATAAGAAGTATTCCCGAGAAGAGCAGGAATTTGGAGGTACGCATATTTTGGGAGTTAATTTTTTTCTTTTGGTATCTGAAACCGTATAATGCCATAGTGTGGCTGATTTCGAAACTTTCTATTTGGACCCCAAAGCTATTGGAAATTAAGCAAGTATCAAAAGATTTTAATCAAGTTTGATCCAGTAAAGGGGTCCGGAATTACTCGCTGCGAGACCGAAAGAGGTTCCGTTTACCATGATTTTTCTGATATTTCTAATTTCTGATTTTGGTGTGATGGTAGTTGGTAAATCTTTCTTTATCCAAGTATTATTTTCCCACTGAAACGATGTGAAAGCTGAGGTAATGTTTATCCCTAGATCTACCCGAAATCCAGAGAAATTTCCTCCAAGCAAAACGGTGCTCTTTTCTTCATCCCAGGAAACTGAGAAAATAGGAGAGAGTTGGGCTTCGTCCGGGAAAGGTACAAATTCAAAACTTCCATCCTCATCCTGGATATAAACTCCAGATCGGAATTCGTAAATCGGCTTTTTGGAAATATTAGCTAAAATTTCCGCAGTGAATAAATCTTCCGGTTTGGTAATAGAAGAGTAGCTCAGATATGAATTATGTTTTTTCTTTATTCCTGGGATTTGCTTGATCAGATCGTCTCTTGTGGCAAAAGGTACCAAGCGATCTCCCGTAGAATGAAAAATCAAGGGATCAGCCTGACCGTTTTTGTCAAAATCCCCATGGTATAGCCAAATTGGTTTTTCTTCAGTTGCTTTAAATTTGGAATTCAGACCAAGGTTTCCCGTTAAAATATCCATTCTTCCGTCTTGATTGATGTCCGCAACCACTAGACTTTGGATCCAGCCAGATGAAAATTCCAGCCCTTTGAATGCTTTTTCCTGAAGAGATTTGCCATCAGCATTTTCAAAAATGCGAATTCCTTGCCAATCTCCTGTAAGGATTAATTCGCTTTTACCATTACCGTTTAAGTCAGCCCAAATGGCCGAATTGATCATCCCTAACTCTGCTTCAGCCCCAAACCACTCTTGAGTTTTGTCCAGAAATATTCCATTGCCCCGGTTGATTAGGAGAGAGCTCTTTGGACTGGCCCCATAGTCACCGCTCACCACGGAACTTCCCACAAAAATATCCAGATCACCATCTCCATCGATATCATTTATAGCGATGGAGGAAGTGTTTTCTCCATCATGCGGGAGTGCCATAGGAATGAATTGAAAATCACCTTTTCCGCTTCCAAAAAAGACTCGGTCAAAGTTGAACAATGCGCCACTTGGATGCTCATTTCCTCCGCTTCCTACATATAAGTCCAGATTGCCATCGCCATTAAAGTCAGAAAACTGCGCTACTATGTCTTCCGCTTTTGAGAATTGGTTGAATATTTCATTTTTCTTTTCTATGAATTCTCCACTTGCAAGCTGAATAAATAAAGACCCTGGCTGATCTTGGGCACCTCCGACATATAAATCATCCAAACCATCGTTATTGACATCTCCCACAGCCAATGCTGGACCCATGCTGGCAAAACTTTTTGGGATCAAATACTCCCGTTTGGTTTCGTCCAGTTTGTTTTTTTCTTCATGCTTCCAGAAGATTTGTGGATGATTGAAAGAGGTTGAAGGCGAATGTAAAGTGTTTGAAAAGTGATTTCCAGAACCTTGAATTAGGTTATAGGTATGATTGGTTTTCTTTTCATGAAAAATTTCCTGTTTTCCATCTGCCCATCGGACAGAAATGGAATCAATCGCTTCCACCTTTCCTAAACCAAAGACAAGTGTAGAGGAAGTTCCAGACATGAATCCTCTAGTTCCAGAATACTGCTGATAAATATCCTTATCACCGAAGTGCACTCCGACTTTCGCTCCCAATCCGAATCGGTTTTTTCCTTCGGCATGTAGATTAACCCTGAGAAATGAATTCCCTGATTTCTCAGAATGATTTTGATAGATGAATGCAGGCTGATTTAAATTATTTACTATCAGATCCAAATCCCCGTCATTATCGAGATCAGCGTAAGTTGATCCATTGGAATAACTGGGTTGAGCCAATCCCCAAGATTCGGCTTGATCCTTAAATCGCAATCCTCCCATATTTTGGAAACTCAAATTGGGGAGTTTAACCGTAGGAAGCATTTCGATTTGCTTTTGACTTACCTGGTTCCTGTCCAGGCCAGGATTACTCTGCTGGCTATACTGGATAAAATCAAGATCATTGGGACGCTTTTCTATTCCGTTTGTAATATGAATATCCGGAAAACCGTCATTGTCCATATCGAAAATCAACGGCGACCAGCTCCAGTCGGAAGCAAACACTCTGGAAAACAATGCTACCTCGCTAAAGCCATCCTTTCCCTGATTTAATTGAAGATGATTTCTTACGTATTGATCAGCATAACCATATTGTTTCTTGATCTGATATACTTCCTGTTTGTCTTCACCTACAGATTTCATCCATATTTCCGGATCTATCGGTAGCATGTCGGTGGTGAAAATCTCAGGAAGACCATCTCCGTTAAGATCTGCCAAATCATTTCCCATGCTATATCTGGAAGTATTGGAAATCAGACTTTCCAGAGCTTCTATGAAAGTGCCATCTTGCTGATTGAGGTAGAGGTAGTCATTTTCAGTGAAATCATTGGAAACGTAAATATCCGGCCAGCCATCTCCATTGACATCTTCTACGCCAACTCCCAGACCAAAACCTAAGATGCTGGAATATATGCCTGCACTTTCTGTGACATCTTCGAAACCAATTTTTCCTTCGGAAGCCAGATTTTTGTACAATTTATCCCCTCCGGAATCAGCATTTTCTCTTTGACTTGCTTTCGCAAAAACTTCAGGTGACTTTACTGAATGAGTCAAAACATAGAGATCGAGATCTCCATCACGATCGTAATCTAAAAAAGCTGCTTGGGTGCCAAATCCTTTGAAATCAATACCGTATTCAGCTGCTTTCTCCTCAAACTTTCCTTCCCCAAGATTAATATAAAGTTTGTTCCTACCCTTTAACCCTTTGTAATCACCTATTTGGGAAACGTAAATATCCAGCAGACCATCTCCATTTGCGTCTGCCATGGTGACACCTGTAGACCATCCTCCATCTCCGCCTACTCCGGCAGATTCAGTGATGTCTTCAAACTGGAAATTCCCTTTGTTTAGATAAAGTCTGTTTGAGACTTGATTTCCTGCGAAATACAAATCCACTAAACCGTCATTATTAATATCTCCAGCTGCTACTCCAGCGCCGTTGTAGAAATAGAGGTATTCGAGGATGTTTAGCGAGTCAGTGGAGGCAAGAGTGTTTTCAAAATCAATACCTATCTCCTGATTATCCATTAGTTCAAAAAGTGTCTCGGTCTTTTTCTCCTGACAAGAAGTAAGGAGTCCAACACCAATCAGGAATAAAGCCGATAATCTACGCATCTTAATACTTCCAGATTTCTGCAGCAGCATTGTTTTTCACCACCAAAAGCCTGCCTTGTCCCAGGTCGGAAAATGCCCTGATATCACCATCCAATTTTAATCCATGCTTGGAGTTTGGCCGGTAGTCGAAGGTGCCGTCTCCTTTGCCAAGTAGCACCTCACCGTAACTCGCATCGTATTTGCCCACTTCTGGTTTGGCATTAAATAGATTCCCACCTAGGATCAAGTCTAAATATCCGTCTCCATTCAAATCCACTGTTTGCACGGCAAAGACAAAGGAACGCTGCGCCATACGGGAAAAAGGTTTCCAGGTGAATTTTCCGCTTCCTTCATTCATCAGCACGCCAGAAGTTAAATTATTGACTTCGCTGATGATGGATTTGTCCAAGACCTCTTGTGGAAAAATATCTGAAAGCATTTCATTATTGTAATTGCTATAGCGCATGTATCGTTTTTTCACAGATGGGATCTGCCTTTCCAGTTCATGCTTTAAAGTATAAGGCACCTGTAGTTCACCTTCCTGACGAATGAAAATATGCTCTATGGAACCGTTCTGATCAAAGTCATTAAGGTACATTTTCACCGGCGTATTTTCTGAAACTTTGAATCTTGAGTTTAGTCCATTATTTCCCAAAATTAAATCGGGAAAGCCATTTCCATCCAAATCAGCGACTTCCAAAGTTCTGAACCAACCTTTCAGATTCTGAAGTTCTGGCATTTCGATTTTTTGAAGTTTACCTCCGGTATTTTTAAAGAAAACTGGAGCCAGCCATTCGCCCACCAACACCAGATCGTCGTTGCCATCATTATCCCAATCAACTACTTTGACATCGGTGATCATACCAATTTCTTTTAGTTCTGGAGCCAAAGCGGAAGTTTGATCTGTGAATTTCCCTTGGCCGTCATTAATCCAAATACTGCTGCTAGCAGGAGCACCATAGACAAAAGGAACCAATCTACCTCCTATAAATAAGTCAGGAGCTCCGTCTAAGTTGAGATCTAAAATCTGAATAGACGAGGTACTTACTCGATTTGCATTAAACCCCTGCTGTTGACTTTTTGTGAAATTTCCCTTGCCATCATTAAGGTAAAGTCTATCAGTAAGTTCTGACGCGCCAAGTCCAGATTCATTTCCTCCTGATGCCACTATTAAATCTAATGCACCATCTCCATTAGCATCGAAAAATAGCGCATCGGTATCTTCAGAGATACTATCGCCTTTTAATGCTTCTTGTCCTGAAAGATTGTAATTTCCTGACGTAGATCCCAAATACAATTTTCCTGGATATCCTTTGGCTCCGCCAAAGAACAGGTCGTCAATTCCATCTCTATTTACATCTCCTTTTGCAAATGCAGGACCTTCGGTTGAGAACATGTGAAACGTGAGACGGTCTCTGTCGAAATCCACCATGGAATTTTCTTCATGCTTAAAATCTATTTCCTGAGCGTCCTCTTTATGAAAGAAAGGCAATTCTGGCTGATCGAAGAAATTCTGCCCTTCGGAAAGGGGGACTGCATCGCTCCATTTGAGGGTGAGAAGCTCGTCTGCGGGAATATTTTCAAGTTCTGAATAGCTTCCGTCTGGCCATAGAACTTTGATTTTATCCAGGGTTTTTATTTCTCCCAGCCCGATCGTAAGCTTTGGATCCACCGAAGATTCAAAACCCCGATTAGGCATTTGCTCAATATAGAAAGTTTGATCACCGGCATAAATTTTTATCTGAGCACCTACAGCCTGCGTATTTTTGTCTTTGCCGATCAGTTTGATTTGTAAGGAATGGAAATTTGGATGGAGTTCTTTTCCTATATTTTTGAAAATGGATGCTTGCTTATTTACATTGTTGACGATCAGATCCAGTGTTCCGTCATTATTCAGGTCTCCGTATGCCGCTCCGTTGGAATGCATGGCTTCGCCCAATCCCCAACTTTCAGCCACATTTTCAAAGGCTAAATCCCCCAGATTTCTGTATGCATAATTTGAGACTGGATTGATCGGGATAGGATCTATCAGAGCTTTATAGTCTACGCCTTGTTGGGAGATTATCTTACTCTTGGTGGCATCATCATCGATGAAATTCAGGTAATCCAAATCAGTAATATCCTGATATATACCATTGGCGATGAACAAATCGCGCTTGCCATCATTGTCCATGTCGAAAATCAAAGCTCCCCAACTCCAGTCTGTGGCTTCCACATTGGCTAGTCTTCCCATTTCACTGAAAGTGCCGTCTCCATTGTTGATATGAAGCATGTTTCTGGAATATTGGTAATGATAGCCGTGACTTTTATTGAAAATGAATTTGTCCCAATTTTCAAAAGTAGTGACTTGCTTCAGGCGAGTCTGAGGCTCAGGAAGCATGTCCGTGACGAAAATATCGAGAAGTCCATCTCCATTAATATCAGCGATATCCGCACCCATGGAAGCTGCAGAAATGGAACGCATGGATTGCTCGAGTGATTCGGTGAAGGTGCCATCTTGATTGTTGATGTATAGATAGTCCTTTTCGAAGAAATCATTGGAAATGAAAATGTCCGGCCAGGAATCCTGATTGACATCCCCGATGGTTATGCCAAGGCCAAAGCCAATGATGGAGCCATAGATTCCGGCTTCCTCACTTACGTCCACAAATTTCCCGTTGTCATTCCGGAATAATTTATCTCCACCGACTGAATCACGTTTTGGACGCTCGTTTTGCATTTTATTGAAGCTGCCGATTGCTTGATAACTATTGTTCAGCAAATAGGTGTCAAGATCTCCGTCTTTGTCATAATCGAAAAATACAGCATGCGTGGAGAAGCCCTTGTCTGCTAATCCGTAGGCTTCAGCTTCTTCATTAAACGTACCATTTCCCTGATTGATGAATAGCTCATTTTGCTTGTTATCACCAGAAATATCTCCGGAATTACACACATAAATATCCAAAAAGCCATCCCCATTTACATCTGCCATAGCCACACCAGTACTCCATGCACGCGTTCCGGCAGTGCCTGATGGGGAAGTGATATCTTCAAATTTAAAATCACCCTTATTTAGGTAAAGTTTATTTTCCCCCTGATTTGACGTAAGATAAATGTCCAGTAACCCGTCGTTATTGATATCGCCAAGGGCTACTCCGCCTCCGTTGTAGAAATTGCGATAGGTAAATATGTTGAATTCCTCGTTGAAATTTAGATTGTTAGCGAATTGAACTCCTGAATCGTCAGGTGAGATAGACATGAAAAGGGTCTGTAGATCTACCTTTTTTTCGCTACACGAAAAAATTGACAAAATTGATACTATGTATATTATTCTACTAATCATGAGGGATTCTCATTGAGGTCTTTAATCACGTTGAGATCGACTATATCTACTCTTACGGCAGAGGTATGCTTGACATATATCCTAACACGTCGATTTCCATCTACTTTTACCTGGGCAACCTGACTCTTATCAGTGTTACTTACTTCTATAAATCCAGGGCCGTACCATTCTTCAAATAGGTCTTTTACATCGTTAGAAAGATTTTCGGAATTAAGTTCCTCGTTCCATGGAGCCCAGCCATCATAAGAAAACTCAATAGGCATTTCATAAATTCGTTCATCCTTAAATTTGGGATAGAAACGCATTTCGGCAGGCTTTCCGGATGGAAGCGTTAATTTATATTCAACCGAAAGTTCGGAAGGCCCATTATTTAGGATTCTTTTTTTATTTAGGTTCCAGCAAGTAGTGAAAAATTGTTTTTTAGTCATTCCGAGTTCCAACCCCAAATACAGTTCATTCTCTATCTTACCAGAGGCTAATTCCTTTTTCTCCAGCTTCTGATATTCTGATTGGCATGATACCAACATAGAAATCAAAATAGCCAATACAACTACGCTAATGCATTTCATATACAATTGCTTTATCATTTGATCTGAATAGGACTAATTGCTTTTTATTTTTAATAGTTATCGGTAAAATACTTCGTATTTCCCCATCTACTTTTAGACCGCTTTTATCAGGAAATAGAACTCTCCATTCACCATTCGTTTCTTGATTTAATACCCAGCCATAACTTCCCATTTGACTACCAAGTTCTGGTTTAATCCGACTTTGATTTCCACCTAGTATTATCAGCGTTTTACCATCCTCCGATGTTTCTTTCTGGATCGCGTAGATAGGAGCGGATTGTATTTCTTGTGGTAGAGTAGCTTTGATAAACTTTCCTTTTCCATCATTGATCCAGAGTGTAGAAGCTAGTATATCTAGGCTCAAAGTTATGGATTTTGAAAGTACAGATGGCGGGAAAAGTTCTTCTATACTTTTATTTGCATAAGACTCATAAGTTGAAAGCTGTTTTCGCAAAGCCGGTAATTGCTTCAACAGTGTGTTTCTCATAAGCCAAGGAATTGATTTTCCGTCTTTGGAGGAAACAAGGATTTGTTCTATTGAACCATTTTGATCAAAATCGTTTATGATCAATTGTAAAGGGCTTTCCTGAGTCGTATATAAACGGGTATTTAAACCAATATTTCCTCCAAAAATATCAGGCAAACCATCTCTTGTCACATCCTCCACCATCAATTTATTCCAAAGTCCACTCGTGTTTTGAACACCAAATTGTTCGCTTGTTTCTCTAAAATCATTATCTACAAAGCTGAAAATCCTGATAGGCATCCATTCTCCTGAGATAATCAGTTCCATGTTTCCATCTTGGTTTAAATCTACCCACTGTCCGTCGGTGAGCATTCCCAACGAGTTTAATTCTGGGTTGAAGGAGTTGGTTATATTGGAGAAATTTCCTTTTCCGTCATTTTTCCATATTTCTAATCCTGTTGGGATTCCATATGCAAATGGAACTGAGCGGTAGCCAATGATTAAATCCTTGTCTCCATCCTTGTCAAAGTCTTCAGCTAGGATAAAAGAGGTAGGTTTTGAAGAAAAAATATTATTTGATTTTGAGAAATTCCCAACACCATCATTGAAATACAAGCGATCGCGATAATATGAGGCATTATCAGCAAATTCTATACTTCCTGAACCAACCATCAAGTCTTTGAATCCATCTCCATTAGCGTCGAAAAAAACGCCCAATATATCTTCGGCCAATGAATCCTGTGCAAGAATGGGTGAATTCAAAATATTGAAATCCCCTTTAACATTTTGTGTCAAAATAGCAGAAGCTTGACCTTTTGCCCCTGGAATAAAAATATCCTCTCTCTCATCCTTATTAATATCTGCTTTTGCTACTTTGGGACCTTCGTTTGAGATCATCCAAAATCGTAGGCGATCTCTGTCGAAGTCAACAAATTTACTTTCGCTGTGAACGAAGGGAATAGAAACGTCAGATCTTTTGAAGATGGTATTGTCAGATATCTCAAGGGTAGTTTTGGATGTATTCCTATCTGGAATTGGAGCAATCAACTGATTAGCTTTAATGTTTTTTAATATAGTGGATTGTTCATTTGGCCAAATGATTTGAATGGAGTCTACCTTTGAGGAGTTGCCCAAACCGAAGTGAATTTTAGGATCAACAGAAGACATATATCCTTTGCTAGGCTGAAATTCCTGGTAATATGTTTGACTTCCTACATAGCAAGTAATCTGTGCCCCAAAGTTTTGTCCCAAATCCAATTGTATATAATTCCCTAAACCCAATTCAGAGGTATTATTTTTATATATAAATGCTAGATCGTTTAAATTATTAACAACTAGATCTAAGTCTCCGTCATTATCTAAGTCTCCGTAAGCGGAGCCTGTGCTAAAGCTTAGCTGAGTAAGACCAAACAAATCCGAAGTGTTCTTAAATTCCCAATTACCTAAGTTTTTGAATAGGTAATTTTGTTGTGGATTTGATGGGAACTGATCGATCATTTCAGTCAGCAGGGTAGAGTCACGTCTATTAACAGCTATTTTTTCCTGATTATTTACATAAAAGTCGACGAAATCAAAATCTGTAAGATCTTTAACTATGCCATTAGCTACAAATATGTCCTTAAGCCCATCATTATCTGTATCAAAAATCAAAGCACCCCAACTCCAGTCAGTAGCTTCCACTCCAGCTTGCCTGGCCACATCTATAAAAATCGGTAGTCCTGTCTCAGAATCAACACCAAGGTTTCTTTGAAGTGTATTACGGGTAAACTGACTGTGGTAGCCTGATTTGATATTCGCTTGGTGTTTGTCCCAGTCTTCGAGTGGAGTCTTGGTTTTGATTCTGCTAAGTTCGGAAGGAAGCATCTCGGTAACGAAAATATCCGGGTATAAGTCATTATCTAAGTCAGCAATGTCTGCTCCCATAGAGCCCAAGCTAGTTTCTGCGATTAGTGAAGGAAGCATTTCGGTAAATGTTCCATTTTGATTGTTGATATAAAGATAGTCCCGCTCAAAGAAATCATTAGAGACGTATAAATCTGGCCAAGAGTCCTTGTTTACATCGGCGACAGTCACACCCAATCCGTAACCTATACTACTTCCATAGATTCCTGCCTGCTGGCTTATGTCTGTAAAACTATGTCCGTCATTCCTAAAAAGTTTGTTTCCGCCTTCTTTATCACGAATTTCTCTTTGGCCTTCTCTGAGATCATATATCCCAACAGATCTTGGAGAATTGCTCAACAAATAAAGGTCTAAATCTCCATCCTTGTCAAAGTCAAAAAAGACAGCATGTTGAGACAAGCCTATTTCTGCTAGTCCGTATTCTTGAGCTTTCTCTGAAAAAGTAAGGTCTCCATTGTTTATAAATAATTCATTGTGTCTTTTTTGGCCACCGAGAGGTCCAGATTTACATACGTAGATATCCGGTAGCCCATCTCCGTTAACATCCGCTATGCTAACACCCGTTGACCATATGTCCTCACTCTCCAATCCGGCAGACTGGGTAATGTCTTTGAATTTCATTGACCCTTGATTCAAGTATAGCTTATTGGATGTTTGATTACCGGAAAAAAAAATATCGATAAGTCCGTCTTGATTGATATCGGCAAGAGCTACTCCTGCACCATTGTAAAAGTTCCGAAAAGTATATGGATTTATTTTTTCAGTATAAGAAAGATCATTTCTGAAATTAATACCTGTCTCGGATGCGGCTAATAATTCAAATAGGGGGTGTTCAACGTCTTTTTTTTTGGAACAGGAAGATAATATGGATAATACCAGTAAAAGAACTAACCTTAAATTCATACAGTAGTTTGAAAAAAAGGAAGTATGCACTATGCACACTTCCTTTCTAAAATATTCTTACTTCTAATTAATATCCTGGATTCTGAGTTAAATTCGGATTTGTGTTGATTTGTGTTTGCGGAATTGGGAAAATATACCTGAAAGGCGCAGATGCTTCTTTCTCCCACCATGGCTCACTGAATTTTCCAAATCGAATCATATCAGTTCTACGTGAAGCTTCTGCAAACATCTCGCGTCCTCTCTCATCATAGATGTCATCTAATGTTAGAGCAGTATAAGGATCTACTCCCGCCCTGTTTCTGATTTGATTCATATAATCTAAAGCATCTGCCAATTTACCTTGTCTAAAAGCCGCCTCTGCTTTAACCATGATAATATCGGCGTATCTGAATATAGGATAATCGTTACTTAAATTAGAGTTTGACCCAGGAGCGAATTCAAATTTGTTTATTCTTACCCCGGACTGTCTTAGTGCATTTGGCTCTAACATGTTAATAAACGGAGTAAAAGTAAGAGGAGCACCATCTGGATCATTCTCTTCAAATGATACGTCCATTAAACGCTCTCCTGAGGAGGAGTATTGAGGGCCAACAAGGAAATTGTCTTTTCTCACATCAACATCCTCGTAAGAATTATAAAATTCTTCCATAGAAGAATAACCGTTCCATGGCTGCTCTTGCAGATCAAAAGTTTGTTGATTTAAACCATGAAGAGTCATCATAGGCAGGTTAAAACCTGGTGCATTGTTCTCATCATAAGGTAAGGTTAATATGTTCTCTGTAGATCCATTGTTGCGGGTTGCAAAATTCGCAAAGTAGTTTGTTGACAACGAATAAACTCCACTAGATATAATTGCATCTGCAGCAATTTCTGCATCTGCCCACCTTGGTGTTCCAGTATATACTTCAGCGTTTAGGTAAAGCTTTGCCAATATTGCCTGTGCTGAATAATAATTAATTGTAGTCTTAGTATCGTCTTTTGTAAGAGCATCAATATTATCCAGAACTGACTGTTCGATGAAGTCAAATACTTCTTGTCTAGAATTGTTAGCTGCATTTCCTCCAAGGTCGTCTTCAGTTATAATTGGAACATTGCCATAGATATCTATGAGCCATAGGTATACCAACCCTCTTAGTACTGACAATTCAGATTTCAATTGTGGTAGGTCTGGATATTGAACGAGAAGATTGTTGATCTCACCAACTGCTGTATAGCAATAATTCCATGTATTGTTCATTACATCATCAGATGGTAACCATACATGTCTGTGCATCCTAAGCCATAGTCCACCATCCGCCCAGTCGGCTCCTTTTTGAGGAACCACCATCTCATCGGATGATACTTCGTGCATGGACCAGATGCTATTATGTGCTCCCCAGCTACCCACGATTCTGGAGTATGCTGAGGCTTTTAAAACATTGATCAAATTTGGATCAGTACTGTTATTGTTAACTTGCTGTTGAGTTACTCCATCAAGAACCTCCTGATCTAACTCCCAGCAAGATCCCATAGTGATCATTACAAGGGTCAAAAGGGAAATATTTTTTATATGCTTAAACATAATTATGATATTTAATTATTTGAAGTTTAAAGAAAGGCCTAATGTGAGTGTCCTGGTTTGGAAGTACGTACTCATTCGTTCAATACCTGGTGAAAGCGCCGAGGTAAAGTTATTGCCATCATTAGTATCCGTAGTTCTAGCCTCTGGATCTATACCAGTATATCCGGTGATAGTAAATAAATTCTGCGCAGCAAAGTATACTCGGAAGCTACTGATATTTTGAGAAGTGGTAGGAATGTTATATCCCAATTCCAAGTTGTCCAATTTAGCAAAAGAAGCATTTTCCACATAAGAACTATTGAAAGTTGGTAAAGATGTCACCAAAGGATTAGTTGGCGTTTTGTCTGTAATTACAGAATTGTAAGCGTTTGAGCTTGCATCACCATTTTCATAGAATCCTCTGTATGAATTGTAAAGTGTGTGTCCCCAAGCACCTCTTATGAAGAAGCTAAGATTCCATTGCTTATATACAAAGTTGTTGGCAAAACCAAATTCACCTTTTGGAAGACCATTTCCTACTTTCTCCCATTCATTTGGATTGTCTGTAGATAAAATATATTCTCCGGATTCGGTGTATCCTTCAAGTATCGGAGCATAAATATCACCCAAGGTTTGACCTACTCTGTTATAAATAATTGGGTTATTATTTTGACCTGGAGATCCTGGAGTAGCAAACCTAAGTTCGTCAAAACCTAACTCTCCTGCAGATAAACTTTCAATTTTAGTCTTGTCATAGATCGTGAAGTTTGCATTTGGTGTCCATTTCACGGATCCTAAATTCACAGCAGTCACGCCTAATGCGAATTCAAACCCTGCAGCTCTTAAGTCAGCTAAATTTACCCAAGTAGAACCTACTGTATTAAATCGTCCTGGATCAAAAGTATTTGGAGAACCTGCTGAAACGGGCACGTTAAACAACAAGTCAGAGATATTTCTGATGTAATAATCTACACTACCAGTCATTTTATCACTCCAAAGGCCGAAGTCAATACCGAAGTTTAGTTCTTGTTTACTTTCCCATTTAAGGTCTTTATTTGGGTTAGAACTTTGAATAATACCAACATACACATCATTGGTGGTTAAAGGATCACCATCCAAGTCAATTCTATTTCCATTAGTGTAGGCGCCGATTGCTAAAGTTGGAGAAGGAGGTAAGTTTCCTGTTACTCCAAATGAAACTCTTGGCTTGAATTGGCTAAGAATTCCAAGATTAAAAAATCGCATGAAATCAGACCCCAAACTAAAGGCAGGAAATACCCCCGTTTGATTATTTGGACCAAATCCTGAATAAGTCTCTGCTCTAACTGAAGCAGAGAAGAAGATAGCATTATCGTAGTTAAAGTTTGCTCTACCGAAAACTGAATTCAATTGATCTTCATTAGCATAGGAAGATAATTCCGTGTTATTTCCAACTCTGATGGCTCCTCCTCCGAGATTGTCCCAACCGGTATCAAATAAGAATTGTCGGGATCTGGCGTTAAAACCTTGGTTTTTGGTTGATTGAAATCCCACACCTCCTAATAATGTCATATTAAGTTTGTTGGTAACTTCAGTTTCAAAGCGAAGAGTTGATTCGAAGATTTTACGAACACGGTCATTGGTTATTCGCTGTGCAGATCCTCCCGCGCCAAATCCTACTCCATAATCTTGTTTTGACCAAAAGTTACCCTGAAGTGAGTTTCTCGTATCCTGTGAATACTGTGCTGATAAGGTAAGATTATTAAGAATGTCATATTCCACCAAAGTTGAGAATAGCGAAGATTTGATTTCATTCACAAACTTTTGCTGCTTACTTACAGCAACTGGATTTAAATAATCAGTTAGATTTCGTTGGAAATAGCCACCATAATTAACGCGGGCTTCCTCGGTATCTTCAAATATTGGTGCGGTAGGATTGTAGATAGTAGCATATCTAAATGCATTATTATTAATCATATCTTGATTTTCATCAGTCATTGAGAGATTGATGTTAAATCGAAGTTTATTGTCAAGCGCACCTTGTCTGATATTCAACCTAGCATTTAATCTTTCATTAGCAACTCCTCTAGCCACTCCTTGATTGTTACGATAGTTTACCGAAGCGAGGTAATTAGTATTGTTGAATCCGCCTGATACACTGGCATTAGTAGAGTAAGAAAATGCTTTTTGAATTAACTCATCTCTCCAATCAGTTTCACTTCCAAAATCAGTCCCACCTCTAGCTACGAATTCTTGTGGACTTAATACGTCAATCATATTTGTCGCTTGGTCCATTGTTCCATATGTATTGATTGACACATTGGTAGTGCCTTCTCGATTATTCTTCTTATTGGTGGTAATTAAAATTACTCCTGAAGATCCTCTAGCTCCATAAATTGCGGCAGCGGAGCCATCCTTTAAAACGTCAATTGATTGAATGTCATTAGGATCGACATTTTCTAAAGAAGCACCAATAACTCCATCAAGTACCACTAATGGGGAAGAGTTAGCTCCGAAAGTTGAAAGCCCCCTCAATCTAATATCAAAGCCCCCGTTAGGATTACCACCTGCTCGGGTGATTGATAAGCCAGCTACTTTACCTTGTAGCAATTGTGCGGGATTGGCAATATTTCCTTTATTAAATTGTTCAGGTTTAACCCCCACCACAGCAGAAGTGATTTCCTTTTTATCCTGAGTACCATATCCAACTACCACTGCTTCTTCCAGGCTTTGGATATCCTCCTCTAGGTCAATTGTCAAATCAGAACTATTACCGATCTCCACTTCCTTAGTAGTGTACCCAATAAAGGAAATTACAAGAATTTGATCGGAAGGCTGTAGTTCCAATGAAAACTTACCATCAATGTCTGTGGACATCCCACGTGTGGTACCCTTCACCATAACTGTTGCGCCTGGCACAGGGCCACCGTAGCTGGCGTCCATAACTGTACCTGTAATTGTCCTGGTTTGGGCGGTAACTGACACAATACAGCTGTAGAAAAGTAGCATTGCGAGCAGAAACGTCTTCTGTTTTAGTAAATAGTTTCGCATAGGGTTTGATTGTTTGATTAATCGAAATAGATGTTTACTCATAATATTTCGAATCTAAAGTCTGGTAATAATTTTAATTTTGCAATTATTAACAATTTTTGGATTTGAAATTAGAAAAAATCGATTTAACGAAATAAAGTTTTATTTAACGATTAGATAATTAAACACTTAATTCACTGTAATAATGCTAATGGAAATCGTTTTCCATTTTCGAAAAGGCATGAATTAGAGTTTTTTTTAAATTGTATAAAAAAAGAATGTGTTCGTTAAAGATTACTTTGAGGCACAAAATACTTTTTAGAAATAATTAAAAAAGTATTTTAAATTCCTGAAAATCTCAATTAAGTATCAAGCTAATCCAACTTCCAAAATTTCATTCTCCGAACTATACTTTTTACTAAATCATCTTAAAACGCACATGGCAAGAAGACCATTTTTGAAAAGCTGATTAACTTTAGGTACAAACCAACTTTTATGAAAAAACGATTACAACTTGTATTCTTCTTGGGGATTTCATTCGCAGTATTATTTTTTTCCAATCAGACTGAGGCACAAGGTCTCAGAGGAAACGTGAAATCAGCAGATGGACAGCCTTTGGCTTATGCCTCAGTTTATATCCGCAATCTTGGGGATGGGGTTCCTACAAATGAAGAGGGTAATTTTGAATATAAACTTCCAAAGGGCGTCTATGATGTACTTATACAGTATCTAGGATACAAATCCCAGCTTGAAACTATCATCGTCACAGATGAGTGGATTGTGAAGGAATTTGTGCTGGAGCCCCAGGAATATACGCTGGAAGAAGTCGAAGTACGGGCAGGAGCGGAGGATCCGGCATTGACGATCATGCGAAAAGCTATCGCTAAAGCAAAATACCACCGGCTCCAAATTCAGAAATACAGCATGACCGTTTACCTGAAAGGAACGGGGAAACTAACTGACGCGCCTTTTTTTATGAGGAAAACCATAGAAAAAGAAGGACTTAAGCTGAATGAAGCTTATACTTCTGAATCAGTGTCTAGAATCACTTTTACCCAGCCTAATAAAGTGGAGGAAAAAGTGATCTCCATCCGGACAAATGGGGATAATCAATCAACTTCGCCGGCTCCTTACATTCAAACAACTTTTTATCAGGAAAAAATCAACGGAATAATCTCTCCCTTGTCCCGGTCAGCTTTCCAATATTATAAGTTTAAATATGAAGGGAGCTTTTTCGATCAGAATGTGATGGTGAGTAAAATCAAAGTTACCCCACGATCCCGGGGAGAGCAGGTTTTTGAAGGTTTTATTTATATCATAGAGGATTTGTGGGCGATTCATAGTTTGAACCTGCAGACTTCACTTCTCGGATTCCAGATTCAGGCAAAACAGCAATATGCTCCTGTAGCGGAAAATGTTTGGATGCCGCTGACGCATACCTATGATTTTGGAGGAAAGATTTTCGGTTTTGAGGGTAATTTCAAATACCTGGCCTCAACCCGTGAATATGAAATAGAATTGAATCCCGATCTGGAAATCGTACCTGATATTATTGATGAAAAAGTACAAGAAGTTCCGGAAGAAGCTAAGAAGTTCGATAAGACTATTTCAGCTTTAGAGCAGCTAGCTTCTGATGAACCAAAAACCAGAAAAGAGTATAGAAAACTCCTTAATGAATATGAGAAGGAATCCCGGCAAGAGCAGGATGAGCCAGATGTGATCCAGGAAAGTTATTACGAAGTTGATTCCATGGCCAAGAAATATGATCAAGCTTATTGGGATAGCATTCGTCCTGTTCCTCTGACTGAAAGCGAGATTATGGGGTATCAGCGTGATGATAGTTTGGCTACAGTGGAAGCTGCCAAGATTAGTGAAGTTGATTCAGTTGCTAAAAAAGCAAGAAGTAAGTATAAACCCTTGGATTTCATGAATGGTGCTACCTACCACTTGGGGAAAGGAACTTCTATAGGATTTAAGCAAAATTGGACGAAGATTTCATTTAATACAGTAGAAGGGGCAAAGATCGGTTTGGGGCTTTTTTATAGAAAAGAGTCTTCAACTAAGTTGGCTGATAGCGTGAGTACACTCCGAAAAAGTTTTAACATCGAACCTGAGCTTCGATATGGGTTTTCCAGCAATCGCTTTTACGGAAAAGTGGATTTTCGATGGTCGAGTACGCTACCTATTTCAGGTACTACTTTCGGTGTAAAAGGTGGCCGGTACATTTATCAGTTCAATGGAGGGGAACCTATTAATGAGCAGGTGAATGCGGTGTATTCGTTGTTATTTCGTCAAAATTATATGAAACTCTACGAACAGGATTTTGGTCAAGCTTACTGGGCGCACCGGGTGAATGGAGGCATCACGTATCGCGCAAATCTTACCTATGCCCATCGTAAAGAATTGTTCAATACCAATAATTACAGTTTCTACAATAGAGATGGAAGAGAGTATTCGGCAAACCAGCCTGAGAATGTAGAGACGGATCCAAATTCATTTGCTGATCACGACATTTTAAAATTGAATACAGAACTAGAGTGGAGGCCTGGGATAAAATACGGGATTAGGAATGGGCGAAAATATCCTATTACCGATCGATCTCCCTTAATCAAATTGGCATATAATAAAGCTTTTGGGAAAATAAGCAGCGATGGGACGGCTGCAGATTTTGACCATTTAGAGCTAGGTATTCAGCACAATTACACATTTGGTGTGAGCGGTAAACTTGATTTCAATCTTTCTGCAGGAGCATTTCTGTCAAGTGATCAAGTGTATTTTCCGGATTTTCAGCACTTCGGGGGTAACCGAACGATCTTTTCTAATTTCGGGCCAGCGTCCAATTACCGATTTATGGACTATTATAAATACAGCACGAATTCAAAGTATTTCTCAGGGATTGTACATTACCAGTTTAGGAAGTTTATATTCACCCAATTACCCATGCTGAGATTCTCGGGAGTACGTGAAAATATCTTTTTCAATTACTTAAAAACTGACAATTCGCCTAACTATTGGGAAGTTGGATACTCCTTGGATAATCTATTCAGAATCTTCCGTGTAGAATTAGGCGCTGGATTTGAAGACGCGAAATTCCTGCGAGGCGGTGTGAGATTTGGCGTCGCCACTTTTATCAACGTGAACTTTAATGACTGATAAAATTAAATCAAAAAACCCGGCCAGAAGCCGGGTTTTTTTAATGATTAGACCTTCATGATGTCTACTTCTTTTTTCGCAAGAAGCTCATCGATTTTAGTTGAATATTGATCTGTAAGCTTTTGCACTACATCTTCTGCCCGTTTAATCTCATCCTCTGCTGCTCCATCTTTCTGAAGCTTCTTCAGCTCGTCATTGATGTCTTTTCTAACTGTTCTAAGAGAGATTTTACCGCCTTCACATTCATGCTTAGCTTGTTTTACCAAAGAGATTCTTCTTTCTTCGGTAAGTGCTGGAATAGTCAGAATAATTACTTCCCCGTTGTTTTGAGGAGCAAGCCCTAGATCAGAGTTAATGATAGCTTTTTCGATCTCAGAGATCATTGAGCGCTCAAAGGGCTTGATAGAAAGTGTACGAGCATCGGGAGTATTGACTGATGATACTTGGCTAAGTGGAGTATTGGCTCCGTAATACTGTACCATAATGCCATCAAGGAGATTTGGCATTGCCTTTCCCGCACGGATTTTCAAAAGTTCGGCAGATGTGTGAGCCACTGCTTTTTGCATCAGCTCTTTTGCTTCGTCTAAGTATAATTCGATTTCTTCCATAATTTTATAGTTTAAAGAGAAGTGATCAAAGTCCCTATCTCTTCGCCCTGAACTAATTTGCTGAGATTTCCTGCCACGTTCATATCAAATACTATGATAGGAAGATTGTTTTCCTGACAGAGAGTAAAAGCAGTCATATCCATTACGTTGAGATTCTTTTCATACACTTCCTGAAACGAAATGGTCTTATATTTTGTGGCGTTGGAATCCTTTTCAGGATCTGCAGTGTAGACACCATCCACCCTTGTTCCCTTTAAAACAATATCTGCTTCAACTTCGATGGCTCTTAGGCTTGCAGTTGAATCAGTTGTGAAATAAGGATTTCCAATTCCTGCCCCAAAAATAACAATACGGCCTTTTTCTAAATGACGGATTGCTCTACGGCGGATAAATGGCTCACAAACACTTTCAATTTTGATACCTGACATTAGGCGTGTATACATTCCGCCTTGTTCAAGAGCACTTTGCAGAGCCATAGCATTGATCAAAGTCGCAAGCATCCCCATGTAGTCGCCCTGTACTCTGTCCATTCCGGATTTTTCGGCTTGTACTCCCCTGAAAATATTTCCTCCTCCAATTACAATCGCAATTTCTACACCCATCTCCTGTACTTTCTTGATTTCCTGCGTGTATTGCTGAAGTCTAGCGGGATCAATTCCGTAACTCTTATCACCCATTAGTGCTTCTCCACTGAGTTTAAGCAGTATTCTCTTGTATTTCATGTGTTTGTAGTTGATGGTTGGTATTGATTTGAGAGGTTAGTTTTCGCTGTTAATGCGATTATTTTAAGCAAACTTTTCTCAGATTAGCGATATTAATAAACTCAGCTTATTGACTGAAAAAGAATCGGTCTTATCTCGATTTGCACAAAATAATCCGACAAATATAATTTCTTCATTTCATTATGCTAGGCTTAAAAGCTAAAATTGAATCAGTACTTGATTTTTTTCCACACTTTGGTGAAGCGATACTTTGACGACCTTCACGACTCCATCGCCGGGAGATTTAATAATATTCTCCATTTTCATCGCTTCCAAGATCAATACTACTTCACCTTTCTTCACATCATCGCCTGGTTTTACTTTGAGGTCTAAAATTAGCCCAGGCATGGGAGCTTTTATTTCTTTTAACATTTGGGATGAATTACTGCTCATTCCCATTTGCTCCGAAAGAACATCAAATCGGTCTTTAAGCTGGAGAGTGGACGTTTTGTTTCCAAGACGTATCTGAATTGTTTTTGAATCTTTTTCGATGGAAATCAATTCGGCTTCTAAAGATTTATTCTCAACGATAAGGTGGACTTTCCGGTCTGATATCCACTGCAGATCCCAGTCTATAGCTTTACCATTTACCTGAATAGAGTCGTCTGCTTTTTCTACCGAATAGCTTTTATTTTGGATGGTAACTGTAAACATTCATGTTAATTTGATGTCGAATATACAATTTACAGGAAAACTGCACCCTTTTCATTTGCAATAAATATGAATCAATCGGCTCTCAAGAACTTTTATTTTCTCCCTAATCCACAAAAACTTCCAATACTTTTATTGATTGCTCTGATGATGGGTTGTAAGGCTGACAAAGTATCGATGGGACAAGAACAGAAACATTCCCCATCATTGGAAACTGTAATAGATCTGGAGGATAGTTTAGTGTTTCATTCACTTATCAAAGACAAGGAACTTGAAATGAAGACGTATCAACCTTCGGCCAAAAAAGATTTTGATATTCTACATACTGATTTGGATTTATCTTTTGATTATGGACGGCAGGCAGTCTTAGGTAAAGCTGAATTGACAATAAAACCATTTTTCTATCCTCAGAAAGAACTGGTTCTTGATGCGCAGGATTTTGAGTTTGATGAAATTATTTTCATTCAAGACGAAATGAAATCCCCTTTACCTTATGATTATGATGAAGAAAAAATCAAAATCCAACTTCCAAAAGAGTTGACTAGAACTGATACTTTTCAGATAGCATTTGAATACACTTCTTATCCTGAGCGTAATTCAGGAAGCGGAAGTGCAGCAATCACTGATACTAAAGGGCTTTATTTTATTGATCCGTTGGATACAATTCCAGACAAACCCACCATGATCTGGACCCAGGGAGAGACGGCACATAACTCCAAGTGGTTTCCAACAATAGATTCCCCAAATGAAAAGTTTACTCAGGTAATTAAATTGACTGTTTCTGATACTTTGGTGACAATTGGAAATGGAGAGCTGATCCGCCAAGAAAGTTTGGGCAATGGGTTGAGGAAGGATTACTGGGAAATGAAGCTTCCCCATTCGGCATATTTAGCTGCATTTGCCATAGGGGATTTTGCCAAAGTGGATACCGAGTGGGACGGAATACCAATAAGTTATTTTGTGGAAAAGGGCTTTGAGGATGGAGCCGGGAAAGTGTTCAAGAACACACCTGAAATGATGCGTTTTTTCTCAGAGTTGCTGGATGTGCGGTATCCTTGGCCAAAATATGATCAGATTGTAGTACGGGATTTTGTATCAGGTGCTATGGAAAATACTACGGCATCTATTTTTATGGAGGAACTCCGCCTAACTGATCGTGAAGCTATAGACACTGAATGGGATTATATCATAGCACATGAGCTATTTCATCAATGGTTTGGTGACTATGTGACGGCAGAATCCTGGGCAAATCTCACTCTGAATGAGGGATTTGCAAACTACAGCGAATTTTTGTGGAATGAGTATAAGTATGGGGCAGACGAAGCCAAACTCAAATTAATTGCTGAAACAGAAAATTATTTTGCTGAGGCAGAAACCAAACAGGTTGACCTCATTCGCTTTCAATATAAGGATGCCGAAGACTTGTTTGACTCACATAGTTATTCCAAAGGAGGTGCAATACTTCACATGCTTCGGGAATATTTAGGTTCGGAAGCATTCTATAGCTCATTGCATTATTATTTGACAACACATGCTTTTGACAATGTGGAAGTCAATGATCTTAGAATTGCTTTCGAAAAGATAAGTGGAGAGGATTTGAGTTGGTTCTTTAATCAATGGTTTTTAGCAAAAGGGCACCCTGAACTTCAATTTGAAGTAGATTATTCTAATCCTAAAAACATTTCTTTTTCAGTCAGACAGCTGCAGGATTTGAGCACTACCCCCTTATATAAAATCCCGTTGGTGCTGAGTTGGTATGAGGATGAAAAAAGAAAAACTAAGCAGTTTCTGATCACTAAAGCCGCTGAGCAATTTGCTTTGGAAAATGATAATCCAGTAGAATTACTGTTTATTGATGAAGAGAAAAATCTACTTGCGAAGAAGGCTATTGATGTAACTCCCGAGCAGATGCGCACACAATTCAGGAGTTCTGAATTTGGGATTGCAAGGTACGAAGCACTGGATAGCCTAGCAGCGTGGGAAGCTGTCACCGAACTGGAATCTATTATGTCTGAGGCACTGGAAGATGAGTTTTGGTCAGTCCGCGAGTCAGCAATTACAATACTCCAAAGCCACACCGAATGGTTAGCCCATACGCCGGAACTTGCCAAAAGAGTGGAAAATATGGCAAAGATGGATGTAAGGAATTCGGTAAGGGCAGGAGCCTTGGATGTACTTACTGCATATTCTCCAGATGATTATTCTTCCACTTTTTCTTTATTGGTAAACGACTCATCGTATTTGGTGGCAGGATCTGCACTGATGGGATTGGTCAGCATGGAATCTACTGAGGTGGACTCTATGGTAATTGAAAAGTATGCTAACGAGCAAAACTATCATATGGTCATTCCTGTTGCTGACTATTACATTACAAATGCTATTTCTGGAAGGGGGGATTGGTTTATCAGTCAAGCGAATACTATTTCTGGAGAGGGGCTCTATTATTATATGGGCTATCTAAGCGAATATTTCAGTCGTTTCCCTGAAGAGGGCGAAGCTAGAGCTATAGAGTTTTTATTGGAAAAGATGAAAAACCACTCCAGGAATTATATTCGCTTAGGTGCTTTTCAAGGCCTATTGGCATTTTCAGACAATGCGGAAGTTATAAAGAAAATCAATGAGGTAGCAAGCCAAGAAACTGAAAGTGAACTGACATTATACTACGAGTATTTTTTAGAAGCGCTAAAAGATGAAAATTAATACGTTGATTCATAATTGTTTGGAAATAAAAACAACAAAATCTCATCAAATTTGAAATGCATGTTTTGAATCTTTAATAAAAGCCTATAATTTTGCCATCCGTTACGATAGAAAAGCCCGAGAAAAAGGTTCGAAATGTAACGTTAGTTGGGGGAATACCAAAGCGGCCAACTGGGACGGACTGTAAATCCGTTGACTTATGTCTTCATAGGTTCGAATCCTATTTCCCCCACACCATTGCCTGATTGCAAAATTTTATCTAGTTTTGCAGGGCGAAAAAAGATCTGGGTAAGACTGGATTTAATGGAAGTAGCTCTCCGAAATATCAGCTGAAATGCGGAATATTTCACAAGTAGAGCGGGCAAGAGATGAATTTCATTTCAACAGATTATAAGCGGGAGTAGCTCAGTTGGTAGAGCGGCAGCCTTCCAAGCTGCAGGTCGCGGGTTCGAGCCTCGTCTCCCGCTCTTTTTCCCCTTAAGGATTTCTTAAGGGGATGAAAGAGTCTAAGCCGACGTAGCTCAGGGGTAGAGTACTTCCTTGGTAAGGAAGGGGTCAGGGGTTCAAATCCCCTCGTTGGCTCATTTCGACTTAATAAGTAAAAAAATTAAATATATCTTTAAACTTAAACTGAGGATTTTCACGCATGGCAAAAGCACAATTCGACCGTTCCAAGCCGCACGTTAATATCGGTACGATTGGTCACGTAGATCATGGAAAGACCACTTTGACTGCTGCCATCACTACCGTACTGGCTAGTAAGGGTCTATCTGAATTAAGAGACTTTTCTTCTATCGATAATGCACCGGAAGAAAAAGAAAGAGGTATCACCATTAACACCTCTCACGTAGAATATCAGACTGAAAAAAGACACTATGCACACGTAGATTGTCCAGGTCACGCTGATTACGTTAAGAACATGGTAACAGGTGCTGCCCAGATGGACGGTGCTATCCTAGTGGTAGCAGCTACAGACGGACCGATGCCTCAAACAAGAGAGCACATCCTTTTGGCTCGCCAAGTAGGTGTACCTCAATTGGTAGTATTCATGAATAAAGTTGATATGGTGGATGATCCTGAGCTTCTTGAGCTTGTGGAGATGGAAATCAGAGAACTTCTTTCTTTCTATGAATTTGACGGTGATAATATCCCTGTAATTGCTGGTTCTGCACTAGGTGCACTAAATGGCGAAGAAAAGTGGGTTAACACTGTAATGGAATTGATGGACGCTGTCGATTCTTATATTCCTCTTCCTGAAAGAGCTGTTGACAAAGAATTCTTGATGCCTGTAGAAGACGTATTCTCGATCACTGGTCGTGGTACTGTAGCTACTGGTAGAATCGAAAGAGGTGTAATCAACTCTGGAGAGCCTGTGGATATCATCGGTATGGGTGCTGAAGGCCTTAAGTCTACAGTAACTGGTGTTGAGATGTTCCGTAAGATTCTTGACAGAGGTGAAGCTGGTGACAACGTAGGTCTATTGCTAAGAGGTATTGAAAAATCACAAATCAAACGTGGTATGATTATCTGTAAGCCAGGATCTGTGAAGCCTCACGCTCACTTCAACGCTGAAGTTTACGTTCTTTCTAAAGAAGAAGGTGGACGTCATACTCCATTCTTCAACAAATACCGTCCACAGTTCTACCTTAGAACTACAGACGTTACTGGTGAGATAAAACTTCCAGAAAACGTAGAAATGGTAATGCCAGGTGATAACGTGACTATCGAAGTAACTTTGCTTAATGCAGTTGCTCTTGAAAAAGGTCTTCGTTTTGCGATCCGTGAGGGTGGTAGAACAGTAGGAGCTGGTCAGGTTACTGAAATTCTTGACTAATCATCAATCATAGATTGATTAATTATACAATGCGATCTCAAATTATTTTGGGATCGCATTTGTTTCTTTAGTAATCAATACCTAATTTTGCGTTCCCATTAGCGGGACGTTCATTTACACGGGCATAGTTCAACGGCAGAATAGCGGTCTCCAAAACCGTTGATGGGAGTTCGAATCTCTCTGCCCGTGCCAGTAAGTTAAGTACACTATGAATCTAAAAAACTTTGTTCTAGAATCTTATGATGAAATGGTAAATAAGGTCACATGGCCAAAATTTTCATTTCTTCAAAATAGTGCAGTATTGGTGTTAGTAGCTTCCCTGATCTTTGCCTTGTTTATTGGTGTGGTAGATCTTGGCTTCGAAAACATCATGACATGGTTTTATGATTTATTCTAATTGAATTGACATTACAGAATGGCTGAACATAAATGGTACGTACTCAGAGTAGTAGCGGGACAGGAAAAAAAAACTAAAACCTATCTGGATAATGAAATTACCAGACAGGATATTGGAGCTTTTATTCCTGAGGTCCTTATACCTTCTGAGAAAGTGTACGAGATGCGTAACGGTAAAAAGCGTGTTAGAGAAAGAAATTTCTTTCCTGGCTACGTTTTAGTCAATGCGGATCTCTCAAATGGTGAAGCCAATCACGTAATTACAAGTATTCCGGGAGTAATCGGTTTCTTAGGATCTAACTCAGGTGGGGCTTCCAAAACCCCTGAGCCACTTCGTCAGTCAGAAATCAACCGTATTTTAGGTAAGGTTGAAGAGATTGACGAGTTTGCAGAGAAACTGGATACACCATTTATAGTCGGAGAGACAGTCAAAGTTATGGACGGTCCTTTCAGTGGATTCACCGGAACAATAGAGGAGATATTTGAGGAGAAGAAAAAACTTAATGTTATGGTTAAGATCTTCGGCCGAAATACTCCTGTCGAATTAAACTTTATACAAGTAGAAAAACAAGACTAAGCAATGGCTAAGGAAATCACTGGTTATTTAAAACTACAAGTGAAAGGTGGCCAGGCAAACCCGTCGCCTCCAGTAGGTCCAGCTCTTGGTTCCAAGGGTCTGAACATTATGGAGTTTTGTAAGCAGTACAATGCACGTACCCAAGATAAAATGGGCCAAGTGCTTCCTGTATTGATTACAATCTACTCAGACAAGTCTTTTGACTTCGTAGTAAAAACTCCTCCTGCAGCAAATATGTTGCTTGAGGCTGCGAAATTGAAAAGCGGTTCTGCTGAGCCTAACCGTAAGAAGGTAGGATCAGTAACCTGGGATCAGGTGAGAGAAATAGCAGCGGTAAAAATGCCTGACCTTAATGCTTTCAAAGTGGAGTCTGCTATGAAAATGGTAGCTGGTACAGCAAGAAGCATGGGAATCACAGTATCTGGAAAAGCCCCTTGGGAAGTATAAATAAAAAACAATGGCTAAGTTAACAAAAAAGCAAAAAGAAGCTCTTTCTAAGTACGACCCAAGCCAAGTGTACTCCCTGGAGGCAGCTTCTACTATCGTGAAGGATATTACTATGACGAAGTTTGACGCTTCCGTAGATCTAGACATCCGTTTGGGTGTGGATCCACGTAAAGCTGATCAAATGGTAAGAGGCGTTGTTGCGCTTCCTCATGGTACAGGCAAAGACATCAAAGTATTGGTTCTTTGTACTCCTGACAAAGTAGCAGAAGCAACCGAAGCAGGTGCAGATTACGCAGGCTTGGACGACTATATAGCTAAAATCGAAGGCGGATGGACTGACATTGATGTCATCATCACTATGCCTAACGTAATGGCGAAAGTAGGTAGATTGGGTAGAGTGTTAGGACCAAGAGGTCTTATGCCAAATCCTAAATCAGGAACTGTTACTCTGGATGTAGCTAAGGCAGTAAGAGAAGTAAAAGCGGGTAAAATCGATTTCAAAGTAGATAAATTTGGAATCATTCACGCAGGTATCGGTAAGGCATCCTTCACTGCAGCGCAGATCGAAGAAAATGTAAAAGAACTTATCCTTACTATATCTAAGCTAAAGCCTTCCTCTTCCAAAGGAACATATTTCAAGAGTATTCATTTATCCAGTACAATGTCTCCTGGAATTGCAGTGGACAAGGGTAGCATTCAAGGAATTTAATCATGACTAGAGACGAAAAGAAAGTAATAATCGACGGTCTTACTGAGAAATTTAAAGAAAACCCTTTCTTCTATATCACTGATGCTTCAGGTTTCTCTGTAGCCCAAGTGAATGCATTCAGAAGAGCTTGTTTCGAAAAAGGAGTTGAGTACAAAGTGTACAAAAACACCTTGATCAGCAAAGCACTGGAAAATTTAGAAGGCGACTATTCTGAGTTGTCAGATAAAGCATTGAAAGGATTCTCTGGAATTATCTTCTCAAATGAGACGAGTAATCTTCCAGCAAATGTATTGCTGGATTTCAGAAAAAAATTAGGTAAAAAAGCAACCAAACCAGCATTCAAAGGAGCTTCTATCGATGCGGATATCTTCGTAGGTGAAGAAAACCTTGAAATGTTGTCGAAGTTGAAATCAAAGCAGGAATTGTTAGGAGACCTTATCGGTTTGCTACAGTCTCCAGCAATGAATCTTATCTCAGCGTTGCAAAGTGGCCAGAACAATATCACTGGTGTGCTTAAAACACTTGCTGATAGAGAAGAAAAATAAGTTAAAAAAAATAATTCAAACAAATATTAAATTTCAAATACAATGGCAGATCTTACGCAACTTGCAGATCAGTTGGTAAACTTGACTGTAAAAGAGGTTAAAGAATTGACAGATATCCTTAAGGATCAGTATGGCATCGAGCCAGCTGCTGCAGGCGCAGTAGTTGTAGCAGGTGGTGCTGGTGCTGGTGAAGCTCCGGCTGAAGAAGAGAAGTCGACTTTCGACGTTATCTTGAAAGCTGCTGGCGGATCAAAACTGGCAGTTGTTAAGCTTGTAAAAGAATTGACAGGTCTTGGTCTTAAAGAGGCTAAAGAACTAGTTGACTCTGCTCCTAAAGCATTGAAAGAAGGCGTAGCTAAAGACGAAGCTGAAGGCTTGAAGAAGTCTTTGGAAGAAGCTGGTGCTGAAGTAGAGATCAAATAATTTGCTGAACCGCAACTGCTAGGTTGGGGTTCAAGCCTAAGACCTGACTATTTTAGTCAGGTCTTTTCCTGTTTATGCACAGGTTTAAAATTGCATTATTCTAATCGGAAATAAGATTATTCCGATATCAACATTTCACCATAAACATACACTACCTTGGCTATCAAGAATCAAACCGAAAGGAAAAGTTTCTCCTCCATTAAGGTGGTCAAAAGCTATCCGGATTTTCTAGATATTCAGTTGCAGTCATTCAAAGACTTTTTTCAACTGGATACTCCTGCAGAAAAACGCCGGGCAGACGGTTTATTTAAAGTATTCGCAGAAAACTTCCCAATCAGTGACTCCAGAGAGAATTTCACTCTTGAATTCATTGATTACGCAGTAGATCCACCGAAATATTCTGTGGGCGAATGCATTGACCGTGGCTTGACCTACTCTGTACCGTTGAAAGCAAAGTTGAGACTACTTTGCCATGACGAGGATAATGAAGATTTCGAAACGATTGAGCAAGAAGTATTCTTAGGTAATCTTCCATACATGACCGAGAAGGGGTCATTTGTAATTAATGGTGCGGAAAGAGTTATTGTTTCACAACTTCACCGTTCTCCAGGAGTGTTCTTTGCTCAGAGCAAGCACACAAATGGTACGAAACTTTACTCTGCCAGAATTATCCCTTTCAAAGGTTCTTGGATTGAATTTGCGACTGACATTAATAATGTCATGTATGCCTATATCGACCGTAAGAAGAAATTTCCAGTAACCACTTTGCTGAGATCAATTGGGTATGGCTCTGACAAAGATATTCTCGACTTGTTCGGTCTATCTGAAGAAGTTAATGCCACTAAGAGCGCGATGAAAAAAGTAGCTGGTCGTAAACTAGCTGCAAGGGTTCTTAGAACATGGGTAGAAGATTTCGTAGATGAAGATACTGGTGAGGTAGTTTCTATTGACAGAAATGAAGTATTGCTTGAGCGTGATACTGTACTTACAGATGAAGATATTGAAATGATTTTGGATTCAGGATCGAAGAGCATCATTCTCCATAGAGAAGATGTGAACGTTGCTGATTACTCTATCATCTATAATACATTACAAAAAGATAGCTCTAACTCCGAAAAAGAGGCAGTAGAGGTTATCTACCGTCAGTTGAGAAATACTGAAGCACCTGATGAGTCTACAGCTCGTGAGGTAATTCATAGCTTATTCTTCTCTGACAAGCGTTATGATCTAGGTGAAGTTGGTCGTTATAGAATCAACAAGAAACTAGGTCTTGACATCGATTCTGAGAAAATCGTCCTTACTAAGGAAGATATTATCAACATCGTAAAATACCTTATTGGACTTATTAATTCTAAGGCTGTAGTCGATGATATTGACCACTTAAGCAATAGACGTGTAAGAACTGTGGGCGAGCAGCTTTACAGCCAATTCGGTGTAGGTTTGGCTAGAATGGCTAGAACGATCCGTGAAAGAATGAACGTTCGTGACAATGAAGACTTTAAACCAGTCGATTTGATCAACGCCCGTACACTTTCTTCGGTGATCAATTCATTCTTTGGAACAAACCAACTTTCTCAGTTCATGGATCAAACCAATCCATTGGCGGAGTTGACTCATAAGAGAAGACTTTCGGCTTTGGGTCCAGGGGGTCTTTCTAGAGAGAGAGCAGGATTTGAGGTTCGAGATGTTCACTATACGCACTACGGTCGTCTGTGTACAATTGAAACTCCGGAAGGACCAAACATTGGTTTGATTTCCTCTCTTTGCGTTCACGCAAAAGTGAATTCTATGGGATTCCTTGAAACTCCATATCGTAAGGTTAAAGATGGTAAAGTAAGCATGAAAGCTGACGATATCCTTTTCCTTACAGCTGAAGAAGAAGACAACCATAATATTGCACAGGCAAATGCTCCATTGGATGAGTCTGGCAATTTTGTGAATGAGAAAGTAAAAGCAAGATTCGAAGGTGATTTCCCTGTATTGGAACCATCTGAGATCAGCTATATGGACGTTGCTCCTAATCAAATTGTATCTGTTGCCGCATCATTGATTCCATTCTTGGAGCATGATGATGCGAACCGTGCTTTGATGGGATCAAACATGCAACGTCAGGCAGTTCCTTTGTTAAAAGCTGAAGCACCTATCGTAGGTACTGGTCTTGAAGGAAAAGCTGCTGTGGATTCTCGATCACTGATCATTGCGGAAGCAAATGGTGTAGTGGATTATGTGGATGCTAAGAAAATTGTCATTAAATACGATTTGACTGACGATGAGCTTTTGGTGAATTTCACAGACGAATACAAGTCTTATGACTTGATCAAATTCAGAAGAACAAACCAGGATACTACAATCAACCTTACTCCTTTGGTGCTGAAAGGCCAGAAAGTGAAAAAAGGTCAAGTACTAGTTGAAGGTTACTCTACAAATAACGGTGAGCTAGCACTAGGTAAAAACTTGAAAGTGGCATACATGCCTTGGCAAGGATACAACTTTGAGGATGCCATCGTAATCTCCGAGAGAGTAGTTAGAGAAGATATCTTTACTTCTATCCACGTAGAAGAATTCCAGTTGGAAGTTCGTGATACGAAGAGAGGTGAAGAAGAATTGACCTCTGAAATTCCTAACGTTTCTGAAGAAGCCGTTAAGAATCTTGATGAGCACGGAATCATCGCAATTGGAGCTGAAGTAAAAGAAGGAGATATTATCATCGGTAAGATCACTCCTAAAGGTGAAACTGATCCGACTCCGGAAGAGAAATTGCTTAGAGCAATCTTCGGTGATAAAGCGGGTGATGTGAAGGATGCTTCATTGAAAGCTTCACCTTCATTGAACGGTGTGGTTATAGAGACTAAGCTTTTCGCTAGACCTAAGAAGGATAAAGACGTAAGAGCTAAGTCTAAGGCTGAAGTAGAAAAACTTAAGTCTAGATATTCTAAGGATCTTTTGGCGATTAGAGCGAGAATGATCAATAAGATGGTCACTATTCTTGATGGCAAAACTTCCCAAGGTGTTAAGCATAAGTTTGGGGATGAGATCATCACTAAAGGACAGAAGTTTAATGCTAAAAACATTGAAAACAACCTTTTCCCTGCTAAGAATCCTTACAGAGATGAGAGTAACTATAATGTTCCAGAAGAGGCTAACCTAATATCTGATATCGTTCTTGATGATTGGACCAATGACGAACACGTTAATGGGTTAATTTCTCAACTTGTGAAAAACTTCGTTAACTCTCGAAATGAGATTAGTGGTACTTTCAAACGAGAAAGATTTACTCTTGAGGTTGGTGATGAGCTTCCTGCTGGTATCGTACAACTTGCCAAAGTATACATCGCTAAAAAGCGTAAGCTTAAAGTAGGTGATAAAATGGCTGGTCGTCACGGTAACAAAGGTATCGTTGCTAGAATCGTAAGAGACGAGGATATGCCATTCCTTGAGGATGGAACTCCAATGGATATCGTATTGAATCCACTAGGTGTACCTTCTCGTATGAACATCGGACAGATCTTTGAAACTGTATTGGCTTGGGCAGGTCAGAAACTGGATAAGAAATATGCTACACCAATCTTCGATGGTGCTTCTATGGAAGAAGTGTCTCACGAATTGGAATTGGCAGGTCTACCAGCTTATGGACGTACTTATCTATACGATGGTCTTTCAGGTGTTAAATTCGATCAGCCAATTACAGTAGGTATCGCATACATGCTGAAATTGGGCCACTTGGTAGATGATAAGATGCACGCACGTTCAATCGGTCCATACTCTTTGATCACGCAGCAGCCATTGGGTGGTAAAGCTCAGTTTGGTGGACAGCGTTTTGGAGAAATGGAAGTTTGGGCACTTGAGGCATTCGGTGCATCACACGTACTTCAGGAAATCCTGACAGTGAAGTCTGATGACGTAATTGGTAGAGCAAAAGCTTACGAAGCGATTGTGAAAGGTGAAAACCTTCCTAAGCCTAATATTCCTGAATCATTCAACGTACTGGTTCATGAATTAAGAGGTTTGGCTCTTGAAATTACCCTAGATTAATAAAGCGAATGGGCTCGCAAGAGCCCTTTACATATCTTTCAAAAAACTATGGCGTTCAGAAAAAATAAAAAACTTAACAATGATTTTTCCAGAGTCACCATCAGTTTGGCTTCCCCAGAATCTATTCTGGATAGCTCAAACGGTGAAGTGACCCAGCCAGAGACCATCAATTATAGAACCTACAAGCCTGAAATGGGTGGTTTGTTCTGTGAGAGAATATTTGGTCCTGTAAAGGATTGGGAGTGTCATTGTGGCAAGTACAAGCGCATCAGGTATAAAGGTATTATCTGTGATCGCTGCGGTGTAGAGGTTACAGAAAAGAAAGTAAGAAGAGAGAGAATGGGGCACATCGAACTGGTAGTACCAGTCGCTCACATTTGGTATTTCAAATCTCTTCCTAATAAAATCGGTTATCTACTTGGTCTTCCAACTAAGAAGCTTGATCAGATTGTTTATTACGAGCGTTATGCTGTTGTTCAGCCAGGTATCAAGGCAGAAGAAGGAGTTCAGTATTTGGACTTCTTGACTGAAGATGAATACTTGGATATCATGGACAAGCTTCCTAAGGAAAATCATATGCTTGACGATGAAGATCCAAATAAATTCATCGCCAAAATGGGTGCTGAAGCTTTGGAGATGCTATTGGCAAGAATTGATCTGGATGACCTTTCTTACTCTCTTCGTCACCAAGCTGCAACTGATACTTCTCAGCAGAGAAAAGCAGAAGCACTTAAGAGACTTAAGGTAGTAGAAGCATTCCGTGATGCAAGAACTAGAATTGAAAACCGCCCTGAGTGGATGGTAGTTCGTATGGTTCCTGTGATTCCACCGGAATTGCGTCCATTGGTTCCTTTGGATGGTGGTCGTTTCGCTACTTCTGATTTGAATGACCTTTATCGAAGAGTAATTATCAGAAACAACCGTCTGAAGAGATTGATCGATATCAAAGCTCCAGAGGTAATTTTGAGAAACGAAAAAAGAATGCTTCAGGAAGCTGTAGATTCTCTATTCGATAACTCTAGAAAAGTAAATGCGGTAAGATCTGATGGAAACCGTGCTTTGAAATCCCTTTCCGATATGTTGAAAGGTAAGCAAGGTCGATTCCGTCAAAACTTGCTCGGTAAGCGTGTGGATTACTCCGGTCGTTCTGTGATCGTGGTAGGACCAGAGTTAAAGCTTCACGAGTGTGGTCTTCCTAAAAATATGGCGGCTGAGCTTTTCAAACCTTTTATCATCAGAAAACTGATCGAAAGAGGTATTGTTAAGACAGTTAAGTCAGCTAAGAAAATTGTGGATCGTAAAGATCCAGTAGTTTGGGATATTTTGGAAAATGTACTAAAAGGACACCCAGTGCTCCTTAACCGTGCTCCTACTCTTCACAGATTGGGTATCCAAGCTTTCCAACCAAAACTTATTGAAGGAAAAGCTATCCAGCTACACCCATTAGTATGTACAGCATTCAACGCCGATTTTGATGGTGACCAGATGGCTGTTCACGTACCTCTTGGACATGAAGCAATCTTGGAAGCTTCTACTTTGATGCTTTCTTCACATAACATTCTAAACCCTGCTAACGGAGCACCAATTACTGTACCTTCTCAGGATATGGTGTTGGGTCTGTACTACGTGACCAAGGGTAAGAAGTCAACTCCTGAAGAGCCTGTTCCAGGTGAAGGAATGACTTTCTATAGTGTAGAAGAAGTGATTATTGCAATGAACGAGGAGCAAATCTCCAAGCATGCAAATATCAAGTGTAAAGTGCAGCTAAGAACCGAAGATGGTGGTTACAAGGATCAGATCATCGAGACTGTTGCAGGTCGTTTGATATTCAATCAGTTTGTTCCAAAAGAAGTAGGTTATGTAAACGAACTTTTGACCAAGAAAAAACTTCAGCAGATTATTGCTAAAGTGGTTAAAGTTTGTGGAATGGCCCGTACTGCCCAGTTCTTAGACGACATCAAGCACCTAGGATTCCAAATGGCCTATAAAGGCGGTTTGTCTATGGGACTTAATGACGTAATTATTCCGGAAGAAAAAGAACCAATGATTTCCAAAGCGAAAGAAGAGGTCGATGAGGTTTGGAATAACTATAGAATGGGTCTGATTACAGACAACGAAAGATATAACCAAGTAATTGATATCTGGACTCGTACCAACTCTCATCTGACTAATAATCTGATGAAGCAGATGGAAGAAGATAAGCAAGGATTCAATGCCATCTACATGATGATGCACTCGGGAGCCCGTGGTTCCAGGGAGCAGATCCGTCAGTTGGGTGGTATGAGAGGATTGATGGCTAAGCCTCAGAAAAACCTTCAGGGTTCTGTAGGTGAAATCATCGAAAACCCAATTCTTTCCAACTTCAAAGAAGGTCTGGATGTATTGGAGTACTTTATCTCAACTCACGGTGCACGTAAAGGTCTTGCCGATACTGCATTGAAAACAGCTGATGCTGGTTACCTAACCAGACGTCTAGTGGATGTAGCTCAAGATATGATCGTTACAGAAGATGATTGTGGTAGCTTGAGAGGTTTACTTGTTCAACCGTTGAGAGACAATGACGAAATCGTTGAGCCTCTTTCTGAAAGAATTCTCGGACGAGTATCTGTACATGATATATTCCATCCACAAACAGATGAATTGATTGTAGAATCAGGTCTTGAAATCGATGATGAGGTTGCGAAATTGATAGATGAGTCTGGAATTGACGAAGTTGAGATCAGATCTGTGTTGACTTGCGAAACCCGTAGAGGTGTTTGTGGTAAATGTTATGGTAGAAACTTAACATCAGGTCACATGGTACAGGAAGGGGAATCCGTAGGTGTTATCGCAGCGCAGTCTATTGGTGAACCTGGAACTCAGCTTACACTAAGAACATTCCACGTAGGTGGTACCGCATCAAACATGGCTGTAGAAGCCAGTGTAATTGCGAAGTTCGAAGGTGTAGTTGAATTTGATGACGAATTAAGATTGATTGAGACTACCAATAAAGATGGCGAGCCGGTGACGGTGGTCATGGGTAGATCTGGCGAAATCAAGATCAATGATCCTAAGACAGGAAAGACCTTTGTATCTAACCACGCTCCTTATGGTTCTATTGTAAATGTAAAGGATGGAGAGAAAGTATCTAAAGGTCAGACTTTGTGTAAGTGGGATCCATATAACGCTGTTATCCTTTCTGAATTCGACGGTAAGATTGAGTTTGAAGCAATTGTTGAAGGTGTTACTTATAAGGAAGTGTCTGATGATCAGACTGGTTTCCGTGAGAAAGTAATTATCGATACAAAGGATAGAACTAAAAATCCTGCAATCATTGTAAACTATGGTGAAGAGTCTAAAGGATATAACATTCCTGTAGGTGCACACTTAGCAATTGAAGCGGGTGATAAAGTAAGATCTGGTCAGATTTTGGTGAAAATCCCAAGATCTGTTGGTAAGACAAGAGATATTACAGGTGGTCTTCCACGGGTTACAGAATTATTCGAAGCAAGAAATCCATCCAACCCGGCTGTTGTTTCTGAAATCGATGGTGTAGTAACTTATGGTGGTATCAAGAGAGGTAACAGAGAGATCATCATCGAATCTAAAGATGGTGTGATTAAGAAATACATGGTATCTCTTTCTAAGCATATCTTAGTTCAGGAGAATGACTTTATCAGAGCTGGTGAACCACTTTCTGATGGAGCGATCACTCCTAACGATATCTTGTCTATCAAAGGCCCAACTGCTGTTCAAGAGTACTTGGTAAATGAAATCCAGGAAGTATATCGTCTTCAGGGTGTGAAAATCAACGATAAGCACATCGAGGTAATCGTATCTCAGATGATGCAGAAAGTTGAAATCCTTGATGCTGGTGATACTGGATTCCTTCAAAACCAAGTTGTAGATAAGTGGGCTTTCAGAGAAGAGAATGACAATATTCTAGACCGCAAAGTGGTTATGGATGCTGGAGATTCTTCTACATTGAAGCCAGGAATGATTATCTCTGCAAGAAGATTAAGAGATGAGAATTCTAGCTTGAAGCGTAAAGATCTTAAGTTGGTACAAGTTCGTGATGCTGAAACTGCGGTTTCTAAGCCTACCTTACAAGGAATCACTGCGGCATCTTTGGGTACTGAGTCATTTATCTCTGCAGCGTCCTTCCAGGAAACTACTAAGGTGCTTTCAGAAGCAGCGATTAGAGGTAAACGTGATGAGTTGAAAGGTCTGAAAGAAAACGTAATCGTTGGTCACTTGATTCCAGCCGGTACTGGCCAGAGAAGATTGCAGCCAGTGATCGTAGGATCTCAGGATGAGTATGACAAACTTTCTGAAAATATGGAGCGCAGCACTAAAAGATCCAGTGAAGCAATCCTGTAATATTCTAGTAAATTAATTCTAAAGGCCTGTTTCACGACAGGCCTTTTTTATGAATATCTTTAGTAACCGCGGTGATCACAGAGTTTTACGCAGAGAACACAGGTGATATATCATTTCTGGAACTAGATTTCCAACTTAATAAACAAGGGAAGGCTATTGAAGTCATTATAGATAGTTAATCTCTTTATTAACAGTAAAGAGACAAAAGCATTATAGGATTAGGTTAACAAGGAAATTGAGGCCACTTCGGTCACCCGTCTTCGGTCATCCGACCCAGTGAGCAAAGGGATTTTGGCCAATGGCATCAATGTAAATAAAAACAATACAAACCATGCAAGACGACAACGGACAAAAAAAAGGAGATCAGCAGATTAATGTTGAGCTATCAGAAGACGTAGCTGAGGGAGTTTATTCTAATTTGGCAATGATCGCACATTCTAATTCGGAATTTGTGATTGATTTCATTCGCTTGATGCCGGGTGTGCCCAAAGCAAAAGTTAAATCGCGGATTATAGTGACTCCAGACCATGCGAAGCGTCTGCTTTCAGCTCTAAAGGACAATATAGAGAAGTATGAAGCAGCTTTCGGAAAGATCAACCAATCGGGAGGAGCACCGCAGTTTCCTATTAGCTTTGGAACTCCGGGAGAGGCTTAGCAAAAATATAACTGCTTAGCTTTGTTACTCTTATTACTTTGTTTACCTTTGCAGTCCAAAATTTAACAGTTTACGGGAAAACTAAATTTTATCAGTTAATGCCTACTATTCAACAGTTAGTACGAAAAGGTAGAACTACACTGGAAACCAAATCAAAATCAAGAGCTTTGGATGCATGTCCACAGCGAAGAGGAGTTTGTACCAGAGTATACACTACAACCCCTAAGAAGCCAAACTCTGCAATGAGGAAAGTGGCGAGGGTGAGATTGACAAACGGAAAAGAAGTGAATGCTTATATTCCTGGAGAAGGTCACAATCTACAAGAGCACTCGATCGTCTTGATCAGAGGTGGTCGTGTGAAAGATCTTCCAGGTGTGAGGTATCACATCATCCGTGGTGCACTAGATACCGCAGGAGTAAAAGACCGTAAGCAAGGTCGCTCTAAGTATGGTGCTAAAAGACCGAAAGCAGGCAAGGGTGCCCCAGCTGCTCCGGCAAAGAAAAAATAATAAAAACATTTAGAAAAAATGAGAAAAGCGAAACCAAAGAAGAGATATATTCTTCCTGATCCAAAGTTCAACGATACGCTAGTAACTAGATTCGTGAACAATCTAATGGTAGATGGGAAGAAGAGTATTGCTTACAGAATTTTCTACGATGCAGTAGAAAAGGTAGAATCCAAGGTAGGTGAGAATGGTCTTGAAGTTTGGAAAAAAGCGCTAAACAATATTTCTCCATCCGTTGAGGTGAAGAGTCGTAGAGTTGGTGGTGCTACATTCCAGGTTCCAATGGAAGTCAGACCTGACAGAAAGATTGCCCTAGGAATTAAATGGATGATCAGCTACGCCCGAAGAAGAGGTGAGAAAACAATGATGGACAGACTTGCTGGTGAAATTATCGCTGCTTCCAAAGGCGAAGGTGCCGGAGTGAAGAAGAAAGATGATACGCACAGAATGGCTGAGGCCAACAAAGCATTCTCACATTTTAGATTTTAATCAATATGGCTAAAAGAGATTTAACACTTACCAGAAATATTGGTATCGCCGCGCACATTGATGCCGGTAAAACGACTACGACAGAACGGATTCTTTTTTATTCGGGCGTATCTCACAAAATAGGTGAGGTTCACGACGGTGCAGCCACCATGGACTGGATGGCTCAGGAGCAAGAG
This sequence comes from uncultured Algoriphagus sp., assembly GCF_963974835.1. Classification (GTDB taxonomy): domain Bacteria; phylum Bacteroidota; class Bacteroidia; order Cytophagales; family Cyclobacteriaceae; genus Algoriphagus. Next base: position 61,394 of record NZ_CAXBET010000001.1, on the reverse strand, counting down.
AGAGGTATTACTATTACTTCTGCTGCTACTACCGTTTTTTGGAATTACAGAGACAAAAAATATCAAATCAACATCATCGATACTCCCGGTCACGTTGATTTTACTGTAGAGGTAAACAGATCACTACGTGTTCTCGATGGATTGGTATTTTTGTTTAGTGCTGTAGATGGCGTAGAGCCACAGTCCGAGACAAACTGGAGACTTGCGGATAACTATAAAGTTGCACGTATTGGTTTCGTAAATAAAATGGACCGTGCTGGTGCAAACTTCCTTGAGGTTTGTAAGCAGGTAAAAGAAATGCTAGGCAGCTACGCTGTTCCTTTGCAACTTCCAATCGGTGCTGAAGATAGATTCCGAGGTGTAGTTGATTTGATCAACAACAGAGCAATCGTATGGAACGAGGATGATTTCGGAATGACTTTCGAAGAAGTTCCTATTCCGGAAGATATGATTGATGAGGTAGCTGAATACAGAGAGTATCTTCTTGAAGCAGTTGCAGATTACGATGAGTCTTTGATGGAGAAATTCTTCGAAGATTCTGATTCAATCACTGAAGAAGAAATCCTTACAGCTTTGAGAAAAGCAGTAATTGACATGAAGATTGTACCAATGGTATGCGGATCTTCATTCAAAAATAAAGGCGTTCAGACTATGCTTGATCTAGTAATGGAATTGCTTCCTTCTCCTATGGACAAGGACGATATCATTGCGCACGATCTTGATGATGAGGAAAAAGATGTAAGAATCTCTCCTGATGAAACTGAGCCATTTGCAGGTCTTGCTTTCAAAATCGCCACAGATCCATTTGTAGGCCGTCTTTGTTTCGTAAGAGCATATTCTGGAATTCTGAATTCCGGTTCTTATGTATTCAATAGCCGTTCTGGAAATAAAGAGCGTATCTCTAGAGTATTCCAAATGCATGCTAACAAGCAAAACCAAATCGACGCGCTTAGAGCTGGAGATATTGGTGCAGTGGTAGGCTTTAAAGATATCAAAACTGGTGATACACTTTGCGACGAAAAACGTAAAGTAGTTCTTGAATCCATGGTATTCCCTGAGCCAGTTATTGGATATGCTATCGAGCCTAAAACTCAGGCAGACGTAGATAAACTAGGTATGGCAATCGCTAAACTAGTAGAAGAAGATCCTACACTTCAAGTAAACACAGATCACGAAACTGGTCAGACTATCTTGAGAGGTATGGGTGAGCTTCACCTCGATATTATCATCGACCGTCTTAAGAGAGAATTTAAGGTTGAGATCAACCAAGGTGCTCCTCAGGTTGCATATAAAGAAGCTTTGTTTGGTTCATACGAGCACAAAGAAGTTTACAAGAAGCAGACAGGTGGTAAAGGTAAATTTGCTGACATTTCATTTGAACTTAGCCCTAGAGATCCAGATCCGGAAACCGGTGAGATCAAACCAGGACTTGACTTTGTGAATGCGATTGTCGGTGGTGTAATTCCTAAGGAATTTATTCCTTCGATCCAGAAAGGATTTGCTGAGTCCATGAAAAATGGTCCATTGGCTGGATATCCTATCGAATCTATGAAAGTAAGATTGTTCCATGGTTCATTCCACGATGTCGATTCTGATGCCCTTTCCTTCGAATTGGCAGCTAGACTTGGTTTCAAAGAAGCAGCGAAAAGATGTAAGCCTCAATTACTTGAGCCGATCATGGCAGTAGATGTAGTTTCTCCTGATGAGTACACTGGTCCAATCACTGGTGACCTGAACAGAAGAAGAGGTTTGATGAAAGGAATGGATACTAAGGGTACCTCTTCTGTAATCAAAGCATCTGTACCATTGTCTGAGTTGTTCGGTTATATTACTGATCTAAGAACTATCACATCTGGTAGAGCTACAGCTTCATTGACATTCTCTCACTATGAGTCAGTGCCTAACAACATTGCCGAAGGTGTAATTGCTACAGTAAAAGGTCAGAAGGACTAAATAATATTTGCGATGAATCAGAAAATCAGAATAAAACTAAAATCATACGATCACAGCCTGGTGGATAAGTCATCAGAGAAGATTGTAAAGGCAGTGAAAGCCACTGGCGCAGTAGTAGTAGGGCCAATTCCATTGCCTACTAAAAAGGAGAAATTCACAGTGTTGAAATCTCCACACGTAAGTAAAAAAGCCAGAGATCAGTACCAACTTTGTACTTATAAGAGATTGGTGGATATCTACTCTAACTCTTCTAAAACTGTAGATGCTTTGATGAAAATCGAGCTTCCAAGTGGAGTTGATGTAGAGATCAAAGTTTGATGAAATTGGATTGAGATAAAAGAGACCTGCTCTTCGGAGCAGGTTTTTTTTGTGCCATTTCTGAGTAGGTGCCTTTCAAAGGTTATAAATGCCTGAGTCAGAGGTGAAATATTTTGTAATACATTGAAAATTTAGGATTTGGGATTTGTTGCAGAATTTTATTTCAGTAACTTTGCAGTCCTTTAAAAGGAGCCCCGGCAGGTAAATGCTTGTGGGTTATTATATTATCTTATAAAAGATGTCTGGTATAATAGGTAGAAAAGTAGGAATGACTAGCATTTTCAGTGCCGATGGACGTAACGTCGCATGCACGCTAATAGAAGCTGGTCCTTGTGTAGTGACGCAAGTAAAAAACGTTGAGACAGACGGGTACAACGCAGTGCAGTTGGCTTATGGTGAGCGTAAAGAGAAAAATACGCCAAAACCATTGATCGGTCATTTTAAAAAGGCTGGTACAACACCAAAGCGCAAAGTTGTTGAGTTCAGAGAGTTCCGGGTCGAGTTTGAAGGCCAGGTTAATCTAGGAGCTACAGTGAAGGCTGGTGAAGTATTTATCGAAGGTGACTTCGTAGATGCTATCGGAACTTCAAAAGGTAAAGGATTCCAGGGTGTAGTAAAACGTCATGGTTTTGCAGGTGTGGGTGGACAAACTCACGGTCAGCATAACAGAGGCAGACACCCAGGTTCAATTGGTGCATGTTCTTGGCCATCCAGAGTATTCAAAGGAATGAGAATGGCTGGTAGAACGGGCGGAGACAGAGTAAAGGTGGTTAACCTTCGAGTGTTGAAAATCTATGCTGACAAAAACCTACTATTGGTTTCTGGTTCTGTACCTGGTCCTAAAAATTCTTTCGTTATTCTAGAGAAGTAAGCCATGGAATTAGCAGTAATTAATCAAAAAGGAGAAGACACAGGTAGAAAAATCAGCTTGTCTGATGAGATCTTCGCAATCGAACCTAACGATCACGCGATCTACCTTGATGTAAAGCAGTACTTGGCTAACCAAAGACAAGGTACGCACAAGTCTAAAGAGAGAAATGAGATAGCTGGCTCTACTCGTAAGATCAAGAAGCAAAAGGGCACTGGTAGTGCACGTGCTGGATCTATCAAGTCGCCACTATTCCGAGGAGGAGGAAGAGTATTTGGCCCGCAGCCAAGAGACTATTCTTTCAAATTGAATAAAAAGGTAAAACAACTAGCCAGAAAATCTGCACTTGCTTATAAAGTGAAAGATAACAGCTTGTCAGTATTGGAAAGCATTTCATTTGACTCTCCAAAAACTAAAAGCTACATGGCACTGCTTAATGGATTATCTCTAGGAGATAAGAAGACGTTACTAGTACTTCCTGAGGAAAATACTAACGTTTTCCTTTCCAGCAGAAACTTGCCAAAGGCAAAAGTTGTGACTGTAAATGATGTAAATACTTACCAAGTACTTAATGCTGATCACCTAGTGATCTGCGAGGGTTCTCTTAGTAAGTTGGAAACCATTTTATCGAAATAAGACAATGGATATTCTAAAGCAGCCTTTAATTACAGAAAAGATTTCTGCCATGAACGAAAGAGGCGTTTATGGATTCATCGTGGAGAAAACTGCGAAGAAACCAGAAATCAAACTTGCTGTAGAAAAAACGTTTGGTGTGAAAGTGGTTTCTATCAGGACCATCAGATATGCTGCAAAGCATAAATCAAGATACACCAAAGCTAAAGTGGTTTCAGGCTTTACCAACGCTTTCAAGAAAGCAATCGTGCAAGTAGCCGATGGTGAAGTGATTGATTTTTACGGAGAAATTTAATTGAATCTATATCATGGCAATTAAAAAGTTGAAGCCTGTAACTCCAGGGACAAGATTCAGAGTAGCCCCAGCATTTGACGAGATTACATCGTCAAAGCCGGAGAAATCTCTTCTTACTCCTATCAAGAAGTCAGGTGGACGAAATAATGAAGGCAAAATGACTGTCCGCAATATCGGTGGTGGTCATAAGAGAAGACTACGTATCGTAGACTTCAAAAGAAACAAGTTTGGTGTACCTGCAGTGGTGAAAGCTATTGAGTATGATCCAAACAGAACGGCACGTCTCGCCCTACTATATTACGCAGATGGTGCTAAGGCCTACATTATCGCCCCGGAAGGTTTGTCAGTAGGACAGACAGTGATTTCCGGTGAGCAAGTTGCTCCAGAAGTGGGTAACGCAATGCCAGTAGCAAGTATTCCTATGGGTACTATTGTACACTGTGTGGAATTGAAGCCTGGAAAAGGTGCCGCAATGGTAAGAAGTGCTGGAGGTTATGCACAGATCGTAGCCCGTGACGGGAAATACGTGACAGTAAAACTTCCATCTGGTGAGATGAGACTTGTACTAAATACGTGCATGGCAACTGTTGGAACTGTTTCCAATGGTGATCACATGAACGTAGTATTGGGTAAAGCCGGTCGTAAGAGATGGCTCGGAGCTCGTCCTCGTGTAAGAGGTGTAGCAATGAACCCAGTAGATCACCCGATGGGTGGTGGTGAAGGTCGTTCTTCTGGAGGACATCCTAGATCTAGAAAAGGTCTATTGTCTAAAGGAAAGAAAACAAGATCTCCTAAGAAGTATTCAAACAAGTTCATCGTAAGCAAAAGATCTAAATAATTATGGCACGTTCATTAAAAAAAGGTCCTTATATCGAGCACCATCTTGTGAAGAAAGTGGATGCTCAGAACGAATCAGGAAAGAAATCGGTAATCAAGACTTGGTCAAGAAAATCAATGATTTCTCCGGATTTCGTAGGACATACCTTCGCTGTGCATAATGGGAATAAATTCATTCCAGTATTTGTAACAGACAACATGGTAGGTCATAAGCTAGGTGAATTTGCTCCTACCAGAAATTTCAGAGGCCACATTGCCAAAAAAGATAAAGGAAAGAGATAATCATGGAAGCATTAGCAAAATTAAATAATGTCCCTACATCTCCGCGTAAGATGCGCCTTGTGGCTGACCTTGTCAGAGGCAAGAGAGTAGGATTGGCACTTAGCATATTGAAATTCACTCCTAACCATGGAGCTATTCGACTTGAGAAGTTGTTGCTTTCCGCTATAGCCAACTGGCAGGCGAAAAACCCTGATGCCAAATTGGAAGAAGCTGACCTTTTCATCAAAACTGTAATGGTGGATGAAGGAAGATCTCTTAAGAGATTAAGACCAGCTCCTCAAGGTAGAGGACACAGAATCCGCAAGAGATCAAATCATGTAACCCTAATTGTTGATTCTTTCAATGAAGAGGCTGTTACCGCTGATGTAGTAGAAACAAACGAAAAGGCAAATTAAGAACAGACTATGGGACAAAAGATCAACCCAATAGGATTTAGACTTGGTGTAGTCAAAGGCTGGGATTCCAACTGGTACGGTGGGAAAGACTTCGCTGAAAAACTGCACGAAGATCAAAAAATCCGTAAGTACGTCCTTGCCAGAATTCCTAAGGGAGGTATTTCTAAAGTGATTATTGAGCGTACGCTTAAAAGAATCACTCTTACGATACATACTGCCCGTCCAGGTGTTGTAATTGGTAAAGGTGGAGCCGAAGTAGATAAACTGAAAGAAGAGCTTAAGAATATCACCAATAAGGATATTCAGATTAATATCTTCGAGATCAAGCGTCCTGAGTTGGATGCGAAATTGGTAGGTGAATCAATCGCTCAGCAGCTTCAAGCAAGAATTTCTTTCAGAAGAGCTATGAAGCAAGCTATAGCAGCATCCATGAGAGTGGGAGCGGAGGGAATTAAAGTTAAACTTTCTGGACGTCTAGGCGGAGCCGAAATGGCCCGTTCTGAAATGTACAAAGAAGGAAGAATTCCTCTTCACACGTTGAGAGCAGATATTGATTACGCATTGTCAGAAGCCCTTACGGTTTACGGACTTATCGGAATCAAAGTATGGATCTTCAAAGGTGAAGTGTACGGTAAAAGAGACCTTTCTCCTAATCAAGGTGCAGCTAATGAGCCAAAAGGTGCTCGTAATGCAGGCCCTAAGAGAAATGACGGTCCAAGACGAAGAAAAAGAAATAACTAATTTTCACCCATAAGTGAGAACTCATGTTACAGCCAAAAAGAACTAAATATAGGAAAATGCAAAAGGGCCGTGTCAAAGGCATTGCACAAAGAGGGCACACGCTTTCTTTCGGCAACTTTGGCATCAAATCCCTTGAGCCAGGATGGATCACATCCCGTCAGATCGAGGCAGCTCGTATCGCTATGACGAGAGCAATGAAAAGAGAAGGACAGGTTTGGATCAGAATTTTCCCTGACAAGCCTATCACTAAAAAGCCCGCAGAGGTTCGTATGGGTAAAGGTAAAGGTGCTCCTGAGTATTGGGTGGCCGTTATCAAGCCAGGAACGATCCTTTTCGAAGCTACAGGCGTGAGCCTGGAGACAGCTCAGGAGGCGTTGAGACTTGCACAGCAGAAATTGCCTGTAAGCACCAGATTTGTTGTTCGTAGAGATTACGCTGAATTATAAGCACTATGAAAAATACTGAGATCAATTCACTTTCAAACAGTGAAATCGCCGAGCGACTAGTCGCTGAGCAGGAGAATCTAACCAAACTTAGGTTTGCGCACTCGATATCTCCTATAGAGAATCCGAACAGAATCCGCGAGACCAAGCGCTTTATCGCAAGATTAAAGACTGCATTGGCTGCCAAATAACTAGCTAAAAAAAAGATTATGGCTACGACAGAGAGAAATCTTCGAAAAGAAAGAGTTGGTAAGGTGGTAAGTAACAAGATGGATAAGTCCATTACTGTAGCAGTAGAACGTCGCGTTAAGCACGCTATCTATGGTAAGTTTGTTGCCAAAACAACCAAATTTATGGCTCATGACGAGACCAACGAGTGTAACCCAGGTGACCTCGTGAAAATAAGCGAAACTCGTCCGCTGAGTAAAAACAAGCGTTGGAGAGTAGTTGAAATTATTGAAAGGGCTAAGTAATTATGATCCAACAAGAATCAAGACTAAGCGTAGCGGATAACTCTGGTGCCAAAGAGGTACTAGTGATCCGCGTATTGGGAGGAACCAAAAAGCGATATGCTTCCATCGGCGATAAAGTCGTAGTGACAGTAAAATCAGCGCTTTCTTCCAGCAGCATGAAAAAGGGTACCGTGTCAAGAGCGGTTATCGTGCGTACTCGTAAAGAAATAAGAAGAAAAGACGGTTCTTATATTCGCTTCGAGGATAACGCAGCTGTGTTATTGAACAACAACGATGAGCCAAGAGGCACACGAATCTTCGGCCCAGTGGCTAGAGAGTTGAGAGAGAAGCAGTTTATGAAAATCGTTTCATTGGCTCCTGAAGTATTGTAATCATGGAAAGAAAAATGAACAAGCAAACAAAGCTTCATATCAAAACCGGTGACACCGTTAAGGTTATCGCAGGTGATGACAAAGGCAAAACAGGAAAAGTACTTTCCGTAGATAAGCAAAAAAGTAGAGCAATCGTTGAGGGTCTTAACATGATCACTAAACACGTAAAGCCTACTGCTGCTAAGCCACAAGGTGGCATTGATAAGAAAGAAGCTTCCGTGCATATTAGTAACCTTATGCTTGTAGATCCTAAATCTGGTGAAGCCACTAGAACAGGTCGCAAGGCAGGTGAAAATGGTAAATTAGTAAGATACTCTAAGAAAACTGGGGAGGTGATCAATGGCTAATCCAAGAATCAAGCAAAAATACGTGGACGAAATCGTCCCTGCCTTGAAAGAGAAATTCCAATACTCTTCAATAATGCAAGTTCCTAAGTTACAGAAGATCGTACTCAATAAAGGTATCGGTGCAGCTGTAGCGGATAAGAAATTGGTTGACCAAGGTGTAGAGGAGCTTTCTTTGATCACTGGTCAGAGAGCAGTATCTACTATTGCAAAGACTTCTGTATCCAACTTTAAGTTGAGAGAAGGAATGCCTATCGGAGCCAAAGTTACTTTGAGAGGACAGACAATGTATGAATTCCTAGACCGTTTGATCACAATCGCACTTCCACGTGTAAGAGATTTCAAAGGTATTTCTGATAAAGGTTTTGACGGAAGAGGTAATTACACACTAGGTGTGCAAGAGCAAATTATCTTCCCTGAGATCAGCATTGAGAAAGTAAACAGAATCTCTGGAATGGATATCACATTCGTCACTTCTGCTAAAACAGATGAGGAGAGTCTTGAATTGTTTAAGGCTTTCGGAATGCCTTTCGTTAAAAAAACTAAAGAAGAATAGTTATGGCAAAAGAGTCAATCAAAGCTCGTGAGAGAAAAAGAGAGCGTCTGGTAGCCAAGTATGCTGATAAAAGAGCCGCGCTGAAAGCAGCCGGAGATTATGAAGCACTTGATAAATTGCCAAAGAACGCATCACCGGTAAGACTGCACAACAGATGTAAACTTACTGGTCGCCCTAAAGGCTACATGAGAAAGTTCGGTATCAACAGGGTAACCTTCAGAGAAATGGCCTCAGCAGGCAAAATCCCTGGAGTCACTAAGTCCAGCTGGTAAAATAACGACAGTAGTTTTTATTATAAAAATCAATTCGTAACTTTGCACGCCCAAAACGGGTGTAGCTAGACTATAAATACAATGACTGATCCAATAGCTGATTATCTGACTAGGTTGAGAAATGCCATCAAGGCTTCTCACCGAATCGTAGAAATCCCTGCTTCTAACATCAAGAAAGAGATTACAAAAGTATTGCACGACAAAGGATACATTCAGAATTACAAGTTTGAAGAAAACGGTCCTCAGGGATCCATCAAAATTGCTCTGAAGTTCAACCCTGTTACAAAGCAAAACGCTATCGTAAGCTTGAAGAGAGTTAGTACGCCAGGTTTGAGAAAATATGTGAAACATACGGAGCTTCCAAGAGTAATCAACGGCCTTGGGATAGCAATCGTTTCCACCTCTAAGGGTGTGATGACAGACAAAGAAGCCCGCACTGAAGGTGTAGGTGGAGAAGTTCTTTGCTACGTATACTAATTTACTATCATGTCTAGAATAGGTAAAAAATCAATAAATATACCCGGCGGTGTTACTGTAGACGTCACAGCTCATGGAACTGTGACTGTTAAAGGTCCTAAGGGTACTCTGGTTCAGGATGTGAATCCCGATATTCAGGTGAAAGTAGAAAACAACGAAATAGTTGTTGCGCGTCCTACCGATTCCAAAAGACACAAGTCTATTCATGGTCTTTACAGATCTCTGATCAACAATATGGTGATCGGCGTTTCTGAAGGATATAAGAAAGATTTGGAGCTTGTGGGTGTAGGTTATAAGGCTTCTAACCAAGGTCAGATTCTCGAATTGAATCTTGGTTATTCTCACAATATCTACTTTGCGCTGCCTGAAGAGGTATCGTTGAAGACGGAAACTCCTAAAGGTAAAAATCCAATCATTACTTTGGAGTCAATTGATAAAGAATTGATTGGTCAAGTTGCTGCAAAAATCAAATCACTTCGTAAGGTTGAACCTTACAAAGGAAAAGGTGTGCGCTTCATTGGTGAACAAGTTAGACGTAAGGCTGGTAAGACTGCCGGTAAAAAATAATAGGTTATGGCATTTAACAAGAATTCCAGAAGACTTAGAATCAAGCAGGGTATCAGAAGGAAAATTTCCGGTACAGATTCCAGACCTCGTTTGTCAGTTTTCAAAAGCAATACTGGCATATATGCGCAGCTTATTGATGACCTTAAAGGTCAGACTGTAGCCCAGGCTTCTTCCAAAGAATTGGGAGCAAAGGCTAACACTAATGTATCAGTATCCAAAGAAGTAGGTAAGAAACTTGCGGAAAGAGCTGTTGCAAACGGAGTAGATTCCGTAGTATTTGACAGAAATGGCTACTTGTATCATGGGAATGTGAAAGCTTTGGCAGAAGGTGCCAGAGAAGGAGGCCTTAAATTTTAATAAGCTATGTCTCAACTAAGAAGAAAGCCTATCAGGGCTACAGATACAGATTTAAAAGAAAAAGTAGTAGCTATCAACCGAGTAGCCAAAGTGGTAAAAGGTGGTAGAAGATTCTCTTTTTCTGCAATAGTTGTAGTAGGAGATGGCCAAGGTGTTGTCGGTTACGGATTGGGTAAAGCCAATGAGGTAACAGATGCAATCACTAAGGGTATCGAAGATGCAAAAAAGAATTTGGTGAAAGTGCCAATCTTAAAGGGAACTATCCCTCACGAGCAAATTGGTAAATTCGGAGGAGGATTCGTTTTGATCAAGCCAGCAGCAGCAGGTACAGGCGTTATCGCAGGTGGTGCAATGCGGGCAGTTTTGGAGAGTGCAGGCGTAACAGACGTACTAGCTAAGTCCAAAGGATCATCCAACCCTCATAACGTGGTTAAAGCTACTATTGAAGCTTTGGTTCAGCTAAGAGATGCTATCGCTGTTTCACAACAGAGAGGCGTTAAAATGTCTAAAGTATTTAACGGATAATTATCATGGCTAAGATCAAAATCACGCAAACGAAAAGTACCATTGATAGACCAAAAGATCAAAAAGCAACTATTACTGCTCTTGGTCTGGGTCGCATCAGCAAATCAGTGACCGTAGAGAATACGCCACAGATTGCAGGTATGGTAAATAAAGTTAATCACCTTGTAAAAGTGGAGGAAGCTTAATTATGAAACTGCATACATTAACACCAGCTGAAGGATCTACCAAAAACCGCAAGAGAATTGGTAGAGGTACAGGTTCAGGTAGAGGTGGTACTTCTACAAGAGGTCACAAAGGAGCTAAATCAAGGTCAGGTTATAAGTCTAAACTAGGTTTTGAAGGTGGTCAAATGCCACTTCAGAGAAGAGTTCCTAAATTTGGATTCAAAAGCTTGAACCGTATTGAGTTCAAACCAGTAAATTTGGATACATTGCAAAGCCTTGCCGAGCAATACAATCTTGAAGTAGTAAACATGGAAGCTATGGTTTCTCATGGTATTGCTTCTAAGAATGACAAAATCAAAATCCTCGGTGGAGGTGAATTGAAGTCCAAATTAGACGTAACCGCTCACAAATTCTCCGCATCTGCTTCTGCAGCTATTGAGAAGGCGGGTGGAACGGTAAACACAATTTAATTTAATGAAAAAGTTTATTTCGACAGTTAAGAACATTTTCTCTATCGAAGACCTTAGAGTTAGAATCATGAATACGATCGGATTTTTGATCATATTCAGATTAGGGTCGTTCATAGTTCTTCCAGGTGTTGATCCTTCTCGTTTGGATGGGGCTCCTGAAGGAATATTTGGATTGATAGATACCTTCCTAGGTGGAGCGTTCAGTAACGCGTCTATCTTCGGTCTGGGCATTATGCCTTACATATCTGCTTCCATTGTGTTGCAGTTATTGACTGTCGGAGTACCATATTTTCAGAAGATGCAAAAAGAGGGTGAATCTGGTAGAAAAAGAATCAACCAGATCACTCGGGTTTTGACTATCCTAATTACAATAGCACAAGGTATTGGATATGTGTCCGCTACTATTATGCCTACTGGAGCAGTGATGGTTAGCTCAACCTTATTTATGTTTAGTTCTTTGGTTTTACTTTCTGCCGGCACCATGTTTTGCATGTGGCTAGGAGAGAAAATCACAGAAAAAGGTATAGGTAACGGTATCTCAATGCTTATTATGATTGGTATTATATCAAGATTCCCTGGAGCTATCATAGCGGAGGGGCTTGAGAAAGGTACCTCAGGAATGTTGCTTCTTCTTATCGAGGCTGCTGTATTGTTCTTTGTAGTGGTTGGGGTGATTGCCTTGACAGAAGCTACCAGAAGAATTCCTGTACAGTATGCTAAGCAAGTAGTAGGCGGTAAAGTGTATGGCGGTCAGCGACAGTACATACCTATCAAGGTAAATGCTTCCGGAGTTATGCCAATTATCTTTGCCCAATCTTTGATGTTCGTACCGGCTCTTATTGCGCAGATCTGGGCATCTGAGAATGACATTGCCAATTATATTGGTGCTACGTTCAGTGACTTCACATCATGGCAATACAATTTGCTTTTCGCACTGATGATCATTCTTTTCACTTTCTTCTATACTGCGATTACAGTTAACCCTGAGCAGATAGCTGAAGACATGAAGAGAAATGGAGGATTTGTTCCCGGTATTAAGCCAGGAGCACCTACATCGGAATTTATCGACGGAATCATTTCGAAGATTACACTTCCGGGATCTATTCTCTTAGCTGCGGTAGCTATTCTTCCTGCTCTTGCGATTATATCCGGCGTGGGTGGTGAGTTTGCTCAGTTCTATGGTGGTACTTCTTTACTAATTATGGTAGGGGTAATCATGGATACATTGAGACAAATCGAAAGTTACCTGTTAATGAGACACTACGAAGGTATGATGAAAAGTGGTAATGTGAAGAATAACCCTTCTAATTACCAAGTTGCCTAAGATGATTAATTACAAGACTTCGGAAGAAGTTAAGTTAATAAAAGAAAGTGCCGATATACTAGCGAAAGCCCACGGGGAAGTAGCGAAACATATCAAGGAAGGGGTAAAGACCTCTTTTCTAGACAAAGTTGCTGAGGAGTTTATCAGGGATCATCACGGCGTACCTTCATTTAAGGGTTACAATGGATTTCCTGCTTCACTATGTATTTCTGTGAATGAAGTAGTTGTACATGGTTTTCCCAGTGAATATGAATTGAAAGATGGCGATATAATCTCAGTAGATTGTGGAGTCTTTCACCAAGGTTTTCATAGCGATTCCGCTTATACGTACCCTATTGGTGAGGTCTCTCCTGCTTTAAAAGCATTATTAAAGGCCACCAAAGATTCACTTTACATTGGAATTGAGCAAGCTGTTTTTGGAAAGCGGATAGGTGATATAGGTAATTCCATCCAAAAGTTTGTAGAGGCTAAAGGCTACACGGTAGTCAGAGAGCTAGTCGGACATGGATTAGGTAGAAATCTACATGAAGGGCCAGAAGTTCCCAATTACGGAAAGAAGGGAAGCGGTCCATTACTGAAAGACGGAATGGTGATCGCCATTGAGCCCATGATCAATCTAGGTACACGAAATATTGTACAAGAGCGGGATGGTTGGACTATTCGTACTGCGGATAGAAAGCCTTCAGCACATTATGAGCATACAGTAGCGATATTTGAAGATAGAACAGAGGTGTTAACATCTCATAAATACATAGAAGAGAATTTTAAATTCTAATATGGCCAAGCAAACATCAATAGAGCAAGACGGTACGATTAAAGAGGCATTGTCTAATGCGATGTTCAAAGTGGAACTAGAGAATGGACATCAACTGATCGCCCACATATCTGGTAAGATGAGGATGAATTATATAAAAATTCTTCCTGGTGATCGAGTTAAATTGGAACTGTCTCCCTATGATTTGAGTAAAGGCAGAATTGTATATCGATATAAATAAGACTGAGATGAAAGTAAAAACATCTATCAAAAAAAGAAGTGCTGACTGCAAGCTTATCCGTAGAAAAGGGGTATTGTATGTCATCAATAAGAAGAATCCTAAGTTTAAACAAAGACAAGGTTAAATTATGGCTAGAATTGCAGGTGTAGACATACCAGACAATAAGCGTGGCGTAATCGGTCTTACCTATATCTTCGGAATAGGTAGATCTGCAGCCAAAGCTATCCTGACCAAGGCCGGTATCTCTTTCGATAAAAAAGCAGGTGAGTGGGACGACGATGAGTCAACTGCTATCCGTAACATTATTGCTGAAGAATTCAGAACCGAAGGTGTATTAAAGTCAGAGATCCAGTTGAACATCAAGCGACTACAGGATATTGGTTGCTATAGAGGTTTGAGACACAGAAAAGGACTTCCAGTTCGTGGTCAGCACACCAAGAACAACGCCAGAACAAGGAAGGGTAAGAGAAAAACAGTTGCTAACAAGAAGAAGGCAACTAAATAAAACCTGATTTAGATTATGGCTCAGAAAAGAAACGATAAAGCAAAGGGTAAAAAAAGAGTAGTAAAGGTTGAAGCTGTAGGTCAAGCTCACATCAGAGCATCCTTCAACAACATCATCATCTCTCTTACCAACAATGCAGGTCAAGTAATATCTTGGGCTTCTGCCGGTAAAATGGGTTTCAGAGGTTCAAAGAAAAATACTCCTTACGCAGCTCAAATGGCGGCGCAAAACTGTGGACAGGTAGCATATGACTTAGGTTTGAGAAAAATCGAAGTATTTGTAAAAGGTCCGGGATCTGGTCGTGAATCAGCGATCAGAACATTGCAAAATGTAGGATTGGACGTGACTACGATCATCGATGTGACTCCAATGCCGCACAACGGTTGTCGTCCTCCTAAGCGTAGAAGAGTTTAATTATAAAATTGTAATACAATGGCTAGATATACAGGTCCTAAAGCAAAGATTGCCAGAAAATTCGGCGAAGCTATAGAAGGACATAGCAAAGCACTTGCAAAGAAAAACTACCCTCCTGGCATGCACGGAAGAGGTAGAAGAAAAAAGCAATCTGAATACGCAATCCAACTTGCTGAGAAGCAAAAAGCAAAATACATCTACGGAGTATTGGAGAGACAATTCGCGAAGATGTTTGATATTGCTTCCAGAAAAACTGGAATCACCGGAGAGAACCTTCTTCAGCTTTTGGAAGCTAGATTGGACAACACGGTATATAGATTGGGAATTTCCCCTACCAGAAGAGGTGCTAGGCAACTAGTTTCCCACAAGCATGTGCTTGTAAACGGTGAGGTGGTTAATATTCCTTCGTTTACACTTAAGCCAGGTGATGTAGTTTCTGTAAGAGAAAGATCCAAGTCTCTAGAAGCAATCACTAGTAGCTTAGCAGGTAGAGGTGCTAATAAATATTCCTGGTTAGAGTGGGAAGGCACATCATTGACCGGCAAATTCGTCAGTGTTCCAGGCAGAGATGATATTCCTGAGAATATCAAGGAGCAACTCATTGTCGAACTTTACTCTAAGTAATATTTTAATATTTTCAGCTTTTAAAAAAGAACGAGATATATGTCCATACTAGCATTTCAAATGCCCGAGAAAGTGGTAATGGAAAAAGCCGATGATTTTCATGGCTTATTCACTTTCAAACCACTCGAAAAAGGCTATGGAGTTACAATCGGTAACGCCCTGAGAAGAATTTTGCTTTCTTCATTGGAAGGTTATGCCATCACTGCCATCAAGATTCCTGGTGTAGTGCATGAGTTTTCGACCATCGAAGGTGTAGTTGAAGACGTTACAGATATTATTTTGAACCTAAAGCAAGTGAGATTCAAAAAGGTGCATGAAGCATTTGACGGAAAAATCACTGTAGAGATTAAAAATCAGTCTGTATTCACTGCAGGGGACATTGCTAAGTTTACTTCTTCTTTTGAAATCTTAAATCCAGAGTTGGTGATTTGTCATATAGACGATACCAAAAACTTTGAGATCGAATTGACGATGGATAAAGGAAGAGGGTATCTACCAGCTGAAGAATCCAAACCAAAAGAGCAAGTTTTCGGTACTATCGCTATCGATGCAGTTTTCACACCTATTAAAAATGTGAAATACAGTGTTGAAAATACGCGTGTAGAGCAGAAGACTGACTTCGAAAAATTGATCTTGGAAGTATCTACTGACGGTTCTATCCACCCGGAGAAAGCCCTTCAGGAATCTGCCAAAATCCTTATCCAACACTTTATGTTGTTCTCTGACCAAACTATGGTTCTTGATTCAACTGGAGTAGCGGAGCCGGAGCCGATTGACGAAGAATTCTTGCATATGAGAAAGCTTCTTAAGACGTCTTTGAGTGATCTTGACTTATCAGTTAGAGCGTTCAATTGTCTTAAAGCTGCTGATGTGAAAACATTGGGTGACCTTGCCAAGCTTGAAATTTCTGATATGATGAAATTCAGAAACTTCGGTAAGAAATCCCTAGCTGAGCTAGAGCAACTTATCCAAGAAAAAAGCCTGACCTTCGGGATGGATATTTCTAAGTATAAACTTGATGAAGAATAAATAATAATGAGACACGGTAAGAAATTTAACCACCTTGGAAGGAAGGCCGCTCATAGAAAAGCAATGCTTTCTAATATGGCAACTTCGCTGATTCTTCACAAGCGTATCTCAACAACGCTTGCCAAGGCAAAAGAATTGAAGAAGTATTTGGAGCCACTGGTAACAAGAGCTAAAGAAGATACTACACATAATAGACGTATGGCTTTCGCTTATTTGAAAAATAAGGAAGCTATCATCGAACTGTTCGGTGAAGTAATCGCTAAAGTAGCTACTCGCCCAGGTGGATACACAAGAATTATTAAAACTGGTTTCAGATTAGGTGATAATGCAGAAATGTGTATCATCGAGTTGGTAGATTTCAACGAATTGATGTTGAAAGATGCTCAGCCAGCTAAGAAAACTACTAGAAGATCTCGTAGAGGTTCAGGTAAGTCTACTACAGCTGAGGAGACTAAATCAACTGCTGCACCTGCAGCAGAAAAAGCTCCTGCAAAAGATGCCGAGGAGCCAAAGTCTCCTGAAGCTTCTGCTGATTCCGCTGAAGAAGAAACTGATAACAAATAAGTTGATCGGTGGATTCACGATATTGAAAGGATTGGACATTTGTTCAATCCTTTTTTTATACCCTTTTCATTTAACTTCCTTCCCAATAAATATTTAACTTTGGGCAATTACTAAGCAAAATGATCAAACAAAAAGCAACTTTACTCTTGGCCGATGGAACGGTCTTTCACGGTTCTTTAATTGGTAATCCAGGGACAAATGGTGGTGAGATTTGCTTCAACACCGGAATGACTGGCTACCAGGAGATCTACACAGATCCTTCCTACACCGGACAAATCATTGTTACTACTACATCTCACATCGGTAATTACGGTGTGATCGATACAGAAGTAGAGTCTGATCATCCTACTATTGGTGGAATCGTCGTAAATACATTTTCAGACGTGTTTTCCCGACTGGATGCTTCAGGCTCGCTGCAGGATTATTTAGTAAAAAATGGCATTACTGGAATAGCAGATGTAGATACCAGAAAATTGGTAAGACATCTTCGTTCAAAAGGAGCTATGAATGCAATTATCAGCTCCGAATTTGAAGATGATCTCGATGGCCTTCAAGCGAAACTTAATCAGGTTCCTGACATGGACGGACTTGAGCTTTCTTCTACAGTTTGTACGCAAGAGCCTTATTTTTATGGTGATGAGAATTCATCAATAAAAGTAGCTTGCATGGATTTCGGGATTAAGAAAAACATACTCCGCAATCTTACTGACAGAGGAGTTTATTGCAAGGTTTTTCCAGCCAAAGCAACGCTCTCAGAAATGGAAGAATGGTCTCCAAATGCCTATTTCTTATCCAATGGCCCTGGAGATCCAGCAGTAATGGAATATGCGGTAAAAACTACTAAGGATATTTTAGAAACGGGAAAGCCGGTTTTTGGAATATGTCTAGGTCACCAGCTTTTGGCTGAAGCCTGCGGAATTTCTACCTATAAAATGCATCATGGACACCGTGGGCTAAATCATCCTATAAAGAATCTGTTGACTGGGAAAAGTGAAATTACTTCTCAGAACCACGGTTTTAACATAAACCGTGAGGATACGGAGCAGAATTCAGACGTGGAGATCACTCACGTACATTTGAATGATAACACTGTTGCCGGAATCCGTCTGAAAAACAAGCCAGCTTTTTCAGTACAATACCATCCGGAATCCTCTCCTGGACCACATGATTCCCGCTATTTGTTTGACAATTTTATTTCTTTAATCAATAAAAATTAATACCCTTAAACCTTTTAAAACTATGACGTTGATTCAATCAATTCATGCAAGACAAATCCTCGATTCAAGAGGAAACCCTACCATAGAAGTAGATGTTTACACGGAAAATGGCGCGTTTGGTCGTGCAGCTGTGCCAAGCGGTGCATCTACAGGTATCAATGAAGCAGTAGAGCTTCGTGACGGAGATAAAGGTGCTTACATGGGCAAAGGGGTGACTAAAGCAGTTGCAAATGTAAATGATATCATTGCATCCGAACTTGTTGGCTTCGATGTGTTTGAGCAAAATATGATCGATCAGATCATGATTGAGCTTGATGGCACTCCAAATAAAGGTAATCTGGGTGCGAACGCAATTTTAGGAGTTTCTTTGGCAGTTGCTAAAGCTGCAGCTATGGAATCAAATCAGCCTCTTTACAGATATGTAGGTGGTGTCAATGCAAATACTCTTCCTGTACCAATGATGAACATCATCAACGGTGGCTCTCACTCTGATGCGCCTATCGCATTCCAGGAATTTATGATCCGTCCAGTTGGTGCTCCTACTTTCTCAGAAGCGATGAGAATGGGAACTGAGATCTTCCACAATTTGAAGAAAATTCTTCATGACAAAGGTCTAAGCACTGCTGTAGGTGATGAAGGTGGGTTTGCACCTAATTTCTCTGGCGGAACTGAAGAAGCTCTTGGAAGCATCTTGGACGCAATCGCTAAGGCTGGATACAAAGCTGGTGAAGATGTTACAATCGCATTAGACTGCGCTGCTTCTGAATTCTTCGTTGATGGCAAATATGATTATACCAAATTTGAAGGCTCTACTGGAGTAGCAAGAAGCAGAGAAGAGCAAGTTACATACCTAGCTGAGCTTACTGAAAAATACCCTATCGACTCTATCGAAGATGGTTGTGCTGAGGAAGATTGGGAAGGTTGGGCTATGTTGACTGCCAAAATAGGTAACAAAGTTCAATTGGTTGGTGATGATCTTTTCGTTACCAATGTGAAATTCCTTCAGAGAGGAATTGAAGAGAAGTCCGCGAACTCGATCCTGATCAAAGTAAACCAAATCGGTACATTGACTGAGACAATAAATGCAGTTAATCTAGCGCACAAAGCGGGTTTCACAGCAGTGATGTCTCATAGATCAGGTGAAACTGAAGATTCAACTATCGCGGATCTTGCAGTAGCATTGAATTGTGGACAGATCAAAACTGGTTCTGCATCACGATCTGACCGTATGGCTAAATACAATCAATTGCTTAGAATTGAAGAGCAATTAGGAGACTCTGCTATTTTCAACGGCAAACTTTAAGCTGATATATTAGAACTACTTCTATTTAATGACAGCTTGCTCTAGGCAAGCTGTCTTTTTTTGTATCATTTTTGTACCTTGAGACTCAATTATCATCAATGCATATGAGTAAATACGTTAAGTATACCAAAAGCTTCTACTTTCTTGGACTTGTCTTTTTTATAGCTTGGATGGTTTTTATTGATTCTAACAATGTCGTTAATCAGGTTAAGTTGAGTAATAAGCTTGGACAGCTGGAGGATCAAAAGGATTTTTACCTGGAAAGAAAAGAGAAAATCAAGGCCGAGCGAGAGGAATTGATGAGCAATCCTGAACTCTTGGAGAAGTTTGCCCGTGAGAAGTACTTAATGAAGAAAAATACTGAAGATCTCTATGTCATTGTTGAAAAGTAAATACCTGCATTTATTTTTTCTGGGGTTTATCCTGTTTCAAACTTCCACATTTGCGCAGCGTACAATTTATGAGGGAGATTCTATTCCCCTCAAAGACAGATTGTATTATGGAGGAAACTTCGGGATGCAGTTTGGTACGCTTACTTTAATAGATTTTTCTCCTTTGGTGGGTGTAATGCTCACGCCTAAATTCTCTTCTGGCCTAGGAATAACCTACCAGTATTTTAATGACAAAAGGTATGCAGGAGGAGAGACCTCTTCTTATGGAGGTAGAATATTTAGCAGATACAATATTTTCCCGAATATTTTCGCTCATGCAGAATATGAATCTATCAACTTTGATAATTACAATCTGTTTACGGATCGTTTTGAAAGGATTTGGTCAAAATCTCTATTCTTAGGGGGAGGTTATTTTGCTCCTTTCGGCTCTAGAGGTGGAGCAAATTTCACTTTTCTCTACAATGTATTGCATGATAACCTTCGTTCACCATATAACGAACCTTATGTGATACGTGTGGGTTTTGTGCTATAGATATATTTAATTTACTTTCATGGATTCTTTTATTTCAAAACTTTATAAAGCACATCAGGACTGCTCCGAATGCCCATCACCCAAAGTCATCCAGCAGTTCTTTGAAGATGTTCTTGGGTTATTGTTTCCAGAATTTACAGTTGAGAAGATTAATGACAAAGCGCAGATAGAGGCTTCCCTTACTTTATTGAAAGGTGATCTATCCTCTATCCTAGAAAGAAACCCACATTTACATAGCGGAATCGGTTCGAAGCTGGCTGATAGTTTTTTTCTAAATCTTGAGCTGATCTTTGATTGGATAAATCAGGATGTGGATGCAATGTTTGCCGGAGATCCTGCAGCCAAATCCAGAATGGAGATTTTAAGAAGCTATCCAGGCTTTTACGCAATATCAGCCTATAGAATAGCTAATTCCCTGCATAAGCTTGGAATCAAATTAATTCCTCGGATGATTACTGAATTTGCTCACAGCCGCACGGGGATAGATATTCATCCTGCAGCAACCATAGGTCAATATTTCTGTATAGACCACGGCACAGGAGTAGTTATAGGAGAAACCACGAGAATCGGCAATAATGTGAAAATCTATCAAGGTGTTACTTTAGGCGCATTGAGCGTGGATAAAGCAGATGCTGATAATAAGAGACATCCGACAATTGAAGACGATGTGGTAATCTATTCCGGTGCAACAATTTTGGGTGGAAATACCATTATTGGTGAAGGGTCTGTGATAGGAGGGAATGTTTGGCTAACAAAAAGTGTAGCTCCAAAAAGTAAAGTATATTACCAAACCCAAATGTATCACGCAGATACCGCTGTTACTGATATGTATGTTTTCAAAAACGATCAAGATGAAACTATTTGAACTAATAGGAAATACTCCACTAATACAACTTGATCGAATTCCAGTAAATCCAAAGGTTAAAATTTTTTGTAAGCTTGAGGGGCAAAACCCTGGCGGAAGTGTAAAAGATCGTGCGGCCTACAATATGCTTAGAAGTGCTATGGATCGTGGAGAAATTAAACCAGGTGACAAGCTCGTAGAGGCGACAAGTGGAAATACAGGTATTGCATTGGCTATGGTTGCCAAGGTTCTGGGTCTGGAGATGAAGTTGATCATGCCTGATAATTCTACCAAAGAACGCGTCATTTCTATGGAAGCTTACGGTGCAGAAGTGATTTTGACTCCAGCTGCTAAGACAATTGAATATTCCCGAACTCTTGCGGAGGAGATGAGCAAAGAAGGTTACTTCATGCTGGATCAATTTGCAAATCCTGATAATTATCTCGCACATTATAAAACTACCGGTCCAGAAATATGGGAAGATACGGATGGCGAAGTCACCCATTTTGTTTCGGCGATGGGTACTACCGGGACGATCATGGGAGTTTCTAAATATTTAAAAGAAAGGAATCCAGACATTCAGATTGTCGGTACTCAGCCTACAGATGGATCGAGTATTCCCGGCATTAGAAGATGGTCCCCTGAATTCTTGCCTAAGATTTTTGATCCGAGCAGAGTGGATCAAGTAATCGATGTAAGCGAAGAACAGGCTACTGAGATGACTCGAAGAATGGCTCGGGAAGAAGGGATACTTGCAGGTATGAGTAGTGGCGGAGCACTTTACGCTGCCATTGAACTTTCCAAAACGCTCAAAGAAGGGGTAATTGTATGTATTACCTGTGATCGCGGAGATAGATATTTGAGCTCTGATCTCTTTGGATAATATTACATACTAGGAATCATTTTCCCCGATTGAGGTAAATTTGCTATAACAATCTGCAATGATTTTTTGCTTCTTATAAGGGGAGTTTTTTTGTAAATCGGCCTCCTTTGAGTTGTGAAGGCTATTTTTAAGAGCTTTGTGCCGATTTGAGTTTAAAGAATTTTCTTGGGCAGAGGGTTTGTAATATTTCAATCACACCTACGATAGGTTTTAGATTGAAAGATTAAACGAACTATACCATGAACTCAATAAACGAAAATCAAGAAGAAAATAATAGAGAGGATCTTGCCGGTCAAAAAGCTGTAGAGAAGATCCGCGATCTGATAGATAAATCAGGTTCATGTTTTTTTGTTACTTCCACTACTTTAAATAATTCTCATAAATCCCGACCTATGTCAGTTCAAAAAACTGATGATGAAGGCAACATATGGTTTTTGAGCGCAAAAGATAGCATGAAGAATATGGAGCTTGCTGCGGATACTGATGTAACTCTATATTTCCAAGGATCATCTTATTCAGATTTTCTTGAATTAAATGGTCATGCATATGTCACCGATGATCGTGCAAAAATTGAAGAACTTTGGGACCCGACTGTAAAAGCTTGGTTTACCGAAGGAAAAGACGATCCAAGAATATCAGTTATACAATTCGTGCCAGACAGTGGCTATTATTGGGACAACAAGCATGGAAATGCAATAGCAGGAATCAAGGTTCTAATTAGCGCCATGTCCGGAAAAACGATGGATGACTCCATTGAAGGAACTTTAAAAGTGTAAGGGGGCACTTTAAAGTTCTGAGGTGATCTGTAAAGCGGATCACCTTTTTTTATGTTTGGTGACACTATATCTTAAAGAAAATCTTCTTCTTATAGAGGGAATAACATAAATACCACATACTTGCCCAAGTTAAGCATGCCGTTATAAGGTGCATTATTTTTTCCCCAATGCCTAACGGAGATAATATCCCCCCACTAAATATTTCTACAAATCCGAAGAGCCAACTGTGCCCTAATAATTCTGCGAAGAGATAGATAAATATAGAGTTCATACCAACTACTATAATCGGGAAAATCCATGATTGGCTTTTTTTCACATCGACAAGCCAGTAGAAATATGCCAAGGACAAAATAGCCCAGCCTCCTGAAGCAAATGTAAAAGCAGTGGTAGCTATCCGCTTAACAATAGGAGTGATGCCCGATAAATCCATCCCATATCCGATCGCTAACGCAATACCTCCAGTAATAATAAGAATCCTGAGTTTTTTGCTGTCCAACTTAGAAGAAAGTAACAGATTGCCACACATTGCACCCCAGATGGTGTGTGCTGCTGTCGGGATACAGTTTATAGCCACCCATCCACCATTATTGATTTTTCCCATCAAAAGCATATCGGTATAATTCCCAAAGTTGCTTCCATGCTCGTAAGGCACTTCAGGATTGTATAGGCGGTAAATGAGTTCGGTAAGGATAAGCAAGCTGATGGAAACTCCAAGCTGTACTTTCCAAGGTTGTCTGATCAATAAAAAAGTAATAAGAATGGTAAATGAGAGCTGGGTTAATACATTCCAAAGCTCAAACACAAACTTACCGGCATATACGCAGTGGAGACCAGTTCCAAAAAGAAAAAGCAGTAAGCATCTCTTCAAAATATGTTGGGACACTTTTTTTCTATCCCCAGAATTTGTCATTCGTTTGTTAAGGGAAAATGGCATTGCAACTCCCACTATAAACATGAAAAATGGCTGGATCAAATCCCAAAACCGCAAGCCATGCCAAGGATGATGAGTGAACTGCATGAAAAACATATGAGCTAAACTTCCTTCGGCACTGGCTTCTAAAAGTGATTCATAGATTAGCGCAGCCTCGGCAACTAGCAGACACATTACAAGGCCTCTATAGACATCAAGCGATTGAAGTCTTTTTTGAAGGTTGGTTTCACTGCTTATCATTTTATTCCTCCAAAAGCTCCAAAACACATATTTTTATGAAGGATTTCTACCCGGCTAAAACCTACCTTCTTCATTAGATCCAACTGGTAATTCATGGATCTGGGCGAATCCTCTTTTTCTATATAAGCTAAAACTTTTTGCCTGTAATCTTTTCCGCCCACACTTTCCAAATAATCTCCATAACGTTCCCAAGTAAATTCATTTAAGGCATCAGTGTCTTGGGTGATTAGATCAGAAATCATTAAACAACCTCCAGGTTTAAGTAGCTTAAAGAGCTTAACGAAGGTGGTTTCCCAGTCTAGATCGTCCCGCAAATGATGCAAGACTGCACCTGCTAAAATAATATCAAAGGAAGCGTCCGGAAGTAAAATGTCCCGAATGTCATTTTGGAAAATTGAAACATTTCCACTGGTCGCTGCTGATACCCGCTCCATAGCTTTCTCCAGCATTTTGCCACTGAGATCCAAAAGCGTACAATTTAAATTAGGGATTTTATTGAGCATCATCAGCGAATAGTTGCCTGCTCCACATCCTACATCCAAGATTGATTCGGAATTTGGTACTATTCTTTTGGCAGCTTCGGTGATGAGTTCCAAAGATATTTTGGCATCAATGGTAGCCACTTGACCAGTGTCAAGATTTGAAAATCGTTCTACATCGTTATCGAATCTTTCACGAATGTCTGCGACACTGGACTTATTCATATACATAGTTTTTGGGCTTGAAAAATATTTCTAAGGTGATTTTGTTAGTTCTATTATAGATGTTGATCAAATAGAATCATATTTCCGTCAGGATCCTTAATCATAAAACTAGCCGGGCCTGTACTATTTTCATCTGCCGGATTTATAATTATTTCTCCAGTAGATTTAAGGTACTGCTGGATTGTCCTCACATCCTGATATCCCTCTACTTCTTCAGCATTTTCATCCCAGCCAGGGTTAAAGGTCAAAATGTTGTCCTCAAACATCCCCTGAAATAAACCGATCAAAGTACTCTCATTTTTCATGATGAGGTAATTGTTTTTTAGGTCACCTCCGAAAACCGAGAACCCGAGCTTTTCATAAAATTCTTTGGATTTACTAAGGTCTTTGACACTAAGGCTGACTGAAAATGCTCCTAATTTCATGTCGGGAAGATTTGGAATTTTTGCTGAAGTAATCTGGTCTTTTCTGAGTATAGAATTTAAGGAAAATCCCAGGCAGAATGATGTCATTACTGCAATTGTAAAAAGTGAAAGCCGGTTCATAGTAAAACGTTTTAAGGTTATCTAACAAATTTCAAAAGGCTTATCATTGTACCCAGATGCATCGCTTCGTGATAATTATTGAAGGTGATCGCATCCTCTGCGCTAGCCAAATGAAAACCTTTGGAGGTGGTGTAAGGTGAATATTGGTTTAGTTTCCCCGACTTAAGGTCGGACTTTGTCTGCTCAATCGGCTTGATCAACAGCTCTTTGAAAAGCTCCACGGTATCCTGGGGTTCTGGAATTGTCGGCTTGGTTCCAGGCTTATATTTTTGAAATAAATCATCTGAAATCCTCAAAGGCTGATTTGCTAATCCATAGACAAGGCGCTGTTGTACTGCGATGACATGACCAATATTCCAAAGCAGATTGTTGTTGAATCCTTTGGGTACAGTATTCAATTGCTCTAAGTCATTATGAATAAGAAATTTAAGGTAAATGTTACGGTTGTTTTCCCAGATGTGGAAGTCGTTGGTCATAAGTTAATTTGGGTTAGTAGGTATTAATTATTAAGCTCGTATCGTTTTAGGCGATTTTTGGTGGCTGCGAGTTCATTCTTCAGATTATCAACTTTGCGAAGCAAATTGAATATTACATCTATGCCCGCCGGGTTGACTTCAAGGTCTTGATGGATTCGTATCATTCTTTCCAAATCTCCCACTTTTTCCTCAGGGATAAAGCGACTATGTTCCACGGTATGAATCTCTATCAGACCCAGACTGTAAAGTGAATCTACAAATGACACTTCGATTTCATAATGTGTACAAAGCGTCTCTATTAAAATCAATTCTTGCTGTGCCATCTTATCTTAGTTTTTGGAGTTCTTCAAACAACTTCTTCTCTTCCGCTGTGAGGTTGGAAGGATTTTTTATGGAATAGGTAAGGATCAGATCACCGAACTGCCCTTCCATTTTATACACAGGAAATCCTTTGCCTTTCAGTCTGACTTTGGTTCCAGTTTGTGTTTCTGAGGAGACCTTAAGTTTTACTTTGCCATCGAAAGTATCAGCTATAATCTCTCCACCAAGCATTGCAGTATAGAGATCCAAATCCACTGTAGCGTATAAATTGTCTCCCTCACGGGCGAACTTCGTATTGTTTTTGATCACAAATTGGATGTATAAATCACCGTTGGGCCCACCATTTATTCCTGGCGCACCTTTGCCTTTGATTTTGATTGTCTGTCCGTCTTCTATTCCCGCAGCAATTGTGAGTCGGATATTTTCCCCGTTGACGGTGAGCACTTGCTTATGTGTTGTGTAAGCGTCGTGAATACTTAGCTCCAGTTGGGCATTAAAGTCCTGTCCTTTGAATCTAGTGCTTCGACTCCCTTGTCGGAAGCCACCACCCGATCCACCAAACATGGACTCGAAGAAATCCGAATAGTCAGCTCCTCCGAAACTTTCTCCACCAAATCCAGCGCCTGGATTACTTTGACTTCTCTGCTGTCCTCCTGCTCCAGCGCCTGCTTGCTCAAACTGATCAGCATGCTTCCAGTCCTGGCCATACTTATCGTATTTCTTCCGCTTTTCAGGATCACTCAGCACCTCATTGGCTTCGTTGACTTCCTTGAATTTATGCTCAGCTTCCTTGTCATCAGGGTTGACATCGGGGTGGTATTTTCGTGCTAGCTTTCTGTATGCTTTTTTGATATCAGCCTCCGAAGCACTTTTATCTATGCCTAGGATGTTGTAGTAATCTATAAATGCCATAGTTTGACTTAGAATTTATTTTGATTTGAAAAAATAGGTTTAGAATATCCCAGAAGACTTTCTATTTATCAATATACTGAGAATGATTTTAGGATGGTAAATCAGATTGCTTTTCCTACTGGATTTTCCCTACAAATCACTAGCTCCTCGGAAGGGATGTTATAATAGTCCGAGATATAAGAAGTTAAGAGTTTATTTAAATATTCAGAAATATTAATATTCACAGGTCAGTAGGCCAGAGGTAGAACTCAAAAATCTATACTGTAGAATTTAAGTGTTCGTATTAGGAGACGTTAGCCAAATTCATCGATTCCATTAGGATTAGTAAAGCTGATGCAATCTTTAGAAAGGGTATCCAATGGCGAAATTGAAAATCAATTTTTCTCTTCTCCAAGTTCTGCTGCCTATATCAAATGTGTTGCCCCAACGCTCTCCTTCTTCCAAATAAGGGACACGTACTGGTGTAGCAAGATCAAACCGAATAACAAAAAACTGAATATCCACTCTAAAACCAACTCCGGTACCTACAGCAAGTTCGTTCCACCAAGTCTTTGAGAATTTTCCTCCTGGTAGTGCTTCATTATCATTCATCAGCCAAATATTTCCTGCATCCATGAATAGAGCACCTTTCAAGATCGAAACGATTGGAAAGCGGTATTCAACATTAGCTTCCAGACGTATATCCCCGGATTGGTCAAAATATGAGTTGACGTCAAAATTCTCAGGTCTGTAAGTTCCAGGACCGATAGATCGGATACGGAATGCTCTTACGCTGTTTGGTCCTCCGGAAAAGTACTGCTTCACATAGGGTAGAGAAGAAGAATTACGGAAGGGAACACCTAATCCTCCAAACAGACGTGTAGCAATTGTTTGGTTTTTGTCGATATTCCAGTGATACCTTAAGTCCAAATCCACTTTTCCGTATTGCGCATATTCCAGTCCCAGAAACTTTCCGTCATCTTTACCAAACGCTTTGTCCACCAAGCTAAGGGTGTTACCTGCAAAGTCCAACCCCACTCCCAAGAAATATCCATGAGTTCGGAATCTATCATTCAGCTTATTGTAGTTAAAGGTGTAGTTGATTCCTGCAATGAAGTTCTGTTCGAAGCTTCTCTTCAAAAAAGGATTAGCATCCAGAATCTGGTCAAACTCAGGAGAAGTCTTGCTCAAATTGACTAGGCTGAGACTGATTGGATTGATTTCGTGGTAAGCATAAGGATTTGCATTCCAGAAATAGCCATAATTGGCCGACACAGAATTAAGATTATATAGTCCTCCTCTGCTGAGGTATTCTACTCCAACGCCCATTTTGGTTTTGGGAACAGAATAGCTGAATTTCTCGGTGATGGGTATGAAAAAGATCACTCGTGGAAAAATCAAATCTGCATTGAAGCCAAGTTCTAGTGATGTCAGACCTTTCCTGTCTTCCCCACCGGCTATCTGAAATTCATATCCAATTCTCCCGGTTAGATTTAAGGTTTCCCCGCCCTTGAATAGATTTCTATTACGGTAAACAAGATTCAAAGCTGGTCCTGCAAAGTTGTTTGATTTGGATACAGCAAGAAGTTCTGCCCGCAAAGATCGCTTAGTCATAGGAGACAAATAGAAGCTTGCTTTAAGATGTCCCAGCGAGTCATTTGTTGAAAGTTCTTCATAGCGAAGATTTACAAATTTATAATTCCCTATCGAACTTAGCCGATTGCTAGATAGTCGGGATAGGGTAGGATCATATCGCTGTTCGTTTTCAATTAGAATATACTCATTAAGGAGCTTGGGTTTAAATACCAGATTTCCTTGAATGAAATTCTTATCATCATAGGTGATAGTATCCAGCTTTTCTCCATCTTCATCAATGGAGTAGTTTGGGAATACATTGATGGTGTCAATTTTGTAAGGAATAATACCGTTTGCAGGGACATTTTTCTTTAATCTCAGGTAGAGCTTAAAGTGCCGCAGGCTGTCAGAAATGTTGGTATCTGCCTCAAAGATCAGGAAGTCGTTGTTGAAGTTGTAATAACCTTTTTCTTTCAGAGTGGAATCTATTCGTACCCTCTCTGCATTCAGCAGGTTTAGGTCAAACCTACTTCCGGAATCCAATGCAGTTTCCTGCATCATCGCAATTATTTCCTTGTCTATCTCCATACTATCACGCGCTATCACTACTTCTGTGAGAGTATAGGGTTCAGAGATGTTTGCAGTATATTCTACTTCAGCAAATTGATTTTTTCTGTTTACTTCGGAGTTGCTCGAGCTATAAAAGAATCCTCTGTTTTCAAGTCTGTTCAAGATCAGCTCTTCCGTTCGGGATGGATCTACCTGACTAAAATACACTGGCTCCTCACCGAGTTTTTTATTGAGAAAGCGGTTGATAAAACCAGGTTTTTCCTGAGTGCCTTTATAATGGGCCCAAAGACCAACATACATTCCCAATATTTTGCTATTAGGTTCTGGACGGAGTAATTCTTCCAGTTCTTCCTCCACATCGTCCAGCCCCTTAATTTTCACATCCGTATTGACTTTTAGCTCAGCGCCTTTGTAAAGAAACACGCCTTCAGGAATGTACTTTTTTACACTGCAGCTTAGGATACCTGCAAGTAGGAGTATGGGTAAAGTAGATATGAACCTATTAGTCTTCATTTTCTGGCTCTTCTTTGGCGTCCTTTTTATCTTTTTTTCGCTCGGCTCTTTTCTCCTTCTTGGATTTACCTTCCAATTCATCTATGGGATTTTTCTTCTCCTCTTCATCTTCAGGATTTGGTGCTCTCCACAGATCAGGGAACTCATTGAATTCACGGTTGAAAATCAACCCACCTCCAGTTACGATCAATTGTCCATCGATAATACTTTCAAATTGGTTTTTTCTAAAAGCGCGGATTCTCCATCTGCCGTCCTCAGTCAGCAAGTATTCGAAACTGATATTTGCCAAAATGGAGTTTGCCTGTTCTGAGCTCTGAGAACTTCCTTCCAAATCAACCTGGCTACCAATATGCACGACGAGTCGATCATCGAACAGCGTTTGCTGAGCATTGATGTTAAGATCAGTCCGGTTTTTCGCACTTCCTGATTGGTAATCCTGGTAGCTGTCCACGTCGAAACCTACCTGAAATCCACTGTCTCCAAATAGTTTGCTGGAAAGTGCATTCATCTGATCGGAAAGTATCTGACTCACACTATTTCTGGCAATCGCCTCCGCCCCGCCAGTAGATCCATCACTTCCTGAAGAAGGGAAAAATCTATTTAGCACCAAAAGCGAGAATACTTGCTTATTTAACTCGTCTTCTTGTTCATTAATCTGTAGCACGCGAGAGTATACATTTCCTCCAAAAGCACCTCTTTGATTTTCGGGCATGTCAAGCGTAAAAGAAATTTCCGGTCTCAGCAATTCCCCTTTCACATTCAGGTAGACTAGGAAAGGAAGCTGCTGCTGATACTGAGATAGCGCTTCATTATTGCTACCGGTCAGTTGGGCAGACATTAATTCTGAAGCTCCCGTTTCCACCTTGTAGATAGCTTGTATGTCCAAGGAAGCATCCATTGGGTCTCCATTCCAGGTAATTCTGCTGCCTGGATTGATTTCAAACTTTCTACTGACCAAATTGTAGAGGGACATTTCATAATGTCCTCCTGTGATTTCATAATTCCCACTCAGAGTGATCCTTCCGTTTGGATTGATATCCATTTGCAGGTTGGCATCACCCGATACTTGAAGATTGTCACCTGTAGCAGGATCGATTACAATGGTGAAAAGTGCTTCAGGATCGATATTGAGCAATGCTCGAATATCAAATCCTGAAAATGCACTGGTAGTCTCTTCCGTTTGTCTGGTAAGAATATCATCAGGTTCTTCTTTATTGACAAAAAGAACGACGCCTTCTCTTTCCACCAAATCAAGCTGAGATTCAGGGATAATCACAGTCAGGTCTGTATTATTTCTAACCCCCAGTTCTGCTTTGACGATTGGTAAGTTCAAGTCACCTTGAATACTTACATCAGCATCCAGGGAGGTTTTACCATAAATCAAATCATTCTCTTTATCGGTGGAATTTACCGCCATGAAGTTCTTGGCAGTGAGTTGCAGGTCAAAGGATGGATTAATATAACTCTCAGTAAAAACAGTTCCGTCGATTTCAAATGTGTTATTTTCAGTATCACGGATGGTGAATTGATCGAAATAAACTCCGTCATTATCCACTCCTATAGTTTCATTGGAAAGGAGATATTTCGTACTAAGTTGTGCTGGGACAAATGAGGCTTCATGAAAGTTAAACTCCCCTTCGTAAAGTGGTTCGATGGTAGTGCCGTTGGCGGTGATTGTTCCAGAAAGATATCCGGCACCATCTAGAATTTGGTCTTGGGATAGTCCTGCTATTTTATTCATTTCTATCTTATTCAGATCCATTTTGATGTCAAAATTTCCCCCAGCTTCATCAGCTACAAATTCTCCATTTAAGTCAAAATCAACCCCGTCATCTTTCAGGCTAAGTGCCAAAATGTAATTGCCAAGACTTTTGGCGGTAGCCTCCAAATTCATATTTCCCAGAGGTACATCCAGCACTTTTAAGCTGTCTACTTTCAGCTGCCCCATCAGACCAGTAGCGCCAAAAGGATTTTCCACCACCAGGCGACCATTCATGAGTCCGCCAGCGATTATTTCTTCGGGATTTAGTAAGCTGGTGAAAGTGGAAAGTCTAAATCCATTAAAAACCAGCGCAATATTTTCGTCAGTAAAGCCTTCCACATTATTGACCATGGAGAGTTCCTGATTGGATTTGGCAAATTTGAAGTCTTTAAAGTCCAGACTTTCGCCGGAATATTTCACGAGGTTTTGCTCAGGCACATTCCATTGCTCACCTTTTAAAATTAAATCTATAGAGGAGACATGGTAGCTCAATGTATCACCTGATAGCCCTATATCTGACGATACATGGTAGGTTCTTTCTTCATCTTCGTAGGAATGGAAATCAAAGAATAAACGTGAATCTGCAAGCTGACCTGTGATGAAAGTTTTATCCATGCTCAGTGGTCCTGAGGTCAAATCCTGAAAACCAAAATATAGGCGAAGCACATCTTTATTTGATCGGATCCTAAGCCCTAAACTATCCACTTCTGTCCCTGAATAATTGACGTAGGGGAATTCGATTGTAGCGGTCAGGGAATCTATATTTTGATAATAATCAGCTTTAATACTTGCTGAGTCAAATTGCTCCAATCCTTGCAAAAGAACTTCTGTTAACAGAGGATCATCCGAAATCTTCAAGTCCAGATTCATCACAATATTTCTGTCATCCGTGTAAATGGAAGAATCCAGTTTGTCCAGATATTGGCGGAAATGAGCCGTTAAAGCTTCAGTAAGTTCTGTTGGATTAGTGTTGGTGCGCACATATCCATTTATCAATTTGCTGGCGATGTCCACGCTGGTAGAATCTTCCCGAACACTTGCGTCAGCAGAGATTTCACCTAAAGGATAGTTTCTCTGATCGTAGAGAATCGTACCATCCTGAAGTAATGCTTTTAAATCAAATTCCTCCAAATTTCCTTCGAAATTAGCATCAAGTTTTAACTTGGCTCTTGAGCTTTTGGCAGTCAATCCGAGTGCGTAGAAGTCTGCTCCTGTCAAATCTAGATTGAGATCAACGATAGAGTTGACCGAATCAAGGTCTACTTTTCCTACTAATTCATAGTCCAAAAATTCCGATTCTAATGCCGATCGAATACTACCAGCGCCATCTACTAGCTTTCCGTCCAATTTCAAACCTGAATAATCAGATCCATACAATCTCAATCGACCAAATGTGGAGGAGAGTTCGGCGTTAAGATTGTTCAAATTTGATCCCGTCCCGTTCGCTACGATCTCAAAAGTAAGAGTGTCAAGTTCAGGTTGCTTAAGGAGGTTTCCCAATTGCAGTTGATTGACTTTTAGATCTGCGTCGAAAGCAAGTTGACCATTGTTTTGATACGCTCCGTCCAGCAAAATATTTCCCATGTCCGTTTCCAGATCTAACTTTGTCACGAGATCATCCAGCTTCCCGCTTGCACTAGCTTGAAGGTTAATTTGTTCAGGAAACTGAACTCCATAATCCTCTTCTTTCACAAATCGAAGAAGTGTTTGACGGTTGGTTTTCAAGTTTAATTCTGGAAAATCAAATGCTAGAAGATCTACATCCATTGCATTTTGGACAGTTCCATTCGCATTGAAAATACTTTTGCCCCAATTGACATCCAGTGTAGAAATATCCATTGATTTCAGGTCTCCTTCTGCATTAAAATCCACCAGGATAGGATCCTTTGCCAACTCACGAATCAGCGTGTCTTGTGCTAAAGTTGGATCGAAAAAATAGCTGTCACGGACATCCACCTTGGAGTCATTTACTACCAAATCGAACTTCAGAGTTTCATAGTTATCAATTAGATCTTGTATAGAAGGATATTCAATAGACACTTCTGCATCCAGTTTACTTCTGTTAGTGACGAGTAAAAGGTTGTCCAATTCACTGGATTCATTTCCTGCCTCCAGGTCAAATTGAAATTCCTTAAGCTCAAATCCGCTGCCTTCCAAGAAATGAAATTCCTGAAGGTTTGCTCCGACAGTTTCATCCTTTAGGAATAAATCTTCTACATCAAAAGTTAGATTAGCAATAGAAATTGCTTCAGGATTGAACTTGCCTTTTGTGATCGCAACGTCTTTAGATTTGTATTCTATGTCTGTGGAGTCAATGCTAATTCTCTCAGCAGCTACATTCCAAGCTGGCCATTCAAATGGAGTTGAGGAAGACGTGCTGCTTGTATCGACTGGCGAAGCTTCAGAAAAATCATGGAATAAGATTGAAGAATTTTCCAGAGCAATTCTGGTCAATTCAATTGTCTGAGTCTGAAGATTTGCTTCCGGGAGTTCTACTATCAAGTTGCCGATGACAACCTGAGCTTCCTGATTATCGGGCATGCTCATGTAATCTGCTGACACGTTATTGAGCATCAGATCATCCAAGTTCAGAATAGGCATTGGAGTTTCTTCTGTCGATTCTTCAGAAGGCGGAAATGGTTTAGTCTGATGATATTTGATACGAGCGTTTTGGAGCGCAACTTCTTTGATGTCAAACTCATACTTTTCCAGGTCAAGCCCAGGTATCGTCACATCAAGTTGTCCCAGCAGAATGAATGCGTCAATGCCTAATACTTCATCTAAATAAGTGATATCAAAATCCCGAAGAGAAATCGGGGAAAGTTTTATATTGAGTGGTTCTGAAGCCGTGGTGTCGGCTGGTACAGTTTGCGTGGAATCCGCAGCTTGAGAAGCAAAAGCCTCAATTAAGAAGTCAAAGTTGAACTTCTCAGTTTCCTCACTTCGGGTCACACGTGCAACCAACCCTTCCCAGTCTAGCTTTGTGACGCTGATTTTACCGGTGCTGAGGAGAGGCGCGAAAGCTACCCCTGCTTCTAAATTTTTAGAGTATACCAAGGTGTCACCTTGGGTGTCTTCTAAGTATAAATCTTCAAGGTAGATGTTTCCTGAAAAAGTAATGAAAAGCCGTTTTATTGATACTTCAGTGCCTGTTTTACCCGAAACATAGGAGGTTGCTTTATTCACAATTATCCCCTGACCCCAAGGGCTACGAATAAATAGAATCAGAGCACCTACTATCACCAGAATTACGGCAATGGTAATACCCAGAATCTTCAAAAATTTACTGAAAAAGCGTTTAATGGGATTGAGCGTTAAATAATGTCAGTAAATGTACTTTTCTTTACATTACTTATTAGGCAATAAATAAGCCAGATTACCGATTTTTACATTTACCATTACCCCAGTTAAACTAGGCTTGTTAAATCACAGCTATAATTCTAGTTTATCAATTGCCTTTTTTATAAGTCCGCATATACTCAGCCATTTCTTCCGGGGTCATTTTGTTCTCAGAACCAGGAGTTAGTTCTATGGCTTCTTGGATGGCTTTGTCAGCTCTGTCGATAAATTCTTTTGGTTTTCCTTCTGATTTGATGAGGTCAAAAGCATCGTATAAATCTCCAGTGGCGGTATATGCTCCATAGCTGAGTCGATTTCCTTCTATACTTATCAACTGAAAAAGTTGGGTGTTGGAAGCTGCGCGATCCATCCACTTATCAAAGGTAAGGTTGTACATTTTTGGTCCGCTGACAGATACCACATACACTGGACCCTGTGCTGCTGGATCCTGATTGGCTACACCGGAAGGAAGATTTCTGCCTCTGCCATAGGAGTGGTCGTGTCCCTGAAGTACCAAATCAACTTTATACTTATCAAAAATAGGCTTGAAAGCTTCACGGAACTCCTTGTTGTCACGTCCAGTTCCTGAGGAATAAATCGGATGATGAAAAGTAATTACAGTCCATTTCTGTGTATTTTCTGATAGTACTTTTTCCAGCCAAACTTTTTGAGTTTCCATCGAAACCTCATTTTGAACGATCTCTTGTGAGTTTAAGGAAATAATCCGCAAATCTGAATAGTCTAAGTAGTAAACCGTTTCTGAGAACTCACTTGGACCATTTTCAGGGAAAGTGAATTGTTTCTTCCAATGATAATCCAAAACCAAAGTGCCATCTTCCTCGCTGTCGTATTCATGGTTTCCTGGCGTGCTTATACTCGGAAACATTGCATTAATAAATCCTCCGGCAAAGTTCCATTCTCCCCATTCCGAGTCAGATTGCGTGCTGTTGATAAGATCTCCAGCATGGACCATAAAGGCTGCTTTTGGAAGGTTTGAAAAAGCTTGGCGGATTACTCTTGACCACTGAGATTTGAGGTTGTTCTGCGCATCACCGAAATAGGCGAAAGTAAATGGTGTTCCTTTTTCAGGCGCAGTGGTGAATTGAAACCACTCTGACCAAGTACCTTCATTACCCACTCGATAGGCATAAGTTGTCGCTGGTTGTAATTCCCGGAAAGTCACCGAATGGTAATTTGCCTTTACGCTGTCAACCTCCAGAAATTCACTAGCTGCATCAACAGTCTGAACACTGTCAAGGTAAATTGGAGTGTTTGGTGCTAGGATAACTTGTGCTTTAGAATTCTCTACTTCTGCTGAAGTTCTCCAAGTGACAGATTGAGAAGTCATGGGATCATCTGACCAAGTCAGTATGATGCGGTCTGGGAATTCCGTCGGAATAAATTTCTGAGCTGAAAGGTTGCTGAAAAGCCCAAGGGATAGTAGTGCTGCAAAGGAAAATTTAAAGAATGACTGCATCAGGTGGAGGGTTAATACGGTGGCATTGTAAAGAAGCTGTGAATAGCTGAGTTATTTTGAAAAGTGGTGTTAAGGAATTTTTAATTCTACTTTTTTAGATAGAGTGTCTACCCGAAAACTTAATACGGAGAGAATCAATCCCACAAGTACTATCATGCATGCTGCTATCCAATTCCAGTAGGAAACCTGGATTGCGAATAGCTGCAAAGCAAGGCCAGCGAGCCAAACTAAATGGCCATTCAGATTTCTGATTTTTCTGGTCTTTATATCATATCTACTTTTTCCCTCATCGATTAATGGCCTAAAAAAATCCCGGTAGTTCCAGAGTAGAATCAAGTCAAGCAGAAGGAGAAACGCCAAGACATAAGGCGTTCCGCGCCAGTCAAGAGAAATAGTCACCATCAAAATATTGCCGATCATAGGAATCATCATGATGCTTCCCAGCAATTTGTATCGTGTAGTGACTAGCATATACCCGATGATAATCTGACTAAAAGCGATAAACCTACCATAAAGACCCAAGCCGTAAGGTTCCAATTCTTCGATCAACCATACAGGTCCTATCCATCCAAAAAACTGGTGATTGTGAAAAAGTTTAGCCATCCCTGCACCCCAAAAGGTGAAACCTAGAAAAATAGCAATTAACTGTACTACTAATTGGGGGAGCCTTTTCATAGAGATAGCTGGGTTGATGTTTAAAAATATTGATTTCTAAATAAAAACTGAATTCAAGATTCAGTATAAAACAGCTTATTCTCAAAACACTTTTTATTGATGATGAATAAGTTAGATGCATGACTGTAAATTCTTATCTATATTTCCTTAGATTAATTCTAAATAAATCTTGTTTAGAATTAATCTAAGTAATAGGTTTGTGGAATATTTGAAAATCAAATCAAGATGAATCGAAGAATTCTACTACTCACCAGCCTATTTTTCCTTTGTATTTTTGGCGCTTACTCCCAGTCTGCCAGCATCAAAGGATTCGTTACTACCTCGGACGATCAGCCAATGGAATTTGTGAATGTCGGCATCAAAAGTCTGGCAAAAGGAAATGCAACTGACAGAAACGGATATTTTGAAATCAAAAATATAGCACCAGGGAACTACACGGTATATGCTTCTTTTGTCGGGATTGTAACCCAAGAGAGAAATGTAACTGTAAACCCAGGGGAGTCACTTTCTGTGAATTTCACTTTGGCAGAAAGCTCCACAGATTTGGCAGAAGTAACCGTGACAGACCAATCTTCCAACAGATTTTACTCAGATAGTAACTTCACCATTGCAAAACTGCCCTTAACAGATCTTCAGAATCCTCAGGTTTACAATTCTATTTCCCAAAAACTACTGAAAGATCAAGTAGTGACTAACATGAATGATGCGTTGAAAAACGCAACAGGGGTAACTAGACTTTGGGAATCTACAGGCCGTGGAGGAGACGGTGCGGAATACTATTCCATGCGTGGTTTTGCAGTGCAGCCAACTATGGTGAACGGTATGCCAAGCTTGAATAACGGCGGGCTGGATCCAGCTAACGTGGAAACTGTAGACGTAATCAAAGGCCCATCCGGGACACTATATGGTAGCTCTGTGATCTCTTACGGAGGTTTAATTAATATTACTACTAAGCGCCCAACTGATACTTTTAAGGGCGAAGTTGGATTCATCACGGGAAGCTATGGTCTGAACAGAATCACAGGCGACGTGAATGTGCCGCTAAATGAAAATGCATCCATGCGTGTAAATACCGCTTATCAGTCTAATAATACTTTTCAGGATGCTGGTGGAAGAAACTCCTTTTTCATTGCTCCATCTTTCAAATTTCAGGCAAGCGAAAGACTAACTTTCTTGATCAACACTGAGTTTTTGAATTCAAATTCGGTGAATGCTCCGATGATTTTCTTAAATAGAAATAATCCGCTTTCTTTCTCATCCATTGATCTGTTTGAGCAGAATTACGAGAAATCTTTCACGGGAAACGAACTGAGCATAAATAACTCTTCCTACGCACTTCAAGCACAGGCTTTTTACAAGCTTTCCAATTCCTGGACTTCCCAGACTGTCGTTTCCAGAAGTTCAACGAAGACTGACGGATATTATCATTATCTATTCGATGGCAGTGACGGAGATTCATTTTACAGATATATTTCTGATCGTAATGGACAGACATTGACTACTGACATTCAACAAAATTTCATCGGGGATTTCCAATTGGGTTCCATGAGAAATAAGATGATCGTAGGGCTGGATTATTACGATGCAGATCTATTGAACAGTAGCACAGGGTGGGTAGGAAATGGTGTAGTGACTCTTTCAGACGGCGCTGATACAGGTGTGTTGACCCAAGCTGGTGTGGATGATTTGTTGAAAGACTCCTTCGAAGGAAATTCCACCGGTAATACACGTATCATGAGTGCCTATGTATCTGATGTGATCGAATTGCTTCCTCAACTTTCCGCAATGGCAAGTGTGAGAATTGACAACTTCAAAAATGAATCATGGGGAACTGATTCGGAAGAAAATACACAGACTGCGGTTTCTCCAAAATTCGGGATTGTGTATCAGCCGGTGAAAGATAAGGTCTCTATATTTGGTAACTACATGAATGGCTTTGTCAACATTGCTCCCGCGACCGTAAGCAATGTAGACGGTACCAACACTAGACTTAAGACTTTTGATCCTGAAAAAGCCAACCAATTGGAATTTGGTGTAAAAACCAACTTATACAAAGACAAGATTTCAGCTACTGCCAGCTATTACAATATCACAGTGTCTAACAGGGTGATGACTGATCCTACTAATATTAACAACTCCATTCAAGGTGGTGAAGTAGTAAGTAAAGGATTTGAGTTCAGTGTAATTGCTACTCCGGTTGTAGGATTGAATGTGGTGGCAGGATTTAGTAAAAATGACGCTGAAGTAACGGAAGATTATCCGGAAAGCGGTTACTTGGGGCTTCGTCCTGAGGAAGCTGGACCGGAGAATTTATTCAACTTCTGGGCAAGCTATTCGTTCTCGGCTGGCGCTCTTAAAGGATTCGGTTTAGGATTTGGAGGTAATGCAGCCAGTGAATATCTAACTATGAATAGAGCAAATATCGGTAGCTTTGCGCTTCCGTCTTATCAGGTGTTCAATGCCTCACTTTCTTACACGGGTTCCAAGTATTTCTTGGCTTTGAAAGTGAACAATTTGACAGATCAGAAATATTACTCAGGATGGTCTACAGTGACTCCTCAGAATCTTCGGAATGCATCTATTAGCCTTAACTATAGATTTTAATGAATCTAAAGAAGACAATAAATAAACTACACCTCTGGCTCGGACTTTCGTCCGGGCTCGTCGTATTTATAGTGGCAGTGACTGGCTGCATCTATGCCTTTCAAGCAGAAATCAAGGATCTGACTTATTCTTTTATGTCAGTTGAGCCACAGGAAAAAGCTGTTTTGCCGCCAAGTGAGATCAGTGGAATTGCGCAGGAAGCTTTTCCTGAGGGACATCTTCATGCCATACTATATCCTACGGAGGAGAAATCAGCGCAAGCTATTTTCTTCAGCTATGGTGAGGGTCATGATCATTATCAAACAGCCTACATCAATCCCTACACAGGGGAATTGCTTAAGCTAAAAGATGAATATGCTGACTTTTTTCGTATCGTCTTGGATGGACACTTTTACCTTTGGCTACCACCTGAGATCGGTCAGCCAGTTGTAGCCAGTTTCACACTAATTTTCCTTTTTATGGTGATCTCTGGCTTGATCCTTTGGTGGCCAAAGAAAAAGAAGAATCTAAAGCAAAGCCTAAAAATCAAATGGTCTGCTAGATGGAGGAGAAAGAATTATGATCTGCATCAAGTCCTTGGCTTTTATGCGATGACTTTCGCGTTGGTCTTTGCGATCACCGGCTTGGTTTGGGGTTTTCTATGGTTTAGAGATGGGGTTTATTTCGTTGCTTCCGGAGGTGAAAAATTTGTAGAATATTACGATCCAGTTTCAGACTCCACGCAAACTTATCAGGGTGAAATCCCGGCTTTGGATGCTGTATGGATGAAAATGAATGCAGAATATCCTAATTCTGATTGGATAGAAGTTCATCCTCCAGGATTCGAAGGAGCGGCAATCGCTGCAAACGCGAACCCAGATGCTTCCACTTATTGGAAGGCAGACTATAGATATTTTGATCAGAATACGCTGGAAGAACTTCCTGTAGACCACTTTTATAACCGCTTTGAAGAGGCTACGGTAGCCGAGAAGATCATGCGGATGAACTACGATGTACACGTGGGTGCTATTGCAGGATTGCCAGGTAAGATTTTGGCATTTTTCCTCAGTGCGATTATCGCCTCACTTCCGGTGACTGGATTTTTAATCTGGTGGGGGAGGAGAAATAAGGCGAAGAAAGAACAAGTGGCTCAAGTCAAAGCCAAGATGGTGTTGACTGAAGCTTGATTGCAAGTTTGAGTTTGAAAAGGTTGTAAGGTTTTACAGCCTTTTTTTGGTATTTGATTCTTTTGAATTCAACCCTCTATAAGTAAGGAAAGAAAGTTCCTTTTTTAATTATCGTCTGAGGGATTATACTCTAAACTGTAATAGTCATTTTATTTTCAAAAAACCGAAAAAAAACTGATCAGATTTTTGTCAGACTGGCTCTCATGGCTTAGATTTGTTTTAATTTAAAATTAATCTAAATAACAATAGAGAGAAGCTTCATAGCTTATTAAAAGATGAAGCCATACGGCGGCAACCGTATGGCTTCGGGTACTAAACTTTCTAATTCTCCAATTAAAAAGCGATGCAATATAACAAAATATTGTCCATTGTATTTTTGTGCAGTTTTTTCGCCTACCCGGCATTTGCGCAGCAAAATACCAATCTCAATGGTCTCGTAGTCGATAAGGACGGCAATTCCGTTCCCGGTGCTCTGATCAAAATCTCACCGATTTCAAAAGGTCTGCTCACAGACGCCGATGGCAAATTTTCCATCAATCTTTCTTCAGGTAAAAGTTATTCGCTCGAATTCTCATTCATGGGATTTGTCAATCATACCGAGAAGATCACTTTAGGTTCCGAGACCAAAACACTCAAAATTTCGCTTGCTGATGATACCAATGACCTGGAAGAATTTACTGTTTTGGGGAAATCTGAATTAAGGGAAATCGAAGAGCGGGCTTTTAATGTGGAAGTGGTCGATGCCCGAAAACTTCACCATACCAACCTTGATTTAGGCCATGCTTTGGACAGGGTCTCTGGGGTACGTGTGCGGGAAAGTGGAGGGGTAGGGTCTAGAATGAATTTTTCCCTAAACGGCTTCTCAGGCAAGCAGGTCAAATTCTTTATTGATGGCATTCCAATGGATGATTTTGGCTCCTCTTTCCAGCTGAACAATATTCCAATTAATCTGG
The DNA here is from genome assembly GCF_963974835.1 of uncultured Algoriphagus sp. Lineage (GTDB taxonomy): Bacteria > Bacteroidota > Bacteroidia > Cytophagales > Cyclobacteriaceae > Algoriphagus. The sequence goes on along the minus strand of NZ_CAXBET010000001.1, from coordinate 19,909 downwards.
CCGAGCGGATAGAAGTGTACAAAGGAGTGGTGCCAATTGGTCTTGGTGCCGATGCATTGGGTGGTGCGGTGAACATTGTCACAAAAAATGTCCAAAAAAACTATGTGGATGTCAGCTATTCCTATGGTTCATTTAATACACACCGTACAGTCATCAATACCGCCTATGTTGCGAAGTCCGGTTTCACTTTCCAGCTGAATGCTTTCCAGAATTATTCGGACAATAATTATTGGGTGGATGTGGATGTAGCGGATATAGAGACAGGGAAATATTACCCGGATCAGCATGTACGCAGATTTCACGATACTTACCACAACGAGACCGTGATCGCCCAACTTGGGGTGCAAGGTAAATCGTATGCGGATAAGCTTTTGGTAGGTCTGACTGCCGGGAAAAATTACTCAGAAGTGCAGACAGGAGCGAGGCTGGTTACGGTTTTTGGGCAGTGGTATCGTAAGGGAACTATCCTCATGCCCACATTTAAATACCAGAAGAAAGACTTATTTGTCCATGGCCTGGATGTGAATGTGAATGCCAATTACAATTTTGGCTCAGAGCAAAATATCGACACGGTCAATCGGCGCTACAATTGGTTCCAGCAATACAAAGAATATGATGTGCCTGGAGGAGAAAGGTCCTACACACTTTACAAATTCAATAATAACAATGCAGTACTGACGGCAAATGCGCACTACAAATTTGGCGAGATTCATACCATCGCTATCAGCAATGTGTTCAATAGTTTTAACAGGATGGGAAGCGATGCGCTAAATCCTGAAAATGACCGATACGAGGAACCGCGAAAAAGCCAGAAAAACATTACAGGGTTAAGCTATCAGCTGAGCTGGGAAGAAAAGGCAAGTATCTCCGTTTTTACTAAAATCTACAATCAAACCAACTATTTCACCATGTCTTACAACCCATCCGGGGAGTATGGAGATGTAGCTTACCGAAACGAGCGGGAGAATTTTACTTATCCGGGATTTGGCTTGACAGGATCCTATTTTATTACCGGTAATCTTCAGGCCAAGGTCTCATTTGAGAAGAGCTATCGGCTTCCTGAGCCTGAAGAACTCTTTGGTGATATGGTTAACCTTCAGGGAAATCTCGATCTGAAGCCAGAGAGCAGCTACAATTATAATGTGGGCATGAGTAGTTGGAAACAGCTTAACCGGGATCATAGAATTGATATTTCAGCCAATGGTTTTTACCGGGACGCCAAGGACTTCATCCGTCCAAGGCTGAACAATAACCAGACCATGCAGGTGATGGACAATCTCTACAGCGTCACGAATATCGGCATAGAGGGAGAAGTGCGATGGACATATAAGTCTATGCTCTCAGCTGGCGCAAATATCACGTACCAAAATCTCCGCAACAATACCGAATTCGAAGAGGGACAGACTATTCCGAGTGTTGTCTATCGGGATAGAGTACCCAACATGCCTTACCTCTTTGGGAATGGTGATGTCAGTGTGATGTGGCAGGATGCATTTGGAAAGGGCAATGACCTCAACTTCGGATACAATCTACTTTATGTCCATGCTTTTTATCTCTACTGGCCAAGCTTGGGCAGCGAGAAGTTTGACGTGCCGCAACAGCTTTCCCACGATATGAACCTCACTTATACGACAGGGCTGAAAGGCAGACTTCAGCTGATCGCTGAGTGCAGGAATATTTTCGACAGCAAACTTTATGACAACTTCAGCTTGCAGAAACCAGGACGGGGCTTCTCAGGCAAGATCAGATACTTCATTTATTAATTCTTTCACAATTCTTTTTCCTGAAAACCTCGGGAATCATTAAAACACAATTACAAATCTTATGAAAACCAACTTTAACTATTTCTATGCTTTTGCGGCAGCCCTCATAATAGGATTTTCCAGCTGCGACTCAGACGATCCAGAACCAGGACCGGTAGCGCCTTCTGGGGAAAGCAGATTCATTATCGCTTCTACTCCCCTTGCCTCCGATGGGGTGGCGGATTATTTATTAACGGCCGAAAGCCTGACCGAAGGAACTGTAAGTACGGTGGGCAATGGCGTCGAGCAGGATGGGACGTATCGTTACTATGTGACCCACAAAAACAAGTTTTTCAGTATGCTTTACGGTCAGGGAAATCCGGGGGCTGTGACGACGTACGAATTGAATGGGGAAGGTTCATTAGAGAAATTGTCAGATTTCCAGTCGGAGACTGTTCAGGCTTTTGGTGCGATGAACGATGACATCGTGATGGCTAAAATATCAAGAAGTGCTACCGATCCGGTGGGTTCCTGGTATAGATTGGATGCGGATCAGCTACAGATTGTTGCCGATGGCAAATGGAATCAGGAGGAAATTGCAAACAACGGGGAGCGGGCATTTTTTACTTGGGTGACTCAGGTGGGAGATAAGCTTTTTGCGCCTTATTTCAGTATGAAAGCCTGTTGCAATGACAGTTTTGGGACCAATTTCCCAGACAGTGCTTGGATCGCCGTATTTGATTACCCAAGCATGGAATTGAATAAGGTGATTAAAGATGACCGCACCAGCTTTATCGGCAGATATTTTCTTTCAGGTCTTGAGGTCGACGAATTGGGTGATACCTATGCTTTTTCAGGCTCAGTAGCTACTTCGAATGGAGCAATGACTTCCACTCTTCCTTCTGCTTTCACTAGAATCAAAGCTGGGCAACTGGAGTTTGACCAGTCCTATTATTTCAATGTGGAGGAGCTTGCTGATGGCTATTACATCACCGCAAAAACTTATGCTGGCAATGGGAAATTCGTCGTCACGATGAATAAAGAAAAGGGTGCTTACACCACCGGAAATCGCTTTGGTGTGGCTGATGTCTATGACAAAACTTTTACCTGGGTGACTGGTGCTCCTTCGGAATCCGAAATCGTGAGCGTAACCATCAATAATTATTCTGCCAAAAATGGACTTGCATACCTCGGCATTACTACTGAAACGGGAAGCTGGGTTTATGAATTCAACGCCAATACGGCCACTGCCAAACAAGGTTTGAAAGTCGAAGGTGGAGTGATCACAGCGATCAGCAAACTAGATGTAGCAGAGTAAAACCAGAAAAATTAAGTCCTGGGAAATCAGCTCCATTCGGAAACTAAACCAACCACGCTTTTATCCCAGGCACCATTTTATTTTCATTCAAACCAAACGCTTATGTCAGTTTGCAGAACAGAAATTATCTATCAAAACGAAGATTTTGTTTTCACCAAATGCTCCGATTGTGACCGGATGGGACTAATGTACAAGCAGGCGATGATCAGCTTTGACGAGTTCAATTTCAATGCTTTTTGCAGATACATGGAGCTGATGGAGTTTGAATTTGAAAAGTATCCCTTTTTCGATGGACTGGACCGGGTAGTGATAGAGACCTACCATCCCGACGTACAGTTTACACTGCTGGAAGAAGAATTTTATCGACTGAAAGCAAATGTTATTGAAGCCAATGCACAGCTTCACTTACTGGAATTAATCCGGAAGATGTAGATGATCGCATGGGTAATAAATGTATTGCCAGCTTCTGGGGAAGTAGGAAAATCATAAACATAGAATTAACCCTTGAGAACTCTGTGATCTCAGCGGTTTTAAAACCTTAAAAAATGAATACACCGAAATTAAAATCACTTTGCCTAACGATGATGCTTTTTATGCTTGTCATCGGAGTAAAGGCACACGCACTTTGGATCCACACTTCATCCAAAAGCGAAATAGGTAAGGAACATCCTTATAAAGTTTACTACGCCGACTATCACGAAAATGCCATCGAGCCTGTGGCAAAATGGTATTCGGATGTGAAGGAGTTTGAACTTTGGTTGATCAGCCCTTCGGGAAAGAAAACCAAGCTTGACCCTACTGCCACGGAGGAGTTTTTCGAAGGAAGTTTTACGCCGGAGGAAGAAGGGGAGTACAGAATGCAGATTTCCCATACCGCAGATCCTGGTGATAGCAAAACCGCATATCAGTTCAATGCCTATGCACAGATTTGGGTAGGAAAAGGAAAAGCACCATCACTTCCAGAGACTGATTTGGCTTTGGTAAGGAATGTTAAATCCACCGACTTAAAAGTGTTGTACAAGGGGAAAGCCTTACCAGAGGGGGATATAGCTATCCTCGGCCCTAATGCTGTTTCGCAGGAATTGAAAACAGGAAAAAGGGGGAAAGCAAGTGCTAAACTAAATGCACATGGTCTGTATTTCGCTGAAGCCACTCATACCGAAAAGCTTCCTGAAAATGATCCTTCCGGTCTGCAGGCTATCTGGAGATGTGCTACTCAGGCGATTGAGATTAATTAAATAGGTATTGATTGGGTCACTTTTAAATCTGCTTTTTGAACTATGAGCTTTCTTTTTCCAACTCACATTTTTTGCATCAAAGAGACCAACCTTGCAAGGTTTCTTTGATGCCCTTTTTTAATCCATCCTATTGTTAATTAAAACCAATTCATGATCACATTAAGCATTTTACTCACCTGGTTAGGCTTCGAGTTCTTTTATCAAACTTCCAAAAAAGCGGAACTACACAGAGCTGAAAAGTTGTCCAGTTGGTTTGGCGAAAATGAAGAACCTGCTAAAATCTTTGGGGCAATTCTCTTGGGAATCGCTCTATCACTTTCCGTCATTCAATTCGGAGTAGGTTCCGGAATCTTCGCTTTTCTATGCATCCTCATGCTTATCGGAAGTCTAGTAGTCTTGATCTCACCGCTTCGCACAGTAAAACTATACTGGGTAATAGTTGGAATAGCTTTCCTCTTTCTAATTGAAATTCTTTGATAATGCCTGCTAACAAAAAATACTTAACACCTACTTTTCTTCATCGATTTGGTCGAATCACTGCTGGTTTCGTCGGTGGATATCTGGTTACCGTTTCATTCTTTCTTGCGCTTTCATTCTACTTCGAGAAAGTCTCTGTGCTATTCACCTTAGTATTTGGAGGATTTTTGGTTTGGGTAGGTCTGATGATCGTCGCCTTCATCGCCAAAAGCGGCTGGAAAATCTGGGGGATTTACCTTCTGCTCACACTTTTCTTTTCAGCAATTGTCTACCTCAATCAACCTATACCTTCCCTATAGTTCAACTCTATGAGTAACAGGATTTACAATATTCTATTCCATACCCACACCATTTCCGGAATCATTATAAGTGTGGCTTTGTACGTGATTTTCTTTGCGGGTTCCTTCTCTTTCTTCCGGGATGAAATCGTGAGTTGGGAACGTAATGAGCCACTGGCTCAAGGTTGGATGCTCGGAGAAATGGACTTCGATCAGGTAATGGATACGCTGGGGAAAGACAAACCGCTATTGGGAAGTACGATCGCTTTCAACCAATACTACGATGAGCAGCGATTATCTGTCACGGTGACTCCGCCAGTAGATGAGCAAGCAAAGGAGGGAGAAAGAAGAGGACGTCGTGGAAATTTCATTTATTTAAATACGCAGGATTTTAAAACCTATGATTACCAAAGTTCTTATTCCCTTGGTGAGTTTTTATATAGGCTTCACTTTTTCGCTCAGCTAAATTTCTTTGGGCGATCCGGCTATTTGCTGGCAGGTTTGGTTGCCTTCTTTTTTCTTTTTGCAGTGATCACAGGAGTTATTGTCCATTGGAAAAAGATCATCAGCAACTTCTATGTTTTCCGACCAAACAACAGCATCAAGAATCTTTGGACAGATGCCCATACGGCTCTTGGAATTTTGGGTTTACCTTATCAGTTTATGTTTGCACTGACGGGAGTATACATAATAATCGGGTTGACGATCATGTCTCCGGCCATTATTTCGTATGCCTATAGTGGTGATCAGGAGAAAGCTTACGATGATTTTGGATTTAATCCACCAAAATTTGAAGCCGCTGGGAATCCCTTGAACACGGATTTTTCCATTAATAAATTTCGTGATCTGGCCAAGCAAAAATGGCCGGAGTTTGTGATGAATCGAGCCACCATCTTCAATTTTGGAGATGAAAACATGCATGTGCTTTTTGAGGGAAAATCCACTTTTGAAAGCAAATTTGCCAGTTTGGGGAATGTGATTTATAAGGTTTCCACTGGCGAAATAGTGCAGGAGAAAAGTCCAATGGAAGGTGTGTCCTATCTGGATGGAGCTAGAGCGGTGATTGTCCGGCTTCACTTTGGAGACTATGGAGGGATAGCTGTCAAGCTTATTTATTTTGGATTGGGAATTCTGACTTGCTTTGTGATTATTTCCGGAGTGATGATCTGGCTGGTCGCCCGGGACAAAAAACATGTTTCTCCAGCAAAGAGAAAGTTTAATGCTTGGCTGGTTTGGTTTTATTTGGCAGGCTGCCTGAGTATGTATCCAGTGACTGCTTTCACTTTTTTGGCGGTAAAATTAGGGCTACAGGATGCTGATGCAGATAGAATGGAGTTTATTTTCCAAACCTATTTCTGGTCTTGGCTCGCATTTACCTTGTTATTCACCTTCCTTAGAAATAACACAATTACAAATAAATACACGCTTCTTTCGGGTGGATTGATCGGCCTGCTTATACCGATTGCAAATGGATTTGTGACTGGAAATTGGATCTGGGTGACTATAACAAATGACTATTCTGATATCTTTTTAATTGATGCGTTTTGGTTGGTGACGTCAGTAACAACAATTTTGATAGCATGGAAAATCAAGTCCAAGAAAATAGAGGAAGAGCCAAATAGCGGTGCTGTTAAATCAAAAACATCAGCTGTAGCAATGAATTGATTTTTTGCAGTTGGCCGAGCGTAATTTGGACTCTGCTAACTGCCTTTTTTCATTGCAAGATGAATTTGTTGGTGATCTCAGAGGTGAAATTGTTTGCGAAAATGAACCTATTGGGTTTACTTTTCATTTATTTTTGTGCTGCATTTTCTTGGAAATGATTGAGCTTAGGTCTCTGGGATGAAAAAACTTAATTCACTTATATACCTTTTTTATTATGTACTGCTTTGGGTGGTCCTGCCATCTACGGGGTTGGGAACGAGGGTATTTGCCAAAGAATTAAGCCATCAGAATTACCATAGTATTACCAATCGTGGCACTAGCTTTTCTGATTTTCAACACTGTGTCAATCCGGATTGGAATAGAGTAGTTAGCCGTGAAGCCGATAAGAATTGGCTTAGTGAAACTGGGCATTGGCCTGTTCTTTTTTCAGCTATTTTCAAGCCACAGTTAGTATTTTCAAAGGATTACCTAGTCAGTCAGATTTTTTCAAATGCACCAGTTATAGGTGCGTTTACTGCTACAAAAATAATTTTCCCCTTTCATTATTTCTGGTAAAACGGATCGCAACTACAGTTGAAATTGCAAAAATCCTTCTGACTTCAAAGGTCAGCTAGGATTGATATTCCATATTATCCATACAAAAATAATGAATGAACTAACAATGATAATCCTATCAGTGGCTCTGGTAGGAATGGTCTGCTTGCCATTAATAATTAGCCATTTTAAGCAAAAGAGTAAAGGCAATCTTCTAAAGGAAAAACTCAAGTCAATAGCACAGGCAGATCACTTGAAATCAAGTGATTTTGAGACTTGGAGAGAGGCATATTGTATAGGTTTGGATCAGTCAAACAATCGATTGCTATTTATGAATTCGTTTGAAAATGATTTACATATTCAGAAAATAGATTTAAACCATGTCCGTCTTTGTCGCCCTATCCGGGACTTCCGAGAATTGAAAGAAGGAAAGGATAGGAGACAGATCATCAATAAAGTCAGCTTGGTGTTGGATCAATACGATGAGCATAGAAGACCATTCTCAATCGAATTATATGATGAAGAAAAAAGTGATTATATGATCAATGAATGGTATCTAGCCCAAACGTGGTCAAAGAAAATAAATGATCTGAAAAATTAATAAGAAAAGGGAGGCGTTAGGCCTTCCTTTTCTGCTTTCTTGGACTGCTAGGCTTATTCCTTTGTATGAAAATTTCCTATTTTGGTTCTTCAAATCTTTGTGAACAAATGGCATCAGCAAGTGAACTGGCTCCCGGGAGCAAAATAATTCATCCGAAGTTCGGTACAGGAATGATCCTCTCCGCAGATGATACGTATTACACAATTTACTTTTACAGCACAGAAGAAGTCAAAACTCTAGCGAGGGATTACGAAGGATTTACCGTGGAGGAAGCCAAGGTTCCTGATTTTCCCATGCTTACGATGAAGGACGTGGAAAGGGCAATTCGAGAAGCGTTGATCCAGACATCTGAACGTGCCCCGATTGTACCGCTAGGAGGAAAATGGATGGGAGGTATGGTGATTTTCGAACCTAATGATAGCGCCTTGCAAGCGAAGGAGATACCGATGTCGACTTTTTTCCATAAGATTGTAATGGTGCGGGAGAAGCTTCGAGTGCTGGAGCAGAATATCAACAATCATCCCAAGTTGGATGACGAAGACCGCATTAATTTACAGCAGTACATTACCAGATGTTATGGCTCGTTAACTACGTTCAATGTGCTATTCGCATATAAGGAAGACCAATTTAAGGGAAGCGGAAGTTGATCCATAATATTAAATTTAAAATTTCGACGCAGCTGCATTCTTAGATTTTAGCTCTGATCCTGCTCAAGGTCTCTATAGTCATGTCCAGAAAAGAGGCGATTTGACCGACAGATGCCTTATGGATTACCTTTGGTCGGTATTGCATCAGTTCAAGATATCTTTCCCTGGCTGTCTTAAATTTGGTAAAGATCTGTTGCTCTTCTAGGACAATATAATATTGCTCCAAAATCATTCTGTAAGCACGCTCGAGTTCTGGGAATTCTAGAAAGCATGTTTGAAGATTTTCGTAAGAAATTTTGAAAACCCTGCTTTTCTCCATCGTTTCGATATTTTCATAAGAGGGTTTTCGGGTGATGAAAGAATGCATGGCGGTGACAAATTCCTCATCCAGGGTAAAAGAAACAGTAATATCACGGTTGTCCCGGATGTAATAACTCCTCGCCGAGCCCACTGCCACAAAATATAAGTACTTGCTTACATGACCTTCTTTTTCAAGCAAAAAGCCCTTTTCAACTTCAAATTCTTCCAAATGTCTTGCAAAAGCTGCTTTTGCTTCGTCACTTGTGGTAGGGAATTTGCTAAAGAGGCTTAAGAAATTTTCCATTAGTTCGTTACTAAAAAGTGATTTTGACGTAGGAAGAATATTTACGTCTCTTGATATTCTACAGTTAATTTAAAAAGAAGCGTAGTAAGACCTGCTTCAAAATTGAAAATATCTTAGCTTTTAATCCTTAATTCACTCTATTCTCTGATTATATTCTATCCACAAATTAATATTTTATGAAAAAGCTTTTGGTTTTATTCTTTGTCCTAGGACTCTTCAGCACAGCAAATGCGCAATTTGGCGTAAGAGCAGGCTTAAATAGCGCTAATTTCACTGATTTCGAATCGGATCCTAGAGCAGGATTTCATGTAGGTGCATACTTTAGAAAAGATTTGGGCTTAATTTCCATTGAACCTGGGCTGCAATATTCTCAAAAAGGACATGAACGAGTTGGAGCAACAGGTTCTCCAGCTGTGAAGAATGAGAGATTGAATTATGTCGATTTACCCGTTTTGCTTAGGGTCAATTTTCTGCCTTTTTTAAATGTTTTCGCAGGGCCGCAAGGTTCAGTATTGGTTTCCAGAAAGCTCGAATATGTAGATGGAAGTACAGAAACGACCACTGAGCCGATCAAGGGCTATGATATAGCTGGAGTTGTAGGTGTTGGTGCTAAGTTACCACTTGGTCTAAATGCACAAGTTAGTTATGATATTGGATTACAGAGTGCAAATTATTACAACCAAGATGTCAAAAATAATGTCTTGAAGTTATCAATTGGGTATGATTTCTAATCATCCTGATCATTAAGCAAAACATAAAAAAATCCGGTAAGTAACCGGATTTTTTTATGTTTTCAGGCGATCCGGATTTTCTTCAATAAATGACTTCCAGCCAGCATTTCTTCCCTTAGTCTGTATTCTTCCCTCATGGAAATGGTGACAAAGTGCCACAGCCAAAGCATCAGTCGCATCCAGCATTTTAGGTAGTTCTGTAATAGAAAAAAGTGTCTGAAGCATTGCAGCTACTTGTTCTTTAGAAGCATTTCCATTTCCTGTTACAGACTGCTTTACTTTTTTAGGGGAATACTCGGTGATAGGAATGTCTCTAGCCAAAGCTGCCGCCATGGCAACTCCCTGGGCCCGACCAAGCTTCAACATGGATTGCACATTTACTCCAAAAAATGGAGCTTCTAAGGCCACGCTGTCTGGTAAGAATTCCTCTATGATGCCTGTGATTCGTTCAAAAATCTTCTTGAGTTTCAATTCATGCGTTTCATACTTTTTGAGATGAATTACGCCGTATTGTAAAAGTTTGTACTTTTTGCCTTCTGTCAAAATCACCCCATAACCCATCACGTTCGTTCCCGGGTCTATACCTAAAATGATTTTTTCCTTTGATGCTTTTTCTTGTTCTTTGCTCACCCCCGCAAGTTAGCCCAAAACATGCTAAGTTTTTACCTAATCTGGTCTCTGAGTTACTTCGCCTTGCTTTGGTGGATGAGCAGATTTTGGAGTGAGCGGCATAACTTTGATGTGGAAAATCCTTTGCTTCGATCCGTCACGCTTATTGTTCCTTTTAGAAATGAGGCAGCGAATATTCCTGATCTGGTTTCTAATCTTTTGAAAATTAGCTACAAAAATCTTGAGATTTTACTGGTTGATGATCACTCCGATGATAACTCAGTTGATTTGCTGAGAAAGCATCTAAAAGATAAACTTGAGGTTAAAATTCTTCGGAGTCTGAATAAAGGAAAAAAGAGTGCGTTAGAATATGGTGTGAATGCTGCTTCCGGGGAGATTATTATTTGTACCGATGCTGATTGTAGTTTTCCTGAATTATGGATTGAAAAGATGGTAACTCCATTTCAAAATCCTGCGGTGCAATTAGTAGCTGGGGCAGTTATGGTGCAAGGAACTGATAAGTTTCTTCATGTTTTTCAGTCTATTGATTGGGCGAGCATTTTGTTGACGACCAATTATTCTTTTGCAATAAAAAGGCCTTTAATGTGCAGTGGTGCAAATCTGGCTTACAGAAAAGAAGCTTTTTTGCAAGTGAATGGATATGAAGGAAATCGGGAAATCAAATCGGGTGATGATGAATTTCTGCTAAAGAAAATACATATAACCTATGGAGAAGAATCTTGCTTTAATTTCTCCTCATCTGAGGTGCTAGTAACCACTAAACCTGAAGTCAGTTGGCATGCCCTGATTAATCAGCGCGTGCGTTGGGCAAGCAAATGGAGGGCACACTTCTCTGTTTTACATGCGCTGTCGGCGATTCTAGCATTTGGTTCACAATTGGTTTGGCTAGGAAGTCTATTTCTAATTCCTTTTGGTAAAAAGGGTATGTTGGTATTTGGGTTGGTTTGGTTGATGAAGGTGAGTGCTGAAAAGCTAAGCTTGGGGAAGGTGTTGGAAAGTATTGGCAGGAAGCCTACAATTTTGTCAATTTTGAAAACTTCTTTTGTTCATCCGATCTATGTATTGCAGACAGGAATAGGAGCTGTGAGAGGAAAATTCATGTGGAAAGGTAGGGAGAACTAGAGAAGTGTTAATTTAGAATCTGAAAATTGGAACATGAACGATCAGGAATTTGACTTGATGGACGAGCTTTATTTCGTCCAGCCTTACAGCTATCTTTTGGAAACCTTAAATTGGGAGGAGAAATCGCTATTGTCCACCTTGCAATCTCTTTACTCCCAGGGTTATATCAAGTGCCTGGATGATCCGGATACAGAAAGATTCGGAGAAGTTGATGTTTTGAAGGAAGGCAAGAAATTATATTTTTTGGCGACAAAAAATGGTTTGATGGCACATAATACACTTTAGAATTGACCACAGAAATACACAAATTTCAACGAAAAGAACTGCAGCTTAAATCTCTGCTTGAGATTACCCAAGCGATTAATGAAAATCAATCTGAAGCAGTTTTGCTGAATATTTTCAAATTCACCTGTTTGGTTCACTTGAATATTAAAGCATTAATACTCTATGTGGCAAAGGAAGGTGCATTTGAAAATAAGATTTCTCATGGTGTAAAGGGTAATGTACCTGTGCTCATTTCTGCCGATCAGGTTCTGGACGAAAAAACCACCGGAGAATTGAGGATGGAATTGGAAGAGGAATATTCCTTTGAGGAATTAGAGACTTACCTGCCGGTATATCACAAAGATAAAATGCTGGCAATTCTTTTTCTTCGGAGAAAGGACCAAAGCATGGAATTGGACTTAAACTTCACGCAGGCATTGACCAATATCTTGGTGGTGGCATTGGAGAATAAGCGATTTGCACGAAAGCAATTGGAGCAGGAAATTTTAAACAGGGAGGTCACTATTGCTTCTCAGGTACAGCAGATGCTTTTTCCGGCAGAACTTCCAATAGATAAGGAGCTGAAGGCAAAGGTGACTTACCTGCCTCATAGTATGGTGGGTGGAGACTACTATGACCTGATCCGCAAGTCCAAAGATGAAGTTTACTTTTGCATAGCGGATGTTTCCGGCAAAGGGATTTCCGCAGCTTTGCTGATGTCCAATTTTCAGGCAGCGCTCCGCACATTATTGCGCAGCGACGCAGATCTGGAAATGGTCGTAAAGCAGCTGAATTATACCCTATTCGAAAATACCCATGGAGAACGCTTCATTACCTTTTTTCTGGGACACTTTAATTTTAAAACCCGGGAGCTAACGTATGTCAATGCCGGGCATAATCCGCCTTTACTTTGCCGAGAGGAAACAGACAATTGTGAGAGTTTGCATGCAGGTACTACGATTTTAGGAGCATTTGATGAATTACCTTTTCTGGAAATAGGAAAGCGTGAGAACCTTCATGATTTTTCGCTACATCTTTATACAGATGGATTGACGGAAGCCATGAATCCATTTGAAGAGGAGTATGGTGAGGAACGTTTTGAGAAGTTTGCAGACAAAAATAAAGGCTTGGATCCGGACGATTTTCATAGGAAGTTTTTAAAGAAAATCAGGGACTTTTCTAAAAATGCCCAATTGCGGGATGATCTGACTTTGCTGAGTTTAAAGTTTCAATAGTATGGTTTGGCACACCGTCCCTGCTTTAGTTCAGCAGCTTTTCCCAACTCGACTTTGGAGAAAAGATTCAGAAGAAAATACAGTTTACCTGACTTTTGATGATGGACCTGTGCCTGGAGTTACGGAATACGTTTTGGAACAATTAGGTAAAAGGAGGCAGAAAGCTACATTTTTTGTGGTTGGCGATAACGTTCGTAAGAATCCGATTCTTGCAAAAGAGATTATCAGTCAAAACCATAAAATAGGAAATCACACATTTAATCATCTGAATGGGTGGAAAACCAAAAAGCACCTTTATCTGGATAATATTGAGTTATGTGATAAAATACTCGAAGATCAGTTAGGAGTAAAGACAAAATTATTCAGGCCGCCCTATGGAATGATCAATCAAAGTCAGGCGCTAGAGGTTTCCAAATTTCACCAGATAGTAATGTGGGATATGCTGTCTGGGGATTATGATCAAAGGTTAAAGTCTGAATTGATTTTAAAAAAATCTATCAAGCATACCAGACCAGGATCGATTGTGGTATTTCATGATCAGCTAAAGACAAAAGAGGTCTTAAAGAAAATTTTACCTCAATACTTAGACTTCATACTTGAAAATGGCTGGAAAACTGGGTTGCTATGATCAGTTGGTTTTTTATCGGAATACTAGGCTTAATCCTCATCCAGTTTGTCGTAGCGATTGTTAGAATTCACTTTTTCTGGAAGGACCATGCTGTAAAAAATGAACTGAAAACCCCACACGTATCCATTCTAGTGGCAGCACGAAATGAAGAAAAGGATCTTCCAGATCTTTTAGAATCCTTGGGGAAACTCGATTATCCATCCGACCGAATCCAGTTTTTATTTGTTGATGATCAGAGTACGGACCGAACAATGGAGATATTGACCGATTGGTGTGGTAGAAATTCTAATAGTACTTTACTGTCCATTCAACCTTCGCAGTCGGCATTCTATAATGATAATGGGAAAGCAAATGCATTGGCATTTTTAAGTGAAAAAGCGACAGGTGATTATTATTTCTTCACTGACGCAGACTGTGAAGTAAACCCAAATTGGATTAGGGAAGGGATCAATTCATTCAGTGGAAACACAGGGATGGTAATAGGGATTACCCAGGTGAAAACTTCAGGCTTATTTGGAAGGTTTCAGGAGATCGATTGGTGGCTGACGTTAGGCTTTGTGAAAGTAGCGACGGATTTGAATATGAAGACCACCGGGCTGGGAAATAATATGGTGATAAGCAAAGAGGCATATAAGAAGTCCGGGGGATTCAAGAATTTGCCCTTTAGTCTTACAGAAGATTTGGAAATATCAAGAGCTATTTCTCGGCAAGGCTTTAAAATAGCTCATCAGGTGAGTCCTGGAATGCTGGTGTTTACAAATCCAGAATCAGGGTTATTTAACTTGCTGGACCAAAGAAAGAGATGGATGGGAGGAGTGATGACTTTGCCTTTTTATTGGAAATTAATTTTGGCACTTCAGGCTGCGTATTTCGTGGCCTTATTAGGCTTAATTCTGTCAAATCCACTTTTGGGGACAGGTCTGGGATTAATGAAAATAATTTTACAAGGAATATTTTTAAGTAATATAGCCAAAAGGGCAGGTGTGAAAATCAGTTGGTTATACTTATTGGTTTTTGATTTTTATAATTTCAATACTACCCTACTTACTATTCTTTACTATTTTTGGCCTTCCAAAACAATTTGGAAATCCAGAATATACCCATGAATTACATAGAGACGCACGCCCATATTTATTCGACCAAGTTTGATTCTGATCGGGATCAGGTAATACAGGATATCAAAGATGCTGGTATAGAGCGGGTTTATATGCCTAATGTCGATGTTTCTACGATCGATGCCATGCTTGCTTGCGAGGAGAAATACCCAGGCTTATGCATTCCCATGATGGGTCTGCATCCCTGCGATGTCAAAGAGGATTTCAGAGAGCAATTGGCTACTATGGCAAATTGGCTCGATAAGCGCCAATTCGGTGCTGTAGGTGAAATTGGGCTGGACTTATATTGGGACAAGATATTTTTTGAGCAGCAGAAAGAAGCGCTAAAAATACAGATTGGTTGGGCAAAGGATAGAAATTTACCAATAGTCTTACACTGCAGGGAATCTATGGATGAGACAATAGCCATCGTAAAAGAAGAGCACGATGGCAGATTAAAAGGTATCTTCCATTGCTTCAACGGAAATTTGGACCAAGCTAGGGAAATTATAGAGATGGGATTTCTACTAGGGATCGGTGGAGTAGCAACCTTCAAAAATGGAGGGCTGGATAAGGTAATCCCGGAAATTAACCTAGCGCATATAGTTTTGGAGACGGATGCCCCATATCTTGCACCGGTACCCTTCAGAGGTAAAAGAAACTCTCCGGCATATTTGCCTATAATTGCCGAGAAAATCGGTGATTATCTTCATCTTTCCAAAGAAGAAGTTGCATTACAGACGAAACAAAACGCCCTTAACCTATTCAGTGAGATTGCATCATGAATTATAAAATAGTCCGACTAAATACTGCACTTCGAACGAGCAAGACTTCTTCTGTGCTTATCATATATACCGGTGGCACACTTGGGATGGCCTATGATGAGACGGGAGCTTTGGTTCCGTTTAATTTTGGACAGATATTGGAGAAGATCCCGATTCTCTATACGATGGATATTGCCATTACGGTGATTTCCTTTCCTGAGCCTATTGATTCTTCCAATGTCACGATGAGTCACTGGAAGGATATGGCTTATATTATCTATGAGAATTATGATAGTTATGATGGGTTTGTAGTGCTTCACGGAACGGACACCATGGCCTATTCTGCTTCTATGTTGAGTTATATGCTTCAGGGACTGAATAAACCTGTGATTTTTACTGGTGCCCAACTACCGATCTCAGCGATGAGATCAGATGCACGTGAAAATCTAATGACCTCATTGGAGATTGCCACAGCAAAGATCAATGGAGAGCCAATTGTACCTGAAGTATGTATATTCTTCAATCATCTTCTCTTAAGAGGAAATCGCTCCAAGAAAGTGCAGAGTGTACATTTTGATGCTTTTGAATCTGAAAACTATCCTCCTCTCGCCGAATCGGGAATTGTGATTGATTACAATACTCAGGCAATTCGGCCACTGGAATCACATAAGAAACTGGTGAACAGAAATTCACTGGACAATAATGTGCTTATTCTAAAACTATTTCCTGGGATAACACAAAATGTAATTGATTCCATCTTAGGTATTGATGGATTGAAAGCTATAGTACTGGAAACTTATGGATCAGGAAATAGCCCTAGCGAGGAATGGTTTATGGATTCACTTCAAAAAGCAATCAAGAAAGGGATTATAATTCTAAATGTATCACAGTGTAATGGTGGGCGAGTGATTCAAGGAAGATATGAGACAAGTAAGGAACTTCTGAATGTGGGCGTTATCAGTGGTACGGATATGACTACCGAAGCAGCAGTGACCAAGTTGATGTTTTTGCTAGGTCAGGAAACCCGGCGATCAGAGATTATTGCTAAGCTGAATGTGCCGTTAGCTGGAGAGATGAGTGCATAATTGCTATTTCACAGGGTATTTTTCAGGATTATTTGGAAAGGGCACTAATAATAATTTTCTTTGCACTCCGATTCAGGATATTGGGTTGGAAAACAATCTAGAGAGGTGGCCGAGTGGCTGAAGGCGCACGCTTGGAAAGCGTGTATACTCGTGAGGGTATCGAGGGTTCGAATCCCTTCCTCTCTACTAGTAAAGAATTGAATATCAATAGGTTACAGGTTTAAAAATCTGTAACCTATTTTTGTTTTTACCTTAAATATTAGCAAATAATTGATTTTCAGATATTTACGTTTATAAACGTTAAGATTTTCCAGAAAATGCGAAGGCCTGTAATGAGTTGTGTTACAGGCTTTTTTGTATTCAAACCCTCAAAGTTTTCACAATTGCCTGTAATTCCAGTGCGTCATTCGTGTAGTTCACCTACTTCGAAAAAAAAGACGCACTGAGATCTGTATTATTCTTTGAATATCAACTAGTTCAATATTTAAACCTCTTGTGGATTAGAGTCTGTTTTTCGAGTTTTATTAACCTAAATCAGTGCGTTATGTTAGAAAAAAGCTTCGGATTGCTCTTCTTTTTGAAGCAATCCAAAAAAAACAAGAATGGAGAAAAGTACATCTATCTCCGAATTACCGTCGATGGAATTCCTAAGGAGTTGTCAACCAAAAGATTATGGCAACTTTCTAAATGGAATGTGTCTGCCGGTAGGGCTTTTGGGAATTCTGAAGAAGGAAAGACCCTTAACTCCTATCTGGACACTCTTTATTACAAAGCCTTACAGGCCAAAAAGCAATTATTGGATCGGGATCAAGAGGTCACAGCAGAAGCAATCAAAAATATACTGCTGGGAGTGTCTGAAAAGAAAAAGATGATCATGGAGATTTTCAAGGAGCACAATGAACAAGTGGAAGCTCTTTTAGATAAAGAATTCGCTCCGGGCACCTTGCAAAGGTATCGTACCTCTTATGACCACACCAAGGCCTTCATGAAATGGAAATATAAAAAGGAGGATATGGATATACATGCCTTGGATTATGAATTTATCTCTTCCTATTCCTTTTGGCTTAAAACTGTTCAGAATTGCAGCCATAATACCACCATGAAGTATTTGGCTAATTTCAAAAAGATCGTTCTAATTTGTCTTAAAAATGGCTGGCTAGACCGTGATCCTTTTATCCGTTTTAAAATGGCGAAAAAGGAAGTTCATCGTGTCTATCTAACATCAGAGGAGATTGCTATTGTTGAAGCAAAAAGATTTCCGACGGAGCGACTACGGCATGTCAGGGACATTTTTCTATTTAGTTGTTATACTGGCTTGGCATATATTGATGTCAAGCGACTAACTAGATCTCAGATAGTAATCGGAATCGACGGAGAGAAGTGGATCTTTACCAATCGGCAAAAGACTGATACTCCCACCCGTCTTCCATTGTTGCCAAAGGCACTTAAGCTTGTTGAGAAATATAAGGACCACCCCTTGTGTGAAGATGGATCGCATGTCCTGCCAGTATTGAGCAACCAAAAAATGAATTCGTACCTCAAAGAGATCGTTGATGTGTGTGGGATTGATAAGCCCTTAACCTTCCACATCGCCAGACATACATTTGCCACGACTATCACTTTGGGAAATGGAGTTCCTATTGAAACGGTGTCCAAAATGCTTGGACATAAGTCTATCAAACAAACGCAGCATTATGCCAAAATCTTGGACACGAAGATAAGTTTTGACATGAAGGCTCTAAGAGAGAAGCTTCAATGAATCTAGACTGACTTCTTTTTAAATGAAGAGACTGAAACCCAAAAATGAAACTTAAATTGAACAGTAACAATGGAAAATAAAATCGAAATATACCAAGCAGAAAATGGGCAGACTCAGATTGAGGTAAGATTTGAGAATGAAACTACCTGGTTGACGAACAGCCAGCTAGTAGAGCTTTTTAAATCCAGTAAAGCAAACATCAGTGAACATATCAAACACATTTTCGAATCTGAAGAACTGGACAAAGACTCAACTGTTCGGAATTTCCGAACAGTTCAAGTGGAAGGCAAAAGATCAGTTGAAAGAGAAAGAGTACATTATAACCTAGATGTAATAATCGCTGTCGGTTATCGGGTTAACTCCAAAAGAGGCACACAATTCCGTCAATGGGCAACCCAACGGCTTAAAGACTTCCTTGTGCAAGGCTATGCAATAAATGAACAGAGACTTTCTCAGAAGCAACAAGAAGTCCAGACCCTTAAAGACGGAATCCGAATCCTAAGCCGGGCAATAGAACAAAAGGCACTCGATCAGAATTTGGACTGGCTCAATCATTTTGCCAATGGATTGGAGTTACTCGATGATTATGATCATGAGAACTTAGATAAGAAAGGGTTAAATAAAAGACAGGCAAACTATCCAGGGTTAGTTGACTACAAAGAAGTTATCCAGTCAATGAAATCAGATTTTGAATCCGGTGTGTTTGGAAAGGAAAAAGACGGAAGCTTTGAAAGTGCAATTGCACAAATCAGTAAAGGTTTTGGTGACGAGGATTTCTATCCGACCTTGGAAGAAAAAGCCGCTACGCTTCTATATCTGATTGTCAAAAATCACGGATTCGTCGATGGCAACAAACGGATTGCAGCAGCTTGCTTCCTTCTCTTTTTGCAGTCAAATGATCTATTGCATAATAGTGAAGGCCATTCTATAATCAGCAATGATGCATTGGCAAGCCTGACCTTGTTCATTGCTTCCAGCAAACCTGAAGAGATGGAAACGGTAAAGAAACTGGTGATCAGTGTATTGAATAGGAATTTGTAATTGAATTCTTGGTTTACCATTTGATTTTATAACGGCGATTATCGCCGTTATTTCTTATTTATATAAACAAAGAATTTATATAAATTTGTTTTTACGGTGATTATCGCCGTGTAAATTAAACTATATAAACATGGCGATTAATACTGAGAGACGTAAACTTTTGGAACAAATAATGCCTGAGACTATGATTGTTACCCGAAATTGGTTGGCAAATAAGGCTTTTTTGGATAAACATGCCATCGATAATCTAGTTAAGAGTGAGCAGCTAAAGTTACTATGGCCGGGGCTTTATACACGAGGAAAATCGCAGCTTTCTTGGCAAAGTATGGTTTATACGCTTCAGGCTGTTATGAAAACTGACTTCGTTGTAGGTGGATTGAGTGCATTGGAGCTAAAGTGCATATAGCGATCAAATTGACCCCCTATCGGCGCTGCAAATTGACCCCCCAGAG